>NZ_JABTEX010000010.1 GCF_015711645.1 Planomonospora sp. ID82291
CCGCGCCGCCCGCCCCCTCGCGCCGATCCAGCCCACCATCTGGCGGACCCGCCTGCAGCAGACCGGCTACTGGACCGACCCCTACGGCGACCAGAAGCCCGTCACCCACATGACCCCGTACGAGACGTACATGGCGCTTGCGTGGCTGGAGGTCAACGCCGCGCGGATCACCCCCATCGCCGACCCGATCGCCTGGGTCACCGCCACCCCGCTCGCCCAGGCCCTCATCCGCCAAGCCTCCTAGAAGGACAGCCCCGCCCATGTATCTGAACTGGTACGAGCGCCTCCAGGAAGAGACCTGGACCGATGGCGACGGCACCACGACCCCGGTCGCCGAGATGGACCCCCGCCACGCCCGCAACGTCCTCGCCTGGATAGAGCGCCAGCACGAGGGCATCGCACGGGCCGCCACCGCAGCCCTGCGCGACGTCCCGCTCCCGCCGTTCCACACCCACGCATACGACGAGGTGAGCGTTTCGGCCGACGCCGAGGCCGCCGCGATCCTCGCCGACCCGCTCGCCTGGCTCGCGCAGACCCCGCTCGTGCAGGCCCTCGCCCACCGCGCCGCGCTCTACATCGGCCGCAACGTCCGCCGTCTCCCCCAGCCCGCCTAACCCGTAGCTCCCCGCCCGCCGGGGCGGCGCCCACTCCGCGCCGCCCCGGCCCCTCGAAAGGCTTCACCGTGCAGCTCCTCCTGGATGCCCCCGAACTCCAGCAGCCCACCCCGCCGGCCCCCACTGACGCGCCCGCGGCGCCCGACCTGCGCACCTACGACCTGATCGTCATCAACTCCAGCGCGGGAAAGGACTCCATGGCGATGCTCGCCTACGTCGCCGACCAGATCACCACCCACGGCTACACCGGGCAGGTCGTCGTCTTCCACAACGACCTCGGCGTCACCGACTCCGGCGAGCCGATCGAGTGGCCCGGCGTGGAGGCCCTGGCCCGCGAGCACGCGCAGCGGTACGGCTTCCGCATCGAGATCCTGCGCCGCGCCAAGGGCGGCCTGTGGCGGCAGCTCCTCGGCGAGCGGCTCCGCTTCATGGGGGAACGCACGCGCTGGTGCACTGCCGACCAGAAGACGGGGGTCGGCATGAAACACGTCACCCGGATCGTCAACGAGATCCGCGCCCACCAGGGCATCGCGGACCGGCCCGTGCGCGTGCTGTACTGCCTCGGCCTGCGCGCCGAGGAGTCCACCGGCCGCAGCAAGCAGCCGGTCCTCGCCGAGGACACCGCGCGCTCCAGCCGAGTCCGCACCATCACCCGGTGGCTGCCGATCCACGGGTGGACGATCAAGCAGGTGTGGGACCAGATCAAGACCGCGGGCCTGCGCCCGCATGCCGCCTACTCGTGGGGGATGGGCCGCCTGTCGTGCTCGCTGTGCATCCTGGCGTCGGTCGATGACCTGATGCTCGCCGGCGCGCTGCGCCCGCGCCTGCTGGACGACTACCTGCGCGCCGAGTACAAGCTCGGCCACCGGTTCACTTTCACTCTGTCGATCGCGCAGATCCGCGCCGCCCTGGACGTCGCCCGCATGGAGCTGGACGGGGAGGACACCGCGGAGGAGGTCGCGTTCCTGCACCGGATCACCCGGGAGATCGTGGCCGAACAGAACGACCTGCGGACCGGAACGTACGCCCGCACCGGCCTGCCGAAGCGATGGAGCGACGAGCAGGTGGAGGAGCGGACCCGTGCCCGCGTCGACCAGCTCGTGACCTCCGCTCGCCGCGCGATCGACCTGGCGGCCGCCGCGACATCCACGGACTCCACCCACTTGCCCATGCAGTAAATCTACTGTACATTTTGAGGTGTGAGCGGGGGAGCGGTTCCCCGCTCCGAAGCCCCAGGAGGCCCCGATGCTCGCCCCCGCCACCCTCGACAGCACCGCCCCCACACGAAGCGACCTGGTCGTGATCGTGCCGTGCGGAGGCAAGAAGGCCGACACCGACGCCCCCGTGCCCGCCGGCGAGCTCTACACCGGCTCCTACCACCGGGCCGCACGCCGCGCCGCCGACGCCCTCACCTCCGGCGGCGGCCGCGTGCTGATCCTGTCCGCGCTGCACGGCCTGGTCGAGCTGGACCAGCTCGTCGCGCCGTACGAACTGCGCGCCGGGCAGGCGGGCACCGTGACCGGCGAGACGCTGCGCGCCCAGGCCGCGGCTCTCGGCATCGCCGACGCGCACGCGGTCGTCCTCGGCGGCCGCGCCTACGTCGCCCTGGCCCGCGAGGTGTGGCCGACCCTGGACTCGCCGCTGCAGGGGACGCGCGGCATCGGCGAGCAGATGGCGCGGCTCGCCGCCATCTACAAGCCCGCCCCGCAGGCCCCCGCCGCCCCGGTCGACGTCAACGCCCTGTGGGAGGCTGCCCGCCAGCACGCCGAGGCCCGCCGCGCCGAAAGGCTTACCAAGGAGGCCCGCCGCCGCGCCGCCTACGTCACCGCCGACGCGTTGCGCATCGTCGGCGACCGTGCGTCGGTGCGGTTCACCTTCCCCACCGGCTCCGGCATGGCGAAGGTCGCCGCCCGCATCCGCGCGGCCCGCCGGTTCGCCGCCGCCAACGGCGTGACCGCCGCCCAGCTCGACGCGGTCACCCTCCAGGCGCACGGCAGCCCGGAGCGGGTGGCCCGCTTCGTGAGCGCGTTGCCGCGCCTGGTCGAGCAGGTCGAGAACTACACCTCACTCGTGGTCCGTCACTACGGCCGCTGGGAGAAGCACTCCACCACCCAGCATCACCTGGCCGGGGTGAGCGAGACCGAGCGCCGCGCCCATCTCCGCGCGTTCCGGGCCCGCGCGTTCGACGTCATCGTGGACACCCTGCTCCGCCCGGACCTGGAGTCCGCCCCGCAGATCCGCGAGGACGCGCCGCTGTGGGAGCAGGCCGACGCTGTCGCCACCCAGTACGCCGAGTACGGCTGGTTCGACATCACCAGCAAGGCCGACGCCGAGGAGACCGCCCGCCTGCTGGAGACGGCCCGGGTGGAGACCACCGTGCCCGCGGACCCCGTCGCGCCGACCGGCCGACGCCTGCTCACCCCTCGGCCTGCCCGCCGTACGGCGGCACTGCGGCGGGGCGGCGCCCGCGCCCGCCACGCCGAGCCGGTCGGCCAGATCCACCTCTTCTGACCCGCCCCTTCCCGAAAGGAATCCCCGTGTACGAGGCTCTCGCCAAGGAAGTCCGCACCGCCGCCACCACGCTGCGCGAGATGGCCGCCGCCGCCCGGGAGGCCACCACGCCCGGCCCCGGCGACGACTGGCGGCCCTGGTACGTCGTGCAGGAGACCCAGCCCGACCCGGCCCAGCCGCTCGTGACCACGCCCAGCCCGTGGGGACCGATGACCGGCCCCGCCCTCACCCGCACCGGGCAGGCCGCTCCCGCGCACCACCGGTTCGCCCACGACCACGGAGAAGCCTGGTACGAGAGCGAGTTCATCGGCGGGATGATGGACGCCCGGGTCGCCGAGTGGATCGTCCTCACCTCCCCGGCCCTCGCCGAGCCGTTCGCCGACCTGCTCGACTACTTCGCCGGCCGCATGCTGGTCTGCCAGGTGGAGGAAGCCCACTTCGGCGAGGGCGAGAAGCGCCGCAGCCTGGTCAAGGACGCACGCGGCACCACCTACCCGGACCTGAGGATGGCCCTGGAGTTGGCCCGGTTCATCAACCGCGCTGCCGAGGACCAGCGGTGAGGACCAACGCCGAGCGGCTCGAACCCGCCACCCGCCTGCCCGCGGCCGCGCTGCCCGGCGGCAGGTACCTGATGCCGCTCGACGTCGCCGCGGCGATCGCCGAGCAGGTGCTCCCGCGCGGCGTCGCGTCCCTGATCACCCGGCACCTGTGCCCCTGCCAGTGGGGCCCGTGCGGCGCCTGCCACCCCGAGAAGGGAGAGGCGAGGCATCACGCGTGCCTTACCCGCCGCGATCGGCAGGAAGGCCGTCCGGTCCGCTCGTCCGGTGGCGCCGGATCGTTCACCACCCGCCACGGCTACCCGCTCGCCGAGCTCGACCACGCGGATCGCATCTGCCGCTGGGAATGCCCGTGCGGCTGCTGGCAGGACGGTAAGCGCTACAGCCCGTACATTCCCGGCCGTCCTCGCACCCCCGCCCCACCATCCGCCCCGACGCCGAAGGCCGCCCCCGCGCCCCGGAAGCGACCCCGGCCGCGTCGCCGGAGGCCCGCCCCCGTCCACGAAGGCCAGACCAGCCTGTGACCACCCCGGCCGCCCGCCCAGGGGTCCGGAACATGAGTCGGGGCGGCTACCGACATGGTGGCCGCCCCGGTTCGTTCTGCCCGCCGGCGGGCGCTAGTTCCCGATCGAGAAGCTGAAGATCCCGCCCTGGTGCACGAGCACGACCAGGATGACCACGACGACGACGAGCCAGCGCTGCGCGCGGTCCAGGGAGCTGAGACTGAAACGGAACTCCACGATGAGCTCCTTTCTGCAGGGCGAACCTGCCTCTGTTGAGGTGGGTTGCCGGACCTGCGGAAACGTGAACCCTTGACGCGCTACACTGAGGGCGCGAACCGCGTGTGTAGCAGCATCAGGACCGTCTACAGGTCCGGCTGCGTACCGCAAAGCCCGGTCCACCTCCGGCAAGAGGTAGACCGGGCTCCCGCATGTACGGGGACGATATTAGCGGTTTCCCCGGCGTCCCGTGTGGCGATCGCCCCGGCATTCTTGGCATATCTTGGCACAGCCCTCGGGGACGCCTCCGCGAGCCTCCGCAGGACTCCGCAGGACTCCGCATCGGGGTGCGCCGCCGAGCGACTGTAAAGACTCTCACCAGCGGAAACCCCTAGCATGGGTCCGCAATAAGCGCTGTGTTTGTCTAATTTCCCAGTTCCTTTCTCAGGAGAAACGTTTAGGAAACTGGCGGAAACTCCATCCGGTTAGCGTCGGCATGTTCCGTTTGAATCACAGTGATTCAACCCCTCCCAGAGAGCCTCTGGCAACGGTGCTTTTCTCTGTCCGGATGACCGTCCCCGCAGGTCCGCCGCCGTGTCTCCGCAGCGCCATAAGCGCCGTGGATCTTGCAGCCGCGTCCATCCCCGCCGTTCGGCGGCCCCAACGTGACCGCCTGGCCCTGGACATGCGCGAGGGGAACCGTAAGGCATGTAAGGGCATCAGACTCAACCCCAGTTTGAAACCCGGAATCGACATCACTGCTCTGCATCGCCGTTCAGCCGGGCGTGCCCGTCTGCGTGCCGTCCGTCGACCCGAGCGTGGGTGGCGACGGTGCTCGAGTCTCCGGGCAGACGGATCATTACCAGGACAAAGGACAACAGAATAGATGGACGTTGTAAAGGCGACCGCATCACATAACGGCCGCCTCTTCTCATACACTCGAACACTTGTGCGCATGGCAACGCGCCGGTCACAGCATGCGATCCTGAAAGCATGCTGTCGCCGAACTCCCCCCTGGTCCCGCCGCCCGGCTACACCATGACCGACCTCGACACGTGGTCCTTCGCGTGCGCCGCCGGCCACCACGACGAGTGCAAGGGCACGCGAACCAACCCGGACCCGGACTGCCCCGCCGAAGAGATCACCCTCCTGTGCGAGTGCGGCGTCTGCACCCACCAGGCCAAGAAGGCCGGCCGCCCCCGCAAGACCGCGGAGTAACCCGCGTCGCCCTGCTGATCAGGGCGACGCGACGTTAACGAAAGAACCTGCTACCCCTTCCCGGCGTGACAGACACGCCGATCTATGACGGCCTGGTGGCCGACCTCGCCGAGCAGCGCGCCGACACCCAGCCTTTCCCCCGCCGCCCCGCCCGGCCGGACCTGCTCGTCGCCGCCGCCCCCGCCCCGGGCCCGGCGGGGGACTGGTTCGCACCCGCGACCCCGGCCCGCCCGGAACCCCCGGCGCCGCCCGGACTCCAAGGCCTCGCCCGCATCCTGTACCGGCCCGCCCCGGACACGACACCCGCAGCTGACCTCAGCGACTCCCACGCCACCACGGCGGCCGGAGCGAACGAGTGACCGCCCAGGCCTCCGACGCCGAGCCCGTCGAGCCCGACGCCCTCCTCCAGATCGTCCGCTTCGGCGGCTCCCCCTACTACCTCGCCGGCCTGCACTGCCTGAACCCGGCCTCAGCCGTCGTCATCGCCGGAATCGCCTGATGAGCGGCCGCGGCGAAGACGGATGCCTCCTCCGGCTCATGAAGTTCGCGTACCTGGTCGCCCTGGTCTGGTCGGCCACCACCACCGAAAGCACCCCGCTCGCGGTGCTCTGCTGGGCCCTGGCAGGCTCCGCCGTCCTCGGCTTCCTCATCGAAGCAGCCGACTAAACCCCCAGTTCAACGCCCTGATCCGCTCCGGCAGGACGTTAACGCCGGAATCTGTCACACTCCACCGCGCTCGACACCCACCCACCGACAAGGACCCCGAACCCGTGTTCACCGAGACCGTCGAAACCACCTGGCACGCCGGCCACTCCCTGCCGCACATCCCGGGCCGCTGCTCCAGCCTCCACGGCCACACCTGGCGGGCCGCCCTCACCATCGCCGGGCCCAGCCTCGGCGCGGACGGTCTCCTGGTGGACTTCGGGCCGCTCAAGGCCCGCATGAACGCCTGGATCGACACCCACCTCGACCACGCCCTCATGCTCGGCAACGCCGACAACCTCGTCCCGCTCCTGGAACCCAGCCCGGACGGCACCCCGTCCCCGCTCGCGACCGCGTTCGCCGAGCGCGGGCAGCGGCTGTTCATCTTCGGCCGTGACTTCCCCGACGCCGCATGGCCCTCCGTCGAGGGCGTCGCGCAGCTGCTCGCCCACCACGCCCACACCTGGCTGACCGAGTCGACCGACCGCGGCGACGTCTACGTCTCGCAGGTGACCGTCCGCGAGACCGACAACAACTCCGCCACCTGGCACAACCCCGACCCCGTCCCGGCCCGCCAGGCAGCCCGCGCCGCCGCCAGCGTGCTCCGCCGCCTCCTGGACGAGCACAGCGACCACCGCGCTCTCCTTGAGGCCGAACTCGCCGACATCCTCACCAACGCCACCCGCAACCAGTAACCCCCCGAACCGGAAACGGAGAACCCCATGAGCCCCGACACCGCCGCCGTCGTCACCGTCCCCGCCGCGGACTTCACCCGCTTCACCAACCTCGTCCAGCAGCTCGGCGAAGCCACCCGAACCCTCGCCGGCACCGTCACCGACACCGCGCCCGCCCTGCGCACCATCATCGAGCTCGCCGACGACCTCCCCGTCGCCGACACCCTCCCCGGCCTCGACACCGGCAAGCCCGCCCAGGAACAGCCGGCCCGCCCGACCCCCGCCGACCACGCCGCCTACCGGGAACAGCTCTACGCCCGCATCAACGCCACCGGCGCCGAGGGAGCCACCGCCGCCGACCTCGTCACCGGCAACGACACCCTCAACCGGGTGCAGGGCGCCCTGCGCACCCTCGAAGCCTCCGGCCGCGTCTTCCGCGTCGGCCACGGCCTCCTGCACTGGCACACCGACCGCAACCGCACCGCCGTCATCAACGCCATGCGACGCCGCCTCCCCAACCACGACCTCACCGTCCCCGAGACCGCGACCGTGCTGAAGGTCTCCGAGACCCGCGTCCGCGAACTGGTCAACACCGGAGCTCTCGGCGGGCGTCGCGTCGGCCGCGCCATCATCGTCCACCGCAAGGCGCTCCTGGAGTACATCCAGCGCATCGGCGCCGCCCCCACCGTCGAGACCACCGCCTGACCCATACGCAGCCCCACAGGGCCACACAGAGCACCAGACACACCCGCACACAGAGGGGAGAGACACCCGCATGGGACGCCCGACCAAGCTCACCCCCGAACTGGCCGACCACTTCATCGAAGCACTGGAGAAAGGCAACTCCATCCGGAGGGCAGCAGCCCTCTGCGGCATCACCCGCAAGACCGCACACGCGTGGATAGCCCAAGGGGAGGAAGACGACGCCTCACCGGAGTTACGTGACTTTTGTGACAGGGTCACGCGCGCGCGCACGAAGGCGATCGGGGACCTGTTCAACGCGGCCTATCAGGATGCGATCGGTGGGGTGGAGATCAAGCGGACGGTCCGGCCGGACGGGTCGGAGGAGGTCCAGGTGACTCCGCCGAACGGCAAGGTCGCAATGCAGCTGATGGCGTTGCTGGATCCGGAGGAGTGGCTCCCGCGGAAGGCGCTGGAGCTGTCGGGGCCGAACTCGGGACCAGTGGAGGTGTCGCATCAGGCCGAGGTGGTCGAGGGGATTCTCGCGCGGGTGCGCAAGGCGAAGGAGCGGCGGGCCGCCGAGGCGGCGGCTCGCGCGGGGGACGGAGAGGAATGACGGACGGTAGTCATGAGACCCGGGAGGCGGCAGACCTTCCGGCGGAATCGAGTACGGACAGTGACACGTGGGTGGATCGGGGCCAGTTCGTGGAGCGGGCGGCGCGACGGGACGCCGAGCGGGCCCGGGACGCCGGGCTGGGGAAGGAGACGGCCGAGCGGTTGCGTGCCGAGCCGGTGCCGGTCCCGGTGGCGGCGTTCGTCTCCCCTCGGGCGCGGGAGGCCCGGGAGGCAGCGCGGGCGGAGGCGATGGCGCGGCACCCGGCCGGGCGGGCGCTGGCGGGCCGGTTCACCCAGTCGCATCCGTGGCTGACCGGAACGAGCGAGGCGGGCCGGGGCGAGCTGGTCGAGCTGCGCGAGCGGGTCGAGCGACTTGAACGCAGGCTCCGCCAGCTCGAGACCGCAGGCTCTCACGGCATCGAGGTCACGACGTTCGACGGCCAGACACGGACGATCGCGGGGGAGCGGTGAGGCACGCGGCGGGGCGGGCGGCTCCTGGGTGGCGGGAGCCGGCGGGGCGGGCGTACCGGGGCGGTCTCGCGACCGGGGTCGGCGTGTTCGGCGCGGGCGCGCTGGAGGCGGCGACGCGGGGGAACCTGCCGATGACGCTGGCGTGCGTCGGGATGCTGCTCGGGTTGTCGGTGCTGTGCCTGGCGTCGGCGCTCCTGGCGGCCGTCCGCGGCTGACCGGCAGGAGCAGAGGGCCCGGACCCGGCGAGGGGGTCCGGGCCCTCTGCTGTCAGTAGGCGGTACGGCGGGCGCGGCGGGCGAGCATGCGCGCCTTCCGCTGGGCGGAGGTCGGCGGTTCCCACCGGTGCCAGCCGATCGGCGGTTTCCACTCGGTCATGTGGCCGTAGGCGTCGAGGCCGCACCATCGGCACCCGTTCGGGTTCGGGAGTCGAGCGGGCCGGACGGGCACGGGCGGGCGGACAAGCTCCTCGGGCAGGGCCGCGGTGCGGGCGGCGGCCAGGAGGGCACGGGCGATGTCGGTGCGCTGCATGGGCGGGGTTCCAATCGAGTCGAGAGCGGACGGGCGGGGTGCGGGCCGTGCGGTCGGCCCGCACCCGGGCGGTCAGCGGGTGGAGGCCGAGCGGGGCGGGCGGCCGCGTCGTACGGCGTGCGGCCGTACGGCGGGGCGGTGGGCCGGTACGGCGGCGCGCGGGCGACGCCGGGCGACGTGCTTTCGGGGGAGCGCGCGCCGAGCCGTACGGCGGGCCGGTACGGCGTGCGGCCGGGCGGTCGGCACCGAGACGGCCGGGCCGGTCTCCTCGACGTCGAATCCGGGAGCGACCCCGACGTACGTCGTCACCGTGCCGTCGTCGCCGGGGAAGTCCTCCGACCGGTCGGCGTGGATCGCGTCCCACACCGTCGCGTACCGGTGCCCGGTCTCGTCGCGTGCCGCGCGCCGTTCGGCCTCGGCCGCCGCGTTGGCCTCGGCCCGCGCGACCGTCTCGGCGAACCGGGCCTGAATCTCGGCCTCGCGCTGCGCCATGCTGTCGTGCCACTCCCGGGCGCGGCGGGTCGCCTCCCGACCCCGGTACAGCGGCGTGAGCTCGTCGGCCTCGACGTCGGCCGGGGCGGGCGGGTAGGCGGTCCACGCGGCGAGCGCATCGCGGCCGTCGTCGGTGGGGGTCACGGTCGGGCCGTCGATGGTGAGGAACCCGGCGGCGGCCAGGGCGCGGATGCGGGCGCGAGCGACGGCGCGGCCTCGGCCACCGTGGCGGCCGGTGCGGTAGAAGCCGCGCGCGTCGGCGTGCAAGTCGCCGGCGGCCGCCGCGGCGACGGCGTCGGCGTGCGCGGCGGTCCAGCCGAGCCGGGCGGCCCGGTCCTGCTGCAGGAGGGCGATGCGGATCTCCTCGATCGTGGGGACCTCGGTCATGGTGGTGCTCCGTTCAGAGAGTCGAGACAGGGGGAAGGGCGGGGCGGGCCGTGCGGTCGGCCCGCCCCGCGGGGGATCAGGCTTCGCTGGGGTGCGAGATGGTGATGACCTGCTGGCCGTTCTCGCGGATCACGGAGACGTGCAGCGTGGCCGGGTGCGCCTTGCGGATGCGGCGCTCACGGGGGGTCCGCACCAGGGAGACGGCGGCGCGGCGGTGGGCGCGCGGCATCCCCACGAGCGCGCCACGGGCCGCGCAGAGCACATCCCACAGGCGGCCGGTCTCGTCCTGCACGGTGCCCTTACGCCGGTTGTCGGCGTCGCTCCAGGCCACGCAGTCCTCCCACGCCGCCCGGGTGAGCGCGACCGGGAACCGCAGGCCCGCCTCCCGGGCCAGGTCGGCGGGGACCTCGACCAGGTCGCCGGAGGCGAGGCGGTCAGCGCGGCTCGGAGCGTCCACGGGCAGCTGCGAGGCGAGCGCGAGCACGATCCGGCTGCCCGGGTCGTCGGCGTCGTTGAGCTGGATCGTCAGCTCGGTCACGAACCGTTCGCCGTTGGTGCGGTTGCGGGCCACGCTCAGCGGGGCGCGCTCGTCGTCGGTCGTGTTCGCGACCTCGTACGCGTCTCGCAGCAGCAGGTTGAGCCGGTCCTGAAAGTCGTCGCCGTCGAGGAGGTCGGGGTTCTGGACCAGGCCGTCCCAGACGGCGCGGGTGATCTCGACGGTGACGTCGAACGTGCCCGCGTTGTGGGCGACGTAGGAGGGGACGACCCAGACCGGGCCAAGGTCGGTGATGGTGGGGGAGATCACGGGATTGCCTCCGAGGGCGAGCGAGTCATGGGGGAAGGAGGGGCGGCGCGGTGCGCGCCGCCCCGGGCGGGCTACCGGCAGGTGCCGCAGTGCGGGCACTCCTCCGGCTCCTCGCCCTCCGGGGAGAGGTAGACGAACACGTGGTAGGTGCGGCAGGTCCAGGCGACGGGGTCCGCGCCGCAGCAGCCGGTGACGATCTGGTCGCCGTCGAGCCCGGCCTCGTAGGTGCTCGGGTCGGTGCTCTCGCACTCGGGGCACGCGACGTCCAGGTGGAGCCTGTACGGGGCCGGAGTGGGCGCGAGGGCGGCGGGCAGGGTGATCGACACGGGGTGTGTCCTTTCGGGGCTGTACGGGGGTCCTGGGGCTGTGCGGGGTGCCGGGGGCGGGCGGACCGCTCCGCCCGCCCCCGGGCGGGGTCACATGTAAGCGGGGTAGCGGGCTTCCGTCGCCTCGACGTCTGTGCAGTCCGGGCACCACACCGAAGCGCCGTCCTCGACCAGCCAGAGGTTCAGGCCGCACTCGCCGCAGAAGTGGGTGGGTTCCATCCCGTTCGGTCCCTTGGTGGCGACCAGGGCGACCGCGAGGTTCTCGCCGCAGATGGTGACCGGGGCGGGGCGGGTGGCCGCGAGGCCGGTGGTGATGGCCTGCGCGATGCTGGCCGCGATCAGGGCGAGGGCGAGAGCGAGCATGGTGACCTCCTGGATCGGTGGGGCGGGGAACCGCATCCCCGCTCACACTTTAAACTGTACATCAGATTTATTGATCCGTCTACACGGGGGGATCGTCTTGCGTCGTTAGTAAATCACCTGTACAGTTTGAGATGTGAACGGGGCGATGCGGTTCGCCCCCACCACCCAGGAAGGACCCACCATGGGCTCTCTCAAGACCCTCGCGCTCGCCGGTCTCGCCGCCGCCGCGACCCTCCTCACCCCCGCCACCGCCCACGCGGACAACGGCGGCACCCTCACCGCCCCCACCACCGGCAAGGAGGGCACCGCGCTCACCGTGAGCGCCGACGTCGCCAACGTGTGCGACGCCAAGATCACCGCGACCGCGCCGAACGGCTCGACCCTCCTGGTCGCCGCCGCCCCGGCCGACCCGATGTGCGCCCCGACCAGCTTCACCGGCACCTACACCCCCGCCCAGGCCGGGGAGCACACCCTCACCCTCGCCGCCGGGAAGGGCGCGACCGTGGACACGGTGACCATCACCGTCGCCGCCGCCCCGGCCCCGGAGCCCACCAAGACCCCCGCCCCGGAGAAGCCCGCCCCGGCCCCGGAGCCCACCAAGACGGCCAAGCCCGCCGAGACCAGCACGGCCGCCGAGACGCCCAAGCCGAAGGTCACCGTGACCGTCACCGCCACCCCGAAGCCCAAGGCCACCACCACGGCCAAGCCCGGCACCGTGCCCGGCAGCACCCCCAAGGCGACCCCCACCCCCACCCCGGCCGCGACCGCGACCGTGACGGCCACCGCCGACACCCCGGCCCCCGTCTACGTCGCCCCGGCGACGCCCACCACCCCCACCGAGGAGGAGACCGCCCCGGCCCCCGCCGGAACCACCACCCCGGCCGCCGCCGCCCCGGCGACGTCCACCACCCCCACGGCCGCCGTCCCGGTCGCCATGCACACCGTCGCCAATGACGGCACCCTCGCCACCGCCCTCGGCGCGATCGGCAACGTGCTCCTGCCGACCCTCGGAGCCCTCGCCCTCGCCTTCACCTTCCTGACCCGGCGCAACGGCAAGGGCCGCCACGCCGCCGACGCCCTCGCCAAGGACTGACCCCCTCGGGGCTCCCGGCCACCCGCCGGGAGCCCCCTCCCTCCCCTGAACGCCCCACCGGAGGAACCGAGATGACCAGCCACACCGAGCCGATCACCCTCGACCCCAGCGCCCGCCAGGAACTCGCCGAGCTCCTCGACGCGTGGGACGCCGCGATTGAGGGCGAAAGCGGCGACGCCGAGATCGACGCCGCCACCGAGCTGGCCGACGCCGTACGCGCCCTGATCGGCCGCTAGCGCCCCTGGCCGGGCACGGCCGCGCCCACCCCGCGACCGTGCCCGGCCAAGGCCGCTAGGCCCGACTCCGCCCCGCCCGAGGCCTGAAAGGCACCTGATGGACTTCCCCGAGACCGAGATCCGCGCCCGACTCGCCGCCCACCCGGCCGCGCCGCCGGAAGCGCCGGCGCTTACCCACCTGTACGGCATCCAGCTCGCCGAGGGTGAGCTCGCGTGGAAGCCGGACGGGGTCGGCGCGTACTACGGCCCGGCGTACGTGATCTATGGCCGCTGGCAGACGGGCAAGGTGGACGCCGAGCTCCTCCCGGCGGGCAGCTTCCGGCGCGAGGCCGAAGCCCGCATGGTCGCCTCACGGCTGGAGAACGCTGGCCTGTTTGCCACCGTCGCAGCCGATCGGCATGTCCGCCAGGACCAGCACGGCCCGTTCAACGCGTGGCGGGTGACCGTGGTGGCCGACGCGGCGCTTCTGGCGCTCGCCGAGCCGGACGAGGACGACGCCGAGCCGGGGCGCGGCTACCTCGCCGAGTGCCCGACGTGCGGCGGTGATGACCCGCCCGTGACCACGCTGGGCGACAGCGGGGAGACCGTCACGGACTGCTGTCACACGACCGTGACGACGCTCATCTGAGCAGGCGAGCGGGTGGGACGCCCGGGTGACCGGCATGTCCCGACGATTCGCCCCGGCCGATCCAGGCGCGGGGCGCGGTGAGCGCCCACCCGAAAAGGTGTCCCACCCACTTGCCCATTGAGTAAACCTCCTGTACATTTTGAGATGTGAGCGGGGAGCGGTCCCCGCCCCAAAGCCCCAGGAGGCCCCAATGTTCACCACCACCGACCAGGCGCTCACCATGGCCGACCTGCGCGACCTCGCCGAGGACCTGCACATCCTCATCGCCACCGAGGAGTACACCCGCGACCGCGCGATCACCCTCCTCGCCCTCATGCGGCCGGGCCTCGGCTTCGACGCCGCCGAGCGAGTCCTCCGCAGCGCCGACCCGGCCATGCACGCCGGTAGCTGGGACATCCTCCCCAACGGCGACCTGCGCCCCCGCTGGGGAACCAAGCGCGTCATCTGGGACTACACCAAGGGCGACCAGCAGGGCGTCCCCGCCCTGCCCGCCCTGGTCGAGAAGTGGGGCGCAAAGGTCGCCGAGTTCGCCCCCACCCGGTAGCCGCCCGGCCCGCCCCGCACCGCGCGGGGCGGGCCCCGCTCCCCGACCTCCCTCCCACCGCCCCGAGAAAGGCCCTCAGCGTGTCCGAGAAGACCACCCCCGCCGTCCCGCCCGCCCCCCGCATGAACGCCACCCAGCGCCGCGCCCGCCTCCGCGAGATCGGCACCGGCCCCACCGTGACCGACAAGGACTGGCCGCGCGCCTACGCCGAGCTGGTGGCGCTGGAGAGCGCGGGCCGCACCGACCGGTGGCTCGGCGCGATCGACTGGCTCAAAGAGATGTGGGCCAACGAGGAGATGCCCCGCGACTGGGTGATCCTCCAGGGCCTGGTCAACCTCGGCTACGCCAACGCCCCCAAGTAACCCGTCCCCGGCCCGCCCCGGGGCGGGCCACCCCCTCGAACAGGAGACAACCCGCATGACCCCGCTCGCCAGCAGGCCCGCCTACACGACCTACACGACCACGCTCATCCTCACCGACGCGCCCGTCATCACCGACTACGCCAACCGGCGGTTCCTCGCCGAGACGCTCACCATCGAGTGGCGACGCCACAGCATCGCCGGATGGCAGGGCTACATCACCGCGCGCGGCCCCCGGCTCCGCAAGAAGGACGGCGCGGTCAGCTCGCTCATCGGTGAACGGTGCCAGACCCCGACCACCCCGGAGGAGCGGTGGCTGCCCGAGGAGTTCCGCGCACTGGCCGACACCGTGCCCGTGCCGTCGTTCCCCGCCTGACCCGCCCGGGGCGGGCCGACCGGTACGGCCCGCCCCGCGCCCCGCTCCCCGCCCCTCACAGCCCCAGGAAGGCCCAACGTGACCGCCACCGCCACCCGCGCCCTGATCACCGTCGTCCTCGCCCCGACCAACCAGCCGAGCGCCCACTCGATCGAGTGCCCCGCCAGCGACTTCTACATCCCGGCCCGGTCCGGCGAGCCCGGCGACTGGTCCGGCGACGTCGCCGACCTCGGCGAGCTGAGCGACCGCTTCCCCGGCGTCGTCTTGCACCCGTGCCTGCACAAGGCCGCCCGCGACTACGACATCCCGGCCGGACTCGACGGCGAGAGCATGACCGCCCGCCGGACCCGCGCGGCCGTCCTCGTCGGCCACGTCCTCGACACCGACGCCGAGCCCGGCGCGGCCGTCACCCAGATCCGCGCCCTGCTCGCCGTCGAGGAGGCGTACGCCAAGCCCGCCCGGCAGCTCGCCGCCGCCCAGGAGGCCGACCCGGCCAGCGGCATTCTCGGCGCGGGCCTGGACGAGCTGCGCGCGGCGATGCGGTCCGCCCGCCTCGCGCTGCTCGTCCGCGTGGAGAACGCCATCCACGCGCTGGCCGCCGAGCTGGAGCTCGGGACGGTGGACGCCTACAGCGTCATCGCCGACCTGCGCCAGCGGCCCGCGCTGGCCACCTGGTAGCCCCTCCCCGGCGCGGGCCGACCGCACGGCCCGCGCCGCCCCTCTCCCACCCCGCTACGACCTTGGAGGCCCCCGTGCCCGTCATCGCCCCGCTCGTCAACCACTTCACCGGCGGAGTCCGCGCCATGCCCACCTACCTGCCCGCGCCCGGCGCCGGCGCCTACTTCACCCCCGGCGCGGTCGTGCCGATCCCCGCCGAGGCGCTGCCCGCCGAGCTGGTGGACCGCGCGCCCGTGGACGCCGTCGTCACCCGCGACCGGCGTCTGTGGGGCGTGCCCGCCTACGTGGCCGCCGCCCCGATCCACCATGCGGCGTTCCTCTCCTTCCGGTGGGACGCCGAGACCGGGCAGGTGGCCGACGTCGCATGCTGGCCGAGCGAGGGGGAGGCCGACCGCGCGGCCTACAACCTCGCCCGCACCGTCTCCGCCCCGGCCAAGGAGGGCAAGCCGCTTACGCACGTCACCGTGACGTGGGGCGGCATCGGCGGGCGGCGCGTGATCGGCCCGGCGTGGGGCGGCACCCTCACCCGCGGCAAAGGCGGCATCCTCGTGCGCGCCGACTTCCGGCCCGAGCCGGTCGGCACCGCGAGCACCTACCGGACCGGGGCGCGGCTGCTGGCCCGGCACCACGGCGTGCCCGCGCGCGGGATCGCCCTGGACGTGCAGGACTGACCGAGGCGGCCCCCTCGCCCGCACCGCCCCCGTGGCCGTCGTCCAGAACGACGGGAAGCGGCGGGCGCACCTGGCCGAGCAACGAATTCCTCCGGCACACCCTATTGCTCATTAAGTAAGGATGCTGTACAGTTTGAGGTGTGAGAGGGAGTCGTTCCCCTCGCCCCCGGCCTAACCACCCGGGGCAGGTCAGGAAAGGATCCGAGATGCCGAACAACAAGTACAAGGTGAGCCAGTGCATCCTCTGCTGCAAGCGGCTGGACGTCCCGCCGGGCTCGCCGACCCCGGCGCACCGCGACGACTTCGGCAACCCGTGCCCCGCCAAGGGGAACTCGTTCCGGACCGGGATGGCGGGGTGATGTGAGCGGCCGTGCCTCCGCCCGCCAGGCGGGGGCACGGCCGCTTCCGGACCCGGAAGCGCTCGGCTCTCAAGAGGGCCGGATTTTGTAAATCTCAAGCGCCAAAATCTGGAAGACGGACTAGACAAGAGTTGTCGGAGGCCCTACCGTGATGACCATGACGCTCCCCGAAGAGATCCTCAGCCAGCCCGACATCACGACCGAATTCGACGCCGACGACGTCGTCGCGACCGACTACCGCGCCACCGTCACCCGCACCGGCAAGCAGTGGACCGCCACCGTCCGAGACCTCCCCGAGGGCCACGCCGTCCAGGCCCAGGGCTCAACCTGGAGCGAGGTCGGACAGAACGTGACCCTCTGCATCGTCGACCTGCTCCAGGCCGCCCCCGGCACGGTCGCCGTCCAGCTCGTCCCCGCTGACTCGGCGGCCGCGGACGCCCTGGCGGCCGTCAAGCGGGCCCGATACGCCCGCGTCCTCGCCGAGCAGGCCGAGCGGGACGCGACCCGGGCCGCCGCCCGCACACTCATTGGCCAGGGGTGGACCACCCGCGACGCGGGCAGCGCCATGGGCCTGTCCCACCAGACCATTTCCAAGCTCACCTCTGGCGCCGCTGTGGACGCCACGGCGTAAGCTCCAAGCGTTCCCGTTCCTTTCCTGACCGGGACAGGCCGCCACCCATCGGGCTGGTTACCCGAACACACGGGGCGGCCGCGGCCCCCGCCGGCCTTTCGCTGGCGGGGGCTTGCGCATGCCGGGGCGCCGGCACCCCGGCCGCCGGGCCTGCACCGGGACGGGCGCCCGGATTCCCGCCCCACCCACTTGCCCAGTGAGTAAATCTACTGTACAGTTCTACGTGTGAGCAGGGATGCGGTTCCCCGCTCCACCCGGTTCCTACGGCCCCAGGAGGCTCCCGTGAACACCACCCTCGCCACCATCGCGAACGCCGTCGCCTACGGCCGCGAGGCCGAAGCCAAGGCCAAGGTCGTCCCGGCCGTCGCCGCCCGCTACCCGATGCTGGCCAAGCACATCGCGGCCGCCCGTGACTGCTACCTCACCGGCGCCGAGGCCGCCGGGCTCCCCACCGAAAAGCTGCCGGAGATCACCACCCTCGGCCGCCTCATGCGCGAATGGCTCGACGGCATCGCCGACACCAACATCGTCTCCATCGCGATCAGCGCGGGCTTCCCCGCCCACCTGACCCCCATGGTGAAGGTCTCCTCTCTGCGCGCCTGGCTCACCCTGCCCGCCTACGGCGGCAACGATCCCAAGCTCGGCCGCATCCTCGACAAGGCCCGCGAGGTCTACGCCGAGGCGTACCCCGACCTCGCGGGCCCCTGCGAGGACTGCGGCGCCGAGCCCGGCGACTGCAACCCGGTCATCTGCCTCGCGGACGCCTCCCTGGACGACGAGGTGCCGACGCTCGCCGAGATCGTGGAAGACCCCAACACCCCCGCCGAGTGGCTGAACCTCGACCCCGACGCGATCCGGGCTCTCGCCCGCCACATGGTCGAGATGAACGCCTACAACCGGCTCGCGATCGAGGCAGGCGCTTCCGCCGCGTAACACCCCCTCGGGCCTGCGCTGCCCTGTGGGTAGCGCAGGCCCCCTCACCAGCCCTTATGTCTCCGAACATCCCTGGAAGGGGAAACCTCATGAGCATCGACCCGAACGGCACCGCCGCCGACCACGGACCCAACGTGGAGGCCGCGCTCGTCCTGCTCTACCTGCCCGCCCGGCAGGCGCTTGAGGCCGCTGAGCGCCGCGACGCCGACAACTTCGCCACCGTCGAGGAGGTCGAGATCACCGCCCGTAACGCCCTGTCCCTCGCCATCGCCGTTCACAGCGGCGACGTCTGCCCGGACATCTCCTACGAGGTCGACGCGGCCGCCGAAGCGCTCGCCGAGGCCCGCGAGCGGAGCGGCTGCCTCTGCTACCAGCACAGCCCCACCGAGCGCACCCACGTCGGCCACTGCCCCAGCCACACCCCCGGCGAATAACCCCGCCCGGCCGCTCCCCGGCCCAAACAGCCGGGGAGCGGCTCCGCCCTCTCGACAGCCCCAGGAAGGCCAACCATGACCACCACCGCGCCCACGACCATCGTCGTTCCCACCCGCGTCTACGCGATTGACGAACGGCAGCACTACCCGACCGTCGTCATCGACCGGTGGGAGGCGCTGAAGTGCGCCGCACCCTGCAACAACGACATCCACGGCTCCGGCTTCGACTTCGCCAACGAGATGGGCACGGTCGTCCTTCCGCCGGAGGCCGACATCACCCCCGAGAAGACCGGCATCTACGTGTGCCTGGGCTGCGGGATCGTGATCGACATCGCGCCCGTCCCCGCGTGGGACCCCGCCCAGGCACCGGCCGCCGAGGCGTGGGAGCCCGACATCGACAGCCACCTCGACAACTGACCCGCCCCGGCCCGCCCCGGGCAGGGGCGGGCACCCTCCCCCTGAACGAGCGCCGCATCGGCGACGTCAAGATCGGAGCCTGACCTGTGGGCAAGCACGTCCTCATCGCCTACGACCCGGCCACCGGCGACCCCGAGGTCTTCGGACCGGTCTACACAGCCCGGGGCCTCGAGGAACTGGAAGCCGAAGCAGCGCGAGCCGGACTCGTTCGGCCGGAACGGGCCCGGCTCACCTCCAAGGCCGACCTCCTCGCCCGGCCCTACTGACTCAACTTCGTGGGGGGCGCCTCGACACCGTTCTGGGCGCCCCCCGCGCGCTCCTCGCTGGAAGGTTCCTGGATCGCCGCCAACTGCCTCGTCAGCTCAAGAGCCGCCCGCCCGCGCTTCAGCAGTCGCCAGAGCGGTGTCTCAAGCACTGTGGCCAGAGGCGTCACCAACCCCGTGATGGCCTCCGCCTGATCACGGCGCGTTCGAGCCGACATCAGCACCCCCAGCACCGCGAACGCCGCATTGGCTGTCAGCCGGCGGGGCAGTCCGAGCAACGTCACCAGGTAGCGGCCGGAGCCGTCGACCAGCTCCTGCCCTAGCTCCTCCAGCCGTTTGTACTGCCGGGCGCGCTCCGCCCGCACCTTCTGCTGGACTACGGGATCAGCGATCGCCGGTAAGTCTTCCCGTAGCACCGCCGCCGCGAGACCGATGTCCAGCAGCGTTGCGGTCAGCTTCCTGCGCGCTCGAACAGCATCGAGGATGCGCTCCTTACGCGCTTCCAAGCGAGGCTTCGCCGCGTACTCCACCAGCAGCGTCACCACGATCGACGTCACTCCCGCCACCACAGCAGCCGCCAGATTGATCGTCACAGCAGAGGCCCTCTCCGCTTGCACGCCTGCCCACGGCAGGCAAGCCAGCCGAGCGTAAGACAGCGCTCGCTTCGGCCGCAGCCAAACTCGACGGATCGGCCCCGCGCGACGTTAAGCCCCTTTTCCGCCATCCTCCCCGGCGACAAACCACCGAGCCGCCCACGGGGGAGCGATGAAGAAGGTCCAGGCCCGCTACTACCACCGAGGCCGTATCAAGCCGATCCGCCTCATCGTCATTCACTCGATGGAGGCCCCGGAGAAGCCCGCCACCGCCGAGAACGTCGCCCGCTGGTTCGCCACCAGCTCCCCGAAGACCTCGGCGCACGTCTGCGTCGACAACAACAGCATCGTCCGCTGCGTGGACGACGGCGACACCGCGTGGTGCGCGCCGAACGCCAACGCCGACGGCCTGCACATCGAGATGGCCGGCTACGCCCGCCAGTCCCGCGCCGAATGGCTCGACGCGTTCTCTCTGGCCATGCTGCGCAACGCGGCGAAGGTCGCCGCCGCCTGGGTGACCAAGTACAAGATCCCCGTCCGCAAGCTCACCCCGGCCGAGGTCCGCGCCGGCCGCAAGGGGTTCTGCGCGCACGTCGACGTCACCAACGCCTACCCGGGCACCGGCTCCCACACCGACCCGGGCAAGGGCTTCCCCTGGGATCGGTTCTTCGCGTTCGTCCGCGAGGAGCTCGACGGCAAGCCCGCTAAGCCCGTCGCCTGGTCCCGCCCGCTCGTCTACGTCAAGGGCAAGCCGTACATGACCGGCCCGGACGTCGAGGCGTGGCAGGACCGCCTGGACGATCTCGGCTACGACGTCGACGTGGACGGCCTGTACGGGCCCGGCTCGACCGCGGCCACCAAGAAGTTCCAGGCCGACGCGGGGCTGCTCGTCACCGGCACCGTGGACAAGACCACGTGGGCGAAGGCCAGCGAGAAGGCGGCCGCGAAGAAGTGAACGCCGAGGAGTGGAAGGCCGGCCGCGGCCGCGCCCGGGTCAACGGCTGGTTCGAGGTCACTCTCGACTGGGGCGGCTCCGAGGCATGCATGCCGCCGGACGAGGCCGACGAGATAGCCGAGGCGCTGAAGGCCGCGGCCCGCGAGGCGCGGGCCCGGTCGGCGGAGAGCGGGCCCGCCCGGTGATCGGCTGGATCATCTACCTCACCGGGGTCGTCGTCGTAGCGCGCAAGGTGATCACGCTCCTCCGGGACGACGGCCTGTACGAGCCCGATGACTGGACTGAGGACGCCGCGTTCCGCGCCATTGGACTGCTGATAGCGATCCCCTGGCCGCTCATCCTGCTCGGCGCGGTCCTCACCGGCCGCCTACCCAAGAGCCACCACGAACTCCGGGCCGAGCTCGCCGCGCACGAGCGCCGCATCGCCCAGCTCGAACGCGAGCGAGACCACTGTCCGAGGCCCATGGCCTAACGGTTCCCGGAACGCGACGACGCCCGGCCAGCGGGGAAGTCTGGCCGGGCGTCACCCATATCTCCGGAGGGCTACAGCAGAACGGCCAGCGTCGCCCAGGTGGCTGCCGCGCCGGCCACGGTCCCGGCGGTGACCTGGGCGGGCGTGTGGTCGCGGATCATCACCCGCGACCAGCCGATCGCCGCGACCACCACGGCGCCGACCGCATAGACAGGGGCGGGCGGCAGCACCCACGCGAGCATCACCACGCTCCCGGCCGCGACCGCCGTGTGGAAGGAGATCTTCCACCAGAACGTGATGGGGCCGACCACGGCCAGCGTGGCGAGCATGATGGACACGCACGCCACCATCACCCGCGGCGCCCCGAGCACGACCAGGAGCACGAGCGCGAGCACGACCAGGGCGACGATGACGCCGATCAGCCAGGGCCGTTGCGCCCGGTCGGTGATGTGCTTATCGCCGAACCGGCCGGACTTCACCCCGGCCGCGATGACCAGGGCGGGGATACCGCCGCACAGTCCGGCTGCCAGCAGCGCCCATCCGAGGCCGGACCAGCCGCCGGTGACCGCGCCCACCGCCAGCGGCAGACCCATGACGAAGTGCGCGGGCGCGAACACCTCGGTGAGCCAGCGGGCCGCCGTCAGCAGCGCCGCCCGGTCGCGGACGTCGGTGGCGGTCATTGCGGCCTCGGCAGGGTCACGTAGGCGCGGGCCACCTGAGCCAGCCACGCCGCCTCGGCTTCGATGCTGGTGCGGGTGGGCGCGGTCTGCTCGGCCACGTCCACCGCGCCCGCCGGCGCCGCTGACCTCTCGCCGCGGCGGTAGGCGGCGGCCGCGTCCGCCACCCAGCGCGCAGCCTGCTGAGCGTCGCTTTCCGACAGCGGGCCGGGCCCGTACGGCGTCAGCGCCACCAGCGCTTCGCGGATCTCCACGGTGTGGCGCACCAGCTTCTCGTCGGCGGTGGCGGCAGCCATGACGGTGTCAGGGAACAGGCGGGTCAGCTCGGCGTGCAGCGGCCGCAGCGCTCGCACCGTCCGCCGCAGTTGCAGGCGCCGCCATCCGGTGGCGACCGCCGGGATGCAGGTGCCGAGCGTGCACAGCAGCAGGCAGGCCGCCATGACCCAGCGGGCCTGAGTCAGTTTCAGGAAGCCGGGTCCGGCGATCAGCAGGGCGTACAGCGTGTAGAGCGGGGAGCCGATGCCGATGAGCATGCCGACGCCCAGGATGCCCATACCGAGCCGGGTGGTGCCGGGGTCGCCGGAGCTGTCGCGGCCGAGCGCATACCGCAGGGAGGCGTAGCCGGACACGGCCAGGGCCAGCCCGAGGAAGCCGTCGAACACGCCGAAGTACCAGCCGGCCGCGGCGCTGCCGTCCCAGTCCTCCATCTCGCCGACCTTGTGGTCGGCGGCGTTGTGCGCGATGACCAGCGCCCAGCCGGTAGCAGCGGCCGCGAACCACACGATGCGGGTGTTTCGGCCGGTGACGGCCATGGTGAACGCGGCGATCGAGGCGGCGCCCACGGTGATGGCCACCCGTTTGGCCAGGGGCGTGAACTCCCAGCCGACGAGCGCGTTGAACCAGTCGGCGACGGGCGGAAGGGTCAGCGTCCAGCCCACCGCCAAGGACAGGAAGGTCAGCCACAGCGAGCGGGCGGCATTGGAACGGCGGACAGCCGGCGCCCGCCACACGACGACGGCCCACAGCACGGCCAGCACAAGGTATTGCCGGGCCTCAGCCACGGCCGCCGCCCAGCGGGTGCCCTAGGACGCCTTCGGCGCGGCGCCCGGTGGCCCCCGAAGCCCGGCGTGCTTCGGCGGCCGCCCGGCTCATCACGGCGGTGGCGAACGCTTCGGCCTCTTGCTCTGCGGGTTGGTCGTAGGTCGAGCGGGCCGCGGCCGCGCGGGCGATCACAGCGGGCGGCAGGTGCGGGAAACTCTGCTGCAGCAGGGAGATCACGTTTCCTTCAGAGGTAGCGGACTGGTCGTGCCCGGCCACGATGTGCCCCAGCTCGTGAGCGGCGACCTGCGCCTTGAGCGCCGGGATGCGGGCATAGCCAGCGTCGATGAACAGGTAGTCGATGCCGTCGCCGCCCAGCACCCACAGGCCGCACCAGCCGGAGCGGGTCAGGCCGGTGATGACGTCGAGCTGGATGGTCCGGCCGAGCGCGGCGCCGAAGTGGTCGACCAGGGTCTCCGCGGTCACGAGGTGGGGTAGCCCGATCTGCTTCAAGATCCGATGAGGATCGAACGTGTCTCGCTCCACGCACCAGCCTCTTTCAGACACAAAGATGACAGCGTCTCATGTTTGCGAAATGATCAAGTCAGCGTATAGCAGCCCTCCCTCTCCCCGGCCGGGCGCGTACGGGACGGCTGACTACGGTTGCTCGGGCGGCGCCTGGGCGGCCTTCAGCGCCTGCGCCAGCGCCTCGATCGCCAGCCGCGGATTCCCATCGGCTGTGCACCCCCGGAAGTTCAGGTGCTTGATCTGAGCCTCGCGCAGCACCTGGAGGACCCCCGAGGCGCGCAGCTCGGTGAAGTCGGCGAGTTCGCGCCGGATCTGCTCCCCGGCGGGGGAGTCCGCGAAGACGTCGGCGCCGAAACCGAAGAACGCCGCGATGGCCGCCACGGTGGCCTCGTCGGGCCGCGGCCGGACGCCTTCCAGAAGGTCCTGCAGCGCCGCCGCATCCACCCGGATGCCGGCGGCCGCCAGCCCCGCCTGGACCTCCTCGACGGCGTACTCCCGGCCGTCAGGGTGAGGGACTGCCTGCCACACCTGGCGCAGGCACGTACTGAATGTCGACATCTGCTCGGCTTTCTAACTGAAGATCGCGAGGATGAGCAGCGGCGTCGTGGCTCCCTGCGCCAGGCCGACCATCACCTGCGCGGGGGTGTGCTCGCCGAGGCGGACCCGCGACCAGGCGATCGCCGCACTCGCGGCGATTGCCGCAGGCAGCATCCACGGCCCGAGGAGGTAGACCATCCATACGCCGAACCCGGCGACTGATGAGGCGTGCCAGGACACATTCCATACGCGCGCCACGGGGATCTTGACGACGAAGCCGGTCAGGATCGACGCTACGAGGCTCACCAGGACCGGCGGCGCGCCCGCCACGACGAAGACGACCAGGCATGCGAGGAGGATGCCGGCCGCGATGACCAACGGAAGCGTCCTCTTGAGGGGACTCCCCTTGTCATCCATCGCCTTGATCACGACCAAGGGCGCGATGACGCACGCCACCGTGGTGGCGAGGCCCCACAGCAGTCCCACGCCGCCCGCCTGAAGCGTCCCGGCCAGGGGCGGCAGGACCGGCCCGAGGACGCTCGGGCCGAGGACCGCTGAGGTCACCGCGGCGACGCGGTGAGTGCGCGTCGCCGCGTCCGTACTGGACGTCACCGTTGCCCTGCCGCGATGCGCGCATAGGACTGCGAAACGGCGCCGAGCCATTTCGCCTCGTCCATGAACTCCTGCCGCGCCCCGCGGGTGGCCACCGCCACCCCGCTCCTGGAGACGCTCTCCCCTGCAGCGTGGTTAGCGATCGCCGTGGCGAACCACTGGGCCGCCGCCTGCGGATCGGACTCGGGAGCGGGGTCCGGGTGGAAGGCAGCCAGGCCGGCCTGAGCGTCGCGGATCTCCACCACATGCCGGATCAGCTGTTCTTCGCTGCTGGGCATCGGCAGCACCCGCTCGGGGAAGATCGCGGCCGCCGCGGAGTGCAGGGGCGTCAAGTCGTTCAGGAGGCGGCGGACTCGGCGGGAGTGCCTCGCGGCGCCGACCTCCAACACGATCGAGCCGGCCACGCTGGCGAGCATCATCGCCCCCTGGATACCGCGGAACTGCTGGTCGACGTAGACGCCGGGCCCGGCGACCAGCAGGCACCACAGGATGTACAAGGCCACAGGGAAGCAGATGATGGTGCCGCAGCCGAGGATGGCCATGCCGATGCGAATGTCTCGTCGGGTTCCGCGGCCGGTGGCCGCGTGCCACAGGCTGACACCGCCCGCGCTGGCGAAGGTCACGGCCAGGAACAGCTCGTAGGCGGTGAAGTAGACGCGGCCCGCCATGGAGCCGTCCCAGTCAGCGATGGCACCGACCGTGTGACCGGAGGCGAAGTGCGCGCCGGCCATGACGACGAGGGTGGCCAGCGCGGTGGGCCATACCCAGCGGGTAGGCCGTTGGGCGATGGTGAAGTACAAGCCGCACAGCGACGCACCGGACAAGACGGCTACAGCCCGTTTCACACCGGAGATGAGGGGCCACCCCGCCCAGGCGTCGACCTGGTCGAACCAGGGCCCGAGCACGGTGGGGGAGGACAACGTCCACGTCAGCGTGATGCCCAGGTACATGAGCCACCGTTGACGGGGAAGGCCTGGGGTGTTCGCTGATCGGGTACGCCAAGCGACGACCAGCCACATGGGCACCATCACGATCAGGTGAAAGAGCTCCGCTTTCGACATGAGGGGTTAGTCCTTCCAGTGGTTCAGCGCCTGTTCAGCGGCACGCCCGATGGGGGATCGGGATTGAAGGTTGGCGCGGGCCATCACGAGCGTGGCGAAACGCTCCGCTTCCTGCTCGGCTTCCAGCTCGTAGGTGGTGCGGGCCATCACAGCCCGGACGACCACGTGAGGCGGCAAGGCCGGGAACCGGGCCTGCAAGAGAGCGATGAGGCTGGCTTCCGCAGTGGCGCCCTGATCGTGTCCGGCGACGACATGGCCGAGCTCGTGCGCGACGATGTGCGTCTCGAAGATGGGTACGGCGGCGGCGGCCTGGTCAACGAAGATGTAGTCGACCAGGTCCTCGCCGCGGATCCATAGGCCGCACCAGCCCATGGAGGCGGAGAGGCCGGGCAGGGTCGAGAGGCGGATGTCGCGTCCCAGCGCATGGGCGTAGTGGTCGATCAGGGTGTGAGCGGTGAGTCGGCGAGGTAGGCCGATCTTTTGCAAGGTCGCGGACAGGTCGAACTTGGGCATGCAGGCACACCTTGATCAAAGAGCGCAATGCCGCGCAACGGTACGGCGGTCAGGGGCCGGGCTGGCTCGGGGGGCGGGTATCGGGGAGGCCCGCCCCCCTGCGCATTGCCTCGACGACGGCCTGGAGCGTGTCGAGGTCAGCCTCCGGTAGTCCGGCGGCCGTGCGCGCGAAGGCGGCGATCTTGCCTTCCCGCATGAGGTCGAGCAGCCCTGACTCCTTCATCGCCCGTAGCTCGCTCAGCTCTTGCCGTATCCGCGCGCCGGCTGGGGAGTCGGCGAAGACGGTGGCGTCATCGAAGCCGAAGAACTTCGCCAGCGCCTCCTTCAGCTCCGGAGATGGGTTGGGCCGTTTCCCCGAGCGCAGCATCGACAGGTACGCGGCCGAGACCTCCGTGCCCGCCTTGGCGAGAGCGTCGGCCACTTCTTGCAGGGTGTACGGCTTACCGTCCTCGCGGGGAACCTGCTCCCAGATCCGGTTGAGCCGGTCTGCAAACGTGGGCACTCTGCTGCCTTCCAGGTCGATACAGGGCGGATCGGTGGAGACGTTACCCCTCGGGTGGTCCATGACGCGATCCGGTTGACATATCGTATCGTTTCCGGACACAGTAGCCCCCGGAATTTAACTAAAACCTCCTGACCTGGGACAAGGCATACACCGTAGTTAACAACTGATGAACGACCTGGGGGTTTGGCCTGTGTCACACGGCCAGCTCGACCCCCAGCCCCAGCGACATCACGCCTCGGAGACCCGCGTTGCAACTGGACCATGACGGCCGGAGACTGTTCCTTGAGCTCTCCGCCCACCTGTATGAGCAAGCCGTCGAGCGCGCAACCGGTGATGATGCTCAGCGCAACGAGGGTCTGGCCTTCTGGCAGGTCATCCGGAACGCGATGGACCAGGAGGTCGCCGAGCACAACAAGCGGATGGAGGTCTACCGGAAGCTGGAGGACCTCGCCGTCACCCGCATGGCCCGCGTGCAGGGCATGCCCTACCACCGCATCGGGGCCCGAGCCGGGAATAGGTCCCGCACCTGGGCCCACCAGCACACCCTGCCCGCGGACATCGTGGACGACTTCCTGGGACTGCTGGAGGAGGCCGAAGAGGAGCAACGCGCCGCCTACCTGCGCAACATCATGGAGCCCGAGGCCACCGCGGAGCAGGGCGGCAGCAGCGTCCTCACCCTGTCCACCGTCCGCCAGAAGGTCCGCAACGAGCAGGACGCGGCGCGGTTGACGATCATCTACCGGCGGCTGCGGCACTGGCTCGGCGGAGCCGCCGCCGCTGTGGGCCCGGCCTACGTCGCGGCGCGGGCCGCCGTGGAGGGCTACACCTCGACCGTGCACACGGCGCTGATGAGCAACGGCGCGCTTCTGCCGCTCCCCGCCGTGGACCCGGTGAGCGGTACCGGCCTGACGAGCGTGCTGTCGGCGGCCTCCGGAACGACGACCGCGCAGGCGTCGGGTCCGGTGGCGACGGCGGTCGGGAAGTTCGTCGCCTCGACCATCATCGGTGTGCAGGCCACCGCGGGCGTCTCGGCGCCGGCCGCCACGGTGGTCGTGGCCACCATGGGTGCGGCGAGTGCGCCCGTGGTCCGCGCCGTCGAGACCGTCGTGGCGGACACGGTGACCAAGCCGATCGCGGCCGCTTTCGGCCTGGACGGCGGGGACCCGGGCCCGGTCCTGGTGCCGCCGGTCGTACCGCTCCCCGCAGAGACGCCGACCGGGGCACCGAGTGAGGTACCCGCCTCGGCCGGCGCTCCGCCGACGCCCCTGCCAACGCCGACGCTGGAGCCCCCAAAGCCTGCCGACACCGCGGCGGCCGAACCGGACGTCGGCGCCGAGCGGGTGCCGGCGTCGGCACCGGCGACGACGCCCGCGTCGACGCCTTCGCCGACGCACCGGACCAGCGACGCGAGCCCGGCACCTACTCCTACTGCTTCTCACGCGCCGACGCCCACGCAGGCACACGAGACCCCGGCCCCTGTGGAGCCGACGTCGGTGCCCGCACCCATGCCTACCGAGAAGCCGAAGCCTCCGGAGCCGACCACCGCGCCGACGCCCACGGAGGCGCCGATGCCTACAGGGACGGCGACTGCGGACCCGGCCCCCACCCCGACGCCTACGGACTCGCCCACGGCGGAGCCGGAGCCGACTCCCACCGAGACGGAGACCTCGGCGCCCGCGCCGACGCCCACGGACCCGCCGAGCGAGTCGCCCGCTCCGGAGCCGACTCCGACGCAGAGCAGCGCGCCCGCTCCGGAGCCCACGGGCGAGCCGGACGATGCTCCCGCCGGAGGCGAGCAGAGCGCGCCGGATCCTCTTCCCGCGGGGGCGGGGGAGGCTCCGGTGGCGTGGGGCTGGTGGTACGAGCCCGTCACGCGAGAGATCGCGTAGGCCCGTTTCAGGGGGTTCCTGGCGTCATGCCCGGCTTGCATCCGGCGATCACCGCTAAATGATCTCTCTGTAGCGGACGCTGGCGGGCGAACTCGGGACGCCAAAGGGCAAGGGCTCAGGAGCGGCCTCGGCGGCTCCTGAGCCCTTTCAGGCGTTCATCCCTGCTTACAGGTCCTCGGCGATGCGCCGCATCGCCCGCACGGCCTCCATCTCCTGGCGGGAGAGGACGTCGTGGTGCTCCATGAACCAGTCGCGGATCAGGCGCATCGGCTGAGTGGTGTTGACGTAGCGGCGGGCGCCGCTCACCGTGATCGGCACCGTGAGCGTGTCCCCGTCGTGGGCGGACAGGACGGTCAGGCCAGTGATGAAGCGCCGGCGCGAGTCGAGCACGCCGGGGGCGGAGATGACCAGCATCAGCCGTTCGCGGTCGATTCCCTTGGGGGAGTAGAGGTAGACGCCGCCGGTCTGGAGCTGGATCACGCGGCGCCTCGCTCGCGGGACTCATCGTCGGCAAGGGATGCCTCGTGCTCGTCGGCGAGTGCCTCGGCGAAGTCGTCGGCGGCCGCGGTGGTGGGCGCGCCGGTGACGAGCGCGTAGTAGGTGACGGCCTTCTCGACCCAGGCCGACTTGCTGAGCCCGTCACGCTCGGCGCCGGACTCGATGAACCCGTGGGCGACCTCGCTCAGGCTGTAGGAACCGTTCTTCGTCGTACTCATACTCGTGATGATACTTCGCATGAGAGTCACGCTACTAGTGCTGCTGTTAGTGGCGCTGGTAAATCTCTCAGGTTTTTATTTCCGGGAATTAGTGTTCCCACCGATAAAACTGTTATGATCATGCCAAGGGCGGCCCGCCCCGGGGAGCGGTCCCCGACCGGCCCGCCCGCGACAGCCCCAGGACGCACGAAAGGACCTAAGCGCGTGCACAACGACTTCGTCCCGTTCGACGCCAACCGCGCGGCGCTCGCCGAGTACCTCGACGCCCACCCCGAATGGGAGTGCGTCCTCTTCGGCCCGCAGTACGCCTACTACCGGCACCCCTCCTTCTCCCGGCCGCACGACCACATCGAGATCCCCGCCAACGACGATCCCCGGTTCGTCTCCGAGGACCGCAAGATCTGCCAGACCGCTGCCCGCCTCATCAACGCCGTCGCGCTCGGCCTGCCCACCACCACCCCGCAGGAGCCCCTCCGCCGCCTGGTCGAGATCACCGAGTGGGCGCGCACGCGCGGAGCGGGCATCCCCGACTCCCTCGCCGCCGAACTGGTCGCCATTGCCACCGGAGCGGAGGACGCCCGATGAGCGACCTGCCGACCACCCTGTCGCCCGAACGGCTCGCCGAACTCGCCGCCCAGGGCCGCGCCCAAGCCGGCCGCTCCCCCTTCGTGAACCCCGACACGGTCGCCCAGCTCAAGGAACTGCTCCGCGAGCGAGGCGAGACGTGGGCCGCAAGCATCCTGATGCGCGACCTGTCCCGCCGTTCCCTCCTCTTCCCCCACCTGCCGTGGCTGAAGGATGGGGAGATGGAGACGCTGGTCCTCGCCAACAAGGCGGAGTGGGAGCAGCTTGTCAGCGCGGCGGGCGGTGACGCCCGATGACCGCCACCGCCGTACGGCTCGTCCCGTTCAACGCCACCCTCCCCGCCCTCATCCAGTTTCTCGACGCCAGCCCCGTCTGGGAGCGCGCCACGCGCCGCTCCGGCTTCCTCACCTGGGACCTTTCCCCCGACGTCTCCGATGCCGTCTACGGTGGACGCCACCACAGCGTGAGCCTCCTCCCCGTCGACGTCGCCAAGCACGTCGACACCGAGAGCTGGTGCGCCGACGCGGTGAACACCATCAACGCCGTGGCCCTCGGCCTGGACCCGAGCACCCGCCCCGACGCCGTTGAGCGGCTCGCCGCGATCTACCGGCTCGCCGAGCCCGGTAGCACCATCGCCCTCATCGCCTCCGGACAGGTGGAGGCGGTGGAGCCCGCATGAGCACCCCGACGCAGAGCATGGCCGAGCTGGTCGCCAAGAGCGGCCTGCCCGACGATCACCCGATCAAGGCGCTGCCCGGCCTGACCTGGCACGTCACCAAGCCTCTGGAGAAGGCGTCGATCGTCATGGTCGGCGACCTCGCTGCCCGTACCGACGCCGAACTCCTCGGCGTCCCGAAGTTCGGCGGCCGCCGCCTGGAGGCGGTCAAGGCCGCGCTCGCCCGCGCTACTGGAGATGCCTGATGACGACCTGGCAGACCACGCTCTCCTCCGAGCAGCTCGACGAGCTCGCCGCCCAGGGGTACACGCAGGCCGCATGCTCCGCCCCGGGCGATCCCGCGGTGCTTAACGAGGTCACCGACATCATCCGGAAGCGCGGCTCATGGTGGGCTGAGAGCATCCTGCGACGTAGCCTGGCCGACCGCAAGACGGGACGGGTAGCCGCGTTCCCGCCCTTGAGGGATGGCGAGATGGAGACGCTGATCCTCGCCCACCAGACCGAGGCGGAGATGGAGCGCGGCGAGCAGAGGGCACGCGAGGCGATCGCCGCGTGCGTCGCCCGCCACGGCGGCCACGCCTGGATGCTGGAGTGTGAACCGGAGGAGGCCCCCGTCCTGTCCTGCGCGCACGGCTGCCCGGCGCAGGCGCACACCCTGTTCCCCGAGGACCCCACTGACCTCATGGTCGGCGACCTCACCGCCGACGACGGCACGACCATCCACATCCAGGGCGGCGAGCACGACGCGACCTGCCTCGTGCAGATCCCCGTCTCAGTGGAGGTTGAGGACGTCATCTACCCGGGCGGGCCCTGGGGCGCCACCGAGTACGACGTGTTCATCCACCTCACCAACCGGCCAGGAGAGCAGCCGTGACCCAGGAGAAGACCGACCACATCGACCGGAACCTGCTCATGCTGAACCACGCTCGGCGCATCGCCGTCGCCCTCGGCGCCGCCTCCGACGAGCCGTCGAACGTCGCCTACGAGCTGGACCAGCTCTTGGATGGCAAGGAGCTGACCATGGGGGAACTCCTGCTGGCGGCGCTCGCCGAGATCGCCGAGAAGCGCGAGCAGGAGCACACGTGAGCAAGACCAGGCAGAGCACTCGGTGAACGAGCACCTCCCCGAGACCACCACGGCGGGCAGCGATGCGCTGCCCGCCGTGGTGACGCCCGTCGATTCCCTCCGGAACCCCTACCTGGCCTACCTCGCCTCCCTCGACTCCGTAGAGTCCAAGCGCACCATGCGCGGCTGCCTCGACCGGATCGCCCGCATCCTCGCGGGCCGCGATCCGAACGGCACCGACCCGGAGACGGGCAAGCCCGACCCCGCCGTGCTGTCGATCACCGGGGAGAACGTCCGCTGGCATCTCCTGCGCTACGAGCACGCCATCCGGCTCCGGGAACTCCTCGCCGAGCAGACCAACAAGCAGGGGGAGCCCTGGTCACCGGCCTACCGCAACAAGCATCTGGTGGCGCTCCGGCAGATCCTCGACCAGGCGTGGCAGCTCGGTCTCATGAGCGCCGAGGAGAAGGACCGTGCCGTACGGCTCGACCCGTTCAAAGGCACGCGACTCCCTGCCGGCGAGCACCTGCCGATCGAGCGGGTCGGCGCGCTGCTCGCCGAGTGCGACGCCGACGCCGTCCTGGCCGGGCCCGACGACGAGACCCCGCGCGAGCGTGCCCGGCGAGAGGTCCTGCGCCGGGTGGCGCTGCGGGACGCGGCGATCATCGCCGTGCTGTACGCCTCCGGGGTCCGGCGGGCAGAGCTCGCTGGGCTCGCCCTGGCCGACTACGACCCGGCCGCCCGCTCCCTGCGGGTACGCGGCAAGCGGGACAAGGAACGGCTCGTCTACATCACCACCAGCGCCGTCGCCCGCGTCGAGGCATGGCTGACGGTGCGCGGCCGCGAGCCCGGGGGCCTATTCACGCCGTTCACGCCGCGCGGCGGCCACATCCGCCGCGACGCCCAGGGCCGCCCGGCGCACATGGACGGGCGGACGGTCGGCGACGTCCTCAACCTGCGCGGCGAGCAGGCCGGGGTCGGACCGCAGGCCGCGCACGACTTCCGCCGCACGTTCATCGGTGAGCTGCTCGACTCCGGCGTGGACCTGGCCACCGCCCAAGCCCTCGCCGGGCACGCCTCACCGACCACGACCGCCCGCTACGACCGGCGGCCGGAGCGACGCCGCCGCGAGGCCGTCGACCAGCTGCGCACACCGCCCGCGGTCCCGCTTCCCGGAGTCGTACGAAAGCGGGACAAGCCGCCCGCCAGACAGGAAGATGAGACTCGCTCACGCGGCCGCCGGAGCGGCTGAACGAGCGCCACGCGGCGCAGACAGGAAGGAACCGCATGCCCACCTCCCCGGAGCAGACCGGCCCGGCCGGCGACTCGACGGCCAAGGACTGGAACGCGCTGTGGCGCTCTGTGGTCGCTCATGCCATGGAGTGCGCTGAGCTGGCGGCCAACGCCGACCCGGCCAATCTCGGTGCGACCAGCGACTACGAAGACGCCCGCCAGGCGTTGGCTGCCGCCCTGCAGCGGAAGCCCATGCTGTTCAACGTGCACGGTGCCGCGCACCGCTTCCATAAGTCGCTGGGCGCCACCGAAGACCTGTCTGCCCGGCTCGCCAGCGGCGGGCTCGGCCCGGAGGAGCTGGACCTCCTGTTCTCTGCGCAGATGCTCGGGAAGGCGCTGTACGAGTTCGATGCAGCGGGCGGCCTGATGACTCAGGGTGCAACGCCGAAAGCACCCTGACCTGCCGATGCGACGTTAAGCACGAAATGCTCTAGCTTCCTCTCCCCGCCGTCCTGGAGAGGAAGCCAGAGCATGCCCCAACCCCCCGATGCGGCCGTGCTGCCGCCGTACAGCGGCCCGGACACCGACTGCCTGAAGTGCGGCGCGACCGGCGCAAACACCCAACACCGACCGGCCCGCGGGCCGATCGCCCTTCCGTGGAACCCGGAGGTCCTGGTCGACGGGCCCCGGCCCGAACGGATGGCCCGCCAATGCCGCTGCTGCGGCTACCAATGGGACGAAGCCCCCCAGGACGCCAAGCCCGCCCCAGCCGAGGTGAGCCGGTGAGAGCCGACAACCCCGGAATGAGCCTGTGGTTCGTCACCCTCGGCGGCGGCCGCCGCTTGCTCCGGCGGATCACCCTGTACGGCGAGCACCTCGGGCTGACGGTCACCCACCAGCACGACGGCGCTCTCCTGTTCCGCCACCACCGAGTCACCGCCGCGGGCCCCGACCGGACGGTCCGGAGGTTCTTCCGTACGGTGGACCGCGTCCTCTCGAGCGAGCGGAAGCGCAAGCAGGAGCAGAGCCGCGCTGACCTCCTGGCCCGTCTGCGGGGTGAGGCGTGATGGGATTCGTCCAGCACGGGCCCGAGAGCTTCTGCTCTTGGTGGTCCAGCACCGAGCACCCCATCGACCGGCTCCCCGTCGAACTCGACTGGCGGCTGCCCGTGCCGGAGCCGGGCCAGCCGATCACCGGGACCTGCAAGTCGTGCGGCCGGTACGGCGTCGTCTACGAGCCGCCCGGCATCCCGGCCGAGGCGCAGGCGTCGACGGCGGCGTTCCGGCAGTGGTTGAAGGAGGCGATCGCTGATCGCGTTGGCCGGTTTGGGGAGCCGCCGTTCGTCGGCCATCGTGGAGAGGCGGACGTGGCGCTGCTCGGCTGGCACCAGCCGGTCGAGATCGTCCGCACGACGGGCAGGTGGAGGGCGCCGGAGGCCGTCCAGGAGTGCCGGGAGTGCGGGAGTCGCGGCGGGCCGTACCCGTGCCGGACGCTGCGGATGGTGGCCGCGCCGTACCGGTTCGACTTCCCCGGCCACCGGCGGGAGTGGCTGCCGTGAAGCACCGATTCAAGCGCGACGAGTACGGCGAGGTCGACTACTTCGCTCATGAGTGGCACATCCACAACGGGCCTCGGTGCCTGTGGTGCGGTGACTCGTGGTGCATGTGGTGTGAGCGGGGACGCCATACCGAGGAATGCCCCGAAGGGGAGGCGGCGCGTCGTCGCCTGCACCGGGCGAAGCGCTCCTACATCACCAAGATCCGGCGGAGGCGGCGGTGACCGACTCCGGTTCCTACGCCCGAGGCGGTGAGGTCCCCGCCGGCGTGCTCGACGTCGACCCCGGCCCGCTCCCGGAAGCTGTCTCCCCTTGCCTGTATCGGATCCCGATCGTGGAGAGCCGCGTGGCGTCCGCTCCGCTGCTCCTCAAGGGGCCCGTCACGCTGTACGTCATTCCGGAGGACAGCGACGTCGACCACCCGGACACGTGGAAGCCGCTCGGCGTGCTGGACGGCGCCGGCCTCCAGCTCGCGGGGGAGCGGAAACCGCTCGACTTCCCGGACATGACCCTCGGGCCCTGGCCGGTGGACGACTGGAGCCGCATGCTGCCTGACTGGTCGACTCCCCGAACGCTGATGTTCGATCTCCTGCCGTGGCGGCCGGACTCCAGGTCGTGGCGGGCGTACCGGCGCCGGACCGGCCGCACCCACCCGGCCGCCCACCGGGTCAAAAGCCTGTACCGGCGGAGGCGCCGATGAACCGGCGGGACCTGCCGTGCTGCCCGGTCTGCCTGTCCGCGGAGCTCGTGGAGATGCGTCATTCGATCAACGGCCCGGGGTGGGCGCGCTACCGGTGCGGCCACGTCGTCCGCGGGTTCATGGCCGCCGCCCTGCGGCTGCCCTCGGCGGCCGAGGAAGCGAAGCGCCGGGCGGACGAGCGGGCCCGGCAGGTCGCCGAGGCCGCGCGGATCGTGCGCGAGCACGTCGGCGGGATGCGACTGCTCTACGAGCTCGGCCTGGCTGGCATCCCGTACGACGTTCTCGTCTCGACCCTCACCCGCCCCGAGACTGAGGAGAGCTTGCAGAGCCGCGCGGCGCCGCTGTAGCGTGCCGAGAGAAGTCCTCATCATCCCTGCGAGGGATCGGCCGGTATCGCTGATGAATCCGCGACCGTGCCTCATCGCCCCTTCAGAGGGGTCGTCACGCAGTGACAGCAGCTCGCAGTGGGAGGACACCATGGACAAGCCCCGGCACCGATCGACCCCGTGGCGTCGCGACGCCATGGGGCTGATCTTCCCCGCCGAGGCGCGTGCGGGTGTCCTCTCCGCGGTGGCCGGCGGGGAGACCGTGAGCGAGGCCATGGAGCGGTACGGCTTGCCGCATGAGATCGCCTTCGGTCGGGCCCGGTGGGACACCGAGTGGCGGGATCAGCTCTACCGCGCGCTCATGGACGGGCGGGACCCGAGCCTGGAGCACGGCCGGGCGCGGACGTACCGGGGCGGGTGCAGGTGCCCGGAGTGCATGGCCACGCAGTCCGGCTGCACGGCGGCGCAGCGGTTCCTGCAGACGGCGGGGTAACGCGACGGGTGGGGCAGCCTCCCGGGGCCACCCCACCCATCTTTCTCCCACCTGCTCGACGCGGCCGTTGGGTGCGGGCCGCTTCAGGACGGCGGGAGGTCATCATCCGCAGCCGATGATCTTACTCCGGCCGCGCCTCCCGCTATGCGCCCGTCAGGCCAAGGGAGGGCTGTTTCAGCAGGACGCGCAGTCGCTCCTCTGCTGCGTGAACCGCAGCGGTGACGGCGTCCATGTGATCCGCCGGCAGGACTCCCGCGCCGAGTCCCGACGCGGCGAGCACGGCGGTGAGCACCTCCTCCTGCCGGTGGGTCATCCGCGAGCGCATCACGGGGTGGTCCAGGACATCGCGGGCAGCGTAGGCGTCACCGGATGCCACGTCGATGACCGCGGCCCGCAGATCAGCGGCGCACGGCGTGGACCGGTCGGCGGTCAGGTCGAACGCGGTCAGGCCGAGACGGGCCCGGAACGCCGCCGTCATCGGCTCCGGCTCCGCGATCAACGTGAGCGTCTCCCGCACCACCTGGTCGATCTCCTGCTCCGGCGCCAGGGAGGGGTCCGGCCGGCAGTAGATGCGCAGGATGGCCGCGACGGTGTTCTCCCACGGCTCGTCCGGGGCGGTGGAGTCGATCATTTCGGTGGCCTGCTGGTGGAGGCCCTGCTCCAGCAGCGACATGATCTTGATCTGGCGTCCGTCGAGGAGCCGGTTGCCGATGCCGTGGTGCGCGGCCATGGTCGCGGCCGCCGCGGTCCAGCGGCCGCCGCGGGCGAGGGCTCTGGCGCCGTCGATGAGCAGGGCGACCCACAGCTCCTCGCAGAGTTTCCGGTGGTCGGCGTCGGTGCGGATCCACGGCGACAGGTCGACGTCGTGGCCGCGGATGAGCGCCGTCCCGCGCTGCTGGGCGGCGCGGTACAGCCGCTGGAGCACCTCGAAGGCGCCGTCGCCGTCGCCCTCGCGGATCAGCAGCCGCGCGATGTTCACCACTGGCATCAGCGCCATCACGGCGATGTCCTGCTCCAGGCTGCCGGCCCCGGCGAAGACGCGGTGCTGCCTCCAGCACAGGTCCGCGGCAAGGTCGGGCATCCCGGTGTCGGAGGCGATCAGCGCGGCGAAGTTCAGGACGCCGCAGGCGCGGGCCACCCGCTCGTGGTGGTCCGCGCCGTCCGACTCGACCAGCGCGGTGAGCTCGGCGATGCGTTTGTCCAGGGGCATTCCGGGCGGTTTGGGCCGCCGGACCAGGGGGATGCGGCAGGCTATCGCTGGGTTCATCGCGCTGCTCTCCTTCTACGGCCAGTCGATGACGAGTCGGCTGTAGGGCTTGTCGATGACGAACCGCGGGTCGGCGGCCGTCAGCAGGTCGCGGGCGCTGCCGGTGGCCATGCGGAAGGTAGGGGCCGGAGCGTCGTTGCCGTAGTCGCGGTCCCACTCGCTGATCGCGGCCGCAACCTGCTCGGCGAGCACGGCGGCGCGCGAGCCGTGCCCGATGACGCCGACCTCCCAGAACCGGCCCTCGCCATCCTCACCCTCGCGGACCGTCAGGTAGGCGAGGGAGTCGCCGTCGAGCGCGGCCATGGAACCCCAGCCGAAGTGCGGGGTGAAGCCGGGCCGCTGGCCGGGCAGCCGGGACAGGCCGTTCGGCAGGACGCACGCCAGCCACAGGTACAGCCACTCCCAGGGGGAGCCCTGCCGGAACTTCACCCCGGTGTAGACCTTGTGGGCGGGCTCGTCCAGGACGGTCCGGATCGCCTCCCGGTCGACGAGCTGCTCGCTGAAGGTCTCCAGGCGGACGTTGCCTTCCCCGGCCATGAGCACCCGCGTGTAGACGTCGTCGCAGATGCCCTTGCGCAGCGGGACGAACGTCGCCATCTCGCAGGAGACCGTCTTCCAGACCTCGCCGTCACGCTCGAACGCGAACGAGCGGGAGATGCTGCCGCGGATCCGCATCGGGATGACCACCCGGCCGCCGGGGGCGAGCTGGTCCAGCACCGTGACGGGGACGTCTCCCGTGCCGACGGTGAACTGGATCCGGTCGAACGGGGCATGGCCGGGCAGCCCGGCCGCGCCATCACCAAGGACGCAGGTGACGTTCGAGACGCCCGCCTCCGCCACGTTCTTCCGCGCGCTGGCCACCAGGTCCTCGTCAACGTCGACGGTCCACACGTGACCGTCCGGGGCGACGAGCCGCCCGAGCAGGGCCGCGTTGTAGCCGGTGGCGGCCCCGGCTTCCAGGACCTTGTCGCCGGGGCGGGCGCCCAGCTGCTCCAGTTGGGTGGCGACGATGGACGGCGCGGAGATGCACGAGATCATCTCGCCGGTCTCGTCGTCGTGCTTCACGGGCACGGCGTCATCGACGTACGCGGCCTCGACGCTGGCGTCGGGGATGAACCGGTGGCGCTCGACGGTGCGGAACGCGTCGATGATCGCGGGGGTGCGCAGGTGCCCGGAGGCGGTGAACCTGTCCACCATGGCTTCGCGCAGCTCGGTGGGGTCGACGGTCGTAGTGATGGTGGTCTCCATTTTCTCGACGGTAGGGGTTACGGGTACGGACTGGCGGGTGGACACGGTGGCCGGTTCGTCATCGCCGAACGCGACGCGGCGGCCCAGCCATGCCGCCGCGGCCTGCTCGGCCACGGGTACGGCGGCGCGGTTGAACGCGAAGATGGCGTGGTGGGCGAGCACCGCGCGCAGGCCTCGCGTCAGGTGCCCGCCGGCCGCGAGCCGGGCCAGGCGGCGGCCGGCGTCGGCGAACGCGGTGACCCGCTCAGCCCAGCCCGGTTCGGTGGCCTGTCGCTGCGCGGCGTCGGCGTTCATCAGGCGCCGCATGGCGCCGATCGCTGCCGTCCGGCGGGCCGCGTCCTGCGGCGGGTCGATCAGCGGGCGGAGGGCTGCGAGCTTCGCCCACACGTCGCCGATCTCGAACGGGTCGAGTCCGGCGGCGCGGTACATGGTGGACAGCAGCAGCACGCAGCGTTCCTTGGCGTGCGGGCTGCCGGTCTCGGCCAAGGCGGGAGGGCTGTCGGCGCAGAACACCTCATGAGCGACGGCCATACCGTCCGGGCCGCCGAAGGCGTCGGTCTCGGGCTCGTAGATGCCGCCGACCCAGCCGGTCGCCAGGTCGTCGGCGACGAGCTGGTCGAGCAGGTCGCCCGCGGGGTGTTCGGTGCGCAGCCGGAGCCCTCCGTCCTTGTGCAGGAAGTGGAACCGCTGGCCGTGCAGGGCGGCCGACAGGGCGGCGGCGGCCTTGGGGCTGATCCCGTTGCCGCCGGGGAAGCTGATGGTGGCGTGCCACCAGTCCGGTTCGGCCGCCGGGACCCGGTTGTCCTCGGTGGAGTTCATGTCGTCGTGTTCGCTCCTGCTCGGTAGAGGTCGGGTGGTGCGGGGGTCAGTGGATCAGCAGAGCTCGGGTCCAGCCGGTGGTGTTCGAGCCGTCCAGCGCCAGGTGCGCGCCGGCCCGGCCTTCCATGAACCCGGGTTTCGGCAGTCCAGCGATCCCTGCGGCCAGGCGCTGATGGAGCTGTTCGATGTGCCCGGCGAACCGGTCGGGGGCGGCGCTGTCGGTGGCGACGGCTCTGGTGACGGTCAGCAGGCCCGCCCAGCCGTGGCACAGGGACGCATCGGTGACCAGATCAAGGCGGGCCGGGTCGGCGAGAGCGGCCAGGGCCATCTCCTCGGCCATCTGCCTGCGGGCGGGGTCGCCGAGCGCGAGCGCGGCCAGCTGCAGGGCGCGGGCGATCCCCAGGGCCCCGTAGCACCAGGACGGACGTCCCGGCGGCGCCGACGACGGTGGCGGCTCCTGGGTGAGCTGGTCGCGGGTGATCCAGTAGAAGGCACCGAAGACGTCCAGCCAGCGCGCGAACACCTCGATGGCGTCGGTCTGGCCGTCCACCTGGATGCCGTGGCGGGCGGCGATGGACAGCAGCGCCAGCGGGCCCGCGATGCCGTGCGCGACCCCGTTGTTGCCGTGCCCGCCGACCACCTCCTCGTGCCCGGGACCGTCCGCGGACCACCAGCCGGGCAGCACCCGGCCGTCGTCGTGGACCGGGTGGGCCAGCGACACCAGACAGGCCAGCACCTCCCCCAGCAGCGGCGGCGGGCTCTCCCGGGCCAGCAGCAGCGCGGCCAGCCCGGTGAGCCCGCGGATCAGGTCGAACTCCGCCAGCGGCACCAGCAGCGCCGAATCCCGCCGCCGCCGGGCCGCGGCCAGGCGGGCGGCCACGACCCGGTCGACGGCGGCCTGGACGCCGGGGCTGGTGCGTCCGGCGCGGCCGAGCACGAACTCCAGCGCCGGGGCGCCGTGGAACAGGGACGCGTTCGCGCCGACGCTGACGCCGCCGGCGACCGCCTCGGCCAGCAGCGGCCGCGCCGTCTCGAGGTCGCCGCGCTCGATGGGCAGCAGCGCCATCCCGAGCGTGCCCTCGGCCAGGGCCTGCGTTCTGGGCGGGGTCATCGGGCCGCCCTCAGCGCGACGACGATGCTGTGCGCTCGCCCGCCGATCCAGCCATCGGCGTCCGGCGGCGGCGCGTCGTAGAGCGTCGCGACGGGGGCGCCGCCGAGGTGGGTGCGGAGCAGGTCCAGGTGCATGTCCTGGGTGAGGTCCAGCAGCAGCCGCTGATCGTCCACGGCCCACAGCACCCGCTCGGGCACCCGGGCCCTCTCGCGCCAGGCGTGCAGCTGCTCCGCCCACTGGCCCAGAGAGGCGGTACGGCCGGGCAGGGTCCGGGCGCGGAGCTGCCAGCGTGCGGCGACCAGGACGCTGCGCCGGTAGTGCAGCGCCGGGGTGAACGGCAGCGTCCACGCGGCCCCCCAGTCCCACCAGGTGACTTGGGGGGTGGCGGCGCGGCTGATCTCGGCCAGGAACCGGACCAGCGGCGGGGTGTAGTTGTTCCACACGAAGTTGATCGCGGTCGGCGCCAACAGCTCCACGCGCTCCCCCGTGGTCGCCACCGCGAGGTACAGGTGGCCGTCGCGGAGGCCGACGACCAGATCGGAGGGGAGGAGCACCTTCTCGTCGCCGGTGCGGAACTCGCCGACGCTCAGCAGACGCGGCAGGGCCTTCGGCGCCCGCGTGAGCAGGTCGGCCCCGACGCGGGAGGGATGGAACGACAACTGCGCCGCCTGCGCGCCGGGCGCCACCGTGGGCAGGTCGCCGTACCCGGCGGTGAGCTCCGGCAGCAGATACCAGAACCGGCCGGTCATGGTGCCGGCCGCGCGGGAGACGGTGTGGACGCGCAGCCGGAAGTCGCCCCTGCCGAGTGCCGGCAGCGAGCACGCCTGCACCTGTGCGCACAGCTCGAAGTGGGGCGCGAGGGCGGGGCCCGGCCCGCCCGCGGCGGCCTCCAACTCCTCGACCATCGCCTCCGACAAGATCACCGTCTGGTCGCCTTCGGCTGCGGCGGTCCCGGCGAGATCCAGCAGCACCCGGTCGCGGCGTGACATCGGCCGGGGCGGCTGTGACAGCACGTCGAACCCGTCCGGCAGGCCCAGCCCGGCGTCCGGGTCGGTGAGGTACTCCAGGGCAATCTCGGCGCCCTCGCCGAACCGCTCGGCGAACCGCTCGGTGTAGCGCTGCCAGGCCGTGGTCCCGGCCGGGCAGGGCGACAGGCGGGCCAGCGCGGTCGCCGCGGTCTCCAGCTCGACCGCGACCGTCTGCGGCAGGACCACCTCGGCGTCCAGCCGCAGGTCTGCCGCCGCCCGAGCGCTGGCGGCCACGACCGCGGGCGGCAGAGCGTCGGCCGGGTCGATGACGGTGGCGGGGGCCCGCAACTGCGACAGGAGCAGCCGGGTCCGCAGCAGGTCGGCGACCATCGCCGCCCGGCGGTGCGCACTCCCGTGCGGGAACGCGGCGGCGAGCCTGTCGAGCAGGGCCGCGTACCGGATCGGTGACCGTGCCGCCTCCAGCACCAGCGCCAGCGCGGGAGTCAGCGCCAGTGAGAACTCCGCGGCCCCCTCGGCGGGGACATGCACGCGGCCCGCACGGACGCGGGCCAGGGTGTTGACGCACACCTCGATGTCGGCCATCAGTTCGGGGTCTGCTTCGTAGGCGCTGATCGCCGCATCCAGTACGGTGGGGTCCGGCCGTACGACGACCTCGTGCGCCTCCCCGACGCGCACGAACGGCTTGTCGCCGAACTCGACCAGGCCGACGCCCGCGAACAGCCCGAACGGGGTGGACCGGTGCGCGGAGCGCAGGGCGTAGCGGGCGACGGCGAGGGCGGCGCGGCGGGCCCGGTGAGGATTCGTCACCTGCCTGGCCAGGATCGCCGCCACCTGGTGGGCGAGGTCGGGGCTGGCGTTGGTGACCGCCCGCCGGAAGGGGGCATCGGCCCACACCGTGGCAAGCCACGATCGCCACTGCTCGATGGGAGACCCGGGCCCCGGCCATGCCGGAAGGGGAGGAGTCGCAGTGTTCACCGCAGCGCGCAGCATCCCTGCGCCGGTGCGCTGGTAGAGCCTGATCCGCTTCCGCGTCATCACTCTCACTCCGTCCTGTACGCCATCCGGGAAGACAGGGGCCCGAGCCGGTGAGGCCCGCGCGAGCCGGGTCTACGACGTCGTGCAGGCGCTCGGGCAGGAGCTTCCGCAGTTGTCGCCGGTGCTGCACATCAGCACCGTGTCGGCCGCCGGGGTGCCCTCGACATAGGTGATGTCGAAGCCGAACGGGTCGACGTCGGTCTCGCTGTCCGCGGTGGTCGGCTGGTCGATGGTCGGGGTGCTCATCCCTGTCCTCCTCTGCTGTGCGGGGAACGCCGGCATGGGAGTCACGCCAGCGGGTGGGGACCCTGCATCGCCTCCCGGGGCGCCGCAGGGGTGGCGCCTGTTGTTCCTCCGCCGGCGGCGTCCCGTGGACCTTGTGCTGCCTGCGGAGTCGTACGGCGCGGCAGCACGGGAAGCGAGTGGTTTCCCCCGTGCTGCCGCGCCAGTTCATGGGGGACCGGCGGAAACGGTCGTGCGTTCGACGCCGAGCCGGTCGGCGGCCGCGTCGAGGTCTTCCGGCAGCAGGTTCCATCGGTGTACGAGCCGGGCCGCCGCGGACTTCTGCCGGAGGCGCCTGCGTATCCACCGGAGGGTGAGGAAGCCCCGGCGTGTGATCACCGATTGGCCTGCGGGGGGATCCCGGCGAAGCCCGGCATCGCGCCGAGGATCTGGTACGCCGACAGCGGCAGGGGAGCCTTCTCGGAGGGCTCGTCGGCGGGGTCGTCGGACGCGGGCGTGGGGACGTCGTTCTCAGGCATACCGGACTCCAGGGAGATGGTCAGCGGAAACGGATGAGGCTTGCCCGCGGCCTCGGCGGGACCTGCGTCGGCGCTGGGGGACTGCGCTCCCCTTCGCCGCGTGGTCACCGCCGCCGAGGCCGCGGGGTGTGATCTGGCAGGCTCCCGTCACCGGCCTGATGGGTGTGGGCGGCCGGAGGTGCGCCGTGGGGAGCACGAGCGCCTGCCAGAGGTCGTCTTCGGCCTGGACCATGCGGTCCCAGAGGCCTTCGGGGGTGCGGTCCTCGACCGTGGGGCAGCCCTGGGGGTCGCAGAGGTACAAGGCGGTGAAGCACCGGCTCCACGGTCCCCACATGACCAACCAGCGGCCTCCGGTGCGGGCCTGGAGCTCGCGGGCCTTGGCGGCGTTGGCGACGTCATACGGGCGCGGCATGAGAAGTCATCTCTTCCAGGTAGAGGTCAGCGAGGGTGCCGGCGGTGCCTTCACGGACACGCGCCACGAGGTCGGCCCGGAGCGCGGCACGGTGCTTAGCGAGCCGCGCGGCCGCGCCCCGGGCTGTGAAGGTCAGGACGAGCAGGGGCCGGTCCCTGCCCGGGATGGCTGCCGCGGGGGCGGTCCACCAGATGACGCGGCCATCTGTCCAGGCGACCAGACCATGCCATATCGAGAGCTGGACATGGCCGGAGACGAGCGGGTGCACGTCCACGGAAACGCCGTGCTCGTCCCGTAGCGCCGCGGCGATTCGGTGGGCTATCTGCTCCGCCGGAGTGTTCACCGTCACCGCATCCCCCTGCCGGTGAACGTCTGCGAGAGGACTCCTCCGTGGGGTCCGTAGAAGACCACGCTGCCGTCGCTCACCCACACCGTCGTGGCGCCCTCGCCCTGGTGGTCCAGCGGCATGCGTGTGCCGTGGCTCGGCATCGCTGGACTGGGGGACTGCTCATTCATCGGGGCCTCGGAAAAGTGAGACGGCTGGAGGACTGCCGTTAGTAAACGCCCTCGGCACTTGGATGGTCACTGGGCGTGCGGACATTCTTTCTATGCACTCAAGAACCCCATTGACCTGCGGATTCACCGGCAGGAGAGGCTGTTCTATGTCACCCGAAAGACCGGTGCCCGATTTGCGTGGTTGCCGAACGCGGGTATCAACGGCGACTCTGCCCCCAGAGCCCATTCCAGGGAGCTGTGATGAGCGGATCAAGCAAGAGGGACGTCAACCGGCTACGCACCCAGATGGCCCAGCAGGGCCGCGAGGTGGAGGAGATCGCCGAAGAGATCCGGCACATGTGCGGATGCTCGCGCCTGGCGGCGTTCCGCATGGCACTCGGTCTCAGCCAGCCCGAGGCGGTGGAGCGGTGCCGGCGGCAAGCACCGACGTCGGTCCTGGACCAGCCGCTGCTGTCGCGGCTGGAGATGTTCCCGGCGGCCGGATCTCGGGCGCCGCAGGCGACGCAGATCATCACGCTGGCCAGCGTCTACGGGACCACTCCGCTGAGGCTGCTCGACCCGGCAGCCCTGGACCGGCTCGACCCATCGGAACGGGACGTCCTGATCCGATGCAACACCGGATTCACCGCTGCTCCGACCGCCCCGGCCGGAGCAGCACCTTCACCAACGGCACGGGCACGTCCACTGGTCCACCTACAGGTACCAGCATCCGACAGCCTGAAGAAGGAGGTAGAGATGGCCGCACGCAGAGCGCTGCGGTTCACTGTCGGCGCAGAGGGCAGCAACATCGGCCCCGAGACACTGGACCAGCTACGTGCCGAGGTCAGCCGCCTCGCACTGGCCTACCCTCAGCAACCCCTGCCGACCCTGCTCGGCGACCTGACGGACCTCCAAGACGTCGCATTCCGGCTCCTCGAAGGCCGACAGCGGCCCGCCGAGACCGCCGAGATGTACCTCCTCGCCGGGGTCATCAGCGGAATGCTCGCCAAGGCCTCCCACGACCTCGGCGACCCGCACTCGGCGATGACGCAGGCCCGCGCGTCGTTCGTCTGCGCGGACAACGCCGGCCACGACGGACTGCGAGCGTGGACGCGCGGCCTGCAGTCGATGATCTCCTACTGGGCCGGGTGGCCCCACGAGGCCGGCCGCTACGCGCAGTCCGGCGGCGAGTATGCCTCCCGGACCCGTGGGACGAGCTCGGTGTGGCTGCCCGCGCAGGAGGCTCGGGTATGGGCCGTCCTCGGGGACGGGGAGCGGGCGATCGCGGCGATCGAGCGCGCGAACGACGCTCGGGAACAGGTCGAGCCGGACGACCTGGACGTCCTCGGCGGGATCATGACGTTCCCGCGGCCCCGCCAGCTCTACTACGCCGCTGACACGCGCGTGTGGCTCCCCGGGGATGAGGAGCAGGCCGACCGGGTCGCGGGCGAAGCGCTCGCCGCCTACGGCCAAGCGGCGCCGGATGAGCGGTCCTTCAGCGACGAGGCCGGTGCCCGTGCCGATCAGGCGCTCGCCCGGGTGAACCTGGGCGATCTGGAGGGCGCGGCCGAAGCGCTGCGGCCGGTGCTGGAGTTGCCCGTCGAGCAGCGCATCGGCGGAGTCGTCGCCAGCGCGATGCGCGTGCACGCCGCCCTCCGGACCCCGACCTACCGGGGCACGACCACCGCGAGGACATTGCAGCAGGAGATCGAGGTCTACGGGCAGGTGTCGGCCAGTGCCGCGCTTCCCCGCGGTCGCTAACCTCCCTTCATGTATCCCGTCACGATCACCTCCCCCCGGCTCGCCCTGCGCGAGTTCACCGCTGACGACGTGGACGCGCTCACCGCCATCTACGGCGACCCGAAGGTCGCCGAGCACATGAGCTTCGAGCCGCGCAGCCGCGAGCAGGTGCAGACCACCATCACCACCGTGACGGAAGCCGCCAAGGCCGTACCGCGGACCGAGTACTCCCTCGCCGCGGTACGGCCCGGCGGGGACCTCATCGCGTTCGCCCGCCTGGCCATCGACACCCAGCACCCGGGCCAAAGCAGCGGCCAGATCGGGTTCGCGCTCCGCGCCGACCAATGGGGCCAGGGCCTCGGTACCGACGTCGTGCGGCTGCTGCTGCGCCTCGCGTTCGACGAGCTCGACCTGTACCGCGTCTGGGGCGCGCGGAGCCCTCTCAACGAGGCCTCGGCCCGGGTGATGAGCAAGGTCGGCATGGTCGAGGAGGGCCGTATCCGCGGGCACCTCCTGGTCCGCGGCCAGTGGCGGGACTCGATCGTGCACTCGATCCTGGCGCCGGAATGGCGCGACGAGCGGTGATTGGTCGTCATCGGTGATGTCGTTGAACCCTCTGAAGATCAACTTCTGGAAACGATGTGCGACACGCCCGGCGCTAGTAGTGGCATATGCATAACTGAGTGCGCAATGATGCTCCGCATGGCTGCTATCCCGGGACGTACCCGCCGCGCGAACAGCGACGAGGGCGACAAGATCCTTCAGGGGTTCGTCCCCCCGGAGATCCACGCCCGCGCGCACCGCGGTGCCGCTGCCCGCGGAGTGAGCGTCGCCAGATATCTGGAAATCCTGGTCGAGGCCGACACGGTGGCTGACGACACGGCAGACACGATGCTGATCTGCCGGCCCCGCACCGCCCTCGGCTCCGGTAAGGGCAAGCTCCTGCAAGGCCGGGTCCGTCTGGACGTCTACGCGCGCGCCCGCCGTGGCGCTGCCGTGCGCGGCGTACGGATCGCCCAGTACCTGGTGATCCTCGTTGAAGCTGACCCGCAGGCCAACCCTGTGGAGCAGAAGCCGATGGATCAGCTCAGCCTGTCCGCGTAGACCTCGGGCGAGCCACACGGCTCCCGGAAGGAGAACCTGCACGACAAACGCGTAAATGCAAGAAGGCCCCCGCGCTATCGCCGACCAAAGCTCATGCGCGAGGACCTTCCCCAGTAGACATCCGGCCCGGCTCGTGTCGGCTGGAGCGCTTTCGCGTGCCTGGCCGGTGTCCTGACGTCTGGAGCCACGATAAACGATGGGCCCCAGGCTCTGCCAGTCATGCCCGGGTTCGGCGTGTCGGAACCGGGCATGCCCGGCATTGCCGCGCTGGACAACCACATATCGCCACTTGATCCCCCCATGGGTCAAGCTGGGCATGCCGTACTGACCGCTGCCCGGACGTGGGAGCTGTGCGCCCCGCGGCTGAGCGAGCACGACCGGATCCGGATCGCCCGGAGCGGCAAGTCCCGGGGCTTCACCGGCCGCCGGGAACTCCCGCTGACCAGGCGGCAGCCTCCGTACGTCGCTGCCCTGTACGTCTACCGGTACGGCGCGACGAAGGTCCTGTTCGGCGACATGGACCCCAAGCGCGCGGCCGCCGCCGGAGCAGCCGACCCGCTCGCTGTGGTCGAGGCCGAGACCGCGGACCTGGCCGCGCTGATCGCGGCCTGCGGCGGTGACGGCTTCACCGACGTCTCGCCGGCGACCGGCGGCCGGCACGTCTACATCCCGTGGGCCACGGCCATCTCCTTCGGGCCGATGCGGCGCGTCGCCGAGGCGCTCGCCCGCCGCTACGTCTCGTTCGACCCCGCGCCGCACCAGAACGCCGTAGAGGGGCTGATCGTCCCACCGGGCTCCTGGGTCCGTGGTGGCGGCTTCCGGCAGCTCACCGATCCCCCGACGCACGTCGAATGGGTGCTCGATCACCCGAACGGGCCGGAGGTCTGGTCGGCGCTGCTGGATGCGCTGCGGCCGGAGCTGGAGGAGCTGGAGCGGATCGGACCCCGTCGTCAGGAGACGACCACCTCGGCCGCGGCCGCCGAGGCCCCCGACGCGACACCCGAGGAAGTACGGGCGGCGGTGGCGGCCGCCTCCTGGGCGGTGGCCGACGACGAGGACGGCGTTCCCGTGTGGAGGCGACCCGGAGGTCCCGTTCCCCGCCTGTCTCCGCTCATGGAGTCCATCGCGTGCACCGGCCGGTACGAGCGCGGGGTCGGCTCGGGCCGGTACGGCTCCGACTCCGAGGCCAGGCAGGCGGTCATCGCGGGCGCCGTCTCGTGTGGATGGCGGCTGGCCGAGGTCGCTGCCCGGCTCCGCGCCGGGGACTGGCCCGGCCTCGGCAGGTTCTACGCCCGGTACAAGGACGCCGCCGCCCGGGTCAAGGCGCTCCGGGCGGACTGGGACAAAGCGGTCGCCTGGATTGCCGGGCGGGAGACCGGGCGTGACATCCACACACGGGAGAGAACACACGGGGGGGTAGGGGAGATAGCCCTTGAAGGGGTGCCGCTGACGCTGAAACCTCCGAGGTCCTCCTCTCCCCTGGATGAGGCTTCGGCGCTGCAGCAGACACGGAGGTGGTACTCGGCGTTCAGGGCAGCGGAGACGCACCGGTGGAGCGGGCCGGGCGGGATCACGAAGCGGCGGATCCTGCGCGCGATGCTGAAAGCTGCGCAGCTGCGGCGGAGCATGGTGATCGGCTTCGGCGTGCGGGAGATCGGGCTGCTGGCGGGCCTGGACCACTCGACCGTCGCGAACCACCTGCGGGAGCTGCGAGCCGAGCCTGACCCGTTCATCGACCATGTCGCCGAGTACCACCAGGAGCAGCCGGACATCTACCAGCTCATCATCCCGGCCGGGTACGCCGAGGCGGCCGCGTGGCGGCGCTGGCAGCCCGGCAGACTCGGCGGGATCCACCCGGTGTTCCGGGAGCTGGGCGGGCCGGCCGCGATGCTGTACGAGGTCCTCGGCGCCGAGCCGGTGCGCTCGTGCGACCTGCCCGGCCTGGCAGGGGTCTCCGAGACGGCGGCCAAGGTCGGGGTGCGGGCGCTTGCTGAGCACGGCATGGCCGAGCGCGTCGCCGGCGGGTGGGTACGCGGGCCCGCGGACCCGGGGGAGGTGGCCGAACGGCTCGGGGTGTACGAGCGGGTCGACCAGGTGGTGAAGCGCTACCGGAAGGAGCGGGAGGAGTTCCGGACGTGGTTGAAGATCGTGAATGCCGGGTTCGGGCCGGAGGCGGACGACGGGGAGGACCGGTCGTTCCCGGATGAGGTGAGGGCGGTGTTCGGGCCGCCGGAGTGGGTGGTGGTCGAGCCGCACGGGCCGCCAGCGGGGGCGGCGCGACGTTAGCGCTCTTTTGTGCTTATCTCCCTGGGCCGTACGAACGATCGGCCGCGTGGTCCCCTACACGACTAGAAGCGACAGTAAATTTGCTGTACAATTCTAAGCGTGTCTGGGGGTGCGGTCCTCCCGGCACACCTACTGCCCCCAGGGAGAAAGGTCCCTCACGTGACCATCATCGACGCGCCCGAAACGCACGGCTCCGACACTGTCTACCTCCTGCCCATCCCGTACGGCGTGCAGGTGCCCCGTCTCGCCGACTGGGCCATCTCCGTGTCCATGGGCAGGGAGGAGGAGCAGCGCTTCGCCGAGCTGGCACTGGCGTGCATCGCGATCAGCGAGGACCTCGCCAACGGCCACGACGGCACCGCTGTCGACGCTGAGCGGCGCGAGGCCGACCTGCTCCGCTTCAAGAGGGCCATGGCGGCGGTGACCGCCGACATCGGCCCCATCACCCTCGCCGTCGACCCCGGCCAGGCCGCGGAGATCGCCGACGCCGCCCATCAGATCGCCGCGACCGCCCAGCCGGTCGAGCTGGACCCGGCCGTCATCTGGGATCTGCTCGACGCGACCGGGCACGGCGAGCACGCCGGGTGGACGCATGACTCGCGGTGGCCCGAGGTGGTGTGCGCGTGCGGTGACACCGTGCTCCGCCTGACCGTCCCCGCCCCGGCCAGCCGATAGCGACCGGCGCCCGTGGCCCGCGAAGCGTGCTGCCTGGACGGGTGCGACCGGCCCCACCATGCGCGGGGCCTGTGCCGTACCTGCTATGTGCGCTTCGCGGACCAGGGCAAGCCGTTCCCCCGGCCCGCGAAGACGCCCGCGCCGACGTCGAAAGCGAAGCGCCCGCCGCGCCACGGCTCCACCTCCGAGCGGTACGCGCGGTTCCTGGAGCTCGACCGGCCGGGCGTCACCAACATGGAGTTGGCCGCCGAGCTGGGCTGCTCCGAGCGGACCGTCATCCGCTACCGCAACGCCTTCTGCCCGCCCCAGGAAGAAGCAGCACCCGTGCCTCCTCCCGTCCCCGCCCCGGCCGCTCCGGCGCCGCTGGACGACCGGCAGCGCCAGCGCCTCGCCGAACGGACCCTCCAGGCCGCGCTCAACCTCGCGGTCATGGTCCGCGACGAGGACGCCACCGCCTGCCGGGAGTTCGTCACCTCCCTCCCCGCCGACCAGCGCGACGCCCTGCCGTACGTGCTCGCCGCGCTCATCCCCGTCGACCAGCCGGTGGACGCGCTCCTGGAATGGATCACCTGGGACGAGCGTGGCCGCCCCCTCAATCAGCCGACCACGCCCCGATGCACCGCCACCCGGGCCCCCGCTGCTCCCGCGACGGCCAAGCAGCACCGTGACCGCGCCGAACCGCTGTGCATCCCGTGCCAGGACGCCGAACGCACCTACCGGCGCGATCTCTACCGGACCAAGAAGCGGCGCACGCGCGCCGCCTGACCAGCCCTCCCCCCAGGCAAGGAGACCCCCGACCGCGTGAGGTACTACGCCATCCCCGACGACGAACGCCCCGGCGCGGGCCTGGTCTGCAACATCTGCCGGACCTCGGTCGAGACCGGCCCCTGCCCGGACCACGTCGAATTCGGCTCGGACGCCGACTGGTACGCCGCGACCGGCATGTGCGGCCAGTGCCAGCGCGACGGCGCCGACTGCGACGGGGCATGCGGCTGCTCCTGCGCAGCCCTGCACCCGCCCGGCACGCCGGCCCTCGTCATCCCCGGCCAGGTGCTGCTCGATCTCATCCCCCTGTGACCGGCTCGCGGGCGGCGCCGAGCATCGACCTCCGCCGCCCGCGGGCCCACCAACTCGAGAGGAAGGAACCCCGTGAAGGAGAACAACGTGGTCACGAGGACAAGGCGCACCACCGTACGGCGACCGGTCGTGCCGGTCGGCCTGAGCCGGGAGAAATACCTGCGGCAGGCGGCCCGAGACATGATGGAGGACGTCCTCCAGGCCAACGTGCGCCGCCTGGCCGCCGCGATGGGTTGGCGGGTCCACTGCTGGTACAACAGCCGCAAGTCGCCGCCCGGGTTCCCTGACCTGACCCTCATCCACACCGGTCAGGGCCGGATCATGTTCCGGGAGTTGAAGCGCTCCGGCAGTCGCGGCGTCATCAGCGAGGCCCAGGCCGCATGCATGGCCGACCTCGCGGCAGTCGGCATGGACGTGAAGGTCTGGCGGCCGGAGGACTGGCTAGACGGCACCATCGAGGCCGAACTCTCCTCACCTGGCACGGCCCCGGCTTCCGCGCCGATGCGCGAGTAATCTCCTCCTGGTTCACAGGAAAGTAAACGCCCTATACAATCTGCGGTGTGCGCCGGCAGGCGCGCACCGCCCGATCAATTGTGAGCGGGAGGAAGCAAGCCCCAGGAACCCAAGGACCCCACCATGACGACCACCCTGCCGAGCCGCCTGAAGAAGATCGCCGACGAAGTCGCCTCCGCGCACAAGACCGTCCTCGACCTCCAGAACCAGCACAAGCGCTGCGCCCACCGCCGCAACCTCGGCGCCCTGGTCCTCGTGCGGACCCACAAACGCAAGGTCGTGCCGACCCTGCGCGTCGCCGGCCTCGCCCGCAACAACTGGGTGACGGGCATCCTGCCCAAGGCCCCCACCCGGCTCCCCGATTGGACGGCGGAGAAGGCGGAGGAGGTCCTCGCCGAGACGGTCAAGACGATCGCGGACCTCGCGATTGAGGAGGCGAGGGTCCGCGAGGTCCGCATCCGCGGCCTGCGCGCCCTGGCCGACGCCGAGCTCGACGGCGAACCGCTGTTCACAAACACAGAGATCGCCGACCTCGTCGGCATGTCCAAGGTCACGGTCGGCGAAGACCTCGCCAAGACCGCCGAGGCGGCGGCCGCGGCCGACGACAGCACCCTGGAGCCGGCCGCAGTGCTCGCCGAGAAGCTCGGCGTCCCCCTCAAGGAACTGATGGACCGCATCCAGTACGCGAGGGAGAACGGCATCGCCGTACCGCGCACCTCCCGGGGCAGCGGCCGCGTCCTCATGGTCGACGTGCCCGCGTTCGAGGAGTGGTGGACGGCCAACCGGTTCCACTGGCTGCCGGCGCAGGCCCTCGCCGAGCGGTGGGGCGTGGAGTACGGGACGCTGAAGGAGCGGCTGCGCGCGGCCAAGGCGAAGGGGACGACGCCGGAGTCGGAGAACCGCGGCCGCCGCATCTTCTACAACCCGGAGGCCGCGGACGCGTGGGGCACCCAGTACGGCTACGCACCCGCTGGCAAGAGCTGAACCAGGGGAGCCCGCCCCCTGGCAGCGTCGGGAATCCGGGCCCCGGTTCGACGTTAGTCGGCCGGGGCCCTGCCGTATTCCCCGTCCCGATACACCCAATCGAGGTCCTTCTTAGCAGTGACGGGCACTGCAGGGACGTTTATGCAAACCTCCCAATGCCCCGGTCCGCCGGAGGTGTCGTCTGTCGGGCGGCCGCATGGACATGTCCATGCTTCTGCATCGTCGTCGGCTCGGGGCGGCCAGAACTGGAGACGGATCATGGTGGTCCGAGGGCAGTCCGCCCCGTTGATCGGTGGCCACCGCTCCACGACGAAGCTGTTCGAGCGGTGGTGGGCGCGTACCAGCCCTACGTCTGCAGATTTCGTTTGGCCTTCGTGGTCATGCATGATTGCTCGCACTCGATAGCTACGAGGCGAGTAGAAGGAACCGAAAAGCAGCCCGTCCTCTTTGAAGAACACGCCGATCTCCAGCTTGAAGTCGAGCGGCGCCAGATGGTGAGGGCTGAGGGACTCGTGGCGGCGCTCGCGCTCCTCATCACGCCGTTCCTGTTCGACCTGCGCGACGGCTGCTGCATGCTTGGCGGACTCCGAGGCGGATGCGGCGGCTCTCTCGGTGGACTTGGCAGACGCTTTGGCGGCCCTGGCAGACACTCCGGAGAAGTAGAGAGCGAGGAAAGCGGCGAGAGCTGCGGCTACGGCGGCGGCGGCGCTGACGTCCACATTCAGCAAGTTACCCGAGCGCTTCGTCCTCGCCTAGCGGGTACAGCATGATCCTCATTCGACGTTAGTCAGCCGGGGCTTCATCCTGTCCGGCCGTGATCAGCATGCCCGTCGCGTACGCCCGCCCCATGCCTGTTTCGGCCATGGGTGCGGTGGTGTCCGCCGAGGTCCCCGGGCGGCCGTCGTGGTGTTGATCGCCCCGGCCGCGATCAATCCGCCCGGGGACGCCCAGTCCCGGATGGCGGCCGCCATGTTCGCCGAGCTGATGGAGCTCCCGCCCGACGAGCGGCGGGTCCTGCTGGAGGACCTGACCGACACCGAGGCCCGCCAGGTGTACGCCGCGGCGTACCGGGCGGCCGGCACCTCGTTCGCGCTGTGGGTCGATGATCCGGTCGGGTTCTGCGAGCAGGTGCTCGGCAGCGCGGTGTGGTCGGTGCCGCGCCGGTTCATGACCGCGCTGACCGAGCACAAGCAGGTCGCCGTCCCCTCCTGCTTCGGCTCCTCCAAGACGTTCTCCTGCGGGCAGCTCGTGCTCTGGCACTCCCTGGTCCACCCGGTCGGGACCGGCGTCACCGTCAGCCTCGCCCCGCTGTGGCGCCAGGTCGTCCGGCAGCTCTGGCGGGAGGTCCGCGGCGCCCACTCCCGCGCCGGGCTCCCCGGGATCATCGACATGGCGCAGTACAAACTCCCTGACGCCAACGGCCTAGAGACCGTGGTCGCCTACGGCATCGCGGCCGCGCCGTACAACGAAGCCGCCGTGCAGGGCATCCACGCCAACCAGCTCCTGCTGGTGGTCGAGGAGGCCGGCGGCATCGCCCACACGATCGGTGACAACCTCGCCGGTCTGCTGGTGGGCGACGGCACGAAGATGATCGCGATCGGCAACCCGCCGACCGACGAGGTCAACACCTGGTTCGAGAAGCTGTGCGCCGACGAAGAGGTCGAGACCATCCCGATCTCGGCGTTCGAGACGCCGAACCTCACCGGCGAGGACTTCGGGGAATGCCAGTCCTGCCCCGGCGGCGGTCACTCCCCGGCCAAGCACATGGTCGACAAGGCGTGGATCGACCGGACCACCCGCGTCCACGGGCCGAAGTCCAACTACGTGCGGGCGAAGATCCACGCGCTGTTCCCCAAGGGCCTCACGAACGTGGTCATCCCCTCCGACTGGGTGAAGGCCGCCACGGACATGGAGGAGCCGGAGCTGCGCGACGGGTGGTGGCGGCTGCGGGACCTCGGCCTGGCCGACGAGGACGCCGAGTGGGTCGTCAAGGCGGGGGCGTGGGTACGGCTCGGCGTCGACGTCGCCGCGGACGGCGGTGACGAACTGGTCGTCGCGCGTGTGGTGGGGGACCTGGCGACGATTGAGCACGCGAGCAGCGGGCCGGAGAACGCCGACCCGGTGCAGGTGGCCGGGATCGTGCTGGAGCAGATTCGCCGCGCCGAGGCGCTGGCGCGGGCGCTCGGGTCGGCCGCGCGGGTGCGGGTGAAGATCGACGGCAACGGGCTCGGCTGGGGCGTGGCCGGTCTGCTCGCGGCATGGGGGCGCGAGGGACGGCACGACGCGGAGATCGTCAGCGTGCTGGTGTCGGAGTCGCCGGGCCGGGAGGCGGACGAGGCGACGCTGAGGCCGCACAGGAAGAGAGACGAGATGTGGCTGGCGGGCCGGGCGCTGGTGCGGCCGGACGACTACGGCGACGCTCAGATCCGGTTGCGGGTGGACGACATGACGGCTGCGCAGCTCTCGGCGCCGAAGCTCACCACGAACTCCACCGGGCACTCGGTGGTGGAGTCGAAGAAGGACATGAAGAAGCGCGGCGTCTCCAGTCCTGACCGCGGGGAAGCGGTGCTCTTGAGTGTTTACGAGCCTGCTGTGGAGGAAGAGGAGTGGCGGATCATCGCCTGACGAGCAGTCCGCGACGCGCAAGCATGCCCTTCGGTTTACAGCTATGCGAAATTGTTATTAACCAATAGTTCGCGGCGGGTGTCACTCTCAGTGTCGAATCTCCTTTACTGCCACTGATTAGAACCTTTACCTTTTGAGGCGTCCTTAAAGCGCTGCTCGAACTGGCTATAAGGACTCAGAGCCTTTCCGACCGTCAGTGGTAGCTGAAGAACCTGGCCTACTCACCCAAGAGACGCGCCCGCTCTGCGCCGGGCCTCTCTTGACGGGGGGTGACCAGCCAGGAGACCGCAGTTACGTCCTAGTGATGTGCTGGGAGAGATATAGATGCCGTACCCAGAAGGCCACGCATGGGGAATCGCGCTCACCGTGGAGCCGGCCGCCGATGAGCTGATGTGGCGGCTTGTCGATAAACCATACGTGACCTTCCCCGACGACCTCCGCTTCTTTCCTGACTACGGCCAGCAAGGGCTCGTCTTCGCCGCCCTGGACCGGTACTGCGTCAAGTGCCGGCAGAAGTTCGACCTGTGCGCGTGGGGCGAGTGCCTGGCCGACACGACCAACGGTGAGCACCTGCGCGGTGGCAACTCCGCCGAACGCAAGTCCCGCAGCACCCCCCATGCTCCCCTAGACGTTCTCGTCCGCCGGGCCGCCTCACCCGTGAGGCGGCAGCGGCGCGAGGTCCCCGCCTACATGCAGGCCAGCCGCCTCGACGGTCTCAACTAGGCGCGACGCGACGTAAAGCCTCTCGGCCCCTACCGTGCCCCGGAGCCCGCCCCCACCCAGAAGGCGGCGCACCGGTACGGAGGGGCCCAGGTGTATTTCGACCCGAACGAACTCATCGCCGAGCGTGACCGCGAGCAGCACGACCCCGCTGCGCACGCGCAGCAGCGGCGGGTGGTCCGCGACCTCGTCGGCCTGGCCCTGCTCCTCCTCGGCGCGCTGTGCACCTCGGCCGCGGCCTACCTGTGGAGCCCGGCCGCCGGCCTAGCCCTGGTGGGCGTCTACCTGATGGCCGGGGGCTGGCTGCTCGCCTCCGGTCAGGCGAGCTGAGGGGCCGCCGGATGGCACGCACCTTCCTGCCCGGCCTCCTGAACCGGGCCGCCGCCCCCGCCCTGCACACGACGCAGTCCTCCCTGGAGATGGAGCTCAAGCAGCTCGTCCCCAACTACGGGGCGGTCGCCGTCTCGGACTGGTCCAGTAACTTGTCGGCGGCCGCGCGCCGCGCCTGGCCCGTCGAACGCGCTGTCGCCGAGGCGTTCGAGCGCGTCGTGTGGGTGTTCAAGGCCTGCGACTCGATCGCCGAGCACCAAGCCAACCTGGACTACATCCACCGCGACCCCAAGACCGGCGAGATCATCGAGGATGACCCGCTGGTCGAGCTGCTCAACGACGGCCAGGCCAACGAACTGGAGACCGGTCGCCAGTTCCGCTACCGGCTCTCGGCGCAGATCCTCCTGTCCCCGCGGGGCGCGTTCGTGGAGATGACGTTCGACCGGCGGGGCCGGCCGATCCGCCTGGACCTGCTGCCGCCGGGCCGTACCCGCCCGGTGCCCGGGAAGAACGGCGTCCTGCTCAGCCATTTCGAGACGATCACGCCGGACGGCACACGGGTACCGGTCCCGGCCGAGCGGGTCCGCTGGTTCCGAAAGCCGCACCCGACCGACCCCTACATGGGCATCACCCCGCTGCAGGCGGCCGGGCTCTCGGTCGACCAGGACTTCCTGGCGAAGATCTACAACAACTCGTTCATGCTCAACGACGGCCGTCCCGGCGGCATCTTGAGCGTGGAGGGCCGCACGAACGAGACCGATGCCCGCAAGCTGGAGGAACGGTTCGGCCGGGGCCCGGCCGAAGCGGGGAAGCTGACCGTGATCGGCGGCGGGAAGCTGTCCTACGTCGACCTCGCGGCGACCCCGAGAGACATGGCGTACGGGGAGATGGCCGCCCGCGCCAAGGAGGAGGTCCTCGCCGCGTACGGCGTCGGCGAGACCGTGCTCGGCAACTCCTCGGGCCGGACGTGGGACAACGCCGAGCAGGAGCTTTTCACCTTCTGGACGATCACGATGCCGCCCCACCTGCGCATCCTGACGACCGGATTCAGCCGGGACGCCGGCAGGGGCATCCGGCCCGAGTTCGACACCAGCACCGTGGAGGTGCTTCGCCGTACGGCCGAGGCCCGCCGCCGGGAGGCCCGCGAAGAGGTCAAGGAAGGCCTCATCTCCCCGGACGAGTACCGGCAGATCGCCGAGTACGAGCCGTACGACCTGCCGCACACCCGCGCCATCTACATCGGGATGAGCCGCACGCCGATCCCGACGCGGCCGGAGGACGCGGCCGCGCTCGGCCTGGCCTCCCCCGCCGGGGAGCAGCCTCCCGCCGCCCCGGACGCCCCAGCAGCGCCAGGAGAGCCGGGAGAGCCGGGGGAGGAGCCTGCCGCCGAAGAGACCGCGCCCGGCCCGGATGCGACGCCTCCGGGCAGGGAGGCGGCACCGCTGGACGCCGGCGACCCCGCCACCCAGCAGGCGTTCGCGATGATGCAGGGCATCCTCGACGGCAGCGACGTCGAGACCAAGACGCTGCTCGGGCAGACCACGACCGCGGCCGCCGACGATGTCCGCGACCAGACCGAGGCGAATCTGCAGGGTGCGCTGCAGGCGCTGGTGCGGCGGCTGGTGCAACGCACCGCGGCCCGCGTCGCCTCCCCCAAGGCACGCAAGGGGACCCGGCACTTCACCCCGGAGTACAAGGCCGACACCCGCGTCGGGACGGCTCCGCTGGACGCCGAGAAGATCGCTGACACCAGCACGTGGGAGGAGGAGGCCGCCGCGGTGCTCACCCCGGTCCTGGCGGCGGCGGCCGCCACGGTGGCCGGTCCCGGCGCCGCTGCGGCGGTGGAGGCGGCCGGATGGCCGGTCGGTGAGGCGCGGGACTGGCTGGTGGCCCGGATCGTCGGCGCGGCCCGCCGGCTCGGGGACCTGATCCGCACCCAGGACGCGGCCGGAGCTGACATTGATCGGCTCGTAGCCGAAGTACGCGCCCAGCTGCCCGGCCTGGAGGAGTGGGCGGTCCGCGCCGGGGTGCAGGCGGCGACCGGGCTGACGCACGCCGTGGAATTCGTGGTCGCCCAGGACGCCGCCGGGCCCGGCGGCATCGTCTCGGCGACGTGGCGCACCCGCCGCGACGGCGACGTGCGCCCCTCGCATCTGGCGGCGGACGGGCAGATCCGGCGCATGCCCACACCGTTTGACGTGGGCGAAACCCGCCTGCGGTGGCCCGGCGACTTCACCGCCCCCACCGAGGAGACCGCCAACTGCCGATGCCGGCTGTCGTGGGTCGTCTCCCCCGGCCGGTGAGATCGCCCCCGGGGCCGGGGCGACGTTAACGCCGGAACTCGGCACCCTGCCGCCTTGCAACGCACACGCCGCACGCACGGGGGCCGGTTTGTTCGGATTCGACGGTTGGGATGTCAAGGCACGCCGGGGTCTCGGGGCGTCGAAGTTCGACGCCGATCTGCACCCCCGTGACCGCAAGGGCCGGTTCATCGAGACCGGCGCCGAGGTCACCGTGTGGGGTGGTGGCCGCGGCACCGTCGTCAAGAACGTCGGCGGCGGCCGCATCGAGGTCCGCATGGCCGACGGCAGCGTGCAGCGGATCCACCGCAACTACCTGACCGTGCAGGCCCGGCCGGACGGCAGCAAGCCGACCGGCAAGACCAGCGCCGCACCGAAGGCCATGAAGGTCGAGCAGGCCAGCGCGGACGCCACCGACTTCGCCCCGGCCACCCCGGACGGGCGCGTCCCGGTCAAGAACCTCACCCGAGGCCAGGCCGTCATCGTGTACGGCCGGGTCAGCGACCCGACCGGGGAGGGCGGCGACAGCCCCGACGTGCAGCAGCGCGTCGGCATCGTCCGGGGGGTGAGGCCCGGCGAGGGCGGCGGTTGGGTCGTGCGCCTGGCCGAGGCCGACGAGCTCGCCAAGCCCCTCGACATCGAGATCGACGACCGGGACGCGCTCGCGCGGGTCATGCCCGACGAGCGGGTGGCCGAGCTGGTGCAGGCGATCCGTGACGGCAAGCGTGAGGCGGCCGAACTCGCCCAGGCCCTGGTCTCCGACACCCTCGCCGAGGACGACCGGGAAGCCGACTGGCAGGGCCTTGCGCCCGGCGCCGGATGGGACGCGTGGGCATCGGCCCTGAACGAGCAGTTCGGCACGAACGCCACCGGTGCCGAACTGCAGAGCGTCTACGAGCGGGCCACGGCCGACCAGCGGATCCGGAACGCCGCCACCGCCAACGTCGACGTGGACAACTTCGGGCAGGTCTTCGGTGACGCGCTGCAGAACCACGTCGCCGACGCGATGGACGACCTCGGCCAGAACTTCATTCAGGCGTTCTTCGGCCGCGACCGGCGCTTCCGCGACACCTTCACCCGGGCGGCCCGGGACCGCGCCTACCGGGAGATCCGCGGGGAGGGACCTGCCGGTCTCACCGGACGGGAGCAGTCCGCCCAGGCGCCGGCCGCCCCGAGCACCGTCGTCCCCGGCGACCTGGAGCGCGGTGACCGCGTCACGTTCGACGTCCCCGTCACCGCCGCCAACGCGGAGCGGTTCGCGACCTCGGGGGCGAAGAACCCGCCCCGGCCCGGGAGCACGGTGACCGTGCGCGGCGTGGTCGACGGCGTCGAGACCGACATGTTCGGCGACGCCAAGGTCCACCTGCGGCGCGAGGGCGCTCAGTGGCAGAGCAGCGGCGGCGGCGGCCGCCTGGACGGCGACGGCCTGGAATGGGCGCTGGATGAGAGCCACGCCGTCCACAAGACCGGCAAGGCCCAGGCCCAGCAGCAGCCGCGCCGCGGCGCCGCGCCGGTGCAGGCGGCTCCGCAGGGCGGGCTGTTCTCCGACGTCGGCCGCGAGGCTGCGGGCACCGAGGACATGTTCACCGCGCACGAGCGCGACGCCGAACAGGCCGAGTCGAAAGACGAACTGGCCCCCGCACCCGGGGTGTTCACCTCAGAGGTCGAGCAGCGGATCGCGGCCGCGGCCGCCACCTACCGGGCTGGTCTCGCGGGTGATGAAGAGATGCCGATGATCCGTGGGTTCGCGGATCTGCGGGACCTGCTGATGGACGAGCGCGGTGAGTTCGGTTCTCCCCAGCGGGCCGAGTCCGACCGCCTTGTCGAGGCGGCCACCGGGCTGCGGGATGAGTGGGACCGTACGCACGCCGAGCAGATCCGCGAGCAGCGGCGCCGCCGTGAAGCCGCGGTCAAGGCCGTGGACGAGGCCCGCAAGATCGCCCGGGACGGGGACCTGGACGGCGCCCTGGCGATGATCGACGCCGCCGAGAAGGACGCGCCGAGCGCCTACCAGTGGGGCCGGGTACGTGACGATGTGCGCGCCGAGTGGCGGGAGGGCGAGGCTGACCGCACTCCCCTGCCGACGACCGATGACGGGACTCCGCCCAGCCCGGAGGGGATGACCCCGGGCCGCCGGGCTCGGCTGGTTGCCTCGATCGAGGAGAACGCCGCCGGATACGCCTGGAGCGGCGATCCGGGCCGCTACATCGCTGAGGGCGCCGGCGAACAGGGCCGTCCTCGGGACGGTGAGAAGGCATGGATCGACTCCTACATCGCCGCGCACCCGGAGGTGCTGAAGTTCTCCGATCGGGAGCGGGAGCGGCGCCGCAAGCAGCGTGAGGCCCGGGAGGAGCAGCAGCAGCGGGAAGCCAGGAAGCTGGCGTCGCGGTCGCATGGGCACTTCCAGGCAGGCGAGTACGAGCAGGCGCTGGCGCTGATCGACCAGGCTGAGGACCTGTCTCCGAACGCGCAGCGGTGGGAGGCGATCCGCGAAGAGATCCGCGAGGCGATGGCAGCGCAGGATGAGACTGCGGCCGATGGCATCGCTGGCGAGCCGGATGGGGCCGAGGCGGACGACCGGCCTGTGCAGACCATGTCGAATGGTCAGCCGATCCCGCCGGACCTGGAGCTGCCCGATCCGCGGACGCTCGACCTGAGCAAGCTCAGCGAGGCCGAGAAGGACGAGCTGGGGCGGCGGGCCCGCAACCGGGAGGTGACCGACCGCACCGCCCAGCAGATCCTGGCGATGCTGGGCGATGATGGGCTCGCCCGCAGCCGGGCGGCCGAAGCCGCGGCGATGACGGCCGAGGAACTGGACGAGAACATCCGCCGGGTGGAGAACGAGCGTGCGCGGACGCGCGCGCATTTGGAGAGGCAGCCCAGGCGGCGGGACCTGCGGCGGATGGTCGCGGACATCACGCGTCGTCTCCAGGTCCTCCAGTCGGAGAAGGACCGCCGGGAGCGGGACGAAACCCCACAGGTTGACACGAATCGTGATGATCGTGTTACGGTAAGTTCTACAATTGGCGCCCCCAAGACCGGGCCCGCGCCGACCGACAACCGCCCGGCCGAGGGAGACGACAGTGAACGAGTACAGCCAGATCGCGCGCAGGCACTGGGAGACGTACCTGCCGACCGCTCTCGCCGAGCTGGACGACCCGGACGAGCACTTCGCGGCGCTGGGGAACCGGGTGGAGGACCGGATCGAGGACCTGGCGGAGGAGATGGCCGGGACGGCTCCGGCCGGGGAGAGCTTCAAGGAGAAGCTGGGCAGGCTGGCGAACGCGCGGACACGCGCCCGGGAGATCGTGATGGCCGAAGAGGTGTTCCTGCCCGCCGAGCCGGGTCGCGAGGACGCCGAGCTGCCGCCGAGGTAGCCGACCCTGGCGCGTTCCGGCCCGTCTCGCAGGAGGACCTCGCCCCCTCGGGGGAGAAGGCCAAGGCCCGCGCCAACATCGCCGCCGTCCGGCTGCTCCGGCAGCTCCAGGCCGAGGACCGGCCGGCGACCGAGGAGGAGAAGCGGGTCCTGGCCCGCTGGTCCGGGTGGGGCAGCCTGCCCATCGTGTTCGAGTCCCGGCCCGTCGAGCGCGCCAAGGACTTCCGCAACGACGACGGCAGCCTCAACCGCGAGAAGTACGAGCGGGCCGTCAAGCGGTGGGAGTCCTTCGCCCCGGAGCGGGCCGAACTCCGCGCGATGCTCAACGAAAAAGAGTGGCGCGAGGCCTCCCGCAACACCCTGAACGCGCACTACACCGACGCCTCCCTCGTCGCCGGGGTGTGGGACGCCGTCCAGCAGCTCGGGTTCAACGGCGGCAACGTCCTCGAACCCGGATCCGGCGTCGGCACGTTCATCGGCATGGCCCCCGAGGGGGCGCACATGACCGGCATCGAGCTCGACTCGACCACCGCGGCGATCTCCCAGCACCTCTACCCGAACGCCACGGTCCGCAACGAGAGCTTCGCCGACACACGCGCCCCCGACAACACGTTCGACCTGACCATCGGCAACGTGCCGTTCGGTGACTACTGGCTGGTCGACAACAAGCACAACCCGGGCGAGAAGCACTCGATCCACAACCACTTCATCCTCAAGTCCCTGGCGCTGACCCGGCCCGGCGGCCTGGTGGCGGTCGTCACCTCCCGCTACACCATGGACTCGGAGAACAGCGACGCCCGCCGCGAGATGGCCGCCATGGGCGACCTGGTCGGCGCCGTGCGGCTCCCCTCCGGCGCGCACCGCAAGGCCGCCGGCACCGACGTCGTCACCGACCTGCTCATCTTCCGCAAGCGGGAGGAGGACGAGGAGCCCGGCGACACCTCGTGGATCGACGCCCCGAAGACCGATGTGAACGGCCACCGCCACCCGGTCAACACCTACTTCCAGCAGCACCCGGAGAACATCCTCGGCGTCCAGACGACCGGCCGCGGCCAGTTCTCCGACCACGACCTGGTCGTGAAGGGCGACCGCGACGCCGCGCCCGCCCTACGGGAGGCACTCGCCCGCATCGTCGCCGACGCCCACGAGAGCGGCCGGACCTTCGAGCAGCGGGCGCAGGTCGCGGCGCCGCTCCGGCTGGCCGCCCGCGACGAGCGGCACGATGGCGCGCTCGCCCTCGCCGAGGATGGCACCTTCACCCAGGTCCGTGACGGCCAGGCCCTGCCCGTGGCCGTCCACCCCTCCCAGGTGGAGCAGCTCACCGGTCTGCTCGGGCTGCGCGACGTCGCCCGCGAACTCCTCGCCGAGGAGTCCCGCAGCGAGACCGACACTCCGCGCCTGGCCGAGCTGCGCGCCGAGCTCAACCGCCGCTACGACGCCTACACCGCCAGGTTCGGGTCCCCCTCTAAGAAGGCCAACCGTCGCTTCACCCCCGAGGAGGCCCGTCAGAAGGCCGCCGCCGAGGGCCGCAAGACCGGTGAGAAGGACATGACGCCGACCGCGGTCGGCTGGCTGAAGTCCGACCCGGCCGGGGCGATCGTGTTCAACGGTCTGGACGACTACGACCCCGAAACCGACACCGCCCGCAAGGCCGACATGCTGGCCAAGCGAGTGATCGGCGCCAAGAAGCCGCTCGCTTCCACCGACGACCCGGGCGAGGCCCTCGCGGTGGTGCTCGACCGGTTCGGGGAACTCCGCCTGGACGAGATCGCCCGCCTGCTCAAGGTGGATGAGGAGACCGCGCGGGAGCGGCTGGGCGACCGCGTGTTCGACGCGCCGTCGTTCGTCGTCAAGAACGGCCTGCTGCTGGAGACCGGCGAGCCGCCGAAGCTGGTCCCCGCAGCCGAATACCTATCCGGGAACGTGCGGCACAAGCTGGAGGCCGCGCGACGGGCCGCCGAAGACGATCCACGTTTCCATCTGAACGTCGCCGCGCTGGAGAGGGTGCTCCCTCGTGATCTCACTCCCGGTGAGATTGACGCCAAGCTCGGCGCCGCCTGGATCTCCGCCGGGGTGGTGCAGGAGTTCCTGCGGGAGATCCTGGCCGACTCCTCCGTTCAGGTCCGGCACGCCGGCGGCTCCCTGTGGGAGGTCGTCGGCGACAAGCAGGGCTACGAAGCGCGGCACGTCTACGGCACCAACCGCAACTCCTGGACCGCGCTCGACATCGCCGAAGCCCTCCTGAAGCAGACCACGATCAAGGTCCGTAAGAGCATCGGCGACGGCGTCACCGTCCCCGACCCCGAGGGCACCATCGAGGTCCAGGAGAAGGCGCAAGAGCTGGCCGAACGGTTCTCCGAATGGGTGTGGGAGGACCCCGACCGAGCTGAACGGCTTGCCCGCATCTACAACGACCAGTTCAACAGCATCGTCCTGCGCTCCTACGACGGCGCCACCCCGGCACTGCCGGGCCTGGCCGCCGAGTGGGAGCCGCGCGACCACCAGAACGCCGCGGTCGCCCGCATCATCAACGAGCCCGCCACGCTGCTCGCCCACGAGGTCGGCGCCGGCAAGACCGCCGAGATGGTCATGGGCGCCATGGAGCTGCGCCGCACCGGGATGGCCAACAAGCCCGCCATCGTGGTGCCGAACCACATGCTGGAGCAGTTCACCCGTGAATTCATGGAGCTGTACCCGAACGCGAACATCCTGGCCGCGGGCTCGGCGGACCTGACCGGGGAGAAGAGGCGAGAGTTCGTCGCCAAGGCGGCGACCAACGATCTCGACGCCGTGATTCTCACGCAGAAGGCGTTCGAGAAGATCGACATGCACCCGGACAAGCAGGCCGAATACCGAGACAGCGAGCTGGAGAAGCTGCGCGCCTCTATCGCCAAGGCCAAGGAGTTCGGCGAGGACTCGCGCCTGCTGAAGCGCCTTGAGCGGCAGCTCGTCATGGCCGAGGAGAAGCTCAAGAGCAAGCTCGACTCCAAGAAGGACGAGGGCGCGGTCTACTTCGAGCACACCGGCATCGACTACCTGTTCGTCGACGAAGCCCACATGTACAAGAACCTGCGCACCCCCAGCAGGATCGAGGGCGCCTCGATCGACGGCTCAGGCCGCGCGAGCGACCTGCACATGAAGCTGCACCACCTGCGCGACACCTCCCAGAGCGGCCGCGTGGTCACCTTCGCCACCGGCACCGACATCGCCAACTCGGTGACCGAGGCGTACGTCATGATGCGCTACCTGCGCCCCGACCTGCTCGAAGAGGCCGGGATTGACGACTTCGACACGTGGGCCGCCACGTTCGGCGACGTCGTCGTGGACGTGGAGCTGAACCCCGACGGCAACGGGTTCCGCTCCAAGGCCCGGTTCGCGAAATTCCGCAACGTGCCCGAGCTGCTGCGCATCTACCGGGTGTTCGCCGACGTCAAGACCGCCGACGACCTCGGCCTGCCGACGCCGCCCGTCCGCAAGGACGCCAACGGCAACCGCGGCGAGACCGTCGTCATCCCCGCCTCGCCCGAGCAGCTCGACTACATCAAGGAGCTCGGCGAACGCGCCGACAAGGTCCGGCGCGGCGTGGTCGAGCCGGACGAAGACAACATGCTGAAGATCTCCGGCGACGGCAAGCGGGCCGCCCTCGACATGCGGCTCATCGACCCCACCATCGACCAGGTCGGCGGGAAGATCGACATCGCCGCCGGGAAGATCGCTGAGATCTACGCCAACTCCAAGGACTGGCAGTACCCGGTCCACAAGGACTCCGACGAGCTGCACCCCACCCCGGGCGCGCTGCAGATCGTGTTCATGGACCAGGGCACCCCGAAGAAGAAGCCCGGCAAGAAGAAGCCCGGCAAGAAGAAGCCCGGCGCCGACGCGGGACAGGAGGCGCTGGACGCCCCGGTCGGAGACGGCGACACCTCGACGTGGGCCGCCTACGACGAGCTGAAGGCGCAGCTCGTCGCCCGGGGCGTCCCGGCGGAGAAGATCCGCTACATCCATGAGGCGTCCACCGACGCGCAGAAGGCGAAGCTGTTCGAGGACGCCCGCACCGGCAAGATCGCCGTCCTCATCGGCTCCACCGAGAAGATGGGCACCGGCACCAACGTCCAGGCCCGCGCGGTCGCCCTGCATCACATGGACTGCCCGTGGCGGCCGGCCGACCTCGCCCAGCGCGAAGGCCGAGTCGAGCGGCAGGGCAACTTCAACCTGAAGCTGCACGACAAGGACGTGCGGATCATCCGCTACGTGACCGAGGGCACGTTCGACGGCTACTCCTGGCAGACCGTCGAGCGGAAGCAGAAGTTCATCGCCCAGATGAAAAAGGGCAGCCTCGACATGCGGGAGATCGAGGACATCGGCGACGCCGCCCTGTCCTTCGCCGAGGTCAAGGCCCTGGCGACGGGCAACCCGTACCTGCTCGACCACGCCAAGGCCAAGACCGAATGGCAGCGGCTCGACCGGCTGGAGCGCGCCCACCAGCGCACCCAGGGCACCCTCACCCAGCAGATCACCCAGGCCGAGCAGTCCATCAAGGACCTCACCTCCGACATCGCCGAGTGGCGCGAGGCCATCACCCAGCGGACCGAGACGCGCGGCGACGACTTCGCCATGAAGCTGGGCGACCTCGAGACCGACAAACGGACCGACGTCTACGAGCCGCTTCTGGCCGCGGTGCGCGGGGTCCGCGACGGCGTCACCGCCGAAGGGCAGAAGGTCCAGATCGGTGAACTCGGTGGCCACCCCGTCTACGCCTGGAAGGACCGCCGCTACGCCGGCGATCGGCTGTACCGGGTGGTCGAGGTCGGGTTCGACTTCGCCGGAGGCACCAGCAGCTACCGCGGTGACCAGCTCACGGACGGGGCCGGGAACGGCATCCTGCGCGCCCTGGAGAACCGCCTGTCCGGCCTGGAGCCGTCGATCGCCGCCGCTGAGGAGCGCATCGCCACCCTGTCGGAGCAGATCGACAAGCGGAAGGCCGACATCGGTAGGCCGTTCTCCAAGGCCGAGCAGCTTGCCTACTTCCGCGACCGGCTGCACCTGCTGAACGAGATCCTCAAGACCCAGTCCAACATGGACGAGATCAAGAACCCGGAGAGCGACGCCTACAAGGAGGCCGAGACGGAGCTGACCGTGCTCAAGGCACGGTTGGACACGCTCCGGCCGCCCACGGCGCCCGCCGCCGACGAGACACCGGAGACGTCGCCAGAGGAGGTGACGTTCGACGACCTGACCCCGACCGTCCGCACCGACGATGACGGGTTCGCCACGGTCGACGTGCCCGAGGCGTCGGAGGAGACCGGCGAGAGCCGTACCGGCGGTGAGGCGCCCGCCCAGCCCGTTGAGGAGACCACCGCGGGGGACGGGGAGAGCGGCGAGGTCGCCCGCGAGGATCAGCCGGCCGATGCCCCGGAGCCTGCCCCCGTCCCGGAGCCCGATCCTCTCCCGGAGCCGGAGGACGGCTTCCCCACGCCCCCGGCCACCCGGGCGGCCGACATGGACGCCGCCGGATGGGAGCGGGAACTGCGCGAGCGGTACAAGGCGGGCCCAGCCGCGGACGCGGTCCGGGACCTGATGGCCGTGCTCGACGCACCGTTCCCGACCTTCGGCGACGACGAAGACGATGCGTTCGAGGACCACATGGCCCGGGTCCGGGGGTTGCTTGAGGCCGCCCTGGACGAGATCGAGGAACTGCGCGACAGCCTCAGCGACGAGCCCGGGTGGCGCAACAGCTACGGCCAGCGCGTCACCTCCCCGAACCGGACATGGCTGGCCGACCTTCCTCCCCTGCTGCGCGCTCGCGCTCGCGAGCAGGCGTACGACACGGCGTTCCCCGAGCCGTCGATGGCCGTACGACGCGAGCGGATCCAGGCCCGGCGCGACGCCATCGGCTCGGACTCGGCTGCCTCCTCCCCTGCCGAGGAGACCGGGCCCGAGCGGGAGACGGAGCGGCCCACGCAGACCGTGGAGCCCGAGGACCTGATCCCGGGCGACCGTATCCGCGTCGTCCGCACCGAGGGCGGCGTCCGCAGTGTCCGCCGCCGTGCGGGCGGCTCCTACCTCGCCCAGCGCGACGGCCGCGTCTGGGAGGGCACCCTTCCGGCCGACTACCAGCCCGGCGCGGCCATCCGCCTGGAGAACGTGGTCGAATACGCAGGCGACCAGCCCGGCCGGCACCTGCCCGAGCCCGGCCTGGTGCGAATCATCGAGCCCGTCGAACGGCTCGGTACGGCCGAGGCGGCCGCCTCGGCCGGTGAGGCCGACCGGCTGCGCACCGAACGCGAGCAGTCCCGCGACAGCCTCCGCGACGAGCTCGCCGAGCAGCGCCGCCTCATGCTCATCGAGGAGGGCGGCCCGGACCTGCTGGACGCCGTCACCCGGTTCGAGAACCTCGCCGACGCCGTCAACGCCGGCGGCGTCACGGTGGCCGAGGTGGAAGACGCGTGGCTGCGCGCCGACGCGGCGCTGGCCGCGGCGAAGGAGACCGCGACGCACTGGACGCGGCAGGCGCAGCTCACCACGCTGCAGACGACGCTGGTGGTCAAGCTCGGTCACGCGGGCGGCCGCATGGGCGAGGCCCGCCGCCGGGCAGCCGAGTGGGAGCAGGCCAAGCAGGACGCGGCCCGCACCGCCGAGGACGGCCGCCCCGAGGAGGCGCCGGTCACCGACGTGGCCGCGGGGGACCGGGTGGACACCCCGTCCGGGGAAGAGACCGTCGTCGTTGAGGAGGTCACCCAGGCCGGTGACACGGTCTTCACCGTCGAACGTGATGGTGACGACCGGCGGACCATCCGCGCCCGCAAGAGCGGCGACCAGGTCGTCAAGCGCAAGGGCGGCAGGAAGCCACCGGAGATCGGTCAGGTCACCGCCAGCGAGGTCGTGGTGGGCGAGTGGCTGGTCGATGACGACGGCGGCGCGGTCAAGGTCGTCGGCATCGACCGTGACGGCGACCGCATCACGTTCGACGTGCTCGGCCCGGCCGGGCCCGCCCTGGTCGACGCCGACGCCGGCGAGACCGTCACCCGGGGGCGGGGCCTGCGGATGAAGAAGCCGCGCACCCCGCGGCCGCCGCGCGAGCGTAAGCCCCGCTCCACCATCACCGCGCTGGAGGACGGCACCCCGGCCACGCGGGTGCGGCTGCGCTCCGACATCCGCAAGCGCGTCCTGGGCCTGAACATCGAATCGGACGAGATGGCGAGCGAGGAGGCACGGGAAGCGGCCGCCCGGCTGCGCGCCTCCCAGCCGGTGTCGGCCGCGCAGATGCGCGCCCTCGGCCTGCACCTGCGCAGCCTCGCCACCGACGACCGGCCCGCCGTACAGCGGCGGGCGCTGGAGCGCGCCGCCTCCTGGGTGGACGCCTCCTACGCCCGCCTGGCCGGGTACCCGGCGCCGCCGCACGAGACCCACCGGGACGCCCCGGAGAAGGCCTACCCGGAGAACCTCACCTCCGGGGACGTGATCGCCATCCCGGAGACGTCCGGCGGGCCGGTGCAGGCGGTGCGGGTCATCGACGCCAAGCCGGTCGCCCGGTTCCCGTTCATCAGCGTGACGGTCGAGCACGGCGACGGCCGCCGCGAACAGCGCATCCTCGCCGCCGGAATCGACGTCTACCTGATGCCGGACCTGCCGGACGACGTCGAGGTCTCCCCCGCCGGCTCCGCGGAATTCCCTCCGGAGGAGCACATCCACCCCGACCGGTTGGAGGTGGGCGACGCCATCCGCTACCCGATCGCCGGAGGCGAGTACCCGATCGGGCAGGTGCGGGCGATCCGCAAGACCTCGCCCATGTTCGCCGAGGTGGACGAGTGGCAGGTCGACCTCGCCGTGCTCGATGACGATGACCAGCCGGTCGTCCGCGAGACGGTCACGCTGACCTCCAGCGGCGGCCCGTCCGTGGTGCGGACGTGGCGCGGGCAGCTGTCCCAGCCGCAGCCGTGGGACGCGGTGCTCGACAACAGCAGCGGCGACGGCATCGTGACCCGCGACCAGCTCGTGGTCGGGGACCGGGTCAGCATCCGCAACGCCGCCGGGGAGGACCTGGCCGGGACCATCACTGGATTCATGCCGGTCCTGGACGACGACGGCCGCCAGGTCGGCCTCACGGCGATCCTGCGCGGCTACGACGGTGAAATCGAGTGGGCTCCGCTCCTGGATGACGACGGCACGGAGATCCTGCGCCTGGCCAAGGGCGGCAGCGACGCCGAGCAGCGCATCCACGCCGAGATGCAGCGGCAGCAGCAGCGCGACCGGCAGCGGGCCATCACCCGGGCGCTCGCGGAGGCGGAGACCAGCCTGTACCGGGAGGTGGCCGCCCGCCTCCTCGGCGTGCTGGACACTCAGCCGGTCGCGCCCGCCCGCGACCGGGACGGCGACGAGGTGTACCGCAAGGCGCTGGACTACCTGGAGGAGGCGTGGCAGCGGCAGCCGGACGACCTGGTCGAGCGGATCGCCGAGGCGCTCAACGCCCCCGACGACGAGCAGGCCGCCGAGCTGGCCCGGCGGCTGCGGCCGGTGGTCGCGGAGATTCGCGACCGGGCCGGGTCGAACATGGTCGCCGCGATCGGTGAGATCGACCCTCTGCCGGGCGAGACGTGGGACCGGGCCCTGCGCCGGGTGATGCGGCAGTACCGCGACACGCCGCCGTCTGCGTCGCTTCAGCGGGCGGGCGAGGCCTTGGCCAAGGTGGACCTCGGCGCCGTCGACGCCCCGGCGCCGGAGCTGCCCGCCGCGAGCGAGGAGGACCTGCCCGCGCGCATGGCCGCCTACCGGGCCGCGCTGCCCGAGGACCTGTCCAACCTGGGCCGCAAGCAGGTCCGCCGGTCGGTGTTCCGCCCGATCAGCCTGGCCGACCTGGAGAACGGGCAGGTCCCGGACACCGACACGATCACCACGTGGGCCGACGACATCGCGGCGGACGGCGGGCCCGGCGAGCACGCGATGCGGCACCTGGCCGTGCTGCGCGCCGCCGGCGCCGACCTGGACGCGCTCTACCAGGCCCGGTACGCGGCCGCCGACCCCGGCGGGATCGTGCGGGCCTACGCCGAGGTGGAGGACCGGGCACGGGAGGCGCTGGGGGAGGCGTACGCCGCCGACCGCAACCTGCTCGCGGCGAAGAAGAAGACCCGCACGCAGGTCGCCAAGCAGTTCGGCTACACCTCGATGCGGGCGCTCATCGCCGACGCCTCCCCGGAGGTGAAGCGCAAGGCGCAGAAGGCATGGGAGGCGGCGTACGCGCCAGAACTGAAGGCGCGTGACGAAGCGGTCGACGCCTACCGGGCCGCCTCGGATGCGGTCCTGGCGAACCTGCGGGCCCGCCGCGAGGCCCGCCGCACCGCGGCGATGGAAACCCTGGCGCAGGTGCGCGACCTGGGCGGGGAAGGGCTCATCTACCGCAGCATGAACACGAGCTTCCCGGCGTCGGAAGACAACCGGCTGGTGAAGGCGATGCGGATCGCTGAGGCGTCGTACCCGTCCGACTGGCTGGCGCTGGCCCGCGACGCCGGGCCGGTGCGCGTGGATCCGGGCCGCGGCTACTACAAGATGGCCAACCGGCTGTCCGACCCGGAGATCACCCTGCCGTGGGAGGCGACGCCGAACGATGTGCCGCGCGACGGCAAGTTCGTGCAGGAGGAAGCGACCGGATCGCAGATGGTCGGCGGCAACAACGCCTCCCGGGCGTCGGTGCATGAGCTGGGCCATCACATGGAGAAGGTCGTGCCGGGCCTGCTCGCCGCGCAGCAGGCATTCCTGTGGGATCGCACCTCGACCGGGCCGGTGGGCGAGCGGGAACGCACTCGGATGATCGAGACGATGAACGGCCACGACATCGTGGAGGCCCACGACGGCGGGTTCGACATCGCCTATTCCGGCCGGGAGTACGTCAGCGGCCACTTCGAGCTGCTCACGGTCGGCATGGAATCGCTGATGGCCGGCTCCCCGCACTTGGACGAGGACGCTGACTACCGGGCGTTCACGTTCGGTGCGCTGGCGCTGCTCGGCACCGACCAGGACGGGCCGCGCCGCTCCCCGCTGACCGGCGTCAACCTGTCGGAGCTGTCGGAGGAGGAACTGCGGGCGCTCCTGGCCAAGGTGTGGGGGCACCCGGATGAGGTCGCTCAGGTGGTGGCCGCGCTGGAACGGCTCCAGCCCGCCGAGGACCCGCTGGCGGGCCAGAACCTCGAGACGATGGGGCTGGGGGAGCTGATGGGGCTTCTGGGCCGCGTTGAGGACGACTACAGCGTCGCCCGCATCACCGCCGCGCTGGAGGCGTGGGAGGCCCGCGAGCGGGAGATTGAGGCGGAGGAACGCGACCGGGAGGCCAAGAGCGCCCGCGTCCACGAGCTCATCACCACCGGCATGACGGAGATGGAAGCGTGGGCCGAGGTGTACGGGCTGTCGTACGAGGAGCTGGAGCGCCAACAGCGGTCCTACGAGGCGTCCGGCGACCGGCTGCCGGGCGAGTCGCTGGAGCAGCTGGCCCGCCGCCACTACGACCTGTGGCTCCACCAGCAGTACCTTCAGGCCGAGCTGGACACGCGCGGCTACATGCTGTCGAGGGAGGGGGAGGCGGCCGGGATCGACCCCAAGAGCCTGTTCTCCGGCCGCCGGGACCGGGCCCGCAAGTACGCCTCGGAGGAGCTGCGCCGGTGGTTCGACGCGAACGGGTGGATGAACTTCACCGAGTTCAAGGCGCAGATGCTGGGGCGGGAACGCGATAAGCGGGCAGCGGCGGCCGGCCGCGGCGCCCGGGACTTCAACCGATGAGCGGAGCAGGGATGGGTGAGATGGTGTCGCGGGTGGCGCTCGGCGCGGCCCGCGTCGCGGGCCAGGTGAGCGCGCGGGCAGGAAAGCCGATCACGGTCTGCCCGTACCCGGCCGGGCCGCGGCGGTTCGCGTTCGTGGACGGCTATCTGCAGGAGCGGCCCCCCGTGGTGGGGACGGTCGTCTACGACCAGGGCGAGGAGGCATGACGGTGCAGACGGTGCACGGCTACATCGACGGGGTGGCGTACGCGGTCACGGTGGGCGAGGCCCGCCCGGAGGCGGCGGACACGGTCGGCGTGGTGTCCGGATCGCCGCGGGCGGTGTCGCTGCTGCGGATCCGCAACGGCGACCCGATCGGATTGCCGCATGGCCGCTATGCGCGGCTCGACGTCAACGTGCCCGGGTCGGTGGTGGAGGCGCTCACCGCGTGGACCGAGGTCGTGCCTCCGCCCGGCGAGGACGGCTGAGATGACGTAAACCCATCGAGGGGGCATCCTCCCGGTCCATGAACTCGGGGGTCTGGTGGCGGGTCGGTTTCCTGATCGGCGTCACGCTCGGCGCGGTGCTCCTGCTCCTGCTGGTGCTGTGGGTCCGGCCGATCGTGATCGTCATCCCGGCCGGGCCACCGGCCACCCCCGCGACCGACCAGGGGGAACGCATGACTCTGTACGCCGCCAACGGCACCCAGCTCACCAAGACGGCCGCGGCCGCGAAGGTCACCGCCGTACCGGTCACCGACCCGATCGTCCGGGTCGGGGAGAACCTGTACGAGGGGGAGCGGCTGGACGGCACGACCTTCCCCGAGGGCAAGCGCAAGCTGCGCTTCCCCTCCGGTGCGCTGATCCGGCAGTCGCAGCTGGACGCCTGCTTTCCTGACGCCACCGTGACCGACGTCGCCCCGGCGACCGGCGCGGCCGCGGGCAACACCCTGGTGACCGTGCGCGGCACGAACTTCACGCCCGGCAGCACGGTGACGTTCGGCGGGACGGCCGCCACCAGCGTGACCGTGATCAACGAGACCACGCTCACCTGCCGGACCCCGGCCCGTGCGGCGGGCGCGACCGCCGTGGCGGTGACCACCGACGCCGGAGCCGCGACCAAGGCGAACGCCTTCACCTACGCCTGACCCGGGCGCCGGGCGCCGGGCGACGTTAACGCCCGAACCCGGCATCCTCCCCTCCCGACGTACGGCCGGGAGGGGGCCCAGGATGACGGTGAAGCTCGAACGCAAGTCGGTGGCGGTCTCGCCAGGGGCAGCCCTGGCGGACGCGCCCAAGGGCACGGTGACGTGCCTGGTGGCCATCACGGGCGTGGAGGACAACGTCGGTGATGTGATCATGCCGGGCGCGTTCTCCCGCACCCTGGCCCTGCGCAAGCCCAAGGGCGTGTTCTCCCACGACACGACGGCGTGGGTATCGCGGGCCGAGGTGGTCGAGGAATGGCTCCCGGGGGATCCGCGCCTGCCCAAGGAGACCAAGGACGGCCACCCGTGGCCGGCCGGGGCGGGCGCCCTGTTCGTGCGGGCGCGCTTCAACCTCAAGACCAAGGCGGGCGGTGAGGCGTACGAGCGCGTCGCCTTCTACAGCGAGTCCAACGAGCAGGAATGGTCGATCGGCTACTCGGTGCCGGACGGCGGCGCCCGCCGAGACCCCAAGACCGGGGTGCGCCGCATCTACGACCTCGACCTGTATGAGTTCTCCCCCGTCTTGTTCGGCGCCGCCTCCCAGACCATGACCCTCAGCGTGAAGTCCGGCCTGCCCCGTACGGCCGGTGGCACGCCGTGGGACGACCTGCTCGACGGCTACGACGACGCCGAGGCGGCCGCGCCGGGGAGCGTGGAGGAGCCGCGGGCGATGGTGTCGCTCACCGTCCCCGCCCCCGTCGCCGAGGCCGTGGCCGTCGACGGAGGTCTGCCCGCGGCCGAGCTGCACGTGACGCTCGCCTACCTCGGGCAGGGCGTGGACGAGGACATGCTGGCCGAGGCCGCTCTGGCGGTGGAGAAGGTCGCCGCCCAGGCCGGGCCGCTCGCCGGGACCATCGGCGGCATCGGCGTCTTCCCCGAGAGCGAGGACGGCATCCCCGCGTGGGCGCCCGTCGACGTGCCGGGCCTGGTCGAGCTCCGGCAGAAAGTCGTGGAGGCGCTCGATGAGGCGGGCATCTGGTACGCCGTCGACCACGGGTTCGCCCCGCACATGACGCTCACCTACCTGCAGCCCGGCGAGGCGCTCCCGGCACCGGTGCCGGTCACTCCGGTGGAGTTCGGGACGATCACCCTGGCCGTCGAGGACGACCACGAGGACTTCCCCCTCACCGGGCCGGCCGCCGGCGAGGAACCGCCCAGCGGCCCCGCTGCGCCCTTCCTGGACGACCTGGACGGTACGGAGGAGCTGGAGGGCCTGGAGGCCAAGCACGCCCCCGGCTGGCAGACGAAGGCCGGGCGGGTCCTGTCGGACCGCAACCTCAAGAGGATGCGCCAGGCCGTCGACATTCTCACCGAGATCATGAAGGAGGCGGGCGGCTGGGACGACCCGCGCGAGCATGACCCGGCCCGCCGTCAGCCGCCGGAGATGCCGCCCGAGCCGACCATCCTGCCGGACTCCACCGCCCCGTCCGCGCTGCCGACCGAACTCAAGATGCTCACCGTCGCGGACCTGGCCGCCGGGCGGGCGATCCTCGAGTCCGTGGGAGTCGTGTGAGGGGCACGCTTCGGCTGGTGCCGGTCACCTTCGCTCAGGCGTGCGCGTTCGTTGACGGCCACCACCGCCACCACCGCGCCCCGCCGGGCCACAAGTTCTCCATCGGCGCCGCGGTTGATCAGTTCGATTCACCGGACGGGGAGCTGATCAACTCTCCGTTCCGGCTGGTGGGGGTGGCGATCGTCGGCCGTCCAGTCGCCCGGCATTTCGACACCGGGCGGGCCCTGGAGGTGACCCGGGTCGCCACCGACGGAACATCGAACGCGTGTTCGCTTCTGTATGGGGCGGCGTGGCGGGCGGCCAAGGCGCTCGGCTACACGCGGATGATCACCTACACGCGCGGCGACGAGAACGGCGCGTCGCTGCGCGCGGCCGGGTGGGAGCCTGTCGCGGTACGGCCGCCCCGGAGCGGCTGGTCGTGCCCATCGCGGCCGCGCGGCAACGCGGGCGCCGACCGGGTGGCACGCGTGCTGTGGCAGGCTCCCGGCTCGACCTACCGGCCCTCGTAGTCAGCGATGGCGTCCAGGAGCGGCCGGATCACGGCCGCCTTGCCGTACTTGGTCGCGGGGATCTGCCAACGGGTCACACCGCGCGGCGTCGACCACTCCAGCACGCCGCCCGTCTTCGGCAGGTCGAACGAGTAGTAGATGACCTCGGCGCTGCCCGGGTGGACCGTGACCTCCTGGCCGTCCGTGCGCCCCACCCACGGGGCGCTGGAGGCGTTGCCGGAGAAGACCGTGAACGTCCGCCCGCCGGTCTTGACGCGCCACTGGCTGCCGCTGATCGGCGGCGGCACCCGGTCCGCCTTCGACAGGGCCGTCACCTTCAACGCGATCGCCACGAACCACTTGCTCCGCGGCTTGGCGAAGTGGGGCGAGGCCGGCCGGTGGTAGTAGACGCCGACCGGCGCGATCCGCAGCGGGTTCCCCTGGTCGCCTGCGATGCGGACGGACTGCCCGAACTTCAGCAGCTTCGGCGCCACAACCTCCTGCGCGGCCGCGGCCGCGGTGGTGCTGGCGTGGGCGGCGGGAGGGACGGCGGCAAGGGCGGCCGCCACCGCGAGAGCGGCCGCGGGCACGGCGAGACGACGAGACGTCACAGGTCCTCCAGTAGATCGTTCCACCCCCGAGCTTGATCACCTTACGTCGGACGCCGCGACGTTAAGACGGCTTTTGCCTACCTTGCTGCCTTGATCAGGGGCTGTCCCGGTGCTGACCGGGCGCGGATCACACCGAAACGCACACCGATGTCAGCCAAACCGGGGGGTACGGCAGATGACTGCCACCAAGGAGAACGCACGGATCAGGGAACTCAAGAGCGCCCTGAAGACCGAAGCCGACAACATCACCCGCATCCAGAACGCGATGAAGGACGAGACCGGCCGCGGCCACTTCGTCCTGTCCAAGGAGATGCACGCCGACTACCTCAAGAGCGTGGACCGCGCCGAGCAGATCCAGGCGCTGCTCGTCACCGAGGAGAAGGCCGCCGGCGTCCTCAGCTACCTCGCTGAGCCGTCCTCCACGCCGGTCGCGGGCATGATGGCCGCCGACCGGCAGCGCGGCCTGGAGCGCAAGAGCCTGTCGCAGGCGTTCTTCGAGTCCGAGGCCTACCAGACGATGAAGGCCAACGACTTCCGGGAGCCGCGCGGCATCGTCACCATCGACCAGGGCCTCTACTCCTTCGAGGCCAAGGACCTGTTCACCCTCTCCGGCGGCACGCACACCGTTCCGGCGTTCGGCACCACCGAGAGCATGGGCATCTCGGAGCGGCAGCGCCGCCCCAACCGGGTGCGGGACCTCTTCCCGGCCGAGTCCACCACCAGCAACCTGATCTCCGGTGTGCGGCAGACCGGGTTCGTCAACAACGCGGGCATGGTCCCCGAGCGCAGGGCCGCGGACGGCACCTCGGCGCCCACCGGAGGCCCGACCGACACCTGGGGCCGCCTGCAGCGGTCGCAGATCCAGTTCGAGCCGTACACCCGCCCCATCAGCGAGATCGGCCACTACGAGACGGTCCACAAGAACACGCTGGCCGACGAGTCCCGGCTGCGCGGCATCCTGGAGCGGGACCTGATCGACGGCGTGAAGCTCAAGGAGGACGAGCAGATCCTCTTCGGCAACGGCGTCGGGGAGAACCTCCTCGGCATCACCCAGACGCCGGGCGTGCAGCTGTACACCGGCCTGGCCTCCGACAAGAAGACCGCGCAGATCCGCCGCGCCCTGACCCGCGCCATCCTCAGCTACTACGACCCCTCCGGCGTCGTGATGCACCCGCTCGATTTCGAGGACATCGAGCTGGAGGAGGACAAGCAGGGCGGCTACCGCGTCGCCGTCTCCGTGGCGATCGGCGCCGAGAAGCGCGTGTGGCGCCTGGCGGTCATCGACACCCCGGTCATGGTCCAGGGCAAGTTCCTGCTCGGCTCCTGGGGCTACGGCGCCAAGCTGTTCGACCGGGAGACCGTGGTGGTTCAGGCGAGCACTGAGCACGGCCAGAACTTCATCGAGGGAACCGTAACGATCAAGGCGACTGAGCGCATTGGCCTTGCATGTGACAGACCCGAGTCGTTCGTCTACGGCACCTTCACCCCGTACGTCGCCGCGTGAGCGACGAGCAGGTAGCGCCGACTCCCCCGGCAGGTGATCCCGCCGGGGGAGCCGGTCACGTCCACACCGGCCGGTGCCGCTGCATCAAGCCCAAGGCCACCGCGCCGGCCGCGCCGGACCTGTACGTGTACGCCGCCACGGTCGCCAAGGTCGTGGACGGCGACACCCTCGACCTGATGGCCGACCTCGGGTTCGCCATCACGGTGAAGGTCCGCGCCCGCCTGGTGGGCGTGTACGCGCCCGAACTCGGCACGCCGGAGGGCGCGGCGGCCGCGGACTTCACCCGCGCCTGGGTGGCCGAGCACGGCCCCGGCTTCCTGCTGAAGACCTCCCGGGACCGCAAGGAACGCTACGGCCGCTACCTGGCCACCCTCACCCCGGTCGGTGGCGGCCAGGACCTCGGCGCGGCGCTGCTGGCCGCCGGGCACGCGACCGCCCAGGACTGAGTCCCGACGCTCTCCCACTCCACGATCGGAGGCCGCATGCTTTCACTCACCCCGCAGGCGTTCAGCCGCATCCTGCTCCGCCATGACGGCTCAACGACCGCGCTCCTGGCCGGCTTGCTGGATGAGCCGCTCGGGGTGCGGGTGCTCCTCCAGGCCCAGCGGTCGGCGACGGCCGTGCTGTCGCCGGAGTTGCAGAGCCGGATGGCCCTCAGCCCCGACAGCGCCGTGATCCTGCGCCGCTCGGAGCTGATCCGGGGGAACCGGGCGCCGATCTCCTCCAACAAGGTGGTCATGAACCCGGCGCACCCCCTTGTCGCCGAGCTGACCACCGGCCCGGACATCCCTATCGGGTACTTCCTCAACAACCAGCGGGTCGAGCAGCGGCGGGAGCTCGTTGACCGCGGGATGCGTCGACACCACTGGGGATACGAGCGTGACGTGCCGAGCGTGTGGCGCTCCTACGTGATCTTCGCCCAGGGCAAGCCGCTCATGCACATCGAAGAGGTCTTCCACCCCGACGTCGTCGCCGGGCTGCCCGAGCTGCCGCTGACCGAGATCAGCAACGAGCACGACTGACCGGCCGGCGTCCCCGGGCCCTGGGGGCGCCACCGCCGTCTCCTGACCCATCTCGTAGGACGGAGCCCCGCTGATGAGCGACACCACCCTTGAGGACCTTCCGGAGCCTGATGCGGCCGAGCCGAAGACGGCACCGGCCGCTGAGGACCACTGCACGGTGACGCCGATGTTCAGCCACCACCCGGTGCGGTCCAAGGTCCTGCCGCCGGAGCACGCGGTCAGCATCGACATCTACGAGCACCCCGCCGTCGCGCCGCCGCAGGACCGGACAGGCGGGGCGACGTTGAGCATCCCGTCGCGGATCGTGATCGACGGTCAGCCCGTCTACCTGCCCAAGAACTCCGACATCACGGTCAAGGCCGGTCTGCAGGCCACCGAGGTCACCGTGACCCTGTTCGCCCGCCGGGTGAGGATCGGCTACGCCGACGAGCTCGACGGCCCGGTCGGTCTCCCGGCCGGTCAGCCAGCGCCCGAGCCGGGCGAGGGGTAAGCCTGCCCGGCCCGTAGTGGTTTCCGCAGGCCAGACGGTGAAAAGACGTTAAGGCCGGATGTTGCTACGGTCCGGCGCCATGACGACCCTCCCTCCGGAAACCCGGTCCCGTGCCGCTGTCCTCTACCAGCAGGGCGTGCCCATCCGCCAGCTCGCCGCCCACTTCGGCGTCAGCTACGGGTGCGCCCGCGCCGCCCTGCTGAACGCGGGGGTGCCGCTGCGTCAGCCCGGCCGCCCCCGCAAGAACGCGCCGCTGCCCCCGGCCGTAGCCGTGCGGGCCCGGCCGCGGCCGCCGTTCGACGCGGCCGCGGCCGCCCGCCTGTACGAGGACGGCAAGACGCTGGAGCAGATCGCGGAGAAGACCGGCTACTCCCGCAGCCGGGTGCACGTGCTGCTGCGCCAGGCGGGCGTCACGATGCGGACCAGCCGCGATCCGCGCGCCTCGCGGATCAGCCCGGCCAAGCGCCGCAAGATCCTCGCCCTGTGGCGGCAGGGCCGCTCGTGCGCGCACATCATCGAGCGGGCCCGCACCAGTTCGGCCACGATCACGAAAGTTGTCCGCGAGGCCGGACTGGACCCGCGCAGCCGCGGCCCGCGCCGCAAGTACGACCACGAGCGGATGCGCGCGCTCCGCCGCGAGGGCATGAAGCTCATCGAGATCGCTGCTGACCAGGGCACCACTCCGCAATACGTGTGGACCGTGGTCAACGCCCCGGCCCGCAAGGCGAAAGCAGCCGCGGCCGCGGGGACTGCGGCCGACGCGACGTAAAGCCCGGACTGTGCTTGAGTCTGCCGCGCAACAGCACCCGGGCGAGAGAGGACGGCAGCGGTGACGGCTACCCGGAAGACACGCAGCACCAGCGGCGAGCAGGCTGCGCCCGCCGAGACGACTCCGGCGACCGGTGAGCAGCCCGAGCCCACCGAGCAGGCCCCGGCCCCGGTGACCCCGGCGGCGCAGCCTACCCAGGCCGCGCCCCTCACCCCGCCCGCCGCACCCGCCCGCCCGGCGCCGGACCCCGGCCCTGCCCCGCAGATCCGCATGCTCGCCACCCCGGGCAGCGAGTTCGTCGACCTGCTGTGGGGCGACAACCCGCCCGGCCAGGCGCCGGAGCAGGCCCGCCCCGAGGAGCTGTTCATCGACCCGGGCGCCCAGTTCTCCTACGTGACCGTGGCGCGGCCGCTGGTGAAGCTGTTCTACCTGCCCGGCACCACCGCCCCGTCCGAGCAGCTGTTCCGCGCCGCGGGCTCCACGCTCGCCCGCGACCACGCCGCGAAGGTCCGGGCCGACCTGGAGGCCATCCGCGCCGCCCAGGACGCCCAGGACGCCCAGGACGCGTAAAGACTCGCGCGGCCTTACCCGGGCGGGGCGGCGTGGCCGGGATCTCTGGGGGGTGACCCCGGCCACGACCAGGCAGTGCCCGCGTGAGGCCGCGCGGACGACCAAGGGGACGCGGAGGGTTCGCAGGTGGGGACCCGGACACTCCGCGTCCCCTTCGGCATCATTCGACCGGTAGGGAGTGCTGGGTGGATCTGGTGACACCGGAGAAGGTCGCCCTCCGCGCGGGCGTGCCGGCCCCGCTGGAGGCCGACGACCGGGCCGCGATCGAAGAGGCGATCGAGGACGCGCTCGATGAGGCCGCCGCCCATCTGGGCCGCTCCCCGCTGCCGGAGACCTTCACCCAGCGCGGCGCCGTACCGGACGGGCGCGGCGGCTGGCTGCTCGACCACGACCCGGTCATCGAGGTCCTCTCGGCCACCGCCGAACTCCACCCGGTGACCCGGGAGGCGACGGGCTCCTACACGATCGTCTACCGGGCCGGACTGGACCCGGAGACCGATCGCCGGTACGGGCGGGTGCTGCGCCGATTCGTCACCGCGGCCGCGGCGGCGAACCCGGTCGTCCGGCGGATCGCCCAGGCCAAGGGCACCCGCATCATCACCCGGGTGAACGTCGAGGGCCAGGGCGTCGACTACGAGACCGGGCAGGTCGCGGCAGGGTCGGGGGTCGCGGGGGCGCCTCCGACCCTGGCCGACCTGGACGCGTGGGTGGCGCACACCGTGTACCAGGCGCCCGGCCGGGCCCCGCACCCGATCGAGACCGGTGCCGCGTGGCTGTGATCGGCGCCAACCTCACGCTCGGGCTGCGCCGCCGCACGGCCGGGGTGGACGCGCACGGCACCCGGGTGGCCGGCGTGCTCGGCGCGGCCGGGGCATGGGCGCCGGGCCGGATCGTGCGCCGCCCCGGCGTGGACGGTGACCCGGCGACGGGGCCGGGCCTGTGGGTGCTCGCGGCGGATCCGTCGTGGTGGCCGGTCGCGGCCGGGGACCAGGCGGTGGAGGCCGGTTCCGGTCGGGCGTGGACGGTCGTGAAGGCCGACCTGCGCAAGAGCGACTACGACCCGGCCGTGGACTACATCAGGATCGAGGCGTCTCTCGCGTCCGGCTGAAGTACCTCGACCCACACCCGCTCGGCGGGGTGGACCTCGATCTTGCTGTGCGTGGTGCCGTCCGAGAATCGGCCGGTGGTGGCGAGGAGGTACCACTCGGCTTCGGGGACGAGCCGGACCTGTGGGCGGCCGCGCTCGCCAGCGTGGACGCCGGAAACGGCACGCAGGTCCTGGCGCCATGCTCCGTGCCGGGTCAAGACGATGACGCGCTCCCCGATGAAGTCGATGTCGGTGGAGGCCGGGACGGGAACGCGGGCGGGCGGCTGGCCGGTACGGACGGTGGGGGCGCTCATGAAGTCGAGTGTGCGTCGCCGTACCGACAAAACGGAAAAGGGCCCGGCGCACAGCCAGGCCCTTAATGATCTTGTCACACGTGTGACAAGATCATCCGTCTCCGGAGAGGTCCGCCTCGATCTCCTCGGCGGCCGCCCGGAACTTCTGCGCCAGCGCGCGCGCCCGCTCCGGGGCCTCCATGGTGATCCGCCGCAGCGTCGGCAGGTCCTCCAGCGCCTTCTCCACCACCTGGAGCGGGTCCGCCTTCGGCTTGGACGGCTCCAGCTGTGGCCGCTCCTCGGCCGGGTTGAGCTGAACCTCCAGCTCGGCCACGACCGCCTTCAACCCCGCGGGGGAGGTGTCGTTGTTCGCCTCGGCCTTCTCCCACACCTGCCGGATCACGGCCGCCGCTCCGAGGCGGGCGAGGATCTCGATCTGACGGAACGACAGGCGGTCCACCTCCGGTAGCGCCAGATGCACCGGGACGGCCTGCATCGCCCGGTAGGCGTGCTGGCGGCTGATCTGCCACCGATCCTCGACGTACTCCATGAACGACTTGTAGTTGCCGTACTCCTCGTACAGCTTCCCGTCGCGGATCTCCAGGAGCGACCGGCCGGCCGTCTGCGCCCAGTAGCGTTCGACCCTGCTGCGGGCGGCCTCCCGCACCTCGTTGGCGCCGCCGATGATCCGCTCGTAGTGAGCGAGCTGCTCACTCGGGCTGGCGTTCTCCGGTGCCGGCTGATACTGCGGGCCGGACGGCACGTCGAACGCGGGCTGTGGCTTGCTGACCACGGTCCCCTGAAGGAGAGCCACATCAGGCAAGGCACCCGGTTCGGCTCCCCCGGTGAGCCCGTCTCCTATGGCGAGTCCGGCGAACTGCTGCTTCGCCCGGTCCAGCGCGTCGAACGCCTCGCCTGCGTGACTGCCTCCCCGGTTGGTGCGCTTACGGGACGGGGGCCTGCGTTCGGTCTGTTCTTGGCTCATCCCCTGCTACTTCTTTCCAACGGTAGGTACTTCGTCCAGGTCCAGGGCGAAGGCGACCAACTCGGCCAGGAGCGACGGGTACTGGACCCAGTCGGTCGGGAAGACCGGGAACGCCTCGGCGTAGACGCCCGAGTCGTACAGGGGCTTGGAGAGGACGGGGTACCCCTTCTTCTCGACCCGCGCGTAGGAGTTCCTGGTGAGGTGGGTGTCCTTGCCGCCGGGCTTCTTCGCGCGGGCGAACATGACGACCGTGGCGAGTTCCTTGATGGCGTCGATCTTCTCGGCCAGGGCGAAGGTCTCGTCAAGCTGGGAGGTGTCCATGGGGGTGGCCTGCGTGGGGATCAGCAGGGTGTCGGTGACGTACAGCGCGGATTCCAGGACCCCCTTGTGCTGGGGGCCGGTGTCCACGACGAGATGCTTGAACTGGCCTTCCATGGCCTTGATGCGCTTGGCCAGGTCCGGGGTGCCCCAGGGCATGACCTGGAGGTTGACCGGCCAGTTCTCGCCTGCGCCGAGCTTCCACAGCAGGCAGGAGTTGTTGGTGGCGTCGCCGTCGACCAGGAGCACGTTCTCGCCGGTGAAGGCGAGGAGCAGGGCCAGGAAGACGGCGGTGGTGGTCTTGTTGACTCCGCCCTTGAGGTTGCCGATGGTGATCCTGATCGGTTCGCCGTTGGCCTTGACCGCGGCCGCGATCACCTGGAGCAGTTCGCGGTCCTCGGGGGTGAGCAGGTTCCAGAGGCCGGCGAGCTGCTGTTCGACCTCTTCCCGGTTGAGCTGGACGGGGGCGGACGATTGACTCACCGGGCCCACCTTGATGAGCGGCGATAGACGTGCATGTGTTCCTCCAGTGATGAGGTGAGCCTCCCGCGTGAGGGCGCCGAGGGCTCACGGGGGACATCCTAGAGATATTGCTGTGCCGCGGCCGATTAACGGGCGAGCGGGGCCGGCAAGCCGAAAGGCCGCCGCTTCGGTGAGCGACGGCCTTTCGCTGAACCTCATCACTGGTTTCGGGCCCAGCATATCGAGGTTGCGGGGCGTCTGGAGGGTGTTTCGGATGATCTTGTCACACGTGTGACAAGATCATCTAGAGGGTGGCCCAGGGGAGGGTAGCGTCCTGTCCGCTGGAAAGATCGGCCCGATTGAGCGACCATCGACCCCATGACCGTCCTCGCCTGGCCTCCCCTGGCCGTCCCCGGCCTGGGTGCGCGCTGGCTCAAGCGGGTGGACATGGCCGGGCCCGTTCCCGAGCACGCGCCCGAACTCGGCCCGTGCTGGCCGACCAGCGGCCCCACCAACAACAAGGGCTACCCGATCATCTCGGTCGGCGGGAAGACGAAGCTGCTGCACCTGGTGGTGTATCCGCTCGTCCACGGACCGATCCCGCCTGGGTGGGAGGTCGACCACCTGTGCCACCACCCGGACTACTGCCGCCTGAAGGTCAGCTGTCCGCACCGGCGGTGCGGCAACCCCGGTCACTGGCTGGCCCGGACGCCGGAGGAGAACAACCTGCGCTCCGGCTCCCCTACCGCCGTCAACGCCCGCAAGGAGGAGTGCATCCGCGGGCACGAGCTGGTCGGGACCAACCTCGCCACGAGGAAGGACCGGCCGGACCACCGGGAGTGCAAGGCGTGCCGCCGGTTGCGCCGGTCGATGGCGCTGGCGGTGGAGATCGCCACGGCGGGGGGAGCGGGCGAGCAGCTCGGACTGCTGTGAGGCCTCACCCGGCGTGGCAGGAGATGACGGCCGTCGCGAGGTAGCGGGACCGGCCGTCTGCCTCCGCCACCGGCCCCACGCCCTGGGCCTCCACGTTCGTGATGACCACCTCGCCCTCCCCCGCCGGTACGGCAGGCAGGTCCGCGAGCTCCGTCAGGGCGGCATATAGGATGCGGCGGAGCCGGAACGTCCCGACCGGGGCCTCCAGGCTGTCGAGCGCCTCCAGGCGTAGCAGGACGGTCGACTCTCCGGTCAGGAGGTCGTCGCTGCCGCCCGGGATCGTCTGCACTCGCAGCCGCGGGTAGGGCGGGATGTGCTCGGCGCCGACCCGCCCCGCGCCGCCCAGCTCGGCCGCCAGACGGGTGCTGGCGGTCAGGTGAGCGAGGGCGGCCGGGACCGGGTCGGCGTCAACGAGGAACCCCACGGCAGCTACTCGCTCTTGCCCTGCTGAACGGCGGGCTTGGGGTTGTTCTTCACCGGGACGAGCGCGGCGCGGACGCTGTCGCGGTCGGCGGGGTCGGCACCCAGGACGAACCCGGCACCGACCAGCCGCATCGCCTCCCGCTTCATCAAGGTGACCTTCTCGCCCTGCTGGTAGACCCGCTCAGGCAGGCCCAGCTCGACGGCGTCGACGGTGCGCAGCGGGTGGGCCAGGATGAAAGACACGTACTGCTCGGCCATCAGGTGCTCCTCCAAGGTCAGGACGAGGTTGTCGGCGGGCATCCTGCCGGACGGGGGCGTTAACGTCGCCTCGCCTTGTGCCGGGCGGCGGCCTGCCGGGCGGCTTCGGCGAGCCAGCCGCCCCCGCGCTCGCCGTACTCCGACTCGGCGACTCTCGGGAAGGCGGCGGACACGACCGCGGTGATGCTCTTGCCCGCCGGTCGGGCCCGGCCCGCGTGGATGCCGGCGGCGACCGCGCCGGGCACCTCGACCGACTGGCATCGACAGTTGCGGGACTGGTGGATCGGGAGCCGGGTGTCGCGAGGCCGGTCGGCCACATCCCACCGGCCGGGCAGGATCTTCCATCCGCCCGCCTCGTTGATCGCGTCACCGCCCGGGTCGCGGCCCTTGCGGAGGTAGACCATCGCCGGGAGCCGGTAGTCGACGTTGCCGGGGACGAGCTGCCCGTGCGCTTCGGCGTGGGAGGGGCGGACCTTCTCGTCGGTGTCGGTGATCCATTGCTTGGCCGGGGGAGCGCCTGCACGAGCGGCCTCGGCGACGTCGTCGGCGACGTCCTGGACGCGGCGGGCGACCAGGGCGGTGAGCTTGCGGGACAGACCGGAGTTGATGCGGGTGCGTGCCATGGCGGGGCACGGTAACCGGCTCAGGCGCTTGCGTCCCGCCAGGAGACGTTAACGCCGCGACCTGTCATCCTCCCGGCTCGTGAACCCCGATACCACCCCCGGGCGGCGGGCCGTGGACGTCGCCGCCGCCACCCGCCTGTACCTCGAAGACGGCCTCAGCGTCCGGCAGATCGGCCAGCGGCTCGGCTGGTCCCACACCACCATCCACGAGGCGCTCGTGGGGGCGGGTGTGCCGTTGCGGGCCCGCGGGCGCGGTGGCCGCCGCATCCCGGACCAGACCCGGCAGGAGATCGTGGCCGCCTACGTCGCGGGCGAGTCGCTTCGGTCGCTGCTGGCCCGCCACCAGGTGGCGGCGCAGACGATCCGCAACATTGTGACCGAGGCCGGGGTGCCGCTGCGTAAGGGCGGGTGCGTCCGGGCGGGCAAGGCCCGGTTCGACCGGCAGGCGGCCGCCCGGCTCGCCGAAGACGGGTGGACCGCGCCGGCGATCGCGATCCTCATGGGGTTCTCGGAGGGGCACGTCCGGCGGGTGCTGCGCGGCCTGGGGTACGGGCGGGCGCCGCTCCCGGCCGGGGAGGACCTCGCTCTGGCCTACGACCGGGCCGGGTCGATCCGGGGCCTGGCGGTTGAGCTGGGGTGTTCGCCGTGGCGGGTGAAGCGGGCGCTGGAGCGCGAGGGCATCCGGGCGTTGCCGCGGCCGCGGGCGCTGGTGGCGATGGTGCGCGCCTCCGGCTCTGGGCGGGCGGTCGCGGAGGAACTGGGGTGCAGCGTGGGCCGTCTGCGGGCGGCGCTGGAGCGCGGTGGGGTCCGGACCCGGTCGAAAGTGGCCTGAAGACGCGGCAGGGGCCGGGCACCTGGTGCAGGTGCCCGGCCCCTGCCGGTTCGCGGCCCCGCGGTCAGGGGGTGCCGAGGCCGTAGGTGGTGAGCAAGTCGTAGATCGTGCGGGCCTCCTGCAGCAGGGCTTGGCCGCTGGTGAAGACCGTTTTGGTCTGGTCCTTGTACGCCGTCGTCTTCTCCACGCCGCCCAGGCGCAGGCGCGTTTCCAGCGCCTGCAGGCGGGCGTCGTAGTCGTTCCGGTCGGTCGCCTCGGCGAGCCAGTCGGCGATCACCTGGGTGTCGGAGGGCAGCGCGCGGTCCACCTCGAAGGTGTGCAGGTGCCGGTTGGCGCGGGTGGTGGTGAGGTTGTCGAGGGCGATGGCGAGCGCTCGGCGGTTGATGGTGAGCCGGTCGGGCGCGGGCAGGGGCGGCCGCGCCACCGTGCGGGCGGAGGCGTGGGTGCGGTGGGTGAACATCAGCGGGTCGGTCCTTCCTGGGCGGTCCCGGTACCGGTCGGTGGGTTACTCGTTGATCGCGGTACCGGTCCCGGCACCGACCAGTTCGGTACCGGGGGCTTCGGAGGTCTCGGGGCTCTCGGTACCGACCGGTTCGGTATCGGCGGTACCGGCCGGGGCAGTACCGGCGGTACCGGAACCGGTCTCGGCGGTACCGGCGGGCGGCTCCTCGGCGGTACCGGGCCGCGGGGAGGAGCTGGGGGAGGCGGTACCGGCCTCGGTGTCGGTACCGCTGTCCGCGGGCGCCGGGGCGGCCGTCTCGGTACCGACGCCGGTACCGCCGATGACTTCCCGTTCGATGAAGGCGCGGACTCGCACGGCCCGGCCACCACCCATGCCGCTGGCCAGTAGCTCCCGCTTCTTCGGCACCTCGCCCGGGTGGTCAGCCATGTACTTCTCGATGAACTCCAGGTCCTGGGCGCTGAGCAGGGTCGTTCCCTTCACCGGGTTCGGTGCCTGCGGCTCACGGCGCGGCCGGGTCCGCAGAGCCGGAGCCGGGGTCGGAGCGGGCTTGGGTGTGGGGTCGGTCCCGCCGGGCGGCTGCGATACCGGGACCGCCGGGGGAGACGCCGGTACCGGAGCCTCCGGTACCGACGCCGGGACCGGTACCGGGACTGGCGGCTGAGCCGGTACCGAAAGGCCGGTACCAGCCTTGGCCGTGCCGGTACCAGCCCCGGTACCGGCACGGCGGGCGGCCTGCTCGGCGAGCCGCTCGGCGCGGGCCCGCTCCCTCTCCGTGGCCTCGGCCCGGTCCTGGTTCTGCAGGGCCCGCAGGTGCGCGATGGCGGCCAGTACCACGGGCGGTACCGCACCGATCAGTACCGCCAGGGCCACGCCGTGCCAGGACTCCGCGCGGTACCGCAGCATCGTCAGCGCGTGGGAGACGGAGTTCAACGCGATGCTGCCGCCGATGGCCCACCAGGCGCCGGAGCGTGCGTGCGCGCGGGTGACCTCGCTGATCCACCAGCGGCGCATCAGCCACGCTCGCGCGGTGGCGATGGCGTAGAAGTCCACGGCGACGGGCAACGCCCACGCCATCTTGATCCTCCACCCGTTCGGCAGGTCCCACACGGTGCTCCAGCCGGCGAGCTCCGCCAGGTGGGTCAGCGTGTCGAAGGACACCCACAGCACGACGGCGCCGATGCCGAGAAACAGCACGTCACCGAGGAGGTCACGGTCCAACTCGCGAGTCTTAGCGGTCACTTTCAGTCACTTCCATGAGGCGGCGGTCTGTGCGGGTGTGGGGGTGTGCGGGGGTCTGGAGGGAGGAGGGTGCGGGGTGGTTTTCCCGGGGTTCCCGGAGGGTCTGTGGCCCCCGCACACCCCCACAAGAACCGCTAATTTGCCTGTTCAGGGCCGGTGTGAGGGGGGTTCGTGGGGGGCGTGGGGTCGTGGGGGGCTCCCACGTGGGGGTCGTGGGGGTTCTCGGTGGCGCCGACGAGCGCCAACGTCTTCTCTTCGCTGTTACTTTCCGTGACGGTGATCGTGGTTCTGTCCCCGGTGGCGAGGAAGTCGGCGCGGTCGTAGCCGCGCCGCCGCTGGCCGTGGCGCTCGAACGCGTTCGGCCGGGTGCTCACGCCGTACGGCGCAAGCGCGGCTGCCAGCTCCGTTTTGGAGGCGAACCCGAGCGCGGCCGCCAGGTCTTCCGAGTGCATCCGGTCGTCCTGGGCGGTGTCGAACACGGCCAGTGCCCGCTGGATGAGCTCGGGCAGGTGGCCGTAGGAGGGCGCCGCCGGAACGGCGGGGATGGCCACGGTGAACGCCGGCGGGATGTCGCTGGGGTCGCCCCAGGCCGCGGTGACGCCTCCGGCGAGCGCGTAGGCGTGCTGCGATGCTCCTCCGGGCGTGGGCCCGGCCGGAAGGGAGGGCAGGTCGATGTCGTCGTCGTCCTCGGGGTCGGCGAAGTCCTCGCGCATCCGGTCGAACCGGGTGTCGAACTCCTCGCCGATGACGGCGCGCGCCACGGCGATGGCGCGCGGGTCGAAGTCCGCGCGCCGCTCGGAGATGACCAGGGAGATCTCGCCGATCTGCAGGGGCCGCAGGAACGCGGCCTTGAAGGGGCGGGGCCGGTCCTTGTCGAACTGGACGAAACCGCACCCGGGCCCGTCCAGGTCGTCCAGGCTGATGCCCTTGTTCCAGCCGAAGAGGTACGACAGCTCCTCCTCGTCCTGGACGAACATGCCGACCCGGAACCCCGACTGCTTCTTGACGGCGGGGGAGACGACGTCGGAGGTGGCGCGCAGACCGGAGAAGATCACGTTGCAGGCCTCGTTACGGCCGATGCGCTGGATCTCCTCCAGCATCGCGCGCAGCTGGGCGACACGCGGATCGGTCGAGGTGGGGCTCATCGCCTCCGCTGACTCGTCCACCATGATCAGGTAGTACGGCAGGCGGTCGGAGACGGGCAGCAGGGTCGCGTTCGCGGCCCGCTTGATCTTCCGGGTGGACTTCTTGCGGTCCTTGACGATCGCGAGCATGGCCTTGGCCATGAGCAGCGCCTCATCGAGGTTGCTCGCGGCCCACCCGAGCGGGGGCCGCTCCACTGTGTCCTCCAGCCATGCGTCCAGCCACGGCTGGGACATGCCGCCGCCGTTGAGGTCGACGTGCAGCACGACCGTGTCGGTGCACAGGCCGACCCCGGCGGTCAGGGCGTGCAGCAGGGAGGTCTTGCCGGATCCGCGCTGGCCGGTGATGAGGCCGGCGAGCTCGCGCAGCGGGACCCGGGTGGGCTCGCCGTTGCGGAACCCGCCCAGGTACGTCGGCTCCAGGATCGAGCGCGGCTCGTAGTCGGTCGGGTAGTCGAGGGTCTCCCCCAGCAGGTTGACCGTGGAGACGTGCATCCACGCCGACCCGCGGTTGGGGCCCTTGGTGATCTCGACGCCGCAGCCGTTTGGGAGCTTGGCGTCCGAGGCGAGGGATGCCTCGGAGGCGGCCAGCCGGTCCCGGGTCGCGCCGCCGGACGGCAGGTCGACCAGGAGGCTGTAGCCGGCGCCGTTGCCCCACCGGCGGACTTCCTCGATGCGGACCTTCATGTTGGCGACGCGGAAGATCCGGGCCTCCCAGGTCTGGGCGAGGCGGGCGTTGGAGCCGAGGACGAGCGCGCTGCTGGTGGTGGCGGCGCGGATGCGCTCTCCATCGCGGGCGGGGATGCGTGACAGGATGCTCGCGGCCAGGGCGCCGACGCCGAGGGCGGCCCAGGTGTTGAGCCGCCACGGGGTGTCCAGCAGGGCGTAGGTGAGCCAGCTTCCGCCGCCGCACCAGCAGGACAGCCGGTAGACCAGGGCGCCGGGCCCGGCGCCGTCGCGGGCGTCGCCCAGGGCGGTGCCGACGCCGCCGACGAGGGCGCCACCGGCGGCCCAGTAGGCGGGCAGGTCGACCATGTCCCCGACCGCGGCGGCGGCGGCCAGGGTCAGGGTGGCGCGGGCGGTCGGGCCGAGGATGACCGCGTCGCGCTGCGCGGCGGCGCGGGAGCGCTGGCGGGTGTCGGTGGCCACGGTGCTGTGCTCCTTCAAGATCCGTGCTGAGGGTGTGCTCGGTGGGGCGGGCAGGTCAGACGACGTTCCACTTGTCCTCGCGGCGGCGAGGCTTCTCGCGGCGGGCGATGTCACCGGCGTGGACGCGGCGCAGGAGCGCGCCGATCTCCTGCGCGGGCTGGATCAGGCTCGACTGGGCGACCCACAGCTTGTGAAGCGACTCGATGATGACCGGGTGGAGGGGGTAGTCCTCGGCCAGGCGGGTGGTGAAGGTGCGCAGGGCGGTGGCGTTGTGGGCTGGCCACTGCCCGAAGTTGTCCATGCCGCTGGCGAGGATCATCATGTCCTCGGTCGCCCAGCCGGCGGCGGCGGGGATCAGCTCGGCGGAGACGACGATGAGCGGGTTTCCGCTGCTCATGGTGGTGGTCCTTTCTCGGTGTCGGGGCTGTCGGGGAAGCGGGCGGGTGCGCGGCTTGTCTGCGGTCTCGGGGGCGTCAGGGCCGGGCCCGGCCTCGGGTGTGGTCTCCGTGGCCTCGGGGCTTTCGGCCTTCTTCTCCGCGGTGTCGGGGGCGTCGGTCCGGCGCCACCAGCGGCGGACCTTCGCGACCAGGGCGCGCAGCAGGTCCACCTGCCACACGTCGAGCCGGGCGCGGGCCCGCGCCAGCCGCTTGCTGGTGGCGTCGGCCCACCGGCCGGTCGTGAGGGCTGCGCCGAGGGCCTGCGCGCCGCGCTTGCGGGCGGCGCGTAGGAACGCCCGGGAGGCCTTCGGGGTGCTGGCCGTACCATCACCGCCGCCGTGGTTCTTGTCGCGGCGGGAACGCTTCGGCCGCTTGCCCCCGCCGTCTCCGCCGCCGAAGGGCAGGCCGCCGCGGCGGCGCTTGCCCCCGCCGCCTCGGCCGCCCAGGCCGAGGGACGGGAAGACGCCGGAGCCCTTGGCCGCCTTGCTCCGGCGGCTGCCGGACGTCGACGGGCTGGCCGTCGAGGTGCGGCCCTCCCGCCGGGCGCGGCCGCGCCCGGTGCGGCGGTAGCGGTGGGCGACGTAGGCGGCGCCGGACGCGGTGACCGCTGCGCCGCCCGCGATCAGCCCCGGGATCCCGGCCGCCTGGTGGAGGCCACCCACGGCGATCGCCGCGACCGACAGGCCACCGATGAGCTTGTCGCGGGTGAAGTCCGCAGTGCGGGCGGCCGAACGGCCACGAGCCGGGGTGTCGGTCGGCTCGTCGGGGGTGTCGGTAGGCGCGGTGGGGATCTCGTGCTCGGCCGGGGCGTCGACGTCGTCGTGCTCGACGGTCTTCTCCGGCTGCTCGACCTCGACGTACGTCACGGCGTCACCGCCAAGAACGTGGCCATCGTCTGGGCGAGGTGGTCGAGGTCGCCGTTGCGCCAGGCGACGAACGTGCCGCCGGCGGCCGCCGCGGCGAGCAGCGATGCGCCATGGAGCACGGCGAGCTGCGCGCCGTGCCAATCGCGGGTCTTTCCTCTGCCGGAGCAGCACCAGCAACGGTCGATGAAGAACCCGCTGTAGGTGGTTCTGCCTGTGCCCTGGCACATCTCGCACGGCTTACGCGGCGGGATCAGGGTCCTCATCTTCCCCTCCTTTCGTTCACCTCTTGGCGATCTACACCCTACAAGTTAACTTGATGGGTGTAGATGAACAAGGGGGGGATGTTGACGTTGATAGTCACAGCCGATATCCCGGTGGCTACTTGTGCTGGCACCCTGGGTGTCGGCACACCACCGACAGCGATGGGATGGGCACACGTGATGGCCGAAGGGCGGCACTCCTACGAGAAGATCGTCAAAGAGTTGCGGGCGGCGATCCTCGGCGGGGAGGAGCTGCCCCCCGGTGCGTGGCTCCCGAGCGAGAAGCAGCTACAGGATCGGTACGGGGTCGCGCGCAACACGGTGCAGCGCGCCATGAACGACCTGGTCGGCGAGGGCCTGGTAGCGGTGGAACCGAAGAAAGGTGCGTACGTGCGCAGCTATGACCGGCAGGCCCGGCCGGTACGGCTCAACATGGTCAACTGGGAGTTCGGAGCGCGGGTGACGGTGGAACTCGTCACCACGCCGGTCCAGCTGCAGGCGCAAGAGCCCGACGCGACCGGCGTGTTCCGCCGGCGGGTGGTCGGCCGGAGCATCGGTGACACCTACTGGTGCCGATCGGTGACGAACGCCGTGCCGGGACTGACGTCTCCGACGCCTCTAGAAGAGGCCGACGTGCTGCTGCTCGCCGATGCGGGTGTCCCCGCCGTGGAGGGAACCGCGGAGACGATCGCGCGGATGCCCACGCCGGAGGAGAGCGCGCTGCTCGACATCCTGCCCGGCACGCCGGTCCTGGAGCAGGCGGTGATGCTTACCTCCGGGGAGCGGATCCTGGGGATGCGCGTCGAGGTGTACCCGGGCGACCGGTACAAACTCGTGTACGGCCTGCCCACGCTCGACTTCCCCGCTTCTGACGACGGTGAATGACGAGCCTGAGCATGATGACGGCCCCGCACCCTTCACGAGGTGCGGGGCCGTCGCCGTTGAAAGCCGCGGGGGCTTACCGGGCTCGACGTCCGGCGCGGGCGACGGCGGCCCTCCGGAACCCGCCGACCGGACTCACCGCCGGTCCTTCCATGCCTCATGCGCCATCACACAACTCCAGATGCCAGCGCGGCGGGATCTCCACCCACACCTCGACGTGCTCGGGCAGCACGCTCATCCGGTAGAACCACCAGCACCGGCGGCACTGGTAAGCGAGCTGCACACGGCCGCACCGCTCCCACGCCTTCCCGGTCACCGTCGCCCCGCCCCGCTGCCAGGTGCCGATCGGCGCGGGCGGCGGGAAATCCGCGAACGGCCTCACGGCTCGGGCTCGTCCAGGAGCACGAGCTTGGCCACCCGCAACTCCAACCGGCGTCCACCCCGGATCCCGCTGTCCCAGTACACCCGGTCTTCGGCGGCCTGCTCGGCGGTGGCGTGCATGCGCGGCGTCATCCACCTCGACCGGTCTTCGGCCCGGGAGACGTCGACCACGACGTATCCCACCACCTGCTCGTCGCCGGGGTCGCTCGCGTGCATGAGGGTCGGGCTCACTGCTCCTCCTGGGTGAGGGGTTCGACGGTCAGCAGCCGGCCCGGTCACAGGGCGCTTTCCGCGCGGCGCGGCCGGAACGGGACCACGCCCGCATCCTCGGCTTGGCGGTGCTCGGCGGCCACCTCCGCCACGGTGTCGTCAAGGACCTCGGGTGAGGCCAATCCCCAGAACCCACCGACCGAATCCACCGGGACGAGCTCGGCGCCCTCCACGCAGGCCGCGACCACCCGCGTGCGGGTCACCGGCTGCCCGGTCTCCCGGTCGACCTCGGTTGCCTCCTGCATCAGCCAGGCCGGGACCGGCCGGACGACGTACCCGCGGGGGGAGTCGTCGCCGAAGATGGCCCGCCAGGACGGCGGGCAGGGCAGGGCGTTGACGGTGCGCCAGTCGATCATGGGGGAGTCCTTCCTGGGGGAGGTGTCGGGGCGGGCGTGTTCCTGAAGGGCCGTCTGCTGGCAGGGGACGAACCCGGCGGTGACCACGCCGAGGGATCCGGCGCGGGCGGGCACGTAGTGCAGGCCGTCCGGCCCGCAGTAGGCGCACGACCAGCTGCACCAGCCGATGGCGCGCATCGCCCGGATGCGGACGGCGTCGGGCCCGCCCTCGATCACCAGGTCGTTGTCGGGGGCGTAGGCGAGAGCACGAGCGTGAACCTCGGCCGGGTCGGTGCCGGGCACGAGCAGGACCAGGCCGCGGGCGCCGACCAGGAGCCGGATGTCATCGGCCACCGGGCACCTCGCTGCGCGGCGGGTGATAGGCGATCTCGTGGAGGATGACCCGGGGCAGGCCGTAGGCGGCCGGTTCACGCCGGTAGACGCGCGTCTCCTGGCAGGCCGGGCACCGGTTGGCCTGGAAGCGGATCTTCTGCTTCTCCCCGGCGAGCCCGAACGTGAGCAGGGACGGGCCCGGGTGGGCGCACTGCGGACAGGCCGCATCGACGTGCGACAGCAGCGGCGCCGACGTCCACGGCCGCCACGTGATCGGCGTCCCGTCGTGCTCGGAGGGCAGGGCCGGGACGGTGCGTTGCTGGGCGGCCAGCTCGACGCGCAGCGCCTCGACCTCCGCCTGGAGCGCGGCGAGCTCGGCGTCACCCACCGCACACCCCCACCGTCCGGGCCTTGGCGCCGGAGGCGCTGAGCGGGGGGAGCGGCACCTGCTCGTAGTCGCAGCCCGGCGCCGGAGCCGTCAGCGCGCGCTCCCACCGCTCCAGCCAGTTCCTCCAGGCCTTGCGCTGCTTGGCGTAGCGGGCGGCCCACCAGCAGCAGACGAGCAGGTCGCCGCGGCTGATCCAGAACTCCCGGTAGATGTCGAAGACCGGAGTGCCGGCGACGTAGGCGCTGACGACGGCGGCGACGGGGACGCCGCTGGTGGCGATGGTCGGCTTGCCAGCGTTGACGGCCGGGTCGGCGGTGATGTGCGGCCGCCGGGGGGCGGTGCTCATGCGGCTTCCTTCCTCCGCTCGGCCTCGCGCGCTGCCGCTGCCTGGTCGGGGCTGATGGTCGGCGGTTCGATGCGGCCCGCGAGGGCGGCCGGGCTGTGCTTGGAGCAGCGGGGACCGGCGGGGTAGGGCCGGGTCTTGGTCTTTCCGCAGGGGCAGGGTCCGTACAGGGGCGAGAGCTTCATGCGACCTCGCTCTGCTGGTCGGGCCCGGTGGGGCCGGTGGGCCAGGTGCCGGTGCGGGCGGCCACGACGCGGCCGGAGTGGATCAGGCCCGGCGTCTCGATGCCGTCGCCGTTGACGCACCAGGTGTCCGCCTCGGCGCCGCACCGCTCGCAGTAGATCCGCTTGGCCGCCTGAAGATCCTTCTCGCGCTGCGAGAGCTTCTTCGGGCCCAGCTTCGCCCTGGCCTCCTCGATCGCCGCTCTGGCGGCCTCTCCAGGGCCCCTGGGGGCCTTGTGGAGCTTCGGGCGGGGCTCCTCGTCGCCGGAGGGCGCGGCGGTGAGCCTGTCCAGCTCGGCGAACCGCTCCTGCAGCGGGGGCGGCGTCGGCGTCACCTGCGGTACGGCCGGGGCCGGGACGGCGGCCGGAGGTGTGCGAGGCGCGGCGGACGGTGGGGGTGTGTCCGTGCGGCGGGATCCGCCCCCGCACGCCGTGCACGCCCCGCCCTGGTCGAGGTCTTCGCCGTCCTCGCAGCGGGCGTTGGCGCACAGCCGGGCCCGCACCAGGGTCACGGCGGCCGCCACGGGGTCGTTGACCCGCTCGCCCTTGTGCTGCCACCACGCCCACCGGCGCCCGATGCGCTCGGAGAGCTCGGCGACGGATCGGCCGGCCAGCTCGCGCTGGATCGCCGACAGGACCTTCCCAGAGGCGCCCTTGGAGATCCGGCGGCGCAGTTCGGCGGGCAGCTGCTCGAACACCGCGGCGGCGGGCGAGATGTGGGCGTGGTTGGTCGTCGTCGCTGCCGGGTTGTCGGCTCCGGCCGGAACGGCCGCGGCGTCCGGCGCCTTACGGTGCTGCACTCCGCCTACGGCGGGAGGAAAAGAAGAGGACGGGTCATTGGACGGGTCTATGGACGGGTCGGGTGCAACCACCGCACCCCGTTCCTGCGCCGGTTGCACCTCGTTGCTGCGCTCGTTGCACCCCGTGCCGTCCGCGGGACCCTGCTCCGCACGGGGTGCAGCCGTTGCACCCCGCTGCATTTCCGCAGCTCGGCGCATGTTCGCGTACCGGAGGGTGATGCCGGGGAACGTCCGCTCCAGGCTCTCTAGGTCGTCGTCGGTGAGGTCGTCGCGGATCCGGTCCATCGCCAGGTCCCACACCTGGGGACGGCGGTCACCGCGCTTGATCTTCGCCGCCACGATGGCCTGGTCACCCTCGCGGATGACGCCCTCGGTGGCGAGCCGGTCCAGGGCGGTGCGGACCGTGCGCTCCGACAGGCGGGTGTAGCGGACCAGGGTGTTGACGCTCGGGAAGGCGTCGCGGCCGGTGCTGTCGGCATTGTTGGCCAGGCCGACGAGGACGAAGGCGCACGCGCTGTTGGGCTTGCCGCCGCCGTCCTTCGGGATGGGGGCCAGGTTCAGGGCCCACGAGATCGCCTCGACGCTCATCGAGCACCTGCCGAGGCGTAGGGGTGGCCGGCGGGCGCGAGGCCCGTCTCCGGGGTGGTGTCAGTGAGGGCGGTCAGCCAGGCGCCCAGCTCCTCGTTCGAGGGCGGGGCCAGGCTCACCTGGTCGGCGGGAGCTGCCGTGGCGGTGCGGCGGCTCCTGAGCTGGAACAGCATGCGTCAGGGGTCTTTCTGTCGGTGTGGGGACCGATGCGCCTGCCCGGATGGCGGGTGCGGGGGCGGACGAAAACAGGTCTGCGCGCTTGCGTCCAACCGGGACGATCAATCACGCGTTTTCGCTGATCAGAGCGGGTGCTTTCGTGCATCCCGGGCGTGTCGCGTCGGTCGTGCGGCGTGGAGGGCGGCAGCCTGTACGGCTGCCGCCCGTCTGACCTGGGCTTAGGCGGCGCGCTTGCGCTGGCGGCGGCGCTGCTCGGCGCGGAGTTCGGTCTCGTTGAGGCCGCCGCGCGTCAGCCAGTAGTCGCGGCGGTCCAACGCGTCTTCCCGGCACGTCTCCAGGACCGGACACTCCTGGCAGTAGGACTTCGCCACGGCGTCGTCGTACGGCTCGCGGGGCGTGCCGTCCGGCAGGGGCTCGTCGTCGTCGGTGAACACCCACTGGGGAACGCCTTTGCACGCGGCGAGGTCGTGCCAGGTGCGGACGGCCTGGCGGACTCCCGATCGGCGGGTCATCGCTCCTCACCCGCCTCGGCGGCCGGGAGCGCGAGCAGCTCCGACAGGGTCTCGGAGGTGAGCGCGCCACTGCGCATGGCCTGGCGGATCACGTCTTCCCAGTCCTTGACCAGTTCGGTCTTCGGGGTGGGGCGGCCGTGGATCACCTCGACGCCGGGGATGGTGATCTCCTCCCCGGACTCGGGGTCGATCAGCTTGCCGTGCAGGGCGGCGCCGCTCTTGCGGGCGGCGTCGCACGCGGTCTTCCACCAGGTGTCCCGGATGACTTCCTTGAGGTGGTGGGGGTTGTGCTCCCGCATCCAGGCGATGGCGGCCCGCTCATCAACGATCTTGAACGTGGTGGGGCCCGCGGTCATGGTCGTGGTGGCGAGCGTGCGCCCGGCCAGCTTGACCGGCATCACCGTGCCGACCGGCATGACCTCGTCGCCGTCCTCGTCCACGCCGCGCAGCGCGTCGGCCTGCTGGGCGATGCTCTCGTCGGTCTTCTTCTCCAGGCCACGCAGGAACGCGAGGTTGCGCAGCCGCTGCTTGGTGGGGACCGCCGGGGCGGCGGGCTCGATGCCCGCCGCCGTCGTCGTCTCGCTCACGCTCCCACCCCCGCAGCCGGGGCCTGGTGGGCGGCCTTGAGCTCGGCCATCAGCCGTTCCCGCTTGGGGAGGAAGACCGCCCCGATCGCGTCGTTGTCCTCCTGACTGACCCGCCCGGTGGCGATCTCGGCGTCGATGCGATCGCCGATCGCGCTCAGCTCGCTGAGGTTCGCGGCCTTGCTGATCTCCACGATGATCTGCCGCAACCAGTTCGGGGCGGTGCCGTCGCCGTTGAGCGGCCGGTCTCCTTCGTCATGGCCGAGGGACACCTGCTGCGGGACGTTCGCCTGGATGTCCTCGGGCTCCTCCGGCTTCTCAGGCTCCTTGGCCTGCGCCTGCCATTCGGCGATCTCCTCCGGTGTCGGGTCCGGCCACACCATCGTGTTGACGACCAGGGTGCTGGTCTGGCCCTTGTTGTAGAGGGACAGGCCGAACTGGTCGCCCAGCGGGATCGAGGCGCGCTTGATGGCTACGGAGATCGCCGACTTCATGGCCAGCTCGTGGGCGTCGCCGCGGGTCTGGTTTTGTGCGGTCTCGGCGCTGCCGTTCTCGTAGTGGGCGATCACGTTGCCGTACGGGTCCTTGATGGTCAGCCGGACCACGGCGCGGTAGCAGACGTCCCACCGGCCAGGGCTCCTGCCCTCCTGCTCGAAGACCAGCACGACCTCCTTGACATCGGTGTCCCAGTTGCCGAACCCGAAGATCCGGTTCAGGTGGGCGAGGTTGTCCTGCTGGGTGATGTGCGAGTGGCCCTTGCCGTCGCGCATGACGCGGTTGGTGTTGATCGGCTGAAGGAGCTGTCGGACCTGCTTGCGCAGGAGCCCGCGCCGCCGGGCGGGCCGGGGGAACTTGGTGGCGAGCAAGGTGGTTCTCCGTTCCTGGGGCTTACGCCGGACGAAGCGAGACCGCTCCCGCTGCGACCGGCGTACGGCGAGCGGTGTCCGAGGGACGCGGCGCACAGTAGGCCGCACCACTCTTAACCGCTCAATTTGTACAGGTGGTTTACTGAGATCAGCTTATCTCTTCCCAGAAACCCGGTCAACCCACCTCAAATCCCCTAATGGGAGCGCTCTCATCCCGGCGTACTCCCGAAAGGCACTTATCAAGCGGTACGAAGATCTCTACGCTTCAGGAGACGCTAAGTACCTGAGCAGTGAGAGCTGGAGCGCGACCGCACTCGCGCCACCGAGCACGAGGAGACCCCCGTCCCATGTCCGACCTGAGCTTCACCACCGACGACATGACCGGAGACCAGGTCGCCCGCCTCGGCCTGGCCAACGCCGCGGCCGCCACCGTCGACCGGCTCCTGCACCTGGTCTCCACCGTGGACGACGCCCGACGCGCCCCCGGCGACCTGCTCCGCGAAGCGCTCGACGCGCTACGCACCATGAACAAGGTCGTCGCCCGCGCCGTCACCACCGAATCCCTACGCGGCACCCGCGACGAGGAACTCGCCGACGTCTTCGACATGGACGAATTCACCTTCGTCCGCCGCTACGGCCACTTCAACGCCAACCACCTGGCCGACGACCCCCGCGGCATGTGGGCGATGCTCCGCCCCACCTGCCCGGCCCCGATCAACGACACCTGCCCGGACGACCCCGCCGAAGCCGCCCACGTCCTGGACGCATGGATGCGCCGCCACCTCGACCCCCGCGAGGCCGCCCCCGCCCCGGCCCACCCGGTCTCCGCCGGCCTGTAGCCCGAACACCGAAAAGGGCCCTCCCCGAACGGGAGGGCCCTTTTCGTATGAGGTCCTGTGTGCGCGCCCGGACTCAGCCGGGCAAGTAGCCCCGAAAGGCTCCAGGCGGTATCCCAAACTGCGGGCGCGCACTCGCACTCAGCCCCAGGAAGGACCCTGTGCACGGCCCATCATAAGCGTGCGGGCGCCGGCCGGACACCGCTCACGAGACCGCGGGCTCCGGGGCCAGCGGCCGCACCGCGTTGTAGACGCCGGAGATGACCGCCGCCAGCGCGGCCTGACCTGCGGCCAGACCCAGGGTCTTCAGGTCGCCGCCGACGAGACCGGCGACCGCGCCGCCGCCAGCGACGATCGCACCCGACACCAGGTTCTGAATCAGGGTGCGGCCCGCGCGCAGCGGCACCTCCCCGACGCCGGGACCGCCCGCGGGCTTGACCCGGTTGTAGACGTAGGCGAGCGCCGCCGCCAGCGCGGCCTGCCCGCCGACCACGCCGAGGGTGCCCGCGTCGGTCGCGGCGCCCGAGGTCACCACCGCGGAGCCGCCGGCGACGACCGCGACCGACAGGATGTTCTGCAGCAGGGTGCGGCCCGCACGCAGCAGGGCCTCGGAGATGCCCGGAAGACGATGAACCATGATCGTGGCTCCTTCACAGAGGAGGGATGTGGACTGTCCGAGGGCGGATGGTGCACGAGTGAGGGGTTAACGTCGCGCGCCGCAGGTCAGGGCGGGTGTCAGCCCCACAGCTTGAACACGACGCCGAGGACGCCGAACACCGCGGAGATGCCGATCGCGGCCCAGGTGGAGAACCGCTTCGCCTGGTCGGCCATCGTCTGGACCCGGGCCCGCTCCCCGGCCCGCGCCTCGGCGGCCTCCTGGATCTTCTGGGCGTGCTCGTCCAGCCGCTCGGTCACCACCTTGTGGTTGTCGGCGACCGTGGTGGCCAGCGCCGCATGCTGCCGCTCGCCGTGCGCGACCTGCTGCAGGATCAACGCGAGCTGACCGCGCACGTCGGTGAACCCGACTTCGGCGATCCGCCGTACATCGGCCACCTGACCGGCCAACCAGATCTGTTGCTGCTGTTCGTTCGGCTGCTCCTCGGCCATCCCGCACCCCCATACGCTCGGCCTGCACATTCGGGGCGGCACCATAGGGGCAAACCCGCCTTACGTCGCCCCAGGGCCGGAACCCTTAAGAGGGCTCCGGCTCTGAGGCGACGATTGGAAGACCGGCGCGCTGGTTGGGAAGTGCGTATCTGCGTCATCAACCACAACCATGCGATCGACGTCTGAGACAGGGACAGGCCTGCTTCAGGTTCACTCAATCGAGCATGCTCACATCAGATTGACGGATTCCCGCTCTGGCGCTGAGCCTGACCTGATCACGTAAATCCCTGATTCCATCGGTACCTCAGCGGAACGGGCCTTCAGGGTTTCGATGTCGACCGCTTCCGGCCATCGCGTTCCCCACGCGGACCATCGCACACCGATGAGATCGATACCGCTTAACACCACTCCACGTAGATCGGACGTCGTGAAGTCCTCCAAGAAGGCTCTTACCGAGTCTGCAGGGAGGGGAGGAAGATCGCGGCCCAGCGCCGCGCCGATAACCTTCTGGGCTTCTTCTACGAAGAAGCTGATGAGCTCTTGGGTGAGAGTGAGGGCGCGGTCGATGTCGTTGCTGAGAGGGCGGTCGATGTCACAGATGAGAACGCGGTTGAGTTCGCGGACGCGATTAAGCGCGCGGGTGACAAAGAGGTCGCGGGAGAGTATGCGGGAGATTTTGTGGACGAAGTCGCCGTCGCGACCGCGGGGGATGTTGCGGTCGTAGGTGTAGGCGTGGGTGAGGTGGATGATGAGGCTGCGGGTGAGGGCTCGGGCGTGGTTGAGGGCGTGGGAGAGGTCGAGTGCGTGGGTGAGGCTGCTGGTGAGGTCGTGCTCGAGAACGCGGGCGCGAGTGAGGTCGAAATCGAGGTCGAGGGCGTAGGCGAGGGCGCGGACAATGGACACTACGTCCGGGTAGCGGCGCAGTTCGAAACGAGCTTGATGGCTCACCAGTGACAGGAACTGTTCTGCGGGTACAGGCTCCTGCTTCTTCACGTGCGCTTCCGGCAGAGCGACTGGCAAATCTGAAGCTGCGGCTGGCACGATTTCAGCCAATCCGGCCTCAACATCAAGAGCGGTGCCGAGATCGCCTACAAGAGCAGAGTGGCGAGAATGCAGCAGGACCTCAGCCAGCCCGGCCTCAACATCAAGAACGGTGTCGAGGCCCTCGATGAGGGCGTGCTGGCACTCGTCCAGCCAGTGATCGAAGGCATCGTCATGGTCATCGGGCTGATGGCGGCCGCTCACTGCTCCTCCTCCCCCTCGTTGAGATACCCGTTCGCTCGAAGGTAGACGACGGCAGCGCGGCGAGCATCCCGCAGGCTACCCCGCACAGCATCAGGAGTTATGCGAAGCTGCTCGGCGATCTCAGAAGGGGTAAAACCGTCGTACGTCCACGCCAGGACCTGGCGCTGACGGGGTGGCAGACTCTCGAGCATCCGTAACGTGACCTGCTGAGCATCCCAGTCTGCTGCGGCGTCCGGGTGAGGCAGCAGCGATGTCGGCTGGGGCACTTCATCATGGGCGTCTTCGCGAGTACTGGCCACCTTACGAGCCAGGGCGCGGCCGGCTACCGTGTGGACCCAGGCGTTCGGCTCGCCGATCCCGGTCCAGTCCCGGTGCGCCTTCATCATCGTGTCCTGGGCGATGTCCGCGGCCAACGGCAGCGTGGCCCCCTGGTTGATCAGGAAGGCAACCAGGCGGCGGATGGTCGTCCGGTAAAAGAGGGCGAACGCTTCGTCGACCGCTGCTCGTTGCGCGGCGTGCTCCTCCAGGGGAGCCCGGAGGCCGTCAGGCCCCACCGCGGGGAGAGAAGCCGATTCCGGCTCGTGATCGCTCACCGTCTTAACCGTTCTTCGAGATGGGCTTCCGGATGATCTTCAGGCGGATGTGGTGTCCGTCACCCTGCTCATCCAACTCCAGCTGACTGTTCGACGGGACCGCCTTGGTCATGTTGGTGAGGTTCTGTCCGTGGATCTGCTCGTGCCGAGCTCGCCAGCGCAGCCGTAGCCACAAGCCGAGCAGGGTAAATGCCTGGCTCGCGACGATCGAGACGATGGTGAGGATGATGGTGGCCGGGTCCATGTTGTTCTCCTGCTGGATGGGGCGGCTGTGAAGCCCTTCACGAGTAAGAGCCTCGACAGGCCGTCCGCATGAACTTCGGAACCAAGATTCTTTTCTCGGGCCGTACACCAGGGCGCAGGAGGGGTTACCTGTGCCAGCCGCCGACCACCGCGACCGTCGCCGACCCGCTGTTGACCCTCACCTGCACGTCCACGACCTTCCGGGCGCCGAACGCCCACGTCTCGGGCAGGAACCCCGACACCGTCACCACGCCGGACGCGGTGGCGTTCACCGTGTCGATCTGCGTGCCGTCCGCGCGTAGCTGCACCTGACACGACGTCGCCCCCGACAGGGTGATCGACACGTCCACCGTCACCGACGAGCCGGAGCGGGGGAACGTCGTCCACGCCGCCCGGGTCAGCGTCGTGGACGACGTCGACTCCAGCACGGGCACGAACGTCACCGACCGGACACTCGCCTGGAGTTCGAGCGCCTTCACCCGCGCCTGCAGATCGGAGATGACCCGCACCAGATCGGCCTGCCGCAGGTCACCCGCGGAGATCTTCGCCACCGCCACCCCTTCCTCAGTCGACCGCGACGGTGTGCTCGCCCGTCGTCACGGTCACCAGCTCGCCCTCGGCGCTGTCCGGCTGCACCTTCAGCGACACGATCTTCATCGACCGGTCCAGGCCCGGGGAGCCGTCCGGCTGCGCCGGGAACAGGTGGTCGGTGATCACGACCCGGGCCGTCCCGCCGAGCTCCCACTGCCACCACCGCACATCCGGGGTGATCGCGAGATCGAACTCGAACAACTGCTTCGCCCCGGCACTCGCGTCGGAGGCCCGCTTGGTCTCGGCGTCCAGCGCGGCCTGCGAGGTGAGGCCGTCGAACTGCCACGCCTCCTCGATCAGCGGCCACCCGTCCGCCAGCAGGTCCGTACGCGTGACCGACGAGAGCATGACCCCGCCGTCCGGCCGGCGCAGCTGCCCCCACGTCCGGGTCGCCAGCCCGCGCCGCGTGGAGCGCTTGTACCTCCTGACGTTGCCCGGGTACTCGAGGGTCAGGCCCGTGTCCGGAGGGGTCTCCCGGGAGATGCGGCGCAGCACGAACCGCGGCCGGTCGTTGACGGCATCCCACCCGGGTGCGACCCACCAGTCGAATCCGCCCGGCGCCGCGGCGACCTCCGTGGCCTTGTCGAGGATCCGCTCGAAGTCCTCGCTGCGGTATTCGCGATCCACCGGGGTGCCGGAGCCGGCGGCGCCGTCGTAGGTGAGCCACCGCAGGTCCGCGGGCCGGGCGGCGTGCTCCAGCAGCCACGTCACCTCGGTGTCGGCCACGGTGCCGTTGCGGGGTCCGGTGAACGCGACGTACCGCTTGCCGTAGATCGCGATGGACTCCTCGGCGGTGATCTTCAGCACGCCGGTCTCGGAGTCGTAGTCGGCGGGGTCGATGATGCGGCCGCCCCAGACGAGTTGCTCCCCCCGGTACACCATGATCATGGTGCGTTCGGGGCGGGTCGCGGCCGCGACCCGGCCGATCGTGTAGGCGTCGTCGTACAGCGGGATGTCCGCGGACAGGGTGCCGCCGCCGCCGAGGGTGATCTCGAAACTGACGTTTTGCAGAGGCAGGGAGTCCAGCGGCAGGTGGGAGTCCCAGTCGTAGAGCACGTACTCGTACGGCGGTGCGGCGCCGGACAGGTCGGCCAGGGTGGTGGCCTGAAGCATGACCCGGGACGAGCGGTTGCCCAGCTCATCGACCGCATCCACGCCGACCGTGTAGGTGACGCCCGGGGTGAGGCCGGTGAAGGTGTAGACCCGGGACGGCACTTCGGCGATGCGGAACGCGCCCAGGTACAGGCCGTACCCGGTGACGCCCACGTTGTCGTCGGTGGACGGCGTCCACGCCAGGGTGATCGCGGTCTTGGAGGTGGCGACCACCGACACGTTGCCGGGCACGGTGGGCGGCGTGGTGTCGGCTTGGGCGCGCACCGTGCGGGTGCCCTTCGCTGACCGGTTGCCGAGCAGGTCGAGCGCGTCGACGCTCACCGTGTAGAGGGCGCCCGCGGTCAGGTTGCTGAACGTGCGGGTCCGGCCGGTCTGGTCGCCGCCCTGCTTCTGCCCGTTCAGGTAGACGCCGTAGGCGACGACCGCGCTCTGGTCGTACGGGGTGTCCCACCCGATGGTGATCTTCCCGGCGGCCAGGCCCGTCACCTTCACCACCGGAGTGAGCGGCGGCGTGGTGTCGTTGACCGGCGTGACGACCAGCTCGGCCTTCTCGCTGCGGTTGCCCTTGTAGTCGTAGGCGTCCACCTGGACCGTCACCGACACCCCGGGCGTCAGCCCGGAGAACGTCGCCGACTGGCTGCTCGTCGAGCCCCTTTCCACGCCGTTGAGGTACGTGGTGTAGCCCGACACGCCCATGTTGTCGCTGGAGGCGTCCCACGCCACCGTCACCGACGTCGGGGTCATCCCGGTCAGCCGCAGGTTGGACGGCACCGAGGGCGGGTCGTCGTCCGGCGGCTCCGGCGGGTAGAACACCGCGGCGGCGAACCCGTACGTCCCCGACACTGACGCGCCCGGGAAGGAGTAGGAGGTGGACAGCCCGGTCTCGTAGGCGACCGAGGAGATGTGCCAGTTCGGGACGGAGCCGCCATCGGTCGCGGCCGTCTCCATCGACCACTGGGAATCGACCTGCGACGGCCACGACACCGTCGAGAAGCTGCCGACCGACAGCAGCGCAGCCCCGGCCACCATCACGCCGCCGGCGCGCGGCAGCGTGTCGGTGAACGCCGATCCGCCGCTGCTCGTCCTGGCGAGCGTCCCCGACAGCTCCATCGGCCCGTAGACCTCGACCATGGAGACGTGGCACTTGATCGTTGACTGCGACGTCGACACGGTGAACGAGGACTCGCCCCCGGTCGCCTCCTTGATGAACATGCGCAGCGAGAACCCGGAGCCCACGTACTCGTGCTGCTGGTAGCCGCTCGTCGTGCTGCCGATCGGCACGCCCGACGACACGAACACGACCAGCCAGTTCCCGGGCGTCGCCGAGCTGAATGACACGGTGTGTGATGAGCGGCCGCCGTAGTCGCCCGCGTTGTACCTTGCTGTCTGCCTGACCGGCATGAGCTCCGCCCCCGTCCCCCGATGTGGTGCGTCGTGCAGGGCGGAGCATGGCGATTTGCCTGGTTAACGTCGCGGCGGGCGGATCAAACCCATGCGTCGTATGCCTCGACCACCAGGCGGGGCGCGCCGGAGACCCCGTCGACGGGCTGCCCGGCCAGGGTGATCGTGTTCAGGCCGGGCAGGAGCTGGAACCACGCGGGCAGGTGCGCCACCATGGCCCGGCCCGGCCGAGGCTCGGGGTAGACCTCCGGCGGCACGTACGCCCACACCTGCCGCGTCGCCAGGTCGAAGCCCAGGCTGTAGCGCGGATCAGCGGGCAGGGACGAGCCGGTCATGGCGCGCATCACCGTCCCCGACTCCTGGTGGGTGACCGTCCAATCCCGGATCGGCCCGTACAGCCGCATCCGCGCCGGGATCTGCGGGTAGGTGCCGGCCAGGGTCAGCGTCAGCGACGCCTCCCCCGGCAGGGACGCGACGACCGCTGAGGCCGCCACCGGAACGGTCGCGTACCGGCGCGGGTCCGGCGCCTTCAGGGTGAAGGACCACGAGAACGCCAGCGACCCCACGTCGACGGTCTCGACCTTGCCGATCAGCCGTACCCGGGCCTGCCGGGTGCGCAGCGCGTCTTCCACCCGCAGCAGGCCGAACTCGCGCGGCTCCAGCACGCCGATGATCCGCTGCTTGGCCGCCAGCATGCCCGCCCGGGAGGCGGCGACCGCGGTCCCCTTCAGGGTGATGATGCGAGAGCCGTACTGGCCGGCGCTGGCCCATGCGCCGTCCGTCCCGCCGAGGGTGGCCGCGCGGGGCCGGACCGGTGGCGTGGACGCCCACCCGGTCGCGTCTTCCACCACCCAGTCCACGTTGTGCTCATCCCGCACGTTCCCGGCCCACTCCCCGAGCCGGTAGACCGGGCTCTCGATCGCCAGGAACGGCGTCGGCACCGTGGGCACCACGGTCGTGTTGTCGGCCGACTGCTGGCCGAGGGCGTCCAGCGCCGCGACCCGCACCCGGTAGTCGACGCCGGAGACCAGCCCGGTGATCGTGTGCCGCCGGGTGATGGGCCCGTCCACGGTGTAGTCCACGCCCGGCGTGACGTGGACGGGCTCACCGTCGAGGTCGACCCGGTAGCCCACCACGCCGAAGTCGTCCGTCGAGGCCGTCCAGGCGACGGTGATGGACTCCTCGCCGGCCTCCACCACCAACTCGGGCACGGTGGGCGGGGTGTCGTCCAGGGTGGTCACGACCAGCTCGGCCGGGACCGTGGTGCGCTGCCCGAGCTGGTCGACGGCCCACACCTGCACGGTATGCGTGGTGTTCTCCACCAGGCCGGAGAAGAACGCCGACCGCTCGGCCTGGTTGGTGCCCACGACGGTGCCGTCCAGGGCGACGTCATAGCCGGTGACCGGGTCCTCGTCGGAGGCCTCATCCCACGCGACCGCGAACGAGGTGTAGGTGAGATCGGTCAGGTGCAGGCCGGGCGGCGCCGAGGGCGGCAGGTCCGGCGCGGTCCGCACCTCCAGCACGGCGGCCGCCGACCGGTTGCCGGTCGCATCGGCCGCGTCCACCCCTACGACGTAGGCGTGATCGGCGACCAGGCCCGCGAAGGTGAACACCGTGCCGGCCTGGTCGCCGCCCTGCTTCGCGCCGTCGAGGTACAGGCCGTACCCGGCCACCGACACGTTGTCGCCGGACGGTTCCCAGGTGACGGTGAGGGTGGTGCGGGTGCGGGCCGCCAGCGTCAGGGCGGCCGGGACGGACGGCGCGGTCACGTCCGGCGTCGTCACCACCAACTGGACCCGGTCGGAGCGGCCGTCGACGGCGACCGCGTCCACCTCGATCAGGTAGGTCCGGCCCTCCACCAGGCCCGTGAGGGTGATGCTCGTGTCGGCCTGGTCACTGCCCTGCTGGACGCCGTCCAGGTAGATGCCGTAGGCCAGGGCGCCCACCTCGGGCGGATCCCACACCACCGTCACCTGCGTCGGGCCGACCTCGGTCGCTCGCGGGTCCATCGGCGCCGGAGGCAGCGTCGAGATCGGCGCCGCGATGACGCCGGTCGGGGCAGGGTAGGCGCGGCCGAAACGAGCCATCAAGTCACCTCATCCCGGGGGGTACGTGGGGCAGGACCGGGGGGTGGAAGCCGGGCGGGGCTACCAGCGGGAGGCCCGCGTGAGCGCCGCGGCGATGTTGGAGAGCGGCGCCGGAGGCAAGCCGTCGACGGTGAAGGTGAGGTTGTCGATGTAGGCCGCGTCCTCCCCGACCGCGCTGCTGCTGTCCTTGCTGTAGCGGAACGTCAGCGTCTGGCCGGGGGAGACGTCGAACTCCGGTGACGCCGTCCAGTTGACCGCCCCGGACGACGTCACCGCGGTCTGCTCGGTGCTGTTGATGAAGAACCGGAACATGTCGTAGCCGCTCTCCGAGCTCACCCGGTACCAGAACTTCACCTTCGTCGCGCCAGCCGGGACGGTCACCGTCGCCTCAGTGTTTCCACCGTGGTCGATTACGGCGCTTTTGAAACAGCCCGACCCCTGGTACGGGGTGGTGGTCGACCGGCCCCAGTTACCGGAGATGGTCACCACATAGCTGGTGTCGTTGAAGTCCTCGACCAGCTCCGCCATCAGTGGCCCTCACGCCAGTACAGCTGCGCGGTCACGTCCACCGTGGCGGCCGCATGCACCATGACGGCCAGCCACCCGCCCGGCGCCAGGACCACCTCGTCGCCGAGGGGAATGAACTCGCCCATGCCGGTCTGCGGGTGGATCCGCTGGGCGAACAGGATGTCGCCGAGGGTCGGCTCCGTCGTCCACGCGGAGGACGGTCCCTTGACCGCGGTCATCGCCGAGTCCGGCGTACCCGGGTCGAGCTTGACGACCGGCACCGCGGCCGGAGCGGACGCGCCGCCGCCGCCGGCCGCGGTCTGCCGGGCGATCACCGTGCGGACGGGCTGCGCGGAACTGTTGGTGCCCCGGTAGGAGATCCGGTAGCCGTAGACCGCGATCCGGTGGCTGCCCGGGTTGGCGACCGGGTTGGCGAGCTGCAGGATGGTCTTCAGCGCGGTCCCGGACGCTACGTCTTCGGCGACCGTCGTGTACTTGGCCATGAAACCCCCCGATGCGTGTTGGTTCGGCCGGGGAGTATGCCGACCCCGACCGCTAACGTCGCCCCGGGTTACCGCCAGGCGTCCCAGGCCTGGACGACCATGCGGGGGCTGCCCACCTGGCCGTCGACCGGCTGCCCGGCGAGGGTGAGGGTGTTCGGGCCGTGGGAGAGCGCGAACCGGGCCGGGAAGCTGCCGAGCATGATCCGCCCCGGCCGAGGCTCCGGCCACACCTCCGGCGGCACATGCGCCAGCACCACCCGCGTGGCCAGGTCGATGTCCAGGCTGTAGCGGGAATCGGCGGGCAGCACCGTGCCAGGGCGGGAGCGGATCACCAACCCGGACTCCTCGTGGGTGATGACGAAGTCCCGGATCGGGCCCCACACCTGGATGCGCGCGGGAATCCACCGGTAGTCGCCGGTCATGTAGATGTGCGCCGACGCCGACCCGGGCAAGGTCTCGACCGCGGTCTCGGCGTAGATCGGCCGCACCGCCGTACGGCGCGGATCCGGCGCCATCAACGAGATCACCCAGGAGAACGCGACGCTGCCCTTGTCGGTGATCTCGACCTCCTCGGCGAGCCGGACCCGCGCCTGGCGGGTCAGGTGCTGCTCCTGCACACGCAGCGTCCCGAGCTGACCCGGGTACAGGGCGGCGGCCAGCCGCTCCTGGGCGGCCAGCATCCCGGCCCGGGAGGTGGCGACCGCCGTCCCCTCCAGCGTGATGAGGCGGGCACCGAACGACCCGGGCCCGGAGAACCCGCCATCGGTCGAGTCGGACTCAGCCTCCAAGGGGAGCACGTCCGCCGTGGATGACCAGCCTTCTTCGCTCTCGACCACCCAGTCGACGCCGTGCGCGTCGCGCGCGTTGCCCGTCCACGGGCCCAGCCGGTAGATCGGCGTTGCCCGCGGTGACCAGTCCGCCAGCAGCGTGGTCACCTCGGTCTCCACGATGGGGCCGCGGCCGCCGCCGTCATCGACCGCCCGCACGCCCACCGTGTAGACGCTGCCCGGGTCCAGGCCCTCGACCACGTAGCCGAGCGTGGCGGTGGCGGCGGTCACCTCCCCGTCCAGCAGCACCTCATAGCGGGCGATGCCGAGGTCGTCGGATGCGGGCTGCCAGGCGAGCGCCACCTCCTCCACGCCCGCCGTGGCGGTCAGGCCGGGCGGGGTGCCGGGCAGCGTGTCGGCCAGCGTGGTGAAGTCCAGGGTGGCGATCGGTGAGCGGTTCCCGGCGGTGTCGACGGCGTCCACCCCGACCGCATACGCCCGTCCTCGGCCCAGACCGAGGAAGGTGTGTTCCAGCTCGGGCTGGTCGTCGCCCTGCTTGAGCCCATCGAGGTAGACGCCGTACCCGGCGAGCGCGACATCGTCGGACGCCGCGTCCCACGCGATCGTCGCGGTCGTGTGCGCCAGGTCAGCCAGCCGCACGTTGCCCGGCGCGGTCGGCGCCGCCAGGTCGGTGATGGCCATCACCGAGATCGTGGACCTCTCCGACCGGTTGCCGGCGGAGTCGCGGGCGTCCACCCCGATCTCGTACGTGGTGCCCTTCGTCAGCCCGGTGAAGGTGTACGTCCGCGCTGTCTGGTCGCCGCCGCGCTTGGCCCCGTTGAGGTAGATGCCGTACCCGGTCACGGCCCGGTCGTCGGACGCGGGCTCCCAGGCGATCGTCACCGTCGTGTCCTGCACGTCCGTGGTGTGCAGGCCCGGCGGAACGGAGGGCTTGACCATGTCGGAGATGCCGAACCCGACGAACGCGGCCTGCGCCTGCCCGGCGCCGCTCAACGACTCCCGGTAGGTGACCCGCCCGGGAGACGGCAGCGCCCCGGCGTAGAACTGGGCGCCGTTCAACGTGCTGGAGAACCCGCCCGAGCTGGAGCTGATGTCGGCGATCGCCGGCGTCCACGCGTTCGGCGAGACCCGCCCCTCTATCCCGTTGGCGGAGTCCCGGAAGCGCTCCAGCACGCCGAGCACGACGCCCACCGCGGCGGGCACGTCCACCGGACTGCACGAGATGCTCGTCGCTCCTGCGGCCGCGTCCCCGGAGGTGGCGAACAGCACCTCCGGGCAGTCGTCGCGGACCTGCACGTACAAGATCATGCCGTCGTTCAGGGCGCCGCGCGTCACGGTGACCGACGTCTCGCCACCTGCCGCCACCTTGGAGTAGATGTGCGCGTGGTCGAACCCGTCCGCGGCCGCATGCTTCACATAGCCCGAGGTCGTGACCGTGGGCATGTTGTAGGAGGCGACCAGCAGGATGATCCGGTCGCCGGCGCGGGCAGCCGGGAAGAACGACACCGTCGTCGCGTCCGACGACTTCGACGCGAAGTTGTACGACTGAGCGATGACCCCCATGCAGAGCCCTCCTTATCCGACCAGCGCGCCGAGACGGCGAGCGGCCTGGTTACCGATCTGGACCTCGTCCTGGCCGGGCTGCGGGTAGACGTTGACCGTCGCGCTCGCGCCGCCGGTCGTGACCGCCGCCGCCACCGGCCGCGGCCGCGCCGATGCCCGGGAGGCCCGATACAGGTCCGCTGAACTGGTGCCGACCACGCCGCCGTTGGCGAAGCGGGCCAGGCTTCCGCGTCGGGCAGCGTCGTTGATGGCGTTGATCCACCCGGTGCCGAGCCAGCGGGCGGCCTCCGGCCGCAGCCAGGCTTCGCCCGGGGAGACGGCGGCGAGCATCGTGTCGCGGCCCGGGGCGTAGCCGGGCAGCACGCCGTACGCGCCGCCCGGGACGACGCCGCCGCGCGCGTACTTCTTCTGCTGGCCCGACGAGTCGCGGCCGCGCAGCCAGCCGATCACCCCGTCGATCAGCGACGCCGGGAACCGGCCGACGACCTGCTGCCACGGTGTCTTGGTCCCGGCGAGGCGGACGGCCAGGGACTTCAACGGGGTCAGGGCCTTGTCCGCCAGGTAGGCGGCGCCCTTCTTGAACCACTCGGTCCACGAGTCCCCGCCGCTGTCCTTCTTCTTCGGGACGGTGCCGCCACCAGCGAACCGAGGCAGGTTCCCGCGCCGAGCGGAGTCGTTGACGGCGTTGATCCACCCTGTGCCGAGCCAGCGCGCCGCCTCCGGCCGCAGCCACGCCTCACCCGGCGACACCGCGGCGAGCATCGTGTCGCGGCCCGGCGCATACCCGGGCAGCACCCCGTAGGCGCCGCCCGGGACGATGCCACCGCGGGCGAACCCGAGGGAGACGGTGGGCAGCCGGCCGAGCCCGACCTTGTCCGCGATCCAGTTCCACGCCGCCGCGATGCCCTTGTTGTAGATCGTCTCGACCACGAACTTGACCGGTGCCTTCGCGACGTCCTGCAGCCCTTTCCACACCGTGCCGATCAGCGCGACGCCGGACTTGAAGCCGTCCGGCAGGGTCTTGGTCATGAAGTTCCAGAAGGCCGTCAGCGGCGGCTTGATGTACTTCTCCCACGCGTTCTTGATCGCGCCGGAGATGCTGTCCCACGCGGGCTTGACCGCGTTGGTCCACAGCCATGCCACCGCGGGCCCGAGGGTGTTCTTCAGGAACCCCCCCAGGGCCGTCAGCGCGGGCCGGATGATGTTCTCCCACGCGGCCCGGATCGCGGTCGAGATGTTCTGCCAGGTCGGTTGGATCACGGCCGTCCACAGCGCTTGCACGGTCGGCCACAGCTGGTTCTTCAGGAACCCCCACAAAGCCGTCAAAGCGGGCTTGATCACGTTGTTCCACGCGGCCGTGAACGCCGTGGAGATCGACTTCCACGCCGTGTCCACGAAGTTCCGGAACCCCTCGATGTTGTTGTAGGCGTAGATCACCCCGGCGACCAACGCGGCGATGGCCAACACGATCAACGCGATCGGGTTGGCGTTCATGACCGCGTTCAGGGCCGCCTGCGCGATCGTCCACGCCGCGGTCGCCGCCCGCACCACGCCGGTCGCGACCGCCGCCGCGCCCTGCTTGATCGCCGCCGCCCCGGCCTGCAACGCGACCCTGCCGTACGCGGCCGCCAGCCGGCCGACCTCGAGCGCCGCCGTGGCGGCGGCCTTGCCGTACTGGGCGACCTTCCCCGCCCCGGCCTGAGCCAGATCGACGGCCTTGCTCGCGCCGGAGGAGACAGCCGTGCCGACGCCCTTGGCGGCCGTCCCGGCCTTGGACATCAGGTTGGCCGGGTTGACCTTCGCAAACCACGACGTCGGGTCGATCTTCGTCTTGGCCGCGCCGATCAGGTTGGCCGGGTTGACCTTCTGCAACAGGCTGGCCGGGTTGAGCTTGGAGAACGCGCCCTTCACCTTCGCGGCGAGGGTGCCGGCGAACACGTCCAGGCCCTTGGACTGGATCAGGCCGGTGAGCGCGTCCTTGAGTATGCCGCCGCCCTTGGCGACGGTCTGCCCGGCCTGCTTGGCGCCCTGGGCGACCTTCTGCCCGGCATTGCCCGCCTTCGTGTCGCGGCCCTTCCCGCCGAGCCCGCCGACGAAGTCACCGGCGCCGATCCCGGCCTTGACCAGTCCGGCCGGGGCCTTCAACGCGAGCCCCATGAGCTTGATCGCGGAGCCGAGCCCGCCGAACTTGGCGACCAGCAGCAGCAGCGCGCCGAGCGGGCCGAGGATCGTCAGCACCGCGGCGCCGAACTCGCTGCCCGCGACGTCGCGCAGCACCCCGACCAGGTCGCGCAGGAACCCGATCACCCCGGCCGTCACGGACGGGTCCAGGCCGAGCGTCAGATCCTTGAACAGGCCCGCCAGATCCCTCAGCAGTCCGCCGACTTCCCGCATCACCGGCAGCATCGAGTCGAAGAACTCCCGCGCCCTGGCCTGCGTCGCCGGGTCGGCCGCCCACTCGGCGAACCGCTCGGCTCCCTGGGCGAGGTCCTCCAGCATGCTCCGGCCGGAGGGGGCGGCGGCCTTGCCAAGCGACAGCAGACCGGAGGCGACGCCCTTGAGAATGCGCCACAGCTTGGAGGCGGCCTCCCACGAACGCTCCAGGAACGCCCGGAACCGCTCCTGGCCCTCTTCGGAGGAGGTGAACCGGTCGAACGCCTGCGCCGCATCCAAGATCCTCTTGGACAGCAGCGTGACGAACGGCATGGAGATCCGCACCAGGCGGGTCACCCCGCCGAACGCCGCCAGCCCGGCCTTGCCGAAGTTGGAGACGGCCAGGTTGTTGGCGCCCATGATCTGCGTGACGTCCTGGCGGAAACCCTGGCTGCCGAACAGCTTCCCGGCTTCGGTGGCCAGGTCACCGACCGTCTTGCCGGTGGCCTTCATGCCGCCGCGCAGCGTCGCCAGGAACGGCATCGCGGCCTTCACCCCGGCCAGCAGGCCCGGCGCGAGCGCCTCCTGCGTCGCCTTGCGGATCTCCGACAGCTCCGGCCGTACCGTGTTGTGCAGGTAGAGGACGAACTCCCGCATCGACGGCGTCAGGTTGGCCAGCGCCTCGGCGACCGGGTCCCGGCCGCCGCCCCCGCCGGCGGCCGGAGCGGCGGCGGCCTTCTTGGCGGCCTCGGCCTCCTTCTTGGCCCGCGCGAGCGCAGCACGTGCGTCTTGGGCGGCTTCGCGGGCGTTGCGCTGGGAGCGGCGGGCCCGCTCCAACGCCTCTTCGGCGTCGCGGACGCGGCGCTTGGCGTCGATGATCGCCTCGTCGGCCGCCGCGATCCGCCGCGCGCCCTCCTCAGCCTGGCGGGCAGCGTCCTTGCGTGCGTCGGCGATGGCGCGTTCGGCGTCCAAGATCCGCTCCTGGGCGGCCGCGAGACGCTCCTGCGCCGCGATGACCTCCTTGGATCCCTCGACCCCGCGGGCGTCCGCGTCGGCCTTCTCCTCGGCCAAGTCGCCGTTGCGCTCCTTGACCTCCTCAAGGCGCTGCAAGGCCTGCCGGTACGCAAGATCCGCTTCGCGTTTGTCCAGGTCAGACGCGAACGGATCGTTCATGACCTTCTGCAGGCGCTCCTTGGCCCGCTCGATGCCGATCTGCGCGGACTCCTCATCCAGCGCCCCGCCCTTGACCGCCAGAGCAAGATCCTCAAGGCGTTCCTTCGCGGCCTTACGCGCCTCGTTCAGCCCTTCCTGCGCCGCCTTGGACGCCTTGACCGCCGCGGCGTACGCGCGCTCGGCGTCGGCCACCCGGCGCGCGGACCGCTCGGCCGCGTCCGCGACGGCCTGGGCGACCCGCCCGGCGTTCTCCCGCGCCGCCTGCACCGCCTCGACCGCCTCGGCGACGCGTTCCTCGGCGTCGCGCACGGCACGGTTGGAGTCGATCACTCCCTCGCGGGTGTTGCGGACCGCCCGCTCGGCCTGCTTGACCCGCTCGGCCGCCTGCTCGACCCGGGCGGCAGCGGCCTCCCGGGCGGCGGCCGCTGCGCCCGCCGAAGCACCGGACGCCTGGTCGGCCTGCGACAGCGCACCCAGCGCGGTGCCGACCCCGTTCAGACCGACCACGAGCCCGGCGATGCCTTGCAGGGCGGCGCCGGCCACCCCGGGCAGCACCGCCAGCGCCCCGGCCGCCTGACCGGCCGCCGACACCAGACCGAACAGCCCGGCGCCGAGCTGGCCGACCGCCGCGGCCAGGAACCCGACTCCGGCCGCGAGCGCCGGGAACGTCGCGAGCTTCGCGGTGACGTCCGCGATCTTCGATGCGTCCAGGTCGATGTGGAACGGCAGCGTGATCGGGCTGGACTCCTGGCTGCTGCGGAAGCGGCCGAGCTCGTCGCGGGCCTGGAGCGTGTCCGCGTCGACGTCGACGGAGGCGGCCGCGTCCCGGGCAGCCGCATCCACCTCGGAGCGCAGCCGGTTGCCGTCGATCTCGGGGGTGAAGGTGATGCGGACCCCGGATCGGCTGATGCCGTCCAGGTCCCGCTGGAGCTGGGACCGGTCGACGGTGGCCCGCATCCGGACCTCGGTCGACCGTTCGGCGGACCGCGCGGCCGCATTCGCTTCCACCGCCACCCGGCGGGCGTCGATCTCCGCGGCGAGTTTCGCCTTGACCCCGCGCACCCGCCGGTCGATGTCGCGTTGCAGCCGCGCCTCGTCGACCTCCGACAGGTCCGCGACGACCTTGATGTCGATCCGGCCTCCGTCGAGGCCTCCGCCAAGCTCGTCATCCACGCACCCTCACCCCCCGATGAGCCGGAGGGAGGGTGACGTAAACCGGCGCTAACGTCGCGTCAGGGGACGTAAACGGCCGCGGTCCTGGTCCTGGTCCTGCCCGGCGACGGCGGACCCGTCGACCTGACCGGATGCGCCGCCCGCCGGGCCGGGGCGGCGACGAGGAAGGCCCCGGGCGCTCACGCCCGGGGCCTGCTCACTTGATCACGTTCGCGGTCGCCGCCATCATCGCGAACGCCCGGTCCATCCCGGCCCTGCCGCCGGTCTTGCCCGTCACCCACTCCGGCCGCTTCACCTCGCGCATCTTCGGGCGGCGCTGCTCAGCCGCCAGCACCGCCACCTCCTCGAGGATCTGGGTGAGGAGCTCGTACTCGCGGGGCCACGGGTCGGCCCGCTGCTCGGCCGTGGTGTGGATCAGAGCGTCTGCGGGGAGTCGCTCCACCCGAGCGAGGAGCCGGCGGACTCCGAAGAAACCGGGCTGGCCGGGGCGTCGCCAGGCTCCGCGGGCGTCGAATCCGGGGTAGTGGCGGGCGAGATCGGCGTCGAGGTCGTCCCACCGCTCGAAGAGGCGGAGGACGGCGAGGATTCCCCCAGGCGCAGCCCGTACTTCCGCAGCAGTCCCTTGACCAGGGCGACGACGTCGAACACGGACGGGCGGGCGGCCAGGAACGCCGGGTACCCGTCCTCGCCCAGGAGCCGGGCCGCCATCTCCTTGGCGGCCGTCATGAGCTGCTCGGGCAGCTGCTGGTTGATGATGAGCTGGTCCACCACCATGTCGATCACGGCCATGGTGGCGGCGTTCGGGTCCTGGGAGCGGGCCGCGTCCAGCGCGGTCCGCACGATCAGGCCGAGGTCGACGGCGACGTCGGTGAGCGGCTCCAGCACATCGAGCGGCAGCTCGGTCGGCAGCTCGCAGATGTCGCGGCCGCGGAACCGCAGCGGGAAGAAGTCGGCGACCGCGGCGCCGTACTCAGCGCGAGCGGCCTCCAGGCGTTCGGCGCGGGCGGCATCAAGGTCCAGCATCCCCGTGGTCCTCTCCTACAAGGTGGGCAGGTCGGGGCGGACGGTAGAGCAGAGGGGGCTTTGCGTCGCGCCGGGCCGGAGGGAAGGAGAAGGGGCGCCCGGCCTGTGCTGGCCGGGCGCCCCTCCGTGGGCGGCTGACACGCGCATCACGCGATGCGCGTCCCCATCACGCGGGGGTCGGGTCGAACGCCGCCCACGTGCCGGACAGAAGGTCGTAGTACGGGGCGCCGACGTCGCCGCCCAGGACCGACAGGCGCAGCGGCAGCGTGGACGCGGCGGTCTTCTCGAACGACTGCTCCACGCCCTCGGCCTGCTCGCAGCGCGGCACCATGCGGCGCATCTTCTTGGGGCCGTCGATCAGCTCGATGCACGCCGCGGTCTCGGTCCTGGCCCCGATCGCCGGCGGGGTGAACTTGTAGTACGCGGCGCCGCCGCCGGACGGGGTGACCTCCTCGATGGTGCCGCCGCCGTACACCGCCTGGAAGCTCTTGAGGGTCCATTCCAGGAGGTTGACCTCGATGGTGGCGGCGTCCTCGGTCTGCCAGCGCCGCACCGCGTAGTTCGACTGGTGGGCGCGCGTCTCCTCGAACTTCGGGTCGGTCTTCCAGTTGTAGCTGTCGGGCGTGAAAAGGCCGATGTCGTACCAGGCGGACGGCATCGGCACGGCGACACCGTCGGGCGCGGCCGTGCCGACCGGCGCGAGCCACAGTCGAGCCTGTTGCGGAATGAACACGTTCTCTGCGCCCACGCGGGCCTCCCAGCGACTCGGCGCCCGCGCCCGCAGGCGGGCGAGGGCGTGTCAGGTTGGGGACCCGGCGGCAGAGAGTAGAGATCAGCGCCGCTTACGTCGCGCTGACCTGGGTGGCGGGACGTTAAGCCCTGTTTGCGCTACACGTCTGCGCCATGACGACGGGCATCGAGGTCACGGGCCGGGCCAGGGCGCGCGGGGGCCGGCGGTGAGCGCCGTGGCGCTGGCGCTGGTGGTGTGGGTGTTCACGGCGGTGCCGCTGGTGGTGGTCGCGGCGGTCTTCTTCTACGTGGTGGGGGAGCGGGTCGGGCGCACCGCGGGGGAGCGGAAGGGCCGCGCGCTTCTCGCCGGAGAGCGGGAGCGGCTGGCCCGCCGCCTGGAGACGATCACGACGCTGCTGCAGCCGTTCGCGGCCGCCATGCGGGCGGGACGTCGGGACTTCTCGATGCCGTCGCGGGATCTGGCCGTGCTGGCGCTGCTGGTGGACGAGCCCGGCGAGGGCGGTGACGTCCTGGCCGATCTGGAGGAGATGTTCCACGATTCCCCGCCCCACTAGACAGGTTGATAAATCTCCTGTACATTTCTAAGTGTGAACAGGGGGTGCGGTACCCCCGACCACAACCCGCCCCAGGAACGAAAGGGACCAACCATGGACATGCGCCCCCACGCCGGTTACCTCGCCGATGAACTGACCGCCCTCGGCTTCACCGACCTCGGCCGCGACGCCGAGCAGCTCGGCAGCCTGGAGGCCCTGATGACCCGCACCTATCGGGCGTACGGCGTGCAGGTCGAGGTGGCCGAGGACAGCGGCGACGTCACCGTCCGCCTGTTCGGCTGGGGCGAGACCCACGGCAACCAGGACACCTACCGGCACGGCCACCTCGCCGCGACCACCTTCCCGGTCACCTGGCCGCCCTCGGTCGTCCTGGCCGCGATCGAGGCCGCTCTCGCCGCCAGCGTCGAGACCGCCCTCGTCGCCGCCTGACCCTCGCCGCCACCGGCCGCCCCGCCCGGCTCACCCCCGGGCGGGGCACCCCACCGACCCCCATGGAGTGCAACCCGTGATCAACGTCGTCTTCCACCCCGAGAAGTTCCGCCCGTTCGCCCTCCAGGAGGAGGAGCCCATCTACGTCAAGCCCCGCATCACCGGTACCGGCTGGGAGGCCGCCACCACCGGATGGGGCGTCTGGGAGCTCTACCAGGACGGCGTCCTGCGCGGCTACCTGCAGTCCGGCTGCCCCTGGATCGCCATCGCCAAGCCGACCGTGGCCGACCCGGGCATCGACATCGGCGAGTACCCCACCCGCGAGGCCGCCGCCGACGCCATCGCGGTCTACGTCACCGCCCGCGCCCTCCTCGCCGCCTGACCTCCCCCGCCCGCCCGGTTCACCCCGGGCGGGCTCCCTTCCACGCTGGAGCACAACCCCCGTGATCGTCACCGTCGCCCTGCTGCGCGCCGCCCTCACCCGCGCCGACTTCAACCACGACCTGCACGTCATGGTGTCGGCCGCCTGGGACGAATGGGCCGACCCGCTCGCGTCCACCATCCGCCTCGGCCACTTCAAGCCGGTCGAGCCCGAGCATCCCGACCTCCCCCCTGTCGGGCACCTCACCCACGACCCCAGCGACGGCCCGGCCGTCGCCGCCCTCACCACCACCGAACTCAACCAGGCGACCGACGACGACATCAGCAAGGCCCCCACCGTCGCCCAGCTCATCAAGAGCCTCGCCTGCGTCGAACTGCTCGACCCGGCCCTGCCGGTCGTCATCCCCGCCGACCGCACGGCCCCGACGCGCCGGTACGCCCCGGTGGCCCCGTTCCTGGATCACGGCTACTACGACCCGGGCGCCGAGCACCACAACGGCATATGGGGCTACGACATGACGGACGGCGAGACCGTCCACGTCCTGTGGCCCATTCACCCCGACCGCGCCGCCCGCCCCCTCGCGCCGATCCAGCCCACCATCTGGCGGACCCGCCTGCAGCAGACCGGCTACTGGACCGACCCCTACGGCGACCAGAAGCC
>NZ_JABTEX010000011.1 GCF_015711645.1 Planomonospora sp. ID82291
ACAAGCTGTGGGTGAAGTCCGGCGTCGGTATCCAGGGTCTCCGCCCGGTCCAGCCTCGGCCCATCCCGGCGGCCATGCCGGAGCTGCTCCATAAGATCCGGTTCGAGATGGAGCAGCAGACGGACGCTCAGCAGGTGGCGCCGTCCCCGCCGGATGAGATCGCCGCGCGACGGGCCCGGCGCAACCCCTATGGCCGGCCTCGACCGTTGCCGTCTGCTCCGGAGGAGACGCGGCCCATGCCGCCCCTTCCGCCGGAGGAGTGGAACCCGTGGCAGGAAACCGGAGAGCATGACGGATGAGTGACGACTACCTCGGTGACATCGGCCCGGACCCCCGGGCCGATGGCTCCGACGAGACGATGACGGCGCTGGTGGTGCTCGGGACGGAGCTGGGGGAAGCGCGTGCCGCGCTGGCCGAGCTGGGCGACCGCCTGGACAAGTTCGGCGAGCGGGCCAACCATCTCAATAACCGGGTGGAGACCCTCACCGCTCTGTCGGAGGAAGTACGGGCTCTATCGGCCAACGTCGCCAAGCTGCTGGAGAAGCCAGCCAAGGAGGAAGCCCCGTCCCTGGTGGTCGACCTGGCGCACATCCCGAAGGAGAACCTTCCCAATGCGCTGGCGGAGCTGCTGAGCTGGGTGCGGGATGTGTTGTTCGCCGGCTGGCCCCACGCTCAAACCTTCCTGGGTGCATGCTGGCCGCACCATCCCGAGATCGTCAACGCGATGCTGTGGTTGCGGGCGGCCTACCATGCCGCCTATGACGCAGAAGACACCTCCCCGCACCGGGCGGCCGACTTCTACTTCTGGCTTCGCGACATCTTGAAGTGGGCGGAGGAACGTACCCGCTGCCCCGAAGACAGACCGCATCGCCTTCTTCCCGAACGACGTGATGACGGTGATGTCTTGGCGGAGGCGCTGCGACGTCCAATCCTTGCTGAGGTCTATCAGGCCATGCAGCTCGGCAACGACCCCGATGCCTCACCCGAAGATGTGCAGGCGGCGCGCGAACGGGTCAGTCGGCTGTCCCAAGAGCACGGGATCACCCGTGAGGAATATGCCGAGTACGCAGCGCTGAGGAAAGGGACTCCGCGCTCCTACTGACCAGGGAGAACACGTCAGGCCCGTACCGCTTCGGTACGGGCCTGATGCGTTCTCGGCGGCGCTACTCCTGGATGGGCACCGGGCGGTAGTCGTTCAGCGCGAACAACCAGCACAAGGCGTCCTCGGCGCCCTCGACGTACCGCGGATGCGGGCGGGCCTCCGGCCGTATACGCCCCTCGGCCAGATCCAACGCCACCCGCGTTTCATGGTAGACATCCCCGAGATCCGGCGGCCACTGCCCGGAGGGGTCGCCGCTGATCGGCCCTGCCCGGGTCTCGGCTTTGCCGATGGCCCACCACACGGCGGTCAGCACACCCTTGGCGTACGTGGTGGCGTCGTGGCTCATCGTGGCGGCCCGGTGGAAGTCCTCAATCACCGCGGAGACCGCTTGCGGGGATCGAATGATCCCCAGGCTTGACCGTGCCCGTCTTTGCCGCATTGTCAGACGTCGCCGCGGGCCACCAGGCTCGTCCAGCAAGGCTCGAAGCTCTGCTCTCTCCTGGCCGCTCAACGGCCTTTCATCGAAGAAGTCAGGGAACGCCGCTTCGATTTCGGCTCGTGAAAGTTCAGGAGGGCCGCCGGCCGCCGGGCTGCTCATAGCCATCACGGTAAGCCCCTCCTCCGACATCTGACCATCATGTGATCAGCGTCCTCGGCCCATCGTGGGACCGTCGTCGTAGTTTGGTGCCCGGTGCTGCTCGCGCTCCGCGCGTCCGCGTTCGCGTTCCTCCAGTGCGCTCCGCTCCATGGCTGCCCGCTGCTGCTCGCGCTCGATGGACTGTGCGTCCACCTGGCGGGACCGCTCGGTCCTCTGGTTCTCCTGCTCGGGCTCGCGCTCGGCCTCGCGCGCTTGGGTGATCGCTCGCGCGGAGCGGGCTGCCTCCAGGGCCTCGGCCAACGCCGGATCGGCCTCCCGGTCCACCGACCGGACGCCGAACAGCTCCAACGTCTGCTGTCCGGGGGCCTGTTCGCGCTCGGTCTTCTGGCGCTGCTGCTCGCGCCGGGCCTCCTCGCGCTCGACGTCCTGGCGCTGCTGCTCGGCTTCCTGTTCACGCTCGGCCCATGCGGCGGCGCGCTCGGCGGCGCACTCGATCTTCGGGCCAAGGTCCAATGTCAGCTGACCCTCCGCGACCGCCGGCGTCTTCTCGCGCTCGACGTTCTGGTGCTGCTGCTCCTCGATCCGCTCGTGGGCCTCGGACTGGTCGACGTGCAACGGCGGCAAGAGGCGCTCGTCAATGTGCTCTCGCCGGCGGAGCTCGGCGTCCGCGCGCATGGCCATAGAGCGGACTGCTTCGGTGGTCCGGTGCCAGAGCTTGCGGGCTTCGTGGACCTCGGTCAGGGACTTCACCCGATCACTCAGCCCGCGGGCAAGCGCTTCTTGCCCGCGGGCCCGGCCCTCCAGTGCGGCGGCGCTCTCCGGGTTGTGCGCCTCCAGGCTCCGGGCCTGCTCGCGGAGTCGGACGGCCTCGGCCTCCCGCTCGCGCGCCTGAATGGAGGTCTGGCGGAGCTCCTCGCCGACGTGCGGCGGGGCCCATCGGGCTTCGCGCTCGTAGCGGGACCGCATGACCCACAGCTCACCATCGGTGGCGCCGCTGATCTCCCGGGAGGTGTCCGGTCGGCCCATCGCGTCGTACGCTGCCCACCATGCCGTGCGGGCCTCGGGGTTGGCCCGGGACGGTGCCGGCCCGATCGCCTCGGTCGTGGTCTCGTAGCCGTACTGCTCCCGGTAGGCCATGATCCGGCCGGCGCGCTCGGCCCACGCTCCGCGCTCGATCGCGTCTTCGGGGTGGGGCTCGCCGATCGCCTGGGTCAGCCAGGTCGGCGGGCGCTCTAGCGCGTCCTGGCCCAGCTCGGCCTCCCGGACCTCCATCCGCGCGGAGATCTCGCCGAGCAACCTGTCTGTCTCCGGGATGCCCATGCTCGGGGTCCGCTCGCGCCAGGTCCCGCGGATCTGCTCCTCGCTGACTTCCAGGCGGTCGACGTCGATACCGCGTTCGGCGCCGGCCTGCTCGATCCGCCAGTGGAGTGTCTCGGCAACGCTGTTGGCCGTGTCCAGTTCCCGCTCTCGGATCGCGGCCTCAAAGATCGCCCCGGCGTTCTTGCCGGACATCTCCAACGTGCGGAGCAGACGCCCGAGCGTGTCCTTGGCCTCATCGTCGCGGAGCCGGGCGGCGTCGCTCGCCGACAGAGCGCCGGACTGCTCGGCCCGGGTGATGTACGCCTCGGCGGTGCTCGACCGGATCTGATCAATCCACATCGACCCGAGGTGACCCAAGTTCCGGGGCCGCTCCCCTTCCTCGATCATGGCTTCAATGCCGGTCTTGGAAGCGTCCTCCCGCTCCAAGATCCCGGAGAGCACGGTGAGCCGGTCGCCCTGCGCTCGGCCCTCAAGCGCCTCCCGCTCGGTGGCCGACCGCTCCGCTTGGTCTCCGAGCAACTCCTTGGCGCGCTCCTGGGCCTGCTCCGGTCCGGGCCGCAGATCGGCCTCCCGGACCCGGTCGACCGCTACGTACGCGTAGTTGCCCTCAGCACCGCGGGTCAGCATCACATACAGCATTTCCCGGGTGCCGCTATCGTCGACCAGGGAGTGACAGGTGGCCACGGTGCGGCCCTGAGCCGCATGGACGGTGCCCGCGTACGCAAGTTCGACGTGCTCTTGGACGTACTCTGGATCCAAGGTGATGATGTTGCCGTACGTTCCATCTGGGTTGACCATGCGGGCCAGGACGCTTCCATCCGGAGCGACGTGGCCAACCTCCATGACGTCGCGGTTGAGGTAGGCGTATTCGCCGTCCTCTCCCTTGACGTTCTGCCTGGTCATGATGAGATCACCGCGGCCGGCGGTGTTGCCGTCGTGCAGCCTCGTCCCCTCCGGGGAAACCTTCTTCAGGGTGACCAGTTCTTCCCGGACTCGGGCGGCCAGCTCGGCGGCCTTCTCATTGGTCGGGGCCAGCAGCAGCGTGGACTTACCCGCCAGGTGGTCAGCGAGGAACCCCTGATAGGCGGCGGTCTCCATCTCCTCGCGGGTGCCGTCCAACAGCCGGCCGCGCTGGTCGTACTCGATCAGCGCTTCGGCCAGGCCGTCGCGGAGCTGGACCGATGCCTCTCGCTCCCACTCCTCGCGGAACCGGACGACTGTGGCGAGTTCTTCGGCTCCGCCAACGTTGACCAGGTGCCGCATCGCCCCGCCGGCCTCCGGCGCTGAGAGCTGCGCGACGTCGCCGGCCCACACCACCTTGGCGCCATACCGGTCGGCGTAGCGCTGGATCTGCTCCAGGTGCTCGGTGGTGACCATGCTCGCCTCATCAACGACGATGAGCTGACCTGCGGTTAGCCGGGCTTCCCCCTTCTTCATCTTCGTCAGCCACATAGCGATGTTGCTCGCGTCGTCCAGGCCCTCCCGGCGGAGCACTCCCGCGGCGTTCTGCGCGGTCGTCAGACCCAACGTCGGCTTGCCTGTGCCCTGGCGCCACACGTCCGCCAGCGCGGCCACGGTACGGCTCTTGCCGGTGCCGGCGGCACCGAGCAACACGTCCGTGCGGCGGCTGGAGGTCGCGATGCCGAGCACCGCGTTTGCCTGGTCGGCATACAGCCGCTTGACCCCCTCGGGCGCGGCCGTGCGGGGGTCAAGCGCAGCGAGCTCGGCTTGCTCGTGGGTCAAGCCGATCAGCTCGGCGACGCGCTCGGCGGTCAAGCGGGGCGCTCCACCTGCGAGCGCGGACGTGGTCAACGCCGCTTCACGGTCGAGCTGGTCCGCAGTGACGTACCGCTCGCACGCCTGGGCCTGGTAGACGCTGCGCCCGTCCGCCCGCCGCAGACTCTCCGGGATGTGGACCACGTCCGGGGCGGTCAGCAGCCGCACCCCCGCCGGCCCGGCCGGGTTCAGTGCCGCGTCGGTGAGCTCCTCCAGCACCGCCTCCACTCGCTCAGGGTGCAAGCCTCCGAGGTAGTCGGGAAGGTACCGGTCAATGAACCGGGTGAGCTCGAACCGGCTGAACTCGGCCTTCTCCTTCTGCGCGTCGGCAACGGCGGCCTGAATGACCTTCGCGAGCTCGGCGTCTCCGAGAGCCTGGGCCTTGTCGGCGGTGCGGCCCCGGCTCAGCCTGCCGAGCACCTTGCTCGGGATCTCGCTCAGCCGCTGGAGTTCCCGTGCTCGGGTCCGCTCCTCCCACGAGCGGAGCTGCTCGGCCGGGCTCGGCGCGTCCGGACGCTTGGTCTTGGCGCGCTTGGTGTCCTTGGTGGCGATCTGGCCCATGGTGAAGAGCTGGCGGGCGGTCGGCTGGCGGCCGTGTTTGGCCACATACGCCTCTACCTGCTGCTCAATGTTCTTGGTCACCGCCGCGCGGCGGGTGCTGAACTCTGCGATCAGCTCAGGGGAGACGCCCACTACCTCGCGGCCGTTGCCGTCCGGCCGACTGCGGAACTCCAGGCCCAAGCGGCGGGCCAGGTACTCAGTCATGACGCGCTCGCCATGCACCGCGGCGGCGGGGCGTGCCCGGTAGATCGCTTTGCCGTCCAGGGCCCGCCACTTGCCGTCCGCGCAGAGCTGTCTATTGAGAATTGCCTGGTGAACGTGCAGTTGGCAGTCCCCGTCGCGGTTCGTGTGCTGCTCGAACCGTGCCACCACCCACTGATTCGCCTCGACCCATCGCCCGGTGGTCCGGCCAGCGGTGTCCTTGCCGTGGTAGCCGGCGCGGGCCTCGCCGGCGTTCTCCTGGAGGTAGCGGAGACTCGCCTCGGCGCCCAGCCGTACGCCCTCCCACACCACGTCGGCGGCCTCGCGGTACTGGGCAGCCAGCACCGTTTTACCAGCGGTCTCGGCCTCCTGGGCGGCGGCCAACAGCCCCGCGTGAACCAGCGTGATCGACTTGGTCGGGGAGAAGGTCGCGTCGTGGTGGATGACGGCCTGCCGGGCATCCTTCTTCGCCTTGATCCGGATCTGCTCGCGCCGCTCGGCGGTCGCCTCCGGCTCCGCGGCCAACCTCTTGGCGTAGATCGTTTCCCAGGACTGGAACTCGGATCTCCGCCGGCCGAGTCGCGCCTTCTCACCGTCGGGAACCGCGTCGTTCATGAACTCTGGGTCGCGTGGATCAAGGAAGTTCTCATAGAGCTTCTCCATCACCGGGCCGTCGATCTCGCTCCCCGGCTCCAGTCCGAGCGCCTCAGCGCCGCGTCCCCACCACCGGCCCGGCGGCTCGCCGTGCTCGACGGTCGCTGACAGATAGTAGTTCTCCGCACCCTTGCCGACCTGCCGCGTCAGGTAGCGAGGGTCATACCCGGGAGCGATGCTCAGCACGTCGACCCTCCTCCCGCCCGGTGAGCCGTCGCCCCCTCGGGGCGGCAGGCGACACGTATCAATGATCGTCAAGCTACGCTCATCCTACCAAGATCATTAATAAATGCGTAGGTGTGATGGCTTTAGTTTGTGGGGTGTCATCGGTGCTGTTGGGTGAGTGGATGGGATGGCTGAGGTGAGATCGGTTGATGGTCGGTGGGAGGTCTGGTTGAGGCGGGATCGGCTGTGGGGTGCTGTCGTGAGGATCTTGGGCTCGATGGGGGGTCGCGGTGGTGGTCATGATCGCTTTTGCGGATGATAACGCTGCGTCACCGTGCGCTGGAGGCGGCCATGATCAGCGGCGGCGTCGTCGGACGATCGTCACGGGTTGCCGAAGGGTCTGACCTCCAGGCGGCCCCGGCGGTGCTCGTGGCTACTCTGTCGGCCTTCGGTCCAGGTCCACACGGTGACCATCCCCGGCTCCTGCGGGGCCTGGTGCTCGACCTGCACCCGGTCGACGTCGGGGCTCTGGGACTGCTGGGCGGCCCACGCGATGATCTCCGGCCAGCTCGTTTCCACGACCCACTCCGAGACGCGCCAGGTTCCGCCCCGGCCCTGCACCGTGGCGACGTAGGCTTCCCGGGCCGGGGGCGCCGGCCGCGCTGTACGGCTCAGCCGCCGGTCCCACCAGCCGAACAGGGCCACGCAGGCGGCCAGGGCCGCGGCTGCGGCCACCAGAGCGACCAGGGCGGCCGTCATGACGCCCGGCCCGGCTGGTGGCGTTCCTCGCTGATCAGGGCGCCGTCCTGCCACGTCCACTCGGTCACGTAGCCGTCGGCCACGGGGGTGCGTAGGCGTACCGTCACCCGGTCGTACCGGCGATCCTGGGAGTCGGCTGCGGCCTGCTCGGAGACCTCGGGCCAGTACCCGGGAGTCCGGCGCAGCTCGTATCCGGTTCCCCGGTGCCAGATGGTGACGTAGGGCAGACGCGGATACCCGCCGGCCTCCCATGCAAGCACCTGCTCCGCCCTGGCGACCACGCGGCGGCGCTCGGCCCGGTTCAGCCGCGCGACGCTGACACAGCTATAGATCACGGCGCCGACCGATACGCCGGCGATGCCGGCGAACGCGGCCCAGGCCCATCCGGGCCACCCCAACAGCGGCATGATCACGCCTCCTCGTCCGCCGAGCGGCTCTGCTCGGCGCCCGAGCGGAGCCGGGCAAGTTCCGCTCGAACCTCGGTCAGCTCGCGCTCCAGCGTGCTCCGCGCGGCGCGTTCGCGCTCGGCGGCGGCTTCTGCGGCCTCGGCTCGATGTTCCTGCGCGCGGGCTGCGTCGGCCAGGGCCTCGGCCGTACGGCGGGCGGCCTCGGCCTGCTCGGCGTGGGCTCGCTCGATCGTGGCCCGGGTCCGCTCGGCATCGGCGCGGATCTGCTCGACCTGCACGGCGGCGCGCTCGCGCTCGGCGGCGGCCTCCGCGCGGACCTCCTCGACCAGGGCGCGCGCCCGCTCGGTCGCCTCCCTGGCCTCGGCCAGGGCGTCGTCTCGCTCGCGCTCGGCCTGGCGGACCTGCTCGCCGGCCTCGGCGCGGGCCTGCGCCACGGCCGCGTCTCGCTCCTGCTCGGCCTGACGGACTTGTTCATCGGCCTCAGCACGGGTCCGCTCGACTTCGGCGCGCATCTGCTCGCGCTCGGTGCCGAGCTGCTCGCGCGCCTGCTCTGCGCGCTCCTCGGCGTCCTGTGCCCGGCAAAGAGCGTCCTCGGCGGCGGCGTCGGCCTGCTCCCGCTCGGCGCGCTCGCGCTCGGCGACGGCCACGGCCCGGCGGGTGGTCTGCTCGGCGGTCGCGGCGCGGGCCTCGGCGCTCGCCACCTGCTCGGCGGCGGTCGCGTGGGCGGCGCTCACCTCCGCGGCTGCGGCGTCCGGGTCGCCGGCGGTGTGCAGCTCAGCCAGCACCCGCGCCAGGTCCTCCGACAGGCGCACGGCGACGGCCTCGACGCGCTCGACCAGTTCCCCGGCGCGGGCCTGGCTGAGGGTCACCGGTCGTCCCAGGTCCTCCGGCATCGCGGCGTCCGCCTCGCCGACGCCGACCTTCTGGAGCCGCTGGCGCTCGCGGTACGCGGTCAGGGGCGTGTGGGTCGGGTCCACGCAGTACAGCGGAGGTCGGCCGGGCTTGTCGGTCGGCGCGGGGGCGGGCGGCGCCGAGCACCCGGGGAACCGGCATACCGCGGCCTCGTCCTGCTCCTGTTCTGTGATCTGAGTCATACTCCGACCCTAATTTATTAATTTCATTTCTGCTATGGAAAGAATGAAATTAAATAGCGGTCGCGGCGCTGGGCTGATCGCCGCTCGGTGGCTCGCCGGCGTGCTGGGCAGGGTGGGTGACCGCGGCTGCGAGGCCGGTGGTCAGGCGGTGGCCGCGAGACGCTGCATGGCCAGGTCGACGCGCGCCGCGCGGTGGTCGGCGCGGCCTTCGTGGTCGCGCGGGTAGCGGTCGCGGTTGCCCCAGCGCGGGAGCCCGGCCAGCAGGAGGCGGGTTTGGTCCGGCCCTGGGGGTCGGCGGCGCTTGCCCTTCGTGCGCATCCATCCGAGCTCGGCCAGCCACCAGGCGTAGGCGTCGCGCTCGATCGCGTAGGCGCGGTGGCGTCGTTCGCGGGTGCCGGCCGCGCCGATTCGGGCCGCGACGGTCGCCAGACTGGTCCGGGTCCGTCGCCACGCGCCCGGGGCCGGCCGGTCGCTGCGCCGGGCGAGCTGGTGGGCCTTCAGGATCTCCAGGTGCCGCCGGACGGTGCGGAGGCTGTAGCCGGTGACCCGGGCCAAGTCATTTACTTTGTAAAGGCCCGTGCTGAGGGCCGCGGCGGTGATCGCCACATGACGTCCTAGTCCGGCCTGGTCTCGTGCGGGGCCCGGGTGGGTGAACACGTCGTGGCTGAGCAGCGCGCGGCGCGCGGTCAGCGATTGCCGGTGAGCTTCACGGGCCGCCCGGTGTCGTCGGACCTCTCCCACCTGGGGTGGGTTCCCTTGTGTCCCACCCTGTGCAAGCGACTCGGGAAGCTTGTTCGTCACAGGCGTTGCGGAGGCGTCTTCGAGGGCCTGGGGAAGCACGCGGTAGCGGTGGGCGCGCTGGCCCTCGCCCGGGGTGTCCAGGCTCAACCACTCGTCCAGGACCAGGCGGCCGAGCGCGCGGGCGGCCGTGCTGCGGCCCATGCCGGTCGCCAGGGCCAGACGGCGGCAGTCGATCTCGACTTCATCGGTGACCGCCTCCAGGGCGAGCTCCAGCACGTACTCCAGTGCCCGGCGGTCGGACGGGCCGGCCTGGGTGCTCCACCGTTCCGGCTCGGCGCTGATCGCCTCCCGGACGCCGGCCACCAGCGGCACCACGGCGGCCAGGCGCGCGGCGTAGGTCTGCGCCGACTGCTCCTGTCGCTCGGCGGGTTCCTCGGCGCCCTGGTCCTCCTCGACAGGCACGGTCTCGCGGTGAAGCGTGGCGGCGTAGGCCACGGCGCGTTCCCACTGGCGGGCGATCAGGGCGGCGCGCTCGCCGGGTGAGCGGGGTCGGCTGCGCTTCCCGCCCTGGCGGCGCAGATGAATCAGGCCCGGGGCCTCCAGGTTTGCCTCCAGGAACCGGGCGGTCTCCGGAGCGCTCCAGCGCGCCAGCGCAAGCCGTACCAGGATGCGGGCGAGCTGGGCATGCCCGCGCTCGACTTCGGGCGTGGTGGCCAGCAGGGCGGCCACGTCACACGGTCGCCGGCGCCCGGCCAGGCGCGGCCCGCGCGGGCCGGACTCGATCGTCCGGACGGCCTCGGCCTCGATCTGCTCGGGCTCGACGTCGGCGGCGTCCAGCACGACGGCCAGACGCTCGACGGCCTCGGCGTCGTTGGGCTCGGCCAGGAGGTCGGCGGCGGCCTGCGGGGTGATCGGCACCCACTGGTCGACGGGCGTGCTGATGCCGCCGTGGCGGTGCGGGGCGCCGGGCGGGCGGACGCATCCGGTCCGGGCGTTGGTCAGGGGGCTGAGGTCCAGCGACGGCAGGCGGCGGGCGGCGGCGCGGGCCAGCACGCGCACCACCGCGGCGGCCGTGGGCTCGATCGGCACCCAGATATGCAGTCCGCGGCCGGGACCGGACACGCACACCAGATAGCGGACGTCGGCGGCCTCCAGCAGCTCCATGAGCTCGTCGGCGTCGCGCTCGACGTCGCCCTTCGCCCGGTCCAGGTCGAACACGATGAACTCGAACTCGTGGCGGGCGTTGGCCAGGTACCAGGCGAACGGGCCGATGGGCGGGACATCGCCGAGCTTCACCGTGGCCGCGTAGGAGTGCGCCCACTCGTCGCCGGCCTCGGTGCGCACGTCGACGCGCGCCCGGCCGCGGGGGGCCAGGGCGCGGAGCGCTGCGTAGAACGCGGCGGATTGTTGCTCGGCGTCACCCTCGCAACCGGTCTGCGGCGACACACCCGAATCCGGACATGCTGGGCTAGCCGGACGACGATGAGTTATCGTGGACTCCGTCTCCGGGTTTCTGGAGGCATGACAAAGCCGCCGGCTGGTAACCGGCGCTCATAGAGGTAAGCGGCTCCTCTCCTCCAGAGAGGCGGCTGGTAAGACCGCTTCTCCGGATGTGATGTTTTTGGGTGATTCCGGGTGGTGGGTGGTGGTGCGGGCCGTTGGTAAGACGGCCCTTCTTCGGTGAGGCAACCCGCTGGTGAGGCGGGGGTCTGGTCGGAGATCCGGCTACAGGTTGGTAGCCAGGTAAGTCGGATCTCCCGAGTCGTAGGCAAGCCCCGGTCATAGCACCGGGGCCTACGTATTTATCCGGTCAGCTCCAACGGCTTCTCCGGAGCCTTGGGCGCGAGCGGATCAAGCTCGATCAACTGCTCCAAGTAGAGGCTCAGCGAGATCCCTCGGGCCTTGGCGGCCTCGTGGTATCGCCTCTTGAGCGCTTCGGGCACGCGGGTCTGAAACTGGACGCTGCCGCCCGTTCCGTACTCCCGCGTCACTCGTCCTGTTACCCGTGGCATGGGTGAGATCATTGCGCATCTTTGGGGATTGCGCATGCAAACCATTCGGCGTGTCGCAGAAACGTTGCGCTCCGTACACCTGGTATGCCGCGCTGTACGTACGCCGAAGGGCGCGGCCGTACGGCGCGCGCCCTCGCTGGTCGTGGTGTTCCCCCTGCTGAGGTGCCGATGCCTCGGGCACCTCGTCCCCTTGCTCATGTCCTGACGTGCCGTTCAACTCCCCGTTACATGCTTGGTTAGAGAATGCCATGTTTGGGGCAGAAGCGGCGAGATTGACGCTCGCTGAGAGTGAACAATTTTGGAGCGGTTAAGGCAGCTGAGGGGCGGCCGTTCCTATTCGGTGTGGCTCGCCCCTGCTGACCTGCGGCTTTATTCCTGCCCGTCGTCGCCTTGGTCCTCGATGGGGTCGGGGACCTCGAACGGCTCGCCGCACAGTCCGCAGATCACCGGGCCTGTCTCCATGGCCTTCGGGGTGAGCTGGATACGGCGGGGCGGCGAGCACATGCACTCGACGGCGTGGCGCTGGCCGGCCCGGCGCTTCTTCTTCGCGCCGCCCTCGTCCTCGCCGGTCCCGGCGGTGCCGTCCTCGGCGCCGTCTTCGCCGGTCTCGGAGACAACCACCTCGGCCCGGTCGACCAGGTAGGCGACGGCGGCGGCGTCCAGGGCGGTGATGGTCTCGGCGTAGGCGGCGGCGGTGGCGTCGCCGAGCTCGCAGTGTGCGTAGCCGTGGGCCTTGCTCGGCTTGTCAGGAGGCGTCAGTCCGAGCTCGCGCGCCAGCTCGGCGAACTTGCCGTTGTGGTAGCGGTTGCCGTCCCGGCTGGTGTTCTTGATCCCGCGCACGGTGCCGAGCGCGTGGGCGGCCTCGTGCAGCAGCGTGGCCAGGGTCCGCTGGCCGCCGTGCCCGAACAGCTCTCCGGCAATGAACAACTCCGGGGCGCGGCCGGAACCATCGGCGAACTTCCACCGGTCGGGCCAGTGGTAGCCCCACATGTCGCCGCCGCGCTGGGCGGACGGACCGGTGATCATCACCACGTCCGGGATCTCGGGGTGGCGCTCCTGCACGGCCTTCCACGTGGCCTCCAGGGCGGTGATGATGCGTGATCCGGTGTCGGTCATCCCATTCTCTTCCTTGGCGTGTACACGCCATCAATTTCGGGTGGCGCCCGGCGTGGCGCCGTGGTCGTCGTGTGAGGATGAGGTGGTCCGGGGCCGGTTCGAGCGGTCCCGGACACCTCACCTCGGACTCGTCGGGCCGGTCATGGCGTGTGCGGATGGGGGGCGGCGCCGCAGTGTCCGCACCGGCCGGTTCCGCCGGCGTGGGCCTCGCGGTTGGTGGCGGCCTCGGCCGTGATCATGCGGGTCAGCCATTCCACCTGGCCGCGCTCCAGGCTCACCGTGCGCGTGACGCCGGTGTCCGGGTCGGTGATGGCCAGGGGCGTGGTGGGCGCGTTCTCCGGGCCGGTGGGGTAGTCGCCGAACAGGGCGGCCAGGGCCTCGGCGAGGATGGCGGCCGGGGTGGTGTCGACGGGCGGGGTGGGCATCGGCGGCCGACCGAACAGCGCGTCCACCTCGGCGACGAACGCGCGGGCGGGAACGGTCAGTTCGGCGATGTCCGGGCAGCTCCAGGGACCGCGCTCGGCTCCGCCGCCCTGCTCGGTGATCGTGCGGTAGTCCTCAGCCAGGTCGGGGTCAAGCTCGAACTCGGCGATGAAGTCGGCGGCGGGCTTCGTCGTCAGGCGGTAGTGATCGGGCTGGTCGGGGATGCGCTCGATCATGGTGACCTCGTGGCGCTCCTCGTTCAGGTGAAGCTCTACCAAGAGGTGATCGTCCAGGTAGTCGGCCAGGCCGGGCAGTTCGCGGAGACGTTCGGCCGGCTCCCTCCAGGCGAGCTCTTTCCAGGCGGTGAAGGTGTCGACGCGGATGATCTGTTCGGTCATCGGGAGTCCTCTCTTCGGCGGCGCGGGGAACGGCCGCCGCCGGGCGGGCGGTTCGTGCCGGTCATCCGTTGCGCTGCTTGAGCCACTCCGACCAGCCAAGCGGGCCGGTGTAGTGCTCATACTCCTGTTCCAGGACCAGCCGCTCCTCCACTGCGGCCTCCAGGTCCTCGGCGGCGGCGCGGGCGAAGTCGCGGCGCTCGGTCTCGGTGAGCTTGTCCATGGACACCTTCCTTGTTGGCGTGTACACGCCAACTCTATCAAGCGAAGGGGGGCCGGTCCATCGTTTCTCACCACCTCTTGCGGCTTGTTTTTCCAGCTCAGGCCGGGTGTGATGTGCCTACATCAGTCTCCGGTCCTGGGCCATCCCGTCCGCCTGGGCCGTCCAGATCACGCAGACACCGGGGGCGCCGGGCGGGGTCCCCTCCGGGGTGCCTGGCGGCCCCGGTGTCTGGGTGATAGGCCCAGAGCCGGCGGGCGGGATGGCCTAGTGCCGGAGACGACCCTTCATCGGTCCCGCCCGGGGTGTCCACCATCCCGGGGCCTGGCGGGGTCCAGGGGCGCCGAGCGCCCTGGCCGCCGGAGGCATCGGCCGTCAGGCCGACTGCCTGTCCGTCGTCGGGGCTGGCGGCCTGGCCGCGGCGCTCGGCTCGCGCGACTCCCATGCGCCGGCGCCGAGCCGGACGTCCAGGCGGAACGCCACGTCCTCGGGGACCTGCGCGCGGCTCGTCCAGCGTGCGCCGCACAGGCAGACGACCGCCTCGGGACCGGCCGTGCCTTCGAGCGGAACGGCGATCTCATGAACACACCCACTACTGTGCGTGTCAGTCATAGCACTGAGAGTAGAGCGCTGGGGATGGCTCCGGCGGGGAGAGGAGTGGGGGCACGGGTGTATGCGGTGGTTGTGGAGGTGCTGGCGGCGCCGGCGCAAGGGCTGAACACGCAAGGGCTCGCGGACTGGTTGCGGAGCTTCTTCGCGCCGCTGTTCCTGGTGATGGTCTCGGTGGTGGCGCTGTTCTTCCTGTTCACGCGGGAGATCACGCGGTTCGCCCAGTTCCTTGCCATCTCAATCTTGATCGGGCTGGTCTTCTACTTCCCGGGGATCGTTGAGGTCCTGGCACGGGGTGTCGCCGACGCGCTCGGTGTCTCGGGGTAGTCGACCGGTTCGCTGGTCGGGCGGGATTTCGTCGGCGGCCGGGTCTACCGTGAAGGCAGCTCCTCGCGCTCGTCTCCGTTTCCCCCCTGTCCGGAGGTCGCTCGATGGCTCTTCCTCGCTCTCGTACGGTCGGCGCCGGTGCGTCGGCGCATGCCCAGTACCGCGCCAAGCTCGCCGAAGGCCGACGGCAACGGATCATCGTCCGCGCAGTTCTGGCCGTGGTCGCCGCGGTGGTGGTGGGCGTCCTGGTGAGCTGGCTGGCCGGCCTGGTCGCCGCGGTGCTCGTGGCCGTGGTCGACACGGTGTATCGGTGGCGGAACCATGAGGCGGTGCGGACCTGGCGCCAGGGGGCTAAGGGCGAGCGGCGGACAGCGAGGATGCTTCGACCTCTGCGCCGGAGGGGATACACGGTCCTGCATGACCGCGCGCTCCCGACCGGACAGGCGAACGTGGACCACTTGATCATTGGCGCGGCGGGCGTCTTCGTGGTGGACACGAAGAACTGGAACCGGAACAAGAGGATCACTCGGCGCGGCCGGTACGTCCACGTCGGCAAGACCTGGGGTGACAACGCCGTGAAGGGGGTCCTGTACGAGTCGCGGCGCGTCGCCGAAGCGCTCGGCGCCGCGATCGGTCGCCCGGTCGACGTCACGCCAGTACTGGCGATCCACGGTCCCAACGTCCCCTTGCTGCGGGTCATGAAGGTGGAGGGCGTGCCGCTGCTGCGGGCCTCTCAGGTACGACACTGGATCACCCGGGGCGGCGCTCGGCTGTCGGTGGAGGAGGTCGCCCGACTGAGTGCGGCGGCGGAGCAGTTGTTCCCGCCGTACACCGGCTGAGCCTTAACCCCCTACGGCGACCGGCGACCGACACAGAGCGGATGTGCCGGCCGCCATGCGCGGTGGGAGGCTGCGCGCCCGGTGGGCGGACGGTGCGTCCGCCCCGCGGGGGTCTGGGGGCGGCGGAGCCCCCAGGGCCACCAGACCTCCGCCGACTCCTCCACTGAACAATGCGTTTACGATATGCAGTTGATCAGATACAGGAGGTGATTATGTTCGCTGCGTTGGCGCACATGGCCGAAGTCATCCCGGCGTACCCGATGCCGTTGTTCTTCGGCGGGTGACTCCTGGCGCCCCCGTGCGACTGCCCGGGGGCGCCATCAATCAGAGCGCGGACCCACACTCGTGATCTGCTGTTCCGCGCTGGACAGGACGGCGGAGAGCATCCTCTCCGGATCGTGTCCGGGCAGAGGGCCGAGCCGGGAGCGTAGACGCTCGGCGAGTTCGTCGGCCAGCTCGGCGAGTGGTTCGCCGGCCACAATCGCCGCCAGGGTCTCCAGCAGGCAGGCGGCGGCGTCGCCTTCCTCCCAGGTGAGCAAGGGCTGTGCCAGTGGGGGACGGTGCCGTCCTGAGTCGACTTGGGCGGCCAGGGCGTCGGCGAGCTCCATCCGGGTCAACCGGTTTGGCCCGCAGGCGGCGGAGGGGTTCGTGCTGTCCATGCGGCCAGCCTGGCACTCTCCCTCCCGGGTCTGTGCCCTTTCGGCCCGACAGCCGGCGCGGCGAATACGGCCAGGACCGGACCGTACTGGCGTTGCCGGCTGCCGCTGACGCCGCGGTGATCGGAGAGCGGGCTCAGAGCCAGGTGTAATTGGCATCCGTGATCGGCGGAAGCCATGGGTTCCCGGCGGGCGCGTCCGGGCTGGTCAGCGCCGACAGGGGGCCGCCGATCAACGGGAACAGCGCCAGCTCGGCGGCCTTTCGGTAGTCGATCCACTCGATGACGCCGAGCTCGGTCGCGCCGTCCGGGAGTTCGTCGTATTCGGCGGTAGCGAGCGTGTCCCGCACCTCGGGGGAGACGCGGCATCGGAAGATCAGGTGGATCTTCCGGGGCGGTGGGGTGGGGCCGGGCCGGGTGACCATCTGGTCTTGTATCCAGCACAGTTCGGGCTCGGTGGCCTGGTCCAGGTCCAGCCGGAGCTCCTCGGCGAGCTCGCGCCGCAGCGCATCGAGCATGTCTTCTCCGGTGTCGACGTTGCCGCCGGGCGGGGTGTAGTGCGAGCCGGTCGGCCGGTCGCGGCGGATCAGTGCGACGTCGTCGCCGCAGAAGACCAGGGCGCCGGTGCGGATCTTCACGCGGGAAAAGGAAGTGGTGGTCATTCGGGCATAGTGCCCGGCGTTGATCCCCGGCACCGGGCGAACACGAGATTTTCCGGTACCGGGGATGCGCCGGTCAGGCGGCCATGCCGGGCATGGCCAAAGTGCTCTGTCCCTGCTCCAGGGTGAGATGCTCCAGCTCCACGCCGGTCAGGGTGTAGCGGCGCAACCGCGTGCAGGTGCCGCGCATCACCGGCCGCAGATGGCAGGGGTCCAGCTCCTCCACCACGAGGGACGGCGCCATGGCCGGGGCGTTCTTGCCGCCGGCGACCGCGACGGGCAGGCGCCCGGCGGGCGCGAAGGGAACCGGGGCGATCCGCCAGATGGGGCCGCGGACGCTGGAGAGGCTGGCCTGGCCGAAGCCGCGCTCCTCGCGCGGGGTCATCGGCTCGCCGTCGATCGAGACCAAGCCCCTAAACAGGCCCATGGCCCGGCCCTGGTTGACGATCTGGCCCGTGTCGATGCTGAAGTCCCGGGAGAAGAACGCCGCGGCCGGGTAGCCGGCCGTCTGCAACGCCTCGGCGTAGGTGGCGACCAGGGGAATCACGGTGCCGGTCAGGTGGACGGCGGCGCGGGCGTCGACGCCCTGGGCGAGCCGGTCGGCGGTGGCCTCCAGGTCGGCCAGGACGGCGGCGACGTCGGCGAAGGTCGCGTGCTCGAACGCCTCGCGGCGGCCGATCCCACGGGCGGCCTTGTAGTTGAGCAGGGCATTGAGGAACGGGCGGGTGGCGTCGGTGTAGCCGGACCGGCGGCGGGTTTCGGTGGCGGGATACAGGTGCAGGGCGGTGAAGGTGCCGCCCGGGTGGAAGTCGGGGTCGGCGGCGTAGTAGCCGCCATCGGCGTTGGCGAACCGGAACAGGCGCACCACGCGGACGCGGTGGGCCGCGTCGACCTGCCCGGCCAGGGCGGCACGGATGGTCGCGGCGTCGGCGGTGAGGTGGTCGCCGGTCAGGTGCAGGTACCGGCGGCCGGGCGTGGAGAAAACCGGCTGAGTGCGCTCGTCCAGGCGCTCCACCTCGGTCAGCGGCAACGGCCCGTCGCTGCTCTCCAAGCCGATCAGCAGATGGGGTCCGGCGGCCAGGACGTGGCGGCCGTCCACGGTGGTGTCGGCCAGGTCGACGGTGGCGACCAGGGGCGCGAAGCGCAGTTCGACGGCGGCGGTGGCCGGGCCGTGGCCGAGCTGGGCGAACACCGGCCGGTAGGTGGCCAGGGCGGCGGCCAGGTCGCGGGTGAACTGCGCGCGGCTGGCGGCGGGGTCACGGTCGGTCCAGCCGATGGTGTAGGGGGTCAGCGACAGGCGGATGCCGTCGAACACCGCCCCGTACTCGTCGGCGATCCGCTGGTGCATGGCGGTCAGGTGCGGGCTCAGGCTGGAGTAGCCCACGGTCGACATGCGCAACCGCACGCCGAGCACGTCGCGGGCCAGGCCGCACAGGGTGTCCAGGTGCGGGTAGGAGGCGATGTCGTTGTCCAGGTAGGGGAACAGCACGCCGGGGCGGTGGATACGGCCGCCGGCGATCTGAAGGCCGCGCTCGGCGGCGACGTCGGCGAAGGTGCGGGCGAAGTCGGTCAGGCCGCGCTCGGTGAGCTGCCACACGTCGCGCCCGGCCTGCTGGGAGCAGAACGCGCACCGGTTGAAACAGCCGGTGGCCGGGGTGAAGTACTGGAGGCGGGTGAACGCCTCATCAGGCAGGGCGCGGAGCTGGTCGGCCAGAGCGGGGGCGAGTGGTGCGGGCATCATGACGTCCTTTCCTGCGGGAGGTAGGGGAGGAACGACTCGGCCACGGCCGCGGCGGTGCGCAGCGTGAGCATGCTGGCCTGGTCGGGGCCGTCGAATGGGCGGGCGGAGCCGCTGGTGACGCCTTCGACGGTGGCGATCTCGGCGCCGGGGTGGCAGATCACGTCCGGGGCGGGCAGGCCGGCCAGCAGGACCTCCCCGCGGTCGGCGTCGGCGTCGGCCGGGTGCGCGCCGGCCCTGACCCACTCCAGCCGACCGGCGGCGTCCAGCCGGTAGACGCCCGATCCGGGTAGGCGCGGGTCGAGGCAGACCGGGCCGGGGTCGGCGCGGTGAAGCCGGAGCTTGGCGTAGAACGGGCCGCCCGGCGTCGTGGCCTGGGTGATGGTGGCGTGGTTGAACTCGTGCGGGTCCTCCAGCCAGCTCACCCGTCCGCCGAGTAGGAGGGTCAGGTGGGCGGCCAGGAAGGGCGGCCACCCGCGGGCCTGCTGGTTGACCGCGGAGACCTCGGTGGTTCCCTGGTTGCGGCAGTTGATCTCGTTGAGGTACACCCGGCCGTCCGGGGTCAGGATGGCGTCCAGGCCGAACAGTCCGGCCACCCGGTGGCGGCGCCATGCCCAGATCGCGATGCGGACAGCGGACTCGACCAGCATCCCCGCGGCGTCGGCCGGCCAGGGCCGCGACCAGTCGTTGCCGGCGCTCTTGGCCGGGCCGATGCCGAGCTCGGTCACGCCGATGGCCTTGTGGGAGGGGCGGTCGACGTAAACCCGGACGTCGTCGGGGCCTTCGGGGACGCTGAGCACGGTGACGTTGGATGACCAGCCGTCGATGAACGCGGTCACCCGGTAAGGGCCGTCCAGGCGGGCGGCGTGCTCCATGTCGGCCTCCCCGGTGACGATGACCGTGCCGCGTCCGCCGGAGGTCACTCCGGACTGCACCACCACGCGCCGGGTGCCGACCAGGCGGCGCAGCTCGGGAAGCGACGGCAAGCGGCCGTCGACGCGCACGGCGGGGATACGGACTGCGGCGGGCACGTACGCCTCCCGTAACACCTGGTCGAACGCGGGCTTGGCCTCGATGACGTCGCGTACCGTCCCGTCGATCGCCGCGACGGTGCCGTGCGGGCCGGCCAGGGCGCGCAAGGCGTCGGTGGCGTACCAGGCGGTCAGCACCGGGGGCCGGTCGAGTCCGGCCAGGCGCTCGGCGGCCTCGGCGCGGACCCGGGTCAGCCAGCCTTGGCGCAGGGCGGCCGAACGGGTGCGGATGCGCTCCTCGGCGGCCATCGCCGCGGCGGGCTCGGCCGGGGTCCACGGTCGGTAGCAGCCGATCGCCAGGTCCGGGCGCAGCGCTGGGACCGGTGCCGGGCCGGTGTAGCCGGTGCGGCCGGAGGTGGTGAAGCGGGTGACGCTGACCAGCGGGCGGCCGGCCAGCGCGCTGCGGAGTTCGGCCTGTGCCGCTTCGGTGCGGCCGGCATCGACGGCGGGCGGCCTCACGCGGCGCGCTCCTGGGGCGGGCGCACGATGGTGGCCGGCGGACGGACCTGGTCGGCGATGAGCTCGGCCATCTCCTGCGGGGAGTGGCGGCTGGTGTCGAACACCAGCAAGCGGCGGTGCCGCCGGCCCATGCCGTGGACCAGCATGGCCGTGAAGGTTGCGGCGAACTCGTCGTCTTCGACGGTGCGGACGTCGTTGGCGTCGGCGTCGGGTCGCACCGCCAGGCGCCGGGCCCGGACCTCAGCCGGGGCGTGCAGGTAGACCGCCAGGTCGAACGGGGCGAACAAGTGGGGCCAGCGCAGCGCCAAGCACGCGCTCAGGTAGGGGCCGCCGGCCATGCCGAAGGCCACCGTCCGGTCGGCGTAGCCGTCTTGGATCACCACCTGATCGGCGGCGCGACTGCATCGGGCCAGCAGTCCGTCCAGGAGGAACCCGGGCCCCAGCAGGGCGGCCGTGATCAGTCCGGATTCCGGCTGACGCACGCGCGGCAGGCGGCGCAGCGCTGCGGCCAGCGGGTGACGGGGGGCGAGCATCCACTGATGGGAGCGGGCGGGGATGCCGCGCTGTTCGAGCGTGGTGACGAGCGTCTGGACGAGGGTGGTCTTGCCGGTCATGTCCAGACCGTCGATGAGGATCGTTTCCATGATTCCTCCCGTGCTGGGTTCTCCGAGCGGGCGGATCATGTGGTGCCCCTGCCGACACGGGGGCGCGGCAGGGGCACCACCCGCGATCGTGGGACCACGGCGTAGCGCCGTGCGATCGCGTCATGCGCCCCTTGCGGGCGGTGGGGCCCTGCGCCTCCGGCAAGGGGCGGGGCGGCGCGACGGTGGGGGAGTACACGGGGGTGACACTCTCCGTGCCGCCGCGCCGGCTCATGGAGTGGCGTGGTGTCGCCCATGCAACCCCGGATGCAGCGCACCGCCCAGAGGGTTCGTGTAGTCCCGCGTAGTCTTCTGCGGCGCTGGCCTGGCGGGGGCGCCCATGGTGGGGGAAGGTGACATCACCGGCAGTCTCAGCAGGGAGAACGCCATGACGGAGCTGTCGCTGTACCGCCATCCCCTGACTTTCTTGCGTGCCGAGCTCGGCCTGTCCATGGGGGCCTATGCCGCCCGGGTTGATCTGGCTCATCGGGCGCTCGGGCTCGGGGCGCTGGCGCGCGACCGGCAGAAGGTCTACCGCTGGGAGGCACACGGCGTCGTGCCCGAGCCCTCCACGCAACGGGCCATCGCGGCGCTGCACGGCATTCCGGATCACCTGGTCGACACCTCGGCCTGGCCGCAGTGGTTGCAGGCGGCCTGCCCGCCCGAAAGAGGGGCTGACCTTCCCTGGGATCAGGCGGCTACGGTGGAAGTGCTGTGTGATCTCGCGCGAGGAGGCTCAGTGGACCGACGCGGATTCCTTACCCTGACCTCGGCGGCGCTCAGCTCCTCCATCCTGGGGTGGCAAGACGCGCTCGCGGCCATGACCGCGCCCACCTCCACCGGGCGACGTCAGATCACCGCGGCCATGGTCGACCACCTGGAGCGGCGCCTTGACCATCTGCGGCACCTGGACGACGCGCTCGGCTCCGGGGAACTGCGGGACCTGGCGCAAGCGGAGTTCTCGTTCATCGCCGGTCTGGTCAAGGATTCGCGCTTCGATGAACCCACCGGGCGCCGGCTGTACGCCGCGGCGGCTGAGGCGGCGCGCTGCTGCGCGTGGGTCCACTTCGACGCGGGCTACCACGCTCAAGCCGAACGGTACTTCGCCGCGGCGCTGCGCGCCTCGGCCACGGCCGGGGATGTGCTGACCGGGGCCTATGCGATGTCGTTCCAGGCGATCCAGTCCTACACCGCTGGCGATCCCCGGGACGCGGTCGCGCTCATCGAGGCGGCCCAGATCCAGACGCGCAACCGGGCCACACCGCGGTTCCGCGCGATGCTCGCGGCGCGGGCGGCCCGGTCGCTGTCCAAGACGGGAGATCGGCGCGCGTGCGCGCGGGCGCTCGACCAGGCGCGCGATGCCCTGTCGGCAGGCCCCCGGGACGATGATCCGGCCTACCTGTACTGGGTGACGCTCGGGGAGGTCGAGATGATCGCGGGTTCCTCGGCGCTGGAGCTCGGCGACGCCGGCGAGGCGGTGCGCCGCTTCGATGCCGCGATGGCGGCCGACTACGCGGGCGATGATCAGTATCCGCGGACCCACGCTATCTACCTGGCGCGGGCGGCGGACGCTCATCTGATGCTGCGCGATTTCGATCAGGCGGTGGAGGTCGCTGACCATGCGGTGCGCTGCCTGGGCGGGGTCGACTCGGCCCGGTCGTCGGCGACCATGGCCGGCCTGCGGGACAAGCTCGCCGGGCATCGGGACGTGCCCGCAGTGCGGGACTTCCTCGACCTGACCGCCTGACCGCACCGGCTCTGAGGAGTGCCCCTCCCCAGAGCCGAAAGAGCAGATCAGACCAGCCCATTAAGACATGTGGGCATGACTACATTTCTACATGTGTAATTGCATCATGGCTCAGCCTGGGCAAGCTTGTCCTGTCCGCTCTTGGCTTCCCGGGACGTGGTCAGCAGTTCGCCGGCGGCGCTCATCAGACTGAGCCGGGCGTCTCGGGCGCTGCTGGCGGCGCTCTCCCACCATCCCGACAGGCGAGCGGCGCCGATGCCCGCGGCGGCCTCCTCGATGATGCCGGTTGCGGCGGCGTTCTCCGCGGTCACCTCCGAGAGGGTGGCCAGCACAGCGGGGTAGGCGTCGTGGTGCTCGCCCGGTTGCTCGGCGAGCGCGGCGGACAGCGCTCGGGCCAGGGCGAGCATTTGGGTGGCGATCTCGCGGGGGTCGCCGGGCGCGGTGGGGGACGTGGTCACCAGGGCCTCCCTGCGGGCGGGTCCAAGCGCGCATGCCGGGGGGCAACCGGCTCGACCTGCCTGCGCTCGACGGCCTGGCGGAGCCGGGTCACCTGCTCGGCCAGACTGGTCCCGGCGGGGCGCCGGGTGGGATCGTCGGTGGTCATGGAACCTCCGTTCGTCGGGGAAGCGCATTTTTAAATGCAGCTCTCCGAGTCGGGCCCGTCAAGGGTTCGCCTCGACGGGCTCGGCCCGGTCAGTTCCAGAGCGGCGGGGCCTGCTCCCTGCTGCGCTCGGTCGCGCCGTGGCTGCGGTCCCACAGCCAGCGCGCCGCGCTCATACCCGGGGCGGTCTCGGCCTGCGTTGGACGGGCCTTCTTCGCCGACCGGGCCCAGAACGGCCGGGGCACGTCGGACGCGGAGCCCGCCGAACGCGGCGGAGTCGCCCAGAACGGCCGGGAGGTCTCGGCCGCGGCCGGCCGCGGGCTCGTCGCCCAGAACGGTGCGCTCCTGCGGCTGAGCTGCTCGGGCCGTACGCCGCGCACCGTGCGGCCTTCCACGCTGATCGTGTACGTGCCATCCCATCCGGTGGCGGTAACAACGCCGGTCGCGTCCCGTCGGGTGGTGCGGTGATTGATCCGCACTTCATCGCCCCGTTTGTAGGTCATACTCTTCATGATCGGCGTACGTCGGTCGTTCGGCAATCTCCTTGATGCCACTCCGCCCCAGGTCAGAGACGGTATGACTAAGCATGTCCATATTTATGCATATAGAAATGCGATACGCCGAGGCTGGTTTCCGGGGTGCTGCGGTCTGGTCACCGGGCGCGGGCCGGTCCTAGGCTGCCGCCGTGGTGGAGTTGAGCGCGGCGGAGCGGGAACTGGTGGTGACGCTTGAGGCGTGGGTGGCACTGGCCCCGCCCCTCGACGGCCAGCGCTACGGCTCGCTCTACGCCCTGCTCCTCGATGCGGGCTCCTGGTTCGCACCGGCCGGGCGGCCGGGCGGCCGGGGGACATCGTCCTCGGGGGCATGGGCTTCTGCTTCAGCAACGCCGTGGAGATCGCGGCCTCGCGGCTGCGCATGCACTACGCGGAGGGCCTGGCCCTGCTCGATGTCGACGGGCGGCGGCTGCCGGTGCCGCACGCCTGGGTCACGCCGGACGGCCGAAGCGCGGTCGACGTGACGTGGCCGACCGGGCGCGGGGTGGCCTACCTCGGGCTCATGCTGTCGCCGGCGGCGTGGGCGGCGCGGCCATGGTGGGAGTCGAGTCCGCTCCTCGACGTCCACGCCCGGCCCGAGCTGCTCGCCACGGGCCTGCCTGCGGAGTGGCAAGTCCGCATGTGATCCCATCGGCATTTACACATGTAGAAATGCGGCGGATCTTACCGGTCAAGGGCTGGATCAGACGTCACCCTGGTGCCGGGACTGCGCATTCCCAGCACCTATGGCCAGCCATGTCACCGCAGTGAAGATGACGCGCGTCACCACCATCCGCCGGATCAAGCACCCGCTGAGGGCAGAGCCGCCCGAACCTTGTGCTTGTCACAACCCTGGCTGCACTCCACATCGGTTATCCGCCTGATCGGTGTCGACCCCTCCTCTCCGGGATCTACGTCTGTAATCTCCATGCTCGCGAGTCCTCCGCACAGCGGACACCTGACGTCCTGTAGCCGGCTGAAGTTGCCCATGAACTTCACCTCCTAGAGGCATGTCGTCGGGAAAGGATCACCGCGTGGTGCCCATCACCCTCCCACCCTGACCGGATGGCCAGCGGACGGCCCCGGAGGTGTGCTGGGAGCGTGGTGGCGACAGCCGCCCGCCGGTCCTGTCCGCTATGCCCGATTTAAGGCAGATTCAACTTGCGGGAAGAGCTATTCCCGTGAGTTGATGTTCCATCCCTGGAACCGGGCTCGGTGCATCGGTCGAGCAGCCAGCTTCGAGCAGAAAAACCCGTGTTACGAAACCTGCGTCAATCTGAACCCCTCGCCCTCCCCTCTGTCTGACCTGCACAAAAAACCGCTTGCGCGAAGCACGAGAAGGCGTTACAATCTCCATCACTCGGGCACACATGTGCCCACTTACTGAAGCCCTTTTCTCCTCAACAGGAGGCTGGGGCTTTTTTTGTTCCCACCGTCCACCTGAAAGCGGCTCCGCCTTGCGGGGCCGCTTTCGTGTTTTCGAGGAGAAGAACATGTCCCCAAACCCGTCCCCCCTCGTCTCGACGCCCTGGCCCATCCTGTTGGTCGGTGCCTTCCTCTTCATCGTCCTTGTGGTCGCCTTCCTGCTGTACGCCATCGCCAAAGCGGCCATCAACAAGGCTGACGCCCAAGACCTTCCTCACGTCCTCGCCGAAATCGCTCAGATGATCCGCAGCACCGCCCGCCCTCTCCACCGCGCTCTGCACGCAGCGCAGAACGCCAGTGTCCTCACGCCGGTGCAGACCCAGCAGAATGGCGGACAGAGCACCACCGGGACGGGGGCGACACAGTGACCAGACGACGCATCACCCCGAAAGACCCCGTCGACCGCATCGCAGCCGAGGAGGGAGCCAAGCTCCTTCTCCAGGTCCTCGACACCCTCTCGGAGCGCGAGCGCGGCGTGATTGAGATGCGGTTCGGCATCTCCTCGGGAATCGCGATGACGCTGGATGAGATCGGCAGGGTATACGGCGTCACCCGGGAGCGGATCCGTCAGATCGAGACCAAAGTCCTGAGTAAGCTCCGTCATCCGGGCAGGAGCCGAGTCCTGGGTGTGTATGACGAATCGGGCTATCGGGTAGGGATCGTCGATGTAGCTGGGAAACGCCGTCTCACCGGTCGGGAGCAGTACCTCCTCCAGAAGCGGCAGGCCAACAGCATTTCGTGTGCCCACTGCGGTGCAGCCGACTTCGCTTCCCGAAGCGATCGCGGTGGACGACCGCGGAAGTACTGCTCTAACAAGTGCCGCCAGGCGGGCTACCGAGAGCGCCGATCTCAGGCCAACTCTCCATAGCTCGCTCCATAACCGACGCCCCCTCGAAGGCCCCGCCCAGGCATGAGCCGTACGGCGGGGCCTTCGAGAGTTCACCGGTCGCGACTGGGCGACTCAGCCGGAAGCGACCAGGATTCCCCATCGTCGCCGATTGAGGACAAGTACAGACCGTCGCATCCCTTTGGGTCCGGCGTAGGGCGGCCCAGCGGGATGTAGCGGGCTGAGAGTGGAGCTTCTTCCGGGGCCGCTTTCGTATTTCCGCTGGCCAGAGGATTAGCCGGGACATTTCCGATCAACTTGCGTTCATCGTCGCGCACTTCTACCGTTGCACCACAACATCTAGTGATGCTGCTCTCCCCGTTTCACCATAAGTTGTGTTTCTGTTACCGCGCCTCATCCGGCAGTGGGATGAGTGCAGGTATCCGGCATGCGACCAGGTGGGGCGCGTAGGGCACATGAGCCGGTCAGGTCAGGGAGGCGACGTACGTGCACTGTCCGTTCCGCCGTCGTCCTGACACACGGGTCATCGACTTCGCTTTGGTCTACCGGGGGTTCAAGACGTAGGCCGACTTCGAGGCCGAGCTCAAGCGACTGTGGGCGGACCGCTCCGCCTTACAGAACTGAAGAAGTCGATCCCCGGGCGCCGGGGGACATTAGGCGGCGCGTTGATGTGGTCCGACTCGCGGGCTCCATTCGGAGTCCCAAAAGGGAGCCTTCCATGACGCTTGAGCGATTCTTGCTTGTCGTCCTCACCGCCCTTGTGGTGGCGGTGATCGCCACCGCGCTCACCCTCTCCGCCACCGCCTCGTGGCCCGGGGCCCTTCTCGCCGGCGGGGGCGGCTTCGGCGCGACCCTCTTCGGCGGGTTCGAGATGCTGAGCAAAGTGCCGTAAGTGACGGCCAGAGCCTGCGGCGGTGTGATCGCCGCAGGCTCCGGCATCACAGACTGACCGACTCGAATTGACCCCCACCCCCCAATCACCATATGTATTTGACTAGTTACATTAAGTGAGATCATGGAGCTCCCCTAAAGAGAGGAGCCCACGGTGAGGGCGAGTACCACGGCGGCGGCCGTGCTGGTGGCCACTCTGGCGACCAGTACGGCGGCCTCCGCGCAGATGGCCGCTGAGGCATGGGAAGCGGGCAAGACCGGCGTCGGGCATGTGTCGGTCAGCGCGGACCGCCGACAGGTGACGGCGTGCGATGCGGTCGACGACCGGACCAAGGTGGCCATCCAGTACCGCACAACGATCGGCAGAGTGATCGTCGTGCAGGCCGGGCCGAAGAAGCGGTGCGCCTTCGATTCGATCATCTTCGGCTCGGTCGAACGAGCGAAGTTCTGTTACGGACCGGGTGACGCTGATCTGGCCGGCGTGAACACGCTGCGCCACTGCTACGAGGCCGAAGACCTCTAACCAGGCAAGGCGCGATGGTGGATGCGGGCGTGGTCCGCACGGCCATCGCCCGTGATCACGGCTCCTCAGATCCGACCTCAAATGAGGAAGATCACGGGTAGCGGTGCCAGCGTCTTTACGATGTAGATTCTTCGGGTCCGCCGGGCTGCGGCGCGGTGGCTCGGCGGACCCTTCCACCTTTACGCATGCTCTCATTTATGCATGTAGAAATGCGCTCAGTCGATGCCCTGGCCTGTGGTGGGAAGCCCGGCCAGCCGGTGGGGCTCAGCCGGCCCAGAGGATGTCAGAGACGGTGACGGTCCGGGCGGGCCGGTTGACGTAGAACGCCACGATGCCGCTCGCGCCGAACGTGGCGGTGCGGAAATTCGGTTCCTCGGCCGTGACGGGGGTGCTGCCGTGGAAAGGGTCGTCGCCGATCTCCACCAGGCGCTCGATGAGGACGGTGAACGCCGCGGCGGACAGGCCGGGGATCTGGCTGGAGGCGGCGGCGTGGTAGTTGACGCGGTAGTTCACCCGGCGGCCCGGCGGGCGGCGTGCGCGGCCACGGCTGCGTTCACGTCCGGCCATCCGGGGACGGCTTCCTCGGCGGGGACGGTGTTGATGCCGGCGGCGGCCTCGGCTGCGTGCTGCTCGAATCCGGGCCGGGCGTACAGCAGGGCGCGTAGATGCCAGTTCTTCAGCACGTCTTGGAGCTGGCGGTAGCGCCAGGTCTCATGGGCGGCGGCCACCATCGCCTCCCGGTAGTCGGCCAGGAAGGCGGGGCGGTGGCGTTCGTCCAGGCGCCGGAGGATGTCGTCCGGGTCGTAGCCGGCGGTCTGTTCGGCGGGCTGAGCGCTCATGGTCGATCGCCTCCTGGTCGCCGTGGCGGTCCTGCTGAGGCTCAGTGTATGCGTCGGCACCGGGGCGGTTTCAGGCTGAGACCGCATCGGCGTCGGTGTGCCGACCATGGCCCCGGGGACTGGGCGCTCCCTGGGCCGGTCCCCGCAGATCGGCCGGGGCGGGTCGACCCCGGGGCCATGGCGTCAGGCCGGCAGATCCCTCCACAGGGCGGCCACATCCACGGGTGTTGGCTGCGCGGCCGGGGCCTGGGTGGAAGGACGGGGGATCTGCCGGAGCTCGATGTCTACCAGGCGCATCTCCTGGTGGAGGGCGGCCAGGTCGGGGCGTTCGATGATGCGGACCTCGCGCGGGTCGCGGCACTCCCACGCGCTGTAGACGCGGCCCCATCGGCGCCACATGACCAGCCATCCGGGCGCGCGGGCTTGCAGCTCGGCGGCGGCCTGGGCGGCGGCGAGATCGGCCAGGGGGTCGACCTCGGCGGCGCGCGGGGCGCGGTGCTTACGCGGGCGTTGCATAGCGGTCCACCAGGACGTCGGCCAGGAACTCCCGCCCCCGCAGGATCTCGGCCAGGGATCGGCCTTGGAGTGCTTTGCAGTGCTCGGCCAGGCGGCGCGCGGCCGTGGCCGGCGTGGTCGCGTACGTCCATAAGGGTTTGCCGCGCTCGCCGAAGGTCGGCACCTGCCACCAGATCAGCCGGCCGTCCGTTCTGGCCAGGAGCCCGACGTAGACGGAGACGGCGGCTTCGCCGGGGAGGATCGGGTGCGCGTCGGCAAGGATGTGGTGCTCTCGAGCGAGGATGTCGGCGAGCTCGTCGGCCAGGCGCGCGGCGGCGGCCGGTTCCGGCGTGCGGGGAAATGCGGGGCGGGGAGACACGATCCCATGACATCGGCCGTATGGCCGGAGCGGGAGAGGACAGACTAGGAGACAGGCGGATACCCCCTTGTCCGCGTCCCCCTCGGGAGGTGCGCAGCGATGGCTGAGAAGGAGATCCCAGCGTGGGCGGCTCGGCTGCGGGCCCTGCGCACTGGGCAGTTTTGGAGCGTGCAGGACCTGGCGCGGGAGCTGCGGGCGGCGGCTGATGGGCCTACTCGGGCGCACCTGCCCAGTCGTGACAGCCTGGCGCGGATGATCCGCGGGTGGGAGAGCGGCGAGCACCGCCCGAGCGAGCTGTACGCCACCTTGTTCTCCGTCCTGTACGGCCGGGAGGCGGAGGTGCTGCTGGCGCCGGCGGCCGATCCGACCGAACAGGACGACGCGCTGGAGCTGGTTGACCTGGCCCGGCTGGCGGAGGCATCCGACTTAGGCGCCGGGATGCTCGATGACATCGACGTCCTGGTGGATCGGCTGTGCCGGGACTACCCGAGTGCGCCGGCGTTGCGCCTGCGGGACCAGGCCAAGCGTCACCTGCGGTTCGTGGTCCGGCTGCTGGAGGGGCGGACCACGTTGACGCAGCATCGGGAGCTGCTGGTGCGGGCCGGTTGGCTGGCCGCGCTGCTGGGCTGTGTCTACTACGACCTTGGGGACCGCGGCGCGGCCGAGACCTCCCGGCGCCTGCTACTGCGCTTGGGCGAGCAAGCCGGGCACGGCGAGCTGATTGGCTGGGGCTGGGAGCTGGCGGCCTGGTATGCCCTGATCGAGGGCCGATACCGCGATGTGGTGGAGCTGGCGGAGGCCGGCCTGGTGCATGCCGGGGTCAGCAACGGCGCCGCGCAATTGACGTTCCAGACGGCGCGCGGGTACGCGCGGTTGGGGGACGGTCGCGGCGCGGACGAGGCGCTCCAGCGCGGTCTAGCGATCCTGGGTCGGCTGCCGGTGCCCGATCATCCGGAGCACCATTTCGTGTTCGACCGGACGAAGTTCGATTTCTACGCCGCGACGATCTATACGTGGCTCGGTGAGGATGCCGCGGCCACCGAGCACGCCGGGGAAGTGGTCCGGCAGTGCCAGGGCGCCGGCGGCCGGGTCCGCTGGGAGACCCGTCTGGGGACCACGCGGATCTTGCTGGGGACGATCGCCGGGCGGCGCGGTGAGCTGGACGAGGCGATCCACTACGGCCGGGGCGGACTGGCGTTCGCACGCCGGACGGCCGGGCTCATCGGCCGGGCCGCTGAACTGCATGACGGGCTGGTGACCCGGTATCCGGACGAGCCCGCCGTACAGGAGTACGGCGAGCTGATCCGCGAGAGCCGGCGGGCCCTGCCTCCGCCGGATCGCAACGTGCTGTTGCCGTAGCGGCTCGCCGGGCCCCAGAGCTGATCAGTAGCCCTGCTGCCGCACGTAGTCGTGACAGACGGCGTTGCGGAGCCCGTCCCGGCTCGGAGGGAAGAGGGTGTCGCACCTGTTGTGCATGGCCGCGCCGATGCTGCCGCCGGTGAACGGCGGCCGGTCCGCGGTGCGGGGCCGGTGGTCGCGCCGGGGCGGGCGCGGCCGGGCCTCGGAAGGTCCGGGCCGGCGGTTGGTCGACGGCTTGGCCTTGCTGCGGGACGTGCGGCTCTCGGTGCTCCTAGTCGACGGGGAAGACCGCCTCCGCTCGGCGGGTGCCGGCTGGTAGGCGGGCGGCCGGTACGGCTGGGCCAACGGCATCGTGCGCGGCGGGTCGGCCCGGTGGGTCGACGTCGCCGGCGACTTCTTCGGGCTCGGCGAGCGAGAAGGGGCGGCCTTCGGCGTGGGCGTCGGCGTCGACCAGCTCGGCGGCGTCGACCAGCTCGGCGGCGGCGCCGCGGCGGTGGGATAGGCCAGGTAGGGACGCCCGGTGCGCGCGGTCGCGCGGGCTTCGGGGTAGTCCGCTGTGGGTGTGCCCGCTGTCGGCGTGGAGGTGGCCTGGGTCACGACGGCGCTACCAGGGGCGCTGGCTGATGGCAGGGCGCTCCAGATGCCGACGCCGGCGGCGGTGAGCAGGACCGTTCCCACGGCAATGCCTTTGATGTGGGTACGGACGGCGATGCCGACGCGCTGGGCAACGGTGGGTTGCCAGGTCTGCCCGTAGAACTCGGGGTCCGCGAAATCCTCCGGCGCCCGGTCGTCTCCCTGGGGGGACTCGTCGGCGCCGTGCGGATTCAACGGGGGAGCGGTGAAAGGGTCGCGCCACCATTCGGCGGCCTCATCCGGAGGAACGGGCGGATCGGTCGCCATCTCCCAGACACCCCCTAATAGTCACTGTGAGTATTCCGGTGACTACTCTGCCATATGGAAAGGTGCTTGCAGCACGCGCTATTACACCTGCATGCCATTCCACCCGTATGCAATTAGGTATGTAGAAATGTCCTCCGGTTGAGCTGGGGAAAGAGAGTCAGGAATCAGCGCCGGGGGCGGCCTGGCCCAGTCCGGGGGGCCTGGTTCTCCTGGCTGGTCAGCAGCCTGACGAGTTCCTCCGGCGTCATCGAGTCCCGCAGTGCCCGAAGGGCCAGACGGGCAACGGCGCTGCCGCTGACGTCGGCGCCGGCGAGTAGTCCCGTGGCCCGGACGGTGCGCAACCACGCCTCCAACTCGGGGTCAATGTAGAACTGCGCGAGTCGTAGCGAGGTGCCCCCGCGGCCGGGCTCGCGCGGCTCGGCCTCGATGCCGCCAGGTCGGCGCCGGCGTTCGGGTTGGCGTCGGCCACCTTCAGCGCGTGCCGGAGGCGCGGGAGGCGCTTCGGGTGCGGGCGCGGCGGCCGGCTCCGGCGCGGTGGTCTCCAGGACGGGCTCCGCCGGCGCGGCGGGCGCTTCGGGCACGGCCGTACCGGTGCCGCCTGGGCGGGGGTTGCGGGGTGGCGGTGCGGTCCGGCCCTGGCGCCCCTTCTCGCGCCGAGCGCGGAGGGCGGACAGGCCGTTGTCAGGCGGCTGCTCGGCCATAGTTCGTCACCGCCTTGGCCACGGCGTGGAGCTCGTCGTGGAGGGGCTGGACGCGGGCGGGCACGGGGTCATAGGAGGTGACCGCCACCCGGATTTTCCGGCGCTCCAACCAGTAGTGGAAGGAGACCGGCGGCGCTACGGGCACGCCTGCCCGGGTGACCATGCGGCTGAGCCGGTCGAGCTCAGCGGCCGGCGGGACCCTCGGAACCTTGTTGGGGACCATGAGAAGCGGATAGTCCGCGAGCTCCTCCAGCATGCCCTCCGTGGCCTCCAGTTCCCGGGTGGCCAGAACGGCGGGGGAGACAACGACCCGGGCGGCGCTGGCCGCGCCGTAGGTGGTCGGGCATCCGCCTGGGTGAGTGTCGACCACGATCGGTCGGCCCCATTCTTTGGCCCACTGCTCCAGGCAGTCGGCCACGACGTCGGCCGGCGGCTGATTGGTAGCCAGGTCGGGGTGACTCGGGATCAGCGGGGGCTTGCGGTAGCCCTGAAGCGGGCTCGGCGTCCGGCCGCGCTCGAAAGCGTCCAAGAGGGGCGCGCGCATGCGGTCTTCGTGCCGGTAGCCCCACTGACGGGTCACGCCTCCGCGGTCCCAGTCCAGGTCGACCAGGACGGCGTCCAGGAGATAGGCGAGCTCGTAGGCGAGCAACGACTTACCCACGCCGCCCTTGTAGGCCAGGACGGTGGTGATGTCGACGTGGCCAGCGCCGGCAGGGTTGGGGGCGTTCTGCATAAGGGGGATTATGCCGATCCTGCGGCAGGCATACGAGCACGGGGGCATGTCAGCATGGATGCATTTCTACATGTGTAATTGCGTGAGATGGGTTATGACCTGGGCGGACATGGTGAAGCCCCGGCGGATCGCCGGGGCTTCGGCTTCCTCACGCTCGAAAGTCGGCGGGCTGGCAGATGACGCGCTCCCGCTTCCCTTCGGCCGTCACCGGCCTTCCTTCCCGTCGTGCTGCGGGCACGGCTCGGTCTCGGTCGGCATCCCGCACACCCCGTCAGGGCCAGCGGGGTCGGGCACAGCGCAGACGTAGCCGCCTACGCCCATGTAGACGATCCAGGTCGCCGGCGTGCTCATCGGCCGCGCTCGATGGCACCGCGGATACCGTGCCGGACGACCTCCTCGGCGAGCACCTCGCCGAGCGCCGAGTGTTCGGCGGCAACCTTGGTGAGGATCTCCACGGTTGCCGTCTTGTCATCGTCGGCCATCGCCGCGGCGAGCTGGTCGGCTACGCCGGTCACGTAGGTTCGCAACTGCTCGGTGTTCTCGGGCATCTGGGTCTCCAGGGAGTCAGAGGAGGCTGAGCGGGGGCGTAGCCAACAGCAGAGGCAGGGCCGTGAGCCGATCACCATCCGTGGTGGTCAATGCTTCTCCTCGTGCCGGGGTCGTTGTGATCGTTCCCGCTTCACGGGTGGTGGATGTCGAGAGGGGCGGCCAGTCCTGGCCGCCCCTCGGTCTTACTGCCGTTGGCGGCATCCGCACCCGGACGTCTGGCACCATCCAAAGGCCTGGGCCCACGTCCGGTCGTAGATCGGCCAACCGCCGGGTTCAGCACCTCCGGTGTGGACTGCGCCCTGATGGCCGCAGTTCCGGCATGGTCGCTCCAGCTCGTGCATGGCTACCGCCCGCCGCTCCCCTGACAGATCGCGCACTTGGGGTCGGTGCAGCTAGACGTGTCGATCTGTGCCATTCTGAAACCTCCTCTTTGAGGGGCCCCAGGGCGCGCGTTCTTGGCTGGATGAACGCCCTGGGGCTTTTGTCGTGTCGGGGCTGGTGCCCCGCGGCCCTGCCCGTCCCGCGTCCTCAATGGAGGAGTGCGGACAGGACCGCGAACCGCCAGCGCTGGCTACTCGTCGTCCTCGCCGGTCTTGTCGGGGTCCGGATGAGTTACGAGCATCCGGGCGTGCGCCTCGGACTCCTCCTTGGTCCCGGGGAAGCGGACGGTTCGGCTGTCTACTTCGGGAACTCACTGAATCGGCATGAGCCCTCCTGAGCTCTCGTCGTCGGGCACCCCCGCATCCGGCTTGTTACTCCTCCACCGTGACATGAGAAGTCTTGAACTTCAAGACTCTTGAAGTTATGATCTCGCCATGACCTCGAACCGATGTCACAGAAGAGCGTGGAAACGCACGCCTATCAGGGAGGTGACGCGCCGTGTCAGTCTTGGACATCAAGACTCCCGGACCCGGTCCAGGGGTTCTCGCGAACACGGAGAACTGCATGGCGCCAGAAGGAACACCAGGCTTGCGGCCGAAGTACGTACCGATGCCGGGCGATGCCTGGACGCGCTTAGACGAGCTCGCTCGCGAGCTCCAAGACGCGAAATCTCGTCGCGGAGGCGAGCGCATCACCGCAAACACCCTGATCAGAGTGGGTGTCTCGGTGGTACTCGCCTACAGCGACAGCCTCACGGGAGATACCGAGGAGGAGATCCGAGAGGGCCTGTTAAGGCTCCTGACCGAGGCCATGGCCCGGTCTCCGGAGAAACCTCACTAACCATCCCGTTCAAAGATCGGTCCCGGGGGCGTCCAGTTGGCGCCGGCTCGCCTCCCGGGACCGCGAAAGCACCAGAAAGCGAGAGCTCCTGATGTTCGGAATCAGCCTAAAGGGCCGTTCGCGCCCTGGCGACGGCGGCGAGCGCGTGAACGGCTCGCACATCGCCGGCGACGTCCCTCCCCTCTCCCCGTGGTCTGAGGACCCCGGTGTACGGGAAATCCGTCACTACAAGGTCAGTCCCCGGGCGGGGAAGGCCAAGAAGGACCGTCTGTCCGGTGGCCTGCTGGGCGGGGCCAGCGTCCTCATCTTCGCGGCGCTCGTCGGCGCCGGCATCGTCACCTACGCCTCGCAATTGCTCTTCGCGCAGGAACACAACCACGTCGGCGCGTTCACTGACCTGGATCAGCTCCGCGCGTACATCGTGGCCGCACTGCCCGACGTCGGATGGATCGCCATGGCGCTCGTCGCCCTGGTGGCCGCGCTGCGCGGGCGGTCCAGCCTGCGGGCCCGGGTCGGCGTCATGGTCTTCTTCGCGCTCTCCTTGGCCGCGCAGATCCTCTACGCTCCCGACACTCCGGAGGGACTGCTGGTCGCCATCATCGCGCCGATCAGCCTCGCGTGGATGCTGGAGACGCTGATTATCGAGGTCCGGCGCTGGGCGGGTGATCGCCTGGGCGTCCCCATGGATGAAAGCCCCATCCTCACGGGCGTGCTCCTGTGGCTGGTCCGCGTTCTGCGCGCGGCCGTCCGTCTGCCGCTGTGGCTGCTGCGGCTGATCTTCGACCGTAAGGGGACGTGGTCCGGGGTCCGGGAGTGGGTGCTGGACACGGCGCCGCTCGCGCCGGGCCGTACCCGGGCCAGTCTGGAGGCGGCGGCGGCGATCGCACAGGCCGGCACCGTGGAGGCGGCGGCCGAGCGGGCGCGGGCCGAAGCGCTGGCCGAGCTGGAGCAGGTCAAGGCAGACGCTGCCGAGCAGGTCCGCCAGGCGCGGGCCGAAGCGCTGAGCCTGGTGGAGCAGGTCAAGACGGAAACCGCCCGGCAGTTGGAGTCCTCGCAGGACAGTACCGATCAGCGGATCAGCGCGGTTCGTGCTGAGGCGGCCGAGCAGATCGAGGCGGTTCGGCGGTCAGCGCAAGAGCAGCTCGCCCAGGTCCGGGACGAGCATGCCGAGCAGCTCCGTCGGCAGCAGCAGGAGGCCGAGCAGTGGCTTCGGTCGGCACAGCGCAAGCTCGACCAGGCGCACGCCTCCCGGGATGAGCTGGCGGCCGAGCTCGACCGGGTCCGGGCGGACTATGACCGCTTGGTGGGAGCCAGCACGGCTAAGGCCCGTCTCATCGCGGCCTACGAACAGCTCCGCGCGGCCGGAGACCCGCGGTGGATGGACCGCGACCGGGCGGGCGAGGTCGCCCGGGAGCTGTACGAGGGCGCGGGCCTCAAGTCCGAAGGCACTGCGCGGGCCTACCTGTACGAGCACATCGACGCCGCGCGGGGGGTGTCGGTATGACGAATCCCATCTATCCCGGTATGAGCCCGCTGTCACCGGAATCACTGCGCGCGCCGTCACCGCAAATGTCACACCCATCACGCAGAATTACCGACCAGGCTGTTTCCCCCGATGGCCTGGGAGGAGATGAGATGCACCGGGCCGACCGCGCGGGCGCCGTCACCGAGGCACTCCCGCACTCGTATCCCCTGCTGCTCGGCGGCGAATTCGCGGCCGTCGCCGCTGGGACCCCGCTGCTCAGTGAGGTCTCGCTCTGGCCCTGGCCGATGGTCGGGTTCGGGACCTTGGTCGCGGCCGGGCTGGTCAAGAGCCAGCTCAGCACCACGCCGCGGCGGCTGCGGTGGTTCTCCCGCCGCATGCGGGTACGGCTGCGCTGGTACCCGGGCCCCGGCTTCGCCACCCGGACGAAGTTGTATCTCCACTACGGGCGCCGTTCGGCCCGCAAGGTCGCCAAGCACGCACGGAAGTCGCTGACCTGGTCGGACCGCCGGTTCGGTCCGTGGCAGGAGTACGCGACCTTTCACGGGCGCGCGCAAGGCTGGCTGCACCGGTGGGGCGTCTATACGACGTTCGAGGACATCGTGATCACGTTCGCGCCTCCACAGGAGGGCAAGTCCCTCAAGGCTGCCTGCTCGATCGTTGATGCTCCCGGCCCGACGGCGGTAACCAGCATCCGCGGGGACCTCATCGCCCTGACCGCCGCTCTCCGCCAGCGTGTCGGCCGGATCTGGGTGTGGAACCCCGAAGGCGTCGGCGACTACGACTCCAACATGAGATGGAACCTCGTGGAGGACTGCCAGGACATCGTCACGGCGGTACGGCGGGCTGGCCACATGGTGGAAGCCAGCGAGAACAAAGGGCTCTCGGATGCCGATTTCTGGGCTGATCTCGCGTCAATGACGCTGGCCGCGATGATGCATGCCGCCGCATTGGTCGGCGCGAACATGATCACCGTGTACGGCTGGATTCTGGACCGCTCGGACGAGCCGCTCCGCATCCTGGCCGCCCACCCGCAAAGCGATGACTCAGCCCTGACCCAGGTCAACGCCTTCCTGCGGCTGCGCGGTACCAAGACCCAAGACGGCGTCGTCACCACCCTGGCGCGGGTCCTGCGCTTCATGACCCATCCGGGCGTGGTCGACGCGCTGTCCCCGGTCGCCGGCAGCGGGTTCAACTTCGAGCGCTTCTTGCGCTCCAAGGACACGCTCTATCTGGTCTCCGGCACGAGCCAGGGAAGTCCCGTCGCGCCGCTGTTCTCGGCCATGCTCGCCGAGCTCGTGGAGCACGCGACCCGGCTGGGCTCCAAGACCATCCTTCCGGACGGGAAGAAGGTCTCCCGGCTCGATCCTCCGTTGACGCTGGAGCTGGACGAGGCGGCCAACACCTCCCCCGTCCCCGTCGACCGGTGGGCATCCTGGGCGGCCGGCTCGGGCATCCGCATCCATCTCTACTTCCAGTCGTACGCGCAGATCGTCAAGCGGTGGGGCGAGGAAGGCGCCAAGGCCCTGCTTGCCGCCGCCAAATGTAAGATCGTCTCGTCATCGGTCGGAGAGGGAGAGCTGCTGGACCTGATAAGTCACCTGCTGGGCAAGGTGACCGTGCGGGACCGCGACAGGCGCTTCCGCGATGACGACGGCCGCACGCAGTACGAGCCGCAGTACGACGACGTTGAGGTCATCCCGGCGTCCGACATCCGCAAGCTACCGCGCGGAACGGCGCTGCTGGTGTCGACCTCGGCCGATCCGACCATCATCCGCATGGCCAACATCCGCACCCGCAGCGACTACAAGCTGTGGGTGAAGTCCGGCGTCGGTATCCAGGGTCTCCGCCCGGTCCAGCCTCGGCCCATCCCGGCGGCCATGCCGGAGCTGCTCCATAAGATCC
>NZ_JABTEX010000012.1 GCF_015711645.1 Planomonospora sp. ID82291
CGCCGTCGCCGCCGATCGTCCCAGGTCGGAGCAGGACGCAAGCGTCAGTTCTTCGCTACACAACCCCCGGCAGCGAAGGGCGGGCCGCGCACGACCCGTTCCTCCGACCCGTTCTCACAGGAAGAGAACCGTCACGATGGCGAACGCAGCAGCAGCCGGGATCGTCCTGCGCGGGGGTGCGCGATGACCGACACCCAGAGCAGGATCGTCCCCCGCGTGGTCCGGCCGGCCGCGATGGACTGGGTGAAGTTCGACGCCGAACTGGCCCGCGACGGGTCGGTGGACCCGGTGGAGAAGGCCCTGTACGCCGCCCTCGCCTCCTTCGTCGACACCGAGGACCGCGACAGCGACCCCGACCCCGACGGCGACGACGTGCCCACCCGGGCCGTGCTGGCCGCGTGCATCGGCCGCAGCGTCGACACCGTCGACCGGGTCACCAAGCGCCTGGAGGAGCGCGGCCTGATCCGCGTGCACCGCCGCCGCGACCCCGACAACCCGCGCAGCCACCTTCCGAGCGTCTACGAGCTGCTCGACCACGAGCGGTGGGACGAGCGCGCCGCGGCCCGCGCCGCCGCCCGCCGAGCGGCCCGCGAAGGGCGGGGGGGTAGCCGCACGGATGCGGCCAGGGGTAGCCGCACGGATGCGGCCAGGGGTAGCCGCACGGATGCGGCCAGGGGTAGCCGCACGGATGCGGCCAGGGGTAGCCGCACCGGTGCGGCGGTACCTCTTCCCCCGAGAGATGTTCCTCCTCCTCCTCCGTCACACGGGTCTGCAACGGCCGCACCGGCCACACCGGAGAGGGAGGAGGAGGAGGCTTTCACTCCTGCCGACAACCCCGACCCCACCCCCGGTGAGGACGTCCGGCGCGGGCGCTCGGGCACCGCACCCGAACCCCGCAGCGACGAGGACGGGGCCGACGTCGACGAGGTGACCGCCTGGGTGCTGGAGCTGCCGTGGCGGCGGCCGCCGAACCGCAACCACCGCCAGGCGCTGAGCGACCTGGTCGCCGCGGCGTGGGCCGACGGCTGGACCCCCAATGACCTTCGGGCGGAGCTGACCGCCGAACTCGAGGGCGTGCGCTCGCTGTACGCCGTGTGGTCCTCGCGCCTGGCGAACCTGCCCGCCCCGCCGGCACCGACGCCCACGGCCGCGGGCAAGACCTCCGGCGAGCTGCCGCCCAAGTGCGACGACCCCGAGTGCGACCCCGTCGACCGCACCCTCGACCGCAGGGAGGACGGCCTCCTGCTGTTGGTGCCGTGCCCGCGCTGCAACCCCACCAGCCCCGACTACTACCAGGCAGGAGCCGCGGCATGAGCGCGCCCGTCGACGACCTCGCCGCTCCGGCCGACGCCGACTTCGGCCGGGTCCCCCCGCACAGCATCGAGGCCGAGCAGTCCGTCCTGGGCGCCATGCTCATCGGCGCCCGGTGCATCGACGACGTGGCCGCCGTGATCCGCCCGGCCGACTTCTACCGGCCCGGCCACCGGACGATCGCGGCGGTCATCGTCGAGATGAACGCCCGCGGCGAGGCCGTGGACGTCCTGACGGTGCTGAATGAGCTGGAGCGGCGCGGCGAGCTGGCCCGCGTCGGCGGCGGCACCTACCTGCACACGCTGACCGCCGTGGTGCCCACGGCCGCCAACGCGGTCTACTACGCGCGGATCGTCAAGGACAAGGCGATCCTGCGGCAGATCATCGAGGAGGGCACCCGCCTGGTCGCCCACGGCTACGGCGGCGACGCCGAGGACGCCGACGCCGTGCGGGAGCGGGTCATCGCCGAGCTGTCCGGCCGTGAGGAGGGCGCCGACGTCATCGGCCTGGACGAGCTGATGGCCGCGCACATCGACCAGATGGAACGCGGCGACGACTCCACCCGCGCCCCGCTGCCGTACCGCGACCTGACCGCGCTCCTCGGCGGACTGCGGGCCGGCCAGCTCGTGATCGTGGGCGCCCGCCCGTCGGTCGGCAAGTCCGTCGTCGCCCTGGACATCGCCCGCCATGCCGCCCTGCAGCACGGACTGCCGGTCTACCTGGCGTCGCTGGAGATGTCCCGCGGTGAGCTGGCCAACCGGCTGCTGGCCGCCGAGGGCCGCATCCCGCTGACCGACCTGAGCAACGGCACGCTGAGCGATGAGCAGTGGGGCAGGATCGCGCAGGTGTCGGCGCGTCTGGCCGAGGCGCCGCACCTGGTCATCGACGACACCACGAACGTCACCGTCGAGCGGCTGCGCGCCCAGCTGCGCAAGATGGCCCGCCGCGCCGACATCGGCCCGGCCCGGCTGCTGGTGGTCGACTACCTGCAGCTCATGCGGCCGCTGCAGACGGCCGGGCGCAAGACGGCGGAGAACCGGCAGGTCGAGGTCGCCGAGATGTCGAGGGACCTGAAGCTGCTGGCCAAGGAGTTCGCGATCCCGGTGGTCGTCGTCGCCCAGCTCAACCGGGAGGTGGAGCATCGGGCCGACAAGCGGCCGGTCATCTCCGACCTTCGCGAGAGCGGCGCCCTGGAGCAGGACGGCGACGTGGTGATCCTGCTGTACCGCAACGACGACCCGGCCGCCGGCGTCGTCGGCGAGCTGGAGCTGATCGTCGGCAAGAACCGCAACGGGCCGACCGGGTCGGTGGCCGTGGCTTTCCAGGGCCATTACGCCCGCGCCGTCGACATGGCCCGGCCTCGTCAGGCGTAACAGGTGATGGCCTTTACGTCGTCAAGGTCCTCGCGCCGCATCGGGGTGGGGACCAAGCCCGGCAGGCGGAGGACCACGATCACCCCACACGGGGCCGATCAAGGGCCTCAGGGGCACGCAGGCGGGCGATCGGCCACCTCTTGGTGTCAGGCAGCCCCCGGCTTTACTCGGGCCGTCTACGGCCCTCTCAGCCTCTCGCTGCTGTCGGTGGGCAGGCCGGCGGGAGCGGTGATCTCCGGTGGCAAGCCGCATCGCCACCGGTGGCCGCTCCGGCCTCGCGGTGCGGTAGCAACGGCGAAATTCCCACCGAATACGCCCCTGACCTGCGGAAACACCAACCCCCAATAAGGGAAGTTATTCCGGGTCAGAAGGCCGCCGCAGGCCTGCGGAATGGCGTCTGACCTGAGGAAACGCCCATCCGGCGGGAACCGGGCGACGAGGCCGCGGGCGTGGGTGACAATCACCTGCATGCCGACCCCGAAGGATCTCTCCGAGTCCGCCGCCCGCCGCCGCCAGGAGGCCGACGCCGCCCGGGAGGCGGCCCGAGCGGCCAAGGCGCTCAAGGCGGCCCGGCGCGCGGAGAACGAACGCAACCGGCAGGCCAAGGCCGCGGCCAAGGCCGAACAGCAGCGGCGCCTCGCGCTGCCGGTCCATGAGCGCCTGGCGGCCAGCGCCGCGAGGATCGACGCCAAGTGGACCCTGCCCGAATCGACGGTCTCCGCCGAAGAGGTCCGCGCCGCCCAGCGCGCGGCGATCACCCGCGTCGAGGTGGTCGAGGTCATCCGGGAGATCACGGTCGAGGTGCCCGCGCCCCCGCTGCCCGCGGGCTCCTACACCGAGTGCGAGGTGTGCGTCGGGCGGGGGATGCACGACCGCTACGGGCAGGTGCCGGCGGCCACCGAGCAGTTGCGCCTCGTCGACGGCGCAGGCCAGGAGGTCACCGTCATCGACACCTGCCCCACCCATGTGCCCTACGTCCAGGCCACCGCCCGCCGGCGGGGATTTCGCGCCCTGGCCGGCGACTCCGACAGGGCGCGGTGACCTCCCCCTCCGCAAGGGGCGTTTTCCGCCTTTCGAGACACCCCAACGCATGCGCGCGCCCGCGAGGAGGACCCCTCACCCGCCCTGAACTGGGGAGATGACGTAACGACGCCGGTACAGCAGGCTAGGGCGCCGGTACAGGCGATCTCCGGAAGGGGCGTCATGGTCGCGATGACACGCGAACAGCGGCAGGCCAGGGCCGCGGCCCTGCTCGCCGGCGAGGCCGAGCGGCGCACCCGGGCGCAGGCAGAGGTGGCGGCCGCGACCGAGCAGGTGCGGGTGGCGGTCCTGGCCGCCCGTGCCGCCGGGATCACCGTGCGGCGCACCGCCGAGCTCGGCGGCGTGAGCGTCGACACGGTCAACCGGTGGACGGCCGAGGCTGCCGAGCAGCGGGCCCGCGAGCGGCTGCTGAGCGTGCAGATGGCGGCCGACCCGGCCCGGCGCGGCCACGCCCTGGCCCTGCGGGTCACCGAGACGCGGGTCCGCGCCGGGCAGCGGGAGGTGCGCCTGTTCACCGCCCGGCCGGGCGAGGTGGCCGCGGTCCTGCGCGCCGCCTACAAGAGCGGCCCGACCCTGTGGCCGACGGAACAGGAACGGCAGGCGGCGGTGGCGGCCGCCGTCGAGGCCGGCGACCCGCACCCCGTCGACGTCGCGTTCGGCTATCTGGACCTGTTCGCCCGGCTGCTGCTGCACGAGCCGGCCGAGGCATGGCGGCAGACGCTGGCGCCGCATCTGCCGCCGTGGGGCCGGGGCGCGGCGCTGCGCGGTGCCGAGGGCGCCCGCCAGGTGCTCGACACGGTCCTGGCCGCAGCGTTCGGGGCGCTGGCTCCCGGCACCGTGGTCCTGGCCGCGGGGGAGTTGGCGATCGTGACGGAGACGCACTGGCGCGACACGACGGTGGACGCCTACGTGGTGATGCCCGCCGACGTCCGGCGGGAGGCTCGAACCGTGCCCGCCGACCAGGTGACAGCGGCGGACTGAGCCCGGCGGCAGAGGCCGGGTCGGCGATGACGGCATGTAGGAGTGCTTAAAAACGTCGGTCAGGGTCGATACGCTGGACCGCGCGCAACAAAACGCAACTGTGTGACGCAGAGAGCCCCGATCCACTGCCAAGAAGAATCGGGGCCCGAACTGCAGCCGCGGGCCTGGGAGGCAAATGCCTACCTGGGCCCGCTTCCGTTGATCCACCAGTCCAGAGCGATCAGGAACGCTCGGATCGCGAGCGGTCCCCAGTCGCAGAGGTCTGGCTTCTTGCGGCGTCGCCGGTGGGCAGCCATCGGAGATCTCTCCCCTCAAGGCCCCGTCTTCCCGAAGGAGTCGACCGCGGGGCCGGACCGGTCGACCCCTGCAGGAGATCGACCGCTGCCTGGCTGCCGCCCAAGGCGGCAATTCAGCACCGTATCGGTTCGCACCGACATTTCACCGGGCTGACAGGGAGTGACAGGCGGACGGCCGGTGACGTCTGTCGACGGATGAGGTTGTCTCCTGGTGTCTCATGCCGTCTCCTGGTGCCCCCTGGTGTCTCATGCTGTATCACGGCATCACATCTCGGTAAGCATCAGATGTGGGTAGTGAGTCTTATCGAAGGCTCAGTGTGATGTGCATCACATTACCGAACCTGTCATGGGCCCGTCGTCGGGAAAGAGGCCTCACGCCGGGTTCCGCCCGGTTCCGGCGGTGCCAGCCTGAGAGAGGTCCCCTCCGGAGTGCGGGGTCTACACCGCACTGCCCGGGGGATCGGCCCCGAGTCGGTAACGATCCATGGATCGCACGGGAGCGGAAGACGTCCGCGCGCTGATATGGCCGGTATGGGCCTGCCTGCATGGATGCGCCGCTCTCCCTCCCCCGATCCGGTTCCCGCCGCGGCGGTTCCGCCGCCGCTGCGTCCGCCCCGCCCGGCCGGCTGGTGGATCGTCCCGCTCGGGTTGTTGATCGGCGCCGTCGTGTTCGGGGTGGCCTGGTGGCTTCTGGCCGCTCCCGCGGTTTCCTCCGGCGGCACGCCTGTGCCCGGGGTCACCGCCGGCCCGGCACCACCGGAGCCCGGGGGCAATCTCGTCCAGGTGCGCAGCGAGGTCCTGCGCACCGCCCTGGCCGCCGGGGCGGGCATCGGCGCGGCCGTCACCTTGATGCTGGCGTTCCGGCGGCAACGCCATCAGGAGATCGCCACCCTCATCACCAGCCACTACGCCGAACGCACCGCCGAGCACACCGAGCGCGATGCCGCCGAGCGCCGGGTCACCGAGCTGTACACCAAGGCCGCCGAGCAGCTCGGCCACGACAAGGCCGCCGTCCGCCTGGCCGGCCTGTACGCGCTGGAGCGCCTGGCCCAGGACAACCCCGGCCACCGCCAGACCATCGTCAACGTCATCTGCGCCTACCTGCGCATGCCCTACAGCCCGCCCACCCTCGCACCGGAGCCGGTCCAGGCTCCGCCCGCCCGGTCGGCTCCCCCGTCGAATGACCGGTGGCTGCACCCGCCCACGCCCGGCAACGAGGAGACCCCGCTACCCGAGCAACCCGCCGCCGGCAAGACCGACGACGCCGAAGGCGAGCGCCAGGTCCGCCTGACCGCCCAGCGCATCCTGGGTGAGCACCTGCGCGACGAACGCACCCCCAGCGAGCGTGACAGCGGCCAGTCGGCCGATGTCCGCTTCTGGGACGGCATGCGCCTTGAGCTGACCGGCGCCACCCTCATCGACCTCGACCTCCAGCACTGCCGCGTGGTCAAAGCCGATTTCGGCGGGGCGGCCTTCGTCGGGGACGCCCGGTTCAAGAAGGCGACCTTCGCCAGGGACGCCCGGTTCGAGAAGGCGACCTTCGCCGGGGAGGCCGGGTTCGGCGGGGCGACCTTCACCGGACACGTCGGGTTCGGCGGGGCGACCTTCGGCGGGGTCGCCGTGTTCGGCTGGGCGACCTTCGACGGGATCGCCCGGTTCGAGGAGGCGACCTTCACCAGGCACGCCCTGTTCATCGAGGCGACCTTCACCGGGTTCAGCCGGTTCGAGGAGGCGACCTTCACCGGGGAGGCCTGGTTCGACAGGGCACGCTTCACCGAGGACGCCGGGTTCGGCGGTACGAACGCCCGAGTGCTGCGGCCGGACCGTGATCATGTCTGGCCGACGGGGTGGGCGGTCGCGGAGCAGTCGGACGGCACTGGGCGGCTGCGGCGGCTGTGGCGGCAGGAGGATCCGGAGCCGGATGCGCCCGGCCCCGGTGCGGCCGGCGGTGTCCCCACGCCGGATGCCGAGGGCGGCGAGGACCACGGGGTGCCGGAGGCGGACCCGGTCGGCTGACGACGGGGTCCGGTGCCCGGTTTCACCCGGTTCGCGGTAGTGCAACTTGCGGGAATACCCATTCCCGGGACTTGGTCGCGCGCCCCGGGTTCCCGGAATCCCCTTGCGGAACGTACGAATTTCCGTACAGTCAAAGCTGTACGAAGACTCGTACAGAACCGGAGGAGGACAGATGCCCAGCGCCCACGTGGACACCGAGGACCCGCACGCGATCGACATCGTCACCCGCATCAGCCCGGCCGAGCGCGACGCCCTCGGCGCGGTCCTGCTGGCCGACCCCGGCGAGTTCACCCACGCCGTGGTGTGGGCGCTGATCCTGCTGCGCACCATCGAGCGCGACGGCCAGCACGTCGACGGCGCCGCCGAGGACCTGTCCGCGCTGCGCGGGCTCATCGGCACCCTGGAACGGCGGCTCATCCCGGCCCTGCACGGCATCCGGGACGCCGCCGTGCGCCGGCACCAGGACATGGGCGGCTCCTACGGCCAGCTGGCCCGCGCGATGGGCACCCCGCGCTCCACCGCCCAGTCCCGCCACGAGGCCCTAGAGCGGCGCCCGCCCTCCGACCACGAGCGGTGGGCTACCGGCACCGGCGGTCTCCGCCTGCCCTGGACCACCGAGCCGACCGGCGACGAGAACTGAGGAGGAACGAGCGATGGACACCGAGGACCTGGCCCGCTTCGGCGAGCTGCTGGCCGCGACGGGCGAGCGGCGCGAGCTGACCGTCTCCGAGCTGTACGAGGCCGGATGGCTGCTGGGCGAGGTGGCGGCCTACACCGCCGCCCTGGCCCGCCACCTGGACGCCGAGCTGGCCGACCTGCCGGGCCGGGTCATCCTGCGCGACGACACCGGAGGCGACCCGGCCGCCCGCATCACCGAGGCGCGCGAGCACCTGGCCCGCTACGCCGAGCTGGCGGCCGCGGCCGCCGAGCCCGCCAGCCGCTACCACTCGGCGGCCGGGCACCTGGCCGTGGCCGTCGACCCCGGCGCCGCCGGCGACTGAGGCGACCCCCGCGACGCGACGCCCCGCCCGGCGCGAGCCGTACGGCGGGGCGTTTTCGTGCCCGGCGGATCGCCGCTGCGCGGAGCAAGTGGTGTGAAAAGTCGGACTTAGCGCCCGCCGGGCCGGGGGGAGCGCCCGCGGGCGATGGTCACCGGATCTCCGGAGCAAGTTAGTGCACTGGGTTCCCCAAACCCACCGGAGCCGCAGGTGACGTAGGAAGATCAGGGTGAGACCGCCCAGAGAAATGACAGGCAGTCAGCGCCGCCACCGCGACCCCGACGGGCAGCGGACACGGCGGGTGAACCTGCGGTTGTCGGAGGACGAGCACGCCGAGCTCCAGGCCGCCGCCGACGCGCACCGGCTGACGCTGGCCGGCTACGCCGCCTCCGCCGCGCTGACGCTGGCGCGCGACCAGCTCCCGCCGGACATGGGCGTTCAGCTCAGCCGGTTGTTCGTCCTGCACACCCGGTTCTCCCTGCTCGCGAGCGACGTCGGAAAGCTGCTGCAGCACGCCGAGACCGGCGAGCCGATCGCATCGGCCGCCGCCGTGGAGCAGACCATCGAGGCCGTCCGGCTGCTGATGGACGACGCGGAAGAAGAACTCGTCGACTACGTGCGGCTGCTGCGCTCCGAGCGGCACCGGCGGGCGCTGCGGCTGCGCCGGGAGCGCCGGGCCCGCCAGAAGACGCCGGCGACCGCGCCACCGGACGCACCGCAGGAGGATCCGCACGAGCCCGGCACGGCCGGGACACCCGCCCGGCGAGCGGTCACCGCGCCCGCCGAACCGGCCGCCGTACCGGCGACGGCGCGCGCATGGCTCACCGCGCTCGACGCGTTCGGCGGGCAGGTGCGCGCCGGCGAGCTGGGCCGCCAGCACTGGCACCACGCCAAGCTCTACAACGCGCTGATCGGCGCCCTGGTCGACCTCGGTGCCGCCTACCCGGGCGGCCTGGAGCACCTGGAGCGCGACGCCGCCCGCCGCAAACGCTGACCACCACCCCGCCGCACCTCTGCGACCTGCGGAAATTAAGTTAGCGAGCTAGCAAGACGGGGTGAGGTCAGCCCGTCCGGGCGGGATCGGTCACGCCGGGGGCAGCACCCGCTGCAGCGCGGCCCGCCAGATCGCGCCGGGCGTGGTCACCCCGGCGGCCAGGCGCTCGTAGGTGGCGACCAGGCCGGGATCGGCCAGCCGCCCGGGGTGGAGCTCGCGCCAGGCGCGCAGCTCGGTGATGGCGTCGGCGGAGGCGTGCCAGCATGCGGCCTGCACCCGACCCACCAGGGCGCCCGGCAGGCGGGCCGACACCGTCTCGGCCCATCCGGCCTCCCGCGATCCGGGCCACCGGCCCGACGACGGGGCGGAGGCCGGCACCGGCGGCCAGGCGTGGTCCCAGCCTCGCGCCGCGAGCTCCAGGCGCACGCCGCGGGCGAGGGCGGCGTCGACGGTGTCGAGCAGCTCCCCACGCGTGCGCAGTTTCTCCAGGCGCTCCCGTGCCCGGGTGCGGGCCTCGGCGCGCTGTGCCGCGTCCAGACCGAGCGGCAGGGCCGCGGGCACCAGGGCGCTGCGTTTGGCCTTCTCGGCGGCGATGAGGGCCGCCAGGCGGGCTTTGGTGCCGGTGGCGACCCGGGCCACCACGGGGATGGTGCCGCTCATGATCGTCGACCCTACGCGGAAATCAAGCTCGCAAGCCAGGACGACCGGATGGACCTATGCATCTACACGTACTGGTGATCACCGGTCCCCGGAGGCCGCGCCCGGTTTGGCAGTTCGCGTGTGACTGGGGGTCAAGGGGCCGCAGGTTCAAATGCCCCTCTAGGTCTAGAGGGGCCAGCCTCTAGACCTAGAGGGTGCCCTAGAGGCCCATCGGCCATCTGAGCTGGGCCCTAGAGCCTAGAGGGCACGGTGGCCAACGACCCATTTCATGATCGGAAGACAATTTTCTCTACAGGTTCAAGGCGTCCGCTCCGCGGCCGCGAGCGGAACGTGGAGCAGCATGACATCCCACCTGGGCGACAGGGAGCTCCGCGCTATGGGTGCTCCTGTCCATCAGCGAGCCTTGACCACTGCGGTTCCTAGAATCTGATAATCATTTGCCTCGGAGGAGACGATCCTCAGTCCCAAGACCGCGTCAGCACCTTGATCCCGTGCGTAGGTCTCGAGGTCGTCGATCGTCGCTGCCAACGCGTTGCGAACCGGACGACTGTCTGCCCATACCAACCAGGCGTTTTCGATTCGGGCCTGAGGATCGGTGGGATCGACGTCTGTTGTGTACATCGGAATAGAGCGAGCCATGGGGTAATGATGGAGGATCTCCGGAATTCGGGGGGAAGTTCCCGCGATCGGACAGGCCGGGTTCGGTGCGATCCATCGCCTCGCTTCAGGTGAAGCTAACCGTCAGCTGTCGAAGACGGATTGCCGAACTGTTCTCATAGGGATCAAGCGGCCACGCCGACGGCGCGGCCGTCGCGCTCGGCGGCCGCGGGCCGGGCGTGCGGCCCTGGCGGCCGGTCCCGGCCCGCGCCGCCCGCGCTCCGTCCGACCCTCGGCACCGGTCGGATCCATGGAACTCAGGCGTTGGCCCCGCCGTAGAACCAGGCGTCCGGATCGCCGCCCGGCACCGGCTCGTACAGCCCGCCGGGGCTCCCCGGCACGCTGAGGTACGCGCCGTCCGAATCGGCGCTCACGAGGAATGCCCGCCCGTCCAGCGGCCCGCCCTGCAACGTCACCTGCCGAAGCTCAGTTCCAGCCATGGCGCCCATCCTCTCGCTTCCCGACCACGAACATCACACCTACGCATTTATCAATGATCAAGGTCGGGCGGGGCCGTACCGGGCCGGGGCCGTGACGATCGCTCGTCGGGGCCGGGCCCCGTAGGTGGTCGGGGCGATCGGAGGCCGGGGACCTCCTTCGTTGGCCCCCGTCCATCGAGGACCCGGCCTGAGGTCCCGGCACGGCGCGGGAGGCTTGCGTTACTTCTGTGTATGAGACGTGTATGAGACAGCTCCTACACACATACACCTCTCTCTGAATCAGATGTACAAGGTTCCTACCTGCATGTGAGAGGCATCGCCGATACGGTGCCGAGGTGTTCACTCTCGCGGTCCTCAACCAGAAAGGTGGGGTCGGCAAGACCGCCACCACCATGAACCTCGCCGGCGCCCTGGCCGAACTCGGCTACCGGGTCGTCATGATCGACCTGGACCCGCAAGGGCACCTGACCGAGGCCTGCGGCATGCCGGAGGCGACCCGTCCCGCAGCCCTGTACGACGTGCTCTTGTCCGACGCCGGCGCCGTCACTCCCGAGGCGGTCGCCGCCCTGGTGGTTCCCTGGCGCGACGGGGTCGACCTCGTGCCGACCACGGTGGAGATGTTCATGCTGGAGCGGCAGCTCTACCAGCACCGCGGGATGGAGTGGCGCCTGCAGCTCGTCACCGAGCGCCTGGCCGGGCTCGGCGTCTACGACGTGTGCCTGATCGACTGCCCGCCCTCCTTGGGGGCGCTCACCGACAACGCGCTGGTGGCCGCCCGCCGCGTGCTGATCCCCGTGCAGGCCGAAGACTCCACCTTCCGCGCGTTGCGCCTGCTGCTAGAGCAGGTGGCCTCCGCCCAGACCGATCTGCGGATCGAGATCGAAGTGCTGGGGATGGTCGTCAACCTGCTCGACAAGCGCAAGGGCCGCATCGTCACCTCCGCCCTGGAGGAGCTGCACAAGATGCCGCTGGCCGTGCTCGGGGAGGTCCGGGATCTGAAGGAGATCCGGGAGGCGTGGCGGGAGAGCCTGCCGGTGGTCGTCTACGCGCCGGATTCGCCGTCGGCCGGCGAGTTCCGTCAGCTGGCCAAGGCCCTGGCGGGCGACGCGGACGGGGGCCAGGCGTGACCCCGTCGAAGAAGATCGGCCCGCCCAAGGGGGTCACCGAAAGCACCGAGGCGGCGCGCATGGCCCGGCTCGGCGGGCGGTTCACACAGCTGTCGGAGACGTCTCCACGTCACTCTGAGCCGGATGTACCTGTCTCATACACGCCTCCGAAGCGTCGCCGAGGCGAGCCCGCGGGGATGACCCGCCGGACCTACTACCTGCCGACGCAGGTCGCCGACGAGCTAGATGCGGCCGTGGAGCAGCTGCTAGCGGCCACGGCCGGGCGGGCGACCAAGCATGAAGCGCTCGCGGCGATCCTGGCCGCGGGCTGCCGCCAGGCCCCGGCGCTCGCGGAGGAGCTGCGGGCGGCGCTGCTGGCCGAGCTCACCACCCAGCAGGAGGCCGGCCAATAGCGAAAGGCCGCCCCTCCGCAATGGAGGGACGGCCCTGGCGGTGCGGGTCAGGTGGTCAGCGGCGGCCCAGCGCGCACAGCGGGCAGGTGCCGGTGGTCTGCACGCCCGGGTGCTTGGGGCATGACTTGATCGGCGTGCTCGGGGGCGTCGGGGCGGGCTTGTTCTTCGGCATGATGGGAGCGCCTCTTTCTCTTCGCAGGGGATGGGGCAGCGGGCGCGCCCGGCGTGAGCTTCTTGGTCGGAGTGATCACGCTGGTGCGCGCCCGTCGAGCTACCGGTGGTTGGCGGCGAGGGCGATGCCGGTCGGGCAGTCGCAGAGCCAGTAGTCCTTCACGTAGGTATTCCAGTAGGAGCCGGTTCCGCCGCAGGTGCGGCAGGTCGAGCACCGCCGACGCCAGCGGGCGAGCCAGCGGGTGACACGGGCGGCGAGGGTCGGCGCCGGCGCGTCGGGAGCCGGGTGGTTCTGGATGACGGGCCGGTGGACGTCGCGGTGGACCAGGTCGATGCGCAGGCCCGCACGCTCCAGCTCGTCGGCGATCGCCTCCGCCATGGCCACGGAGCGGTGGCGGCCGCCGACGCAGCCGATCGCGACGCTCACCGGCCTGTCGTCGGCGGTGGTCTCGGCGAGTTCGGCGGCGAGCAGGGCGGTCTGGCAGACGATGGCGGTCACGCCCGGGGTGGCCAGGACATGGGAGCGCACGGCCTCCTGCCGGCCGGTCAGCTCGCGCATGGCCGGGTCGTGGTGCGGGTTGCGGAAGCGGCGCCGGGCGTCGATGACGATGTCCGCGGTCGGAGCGGGGGCGTGGCCGTAGCCGAACGAGGTGATCACGGCGGCGGGAGTCTGCTGGGTCATCAGGCGATCGCCTCCTGGGCGCCGATGCCGAGCATGTCGATCAACTCGGCGGTCTCATCAGATGTGCGGCCGTAGCGGGTGCACAGGCGCCGCGCGGCGGCGGCCTCGGCGTCGGTGATCAGGTGGATCTGAGCCAGCAGACCGCGGTCGTTGACGTTGTCGGCGTTCAGTCCGCTGGAGCTGCCGGTGGAGCGCTTGGCGGCGCGGGGCTTTCGGGGCCCACCGGGAGCGCTACGGCGAGGTCTGCGGGCCGGTGCCGGGGTTTCCTCGGCGTTCTCCTGGGGGGCCTTCGGCGCCGTCTGCCCGGCCAGTGCAGGCGCGGACGTCGGCGAGACGGCCGGGGCGTCAGTCTCGGCCTGGCGGCCGGCCTCAACCACCACGGCGGCCAGGTGCTCCCGCAGCCGGGTGAGCGCCGTAGTGATCCGGCGGGCGGTAGCGCGAGGGCCGGGGACCGGACAGCTGAGCGCGAGGTCCAGGACCTCGTCAGCGGTGACGGTGGCGGTGGTCAGGTGGGCGTGCAGGGCGGCGATGGCTGTGGTCTCGGTGATGGGGGGAGACTGCGTCATGATGGGCAGTGCCCTTTCTGATCGAGGGATCAGGGGGTACGGGCGCGCCCGGCGCGGGTGGTCTTGGCGGATTGACCGCGCTGGTGCGCGCCCGTCGAGCTACCGGCGGGTGCCGTGGACAGCCTCAGCGAGGCCGGTGGTGGTCGAGGCCAGCAGGCGGCGCACCGGGCGGCCCCACGGGGTCCAGGCCGCGGCCGCGCGGATCTGCGCGATCCGCTCGGGCTGCAGCACCGCCAGGTGCGTCCACTCCTCGCACTCATCGCTGGCCGCGCCGAAATCCTCGGCGGTAGCGGTCCGGCAGCGGGCCTCCAGGAAGGCCAGCACGAACGCCTCGGCGGGATCCATTGCGGCGCGGCGGCTGAGGTGCAGTACCCGGCGGACTCGGGGTGTGCCACCGCGGAGTCGGCAGATCATGGAGTTCTCCTCTCGTGGAAACGGTGGATGACTGACGTCAGTTCGAGGTCGGGGCGTACAGGCCGTGCGCGGCGCGCACGACGTCGCCGCTGTCCACCAGCGCGGTCAGGGTCGTGCGGACCGACCCGATCTTGACCTCGCGGCCGCCGTCGGCGTTGACGGCCGCCAGGATGTCGTCGGCGCTCAGCGGCTCGTCCGCACCGGCCAGAGCCGACACGATGCGCTCCTCCATGCGTGCCGCGCTCCGGCGGGGACTGCCGGAAGGCCCGCCGCCTGCCGTCCGCGGCTGCTGCTCCTGGTCGGACTGGAGCGCCTGGAACAGCGCGTCCATGGCGGCCGGGTCGTGGCGGGCGGCATACGCCTCGCCGGCGGCCTGCTGGGAAGCCTCCTCCAGGCGGGCGGGCTCATCGTCGCCGTACAGCGCGAGGATCTCCGGATCCAGGCCGGGGGTCGGCGTGATGGAGCCGATCCGGAAGTGCCGCATCATCGCGGTGGGGTGCGGGCCGGACAGCAGATAGCCCATGCCCTGGGTGCCGGGGCCGTCGTCGTCTTCGTCGCCGCCGAGGACGTCGAACTGGCTGCGCAGGACGCGGGGCTGCAGGCTCTTGGGGATCGGCATGAGCTGGTCGCCGGTCGGCAGCAGCCCGTCGGCCACGAGCTGCCGCATCATGCCGCTGCTCCACCTGAGCAGCGTGACCTCGCCCTCCTTGAGCATCGCACGCAGCGTGTCGGACCCGCCCAGCTCCTCCAGGTGGCTGGCCTGGGCGTCCAGCTCCTCACCGATGCCCACCGACCGGCCGGTGCGGCCCAGCTCCTTGACCAGGTAGGTCGCCTCCTCCCGGTAGGGGGCGCCGCGCTCCAGCAGCCGGTTGGCCTCGTCGATCCGCACGGAGATCAGCGGGTCCGGTCTCCCGAGCAGGAAGGCGTTGCGGCCGGCGGCGCTGTAGCGGCGCTGCCGCTCCTGGGCGACGGCGACGGCTGAGCGGAGCATGAGGATGACCTGCTCCTGGGTGGTCGCGCGCCAGTCGACCTGGCCTTCGGCCTCCGGGGCGGACTGGCCGCCCTTGAGGTCGCCGTACCAGGACACGACGCGGTTGCGCTTCTCACACGCCAGCAGGTACTGAACCGTCCTGCTCTTGCCTGCGCCGGTCGTGCCGAAGACCATGGCCCGCACCGCAGACCCGGTGCTCGGGTCGAACATCCTCCTTCTCGCTGGCCGGCCGTTGTGGTAGCGGCCCACCACGATCCGCCCCTGCCGGTCCATGAGCATGTCGCTGAGCGACGGCGGCGGCATCTCCGCCAGCGGGTTGGACGGGTAGATCGTGACGATCGCCCGCCGCCGCGACCCGTCGACCTCGACGACCACGCGGGTCGGGTCGGCGATGTCCAGCGCCGAGCACAATGCCTCCAGGTCGTAGCGGATCGGCGTGCCCTGCGGCGACTCCAGCATCAGCTCGACGACGTCATCGCGGGCGGCGGCCAGAACGCTCATACCGTGCTCTCCTTGCTCGTGGTCGTGGCACCGGGGCGGCCGATCCGCACGCCGGTCAGCACGGTCCCGGGCATCGCGCCCGGGGCGATGCGCTGCGCCCAGACCGTCGCCGGGTCGCCCTCCTCGGGCCGGCCGATCGTCAGGCGGCGCACCCCGGCTCCGCGGCCGGGCACCGGCCCGATGCTGATCGCGTCTTCCGGGATGTCCATGAGCGCCGACAGGTTCCGGATCGAGACGTCCGGGACCGGGCGGCCCGGGGCGGCCGAACGGATGACGGCCCGCATCGAGGACTCACCGGTCCGCTGGATGCCCTCCAGGAGCGTGCCGGGCGCGATCCCGCCCCCGATGGCGACGTGCTGGGCCCACCACCGGGCGACCGGGTGGGCGTCGACCAGGTCGTCCACCGGCGCCACGTCGACGACCGGGACGGGAGGCGGCGGAGGGCAGAGCAGCCGTCGGCCGACGCGGGCCGGGCGGAGCACCCACGTCCCGGCGGTCCAGACGGTCAGCGCCAGCGCCTCCCCCCAGTGCGGGCCCGCCGCGATCTGCTCGGCCAAGAGCAGCGCGGTCAGACTGGTGCCGGGCGCCAGGTACAGCGCGGTGGCGGTCGCCTTCTGGTGGCCGTCGGGCTTCCACAGCCGCAGCGTGGCCAGCCCGGCCAGCGTCAGGGCCGCGGTTCCCAGCAGGGACGCTCCGGTGGCCGCGCCGGTGAACATCCCCAGCGCCGCGGCGGCGCCGCCGGCGACGGTGGCCACGCGGCCCGTGCAGCTGCGCACGACGTCCAGGCGGCGGCGCGCCCGGTCCACGGCGGGCCAGGCCGGGATCGTCACATCCACCGTCGGCAGGGCGGGCGGGGGCGGGGTCATCATCGTCTCCTTCCTGGTCAGCGGTTGCTGTAGAACTCGGCGTCGGCCATGGGGACCGGCATGCTGTCGGCGGCCGCGGCGACCGATCCGTAGTCGGCCTGGTGAGCGGCGGCGGTCAGCTCGAACAGCGCGGCCAGGTCCTCGGTGGCGGCCGCCATCGCGTCGGCCTCCGCCAGCACCGACCGCATGACGGCCGCGGCCTCGTGGTGCTCGGACACGGTGTCGACGTCGACGGCCAGACCCGCCATCTGCTCGGCGAGCCGGTCGACGCTGGCCGAGCAGCCCTCCACGTACCGGTAGGTCGAGCGGACCTGCTCGCTGAGCCCGCGCAGCTTGATCCCGGCCATCGTCAGCTGAGCGATGACGATGCCGTAGCGGACCACCGTCTCCAGCACCCCGCCGGCGGCCGCGACCGCTCCGCCGGTCTCGCTTCTCTCCAGCTCTGACATGACGTCCTCCTACTCGTTGTGGTAGTCGCGCTCGGCCGGGCGGATGTGGCCGGCGTCGCGGACCGCGTCCGCCAGGGGCCGGTGACGGGCCTCGGCGTTGGTCCCGGCCGTGGAGATCGCTTCGGCGGCCGCGGGCAGCGTGGCGGCGATGGCTTGGGCCTTGGCGCGGACCGACGCGGTCTTCTCCATGAGCGCCACGACCATCCCCTCCAGCACGCCGGGGACCTTCAGCTCGACGACCTTGGCGTGCAGGGCCTCCAGGCGGGTCATCAGCAGCTCGCACCCGTCGGCCGTCGCCCGCGCCTCGTCGACGCCCTCGGTGATCTCTTCGGCCATGTCGGCGTCGGCGTCGATGACGTCGTAGATGGTCAGGTCGGCCTCGGCGTACTGCGTGGTCCTGGTGACGGGCATGTTCACGAGCTGGTCTCCCTGCGGCTCTGGAGCTGGTGGTGGCGGCGGGGTCGGGCGGGGGGTCGGCTTGGCGGCGGGGGGTGGAGCCGGTGCCGCCTGGCCCACGGTGAGGGCGGCAGCCTCGGGCCGCGGCCAGGGGCGCTCGTCGACCCGCTCGATGGTCACCTTCACCGTCCGGTCAGATGCCGGCGGAGGCCGCATCCCCTCCCACCCCGGCGGAGGAGGCGGCGGCGGGGTCGTCTCCTGCCAGGGACCGCCCCGGGAGGTCTTCGGCCTCTTCGGCGTGGTCCTCGTGCCGCCGGACCGGGTTCGGCGAGTCCACCACCGGCGCCGAGTCCTCGTGGTGCCGTGCGTGCCTGCCGCCTCCTCCCGGGCCGTCTTGGAGCGCTTGGAGCCCGGCGCGGCCTTGCCCTTGCCGCCGGTCCTGCCGCCGTCCTTGGGGGCCTTCCAGGCGAGCCGACGGGCCCACGAACGGGTGGAGCCCGGCGCGGTCGTGCCACCCTCGCCCTTGCTCTTCTTGCCGGGACCGGCCTTGGGCCCCTTCGTCGTGGCCTTCTTGGTCGTCTTGCCGGTCGGTGCCGTGCGGCCGCTCGTCCACCGCTTCGGCCCGGTGTCCTTGCCGCCGGTCTTGCCACCGTCCTTGGGGGCCTTCCACGCGAGCCGGCGGGCCCCCGGACGGGCGGTCTCCAGCGCGGCCTTGCCGACGTTCTTCTTGGCGGGCTTCAGCGCCTTGGACGCAGCACCCTTGCCGCTCCCCGCACCGGTGCCGCCTGCCCGCCGCAGCCACCCGAAACGGCGCTTGCCGCCGTCCTTGCCCTTGGCGCGGTACGGCTTGCGCCGGTCGCTCCGGACGGCCTTGCCGCCCCGGGTCGCCTTGGGGCCCGGCGTGTGCTTGCCGCCGGTCGGCCCCGGCACCTTGGGTGAGGGGCTGTGCGGGCCGCTGAGGGCCTTGCCTCCCCCCTTCGGCCTGCCGGACCCGCCGTGGCTCCGTGAGCCCTTCGACGGGGCGCCCAGACCCAGGGAGCGCAGCGCCGACGGGCTCGACCCCTTCGACCCGGCGCCTCCCCCCGTACGGCCCGCCCCCGGTCCGGCGGAACCGGCCGCGGCGGCCGCCTTGCCGACCGCCTTGTCCGCGGTGGCGCGCGCCTGATCGGCCAGCGCCTGGCGGTGCCGGGCGCGGTGCCACATGCCTTGGGCGGCCGCCACTCCCATGGCCGTCACCAGCGCCATGGCGGTCGCGGCCACCTCGCGGGCGGTCGGGTTGTCGGGATCGGCCGGCGGCGGCGGGGTGAACGCGCCGTCGGCGTCGGCGCCGGGGTCCTCGCCCGGCGTCGGCGTGGGCGGCACGGTCAGGTGCAGCGGCGGACCCATCTCGGCGACCTCCGGCAGCAGCGGCCAGGAGCCGGCCGCACCGGGAGCCCCGTCGCCCTCCTGCTCGTCGGCGGGGCCGGTCGCGGCGGCGGGTTCAGGGTCGGCCGCCGGGGCGTCGAGGGAACCCGGCAAGATCACGCGGGGGACGAACGGCAGGACGTCCCCGCCGCCGGTGTCGTCGTTCTTGCTCACGCTGGTCTCCTATCGGGGGTTGACAATCGGTGACCGGATCGGGGACACTCGCGCGTCGCGCGTACGCGCGTCGCGCCTTGGCCCCCGGCAAGAGCCCGGGGGCCGCGCTGAACTTGAACTTGAACCTCACGCGCTGTGACGGGCGCGGCGGTTGACCTCGGCCCGCTCCTGCTGCTCGGCCCAGGTCGCCAGCAGCTCCGCCAGCTCGTGCATCGCCCGCGCGTTGCCGCTGCGCTGCGCCCGCCGGGCCGCCGCCTTGGCCCGGTCGAAGCAGATCCGCACCAGGTCGGCGTCGCTCTCGGCGCCCGCCAGCCGCTCGTTCCAGAACTTCGCGACGTTGTGCAGCCGCCGCCGGTCCTCGGGGGTCATGGTGCTCATGCCGACCGGTCCCGGCGCTCGGCGCGGATCAGGTCCAGAAAGCCGCCGTCGTCCGATGCCGGACGGGGCCCCGCCGGCCTGCGCGGGGTCGGCCGGTCGACCGGGCCCGCACCCCGGGTGAGCTGCGGGCCCTGCTGCCGGGCGTGGGCGGCGGCCTGACGGGTGGCCGGGATCTCGTGGCGGTTGCGCCGGTAGCGGGCCTCCAACTGGAACGTCAGCGTCGCGGCCTTCTCGATGTGCTCCTGGATCTCGGCGAACGGGCCGGCCACCCAGCGGTGCCGCCACCACGCCTCGAAGGTGCCGTAGCCCTCCGGCGGGTTGGCCTCCCACATCGCCTCGGCGTCCCGCCGGATGCGGGCCACGAAGTCCGCCTGATCCGACAGGACCCTCCGGAGCTGGGCGGTGAACGCCGCGACCATCTCCGGGCGGTCCAGCATGTCCCCGGACCACTCCGGTCCGCCGGACGAAGGTGTGCTCATCTCAGGGTCTTCCTTTCAGAGCCCGCGGCCGGGCGGCCGCGGGCGGGTGGGTTGCTACAGGTCGAACAGGGCGAGCTGGCCAGCGCACAGGGAGCACGGCTCCCAGTCGCGGCGGTCGTGACTCTTGGAGTCGCGGCACTCCTGGCCCGCCGGGACACGGGGCAGCGTGGCGATGTGGCGCTCCAGCTCCTCGACCGCGGGGCCGCGGGCGAACCACTCGCGGCCGGTGGTCCCGCAGGTGCACACCAGCCAGTAGATGCGGCTGCCGGTGATGCTGGGCCTGCGGGCGATGCGCGGCCGGTGGCGGACCGGCGCGGCGGTCTGGGGCGCCTGGCCGGCCGTCATGCCGCACCTCCGGCCAGGTCGATTTCGATCTCGTGGCCCTGCTCTTCGGACCGCTCATTGCGGACCTTGGAGACCCAGCCGATCGACCAGCCCGTCTTGTCGGCGAGGTCGCGCACACTCGCGCCGGGGGTGTTCACGATGAGGCTGCGGGCCTCTGCTTCCGACAGCCGCGCGTCGTTCACGAGCGCCCTCACGGGGGCGTTCACGGAGGAGGGCCTGCGGGTGTTCACGGCAGCGTTCACGGCCTGGCGCTCCCGGCGTTCACGCGCCGCTCGCTCGGCCCGTTCACGGATCTCCTGCTCCTGCTGTTCACGCTCCTGGCGTTCACGCTCCTCGCGCTCCCGCCGTTCGCGTTCACGGCGCTCGCGTTCGGCCCGCTCCTGCTGTTCACGGGCCGCCTGCTCCTGGCGCTCCCGCTCCCGCTCGCGCTCCTGGCGCTCGGCTTCCTCGCGGCGCAGAGCGATCTCGGTTTCTCTCTGCTCGCGGGCCATCTTCGCCTCGTGGTCGCGCCGCTGCTGCTCCAGCAGGGCGGCGTGTTCACGGGCCTCACGCTCACGGCGCTCCTGCCGCTCCTGCTGGCGTTCACGCTCGGCCCGCTCGCGCTGTTCACGCTCCCGCTGTTCCTGTTCACGGGCCTCGCGTTCACGGCGCTCGTGAACACGCCTCCGCTCGGCCTCGGCCTCCTGTTCACGCTCGATCCGATCGAGCGCCTTGGCGATGGCCCGGCGGTAGGCCAGCCCGGCCTCGGCGGTCACGATCAGCAGGGCCGGGGCGACCGCGTGAACGGCGACGCCGACGCGGTCGCCCTTCAGCGCGCTGTCGCCGATGTTCAGCGCGAGCGTGAACATGCCGGTGAGCCAGCGCAGGATGACCGGCCAGGCCCCGCCGTTGCCTCCCAGCCGCGACACCGTGGCATCGAGCCGGATCACGATGACCACGGCCGCGTCCACGACGAGAGGCAGGATCGGGGCCGTCCAGTCCCAGCCGTCCGGGGTGACCTTCGCCACCAGTGGCGTCACGGTCAGAACGGAGAACAGGACGGCGCCGGCGGTGATCGCCCACATCCCCGCGTTCAAGGTCTTCTCCGCCGCCATGATCTGCTTCTGCGACAGGGCAGCGAGCTTCACGACCCCTCCCTCCAGCCGAAGACGGCGACGGCCTGGCGGCCGCGGCGGGTGAAGTCGTCGGCCAGGTCCTCGACCAGGAGCAGGCCGCGCCCGGCCTCGCAGGCGGGACGCCGCTGCCGGGGGACCAGGGACTCGCCCTGGTCGGTGACGGTGAGCGTGACCGTGCCGCTCAGCACGGCCAGCTCGATGCGGAAGGTGCCGCCCGGCTCACCGGACGCCGAGTGCTCGATCGCGTTGGCGGCCAGCTCCGAGGCGCACAAGACGACCTCGTCAGCGCAGGGGAGGCCGGCCACCAGGCCCGCGACGAATCCGCGGGCCTCGGCGACCAGGTCCAGGCGGCCGGGGAACATCGCGGCGTGCGTGGTCACGGTGCTCACGGCGTCCCTCCCAGCAGGGAGCGCAGACCGCTCTCCCAGTCCGGGGAGACCTGCTCTTCGCCGGGGCCCACCCGGGCGTAGGTGTCCCACAGGAAGCCCTCGACCTCGACCGTGGGGACGGAGACCGGCCAGCGGTCCGGCCGGTGCGGGTTGATCGTGATGACCATCCACCGGTCGGGGAAGACCGCGTCGGGACCGATCGAGATGCGGCCCTTGCCGACCAGGCGGGTGATCCCGGCGTTCAGCATCTCCCGCGCGAAGACGTGGTCCCGGTCGTGCTGGACGCCGGTGCTGCGCCGGTGCGAGGTCATGGTGACCGCGAGCGGGTCGGCCGGGTCGTAGACCAGAGAGGTCACCACGACGTCCAGGACGCTGGTGTGGTCGTTGATCTCGTCGTCGTTGGAGTCCTCCGGCCAGAACATGGCGGTGGTCAGAGCGACGGGGCGGACGATGCGCCGGTCAGCGGTCTTCATGTCAGATCACCCCCGCGGCGGCCATGGCCAGGACCAGGGCCGCGGTGAGGCAGACGGCCACCAGGGGCGCCACCAGGGCCGCCCGGATGACCTGCGCCCGCCCGATGCCGCGCGGCCGCTTCTGGGCGGTGGCGATGAGGTCGGTCAGCTCGCGCACCGCCGCGGTGAGGTCGGCGATCTCGGTCTTGATGTCGGCCAGGCCGTTGCCGAGGTCGGCCAGGTCCTCGCGGAGCTGGTCGGCCTTGCCGATTCCGGCGGCGATCTCCTGGAGGTCCTCGCGCAGGCCGCGCACTGCGCCGGAGAAGATGTAGTTGTCCATCAGCCCTTCACCGCCTTGAGGGGGGTGGGCAGGGCGTTGGGCTCGGCGGAGAAGAACACGATGTTGGCGCCGGCCATCTCCGGACCGGCCTCGTTGAGCGCCCAACTCAGCAGGCCCTCGCGGGTCGAGCCGGGGCCGGCCGTGACGGTCCGGATGATCGTGGCCTGGCGTATCCCGTTGTGGACCGCCTTGGCCAAGGTGAGGACGACGAGGAACTCCATCACCGGGTCACCGCCTCGGCGGTCTCGGCGGCGTACTCGTGGAGCAGCTCGTCGAGGATGTCGCGGGCGGCGTCGCGGCGCACCATCAGGGAGTCCCAGTCCTCACCGGGCAGGATCAGCTCGGTCAGGCCGGGCGTCATCCGGGACAGGGCGTAGGCGAGGGGGCGGATGTCCAGGGTGGAGGCGGTGCGGGGACAGGCGATCAGGGGGATGATGGCTCCCATGGGCTCTGCTCCTAACCAGCAGTTGTCCACGCGGCTCCGGTCTGACCACCGGAGCCGCCTGCATTACGCGGTACGTACCGTGCAATGCCTTGAGTAGACCTCTCGCCGTGAGGGCTGTCAAGAAGTAGGCGGTACCTAGTGACGATCATGCAGTGACTACACGGTACGTACTGGGTAGAGTGCGCCTATGAGCATCACCCCGAACCGGAGCAGATTCCGGCAAGTCGCGGATCGGATCCGCGCAGCGATCCAGGGCGGCGACCCCCCGCGGGGTGGCGCCCTCCCGAAGGAAGACGAGCTAGCTACTCAGCTAGGCGTCTCCCGTGCCACCGTCAACGACGCCATCCGAGTCCTCGTCGCAGAGGGCCTCGTACGCATACACCGTGGAAAGGGGATGTACGTGACTGACTTGGCACCCATCCTGCGCAATGCCACCAGCCGCTATCACGCAGCGACCCGGGACACCGGCCGGGGAGCATTCGATGTCGAGGTCCGGGCGCTGGGCCGCGAACCTCGTATCGAGACCAGCATCGAGCGCATCGCTCCGCCGGCCCCAGTCGCCGAGATCCTCGGCGTGTCCACCGACGAGGTGACCGTCGTTCGCGCCCGCCGTATGGGCGCCGACGATTTCCCCGTTCAGATCGCGGACTCGTATATCCCGGTCGATATCGCGGAGGGCACGGCCCTGGAGCAGCCCGACTCTGGTCCAGGCGGGATCATCAGTAGATTCCGCGAGCTGGGATACGCCCAGGTCAGGATCACTGAGCGCATCTCGGTACGTCCTCCGACTGCTGAGGAGGCGGCGTTCCTCAAGATGACCGAGGACCAGCGCGTCTACGAGATCACGCACATCGGACGTACCGAGGACGGCCGTGCCGTCGAGGTCTGCCTGCACGTGATGCCCACGCACCTGTGGACCCTGGAGTACGACTGGGACATCACCTGATTGCGCCGTTTCCGGCAGCCGTCTGCAGCTCTTGCAGGCGATCGCCGAGACGTTAATCCCTCTTCCGGGCAGGATCAGTTCCCAACGCAGAAACCGGCGGCCCTGGTAGGCGCAGCTCATCGCCTACCGGGACCGCCGGTTCAACCCGCTCGACCCGTCCAGTCGCCAAACTCTCGGGTCGAGCCTTTCACAGCAAGAAAGGCGAGTACTTGTCTCCCCTCACTGCTTCCACGGTAACGCAGCCCGCTGCCGGATTTGATCCGGGACCCGTGGATCTGCGGCCGGTCGCGCCTCAGGCGCGTACCCGGGCTGAGCTGCGTGATCGCCCGTGCGGCCGTACGGCCGACGCCGTCGCCGCCGATCGTCCCAGGTCGGAGCAGGACGCAAGCGTCAGTTCTTCGCTACACAACCCCCGGCAGCGAAGGGCGGGCCGCGCACGACCCGT
>NZ_JABTEX010000013.1 GCF_015711645.1 Planomonospora sp. ID82291
AACGTGAAGCAGATGTACAGCGCCGACGTGACCGACGCGGATATCACCGCCTACTGGCGCAAGATCAACCCCCCGCAGTACCACCTCCCCGCAGGAGGTGGTAATTCATCATCTTCCGCCTTAGGTAAATACATGCACACTCTAGAGAAGTGCAAGGATAAATTAAAGAATAGAGAGTGTAGAAGGTTAATCAAGGAGAAGTGGGAGGAATTCCGTAGGAATTTTTGCCAAGATGGATACGAGAAGGGTGGGTGCAGGGCGAAGCCTGAGCAGGTGAAGCTTCTAAAAAAGAATCGCCAGCCGGTAAGTCTGTTCGAGTTCCTCGCAAGCACATCTCCCCTGATCGGCAATAAGCAGTTCAAAAGAGAGCTGCTTAAGTGGGCAGAAAAGGAGAATGGATCCGAAAAATGCCGCCGTGATCCTAGAAATGGATTGACGGTCTGCGGCGGCCTCAAGAAGGACGATCATTACGCCTACAAGGCGACAACTCTGGGAGATGTAATGCTTACGGGGAAGCCTCTGCACAAGCAATCCCCCACCCTCTTGAAGCATGAGGCGGTGCACGCTAAGCAATGGGATAGATACAGCAAGGGCGCTAATTTTTGGCCAACGTTTCTAGTTTATTATTTTGCTGCAGGGCCATGGTGTAGCAACAGATACGAGATTGAGGCGGAAACGAAGGGTGGCGTCACTTCCGAATGTCATCTAATGCATTAGTAATGCTTACAGTAGGTATGTTCCATCTCGGCGAACAGGGCCAGAAGCAGGAAGGCGATGCGGCCCATGCCCGCCTCGGCGGTGTTGATCGACAGCGGGTCTGCCAGGGAGCGCACACCTACGCCCCACTCGGCGAGACCATGTACTCAGCAGCCGAAGCGATCCCCGGTGAGGGGGTGTCCAAGCCGCGTTCGCGGTTGTGGACAGTCGTATCGGCCATGGCCGTACTCCTCATCGCCGGTGGAGCAGGTGTTGCCTGGTTTCTCGGGGGGAGCTCACAAGGTGCCCTTTCCCCGCCGGACGGCCCCTGGCCTGAGCAGCGGAGGTTCATGGTCCTGCAATGCTCGGTGGAAGGATTGACGCCGAAGACGCAGCCCGCTGTCGAGAAGTTGCTCCGCTCCGTGCCGGAGATCGAGAGTCTCACGGCCTACAGCAAACGGCAGGCGGAGGGAGCGCCTCCGGAGATGAGCAACGTCTGCGGTGTCCAGGCGCATTTTGTGGGGATGGCCCGTGAGGCGAGCGACATCCCGAAGATCTCCAAAGAACTAGCGAAGTCGCCGGTTCCGGTGAATCTGGTGCGAATTCCCTACAACTTCTGGACAGGCAAGGCGGATGTGCAGGTCGTATTGACCGTTGCTGGCTCCCCCATTTTTGAGGTCGAAAATGTAGAGGCCCGTATTGCGACGGAGAAGGACAGAGAGGTCATCGTCGAGAAAATTCTGCAGCTCGTGGACGTCGACAAGATTTATTACGAGGATAGTGCTTTCGCGACGAAGGTCCTGACCTCCTACTGCCCCGACGGTCTATGCAGTTTCACTCCCGGCCCAGTCGATCAGGAAGCCATCTACGTCAAGACCGATTCTCCCGGTGCAGTCGAGACGCTGAAAAAAGCACTTGATCACACGCCAGGCGTGGATTATGTATTTCCGGTCTGGTAGTGTCCCGCCGAATGGTGGATCAACGATCTAGCGATACATCGTCTACTGAGGTGATCTCAGCGACTTTCATTTGAGGTAGCCGTGTTCGTAATGGACGAGAACGAGCGCGGCCCGGGCGATGTCATCGATTTTGCTGGGGCTGGCGGTGATGTGCTGGAGGGTCCGTCAGCGCTGGGTGAGCAGGGCGAAGCCGCGTTCTCCGAGACAGCGCAGGCTGCGCAGGAGTTGGTTGTAGGTGCGGTTGCCGGGGGCGAGGGTGGTGCCGTCGGCCGGCTGCTTGACGGGGGTCAGAACGCCGCGGCCTGTGCCTTCGTATCCGCTGTCGGCGAGGGTGGGGATGTCGTGCCAGCTGGCCAGGGCGTACAGGGCGCCGAGCACGTGGGTGCGGGCGGCGGTCAGGTCGTGGACGGATCCGGGGCTCACGTGGGAGATCCACAGGGGGAATCCGTCCGGGGCGAACAGGGCCTGGATGTTCCCGCCGTGCTCGTGGGCCTTGCCGGAGTACCACAGGTCGATCTGCTCGCCTTTGACGCTGGTGGTCGGTTCGGCGCAGCGGTCGGAGGAGATCACTTTGTCGTCCAGGATCAGGTGGCCGAGTTCGTCGGCGGTGGTCTGTTCCAGGGTCTGGTGCAGGTCGGGGGCTTGGGCGGCGAGTACGGCGATGGCCTCATCGAGGTAGCGGTAGGCGGTGGCGCGGGAGATACCGTGGTCGCGGCCGAGGGCGGTGCCGTCGCGGACCCAGCGCAAGGCCAGTACGGCCTGCCGGAAGCAGGTCAGGGCCCTGGTGTGGCGGCGGGTGCCGCGGTGGTGGCGTTCGGCGCGCAGCAGCCTGCCGATGTACTGGGCGAGTTCCCTTGATACGTCGAGCGTGGCACGATAGGTGATCACTTGGGGCCTTCCGACAGTGAACGATCTTGTGGTGAGAACCGTTCTACCGGGGGCTCCACGCCCATTTCCGGGCTTCGTGGATCTACCCGCGTATGTGCCTGACCGGCACCGTTGGCGCCCGAGAATGCCCTGTTGTCCGAATCAATCTCGCTGGGATCACCTCACTGAGTCGATTCAAGAAGCCGCCCGGTAGACCGCGGCGGCTTCCACCCGCCCTCACAGCCTGGCGGCGGCACCTTGCAGGTACCCGGTCCGCCCCCCGCCTCGATCAACCACGCCCTGGCCGCCGTCACCCTGCTGTACACCCAGCTCGGGCTGCGTATCGACGTCAAGCGCGCCCGCGTCCCCAAATCCGGTGAGCCCGACGCCCTGACCCGGACCGAGCAGGGCCGGGTGGAACGGCCGCGGCCCGCCGCGGCGCCCGGGACCGCGCGATCGTGGCCATTCTGCTGTACGCCGGGGCCCGGGTCGCAGAGTGCGCCCGGTTGGAGGCCTGCGACGTCATGCTGACCGCACGGACCGGGCACCTGCGGCTGCACGGCAAGGGCGACGAGATCCGCACCGTCCCGCTGGCCGCACCCGCCCGCGAGCACCTGGCCGCCTGGCTGGAGGTGCGCGGCACCGCGGAGGGGCCGCTGTGAACGGGCCAGTGCGGCCCGCTCACCGCCTCCGGCATCACCCAGGCCGTTCTGGTCGTCGGCGACGATGCCGGTCCCGGGCCTGCGGCCGCACCGGCTGCGCCACACCTACGCCACCCGGCTGCGCGAAGGCGGCACCGATCCCGCCCCGATCCAGGCCCTCCTGGGGCATGCGTCGCTGGACACCACCGGCCGGTACTTCCGCGCCGGCCGCACCGAACAGGCCGCGGTCGTCGAGCGTGTCTTCGAGCAGTGACCGGACTGCCGCCAGTCGCTGGTCACGCACTTCAAGGGGACGGGCTCCATGGTCGAAGCGTTCTCATGCTGTGACACCGAGTAGCTAGTGCGGTGACCACATAGGTTCACCGGGTTGCTGCTCACGGTGGTCAGACCCGGATGGATTGGATATGAGTCGAAAGATCCAGCTCAGCATGGGGAGACACAGTGGCAGAACCCGTCAGGATCCGAAGACTCACCGATCAAGAAGGCCGGAAGCTCCAGCAGATCGTGCGCCGGGGCAGCACCAGCCCGGTGCGCTACCGGCGCGCGATGATGCTGCTCGCCTCGGCCGGCGGCAACACCGTCCCGGTCATCGCCCGCCTGGTCGCCGCCGACGAGGACACCGTGCGCGATGTGATCCACCACTTCAACGAGATCGGCCTGGCGGCCCTGGACCCTCGGTGGGCGGGAGGCCGTCCCCGCCTGCTCAGCCCTGAACAGGAGGACTTCGTCGCGGCGACGGCCGCTACCCGCCCGACGAAACTCGGCCAGCCCTTCACCCGCTGGTCGATCCGCAAGCTCCTCGCCTACCTGCGTCAAGCACCCGGCTGGATGATCGGCATCGGCCGCGAGACGCTGCGCCGCCTGCTGACCCGCCGCGGCATCACCTTCCAGCGCACCACGACCTGGAAGGAGTCCACCGATCCGGACTACGACGCCAAACTGGACCGGATCGAGCACGTCCTGCAGCATGACCCCGGCCGGGTCTTCGCCTTCGACGAGTTCGGGCCGCTGGGCATCCGCCCCACCGCGGGATCGGGCTGGGCGCCGCGCGGTCGGCCGGACCGGCTGCCGGCCACCTACCGCCGCATCCATGGGATCACCTACTTCCACGGCTGTTACTCCGTCGGCGACGACCGCCTGTGGGGGGTCAACCGGCGCCGCAAGGGCATCGACCACACCTGGGCCGCGCTGAGATCGATCCGGGCCGCCCGCCCGGACGGCGCTCCGATCCACGTGATCTGCGACAACCTCTCGGCGCACAAGAACTGGCGCATCCGCGCCTGGGCCCGGCGCAACAAGGTCGAGTTGTGCTTCACTCCGACGTATGCCTCCTGGGCCAATCCGATCGAGGCGCACTTCGGGCCGTTGCGGCGGTTCACCATCGCCGGCTCCGACCATCCCAACCATGTGGTGCAGACCCGGGCCCTGCATGCCTACCTGCGCTGGCGCAACGCCCACGCCCGTCACCCCGATGTGCTGGCCGCCCAGCGCCGGGAGCGGGCTCGCGTCCGCAGCGAAAAGGGCATCCGCTGGGGCGGACGCCCTCTCCCGCTCGCCGCGTGATCACCCGACCCGGTGAACCTATGCGGTCACCGCACTAGGGCGCGTATCGGGTTGCGATCAATTGCGGGGATTCATCCCTACTGCGGGGACCGATCCGGTAGACCGTCGGGCGTGACGCGCACGCAACTGACGGACGAGGAATGGGAGTTCATCGAGCCGTACCTGCCGATCGGCAGGTACGGCCCGTACCCCGAGCGGCTGCGACAGCAGTTCGAGGGCGTGATCTGGCGGTTTCGGACGGGCGGGCAGTGGCGGGAGATGCCCCGGGAGTTCGGCGCCTGGCCGACCGTCCACAACCGCTTCCGGCACTGGAGGGACGCCGGCGTCTTCGAAGCCCTACTGGAAGGCCTGATCGCGCAGGCCGCCACGCGCGGCGAGGTGGACCTGTCCCTGGTCAGCGTGGACTCCACCACCGCCCGGGCGCACCACGACGCCGCCGGGATGCACCTTCGCCAGGACCTCCTCACCGCGCTGGAGAAGGCCGCCGAAGACGACAGGGCCCGGCAAAAGGGGGCGGGCAGGAGGGACAACAAGAGCAGAACGCCGCAAACGATCCCGAAGCAGAAGAGCGGCGACGCGTCCGGCGTCGGCGCAGGATCCGGCTGAAAGTCGCCCTGCTCGGACGGTCCAGGGGCGGGCAGACCAGCAAGATCCACCTCGCCGCCGACCGTGAATGCCGCCCGCTGGCGTTCGTCCTGACCGCAGGGCAGGCCGCCGACAGCCCGCAGTTCATCCCGGTGTTGCAGGGGATACGGGTGCGGGGGCCGGTCGGCCGTCCCCGCACCCGGCCCGGCGCGGTCGCCGCGGACAAGGCCTACGCCTCCCGCGGCAACCGCACCTACCTTCGGAGTCGCCACATCAAGGCGGTCATCCCGGAGAAGAAGGACCAGGCCGCAAATCGGAAGAAGAAGGGCAGCAGGGGCGGCCGGCCTGTCGGCCATGACGCCGAGCTGTACAAGGAGCGGAACACCGTCGAGCGTCTGATCAACAAGTTGAAGGCCTGGCGGGGCATCGCCACCCGCTACGACAAGACGCCTGCGAGCTACCTCGCCGGCCTCCACCTTCGCGCCGCGATGATCTGGATCAAAGAGCTCACTCGGGCCACCCCTTGATCACAACCCAATACGCGGCCTAGAGGACGTCTGAAAAGCTGGCGCTCGCGTCGCTGTTCAGCTGCCTGCGGATGTGCGTTGCTGGGCGGGGGAGGCCCCCATGCCCAACCCCCGACGCCCCTACCCAACCGATCTCACCGACGCCGAATGGGCGCTGCTGGAGCCGTTGGTCCCCGCCCCGAAAAGCGGCGGCCGCCCGGTACTGCACGCGCGCCGGGAGATCGTGGACGCGATCTCCTACTGGCTGCGGGCCGGCTGCGCCTGGCGGTTGCTGCCGCACGACTTCCCGCCCTGGCAGACGGTCTACCACTACTGGCGGCAATGGCGGATCGGCGGCTGGTGGGAGGAGACCCTGGCGGTGCTGCGTGAGCAGGAGCGCGCCGGTCAGGGGCGCGATCCCACACCGAGCGCCGGGGTCATCGACAGCCAGAGCGTGCGCGGTACCGAACGCGGCGGCCTGCACGGCTACGACGGTGCCAAGAAGGTCCTCGGAGTCAAACGGCACCTGCTGGTCGACACCCTGGGCATCGTGCTGGGCGCTTGCGTCAGCCCCGCCAACGCCGGTGACCGGGAAGGGGCGATGGTGGTGCTGTCGCGCAGCATCGACCGCTTCCCGAGATTCCACCACGTATGGGCCGACCAGGGCTATCGCGGGGACCGGTTCATCGGCTGGGCACGAGAAGCGCTCGGGGTGAGGGTGCAGATCGTGGTGCGCCGCGACGGCGGTATGCGCGGTACCTGGGCCAGGAACGACGCACCACCTCGCGAGGTACCGCGCATCGGGGTGATCCCGCGGCGCTGGGTCGTGGAGCGGACTTTCGCCTGGCTGGGCCGCTATCGACGACTGTCTCGTGACTACGAGTACCTGATCGCGACGTCGGAGAGCGTCATCTACGCCGCGACCTGCATGCTGCTCCTGCACCGCCTCGGAGCATCCCGATCATGACTTTTCAGACACCCTCTAAAGACCGTCCGCAGGGTGACTGCGGTAGTGATCGGTAGCGGCGGCGATGTTGGTCCAGCCGATCAGACGGGCCAGGCCGATGGCCAGGTTGCGCAGGCTCGCCATGATCCGAGGTGCGGCACCGGTACGGACCTTGGATGCGTCCTCGCGGTAGGTGACGTCACGGATGTGGTGTAGGGCCTCGATGCTCCAGTGGCCGGATCAGCGCGGCGAGGTGGGCGTGGGTGAGACGGCCGGGCGGCAGGCTGGTGATCGCGTAGACGGTGACGATCGTGGTCGTGCCGGTCCTGTGGTCGGTGCGGCGGCGTTTGACCTGGATGGCCTGGGCGGTGTGGGGGAAGGGCAGGCCGGGTCGGACGGTGCAGAGCTTCACGCGGCGGATCTCGCGGCGGCCGTGATCGGCCAGTAGGGGCCGCTCGCTTGACGGCTTAGCCTCGGGCTTTCGCGGTGAATTTCGCCGAGCTTGATCGTTTATATGAGAAAAGCGCCTGTGACCTGCAAGGATCGGGCTTGTCTAAGGTCCCGTCCCCACCAGTCCACGAGGCACTTTTCACGTGAAGACTACCCCTTCCCACCGCAAGATCACCGTGTCCGCCGACGGACCCGGCCTCATCTCCCACACAGGCGCCCTGCTCCTGCTCGAGACCCTGCGCGTCACCGGCCTGGACCAGGCCCTCTCCCAAGAACTCCAGCGGTGGCGGCCCGCCCACGCGATCCACGACCCCGGCACGACCATCACCGACCTCGCGCTCACCCTCGCCCTGGGCGGTGACTGCCTGGCCGACCTCGCCCTGCTGCGCACCCAACCGGAGCTGTTCGGCCCCGTCGCCTCCGACCCCACCGTCTCCCGGCTCATCGACCGGCTCCACCCGTGCGCTGAAGGCCATCCGCGCCGCCCGCGCCACCGCTCGTGCCCGCGCCTGGCACCTGGCCGGACCCGCCGCTCCCGGCGTCGACGGTGAGCTGATCCCGATCGATCTGGACGCCACCGTCGTCATCGCCCACTCCGACAAACAGCACGCGGCCCCGACCTGGAAGAAGACCTTCGGCTTCCACCCCCTGACCGTCTTCGCCGACCACGGCGCCGCCGGTTCCGGCGAACCCCTGGCCATCATGCTGCGGCCCGGCAACGCCGGCTCCAACACCGCCGCCGACCACATCACCGCGGTCCGCCTGGCCCAGGCCCAACTCCCCAAACACCTGCGCCGCCAGATCCTGATCCGCGCCGATGCCGGCGGCGGCACCCGCCCGTTCCTGTCCTGGCCGTCCCGGCCGGGCCGATGGCCGAGGTACTCGATCGGCTTCCCCCTCACCGACGACACCCAAAACGCGATCCTCGCCCTGCCCGCCACCGCATGGACGCCCGCCTACGACGCCGATGGCCAGGTGAGGCCCGGCGCCTGGGTCGCCGAGATCACCGGCATGCTCGATCTGTCCTCCTGGCCGGGCGGTATGCGCGTCATCATCCGCAGAGAACGCCCGCATCCGGGCGCGCGACTGCGCTTCACCGACGCGGGCGGACACCGCTTCACCTGCTTCGTCACCAATACCCGCGGCGGTCAGCTCGCCGACCTGGAACCATGCCACCGCCGCCGGGCGCGCTGCGAGGACCGCATCCGCTGCGCCAAGGACACCGGGCTGGCCAACCTGCCGCTGCACGACTTCACCCAGAACGAGATCTGGTGCGAGCTTGTGGCGCTGGCCTGTGAGCTGATCGCCTGGATGCAGTTGCTCGCCCTGGACGGTCCGGCCCGCCGTTATGAGCCCAAACGCCTGCGGCTGCGCCTGCCGGCGGTGGCCGGGCGGCTGGTGCGCGGGGGACGCCGTGTCCGCCTGCGCCTCGCCGCGCGCTGGCCCTGGGCTGATCAGATCGCCACGGCCGTCACCCGCCTGCAGGCTCTACCCGCGCCGACCTGACCAGCGGAAACCCGTGTCCACGACGAGCAGGAAGGATCCAACGGGCCAGTGGAACCCCGCCCATCCGGCGCGACAGCCGGGTGATTGCGCTGGTCAGGTCGCGAAAACACACCGTAGCCGAACGCTTCAGCCGAGCACACGAAGATCGTGAAATGTCGAGGTTAGCACTGTGGGATGTCTTCGAGAGTCCTGGGCCGTGGAGCAGGTGGCGGCCGGTCCCGTCGAGGCTGAAGCGCAGGCTCAGCCAGGCCCCGCCGACGGGTCCGCCCGCGTGATCACCTCGGGTCGCCCTCCTGCGTCGGCCGGGACGCGCTCGATGGCGTGACCGGCCGCGTATCGGGGAGGCGCCGTCGGGGTGAACCCAATTACATCTCCCTAAAATCCTCCCACTGCCCTCTGACCACTCCGTCAGGGTCTGGCACCACAGCGCACCACTTAACCAATGCCGAGTCCTTGAGCATAAACGAAAACCCGCCGTCGGTCACTTCGGCGAGATCAGCGGCACCGTCTGGATACGCGCAGTAAGCCAGTTCCCCAGACGTCAGCGGATCCTTAAAAGCGGTAAAGTCACCATCTAGGAGAGCTGGTTCGAGCCGTAGGTCCGGATCGGTAACAACGCAGAGGAGGGACCGAGGCCGAACGGCTTGGGCTACCTCCGCAGCGTTATCTGGAGTTATCCGGAACCATCTGCAACCGTAGGCCCCGTATGCCCAGCGCTCGCACAGCAGAGTCACCCTCCTGGCGACCGCCGTTACCGCTTTCCAGAAGTCGTCGTCCGCAGCAGCCTCGACAAATCTCGACACATCCGCGGGCTCCGGCGCCGCGATGCGCCACTCGAGGCTCAGATTCCCGCTACGGAGCCCAACTATTTCATTGGCAATCTTCGACGGCACGTAGAAATGCACAGCGCCGTCCCAGCCGGACTCAACACGAAGCCTTCCTGTTCTAGAAAGCCGACAGTACGGTCCGTATCCGGCCGCCATGCCTTCGACAAGATCCATCGCTTCCGCTCGACTGACTTCCCATCCATTGCGGAGCATGCGGTACCGGTCAGGCAGTGGCCGACTCACCAGCAACTCGCTAACTTCCAAAGTACCCACGCCGCTTATGTCGATCACTACTCCGAGCGCGCTGCGTAGCTCCGCAGCGTAGGCGTTCCAACCATGCGCTTCGGAAAGTCCGACTCGCACACCTTCGTCGCAGGGACTGACGATAACTTCGGCAATCATTTCGCTATCCATTTAAGTCCCGACACCTTTCCTGTCGGCGAAATATCCAAAGCGTACGTTCCGTCTCGAGCTGTATCCTTGGTCGACTGGAAAGGATTTTTGAAATTGGCTCCCTTAAATACCCCTCCCTTATGTCCGGTTCTGTCCCAGGTGATGTAGCGAGGCTGTCCAGCCGGCGCGTTCTTGTTCTCCCAAATGGAGGCTCCACCCGCAGATCTCTTATTGGTCTTCGTGTAACCCAGATATTTAGCGATGTCGTCAGCTTGGGCGCGTGTGATCTTGCAATTGCTGTTATGAACGAGGATTGGCGTAGATCCTGCAAGCACATAGTAGGTGTGCAGGTCGTCGATGGTCAGATTGTGGACGCGCTGGCGGATCGTCCACATCTTGACCGCGGTGATCTGTGCGTGGGTGCCGGACGAGGTACGCAGCCACATGCCGGGCCGCAGCTGTCCTGCGGTCACCCATTCGCGTAGTGCGGGGACCCAGAAGGGGTGGCTGTCGGTGGCGATGACGTCGTTGCCGTCGTCGTGGGCGCCCGTGGTGATCTGGACGAGGGTCTTGGTGCCTTCGCTCTCGATTAGCGCGGTGACGGTTCTGGGGCCGGTGACGCCGGTCTCGGGGTCGGTGGCCATGACCTCGTCGCCGACCTCCACGTCCTCGATGGCCTTATAGGTTCCATCCGCCATGAGGACCTTGGTGCCGGGAACGAAGCTGCTGCGGCACGGATTAAGGCCGCTTCTAGTTCCTCTTCCTATTCTGCTCGAACCGAAGGAGGACTCGATTATTTGGCCCATGGTCATTTCCGGCCACGGCTTCTCGATCAGGCAGTTGCAGGCTAAAGCCCCTGCGGGGTCACCATCGTGGCAGACGAGATAGGTGCAGGGGTTCTTCTTGATCTCGTCGGCCGAGCTGGTAGACCCACCGCGCATGATCATCTCGGTGCCGATATCGCAAAGTGGCGAATGACCCCGGGGGAGGTAGCATTTGTGTTTATCCCTCCAAGCCTCCGCACGCTCGAAGTCCGCTTTCGTCGTCTTGTGCCGCTTGAAGTCCTTGCAGCCCTTCTTGTGGCAGGTCAAATTAATCAAATCATGCCACGTTTTTTTCTCGATAAGCTTCCTGCACTCCTTGCCGTTGGGGTCAGAGTTGCACGGGTCGTAACCTCCTGCGGGGAGGTGGTACTGCGGGGGGTTGATCTTGCGCCAGTAGGCGGTGATATCCGCGTCGGTCACGTCGGCGCTGTACATCTGCTTCACGTTGTACATCACCAGGAACTTTTGGCGGGTTTCCTCTGATGCGCCCCAGAACTCGTCTTCGCTGATGCCTTTCGGCCGGGGCCTGCCGTTGGGCAGCAGGTTCCACTTCTTGGCATCCGCGTCTTTGAACTGGGGCGCCCACGCTAAGTCCCCGTAGCGCTCCTCCCACCACGCGCGCTCTTCATCGCTGGTGCCGGTGAACACCGGGTCACCGCCGGGCTGGTGCCAGGTATACAGGCATCCCTGGCCGCTGCACGGGACGATGGGCGTGTCCCAGCCGATGCGCTGCCGGTCGTAGTAGGCGCTGAAGTCGATGACGTTGCCGCCGGAGGACCAACCGCTTCCGCCGCTGCCTCCGGCGCTGGTGGTGCCGCCGGTCTGGATCGCCTCGTGGCCGCTGGGGTCGATGTTGGTCAGCGGGCCGGCGTTGCCGTAGGTGTAGCGGTTGGCCTGCACGGACGGGTCCGGTGCCAGCGTGGCGCTGTCGCGGGAGGCGAAGCCGCCGGTGCCCGGCTGGTACCAGCGGGCGTGCATGTTGACCTTGCCGCTGTCGGGATCGGTGTACTCACCCTGATAGCCAACCGACCGCTTGATGCCGGTGCGCTGGATGACCTGCCCGAACGGGTCGTAGGCCACCGAGTCGGCGAGCGCGGTCCCGGAGAAGGTCGCCACCACGTCGCCGTGCAGGTCGCTCATCACCCCCAGCGCGGGATCACCGCCTTCGGACAGGCTGACCAGGTCGCCGAACGGGTCGCGGCCGTACTTGGCCCGGACGGCGCCGGTGCCGTCGGTGACGGTGGCGAGGTCGTTGCTGAGGCCGGAGTAGGTGAACTTCTGCTGGTCGGCGCCCTTGGTGCGCGACGTCATCCGATCCAGGGCGTCGTAGCCGTAGGTGGCCTCGCCGTCGGAAATCATGCGGTCGAACGCGTCGAAGACCAGGTTCTTCGTCTTCCCGCCGGTGGTCTCACTCGCCACGGTGCCGCGGGGGGTGTAGGTGTAGTCGATGCCGGCGCCGGAGGTCAGCCGGTTACGCTCGTCGTAGGCGAACGTCTTGTCGTCGGCCTTGGTGCGGTTGCCCGCCTCGTCCCAGCCGTAGTCGACGGTCTTGCCATCGGGGGCGGTCCAGGAGGTCAGGCGCCCGGCGTGGTCGTAGCCGTAGGTGTTGGCGCCGGCTGCGGCGGTGCCGGAGGTGGTCTTGGTGGTGAGGTTGTCGTCCTTGTCCCACCCGTAGGCGATCTTCGACAGCTCGGTGCCGCCGCTGCCGGTCAGCGTGTGCGAGGTCAGCCGGTCCAGGGCGTCGTAGCCGTAGCTCTGGACGGTGGCCGGGCCCGCGGCGCTCTGGCTGGTGAGCCGGTCGGCCTTGTCGTAGCCGTAGGTCAGGGTGCGGCCGGTCACCGGGTCGGTGGCGGTCTTCAGGCGGCTGCCGTCGTCCCAGGTGAACGCCGCGGTGCCGGTGCCGTCCACGCGCTGGGTCGGGTTGCCCAGGGCGTCGTAGGCGTAGGCGGCGACCTGGCTGCCGGCCTTGGTGACCCTGACCAGCAGTCCGCGGTCGTTGTACTCCAGGCCGTAGTCGCCGATCGCGGTCGGCCGACCCGCCGCATCGTAGGTGAGGTTCCGTTCGGGGGGGGCGACGGCGGCGCCGGCGCCGGTCTGCTTGGTCACCTGCCCGAAGGGGTCGAAGACGCGGTCGATGCGCACCCCGCCGGGCAGCAGGGTGGAGACGGGGTTGCCGGCCGCGTCATAGGTGTGGGTCCAGGTGCGGTCGCCGGCGTCCGGGTGAGCGGTGGTGGCCGGTTCGGTGACGGATGCGACCAGGCCGAGGCCGTTGTAGGCGGTCCAGGTGGCGTGGCCGCGCCCGTCGGTCAGCCGGGTCCGGGCGCCGGCCGCGTCGTAGCCGAACGTCGTGGTGATCGCCTTGTCGGCCGCGACCGGCTCGATCAGCTTCGTCAAACGTCCGAGGGCGTCGAACTCGCGGCGGGTATCGTGCCCTTCGGCGGAGGTGGTGCGGACCGGATTGCCGACCGCGTCGTAGCCGAACCCGAACGTGCGCACCACGTTCCCGGAGGCGTCCAGATCCTTGGCCGCGGTCTGCCGGCCGGCCGCGTCGTAGACGGCCTCGACCGCGTTGCCCAGGGCGTCGGTGCTCTTGATCGCCCGGCCGAGGCCGTCGTAGGCGGTGGTGGAGGTGTTGTCGTTGGGGTCGGTGACTGCGGTGACCTGCCCTGCGGCGTTGACCGTGTAGTCGGTGGTCTTGTTGCCGGGCGCGACCACCTTGATCAGGTTGCCCGCGGTGTCGTAGACGAGGGTGGTGGTCAGCGCGGTCGTGGTGGGTTTGCGCTCGATCTGCGTGCGGGTGATGGCCCGGCCCAGATCGTCGTAGGTCGCCTCGGTGCGCGCGCCGGTCGGGTCGACCGTCGCGAGCTGCTCACCGAGCATGTCGTACTCGGCGATCGACACCCCTGCCGGTCCGGAAGCGCCCGGCAGGGTGCTGCGCACCGGATTGCCCAGGGCGTCGTATTCGACCGTGGTGGCATAACCGCGCGGGTCGGTGATCTTGGTGATGCGGCCGGCCGCATCGTAGGCGAGGGTGGTCTTCGACTCGGCCGGCGCGGTGGCCGGGTCGCTCGCCGCGGCGGCCGGGGCGGCGGCCGGGGTGCCCGTGGCCAGGGCGCGGACCTCCTCAGCCGTCAGGGCCTTGGCGTAGGCGCGGACCTCGTCCAGGGTGCCCCGGAAGGAGTGCTGGTAGGCGCCGCTGAGCTTGCTGCGGCCGATCAGCAGGCCGCCGCCGGCGTTCCAGGTGCTGGTGTAGTCGTTCTCGGCGACGAGTTCGCCGTCCTCGTACAGGCGGATCTTGCGGGCGGCGGCGTCGTAGACGCCGGTCAGGTGCGTCCAGGTGTTGAGCTTGGCCGCCCGGGAGGAGATGGCCTTGGTGTCGGTGGAGCCGGCGGTGTCGGCGGTGTAGGCGACCATCCGCCATTTCTTGTCGCCGGGGGAGTACTGCAGCTTGAAGCCGCTGTTGACCGCCCCGTCCTGGCTGATGACGGCCGAGTGCTCGTCCGCGGTCAGGTAGGCCCACGCCGAGACCGTGTAGCTCTCATCGGTGCGCAGCACCGGAGCGGCGGTGAGCGCGTGCGTGCCGGGGCCGAAGGTGACGGCCTTGCCGTGCTTACCCTCGCCCCAGGTGATCGCACCGGTGGCGGTGGCGGTGCGGTTGCCTCCGGAGCCGTCGGCCAGCGTGGTACCGGAGCCCTCGTCCATCGCCCAGTACCCGGCCGGGACGCCCGGGCCGGGCGGATCGGTCGCGGTGGCGCCGCCGCGGATCGTGGTGGTCAGCCGCCCGGCCTTGTCGAAGACCGAGGTGGTCAGCCGGTCTTCAGCGTCGACGACCTGCGTGGCCAGGCCCATGCTGTTGTAGCCGTACTTCGTGGTCGGCCGGCCGTCGGCGGCCGAGCCGTTCTCCTCGATCGCCACCTTCGGCGCGGTGGCCTCCACCAGCCGGCCCAGCGCGTCGTAGCGGATCGCCGTGGTGAACGCTTCGGCGTCCGCGCCGGAGGCGTTGCCTCGCGGGTCGGTCTGCTTGACCAGCAGCCCCCGCTCGTCGTAGCGCCAGGTGGAGACCAGGTCGGTATCGCCGTTGCCGACGCTTTGGCGGACCATTCGGTCGGCGGTGTCGTAGCCGTATGCGACCGTTGCGGCCGGGCCGCCGCCCGCGCCGGTGGAGGTCTTCTTGACCACGTTGCCGGCCGCGTCGTAGGCGTAGGTGGTGGTGCGCGCCAGGCCGCCGGGATCCAGCGTGGTCGAGGTCAGGCGGCCGGCCGCGTCGTAGACGGATGCGACGGTGGTCTTGCCGCCGCCGGTGACCTGCTTGGTCAGGTTACCGGCCGCGTCGTAGGTGCTGGCCTGCAGCACCACGTCGGCGGGCGTGGTCGAGCCGTTGAGCCGGGCGCTCTTGGCGATGACCTGGGAGGGCAGGTTGTCGCCGAAGTAGGTGTAGGCGGTGGTGCGGCCCATCGCGTCGGCCCGGGTGGCCAGGCGGCCCTCGGGGTCGTAGGCGAAGGACTCCAGCACCACGTCCTTGGGTGCTTGCGGGTTGACGGGACTGCCGGTCCAGTTCTTCAGCGTGCGCGAGGCCAGCTCGCCGCGCTTGGTGTAGGCCATGGCGGTGACGGTGCCCAGCGGGTCGGTGACGCTGGTCTGGGCGCCGGTGTGGTTCCAGGTGGTGCGGGACACGGCTCCGTCGGGGCCGGTGACCGTCTCGACGCGGCCGCGGGCGTCGTAGGTGTAGCTGGTGGTGCGCTCGGCATCGCCGCCGGTCAGGTCGGTGACCGTCTCGCTCGTCTGGTTGCCGTCGGCGTCGTAGGCGTGGACCGTGCGGACGGTGTGGGTCTTTCCAGTGATCTCGTTCTTCACCCCGGGTGCGGTGCCGGTCAGTATCCGGCCCGCACCGTCGTAGGTGACCCGAGCGGTCACCCCGTCCGGGTGGGCGGCCGAGACCTCGGTACGGGCCAGCAGCCGGCCCAGCGCGTCCCACTCGTAGGTGATCTTCAGGCCGGATCGGGTGGTCTCCTCGGCCAGGTCCCCGGCCGCGGTGTAGCGGTAGGTGCTCTCCTGGCCCTTGGGGTTCTTGCTCGACTTCACCAGACCGGCCGGCGTGGTTCCGCCGCCGACGGCGGGCTCGCTGCCGTCGGTGTAGGTTGCGGTCGCCGAGCGGCCGTCGGGGAAGTCCGGCGTCGCCGAACTGGTCACCTTCGCCGTATCGCCCTTGGCGGTGTAGTCGAAGGTGGTGGCGTAGGTGTTGTCGGTCGCGCTGGACGAGCGCGCGTCCCGGCTGGCGGTCACCCGGTCGTTGCGGGGGTCGAACGGATCGTCTTTGTTGAGGTGGAACGACTGTCTGCGGGTCTGGCAGCTACCGGAGGTGCGGCAGGTGGTGATCGCGGTGACGTTGCCGCGCGCGTCGTTGACCTGCTTGATGGTGTTGCCGTTGCGGTCGGTGGTCTTGGCCAGGAAGCCGGCGGTGTCGTAGTCGAATGCGGTGGTCTTGCCGAGCTGGTCGGTCTGCGCCACCAGCCGGTCCCCGCGCCAGGCGTCGTGCACGAAGGTCAGGGTGCCGGTGTCGGGGTCGGTGACCGTCACCGTCGACTTGCCCGTCTCCGCGTCATACTGCGGCGCGGCGAGTTTCCAGGTGCCGCCGTGGGCGTCGGTGTAGGCGGTGACGCGCTCGGTGCCGGAGTCGTAGGCGACGGTCGTGTTCACCCGGCCGGAGGGCAGGGTGACCGTCGTCATCTTGTGCGGCGCCTCGGCCCGCGCGGCGTAGTGGGAGCCGACTTCGGCGGCCGTGAGCGGCTTGCCGTAGATCGCGAGCTCGTCGAGTTGGCCGCGGAAACCGAACTCCTGGGTGCCGGTGCCGGTCGGCAGGCCCGGTGCCGAACCGCGGGTGATCAGGCCGTGGCCGACCTCGGCGTACGGGCGCCAGGTGTCGACTTTCTGGCTCAGCGTGCCGATCTGCTTGCCGTCCAAGTACAACGCCTGCGCCTGTCCGGCGATGGTCAGGGTCACGTGGTGCCAGGCGTTGTCGGTGACCGCGGCTGCCGAGGCCATCGGCGTGGCGGACGCTCCGTAGGAGCCGTACAGCTTGCCGTCGGTACCGACATACAGCATCGGCTTGTCGCGCAGACCGCCGGCGCTTACCGAGGCCGCCAGCAGCGTGCCGGAGGCGGCGGTCTTGAACCACAGCTCCACCGAGGCGTGCTCGCCCAGGTTCGCCAGCGCATAATCCGGCAGGTTCACCACCGAGCCGGTCAGCTCCACCGCGGTGTCGGGGCTGGCGGCCAGCGCGCCGGGCTTGCCGTAGGCGACGTTGTCGCCCGTGCTGCGGCCCTCGTAAGAGGCGGGACCGGCACCGGAGCCGAGATCGGCTGCGACCGAGCCGGACGCTTCACCCAGCCGCCAGTACCCGTACGGTTCGGCGTCCTGGACGAGGCCGCGGTACTGCGAGCCGCTGTCGTAGGCGTACCGGGTGCAGTTGGGGGCGGTGACCGGCGCGCACACGCCGGTCAGCCGGTCGCCCTCGTAGTGGTAGGTCCAGGTGATGGCCTTGCCGTCGACCGGGTCGCTGGACACGCTGGCCACGTGCGCGCCGTTCCAGGTGAACGTCAGCGACCGGCCCCCGGTCGCGGTCACCTTCTCCAGCTTGCCGTCGGTGTTGTAGACGAGGTCCTGGGCACGGCCGTGCGCGTCGGTGATCTTCGTGACCCGGCCCAGCGCATCGAAGAGGTACGAGGTGGCGGATTTGTCCATCAGCCGCCAGCCGCCGCCGGTCTGTTCGGCGAGGGTGGCGTACATGCCCGGCGGCGGCTGGAAGCTGCCGTCGCCGTTGGCGGCGAACCGCACCCGGCGTCCGTCCGGGTAGGTGATCAGCGCGGTGACCAGGTCCCCGCGCACCTCACGCACGAGCCGCATGTCCCAGCGGGTCGACCAGCCCGCGCCGAAGATCCCGTCGGTACGGGCGTCCATGCTGTTGTAGGAACGCGTCACCGACAGGGGTGGGCCCGCAGCCGCGACCGACAGGTCGGTGGCGGCGGTGGTGTAGTTGCCCACCAGCGGGTTGACTTCCTGGCCGCCCACACCACCGGAGGCCAGCTGCGAGCCGATCACCGGCTGGCGCACCCCGGTGGTCAGGGAACGCTTGGCCGACGTCGTCTTCATGCCGTTGCCGGTATCGGTGACGGTCACCGCCCACCAGTACTGCTTGCTCCAGGCCAGCTTTCCGGCCGGGACCTTCCAGAACCTGCTGGCGCTCGTCCCCGAGGAGGTGCAGCCGCTCCCGCTCATCGCCTCGGTGTCACAGATGGTGAAGCTGTAGGTGACCGGGATGGTGTAGGAGTCGTTGCTGGTGCCGTAGGCCTCCAGCATCGGGGTGCGCGTCTCCAGCAGCATGTCGTCGGCCGGAAGAATGAGGCTCACCGATGGGGACTGGTGGAACGAGCACGCGCCCTGGCTGGTCCAGGAGCGGTCCCAGTCGGGCGGCGAGCCGACCTGGCTGTTGAAGCCCGTCACCTTCCACAGCTCTGAGCCCCAGCGGACCATGTCGCCGTAGCTGTAGCGCTTGGTGGAATCCCAGAACGGGTAGTCATCGCACCACACGGTCGCCGCCGACCGTGCGACGGTGCCCTCCCGCTGTACCTGCTGCAGGCCTGCTACGGACGCGCTCTGTCGTGTGACTGAAAAGGAGCGTTTCTCCACTTGCAGCGCGCCCGTGATCCGAGGCGCGGTCAGGGCTGGTGCCGGCAGCACCGCCGACGCCGTGGTGGCCTTGGTCGGCACCAGGGACGGCAGACCGGCCGCCGAACCGCTCAGCTGGACGGGAAGCGTCAAGCTGCCGGGGTTGGCTGCGGCCGGTTGGATGGCAGCGGTCACGGGGGTGGCCTGCAGTGTCAGCAAGCCCGGGGCTATCACCACGGCGAG
>NZ_JABTEX010000014.1 GCF_015711645.1 Planomonospora sp. ID82291
GGTAGCGGCAGGCCCTCGGGGCTTTCGTGTGATCGGGGCGGCTGCCCCGGACCTGCGCCCGGACCTGACGGCCCGGGGCAGATCCGCAGCCTCAGCCCTCCGGCGCTGTCCTGACTGCCTGCAGGCGCTCAGCGGCCTGACTCAGCGGTCCGAAGACGTTCATGGCCTGGCTGTACTCCGGGTCCTCCAGGACCGCGTCAGGGTCCCGGACGGGGTCGCCGATCACCCCGGCCCGGGTCTTGGCGGCCTCGCGGACTTCGTCGGCCCAGATCGCCACCGCGGTCTGAGCCTCGGCCAGCGCCGTGCGTGCCCGCTGGTAGGTGTCGCCTGCCGGACGGTCCGCACCTGCTGCACCGGCTCGGGTGATCAGGCCTATGACCGCCTGAACGGTGCTGGTCTCCCATTCGGACAACCACGCGATCACGCCTCGGTCATGGGCACCCAGCTCGACTCCGGCCGCCTCGCATGCCTGCAGCAGCGCGGCCTCCTTCGTTCCGCGTACGACCCGGTCCGGGTCGCCGGACTTCACCGTCCCCGCGTCGTGCAAAGCGCTGACGGCCTTGGGCATCGGCTCACCGCGGGTCTCCCGCTCGGTCTCGTATGGTCCTGCGCTCATCGCGTACCGTCTCCTTCCTGCTCAGCCGCCTGTACGGCCCGATCCCGCTTCCACCTGCTGACAGTGTTCTGCGCAACCTTGCCGATCTCGGCCACGCGTCGCCACGAGGCGCCGGCGTCCAGCGCCTGCAATGCCGCCTCGCGGTGCTCGGCCGCCACCTGATCCCGTCTGGCTGTCACGTCGGCGAGGTTGCGCAAGGCCGCGGCCACTCGCTCCTCCTTCAGGGGGTCCACCTCTCATCCTCCTGCTTCTGTATCGTAGCAATTCACTACGATACAGAAGCAGTATCTATATGGCTACCTCCGTCTCACCTGCGAAGCCTTCCCACAGGAGGGGGCTGTGTGATCATCCCGTCTGCCTGGGCCGTCTCGATCACGCGGGCGCCGGGGGTGCCAGGCGGGGTCCCCTCTGGGGTGCCTGGCGGCCTCGGGGGCTGCGTGATAGGCCCAGAGCTGGCGGACGGGATGATCACACCCCCCGGCACCACGACGCACCCCGGACTGATCATCGGGCCGCGCTTCCCTCATCCCGGAGCCTGCCCGCCCGGCGAGGGCTGCCCTTCCTCGGCCGTAGGCCGACCGCCCTTGCCCGTGGTCCTGGTCCTGGTGGACGCTCTGCGTGGGCCTGCCCGTCCCCGGGGCCGGCTGAGGGGAGCCGAGATGATCAGGGACGTACTGCTCTGGATCGCGGCGGGCCTGGGCGCCTGCGGCCTGCTGGGGTACGGCTCGCTCCTGGTGGGCCTGGTGCGGGATAGCCTCTGGGATCGCAAGCTCAAGCGGCGGGCGGAGCATCTGGCGGACCTGGGGAGGGGCTATCCGCGGGTGAGCTACACCGTGGGGACGCACGTCGGGACCGGGGTCGAGTGGCGCGGGATCGTCTCGACCTGGCCGGAGGTCGTGGCCTGGGCGGAGGAGACATCGCTTCGGCCCCGGGTGGTCGACGCCTTCGTGGTGGGCGCGGAAGCAGACCGAACGGACCTGATCGCCGAGTGGACGTGGAAGGACGGCGCGATGGTCGGCAAGGAAATCCGGGTTCCTCGCGCTTGACGGCGCCGCGCGGGCCGGACTCCTGGATGGGTCCGGCCCGCTTCCATGCGCGCCCGGCCGCGACCGCTTCCCCGGTGGCAAGGCCCGACGAAGGAGGGCCGCGGCAGCCGATCGCCCCGACCACGTGCGGCGCTCGGCCACCCTCAGCGATCGTCACGGCCTCAGCCGGTACGGCGCTCCTGCCTGTCAATAAGCGTTCCCGCAGGTCCGCGCGTCGCCTGCAGCTGGCGGCCGCCGCCGCGGTGTCCGCATCGCTGCTGGTCAGGAACGCGCCCGGTTATTGACGAGCCGTCGCCGCGGTGCTCCTGGGCGGCATCCAGGTTCCACGCATCCGCTCCGAGCCGGGTGTCCAGGCGGAGCGCGACCGCGTCCGGGACCTGCGCCCGGCTCGTCCAGCGGGCGCCGCACAGGCAGACCACGGCGGGCTCGTTCTCCTCCATGAGCGGGACGGCGACCTCGTGCCCGCACGCCTCCTCGATGTCCATCCGGTCCACGGTGGCGGTACGACGGGCCGCGTACGGCGGAGACAGCGCTATGCGGGGATAGATCCCCTACGATCTAACCCCCTCCTGACCTGCAGAGATACCCGGAGATATCATGCCGTACCTCTACAGATCGTCCCCTCGGCCGCCCCGCCGGATGGCTCTCTACCGGTTGTGCCGGGATGACCCCTGGACGCTCGTCGTCGGGCTGATCGTCACGGCCGCCGTGGTGACCGGCCTCGGGCTCGGCTGGGCGGACCTGCAGCGCGGCCAGGACCACGGCGACGGGACCGCGCTCGGGGCGGGGGCTTCCCCGACTCCGGCGCCGATCCGTACCTGGGAGGCGTCACCGGCTCCGGCTCGGCGCTCGACCTGGGCGCCCTATCCGATGGCCACCGCCACCGGCTCCCCTCCGCCCTCGACCACGCCGAAGGCGTCGCCGTCGCCGTCCGGCTCAAAATCGCCGGCGACTTCCCGGGAGGCGGAGTCCTCGCGGTCCTCGTCGGCTCTGGCGCGTCCTCGGGTCGATCCTCCGGCCGCGCGGGTGCGGGCGGTGCCCGCTGAGCCGCCCCGGCCTCGGCCGGTGGTCAAGCCTCGTCCCCGGAAGGAGCGGGCGGAGCCTGAGCGGAGGCCAGCTCGACCGCGCCGGACTCCGCCGCGTGCTCCTGGGGGCTCGGTGTCGGATGCGGCGCACTCCCGCTGTGACGAGATGTTCCCCCGCTCGCGGGACGGCCTGCGCAACGCTGCGTGCCACCGGTACGTCAGTGATCAGTTCTGAAAGCCGGAAGCCCGGCACCTGTGATCAGGTACCGGGCTTCCGGGTCGTTCACGCGATTTGCTCGCGCACCTGCGCCTGCTCCACGGTGGCCGCCGACTGCTCGACGGCCGGAGCGCAGGGCGGGCGCTGGCTGCGCCACCGGCTGAGGGCATGAATCCGCAGATCATCCAACACGAACATGATCGCTGCGAGCGTCACGGCCGTGGATCGAATGATCTTCCATGCCCTCCGGAGTTCCATCATCATTGGATCACCTCTCAGAGGTGGCCCCGCCGTGCTCCTGGACAGATCCCGGCGGGGCCTTTTGCGTCTCCGATGACCAGCGCAGAAGCGCGGGCGCGGTGTTGGTCACCGTGATCAGCGGGTCTAGGCTGACACTGCACTCCGTTAGGAGTCGCGCCCGTCCATAAGAGTCCATCCATAGCCGTTGAGTGTCAAGGACTGTCATTCAATGGAGCCGCATGTCATAGTGGTCCCATGTTGAAGACACCCCCGACCGCTCACGGCCTCGCCCGGGGAGGCCCACCCATGTCCGAGTCCCGCCCGCCCGTTCGCCTCGTAGTGCCCGCTGAGACCTCCGCCGCCGTGGACACGGCGATCGTGGAGGTTGCCTACCTGGCCAAGACGAAGGTCAGTAAGGCCCTGCTCACGGACGTGCTGCTTCGTGTGGGCCTGCGGCACCTGGAGGAAGCGGCGGCACTGATCCGGGAGGCAGCCAATGACCAGCAGTGATCGCACGTCCGTTCGCTGGCCGCGCCGCTGGCCGCTGGCGCTGCTGGCGCTTCCTGCTGGCGTCGCGACGTGGTCCGGCTGGGTCGGGCTGGGCGAGATGACGGGCTTCGGTCCGGTCAAGCTCCTGCCCGGTATCGCCGATGACTTCGAGATCAACTCAGCGGTCACGCTCCCGATCGGCGTGGAGGCGTACGCCGCGTTCGCGCTGTCGGCCTGGCTGACCTCCGCGCCGGTCGCGACCGGAACCCGCCGGTTCGCTCGGATGAGCGCACTCGGAGCACTCGGGCTCGGCATGTTCGGACAGATCGCTTACCACCTGCTGGAAGTGCAGAACGAAAAGACCGCTCCCACTGCGGTAACGGTCCTCGTGTCCTGCCTGCCCGTGCTGGTGCTCGGGCTCGGGGCGGCGCTGGCGCACATGCTCCACCGCGACCGGATCGCCGCGGCGACCGCTGCGGAGGTCGGCGTCCTCCAGGCGCCGGCCGCCGTGCTCGATCCCGACCCCGGCCCTGGGCGGGGTACTCGACCGGTCGACCCGGCCGAGTTGACCCCGACTCCGGCCGCGGCCGGTCACCCGGTCGGCCTGGCCCCGGTCAACGGCGGTCAAGACCCTGACCCCGCACCGGCCACGACCCCGGCGCCGCGGCCGGTGCCGCTGCCCGTCCCGGTCCCCGTGGGCCAGGTGGCCGAGTCCGGCCGACCGGTCGACCCGGCCGAGTTGACCCCGATTCCGGCCGCGGCCGGTCACCCGGTCGGCCTGGCCCCGGTCAACGGCGGTCAAGACCCTGACCCCGCACCGGCCACGACCCCGGCGCCGCCTCGCCCGGCCTCCGGCCCGGAAGGGCAAGAGCCTGCTCCTGCGGCGGTATCCGGAGTCGCAACGATGCTGGCAGCGCAACCAAGCAACGCCGCGAAAATTCGCTATGCGATAGGGGTTCTGGGCCTCGACGCGACCCCCGGTCAGCTCTCCGACTGGCTCGGCGAGTGGGGCTATGCCATGAGGACTGAGGCGATCCGCTCGGAGCTGCGCCGCGCTCGAAAGGCGGCAGAGAACCCGGACCCGGTCGCCACGGTGACCCCGCTCCGGGGTCAGAAATGACCCCGCTCGTAGACCCCGGGGTCAGCGCCCCGATTGCACCCGTAGCGCTGACCCCGGTCATCACCGCCCCAGCAAAGGAACGGATCACATGGACATTCTGACACTGACCGCGACCGGTGCCGGCGGGCTGGGGGTCGGGGTCATCCTCGGCGCCCTCGTCCTGCGGCCCCGCGTCGGACCCTGGTACGGCTCGCGCCCGGCGTGCCCCTGCCACTCGGTGGCCACCGTGACGACTGCGGCCGCCGCCATGCCTGCCGTACCGGCCATCGCGGCTCTTCCGCACCAGATGGCACGGCAAATCACTACGCACTCCGACATCGCTCCTGACAGTCTGGTAACCGCATATGTCACCACTGGGTCCGGTGTGGTGCCGGTGATGGTCGCCGCCGCCGCGCTGATGCCCGCAGCGCCCGGTGCTGGCCTCGTGCCCGCGCTCCCCTCGGCTCCCGGACAGACCGCGGGAAGTGCCCAGTGATCGAGGAGACGACCATGTCCATCACTTCCCCCGCCGACACCGCACCGCCCCTGCAGATCGACCCTTGGGCGAACTTCAACCTGCCGGTTCCCCTGCCCCTGCTCATTGCCGGGCTCCTGGCCCTGTGCGTCGCGATCGTCGTAGCGCAGATCATCTACCGGGCGATCGTCCCGCCGGCGGGATTCGCCACCCCCTGGGACATCCGGCAGCACCTCAGCGCCCGCGCGGCCCGGGGCCGCATGGACCGCACCCGGCCGTCCCTGCTCGGTCAGCGCGTTCCGGTCAGTGAGTACGCCTACCGGGTCGGCCGGTCCCTCTCGCCGTACATGACCATCTGCTGTAATCCCGAGGACTCCGCGGTCCTCGTCGGCCCGCCCGGCGCGGGCAAGTCCGCGCTCCTGGCCGACATCGTGGCCGACGCCCCCGGCGCCGTGATCTACACGAGTAGCAAGATCGCCGACTACGACACGACCGCCCGTATCCGCTCCCAGTTCGGCCCGGTGGCCCTGTTCAACCCCCTCGGGCTGGGCGGGATGCAAAGCACGGTCCGGTACAACCCCGTGCGGGGCTGTGAAGACCCTGACCTGGCCATGCGGCGCGGGGCGGCCCTGCTGTTCGCCCTGCGCCGTCCCGGCGACAGCAGCAACATGAGCGACTACTTCCACAGTCAGGCCAACGAGGTCCTGCGCTCGCTGCTGCACGCTGCGGCCCTGGGGGGCCTGACCCTGGTCGACGTCCAGCGCTGGGCCAACGATCCGACCTCGGTTGAGGCGCTGCGCATCCTGGAACGCTACGACGCCGATCCCCGGTGGATCGAGCTGCTACGCGCCCGGCAGGAGATCACCACCACCACCCGTGACGGCATCTTCTCGACGCTCGCCACGGCGTTGTCTTGGCTGTCCGGCCCGGCCGCCGCCTACTGCGTCACCCCGCCGCCCGGGGAGGACTTCGACATGGAGGACTTCATCCTCCGGCGCGGGACGCTCTACATGGTCGGGGAGGACAGCGGGGAGGGCGACGGCGTCGCCCCGCTGTTCACCCTGATCATGACGGACCTGGAAGAGGTCTGCATCCGGCTGGCCGGCCAGATGCCCAACCGCAGGATGGACCCGTGGGTGACCTGGGCTCTGGATGAGGTGGCCACGATCTGCCCGGTCCCGCTGGACAAGTGGATCAGCAAGTGGCGCCAGCACAGCATGTTGATCCTGGCGGGCATCCAGAGCAAATCGCAGCTCTACGACCGCTGGGGGCGCAACGGCGGGGACACGATTTGGGGCGTCGCCGCGCTCACCCTGGCCTTCGGCGGCATCAAGAACGCCGATGACCTGCGCGAGCTCTCGATCCTGTGCGGTGAGCGCGAGGAGATCCAGACCAGCACGCAGCATGGACCCAACGGGCCGACGCGCTCGGAGCACACGGTCCTGCGGCCGATCATGCCGCCCCACAAGATCCGCCAGCTCAAGCGCTGGCGCGCTCTGGTGATCTACCGGTCCGCTCCTCCGACCATCGTCAAAATCCGGAAGGTCTGGAAGCGGCGTGACCTGAGCAAGCGCGTCGTTCCGCCGCTGGCTGTCCCGGCTCCGGCGCCGCGGCGAAGGACGGTCCCGGCCGACACTCTGTGGATCGAGGAGAGATGACCGAACACGAAGAGGCGCCGCTGGCCCGGCAACTGCTGACCATGCGTCAGGAGATGAACGAGATCCGCGCCGCCCTGCGGCTGTTCCCCGGCCCGGCTGCCCTGCAGGAGATGGTGGAGCAGCTGGCCGGCCTCGGCGACCGGGTCGACGCCATCGAGGCCGCGGCCTCCGAGAAGGCCAAGAAGCTCCAGCCCTGGGACTGGAGCGTCCACCTCCCCGCCCTGGCTGAGGGCGGGGACGGCGACGGGGTCCGCGACGCGCACGCCGCGTGGGTCCAGCTGACCGAGTGGGTCGAAAGCGTGCTCGGCGGGCTCTATCGGCTGGTCACCTGGGAGGACCGAACCGGGAAGATCGGCAACAAGGGCTTGGAGCTGTCCCGCCCGATCCCGCCGTGCTGGAACCAGCATCCGGACCTGATCGCCGAGTTGGGGTGGCTGTGTCAGGAGTGGCTGCGCATCTACCGGCCGCCCTACGGCTACGGCAGCCCTGCGCGAGCGGGGGACTGGCATGACCGCTACCTCCTCGGCCTGCGCAAGCGGATCGGCGTCTCGACGGCCGCCGCCTGCCGGTTCGGCCATCTGCAGGACTCCCCGACCCGAGAGCCCGCCCGCGACCCCGGACGGGAGCCGGGCCGAACCGGAGGAACCTCAAGCCGGGCCGATGCCGCCCGCGGTCACCGGTACTGACCCCTGACAACGCCAAGAGGCCGCGTCCGCCAGCTGGTGGGCGCGGCCTCTTGGCGTTCTCGGACCTCAGTAGATGGTCTCCCCGCCCTCCCCGGTCAGCCAGAACAGGGCGTTCTCGGCTCCGGTGAGGTAGCGCAGGCCGTGGGCGCGATGCCACGCGATGCCCTGCCCGGTGAACGCGCGCATCCCCTCTTCGGCGCGGTCGGCCTCTGTCTCGATGTCCCACAGGGTCGGCAGGCGCCCAAGGCGGTCGCCGGCGACCGGGGAATCCGCCCGGCGACCCATCACCCACCGCAGGGACTCCAGCACGCCGCGGGCGTAGTCGCGCTCCTTGGACGGGTAGGCCGGATCGGTGAAGAACGCCCACTGATCAGCGATCTCCGCCGGGGTGCGCGGGCACGGCGGCGGCGTGTCGTGGGACAGAGCGCTCATCGTCGGACCCTCTCTGAACGGCAGGCACCACATCGACCGTACGGCGTGCTGCCTGCCTGATCCATAGCCGCCGCTACCGTCCGAGCGTCGGACCCTGCGGGGCCTGGATGGTCGGGGCCTGCACGGTCGGCGCCTCGACCGCCGGGGCGCTGCGCTCAGCCGCGAGCACCATGGTCTGCTCCGCCTCGCGCTGCTGCTGGTAGTGGTGCTCCCGGGTGATCTCCTGCGGGCTGCGCTCGACCTCGGGCGCCTGCTCGCGCTCGGCCGCCCGCTCCTGCTCCCGGCGCTCCTGCGCCTCCCGGCGCTCGCTGAGACGGGCCTCGATCTGCTCGCGCAGCGTCGGCGTCCGCTCGGCCTCCTGGCCGACCTCGGCGCCGCGCTCGGTGCGCTCGCGAGCGCTCGCCTGCTCGGGCTGCAGCGCGCGTTCCTGGGCCTCGCGCAGCTCCTCCAGCACCCGGGCGCTGATCTGAGGCCGCAGATCGTCCGGCGTCCGCTCGGCCTCGGGGGCCTGCTCGCGCTCAGGGCCGGGCTGCTCGGCCTGGCGCTCCTGCTCGACCTCGGGGGCCTGCTCCCGCTCGGCCTGGCGCTCGCGGTTGGCCTCCTGCTCAGCCCTGGCCGCATCCCGCGCGTCCCACCGCTCGATCAGCTGGCGGAACGCCTCCTGCTCGCGCTGCTGCTGGCTGGGCTCGGCCTGCGCCTGGCGCTCACGCTCAGCCGCGCGCTCCTCCTGCCACTGCTGCTCGATCTCCGGCGTCGTCTTGCCGTCCCAGCGCTCCGCCAGCTGGCGGAACACCTCGGCCTCCCGCTGCTGCTGGCTGGGCTCCCGCTCGATCCCGGGGGCCTGCTCGGGCTCGGCCTGGCGCTCGCGCTCGACCTCGGGCGCCTGGTCGGGCTCGGGCATGTCGGCCTTGCGCCGAAGCAGTTCGGCCAGCGCCGCCTCTGCCTGCTCCCGCAGGGCGCTGGTGCGCTCGTACCAGCTCTCCCGCTCGGTGTTGCGCTGCTCGATCGCCGCGCCCAACCCCACGAGCTGCTGCGCCTGCTCGATCGCCTGGGCGGCCCGCTCCTGCAGCTGCACCCGCTGGGCCTGGTCGACCTCCAGCGCCGCCTGTGCCTGAGCAAGGGCGGCCTCCTGCTCGGCCGCGCGCCGCTGCTCATCGACGCGGGCCATCTCCTCGGCGACCGAAGGGGGCGCCCACTCCTGCTCGCGCTCCCAGATCTCGACCTGCTCGCGCAGGGTGCCGGTGCTGGCCTCGGCAAGCCGCTGCTCCTCGGCGCTGCGCCCAAGGGCGGTGTGCGCGGCCTCCCACGCCGCGTACTGCGTGACCATGCTCCGGCCCGGCGGCGGCCCGATCACCGTAGACGGGGCGTCCACCTGGTACTGCTCGCGGTACGCCTCCACCACGGCGGCGCGCTGCTGCCAGTCGGCCCGCTCGATCGGGTCCGCCGGCACCGGCCCCAACCGCTCGACCGCCCACGCGGGCGGCTCGGTCACGGCCTGCTCCCCGAGGGCCTGCGTCCGGGCGTCCATCACCTCGGCCAGCTCGCGCACGTAGTCGCCGACCGGGCCGGTCAGGTCCGCCGGGGTCCGGGCCGTCCAGCTGGCTCCGGCTGCCTCCCGCTCCGGCGTGCGGACGGTCAGCTCGCGCTCGATCCTCCAGTGCAGCAGGGCGGGGACGTTCTTCGCATCGTCCAGGCCCTTGCCCCGGCTGCCGACCGCTGCCGAGACGAGCGCCTGCGGGTCATGACCGGCCATCTCCGCCGCCCACACCTGCCGGTAGACGGTGCTCGGGTCCTCGGCCTGCAGCCGCTCGTACAGCGGCTCCCCGAGGGCCTGCCGCAGGATCTCGGAGTGCTTGGCGCGCTGATGGTCGCTGACCAGCTCCTCCCAGATCGGCGCGTGCGCGCCGATGGTCTCCGCCCACTCCAGGTCGCTGCGCATGACCTCGCTGGCCGACCGCTCCACGCCGACGTTGGCCAGCACCTCGGCCAACACCTCAAGGGCGCTCTCCTCGGGCTCCAGGCCGACGAACGCGCGGTTCTCCATCCAGCCGCGGGTCATGCCCACATACAGCTGCTCGCGGGTCGTCGCCGAGGTCACCAGCTCGTATCCGACCTGGACCGTGTCGCCCTGGACGCTGTGCACGGTCCCGGCGTAGCCCAAGGTGACGTGCTGGGCGACGTAGCGGGCGGGCAGCTTCACCCGGCCGCCGACCTCCTCGGAGCCGGTGACGCGCTCAACAGTCAGCGCCCCGTCCTCGTGCCGCTCGGCCACCCGGTAGACGTACCGGTTGTAGACCGGCATCCCGGCGGAGTCGACGAGCTTGTTCACGTTCCGCCGGGCCTGGATCAGGTCGCCGCGCCCGGCCCGGGTGCCGTCGGCCAGCTCGACGCCGTCCGCCTCCACCTGCCCCAGCGCGGCCAGCTCCGCCCGGATGGACGCTGACAGCTCCACCGCCTGCGCCTCGGTCGCGGTCATGATGACGGACTCGACGCCCCGCAGACGGTCCGTGACGTACGCCTGGCGGATCTCGGCCGCCATCTCCTCGACCGTCCCGGAGCGGATGCGGCCCCGCCGCATGTAGGCGTCCAGCGCGTGGACCTGGCCCTCCCGCAGACCCAGCGACGCCTTGGCCTCCCAGGTGCGGGGCGTGCCGTCCGCGTCGCGGAACCGCCGCACCGTGCCCAGCTGGAGCGCCTGCGGCAGCCTGGCCAGCTCACGGAACAGGCCACCGGCCTCCACGGCGGCCAGCTGCGCGTCGTCGCCGCAGAGAACGAGTTTTCCGCCGGCCGCCTCAACCAGCTTCGCGATACGGACAAGGTGCTCGGTCGACGCCATCCCGGCTTCGTCCACGATGACCATGTCACCGTGGCGGATCTGGAACGCCTCCACCTCGTGGCGCGGGCCTTTGCCCTCCAGCCGCATTAGGAACTTGTCGATGTTGGCCGCGAGCCGGATGCCCTGCGCCTGCAACACCTGGGCGGCCTTGCTGGACGGCCCCAGGCCGATCACGCGGCGGCCGGTGGCCTCCCAGCCCTTGGCGATCAGGCCTTGCGCGACGCTCTTGCCCGCCCCGGCCGGACCCACAACGACGTCGATCGGGCGCGCATCCCCGAGCACTCCGGCGACCACGTCGGTCTGATCCCCGCTCGGGGGCCGGCCACCTTCGGCGGCCTCCTCCAACAGGTCCGCAATGGTGACCTGGCTCAGTGCGAGGGCGCCGCGCTTCTTGGCCCGCTCGATCACGCGCTGTTCGTCGGCCAGCCAATCCAGCGTCGAATACCGCTCGTCCCGGCCCGGTCGGAACATGCTCCGCCCGTCCGCCCGGCGGAGCTCCTGCGGAGCGGAGACCAGCTCCATGCCCTGCGTCATCACCACGCCGTACTGACCGCTGAGCGCTTCGTCCGCCAGCTCCTCCAGCAACGCCGTGGTGTATCCGCGCTGCGCGAGCACGCTCGGCCCGAGCCGGTCGGGCAGGACCTCGTTGATCGCGAACATCAGGTGCGCCCGGGTCCACGTGCTGCGCTGCGACTGCACGCGCTCGATCGCCCGCTCGATGACGATCCGCCGCTCGAACCGCTCGGCGTCGCCCAGGCCGCGGGCCTCGATGGCGGCGGCCTCGGCTCGCTCCAGGATCGCGACGAGCGTGGTCTTCAACGTCTGGCCGACCGACCGTTCCCACTTCCGCAGAAGCTCGCTGTCGGTGCCGGTGGCCTCCTTGCGCTTGCGGGTCGTGCGCGCGGCGTCCTGCTGCATGATGGTCCGCGCGTAGGCGCTGGGCGCCCGGCCGGTCCGCTGCTCGTACTCGGCCGCCCACTTCTCGACCTCGCGGGAGACCTGGCCCGCCCGGGTCGACAGGGCGGCCCGCTCCTCCTCGCTGATCCCGATGATTTCCCGGGCCTTGCCGTCCGGGCGGAGCGCGTAGGCGACGGGGAATTCCGCCTCCATCTTCTGCTCAAAGGCCCGCTCATAGATCGCGGCGGCGGCGTCCTTGGCCGCGTAGAGTGCCCGGCCGTCCAGCGCCCGCCACTTCTCGGTGCCGTCCGCGTTGACCGTCCGGACCCGGTTGAGGATCACGGCGTGCGTGTGAAGGTGCGGCTCCCCCTCGCGGTTCGTCCGGTGGTCCCACATGCCCACGATCCACTCGTGAGCGTCGACCCACCGGCCCACGCTCGCGCGGCCGTCCTTGGCCTTGCCGTGGCGTCCGGCTCTCGCGTACCCGGCCTCTCGCTGCCAGAACTCCAGTGCCTCGCCGACCGCCTCGCGGTGGATCTCGACCATCCGCGCGGCCTCGCGCGTCCGGCCGGCCGCGAGCAACCCTGCGTAGTAGGCGCTGGACGACTTCGACGGAGCGAAGCAGGCGTCAAGGAAGTTGCGGGCCTTCGGCTGCTTCTTCTCCGCCTCTTCCCGCTTGATCTCCGCGACCCGCTCGGGGTTCAGCCGGGCGTTGATCCGCTCCTTCTTGATCCGGGCGGCCACCCGCTCTTCAAAGCTCTTGAACGCATACGGCTTGCTGCCGAGACGCACCTTCGCGGCGGCCTCCGCGTACAGCTCCTCCGCCTCGTCGTCGCTCAGCCCTTCGGCCTCCACGTGCGCGTCGATCGCCGCTCGCGCCCTCGCGAACTCCTGCGGGTGGGCCAGACGACCGAGGAGCGCCCGCGCGTCCGCCTCCGTGATCTCCGCTCCGGCGCTCAGCCCAAGGTGCTGCAGACCGGAGCCCCACCACTGCCCGACCGGGTTGCCCTCCTGACCCTTCAGGAAGTACTGCTCCGGTCCCTCGGCGTGATCGTGGGCATGACCGCAACCCTCGCCATTCACGAAGTACTCCACGCCTTCCATGGCGTTGGAGAAGAACGTGATGTTGATGGTCACAGGGTCAAGACTACAAGATCATTCGTCACCAGTACATCTAGATGCATAGGTACATCGGGTTTTCGATCTTCGATCGGGCAGAACCACAGCTCAGCGCCATGATCACCCGCACCCATGATCGGGAAGGATCGGCGGGCTCCCGGGAGGGGTTCGAACGGTCCCGAAGGGGTGTACGGCGGGGTCATGATCACGGCCCTTTACGGTGCCGGATGATCTAGCCGAACGGAACCCAGGGCACTGCCCGCCGCGGCCGGTTCCATAAATCCGACCGCGGCTGAGGCGAGATTCCCCGGAGGGGCGCGGGCCTAGGGTGAGCGCATGCTCATCTGCGAGCGGTGCGAAGCGCCGTACGACGATCCCGCCTGGGCGCCGTGCTGTTCGGCCCTGTGCCTCGTCCTGCCCGCCGATCCGGAGGACCTGCCCGCGTGGATCTGAGCGACGCCGGGCGGGAGCTGGCCGCGACCCTGGCCGCATGGTCGGCTCTGTCTCCGCCGGTCGGCGGGGCGCGGTACGGCTCGCTGTACGGCCTACTGCTCGACCTCGGCCGCGCGTTCGTCCCGGCCGGACGGCCGGGAGACCTCCCCGCCGGCGGAATGGGCTTCTGCTACGCCAACGCCAGGGCGGCCGCGGCCCCGGGCTGGTCCTACGTGGAGGGCCTGGCCCTGCTCGACGCCGGAGGAACCCGGCTGCCGGTGCCTCACGCCTGGGTCACGCCGGACGGGCGGACGGCGGTGGATGTCACCTGGCCACCGGGGAAGGGGACGGCGTACCTCGGGGTCGTGCTCCCTGCGGCGGCTTGGTCCTCGCGGCCGGTCTGGGACTCCTCCCCCGTCCTCGACGTCCACACCCGGCCCGGTCTGCTTGCTGAGGGCCTGCCGGTCGGCTGGTGCTGACCGGCAAGCCCCTGGGCGTCGTCGGTGGCTCGTCGTACCGTTGAGGCGCGCTCGTCTCCGTCCGCCCCGCCCTGGAGGTTGCCGTGGTCCGCTCCGCACCGACCGGGGCCGGCGCCTCGGCTCACGCCCGGTACCGGCGGGAGCTGGCGGAAGGCCGCGGCCCGCGCGTGCTCCTGCGCGTGCTCCTGGCGCTCCTCCTTGCCGTGCCGGTCGGGCTCCTGCTCGACTGGCGGGCCGGTCTCGCCGTCGCCCTGGCCGTCGTCCTGGTCGACGCGGTCCGGCACTGGCGGACGCATGAGGCGGTCCGGACCTGGCGCCGCGGCGCCCTCGGGGAGCGGCGGACCGCCCGGCGGCTGCAGCTGCTCGCCTCGCTCGGGTACGCCGTGCTCCACGACCGGGCCTTGCCCCGCGGCCGCGCCAACGTCGATCACCTCGTGATCGGGCCCGCCGGGGTGTTCCTCATCGACTCCAAGCAATGGCGGCGGCCGCGGACCGGCGGCCGCCGGGAGCGGACCGTCACGCCCGACGATGCCCGGAGCCTGCTGTACGAGACGCAGATCGTTGCCCGGACGCTCAGCACCGCCTACGGTGCCCGGGTGGACGTGACGCCGGTCCTGGCCATCCACGGCGCCCATGTGCCCCGGAGGGGCCTCTCCGTCTCTGGCGCGTACGTTCTCAGGCCCTCGCTGCTGTCCACCTGGGTCCTGCAGCAGGGCCAGCGCCTCGACTCCCGCGCGGTCGCCCGCCTCCAAGAGCTGGCGGGCCGCGCGTTCCCGCCGTACGTCCAGACCTGACCGCCGTACCGGCTGAGGCCGTGACGATCGCTGGCGGTGGCCAGCCGCCGTAGGTGATCGGGGCGATCGGCTGCCGCGGCCCTCCTTCGTCGGGCCTTGCCACCGCGTTTCCCGTTTCCTCGATCAGTAATTCAGTAACTGACCCAGCTTCAGTAATTCAGTACCTAGTCAGCTCTGGTCGTCCTGGATGCGCTCGGCCACCCTGGCGAGCAACCGCGGGTCATCGGCGACTTCGGCGAGCATGGCCCGCCACATCCGGGAGTGCGGCAACGTCGGGATATCGGTCTCCTCGGCCAGCTCGCCGACGAGGCGCCGCATCTGCCGGTAGTCCTCCGGCGCGAGGTCGATTGTGATCCGCACCGGCTTGGTACGGCGGGCGGTGGTCCCGCGCTGGGGTGCTTGCCCGGTGGCTTCGTCCTTGCGGCGCGAGGTCGCGGCCTGCTTAAACCGGTCAGCGGAGGAAGCGCTTCGGCCGGCGGCGCTCACGCGATCCCCGCCCGGGTCAGGTACGCCTCGGCAAGGAGGTCGGCCGGGTCTCCGGGCCGGATGTCGGGCACCATGCCGTACGCCAGGGCGTACACCTCGCGGCGGGGGATCTGCGGTCGCAGGACCTCGTATCCGAGATCAGTCAACGCAGCTCGGGCATCCGGACCGGAGCGGGCTCCCCCGACCACGCGGTTAAGGAGCACCGCGACACGGGCGGGGCGCTCCCGGACCTCGGCCACCTCATCAAGGAGATCGGTAATGGCGCTGGTGCGCTCGATCTCGATCGTGGAAGGCGCAACAGGGATCGTGATCTCATCGACCCTGCGGAGGATGCTTCGCACGATCGCGCCGTGGTCCTCGGCCTGAGGCAGGTCGACAACGACGATGGTCTTTGGCCCTGCCGTGCCCTCCAGGCGCCGCCCAGCGTCTTTGACGGCTAGGCCGTAGATGTGGAAGGGGAAGCCGTCGACGGCATCGCTCCATGCCAGGGCGGACCCGGCGGGGTCGGCGTCGACCAGGGCGACGTCATGGCCGCGGCGGTGCAGGGCGTAGGCGAGCAAGACGGCCGTGGTGGTTTTGCCTGTTCCGGGCTTCAAGTTGGTCAGGGCGATCGAAAGGCGCATGACCATTACTGAACCACGGGACTCCGTGACTACGGGAGCAGGGTCCGGCGGTGCTGCGCGCGAATCGCCGCGGTGGCATCGACCAGCCATGCCCGGTCGGCCTCGGCTGGACGGCTCACGCCCGAATCAACGGGCAGGGATGCGTGGAACACCTCCTCCGGCTCGACGGCCGCGGGCCGCCGGCGGGCTGCGCCTGGGGCCGGACCCGGGGCACTGGCCCGAGATCGGTGGGCGGCCTCCATCGCGGCACGGGCTGCTGCGAATGCAGATCTCCCGGCCTGGGTCTCCTCGAACCGCTGGGCGGCAGCTTCGGCGCGGGCGGTCATCGCCGCGGCGTACCCACGGCCGTCCTCGTCGGCCCGCACCTTCGAGCGGCGGCGGGCGGCGGCCAGGACCCGACCGATCCGGTAGCGAATCACGCCGGGCAGATCCGCGGCTGATCTGGTGCGTTCGGTCATCAGCTCGACGGCCTCGCTCTGCGGCACATGCCGGAGGAGTAGGGCGACCAGGGGCAGCACCTCGGCCACCTGGACCGCCGAGAGCCCTCGGTCCTCTCGCTGCCAGGCCCAGTGCGGCCCGCATGTCTTTACGGTGTAAAGGGCGTTGCGCTTCTCCTCGTCGGTGATCCCCCCCTTCTGGGGGATCCCGGGGATGCCCTGCAGGCGATCCCGGGCATGATCGCGCGGGGAGGGGGGAGATCCCTCTCGCGTATAAGGAGACGTGTGCAGTCGTCCACAGCCCGACTGCCGTCGGATCGCTGGGCCGGTCGCGGAGCCGTGCCGGACGGTCTCACATTCGGCCTGCAGTCGGTCCGCCTCCGCGCGAGTGATGGCGCCGGTCGCCTGGGCGCTGGGCGGGTCGATCTCCCGGCGGACGGCGCGGGCCAGACTCGCGGGCAGCTCTGCGGGCAGCTCCGGCGGGACCGACAGGACGTAGCGGGCCGCCCGGCCCGGGGCGGCGGCCACCGTCTGCCGGACATAGCCCAGCGTGCGGACCCGGCGGAAGTCGCTCCAGGCGGTGCGGATGCCGACGCGGTGAACGCTGGCGTAGGAGCGCATGATCCCGGGAACGTCGGCGAGACGACCCCGGGCGTCGGCCCGGTGCGTCAGGTGGGCGATCATTCGCCACGCGCACTCGTCCGCGAGCTGGCCCCGGTGGCGCTGCAGCGCGCACAACCGGTACCACAAGCGGCGGGGCATGGCCGGCTGATGGTCGGCCGCCTCGTAGTAAGCGGTGCGGGGCCGCGGCTGCTCGGTGGCCACCGGTGGCGGGGGAGGATTCTCGGTTGGTCCCGGCGTGTCGGATGACGGGCGTAGTGGGCCAACCGTCTGGACGCCTGCTATCGTCACTCCAGACGTAATACGCAGACACGTCAAAGGGATCAGCTCTCGCAGGCGGCCAAACCTTTCGAGCTGACTCGGAGAAGTGTCTGAGACGTTCTCGGTTGGGAAGCGCCCCCTCGTGGGGCGTTTTCTTTTTTCCTGGACGGCTCCGGTAGTCGATCAAATGCGTGTGGTCAATCCCGCATCTTTCCACGGCTCATATGTCCTCGGGGACACTCGTGGCTCTTTAACCCCGGGCGTGTCGCATTTTCACGTTGCTTGGGACGCCGAAGGCCCCGCAGAACATCTCTGCGGGGCCTTCGGTCTCTCTCAGTCGGCGCCCAGACCTCCAAGCCTGGGCGCCTCGTCCTACCGCCGTTGCGCTGCCTCTTGCTCCGCGCACACCTTGTGACAGGGGCGGCCCGCTTCATCGAGGAGGAAGGTCAACCTCCTGCAGAGTCGGCACCGCTCACGCTGTCCGTCGTTCCAGTGCTTCCGGGAATCGTCCTTGGGGTTCCAGTTGAGCCCCGGCACGGCTACCGCTTGCCGCTGTGGTCGTGGTTGATCGGGCTGGAGCTCTGGGCACCGCATCCGCTGCAGGTGTAGAGCGGGCTCGATGATCCGGAGTTGGCGCCTGCGGGCCACTGCTGGCCGCGTCCCTGTGTCATCCTGGGATCTCCCTTCATGGGACCCCGGGGGCCGGTTCGTTGGTAGCGGCAGGCCCTCGGGGCTTTCGTGTGATCGGGGCGGCTGCCCCGGACCTGCGCCCGGACCTGACGGCCCGGGGCAG
>NZ_JABTEX010000015.1 GCF_015711645.1 Planomonospora sp. ID82291
CTGGTGGCTTCGCCACGTTAATGCGCCGCTTCGCGGGCATTTAAAACCATGTTGTTTCACATGTGAATTGCGCTTCGCGCATTCTCTACAAACTAAATGCACATTCCTATTCGAGCCATTCCGCGAACGTGCATAGCGCGTATGTGAGGATCACACAAAAGAGGATTACGCCGAATCTTATTACGCGCAATTCGATCTCTTTGCATTTCTGCATTTCTCGATCGAGGCGCTCTAGATATTCATCGAATGATTCCATGTCATTCCCAGAATAAGGGGCCGGCCCCGGATTGTGATTGATTCCCCCAACACTCGAACCCGAAAATCGAGTTTGGCAATCACATACGGCATTTTGCCGAATCCGGGGCCGGAGCTAATGGGGCTCCCCCATTCCCTAAAGGAGTTCACCTGTCCTTGAACGGAATGGGGGCCGGTCCTCACCGCGGGTGAGCACGCCCCCCGCTTTTCAATCCGCACTGATCACGGGGGGCGTGGTCCCAGTTGACCCGGGATCGAGCGTACTACTCGATTTCGGGCGGGGACAGGTAGGACGTGATCTCCAATGTGCCCTCCGGCACGCCGTACGCTTCCATGACCCCGTCATCCAGGAGGGCCGCGGCCCGTCCGTACTCGCCCTCTTGGACCAGGTCCGCGGCGGCCTCCAGGGCGGTCTTCAGGATGCCCTGTGCGGGCCTGTCCCCGATGTTGCGGGGCCTGGGGTCCATCACGCCGTACCGGCCCTTCACGGGGCTCTTGGAGCGCACCCGGACCTTCCCGGCCTTGACCTTCCGGGCGGCCCGGAGCTTGTTCGCGGCGCGCCGGTTGCGGGCCACGGCGATCAGCTCCGCCGCGCGGCCCGGGTTGCGCCGGGTCGGGTCACTGCTCTGGTTGGTCCGCCCCTCCGCGCGAGCGATCCACCGTTCGGCCGTACGGCGCTGGACGCTGAAGGCGTCCGCGAGCACGTCCGCGGCCTTCCCGCCCAGGACCGCGCGGACCTCCAGGACGGCGGCCTGCCATGTGGTGATCTCTCCGCCCAGGCCGCGGAGGTAGTCGGCCATGTCCTGGCTCATGCGGCGTCAACTCCCCGGTGCTGGTGGTCGAGGTCGGAGACCACGTCACGGACTCCGGCCACGGAGCCGGCGGCCACCTGCTCCGCGAGCGTGGTCCGGATCGGCTCCCCGCCGCGGATGATCGTGGCCGGGCGGTCCGTCCGGCCGATCTTGCCGACCTTCCACTTCCCGGCCTGGGGGGAGATCGTGAGGCCCTTGACCGTCTGGTTGTCATCCAGCAGGAAGTACGCCATGTCCGCGTGCGTGGCGAAGGCCGAAGGCTGGCACTTGTCCAGCGCGCGGAGCATGTTGACCCTGGCCAGGGAGAGGAGCTGGTCCGACCAGTCCGGCCGCTTCGTCAGGCCGCGGTTGAACTGCTCCGACCGGAGGTAGCCGCCCAGGAAGGCGGCGTACATCAGCTTGACCGCGTGCAGGGCCATCCGGGAGGGGAGGTCCGGCCGGGCCGCGAGCACGTCCCGCGCGGTGCTCACCGTCTTGCCCCACGCCTGGAGCCACCGGCGGTGCTCCCACCACACGTAGCCCACGGGTTCGACCACCAGGTGCCCGCGCTCCGCGAGGTAAGCCGCGGTCGGGTGAGCGATCCACGTCCCGGCCTCCAGGACGCCCGCGCGGCCGATGGCGTGGTCTTCGGCCAGCTGCACATACCCCGGGTGCTTGAAGTGGGCCTTAGCCTCCCGGAGGTCCGTGAAGCGGAGGCCGGCGACTTGCTCCGCCTCCCCGGTGCCCAGCTCGATCGAGCGGCACACCGCGAGGAACTGGGCGTTGACGTCCGCGCCCATGACCCACCCGTGGCGCTCGACATGCGCCCCGGTGTCCACGTAGTTGAAGATCCGGGCCACGTTCATCTCCTCCAGGCCCGGGAGCCCGCCGCGCTCCAGCTCCGGAATGGAGCCGTGCTGGGCCTGGAGCTTGTGGAAGAGGAGCTGTCCGGCAATCGCGCTGGTGCCGATGTGCCGGAGGCCCCCCGTGGCCGTCTGGAAGGTCCGCAGGGCCGCCAGGATCTCCTCTGGGGTGGCCTCCGGCCACTGCTCCAGGATCAGGCCGGAGAACTGCCTCCACTCCTCCGCGTCCTCCTCCGGGGCGGAGTTGGAGACGGAGCGCAGAGGCCGCCGGGGGCGTGTCACTGCCGAACCAGTGACACCGGCCGCCGGGGGGCCGCTTCGCGCGCCTGTGGCGACCCTACCGTCACTGTCAAGCGCAGGACCAGTGACACCCCCGTTGACCTGGGAAGATGCCGCCGGAACGGCCGGTGTCACTGGTCGTGTCACTGGGGATGTCACTGGTTGCGCGGGGACCAGTGACGGGTTCCATGCCGTCTGACCTGGGATGACACTGGTGTCACTGGTGTCACTGGTCGGAGGGACGTTCTCCGGAGAATTTTCTCCGTCCGTCTCCAGGAGGACCGCGTACACGTCCACGCGGCGACCGGCCGCCCGGATCTGCCGGCGGTGCTGGGTCGCCTGGGAGATCAGCCGCGGGGGGCTCATTTGCTTCAGGTCCCGGAGGCCCACGCGGGTGTCCGTGAGGCCGTAGGCCGCGGCGATGGCCGCGAGCTTGGACGTGATCACGTAGACCATGGGCTCCTCCCAGAACCCCTCCACGGTGGGCATGGGGCGGTCTGAGGCGGTCAGGGCGGCCTCATACTCCGTCCGGGAGGGGAAGGCCCCGGGTCGGGCCGCGAGCGTCTGCCGGAGGGCCTCCAGGAGCCTCTCTCCGGCGGAGACGCCCGCCTCCTTCAGCTCCGCCTTCAGGGCCGCGAGGATCTCCCGGGCGGCGTACAGGGCCGCCTCCGCGAGCGGCGCGCCGCCCAGGATGGCCGCCCCCGCCACGCCCAGGGCCAGGTTCTCCATGATCGTTTCTTCGGTGCCCCCGTCGATCTCCCCGCGGAGGAGTTCCTCCGCCTGGTCCACCGCGGCGCGCATGGTCACGATCGGCACGGACCGGAAGGTCCCGTAGTTCGAGCGCGCCCAGGACTTGACCCACTTGGACGCCTGGGAGGTGCTGACCACGGGGGAGGCGATCTCCACGACCCGGGCGGCCACCTCCGGCTGAGGGAGCATCCCCAGGATCGAGTCGTTGCCGGTGCTGAACAGGACGCCGTACCACGGCGCGCTGTCCTTCCGCCGGCCTCCCCGGGTCGAGCGGAGGCGGGAGTTCCCCTCCACCGTGGAGAAGATCAGCTTCCGGATCTGGGACGGGGTCATGCCCGCGGCGTGGAGGTCATCCAGGAACACCGGCAGGACGCTCAACTCCCCCAGGGCCGCCGTGAGGCCGTTCGTGGTCGTGTTCCACGGCAGGATGACGCCCCGGGGCCGCGGCTTGCCCCACAGGGAGGCCGCGGTCTCCAGGCCGGTGCTCTTGCCCTGGCGGGGGTCGCCGGTGATGTGGCACCAGAACGGTTGCCGTTGAAGCGGTTCGATGTACGGCGCGCCGAAGGACAGGCCCACGATCAGGGCCAACTTCGGGTTGTCCGCGGCGATGGGGAACAGCTCCCCCAGCTCCGCGCCGGTCCGGTCGCCGTAGCCGGGCGGCATCAGGTCCGGGTCGGACAGGACCAGGGAGTCTCCGTCCCAGAACGGGGCCGCCACGGTCTGGGGCTTGGAGGCGGCCTGGTGCCGGACGATGATCGCCAGGGCGGAGGCCACCGTCTTGTCATCGTGGCCCACGGCCTCCGGGAATCGGTCCCACGCTTCGCCCGTTCGGAGTTCTTCTGAGGTGACCGTGTCGTGGTGGCCGTTTACTTCCACCGTGTAGCTAGCGCTGGTGATTTTGCCCCTGCTGTCCTTCGTCACGATGTACCGGTGAACGATGGGGCACCAGTCGATTACAGAGACGTCGGATCGGTTTTCACCAGTACCGACCGTCTTATTGACTCCTGATGAGCTGTAAGTCCACGAAGGCTTACCGGGCACCTGTGTTGGAGGAATCAATGGTTGCTATCCTCTCCGTACGCGATATGTGGACGGGACCACGCTGATTTAGTCCGTCCGAAGGAAGTGCGAAGGCCCGACCGGTGACCGCCGGTCGGGCCTTCAGTTCGTGGAGCCCACGTCTTCGGCCACGGCGGTCATCGCCTCCAGTGCCTCCAGCCCCAGGGACAGCGCGAGTCGCGTAGTCGCCGTTTGCGTGAGATCGAGCCGCTTCGTCTGCTGGACGATGCGGGCTTTCATGCGCTTCGTGATCTTGAAGTTGAGCGTCTCGGAGAACGCGGACTCTCCGGCGTGCTCTTCTGGCTCTAAGTGATCGTTCATGGGTGGAACGCTACCACTTGACTACCGGCTGGACTGTCTCCGGGTAGGAGGTGCCGGTCCGTTCCGTAGCTCTTCCACGGAGGTCTCCAGCGCGGAGATCCGGGCCGGGACGGAGGGGATGGCCTTGTGCCCGGGTCGGGCCGGCTGTCCATTCCAGTCGTCCAGGAAGTCAGCCACCCGGCACCAGCCCCGCCGGAGCGCTCGCGCCGCCCGCCACAGGAGCACCAGGGCCGCCAGGACCAGCCCCAGGGCCGCGAAGGCGTCCACCACGGGGGCCTTCGTGAGCATCACCGACCGCCGAACCAGCGCTTGGAGCCGTAGCGCGGGGAGGAGCTGGAAGGGGTCGCCGGCGGGTTCTCCGCCTCCTCCTTCTTCTCCTTCTCCGGCTCCTGGTCGCTCTTGCGCTCCGGCGTCAGGGACTCCTCCTCCGGCTCCGGCTCCTTGGGGGCCAGGGCCGCGAACCCCTGGCGCATCTCCTCCCGGAGGGCCTCCACTTCGGCGCGAGCGTCCCAGGCGGTCTCCGCCGCGGAGACCGCCGTGGAGACGGCCGACTCCGCCACGGCCTGGGCGGCCTCCGCATCCTGGGCGGCCTCCTGGGCCTCCTCCTCCGCGGTCTCCGCCCGTACCTTCGCTTCCCCCGCGGCCAGGGCCGCCTCTACTGCTCCTTCACTCACCGGAGTCCCCCTCCTGGTCCGCGAGTCGCGCCGCGAGCGCGTCCCGTTCCTGTGTAGCAATTTCCAGTGCGATCGTTAGCCGCACGTTTTCACCTGTTGCCAAAGCGAGACGCCGCGCGTATTCGTCTAGCACCCGCTGGGCAGAGATGGCACCGGCCACCAGGACCTCCTACAGGCTCCCGATCTTGTCAGCGTCTCCGCATTTCTCGATTGTGAGAAAGTACGCATTGTTTACTGCGACGTCGCACGCTCCGGCCCCGACCGCTCGCGCCGCAGAGAGGTTGATGTTCGCGCTGATGCCGGTCCCGACCTGTCGCCACAGAATGCCGAAGAATTGGTTATCGAAGTTGGCACCGGTGTTTTCCACGAATCTCCGGACCGTTCCGCCCAATTGCGTTCCGCCCACGGCACCGTCCCAGAGTTTGTAGTCCAGGCGATTTCCGGCGACCGCGCTTCTCTGGTCAATGGATATCAGCGCGCGATAAACATATCCGTCTTCCAGATACACATTCTGGGCATTGGCGCCGGTGATATTCACGTCCGTTGCCACGTTTACGGCTGTAGTCGCAGTGGCCGCGGCAACCTTTCCGTCCGCTATTCGCATTCCGTAATTAGCGTCCAGCGCCAGCGCGTTTAGCAGGACTTCCCCGTACGTATAGAGCCTTCCGGCGATTCCGTCCGGGGTCGGATTCGTCATGTCGAAACCGAGTTCAAGATCCTGGGAGCCGCCGCCCGTGGCCCGCATCTTGATTGCCTCATTGAAGGGAGGACCCACCTTCAGGAAGCAGAATTCCAGGGTGCCTGTGAAGTTCTCGTACACCAGCTCCCCGATCGAGCCGCCCAGGGCCAGGGCCATGCTCTCCGTGGCCGGCTCCCCGGTGTCGAGCACCAGGCCGCCGGAGTTCCCCAGGTTGTAGCCCTGGATACGGGCCGGGGTCGAGTGCGTCCCGTCGAAGATCTCGAACATGGGCACGCCGCCCAGGACCTCCCCCAGGATGTAGGCGTTCGGCGGGGAGGGGGGCGTCCCGATAATGAGGTCTCCGCGGACTGTGACGTCATTGAATTCCGCGGAACCGTCACGGTTAATCGTCCAGCCGGAGATGCCGGGAACATAGCTCCGGGAGTGGATAGCCTCCCTTACCAGTTCGCCTCCACCGCCCACGACAGCGTTTTGAAATGCCATCACATGCCCGTGATTTCTTCACCGCGGAATGACAATGTGGCCGTGGCCCCAGCATCTCCGCCCGTCCACTGGAATCGGTACGTCTCCCCGGGCCACAGCGGAATTGCCGGAAGGTCGTTATCGGAGTCGCCGGAGGAGGCGGTGAACGTCTCGGAGACGCGCTCCCCTCCCCGGTAGAGGACTCCGGTCGCCTCCTCCGTGTTGCTGGAGACGTTCACGGAAACGCCCTGGATAAGCCATCGGGTGTTCGGTCGGGAAGGCCCGAACTGGACGGAGCCGCCGCCGGTCCCGTCCAGGGTCGTACTCCTGGTGTCCCTGATTGGAATGGTGCTCTGGGCCATCGGTTCGACTCCTGGGAATGCGGGGGGAATGGACCGCGAGTTAGTCCGCCCAGTTTTCAGCGATCACGGAGACTGTCGCCGTACCTGTCGCCGCCTGGGCGTACACCATCTCCGTGTGCTCGATCACCAGGGGGACGCCCTCCGGCCACAGGGCCGCCAGGCCGCCGCGGACCAGCTCCTTCTCTCCCACGTAGATCGCGGCCCCCGTGGCGATGATCGTGGCGCGTCGCCGGCGGAGGTCCGCCCCCAGCAGCGGGACGGGGTCCGTGTCGCTCTCGCTCGTCGAGTAGCTCCGGCTCACGCCGTGGCGGGAGGGGAGGAGCTGGACGCGCACCGGGACGCGCACCTCCCGGACGCTCACCGGCACCCGGAGGCCGCCGTCCTCCTCCAACTGCTGGACGTCCTCCAGCTCCGGCGTGGACTGCTCCTGATGGCTCACCTGGGTCTCCTGTCGATCTTGTACGTCATCCGGTTCACGTACCGGGAGACGTACGCCCCCGGGTTCACGTACCGTCCGGGACCGTCCGGGGCTGTCCGGTCCCGTCCGGGGTCATCCGGGAGCCGCCGCGCGAGCGGCCTTGCCCGGACCCACCAGGCCGACCGCCTTTCCGGCCACGCCCGCCACCTGCTTCTGTACGGGCCGGGTCACCACCGCCAGACCGACCAGGACCAGGCCGCCGCCGATGATGACCTTCATCAGCCGCACGATGTTGTTCCGGTCGGAGATCCACGCCGTGACCTTCGCGGGGAAGGCCAGGGCATCGCCCAGGGCCTCCGCCGGGCCGGCGACCGCATCCCCGACCGCCTCCGCCGCGTTGCCGACCGCCCCGCCCACCGCGTGGGCTCCCCCCTCCACCAGGCTCTCCAGCCAGTCAGGGGCCGGGGAGTCGGTGTCAAGGGACAGGTCCCACGGCCACGTCCCGCCCTCTCGCGTCTCCAGGCCGCCGGCCTCCAGCTCCCTGATCCCCGCCACGGCCTGGGGCACGTACATCAGGTACGCCTTCGACTTGTAGACGTCCCAGGGCTGCCAGTTGCGGCCCTGGCCGGAGATCGCCCAGGCCGCGCGAGCGTTGGCCGCCGGGTCCTTCATGGCCGCCGTGGTGTACTGCCGATGGACGCGCGTGTTGATCTGCCACAGGCCGACACAGCACCCCGTGGAGCTGATCACCTCCGTCCGGCCGGAGGACTCCGCGAGCGCGACCGCCGTGGCCGTGCGCAGGGCCGCGCCGCGGAATCCGGCCGCCCAGGCGTAGCCGGCGATCTGCATGGGCTTCAGCGTGGGCACGTCAGGGGCCTACGCCGCGGCGAACTCGGAGGCGTAGTCCTCCGCGCTGCTCATCTCCTCCACGGCCTCCGCGTTCCCGCCGGGCCGCGGCACGGCCACGCCCCACTCCGGGTTCACCGCGTTGGCGTGCGTGTGGAACCACGACATGGCCACCACCATCCCGCCGCCCACGATGAACACCGTCATGTCCTTGGACAGCAGGGAGATGGCCGCGACCGCCGCCGCCGCGGTCCACGCCGCCCCCTTCTCCGCGGAGGCCACGTCCGGATGATTGGCCGCCGCGGTGCGGATGTCCACGACCGGGGGGAGCGCGTTGGAGTAGATCCCGTAGACCAGCGCGCCGGTTGCCAGCGCGACCGGGAGGGAGACCTCCGGCTTGAGTCCCATGGTGCGTACCTCACTTCTTCGTCTTGACCGTCACCTGGTTGGACGGCTTGCCGTACTTCCCGTCATGGCCCACGGCCCGAACCTGGAAGGTGTAGCTGGTGTTCGCCTTCAGACCGCTGACCACATGCTGGGTGTCCTCGGAGCTGCCGATGTTCGTGCCGGCCCCCTTTCGGTACACCCGGTAGTACTCCGCCCCGGCGACCGGCGACCACGACAGCGTCACCGTGGTCTTCGTCTGGGCCGTGGTCTTCAGCCCCGCCGGGCCGGCCAGGGTCGAGCCGGAGGGGAGCGTGGGGTTCGGCGTGGTGACCGGCTCCAGCTTGATCGGATGGTCACCGGTCGGGGGCTCCCCGACCAGGGCCACGGCTTGCCGGACCAGGTCCGCCGCCGCCGCGGACAGGCCCATCCCCGCGAGGTAGCGACCGATCGCCGCGGAGGCCGCGAGCGTGTCCGCCCCCACGTCCGTCAGGGCCGCCACCGCGGCCTGTGCCCACTGGGCGTTGTTCGTGATCACCGCCGGATCGCTCACGACCGGCGGAGGAGTCTGGACTACCGGCGGCACGTAGTCGGTCCCGGGGACGCCCGTTCCGTCCTCCAGGGCCGCCTCTCCCAGCTCCTCCGCCGGGGCCTCCGCGGTGCCGGCCGCCCCCGCGCTCCCCTGGCGACCGGACCACCACACGTAGACCACGATCCCGGCGACCGCGGCCCCCCCCACGTAGACGTACTGCTTCTTCACCGGCCCGACGCCGGGGACCTTCACCGTGCCCTCCAGCGCCATCACATCCCCCAGGAGAGGTACTGGCCCACGCTGTCGGCCTCCGCCTGGTCCCCAGCGTCCACCGTCGCGTCTTCGTCCCAGGGCCGCGGCTCCCGGCGTTGCACCGGCCGGGCGATTCCGGAGGTCACCCGGGCGCGCGAGACGAACGGGCTCCCGTACGGCGAGTAGTCGCCGCCGGGGAGCGGAGTCGTCTCGTGAGCCACGTTCGCCAGGTTCGGCAGGATCGGCCGGCGGGTGTGCGTGAGGCCGGTCCTGCGCACCGTGCGGTTCGTCCACCGGCTGATCTCGTAGCCCTGGCGGGTGTAGTTGCCGGAGTGGTTCTCCTCCGGGCTCCCGGGGTTGTTCAGCCCCAGGGAGTTGAAGCCGCGGAGCGCCCGCCGGGCCTCCCCCACCGCTCCGGCCGTGGAGTCCGGGGCCGGCGGGAGGGACTGGGTCCGGGCCGTCTCGAACGTCTGGGTGTGGTCCCGGAAGACCTTCGTGGCCATGTCGTAGACCATGGCCCCCCGGTTCTGCTCCCTGGCCCGGTTGTTCTGGGCCTGGGCCTCACGGTCCGGCGTCCCGCCCGCCGGCGTGTCGAGCCCCTCGTGTCCGCGGGGCTCCTGGTCCCGGGCCGGGAGGTACGACGGCTCCCGGAGCGTCCAGAAGCCGGACCCCTCCCCGATGCTGTCCGGCAGGCCGGGCATCGGCGGGGGTTCGGCGACCAGCGTGGAGCCCAGGTCCGGGAGGTTGGGGTCCGCGTGCCGGGAGTCCACCCCGCGGCCCCAGTTCTCCCGGGTCCGGCCCTGCTCCACGTCGTAGCCAGGGGACGCCTTGAAGCTCCCCGAGATGGCCACGGCGTCAGACCTTCTTGCCGGTGCCCATGGCGGTGCTCAGGGTGCCACGGAAGAACTCCGTGCCCGCCTTGATCACCTGGGGCGTCTGCCTCTTCGGCAGGATCAGCGTCGTGACCATGGCCACGGCGATGATCCCGCCCACGAACTTCTCCAGCGTGCTCATGCCTTCACCTTCCGTTCCATGCCTTCAGGAGCGTCTCGACTGGGGCCGGGGTCTTCGGGTCCACGCGGGCCAGCAGGACCGTTGCCAGGGCTACCCAGGCCATCCCCACGGCCAGGGTCGGCGCGGGCTTCTCCAGGAGCGCGAAGGCCCCCGCGGCGAAGGCCGTGGCCACCGGCACCCGCCAGTCGATGTCACGCCCGTTCAAGATCGTTTGATTGAAGAGCGTGATCCCCCCGACCAGGAGGACCGGCCCCGTTGACCTAGCCACCGGAGGCCCTCCTGACCAGCGTGGGCCGCCCGCTCCGCGTGGTGCCGTACCGGCCGATCTGGACGCCCCCGCACCCGGTACACGGGTTGTGCCACATCGTGGTCCCGTTGATCACGATCCCCGTGTGCCCGCCGCCGGGGCCGCCCCGCCAGACCAGCACGTCTCCCGGGGCGCGCTGGGCGAAGGGCACCCCGACGCCCCAGCGCGCGAGCCCCTCCGTGGTCAGCGGGCCGCCCCGGAGCAGTCCCAGGCGCGACAGCACACAGGAGACGTAGCCGGAGCAGTCCATGGCCCGCGCGCACGGCTTGCTTCCGTGGCCGCCGCCGAACACGTACGGCGTGCCCTTGTAGGTGGCGGCCAGGGCCACGATCGAGCCCCCGCGAGCGGAGCCGGCGACCGCCGCACCGGCCCCGGCCGCCGCCCCGCCGGCGATGCTCGCGCCCACCTGGGCCACGTTCTGGGGGCCGGCCTTGACCGGCTGTCCCAGGGCCAGGGAGCGCAGTGATTCGACCAGGGTCCGGTTCTGGATACCGGACCAGATCAGCACGCCGCCCGCCGCGGCGATGGCCAGACCAGGCCCCGAGATCTCAGCCATTGAGCGACCGATCCCGGAGCACCTGGACGTACTTGAGCGCCACCGGGACGCCGTACAGCCCCAGGAGGAACCAGACCAGCGCCTTCATGGGCTATCGGATCTTCGCGATGACCATGGGCACCACGAAGGCACCGATGGCGAGCCACACCAGGCTCTTCATGTCCGGCTTCAGGATCTCCGGCATTGCTTCCCACCTCTCCACCAGGAACTTCCTGGACTCTGGGCACCCGCAGTCCGGGTGCGCTTTCCCGCACACGCGGGGCCTACTGGACGGACTCGTACACGCTCACGACGGGGAGGCCGTCGTGGTGGGTCGCTCCGGCGAAGTCGCTCCGGACCGACCGGCCATCGGCCAGGACCAGGACGTGGTTACCGGTCGCCGGCTGGGCCGCCGCCGCCTCCTCCTGGTCGGCCTGGTCGCCGTCGTGGGCCAGGTCAGGGCCGGAGTTCGGGGTGTCCTTCTTCGTCACTTCGTTCTCCCGGGTCGGGTCGTAGGGGACCGGATCAGATCGTGATCATGGCGTCATCACCACGGGCCGGGGCCACGTAGTTCGCCAGCACCACGAAGTTCGAGGCCGCGCCGAAGTTGCCGCGGAACTCCAGCCGCGAAGCGTCCGCCGTCGCGAGGTAGCCGCGGCGCGATTCCGCCCCCGGCTTCAGGCCCATGTCGAGCGTGAAGGGCAGGGGGTACACGCTGTAGTCGTAGCCGCCGGCCGTCTCCACGGAGGCCACGTATCCGTAGTCCCGGGCGATCCGGTCGCGCCACAGGGTGCGGAGCCGGTCGAACAGGATCGTGCTCTCGAACTGGAGCGTTGCCGGGTCCGGCCAGTTGCCATCGCTGGTCGAGTTCCGCAGGGAGCCCGTGGTGTAGTTGATGAACAGGAGGTTCCGGATCAGGTAGCCGAGACCCTGCTGGATCTGGATGCGCTGGTCCCCGGAGTTCACCGAGTACGTGCCCTTCGTCCAGTACTGGGTCGTCTGCATGGCCGGGGGGTTCTGGGCCAGGGGCCGGCCCTTCAGGTCGGAGGCGTCCGGCTCCCACCAGTCCTCTTGCACCATGCGAACGCGCACGCTGGGCGCGTTGGTCGGGGGCGTGCTGTAGATCGTGGCGATGGCCGACAGCCGCACCCGGACCTTGAACTTGTTCGTGCCGGACTTGTTCGGCAGGCTGCCCAGCGCGTCACGGGAGACCAGCTCCACGGGGATGCGCAGGCAGAAGTTGAAGGTGGCCGGGGTCGTGGTGCCCGTGGTCGCCGTGTAGATCGGCGACTGCTTCGGGTCGGAGCTGAAGGTGTAGCCGCCGTACTTGTTGATCAGGTACAGGTCGTAGCCGGAGAACGGCCCCACGATCGGCTTGGAGTTCGTGTCCTCCAGCGTGATCGAGTCGATCACGTTGAACGGCGCGTCGTTCGTGGCGAAGGCCACCGTGGCGACGTTGGAGGAGCTGGTGGCCTCCACCAGGACGTAGACGCCCCGGAGGAACCCCGCCGGCGGGATCTCCAGGACGGAGAGGTCCTGGGTCGAGCTGTTGAGCGTCTTCGTCTCGTCGTAGTTGATCTCTTCGTGGCTCTTCACCCCGATCCGGAAGGGGCGGGGCGGGGGGGCCGCCGCCTTACCCCCGCCCGCCGGGCGCGCCTGCACTGCCGTTCCCTGGGCCATTCTCGTCTCCCTTTCCACGCGCATAACGTGGGTCAGAGAATACTCCTACGGCCCCACAATGCACATTCTTCGGCCGGTCCTTCTTATGTACAGCCAGTGGTATTGGGGGAGCCGGGCCACGTAGTGCTTGACCACATCGGCGTCCACCCCCCCGATTTCAGCGAACCGATCCCTGGCCCGCTTATCCGGATCGTTCCCCAGGAATAGATGTTCGGCCTGGGAATAGGCCCACGTTCCGATGTGAGTTGGTTTCTGTGTCATGCACCAGACACCTAATCCCATCCCCGAACCCCGGGAATGGATTGCGGTGATCTCGCGCCCTAACTTGAGTTCCTCGATCAGGCCGTAAGTTTCATCGGCCATGACGATTGAGTTCCCCTGTTTGTATCTCCCCAGCAGTGCCTTCCGGAATTCGTGATGCATCACCGCATCATCCCTGTCCGGGTCGAACGTGTGGCGGGGCCACAGGAGGTAACCCGGGGGCGTCCCCCGCCAGATCGAGCGCAGGGGCGGCCAGACGTAGACGCGCCGGTACTCCAGGGTCTTCGCCCACTTGCTGACCTCCTTGTCCCTGGGCTTCATGACCAGGACCACGGGAGGATTGCGCAGCTCCGGGCCATGCTGGAGGAGCTGGAAGGCCAGGTACGTCTTCCCGTTCTGGGTCGGCGCGATGATCGTGACGTGGTGGCCCGCGCGGTAGTTCGCGGGCCACATCTCCGTCAGGAACTCCGCCCGCGGGATCGTCTCCAGTTCGGGGATCTCCTCACGGGCCACGGCTACGCCGCCTGGGGCTGGAGCTGGGCCATGTACTCCATGAGTTCCTCGCGCGTCAGGGTTCCCATCACGCCCGCGGGGATTACCCCGTGGTTCGCGAGGATCTGGGCGGCCATCGCCAGGAGCGGCGCGAGCACCACGCCCCACGGCCCCACGGCCATGATCCGGTCAAGGATCATTTGAAGCTGCGGGAGATCCGCGGCTCCCTCCGCGATCCCGTCCGCGACCGCGTCCGCGTGAAGCGTGATCGTGGCAGCGTCCACCATCAGCTCCGGCTTCCGCATCCCCGCCATGGCCAGGGGGGCGGCCACCATCTGGAGCATCCCGCGGATGCCCGCCCGGTAGTCCGGGCCGGCCGGGGCCTTCTTCGTGGTCGAGCTGGGCCGCGCGGCCTGGGGCCGGCTACCGGCCCGCTTGCTCCGCGGCTGCTTCGGCGCGCCGGGCTTCGGCCCCGGCTTGCCCCGCGGCTTTCCGTCCCGGGTGAACCCGTAGGGAGCATCTCCGGAATTCCCCTCCGGGGATTCCTTCAGGTCCTCCAGGATCTTCCCCGCCATCTCGAATTCGGCGGCCTCTGAATCGTGCTCCAGGAGAAGAGTGTCAGCCACGGTAGCGGGGGTTCCTTCCAATCAGCCGGGAGACGTCCTCCACCCGGTTAGGCATTATCGGGACACGCTCGTCATCCGGGTCTGTCAGACGGAACCCCGCGTCGTACAGTTTCCGGTTGAGCGCTAGGAATTGTTCGGCATCACTGGGCGGCATATCGTCATACGGAATCTTGACGTACGCGCACAGAGATTCGTGTAGCTGGTGCTCGATTGCGTCCGCGCGCTGATCGTAGGCGACCCCGTCGGAGGAGCCGTCCGCCAATCTGATAGCGGCCCACTTGCCCGCGTTGCCCGCGAGGATATGAATACGGATTGCGTCCGAACACCGATTGGCCGCATCCGAGTAACCGTGATCGTGACTTGCCTGTGACATTAGGCGGGCCTTCCCGCCGCGGCGATCATCAACGCAGTGACCGCCACAACGGCCACCAGGCCGAAGGCGATAAGGCCGACCGTCGCCACCCGTTCGACGTGATCGAGCGTCTCCCGGATCTCCGTCGTGGTGGATTCCACGGCCTCATTCGCGCGCTTGAAGGGACCTTTCATGGGGGCCACCATACGCCCGACTATTCCAATTCGGGAGGTCCGGAACTACCGTGATTCCCTTCCGCAAAAACCAGCCTGGACAGGGGCACGCTAGGTGGTAGCGTTTAGGTAGTAATCCGCACTGATCGAGAGGTGATCAGCACCATGACCGAACTCCTCCGCGGGAGTCTCACCCTGCGGACCGCCCCCGGCGTCCCGTTCACGATCTCCGGGCTGATGGACATGCACGCCCGCGCACTCATGCTCGGAATCCCCACCAACGCCCAGGTCTGGGGAATCCAGTTCGTGGAAGCGCAGGACGCCCCAGGCCGCCAGGAGGTAACTCTCCACTGGCGGATCTCCGCCCCGCCGGAGACCGGACCGCACCAGGTCACCGGCCAGGAGCCGCAGACGAACCCGTACCCGAACACCGCCCAGGAGGCCCCCCGTGTCTAGCCTTACGCCGATCGCCGCGGAGACCGTGAACCCCGACCCGACCGCGACCGCCCTCCGTCTCGCCACCCAGGCCGGGAACTACGCCCGCGCGCTGAAGGCCGGAGTTCCCCACGACCGCCGGGAGGCGGAGAGCATCCTGAAGGACGCCCGCCTCCTGGTGGAGACCCTCCAGGCCCGGGAACTCCAGGGGGACTCATGACGGAGACCACGCCCCCGGAGGACCCCCGCTCCGCGCGCCGGTCCCAGCTCAACGCCATGCCGAAGCTCCGCCTGATCGACCACTGGCGGAAGATCTCCGGCAACGGGGAGACCGCGGTCCCCCTGTCCCGGCTCCGGAAGGATGAGGTCGTGGCGCTCATCCTCGACATCGAGTTCCCCCCGCTCCCGGAGCGTCAGCAGTGAAGGAACTCCGGGGGATCTCCGCCCACGGCCTACTCCTGGGCCTGGAGGCGGAGACCCCGGAGGACCGCGCGGAGATCCTCCGCATCGTCCAGCAGATCACCAGCGAATGGGAGGAACTCCCCGAGATGAACCTTCAGGAGATCACCCGGTTGTACGGGCTCCCGGAGCACTCCGCCGCCGCCCACCTCCAGCTCCTCCGCCACCGCGTGGAGGAGTACGCCGCCGACCAGGCCCGGGGGGACGTGCCCTCCCTGCCCGTGCTGGAGAGCATCTCCGCGGCCCTGGAGGGCCTCCAGCAGGCCACCAGGGACGAACTCCGGGCCATGGGCGTGCTCCGGCACCAGGAGCCGGCCACGCTCGCGGAGGCCCCGCCCATCCCCGACCGGCTCCCCAGCGATGACCTGATTGACCAGGCCATCGCGGAGCACCAGGCCGCCGCGGAGTCCGACCATGCCCCGGCGTGAGGCCGGCCATCAGGAGGAGGCCCGCGTGACCCTCTGGCAGTTCCTGTTCTGGGACTGGGACCTCCGCCTGGTCTTCGCCGTGGCCTCTGTCCTCGACCGGCTCGACCGCCTCCGGCACCGCCGGAGCTGACCAGCTCGACCCGAAGGCCCCCGTGGTGCCCCCGCGGGGGCCTTCGGCGTCCCCGGGGTCCGTTACCTACCGTTAATTCCCCCCATATGCCACATACCGGGGCCAATGTATTTATTTCGGTCCCCCTCCTGGTCCGAGTAACGTTCTAGGGGTTACTCTCGATATCCGATTCCGGCCGATGAACTCCGGGGGCACCTCACCGCCTCCAGGGGGAATAGCCGGTGCGGCAGTCCAATCTAATTCCCGAATTTCAAGGCGCACATTCCCCTGACCTGGGGGAACGTTCCAACGAAAGCCGGGATTTCTATATTCGGGAGATCCCAATGAACCTACTGGCCGAAGGCCGGAAGGCACTGGTGGCCCTGGCCATCGCCGCGGGAGGCGGCCTGGTCACCGCCCTGGGGCCGCAGAGCCCCGGCGCGGACACCGTGACCGGCACTGAGTGGCTCCTGGTCCTGGGCCTGGGCCTGGTGGCCGCGGGGAGCGTCTGGGTCACGCCGAACAAGACCAGCCCCGCCCAGCGCGCCCGCATCCTCGCGGAGCAGCGCGCCGCGGAGGCCGGCCCCTGGGCCGCCCCCACCGAAGGCCCGTGGACGGCCTCCAGGCCGCCCAGGGAGCCCCGCCACCGCAACCGCCCCGAGTAGAGCCCGCCCCCTGCTCCGCAACCCCCATGGCGGAGCAGGGGGCGTGAGCCGCGGTCCGTCCGGAGGCCCCCCGGCACCACCCGCCGGTCCGGGCGGACCGCGGCTCCACCACCAGCTCCCCGCCGCGGCTTACTGCGGCCCCGCGGCGGGGACTCGATCCGGCCCCGCGCGTCAGGGGTGCGTGTGGCCGGCCATTCCTACCCCCCCGGGGCACCCCTGGTTCCCCGGGGGGGTAGACGAAACCGGACACGCCACCCAACTCGCCCACACCGCACGAAGTACGGCGAGTAGACTGGAATCGGACGCACCGCCCACACGGGATAACTGCGGACAGGGTTCGCGCTTCGCGCACAAACGGATTCCGTGGCTCAATGCCCGCGTAGCGGTGCATTTACGTGGCAAAGCCACCAG
>NZ_JABTEX010000001.1 GCF_015711645.1 Planomonospora sp. ID82291
CCGTCCCGTCCCCGCCGCTCCGCGCCCCCGCCGCCGCGCCGCCCCGGTCCCGGCGCGGCGCGGCCCCCGCGCCGGGACCGGGAGGCGCGGCCACTACGGTGGCCGCGTGCTCTCCGTATCGCTGGACACCCTGCGTGTCTTCCTCCACGTGCTGGCCGCCGCCGTCTGGGTCGGCGGCCAGCTGACCCTCGCCTTCCTCGTCCCGGCGCTGCGCGCGGCCGGTGAGGGGGTGACCAAGGCCGCCGCCCGCGCGTTCGACCGGGTGGCCTGGCCGGCCTACGCGGTCCTGCTCGCCACCGGCGTGTGGAACCTGCTCGACGGGATCGGCGACGACCCCGCCTACCGCCGCACCCTGGAGGTGAAGGTGGCCGTCGTGGTCGTCTCCGGCGTCGCCGCCTTCCTGCACGCGCGCGCGAAGACGCGGGGCGCCCTGGCCGCCTTCGGCGCGCTCAGCGGCCTGTCCGCGCTGGCGGCGCTGTTCCTGGGCGTGATGCTGGGCTGAGCGGGCCCCGCCGGTCCCCCGGTCCCTCGCGTGCCGATTTATATGTCGATGATCCCTTATATAGGGAGAGACATCCATGGAAGCGGAAAATCCGGATCGTACCCTGTAACCTCTTAAAAGGGACGATCACTGGGGGTGACATGCCTGCGCGCGCCGATCGGAGCGTCGGCACGGGCGCGCTCCGGTCCGTCAGCGTGCACACCGCCCCGCTCCTCCTGCCCGTCTCGGGGCCGCCGATCGCCGACGGCGCCCTGGCCGTCCGTGCGGGCCGGGTGCTCCGGGTCGGCCCGCGTGCGCGGATCGAGGCCCTCTATCCCGCCCGCGATCCCGTGCGCTGGCCGGGAATGATCGTTCCAGGCCTCGTCGACGCGCACGTCCGGCTCGGCCCCCGGCTCGGCCCGGCGCTCGGCTCGGTGCTCGCCCACGGCGTCACCGCGATCGCCGGCGTCGTCGCCGATGCGGACGGCGCGGCGCACCCGGACACCGGTTCCGGCGGCGCCCCGCGCCCCGAGGCGGGCCCGCGCCCCGAGGCGGGCCCGCGCCCGGAGACCGGTCCGGACCTCGCCTCCGCGGCCGTCCGGGCCGGCCTGGGGGGCGTGACCTACCTGGAGACGCGGTGCGCGAGCGAGGGCCGCTGGGAGGCCGGCGGACGCGACCGGCTCATCGCGGCGATCCACGAGGTGGACCACCCCGGGCTCGTCGGCATCGCCGCGCACTCCCCCGACCCCCTGGTCATGGAGGATCTGGCGGTCCTGTCCCGGACGTTCGGGCTCCGGCTCCTGGTCGAGCTCGGCCACCGCGGCGTCGCGTTCCTGGAGGAGGCGGGCGTGCTCGGCGCCGGATCCCACGTGGTGCTCTCCGGCCCGCTCGACGAGGCCGACCGCAAGCTGCTGCGCGTCCGCGGCACGACGGCCGCCGTCACCTCGCCGTTCGCCGCCCAGGAGATGCTGGACGGGCGGAACGCGATCGCCGTCGGCACCCGGACGGGCGGGGACCCGCTGGCGCTCGCCCGCGGGTTCGCCCGCGGGTTCGCCCGCGATCCCGGAACGGACCGCCTCCTGGTCGAGGCCCTGACCATCGGCGGCGCCAGGGCCCTCGGACTGGACGAGGGGCCCGGCCGGCTGGGCCGTCTGGAGCCGGGCTGCCGCGCCGACTTCGCCGTGTTCGACGTGGACGCCGACGCGGAGACCGCCTGCACCGCCCTGCTCCACGAGGGGCCGGGCCGGTGCGTGGCCACGTTCACCGCCGGTCGCCCCGCCTGGCGCCGTGCCGTCCCCGGGAGGGCCGCCGGCCGGGGCGGTACGGCGCCGGGCGGGGCGGAGGACAGCGCGACCGGGTGACCCGCGGAGCGGCCCGGCCGCCCGCCGGACCGCTCCCGGCTCCCGGCCCGGCTCAGCCGCTCCACCCGCCGGACCGTCCGCACGCTCCCCGCCCGGCTCAGCCGCTCCACCCGCCGGACCGTCCGCACGCTCCCCGCCCGGCTCAGCCGCTCCACCCGCCGGACAGGTTCCGGACGGGTTCCGGACGGCCACCGGACCGCTCCCGGCCCTGTTCACCGATCGATTTCCGGACGGCGCTGACGGTAAAGTGGCGGAAATCGTTGGGTATGGGAGGTTTTTATGGGTGTGCCGCCGGCCGATGGACAGGACCCTGGCCAGCGCCTGAAGGATCTCCAGACGGTGCTCGACTCCATCGTCGACTACGAGATCGTCACCCTGGACACCGACGGCCGGATCGTCGGCTGGAACCGGGGCGCGCAGGGCCTTCGGGGCTACACCGCCGAGGAGGTCCTCGGACAGCCCATCTCGATGTTCCACACCGAGGAGGACCGGGACGCGGGCCTCGCCGGGCACGCCCTGGCCGCGGCCCTCGAGACGGGCCGGTTCGAGACCGAGGGCTGGCGGGTCCGCAAGGACGGCACCCGGTTCTGGGCGAGCGTGATCATCACCTCGGTCCGCGACGAGGACGGGGCGCCCGCCGGCTTCGTCAAGGTCACCCGCGACGTGACGGACCGCCGCCAGGCCGACGCGATGTTCCGCGGCCTGCTGGAGGCGGCGCCCGACTCCATGGTGATCGTGGACTCCGACGGCCTCATCGTCCTGGTCAACCGCCAGACCGAGCAGTTGTTCGGCCACACGCGGGAGGAACTGGTCGGCCGCCCGGTCGAGGTCCTGGTGCCGGAGCGCTTCCGCGACCGGCACCCCCTCTACCGCGACACCTTCTTCACCCACCCGCAGGCCCGCCCCATGGGGGTCGGCCTGCAGCTGACCGGCCTGCGCCGCGACGGCACCGAGTTCCCCGTCGAGATCAGCCTCAGCCCCCTGGAGACCGAGAAGGGCACGCTCGTGTCCGCGGCGATCCGCGACGTCACCGAGCGCCGCGAGCAGGAGCTGCGGCTCCAGCGCCAGCGCGACGAGATCATGGAGCTGTCCACCCCCGTGATCCAGGTCTGGGACAAGGTGCTGGCGCTGCCCATCATCGGCACCCTCGACTCCATGCGCGCCGCCCGGCTGACCGAGAGCCTGCTGGAGAAGATCTCCGAGAACCAGGCCGAGGTGATCATCCTGGACATCAGCGGCGTCCCCACCATCGACACCCAGGTGGCCCAGCACCTCCTCAAGACGGTCCAGGCGGCCACGCTGATGGGGGCGACGAGCATCCTGAGCGGCGTGCGGCCGGAGACGGCCCAGGCGATGGTGCACCTGGGCATCGACATCGGCCGGCTGCGCAGCCGCAACACGCTGCGTGACGCGCTGCAACTGGCGCTGCAGATCGTCTCCGACCAGGCGGGGGCGGCGCGCAGCGCCGCCACGACGGTCATGGGGGCCGCGACGACCCGGGGACAGGGAGTGATATGAGCGAGATCGTCCCGATCATGCGGATCGGGGAGACGCTGCTGGTCAGCCTCCAGGGCGACCTCGACGACGAGGCCGTGCTCCGGGTCGAGGAGCAGCTCTCCCGGGAGGTCGCCCGGACGCGTACGACGGGGACCCTGATCGACGTCAGCGGGCTGGCCGTGGTCGACTCGTTCATCGCCCGGGTCCTCACCCGCGTCGTCGCGATGATCCGGCTGCTCGGGTCGCAGGCGGCCGTCGTCGGGATCCAGCCCGCGGTGGCCATCACCCTGGTCGAGCTCGGTGTGCCCATGGGCCATCTGCACACCGCCCTCAACGCCGAGCAGGGCATGGCCCTGCTGGCGCGGTTGCGTGACCATGGCGCCTGAGCTCACCGGCACGGACCCGGTGGTCGTGACGATCGCCGCGGGGGCCGACCTCATCCACGTGCGCCAGGTGCTGCGCGCGCAGGCGCTGGAGGCCGGGCTCGGTCTCGTCGACCAGACGAAGCTCATCACCGCCGGCAGCGAGCTCGCCCGCAACATCGTGACCTACGCCACCGGCTCCCGCGGCACGCTCCACGTCGAGCAGGTGCGGGCGAACGGGCGGCGCGGCGTCCGGGCCGCCTTCTCCGACTCCGGTCCCGGGATCGACGACGTCGAGCTGGCGCTCACCGACGGATTCAGCACGGGCCGCAGCCTGGGCCTCGGCCTACCCGGCGCCCGGCGACTCACCGACGAGCTGACGATCACCTCGGCCAAGGGGGCCGGGACGACGGTGGTGATCGTGAAGTGGGCGCGCTGACCCAGGCGGAGCACCAGCGCCACGTGATCGCCGCCGAGGAGGACGTCGGCGCGGTGCGCCGGGCGGTCGCCGCGACGGCCCGGCGGCTGCCCTGCCTGCGCGAGGGCGAGGCGGAGCTGGTGGTGACCGAGCTCGCCACGAACGTGCTGCGGCACGCGAGAGCCGGCGGGTACGTGCTGCACCGGCCCTCGGGAGAAGGCCTCGAACTCCTCGCGGTCGACCGCGGGCCCGGCGGCGTCCTGCCGGGCGTGCCCCGCTGGGCGGTGCCCGGCCTCGACGGGGGGCCGGGCCCGCAGCCGTCCGGCGGCCGGCCCGCCTGGGGATCCGGCCCGGGACCGGGAGCGGGGCCCGGTGGGGGACTCGGCACGGGACTCGGCGCCGCCCCGGGCGCGGGACCCGGCACGGGACTCGGCGCCGCCCCGGGTGGGGGACTCGGTGTGGGACTCGGCGCGGTACGGCGCCGCGCCTCGGCCTTCGACTGCTACTCGGGCCCCGGCGGGACGGCCGTACTGGTCCGGATCGGCCCGTGCGCGCCCACCGCCGCCGGAACCTGGCGCTGGGGCGGGGTGAACGTCCCGCTCGGCGGCGCCGGCGAGTCCGGGGACGCCTGGGCGGTCGCCGCCGACGGGCACCTGACCGTCCTCGTCGCCGACGGGCTGGGCCACGGGCCGGCCGCCGCCGAGGCGTCGCGGGCCGCCGTCGCGGCGCTGGAGCACCCGGCGGCACCCGGCCGCCCCCCCGCGACCGGCCTCGACGGCCTCGTACGGCGCGCGCACGAGGCCATGCGCGGCACCCGCGGCGGGGTGATCGGCGTCTGCGCGATCGGGCCGGACGCGCTGAGCTTCGCGGGGATCGGCAACATCGCCGGGCGACTGCTGCCCGCCGGGGAGACCCCGCGCAGGAGCCACGGCCTGCTGTCCCACCACGGGACCCTGGGCGTCCAGCTCGCCCCGCCCCGGACCCGGGTCTCCGCCCACGTCTGGGGGCCCGGCGCCGTACTGGTCGTGACGTCCGACGGGATCACGAGCCGCTGCGATCCGCTGGCCTATCCCGGGCTGCTGGAGCGGGACCCCGCGGTCGTCGCCGCCGTCCTCCAGCGCGACCACGGGCGCGACGGCGACGACTCGACCGTGCTCGTCGTACGGGACGTCCGGGAGCCCGCCGTACAGGACACGCAGGGGGATGACGACCCCGGCGACAACCCGCAGAGTGGTGGATCGTGACAGCAGGACATCCCGAGGAACCCGCCGAGGCCCTCGCCGCGCTCGCCCGGCGGGAGGCCGAACTCGCGGCCTGCCGCCAGCAGGTCGCCGACCTGGACGCCGAACTCGAGGCGACGAGCCGGGGGCTCATCGCGCTCCACGCCGAGCTGGAGAACGCCCGCCAGGCCGAGGCCCGGCTCGCCGCGATCGTCCAGTTCTCCGACGACGCCATGTTCTCGATGACCGTGCACGGGGAGATCCAGACCTGGAACCCGAGCGCGGAGCGGCTGTTCGGGTACGGCGCGGCCGAGGCCGTGGGGCGGTCCGCGGAGATGCTGGTCCCCGAGTCGTCGCTGCACCCGTTCGGCGAGGTGCTGGAGCGGGTCCGGTCCACCGCCCAGGCCAGGAGCTACGACACCCGGCTGCGCCGCGGCGACGGCCGCCTGTTCGACGCCGCCGTCGCCGTCTCCCCCATGGGCGACCCCGGCGGCGCGCCCACCGGTTTCTCCGTGGTGGCCCGCGACATCACCGACCGGCTCCGGCTGGAGACCGAGCTGGCGGCCGCGCGCGCCCAGCAGGAGGTGATGAGCGACCGGGAGCGGATCGCCCGCGACCTGCACGACATGGTGATCCAGCGGATCTTCGGCGCCGGGCTGGCCCTGCAGGCCACCGCGGGCATGATCAAGAACCCCCAGGCGGAGGACCGCCTGCGGAAGGTCATCGGCGAGCTCGACGTCACGATCCACGAACTCCGTACCGCGATCTTCAACCTGCAGCGCCTCCCGCAGCAGGAGACCACGCTGCGGGCGGCGATCCTCCAGCTGACGGCCGAGGCGGCCGACCGGCTCGGCTTCTCGCCCTCGGTCGCCTTCGACGGGCCCATCGACTCCGCCGTCCCCGACGAGGTCGCGGTCCAGCTGCTGGCCGTCCTGCGGGAGGCGCTGTCCAACATCGTCCGCCACGCCCGCGCCACGAGCGCCGAGGTGCTGCTGAGCGCCGGGGACGACCTGGTGCTGCGGGTCACCGACAACGGGCGCGGCCTCGGCGAGACGACCCGCAGCAGCGGGCTGGGCAACATGGGCGAGCGGGCCAGGGCGCTGGACGGGTCCTTCGAGGCGGTCGGCCCGCCCGGCGGCGGGACCCGGATCGAGTGGCGGGTCCCGCTCGGGTGACCGCCCCGCTCGGGTGACCGCCCCACTCCGGTGACCGCCCGCTCCGGCCGATCCGCGCGGGGACGGCGCCGGACCGGGCGGCTGGAACGTTCCAGCGACCTCCTCTTCCGCTCGCTTCCGGGAACCCGTCCGCCGGTTCCCCCGTGCGAGCATTGATATGCAAGGAAAAGCTTGCCTATACTCGGGGCGTGGGAGACGTCTTCAAAGCGCTCGCCGACCCCACGCGCAGGGCGATCCTCGACGAGCTCGCCGAGCGGAACGGGCAGACCCTGTTCGAGATCTGCTCGCGGCTGGCCGCCAGGCACCGACTCTCCTCGTCGCGGCAGGCGGTCTCACAGCACCTCGACGTGCTGGAGGCCGCGGGCCTGGTCGAGACACGGCGCGAGGGCCGCTACAAGTTCCACCACCTCGACACCCGGCCGCTCCGGAACCTCACCGACCGGTGGCTGGGCACCGATTCCCAGGAGGACCCGTGCGAATCAACCTGACCAGCGTCTTCGTCGACGACCAGGACAAGGCCCTGCGCTTCTACACCGAGGTGCTCGGCTTCGTGAAGAAGACCGAGATCCCGCTCGGCGCGTTCCGCTGGCTGACCGTGGTCTCCTCCGACGAGCCGGACGGCGTGGAGCTGGTGCTCGAACCCGGCGAGCACCCCGCCGTCGGGCCGTTCAAGGAGGCGCTCGTCGCCGACGGCATCCCCTTCACCTCGTTCGCCGTGGACGACGTGCACAAGGAGTTCGACCGGCTCCGGGGGCTCGGCGTGCGGTTCACCCAGGAGCCCGCGGAGATGGGGCCGGTGACGACCGCCGTGTTCGACGACACCTGCGGCAACCTGATCCAGATCGCCTCCCAGGGCTGACGGCCGGCCGGCTCCGGGTGTCACGGCGCGCGGCCTCCCGTCGTACCCGTCTGCTCGGATCCCCCGTGGTTCCGTCGTACCCGCCCGCTCGGATCCCCCGTGGTTCCGTCGTACCCGTCTGCTTGGATCCCCCCATGGCTGAACGCAAGCACGGCGTGCCCGCGCCCGAGACCCGCACCACCGTCCGGTCGGCGGACTGGGACAGCGAGGACCTGTCGGGCCAGACCCACGAACAGGTCGCCTTCGTCGACGTGGACATGACCGAGGCCACCAGCCGGGGGGCCGTCTTCTCCGAGTGCTCCTTCCGCGACGTGCGGTTCAACGCCTCGGTCCACACCGGGACGGCCTTCCTGAACTGCACCTTCACCCGGTGCACGTTCTTCGACGCCGCCTTCACGGCCTGCAAGTTCGTGGGCAGCGTGTTCAGCGACTGCACCTTCGACCTGCTGAAGGTCTCCGGCGGGGACTGGTCGTTCGCCGGGCTGCCGGGGGCGGCCCTCGGCGGCGCCTCCTTCACCGACGTGCGGATGCGCGAGGCCGACCTCACCGGCGCCCGGTGCGAGGGCGCCACGCTCCAGCGGATCGACCTGTCCGGCGCCTGGCTGCACAACGCCGACCTGTCCCGCTGCGACCTGCGCGGGAGCGACCTGTCGTCGGTGGACCCGCTCACCGTCAAACTGAAGGACGCGGTGATCGACGTCCGCCAGGCGGTCATGATCGCCGGCCTGCTCGGCCTGGAGGTCCGCTCCGACTGACCGCCCGGTCGGCCCCCGCCCCCTCCCGGCCGACCGCCTCTGCGGCCCGGCGGGCGTCCCCGCCGGGCCCGGCCGCGGCCGTCCGGCGGGAAAGGCGTTCCCGGTGACCCGGGCCGGACGGCTCCCCCGTACGCTCAGGGACATGCGCAACACCCGATACGCACGGTCCGCAATGGTCTGCACGGTCGATCACCTGGCGTCGAGGGCCGGGGTCGCGATGCTGGAGCGGGGAGGGTCGGCGGCCGACGCGGCCGTCGCGGCGAACGCCGTGCTGGCGGTCACCGCGCCGCACCTGTGCGGGCTGGGCGGCGACCTGTTCGCGCTCGTGCACGACGGGTCCCCGGTCCCCGCGGCGCTCAACGCCTCCGGGCGGGCCGGGTCGGGCGCCGATCCGGAGCGCCTGCGCGCCGAGGGGCACGAGCGCATGCCGTTCCACCACGACGTGCGGTCCGCTCCGGTGCCCGGCTGCGCGGACGGCTGGCTGGCCCTGCACGCCCGGTACGGCAGGCTGCCCCTGGACGAGGTGCTCGCCCCCGCGATCGGGTACGCCGAGGACGGGTTCCCCGCCTCGCCGCTGCTGGTGCCCGGCCTGGCGACGGTCGGCCCGCTCTGCGAGGACTTCGCCGCCGCCCGCTCGGCCGGCGACCTGATCCGGCGGCCGGGGGTGGCGCGGGCGCTGAAGGCGCTGACCGGCGGCCGGGACGGGTTCTACCTCGGCGAGTTCGGCGAGGGGCTGCTCGGCCTCGGCTCCGGGGAGTACACCGAGGACGACCTGGCCCGTCCGGGTGCGGAGTGGGTCGGGCCGCTGCGCACCCGGGTCTTCGGCCACGACGTGTGGACGATGCCGCCCAACTCCCAGGGCTACCTGCTGCTGCTCGCGCTCGCCGTCGCCGAGGGCCTCGACCTGCCCGCCGACCCCGCCGATCCGCTCTGGGCGCACCTGCTCGTCGAGGCGTCGCGGGCCGCCGGGCACGACCGGCCGGAGCTGCTGTTCGACGGCGCCCGCGTCGACGCGGTCCTGGAGTCGGCCGCCGGGCGCCGGGCGCTGGTCGACCGGGACCGGCGGAGCGCGCTGCGCGGCCTTACCGCGCCCGGCGACACCACCTACCTGTGCGCGGTGGACGGCGACGGCATGGGCGTCTCGCTGATCCAGTCCAACGCCGCCGGGTTCGGCAGCCTGCTCTTCGAACCCCGGACCGGGATCAACCTGCACAACCGGGGCATCGGCTTCTCGCTCGTCCCGGGCCATCCCGCCGAGTACGGCCCCGGGCGGCGTCCCCCGCACACGCTGCTCCCGGCCCTGGTCACCCGGCCGGACGGGTCGCTGCGCTCGGTCGCCGGCACCATGGGCGGCGACGGGCAGCCGCAGATCGTGCTCCAGCTCCTGACCCGCCTGCTCCTGCACGGCCGGGAGCCCGGCGAGGCCGTGGGCGCCCCGCGCTGGCGGCTGGGCACCGGCGGCACCGGCTTCGACACCTGGACCGCCCCCGACGAGGTCGTGGTCGAGGTGGAGGAGGGCGGCCCGTGGGGCGGGGGCCTGGCGGAGCGCGGCCATGCGGTCGCGGCGCTGCCGTACGGCTCCGCGTTCGGCCACGCCCACCTGATCGACGTACTGCCCTCCGGGGTGCTGGCGGGGGCGGCCGATCCGCGCTCCGTCATCGGGGCCGCCGCCGGTCTCTGACCGGGACGCCCGGGACGGGAGGCGTCCGGTGATTCCTCATCCCTTCCGGGGGTAGTGCCCCGGTATGAGCCAATCACCCCCGGACCGTTTCGGGATGAGCGACGAGCAGGCGCTCGAAGTCGAGCAGGCGACCAGCGACCTGGGCCTCAACCACCGGATCGTCGAGGACGACCCCCGGCATCGGGACAGCCTGGACGAGCGCCTCCGGCGGGAGGCCCCCGACCACGGGCGGACGCCGCGCGACGGCAACCGCCTGATCGCGCCCGACGAGGAAACCCGGCCGGACGAGACCTCCCAGGCGTACGCCACCGACGTCGGCCGCGACGACGGCGACCTGTCGGCCGAAGAACGCGCGATCCGCATCGAGCCGTACCGCTGAACCGCCTCCGGCGGGTCCGCGTCCCGGCCGCGGGGCTCCGCGCCCCGGTCCGTCAGCGCGGCGGGCCCGCTGACAGGGCGGCCACCAGGTCGGCGAAGCCGTCGACGACGTGGTCGGCGTCGGCCGCCTCCGGGCGGGCGGCGTGCAGGTGGCCCCAGGGACCGCGGCGGATCAGCGCGGTGCGCATGCCCGCCTTCCGCGCCGGGCGGACGTCGTTGTCGAGCCGGTCGCCCACGTAGAGGATCTCCGCCGGTTCCCGGCCGGAGACCGCGACGACCTGGGCGAAGAACGCCGGATCGGGTTTGGACACGCCCCAGCCGTCGGAGGTGTGGACGGCGTCCACCGGCAGGTCCATCGCGATCAGCGCATCATAGGCCTGCGGCGGCTGGTTCCCCGCGATGATCAGCTCGTAGCCGAGGCCGCGCAGCGCGGCCAGGCCCGGCCGTACGTCCGGGTAGAGGTCGGCCGCGTCGAAGTTCACCCGCAGCCCCGCGGGGTCCTCCCGCTTCCAGGCCTCCTGCTCGGCCTCCAGGTCGAAGCCGGGCCGCAGCAGTTCGAAGGCCTCGGTGAAGGAGCGGTCGAGGGCCGCCATGCCGCCCAGCACGCCGAGCATCGTGAACCGGGTGACGCCGAGCCGGTCCGCCCAGCGCGACCAGATCCGCGTCTCGTCGATCAGCGTCTCCCCGACGTCGAACACCAGCGTCCGGATCACGGCGGTCTCCCCCTCGATGCCCTTCGATGCCCTTTAAGTGCCCCTTCGGCCGGGCCCACCGCATCCTAAGGTCTGTCCCGCCCGCCGCGGGATCCGCGGGCGCTCCCGCCGGAGCCGCGTCCGAGGGGCGCCCGGTCAGCGCCGCGCCCTCCCTCCGTCCGGCTCTTCGGGGGTGAGGTAGCGGTGCAGGTGGCTGGAGCCCTCCAGCATGGCCGCCGCGCGCCGCGTCAGCTCCTCCTGGCGCTGCGCGACGGCGGCGCGGAGCGCGTCGCTGCTGCCGTTGCGGCGCAGGCCGTCGAGGACGGACCGGATCTGCTCCAGGGGATAGCGGCTGCGGCGGAGCATGCCGATCATCCGCGCGTCCCGGATGTCGGCCGGGCCGAAGCGGCGGTACCCGGTTCCGGGCTCGCGCTTCGGGGCCAGCAGGCCGGCGGACTCCCACAGGCGCAGTGCGGACGGGCGCACCCCGAGACGGGCGGCCACCTCCCCGACGCGCAGGCCGGACCGCGGCGTCTCCGGAGCCTCCGGCGTCTGCCCCGCGACCGTCTCCAGCGCCTCGCCCGTCGCCTGCAGGGAGAGGCGCTGCTCGTGCAGCGCGGCGTGGCCGGCGTCGATGAGCCGGAGGGCCAGCGGCACGTCCCCGGCGTGCACGGCCTGCATGATCGACTGGGCGGCGTCCGGACCGTGCCCCCCGGCCAGCGCCCGGTAGGCGAGCAGGGCCCGCAGGTGCCGGGTGTCGAACCTGCGGTAGCCGGAGGCGGTCCGGGGCACCGGGGGCAGGACACCCGCCGCCGCGTAGTTGCGGATCTGCTGGGTCGAGACGCCCGCCGCCCGCGCCAGGTCGATGGGGCGCAGCCCCGGTCCCGCACGGTCCACGCGTCCGCCCTTTCCTCAGGAGGGTTACAGGGAAGTTTAAGGTTCTCCGTCAGAATCCCGATTATAGACGTAGAATTCTGCGAAAAGTCTTCACTGGGACTTGAATGAGAGACTTGAAGGCATGACTGTCGGCAACAGCGGTAACACGTCAGACCTGACCTCTCACCTCGCCGCGGACAGCCACGACCTCATCCAGGTCCGTGGTGCCCGGGAGAACAATCTCACCGGCGTCTCCCTCGACATCCCCAAGCGACGGCTCACCGTCTTCACCGGGGTCTCCGGCTCCGGCAAGTCCTCCCTCGTCTTCGACACCATCGCCGCGGAGTCCCGGCGGCTGATCAACGAGACCTACACGGCGTTCGTCCAGGGCTTCATGCCGAACCTCAACCGGCCCGACGTGGACGCGCTGCACAACCTGAGCGCGGCGATCATCGTCGACCAGGAGCGGATGGGGGCCAACGCCCGATCGACCGTGGGCACCGCCACCGACACCTACACGATGCTGCGGATCGTGTTCAGCCGGATCGGCGTCCCGCACGTCGGCCCGGCCTACGCCTTCAGCTTCAACACCCCGCAGGGCATGTGCCCGGCCTGCGAGGGACTCGGCATGGTCACCGACCTCGACGTCGACGAGCTGGTCGACCGGGAGCTCTCGCTGAACGAGGGCGCGATCAAGGTGCCCGGGTTCGGGGTGGACACCTGGTACTGGCAGGTGATGGCGAACTCGGGCTTCTACGACCCGGCGGTCAAGTTGAAGGACTTCACCCCGCAGCAGTGGGAGGACTTCCTGCACCGGCCGAACACCAAGGTGAAGGTCGGCTCCAGCAACCTCACCTACGAGGGGCTCGCCGTCCGGGTGCGGCGGCAGTACCTCGGCAAGGACCGCGAGTCGATGAAGGGGCAGATGCGCGAGTTCGCCGACCGCGCGGTCAAGCTCACCGGCTGCCCCGACTGCGGCGGCACGCGCCTGAACGAGGCGGCGCGCTCGGCGAAGATCGAGGGCCTCGGCATCGCCGACTGCGCGGCGATGCAGATCAGCGACCTGGCCGAGTTCGTCCGGAAGATCAGCGACCCCGCCATCAAGCCGGTCCTGGAGAGCCTGCGCTCGACGCTGGACTCGCTGGTGGAGATCGGCCTGGGCTACCTGAGCCTGGACCGGGAGTCCGGCACGCTCTCGGGCGGCGAGGCCCAGCGGGTGAAGATGGTCCGGCACCTCAACTCCAGCCTGACCGACGTCACCTACGTCTTCGACGAGCCCACCGCCGGTCTGCACCCGCACGACATCCAGCGGATGAACGGCCTGCTGCTGCAGCTGCGCGACAAGGGCAACACCGTGCTCGTCGTCGAGCACAAACCGGAGATGATCGCCATCGCCGACCACGTGGTCGACCTCGGCCCCGGCGCCGGCGCCGCGGGCGGCCGGCTCTGCTACACCGGCGACCTGGCGGGGCTGCGCGCCTCCGGCAGCCTGACCGGCCGCTACCTCGACCACCGGGTCGGGCTGCGCGAGACCTTCCGGCGGCCCGCCGGGCACCTGCCGATCAGGGGCGCCACGCTGCACAACCTGCGCGACGTCGACGTCGACGTCCCGCTCGGCGTGCTGACCGTCGTCACCGGGGTCGCCGGGTCCGGCAAGAGCTCGCTCATCCACGGCTACGTCTCCGGCCGGGAGGGCGTGGTGGTGGCCGACCAGTCGCCGATCCGCGGCTCGCGCCGGAGCAACCCGGCGACCTACACCGGCCTGCTCGACCCGATCCGCACGGCCTTCGCCAAGGCCAACAAGGTCAAGCCGGCCCTGTTCAGCGCCAACTCCGAGGGCGCCTGCCCGGCCTGCAAGGGCATCGGCCTCATCTACACCGACCTGGCGATGATGGCCGGGGTGGCGACGGTGTGCGAGGAGTGCGAGGGCAGGCGGTTCACCTCCGAGGTGCTGTCGTACACGCTGCGCGGCAAGAACATCAGCGAGGTGCTGGAGATGCCGGTCGCCGAGGCGGCCGAGTTCTTCACCACCGGCCCCGCGCGGGTCATCCTCGACCGCCTGGCCGCGGTGGGCCTGGGCTACCTGGGCCTGGGCCAGCCGCTCACCACCCTGTCCGGGGGCGAGCGGCAGCGCCTGAAGCTGGCCGTCAACATGGCCAGGAACGGCACCACGTACGTCCTGGACGAGCCGACGACCGGACTACACCTGGCCGACGTCGACCACCTGCTGGGCCTGCTGGACCGGCTGGTCGACGACGGCAACACGGTCATCGTCATCGAGCACCACCAGGCGGTGATGGCGCACGCCGACTGGATCATCGACATCGGCCCGGGCGCCGGTCACGACGGCGGCCAGGTGGTCTTCTCCGGCACCCCCGCCGAACTCGTCGGCACCGGCGACTCCCTGACCGCGGTCCACCTGCGCGAGTACGTCGGGCGGCCGTAGGGTCCGGCTCCGGCGGTCCCGGTCCCGCAGCCGCGCGGCCGGAGCCGCCTCCCGCGGGGGCGCCCGGAGGCCGGGCGCCCCGTCCGGGACGCCGGGCGCCTCAGCCGCCGGGCGTGGCAGACGGTCCTCTTCCGCGGGCGGCGCGGGCGGAAGAGGACCCGGCGGCTCAGCCGCGCGCGGCGGCCTCGATCGCCTCCTTCATCTCCGACGCGCCGTACTCCATGCGCCCCCGGATCTCGGCGGCCCGCGCGTGCGGCAGCACGTCGGTGGTCCAGATCAACCGGCCCGCCCGGTCGCCCTCCGGGAGGACTTCGAACGAGGCGTGGTGGTGTTCGAGCGGGGGCCTCGCGCCTTCGACGACGGAGTACGCCAGGCGGCGGGAGTCGTCGTCGATCGCGACGATCAGCTCGCGGACGACGTGGCCGTCGGGAAAGGTCAGGAACCGCTGGCCGTCCTCCAGCCGGGTGTCCGTGACGCGGCCCGGCAGCAGGCGCTCGTGCACGGCTCCGACGTCGCGCAGCACGTCCCAGATGTGTTCGGGGGACGCGTCGATGACGATCTCGTGGCGGATGGAGGCCATGACGCCGGGAACTCCTTTCGGGACGGGCGGCCCCCCTGGGGACCGCCCGCGGTGGACGGGTCCGTTCCTGAGCCTCCGCGGTCACGTCCGCTGTCCGGCCCGGCGCAGGCACCCGATCGTGCAGGGTACCGCCTAGCGTTGGAAGGACACTCCCCGGTCGATGCCCTCCATCGCCTTGCGGACGCGCTTGTCGGAGATCGAGTACGGCGTGCCGAGCGTCTGCGCGAAGTAGCTCACCCGCAGCTCCTCGATCATCCAGCGGATCTTCTGCACGTCCTCGTCGCGGCGCCGGGCCGGGGGCAGCTTCTCCAGCAGGTCGTGGTAGTCGTCCTCGACGTCGTGGACCTGGTGCATGCGCTGCTCGTCGCGGTAGGGGTCCTCCGGCAGCTTCTCCAGGCGCCGCTCGGCCGCCCTGAGGTAGCGGAGCAGGTCGGCCAGGCGGCCGTACCCCGTGGCGGTCACGAAGCCGGGGTAGACCAGGTGGGCCACCTGGTCGCGGACGTCCTCCACCGCCGGCGTGGAGCGGGCCTCGGCCAGGCGGCCGCAGACGGCGTGCCAGACCGCCAGGACGCTCTCGACCCGGGCGACGACCTCCTCGGTGGTGTCGAACAGCTCGGCGCGGACCCTGTCGCGCAGCGCGGCGAAGCCCGCCTCGTCCCAGACCGGCCCCCCGTTCTCGGCGATCAGCTTGTCGGCGGCGCAGGAGACGCAGTCGTCGAACAGCGCCACGGCCCCGGCGTGCGGGCTCCGGCTCAGCGTCAGCTTGGCCTGGTTGCCCAGGCGGCCGAGGACCCATTTGGCCGGGGACGGGATGCCGAGCAGCAGCAGCCTGCGGGTGCCCTCCCACATGGCGCGGCGCTGCTCGGCCTCGGTCTCGAACATGCGCACGGCCACGCTGGAGCCCTCGTCGGCCAGCGCCGGGTAGGCCTTCATCCTGCGTTGTTCGAAGGTCTTCGGCAGCTCGCCGAGGCTCCAGTCGGTCAGGCCCGTGCGCTCCATGCCCGCGGCCTTGGACAGAGTCTGGCGGAGCTTGGGGGCCAGTCTCCGTTTGAGGTCGGCCAGGTCCTTGCTCTCGGCGATCTTGTGCTTGCGTCCGTCGAGCACCCTGAAGGTGATCTTCAGGTGGTCGGGGACCTGGTCGAGCTGCCAGGCCTCGCGCGGGACCTGGATCCCGGTGAGCCGCAGCAGCTCCCGCTCCAGCACGGCCAGCAGCGGCTCCTGGGTGGGCTCGGCCCGCTGCAGCACCTGCTTGGCGTAGTTGGGGGCGGGCACGAAGTTGCGCCGGATGTTCTTGGGCAGGGAGCGGATCAGCGCGGTGAGGAGCTCCTCGCGCAGGCCGGGGATCTGCCAGTCGAAGCCCTCGACGTTGACCTGGTTGAGCAGCGCGAGCGGGATGTGCGCGGTGACGCCGTCGGCGTCGGCGCCGGGCTCGAACTGGTAGGTCAGCGGGAAGCGCAGGCCGCCCTGGCGCCAGACGTCGGGGTAGTCGCGCTGGCTGACGTCCCCGGCGGTCTCGCTGATCAGCATCGACTTCTCGAAGTTGAGCAGGTCGGGGTCGGTCTGCCGGGTCTTCTTCCACCAGGAGTCGAAGTGCCGGCCGGAGACGACGTCCTGCCCGACCCGCTGGTCGTAGAAGTCGAAGAGGGTCTCGTCGTCGACGAGGATGTCGCGCCGGCGGGCGCGCTCCTCCAGCTCGCCGACCTCCTCCAGCAGCCTGCGGTTGGCGGCGAAGAAGGCGTGGTGGGTCTCCCAGTCGCCCTCGACCAGGGCGTGCCGGATGAACAGCTCGCGGCTCAGCTCGGGGTCGATGCGGCCGTAGTTGACCTTGCGCTGGGCCACGATCGGCACGCCGTACAGGGTGACCTTCTCGTAGGCGATGACGGCGGCCTGCTTCTTCTCCCAGTGCGGCTCGGAGTAGGTGCGCTTGATCAGGTGCTGCGCCAGCGGCTCGACCCACTCGGGCTCGATCTTGGCGTTGACCCGGGCCCAGAGCCGGGAGGTCTCCACCAGCTCGGCGGACATCACCCACAGCGGCTGCTTCTTGGCCAGCGCGGATCCGGGGAAGATGGCGAAGCGGGCGTTGCGCGCGCCGATGTACTCCGTGAACGGCCGGCGCGGCTCGGTCATGGGGCGGCGCTGGCCCTCTTGCGGGCCCTTCTTGTCGATGTCCTTGACGCCCACGTGGGACAGCAGGCCGGACAGCAGCGAGACGTGGATCTTCTGCTCGTCTCCGGGGGCGCTGTTCAGCGTGACGCCGAGGGACTTCGACATCTGGCGGAGCTGGCTGTAGACGTCCTGCCACTCGCGCACCCGCAGGTAGTTGAGGAACTCCGCCCGGCACAGCCGCCGGAACGCGCTGGAGGACAGCTCCTGCTGTTTCTCCTGGAGGTGGTTCCAGAGGTTCAGGTAGGAGATGAAGTCCGATTCTGAGTCGGCGAAGCGGCGGTGCATCTCGTCGGCGGCCTGCTGCTTGTCCGCCGGGCGCTCGCGCGGGTCCTGGATGGACAGCGCCGCGGCGATGACCATGACCTCGCGGGCGCAGCCGTTGTGGTCGGCCTCCAGCACCATGCGGGCCAGCCGCGGGTCCACCGGGAGCCCGGCGAGCTTGCGGCCGAGCGGGGTGATGCGCTTGGCCGCGTCGAACGCGCCGAGCTCCACCAGCAGGTCGAAGCCGTCCTTGACCTGGCGCTGGTCCGGCGGCTCGACGAACGGGAAGGCCGCGATGTCGCCCAGGCCGATGGAGGTCATCTGCAGGATGACCGAGGCGAGGTTGGTCCGCAGGATCTCCGGATCGGTGAACTCCGGGCGGGCCAGGAAGTCCTCCTCCTCGTACAGCCGGATGCAGACGCCCTCGGAGACCCGGCCGCAGCGGCCCTTGCGCTGGTTGGCCGAGGCCTGGGAGATCGCCTCGATGGGCAGCCGCTGGACCTTGGTCCGGTGGCTGTAGCGGGAGATGCGGGCGAAGCCGGGGTCCACGACGTACTTGATGCCGGGGACGGTCAGCGAGGTCTCGGCCACGTTGGTCGCCAGCACGACGCGTCGGCCCCGGTGCGGCTGGAACACCCGGTGCTGCTCGGCCGCCGACAGCCGCGCGTACAGCGGCAGCACCTCGATGTCCTTGCGTTTGGACAGGGCGTCGGCGGTGTCGCGGATCTCCCGCTCGCCGCTGAGGAAGACCAGGACGTCGCCGGGCCCCTCCCGGCAGAGCTCGTCCACCGCGTCGCCGATCGCCTGGATCTGGTCGTCGTCCTCGCCCACCGGCCGGTAGCGGACCTCGACCGGGTAGGTCCGGCCGGAGACCTCCACGATCGGTGCGCCGCCGAAGTGCCGGGAGAAGCGCTCCGGGTCGATGGTCGCCGAGGTGATGATCACCTTCAGGTCGGGGCGCCGGGGCAGGAGCTGCTTGAGGTAGCCCAGGATGAAGTCGATGTTGAGGCTGCGCTCGTGCGCCTCGTCGATGATCAGCGTGTCGTACTGGAGCAGCTCGCGGTCGCCCTGCAGCTCGGCCAGGAGGATGCCGTCCGTCATCACCTTGACGAACGTGCCCTCGCCCACCTGGTCGGTGAAGCGCACCTTGTAGCCGACCGCCTCGCCGAGGGAGCCGCCGAGCTCCTCGGCGACGCGCTCGGCCACGGTCCTGGCGGCGATCCGGCGGGGCTGGGTGTGCCCGATCAGCCCTTTGACGCCCCGGCCCAGCTCCAGGCAGATCTTCGGCAGCTGGGTGGTCTTGCCCGACCCCGTCTCGCCGGCGACGATCACCACCTGGTGGTCGCGGATCGCCTCCAGGATGTCGTCCCTGCGGCGGCTGACCGGCAGGGCCTCCGGATAGGTCACCGCGGGCACGCCGGCCCGCCGCTCGGCGATCCGCCGCGCGGCCCGCTCGATGTCGGCGCCGATCTCCGCGGCGATCTTCTGCTGCGCGGCGCGGTTGCGCACCCGGCGGGCGCCGTCGAGCCGGCGGCCCAGCCGCCGCTGGTCGCGGAGCGTCAGCTCGGACAGGCGCGCGTGGAGGTCGGTGAGCGGCGAGGTCAAAGGAGGCGTTCCCATACTGCAGATCAGGATACTTTCAGCCCGTACGTCAGGAGCCAACCGCCCATGGTGCCTGACCTGTTCCCGGGGCGCATCCCAATATCCGCGGCCGCCGCACCGGAGGGGCGCGGGCCCCGCACGGTCCCGGGCGGACACCGCCGACGCACCCCGGCACGGAGACGCGGACAGGCTCGCACGGTCCCGGGCGGACACCGCCGACGCGCCCCGGCACGGAGACGCGGACGGCCCCGCCGCCTCTCGCGGAGGCGGCGGGGCCGCGTTCCGGCGCCGGTGGGGGCCGGCTCCGGGGAGGGTCCCGCCTCGCGGCGGGACCCCTGTGTCAGGTGACTACTGGACGGGCGGGTACGCGTTCTGCAGCAGCTGGCGGAACTGGGCGGAGAACCACTGGCCGGAGATGGGGGCGTCCGGCAGGGCGCCGCTCATGTTGTGCTGGTTGCGCTCGTTGCCCTCGTAGGTCGGGTCGCACATCCGGTCGAAGCCCTTGCCCTCGTTGTTCGGGATCGCCTTGCTGGAGCCGTCGGACTCACCCGGGGGCTTGATCCAGACGTAGGCGTCGATGCCGGCGGCGGGGTTGGCCTGCGGCCGCTCGCCGAGGCCCGCACCGCTCTGGTTGCACCAGTTGCCGGCGTGGATCCGGCGGTCGACGCGGGACTGGTTGACGAACTCGTCCACGTTGGTGGAGGTGCTGGCCTTGGTCGGGCGGGCGGTGCCGCCCCAGCCGTTGCGGGAGGTGTCGATGACCATTCCGAGGGTCGACTTGAAGCCCCTGCGGATGAGCTCCTGCCGGAAGGCCTGGGCGAAGGACAGCTCGTCGGCGTAGAAGTTCCAGTCGAGCCACTTGGACTGGCGGACCGTCCGGCCGTCGATGGTGGTGCTCGCGGAGAAGAACGGCTCCTTCAGCGCGGAGTAGTTGGCGGTGTTGGTGATGAAGCCGTCGACGCTCTCGAAGCCCTTGGCGGTGCCGGCGACGGTGGTGGCGAACAGCTCGGCGGAGGGGCCGAAGTTGGAGTCCCAGCCGAGCCAGCCGTGGTGGCCGGCGTCGACGTAGGTGTAGACGTTCGGGATGGCGTGCAGCTTGTCCAGGGCGTAGCGGACGCCGTTGACGTAGGCGCCGCTGTTCTTGGCCTCCTGGCACTTGTCCACGTTGAGGTTGGTGACCAGGTTCGGCAGCGAGTCGATCTCGATGACGGTCACGATCCGCAGCGCGGCGTACTTCGGATCGTCCATGATGTCGGCGATCGGGTCGATGTACTCGGCCTTGTAGCGGTTGAGGCCGTTCTCGGCGATCTTCAGCTCACCGTTGGAGGCCAGGGCCGAGCAGTCGCGGTTGGGCAGGTTGTAGATGACGAACTGGATCGTCAGCGGCTTGGCGCCGTTGGCGGCGTCCTGCTTGAGGGCCTCCTCCAGGTGGGCGCGCAGGCCCTTGGCCGAGGAGCTGCCCTCGATGGCCGCGATCCGGTCCAGCCACACGCCGGTCGAGATGTCCGCCACGGCGTCGCCGCCCGGCTCGGCGGCGGCCTTGGCCGACCAGTCCGGGTTCACGTAGCCGGTGGCCCCGTCGTAGGGGTTGTCGACGTGCTCGCCGATCGGCGGCGTGTCGCCGTCGTTGTCCTCCTCGGTCGCGGTGACCGAGACGCCGGTGTGGCCGGTGGCGGCGGCCGCGACGGTGGCGGTGCCGTTCGCCTCGTCGGCGTCCTCGGCCGCGGAGACCGTCACGTTCTGCGCCGTGTTCCAGTTGGCGCCGGTGAAGGTCAGCGTGGCGGGCGCGATGGTGACGTCGGCGTCACCGGTCTTGGTCAGGTTGACCGTGACGTTGCCGGACGGCGCCTGGCTGAGCTTGAACCCGACGGTCTTGCCGCCGCCCTCGGGGACGCTCACCGAGGTGGCGGAGGCGACGATCGACGGGGTGCCGGTGCCGCCGCCCACGGTGAACGGGACCTCGGCGCTCTCCTTGCTCAGGACCGGGGTGCCGTTGTCGTAGGCCACCGCCTTGGCGGTGTGGGCCCCGGCGGCCAGCCCGGTGGCGGAGTAGGCGTAGGGGGCGCTGGTGTCGCTGTTGACCAGGGCGCCGTCGACGTAGAACTCGACCTTGCCGACCGCGCCGTCGTCGGAGGCCGTCGCGGCGAGCGGCACGGCCGCGCCGGCGGCGTGCGAGGAGCCGCTCGCCGGGCTGGTCAGGCTGACGGTCGGGGCCTGGTTGCCGGGCTGGGTGCCGCCGCAGGCGACCCCGTTGACCGTGAAGTCGGTCGGCTTGGGGTTGGAGCCGCTCCACGAGCCGTTGAAGCCGATGCTGGTGGAGGCGCCGGTGGCGAGCCTGCCGTTCCACTCCAGGTTCTTCGCGGTGACCTTGGTCCCGTCCTGGGCCCAGGTGGCCGACCACCCCTGCAGGAGTTTCTGACCGCCGGTGAAGCCGAAGCCGAGGGTCCAGCCGTCCAGCGCGTCACCGAGGTTCTTCAGGTTCACGCTGGCGGTGAAGCCGCCCTGCCAGTCGTTGGTCGTGTAGGTGACGTCGCAGGCGACGGCCGCGTGGGCCGTCGCCGCCTGACCGGTCGCCAGACCGGCGGCCGCGACCAGCAGCGCCGCCGTCGTCGCAGCCCGGTTCCGCCAGGCGTGGCGGCGCGGATGATCTCTCATGAGTGTCATCTCCAGACGAGGGGTGGGAGCGCTCCCATAGTCCGGATGTTTCCGGGATGTGTACAGCATGTTGCGCGCGCACGGACCCGGGGTGAGCCCTTTCTCCCGGTTGACCTCAGCGAATGCCGTTCGGGTTCGATGAAAGTTTCAGATCCGGGGCCGCGGTGCCCGTCCGGGAGGGGAGCCCTCCCCCCTGCGGACGCGGTGCCGGCGGCTCCGGGACGCGCGGGCCGTACCCCGGGCCGGACGGCCGGCGGAGCGGGAAGTCCGTCAGCCGGTACCACCCCGCGAAGTCCCCGTGGACGATCAGGTTCCCGGCCCGGCGGGGATGCCCGCCGTGGCCCACGAGCCTGATCGCCGGGTACGGCGGGCCGCCCCGGCGTCCGGCGCCGCGGGCGGGGACGGGCTTGCGGCTCCACCGGGCGGAGGTCACCCCGAAGACCACCACGGTGCCGTCCTGCCGGGTGACCGCCACCGCGTCGTTCCGCCTGACCGCGGGCAGCCGGGCGAACACCGCGGGCCCGCCCCGGCCGCCGAGGCGCCCGGAGACGACCGCCCGTCCGGGCTCCCCCGGCGCGGGCCCCGCGCGCTCCCAGCGGACCGGTCCGGTCCGCCAGAGGGGCGGCGCGCCGGGCGGGTCCTCCGGCAGCAGGCCGCCCTCGACGAGCGGGGCCGCCACCCCCGCACGCGGCACCGCGATCGCCACCGGCGCGGACCTGCGGGGCCTGCCGGGCAGCGGGGCCGGCCAGCCCCGCCGCCCCGGTCCGGACCGCGTTCCCGCCGCCCCGGCCGCCGACGGGCCGCCCGGCGCCACCACCGGGAAGGAGGGGGCCGGGCCGGGACCGGCCTCCCGCAGGCCCCGCTCCCGGCAGCTCACGGCCGCCAGCAGGATCCCGAGCACCACCGCCCAGGCCGGCACGGTCGAACGACTCTGCGCACTCGTCGGCCGTGTCACATCTGTTCCGTTCCCGCCGGATACGATCTTGCTGACTCCGGCTACATACCCGGGGCCGCGAGCCGCGCCCGCCAAACGGGATCAAAATCCCGGCGGCCTTTCCCCCATGCGTCGGAACCGGGTGGCCCCGTGTCAGGCCGTCCGGCCCCGGCGCGGGTGGCGGGACCGCCCGGCCTCCCGCAGGGGCGCCGCACGGACCGCCGTCACAGGTGCGCGGCGGCCATGGCGGCGCCGACGATCCCCGCCTCGTTGCGCAGCGCCGCCGGGACCACCCGGGTCCGCACGCTCACCTTCGGCAGGAACTTCTCGGACTTCTTGCTGACGCCGCCGCCGATGACGATCAGCGAGGGGGAGAACAGCATCTCGACGTGGCGGAGGTACTCCTCGACCCGCTCGGCCCACTCGTCCCAGCTCAGATCGTGCCGCTCCCGGGCGCTGTCGGAGGCCCGCCGCTCGGCGTCCTTGCCGCGGATCTCCAGATGGCCCAGCTCGGTGTTGGGCACCAGCCGGCCGTCGACGAACAGGGCGCTGCCGATCCCGGTGCCGAAGGTCAGCATCAGCACGACCCCCGCCTCGCCCTTGGCCGCGCCGATCTCCACCTCGGCGAGCCCGGCCGCGTCGGCGTCGTTGAGCACCGTCACCGGCCGCCCGGCCGCCGCCGAGAACAGCCCGCACGCGTCCGCGCCCACCCACCGGGGGTCCACGTTGGCCGCCGTCATGGTGATCCCGTTCAGCACCACACCGGGGAAGGTGACCCCGATCGGCCCGGTCCAGCCGAAGTGCCGGACGATCTGCCCGACCACCCCGGTGACCTCCTCGGGTCCGGCCGGGTCGGGGGTGGGGATCCGCAGCCGCTCCTCGGTCAGCTCCCCCTTCTCCAGGTCCACCGGGGCGCCCTTGATCCCCGACCCGCCGATGTCGATTCCCAGTGCTCGCATGGCATCCTCCTCGGTGCGCCCCCTACCCCTGACCGGGGGAGGCAAAATTCGCGTGACGGCCGGGTTTCCCGCCGTCCTTCAGGCGAGCCGTCCCTCAGGCGAGCTGCGCGCCCTGGAGCCCGGCGTAGACGCCGCGCAGCCGCATCAGCTCCGCGTGGGCGCCGATCTCCTCGATCCGCCCGTCGCGCATCACCACGATGCGGTCGGCGCCCCTGACCGTCGAGAGGCGGTGGGCGACGACGAACACCGTACGGCCGGCCACCAGGCGGGCGAGCGCCTCCTGCACGAGCGCCTCGGAGCGGGCGTCCAGGGCCGAGGTCGCCTCGTCCAGGATCAGCACGCGCGGGTCCCGGATGAGCGCGCGGGCGATGGCCAGGCGCTGCTTCTGCCCGCCCGACAGGCGGGCGCCGCGCTCCCCCACCACCGTGTCGAGCCCGCCGGGCAGCCGGTCGATGAACTCCAGGGCGTTGGCGTCCCGCAGCGCCTGCCGCACCCGCTCCTCGCAGACCCCGGACAGGCCGTAGGTGACGTTCTCCCGGATGCTGCCCTCGAACAGGATGGACTCCTGCGGCACGACCGACAGGAACCGGCGGTAGCTGCGCAGGTCGATCTCCTCCATGTCGCGGCCGTCGAGCAGGATCCGCCCGGAGGTCGGCCGCAGGTAGCCGATGACGAGGCTGAGCACGGTGGACTTGCCCGCCCCGGACGGCCCGACCAGCGCGATCGTCTCGCCGGGGGCGACCTTCAGCGTGAAGCCGTCGACGGCGGGGGCCTCGGCCGCTCCGGCGCTCCCGTCCGTACCGCCGTCGCCGCCGCGCCCGCCGTAGGCGAAGCCGACGTCGCGGAACTCCACCTCGCCGCGGACGGAGTCCACGGCGGCCTTGCCGGAGTTGTGCTCCAGGTCGGGCGCCTGGAGCACCTCGCCGACCGAGCGCACCGACGCCAGGCCCTTGCTGATCACCGGGGTCAGGCTGAGCAGCGCGGTGACCGCCGAGGTCAGGGTGGCGAAGAAGGTGCTCAGCATGAACACGTCCCCCGCCGTGATCGGGATGAGCCGGTGGTAGGCGACCAGCGCCGAGCCCGCCAGCACGGCGGCGCCGAGCGCGTTGAGCAGGATCCAGGCCAGTGCGCCGAAGCTGCCGTTGAGCAGGTCGAGCCGGAGACCCTTGCGCAGCACCCTGGTCAGCGTGCCGTCGACCCGGTGCAGGGCGTCCTGCTCCAGGCCGTGCGCGCGGGTGATCGGGATCAGCGTGGTCATCTCGCCGACCCGGGCCGACAGGCTCTCGACCTCGCGGCGGAAGCTCTCGTTGTCCTCGCGCAGGCGGGTGCGGAGCCTCATGACCAGGAGCGCGGCGGCGGGCACGACCAGCAGGAAGACCGGGAGCGCGGCGGGCACCTGGACGGCGATCACCACCAGGCCGCCGGCCAGCATGGTCAGCGCCGACAGCCCCATGTCGCTCGCCTGCTGGGCGGCCTGCTCGATGCTCTCGACGTCCCGGATGACCTTGGTCTGCAGCACGGCGGCACTGACCCGGGAGTGGTAGCCGATGGACAGCTGCTGCATCCGGCGGCAGAGCGCCGAGCGCAGGTCCGTGCCCACCCGCCGGATCGCGCCGTGCAGGCAGCGCACGTAGAGCAGGTGCAGCGGGTAGTTGAGCAGCAGCAGGGCCAGCAGCACCGCCGTGTTGGCCCACAGCTGGGCGAGCGGGCGCTGGTAGACCACCACGTTCACGATGTTCGCGGTGATCAGCGGCAGGATCCAGACCGGGCTGTGCTTGACCAGGAAGGCCAGGACCGCGACGGCCAGCCTGAGGCGGTCCTCCTTGAACAGGTAGGCGAGCGTGCGGACGGGATGTTCGCCCCGGTAGCGATGATCGAGAGCGCCGACCACGAATCCCCCAAACAAGGATAGATCTCTACCCACATCCTCTCCTGCCCCGGTTCCGTCCGAAGGCCCGCCCCCGCCTCCCCGTCCGCCCCGGCTCCCGTGCGGTCCGCCCCCGCCTCCCCGTCCGCCCCGGCTCCCGTGCGGACCGGTCCCGGCTTCCCCGTACGGCCCGGCCCCTGCCGGTGACGGTCCCGCGCCGCCGGCCGGGGCCGGAGATCAGACGGTGTACGGCCGGGCCGCCCGCGCCTCCCGCAGGGCCGTCCCCCACCAGATGAGCTGGTCCAGCATGACCTTGGCGGCGCCGTCGACGCCCGCCCGGTCGAGCGGCTCGCCCTCCCCGTCGAACCGGGCCCGCACCCGGTGGAAGCTCACCGTGTCGCGGAGGGTGACCACGTGGAGCTCGGCCAGGACGAGGCGGAGCTGCTCCACGGCGCGCAGGCCGCCGGACTGCCCGCCGTAGGAGACGAACGCGGCGGGCTTGGCGGCCCACTCCCGGCGGACCGCGTCGATCGCCAGCTTCAGGACCGCCGGGTAGGCGTGGTTGTGCTCCGGCATGACCATCACGAAGCCGTCGGCGGCGCCGATCCGGGCGGCCAGTCCGCGGGCCTGCGGCGTCCCGGTGCCGGCGCGCGGGGCCGAGGGCGCGGGCAGCGGCGTCCGGCCGAGGTCCACGACGTCCGGCCGCAGGTCGTCCCGGCGCCCGACCTGACCGAGGAACCACCGGAGCACGTCGGCCCCGGACCGGCTCTCCGGATCGGCGGCGCTGATCACGGCGATGTCGAGCATGGTGCCTCCCGGCTGTGCGGCGTTCCCGGGGACAGCCTGCAACCTCGACCTTGGTGGAGGTCAACCCGGACGCGCGCCGGGACGGCTACCGCTCGGCGATCCGCCCGGAGTCGGCGTGCAGGTGGCGGGTGGTGTGCACGGCGTCGAGCATCCGGCGGTCGTGGGTGACCAGCAGGAGCGTGCCCGGGTAGGAGGCCAGCGCCGACTCCAGCTGCTCGATGGCGGGCAGGTCCAGGTGGTTGGTCGGCTCGTCGAGGACGAGCAGGTTCACCCCGCGGGCCTGGAGCAGCGCGAGCGCGGCCCGGGTCCGCTCCCCCGGCGACAGCGTGGCGGCCGGGCGGAGCACGTGGTCGGCGCGCAGGCCGTACTTGGCCAGCAGCGTCCGCGCCTCGGCCGGCGCCATGTCCCCCGAGGCGTCCCCGGCCGCCGCGCCGAAGGCGTCCAGCAGCGGTTCGTCCCCGAGGAAGAGCCCGCGCGCCTGGTCCACCTCGCCGACGACCACGCCGGGCCCGAGGGAGGAGTGGCCCTCGTCCAGGGGGAGCCGGCCGAGCAGCGCGGCGAGCAGCGTGGACTTGCCCGAGCCGTTGGCGCCGGTGACCGCCACCCGTTCGGCCCAGCCGATCTGGAGGTCCACCGGGCCGAGGGTGAACGCGCCGCGCCGCACGACGGCCCCGCGCAGCGTCGCGACGACCGCGCCCGCCCGGGGCGCCACGGCGATCTCCATCCGCAGCTCCCACTCCTTGCGGGGCTCTTCGACCACCTCCAGCCGCTCGATCAGCCGCTCGGTCTGGCGAGCCTTGGCGGCCTGCTTCTCGGTCGTCTCGACGCGGGCGTTGCGGCCGATCTTGTCGTTGTCGCTCATCTTGCGCCGTGCGTTCCTGACGCCCTTCTCCATCCAGTTGCGCTGGGTCAGGGCGCGGGCCTTGAGGTCGGCGACCGTCCCGGCGTACTCCTCGTACTGCTCGCGGGCGTGCCGACGGGCGACCTCGCGTTCGGCGAGGTAGGCCTCGTAGCCGCCGCCGTAGGCGCGCACCAGCCGCTGGGCGAGATCGAGCTCGACGATCCGGTCGGCGGTCCTGGCCAGGAACTCGCGGTCGTGGCTGACCAGGACCGTCCCGGCCCGCAGTCCGGTGACGAAGCGCTCCAGGCGCTCCAGGCCGTCCAGGTCGAGGTCGTTGGTGGGCTCGTCGAGCAGGAAGACGTCGTAGCGGCTGAGCAGCAGGGAGGCCATGCCCGCGCGGGCGGCCTGCCCGCCCGACAGCGCCGTCATCGGACGGTCGAGCTCCACCGCGAGGCCGAGGTCGGCGACGACCGCCTCGGCCCGCTCCTCCAGGTCGGCGCCGCCCAGGGCGAGCCACCGCTCCAGGGACGCGGCGTACGCGTCGTCGGCGCCGGGGCGGCTCTCGACCAGGCCCTCGGTGGCGGCGTCCAGCGCGCGCTGGGCGTCGGCCACCCCGGTCCGCCTGGCCAGGAAGCCCGCGACCGTCTCGCCCTCCCGGCGCTCGCGCTCCTGGGGCAGGTAGCCGACCGTCGCGGTGGGCGGGCTGAGCCGTACCGAGCCCTCCTCGGGCGGGAGCAGGCCCGCCAGGATGCGCATCAGGGTGGACTTCCCGGCGCCGTTCACCCCGACCAGGCCGACGACGTCGCCGGGGGCGACGACCAGGTCGAGGCCGGAGAAGAGGGCACGGTCACCGTGTCCGGCGGCGAGGTCCTTGACGACGACGGTGGCGCTCATGGGGGAACGCTATCCGCCCCCGGCGCGTCGGCCGAATCGATTTCCGGGGGTTCGCCATCCGTATTCCCGGCAAATCGGACAGCCAACGGATTTTTTTCCGCGGTACGGCCCGGCGCCGCACGATGTGATCGACCTGCGGGCACGCGACCGAATCGTGATGAGAAAGATACTTTGCCCCGTTGTGGTGATGGCGTTGAACCCGCGGCCCCGGCATACCCGTGTGTTAACCGGGTGGAGGCGATAACCCCGAGCATCGTCTCCACGGCAACGGGGAAAGGACCGAAAATGTTCAAGAAGATCGCTGCAGGTGCTCTCGCCACGGCGGCGAGCGCCTCTCTCGTCGTCACCATGGGCGCCGGCACGGCCTCCGCCACGGCGGCCGACCTCAGCGTGAACATCAGCGAGGTCAGCCCGAATCCCGTCGTGGTCCGGGGCGACCGGGACGTGAAGGTCACCATCGAGATCCGCACCACCGAGGCGGAGAAGGTGGAGCTCCGGCTCCGGCCGGACACCGACGCGCCCCACACCCTCAAGGCGAAGGAGCCCGAGCTCGTCCGCGAGGGCGAGCTGTGGCGCTTCGTCACCACCTTCGACAAGTCCGACCACCGCGGTCGCTGGATCGCGGTCGCCGACGCCTACGGCAAGGACGGCAAGAAGCTGACCGACACGGCGGGCTTCACCGTCAAGTACGTCGAGCGCTGGAGGAGGGCCGACACCCGCCTGGTGGGCTTCAACGCCTCTCCGGAGCCGGTCCGCAAGGGCCGTTCGGTCTACTTCTCGGGCCGCCTGGAGGCCCGCGACCGCTGGGAGTGGAACGGCGTGCGCCACGAGGAGGTGGAGATCTACTTCCGCGCCGACCGCTCCAGCGCCTGGAAGTACGTGACCTCCGCCGACACCCGCTGGGACGGCGAGTTCCGGGCCAAGGCCCGGGCGGTCCGCAGCGGTGAGTTCCGCGCCGTGTTCGACGGCGACCGCAGGCTCGACGACAGCTCCAGCCGCCCCGACTGGGTCAAGGTCAAGCGCTGGCACCGCTGACCGGCGGAGCGGCCCCGGTCCCGGTGACCGGATCCCGCCGCAGGAGCCGGTGACCGGATCGGAGCACCGCCGCAGGAGCCGGTGACCGGTTCCGCCGAACCGCGAGAGGGCCCGGGGCGACCCGGGCCCTCTCCGCGCTTCTCCGCGTTCTCCGGCGTTCTCGGGCGCCCCGTCCGTCCCCGTCCCCCGCGTCACGGCCGTCACGCCCGCCACCTCCGTCACCCCGGTTGACGCTCTCCGTGGCGGGCAGTGGAGCGGCATACGCCGCAGAGGGGAGAGCCACACGATGACGACCGGTGACTTCTACGACTACCGCGACCTCCTCGACGAGGACGAGAGGGAGGTCGTGCAGCGGGTCCGGGAGTTCATGGCCGACCAGGTCGCGCCGATCGCCGACGAGGCCTGGACCACCGCCCGGTTCCCGCACCACCTGATCCCGGAGTTCGCCAAGCTGGACGTCGCGGGCCTGCCGTACCGGGGGGCGCGGAGCCTGCTGACCGGGTTCGTGGTGCTGGAGATGAACCGGGTCGACCCGTCGATGGGGACGTTCTTCGGCGTGCACAACGGGCTGGCGATGGGGAGCGTCGACCGGCTGGGGTCGGAGGAGCAGCGCGAGCGGTGGCTGCCGCCGATGGCCGCGATGGAGAAGATCGGCGCCTTCGCCCTGACCGAGCCCGACGGCGGCTCCGACGTGGCCGCGGGGCTGCGCACGACCGCCCGGCGCGAGGGCGACACCTGGGTGCTCAACGGCGCCAAGCGGTGGATCGGCAACGCGACCTTCGCCGACCTGGTGGTGGTGTGGGCCAAGGACGAGGCCGACGGCCAGGTCAAGGGCTTCGTGGTCGAGAAGGGCACTCCGGGCTTCACCGCCACCAGGATCGAGAACAAGATCGCGCTGCGGACCGTGCAGAACGCCGACATCACGCTGACCAACTGCCTGGTCCCGGAGACGAACCGGCTACAGGGCGCGAACGGCTTCCGCGACACCGCCGCCATCCTCCGCCAGACCCGGGGCGGCGTCGCCTGGCAGGCGGTGGGCTGCATGATGGGCGCCTACGAGACGGCGCTGGCCTACGCCCGGGAGCGCGAGCAGTTCGGCCGGCCGATCGCCGGCTTCCAGCTCGTGCAGGACCTGCTGGTGCGCATGCTCGGCAACGTCACCTGCTCGCTCGGCATGGTGGTACGGCTGGCGCAGCTCCAGGACGCGGGGGTCTACAAGGACGAGCACTCGGCGATGGCCAAGGCCTTCTGCACGGTCCGGATGCGCGAGGCCGTGGGCTGGGGCCGCGAGATCATGGGCGGCAACGGGATCGTCCTCGACTACGGCATGGGACGGTTCGTGGCGGACGCGGAGGCGATCTACTCCTACGAGGGGACGCGCGAGATCAACAGCCTGATCGTGGGCCGCGCGATCACCGGGACCGGGGCCTTCGTCTGACCCCTCAAGCCGGTCGCGCGTGGCGAGCGCGGCCTCGACGCCGACCCGCATGTCGGTGCCCCCGCCTCCGGCGAGGACGACCTTCCCGGGTCCGTCAGGGCCTCCTTCCCCGGGTCGGCCACCCGGCACCTCAGCCGCCCCCGTCCGGCCCGGGTTCGGGTCGAGGAACGGGGCCCGGTCGTGGCCGCCCCCGCAGCTCAGCCGCAGCCCGGCGGCGTGCCGTACGTCCCACAGGTGCCGCGCCGCCGCCCAGTCCCGCGAGAGCCCGGACCGCGGCCCGTCCCGCGTCCGCCCGTCCGGCGTCCGCCCGTCCGGCGTCCGCCCGTCGTGCCGGACATCCGCTCCCCGCCGACACCGCGCACGATCGGGTCGTACACCCGGACGGCCCCGTCGACGACGTCCAGCGGCGGGCGGAACCCCGCCTCCCGCTGCGCCGTCTTGGCCGGGTGCGGCCGCTCGTCGGTCACCCAGCCGGTGTCGACGCTGTTCATGTGGATGCCCGAGGCCGCGTAGTCGGCGGCGGCCGTCCGGGTCAGCATGTTCAACGACGCCTTGGCCATGTTCGTGTGCGGGTGCCGGACGGTCTTGTTCCGCCGGGAGAAGCTGCCCTCCATCGCCGAGACCTGCACGACGTACCGGTCGGGGAAGGGCGAGGCCTCCAGCAGCCCGCGCAGGCGCGAGATGAGCAGAAAGGGGGCGAAGGCGTTGATCACCTGCGCCTCCAGCCACTCGGCGGGGTCCACCTCGTGCAGGCGCAGGTTCCAGCTGTTGCGCTCGCGCAGGTCCAGCGGCTGGCCGGTCTCGTCCGTGCGGCCGGCGGGGAAGAGCGCCTCCAGACCGGCCTCCCGCTCCGCCGTGCCGTCCGCCGCGGCCGGGTCGGAGAGGAGGGCCGGGCGCGGCTGCGCGGCGGGGCTCCCCGGTGGGAGGGCGGGCATCGCGGGCTGCTGGACCGGGGCTGCCCGCCCCCGGCGTCCGCCACCTCGACCCTCGCGGCAGCCCCCGTCAGCGGACCGCTCTCAGCCGCGCGGACCTCCCGGTGGTAGGCGGCCGGCCGGCGGATCGTCTGGGCGGCGTTGTCGACCAGGATGTCGAGGTGCGGGAACCGCCGGTGGACCGCGCCGAGCAGGCCCGCCACCCCGGGCAGGTCGAGCAGGTCGACGCCGTGCACGTGCAGGCGCTCCAGCCAGTCTCCGGAGTCCCGGACGGCGGCGAACCGGCGTCCTCCTGCCCGCAGCCGGGGCGCGACGACCTCCGCGCCACGGCCTCGCCGCCCGACAGCGTAGCGAACGATCGCGGCGCTCCGATCACCGCTCGGAACGCGCGTCCAGCGGACGCGCGGACGGCTTGGACGCGATCAGGGCCGTCCGGCCCGCGCGGTCAGGAGGACGGCCCCATCTCCTCCGGCTCGGGGGTCCGGGACTCTTCCTCGCCGTCCTCTCCCGGCGGGGAGGGTTCGACCGGGTCCGCCGGGATCGGCCGGTCGGGGAAGTCGGTGTCGGCTCCCGAGCGGGCCGCGACGGTCCGGCTCTCGCCCACCGCCGCGTCCGGCGCGGCGGGCGGCCCGTCTCCGCCCTCCTGCGGCGGCCCGCCGGCCGCGTCCGGCTGCGGGGGTTCCGTGGAGGGGTTCTCTGCGGGATCGTGTTCGTCGCTCATGCCGGCCCTCTCCCCCGCGCAGGGGACATCATGCCCTCCGGCCGGTCTGGGGCCCCGGGCGCTCCGGACCCGGGCCATCGGGCGCTCCGGACCCGGGCCATCGGGTCCGACGGGAACCCCGGGCGCCTCAGTCGGGCACGGCCTCGTGTCCCGGACGGCCGCGCGTACGGCGGCGCTCCTTCATCTCCGCCTCGTAGAGGTGGCGGCGGCCCCCCGCCAGCTCGTTCCTGATCCGCTCCTCCAGCTCGCGGAAGCACCGGTGGTAACCGTCGTCGTAGTCCTCGACGATCTGGAAGGTCCACCGGCCCTCGATCACGTTGCGCCCGACGATCTCGGCGGCGACCTCCTCGGCCTGGCGGTCGTGCCCGGCGGCGCGCAGCAGCTCCACCGCCTCGTCGAGCATCAGGTCGGCGTGGCCGGTGAGCTGGTGGAAGGTGTACAGGTGCCCGCGCGCCCGCTCGGTCGTCTCCAGCGCCTCGGACAGCTTGCCCAGCGCCTCGACGGTGGCGTCGTCCAGCCCTTCGGGCCGGCGGTGTGCGGAATCGGGACGGTCGTCGCTCATGGGGCGCCGTTACCCCCGGCGGCCGGGGGTATGCCCCGGAGCGCGCCGGGGATCCGCCGCCCGGGCCGGCGCCGTCCTCCGCCCGCCCGGATCGATCGTGCGGCGATCGAACGGTGGTCGGGCGGACGGACCACGCCGGCCGGGGATCAGCGCGAGGTGGCCTCGATGAGCTTGCGGCGCTGCTGGGCGCCGAGCCCGCCCAGGCGGCGGGCCTCGTCCACGTCGGCCTGCGCCATCAGCTGGGCCGCCTTCACCGTGCCCACACCGGGCAGGGCGCGCAGCGCCTGGGACACCTTGATGCGCTTGGCGATCTCGTCGTCCCGGTCGAGCAGCTGCTTGAAGGTGACCGTCCCGGACTTGACGTCGGCCAGCAGCTTGGCGCGGGCCGCCCTGGTCTCGGCGGCCTTGACAAGGGCGGCCTGGCGCTGTTCGGGGGTGAGGGTGGGGAGAGCCACGTTTTTCTCCTTCATCGTCGTGGTTTGACCATTCTGCTACCCACGACGATCAGGGTATTCATCCTTCTTCTCCCGGCAAGCGCCCCGACCCCCGCGGCGGCGGCGAGGGCCAGGACGCCCAACGCGGTCGGACGCCACGGCCAGGCGGGTCCGGCCAGCTCCAGGTGGCCCGCCGGATACTCGGCGAACTTGGCGGTGGCGCGGGCCGTGGCCAGGTCGGCGCGGGCGGCCAGATCCCGCAGCACCCCGTCGAACCCGGACTCCCCGGCCGCCCTCCCCCGGTGCGGCAGCTCCACCTCCAGGCCGCGCCCGGCCGCCCAGGCGGTCAGCGCCGGGCCGGCCTCGTCCGCGTGCCGGGCGCCCGGCACGACCAGCCGGTCCACCGGGGCGGTCCCCGGCCCCGCGGGCTCGGCGAGCAGGAGCATGCCGTGCCGGGTCCTGACCACCGGCCCGGCGGCGACCGGGATCGCCCGCGCGGCGAAGGACGTGCCGGAGTAGACCTCGAAGGCCGCGGCCGCGTCGATCTCGCCGACCCCCTCGGCCAGCCCGACGCCGACGGACGGGCGCCCCCACGGGAAGGCCGCGTTGAGCCCGTACGGCAGGTCGGCCGGGACCAGTCCGTTGACCGGGATCTCCAGTGGGCCGCCCACCGACCAGCCGGGGTAGGCCGCCTCCCGGCCGATCCGCTCGGCCTCCGCGGTCCCGGCCAGCTGCTCGACCAGCCGGAGGGCGCCCACGATGCCCGAGGTCACCCCGGCGGTGGTGGTGACGGGGCCGTCCTGGACATAGCGCAGCCCCCGGACCCAGCGCACCTGCGGGTCGGAGTCCTGGAGCGCGTCGATCCGCTGCCAGAACGAGGTCGCGCGGCGTCCGTCGAGCACGCCGGCCGCGGCCAGCAGGTCCGACCCGGCGCACACGCCCAGGATCCGGGCGCCCCGCGCGGCCCGCCGGGCCACCCACGCGCGCAGCGGCGCCTCCGCCTCCCCGCGCGGCTCGGCCACCGCGGGCACCACGACCACGTCCGGCTCGGGGACGGCGCGGGCGTCCACCTCGGCGAAGGTGCGGTCGGGCAGCGCGTGCAGCCCGCCGGAGAGCGCCACCGGCTCCCGGCGGGCCGCGACGGTGTACACCGCGAAGCGCTCCGAACGGGCGAACACCTCGTACGGCGCCAGAGCGTCCCCGGTGACCGAACCGGTCGCGCCGAGCACCACGGCGACGACCGTGCGCCCCTCCGGGACCGGCGCCGCCGGGGGCCACCCCTGCGCTGGGACGGTCCGCGGGGCGGACGGGAAGCTCTCCCGCATCGTGACCGCCACCCCGGCGGCGCAGGCCCCGGCCAGGACCGCGGCGGCCAGCCCGGCGCCGAGCAGTATCCGGGGCGCCCTGCGGGCCAGGGCGCGGAGCGGGGCGCGAGGGGACGGGGGCACGGGTGATGAGGACATGGCGGATCTCCTGGGCGACAGAGGACGGAAGAGGCTCAGCGGGCGGCGGGCGGTGCGCCCGGCGGGCCGGGCCGCCGGGACGCCGAGGGCGGCATGCCGTACCGGGCGGTGAAGAGCCGGCGGAAGTGGCGCGCGTCCCGGAAGCCGCACCGCGCGGACACCGCCTCGACGGTCAGGCCGGTCTCGGCGAGCAGTCGTGCGGCGAGTTCCAGTCGGAGCCGCTGCCGGTACTCCAGAGGGGTGATCCCGACCGTGGCGGTGAAGGCCCGGCTCAGCCCGCGCGGCGACAGGTTCGCCACGGCGGCGAGCTCGGCGAGGGTGTGCGGGCTGTCGAGGTGCTGCGCCAGGTGGTCCTGCACCCGGTGGACCGCCGGGTGCAGGTGCGCCCGGTGCTGCAGGAAGGCGCTGACCTGGGGGTCCGTTCCGGAGCGGCGCAGGTAGACCACGAGCTGGCGGGCGACGGCCGCCGCGAGCGCCGGCCCGTGGTCGCGCTCGACCAGCGACAGCGCCAGGTCGAGCCCGGTGGAGATGCCCGCGCTGGTGCTCACCGGCCCGTCGTGGACGTAGAGCACCGCCTCCTGCACCCGGGCGGCCGGGTAGCGCTCGCGCATCACCTCGATCAGCGACCAGTGCGTGGTGCACCGGCGGCCGTCCAGCAGCCCGGCCTCGCCGAGCGCCGCCGCCCCGCTGCAGACCGAGGCGAGCCGGGCCCCCGCGCGGTGGGCGGCCCGCAGCCAGTCCGCCACCCCCGGGGGGACCAGCGGCCGCCCCGGTCCGGGCTCCCGCAGGCGGTGCCCGGGCACCAGCACCAGGTCGTGCGGCCCGACCTCGGCCAGCGGCGCGAGCCCGGTGAACCGCAGCCCCTGCGCCGACTCCGCCTCCGGCGTCTGCGCGACGTACTCCACCCGGTACGGCGCACCCAGGTGGGCCGCCGCGTCGAACACCTGGACCGGCCCGCCCAGGTCGAGCAGGTTCACCTCCGGCAGCACCAGGACGACCACCCGGCCGCCGCGCGTCACGTCGCTCACGGTTCCCACGCTAGGCCCGCCCGGCCCTCCGCGGCAGGGCAGGACGGGCCCGGCACCGGACGGATCAGGCACCCGGGTGTACGGCGGGACGCCCCGGGTAGAGGACATTCCATTACAGAAAGCATCGAGGTGGTAGCAGATGGTACTGGTCAGTCGAGACGACGTCCGCACGCTGCTGGACTCCCCCGACCCCGGCGCGACGCTGGTGCTCGTCGAGGGCAGGTGCGCGGTCCTGCCGGAGGACCGAGCCGAGGGGCTCGTGATCGCCAGCCGGCGCGATCTGGCGTCCGAGCTCGACGGCGCCGACCGGAGCGACCGGGAGCTCGACCGGCTGGCGGGCCGGTTGGACGGCATCGCCCGCGACCTCGGCGCGTGAACGGCCGCGGAGGGCCGTCGGGCCGGTCCCGCCCGATCGAGCCGTCATGACCCGTCCGAAGTCGCCCTGGCCCGCCCGAGACCGACCGGGTGCACCCGAGACCGACCGGGTGCACCTGAGGCCGCCTGAGGTCGCCGGAAAACCGCGGGGAACGTCCTGGATCACGGAAATCGGGGGTGCACACGATGCCTGGCTTCGACGCGTCCGCCTACGGACGCAGGATCGCCGACATCTACGACGACGTCACCGAGGACCTGCCCACGGAGCTCGCGGTGGACCGCCTCCACGAGCTCGCCGAGGGCGGGCGCGTCCTGGAGTTCGGCATCGGCACCGGCCGGCTGGCGCTGCCGCTGGCCGCGCGAGGGGTGTCCGTCGCCGGCGTCGACGCCTCCGCGGAGATGCTGGAGGTGCTGCGGGCCAAGCCGGGAGGCGACCGCGTCCCGGTGACCGTGGGCGACTTCTCGACGGCGCGGGTCGACGGCCGGTTCAGCCTGGTCGTGCTGGCCTTCAACACGGTCTTCGCCCTCCCCTCGCAGGACGCCCAGGTCGCCTGCTTCCGCAACGCCGCCGCGCACCTGCGGCCCGGCGGCCGGTTCGTCGTCGAGGCGTGGGTGCCGGACCCGGGGGCGTTCCGCGGCCGCTCGGCGGTCCGGCTGCTCTCGCTCGCCGAGGACCGGGTCATGCTGGAGGCCGCGCGGTTGTTCCCCGCCGACCAGACGATGCGCACCACCAAGATCAGTCTGTCCTCCGGCGAGGTGCGGCTCCTGCCCGCCAACCACCGCTACGCCTGGCCCGCCGAACTCGACCTGATGGCCCGCATGGCCGGGATGGAGCGCGAGCACCGCTGGTCCGGCTGGTCCGGTGCGGCGTTCACCGACGACAGCCCGGCCCACGTGTCGGTCTACCACCGGTGGACCGTTCCCGGAGCGTCTCCGAACCGGTCCTGAAACCGCGTCCCCGAGCCGGCCTGAACCGCCGCCGACCGGCCCCGTCGTCCGTTCCCCCGCCCCCGTCGTCCGTCGTCCGTCGTCCGTCGTCCGTCCCCCCTTCGTCTGGAGTCCGTGATGCAGCTGCCCCTGCCCCGAGGTCCGATCACCGCCCGGCTCGTCGACGCGCTGGCGGCCCCGCCGCACGCCTTCGGCCTCCCGCTGCCGGACCCCGCCTGCCCGGCCCTGCGGGACGACGACCTCCAACTGGCCCTGTTCGTCTGCTACGAGCTGCACTACCGCGGCTTCGACGAGGTGGACGACGGCTGGGAGTGGAACACCTCGCTGCTGGGCCTGCGGGAGGCGCTGGAACGGCGGTTCGAGGAGGGGCTGGCCGGGGCGGTGCCCCGTCCGCCGGCCGTGCCGCCGGGGCGGTTGCGCCGGGCCATGACCGAGCTGGTGGCCGCCGCCGACGGCGACGGACCGCCGCTGGCGGCGTTCCTGCAGCACCGGGCCGATCGGGAGCAGTTCAGGGAGTTCGTCGTGCACCGGTCGGTCTACCACCTCAAGGAGGCCGACCCGCACACCTGGGCGATCCCCCGGCTGCACGGCCGGGCCAAGGCCGCCCTGGTGGAGATCCAGTCGGACGAGTACGGCTGCGGGCGGCTGGAGCGGATGCACGCCGAGCTCTTCCGGGCCACCATGCGCGGGCTGGACCTGGACGACTCCTACGGCGCCCACGTCGACCGGGTCCCGGCGATCACGCTGGCGATCGGCAACGCCATGTCGCTGTTCGGCCTGCACCGCAGGCACCGGGGGGCGCTCCTCGGCCACCTGGCGGCGTTCGAGATGACCTCCTCCACGCCCAACCTCAAATACAGCCGGGGTCTGCGGCGGCTGGGCGGCGATTCGGCCGCGCGCCGCTTCTACGACGAGCACGTGCAGGCCGACGCCGTGCACGAGCAGATCGCCCTCAACGACATGTGCGGCGGTTTCGCCGCCGACCACCCCGCGCTGACCGGGGACGTCCTGTACGGCGCCGCCTGCGCGCTGGCCCTCGACCGGCTCTTCGCCGAGCACGTCATGGGGTGCTGGCAGCGCGGCTCCACCTCGCTGCACCCGGCCGGCCTGGCCGTGGGGTCCCGGTGACCGGCCGCGGCACCGGCGGCCCCACCCTCGGCACGGACGCCGTGCACACGGGCACCGCGAGCGCGGGCACGGGCATGGGCACGGGCACCGCGAGCGCGGGCACGGGCACGGGCCTCGACTACGTGCTCCCCCTGCGCTGGGAGGACGACGCGGGCCTGGACGAGCTGACCGCCTACCTGCGCGAGCTGGCCCGGCACGCGCGCATCATCGTGGTCGACGGCTCCCCCCGCGAGCCGTTCGACCGGCACGCCCGGCGCTGGCGCGGGCTCGCCGCGCACCTGCGGCCCGACGGCGACCTCGGCTTCGCCAACGGCAAGGTCTCGGGGGTCGTCACGGGGCTGCGGCGGGCCACCGCGGAGCACGTGGTCATCGCCGACGACGACGTCCGCTACGACGCGGCGGGGCTGGCCCGGGTCCGCGCGCTGCTGGAGGAGGCCGACCTGGTCCGCCCGCAGAACCACTTCGACCCGCTGCCCTGGCACGCCCGCTGGGACACCGCCCGCACGCTGCTCAACCGCGGCCTGGGCGCCGACTACCCCGGCACGTTCGGGGTGCGCCGCTCCACCTTCGTCCGGATGGGCGGCTACGACGGGAACGTGCTCTTCGAGAACCTGGAGCTCATCCGCACGGTCCGCGCCCACGGCGGCCGCGAGGCGCGCCCTCTCGACCTCCACGTCCGCCGCCTGCCCCCCGCGGCCGGCCGGTTCTGGTCCCAGCGGGTACGGCAGGCCTACGACGACCTGGCGCAGCCCGCCCGGATGGCGTTCTTCCTCTCCGTCCTGCCCTGTCTGGCCGCCGCGCTGCTGCGCCGCCGCCACCGGGCGGCCCTGGCGGGCGCGGGACTGGCGGTGGGCCTGGCCGAGGTGGGTCGGCGGCGCGGCGGGGGCCGGCGGGTGTTCCCCTTCAGCGCCTCGCTGTTCGCCCCGGTGTGGATCCTGGAGCGGGCGGTCTGCAGCTGGCTGGCGCTGGCCGCCCGCCTCACCCGCGGCGGCGTCCCCTACGCGGGGCGGCGGCTGCGGGTGGCCGCGCACCCGGTCCGATGGATCAGGAAACGCGGTCGGACCTCGCGGGGAAGCGCTCATGCGGATCAGCGCGGTCAGACCTGCGGATCGGGTTCGCCTCCGGCCCGGAACCCGGCGGTCTTGTGCGAGCCGTCGCAGAACGGTTTGACCGCCGACAGCCCGCACCGGCACAGCGCCACCGTCGCCCTGCCCGGGTCCACCGGCCGGCCGTCCTGAGTGAGCAGGGTGAACGGCCCTCTCAGCAGGAGCGGGCCGTCCTCGCACGTGGTCACCGTGACCGTATAGTCCGTTTCATCACGCATGCTCGGCACCGTGCCCGGCAACGCCCCCCCTACTCCTCTCCGTCCTGCTCCGCCCTGCCGCTCCCGGGGCGCCGCCCGGCCGCGGGGGGGGGAGGCGGAGGACGGGGGTACGGCCCCGCCGCACCGCCCGGACGAGCGGGGGCGGGCGGGGGCGGGCGGGATCAGTGGCCGGAGGACGAGCCGTTGACGGTGAGCACGGGCTCGGGCACCTCGATGGCGGGGAACGTCCCGGTGTCGACGCCCCCGTGCTCGCTCTGCGCCGCCTCGATCAGCGCGTGCGCGCGGGGCTCCAGCTTCCACAGGGCCCGGCACTCGCGCGCGGTGGCCAGCGGCATGCCGGTCTCGTGGGCGATGTCGGAGGCCCGGGGCACGAACCGGCGCTCGATCTGCTTGTCCCAGTACTCCCGCGCCGCCCGCATCAGGGCCGCGCGCTGGGCCGGGTCGGCGGCCTGCGGGGCGGCGTCCACCGTCTCGGCGTCGTCGTCATCGTCGTCGACGAGTACGGTGGCCCGCGGTGCGGGGGCGGGCAGCGCCGGGGAGGCGGGCTCGGAGGCCCACGGCACGGGCGGGGACAGGTCGATCAGCGCGGAGGTGTTGTAGAGGGCGCCGATCTGCGACAGCAGCGCCTCCTGGCGCGCCTCGTCGACCGCCAGCCCGGTGTGCTCCACCGCCCGGTCCATCTCCCGGTCCAGCTTGGCCAGGGCCGCGCGCATCTTCCGGTCGGAGGCCCCGGCCTCGCGGAGCGCGCGGGCCTTCTTGGCGGCCAGCGCGACCCGGGTCAGCCTCCGGTGGGCGTCCACCTCGCTGGCCGTGCGGTCGCTGACCTCCGCCAGCCCGATGCGGACCAGCATGCGCTCGGGGGTGAGCCGCCAGTGGATCCGGGAGCGCCCGCTGATGCGGTGCCGCTCGATCGCCATGCCGCGCTCCCACAGCCACGCGGCGACCAGCGGGGCGGCGAGGCGGAACACGGCCTCGGCGACGCTGCGCGCGTCCATGCTGGACAGCACCGCGGTCAGGCAGGTGAGCGCCCACACGGCGACGCCGTCGATCCCCGCGGAGAAGTTCTCCCGCATGTTGCGGCGGGCCCGCACGGCGCTGGTGATGACCGCGACCTCGATGAACGCGAACAGCAGCAGCCGCAGCGGGCCGTCGAAGCCCAGCACGTCGCCGGAGAAGCGCCACATGCCCTGGGCGGACACCCCGGTGGCGATGCTGGCGGCGACGATGGTCAGCACGTCCTCCACCGGGCGGGGGGCGACGTAGCGCTGGAAGAGGCGGGTCGCGACGCGCGAGACGGCCCGGACGACGAAGTAGCCCAGGGTCAGGACGATCAGGGCGGCCACGCAGAGGACGGCCGTCGCGAGGGGGCGCTCGGACACGAAGGCGGTTATTTGATCAATGAGGGGCATCGGCCACGATCCGTGAGTATCGCTGTCCTATGGGGTATCGGGCCGATCATCCCAGAACACCGGCGGCTTTTTTGCCGAATGCATACTCATGGTTGGGACTGATGTGACGGACGGTTCCGTTTCGTCCCCGTCCGTCACATGCGCCCCGTCCCCTGCCGCGTCAGAACGGCCGGTCCGTTCTCCGTTCTCCGTTCTCCGCTGACGGGCCGGCGTCCGGAGTCAGCGGGTCACGCCGGCGCCGAGGAACCCGGCGAACAGGTTCTCCCAGAGCGGCATCACCGCGTCCGGCGCGTAGTCGCGCACGGTCTCGCGGGCCGCGGCGCCCAGGCGCCGTCGCAGCTCCTCGTCGGCGATGAGCCGGCCGATGCCCGCGGCGAGCGCGCCGACGTCACCCGGGGGGACGAGCAGCCCGTCGACCCCATCGGTCAGGACCTCCCCGGGACCGGTCGGGCAGTCGAAGGCCACGACCGGCAGCCCGTGGCCCATGGCCTCGATCATCACCATGGGCAGCCCCTCGAAGCGGGAGCTCAGCGCGTACACCGACGCCTCGGCCAGGTGGTCGGGCAGGTGGTCGCTGCGGCCCATCAGCGCGACGGTGCCGTCGAGGCCGAGCCGGGTGACGAGCCTGCGCAGTTCGGCCTTCTTCGCGCCGCTGCCGTAGATGCGCAGCCGCCAGCCGGGATGGCGCTCCGCGACCTGGGCGAAGGCCCGGATGAGCAGGTCGAAGCCCTTCTGCGCGGTGAGCCGCCCGGCCGCGACCACGAGCCGGTTCTCGTGCGTGGTCGGCCGCCGGCCGCCGAGGTCGGCGACCGCGTTGGGGATGCGCACCACCGGGGTGCCGGGCAGCAGGCGCTGGTAGTCCCGGCGGTCGGTGCCGGTGAGCACGGCGAGCGCGTCCAGCCTGCCGTAGTGGCGGGCGATCTCCGCCCGCACGGTGGCGGGGTGGGTGGCCAGGTTCATGTGCTCCTGGGCGATCCGCACCACGCCGCGCGGCCCGCGGCGGGCGGAGACGAGGTTCAGTGCGGGACGGGTGGTCACCAGGACGCCGCCGGAGACCGAGGAGACGTAGTCGATGGCGGCCTTCTCCACGCGCTCGGTGAAGTAGTGCGCGGCGAACTCCCCGCGCGGGACGATCCGGCCGCGCAGCCGCCGCCAGACCCGGCGGGCGACGGAGTCGGGCGGCGCCGCCCCGTCCCGCTGGTCCACCAGGGCGGTGAGCGCGACCCGGGGGTCGAGGGGGAACTGCGGGGTGTCGCGGCGCCGGATGACGCTGGCGATCTCGACGTCGTGCCCGGCCGCGGCCATCGCGTTCGCCTGGCTGAAGACGGTGCGGATGGTGCCGCCCATGCCGTACGCGTGCAGGAGCACGTAGTGGATCCTCATGGGTTCGGTCCTCCTCCCTCGTACGGGAGGTATCCCCAAATCCGACATATCGGTCTCAATGCCTCGGGGATCGCGTCGGGATCGGGCAGGTCGCGCCCCGGCTGCACGGTCCCGGACCGGATCTTGTCCTTCCAGTCGCCGAGGCCCTTGCCGACCACCTCCGGACGGCCGTAGGCGAGCATCCCCGGCTCCCAGCCGACGGCCAGGAAGTCGCAGATCCGGCGCGTCTGCGCCTCCGGGTCGGCGGTCAGGTCCTCGTAGCGGACGGTCAGGCCGGGCAGCGCCTTGCGCGCCCGCTGGACCGCCTTCATGTAGCGCAGGGCGTCGAGCGCGGCCTCCTCGGGCGTGCGCTTCTCCGGGCTCGCCTCGTACCAGGAGGCCGCGATGGAGGCCGGATGGCGGAGCAGGAAGACGAACCGGGCGTCGGGCCAGCAGGTGGCGATGCGCTGGAAGGCGAAGGCGTTGGCCGGGGTCTTCTCCACGATGACGGACTTGCCGCTGCGCACCAGCTCCCGGTGGAGCACCCGGTCCCAGAGCAGGTGCTCCAGGTCGGCCCGGTTGTGCCCGAGCGCGGCCATCGCCTTCTTCGACAGGGACGTGCCGAACCCCACCGTGAGGCGGCGGACGTGCAGCTCGTGGGGGGCGTGCAGCGCGGAGTGGGCGCCCAGCACGGCCCGCAGGAGGGTGGAACCCGAGCGGACGGGCGAGAGGATGAAGACGGGCGCGCGCAGCAGCCGGTCCGCCTCCGGGTCGGCGGGCGGCCGGACGAGCCCCTCCGCCGCGACGGCCGGGGTCACGACCCCGCTGGAGCCGGACGTCCCCACTCGTCTGAGCTGGAATCCGGTGAACCTGACCAGGGCCTCGTTGACGGTGCGCTGCCAGTCCATAAATCGGGAGGTTACCCACCGTTCCCGGCAATTCACCGAATACGGACACCGGACCTGCTCACCGGGCACGGCCGTACGGCGGGCGGGAGGCCTGCCCACCGCCCTGCCCATCGCGTGACGGGCCCCGCCGGGCGGGCGATACTCCGCTGAGGAGGTGCCGTCGTGCTGCGACGACCGGACCATCGAACGTGGCCGCCCGGGTCGTTTCTCGCCCGGCTCCCCGACGCCAGCCGCGCCTGGATGCGGGCGCCGCTCTTCCAGGGAGCCTCCACCACCACCGTGGCCGCCGCATAACCGCTCATCACCGCGTTGCGCATCGGAAAACTCTGCTTGCTGGGCGGGGCGTCCGGCCAGAACTGGCTGACGACCGCGCCCTCCTGGGCGATCCGCTGCTGCAGAGCGCGGTTCTCACTCGGATAGAAGCGGTTGATGCCCGTCCCGATGACGGCCACCGTCCTACCGCCCGCCTCCAGCGCCGCCCGGTGCACGGCGATGTCGATGCCCCGGGCGAGGCCGCTGACCACGGTTACCTTGTTCAGGGCCAGCTCTCTCGCCACCGCGGACGCGATCCGCAGCCCCTGCTCACTCGCCTGCCGGGTGCCCACGACGGCGATCGCGCGCCGGTCTTCGAGGAGCGCCCCCCGCGAGAACAACAGGGGGCACCTGGTGGATGCTGCGGAGCTGACTCGGGTAGTCGCGGTCGAAGCAGGCGTGGACCCCGATGCCCCCCGCCTCCCAGCCGGCCAGCGCCTGCGCGGCCTCGGCCAGGGCGGACACCACGGGGTCCGTCTCGGGGAACAGCGTGTCCTGCAGTCTCAGCTCGCGCTCCAGGGCCGTCACCGCGCTGCCGGTCTCGAGCACGTCGAGCGCGATGTCCTGCCACTTGGCGCCAGGACGCCGCAGCAGCGCCACGAGTGCGGCGCGTTCGCGCAGTTCCGGGAGCATGCCCCCGATGCTACCGGGCAACAGGGGAACCCCCCAGAGTCTTGGGCCACCAGGTCCGGGAAATTCGAACTGTTCGACGCATCGGTCATCCCATCCCGTCCACGGGGGATTCGGGCGGGGCCGCCAGGGTGCACCAGACGATCTTGCCGCCGGAGCTCGGGCGGTGGTAGCCCCAGGGGCTCGCGAGCAGGTCGACGAGATGGAGGCCGCGCCCGCCCTCGTCCTCCAGGTCCGGGACGCACAGGACCGGCGCGGTACGGCAGGCGTCCCAGACGCGGAGCACGACCGCCTCGCGGACCCGGTAGAGGTCCAGCCAGACGTGGTCCGGGGAGGCGTGGGCCGCTGGCTCGGCGGCGGGAACGCCCGAGGCGTTCGCCTTGATCGCGTTGGAGACCAGTTCGGAGACGACGAGCCGGGCCGTCTCGACCAGGTCACTCCGGCCCCAGCCCTCCAGCACGCGCTGGACGTGCACGCGGGCGTAGTAGGGCGAGGTCGGGAAGACGGACAGCTCCAGGCAGTGCGCTGTGGTGGTGACACCGGCCATTCGACCCGCTCCTGTTCGGCACGTCGGACGGAGGACCCTGCTCGGTATGTCGGGCGTAGGACCGGCACCACCGGCGGCCGGGGGGCGACCACCCTCCCCCACGGGGACGGGGGCGCGGTGCCGGTCCTACGGGAGGTACGGCCGGGCGGTGTCTCGGGGATCACCGCAGGCCGTACCGCCGGCGCCGGGCGGACCACCCGACAGGGGTGGGCCGCATCGGGAGGGAAGTCGTCCGCCCGGCCGTCTGGGAAAGCTCATGCTTTGCCTTCCGGGGAGGATCCGCCGTGGAAGGCTTGACTCTCAGAGCATGCAGCATCACCCTCAGTTAATGCAAGGCATACATAAGTAGTGCCTACATAAGTAGTGCCTACATAATCCAGAAGGGCCCAGAAGTGCGAGATAAGCAGGGAATCGAGGGAAATGTTCCTACCCCGTCAGCCAGACGGCAGCCGCCCACCGTACGCCTGCGGCGGCTGGCGGCCGAACTGCGCCGCCTCCGCCGAATCGCCGGGCTGTCCCAGGAGGAGGTGGCGGAGAAGACCAACGTCAACGTCGTCACGCTCTACCGGATCGAGACGGCCAAGGCCAAGCCGCAGCTCCGGACGCTCGTCACCCTGCTCGACACCTACGGCGTCACCGACGACACCCGCGCCGACCTACTGGCCCTGCAGAAGGAGGCGAAGCAGCGCAGTTGGCTGCAGAGCTTCGAGGGCGACCTCCCCGACCAGTACGCCGCGTTCATCGGGCTGGAGTCCGAGGCCCAGGAGGTCATCAACTACGACTCCCTGGTGATCCCCGGCCTGTTGCAGACGGAGGACTACGCCCGAGCGGTGATCCGTGGCATACGGCCGACCGTCACGGACGCCGAGGTCGAGAGTCGCGTCACCGCCAGAATGCGACGCCAGGCCCTTCTGGAGGGCGACACCCCTCTGCGGCTGTGGGCGATCGTGGATCAGGCCGCCCTCTCCCGAACGGTCGGCGGCGAGACCGTCATGCGCGCCCAGCTCGCGCACCTCGCCCAGCAGGCCCGGCGCCCGCACATCACCATCCAGGTCATCCCGTTCTCCGGCGGGGCCCACCCGGGGATGCTGGGCAGCTTCATCGTCCTGAAGTTCGGCACGGACGATCCTGACGTGATCCACCTCGACAGCACAGCGGGGGGCTTGTTCCTCGAGAAGGAAGAGGATATTCAGCGGTATAACCAGATATGTGAATATCTCCGCGCGATAGCGCTCAGCCCGGCCGACACGAGCGCACTCATCGCCTCCCTAGACGGAGATCACTAGGGGAAGGAAGCAAGGATGCGGCAGCCTGACCTGTCCGGCGCGCGGTGGCGCAAGAGCAGCCTCAGCGCCGATGGCCCGAGCTGTGTCGAGGTGGCGTTCGTCGAGGACGTCGTCGCCGTCCGCGACACCAAGGACCGGGACGGCGGCACGCTGGTGTTCCGCCGGGACGAGTGGACGGCCTTCATCGGCGGCGTCAAGACCGGCGAGTTCGACGGCCCGGCCTGACCGTCCGGCTCACCCGCGAAAAACCGAGATCATCTTCTGGGAAGCACGCGTTTCCCATCCGGAGTGCTCCATGACGGGATCCCGCCCCCCGGCGCGCACCGGCACTCATCCCACCCCTCTACGGAGATCGCCCTCGACGGAACTTTACGTCCGCTTTATCCGTCGTCCGGAGCGACAGCGCACTCCGTCGTACAGAGAGGGTGAGGACACTGGCCGACAGACCCCAGGAGATCACCGGAGCCGGGTCGGGGCTTCACCTGGCCGGAGGTCATCTCGTCGTCACGCTCCCACCGGGCCGCCACCGGGTACGGCTGCCGCTCTCCGGGCCGGACCGGGTCGTGACGCTGATGCTGTACGGTCACCCCGGCCCGTACGGAACGGTCCACGGGCTCGCGATCCTGGACGACCGGGGCCGGGTCATGCTCGACTCCCCGGGGCCGCGGCCCCGCGAGGCGGTCGAGGCGGTCGCGGCGGAGGGCGGGCTGACGTTCGCGTTCCGCCTCTACCGCACGGCGGAGAAGGCCCGTCTGGCTCTGGCCCGCCGGGCCCCGGCCGTGCACCCGGAATCGGCCGTGTCGCCGCCGTTCGCCGAAGCGATCGAGGTGCGACCGGCCGCCGGAGCGGTCAAGGGCGCCCCTCTCCCCGCCACCGTGCTCTCCTGGGACGGGGAGACGATGGTCGCCGTCGACCTGCCCGCCGACCGGTCGGTACGGCTCACCCCCGCGGCCCTCTACCACTACCGCCACGGCATGGCGGCCACCGACTCCCGCGGGAAGACCGAGACGCAGGTCTTCACCGGGCTCGCGGTGCTCGACGCCGACGGCCTCGTCCTCCTCGACCTGCCCGGCGAGTGGCGGATCCCGGACGTGGCCGCCTTCGCCGCCGGTGCGGGGCTGCCGGTCGTGGACGCTCTGGACGCCCCGTCGGACCGGGTGCGCGCCGTACTGGCCGGGCGCGCTCCCGGCTGGAGGCGCCTGGCCGGGCTGCCGGTCGCCCGCAGGTCCGGGGCGAAGCGGGTCGTGGTCGTCGGCGCGGGGGCCGCGGGCCTGCTAACGATGGCCTACGTCGTCTCGGTGGGGGGGACGGCCGCGTGGCGGGGGCTGTCCGCGCTGGGGTGGATGCTGCTGGACGTGGTGGACGCCAAGTGGTTCGCCGTCTTCTTCAGCCCCCTGCTCCTCGTCCTGGCCCCCGCCCGCCAGGCGCTGCACGTCCGGCAGGTCCGGCGCGGCAAGGTCCTGGGACAGCCGGGCGGTCCCCGGCTCTCGGTCCGGAACGGGATGCTGCGGATCATGCGCGCCCCGAAGGCGGTCCCCCTCGATCTGCTCCTGGGGCCGGGCCCGGGCACCGCGGCGTGCCTGCTGGCCTACCGGTACGAGGGCGTGCGCGGGCTCTTCGTGCTCAGCGGAGCCGGCGCGCCGCTGAACCACCTGCCGGGCCCCTGGCATCCTGAGGACGTGCACCGCTTCGCCGTACGGCACGGCCTGGCGTTCGAGGGCCGCACGCTGAACCGGGAGGAGTATCTCGATCTGGCTTCCCGCGTCCGGGACGCCCTCCCCTGACCGGAGTCCGGGGCGCCCTCCCCTGGCCGGGGTCCGGTATGCCCTGGAACCCGAAGTCCGACGCGACCCGGACCGATCCGGAGATCGCCGGACACGCCCGTCCTGCCAGCCAAATCACACCAAGGTGATTACCCTGGTGAGGCACGGGGGTACGAATCCCTCGGCAATGGGGCCGGGGCCGCGCCTCTCCTGCGGGAGGCCGGACCTCTTCGCCGCGTCCGGGTCGCCGGGACCACAGGAGGACTGCTTGCAGCGTTCCAGGCTCGGTCGTCGTGCGTCGTCTCCGATCCGTGCCGCGCGTCCGGTCCTCCTTCTAGTGAGAGGTTCTCTGTGCGACGCGTCCTCCGGTTCTCCCTTCCGGTCATCACCGCTCTCGCGGCCCTTCCCCTGACCTCCTCCCCCGCCGCGGCCGGTTCGGCGGCGGGCCTGCCGCGAGGCGTGCAGCGGGCGAAGGTGGTGCGCATCGTGGACGGTGACACGGTCGAGGTCCGGTTCGGCAAGAGCAGCCGGAAGGTCCGCGTGCGCCTGCTCGGCCTCGACACCCCGGAGTACGGCCGGTGCTGGTTCGACTCCGCGACCGAGCGCACCCGCGCGCTCCTGCCCCTCGGCAGGACCGCCTACCTGCTGCGGGACCGCGACTACAAGGACCACTACGGGCGCCGCCTGTTCTACGTCTACAATCACCGGGGCCTGTCCGTGGCCCGCAACCTCGTCCGCTACGGGTACGCCAAGGCTCTGCTGTACCGCAAGAACGACCGCTACATCAGGACGATGCGCCTGGAGGAGGCCCGGGCGCGCAAGAGGCGGCTGCGGATCTGGTCGGGCCGGTGCGACAGCAGCAAGGACATGGTGGCCCCCCTCCCCGCCGAGGCGCGGACGGTGGGCTACGCGGGCCCCGGATGGCAGCCCGACCCCCGTTTCCGCACCTGCGAGTCCGCGATCTCCGCAGGCTTCGGGCCGTACGAGCGCAGCGTCCACCCGGAGTACGCGTGGTACTACGACGCCGACGGCGACGGGCTCGTCTGCGAGCGCTGATCCCACGGCAGCCGAACCCACGGCCGCCGAACCCACAGCCGCCGAAGCCCGAGAGCACCGGAGTCGCGAGCACCGAAGCCCGCGCCGGCAGGACTTCTGACGGCAGGAGCCCTGCCCTCAGAACTCCAGAGCGTCCTGGACGGGGGAGTCGCCGGAGGCGAGCACGTCCAGGATCTGCTCGCCGTATTTCGCCAGTTTGCTCTCGCCGACACCGCTCACCTGGCCGAGCTCGGCCAGGGAGGAGGGGGAGTCGGCCGCGATCTGGCGCAGGGTCGCGTCGTGGAAGACGACGTACGCGGGGAGCCCGCGCTCCTTGGCGACGACGGCTCGCCAGGCCCGGAGCCGCTCGAACACCGGCACGGCCTCCTCCGGCAGGTCGGCCGCCGGGGACGGACGGCGCGCCCCGGAGCCGCGCGCCGCGCTCCCGGCCCGCGCCGTCCGCTCCGGGTCGCGGCGGAGCGGCACCTGCCTGCGCCGGGCCAGCACCTCGGCGCTCGCGTCGGTGAGCGCGAGCGTGCCGTGGTCGCCCTCGACGCTCAAGAGCCCCTGGGCCAGCAGCTGGCGCACCACGGCGCGCCACTCGGACTCGTTCAGCTCCGTGCCGACGCCGAAGACCGTCAGGGAGGCGTGGCCGTGCTGGACGACCTTGTCGGTCTCCCGGCCGAGCAGGATGTCGATGACGTGGCCCGCGCCGAAGCTCTGCCCCCGCTCGCGCCTCAGGCGCAGTACCGCCGACAGGAGTTTCTGCGCCGCGATCGTGCCGTCCCAGGTCTCGGGCGGCGTCAGGCAGGTGTCGCAGTTGCCGCAGGCGCCGGACTCCTGGCCGAAGTAGGCGAGCAGGTGGACGCGGCGGCACTCGACCGTCTCGCACAGGGCCAGCATGGCGTCGAGATGGGAGCTCAGACGACGCCGGTGGGCGGCGTCGCCCTCGGAGGCGTCGATCATCCGGCGCTGCTGCACGACGTCCTGGAGCCCGTAGACCATCCACGCGGTGGACGGCAGGCCGTCGCGGCCGGCCCGCCCGGTCTCCTGGTAGTAGCCCTCGATGGACTTGGGCAGGTCGAGGTGGGCGACGAACCGCACGTCGGGCTTGTCGATGCCCATGCCGAACGCGATGGTGGCGACCATGACGAGGCCGTCCTCGCGCAGGAAGCGCGACTGGTGCGCGGCGCGGGTGCGCGCGTCGAGCCCGGCGTGGTACGGCAGCGCCTGGACGCCGTTCTCCGCCAGGAACGCGGCGGTCTTCTCCACCGAGGCGCGGGACAGGCAGTAGACGATGCCGGCGTCCCCGGGGTGCTCGGTGCGCAGCAGTTGCAGCAGCTGCCGGCGGGGCTCCCGCTTCTGCGCGATGCGGTACTGGATGTTGGGGCGGTCGAAGCTCGCCACGAAATGGCGGGCCCCGCCGAGGTTCAGCCGGGTCGCGATCTCCGCGTGGGTGGCCTCGGTGGCGGTGGCGGTCAGCGCGATGCGCGGCACGTCGGGCCAGCGCTCGTGCAGGGCGGACAGCGCCAGGTAGTCGGGGCGGAAGTCGTGTCCCCACTGGGCCACGCAGTGCGCCTCGTCGATGGCGAACAGCGCGATCACGCCGCGGTCGAGGAGGCCCAGCGTCGAGGAGGTGCGCAGCCGTTCCGGCGCCACGTAGAGCAGGTCCAGCTCACCGGCGAGGAAGGCGGCCTCGACCTCGCGGCGCTCCTCGTGCTCCTGCGTGGAGTTGAGGAAGCCCGCCCGCACGCCGAGGGCCGTCAGCGCGTCGACCTGGTCCTGCATGAGCGCGATCAGCGGCGAGACGACGACGCCGGTGCCCTTCCGCACGAGGGCGGGCACCTGGTAGCACAGCGACTTGCCGCCGCCGGTGGGCATGAGCACGAGCGCGTCACCGCCGGCGACGACGTGGTCGATGATCTCCCGCTGCCCCTCCCGGAAGGAGCCGTAACCGAAGACGCGGCGCAGCACGCGCGAGGCGTCGTCCGCCTCGGGGGCGTCTTGAGGGGAGCCGGGAGGGGAAGTCATCACGTCATTCTAGGAGGATCGGGACACCCGCGAAGGAGACCGCCGGAGGCTGTGGACGACGCGGGCGGCCGTACCCAGGGCTGTGGACGACGGGCGGGGCTCCGTCCGGCTCCGGCCGGGACGGCGCCCCGCAGGAGATCGCCGTCGAGGACGCCCCGCCGGGCGCAGGACGCCCCACCGGCCGCAGGACGGGTGCGCCCCGTGCCGCACCCGCCCGCATGACCGAACGCCGTACCGCACTCGCCCGCATGACCGAACGCCGTACCGCACTCGCCCGCATGACCGGATCGATCACGGGTAGTCCCCGCACGCCCCATCGGACGGAAAGGACTCCCATGCTCACCCTCATCCTGCTGATCTTCGCCCTCGCCTGCTTCCTGCTGGCCGCGTTCGGCATCGGCGGCGCCCGGATCAACCTGATGGCGCTCGGCCTGGCCCTGTGGGTGCTGAGCGAGCTGATCCCGAAGATCGGCGACCTCTGACCGCGGTCCGCCCCGGTCGGCGGCCTCTACCGGCGGTCCGCCCCGGAGGACGAGCCGGGCGGTCAGCCCGTCTGGAGGACGAGCCGGGCGATCCGCTCGACGGTGCCGAAGTCACCGGGCGCGGCCCGGTTCTTCATCACGCCGACGCTGATCCCGGTGGCCGTGTCCGCGAAGGCCGCGGTGCCCCCGCTGCCGCCCATCCCGAACACGGTGGGCAGGCCGATCCCCTCGGTCAGGCCGATCGAGTAGCCCAGCGCCAGGGTGGCGGGGTTGCCCGCCACCTCGTCCACCCCGCTCACCGCCGGGGAGGACAGTTCGCGCAGCCGGGCGGCGGAGACCAGCTCCCCGCCCAGCAGCGCGTCGTACATGCGGGCCACCGCGCGGGCGGTCATCGTGCCGCCCGCAGGGATGTCCGAGGTCAGCACGTCGGCGCGGTTGCTGAACGCGGCGTCCGGCATCGCCCCCGGAGGGGCGGCCGTGTAGCCGCCGACCACCTTGAAGAACGGGATCTGCGCCATCACCTCGGCGGGCAGGTCCATCGGCGGCCCGGCGTCCTCGATCCTGGCCAGCCGGCCGAGTTCGGACGCGGGCACGCCGAAGAACAGCTCGCCGGCCACGCCGAGCGGTCCGGCCACCTCCTCGCGGAGCACCTGCGAGATCGGCTTTCCGGTCACCCGGCGGACGACCTCGCCCAGGATGTAGCCGTAGGTCTGCGGGTGGTAGCCGAACCGGGTGCCCGGCTCCCACCACGGCTCGGCGGCGGCGATCGCGGCGCACATCCGGTCCCAGTCGCACAGGTCCTCGGGCGTGGTGTCCACCGGCACCCCGGGCACCCCGGTCGCGTGCGTCAGCGCGTGCCGTACGGTCGCCCCCTCCTTGCCGCGGGCGGCGAACTCCGGCCACACGTCCGCGATCCGGGTCTCGTAGCCGAGGGCTCCGCGCTCGGCCAGCACGTGGACGACGGTCGCGGTCACCCCCTTGCCCGTCGAGGTGGCGTAGACCGGGGTGTCGGAGGTGAACGGGCGGCCCGTCTCCGGGTCGGCGACCCCTGCCACCGCGTCGGCCAAGAGCTCGCCGCGCCGGTAGACGGCGACCTGCACGCCGCGCTCGGCCCCCGACGCCACCAGCTCGTCGACGGCGGCCTGCACGTCCTTCTGAAGGTCGGACACGATGCTTCCTCTCTCTCGCGGTATCTCCCTCATGAGACGAGGGCGGCGCGGAAAAGGAATCGGCCTCACAGCGAGGGCGGCAGGCCGAACGCGGGGAACAGCTCGTCCCCGAACGTGGTGATCTGGGTGACCAGTCCGTCCTCGATCCGCAGGACCCCCAGCCAGGACGGCGAGAAGCAGGTCTCTCCGGCCCGGCGCAGGTAGGCGGCGGCCGCGGGCTGGCGGTTGGCCCGTACGGCCAGCATCCGCCAGTCGCCCCATGCCTCGGGCCCGACCATCGCCGGGGTCCAGGCCGCCACGAAGGTCTCCAGGCCCTGCAGCCAGATCGGCGCCGGCGGCATCGCCTGCCACACGTCGGCCCGGAGCACCCCGACGAGGACGGACGGGTCGGCCTGCTCGACGGCGTCGATGTAGCGCTGCAGGACCGCGCGGTCCTGGGGGGTGGGCTCGGCGGCCGTGGCCCACTCCGTCCTCTGCGCGGGCAGGTGCCTCCTGACGGTCGGCCTGGCCCGCTGCAGGGCGCTCTTCACCGCGGCGACGGTCAGTCCCAGCGACTCGGCGGTCTCCTGCGCCGACCAGCCGAGCACGTCGCGCAGGATGAGCACCGCCCGCTGCCGCGGCGGCAGGTGCTGGATCGCGACCAGGAAGGCCAGCTCGATCGTCTCGCGCTCGATCACCAGGTCCGCCGCGTCCAGCAGCTCGTCGGGGTAGGGCTGGAGCCAGGAGACCAGGCCCGCGGCGGGCGGGTCGAGCCCGGGATCGGCCCCGGCCGGCGCCGGGCGCGGCTCCGGCCGGCGGGGGTGCGCCCTGAGGTGGTCCAGGCAGGCGTTGGTGGCGATCCGGTACAGCCAGGCCCGCAGTCCGGCCTCGTCCCGCAGGGTGTCGCGGCGGCGCCAGGCCCGCAGGAACGTCTCCTGGACGAGGTCCTCGGCCTCGTCGAAGGAGCCGAGCATGCGGTAGCAGTGCACGTGCAGCTCACGCCGGTGCGCCTCGGCGCGCTCGGCGAACCCGTCCACCACCGCCGGTTCCGTCGTCATCGCCGGAATCCTAACCTGGGAGCACACCCCCTGACGGCGCCCGGTCAGCCTCCCGCCTCGTGGGCGGCGACCAGCTGCCGGGGCGCCGTCAGGCACCACGCCTCGGTGACCAGTTCGAACAGCTCGTCCGCGTCGATCCCCGCCAGGTGCACCACCACCCAGCCGAACCGGCCCGCGGTGAACTGGGGCTCGAAGACCTCCGGCCGCTCCGCCACCAGCGCGATCTGCTCCTCGATCGTCGCCTTGAGGCCGACGGTCTCGGTCCTCTCCCACAGGTAGCCGAACCCCTTGCCCCGCACCTTCAGCGAGATCCAGTCACCGCCGGGGGTCTGCTTCACCTCCGGCAGCCGGTCCAGCATCCCCAGGAACTCGTCAACGCTCACAGCCATGGCCCAGACCTACCAGAGCGCTCCGACATTTCCCGTGCCGAGGTGACACCCCGGCCTGCGCGACCCTCCGGTCCGGAACGACCGAAAGACCGGCCGGATCCGGAGGCCGGTCCCCGACCCCCTTCCGACGGCCTGTTCCGACACACCGGTCGGCAATCGGCTCTCACCGGCGACCACCGCTTAACCTGCAGGGGAAGGCGTGCGCGGCGACCTGTCCACGCCGCCGCTCCACTCCACCGGAGACGGCCACAGGAGGAACCGATGCCGGGAACGGGTGCGCGGATCGGCGCGGTCCTGCTCGCGAGCAGCCTGACACCGGCTCTGAGCGCCGCCCTCGCCTACCCGCACGCCGCCGCCGCCGAGCCCGTGCGGATCCGCCCCGCGGACAAGTACGCCGGCTACGCCCAGCTCGCCGCCCACGAGACCGAGGGCAGGGACTACCGGCGTGAGCGGCGCTTTCCCCGTGGTGCCCGGGTCGCCCACATCGCCATCCACGGAGGCGACATCGAGCCGCCGACGACCCAGCTGGCGGACCACTCCGCACGCGCCGGTCGACACGCCTACTACTCGTTCACGGCCACCAAGGCCTCCGGCAACCGTGACCTGCACATCACCGCCGACAGGTTCGACGAGCCGAAAGCGCGCAGCCTGGTGGCCAGGGTCGACTACACCGTCGCCTGGCACGGCGCCGCCGGATCCGGGGCGACGACCTACATCGGCGGCCGCGACACGGCACTGATCAGGAAGATCACCGCCGAGCTGCGCGCCGCGGGCTTCACCGTCGCCGGGTCGGTTCCCGCGGGCTTGAAGGGCAGGAGCCCGGCCAACATCACCAACAGGAACCGGCGGGGCAGGGGGGTGCAGCTGGAGATCAGTCTCGGCCAGCGGAAGCGGTTCTTCACCGACGGAAGGCTGAACCGCGCCTGGATCGGAAATCCAGACAACCGCACCAGTGCGTTCCACGCCTACACCGCCGCGGTCAACCGCGCCCTCCCCGGATCCTGAACGGCTCCCCCGGTTCCGTCCCGTCGCCCCCGCACGCCCGCCTCCCACGACGGAAGATGCGCCCGCCCCCCGCACGCCCGCCTTCCACGACGGAAGGTGCGCCCGCCCGGGCCCGGCCGTCCCCACCGGTGGTCCCGTGCCGTACCGGGCTCCCGGGTGAAAACAGTCGGTGGCCCGCGAATTCCGACTTCCGACCCGGGTCGGCGCCTGACGCAGATCAGCTGTCTTCGCGGTCAGTTCTTCCGCGGCTGCGGCGTCCCCCGGCCGGCGGGCTCGATCAGCCCGCAGTCGTAGGCGAGGACGACCGCCTGCGCGCGGCTGGTCAGATGGAGCTTGCTCATCAGCCGGTTCAGGTGCGTCTTGACCGTGGCCTCGCTCAGCGACAGCACCTCGGCGATCTGCCGGTTGGACATGGCCTGCCCGACGAGGTGGAGCACCTCGACCTCGCGTCCCGTGAGCGGGGCGAGCGGCTCCGGACGCGTGCCGGGTTCCGTGCGCGGGCGCGCGGCCGGGGCGCCGAAGGCCTCCACCAGCCGCCTGACGGCGTTCGGGGCGAGCAGGACGTCTCCGCCGGCGACCGTGTGGACGGCGGAGATGAGGCGTTCGGGCGGGGTGTCCTTGAGGAGGAAGCCGCTCGCTCCCAGGCGCAGCGCGTTGTAGACGTACTCGTCGACGTCGAAGGTGGTCAGGATCAGCACCTTCGGCACCGGGGAACCGCCCGCCGCGAGGATGCGCTCGGTCGCGGTGATGCCGCTGATCCCGGGCAGCCGGATGTCCATCAGCACGACGTCGGGCCGGAGCTCCGCCGCGAGGTCCACGGCCTCCTCGCCGGTGGCGGCCTCCCCGACCACCTCCAGCCCCGGAGCGGCGCGGATGAGCGCGGCCAGCCCCGCGCGGATCAGCACCTGGTCGTCGACCACCAGTACGGTGACCATTCGCGCGCCTCGCAGGTAGGTGTGTCGTCCGGACGTCACCCGCCCGGAGCGGGCGCGGGCAACGGGAGTACGGCCACCACCGCGAACCCGCCCTCCGGGCGGGGCCCTGCGGTGATCTTTCCCTGGTAGAGCCTGACACGTTCGGTCATGCCGATCAACCCGTGTCCGGCATCCCCGGAGCCGGGACCGCCGGGAGAGACGGTCCCGTCGTCGACGACGCTGACGGTCAGCTCGGCCGGGCCGTACTCCAGCAGCACCTCCGCCCGCGCCGCCCCGGCGTGCTTGAGCACGTTGGTCAGCGCCTCCTGCACGACCCGGTAGGCGCACAGGTCCAGCCCGGACGGCAGCGTCCGCGCCTTCCCCACGACGCGCACCTCGACCGCGGATCCGGCCGCGCGCACCCGCTCCAGCAGCGGCGTGAGCCCTCCCAGACCCGGAGTGATCGCATAGAGGTCCTCGTCCTCGTCGCGCGCCTCCACGCGCAGGATCGACAGCAGCCGCCGCATCTCCCCCAGCGCCTCGCTGCTGGCGTCGGCGATGACCCCCAGCGTCTCGTGCGCGGCCACCGGATCGCCCAGGGCGACGTACCTGCCCATGCCCGCCTGGACCGAGATCACCGACATGTGGTGCGCCACCAGGTCGTGCAGCTCCCGCGCGATGCGCACCCGCTCCCGGGTGACGGCCCGCCGGGCCGCGGCGGCCCGCTCCTCATGGAGCCGTGCCGCCAGTTCGGCCAGCTGGCCGGTGCGTTCGCCCAGCAGCCGCACGCCGGCACCGATGCACACCGTGACGCCGGCCACCAGGACGGACTGCCCGGCGGCCGACCACCACGCGATTCCGGGATGCAGACCGACGGCGTGGACCCACTCCGCGACGACCGGCACGGTGCCGGCGGCGGTGACGGCGGCGGGGCGGTGCGCGGCCAGGGTGTAGAGGGCCAGCAGCGGCGCCATGCTGTTGAGCCCGTAGTGGTAGCCGAGCGCGTGGTAGACCACGGCGCCCGCCGCGGAGACCACCAGCACGGTGAACGGCATCCGCCTGCGCAGCGCCAGGGGCAGGTTCACCACGGCCGTCAGCGCGACCGACCACCCGTCCACCGGCCGCGCGGCGCGCCCGGGCTCGTATACCGCCCACAGCACGCTCCCGACGGACATCACCAGCGCCAGCGCGCCGTCGAGCACGAGCGGATCGACGACCGACAGCCGTCCGAGCGCCCGAGCGCCACGACCACGCACCAGCGCATGCTATGGGCCGCGGACCTGCTCCGCATTCATCCTTCGATTGACATCGATCGCCGTACGGAGCGGCCGGGAGGCCGGGGCGCTCCCCCCTCCGAAGGATCTCCCGCCGGTTCGGCACGGACGAGAGCGCCGTGCAGGAGCGCCGCGCGGCCGATCACCTCGGCGCCGTGGAGAGCGGAGAGATGCCGCCACCGACCGTTCCACCACGACGGCAGCGGCCGGATCACCGTGATCATGGCGACCACCGCACCGAGCCTGACAGGACGAACGTATGGTCACGACCTCTGGGGCGTCGGGTCCGGCGTCACGCGGAGCAAGCCGTCACGGACGCTCCAACCGATACCCGCGTCGTCCCGGTCGACGGCGCCCGGCAGTCGGGCGACGCCCCTCTTCTCGACCGGGCTGCGATCGGGGACGCCTTCCGGCGGCTCGGTGATCGTCTCGCCCGGCGCGGACGGTTCGGCCCGCCGGGTCTTCGACCATCCGGGACTGCGTGTGTCCGCGGCTTCAGCAGAGCACCTGCCCGCGATGAAAGTCCTGGCCGCTCGGCGACGGGACACCGGCGACATCCGCACCCTCGTCGGCAGACTCGCGCTCGGCTCCGCGGACGAGGTGCTTGCCCTCTGCACGGAGGTCTTCCCCGACGAGCCCGTTCCCGACCGTGCCCGCCTCATGCTGGAAGACCTGTTCGACGAGAGCTGACGGCAACGCCGATCAGCGGGCCACGGCACGACGCCCCGTTCCCGAGATCAGGAACGGGGCGTTTCGGCTGGTGGGCGTTATCGGGCTCGAACCAGTGACATCTCGCTTGCAAGGCAATCCGAACGGCTCCCCGAGCAGGACCGATATCGGCCATGACCTGCGGCTACGGTCTCTGGCCGTCCACCGGTGTCCAGCCCTATCCCCGGTCGTTGTCAACCAGTTGGTCACCCGGAACACAGCCCTGAGTCTGGGATCGTCCCCTGGCACTCCTTCATCGGCCGGGACTCCGAACCCCTTTTGTCGGCGACGACTGCAACCATGCCCCTCACATGATTCAAGGAGCGACAGTGATCGAGTATCTCGAGGAGTTCCGCTGGCTCTCCGACTGCGAAGAACTGGATGAGATCTACTGCGTGTCCTTCGTCCGGGATCTCACCCCGGAGGAAGTTCTCCGCCGGTTCAGCGGGGACGAGAACACCACGGAGGAGTGCGATGCAGCCGATTACGTCGGCACCGCGAAGATCGGCGACTGGACCCTGGTCGTCGAACCAGGAGGATGGGAGCTCGCCGCCACCCCCGAGATATACACCCGGGTCGGACGGGGAACCGAGATCGTTTCAGTCTCCCGCCACGACTGCGCCTCGGACACCTTCGTCTACATCGTCGATGGCGAACCCGTCGTCCAGTTTGAACCGATGTTTCCGGGAGATCGGTCAGGCACCGATCCAGACCGCCTCGTCGAGGAGATGCGCGTGGTCGGGCTGAACCCCGACCACGACATCGACGGACCGGACATCGGTTCCCCGATCGAGAGGTCATTCGCCCTGGCCAGTAAAATCGTCGCTCTCCACTTCTCTCCGGAGATGCTGGAGCTCTGCTCCTTCCGCACCGCACCTCGTGAGGACTGATCGGCACCCGCGGGAAGACCAGTTCGCTGAGGATCTCAGGGGTTCAGGGGATAACGGGTCGACAGCTCCCGAACTTGGAGAACGTCCGAGCAGGGCTTGAGAGGGACCAGGACCGCGCAGCGCGCCAGATGGCCCAGATGGTGCGGTCACTGGGCAGGCTGGCGTACATGTCCGGCATTCGCGACGCCGTGCTCGCAGCGTCCTCCGGCTCATTGTGGCGTCGGTCGAAGCCACGGCCGACCGGGACAGGTACGACGCCGGTCCTCCGAAGCGAGCAGGACGCCATCACGCCTGCGAGCAGCGGTGAGTTCGGGCAGGCGGGCGCTTGCCGTTACTTCGAGCGTTCATGTCGGACCGGGCCCTCTGCGACGCGCCCGGCTGGATTTCCGAATGACGACCGGTCAGCCCGGCAGCAGGGTGAATGCCGATATGTGCCGCGGTCTGACAACCCGGAAGTGACGATGGTCCACCGTGGCGATCTCCTTCAGCGCCAGCCGCTCAGCGATAGCGATCACTGCCGCATCGACCAGCCCGAGGGGCAGATCGATGTAGGTCTCAACGAGCTGGGCCATTCGAGGAAGGTCTTCGTCTTCCAGCTCCGCCACGTGGAATCCATCGCCCCCGAACGACTTGAGGAACGTCACCTCGGCTCTCGGACCGACACGGGACTCCAGCAGATAACCGATCTCCCCCATCACCGGAGAAGGCACGAGCAGCGGACCGCGCGCCCGGCGGAGCAGCTTCAGGCATTCGTGATGGTGCCGGTCCTTCACATTGCCCGCAGCGAGGAGCACGCCCGTGTCGCATAGAAGCACCTCAGTGACCCCATTCCGAGCGGAGGATCTCCTCGTGCCGCTCGGACAGCTCAGGTTCGGCTTCGAAGGAAGCGAAGAACGGTAGATCCCGCTCGGCTCCTTCGCACTCCCCCAGACGGCCCCGGATCAGTTCCAGAGCCGGACGCAGTTCCACCTCCGGCAGCTGATCCACCAGGTGGTGCAGTTCCTCACGCATGGCGCTCATATGGACGAGTGTAGGCCTCTGACCTCGATCACCAGGGCTGTCCCGGTGCTCCAGGTGCCGACCATGCTCCGGAGAACCGGTTCTGGCTTGGCGACTCGCTGGCGAAGCGAGCGCTCACCAAGTGGTGAACGCTCGACTCTCCGCCGAAAAAACTGCACCCCTGACCTGTCGATGCAGTTCAGGGGCCTGAAGGTGGGCGCTACCGGGTTCGAACCAGTGACATCTCGCTTGTAAGGCGAGCGCTCTACCGCTGAGCTAAGCGCCCGGGAAATCCCGTCGCACAGACGGGATACAACCTTACGGCACGGCGGAGGTCGTCGGCACATCGAGCGACCACGACGCACCCGCCTCCGGCGCCCCGGCCGCGCGCCAGCCGAGCAGGGCCGCGCCGAGCATGCCCGCGGCGACGCCCAGGGCCGCCTTGCGCAGCGGCGGGGCCGCGCGGAAGGTGAGCCGTTCGCCGAGCCGTACGGCCAGCGGGTCGGACAGCAGGGGGCCCGCCTCGGCCAGGCCGCCGCCCAGGACGATCGCCGAGGGGTCCAGCAGGAGCGTGTAGGTGGCCAGGGCGAGCGAGAGCGCCTCGACCGCGTCGTCCCAGGTCTTCACCGCCAGCGGGTCCCCGGCGGCGGCCAGCGCGGCGACCTGCTCGGCCGTGGCGGCGGACGCGGCACGGGCCGAGTAGCGGCGGGAGACGGCCGAGGCGGAGGCGTAGGTCTCCAGGCAGCCGATCTGGCCGCAGGCGCACCGCTCACCGCCGGGGAAGACCGGGATGTGGCCGATCTCGCCGGCCCAGCCGGAGGTCCCGCCGTACGGCCCGCCGCCGATGACCATCGCGCCCGCGATGCCGGTGCCGATCGGCAGGAACAGGAAGTCGGAGAGCTCCCGGCCGGCGCCGAGCACGCTCTCGGCCAGCCCGCCGGTGCGCACGTCGTGGCCGAGCAGGACCGGGACGTCCAGGGGGACGAGCCCGGCGGCGGGGACGTCGCGCCAGCCGAGGTTGGCGGCGTAGAGCGCGGTGGCCGTCGCGTCGTCGACCAGCCCGGGGACGGCGATGCCGGCCGCCGCGGGCGCCGTGCCGAACAGCTCCGCGCCGCGGGCGGCGAGGTCGCCGGTGAAGGAGCGGATGACGGCGATCACGTTGTCCGGGCCCCGCTCGGCCCCGGTGGGACGGCGGTCGGTCGCGACGACCGTGCCGGTGCGGGTGACGATCCCGCCCTTCATCGAGGTGCCGCCGACGTCGACGGCCACCACGTACTCGCTCATCCCGGCCTTTCCCGATCACCGGCGCGGACGCGCCTCCGCACGGGAGGGAGCACGTCATCTGTCCTTTTCGCGCCGACTCACCCTAACGCAGAGCCGGCAGGTCAGGCCGGGGAGAACCGTCCGAGCACGCGGTCCAGCGCCGCCGCGACCTCGTCGGCCAGCCCGTCGGGCCGCTCGGGATCCGCCTGGGGCCGTTCGGCGAGCCGTACGGCCCCGCAGGAGCGGCACTCCACCTCCCCGAGCCGGCAGATGAGCGCGATGGACCCGCACGAGGAGCAGGTGTCGAGGTCCAGGTCGTGCACGCGCTGGCAGTCCGGGCAGATGAGCACCTGGGTCTGCCGGCGTACCCCGCGCTTCCAGGGGCTGGCGCCGCGGACCGGGTCGGTCTGCCGGGCCCCGCACGAGAAGCAGGGCATGATCGCCTCCGAGTGGTCGAGGTCGGCGGATCCGTGGAGGACCCCGCCGGATAACCGCTTAGGAAAGTTCGGCGAGCACCTTGAGGTACTCGGCGATGTCACGTGCCTGCGGGAGCGGGTTCACCACGCGCCAGCGGACCACGCCGTCACCGTCGATGACGAAGGTCCCCCGCAGCGCCGCGCCCTTCTCCTCGTCGAACACACCGTACGCCCGCGCGACCCGCCCGTGCGGCCAGAAGTCGGAGAGGAGGGGAAACCCGTAGCCTTCCCGGTCGGCCCAGGCCCGCAGGGTGAACACCGAGTCGGACGAGACGGCGAGGACCCGGACGTCCTCGGGAGCGGCGGGGACGAACTCGTCCCGGAGCGCGGAGAGCTCACCGCGGCAGACACCGCTGAACGCGAAGGGGTAGAAGATCAGCAGGACTCTGCGGCCGCGGTGGCCCGAGAGCCCGACCGGGGCGCCGTGCTGGTCCCTCAGCTCGAAGTCCGGAGCAGGCGAACCCACCTCGACCGCCGTGTGCACTGGCATGTCCGCTGGATCCTCTCACCCCGATGGCGGATGGGCACACCATCATCCTGCCGTACGGCTCACGCGAGCCGTACGGCAGGGGGGACCCGTACCCGACCCCTTACCGGCGCGCCTTGGGTGTGGCCAGCCGCGTCCCCGACCAGTCGGGGGCGGCGCTGATGCTGCTGGTCTGCGAGAGACCCGCGGTCGTCGCGTCCTCCCCGATGTCACTGGGCTCCACGTGGCCCTCTCGACCGGCCTTGGGAGTGAGCAGCCAGATCTGGCCGCCGTCGGTCAGGTTGGTCACCACCCCGCTCAGGGCGTCGAACAGGTCACCGTCCCCGTCCCGCCACCACAGCAGCACGACGTCGACAACGTCCTCGTAGTCCTCATCGACCAGTTCGCTGCCGGTCAGCTCCTCGATGGAGTCGCGCAGATCGTCGTCGACGTCGTCGTCCCATCCGACTTCCTGCACCACTTGACCCGGCTTGAGGCCGAGACGTTCGGCCAGGCTGCGTTCGCCCTGCGCCTGACCCGCGGTCGCGCTCACGTTCATCCCTCCTGCTTCGATGGCCCCGCCCCTTGTGCGGCGGTGCTCACAGTGCTTCGGCACAGTCCACACGCTGTGACCCTCAGTCGTCAACGGTCGCCACGGCAACGACTGGGCTACGCGTGAATTAGCCCGACAAAAATGACAACCGGACCCGCCGCTCGCGGTTGTCCACGTTGAGGTCCACCACGGCGACGGACTGCCACGTGCCCAGCGCGAGTCTCCCGGCCAGGACCGGGACGGTGGCGTACGGAGGGATGAGGGCCGGCATGACATGCGACCTCCCATGCCCTGCGGATCCGTGCGCATGCCGCCACCGGTCGTCGGCCGGGAGCAGGTCCGCGAGCGCGGCGAGCAGGTCGTCGTCGCTGCCCGAGCCCAGCTCGATCAGTGCGACCCCCGCGGTCGCGTGGGGCACGAAGACGTGCAGCAGGCCGTCCAGGCCGCCGTCCCCGCACGACCGGACGAAGTCCTCGCACGCGGCGGTGATGTCGTGCACCCGCTCGCGGGAACCGGTCACCACCTCGATCATCTGGGATCTCACACGCGGAATCCTATGATCCGCGCTGGGCGGGGACGACGATCGCGTCCGGACCGGGGACCATCAGGCCCGTGTGTCCGTCCTCGAACCGCACCAGATAGGGAGGTTCTCCCTCGTTTCCCCGTACTTCGAGAACCTCGCCCCGCCGGTCGCGGTGGCCGACCGTGTCGCCGTGGACCAGTATCTGATCACCCACTGTCGCGCGCATTGCGCTCCTCCTTCCCGAGGCGGCCTTTCCCAAGGCGACCTTCCCGAGGCGGCGGAATGCCCCCTCTCCAGGGTCGTACCCTGCGGTCTTCCAGAAAAGAGCGCCCCCGGTGTTACCTTTCCCCGCCATTCGTCCTACCATCGGTGGACTAGGCCACATCGTTGCCCCTGCCAGCGGGGACATCCTGGTTACCGGTCGGTAGAGATGCACTTTCCGGAGCAAGAGACCAGGATGGACAGTGACCGACACCAGACAGAAGTCCATCCTCGGAAGGCGAGACCCAGTGGCTTCCGGACGCCAGCGTTTCTCGATCATCAGTGACGGCCTACCCAGTCAGCTCCCTGATGTCGACCCCAGCGAGACCCAGGAGTGGCTCGAGTCGCTCGACAACGTCGTCAAGACGGAGGGCCGCACGCGCGCCCGCTACTTGATGCTCCGCCTGTTGGAGCGGGCGCGGGAGCACCAGGTCGGCGTCCCCGGCCTGCGCAGCACCGACTACATCAACACGATCCCGCCGGAGCGCGAGCCCTGGTTCCCCGGCGACGAGCACGTCGAGCGGCGGATCCGCGCCTACATCCGGTGGAACGCCGCGGTCATGGTGACCCGGGCCAACGCCCGGACCAACGTCGGCGGCCACATCGCCACCTACGCCTCGGCCGCGTCGCTCTACGAGGTGGGCTTCAACCACTTCTTCCGCGGCAAGGACCACGGCGAGTCGGGCGACCAGGTCTTCTTCCAGGGCCACGCGGCCCCGGGCATCTACGCCCGGGCGTTCCTGGAGGGCCGCCTCAACGAGGCACAGCTCGACGCCTTCCGGCAGGAGCTGTCGCACGGGTTCAAGGGCCTGCCCTCCTACCCGCACCCGCGCCTCATGCCGGACTTCTGGGAGTTCCCCACGGTCTCCATGGGCCTGGGCCCGATCGGCGCGATCTACCAGGCGCGGTTCAACCGCTACCTGCTCAGCCGCAAGGTCAAGGACACCAGCCGCAGCCACGTGTGGTGCTTCCTCGGCGACGGCGAGATGGACGAGCCCGAGTCGCTCGGCGCGATCGGCGTGGCCGCCCGCGAGGAGCTCGACAACCTCACCTTCGTCATCAACTGCAACCTGCAGCGCCTCGACGGCCCGGTCCGCGGCAACGGAAAGATCATCCAGGAGCTGGAGACCTACTTCCGCGGCGCCGGCTGGAACGTCATCAAGGTCGTCTGGGGCCGCGACTGGGACCCGCTGCTGGCGGCCGACGTCGACGGCGTGCTCGTCAACCAGATGAACACCACCCCCGACGGCCAGTTCCAGACCTACTCCGTCGAGTCGGGCGAGTACATCCGCGAGCACTTCTTCGGCGGCGACCCGCGCCTGCGCAAGATGGTCGAGCACCTGTCCGACGACGAGATCCGCAAGCTCTCGCGCGGCGGCCACGACTACCGCAAGGTCTACGCGGCCTTCAAGGCGGCCCGCGAGCACGTCGGCCAGCCGACGGTCATCCTCGCCCAGACCATCAAGGGCTGGACGCTCGGCAAGGACTTCGAGGCGCGCAACGCGACGCACCAGATGAAGAAGATGTCCAAGGCCGAGCTGAAGGAGTTCCGCGACCGGCTCTACCTGCCGATCCCGGACTCGGCGCTCGAGGCCGACCTGCCGCCCTACTTCCATCCGGGCGAGAACGACCCCGAGATCGCCTACATGAAGGAGCGGCGCGCCGCGCTGGGCGGCTTCCTGCCCCGGCGCACGGTCCGCGCCAAGCCGATCAAGCTCCCCGGCGAGGCCGCCTACGCGCAGCTCAAGAAGGGCTCCGGCAAGCAGAACGTCGCCACCACCATGGCGTTCGTCCGCCTGCTCAAGGACCTCATGCGCGACAAGGAGATCGGCCACCGCTTCGTGCCGGTCATCCCGGACGAGGCCCGCACCTTCGGCCTCGACGCGATCTTCCCGACCGCGAAGATCTACTCACCGCACGGCCAGACCTACGAGGCCGTGGACCGGGAGCTGCTGCTGTCCTACAAGGAGTCGACCGAGGGCCAGATCCTGCACGAGGGCATCAGCGAGGCCGGTTCGATGGCCTCGACGATCGCGGCCGGCACGTCGTACGCCACGCACGGCGAGCACATGATCCCGATCTACATCTTCTACTCGATGTTCGGCTGGCAGCGCACCGGCGACCAGATGTGGCAGCTGGCCGACCAGATGGGCCGGGGCTTCCTGCTCGGCGCCACCGCCGGCCGCACCACCCTGAACGGCGAGGGCCTGCAGCACGAGGACGGCCACTCCCCGCTCATCGCCGCGACGAACCCCGGCGCCGTCTCCTACGACCCGGCGTGGGCCTTCGAGATCGGGCACATCGTCAGGGACGGCCTGCGGAGGATGTACGGCGAGTCGCCGGAGAACGTCTTCTACTACCTGACCGTCTACAACGAGCCCTACCTGCAGCCGGCCGAGCCCGCCGACCTGGACGTCGACGGCCTGCTCAAGGGCCTGTACCGGTTCGCTCCGGCGCCGGCGGTCCAGGGCCCGAAGGCCAACATCCTGGTCTCCGGCGTGGCCGGGCCGTGGGCGATGGAGGCCCAGCGGATGCTGGCCGAGGAGTGGGGCGTGGCGGCCGAGGTATGGTCGGCCACCTCCTGGTCGGAGCTGCGCCGCGAGGCGCTGGCCGCCGAGGAGCACAACCTGCTCAACCCGGACGCCGAGCAGCGGGTGCCGTACGTCACCCGGGCGCTGTCGAAGGCCCAGGGCCCGTTCGTGGGCGTCAGCGACTACATGCGCGCGGTGCAGGACCAGATCGCCCAGTGGGTGCCGGGAGACTGGACCTCGCTCGGCACCGACGGCTTCGGCCTGTCGGACACCCGCTCGGCGCTGCGCCGCCACTTCCACGTGGACGCGGCCTCGATCACCCTGGCCGTGCTCACCCAGCTCGCCCGGCGGGGCGAGCTCGAGGAGGAGGTGCTGCGCGAGGCCATCTCCCGCTACCACCTGAAGAACGGCGTCACCGAGGCCGGCGGCGCCGAGAGCAACGACACCCAGTCGATGGGTCTGTGAGATCCTTCCGGGTGGGACCTCCCAGGTGGAGGCCCCACCCGGAACGGGACGGGCGCCCTGTCCGGGGTGACGCGGAGGGGGAGCACGTCATGCGAGCAATCCGGGCGGCGGCCGCGACCGCGGCGCTGGCCGCCGCGCTGGCCGGCTGCAGCGGCGGAGCCGGCGACCGCGGCGGAACGGCCGCCCCGAGCGGCTCCGCCGCACCGTCGGGCCCGATCTCCTGGGGGCCCTGCACCGACATCAAGCGCGCCGACGGCCAGGGCGTCGCCACCCCGGCCCCGGACCAGCGGTGCGGGAAGCTGGCCGTACCGCTCGACTACGCCGACCCCGCCGCCGGGACGATCGACCTCGCCCTCATCCGCGTGCAGGCCACCGGCCCCGGAGAGCGGATCGGTTCCCTGCTGTTCAACTTCGGCGGTCCCGGCGCCTCGGGCGTCGACACCCTGGCCCAGGCCGCCAAGGCCTTCGGCTCCCTCGGCGCCCGCTACGACCTGGTGAGCTTCGATCCGCGCGGGGTGGAGCGCAGCTCCGGCGTCCGGTGCGGCGGCACCGCGGAGATGGACGAGTTCACCTCCGTCGACAGCGTGCCCGAGGACGCGGCCGAGCGCGCGGAGATCGAGCGGATCGTCGAGGAGTTCACCGCCGCCTGCGAGGAGACCTCCGGGAAGGTCCTGCCGCACATCGGCACCGTGAACGCCGCCCAGGACATGGACCGCATCCGCGCGGCGCTGGGCGACGAGCGGCTCAACTACCTCGGCATGTCGTACGGCACGCAGCTCGGCGCGGTCTACGCCACCCGCTACCCCGCCAAGGTGGGCCGCTTCGTGCTGGACGCCCCGCTGGACCCCAGCGTCTCGATGCGGGAGCACACCCTGGTCCAGACGGCCGGTTTCCAGAAGGCCTACGAGGCCTTCCTGAAGGACTGCGTCAAGGACGGGCAGTGCAAGATCGGCTCGGACGCCGCCGCCGCGAACCGCACCGTCGAGGCCCTGCTGGACCGGTTGAACGACGAGCCCCTCAAGGTCGGCGACCGGGAGCTCACCCAGGGGCTGGCGAGCACGGGCATCGCCGCCGCCCTCTACTCCGAGCAGACCTGGCCGCTCCTCGACCAGGTCCTGGCCCTGGCGGTCAAGGGCGACGGGCGGGGGCTGCTCTTTCTGGCCGACAGCTACACCGGCCGCGGCTCCGACGGCTCCTACAGCACGGTCATGAGCAGCTTCCCCGCCATCAGCTGCGTGGACACCGCCGAGCGGCCCGGCGAGGCCGAGCTGCTGGCGACCGAGAAGGCGGCGCTGAAGATCTCCCCGCTGTTCGGCAGCGCCGGCATGGGGACCATCTGCTCGTCCTGGCCGGTCCCCGGCGACGAGGAGGCGACGAAGATCGACGCCTCCGGTTCCGCCCCCATCGTGGTGATCGCCGGCACCGGCGACCCCGCCACGCCGTACGAATGGGGGCCGAAGCTGACCGCGCAGCTGAAGACGGGCGTGCTGGTCACCTACAAGGGCGAGGGGCACGGCGCCTACCTGTCGGGCGACGCCTGCGTGAAGAAGGTCACCGACGCCTACCTGCTGGAGGGGAAGGTCCCCGCCAAGGGGACCACCTGCCCCGCCTAGCCGCGGCGGGGCCGCCGCACCGCCACCCCGCCATGATCCCCCTGCCCCGCCCAGCCGCGCCGGCGCGGGACGGGGCCGGCCCGCCGGCTACCGGCAGCGCTCGGGACGGGGCCGGCCGGTCGCGAACCGGAAGTCCACCGCGCCGAAGTGGCGGTCCAGGAGCTTCCTCATGCTCCCGTCGGCGTACATCGCCGCGACGGCCTCGTTGATCGCCGCGCAGGCCTTCGGGTCGCCCTGCCGGAACGCCACGCCGTACGGCTCGCGGGTGAGCCCGAGACCGGCGACCTTGAACCGCCCGTTCAGCCGGGCGCCGAACCCGGCGATCACCAGGTCGTCGCCGGGCAGCGCGTCGGCGGTGCCGTCGGCCACCTTGGCGGCGCACTGCGCCATGTCGTCCGCCTCGACGGGCTCCACGCCGACGACCCGGTCGCGGATCAGCGCGGCGGTGGTCGAGCCCTGCGGGACGCAGAGCCGCCGGCCGCGCAGGTCCTCCGGGGACGAGATCCCCGAGCCCCCGCGCACCAGCACGTCGCGCCGGGCCAGGTAGTACGGCCCGGCGAAGGCGACCCTGCGCCGGGTCCTGGCGTCGATCGAGAGGTTGGCGACGACCAGGTCCACCTCCCCGCTCTCGACCGCGGCCTCCCGGCGCACGCTCACGTCCTTGAACACGACCCGGTCGGCGGGCACTCCCAGCTCGGCCGCGATGCGCCGGGCCACGTCGATCTCGAAGCCCGCCGGAGGGCTGCCCAGGGCGACTCCGGGCAGGCCCCCGCGGTAGCCGATCGTGATCTTCCGTTTTCTCGCGATCCGGTCGAGCAGCGGCGAGCCGGTGGAGGGCGAGGGCGCCGGGGAGGAGACGGCCGGCGGCGCGGGCGCGGGCGCGGTGGCGGCGCCGGACGGGAGGTCGGGCCGCAGGACGGCGAACGCGGCGGCCAGGCCCGCGACCGCGGCCGCCGCCCCGCCCAGGACGACGGGCCGGCGCCGCAGGAGTCCCCGGGCGGGAGCGCGGACCCCGTCGCGGGTCAGGTCCGCGGTGGCGGCCTGGACGCCCTCGGCGAGCACCTCGTCGGAGACCTCCGCCCCCTCCTCCGCCAGATGGCCCAGCAGACGCCTGAGCACCTCGTCCGCGGTGGGCCTGCGGGCCTGGTCCTTGCGCAGGCAGGCCCCGACGACCGCCCGCAGGCCCTCGGGGAGCGCGCCCAGGTCGGGCTCGTGGTTGATGACGCGGTTGAGCGTCGCCACGATCGTGTCGCCGCCGAAGGGCGCTTTGCCGGTCGCCGTGAAGAGCATCGTCGAGCCCCAGGCGAACACGTCGGCGGGGCGGCCGACCCGCTCTCCGGCGATCTGCTCGGGCGCCATGTAGGCGGGGGTGCCGACCGCCCGGGTGGTGATCGTCCCGCTCTCATCGATGATCTTCGCGATGCCGAAGTCGACGACCCGGGGGCCGTCGGGGGCCAGCAGCACGTTGTCGGGCTTGAAGTCGCGGTGCGCGATCCCGGAGCGGTGGATGGCGGCCAGCGCGGTGGCCGTGCCGATCGCCAGCTTCTCCAGCGCCTCCCCGGCCAGCGGACCCTCGCGTTCGACGATCCGGCGCAGCGACGGGCCGTCGATCAGCTCGCTCGCGATGTACGGGGTCTCGCCGTCGAGGTCGGCGGCGAGCACCCGGGCCGTGCAGAACGTCTCCACCCGCCGCGCGGCGGCCAGCTCCCGGGCGAAGCGGGAGCGCGCGTGCGCCTCGCCGGTGAAGCGGACGTGCAGCAGCTTGACCGCGGCGCGCTCGCCGTCCTCGGCCTCCCCCAGGTAGACGACCCCCTGGCCGCCCTCCCCCAGCCTGCCCCGCAGTTCGTAGTCCCCCAGCCGCGGCGGGTCCCCCGGCCGCAGCGGCATGATCTCCGACATCGCCGACCCCTCGTGACACGGCGCTTTGCCCGAACATTACACATCACGGGCGGCCGGGTCCGGAGCGGCGGCCGGGTCGAGATCACAATCGGGATCACCGGGGGCGTCGCGCATACGACTTTCGTCGGGGGCTCGGAGCCGAAGACGCGACCTCGGTCGGGCGGACCGATCCTGTCGGCCGATCCCCCCGGAGGCGCCTCCCTCCTACCGTCGGCTCATGCGCAATCCCATCCAGGTGCTGGGGGTCCTCCTGGTCCTCCAGGGCGTCAGCGGGACCATCGACCAGGTGGCCGTCCAGCCGTTCATGAGCCCGTTCCTCAACTTCTTCAACCGCGTGATCGTCGAGCGGACGGATCTCCTGACCGGATACGAGATCTACGCGAACCTGATCCTGGCGGCCCTGGGCGTCGTCGTGGTCGTCGCCGCGGACCGGATCGGGCCGTCCTGACGCCTCGCCCGGCGGGCCGGATCGGGCCGTCCTGACGCCTCGCCCGGCGGACCGGATCGGGCCGTCCTGACGCCTCGCCCGGCGGACCGGCCGCGGGCCCGGGGAGCGGACCCGCGGCCGCGCGGGGTTCCGGCCGCCCCGGCGGTTACGCCCCGGCCGCCGCACCCGGCGGGGTGAAGACGCCGAACAGGTTGCCCGAGACGTCGCGGACGTAGGCGAAGTCGGGGCCGTGCTCGTTGCCGACCGCCTTGAAGACGACCTCTCCGCCCAGGCTCTCCACCCGCGCGCAGGTCGCCGCGGTGTCGGCGACGACCACGGAGAAGACCGCGTGGTTCGGGAACGCCCCGCCGTGGGCGTACAGGCCTCCCCTGGGCCCGTCGCCGCCGGGGTAACCGATGCGCCGGTAGTCCATGCCGCCCTTCGCCAGATCCTCGCCGGCGGCGAAGGACCAGCCGAACAGCTCGCCGTAGAACTTCTCCGCGCTCTGCGGGTCGTCGGTGGCGATCTCGAACCAGGCCACGGTGTTGATCATCAAGTGTTCTCCTCGGAATGCTCTTCTCGAACACCTCTACGATGAACCGGCCTGGCGACAACCCTATGTCGGTGTTTTCAATCCAGTTCCAGATTTCCGAAGACCAGTCCGGGCGCCTGCGGCGCGAACCGCTCCGGCGGGTGCTCGGGCGAGGGCTCGTCGGTCTCCTCCGCCCTGCGGATCCGGTCGAGCCGGAAGATCCGCGCGTCGCGGCGGAGCCGGCACCACCCCACGAGGTACCAGTGGCCGCCGCGCCCGCCCGCGAAGAGGACGGGCTCCACCTCCCGCCGGGTCGCCTCGCCCTTGACGTCGGTGTACTCGATCGCCAGCACGCGCCGGTGCAGCAGCGCCTGCTCGATCACCCGGGACACCCGGGGGTACGGCTCCGGCTCGACGAGCAGGTGGACCCGGGCGGCCAGCCGCCTGGCCCGTTCCCCCTCCGGCGCGGGCATCGCGGCCACCAGCTTGCGCAGGGCGCTGCGGGCGTGCCGGGCGAAGGGACTGCCGGAGGCCCCACTGAGCGCCACCGCCACCGCGACCGCCTCTGCGGGGGTGAAGTTGAGCGGCGGCAGGGACACGCTCTTGTCCAGCACGTAACCGCCGCGCCTGCCGGGCTCGGCGTAGATCGGCACCCCGGACTGCTGGAGCGCGGAGATGTCGCGCTCGACCGTGCGCACGCTCACCTCGAACCCGGCCGCCAGCTCCCGCGCGGAGCGGGGCCGGGGCGAGGCCGCGCGCAATTCCTCGACCAGGGCGTAGAGCCGATCGGTACGGTTCACACTCCGACGGTACGCGCCGCCACCGACACTCTTCGCGAAAAGGGAACCTTCAGGCGGGTTCAGCCGGTTGAACAGTGAAAAGACCCCGGATACCCTGTTCCGACACTTCGTATTGGAGCCCGATGGCGCAGAAACATCCGATGGCGCACCAGCCCCCCCGCAAGCCCGTCCCCAAGAAGCCGGGCGCGAAGGCCTCCACCGTCATCACGATCACCGGAATCGGCATCGTCTCCCTCCTCGTCGTCGGGGCCTGTGCGGCCCAGGACGACTACGAGGAGGTCGGGGCCGACTGCGTCAACCTCGACAACCAGCTGCCCGACGGCTCCTACGAGGTCGTGGACGAGGACTACTGCGACGACGACGGCACCGTCCGCTACCACGGCTCCCACGGCGCCTACGGCTGGTACTACGGCGGCACCCGGACCGGCACCCGGGTGGGCAGGGGCACCACCGTCCGGCCCTCCGACGTCGGCATCGTCAGCCGCGGCAAGGGCACCGTGATCCAGCGCGGCGGTTTCGGCGGCCGCGGCTCCAGCGGCAGCTGACCCCGCGGCCATGAGACGCGAGAGCTCGCCTCCCCGCGACGGCTGGGAGAAGACCGTCGAGGGCCACGGTCTGGCCTACCACCGCTCCGCCCACCCCGGCGGCCTCGACCGCCCCTACTGGGACGAGAGCGTGCACTACGTCTTCTCCATGGACGAGGTCCTCGCCCTGGAGGAGCAGGTCGACGAGCTGCACCGGATGTGCCTGCACGCGGTGGAGCACGTCGTCTCCACCGGGCGCTACCGCGACTTCGCGATCCCCGAGTGGGTCGCGCCGGAGATCGCCCGCTCCTGGGAGCGGCGCGACCCGCACCTGTACGGCCGCTTCGACCTGCGCTACGACGGCACGGGCCCGGCCAAGCTGCTGGAGTACAACGCCGACACGCCCACCAGCCTGCTGGAGAGCTCCGTCGTGCAGTGGTTCTGGCTGCGCGACCTCCATCCGGACGGCGACCAGTGGAACTCCATCCACGAGCGGCTGATCGACCGGTGGCGGCAGATCGCGGCGGAGCTGCCCACCGGGCCCGCGCACTTCGCCTGGACCGCCATGGACGAGTCCGGCGAGGAGGCGATGACCCTCGCCTACCTGCAGGAGACCGCCGTCCAGGCGGGGCTCACGACCGTCTCGGTGGCCATGGAGGACATCGGCTGGGACCCGCTCAACCTCCGTTTCGTCGACGTGGAGGGCAGGGTGATCCGGACCCTGTGCAAGCTCTACCCGTGGGAGTGGGCGGTCGCCGACCGGTTCGGAGCCGACGCCGTGCGCCAGCAGGTCTCGATGACCTGGATCGAGCCGCTGTGGAAGATGCTGCTGTCGAACAAGGCGCTGCTCGCGGTCCTGTGGGAGCTGTACCCCGGCCATCCGAACCTGCTGCCCGCCTACCTCGACGGCCCCCGCGACCTGCCCGCGCACATCGCCAAGCCGCTGCTGGGCCGGGAGGGCGCGAGCATGACCGTCACCGGCCCGGACGGGACCGTGCGGACCGGCGGCGGCTACGGCGCCGAAGGCTACGTCCACCAGGCGTTCGAGGCCCTGCCGGTCTTCGACGGCCAGCGCCCGGTGCTCGGCGCCTGGGTGGTCTGCGACGAGGCCGCGGGCCTGGGCATCCGGGAGACCTCCGGGCTGATCACCGACAACACCTCGTCCTTCGTCCCGCACCGCATCGCGCCGTAGGCCCGCGCGGACCGCCGCGCCCTCCGACCCTCCCCACGCCCACCGAACCCCACAGCACGGAGAGAACCCCATGAGCCCCAGCCTGCAGCCGACCCCGCTCCCCACCACGGCGATCGGCACCGAGACCGTCTCCCTGGCCGAGCTCCTCGGCCGGGGCTCGCTCGCCATCGCCTGCTACGCGGTGCTCGGGGTGATCCTGCTGATCATCGGCTTCTACGTGATCGACCTGGCCATCCCCGGAAAGCTGAGCCGGCTGATCAAGACCGACCGCAACCCCAACGCGGCCCTGCTCACCGCCTCCGGGCTGGCCGCCGTGGGCCTGATCGTCGCGGCCTCGATCTGGTCCTCCGGGGGCGCCCTGCAGGAGGGCCTGCTGGCCACCGCCGTCTTCGGCCTGGTGGGCATCGCCGTGCAGACGGTGGGGATGATCGCCTTCGACAAGATCGCCGGCATCTCCGTCCGCGAACTGGTCGCCGAGCCCGACCTGCAGCCCGGTACCCGCCTGCTGGCCGTCACGCACGTGGCCATCGGCCTGATCACCGCCGTGGCCGTCATCTAGGCACGCGCCCGGCCCCGGCCCGCCGCTCCGCCCGGGGCGGCGGCGGTGCGGCTCCCGCATCCCGGCCGACCTGGCACTCTTATTGCGTGAACGATCAGATCCGCGAGGACACCACGCGCAGGCTGGAACGGGCCATGGGCACCCTGGGCACGGCGGCCATGGCCCGGATGGAGGACCGGCTGCCGTGGTTCCGCGCCCTGTCCGCCGAGGACAGGTCCTGGGTCGGGCTGGTCGCACAGGCCGGGATCGCCGCGTTCGTGGAGTGGTTCCAGCACGCCGGCGAAGGACGCCCGACGCCCAGCATCGAGTTCTTCGGCACCGCGCCCCGGGAGCTGAAGCGGTCGATCTCGCTGCAGCAGACCGTGGACATCGTCCGGATCGTCGTCGAGGTGGTCGAGGCGCGGACCGGGGAGCTGGCCGCCCCGGGCGGGGAGGACCAGCTGGAGCAGGCGATGCTCCGCTACACGCGCGACGTCGCCTTCGCCGCCGCCCACGTCTACGCCCGCGAGGCGGAGGCCCGCGGAGCGTGGGACGCCCGGCTGGAGGCGCTGATCGTGGACGCGCTGGTCCGCGGCGAGGTGGACGACGGCCTGCACTCGTGGGCCGCCGCGCTGGGCTGGACCTCCTCACCGGTGGTCGTGCTCGCCGGCCGGGCGCCCGACGACGACCCCCAGGCGGTGATCGACGGCCTGCGCGACCGGGGCCGCCGGGCCGGGATGGACATGCTGGCCGGGGTCCAGGGCGACCAGCTGATCGTGATCGTGGGCGGCGCCGACAGCGTCGGCGCGGCGGCCCGGCACGTGGTGCCGCGCTTCGGCCCCGGCCCGATCGTGATCGGCCCCGAGGTGAGCGACCTGCACACCGCGGCCAGCTCGGCGCGGGCGGCGATCGCGGGCCTGCGCGCCGCCCCGGGCTGGCCGGACGCCCCCCGCCCGGTCCACTCCGAGGACCTGCTCGCCGAACGGGCCATCGACGGCGACGAGGCCGCGCGGACCCAGCTGGTCCAGAACGTCTACCTGCCTCTGGTCGGCACCCCGCTGCTCGACACGCTCGCCACGTATCTGGAGCAAGGTACGTCACTCGAAGCGACGGCTCGGCTACTCTTCGTACATCCGAACACGGTCCGCTACCGGCTGCGCAAGATCACGGAGTTGACCGGATACCAACCGACGGAGGGCCGTTCAGCCTTCACTCTGCAGGTGGGCCTCATCCTCGGGCGGCTGTCCGAAACATCCGTGATCTAATCGTCCCTTACTTAATCTGGACGAAACCCCTGCCGTAGGTTTCCTACAAAAAACTGTGGACCAAGTTCGTTCGGATCTCTATCCATGTGGCTAACTTCTACAGGGCAGGCTGGATTTCGTGCTCGTCATCGTCGCTCCGGGCCAAGGCGCCCAGACCCCAGGCTTCCTGACCCCATGGCTTGAGATGCCCGGCCTGGCGGACCGGTTGTCCGCCTGGTCCGATGTCGTCGGCCTCGATCTGATCGCCTGCGGGACCACCGCCGACGCGGATGCGATCCGTGACACCGCGGTGGCCCAGCCGCTGCTCGTGGCCGCCGGCCTGGCCGCCGCCGAAGCCCTCGGCGTCCCGTTCGGCCCGGCCGCCGGAGCGCCGGGCGCGGTCACGCCCGACCTCGTCGCGGGCCACAGCGTCGGTGAGCTGACCGCCGCCGTCCTGGCCGGGGTCCTCACCTGCGAGCAGGCCCTGACCCTGGTGCGTGAGCGCGGGCAGGCCATGGCCAAGGCCGCGGGGGTGACCGAGACCGGCATGGTCGCGGTGCTCGGCGGCGTCGAGGAGGACGTGCTCGCCGCGATCGACAAGCACGGCCTCACCCCGGCCAACGTCAACGGCGCCGGTCAGATCGTGGCCGGCGGCACCCTGGAGCGGCTGGCGGAGTTCACGGCCGAACCGCCCGCGCGGGCCCGGCTGATCCCCCTGTCGGTCGCGGGGGCGTTCCACACCTCCCACATGGCTCCGGCCGTCGACCACCTGCGCGAGGTCGTCGCCTCGATCACGCCCCGCGACCCGTCGGTCGCCCTGCTGTCCAACGCCGACGGCGCCGTGGTCACCGACGGCGGCGCCTTCCTGGAGCGCCTGATCGACCAGGTCGCCAACCCCGTCCGCTGGGACGCCTGCATGGCCACGATGGCCGACCGGGGGGCCACCGCGATGATCGAGCTGCTTCCCGGCGGCACGCTCACCGGCCTGGCCAAGCGCGCCCTGCGGGGCGTCGCGGCCGTGGCGCTGAAGACCCCCGACGACCTGGACGCCGCCCGGGCGGTCCTGCAGTGAACCGGCGCGCGCCCGGCGGATCCGGTACGGCGGCGCGAACGGCCCGTACGGCGAACGAGGAGCTGATCGACGGATGAAGGTCTCGCAGGGCGCCCCCGGCGCGAAGATCCTGGCCTTCGGCCACTACCAGCCGTCCAAGGTGGTCACCAACGACGACCTGTCGGAGACGATGGAGACCAGCGACGAGTGGATCCGCAGCCGGGTCGGCATCCAGGAGCGCCGCATCGCCGAGGGCGAGTCCGAGGTCGACCTGGCCGTCCAGGCCGGCGGCAAGGCCCTGGCCGCGAGCGGGCTGTCCGCCTCCGACGTCGACCTGGTGATCATCGCCACCTGCACCCTGGAGACGCAGATCCCCAACGCGGCGGGCAGGGTCGCCACCCGGCTCGGCATCGACGCCCCCGGCGCGCTCGACGTGAACACCGCCTGCTCCGGCTTCTGCTACGCGCTGGCGGTCGCCGACGACGCGATCCGCGCGGGATCGGCCACCAACGTGCTGGTCGTCGGCACCGAGAAGTTCTCCCCCTGGATCGACTGGACCGACCGGAGCACCGCGGTGATCTTCGCCGACGGCGCGGGCGCCGCGGTCGTCGGCCCGTCCGACACCCCCGGCATCGGCCCGGTGGTCTGGGGCAGCGCCGGCGACAAGGCCGACGCGATCATGATCAAGGACCGCCGCTCCTTCCTCCAGCAGGAGGGCCAGACCGTGTTCCGCTGGGCCACCACCGCGCTCCACCCGGTGGCCCGGCAGGCGTGCGAGCGCGCCGGGGTGGACCCCGCCGAGCTCGCCGCCTTCGTGCCCCACCAGGCGAACGTGCGCATCATCGAGGCCATCGCCCGCAGGATCGGCGCCGAAAACGCCGTCGTCGCCAAGGACCTCGTGCTGGCGGGCAACACCTCCGCCGCCTCGATCCCGATGGCCCTGTCCCGGATGATCGAGCGCGGCGAGGTGCCCTCGGGCGGGCTCGCCCTGCTGCTCGGCTTCGGCGCCGGCCTGACCTACGCCGGTCAGGTCGTCGAGATCCCCTGAGAAGATCCACCGGAAGACCCCTGAGACCTGCGCGGCCCCGCCGCGCGGACCGAGAAGAACACCGACCCCAAGGAGAACACGCGACATGGCCATGACCGAGCAGGAGATCCTCGCTGGTATCGGCAAGATCATCAACGAGATCACCGGCATCCCGGCCGCCGAGGTGACCCCGGAGAAGAACTTCGTGGACGACCTCGACATCGACTCGCTGTCCATGGTCGAGATCGCCGTCGCCGCCCAGGACGAGTTCGGCGTCGAGATCCCCGACGACCAGCTCAAGCACCTCAAGACCGTCAAGGACGTCATCAACTTCATTCAGGGCTGACGGCCGGGCCGTCCCCGACCGAAGCCTCGGACCGCACGAACAAGGAGCGTAGAACGTGAGTAAAGACCAGGTACGTGTCGTCGTCACCGGGCTCGGCGCGACGACGCCCCTCGGTGGAGATGTCGCCTCGACCTGGTCGGCGCTCCTCGCCGGTCGGTCCGGGGTACGCACCATCACCGAGGACTGGGCCGACTCCGTCCCGGTGAAGTTCGCCGCCTTCGCCGCCGTGGACCCGACCGAGGTGCTGCCCCGGCCGGAGGCACGGCGGCTGGACCGGGCCGAGCAGCTCGCGCTGGTCGCGGCCCGCGAGGCCTGGGCCGACGCCGGGATCGAGAAGGTCGACGCCGAGCGGCTCGGCGTCGTCGTGGGCAGCGGGATCGGCGGCATCACCACGATCCTCGCCGCCTACGACACCTTCAAGGAGAAGGGCTGGCAGCGGCTCTCACCGTTCACCGTCCCGATGCTGATGCCGAACGGTCCCGCGGGCTGGATCGGCATCGAGGTGGGGGCCCGGGCGGGCGTGCACGCCACCGTCAGCGCCTGCGCCACCGGCGCCGAGTCGATCGGCTACGCCATCGAGATGATCCGCTCGGGCCGGGCCGACGTGGTCGTGGCCGGCGGCACCGAGGCCGCCATCCACCCGCTGAACATCGGCTCGTTCGCCGCGATGCGGGCCATGTCCACCCGCAACGACGACCCGCAGGGCGCCTCCCGTCCCTGGGACAGGGGCCGGGACGGGTTCGTGCTCGGCGAGGGCGCGGGCATCGTCGTGCTGGAGTCCGAGGAGCACGCCCGTGCCCGCGGCGCGAAGGTCTACGCCGTCGCCGCGGGCGTCGGCTACTCGGCCGACGCCCACCACATCGCGCAGCCGGAGCCGACCGGAGCCGGGGTCATGCTGGCGATGCGCCGCGTCCTGGAGGACTCCGGTCTCACCGGTCAGGACGTCAAGCACGTCAACGCGCACGCCACCTCCACCCCCGCGGGCGACGTGGTGGAGACCGTCGCGATCAATCAGGTGATCGGCGGCCACCCGCTGGTGACCGGCACCAAGTCGATGACCGGCCACCTGCTCGGCGGCGCCGGCGGCATCGAGTCGGTCTTCACCGTCCTCGCGCTGCACGAGCGGATCGCCCCCGGCACCATCAACGTGGACGACCTCGACGACGGCATCGAGGTGGACCTCGTGCTCGGCGCCCCGCGCAAGTTGCCGGACGGTCAGATCGCCGCGATCAACAACTCCTTCGGGTTCGGCGGACACGACGTCGCCGTCGCCTTCACCAGCCTCTGACAGGAGCCCGCCATGACTGTGCTCGAGAACAGATCCGCCGAAGCCACCGGGGCTCCCGAGGCCGCTCAGCCCGTCGAGGAGGCGGCCGATCCCCGCGATCCCCAGGTGCGTCTGGCCGCCCTCCTCGACGAGGGCTCGATCCGGCTGATCACGCCGGTCGACCGCAGCGGCGTGCTCGCCGCGATGGGCCGCATGGAGGGCGTGCCGGTCGTCGTGTTCTGCAGCGACGCCCGCGTCCAGGGCGGCGCCATGGGCAGCGAGGGCTGCGAGCACATCGTGCACGCCTACGACGTCGCGGTCCGCGAGCGCGTCCCGGTCGTCGGCGTGTGGCACTCCGGCGGCGCCCGCCTGGCCGAGGGGGTCGAGTCCCTGCACGCCGTCGGCCGGGTGTTCGCCGCGATGACCCGCGCCTCCGGCGTGGTCCCGCAGCTGTCCGTGGTCGTCGGCCCCGCCGCCGGCGGCGCGGCGTACGGTCCGGCGCTGACCGACATCGTGATCCTCGCCCAGGAGGGCCGCATCTTCGTCACCGGTCCCGACGTGGTCCGCAGCGTCACCGGCGAGCAGATCGACATGGCCGCGCTCGGCGGTCCGGAGCCGCACAGCAAGCGCAGCGGCGTCGTGCACGTGGTCGCCAAGAGCGAGACCGACGCCTACGTGCAGGCCCGCCGGCTGACCGTGCTCCTGGGCCACCAGGGGCGCGTCCGCACCGAGGTCGAGGAGGTCGACTTCTCCGGCCTGCTGCCGGAGAACGCCCGCCGCGCCTACGACGTCAAGCCCCTGGTCACAGGCCTGCTCGACGAGCCCGGGGTGGAGCTGCACCCCAAGTGGGCGCCGAACATCGTCACCACGCTGGGCCGCCTCGGGGGCCGGACCGTCGGGGTGATCGCCAACAACCCCATGCGGCTGGGCGGTTGCCTGGACTCCACCTCCGCGGAGAAGGCCGCCCGCTTCGTGCGCATGTGCAACGCCTTCGGGGTGCCGCTGATCGTGCTGGTGGACGTGCCCGGCTACCTGCCCGGAGTCGGCCAGGAGCACGACGGCGTGGTGCGCCGCGGCGCCAAGCTGCTGCACGCCTTCGCCGAGGCCTCGGTGCCGAGGGTCACCCTGGTGACCCGCAAGGCCTACGGCGGCGCCTACATCGCGATGAACTCCCGCTCCCTGGGCGCCACCAAGGTGTTCGCCTGGCCGACCACCCAGGTGGCGGTGATGGGCGCGCTGGCCGCGGTGCGCATCCTCAAGCGCCGCGAGATCGCGGCGGCTCCGGAGGAGGAGCGCTCGGCCCTGGAGGCCCGGCTCGCCGAGGAGCACGAAGTGCTCGCCGGCGGCCTGGACCGGGCCATCGAGCTCGGCGTGGTGGACGAGGTGATCAAGCCCGAGGAGACGCGCGGCGCCATCGCCAAGATCCTCGCCCAGGCCACCCCGGCCCGCGGCGCCCACGGCAACATCCCCCTGTGACCTGTCCACCGTGACCGCGGTCGTCCCGGCCGGACGGTCAGGACCCGCTGCGGACATCCGGACGGACATCCGGGGAACGCCGACGGCCCCGCACGGAGTGATCCGTGCGGGGCCGTCGGCGTTCCCCGCCGGGCGGCACCGGGCCCGGCCGGGCGGTCGCCGGCTCCCGGCGTGGCAGGCGGCCTCGGAGCGCTCCACGCGCGTACGGCAGGCGGACACGGAACGGGAGGAGTCCGGGTCCGTCCGGCCTCAGACGGCGGCGTGCAGCCAGCGGACCGGGGCGCCCTCTCCCGCGTAACGGAACGATTCGAGCTCCTCGTCCCACTGCCTGCCCAGCAGCCGGTCGAGTTCCTCCTCCAGGACCACCCGGCCCTGGCGGGCCAGCAGCATGGCGGAGCGCAGCCGGTCCTCGGGCACGAGGATGTCGCCCGTGGCCCCGATCACCGCGGTGAAGGCGCCCAGCGTCGGGGTGTAGGCGTGGCGGGACCCGTCGGAGCCCGGGGAGGCGTCCTCGGTGACCTCGAAGCGGATCCGCTGCCAGCCCATCAGCGAGGAGGTGATGGCCGCGGCCGTTCCCACCCGCCCTTCCCATTCGGCCTGTGCGCGCACATGGCCCGGCGCGGCGGGCTGCGGCGTCCACGTCAGGTCTACGGGCACGCCAAGGACACCCGCGACCGCCCATTCGATATGAGGGCACAGCGCGGGCTGAGCCGAGTGGACGTAAAGCACGCCACGAGCAGACACCGGACCTCCCGTTTCGTACGAGGTGCGCCTTCCCCAACGGCCTCGTGCGCGGATGATCACAAGTGACTGAAGGAGAGACTACCGTCGGTCGCGACGTCGCACCAGAGGGGGGTCATACCGAGATGGTGCGACGCGAGTGTCTCTCGTACCGCGACGGGCGGGCCGTACCGTTTCGATCGGAGGAGTCCGGCCCGTTTCTTTACCCGGCTTTACGAATGCATTACCACGAGGGCCACCGAATTCGATCGGGTGTTCCCGTGGGGGAACGCTCCCGGAGGGCGGGCCCGGCGGAAAGAAATCCCGGCCTCCCCCCTCCGGAGATTCACGTAGGGCATGGTCGGAGAAGAGGATTTCCATCGACGCGGTGACCGACACCGGAGGAGCAGACATGGACGCCGACATCGCGCGGGTCGAACCCGTCCCCGGCTCGCCCGCCCTGATCAGGGCCGGTCAGCTGCTCACCGACGCGGCCGGGATGACCGCCGTCTCCCGGTGGACCGCCGCGGCGTCCGAGGCCGACGGGATCTTCCGGATACGGCTCTCGCCCGGCGTGGACGTCTGCGACCTGGCGGCCGCGGTCCGGGACCGGGGCCACCTGGCCTCCCCCAACCACGTCCTGATGGGCCAGCCCCTCTTCTTCGGCGGTCCGGCGTCCCGCCCTTTTCCGGCCGCCCCGGTGCCCGCACCGCTTCCCCCGCCGCTCCCGGACGAGGACCCGGTGACCGTGGCGGTGCTCGACACCGGCCTGACCGCGCACCCGTGGTGGGAGAAGAGCCCCTGGTTCCTGGAGCGGCGGCGCGAGGCCTCCGAGGCGCCCGACGGCGACGGCGACGGCGTGCTGGACGCCCAGGCGGGGCACGGCACCTTCATCGCCGGGCTGCTCCTGCGGTCGGCCCCCGCCGCCCGGCTCCATCCCCTCCAGATCCTGGACGGCCGCGGCGTCGGCGACGAGGCGGGACTGCTGCGGGCGCTGGCCAGGCTCCGCGACGATCCGCCGCAGGTGCTCAACCTCTCCTTCGGCTGCCACACCTTCGACGACCGGCCCTCCCCGCTGGTGGAGGCGGCGCTGGGCGGACTGACCGGCACGGCGGTGGTCGCCTGCGCCGGCAACACCGCCTCGGACCGGCCGTTCTGGCCCGCCGCGCTGCCGGAGGTGGTCGCCGTGGGCGCCCTGGACGCCGCGGAACAGGACCGGGCGCCGTTCTCGGCCCACGGCCCCTGGGTGGACGCCTGCGCCCGGGGCGAGTGGCTGACCAGCGCCTTCCTGGAATACGGAACCTTCCACGGCTACGCGCGCTGGAGCGGCACCTCCTTCGCCACCGCCGTGGTGGCCGGAGCCGTCGCCGCGGCCGCCCGGGGCATGCCGCCGCAGGAGGCCGTGGCCCACGTCCTCGACCCGCGGCGCACCCGGAAGATCTCCGATCTGGGAGCCGCCGTCCCCCTCCCAAGGTAAAGTCTCCACCCGGAGTGATCGATCGGACACTACGGGTGTCCGTCGGAGAGGGAGGCGCCGGTGGTCGACCAGCACACGATCGAGGCCGTACTGGCGGGAGACCAGGACGCCTGGGACGTGGTGGTCAAGCGCTTCGGTCCTCTCGTCTGGTCCGTGGTCCGGGCCTACGGACTGAGCGCGGCGGACGCGCACGACATCGTGCAGGGGACGTGGCTGCGGCTCGTCGAGAGCCTGCCCGGCATCCGCGACCCGGAGCGGATCGCCTCCTGGCTGTGCACCACCGCCAGGCGCGAGGCCGCCCTCCTGCTGCGACGGACCCGGAGCGAGCAGCTGACCGCGGAACCGGTCGAGCCCGCCGACCCGGCCGGCGGCGGGTACGCCGCGGATCCGGCACTGGCCGTGCTGACCGCCGACGAGGGCCGCCGACTGTGGCGGGCCGTCGAAGGCATGAACGAGCCCTGCCGGTCGCTCTTCCGCCTCATGGCCACGGCTCCCGACGCGGGCGTCCACCAGTTGGCCGGACGCCTGGGCATGCCCACCGGCAGCTACGGTCCGACCCGGCGCCGCTGCCTCGACCGGCTCCGCGCCCTGCTCGTCCCGCAGGAGGCGGCGTCATGACGCGCCGCCCCTCCTCCGGCGCCTTCGACGACGCGGCGCTGATCGCCGCCCTCCGTCTGGCCGCGGGGCACGACCCCGTGCCCGACGAGGTCGCGGCCACCGCCCGAGCGGCCTTCCGCCTGCGGCTCCCCGGCGCCGCCACGGCCCTGCCACTGCCCGTGCCCGCGGCATCCGGCATCCGCTCCACCGGCCGGGCCCACCTGCTCCGCTTCGGCGCCGACGGGCTCACCGTCGATCTGGACGTCGACTCCTCCGGCGGCCTGATCGACCTGGCCGGGCGGATCTGCCCTCCTCCGGGGGCGGACGCGCGGGTGGAGGTCCGCACGCCCTGCCGGGCCGAGTCGCGCACGCCCTCCCCCACGGGGCAGTTCGCCGTCGTCGGTCTGCCGCCGGGTTGGTTCAGCGTGGTGTGCCACCGTCCGGAGCGTCCGCCCGTCGCCACCAGCTGGACCCGGATCCGACCTGAATGACCGCCGCGCCAACCGGCCTGCCGCCCGCCCCGCCGGAAGACGCCGTCCGGGAAGACCCTCACCGGGAAGCCGGCGTTCAGAAAGACCCTCACCGGGAAGACCCCGTCCGGCAAGGCTCCGTTCAGCAAGACGCCCTCCGGGACGGCCCGGTCCCGGAAGGGTCCGTCGCCTCGGGCGCCCTCACCGTGCGCGCCGCCGTCGCCGCGGCCGAGCGGGCGGTCCGCCTGTCCGGCAGCGATCCCGGCCGCGCCCGGACCCTGGCCCGCGCCGTCCTGGACGCCGGGGCCCGGGAGGAGGCCGCCGCGGTCGCGCACCGCGCGCTGGCGCTGGCCGCGCGCGAGCTGGGGGACCTGCACCTGGCCGAGGAGCACCTGCGCCGCGCCGAGCGGATCGCGCTCTCCGCCGGTCTGCCCCACCGCGCCGCGCAGGCCCGGCTCTTCCTCGTCCACGTCAGGACCGAGCTCGGCCACCCCGCCGAGGCCCTGACGATCGCGGCGGTCGCCGAGCCCCACCTCACCCCGGCCGAGGTGGGCAGGCTCGGCGTGAACCGGGCCGCGGCCCTGGTCCGGCTGGGCCGCTACGACGAGGCGGTCCGCCACTGCGACCGCGCCGAGGGCGTACTCGGCGACGACCCCGCCTTCCTGGCCGGGGCGACGTTGAACCGGGGGCTCGCCCGCGTGTATCTCGAGGAGTTCGCGGCGGCCGAAGCCGACCTGACGCGGAGCGCCCGGCTGGCCGCTGCCGCGGGACTGGACCACGTGCTCGCGCTGGCGGAGGGCAACCTGCCGTTCCTGGCCGCCCGGCGCGGTGACCTGCCCGCGGCGTTCGCCGCCTACCGGCGGGCGGAGCGCGTCCTGTTCGGCTATCCGGAGCGGCTGGCCACCGTCCGCTGCGACCTGGCCGAGGCCCTGGTCTCCGCGCAGCTGCCCGGTGAGGCGCGGGTACTGCTCGACCAGGCGGTGCCGGAGCTGGAGGCCGCGGGTGCGCGCACGGCTCTGGCGGAGGCGCATCTGATGCTCGCCCGGGCCGAGCTGTCCACCGGCGATCCGCGGCGCGCCCTGCGGAGCGCCGACGCGGCCCGGACCGGACTGATCGGCCAGCAGCGCACCCGCCTGGTCCCGCTCACCACCGAGATCACGCTCCGCGCGCGGCTCGATCTGGGCGAGGACGCCGACCCCGTCTCAGGGAACCCGCTGGTCGCCGAGATGCTGACGTGCGCGGACGAGCTCGACCGCGCGGGCCACCCGTCGGCGCCGTTGCGGCTCGTCGCCGCCGAGCTCGCGCTCCGGCTGGGCGACGGGCGGACCGCCGACGGCCTGCTCGCCCTCCTGGCCTCCTCCTGCCCCGGACCGGTCGCCCACCACGCGACCGCGCTGCGCCGGGCCGCGGCGGGCGACCGGCGGGGCGCGCTCGCCTCGGCCCGGGCCGGACTGGCGGCCACCGGAGCCGACGCGATCCGGTCGCAGGACCCCCTGGAGCATGTCCGCGCCGCCCGGCGGGGGGAGCCGCTGGCGGCGCTGGGCCTGGCCCTCGCCCTCCGGAGCGGCCGGGCCCGGACCGTGCTGGCCTGGGCGGAGCGGTGGCGGGCGACCACCGGCGGCGCCGTGGGCCTCGGAGCCACCGCAGGCACGGCAGCCGCCGGGGACGTCAGAGCCGGCGGAGCCACCGCAGGCACGGCAGCCGCCGGCAGCGTGGAAGGCGTCCGGGAACCGGCGGGCACGGGGACCGCCCGGCGCGCCCGGAGCGACCGGGGACCCGGGCAGGCGGGTCGCGGCGCCGTACCCGGTCCGGAGGAGTTGCGCGCGGCGCTGGGCGGCGCCGCGCTGGTCGAGTTCGTCCGCCACCGCGACGAGCTGGCCGTCGTCGCGGTCACCCCGGGCGGGGTCCTGCTGCGCCGCCTGGGCTCCCTCGCGGCCGCGGCCGAGGCCACCGTCCGGCTCCGGTACGGCCTGCGCCGCCGGCACCTGCTCGACGGGGACGCGCGCGGCCTGGCCGCGGAGGCGGCGGCGGTGGAGCGGCTGCTCCTCGGCCCCCTGCTCCCCCGGCTGGGCGACCGGCCGCTGGTGATCGTGCCCGCCGGGCCGCTGCACACGCTGCCCTGGCCGGTGCTCCCGTCGAACGCGGACCGGCCGGTGACGGTCGCGCCGAGCGCCGCCGCCTGGCTGGCCGCGCGGCGGGCGGTGCCTCCGGGGGCGGGCGCGGGCGGGACCGTGGCGGTGGCCGGCCCGGGCCTGCGCTGCGCCGAGGCCGAGGCCCGCATGGTGGCCGCCCGCCGTCCGGGGACCGAGCGGGTCCCCGCGGCCCGGCGCGCGGTCCTGGCGGCGCTGGAGCGGGCCTCCGTGGCGCACCTGGCGGCCCACGGGACGTTCAGCGCGCGCAGCCCGCTGCTGTCCGGCATCGATCTCGACGACGGCCGGCTCATGGCCTACGACCTGCTCCGGATCCGCACGCCGCCGGAGCTGGTGGTGCTGTCGGCGTGCGACGCGGGAATGGCGCACGCCCCCACCGACGGGACGCCGCTGGGCCTGGCCGGGGCATTCCTGGCGTCGGGCACCCGGTGCGTGGTGGCCGGCCTGGTGCCCGTGCGCGACGACGAGACCCTGGCGCTGATGACGGTCTTCCACGGCCTGCTGGCCGCCGGCCGGCCGCCCGCGGCGGCGCTGGCCGCGGCGGCCGGCCGGACCGGGACGGCCGGGTTCGCCTGCTTCGGGTACGGCGATCAGCCGGTGGCGACCGGCCGGGAGGGGTCGGCCACCCAGTGGGACCACGACCCGACGTACAGGGCCGCCGGGATGCCCGCGACCTGAAGCGCCAGGACCTGGTGGGCGGCCGTCACCCCGGAACCGCAGTAGGTCCCCACCGCCATGCCGGGCACCGCCCCGAGGGTGTTGAACCTCTCCCGCAGGAAGTGCGGCCGGTGAAAGCGGCCGGACGGGTCGACGTTCTCCGTCGTGGGGGCGCTGACCGCGCCGGGGATGTGCCCGGCGACCGGGTCGATCGGCTCGACCTCCCCCCGGTAGCGCTCGGCGGCGCGGGCGTCCAGCAGGATCCCGTCGGCGGCCAGCTCTGCGGCCGCGGCGGCGTCGAGCACGGGCATGCCCCCCGGGCGGGCGGTGAAATCGCCGGGCGGCACCTCAGGCGTCTCGTCCGAGACGGAGCGTCCCTCGGCGGTCCAGGCGCGCAGCCCCCCGTCGAGGACCCGGACGTCGGGGTGGCCGAAGTAGCGCAGCGTCCACCAGGCGCGGGCGGCGGACATGGCGCCGGCGTCGTCGTAGACCACCACGGGCCGGGAGCCGGAGACGCCGAGGCGGCGCATCGCGGCCTGGAACCGGCCGGCCTCCGGCAGGGGGTGGCGCCCCTCCGGGCCCGCGGGAGCGGCCAGGTCGGCCTCGAGGTCGCAGAAGACCGCGCCGGGGACGTGCCCCTGCCGGTAGGACTCGATCCCGGGCGGGCCGCCGAGCGCCCAGCGCACGTCGAGGACGGACGCCGCGGGCAGCGCGGCCAGGTCTCCGGGAGTGATCAGCGGGCTCACCGGGTGCTCACCTCCAGGAGCGGGACGTACTGCTCGGCGGGGGTCAGGGAGCCGTGGTAACCGGTGAACGACGACTCCAGCGGCTCGGCGACCGAGGCGGTGACGACGGTCCCGTCCCGCGGCACCGCGACCACGTCGCCGATCCTCGGCAGCCACTCCGCCCGGACGCGGGGGCCGAACCAGCCGGACGCGACCGCCTCCTCCCGCGAGGCCACCCAGGCCGCCTCCCCCAGGACGCCCCGCCAGGACTCCAGCACGGCCCCGGCGGCCCCGGGCTCGGCGTAGACGTGGCGGGCCCTGGCCTCGCCGCCCAGCAGGGCGACGCCCTCGCGCAGGGCGGGCACGGCGTCGGCGTCGATCCGGTCGGTGGCGTTGACCATGCCGTGGTCGGCGGTGACGTACATCGCCGACCCGGGCGGGAGGGTCTCGGCCAGGCGCTCGGCCATCCGGTCGACCCGGGCGAGCTGGTCGAGCCACTCGGGGGTGCCCCAGCCGCACATGTGGCCGGCGGCGTCGAGGTCGCCGTAGTAGACGGTGACGTGCGCCCGGGGCTCGGCCAGGGCCCGGCGGACCCCCTCGACCCGGTCGTCGACCGCGTCGGCGCCCACGAAGCGGACACCCCGGTAGACGGCCTGGTTGAAGCCGGTGCCCTCGAAGTGGGCCGGGGCCACGTAGCTGACGCTGATCCCGGCCGCCGCCGCGCGCTCGAAGACGGTCGCGGTGGGCTGCCACTCCTCGGGCGCGACCAGCGGCCCGAACGCGGTCCAGCGCAGGCAGTTGAACAGGTAGCCCGCCCCGGGAACGGCCAGCTGGTAGCCGAGCATGCCGTGCTCGCCGGGCGGCAGGCCGGTGCCGAGCGTGCCCAGGCTGGTCGCCGTGGTGGCGGGGAAGCCCGCGGTCAGCGTCCGGCCCGCCCGCGCCGACAGGAAGGGGGCCGTCTCGGGGTGGGCGCGCAGCAGCTCCGCGCCCAGGCCGTCGACGAGGAAGAGCAGCACCCGGTCGGCGGGGACCAGCCCCAGCGGGTTGGCGCCGTCCATTCCCAGCACGGCCAGGAGCGAGGAGGACAGGTCGGCCAGCGACGCCTCGCCGTACGCCGGGACGAGGGGGCTCACGAGACGGCGGCGCGGGCGGTGGCCTCCGACAGCGCCTTGGCGAAGGCCAGCACGTGGGAGACGGCCTCGGGGCCGTCGGCGGCCTCGCTCACCCGCAGGGAGAGGTCGTCGGCCGTGACCGCGCCGGTGTAGCCGTGGTCGGCCTCGCAGTTCTCGTCGCCGCAGGTGGCCGGCTCCAGGTCGACGTGGGAGATCGCCCCCCAGCCGATGGTGAGCGTGACCTCGGTGGGCGGCACGCCCGGGACGTAGGAGGCGGGATCGGGGACGACGCGGGTGACCGCCACGGACTGGATCCGGCGCAGGAGCACGGCCTCGGTGGTCGTGGAGGCGTGGGACGCCGAGACTCCTTCCACCGCCGGGTGCTCGTCGGTGTGGCAGACCAGCAGGCGGGTGGGCGAGAGCACCAGGACGGTGACGTGCCGGCGCACCTCCATGGCGGGGTCGAAGGTGGCTTCGTGGTGCACCACGTAGGCGTCCACCTGCTCCTTGCCCAGGGCGGATTCGACGGCGTCGGCCACCAGGTCGGGGTAGTAGCCGCTGCGGTCGATGGCCTCGCGCAGGCCCGCGGTCGAGAGTCGGGTTTCCCTCATGGGTCCATCCTGCCCTGTCCCGGGCGTCTGTTTCACCCCGAGCTCCGCGCGGATCCTCAGCTGAGCCGCCGCGGCCCGCCGTCGGGGCGCGGTCCTCCGGGATGGCGCAGTACGGCGCGGGCCCCCAGCACGACGACCTCCGACTCCCCCACCAGCACCGGGTCGAGGTCGAGCCCGGCCACCTCGGGCAGGTCGTCGGCCAGCCGGCCGACCCGGACCAGCAGGTCCTCCAGGGCCTCGACCGCCACCGGCGGGTAGCCGTACTCCCCGAAGAGCAGCGGCGCCGCGCGCGGCGACTCGACCAGCTCGGCCGCGTCCTCGCGCGTCAGCGGGGCCAGCCGGTAGGCCTCGTCCCGCAGCAGCCGGGCCGTCACCTCGCCCAGCCCGAAGGAGACGACGGCGCCGAAGCCGGGGTCCTCGACGAGGTTCACCACGGTCGGCACCGCGGGCTGGGGGACCATGCGCTGCACGGCGAGCACGGCGTCGGGACCGAGCTGGCGGAGCAGGTCGGCGAAGGCGTCGCGCACCCCGTCCGGGCCGGCCAGGCCGAGCCGGACCGTGCCGGCCCGCTTGGCCGCCTCGGGGTCGGCGGCCTTGAGCACCACCGGCCAGCCCAGCCGCTCGGCCGCCGCCACGGCCGCCTCCGGCGAGCCGACGACCTCGGCGGGCCAGACCGTCAGCCCGTAGTGCGCCAGCAACTCCGCGACCTCCGCCTCGGCGGGGACGCGCTCGCCGGTCTCCCCTGCGGTCACCGCCGCGACCGGCGCGGTCCCCCCGCTCTCCGGGAACTCCGCACTCTCCCCGCTCTCCAGGAACTCCCCGCTCTCCCCGCTCTCCCCGCTCTCCGCGGACGGAGCGCCGTCCGGCGCCGCCCCGCCGGACGGGCCCCCTGCGGGCGGGGCCGCCAGCAGCCGCTCGACGAGCGCCCTCGCGGCGGCGGCGTCGACGTCGTCGAGCTCCTCCACCGGCGCGCCGGCGGGCCGCTCCCGCCAGCGCGCGTACCGCACGACGTGGGCCAGGGCCCGGACCGCCTCCTCGGGCGCCGCGTAGGACGGGATGGAGCCCCGCTCGGGCACCTCCGCCCCGACCCGCAGCTCCGCGGGCATGCCGAGCTGCCCCTCGAAGGTGGCCAGCACCGGTTTGCCGCCCTCGCGCGCGACGCGCAGCAGCTCCGCGGCGACCTCGCCGGCCCGTCCCGGGATCGGCGGCATGTAGATCGCGACCGCGGCGTCCACCTCCGGGAGCAGGGCGGCCAGGGCCGCGCCGAACTCGGCGGCCCCGGCGCGCGCGCCGAGGTTCACCGGCGGCCGGGGCTCCAGCCCCGCGCGCGCGCACGCGTCCACGGCCAGCAGCGCCAGCGCGTCGGAGTTGCCGACCAGGCCGACCCGCGGACCGGCGGGCAGCGGCTGGTGGGCCAGGAGCTGCGCCACGTCGAACTGCTGGATCAGGTCGTCCACCCGGATCACCCCGGCCTGCTCGAACAGCGCGCTGAGCGCGGTGTCGGGCAGGCCGAGCACCTGGGCGGCGTGACCGACGGGCACGCCCTGAGTGGTGCCGCCGCTCTTGACCACGACGATCGGCTTGCGCCGGGAGATGCGCCGGGCCAGCCGGGCGAACTTGCGCGGGTTGCCCAGCGACTCCAGGTAGAGCAGGATCACGTCGGTGGCGGCGTCCTCCTCCCAGTACTGCAGCAGGTCGTTGCCGGACACGTCGGCCCGGTTGCCCGCGGAGACGAACGAGGAGATGCCCATGCCGCGCTGGGCGACCCGCTGCAGCAGCGCCGTGCCCAGCGCGCCCGACTGGCTGAAGAAGCCGACCCGGCCCCGGCCGGGGACGGTCGCGGCGAGGGTGGCGTTCAGCCGGACGGCGGGGTCGGTGTTGGCGATGCCCAGGCAGTTGGGGCCGACGACGCGCAGGCCGTACGCGCGGGCGATGCGGACCAGCTCGTCCTGCCGGGCCCGCCCCTCCGCACCGGTCTCGCCGAAGCCGGAGGAGACCACGATCAGCCCGCGCACGCCCTTCTCCGCGCACTCCTTGACCACGTCGATCACCCCGTCGGCCGGTACGGCCAGCACCGCCAGGTCCACCTCGCCGTCGATGGCCGTCACGCTCGGGTAGGCCCGGACCCCCGCGACGGCCCGCGCCTCGCGGTGGACCGGGTAGACCGGGCCGGCGAAGTCCGCGCCGAGCAGGTTGCGCAGCACGGTCTGGCCGACGCCGCCGGGCTCGCGGCCCGCGCCGACCACCGCCACCGAGCCGGGGGTCAGCAGCCGCTCGATGGAGCGGGCCTCGGCCCGGTGCTCGCGGGAGGCGGTCACCGCCTGGGAGGTCTCGGTCGGGGTGAGGTCGAGGGTCATCCGCACCACGCCGTCGGCGAAGCGGCTGCGCGCGGTGTAGCCGGCCTGCTTGAGCACGCCCATCATCTTCTGGTTGGCGGGCAGCACGTCGGCGACGAACCGGGCGATGCCGTTCTCGCGCGCGGTCTCGGCCAGGTGCTCCAGCAGGACCGAGGCGACGCCGCGGCCCTGGTGGGCGTCCTCGACGAGGAAGGCCACCTCGGCCTCCTCCGCGTCGATCCGGTCGTAGCGGATCACGGCCACCATCTCGGTGCCGATCGTCGCGATCAGCGCGACCCGGTCCACGTAGTCGACGTTGGTGAAGCGGGTCACCTCCCGGTCCGACAGGCGGGGGCGGGGGCCGAAGAAGCGGAAGTAGATCGACTCCTCGGACAGCCGGGAGTAGAAGGTCCTGAGCCGGTCGGCGTCGGCGGGCCGGATCGGGCGCACGTGCGCGGTGCCGCCGTCGGACAGGACGACGTCCGCCTCCCAGTGGGCGGGGTATTGAGCCTCCACAGTCCCGAGGGTAGACGCGAATCCCACATGTCGGACCAGCCGGGTGGGTTAGCGCAACGCTTGTGCATCGACTGCGGTCCCGTGTCCGATCCGGTGCCCCCATCCAGGCGGGAAACTGTTAGGTTTTTCGCGGTCCCCTAAGCATGTTCGGCATCGAAGTCACAAGGCGGTGGACATCATGACGCGGGTGGTCGTGGTGGGCGATCTCATGACCGACGCGGTCGCGCGGGCTCGCTATCCGCTGGCCCGGGCCAGCGACACGCCGGCCGTGGTCACGATGCACGGCGGGGGGTCGGGCGCCAACATCGCCTCCTGGCTGGCGGTGGAGGGCGCGGAGGTGGCCTTCATCGGCCGCCGCGGCGCCGACATCACCGGCCGCAACCGCGACATGGAACTCATGGGGTACGGCGTCGACGCCCGGCTCGTCATGGACCCCGAGCGCCCCACCGGCACCTGCGTGGTGCTCGTCACCCACAAGGGCGAGCGGACCATGCTCTCCGACCCGGGCGCCAACGCGGCACTGTCCCCCGAGGACCTCCCCCGCGACCTGTTCGCCCAGGGCGGCCACCTGCACCTGTCGGGCTACACCCTGATCAACGAGGGCTCGCGTGAGGCCGGCCTGGCGGCCCTGGAGATGGCCGGCCGCGCCGGGATGACCGTCTCGGTCGACTGTGCCTCCTCGGCCCCGCTGGAGCGCACCGGCGCCGAGCCGTTCCTGGAGTGGACCCAGAACGCCAAGCTGCTGTTCGCCAACGCCGACCAGGCCAAGGTCCTGACCGGCCGCGACGATCCGGCCGCCGCCGCCAAGGTGCTCACCGCCTGGTTCCCCCAGGTCGTGATCAAGCTCAACGACGAGGGCTCGCTGTGGTACTCCAACAGCCGCAGCGAACCGGTCCGGGCCTCCGCCGAGTCCGTGGAGCGCGTGGTCGACGGCACCGGCGCCGGCGACGCGTTCACCGCGGGCTTCCTGCCGGCCTGGCTGGAGGGCAAGCCCCCGGCCGAGTCTCTCGCCGCGGGCAACCGCCTGGCCGCCAGGGCCATCGCCCACCTCGGCGCCCGCCCCCGCCTCTGACCGGCGGACTGCCCGGAGCGCCTCTGACCGGCGGACTGCCCGGAGCGTGTCCGCCCCACCGGGCCACCCGCTCATGTCCGGTGACGGCGCGCCGGTGCGCCGCGTCCGTCGGCCCGGCCGCTTCGCGGGTCCCCTCCGGCTCCCCGCCCTGTGCAGACCCGTGACGCGCCCGCATGGTGCGGGCTAGCTCGTCACCGCCAGGGCGAGGGGCAGCACGGCCGGGGCTCCGGCGTGGCGGAGCAGCGCGGTCCCCAGCGTCATGGTCCAGCCGGTGTCGACGCGGTCGTCGACCAGCAGGACCGGGCCGCCCGCCTCGGCGACCGCCGCGCCGAGGGCGGAGGGCATGGCGAGCGTGGCCCGGATGGCCTGGACCCGCTGGGCGCTGTTGAAGCGCCGCGCGGGCGGCCCCGACCGGTAGCCCAGGTCGCCCAGGTAGGACAGGCGGCCGACCTGCGCCAGCCGCTCGGCCAGACTGCGGACCAGCACCGGGCGGGTGGCCGACGGCACCGCGACCACGGCGACCGGGCGCTGCGCCCACTCCCACGACGAGAGCACGGTGACCACCGCGGCGAACACGTCGTCGGGGACCGGGCCGTCGGGGGCGCCCTCGGCCAGCAGCCCGCGCAGCCGGTTGCCCCAGCCGATGTCGGTGAGCCGGCCCAGGACCCGGCCGGGCTCGGCGCCCAGCTCGGGCTTGATCCGGCCCTTGAGGTCGCTCAGCCCGGACGGCCACTGCCGGCGCGCCTCGATCTCCACGCCGGGCCGGTGCAGGCTCTCGGCGGCGCGCTCGACCGCGCGGGCCTCGACCTCGGGCGAGCGGTGCGTCCCGGTGCAGTTGTCGCAGCGCCCGCACGGCGTGGCGGAGTCGTCGTCCAGCCGGCGGCGGAGGAACTCCTCACGGCACCCGGCGGTGTCGAGGTAGTCGAGCATGGCCTTCTGCTCGGCCTCGCGCTCGGCGGCGACCCGGGCGTAGCGGTCCGCGTCGTAGTCCCACGGCTCGCCGGTGGCCTCCCAGCCCCCCTTGACCCGGCGCACCGCGCCGTCGACGTCCAGGACCTTGAGCATGCTCTCCAGCCGGGTCCGGCTGAGGTCGACCCGGCTCTCCAGTGCGGCCGTGGACATGACCCCGCCGTCGGCCAGCGCCGCCAGCACGGTGCGCACGACCTGCTCGGGCGGGAAGGCCAGCGAGGCGAAGTAGGACCAGATCTCCCGGTCCTCGGCACCCGGCAGCAGGATCACCTCGGCCCGCTCGACCCCGCGACCGGCACGGCCGACCTGCTGGTAGTAGGCGACCGGCGACGGCGGAGCCCCGACGTGGACGACGAAGCCCAGATCGGGCTTGTCGTAGCCCATGCCCAGCGCGGAGGTGGCGACCAGCGCCTTGATCTTGTTGTCGAGCAGCGCCTGCTCGGCGGCGAGCCGCTCGGCCTGCTCGGTCTGGCCGGAGTAGGCGGCCACCTCGTGGCCCTGCTCGCGCAGGTAGGCGGCGATCTCCTGGGCGGCGGCCACGGTGAGGGTGTAGACGATGCCGGAGCCGGGCAGCTCGTGCAGGGCCTGGGCGAGCCAGGCCAGGCGCTGCTCGGCGCCGCGGAGCCGTACGACGCTCAGGTGGAGGCTCTCGCGCTCCAGCGGCCCGCGCAGCACGAGCGTCTCCTCGCCGAGCTGCTCGGCGACGTCACGGGTGACGCGGGCGTTGGCGGTGGCGGTGGTGGCCAGCACCGGCACGCCCTCGGGCAGCTCCTCGAAGAGCGTGCGCAGCCGCCGGTAGTCGGGGCGGAAGTCGTGGCCCCAGTCGGAGATGCAGTGCGCCTCGTCCACCACGACCAGGCCCGCGCTCTCGGCGAGCTCCGGCAGGACCTGATCGCGGAACTCGGGGTTGTTGAGCCGCTCGGGGCTGACCAGCAGCACGTCGACCGCGCCCTCGGCCACCTGCCCGTAGATCTGCTCCCACTCCTCGGGGTTGGCCGAGTTGACGGTGACCGCGTGGATCCCGGCCCGCTCGGCGGCGGCGATCTGGTTGCGCATCAGGGCCAGCAGCGGCGAGACGATGACGGTCGGCCCCTCGCCCAGCTCGCGCAGGAGCGCGGTGGCGATGAAGTAGACCGCCGACTTGCCCCAGCCGGTGCGCTGCACGACCAGGACCCGGCGCCGGTCCATGACCAGCGCCTTGATCGCCGCCCACTGGTCGTCGCGCAGCCGGGCGTGCTCTCCGGCGAGCGCCCGCAGGCGCTCCTCGGCCTCCTGGCGCAGCATCTGCTCTTCGCTCACCGGTCATTGCTATCAGGTCCCGGTGACGGTTTCGCCCCACCCGCCCCGCCCGCGCCGTCCGGCCGCACGGCGGGGGCGGGCCGTACCGCCCGGCGGACCGGGGACCGGGGCGGGCGGTACGGCGCTCCCGGAAGGTCAGACCTCCTCCACCGACCCGCACTCCCCTTCCTCCATCGGGGCCGCGTCGTCGGCGTAAGCGTCCTGCAGCGGGCCGTCGCCGCCGCCCTCGGACCGGAAATCGGGACGGTGGAAGCGGCCGGGGAGGTCGCATTCCGTGCCCGCGCTCCACCCGTCGATGCCGTCGCCCTCCCAGTGGCGGAGCCGGCCGCCCCGCTCGTCCCGCCAGAACTCGTGGCGCGCCTTGGTGTAGGCCATCACCCGGACGATGGGCCCGGCCTTGCCCGCGGGCCGGACCGCGTAGACGAACCGCGCCTCGTACGTCACCACCAGCAGGGGGCCGACGTCCTCGTCCTTGCCCGGACCGGCGGAGAGCCTTCCCTTCACCTTGACGCCATCGCCGACCAGTTCGGTCGTGCCGGGCGCGAAGCTGAACACCCAGGCCCGGGTGTCCTTCGTGCCGTCCTCGTGGTCGAGGTTCTTCAGGAAGAACGTCCGCTGCTCGGGGTCGAGCAGCCAGGCGTAGGCCTCGGGCTTCCCGCCGAGCAGGCTCTGCTCGTCGAGATGGGCGGCCTCCAGCAGGCGCCTGCCGACCTTGTAGGCCGCTCGGACGTCCTCGGCCGTGAAGCGGCCCACGGCCTCGGCCGCCGGGGCCTCGATCCCCGTGATCCCCTCGGCGAACCTCTCCGCGGGGGACCCCTCGAACGGCGCGTCCTCGGTGACCACGGCCGGATCCGCCACCGCCTCCCCGGCGGCCCTGCCCACCGCGTCGATCGCTCCGCAGCCGGTCAGCGCGCCCGCCAGGCACACGGCCGCGATCATTCGCCTCAGTCCAGGGCCATGCACCGGCGCATCGTAGTGAAGGTGATCTCCACCGGTACATCCGGATACGGGCACCGGCGAGGACGTGGTTTCATGAGGCTCACTATGGACGTCACCACCTGGTACCTCGAGCAGACCTCCCCCGCCGACCTGCGCCCCGCCGAACCTCCGGTGATCGAGCTCGACGTCGTGCGCGCCGAGGTCGCCTCCCCGGAGTTCAGCCGTTTCCTCTACACCGCCGTGGGCGGCGACTGGCAGTGGACCGACCGGCTGCCGTGGACCTGGCGGCAGTGGGCGGACCACCTGGACCGGGGTGTGGAGACCTGGGTGGCCTACCACCGCGGCACCCCCGCCGGGTACGCCGAACTGCTCCCGCAGGACGACGCGGCGGTCCAGATCATCTGCTTCGGTCTCCTGCCCTGGGCGATCGGCAGGGGCGCGGGCGGGCACCTGCTGGAGGCAGGCACGGCACGCGCCTGGGACCTGGCCGAGCGCCTGCCGGACCGCGAGCCGACCCGCCGGGTGTGGCTGCACACCTGCTCCCTGGACGGCCCGGCGGCGCTGGCCAACTACCGGGCGCGGGGGTTCCGGGTCTACGACACCCGGACCGGCGTCCCGGGCGACGCGGACGAGGGCTCCACCCCCGGTCCCTGGCCCGGCGCCGGTCGGCGCGACCGCGGGTGACGGCCGGCGCCGACGCCGCGGGTGACGGCCTGCTTCGGCGTTGACGTCGCGGGCACTCCTTGTTCTTCGGCACAATGTTCGATATGGCCCGACGGACGACCACACCCCCCGCTGACGAGGACTTCGAAGAGCGGATCGTCGACATCGACGTTTCCGCCGAGATGCGCACCAGCTTCCTCGAGTACGCGTACTCGGTGATCTACCAGCGCGCGCTGCCCGACGCCCGGGACGGCCTCAAGCCGGTCCAGCGCCGCATCCTCTACTCGATGAGCGAGATGGGCCTGCGGCCCGACCGCGGGCACGTCAAGTCGTCGCGGGTCGTCGGCGACGTCATGGGCAAGCTGCACCCCCACGGCGACACCGCCATCTACGACGCGCTGGTCCGCATGGCGCAGCCGTTCTCCATGCGGCTGCCGCTGATCGACGGGCACGGCAACTTCGGCTCCCCCGACGACCTGCCCGCCGCGATGCGCTACACCGAGGCGCGCCTGGCCGCCGCGGCCATGGCGATGGTGCAGTCGATCGACGAGGACACCGTCGACTTCAAACCCAACTACGACGGCCAGGAGACCGAGCCCACGGTCATGCCGTCGGCGTTCCCCAACCTCCTGGTCAACGGCGCCACCGGCATCGCGGTCGGCATGGCGACCAACATGGCCCCGCACAACCTGGTCGAGGTCGTCGCCGCCGTCCGCCACCTGATCAAGAAGCCGGACGCCACGCTCGAGGACCTGATGCGGTTCGTCCCGGGCCCCGACCTGCCCACGGGCGGCACGATCATCGGCCTGGACGGCGTCCGCGACGCCTACGCCCGCGGCCGGGGCACCTTCCGGATGCGCGCCAGGTGCGCGGTCGAGCAGGTCAGCCCCCGGCGCAAGGGCATCGTCGTCACCGAGCTGCCGTTCAACGTGGGTCCGGAGCGCGTGGTCACCAAGATCCGCGAGCTGGTCACGGCCAAGAAGCTGCACGGCATCTCCGACCTGAAGGACCTCAGCGACCGCCACCGCGGCCTGCGGCTGGTCATCGAGATCAAGAACGGCTTCATCCCCGAAGCCGTGCTGGAGGAGCTCTACCGGCTGACGCCGATGGAGGAGACCTTCGGCATCAACAACGTGGCGCTGGTCGACGGCCAGCCCCGCACGCTCGGGCTGCGCGAGCTGCTCCAGGTCTACGTGGACCACCGCCTCGACGTGGTCCGCCGCCGCTCGGCCCACCGCCGCCGCAAGCGCGAGGAGCGCCTGCACCTCGTCGAGGGCCTCGTCGTCGCCCTGCTCAACATCGACGAGGTCATCCGCGTCATCCGCTCCTCGGACGACTCCGCCCAGGCGCGCGAGCGCCTGATGGCCGCCTACGCGCTGTCGGACGTCCAGGCCGCCTACATCCTCGACACCCCGCTGCGCCGGCTGACCCGCTACGACAAGCTGGAGCTGGACCGGGAGCAGGAGACCCTGCGGGCGGAGATCGCCGAGCTGACCGCGATCCTGTCCTCGGAGGACCGGCTGCGCAAGGTCGTCTCCGACGAGCTGGCCCAGGTCGCCAAGACCTACGGCACCCCCCGCCGCACGGTCCTGCTGGAGGCCTCCGGCGCTCCCAGGAAGACCGCGGCGCCGCTGGAGCTGGAGGTGCCCGACGACCCGTGCCTGGTCCTGTTCTCCTCCACCGGCCTGCTGGCCCGTACGGCCGACGCCTCCCCGCTGCCCCGCGAGGGCGGACGGTCCCCCCACGACGTGCTCGTCTCCGCGGTGCGCAGCACCGTCCGCGGCGAGGTGGGCGTGGTCACCAGCCACGGCCGGATGATCCGGGTCCAGGTCGTGGACCTGCCGACCCTGCCCCCCTCCGCCGATCCGCCGTCCCTGTCCGGCGGCCATCCGGTCTCCGAGTACGTCGCGCTGAACCCCGGGGAGACGGTCGTGGGCATCGGCTCCCTCGACCCCGACGGGCCCGGCCTGGCGCTGGGCACCGCGCAGGGCGTGGTCAAGCGGGTCGTGCCCGACTACCCGGCCAACCGCGACGACTTCGAGGTCATCGGGCTCAGAGACGGCGACACCGTGGTGGGTGCGACGGAGCTGACCTCCGAGGAACACGATCTGGTCTTCATCACCTCCGACGCCCAGCTCCTGCGCTTCTCCGCCTCCATCGTCCGGCCCCAGGGCCGGCCGGCGGGCGGCATGGCCGGGATCCGGCTGGACGGGGGCGCACGGGTGATCTGGTTCGGCGGCGTGGACCCGGCTCTGGAGTCCAGGGTCGTGACGATCGCCGGTTCCTCCACCGCCCTGCCCGGCACCCAGACCGGCGGGGTCAAGATCTCCGATTTCGCCGAATACCCGGCGAAGGGCCGTGCCACCGGCGGGGTCCGCGCCCAGCGGTTCCTCAAGGGCGAGGACGTCCTGCTGCTCGCCTGGGCGGGCCCCGGGCCGGCGCGCGCCGTCTCGGCCACCGGCAAGCCGGTTCCGCTCCCCGAGGAGCTCGGCCGCCGGGACGGTTCGGGCCTCCGCCTCACCCACGCGGTCGCGGCCGTGGGCGGCGCCCTGGGCTCCTCGCCGGACGCCGCCGCCGACGAGGCCGCCGGACGGCCCCCGCAGGCGGCGGAGTAGGGTCCGGCCGGTCCGGGTCCGCCGCTCCACCGGGCGGACCCGCCCACGGCCCTCTCGCCGGAGGTCCGCGAGAGACCGCGGGCGGGCGGTGGACGGCGCCGCGCGTCTCAGTCCACGCAGAGGCAGAACGGGTGTCCCGCTGGGTCCAGATACACCCGGAACGACCCGGTCTCGTCCGGTTGGTGTGTGTGCTTGACCCCGCCCAGGGCCAGCACGGCCGCCTCGGCCTCGTCGAGATCGTCGACGGTCAGGTCCAGATGGAACTGCTGGGGGCGGGCGGGGTCGGGCCAGTCCGGCGGCCGGTGGTCGGGCGCCTTCTGGAAGGAGATGCGCTCCGCCTCCCCGGTTCCTTCGATGGTCACCCAGTCGTCCTCGACCGTGGTGGTCTTCCAGTCGAGGAGCGCACCGTAGAAGTCGGCCAGGCGGTGGGGGTCCGGGCCGTCGAGGACGACGGCCCGGATACGTGCGATTCCCATGTTTCCTCCCAGAATGACACCATCGAATACTCCATGATGGTGTTGCACTTGATCGACTCCCCCCTTCCCCCGCCCATCCGGATCATGCGCGACCGGTCAGGCGGGCGATCCCTGAAGGGCCGACCGGATGGCCGCCAGCAGCTGCCGCGGCTCCCCCGCCTCCCAGAAACGGACGACCCGGGCGACCTCCTCGCCCGGCCGGAACTCTCCGGTCCCCTCCGGACCGAAACATCCGACGTCCGCGAGCGCCGCCAGGAGCGGGTCGTCCTCGCCCAGCGCCTCCACGTAGACCGTCGCGTCCAGCAGCGCCAGCGCCGAGCGCGCGTTGCGTCCCCCGTCACGGGGCTCCACGCGGTCCAGTTTCCTTCTGGCCTGGGCACGCAGGTAGCCGGCCAGGGATTCGGTTCTGCTCATGGCCCTTCCCGAGGTCATTCACCGTATGTCAGAGGTCGATCACCTAAAGTGATCGACGATGCGGGATCCTAGCCGAGAAGACGGGAAGTGGTGCCCCGGAAACCTCTATGAAACGGACATGAGGGATCATCGAGATGCTCATTTCACTGACCGAGGGGTGCGCTTGTGAGTGCGTTCGACGACCTGCTGACCGCCAACGAGAAGTTCTCCGCCACGTTCACCGACGCGGAGCTGACCGGCAAGGCGGCCCGGGGACTGGCCGTCGTCACCTGTATGGACTCGCGTATCGACCCGCTGGGCGTGTTCGGCCTGAAGCCCGGTGACGCCAAGATCCTGCGCAACGCCGGAGCCCGGGTCACCGACGACGTGCTGCGCACGCTCGTCCTGGCCGTCTACCTCCTGGGGGTGAACCGGGTGCTGGTCATGCCGCACACCGACTGCGGCATGTCCAAGGTCACCGACGACGACGTGCACGCGCTCGCCGCCCGGCACGGCGTCGACACCCGCAGCCTGGAGTTCCACACGGTCCCCGACCAGGACGCCGCGCTCCGCCACGACCTGGTGCGGATCAGGACCAGTCCCTTCCTTCCGGAGGGGATGGCCGTCGGCGGCGCCATCTACGACGTGCGCACCGGAAAGCTCGTGCCGGTCGAGCTGTGAGCCCCGCTCCGCGGAGAGGGCCGTCGGCACGCGTGGCGCTCACCGGTCCTCTCCGCGGGGCCGACGGGATCCGGCCTTCGGGCCGGGCCGCGGACCGGCGACCGGATCCGGCGAACGCGGACGCGACGAACGCGCCGAGGCCCCGCCGGCGGGGCCTCGGCGCGGCGGCCGGAAGACGGTGGCCGGAAGCCGGAAGCCGGAAGACGGTGGCCGTCGGGCGGCTCAGGCGTCGATGTGGTCGCGGTCGACCTCGGCCGCGCTGCCGACGATGAACTCCCGGCGCGGGGCCACGTCGCTGCCCATGAGGAGGTCGAAGATGCGCTCGGCCTCCTCGACGTCCTCGATCCGGACCCGGCGCAGGGTCCGGTGCCGGGGCTCCATGGTCGTCTCGGCCAGTTGGTCGGCGTCCATCTCGCCCAGGCCCTTGTAGCGCTGGACCGGGTCCTTCCACCGCTTGCCACGGCGTTCGAGGTCGCGCAGGACGCGATGGAGCTCGGCGTCGGAGTAGCAGTAGACGTACTTCTCCTTGCCCCGGCCCGGGTTGGTGATCTCGATCCGGTGCAGCGGCGGAACCGCGGCGAAGACCCGGCCGGCCTCGACCAGCGGCCGCATGTAGCGGTGGAACAGGGTCAGGAGCAGGCAGCGGATGTGCGCGCCGTCGACGTCGGCGTCGGCCATCAGGATGACCTTGCCGTATCGTGCGGCCTCCAGGTCGAACGACCGGCCGGAGCCCGCGCCGATGACCTGGATGATGGCGGCACACTCGGCGTTCTTGAGCATGTCGGCGACGGACGCCTTCTGCACGTTCAGGATCTTGCCGCGGATCGGCAGCAGCGCCTGGAACTCCGAGTCGCGCGCCGCGCGGGCGGTGCCCAGCGCCGAGTCCCCCTCGACGATGAACAGCTCGCTGCGGTCCACGTCGTCGCTGCGGCAGTCCACCAGCTTGGCCGGGAGCGCGGAGTTCTCCAGGGCGGTCTTGCGCCGCTGGTTGTCGCGGTGCTCGCGGGCCGCGATGCGGGCCTTGGCCGCAGCGGTGATCTTCTCCAGGACCGCGCGCAGCTGCGGCTTGAGCGTGCGGGAGGGGGTGGTGAAGAACTCCTTGAGCTCCCGGGAGACGACGTGGGAGACGATCCTGCTGGCCGCCGCGGTGCCCAGGACCTCCTTCGTCTGCCCCTCGAACTGCGGCTCGGGCACCCGGACGGTCACCACGGCGGTGAGCCCCTCCACGATGTCCTCGCGGGTGACCGGCGCGTCGTTGCTCTTGAGCAGGCGGGTCTCCCGGAGCTGGTCGTTCACCGTGCGCACCAGGGCCCGCTCGAAACCGGTGACGTGCGTGCCGCCCTTCGGCGTGGCGATCACGTTGACGAAGGAGCGGACGGTGGCGTCGTAGCCCTTGCCCCAGCGCAGCGCCACGTCCACGGTGAGCTCGCGCTGGACCTCGGTGGAGGTCATGTGGCCCAGGTCGTCGAGGACCGGGACCGTCTCGTGGAAGTGGCCGACCCCCTGCAGGCGCAGCACCTCGCACACGGCCTCGTCCCGGGCGAGGAAGTCGGTGAACTCGGAGATGCCCCCGTCGAAGCGGAACTCCTCCTCGGAGGGCTCCTCGCCCCGGCTGTCCCGCACCGACAGGGTGAGGCCCGGCACGAGGAACGCGGTCTGGCGGAGGCGGACGTGGATCTCGTCGAGGGAGACCTCGGCCTCGGGCAGGAAGATCTGGCGGTCCGCCCAGAAGCGGACGCGCGTGCCGGTGACGTCGCGGGCGAGCGCGCCGCCGTCGCGCAACCCCGACTTCTTCTTGAACTTGGCGGTGGGCCCGTCGCCGTCGAAGACCCCGGGGACGCCCCGGCGGAAGCTGATCTCGTGGATCCGGCCCTCGCGGTCGACCTCCACGTCCAGGCGGGAGGACAGGGCGTTCACCACGGAGGCGCCGACGCCGTGCAGTCCGCCGGAGGCGGCGTAGGATCCGCCGCCGAACTTCCCGCCGGCGTGGAGCTTGGTGTAGACGAGCTCGACTCCGGCCAGGCCGCTCTTGGGCTCGACGTCGACGGGGATGCCCCGGCCGTTGTCGCGGACCTCGATCGAGCCGTCGGGGTGGAGCTCGACCTCGATGCGCGTGCAGTAGCCCGCCAGCGCCTCGTCGACCCCGTTGTCCACGATCTCCCACAGGCAGTGCATGAGACCGCGGCTGTCGGTGGACCCGATGTACATGCCCGGGCGCTTGCGGACGGCTTCGAGCCCTTCCAGCACCGACAGATGACGGGCCGTATAACCCGCCTCCGTGCTAACTGCGGTCACACCCACTCCCACTCTGCTCGAACACGTGTGCGCAGCTTACCGTTCTTCCCGCCGCGGCGCGTCCCAGCTTGTCAGCAGAGGGCCGCTCGCGTTACCCGGGGCGAGAACCCCGTCACTCCCGGTCGCATTCCGCTCTCGGCGTACTCGCAGGTCGATTGGGAACGTCCGCATCGGGTTAGATGTTGTCTCAAGTGACTGACGCCCGATCCCCCACGTCGGGGATGACCCGAAAGGCGATACGTGACTGGAGCTCTCGCCCCCGCCAAGCCGTTGACGGCCACGGACCGCTGTGACCGGTGCGGCGCCCAGGCTTACATCCGAGCCACCCTTCCCGTCGGTGGGGAGCTGCTGTTCTGCGCCCACCACGGGCGGCAGCACGTCGCCGTGCTGCGGGACAAGGGTGCCGACATCCAGGACGAGTCGGCGCGCCTCAGCGCGACCACCTCGACCGCCAGCAACGACGAGAGATAGAACCGACGAGAGACAAGGGCTCCGCTTCATCGGACCCGATAGTGATATCGGGCCGACACCGTGAAACCCAGCCGCTCGTAGAGCGACCGGGCCGCGGCGTTGGCCTCCACCACACATAGGTACGCATGCCGAGCGCCCTGCTCCCGCCCGTGCGAGAGCAGGGCGTTCAGCATGCGCCGCGCGTGGCCCCGCCGCCGCGCGTGCGCCGCCGTGGCCATGCAGTAGATACCGAACCACTCCCCCTGCGCGACGCCCCGTCCCACCGCCTCCGCTCCGAGGGAGCCGTAGACGGCGGGCACGCCGGTGAGGATCCGGCGGGCCGTCTCCCGGGCGTCGCCGCCGCCCCTGCCGTCCACGGTCCACCAGACGTCCAGCCACGTCGAGTCCGGTTCCGCCGCGAGCCGGACCTCCGCCTCGGCCCCGCCGCCCTCCGGCACGCCGTCCCCGCCCGGCCGCGGCTCCCCGCCCCGCACCGGAGCGCTCCCCGGCCCGGCGCCCCCCACCGCCGCGACCGACTCCAGCGGCGCGACCATCACCAGGGTGGGATCCACGACCCGGTAGCCACGAGCCTCCAGCAGTCCGTCCAGCTCCGCCGCCGCGCCCGCGCCGACGGAGAAAGCACAGGGCAGCCCCCGGCCGGCGTAGAACTCCTCCGCCGCCTCCACCGCCGCCTCCAGATCCCGCCGCTCCCCGAGCGGCAGGACCGAGTTGGCCCGTTTGGTGACTCCGCCCGCGGCGCGCAGTGTCCATCCGCCGGAGTCCGTCCGGCTGAGGGCGGGCCACGCCTGGTCGACCAGGCGGTCGAACACGTCGTCCGTCATGGCCAGAGATCATAGGGGCCAGAGATCATAGGGTTCATCCACCGCACCACTTTCCCCTGGGTACGGCGCTCCCCGCGGCCCGGCGGCTCCCCGCAGGCCCCTAAGCTCGGGAAGCGTGCTGATTCTGCTGCCTCCCTCGGAGGGCAAGGCCACGGCGGACGCGGGCCCCGCCCTCGACCTGGCCTCTTTGAGCTTCCCGTCCCTGCCCCGGCGGACCGTCCTGGAGGCGCTGACCACACTGTGCGGACGGCCGGAGGAGGCCCGGTCCGTGCTCGGGCTGTCGGAAGGCCAGACCGGCGAGCTCACGAAGAACCTGCGGCTGCGGACCGCTCCCGCGCTGCCCGTCGCCGAGCTCTACACCGGAGTGCTCTACGACCACCTCGGCCTCGCCTCCCTGACCGCGCAGGCCGCCGGGCGGGCGGCGGAGCGCCTGCTGGTCTTCTCCGGCCTGTGGGGGCTGCTCCGGATCACCGACCGGGTCCCGCCGTACCGGCTGTCCATGGGGGTGCGGCTGCCGCCGCTCGGCGGACTGGGCGCCTTCTGGCGCCGGTCGCTCACCCCGGTGCTCGACGCCGAGCCGGGCCTGGTCGTGGACCTGCGCTCCGGCACCTACGCGGCGGCCTGGCAGCCGGGCGGCCGGGGAGTGGCGGTGCGCGTGCTCAAAGACGGGAAGGTCGTCAGCCACATGGCCAAGGCCACCCGGGGGGTGATCGCCCGCAGCCTGCTCGAGGGCGGCGCCGACCCGCGGACCCCGGAGGAACTGGCCAAGGTCCTCGGCGATCTCGGCCACGTGGTCAGGCTCGGCCCCGCACCCGGCGGCAGGCGCCCGTGGACTCTGGACGTCCTGGTGTGACGGCGCCGGGCCCGCCTCCGGCCCGCCGGAACCGCCGGCCGCTCGGGGGAGCGGGACACGCCCCCTCCGGACGGAGCACGCCGGGCAGGGCCCGTGCCGGTCGGCACGGGCCCTGTCTCACAGAGATCCGCAGGTCCCCGCGGCGCCCCACCGCGGGATCCCCGGAGGTCGGGACCTAGTCCAGGTAGTCGCGCAGGACCTGGGACCGGGACGGGTGGCGGAGCTTGGACATCGTCTTCGACTCGATCTGGCGGATGCGTTCACGCGTCACCCCGTAGACCTTGCCGATCTCGTCCAAGGTCTTCGGCTGGCCGTCGGTGAGACCGAACCGCATGGAGACCACACCCGCCTCGCGCTCGGAGAGCGTGTCCAGAACGGAGTGGAGCTGCTCCTGCAGCAGCGTGAAGCTCACCGCGTCCGCCGGGACGATCGCCTCGGAGTCCTCGATGAGGTCGCCGAACTCGCTGTCGCCCTCCTCGCCCAGCGGCGTGTGGAGGGAGATCGGCTCGCGGCCGTACTTCTGGACCTCGATGACCTTCTCAGGGGTCATGTCGAGCTCGCGGGCCAGTTCCTCGGGGGTCGGCTCGCGGCCGAGGTCCTGCAGCATCTGCCGCTGGACGCGGGCCAGCTTGTTGATGACCTCGACCATGTGGACCGGGATGCGGATGGTCCGCGCCTGGTCCGCCATGGCGCGGGTGATCGCCTGCCGGATCCACCACGTGGCGTAGGTGGAGAACTTGTAGCCCTTGGTGTAGTCGAACTTCTCGACCGCACGGATGAGGCCCAGGTTCCCCTCCTGGATCAGGTCCAGGAAGAGCATGCCGCGGCCGGTGTAGCGCTTGGCCAGCGAGACCACCAGCCGGAGGTTGGCCTCCAGCAGGTGGTTCTTGGCCCGGCGGCCGTCCTCGGCGATCCACTCCAGCTCCGCGCGGACGTCCACCGGCAGCTGGTCGCCGTCGGTGCCCAGCTGCTCCTCGGCGAACAGGCCCGCCTCGATGCGCTTGGCGAGCTCGACCTCCTGCTCGGCGTTGAGCAGGGGGACCTTGCCGATCTGCTTGAGGTAGTCCTTGACCGGGTCGGCGGTGGCTCCGGCGGCGGCGACCTGCGCCACGGGGGCGTCGTCGTCGTCGTCGGAGAGGATCAGCACCTCTTCGTCGCTCTGCGGGACGGCCACGTCGGCGACGACCTCGGGCTTGGCCTCCTCGTCGGCCTCGGCCTCGGGCTCCGCCTCGACCTCGACGTCCTCGACCTCCACTTCGAGGTCGAAGTCCTCGATCTCGACGTCCTCGAGGTCGATCTCCTCCTCGTCCTCCCCCGCGGCCGCCTTCGGCTTCGGGTCGGTCTTGGGCGCGAGCGCCTCGGGACCGGCGCTCTTGGCGGGTCCCGAAGAGGGCTTCTTCGCGGCCGGGGCGACCTTCTTCGCCGGAGCCGCGGGCTTCTTGGGCGCGGGGGCCGGCGCGGGCTCGGAGCCGCCGACGACAGCGGTGACGGTCTCCGGCTGCTCCTTGGCCGCCGCGGCTGCGGTCTTGGTCTTCTTGACCGGGGCGGGCGCGGCGGGGGTCCGGCGCTTGGCCGGAGCCTTGGGCTTCTTGGGGCCCGCGGAGTCCTCGGCGGTCAGCCGTACGATGATGCCCTCTTTGCTGAGGTTGCGCAGGATCCCAGCGACCTGCGCCATCGGAATGTCCGCTTCCTCGACGGCCTTGCGGACATCCTCGGACTCGAGGAACCCCTGCGAGCGCCCCCGCTCCATCAGCTGCTGAATGACGGGCTCGTTCAGCTCGGATGGCTTCGAGCGAGTCGAACTTGCAGGCGACACGAACACCTCTCGAAGGAAAGCGTGACGAGAATGGACTCAGATGCCCGCTAGGGGCGGATGCCTCTAGTGGTGCTCAGAGAGGCCGCACGAACCGCGACGCACCTGCCCAGCATTCTGACATGACACCGTGATCCAAACGGCCGCCTCCTGGCGGTTGCCCTCCACCCTAGGCCGACGAAGACAGTAGTGCGTACGGAAGCGGGGCACCGATACCCGAAAGCAACCCTTATGACTGTTTCATTCAGTCACTCTTCGTGGTTGGCGGAACATGAATTGCAAGTACCGTGACGTCGTCATCCTGCTCATACCCCGCCAGCATGCGATCCACCAGGAAATCCAACAACATATGCGGACTACTGACAACTTCCGGCGGCGCTTCGGTTACGACCGAGCAAAGTTCCGCGAGGCCGGCGTCCAGCCCGCGCTTGCGGTTCTCCACCAGGCCGTCGGAGTACAGGACCGCGGTGTGGCCCGGCGGGACGCAGAACCTGAACTGCCGCCGGCTCGCCGGCCAGCCGAGCGGGGTGCCCGGTTCCCCCTCGCACAGCAGCGGCATGCCCTGAGGTGAGACCAGCAGGGGCGGCGGGTGGCCGGCCAGCGCCAGCGTGCCCTCGCCCGTTCCGGGTTCGACCACCATGTAGGCCAGGGTGGTAACCTGCTCCTCCTCCTCGGTCGCCTCGAAGACGCGGTCCAGACCGGTGAGCACGGCGGCGGGCGGCGGGTTGGTCAGGGCCAGGGCCCGCATCGCGTTGCGGATGCGGCCCATCCCCGCCGCGGCCTTGACGCCCTTGCCCATGACGTCGCCGACCACGGCCGCGACCCGGCCGTCCTGCAGGACGAACGCGTCGTACCAGTCGCCGCCGACCTGCACGTGGCGGCTGCCCGAGCGGAACCGCTGGGCCAGCATGAGGCCGCGGACCACCGGCAGGCGGTCCGGCAGCAGGCTCCGCTGGAGCGTCTCCGCGGTGCGGTGCTCCCGCTCGAACAGGGTGGCCCGTTCGACGGCGAGCGCGCACTGCCCGGCGAGGGCCTCCAGGAAGACGCCGTCCTCCTGGGAGATCTTCTGCGGGCGGGTGAAGGCGAACCGCAGCGCGCCCAGAGCACGCCCCGCGGCCAGCAGCGGCAGACCCACCCAGGCCCGCTCGTCGCTGTGGGCGAGGAAGCCGTTGATCACCCCCTCGTCGGCTCCGGCGTCGACCAGCTGGGCCCGCAGGCTCTCCGGGGATTCGGCGAAGACCGGACGGCGGCTGTTCACCGCCATGGTCATCACGCTGGAGTGCGCGAGCGGGATCTCCTCTCCCGGCGCGCCCGGGACGTCGGGGATGCCGCCGTTGTTGACCAGCTTCAGCACGGACCGGTCGGCGTCGAGCAGGGCCACGGCCGACCGGTCGGCCGCCAGCGCCGTACGGCCCACGTCGATGATGACCTGCACGACCTGCTCCACCGTGAGCGCTTCGGCCAGCTGCGCCGTGGCGCCCTGCAGCCGCGCCGTGCGCAGGGCCGCGGCGCCGAGCTGATCGGTCAGCCTGCCGCGCATCTCCTCGGCCTCGCGCTGCGGGGTGACGTCGGTGTTCGCCCCGACCCACTCGACCACCCGGCCGTGCCGGACGATCGGTACGGCACGCACCTCGAAGTAGCGGTAGCCGCTCGCCCGGGTGCGGACCCGGTAGCTCCACTCGAACATGGTCCGGCCGCGCAGCGCCTCCCGCCAGGCCTCCTCGGTGTGCGCCCGGTCGTCCGGGTGCACGGCCTCCAGCCAGCCGCCCGCGAGGTACTCCTCCAGCCCCTGACCGGTGATGGCCCGCCACTGCGGCGCGTCCTCCTGGACCGTGCCGTTCGGGGCGGTGATCCACACGAGCTGCGACTGCGCCTCGACCAGCGACCGGTAGCGCTCCTCGCTGCGCCGCAGGTTCTCCTCGACCAGCCTGCTCTCGGTGACGTCGACGCCCACCAGGCAGACCGCGCGGAGCACGTCCGTGTCGTCGTGGACCGGCGAGAAGGTCAGCGACCAGTGCCGGGTCTCACCGTCGGCCGTGCGCACCCGGATCCGCTGGTCCCCCTCGGCCTCCGCACCCTCGACGACGGCGCGGACCGCCCCCTCGACCAGCGCGGTGAGATCGGCGGGGAGCAGCCCCGCCGGGGCATGGCCCACCAGCCGCTCGGCGGGCAGGCCCACCATCTCGGCGAAGACCTCGTCCACCCGCTGGAACCGTCCGGCGGGGTCGAGGAAGGCGAAGGCGAACGGCGACTGCGACAGCAGGCCCTGCAGCAGGCCGGAGTCCGAGATGTCCACACCCGACTCCCGGGGACGGGGCACGGAGGTTTCGGCGCTCATGGTCGGCACCTCCGTCGCGTGCCAGGGTCTCCCACGAGGCACATCTCCAAACTTGCGAATTGGCGTAGCGCAGCTCCGGAAACCGGATCCTGCAGCACATCATCGGCGATGGGCGCCTGCGGACGGAAGTCCCGCCCATGATGCGACGAACCTCCCCGGTCCGAAGACCAGGGTCTCCACGTTAACGCGACAGGTCTCCGGTGGGAGAGACCCCGCCCCCCGCGCCCGGCGGACCGTCCACCGGGACCCGTGGACGCCCGATCCGCACCGGAGACACGGACCTCGCGGGTCTCCCGTCCCCGTCACCGCGGGAGACGGCGGGGCATCCACCACCCCGCCCTCCCCTTCGACGCGCCCCGGTCGTCACCGCCGGCACGTTCAAGCGTTCGCGGCCAGGACCCTAGCAGGATCGAGCCGGACCGTCCCGACAACCGCCCACCTCGCCTCCGCCGTCTCCTACCGGCAAGATCAGCCTACTGACTCCCGCCCGTTTTGGCTTCCCCTTCGCGGACACATTCTTTACTTTCCTCCTGCCGCGATGAGTCAACGATGGAGTCAGCTTTCCCTCCCGCTTCCGGGAGGCTTGACACCGGCGCGATAAGTTGTGGAATGAAAACGCACGTCCCCGCCGTCCACCCGGGGCCACGTCCCCGGTAATCCGGAGGAATGTGACATCCATGCCCGTTCTCGCCATCCGCTCCGTCAGCGGTACGACCACGTTCCACGACTCCCTGAGCAGCCGGCTGGCCGCCGAGTTCCGCACCCTGCCCCCGGGGACCGTCGACCGCTGCGTGGCGGACGTCCGGGCCTGCACCGAGCATCTCGGCGTCGAGGCCACTCCCGAGGTCGTCGAACGGGTCGCCCGCGAACACCTGCTCGCCATCGTCAACTCCGCGCCGCCGCCGCGAAGTCCCCGGTAACATCGGGATCACCGAGCCGCGTTCCGCGCACCCATCGGCTCGGGAACGCGAGAAGGTCGGAGCGTGAGCGAGCGAGCCCATGGGCACGGCAGCGTCCGCGGATGCGCGATCCCCCGCCGAGGGCGGGGGATGCGCGTGAGCGAGCGCGGCGAGCGGGCCGATGGGCACGGCGGCGTTCGCTCACGCGCGCCTCTCGCCGAAGGCGAGGAGTCTGCATGAGCGAGCGAGCCGACGGCCACAGCCGCCCGGGGGTCATCCGGTCGGCGGAGGAGGCCGCTTGAACCGCCGGCATCGCAGAGACCCGCGGGAGACCCACGCGCCCGACGAGGTGTTCTCCGAGATGCTGCTGGCCGCCCGCGAACTGCTCGCGGTGAGCAGCCCCCTGGACGCCGAGCTCATGGTCTCCGACATGGTCGGCGCCTGGTGGGGGCGGCGGCTGCGCCGCGGGAACGCCGAGCAGGTCCTCGGTGAGGGGCTGGTCGACTACGCGGCCAAGGCCGGCTCCCCCGCCGCGCTGACCCTGCTGATCGCGCTGGCCTACCTCGGCACCGCCCGGCAGGCCGCCAAGGCCGAGGGCGCGGCGCTGGCGCTCATCGAGCGCGACGTGGCCAGACCCCGCTGGGCCGACCGGCTGGGCGCGGTGAAACCCACCGGCTGCTACGTCTCCCGTGACGCCTACGGCGACCAGGACACCGTGGTCTGCACCTTCGGCTACCGGAGGGCCGACAGCGGCGAGGACCGGCACGCGCTGGTCATGGTCGTCGACTACAACATGCGGGGCATCGCCCGTGACGCGTGGGTCTCCTCCCACGTCGACAAGCTGCTGGAGCAGGCCAGGGCCGAGGCCGAGGCGAACCCGATGCTCCGCTTCGAGGAGATCGAGCCCCAGCAGGCCCGAGCCCTGCTGGAGTCGGCCATGAAGGCCACCGCCGAGTACGGCGACCGCAAGACGGCCGCGCCGGTCAGCGACAGCTACAGCGCCTATCACGCCTTCGCCCGCTCCCGGATCAAGGCGCTGCCCCCGGGCCGCAAGCGTCCGGCCCCGCTGCACAGCGAGGCCCCCTACAGCCGCGACCGCCGGGCGATGCTGGCGGCGGAGTTCCTCTCCTCGGACGCGGCCGAGCACCTGTCGGATCCCTCGGCGGCCTCCCGCTGCGCCGACCACATCATCGACTACGGCTGCGACCAGGACTTCGGCCGCCCGCTGCGGGTCAGCCCGACCAAGTGCGAGACGTTCCTGCTCGACTGGCTGCCGCGCAAGGTGATGCTGAGCCCCGCCGAGCAGGAGGCCGTGCCGTACGTCCTGTCGGCGTGGGCGCGCTTCACCGCGCCCCGCACCGGGCTCTCCGAGGAAGGGCTACGCGCGACGCTCGACGGCATCTGGGAGGCCACCGCGCGTTTCCCGGAGACCTACCGCGATCCCACGACCTTCGGGCTGGACCGCGGCCTGGTGGAGCGGCTGCTCCCGGACGGCGACCTGTCCGCGCTGGCCCGGCGGGTGTTCGCCTTCCCTTTCCTGCAGGGCGAGCACGGCGAGGTCAAGCTCGACCTGCTCAACCCCGCCGACGAGGGCGACCGGCGGATCCTGCTGGAGATCGACCACGCCGGCGAGCCCGGCCGGTTCGACCGCGACGAGCACCTGGCCTGGCACGAGGAGATCGCCGCGCGGCTGTGGGAGGGGGATCCGCCGCAGCTGTGGGAGGCGGCGCAGCGGCTGCTGGACCTGGGCCACGACCGGCACGAGGTGCTGCACGTGCTGATCGAGATCGCCGAGCGGATCGGCGACGATCCGGAGGAGCTGGCCACCGCCCTGGACGACATCGCGGACATCCCCGACGAGCCCCCGCTGTAGGCGAGCGCCGTGGTGATCGATCTCAACGCCGACCTCGGCGAGGGCTACGGCATCTGGCGGCTGGGCGACGACGAGGCCCTGCTCGACGTGGTGACCAGCGCGAACGTCGCCTGCGGCTTCCATGCCGGTGATCCGCTGACCATCCGCCGCACCTGCGAGGCCGCGGTGGCCCGGGGGGTGCGGATCGGGGCGCAGGTCTCCTACCGGGACCTGGCCGGGTTCGGCCGCCGCGAGATGGAGGTGGATCCGGAGGAGCTCCGCGCCGAGGTGCTCTACCAGCTGGCGGCGGTGGACGGCGTCGCCCGCGCGGTGGGGGGCCGCGTCTCCTACGTCAAGCCGCACGGCGCGCTGTACAACCGCGCCTGCCGGGATCTCGAGCAGGCGGAGGCGGTCGCGGCGGCGGTCGCCGACTACGACCGGGGCCTTCCGGTGCTCACTCTGCCCGGCTCGGCCGTCCACGGGGCCGCCGCCCGCCACGGGCTGGTCGCGGTCGCCGAGGCCTTCGCCGACCGGGCCTACACCGCCGCCGGGGCGCTGGTCCCCCGCCGCTCCCCCGGCGCGGTGATCCACGACCCGGACGCGGTCGCGGCCCGGGCCGTGCGCATGGCGACCGCCCGGGCGGTCGTGGCCGCCGACGGCTCCGAGGTCCCGGTGGACGCCCGCTCGATCTGCGTGCACGGCGACACCCCGGGCGCCGTACGGCTGGCGCGGGCCGTCCGCGACGCGCTGGTGGCGGCCGGGGTCGCGCTGGAGGCCTTCACGTGAGCGGAGGCCCCCACATGAGCCCGCCGGACGGTGTGCGCATCCGGCCGGCCGGGGAGCACGGACTGCTGGTGGAGACCGGATCGCTGGAGGCCGCGCACCGTCTGGACGCGCTGCTGCGGGCCGACCGCCCGGCCGGGGTGACGGAGATCGTGCCCGGTCCCGCCACCGTGCTGGTCGTCGCGCCGGGCGCCGATCCGGACCGGCTCCGGCCCCGCCTGGCCGCGGCGGCGCGGGCCGCGCGCGCCCCGGGCCCGGCCGCGGTCGCTCCGGGGCGCCTCGTGACGGTCCCGGTGGTCTACGACGGCGCCGACCTGGACGACGTGGCGGCGCTGAGCGGGCTGACGGCCGGCGAGGTGGTGGAGCGGCACACCGGGCGGGAGCTGGTGGTGGGCTGGCTGGGGTTCGCCCCGGGGTTCGCCTACCTCACCGGCCTGGACCCCGTGCTGCACGTGCCGCGGCTGGCCACTCCGAGGACCGCGGTCCCCGCCGGGGCGGTGGCGGTCGCGGGCCCCTACTCCGCCGTCTACCCCTCGGCCTCCCCGGGCGGCTGGCGGTTGCTCGGACGGTCCCCGACACCCGTGTGGGACGTGGCCGCCGATCCGCCCGCCGTACTGACGCCCGGCACCCGGGTCCGCTTCCGGGCGGTCGCCGGATGAGGGCCCGGCCCGTGCGCCCGGCGGCCTCATGATCGAGGTGGTCGCGCCGGGCCCGTACGCCACGGTGCAGGATCTGGGCCGTCCCGGTTACGGCCACCTCGGGGTGCCCCGCTCCGGCGCCGCCGACGCGCCGAGTCTGCGGCTGGCCAACCGCCTGGTCGGCAACCCCGAGGGCGCCGCCGGGATCGAGCTGACCTTCGGCGGAGCCGTGCTGCGCTTCCTGGACGGCGGGTGGGCCGCGCTCACCGGCGCCGTCTGCCCGGTCGCCCTGCCGGGCGGTTCCGCCGGGATGTACGCGCCCTTCTGGGTCCCCGCGGGCGGTGAGCTCCGGATGGGCGCCCCGGCGACCGGTCTGCGGACCTATGTCGCGGTCCGGGGCGGCGTCGACGTCCCCCCGGTGCTGGGCAGCCGGTCGGCGGACTCGCTCTCCGGCCTCGGCCCGGACCCCCTCGCGCCGGGCCGGATATTGCCGGTGGGACCGTCCGCCGACCTGCCGCCGATCACCGTGGACGCCGCGCCCCCTCCGGGGGACGCCCCCGGCGTCCTGCGGGTGCTGCCCGGTCCCCGGGACGACTGGTTCGCCCCGGGGGCGCTGTCCGCCCTGTGCGCGGAGCCGTACGAGGTGAGCCAGGACAGCGACCGCGTCGGCGTGCGGCTGGTGGGCGCCCCGCTGGAGCGCGCCCGGAGCGGGGAGCTGCCGAGCGAGGGCGTGGTGGCGGGGTCCCTGCAGGTGCCGCCCGACGGGCGGCCGATCGTGTTCCTCGCCGACCACCCGCCGACCGGCGGTTATCCGGTGATCGCGGTCCTCACCGCCGGCGGTCTCGCGGCGGCCGCGCAGCTGCGCCCGGGTGACCGGGTCCGCTTCCGCCTCTGACGGCTCCGCCGTTCCTCTCCCCCGGTTCCGTTATGTCCGGAAACCCTTTATCGTCATAGTGACGATTAAGGAGACGGCATGACGCTCGCAGAATTCCTCGACCCCCTCCTCCAACCGGTGTTCACCATCGCCGGAGCCCCGACCAGCGGGGCCGAACTCCTGGGCTTCGCCACCGGGATCCTCACGGTCTGGCTGGTGGCCCGCCAGAACATCTGGAACTGGCCGATCGGCGTCGTCAACGTGATCCTGCTCGGGCTGGTCTTCCTCGCCGTCGGCCTGTACGCCGACGCCGCCCTGCAGGTCGTCTACGTCGCGCTCGGCCTGTACGGCTGGTGGCAGTGGCGGTACGGCGGGGTGGGTCGGACCGCACTGGCGGTCCGCACGACCGGGCGCGCCGAATGGGCGGCGCTGACCGGCTGCGGCGTCGCCCTCGCCGCGGCGCTCACCTTCGTCCTCACCGCCTGGACCGACTCGACGGTGCCCTTCTGGGACGCCCTGACCACCGCGCTGTCCCTGATGGCCACCTACGGGCAGACCCGCAAGCTGGTGGAGTCGTGGTGGCTGTGGATCGCGGCCGATCTGGTCTACATCCCGCTCTACGCCTACAAGGGCCTCTACCTCACCAGCGCCCTCTACGTGGTCTTCCTCGCCCTCTGCGTCTCGGGCCTGCTGGCCTGGCGCAGGGCCCTGCCGGTCCGGCCCGTCCCGGTGACGGCATGACCGCGGACCTCCCCCGTTTCGCCCACGGCCTGGTGATCGGCAAGTTCTACCCTCCCCACGCGGGCCACCACCACCTGATCGACACCGCGGCTGAGCGGTGCGCCCGGCTGAGCGTGGTGGTCGCCGCCTCGACCGCGGAAAGCGTCCCGCTGGCGCTGCGCGTGGCCTGGCTGCGCGAGGCGCACCCGCAGCCCGGGGTGACGATCGCCCCCGTGGTCGACGACATCGAGATCGACTACGACGATCCGGAGGTCTGGTCGGCGCACGTCGAGGTGTTCCGGCACGCGCTCGCCCTGGCGCACGGAGAGGTTCCGGCCGTCGACGCGGTCTTCTCTTCCGAGGAGTACGGCCCGGAGCTGGCCCGCCGGCTCGGCGCCGTCCACGTCGGCGTCGACCCCGGCCGGGAGCGCTTCCCGGTGAGCGGGACGGCGGTCCGCTCCGACCCCGTCCCGTACTGGCGGTGGCTCTCCCCCGCGGTCCGCGGCCACCTGGCCCGCCGCGTGGTGGTCGTCGGCGCGGAGTCCAGCGGGACCACCACCCTCGCCAGGGAGCTGGCCGCCCACTACGCCGCCCGGGGAGGCCCGTGGGCGGGGACCCGGTGGGTGCCCGAGTACGGCAGGACGTACTGCGAGGAGAAGCTCGCCCTGGCACGGCGCCGGGCCAAGGCCGCCGGGCTGCCCGAGCCGTGGCTCGACGACCTGGAGTGGGAGTCCGCGGAGTTCGCGCTGATCGCCGAGCGGCAGTTGCTCTGGGAGGACGCCGCCGCCCGCGCCGGGTCCCCGCTGCTGGTGTGCGACACCGACGCGTTCGCCACCGCGTTGTGGCACGAGCGCTACCTGGGGTCCCCCGGCGCCGTGTCCCCGCGCGCCCGGCACGACCTGTGGATCCACACCTCGGTGGAGGGCGTGCCGTTCGAGCAGGACGGGTGGCGGGACGGCGAGGCGGTCCGGTACCGGATGGACGCGCGTTTCCGCGAGGAGCTGGCCGCGCGCGGACTGCCGCACCTGGTGATCTCCGGACCGCCGCGCACGCGGCTGGAGCAGGCCGTCGAGGCGGTCGACGGGCTGCTCGCACAGGGATGGGCCTTCGCTCCGCCGCTGTGAGAGCCGCTGTGAGAGCCGCTGAGAGAGCCGCGGTGAGGGACCCCTGCGAGGAGCCGCGGTGAGGGACCGGTCCCGGCCGGTCGGACCGGGTACCGGCGGAACCGGACGCCCGCGGGGCGGATGCGTCGGACGCTATCGGTTCAGCAGGGTCTTCACCCGCTCGATCTCGGCGGCCAGTGCGGCCGCCGGGACGTCCGCGAACAGCTCCGCGGCGATCTCGCCGTGCTTCGCCTCCCAGACGCCGGCCACCCGGCCCCGGTGGACCACCACCGGGGAGATCCAGCCGGCCGCGCGGCTGACTCTGGCCCTGATCTCCCGGGGCAGGAGCGGTTCGAGATCGCGGGGGGCGCCGAGGATGTACTGGTCGAAGCCGGGAAGCAGGTGCACGCCGCCGGCGGGCGGCGTCGCGGCCAGCTCGTCGAGGTGCTCGGCGAGCAGGACCATGGGGCGGCCTTCGACCTCCACCTCGGCCAGCTCCGGGGCGAGGTCGCGGAACCAGCCGCGCAGGGCCGCCTTGCGGGCTCCGCCCCGGTAGAGCCAGGTGTCGAAGGTCTCCGGAGTGCCCGGGCCGTGGGCGCCGAGGAAGGAGCGGACCAGGACCGCGCCGCCCTCCTCCGGGGAGGGGAGCGCGGCGGGCCAGCCGGGCACGTGGTCGCGGGGGGAGGCGAAGGTCACCCTGCCCTCCCGGGGCGGCCCGTAGCAGAGCTCGCCGAGGAAGCTGAGCGGCTTGAGCAGCGCGCCCCACCCCGAGGTGAGCGCCTCCGCCAGGTGGCCGTCCCCGGTGAGCCCGATGACGGCCTCGACCAGTTCCTCCCGGGTGAGGGTCCGGCCGTCGAGTGCTCTGGGGACCGCGTCGAGGATCGCGGCCGTCTCCGCCGCGGTGACCCCATGGCCGCGCTGCCAGGATCCCTTGTCCCAGTGGCGGAACGAGCCGAGGACCGCGGCGTGGGCGGGCAGTTCGTCGGCGGCGACCAGGTGGAGCGTGCCGCGCGCCGTCCAGGTCTTGACCAGCGTGCGGTCGCGCCACAGGGCCTCGTCGATCTCGCCGCGCCGCGGGTCCGCCCGCCGTACGGCGACGGCGAGCTCCGCCGAGGAGGCCACCTGGGCCTGCACCCCGCTCAGCCGCCGGACCACCGACACCGCGTCCGGCGCGTCCGCCGGGTCGACGAACTGCCGTCTCAACCGCCACGCGAGCACCTGGGGCCAGGTCACCTGGAGAGTCATAGATCATTTCTACACCCGGGCACCGGCGGCGCCGGAGCGCCCGGGTCACCCGGTGAAGCCGATGTCCTGGTAGCGCAGGTCGTAGAAGCCGCGGGCGCCGAGGTTGGCGATGGTCTCCTTGGCCGCGACGTTCTGCGGGCGCTGGTAGAGCGGGAGCACGTTGACCGCCTGCCAGATCAGTTTGTCGGCGGCGTTGGCCTTGGCGACGGCCTGGGCCGGGTCCAGCTCGGCGGTGGCGGCGTTCATCGCGGCGTCGATCTCCTTGGAGCCGATGCGGCCGAGGTTGGCGTTCCACTGCAGCTCGCCCTTGGAGTCCTTGGTGGCGTCGGCGTACTGGCCGTAGCCGCTGGAGACCGGGAAGGGCGTGCCGACGTAGGAGAACGCGGTGATGTCGTAGTTGCCGGGGATGATGTACTTGGTGAAGTAGTCGTCGCTGGGCACCGACTGGAGGGTGACCTTGACGCCGATCTGGGCCAGCATGTTCTGCGTCAGCTCGGCCTCGGACTTGGTGAGCTGCAGGCCGGACGGAGCGACGAAGCGCAGGTTCAGCTCCTTGCCGTCCTTCTTGCGGACCTGACCGGAGAGCTTCCAGCCGGCCGCGTCGAGCAGCTGCTTGGCCTTCTCGGGGTTGTAGACCCCGATCTGCCCGGCGTTGTCCTGGTAGCCGCCCTGGGTGTTCATGAAGAAGTGGTTGTTGAGCAGGACGATCGGCCAGTCCAGGCCCTGCAGGTCGGACTGGGCGATGACCTGGCGGTTGACGCCCATCGCCACGGCCTGGCGGACCTTCACGTCGGAGAGCGCCGCGCTCTCGCCGTTCATCGTCAGGTGCCGGAAGTCGGGACCGGCCGCCTGCCGGACGACCGCGTTCGCGGTGCCCTTGGCCCGCGCGTAGTCCGGCGCGGAGGGCCCGACGTCGAAGGTGTCCAGCTCGCCGTTGCTGAAGGCGCCGACCAGCGCGTCGCTCTCCAGCGCCCGGAAGACGATCTGGTCCAGCTTGGCCCTGTCCCCCCACCAGGCGTCGTCCCGCTTGATCGTGATGGTCTTGGCCGTCTGGTCGAACGCCTCGAACGTGAACGGGCCCGCGGTCACCGGCATCTTGTTCACCCAGGCGTTGTTGAAGGCCTCAGGGCTGCCGTTGGTGCTCCTGGGGTAGAGCGGGATGAACAGCGACTGCCAGTCGCCGAAGGGCTTGGCGAAGGTGATGACGGCCTCCTGGTCGTTCCGGCCCTTCTTCACGCTCTCGATGTCCTGGTAGCCGGTGGTGGTGGCGACGCGGTAGTCGGCGTTCCCGCCGTTCATCGCCTTCCACTGGGCCTCGTAGTCCTGCCAGGTGACGGCCTTGCCGTCGGACCACTTGGCCTTCGGGTTGAGCGTCAGCGTGACGACCTGCTTGGGGGCGGTCGCCGTGACCTTCGCGGCGGTGACGTAGTCGGGATTGACCGAGATCTGGCCCTTCTCGTTCGAGCGGAAGGCCGAGGGCATGAGCGCGTCGGTGACCTTCTTGACCATCGCGAGGTTGCCGTCGACGTGGTTGAGGTTCCAGTTGGTCGGATACTCGTTGAGCCCCCAGCGGAGCAATCCGCCGTCCTTGACCTGGTCGCGCGCGACCGGGTTGATGTCGTATGCCTTGACCGAGGACGCCGGGGCGCCCGGTGACCCCCCGCTCTGCCCTCCCCCGCCGGGCCCGGTCTGCCCGCAGCCGGCCAGAGCCGGTGAGCACGCCACGGTCAGGACGGCGGCGAGCACGCCCATGCGCCGGACAATCATCACGGTTCCTCCTGGTTCATACGACTTTGATCTTCTCGGCGTAGTGGCACGCGGCGCCCTGGTCCTCGTCCAGCACCCGGACCGCGGGCTCCTCGTCCACGCACCGCTCCCGCTCTCCGTCGGACAGGACGTCGCGGAACTTCGGGCAGCGGGTGCGGAACCGGCAGCCCGAGGGCGGGGCGGCCGGGCTGGGCAGGTCGCCTTCGAGCAGGATCCGGACCCTGGAACGTTCCTTCTCGGGGTCGGGCAGCGGGATCGCCGAGAGCAGCGCCTGGGTGTAGGGGTGCATGGGGGTGTCGTAGACCCGGTCCACCTGGCCGATCTCGGCGATCCTGCCGAGGTACATGACCGCGATCCGGTCGGCGATGTGCCGGACCACCGACAGGTCGTGCGCGACGAACAGGTAGGACAGGCCGAGCCGGTCCTTGAGGTCCTCCAGCAGGTTGATCACGCCCGCCTGGATGGAGACGTCCAGCGCCGAGACCGGCTCGTCCAGCACGATCAGCCTCGGCTCCAGCGCCAGCGCGCGGGCGATGCCGATGCGCTGGCGCTGACCGCCGGAGAAGTCCTGCGGGTAGCGGGCCGCGTGCTGCCGGTCCAGTCCGACCAGCGTCAGCAGTTCCCGCACGCGCGGACCCGGATCCCTGACCCCGTGCGTGCGCAGCGGCTCGGCGAGGATGTCGTGGACGGTCATCCTGGGGTCCAGCGAGGCCAGCGGGTCCTGGAAGACCACCTGCATGTCCCGGCGGACGGCCAGCCGCTCGCGGGAGGTCATCGCGGCGGTGTCGCGCCCCAGCACCGTGACGGTGCCGCGCTGCGGCCTGGCCAGCTCCAGGATCTCCATCAGCGTCGTCGTCTTGCCGCAGCCCGACTCGCCCACCAGCCCGAGCGTCTCGCCCTCGCGGATGTCGAAGCCGATGCCGTCCACGGCGTACACCGTGCCGACCCGGCGCTTGAAGACCGCCCCCTTCATCAGGGGGTAGTGCCGGATGAGGCCGTCCACCTCCAGCACCACCCCGCGCTCGCCGCGCGGCACCGGCGGGCGCCGCTCACCGGCGCCGGCCCCCGGCGCGGCGGGACGGCCCGCCCGCCCGGCCCCGCTCCGGGCGTAGACCTCGCCGGGCGGTATCCGCCCCTCCTCGATCTCCCCGGCGCGGATGCACGCGGCCCGCCGGTCGCCGGGGCCCACCGGCTCCAGCGGCGGCTCGGCCGCGTCGCACGCGGGGACCACCAGCGGGCAGCGCGGCGCGAACGGGCAGCCCGGGGGGAGCGCGTCCGGCGACGGCGGGTTGCCCTCGATCGGGACCAGGCGCCGCCGTCCCCCCAGGTCCAGCCGCGGGACCGAGCCGAGCAGGCCGATGGTGTACGGCATGCGCGGGCGGTAGTAGACGTCGTCGACCGACCCGGTCTCGACGGGCCGTCCGGCGTACATGACCAGGACCCGGTCGACGAACCCGGCCACCACGCCCAGGTCGTGCGTGATCATCACGATCGCCGCGCCGGTCTCCCGCTGCGCGGTCTTGAGCACCTCCAGCACCTGCGCCTGGATGGTGACGTCGAGCGCGGTGGTCGGCTCGTCGCAGATGATCACGTCGGGATCGTTGGCGATCGCCATCGCGATCACCGCCCGCTGGCGCATGCCGCCGGAGAACTCGTGCGGGAACGCCCTGGCCCGCTGGGCCGGGTTGGGGATGCCGACCAGGTCGAGGAGTTCGACGGCCCGCCGGTCCGCGGCCTGCCCGCTGACGTCCTGGTGGATCCGGACGGCCTCGGCGATCTGGTCGCCGACCCGGTAGACCGGGGTGAGCGCGGAGAGCGGGTCCTGGAAGACCATCGAGATCGTCTTCCCGCGGAAGGCGGTGAGCCGCTTCTCGCTCGCGCCCAGGATCTCCTGGCCCTTCAGCCGCACCGAACCGGTGACCCGGGCATGCGGGGGCAGCAGCCCCATCACGGCCAGCGAGGTCACCGACTTGCCCGAGCCGGACTCGCCCACGATGCCGAGCACCTCGCCGGGGCGGAGCGCGTAGCCGACCCCCCGCACCGCGTGCACCGCGCCGGGACCGGAGCCGAAGGTGACGTCGAGGCCGGTGACCTCCAGGACGGGATCGCTCATCGGTTCCTCCTCGCGGTGGGGTCGAAGGCGTCGCGCAGGGAGTCTCCGACCAGGTTCACCGCGAGCACGGTGACGATCAGGAGCCCGGCGCAGAACCAGAACGTCCAGGGAGCGTAGACCGCCGTCTTGGCGCCGTCGGCGATGAGGCTGCCCATGGAGACGTCCGGCGGCTGGATGCCGAAGCCGAAGTAGGACAGGGAGGTCTCGGTCAGGATGGCCGCGCTCACGTTCAGCGTGGCGTCCACGATCAGCAGGGACGACAGGTTGGGGATGACGTGCCGGAAGATGATCTTCATCGGGTGCACGCCCATGAACCGGGCGGCGTGGATGAACTCGCGCTCCTTGAGCGAGATGGTCATGCTCCGCACGATCTTCGAGGTGACCATCCACAGGAACAGCGCCAGCATCAGCACGAACAGCAGCCACTGGCCCTCGGCGAAGAGCGGCGACATGATCGCCAGGATGAGGAAGGCCGGGAGCACGAGCAGCAGGTCGGTGACCCACATCAGCGTGCGGTCGGTCCAGCCGAGGAAGTATCCCGCGAAGGCGCCCACCACCGCCGCCAGCCCGGTGCCGACCACCGCGGCGAGCAGTCCGACGATCAGCGACTTCTGCATGCCGCGCAGCGTGACCGCGTACACGTCGGCGCCGGTCTGCAGGGTGCCCCACCAGTGCTCGGCCGAGGGCGGCGCCAGGAACGCCGAGAAGTCCTTGTCGGTGTAGGACCACTTGTTCAGGTGCGGCCCCGCGAACGCGAGCAGGAACATCGCCACCAGCAGCGCGAACCCGATCCGCCCCTGCCCCGAGCGGAAGAACCGCCCCGCGACCACCTTCAGGCGCGACGGGGTCCCGATCTTCTCGACGCCCGCCAGTTCTTCGGCGTGCTCCTCGTCGGCGATGCTCATCTACCCCACCCGGACCCGCGGGTCGAGGACGGCGTGCAGCACGTCGGAGGCGAGCGAGGCCACCAGCACCGCGAAGGCCGCGAAGCAGCTGATCGCCGCGACGCTGTTCACGTCGTTGGTGTAGATCGAGTTGACCAGCTGCTCCCCCATGCCGTGCCAACCGAAGATCTTCTCGGTGAAGGTCGTGCCGACCAGCAGCGCGCCGAAGGTGAACGCGAAGTAGGTGACCGCCGGGATCAGCGCGGTGCGCAGCGCGTGCTTGATCAGCGCGGTACGGCGGCGCAGGCCCTTGGCCATCGCGGTGCGGATGAAGTCCGCGCCGAGCACGTCCAGCATCATGTTGCGCTGGTAGCGGCTGTAGACGGCGATCAGGCCCAGCGACAGCGAGATCGTCGGCAGGATCAGGTGCTGGACCCGGTCGACCGCCTGGGCCCAGAACCCGCCCGTCGACCCGGCGGAGAACTCGCCGCTGACGTACACGATCGGCTGGGGCAGCAGTCCGTTGACCCAGACCGCGGCGATGATCAGCATGTTGGCGAGCACGACCGTGGGGATCGCGAGCACGAAGAAGGAGGCCCCGGTCGACACCCGGTCGAACGCGCCGTACTGCCTGACCGCGGCGTAGGCGCCGACCAGCACCCCGGTGACGCTGCCGAGGACCAGCCCGATCGTGATCAGGCGGAGGGTGACGCCGAGGCGGCGGGCCAGGTCCTCGTTGACCGGGCCGCCGGTCACCATCGTGCCGAAGTCGCCGTGGGCGACGCCCCCCGCCCAGGTCAGGTAGCGCTCGAAGAGCGGGGTCTTGTCGTTGAGGTTGAGCTCGGTGAGCCGGGCGTCGACGACCGCCGGGGGGATCGGCGGGTTGCGCCCCTCGTAGTTGGCCCGCGGGTTGAGCGCTCCGGCCGCCAGCATGTAGGCGAGGCTGGTGGCCACGACGATCAGCACGACATAGTTGAGCAACCTGCGGAAAAGGAATCCCGCCATCGCCCTCCCTCCGGAGCACTCTGCTGTCTGTGGCCATACTGCTACATGATGTAACCACCAGAACGCATAGAGTCCCCAATCGGGGTCCGATCCCGGCCGGATGCCGTATTGATGGCGACGCTGCGCGCCGCGGCTCAGGGGCCGGTAACCGCCGTCTTCCCTCGTCACGTGCTCGCTCCGCTGCGCGCGCTCCTCAGTCCAGACGACGGAGCCCCCTCGCGGGTTTCACGGCGACGCTGCGCGCCGCGGCGCAGGGGTGGCGGGGCAGACCCGGGTCAGCGACCGGCGAGTTCGTCGACGGCGGCGCGCACGTCGACGCTGGTGATCGTGGTGAGGTCCGCGGCGCTGGTGGTCCCGCCGAGGGCGGCCAGGCGCACGTCGCGACGGAGCGCGGCGCGCTCGTACAGCGAGCGGGCGAAACGGCCGTTGCCCAGGCCGTCGATCAGCCCGTCCTCGCAGACCCAGGTGAAGACGTCGACCAGGTCGTGGCGGGCGGGGGCGTCGAACCGGTCGCCCGACCGCTCGGCGAGCAGCTCGGCGATCCCGGTGAGCTCGACCGGCGTGTAGGAGGGGAACCGCACCCGCTGGTTGAACCGGCTGGACAGGCCCGGGTTGGTCGCCAGGAAGGCGTCCATCTCCCGTTCGTATCCGGCCAGGATGACCACCAACCGGTCGCGGTCGTCCTCGGCCCGTTTGAGCAGCGTCTGCACCGCCTCCGCGCCGAAGGCGTCGCCGCCGGCGTAACCGCCGTTCACCAGGCTGTAGGCCTCGTCGACGAAGAGCACCCCGCCGAGCGCCCGGTCCACCAGCTCGTTGGTCTTGATCGCGGTGGCGCCCAGGTGCTGGCCGACCAGGTCGGCCCGCTGCGCCTCCACCACGTCCGGGCGCACCAGCAGGCCCAGCGCGGCGAAGACCCGGCCGAGGACGCGGGCCACGGTGGTCTTGCCGGTGCCCGGCGGCCCGGTGAAGACGAAATGCCGCATCTGCGGCGGAGTGGGCAGGCCGCGCTCCTGGCGCATCCTCGCCATCCGGAGCTGGGCGGCGATCGCGTGCACCTGCCGCTTGACCGGTTCCAGACCGGCCATGCCGTCCAGCTCGCCGAGGGCCTCCTCCAGGGTCGGAACGGCCTGGTAGTCCTGGTAGCGGGCGGTGAGCCCGTCGAAGGCCTTGGCGATGTCCGGCCCGGTGACGGTCACCAGGTCCTCGGGGGTGGGCGAGCCGCCGGCGCCGACCACCCGTACGTCGCGCGCCTGCGCCGCCGCCTCCACCAGGCTCCGCACGAACCGGGCGTTGCCCAGCTCGTCGACGATGCCCCGGCGGTGGAGGTCCTCGAACCTGGCCAGCAGGACGGGCCGCGCCTCCTCGGCCATCCGGTCGCCCCGGCGCGCCTGCAGCAGCCCGGTGATCTCGGCCAGTTCCCCCGCCGAGTAGCCGGGGAAGCGGACCCGGGTCGCGAACCTGCTGGACAGACCGGGGTTGGAGGACAGGAAGGCGCCCATCTCCTTCTCGTAGCCGGCCAGGATGACGATCAGCCGGTCGCGGTCGTCCTCGGCCCGTTTGAGCAGCGTCTGCACCGCCTCGGAGCCGAACCGGTCGGGCTGGCCGTCACCCGAGTTGATCAGGCTGTAGGCCTCGTCGACGAAGAGCACCCCGCCGAGCGCCCGGTCGATCAGCTCATTCGTCTTGATCGCCGTCGCCCCGAGGAACTCCCCCACCAGGTCGGCCCGCTGGGCCTCCACCACATAGGGCGTCTCCAGCAGGCCGAAGGCGTAGAAGATCTTCGCGACGGTCCTGGCCACGCTGGTCTTCCCGGTGCCGGGCGGGCCGACGAAGACGAAGTGGCGCATCGGCGGGTCGGTCGCGTAGCCGACCTCCCTGCGCAGGCGGGAGGCCTCGATCGAGGCGGCGATGGAGCGGACCTGCTCCTTCACCGGAGCCAGGCCGACCATGCCGTCCAGCTCGCCGAGCGCCTCCTCCACCGAGACGGGCGGCGGCTCGGCCCGCTCGGCGGACCGCTGCGGCGGCGGTCCGCCGTCCCTGAGCCTGACCCGGACCGGCTGCTCCGCGGCCGTCGCCCTGGCCCTGGCCTGGCGGGCCTGGACCAGGCGGTAGACCAGCACGGCGGCGGCCGTGCCGTACGCGGCCCACAGGACGACGGTGGACGGGAACCCGGCGAGGACGAGGACGAGGGCGATCACTCCCGCGCCGGTCAGCGCCGCCAGCGTGGTCAGCCACGGCGGGACCCAGCTGATCAGGTGCGCGGCCCCCGCCGCCGGCAGGGCCAGGAGCATCAGCCCCAGCGGGATCCACGACTGCGGGAAGCGGCTGTCGAGCAGGCTCGTCATCGTCAGCCAGGGCGCCGCCACCGCCACCGTGGCGGCGGCCCGCGGGAAGCGCAGGGCGAGCGTGACGAAGCCGAGCAGGGCGAGCGTGAGGAGGAAGGCGGCGACCGGCTGCCAGCCCAGGCCCAGTGCCGTCCCGACCGCCCCGGTCAGCACGGCGAGGTGGATCAGCCTGCGCTTCCCCGGTGAAAGCTGGAAATAGCGCAGTCGCACCTGTTCGAACAGGTCCCGCGCCGCAGCCCGCCCCGCCGGCCTGGCCCTGTCGGAGTCCCGCATCACGCCTCCCCGGTCTGCCCCCGGTTATACCGCACCGGGACGGGATTTGGGCGTGTCCGAGCACCGCGCGCCGGACGGGCCCGCGCCGCCCCGGTCCCGGCCCCGGTCCCGGCCCCGGCCCCGCCACCGGTCGCCGCCGCCGGTCGCCGCCGCCGGTCGCCGTGCGGATTCCCATGCGGATTCCGCCGGGCCGTTCACCCGTCGCGGAGGCGGTCCGGGTGGCGACCGGGGTACCGCCCGACCACGACGTGCTCGGGCGTGACCCGGAGCGTCTCGGCCTCGGCGTCACCGGTCGCGATGCCGCGCACCTCGGCCCAGAATCCGCGTTCCGACGGGTCGGTGACGAACACCGCCACCCTCGGATCGCGTTCGGCCGCGTCCCACGCGTCACCGGCGGCGACCAGGCGCAGCTCCCCGGCCGGGCCGACCGAGCCGACCGCGCCGACGGCCAGCGCGCGCGACCCCGTCCGGCCCGCGAAGGCGAGGATCACCCCGCGCGCGGAGGTGAAGGCGTGCCGCACCTCCCCGCTCAGGCGCACCGGAGGCCGCGCGTCGCCGGCCGGGTGGCGGCCGCGGCCGTCGCTCATGACCAGCGAGGCCCGCCGTGGTCCGGGCGTGCCCCTCCACCATGCCCGGACCGACCTGACGGCGTAGGCGGCCACCGCCGCCGCCAGCGCCCCGGCCGCCGCCTGCCACATCAGGCGGACCGGCCGGTCGGGGAACCCGAGGAGCGCCGCGGCGGCCGCTCCGCCGAGCGCGAGCGAGGCCGCCGCGAGGAGCGCCAGCGCCCCGGCGAGGCAGCGGTCCGCGGCCAGGATCCCGCGCAGGTGCGGGGCCAGGCCGCCGTCCCGGCGGGCCAGGGCCAGAGCGAGCGGTACGGCCGGCGCCCCGAGGCCCCAGCGGGGATCGTCCAGGACCTCGGCGGCCGCGGCGACTCCGGCCAGGACCGACCACGCGCGCCCCGCCACGAGCCAGAGCGTCACCCCGGTGTCGCGCCCGGCCGCGCGGTCCCCGCCCGCCGCGGAGAACTCGGCGAGCGCCCGCACCGGCCGGCCCCGCCACGCCTCGGCCAGCGTCCGGGCGACGAGCAGCGCGACGCCGTTGAGGAGCACCACGCCCGCCGGAGCCGTCCACGGGCCCGCCGCGGACCCGGACGCCACCGCGGCGCCCGCCGGGACGCCCACCGGGATGCCCGCCGGCAGGCCCGGCAGCGTGCCCGGGAGGGTGGCGACCGCCGCGACGTAGGCGGCGACCGCCACCGGCGCGGCCGCGACGGTCAGACCGAGCCACACGTCGCGGGCGAGCATCGCGGGGACGTAGGCCCAGAGCCCGATCCTGCGGGCCTGCCGGAGGGTGATCGCCAGGACCGCGGCGGGCGCCGCCGCGGCGGCGCAGATCCTCGCCCCGGAGGTGAGGCCGGGACCGAGGGCGACCGCGACGGCCGCGAGGAGGGCCGCGGCGAGCAGGATCCGGGTCTGCCGCGACCACGTCTCCAGGGCCCGCCGGGTCCGGCCGGTCTCCCGGGGGTCGACCGGCCAGGCGGGGTCGTGGTGGTTGCGGTGCCGCTCCCAGCGCAGGAACGCCAGACCGAGGTTGACCCTCGCGGCGGGGTGGTCGCCCGCCCTGCGCAGCGCGGCCCGGTAGGCGGCCCGGGCCCGGCGGTGCTCACCGCGCAGGAGCGCGAGGTCGCCCGCGAGCACGTGCGGGTCGGGCTCGTCGGGGGCGTAGCGCACCGCCCGGGCGGCCTGCGCCCACGCCTGCGCCCACCGCCCCGGGATCCGGCGGAGGGCCGAGCCGAGGCGCAGCCGCGCCGCCCAGGATCCCGGAGCCAGCCGTACGGCCTCCTCGGCGGCGGCCACGGCCTCCGCATCGCGGCCGAGCCGTTCGAAGGCGAGACTGGCCAGACGGTAGCCCCAGCCGGCGGCGGGCCCGTCCGGGGTGTCGTGCTCCACCGCCCGGCGCGCGGCCTCCAGCGCCGCCTCCGGCCGGCCCCGCTCCAGCCGCTCCAGGGCGGCGGCGCACCACCGGTGCGGATCGTCCGGGTCCGGCGGGGCCGGGGCCTCGACGAGGTCCCGGCCACCGGAACCGCTCACCACGACGGCTCTCGCACCTGGCGCTGACTCCCCACGACCGCCATGGTGCGGGGAGGACCACCGTTTGCCTAGACGCCGGATAGAGGGGTCTATCTCTCTAGAGAGGTCGCGGCTTCCCCAGGAGGAGTGGCCTATTTCATCCTGAATCAATCATTCAACGCGACCCGTCCACGCCGGCCGATGGCCTAAGCTGCCACGCATGTTCGCCCGGGCAGGCACCCCCGCCAGCCGCGCATGAGCGCCATGGGGGTCGCCGCCGTCACCAGGCGCGCCGGGACCGGCACGCGCTCATCCGGGACCGGCCGCTGGTCGGTCCTCGCCCTGCTCTGCCTGAGTCTGCTGCTCATCGCGGTGGACGCCACCGTGCTGCACGTCGCGGGCCCGGCCCTGACCGCGGCGCTCGACCCGGACTCCGTGCAGATGCTGTGGATCGTCGACGGCTACTCCCTGGTGGTCGCACCGCTGCTGCTCACCTTCGGCACGCTCGGCGACCGCCACGGGCGCAGACGCCTGGTGCTGGCCGGCTACGTGGTGTTCGGGGTGGCCTCGGCCGCCGCCGCGTTCGCCCCCACGGCCTCCGCGCTCATCGCCGCGCGGATGCTCCTCGGCGTCGGCGGAGCCATGATCATGCCGGCCACGCTCTCCATCATCCGGCAGGTCTTCACCGACCGCCGCGAGCGGGCGATCGCCCTGGGGGTGTGGAGCGCGGTCGCGGCGGCCGGAGCGGCGACCGGGCCGCTGCTCGGCGGGCTGCTCGTCGAGCACTTCTGGTGGGGCGCCGTCTTCCTGATCAACGTGCCGATCCTGCTGGCCCTGCTGCCCGCCGCGGCGCGCATCCTGCCGGACTGCCGGACCCGCGCCGGGCAGCCGTGGGACGCGCCGAGCGCGCTGCTGTCGGTCCTGGGCATCCTCGCGTTCGCGTTCGGCCTGAAGGAGGCGGGCGCCGGCCACCCGGAGGGGGCGGCGGTCTTCCTGGGCGGCGTCGCGCTGCTGACCTGGTTCGTGCGCCGGCAGCGGCGGCTGGCCGTCCCCCTGGTGGACCTGAGCCTGTTTGCGCGGCGGTCCTTCTCCGTCGGGGTGGCCGCGGTGCTGCTGACCGTCTTCTCCCTGGTCGGCCTCCAGCTGATGCTCGCCCAGTACCTCCAGCTCGTGCTCGGCGACAGCCCGCCCGGAGCCGCGGTCCGGATGCTGCCGCTGATGGCCGCCTCGGTGGCCGGCGGCCTCGCCGGCGCGCACCTGCTGCGGCGGCTCGGACTGCGCCTCACGATGGGCGGCGGCCTGGCGCTGACCGCGCTGTCGCTGGCCCCCACCCTGGCGTGGGGGACCGAGGAGCACCCGCTGGCGCTCGCGCTCTGCTTCGTCGGCATCGGCTTCGGCATCCAGGTGGCGCTGCTGGCCGCCTCCGACACGATCATGTCCTCGGTCCCCGAGTCCCAGGCGGGCGGTGCCGCCGCGATCGAGGAGACCGCCTACGAACTCGGCGCCGGACTGGGCGTCGCGGTGCTCGGCACGGTCACCACCGCCGTCTACGCCCCTTCGCTGCCCCCCGTCGAGGGCGTCTCCGCCGGGCTGATGGAGCGGGCCCGCCAGTCCCTGGCCGCCGCCGGAGCCGTGGCCCAGGAACTCGGCGGTCCGCACGGGGCCGCCCTGCTGGCCCGGGCCCGGGTCGCCTTCGTCGCCGGGCTGCACTCCACGATCGTCGTCAGCGTGCTGCTGCTCGGCGTCACCGCCGCCGCGGTGGCGTTCCTGGTGCGTGGGTCCGACGACCCCGGCCCGGACTGACCGGGTCCGGATGATTGCCGGTCGCGGCTATGGGCAAGAGCCGCGGACCGGACCAGAATGAGGAGCCGTGCGACAAACCCTCCATGACATCGCCGCTCTGGCCGCCAGGCTGGGCGTCGGCGGGATCTTCTTCGCCAACGGCTGGGACAAGCTGGAGGCGGGCCTGACCGCGACCGGCCTGCAGTTCGCCACGCTGGGCGCCCCGGCCCCGGGGGTCTGGGCCGCGACGACCATGCTGACGGAGCTCATCGGCGGGGCCCTGCTGGTGGCCGGCCTGGCCGTACCCGTCTGCGGGCTGCTGCTGTTCGCCGAGGCCGTCGCGGTGTTCGTGATCGCCAACGGCGACCAGGGGCTCCCGCTGACCGGCGGCGAGGTGAACCTGATCGTCGCGCTCGGCGCGGCCTCGGTGCTGCTGGCCGTCAACGGGGCCGGGCGTCTGTCGGTCGACCACATGGTGGTGATCAAGAGGCGTGAGGCCGAGGCCGCGGAGGACTTCGCCGCCGACTCCGAGGCCGACGACGTGCTCGCCTCGCTGCGCGAGCCGGAGGCGTCCGCCCCGGGCGCGGCTCCCGCTCCGGCTCCGGGCGCGGCCCCGGGTGCGGCGGTACGGCGGCCCGGCCCGGGCAGATCCCGCGCCTCGGAGGCGCCGGACGTCCGGGGGACCGCGGGCGACGGCGCCGGCGAGACCGCCGGGCCCGCCCGGCCGCGGGGCCGCCGCCGGGACGGCGGCGACGGCAGGAGCAGAGGCGGCGGAAGCGGCGACGGCGGCGAGGACGCAGGCACCACCGAGCGGCCCGCGCCCGGCAAGCGGGGGGACGTCCTGGTGGCCAAGGAGGAGGACGCCTCGGCGGACGGTTGACCCGGCACCGGCCCGGCGGGGAGGCGGCGCCGGACCTCTCGCCCGTCCTCCGCCCGGCCGCGGGGCGGCGGTCCGTCATCTCACATCATGATCCGTCCGGTGCGCGATCGCTGATCTTGCCGCCACAATGTCCGACATGCGACTACCCGGCTGGTTCGCCGAGCGGGCGGAGCCCGCTCCCTCCGAGGGCGAACTGCGCGTCTCCACGATCGAACTCTTCTTCGACCTGGTCTTCGTCTTCACCGTCACCCAGCTCACCGGGCTCGTGGCCGACGGCATCCAGGAGGGCCGGCCTTTCGAGGGCGCCCTCCGGGTGCTGCTGGTCTTCGGCGTCCTGTGGTGGATGTACGCGGGCTACGCCTGGCTCACCAACGCGGTCCCCCCGGTCCGGCCGGCCCGACGGGTGCTGATCCTGCTCGGCATGGCCGGCTTCCTGATCACGGCACTGGCGATCCCGTCTGCCTTCGACGGCGACGGCCCGGCGTTCGCGGTCGGCTACCTGCTGCTGATCCTCGTGCACGCGGGGCTGTACCTCCAGTCGACCGCGGCCATCTCCCGGGTGATCCCGTTCAACCTCGGCGGGGTCGCGCTGATCGGCCTGGCCGGCCTGGTCGGCAGGCCGTACGACCACCTGCTCTGGGGCGCGGCGGTGCTGCTGCTGTGGGCAAGCCCCTACTTCATCGGGCAGAAGGGCTTCGAGCTGCGGGCCGGGCACATCGTCGAGCGGCACGGGCTGCTGGTGATCGTGGTGCTCGGCGAGTCGATCGTGGCGCTGGGCATCGGCGCCGAGGGGCTCCACGTCGGTCCCGCCCTCGGCGTGACCGCGGCGCTCGGCCTCGCGCTGGCCGCCTGCCTGTGGTGGGTCTACTTCGGCGGAGACGACGAGACGCGCGCCGAGCACGTCCTCGCCGAGGCCGAGCCGGTACGGCGCACCCGCCTGGTCCTCGGCGCCTACTTCTACGCGCACATCCCGATGCTGCTGGGCGTCGTCGCGGTCGCGGCCGGGGTCAAGAAGGCGATCGGCCATCCGATCGACCCGCTCAAACCCGCGGCCGCCGCCACCCTGGCCGTCGGCGTCACGCTCTTCCTGGCGGGCAGCGCCTGGTTCCGCCGGGTGCTGGGAATCGGCGGCAACCACCTGCGGATCGCCGGGGCGCTGGCCGCCCCGGTGAGCGTGGTCCTCGGTCTCTGGTCGGCCGTGGCCCAGCTGATCGGCCTGGTCGCCCTGGTGGCTGCGGCGGTCGTCCGCGAAAGGCGCCCGGCCGCGGTCTCCCCGCCCGTCCGCTGACGCCGGGACTCCCGCGTCCCGGAACCCACCACGACCGCGCCTTCACAACCGCGCCCGGAGGCGGCGCCGCCGACGTCCCCGAGACGGCGTCGCCGGCGGGCCTACCGCCGGGCGGTCTTCGCCACCCCCTGCCGCAGGCCCTGCTGCACCGGGATGTCGGCCCGGTCGACGATCGTGCTCTCCCCCTCGCTGCGGGCGCAGTGCGCGCAGCAGTACCAGCGCCGGTCGGCCTCGACCCCGTGTCCGACGATCCGGACCCCGCAGTGCTCGCAGATCGGCGCCATCATCTGGATCGCGCACTCGAAGCAGTCGAAGGTGTGCACCGCCCCCTGGGCGTGCACCTCGAAACTCATGTCGTAGTCGTTCCCGCAGACTTCGCACTGTGCCATGTTTCCCCCCGAAAACTCGTGGCGTTTCCCGGAGGGGTCTACCCAGAACCGCACATCCGACGCGCCGGTCCGCCGTCACGGGGAGTGAGAACGGAAAGTCCCGGAGTCACGAAACCCATTGAACCCGGACGCGTCACACCTATAGGTTTGCCGCCGTGGACGCCACGGAAGCCGCCAGGCAAGCGGTTGCCAATCGCACGTCAAGCGGGAGCGGCCATAGTCGAGGGCGAGGAAAGGGGCCGATCATGCGACGCATCAGGATCACCCGGCCGCGCGGCCGCCGCCGCCCCACCCGGACGTCCGACCTGGACCTCAGGTCGCCGTCGGGGCGACGGCTCCCCTACTGACAAGATCTTTACGGTCGTCTTATACGATTAAGTGCATAGTGCGCATAACGGAACAATCACGCCGGGGGGCTCAATGAAGAGGCTTGTGGCCGTGCCGCCGTACGTCACGCGACTCAAGATCCGGGACATCCGTTCCGGAACGCGCCGCAGGACGAGCGGTGATGCCAAGGTCGTCGATCTGCGCGCCTACACGGGCCGGAACGTCGTCCGTCTCCCTCTCGCGAGCGGGCCCACTCCCGCGGCCTGAAGCGGATCGCGCCACGACCCGAGCAATCCGGAAAAGACCCGCCTCGTGCGGGTCTTTCCGCATTTCCAGGGCTTTCGGAGATCACCGGTCCCGGCCGGACGCCCCCTGGCCGCCGCCGTGCCGGTCGTCCATCGCCTCCCGCAGCAGCGCCACGGCCCGGTCGAGCGTCCCGGCCGGGACCGTGTACGGCAGCCGCACCCGGTCGACCGGCGTCCCATCGACCGAGAAGGCCGAACCGGCGAGGAGGCCGAGCCCGAGGGACGCGGCCCGGCGGACGAGCGCGTCGCCCGACGTCCCGGTCAGCCGGAGCCAGAGGGCCAGACCGCCCTGAGGAACCGTGAAGGTCCACGCGTCGTCGCCGTCCAGCAGCCGCACCAGGTGGTCGCGCTGCTCCCGGAGCTCGGCCCTGCGGCGCGCGAGCACCGGCTCGATCCGCGGCAGCAGCTCGCAGGCCACCAGCTGCTCCATGGGCGCGGGCGTGCACGGGCCGCACAGGGGGTCGAGCAGCAGTTCCCGGACGAGCCCGGCGGAACCGCGGATCCACCCGATCCGCAGCCCGCCCCACACGGTCTTGCTCAGCGAGCCGACGCAGACGGCTCGCCGGATGCGCGGCTCCGGCCGCGGGTCGTCGCGCAGGTCCATGTCCCGCATGGTCTCGTCCGCGATCACGGTCACCCGGTGCCGGGCCGCGAGCTCGGCGACCTCCCGGCGGGTCCCGGCGTCCATCAGGGCTCCGGTCGGGTTCTGGAAGTCGGGGACCAGCAGCGCGAGCCCGCCCGCGGCCTCGCGGAAGGCCGCCGCCAGCTGGCCGGGGTCCCAGCCCTCGGTGGTGACCCGCAACGGGGCGATCCGTACTCCGGACCTGCGCAGGACGGCGAGCGTGTCGGCGTACGCCGGGTTCTCCACCGCGGCGACCCGGCCGCGGCCGAGGCTCCCGGCCAGCAGCGCCAGCGCGGCTCGGGCCCCGGAGGTGACCAGGATCTGGTCGGGCAGCGTCGCCAGTCCCTGCCCGGTGTACCGCCGGGCGATCGCCTCCCGCAGCTCGGGCAGTCCCTGCCCCGGCTCCCCGCCCTCCAGGAAGATCCGTGCCGACCGGTCCAGCGCACGCCGCACCGCGTCGGCGTAGACCTCGCCCGGTGCGGCGGGAACCGCCCGGCGCAGGTCGAGGGGCGCCCCCGGCCGGTCCGCCGAGAGCGGCGCGAAGCGCTCCCCCACGTCCGGGGGCAACCGCATCGTGCTCGCGCTGCCGTGCCGGGTGGCCAGCCAGCCCGCCGCGCGCAGACGGGCCAGCGCCGCGGTGACGGTCCCCCGGCTGACTCCCAGCTCGGCGGCCATCCGCCGCTCGGCCGGGAGCCGGTCGCCGACCCGGATCCGCCCGTCGAGCACCGCCTCGCGCAGGGCCTCGGCCAGGGAGTCGGCCAGGGAGGACCCGGGTCGGCGCCACCCGGCCGGCAGGATGCTGGACACCGGTCCAGTCTGTCGTGATTGGACCAGGACCGGGCGCGTGCGCCTCCCCTACGGTTCTGCCATGCACCCACGACTCGGCGACGATCTCGCCCGCCTGCCCGCCCTGCTCGACGAGACGCGGGCCCGCGCCGTACGACTCCTCACGGGACTGGACGACCGCCCGGTCGCCGTGGCCGCCGCGCCTCCCGCGCCCGAGCCCTTGCCGGCGGCCGGGACCGGCGCGGCGGGGGCGATGGAGGCCTTCGCCCGGCGCTGGGAGCCGGGTTTCGCCGCCAGCGCCGGCCCCCGCTACCTGGGCTTCGTCACCGGCGGCGCCACCCCCGCCTCGCTGGCCGGCGACTGGCTCACCGGCGCGCTGGACCAGAACCCCACCTCCGGCATCGACTCCAGCGCCCCGGACCTGGAGCGGGAGACCGTGGCCTGGCTGCGCGAGTTGTTCGGCCTGCCCCCACAGCACGCCGGGGCCTTCGTCAGCGGCGCCACGATGTCCAACTTCACCGGCCTGGCCATCGCCCGGGAGTGGGTGGGCGAACGGCGCGGCGTCCGCGTGTCCGAGCAGGGGGCGGCGGCCCTCGGTCCCGTCCCCGTGCTCTCGGCGAGCCCGCACTCCAGCGTCGGCAAGGCCCTGTCCATGCTCGGGCTGGGGCGCTCCGCGCTGCGGAGGGTCGACGCGCTGCCCGGACGGGAGGCCGTCGACCCGGCCCGGCTGGAGGAGGCGCTGGAGTCCCTCGGCGGCGCGCCCGCGATCGTGGTCGCCAACGCGGGGACGGTCGACACCGTCGACTTCGACGACCTGCGGGCGATCGTCGCCCTGCGCGAGCGGTACCCCTTCTGGCTGCACGTGGACGCGGCCTTCGGCGCCTTCGCCGCGCTCTCGCCGGACCACGCCGGCCTGGTCGACGGGCTCGGCGAGGCCGACTCGGTCTGCGTGGACCTGCACAAGTGGCTGAACGTCCCCTACGACAGCGCGGTCCAGTTCACCCGCCGCCGCGACCTGCAGGCCCGGGTCTTCGCCAACTCCGCCGCCTACCTCGGGCCGCTCGGCGACGACCTGGACCGGGTGGACCTGGTCCACCTGACCCCGGAGAACTCCCGGCGGCTGCGCGCCCTGCCCGCCTGGTTCACGCTCGCCGCCTACGGCCGCGAGGGCCACGCCGAGATCGTCCGGCGCGACATCGCGCTGGCCGGACTGCTCGGCGAGCGCGTCGCCGCGCTGCCCGGTTACCGCCTGCTGGCCCCCGTCCGGCTCAACGTGGTCTGCTTCACACCGGCCCACTCCCCGGAGCGCGCCGGGGAGCTGGTGTCGGCGATCATCGAGTCCGGCGAGGCCTTCCTCACGCCCACGGTCTACGGCGGGGTGCCGGCACTGCGCGCCGCGTTCAGCAACTGGCGCACCACCGAGGCCGACGTCGAGCGCGTCGCGAAGGTCCTGGAACGGCTCGCGCCGTGACCGCCCGGCCGGCCGCCGGGCCCGGCGCCTCGTGAACGGGGGCGGCGATCGGCTCGCCGCCTCCCGCGTCGACCGCCGTCACCGGTGCACGGGGCCGCCACGACCGCCCCCGTGCGGCCGCACATCGCAGGAGGCGATCGGCAACCCGTCTCCGGCCCCGTGAAGTCCCCCGGCTCACTACTCTGTGGTACCGTTTAGTAGTACTCGGTATCACATAGTACCGAGAGGCCGAAGAGGACCCACGATGGACGACCTGACGGAGATGCTGAAGGGCACGCTCGAAGGCTGCGTGCTTGAGATCATCGGCAGTGAGGAGACCTACGGATACGCGATCACGCGCCGGTTGAACGAGCTCGGCTTCGCCGACGTCGTCGAGGGGACGGTTTACACCATCCTGCTGCGACTGGAGAAGAACGGGCTCGTCCAGGTGACGAAACGACCGTCCGGGCTGGGCCCGCCGCGCAAGTTCTACGCGCTCAACGACGCGGGGCGCGACAGACTCGCGACGTTCTGGGCGAAATGGGAGTACATCACCTCGCGGATCGACAGGCTCAAGGAGGGCGGGAGATGAGCTTCGGGGAGACCGTCACCGGCAGCGATCTCACCGGGGAGTGGAAGGCGCTCGAAGAGTCCGCCGGGGGAAGGCCCGACGCTCCATGACCGCCGCCCCTCCGGGCCGCCTGCGTGGCGGCCCGGAGGGGCGGCGGTCGGCGGGGCCGTCCGCGGTCCGTCCCGTGGGGCGGTGCGCCTGGCGCGGCCCCGCCGGTTCTCAGCTGCAGCCGCTGGTGGAGCCGCAGCCCTCGCAGACGTAGCAGCTGCCCGCGGGGCGCATCTTCGTGCCGCAGGTCATGCAGAGCGGCGCGTCGGCGGTGCGGCCCTGGTGGGACTCCAGGGAACCGCCCTCGCCGGACTCCCGCCGGGCCACGGCCGGGGTCGCGGTCACCGCCTCGGCGCGCTGCTGGGGCTGCTCGATCGGGGCCGAGGTGGCCAGCTCGGCGATGACCTGCTCGGACTGGACGGCGGCCGGGTCCTCACCGCGCTGCTGGGCGGCCCGCTCGGCGGCGGAGAAGACGCCGAGGGCGGCGCGCTCCTCGTAGGGCAGGTGGTCCAGGGCCAGCCGGCGGAAGATGTAGTCCACCACCGAGGCGGCCATGCGGATGTCGGGGTCGTCGGTCATGCCCGCCGGGTCGAACCGCATGTTGACGAACTTGCTGACGTAGGTCTCCAGCGGCACGCCGTACTGCAGGCCGATCGAGATGGCCACGGAGAAGGCGTCCATGACGCCCGCCAGGGTCGAGCCCTGCTTGGACATCTTCAGGAAGACCTCGCCGAGGCCGTCGTCGGGGTAGCACGAGGCGGTCATGTAGCCCTTGGCCCCGGCCACGGTGAAGCGGGTCGTGGTGCTGGGCCGCTGGTTGGGCAGCCGGCGGCGGGTCGGGCGGCTGATCTCCACCACCTTGACCTGCGGCTCGGCGGAGGTCTCGGCCTTGTCCACCTTGTCCGCCTTGTCCGCCTCGGTCTTCTTGCCCGAGGCGGAGAGCGGCTGGCCGACCTTGCAGTTGTCGCGGTAGACGGCCAGGGCCTTCAGGCCGAGCTTCCAGCCCTCCAGGTAGACCTGCTCGATGTCCTCGACGGTCGCGGACTCGGGCAGGTTGACGGTCTTGCTGATCGCCCCGGACAGGAACGGCTGGGTGGCGGCCATCATCCGGACGTGGCCCATCGGGGCGATGGCCCGCTCGCCCATGGCGCAGTCGAACACCTCGTAGTGCTCGGGCCGCAGCCCCGGCGCGTCGACGACGTGGCCGTGCTCGGCGATGAACTCGACGATCGCCTCGACCTGCTCGCCGGGGTAGCCGAGCTTCGCCAGCGCCCGCGGGATCGTCTGGTTGACGATCTGCATGGAGCCGCCGCCGACGAGCTTCTTGAACTTGACCAGCGCCAGGTCCGGCTCGATGCCGGTGGTGTCGCAGTCCATCATCAGGCCGATGGTGCCGGTGGGCGCCAGCAGGGAGGCCTGGGCGTTGCGGTAGCCGTTGCGCTCGCCGAGCTTGAGGCACTCGGCCCACTGCCGGGTGGCCTCGGCGTGGATGGCGCCGTCCACGGCGTCCAGCGTGCGCAGCTCGTCGTTGGCGGCGGAGTGCTTGCCCATGACGCGCTTGTGCGCGTCGGCGTTGCGGGCGTAGCCGTCGTACGGTCCCACGACCGCGGCCAGCTCGGCGCTGCGGCGGTAGGAGGCGCCGGTCATCAGGGAGGTGATGGCGGCGGCGACGGCGCGACCGCCGTCGGAGTCGTAGGCGTGGCCGGTGGCCATGAGCAGCGCGCCCAGGTTGGCGTAGCCGATGCCGAGCTGGCGGTAGGCGCGGGTGGTCTCGCCGATCTTCTCGGTCGGGAAGTCGGCGAAGCAGATGGAGACGTCCATCGCGGTGATGATCAGCTCGGTGATCTTCACGAAGTTCTGGATGTCGAAGGAGCCGTCGTCGGCGAGGAACTTCAGCAGGTTGATGCTGGCCAGGTTGCAGGAGGAGTTGTCCAGGTGGACGTACTCCGAGCACGGGTTCGAGGCGGTGATGCGGCCCGTCTCCGGGCAGGTGTGCCAGTCGTTGATCGTGTCGTCGTACTGCACGCCGGGGTCGGCGCACTCCCAGGCGGCGGTCGCCATCTTGCGGAACAGGTCGCGGGCGTCGACCTGCTCGATGACCTCCCCGGTGAGGCGGGCGCGCAGGCCGAACCGCTCGCCCTTCTCCACCGCGCGCATGAACTCGTCGGAGACGCGCACGGAGTTGTTGGCGTTCTGGTACTGGACGGAGACGATGTCCTTGCCGCCCAGGTCCATGTCGTACCCGGCGTCGCGCAGCGCGCGGATCTTGTCCTCCTCGCGCGCCTTGGTCTCGATGAACTCCTCGATGTCGGGGTGGTCGACGTCGAGGACGACCATCTTGGCCGCCCGGCGGGTCGCACCGCCCGACTTGATGGTGCCGGCGGAGGCGTCCGCGCCGCGCATGAAGGAGACCGGGCCGCTGGCGGTGCCGCCGCTGGAGAGCAGCTCCTTGGAGGAACGGATCCGGGAGAGGTTCACGCCGGAGCCCGAACCGCCCTTGAAGATCACGCCCTCTTCCTTGTACCAGTCGAGGATGGACTCCATCTGGTCGTCCACGGCCAGGATGAAGCAGGCGCTGACCTGCTGCGGCGAGGCCGTGCCGACGTTGAACCAGACCGGCGAGTTGAAGCTGAAGACCTGGTTGACCAGGGCGTGCTTGAGCTCGTGGTCGAAGATCTCGGCGTCCTCGTCGGTGGCGAAGTAGCCCTCCTCGACGCCGGTCCGGGTGTAGACGCCCACCACGCGGTCGACGAGCTGCTTGAGGCTCCACTCGCGCTGCGGGGTGCCGACGGCGCCCCGGAAGTACTTGGTGGTGACGATGTTGGCCGCGTTGACCGACCAGGAGGCGGGGAACTCCACGCCGCGCTGCTCGAAGTTGACCGAGCCGTCGCGCCAGTTGGTCATGACGACGTCACGGCGCTCCCAGGCCACCTCGTCGTACGGGTGCACGCCGGGGGTGGTGAAGATGCGCTTCATCTTCAGCCCCTTGCGCGGGCGCCTGCCCCCGCGCGCCGCCGTACCGCTGACCGTCTCCGTCATGACTTCCCCCTTCCGGACTCCGAACGGAGCCCGCGAGTCGGACCAATCAACGCGCCGCCTCATGTCCCCCGGCGCCCGGGGATCGACTTCCTCAGTCCTGCGGGGCGGAACGGTCCGCCCGCAGTTGCTCGATCTCGGCCTCGAAGTCGGCCAGCGTCTCGAACCCCCGGTAGACGGAGGCGAAGCGGAGGTAGGCGACCTCGTCCAGCTCGCGGAGCGGACCCAGGATCGCCAGCCCGACCTCGTGGGCGGGGATCTCGGCGGCTCCGGTCGCCCGGATGCTCTCCTCGACCCGCTGGCCCAGCTGCGCCAGGGAGTCCTCGCTGACGGGCCGTCCCTGGCACGCCCGCCGGACCCCGGCGATCACCTTGTCCCGGAAGAACGGCTCCGTCACCCCGCTGCGCTTGCTCACCATCAGCAGGACCGTCTCCTGCGTGGTGAACCTGCGCCCGCACTGCGGGCACGTGCGCCTGCGGCGGATGGCCCCGCCGTCCTCCGTGGACCGGCTGTCGATGACCCGCGTGTCAGGATGACGACAGAACGGACAGTGCACGTGCGTCGCCTCCCTGACCGGTTCACCTGCCCCACGCGCCGCCGTGCCATGCCATGCGGAAATGCCCGCACTCCTTCACCAGCGGAGGTGAAGTGCGGTAACAGAAACACAACTTATGGTGAAACGGGGCGGGTGGTGCCACTAGATGTTGTGGTGCAACCGTAGAAGTGCGCGCCGATGAACGCAAGTTGATCGGCGGGTCCCGAGTGAAGGCGCTGATCAGGGGGGCCACTCGGGCGTGTCGCCGGCCTCCCGCCCCACGCCCCTCCCGCGCCTCGCCCTAGGCGGGCAGCAGGCGTGCGATCACCCAGAGGACGACGAGACCGGCCGCGAGCAGCACGATCACCGCCGCACCCCTGCCCCGGCGGGTGAGCCGGAGGGGCGGAGCGGCGGGGCGGCGGCCCCCTCTCCGCGCCCCGGCCCCCCGCCCGGTCGCCGGCCTCCGGCGCGCCCGCCCGCCCGCTCCCGGATGCGGCCGCCTCCCGCCCGACCCGCCCGGCCGGCCTTCGCCCGCGCCTCCGGAGCGCCCCTCCCCCGTCGCCCGCGACCGGCCCCCGCCCGGCCCCGGGCGGCCGCCGTCCGCCGCCCGGAGGTGCGCCCTTCCGCCCTCGATCAGCCGCAGGTGCGGCCGGGACCGCCCGGACGCCCGCCCCCGTCGGGATCGCCCTGTCCGCGTGGTCGCCTCCATGGCCCTCCCATCGCCCCGGCCTGGCCGAACACAGGTCGAAGAAAGATCGGTGAATCGAACACGGTGTCGATCGAACTCCCGTACGATGTTGTACACCACGCCGTCGCCGATTTCGAGGAAGACTCGAACAATTGTTTGAAGATGATCTTCGACGGCGGTACGGTCGCTGTGTGCGACATGAGGAATACAGACCGGGAGGCGAGGAGATCGCATGAGCGAGCACAAAGAGAACGGTGCGGCCGTCAGTGACCTGGCGGTGCGCAGGCGTGACTCCCTCGGCCTCACCCCCAGGCAGCGCAAGATCCTCGAGGTGATCCGCGATTCGGTGCAGCAGCGGGGCTACCCCCCGTCGATGCGCGAGATCGGCGAGGCGGTGCAGCTCACCAGCACCTCCAGTGTCTCCCACCAGTTGACGGCGTTGCAGCGCAAGGGCTATCTGCGGCGTGACCCGCATCGTCCCCGTGCGCTGGAGGTCCGCCTGCCCGGCGAGCCCGTGCTCTGGGTGGATCCCGACGCGAGCACCGACGAGGCGCCCGTCAGCCGCCCGACGGCCTCCTACGTGCCCCTGGTCGGCCGGATCGCCGCCGGTGGCCCCATCCTCGCCGAGGAGAGCATCGAAGACGTCTTCGCCCTGCCCAAGCAACTCGTCGGCGAGGGCACGCTCTTCCTGCTCCAGGTGACCGGTGACTCGATGATCGAGGCGGCCATCGCCGACGGCGACTGGGTGGTCGTGCGCCAGCAGCCGGTCGCCGACAGCGGCGACATCGTCGCGGCGATGATCGACGGCGAGGCCACGGTCAAGACCTTCAAGCGCAGGGACGGTCACATCTGGCTGGTCCCGCACAACTCCAACTACGACCCGATCCCGGGTGACGAGGCGACCGTCCTCGGCAAGGTCGTGGCGGTCCTCCGCAAGCTCTGAGTCGCAGCCCCCGCGACCGGCGCCGGCCGCGGGGTCGGACCGGCCTGAGCCTCCGGCCGCCCCCGGTTCGCACGCGCTCCGCGGGCGGCAGCACGGCCCGGGCCTCCGGACCCGTCCGGTTCGCACCCGTCCCGGACCGCGGCCTCCGCATGCTCGCCGCCCCCGCCTAGGCTGGGGCGGTGAGCGACACATCCGATCTGAACGATCTGACGCTGGAGAGCCTGACCGCCCGGGACGGGGCGAAGTGGTCCCTCGCCGACCCCGGGGTGATCCCCGCGTGGATCGCGGACATGGACTTCCCGGTCGCCTCCGCCGTACGGGAGGCCCTGGCCCGCCGGGTCCGCGGCGACCTCGGATACCCCGCCTGGCTCGACCGGCTCGGGGACGGTCCGCTGGCGGAGGCCTTCGCCGCGCGGATGGAGCGGCGGCACGGCTGGCGCGCCGACCCGGCCCACGTGCGCTCCTTCACCGACATCAACCAGGCCCTCCAGGTCGTCCTGCACGTCGCCACCCGGCCCGGCGACCAGGTGGCGCTGCACGTCCCCACCTATCCGCCCTTCCTGGAGACGCTCGCCGACATGGACCGGCCGCCGCTTCCGATCCCGATGGAGCCCGCGGACGGATCCTGGAGCTTCGACGCCGACGCCCTGGCCGCCCGGCTCGCCGAGGGCCGCTGCCGGGTGCTGCTGCTGGTCAACCCGCAGAACCCGACCGGGCGCTCGTTCACCCGCGAGGAGCTGACAACCCTCGCCGAGCTCGCCGAACGCCACGACCTGCTGGTCGTCTCCGACGAGATCCACGCCGACCTGACCCACGCCCCGTCCGTGCACGTCCCCTTCGCCACGCTGCTGCCGGAGCGGACCGTCACGCTGACCTCCGCCACCAAGGCCTTCAATCTGGGCGGCATCCGCTGCTCGGTGGCGCACTTCGGCCCGCCCGCGCTGCGTGCCGCCATGACCGCCCAGCCCAGGCACCTGTACGGCGCGGCCCACGTGTTCGGGGTCGACGCGACCGTCGCGGCCTGGACGCACGGGGACGGCTGGCTGGAGGAGGTCAGGACGGCGCTCGACCGCAACCGGATCCTGGTCGCCGGAGCGCTCCCCGCAGGCGTGCGCTACCGGGTCCCCGAAGCCACCTACCTGGCCTGGCTGGACTTCACGGACCTGGCTCTGGGCGAGGACCCCGCCGGGTTCCTGAAGCGCGAGGCGCGGGTGATGCTCAGCCCGGGACCGCCGTTCGGCCCCGGCGGAGAGGGCTTCGCCCGGCTGAACTTCGCCACCTCGGGCCCGATCCTCTCGGAGATCCTGGACCGGATCGCCCAGGCCGTGAAATCCCGGTCGTGACGCGCCGGTCGTGACGCCCCGGTCATGACGGACCGGGCCCGCACCGGGGCCTCGACGGCGCGCGTCGCGGCGGCGCGGAGCACCGTGGGGGCGGGCTCCCTCGGGAACCCGCCCCCTTCCCGTCGCCTCAGGGGACGATGTTGACCAGCTTCGGCGCGCGGACGATGACCTTGCGCGGAGTACCGGACAGGAAGCCCTGGACCTTGTCCGAGGCCAGTGCCAGGGCCCGCAGGTCGTCCTCGGAGATCTCCGGGGAGACCTCCAGCCGGTCGCGGACCTTCCCGGCGACCTGCACGACGCAGGTGACGGACTCCTCGACCAGCAGGGCGGCCTCGGCGACCGGCCAGCCCGCCCGGGCGACCGAGGCCGGGTGGCCCAGGCGCTCCCAGCCCTCCTCGGCCGTGTACGGCGCGACCAGCGACAGCATGACGGCCAGCGCCTCGGCGGCCTCCCGGACCGCCGGGTCGGCGGCGCCGGGACCGGAGTCGATGGCCTTGCGGGCCGCGCTCGTCAGCTCCATCATGCGGGCCACCGCCACGTTGAAGCGGTGGGTCTCGACCAGCTTGGTGACCTCGTCGACGGTCCGGTGCACGACCCTGCGCAGTCCCAGGTCACCGGTGGCGAAGTCGACGCCCGGGGCGGAGGCCTCGCCGGCGTCGGTCATCACCCGGAAGGCGCGGGCCAGGAACTTCTGCGACGCGGCGGGCGAGACGTCGGCCCAGTCGATGTCGTCCTCGGGCGGACCGGCGAAGATCATGGTCAGCCGGACGGCGTCCACGCCGAAGGCGTCGATCTGCCGGCCCAGGTCCACGCCGTTGCCCAGCGACTTGGACATCGCCTTGCCCTGGTTGATCACCTGGCCCTGGTTGAGCAGGCGGGTGAAGGGCTCGGTGAAGTCGACCATGCCCATGTCGTGCAGGACCTTGGTGAAGAACCGGGAGTACAGCAGGTGCAGGATCGCGTGCTCCACTCCGCCGACGTACTGGTCGATCGGGCCCCACTGGCGGACCTTCTCCACGTCGAACGGGCCGCCGGTGTAGTCCGGGTCCACGTAGCGCAGGTAGTACCACGAGGAGTCGACGAAGGTGTCCATCGTGTCGGTGTCCCGCCGGGCGGCGCCGCCGCACTTCGGACAGGCCGTCTCGACCCAGTCGGCGGCCGAGGCCAGCGGGGAGGCCCCCTTGGGCGCCAGGGCCTCGCCGCGCAGGTCGGGCAGGGTGACCGGGAGCTGCTCGTCCGGGACGGGCACCTCGCCGCAGTCGGCGCAGTGGACGATCGGGATCGGGCAGCCCCAGAAGCGCTGGCGCGACAGCAGCCAGTCGCGCAGCCGGAAGTTGACCGTGGCCCTGCCCGTGCCCCGCTCGCTCAGGATCTCGATGATCCTGCGGATCGCGGAGGTCTTGTCCAGGCCGTCCAGGGGGCCGGAGTTGACCATCTCCCCGTCACCGGAGGTCGCCACGCCCGTCTCGCCCGGGTCGGCCATGCCCGTGTGGACCACGACCCGGACCGGCAGGTCGAAGGCGCGGGCGAAGTCCAGGTCGCGCTGGTCGTGCGCGGGCACGGCCATGATGGCGCCGTGGCCGTAGTCGGACAGCACGTAGTCGGCCGCCCAGACCGGCATGCGCTCGCCGTTGACCGGGTTGATCGCGTAGCGGCCCAGGAAGACGCCCGTCTTCTCCTTGTCGGTGGAGAGCCGGTCGATGTCGCTCAGCTTGGCCACCTCGGCCCGGTAGGCCTCGAAGGCCGCCCGCTGCCCGTCGGAGACGATCTCCTCGGCCAGCGGGGCGTCCGGGGCGACCACGAAGAAGGTCGCGCCGTACAGGGTGTCGGGGCGGGTGGTGTAGACCGTGACCGGCTCGTCGCGGCCCTCGATCGCGAACTCGACGTCGGCGCCCTCGGAGCGGCCGATCCAGTTGCGCTGCATGCTCAGCACGCGCTCGGGCCAGCCGCCCTCCAGCTGCGTCATGTCCTCCAGCAGCCGGTCGGCGTATTCGGTGATCTTGAAGTACCACTGGGTCAGCTCGCGGCGGACCACCTCGGCGCCGCAGCGCTCGCACCGGCCGCCGACGACCTGCTCGTTGGCCAGCACGGTCTGGTCGTTCGGGCACCAGTTGACCAGGCCGCCCTTGCGGTAGGCCAGGCCGCGCTCGAAGAAGCGCAGGAACAGCCACTGGGTCCACCGGTAGTAGGCGGCGTCGCTGGTGTGCAGGCGGGTCGACCAGTCGAAGGAGACCCCGTAGCGCTTGAAGGAGGCGGCCTGGGTCTCGATGTTGGCGTAGGTCCACTCGGCGGGGTGGGCGTTGCGCTTGATCGCGGCGTTCTCCGCGGGCAGGCCGAAGGAGTCCCAGCCGACGGGGTGCAGGACGTTGTAGCCCTTCTGCACCCAGTAGCGCGCGACGACGTCGCCGATGCCGAACGCCTCGGCGTGACCCATGTGCAGGTCGCCGGAGGGGTAGGAGAACATGTCGAGCACGTAGCGCTTCTCGCGGGTGTCCGCGGGGTCGTCGGAGGCCCGGAAGGGGTCCAGCTCCTCCCACCGCTGTCCCCACTTGACCTGCAGTGCCTGCGGGTCGTAGTGCTGCTCTTCGCGTCGCATGTCGGCTCGCTCGCTCACGTTTCTTCCCTCGGTGTACGTCTGCGCAGATGATCTGGACCCATCCGGCCCCAATAGAAAAACCCTCCGCTCACGCGAAGGGCAGCCGCATCGGTGAGGCGTGGAGCGCACCCCGTCGATCCTGCGCCTGTCGCGGCGGGCCGTACGGCCTCGCGCGGCGGGATCCGCGGGGCGCCCCCTAACGCCGGGAGAGCCGATGCGGCCTGGTAAGCAGCAGGGCCGCGGCACGCATAGTGCAAGCCTATCGCAGTTCGCAATCCTCCTTCGTGACCGGGAAGAACGCACCCGATCACGGCAAAACCGAGACACCGGAACCGCCAGGTCAGCACAATGGGGACGACCACGCATCCGGGATGATCGAGACGCGATGGGGATGGATCCGTTGTGACCTCGCCTGTCCCGGACGTTTACCCTTTTCACCGTGGCGCACTCAGCAGAGCCGGGGCAGGGCCCGGATCCCATGGAGGCGGGCCTGCCCCTGCAGGACCCTCCGACCGATCCCACCGGCCTTCAGTTCAGGGAAGCGTTCCTCCGTTTCCCTGCGAATCACCCCGCCTCACATGAGAGCATGCCCAATACCCATAATTCGGGCACCCATGCGGGAGGTAAGGAATCCATGGCCTCGGATCATTCCAGCCGGCCCCAGCAGCCTCCGGCATGGCAGGAAGCACCCGAGACCCCGCCGGCGCGGACGGGCGACCCGCTCGGCACCGCTCCCCGCCTCCCTCAGGACGGGCCGCCCGGGGGCGATGCCACCCGGCCGGCCTCGGTCCCCGGCAACCGCTCGTGGCAGCAGATGTTCGGTGCGGACGCCTCCGGCGCCCAGGGCGGTGGCGGCGCCCGGCGACCCGCGCCGTCCCACGAGAACACCGCCGCGCGCCCGTCCGCCCCGCCCCCCGCGGAGAACGGCGGGTGGGACGCCCCCTCCTCCGGGACGCCGGCCTCCGCCTTCGCACCGGCCTGGGTCGATTCCCGGCCTGGCTGGACGCCTCCGCCCGGCACGGACTCGCGGCCCGACTGGACGCCTGCGCCCACCGGTGACTCCCGGCCCGGGTGGAACCCCCCCGCCGCGGACTCCTCGCCTGATCTGACGCCGCCCCACGGCACGGACTCGCGCCCGGGCTGGAATCCCCCCGCCGCGGACTCCCGGCCCGGGTGGAACCCCCCCGCCGCGGACCCCCGGCCCGACTGGACGCCTCCGCCCGGCACGGGTCCCGGCCCCTCCGCCTCCGCGGACCCCTTCGCCAAACCCGACCCGTTCGCCTCCGCGGACCCCTTCGCCAAACCCGACCCGTTCGCCTCCGCGGACCCCTTCGCCCGGACCGCCGCCTTCGGCGCGCCGGCCGGTGGCTCCGCTCCCGTGGGCGACCCGGCCCGGACCGGACCGGGCGGGCACCCGGGCCCGGGACGGCCCGGCGACCCGGGGCAGGTCACGCAGCCCGGACGGCTCCCGCACCCGGGAGGACCAGGGCCGCAGCCGGGCCACCCGGGGCAGGGACCCGCGCAGGACCGGGCGGGCGGCCACCTGAGCCGGGACCCCTCCGATCCGAACCGGCCGTTCGTCACCGCCGGCCAGATCAGCGGGCCGAAGACCCCGCCTCCGGAGCGTCAGCAGGAGCTGTGGAACACCGTCTTCGGCGACAACTACCAGGCCATGGGCGAGGAGGAGGACCTCGCCGGGCAGGGCAGGCCCGTGTGGGTCTTCGCGCTCGCCGGGTCCGCGGCGATCGCGCTGGTCGGCGCGGCGCTCTGGGCGTTCCTGGCCGGCCCGCTGGCCGCCACCGACGACGGCAGCGCGGCCGCCGCGACCCGGCCCTCCGCCACCCCCAAGCCGAGCACGGCGCCGAAGAAGGTCCCCCGCCTGCCGAGGTTCCAGGGCGAGCCGTCACCCGTGGCCGGCACCCTCACCGACACCAGGGCCGCGCTGACCCTCCCCCGGCTCGGCGCGCCGTGGCGGCTGGACAGCCGCCCGACCGTGCCCACGACGTACGGTTTCAGCACCCGGCAGTACGTCCCGGCCGGGCAGGACTCCGCGGGCAGGCCCCAGTCCGCGCAGGTGATGTCGGGCCCGCTCTCGCCCCGGTTGAAGAGCCGCTACACCTCGCCGGAGAACCTCGCCCCGGTGATCAACGCGGTCACCCTCGCCGCGCGCAAGAAGTTCTTCCCCGAGGGCAACAGCGCCCGCAAGACCGCCCAGCAGACCCTGTCGGTCGGCGGTCTGCCCGCCCAGCTGGCCGCCTACGAGATCACCTCGGACGGGTCCGTGACCACCGTGGTCGTGGCGGCCGTGAGCACCGGGGCCGACCTGCCCTCGATCGTCTACATGTCGGTGCCGGACACCAAGAAGGAGCTGCTGCCCGACGTCAACACCGTCTTCAAGGCGGTCAGGACGACCGCGGGCTAGCCCCTCCGTCCGGTCGGGACGACCGCGGACCAGCCGTTCCGCCCGGCCAGGACGCGGCGGGCGGCCGTTCGGCGCGGCGCGACCGGGTCAGAAGTCGCACGGCATGTGCTTGATGCCGTTGATGAAGCTGGAGTGGAGCCGCTGGGGGCTGCCGCCCTCGATGTGCGGGACCCGGCGGAGGAGTTCGCGGAACATCGCCGTGATCTCCCGGCGGGCGAGGTGGGCGCCCAGGCAGAAGTGCGGCCCCGGCCCGCCGAAGCCCACGTGCGGCCCCTCGGTCCGCAGGATGTCGAACCGGAGCGGATCGGTGAAGACCGCCTCGTCCCGGTTGGCCGACCAGTAGTAGAGGACGACCTTCTCCCCCTTGCGGTAGAGGGTGCCGTTCATCTCGTGGTCGCGGGTGACCTTGCGGCGCATGAAGTTCACCGGGGAGGCCAGCCGGACGATCTCCTCCACCGCGCCGGGGGCGTGGCCGTCGATGTCGGTCAGCCAGAGTGCGCGCTGGTCGGGATTGCGGGTGAGCAGGCGCAGGCCGTAGGAGATGGCGTTGCGGGTGGTCTCGTTGCCCGCGACCACCAGCAGGATGAAGAACGAGCCCAGCTCCTGGCCGGTGAGCCGCTCCCCGTCGATGTTCGCGTTGACCAGGGCGGAGGTGAGGTCTCCCGTGGGATGCGCGGTCCGGTGCGCGGCGAGGTCCTGCACCAGCCGGTCGAGCTCCATGCCCGCGGTGAGCAGGTGCTCGGCGACGGTGGCCGGGTCGCCTCCGCCGTACTCGGGGTCGAACCCGCCGAGGATCCGGTTGGAGCGGTCGAAGACGAAGCCGTGGTCCCGCTCCGGGATGCCCATCATGTCGCAGATGATCTTCAGGGGCAGCCGGGCGGCCACCTCGGTGACGAAGTCGCAGCCCGGCCCCCTGTCCAGCAGGTCGTCGACGATCTTCGTGGCCGCCGCCTCGACGTCGGCCTCGAACTTTTTGATCATCTTCGGGGTGAAGGCCCGGGACACGATGCGCCGCAGCCGCGCGTGCCGGGGGTCGTCCATGTTGATCATCGAACCGAAGTACTCGGCGAACTCCGGCGGCATGTCCGGGATGTTGGTGGCGCCGCCGTCCCCCGAGCAGAACACCTCGGGGGTACGGCTCGCCTCCAGGATGTCGGCGTGCCTGGCCAGCGCGTGGTAGCCGGGGCCCCGGGGCGCGAAGGAGACCTCCGGCTCGGCGTAGAAGGCGGGGTGCGGCAGGGCGCGCAGCAGCTCGAAGGCCCGCTCCCGCTCGCTCATCGGCCTGGCCCAGAAGGCGTAGTCGGACAGGTCGACGTCGGCGGCCGAGGTGATCGGCCCGTGCTCGCCCGGCATCGCGCTCATACCGCCCATCATCGGCAGGCGTGCTCGCTCAGGTCAATGGAGCCCGGCCGGGACGTCCCCGCCCGTCGGAATCAGAAGCCGGGCCGCCCCGCTCAGAAATCACACCGCAGGTGCTTGATGCCGTTGATGAAGCTGGAGCGGAGGCGGTCGGGCTCGCCGACCGAGCGGATCTGCGGGATCCGGGTGAACAGTTCGCGGAACATCACCGTGATCTCCCGGCGGGCGAGGTGGGCACCCAGGCAGAAGTGCGGCCCCGGCCCGCCGAAGCCCACGTGCGGCCCCTCGGTCCGCAGGATGTCGAACCGGTGGGGGTCGGTGAAGACCTCCTCGTCCCGGTTGGCGGCCCAGTAGTAGAGCAGCACCTTGTCGCCCTTGCGGTACGGGTGGCCGTTCATCTCGTGGTCGCGGGTGACGGTGCGGCGCATCCAGGTGACCGGGGAGGCCAGCCGGACGATCTCCTCGACCGCGCCGGCGATGCGCCCGTCGAAGTCGGCCAGGAGCAGTTCCCGCTGGCCGGGGTTCTCGGTGAACAGGTGCAGGCCGTGCGAGATGGCGTTGCGGGTGGTCTCGTTGCCCGCCACCACCAGCAGGATGAAGAACGAGCCCAGCTCCTGCATCGTCAGCTTCTCGCCGTCGATGTTGGCGCTGGTCAGCGAGGTGATGAGGGTGTCCCCTCCGGTGCCGGCGAGGGAGACGACCAGGTCCTGCAGGCGCTGCCCCGCACCGAGGAGCAGCTCGGCCGCGCGGTCGGGGTCGTCCATGAACTCGGGGTCCCCGCCGGACAGGATGATGTTCGACGCCTCGAAGACCGTCCCGTAGTGCTCCTCGGGGATGCCCATCATGTCGCAGATGATCTTCAGGGGCAGCCGTGCGGCCACCTCGGTGACGAAGTCGCCGCCGGGCCCCCCGGCGATGAGGGCGTCGACGATCCGGGTGGCCTCGGCCTGGACGTCGGCCTCGAACTGGCCGATCATCTTCGGGGTGAAGGCCCGGGACACGATGCGCCGCAGCCGCGCGTGCCGGGGGTCGTCCATGTTGATCATCGAGCCGAAGTACTCGTTGAACTCCGCCGGCAGGTCCTGGATGCTCGTCGAGCTCCGGCCCGAGCAGAAGACCTCCGCGTTGCGGCTGGCGTCCACCACGTCGGCATGCCTGACCAGCGCGTAGTACCCCGGTCCCGGCGGAGCGAAGGGGATCTGCGGCTCGGGGAAGAGGACCGGGCCGGGCTGGGCGCGGAGCACGGCGAAGGCCGCCTCGCGCTCGGCCGTCGGCCGCTCCCAGAACGCCAGATCGGACAGGTCGATCTCGCCCAGCGAAACCGTCACGCGAGCCTCCACTAGAACAGCATTCGGTTTCACCGATCCTCCCACACGTCCCCTCCCCTCTCCAAGACTTCAAGGCCGGCAGAGCCTGGAGAGCGGACCCGCACAAGGGCCGTTCGAACCGAGGACTCACTCCGATTTCCACCTTCGAGCCCCGCGAGCCAGAGGCAACCACACCAAACGAATCAGCGGACTTCTCAACTACATATGACTACGATGTAATCATGATGTCACCCTCCCCGCGCTCCGTCCGATTCGAGGATGCGGTCCTGGACAAACTCGCCAAGTTCGTCATGGAGCATCCAGGGTTGTCGGTCTCCGCCGCGGTCAACCTGCTCATCACCGAGGCCCTCCGCATGGAAGAACACCCCGGCGTGCTGTTCCGCACCGGACCGACAGGAAGACGCGCCGTGGTCGTCGGCGGTCCGGACGTATGGGAGATCGTCCGAGCGGTGAAGGCGACGCGAGCCTCCGACCCTGATGCCTCTCCGGAAGAGATCGTCGCCATGGTCGCCGAATATTCGGGGTTGCCCGTCCACCAGGTGAGAACCGCGACCCGCTACTGGTCCGCCCATCCGGACGAGGTGGACGCGCAGATCGAGGGAGCCGACACCGCGGCAAGAGAGGCCGAAGCCCGATGGAGGCGCGAGCGGGACCTACTCGCGTCGTGAGCGGCCGACTACTGCTCGACGAGATGTTCCCGCCTCTATTGGCCGAGGCTCTCCGCGAACGGGGATACGACGTCATCGCGATAGCGGAGCGAGCGGAGGGCAGAGGGCTTCCCGATCCCCAGGTTCTGGAACTGGCGGTCGAGGAGCAGCGCTGCCTGCTCACCGAGAACATCGGCGATTTCGAGACCCTCCGCGCCGGGCGGCTGCATGATGGGCGACCGTGCCCCGGGCTGCTGTACAGCAGCCCGTATCGGTTCCCTCGGACCAAGACCGCGATCGGCAGGTTGATATCCGCGATCGAGGAGCTGCTCGTCGACGACCGCTTGCCTCCACCCGGCCAGGTGGACTGGCTCTCCGGCTAGACCGGGCCGCATCGAGACCGGGCCGGACGCGTCAGGCGGTGTACGGCAGGTGCTTGATGCCGTTGATGAAGTTGGACAGCAGGTAGGAGGGCTCCGCGCTGGAGCGGATCTCCGGCAGCCGGGTGAACAGCTCGCGGTACATCACCGTGATCTCCCGGCGGGCCAGGTGGGCGCCCAGGCAGTAGTGGGGCCCGGGACCGCCGAACCCCACGTGCGGGTTGGGCTGGCGGGTGATGTCGAAGGCGTCGGGGTCGGCGAAGACGGACTCGTCGCGGTTGGCGGAGTTGTAGAAGAGGAGCACCTTGTCGCCCCGCCGGTAGTCCATGCCGTTCATCGAGTGGTCGCGGGTGAGCGTCCGGCGGAACTGGATCACCGGGGTGGAGTAGCGGACGATCTCCTCCACCGCTCCGGCGATGCGGCCCTCGAAGTCCTCCGTCAGCAGCGCGCGCTGCTCGGGGTGGTCGGTGAGCAGCTTCAGGCCGTGGGAGATCGCGTTGCGGGTGGTCTCGCTCCCGGCGACCACGAGCAGGATGAAGAACGAGCCGAGCTCCTGCGGGGTGAGGGACTCCTCCCCGTTGACCAGCAGGCTCGTCAGGTCGCCGGTGGAGCGGCCCCGGCGCTCGCGGCCGAGCCGGGCGGCCAGGTGGTTGAGCTCGCGGCCGGCGCCCATCAGCTTGACCAGGCCGCGCGCGACGTTCCAGCGCTTGAGCTCGGGCTGGATGCCGGTGTACTCCGGGTCGGAGTTGCCCAGGATGATGTTGGTGGCGCGCAGCACCCGCTCGTGGGCCCGGGGCGGGATGCCCATCATGTCGCAGATGACCTGGACCGGCAGCCGGGCGGCGATCTGGGTGACGAAGTCGCCGGGGCCCTCCGCGATCGCCTCGTCCACGATCCGGGTGGCCGCCCGCTGCAGGTCCTCCTCCATCTTGGCCAGGATCCGTGGGGTGAACGCCCGCGACACGATGCGCCGCAGCCGCGCGTGCCGGGGGTCGTCCATGTTGATCATCGAGCCGAAGTAGACCGCCAGCCACCGGGGCAGGTCGACGATGCTGTTGGCCGTCGGCTCGCTGCTGAAGACCCCGGCGTTCCTGCTGGCCTCGGAGACGTCCGCGTGCCGGACCAGGGCGTAGTAGCCGGGCCCGTGGCCGACGAAGGGGACCTTGTTCTCCCTGACGAACACGGGCCGGTCCCGCTCGCGCAGGCGCTTGAAGGCCGCCATCCGCTCGGTCTGCGGAAGGGCCCAGAACGGGATCTCTGACAGGTCGATGTCCGCCGTGTTCACCGTCATTGCCTCAGAGTTCGGCAAGTACTCACTTACGTCAAGTGTGAGTCGCGCCACACCCGCTCACCCGGACGCCGCCCGGCCCTCATGCGTGCGCCGTCCGCCCCTCACCGGCTCGGCGCAGCGCTCCTCACCCGGTCGGCGCAGCGCCGTCCACCCGGCCGGTCACCCGATCCGCCGCGACCAGTTCGGCGGCCCTCTCGGCGATCATGACCGTGGGGGCGTGGGTGTGGCCCCGGTTGATGACCGGCATGACCGAGGCGTCGGCGACGCGCAGCCCGGCGATCCCCCGGACCCGCAGCGACGGGTCGACGACCGACTCCTCGTCCGCACCCATCCGGCAGGTGCCGACCGGGTGGTAGAGGGTCTCGCTGCGCTCCCGGATCCAGCGGACGAGCTCCTCGTCGGTCTCCGGCCCCCAGTACGGGGCCATCGGCGGTCCCGCGAACGGCGCGAGGGCCGCGGTGGCGAACAGCTCCTTGGCCCGGCGCAGCCCGGCCACCTGCCGCCGGACGTCGGCCTCGGCCGTCAGGTAGCCGGGGTCGATCACCACGTCGCGGCCGCTCAGCGCGATCCGGCCGCGGCTCTCCGGCTGGAGCAGGATCGAGGCGATGGTCAGGCCGTGCCCGGACGGCGGCGTCAGGCCGTGGTCGACGAACGGGCCGGGAGCGAAGATCAGCTCGATGTCGGGGGCCGGCTCGGCGGGATCGGTGCGGATGAAGGCCACCGCCTCGCCGACGTTGGAGGTGAGCATGCCGCTCCGGCCGACCAGGAAGCGGAGCAGGTTCGGCAGCGACTCGGCCCCGGCGAGCGTGACCGGCCGGGGGCACTGCAGGAAGACCCCCGAGGCCAGGTGGTCCTGGAGGTTGGCGCCCACCTGCGGCAGGTCGCGGAGCGGCTCGACGCCCTCCGCGCGCAGTTCCTCCGCCGGGCCGATGCCGGACAGCATCAGCAGGTGGGGAGAGCCGATCGCACCGGCCGACAGGATGACCTCCCGCCGCGCGCGCACCACCGTTCCGCCGGAACCGCCGGAACCGCCGAGGGCACCGGCGCCGTCGGGGGCGCCGGGGCCGTACTCCACGCCCGTCGCGCGGCCGTTCTCGACGAGCACCCGGCGCGCGTGCGCGTCGGTGACCACGGTGAGGTTGGGCCGCCGGAGGGCGGGCCTGAGATAGGCGTCGGCGGCGCTCCAGCGGCGACCGCGGTTCTGGGTGACGGGGGTCGGGCAGTATCCCTCGTTGGACGGGCCGTTCAGCTCCTCCAGCCGGGTGAGCCCGATCTCCCCGCAGGCCGCCAGGAACGCGGCGGTGGTGACGTTGGGGCTGCGCAGCTCGGAGATGTGGATCGGGCCGTCACCGCCGTACACCCCGCCGCGGTTGCTGCCGACACGCCGCTCGGCCCGCCGGAAGTACGGCAGGACCTCGTCGTAGGACCAGCCCGGCACGTTCCAGCCGTCGTAGTCGGCCCGGTGCCCGCGGACCCACATCTGGGCGTTGAGCGAGGAGGAGCCGCCGAGCATCCGGCCGCGCGGCCAGTAGAGCTCCCGGTCGGACAGCCCGGCCTGCTTGGCGGTGGTGAAGTTCCAGTCGCAGGGCGTCTTGAAGAGCTTGGCGAACCCGGCGGGCATGCGGACCTCGAGCCTGGCGTCGGAGCCGCCCGCCTCCAGCAGGGCGACGCTCACCGACGGGTCCGCCGAGAGCCGGTTCGCCAGGACGCAGCCCGCCGAGCCGGCCCCCACGATCACGTAGTCGTACTCCATGCGCGCTGCCCCTTCTTCCTCCGGACGGACGGCTCGCCTCCCCGTAAGCGGGCTCTTACCTGCATACGCTCCGGATCTTCACCCGTCAATTCGTAACCTCCCTTACCTACCGGTAGGTATGCTCTGCCTGCCAGGATGAACGGGCCAGAGCTTGTCCGGAGGAGGATCCCACCCATGCTCAACCTGTCGATCGTGCTGGAGGACAGCGCCCGGGAGTGCCCCGACCGCACCGCCGTGGTCTACGGAGACCTGCGGCTGCCGTACTCCCTGGTCAACACCGTCGCGAACCAGGTTGCCAACCTGCTCGTCTCGCGCGGGATCGGCAAGGGCGACAAGGTCGCACTCGCCTGCCCGAACCTGCCCTACTTCCCGTTCGTGTACTTCGGGATCCTCAAGGCCGGGGCGACCGTCGTGCCGCTCAACGTCCTGCTGCAGGCCCCGGAGATCACCTACCACCTGCAGGACTCCGAGGCCAAGGCGCTCTTCTGCTTCGAGGGGCTGCCGGACCTGCCGCTGGGCGAGCGCGGCCGGCAGGGCTTCGAGGGCGCGGAGGGCACCGAGCACTTCTTCGTGCTGCCCGCCACCGCCTTCGCCACCGAGTCGGCGCACGGCGAGACGATCTGGGCGGCGCTGGAGGGCGTCTCCGGCGAGTTCGAGACGGCGCAGACCGCGCCCGACGACACCGCCGTCATCCTCTACACCAGCGGGACCACCGGCCGCCCCAAGGGCGCCGAGCTGACCCACATGAACATGCTGATGAACGCCATGGTCTCGGACGAGATGTACCCGCGCGCCGAGGGCGGCGACGCTTACCTCGCGGTGCTGCCGCTCTTCCACTCCTTCGGCCAGACCGTCGTCATGAACGCCGGGTTCCGCCGCCGCGCCACCCTCGTCCTCCTGCCGCGCTTCGAGCCCGGCGCCGCGCTGGAGCTGATGCGCAAGGAGAACGTCACCCTGTTCGCGGGTGTGCCGACCATGTACTGGGGCATGCTGACGAAGATCCACGCCGACGGCGACGAGGTGCCCGCCTCCCTCACCACCGCCGTGGCGGGCGGCGCGTCCTCTCCCGTGGAGGTCCTCAAGGACTTCGAGGCCACCTTCGGCATCGGCATCCTGGAGGGCTACGGCCTGTCGGAGACCTCCCCGGTGGCCAGCTTCAACCAGCTCGGCAGGCCCACCAAGCCCGGCACCATCGGCACCCCGATCTGGGGCGTGGAGATGAAGCTGGTCGACAGCCAGTGGAACACGGTCGAGGGCGAGGGCCCGGGTGAGATCGCGATCCGCGGCCACAACGTGATGAAGGGCTACTACAACCGGCCCGAGGCGACCGCCGAGGTCATGAAGGACGGCTGGTTCCGCACCGGCGACATCGCCACCCGGGACGCCGACGGCTACTACACGATCGTCGACCGGGCCAAGGACATGATCATCCGGGGCGGCTTCAACGTCTACCCGCGCGAGATCGAAGAGGTCCTGATGACCCACCCCGAGGTCTCCCTGGCCGCGGTGGTCGGCGTCCCGCACGACTCGCACGGCGAGGAGGTCAAGGCGTACGTCATCCGCACGCCCGGCGCCGGTCTCACCGAGGAGCGGCTCATCTCCTGGTGCAAGGAGACCATGGCGGCCTACAAGTACCCGCGCGTCGTCGAGTTCCGCGACGCGCTGCCGATGACCGCCACCGGCAAGATCCTCAAGCGCGAACTCCGCTAGCCCGCGCTCCGCGGAGCCCCCGGATCCCCGTCGGGATGCGGGGGCTCCGCACGTCCGGGGACGGTTCCCGCCCCGACCCGGCGGATCCCGGGCGGAGGGTGTTCCCGGACGTGCGGGCCGGAATCCCTCAGGTCCCGGCCCGCCGTGCCGACAGGACGGATATGACGGTCGGGAAGACAGGCCTTTTCCTCATGGCGGCGGTCGCCGCCTCGGCGGTGACCGCCGCCACCTACGCGTCGACGGTGGGTCAAATCCTCTACTTCGCCGTGTACGGCGTGGTCTGCGTCCTGGCCTGGTGGGCGGCGCTGCGCTCCGGGACGGGCGCCGCCCGGCGGCCGTGGCTGCTCGTCGCGCTCGCCCAGACGCTCTGGCTGACCGGTGACGTGATCGAGCTGGTGTTCTTCCTCACGGGGGAGGTGCCCGCGGTCGGGGTCAGCGACGTCCTGTGGCTCGGCGGCTACCCCCTCATCGCCGCGGCCCTGATCGTGATGGCCCGTCACCGGGCGCCCGGCAGGCTCCGCGCCGGCGCGCTCGACGCGCTGACCCTCACCACCGTGGCGGCCCTGGCCTCCTGGCAGTTCCTGATCGAGCCCCTCTTCGGCGGCGGGTACAGCCCCGCCGAGACGATCGTGCCCGCCCTCTACCCGGTCGGCGACATCGTGCTGCTGGCGGCCGCCCTGTTCCTCGTCCTGTCCCCGGGCGAGCGCGGCACCCCGACCTACCTGCTGCTCGCCGCCGTCTTCACCTACCTGGCCGTCGACCTCGGCTACAACCTGCTGCCCTACGTGCTCGACTACTCCTACGTGGAGCGGCTCGGGGCCGGGCTGCTGCTCGGCCACGCGGTGCTCGTCGCGGCCATGCTGCATCCCGCCCACGCCGAGCTGACCCGTCCCGGCTCCCGTATGGGCACCCTGCACCCGGCGCGGGTCCTCTTCCTGGGTCTGGCGCTGCTGGGCACGCCCGCCCTGGCCCTGCGGCACTCCGGCTTCAGCGGCGAGGAGGTGGCGCTCATCCTGGCCGGCGCGGGCTGCGCGGCCTTCGTGCTGACCCGGTTCACCGTGGCGGTCCGCGAGCAGGAGCGGCTGCAGGCCCAGATGGCCTACCAGGCGCACCACGACCCGCTGACCGGGCTGGCCAACCGGACCGTGCTGCACGACACCCTGGAACGGGTCGTACGGACGCCCGGCGCCGGCGTGGCGGTGCTCTACGTCGACCTCGACGGGTTCAAGGCCGTCAACGACGCCCACGGTCACGAGGCGGGCGACGCCGTGCTCGGCGCGGTCGCCGAGCGCCTGTCCGCCTCGGTGCGCAGCGGCGACCTGGTCGCCCGGCTCGGCGGCGACGAGTTCGTCCTGCTCTGTCCGGGGGCCTCGCACGACGACGCCGTGCACCTGGCCGAACGCATCCTGCACGAGGTCTCCGCACCGGTGCCGTTCCGGGGACGCGAGCTCTCCGTCGGAGCCAGCGTCGGCATCGCCGCCTCCACGGGCGAGGACTCCGGGAACGCCGCGGTGGGGATCCTGCGCGCGGCCGACACCGCGATGTACTCGGCCAAGCGCCTCGGCAGGGGCCGCTGGGTCACGGCCGGCTCCACCGATCCGCTCATGACCGCCTGACGTCCGGAGCATCCTCGCCCGCGACCGGCCGAACGGCGGGCCCGTCGCCCCGCTCTGCGCCGCGGGGAACACGGCCATCCCGCTCTGCGCCGCGGGGAACGCGGCCGTCCCGTCCGGACGCGCCGCGCTCCCCGCGCCCGGTCAGGGCCAGTCGCGCGCCGGGCGGAGCGGCATGCGGGCGCTGCCCGCGGAGTCGAGCCGGGTGGCCAGCACCTGGTGGAGCTGGATCTTGTTGCGCTCGAAGCCGACCACGCAGCCGGCCATGTAGAGCCGCCAGACCCGGGCCCTGCCCCGCCCCACCTCCCGGACGGCCTCGGTCCAGTGGTCGTCGAGGTTGGCGGACCAGTGGCGGAGCGTCCGGGCGTAGTGCTCGCGCAGGTTCTCCTCGTGCCGGATCTCGAAGCCGACGTCCTCCATCTCCCGGATCAGGGTCCCCACCGACTCCAGTTCCCCGTCGGGGAAGACGTAGCGGTTGATGAACCCGCCGGCGTTGATCGTCTTCTCCCTGCCCGTGGGCCGGGTGATGCAGTGGTTGAGCAGGCGCCCGCCCGGCAGGAGCCTGCCGTACAGGAACCGGAAGTAGAACGGCAGCTGGTCCCTGCCGATGTGCTCGGTCAGGCCGATCGAGCTGACCGCGTCGAACCCGGTCTCCCTGACGTCGCGGTAGTCGCAGTGCCGGATCTCGACCAGGTCGCCGAGCCCGGCCTCGGCGACGGCCTTCTGGCCCCACTCGGCCTGCTGCCGGGAGAGGGTGACGGCCAGCACCTTGACGCCGTACTCGCGGGCGGCGTGCATGGCCATGCCGCCCCAGCCGCAGCCCACGTCCAGCAACCGCATCCCGGGCGCCAGGCCCAGCTTCCTGGCGACCAGGTCGAACTTGGCGGACTGCGCCTCCTCCAGGGAGGCCTCCGCGGCGGGGAAGACCGCGCAGGTGTAGGCCATGGAGGGGCCGAGCACCCACTCGTAGAAGGTGTTGGACACGTCGTAGTGGTGGTGGATCACCTCGGCGTCCCGCCGCCTGGCGTGCCGGCTGCCGAGCCTGGCCATCATGCTGCGCCGTACCTCCTGGGCGGGGGGCGGCAGCCACATCGTCAGGGGCCTGACGCCCAGGGCCCGGATGGCGGCGAGCTTCTCGGCGACCGTGAGGTCGTCGACGGTCAGCGACCACATCCGCGACAGCAGGGTGTACATGTCCCCGTGCACGTCGAGGTGGCCCGACACGTACGCCCGGGCGAGGCCGAGCTCACCGGGCGCCTGTGCCAGGTAGGCCACCGCGATGGGGGATTTCACCTCCAGCGTGACGTCCGCGTCGGAGGGACCGGCCTTGCTGCCGTCGTAGGCGGCGAAACCGATGCCCGCCTCGGGGCCGACGACCTTCTCGAAGATCTCCGCGAGCCTCACAGAAGCAAACCTCCCTAGCGCCCCCGTACGCACTTGTCGTAGAGATCGAGCAACCGGCCGCCCGGGTCGTACGCCCGTTTGACCGGCCAGTAGGCGTCCCCGTTGTAGAGGCGCCAGAATTCGTCCCGGGGGTAGAACGACGTGGAGTACAGGGACTTGTGACCTTCGAGCGCGTGCACCTCGTGCTCGATCAGCCGGTTGTGGTAGCCGTCGAACCGCCCCCGGGGCAGCGGGACGACCCCCCAGAAACCGAAGTTCACGTACAGCCGTCCGGGCTCCAGCGGATAGAGCGGCCACTCCTGCGCCGACCTGAGCGGGCACATCCAGACCGGTGCCATGCCGACCTTGTCGTGGAAGAACTCCAGGAAGTCGGCGCCGCGCTCGACGGGCACCTCGATGTCCTGGATGACCGACTCCTGCGCGGGCCGGCCCCGCCAGCGGTCCAGCCGGGCGGTCACGCCGTACCTGCGGTCGAGGCCGACGAGCCTGCGGTAGACGTCGGACCGCATCCACCGGCGCGGCATCAGCGAGCGCACCCGCGGATCCTGCACCCCGAAGGCCCGCGAGCACCAGAACCAGTCGGTGTCCCAGCGCCACAGGTAGTCGCGGACGGTCAGCCAGTCGCGGGTCCTGGTCCTGATCGACCGGTAGTAGATCCGCATGCCGGTGTAGTCGGAGACGTACGGCGCGCGCTCGGCGAACCGGCCGAGGGTGATGTAGAGCTCGTCGGGGGCGAAGGAGGTGCCGTCCACGAAGTCGACCGGCTCGCCGTCGTACTCGCCCCGCTCGCAGATCTCGTTCATGGCGAGCATGCACTTGTGCGCGTCGGTGAACTCCAGGTGCGTCAGCCGGACGTACGGCCGGACCGGCTTGAGCCGGATCCGGATCCGCAGCGCGTAGCCGAGCGTGCCGTAGGAGTTGGGGAACGCGCGGAACAGTTCGCGGTGCTCGTTGTCGGCGCGGGCGACGACGACGCGCCCGTCACCGGTGAGGATCTCCAGCTCCTCGACCGACTCGTGCGGCAGGCCGTCCCGGAAGCTGGTGGACTCGATGCCGAGGCCGGTCACCGCGCCGCCGAGCGTGATGGTCTTGAGCTGGGGCACGACGTACGGCATGAGCCCGTGCGGGAGCGTGGCGTCGACGAGGTGCTCGTAGGTCGTCATCCCCTGGACCTCGGCGGTCATCGCGACCGGGTCGACCTCGATGACCCGGTCCAGGTCCCTGGCGGAGAGCCGGGCCGCGCGGGCGCCGTCGCGGAACCGGAAGAGGTTCGTGGTGGCCTTGGCCAGCCGGGGCGCGGTCCCGGAGGGGATCGCCGCGTAGGACTCCCTGATCTGCTCGACCGCCCGCCGGTGCGCCGACATAGGTGTCGTGGGCGTCACGGGACATCACCCCCAGGCTCTCGACAGGAAAGATCGCCTCTAGAACGTTATCTCGCCGATGCCCGCGCGGCCAGGAGTGCCGCGTTAAACGCGCGTTAACGTCGCACCCCAAGCGGCTGGCGCAAGCTTCTGACCAGCAAAAAGACGGGCGAACGTCCAAGATTTCCGTTGCACAGGGCCAACCGAGAAGATAATCGCACTCCCGGTGGTCGAACCAGAGATGCCGTGAGATCTCGAGCGGTGGCGCCGCCCCGGGCACAGCCGTGGTCCACGAACCTCGCGGTATCGAAAGCCGACGCCGTGGCAAGGTCACACCGACTCATGAGACCGGCCGGCCTGCGAGGATGTCGTTGCCGGCCGCGCGCATGCTCGCCTCGAACAACGCCGCCAGTCGGGTCCAGGCAGGTTTCTGCTCTTGCCCGTGCTGGCTGAGCAGGCTGTACCGAATCGCGGCGTCGGTGCGGGCCCGGAGCCCGGCCGGAACGGGCAGCAGTTCGGGGTGGGCGAGACAGTGGTCGGCCAAGGCCGTGGCGAGCTCGCCGATCCGGGGATCGTCCGGTTCCCACTCGGCGGCACGCCACATGCGCCTGATCAAGGAGGCGTACCGAGGGTCGTCGAGGCCGCGCTCGACCCGGGAGATGTAGTCGTCGAAGCCCTCCGGCACCAGGGCCCTGATCAGCACGAGGCCCTCCCGGGCCATGGTCACGTCGTCCGGGGTGAATCCGAATTCGGCGGCCACCCTGTCCAGCTTCGCCAGAACGCGGTCGGGCAGCAGGGCCCGGTCGCCGCCGGCGAGCCGCTGCAGCATGTCACGCCGGGCGATCAGATCGTCGATCCGATCATCGAGACGCCGTCCGACGTCGACGAGCGCGGCGGCGAACCGGTCAGGATCGGCGTCGAGTATCGGCCCGATCTCGGCCAGCGGTACGCCGGCGGCGGCCAGCGTCCGGATCCGGACCAGCCGCAGCAGGTCGGCCGATCCGTAGCGGCGGTAGCCGGAGCCGTCGCGCCGGGGTTCGTCGATCAGCCCGTGCTTGTGGTAGTGCCGCACGGTCTTCACCGTGACGCCGGCGAAGGCCGCCGCCCGACCGATCGTGACACCGTCCGTCATCTGCTCTGCCGGCCTCGTGGTCGCGGGGTGCCGGCCAGCTCACGAACCGCGTCGGCGACGGCGCGGAAGTCCTTGCGCAGCACGTTGCCGTGGTTGCCGGCGACCTTCGCGCTCACCTTGATGTTCGGGTTGCGGGCGAGCACCGGGTCGAGGCTGGCGCGCATGCGTTCCATCTCATCACGGCCGCCTCCCAGGTTAGCGCCGGTGGCGACCACGTACCGGACCGGGCAGGTCACGCTGTCGAGGACCGGGTCGAGGGCGGCGTAGACCTCGTTGAGTTCGATGTTGCTCTGGGCATGCTGCTCGGCGGACATCCTCCCGGCCATGCCCATCGTGGAGAGCACCGGCAGCAGCCAGCGCGATCGGCGCCACAGCAGCCGGATCCGCTCTTCGGCGTAGGAGAAGTCGAACGGGTACGCACCGTCCACGGACACGACCCCCAGGACGCGGTCCGGATTCCGGCCGGCCCAGTGCAGCGCGACCGGCGCGCCGTAGGACCAGCCGACGAGAAGCGGCCGGTCCACGCCCCTGGCCGCGAGGACGGCGCCGACGTCCCGGACGTGCGCCTCGAACGAAGCGGCTGCGGCCGAACGCCTCGATCGGCCGCGGGCCCGCATGTCGTAGGTGATGTGCCGGTGGTCGCCGCCGAGTTCGGCGATGACGCGCCGCCAGTACCGCTGACTGGCGAACTGGCCGTTGAGATAGACCACAGGACGGCCGGGCCCGCCGGTGTCGGTCACGGCCAGCGCGGTGTCGTCGACCGGCACCATGCCGATCCAGGGGGAGGTGAAGTCGGTCACCCGTTCAGCGTGCACCCTGACCTAAGGTCAAGGTCAACCCAGGGCGATGCCCACGCCCATCGGCGAAGCCCGGTCGGACGGGCCGCCCGCCCGAGGCATCGCGTCAGCCCTTTCCCTCCAGGCGGAAGCTGTCGAGCACCCGGCGCATCAAGGCCTGGTGCCCGCTCCACCGGGACTTCGCGGTGGTCCAGGTGAGCACGATGGCGGTGTCCCCGAGCTCGACGAAGCGCCGCACCTCGCGGTAGTCCGTGCCGGGAGAGGCCCACTCCGCCCCGCCTCCGTCCTTCATCACCCAGCCGAACCGCCAGTCGAGCGCCCGGCCGTACCGGGTGGGGACCTCGGCGGTCTCCTCGGCGGAGATCTCGCTCCACCGGCCGATCTCCTCCCGCAGCGTCTCCTGGGCCGTCTCCAGCCCGTAGACGGGGCGCAGCACCTCCACCGACAGGTGCGCGTCGCCGCCGGGGCTGGTCCAGTGGGTGTAGCCGGTCTCGGCGATGTAGTCCGGCTTCCAGGCGGCCGGGTACTGGATGGACCACCGCTCCGGGGCCCGGCCGTTCCACTGCTTCGTCCCGGCGTCGGCGGCGGCCACCCGGTGGCTCCGGACGGGTTCGGGAGTCGGGGTGGGCGACTCCTCGGGCGTCTCGGACCGGGTCTTCTCCTCCGGCGCCGGCAGGGTCCCGGCCCCGTCCGGGTCGGTCCGGTCCGGGCCGGCCGAGGAGGCGGAGGTCTCCCCCATCCCGGACATGACCCATCCGGCGGCGCCGGCGCCGGTCAGGAGCACCGCCAGCGCCGCGGCCACCGCGGCCGGGGCCCGCACGCCGCGGGCCCGCGGCGGGTGCGGGACGGCGGAGGCCGTACGGCCGCCTCCGCGGCCGGCACCGCGATCGCCTCCGTGATCGGCGCCGTGATCGGCGCCGTGATCGGCGCCGTACCGTCCCGCGGGCTCCTCGGCGCGGTCCCGCACGGTACGGCCCCGCGGACCAGGGTCCTGCGGGGAGCGGTCCCGGCCTGTGCGGCCGTGGGGCGGACGGCCCTGACCCGTGTGCCCCTGGCCCGGACGGCCGTCGGGCGGCAGGTCCCGGACCGGACGGCCCTGCCCCGTCCGGGCGGGGTGGTCCGGCATGGTGCGGCCGGGGACCATGCGGTTCTCGGCGGTGCGGCCGAGCGGCCCGGGCTGCTCTCCGCTCACCGCGGCGAGCAGTGCGTCCGCCTGTCCGGCGGTGAGGCGGTGCGCCGGGTCACGCCGGAGCAGCCCGGACAGGACCTCGCGCATCGCCGGGTGCACCCGGCCGAAGTCGGGCTCCTCGGTGAGGAGCGCCCCCAGCGTGGCCATGGCGTCGCGGCGTTCGAACGGCCCCCTGCCGTCCGCCAGCATCGCGTACAGCGTGGCGCCGAGCGACCACAGGTCCGACCAGGGACCGGCGGGCGTGCCCACGGCGCGCTCCGGTGGCAGGAAGCTGGGCGATCCGGTGACCATGCCGGTCTGGGTGAGCGAGGCGTCGCCCTCCACGGTGGCGATACCGAAGTCGGTGAGCACGGCCCGGCCGTCGGGGGTGAGCAGGACGTTGCTCGGCTTGACGTCGCGGTGCAGGATCCCCGCCCGGTGGGCGGTGTGCAGCGCCGAGAGCACCTGGCGGCCGATCGCGGCCACCTGGGGCACCGGCAGCGTGCCGACCTCGTCCAGGCCCCGCGCCCTGACCAGTTCCATGATGATCCAGGGGCGGCCGTCCTCCTCGGCCACGTCGTAGACCGCGACGATGCCGTGGTGGTTGAGCCGGGCCGCGGTCCGGGCCTCGCGCGAGGTGCGGACCAGCTGGCGCTCCTGCTCCGCCGGGGGCAGGTGCGGCGGGAGCAGCACCTCCTTGACCGCGACCGGGCGGTCGAGGAGCGTGTCGTGCCCCTCCCACACCACGCCCATCCCGCCGCGGCCGAGCTCGCGCATCAGCCGGTAGCGTCCGGCGATCATCCGTTCCCCGTGCGGATATGCCATCACGACTCTCCCCGTTGCCAAACCGACGGCCGCAAGTTTCCCACAGGTGGGGGTCGGCGGGTGGGGCGTCTTGCCAGGGCGATCCGAATGTTGTTCTACTTGCCCGGAGGGCGGCCTGGCGTCACCGGGCGACCGCCTGCCACCACCGCGCCCGGCCGTGTTCCGGGAACGCACCGAGGAGTCACCGATGGATCACACGACCAGGAGGGGCCCGCTGGCCGGGGTCCGCGTGCTGGAGCTGGCGGGGCTGGCCCCGGGGCCGTTCGCCGGGATGATGCTGGCCGACCACGGCGCCGAGGTGCTGCGGGTCGAGCGGGTCGCCGCCGTGGCCGCCGCCGGGGACCGGCCGCGCCGCGACGTGATGGACCGGGGCAAGCGGACCGTCGGCCTGGACCTGAAGGCCCCCGAGGGGGTCGCCGCCTTCAAGGAGCTCGCCGCGCACGCCGACGTCGTCATCGAGGTCTTCCGCCCCGGAGTCGCCGAGCGGCTGGGCATCGGCCCGGACGACCTGCACGCCGTCAACCCGCGCCTGGTCTACGGCCGGATGACCGGCTGGGGCCAGGACGGCCCGCTGGCGCCGACCGCCGGGCACGACATCGACTACATCGCGGTCTCCGGCGTCCTGTCCATGCTCGGCCGCGCGGGCGGGAAGCCCACACCGCCGATCAACATCCTCGGCGACTTCGCCGGCGGCGGCCTGATGCTGGCGTACGGCGTGCTGCTCGCCCTGATCGAGCGGGAGCGCACCGGCGAGGGCCGGGTGGTCGACGCCGCCATGGTCGACGGGGCCGCCACGCTGTTCGCGATGTTCTACCACGGCGTGCAGTCCGGCTTCTGGGGCCCGCGCGGCACCAACCTGCTCGACACCGGCTCGCCGGTGTACGACACCTACGAGACGGCCGACGGGAAGTACCTGGCGGTGGGCGCCCTGGAGCCGCAGTTCTGGGCGCAGCTCGTCTCGCTCATGGGCCTGACCGACCTGCCCGACCGCGAGGACCGGGCCAACTGGCCCGCCCTGCGCGAGCGGCTGACCGAGGCGTTCCGGTCGAGGACCCGCGCCGAGTGGGAGGCCGTCTTCGACGGCACGGACGCGTGCGTCTCCCCCGTGCTGGACATGTCCGAAGCCGCCGACCACCCGCACAACCGGGCGCGCGGCACGTTCGTGGAGGTGGACGGGGTCCGGCAGCCCGCCCCCGCGCCCCGGTTGCTCGGCGTGCCCGGGCCGGACCTCTCCCCCGCCACCCGGCTGGCGGACCTGTCCTCCTGGGGCCTGCCGGACGAGACCGCCGCGAAGCTGCGCGAGACCGGGGTGCTGGCCTGACCGCCGGCCGGGACCCTCCACCGGCCGCCACCGATCGCCACCGCACGCCGCCGACCGGCGCTTCTCCGCCGGGGCCCCGGCCCGTGCGCCTCTCCGAGGGCGGTACACCTGAACGCAGGTGTGCCGCCCTTCGTCATAGAACTTGCGCGGTATGTAGTACTCCTACTACATTCATCCGCATGAGTGCTGCAGTGAGTGTGCGCGGCCTGCGGATGACGTACGGCACCGCCGAGGTGTTGCGGGGGGTCGACCTGGAGATCCGGCGCGGGGAGATCTTCACCCTGCTCGGGCCCAACGGCGCCGGGAAGACCACCACGATCGAGATCCTGGAGGGGTTCAGGAACCGCTCGGCCGGCGAGGTGAGCGTGCTCGGCTCCGACCCCGAGAAGGGCTCCGACGCCTGGCGGGCCCGGCTGGGGATCGTCCTGCAGAACTGGCGCGACCACAACAAGTGGGGCGTCCGGGAGATCGTCGCCCACCTGGGCGAGTTCTACGACGACGCGCGCGACCCGGACGACCTGCTGGCCGCCGTCGGCCTGACCGGGCAGGCCGGGCAGCAGGTGGGCCGCCTGTCCGGCGGGCAGCGCCGCCGACTGGACGTGGCGCTGGGCATCGTGGGCCGGCCCGAGCTGCTCTTCCTCGACGAGCCGACCACCGGCTTCGACCCGGAGGCGCGGCAGGAGTTCCACCTGCTGCTCAACAGGCTCGCCTCCGACGACGGCATGACGGTGCTGCTCACCACGCACGATCTGGTCGAGGCCGAGAAGCTGGCGCACCGCACCGCCATCCTGGCCGGCGGCCGCATCACCGCCTGCGGGACCCCCGCCGAGCTGGCGCGGGCCGTGCAGGCGCCGTCGCGGGTGCGGTGGCTGGAGGACGGCCGCGAGCAGGCCGTGACCACCGACGACCCCTCGCGGGCGGCCTGGGAGCTGCACGAGCGGTTCGGCGGGCCGGTCCCCGGCCTGGAGATCCGGCGGCCGTCGCTGGAGGAGAGCTACCTGGAACTGATCGGGAGGGCCGCATGAACGGCAGGGCACTGCGCATCGGGATCAAGCGGGGCTGGGCGGAGCACCTGCAGCTGCTGCGCAACCGCAGGGAGCTGATCACCACCCTGATCGGCACGGCGGGCCTGTTCGCCCTGCTGCTGCTCTGGATCGGCGACGAGCAGGTCAAGGGGACCACCGTGTCCTCGGGCATGTTCATGACCACGGGGTTCCTCGCCTTCACCGTCTTCTCCAACGCCCTGATGACCCTGCCGATGGCGCTGGCCGCCGACCGGGAGGAGGGGACGCTGCTGCGGCTGCGGACCGTCCCCGGCGGGATACCCGCCTACCTCGTCGGACGGGCGGTCACCCTGCTCTGCCAGATCGCCGTGCAGAGCGCGCTGATCCTGGCCACCGGCGTCGCCGTGGGCGGCGCCCCGCTACCGCACGACTGGCCGGCGCTGCTCTGGGTGCTGCTGCTGGGCACCGTGGCCGTCGTCCCGCTGGGCGCGGCGATCGGCTGCCTGCTGCCCGGCCCGAAGACGGCGGGCGCGGTCCTGGGCCTGCCGATGATGGGCCTGATGGTCACCTCCGGGGTCATGCTCCCGGTCACCTACATGCCGGAGGCCGTGCAGTGGATCGCCCAGGCGTTCCCGCTCTACTGGCAGGGACTCGGCCTGCGCGCGGCGTTCCTGCCCGACGCGATGCTCGCCGCGGAGATCGGCGGGAGCTGGCGCCTGCCGTACGTGGCGGCGGCGCTGGCCGCCTGGGCGGTGATCGGCATGCTGCTCGCCCCCGTGCTGGTCCGCCGGGTCACCCGGCGGGAGTCCGGCTCGCGGCTCGCCGAACGGCAGCTCACCGCCCAGGCGTCATGACCCGCAGGAGGCGGAGATGAGCGCGGAGGAAGTCCACAACCGCATCCCGATGCTCCGGGCCGAGCGCGGCGTCTCGCGCAAGGAGCTCGCGACGGCGCTCGGGGTGCACTACCAGACGATCGGCTACCTGGAGCGGGGCGAGTACAGCCCGAGCCTGTACCTCGCCCTGCGCATCGCCGAGTACTTCGAGGTCCCGATGGAAGTCGTTTTCTCGTTGAAGCCGTTCCCCCGGCTGGGAAGTGAGTCACAGTGACGGACAAGGCGGACAGGACGCTGCGCAGAGCCGAGCGGGACCGGATTCGGGTCGAGAAGGCGGAGGAGTGGCTCCGCGGCTCCCGGTACCGGACCCGCCGGGCGCGCCGGAGACTGACCGTCGTGGGCGGCGGAGCGGTCTCCCTGGTCTGGGGCAGCGCGGTCGTCTGCTGGTTCCTCGCGCCCAGCACCACCGCGATGTGGACGACCTTCGCGCTCGGAGCCACGGCGCTCGTGGTCTACGGCTGGGCCGCCTCGGTGCTCGTCGTAGCCGCCCAGGGAGTGATCGGGGCCGGTAACGCGCACCTCGACGAGCGCCAGCAGGCCGAGCGCAACCGCATCTACGCCCTGGCCCACCGCGGCACCTTCTGGATGCTCCTCGCCACGGCGGCGGGGATGACGCTCGTGCGGCCCGGCGACGACCTCGTCATCGAGATCCCGAGCGCGGCGGCGCTCATGCTCGCGGTCGCCGTCCTGGTGACGCACCTGACCCTGCCTCACCTCATCGCCGGGTGGCGGGCGGCCGACCCGGTCCTCGGCGACGAGGACTGATCCCGGCACCGTACCGGCGGCCCGGAGTCGCCGCCGGTAGGCGGGTCCGCGCGGTCAGTGCATCGGCGGGAAGACCGCGACGTAGAGGTCCACGCCCTCGCGGTGGTGGACCTCCAGATCGGTGCTGAAGGCCCGCGGCGGGGTGCCGCCGGACTCGGTGTGCTTCCACAGGCGCCGCCACGACTCCACCAGCGCGCCCGGCATCGACCCCCGCGCCTCCACCTTCAGCGCCGGGACGCCCGGCACCCGGACCGCGACCATGCCCTCGGGCAGGGCGGCGGCGGTGCGCACGGCCACCCCGACGACCTGGGTGTAGAACCCGTGGTGGTCGCTCTCGTAGTCGGTCAGCACCGCGTACAGGTTCTCGTCCACCCGCCCGGGGACGTGCGCGAAGGCCCCGGGGACGCCCGCCCGCTGCCAGAGCCCGGGCAGCTTCGCCCGCCCCGGGTCCGCCTCGTCGGCGTTGGACGTCCGTACGGCGTGGCCCACGACGAGCATCTCCGGCCGATCAACGACGTTCACAGCGCCTCCTCATAGACCACCCCGACAAACACGCAAACCGGATCTTAGTGCTCATCGTGACCGTTCAGCTCCCATGGCCGTCCGGAAAACGGGGAAGGAACACCGCTGACCGCTCCCACATAAGGTAGTGCCAGTGAAATTCCTCAATGAGACGATTCCGGGCCACGACCTGACCTACAGCGACGTGTTCATGGTCCCGGCGCGTTCCTCGGTCGGCTCGCGGCTCGCCGTCGACCTGTCCACCTCCGACGGGACCGGCACCACGATCCCCGTCGTCGTCGCCAACATGACGGCGGTCGCCGGGCGCCGCATGGCCGAGACCGTCGCCCGGCGCGGCGGCATCGCGGTGATCCCGCAGGACATCCCGATCGACGTGGTCGCCGACGTCGTCGACTGGGTCAAGCGGCGCGACCTGGTCCACGACACCCCCCTGACCCTCACCCCGCACGACACCGTCGGCGCGGCGCTCAGCCTGCTGCCCAAGCGCGCCCACGGCGCGGTCGTCATCGTCGACGACGCCGGCCGCCCGGTCGGCGTGGTCACCGAGGCCGACTGCCAGGGCGTCGACATGTACGCCCAGCTCTCCCAGGTCATGTCCGACCACCTGCTCGCCCTGCCCGCCGGGCTCGACCCGCGCGAGGCGTTCGACCGGCTCCACGACGGCCGCCACCGGCTCGCCCCGGTCGTCGACGGCGACGGCCGCCTGGTCGGCATCCTGACCAGGACCGGCGCGCTGCGCGCCACCCTCTACCGGCCCGCCGTCGACGCCTCGGGCCGGCTGCGGATCGCCGCCGCCGTGGGGGTCAACGGGGACGTGGCCGCCAAGGCGAAGGAACTGCTGGAGGCGGGGGTCGACTGCCTGGTGGTGGACACCGCGCACGGCCACCAGGAGAAGATGATCGGCGCGCTCCGGTCGGTCCGCGCGCTCGGGCCCGGCGTGCCGGTCGTCGCGGGCAACGTCGTCACCGCCGCCGGCGTGCGCGACCTGGTCGAGGCCGGTGCGGACATCGTCAAGGTCGGCGTCGGGCCGGGCGCCATGTGCACCACCCGGATGATGACCGGTGTCGGCCGCCCGCAGTTCTCCGCCGTCCTGGGGTGCGCCGCCGAGGCCCGCCGCCTGGGCCGTCACGTCTGGGCCGACGGCGGGGTCCGCCACCCCCGCGACGTCGCCCTGGCCCTGGCGGCCGGGGCGGCCAACGTGATGATCGGCTCCTGGTTCGCCGGCACCTACGAGTCGCCCGGGGACGCCCGCACCGACGCCGACGGCCGCCGGTACAAGGAGAACTACGGCATGGCCTCGGCCCGCGCCGTGAAGCTCCGCACCGCCGAGGACTCCCCCTTCGACCGGGCCCGCAAGGCGCTGTTCGAGGAGGGCATCTCCACCTCCCGGATGTACCTCGACCCGCTCCGGCCCAGCGTCGAGGACCAGATCGACGCCATCGTGGCGGGCCTGCGCTCCTCCTGCACCTACGCCGGGGCCTCCAGCCTGGAGGAGTTCCACGAGCGCGCGGTGGTCGGCGTGCAGAGCTCGTCCGGGTACAGCGAGGGGATGCCGCTCCACCAGAGCTGGTGAGCCCCCGTCCCGGGCGGATTCCGCCTGGGACGCGCATTCCCCGGCCCGTCATGGGTAGCCGCGTCCTGCGAACCGCACCCACCCGGAAAGGCGACAGGACCATGACACAGTTGCACATGGGCGTCGAGGCGCCGGTCGTCGTCGACCGCAGGACGCTGGTCGGCTACGACAACTACGCGGCCGCGCAGCGGACCGTGGACGCGCTCTCGGACGCCGGGTTCCCCGTGGAGAACGTCGCGATCGTCGGCAGCGACCTGCGCATGGAGGAGACCGTCACCGGCCGGATGACCAACGGCCGGGCCGCGCTCGCCGGCGCGGGCAGCGGCCTGGTCTTCGGACTCGTGGTCGGGGCGTTCCTCGGCCTGTTCACCTCGACCACGCTCTCCTTCTTCGTGCTGGTGCTCTGGGCGGGCCTGTGGGGCGCCCTGACCGGGGCCGCGTTCGGTTTCCTCAACCACGTCTTCACCGGCGGCAGGCGCGACTTCGCCTCGCGCAGCGCCATCGTCGCCGGGCGCTACGACGTGCTGGTCGCGGCCTCGCACGTCGACCACGCCCGCGCCGTCCTGGACGGCGGCCCGCACCCGGCCGACACCGTGGTGGTCGAGCCCCCGGCCTCCGCGGGCGTCTACGACCCCGCGGCCCAGCGGCCGATCGCCCCGGAGCAGCGCCGGCCCTGAGCGCACGGGTGCCGACCGGCGCCCCGCCGCGGAGCCGCGGCGCTCCGGAACCCCGGTCCGCCCACCATGCGAAGAGCCACCCGCCACCCCGCACTCCGTGCCGGGTGGCTTTTTCTTCCACCCGGTACGGCTCCCGCCGCCCCGGCCCCGACCACGTGTAGCGATCACCGTTGCGCTGTGCGTAGTCTTCTCCCTGCGGGCACGTGTCTCCCTCAACCGTGTCGTCCCCTACGCGCTTTCCGTTCTTCTTTTCCTGTACCAACGGCGAGGAGCTGTCGTGACCGACACGACGTCAGAGATCCGCATGCGTGCCCTGGAGCTCGGAGTGGCCGAGCTCCGTGTGGAGGCCCACGAGCACCGGGCGACCACCGCGGCGATCTTCGAGGTCCTCAAGGACCTCCGCACGATCACAGGTGAGCTCAAGACCACCACGGACGAGCTCAAGACCACGACCGACGGCCTCAAGGTCACCGTGGACGGCCTCAAGGCCACCACGGACGAACTCAAGGTCACCACGGACGAGCTCAAGGTCACCACGGACGAGCTCAAGGTCACCACGGACGAACTCCGCAAGGGCCAGGACGAGCTCCGCGCCACCACCGACGAACTCCGCAAGGGCCAGGACGAGCTCCGCGCCACCACCGACGAGCTCCGCAAGGGCCAGGACGAGCTCCGCCAGGAGATGAGGGCCGGGTACGCCGAGCTCCGCGAGGAGATCGTCACGGTCAAGCGCTCCGTCGGCAACCTGGAGCTCTCGATGAAGCGCGTCGAGGGCGATGTGGCCGAGCTCAAGGCCGGTCACATGGAACTGCGGAACCTGTTCGCCGACATGGTCAGGTAGGCCGCCCGGCACCGTCCGCGAGCGGCCGTCAGGCCGCCGGGGCCCTGCGTCGCAGACGGCGGCCTGCCGTCGTCTGCGACGCAGGGCCCCGCGTTCCCCCGGCGAGGGCCGGCGGGCCCGGACCCGGTCAGGCCGACTCGCGGACGACCAGGTCGGTCGGGAGGACGATCGGGTCCGCGGGGCCGCCGGAGGCCAGACCGAGCAGGAGGCGGACCATCGCGGTGGCCTGCTCGACGACGGGCTGGCGGACCGTCGTCAGGGGCGGCTCGGTGTAGCGGGCCGCCTCGATGTCGTCGAAGCCCACCACCGCGACGTCGTCCGGCACCCGGCGGCCGGCCTGGCGCAGCGCCTGCAGCGCACCGATCGCCATCAGGTCGTTGGCGACGAAGACCGCGTCGAGCGCCGGGTCGTCCTCCAGGAGCTGGCGCATCGCCACCGCGCCGGACTCGCGGGTGAAGTCGCCGACCGCCACGATCGAGCGGCGGTCGGAGCCGCGCATGACGTTCCGATAGCCGGCCAGGCGGTCCTGACCACCGATCATGTCCTGGGGACCGGCGACCGTGGCGATCCGGCGGCGGCCGCTCTCGATCAGGTGGCGCACGGCCGTCTCCGCGCCGCCCACGTTGTCGTTGTCGACGTACGGCAGGTCCACGGGCACGGCGGGCCGGCCGTACGAGACGACGGGCACGCGCATGCGGGTGATCGCGGCGGGCAGCGGGTCGGCGCCGTGCATCGAGATGATCATCACGCCGTCCACGTGGCCGCCGGCGATGTACCGCTCCACCCGGGCGTGGCTGCGGGCCGATCCCGTCAGCATGAGGACGACCTGCTTGTCGGCCGCCTCCAGTTCCGCGCTGGCCGTGCGGATCACGGTGGAGAACATCGGGTCGTCGGAGAAGACCCGGGTGGGCGACTCGGAGACGACCAGGGCGATGGAGTCGGTGCGCTGGTTGACGAGGGTGCGCGCCGCCGCGTTGGGGACGTAGCCGAGCTCCTCGACGGCCCGCATCACCACGTCGCGGATGCCCGGGGCGACGGTGGGCTGGCCGTTGACCACGCGGGAGACCGTGGCCCGCGACACTCCCGCGCGGGCGGCGACCGCCTCCAGGGTGGGGCGCTTCATCTGGGCCTCCGGTTGGGCCTCCGGATCGGATCTTCGGTCGCCACGACGATAACCCATCGAGGAGCCGCCGGGACCGGGACGCCGGACCTGCATGCGGCCCCGGCGTCCCGGTCCCGGTTCATCCCTTGACGCCGCCCGCGAGCAGGCCGCGGACGAAGTAGCGCTGCATGGACAGGAAGACGGCGAGCGGGATGACGAGCGAGACGAAGGCCCCGGCCGTCAGCCGCTGCCACTCGTTGCCGCGGGTCCCGGCCATCTGCGCCAGCCGCACGGTCATCGGGGCGCTCTCGGAGGTGCCTCCCGCGAAGATCAGCGCCACCAGCAGGTCGTTCCAGACCCACAGGAACTGGAAGATGCCGAAGGTGGCCAGCGCCGGCGCGATCAGCGGGAGGACCACCCGCCGGAAGATCACACCGTGGCCGGCGCCGTCCACCCGCGCCGCCTCGATCAGCTCGCCCGGCAGCTCCGACATGAAGTTGTGCAGCAGGAAGACGCCGAACGGCAGGGCGAAGCAGGTGTGCGCGAACCACACCTGCGCGAAGCGCGCGGGTCCCTCCAGTTCCCAGGCCGGCATGAGCTGCAGGCCGAAGACCGAGACGCCCTCGGAGAAGAACGACAGCAGCGGGACCAGGGCCATCTGCAGCGGGACGACCTGCAGCGCGAAGACGCCGATGTAGATCCCGTTCCGCCCGCGGAACGGCACCCAGGCCAGTGCGTACGCCGCGAAGGCGGCGAAGGCCAGCGGGAAGAGCACCGACGGGATCGTGATGACGATCGAGTTGATCAGGAAGCCGGCCATCTTCCCGGAGGACGAGGAGGTGCCGAACAGCACCTCCCGGTAGTTCTCCAGGGTCAGCTGCGGGTCGGAGAAGAACGACCACCAGCCGGTGGTCTTGATCTGGTCCTCCGGTCGCAGCGACGACAGGAACAGACCGAAGGTGGGGGTGGTCCACAGCACCGCGATGACGATCGCCACGGCGCTGGCGGCCCTGCCGCTCAGCCGCTTCCCGACCCGTCGGGCGGCCTGCCGGGCACCGGGCCGTACCGCCGCGGCGGCGGGTGGGACGGATGTCATCGGACGGCCTCCCGGCGCTGGCGGATCTGGTAGACGACGATGGGGGTGACCAGGGCGAACAGGAAGACGGCCAGTGCCGCGCCCCTGCCCGTCTCGCCGTACCGGAACGCCTGGTTGTACATCTCGTTGGCGATGACGCTGGTGTCGAACTGGCCGCCGGTCATGGTCCGGACGATGTCGAAGAGCTTGAGCGTGCCGATCGACTGGGTGACCAGCACCACGAGCACGGCCGGACGGATGCTCGGCAGCGTCACCCGGAAGAACATCTGGACCGGTGAGGCGCCGTCGAGCCTGGCCGCCTCGACAATCTCGGCGGGGATGCCCTTGATGGCCGCGGAGAGCACCACGGTGGCGAACCCGGCCTGGATCCACACCATGACCACGATGAGGAAGAGGGTGTTGAGCGGCGGTTCCAGCAGCCACTGCCGGGGGGTGCCGCCGAGGGCCACCACGACCTGGTTGAGCAGGCCGATCTGCTCGCTCTCCTCCGGCCGGTAGGCGTAGACGAACTTCCAGATGATGCCGGCGCCGACGAAGGAGACGGCCATCGGGAGGAAGACGAGCGATTTGGCGGCGGACTCGAAGCGGCTCCCGTCGACCAGGACCGCGTAGAGCAGCCCGACCGCCGTCACCAGGAGGGGGACGAGGGCGACCCAGATGAGCGTGGTGCGGAGCACCGTGACCGCTTCGGGCCGGGTGAACATCCAGACGTAGTTGTCGAGCCCCACCCAGGAGGCGCCGTCGCCGCTCATGAACGACAGCAGGGTGGTGCGGACCGCGGGCACGATCAGGCCGATCGCGAGCAGCAGGAGCGCGGGGGCGAGCAGGACGGCGGCGTGCAGCCGCGCCCGCTGCCGCATGGGCGCGCGGTCGAGCAGGAGCAGCAGGAGCGCGACCACCGCGCAGAACGCGACCACGCCGTACAGCAGCTGCAGGAGCTTCGGCTGCTCCGCGGCGAAGTCGAAGTCCAGGTTCATCGAGGAGGCTCCCGGAGGGATCGGGCCGGTGCGGGGGCGTCCGGCTCCGGCGGGGTCGTCGGACCCCGGCGGGAGCCGGACGCCGCTGGAAGCCGGGGACTGCCGGGGACTAGGACGCGGGCCAGGAGGCCTCGATGAAGTCGAGGACCGTCGTGGTGTCCTTGCCGTTGATCCAGTCGGTCATGCCCTTCCAGAAGGTGCCCGCGCCGACAGCGGCCGGCATGAGGTCGGAGCCGTCGAACCGGAAGACCGTGTCCGGGTCGTGGAGCATCTCGATGGAGAGCCTGTCGATCGGGTTCTGCGCGTTGGCGATGTCGACGCCCTTGTTGGCCGAGACGTACGTGCCCAGCTTCATGCGGGCGTTGGCGTGGTCCCCGGTGGCCAGGTAGGCCTGGACGGCCTGGACCTCGGGCCGGTCGGTGAAGGCGCCGACGAACTCGCCCGCGCCGAGTACCGGCTTCTCGGCCGGGTCGTTGCCGGGCAGGTAGAAGGCGAAGACGTCGCCGTCCTCGGCCACCGTGGTGCCCTCGGGCCAGAAGTTGGCGTAGAAGGAGGCCTGGCGGTGCAGTGCGCACCTGCCCTCGGTGATGGGCACGCCGCCCTCCTGGAAGGCGGTGCCGGCGATGCTCTTGACCGGGCCGTAGCCGCCGTTGACGAACCTCTCGTTCTTCAGGATCGCGCCGACCTTGTCGACCGCGGCGACGACCTCGGGGGCGTTGAAGGGGATCTTGTGGGCGACCCAGTCGTCGTAGCCCTCGGGACCGAGCTCGCGCAGGAGGACGTCCTCGATCCAGTCGGTGGCCGGCCAGCCGGTGGCCTCGCCGGACTCGATGCCCGCGCACCACGGCTTGACCCCGGTGCCCGCGATCGTGTCGGTGAGGGTCATGAGCTCGTCCCAGGTCTTCGGGACCGCCCAGCCCTTCTCCTTGAACATGCCCGGCGAGTACCACACGAAGGACTTCACGCTGGCGCCCAGCGGGGCGGCGTAGAAGGTGCCGTCGACCGTGCCGTACTTCGCCCAGTCGGGCGACCAGTTCTGCTCGGCCAGCCTCTTCACCTCGGCCGGGGCCGGCTTGAGCCTGCCCGCCGCGACGAAGCGCTGCAGCAGGCCCGGCTGCGGGAAGAAGGCCAGGTCCGGCGGGTTGCCGCCGTCGGAGCGGACCTGGATCTGCGCCTCGAACTCGCCGGCGCCCTCATAGGTGATCTTCATCCCGGTGCACTTCTCGAACGGCATCCAGGTCTGCTGGAACAGGTCCGCCTCGGTGTCGCGGATCGAGGAGTAGACCGAGACCTTCTTGCCGTCGTGCTTTCCGAACTTCTCGAACGGGGCGCACGCGGCGGACGTGCCGCCGCCCGCCGCCGGGGCCGAGGGCTCGGACGAGCCGCAACCGGCGGCGACCAGCGCCAGGCCCGCCGTGCCCGCGACCAGGGCGGTGCGTGCAGGCCGAGAGAGGAGCGACATGGACCCTTCCTCCGTTACTTTGCCGGGCGTTACCTTGCCGGGCCGGCCCCGGCCGGCGGGACAGGCCGGGGCCGGCCCGCGACGGGCACGTGGAGTCACCGCGTCACCGGTGTCCGCCGTGGTGGCCGGATGGCTCGAACCGATCTGAGAGCGCTCTCTGACGAGCTGCCGGCCGATGGCGCGATGCCGACCACCGCGATACCGAAGTTATAAATTTAAGAAATATGGGTATTATCTTAGACATTTCGGTTACACTTTCGCTGCGAGAGCGCTCTCTTGCAGCGGGAGGGCACGGCCGTCCGGTCCCGCCCTCCGCCGTCCGCCCCCACCGGGCGTACGGCGCGCCGCAGGGAGGCGGCCCGGATGCGCCCGCCGACCCCACCCGCGGGGAAGACGGACCCACCGAGACCGGCTGACTCCGCGGACCGGCCTCTGCTGAAGGGTACGCACACCGGAAGAGTGCCCGTCACCTTCCAGGTCGTGGCCATGATCGACCACCCGCCGCGGCGGCCGTCCCCACCGCCGGGACGGACGGCGCGGACCGCGGCCGGTGCGGCGGCGGCCGCGCCGGGACGGCCACCGCGACGCCCCCCGGGGCGGAGGGAAGGGCGGTCCGCGACACCTCCCCGGCCATCGGGCCGCCGGCCCCGCGGGACGGGGCGCCGAGGCGGACATACAAGAGAGCGCTCTCCATGTTTGGACCGTGGTCCGACGCGAACGCCGCGTCGACGGCTCCTCACCCTCTCGCCCCTCACGGGGCGACTCGTCTTGACAGGCCCGACACCTACCCGTGATGCTGTCTGAGAGCGCTCTCTGCCGTTCGGGGCGAGGCGGGGTTGACGGCGAGGCGAAAGGGGCGGTGAGACATGACCCTGTCCATGGGGTCCATGGGGTCCATGGGGATGTCGGCGGAGGCCACGGCGGAGGCCGCAGCGGAGACCGGGAGGACCGGGGGGCTGACCTTCCCGCAGGGTTTCCTCTGGGGGACGGCGACCGCCTCCTACCAGATCGAGGGCGCCGCGAACGAGGACGGCCGCGGGCCGTCCATCTGGGACACCTTCTCCCGGACGCCCGGCAAGGTCGTCGGCGGCCACACCGGCGACATCGCGTGCGACCACTACCACCGCTACCGCGACGACGTGGCGATGATGGCCGACCTCGGGGTCCAGGCCTACCGCTTCTCGATCGCCTGGCCCCGGATCCAGCCGGACGGCTCCGGCCCGGTCAACCCCCGCGGCCTGGACTTCTACGAGCGGCTGGTCGACGAGCTGCACGGTCGCGGCATCACGCCCATCGTGACGCTCTACCACTGGGACCTGCCGCAGAGCCTGGAGGACCGGGGCGGCTGGACCGACCGGGAGACCTCCGAGCGCTTCGCCGAGTACGCCGCCGTCGTGCACGGCAGGCTCGGCGACCGGGTCGGCACCTGGACCACGCTCAACGAGCCGTGGTGCTCCGCCTTCCTCGGCTACGGCGCGGGCGTCCACGCCCCCGGCCGCACGGACCCGGCCGACGCCTACGCCGCCGTCCACCACCTGCTGCTGGGCCACGGGCTGGCGGCGGCCCGACTGCGCGCCGCCGGGGCCAGGCAGATCGGCATCACCCTCAACCTCGCGCCGATCGGCGGCGGCGACCCCGAGGCCGTCGCGCACGTCGACGGCCTGCAGAACCGGATCTTCCTCGACCCGGTGCTGCGCGGGGAGTACCCCGCCGACGTCGTGGAGCGCGCCCGCCGGTTCACCGACTGGTCCTTCGTCCGCGACGGCGACCTGGACGTCATCGGCGCACCGATCGACCTGCTGGGCGTCAACTACTACAGCCCCACCACCGTCGAGCTGCGCGCCGGCCAGGAGGCCAACCCGGTCCACCCGGGCAGCGAGGGCATCGCGTTCGTCCAGGGCGACGAGGAGAAGACGGCGATGGGCTGGTCGGTCAAGCCGTCCGCCCTGACCGAACTGCTGCTCCGGCTCACCCGCGACTACCCGGGCACACCGCTGATCATCACCGAGAACGGCGCCGCCTTCGACGACGTGCTCGACGGCGGCCGGGTCGCCGACGAGCGGCGGATCGCCTTCCTCGACGGCCACTTCCGCGCCGCGCACGCCGCGATCGAGGCCGGGGCCGACCTGCGCGGCTACCTGGTCTGGTCGCTGATGGACAACTTCGAGTGGGCCGAGGGCTACGCCAAGCGCTTCGGGCTGGTCCACGTCGACTACGCCTCGCAGCGCCGGGTGCCCAAGGACAGCGCGCTGTGGTACCGCGAGGTCATCCGGCGCAACGGGGTCCAGGCGTGAGCCGGTGACCGCCCGGCCGACGCTGGAGAAGGTGGCGGAGCGGGCGGGGGTCTCCCGCGCCACCGTCTCCCGCGTGGTCAACGGCTCGGCGCACGTCACCCCGGAGATCCGCGCGGCGGTGCTGCGCGCCGTGGAGGAGCTGGGCTACGTCCCCAACCTCGCGGCGCGCAGCCTGGCGACCCGGCGGGCCGACTCCGTCGCGCTGGTCTTCTCCGAGCCGCCCACCCGGGTCTTCTCCGACGACCCCATGTTCCCCAGCCTCATCCGCGGCGTCAGCCGGGAGACGGAGGCCGCGGACAAGCACCTGGTGCTCATGCTCGCCGGCTCGCCCCGCGGCCAGGAGCGGGTCGAGCGCTACGCCACGGCCGGGCACCTCGACGGCGTGATCGTCGCCTCGATGCACGGCGCCGATCCGCTGCCGGCCGTACTGGCCCGCCGGGGCGTGCCCGTGGTGTGCAGCGGGCGGTCCCTGACGGCCGGGGCGCGGGGCGCGCCGCCCTGTGTGGACGTGGAGAACGTCCGCGGCGCCGAGCGCGCCGTGGAGCACCTGGTGACGGCGGGCCGCCGCAGGATCGCCACGATCGCCGGACCGCAGGACATGGTCGCCGGGATCGACCGGCTCACCGGCTACCGCAACGTGCTGCGCGGCTCCGACCGGCGCTCCATCGTCGCGGTGGGCGACTTCACCCGGGAGTCGGGCATCGCGGCCATGCGCCAGCTGCTGCGGGACGATCCCGGGCTCGACGCGGTGTTCGCCGCCAGCGACATGATGGCGCTCGGCGCCCTGCAGGTGCTGCGGCAGGCCGGGCGGCGCGTGCCGCACGACGTGGCCGTGGTCGGCTTCGACGACGTGCCCGCCGCCTCCTACGCCGAGCCGCCGCTCACCACGGTCCGCCAGCCCCTCCACCGGATGGGCCGGGAGCTGGCCAGGCTCGTCCTCACGCTCGCCTCGGGCCAGGATCCGGGCGCCCCGGTGATCCTGCCCACGGAGCTGGTCGTCCGCGACTCCGCCTGACGGCCCCTCCGCAGCCCGGCCCGGCACCCGCCCGGCGGGCACCGCACGGGTTCCGTCCGACGGTCCGTACGGCGGGCACCGCACGGCGGTCCGCACGGCGGGCACGGGGCCGCGGGAAGGCCCCTCTCCGGCGGCCACCCGTGCCCTTCGCCCCCCGGCGGGCCCCGGACCCCGTAGAGTCGTCCGGCCGGTCGGGCATCGGCCGGCACGCACCAGATCAAGGAGAAACCACGTGGCACTGGAGAAGCCGGAGATCGACTTCCCCGAGGGCGAGGCGCCCAAGGAACTGCAGATCGTCGACGTCGTCGAGGGAGACGGACCGGAGGCCAAGCCGGGCCACCAGGTCAGCGTGCACTACGTCGGTGTCGCCTTCTCCACCGGCGAGGAGTTCGACGCCTCCTGGAACCGGGGGGAGACCTTCGAGTTCTCGCTCGGCGCGGGCCAGGTCATCGCGGGCTGGGACCAGGGCGTCGCGGGCATGAAGGTCGGCGGTCGCCGCCGTCTCACCATCCCGCCGCACCTGGGCTACGGCAACCGCGGTGCGGGCAGCCGCATCAAGCCCGGTGAGACCCTCATCTTCGTCGTGGACCTGCTCGGGGTCCGCTGAGGTGACCGGCGGGGCGCCCCCCGGGGGGGGGGGCCCCCCCCGCGGCTCCGGCCGGACCGCGGCACGCACTGTGGCACGAACCGCGGCACGGAGCAGGCTCCCCGCCCCGCCGGAATGTCACCGCGGCCTCGTAGGCTTGTCGGCGTGCTGTTGATCGATCTCGCGCGCACCTCCGCGGCCGTGGCCGCCGACTCCGCCCGGCTGGCGAAGATCCGCCATCTCGCGGAGCTGCTCGGCCGGGTCGGCCCGGACGAGGCGGAGATCGCCATCGCCTACCTCTCCGGCGAGCTGCCCCAGCGGCAGCTCGGCGTCGGCCTGGCGGGCCTGCGCGACCTCCCCGAACCCCGGCTCGCCGCCACCGCGACCCTGCTGCAGGTCGACGCCCTCCTCACCCGCGTCAAGGCGCGGACCGGTCCCGGTTCCCAGGCCGCGCGCAAGACGCTGCTGGCCGAGCTGTTCGCCGCGCTCACCGGTCCCGAGCAGACCTTCCTGTCCCGGCTCATCCGCGGCGAGCTCCGTCAGGGCGCGCTCGACGGAGTGATGATCGAGGCCGTCGCCACGGCCTCGGGGGCACCGGCCGCCGAGGTCCGGCGCGCGCTGACGCTGCGCGGCTGGCTGCCGGCCGTGGGCGCGGCGGCGCTGTCCGGCGGAGTCGAGGCGCTGCGCTCCTTCACGCTGGAGGTGGGCCGTCCGGTCGCGCCGATGCTCGCGCAGAGCGCCGCCTCGGTGACCGCGGCGCTGGAACGGGTGGGCGGGCGGGCCGCGATCGAGTGGAAGCTCGACGGCGTGCGGGTCCAGGCCCACCGGTCCGGCGAGGCCGTGTCCGTCTTCACCCGGGCCCTGGACGACATCACCGCCCAGGTTCCCGAGCTGGTCGAGGCGGTCGGCGCGCTGCCCGCCACCGACCTCGTCCTGGACGGCGAGGTCATCGCCCTGCGGCCGGACGGCCGGCCGGAGCCCTTCCAGGTCACCTCCGGCCGGGTGGCCAGCCGGGCCGACGTGGCCGGGGCCCGCCGGTCGACCCCGCTCAGCGTGTTCTTCTTCGACGCGCTGCGGGCAGGAGGGGCCGACCTCCTCGACCTTCCTGACGAGGCGCGCCACACGGAGCTCGTCCGGGCCGTGCCCGCGGAGCTGATCACGCCCCGGCTGGTCACCGACGACGCCGCCGAGGGCGAGGCGTTCTTCAAGGAGGCGCTCAGGCGGGGGCACGAGGGCGTGGTGGTGAAGTCACCGCAGAGTCCCTACGCCGCCGGCCGCCGCGGAGCGGGCTGGGTCAAGGTGAAGCCCCGCCACACACTGGACCTGGTCGTCCTGGCCGCCGAGTGGGGCAGCGGCCGCCGGGAGGGGCGGCTCTCCAACCTCCATCTGGGCGCCCGCGATCCGGTCGGCGGCGGTTTCGTCATGCTCGGCAAGACCTTCAAGGGCCTGACCGACGAGCTGCTCGCCTGGCAGACCGAGCGCTTCCTGGCGCTCGCCGCCGGACCGGTCGACGGCTGGACGGTCACCGTCCGGCCCGAGCTCGTCGTCGAGATCGCCTTCGACGGGGTCCAGCGCTCCAGCCGCTATCCCGGCGGCATGGCCCTGCGCTTCGCCCGGGTCATCCGCTACCGCCCCGACAAGACCCCGGAGCAGGCCGACACCGTGGACGCGGTCCGCGCGCTGATGCTCTGAGGCCCGTCCGCACGCCGGAGGAGCGTCGGCGTGCCGCTCACTTCACCGGGCGCAGCGTGAACGGGTAGCGGAAGTCCCTGTCGCCCAGCGCCGCCAGCCCGCCGACGACCGACAGCACCACTCCGCCGACCCAGATCAGCGGCACCAGCACGGCGCCCACGAACGTGATCGCCAGCACGATGGTGGCGCCGATCAGGGTCAGGTGGAAGTTCAGCGCCTCCACGGCGTGCCTGCGGATGTAGGGGGAGGTCCCGCCCGCCGCGAGCAGCATGACGAGCGGTCCCAGCACGAACAGGCCCGCCAGCGGGAGCAGGTGCGCCGCGGCCGCGCCCACCCGGTCGCCGCCCGTCTCCGCCTGCGGCCGCCCGTGGCACGTCCGGCCCGGTGCCGGGCGCATCTGCGGCGGGTAGGGCGCGGGCAGGGGCGGGCGGGAGCCGTACAGCTCCTGCATGATGGGGACGAGGTCGCCGTGGACCCGGGCGGTCATCGCCCGCTCCAGCCGGTCGTCGAACTCGATCTTGTCGAGCCGCCCCTCCGCGTAGGCGGCCTTGACGTGCTCGACCACCTGCTCCCGGTCCTGGTTGCTCACCCGGAGGCCGGCGTGACCGGTCCCGGGCCCCGCCGCCGGCACGCCCCCGTGCCGCGGATTCACCGGTGGTGTCGCTGTGCCCGCCATGGAACCGACCATCCCTTCGTCGCGCTTGTGACCTCCATGTTCGTCGGGAGCCGCCGTCCCGCGCATCGGGGTTCCCCCTGACGCCGCCCCTGGAGTTCCCCTGGCCCTCACCATGGAAGGGTCGGGGGAGGTATAACAAGGGGCATGAGATGGCGGGATCGCTATGGTTTGAGGCGTCTGCGCGGGCCGAAGATCGCGAAGTTCGATCGGGCGGCGAACGACGCCGACATCGAGGCGCTCATCGCCTTCGCGAAGTCGCGCCCCGGCGTGGAGTTCTACGTCGAACCCGAGACCTTCGCGACCGACACCACCGCCGTGGCCGTGGCCGACGACGGTGAGTGGACCCGGCGCCGGGTCGGCGCCCCCGCGGTGATCCGCAAGGTCGCCCGCGATCTCGCCCTGCCCGTCTACGACGTTCAGCTCACCGGTTATCCGCCCCGTATGCGGGCCTACAACGAGCGCCGCAAGCGCGAAGAGGGCTGAGGCCTCATCCCGCCAGGCCGACCGGGTCCGCCGACGGCTCCTCCAGCAGGACGACCATGGGCAGCAGCCAGGAGGTCCGGGGCGCGCCCATCTGCAGGTCCAGCTCCTCGGGGCTGGGCATCCTGTCCTTGAGGGCGTGCGGCGGGAGCAGGCAGCGCAGCGCGTCGGTGAGCAGGTTGGCCATGGAGTAACCGGGATCGGCCTCGTGCGCGCGGGCCAGGGCGACGCCCGCCAGGGCGGAGTCGCCGTCGCGCCAGGCCACCATGGCGAGCAGCGACGCCGCCGGCGGCACGAACCTCGGCTCCAGCCTGCGGGTGAGGTCCTGCCAGAGCCTGCGGTGGGCGTCGCGGGCGTCGTCGGTGATCAGCGCCCACGCCTCGTCCCGGATCCGGATCACGGCCAGGTCGAACCCGAGCCGCGCCGCCTGCTCGTCGTCGAGCCGCCCGCCCGCGGCGTAGACCCCGATCGCCGCGCGCACCCGGGCCGTCCCGTCGGCGACGAACTCCGCCGCGAACCCGTCGGGATCGGCGCAGCCGGCGATGCGCCGGCGCAGTTCCCGCGCGACGCGGCCGGTGACCCCGCGCATCGCCGCCCGGGCCGCTCCGGCGGCGGGCGCGAGCGAGCGTTCCAGGGTCTCGCGGTCGGGCAGCGCCACCAGCCCGTGCGCGACGGCCCGGACCGCGACCGCACCGGCCTCGCGGTCGTACGGCACGCCGGAGGGCGGGCAGCAGTCGGTGCGCGGGCAGACGTAGGACCAGTAGCGGCCCTCCTCCACCCGGAGCGCGTCGAGCAGCCTGATCCCGCCCTCCCGGAACAGGGCGACGGCCGCGTCCGCCGCGGGGGTCACCAGCGGGCCGGAACCGTATCCGGCGACGATGACCTGGGTGACCTCCTCCTTGCGGAGCAGCGGGAGGATCCGCCCGAGATCGTGATCGGCCAGCGGCAGGTCCCACCGGACGGTGAGGTGCACGCGGCCCTTGGGCGGAGAGCCGCGCAGGCCGATCACGACGAGGCTCTCGGCGGGGTGGAAGCCCAGCAGGTAGGGCACCGCGCCGAGGACGTCCTCGGTGGAGCCGAGCAGCAGGTCGGGCAGCCCGGCCGGGAGGTCCGGCGAGGCCGGGGTGTCGGTTGTCATGGCCGACAGCATCGCCGGATCCGGGCCGGTGCTCCCCGCCCGGATCCGGCCCTGTGGACGAGCCGGCGGCGGGTCAGCGCGCCTGTGGACGAGGTCCCGGCGGGAAGGGCCCGGCAGGGGGGTTTCCGGCGGGCGGCCCGCCGGGGGCCAGCCGGGTGCGGACCATGATGGCCGCACCCGCGACGGCGGCGGGCATGGCGACCACCGCGCCCAGCGGGACGAGGAAGAGCAGGAACAGCAGCACCCCGAAGCCGAGGGCGAGCGCCTTGTCGCCGCGGAGCAGCGCGAACCGGCTCCTGCGGACCAGGCCTCTGCGCTCCATGGCCAGGGCGGTGAGCTCGACCGTGAGGAAGAAGCCCGAGACCATGGCGCCCAGCACCGGGACCACGGTCTGCCCGATCACCGGCACGAAGCCCAGGAAGAACAGCGGGACCGTGAACAGCAGCACGTATCCGAGGGTGACCAGGCTGTCCTTGATCGACCGCGGGATCGACCTCCACAGCGGCACCTCGTGTCCGGTGGGCACCTCCCCGTAGGTCCGCTCGACCTGCTCCGAGAGCTTCTCGTAGAACGGCTCGCCGACGACCAGGGTCACCGCGGCGAAGGTCACCGCGGCCAGCACGAGCCCCGCCCCGAAGACCACCACGCCGACCAGGATCCGGAAGGTGTCCCGGAGTCCCGCGCTCCAGCCGTCGGCGAACGGCGTCAACCACTCGGCCAGGTCACCGGCGCCCGTTCCCAGGAAGTAGAGCCCCACGGCGTAGAGCACGAACACGATCAGCGCCGGGACCAGGCCGAACAGCCACCACCCCGGGTTGCGCGCGACCCAGCGCAGTCCCTGGAGGAAGAATCCCATACCGCCGGTGAAGGACCGGATTACACCCATGCCGCGAAGATTATCGGGATCCGCCGCCCGGCGGAGGATCAGGAGCGCCGCCACAGGTCGGGGACGGAGACCCCCAGGGCGGAGAGGAGGCGGCGCAGCAGCGGCAGGGAGATGCCCAGCACGTTGCCGTGGTCGCCGTCGATGCCCTCGACGAACCAGCCGCCCGGACCGTCCAGGGTGAAGGCGCCCGCGACGCGCAGGGGTTCGCCGGTGGCCACGTAGGCGTCGATCTCGGCGTCGCTGGGGGTGCCGAAGCGGACCGTCGTGGCGCCGACCTCGGCGGCCTCCCGGCCGGCGGCGGTGTCGATCACGCAGTGCCCGGTGAGCAGGCGACCGCTCCGGCCGCGCATGTGCCGCCAGCGGGCCGCGGCGTCCTCGGGCGAGGACGGCTTGCCGTACGCCCTGCCCTCCAGCTCCAGCACCGAGTCGCAGCCGATCACCAGGGGGCCGGCCAGGTCCCGCGCCACCGCCGCGGCCTTCGTCCTGGCCAGGGTGAGGCAGAGCCCGGCGGGGGTGTCCGCGGTGACGGCGTCCTCGTCCACGCCGCTGACGATCACCTTGGGATCGAGCCCGGCGCTGCGGAGCAGGGCGAGGCGGGCGGGCGAGGCCGAGGCGAGCACGAGCGGGGTCACGGCGCCACCCTATCGGCGCCCGGTCACCTGCCGCTCCCCCGGTCGGCAGGACGACGGACCGGCACGTGGCCGGACGGGTCGTGGGCCGCGCGCGGGCCGATCGGGGCGCGGGCCGAGCGGGGCGGTCCCTTACAGGTGCCTGATGGAGGAGACCGCGGTGGTGATGTCGCGCCAGCGCTTGCGCTGGGCGTCGGGGATCGTCACGAAGACCAGGGCGGGCTTGGCCCGGTCGGTCTCGGTCAGGGCCACCGCGGCCATGGAGGAGCGGCTCTTGCCCTTCACCTTGTACGTCACCCGGTAGGCGAGCAGCCAGCCGTCCTTGATCGGCTGGGAGGCGCTCCAGCGGATCCTGCTCCCCTTCGGGTGGTGGTTGAGCGTCCAGCGTGCGGCCAGGATCGCGGTGTCCTTCACGGCCGCCTGCGCCTCGATCGGCACCGGGCAGCTGACCAGCATCGCCCGGTGCCCCGCGCCCTTCACCGGCGGCAGCACCTGCTTGGTCGAGAACGGCGAGGCGCCGTAGGTCTTCCACGGCTTGCCCAGCCGGACCAGCGACACGCCGGACCGCTCGTCCTCGACGCGGCGCTTGGACGACGGCAGCGCCTTGCCGGGGAACCGGGCGAGCTTCCTGTCGCGCGGCCGCTCGGGCACGCGGGGGTCGGCCAGGGCGGCGGTCACGGCGCTGCCGTCCGGCGTCGGGCGGGGGGAGGCGGTCGCCGCCAGGGGCGAGGGGGTCGCCGCCGAGGAGGGCGGCGGCGAAGCGGGGCCGGGCGAGGGCGCCGCGGCGGATGGCGCGGCGACCCGCCCCGGCGCCTCCTCACCCGGCCGGTCGGCGGAGTCGGAGGAGGTGAATCCGACCAGGGCGGCGACCGCGGCCACCACCACCGCGGCCACCCCCGCCAGGACGCGGTAGATCACGCGCATCGGCAGGTCGCCGATGCGGGAGCGCTTCACCGGTGATGCCGGGCGGACGGGCGGCGTCCCATCGACGATCTTGGGCAGCTCGGACGTCTCCGCCTCGGCAGCCACGTATGTGGGGGTCACACCCGTCTCCCGGGCCCCCGGAGTACCACCCAACCCATCGAGCACGATCGGGAGCGTACGACAAATCCTCTTTTCTCGTCCGCGATACCCATCACACTTCGGGAACGAGTAGGTTCCGCTTGCCTTCCGATTCCGGCGCGGGAGCCGCCTCCGCCCCGCCCTCCTCCCGTCCCGGCCGTCCGGGGGCCGCGCCCCGTCCGGTCGGGCGGGAGCCTCCGGAGCGCAGCCACGGGGCGTCCGCGACCACGGTGCACGAGCCGGGCTCGATCTCGGTGAAGCCCGCGTCCCGGACCACCGGAAGACCCCCGCCGGACAGGACCGCCCAGTCCGCCGGGTCGGCCGTCCGCACGGCGAGCGCGAACCCCCGCTCCCGCCACTCCCGCCGCGCCTCCTCGCCGGCCCCCCACCAGGCGAACTGGGCGGCGTGCCCGGCCTGGGCCATGGCCTTGCCCGCCGACATCCCGAGCCTCGGATTGATCCAGAGCACCGCCTCCTCCCCCGGCGGTCCGGGTTCGGCGGAGTCGGCCAGTTCGGTGCCGGAGACCTGGAGCCGCGCCAGCTCCCGGGGCCAGGCGTCCAGCGGGACCGGCGGGTGGACCCGGACCTCGGCGGTGCCGTGCGCGACGGTCAGGCCCGGCAGTCCGAGCACGCGCCGCCACTCGGCTCCGCGGGCCCGCCGTACGACCTTCCTGATCCTGCCGCGCTCCCAGCTCCGCACCGCCTCGGCCCATTCGCCGCCCTCGGCCGCCCGGACGTCGCCGAGCAGGGCGAGGACGGCCAGCGCGGCGGCCTCCAGCGCGTCGGTCCGCTCGGGCGGGGCGGCTCTCTCGATCCGCACCACCAGGGGAAGGACCCTCTGCTCCACCGCGTCGCGTTCGCTCACGCCTCCAAGGATGCCCTCCCGGAAGCACCGCATCGCGTCCGCTCCCGCCGCGGACCTCCCCCGGGGACCTCCCCCGGGGATCGGCCTCCGGGGACCGGCGCGGGACCGGGTGGCGGGGCCCCGCTCCTCCCGGTGCGGACATCGCCGGGGCACGGCTCCGCATCCGCGGCGTCCGCTCCGGGCCGGGCTCTTTTCGGGCGGGAAGAACGAGGAGACCCTTCCCCCTGGCCGACCACTCCCTGTGGTAAAAAATCCCGCCTAACGGGTCTTTGGCCGAAAAATATACTATTCTCCGACGCCTCTCCCGTCCAGGGTGGCCACCGGCTACTACCCTCCGTCATCCCATATACTGGGATTATTCGGGCAAAGGCTACGTTCCTCCTGAAAGTCACTTATTTCAGGGTTTTGTGCCCCACGCCCGGCTTTGTTACAGGTTGGGGCGGTAGCGGTCTCAGGTCTGCAACACACCCCGAGTCCCACTTGTCCGAGTGCGAGTCCTGGTGGTCAGCTGTTGGTCAATCATGCTGGCGGCTGTTCTCACATCGAATCCCTAAGGAGTGCTGCCGTGTTCCATACGCGGACATCTGGCAAGTTTCTAGCTGCAGTGGCGGGAGGTGCACTCCTGCTGAGCGCCTGCGCGGGCGAGAACTCGGCGACCGCGCCCACTGCCTCGGGTTCGGGCGCGGCCTCGGCTCCCGCGGCGGCGCAGACCATCACCTACGCCTTCGACCAGGAGTTCAGCTCCTACAACGGCAACACCGGCGCGGAGAACGCCTCCCGCAACAACGGGCCCCTGCAGCGTGTGCTGTCCGGTTTCTGGTACTACGGCGGCGACGGCGCGGTCACCCCGGACACGAACTTCGGCACCTACGAGAAGATCTCCGACGACCCCCTGAAGGTCAAGTACACGATCAACGCCGCCGCCGTCTGGTCGGACGGCACGCCGATCGACTGCGACGACCTGATGCTGTCCTGGGCCGCGAACTCGGGCAAGGTCAAGGGCTTCTCCACCGCCGGCACCACCGGCTGGGAGCTGACCGACACGCCCAACTGCGAGAAGGGCGGCAAGGAGATCACGCACACCTACTCCGAGCCGTTCGCCGACTGGCACGGCGCCCTGTACTCCGTGGGCCAGATCATGCCCGCCCACGTCGTGGAGAAGAAGGGCAACGTCTCGGAGGACGACTTCATCGCCGCGGTCAAGGCCGCCGACGACAAGAAGATCGCCGAGGCGATCAAGTTCTACAACGAGGGCTGGGTCATGAAGGGCGGGCTCCTCAGCGAGGACCTGATCCCCTCCTCCGGCCCGTACAAGCTCGCCAAGTGGGACGTCGGCCAGTCGCTCACCTTCGCCGCCAACGACAAGTACTGGGGCCCCAAGCCGAAGACCCCGACGGTCGTCGAGCGCTTCATCGCCCTGGACCAGCAGGCGCAGGCGCTGCAGAACGGCGAGGTGAACATCGTCTACCCGCAGCCGGGCCCGGACGTCCTCAACCAGCTCAACGCGCTTGAGGGCGTGACGGTCAAGACGGGCGACCAGTTCTTCTACGACCACCTCGACTTCAACCTCGACTCCAGCCCCTTCAAGGACCGCACCCTGCGCGAGGCCTTCGCCAAGTGCGTGCCCCGGCAGCTGATCGTGGACAACCTGATCAAGCCGGTGAACCCGAACGCGAAGATCCTGCAGGCCCGCATCACCGCCAGCACCCAGGCCAGCTACCCCGAGATCGTGGCCGGCCTCGGGGGCGAGGAGAAGAAGTACGACCAGGTCGACATCGAGGGCGCCAAGGCGCTGCTGGAGAAGGCGGGCAAGACCGGCCTCGAGGTCAAGATCGGCTACCAGAGCCCGAACCCCCGCCGCACCTCCGTCGTCCAGCTGATCGCCGACTCCTGCAACAAGGCCGGCTTCAAGATCAAGGACAACGGCGCCGAGGACTTCTTCGGCAACGGCCTGACCAACAACACCTACGACGTCGCCCTCTTCGGCTGGATCGGCTCCGACCTGGTCAGCAACAGCACCTCGGCCTACGTCACGCCCAAGAAGTGCGACAGCGAGAACAAGGGCAACAACAACGGCTGCTACTCCAACAAGAAGGTGGACGAGCTGCTGAAGAAGGTCAACGCCACGACCGACAAGGCCGCCCAGACCCCGCTGCTGGCCGAGGCCGAGAAGATCATGTGGCAGGACCTGGCCACCATCCCGCTCTACGAGAACCCGAACCTGACCGCGTGGTCCGAGGGCGTCACCGGTGTCGTCCCGAACCCGACCCAGGCCGGCATCGCCTGGAACATGGACCAGTGGGCGATGAGCTAGCCGCTCTCCCCCCGCCCCGCCGGCCGGCGCCGTCCGGCCGGCGGGACGCCGTCCCACGCAGGGCCGGAACCGGGAGGCCACGAGCCGTCTCGGTCCCGGCCCTGAGCCACGCAGTCTCCTCTTTCACGAACGGGAGGTGACGAAGTGATCGTCTTCATCATGCGGAGACTGGTCATCTCGTTCTTCGTCCTCCTGGCGGCCACCTTCATCATCTACGGCCTCACCGCGCTCGCCGGCGACCCGCTAGAGGACCTCCGTCAGGACAACAGCCCCAACAAGGCGCAGAAGATCGCGGAGCGGAGCGAGCGCATGCAGCTCGACCTCCCGATCCCCCTGCGCTACCTGAACTGGCTCGGCAACCTCGGCCGCGGCTACCTCGGTGTGAACCGCGACGGCCAGGACGTCGCCACGATGCTGGCCGACGCGCTCTCCGCGACGCTCCAGCTCGTCCTCGCCGCGACCGTGCTGGCGATCACCGTCGGCATCGTGATCGGCATCACTTCCGCGCTCCGGCAGTACAGCGGTTTCGACTACACCGTCACCTTCGCAGCCTTCGTCTGCTTCTCGCTACCGCTTTTCTGGGTCGCCGTCATGCTCAAGCAGTACATGGCGATCGAGTTCAACAACTGGCTGAAGGACCCGGTCATCCCGCCCACCGTCATCGGCGTGCTGGCCCTCCTGGGCGGCCTGGTCTTCGGCGCGCTCGCCGTGGGAGAGCGCAGGCGGCGGCTGGCCGCCTTCGGCATCGGCCTCCTGGTCAGCGGGACGCTGTTCACGGTCCTGTCGGCGACCCGCTGGTTCGCCGCCCCCGGCCTCGGTCTGCCGCTGATCCTCGCCTTCGGCCTGGCCGCCGCCGTCGGCTTCACCGCGCTGGCCGCCGGCCTGCAGTACCGGGGCCCGCTGTACGCGGCCCTCGGCGCGGCGGTGATCGGAGCCCTGTCCTCGCAGGTGCTGAAGCCGCTGCTGGTCGATCCGACCTGGCTGGAGATCGGCGGTCTGCTGCTGCTGACCGTCGCGGTCTGCGCCGGTCTGGGCCACGCCCTCGGCGGGCTGCAGCGCCGCCAGGCGATCACCGCCACCGTGCTGACCGGCGTGTTCACCGGCGGGATGGTCTTCCTGGACCGCATGCTCCAGGCCTTCCCCGCCTACAGCGCCTCGGTCCGGGGCCGCCCGATCTCCACCATCGGCGCGCGCACCCCCAACTACGTCGGCGACTTCTGGCAGACGAACCTCGACTCGGCCGGCCACCTGCTGCTGCCGAGCCTGGCGCTCATCCTGATCTCGCTGGCGACCTACACCCGCTACAGCCGGGCGAGCATGCTGGAGGTCATGAACCAGGACTACGTCCGCACCGCCCGCGCCAAGGGGCTGCCCGAGCGCACCGTCGTGGTCAAGCACGCCTTCCGCAACGGGCTCATCCCGATCACCACGCTGATGGCCTTCGACTTCGCGGGAGTGATCGGCGGCGCCGTGGTCACCGAGACCGTGTTCGGCTGGCGCGGCATGGGCTTCCTGTTCACCAAGGGGCTCAACGAGGTCGACCCCGGACCCGTGATGGCGTTCTTCCTCGTCACCGGGACCGCGATCGTCGTCTGCAACATGATCGCGGACATCCTCTACGCCTACCTCGACCCGCGCATCCGGCTGTCGTGAAAGCATCGGAGAACCACCCATGACACTCAGCGCGCAGGCACCCGGGCCGGACACCGGAGCGGCCCAGGGGATGACCATCGTCGCCCGTACCCAGGCGCAGATGGTCCGCCGCCGCTTCTTCCGGCACCGCGCCGCCCTGGCCGGGATGATCATCTTCGGCTTCGTGCTGCTCCTGTCGTTCAGCTCCATCGGCTTTCTGGGCATCCCCGGCTGGTGGGACAAGAGCTACCTGGCCACCGGAGCGCTGGTGAACCAGGGCAAGCCGACGCTCAGCGTGGTCCCCGAGTTCCTCGGCGGCTCGGGCATCGGCCTCGGCGAGCACCCGTTCGGCCAGGACGACATCGGCGTCGACTACTTCGCCAAGACCATGCGCGGAGCCCAGCAGTCGATCATCGTCGCCTTCCTGGTCGCCATCGTCGCCACCTCGGTCGGCACGCTCATCGGCGCCGTGGCCGGCTACTACCGGGGCAAGACCGAGTCCGTCCTCATGCGCTTCACCGACGTGATGATCACCATCCCCGTCCTGGTGATCGCGGCCGTCATCGGCCGCCGCTTCGGCGACAGCGGCGTCGTGCTCCTGGGCACCTTCATCGGCCTGGTCATCTGGCCGAGCATGGCCCGGCTGCTCCGCGGCGAGTTCCTCTCGCTGCGCGAGAAGGAGTTCGTGGAGGCGGCCCGCGCGCTCGGCACCCCCGCCCGCCGGATCATCTTCCGGCACATCCTGCCGAACACCGTCGGCGTGATCATCGTCGCCGCGACGCTGTCGGTCGCGAACGCGGTGCTGCTGGAGTCCGCCCTGTCCTTCCTCGGCCTGGGCGTCCAGGCTCCGGACACCTCGCTCGGGCAGTTGATCAACGAGTACCGCACCGCGATGGTGACCCGTCCCTGGCTGTTCTGGTGGCCGGGTATCTTCATCATCGCCATCGCGCTCTCCATCAACTTCATCGGCGACGGCCTGCGCGACGCCTTCGACCCCCGACAGACCCGGGTGCGTGCCTAATGACGACTCCTCCGAACGTGCCGCTCGAACCCCACGCGGTCGACCCGCACGCCTTCGACAACCCCGTCACCGGGGCCTCCCAGCTGCTCGACTCGGCCGAGGAGGTGCACGTCGGCCTGACCCTGGACGCCGTGCGCCCGCCCTCGGAGGAGGAGATCCTCACGGTCGAGAACCTCACCGTGGAGTTCCCCACCGAGGACGGCCTCGTGCACGCGGTCCGCGGCGTCTCCTACACCCTGCGCGAGCGCGAGGTGCTGGGCATCGTCGGCGAGTCCGGCTCCGGCAAGTCCGTCTCCTCCCTGGCCGTCATGGGCCTGCTGCCCAAGAGCGCCCGGGTCAAGGGGCGGATCCTCTTCCGCGGCGACGACATGCTGAAGATGTCCGCCCGCAGGCAGCGCGGCCTGCGCGGCCGGAAGATCGCCATGGTCTTCCAGGACCCGATGACGGCGCTGAACCCGGTGCACACCATCGGCGACCAGCTGGCCGAGGCGGTGCTCGCCCACGAGCTCATGCCGCGCAAGACCGCCCTGGCCCGGGCCAAGGAGATGCTCGACCTGGTCGGCATCCCGCAGGCCGAGGCGCGGCTGCGCAGCTACCCGCACGAGTTCTCCGGCGGCATGCGGCAGCGCGCGATGATCGCCATGGCGGTCATCAACAACCCGGACGTGATCATCGCCGACGAGCCGACCACGGCCCTCGACGTGACCGTCCAGGCGCAGATCCTGGAGAAGCTCCTGGAGGTCAAGGACGCGGTCAACGCCGCCATCGTGCTGATCACGCACGACCTGGGCGTCATCGCGGGCATGGCCCACCGGGTCCTGGTCATGTACGCCGGGCGGCCCGTCGAGCTCGGCGACACCGACTCGGTCTTCGAAGAGCCCCGCATGCCGTACACCGCGGGCCTGCTCGGTTCGATCCCCTCGCTGGACAAGGGCAGCGGCTCGGCCCGGCTCCGCCCGATCAAGGGCACCCCGCCGTCGCTGATCAACCTGCCGACCGGCTGCCCCTTCTCCCCGCGCTGCCCGCTCGCCACGGACGTCTGCCGGACCGAGGAGCCGCCGCTGGCCGAGACCGACGGCGGCGGGCACTACGCGGCCTGCCACCACTGGGACAGGCTGGCCGCGGCCGAGGACCCGACCGAGTTCTTCCGCACCGAGAGCGAGACCGTGGCATGAGCGTGAAGACCCACGAGACGCCCGCGCCCCAGCGCGAGCCGGACGCCGGCGACCACCTGCTCGAGGTCAGGGACCTGGTGATGAACTTCCCGGTCCGCGGCGGCGGTTTCCTGCGCCGGGTGGTGGCCCAGGTCCAGGCCGTCAGCGGGGTCTCCCTGCACGTGGACGAGGGCGAGACCCTCGGCGTGGTGGGCGAGTCCGGCTGCGGCAAGTCCACGACGGGCCGCGCGATCCTCCAGCTGCACACGCCCACCTCCGGCTCGGTCCGCTTCCAGGGCCGGGAGTTGGTCGGCCTGTCGGCCAAGCAGCTGCAGCCGGTGCGTCGGGACATGCAGATCGTCTTCCAGGACCCCTACGCCTCGCTCAACCCGAAGCTGCCGGTCAACGACATCGTCGCCGAGCCGCTGAAGGTCCACGGGCGCTGGAAGGACGGCGGCCCGGAGCAGGTGGCGGAGCTGCTGCGCCTGGTCGGGCTCAGCCCCGAGCACGGCAACCGCTACCCGCACGAGTTCTCCGGCGGCCAGCGCCAGCGCGTCGGCATCGCCCGCGCCCTGGCGCTGGAGCCGAAGCTGCTGGTGCTGGACGAGCCGGTCTCGGCGCTGGACGTGTCGGTCCAGGCGGGCGTGGTGAACCTGCTGGAGGACCTGCAGGAGCGGCTCGGCCTGGCCTACATCTTCATCGCGCACGACCTGTCGGTGGTCCGCCACATCTCCGACCGGGTCGCGGTGATGTACCTGGGCAAGGTCATCGAGACCGGCCCCCGCGACGACCTCTACGACCGCCCCGCGCACCCCTACACCCAGGCGCTGCTCTCGGCCGCCCCCATGGCCAACCCGAAGGAGGAGCGCGCCCGCGAGCGCGTCATCCTCACCGGCGACGTGCCCAGCCCCCTCAACCCGCCCAGCGGCTGCCGGTTCCGCACGCGCTGCTGGAAGGCCCAGGAGATCTGCTCGGTCGAGGAGCCCGCCCTCGTCGACCGGGGCAACGGCCACCCGGTGGCCTGCCACTTCGCGGAGGTCACCGCCCGCTGACCGCGCCGTCGCGGAGGCCCGCGGGTCTCCGCAGGTCGTCACGCGGGCGCGCCGGATCGAGCCGTACGGGAGCCTTCCGTACGGCTCGCCCGCGTTCCGGGCCGCTTCCCGGAGTCGCCGGATCCCCCGCGTCCTGGGACAATCCCCACCATGCGGTTCGGTGTCCTGGGGGCTCTGGAGGTCCGGCGCGGCGACGGGCGGACGGTCGCCGTCGGCGGGCCCCGGCTGCGGGCGCTGCTGGCCCTGCTGCTGCTCGACGCGGGCCGGGTCGTCACCGTCGAGCGGCTTCTCGACGGCCTCTACGGCGACGGCCGGGCCCCCGGCGACTCCGTGGGCGCCCTCCAGGCGCAGGTCTCCCGGCTGCGCGCCCTCCTCGGCGACCGGGGCGACGGCGCCGGCGCCGGCGGTGACCTGATCGTCCGCCGGCCGGCGGGATACCTGATCGCCGTCGATCCCGCGACCGTGGACGCGTGCCGGTTCGAGCGGCTGGCCGCCGAAGGCCGCCGGGCGCTCTCCGCCGGTGCCCCGGAGCGTGCCTCGGCGCTGCTGGAGGAGGCGCTCGGCCTCTGGCGCGGGCCCGCGCTGGCCGACGTGGGCGACGCGCCGTTCGCCGCGGCGCAGGCCGTACGGCTGGAGGAGGCGCGGCTGGCCGCCGCCGAGGACCGCGCGGAGGCCGAGCTGGCGGTCGGCCGCCCCCGGGAGGCGGCGGCGGCGCTGCAGGAGCTGGTCGCCGCGCACCCCCTGCGGGAGCGGCCCGCCGGGCAGCTCATGCGGGCGCTGTACGCGTGCGGCCGGCAGGCCGACGCGCTGGCCGTGTTCGAGGGGATCCGGCGGCGGCTCGCCGAGGAACTCGGCGCCGACCCGTCCGCCGTGCTGGCCGCGACCCACCTCGCGGTCCTGCGGGGCGATCCCTCCCTCGTCCCCGCCGCGGCCACCGGCGCCGTGAGCGCCGCGGGTCCTGCCGAGCGCTCCGCGCGCGGGCTGCCCGCCCACCTCACCCCGCTGATCGGCCGCGCGGACGAACTGGAGCGGATCCGGGCCCTGCTCGGCGGCGGCCGCCTGGTCACGCTCACCGGACCCGGGGGGACCGGCAAGACCAGGCTCGCCACCGAGGCCGCCGGACGCCTGGACGGCGAGGTCCGCTTCGTGGAGCTGGGACCGCTCGGCGACGGCGCGAAGGTGCCGCAGGCGGTGCTCAGCGCGCTCGGACTGCGCGAGACCGTCCTGCTCTCGGCCCCGAACCGGCAGCAGTCCGCACCCGACCCGACCGGCAGGCTGGTCACGGCGCTCGCCGGCCGCGACGTCCTGCTGGTCCTCGACAACTGCGAGCACGTGGTGGACGACGCCGCCCGGCTCGCCGACCGGCTGCTCAGCGCCTGCCCGGGGGTGCGGGTGCTGGCCACCAGCCGCGAGGCGCTCGGCATCACGGGTGAGGTGCTCTGCCCCGTCCCGCCCCTGGAACTCCCCGGGCCGGGTGACCACCCCGGACGGGCGGCCGCGGTCCGGCTGTTCGCGGAGCGGGCCGCGGCCGTGCGGCCGGACTTCACCCTGGACTTCGGGGCGGACCCCCGCGGGGATCCCGGCGGAGAGTCCGGTGCGCACGGCGCCACCGCCCGCGCCGTCGTGCAGATCTGCCGGTCCCTCGACGGTCTGCCCCTGGCGATCGAGCTGGCCGCGGCCCGGCTGCGCTCGCTCACCGCAGTGGAGATCGCCGCCAGGCTCGACGACCGCTTCCGGCTGCTGTCACGCGGCAGCCGTACGGCGCAGCCCCGCCACCGGACGCTGCACGCGGTCGTGGGGTGGAGCTGGGACCTGCTGGACGAGGACGAGAGGACGATGGCCCGGCGGCTGACCGTCTTCGCGGGCGGGGCCACCCTCGAAGCCGCCGAGCGGGTCTGCGGGGTGGACGACGCCGACGGCGTCCTCGCCTCCCTGGTGGACAAGTCCTTCGTCGAGGTGGTCGGCGGCCGCTACCGGATGCTGGAGACGATCCGCGCCTTCTGCGCCGAACGGCTCGCCGAGGCGGGCGAGGAGGAGCGGCTGCGCCGGGCCCACCTGGACCACTTCCTCCTCCTCGCCGAGACGGCCGACCCCTACCTGCGCCGCGACGAGCAACTGGAGTGGCTGCAGCGGCTGGACCACGAGCACGACAACCTGCACGCCGCGCTGCACCGGGCGGTCAAGGCCGGGGACCTCGGACCGGCCCTGCGGCTGCTGTCCGCCCTGACGTGCTACTGGTGGCTGCGCGCCCTGCGCAGCGAGGCGGCCTCGCTCGCCCGCGACCTGCTGGACCGGCTCGACGCCGATCCCCCGGAAGGGCTCGCCGACGAGTACGCGGTCTGCGTGATGACGGCCGTCGTGAGCGGCGGCGCGGGCCCCCGGGTGGAGGCCCGTCTGGAGACCGTTCGCACGATCATGACCGAGCGGGAGGACATGCCCCGGCATCCGTTCGCCAACGTCCTGTGGGCGATGGTCGCCGGCCCGCCGGAGCCGGAGGTCGCCCAGGAGATGATGCGCCGCTGGGAGCGGATCGGCGCGGACGACCCGTGGCTGTCGGCGGTCTCCCACTTCGGGTGGGCGTACTTCCGGCTGTTCGACGGGGATCTGGAGGAGGCCGGGCAGGAGTTCTCCCTCGCGCTCGCGGGTTTCCGGTCCGTCGGCGACCGGTGGGGCATGACGCAGGCGATCTCCGGCATGGCCGACATCGCCGGCCGGCGCGGGGAGCGGGCGAGGGCCTCCTCGCTGACGGACCGGGCACTGGCCCTCGCCGAGGAGCTGGGCGCCACCCTCGACGTGGCGGAGCTGCTGCACCGCCGCGCCGACGGGCGGCTCCGCGACGGGGACACCACGGGGGCGCGCGCCGACTACGAGAGGGCGGCCGGGCTCGGACGGCGGGCGGGCGCCTGGGAGGTGCTGGCCGCCGCGCACCTCGGGCTGGGCGAGATCGCCCGGTTCCGGGGCGACCTGGACGAGGCGCGCCGCAGGTGCGAGGCGGCGCTCGCCGCGTGCTCGACGGGATGGTTCGACGTCGAGGAGACCCGGACCCGGGTGTGCGTCGCGCTGGGGTGGGTCGCCGAGACGAAGGGCGACGCGGCCGAGGCCCTGGCCTGGTACCGGCGGGCGTTCACGGGTTCCGGGTTCGGGCGCGGGACCCGCGACCTGTCCCTGGCGGCCCGCGTCGCCGAGGGCCTCGCCGGGGTGGCGCTGCTGGAGGGGGACGGCGAGCGGGCCGCCCTGCTGCTGGGCGCGGGCGCCGCGCTGCGCGGCCTCCCGCCGGTGGAGGATCCCGACGCCGCCCGGGTCGCCGCCCGGTGCCGCGACCTGATCGGCGCCGCCGCCTACGAGGCGGCCCGCGCGCGGGGCGTCGAGGCGGCCCGCGCCCGCAGGCCCGTCCCCGGCGCCGCACCGCGGCCGACGCCGCTCGCCGTCATCGGCGAGCACCTGTCAGCGCTCGGTCGGTGATCCGTCCCACCGCCTGTCAGCGCTCGGTCGGTGATCCGTCAGCGCCGTCGCCGACGCTGACGGCATGAGAAACGACTCCCGCAAGTGGGGCACGCTGGTGATCGCGTGCCTGGCCATGCTGATGCTCTCCGTCGACCTGACCGTGCTCCACCTCGCCGTGCCAAAGCTGGTCGAGGACCTGGCCCCGTCGGCGACCCAGCAGCTCTGGATCGCCGACGTGTACGGCTTCGCCCTGGCCGGGCTGCTGGTCACCATGGGCAACCTGGGCGACCGGATCGGGCGCAGGCGGCTGCTGCTGATCGGCACGGCCGCGTTCGGCGCCGCCTCCCTGCTGACCGCCTACGCCTCCAGCCCCGAACTGCTCATCGCCGCCCGGACGCTGCTGGGCGTCGCGGGGGCCACCATCATGCCCTCGACGCTCTCGCTGATCCGCAACGTCTTCACCGACGCCGCGGAGCGGACCACCGCGGTGGGCGTCTGGAGCAGCATCGGCGCGGCCGGGTTCGCCCTCGGCCCGCTGGTGGGCGGTGCCCTGCTGAACGAGTTCTTCTGGGGCTCGGTCTTCCTGATCAACCTGCCGGTGGTCGCGGTGATCCTCATCGCGGGGCCGGCCGTGCTGCCCGAGTCGCGCAACCCGCGTCCCGGCCGGATCGACCCGGTGAGCGTGCCGCTGTCCTTCGCCGGGATCGTCGCGGTCGTCTACGCGCTGAAGGAGGCCGCGCACGGGGGCGCCGGCCAGACCTCGGTGACCGTGGCGGCCGTGGTCGGCGCCGTCGCGCTGGCGGTGTTCGTCCGCAGGCAGGCCCGGCTGACCGAACCGCTCATCGACGTGCGGCTCTTCCGCAACCGCGCCTTCTCCGCCGCGGCGGGCGCCACGCTCGTCGCCATGTTCGCCATGATCGCCATGTCCCTGCTCTTCGCCCAGTACTTCCAGCTCGTCCTGGGCTGGTCGCCGCTGGCGGCGGGCCTGGCGGGCCTTCCCGGCGGGGTGGGGGCCGCGATCGGCGGCTCGGCCGCGGGCGCGCTGATCACCCGGATGGGACGCGCCCGGACCGTCGCGCTGGGCATGGCGCTGGCCGCCGCCGGGTTCGCCCTCTACAGCCAGGTGGGCCTGGAGCTCCACTACCCCTACCTCGCCGCCACGATGATCCTCACCAGCAGCGGCATCGGGCTGACCTTCGCCGTCGTCAACGACACCGTCATCGCCTCGGCGCCCCGGGAGCGCGCCGGAGCCGCCGCGGCGATCTCCGAGACCGCCGGCGAGATGGGCGGCGCCCTGGGCATCGCCGTCCTCGGCACCGTGCTGAGCAGCGCCTACCGCGGCGGGCTGGAGCTGCCCGCCGGACTCCCCGCCGGAGCCGCGGAGCAGATCCGCGACACGCTGGGCGGCGCGCTCGCCACCGCCGCGACCCTGCCCGGGGAACTCGCCGGAACCGTCACCGGGGCCGCGCGGCAGGCGTTCGTCGACGCCCTGCAGACGACCGTGCTCACCGGGGCGGGCATCCTCGCCGTCCTCGCCGTGGCGTCCCTGTTCGCGCTGCGGGGCGTGCCCAAGGTCCTCGACGAGGCCCCCGAGCCCAGCTCCGTGTGAATCCGGGTGGCGGAGAAGGGCGGCTCGTCATGCCGGGCTCTCTTCCGGGAGGAGGATCGTTTTCCCGGGGAGCCGCCCGGCCTCGGCGTCGCGGTGCACCGAGGCGGGCTCGGCGAGTGGACGGGACGCCTCCACGCCGACACGCACCACGTCGAGGTCGAGGTCGAGGTCGAGGTCGAGGTCGACCAGCTTCACCAGGGCGGCGATATGATCGGTGCCGTTGCGGGCCACGAAGCGCACCGCTTTGAGCAGCGGTTCCGCGAGGTGCGCGACCTCGGTCCGTGGCTGACACCAGCACACCGCCCGGCCGGACCGGGGGCGCCGGCTCCGCGACCTCGGAGGAGCCGACCGCGGTGAAGTTGGGCAGCGCATCGACCGATTCGTCCATGGCCTCGGTGACAGCGGTGGTGTAGGCGATGATCCGGTCCGGCTCCCAGCAGCCGGACCGTCTCGGCGCTGCGGAGGCCGGCGGTGGAGACGACCTGTTCCGGCAGGTCCGCCGGGAGGACGACGAGATCCCGGTCGAGCTGATCGAGATCTCGTCAACCATCCACGGGCCGACCCGGCGGGCGGTGCCCGCTACCAGGATGAACTCGCCCTCGCTGCTTGATCAGCACAGTCCTTGAGAAAGAGCTGCACCCAGAGGCGACCAGCCGCCCTGCACCGCCGGCTCAAGGCCCTGCCACGGCGTGATGCCTTCCTCGGCGATCGCGCCGACGAGCGAGGACACGGCCACCGCGAGATCCGCCGTATGAAGATCTGCGCCGCCCGGCCCCTATCCCTCTCCCGCGCGGTCCAGGCCATCCAGATCAAACACCGCCGCACCGACCACCGCACCGGCAAGACCAGGCATCGTCACCGTCTACCCGCCATGGCTTGGACCGCCTGCTCGGCTGGACCGCCATCACCGCTGCCGCCGATCACTACCGCGGCCATCCCGAGGATGGTCTTCAGCCGCCCGGTCTCAACGAGTGAGAACGCTCCGGCCCTGCACTCTGAGCTGCGGATTCAGAGCGAAAAAGCTCTATCACATTCAGCCCGCACAATATCACTTTCTGCGATAACGGGAGGCAGATAGGCGAATTCACACACCGCGACAAGAGGGCAATGTTTAACGGACCACGGAACATTGACATTTGACATGCATGCATGTTCCAATCTGACAAAACCCCCAGAGACGGAGGCGAGGCATGATGACACCGACTGCGATCACGCCACCCCCTGACGCGCATGCGACACATGATCCGCAGATCGCGAGGGACGTGAACAGCGCCCTTCACGGCATCGACGGCTTCTCTGAGTTCACCGCAGCCGCCAACGGATTCATCAAGGGCGAGGTTGACATCGAGAAGGCCCTTGAGCTCATGCTCCCGTTCCTTCAGGGAGACATCTGCCAGGACGAGGAGGAGCGCAAGCGGATAATTCAGCTGGGCCAGACGATCGAGGCGAAGTGCGGCTGGGTGTCGATCGGCGCGACCATCACCGCATGCACGGCCGCCTTCAGCTGCTCCATCGCATGCTGCTAGGAATGACCAACAGCTCGCCCAGCGCTTCCGCCGTACAACCCTAACGGCGCACCGGGATCCGCCCGAGAGTACTTCCGGGCGGATCCCCGGCATTGTCCACGTCATTCCAAGGGGCGCTTTCTGTGACTTTCAAGAATCCCGTACCGGAAGGCTATGACGCATTAGAGCAGATCAAGCTGGAGATGGAAACCATCGACGGCATGAATGAGTTCACCGCAGCAGCAAGAGGCTTCATCCGCGGCGACTCGGAACTGGACGACACAACTGCGGTGATGATGCGTTTCCTTCAGGGCGACGGTTACGGAAACGCGGACGAGCGGAAGCGGATCATCGAACTCGCACAGACGGTGGAGGCCCGGTGCGGATGGCTCGCAGTCACCGTCAGCATCGCCGCGTGCACGGCTGCCTTCAGCTGCTCCATGGCGTGCTGCTGAACTGTGCCATGGGGGACGGACGCCGCACCGGCAGCCCCCGAGCCGTCGTCCAGCGACCGAATCGGGTTCTGGCCGCTTCTAACGGAGATCAGCGTGGAAATCACCACCCAGCCCATCCACCCCACCCCGGAGAAGGCCACCTTCACCGCTGACCGGCCGGCGCTCGACGAGATCTCCGCAGTCCGGCAGCTCATCACCTGCGGAGCACTGAGCCCGGAGCAGGCAATCGACTCGCGGCTGACGATTATGGACGAGTCACGTCGGTGTCGGTGTCTGATCGTCAGGTTTGAATCCGGGGGATGGGCTGTCAAGCAAGGCACGACGGCCGAGACGGGGGAGTCGATCCGACAGGAGGCCATGGTTTACCAAGCGCTCAAGCCCACGACGTTCGCCCACCATCTCCCGGAATTCCTGTCATACGACGAAGACCGAGGCCTGTTGGTCATCGAGTACGTCGTGGGTGAGTCACCGCGAGAGGCGTACACGGCGGAACGGGAACGACGTGCTGCCATCGCAGTCTCCATCGGTGCCGCCCTAGCCCGGCTGCACCGGATAGACGGGGATCTCGGCCTCATGCCAAAGCCGGCTCCCCCGATATTGCGTTGCGGTTATCCAACGCCGGCTTCGGTCGAGTTCCATAGCCGGGCATCTCTGCAGATCATCCAGGCGATCCAGTCGAACGAAGCACTGATGTCAGTACTCAACTCGGTCCGTGCGCAGTGGACACCCGAGGTGATCACGCACAACGACCTGCGCGGCGACAACATAATCATCCGAGAATCCGGAGAGCCAGTCTTCATCGATTGGGAGATGGGTGGACCAGGTGACCGCCGATGGGATATCGCAGGCCTACTCGCCGAACGTCTGGTCTGGTGGCTGACCGATCCCGACTTCTGGGTTCCGAATAATCCCAGCGAGACGGCCAACGAGGCCGCCGCGATCGGAATGAAAGAGATACGGGAGTTCTCGCACTCCTTCCTCGGCAGTTATCTCACAAATTTCTCCGGCACTCTCGACCTCGGCCGCGCCGGCCTTTCCGGCCTAATGACATGGTGTGCAGCCAGGCTAGTGCAGTTTGCTATCGAGAACACACACCAAAGAAGCGTCCCACTTGCAACATCACGGCAATTACTACAGATAGCGGCGAACATCAGACTGAATCCCGATGTTGCCGCCAGAACCTTTTTCGGATTGGCGCTGAATGATGTCAATGACTGATTTCCATCGGCTCGCCGGCGCCGCCCTCAGTGCCGTATCGGTATCCAATGGATACGAACTTTCATGGTTCGGCGAGGTTGTGGACGAGATTCGTCCGCTGCCAGACGAGGGGATGATGCGAGAGGCGACGGCGTCATTCATCGGCCGACTGCTCTACAGAGGTTTCTATCTATTCGGATGGCCACAACGAGATCTGTCGGCATTCCGTGAATCCATGCTGGAGGGCTCGCCCTCGACCCGGTCAGCACGGTTCATCAACGCGGCTGTCTACACCGCTCGTCACATCGCTTCCTCCACCGTGCGACGTCCACTCGAGAAATTCTACGGTGAGCCCGCAATCGAACTGGACGGAGCAAAGGTCCAGATCGCCCTGCCTCAGCCTCAGGATCGCTCTCGCCCGGATTGGATCGAGGTGCAGATCCCTGGTATCTCACTCACCAGGTCTCCGGGCTTCGTTCTGTTCCGGAGCCCGCATGGGCAGCCGGGCTCCGACGGTCAGCGGCTCGTCCGTCTCTACTGGAATGTGACCGCCGTCGGTGCGCTTGAACTGATCACGCTTCTCACCCGCGAACTCGACGGGCGGGGCATGCGTTACCAGTTCAAAGTCGTGCACTCCGATACGGACTGGCCTGAACGCGCTGACACCGGCGTCCTCTACATCGGTCACCGTGATCTCCTGAGCGCATGGACGGGTCTAGGGGAGGTGCACGACCGGCTTCTGCCAAGAATGCGGCCGTACATCCCCGCGTTGACGTGTCGTATTGGTTTGGGCCTCGGCCTAGCGGAAGATCCAGGAAACGGAGACAGTTACGGCATGTTCGTGTGTGACACGCTCGCCGACGGGCTGATGCGCGCACACGCCGACGGGTCAGTCGACCTTGAACGACGATTGATGCACGTTACGGACGTGTTTACGCGCAAGGGGAGGTCACTCGGCCGGCCGTATGCCGGAGAAGAGGTGGCGCGCACCGTCGTAGACCCTCTGCTCGGTATCGATTTCTCCCTGACATCCCGGCGGGCGACACCGCCCACATCTACGGTCCGGCCAAAAGCGCCGACCGACGACATGCTGATCGAACACGCCGACCGACTTGCCCAGCGGATCGCCCATGACGCCTTGTGGCACAGCGGTCGATGCAATTGGCTCAAGCCTCGTCCTGACTCGCAAGGGCGCGACGGCTGGGTTCCCATGGCGGCAGATCTCTACGGCGGCACCGCTGGAATAGCCTTGTTCTTCGCGTACCTCGCCGCCGCCACCGGTGATCGTTCGTACACCGATCTCGCCGCAGCCGCGTCCCGCCAAGCACTCGCCACTGCCACGTCTCTCTCTGGCGTCGGCCTGTACAGTGGCATGTCAGGGGTCGGCCTCACGGCCGCCCTGGTGGGACACGTGGTGGGCGAACCGGCACTTCTCGCGGACGGGTTCGAACTGGTCAGCCGATCCGCGAAACGAGCACTCGAAGCTGACGGTCCAATGCCTTTCGACGTGGTCGACGGGTTGGCCGGCGCCCTGATTGCCCTGGTCGGAGCACACGCGCTCGGAAGCCCCGACAGCATCGAACTGGCCGGCCCGATGGGCACGTTGCTGATGAGCCTGAGCGTCACAGACCGGTCGGGTGGCCTGTACTGGCTCGACTCGGCCCGTGGTGACACCATGGGATTCATCGGATTCGCTCACGGCGCATCCGGCTGTGCGCTCGCCCTGGCGGAGCTGGGACACGCAATCTGTGATCCGACCTTCCTCGAAGCTGCGGAACGGGCATGCCAGTACGAACGCTCCTGGTATGACGAGGTGGCGGGAAACTGGCGGGACGTCCGATCCATCCAGGAACGCGGCGCGGTGGAGAACCCCATACTGGGACCCGACGTCCACCGGTACGACTGGTGCTACGGCGCGCCTGGCATCGCCCTCAGCCGTACCGGATTGCTCTTGGACAGCGACCGGGTATCCACCGAGGTGGCCGACGACGCTCATATTGGCTTCACCAAGGCGAAGTCCGCCGGCGAATCCTTTCCCCGACTGGTGCACGACGTATGCGTCTGCCATGGCGCTGCCGGTATCGCGGAGATCCTGTCCTTCGCCCCCGAGGATCCCGCCGTCAGCGACCATCCACGGACAGCGCGCACCCTCACCCACCATGCGCTGCTCTCCCATCATGATGACCTGACGTGGCCGGGCGGGTATGGCCTGATGCTCGGTGCGGCCGGAGTCGGCATGGCCGCCCTCCGCCGAGTCGACCCCACAATCGTCTCGCCCCTGCTTCTCCTCCCACATCGATACAGCCAGACGAAGCCAGGAGAGCACGGCATCAGAGTTCTTCCCCCGAGGAGGTAGTCCGTGGAAAATGAGAGAGATGAGCAGCGCTTCGACCTGCCCGCCCTCATGGCTCAGCTTGAGCGCTCCATGTCCGGCGTGCGAGGGATAGATGAGTTCGTAGGGGCCGGTGCGGCATTCGTGAAGGGCGAAGAACAGGACATCGAAACGACCGTCGAACGGATGATGTCTTTCTTCGACGGGGAGGTCGGCGGATACTCAACTGAGCGCCAGCGGCTGGTTCTGCTCGCGCAGACCATGCGGAAGCGCGCTGGCGGCGTCCCGATCTTCATGTTGACGTTTACGACCTGCAGCGAGGTACTGTCCTGCTCGTATGCGTGCTGTTGAAGCACCTCCCTGATCTCGAACGGCATTTCTCCACGGACCCTACCTCCGCGGCGCTCCGACGCTGAGCAGAGACGGCAGAGGTCACCGCCGCCTCCGATGGTGACCAGTGAACCGGTCGGCGATGCGTGACCGGCAGTACGTTGAACGGATCCCTTACCGGAACGCGGGCGAGAACTCCGATCAAGGTCCCCGACTCCGCACCGCTTCCGATGGACCTTGAATAGACTCAGTAGGCGTCCCCCGTCCTTTCCGCTCACGACGATAGCTGAATACGACACCGCAATGGACACATCGACAACACCAGACCTACTGCACATATCGGGCATCAGCAAGTTCTATTCCAATTCCCCCATCCTGAAAAACATCAGCTTCTCCCTGCTCCCCGGCGAGGCCCTGGCGGTCATTGGACCCAACGGTTCCGGGAAGACGACGCTGCTGAAATGCGTTGCGGGGATAGAGGGCATCGACGAAGGCGTGATCACGCTGAGCGGCAAAGAAGTCCGCGAATCGGATCCGGCCGTTCGCGCCGCGATGGCCTGCCTGCTCGACGACGCCGACTATTTCCCAGATCTCTCGGTGATCGACCACCTCACGCTCTATGCCTGGGCGCACGGCGCGGCGGATCCCGATGGAGTGGTCGAGTCCGTCATGCACGAACTGGATCTCCGCACGGCGGCGGATCAGCTTCCGATCACCCTGTCCAGCGGACAGCGCCATCGGCTCGGCCTCGCGTCCTGCCTCGTGCGTCCACGCCGTGTCCTTCTTCTCGATGAGCCGGAGCAGCGACTGGATGCCAAGGGACGGGCCTGGCTGACCTCACGATTTCAAGCAGAGAAGGCCGCCGGTGTCGGCATACTTTTCTCCTCCCATGACCCCGAATTGATCGATGCGACGGCTGACCGGATCATCGAGGTGCCGGCGTGACGATCGCCAGTGTCCGGCAGGCCGTTCCGCGGTCCGGTGAACTTCGCAAAAAGATACGATCCAAAAAACCGAGGCGCTCCGCGGGTTACATTCTGTCCGCGCTGATCGAACGTGGACTCTACGTCACGATTCTGGGGGGTCTGGTCCTGGAGATCGTTCGCGCAGGGCTCGGGCGAGCCGATCATGGTGCCACGGCGTTTGATGCCTCCAGGATGCCTCTGGTACAGCTGACGGCCGCCGTGGTCTCGATTTTGTGCCTGGTATTCTTCGCCAAGACATTGCTGGCGTTCGGCCCCCTGTACGTCGGAGCTCCGGCACGCGTCTGGATACTCAGCACTCCGGTCGACAGAGCTGGCCTACTCGTCGGCCGCCTCGCCGCCGCCGTGTCGATCGGTGCGGTCACATCCGCCGCACTCGGCATCGCCTTTCTCGCGATGACTCGCCTTGCGGTTCCTCTCGCAGCATGGCTCGCGATGTGGGCAGCGCTCGGCGTTACTGGAACGTGCGTCTGTGTCCTGGTTCAGGCGGCGGGGTACCGATCGGTGTACGCCGTCCAGCGCGGACTCAACACGGCGGTGTACACGCTCGTTGGCGTTGCGTCGGCGATCTTGATTCTGCGGTCCGGATACCTGTTGTCGAGTCTGGAGCGGGCCGGAACGGTCACGTATACGGTTTGGACGGTCGTGTCCCTGACCGCAGCCTCAATCGCATTCCGCTGCGCGTACCGTGGTCTGAGCACCCTGACGCGGGGAGCGGTGTCCTCCGGAAGCGATCTCGCGACAGCGACCCAGGTGTCCGTCCTGTCGCTGGACAGCACCTTCATCTCGTCCATCATCCTGGAACGGCGCATGCGGGCAGTGGCGCGAGTCCGGCCCGCTCCCATCAGCGGAAACCGCTTCGTCGCCTTGGTGAAGACCGATCTGGCCCGTGTGCTGCGCATGCCGACCGGCCTCTTCACCTGGGCCGCGCTGATCTCCGTGCCCTACGCCGCGCACGCCACCGGTCTGACCGCTTTCCTGCCGGCCGTGCATACGGTAGCCGGGTTCGTGGCCGTGGACAGATTGTCCGGCGGGCTCCGTATCATCGCTCGCTCATCCGCGATCCGGCGGGCCTTAGGCGGTTCGAATCACCTGCTCACTCTCGCGCATCTGGTGATACCTGCGGCGGGCGCGGCGATCTGGTCGGCGGCGACGGCGGCATTGATCTCCGATATCTCCGTCCTGACCGCCACGGTGTCGGCCGTCGGTGCGGTTCTCGTGGCGTACCGGGTGGCAACGAGACCACCGATCGACTACAGCAGTTCTCTGATCGATTTTGGCCTGTTCGGGCCGACACCGGTCGGTCTGATCTTGCAGCTTCTCCGCGGACCCGCCCTGTTGGTCGGGCTGTCTCTCGCGCAGACGGCACTGGCGGGATGACACTGACCTCTCTGTCACCTCGACCTGACCGGCGCGATCAGCACGGCTGGCGCCTTGAGCCGGAGTAACCTCCGGATTTCTCCTTCAATACAGTTCGAGCACCATTCGAGTAGGGGCACGATCCACCCGTGCGACGCTCAACCCTGCTTCGGCAGCCAATATCGAGATGTCCTCGACAGTTCTATCCGGATTTTCCATGGCAGCCTCCAGCCAGAGCGCCATCGCGGTGTCTGCTCGTTGGAGGTGTTCCGTCAAACAGACCTCGGAAACCAGGATTCTTCCGTCTTTCCCGGCGGCGTCGGCACAATTTCGCAGCAACCGGACCGCGCTGGCATCGTCCCAGTCGGCGAGAACACTCGAGAGCACATAGACATCGGCACCTTCAGGAAGCAGGTCGAAGAAGCTCCGGCCGATAACGGTCGCTCTGTCAGACATTCCAGAGTCAGCAAAACGCTGCCGCGCCACATGAGCAAAGGCAGGAAGGTCCAAAAGAGTTGCGCACAGATCCGGATATCTGGCGAGCAGCGCCTCGACTAAAGCGCCGGTGTTGCCACCCACGTCCACGACTGTACTGGCCGTACGCCAGCACGGGTGGTCCATCAGTAGATCGACGTCGAAAGCAAGTTCCGGTTGAGATTGCGAGGACAGCGCATCATCCGCATCCTCGAGTCCGTTGATATAGGACCATAGATCGGTACCATACATTCCATGATAAACTGATTCTCCCGTCCTCAGCGTGTGCATAAGACGGATCACGGAAAGCTCTGTCCTGCCGATGACTCCATCGATGTCCAGCTGCTCGAACGGCCATGGTGAAGTACCTTCCCGACGCAGCACGGATCCCATATCAGTGAGATGGTAACGACCGTCTTTGAAGTCCAGGATGTTCAGGCTCACCATGTGATCCATGAGTTTCCCTAGCGGCCGGGGACGGGCGCCGGTGCATCGGGCGAGTTCCACAAGAGACTGCCCGCCCTCTCCTATATGATCGGCGATGCGGAGAGTGGCTGCCGCCCGCACGGCCATAGGAGTGACCAGATCCGCCAATGCAATAATTCGCCGGTAGAGTTCGGCGTTCACCGTCACGGAGCCTCCCGTACCGTAAGCGCTCGACTGTGTGATGAATGTTCGGCCGGACATAAGATACCTGGACATCAACAGCCATGCCAGGTCGAAAACCGGCGCATTCACGGCAGATCAGACACGGCGACCGTAATTCGTGATCCGTTGCGTGTTTCCGCTGGTCGCAGTGCTGAGGTGCGAGCAGCAGGAAGCCGCCGCGATCATGCCGAGGTGTGAGACAAGGCCAGAACGCGGCGGCCCTGGCCGTCAACCTCGATGACTCACGGGATAGCCGCCCACACACGCTCGAAAAAGCCTGCCAGCGGTCACATCATCCGGGGAAATGACGAGGTCCCGCCCGATCTGAATGATCGGATGGGATCCCGTCGACGTGCTTCAGGCCGTCTCAAGAACGGCTCATGAGGTGGAGCTATGGGGATTCGAACCCCAGACCTCCTCCATGCCATGGAGGCGCGCTACCAGCTGCGCCATAGCCCCTCGGTGCGCACTCGGGGCGTTCACCCCGGCGGCACCACGCCAGTGTATAGGACAACCGCCCGCACCCCGTAACCGCCGGATGCGCCGGGGCGCCGGGGCGCGCGACCCGAGCGGGCGCGGACCGCGTCCGAGGCGCGATCAGGCCTTCCAGCCGGGATCCCGCCCGCTGATCCCGAGGGCCCGCTCGAACGGCGGGGCACCTTCGGGCACGGCGACCTCGTCGCCGAAGACCCCGTTCTGCCGCGCCATCGGCGCCATCCCGTCGACGTAGACGAACATGGCCTCGCCCGTCTCGACGTCCGGCTCGTAGTCCTGCCCGGTGGCCCGCGCCAGGTCCCAGCCGTGGAACACCAGGTCGCCCAGGGCCATCTGGAACACCACGGTCATGGGCAGCCCCATCAGCGGGCTCTCCCCCTCGAACGCCGACGGCTCGGCCCAGGCCGCGACCATGTCGCGGACGCGCTCCTCCAGCGCGGCGGGCTCGTCGTCCTGGGGCGGCACCGGTTCCTTGCGGGCCAGCGCGGCCATCATCGCCGCCACCCACGACAGGTGGCCGAGCAGGGCCCGGACGTCGTACTCCGCGCAGGGCGTGGGCAGGCCGAGCTGGTCATCGCGGATTCCGTGCACCACGTTCATCGTGCGGTCGGCGGCACGCGAAAGCATCTCGTTCATGACCTCCATCGTTCCCCACCGACCCTGGGTTGTCATGAAAAAACACGACATATGATCCAGGACCATGCGCGTGTATCTCGGCCTGGCGGCCAAGGACCCCAAGGCGGGCATCCCCGAGGCGGTGCTGCACACCGTCAGGGGCGCGATCGACGCCGCGTTCCCGGTCCCCCCGGAGGTCATCAGGGCCCGCGAGTGGCACCGCCCCGGCGTCTCCCTGTTCGCCTGGACCAACGAGCCCGACGACTCCCGCCGGCCCGAGCTGCTGTTCACCGAGCCCGACCGGGTGACCGGGGTCAACGGCCACCTGGCCGAGCCGCGGGAGGTCGAGCGGCTCGCGCACGCCCCCGAGCTGCGCACCGAGGACGTCGGCGGCTGCTTCTCGGTGTTCCGCGCCTCCCCCGGCGAACTCTGCGCGGCCACCGCGATCAACCGGGTCTGCCCGGTCTTCCACGCCGAGACCCCCGACCTGCACGTGATCGGCAGCCGCGCGCTCCTGGTCCACCTGGCCTGCGGCGGCGACCGGGTCTCCTGGGACGTGCCGGCGCTGCAGACGATGATCCGCCAGGGGTTCTTCCTCTCCGACGAGACGCCCTACGCGGGCGTCTCCGCGCTGCCGCCGTCGTCGACGATCACCGTCCGGGACGGCCGCCGCGCGGTCACCGCGGTCCCGCTCCCGGCGGCCGGACCCGCGCCCGCCTCGGGTCGGCGGCGCAGGGCCCTCGTCGGGGAGCTGGCCGAGGCGCTGCTGGCGACCGTGGCGCCGCTGCGCGACGCCGGCGAGCCGGTGAACCTGGCGCTGACCGGCGGCCGGGACACCCGCGTGCTGGCGGCCCTGCTGCACGCCGCGAAGGTGCCGTTCCGGGCCACGACGAACGGGCTCGACGACCACCCGGACGTGGTCCTCGCCCGGCGGATCGCCCACGAGCTCGGGGTCGGGCACACCGTGATCCCGCCGGCCCGCGCCGAGAAGAAGGACGCGGTCCTGGTGGAGCACCCGCTGGCGCGCACCTACGAGACGCTGCGCACCTGCGAGGGCATGACCTCGGCTTACGAGTCGATCGTGACCTACCTGCCCTACAGTGCCAAGCCGACCATGTCCGGGCAGAGCGGCGAGACCCTGCGCGCCGGGAGCCTGCTGCTGCTGCAGAGCGACCTGAGCGACAAGGCCCTGCGCAAGCGGATCGACACCACCTTCTTCGCCAAGGACGTGGCGCTCTTCACCGACGAGGCCAACGAGCACGCGCGCGGGCTCGCCGCGCCCTGGCAGGAGCGGCCGGACGCCATGGAGGCGCTCGACCACATGTACGTCTGGTACAAGATCGGCCGCTGGCAGGCCAGCGCCCGGGCGGGCTCGCTGCGCCGGGGCGACCCGGTGCGGCCGTTCCTGGACAACCGGGTGGTCCGGGCGGCACTCGCCCTGGACCAGTCGTGGCGGCTCTCGGAGGAGGTCATCCACGAGCTGATCGTGACGTTCGCGCCCCGGCTGCGGAACGTGCCGATCGAGGGCAAGCCGTGGCGTTTCACCGCGGACCGAAAGTACTACCCGTGGCAGCGCCGACCCGGGTTCCTGACCGCGCCGAAGACCGCGGGCGGCTGGAGCTGGCGGACCAGCCCGGGTGAGGCGCTCAGCGCCGTGCTCCGCGACCACGTCCTGGCCCACCTCGACCTGCTGTCCCCCATCGTCAGGCCCGACGAGGTCCGCAGGCTCTTCGCCGGCCCGGTCGTGAAGAAGCCGGGTACGGCCTGGCACCTCTATACGGTCGCCACCATGCTGAGCGGCGCCTACCCGGGCAAGGAGCCCGAGGGGCTGGAGCCGATCCGCGTCCCGATCCCGTCCTGAGCGCGGGCCCGCCGCCCTCTCCCGGGCACGGCGGGCCCGGCCCCGGCGGAGACGGCGGGCCCTGCCGTACCCGGCACGGCGGGCCGGGGCGCCGGCGCACGCGGGCGACGCCGGAGACCGGGACCGCCAACAGGCGTCAGCAGGCGCAGGCGACCGGGGCCGCCAGCAGGCGTCAGCAGGCGCAGGCGACCCCGGAGACCGGGGCGGTCAGGGGATCGGCCGGGCGGCGGGAGACCCCGTCGGCGGTCTCGACCGGGAAGCCCTCCCGGGCCCAGTACTCGAAGCCGCCCAGCATCTCCTTGACCGGGTGGCCGAGCCGGGCGAACTCCAGGGCGGCGCGGGTGGCGCCGTTGCACCCGGGGCCCCAGCAGTAGGTGACCACGGTCGCCCCGGCGGGCACCACCTCGGCGGCGCGGACGGCGATCTCCGCGGTGGGCAGGTGGACGGCCCCCGCGATGTGGCCCTGGTTCCAGCTCTCCAGGCTGCGGGAGTCGACCACGACGACGCCCGGCACTCCGGCGGCCAGGTCGGCGGCGACGTCGGAGGCGTCGGTCTCGAAGGTCAGGCGGGCGGCGAAGTGGGCGAGGGCCGCGGCGTTCGCGGCGGCGGGAACCGCGGTGACCGCGGACACGGTGGTTACGGACATGGGGAAATGCTGGCGCGTCCCGCACGGCGCCGCCAGTGGCGTGAACGACGTCCATCGCTAAGATCTCGCCATGGAGCTCCCCCTGCCCTCCCCGGTCCCGCGCGACGCGCGCCGTACCGTCTCCGTGCTGGCCTTCGACGGCATGGCCCCCTTCGAGCTGGGGTGCGTGGTGGAGATCTTCGGGCTGCCCCGGCCCGAGCTGGACCTGCCCTGGTACGAGCTCGCGGTCTGCGCGGAGAGCCCCGCGGACCTGCGGGTCGCGGGCGGGCTCACCATGCGGGCCCCGTACGGGCTGGAGGCGTTCGCCGCGGCGGACACGGTGATCGTCCCGGGGGTGCCGGACGTGCGGGACGAGGTCTCCCCCGGCGTGGTGGCGGCCCTGCGGACGGCGCACGGCCGGGGCGCTCGGGTCGTCTCGATCTGCTCCGGGGCGTTCGCGCTGGCCGCCGCCGGCCTGCTGGACGGGCGGGAGGCGACGACCCACTGGAGGTACGCCGAGCTGCTCCAGCGGAGGTTCCCCTCGGTCCGGGTCAACCCGGACGTGCTCTACGTGGACGGCGGCGACGTGCTGACCAGCGCGGGCAGCGCGGCCGGGCTGGACCTGCTGATCCACCTCGTGCGCGGGGACCACGGCGCGGGCGTGGCCAACACGGTCGCGCGCCGGCTGGTCATCCCGCCGCACCGCGACGGCGGGCAGGCTCAGTTCGTGCAGGCGGCGGTCGTCCCCGTCGAGGACGACGACGCGGTGGCCCGCGCCATGGACTGGGCCCTGAACCACCTCGCCGAGCCCATCACGGTCGCGGGCCTGGCCGGGGTCGCGCGCATGTCGCCGCGCACCTTCATCCGGCGCTTCGGCCGGCAGACCGGGACCAGCCCGCTGCGCTGGGTCGTCTCCCAGCGGATCGCGGCCAGCCTGCCCCTGCTGGAGTCCACCGCCGTCCCGGTCGAGGAGGTCGCCGCCGCGGTCGGCTTCGACAGCCCGGCGACCTTCCGCCACCACTTCACCCGGGCGATGCGCACCTCGCCGTCGGCCTACCGCCGCGCCTTCGGCGCCTGAGGACTCCGCCCGCCCCGGCCCATGAACCGCTCCTGAACCGCTCCGGTGTCCGGGACGTCTGTGAAGGCATGTACCGTCGACTGTTCAGTGCGCTGCTGGCCGTCGCCGCCCTCGCGGCCTGCGGCCCGACCGGGTCCCGCCCGGTCACCGCCGAGGGGGTGCGGCGCAACCTCTACGCCGGGCCGGGGCCGGGCCCGCCGGTGGCGAACCTGCGGCCCGGCCTGGCGGCGTTCGGCCACGCCCTGTTCACCGCCGTCGCCGATCCCGGCGTCAACACGGTGCTGTCCCCGCTGAGCATCGCCCACGCGTACGGCATGGCGCGGGCGGGCGCGGATCCCGCGACCGGGGGCGAGCTGGACGCGGTCTTCGGGTTCCCCCCGGAGGGACCCCACGCGGCGTTCAACACGCTGTCCCGGGTCATCACCACGACCGACGGCGCCCCTCCCGTGCCCGATCCGGGCGCCCGTCGCGACGCGCAGGAGTCCGCGGCCTCACCGCCGGTCGTCAGGCTCGCCTCCGGGATCTTCGTCCAGGACGGCCTCGCCGTCGGCCCGGAGTTCCTGCGCGTCCTCGCCGCCGAGTACGGCACCGGCGCACGCCAGGTGGACTTCGCCGCGGACGCCGCCGGGGCGATCGACGCCTGGGCCGAGGAGCAGACCGCCGGTCGGGTCAAGAAGGTGTTCGACGGGCTGGGCCCCGGCACCCGGCTGGTGATCGCGAACGCGCTCTGCCTGAAGGCCGACTGGGCCGTCCCGTTCACCGACCCGCCCGAGGAGGCCGCCGCCTTCACCCGCGCCGACGGCCGGGTGGTGCGCACGGACCTGGTGCGGGTGGCGGGGGAGTTCCCCTACGCGAGCGGACCGGGCTGGCAGGCCGTCGAGCTCGCCTATGCCGGGAGCGAGCTGGCCATGTGGGTCGTCCTGCCGGACGCGGGCGGTTCCGTCGGCGACCGGCTCGCCCCCGGGGCGCTCACCCGGCTGGCCGGGCGGCTGGAGCGGACCCGGGTCGAGGTCGTGCTGCCCCGGTGGGACTTCTCCACCGGCCTGGACCTGAAGGAGCCGCTGGAGCGGCTCGGCCTGAGGAGCTCCGGTTACCCCGGCATCGCCGACGGCCTCTTCCTGGACCGGGCGGTGCACAAGGCGACCGTCACCGTGGACGAGTGGGGCACCGAGGCCGCCGCCGTGACCGGCCTGGCCTTCCCCGCCGCCGCCCCCGCGCCCGCGGAAGCCGTGTTCCGCGCCGACCGGCCGTTCGCCTTCGCGATCGTCCACCGGCCGACGCTGGTCCCGCTCTTCCTCGGCCAGGTCGCCGACCCCACCGCGACCGGCTGACCGGCTGACCGACTCGGACGGGACAGGCCGGGCCCACCGCGCCCGGCGGGCACCACGGACCCGGCGGGCCGCGTCAGCCGCCGATGTTGAGCAGGCCCGCGTCGACCACCCGGCGGCCGAAGGGCCGGGCCAGCTCGGCCAGGCGGGCGAGCTCGTCGTCGGAGAGCGCCGCGTAGGCGGGCAGGGCCAGCTCGTCGGTACGGTCCTCGACCCGCTGCCGCAGGGCCCTCCCCTCCCGGGTGAGCTCGTCCCCGGCCAGCAGCCCGCGCCCGCGCAGCGACTCCTCCGCCGCCGCCCACTCCTCCGCGGGCCAGGCCCGGCTGACCTTCAGGAAGATCGTCGGGGTGGTCCCGGTGGCGCCGTGCAGGACCAGGGCCTCCAGCGGGCCGATCCCCTCGGCGAGCAGGGCCGCGACGTGCCCGTCGCCGCGGAACTCGCGCAGCAGGGTCTGGGCGTGCCACAGCTCCAGCAGCGGGTCGGACGGCCACGGCAGCGTGGCGTGCGCGGCGAACAGCGCCCGGCCCTGGAGGTGCTCGCAGGCGCGCTCGGCGGCCCGCCGGGCCAGCGCGGTCGTCTCGGCGAGGCCGGGGACCTCGTGGATCCCGCCCCGGCGCAGCGCGGCGCCCGCGGCCTCGTAGCGCGCCCCGATCATCTGGGCCGGGGTCACGACGTCCCAGGCGGCCGGGAGCGCCTTGCGCACCAGCGCGGGGCAGAAGTTGTAGAAGGTCGCGATGACCAGCTCCGGCGAGGCGGCGCCGAACGCCGCCGCGCGGGAGGCGAAGTAGCCCGCCTGGGCGTCGAGTCCCAGGGCGGCGTAGCGCTCGGCGGCCTCGGGGACGAAGTAGATCATCCCGTGGACGGGCTCCAGGCGGCGCCAGGACTGCCGGGCGAGCTGGGCGTCGGTCATCGTGCCTCCAGGAGTCGGCGGAGCAGGCCGTTCCGGCCGGGGTCCGCGGAGCCGCCCTTGGACCGACCGGCCGGTATGCAGAACCTATTCCTACTCTCCGGTAACCGTCAACGGCGGCGCAGCACGAAGACGCCCCAGCCCAGGTACCGCCTGCCGTACGCGACATGGGAGCGGCGGGCCCGCTCCAGGAACCCGCGCATCTCCGCGGCGTCGGGGTCCCCGGGGTTGGCGCGCAGCCAGTCGCTCACCGTCCACCACTGGCTCGCCGCGTAGCGGTCCCAGCTGTCGCCGTCGGCCAGGACCATCTCCAGCACCTCCGTCCCGGCCGCCTCGAACCGGTCGAACGTCCCGGCCAGCGAGGTGAAATCGTCCGGCCCGAAGCCGAACGCCTCGTACGCCCCGGCGGGCGGCTCGTCGACCCAGTACGGCTCGCCGACCAGGAGGATCCCGTCCTCGCCGAGCGCGGGGAGCATGAGCCTGACCGTGCCCTCCACGCCTCCCCCGATCCAGGTCGCCCCCAGGCACGACACGACGTCGTAGGAGCCCGGCTCGGCCCGGTAGGCCCCGGCGTCCCCCTTCTCGAACCGCAGCCGGCCGGCCACCCCGAGCTCCACCGCCCGTTCGTGCGCCGCGTCCAGGAAGACCTCGCTGATGTCGACGCCCGTGCCCTCGATCCCGTGCTCCAGGGCCCAGGTGCAGAGCATCTCGCCCTTTCCGCAGCACAGGTCGAGCACGCGCGTGCCGTGCCGGAGCCGGGCGACCTTCCCGAGCAGCGCCAGCTTCTCCTCGGTGAACGGGTTCAGGATGCGGTGACCGCTCTCGGCGATCTCGTGGAAACGCAGTGACATGCCCGCCATGCTGCCTGCTCGCGGTCCCGGGTCCAACCGGTTATCCGCCGCCCGGCACGCCCCCGGCCGGTGCGGCCGGGCACGGCGGTCACTCCGGCAGGGCGGTCACTCCGACGCGCCGTCCTTCGCGTCCCCGTCCTTCGCGTCCCCGTCCTTCGCGTCGGGCTCGTCGGGCTCGTCGGGCTCGTCGGACTCCGGGACCCGCAGGGTGAGCCCGCCGGGCACGACCTCGGCCCTGAGCTCGGTGACGGTCCCCTTGGCGCCGCCGTCCAGCTCGTAGGTCATCGGGGCGCCGAGCTTGACGGTGATCTCGCGGGCCCGGGTCATCCGGACGAACGGCGAGGAGTCGGAGCGGCTCACGCTCATCCGGCCGAGCGTGCGGGCCCACTGGAGGGGCCCCTTGGCGGTGGTCACGCCGACCTCCAGCCAGCCGTCGTCCGGCCGCGCGTCGTCGAAGGCCTCGATGCCGCCGGTGATCGTGCCGACGTTGCCGAACAGCACGCAGCTCGCCTCGCCCTCGAACCACTTCGTCCCGTCGACCTTGATCTTCACCGGGACGAGCTCCCCCCGGACGTGCCGCAGGCCGGTCCAGAAGTAGGCCACCCGGCCCATCCGGTCCTTCAGCCCCCGGTCGGCGTCTTTGATCATCTCCGCGTCGAAGCCGACGCCGGCCATCACCGCGAAGTGCTCGCCGTTGACCTTGCCCAGGTCCAGCTTCCGGTCCCGGCCGTGGAAGGCGATCCGCACCGCCTCCGGCAGGTCCTCCGGGATGCCGAGGTTCCCGGCGAACATGTTGGCCGTACCGGCCGGGATGATGCCGACGGTCACCTTCGATCCCGCGGCGGCGTCCACGCACCGCTGCACCATGCCGTCACCGCCCCACACGAGCAGCAGCCGAGCGCCCTCCTTGAGCGCCTTCTTCACCTTCTTCGGCGCCTTCTTGCTCTTGGGCACCTCGTACCAGAGGAGTTCCTCCACACCCTCGTCGGCCAGGAGCCTGCGCAGCTCGTCCAGTCCTCCGCCGAGCGACTTCTTCCGGTGGGCGACCACCGCGACCGTGCCGACCTGGGGCCGCTTGCGCAGCATGGCCGCCTCCTGTGCGTAACCGTCATCGGGACAGCCGACGGCTGCCCGGATCCGGAAGATCCAAACATCGCCCGTGCGACCCGGGTGGCAGACCGCCGGCCCGGTACGACCAGGGGGGTAGACGGTTCCGGCCCCTCGGCCGATGCACCGACGCCGCCCTCGGCCCGACGATGGCCCGATGACCGAGATCATCGCGGGACCCGGCATGTCCCTCCTGGAGATCCTGGCCGTGCTGGCCGCCGTGGCCCTGGTGGCGGCCCGCTGGTCGCCGGCCGGCGCCCGCCGGCCGGTCGCGCTCGCCGCCGCAGTGATCGTCGTGCCGGTCGGAGCGGTGCTGGCCGTGCTCGGGCTGCGCTGGCAGCTGCTTCCGGTGCTCGCGGGCGCCGCGCTCGCACTCCCGTCCGCCGTTCCCCTGCTGCGGCGACGTACCGGGCGGGCCCAGCAGCGGGCCCGGCAGCGGGTTCCGCGGCGGGCCCCGTGGTGGCCGGCCCTACCGGGATCGGTGGCGTGCCTCGCTCTGGTGGCCGCGGGCGCGGGGGCGGCGTGGGCGTTGCCGGTCCCGGCCTTCCCCGACCCGCCGGGCCCGCACGCGGTCGGCACCGCCGTCCTGCAGTGGACCGACCCGGACCGCCCGGAGACCGCCACCCCCGACCCCGCCGACCGGCGCACGGTCGTGGTCCAGCTCTGGTACCCCGCGCGGAGGACGCCCGCGGACACCGGGAGCGCCCGGAAGGCGCAGTACCTCGGGCGCACCCCGCAGGAGGCGCGCGTCGTCGCCCACGGCCTGGCCGACTATCTCGGCATGCCGGACCTCCTGGTCGACGGGCTTCCGCGCGCCCGCACGAACGCGGTGCCCGACGCGGCGGCGGCCGAGGGGGACGGGCGGTTCCCCCTCGTGCTGTTCTCCCCCGGGCTCGGCGGGGTGCGCACCCAGAACACCGCCTGGGCGGAGGACCTGGCCGGCCGCGGCTACGTCGTCGCGGCCCTCGACCACCCCTACGACTCCGCCACCGTCGTCCTCTCCGACGGCCGTACGGTCCGCACCCGGATCGCGGCCACCGGCGACCAGGCGGAGGACAGGAGGCGCGCGGCCGACTGGACCGCGGTCCGGGCCGCCGACCTCGGCTTCGTCCTCACCCAGCTCGGCCGGGTCGACCGCGGCGAGATCCCCGGCCCGCTGACCGGTCGCCTCGACACCGGCCGAGCCGCGGCGACCGGGCATTCACTGGGCGGGGCCGCCGCCCTGCAGGCCGCCTCCCGGGATCCGCGCTTCGCGGCCGTCATCGACCTGGACGGCTACCCCCACGGGCCCGTCCCGCGACCGTTCCGCCAGCCGGTGCTCGCCCTCACCCACCCCGTCGGCCCGGACGAGAACCCTGACTACATCCCCCACCTCACCCGGGTCCTCACGCTCAGCACCGCGGCGGGCTACCGGGTCACCGTCCCCGGCACCGCGCATCTCACCTTCACCGACGCGCCGCTCTACCTGCCGCCCGTGCCCTCACTGGTCGGCTCCCTGGACCGCGCCTCGGGACCGCGGATCACCGCCGCGGCCAGCGCCGCGTTCCTGGACGTCACGCTCCGCGGCGGCTCCGGCGACCTGGCGGGGCTCCTGTCGGCGTACGGCGAGCTCACGGTCCACCGCCCGGACGAGGGCGGCCGCCTCGGCGGCCCCGGGACCGGCACGGCCCCATCCGGCGGGCCGACGAGCGGGATCAGCCGGCCGGCGTCGAGGTAGCCGGCTGCGGCCGACGGCCCATCGGGCAGCGGGCGGGTCGGCGAGGGATCCGACCGAGAACCCACCGCCCGGTTCGGGCCCGCCCGACGACCGCGCCGACCCGGAAAACGACGAGATCCCGCCCGATCGAGGTGATCGGGCGGGATCTCGTCGACTTCTTCTCTCAGGCCGTCTCGAGAACGGCCCAGAGTGGAGCTATGGGGATTCGAACCCCAGACCTCCTCCATGCCATGGAGGCGCGCTACCAGCTGCGCCATAGCCCCTTGCGACGCAGAGAAATACTAGCCCACTCCGGACCCTCCACGCGCCACGGTCCCCCGCGGGTGAACGACGGGAGGGTCCCCGCGTCACGCGCGGAGGACCGTGATACGGCTGTGTGTCCGTGACCGTCGAACGCTTCGACGGTCACCGCGGCTGCCGGCCGGGGTCGCCCACCGGGCCCTGGACATCGTCGCGGACACCGAGGACACCGATCCGGGTCGGCGCCGTCCGATCGGCGGGCGGCCCCGGTCCTCATCCCGTGGCGGTGTGCATGACCAGCTCGGAGCCGTCGGCGGACAGTTCCAGGGCGACGGTGACCGCGCCCAGTTCGGAGGTGCGCGACAGGTGCGTGCCGCCGCACGGGATGGTCGCCTCGCCGCCGGGCAGCGCGCAGTGCCAGGTACGGCGCGCGGTCAGCTCCGGGCCGGGACCGTCGATCCAGACCGGGGCGTCGGCGGCGGCCCACCGCTCCAGCAGGGCGCCGGCCCGGGCCGCGATCTCCGGCAGTTCCTCGGCCAGCCCGTCGACGGTGAACCCCTTGCGGCGCAGGGACTTGCCCAGCCGGTAGACGTCGCGACTCCCTCCGGGCAGGATCCGCGAGGCCGCGATGGCCGCCTGGTCGAAGTCCGGGCTGCCCAGCGCGTCGGCGGGAACCTCCTTGCGCCAGCGGCCGGACAGCGCGGAGTTGAGCGCGAGGGCCGCCAGGTGGCAGGCGGTGTGCCCGGCCGACAGGGCCCGGCGGCGCTCGGCGTCCACCACCAGTTCGACCTCGCCGGTCGGCGCCTCTCCGGTGACGTGCACCACCAGCCAGTGCCAGCCGGCGGTGCCCCGGCGCACGGGGATGTCCTCACCCGTGTAGACCGTCGTCCCGCCGTGCTCCACGGCCCCGGTGACGCAGTCGGCCACCGCCAGCCCGCCGATCGTGCCGGTGTCGGCGGGCTGGTCCGGCCAGGTGTGGTCCAGCGGGTGGAAGGGCGTCTCGGCGACGATCACGCCGTGCCGGTCCCCGACCGGAACGACCGCCACGACCTCCGAGCGGCCCCGCGTCCGCCCCGCCGGATAGGTGACCCGTGTCGAGGCCGCGATGCCCGGGCCGTGCGTGTGATCCGTACCGTCCATGCCGTCCATGCCCTCCATGCTCCCGCGCCGCCCGTACCGGCCGCACCTCGGGACCGCCCCGGGACCGCCGGACGAGGCCGGCCGTGGCCTGCGCCGCCCCCGAGGAGGCGCAGCCCGCGGCCGGCGGGGTCAGCGGACCGGCTCCCCCTCGTCCTCCAGGTAGCGGGCGCGGCCGGCGTACCAGCCGGCGGCCGACTGCACGGCGACCACCGCGAACAGGAGCAGGAAGGGGAGCGTCCAGCCTCCGGTCGCCTCGTGCATCACGCCGACGACCAGGGGCCCCGCGCCCGCGATGAGGTAGCCGGCGCTCTGCCCGAAGGCCGACAGCGCGGCGGTGGCCTCGGGGGTGCGGGTACGCAGGGCCAGGATGGTCAGCGCGAGCGGGAAGGAGCCCATCCCGATGCCGACCAGGACGGCGAAGAGCCAGGCCAGGGCGGCGGGGGCCAGCCACAGGCCGAGGAAGCCGACCACGTAGAAGGCGATGAACACCGCCACCGCCGGCCGCTGGTCGGCGAACCGGGAGGCCACCGAGGGGGTGATCGTCGAGACCGGGATGCCGATCGCGGTGAAGACGCCCAGCACCAGTCCGGCCTGCCCCGAGGTGTAGCCGCCGTCGACGAGGATCTGGGGCAGGAAGCCGAACATGATGTAGGCCACCATGCTCTGGGTGCCGAAGTAGACGGCGACGGACCAGGCCAGCCTGCTGCGCAGCAGCGTCCCCAGGCCCAGGCGGCCGGTGCCCGCGTCCTTGGCCGGTTCGCTGCGCAGCAGGACGAGCCACGGGAGGGCGGCGACGGCGGCCAGCGCGCCCCACACCCCGAGCGCGAGGTGCCAGTTGCCGTCGGCGGCCCGCTCGATCGGCACGGTCGCCGCGGCGGCGAGCATGGTGCCGACCGCGAGCGCGGTGGTGTAGACCGTGGTCATCGTCCCGGCCCTGCCGGGGAAATGACGCTTGATCAGCGTGGGGATGAGCACGTTGCCCACCGCGCCGCCGGACAGCGCCAGCGCGCTGCTGAACAGGAAGAGCTCGGCCGAGCCCGCCATCGCGCGGATCACCAGGCCGGTTCCGAGGGCGAGGAGCGCGAGCAGCAGCAGCCGGTGCTCCCCGGTCCTGCGGGCCAGAGCCGGGGTCGCCGCGCCGACGGTGGCGAAGATGAGCACCGGAAGGGTGGTGAGCAGACCGATCCCGGCGCCGGACATGCCGAGACCGGCCGAGATCTCGTCCAGGACCGGCCCGACACTGGTGACCGCGGTGCGCAGGTTCAGCGCCGCCAGGACGATCCCCAGCACGAGCAGCCAGGTCAGGGACCTCGTGGCGCTCCCGGTGCGGCCCCGGGTCTCCTGGGTGAGCACGCTCATGCGGGTGCGGTCCTCCCGATTCGAATCAGAAATTCATAGGATGATTGGCTGACTCCGACTGTAACAGGACTGAAATCCGCATTTGTTCCTGACATCACCGATCCCTGACAACGTGGAAGCCCGGGCCCCCCTCCGGTGACAGAGAGGAACCCGGGCTCCTTCGCTCGGCCCGGCGACCCGCGGAGAGCCGCCGGAGGCCTCAGGGCCTCAGAGGCCCTGGCCCGGCGTGGTCGGGGGCAGGCCCCCGCCGAGCAGCGGGTCGGCGCCGCGGGCCTGCGGTCCCGGGACGTCTCCGCGCCACGCGCCGGTCTCGGCGCCGCGCGACTCGATGAACGCCTTGAAGCGTTCCAGGTCGCCCTTGACCCGGATCCGGACGATCTGGAGCCAGTCGCCGACCGTCTCGACGAAGCCCTCCGGGTCGTACTCCATCTGCAGCGTGACCCGGGTGGTGTCCGGGGTCAGGTGGTGGAAGGTCACCACGCCCGCCTGGTGCGGCCGGTCGACGGACTTCCAGGCCACCCGCTCGTCGGGGTGCTGCTCGGTGATCTCCGCCTCGAACTCCCGGCGGACGCCGGCGATCTCCACGATCCAGGCCGTCCGGGTGTCGTTCAGCTGCTTGACCGACTCGACGCCCTCCATGAACTCAGGAAAGCTCTCGAACTGCGTCCACTGGTTGTACGCCGTACGGATCGGCACGTTCACATCGATGGACTGCTCGATCGTGCTCACGGTCTGCCTCCCTTGTTTGCGGTTGGGAGGCTGGACTGCCCAGCCGCGCTCCGGGCTAACTACCTCCGGCGGGAAAGCCAATAAAGACCCAGAACAGGAAGGACCAACGGGATGAAGACGTAACCGCTTCCGAAACCAGACCAGACCGTTGCCTTCGGGAACGCCTCCGGGTCCACCAGGCTCAGCGTGCCCACGATCAATACCCCGGCCAGCTCGATGCCGCACGCCACCAGCGCCAGACGGCGCATCCCCCGGCCCAGCGCCACGGCCAGCAGGAGGTAGACCGCCGCGGCGAAGGCCGAGAGCGTGTAGGCCAGCGGGGCCTCGTCGAACTGCCGCGCGATCTGCACCGCCGCCCGCGCTCCGGCGGCCAGCGCGAAGACCCCGTAGACCGCGACCAGGACCCGGCCCGGCCCGCCGCCCGTCCCGTGCCCGCCGCCGGCCGTCCGGCCCTCCCCTGCCGTCGGGCCCTCCGCCGTCCGGCCCTCCTGCGCGCGCTCGCTCATCCCATCCCCTGCCAGATCTGCAGCATCCGTCCGACCATGCCGGGGATCGCGAAACCCGCCACCGCGATCACGGCGGGACCCCAGCGGGACCGCTCGCCCACGCCCCAGAAGGCGGCGACCGGGGGGATCACCACGGTGCCCGCCGTGTAACCGATCAGCGTGGCCGTGTCGGTCGGCCCCTCTCCTGCGGCCAGCGCGGCGACCACGAATCCCGCCTGGACGAGCAGGCCGATCTCCAGCACGCCCAGCGCGACGAGGAGCACGGTGCCCATCGACTTGTTCAGCGCGGTCGTCAGCAGGCTCGCCAGCGCGATGACCAGCGCGAACACGATCAGACCGGTGGCGAGCGGCCCGATCATCGGGACACCCTGAGGTTTGCGGACATGGCAGACAGGGTACTGCCCGCTCTCCTCGCCCCCCGATCCGAGGCGCGTACCCTGGGGGCGTGGAGATGATCCTGGTCAGTGCCTGCCTGATGGGGCGGAAGGTCCGCTACGACGGGGCCGCCAAGACGAGCGGCGACGCCGCGCTGGCCCGCTGGCGGCAGGAGGGACGGCTCGTCCCGTTCTGCCCCGAGGTCTCCGGCGGCCTGCCCGTCCCCCGCCCGGCCGCGGAGATCTCCGGCGGCGGCGGGGAGGCCGTGCTCGCGGGCACCGCCCGGGTGCTGGCCGCCGACGGGACCGACGTCACCGAGGAGTTCCTCACGGGAGCCCGGGCCGCGCTGGCCGCCGCGCGGTCGGCGGGCGCCCGGATCGCGATCCTCAAGGAGGGCAGCCCCTCCTGCGGGAGTCTGGCCGTCTACGACGGCGCCTTCCGCGGCCGACTGGTGCCGGGCCGGGGCGTCACCACCGCGCTGCTGGAGGAGCACGGCGTGGCGGTCTTCGGCGAGGACCGGATCGCCGACGCCGCCGTACGGCTCCGCGCCCTCGAACGGCCGTGACCTCCGGACGGCGACCCTCCGCCCGTACCCCGTATCCCGTATCCCGTATCCCGTGACCCCGTACCCCGTATCCCGTGACCCCGTACCCCGTGACCCCGGTCCGGGGGTTCCGGTCCCCGGCCCGCCGTCCGGCGGCGGCCCACGCGGCGCTCCCGGCGTCCGCGGGTCAGAACTCCCAGGCGTCGGTGCGGTTCTCGTGCCCGATGCAGAAGGCCGACGAGCCGTGCGCGCCCTGGATCAGGTCCACCCGGATCCACCCGTCGGCCTGGGAGACCTTCGTCTCGTAGCCCGCGTTGGGCGCGGCGGAGACCAGCCGGCAGGCCCCGTTCTCGATGACGAACGACACCGAGCCGCCCTTCACGTTCACCACCCGCACGTTCGCGTCCGCGGCCGCCCCCGCCTCGGGGGCCCTGGACGCCGGAGCCCTGGACGCCGGAGCCTTGGACGCCGGAGCCTTCGGCGCGGACGAGGTCCGGGTGGCCGTGGGCTCGGGTGCCGACGGGCCGCCGGAGGTCTTCGGCCTGCTCGGCGGACGCGTCACCGGCGGGGCGGAGCCGGTGGACCGGCTCACCGGCGCGGCGGTGCCCGTCGGCCCGGGGGTGGCCGGGGGCCGGGTCCGTTCGCGCTGCTCCGGCTCGCGGGAGCGCGCGGTCGCGATCGGCGTGCCCACGCCCGCGGTCGACGTGTCGGGCGCCCCGACGGGGAGCGCCGCCGCCCCGGTCCGCCCGTTCACGGCGCTGAGCGGCTCGATCCTCAGGTCGTCGACGACCTCGCTGCGCAGCACGTCCCGGACCCCGAACCAGGCGACCCACGTCGCCAGCACGGTGGCGCCGAGCCACACCGCGATGAACCCCACCCTCTGCCGCATGCGGTGAATTATTACCCTAGATGCCCGTTTGTTCACTACGGTTACGCTCCATGGCGACCGTTCTCGTGGTGGAAGACGACGAGTACGTACGCTCCGCGATCATCCAGGAACTGAGCAGGCGCCGGCACGCCGTGCGCAGCGCGGGGCGTGCGCTCGACGCGTTGCGGGAGATCACCCAGCATCCCCCGGACGCGGTGATCCTCGACCTCGGCCTGCCGGACCTCGACGGGTCGGAGGCGCTGAAGATGGTGCGCAGCGTCTCCAGCGTCCCGGTGATCGTGGCCACCGCCCGGGACGAGGAGGCGGAGATCGTCCGCCTGCTGCAGGCCGGGGCGGACGACTACCTGGTCAAGCCGTTCTCCGGGGACCACCTGAACGCCCGGCTGGAGGCGGTCCTGCGGCGGGCTCGGCCCGCCGGGCCATCGAAGGTGGTCCGCGCGGGAGGGCTCGCCGTGGACCTGGACCGGCGGGAGGCCGTCGTGGACGGCGTGCCGCTCACGCTGACCCGCCGGGAGTTCGACCTGCTGGCCTACCTCGCGGCCCGGGCCGACCGGGTCGTCTCCCGCAAGGAGCTGCTCGCCGAGGTGTGGCAGCAGTCCTACGGCGACGACCAGACCATCGACGTCCACCTGTCGTGGCTGCGCCGCAAACTCGGCGAGAGCGCCTCCGCGCCCCGCTACCTGCACACCGTGCGCGGTGTCGGCGTCATGCTGATCACTCCGCGATGAGGCGGACCCTCGCCCTGCTCGCCCTCGCCGGCGCGTCGATGATCGCCCTGGCCTTCCTCGTCCCCCTGGGGATCATCGTCAAGGAGATCGCCCACACCAGGGCCATCTCCGAGGCCGAGCGGCGGGCCTCGGCGCTCGTCCCGGTGCTGGCGATCACCACCGACCCGGACCGGCTCCCCCACGCGCTGGCCAGCAGCGGGGCCAGAGACCGCATCGCCGTGCACCTGCCGGGCGGCGGCGCGGTCGGCGCCGTCCGCGCACCCGCCGCGACCGTGGCCGCGGTCTCCCGGTTGACGCGGGCCGCCACCGTCGAGACCGGCGCCGGTTACCTCCTGCTGCGCCCGGTCGCCCTGGACGGCGGGCGGACCGTGGTCATCGAGGTCTTCGTGCCCGCCGAGGAGCTGACCCGGGGCGTCGCCCAGTCGTGGGCGGTGCTCGCCGGGCTCGCCGTGGTGCTGGCCGCGGGCTCGGTGCTGGTCGCCGACCGGCTGGGCGTGCGCATGGTGCGGGCGGCCCGGCGGCTCGGCCGGGCCGCGGGCTCCCTGGGCGCCGGGGACCTCAGCGTCCGCATCCGGCCCGAGGGACCGCCCGAGCTCGTCACCGCGGCGGAGGCCTTCAACAGCATGGCCGACCGGGTCGTGCAGCTGCTCGCCGCCGAACGCGAGATGGCCGCCGACCTGTCGCACCGGCTCCGCACCCCGCTGACCGCCCTGCGGCTCAGCCTCGACCACCTGGGCCCGGAGGCGGAGCCGAGCCGCCACTCCCTCAGCCGGCTGGAGTCCGAGGTCGACCAGATCATCGCGGCGGCCCGCGCCCCCTCCCGCGCTCCGGAGGCCGTCTCCTGCGACGCGGCCGAGGTGCTGCGCGAGCGGCTCACCTTCTGGTCCGCGCTCGCCGAGGACCAGCAGCGGCCGTGGGAGCTGATCGGCGCCGACGCCCCCGTCCGCGTCCCGGTCCCGGCGGCCGAGCTCAGCGCCGTCGTGGACGCGCTGCTCGGCAACGTCTTCCGGCACACCCCGCAGGGCGCCGCCTTCACCGTGACCCTGCACCAGGGGTCCGGCACGGTGGGCCTGCTCATCGCCGACGCGGGACCGGGCATCCCCGACCCGGCGGCGGCGCTGCGGCGCGGGGCCAGCGGCGCGGGCTCCACCGGCCTCGGCCTGGACATCGCCCGCCGGCTCGCGGAGTCCTCGGGGGGCGATCTGCGGATCGACGCCTCCGCCTCCGGCGGCGCCCGGGTCCAGCTCTGGTTCCGCACCGACGCCCGCGACCGCACGCCGCGCACCGCGCGCCGCCTGGTCGGCAGCCGCTGGCCCCGCCGGGAGGCGGACGCCTGAGGGGTCCCCGCCGAAGCGATCGAGGCGGGACGCGCTCTGGCGCCGGGACGGACCGGTACCGATCTCACGCGGCCGGAGCAACCCGCCGGCGACACCGCGGCCGGAAACGGCGGAATCCCGCCCGATCGAGCGATCGGACGGGATCCCGTCACCGTGCTTCGGGCCGTTTCGACGACGGCCCCCAGGTGGAGCTATGGGGATTCGAACCCCAGACCTCCTCCATGCCATGGAGGCGCGCTACCAGCTGCGCCATAGCCCCTGGTCACCGCTCCGAGTGCTCTCGTCGCGGCGCTCCGGAAGCATATAGGGACATCGTCCCGTTCACCTAATCGACGCCCGTACGGCTCGCGCCCGTCACCGGGGACGAGCCGTACGGCCGTGCGGTCAGGTCCGCGTGGCCTCGGGGCTGTCGTCGCTCTGGACCGGCTCGGGCAGGGTCCCGGCGTTGTGCTCCATCAGCCGCCAGCCCTTGCGCCCCTCCTCCAGCACCGACCACGAGCAGTTGCCCAGCCCGCCCAGCGCAGGCCAGTGCTCCTGGGGCAGGCCCATCAGCCTGGCGACGCCGAGCCGGATCGCGGCGCCGTGGGAGACCACGACCAGCAGGCCGTCGGGCTCCAGCCGGGCGGCCCAGCGGCGGACCGCCGCCGACACCCGTTCGGCGACGTCGGCGACGTCCTCTCCGCCCGGGGCCTCCCAGTCGGCGAACTCGCGGGGCCAGCCGGTGGAGATCTGCTCCCGGGTGAGCCCCTCCCACTCGCCGCCGCCGCGCTCGCGCAGGTCCTTGTCCACGGCCACGTCCAGGCCGGTGACCCCGCCCAGCGCCCTGGCGGTGTGCAGGGCGCGCTGGAGGTCGGAGGAGACGATCATGTCGGGACGCAGGTAGGCGAGCAGCCCGGCGGCGCGGGCGGCCTGGGCCGCACCGGTCTCGTCCAGCGGGATGTCGGTGTGCCCCTGGAACCGCCGCTCGACGTTCCACAGCGTCTGACCGTGCCTCAGGCACACGACACGGCGGCTCATGCAGCCCCCTGCCGGGAGAGGTGAGCCGCCGTACGGCCGTGCCCGGCGGCGCTCGTGCGCCCCGGTCTCACCGGGCGTCCTCCGGCGCCGCCGGCCGGGCGCGCTGCGCGGCGACCTGCGTCACGCTGTCCGGCAGGGCGATGGCGGGGCAGTCCTTCCAGAGGCGCTCCAGCGCGTAGAAGGTGCGGTCCTCCTCGTGCTGGACGTGCACGACGATGTCGATGAAGTCGAGCAGGACCCAGCGGCCCTCGCGCTCGCCCTCGCGACGGACCGGCTTGACATCGGCCTCGACGCGCAACCGCTCCTCGATCTCGTCGACGATGGCGCGGACCTGGCGGTCGTTGGTGGCGGAGCAGAGCAGGAACGCGTCGGTGATGACGAGCTGGTCGCTCACGTCATAGGCGAGGATGTCGTCGGCCAGCTTGTCGGCCGCCGCCTCGGCGGCGATCCTGACGAGCTCGACGGATCTGTCGGTTGCGGTCACGGTGTGGGTCAGTCCTCCGGTAGTCGGCGCTGTCACCCCTAAGGATGCCCGGCACGGCCCGCGGCGAAAGCGGGCAGTCAGTACAACGCCTATCGTGTGCCACCCGATTCCACACCGCAAACCGATTGCCGGACCGGCCGGAGCGCGGACCGCGTCAGCGGGAGGCCTCCGAAGCGGCGGCGGTCTCCGGCGACCGCGGTCCCCGGCGACGGCGGTCCCCCACGGCGGCGGCCCCCGGCGGCGGGGACGCTCAGTTCCGGTCGTTCAGGGCCGCCAGGTCGAGGACGTTGCAGACCTCCGCCGTCCTCCACTGGAGGTATCCGGCGTGGGAGATGCCCACCTCCTCCGCCGCCCTCCCCGGGAGGCGCACCGCCGTACGCGTCCGTGCGTCGAGGAGCCAGCCGGTCCCGCCCTCGCGCCACGCCGCGAAGCGCCCGTGCCGCGAGACGGCGACGCCCCTGGCCCGCGGGCCGATGCCGGCGACGGTGCCGTCGCCGTACTCCAGGAGGTCCCGGTCCTCGTCCACCCGGGCGATGTACGAGGCCGGATCGGGAACGCCGAGCCGGGTGCCGTCCGGGCCGTAGCGGGCCGGCGAGCCGGTGAAATCACCCGGATCAGCCGAATCCGGCGCCAGGACGGGGGATTTCGCGAGGAAGGCGTCGCCCTCCCAGGCGATGTCGTACAGTCCCCTCCGCCACGGCCGGGGGACCTGGTCGCCGGGACCCATGCGGTAGACGCCCACGTCTCCCGGGTCGCCGGAGACGCACGCGGAGAAGTAGAGCTCTCCTCGATGGAAACCGAGGTCGACGGGGTATTGCCAGCCCATCCCGCAGTACCCCGCGGGACCGCTCCAGGTGTTCATGACCTCTCGGGTCAGGCCGCTGCGGAGGTCGGTGGCCTCGAGGATCCACCCGCCCGGCTCGTCGTTCCCGAGAAGCTTCACCACGCGCGTGCCGTGCGCCGCCGCGGCGACGGTGTACGACTCGCGCTCCGTGCGCTGCAGCGGCGCGCTGCGGCCGGTGACGGGGTCGAAGAGGTCGAGGTGGTCGAGGTAGGGAAGCTGCCGGGAGTGCTTGCGGACGATGAGCCGCCCGTCGGGCAGAGTGCCCACGACGTCACGGGACATCGCGTCTCCGGCGGGGATCCGCAGGATCCTGGCCCGGGGATGGGCCCGGGCGAAAGACGTCTCGGCCCTCCGGACGGAAGACGGAGTGGGTGAAGGCGTCTCCGGAGGGACGCGGTACTCCGGCAGATCGGCTTCGAAGGGGGAGGGCGACGGCGGTGCGGAGGACCCGCAGGCGCAGACTCCCATGATCAGAACGGCCGCCGTCGTCACCGTCGTCACCGTCCTCATGCGGAAACGGCGCTCCACCCTCGTCCGTGCCGGGACGGGAGGCTTCCGATCGCGGATGCCCAGGACGCGGCCGGCGGCGTCCGTGCCCTCGGCACCGTGCCCGGTCTGCCGTCCAGGAGCCACCTGGGCACCCCCGATCGCACTGTTCCGGAGTACCACCGTAAACGATCGCCACCGGCCGGATGAGACGGATGTCGCTCCTGACCGGCTTCTCCGGTTTCTTCGGATACCCGCGGTTCACGGCCGCGGGGATCGCCTCCGGGTCCGCGCCGCTCGCGATGCTCGGCGATCCCCTGGTCAGTCCTCACCCGACCGGTACAGCCCGCGCTTGTTGATGTACTGCACGATGCCGTCGGGCACCAGATACCAGATGGGCTCCCCCGAGGCGACCCGCTGCCGGCACTCCGACGACGAGATGGCCAGCGCCGGGATCTCCAGCAGGCTGACCCGCCCCTCCGGCAGGCCGGGGTCGTGCAGGTGGTGGCCGGGCCGGGTCGCCCCGACGAAGTGCGCGATGGTGAACAGCTCGTCCACGTCGCGCCAGCTCAGGATCTGGGCGAGGGCGTCGGCCCCGGTGATGAAGTACAGCTCCGTGTCCGGGCCATGGGCGGCGGAGATGTCCCGCAGGGTGTCGATGGTGAAGGTGGGGCCCGGCCGGTCGACGTCCACCCGGCTCACCGAGAAGCGCGGGTTGGAGGCGGTCGCGATGACGGTCATCAGGTAGCGGTCCTCCGGGGCCGAGACCGCCTGGTCCGCCTTCTGCCACGGCCGGCCGGTCGGCACGAAGACGACCTCGTCGAGGTCGAAGTGGTGGGCGACCTCGCTGGCGGCCACCAGGTGCCCGTGGTGGATCGGGTCGAAGGTCCCGCCCATGACGCCCAGACGGCGCTTTCCGTAGCCGGTGGGAGCGTTCATCATGAAATGGACCATACGCGTGAACCGCACGGAGCTTTTAACCAGCCCCCGCGCATGCCGCGCAGGGCCGACGTAGCATGCCGGACATGACCACCACCCCGGATCGCAACCGCGTGCAGCTCCCCGGCATCAGCTCCCGCGCCTACGAACATCCCGCCGACCGGTCCGCGCTGGTCGCCCTCCGGTCGCTCAGCGGGTTCGACACGGTCCTCAAGCAGATGTCCGGGCTGATCAGCGAGCGCCGCCTGCGCCTGATCTACCTCGCCTCCGCGGTGCGCACGAGCGACACCCAGTTCCGCGCCCTGCACGACATGGGCCGCGACGCCGCCTACGTGCTCGACCTCCCCCGCATCCCGGAGATCTACGTCCAGCAGAACCCGCGGGTCCAGGCGATGGCCATCGGCTTCGACGACCCGTTCATCGTCGTCAGCACGGGCCTGCTCGACCTGATGGACTCCGAGGAGCAGCGCTTCGTCATCGGCCACGAGACCGCGCACATCCTCTCCGGCCACGCGGTCTACCGCACGATGCTGGACATCCTCACCCGGCTGGCCACCCGCGTGGCCTGGATCCCGCTCGGCTACATCGGCCTGCGCGCGATCGTGGCGGGGCTGGAGGAGTGGCACCGCAAGTCCGAGCTCTCCGCCGACCGCGGCGGCCTCCTCGTCGGCCAGGACGCCGACGCCGCCCTGCGGGCGCTGATGAAGCTCGCCGGCGGCTCACGCCTGCACGAGATGAACATCGAGGCCTTCCTCGACCAGGCCCGCGAGTACGACACGGCCGGCGACGTCCGCGACGGCCTGCTGAAGGTCCTGAACCTGCTCGGCACGACCCACCCGTTCGCGGTCTCCCGCGTCGCCGAACTCGACAAGTGGCGCCGCGGCGGCGAGTACGAAACGATCCTCGGCGGCGCCTACCCCCGCCGCGCCGACGACGCCGGCGCCAAGGTCTCCGAGGAGGTCAAGGCCGCCGCCCGGTCCTACCGCGAGTCGTGGTCGCAGTCCCAGGACCCGTTCATCGGCGTCCTGCGCGACGTGGCCGAGGGCGCGGTCAACGCCGGCGAGCGCATCTTCAACCGCTTCGCCCGCCGTGACGGCAACTGACCGCCTCGTTTCCTCATCGTTCATAAAAGGTCCAGGAGGTCATCTCCTGGACCTTTTGTGCATGAAAACGGATTTGCGAGCAAAACGCGGCTACTCTACTGTTCCGCCTCATGAGAATCCGCATGATCGCCGCCCTGACCGGGACGGCGGGTCTTCTCCTGACGGGTACGGCGCACGCCTACCCCGTCAAGGACAAGACGCTGACGCAGAACGCCCTCTACAGCACCGGCGCGCTCACCGAGACGGAATGCGCCGAGAAGTCCGTCAAGGACGGTGACCCCGCTTCGGCCAGGAAGTATCTGACCGCCGTGCTGAACTGCCTGAACGTCTCGTGGAAGACGCATCTCGAAGCGGCGGGCCTGCGGTTCACCAAGCCCATCGTCAAGATCTACACCAAGGCTCCCGCCCGTTTCTGCGGTCACAAGTTCGGTGATTCGGAGGCGTGGCACTGCGCGCAGTCGAGAACGATCGCCATCCGTCTCCACAAGGACCTGCTCGACGAGACGGGCGACCTTTACCTGTTCCATCTCATGAGCCAGATGTACGCCTACCACGTCCAGAACCTCGTCGGCATCGACGATGCCTACCAGAACATTCCCTACAAGAACACCTCCGAGCTGAACGAGCAGATCCGCCGGGACTCTCTGCAGAGCGACTGCCTGGCCGGGGTGTTCATCAAGAGCGTGTGGCCCTCGCTGGAACGGCCGGTCTCCAACTGGAATCACCTGATGGGCCTGGTCAAGGACGAAGGCGATACGAAGGGGGAGCCCCGCGTCTACGGCAAGGGAGCCAACCGCGTCTACTGGTCCAAGCGGGGCTACACCACCGGTGACCCGGCCTCCTGCAACACCTGGTCCGCGTCTCCGGCGACGGTGAGCTGACCGGGACCCGGAAAAGGCCGGCCCTCCAAGCCCGCCCTCGCATCCGACCCTCAGAGCACCAGCGCGACCACGCGCACGGCCGTCGTGCACACGGCGGCGAAACCGCCCAGCACGACCATCGCGCGCAGCCCCTCCCTGCGGAGCTCCGGGAGCCGGGCACCGGCCCGCTCCACCTCCCGGCCGGTGATCCATCCGCAGACCACGCCGAACACCACACCGGCGACGGCGACGGGAGCCGGGGCGGGTTGCAGCCACCATTCCGGGGGCAGCGACCCGCCCATGGTCACCCAGAGGGTGAGGGCGGCCAGCCCGCCGGCCGGGACGCCCGGCCAGACCGCGGCGCTCAGCAGCGATCCGGCGAGGGCCAGCGGGAAGCCGAGCACGCGCAGGGCTCCCCGGACCCTGGCCGACCGGCGCTTCCTGACCAGCCAGTGCCCCGTCCAGACGGCACGGGTCAGAACGACGAACAGGCCGGTGACCGCGAAGGTGGCCAGCGGCCAGATCACCGAGGTCACGACGCAGGGCACCGCCAGCACCGCGAGGACGAGCAGGGTCAGGTTCCCCGCGGGCAGCGGCCCCGCGGGAATCCCCGCCGCGGCCTCCGCCGCCGGAGAGCCGTCCGCCTGCCGTCCCCGGCCCGTTCCGGGGACCACCCGTTCCGCCGTGGGGAGCCGTCGGCCCGGCTTCGCGTTCTCCCCCGTGGTCGCAGGACGCACGCCGCGCGCCGTCCTGCCGCTCTTCAGCGCGGTCCTCATCCGGGGCTCGGAGCCCGCCGGAGCGGAGCCGGGTCGCTCCGCGCCCGCCCGCTCCTGACCGGCCCTCTCCTGACCGGCCCGCTGCGCACCCGGCTGCTGCGCGCCCGCCCGGCGCGGACCGGTCCGGATCGCGGACGGCTCCGGCGCCTCCGCGGGCGCCGCCTCGGCGGAGGAGGCGCGCACCAGCCGGGACAGCCTGCCCGCCAGGAGGGCCGCCGTGGGCCGCTTGGCGGCCTCGCGGTGCAGAGCCGCGCGGATCAGCGGGAGGAGGACCGCCGGAACACCGCCCAGATCCGCCTGCCCGTTGAGGATGGCGTACATCTGCGCCTCGACCGTGCCCCGTCCGAAGGTGGGGCGGCCGGTCGCGGCGAAGGCGACCGTCGCCGCCCAGGCGTGGACGTCGGCGGGCTCCCCGACCGGCTCGTCCGCGAACAGTTCGGGGGCGGCGTAGGCCGGGGTGCCCAGGAAGGTGCCGGTCATGGTGAGCCGGGTGGCGTCCAGGACCTGGGCGATGCCGAAGTCGATGAGCACGGGCCCGCCCGACGGACCCAGCAGGACGTTGGCAGGCTTGAGGTCGCGGTGGACGACCCCCGCCGCGTGGATGATCGCCAGCGCCGTGGCCAGGCCGTGGGCCAGGCCGACCAGGTCGGCACCCTCCAGGGGGCCGTCGCGCCGTACCCGGTCCAGGAGGGTGTCGCCCTCGATGTACTCCATGACCAGGTAGGGCCGGTCGCCCTCCAGGTCGGCGTCGAGCACCCGGGCGACGTAGGGGCTCTCCACCCGGCGGAGCGCGCGGACCTCGCGCTCCAACCGTATGCCGGCCTCCGAGTCGGGGTCGACCGCGTCATGGAGCATCTTGAGCGCGACCTTCTCCCCACGCCGGGCCGTGGCGAGGTAGACCTCGCCCATGCCGCCCCTGCCGAGGCGATCCACCAGCGTGTACGGGCCGACGCGCCCGAGCCTGCCCACCCGCCCTCCACCCATAGGAGACCACACCATAGCGGGCGGGCACGACGATTCCCCGGCGACTCGCCGGACCGGAAGGATCGACGCGGCGGGAAACCGCGCAGGAGCACCGCTCCGGGAGGCGGCGGATTCAACGCGGTGGGAGATACCGAACGATCAGTACGGCGGGGACCCGCGAAGGAAGGAGGCGCGGCTCACGACCGGCCGGCGTACTGGCGCCGGTCGGCGGAGCCGTGCCGTTCGGCGGGCTCCCGGTGGTCCCGGCGGTCACCGTGCTCCGCCCCGGACTCCCCGCCGTCCTCGTCGCCCCGGTCGGGGACGAGCAGGCTCTCCAGCTCGGCCACGGGCTCGGCCGACAGGTCCAGGCGGCCCTTCCGCCGCCAGTTCACGTGCCCCCGGCTCTCCAGGAACAGCATCAGACGATCGACGCCGAACAGCACGACGCCCACGAAGAGAATCCCGATCACGGTCTGCATGGGGGCCAATCCAACCACCCCTGCCCACTGCGGAGCGCATCGACACGTTCACATACCGCGACTTTCGATGTCCTTCACCGGACCGTGAACGAACCCGCGGAGCCCGCCCGGGGCCCCGCGGCCCGTCCGCCCCGCCGGAACCACCGACGGGAGAGACCCGGCCCCGCCGGAACCCACCCGGGCAGCAGGCGCCCGATCCCTACCGGGACTCGCCCGGGCAGGAGGCGACGACCGTGCCGGAGGAGGTGCGCAGGTGGCCCTCGCCGGTGTAGACCCACTTGGTGGAGGTCAGCTCCGGCAGCCCCATCGGGCCGCGGGCGTGCAGCTTCTGGGTGGAGATGCCGATCTCCGCGCCGAAGCCGAACTCGCCGCCGTCGGTGAACCGGGTCGAGGCGTTGACCGCCACGGCCGCGGAGTCGACGAGGGCGACGAACCGGCGGGAGGCGGTGACCGACCGGGTGACGATCGCCTCGGTGTGGGCCGAGCCGTACCTCCTGATGTGCGCGACCGCGTCCTCCAGCGAGTCGACCACGGCGGCGGCGATGTCCAGCGAGAGGTACTCGGCGCGGAAGTCCTCCTCGTCGGCCGGGACCACGCCCTCGCCGTAGGCGGCGATCCGCGCGTCGCCGTGGACCGTCACCCCGGCCTCGGCCAGCGCCGCCAGGGCGCGCGGCACGAAGGCGTCGGCGACGGCCGCGTGCACGAGGAACGTCTCGGCCGCGTTGCAGACCGACGGCCGCTGCGCCTTGGCGTTGAGCAGGATCTCCACCGCCAGGTCGAGGTCGGCGTCGGCGTCGACGTAGACGTGGCAGTTGCCCGTGCCGGTCTCGATGACCGGGACCGTCGACTCCTGCACCACCGAGTTGATCAGCGAGGCGCCGCCGCGCGGGATCAGCACGTCGACCAGCCCGCGGGCCTTCATCAGCGCCTTGACCGAGTCGCGGGTCACCCCCGGCACCAGCTGCACGGCTCCCGCCGGGACCTCCGTACCCGCCAGCGCCTCCTGCATGACCCGCACCAGCACCGTGTTGGACGCGTACGCGCTGGAGGAGCCGCGCAGCAGCGTGGCGTTCCCGCTCTTGAGGCAGAGCGCGGCCGCGTCGACCGTGACGTTGGGGCGGCCCTCGTAGACGATGCCGACCACGCCGAGCGGCACCCGCAGCTGGCGCAGCTCCAGCCCGTTGGGCAGCGTGCTCCCCCGGACGACCTCGCCGACCGGGTCGGGCAGGTCGGCGACCTGCCGCACGGCGTCGGCGACGGTCTCGATCCGCGCGGCGTCCAGGCCGAGCCGGTCGATCATGTACGCGGAGGTGCCGTTCTCCCGGGCCCTGGCCACGTCGGTCGCGTTGGCCTCGATGATCTCGGCGGAGCGGGCCACCAGCGCGTCGGCGATCGCCCGCAGCGCCGCGTCCTTCGGCGCCCGCGGCAGCGGGGCCAGCTCGGTGGCGGCCTCCTTCGCCGCCAGGGCCACCTTCAGGAAATCTTCGGAGACCTCGGAAGCGGTCGTGAGGTCTCCCGACGACGCAGACATGTCGCACTCCATGGGGACTAGTGGGTGGGCTCCAGTATGACGATGTCGTCACGGTGGATCAGCTCGCGTTCATATTCCGGACCGAGGCTGCTCGCCAGCTCCCGGGTGGAGCGGCCGAGCAGGTCCGGGATCTCCGCGGCGTCGAAGTTGACCAGGCCCCGGGCGACGACCCCGCCGAGCGGTCCGCACAGGTCCACCGGGTCGCCCGCGGCGAAGTCGCCCTCGACCCCGGTGACCCCGGCGGGCAGCAGCGACTTGCGGCGGCCGACGACCGCCTCGACCGCTCCCGGGTCCAGGTGGAGGCGGCCGCGGCCGGTGGCGGCGTGGGCCAGCCAGAGCAGCCGGGTGCCCGGGTGGCGTCCGGCCGGGTGGAAGTAGGTGCCGATGTCGGCCCCGGCCAGGGCCTGGGCGGCGTGCGCGGCGGCGGTGAGCACCACGGGCACGCCGGCGCCGGTGGCGATCCTGGCCGCCTGCACCTTGGTGACCATCCCGCCGGTGCCGACCGCGCCGCCCCCGCCGAGCTCGACCCCGTCCAGGTCCTCGGGGCCGCGCACGTCGGTCAGCCGCCGCGAACCCGCCCTGCGGGGGTCGCCGTCGTAGAGCGCGTCCACGTCCGACAGCAGCACGAGGGCGTCGGCGCGGGTCAGGTGGGCCACCAGCGCGGCGAGGCGGTCGTTGTCGCCGAAGCGGATCTCGTCGGTGGCGACGGTGTCGTTCTCGTTGACGATCGGGACGATGTCCAGCTCCAGCAGGCGGCCGAGCGTGCGCTGGGCGTTGGCGTGGTGCGCACGGCGCATCATGTCGTCGGCCGTCAGCAGCACCTGGCCGACGCGCAGGCCGTACCGGGCGAAGGACGAGGTGTAGCGGGCCACCAGCACGCCCTGGCCGACCGAGGCGGCGGCCTGCTGGGTGGCCAGGTCGCGGGGGCGCGCCGGCAGGCCCAGCGGGCCGAGCCCGGCCGCGATGGCGCCGGAGGAGACCAGCACGATCTGGGTGCCGGCCCTGCGCCGGGCGGCGAGCACGTCGACCAGGGCGTCCACCCGGTCGACGTCGATCATCCCCTGCGGGGTGGTGAGCGAGGACGAACCCACTTTCACGACGAGGCGTGCTGCCGTACGGATCCGATCGCGCGCAGGGGTCACGACGCGTGCCTTTCTTCAGAGCCGATGCGAGGAGCCGGTGCGAGGAACCGGTGCGAGAGGCCGGTGGGCGGAGGAGCGGGTCAGCCGAGCCGGTTGTCGGTGCCGCGCGGGCCCTGGTGCACCGCCTCGGCGTTGAGGGTGGGCTGCCAGTCGAAGATGTAGCCGTTCTCCATGGAGCCGATGACGACCTCGGCGCCCGCCTTGGCCCCGGCCTTGAGGAGCTCCTCCTCGACGCCGAGCCGCTCCAGCCGGTCGGCGAGGTAGCCGACGGCCTCGTCGTTGGTGAAGTCCGTCTGGCGGATCCACCGCTCCGGCTTGGCCCCGGTGACCTGGAAGGTGTTCTCGTCGACCCGGCGCACCGCGAACCCCGCGTCGCCGAGCTGGCGGGGCTTGATGACCAGGCGGGTCGGCTCGGTCACCGGGACGGCCGCGCGGGCGGCGGCGACCATCTCGCCCATGGCGAAGGTCAGCTCGCGCAGCCCCTCGTGGGTGGCGGCGGAGATCGGGAAGACCCGCATGCCGCGCTCCTCCAGCATCGGCCGGACCATCTCGACCAGCTCGCGTGCGTCGGGCACGTCGGTCTTGTTGAGCACGGCCAGGCGCGGGCGGTCCTCCAGTTTGCCGTACGCGGCCAGCTCGGCCTCGATCGCCTCGTAGTCGCTGATCGGGTCCCGGCCCGGCTCCATGGTCGCGCAGTCGATCACGTGCACGAGCGTGCTGCACCGCTCGACGTGGCGCAGGAACTCGTGGCCGAGGCCCTTGCCCTCGGAGGCGCCCGGGATCAGGCCGGGCACGTCGGCGACGGTGAAGACCGTGTCCCCGGCGGTGACCACGCCGAGGTTGGGCACCAGCGTGGTGAACGGGTAGTCGGCGATCTTCGGCCGGGCCGCGCTCAGCGCCGCGATGAGGGAGGACTTGCCCGCGCTGGGGAAGCCGACCAGCGCCACGTCCGCGACGCTCTTCATCTCCAGCATCACGTCGATCTCGTCGCCGGGCTCGCCCAGCAGCGCGAAACCGGGGGCCTTGCGCTTGGCCGAGGCCAGCGCCGCGTTGCCCAGGCCGCCGTGGCCGCCCTCGGCCACGACGTAGCGGGTGCCCGCGCCGACCAGGTCGACGAGCACCTCGCCGGTGGCGGCGTGCTTCACCACGGTCCCGGACGGGACCGGCAGGACGACGTCGGCCCCGTTGGCGCCGTCGCGGTTGGAGCCCGAGCCCTGCTTGCCGTTGTCGGCCTTGCGGTGCGGGCGGCGGTGGTAGTCCAGCAGGGTGGCGGTGTTCGCGTCCACCTCCAGGATCACGTCACCGCCGCGGCCCCCGTTGCCGCCGTCGGGGCCGCCCAGCGGCTTGAACTTCTCCCGATGCACAGAGGCGCAGCCATGTCCCCCGTCACCGGCCTTGATGTGCAGGACCACCTGGTCCACAAAGTCCGGCATGTCTGCTCTCCTACCCCCATCTTCGGGACCCGCTGTCGGGGATGCCCCGTTTCACAACACGAACAGGGGTGGACCGCTGGACGCGATCCACCCCTGCCGTAACGCCTGTCGGTGCGGATCTACTCCGCGACCGGGACGATGTTCACCGCGCGGCGACCGCGCTTGAAGCCGAACTGCACGTGGCCCGCGGCCAGCGCGAACAGCGTGTCGTCGCCACCGCGGCCGACGTTGTCGCCCGGGTGGAAGTGGGTGCCGCGCTGGCGGACGATGATCTCACCGGCGTTGACCAGCTGGCCGCCGAAGCGCTTCACACCGAGCCGCTGGGCGTTCGAGTCACGGCCGTTCCGAGTGGACGACGCGCCCTTCTTGTGTGCCATCTCGCAAAACTCCCGAAACTCAGGCCTGGTCGATGCCAGTGATCTTCACCTGGGTGTACCGCTGGCGGTGACCCTGGCGCTTCTTGTAGCCGGTCTTGTTCTTGTACTTCAGAATCCGGATCTTCGGACCCTTGGTCTCGCCGAGGATCTCGGCGGCGACCGTGAACCTGCCCGCCTCGGTGGTCACGTCGCCGTCGTTGACGACGAGCACCGTCGGCAGCGTGACCGTGGAACCGACCTCGCCGGCGACCTTGTCCACCTCGAGGACGTCACCGACGGAGACCTTCTGCTGCCTGCCGCCGCAACGAACGATCGCGTACACCGCGGAACCCTTCTTCTGCCTACTTGCTCGCTGGATGCTGCGCCCCGCATCCGGCTGTGGTCACCGAAACTGGACCGACGAACCGGGTGGGCGCGCGAACAGGGCGCGCCACTAGCGCACCGATTCACCAGGGTACCGGACTGCGGTTCCCTGGTCGAACCGGGCGGAACGTCGGGTTGCCGGCGCGGCATGGCGCGCCGGCGGTCGCCGGACCGATGGGCCCTCGCCTGGAACGGGCGGGACCTAGTCGGCCGGCTTGGCCTTGCGGGAGCGTCGCCGCCCCCTCCCGGCAGCCTGTACGGCCTGCGTGCCCTCATCCGGGGCATCGTCAAGCGCATCGGTCACCGTATCACGTCCGGACTGCTCGCTGGCCGCGACCGCGCTTCCGGCGTCCTTGGCCAGCTTCTCCGCGACGGCCTTCTCCACGGCCATCTTGCCCTGGGTGCCGCGCGGCTCGGGCCTGCCCTCGACCGGCTCGGACGAGATGTGCAGACCCCGGCCGTTGCAGCACTCGCAGACGGTGGAGAACGCCTCCAGCAGACCCTGCCCGACGCGCTTGCGCGTCATCTGGACCAGTCCCAGGGACGTCACCTCGGCGACCTGGTGCTTGGTCCGGTCGCGGGCCAGGCACTCCAGCAGCCTCCGCAGCACCAGGTCGCGGTTGCTCTCCAGCACCATGTCGATGAAGTCGATGACGATGATGCCGCCGATGTCCCGGAGCCTGAGCTGGCGGACGATCTCCTCGGCCGCCTCCAGGTTGTTGCGGGTGACGGTCTCCTCGAGGTTCCCGCCCTGCCCGGTGAACTTGCCGGTGTTGACGTCGACGACGGTCATCGCCTCGGTCCGGTCGATCACCAGCGAACCGCCGCTGGGCAGCCAGACCTTGCGCTCCATCGCCTTGGCGATCTGCTCGTCGATCCGGTAGGCCGCGAAGACGTCGCCGGTCTCGTCCCACTTCGTCAGCCGGTCGGCCAGGTGCGGGGCCACGTAGCGGACGTACTCGTCCACCGTGTCCCACACCTCGCCCGCGACGACCAGCGAGGTGAAGTCCTCGTTGAACACGTCCCGGACCACCCGGACGGTCAGGTCCGGCTCCGAGGAGAGCAGCTCCGGCGCACTGGCCGACTTGGCCTTGCGCTGGATGTTCTCCCACTGGGCCGAGAGCCTGGCCACGTCGCGGCCGAGCTCCTCCTCCGAGGCGCCCTCGGCGGCGGTGCGGACGATCACACCGGCGTTCTCCGGCATGACCTTCTTCAGGATGGACTTGAGCCGGGTGCGCTCCTTGTCGGGGAGCTTGCGGCTGATGCCGGTCATCGAGCCGTCGGGCACGTAGACCAGGTAGCGGCCGGGCAGGCTGATCTGCGACGTCAGGCGGGCGCCCTTGTGGCCCATCGGGTCCTTGGTGACCTGCACCAGCACGGGCTGACCCGACTTGAGCGCCACCTCGATGCGCTTGGGCTGGCCCTCCAGCCCGGCGGTGTCGAAGTTGACCTCGCCGGCGTACAGCACCGCGTTGCGGCCCTTGCCGATGTCGATGAAGGCCGCCTCCATGCTCGGCAGCACGTTCTGCACCTTGCCGAGGTAGACGTTGCCCACGTAGGACTGGCCCGCCTCGCGGTTGACGTAGTGCTCGACGAGGACGTCGTCCTCCAGCACCGCGATCTGGGTCCGGTCGCCGGTCCGGCGGACCACCATCACCCGCTCCACGGACTCCCGGCGGGCCAGGAACTCCGACTCGGTGATGATCGGCGGACGCCTGCGGCCGAGCTCGCGCCCCTCCCGGCGGCGCTGCTTCTTGGCCTCCAGGCGGGTCGAGCCGCGCACGCTCTGCACCTCGTCCATGGCGCTGCCGCGTCCGGCGCGGGGCGCGCGAATGCGCACCACCGTGTTCGGCGGGACCTCCTGGACGTCCTCCTCCTCCTCCGAGCCCCTGCGGCGGCGACGGCGGCGACGGCGCGAGGTGCCGCCCTCCTCGGTCTCGGCCTCCTCCTGCTCACCCCCGGCCTGCCCGGCGGGGGCCTCGGCCGCGTCCTGCTCGGAGCCGCCGTTCTCGGCCTCCTCCTGCTCGCGCGTCTTGCCGCGCCCGCGCCCGCCCCTGCGGCGGCGGCGGCGGCGGCCCGCGGCCTCGTCGTCGCCCTCGCCCTCGTCCTCCTCCGGCTCCTCGCCCTCGTCCTCCTCGGGCTCCTCCTCGATCCCGGCGGGTTCGAACGGCTGCGCCGGAGCGGGACGGGCGGGAGGCTGCTGGACCGCCAGGGAGGGGTCGGGAGCCTGGAACAGCGGCTGGAACACCGCGGCGGGGGCCTGGAAGGTCACCGAGGGCACCTCGGCGCGCTCGGCGACGGTCAGCCCGAACGGGTCGGTGAACAGGCCGGGCCGGTCCCCGGCGGGCTCCTCCTCCGCCGCCGGTTCCCCCGCGGGCACCGAGAGCAGCAGCGACGCCGCGACCTCCGCGGCCTCGGCCGTGGTCAGGTCGACGGGCGGCTCCGGCTCTGTCGCCGCGGCCCCCACGACGGCCTCAGCGACGGCCTCGGCGGCGGGTTCGACCGCGGCCTCAGCGGCCTTCTTGCGGGTGCGGGTCCGCTTGACCGGGGCGGCGGCGACCTCCTGCGCGGCGACCTCCTGCGCGGCGGGCTCGGCCGCGGCCTTGCGGGTACGGCTGCGCCGCGCGGGCGGCGCGCCCTCCTCGTCGGCGGCGGCCGTCCTGCGCCGGGTGGCGCGCTTCGGCGGGGCCTCCTCCTGAGGCGTCGGCGGAGCCTCCTGCCGAACGGCAGGAGCGGGAGCATCCTCCCCGACCGGGGCCGCCACGGCCTCCGGGACCGCCACGACCGCGGCGGCCGGTTCCGCGGCGGGCTCCAGGTCCTCCGGCTCCGGCGGCGGGCCCGCGGGCCTGCTGGCGGCCCGCCGGCGGCGCGGCTGAGCTGTCGTTTCCGTTATGTCCCCGGCAGGGCCGTTGGCCCCGACGTTGGGCTCGTTGTCGAGCATGCGGGCGTTCTCCCGTCAGCTCCCGGGCGCGTCTCCGCGCCGCGCGGGAGCTCTCGTCTCTCGCTGTCCGCCGGGCCGAGGCCCGGCGCCAAGTCCTATAGGTCGCCGCCGACGTGCTCGCTCACCGGTTCCGTTTCGCCGCCGCGCGAATTGTCGCGGTCCAGGTCGAACGGATCGGCGGGCGCACCGGTGCGCACGTCCAGCGGCCCCTGCGCCAGCCTGGTCACCTCGGGAGGGACCGGCGGCGCGAAGTCGGCCACGAGACGCAATCCAGTGAGAACGTCGTCGGGTCGAACGGCAGGAGTTTCGTGCCGTACAACCATGCGAAGTATGACACATGACTGACTGGACGCTTGACCTGCTGTTGTCTCCGCCCCCTCCGCGGCCTCCGCGGCCTCGAGGCTCACCACCGCCTCGCGGGCGTCGAAGCGGCGCATCCCCTTCTTCGTCAGGCGCTCCACCTCGATCCGCTCGGCGGCGTTGAACCGCTCCACCGCCGCCCGGGCCAGGGCCGGGTCCGCGCCGGGCAGCCGGATCCGCCATGCCGAGCACTCCAGCCGGTCGGCCAGGCTCCCGGCGCCGGCCTCGACGACGTCGAGCACGTCGAGACCCGGCGGGAGGGACGCGTCCAGGGCGGTCCGCAGACCGCCGGGGTCGCACCGCCGCGTCACGCTGATCTCGAGGTACTCGGCCTCGCTGGCGACCCCGGTCGGGGCGGCCGCCCCGACGTAGGAGATCTTCGGATGGGGCGAGAAGCCCGCGCTGAACGCCACGGGGACGTCCGCGCGCCGGATCGCGCGCTCCAGGGCCCGGGAGATGTCGCGGTGGCTGGTGAAACGCAGGCGTCCGCGCTTGGCGTAGCGCACGCGCAGGCGCTGTGCCACGGGTGCGGGCGGAGGCCCGTCGGGAACGGGTTTCAGAGTGCTGTCATCCTTTCTGGTCGCGGTCGTCCCGCCTGGCGGCGGGCGGACCGTGCCCGGCACGGTCCCCCTCGGACAACCTCCGATGAGGCGGACTTCTTCCCCGGGTGGACGCGCGGCGCCGCGGCGCCGCGCGTCACACGACGGTCAGCGGCAGGAGCTTCCTGCCCGTCGGGCCGATCTGGATCTCGGTGCCCATCGTCGGGCAGACGCCGCAGTCGTAGCACGGCGTCCAGCGGCAGTCCTCGACCTCGACGTCGTTCACGGCGTCCTGCCAGTCCTGCCAGAGCCACTCGCGGTCGAGACCCGCGTCGAGGTGGTCCCAGGGCAGGACCTCGTTCTCCTCGCGCTCGCGCGTGGTGTACCAGTCGACGTCGACCCCGGCCTCGGCCGCGGCGTCCATCCAGCGCTGGTAGGAGAAGTGCTCGCTCCAGCCGTCGAACCGGCCGCCGTCCTGCCACACCGCCCGGATGACGGCGCCCACCCGGCGGTCGCCCCGGGAGAGCAGTCCCTCCACGATCGAGGGCTTGCCGTCGTGGTAGCGCAGGCCGATCGCGCGGCCGTACTCCTTGTCGCCGCGCAGGGCGTCCTTGAGCGCCTTCAGGCGGCGGTCGACCGTCTCGTGGTCGGCCTGGGCCGCCCACTGGAACGGCGTGTGCGGCTTGGGCACGAATCCGCCGATGGAGACCGTGCAGCGCACGTCCCGGGACCCGGTGGCCTCCCGGCCCGCCCTGATGACCTTCTTGGCCAGGTCGGCGATGCCCAGGACGTCGGCGTCCTCCTCGGTGGGCAGGCCGCACATGAAGTAGAGCTTCACCTGCCGCCAGCCCTGACTGTAGGCCGTGGTGACGGTCCGGATCAGGTCCTCCTCGGTGACCATCTTGTTGATCACCTTGCGCATCCGCTCGGAGCCGCCCTCGGGGGCGAACGTCAGACCGGACCTGCGGCCGTTGCGGGAGAACTCGTTGGCCAGGTCGATGTTGAAGGCGTCGACCCGGGTCGAGGGCAGCGAGAGCGAGGTGTTGGTGCCCTCGTAGCGGTCGGCCAGCCCCTTGGCGACGTCGCCGATCTCGGAGTGGTCGGCGCTGGAGAGGCTGAGCAGCCCGACCTCGTTGAACCCGGAGGCCCTGACGCCCGCGTCGACCATGGCGCCGATCGTGGTGATGGACCGCTCCCGCACCGGACGGGTGATCATGCCCGCCTGGCAGAAGCGGCAGCCCCGGGTGCAGCCGCGGAAGATCTCCACGCTGAACCGCTCGTGCACGGTCTCGGCCAGCGGGACCAGCGGCTTCTTCGGGTACGGCCACTCGTCCAGGTCCATGACGGTGTGCTTGTGCACCCGCCACGGCACGCCCGGCCGGTTCGGCGCGACCCGGCGGATCCGGCCGTCGGGGTGGTAGTCGACGTCGTAGAACCGCGGCACGTAGACCCCGCCGGACTCGGCCAGCCGCATCAGCAGCTCGTCGCGCCCGCCGGGCGAGCCCTCGCCCTTCCACTCGCGGATCACCTCGGTGATCGCGATGGCGATCTGCTCGCCGTCGCCCAGCACCGCGGCGTCGAGGAAGTCGGCGACCGGCTCGGGGTTGAAGGCGGCGTGGCCGCCCGCGAGCACGATCGGGTCGTCGTCGCCGCGGTCGGCGGCCAGCAGCGGGATCCCCGCCAGGTCCAGCGCGGTCAGCATGTTGGTGTAGCCGAGCTCGGTGGAGAAGGAGAGCCCGAGCACGTCGAACGCCCGCACCGGCCGGTGCGCGTCGACGGTGAACTGCGGGACGCCCTCGGCGCGCATCAGCGCCTCCAGGTCCGGCCAGACCGCGTAGGTCCGCTCGGCGAGCGTCTCCGGCAGCTCGTTGAGGATCTCGTACAGGATCTGGACACCCTGGTTGGGCAGGCCCACCTCGTAGGCGTCGGGGTACATCAGAGCCCAACGGACTCCCGCGGAGTCCCAGTCCTTGACGGTCGAGTTGAGCTCACCCCCGACGTACTGGATCGGCTTCTGCACCTTGGGCAGGAGCGCTTCCAGACGGGGAAACAGTGACTCGACAGGCATGTCTCAAGGGTATCGGCCTAGAAAGGGTGCCACGGGCGGTCGTCGCCCGCTCGCAGCGAGTCGAGACGGTGCCGCAGCTCCTCCCGGGCCCGCCGGTCGCGGTGGCCGTTGCGCAGCACGGCGGTGAGGGTCTGCAGCTCGCGCATGTCGCGCATCACCGGATAGCCCTCCCACGCCGTCAGATCGCAGCCGTAGGCCCGGCTGAAGTCCGCGCGCTGGCGCCCGGTCAGCCCGAACCGCACGCCCTGCAGCGTCGGGATCAGGTCGGTCTCCCGCGGCCCCGCGCACACCGAGTCCCAGTCGCACAGCAGCAGGCCCCGCGCGCCGCGGATCAGGTTGCCCCGGTGCGCGTCGCCGTGGACGAGCCCGTACGGCAGCGCGAACCTCACCCGCTCGTAGTAGGCCTCCGCCAGGTCCTCGCAGCGGCGCAGCAGCCAGTCCCGGTCGTCGTCGCCGAGCACGAGGCTGGCGCCGATCGCCCGGCGCACCGGCCCGAACGGGTCGTGCACGGGCAGCTCGAACGGGGGCGGCGGCAGTTCGTGCAGCCGCCGCAGCAGCGCCCCGAGATCGCCCGGCTCCGGTCGCGGGCCGACGTGCGCCTCGTAGCGCCAGAAGGTCGCCAGGTACCCCTCCGCCGCCACCGGCTGGCGCACCTCCAGCGGCCGGACCGTCGCAAAGCCCTGGTCCGCCAGCCAGCGGGTGACCCGGACGGAGACGGCCAGCCGGTCGAGGCGGCCCGGCGACGCCTGCGCCAGCCGGACCACCGCGCCCTCGGCGGGCAGGTGGTAGACGGCGTTGGCGAAGTCGCGCAGCAGGGTGACCCCCCGGGTGCTCAGACCGGCTCGCGCGCACGTCAGGGCGAGCGCGGCGGCGTCGGCCCGGCCGAGGGTCCCGTCCTCGGCGGTGATCGTCATCATCGGTTCCTCTCGGAGATCGCGTGCCGGGCCTGCTGCGGCAGACCCGCGGCGCAGAAGCCCTCGATCCGGCGGGCCATCCGCTCGCCGTCCGGCCGGGCCTCGACGAGGGCGCGACCGGTGCGCAGGGTGGTGCCCAGACTGCCGATCCGCCGGTCGGGCGGGAGGGCCAGGACCGGCGCCATCGCCTCCTCCGCACCCGCGGCGTCCCCCTCCATCAGGTGGGCGACCACCAGGTGGGCGCTCGCCATCGACTCGCAGCCGTAGGAGCGGTTCTCCGGCTCCCCCGCCGCGTACAGCCGCAGCGACTCCCGCGCCGAGGAGACGGCCAGGGCCGTGTCCCCCAGGTGCAGGTGGGTGACCGCCGCGTAGTAGCGCTCCTTGGCGGGCTGGAAGGCGAACTCCCCGGCGATCTCGTCGTGCAGCTCGTCGATCCCGCCCGCGCGGGCGTCCGCGGCCCGGGCCAGCGCCTCGGTCGCGTCCGCGGCGCGGCCCTGCATCGCGTAGGCCCGGGCCCGCAGCATGTGCAGCCGGGTCGCGCCGGAACCCGCGCGCAGGTGGGTCAGGCCCTCCTCGGCGTACCTGGCCGCGTCGCCGTAGCGCCGGTCCCACAGCGCCACCGACGACTGCATGCCGCGCGCCCAGCCCATCAGCGCCGTGTGCCCCGCCACCTTGCCGTAGGTCCAGGCGGCGCGGGCCAGGGTGTCGGCGGGGATCCGGCGGTCCATGTCCATGCTGACGTTCGCCATCAGGCCGCACAGCGCGCCGGTGAGGAAGTACAGCTCCCGGGCCTGGCCCGGGTGGATGCGCTTCTCCAGCGCCCGGCGGGTGCGCTCCTGCAGCTCGCGCATCTCCACGAACAGGGGCAGCGGCGCCTCGGAGACGTAGCGCTTGCCCACCCAGATCACCTGCGTGCGCAGCCGTTCCAGCGCGCCCGCGCCCAGCTCGCTGGCCTCGGCCAGCTCCGCGTGGCTGCCCGCCTCGTCCGCGGCGGCGGCGATCAGGTCCAGCGCCGGCGGAGCCGTCGCGGCGCGCGCCCCCTCCGGCGTGTAGTCCTGGGCGAACCCCAGCTGGACCGGCCCGGTCTCGAAGAGCCGGCAGAGCAGGTCGGTGTAGTCGCGGTCGGGCCGCGCCCCCGCCTCCCACTCCCGCCAGGAGCGCTCGCTGAGCCCGCGCCGCTTGACGCCGTGCCGGTCGCACATGGCGTGGAAGTGCTCGATGGCCTCCTCCACGGTCCAGCCGTGCGCCAGCCGCCAGCACTTGAACCGGGTCTGCTGCGGGGCGCAGACGTGGATCTCGTCCACCATCCGCTGGACGTCGGCCGCCGTCGGCGGGCCGGGCAGCGCGGCCAGCGTCCGGTTCCGGATGATGGTCGCGTAGGCCAGGGAGGCGCGGTCCCCGCCCCGCGGGCCCGGGGTCATCGGCCGAACGGCACGACCGTGCCGCCGCTGCGCAACTGGGCCTGGAAGAGCTGACCGCACAGGCTGCTCGCGGTCGCGGCGAACCAGACCCCCGGAGGGCTGCCCGCCGAGACCGCGGCCCATCGGCCCCTGCTGAACACGATCCGGTAGTCGGGGAACGCGGTGCGCAGCAACTCCAGCGCGCGCTCCCGCTCGGCGAGCTCCGATGTCACGACCCCTCCGTCATCGCGGGTTCCGGCGTCGTTCCCAGAATGTTCGCTTGACGCGGGAAACGCCAGTGAGAGCCGGATTCCGCACACATGCGGGAGCCTCTCATGTAACGCCCCCGCGGTCGTCCGGCCAGGTCAGAACGTCCGCGATCGCAGATGGATCGCCTGGAGCAGCCCGATCGCGAGCATGTTGGCGAAGGTCGCGGTGCCGCCGTAGGAGACGAACGGCAGCGGCAGCCCGGTGATCGGCATGATCCCGATCGTCATGCCGACGTTGACGATGGTCTGGAAGGCCAGCCAGCACACGATCGAGCCGGCCGCCAGCGTGCCGAACCGGTCGCCGCACCGCCGCGCGATCCGCACCCCGCGCAGCAGGACCACCCCGAGCAGCATCACCACCGTGACCGAGCCGAGGAAGCCGAACTCCTCCCCCACCACCGTGAAGACGAAGTCGGTGTGCTGCTCGGGCACGAACCTGCCCATGGTCTGGCCGCCGCCGAACAGCCCCTTGCCGAACAGCCGCCCCGACCCGACCGCGTTCAGCGACTGGGTGCTGTTGTAGCCGACGCCGCGCGGGTCGGTGGACGGGTCGAGGAAGGCGGTGAACCGGGCCACCTGGTACGGCTCCAGCACGTCGAGCCGCCAGACGGCCGCGCCCGCCGCCGCCACCGCGAGCACCAGCAGCACGAGCCAGCGTTTGCGGATCCCGCTGAGGACGAGCGCCGCCCCCGTGATCACGCCCAGCACCATGGTGGTGCCGAAGTCGGGCTGGAGCATGACCAGGCCCATGGTGACGGCCGCGACCACCAGCGCCACCACCACGTCCGGCCCGCGCGGCCGGTCGCCGCCCTCCGCGGGCTGGGCCAGCAGCATGGCCAGCATCAGCACCAGGCCGAGTTTGGCGAACTCCGACGGCTGGAAGGCGAATCCGCCGCCCAGCATGATCCAGGAATGGGCGCCGTTGACCTCCGCGCCGACCGGCGTGATCACCAGGATCAGGCCGAGCAGGGCCGCGGCGTAGACCAGCGGCGCGTACGCCCGCACCGTCCGGTGGTCCACCGCCGTCACCGCCACCGCCAGCGCGGCGCCGACCCCTAGGTTGAGCACGTGCTTCTTGACCAGCCCGGTGCTGCCCGGCGCCCAGGTCCTGGTGGACGACCACACCATGAGCACGCTGATCACCGCGAGCGCCGCCACCGCGACCGCCAGCACCCCGTCCACCCGCCACACCGGCGAGGCCGCTCCCACCGCCCTGCGGGCGAAGGATCGGTCCGCCGCGGCGATCACCCGGTTCACCATGCGAGGGTTCCGTCCTGCTTGATCATCGGTGGTCTGGCCGCGGGCACCCGGTCCGGCAGCGCCGCGGGCGCGGGCTTGCCCTTGGGGGTGAACCCGTAGATGCCCTCGTAGATCTTCCGTACGGCGGGCGCCGCGGCCGCGCTGCCCAGACCTCCCTGGGAGACCATGGCGACGACCACGAACCGGGGGTCGTCCACCGGGGCGAATGAGGCGAACCACGAGGTGTCCGCCTTGCCGTACACCTCGGCGGTACCGGTCTTGCCGCCGATCCGCACCTTCTTCATCGGGAACCCGGTGAACGCCCCGGCCGCCGTGCCGTCGGAGGCCACCTGGCTCAGCGCCCGCGTGATGTAGGCCCGCTCGGCCGCGGAGACCGGCAGCGTGCCCCGCACCGGCACCGTGATCTCCCTGACCCTGGTGCCGTCCGGCCGGACCAGCATCCAGCCCAGCCGGGGGCTGCGCAGCCTGCCGTCGGTGACCAGCGCCGCGTAGGCCGACGCCAGCTGCAGCGGCGTCACCAGCACGTCGCCCTGCCCGATGGAGAAGTTGGCCGCGTCGCCCGGCCGCAGCCGGTACCCCTCCAGGCAGTTCTCGTGCGCCAGCCGGGTCAGGAACGCGGCCCGCCCGGCGTCGGTCTTCGCGACGTCCCGGTAGCCCTCCTTGGCCCGCCTGCAGTTCACGTCCTTGGTCGCGGCCCACGTCCGCTTCTTCCAGGCCCGGTCGGGGATCCGCCCCGGCGACTCCCCCGGCAGGTCGACGCCGGTGGGGCGGCCGAACCCGAAGGCCCGCGCCGTCTTCGCCATCACCTCGCGCGGCCTGCCCTTCGGCTCCAGCCCGCCGTCCTTGAGCCACTGCTCGTAGGCCGCCTTGTAGAAGATCGTGTCGCACGACTTCACCAGCGCCGTGTGCAGCGTCATGGAACCCAGCGACCGGCCGCGGAAGTTGCGGAACGCACGGCTGCCCACCATGAACGAGCCCGGGCAGTTGTAGTGGCCGTTCATCGGGTAGCCCGCCTTGAACATCGCGGCCACCGACGACATCTTGAACGTCGATCCGGGTGCGAACTCCCCCTTGATCGCCCGCGAGACCAGCGGCTGGCCGGACCTGCCGGACAGCAGCCGCCCGTACTCCTCCTCCCCGATGCCGCCGGCCCAGACCGCCGGATCGTAGGAGGGCGCGCTGGCGAGCGCGAGGACCCGGCTGGTCCGGGCGTCCAGCACCACCGCCGCCGCGCCGTCGGCCTTGGGCGCGGCCTTCATCGCCTCGGCGATGGCCCTCTCGGCCACGGCCTGGACCTTGGCGTCGATGCTGGTGATGAGCGTGTGCCCGGCCGTGCCCCGCACCTCGTGCTCGACCCCGAGCACCCGGCCGAGCCGGTCCACCTGGACCCGCCGCCACCCCGGCGTGCCGCGCAGCTCCTGGTCGTACACCGACTCCAGGCCGTCCCGGCCCGCCATGTCCACTCCGGAGAACTCCGCCTTGAGCCCCTGGCGCCGCTCCAGCTCCTCCTTCGTGACCGGCTGCAGGTAGCCGAGCGCCTGCACGGCCGCCCCGCCGACCGGATGGTCCCGTACGGCCTGCACCTCGGCCGTGACCCCGGGGAACATCTCCTGCCGCTCCAGGATCTGCAGGGCCTCCGGCGTGTCGACGTCGGCGTCGACCGGGATCGGCTGGTGCGGCGAGCCCGCCCAGCACGGGCGGGAGACCCGGGCGTCGCACGGGCGGAGCCGCAGCGCGAGGTCCTTCGGATCGCGGCCCAGCACCGATGCCAGCCGCGCCATCACGGCCGCGCCCCGGTCCTTCATCCGGCCCAGCTTCGTCCGGTCCACCGAGACCACCAGCGTGGTCCGGTTGCGGACCAGCGGCCGCCCCGCCGAGTCGAGGATCTGCCCCCGCACGGCGGGCACCACCACGTCACGGGTGCGCGTCTCGGTCGCCGCCGCCGCGTACTGCGCGCCGCGCACCACCTGCACCTGCCAGAGCCGCGCGGTGACCACCGCCAGCAGCACCGCCAGCAGGACCTGCACCACGGCCAGTCTCCGCCGCATATGGATCATGGACGGCCTCCCGCCAGACGTCCCGCGCGCCGTGCGCCGCGTTCCCGGATCCGGACCCGGGAGCGGTCCCGGCCCCGGACGACCCTCCGCACCGCCGCCATCATGGGCGGCGCGGCCAGCACGTTGTAGAGCATCACCGGCAGCAGCCCGCCCGTGAGCGCGACCACCCCCGCCTCGGCGCCGCCGAGGACCACGCCGACCACCACCGCGGCCACCGGGCCCAGCGCCGCACAGCCCAGCGCCACCGCAGGCCCGGCCTCCGGGCGGCTCTCCGCCCAGCGCCCGGACACGAACCCGACCAGGCAGAGCACCAGCGCGTACTGCCCCACCTCGTGGGCGGCCGGCGGCAGGACGTCGCCGAGCAGGCCCGCGGCGAATCCCATCACCGCCCCGGCCCGGGCCCCGCGGACCAGCGCGTACCCCACCACCGCGAGCAGCACCAGGTCGGGCGCGGCGTCGCCGGGCAGCGGCAGCCGGTTGACGAACGTCACCTGGACGACCGTCAGCAGCAGGATCAGGGCCGCGGAGAGCGCGTCGCGGTTCACCGTCCGGCCCCGCTCTGCCCGGCGGGCGGCAGCACCGCATCACGCGGGTCGCGCGCCGGCGGCCGCACCACCACCCCCACCACGTTCAGCGCGGTCAGATCCGCGTACGGCCGCGCGTACGCGACCCTGGTCAACTCGCCCGGAGTCGCCTCCACCCGTTCGACCACCCCGATCGGCACCCCCGCCACGTACGGCACGCCGCGCTGCGAGCCGAAGCTCACGATCCGCTGGCCGCGGACGACCGGCGTGGCCGAGTCGAGCAGCCGGAAGTGCAGCAGGCGCCCGTTCTCCCCGGCGCCCCGTACCACGCCGATCTCACCGCTGCCCTCCAGCCGGGCGCCCACGGAGGAGGCGGGGGCGCTGATCAGCGCGGCGGTCGAGGTGGACGGTCCCACCTGGACCACCCTTCCGACCAGGCCGTCGCCGTTCAGCACCGTCATCTCCGGCCGCACCCCGTCGGCGCTGCCGACGTCGAGCTCCACGGCCTCCTCGAAACCGGGCACGTTCCTGCGGGCGATCACCTGCGCGGGCACGACCGCGTAGCCGCCGAGCCCCGCCGTGCCCAGCAGGCGGTGCAGTTCCGCCGCACGCCGGTGGTCCAGCGCCTGCGCGGCCAGAGCGTATTTGAGCTGCTCGTTCTCCCCGCGCAGCGCCTCGATCCTGCGCTGCGCCTCGGGCGCGGCCGCGACCGCCTCGAAGAAGCGGACCACCGGCCGCGCCACACTCGCGCCCGCCTGTTCGACGGCGCCGAACACCGCCGTGCCGGCGCCCCTGAGCGGTCCGAGGGGAGAGTCCTCCCCCGACCGGTGGTCGACCGTCATGAGCACCAGCGCCGAGGCCAGCAGCAGCCCCACCGTCGCCCGTGCCTGCCGTGTGTCCTTCATCAGCGTCGCGGCTCCGGAACGAGGACCTGGTGCAGTGCCTCGAAGTCCTCGACGCACTTGCCCGTACCCAGCACGACCGAGTCGAGCGCGTTGTCCACCAGGTGGATCGGCATCCCCGTCTCGTCCCTCAGCCGCTCGTCCAGGCCCCGCAGGAGCGAACCGCCCCCGGTGAGCACGATCCCCCGGTCCATCAGGTCTCCGGAGAGCTCCGGCGGGCACTTGTCCAGCGTGGTCTTGACCGCGTCCACGATCGAGTTCAGCGGCTCCTCGATGGCCGCGCGGATCTCCCCCGCCGACACGACGATCATCTTCGGCAGGCCGCTGACCAGGTCACGACCGCGGATCTCGGCGTGGCCCTCCTCCGGCATGGCGCAGGCCGAACCTATCGAGATCTTGATCTCCTCGGCGGTGCGCTCGCCGAGCATGAGCGAATGCTCCTTCTTGGCGAAGTTGATGATCGCCTGGTCCAGCTCGTCCCCGCCCACCCGGATCGACTGGCTGGTCACCATGCCGCCCATCGAGATGATGGCCACCTCGGTGGTCCCCCCGCCGATGTCGACGACCATGTTGCCGGTCGGCTCGTGCACCGGGAGACCGGCGCCGATCGCCGCCGCCATCGGCTCCTCCACGATGTAGACCCGCCGCGCGCCGGCCTGGTAGCCCGCCTCCTTCACCGCGCGCTGCTCGATGGCGGTGATCCCGCTCGGCACCGCGACGATGACGCGCGGCTTGGCCCAGGGACGGCGGACGTGCACCCGCTGGATGAAGTAACGGAGCATGCGCTCGGCGACCTCGAAGTCGGTGATGACCCCGCTCTTGAGCGGCCGGACGGCCGTCACGTTGCCGGGGGTCCGGCCGATCATCCGCTTGGCCTCGATGCCGATCGCCACGATCTTGCCGGTGACCGTGTTGATCGCCACGACAGAGGGCTCATTGAGGATGATGCCGCGCCCTCGCACGTAGACGAGGGTGTTGGCGGTGCCAAGGTCGACCGCCATGTCGCGGCCGAGGAATGCGAGCCTGCTGCCCATGGGGAAGCCGCCTTCCTTCCGTCGGTCATCGGCGAGAACTACGGAGTGAACTCGCTTTGTGACCGTATGTACCCATCTCTATCCACAATGAGCCATCCTGTCCCCGAAAAATCTCACGTTCCGTCACATGCGTAAGGCCCCGCCGTCCCAACAGGACGGCGGGGCCTTACGGGGTCTGCGGAGCCTGGAGCCTAGAAGCGGTCCGGGAAGAAGATCTTGATCTCGCGGGCGGCGGACTCGGGCGAGTCCGAGCCGTGGACCACGTTCTCGCCGATCTCCAGGGCGTGGTCGCCGCGGATGGTGCCGGGCGCGGACTTCACCGGGTCGGTCAGACCAGCCAGCGCACGGAACGCCTCGACCGCGCGGGGGCCCTCCAGCACCATCGCGACGAGCGGCCCGGAGGTGATGAACTCGACCAGCTCGCCGAAGAACGGCCGCTCCGCGTGCTCCGCGTAGTGGACCTTGGCGGTCTCGGCGTCCAGGGTGCGCAGGTCCATCGCGACGACCTTCAGGCCCTTGCGCTCGACACGGGCGATCACGTCGCCGATGAGACCGCGCGCGACGCCGTCGGGCTTGATCAGGACAAGAGTCCGCTCGGACACTGAAGTTCTCCTTTGAACGGGATGGACCGCGGACGTGCGGTGAACGGGCGCAGTTTACCGAAGGTCCGCGGCAGACCTCGACCGTCGGCGACCATCAGCCCGGGGAGGAAGGCCCGTCCCCGGCGGAGTCCTCCGGCGAGGGCATGGGCGAGGGGACGACCGGCCCCGTGCCGGGTCCCTCCGGCGCGTCCGGCGTCGCCGGAGAGCGGCGCGCCTCCTGCTGCACCGCCGGTCCGGCGTCCGGCCTCTCCCCGCTGTCCGCGCCCGGCCGGACCGCCGCCGACCGGCGCGCCAGAAGCGCGCAGAGCACGATCACGACGACCACCAGGCCCCCGCCGATCAGCGCCCACAGGTGCAGGGCGCCCACGAACGCGTCGACCAGCGCCTGCGAGGAAGCGCCCTCCCTCGATCGCACGACCGCCTCCTTCAGGCGGGCGACCTGTATCCCGCTGCCCAGCAGGAAGCCCACGAGCACTCCCGGGAAGAACAGCGACAGCGCGAAGAGCGAGGCGCCCACGCCGGCCAGGCGCAGAGCGGAGGTCAGGGCCACCGCCGATCCTGCCGCCAGCAGGACGAACGGGGCGATCAGCACCGGCCCCTCGACGGCCGGGAGCAGGAACCTCACCGTGCACAGACCGGCCACCACGACCACCAGGCCACCTGCCGTGATCATGGACATGGCCGCGTCGTCCAGACGGTTCACCAGCACGGCGGCGGCCACCGCCGCCACCCCGGCGAGCACGAAGGCGGGCCAGAGCGCGGCCAGACCAGGACCTCCCAGCCCGCGGAGCTCGACGTAGGTGACCTGGGCCGCCATCGACAGGACCACGATCCCGACCGTCGGCATCGCGTAGGCGAGGATGCGCCCGTCCGCCCCTTCGAAGGATCCCGCGGCGGCGAACCCCGCCAGCACGACGGTGGCCAGCAGCGCCGTGAGGACCACCAGCCCCGGCGACCAGTCGAAGGTCGTGCCGAACGCCAGGAACGCGATGCCCACGCAGGGCACCAGCGCCAGCAGCAACCGCCGCCGCTCCGCCGGACCCGGTCCGGGCGGCGCCGCGGCGCCGTGGCCGCTCCTCAGCCACAGCACCAGGTGGACGGCCGCGAGCGTGAGGGCGATGCCGGTCAGCAGCGGGTACGGCTGGAGCGTGACCCGCCACGAGGTGGCCTCGTCCAGCGGCCACAGGGCCAGCGCCTGCGCCGCCAGGAGGCTCGTCGCGAGCATGCCCGCCCACACGGCCCGGAGCGTGCGCGACCGCTCCCACACCGCCACCAGCGTGGCCGGGACGAGCAGGCCCGCGCCGATCCCGTGCACTCCGCGCAGGACGCCCACCATCAGCGCCGAGTCGGCGAAGCCGCCCGCCGCATCGGCGGCCGCGAGCAGCGTCAGCCCGGCCATCAGGACCGGGGCGGCCCGCAGCCGGCGCACGATCAGGGCGGCCAGCGGAACGGTCATCACCATCGAGGGCAGCGCCAGCCCGTGCGCCCGGATCAGCTCGATCTGCGAGACGCCGGGCGGCAGGAGGGCGGCCACCACCGAGACGGTGTTCGGAATGGCGACGATCGCCAGCGGAAGCGCCACCGCGACGAGCAGTCCGAGGACGACGTCGAGCAGCACGGAGGAACGGGGCGCACGTGTCGGGACCGCAGGCTCGGCGGCCACCGTCCGCGTCGGCTGAGTTGGGGGGACGGCCATGCTGGCCGACTTTAGCGGGAAGTCACGCCCTCGACACGGTGAGCGACGAATATCGCTGTAATCCACAGGGCCGCGAAGATCGATCCGAGGAAGAACATCATGGGGACCAGCAGCCCGGCGAGGATCGCCAGCACCTGGACGACGCTCCCCGCGACGTAGGCGGAGGAATGCTTGAGCAACCCGGTGACGACGACGCACAGCACCGCCAGCCCGATGCCCACGGCCACCGCCACCGCGGGGGCGACCCCCTGGACGTTGATCGCCACGGGGGTGAGCAGCCCCAGGACGATCGCCTCCATCCCGAGCACACTGGCGCAGAGCCGGCGCGTGCCCGGCGTGACCCTGATCATCCTTCGCTCTCCCCCCTCGGCCGGGCTCATCCGGCCTCGCCCGCCTTGAGCAGCAGCCGCGCGTCTCCGGCGGTGACCACCGACCCGGTGATCAGAACCCCCGCTCCCGCGAACTCCCCCGCCTCGTCCGCCAGGCCGATGCCGAGATCGATGGCGTCGTCGAGGCGTTCGGTCCGGCGGACCCGCTCGGGGCCGAAGACGTCTGCGGTGAGCGCCGCGAGCTCGTCGACGTCCATCGACCGGGGCGAGGAGTTCCTGGTCACCACGATCTCGTCGACCATGGGCTCCAGCAGCTCCAGCATGCCCCGTACGTCCTTGTCCTCGAAGACCGCCACCACCGCGATGAGCGTGGCGAAGTCGAAGGACTCCTGCACGGCCTCCAGGGTCGCCTGGACGCCGCCCGGATTGTGCGCCGCGTCCACGAGCACCGTGGGGCCCCGCCGTACGACCTCGAGTCTGCCGGGCGACCGCACCTGCAGGAACGCCTGCCGGACCAGCTCGGGATCGAGTGTCTCGTCACCGGCGGTCAGCGCCTCGACCGCCGCCAGCGCGCAGGCGGCGTTGCCCGCCTGGTGCGCGCCGTACAGCGGGAGCATGACCTCCGGGTAGTCCCCCTTGAGGCCTCTGAGGTGGAGCAGCTGCCCACCGATCGCCAGTTCCCTGGAGACGACCCCGAACTCCAGCCCTTCGCGCGCCACGACGGCCCCGGTCTCCGCGGCCCTGCGCATCAGCACCTCGGCCGCGGGAAGCTCCTGCTGGGCCAGTACGGCGGTCGCAGCCGGCTTGACGATGCCGGCCTTCTCCCCCGCGATGGTCGCCACGTCCGGTCCGAGGTAGTCGACGTGGTCGAGGGAGATCGGCGTGATCACGGCGACCGTGCCGTCCGCGACGTTGGTGGCGTCGAAGCTGCCGCCCATGCCCGTCTCGATGACCGCGACGTCCACCGGGGCGTCGGCGAAGGCGGCGAACGCCATCGCGGTGAGGGTCTCGAAGAAGGAGAGCCTCCTGCCCCGGGCGTCGATCATCTCCAGGTAGGGTGCGACGTCCTGGTAGACCTCCGTGAAGCGCTCCTCTTCCAGCGGCACCCCGTCGATGCAGATGCGCTCGCGCATGGAGATCAGGTGAGGACTGGTGAACCTGCCGACGCGCAGGTTCCTCTCCCGCAGGAGGGTCTCGATCATCCGCGTCGTGCTCGACTTGCCGTTCGTGCCGGCGACGTGAACGACCGGATAGGCGCGTTGCGGTGAACCGAGCACGTCCATGAGGGCGGAGATCCTGTCCAGAGTGGGTTCGAACTTCCACTCGACGCCGCGTTCCATGATTGCTCGTTCAACCGCTCGGTAGTCCACGTCCCCAGCCTACTGACTCGGGCCGCGGGCCCCCGACCGCCCGGGCGGCCCGGATGCCCTTCGGACGCGGCCGGCACGGCACCCCGGACCAGCAGACCCCGCACACCCCACGACACCCCGGGAAAACGGATGACACCCCGAACCCCCGGGAAACCCCCCCGAAAACACAGAAAGGGCCGCCCCACAGGGACGGCCCTCTCCACAAAAAATGTCCGGCGGCGACCTACTCTCCCACACCCTCCCGAGTGCAGTACCATCGGCGCTGAAGAGCTTAACTTCCGGGTTCGGAATGTAACCGGGTGTTTCCCCTTCGCCATAACCGCCGTAACCCCATGAAACACACAAGCAGATGCCTGTTGTCTCAGAATTGCCTAGTGGACGCGAGCAAGAACCTCGGTTTCGCGCTGCTCCGGACCCGGCGAAGGATACAGAGCGCTGCAGAAACCAAGCATGAACTTTGAGGTCAAGTCCTCGGCCTATTAGTACCGGTCAGCTCCACACATTACTGCGCTTCCACCTCCGGCCTATCAACCCGGTCGTCTACCGGGAGCCTTACCCCCTCACAGGGTGGGAGACCTCATCTCAAGGCGAGCTTCCCGCTTAGATGCTTTCAGCGGTTATCCCTTCCGAACGTAGCCAACCAGCCGTGCTCCTGGCGGAACAACTGGCACACCAGAGGTTCGTCCGTCCCGGTCCTCTCGTACTAGGGACAGCCCCTTTCAAGTCTCCTGCGCGCGCAGCGGATAGGGACCGAACTGTCTCGCGACGTTCTAAACCCAGCTCGCGTACCGCTTTAATGGGCGAACAGCCCAACCCTTGGGACCTACTCCAGCCCCAGGATGCGACGAGCCGACATCGAGGTGCCAAACCATCCCGTCGATATGGACTCTTGGGGAAGATCAGCCTGTTATCCCCGGGGTACCTTTTAGCCGTTGAGCGACGGCGCTTCCACATGCCACCGCCGGATCACTAGTCCCAGCTTTCGCTCCTGCTCGACCCGTCGGTCTCACAGTCAAGCTCCCTTGTGCACTTACACTCGACACCTGATTGCCAACCAGGCTGAGGGAACCTTTGGGCGCCTCCGTTACCCTTTAGGAGGCAACCGCCCCAGTTAAACTACCCACCAGACACTGTCCCTGATCCGGATCACGGACCGAAGTTAGACGTTCAAAACGACCAGAGTGGTATTTCACCAATGACTCCACCCGAACTAGCGTCCGAGCTCCACCGCCTCCCACCTATCCTACACAAGACGCTCCAAACGCCAATGTCAAGCTGTAGTGAAGGTCCCGGGGTCTTTCCGTCCTGCTGCGCGTAACGAGCATCTTTACTCGTAGTGCAATTTCGCCGGGTCTGCGGTTGAGACAGCGGGGAAGTCGTTACGCCATTCGTGCAGGTCGGAACTTACCCGACAAGGAATTTCGCTACCTTAGGATGGTTATAGTTACCACCGCCGTTTACTGGCGCTTAAGTTCTCAGCGTCGCAGGCTTGCACCCGCTAACCGGTCCCCTTAACGTTCCAGCACCGGGCAGGCGTCAGTCCGTATACATCGTCTTACGACTTCGCACGGACCTGTGTTTTTAGTAAACAGTCGCTTCCCCCTGGCCACTGCGGCCCCCACCAGCTCAGAGCGCAAGACTCGTCACCAGCGAAGGCCCCCCTTCTCCCGAAGTTACGGGGGCAATTTGCCGAGTTCCTTAACCACAGTTCACCCGATCGCCTTGGTATTCTCTACCTGACCACCTGAGTCGGTTTCGGGTACGGGCCGCAACGATGCTCGCTAGAGGCTTTTCTCGGCAGCATAGGATCACCCACTTCGCCACAATCGGCTCGGCATCACGTCTCAAGATACATGAGAGGCGGATTTGCCTACCTCTCTCCCTACACGCTTACCCCAGGACTACCATCGCCTGGGATGGGCTACCTTCCTGCGTCACCCCATCGCTTACCTACTACCAGATCAGGCCAGGCGTTCAGCCTCACCCCCACCCCGAAGGGCAGAAGGGCTTAAGGACCCTTAGTATCACTGGATTCGATATGGGCGCATCACCACGGGTACGGGAATATCAACCCGTTGTCCATCGACTACGCCTGTCGGCCTCGCCTTAGGTCCCGACTTACCCTGGGCGGATTAGCCTGGCCCAGGAACCCTTGGTCATCCGGCGCAGAAGTTTCTCACTTCTGATTCGCTACTCATGCCTGCATTCTCACTCGCACGGCCTCCACAACTCGATCACTCGGCTGCTTCGCCGGCCGCACGACGCTCCCCTACCCATCCACACACCCAGACAGCTCGCGCTGCCAGGCTCAACATGTGAATGCCACGACTTCGGCGGTGCACTTGAGCCCCGCTACATTGTCGGCGCGGAATCACTTGACCAGTGAGCTATTACGCACTCTTTCAAGGATGGCTGCTTCTAAGCCAACCTCCTGGTTGTCACTGCGACTCCACATCCTTTCCCACTTAGCACACGCTTAGGGGCCTTAGTCGGTGGTCTGGGCTGTTTCCCTCTCGACTACGGAGCTTATCCCCCGCAGTCTCACTGCCACGCTCTCACTTACCGGCATTCGGAGTTTGGCTGACGTCAGTAACCTTGTCGGGCCCATCGGCCATCCAGTGCTCTACCTCCGGCAAGAAACACGCAACGCTGCACCTAAATGCATTTCGGGGAGAACCAGCTATCACGGAGTTTGATTGGCCTTTCACCCCTAAACACAGGTCATCCCCCAGGTTTTCAACCCTGGTGGGTTCGGTCCTCCACGCAGTCTTACCCACGCTTCAACCTGCCCATGCCTAGATCACTCCGCTTCGGGTCTACAGCATGCGACTCAAACGCCCTCTTCAGACTCGGTTTCCCTACGGCTCCCCCACACGGGTTAACCTCGCCACACACCATAACTCGCAGGCTCATTCTTCAAAAGGCACGCAGTCACATCACAGCCGCCCGAAGACGGCTACGCTCCTACGGCTTGTAGGCACACGGTTTCAGGTACTATTTCACGACCCCTCACCGGGGTGCTTTTCACCTTTCCCTCACGGTACTAGTGCACTATCGGTCATCAGGGAGTATTTAGGCTTACCAGGTGGTCCTGGCAGATTCACACAGGATTTCTCGGGCCCCGTGCTACTTGGGATCCCCTCCAGCAGTCCAACAGGTTTCGCCTACCCGGCTCTCACGGTCTACGGCGTCCCTTCCCAGAGACTTCGACTACCCACTGGATTTCTCACTGCTCGCGGTCTCGGCAGAAACCGCCAGAAGGTCCCACGACCCCGCACACGCAACGCCTGCCGGCTATCACACGCATACGGTTTAGCCTCATCCGCTTTCGCTCACCACTACTCACGGAATCACATGTTGTTTTCTCTTCCTACGGGTACTGAGATGTTTCACTTCCCCGCGTTACCACCAACCGCCCTATACATTCAGGCGGAGGCAACACCCCATGACGGGTGCTAGGTTTCCCCATTCGGACATCCCCGGATCAACGTCTGGTTGGCGACTCCCCGAGGCTTAACGCAGCCTCCCACGTCCTTCATCGGCTCCTGATGCCAAGGCATCCACCGTGTGCCCTAAAAAACTTGGCCACAAAGATGCTCGCGTCCACTATGCAAATCTCAAACAACAAACAGCCACCGACCCCACCCGCCACCAGACACCCGCACCGGCGAAGACTTCACAAGCCTCCACCCGGCGAACCGGTATGACAGAAGATCGGCCCCGTCCGAGGAACACCACGAACCCTCCCACCCCGACCACGTCGAGGCGAGCCGGAACGCGACCTACCCGCCATCGGCGGGAGCCGCGCCCCACATGGTCCGTTCCCTCAGGACCCAACAGTGTGCCCGGAACCGCACGCCCCCCGGACCGCCGTTCCCACTCCTGAACGCTCTTCCGAAGGAGACGACCAGGCGGTACTAGCCGGCCGGCGACCACGCCGAACCGAATAACCAGTGCTCCACTAATGAGCGCGCCGCGCACCGGACACTCGCCGATGACCGCGACATGGACCAGAACCGCTCACGCGGACCCTGGCCGGTGCTCCTTAGAAAGGAGGTGATCCAGCCGCACCTTCCGGTACGGCTACCTTGTTACGACTTCGTCCCAATCGCCAGCCCCACCTTCGACCGCTCCCCCCCACAAGTGGGTTGGGCCACGGGCTTCGGGTGTTGCCGACTTTCGTGACGTGACGGGCGGTGTGTACAAGGCCCGGGAACGTATTCACCGCAGCGTTGCTGATCTGCGATTACTAGCGACTCCGACTTCATGGGGTCGAGTTGCAGACCCCAATCCGAACTGAGACCGGCTTTTAGGGATTCGCTCCACCTCACGGTATCGCAACCCTCTGTACCGGCCATTGTAGCATGTTTGCAGCCCAAGACATAAGGGGCATGATGACTTGACGTCATCCCCACCTTCCTCCGAGTTGACCCCGGCAGTCTCCCATGAGTCCCCGGCCGCCCCGAAGGACGCCGCTGGCAACATGGAACAAGGGTTGCGCTCGTTGCGGGACTTAACCCAACATCTCACGACACGAGCTGACGACAGCCATGCACCACCTGTCACCCAGTCCGAAGAGGCCCCCATCTCTGAGGGTTTCCGGGCGATGTCAAGCCTTGGTAAGGTTCTTCGCGTTGCGTCGAATTAAGCAACATGCTCCGCCGCTTGTGCGGGCCCCCGTCAATTCCTTTGAGTTTTAGCCTTGCGGCCGTACTCCCCAGGCGGGGCGCTTAATGCGTTAGCTACGGCGCGGAAACCGTGGAAGGCCCCCACACCTAGCGCCCAACGTTTACAGCGTGGACTACCAGGGTATCTAATCCTGTTCGCTCCCCACGCTTTCGCTCCTCAGCGTCAGGTAAGGCCCAGCAAGCCGCCTTCGCCACCGGTGTTCCTCCTGATATCTGCGCATTTCACCGCTACACCAGGAATTCCGCTTGCCCCTACCTACCTCTAGCCAGCCCGTATCGAATGCAGACCTGGAGTTAAGCCCCAAGCTTTCACATCCGACGCGACAAGCCACCTACGAGCTCTTTACGCCCAATAATTCCGGACAACGCTTGCGCCCTACGTATTACCGCGGCTGCTGGCACGTAGTTAGCCGGCGCTTCTTCTGCAGGTACACGTCACCTTCGTCCCTGCTGAAAGAGGTTTACAACCCGAAGGCCGTCATCCCCCACGCGGCGTCGCTGCGTCAGGCTTCCGCCCATTGCGCAATATTCCCCACTGCTGCCTCCCGTAGGAGTCTGGGCCGTGTCTCAGTCCCAGTGTGGCCGGTCGCCCTCTCAGGCCGGCTACCCGTCGTCGCCTTGGTGAGCCACTACCTCACCAACAAGCTGATAGGCCGCGAGTCCATCCCCGACCGAAAAAACTTTCCACCCGCAGGCCATGCGACCGCGGGTCGTATCCGGTATTAGACCCAGTTTCCCGGGCTTATCCCAGAGTCAGGGGCAGGTTACTCACGTGTTACTCACCCGTTCGCCGCTCGAGTACCCCGAAGGGCCTTTCCGCTCGACTTGCATGTGTTAAGCACGCCGCCAGCGTTCGTCCTGAGCCAGGATCAAACTCTCCAAACAATGTCTGAACAGTTGCATCCCGGCTGAAAGCATCCATGATGGATGATCCAACCAAAGGAATCCGTCCTCCCTGCCGCGACGGCGGGGTGGGACGGGGTTGTGCATCATGCACTGGCTTTTAGCACACTGTTGAGTTCTCAAGAAACGGACGCGTTCACCGTCCGACGGGCCCGGAGGCCGCATCTCGCGGGGCGTTCCACTTCGTTGCGTTCCTATCTTACCGTATCGTCCGTTTCGTGTCAATCCGACCCGATTCGTCCGATCCCGGTTCGACCGGAACCGCCCCGTCTCCGGGGCAACCCCTCTAACTTACCTCCACATCCCGTTCGTGTCGAACCGGATTCCGCCGGGACGCACGCGTCCCACCGGAAGAAGCTGATCAGAGGGGGTTCCCGAGGTCCTCGGCGATCTCCGCCGCCCCTCGGGCTTGTGAACTATATGTACGGCCGACACCCCCGTCAAATCAGCTGCACCCCCGTCGGGGACGTGTTCTCCGTCCTCTGGGTAGGTACCGGACGTGACAGATCAACGAGTGCTCCCCCGGCCACTGATCTTGCTGCTCTGCACGGCGGGCGCCGTGGTCACGCTGGCCGGCGTCAAGGCGGTCGGCTCCATCCTCGGCCCGGTGCTCCTCGCGCTGGTGCTCGTCATGGCGGTCTCCCCCGTCAGAACCCGGCTCGACGCGCGCGGCGCCCCCGGATGGCTGCAGGTCGCCATCCCACTGGCCATCGTGCTGGCCCTGCTGCTCGGCATGATGGCCGTCCTGACCCTCTCCGTCGCGCAGCTGGCCGGCCTGGCCCCCACCTACGGCGACCAGTTCGGCGAGATCGTCGCCCAGCTGCGGGGGTTCGCCGCCCGGCTGGGGATCGGCGGCCCGCAGATCGACCAGGCGATCAGATCGTTCGACCCGGGCAAGGTCTTCACCTTCGTGCAGGGATTCGCCTCCGGACTGCTCGGCGCCTTCTCCGGCCTGGTCCTCATCGTGGTGCTGCTGCTGGCCATGTGCCTGGACGCGCGGTCCTTCGCCACGGTCCTCGCCCACGGCGCGGCCTCCCGGCCGAAACTCGTCGCCGCGCTCGACGACTTCGCCCACAAGACCCGCCGCTACCTGGTCGTCTCCACGGTCTTCGGCCTCGTCTGCGCCGCGCTGGACGCCGCCGCGCTCTGGGCGCTGGGCGTTCCGCTCCCCCTCCTGTGGGGCGTCCTCGCCCTGATCACCAACTACATCCCGAACATCGGCTTCGTCATCGGGCTCGTCCCCCCTGCCCTGCTCGGCCTGCTGGAGGGCGGGTTCGAGACCATGCTCCTGGTGATCGCCGCCTACATCGCGATCAACTTCGTGGTCCAGTCGCTCATCCAGCCCAAGTTCCTCGGCGACGCGGTCGGCCTGTCCACGACCGTGACGTTCCTGTCCCTCATCGTCTGGGCGTTCGTGCTCGGTCCCCTGGGCGCCCTGCTGGCCATCCCGCTCAGCCTGCTGGTCCGCGCCCTGCTGATCGACAGCGATCCGCGCGGCGGGTGGGCCGCGGCGCTCGTCTCCGGAGAACCCCCCCAGGGAGAACCCGGTCGCGAGCCCCCCGACCAGGAGGATCGCGGGGATCGCGAGCCGGCCCCGCCCGCGGCCCCGGGGACCGCGCCCCCTTCCGGGGCCTCCGCCGTACCCTGATCCCATGTACCGCGAGTGGGCTCCCGATCCGGCCCTCGCCCACCGGCTCGCCTGCGTCTGGACGCGCGTCACGACGTCCGCCGGCACCGGGCTGGTCGTGCCCGACGGATGCGTCGACCTGGTCTGGGGCCCCCGCGGGCCGCATGTGGCCGGGCCCGACACCGGGCCGATGCCGGTCGCCATGTCCCCCGGTGACCGCTACACGGGGATCCGGTTCCGGCCGGGGGCGGTGGGCGAGGCGCTCGGCGTGCCGGTCGAGGCCCTGCGGGACCAGCGGGTGCCGCTGGCCGACCTCGGCGGACTGCCGGAACTGGACGCCGAAGCCGTGGCGGCCGCGATCACGGCCGCCGGGACCGCCGGCGGCGGCGACGGTGGGAGCGGGAGCGGGGGCGTCCGGAAGGTCCTCGGGACCGTCCAGGAGGCGCTGGCCGTACGGCTGCGCGCGACGCCGGGACCGGACCCCGCCGTGCCGGTGGTCGCGGCGGCGCTGCGGACCGCGCGGAGCGTCGGGGAGGTCGCCCGGGACCTCGGGATGAGCGAGCGGCAACTGCACCGGCGGTGTGTGCGGGCGTTCGGGTACGGTCCCAAGACGCTGCAGCGGGTCGTCCGGTTCCAGCGGGCGATCCGGCTGGCCGGGCGCGGCACCGCACTGGCCGAGGTGGCGCTGGCCAGCGGCTACGCCGACCAGTCGCACCTGTCCAACGAGGTGCGGCGGCTGGCCGGCGTGTCCCTGCGTCAGCTCGTCAGCCGGCCGTAGGCCTTGAGGGTCCTCAGCCGCGCCACGGTGAGGAAGCCGCCCCACTCGTGGGCGACGATCGGCGTCCACATCGGGAAGTTCGGCGCCCAGCCGCCGTCCCCGCCCTGCTGGTCGATCAGCGCGTCCAGGTGCGTCTCCAGAACCTCCTCGCCGAAGAGCGGCAGGGCGCCGGGCTCGGGGACGAAGTCCAGCGGGAAGTGGGCCTCGCCCTCCGCGGCCGGGTCGAGGGAGACGGTGGCCAGGATCGCCTCGCGGAGCCGCGCGAACTCGTCGTGGGCGCGGTCGCGGTCCGGGGCGTGCTCCAGGAAGTGCAGGATCGCGCGGGCGGTGTAGGGCTCGATCTCGCTCGTCCCCTCTATGGCGGCCCAGGTGAACGCGGTGGCCGGGCCGAGCCACGGGTGGTCGATCTTGTGCTTGTGCAGCAGGCCCGCGATGGAGGCGGTCGGCACCAGGGAGCCGGGCGGGTCGTCAGGGGTCTCCCACCAGGGCGCACGGGGTGAGGTGCGCACACTCGGCAGCACGAACGGCACTCCCCCGTCGGGCGCGGTGACCGTCAGCAGGTGGTCGCAGGCGCGGGTCACCATCGGATCGTCGAACGCGTCCAGCTCGTCGAGGATCCAGAACGCCACCTCGACGGGCTCGGGCTGGCTCTCCGGCCCCCGCAGGTCCGGCTCCAGGGCGTTGCCGAATCCGCCGTCGGCGTTCTGGTAGCCCCGCAGCACGGTCAGCACCCGGTCCGCCGGTCCGCCGTCGAGCAGCCGCTCTCCCCTCAGCCGGTCGATCAGCCGGGCGTTGAGCAGCAGGTGGCGCCTGGCCGCGGCCAGGGCGTCGTTCGTCAGCGTCTTCATGCCTCCGACCGTACGCCCGGCCGCCGGCGGCGTCTTGCAGGAATCGGACGCGCGCCGCGGCGCCCGCCCTCCATGTGATCAGGGATCCGGGAGGCCGGGGCCGCACGGTCGGAGCCCGTACGGAGCCCGTACGGAGCCCGTACGGACTTCGCATGGAGTCCGGGAGGGTTCGGGAGGTCAGGGGGTCGGCATCGCGACGGCCCCGCCGCTCACCCGGGTGCGGCCGTCGGGCTCGGCGATCGAGACCTTCAGCTCGCTCGGCCGTCCCATGTCCACCCCCTGGATGACCGTGAACTCCCTCACCGCGTCCTCCAGGACCCTGAGGTACCCGCCGAACGCGGCCGCCGCGGCCCCGGTCGCCGGGTCCTCGACCACACCGCCCACCGGGAACGGGTCGCGCGCGTGGTAGCGCCGGTCGTTCTCCCGCCAGAAGAGGTTCACGGTCGTCCAGCCGTGGCGGGTCATGACCGACCGCAGCGCCTCGAAGTCGTAGTGCAGGTCCGCCAGCCGCTCGCGGGAGGCCGCGGCGAGCATGAGGTGGTGGACCCCGCCGAAGGCGACGTGCGGCGGGAACGCCGTGTCCAGGTCGTCGCGGGACCAGCGCAGCGCGGTGAGCGCCTCGTCCAGCGCGTCCTCGGCCACCGGCGCCGAGCGGGTGGGCACGCTGGTGAGGGTCGCGAGCAGCGTCTCTCCCTCGACACCGGTCTCCACGGCGATCTCCCCCGCGTTGGTGCGGAAGGTCAGCGGACCGGTCCCGAGCCGTTCGGCCAGGGCCACCGCGGTGGCGATCGTCGCGTGCCCGCAGAAGTCGACCTCGGCCGAGGGCGCGAAGTAGCGGACCCGGAAGACGCGCCTGTCGTCGTCGCGCGCGGTCAGGAAGGCGGTCTCGGAGTAGCCCACCTCGGCGGCGACGGCGCGCATCTCCTCGGCCGTCATCTCCGCGGCGTCCAGGATGATCCCGGCGGGGTTGCCGCCCGCGGGATCGTGGGTGAAGGCGGTGTAGCGCAGGACTTCCACATTGTTCCTCACACTTCCGGGAACCTAGCAGCCGCCGTTTCACGGACCGGGTCCCGGACCGTGCTCCGCTCGGCCGGTCGGGCGGGGGCCTTTTCCGGGGCCCGCCCGCAGGCGATCGAGATCCGCCGGTCCCAGGGCATGGCGTAGACCAGGATCGGGAGCAGCGCCACCGAGGCCTGGGCCCACGCCGCGTGCTGGGTCGACCAGATCTCCCAGGACTGGGTCATGGGGAGGTAGCCGTACCCGGCCCACAGGCAGACGCCGATGATCGCGGGCCAGGCGAAGCGGGCAGGGGTGGGGCGCGCGACGAGGAACGGCATGAACCACAGCAGGTACTGCGCGCCGAGGCGCGGGGTGACGACCATGAAGGCGAGCAGCACGGCGGTGGTCAGGTCCACCGGATCGGCGCGGCGCCACAGGAAGGCCGTCACCAGCACCGTGACGTAGATCAGCCGGGTGCCGAAGGTGGCGATCCCGGAGTCGAGCGTCCAGTCGCCTCCGACGAGGATCGCGCTGTAGCCCCACTCGCCGACGATCGGGCGGATGTCCCCGATCGTGCGTAGGGCCTGGACGATCTCGTCCAGGGAGGCGTTCAGGAGGAGGGGCTCGGTGACGATGAAGAAGACCGGCATGATGCCGGTCGCCACGAACGCGACGGCGCGGGCCCGGACGGTGGGCAGCAGCAGGAGCATGCCGGGGATCAGCCAGATCGGCCAGCTCTTGGCGCACAGGGCCAGGCCCATCAGCAGCCCGGCGTACAGGGCGCGGCGCAGCGCCGCCCGGTCGCCCTCGCGCGGGGCGAGCCCCCGGGCCGTCCCCTGCCGCAGCGCGCGGCCGATCCCGTACTCCCTCGCCCGCCGTACGGCGCCGCCGAGCCCGTGGACGGCGACGGCCCGCCGGACGTAGGCGACCGGGTCGTGGCGCAGGCCCGGACGGTCGGGGTCGCCGGGGCCGCGGGCCACGACGAAGGCGGCGACGCCGAAGACCAGCGCGACCGGCTCGACCTGGCCGTGCACGGAGGCGATGAGGATGGCCAGGGGGTTGCAGGCGTACTGGAAGGCCCGCAGGGAGGCCGCGGGTCCGCCGGCGAGCCTGCCGACCAGGGGGATGAGGATGATGTCGGCCACCACGGTGACCAGGCGGCCACCCCACTCCCACGGGATGCCCAGCCAGAGCAGCAGGCCGTACGCGTACGGGATGGTCGGCAGGAAGTGCCAGCCGCCCTCGCTTCCCAGGACCGGGTCCTGTCCGTTCAGCACCGCCTCGCCGGCGGGTTTGAAGCTGTTGACGAAGTCGACCGGCTGCCACGCGCTGGTGGCCGCGACGGCCATGATGAGCAGCCGGAAGCCGACCCCGACGGCGAGCACGACGGGCAGCGACGGGCGCCATCCCCTCCACTGCGCGACGACGGCGAGCACGACACCTGTGACGAGGACGATCCCCGTGAGAATTGCGTTGTCCATGGCGGCCCCTAGCCTGCCGGATCCGGGGAGCGGACGACCACCCGCACGGGGAAACGGGACCTCCTCTTCCGGACTCGCGCCTCCCGTGCGGTCAGCTCCGCGCGCCGGGCCGCCCGGCGGCGGGGAACGCCCTGCGGGTGTAGAGCAGGGCGGCCAGCGCGGTCGCGGCGAGCAGGACGTAGCCCACCGTGTAGGCCCCGAAGGCGGAGTAGACCACGCCCATGACCAGCGGCGGGAAGTAGCCGCCGAGCCCTCCGGCGGCGCCGACCAGGCCGGTCACCGTACCCACCCGCGACGGTTCGACGAGCTTGGCGACCAGGGCGAACACCCCGCCGGTGCCGAAGCCGAGGAAGAACGCCATCACCACGAAGGTCAACCCGGCGGGGATCTCCGGGGGCGGTTCCAGCACCAGGACGAGCGCCATCACCACGGCGCCGGCGAAGGAGGCGGTCAGCACCCTGACCGGGCCGATCCGGTCGGACAGGATCCCGCCGACCGGCCGGGCGATCACCGCGGCGATGGAGAACCCCGCGGTGCGCAGTCCGGCCTCGGTCTGCGTGAACGCGTAGACGTTCTGCAGCAGGGTGGGCAGGTAGGTGGAGAAGGCGACGAAGCCGCCGAAGGCGACGGCGTACAGGAACGCGCACTGCCAGGTCGCCCTGATCCTCATCGCGTCGCGCATGCGGGGCAGCGCCGGCTCCGTGGACGGCTTCCAGGCGGGCGAGTTCCTGCTGAGGAGCAGCATCACGACGCCGGTGACCGCGAGGGCCGCGGCCATCAGCAGGTGCGTCTGGGCCCGGCCGACCGCCTCGACCAGGCGCGGGGTGAGGAAGGCCGACAGCGCGGTGCCGCCCATCCCTGCGCCGAAGACGCCGGTGGCGAAACCCCTGCGGGCCGGTTCGTACCAGGCGTTGACGAAGGGGACGCCCACCGCGAAGGACGTGCCGGCGACGCCGAGCAGGAAGCCCCAGAACAGCAGCGCGCCGTACGAGCCGGACCAGCCGACGCCGAGCACCGGGATGATCGAGACGAAGCAGATGACGGCGAACATCAGGCGTCCGCCGAGCCGGTCGGCGAGCATGCCCACCGGGATGCGGCCGAGCGAGCCGACCAGGACGGGGATCGCGACCAGCATGGAGGTCTGGGTCGGCGACAGGTCGAGCTGCTTGCTGTAGGTCCTGGCCAGGGGGCCGATCAGGTTCCAGGCCCAGAAGGTGACCGCGAACGCGGTCGTGGCGAGGATCAGGTTCGGCGTCTGGCCGCTGCGAGGTTCGTCCGGCATGCGGCCCTACTACCCGCGATTTCCTGACTTCATGTGGCCGGAGGGACGGATGGGGCGCGCGCGGCGTGTGCGGAGGGCCTCGCCGCCGGGGATCCGTCTTCCCCGGCGGCGAGGGGCTCATCGGGCGGACGGCGGGCGGGGCCGCCCTCCGGCCCGCGGCCCGCGGGACGCGGGACACGGGACACGGGACACGGGGCCGCGGGGCCGCGGCCCGCGCTCCCGGACGCGGGGCCGCACCCGGGGTGCGGCCCCGCGTCCGCTAGAAGCCGGCGGTGATCCGGGTGAACTCCCAGTCGGCCTGGGAGATGCCGCTGCAGTTGGAGGTCACGCCGCCGCCGGGGCAGCCGCGGTCGCGGTTGACCGACCAGTAGGCCAGCCGGGTGAGGCCCTTGGACTTCGCCCAGTCGGTGATCTGCCGCCAGGTGGCGGGGGTGGTCAGCTCCTGCTGGTCGGACAGGCCGTTCATGCCGGAGATGCCCATGCGGGCGTAGGCCTGCGCGTCGCTCCAGCCGTGGGCGGCCTTGAGCGCGTTCTTCAGGCCCTCGGCCGCGTTGACGGTGTCGCGGTAGATGTCGGAGGCGCCGAAGTCGAACGGCATGATCGTGTAGTTGTCGATCGGCACGTTCAGCGCCCTGGCCTGGTTGATCAGGCGCAGGCCGTGCGTGTTCGGGCCGGTGGTGGTGGTGCCGAAGGTCACCACGACCTTGACGTTCGGGTTGTTCTGCTTGACGATCTTCAGGCCGTTGAGGATGCGGTCCTGGACGGTGTGGTTCTCGAACTCGTCGGTGTTCTCGATGTCGAAGTCGACCACGGCCGGGCCGACGGCGTCGATGACCTGCTGCACGGCGCCGGCGAAGGCCTGCGGGGTGGCGCAGTTCGGGCCGAGCTTGTTGCCCTGCCAGCCGCCGAAGGAGATCTGCACGCTGCCGCCCGCGGCCTTGATCTGCGAGATCGCCTGCGCGTCGGCGCCGCCGGTCAGCGGCCGGTTGCCGTCCCAGGCGGGGGTGCAGCCGCCGCTGGACAGGATGAACGCCATGGTGAAGGACGTGACGCCGGTGGCGCTCATCACCGCGGCGGGGCTGGGCGGGTTGCCCCAGCCCATGTAGAGGTACGGCGCGCCGGGCATCCTCCCGCCGGGCTGCGGGTCGACGCAGCCGTCGGTGGTGACGGTGACCGGACCGCTCGCGGCCGACTCGCCCTGGGCGTTGTAGGCCTTGACCGTGTAGGTGTGCGTGGTGCACGCGCCCAGGCCGGAGACCGTGGCGCCGGTCCCGGCGGTCTGGGCGCGCTGGGCGCCGCCCTCGTAGACCCGGTAGCCGGACACGGTGCCGGACGAGGCGTTCCACGCCAGGGAGATCGAGTTCCCGGTCTTCCCGGTCGAGTGGAGGTTCGCGGGGGCGCCGGGCACGCCGGGCTGCGGGGTGGGGTCGCCGCCGGTGACGCGCCTCCACAGCGCGGGGACGTTCGGCGGCTCCCAGCCGGGCTGGGAGGTGTGGCCCTGGACCGCCTCGTAGTCGGCGCCGCCGTAGGTCACCCGGGCGCCGGTGGCGTAGGCCGTCCACGCCTGCCACGGAGCGGCGGCGGACACGGCGCTCCTTCGGAGGGCGGTGTCCGCCGGGACGGCGGCGGTGGCGGAGTTCGCGGTGGCGGCGCCGGCGGTGAGCGCGGCGGAGGCCGTCGCCACGGCGGCGAGCAGGACCAGGGGGGTGCGTCGTCGTCTCATGGGCCTTCCTGGGGGAGGGTCGCGGGATGCGGCTTGACGGTCGTGGAGAGGTTCCCGTCGTCCGAGGCGTTCCGGTTGCCCGGCCCGGCGGGAGGCGACCGTACGGCTTGCGCCCCGCCGGGGATCCCCGGTCGGGGGTCGGGGAGGGCGGGGCGCGAGCCGTACGGCGGGGAGGGCCCGCGCCCGCGGATGCAGGAGGGCGGGGTGCGGGCCGTGGTTCCGGGTGACGGTGCGGCTGGGTCCGCGCCGACGCGGACCCCGGTCGGCGCGGACCCGGCCGGCGCGGACCCGGTCGGCGTCGGCGGCGGCCGGGGAGGTTTTCCCGCTTGTCAGGTCGTGTCAGGGGCAGGGGTGCGCCGCGGTCGCCCCCACCGCGGCCAGGCCGGGGCGATGCGGCGGATCGACCTGGCGGGCAGACGGGGACCGCGACTCCGGAGACCGGATTTACGCAGGTGGACGAGGGTCAAGGGGGGTGCGAACGGGTCACGGCCACTCCCATTCGATTCTTCTTTTAGGAAAGTTTCCTAAGAGTTGTGGTGATCGTAGCCTTGACAACGGGCCTCCACAAGACCCAAAGAAAGCGGTTTTCCCGTGCCGGACCGCTCGCGCCGGCGACCCCTCCCGCGCCCCGCGCACGGGGCCCGCGGGCAGGGCATCGGACCGGTGAGCGGCCTGGTGGGAGTACGGTGATGAGGCCTTCCGCTTCACCCCAGGAGCACCGCATATGTTCTTCGGCATCACCGACCTGTGGACCTACGTCGCCGGTGCGTTCTTCATCGTCCTGCTGCCCGGCCCGAACTCCCTGTACGTCCTGGCCACCGCCGCCCGGCACGGGGTGGCGCGCGGCTACCGGGGCGCGGCCGGGGTGTTCGTGGGCGACACGGTCCTGATGGCCCTCGCCGCGGCCGGGGCCGCCTCGGTGCTGACGACGACGCCGCTGCTGTTCACCGCCGTCAAGTACGCGGGCGCGGCCTACCTGGCGTGGATGGGCCTGCAGATGCTGCGCGGCGCCTGGCGGTCGCGGCGGGCCCCGCAGGACGTGCGGGCCGAGGAGGCCGCGCGGGCGGTGGCGGAGACGGGCAGGGAGACGGGGAGGGAGACCGACCCGTTCCGCAGGGCGCTCCTGGTCAGCCTGCTCAACCCGAAGGCGATCCTCTTCTTCATCTCCTTCTTCATCCAGTTCGTGGACCCCGCCTACTCCCGTCCCGCCCTGTCGTTCCTGATCCTCGGCGCCATCCTGCAGATCTTCAGCATGCTCTACCTGACCGCGCTGATCTTCGGCGGCACCTACCTCGCCGCGCAGTTCCGGCGGCGCCGCCGGCTGGCCGCGCTCCTCACCGCCACCGCGGGCATCCTGTTCGTCGGCTTCGGCGCGAGGCTGGCCACCGCGTCGCTCGGCTGACCCGCGCCGCCCGGCCGACCCGCGCCGCCCGGCCGACCCGCGTCGCTCGGCTGACCCGCGCCGCCCGGCCGACCCGCGCCGGTCCCCGGTCCCGCGGCCGGGTGCGGGCGGAGACCTCCCTCCTCCGGAAAAGCGCCCGTCCCGGAACCGTCACCCATCGGGCATGGTTGCCTCATTGCCTCCTTTGCACTCGCGGCCGTCGGGTAGCGTGAGTCGCCGATCCACACGGAAGTGACCCTTCCGTAAGCCCATGTGACATTCCCGGCATGTCTGGCAGTCAGGTGCCGGGGTAGGCACCGGTCCTGCCGGTGTCGTCATTCCGCCTTTCCGTGGAGTGTGATGAACCACTCACCCGTCACCCTGCCCCGCCTCACCGCGCTGCTGCGGCAGGCGGTGCCGCGCCTGCTGGAGGGCGTCGTCGCCCCCCTCGCCGTCTTCTACACCGCCTTCGCCCTGCTCGGCGAGGTCGGCGGGATGGCGGCGGCGATGACCTGGGTGTACGCGGGGGTGGGCTGGCGGCTGGTGCGACGGGTCCCGGTGCCCGCGACGATGTACCTCGCCTCCCTGGCGATCACCCTGCGCGTGTTGGTCAGCCTCTGGTTCGGCGGGGCGCAGTTCTACTTCCTCCAGCCCGAACTGGGCACGATCTGCCTCAGCATGGTCTTCCTCGCCTCGGTGCGGCTCCGCCGGCCGCTGGCGCAGAAGCTCACGCTCGACTACGTCCACCTGCCCGCGGTGGTGCTGAAACACGAGCGGGTCCGCCGGTTCTTCGCCCGGATCACCCTGCTGTGGGCCTTCGTCCTGCTGGCCAACTCCACGGTGAGCATCTGGCTGCTGATCCAGCAGTCGGTCGGCAGCCAGCTGCTGGTCGGCCCCTACCTGCTGATCCGCACCACGGCGGTCGCCGTGATCACCGGCCTGGCCGCGGTCGTCTCCGTCTGCGCCTTCCGCCGGGTGCTGCGCCGCCTCCACCACGACCCGGTCCTCGCCGCCTGACGCGTCCGGTCAGCCGCTCATCTCCGGGTCGAGCAGTCCCGCCTCGTAGGCCCGGATCGCCGCCTGGACCCGGTTCCGGGCGCCCAGCCGGGTGAGGATCGCGCTCACGTGGGCCTTCACCGTCCCCTCCACCAGGTGGAGCCGACGGGCGATCTGCGCGTTGGACAGGCCCGCACCGAGCAGCGTCAGCACCTCCCGCTCGCGGGGGGTGAGCCCGTCGATCCGGTCACGGGCCGCCGCCGCCCGGGCCAGCCGGCCGCCGGCGAGCTCGGCGATGACCCGGCGGGCGATCCGCGGCGAGAGGTAGGCCGCGCCCTCCGCGGCGGCGCGGATCCCGGCCAGCAGCTCGCGCGGGTCCCCCGCCTTGAGCAGGAACCCCGCGGCGCCCCCGCTCAGCGCCCGGGCGATGTACTCGTCCTCGCCGAACGTGGTCAGCATCAGCACGGCCGTCTCCGGCGCGACCCGGCGCAGCTCCTCGGCGGCCGCCAGCCCGTCCAGGCGGGGCATCCGGATGTCGAGCAGGGCGACGTCGGGGCGGTGCGCGAGCACCAGGTCGACCGCCGCCCTCCCGTCGCCCGCCTCGGCGACCACCTCGATCTCCGGGTCGGCGGTCAGGATGGCCCGCACCCCCGCCCGGATCATGGCCTCGTCGTCGGCCAGCACCACCTTGATCATCGTGCTCGGTTCTCCTCTCGGGCGCTCTTCTCACGGCTGCTCTGCTCGCCGAGGTCCGTTCCGTGGAGATCCGTCCCCGCGCTCCCCTCCGGAGGGCATGCCGCGGCGGCGTCCTCCCCGGGGAATCGCGCGGCGATCCGGAAGCCGCCCGCATGCGGGGCCGCCTCGAACGTGCCGCCCGCGAGCCGTACGCGCTCGCGCAGCCCCATCAGGCCCAGCCCGCCGCCGGACGGGCGTGCGGCCGGGGCCGTCGCGCCGCCGGGCGCGGGGTTGGTCACGGTCAGCTCGATCCCGCCGGGCCCGGCGGCCGCCTCGACCGCCACCGGGGCGCCGGGCGCGTGCTTGGCGACGTTGGTCAGCGCCTCCTGGACGATCCGGCAGGCCGTGCGGTCGCGGAGCCCGCCGTCACCGCGCAGTTCCACTCGCATGCCCGAATCCCGCGCCCGGTCCACGATCCCGGCGACGCTCTCGGCGGCCGGGGCCAGCGGCGCCTCGCCCTCCTCGCGCAGGACGCCGATGACCCGGCGGAGGCGCTCGGTGGTGTCGGCGGCGGCGGCCCGCAGCTCCCCCGCCGCCCGGCGGTGCCGTTCGTCCAGGTCGGGCGCCATCTCCAGGGCGGCGGCCCGCAGGGCGATCAGCGCCAGGTCGTGGCCGATCGAATCGTGCATGTCCTGGGCGATCCGGTTGCGCTCGCGGAGCCGGACCTGGCCGGCCACCAGGCGCCGTTCCCGGTCGTGCGCCTCGGCGCGCTGGCGCAGCAGCAGGCCGGCCGACCAGGGCAGGACCGCGCTGAACAGCACGCCGGACAGGGCGGGGAGCCAGAATCCGGAGACCGAGGGGTCGGGCTCCGGCCCGCAGGAGACGGCCAGGGCGCACAGGGCTCCCGTGCCCAGGATCGCGGAGTAGGCCAGCGCGGCGGGGCGGGCGCGGGCCGTCCGGCGGCCGACCCGGAAGCTGAAGGCCGCGATCGCGAGGGTGAACCCGTTCAGCGGGCCCAGCCTCACCGTCTCGCCGATCCACGAGAGCCGCGCGGTGGCCACCCCGTACCCGAGGTCCAGCGAGCCCGCGGCCAGAACCGCCAGCGCCGCGGCGAGCGGGGCCCGGCGGCGGGCGAGCACCGCGACCGCCAGGATCACCGCGCCCGCCGAGACCCCCCGCGCCCAGCCGTCCGAGGCCTCCCACCAGGCGATGAACGGCGGGGACGCGAGCAGCGGAGCGCACAGGACCGCCCAGAGCGGCAGGTCCCGCCGGACCCGTGGGGGGATCGTCACCCTGCGACGGTACAGGCGCGCCGATCGCGCCTGTACCCCCGGAGGTGCCGGGCCTCCCCTGACGAAGGTCGGGGGTGCCGGGGGGCCGTTCGTGCGATGCCGCCGAGCCGGAGGAACCGGCAGAATCCATACCGTCGCCACGACGGACCCCTGAGGGATCTCAGGGGCGCCGCGCCGCCGGTTCAGGGATCGCCCCGGTTGCCTGCGGGGCCGCGGGCCGTCAGTGTGCCCTGGCAGATCCCCCGACCCATGGAGCTTCGTCGTGACCCAAGCCATCCTCGACGCGGTCCAGCAGGCGATGGCCTCGCCCTGGATCTATCTGGTGCTGTTCGCGCTGGCGGTGCTCGACGGGTTCTTCCCGATCGTGCCCGCCGAGACGTCCCTCATCACGGCGGGCGTGTTCGCCGCCTCGACCGGCGCGCCCGACCTGGCCCCGGTGATCGCGGTGGGGGCGCTGGGCGCCTTCGTCGGCGACCACGTCTCCTACGTCATCGGCCGGACCGCCAACGGCCGCCTGCGCGGCGGCAGGCGGACGGGCAAGGCCTTCGCCTGGGCGGAGCGGGCGCTGGCCGAGCGGGGCGGACTCGTCCTGGTGGTCGCCCGCTACATCCCCGGCGGCCGGACGGCCTGCACCCTGACCATGGGCGCGGTGGCCTACCCCCGCCGCTCCTTCGCGCTCTTCGACGCGGTCGCCGCCGTCTCCTGGGCCGTCTACTCCGGCCTGATCGGCTACGTGGGCGGCGCCGCCTTCGAACACGACCCGCTCAGGGGCCTGCTGCTCGGTCTCGGCATCGCCGTGACGATCACCGTGGTCGTCGAGGCGGTCCGGTACCTGCGGCACCGCCGGGCCGGCTCCCGGAAGGAGGCCCACCGGTCCGAACCGGCCCTCGCCGCCTCCGACTGACCCGCCTCCGACCGACCGGCCTCCGCCGGGCCGCGTGACGGCCCGGCGGTCCCGTGACGGCCCGGCGGTCCCTCGTCCCCTTCGGGGCGGATCTCAGGGATCTCCCGTGGAACTCAGGGAGATCCCCCATGGTGCCGGCGTCCCCGGCCGCGGGACGCTGCCAGTGGTTCACCGGAAGACCTCGTCCGGACGCCTCCACGAGACGTCACGGTCATCTCGCCATGTCTTGATCTGCTCTGGGAGGAGTGCGCATGACTGTGCTCGCAGCCGGACTGGCACTGGCGGGATCGCTGTTCTTCGCGCTGGGCGCGGCGCTGCAGCAGTTCGAGGCGGCCCGCGCGTCCGGTCCCGCGCTCCGCCGCCTGCTGCGCCGTCCCCGGTGGCTGCTCGGCGGTCTCGCGATCGGCGCGGGTACGGCCCTGCACATCGTCGCACTGAAGTACGGCCCGCTCACGGTGGTCCAGCCGATGGGCGTGGCCAGCCTCCTGTTCGCCCTGCCCTGCGCCGCCGCGCTGCGGCACCGCAGGCCCCGGCCCGCCGAGCTGGCCTCCGCAGCGGTGATCGCGATCGGGCTGATGGGCCTGGTCCTGGTGGTGCCCGAGCACGCCGGCTCGCCGTACCTCGGCACCGGGGAGGCGGCGGTCCTGCTCGGGGGCGCGGCCGCCGTCTCGCTGGTGCTGTGGGCCGCCGGCCGGCGGTCCTCCCCCGCCGCGCGGGCCGCGCTGTTCGCCACCGGGGCGGGCGTGCTGTACGGCGCGACCGCCACGCTCGCCCGGGTCCTGGTCGACGGCAACTGGGAGCCGTGGTTCCTGGCGGCCGTCCCGGTGCCCGCCCTGCTCGCCCTCGTCCTGCTGCAGCGCGCCTACGCCGTCGGCCACTTCGGCGTCGCGTTCGCCGCGCTGCAGGTGACCGACCCGCTCACCGCCGTCGCCTTCGGTGCCCTCCTGCTGGGCGAGCCCCTGCCCACCGGGGCGGCGAGCACGCTCGTCGCCCTGGCGGCCGGGGCGCTCGCCGCCGCCGGGACCGTCGCCCTGGCCCGGACCACGCCGATGTCCCCCGCGCCCGATCTGACGGCCCGATGACCTCCGCCGGACCGAATGCACCCGCAAGCCCGACCGAATCATCGCGAACCCCTCCTCGACAGGCCCGATCCGCCTGAACCCCGATGAACGGAGTCTCCCCCCATGGTCATGTCCCCCTCCAGGCCCTCTCCCTCCGCGCCCGCCGCCGGATCCGCCGCCGAATCCGCCGCAGTGCCCGTTGCCGTGCCCGCCGCCGGACCCGCCGCGGCGCCCGGGTCCCCCGGCGCCCGGCCGTGCCGGGTCCTCATCGGCACCGACACCTATCCGCCCGACGTGAACGGCGCCGCCTACTTCACCCACCGGCTGGCCCGGGGTCTGGCCCGGCGGGGCAACGACGTGCACGTGGTCTGCGCCTCGGAGACCGGCACGGCCCGGACCGAGCACGTCGACGGGGTCACCGTGCACCGGCTGCGCTCGGCGCCGGTGCTCGTCCACCCGACCATGCGGATCTCGGTGCCGGCCAGGCTCGACCCGCTGGTCGCCGCGATCGCCCCCGACGTGGTCCACGTCCAGGGGCACTTCGTGGTCGGCCGCGCGGCGATCTCGGCCGCCCGCCGGGCGGGCGTGCCCGTGGTCGCCACCAACCACTTCATGCCCGACAACCTCTTCCAGTTCGCGCACGTCCCCGGCCCGCTCCGGGAGCGGGCGGGCGCCCTCGCCTGGCGCGACTTCAACCGGGTCTTCTCCCGGGCGGACCGGATCACCACCCCGACCCGCATCGCGGCCGGGCTGCTCGCCGGCAAGGGCTTCGCCCATCCCGTGGAGCCGGTCTCCTGCGGCATCGACCTCAGCCGGTTCCGGCCCCGCGCCGAGCCCCGCGCCTGGGCGCGCAAGGCCCTGGACCTGCCCGACCGCCGGACCGTGCTCTTCGTCGGGAGGCTGGACGAGGAGAAGCGGCTGGAGGAGCTCATCCGCGCGCTGCCGTACGTCCTCAACGGGACCGACGCGCAGGTCGCGCTGGCCGGCACCGGTGGGCGGCGGGCCTCGCTGGAGCGGCTGGCACGGCGCATCGGCGTCGGCGACCACGTCATCTTCCTGGGGTTCGTCCCCGACGACATGCTGCCCGACGCCTACGCCGCCGCCGACGTGTTCGCCATGCCGGGCACGGCCGAACTGCAGAGCATCGCCACGCTGGAGGCGATGGCCGCCGGGCTGCCGGTGGTCGCCGCCGACGCGATGGCCCTGCCGCACCTGGTGCGCCCCGGGGAGAACGGCCACCTGTACCGCCCCGGCGACGTCCGCGGGCTGGCCCGCCACCTGACCGCGCTGCTGGAGTCCCCGGACCTGTGCGCCGCCATGGGGACGGCGAGCCGCGCGATCGCCCTGACCCACGACCACGAGGCCTCGCTGGCCCGGTTCGAGGAGATCTACCGGGAGGTGGCGCGGTGAGCGGTCAGGAGGCACGGCGCCGGTCCGGCGCGGGACCGGGCGGGCAGGAGGGCTCCGGCGGGGGCGTTCCGGGCGGACGCCCCGGCGGCGGGAGCCTCGGCAGGGGCGGGGCCGTGCTCGCGGCGGCGGCGCTGGGCTACGCGCACCTGGCCGGCGCCGGCGCCGTGGACCCCATGAGCGACCTGGTCAGCGACTACGCGCTGCACGACGCCACCGCCTGGGCGCTGGTCGCCGGCACGCTCGCCCTGGCCTCGGCCTGCCTGTGGACCGCGTACGGCCTGGCCCGGACCGATCCGGCGCGCAGCGCGGCGGCCCGGGTGCTGCTCGTCGCCGGAGCGCTCGGCCTGCTGCTGACCGCGGTGTTCCCCACCGACGCCGCGCCGGGGGTCACCTCGATCGCAGGGGAGATCCACCGCTGGTCGGCGGCCGTGGTGTTCACCGCGCTGCCGTGCGCGGGCCGGCTGCTCGGCCGCAGGTCCGGCGGGCTCGCCCTGCCCGCGGTGAGCGCCGCCTGCGTGGCGCTGCTGGCCGCGTTCCTGGCCGCGCACCCGGGCTCCCCGGTCGCGGAACTCGTCGGCGGCCCGGACTACTACGGCCTGATCGAGCGCCTGCTGCTGCTGGCCGAGATCACCCTGGTCCTCCTGGCCGCGGGGCACGCCTCCGGCCGGAGACCGCCGGAGGCCGCCGGACGCCCGCCGGGACGTCAAGGCGTCGCCGGGCGCGGGCCCGGAGCGGCGGTCCTCCAACACAAGTAGGAAAACCACAAACCATCGGTCAATAAATAGGGTCGTTCACACTAACCGGGCGCACTTTTACCTACGCTAACGTAGGTTACGGTTCCGTAATCTGCGAGGGAGAAGCCCCATGCGAGAGTTCAGTCAGACCGAGCTGCTGCTTGAGCTTGAGCCCGTCGTCGCCGGCGAGCTGGACCGGCACCTCAAGGTCGCCAAGGAGTGGTTCCCGCACGAGTACATCCCGTGGTCCGAGGGCAGGGACTACGACGGTGTGTTCGGCGGCGAGCCCTGGTCGCCGACCGACTCGGCGATCCCCGAGGAGGCCCGCATCTCCCTCATCGTGAACCTGCTGACCGAGGACAACCTCCCCAGCTACCACCACGAGATCGCCACGACCTTCGGCCGCGACGCCGCCTGGGGCACCTGGGTCCACCGCTGGACCGCCGAGGAGGGCCGCCACGGCACCGCGATCCGCGACTACCTGACGGTCACCCGCGCCGTGGACCCGGTCGCCCTGGAGCGGGCCCGGATGACGCACATGGGCGAGGGCTTCACCAACGCCTACGAGGGGGTGCTGCACTCCCTGGCCTACGTCTCCTTCCAGGAGCTGGCCACCCGCATCTCCCACCGCAACACCGGCAAGGCGTCGCAGGACCCGAACTGCGAGCGCCTGCTCGCCAAGATCGCGGCTGACGAGAACCTGCACATGCTCTTCTACCGCAACCTGCTCAACGCGGCCTTCCAGCTCACCCCGAGCCAGACCATGCGCGCCGTCACCGACGTGGTCACCACCTTCCAGATGCCCGGCACCGGTATCGAGGGCTTCACCCGCAAGGCCCTCGTCATCGCCAATGCCGGCATCTACGATCTGCGCCTGCACCTCGACGACGTGCTCATGCCGGTCCTGCGCCAGTGGGCCGTCTTCGACATGGGAGGGCTCGACGCCGAGGGGGAGAAGGCCCGCGAGGAGCTCGCCGACTTCCTGGCCCGGACCGAGGTCACCGCCTCGCGCTTCGTCGAGCGCCGCGAGGCCCGCCGCGCCGCCCAGACCGCCCGCGCCTGACGCACGCCCCGCTCCCGGGCCGCCCGACGGACGCCGCACCACCCGCGCCCGACCGCGCCCGACGGACGCCGGGCGGACGCCGGGCGGACGCGACCGGCGGTCCCGCGCCGACCGGCCTCAGGAGGCCGCGACCAGTTCCCTGGCCGGGGCGGCGCCGCCCGCAGGGGCCAGACGCGGCAGGAAGGCCAGGAGCAGCAGGGCGGTCAGGCCGGTGGTGACCGGCGGGACCAGGAAGGCGAAGCCGGTGCCGAAGCGGTCCACGAGCTGGCCCGCCACGGCCGCGCCGGTGGCGATGCCCAGGCCGATCGCGCCGTTGAGCCAGGTGAACGCCTCGGTCCTGACCTCGGCGGGGACCAGCTGCTCCACCAGGGTGTAGCCGGTGATCACCGCGGGGGCGATGACGAACCCGGCCAGGGCCGCCGCGCCGTACAGCACCGGGACGGATCCGGCGAAGGTCAGCGCGATCGTCGCCGCGGAGAGCAGGCCGACGGCCGCCGCCAGCCGGTGCGCGGCCCCGCCCTTCCAGCGGATGAGCCCGTAGAGGATGCCGCCGACCATGCTGGCGGCGGAGAACGTGCCGTAGACGGGTCCCGCGGCACCGGCCTGGCCGAGGGCGGCGGTCGTCGAGGTGATGCCGACCTGGAGGCTGCCGAAGACCGTGCCGAGCGCGACGAACGCGGTCGCGAGCACGGCCACGCCGCGCAGCCGGAGCACCCCGTGCCGGGAGCGGACCCGGACCGGCATCGGCTCGGGGGCTCCCCTGCGGACCGCGGCGAACGCCAGGGTGCCGGCCACGACCATGACCAGCGCCGCCAGCAGCGCCCAGACGGGCGAGAAGCCGGTCGACAGGGCCACCAGCAGCACCGGGGCGACGGTGAAGGTCAGCTCGTCGGTGATCGACTCCAGCGCGAAGGCCGTGCCCAGCTTCGCCGACCCCTCCGAACCGCCGAGCACGTGGGCCCAGCGGGTCCGGACCATGGAGCCGACCTGCGGCATCGAGCCGCCGGCCAGGGCCGCGACGGCCACCAGCAGGGCGCCCGGCGCGTGCGCGGCGGCGAGCGCCAGCAGACCGCCCAGCGCGGCGGCGTGCGCCAGCACCTGGGGGACGAGCACCCGCGCCTGGCCGTACCGGTCGGCGAGGCGGCCGGTCTGCGGGCCGATCAGCGCCTGCGCCACGGCGGCGGCGGCGGAGGCGATGCCCGCCGCGCCGTAGGAGCCGGTGGACCATTCCACGAGCAGCAGGATGCCGAGCTGCAGCATGGCGTACGGCAGGCGGGCGACGAGCGCGGGGGCGAGGAACCGCCAGGCTCCCGGAGTGCCGAGCACCGCGAGGTAGGACTTCACTGAGACGTCTCCGTCGAGATTCCAGACGGAGGACGCGGCCCGGGCTCGGGAGCGCACCGTCATGGTGGGCTTCGACCGAGGTAGATACCGCCCCTTTCAGGTGGCGGCCGCCGGGCGGTCATTACGTGGATGCGTTCACGACGCATCAGAGGTCATTTTATGCCATGAAACGGATCCTGTGCTCATCGCCCGCGACCGTCGGCCGCGTGCCGGACCGCTCCTGAACGGCTTCCCGGACCGCTCCCGGACCGCTCCTGAACGGCGGCGGACGCCTTCGGCGCGTGCTCCCCGCCGGGCACCGGCCCCCGGCCGGTCCGCGCCGACCTGCGACTTCCGCGAAAAGAGCATATTTCATCACTTGTTGATTTATTGTGCCGGGCAGGCTTACCGTTGCTCCCAGGAGGCGTGCCATGGAGATTCCGCTGGTTCTGAAGTTCGAGGAGATCGACGCCGGGATGCTGCCGCTCGTCGGCGGCAAGGCGGCCAACCTCGGCGTGCTCACCACCGCCGGGTTCCCCGTCCCGTCCGGCGTGTGCCTGACCACCGAGGCCTACCGCCGGGTCACCGAGCGGTCCGGGTCGCTGGAGGCCGTGGTCGACGCCCTGGAGGTGACCTCCCCCACCGACACCCGGGCCCTGGCGGAGCTGGCCGGCACCGCCCGCGCGACCGTGCTCTCGGCCCCGGTCCCCGAGGAGGTGGCCGACGCCGTACGGCGCAGCGCGCACGGCCCCGTCGCGGTCCGCTCCTCCGCCACCGCCGAGGACCTCCCGGACGCCAGCTTCGCCGGGCAGCAGGACACCTACCTGAACGTGGTCGGGCCGGAGGCCGTGCTGGACGCGGTCCGGCGCTGCTGGGCCTCGCTCTGGACCGACCGGGCCGTCGCCTACCGGGCGGCGAACGGCATCGCCCACCGGAGCGTGCGGCTGGCCGTCGTGATCCAGGAGATGGTGCAGGCCGAGGTCGCCGGGGTGATGTTCACCGCCGACCCGGTCACGGGGCGGCGGCGCACGGCGGTGATCGACGCCGCTCCCGGGCTCGGCGAGGCGGTCGTCTCCGGCGCGGTCAACCCCGACCGCTTCACGGTGGACGTCGCGACCGGGCGGATCACCGACCGGCGGGCGGGCGACAAGCGGCTGGCCGTGCGGTCGCTGGCGGGCGGCGGCGTCGAACGCGTCGAGACCGCGGCGCCCGCGACCATCGGGACCACCGGGACGACCGGCGCGACGGAAGGGACCTCCGACCGGACGGATCACCGACCGGCGGCCGGAGCGGCCGGCGGGAGCGCGGACGGAAGCAGGACCGCGAACGGGAGCAGGACCGCGAACGCGTTCTGCCTCACCGACGAGCAGGTCCGGGCCCTGGCCGAGCTGGGCGGCCGGGTCGAGGACCACTACGGGGCGCCGCAGGACACCGAGTGGGCCGTCGACTCGGGCGGCGCCCTCTGGCTGACCCAGTCGCGCCCGGTCACCACCCTCTACCCCATCCCCCGGCACACCGGTCCGGACGAGGCGGCGGACGCCTCCCCCGAACCGGACGGGCTCCGGATCCACGTCTGCCTCAGCCTCGCCCAGGGCCTCCACCAGCCGATCACCCCGATGGGCATGGCGGCGTTCCGGCTGATGTCGTCGGCCGCCCTCGGCGTGCTGGGCCACCCGGTGGCCGACCCGCGGGCCGGGGCGCCGCGGTTCGCCGAGGCGGGCGGGCGGCTCTTCCTGGACGTCACCGGCATCGTGCGCAGCCGCGTGGGCCGGGCCCTGTTCCCCCGGGTGCTCGACGTGATGGAGGCCCGGTCGGCGGTGGTCCTGCGGGCGCTGGCCCGCGACCCCCGGTTCACCGTGACCCGGCGGTCCGCGCGCCCCGCCCTCCGCCGGGTCCTGCGGGTCGCGGGCCGCCACCGGGTCCTGCCGCGCGCCGTGCGGGCGCTGCTGCGGCCCGAAAGCGCGCACCGGCGGGCGCGGGCGACCGAGTCGGCCCTGCGCGCGGCGCTCGCCTCCCCGCCGGACGCCACCGCGCTCCAGCGCCTCGACCGGGCCGAGTCGATCCTGAGCCGCTGGACGTTCCGGCTCGTCCCGGAGGTGGCTCCGGGCCCGCTGGCCGGGTTCGCCATGTTCGGCCTGGCCGTACGGCTGCTGGGTGAGCGCGCCCGCCCCGGTGAGCTCCCGACCGTGCTGCGCGGCCTGCCGCGCAACGTGACCACCGAGATGGACCTGGCCCTGTGGCGCCTGGCGGCCCGGATCCGCCAGGACGCCCCGGCGGCCGCCCTGCTCCTGGGCACCCCCGCCGCCGAGCTCGCCGCGCGCTTCCACGCGGGGGCGCTGCCCGCCTCGGTGGACGGGGGCCTGCGGGAGTTCCTGCGCGCGTACGGCGTGCGCGCGGTCGCCGAGATCGACCTCGGGGTGCCGCGCTGGTCGGAGGATCCGGCGCACGTCATCGGCGTGCTGGCCAACTACCTGCGGCTGGACGACCCGGACCTGGCCCCCGACGTACAGTTCGCCCGGGGCGCGGCCGAGGCCGCCGCGACGGTGGAGCGCCTGGCGGTCCGGGTCGGGGGGCTGCGCGGCCGGGTGGTGCGCTTCGCCCTCGGCCGCGCCCGCGCCCTGGGCGGGCTGCGCGAGTTCCCCAAGTTCCTGGTGGTCACGTCCCTGGCCGCGGCCCGCACGGAGCTGGCCGCCGTCGGCGCCGAACTGGCCGGGCGCGGCCTGCTGGGTTCCCCGGACGACGTCTTCTTCTTGACCCTGCGGGAGGCCCGCGCCGCCCTGACCGGATCCGCCGCCCCGACCGGATCCGCCGCCCCGACCGGGCCCGCGCCGTCCGCCGGACCGGAGGCGCTGCGCGCGCTCGTCGCCGGGCGGCGCGAGGAGGCCGCCCGCGAGCGCCGCCGCCGGCACGTGCCGCGCGTGCTGCTCTCCGACGGGACCGAGCCGGAGGCGGTCGCCGGCGTCGCCGCGGACGGCGCGCTGACCGGGACCCCGGCCTCGGCGGGCGACGTCACCGGCCTCGCCCGGGTGGTCCTCGATCCGGTGGGCGCGCACCTGGAGCCCGGCGAGATCCTCGTCTGCCCGTCCACCGACCCCGGCTGGACCCCGCTGTTCCTGACCGCGGGCGGCCTGGTGATGGAGATGGGCGGGGCCAACTCGCACGGCGCGGTGGTCGCCCGCGAGTACGGCATCCCGGCGGTCGTGGGCGTGGCCCGCGCGACCGAGCGGGTCGTCACCGGCCAGGAGATCACCGTGGACGGCACCTCCGGCACGGTCGCCGTCTCCGTCCCGCCCGCCGCGTCCTGAGCGGGCGGAGGCCGTACGGCTCCGCGCCGACCGTCTTCGAGGCGGCGCGGAGCCGTACGGGGAACGGGCGCCCGGAGCCGGTGGGTCAGCTGCCGGCCGGGGACCCGTCCTTGCCGGACGCGCCCTCGCCCGGCAGGAGGCGGAGGAAGCGCCGCCCGTTCGCGGTCCGGGTCTTCAGCGGACGGCCCGCTCGCGCTCCGGACCGTGCTCCTCACGCGCCGGTTCGCGCCGGGACCGCTGCGGGGCCTGGTAGGCCCACTGCCAGACCAGCTCCAGCGGTCCCCGGTCGAAGCGGCGCAGCCAGAGCGAGGCCAGGACGGTGAAGAGCGCGCAGACGCCCGCCCAGGCCGCCACCGGCCACCACGGCCCCTGGTCGGCCAGGTGCGCGGCCAGGCCGAGTCCCCAGCCGTAGCAGAGCGCCGACGCCACCAGGTTCTGCAGCACGTAGCAGCTGAGCGCGGTCCGGCCGACGGCGGTCAGGCCGCGCCGCATCGGACCCGGGGCCCCGGACAGGCGGTGCGCGACGGTCGTGACCAGGGCGAGCAGGCCCAGAGCCACCAGCGGCGGCAGCAGGTAGCGGTCCACCAGGAACCATTCCTCGCCGGCGAAGGAGGTGAGCAGGTTCAGCGGCGCGCCGACGCCGAACCCGGCGAGCATGAGCCTGCGGCGGAGCGCGGCGCCCCGGTCCGAGCCCTCGAAGACCCCGGCGCGCATCAGCCGTGAGCCGAGCAGGAACAGCACGATGCCCATCGGGACGATGAACACCGCCTCCAGCCGGTAGACCGCGAAGGAGTCGATCCGGGCGGCGACCTGGTCGGCGTAGCTCCCCTCGGCGAACAGCGCGTCCGCCCCGCCCGCGCCGGCCGCTCCGTCCGCGCGCGGCTCCGGCGCGGCCAGCAGGGCGGCGGTGAGCAGGCCGATCACCGCGGTGAGCACCGATCCCACCCCGATGATCCACCACCGGACGGCGCGGTCGCTCCGGCCGACCAGGTAGGCGACGATCACCGAGGTCACGGCGTAGCCCATCAGCACGTCGAACTCGAAGATCAGCAGGTAGTGGATCAGCCCCTCGGCGAACAGCAGCGCCGCCCGCCACAGGTACCAGCCGGGCCAGGGCGTGCCCCGCCGCCGCGCCGAGCGGTACTGCAGCTCCAGGCCGACCCCGAACAGCAGGGTCAGCAGGGCCAGGAACTTGCCGTTGGTCAGGAAGCGCAGGAAGGTCTCCGGGGCGCCCGTCGTCCCCAGCGCGTCCATGACCCCCGCCGGTCCTGCGGGGCTGGTGAAGATCCAGATGTTGGTGCCCAGCGTGCCCATGATCGCGATGCCGCGGAGCACGTCGAGGGCGTCGATGCGCTGACTCGTCCTCGTCATGCCTTCCACGATTCCGGCCGCGGCGGCGGCGGGCATCGTCGCGCGGACCCATCCGGGCCGTACACCGATGGATGTACGACCCCCCTGCCTTCGGCGGTCCGTTCCGCGCGGCCCCCGGCCCCGCGGACGGACTCCCGCCGGAGCCCCGCGGGCGGCTAGAGGTGGTCGGCGAGGAAGGAGGTCACCGCCTCGACGGCCCGGGTGACGTACGGCTCGGCGTCGTAGAGGTCGATGTGCACGCGGGTGTCCAGCCAGACGAGCTGCTTGGGGCCCTCCATCCGCTTGTAGGCCTCCTCGGCCCCCTCCGGCGGGCAGAACCGGTCGACGACGCCGTGCACGATGAGCCCGGGCCGGGGCCCCAGGAAGTCGGCGCCGGTCATGTTGTCCATGGTGATCAGCTCGCGGACCGACGCCCGGGTGACCTCGTTGCGCCAGTGCGGCGAGGCGCCGCGGGAGGTGCCGTAGTAGGCGAACGGCTCGTCGCCCGGCATCGCCGCCTCGCCCTCCTCCGCGACGGCCGGGAGGTACTCCACCGGGCCGCCGCGGTCCTGGCGCTCCTGGACGGCGGTGAAGGAGGCCAGCGCCTCCTGGTATCCGGCGGGCGACATCCCGGCGAGCATCGTGTAGGGGTTGTTGTAGGCCCCGGCGATCCCGGCGAAGACCCGCACCCGGGGGTCGAAGGCGGCGAACCTCAGCGCGTAGCCCGCGCCCAGGCAGATCCCGACCGCGCCGATCCTGCCGCCGTCCACCTCGGGCCGGGCCCGCAGCAGCGAGACGGCGGCCCGCAGGTCGCGCAGCTTGCCCTGCGGGTCCTCGTCGCAGCGGGGCGACCCGCCGGACTCGCCCCAGGTGCGGTGGTCGAAGGCCAGCGTGACGTATCCCGCCGCGGCCAGCCGGGCGGCGTACCGGCCGGCGACCTGGTCGCGGGTGCCGGTGAACGGCCCGGTGAGGACCAGCGCCGGATGCGGCCCCGGCCCTCCCGGGCCCCGCAGGTCGCCGACGAGCGTGACGCCGTCGGCGGTGAACTCCACCCTCTCGGTCATCCCCCGAGTCTGCCCGGCCCGCGCTCCCGGCGCGAGCCGGGAGCGCGGGCCGGGCGCGACCCGGCGGGACGGGGCTCAGGAGTCGAAGCCCAGGCCCATCCGGTCCAGCGTCCGCAGCCAGAGGTTGCGGCGGCCCTGGTTGAGGTCCGCCCGGGCGATCGACCAGCGGGTCATCTGGATCCCGGCCGAGCGGACCGGCTCGGGCGGGAACGGGATCGGCTTCTCCCGGACCATCCGCAACCGCGTCCGCTCGGTCTGCCGGCCGGACAGCAGGTCGAGCATGACGTTGGCGCCGAAGCGGGTCGCCCCGACGCCCATGCCGGTGTAGCCGACGGCGTAGGCGACGCGCCCGCCGTGCGAGCGCCCGTAGAAGGCGCTGAACCGGCTGCAGGTGTCGATGACCCCGCCCCACCGGTGGGTGAAGCGCAGCCCCGACAGCTGGGGGAAGGTCGTGAAGAAGTGCGCGGCGAGCGTGGTGAAGGTCGCGTCGCGCTGCTCGTACTCCGCCCTCATCCTGCCGCCGTTGTAGTAGACCGCGTCGTAGCCGCCCCACAGGATGCGGTCGTCGGCGGTCAGCCGGTAGTAGTGGAACTGGTTGGCCGAGTCGCCGACGCCCTGCCGGTTGCGCCAGCCGACCGAGGCCAGCTGCTCGGCCGAGAGCGGCTCGGTGACCAGCGCGTAGTCGTAGACCGGGACGAGGAAGTGCCTCAGCCGCCGCAGCAGCGGCGGGAAGACGCCGGTGCCCAGGGCGACCGCGCGCGCCCTGACGGTGCCGTGCAGGGTGAGCAGCTCCATGCCGGAGGGGGTCTCCCGCATGTGGCGGACCGGGGTGCGCTCGTGGATGCGCACCCCCTTGTCCAGACAGGCCCGCCGCAGCCCCCACGCCAGGGCCGCGGGGTCGAGCATCGCGCAGCCGTCGCGCTCCCACATGCCGCCGACGTAGGTGGGCGAATCCACCTCCGCCCTGACCTGCCCGGCGTCCATCACGTCGAACCGCACGCCCATCGCGCGGGCGGTCTCGGCGGTGCGGTGCATCTCCTCCAGCTGCCAGGGCGCGGTCGCCACGTGCAGCTCACCGGTGCGCTCGTAGCCGCAGTCGATGCCGTACCGTTCGACGGTCTCGCCGATCTCGTCGAGGTTGCGCAGGCCCAGGTGCTCCAGCGTCCGGACCTCCTCGGGCCAGCGTTCCAGCCCGTTGGCGATGCCGTGGGTGAGGGTCGCCATCGCGAAGCCGCCGTTGCGGCCGGTGGCCGCCCAGCCGATCCTGCGCCCTTCGAGCAGGACCACGTCGAGCGACGGGTCGCGTTCCTTGGCCATCAGGGCCGTCCACAGCCCCGAGAAGCCGCCTCCGACCACCGCGAGATCGGCGGTGGTGTCCTCGGTGAGCCGCGGTCGCGGCTCGGGTTTCGCCGGACTGTCGAGCCAGTACGGCGTGCGCTCCGCGTCAGCAAGAGCCTTCAGCGGATCCACAGATCTCACTTCCCTACGTGAGTCAGGTCGTTCTCGTATGTGGTGTCGTGTGATCCGGGGGGATCACACGCGGGTTCCCCCCGCCTGGTTCCGATCTCGCCTCCCTGTTCCGTGCCGGGGCCCTGTCGTGGGCGCGGATGCGCCGGGGCCCCGCGTCCCGCTCCCTTCCGGAAGGGAGCGGGACGCGGGGCCCCGGGGTGGTCAGGTGCCGCGCCGGCGCGCGGTCACCGCGTTGAGCACGGCGACCGCGACGCCCACCGCGAAGATGAGCGTGCCGATGATGTTGACCTGCGGCGGCATGCCGATCCGGGTGGCGCCCCAGATCCACAGCGGGAACGTCTGGGTGGCGCCGCTGGTGAACTGGGTGATGACGAAGTCGTCGATGGAGAGCGCGAAGGCGAGCAGCGCGCCGGCGACGACGCCCGGCAGGATCATCGGGAAGGTGACCCGCCAGAACGTCGTCCAGGGAGTGGCGCCCAGATCGCGGGCGGCCTCCTCGATCGAGGCGTCCATGCCGACCACCCGCGCCCGGACCGTGATCGCCACGAACGAGAGCGAGAAGAGCACGTGCGCGATCACCACGGTCGCGAAGCCGGTCTCCACGCCGGCGCTGATGAACAGCGAGAGCAGCGAGGCGCCCATCACCAGCTCGGGCGAGGAGATCGCGGCGAACATCGCCAGGTTGGTGGCGCCCTGCCCGCGGAAGCGGTGGCGCCCCAGGGCCAGGCCCATGAGCGTGCCGAGCACCGTGGTGACGGCCACGCTGACCAGGGCGATCAGCAGCGAGTTGCGCACCGCGACGACCAGGTCCGGGTACTCGTCCAGCCGGCCCCACCACTTGAGGGTGAAGCCCTGCCAGCTGACGTTGGACTTGCTCTGCGTGTCGTTGAAGCCGAACACGATCATCACCGCGATCGGCAGGAAGAGCCAGGCCAGGACCAGCCAGACGTAGATCCGCAGGAGCCGGTCCGTCCACCGCCCCCGGGGCCTGGTCCGGCCCGCGCTCCGAGGTCCGCTCGCGCTCATCGGGCCGCCGCCTCCAGCACGTTCTCCGTGCCGAGCGCCCGGGCGTAGGCGAAGATGCCGACCAGCATCGCCGCCATCAGCGTGAAGGAGAGCGCGGCCGCGGTCGGGTAGTCGTTGTTGACGAGGTACTCGGTCTGGATGATGTTGCCGATCATCGTGTTCTCCGGGCCGCCGAGGATGGCGGCGTTGACGTAGTCCGCCGTCATCGGGACGAACGTCATCAGCACCCCGGCGAAGACCCCGGGCAGCGAGAGCGGCAGCACGATCCTCGTGAACGCCCCGCGCCGGGAGGCGTACAGGTCCCGCGCCGCCTCCACGGTCCGGGGGTCGACCCGCTCCAGCGCCACGTAGATCGGCAGGATCATGAACGGCAGGTAGTTGTAGACCAGGCCGCCGATCACCGCGGCGGTCGTCTGCAGGACGTGGAAGTCGCCGGGGAGCAGGCCCGCCGACTTCAGCGGCGCCAGCAGCAGGCCGTCGTCGGCGAGCAGGAACTTCCACGACACCGTGCGCAGCACGAACGAGACGAAGAACGGCAGCAGCACCAGCAGCAGGTAGGTCGACTTGCGGGCGCCGCCCCGGAAGGCGATCCAGTAGGCCACCGGGTAGGCCAGCAGGAGGGAGACGGCCGTGGCGGCCAGGCCGTAGGAGGCCGAGCGCAGAAACTGCGTGCCGTACTGGCCCAGCACCTCGCCGTAGACGCCGACGTTGAACGTCTGGGCGAAGCCGTTGACCACGTCGCCCTCCTGGGTGGAGACCGAGGCCATGAAGACCATCGGCACCACCATGAAGATCGCCAGCCAGAGGCCGCCCGGCAGCACGAGCAGGTAGGGGGTGAGGCGTTTCATCCGGCTCTCAGCCCTGGGTGATGGGCTGGAAGATGCCCTCGAAGACCTTCTCCTGCGCCGTGCTCAGCACCGTGTACGAGCGCAGCTTCGCCATGTCGGCGTCGGAGGGGTAGATCATCGGGCTGGTGGCCACCTGCTCCAGGAACTCCTTGTCCTCGCCCTTCTCCCCGGCGGCCTTGGCCGCCAGGATGTCCTTGGTGGCGGGCACCGGGGCGATGTAGTTGATGTACTCCACCAGCATGGCGGCGATCTTCGGCTGGTAGACGTAGTCCATCAGCGTCAGCGCGTCCACCGGGTTCTGCGCGGTCTTGGGGATGCACAGGTTGTCGGTCCAGATCGTGCCGCCCTCGGCGGGCACCACGAACCTCAGGTCCTTGCCCTCGGCGACCTGCTGGAAGACGTCGCCCGACCAGGCCATCGTGATCCACACGTCACCGCGGACCAGCGCCTCGATGTAGTCGTTCTCGTAGTACTTGCGCACCAGGCCCGCGTCGCGCTGCCGCCGGAGCCTGTCCCCCGCCCTGCGCCAGTCGGCCTCGGTGGAGGTGTCGGGGTCGACGCCCAGGGCGAACATGCCGAAGTTCGCGACCTCCTGGGTGTCGCTCATCATGCCGACCTTCCCCTTGTACTTGGGGTTCCACAGGTCCTCGATGCTGGTGACCTCGTCGACGTACTCGGGGTTGTAGGCGATGCCGGTGATGCCGCCCGCCCACGGGACCGTGTAGGCGTTGCCCGGGTCCCAGACGGGGTTCTTGAAGCGCGCGCCGGCGTTGGCCGCGAAGTTCGGCAGCCGCGAGTGGTCGAGCGGGACCAGGTAGCCGAGCTGGATGGCCCGGTTGAGCTGGATGCTGTTGGTCATCACCATCAGGTCGTGGCCGATGTCGTTGCCGGCGGCCAGCTGCGGCTGGATCTTGCCGAAGAAGACGGGCATCTCCTGGATCGCCTCGGCGTAGGTCACCTTGATGCCGGTGTCGGCGGTGAACAGCTCCAGCGACGGGTACTTCTTGCCGTCCTTGTCGATGTAGAGCGGCCAGTTGGCGAAGCGCAGCGTGCCGTTCTTCTGCTTCGACGCCCAGTAGTCGGCGACGGCGTCCTTCTTGGGCGGCGCGGCCTTCCTGCCCTGCACGCCGCAGGCCGACAGGGCCAGGCCCGCGGCCGACAGCCCGGCCAGGCGGAAGGCGTCCCGGCGGGTCACGGAGCGGCTCTGCGTCATGCCGCGCAGGAAGGCGGGGGTGGTGCGGGGGTCCATGTGGGGGCTCAACTTCCGATCGCGTACGAGTGCTGCGGCTGCCACGACAGCCACACGGCGTCGCCACGCTCCGCCGTACTCGTGCTGTCCAGCGCGTTCTGTTGGAACACGGTGACCTCGGCGCCGTCGGCGAGGCTGACCGCATAACTGTTGTACAGGCCCAGGTACACCACCTCGGACACGGTCCCGCGCACGGCGCTGAGGCCTCCGGCGGGCTCCTCGGTGGAGATCGTGATCTTCTCGGGGCGCACGGTGACCGCGATCGCCTCTCCGGCCCGGTGCGCGCCCTCCGCGGCCAGGACCCGCCCCTCCGCGCCCACCCGCAGGACCGCGCAGCCGGACTCGACCCGGTCCACGGTGCCGCGCAGCAGGTTGGAGGTGCCGATGAACCCGGCCACGAAGGCGGTGGCGGGACGCTCGTAGATCTCCCGGGGCCCGGCGAGCTGCTCGATCCGACCGTCGTTCATCACGGCGATGCGGTCGCTCATGGTGAGCGCCTCGCTCTGGTCGTGCGTGACGTAGACGAAGGTGATGCCGACCTCGCGCTGGATGCGCTTGAGCTCGATCTGCATGGCCTGGCGGAGCTTGAGGTCCAGGGCGCCGAGCGGCTCGTCGAGCAGGAGCGCGCGGGGCCGGTTGACCAACGCGCGGGCCAGCGCCACCCGCTGCTGCTGGCCGCCGGACATCTCCCGGGGGCGGCGCTTCTCGCGGCCCGTCAGCGCGACGATCTCCAGCATCTCGCCGACCCGCCGGGCGATCTCCCCCGAGGGGACCTTCCTGCGCTTCAGGCCGAAGGCGACGTTCTCCCAGACGTTCATGTGCGGGAACAGCGCGTAGGACTGGAAGACCATGTTCACGTCGCGCCTGTCGGGCGGGACGTCCGTCACGTCCCGGCCGTGCAGCCGCACCGTGCCGCGGGTCGGCTCCTCGAAGCCGGCGACCATGCGCATCGTGGTGGTCTTGCCGCAGCCGGAGGGGCCGAGGAGCGAGAAGAACTCGCCCTCGGCGATCGTCAGGGTGACCCCCTTGACCGCCTGGACGACCTCACCGTGGGCGAGGTACTCCTTGACGACTCCGTCGAGCTCGATGGCGGGCACCGGGGGCGCGCCGGGGGCGTCCGCGGCCGCCCCCGCGCCCTCCTGGGTTTCGGTCATACCAGGCCGTCCCTCTGTCTCGCGGCTATTCGCCGATGTAGTGCATGACGTGCTTGACCCGGAGGTAGTCGTGCAGACCGAAGACCGACAGGTCCTTGCCGTAGCCCGAGTGCTTGAAACCTCCGTGGGGCATCTCGGAGACGAACGGGATGTGCGTGTTGACCCACACGACCCCGAAGTCGAGCCGCTTCGACATCCGCATCGCCCGGCCGTGATCGGAGGTCCACACCGAACCAGACAATCCGTACTTTACGCCGTTCGCCTTGGCCACCGCGTCGGCTTCGTCGGTGAAGGCCTGGATGGTGATCACCGGGCCGAAGACCTCGTTCTGCACCATCTCGTCGTCCTGCCGCAGGCCGTCGACGACGGTGGGGGCGAAGAAGTAGCCGCGGTCGCCGATCCGGTGGCCGCCGGTCAGGACCTTGGCGTGGCCGGGCAGCCGGTCGAAGAAGCCCGCGACGCGCTCCAGCTGGACGGCGTTGTTGAGCGGGCCGTACAGGGCCTCGGCGTCGGCCAGGTCGCCGGTCCGGGTGCCGGCGGCGGCCTCGGCGAGCGCGGCGGCGAACGCGTCGTGGACGTCCTCGTGGACCAGCACCCGGCAGGCGGCGGTGCAGTCCTGCCCGGCGTTGTAGAACCCGGCCGCGGCGATGGACTCCGCGGCGGCCTTCAGGTCCTTGACGTCGTCGAAGACGACGACCGGGGCCTTGCCGCCGAGCTCCAGGTGGACCCGCTTGAGGTCCTCGGCGGCGGTCTTGGCCACCGCCATGCCCGCGCCGACCGAGCCGGTGATCGCGACCATCTGCGCGGCCGGGTGGCCGACGACCAGGGCGCCGGTCTCGCGGTCGCCGACGACCACGTTGAAGACGCCCTTCGGCAGGACCTCGCCGATGATCTCGGCCAGCTTGACCGTGGAGACCGGGGTGGTGTCGGACGGCTTGAGCACCACGGTGTTGCCGGCGGCGAGCGCGGGGGCGATCTTCCACACGGCCATCATCATCGGGTAGTTCCAGGGCGTGACCTGGCCCACGACGCCGATCGGCTCGTGCCGGACGACGGAGGTGTGGTCGGCGAGGAACTCGCCGGACGTCGGCCCCTCCAGCGTGCGCGCGGCGCCGGCGAAGAAGCGGAAGTGGTCGGCGGCCACCGGGGTCTCGTCCTCGGCCATCCGCGCCCGGGGCTTGCCGGTGTTGCGGCACTCGGCCTCGTTCAGCTCCCCGGCCCGCGCCTCGATCGCGTCGGCGACCTTGAGCAGCAGGTTCGCGCGCTCGCCCGGCGTGGTCTGGCTCCACGATTCGAACGCGGCGGCCGCGGCGGCGTAGGCTTGGTCGACGTCCTCCGCCCCGGAGACCGGCGCCTGGAGGTAGGCCTCCCCGGTGCACGGGTCGATGACGTCGGAGAACCGGCCGCTCTTGGCGTCCACGAACTCACCGTTGACGTAGTTCTGCAGACGGGTGGTCACCGTCGACCTCCTGTGAGGGGGGCTGAGTTGTCGCGACTCTTACAGAGCAGGGATATCACGACAAGCGATTTCGTTGCGAAGATACCAAATTGCTACGAAATCGCTTGACAGAAAGCCGATAGCTGACACCATGGCGCATCAAAGCCGCAACCTGACGGCGACAGCCCCGCAATCCGGACGCGAGGGAGCGCGCATGACGACGCCACCGAAGGCCCGTCGCGACCACGACGGCAGGCCCGGCCCGGTCGTGCTCGACGACATCTCCAAGCAGATCATCGAGCAGCTGCAGGGCGACGGGCGCAAGCCGTACGCCGCGATCGGCAAGGCGGTGGGCCTGTCGGAGGCCGCGGTCCGCCAGCGGGTCCAGCGCCTGCTCGACGCGGGCGTCATGCAGATCGTCGCGGTGACCGACCCGCTGACCCTCGGCTTCCCCCGCCAGGCCATGATCGGCATCAAGTGCGAGGGCGACCTGGAGACGGTGGCCGACGAGCTCTCCGCCATCAAGGAGATCGACTACGTCGTGCTGACCGCCGGGTCCGTCGACGTCATGGTCGAGGTGGTCTGCGAGGGCGACCAGCACCTCCTGGAGATCCTCGGCAAGATCCGCGCCATCCCGGCCGTCCGCGCGACCGAGACCTTCGTCTACCTCAAGCTCCACAAGCAGACCTACTCCTGGGGCACCCGCTGACGGTCCCGTCCGCCGCTCAGCGGCCGTGGTGGCGCTCCACGACCTCGACGAGGTCGTGCAGGAAGTCGTCCACCTGGCGCACCGCGTACCCCGGCCGGAAGACGACGGTGCTGAACCTGGCCTCGCGCACGTCGTCGGGGGTGACCGGCCGGTCGGTGGTCCCGCGCAGCGTGGCCACGACCCGGTCGAGGAAGAGGTCCACCTCCTCCTCGTCGTAGCCCATGCCCAGCCGTCCGGCGCGGAAGGCGACCCGCTCGATCCTGGCGGCCTCCTCCTCGGCCTCCCCGGCCTGCGCCCCGGACGGAACGGCGGGCACCCCGCCCTCCCCGGCCTGCGCCCCGGACGGAACGGCGGGCACGGCCCGCACTACGGGCACGGGCCCTCTCGCGGAAGGAACGGACGCGGCGGGCGGTCCGGCAGGCACGTCCTCCGCCACGGATCCGCCCTCCGCGGCCGACGCGGTGTCCGCAGCCGGCGGGGCTCCGGACACGGCCTCGGCCGCGGGCGGAACAGAGGCGGCGTCCCGGGCGGGTGCCGCGGCTTGAACAGACGAGACGTCGGGCGCGACGTCCCGGACGGGCGGAGCGTCCCGGACGGGCGGGGCGGCGGTCTCCGGGACGTCCGGCGGCTCGGTCGCCGCCCCGGTCCGCGGGGCGCCCTTCGCCCCCTCCAGAACCGTGGCCCGCCCGCGGCCGGCCGCGGGCGCCTGCACCGCGCGTCCCGCGGCCGTGAGCGTCTCCACCGCCACGATGAAGGCGTCCAGCGCGTAGTCCACCGCGGTCTCGTTGTAGCCGCCGAGCTTCGCGCGGAAGCGGGCGTCCCGGATCTCGTCGGCGGTGATCGGGGCGTCGGTCGGCGCGCCTCTCCCGAGGGTGCTCTCGATCCGGCGGACCAGCGCGTCCACCTGGTCCGGGTCATAGCCCTGACGCACGCCCAGCACCCGTGGAAAGCGGTTCAACCCCGCGTCCTTTCCATCCCTGTATACGGCGTTCTCGTATAGTCCCCCATTCTGGCGGGACAAGGGCCCGCAAGGCGAGGCCCGGCGGTAGGGTGACGGGCCTATGCGGCTTTCCGACGTGTCCTTCCGCTACGCCCGCCGGGGCCCCTGGATCCTGCGGGAGGTCGAGCTCTCCCTCCGCCCCGGATCCGTCGTCGAGGTCACCGGACGCAACGGGGCGGGGAAGTCGACGCTCCTGCGCCTGCTCGCCGGGATCCTCCCGCCCTCCCGGGGCTCGATCGCCGAACGGCCCGCCGTCGTCGGATACGCCCCCGACGTGTTCCCGGTGGACCAGCCGTTCACCGTCGCGGCCTACCTCGCCCACCTCGCCGGGATCCGGCGTATCCCCCCCGCCTCCGGTACGGCGCTCGCCGAGCGGCTCAACGCGACGCACCTGCTCGACCGGCCGCTCGGCGACCTGTCCAAGGGCAGCGCGCAGAAGGTCGGCCTGATCCAGTCGCTGCTGGCCCCGCCCGGCCTGCTCATCCTGGACGAGCCCTTCGCCGGTCTCGACGAGCAGACCCGCAACGAGCTCCCTGTGATCATCGGCGAGGTCGCCGCCGACGGCGGCGCGGTCGTGGTCAGCGACCACCAGAACCAGCTGCGGGACTTCCCCGGTGCCGGCCACTGGCTGGTCGCCGACGGCGCGGTCACCGCCGGGGACGGGCGGCGACCGCGCCGGGCGGTCATCGAGGTGACCGTGGACGCCGCCGATGCCGACGAGGTCGAGCAGAAACTCCGTGCCGACGGCCACGCCACCAGGCGGATCTCCTGAACGCCCGCAGCCCCCACGACCGCCCGCACCCCTCGGAGCGCCCGGTGACCCTCGCCCTCACCCGGTTCAAGCTGGCCGCCTACGCCAGGTCCCACCGGCTGCTGCAGCCGGTGTTCGCGCTGTTCACGATGATGCTGATCTTCTACTCGACGACCGTTCCCGACGGCAGGCAGCTGACCTCCTACGCCGACTCGGCCGGACTGCTGATCGTCGTCTTCGCCTGGGCCGCCCGAGGGCTGCTCGACACCGAGCCCGCCGCCCAGCGGGTGGTCTCGATGACGGCGGCCGGAGGGCCCGGCCGGGAGGTCCGCGCCGGGCTGCTCGCGGCGCTGGCCGTCAACCTCGGCCTGGCCGCGATCGCGGTCGCGCTGCCGCTCCTCGCCGGCTTCGCGGTCCTCCCCTCCTCCGGGGACCTGGCCAGAGGCGCCGGGCTGCACCTGCTCGGGCTGAGCGCCGGGACCGCCCTGGGCGCGCTGACCAGCAGGCCGATCCTGTCCTCCCCGGCGGCCTCGATGCTGGTGCTGTTCGGCGGCTACCTCGGACTGCTGCTGCTCAGTCTCACCCCGGCCGGCGGGTTCACGGTGCCGATCATGCCGTGGATGCGCGCCGCCAGCGCCGGGACCCTCGACGCGGTCCTGCTCCCGGTCACGGCCGCGACCCTCTTCTGGTCCGCCGCCGGCGCCCTCGCCTACGTACGGCTCCGCCGTACCCGGCCCTGACCGCCGCCGTCCGCCGTACCCGGCCCTGACCGCCCACGCCCGCCATCCGCCGTCAGGCGGAGCGCAGTCCGCCGACGTCGTACAGCAGCACGTCGTTGCCCGTGGCCACCGCCAGGACGAGCCCGTCGCCGCTGAAGGCCACCGCGTGGACCTGGCCGGTCGGCAGGGCCTGCAGGGGCGGCCGCAGGCTCCGGCGGGTGGCGACGTCCCACAGCCAGACGCCGTGCTCGTTGGTCCCGGCGGCGAGGACGGTCCCGTCGGGACTGCAGGCCAGGCTGTTGACCGTCGAACCGGATCCGGTGAACGCCGGCCCCTTCGGTTTGCGGGAGGACACGTCCCAGACCCGGACGACCTTGTCGTAGCCCGCGCTCGCCAGGGTGCGGTCGTCGAGGAACACGACGGCGTTGACCTGGTCCTTGTGGCCGTTCAGCACGCCGGCGGCCGTACCCGAGGTGCGCCACAGCCGTACCGCGCGGTCCCACCCGGCGGTGGCCAGCAGTCGCCCGTCGGGGCTGAACGCCCCACCGGCGACCAACTGGGTGTGGCGCATGGAGGCGCCCTCCTGCCGGCGGTCGGAGGTCCGCCAGAGCCGGACCCACTCGAACCCGCTGCCGGTGACGAACCGCTTCCCGTCGGAGCTGAACTCCACGAAGACCGCGCCGACCACGGACTTCGAGATGCGCCGCCGGGAGGCCACGTCCCACACGTGCGCCTCGGTGTCGCGCACCCCGCCGACGCCGACCAGTGTCCGGCCGTCCGGACTCAGCGCCACGCCCTGGACGTAGAACTCGCGGTCGTCCAGTTCGGCGGTCACCTCGCCGGCCGGGACCTCCCACAGCCGGATCGTGCCGTCCCAGCACCCGGCGGCCACCGTACGGCCGTCGGCGGAGATCGCGAGTCCCTGCACCAGCTGGCCGTTCCGCAGCACCAGCGGTTCGCCCGGACCCGCCGTGATCAGCCGGGACGGGCTCGGGGTGGCGGTGGCGGCGGACGCCGTCGGCCCGGCCGAGCCCGTGGGCGTCGCCGGGGACGGCGGCGGGGTGCTCGCGGTCCCCGGGTCCGGCCCGGGCGAGGAGGTGACCGTGCCGCCCTCCTCCCTCAGGTACCGGGGCAGCAGGATCGCCGCCGCCGTCACTGCACCGGTGACCAGCGCGCTCCCTCCGCCGATCAGCAGGCTCCGGCGGGAGAGCCCGCCCGCAGACGGGTCCTGCCCTCCCCGGGCGGGACCGGTGGGCGGCGCCGCGGGCAACACGCCACCCGGCGGCGGGACCGTCCGAGAAGGACCGGTGGGCGGCTCCGCGGGGAACGCACCACCCGGCGGCGCGGTCGGGACCACCCCGCCCGGCGGCGGGACCGTCCGGGAGGGACCCGGGGGCGGCGCCGCCCCGGGCCGTCCCCGGCCGGACGCCTCCTGCGGAGAGGGCGGCCCGACCGGCAACGGCGGGCCTCCTGGCGGCGGACCTCCCGGCGGCGGACCTCCCTGCGCGGGCGGCCCGGCCTGCGGAGACGGCTGTCCCATCCGCCCCATGGCCGTGGTCAGCAGGTCCCCGCCGGGCATCGCCGCACCGGGCCGCACCGCCCCGTTGCCGGTGATCAGCGCCAGCAGGACCTCCTCGGCCGTGGGCCGGTGCTCGGGCGCCTTGGCCAGGCACCGGCCGACGACCGGCCGCAGGCCGTCCGGGAGACCGGTGAGATCGCACTCCTGGTGGAGGATCCGGTAGATCAGCGTCGCCAGGGCGACGTCCCGGCCGAACGGGGTCCTGCCCGTCCCGGCGAACAGGATGGTCCCGGCCCAGCTGAACAGGTCGGAGGGCGGGCCGATCCGCCCTCCGGAGAGCTGCTCGGGCGACATGTACGGCGGGGTGCCCATCACGCTGACGGACGTGGTGGCCAGGTCCGTGCCGCGCGCGATGCCGAAGTCGACCACCCGCGGCCCGTCGGGGCCGAGCAGGACGTTGGCGGGTTTGAAGTCGCGGTGGACGATCCCGGCGCGGTGGATCGCCGCCAGGGCGGTGGCCGTGCCGATCGCGAGCCGTTCGAGGTCGCGCGGGTCCAGCGGCCCGCGCGAGCGGATCCGCTGCTCCAGCGACTCCCCGTCGATGAACTCGCTCACCACGTACGGCTGGTCGCCGGCCGTGCCGACGTCCAGGACGCGCGCCGTGCAGAACGGGGGCACCCGGCGGGCCGCCTCCACCTCGCGCAGGAACCTCCTGCGGACGTCGGGGTCACCCGCGACGTGAGCGTGCAGGACCTTGATCGCGACCCGCGTCCCCGACGGCGCCTCCCCCAGGTGCACGACCCCCTGACCGCCCTCGCCCAGGCGGCCGAGCAGGCGGTACTCCCCCAACTGGACCGGGTCGTCCGGACGCGGCGGTCGCGGTCCCGGCATGTGCGTCTCCCGGCGTCGTGCGGTCGTGGGTCGGTACGGCGGGCGGGCTGACGGACACATCCACCCGTAGCCCCCCAGACCGATCATGCCTCAGGACGGTCCGCCCCGCAGACGATCCGGCGGCGCGGGGGCTACTCGGCGGCGGCGAGCTGGCCGCAGGCGCCGTCGATCTCGCGGCCCCGGGTGTCGCGGACGGTCACCGGGACGCCGTGGTACTCCAGGCGGCGGACGAAGGCCCGCTCGTCCTCGGGGCGCGAGGCCGTCCACTTGGAGCCGGGGGTGGGGTTGAGCGGGATCAGGTTGACGTGCACGAGCTTGTTCCTGATCAGCTTGCCGAGCAGGTCGGCCCGCCACTCCTGGTCGTTGATGTCCTTGATCAGGGCGTACTCGATGGAGACGCGGCGCTTGGTCCTCGCGGCGTAGTCCCAGGCCGCGTCGAGCACCTCGGCGACCTTCCACCGCGTGTTGATCGGCACCAGGGTGTCGCGCAGCTCGTCGTCGGGGGCGTGCAGGGAGACCGCGAGCGTCACCGGCAGCCCCTCGGCGGCGAGCTTGCCGATGGCGGGGACCAGGCCGACGGTGGAGACCGTGACGCCGCGGGCGGAGATGCCCAGCCCTTCGGGGGCGGGCTCGACCAGCCGGCGGACGGCGCCGATGACGGCCTTGTAGTTGGCCAGCGGCTCACCCATCCCCATGAAGACCACGTTGCTCACCCGGCCGGGACCGCCGGGGACCTCGCCGCCGGCCAGCTCGCGCGCCCCGGCGACGACCTGCTCGACGATCTCCGCGGTGGACATGTTCCGGGTCAGGCCGGCCTGGCCGGTGGCACAGAACGGGCAGTTCATGCCACAGCCCGCCTGCGAGGAGACGCACATCGTGGTGCGGTCGCTGTAGCGCATGAGCACGGACTCGACCAGGGCGCCGTCGAACAGCCGCCACAGCGTCTTGCGGGTGGTGCCGCCGTCGCAGGTGATCTCCCGGACCGGCGTCAGCAGCTGCGGGAACAGGGCCGCGCCGAGCTTCTCGCGCGCCGCGGCGGGCAGGTCGGTCATCGTGGCCGGGTCGCCGTTGAGCCGGTCGAAGTAGTGCCGCGAGAGCTGGTCGGCGCGGAACGGCTTCTCGCCCAGCTCGGCGACCGCGGCCCGGCGCTCGGCCATGGTCAGGTCGGCCAGGTGGCGCGCGGGCTTGGCCCGGCGGGGCGCCACGAAGGTGAGCTGGCCGGGGGCGGGAGTCCCGGTCGGGCTGGTGGTCGACACGTCCAATGCCTTCTCTCGACGGTTGCGCGAATACTCGAAGCGATGCCCGGCCCTGATCTAGAGTCCGGAGGTATGGCGACATTCCGCCCCTCGGAGGCGAGGGGAGACGGCGTCGAGGTCGTGCTCACCGATGTCAATCCCTACGGGAGCCGGACCCTGGTGGTCGAGCGCGACGAGATGTCCTCGGTAGCTTACCTGTGCGCGTCCGGCGGCGCCGTGCACGGAGCGGTCTGGCTGGCCAACCACGTGCCCGCCCCGCCCGCGGCCGACCCGGTCCGCCTGGAGGCCGGGCTGCCTCCCGTGGTGCCCCGGGCGGACACCCGGCACCCCTCGGGCAGACCGCCGCTGGAAACCCTCCGACCGCTCTGGTTCGAGGAGGGCGACGGCGTCGCCCTCTACGAGAACGACGAGCTCCTCGCGGTCATTCCGGGCTGGGCGGACATCGGCAGGGGCATGCCGGGATACGCGCGCGACATGATCGGGGAGACGCCGTTCGCCTGGTCACTGGCGGACGCCCGCGACGAACTGGCGCCGCGCCTGGCGGCGGCCCGATCCTACTGGCAGTGGCGGGCGGGCGACGGCGCGTGGGCCTCGTTCCAGCAGTTCGTGATGGGCCACCTGGACCGGGCCGTCGGATCCGCGGGCCGGTTCTGGGACGCGGGCGGCGGGCGGCTGCCCACCGTGGGCATCACCGAGCGCCCGCCGGAACGGGGCCGGGGGCACACGATCCTGTCCACCGTCGGCATGAGCTGCCAGCGCATGCCCGCGGTCGAGCGGTACCTCGACCGGCCGGACGCCCACGCCAGGATCGAACTCGCCACCGCCACCCGCGGGGATCCCCGGGAGGCCGCCCGGCTGCTGGTCTGGCTCGGCCAGTATCCCTGGCACTCGGTCACCTGGCTCGGAGACGGGCACACCGCCCACTGGTACCACCGGCCGGAGACGTTCCCGCTGGGTCCGGACTACAGCGGCGTCGTCCTGCTCTCCCGGCTGCCCGGCCTGCCCGACCTGTCGGGTTTCACCTTCGGCGGGGACGCGGTGCGCTGGCTCTGGCTGCTCCCGGTCACCGCGGGCGAGCTCAGTCTGACGGCATCGGACGGCTACCGGGCGCTGGCGCCCCGGCTCTCGGCCGACCGGCTCCTGCGGACGGGCTAGGATCGGCCGCCGCCGGGCCGGGCGCCTTCGGGCGGGCGGGCGCCCGGCGCGCCCGGACCGGCAGGACGCACGGACCGGCACCGACATCCAGGTGGACACGGACACCCGGTCGGACACGGACGCTCAGACCGAGCACGGACGCTCCGACCGAGCACGGACGCTCCGACCGAGCACGGACGCTCAGACCAGCAGGGTGAGCAGCGCCCAGACCGGGATGAGCGCGACGACGAGGGAGTCGAGGCGGTCCATCATCCCTCCGTGGCCGGGCAGCACGCTGCTCATGTCCTTGATCCCCAGATCCCGTTTGATCACCGACTCGACCAGGTCGCCGAGCGTGGCGGCGACCACGACGACCGCGCCGATCAGCACGCCCTTCCAGACGTCGACCCCCAGCAGCCACGCCGTCAGCCAGCCGCCGACGGCCATGCAGGCCAGCGCCGATCCCGCGAAGCCCTCCCAGGTCTTCTTCGGGCTGATCACCGGGGACATCTTGTGCCGGCCGAACAGGACCCCGGCGAAGTAGCCGCCGATGTCGCTGGCGACGGTGGTGGCGATGAAGACCACCACCCGGTCCGGCCCCTGGTCCTGGGCGAGCAGCAGCGCCACGAACCCGGCGAGCAGCCCAGGGTAGGCGGTGACCAGGACCGTCGCGGCGGTGTCGCGGACGTAGCCCTCGGTTCCGGCGAACATCCGCCCGATCATCAGGATCGGCAGGGCCATCGCGAAGACGCCGACGAGCCAGACCGGCCCGCCCCAGTAGCCCCCGGCGAGCATCGCGGCCAGCACGGCCAGCACCGGGACCGCCGGGACGCGGATGTCCCGGGTCGCGAACGACCGGACCAGCTCCACCACCCCGGCGCCCACGGCCACGAGCACCACGGCGAGGAAGAGCTCCTCGACGTAGTAGAGGGAGAGGATGACGGCCGCTCCCAGACCGACCCCGACCGCGACCGCGGCGGGGAGATTCCGGCCGGTACGGCTACCGCCCGCCGCAGATTCCAAGGGGTCCCACTCTCATACACACGATCCTTGTCCCGCGCGGAGCGCCCGCGCAGGACAAGGATCGGGCTCAGACTTCGAGCAGCTCGGCTTCCTTGTGCTTGAGCAGCTCATCGATCTTGGCGACATGCTTCTGGGTCAGGTCGTCGAGCTCCTTCTCGGCGCGACGCACCTCGTCCTCGCCGGCCTCGCCGTCCTTGACGAGCTTGTCGAGGGCCTCCTTGGCGTGGCGGCGGATGTTGCGCACCGAGACCTTGGACTGCTCGGCCTTGGTCCGGGCGACCTTGATGTACTCCTTGCGGCGCTCCTCCGACAGCTCGGGGAAGGCCACCCGGATGACGTTGCCGTCGTTGCCCGGGTTGACGCCCAGGTCGGAGTCCCGGATGGCGCGCTCGATCGCGGCCATCGAACCCTTGTCGTAGGGCTGGATGATGACCATGCGAGCCTCGGGGACGTGGAACGAGGCCAGCTGCTGAATGGGAGTGATCGTCCCGTAGTACTCAGCGCTGATCTTGTTGAACATCGACGGGGTGACGCGGCCCGTCCGGATGCCCGCGAAGTCGTCCTTCGCCACCCCAATGGCCTTGTCCATCTTCTCCTCGGCTTCGAGGAGGGTTTCGTCGATCACAGCGGCTCCCTAGTCTTCTGGGTCACTCGCCATCCCTCACGCACTTCGCGGGCCGCCGCCCGCCGAGGTCGCCCCCGGCGGGCCCCTGCCGCGTCCCGCTCCGCTCGCTCCGTCGGGCGCGCTCCCTGTCTCCTGGTCACTCGCCCTCCTCACGCGCTTCGCGGGCCGCCGTCATGCCGCGTCCCGCTCCGCCCGCCCGTCGGGCGCGCTCCCTATTTCCCTGCCGGACTCACCAGCGTGCCGATCTTCTCACCGTGCACCGCCCGCAGGATGTTGCCCTCGCCCATGAGGTCGAAGACGACGATCGGCAGACCGTTGTCCATGCAGAGGCTGATGGCGGTGGCGTCCATGACCCCGAGACCCCGGGTCAGCACCTCACCGTATTCGAGGTGGTCGAACCGGACGGCGTCGGGGTTCTTGCGGGGGTCGGCGTCGTAGACGCCGTCCACCTGGGTGCCCTTGAGCAGCGCCTGGGCGCCGATCTCCAGCGCGCGCTGGGCCGCGCAGGTGTCGGTAGAGAAGAACGGCGAGCCCAGCCCCGCACCGAAGATCACCACTCGCCCCTTCTCCAGATGGCGGATGGCGCGGCGGGGCAGGAAGGGCTCGGCCACCTGCTGCATGGTGATGGCCGTCTGGACGCGGGTCTCGATGCCCCGCTTCTCCAGGAAGTCCTGGAGCGCCAGGCAGTTGATGACGGTGCTGAGCATGCCCATGTAGTCGGCCCGGGCGCGGTCCATGCCGCCCGCGGACAGGGCCGCGCCGCGGAACATGTTGCCCCCGCCGACCACGACCGCGACCTGCACTCCTCCGCGGACCGCCTCCGCGATCGAGTCGGCCAGATGGCCGACCACGACCGGGTCGATGCCCATGGGCTCGCTGCCGGCGAAGGCCTCGCCGGACAGCTTCAGCATGACGCGCTTCCAGCGAAGCGTGCCCGCATACGACGAAACCGCCGACGCAGCGGGTTCTGGATTCTCCTGCACGACGGCGGCCTCCTCGTAGGGGTGTTCTGCTGAGAGAAGCTGGCTTAAGCCTAAGCCTGGCCGACCTTGAAGCGGACGAAGGCCTCGACCTTGACGCCGTTCTCCTCGGCGAACTTCTGGATGGACTTCTTGTTGTCCTTCACGAACGCCTGCTGGAGCAGGGTGAAGTCCTTGTACCAGCCGTTGACGCGACCGTCGACGATCTTGCCGATGGCGGCCTCGGGCTTGCCCTCCTCGCGGGTCATCTCCTCGAAGAGCGCGCGCTCCTTCTCGATGACGTCCGCGGGGACCTGCTCGGGGCTGAGGTACTTCGGAGCCATCGCGGCGGCGTGCTGCGCGATGTCCTTGGCGACCTGGGCGTTGGCGGTGTCGAGCTGCACCAGGACGCCGACCGCCGGCGGGAGCTGCGGGTCGGTCCGATGCATGTAGGCGCCGACGTAGCCGCCCTCGAGGACCGCGAAGCGCCGGACCTCGATCTTCTCGCCGAGCGCGGCGTTGGTCTCGTCGAGCAGCTCCTTGACGGTCTTGCCGTTGAGCTGCGACTCGAGCAGGGTCGGGACGTCGGCCGGCCGGGTCGCCAGGATGTGCTCGACGACCTGGGCCGCGACCTCCTGGAAGCGCTCGCCCTTGGCCACGAAGTCGGTCTCGCAGTTGAGCTCCAGCAGCGCGGCGACGGAGTCGCCGCCCTGCTTCAGGGCGACCAGGCCGTTGGAGGCGGTGCGCGCCTCGCGCTTGCCGACGTCCTTGGCGCCCTTGAGGCGCAGGAGCTCGACGGCGCGGTCGAAGTCGCCCTCGGACTCCTCCAGAGCCTTCTTGCAGTCCATCATGCCGGCCGCGGTCAGCTCACGAAGCCGCTTGACGTCGGCCATGTTCACGGAAGCCATTGTCTTTTCCTCGTGGGAGTCGGCACTGATCTCAGTGAGTCGGCATGAGATCAGGCTGGGTGGATCGGGTGGGCGCCCCCATGACCGGCGCGCCCACCCGGAAAGAGCCTTGCGAGTCGTACGGCTGCGCCGTACGAGGAGGAACTAGGCCTGCTCGGCGTCGGCGGCCGGAGCGGCGTCGGCCTCAGCGGCCTCCGCCTCGGCGGCGGGGGCGGCGGCCTCCGCCTCGGCGTCGTTCTCGGCGGCCGGGGCGGCCTCGGCCTCGGGGGCGCCCGCGAGCAGCTCCTGCTCCCACTCGGCCAGCGGCTCGGCGCCGCCGGCGACGGCCGGCTTGTCCTCGCCGCCGCGGACCGCACCGGCGCGGGCCATCAGGCCGGCGGCGACGGCGTCGGCGACGACGCGGGTCAGCAGGCCGACGGCGCGGATGGCGTCGTCGTTACCCGGGATCGGGTAGTCGACCTCGTCCGGGTCGCAGTTGGTGTCGAGGATCGCGACGACCGGGATGTTGAGCTTGCGGGCCTCGCTGATCCCGATGTGCTCCTTCTTGGTGTCGACGACCCACACCGCGCTGGGCACGCGGGACATGTCGCGGATGCCGCCGAGGGTGCGCTCCAGCTTCTCCTTCTCACGGCGGCGCATGAGGAGCTCCTTCTTGGTGAGCCCCGACGCGGCGACGTTGTCGAAGTCGAGCTCCTCGAGCTCCTTGAGGCGCTGGAGCCTCTTGTGCACGGTGGAGAAGTTGGTGAGCATGCCGCCCAGCCAGCGCTGGTTGACGTACGGCATGCCGACGCGGGCGGCCTGCTCGGCGATGGCCTCCTGCGCCTGCTTCTTCGTGCCGATGAACATGATCGTGCCGCCGTGCGCGACGGTCTCCTTGACGAAGTCGTAGGCCCGGTCGATGAAGGCCAGCGACTTCTGCAGGTCGATGATGTAGATGCCGTTGCGCTCGGTGAAGATGAAGCGCTTCATCTTCGGGTTCCAGCGCCGGGTCTGGTGGCCGAAGTGCACGCCGCTCTCGAGCAGCTGTCGCATGGTGACGACGGGGGTGGACATGTGATTGTCCTCCAGGTCGGGGCGCCCATCGCTGGGCGCTGTTCTCGGTTGACGCGGCGGCCTTCGGCCACCGCCCTGATGCCCCCGGACCGCTCCAGCCGGGCTCTCGCCCGGACCGAGGGAAACGGCCCCGGATGGGGCATGCGAAGTCAGCCCGTGAGTTACAGGCCACCGGAAAGTGTACCCGCCGCGGCACCGCACCTTGACCTTTCAGGGTCAAACCACGCCCGACCACCGCGTCCACAGCGCCGCCGGTCCGTCCACAGAATCCCGTTCGCCGCACCGCGGGCAGGCCCCCGCCGTCCATCCTTGCGCCTGTGACATCCCGCACTCTCCCCGCCCTGGCCCTTCTCCCGGCCCTTCTGTCTCCGGCTCCGCAGCCCTCGGCCACCGTCGCACCGCCCACCGTTCCGGAGCCCCCTCCCCCGGTACCACCCCGGACCGCGCCGGAGCCGCCGCTCCGGGGCGCATCCCAGACCCCACTCCAGGACACTCCCCAGACCTCGCCTCAGAGCCCGCCTCACAGCCCGCCTCACAGCCCGCCCCGGGCCGCGCCGGCGCCACCGCTCTGGACATGGCCGGTCTCCGGACACCCCCGGATCCTGCGGGTCTTCGCGCCTCCTCCCCAGCCCTGGCTGCCCGGTCACCGCGGCGTCGACCTCGCCGCGTCCCCCGGCGCCCCGGTCCGCGCGGCGGGCCCGGGAACGATCGGCTACGCCGGCCCCCTCGCCGGGCGCGGTGTCGTCACCGTGCTCCACCCCGGAGGCCTGCGCACCACCTACCTCCCGGTCCGCGCATCGGTACGGCGCGGCCAGGCGGTCGAGCGGGGCGAGGCCATCGGCACGGTCGAGGAGGCACCCGGGCACTGCCCGACCGATTGCCTGCACTGGGGCCTGCTCCGTGATCGGCGCTATCTCGACCCGCTGCTCCTCCTGGGGCGCGGCCAGGTCCGGCTCCTGCCGCTCTGGACCGGCGGAGCCTCCTGACGGGGCCCGGCGAAACCTCCTGACCGCCGAAACCTCCTGGCCGCGGGGGAGCCTCCTGACACGGCGGAACCTCCTGACCGCCGCGGAGCCTCCGGCCCGCTGTCCGGCAGGCGGCTCCGCCGGGTCCGCTACCCGGCGACCGGCCTCTCGGGGCGCAGACGCCAGCCCCGGGAGACCTTCTCGACGTGCCCGGCGGCGGCCAGGCCGCCCAGGCAGGCGAGCACGGTCTCCAGATCGACGCCCGCCTCCACCGCGATCGTCGCCGGGCCCGCGCCGTTCCGCGCGGGCACCGCCTCCAGGACACGGCGGACCTCGGCGGGGAGCCCGTCGCGCGGAAGCACCGGGCCTCTCGGCTCAGGGGCCAGATCGCACCCGATGGCTCCGACCAGTTCGGCCGCCTCCGCCGGGGTGGTGACGCAGACCGCCGCGCCCTGGCGGATCAGCCGGTGGCACCCGGCCGAGGCGTCGGAGGTCACCGGCCCGGGCACGGCGGCCAGGATCCGGTTCAGCGCGACCGCGTGACCGGCCGTGTTGAGCGCCCCGCTGCGCACGGCCGCCTCGATGACCACCGTCCCCCGGGCCAGTGCGGCGATGAGCCGGTTCCGGACGAGGAACCGCGGCCGGGTGGGCCGCACCCCCAGGGGACTCTCGCTCACCAGCAGGCCCTGGGTCCGCACGACGGCGAACAGGTCGTGGTGCGCGCTGGGATAGGAGACGTCGACGCCGCAGGCGAGCACGGCGACGGTCGGCGCGTCCCCCGCCAGAGCTCCGCGGTGCGCCGCGCCGTCGATGCCGTACGCCCCGCCGGAGACCACCCCGTATCCCCGTTCGCTCAGCCCCGCGCCGAACTCCGCCGCGACGTGCACTCCATAGGGGGTGGCGGCCCGGGAGCCGACGACCGCGACCGACCGGATGCAGGCGAAGCGCAGGTTCGCCTGCCCGTGCAGCCACAGGGCGTGGGGCCGGGAGTCCCGCAGGTCGTCCAGCTGGGTGGGCCACTCCGACTCCCCGGGCGTGATCAGGCGGGCCCCCGCCCGTTCGCCCTCGGCCAGGTCCCCGGCGGGGTCCGCCGCCTCCAGCCGGGCCGTCCAGGCGGCGAGGACCCGGTCGAGCCGCGCATCCGCCTCCTCTGCGGAGCCCGCTGCGCGCCCGCGGCGGGCGTCTGCGAACCACCGGACGAACTCCGGGTCCAGAACCCCCCGGCGGACCTGCTCCACGGCCGCCTCCGGACCGCAGGAGGCCACGAGCCTGCCCATCACCGCGTCACCGGGCTCGGCCAGCCGCATCAGCATGACCCGTGCGAGCCGTTCCCTCACCGCTCCTCCCCCAGCCACAGCCCGAGCGCCGCGTTGACCTCCGCGGCCCCGGGCCCGCCCCCGTCCTTCAGATCCGCCAGCGTCCAGGCGACCCTGAGCACCCGGTCCAGCCCCCGGGCGCTCAGCACGCCGTTGTCCAGACAGCCCAGCAGCGGCGCCATCACCTTCGCCGGCAACCGGTAGTCGGTGTGCAGGGCGCCCGTGGGCACCTCCGCGTTGCGTCTCCAGGGCCTGCCCGCGAACCGCTTCGCGGCCCGTTCCCTGGCCAGGAGGACCCGCTCGGCCACCGTCCGGCTCGGCTCGACGAACCGGCGGTCGGCGAGCAGTTCCCGCCGGGTCGCCCGCATCAGCGTCACCTTGACGTCGACCCGGTCCAGCAGCGGGCCGGAGAGCCGGGCCAGGTAGCGGCGGCGGGCACTGGGGGAGCACCGGCAGGGCTCCTCCGGCCGGGACGGCCGCGCACACGGGCACGGGTTGGCCGCCAGCACGAGCATGAACCTGGCCGGGAACGTGACCGAGCCCATCGACCTGGACACCGTCACCCTGCCGGACTCCAGGGGCTGACGGAGCGCGTCGAGGACGCTCATCGTGAACTCGGGGGCCTCGTCCATGAACAGGACCCCTCCGTGGGCCAGCGAGACCGCACCCGGCCGGATCGTCCCGCTGCCGCCGCCGATGACGGACGCGATGGTCGCCGTGTGATGGGGCGCCATGAAGGGCGGCCGGGTCAGCAGCGGACGGTCGGCCGGGAGCGTCCCGGCGACCGAGTGGATCGCCGTCGCCTCCAGCGCCTGGTCGCGCTCCAGAGCCGGCAGGAGGGTCGGGAGCCGCTCGGCGAGCATGGTCTTGCCGGTCCCCGGCGCCCCCAGCATCCAGAGGTTGTGGCCTCCGGCGGCGCAGATCTCCAGGGCGCGGCGGGCGAAGGGCTGACCGGCCACGTCGCCCAGATCGGGGACGGCGGCGGGGCCCTCCTCGCCGGACGGGCCCGCACCGGCCCGGTCCTCCGGCGGCTCCGGGCCGTCCGGGGCGCCGCCGCTCCCCTGCCCCGGCCCGGCCCTCCCGTCCTGCGGGGCGCCCGACGCGGGCGCACCGCGGTGGGCGGGGACGCCGTGGCCGCTCCCGCGCAGCCAGCCCACCAGGTCGCCCAGAGCCCGGACCGGGATCACCGTCACGTCCGGCACCAGACCCGCTTCGGCCGCGTTGCCCACCGGGACGACGACCGTGCGGGCACCGGCGGCGACCGCGGCCAGCACGGCGGGGAGCACACCCCGCACCGGTCTGACCGACCCGTCGAGGCCGAGCTCGCCGAGGAAGAACAGCGGGGCGACCCGCTGCCTGGGCACGGCCCCCGCCGCGGCGAGCAGCGCCACCGCGATCGCCAGGTCGAACATGCTGCCGCGCTTGGGCAGGCTCGCGGGGAAGAGACTGACGGTGATGCGCGCGTCCGGCCAGGCGTGGCGGCTGTTGACCACCGCCGAGCGGACCCGGTCGCGCGCCTCGCTCAGCGCGGTGTCGAGCATGCCGATCAGGTGCGTGCCGGCCACACCGCTGCCGACGTCGGCCTCGACGTCGACCACGTGCCCGGTGACCCCGATCAGGCAGACGCAGCGCGTGCGTGCGACGGTCACCCGCACCACCCCCGGAGCGGGGCGGGCGATCCATGGCGGCCCGGGACTCCCGGCCGCCCGGAAGACGGCCCGGAAGACGGCCCGGAGGACGCCCGGGAGGACAGGGGGCAGGACACGGAGGGCATCAGCACACCCCCTGCTCGTGACGGATCACGAACTCCCCGGCGAAGCGCTCCAGCGCCACCACGTCGACCCGGACGGAGTCGAACCGCTCGCACCGCCCGTCCAGCCACTGAGCGGCCAGTCCGCGCAGCCGGGCCAGCTTCGCCCCGGTCACCGCCTCGAAGGCGGTGCCGTGGGTCCGCCCGGAACGGGTCTTCACCTCCACCACGACGAGTGCCCGCCCGTCCCGGGCGACCACGTCGATCTCACCGGCCCGGCACCGCCAGTTGCGATCCAGGATCTGCATGCCGTGCGCCCGCAGGTAATCGGCGGCGAGCTGCTCACCGCGCCTGCCGAGCTCGTCCTTCGCGGCCATGGGACCACCTCCGGTCCCGACCTTCGCTCAGCCCGCAGCCTCGCAGCGGACTCGAACCCGGTTCTGTGGACACCGGGCCGGGGAGGGGAACGCCTGTGGAGGAGTCGTCAGCCGGAGAAGCCCTCCTTCGGCATCTCCAGATCGGACTTGGCCAGCTCCTCGACGTTGACGTCCTTGAAGGTGACCACGCGGACGTTCTTGACGAACCTGGCCGGCCGGTACATGTCCCAGACCCAGGCGTCCTGCATCTTCACGTCGAAGAACACGTCGCCGTTCTCGGCCGTGCGGACGTCCAGGTCGACGGAGTTGGTGAGGTAGAAGCGCCGCTCGGTCTCCACGACGTAGGTGAACAGGCCGACCACGTCGCGGTACTCACGGTAAAGCTGCAGCTCCATCTCGGTCTCATACTTCTCGAGATCCTCTGCGCTCATACCGGTCCTCCTGTCACACGCCTTTCCGGCCCGCCCGATCAGGCGGCGCCGGCCCCCACTTCATTCTCGCCCATCGGCCCCGTCCGGCCAGACCTCACCGCCCTCTCCGGCGGAAACGGGCTATCCGCCTTCGGTGAACGTCCGGGCGAACGTCTCCGGCGTCGAGAGGATCGCCGCCCGTGAGAACGGCCAGTAGATCGCGAAGGCCCGGCCGACCACGTCGTCCTCCGAGATCGTGCCGTCACCCGTCTGCTCCTCCCAGCTCCGGGCGTCGCGGGACTGCGAACGGTGGTCGCCCATCACCCACAGGCGCCCCTTCGGGATCACCTTCTCGAACGCGTCCCCCGAGGGGAGGTCGTCGGGATGGAGGTAGGCCTTCTCCTCGATCGGCACGCCGTTCACGGTGATCCGCTTCCGGGCGTCGCAGCACTTGACGGTGTCGCCGCCGACCGCGATGACCCGCTTGATGGTGTCCTCGCCGTCCCAGCCCTTGAAGACCACCACGTCGCCGCGCTCGGTCGCGCCGTGCAGCTTGTTGACCACCACCCGGTCGCCCTCGACCAGGGTGTTCTCCATCGACTCCGAGGGGATCCAGAAGGACTGGAAGACGAAGGCCTGGAGCAGCAGCGCCACCACGACGCCGGAGGTCAGCAGCACCAGCGTCTCCCGCAGGCTGCTCTTGCGGGAGGACCGGCTCCGGCCGCCGCCGGACCTCTCGTCCCGCCCGTCGCCGGCCCCGGGTCCGCCCTCGTCCTCGGGCACCTCGTTCTGCTTGTCGTCGGGTTCGACTGTCATGGGTACGGCTACCGCCTCGCGCGTCGGCGACGACGCCACAGCACCAGCGGCACGGCCCCCGCGAATCCGGCGAGGAGCGGGGTCGCCCCTCCGACGGCCGCGGCGGCGTTCAACGCCGGCTGACTGAACGTGTCGGGGATGGGGAGAGTCGTGGCCCGGGAGAAGGGCCAGACGATGACGAACGCCCGGCCGATCACCTGGTCGATCGGGATCGTCCCGCCGCCGGGGTCGCCCTTGTGCGCCCGGGAGTCGAGGGAGACCGCCCGGTGGTCGCCCATGACCCACAACCGGCCCTGCGGAACCTTGATCTCGAAGGGCTCCTTCGAGGGCTGGTCGTTCGGGTAGAGGTACTCGCTCTCGTCGATGGCCACCCCGTTGACCGTGACGCGGTCCCGCCCGTCGCAGCACTTCACGACGTCCCCGGGGACGCCGATGACCCGCTTGATGTAGTCCTTCTCGCCGGGCACCAGGCCGAAGGCGGTGCCGATCCAGCGGAAGAAGGCCGTGAAGGCGTTGGACGGCTCCTCGATCTGCACCTCGCCGTCCCAGGAGTCCACGCCGGAGAAGACCACCACGTCGCCGCGCTCGATGTCGCGGACGTGGTAGACGAGCTTGTTGACCAGGACCCGGTCGTTCTTCAGGAGGGTGTTCTCCATCGACTCCGACGGGATGTAGAAGGCCTGGACGATGAAGGTCTTGATGATGAGCGCGAGCACCAGCGCGACGACCACCAAGACGGGAAGCTCCTTCCAGAAGGAGCCCTTCTTCTTGTCCTTGCCGCCCTTGGCGGTCTTCTTGGTGTCTTCCGCGACCACGTCCACCTCGTCCTCGACAGACCGGGGCGATTCCCCGCCGCTTGCCTGGCCCTCGTTAGTCATCGCTGACGAGCCTAGATGATGGCGAAGGCGCGATGGTCGAGGCCGCAGGTTAAGGGCTGTCCCTGATTGCATCAGCGTTGACCCGGCTCCCCGCGCTCCCCCCGCCCCCGGCGGTAGGGTCGCCCGCCCTCTCTCCGGCGGCGGATCCCGTCCTTCCCCGCTCCGGCGGGAGGACCCCCTGCCCGGCGGTACGGTCGCCCGCGCGGGCCCTGCGCCCGCACATGCGACCGGCCCGCCCCCGAGGGGGCGGGCCGGGACGGCGGTCCGGATGCGACTAGCGGGCTTCGCGCTTCTCGCGGATGCGGGCGGCCTTGCCGCGCAGGTCACGCATGTAGTAGAGCTTGGCGCGACGCACGTCACCGCGCGTCACGACGTTGATCTTCTCGATGACCGGGCTGTGCACCGGGAAGGTCCGCTCGACGCCGACGCTGTAGCTGATCTTGCGGACGGTGAAGGTCTCACGGGCGCCACCGCCCTGCCGGCGCAGCACGAAGCCCTTGAAGATCTGGACACGGGAGCGGTTGCCCTCGATGACCCGGACGTGGACCTCGAGCGTGTCGCCGGGCCGGAAGTCCGGGACGTCGCTGCGGAGCGTGGCCTTCTCGAGCTCGGTGATCAGCGTGTGCATGACAGTGGTACCTCATTTACGCGAGCACGCGGAGGTCCATCCGGCCGCGGCGGGGCGGCGTCGTGATGGACGCACATGCTGGACTGATGTGTCGGTCGTGAAGCCGGGAACTGCGGCCCGGCGGCGCGCGCCGGCCAGTAGGCAGTCGGCGGCAACGATTCAGTGTGCCATATTCTCGCGGTCCACCGGAAATCCGAGCTCCTCCAGGAGCCTCCGGTCATGCTTGTCCGTGCTCCCCGGATCGAGCGCGGCCAGCAGCTCGGGCCGGTTCGCGGCGGTACGGCGCAGCGCCTCGTCCCGCCGCCACCGGGCGATCCTCCCGTGGTGGCCGGAGAGCAGGACCTCGGGGATCCCCCGCCCCCGCCACTCGGGCGGCTTGGTGTAGACCGGCCCCTCCAGCAGGTTCTCCATGGACCCGGGCGCGAACGAGTCGTCCACCGCGGAGCGGGCGTTGCCCAGCACGCCGGGGAGCAGCCTTCCGACGGCCTCGACCATCACCAGCACCGCGGCCTCGCCTCCGGCGAGCACGTAGTCGCCGATGCTGACCTCGTCCACCCGCAGGCGGGAGCCGTACTCGGCCATGACCCGCGAGTCGATGCCCTCGTAACGCGCGGGGGTGAACAGCAGCCACGGCTCCGCGGCGTACTCCACGGCGAGCCGCTGGGTGAAGGGCACGCCGCTCGGCGTCGGCACGACGATCCGCGGCCGGGAGCGCGGGTCGTCGGCGAGCACGTCGTCGATGGCCTCGCCCCACGGGCCGGGCTTCATGACCATGCCGGGGCCGCCGCCGTAGGGCGTGTCGTCCACGGTGCGGTGCACGTCGTGCGCCCAGTCGCGGAGCTGGTGCAGGCGGACGTCGAGGATGCCGCGCTCCCTGGCCTTGCCGATGAGGGAGACGTCGAGCGGGGCGAAGTACTCGGGGAAGATCGAGATGATGTCGATGCGCATGGTCAGGCCATCTGGTCGGGGTCCAGCAGTCCGGGCGGCCCGTCCACGAGCAGCGTCCCCGCCTCGAGGTCGATCTCCGGGACCAGGGCCTTGACGAACGGCACATAGACGTCCGCGCCGCCGCGCCGTACGACCAGCAGGTCCTGGCCGTGGTGGAGCACGTCGACGACCTCGCCGGCCCGCTCCCCTGCGGGGGTGACGACGGCCAGGCCGATGAGCTGGTGGTCGTGGAACTCGTCGGGGTCGTCGGAGGGCGGGATGTCCGCCGAGTCGACGACGAGCACGGTGCCGCGGAGCGCCTCGGCCCGGTCGCGGTCGGCCACGCCCTCGAAGCGGACCAGCAGGGTCCCGGAGTGCCAGCGCCGGGAGGCGACGACGAGGGGGCCGGCGGACGCGGGCTCGGTGGCGAGCACCGCGCCGGACGCGAAGCGGCTCTCCGGGTCGTCGGTGCGGACCTCGACGGTCACGTCGCCGCGGAGCCCGTGCGGGCGGCCGATCCGGCCTACGACAAGCTGCACGCCCGTCTCCTGAATGTCGTGTCGAAAGAAAGCAGACGGGCCACCCACACCGGTGGGTGACCCGTCCGCTCGATGGATCTCGTGTCGGCCGGGGCCTAGCGGGCCTCGTCCAGGTCGAGCAGGTCGACCCGGATGTACTTGCCGTCGCCGAGGGCGTTGACGACCGTGCGCAGCGCCTTCGCCGTACGGCCACCGCGGCCGATGACCTTGCCCAGGTCCTCGGGGTGGACCCGGACCTCAAGCACACGTCCGCTGCGGATGCGGCGGGCGTGAACCTGGATGTCGTCGGGATGCTCGACGATGCCCTTCACCAGGTGCTCGAGGGCCTCCTCGAGCACCTCAGGCCTCGCCTTCCGGCTTCTCCTCGGCGGCGGCCGGCTCGACCGGGGCTTCGGCGGCGGCCTCTTCGGCCTTCGGAGCGGCCTTCTTGGCCGACTTCTTCGGCGTGGTGGCGGCGTCCAGGGACAGCGCCTCCTTGGCCGCGGACTCGTAGGCGGCGTGGCGGTCGGCCTTGGGCTCGGCGACCAGGAGCGGGGCCGGAGCGGGCTCGCCCTTGAACTTCTGCCAGTCACCGGTGAGCTTGAGGAGCTTCAGCACCGGCCCGGTCGGCTGCGCGCCGACACCCAGCCAGTAGGCCGCCCGCTCGGCGTCGATCTCGATGCGCGAGGGGTTCTCCTTCGGGTGGTACAGGCCGATCTCCTCGATCGCCCGGCCGTCACGCTTGGTGCGGCTGTCGGCGACGACGACGCGGTACTGCGGGTTGCGGATCATGCCGAGCCGCTTGAGCTTGATCTTGACTGCCACTGGTGTGGTCTCTCCTGCATTAGAGCGTGGGTCAGCGGCGTCTCGTCGAGTGGGGCGCGATGAGCCGGCCGCTGCAGGGACAGGCGCGACCGGCGGGGGTTAGAGGGCGCCCGCATGGTCACGATGTTCCAACATGCAATTGTGCCAGACGTCTGGGGGTGCCCGGCCAACCGATCCCCGTCCTCCGTGTCCGGAAAGGGGAAAATCCCCGTGCGGGGGACACCGCGGACCCGCCCGGACGCCGTCCGAGACCGTCCTGACGGCGTCCGGGCACCGTCCGAGGCCGTCCGGGCACCGTCCGAGGCCGTCCGGGCACCGCCCGATCGCCGGCCGGGCGTCACTTGGGCCGGACGCCCAGGAGTTCCAGCGCCACGACGGCGATGAAACCCACCATGATGACCAGCCAGATCAGGCGGGCGCGCCCGTGGAACCTCTCGTCGCCGTCGTCGTCGCCCATCACTGCCCCGGAAGCTTGAACCTGGAGGGGTCGAAGCCCGGCGGAAGCTCCAGGCCGGGAGGGAGCTGGCCGGCGCCCAGGTTGCCGAGGGCCCCGCCCGTGTCAGGGGTCTTGGCGCCCGTGCCGGACGCGCCCTTGCCGAGCGCGGCCTTGCGCGGGTCGCCGCTGACGCGGCGGCCCTTGGCGGCCTTCTTCTGCGCCGCCTTGGCGGCCTTGCGCCCGCCGGGCATCCCGGGGATGCCCATGCCGCCGGCCATCCGCTTCATCATCTTCTGGGCCTCGAAGAACCGCACGACCAGGTTGTTCACCTCGGTCACCGTGACGCCGGACCCCTTGGCGATGCGCTCGCGGCGCGACCCCTTGATGATCTTCGGGTCCTGCCGCTCGCCCGGGGTCATCGAGCGGATGATCGCGGCGATGCGGTCCAGGTCGCGGTCGTCGACCTGGTTGATCTGGTCGCGCATCTGCCCCATGCCGGGCATCATGCCGAGGAGGTTCTTGATGGGCCCCATCTTGCGGACCATCATCATCTGCTCGAGGAAGTCCTCCAGCGTGAAGCCCTCGCCCGAGGTGAGCTTGCCCGCCATCTTGGCGGCCTGCTCCTCGTCGAAGGTCTTCTGCGCCTGCTCGATCAGGGTGAGGATGTCGCCCATGTCGAGGATGCGGGAGGCCATCCGGTCCGGGTGGAAGGCGTCGAAGTCCTCGAGCTTCTCACCGGTGGACGCGAACATGATCGGCTTGCCGGTGATGTGCCGGACCGACAGGGCGGCACCGCCGCGCGCGTCGCCGTCGAGCTTGGTGAGCACCACGCCGTCGAAGCCGACGCCGTCCATGAACGCCTGCGCCGTGGAGACGGCGTCCTGGCCGATCATGGCGTCGACGACGAACAGGACCTCGTCGGGCGTGACCGCGTCGCGGATGTCGGCGGCCTGCTTCATCAGCTCCTGGTCGATGCCCAGGCGGCCGGCGGTGTCGATGATGACGACGTCGTGCTGCTGCCGGCGGGCGTGGTCGATCGACCGGCGGGCCACGGCGATCGGGTCGCCGACCCCGTTGCCCGGCTCGGGGGCGTAGACCGCCACGCCCGCCCGCTCGGCCACGACCGACAGCTGCTGGACCGCGTTGGGCCGCTGCAGGTCGGCGGCGACCAGCAGCGGGGTGTGGTCCTGCTCCCGCAGCCAGCGGGCGAGCTTGCCCGCCAGCGTGGTCTTACCGGCTCCCTGGAGGCCGGCGAGCATGATGACGGTCGGCGGGTTCTTCGCGTAGCGGAGCCGCCGGGTCTCGCCGCCGAGGATCTCGATCAGCTCGTCATTGACGATCTTGACGACCTGCTGGGCCGGGTTCAGCGCCTGGGAGACCTCGGCTCCGCGGGCGCGTTCCTTGACCTGGGCGACGAACGTCTTGACCACGGGCAGCGCGACGTCGGCCTCGAGCAGCGCGATGCGGATCTCGCGGCACGTCGCGTCGATGTCGGCGTCGGAGAGCCGACCCTTGGATCGGAGGGAGGAGAAGACCGATGTGAGCCGGTCGGAAAGCGTCTCGAACACGTGTTGGCCAGCCTCTGCGCTACAGGTCTGCGACTCGACCTCCCAGCCTATCCGCTGACGGCCGCGCCCGGCGCCCCGGTGAGGCGCCGCCGGGCCGGGCGGCGGGGGCGGGGGCCGATGGGGGCGGGGCCCCGCCTCCCTAGCGGCCCCAGCCCGGAACGGCCATCCGCATCGTCAGCGCGTGCTCGACCAGCGTGATGAGCGTGCTCTTCACCGCGTCGCGGGAGCGCGCGTCGGTCCGCGAGATCGGGATGTCCGGGGCGAGCGTCAGCGCCTCCCGCACCTCCTCCTCGCCGTGCGCGTGGGCGCCGTCCCAGCCGTTGAGCGCGACCACGAAGGGGAGCCTGGCCTCCTCGAAGTAGTCGATCGCCGGGAAGCTGTCGGCCAGGCGGCGGGTGTCGACCAGCACGACCGCGCCGATGGCGCCGCGGACCAGGTCGTCCCACATGAACCAGAACCGGTGCTGTCCGGGCGTGCCGAACAGGTACAGGATCAGGTCGCGGTCCAGGGAGACCCGGCCGAAGTCCATGGCGACCGTGGTCGTGGTCTTGTTGGGGGTGAGGCCGACGTCGTCGATGCCGGCGCTGGCGTCGGTCATCACCGCCTCCGTGGTCAGCGGGAGGATCTCCGACACCGCACCCACGAACGTGGTCTTTCCCACGCCGAAGCCACCGGCGACGACGATCTTCGTCGAGGTGAGGCCACCACCCCGGCTAGAGCCTGCGAAGTCCACTGAGCACCCTTTCCAGCAGGTTGAGATCCGGCTTGCCCGCGTTCAGCTGCGGCTGATGCAACTGGACCAGCCCCTCTGCCGCCATGTCCGCGACGAGGATCCGGGTGACGCCGAGGGGGATGCGGAGCATCGCGGAGATCTCAGCGACCGAACGCACTTGCCGGCACAGGGCGCTGATCGCCTGATACTCCGGAGTGCGGGTGGATAGATCATGGTGAATCGAGGTCGCCGAGGAGACCAGGGCCTCCATGGCGAGCTGGGTCCGGGGGGCGGTGCGCCCCCCGGTCACGGCGTAGGGGCGGACCAGGGAGCTCTGCTCCGCCGGCGCCGGCTGCAGGTGGTGCGGCGGGCCGCCCTGCGCTCCGGGACGGCCCGGGCCCCCCGGCGGCTGCCCGTGCTGCGGGTACATGCCCGGCTGCCCGGGATAGCCGGGACCGCCCGGCTGCATGCGGGCGTCGTCCATCGATCGGTGGGGCGGCCCGCCTAACGGGTCGCCCTCACCTGGCCATCCGTGGCCTGCCACGGCGTCCTCCTGGGGCGGTGTCCGCCGCGGCGCCGACGCGCCGCGGCCCGGATGCTGACCGATCTCTTCCCTCGTCTCTCACGCGCGGGCTCCTCCGGCTCCGAAAGGGAAGTGCCCCGGTGCGTCCCTTCCGGGTCGTCACCGGGGGTGGGCGGCCTGGAGTTCGGCGCGGACGGCCGGTGTCAGCACCTGCCCGGCCCGCTCGACGAGCAGGGTCATCTGGTAGGCCACCAGGCCCATGTCGCAGTCGGGCGAGGCGAGCACCGCGAGGCAGGAGCCGTCGCTGATCGACATGATGAGCAGCAGCCCCCGCTGCATCTCCACCACGGTCTGGGTGACCGCGCCGCCCTCGAAGACCCGGGAGGCGCCCTGGGTCAGGCTGAGCAGCCCGGCCGCGACCGCGGCCAGCTGGTCGGCCCGATCGCGGGGGAAGCCGTCCGAGTACGCCAGCGGCAGGCCGTCCGTCGAGACCACGACCGTGTGCGCAACGCCGGGGACGTTGTTCACGAAGTCGGTGATCAGCCAGTTGACCCCCCGAGCGGCCTGGCTCAGTTCGCGCACCGGTCGTCCTCCTCGGTCATCGTCATGGGCTCGCTCACCGCTCCTCCCTGCTTCCTTCACCGTCCCGGCCGAAGCCGGGATACGCCTGCTCCTCGGAGGCCTCTCCGCGCGCGGCCGCCCGGCCCTGCCGTACTCCCTTCTGGAAGCTCGCCAGCCGGTTGCGCACCGCCTCCGGGGAGACGGCCGGCCGCGGGGCCGGCGCCGGTGGAGCACCGGCCGCGTCCGGGGCGACCGCGCCGGGCACGAGGTTGGCCTTGGGCACCCGCTTGGGCAGACCCGCGCCGGTGACCCCGCCGAGCGCCGGCTCGCTGGCCGCCCGGGCCGCCTGCCAGCCGGCGTCCGCCGGCGAGGACCAGGCCGACCCGGCCTCCGGTGCGGGGGCCGCGGAGGACACCGGGGACGGGAGCGCGGCCGTCTCCCGCAGGTCCGCGCCCGGGCCGGACGGGGAGTCCGCCCGGGGAGCGGCCGGTTCGGCCTTCCTGAACCAGTCGGACTCCACCGCCGCGAAGATCGGCAGGAACTCCTCCCGCCCCTCCTCCAGCGCGGAGGGCTCCCGCACCATCGGCAGGGGACCCGTCCTGTCCGCCTCGGTGTCGAACGTGCGGGGCGCCTGCGCTCCCTGCCGCGTCTCGCGGTGCGGGTCCGGCCACACGCCGGTGTCCCCGCGCGGGGGCGCGCTCGGCCAGGATCCCGGGTCCTCCTGGGAGGTCCCCGGCCAGGCCGGGCCGGCGCCCGGCGCCGGGACGTGCCCGGGCCACGGCGTGTCGACCGGCGCCCGGCCGAGGTGGCTCTCCGCCGTGGAGGAGCGGCCGTCCCCGCCGAAGGAGGAGAAGGACCGCCCCGCGTCGAACGAGGACTGCCCCGTCTCGAACGGCGAGCGCCCCTCCCCTCCGAACGAGGACTGCGAGGCGTCGAAGGAGCCGAAGGACTGCTGGGCCGCCTCGAAGGAGGCGAACGCGGGCCGGGTCGAGTCCAGTGAGACCGGGCTGGCCATCACCGGGGGCCGCTCCGCCGAGGGCGCCTGCGCGCCCCAGCCGCCGCCGTGCATCGCGGGCGGCGCTCCCGGCGTCTGCCCGGTGGGGGCGAGCAGGCTCTCCGGGAGGAGCACCATCGCCGTCAGGCCGCCGCTGTCCTGCTGGCGGAGCTGTACCCGGATGCCGTGGCGCAGGGCCAGGCGGCCGACCACGAACAGGCCCATCCGGCGGGAGACGGAGACGTCCACCACGGGCGGGTTGGCCAGCCGCCAGTTCGCCTGCGCGAGCTCCTCGGCGGTCATGCCGATGCCGAGGTCGGTGACGGAGACCATCACGCCGCCGCCGTCGATGCGGTTGCTCGACACGATGACCTTCGTCTCCCTCGGGGAGAAGGAGATCGCGTTCTCGACGAGCTCGGCGACCAGGTGGACGACGTCGTTGACGGACGTGCCCGCCACGGAGACGCCGCCGGACAGGCGCAGGTCCACCCGCTCGTAGTTCTCGACCTCCGACAGCGAGGCGCGGACCACGTCGATCAGCGGGACCGGCTGGCTCCACCGGCGCGCGGGCTCCTGCCCGGCGAGGACCAGGAGGTTCTCGCTGTTGCGGCGCATGCGGGTGGCCAGGTGGTCCAGCCGGAACAGGCTGCCCAGGCGGCCCTCGTCCTGCTCGCCGTGCTCCAGGCTCTCGATGAGCGCCAGCTGGCGTTCGACCAGGGTCTGGCTGCGCCGGGAGAGGTTGACGAACATGGCGTTGACGTTGCTGCGCAGCGTCGCCTCCTCGCCCGCCAGCCGTACGGCCTCGCGGTGGACCTCGTCGAAGGCGCGCGCGACCTCGCCGATCTCGTCGGACGAGACCACGCCGATCGGCTGGACCTCCACGGCGGTGACCTCGCCCCGCTCGCGCATGCCCTGCACGGTCTCCGGCAGGCGCTCTCCCGCGATGGACAGCGCCTCGGTGCGCAGCCGGCGCAGCGGCTTGACCAGGGACCGGGCCATGATCGCGGTGACGATCAGGACCATGAGGAGCAGCAGTCCGGTGAGGCCCGCGGTGATCAGCGCGCCGCGCTGCTCCGCCTCCTGCAGGGCGCGGCTCTGCGCGATGACGGTGTCGGCGATCCGCTTCTCGACCTCGCGCATGCGGTCGACCGTGTCGGAGGCGGCGTCGAACCAGCTCGCCTGGTCGCCGGCCCCGGACCGGGACACGTCGACGCGCACGAGCGGGGCCTGCTCGCTCGCCAGGACCAGGGCGCGCAGCCGCATCGACTCCGCGCGGTCCTTCTTCTGGCTGCTGACGGTGTCGTCGAACAGCTGCCGCTGTGCGACCGACGCCTCGGACCGGAAGGCCGCGAGCTCGCTGTCCCGTCCGGCCCGGGCGGCGACGAAGGCGTCCAGTCCCTCGGAGGTGAACCGCCGCTCGGCGAGGGCCACGGCGAGGATCGCCCGTTCCGCGGAGGCCTTCTCCTTGGCCCGGGCCAGTGCGCCGAACGCGTTCGCGCCGGCGGCCAGCCCCTGGTCGGTGACGCCCTGCACGATCTCGTCGTGCAGGGCCAGCAGGTTGTCCAGCGTCCGGGAGTACATGGCGATCGTCGGCTCGGCGGGGAGCCGGGTCTTCGTCGTGGTCGCGCGCATGCTCTTGAGCTCGTCGATCCGGTTGCGGATCTGCGCGAGCTCGTCCCTGCCGCGGTCGCCGAAGTCGTCGGCCTGCTCGCCGCCGAGGATGAGGTCGATGCGGTCACCGACGTCACCGGCCATCCGGTCGACGTCGGCGTACTGCTCCTCCAGCTTCGCCAGGGCGGCGGCGCCGCGTCCCTGCGCCACGAAGCGGGCGGACAGGTCGCGCTCCTCCTCCAGTTCGTGCGCGAGCCCGCTGATCTCGGCGGTCAGCTCGGCGCCGGTGCGCACGCGCTCGTACTCGGCGGCGCTGCTGAGCGAGGTGACCGTCCGCAGGCCGCCCAGGACGATCGCCGCCACGGTCGGGATGGCGATGAGCGCGATCAGCCGCGACCGCACCCGCCAGTTGCGGAGGGCCAGTCTCCCGCCTCTCCTCGCGGTGCCGCCGATCTCGGTGCCGGGCATCCGGCCGCCCTGCGGCGATTCCCCCGGAGCGGCGGCGCCCGATCTCGGTTCGCGTTCGCTGGGGGTTGACGCTGTCCTCACTGGCCTCCGCTGCCTCTCCTCGGATCGTCTGCTTAGAGGGGGGATCGCGTCACAACGGCTGATACGCATGTGACGCCGACGCATCCATGGGGTAGGGGTTATTGGAGCACAGCCGGATGAGTTCGGCCAACGGCACATAAGTCGCGGATTACCCCTAATCGGTACATGTCATCAGTAATCGGGCAATAACTCTCCGCCTTCCTCGACGGAGTTCGGCGCGACCGGGAATTGCCTCCCGACCCGGCATCCCATTCGCCTTCACTGGACCGCAACAAGCGCCCACAAGACCAAAAAAAGTACATGCATGCCGATTTGCCCATATGGACCGATATTTGTTATTTGGTCCACCCGCTCCGCTACTCTGATCCGCGATCGACATCCCCCTTGATCACCTGCCTCCCGGGACCGCCCCCGCGCCGCCCGCTGTTTCGGCGGGCCCCGCCAGGGCGGATCAATGCAGTGAATGGAGACCTCATGAGGTTCAGACTTGCCGGACGGGCCGCCGCGGCGGGACTCGTCGCCGTCCTGGCGCTCACCGCCTGCGGATCGGACCCCGAGACCACGTCCGCCACGGCGGCCGGCGGATCCGGCGGCCCGGAGAAGTCCAAGATCAGCATCGGCGCCCTGCCCATCCCCGACTCCGCCGCGCTCTACATCGCCAACAAGCGGGGCTTCTTCGCCGAAGAGGGCCTCACCGTGGACATCCAGCCGGTCCAGGGCGGCGCGCAGGCGCAGCAGAGCCTGCTCGGCGGCTCCCTGGACGCGACGCAGACCAACTACGTCTCGACCTTCCTCGCCGTCTCGGCCGGCAACAAGATGAAGATCATCTCCGACCTCTACCAGGCGACGCCGAACTCCTTCAACCTGATGGTCGCCAAGGACTCCCCCATCAAGACCCCGGCCGACCTCAAGGGCAAGAAGGTCGCGGTCAACAGCCTCAAGAACATCGGCACGCTGGCCGTCACCTCGGTGCTGAAGGCGCACGGCCTCACCGCCGAGGACGTGCAGTTCCTGGAGTTCCCCTTCCCCGACATGGCGGGCCAGCTGGAGAAGGGCGTCGTCGACGCGGCCTGGATGACCGAGCCGCACCTGACCGCCGCCGCGACGAGGATCGGCGCCAAGAAGCTGGCCGACACCATGACCGGCCCGACCGCGGACTTCCCCATCGCCGGCGTGATCGTCACCGAGAAGTTCGTCAACGACAACCCCAAGACCGTCGCCGCCTTCCAGCGCGCGCTCGGCAAGGCCCAGCAGATCGCCGCCTCCGACCGCAAGGCCGTCGAGGAGATCCTGCCGACCTACACCAAGATCGACGCGGCCACCGCGGCCGTCATCACCCTGGGCACCTTCCCCACCAGCCTCGACGAGACCCGGCTGCAGCGGGTGGCCGACCTGATGGTGGAGCAGGGCTACCTCAAGAGCCCGATCGATGCCGAGTCCATCCTCCCGGGCACCGACGGCTGATGACCGGGCGCTCCCTGCTCGACAACAGACCGCTCTGCGGCGCCGTCGGCGTCGCAGGGCTGTTCTGCCTCGTGGAGCTCGCCGGGCGGACCGGGTTCATCGACCCGATCGTGTTCCCGCTGGCCTCCACGATCGTCGGCCGCGCGGCGGCGCTCGCCGCGGACGGGGACTTCCTCGCCGACGTCGTCTCGACCCTGGGCGCCTGGGCCGCCGGCCTCCTGCTCACCGTACTGGTCGCCGTCCCCGCCGGATTCGTGCTCGGCACGCTGCCCCGGGTGGAGACGGCCTTCCGGCCGATCCTGGAGTTCCTGCGGCCCATCCCCTCCGTGGCCCTGATCCCGCTGGCCCTGCTGCTGTTCTCCGACCGGTTCGACATGAAGGTCGCGGTGATCGTCTACGCCGCCTCCTGGCCGGTCCTGATCAACACGATGTACGGCCTCAAGGACGTCGACCCGCTGGCCAAGGAGACCCTGCGCGGCTTCGGCTTCGGGCCGCTGGCGGTGCTGTGGCGGGTCTCGCTGCCCAGCACGGCGCCGTTCATCGCCACCGGCGTACGGCTGGCCGCCTCGATCGCGCTCATCCTGGCGATCAGCGCCGAGCTGCTCGCGGGCGGCGCCAGCGGCATCGGCACGTTCATCATCGAGGCGGGGAGCAGCCCCGACGCCCTGGAGTACATCGTCGCCGCCACCATCTGGGCCGGGGTGATCGGGATCGCCTCCAACGCCCTGTTCACCCTGGCGGAGCGGCGGCTCTTCCACTGGCACCTCGCCCGGACGGAGGGCGCCCGGTGATGCGCGTCCTGCGCGGCCTCGGCCGCCTGTGGCTGGTCCCCGTCGTGCTGGCGGCTTGGGAGGCCGCCACCCGCGCCGCCGAGGACAACTTCTTCCCCCCGCCCACCGCGATCGCGGTCCGCATGCACGAGATGTGGCTGTCGGGCCCGCCCGAGCGGCTCTGGCTCACCGACGCGGCGGTGGAGAACATCCCGACGAGCGTGGGCAGGCTCTTCGCCGGCTGGCTGCTCGCCGGCGCGATCGGGATCGCCCTGGGCCTCATGCTGGGGCGCTCGGCGCCGCTGGCCCGGTTCGTGGGCCCGCTCATCGAGTTCGGCAGGGCCATCCCGCCTCCCGCGCTGCTCCCCTTCTTCCTCGCCCTGTTCGCCGCCGGCGCGCAGATGCAGATCGCCACGATCGTGTTCGGCATCATCTGGCCGATCCTGCTCAACACCGGCGACGGAGCCCGCCACGTCGACCCGCAGCACCTGGAGACGTCCCGCGTCTTCGGGTTGTCCCGGAGCCGGCGGCTGCTCCGCGTCATCCTGCCCTCCGCGATGCCCAAGATCTTCGCCGGTCTGCGGCTCAGCCTCTCCCTGGCGCTGATCCTGATGGTCATCTCCGAGCTGATGGGCAGCACCAACGGAATCGGCTTCCAGCTCCTCGACGCCCAGAGGTCGTTCGACCTGCCCGGCGTATGGGGGACCATCGTGGTCCTCGGTGTCCTCGGATACGTGCTCAACTCGGCCTTCCTGGCGGTCGAGCGACGCCTGCTGTCCTGGCACCGGGCCGCCAAGCAGACGATATGAGGACCCGCCGTGCTTGAGATCTCCAACCTGACCCACACCTACGGCAGCGGACCGGGCGCCCACCACGCCCTCGGCGGCGTCGACCTGAAGGTCGCCGAGGGCGAACTGGTGTGCATCGTCGGCCCCTCGGGGTGCGGCAAGTCCACCCTGCTGCGCTCCATCGCGGGGCTCCTGCGGCCCACCGGCGGGAAGGTGGTGCTGGCCGGCACCGCCGTCGACCGGACCCCCGACGACCTGGCCGTGGTCTTCCAGGACTACAGCCGCTCCCTCTTCCCCTGGATGTCGGTGGCCGACAACGTGTCCCTGCCGCTGCGGCGCAAGGACATGGACAAGAGGCAGCGCAGGGGCGCCGCCATGGAGGCCCTGGAGCAGGTGGGGCTGGAGGGCGCCGCCGCCAAGTATCCGTGGCAGCTCTCCGGCGGCATGCAGCAGCGGGTGTCCATCGCCCGCGCGCTGGCCTACCGCCCCTCCCTGCTGCTGATGGACGAGCCCTTCGGCTCGGTCGACGCGCAGACCCGCGAGGACCTGGAGGACCTCACCCTGCGCGTGCGCGCCCACCACAACATGACCATCCTGCTCATCACCCACGACATCGACGAGAGCGTCTACGTGGGCGACCGGGTCGTGGTCCTGTCCAAGGCCCCCGCCCGGGTCGTCGGGGACCTGCGGGTGGAGCTGCCCGGACCGCGCGACCAGATCACCACCCGGGAGCACCCCGACTTCGTGCACCTGCGCGCCGAGGTCGGACGGCTGGTTCGCGGCATGCGGAGCCCGTCCGCCTCCGCCTCCTGAAACCGCTTCCCCGCGCGGCTTCCGCGCTCTTCGAAAGAGAGGACCGTCAATGAACGACCCACAGGCGCCGGTCTGGGACGTGATCGGCGGGGTGTCCCGCTTCGCCGCCCTGGCCACCATGGCCGAGCTGGGCTGCGCCGACCACCTGCGGGAGGGCCCGCTGAGCGCGGGCGAGCTGGCGGCCCGCTGCGGTGCGGACCCGTCCGCCCTCGGCCGGGTGCTCCGCCAGCTCGCCTCGATGGGGTTCGTCTCGGCGACGGCCCCGGGCGTGTACGGGCTGACCGCCGCCGGAGCCGTCCTGCGCAGCGACGTCCCCGACTCGCTGCGGGCCGCCGTCCGGATGGTCGGCGAGCAGGGCTTCTGGTACGCCCTGGGCGCGCTGCCGGAGACCGTGCGCACCGGCGCGTCCGCCTTCGTCGAGCGGCACGGCCCGCTCTACGGCTACCTCAGGGAGAACCCGGCCGCCGGCCGGCTGTTCGACGCGTACATGGTGGCCCGGGCCTGGCCGTTCGCGGAGGCCGTGGCCTCCCGCTACGACTTCTCCGGCGTGCACACCCTCGTCGACGTGGCCGGCGGCAAGGGGCACATCCTCGCCGCCGTCCTGAAGGCGCATTCAAACGTGCGCGGCGTCCTGTTCGACCAGGAGGCCGTGGTCCCGGGCGCCCGGGAGTTCTTCGCCGCGGCCGGTCTTGAAGACCGCTGCGAATGCGTCGCGGGCGACTTCTTCGTCTCCGTGCCCTCCGGTGCGGACGCCTACCTGCTGGGCAGCGTGATCCACAACTGGTCCGACGAGGACGCGGTGCGGATCCTGCGCAACGTCAGGAGCGCGATGGCCGACGACGGCCGGGTGCTGCTGGTGGAGCTGGTCGTGCCGGACGACGACAGGCCGCACATCAGCAAGGACGTGGACATGCGGATGCTCGCCCTGTTCGGCGAGGGGGTGGAGCGCAGCACGTCCGAGTACACCGAGCTGCTGGGCAAGGCCGCCCTCCGGTTCGAGCGGCAGATCGAGCTGCCCGGCGGGGCCTCCGTCATCGAGGCCCTGCCCGGGTGAGGACGGGCCGTCGAGGCCCTCGGGGGTCCGCGGCCCCCGCCCGGACCTCCGCCCTGAAGCCCCGTTCACGCCCGCCCGGCGGACCGCGCGGAGGCGAACGGGGAGATCACGGCTCCGCGGACGCCCTTCCCGCCGCCGGATCTGAATCCGCCGCGAATTACCGGGACGCTCCCCGCGGCGGCGTTCCCATGAAGTGTTCCGAGCATCTCCTCTTATTTTTGACACGTCATTATCCGGATAAAGTAGCCCTCTCGCCTTAACGATCACGTATCCGCTAGGCTGACGCGCCGTCGCGCCGCAGCCTCCTCCGCCCATCCGAATCCGGTGCGGGCGGAGACCGGCCCCTCGATCAAAAGGAGGTTCCATGAGGAACAGACGTGCAATCCGCAATTCCCTCATCGGACTCGCCACCGCCTTGGCTCTCACCGCGTGCAGCGCCTCCGGCACCTCAGCGGAAAAGCCGGACGGATCCAGCGGACTGGAGAAGACCGAACTCACCATCGGCGTCGTTCCGGTCCCCTCCTCCGCTCCGCTTTTCATCGCGCAGGAACGGGGATTCTTCAAAGAAGAAGGGCTGACCATCAAGACGGAGACCATCCAGGCTCCCCAGGCGGTCATGCCGAAGATCCTCAACGGCCAGATCGACGCCTTCCTGACCAGCTACGTCTCCTTGATCTCCATCAGCGACTCCGGTGCGGCCAAGCTGAAGATGCTCGCGGAGTCCCAGCAGGGCGCCCCCGGCGTCAACGGGGTCGTCGTCGTCAAGGACTCCCCGATCAAGGATCCGAAGCAGCTCAAGGGCAAGACCATCGCGGTGAACGTGGTCAAGGCCCTCGGCGAGGTCACCGTCAGCGCCCAGCTGAAGGTCCACGGCATCTCGCCGACCGACGTCAAGTTCGTGCCGGTGCCCTTCGCCGACCAGCTCGCCCAGCTCAAGGCGGGCACCATCGACGCGGCGTGGACCACCGAGCCCTACATCTCCGCCGCGCAGAAGGACCTCGGCGCCAACCTGCTGATCGACACCCTGTCCGGCCCGACGGAGAGCCTGCCGCTCGACGGCTGGGCCGCCACGGACGACTGGATCACCAAGTACCCCAAGACCGCCGCCGCCTTCCAGCGCGCGATCGGCAAGGCGCAGCAGATCGCGGCGTCCGACCGGCAGGCCCTCAACAAGGTCATCCCGACCTTCACGCAGATCCCCGCCGACGTGGCCGCGACCATGGCGATGGGCACCTTCTCCACCTCGTTGAACCCCACGCGGGTCCAGCGCGTGGCCGACCTGCTCTCCGAGTTCTCGATCATCAAGAACAAGGTGGACGCCGCCTCCCTGCTGGCCTCGCCCCCGCAATGAACACCGGTACGGCACTCCGCGGTGCGCTGGGCATCGCGGGGTTCCTCCTCGTCTCCGAGGCTCTGGGCAGGACGGGGGTCATCGACCCCTACGCCGTCCCGCCGGCCTCCTCCGTGCTCGCCGGCGCGTTCGGGCTCCTGACGGACGCGGAGTTCCTCTCCGGGATCGGGAGCACCCTCGCCTCGGCCGCGGCCGGACTGCTGCTGGCCACCGCGGCGGCCGTGCCGTCCGGGCTGCTGCTGGGCACCTTCCCCGGGGCCGAGCGCGCCGTACGGCCGCTGGTGGAGTTCCTGCGCCCCATCCCCTCGGTGGCGCTGCTGCCCCTGGCGCTCTTCGCCCTGGCGGACCAGGGCAAGACCGCGCTGATCGTGTACACCTCCTACTGGTCGATACTGATCAACACGCTGTACGGCCTGCGCGACGTGGACCCCCTCGCCAAGGAGACGCTGCAGAGCTTCGGCTTCGGCCCCTACGCCGTCATCCGCCGGGTCTCCCTGCCGAGCGCCGCGCCCTTCATCGCCACGGGTGTGCGGATCTCCGCCTCGGTCGCCCTCGTCGTCGCGGTGAGCGTGGAACTCGTGGCGGGGGGCGAGGGCATCGGCACGTTCGTCGGCGAAGCGGCGGCGGGCAACCGCAGGGACCTGATGATCGCGGCCACCGCCTGGACGGGAGTCATCGGCCTGCTGGTCAACTCCGCGCTCACCGGGGCGGAGCGGCGGGCCTTCCGCTGGCACCGGGCCCACGCCGGGGAGGGAGCCGCATGACCGCCGTCGGAGCGGGGAACCGGGTGATCGCGGCGGTGACGCCGATCACCCGCCTGTGGATCGTGCCCGTCGCCTTCCTCGGGTGGGAGGCGGCCGCCCGGCTCGCCGGCGCGGTCTACTTCCCGCCGCCCTCCGCGATCCTGGCCCGCCTGCACGAGCTGTGGTTCTCCGGGCCGCCGGGCGGCCTCTTCCTCACCCAGGAGTCGATCGACCACCTGCTGCCCAGCCTGGGCCGCCTCTTCCTGGGCTGGGCCGCGGCCTGCTCGGTCGCCGTCGCCGCCGGGGTCGCGCTCGGCCGCTCCCCCGCGGCCTACGACTGCGTGAACCCGCTGATCCACTTCTTCCGGTCGATCCCGTCGCCGATGCTGATCCCGATCGCCATGACCCTGACCGGGGTGGGCACGCCCCTCCAGCTCGCCGCCATCGTCTTCGGCGTGGTCTGGCCCGTGCTCATCAACACCCTGGACGGCGCCCGCCAGGTGGACCGGATGTACCTGGAGACGTGCGAGGTGTTCGGCGTGTCCCGGACCGTCCGGCTGGTCCGGATCATCCTCCCCGCGATGGCCCCCAAGGTCTTCGCCGGTCTGCGCATCAGCGTGGCGCTGGCCCTGATCATGATGATCATCTCGGAGTACATCGGCAGCACGGAGGGGATCGGCTACCGCATGCTGGTGGCGCAGAGCCAGGTGGACATCCTGTCCATGTGGACCGCCATCGTGCTCCTGGGGATCCTGGGGTTCCTGCTCAACACCGCCTTCCTCCGGGTCGAGCGGCACCTGCTCACCTGGCACAGGAAAGCCCGCCGGACCGGTTGACGCGGCGCGGGCCGGGGCGGTGCTCCGGCGGCGCTCCGGCCGAGGACCCGCGGCGCTCCGCCGGCGCCCGGAGGCCCGGTGCCGGAACGCCGCCCGGCCTCCGGGAACGGATCCGTTCCCGGAGGCCGGGCCGCCCGCCGCTGCCGGGGGTCCTCAGACCCGGAGGGTCAGCACGTGCTCGACCAGGGTGATCAGGGTCGACTTCACCGCCTCGCGGGACCGGGCGTCGGTCCTGACGATCGGGACGTGCGGAGAGATCGTCAGCGCCTCCCGGACCTCCTCCTCGCCGTGGAGGTGGTCGCCGCCGAAGCCGTTCAGGGCGACCACGAACGGCAGACCGGCCTCCTCGAAGTAGTCGATCGCCGGGAAGCTGTCGGCCAGCCTCCGGGTGTCCACCAGGACGATCGCGCCGATCGCGCCCTTGACGAGGTCGTCCCACATGAACCAGAACCGGTGCTGACCCGGGGTACCGAACAGGTACAGGATCAGGTCCCGGTCCAGGGAGACCCGGCCGAAGTCCATGGCCACGGTGGTGGTCCGCTTCGTCGGGATGTGCGAGAGGTCGTCCACCCCCGCACTCGCCTCCGTCATGACCGCTTCCGTGGTCAGCGGCATGATCTCGGAGACCGCGCCGACGAAGGTCGTCTTGCCGACACCGAAGCCGCCGGCGACGACGATCTTCGTCGACGTCATCCCGGCGTCAGAGCCTGCGAAGCCCACTGAGCACCCTTTCAAGCAAGTTGAGATCCGGCTTTCCGGCATTCAGCGACGGCTGGTGGATCTGCACCAGGCCCTCGGCCGACATGTCCGCGATCAACACCCGAGTCACGCCCAGCGGCATACGCAGCAGAGCCGAGATCTCGGCGACCGAACGCACCTGGCGGCACATCGAGATGATCGCCTGACACTCTGTGGAGAGCATGGAGGGATCCACACTCGGAGTGGTCGCCGAGGAGACCAGCGCCTCGAGCGCGAGCTGCGTCCGAGGAGCGGTCCTTCCCCCGGTCACAGCGTACGGACGGATCAGACGATCTCGCCCGCTCTTGGCCTGAGGCGGCGGCTCGTTCATCGGATGCTATCCCTCCTTATCGGTTATTGTCCTGCTGTTGCGCGAGTGACGGCCGCCTACCGCTGAGATGCCTGGAGCTCCGCCCGCAGAGCCGGGGTCAGCGTCTGCCCCGCACGCTCCGCCAGGAGCGTCATCTGGTAGGCCACCAGGCCCATGTCGCAGTCCGGCGAGGCCAGGACGGCCAGCGCCGAGCCGTCGCTGATCGACATGGTCAGCAGGAGGCCCCGCTGCATCTCGATCACGGTCTGCACCACCGGCCCTCCCTCGAAGACCCGGGCGGCCCCCTGCGTCAGGCTGATCAGACCCGCCGTGATCGCGGCGAGCTGGTCGGCGCGGTCCTTCGGGAAACCCTGCGAGTAGGCGAGCGGGAGACCGTCCGTGGAGACGATCACCGCGTGGGCCACACCGGGCATCTCCTTGACGAACTCGGTGATCAGCCAATTGAAGCCGCGGGCGGCCTGACTGAGTTGGTGGTTCACTGCATCTCTCCCTCGGCGGCGTTGGGCCGCTGGTTCATCTCGGCGCGGCCCTGCCGGACACCTTGCTGGAAACTGGACAGACGACTGCGCACCCGCTCGGCCGAGATCGGGGGCATCGGGGAGACCGGCGCCGCGGGCGCGGAGGGAGCCGACCCGGGGACCAGGTTGGCCTTGGGCACCCGCTTGGGCAGCCCCGCACCGGTCAGGCCGCCCTCGGCGGGCTTCCTGACCGCCTCGGCCGCGGCCCACCCCTGGTCGGCGGGGGTGCTGCTCCAGGGCTGCCGTTCGGCCGCCGCCGGCCGGTGCTCCGCCGCGGAGTCCCCGGAGGACCCCGGGCTCCCGGCCGGTCCGGACCCGGCGGACCGCTCCGGCTCATCCGCCCTCTCGGCGGCCCTGTCGGCGGGCTTGTCGACGGGGACGCTGCTGCGGAACCAGTCGGAGCCCACCGCCGCGAAGATGGGCAGGAACTCCTCCGGCTCCGGCTCGGTCGCCGACACCCCGACCGCGGGCAGCATCTGGGTGTTCTCCCCGGGGTCGAGCCGGTGCGGTGACCACGGGTCCGCCGCCGACGCCTCCTGCCACGACGACTGCTCCTGCCAGGACGGCTGGGGCGGCGCAGGCGGCTGGGCCGACCGGTCCTGCCAGGACGGCGGGGCCACCGGGGCCTCAGGTGCCTCGGGGGCCGCCGACGCCTCCTGCCACGACGACCGCTCCTGCCAGGACGGCTGGGGCGGCGCAGGCGGCTGGGCCGGGCGCCCGGACGGCGGCGGCGGGGTCGGGGTCAGCGGCGAGGACCACAGGCTCTCCACGTCCGAGGCCGAGACCACCGGCTTGGACCACAGGTCCGCGACGCTGGGCGACGGCCCGGCGGGAGCCTCCGGAGCCGGACCGGCCCCGGCCGAGCGCGCCCCGGGCGGGGTGCCGAACGGCGTGTCGTCCATCGGGGGCATCCCGAAGGGGGGCCGCTCGCCCGGGCGGCGCACCGGGGGCGACGGCGGTACGGCGGGCGGGGCCTCCACCGGGCCGGGCGCCGCGAGCGGAGCCTCGGCCGACTGGAACGCCCCGAAGGAGGACATCTCGAACGACGGGTGCCCCGGTCCGAACGCGCCGGCCCCCGCCCCGGCTCCGACGCCGGCGGGCGCCGAGCCGAACGGGTCGTGCCGCAGCCCCGCGGCGAACGGGTCCGCCTCCGGCGCGGCCCCCCGGCCCGTGGCCGCGGAGGCGGCCAGGGCCGCCGGGTCGGGCCGCATGGACTGGGCCACCACCTGGGGCGGGAGCAGGACGACGGCGCTGAGACCGCCGGCCTCGGGACGGCGGAGCTGGACGCGGATACCGTGGCGCAGGGCCAGGCGGCCGACCACGAACAGGCCCATCCGGCGGGAGACCGACAGGTCCACCGCCGGCGGTTCGGCCAGCCGCCGGTTGGCCTCGGCCAGCTCCTCGTCGCTCATGCCGATGCCGGAGTCGGTGACCGCCAGCACGACGCTGCCCATCTCGTTGCCGTTGCTGGTCACCGTGATCTTGGTGTCCTGCGGCGAGAAGAAGATCGCGTTCTCCACGAGCTCCGCGATCAGGTGGACGATGTCGTTGACGGCCTGGCCGATGATCAGCGTGCCGGACTCGACCCGCAGGGTGACCCGCTCGTAGTTCTCGACCTCCGACAGCGAGGCGCGCACGACGTCGCCGAGCGGGACCGGCTCGCTCCACCGGCGGCTCTGCTCCTGGCCCGCGAGGACCAGGAGGTTCTCGGAGTTGCGGCGCATGCGGGTGGCCAGGTGGTCGAGCTTGAAGAGGCTGGCCAGCCGGTCGTCGTCCTGCTCGCCCTGCTCCAGGTCGTCGATGAGGTCGATCTGGCGCTCCACCAGCGACTGGGTGCGCCGGGAGAGGTTGACGAACATCGCGTTGACGTTGGCCCGCAGCCGGGCCTCGTCGCCCGCCAGCCGGATGGCCTCGCGGTGGACCTCGTCGAAGGCCCGGGCCACTTCCCCGATCTCGTCGCGGGTGAGCACGCCGATGGAGGGCACCTCGATGTTCGGGGCCAGGTCCGCGGACTCGCGCAGCACGCGGACGGTCTCGGGCAGCTTGGTGCCGGCCACCTCCAGGGCCTCGCTGCGCAGCTTGCGCAGCGGGCTGACCAGCGAGGCGGCGACCCAGGCGGTGATGAGCAGGATCAGCACCAGCAGGACCAGGATCGCGCCACCGGAGATCATGGCGCTGCGCCGCTCGGCGGCCTCCAGGTCCTGGCTGCGCTGGACCGCCGCGGCGGCCATCTCGCGTTCGAGCGTCCGCATGCCGTCCACGACGGCGCTGGAGGAGTCGAACCAGCTGCGGATGCCCACGGTGCCCAGGGTCCGGTTCTCCCGCATGCGGGACATGACCAGGGCGCGGGTGGCGTCGGCCCGGTCGACCTCGGGACCGCTGACCAGCTCGCGGAAGCGCCTGTTCTGCGCCGCGCTCGCGGTCGCCTGGAAGGCGGCCACCTCGCTCACCTGGCTGCGGTAGGCGCCCAGGAAGTCGGCGGGGTCGTCGAAGTCGAAGCCGCCTTCGAGGCGGGCGACCAGCAGGATGCCCCGCTGCCTGGCCACCTGCTCCTTGGCCCGGGACAGCGCGCCGAGCGTCAGCGCGTCACCGGTCAGGCGCTCGTCGCCGCCGCTGCGGCCGAGGTCGTCGTGGAGGGTGACGAAGTCGGCGATCATCCGCGAGTACATGCCGAGGGCGGCACGCGGGAGCACGCTGCCCTCGGTGATGAGCCGGCGGAGGCCGGGCAGTCCGTGCAGCCAGCGGCGGATCTGGGAGGCCTCGGCCCGGACGCGGGCGGCGTGCTCGCCGCCGATGGCCGCCACCGCCTTCAGCGTCTCGGTGGCGCTCCGGTCCACGGCCTCGCGCTGCTCCCTGACCTTGACCAGGCGGGCGGGCCGGCGCTGGTCGGCGATGTACCAGGCGGTGAGGTCGCGCTCGGCGGCCATCTCGTGGGAGAGGACGCCGAGCCGCTCGATGAGCGAGGCGACCTCGGCCGTCCGCCGGTACTCCGTCGCGGTGGACAGCGCGGTGGTCAGCTGGAGCCCGGTCAGCAGTACGGCCGCCACGGTCGGGAGCAGGATCAGTGCGACCAGACGGGGGCGCACGCGCCAGTTCGCGGGCAGGAGGCTGCCGAACACTCCCACCGCCCGGTGGCTCCGGCGGTCTTGTGTCTTCACTGGCCTAGGTAACCCCTCGCCGAGTAGGGAAGCGGCGGAAGCAATTTGAGCACATCCTTTATGGTCACTACGAATGGAGTAACTATCGATAAATCCCTATAAATGGGATATGAGGGCACTAACTACCCATCATTTTCAAGCAGGCCGGAAGGAATCCCTCACCTCCGGCGCCTGGTGCTTGATCATGAGGTGGCGCGTCACGGAGTACTCCTGGACCGCCTCCTGGCTCATGTCCTTGCCGAAGCCGCTGCCCTTGACCCCGCCGTGCGGCGCCTCCGAGGCGATCGGCAGGTGGTCGTTGACCCAGGTCACCCCCACGTCGAGGCGGTGCGCGACGCGCAGCGCCCGGGCCACGTCGGCCGACCAGACCGAGGAGGCCAGGCCGTAGGGGGTGTCGTTGGCCAGCCGCACCGCCTCGTCCTCGCCGTCGAACGGCAGGGCGACCAGGACCGGCCCGAAGAGCTCCCCCTGGACGATCTCGCTGTCCTGGCGGGCTCCGGCGATCAGTGTCGGCGGGTAGTGGAAGCCGGGCCCCTCGGCCGGGGCGCCCCCGCAGAGCACCGAGGCGCCCTCGGCCGCCGCGCGCTCGACGAAGCCGTGCACCCGGTCCCGGTGCGCGGCGGAGATCAGCGGGCCGATGTCGGTCGCCGGGTCCCAGGGGTCACCCGGCCTGATCCGCTCCAGCGTCGCGCGAAGCGCTTCGACGGCCTCGCCGTAGACCTCCCGGGAGATGTAGACGCGGGTGGCCGCCGTGCAGTCCTGCCCGGTGTTGTAGGTCGCGCCCATCGCCACGCCCCGGGCCATCTCGGCCAGGTCCGCGTCGCCGAAGACCAGGGCCGGGGCCTTGCCGCCGAGCTCCAGGTGGACCCGCTTGAGCGAGGCGGCCGCCCCGCGCATGACGGCGCGGCCGGTCGCGGTGGAACCGGTGACGCTCACCATGTCCACGCCCGGGTCGTCCACCAGCGCCCCGCCGGCCTCGGCGTCGCCGAGGACCACCTGCAGCAGCCCGTCGGGCGCGCCGGCCGCCGCGAACAGCTCGGCCAGGCGCAGCGTGCTGCCCGGCGTCGCCGGCGCGGGCTTGATCACCACCGCGTTGCCCGCCGCGAGCGCGGGCCCGGCCTTCCAGACCGCCATCACCAGGGGGAAGTTCCAGGGCGCGATCGAGGCCACGACGCCGACCGGGCGGCGGACCAGCACCGAGGTGTAGCCGGCGCTGAACACCCCCGCCCCGGTGCCGTCCAGCGAGCGGGCGGCCCCGGCGAAGAAGCGGAGGTTGTCGACCGCGAAGGGCAGCTCGCCGTCGCGGAAGACCGCCGCGGGCTTGCCCGTCTCGGCGACCTCCCGCCGGGTCAGCTCCTCGGCGTCGGCCTCGACGAGGTCGGCGAAGCGCAGCAGCACCCGCGCCCGCTCGGCCGGGGTCGCCGCACCCCACTCCGCGAAGGCCGCCCGCGCCCGCCGTACGGCCGCCGCCACCTGCTCGACCGGGGTGTCGGCCGTCTCGTACAGCGGCTCGCCCGTCGCCGGGTTGATCAGAATGCCCATGGAACGTCCCTGGTAGGTGTGTGGTCGGGCCGTCAGGCCCCGGTGCCGACCTGCTCGATCAGGTCGGCGGCGCGGCGCAGGCCGCCGCGCCGGCGGATCTCCTCGCCGGCGGCGGCCAGCTTCTCGCGCAGGGCGGTGTCGCCCAGCAGCCGCTCCACCGCGCCGGTCAGCTCGGCGTCGGCGAAGCCGTAGGTGGACAGGCGCACGCCGTAGCCGAGCTCGTGGACGCGCTGGGCGTTGTCGTACTGGTCCCAGAACAGCGGCAGCAGGATCATCGGCTTGCCGAAGTGCAGCGCCTCGGTGACGGTGTTGTTGCCGCCGTGCGTGATGACCAGGTCCACCAGCGGCAGGATCGTGGTCTGCGGCAGGAACTCCGCGCCCCACATGTTGCCGGCGAGCTTGATCTCCTCGTGCAGCGGGCCCTTGGAGACGATGTAGCGGTGCGGGGTGGTGCCCAGCACGTCGATCACCCGCTGCATGAGCTCCACGTCGGCCGAGCCGAGCGAGCCGAGCGAGAAGTAGACCAGCGACCCCTCGCCCTCCTTGAGGGCCTCCGGCAGCTCGAAGGCGTCGTCGGTCTCGCGGACCGAGGAGTCCAGCCGGTGCCAGCTCGGCCCCAGCGGCCGGGCGTCGGTGTAGTCGGCGATCTCCGGGAAGACGTAGAGGTTCAGGTCGCCCTCGTGGACGAAGTCCAGGTCCGGCAGGGCCGGGGCGCCCTGCTCGACGACCCAGGCGTTGAAGGCGCTCCAGATCTCGCGGTGGGTCCGGTCGTACTCGGCGCGGAAGGCGTCCCACTCGGAGCGGTCGTCCGCGGGCAGGCCGGAGAAGACCGGCGCCACGTCCTGGCCGCGGACCTCCAGCGGGTTGCAGGAGACGATGCGGACGAACGGCTTGCCCGCGGTCACCAGGGCCGGGAAGGCGATGACGTTGTCCTCGACGATGACGTCCGGCCGCACCCGCTCGATGATCGCCTTGAGCTGCGGCTCGCAGTACTTGGCGCCGTCGATGAGCGCCTCCCAGATCGGCTTGGTCACCGTCTCCAGCTGCTCGGCGGTGGACTTGCGGTACTCGGGCGCGGTGTCGCGGATGAAGTCCTTCCAGAACTGCCCCGGGTCCTGCTCCTCGTCCGACGGCGGGGCGAGGTCGACCAGGTCCTCCTCGAAGCCGAGCGCCGTGAGTTTCCCCTTCCACGAGGCTTCGGCAGCGAAGACGACCCGGTGGCCGCGCTTGCGAAGAATGTCGCCGATGCCGATGCAGTTGTTCGTCGGGCCGTAGGCGCTCTCCGGCATGAACAGGATCGTAAGAGCCATCGTGTCCTCCGAGATCAGGGGGTTGGAAATCTAGTGAATACTGGTTTAAATCTTGATCTAGCGGAAATGCCGGACAGCAGCCACTATGGACCCCGGCATAAATCATGGGTGACGAACGGGGAAATATGGCGCGCAAGAGCCGGTCGGACCGACGGGTGGATCTCATCGACGCGGCGCGCCGGGCGATCATCCGGCACGGCACCGACGGCGTCGGCCTCAACCACGTCGCCGAGGAGGCGGGGCTGACCTCCGGGGCGGTGCTCTACCACTACCCCAACCTCGGCGAACTGCTGGTGGACGCCCACCACGCCGGGATGGAGCGCTTCTACGAGCTGCGCCTCAAGCGGATCAGCGGCATGCGCGACCCGGCCGAGAAGCTCGTCGTGACCATCCGCTCGGGCCTGCCCCACGGCCCCGACGACCCGGACGTGCGCCTGCTCAACGAGCTCGGCGGCGCCGCCGCCCGCAACCGGATGTACGCGCTGCTGCTCACCACGCTCTACGACCGGCAGGTCGCGATGTACCAGAGCATCCTGGAGACCGGCAGCGCCCTGGGGACCTTCACGCTGGCCGGCGACTCCCTGGCCATCGCGCGCAACCTCGTCGCGCTGGAGGACGCGTACGGCTACCGCATAACGGCCCGCCACCCGGTGATCGGCCCGGAGGAGGCGGCGGAGCTGATCCTGGCCTACGCCCGGACGGTCACGGGCAACCCGCTGAAGACGTCTCACTGAGGCACCAGGACCCCGTCCTGGGGCGCCCACGACAGCGCCACCCGCGTCCCCGGGCGGGCCCGGGTGGCGCCCTGGAGGGCCACCAGGACCGGCTGCCCGAAGCCGGGCACGGTGACGGAGACGTGCGAGACGCCGCCGTAGAAGCTCACGTCCGCCACCTCGCCCCGCAGCACGCCGGCGGCGTCCGCGGTCTCGGGCGCCAGCCGCACCCGCTCCGGCCGGACGGCCAGCAGCGCCGAGGTCCCATCGGGCAGGTCGGAGGAGCCGGGCAGCACGCCGAGGCCGTCGGCGGCCAGGCCGACCGCGCACGCCCGCCCCGGGAAGAGGTTGCCCGCGCCCACGAACCCGGCGACGAACGGGGTGCGCGGCCGCTCGTAGAGCGCGACCGGCTCGTCCACCTGCTCCACCCGGCCCGCGTTGAAGACCGCGATCCGGTCGGCCAGCGACATGGCCTCCTCCTGGTCGTGGGTGACCACGACGAAGGTGATGCCGACCTCGTGCTGGAGGCGCTTGAGCTCCAGCTGCATCTCCGCCCGCACCTTCTTGTCCAGCGCGGACAGCGGCTCGTCGAGCAGGAGCAGCCGCGGCCGCTTGACGATCGCGCGGGCCAGCGCGACCCGCTGCCGCTGGCCGCCGGAGAGCTGCTGCGGCCTGCGCCCGGCCGCCTCGGCCAGGCCCACCTTCTCCAGCACCTCGCCGACCCGGGTGCGGACCTCCGCCTTCGGCAGCCGCTCGCGCTCCAGGCCGTAGGCGACGTTCCCGGCCACGGTCATGTGCGGGAACAGCGCGTAGGACTGGAACATCAGGTTGACCGGGCGGCGGTGCGCGGGCCTGCCCAGCAGGTCGGCGCCGTCCAGGGTGACCGCGCCGGCGTCCGGCGACTCGAACCCGGCCAGGATCCGCAGGAGCGTGGTCTTGCCGCAGCCGCTCGGGCCGAGCAGGGCGAAGAACTCGCCCTGGCGGATCTCCAGGGAGACGTCCGACAGCGCCGTGACGTCTCCGAAGCGGCGGCTGACACCGGTGATCTGCAGCATCAGGAAAGGGACTCCGTCAGTCGGGTCATCCGCTGGGCCGCGATCACCACGGTGAAGCTCACCGCGAGCAGCACGGTGGCCAGCGCGTTGATCTCCGGGGTGACCCCGAAGCGGACCATTGAGTAGATGACGATGGGCAGGGTCGGCTCGGTCGGCGCCGAGGTGAAGAACGCGATGACGAACTCGTCGACGGAGAGCGTGAACGCCAGCAGCGCGCCCGCGGCGATGCCCGGCGCGAGCTGGGGCAGGGTGATCCGGAAGAACGTGGTCACCGGGGTCGCGCCCAGGTCGCGCGAGGCCTCCTCCAGCGAGGTGTCGGCGTGCGCGAGCCGGGTGCGGACCACCGCGGCCACGAACGCCATGCCGAACACCGCGTGCGCCAGCAGCACCGAGCGCAGGCCCAGCTCCATCTTCACCCAGACGTAGAACATCAGCAGGCCGATGCCGAGCACCAGGTCCGGCAGCACGGCCGGCAGCACGCCGATCGCGTCCAGGGCCTTGGACCTGCTGTGGCGGGCCATGCCCACCGCCAGCAGCGTGCCGAGCACCGTCGACAGGACCGTGGCCCCCACGGCCACGATCAGGGTGTTGACCAGCCCCTGGCGGATGTCGGCGTTGCCGGCCAGCTCGCCGTACCACTTGAGGCTGAAGCCGTCGAAGGAGTACGGCGAGCCGCCGGAGTTGAACGACATGCCGACCAGCACCACGATCGGCGCGTACAGGAACAGGTAGGTCGCCCAGAAGGGCACGTACAGCAGTCGGGGCTTACGCACGGCGGGCACTCCAGGCCTGCAGCAGCAGCAGGACGATCAGCACGGCCAGCAGCGCCAGCGCGAGCGTGGAACCGAACGGCCAGTCGCGGGCCTTGAGGAACTGGTCCCTGATCAGGTTGCCGACCATGATCGAACGTCCGCCGCCGAGCAGCTCGGGGACGATGAAGTTGCCGAAACTCGGCACGAAGACGAACAGGCACCCGGTGACCACTCCGGACCTGGTCAGCGGCAGCGTCACCGAGAAGAAGGTGCGCACCGGCGAGGCGCCGAGGTTGGCCGAGGCCTCGCGGAGCTGCGGGTCGAGCTTCTCGATCGCGGCGTAGAGCGGGAGCACCATCAGCGGCAGGTAGGAGTAGACCAGGCCGGTGACGATCGCGCCCTGGCCGTACAGCAGCTCGTACGGACCCAGGCCGATCTTCCCCAGTGCGCCGTTGAGCAGGCCGGGACCGCTCAGCAGCACGATCCAGGCGTAGACGCGCACCAGGAAGTTCGTCCAGAACGGCAGCACGATCGCGACCAGCGCGACCGTCTTCCACCGGCGGGGCAGCCGGGCGATCAGGTACGCCGTCGGATACCCGGCGAGCAGCGCGATCACCGTGGCGATCGTGGCCAGCTTCAGCGAACCGAGCACGACGTCGAGGTAGAGCGGGTCCAGCAGCCGGGTGAAGTTCTCCCCCGTCACCTCGTAGACGACGCCGCCGAAGCGGCCCCGGCGGAACACCGTGTAGCTGAGCAGCAGCGCCAGCGGGATCAGCAGGAACGCGACCAGGTAGGCCAGGCCCGGCCCCAGGAAGACCAGCCGCGCCGACGCGCGCGACCGGCGCGACCGCGTTTTCGCGGCCGCGCCGGAGACGACGGCAGAACGGGTCGAGCGGGTCACTGCTTCGCCGCGACCTCGGTCGCCAGGCGGGTGAACTTGGTCGAGTCCTCGCCCAGGTCGATGATCGACTCACCCTGCAGCAGGTCCGCCGGGCTCATCTGCAGCGGCGTGTTCTGCGCCTTCAGGTCGGCGTCGACGATGTCCATCGCGGCCTTGTTCGGCACCTTGTACAGGATGTTCGAGGCGGCCCAGCCGTGCACCTTCGGGTCCAGGATGTGGTTGATGAACGCGTGCGCGGCCTCCTTGTTCTTGGAGGACTTGAGGATGACCATCGTGTCCACCCACAGGTCGCTGCCCTCCTTGGGGACCACGAACTTGATGTTCTTCTCGGAGGTCGGGCACCAGCCGTCCCACGCCTCGACCATGACGGCCTCGCCGCTCTTCAGGCGGTCGCCGAAGGTCGTGTCGTCGTAGGCGAGCAGGTTCGGCTTGGCCGCGAGCAGCTTCTCCTTGACCTTGGCCAGCTCCTCGTCGCTGCGGGTGTTGACCGAGTAGCCGAGCGCCTTGATGGCGGGCAGGGCCAGCCAGCGCTCGGTGGTCATCATGGTGACCTTCTTCTTGGCCTCGGCGGGCGGGTCGAGGATGTCGTTCCAGCTGGTCGGCGCCGGCTTCACCAGGTCTTCCCGGTAGCAGATGCCGGTGGTGCCCCAGGTGTAGGGCACCGAGAAGGTGTTGCCCTTGTCGTAGGCCAGCTCCTTGGCCTCGGGGTAGAGGTTGGCCAGGTTCGGGATCAGCTCGGGGTGGAGCGGCTCCAGCAGGCCGGCCTCGTTGAGCGCCTGGGCGTACTGGCCGGAGACGAAGGCCACGTCGATGCCGGTGTCGGCGCCCGAGGTCAGCTTCGCCATCGCGACCTCGTTGGTGTCGTGCAGCGTGACCTTCAGGTCGAACTTGAGTTTGCTCTTGATCTCCTGGGGAAGTTCCTTCGGCGTGTACCCGTCCCAGACGGTCACCGTGAGGCTCTGCTTCGACAGGTCGGCGTTGGGGTCGAGCTGGGCGACGGCGGCACTGGCTGCGGGGGACGCGGCGGTGTCGGCGGCCTCCCCGCCGCACGCCGAGACTGCGAGCGCGAGACCGGCGGCCACTGCGGCGGCCGGAAGACGACGGGTGTACCGGGAACGGGACACAGCCGCTACTCCTTCATAATTCAGATGTATGAGGGTGGTCCGGTCGTTTCGGACGTGACAGACCAAAGCAGGAGTGTTGCAGGCAACATCAACTTGAGCAACACTGATCGGGACATCGCCGCCCGGAAGTCCGATCCACTTGCTGAACGATCATTCAATATGGGGACGCCTCGGCACCGTCCCCCGCGCGGGCGACGGCCGGACCGCCGAGCTGCTGTCCGCCCTGGCATCGCACGTTCCCGCACCGTACGACGTCCTCCGCTTCGGCGCGCTCCCCGCTCCGCCGCCCGGAGCGGCTGAACGGGGGTTCGACGTCGACCAGACCAACCACTCGGTGGTCGTCGGCGAGACCGTCGTAGTGAAATGGCTCACACTTCCCGCGCCGCTCCCCCAGCCGGCCCCCGAGATGTTCGCCCACCTGTCGGCGGTCGGCTTCACCGCCACGGCCGCGCCCTACGCGGCGCTCACCCGCGACGGCGCGCTCCTGGCCCTGGTCACGGCCTACCTGCCGGACGCCAGGGACGGCTGGGAGTGGTGCGTGGACGAGGCCGCCGCGGGCCGCACGGACTTCGCCGCCGACCTCGGCGTGCTCGCCGCCGACCTGCATGTCGCCCTGGCCACCCCGTCCGCGGCCTTCCCCGACCCGGTACGGCTCGCGCCCGCCCGCCGCTCCGACGGCCCCGGACGGCCGGCCGCCCACGACCCGGAGAGCGGCGGGCGCGGCCGGCGCGGCGGTCCGGGGCCGAGCCCGTGGGCCGTCCGCGCCGAGGCGGCGCTGCGCGAGGCGCTGGAGCTGACCGGCGGCGAGGACGGCATGTGGCTGGCCGCCCGCGCGGACCTCCTGGCGGAGCGGTTCCGCCCGCTGGCCGACCACGACGCGACCCCGCTGATCCGCATCCACGGCGACCTGCACGTCGGCCAGGTCCTGCGCTGGTCCGGCGGCTACGCCGTGGTCGACTTCGACGGCAACCCGACGGTCTCCGACACCGACCTCCACCAGCCCGCCGCCCGCGACCTCGCCCAGCTGTCCACCAGCCTGGAGCACGCCGGGCAGGTCGCGATCCGGCGGCGGGGCGCCGATCCCGCCGCGACCGGGCGCTGGGCCGTACGGGCGGTCCGCTCCCTCCAGGACGCCTACACCGGGCGGCTGCGCGAACGCGGGCACCGCCACCTGCTCCACGACGGGCTGCTGCCCGCCTTCGCCCTCGAACAGGAGTGCCGCGAGCTCGTCTACGCCGCCCGCCACCTGCCCCGCTGGCGCTACGCCCCCATGGGCGTCCTGCGCTCCTGGTTCGACTGATCAAGGAGAGACGTGAACCCCGAGCTGTACCTCGCCGACCTGGAGGCCAAGCCCGCCGCGCTGACCGGCCTGGCCGACGCCCTGGAGGCCGACGACCCGTTCGGGGCGCTCCTGCCGGAGGGGATCCGGCGGGTCCTCCTCCTCGGCATGGGCAGCTCCCGCTACGCCGCCGGGGTGGCCGCGCTCCGGCTGCGCGCCGCCGGGATCGACGCCGCCGCCGAGTACGCCTCGGCCTCGCTCTCCTACCCGGCCGACCCGAAGACCCTCGTCGTGGCCGTCTCCGCCACCGGCGGGAGCCGCGAGACCCTGGACGCGGTCGCCCGGCACCGGGGCCGGTCCTTCGTGGCCGCGATGACCGAGCGGCCGGACTCGCCGATCACCGAGGGCGCCGACCTGGTCGTGCCGATGCTCGCGGGCGAGGAGCGGGGCGGCGTCGCCTGCCGGACCTTCCAGCACACGCTCGCCCTGCTGCTGGCCCTGAACCGCCGCCTCACCGGCGCGGGCCCGGACGTGCCCGCGCTGCTGCGCCGGAGCGCGGAGGCCACCGCCGACCTGCTGGACCGGCGCGGCGAGTGGCTGGAGCCGGCCATGGCCCTGCTGGACGGCCCGGCCGGCGTCTACACGATCGCCCCGGCCGAGCGCCTGTCGTCCGCCGAGCAGTCCGCCCTGATGTTCCGCGAGGGCCCCCGCCGGCCCGCCGACGCCTGCGAGACCGGCGACTGGGCCCACGTCGACGTCTACCTCACCAAGACCCTCGACTACCGGGCCGTGCTGTTCCCCGGCTCCCGCTACGACGGGCAGGCCATGGAGTGGATCCGCGAACGCGGCTCCACCGTCCTGTCCGTCGGCGGCGGCTCCGCCGTCCCCGGCGCCGCCGCCGCCGTCCGCTACCGCCACGACGACGACCCGGACGTGGCCCTGCTGACCGAGACCCTCGTCTGCGAACTCGTCGCCGCCCACTGGTGGCGCTCCTGACCGCACGGCCCTGATCCGGCCCCTTGGGGCGGGCACGGCCGAATCGACCACCCGCTGTGTGCGCGGGGACCGTTCTTCGTCGATTCGGCCGCAACCCGCCAGCCGGACTCGGCGGCTACTCCGCGTAGGGCTGGTCCTGGCCCTGAGCGCTGTAGCCGAGGCTCCAGATGTAGCCGTCCGGGTCGGCGAAGGAGCCGCCGTACCCGCCCCACGGCAGGGCGCCCGCGGGCTTGAGGATCGTGGCCCCGGCCTTCTCGGCCTGCGCGATGATCTCGTCGACCCGCGCCTCGCTGCGCACGACGTAGGTGAGGACCAGACCGCTGAAGCCGCCGCCCTCAGGACTCGCGCCCACCTGGTCGGCCAGGCCTTCGCGATCGTAGAAGCCGACGGGTGAGGCTCCGTCCGATTCGAAGAACACCGAGATGCCGTAGTCGTCCTTGACCTTCCAGCCGAGCCCCTCCGTGTAGAACCGCTTCGACGCCTCCATGTCGCGGACGCCGAGGAGGATCGAGCTCACGTGTGCCTTCATGCCTTGTCTCCTTCGTGCTTGACGTGCATGCGCCGCCTGAACCGGCAGGCCCGGCATCCGGGCCGGGCTCGCATGTCACATCGTCATGGATTCACCGGTCGACTGGTATGACCGGCGAGACGGAGGAATGTGACCGATGGTCGAACAAGATTGGGTCAGCGAGCGGTTCGCCGAGCACCGGAGCCGCTTGCACGCGGTGGCCTACCGGATGCTCGGCTCAGCCGGCGAGGCCGAGGATGCGGTGCAGGAGGCGTGGCTGCGGGTCAGCCGCGCCGACACCGGCCGGGTGGAGAATCCGGCGGGGTGGCTGACCACGGTCGTCGCCCGCGTCTGCCTCAACATGCTCGAGGCACGCCGGACCCGGCGTGAGGACTCGGCCGGGGCGCTGCCGCCCGAGCCGGACGCGCGCATCCGCCCCGCCGTTCGGGCCGGTCCCGAGGACGAGGCGCTGCTGGCCGATTCGGTCGGGGTCGCGCTGACGGTGGTGCTGGACACGCTGTCTCCCGCCGAGCGGCTCGCGTTCGTCCTGCACGATGTCTTCGGCGTGTCCTTCGGTGAGATCGGCACCGTCATCGACCGCTCTCCGGCGGCGGCCCGGCAGCTCGCCAGCCGGGCCCGGCGCCGGGTGCGAGGAGCGGCCACGGAATCCGATGCCGCGCGATCGGCCGAGCGGGAGATCGTCGAGGCCTTCCTCACCGCCTCCCGCGGCGGGGATTTCACCGCCCTGCTCGAGTTACTCGATCCGGACGCCGTGGTCGGCGAGATCCGCGGCGGCCACGCGGCGGCGTCCTTCTTCACCGGACGGGCTCAGGCCGCCCGGCTCGCTCTGGTCGACGGCGTACCGGCGGCCGTCTGGTCGCACCTCGGCCGGCCGAAGGCCGTCCTCACATTCACCATCGACGACGAGAAGATCACCCGCATCGATATCGACACCGACCCCGACCGCCTCCGCGCCCTCGACATCGTCGTTCTTTCCGAAGGCGGCAAGGAACGGCGTTGACCCGCGCGGATCTCAATCCCTCGTCGTGCACCCCGCTGTCCCCTCGGCCGCCACCGGATGCCTCCGTTGAACGGGAGCTCGGGCCACGTCACCGGGCGGTCCGGCTTCAGGGCCGGCAGCGGGACACCGCTGCCGGCCCCGTGGGGCGACTACCGCTGGGCCGTCGGTGCCGTGCTCGACACCAACCGGGCGGTGCCCTGTTCGGTGTCGGTGTGCGACCGCTGGAAGCCGGCCTTCTCCAGGACCCGGATCGAGGCGGGGTTCGACAGTTCCACGTTGGCGTAGACCGTGTGGACGCCCGGTGCGGTGAAGGCGAACGCGGTCAGCGCGCGCGTGGCCTCGGACGCGTAGCCGCGGCCTCGGCGGGAGGGCACGATGCCGTACCCGATCTCCAGGGCGCCGTCGCCGGGCGGCCAGAACAGGCCGATCGACCCGACCACCAGGCCGCCGTCGCGCTCGGTGATCTGGCGGTGGCCGTACTCGCCCAGCCACGTGGGGTGCTCAGCGAGCAGGTCGGCGATGACCTGGTCACCCTCGGCGGGGAAGTCGGGAGCCCAGTGCGGCGGCCGGGCGCCGTCCAGGACGGCGGTGATCTCGCCGGGGTGCCACGACCGCAGGATGAGGCGGTCGGTGGTCAGACCGGCATCGGTCAGGGAAAAGAAGGAAGACACCGGAGTCTCCTGATCGTCGGTGACGGACCGGTCCGCGCTCTAGGCGTGCGCGAGCCGGATGAGGACATGCTGATGACGGCTGCTGGCAGCCATATTCATCGACCTCCTCGTCACTCATGATCAGATGGTGCCCGTCAGGGTAGCGGCTCCTCCGATCGGAGTAAACCGTCCGGCGTACCCCGGGCGTGATCCGGCTCAAGACGCGCCGTCAGGGTGTCACGGCCGCATCGGCGGTGCCGCCGCCTCTGAACCGACCGCGGTCAGCCGGTCGGTTCAGAGGCGGCGGAGGCCGCCGAGGACGCGTTCGAGGAGGTCGCGGCCGGGGCCGCTCTCCTGCACCTGGGGGTGGTAGACCCGGACCAGGCCCTCGGACTCCATGTCGGCGATGAGCACCCGGGCGACGCCGAGGGGGATGCCCAGGAGCGCGGAGACCTCCGCGACCGAGCGGACGTTCCGGCACAGCTCGCTGATCGCGCGGTACTCCCGGGTGAAGGAGAGTCCCAGCCGGCCGGAGGTCGCCGAGGAGACCAGCGCCTCCATGGCGAGCCGGGTGCGGGGAGCGGTCCGCCCCCCGGTGACGGCGTACATGCGGACCAGCGAGCTCTCCTCTTCCTCCCGCGGCGGGCCGTATCCCGCGCCGGAGTGCGGGCCGTGCCCCTCGCCTCCGCCGTGCCCCTCGCCTCCGCCGTGCCCCGGCCCGGAGTGCGGGCCGGGGTGCCCCTCGCCGCGACCGGGGCCGCGGGGGTCGTTCCCGTGCGGATCCATGGCTCAGCGCTCCCGGTTCGGGAGCTCGTTGCGGGCCCGGCGCACGCCCTGCTGGAAGCTCGCCATCCGGTCGCGCACCCGCTCGGCGGACGGGGGCGCCGCGGGCGGCGGGACGGGCGTCTGCGGCCGGGGCCCGGAGGCGCCCGGCGGGTGCTGCGGACGCGGTCCGGCCGGGGCACGGGCCGGGGAGGCGGGCAGCGGGGCCGGCAGGGGGGAGGGCGTCCGGTGGCGGGCCGGGCCCTGCCCCCGAGCCCGTGGCGTTCCACCGCCACCCGGGCTGAGGCACCGAAGAGCCGGCGGCTCGCTGGAACGCCGAAGAGCCGGTACGGCTCCCGCGGGAGCCGTACCGGCACGGGGTCCGGGCGTCAGACCGACATGCCGTAGGCGGCGCGCACCCGCAGGACGTGCTCGACCAGGGTGATGAGCGTGCTCTTCACCGAGTCGCGGGAGCGGGCGTCGGTGCGCACGATGGGGACGTGCGGGGCGAGCGCCAGGGCTTCGCGCACCTCCTCCTCCGAGTGCGGGAACTGCCCGTCCCAGCCGTTGATGCCGACCACGAAGGGGAGCTTGGCCTCCTCGAAGTAGTCGATCGCCGGGAAGCCGTCGGCCAGGCGGCGGGTGTCGATCAGGACCACCGCGCCGATGGCGCCTCGGACCAGGTCGTCCCACATGAACCAGAACCGGTGCTGCCCGGGCGTGCCGAACAGGTACAGGATCAGGTCCTGGTCCAGGGACAGACGGCCGAAGTCCATGGCGACCGTGGTCGTGGCCTTGTTCGGCGTGAGGCCCAGGTCGTCCACGCCCGAGCTGGCCTCCGTCATGACCGCTTCCGTGGTCAGCGGGAGGATCTCCGAGACGGCGCCCACGAACGTGGTCTTGCCGACGCCGAACCCGCCCGCTACGACGATCTTCGTCGATGTCAGGCCGCCGCGGTTAGAGCCTGCGAAGTCCACTGAGCACCCTTTCGAGCATGTTGAGATCCGGTTGTCCCTGGTCGAGACGTGGCTGGTGGATGCGGACGAGACCTTCGTCCACCATGTCCGCCACCAGTACGCGGGCCACTCCGAGCGGGACCCGGAGCAGCGCCGAGATCTCGGCGACCGACCGGAACGAACGGCAGAGCCTGATGATGGCGTCCTGCTCGGGGGTGAGCAGGGCCAGCTCCTCGTCCATGATGGGGGAGGAGGAGACCAGGGTCTCCATCGCCATGTGATAGCGCGGCTCGGCGCGACCGCCGGTCACCGCGTACGGACGGAACAGGGGCTCCTCGTCCCCGGTTCCGTCAACGCCCAGCACAGGCCTCTCCAGGGGCGGACGCCGGGGAGGACGGACCGGGGGTCCGCGCGGTCCCGGCTCGCCGGATGTGTGCCGACCCGGTCATCAGCGCCCCCGCGAGGACTGCAGCTCGGCCCGGATCGCCGGCGTGAGGACCTGCCCGGCCCGGTCGACGAGCAGGGTCATCTGGTAGGCCACCAGACCCATGTCGCACTCGGGCGAGGCCAGCACCGCGAGCACGGAACCGTCGCTGATCGCCATGACCAGCAGCAGACCGCGCTCCATCTCCACCACCGTCTGGGTGACGGCGCCGCCCTCGAACACGCGGGACGCGCCCACGGTCAGGCTGAGCAGCCCGGCGGCCACGGCGGCGAGCTGGTCGGCCCGGTCGTCGGGGAACCCCTCGGAGCTGGCGATCCGCAGACCGTCGGCCGACACGACCACCGCGTGCGCGACACCTGGGGTGCCCCGGACGAACTCGGTGATCAGCCAGTCGAACCTGCGGGCCTCATGGCTCAGAGTAGTCACTGGCCCTCCTCCTTTTCCGCCCCGTTCTGGGCGGTGTCCTCATATAGTTCCGCACGGCCCCGCCGCACGCCCTGCTGGAAGCTCGACAGCCGGTTGCGCACCCGCTCGGGCGAGATGGGCGGCATCGGCGTCGACGGTGCGCTGGCGGCGGCGCCCGGCACCAGGTTGGCCTTGGGGGTCCGCTTGGGCAGGCCCGCGGCGGTGATCCCGCCGAGGCTGGGGTCGCTGGCCGCCTGGGCGGCCTGCCAGCCCGCGTCCGCCGGGGTCTGCCAGTTCTCCGGCTGGCGCGCCGGGATCGTCCGCCGGAGCGGAGCGGTGGCCGGGCCCTGGACCGACGCGGGGACCGCCTCCCTGACCGGTGCGGGCACCGGTTCGGGAGCCGGTTCGGGCGCGCGCTCCCTGACGGGCGGGACGGCCTCGACCGGCTCCGCCGCGTCCGGATACCCGGCGTCCCCGGCGTCCCCGGGCTCCTCGGCGGTCTCGGTTTCCGCGGGGCCGTCGACCCTGCGGAACCAGGCCGACTCGACCGAGGCGAAGATCGGCAGGAACTCCTCCTGCTCGGGTTCGAGCGGGGAGACGCCGACCGCCGGCATCGAGGCGGTCACGGGGTCGTCGTGGGACGCCTGTCCCCACGCGGAGAACGCGCTCGCGGCGCCGTCCCCGCCGCCCGCCGAGGCTCCGTTGCCGTTCGACGCGCCGACCTGGCGCTTGGGCAGGGGCGCCTCGGCGCTCTGCGGCGGGGCGCCGAACGGGGCGGCCTGCGCCGGTCGCCGCTCCGGGAGCGGCTGGTCGGCGGAGCCGAACGACGGCGCCTGCGGCGCGGCGGGCCGGCCGAACGACCCCTGGTCCAGGGAGGTCTGACCGAACGAGCCCTGACCGAACGGGCCCCGGTCCGCCGGCGGGTCCGCCGGCCCCTGGCCGAAGGAGCCCCCCGCCGACCGGTCCATGGAGGCCTGGCCGTACGAGCCCTGGCCGGGGATCTGGCCGAACGGGTTCCGGCCCGCGGGCGCCTGGCCCCGGTCCGCCGACTGGTCCATCGACGCCTGACCGAACGAGCCCTGGCTCAGCGCCGCCTGACTGAACGGGTTGGCGGTCAGCGACGCCTGCCCGAACGAGCTCTGCGAGGTGAGCGACTCCGACCCCCAGGAGGAGCCGGGGACCGGGCTCGTCGCCTCGACGACCAGCTCCGGCGGGAAGAGGACCATGGCGATGAGACCACCGGTCTCCTGAGGGCGGAGCTGGACCCGGATGCCGTGGCGCAGGGCCAGGCGGCCGACCACGAACAGGCCCATCCGCCGCGACACCGACACGTCCACGACGGGCGGGTCGGCCAGGCGCCGGTTGGTCTCGACGAGCTCGTCGGCGGTCATGCCGATGCCCGCGTCGCTGACCGCGAGCAGCGCGCCGCCGCCCTCGATCATGCTGCTGGAGACGACGACCTGGCTGGCCCGGGGGGAGAACTGGATGGCGTTCTCCACCAGCTCGGCCACCAGGTGGACGATGTCGTTGGCGGCGCTTCCGGCGACCGAGATCGCGCGGTGCACCTTGATCTGGACCCGCTCGTAGTCCTCGACCTCCGACAGGGAGGCGCGGACGACGTCGACGAGCTTGGCCGGCTGGCTGCGCCGTCGGGTCGGCTCGTGGCCGGCGAGGACCAGGAGGTTCTCGGAGTTGCGGCGCATGCGGGTGGCCAGGTGGTCGAGCTTGAACAGGTCGCCCAGCCGACCGCCGTCCTGCTCGCCCTTCTCCAGGCCGTCGATGAGCGAGATCTGCCGCTCCACCAGGGTCTGGGTCCGCCGCGAGAGGTTGACGAACATCGCGCTGATGTTGGACCGGAGCTCGGACTCCTCCGCCGCGAGCCGTACGGCCTGGCGGTGGACCTCGTCGAAGGCCTTGGCGACCTCGCCGATCTCGTCCCTGCTGTCGACCGAGATGGGCTCGACCTCGGGGGTCTGGGTCTCCCCGGAGATCCGGAGCCTGCGCACGACGTCGGGGAGCCGGTGGCCCGCGACGTCCAGCGCCTCGACCCGCAGGCGGCGCAGCGGAAGGACCATCGAGCGCGCGATCAGGACGGTCAGGCCGAGGACCAGCAGGAGCAGGGTCAGGATCAGACCGGCCGCGATGATCGCGGCGCGCTGCTCGGCGTCCTCCAGCTCCCGGGCCCGGGTGATCACGTCACCGGCGACCTTGGTCTCGACCTTCCTGATCCGGTTGAGGACCTCGGTGTTGTCCCCGAACCACTGCTTGACCTCGGTCAGGTCGCGCAGCAGGCGCCCGGAGGCGTCCGGCTTGCCCGCCAGCGCGATCGCCTTGGACTTCGTCAGCTCGGCGCGGTGCACCCGCTCGTCGACCAGCTGGGTGCTGAGCAGCTGGCCGTTCTCGGCGCCCGCCTCGATGGCGAACTCGGCCTTGCGCTCCTCCAGCCGCGACCGCGAGGCGATGAACTCCTCGACCTGCTGGGCGTTGATCAGCGCGGGCGCGTAGTAGCCGGCCAGCAGGCGGGCCCGCTGCCGGGAGACCTCCTCCTTGGCGTAGGCCAGCGCGCTGAGTCCCCGGGTGTTGCCGATGATCTCCGGGTCCTCGCTGACCAGCGTGAGCTCCTCGTGCAACTGGAGCAGCGGGTTGATCAGGAAGACGTAGCGCTCGGCCCGGGCCGTGCCGGGCAGGTCGCGCGTCTTGCCCAGGCTCTCGAACTGGTACATGGCGTCGCGTGCGGCCTTGACCGCTCGCGGTCCGTAGGAGTCGTCGATCGCCCGCAGGTCCGCCCGGACCTGCTGCAGCAGCTCGTCGACGCCCCTCTTCTGCGAGGTGAAGCTGCTCTCCAGTCCCTTGTTCGCGGGCTGGAACGCCGCCCACGCGCCCCGGTCACGTTCCAAACCGAGAGCCTGCGCGAGATCGCGCAGGCGGCCGGAGTACTCCGCGGCGGACGCCGTGCGCTGCTGCACGGCCACCCCCTCGACGGAGGCGGCCACGCGTGCTCCGGCGAGCAGCACGCCCACCGCGGTCGGCACCAGGATCAGCGCCGTGAGACGCGTCCGCACGCGCCAGTTCCGCAGACCGAATCGGGCGGCAGGCCGCTTGCCGCGGTCGCGCACCGATGCGGTCTCGCTATCGGTAGGTCCCGTCGTCACCGCTCTAGCTACCCTTCACCATCACGACACAAGTGGCCATCATCAGACCATAGACCCGCGGGACAGAAGCGACATATCCGACAAAACGGACGTAATCGTTACAGATGTGACGGAAGACTGATTTCCGATGGTTATCTCAGGGCGCTGAGGACCTGATCCCGCACCTGCGCGCGCTGGACCCGGTCCACCAGGGGACGTCCCGCCCTGTCGACCACGTAGAAGACGTCCACCGCCTCTGCGCCGAGAGTCTCCACACGCGCAGCGCGCACGTCAAGACCACACTCACCAAATGCTCTACCAATCCGCCACAATAGCCCCGGACGGTCGTGAGCGCGTACTTCCACGACGGTCGCCGTGGTGGACGCGTCGTCCACGAGGGTGACGCGGGGCGGCGCGACCGGCACCCGGGCCGGTCGCAGCGAGCGGGTACGGCGGGCCAGGCGCTCCTCGATGTCGAGCCGGCCGGCCAGGACGAGCCGCAGGTCGGCCTCCAGCGTCGCGGGGTCGGGCGGCGAGCCGTACTCCGGGACGACCGAGAACTCGATCACGGCGGTGGACCCCGCCGAGGCCGCCGAGGCGGCGCGGACCACCATCCGGTGCGCGGCGAGCACCCCGGCCGCGCGCCAGAGCAGTCCCGACCGGTCGGGGGCGACCACGGTGACCGCCCCGCCGTTGACCCGGATCGCCCCCCCGCCGTGCCGGGCCAGGGAGGCCTGCTCGGCGGAGAGGGAGGGCGCGGGCCGCGGCGGGGTCCCGGACAGCACCGAGCGCACCCGGCGCACCAGGTCCGCGACCAGCGAGGCCTTCCAGGAGTTCCACGCGGCGGGCCCGGTGGCGTTGCCGTCGGCCACCGCCAGGGCCGCGAGCAGCTCCAGCACCTCGCGCGAGCCGACCGCCTCGGCCACCCGGGAGATCGTCACCGGGTCGTCCAGGTCACGCCGGGTGGCGGTCTCGGGCAGCAGCAGGTGGTGGCGGACCACGGTCTGGACGATCTCCACGTCCGCGGGGGGCAGCCCCATCCGGGCGCCGATGTCGCGGGCGACGATCGCGCCGGTGTCGGAGTGGTCGCCGGGATAGCCCTTGCCGATGTCGTGCAGGAGCGCGCAGATGAGCAGCAGGTCGGGCCGGGAGACCTCCCGGGTGGACGCGGCGGCCCCGGCCGCGGTCTCGATCAGGTGGCGGTCGACCGTGTAGCGGTGCACGGGGTTGCGCTGCGGGCGGTGCCGCACCCGCTCCCAGTCGGGCAGCAGCCGGACCAGCACGCCGGCCTGGTCCAGCTCCTCCCAGACCGGTACGGCCGCGCGCCCGGCGCCGAGCAGCGCCACCAGCGCGTCGCGGGCCTCGTCCGGCCAGGGCACCGGGAGCGGCGGGGACTGGGCGGCCAGCGCGGTCACGGTGGCCGGGGCCAGCGGCAGCCCCGCCTCGGCGGCGGCGGCGGCCGCGCGGAGCACGAGCACGGGGTCCTTGCGCGGATCGGCCCCGCGGGCGAGGACGACCTCCCCGCCGTGCTCGACGACGCCGTCGGCGAGCGGCCGGCGGCCCCGCGGCGCGGGCCCCGACAGCAGCCGGTCCACGGTGCGCCAGGTGCCGTCGAAGGCGTGCGCGATCGTCCGGCCCGCCTCGGCGAGCCTGCGCATGAGCGCCTCGGCGTCGAGCAGTCCCAGGATCCCGGCGACCGCGTCCTGCTCCTGCAGCACGAGCCGGTCGGCGCCGCGCGCCGTCACCAGGTGCAGGCCGTGCCGGATGTCGAGCAGGAGCTCGTAGGCCTCGCGGACCCGGGGTCCGGGGGCCGAGGCGACCCAGGCGGCGGCCACGGCCTGCATCGCCTGGACGTCGCGGAGCCCGCCGTGCGCGTCGCGCAGGTCGGGTTCGAGCAGGAAGGCGAGCTCTCCGCTGGTCTGCGCCCGCCGGTCCGCGGCCTCGCGCAGCTCGCCCAGGCGGCGCCGGGAGTCGGCCCGCCACTCGGCGAGCACCGTCTCGCGCGCCGCGCGGGTCAGCTCGGGGTCCCCCGCCACGTGCCGGGCCTGGATCAGCCCGAGCACCGCCTTGAGGTCCTCCCGGGCGACCCCGGCCGCCTCCTCCACCGTCCGGACCGAGTGGTCGAGGCGGATCCCGGAGTCCCAGACGGGGTACCAGACGCGGTCGGCGACGCGGCCGATGTCCTCACGTCCGTCGTGCAGCAGGACCAGGTCGAGGTCGCTGCCCGGGGCCGGCTCCGAGCGGCCCAGGCTCCCGACCGCGACGAGCGCGACGCCGCCGAAGGCGCCGCGCTCGTCGCCGTTCCTGCCGTCCCGGAGGTCCGGCCCCTTCCCGGGCCGCCCGTACGGCGTGCCGCAGGCGGTGCGGAGCAGGTCCGTCAGCCAGCGGTCGACGTCCGCGGCCCGCTCCCTGCGGGCCGCGGCGTACGAGCGAGTCTCGCCTCTCACCGGTCAGAGCGCCTCGGGGCCGCGCTCGCCGGTGCGGACCCGGATGACGGTGTCGACCGGGACGGACCAGACCTTGCCGTCACCGATCTTGCCGGTCTGCGCCGCCTTGACGATGACGTCGATCACGTCCTCGGCGTCCTCCTCCTCGGCGAGCACCTCCAGCCGGACCTTGGGCACCAGGTCCACCTGGTACTCGGCGCCCCGGTAGACCTCGGTGTGCCCGCGCTGGCGGCCGTAGCCGCTGGCCTCGCTGACCGTCATGCCCTTGACGCCGAACTGCTCCAGGGCCGCCTTCACGTCGTCGAGCTTGAAGGGCTTGATGACCGCGGTGATGAGTCTCATGCCTCTACCTTCTTCGCGGCCGGAACGACGGCCGGGCCGTTGGGGGACGCCACTCCGGAGGAGTGGACGGTGCCGAGGTCGTAGCCGGTCTCGGCGTGGGTGGTGATGTCGATGCCCGCGACCTCGTCCTCGGCGGAGATCCGGAAGCCCATCGTCTTGTCGATCACCTTGGCGAGGATCCACGAGACGACGAAGGAGTAGGCGCCGACCGCGACGGGGCCGAGCACCTGCACCCCGAGCTGGGAGATCGGGCCGCCGTAGAGCAGGCCCTTCTCCTGGCCGTCGGCGAACGGGTAGGCGGCGACGAAGCCCAGCGCCACCGCGCCGACGACGCCGCCGACCATGTGCACGCCGACCACGTCGAGCGAGTCGTCGTAGCCGAGCCGGTACTTCAGGCCGACGCCGTAGGCGCAGGCGACGCCGGCGAGCAGGCCGATCACGACCGCCGCCCAGGGGTCGACGAAGCCGCAGGCCGGGGTGATCGCGACCAGGCCGGCCACCGCGCCGGAGGCGACGCCGAGGGTGGTGGAGTGGCCGTCGCGGAGCTTCTCCACGATGAGCCAGGAGCCGGCCGCCACCGCGGTGGCGATCTGGGTGTTCATGAACGCCAGGCCGGTGGTGCCGTCCACGGCGAGCTCGGAGCCGGCGTTGAAGCCGAACCAGCCGAACCAGAGCAGGCCCGCGCCGAGCAGGACGAGCGTGAGGTTGTGCGGGCGCATCGGGTCCTTGCGCCAGCCGACGCGCTTGCCGATGACCAGAGCGACCGCCAGGGCCGCGGCGCCGGCGTTGATGTGCACGACCGTGCCGCCGGCGAAGTCCTCGATGCCGAGGTTGCTCAGCCACCCGCCGCCCCAGACCCAGTGGGCCACGGGGAAGTAGACGAGGGTCGCCCAGACGAGCGCGAAGACCACCCAGGCGCCGAACTTGACCCGGTCGGCGAGCGCGCCGCTGATCAGTGCGACGGTGATGATCGCGAAGGTCATCTGGAAGGCGGAGAAGACGAGGCTGGGCATGCCCGTGCCGTCGTCCTTGGTGGCGGTGTCGACGAGCCCGCTCAGCCCGAGGTTGTCGAGACCGCCGACGATCTTGTTGATGACGCCGCTTCCGTCGCCGGCCGCGTCGAAGGCCAGCGAGTGTCCGTACAGGACCCAGGCGACCGTCACCACGATGATGCTCACCCAGGACATCATCATCATGTTGAGGACGCTCTTGGCCCTGGTCATGCCTCCGTAGAAGAACGCGAGGCCCGGTGTCATGAGCAGGACGAGCGCGGTGCTCATGAGCATCCAGGCAGTGGAGCCGCCATCGATCTTCATCTGATGCGACCCTCCTTCCGATTGGCGTGTGGCCGGTTGTGCAGTCGCAGTGGGCGCTTCCAGGGCTTCGTCGACCGGCCGCGCACTGACGTGCCTGACGGACGGGGTCCGCCTCGCCCCGCGGGCCCCGGTCCGCATCACGCGTCCCGACCGGTTCCGCCAAGGTTTTCCCTTCCGTGCGCCACAGCGTCTTCGCCCGCCGTTTCGGGGCACGACCGCGCATGTTTCACATCTGTGAAACCCGCCGGGATGATGTTTCGACCTCGTTTCGGACGGCTCACACCCCAAAGGACGACCACCCGTAACCGCATTCGCACGGCGGCTGAGCCTGCATGACCGGTTCACATCCTGCGGCGTTCGGCCACCGGTTTCCAGGCCGTCGCAAGGAACCGACACTTCCTCCCCGCCGAGTACGTGACGTACTCTGAGTACGTGACGTACTCCTGTGCCGGAGAATGCGGCCGACGGATCCGGAAGAAGGCGGCATGAGCTCTCTCCACTACGACAGCTACACCGAGGCGCGAGCGCATCTGAAAGATCTCCTGGACGCGGCGGCGCTCGGCCGGACCGCCACCGTCCGGCGTGAGGAGACGCGGGCGGTCGTGGTGGACGCGGAACGGCTGAAGCACTTCCTGGCCGCCGTCACCCCCTCGCGCGCCGAGGTGGTCGCCGAGGACGGCGGCTGGTCGGTGTTCATCCCCGGCCTCCCGGTCGCCGCGGACGGATCCACCTTCGAAGAGGCGATCGGCGAGATGGTCGACGCCCTGCGCGAATACGCCGAGGACTGGCAGGACCACCTGCTCAACGCCCCCAACCACCGGGAGAACTGGGGCCTGGTCCAGCTGATCGCCCTCAGCGACGACGAGGAGCTCCGCCGCTGGCTCACCGGGCAGGCCGCATGACCTGGCCCCAGGCCACCAGAGCAGAGCACGAGCGGTTCTGCCCGGTGGAGGGATGGACCCCGGTCAGAGACGCCCGGGGCCGCTCGGGCACCCACCACGTCACCTACGAGCTGCGCCTTCCCGACGGCCGTGTCCTGCGCACCAGGATCTCCCATCCCCCCGACCGCACCTCCTACGGCCGCGGCCTCTGGAGCCACATCCTCCGCGACCAGCTCGCCGTCACCGAGGAGGAGTTCTGGACGTGCGTGAAGGAAGGCGGCAAACCGGGCCGCGGAGTCCCGGTCGTTCCCGCCGAGACGCTTCCCGCCGACCTCGTCCACCTGCTCATCACCAAGGTCGGCCTGGCCGAAGCCGAGATCGCGCGGATGACCAGGGAAGCCGCCATCGCCAGACTCCGGCTCTTCTGGACCGACGGCGCATGACCTGACCGGACCGCCCGTACCGCTCCCTGCGGCGCCCGGCTCTGAGCTCCTTCCTGGCAGGGCGGCCACAACGGCTCCCGGCCGGACCACCGTACGAGAACGGGATCCCGGCCGGGAGCCGGCGGAAGGTCAGGCGGCGGTGGCCATCTTGCGGAGGCGGGCCAGCGCGTCGCGCTCGATGCGGATCGTGGTCGTTCGCTCTCCGGTCGCCCAGCGATTCCCTTGCAGGGACGGCGGGCTGCGGCTTGCCCACAACTTAATACTGGAGTTAAGTTGGATGCATGGCGAGCTGGGAAGTCGTCCTCGTGGTCGAGGTGAGGCAGTGGTTCGACCGGCTGTGCGAGGAGGACTGGGAAAGCGCAGAGCAGGTGGAAGACGCGATCGACATGCTCGCCCGGGTAGGGCCGACCTTGGGTCGCCCGCTGGTCGACCGCCTCAAAGGCTCGGACAACCACCATCTCAAAGAACTACGGCCAGGGTCGTCGGGATCCAGCGAGATCAGAATAATCTTCGCTTTCGACCCGGTACGACGCGCCGTCCTGCTGGTCGCAGGCGACAAATCGGGAAACTGGACTCGTTGGTACGACGAGAACATCGTGATCGCGGAGAAACGCTACGCACAGCACGTCACCGAGCTGAGCACCAGGGAGTACGAATGAGCACCGTGGGATGGGACGAGGTCAAGCGGCAGGCGCACGAGCGCCGTCGGGCGGCCGGGTTGCCGGTGCGCTCAGAAGCCGAGAAGAGCGCGATGATGGAGCGGCTCGCCGCGGAGGTGCGGGCGCACAAGCTGGCCGATATCCGCAGGGAGCAGGAGCTGACCCAACGCGACGTGGCCGCCGCGATGGGAGTGTCCGGACCGCGCGTGTCGGCGATCGAGCACGGAGAGCTGGACCGCGTCGAGGTGTCCACTCTGCGCGCTTATGTGGAGGCGCTGGGCGGAAAGATGCGTGTGGTCGCGGACTTCGGCGACACGGAATACAAGATCGCCTGACCCTGTTCCGCCTCCGTGCGCACCGAGCCCGACCGGACCACCGCACAGACGGGACCCGGCCGGGAACAACGGGAGCCGGCGGAAGGTCAGGCGGCGGTGGCCATCTTGCGGAGGCGGGCCAGCGCGTCGCGCTCGATGCGGCGGGCGCGGTCGCGGCCGATGCCGTAGCGCTCGCCGACCTCGGTGAGCGTGTGCTCGCGCCCGTCGATCAGGCCGTAGCGCCAGCGGAGCATCTCGCGCGTCTGCCCCTCCAGCCCGGTCAGCCACTGCTCCAGGCGCTCGCGCTCCAGGATGTCCATGGCCTGCTGCTCGGGATCGGCCCACGTCTCGTCGGCGATCATGTCGCCGAGCTCCGTCTCGTCCTCGTCCCCCACCCCGAGCTGGAGCGAGACCGGGTCGGAGGCCCACCGGCGCAGCTCGCGGACCCGCTCGATCGGCAGCTCCAGCACCGCCGCCAGGTCGGCGTCCGTCGGCTCGGCGTCGAACTCGGCCAGCATGTCGCGGCGGACCCGCATCAGCCGGGTCATCTGCTCCCCGGCGTGGGTGGGCAGCCGGACCGGCCGGGCCTGCTCGTGGATCGCGCGGCCCACGGACTGGCGGATCCACCAGGTGGCGTAGGTCGAGAACTTGTACCCGCGCCGGTAGTCGAATTTCTCCACCGCGCGGACCAGTCCGAGGTTCCCCTCCTGAACCAGATCGATCAACGGCATTCCGCGCCCGGAGTATTTGCGCGCGACCGCCACCACAAGACGTAGATTGGCCTGGATGAATTCGTCTTTGGCCCGCTGTCCCGAAACGGCCAGCCGTTCGAGCTCCTCGTCGGCGGCGTCGCCGATCCTCGGCTCCGCCCCCCCGCCGTCCAGCAGCTGCTCCGCGAAGAGGCCCGCCTCGATCCGCTTGGCGAGCTCGACCTCCTCCTCCGCGGTCAGCAGCGGGACCCGTCCGATCTCCGCCAGGTAGGTCCCGAGCAGGTCCCGATCCGAGACGTGCTGGTCCTGCGTCCGATTCCCCGTCGGCCTTGCCATTCGATGGCACCTCGCTCCGCCTGCTTATGGCGTGCCCGCCCGCTCGCTTCAGATCGCCCCGCGCGCACGGACACGTCGCTTGCCCAATCAACGTGTGGATCAGGGCAAAGATTCCCTAAAGAACTACGCCCGGAGAACGGTTTCGGTTTCCTCCTCAAGGAGGATGCCTCCGGCCGTCATGACACGAGCAGTGCGGATTACCCGGGACGGCGCCCGTCAAACGACCCGGCGGCCCCCTTTCCAGACCTGCAGCACCAGAGGTACCCCCGGGCGGTACGCCAGGTGCACGTAGGAGGGCGCGTCCAGGACCACCAGGTCTCCGCGGGCCCCCGCGGTGAGCGCGCCGACGTCGGTGCGGCGCAGCGCCGCCGCCCCGCCGCCCGTGGCGGCCCGGACCGCCTCCAGCGGCGTCATCCCCATCTCCCGCACGGCCAGCGCCACGCAGAACGGCATGGACGAGGTGAAGGAGGAGCCCGGGTTGCAGTCGGTGGCCAGCGCCACGGTGGCCCCGGCCGCCAGCAGGCGGCGGGCGTCCGGGTACGGCGAGCGGGTGGAGAACTCCGCCCCGGGCAGCAGGGTGGCCACCACCCCGGCGGAGGCGAGCGCCTCGACGTCGGCGTCGGTCAGGTGGGTGCAGTGGTCGGCGGAGGCGGCGCCCAGCTCCGCCGCGAGCAGCGCGCCCGGCCCCTCCCCGAGCTGGCCGGCGTGCACGCGCGGCAGCAGCCCGGCCTCGATCCCGGCGGTGAGGACCTGCCTGCTCTGGTCGGCGTCGAACGCGCCGCGCTCGCAGAAGACGTCCACCCAGCGCGCGTACGGCGCGCAGGCCGTGAGCATCTCCCCGGTCACCGTGCGCACGTAGTCGTCCGCGGAGGCGGCGTCGGGGGGCACGACGTGCGCGCCCAGGTACGTCGTCTCCTCGGTGAAGCCCCCGGCGATCTCCAGGGAGCGCCGCTCGTCCTCGACGGTGAGCCCGTAGCCGCTCTTGATCTCGACGGTGGTCGTGCCCTGGGCGAGCATCTCGGCCACCAGCGCGGCGGTCCCGGCCGCGAGCTCGGGCGCGGTGGCCGCGCGGGTGGCCTCGACCGTGGTGCGGATGCCCCCGGCGGTGTAGCGCTCCCCCGACATGCGGGCGGTGAACTCGGCGGTGCGGTCGCCGGCGAAGACCAGGTGGGCGTGGCTGTCGACGAACCCGGGCAGCACGCAGCGGCCGTCGACGTCCACCCGCTCGTCCGCGCCCGGGTCGTCCCCCGCCCGGCCGGTCCACACCACCCGGCCGTCCTCGACGACCAGCGCGGCGCCGGCGATCTCCTCCCGTTCGGGGTCGCCGGTGTACAGCAGGCCGATCCGGTCGAAGACCGTGCTCGTCACACGCCCACCCCTCGCGCCGCGCCGATCGCGGTCTCCAGCAGCGTGCCCACGTCCCCCAGGACGTGCCGCCCCTCGGCGACGACCTGGCGGCCCCCGGAGACCACCGCGTGCACGTCGGCGGCCGTGGCGGCGAACACCACGGCCTCGGCCGCGCCCAGGCCCCCGGCGGACGCGCCGCTGCCCGCCGTACGGACCGAGTCGAGCCGGACGGAGACCAGGTCGGCCCAGGCCCCCGGGCAGAGCGTGCCCGCGTCGGGGAAGCCCAGCGAGGCGTGCCCGGCGGCGGTGGCGGCCGTCAGCAGCTCGGCGGCCCGCCAGTGGCCGCGCCGCTCGGTGGCCAGCCGCTCGTCCAGCTCGACCGCGCGGGCCTCCTCGAACAGGTCGACGACCGCGTGGCTGTCGGAGCCGAGCGTGATCGGCGAGCCCGCCTCGAACATCGCCCGCGCCGGGCCGATGCCGTCGGCCAGGTCCCGCTCGGTCGTCGGGCACATGCACACGTACGTGGCGGACTGCCCCAGCAGCGAGACGTCCGCCTCGGAGACGTGCGTGGCGTGCACGGCGGTCGTGCGCGGGCCGAGCACGCCGTGCTCGTGCAGCACCTGGACGGGCGTGGCGGAGTACATCTCGACGCAGGCGGTGTTCTCGGCCCGCTGCTCGGAGACGTGGACGTGCAGCGGGACCCCGTGGTGGTGGGAGAAGGCCGCGACCGTGCGCAGGTGCTCGGGCGGGACCGCGCGGACCGAGTGCACGGCCGCGCCGATCTCCACGTCCGGCGCGCCGTCGTAGGCGGCGCACAGGGCCTCGGCGCGTACGGCCCACCGCTCGGCGTCGCCGTCGGTGAACCGGTGCTGCACGCCGTCCAGCGCGACGCCCATCCCGCCGCTCAGGTAGCAGGCGTCCAGCAGGGCGATCCGCAGCCCCGCCTCGCGCGCCGCCGCCACGAGCGCGTGCCCCATCGCGTTGGGGTCGTCGTACGGCGTGCCGTCCGGCCCGTGGTGCAGGTAGTGGAACTCCCCGACGCAGGTGATCCCGGCCAGCGCCATCTCGGCGAACGCCGCCCGGGCCAGCTGCAGGTAGGAGTCGGGGTCCAGGCCGCGGGCCACGCCGTACATCTGCTCGCGCCAGGTCCAGAAGCTGCCCTTCTCCGCCTGGGTCACCCCGCGCAGGGCCCGGTGGAAGGCGTGGGAGTGGGCGTTGGCGAGACCGGGGAGGGTCAGGCCGCGCAGGCGGACGGCCCCGGCCGGCGGTTCGGCCACGCCCGGCGTGACCGCCGTGATCCGGGAGCCCCCGACCGTGACGACGACGCCCGCGGCGACCTCGCCCGGCGGCAGCCAGGCCAGTTCGCACCAGTAGGTCAGCTCCGACACAGCTCCTCCAAGGTGGCGGCCAGGGCGGCGACGCCCAGGTGGCAGTCGGACGCCTCCGCGTGTTCTTCCGGAGAGTGTGAGATGCCCGTTGGATTGCGGACGAACACCATCGCGCTGGGAACCCCGGCGGCGGCGAGGATCCCGGCGTCGTGCCCGGCCCCGGTGGGCAGCACCGGCACGGGCCCGGCGGGCGGCTCCGGAGCGGACCCGTCCTCCGGACCGTGCCCGGCGGACGGACGCCGCCCGGCGGACCGGGCCGCGGCGACGACGGCCCCCGCGGCCGACGCCAGGCGGTCCCGCAGGGCGGCGTCGAAGTCGACGGCCGGGGTCCACGACTCCTCGCCCACCTCGGCCCCGGACGACTCGGCCAGCTCGGCGACCAGGGCCCGGACCGCGGCGGCGTCCCCGCCGCGGGCGTCCAGCCAGGCGCTGACCAGGCCGGGGATGGCGTTGGCGCTGCCGGGTGAGACGCGCAGTCTGCCGAAGGTGGCGACCACGCCGCGGCGCCGGGCGGACTCTCGGGCCCGCAGCACGGTCCGGGCGAAGGGCAGCATGGGGTCGTCGCGGTCCTCCAGCCGGGTGGTGCCCGCGTGGTCGGCCCGGCCGCGGAAGTCGAACCGCCAGCGCCCGTGCGGCCAGATCGCGCTCGCGACGCCGACCGGGGCGCCGGCGTGGACCAGCCCCCGGCCCTGCTCGACGTGGAGCTCGACGAAGGCGCCGACGTGCCCGAGGGTCTCGTCGTCCCGGCCGAGCGCGCCGGGGTCCCGTCCGGCCCGGCGGAGCACGTCGGCCAGGCGGGAGCCGTCGTCGTCGGTCAGGCCGCGGGCCCGGTCGGGGTCGAGGACGCCGGTGAGCAGCCGGGAGCCGGTGCACGGGACGCCGAACCGGGCGCCCTCCTCGTCGGTGAAGCAGGCGATCCCCAGCGGCCGGTCCGGCGCGAAGCCCCGGGCGTCGAGCAGGTCGAGGGCGGCGAAGGCCGAGACGATCCCGAGGGGGCCGTCGAAGGCGCCGCCCTGCCGTACCGAGTCGAGGTGGCTGCCGGTGACCACCCCGGGGCGCCGCGAGGGGTCGCCCCGCCAGGCCCAGAGGTTGCCGTTGCGGTCCTCGCGCAGGTCCAGGCCGCGCCGGGCGGCCTCCTGCCGGAACCACTCCCGCAGCTCCAGGTCGGCGGGCGACCACGCGTCACGCAGGTAGCCGCCGGTCCGGCCGTCGCGTCCGAGGTGCTCGATGGCACCCCACATCTCGTCGAACACCTCCCCATTATGTGAATGAATCCATTCATTGGCGATACGGCGGACCGATAGGGAGACCGAAAGGATCACTTAAGGCGCCGTTAAGCCGACATCTGCCAGCATTCCGGGCACACGGGCCTCCCCTCTCCGGCCCGTCCGGCGGAAGCCACGGTGCGGCGCGCGCGGGCGGGCCGGTCCACCATCGTCGATCGCGCGCGGCCGCGGGCCGCGCCAAGGAGTTGATCAGGTGTCGAGACAGCGCATCATGTCGTCCCTCGCCGTCGCGGCGACCGCCGCGGGCGCGCTCACGGTCGCCGGACCGGCGTCCCCCGCCTCCGCCGCCGACTGCGCGGCCGCGTGGAACGCCGCGACGGCCTACACGGGTGGTGCGAACGTCTCCTACAGGGGGCGCAACTGGTCGGCCAAGTGGTGGACCCGGAACGAGGCCCCCGGCGCCTCCTCCTCCGGCGTCTGGGCGGACAAGGGCGCGTGCGGCGGCGGCTCCTCCACCCCCGCGCAGCCGCCCGCGTCCGGGACGTGCGGCCACCCCGCCTGGAGGGCCGGCACGTGGTACGCCGCCGGTTCGATCGTCCGGTACACCGACGGGAGGTACTACCGGGCCGAGCACGACAACCCGGGCTACGACCCGGTCATCAGCACGTGGTACTGGGAGCCGCACGCCTGCGGCGGCGCGAACCCCGGCCCCTCGACCCCGCCCCCGTCGAACCCGTCGAACCCGTCGGGCTTCGTCGTCAGCGAGGCGCAGTTCGACCAGATGTTCCCGGGCCGGAACCCCTTCTACACCTACAAGGGTCTGACCGCGGCGCTCAGCGCCTACCCGGGCTTCACGAAGACGGGAAGCGACACGGTGCGGAGGCAGGAGGCGGCGGCCTTCCTGGCCAACGTCCACCACGAGACCGGCGGCCTGGTCCACGTGGTGGAGCAGAACACCGCGAACTACTCGCACTACTGCGACCGGAGCCAGTCCTACGGCTGCCCCGCCGGCCAGTCGGCGTACCACGGCCGCGGCCCGGTCCAGCTGAGCTGGAACTTCAACTACAAGGCGGCGGGCGACGCGCTCGGCGTCAACCTGCTGGCCAACCCGAACCTGGTGCAGACCGACGCGGCGATCGCCTGGAAGACCGCCCTGTGGTACTGGAACACCCAGAGCGGCCCCGGCACGATGACCCCGCACAACGCGATGGTGGGCGGCCTCGGCTTCGGTGAGACGATCCGCAGCATCAACGGCGGCCTGGAGTGCGGCGGGCGCAACCCCGCGCAGGTGCAGAGCCGGATCGCCTCCTACGAGAGGTTCACCCGGATCCTGGGCGTCGCCCCGGGCGGCGGCCTGAGCTGCTGACGCGGCCTGAGCTGCTGACGCGGCCTGAGCTGCTGACGCGGACAGGACCGCGGCGCGGAGGAGGGGGGCACGGCCGGGCGGGCCGCGCCCCTCTCCGCGCCGCGGGTCGAGGGCCGTCTACGGCGTCAAGGGCCGTGTCCGGGTCGAGGGCCGTGTGCGGGCTCGCCGGCGGGCGGCCCGGACGCCCGCCGGCGGCCGGCGCCCCGGCCCCGCCGGAGGTCAGTTCGCCGGCCCCGCCGACGGCCGGACGGTGATCTCGGTGATGTGGGCGTCCGGGGAGGCCGTCACCGCCGCCAGCACGGCCCGCGCCACCGAGTCCGCCCGCAGGTACTTGTCCGGCTCGTAGGCGCCGTTCTCCTGCTCGCGCACCCCGCGCTGCATGTCGGTGTCCACCCGCCCCGGGTAGACCGTGGTCACCCGCAGCCCCGGCTCCTCCAGCCGGAGCGCGTCGGCGAAGGCCCGCAGCGCGAACTTGCTCGCGGCGTAGGAGCCCCAGGTCGGGTTGGCCCGCCGCCCGGCACCGGAGTTGACCAGCACGACGTGCCCGCCGGCGGCGCGCAGGGCCGGCAGCAGCAGCCGCGTCAGCTCGGCCACCGCGACCACGTTGACCTCCATCGTGCGCCGCCACACCTCGGCCGGGGCCTCCTCGATCCGCCCCAGCGTCGCCACGCCCGCGCTGTGGACCAGCACGCCGAGCCGGTCGATCCCGGCGACGTCGGCCGCGGTGACGGCGGTCAGCTCCACCGGCCAGGGCCGCGCGCCGGGCAGTTCGGCGGCCACGCCGTCCAGCGCGTCGCGGTCGCGCCCGCCGAGCAGCAGGTCGTGGGTGGGGGCCAGGGCACGGGCCACGGCGGCCCCCACCCCTCGGGAGGCTCCGGTGACCAGTGCGGTCGGGCGTGCTGACATGCGGCCCACCCTAACCCCGGTGACATCGCGGGATCACGGCGGGGATCCGCGCCGGGGACGGCGGCGGTCACGTCAGCGGTCACGCCGACGGGCGACGACCTGACGGCGGCGGCGCCACCGCTTCGCGGGGACCCCACCGGTTCGACCGGGCGGCGAAAGGCGAGAAGCGAGGAGAGCCCTCCTCGCCACTCTCAACGTACAGCGCGCCGGGGGGCTTGCCGCAAGACCCGGGTCACCGCGCAGAATCGTCAGCCGATGCCGCAACCTGCGGCGACTCGGAGGTGTCGCAATGATCGAGCGGTACGTGGTGGGTCTCCACGAGGTCGACGAGACGCAGGTCGCGCTCGTCGGCGGCAAGGGCGCGCACCTGGGCGGGCTGTCGCGGATCGACGGCGTCCGCGTGCCGGACGGCTTCTGCGTGACGACGGACGCCTTCCGGCGGATCATGGCGGAAGCGCCGCCGGTCGACGACCTGCTCGACCGGCTGTCGCGCCTGGACCCGGACGACCGGGAGGCGGTCCGCACGCTCAGCGCGCAGATCCGCGGCACCATCGAAGGGACCGCGATCCCGGGCGACCTCGCGGCGGCGATCACCCGGGCGCTCGCCCGGCTCGGCGGGCGGGCGGCCTGCGCCGTCCGGTCCAGCGCGACGGCGGAGGACCTGCCGACGGCCTCCTTCGCCGGCCAGCACGACACGTACCTGAACGTCGTGGGAGCGGCGGCGGTCCTCCGGCACGTCCGCCGGTGCTGGGCCTCGCTGTTCACCGAGCGGGCCGTGACCTACCGCCGGCGCAACGGCGTCGACCACCGTGCGGTCCGCATGGCCGTGGTCGTGCAGCGGATGGTCCTCCCCCGCGCGTCCGGCGTCCTGTTCACGGCCGACCCCGTCACGGGCGACCGGAGGACCGCCACCGTGGAGGCCTGCTTCGGCCTCGGCGAGGCCCTGGTCTCCGGCCTGGTGGACCCGGACGTCTTCACGGTGCGGGACGGCGAGGTCGTCGCCAGGGCGCCCGCCGCCGAACGGCGTGCCGTTCCCACCCCGCCGACCGGCGGGGCGCGGGAAGCGGTGACCGGCCCGCGGCGGGAGCGGCCGGCGCTGACGGATGCGCAGGCCGTACGGCTCGTGCGGCTCGGGCGGCGGATCGAAGCGCGCTTCGGCCGTCCGCAGGACATCGAATGGTGCCTGGCCGACGACGGCCTCCACATCGTCCAGAGCCGGCCGGTCACGACGCTGTTCCCCGTCCCCGTCCCCGAGGCCGGTGACCGGGAGAACCGCGTCTACGTCTCCGTCGGTCATCAGCAGATGATGACCGACCCCATGAAGCCCCTGGGGCTCTCCATGTGGCGGCTGACGGCCATGGCGCCGATGCACGAGGCCGGCGGGAGGCTGTTCGTCGACGTCACCGCGCGCCTGGCCTCGCCCGCGGGCCGCGCCGGCCTCCTGGACCTCGTCGGGAGAGGCGATCCGCTGACCAGGGACGCGCTGGAGACCGTCCTCGACCGCGGCTTCGTCCCGTCGCTCCCGGACACGGGTCCCGACGGACCGCCGGACGGCGGCCCGCCCGCCCCGATCGAGACCGATCCGGCCGTCGTCACCGGGCTGATGGAGCGCAGCCGGGCCTCCGTCGCCGCCCTGGAGCGCGCCATCCGGACGAAGACCGGGCCGGCGCTGTTCGACTTCCTGCTGACGGCCTTCGACGAGCACAAGCGGATCCTCGGCGATCCGCTGAGCATGCAGGTGATCAGGGCGGGGATGGAGGCCACGTGGTGGCTCAACGACAGGCTGCACGCGTGGCTGGGCGAGAGGAACGCGGCCGACACCCTCACGCTGTCCGCCCCCGGCAACGTCACCTCGGAGATGGGACTGGCGCTGCTCGACCTCGCCGACGTGATCCGCCCGCATCCGCAGGTGGTGGCGTTCCTGCGGGGCGTCGAGGACGACGGCTTCCTGGACGGGCTGGCGGAGCTGCCGGGCGGGGCCGAGGCGCGCGACGCCATCGAGGCCTACCTCGACCGGTACGGCATGCGCTGCGTCGGTGAGATCGACATCACCAGGCCGCGCTGGCGCGAGCGCCCCGCCACGCTCGTGCCCGTGCTCCTCGACCACGTCAGGAACGTCGAGCCGGGCGCCGCCGCACGGCGCTTCGAGCAGGGGCGGCGGAAGGCTCTGGAGAAGGAGCGGGACGTGCTGTCACGCCTGCGTGCCCTGCCGGACGGGGACCGGAAGGCCGGCGAGACCGAGCGGATGATCGACCGGGTCCGGACCTTCATCGGGTACCGGGAGTACCCGAAGTACGACATCGTCAGCCGCTACTCCGTCTACAGGCAGGCCCTGATGGGGGAGGCCGGGCGCCTCGTGCGGGCCGGCGTGCTCGCCGAGGAGGAGGACGTCTTCTTCCTCACGTTCCAGGAGTTCCGCGACGTCGTGCGCACCGGCCGGGCGGATGAGCGGCTCATCCGGCGGCGCAAGGACGCGTTCCGGTCCTACCGCGCGCTCACCCCGCCCCGGGTGCTCACCTCGGACGGCGAGGCCCTCAGCGGGGCGTACCGGCGCGACGACGCGCCGGCCGGCGCACTGGTCGGCCTGCCGGTGTCCGCCGGGACCGTCGAGGGAAGGGCCCGCGTCGTCCTCGACCTGGCGGAGGCCGCGCTCGAAGCGGGCGACATCCTGGTCACGGCCTTCACGGACCCCGGCTGGTCGCCGCTGTTCGTCGGGATCGCGGGCCTGGTGACGGAGGTGGGCGGTCTGATGACCCACGGCGCGGTGATCGCCCGGGAGTACGGCCTGCCGACCGTCGTGGGCGTGGAGCAGGCCACCCGGCGGATCCGGGACGGGCAGCGGATCCGCGTGCACGGAACCGACGGGTACGTCGAGCTCCTGGGCTGACAGTGAGGATGCGGGGGAACGCCGCCCGTGGAGGGCCGCTCTCCTTGCCCTCCGCTTGACAGATACACAAATTTGAATAAAAACTTGAGTATGTCCTCCACTCGTGTTCTCCTTCTCGGTGTGCTCCTCGACGGACCCCTGCACGGCTACGAGGTACGGCGCCGCCTGGAGATGTGGGGCGCCGACGCCTGGGCCAACGTGGCCTACGGCTCGATCTACCACGGCCTCGGCAAGATGGCGGACGAAGGCCTCCTGCACCGCGTGGAGGAGGGGAAGGGCGGCAGGACGCTCTACGAGATCACCGAGGCGGGCCGGGCGGAGTTCCTGGCGCGGCTGATGAGCCACTGGTGGGAGATCAAGCCCATCGTGGACCCCTTCCAGGTCGCGCTGACCTTCATGGACCGCCTCTCCCCCGCCGACCTGACCGCCGCGATGAAGGCGAGGGCGGTGCAGCTGCGGGCCGCGATCGAGATGCTCGGGCGGGCGATCGAGGCCAAGCGCGGCCACGGGGCGCCCCGGCACATCGACGAGACCCTCCGCCTCAACGCGGCCCAGCTCCAGGCCCAGCTGACCTGGATCGAGGACGCCGTCGGCAGGGTCGGCCGCGGCGAACTCCCCTGAGGGCCCGCGGGAGCAGACGGGGAGCCCTCCGGGGTCGCCCCTTCCGTACGGCCCCGCCCGGCGCGTCCGGAGCACACCTGAGAAAACCGGTTGCCCCTCCCCCCGTGAGAGGCACCATGCTCGGCATCCCACCGTGAACGGAGACCAGATGATCATCGAAGCGCACGACCTGCGCAAGACCTTCGTCGCCAGACGCGGGCGCGGCAGGACGGAGGAGGTCGAGGCCGTGCGCGGCATCGACCTGTCCGTCGGCGAAGGCGAGATCTTCGCCTGCCTCGGTCCCAACGGCGCGGGCAAGACCACCACGGTCCGCATGCTCGCCACCTTCACCGTGCCCACCTCGGGCACCGCGCGGGTGGCCGGGTTCGACGTGGTGAAGGAGGCCGCCAAGGTCCGGGAGAAGATCGGCTACGTCGGCCAGGCCGGCGGGATCGACGACAACGCCCCCGGCCGCGCGAGCCTCGTCATGGCCGCGCGGATCGCCGGGCTCTCCCGCGCGCAGGCCCTGGCCCGCGCCGACGAGCTGATGGCCGCCTTCAGCCTGGCCGAGATCGCCGACCGGCCGGTCAAGACCCTCTCCGGCGGACAGAAGCGGCGCTTCAGCCTGGCCATCGGGCTGGTCAACCGGCCGCCGCTGGTCTTCCTGGACGAGCCCACCACCGGCCTCGACCCGCAGAACCGCGCCAACCTCTGGGACGAGATCCGCGCGCTGCGCGACCAGGGCACCAGCGTCCTGCTGACCACCCACTACCTGGACGAGGCCGACGCGCTCTGCGACCGCCTGGTCATCGTCGACCACGGCCGGATCGTCGCCGAGGGCACCGCGGCCGAGCTCAAGAAGGAGGTCGCCGGCGACGTCGTCACCCTCCGGCTCGACGACCTGGCCGCGGCCCGCGCCCTGCTGGACGCCGAGCCGTACATCAAGGAGACCCAGGAGGAGGGCGGGTCCCTGCGGGCCTACCTCGACGACGGCGAGCACAACCTGCCGGCGCTGCTGCGCGCCCTGGAGGCCGGCGGTCTGGCCATCCGGTCCATCGCCCTCGACCGGGCCACGCTCGACGACGTCTTCCTGAAGCACACCGGCCGCTCCCTGCGCGACGCCGCCTGACCCCGAGAGGAACGACCCCCCGATGTTCCGCCACACCATGCTGTTCCTGGGCCACGAGCTCGGGACCCTCCGCCGCAACCCGGCCTGGCCCATCCTCGGCATCATGCAGCCCGTCCTGTACCTGCTGCTGTTCGCCCCGCTGCTGACCAGCATCACCCCGAACGGCACGCTGGAGGAGGCGCTGGTCGTGTTCACCCCGGCCGCGCTGATGATGATCGCCCTGTTCGGGTCGATGTTCGCCGGGTTCGGCATGATCAACGAGACCCGCAACGGGGTGCTGGAGCGGCTCGCCGTCAGCCAGGCCTGGCGGCCCGCGATCATCCTCGGCCGGGTGGCCAAGGACATGATCATGCTGGTCCTGCAGTCACTGGTCATCCTGGGCGTGGCCGCGCTGATGGGCCTGCGGATCGGCCTGCCCGCGATCGGCCTCATGCTGCTGCTCATGGCGGTGACCGGCCTGTTCGCCGCCAACCTGTCGTACGGCCTGGCGCTCGCGGTGCGCGACGAGAACGGTATGTCGCAGATCGTGCAGTTCTTCCTGCTCCCGCTGATGCTGCTGTCCGGCCTGATGCTGCCGATGTCGGTCGCCCCCGACTGGATGCAGACCGCGGCGCGGTTCAACCCGCTCTACCACGCGGTCGAGGCCGGCCGTGCCATGTTCGCCGGGGACTACTCCGACACCACCATCCCGATCGCCTTCGGCCTCTTCCTGGTCCTGGGCGTGCTCACCCTGACCTGGTCGGTCCGCTCCCTGCGGAAGCTGGCCGGCTGACCCCCCTCCCGGCGGCCTGACCCGGCCGGTCCGCCCCGCTCCCGACGGTCGTTCCGAGGGCGGCGGGGCGGACACCCGGCCGCCGCCCGGGAACCGGACGCGCCCGCCCGGGGGTCAGCAGACGAAGACCCCCGCCTGGTCGGTCATGCGCTCGTACTCCTCCAGCCGGGCCTGGGTGCGCAGCGGCGCCGCGTCCGCCATGGCCTCCACCAGCACCATGGCCAGGGCGAGCGGCGCCGCGTGCGAGTCGAACACCAGCCGCTCGCCCACCGGCGCGGCCAGGACCACGTCCGCCTCGAACGGCGCGTCCGGCCGGTCGGTGATCACGGCCGTCCGCAGGCCGAGCCCGCGGGCGTCCGCCAGCGCCCGCACGGCCTCGGCCGGGTAGCGCGGCAGCACCACCGCGAGCAGCCAGGCCGCCCCCGCCCGGCGGGCGGCGTGCAGCCCGTCGGCCAGCTCCGACCCGCCGTGGACCAGCAGCCGCACGTCCGGGTGGATCCGGCGGGCGTAGTAGGCGAACGTGGTGGCCAGGCCGCTGGAGACGCGCAGCCCCAGCACCGGCAGCGGCTCGCACCCGGCCAGCACGGCGCCCAGCTCCGTGACGGCCGACGGGTCGGCCAGCCCCTCCCGGATCGCCCGGAGGTTGCCGACCTCCGCGTCGATCGCGGCCTGCAGGCCGTTGCGCGGGGCGCCCCCGGCCCGGCTCCCTCCGCCGCCGGAGGAGACCCCGGAGGAGTCCCCGGAGGGGGCGCCGTCGGGGGAAGCGGAGCCCGGGAGGGGTCCGCCCGTGCCGTTCCCGCCGACGACGAGGGGGCGCAGCGCCTGCCGGAGCTCGGGGTAGCCGGCGAAGCCGAGCGCGGCGGCGAACCTGGTCACCGACGGCTGGCTCACCCCGGCCCGGTCCGCCAGCTCCACACTCGACAGGAAGATCGCCTCCGCGAGGTGGCCGTCCAGGTAGCGTGCGATCCGCCGCTGCGCCGGCGAGAGCCTCCGGCCCTCCAGAAGTCGATCGAGTCCGTCGCCCACGCCCCCTCCAACCGGCCGGATCCCGCGGCCATTCCCCGGGTTCCCCGTGTCCCCTCGGCGCCGCCGTCAGTCCCGGGCCGACGACGGCTCGCGCATCGGCACCCGGACGCCGCGCTCGTCCGCGACCGCGGCGGCCTCCTCGTAACCGGCGTCGACGTGGCGGATCACGCCCGTGCCCGGGTCGTTGACCAGGACCCGGCGGAGCTTCTCCGCGCCGAGCGCCGTGCCGTCGGCGACGGTGACCTGGCCGGCGTGGACCGACCGGCCGATGCCGACGCCGCCGCCGTGGTGGATGGAGACCCAGGCGGCCCCCGAGGCCACGTTGAGCATGGCGTTCAGCAGCGGCCAGTCGGCGATCGCGTCGGAGCCGTCGAGCATCGCCTCGGTCTCGCGGTACGGGCTCGCCACGGAGCCGCAGTCCAGGTGGTCGCGGCCGATCACCAGCGGGGCCTCGATCTCGCCGGAGGCCACCATGTCGTTGAACCGCTCCCCGGCCAGGTGGCGCTCGCCGTACCCGAGCCAGCAGATGCGGGCGGGCAGCCCCTGGAAGCGCACCCGCTCCCCGGCCATCCGGATCCAGCGGGCCAGCGGCTCGTTGTCGGGGAACAGCTCCAGGATCGCCCGGTCGGTCCTGGCGATGTCCGCCGGGTTCCCCGACAGCGCGGCCCAGCGGAACGGGCCCTTGCCCTCGCAGAACAGCGGCCGGATGTAGGCCGGCACGAAGCCGGGGAAATCGAACGCGCGGCCGTACCCCGCCAGCTTCGCCTCGCCGCGGATCGAGTTGCCGTAGTCGAAGACCTCGGCGCCCGCGTCGGCGAAGCCGACCATGGCCTCCACGTGCCGGGCCATCGACTCGCGCGCCCGCGCGGTGAAGGCGGCCGGGTCCTTGTCCCGCTCGGCGGCCATGTCGGCGAAGGCCACGCCGAGCGGCAGGTACATCAGCGGGTCGTGGGCCGACGTCTGGTCGGTGACGACGTCGATCTCGGCGCCCCGGCGGAGCAGCTCGGGCACGGCCTCGGCGGCGTTGGCCTCGGCGCCGATGCTGAGCGGGCGCCGCTGGTCGCGGGCCTCGTAGGCGAGCCGGAGCGCCTCGTCGAGGTCGGCGGCGCGCACGTCGAGGTAGCGGTGCTCGATCCGCCGCTCGATGCTGCGCGGGTCGCAGTCGACGCAGATCGCCACGCCGCCGTTCATGGTGACGGCCAGCGGCTGGGCGCCGCCCATGCCGCCGAGCCCGGCGGTCAGCGTGATCGTCCCGGTCAGGGAACCGCCGAACCGCTTGGCGGCCACGGCGGCGAAGGTCTCGTAGGTGCCCTGCAGGATGCCCTGGGTGCCGATGTAGATCCATGACCCGGCGGTCATCTGCCCGTACATGGTCAGGCCCGCGGCCTCCAGGCGGCGGAACTCCTCCCAGTTCGCCCAGTCGGGCACCAGGTTGGAGTTGGCGATGAGCACCCGGGGCGCCCACTCGTGGGTGCGGAAGACGCCGACCGGGCGGCCGGACTGCACCAGCAGCGTCTCGTCGCCCTCCAGGGTGGTGAGCGTGCGGGCGATCGCGTCGAAAGAGCGCCAGTCGCGGGCCGCCCTGCCCGAGCCGCCGTAGACGACGAGCTGCTCCGGATGCTCGGCCACCTCGGGGTCCAGGTTGTTCTGGAGCATGCGCAGCGCCGCCTCCTGCGGCCACCCCCTGGCGGTGAGCGTGGTGCCGCGCGGCGCGCGGACGGTCCGGCTGCCGGTCATGGCCGAGCCTCCCTCATGGCATGAATGAACGCATTCATATTTGTCACTCACCGGCCACGGGTCAACCCGGGGGCCGCGGGTCGACCGGCCGCGGATCGACCCGGGAAAGGAAGCACCCCGGGGAGGGACTCCCCGGGGTGCCTTCTCACTGCCGGCCACCGTCCCGGACCCGCCCCGCACGGACGGGCCCGGGGGATCGGCGCGGCGGGCGCCCGCGGGCGCCCTGAACGGAGGAGAGACTCCGTAGGAGGCGGGATGCCCGACCTCACCCGAAAAAACCGACTTTTAGCACTATTTTCCCAAGTCAGGCCCCATCAGGGCCGAGGCTTTGTCAGGAGTCTACGGAGACGGCCTCCTTGCCGCCCTCCCCGCCGGGTACGGCCGCGCCCTCCACGGCGACGTCTCCAGCGGCGGACACGGCCGCGCCCTCGGTGACGTCCTCGGTGACGTCCTCGGTGACGTCCTGGGTGACGTCCTCGGTGAGGTCCTCGGCGGCGACCAGGAACTGGGTCGCCGCGAGCTCCCGGTACAGGGCGTCCCCGGCGAGCAGTTCCTCGTGCGTGCCGGCGGCCCTGACCCGGCCCGCCTCCATCACCACGATCCGCTCGGCGCGGGTCACCGTCGACAGCCGGTGCGCGATCACCAGCACGGTCGTCTCCCGCGCGACCTCGGCGATCACCTCCCGCAGGCGCAGCTCGTTGACCGCGTCGAGCTGGGAGGTGGCCTCGTCCAGCAGGAGCAGCCGGGGGCGGCGCAGCAGCGCCCGCGCGATGGCCACCCGCTGGCGCTCCCCTCCGGAGAGCATGACGCCGCGGTGGCCCACCCTGGTCTCCAGCCCCTCGGGGAACCGGGCGACCAGGTCCTCCAGGCGGGTCAGCCCGAGCACCCGGCGCAGCTCCGCCTCCGTCACGTCCGGGGCGGCGAAGACGAGGTTCTCCCGGAGCGTGCCGTCCAGCACCGGCGCGTCCTGCTCCACATAGCCCAGCGCGGCCCGCAGTTCGGCCAGCGGCCACTGCCGGACGTCGCGGCCGTCGACGGCGATCGTCCCGGCCCGGTGGTCGTAGAACCGCTCCAGCAGGGCGAACACGGTGGACTTGCCCGCCCCCGACGGACCGACCAGCGCGGTCATCCCGCCCGCCGGGACCTCGAAGGACACGTCGTGGTGGACCACCGGGCGGTCGTCGCCGTAGCGGAAGGCCACGTTCTCGAACACCACCCCGGCGGGCGCCGTCCGCCCGCCCGGCTCTGCGGCGGACCCGGCGGCGGACCCGGCCGCGGGGCGGGCCGCTCCTGCGGGAGCCGCACCGGTCCCCGGGCCCGCGCCCGCCTCCGCGTCCCGGGGCTCCCGGGGCGCGGCCGGCTCCTCGACGGGGAGCTCCTCGACCTCCCGGATCCGGCGCACCGCCGCCAGGCCGCCCTGCACCTGGGTGGCCCCCTGGACGAGCTGGCCGACCGGCGCGACCAGGTAGAACAGGTAGAGCAGGAAGGCGATCAGCGACGACACCTCCAGCGCGCCGGAGGCGACCCGCGCCCCGCCGATGCCGAGCACCGCGACGAAGGCCAGCTGCGCGGCGACCCACGCGGAGATGCCCGCCATCGAGGTCCACCAGGCGACCGCGACGCCCCGGTCCCGGGCCTCGCGGGCCGCCTCCCCCACCGCCGCGATCTCCCGGTCCTCGGCGCCGCTGGCCTTGACCGTGCGGAACGCCTGCAGCACCCGGTCGAGCACCGCGCCCATCTCCCCCACCGAGGCCTGCGCCTCGACCGAGGCCCGCTGGATGCGCGGCATGACCAGTCCCACCAGCCCGCCCACCAGGACCAGGATCACCAGCGTGACCAGCAGCAGGAACCCGTCCATCAGCGCCATCATCACGATCGCGCCCACCAGCATGAACACCGCGCTGACCGACTCGACGATCCCGTCGGTGAACACCGCGCGCAGCAGGGTGGTGTCGGAGGTGACCCGGGAGAGCAGGTCGCCCGGCTTGAGCCGGTCCACCTCGGAGACCCGCAGCCGGAGCATCCGGTCCACCAGGTTGCGCCGGGCGGAGAAGACGATGCCCTCGCCCATGCGCTCCAGCACGTACCTGCCGAACGCGCCGATGACCGCGCCCAGCAGCACCGCGGCCGTCAGCCCGACCACCGGCCCGGCCAGGGACCTCTGCTCGCCGAACGCGTCGATCACCGTCTTGGCCAGCAGCGGCATCGCCAGCCCGGCCAGCGAGCTGACCAGGCTGAGCACCCCGCCGAACGCGAGCACCCCCCGGTACGGCCGGACGTAGCCCAGCAGCAGCCGCCACGACCCGGTCCGCCCGGCCCCGCCGACCGGCACGGCCTTCCCTCCTGCTCCGGGCTCCCCGGTCCTCTTGGTCTCCTCGGTCTCGGCCACCCTCATCCCTTCCGCACCGGCGTGGCCGGCCTCCGGCCGCCGCCCTTCCTGTCTACCGCGCATGCCGTCTCCCCGAGCGTTCCGCCCGTTTCCATAGACCAAAGTCGCCCTTCGCCAGCCAAAGGCGACACGGTCAACATAGGTTGACGGCACGAGCGGCGTCAACAGAGGTTGACGTGAATGGCAGACTCAGATCATGTCGAACGCCGCACCGGACACCGCACCGGACAGCCCGCCGGACTCCGCACCGGACACCGGGCCCATCATCGAGCCCATCACCGGACCGACCACCGGGCCGGACGCCGAAGCCCGCCTGGCGGCCCGGTTCGGGCCCGGAGTGCGCGGCTGGCTGGCCGCCCTGCCCGCGCTCGTCGAGCGGCTCGCCGCGCGGTGGGACCTGGAGGTCACCGGGGCCGTCCCGCACGGGAGCACCTCGCGCACCTTCCGGGTACGGCGGGCGGACGGCTCGGCCGCCTTCCTCAAGCTGACCCCGGAACCGGAGATCTGCACCGCCGAGGCCCTCGCCCTGCGGGCCTGGGCGGGCAGAGCATGCGTCGTCCGGCTGATCGACGCCGACGAAGGGGCCGGAGCGCTGGCGGGGAGCGCGGCCTGGTCGTCATCGACCCCCGCCCCAGCGTGGGCGATCCGGCCTTCGACGCCGTCGACTGGGTCCTCGGCGGCGGCGCGGCGCGCGCGCAGGAGACCGCCGCCCGGCTCGGCCTGGACACCGGCCGCGTCCTGGCCTGGTGCAGGGCGCTGGCGGTCGCCGTCGCGGCGTCCCGGCTGGCCCGCGGCCGTCACGACACCGAGACCGCGCTCCTCCTGGACCTGGCCCAGGGCCGTTGAAAGCCGTGCGGCGTCAGTGGGCGCGGCGGGCGGCGTGCTCGCGGCGCGCCTCGGCCACGGTCTCCAGGATCTCCTCCTGGGTCCGCAGCAGCTTCGCCTCGGCCTCCTCGGTCCGCCCCTCGGCGGCCAGCCGGCGGTTCCCGGTGCTCCTGCCCAGCAGGCGCTTGGTGCGGGCCTTCAGTTCACGCAGACCGAACTTCTCCACGAGGCTCACTCCTTCGTCAGACTGGGCGACCGCCTACCCGGGACCCGCTCGACCATGCGCTCTCGAGCGGGTTCCGGGCAGCGCTCATGCCCCTGCCGCTCTCCCCGGCGTGAGCGGCGAGAACGCCGATCGTCTGCCACCGGCTCACATGGATCGCTAATGCGATCGGTAGGCATCCGCCCGGTGCTGGATGGTGACCACTTGGACCACGATTCGATCGTCGTCGATCAGATACAGCACGCGATACTCCCCGCGTCGTGCGGACCACTGCGGGGCGAGGGGCTCGTCCAGCGGCTTACCCACCCGGCGAGGATTGTCCAGCAGCGGCCCGGTGATGAACTCCCAGACGGCGGGCACCACCTTGGCCGGTAGCCGTTCGGCGAGGTCCTGCCTGGCTCTGCGGGTGAGGTGAAGTTCGTATCGCTCACTCACAACCGGCCGGCCCGACGGAGCTCAGCCTCTACCTCGGCCTGGGAGTGGGTGCGTCCGGCCTCCAGGTCGGCGAGCCCTTCACGGATCGCCGCCACGGTCTCGGAGGAGGCGAGGATTTCGATCATTTCACGCATCGTCTCGTAGTCGTCGGCCGCCATCAGTACCGCAGCGGGCACCCCGTTACGTGTGATTTCGAATCTCTCGTGCGTGCTCACGGCGGACTCGACGATGCCTGACAACCGGGCTCGGGCGTCAGCCAAAGGAAGAACGGTCATGTACATAATTATAGACAACTCGGTCCGGTGGAGACGGACTTTCAGGATCCCGTTCGTCCCCGCCCTCCATCAGTCGATGTCAGGAACGTCGAAGTCGTAGTCGGCATCACCTTCCTCGGCCCGGCGGAGCTTGATGTCCTCCACCCAGGCCGTGGCGAACAGCCGGATCTCCCTGATCCGGCCGGTGTCCGCCCCGCACACCTCGAAGTCCTCGTCGGCGATCAGATCGACGAATTCCAACCGCATCATCAGCTCGGCCGGCGAGAAATCACCGGTGTGGAGCCGGCCGAGGCGCTCCAGCTCGCGGAATCCGTACGACTCCGCGACGCCCGCGACGGCGGCGACGTCGCGGGCGAGGCCGCGCTCGTGCAGGGCGCGCATCATCGACCCGACGGCCTCGTCCGGAGCCTCGCCCGCCGCTTCGTCCCGGACCTCGTCCGGAGCCGGGCCGGATGTGCCGGGTGTGAACGCGTTCATGACTCCAGCATGCCCACCGGACCGGGGATTCAGCGCCGGGTGCGCAGCCGGGTGGAGGGCAGGTCGTGGCGGCCGGAGACGAACTCCTGAAAGGCGATCTTGGCCTGGATGACCGGACGGCGCCAGCGCTTCTCCCGCCGCACCGCGCGGGACATCAGTCCGGGCCGGGGACGGCGCGCGGCGGAGGCGTAGAACCAGTGGGCCCAGGGCGAGCCGGGGCGGGCCAGCCGCAGGGCGCCGACGATCAGCAGGACCGGGACGAACAGGCCGACCAGGCCGGTCCAGATCTTGCCCTTGAGCAGGGTGACGACCGCGAGCAGGAGGTTGGCGACGATGAGGCCGACCGCCGTCCAGGGGCCCTGCGGGGTCTGGCCGGAGTCCTCCCAGCCCAGCGGGCGCAGGCCGAGCAGGAGCAGGCCGGTGACCGCCACCGCGACGAACACGGCGTCGACGGAGGTGCGGCCCTCCTCCTCCCAGTAGACGTCGTGCAGGTGCAGGATCAGCGCGAACTCGTCCAGGATCAGGGCCGCGCCGACGCCGAAGAGCGCGGCCGTCACGGCGTACCAGGTGTCGGAGACGCCCGACACGAGCAGCCCCGCCACTCCGCTCAGCAGGGTGAGCACCACGCCGAACACCACGTGGTGGATGTGCATCTCCCCGACGCTGACGTTGCGGAACCAGCCGACCCGTGCCCGGATGAGCCGGACGTTGACGCGGGTGAACACGAAGGCGACGATCAGCGCGACGAAGAAGCAGAACAGCGGCAGCCGTCCTGTCTCGATGATCCGTTGATGGAACCACTCCCCCACAGTCCGTCCAGGTTATGCCAGGAACCCCCGCAGGAGCGCCGCCGTGCCCTCCAGGTGCTCGGTCACGGCGCGGCGGGCGGCCTCGGGGTCACCCGCCAGGATCGCCGCGACGATCGCCTCGTGCTGGACGGCGGCGTGCGCGATGTTGCGCTGGAGCACCGGGATCGCGTTGAGCAGGTCGGCGACCCGCAGCCGCGCGTCGGCGCAGGCCGCGGCGAGCAGCGGGGAGCCGGTCAGCTCGGCGATCGACAGGTGGAAGGCGGTGTCCAGCCGGCGGTAGTCACCGGGTCCGGCGGAGCCGACCTCCGCCAGGCGCCTGCGGAGCGTCTCGCGCCACGGCCCGGCCGGATCGGCGGTGGCCAGCACCTGGGCGGCGCCGCACTCGACGGCCGTCCGGAAGGTGAGCGCGTCGGCCAGGTGGCCGGGGCCCATGTCGGCCACGGCCCGGCGCAGGTCCTCCTGCCGGGGCGCAGGCGGGGCGTAGGTGACGAACGCGCCGCCGTACCGGCCCCGGCGCACCTCCAGGTAGCCCGCCTCGGCGAGCGCGCGGATGGCCTCGCGCAGCGTGACCCGGCTGATCCCCAGCCGGGCGGCGAGCTCCCGCTCGGGCGGGAGCTTGTCCACGACGAGCCCGAGCTTGACGGCCTGGAGCAGCCGCTCCACCGTCTCCTCGAAGGCGTTGCCCGACCGCACCGGCCGCAGCACCGTCGTCAGTCGCGACTCGTCCAAACATCACCTCCGGCTCTTGACAACCCCATCCTCGGTGCACATCAATGGTCTGACACTAGCCCAATGAAACTCCGGCGAGGAGGGCGCGTGGACCTCAGCGAGCTGCGCGGCGAGGTGGCGGCCGGGCGGATCGACACGGTGCTGCTCGCGGTCACCGACATGCAGGGCCGCCTGCAGGGCAAGCGGCTGTCGGCGCGCTACTTCCTGGAGGAGGTCGCCGAGCACGCCGCCGAGGGCTGCAGCTACCTGCTGGCGGTGGACGTCGACATGAACACCGTGGACGGCTACGCCATGTCGTCGTGGGACAGCGGGTACGGGGACTTCGTGATGCGACCCGACCTGTCCACCCTGCGCCGCGTGCCCTGGCAGGAGGGCACCGCCCTGCTCCTGGCCGACCTGGTCTGGGAGGACGGCTCCGACGTCGCCGCCTCGCCCCGGCAGATCCTGCGCCGCCAGCTCGCCCGGCTGGCCGAGCGCGGCTGGGGCGCGTTCGCCGGCACCGAGCTGGAGTTCGTCGTCTACCGCGACACCTACGAGGACGCCTGGCGCCGCGGCTACCGCGACCTGACCCCGGCCAACCTCTACAACGTCGACTACTCCCTGCTGGGCACCGCCCGGATCGAGCCGCTGCTGCGCCGGATCCGGCTCGGCATGGAGGGCGCCGGGATGTACGTCGAGTCGGCCAAGGGCGAGTGCAACCTCGGCCAGCACGAGATCGCCTTCCGCTACACCGACGCCCTGACCACCTGCGACCACCACGCGGTCTACAAGAACGGGGCCAAGGAGATCGCCGCCCAGGAGGGCGTGTCGCTGACCTTCATGGCCAAGCCGAACGCGCGCGAGGGCAACTCCTGCCACATCCACCTGTCGCTGCGCTCCGAGGACGGCGAGCCGGTCATGGCCGGGCCGGGGCCGTACGGGCTGTCGGAGACCGGGCGGCGCTTCATCGCCGGACAGCTCGCCTGCCTGCGGGAGTTCACCCTGCTCTACGCGCCGAACGTCAACTCCTACAAGCGGTACGCGCCGGGCAGCTTCGCCCCCACCGCCGTGCGGTGGGGCGTGGACAACCGGACCTGCGCGCTGCGCCTGGTCGGCGGGCACGGGACGGCGCTGCGGATCGAGAACCGGGTGCCCGGCGGTGACGTCAACCCCTACCTGGCGGTCGCCGCGATGGTCGCGGCCGGGCTGCACGGCGTCGACGAGGGGCTGGAGCCGGGCGAGCCGTTCACGGGCAACGCCTACGCCGCGGAGTCCGCGACGGTGCCGGGCACGCTGCGCGACGCCCTGGCCCTGTGGGAGGGCTCCGCGCTCGCCCGCGGCGCCTTCGGCGAGGAGGTCGTGGCGCACTACGCCAACGCCGCCCGGGTCGAGCTGGCCGCCTTCGACGCGGCCGTCACCGACTGGGAGCTGAGGCGCGGATTCGAACGGATGTGAGCATGGAGATCGTCAATCCGGCGACCGAGGAGGTCATCGCCGAGGTCGGGTCCGCCGACGCCGCCGAGGTGGACCGGGCGGTGGAGCGCGCCAGGGCCGCCTTCCCCTCGTGGCGGCGGGTCACGCCCGGCGACCGCGCCCGGCTGCTGCGCCGGTTCGCGGCGCTGGTCGACTCCCACACGGCCGAGCTGGCCGCCCTGGAGACCGCCAACGCCGGGCACCCCGCCGGCAACGCCCGCTGGGAGGCGGAAAACGTCCGCGACGTGCTGGACTTCTACGCCGGCGCGCCCGAGCGCGAGCACGGCCGGCAGATCCCGGTGCCCGGCGGCTGGGACGTCACCTTCGCCGAGCCCCTGGGCGTCGTCGGGGTGATCGTGCCGTGGAACTTCCCCATGGTCGTCATGACCTGGGGCGCCGCCCCGGCGCTGGCGGCGGGCAACACGGTGATCGTCAAACCCGCCGAGCAGACGCCGCTGACCGCGCTGCGCCTGGCCGAGCTGGCGCTGGACGCCGGCCTGCCCGAGGGCGTGCTCCAGGTCGTGCCCGGCGAGGGGGAGACCGCCGGCGCCCGGCTGGTCGAGCACCCGGACGTCGCGAAGATCGTGTTCACCGGCTCGACCGAGGTCGGCAAGGAGATCGCCGCCGTGTGCGCCCGGCGGGTCAAACGGCTCACCCTGGAGCTGGGCGGCAAGAGCGCCAACATCGTCTTCGCCGACGCCGACCTGGCCAGAGCCGCCGCCACCGCGCCGTACGCGGTCTTCGACAACGCCGGCCAGGACTGCTGCGCCCGCTCCCGCATCCTGGTGGAGCGCTCCGTCCACGACGAGTTCCTCGGCCTGCTGGCGGAGGCGGTGCTCGCGGTCAAGGTCGGCGACCCGCGCGCCGCCGACACCGAGATGGGGCCGCTGATCAGCGCCGCCCACCGGGAGAAGGTCGCCTCCTTCGTCACCGGCGCTCCCTACCTGCAGGGCTCCTGCCCGTCCGGGCCCGGCTTCTGGTTCCCGCCCACGGTCCTGACGCCCGAGGTCACCGACCCGGCGTTCACCGAGGAGATCTTCGGCCCGGTGGTGGCGGTCGTCCCGTTCGACGACGAGGCCGACGCCGTACGGATCGCCAACGACACCCGCTACGGCCTCAGCGGCTCGATCTGGACCCGCGACGTGGGGCGGGCGCTGCGCACGGCCCGCGCCGTCGAGGCCGGCAACCTCTCCGTCAACTCCCACGCGTCGGTGCGCTACTGGACGCCGTTCGGCGGGTTCAAGCAGTCCGGGCTCGGCCGCGAGCTGGGGGCCGACGCCCTGTCCGCCTTCACCGAGACCAAGAACGTCTTCATTTCGGAGGATTGATGCAGGGAGGACCGATGCAGCGCCTGCGGGACCGGGTGGCCGTCATCACCGGGGCGGGGAGCGGGATCGGGCTGGCCACCGCGCGCCGGTTCGCCCAGGAGGGCGCGAAGGTGGTCTGCGCCGACGTCGACGAGAGCGCCGGCGCGCAGGCCGCCGCCGAGGTGGGCGGCCTGTTCGTGCGCGCCGACGTCGCCGACGAGGGCGACGTGATCCGGATGTACCAGGAGGCGGCCGACGCCTACGGCGGCGTGGACATCGCCTTCAACAACGCCGGCATCTCCCCGCCCGACGACGACTCCATCCTGGACACCGGCCTGGACGCCTGGCGCCGGGTCCAGGAGGTCAACCTCACCGGCGTCTACCTGTGCTGCAAGCACGTCATCCCGCACATGCGGCGGCGGGGCAAGGGATCGATCGTCAACACCGCGTCGTTCGTCGCGGTGATGGGCTCGGCCACCAGTCAGATCTCCTACACCGCGTCCAAGGGCGGCGTGCTGGCGATGTCGCGGGAGCTGGGCGTGCAGTTCGCCCGCGAGGGCATCCGGGTCAACGCCCTGTGCCCGGGGCCGGTGAACACGCCGCTGCTGCAGGAATTGTTCGCCAAGGACCCCGAGCGGGCGCAGCGCCGCCTGGTGCACATCCCGCTCGGCCGGTTCGCCGAGGCCACCGAGATCGCCGCCGCGGTGGCGTTCCTGGCCTCCGACGACGCGAGCTTCGTCACCGCCTCGCAGTTCCTGGTCGACGGCGGCATCTCCGGCGCCTACGTCACCCCGCTGTAGCCGTGTCCCGCCCCGTCATCGGCGTCACCTGCTACATCGAGCCGGCGCGCTTCACCGTCTGGGAGACGGCCGCGGCGCTGCTGCCGTACGGCTACGTCGACCACGTGGTCCGGGCGGGCGGCCAGCCGGTGATCCTGCCCCCGGCGGGCGACCCCGCCGGGCTGCTCGGCCGCCTGGACGGGCTGGTCCTGGCCGGGGGCGGCGACGTCGACCCGGCCCGGTACGGCCAGGCGCCCCACGAGCGGACCGGAGGCGTCCACAGGGCCCGCGACGACTTCGAGCTGCGGCTGGCCGCCGCCGCCCTCGGAAGGGGATTGCCCCTGCTGGGGATCTGCCGGGGCCTGCAGGTCCTCAACACGGTCCTGGGCGGCACCCTCCACCAGCACCTGCCCGACGTGGTCGGCCACTCCGGCCACTCCCCGGCCCCCGGCCGCTTCGGCCGCATGCCGGTACGGCTCACGCCCGGCAGCCGCGCCGCGGCGATCCTCGGCGCCGCGACCGCCGCGACCGCCGGAACCGCCGGGACCGTGGAGACCACCGCAACCGCCGGGACCGTGGAGACCGCCGCGACCGTCGACGTGGCCCACTACCACCACCAGGCCGCCGACCGTCTGGGCGACGGCCTGGCCGTGACCGCGCGGAGCGAGGACGGCACCGTCGAGGCCGTGGAGCTGGCGGGCCACCCCTTCGCCCTGGCGGTCCAGTGGCACCCCGAGGCCGACGACGAGTGCGCCCTCCTCGCCGCCCTCGTCGACCGCGCCCGCCGGTGAACCCGCCGATGAGCCCGCCGATGAGCCCGCCGGTGGACCCTCGATGATCCCGCGGCCGATCCCGCCCGGGGATTTCGCTCGGCGGTCCCGGGCCGTTAGGCTGGCCGCGACACCGATGTGAACCCCGTGCGGGAGAGCGTCCTGACACCCAGGCCAGGACCCCTGAAGGAGCAAGCCCTCCCCGCGAACCTCTCAAGGCAAAGGACCGTGCGGGTAGGTGCCCTCTGGAAAGCAGGCCCCGAGGCCTCGCCGAAGGTGAAAGTCCGGTAAAAACCGGGCGAAACTCTCAGGCACCCATGACAGAGGGGGAGGATGCTCTCATCCGACCCATGCCTGAGGTGCGACCATGCCCCGACCCACGCCACTGCGCGGCGTCCACACGTCTCTCGGCGCGACCCTGACCGACTTCGCGGGCTGGCTCATGCCGCTGCGCTACGGCAGCGAGTCCGCCGAGCACAACGCGGTCCGCCGGGCCGCGGGCCTGTTCGACCTGTCCCACATGGGCGAGATCTTCGTGACCGGCCCCCAGGCCGGCCACGCCCTCGACTACGCGCTCGTCGGCCACCTGTCCGTACTGGAGCCCGGCCGCGCCCGCTACACCATGATCGTCAACTCCCGCGGCGGCGTGCTGGACGACCTGATCGTCTACCGCCTCGCGCCCGAGGAGTTCATGGTCGTCGCCAACGCCTCCAACTACCCCGCCGTCGCCGCCAGGCTCACCGAGCGGGCCAAGGGCTTCGACGCCGTCGTCGAGGACCGCTCCGAGCAGTACGCGCTCGTCGCCGTCCAGGGCCCCCGGTCCCAGGAGATCCTGGCCGCGCTCACCGACGCCGACCTCGACGGCCTGAAGTACTACGCCGGACTGCCCGCCACCGTCGCCGGCCGCCGGGCGCTCATCGCCCGCACCGGCTACACCGGCGAGGACGGGTTCGAGCTGTTCGTCGCAGGCGACGACGCCGAACCGCTGTGGACCGCGCTCACCGAGGCCGGCGCACCGCACGGCCTGTGCCCCGCCGGCCTGTCCGCCCGCGACACCCTCCGCCTGGAGGCGGGCATGCCGCTGTACGGCAACGAGCTGTCCACCGCCGTCACCCCGTTCGACGCCGGCCTCGGCCGTGTGGTGAAGTTTGACAAACCGGGCGACTTCGTCGGCCGGGCGGCCCTCGAACCCCTCAAGGACGTCTCCCCGGCCCGCCGCCTGACGGGCCTGGTCGCGGCTGGGCGTCGCGTGCCCCGCCGCGGCTATCCGGTGGTCCTGACCGGCGGCGGGAGCACGGTCGTCGGCGAGGTCACCAGCGGGGCCCCCTCGCAGTCGCTCGGCCGGCCCATCGCCATGGCCTACGTGGACACCGCCGCGACGGGGCAGGAGCTGGCGGTGGACATCCGGGGCCGCCACGAGCCGGTCGAGGTCGTCGACCTGCCTTTCTACAGGAGGAACAAGTGAGCAGCATTCCCACCGAACTGCACTACACCAAGGAGCACGAGTGGGTCGCGGGCGTCGACGACGGCCTGACCCTCACCGTGGGCATCACCGCCTACGCCTCCGAGTCCCTCGGTGACGTGGTCTACGTGCAGGTCCCCGAGGTCGGCGTGACCGTCGCCGCCGGCGACGCGGTCGGCGAGGTCGAGTCGACCAAGTCGGTCAGCGACATCTACGCCCCCGTCGGCGGCGAGGTCGTCGAGGTCAACGCCGCCGTCGTCGACGACCCCTCCCTGATCAACAGCGACCCCTACGGCGAGGGCTGGCTGTTCCGCGTCCGCCTCGACGGCGAGGCCGCCGACCTGCTCTCCGCCGAGGAGTACACCGCCCTCACCTCCGGCGAATCCTGACATCTCTCTTGTGCCGTGATCGCGCGCGCCGCCCGATGCGCGCGATCACGGTGACGTAAGGACCGATCAGTGGCGATCAGCGTCTTCGACCTCTTCAAAATCGGCATCGGCCCCTCCAGCTCCCACACCGGCGGGCCGATGGCCGCCGCGCACCGTTTCGCCCGCGGCCTCGACCGCGACGGCCTGCTGGACAAGACCGCCCGCGTCCGGGCCGTGCTGTACGGCTCCCTCGGCCTGACCGGAAAGGGCCACGGCAGCGACAAGGCCGTCCTGCTCGGCCTGTCCGGGGAGAAACCCGAGCTCGTCGACGTCGACACCGTCGACGAACGGCTGGCCGCCATGAGGTCCTCCGGGACCATCCGGCTGTACGGCTCCCGCGAGATCCCCTTCGCCGTCGGCGAGGACCTCGTCTTCGAACGGAAGATCTCCCTGCCCGGCCACCCCAACGGCATGCGCTTCACCGCCTTCGACGAGAGCGGCGAGACGCTCCGCGAGAAGGTCTACTACTCCGTCGGCGGCGGCTTCGTCGTCGACGAGAACGCCACCGGCGCCGACCGCATCAAGGCCGACGACACCGAACTGCCGCACCCCTTCACCACCGCCGCCGAACTGCTCGCCCGGTGCCGCGAGACGGGCCTGTCCATCTCCGGCCTGATGCTGGAGAACGAGAAGGCCTTCGGCCGCACCGAGGACGAGATCCGCACCCGCCTGCTCGACCTGTGGCGCGTCATGTCCGAGTGCGTACGGCGCGGCATCGCCAAGGAGGGCATGCTCCCCGGCGGCCTCAAGGTCCGCAGGCGCGCCCACCAGCTCCACCGGCAGCTGCAGGCCGAGGACCCCGGTGGCGACCCCCTGCAGACGATGGACTGGGTCTCCCTGTTCGCCCTCGCCGTCAACGAGGAGAACGCCGCCGGCGGGCGCATCGTCACCGCTCCCACCAACGGCGCCGCCGGCATCGTCCCCGCCGTCCTCACCTACTACGACCGCTTCGTCCGCAGGGCCGACGGGGCGGACGGCCGGCCGGACGGCAGAGCAGGCAGCGGGTCCGGCGGCGGGTCCGGTGGCTGGTCCGGTGGCTGGTCCGGTGGCTGGTCCGGCGGCGGGGCGGACGACGACGGCGTCGTCCGCTTCCTGCTCACCGCCGGAGCCATCGGCGTGCTGTTCAAGGAGAACGCCTCCATCTCCGGCGCCGAGGTCGGCTGCCAGGGCGAGGTCGGCTCGGCCTGCTCGATGGCCGCCGCCGGGCTCACCGAGGTGCTCGGCGGCACCCCCGAGCAGGTGGAGAACGCCGCCGAGATCGGCATCGAGCACAACCTCGGCCTGACCTGCGACCCCATCGGCGGCCTGGTCCAGATCCCGTGCATCGAGCGCAACGCCGTCGCCTCCATCAAGGCCATCACCGCCGCCCGCATCGCGCTGCGCGGCGACGGTCGGCACTTCGTCGCCCTCGACAAGGCCATCAAGACCATGCGCGACACCGGCCGCGACATGCTCGACAAGTACAAGGAGACCAGCCGCGGCGGCCTGGCCGTCAATGTCATCGAGTGCTGACGCCGTCCGGGCGCCCGGACGCGCAGACGGGCACCCGGACGCGCAGACGGGCACCCGGACGCGCAGGCAGGCCTCCGGGCTCCGGGCTCCGGGCGGACACTCGGGCACACCGATGGATGCCGGGGAAGACAAGATCAAATACCGAGGCGAACAGCTGGATCATGAACATATGCGGGCGGATACCGCGACCACCCCCGAGCACTGTGAAGTTCGTCATCGCGGACGAGACCGCCCCGTCCGGGGACTATCGTGGTCATCCTGGTCGTGAGGGCCAGGAAAGGCCGGGGAGGTCGTGTGACGACGGAAGCCCGACCGGCGGGCCGCTTCCTGCGCACCCACGGGCCGTTCCTGACCGCGCTGTCGGCGGCCGTCGGCCTGCGGGTCCTGACCGTGCTCGGTCACCGCCCCGCCCTGTGGTCCTGGCCCGGTTCCTTCGCCCACCTCGACGCCGCCCTCACCTCCCGCGCGCAGCACCCCGCCGGCTACCCCCTCTTCCTGCGGCTGCTGAGCCCGCTGCAGAGCGTGCAGACCGTGGTCGTCGCCCAGCACCTGCTCGGCCTCGCCACCGCCTGCTGCGTCTACCTCCTCCTGCACCGCCTGGCCCGGCTCCCCGGCTGGGGCGCCGCCCTCGCCGCGCTGCCCGCCCTGCTCGACGCCCACCAGATCCGGTTCGAGCACCTCGTCGCGCCGGACGCGCTCTTCCAGTTCCTCGTCGTGCTCGCCCTCACCCTGCTGCTGTGGAACCGCCGCCCGTCCGTCCGGGCCGCCCTGCTCGCCGGGGCCCTCCTGGCCGCGGCCGTCGCCACCCGCGCCGTCGCCCTGCCGCTGATCGCCCTCGCCCTCGTCTGCCCGGCCCTCCGCCGCGCCGGGTGGAGAGCCGTCACCGCCACCGCCGCGGCCGCCGCCCTCACCCTCGGCGCGTACGCCGCCTGGCTCATGACCGGGTCCGGCGACCACGGCCTGACCCGCGGCGCCGCCCACCTCTGGGCCCGCACGACGACCTTCGCCGACTGCGCCCTGATCAGGCCCGCCGGCCCCGAGGCCGCCCTCTGCCCCGCCGAACCGCTCGGCCGGCGCAGACCGCCCTCCGCCTACCTCACGGACGGCGACTCACCGCTGAACACCCTCCAGGCCGCCCCCGCTGAACGCGACGCCCTCGCCGGCGCCTTCGCCCTGCAGGCCGTCAGGGCCCAGCCCGCCGACTTCCTGCGCACCGGGCTCACCGACCTCGCCCATGTCTTCGACTGGGACCGGCACGCCCGGCCCGGCGAGCCGGACCAGAGCGCCCACGCCTTCCCCGACGCCGCCGCCTCCCTGCCCGACGCCCCCGCCTCCGGCGGCCGCACCGCCGCCGACCTCGCCGCCGCCTACCAGGGCGACCCCGGCGAGCTCCGCCTCGTCGACCCCCACGCGAGCCGGCTGCGCGCCTACCAGGAGCACGGCTTCCTGCGCGGGCCCTTCCTCGGGGTCGTCCTCGCCATCGGCCTGATCGGCGTCCTGACCCGCCGCCGACACCTCGGCGGCACCCTGCTCCTGCCCTGGGCCGCGGCCGTCACCCTGATCGCGCTGCCGCAGTTCACCGCGGCCTTCGACCACCGCCACACGGTGCCCGCCGTGCCCCTGGCCTGTCTGGCCGCCGGGCTGGCCTTCGGCCGACGCGACCCCGCGACCGCCCGACCCGACGTCCCCGGCGCCCCCTTCGCGGAGCCCGGAGATCCCGCGGAGTCTCCGGCCGGGGCCGTCCGGCGGGCCTCAGCGACGGCGGACGTGCACCCGGACGGAGACCCCCAGCGCGTCGTCCCCTACCGCCCGCCGCACCCGGTCGACGGCGTCCTCGTTCACCCGCGCCACGAGCTCGCCGACATCGGTCGCGGGCCCGCAGCACACCCCGATGCGGATCCGGTCCCCCTCCACCGTCCTGACGCGGACCCGGCTCAGCCCTTCGACTTCTTTAAGCGCGACGCCCAGCATCGCGATCCCGGTCTCGCTGCGCCGGCCCCGCCGTCCCCAGCCCAGGGACCGCAGCAGCCAGCGGACCGCGACAAGCCCCAGTACTACAAGTACTAGCGCCGCCAGCCATCCCGCCCCGGGGTCCTCCGCCAGCCGCGCCGGAAGCCCCGGGTCCAGCACCGGCGCCTCCGCCGCGTGCCCCGGGACCCGCCCCAGCCCGCGCAGCGCGCCGTACGCCCCCGCCCCCGCCAGCACCAGCCCGGTGACGGTCAGACCGATGCGATTGCCCAGATACGCCCTCACCGGGTCCCCCTCTTCCGCAGCCCGCCCGGGACGCCTCCGCCGGGTCCCCCGCCCGTACCCGCCGGGGACGGCCTCACCGGGTCCCCCGCCCGCGCAACCGCACCACGACCTCGTCGCCGCACACCGCGCCCAGACCGGCCAGCCGGTCCCCGACCACCGCGCCCACCCGGCGCAGCAGCCGCCCGGTCCCGTCCGTCTCCGCGGCCACCAGGATCTCCACCCCGCCGCGTCCCAGCCGCACCCGGGCCCGGGCCACCCCGTCCACCGACTCCGCCGCCGCCCGCAGCGTACGGCGCAGCCCCGACCGGGTCAGGCCCATCACCGCCAGCGGGTCACCCGTCTCCAACGGCACCAGCCGCGGGCGGCCCGGCACCACCGCGACCGCCACCAGCGCCGCGCCCACCGCCACCATGCCCAGCGCCGCTCCCAGCACCACCGGATCCGACCAGGCCGACGCGCCCGGTCCCGCCGCGAGCCCGCCGTACACCGCCACCGCCGCGGGCGACCCGGACAGCAGCGCCACCGTGCCCGCCGCCAGCGCCGGCAGCACCACCGATGCCGCCAGCGCGACCACCGCGCCCGCCGGACCCCGGCTCGGCCGCAGCAGCCGCGCCGCCCTGCGTCCGCCCGCCTGCGGACGCGGCGCCTCGGGCGTCTCCGGCGTGCCCCCCGGGCCCGCCAGGATCTCCTGGAGAGTAGTCATCACCCGGCCAGGTCTACGACGCCCGCCCCCGCCCCGGTACGGCACGACGCACCGGCCCACGCGATTCCAGGCCGGATCCGGAGGAAGAATTTACCTGCGGCCGGTTAACATGAGACCTACTCACGTATGATCGGGCGGAGTTATCCTGCCCTCATGGACGACCGTCAGCGCTACGACCGGGCCACCGCGCACCTCGAACCCCCGTTCGCCGTCCTCGACCTCGCCGCGCTGCGCGCCAACGCCGCCGACATGACCCGGCGCGCCCGCGGCAAACCCATCCGCGTCGCCAGCAAGTCCGTCCGCTGCCGCCCCGTCCTCCACCGCATCCTCGCCATGGACGGCTACGCCGGCGTCATGGCCTACACCCTGCCCGAAGCCCTCTGGCTCGCCTCCACCGGCCTGCGCGACCTCCTCGTCGCCTACCCCACCGCCGACCGCGCCGCCGTCGCCCGCCTCGCCGCCGACCCCCGAGCCGCCCGCGAGATCACCCTCATGGTCGACCGCACCGAGCACCTCGACCTCATCGAGACCGCCACCGCCGGCCTGCGCGACCGCCACGAGATCCGCCTCTGCCTCGACGTCGACGCCGGCTACACCGCCCTCGGCGGCCGCCTGCGCGCCGGAGCCCTCCGCTCGCCCGTCCGCGACACCGACCAGGCCGCCGACCTCGCCGCCGACATCGCCAAACGCCCCGGCCTCCGCCTCACCGGCCTCATGGCCTACGAGGCCCAGATCGCCGGGGTCGGCGACGCCCCGCCCGGCCACCCCCTCACCGGCCGCGCCATCCGCTGGATGCAGGCCCGCTCCCGCCGCGAGCTCATCCTCCGCAGAGGCCGCGTCGTCCAGGCCGTCCGCCAGCTCGCCGACCTCGAATTCGTCAACGGCGGCGGCACCGGCAGCCTCGCCACCACCGCCCGCGAGAAGGCCGTCACCGAACTCACCGCCGGGTCCGGCTTCTACCATCCGCGCCTGTTCGACTTCTACCGCGGCTTCACCGGCCGCCCCGCCGCCCTCTTCGCCCTGCCCGTCGTCCGCCGCCCCGCCCCCGGCGTCGTCACCGTCCTCGGCGGCGGCTACGCCGCCTCCGGCGCGCCCGGACCCGACCGGCTCCCCCAGCCCTACCTGCCCTGCGGCCTGCGCTACGACTCCCGTGAAGGCGCCGGCGAAGTCCAGACCCCGCTCATCGGCCAGCCCGCCGAAGACCTCCGCCTCGGCGACCGCGTCTGGTTCCGCCACGCCAAGGCCGGCGAGCTGTGCGAACGCTTCGCCACCCTCCACCTCATCGACGGCGACGAGGTCGTCGACGAGGTCCCCACCTACCGGGGCGAGGGCCGCACCTTCCTGTGACCCGCGCCCCGGACCACCGGGGCGGGGGCCACGGCCCCCGTGCCCCCGGCCGGCCGCGTCACCTCCGGCGGCGCCGCCGCACCAGCAGGACCGCCGCCCCGACCACCAGGACCGCCCCCACGCCGATCAGCACCGGCGCCAGACCCGGCGGCTCCTCCGCCCACAGATCGTCCCCGGGCTCGCCCGCCGGCGTGACCGGACGCGGCGGGACCCCCACCGCGTCACCGATCCTGTCCCCGACGGACGCGACGAACCGCTTCGCGTTCGCCTCCACCTTGGCCACCGTCCGCCGCGCGACGTTCTTCGGACGCACCCGGTCGGCGATGGCGTCGACCGTCTCGGCCAACTCCGCCCGCGTGCGCTCGATCCGCCGCTCCAGCTCAGCCGGATCGGTCTCCGCCATGGCTCTCCTCTCGTCGCCCTCGACGACGATCAGTCTCTCAGGTCCGGCGCTCCCCTGACACTTCGGGCAGGCCGGTAAGTTGACCAGGGAGAACCATTCCTCGGAGGAAACGTGACGAAACTCGAACCAGGCGACGCCGCCCCGGAGTTCGCCCTCCCGGCCGCCGACGGCACCACCGTCTCCCTGGCCGCCCACCGCGGCGGGCGCGTCATCCTGTACTTCTACCCCGCCGCCATGACCCCCGGCTGCACCAAGCAGGCCTGCGACTTCCGCGACAGCCTCGACTCCCTGGCCGCCGCGGGCTTCGCCGTACTCGGCGTCTCCAAGGACACCCCCGCCAAGCTCGCGAAGTTCGCCGAGCACGACGCCCTGACCTTCCCCCTGCTGTCCGACCCCGGACTGGACGTGCACAAGGCCTACGGCGCCCACGGCGAGAAGACGATGTACGGCAGGACCACCGTGGGCGTCATCCGCTCCACCTTCGTCATCGACGCCGACGGGAAGGTGGAGAAGGCCCTCTACAACGTGAAGGCCACCGGCCACGTGGCCCGCCTCCGCCGCGAACTCGGCCTCGACTGAATAGCATTAATTGTCATTTAGTGCGATTTGCCCATGCCCCAAGAATTGTCGGCTCATTACCTATACTTGGGGCATGGCTACCAAGTACAAGTACACCCCCGAAATGCTGGCCGAGGCCGCAGCCAACTCCGTCAGCATCGCCGACGTCCTCCGCCACCTGGGCGTCAAATGGACGGGCGGCTCCCATGCCCACATCAGCCGCCGCCTGAAGCACTTCGGGATCGACACCTCCCACTTCCTCGGCCAGGCCCACAGTCGAGGGCAGGCCTCTCCCCGGCGTCGCCACCCTGATCAGATCCTCGTCATCCTTCCCGAAGGAAGCCCTCGACCCAATCCCAGGCAGCTCAGGCGAAGCCTGATCACCATCGGGGTGCCACATCGCTGCGCGGGATGTAAGATCGGGGCCGTCTGGCGGGGTCAGCCACTGACTCTGCACGTTGATCACATCAGCGGCGACTGGCTGGACAACCGGAAAGAAAATCTGCGCTTTCTCTGCCCCAACTGTCATTCACAGACGGAAAATTTTGCAGGGAAAGGCAAGGGGTCGTAGTCCAAAGGCAGAGACACACGGTTTAGGTCCGTGCCAGTGCGGGTTCGAATCCCGCCGACCCTACACAGGAAGAATAGCTCCGCCAATTCAAAGCCGATGAGAATAATGCAATCTTCGCCTCGGTCTGCATATCTATGCAGGGAAGCCAGCCGAGGCGAATTAATTAATGACTCGCAGCCCATGAGTCGCCGTCGCCGACCAATCGTGACCGTTCCGAGGAACGTCGCAACGCGGGACGGCTCGTATTACCGGTTCATCGGTCGGGGTGTTCCCGGGTTGACCGCAGGTCAGGGCGTGAAGGGCGTCGGGGTGGGGGCGGTGCAGCGGAAGCCCTCCTGGGTGGACTCGCACTGGTCGGGCGTCCGGAAGCCGTCGCCGGGGTTCCACTCGTCGCTTCCGCCCCGAAAGATGCGCGTTTCGCCGTTCCCGGGTTCGCCGGCTCCGTACCCTTCGGCTTCCCGTCTTTCGAGCAGGCGGCCGGAGCCCTCGCCGGGCCGGGTGCCGTGGTCGTCCACGCGGCTGAAGGCGTGTCCGGCGCGGTGGCGGTCGCCGACGGTGTCGACGACGGCGACGGCTCCGCCGCCGAGGACGGCGCCGATGACGGCCGCGGCGGCGACCTGGAAGGGCTTGCCGCGGGTGGCGCGGGCGAGCTTGGCGTAGCGGCCGGGCCGGGGCCGTTCGGCGGTGGGGGCGGTCCAGCCGGGCGCGTTCCAGCCGGTGCCGCCGGGGCCGTAGGGCCCGTAGGCGGCGGGCGCGCCGTACGCGCCGGAGGGCGCGTCGTCCTGCGCCGGGAGGTTCCGGGTGTCTCCGTCCCGGACCTCCGGGCCGCGCGGCGTGTTCTCGTCGCCGCGCGACCCGGGGTTGTTGCGATCCGCCGTCACAGGCAATCTCTCCCTTTACTCACCCCCGAGGGGGTGCTCCCGGAAACCATGGTGCCGCAAAAGGCGTAAGTGGGATGTAAGGGACCGCGCGGGCGGCGGCAGGGGTGCGACCTGAGTCGTAGACGGGTCTCCCCCTTTCGGGGGAAGGGCGCTGAGCTGGGAATACATAGGGTGGTGTCATGTTCGGCAGACTTCACGCCTGGAGCGAGCGCCATCCGAGGGTCGCGGACGCCTTGTGGCTGGCGCCGTTCCTGCTGTTCTGCGCGTCCAACTTCGCGGCCCTGGTGACGGATCCGGCTTTCATCCCGGGTGGCCCTCCGCTGGTGGTGCACGGGGTGCTGGCCGGGGTGCTGGTGGTGCCGCTGTTCTGGCGGCGGCGGTGGCCGGTGGGCGTGTTCGCGGTCGTCGCGCTGGCCAGTTTCGTGCAGTGGACGGCCGGCGTGGAGCCGCTGCCGGTCAACCTGGCGGTGCTGATCGCGATGTACGCGGTGGCGTCGTACCGTCCGTTGCGCTGGGCGGTGGCGGCGGGGCTGGTGGCGGAGCTGGGACTGGCGCTCTCGTACGGGCGGATCACGGAGCGGCCCGATCCGAAGACGTGGGCGAGCACGTCGGTGTTCGTGGTGGCGGTCTGGATCGCGGGGATCTACGCCAACACGCGGCGCCGCTATCTGGAGAGCCTGGAGGAGCGGGCCGAACGGGCCGAGCGGGAGCGTGACCAGCGGGCGCGGCTGGCGGCCGCGGCGGAGCGGGCGCGGATCGCGCGGGAGCTGCACGACGTGGTGGCGCACAACGTGAGCGTGATGATCGTCCAGGCGGACGGCGCGGGGTACGCGATCGACGGCGATCCGGAGCAGGCGCGGCAGGCGGTGCAGGCGATCTCCGCGACGGGGCGGCGGGCGCTGGCGGAGATGCGCCGGATGGTGGGGGTGCTGCGGGCGGACACGGGGGCGGAGGACGGGGAGGACCGGGGGGATTACACTCCGCAGCCGGGCCTGTCGCAACTGGACGAGCTGGTGGAGCAGGTGCGGTCGTCGGGGTTGCCGGTGGAGGTCCGGGTCTCGGGGGCGGTGCGGGAACTTCCGGAGGGCGGGCAGCTAACGGTGTACCGGATCGTCCAGGAGGCGTTGACCAATACGCTCAAGCACGGCGGTCCGGTGAGCGGGGCCGAGGTGGCGATGGAGTACGGCGTGCGGGAGCTGGTGGTCCGGGTGGCCGATGACGGCCGGGGCGTCGTGGCGCCGGAACGGCCGGGCGGTCACGGACTGGTGGGGATGCGGGAGCGGGTGGCGATGTTCGGCGGGAGCGTGGAGGCCGGGCCGAGGCCGGGAGGCGGGTTCCAGGTGGTGGTGCGGCTGCCGTTCGGCGAGGTGGGCGGGAGCCGGGCGGCGTGATCCGGGTGATGCTGGTCGACGACCAGGAGCTGCTGCGGACGGGGTTCCGGATGGTGCTGGGGGCGCAGCCGGACATCGAGGTGGTGGCGGAGGCGGCCGACGGGCGGGCCGCGGTGGAGGTGCTGCGCGGGGTCGAGGTGGACGTGGTGCTGATGGACGTGCGGATGCCGGTGATGGACGGGGTGGAGGCGACCCGGTCGATCCGTGCGGCGGAGGATGGTCCGCGGGTGCTGATCCTGACCACGTTCGACCTGGACGAGTACGTGTTCGCGGCGTTGAAGGCGGGGGCGTCGGGGTTCATGCTGAAGGATGTGCCGCCGATGGACCTGGTCAGTGCGATCCGCGCGGTGCACGGCGGGGACGCGGTGGTGGCGCCGAGTGCGACGCGGCGGCTGCTGGAGCGGTTCGCGGTGCATCTCCCGTCACCGGGCGGGGCGGAGCCGGCGGCGGTGTCGGGGCTGACGGCGCGGGAGCGCGAGGTGCTGGTGCTGGTGGCGCGGGGGCTGTCGAACGCGGAGATCGCGGGGCGGTTGAAGCTGGCGGAGGCGACGGTGAAGACGCATCTGGGGCGGGTGCTGGCGAAGCTGGGGTTGCGGGACCGGTCGCAGGTGGTGGTGTTCGCCTACGAGGCGGGGCTGGTCGTTCCGCATTCGGCGGGGTAGTCCGGCGGCGTGATTCATCGGCCGAATGGTCGAGGGGGTCCTCCCCCGGGAGTCGCACGGGCGCCGTTCCGGGATCTCCCGGGTGGAGGGGAAGTCCGGCCGCTCGTCCGATGGATCCCGGCTTTCCCGGCAATAGCGTTCTGCCCGTCATAACGCATCTATGCCGAGGAGGGGTCGACGTGACCGTCACCGGAGAGGTCGGCGCGTGGAGCGCGCGGGAGAGCGGGGCACCGGCCGTGGTGGCCGAGGGCCTGACCAAGGTGTACGGGCAGGGGGACACGGCCGTGCACGCTCTGCGCGGAGTGGACGTCTCCTTCGCGACGGGCGCCTTCACCGCGATCATGGGTCCTTCGGGGTCCGGCAAGTCCACGCTGATGCACTGCCTGGCGGGGTTGGACACGGTCAGCGGCGGGCGGGTCCGCATCGGGGACGTGGAGCTGACCGGGCTGGGCGACAAGCAGCTGACGCTGTTGCGGCGGGAGCGGATCGGGTTCATCTTCCAGGCGTTCAATCTGCTGCCGACGCTGACGGCCGAGCAGAACATCCTGCTCCCGCTGGAGATCGCCGGTCGGCAGGCGGACCGGGTGCTGTTCGACCGGGTGGTGGAGACGGTGGGGCTGCGTGATCGGCTGGGGCACAAGCCGACCGAGTTGTCGGGCGGTCAGCAGCAGCGGGTGGCGGTGGCCCGGGCGCTGATCAGCAAGCCGCAGGTCATCTTCGCCGACGAGCCGACCGGGAACCTGGATTCGCGCAGCGGCGCCGAGGTGCTGTCGTTCCTGCGGTCGTCGGTGCGGGAGCTGGGGCAGACGATCGTGATGGTCACGCATGATCCGGTCGCGGCGTCGTACGCCGACCGGGTGGTCTTCCTGCGGGACGGCGGGCTGGTCAGCGAGCTGGAGCGGCCGACGCCGCAGGCGGTGCTGGACACGCTGATGAAGCTGGAGGCGTGACGGTGCTCAGGACGACGCTGGCCGGGTTGCGGGCGCACAAGCTGCGGTTGCTGCTCACGTCTCTGGCGATCGCGCTGGGGGTGGGTTTCATCGCGGGCACGTTCGTGCTCACCGACACCATCCAGGCGGGGTTCACGCAGAAGTTCGCGGCGGCGGGCGACAGGATCGACGTCGCGGTGTTCCCGAAGGCCGGGGAGCGGGGCGGGAAGGAGCCGTCCCTGTCCGCCGCCGTGCTGGATAAGGTGCGGGGGGTGGACGGCCTCGCCGACGCCCAGGGGCTGGTACGCGGCACGGCGGCGCTGCTCGGCAAGGACGGGAAGGCCGCCGGGGACCGGCCGACGAGCGGCGTCTCGATCCCCGAGGGCCGGTTGAACCGTACGGTGATCGCCAGTGGTGCGGCGCCGCGGAACGGCGGGGAGGCGGTGCTGGACGAGGGCACCGCCGAGCGGCACGGCTTCAGGGTGGGCGACACCATCGCGGTGCTGGACGCCGAGGAGGTCCGGCACGAGTTCAGGCTCGTCGGCCTGATCGATCTCAGTCTGGACCAGAACCTGGTCTACACCGGCGCGGTCGGTTTCACCACCGAGACGGCCCGGTCGATGACCGGGGTGGAGGGTTTCCACGAGATCGACGCGCTGGCCGCCGAGGGGGTGGGCCAGGAGGAGTTGCGGGCCTCGGTCGCGGCGGCGCTCGGGAGCGGTGTCACGGTCAAGACCGGTGAGGCCTACGCCGCGGACATGGCGCGGGCCAACGGCGCCGACGACGACGTGATCACGATGGGCCTGCTGATGTTCGGCCTGGTGGCGATGTTCGTGGCCGCGTTGGTGATCTACAACACCTTCACCATCCTGGTGGCCCAGCGGACGCGGGAGATGGCGCTGCTGCGCTGCATCGGCGCGACCCGGGGGCAGGTGTTCGGTTCGATCGTGCTGGAGTCGGCCGTGGTGGGCCTGCTCTCCTCGGGGCTGGGTCTGCTGCTCGGTTACGGACTGGGCGCCGGGGCGCTGGCGGTGTTGTCGTCGCTGGACGTGCCGCTGCCGGCGGTGACGCCGTCGCTGGCGCCGCGCACGATCGCGCTGGGTCTGGTCATCGGGCTCGCGGTGACGGTGGGGGCGGCGCTGCTGCCGGCGCGGTCGGCGACGCGGGTGGCGCCGATCGCGGCGCTGCGCACGCAGGTCGAGGAGCGGGTCTTCCGGACCGGGGCGGTGCGGGTGGCGGCGGCCGCGGTGTTCCTGCTGGCGGGTGCGGGCGCCACGGTGGCGGCGTTGAGCATGCCGGTGGGCCAGGCGGCGCTGGTGGTGATGATGGCCGGTGGCTCGTTGGTCTTCTTCGCGCTGCTGATCCTGGGGCCGGTGCTGGTCAGGCCGCTCTCGGCGTTCGTGGGCTGGGTCCCGAGGAGGCTGTTCGGGGTGCCGGGCAGGCTGGCCACGGACAACTCGCGCCGCAATCCGAAGCGGTCGGCGACCACCACGGTGGCGCTGACGGTGGGGGTGACGCTGATGACGCTGATCGCGGTGCTGACGGGCACGCTGCGGGTGACGTACTCGGCGAAGCTGGACGAGCAGTTCCCGGTCGACTACATGGTCCAGCCGCAGGACCGGGGGTCGGAGCTGTCGCGAGCGCTGGCGGAGGATCTGCGGTCCCGGCCGGAGCTGACGTCGGTGGTCGCGCTGCGCGGGGCGGTCGCCGAGGTCGGGGGGAAGGGCGCGGAGTACGAGGTGGGGACCTTCACCGCGTCGCGGGACTTCCGGCCGAGTCTGGAGTCGGGGTCGATCGACCTGCTCAGGCCGGGTACGGCGGTCGTGGCGAACTACGTGGCGGAGGACCTGGGGGTCAGGGTCGGGGACCGGGTGCCGGTGAAGACGGCCGAGGCCGGCACGGTGGAGCTCACGGTCGTGGCGCTGTTCGATCCGCAGCGGGCGAGCCTGTCGGGGGTGACGGTGCCGGAGGCGGAGTTCGACCGCTACTTCGGGCAGGTCGGCGATTCGTCGATCATGGTCAATGCCCGGGACGGGGTCGCTTTCGACCGGGCTCGGGCGGCCGTGGACGCGGCGGCGGATCCGTACCCGACGGCGAAGGTCGCCAGCTCGACGGAGGTCCGGAGCGAGTTCGACGAGTCGCTCGACATGATGTTGATGATCATCACGGGTCTGCTGGGGTTGTCGGTCCTCATCTCGCTGCTGGGCATCGCGAACACGTTGTCGCTCTCGGTCCACGAGCGGACCCGGGAGTCGGCGCTGCTGCGGGCGCTGGGGCTGACCCGACCCCAGTTGCGGCGGATGCTCTCGGTGGAGGCGTTGATCCTGGGGCTCATCGGTGCTCTGGTGGGCGTCGTCCTGGGGGTGGTCTACGCCTGGGCGGCGGCCCGGACGATGACGACGGACGTCTCCTTCCAGGTGCCGGTGCTGCAGATCCTGGCGTTCGTGGCGCTGTCCGGCCTGGCCGGGGTGCTCGCCGCGGTGCTGCCCGCGCGCAGGGCGGCGCGGGCGTCCATCGTCGGTTCGCTGGCGAGCGGCTGACCGGGACGCGGGCCGTGCCGGGGACCGGGGCGCCTCCGATGGGGGGCGGCGCCCCGGTCCCCGGACACGGCCCGATCTCCTCCGGTGAGTCGAACACCTGCGGTGGCCGAACCGCCGCGATCACAGCGGCAGGCCCCTCCCACTGCCGGCTTGCACCAGTTCCTCGGCATCAGGGATTCGGTGTATCGCGGGCGTATCGGAAATCACATACGCCGCCGCAACGGTCCTCCGTCTTGGATGAAGGCATGGATCACAGCGCATCGCTGTCATCGCCAGCTCGCCGATCATGAAAAGGAGAAGTCCGTGGCCAATGACGGACAATGGGACCGGCACCCTCGACTTCACCGACATGAACCTCTACGTCACCCGCGGACAGGCCGCCCCGGATGACGGGGCGTCCGGTGGCGGCGCTTCGTCCGGTGGCTAGGGCGGTCGTCCTCAGCAGACGGGACGCGGTGACCGGGCATCCGCCATCCAGGCGGCTCGGCGGCACCCGGTAACGGAATTCCCGACTCGGAAGGCTAGCGGGGACGGCGCCCCGGCCACTGCTCGGCCACGGTCTCGGGGTTGAGGAGCGGGCGGATGGAGACCTCGCCGGTGGCCGTGTCGATCACGATGCATCCGGCGCCGACGGTCTCGGGCAGCGCGGCCGGGTCGTCCTCGCCGGGCTCCCTGGCCCAGGCGACGTAGCCCTCCTTGAAGGCGTGGAGCCTGACCTCCAGGGCGGCGTCGAGGGGGCGGACGCCGTTGAAGTACTCCTCCGCCACCGCCCGCGCCTGGTCGAGGTTCACAGCGGCCGTCCTTCGCGGTCGATCGCCACGCAGAAGACGCCGGTCACCGCGTCGTACGGCGGTTCGACCGCCATGTGGCCCCGTTGGGCGTCGATCCAGATCACCTCTCCTGCGGAGTTGACGGCGTTCCACGCGTGGCTGCCGCCGGTGGGCCAGCGGGTGACCAGGAGCGCGGCGGAGCCGGGTCCCCCGGTCAGCAGCCGCTGGGCGATGAGGGCGTAGGCGCCGCGGCCCTGTCCGACGAGCTGGAAGCGGTGGCCCAGCCAGCGCTCGGCGCGGGCCGGTCCCGCGGTCTCACCGGTGAGCACGGGCTTGCCGATCCGGTCGTACTCGGCGTGCCGGGGGGCGGCGACGGTCGGTGCGCCGTACCAGGTGGCGAGGACCGCCATCGCGCAGTCCATCGCGTTGGTGGCGCGGAACGGGTCGTCGGCCGGGCCGGTGGCGTTGATCAGCCGGATCCACATGCCCCGGGGGTCGGGGAAGCGCCGCGGCGCGCCCCGCTCGTCGGCCGGGACGGCCTGCTCGATGTCGGCCTGGGCCTGCGGCTCCGGTCTCGACAGCCCGCCCGCCGCGCCGTACGGCCTGCACCGGTCCAGCCGGGGCGGCCTCCAGGGTTCGCGTTCGGGTTCCCGGGGCGCGGCCACGACGACCGAGACGGCCCCGTCCAGCTCGAAGTCGCGCCACCGCTTCCCGTCGGCGGTCACGACCGGGTTGTAGACACCCGCGGGCACGGACCATCGCGTCACATGAATCCCCCCTCGCTCCACGTTTCGCAGCCCCGATCGTAGGGCGGTCGCCGCGGCGGCGCGGGGGACTTGGCCAGATCCGGGCCGCGGGCTTCCGCCACGGAACCGCTCCGCGCCCGCGGGGAGGACCGCGACGGCTCCCGGCCGGACAGGGCCGGCAGGGCCGGGTGGGCCGGGCCGGGTCGGGCAGGGCCGGGTGGGATGGGTCAGGGCGGGGCGGGGCGGGTTCAGGCGACCGTGACGGTGACCGCGTGCAGGCCGGTGGCGCCGTCCGGGGCCACCGGGGCCCGCTCGGCGGTCTGCGTGCGGCCGGCGGCGTCGGTGGCCCGCACCTCGATGGTGTGCTCGCCCGCCGTGGCGTCCCAGTCGTCGAGGACCCACTGGCGCCAGGTGTCGGCCGTGGGCGCCTCGGCCAGCCGGGCCCGCCGCCACGGCCCGCCGTCGACGCGCACCTCGACCGCGTCCACCCCTGTGTGCTGCGCCCACGCCACCCCGGCGACCACGGTGCGGCCCGGAGGGAGGCTCGCACCCGGCTTGGGGAGGTCGATGCGCGACTGCGTCTTGATCGGGCCCTTCGCCGACCAGCCCCGCGGCGTCCAGTAGGCCTCGTCCCGGTCGAACCGGGTGACCTTGATCTCCGTCACCCACTTGGTCGCGGAGACGTAGCCGTACAGGCCCGGGACGACCAGCCGGGCGGGGAAGCCGTGGTCGACGGGGAGCGTCTCGCCGTTCATCGCGACGGCCAGCAGCGCCTGCCGGCCGTCGAGGACGACGTCGGCAGGGGTGCCGCAGGTCCAGCCGTCGGTGGAGGTGCTGAGCAGCATGTCGGCGCCGGCCTGCACGCCGGCCTCGCGCAGGACGTCGGCCAGGCGGACGCCGAGCCAGCGGGCGTTGCCGATGTAGGGCCCGCCGACCTCGTTGGAGACGCAGCAGAGCGTGACGTCGGCCTCCGCCAGGGGCCGCCCCATCAGGTCGGCGAAGGTCAGCTCGACCGGACGGTCGACCATGCCGGTGATCGTGAGGGTCCAGTCGCGCGGGTCGACCTTGGGGACGAGCAGCGCGGTGTCCACCCGGTAGAAGTCGCGGTTGGGGGTGAAGAACGGCGAGAGCCCGCTGATCTTGAGGTCGCTTCCGGCGGGGACCCGGCGGGCGGGGACCGCGGGGCGCGGGAGCGCCACCCCGACCCGGGCCGCGTCCACCTCGGCCCCTCCGGACAGCAGCCGCCCGGCCGCCCCGCCGATCCCGGCCACGGCGACCCCGCCGAGCGCCGCGGTCAGCAGTCCCCGCCGGTCGAAGGAGCGCAGGTCCTCCCCCGCGCGCATGACCGCCGGGCCCGGGGTGCCGTGCCGTTCCACCGTGTCCGGACCCGCCCCGGTCTCCGGACGCGGTCCGCCCGCCCCGTGGACCGCGGGACGGGCCGCAGGGCGGGGCGGGGCGAGAGAGTCGGGGCGGGGCGGGGCGGGGACGAGGGCGCGGCGCAGCAGGCGGGACAGGGCGGACATCCCGGCGGCGGCTCCCAGCAGCGTGGGGACGGCGTCGCCGGGACCCGCACCGGGACGGGTGAGGACCGCCAGGAGGCCGACGGCGCCGAACGCGGCCAGGCAGGCCAGGCCGTACCGGAGGCGACGGACCGCCAGGGCTCCCGTGACGGCGGCGCCGGCGGCCAGGACGACGAGGACGCCGGCGAGCAGGACGGTCTTGTCGCTCTCGCCGAAGGCGCGGATCGCCCACTCCTTCAGCCACGCGGGGGCCAGGTCCACGGCGGCGTCGCCGACCGCGACGACGGGGAAGGCCGAGGGCTTGACCAGCGCGGCGACCGGCAGGGACACCCCGACCGCCACCGCGCCCGCGACCAGCCCGATCAGTGCCGCGGCCCATGCGGGCGCGCGCCCGTTGCTCTCCATGGCTCGACGCTACGCCCGGCGGGGACCCGGAGTTCTTACCCGCCGCTTACGCCCGGTGGTCCGGCCCCGGCCGACCCGGCCGGACGGCGTCGTCCGGGGGTGAGGACCCCGGACGGAGGCCTCACTCCGGGACGAGCGCCTCGGCCAGGATGGGGACCAGCGCACGGAAGGCCCTGCCCCGGTGGCTGATCGCGTCCTTCTCCTGCGGGGTCAGCTCGGCGGTCGTGCGGGTCTCGCCCTCCGGCACGAAGACCGGGTCGTAGCCGAACCCCCCGGTCCCGCGGGGGGCGCGGATGATCGAGCCGTGCAGCGCGCCCTCGGCCACCCGCTCCTGTCCCGTCGGCAGGGCCAGGGCCGCGGCGCACGCGAAATGCGCTCCCCTGCGGCCGTCCGGCACGTCGGACACCTGGGCGAGCAGCAGGTCCAGGTTGGCGCGATCGTCGCCGTGCGTCCCGGACCAGCGGGCGGAGAAGATGCCGGGCATGCCGTTGAGCGCGTCCACGCACAGGCCGGAGTCGTCGGCGACGGCCGGCAGCCCGGACCGCTGCGCGACGGCGTGGGCCTTGAGCAGGGCGTTCTCCGCGAAGGTCAGACCCGTCTCGGCGACGTCGCCGATCTGCGGGAACTCCTCCAGGCCGACGATCTCGACCGGCAGCGCGGCGTCGGCGAGGATGCGGCGGAGTTCGGCGACCTTCCCGGTGTTGCGCGTCGCCAGGACGACCCGTCTCACGCCAGTGCCTCCTTCTGCAGGCGGGTGAGCTCGGCGCAGCCGGCGACGCCCAGGTCGAGCAGCCGGTCGAGCGCGGCCCGGTCGAACGGCCTGCCCTCGGCGGTGCCCTGGACCTCGACGAACTCGCCGGCGCCGGTCATGACGACGTTCATGTCGGTCTCGGCGGCGACGTCCTCGGTGTAGCAGAGGTCGAGCAGCGGGGTGGACTTCACGACGCCGACCGAGACGGCCGCGACCGAGTCGACCAGGGGGTCGCCCTTGCACATCTTGCGCTCGCGCATCCAGCGCACCGCGTCGGCCAGTGCGACGTAGGCGCCGGTGATGGCGGCGGTGCGGGTGCCGCCGTCGGCCTGGAGCACGTCGCAGTCGAGCACGACGGAGTTCTCGCCGAGGATCTTGTAGTCGACGCAGGCGCGCAGGGAGCGGCCGATCAGGCGCGAGATCTCGTGCGTCCGGCCGCCGATCCTGCCGCGCACCGACTCGCGGTCGTTGCGGGTGTTCGTGGCGCGGGGCAGCATGGAGTACTCGGCGGTGACCCAGCCCTGGCCGCTCCCCTTGCGCCAGCGCGGCACGCCTTCCTGCACGGAGGCGGCGCACAGCACCTTGGTGCCGCCGAACTCGACGAGCACCGAGCCCTCTGCGTGGGCGAGCCAGCCGCGGGTGATGGTCACCGGGCGGAGTTGATCGGGATTGCGTCCGTCTGCACGAGCCATGGACATCACCCTAGGTCATACACGGCCCCGCTCCGCGCGAGCTCCATCCGCCCGCCGAAGCCGCCGCGGGAGGCGTCCCGGAGGATGTCCGCGGGGTCGTACCAGGGGACGAGGTGGGTCAGCACCAGGGCGCCCGCTCCGGCCTTGGCCGCGTGCTCGGCGGCCTGGCGGCCGGACAGGTGCAGGCCGGCGGGGAGGCCGGGCCGGTCCGGGAACGACGCCTCGCACAGCAGCAGGTCGGCCTCGGCGGCCAGCGTGACCAGCTCGGCGGACTCGCCGGTGTCGGCGGAGTAGGCGATCGAGCGCCCGCCGTACGAGACGCGGAAGCCGAAGGTCTCGATCGGGTGGTTCATGCGCGCGGCGGTCACCTCGAACGGCCCGGCCTCGAAGGTGCCGGGGGTCAGGGCGGTGAAGTCGAAGGCGGTCTCCAGGCCGGGTTCGTCGGGCATGCCGTAGGCGGCGGCCAGGCGGGCGGGCGCGCCGGCGGGGGCGTGGACCGGGATCCTCGGCTGCGGACCGTCCGGGGAGTAGGTGCGCACCACGTGGTAGGGGCACAGGTCCAGGCAGTGGTCGGCGTGCAGGTGGGACAGGCAGATCGCGTCCACGTCGTACAGGCCGATGTGCCGCTGGAGGGCGCCCAGGGCGCCGTTGCCGAAGTCCAGCAGCATCCGGTAGCCCTCCGCCTCCAGCAGGTAGCAGGACGAAGGGCTGTCCGGCCCGGGGAAGCTTCCCGAGCATCCGACGATCGTCAGTTTCAACGCGGCCTCCTGTTTCATCGGTCTCATCGACTGCCTCCGGCACGGGATCCGGCGTTCAGGCCGGGGTCCCCGACCGCGTGGTCATCGCGACGCCGGCGTCGCGGACGGGCGTTCCTGCGGGTGCGCTGACGGGTTCCCCGACGGGCGCGGCCTCGACCGCCTCGATCTCCGGGCCGAGGAACCGCCGGCCCAGCCTGGCGAACAGGCCGGTCTCTCCGGTGGCGCGGAACCGGTGGCGGGGCAGCGTGCCGGGGAGGGCGGCCAGGCCCTGGTCGTGCAGGATCCTGAAGACGTCCTTGGCCGTCTCGTCGGCGCTGGACACCAGCGTGACGCCGTCCCCGGCGACGTAGGAGATCGCGCCGGTCAGCAGCGGGTAGTGGGTGCACCCGAGGATGAGCGTGTCGCAGCCGTCGTCCAGGACGGGCGCCAGGTAGCCGCGGATGACCTCGATGAGCTCCTCGCTCATCGTCTCGCCGCGCTCCACGAACTCCACCAGCCGGGGTGCGGCCACGCCGGTCAGCCGGACGTCGGGAGCGGCGGCGAACGCGTCGTGGTAGGCCATCGACTGGATGGTGGCGCGGGTGGCGATGACCCCGACCCTGCCGTTGCGGGTGGCCCGCACGGCCCGCCGGGTGGCCGGCTGGATCACCTCCACGACGGGCACGTCGTAGCGTTCGCGGGCGTCGCGCAGCACCGCCGCGCTGGCGCTGTTGCACGCGATCACCAGCATCTTGACCTCGTGCTCGACGAGGTGGTCCATCACCTCCAGCGCGTAGGACCGGACCTGGGCGATCGGCAGGGGTCCGTACGGCTGCCGCGCGGTGTCGGCCACGTAGAGGACCGATTCACCGGGCAGCTGATCGATGATCGCCCTGGCCACCGTGAGGCCGCCGACACCGCTGTCGAAGATTCCAATGCTCGCTTGCGACACGGTTCCCAAGGTTAGGCGACCTGGGACGACCGCTCACGGTAAGAATCCTCACAACGATCGCGCGCCGCGCCGCCGGGTGCGGGCCGTGCGGGGGCGGGCCCGCGGTCAGCCGCGGCCGACGCGGGCGAGCTGGCGGGACTGGGCGACGAGCCGCCCGGCGGAGTCCCAGACCTCGACGTCCTCGTCGAACCAGCCGTCGCCGATCATCCGGCCGCTGCCGAGCACGGTGAGCCAGCCGGGGGCGGGCAGCGCACGCAGGTGCCAGGTGAGGTCCACGGTCGGCGCCCAGCCCCGGGCCCCGGCGGAGAAGACCACCGGGGGGAGGGCGTCCACGGCGAAGGCCAGGACGAAGGGGTCGGGGTCCTGCGGTTCGGCCATCCGGAAGTAGGCGCGCGACTCCGGCCGGCCGGTGGGGGTGCCGTCGAGCCAGCCGACGGTGGGCGGGTCGAAGACCATGTCCACCTGGGCGTTGAGCGTCATGTTCGACTCGGGCCGGGGGTCGGGCAGCTTGACGCACCGCTCGACGGGCGGCATGGCGGCCGACGGGCCGTCCGTCCAGTCGGGGACCGCGCCGGCGGTGAGGGTGGCGGTGGTGACGAGGGTCTCGATGAACGCCTGGCCGTCCTGGACCAGGGTGGCGCGGGTCATCTCCGCGGTGCGGCCGGTCTTGATCCGCTCCAGCCGTACCCGGGCGGGGCCGGGGCGGGCGGCGCGCAGGAACTGGGCGCTGGTGGTCACCGGGTGCTCGTGCGCGGAGGCGTCGACGACCGCGCGCAGGATCACCGCCATCAGGTAGCCGCCGTTGAGGGGTCCGCCGATCGAGTACCCGGGGTCCAGGCACACGTCGTAGGTGGTCTCGTCCACCCGGATGGCCTGCGTCGCCTCGTCGAACTTCGTCATCTGTGTCCACTACCTCGCTTCACCCGGCGGCTCGGGCGTCCGCGGCCGGCGCCGGGCCGCCCGCGTCGCCTCGTTCCCGACGTCCGGTCCGGCGGCCCGGCGCCGGACCGACCTCCCGAACCTTGTTCTAGTAGGCTCACTCTACTATCCCGTAGGGCCTCCGCCCCTTCCGCGGTCCCGTCCGACCGGCCGGAAAGCACCCGGCACGGCGCCCGGGGCGGCGACCGGCGCGGCGACCGGCGGGACTTCATCGGACCGGCTCCCGGGAGATCGTTCTTGGGCCCGCCGTTCCCTTGCCGTCTGGATGGACGATTTCCACGCCCCTCGACGGCGGATGCCCGGCAGAAGGACCGCGACGCCGGTCGGAAGCACTGCGCACGGCCATTCATCCTTAGATGCAGCAAAGACGCAGTTAGTTCAATGCAAGCGGTTCGCTAGGAAGATGCACTAACTTCTACATATCCCCGAAGTCCACCTTGTGAGTGAGCATGTCTGCCAACACCCCTCCCGGACAGTTCCCTGATCCGAATCAGAATCCGGACCAGACCATCGCATACCGCCCCCAGCAGAACGATCAGCCCCACACCGCGGCCTATCCCCAGCCAGGCGGGTACCCCCAGCCGGGCGGCGCCTACCCGCAGCAGGGTCAGCCCGGCCAGCCCCCGCAGAGCGGCGGATACCCCCAGAACCCGGGCGGGTACCAGCAGGCTCCTCCCCCCTACCCGCAGCAGGCGGCCCCCCAGCAGCCGTACGGCCAGCAGGCCTACGGTCAGCAGCAGGCCTACGGTCAGCAGCCGTACGGCCAGCAGCAGGCGTACGGCCAGCCCGGCTGGCAGCAGCAGGGCCCCGAGTTCCTGAGCGCCGGGCAGCAGCCCGTCCCGCCGGCCCGCAAGGGCGGCAAGGGCTGGCTGATCGCGCTGATCTCCGCGCTGGTCGTGGCCCTCCTCGGCGGCGGCGGATACGCCGCGGTCAGCCTGCTCAGCGGCGGCGGCACCCAGCCGTACGAGGTGCTGCCCGGCAACGCCCTCGGCTACGCCCGCGTCGACCTCGACCCGGCCGCCAACCAGAAGCTCGCGCTGTTCGACATCGCCAAGAAGTTCACCGTCACCAAGGACTCCTTCACCGGTGACGACCCGCGCAAGTCCCTCTTCGACATGATCAAGAAGGACGACCAGAGCCTGAGCACGCTGGACTACGCCGCCGACGTCGAGCCCTGGCTCGGCTCGCGCGTCGGCGTGGCCGTCCTGCCCCCCGCCCAGGGCGGCGAGGAGCCCGGCATCGTGGTCGCCGTCCAGGTCACCGACCAGGACAAGGCCAAGGCCGGCATCGCCAAGCTGGCCGGCGGCGAGGGCAAGTTCGGCATCGCGTTCCGCGAGGACTACGCGCTGATCGCCGAGAAGCAGGAGCAGGCCGACCAGGCCGCCGCCGCGGCCCCGCTGTCGCAGAACGCCGACTTCTCCGCCGACCAGGGCGACCTCGGCGAGACCGGTGTCATGTCCTTCTGGATGAACGCCGGGAAGATCGCGGAGCTCGCTCCGGAACTGGCCACCCAGGACCCCGCCACCCTCGCGCAGCTCAAGAACGCCCGGGTGGCCGGCGCGCTCCGCTTCGACAGCGGCTACGTCGAGCTGGCCGCCATCGTCCGCGGCGCCAAGGACGTGGGCATGGGCGAGGCCGAGCCCTCCCAGATCGGCAAGCTCCCCGCCTCCACCGCCGCCGCGATCTCGGTCTCCGGTCTCGGCGACGCGATCGGCAAGCAGTGGACCGAGCTCATGAAGGCGGCCGACCAGGCCGGCGGCGGCCAGTCCTTCCAGCAGTTCGTCGACCAGGCCCAGCAGAAGTACGGGCTGGCGCTCCCCGCCGACGTGGTGACGCTGCTCGGCACGAACCTCACCGTCGCCCTGGACGAGAACGGCCTGGACGGCAGCACGCCCAAGGTCGGCGCCCGGATCACCACCGACCCGGCCAAGGCCCAGGAGGTCGTCGGCAAGCTGGAGCGGTTCCTCGCCGACTCCGGCGCCGCCGCCCCGCAGATCGCCAAGGTCCCCGGTGACGGCTTCATCGTCCTGGCCAGCGCCCAGGACTACGCGGCCGAGCTCGCCAAGGACGGCGCCCTGGCCGACAGCGAGAGCTTCCAGCTCGCCATCCCGAACGCCGGCGACGCGACCTTCGCCGCCTACGTCGACCTCGACAGGCTCGAGAAGCTCTACCTGCAGAACCTGCAGGGCGACGAGCAGGCCAACCTCAAGGTCCTGCGCGCGGTCGGCATCAGCGGCACGCAGTCCGGCGGCGACGCGGACCTCTCCCTGAGGGTCCTGTTCAACTGATCCTCCGCGGGCCGGGCCGCGAGCCGGCCGGAGAGCACGACAAGAGGGGCGGGCGTCCTGGACAGGACGCCCGCCCCTCCCCGTGTCCTCCGGTGTTCTCCACGTTCCGGGTCCGTCCCCGCGTTCCGGGTCCGTCCCCGCGTCCGGCCGCTCGACGGCCCGCCGGAACCGGTCAGGCCCAGAGCTGGCCCTCCAGGCGCTCCTCGGCCGCGTCCAGGGTGCCCTCGTAGGCCCCGGTGGACAGGTACTTCCAGCCGCCGTCCGCCACCACGAACACGATGTCCGCGCGCTCGGCGGCTCTGACCGCCTTGGCGGCCATGCCCAGGGCCGCGTGCAGGGCGGCGCCGGTCGAGACCCCGGCGAAGATGCCCTCGGCGGCCAGCAGCTCCCGGGTCCGGCGCAGGGCGTCGCCGGAGGAGACGGAGAAGCGGGTGGTCAGCACCTCGGGGTCGTAGAGCTCGGGGATGAAGCCCTCGTCCACGTTGCGCAGGCCGTACACCAGCTCGCCGTAGCGCGGCTCGGCGGCGACGATCCGCACGCCGGGCACGTGCTCGCGCAGGAACCGGCCCACGCCCATGAGCGTGCCCGTGGTGCCCAGGCCGGCGACGAAGTGGGTGACGGACGGCAGGTCCTGGAGGATCTCCGGGCCGGTCGTCTCGTAGTGGGAGCGCCAGTTGGCGGGGTTGCCGTACTGGTAGAGCATCACCCAGGAGGGGTTCTCGGCCGCCAGTCCCTTGGCGACCCGGACCGCCTCGTTGGAGCCGCCCGCCGCCGGGGAGGAGATGATCTCCGCTCCCCACATGCGCAGCAGCTGGCGGCGCTCCTCGGAGGTGTTCTCCGGCATCACGCAGATCAGCCTGTAGCCCTTGAGCCGGGCGGACATGGCGAGCGAGATGCCGGTGTTGCCGCTGGTGGGCTCCAGGATCGTGCAGCCGGGCGTGAGCAGCCCGTCCTTCTCGGCCTGCTCGATCATCCACAGCGCCGGCCGGTCCTTGATCGAACCCGTGGGGTTGCGGTCCTCGAGCTTGGCCCAGATCCGCACGTCCCCCGACGGCGACAGGCGGGGCAGCCCGACCAGGGGGGTACGGCCGACCGAGTCGATCAGCGAGTCAAAACGCATGAGTGCGGGTTTCCGCTCCGTGTCGGTGGACGAGAGGCGTCGGGCGTGCCGCCGGGGCCGCGGACGGCGGTCCCGGCGGCACGGCGCGGGTCAGCGGGAGCCGCCGGCCACGGCGGGCAGGACGGTGACGGTGTCGCCATCGGCCACCGGCGTCTCCAGGCCGCCGAGGAAGCGGACGTCCTCGTCGTTCAGGTAGACGTTGACGAAGCGGCGCAGCGCGCCCTGGTCGACCAGGCGGGCCTGCAGGCCCGGATGCCGGGACTCCAGGTCGCCGATCAGCTCCTCGAGGGTGGCGCCCTTGGCGTCCACGGCCTTGGCGCCGTCGGTGTACGTGCGCAGGATGGTGGGGATGCGGACCTCGATGGCCATCGTGAATCAGTCTCCTCGTGTCGTCATGGGAACGCCCACCGGATGAGAACACCGGTGGGGCTGGGGGGATTTCCGGCGGGACCGGTCAGCGACAGTCGTAGACGACGGAGAAGGGCGTGTGCCCGAAGAGGAAGTTCTGCACGGGCGCGAGGCCCGCGTGCCGCACGCGGACGCCGGGACGCGAGCGCACGACGTCCTCGGGGTTCGGAGCGGCGGTCGGCATACCGCCCAGTTTACCCAGAAGGGACGTCCGGCCCCACGACCGTGTCACGGAGTGGACGTCGCCACGGAGTGGACGTCGCCACCGAGTCGACGTCGCCACCGAATCGACGTCGCGACGGCGGATGAGGGGCGGGACCGCTCACGACGGCAGGACGACGACCTCTTCCTCGGTCACCACGCCCTCGACGATGCGGTAGGAGCGCACCTCCGCCTCCTCCCCCAGCTCCTCACGGGTGGAGACCAGCACGTAGTGGGCGTTCGGCTCGGAGGCGTAGGAGACGTCGGTGCGCGAGGGGTAGGCCTCGGTCGAGGTGTGGGAGTGGTAGATGACCACCGGCTCCTCGTCGCGGTCGTCCATCTCGCGCCAGACCCGCAGCTGCTCCATGGAGTCGAACCGGTAGAACGTCGGCGACCGCTCGGCGTTCTCCATCGGGACGAAGCGCACCGGGGTGTCGGAGCCCTCGGGGCCCGCGATCACGCCGCAGGCCTCGTCCGGGTGGTCGGCCCGGGCGTGCGCGATCATCTTGTCGACCAGTTCCTGGGAGATCGTGAGCATGCCTGGAAGTTACCAAAGGGCGCGGACCAGGCTGTCCTGGAGGTAGGTCAGCCAGTCGTAGGTCACGTACGCCGGGTAGCGCGGGTCGTCCTCGCCCATCCCGGCGATCTCGTCGTGCACCTCCTCGGTCACCTCCAGCCGGGTGCCGAGCGCCAGCCGCACGTCGTTCAGCGCCCGCATCCACGCCTGCGCCTGCTCGGCGGTGAGCTCCACCCGGCCGGGCGCGGCGGTCTCCAGCATGGTCTGCGCGTCGGAGCGCTTGCCGTCCCGCAGGGTCGCCTCGGTGTAGCGGCGGAACTCCGCCGACAGCTCGTCGTCGGCGTAGGCCGCGGGGAACAGCCGGGCCAGCACCGGGTCGGTGGGCCGCTCGGGCGAGCCGATCCCCAGGGCACGCTCCAGCGGATCGTCCCCCGTCGCGCCGGGCTCGACCAGGTCCAGGATCTGGGAGACCAGCGACCGCAGGACCGTGATCTCCGCGGCGTCGAAGCGGGCGGTCACGCCGCCGCCGCGCCCCGCGGCGAACCCACTGCTCATGCGTCCTGCTGCACGGTCGCCCACAGGCCGTAGGAGTGCATGATCTGCACGTCGCGCTCCATCTCCTCGCGGGTGCCGCTGGAGACCACCGCCCTGCCCTTGTGGTGCACGTCCAGCATCAGTTTCTCCGCCTTCTCCCGCGAGTAGCCGAAGACGGACTGGAAGACGTACGTGACGTACGACATCAGGTTGACCGGGTCGTTCCAGACGATCGTCAGCCAGGGCAGATCCGGCCGGCTGTCGATCGACGGACGTTCGACCTCCATCGGAGCTGTGGTACCCACGTTCCCCAGTCTGCCCTATCCCGGGCTTAGTCTTCGACTCGTGACGATGAGCATGAGCGGGGCGTTGCTGACGGATCACTACGAGCTGACGATGCTGCAGGCGGCCCTGCGCAGCGGCGCGGCCTCCCGGCGCGCCGTGTTCGAGGTGTTCGCCCGGCAGCTGCCGGGCGGGCGGCGCTACGGGGTGGTCGCCGGGACCGGCCGGGTGCTCGACGCGCTGGAGCACTTCCGGTTCGGCGAGGACGAGCTCGCGTTCCTGGCCGGCGACCGGGTGGTGGACGACGCCACCCTCGACTTCCTGGCGGGCTACCGCTTCCGCGGCGACGTGCACGGCTACCGCGAGGGCGAGTGCTACTTCCCCGGCTCCCCGATCATGACCGTGGAGGGCACGTTCGCCGAGGCCGTGCTGCTGGAGACGCTGATCCTGTCCGTTCTCAACCACGACTGCGCGATCGCCACCGCCGCCTCCCGGATGGTCTGCGCCGCCGGTTCGCGGCCGATCATCGAAATGGGCTCGCGGCGCACCCACGAGATGTCCGCCGTGGCGGCGGCCCGCGCCGCCTACCTGTGCGGGTTCGCCGCCACCTCCAACCTCATGGCCGGCCGGGTGTACGGCGTGCCGACCGCCGGGACCGCCGCCCACGCCTTCACGCTGCTGCACGACTCCGAGGAGCAGGCGTTCGCCGCCCAGCTCGCCTCCCTCGGCACGGGCACCACGCTGCTGGTGGACACCTACGACGTGGCGCGGGCCGTACGGACCGCGGTCGAGCTCGCCGGGCCGGGGCTGGGCGCGGTCCGCCTCGACTCCGGCGACCTGACCGAGGCCGCCCGCGAGGTCCGCGCGCAGCTCGACGCCCTGGGCGCGCACGGCACCCGGATCCTCGTCACCAGCGACCTCGACGAGTACGCCATCGCGGCGCTGGCCGCCGCCCCGGTGGACGGCTACGGCGTCGGGACCTCCCTGGTCACCGGTTCCGGCTCGCCCACCGCCGCCCTGGTCTACAAGCTCGTCGCCCGGGAGAACGCCGCGGGCGTCCTCGAACCGGTGGCCAAGAGATCCGTCGGCAAGCCCAGCCGGGGCGGGCGCAAGGAGGCCTTCCGGCGGCTCGACGCGTCGGGCACGGCGGTCGCCGAACTGGTCACGACCGCCGGGCGGCGTCCGCCCGGCACCCGTCCGCTGCAGGCTCCGCTGGTCAGGGGCGGCGAGGTCCTCGTGCGGGAGAAGCTGGAGGAGGCCCGCGCCCGGCACCGGGAGTCCTTCGCCGAACTCCCCGTCACCGCCCACCAGCTCTCCCGGGGCGACACCGCGCTTCCCACCGTGTTTGACTAGATGCCATGGCAACCGCGCTGATCATCGTCGACGTCCAGAACGACTTCTGCGAGGGCGGCAGCCTCGCCGTGGACGGCGGCGCCGAGGTCGCCGCCGCCATCTCCCGGCACGCGGCCTCGCACGGCTACGACCACGTCGTGGCCACCCGCGACTTCCACGTCGATCCCGGCGGCCACTTCGCCGCGGAGCCCGACTTCGTGACCTCGTGGCCGGCGCACTGCGTGGCCGGGACCCCCGGCGCGGGCTTCCACCCCGCCCTCGACACCGGGCGGGTGGAGGAGGTCTTCAGCAAAGGCGCCCATTCCGCCGCCTACAGCGGTTTCGAGGGGACGTCGGCCGACGGCACCCGGCTGGCCGACTGGCTCGCCGAGCGCCACGTCCACGCCGTGGACGTCGTGGGCATCGCCACCGACCACTGCGTGCGCGCCACGGCGCTGGACGCCGTCGAGAACGGCCTGGCCGTGCACGTGCCGCTCGACCTCACCGCCGGGGTCGCCCGCCAGACCACCGAGGCCGCCCTGGCCGAGCTCGACTCGGCCGGAGTGATCCTCACCGGCGCCCCGGTGGTCCGCGCGCCCTGAGCCCGGCCTCAGGCCGCCGGCATCCCCAGGAAGTCGATGATCCGGTCGATCTTCCCGTCCATGCGGCGGAAGTCGCCCTTGAGCCCGGCCACGTCCGTCTTGAGCCCCGCGACGTCGTGCTTGAGCCCGGAGACGTCGTGCTTGAGTCCCGCGACGTCGTGTTTGAGGTCGGCCACGTCGGTCTTCAGGACCGCCACGTCGGTCTTCAGGACCGCCACGTCCTGCTTGACCTCGGCCAGGTCCTCCTTGGTCGCGAACCGCTCCAGGTCCTCCTTGGTCGCGAACCGCTCCAGGTCCTTCTTCGTGGCGAAGTCGTCCATCCTCACCATGAGCTGCTCGAACATGGGCGCCGTGTACTCCCTGATCTCGGTACGGAGGGCTTTCTGCAGCTGCAGCATGTACGTGTTTCCTTCTGGGAGAGCGTAATGGCCACCGAGGGAGGGGGTGTGGCGACAGGGACGAGGACACGCTATCGGACTCCTCACGCTTCGGATGCGGACGATCACCGATCGGCAAGGAAGCGGTAAACACCTTCATCACCCGGTGCGACAGGAGTATGACGGAGAGTTGAAGTCCTCATACCTCGCGGTGGTGACCACATGCTCGTGCTCGGTGTCTCGTGGCTGCTCCTGGCCCCTGTGTGCCTATGGCTGCTGCTCCGCGGCCGAGCCCGGGCCCGGGTGATCGCCGTTCTGGCACTCACCGCGCTGGAGGCGGCCACCGTCTGGCTCGACTCCGGGATCCCGCCCCAGGCGCCGGCCGCCCGGCCCTCGGCTCTGCGGCCCGCGGCGCCCGAGGTCTCCCGGCCCTCCTCAGCGTCCCCAGCGTCCCCAGCGTCCTCCGTGCCCCCTCGGCCCTCGGCGACCGCGTCTCCCCGGCCCATGGCGCCCGCCCCCACCCGGCCGGGAAACGTGATCGCGCACCCGGCGGCCTGCTCCGCCTCCCCCCTGGCGCCCGAAGAGGCCCGGCTGATCACGCGCCGGGGCGCGCTCCGCGCGGTGGCGCTCTCCTGGACGGCCACGGCGGACGGATGCGACACCGCGACCGTCGTCGTGCGCCGCCGCGGCGGCACGCTCCGGGTGTGGCTGCACGGGGGCGCAGAGGTGCCGGACCGTCCCGCCGGCGCCCGCACACTCCCGGTGCGCGTCACCGGCGGTACGGCCTCCATGCAGGTCCGCCTCGTCCCGCCGCTGCCCGGCGGGCCGGATCTCACCGCGGTCGACGGCCGCACCGGCCGGCCGATCGCCCTGCGCTGACCGGCGCGGCTTCCGGACGGTCGCGCCGTACCGGCCGGAATCGCGGGTCTCGGACGGCCGCCCCGTGCGCCGGACGGTCGCCGGCGCGGCCTAACGCGACCGCTGGGTGGCCCACTGGCGGATCTTGTCGATCCGCGCCTGGACCTGTTCGGCGGTCGCCTGGGCGATGGCGGGGCCGCCGCAGGCGCGCCGGAGCTCGGCGTGGATGACCCCGTGAGGCTGCCCGGTGCGGTGGTTCCACGCACCGACCAGGCCGTTGAGCTCCTTACGCAGGTTGGCGATCAGCTCGTGCGGGGCGAGCTGCGGCTCCTTCGGCTCGGGCCTGCTCCGGCCGCCCTTGAGCTGCTCCGACTGGCGCTTGCTGAGCAGGGTCCGGACCTGGTCGGGCTCCAGCAGGCCGGGCAGCCCGAGGAAGTCCTCCTCCTCGGGAGAGCCGGGTTCGGCGGCGGTGCCGAACTCGCCTCCGTCGAAGAGCACCCGGTCGAAGGTGGCGACCGCCTCCAGGGTCTCGAACGGCAGCTCGTCGCCCAGGACGTCGGGGTTGTCCTTCTTGCGGTTGGCGTCCTCGACGAGGAAGTCGTCGAGCCCCTCCTCCGGCGGCTTGCGGTCGAGCACGTGGTCGCGCTCGGCCTCCATCTCCCCGGCCAGCCCCATGAGGGTCGGCACCGAGGGGAGGAACACCGAGGCCGTCTCACCGCGTTTGCGGGCCCGGACGAAGCGGCCGACCGCCTGGGCGAAGAACAGCGGCGTCGAGGTGCTGGTCGCGTAGACGCCCACGGCCAGGCGCGGGATGTCGACGCCCTCGGAGACCATCCGGACCGCCACCAGCCAGCGGTCCTTCGACGCCGAGAACTGCTTGATCTTCTTGGACGCCTCGGGGTCGTCGGAGAGCACGACCGTGGCGCCCTCACCGGTGATGGCGCGGATGTGCCGGGCGTAGGCGCGGGCCGTCTCGTGGTCGGTGGCGATCACCAGGCCGCCCGCGTCCGGCACGCCCCGGCGGACCTCGGTCAGCCGCCGGTCGGCGGCCTGGAGCACCTGCCGGATCCAGTCGCCCTTCGGGTCGAGCGCGGCCTTCCACGCCTGGCCGAGCTGGTCCTTGGTGAGGGGGGTGCCGAGCGTCGCGGCGATCTCGTCGCCCGCACGGGTCCGCCAGCGCATCTCACCGGCGTAGGCGAGGAAGATGACCGGCCGGACGACACCGTCGGCGAGCGCCGGGCCGTACCCGTAGGAGTAGTCGGAGACGCTCCGCCGCACGCCCTCGCCGTCCTCGGCGTAGGTGACGAACGGGATCGGGTTCACGTCGGAGCGGAAGGGGGTGCCGGTCAGGGCCAGCCGCCGGGCGGCGGGCTCGAACGCCTCCCGCACGCCGTCACCCCAGGACTTGGCGTCGCCCGCGTGGTGGATCTCGTCGAAGATGACGAGCGTCTTGCGCGCCTCGGTGCGGGCGCGGTGCAACGCCGGGTGCATGGAGATCTGGGCGTAGGTGACGGCCACCCCGGTGTAGTCGCGGGAGGTCGCGCCCTGGCTGTTCTTGAACTCGGGGTCGATCGCGATGCCGACCCGGCCGGCGGCGTCGGCCCACTGCTGCTTGAGGTGCTCGGTGGGGGTGACGATCGTCACCGCCCGGACGATCCCTCGCGACAGCAGGTCGCTGGCGATGCGCAGCGCGAAGGTCGTCTTGCCCGCGCCCGGGGTGGCGACCGCGAGGAAGTCGCGCGGCTCGCGCCTGAGGTAGAGGTCGAAGGCCTCCTGCTGCCAGGCGCGGAGCTTCGGCGCGGTGCCCCAGGCGGCTCTCTCGGGGTAGGAGGGGGACAGGTGGGAGGCGGCGAACGTGCTCATGCGCTCCTCCTCGCCTGACGGCCGGTCGGGGCGTCGACGGGCCTGCCGTGTCTGATGGTCCGCTCGCTTGGCTCACTCACAATCTCAACAGACTAATCGGCGTCACCGGCCGGGCGCGCCGATCGGCCGCGATCGCCGCGCGGACGTGCGGGCTCAGCGGATCCCGGCGAGCACGGCGTCGATCGCGGCGCGCGTCCGGGCGTCGTCCGGTTTGGCGACCGCCAGCACGACCACGGGGGGCCGGCCCCCGCTCGCGGCGAGGAACACCACCCGCAGGGAGGCGGGGCGGTTCACCACGTCGCGGTACTCCGCCCGGAGGGTCCGGCTGTGCCCGGCCCGCCCGCCCACGGTGACCGCCCGGTCGTCCTCGACCCGCACCTCGTCGCCGTGGAGCAGGAGCCTGCCGTACAGGTCGGCGAGGGTGACGGCGGCCTTGCGCGCGTCGGTCACCCGGCCGCCCGGCCTGACCAGCACCGTCGCGGTCCGGCCGTCTCCGGCCGCCGAGGTGAACCCGGTGACCGGGGGCGCCGTTCCGGCCCGCCACCCGTCGGGCAGCGGGTAGCCGACGCCCGCGACCCGGTCCGTCACGCGGGCGGGCGCCGGGGAGGGCAGCGCCCGGAGCACCGCGGCCACGACGCCGGCGGTGATCACCGCACAGGCCGCCAGCGCGAGGAGGCCGGGCAGGAAGCGCCGCAGGCGGTGCGGGATCCGGGGACCGGACGGCGTCGCGGGCATGCCGTACCGGCGGGCCGAGGGCGGCAGGTCCTCCTCCTGTCCGTCCGCGCCGGCCGGTCCCGCGCCACCGGGCCGGCCGGGGCTCCACCCGCTCCGCCGGGGCGGCCAGACCTGACCGGGCCGCAGGGCGTCCGGCTCGGGCGGTCCGGGTGGCGCCGGGGATGCGGGGGCCGCGGGCGGCGCCGGAGACGCCGCCCTGTCCACCGGGGCCCCGTACGGCCGCGCCCGGCGGGGGTCGCGGGCCCGCCGCGGGGGCTCCTCCGGCGGCCACGCCCGGTGGGGTGGTTCGCCCACGCCGCCTCCTCCTGGTGGTCCCGGCCTTCCGTCCTACCATGCCTCGACCGCGGCGGTCCGGCCATAGGCGATCTCCGGTATGGGACGGGAGGGCCGGGTCAGGGGAGGTCGCGCATGCGGCCGGCGACGGTCATCCCGAGCACGCCGATGGCCGCCGTCATGGCGATGATCGCGGTGTAGCCGGCGGCGATGTCGTCGTGGCCGATCAGGTTCACCAGCACACCGCCGAACCCGATGGTGAGCGCGCCGCCCAGGGTGTCGACGACCTGGAGCGCGGCGGAGTTGGCGCCCTGCTCGTCGTCGGGCGACTGACGCATGGTGGTGATGCTCACGCTGGTGGTGCCGATGCCCATGCCGAACCCGGCGACCATCCAGGCGGGCGCCATGATCCATCCGGTCATGCCGGGAACGAGGGCGAGCAGCGTCAGCAGGATGCCGGCGGTGACCGCCGTGGCGCCGATCCGCACCAGGGTGGGGCGGTCGAACTCACGCCGGGTCTGCAGGTAGGAGCCGCCGCTCCAGCCCAGGGCGCCGATGGTGAGCGCGACCCCGGCCTGGGTGGTGCTGAAGCCGAACTCCTCCTTGAGCACCAGCGGGATGAAGGCGTTGACCCCGAAGAAGGCCGAGGCGAGGACGCCGCGCATCATGACCGTGGTGGGCAGCCCCCGGCCGAAGCGCAGGGCCTTGGCGGGCAGCAGCCGGGGCAGCCCCGCGGCGAGCAGGGCCAGTCCCGCGGCGGTGACGACCCCGCCGGGCAGCGGGTCGGTGTCCAGCCGCTCCACCCCGTAGAGCAGCGTGCCGCCGCCGACGGCCGTCATCAGCGCCGCCACGGTCATCCGCACCGGCCGGGAGCGGGGGCCGGTGCCGGGCTCCGGAACGTCGCCGTCGCCGCCGCGCAGCGCGGGCAGCAGCATCACCAGGGCGGGGACCACCAGCGGGACGATCCCGTAGAAGACCCAGCGCCAGCCCGCGGTGTCGGCGATGAGCCCGCCGAGGCCGGGGCCGACCAGCGCGGGCAGCACCCAGGCCGACGAGAGCCCGGCGAAGACCCGGGGCCGGGCCTCCGGCGGGTAGACCCGCACGATCATGACGTAGATCGCGACGATGACCGCGCCGCCGCCCAGCCCCTGGACCGCGCGGGCCGCGATGAAGACCTCCTTCGACCCGGCGGCGCCCGCCATCACCATGCCGGCCACGAACAGCGCCACGCCGAGCAGGAACGGGACGGCGTGGCCGCGCCGGTCGGACCAGAGTCCGGCGGCCACGTTGGCGAACAGGCCGGCGATGAGGAACGCCGAGAAGCTCATGCCGTACAGGTCGAGCGCGTCGAGGTCCTCGGAGACGTCCGGCATGATCGCACCGATCGACATGCCCTCGAAGGCGATCAGGGTGACGACGAGCAGGATGCCGAGGGTCGCGGTCCGGTAGCGCGGGCCGAAGATCCGGGGAGGGGCGTACGGAGCGTCGAGAGTCTTCGGTGCTGTCACCTGTCAAGGGTAATGTCCGGACCCGCGTCCCGGTACAGCCTCCACGCCTCCTTCATCCTGGCCCCCTGCCCCGCGGTGAACTGCGACATGCAGGTGTCGTAGGAGTAGTCCATGAAGTTGTGGACCGCGTCGGGCCCGTCCCCGGGGCAGCTGTCCTTGCCCGCCGGGCAGCCCTCGGTCGCCGTCGCCTGCGGCGGGGTGTCGGCCACTCCGTCGCCCGGGGCCTGGCAGCCGTTCTCGAAGGTGTGCAGCAGCCCGAGCCAGTGGCCGATCTCGTGGACCGTGGTGAACCCGCGGTCGAAGTTGCGCAGCGTCCCTCCGGGCAGGCTGCGCCAGTCGACCACGACGCCGTCCGCGGCGGGCTCGTTCATGTACCAGTAGGGGTAGGTGGAGTAGCCGAGCACCAGCCGGCTGAGCTGCGCGACGTAGAGGTTGAGGGTCTCCGCGCCGCCTCGGCGCAGCCGCTTCACCGAGTCCTCGTGGGCGATGGGGTTGGTGAACCAGGCCGGGTTGTTCGTCCTGGTGATCCCGGCGAGCCGGAACCGGATGCCGGTGTCGGCTCCGCCGAGCCGGCCGCCGTAGGCGGCGTTCAGCGTGGCGATCTGGCTGCGCACCGCGCTGTCGGACGCGCCCGACCGGCCGCTGGTGACCACGTGCACCCAGACCGGGACCGTGATCGTCTCCGCGGACGCACGGCGCGGCGCCGACCGGCGCCGGTCGAGGTCGGCGATCATCTCGGCGACCTGCTCCGGGCCGGGCGCGTGCGGCTCGATCCCCCGGCCGGGGGCGTCGGGAGCCTCGGGGACCACGGCGTCCTCCGGGACCACGGCGTCCTCCGGAGCCGCCCGGGCCGCCGGGTGCGCGATCCGCGTCCCGGCCGCGCATCCGTCCGGGACCGCCGCGGGCGCGACGCGCGCCGGCGGAGGGGCGGAGGCCGGAACGGTGTTCGCCGTCAACAGGCATGCCGAAACGACGGCGATCGCACGCGCAACCATGCACTCCCCCGATGAGTGGTCTGACCTGGCCGGATGGTCTCCAGCGCCATCCTGACCGTAACCTCATCGGGGGCGATCACCCGGGAGTGACACTCACTCCTTGCCGCCGTCGTCCTCGCCCTTCGGCAGCCCTTCGTAGATCTCCTTGCACTCGGGACAGACCGGGAACTTCTGGGGATCCCGGTTCGGCACCCAGACCTTGCCGCAGAGCGCGCGCACCGGGGTCCCGGTGACCGCGCTCTCCATGATCTTGTTCTTCTCGACGTAGTGGGCGAACCGCTCGTGGTCGCCGTCGCCGTGCGACAGGTTCGGCCGGACGTCGCTCTCAGGAAGGATCTTCGTGCTCACCCTGTCGATTTTATGTCCCCGGCCCGGCGGGTCCCGCGCCGATGCCGGTTCCGCACCCCGTCCGCCGCCTCCGCGGGCCGTCCGCCGCCTCCGCGGGCCGATCCGGCCCTCGCCCCGGGACGCATCCGAGGGCCGGAGCCGTACGGCGGGCGGGCCCGGTCGCCGGGACGGGCCGCCCCGCGCGGATCAGTTCATCGAGGGATCGTCGGGGCAGGTCGCCACGTAGGCCAGCTCGCCGCGCTGGCGGCGCAGGACCGCGCGCCACAGTGTCTCGGGGGCCGCGTGGAAGGTGTCGCCGGGCTCCGCGTCCACGACGTACCACGCGCCCTCGCCGATCTCGGCCTCCAGTTGCCCGCCGGTCCACCCGGCGTAACCGGCGAAGATCCGCATCTGGGCGATCTCCCCCGCGAGGATCTCCGGCGGGGCGTCGAGGTCGACGGTCCCCAGCCGGGACACCGCGGCGGCCCCTGTGTGCAGCCTCCGCCAGCCCAGGGGCTCCTGCCCGCTCGGGACCGCGGCCAGCGCCAGCGCGCTGTCGGTCTGCACCGGCCCGCCCTGGAACAGCACCGGCGGACCGGTGACCAGCGCGTCCCAGCTGGGCAGCACCTGCGTCACCGAGACGTCGCTCGGGCGGTTGAGCACCACCCCGAGCGTGCCTCCGTCGATGTCGTGCTCCAGGATCAGGACCACGGAACGCCGGAAGTTGGGGTCCTCCAGCTGGGGTGTCGCCACCAGCAGCCCGCCGACATAGATCGCCTCCGCCATGTACCCATCATGATGGCTGAACGCGGATCGCGCCGCCTTACCCTCCGCCTGGCCCGTCGCGGTCCGGAATCGGTCCCGGTCACGCCCGCCGTACGGCCCGGCCGGCGCGCCCGGTACGGCCCAGCCGACGCGCCCGGCGCGGTCCGGCCGGTGCGCCCGGTGCGCCCGGTGCGGTCCGCCGGGGACCCGGTGCGGTCCGCCGGGGGCTACGCCTCGGTCATGCCCGTGCGCGCCCGTCCTCCGGCCGACTCGCGCACGGCCGCGGCGACCGCGCCCGCCACGTCCGGGTGGAAGACGCTGGGGACGATGTAGTTGGGGCCGAGCTCCTCGTCGGTGACCACCGCGGCCAGCGCACGGGCGGCGGCCAGCAGCATCTCCTCGTTCACCACGCTGGCCTGCGCGTCGAGCAGGCCGCGGAAGACGCCGGGGAAGGCCAGCACGTTGTTGATCTGGTTCGGGTAGTCCGACCGGCCCGTGGCGACCACGGCGGCGTGCTCGCGGGCGTCGTCGGGCGAGACCTCCGGCTCGGGGTTGGCCAGGGCGAAGACCACGGCGTCCTCGGCCATCGTGGCGATGTCGTCGCCGCCGAGGATGCCGGGGGCCGACACGCCGACGAACACGTCCGCGCCCTTGACCGCGCCGCGCAGGTCGCCGGAGTAGCCCTCGGCGTTGGTGTGCTCGGCGATCCAGCGGAGCGAGTCGTCCAGGTCGTCGCGTCCCAGGTGCACGGCGCCGAGGTAGTCGCAGACGACCACGTCGCGGGCCCCGGCCGCGAGCAGCAGGCGCAGCACGGCCGTGCCGGCGGCTCCGGCGCCGGCGAGGGTGATGCGGACCCCGCTCAGCTCCTTGCCGACCACCCGCAGCGCGTTGGTCAGCGCGGCCAGCACGCAGATCGCGGTGCCGTGCTGGTCGTCGTGGAAGACCGGGATGTCCAGCAGTTCGCGCAGCCGCCGCTCCACCTCGAAGCAGCGCGGCGCCGAGATGTCCTCCAGGTTGATGCCGCCGAAGCCGGGGGCGATGCACCGGACGATCTCGACGATCTTGTCCACGTCCTGGGTGTCCAGGCAGATCGGCCAGGCGTCGATGCCCGCGAACCGCTTGAACAGCGCGGCCTTGCCCTCCATGACGGGGAGCGCGGCGGCCGGGCCGATGTTGCCCAGGCCGAGCACGGCCGAGCCGTCGGTGACCACCGCGACGCTGTTGCGCTTGATGGTCAGGCGGCGGGCGTCCTCGGGGTTGCGGGCGATCGCCATGGAGACCCGCGCGACGCCGGGTGTGTAGGCCATGGAGAGCTCGTCGCGGGTGCGCAGCGGCACCTTGGACTGCATCTCGATCTTGCCGCCGAGGTGCATCAGGAAGGTCCGGTCGGAGACCTTGTGCAGGACGACGCCCTCGACGGCGTCGAGCCCGTCCACGATCGCCTGGGCGTGGTCGGTGTCGCGGGCGGCGCAGGTGACGTCGATGCGCAGGGTCTCGTGCCCGGCGGTGGTCACGTCGAGCGCGGTGACCACGCCTCCGGCGGACTCTACGGCGTGGGTGAGCTGGCTGACGGCCTTGCCGCCGGCGGGCACCTCCAGGCGCACGGTGATGGAGTACGACACACTCGGCACGGTGGCCACGGTCAATCCGCTCCTTCGCGACAAGCCCGGTTCGGGACGCCTCCATCGTGCCACCAACGCACGGGTGTCCGTGCCGCGGACCGCCTGACGGGGTCCGCGGGCACGGTCACGATCGGGTGTACGCGAGCCCGGAGCGCGGACTCCGAACACGGGCTCCGGGCACGGGCTCCGCGCGGGGGTTCAGAACAGCGCCGAGGCTCAGAACAGCGCGGAGGTTCAGAACAGCGCGGAGGCGAGGTTCCTGCGGGCCTTGACCACGGACGGGTCGTCGGCGGGGAGCGTGTCGAACAGGCCGAGCAGGTGCATCCTGGCCGTGTCGCGGTCGTCGCCGGAGGTCCGGCGGACGACCCCGACGAGACGGTCGAAGGCGGCGTCCACCTCACCGGAGAGCATCTCGAAGTCGGCGGCCAGCAGCTGGGCCGCGACGTCGGCGGGATCGGCCAGGCGGCGCTCCACGTCGGCCGGGTCGACGCCGGTGGTGCGGCGGATCAGGCCCAGCCCGGCCAGTCCCAGCTTGGCGTCCTCGTTGTTCGGGGAGCGGGCCAGGAGCCGCTCGTAGGCCGCCGTCGCCCCGTCGAGGTCGCCGGCGTCGATGGCCTGCTCCGCCGCGAGGACGTCCGGGTCCACCGGGGGCTCCTGGGAGGCGGGTTCGCCTTCCTGCCCTTCGGCGGGCGGCGGGAGGTACTGCGCGAGGGCCTCCATGAGCTGGGTGAGCCAGTCGCGCAGCTGCGGCTCGGTGGCGATGCCCGGGACGACGGCCACCGGCTGCCCCTGGAAGATGGCGTACAGGGCCGGCACGTTCTGCACCCGGAGCGCCTGGGCGATCTGCCTGCTGATCTCGACGTCCACCCGGGCCAGCACCCACCGGCCCGCGTTCTCCGCGGCCAGCTTCTCCAGCAGGAGGCTGTAGTCCCTGGCCTGCTCGGCCCGGGTGACGGTGAGCTCCAGCAGCACCAGGCTGTTCATGGAGCGTTCGACGACCTCCGTCGCGAAGCTGGCGTCGTCGACATCGATGACCTGCGCCGGGACGCCTCCGGTCTGCTGCGCGGTGGTCTCCCTGCGCGCCTGCGCCTCCAGCGCCTGCTTGCGCGCGCCGAGGTCGACGGCACCGTAGAGCGATCCGGGTCGAGGAGTGAAATCCGCTGGGCTCATGCCTCCAATCCTGCCGCATGAGGAGGGCCCGGTCGTACTTCCGCGCGCCCGGGAGCCCGCGGGGACGGCCGGCAGCGGCCCGGGAGCCCGCGGGGAGCGGCCGGAGCGCCAGTGGGAGGCCGGTGGGCGGCCCGGCCGGTGGGCGGCCGGGGCGCCGTCAGAAGCGTGCGGGCTCGGTGTAGACCCCCCACACCCCGCGCAGGGCGTCGCAGATCTCGCCCAGGGTGGCCTCGGCGCGGACCGCGTCGAGCATGGCCGGGATCATGTTGCCCTCACCTCGTGCGACCCGGATCATCGCGGCCAGCGCGGCGTCGACGGCGCCCTGGTCGCGGGCGGCGCGGCGGGCGGCCAGGATCCGGTTCTGCTCCCGCTCGACCTCGTGGCCGACCCGCAGGATCTCCAGGGGCTCCTCGGCGGAGGCCGTGTGGCAGTTCACCCCGACGATCCGCTTCTCGCCCTTCTCCAGCTTGCGCTGGTAGTCGAAGGCGGCCTCGGCGATCTCCGACATGAACCAGCCGTCCTCGATGCCGCGCAGGATCCCCGCGGTCATCGAGCCGTCGGAGCCCATGTCCCGGATCTTCGCGAAGATCGCCTCGGCCTCGGCCTCGATCCGGTCGGTGAGCGCCTCGACGTACCAGGATCCGCCGAGCGGGTCGGCGACGTTGACGACCTCGGTCTCCTCCATGATCACCTGCTGGGTGCGCAGCGCGATCTCGGCGGCCTTCTGCGTCGGCAGCGCCAGCACCTCGTCCAGCGCGTTGGTGTGCAGCGAGTTGGTCCCGCCGAGCACGGCCGCGAGCGCCTCGACCGCGGTGCGGACCACGTTGTTGTACGGCTGCTGCGCGGTCAGCGAGACCCCGGCCGTCTGGGTGTGGAAGCGCAGCCACTGGGCCTTGTCGGTCCTGGCCCCGTAGACGTCGCGCAGCCAGCGGGCCCAGATGCGGCGGGCCGCTCGGAACTTGGCGATCTCCTCGAAGAAGTCGATGTGCGCGTCGAAGAAGAACGACAGCCCGGGGGCGAAGACGTCGACGTCGAGGCCGCGGGACAGGCCGAGCTCCACGTAGCCGAACCCGTCGGCCAGGGTGAACGCCAGCTCCTGCGCGGCCGTGGAGCCTGCCTCCCTGATGTGGTAGCCGGAGACGCTGAGCGGCTTGTAGGCCGGGATCTCCGCGGCGCAGAACTCCATCAGGTCGCCGATCAGCCGCAGGTGCGGCCCGGGGGCGAACAGCCACTCCTTCTGCGCGATGTACTCCTTGAAGATGTCGGTCTGCAGCGTGCCGTTGAGCCGGCCGGCCGGCACGCCCTGCCGCTCGGCCGCGACGACGTACATGCAGAAGATCGGCACGGCGGGACCGCTGATCGTCATGGAGGTCGTGATGTCGCCCAGCGGGATGCCGTCGAACAGCAGGTCCATGTCCTGGGCGGAGTCGATCGCCACGCCGCAGTGGCCGACCTCGCCGAGCGAGCGCGGGTCGTCGGAGTCGCGGCCCATGAGCGTCGGCATGTCGAAGGCCACGCTCAGCCCGCCGCCGCCGGCTCCCAGGATCATCTTGTAGCGCTCGTTGGTCTGCCGGGCGTTGCCGAACCCGGCGAACTGCCGGATGGTCCACGTCTTGCCGCGGTAGCCGGTGACGTGCAGGCCCCGGGTGAAGGGGAACTCCCCGGGCCAGCCGATGCGCTCGAAGCGCGGGTCGTCCCCGGGCGGGCCGTAGACCGGCTCCACCTCCATGCCGGAGAGCGTCCGGAACTCCGACCCGCGCTTGGCGGCCCGGTCGAACCGCTCCTGCCAGCGCGCCCTGCCCGCCTCGATCTCCCCGGCGTTCATGCCCCACCTCTTCCGTCCGGCTCGTGGCCCCGGCCCCTCCCTCGCGGCCCGCGCCCGCCGGTGGGCGGGGGCGGGGCCGGGGAGAGGACCCACGGAAAATACTAGGACGTCCTAGTATTTGTTGGCCAGACCGGGAGCGGTGCGCCCGGCCCCGCGCTCGGCGTCGTGCTCGGCCGCGAAGTCCCCCGCGGCCACCCTGAGGGTCCGGAGCAGGCCGAACAGCTGCTCCAGCTCCGCCTCGCCGTACATCGGCAGCGCGAAGTCGGCGCCCATCAGCGCCTCGGTGGCCTGGGCCACGACCTCGCGGCCCCGGTCGGTGATCTCCGCCAGCACCCCGCGGCCGTCCCGGGGGTTGCGTCGGCGCCGGACCAGCCCGGCCCGCTCCAGCCGGCCCACGGTGTTGGTGACGCTCGTCGGGTGCACCATCAGCCGCTCGCCGATCCGCGACAGCGGCAGCGCCCCGGCCCTGCTGAAGGTGAGCAAAACCAGGGCCTCGTACCTGGCAAAGGTCAAGTCATACGGCTTGAGCAGCGTGTCCAGTTGCGACAGCAGGATCTGGTGCGCTCTCATGATCGAGGTAACCGCGGCCATCGCCGACGACGGCCCGAAGCGAGCGCGCCACGTCTGCGCGGCACGCTCGATGGGGTCGAACGGCAGGTTCAGCTGGTCGGTAGCCACGCAGGCTACGGTAGCGCGACCTCGTCCCGGTTCGCCCATATACGTAGAGTGATCAGACTGGCGGCTTGGCCAAGAACCCGGGCGTGAAACGTCACACTCAGTTATGGTTCCCACATCGAATGGTGAGGCCGCAGCCAAGTGGCGACGGGGACTCAAGTCCAGCCCGCGGGGGAAGCGGGCGGGACCGGACGCCGAGGGGACCGGCTCCGCACATTCACCGCACGGGGGGTGCTTGATGGACGACGATTCGAAGGCGTTCGCACGCCATGCCGACTCCGGCCCGGACTCCGGTCCGGGCTCCGGCGCGGTGGGTGCGGCGGTGGATGCGGCGCGGGCCCGGCCCGCGCCCTCCCGTGCGTGAGCACAGGGGCGTTTCACGCGAGGAACTCCAGCAGAGCGCGTTGGTGGCGGTCGCCGTCCTGCTCGTGCTCGGTGTGGTCGCGGCGTGGAGCGTCCTCATTCCCGGTGTCAGCGCCTGGGAGAACATCATCGTCGCGCTCATCGGCTCCCTGCGCATCACCGGGCCGGTCGCCGCCGCGTTCGCCGCCTGGGTGGCGGTGCGCCGGCGGCGCGCGACCGGCGGCAGGGCCCTGACCACGTGGCAGGCGGTGCGCGCGCCGCTGGCGATCCTGGTGGTCGTCATGGGCTCCTACACCGCCACGGTGCTGGTCCTGGCGGTCAAGACCATGCTCAGCGAGCAGGCCGGACGGCTGCTGCCCAGTGGACTGATCATGGGCGTGTCCGGGCTGGCCCTGTACGTCACCATCGGCTGGGTGACCGGATGGCTGCTGCCCTGGACCATCACCCCGGCGCTCGCCGGCATCGGCTGCTACGCCCTGTTCAGCTGGCTGGCCGACGGCTCGACCTGGGCCGACCGGCTCGCCCCCGCCACGCGGGAGCCGTACGACCTCTTCCAGGGGCTGAGCGCGGCGGCCTTCACCGACCAGACGCTCTGGCTGCTGGGCGTCAGCTCCGCGCTCCTGCTGGGCTGGGCCGCCATCGTGACCCGCCAGGCGCTCGTGCTGGCCGCCGCGCTGCTCGCGGTGCTGGCCGCCGGCACCGGCGTCGCCCGGCTGCTCTCCGAGCCGAAGCCGATCGCGATCCAGCGGGTGGTCTACAGCTGCCAGGAGTGGCCGATCATGGTCTGCGTGCACCCGGGGATGCGCACCGGACTGGACGAGCTGGGCTCGGCGTTCGTCAAGATCGCCTCCCGGCTGGCGGGCACGCCCGGCGAGTTCTCCCGGGTCGAGCAGCGTCCCCGGCGCGACGACGCCGTCCTGCCCCCGGGCGTGGTCCCCGTCCACGTCGACGACCTGTCGGCCGGATTCGCCGACCGGGCGTCCGACGAGTTCGTGGAGAGCCTGGCGGAGGAGTGCGAGGGCACGGTGGCCGACGGGTACCGCGACATCGTGACGGCCTGGCTGCGCGGCGAACCGCTGCCCGGCGGGCCGCTGCCCGAACACCAGTACGCCGCCGCCTGGTTCTCCGGCCTGACCGAGGCCCAGCGGCGCGGCTGGCTGCGGCTCTACTACTCCGACTTCACCGGCTGCCGGCTGCAGAGCACCCACTTCGGCGCCCAGACGGCCCAGAGCGGGCAGACGCGCCGGTCGCGGGCGGAGACTCCGGAGCCCCGGGAGAGCCGGGCGGCCTCCGGCACGCGCAGGACCGGTGAGCCGAAGGGGAGCGGGGAGTCCCGGCGCGAGCGGGCCGGCGGGCGGACCACCGGCCTCGGGCGGACGGGCCTGGCGGAGGGGACGCCCCGCGCCGGCCAGCTCTACCAGGCGCCCGAGGACGTGCTGTTCGCCCGCCCGGCCGTCTCCCCCGCCCCGGGAGCGCCCGCCCCGCCGCGCGGACGGCCCGGCCCGGCCGCGGAGGGCGGTTCCCTCCCCCGCCACGACGGCCCCCGGGGCGGGGAGCCGCGCGGCCAGGGGGACGGCGGGCCGAGGGAGCACCACGGCGGTGGACCGAGGGAGCACCACGGCGGTGAACCGGGCCGGCGGGCGGACGGCACGCCGCTCGGGGACATCCGCGACGCGCTCCGGCGGCACCTGCAGGACGTGACCTCCGCGGGCCTTCCGCGGCGATGACGGGATCCGCGTAGGGTCCAGGTGAGAAAGCGGCCCCCGCGGGAAGGACACGGCTGTGAACGCTCCCCCGGAAGCACCCCCCGAGGTCTCCCCCCCGGCGCCGCGCCGGCGCCGCCTGCGCTTCCTGGCCGGGCTCCTCGTCGCCGCGGCCCTCCTGGCCGTGGGGGCCAGGGTCGCCTGGTCGTGGCTGGACCCCTTCGGCGAGACCACGGTCGACCGCAGCCAGCCGGCCCTGCTGCAGTCCATCCACGATCTCAGCCGCTTCGAGGCGGCCACCGGCAACTTCCAGGTCATCGTGGACCTGGAGAAGGACGCCGACTTCCTGCCCGACGCCCTCAAGGGCACCCGGACCCTCTTCGTCGGAGCGGGCGGCGTCGACGCCTACGTGGACTTCGGCGGCCTGGCCAAGGACGCGCTGACCGTCTCCCCCGACCGCACCGAGGTCACCGTACGGCTTCCGCGCGCCCAGTTGGAGAAGCCCAACCTCGACAACCGGCGCTCCTACGTCTACGACCAGCAGCGCGGCCTGTTCGACCGGGTCGGGGAGTTCCTGTCCTCCTCCCCGTCCGACCAGCAGGAGCTCTACGTGCTGGCCGAGAAGAAGATCGCCGAGGCGGCCCTCGCCAGTGACCTGCGCAACCGCGCCGACCAGAACACCAAGGCGATGCTGCAGGGCATGCTGGGCGGCCTCGGCTTCACGAAGGTGACGGTGAAGTTCTCCGACGAGCCCTGACCCGGTGCGCGCTCCGGGCCGGCGGGACCCGCCAGCCGGGCGGGCGAGCGGCTCGTCCCACCCGGCCGAGCCCGTCAGCCGAGTGAGGCGAGCAGTTCGTCCGCCGCCGTGTAGGGGTCGAGCTCGGCGTCCAGGACTCGCGCGGCGAGCGCGTCCAGCCGCCGGTCCCCGTGCAGGTGGGCGAAGCGCGAGCGGAGCGCGGCCAGGGCGACGGCCTCGATCTCGTCCCGCGCCCTGGCGCGGCGGCGGCGCTCCAGTCCCCCCGACTCCTCCAGGTGCGCCAGGTGCGCGTCCAGGGCGTCGGCCACGTCCCCGCCGCCCTCGCCCCGGTAGGCCACCGTCGGCACGATCGGCGGTCGCCAGGCCCGCTCGACCAGGGCGAGCATGTTGCGCAGCTCGCGGACCGTCGCCTGGGCGCCGTCGCGGTCGGCCTTGTTGACCACGAACACGTCCGCGATCTCCAGGATGCCCGCCTTGGCGGCCTGGACGCCGTCGCCCATGCCCGGGGCGAGCAGCACGACGGTGCTGTCGGCCAGGGAGGCGATGTCCACCTCGGCCTGGCCGACCCCGACCGTCTCGACGAGGATGACCTCGCACCCGGCGGCCTCCAGCACGCGCAGCGCCTGCGGCGCGGCCCAGGACAGCCCGCCCAGGTGGCCGCGGCTGGCCATGGACCGGATGAACACGCCGGGGTCGGTGGCGTGGTCCTGCATCCGCACCCGGTCGCCCAGCAGCGCCCCGCCGGTGAACGGCGAGGACGGGTCGACCGCCAGCACGCCGACCGTCCTGCCGCGCTCGCGGAACGTCCGGACCAGCATCGCGGTGGAGGTGGACTTGCCCACGCCGGGCGAGCCCGTGAGCCCGATGATCCGGGCCCGCCGCGGCCGGGCGGCGCAGAGCCGCACCAGCTCCGCGGAGATCTCCCGCAGCAGCGGCGAGCCGTTCTCCACCAGGGTGATCAGCCGGGCCACCGCCCGGGGCCGCCCCCGGCGGACGCCCTCGACCAGGACGTCCAGATCCATGCCGTCTCCGTCCCGCCGGTCGCGCTGCCCCGGCGCCGCCGATGCGGCCTCCCGGTCGTGCTGCCCTGAGACCGCCGATGCGGCCTCCCGGTCGTCCATCCCCGCCCTCAGACCGAGGGGACGCGGATGATCAGGGCGTCGCCCTGGCCGCCGCCGCCGCACAGGCCCGCCGCGCCGAGCCCCCCGCCCCGGCGCCGGAGCTCGTGGGCGAGAGCCAGGACGATGCGGGCGCCGGAGGCCCCGATCGGGTGGCCGAGGGCGATGCCGCCGCCGTTGACGTTGACCTTGTCGAGGGGGACGCCCAGTTCCTTGGCGGACTGCAGGACGACCTGGGCGAACGCCTCGTTGATCTCCAGCAGGTCGAGGTCGTCCACCGTGAGCCCCTGCTTGCCGAGGGCGTGCCTGATCGCGTTGGCCGGCTGCGACTGCAGCGAGTTGTCCGGCCCGGCCACGTTGCCGTGGGCGCCGATCTCGGCCAGCCACTCCAGGCCCAGTTCCTCCGCCTTCGCCTTCGACATCACCACCACCGCGCAGGCGCCGTCGGAGATCTGCGAGGCGGAGCCCGCGGTGATCGTGCCGTCCGCGGCGAAGGCGGGGCGCAGCCGGCTCAGGGTCTCGGCGGTGGTGTCGCCGCGCACGCCCTCGTCGGCGGAGAAGACGACCGGCTCGCCCTTGCGCTGCGGGACGGGGACCGGGACGATCTCGTCGTCGAACGCGCCCTTCTCGATCGCGGCGGCGGCGAGCCGGTGGGAGCGGGCGGAGAACGCGTCCTGCTCCTCGCGGGTCAGGCCCAGGCGGGCGTTGTGCCGCTCGGTGGACTCGCCCATGGACACCTGGTCGTAGGCGTCGGTCAGACCGTCGTACGCCATCGAGTCCACGATGGCGGCGTCGCCGTACTTCACCCCCCGGCGCAGGCCGGGCAGCAGGTGCGGGGCGTTGGACATGGACTCCATGCCGCCGGCGACCACGACGTCGAACTCGCCGGCCCGGATGAGCTGGTCGGCCAGGGCGATGGCGTCCATCCCGGACAGGCAGACCTTGTTGATCGTCAGCGACGGCACGGACATCGGGATCCCGGCCTTCACCGCCGCCTGCCGGGAGGGGATCTGCCCCGCCCCGGCCTGGAGCACCTGGCCCATGATCACGTACTGCACGGCCTCGGGGGCGATGCCGGAGCGCTCCAGCGCGGCCTTGATCGCGATGCCTCCGAGCTCCGCGGCCGACAGGCCGGACAGGGAGCCGAGAAGGCGGCCGATGGGGGTACGAGCTCCGGCGACGATGACGGAACCAGGCATGGGAGGGGCCTTCCTGTGTCGATGGCGGCACTGCGCGTCACGGCTCGGACGGAAGATGCCGGATCGCTGCCCTCGGCCCCGCGGAGGTCTCCGCCCCTCGGTCCCGCTCACCGGCGCGTCCTCGCGGAGGACGTGACGCGTTTGCCACGATACCCATGAGCACCCGGACGCCCGCCATGGAGGATGGCCCTATGTTCATGCGCATCGATCACGTGGGAATCGCCTGCCACGACCTGGAGGAGAAGATCGCTTTCTTCGAGCGGACCTTCGAGCTCACGGTGGTGGCCAGGGAGGTCAACGAGGAGCAGGGGGTCAAGGAGGCGATGCTGCACATCGCCGACGGCGAGGGAGGCGGCTCCTACCTCCAGCTCCTCGAACCGCTCGGCCCCGACACCCCCGTGGGCAGGTTCCTGGCCAGGCGCGGGGAGGGGGTGCACCACGTCGCGTTCGGCGTGCCGGACGTCGAGGCGGCCCTGGGCGAGATCGGCGGCCGGGGGGTCCGCCTGCTGGACGCGGAGCCGCGCCACGGCTCCATGGGCTCCTCCATCGCCTTCCTGCACCCCAAGGACGTGGGCGGGATGCTCACCGAGCTCGTCCAGGCCCCGCCGCGGCGGCCCTGACCGCGCCGCCGCGCCGGCCCCGGCGCGGCGGCCCCGGCCGGCCGCGACGACCATGACCACGCGGAACACGGGGGCGGAACGCAAGAAAGGCTCATACGTAACAAGTCACGCAGATAGTCGGAGGAGGAGGCCAACGCGGCAGCGGCGGAGTACGCTGGCGTACCACCGGACGTGGATCCCGCCCCGGCTCCCGCCTCGGATGTCCGAAACCCCCCGTCCGGCCCGTGTAGCCGTCTCGACAACCCAGGATCGAGCCTCCATGCAGTCCGACATCGACGCCCAGCTCAACAACTTCTTTGAAGACGCCCCCGCTCGGGAATTCGACGTGGTGCTCCGTGGCTATGACCGGCACCAGGTCCACGACCACCTGAAGCAGATCGACGGGGAGTTGCGTCAGGCCCGGGAGCAGGTCCAGGGCCTGCAGCGGGATCTGGCCGACTCCCAGCGCCAGCTTCAGGAGCAGGAGCGCCCGACCTACTCCGGACTCGGCGCCCGGATCGAGCAGCTGCTCCGCCTCGCCGAGGAGCAGGCCACGGAGCTCGTCCAGGCCGCCCGCGCCGAGGCCAACGAGATCAAGGCCGCGGCCAAGGTGGAGGCCGCCGACATGCGCGCCGCCGCCGAGAACGAGGCGGCCGAGAAGCGCGCCCTGGCCACCCGCGAGGCCGACGACATGCGCAGCACCGCCGAGCGCGAGGCCGAGGAGATCCGCTCGACCGCCCGCCGCGAGGCCGACGAGCTGACCTCCACCACCGAGCGCGAGGTCGCCAAGCTCCGGGCCACCGCCGACCACGAGGTCGCCGAGAAGCGCGCCGACGCCGAGCGTGAGATCGCCAAGCTGCGCACCACCACCGAGCGCGAGGTCGCCCAGCTGCGCGCCTCCACCAAGCGCGAGCGCGACGAGATCCTCACCACCGCCAAGCGCCAGGCCGACGAGATGCGGGCCCAGGCCCAGCGGGTGCTGGAGGAGTCCGAGGCCAAGCGGGCCCAGGACGAGGCCGAGTTCGAGATCCAGCTCGCCTCCCGCCGCGAGGAGGCCGAGCGCCAGGAGGCCGAGCGCCACGCCACCGCGCAGGCCGCCACCCAGAAGCTGGTCGCCGAGGCCGAGCAGCGGGCGGCCACGGCCGAGCAGCGGGCCACCAAGGCCACCCAGCAGGCCGAGCAGACCCGCCGCGAGGCCGACACCCACGCCAAGCAGCTGCTGGCCAACGCCCGCAAGAACGCCGACCAGGTCGTCTCCGAGGCCAAGGCCAGCGCCGAGTCGATCGTCTCCGAGGCCAAGGCCGAGGCCGAGCGGAGCCGCTCGGTCGCCCAGCGCCAGGTCGACGAGCTGACCCGTCAGCGCGACAGCATCACCAGCCACCTGGCGCAGCTCCGCCAGCTCCTCGGCGGCGCGCCGCTCCCGGCCGTGGAGCCGGAGCCCGCGGTCACCGCGGCCCCGGCCAAGCCCGCCATCGCCGCCTCGCCCAACGGCAGCGCCGACAAGCCGGTCCCCGCTCCCGCCAAGGCCGACAAGGCCGAGGACGACGCGGAGTGGTGGCAGGAGTAGCGCCACCCCCGGCTACGGGGCACCGACGACGGCTACGGGAGAGCCTGGCGACCTTCGCGGTCGCCGGGCTCTCCTTCTGTTCCCCGGCCGCCCCGCACGGCACCCACGCGTCCCCCGGGTCTCACACGGCCCCGACCGCCCCGCACGGCTCCCACGCGTCCTCGGCGGCCCGGCCGCCGGTTCCGCCTCCGGTGCTCCCGCGCGACCGGGCCGCTCAGCGGATCCGCTCCTCCAGGAAGGCCGCCACCGCGCGGTTGAACGCCTCGGGCTGCTCGATCGCGCTGAGGTGGCCGGCCTTCTCGATCACCGTCAGACGGCCGTCCGGCACCGCCTCCGCCATCGCCTCGGCGTCGGACGGCGGGGACAGCTCGTCCTCCTCCCCCACGATCACCAGCGCCGGAACCCGGAGCGCGCGCAGGGTGTCGAAGGAGTCGGGGCGGACGGCCATGGCCCGCTGGGCCCAGGCCGCGGCGGCGGGCGGCGCCGACTGGACCAGGCCCCGGACCCGGCCGAAGACCATCGCCCGGCGCTGCCGGGTGGTGGGTCCGACCAGTCCCGGGAGCACCTCGTCCACCAGGACCGAGGCGCCCCGCTCCAGGACGGCCGCGGCGATGCGCTCCCGGCCGGCCCGGGCGGGCTCGGGGTCGGCGGTCGCCTTGGTGTCGGCGAGGACCACCCCCAGGACCCGGTCGGGGTGCCGGCGGCACAGGGCCATGGTGACGTAGCCGCCCATGGACTGGCCGCCGACGACCGCGCGGTCGACCCCCTCCTCGTCGAGGAGGCGCACGACGTCGTCGGCCATCACGTCGAGTGAGGGCTCGTCTTCGCCGAGCGGTGAGCCGCCGAAGCCGCGCAGGTCCGGAGTGATCACCTTGCAGGTGGCGGCGAGGCCCTCACGCTGGGCCAGCCACATCGTCGAGGACATCGGGAACGCGTGGAGAAGGACGACCGGGAGTCCCTCGCCCGCCGACCGGGTGTACAGGCGCACGCCGTCCACCGTAATCCGGTACTCCCTTCCTGGCACCCCCCGACGCGTGACGGGTTGCGCGTCCGCCTCCGGAGTCACGCCCCGGCGACCTCCGTGGGCAGGGGATGGGCGGCGGGGTTGACCCGGCGGACGATCTCGTCGAGCACGATCCGCACGTACGGCTCGCCGACCCACAGGTGCTTGGCGCCGTCCACCCCGACGACCTCGGCCTGCGGGACCCGGGCGAAGCGCCGGCGCGCCTCCTCCGGCCGGAGGTAGTCGTCGAGCTCCGGCACCAGGACGGTGAGCGGCCGGCCGAACGCCGCCCACGCGTCGAGGTCGGCGTCGGTGGCCCGGTGCAGCGGCGGCGAGAGCAGGATCGCCCCCTGTACCACCGGGTCGTGCCCCCATTTGAGCGTCAGCTCGGTGCCGAAGGACCAGCCGACCAGCCACGGCCGGGGCAGGTCGTGGAACTCGGCGTACTCCAGCGCGGCGGCGACGTCGAACCGCTCGCCCTCCCCGCCGGCGAAGGCGCCCTCGGAGGTGCCCCGCTCGGAGGAGGTGCCGCGGGTGTTGAAGCGCAGCACCGCCAGATCCGCCAGGGCGGGCAGCCGGTTGGCGGCCTTCTTGTAGAGGTGGCTGTCCATCATGCCGCCGTGCGTGGGCAGCGGGTGCAGGCAGACGAGCGTGGCCACCGGGGGGCGCTCCGGCGGCAGGGCCAGCTCGCCGACGAGGGTCAGCCCGTCACCGGTGTGCAGCTCGATCGGCTCGCGCCGCGCGGGCAGGACCGTAGAGGCCCGGATCTCCATGGTTCTCCTTCTTCACGGCCGGTGGGCGCAGGACTCCGCGGCCACCGGACACGGGACTCCGCGGCCACCGGACACGGGACTCCGCGGCCGGTGGACACGGGACGCGGCCGGCGCCCACCGATCCTCTTCAGTATCGACTCCGGCCGGGGCCGCGCCTGGTCCGGTTGCGCCAGCAGGCGGTGTGCCAGTGCCTGCGCTCGTCCTCCCCGCCCGCCCAGGCGGGCCAGCTCACCAGGTGCGGCAGGCCCGCGCGGATCTCCTGGTCGCATCCGGGGCACCGGTAGACCTTGCCGGCCGCCGCCCCGGTCACCCGGCGCACGTGCCAGTCGCCGTCCGGCCACTCCTCGACCTGGTCGACCCCGGGCACCGACCCTCCGACGGGGCGGGCTCCGCCCCGGTTCCCACCGCGGTCGAAGGGGTCCATCCGCCGTGCCTTGCGCGGACTCATGACGACAGGTCGCGGATGCTCCGCACACCGGCCGTGACGAGCCGGTCGAGGAGCGGCGCGGGGGTGAAGGAGGGGTCGCGGTACTCGGCGTAGAGAGCGCGCAGGCCGTCGCGGACGGCCTCCAGGCCCAGCCGGTCGAGCATCTCGAACGGTCCGGCCGGGTAGCCGCAGCCCAGCCGCATCGCCGTGTCGATGTCCTCCATCGAGGCGTAGCCCGATTCGTACATCCGCACGGCGTCGTTCAGGTGGGGGTGGAGCAGCGCCCCGACCACGAACCCGGCCCGGTCCCGGCAGGACACCGGCGTCCGGCCCAGGATGCGCAGCAGGCCCCGGGCCACCTGCGCGGCGCCCGGCGAGGTGAGCACGGTGGAGGCGACCTCCGCGACCTGGTCGCCGACCAGGTTGAGGCCGACCAGGCGCTCCGGGTGCGGGAGCCGTACGGCCTGCTCGATCACCGGGGTGCGGGAGACGGCGACGACCAGGTCGGCGTCCTCGACCGGGGCGGTCTTGAAACCCGCCGCCGACAGCCGCGCGGCGAACGCCTCGGCGGCGCCCTCCGCCGCGCCCGTCCCGTTCCCGGCCGTCCCGCCGAGGACCGCGACGGTGCTCGCCGACGGCTTCTCCTCGGAGGAGGGGTTCGCGGGCGGCTCCTCGCCGTGGAAGAAGCCGCGCCCGGACTTGCGGCCGAGCAGCCCGGCGGTGACGAGCTCGCGCAGGACCGGGGCCGGGGCGTGGCGGCGCTCGCGGCTCTCCTGGAACAGCGCCTCGCAGATCTCGTGGGAGGTGTCCAGCCCGATCAGGTCGAGCAGGGCGAAGGGCCCCATCGGGAAGCCCGCCCCGAGCCGCATCGCGGTGTCGATGTCGTCGCGGGTGGACAGGCCGTGCTCCAGCAGCACGGCCGCGTGGTTGAGGTAGGGCAGCAGGAGCCGGTTCACCACGAAGCCGGCGCGGTCGGCGACGGTCACCGGCGTCTTGCCGAGGCGGCGCGCGAGCCCGGCCACCTCGTCGGCCAGGCCGTCCTCGGTGGTCACCGTGCGGACCACCTCGACCAGCCGCATGACCGGGGCCGGGTTGAAGAAGTGCATGCCCACCACCCGGCCGGGCCGGGTGGTGGTGGCCGCGATCGCGGTGACCGAGAGCGAGGAGGTGTTGGTGGCGAGCACCGCGGACGGCTTGCAGACGCGGTCGAGGTCGGTGAACAGGGCCCGCTTGAAGTCCATCACCTCGGGGACGGCCTCGACGACCAGGTCGCAGTCCGCCAGGTCCTCCAGGGAGGTGGTGAAGGCCACCCGGCCGAGGATCGCCGCCTGCTCGGCCTCGGTCAGCCTGCCGCGCGACAGCGCCCTGCCCGTGGAGCCCTCCAGGTGACCCCGGCCGCGCTCCAGCGCCCCGGGATCGGTCTCCACGCCGACGACCGCGATCCCGGCGCGGGCGAACACCTCGGCGATCCCCGCCCCCATCGTGCCGAGGCCGACCACGCCGACCGTCTCAAAGGTATTCGCCATCCCTCTCCCCATCACGCCCGCGGACCGGTGCCGGCGGAGAGCCGGCGCTTCCCTCCCCGAGTCTCCCAGAGACGCCCCGTACTCCCTGCAACCGGCACTGGAAAATACTTGAACAGAAGTTGAGTATCAACTAGCGTTTAATGACATGAACGAAGGAGGAGCATTGGAGGGCAAGTTCACTCCGGAAGAAGCGCTGCAGCAGATCGGCGCCGTCGACCGACGGGTCCGGCGGTCGGTGGAGACGGCCGGACTGGTCTACCTCCTCGCCGGGACCGTGACGACCGTCTACTGGACGACCATCCTGCTGGGCCCGCGCTGGCTCCAGATCTCGGCGGCGATCCTGGCATCGGTCCTGGTCGGGACGTTCGCCCGCTACCACGAGAAACTCGGCGTGCGGGACCGCGCCATCGTCCGGGCCAGCAGAACCGGCGGCGCCGTGCACCTCGCCTATGGCGCCATGACCGTGGCCACGCTGATCGCCGCGTTCTTCCTCCGGCCCGGAGACCCCGGCGGCGGCTGGACCGCCTTGGCGGTCACGCTGGCGGTGGCCACCGGCCTCCCCCTGCTCTATGCGGGAGGGCGGATCCTGAGGGCGCCGCGATGAGCGGCTCGCACCCCCGCCACGGGCTGGACGACGTCATCCACGCCCCGGTCCGGCTCTCGATCATGGCCGCGCTGTCCGCCGCCGAGAAGGCGGAGTTCCGCTTCCTGCGCGACACGATCGAGGTGAGCGACTCCCTGCTCTCCAAGCACATCCTCACCCTGGAGGAGGCCGGCTACGTCCAGGTGGAGAAGGTCTTCGTGGGCAAGCGCCCGCGTACCTGGCTCTCCCTCACCGACGACGGGCGGCGCGCCTTCCTGGATTATGTCTCCGTGCTGAAACGACTGACGGAAGGGCTTTCCGAATGATCGAAATTGATGACCTGCACAAACGCTACGGGGACAAGACCGCGCTGACCGGCGTGTCCTTCGCCGTGAAGCCGGGCGAGATGTTCGGCTTCGTGGGCGCCAACGGCGCGGGCAAGACCACCACGATGCGCATCCTCATGGGCGTGCTGTCCGCCGACTCCGGCCAGGTGCGGTGGAACGGCGCACCGCTGGCCTTCGCCGACCGGCGCAGGTTCGGCTACATGCCGGAGGAGCGCGGGCTGTACCAGAAGATGAAGGTCGCCGAGCAGGTGGAGTACTTCGGCCGCCTCAACGGCCTGGCCCCGGCCGCGGCCCGGCAGGCGACCGCGGACCTGCTGGAGCGGCTCTCGCTCACCGAGCGGGCCGGCGACGAGGTGGGCGCGCTCTCCCTGGGCAACCAGCAGCGGGTCCAGCTCGCCGTCGCGCTGGTGCACGAGCCCCAGGCGCTCGTCCTGGACGAGCCCTTCTCCGGTCTCGACCCCATCGCCGTCGACGCGCTCGCCGAGGTGCTCGTCGAGCGGCGCCGCGCCGGTGCCCCGGTGCTGTTCTCCAGTCACCAGCTGGACCTGGTCGAGCGGTTGTGCGACGCGGTCGGCATCATCTCGGCCGGGCGCATGGTGGCCAGCGGCACGGTCGCGGAGCTGCGGGCCAAGGAGGGCCGCGGCGTGCTGAAGGTGGTCGTCCGGGAGGCGGCCCCCGGCTGGACGGCCGGCCTGCCCGGCGACCTCACCACCGACGGTGACGAGGTGCGCTTCACCGGCGTGGACGGCGACGGCCAGGAGATCCTGCGGGCCGCCACCGCGGCGGGCAGGGTCGAGCACTTCGGCTGGGAGCGGCCCTCGCTCACCGAGATCTTCCGGGAGGCCGTCGCATGAGCCTCTCCTCCGACGACTTGAGGACGGTGCAGCGGTGAGCGGACTGTGGCTGGTCGCACGGCGGGAGATCGTCACGCGCGGCCGTACGAAGGGGTTCGTCATCGGGCTGGTGGTGAGCGCGCTGCTGGTCGGCGCGTTCGCCTTCCTGCCCAAGGTCTTCGACGGGCCCGACTCCTACACCGTGGGCGTCGTCGGCTCCCCCGCGGTGCAGCGCGAGCTCGTCGAGGCGTCCGCCGGATCGTCCCGGGAGACCAAGGTCACCACCAGGCCGTTCGCCGACGAGGCCGCCGCGCGCAAGGCGGTCCTCGACGGCGACGTGGACGCGGCCGTGGTGGACGAGCACCGGGTGCTCGCCGACGGCGAGGTCGACCGGGAGCTCGGCGCGCTGCTGGAGGGCGCGCATCAGACCGCGCAGATGCAGAAGCAGCTCACCGACGCGCGCCTCGACCCGGCCACGGTCGCCCGGGCGATCCAGGTCGCCCCCCTGGAGCAGGTCTCCGTCGGCGCCGACACCCGCTACGCGGCCGCGCGCACCGGCATCGCGACCATCGTGGTCATCGTGCTGTTCTTCCTGATCTTCCAGTCGGCCATGTTCGTCGCCATGGGCGTGGTCGAGGAGAAGGGCAGCCGCATCGTGGAGATCCTGCTGACCTCCATCCGCCCCTGGCAGCTGCTCGGCGGCAAGGTCCTGGGCCTGGGCGTGCTCGCGCTGGTCAACCTCATCGTGGTGATGGCCGTCGGTCTCGGCACCGCCGCCGCGACCGGCTTCACCGTCGACCTGCCCCCGGGGATGACCGGCATCGTGCTGGGCACCCTGTTCTGGTTCCTGCTCGGTTACGCCTTCTTCTCCGTGCTGGCGGCGGCGCTGAGCTCCCTGGTCTCCCGGCAGGAGGAGGTGAGCAGCGTCCTGACCCCGCTGCAGATGTTGATCATGGTCTCCTACTTCGCGGCCTTCTTCACCACCATGGAGCCCGGCACCACGCTGGCCCGGGTCATGTCGCTCATCCCGCCGTTCTCCTCCATGGTCATGCCGGTCCGCACGGCGGGCGGTGAGGTGCCCCTCTGGGAGATCGGGCTGGCGGCGGCGCTGATGCTCGCCGCGACGGCGGGCATGCTCGCCGTCGGCGCCCGGATCTACGAGCGCGCGGTCCTGCGCACGGGCGCCCGGGTCAAGCTCACCGAGGTCGTGCGCTGACCGGCGCACCGTGAGAAGGCGCCGCCGTACGGCCCGGCGGGACTCCCGGCGGAGCCGTACGACGGCGCTCCGGACCACCGGGGCCCCCGGCCGAGCCGTACGGCGATGCCCCGGACCACCGGGGCCCCCGGCGGTCGCCCCGCTTCGCCGGGCGGACGCCGGTGTCCGGCCGGTAGGGTGGGGGCCCATGCGGCTGGTCATCGCGCGTTGCAGCGTGGATTACGTGGGAAAGCTGACGGCCCATCTCCCGATGGCGCCCCGGTTGATCTTGATCAAGGCGGACAGCAGCGTGTCCGTTCATGCCGACGACCGCGCCTTCAAACCGCTCAACTGGATGAACCCGCCGTGCAAACTCCGCGAGGAGGACGGCACCTGGACGGTCACCCACGGCAAGACCGGGGAGAAGCTCGTCCTGACGATGGAGGAGATCCTCCACGACTCCAGCCACGAGCTGGGCGTGGACCCCGGCCTGATCAAGGACGGCGTCGAGGCGCACCTGCAGGAGCTGCTGGCCGAGCACATCACCACGCTGGGCGCGGGCTACACGCTGATCCGCCGGGAGTACATGACGGCGATCGGCCCGGTGGACATCCTCTGCCGCGACGCGGGCGGGGCCACCGTCGCCGTCGAGATCAAGCGACGGGGCGAGATCGACGGAGTCGAGCAGCTCACCCGCTACCTGGAGCTGCTCAACCGCGACCCGCTGCTGGCGCCGGTGCGGGGGGTCTTCGCCGCCCAGGAGATCAAGCCGCAGGCCCGTGTGCTGGCCGCCGACCGCGGTATCGACTGCGTCACCCTCGACTACGCCGCGCTGCGCGGCATCGAGCCGGAGAACCCCACGCTGTTCTAGCCGGTGCGGCCCCGCTCGCGGGTTCCTCCGGCATGCTCCCCGCCTGCCCGGTTCCGGGGAACCGTCCGCCGCCTGCCCGGTTCCGGGAACCGTGCGCCGCTCCGGACCGGCGGCCCTGTCCTCCGAACGGAGGACAGGGGGTTCCACCGGCCGTCGGTACCGGCGGCGGCCCGCCCGCACGAGGCTGGGGGCATGACGACGACAGCGGTGAAGGTGCGCGGCCTGGCCAAGCGGTACGGCGACGTACAGGCGGTCGGGGGCATCGACCTCGACATCGAGCCGGGCGAGGTCTTCGCGATCCTCGGCCCCAACGGGGCCGGGAAGTCCACCACGGTGGAGATCCTGGAGGGCTACCGGCGGCGGGACGCCGGCGAGGTCAGCGTCCTGGGGGTGGATCCGGGCCGGCCCACCCGCGCGTGGCGCTCCCGGGTCGGGGTGGTGCTGCAGACCGCCAACGACATGACCGAGGCGACGGTGCGGGAGACCGTCCGGCACTTCGCCGGCTACTACCCGAACGCCGAGGACCCCGACGAGGTGATCGAGAAGGTCGGCCTGACGGAGAAGGCCGGCAAGCGGGTCCGGGAGCTCTCCGGCGGCCAGCGGCGCCGGGTGGACGTGGCGCTCGGCGTGATCGGCCGCCCCGAGCTGCTCTTCCTGGACGAGCCGACCACCGGGTTCGACCCCGAGGCGCGGCGGCGGTTCTGGGAGCTGATCCAGGGGCTGGCCCACCGGGGCACCACGATCGTGCTGACCACCCACTACCTGGACGAGGCCGAGGCGCTCGCCGACCGGGTGGCGGTGATCGCCGGGGGCCGGATCGTGGCCGAGGGCGAGCCCGCGACCCTGGGCGGCAGGGCCACCGCCAAGGCCACGGTCCGCTGGGCGGGCGGATCGCTGGAGACCGACACCCCCACGCGGACCGTACGGGAGCTGAGCGAGCGGTTCGACGGCGAGATCCCGGAGCTGACCGTGTCCCGGCCGTCCCTGGAGGAGGTCTACCTCCGCCTGATCGGAGGATGACCTCCGGCTCCTCCCGGGAGAGCGCCCTGACGACTCCCCGGGAGAGCGCCCTGACGACTCCCCGAGAGAGCGCCCTGACGACTCCCCGGGAGAGCGCCCTGACGACTCCCCGCCGGACGCATCCGGCGATCCCCGTATCCAGACGATGGAGACCCGATTCCCATGAGCGAGACCCTCGCCCCCTCCTCCGCCGCACCCGTGCCCGCGCCCGCCGGACCGCCCTCCACGATCAGGGTGGGGCTGTCCCGGGCGGCCTTCGAGACCCGGATGTTCTTCCGGGAGAAGGATGCGGTGATCTTCACCTTCTCCTTCCCGATCGTCCTGCTGGTGATCTTCGGATCGATCTTCGCGCAGGAACTGGAGGGCACCGGCCTGAACGTCTCCCAGCTGTACGTGGCCGGTCTGATCGGCTCGGCGGCCATGACCGGCTTCCAGAACCTCGGCATCGGCATCGCGGGGGACCGCGACGACGGCACGCTGAAGCGGCTGGCCGGCACGCCGATGCCGCCCGCCGCCTACTTCATCGGCAAGGCGCTCAACACACTGCTCGTCTCCGCGGTCCAGGTGGCGATCCTGCTGGCCATCGGGGTGGCGCTGTTCGAGCTGGAGCCGCCCTCGGCGCCCTCCGACTGGCTGACCTTCGCCTGGGTGTTCGTGCTCGGCGTGCTCGGGTCGTCCCTGCTCGGCATCGCGGCCAGCGGCCTGCCCCGGTCGGCCAAGAGCGCGAGCGCGGTGATCGCGATGCCGTTCGTGGTCCTGCAGTTCATCTCCGGGGTGTTCATCCCGATCAGCCAGCTTCCCGAGTGGGTGATCCGGGTCGCCTCGTTCTTCCCGCTCAAGTGGATGTGCCAGGGCTTCCGGTCGGTGTTCCTGGGCGACGGAGGTGCCACACTCGAACTGGCGAAATCATACGAACTCGGCCGAGTCGCTCTGATTCTGGGCGCCTGGGTCATCGGAGGACTCCTGCTGTGCCTGACGACCTTCCGCTGGAAGAGCCGCCGCGACGGATAGCCGTGCGGCGGAGGGACCCCGCCGGGGACCGTCCGCCGGTACGGGCCTCCGGATCGCGGGGGCAGGCCCGGGGCGCCGGAGCCGCGGACGGCCCGCACGTGTGGGAGTCGCTGCGCGGCTGGGAGGTGCTGCTCGTCACGGCGGTCCTGTTCCCGGCGGGGGCGATCGCGCTGGGCGGCCTGCCGCCGTGGCAGCGGGCACTCGCCTCCGCGCTGCTGATCGCGATCGTGCCGCTGTACCTCCTGCTCGGCCGGCCCGCGATCCTGGCCGACGACCGGCGCCGGGGCGCCCTGTACATCGTCCTGATGACCGCGCTGTTCGCGCCGGCCGCGCTCACCGACACGACGGCGACGTTCGCGCTCTTCGGCCTGTGCCCGCAGTGCTTCATGGTCTTCCCCGCCAAGAAGGCGGTCGGCTGCGTGGTGGTGCTGAACCTGGCCCCGGCGGTGCGTTTCCTCACCTTCGACGAGGACGGGGTGGAGACGTTCAACTTCCTGACCGTCACCGTGATCGTCGTCTTCTTCTCCGCGGCCTTCGGGATCTGGATGGAGCGGATCATGCAGCAGAGCGACGAGCGGGCCCGGCTCATCGAGGAACTGGAGGCCCAGCGGGCCGAGGTGGCCCGGCTCTCGGCCGAGCGCGGCGCGCTGGCCGAGCGCGAGCGCCTGGCCGGGGAGATCCACGACACCCTGGCCCAGGGCTTCACCAGCATCATCATGCTGCTCCAGGCGGCCGAGGCGCAGCCGGATCCGGCCCGGCACCTGGCGCTGGCCGTACGGACCGCGCGGGAGAACCTGGCCGAGGCCCGCGCGCTGATCGCCGCCCTGGCCCCCGCCCCGCTGGACGGCTCGACGCTGGACGAGGCCCTGCACCGGCTCACCGCGCGGCTGGGCGAGGAGACGGGGATCGAGGCCGCCGCGGTCGTCCGCGGGCGGTCGCGCCCCCTGCCGCCGCCCGTCGAGGTGGTCCTGATCCGCGCCGCGCAGGAGGCGCTGGCGAACGTGCGGCGGCACGCGGGGGCGGGCAGGGTGGACGTCCGGGCGGTCTACGGGCCGGGGACCGTCACACTGGAGGTCCGCGACGACGGGATCGGCCTCGATCCGGCGGCCGGCGGCGGGTACGGCCTGCGCGGGATGCGCGCCCGGGCCGAGCAGGTCGGCGGGACGCTCACCGTGACCGGTGCGCCCGGTGCGGGGACCGTCCTCGCCGTGACCGTCCCCACCGGCGCGGAGGCCTTGTCGGGGGATCCGGGCCGGGCGGCCACCGCGACCGCGGCCCCCGAGACCGCGGACCCCGGGACCGCGGACCCCGGGACCGCGGACCCCGGGACCGCGGACCCCGGGACCGCGGACCCCGGGACCGCGGACCCCGGGACCGCTTCTCCGGGGACCTCCGTCCCCGCCGAGCAGGGAGGATGACCGCATGCTGCGCCTGATGATCGTCGACGACCACCCGGTGGTGCGGGAGGGGTTGCGCGGGATGCTGGAGTCCGATCCGCGGGTCACCGTGGTCGGCGAGGCGGCCTCCGGGGACGAGGCCGTCGTGCGGGCCCGCGCGCTCGCGCCGGACGTGATCCTGATGGACCTGCGGATGCCCGGCGGCGACGGGGTGTCCGCGATCCCCCGCATCCTGGCGGACCGGCCGGAGAGCCGGGTCATCGTGCTGACCACCTACGAGACGGACCAGGACATCGTGCGCGCCGTCGAGGCGGGGGCCGCGGGCTACCTGCTCAAGGACACCTCCCGGGCCGACCTGCTGGCCGCGGTCGTCTCGGCCTCCCGGGGGGAGACGGTGCTCTCGCCGTCGGTGGCGACCCGGCTGGTCTCGCGCATGCGGGCCCCCGCGGCCGAGTCGCTCTCCCCGCGCGAGACCGAGGTGCTCTCCCTGGTCGCGCGGGGGCTGACCAACGCCGAGATCGGCCGGGCGCTGTTCATCGGCGAGACCACCGTCAAGACGCACCTGTTGCGGATCTTCGGCAAGCTCGGCGTCTCCGACCGCACCGCCGCCGTCACCACGGCCATGGACCTGGGACTCCTCATCCGATAAGACTGGTAAGTGATGGTTTACCTCATGGGCGGGCCCGGTCTATCGTGGGCCCACCGTGCCCGTTCGGCCGGCCGCGCCCCTCGGGAGCGCGCCGCCGCCGGGTGTTCGCTCCGCACGCGAGGAGATCCGTGATGTCCACGGCGACCGAACAGCGCACCTTCGACTCCCTCGACCCCGCGACCGGAACCGTCGTCGGGACCCATCCGATCCAGGACGCCGCGGCCGTACGCGCGGCCGTGGCCGAGGCGGCGCACGCCGCGCGGTGGTGGGGCGGACTGGGCTGGACCGAGCGCAGGCGGCGGCTGCTCGACTACAAGGCGGTCGTCACCCGCGACCTCGCCCGGATCGCCGAGGCGGTCCACCGGGAGACGGGCAAGCCGGAGGCCGACGCCGCGCTGGAGGTGATCCTGACCATCACCCACCTCGACTGGGCGGCCCGCAACGCGCGCCGGGTCCTCGGTCCGCGCCGGGTCTTCCCCGGCCTGGTCGGCGCCAACCTCGCGACCACGCTGGAGTACCAGCCGCTGGGGGTCGTGGGGGTCATCGGGCCGTGGAACTACCCGGTGTTCACCCCGATGGGCTCGATCGCCTACGCGCTGGCGGCGGGCAACGCGGTGGTGTTCAAGCCGAGCGAGCTGACGCCGGGGGTGGGGGTGCTGCTGGCCGAGCTGTTCGCCGAGTCCGTGCCCGAGCAGCCGGTGTTCCGCACGGTGACCGGCCTGGGCGAGACGGGCGCCGCCCTGGCGGGCGACCCGGGGGTGCAGAAGATCGCCTTCACCGGCTCCACCGCCACCGCCAAACGGGTGATGGCCGCGTGCGCGGCGAACCTGACGCCGCTGGTCGCCGAGTGCGGCGGCAAGGACGCCCTGATCGTGGACGCCGACGCGGACGTGCGGGCGGCGGCGGACGCGGCGCTGTGGGGCGCGATGTCCAACGCCGGGCAGACCTGCGTCGGGGTGGAGCGGGTCTACGTGGTGGACGCGGTCTACGACGCGTTCATGCGGGAGCTGACCGGGCGGGCCGCCGCGCTCAAAGCGGGCGAGCACTACGGCCCGATCACCATGCCCGCGCAGCTGGACGTCATCCGGCGGCACATCGACGACGCCGTCGCGCGCGGAAGGGCCGTGGTGGGCGGGCCGGAGTCGGTGCGCGCGCCGTACGTGGACCCGGTGATCGTGGAGGACGTGCCGGAGGACTCCCCGGCGGTCCGCGAGGAGACGTTCGGCCCGACGGTGACGGTCAAGCGCGTCGCCGACGCGGAGGAGGCGCTGGAGAAGGCCAACGCCACCGCGTACGGCCTGGCCGGGACGATCTTCTCCGGCGACGCGCGGCGCGCGGTGGCGCTCGCGCGCCGGATGCGCAGCGGGATGACCGCGATCAACTCGGTCATCTCCTTCGCCTCGGTGCCGTCCCTGCCCTTCGGCGGTCTCGGCGACTCCGGTTTCGGCCGGATCCACGGCGCGGACGGCCTGCGCGAGTTCGCCCGGCCCAAGGGGATCTCCCGGCAGCGCTTCACCCTGCCCGGAATGAACCTCACGTCGTTCACCCGCGGGCAGAAGGAACTTGACCAAGTGGTGAAGCTTGTGACTTTCTTGCACGGTCGCCGGAAGCGATAACGGCCGACCCCTTCCCCAAAAAGGATCTTGCACCCATAATAGTTGGTTCGGGGAGCGAAGATCATGAGGTGGAAGCGAATATGCATGGACTTGTCAAGCCCTCCCCCGCAGCGAGGGCTTGCATGAATGGCCGATCCTATAGGGGAATGACAGCGGAGGAACGGTTGGCGGAACGCCGGGAGCGCCTGATCTCGGCGGCCTACGTCCTGTACGCCGAGCTCGGCTTCCCCGACACCACGATCGAGAAGCTCTGCACCGTCGCGCGCATCTCCAACCGCGCGTTCTACGAGTGCTTCGAGAGCCGCGACGAGCTGATGCTGGTGGTGTACGACCGGTGCGTGCGGGAGACCCTGGAGACGGTGGCGCACGCCGTCGAACGGGCTCCCGACACGCTGCCCGGCCGGATCGAGGCGGGCATCTCGGAGTACATCCGGTTCATCACCGAGGACAGGCGCCGTGCCCGGATCATGTATCTGGAGGTGCGGCGGGCCGACCACGGCTTCACCGCGTCCCGGCAGCAGACCTCGGCGGCCTTCTGCCGGATCCTGGAGACCAGCCTCTTCGAGCTGCCGGAGACGGGCGGGGTGGAACCGCGCCTGGTCGTGCTCGGCCTGCTCGGCGTGGTCCAGGAGCTGCTCATCGAGTGGACGCTGTCCGCCGACCCGCCGCCGGTGGACCGCCTGATCGGCACGGCCGTGCACATCTTCCGCCGGTCGCTGGTCGGCTGAGCCGGAGCCCGCCGGTCGACCGTGCACATCTTCCGCCGGTCGCCGGCCGGCCGAGCCGGAGCCCGCCGGTCAGAGCCAGCCCTTCTCCTGGGCGGCCCGGATGGCCGTGATCCGGTTGGCGGCGCCCAGCTTGGTGATCGCGCTGGACAGGTAGTTGCGGACGGTGCCCTCGGTGAGGTGGAGCGCGGCCGCGATCTCCCCGACCGAGGCGCCCCGCGCCGCCTGCGCCAGCGCCTCCCGCTCCCGGTCGGTCAGCGGGCTCTCCCCCGCCATCATCGCCGAGGCCGCCATCTCCGGGTCGAGGTAGCGCCCTCCCCCGTGGACCTTGCGGATCGCCGCCGCCAGCTCGTCGGAGGAGGCGTCCTTGGGCACGAAGCCGCGCACCCCCGCCGCCAGCGCCCGCCGCAGGTAGCCCGGCCGGCCGAAGCTGGTCAGCATCAGCACGGCGTGCCCCGGCAGCGTCTCGGCCACGCTCAGTCCGTCCATGCCCGGCATCTCGATGTCCAGCACGATCACGTCGGGACCGTGCTCCCGTACGGCCTGCGCCACGTGGTCGCCCCTGCCCACCTGGGCCACGACCTCGATGTCCGGCTCCAGCCCGAGCAGCGTGGCGATCGCCTCGCGGATCAGGTGCTCGTCGTCGGCCAGCAGGACCCGGATCATCGTGCTCCCTCCAGCGGGACCGTCGCCCGCAACCTGAACTCCCCCGGTCTCCCGGATCCGGCGGTGACCGTGCCGCCCGAGGGGGCCAGCCGCTCCGACAGGCCGATCAGGCCCGTGCCCCCGCGGGCCGCCGCCCCCGTCACGCCGTCGTTGACCATCTCCAGCACCGCCGTGCCGTCGCGCACCGCCACGGAGATCCGGCAGCGGGTCGCCGCGCTGTGCCGCAGCACGTTGGTGGTGCCCTCGCGGGCCACCCAGGCCAGCAGGCCGGCGCCCTCCTCCGGCACGCCCTCCGGCGGCGTCTCCAGGGTGCAGCGGATGCCGCCCGCCTCCAGCACCGCGACCATGCTGCGCAACTCCGCACCGAGGTCGACCGTCCGGTAGCCGCGCACCGCCGTACGGATCTCCTTCAGCGCCTCCCGGGCCAGCCCGCGCACCGCGTCCATCTCGGCCGCGGCACGGGTGGTGTCGCGGCCGGCCAGCTTGGCCGCGACCTCGCTCTTGACCGCGATCGCGGAGAGGCTGTGCCCGACCAGGTCGTGCAGGTCACGGGCGAAGCGGAGCCGCTCCTCGGTCACGGCCAGCTGCGCCTGCGCCGCCTTGCCGGCCTCCGCGGCCCGGACCACCTCCCAGAACCAGAGCTGGAACCGGTTCATCCACGGCACGGTCAGGGACGCCGCCACGTAGCCGCCGATCGCGCCGCCGAACGCCTCCCGGTCCGGGTAGAAGGCCGTCCAGGTGTCCGGCCACAGGAAGAACACCCCGGCCGCCGTCGCCGCGACGGTGGCCGCGAACGTGGCGGACCGGTTCAGCAGCAGCGCCGCGCCCGCCGCCCAGGCCGGGGCGATCAGCCCCCAGGCCAGCAGGTGCCCGTCCTGGGTCAGCAGCACGGCCAGCGCCACCGCGCCCGAGGCGGCCACCTCCCGGTGGGCCGCGGCTCCGTCCAGGGCCGCTCTGATCATCCGTGTCTGGAGCGCGGTGAAGGCCGCCAGCCCCAGCAGCCCGAGCGCCAGGGAGGAGACCGGGACCGGCCGGGTGCCGCCGGTGAACCAGCCGAGCGGGCCGATCCAGGCCAGGAAGATCCCGATGCCCAGCATCCAGGCGGTCAGCCGGCGGAGCCGTTCGACCTGGGAGCGCGCGCGGCGCCGCGGGCGCGCCGCGGGGACGAGGCGCCGCAGGCGCCCCGCCCCCCGTTCGTCCGTCTTCGTCGTCATCCGGCGACCAACGTTAGCCGTGCCGGGGTTCCCACCGGAACAGCCACCTGGCCAGCAGCCCGGTCACCCCGATCCAGACGGCCATGATCCCGATCGAGGGCAGCGCGGCCACCCACTGCCCGGCCGTGCTCAGCGCCTCGCCGCCGCTGGAGAAGTGGTCGGCGCCCAGGAAGCCGGTGCGCATCATCTCCACCACCGGGGTCACCGGGAGCAGGCCGGAGACCGTGCCCAGCGGGCCGGGCAGCACATCGAGGGGGAAGGCGATCGGCGCCCCCAGCAGCATGACCATCAGCACCGGCAGCACGGTGATCTGGGCCATCTCCGCGTTCGGCGTCAGGCCGGAGAAGGCCGCGGCGAGCAGGGCGAACACGATGACGCCCAGGACCGCGGCGAGCAGGATCAGCGGCACGTTGGCCGGCAGGACCCCCTCGGTCCGGTGCAGCCAGATCCCCAGCAGCGCCATCTGGCCGAGCAGGAGCGCCAGCGCGCCGAGCCCGCTGCCGGCCATGACCGCCAGCGCGGACGGCTGGCCCCCGCGCAACCGCTTGAGCACCAGTTCCTCCCTGCGCGCGGTGAAGGAGTTCACCAGGTTGATGAAGACCGCGAAGCCCAGCATCAGGCCGGGCACTCCGGTCAGGACGAAGGCCCCGCCCGGCACCCCCGCGACCTCCGCTCCGCCCTGCGCCCCGGTGAACATCCAGGCCATCAGGAGCGGGAGCAGCAGCACGTTGAACAGGACGGTGGTGTTGCGGGCCACCAGGGTCAGGTCGAGCCTCGCCAGCCGTACGGCGTGCAGCACATCGGTCTTCATGGTCACTTCCCGCTTCCCGTCGATCCGTGGGTGATTCGTTCCCGGCACGCCGCTCTCACCGCTGCTCCCCGACCACCCGCATGAACACGTCCTCCAGCGTCCCCCGGCGCACGGCCAGCCGCTCCAGGGCCGCGCCCCGGCCGTCGGCCCAGGCCATCAGCGGGCGGAGCGCGGCGTGCGCGCGGGTCTCGGTGTCGGCGCCGGTCAAGGTGTAGACCACCTCGGTGAAAGGCGCGGTGGAGGGCGCGGCGGGGGAGCCGGCGGCCGGCCGGGCGGCCGTCCCGTCGCCTCCGCCGGCGTAGGTGAGCACCGGGGCGACGCCGTCCAGCACCGGCAGGTCGCCGAAGGTCCAGGAGGTGCCGGGGAGCCGGAAGGCGATGCGGTCGCCGGAGGCGGCCACCACCTCCTCGACCGTGCCGTGGGTGTGGATCCGGCCCTCGTGCATGATCGCGAGCCGGGTGGCGAGGCGCTCGGCCTCCTCCAGGTAGTGCGTGGTCAGCAGCACCGACGTGCCCGCGTCCCGCAGGTCCTCGATCACCTTCCAGGTCGTCCGGCGCGCCTCGGGGTCCATCCCGGTGGTCGGCTCGTCCAGGAAGAGCACCTCGGGCGCCGAGAGCACCGCGAGCGCGAGGTCGAGCCGGCGCTTCTGGCCGCCGGAGAGCTGCTTGACCTTGACCCGGGCCTTGCTCTCCAGGCCCACCAGCTCCAGCGCGCCCATGGTGGCCCGGTCCACCCCGCGCACCCGGCCCATGAGGGTGAGGCGTCCGGGCAGCTCGGCGCCGCCGGACAGGGTGACCGGGCGGCCGGCGTCCTCGCTCAGCCCCTTCCACAGGTCCACCGTCTCGGCGACGGTGAGGTCGCCGAGGAAGCCGCCCTCCTGCAGCATGATGCCCACCCGGGGGCGCAGCTCGCGCTGCTGCCGCACCGGGTCGAGGCCGAGGACCCGCACGGTGCCGTCGGTGGCGGGCCGGAAACCCTCCAGGACCTCCATCGTGGTGGTCTTCCCCGCGCCGTTGGTGCCGAGCAGGGCGAAGACCTCTCCCCGGGGGACGGTGAAGGAGATCCCGCGCACGGCCTCGAAGTCGCCGTAGCGCTGCCGCAGTCCGCCGACCTCGATCACGTCGTCCAGACCGCCGGAGGCGGCGCCGACCCTGTCCGCAAGCTGTGGTGTCCTCATGGGGAAAATCCTCTTCCAGCGGCGTATCCCCAGGTAGTCATCGATATCACCGGAGGGACATGGATCTTGCGGATGATCCGTATGACAGATGTCATGTCCGGCGGCGGAGGGCCGCCGGACACCGCCGGGGCGGTCCCTACGGCCGGGGCGGCAGGGCGGGGCGGCGGCGCGAGGGACGTGCCGCGACGTCGGGCGGGGTCGCCGCGGGACGCTCGGCCAGGGCGGCCAGCGCCAGCCGTACGGCCTCCTCGATCTGCGGGTCCCGCCCGGCGGCCCAGTCGTCCGGGGTGATGTCCACCTCGACGTCCGGGTCGACGCCGTGGTTCTCCACGCCCCAGCCGAGCCCCTCGAACCAGAACGCGTACCGGGGCACCGTGACGGAGGTCCCGTCGACCAGGCGGTGGTCGTCCTCGATCCCGATGACGCCGCCCCAGGTGCGGGTGCCGACCACCGGGCCGAGCTTGTGGATCGTGAAGGCGGCGGTGACGATGTCCCCGTCGGAGCCGGCGTTGTGGTCGGTGACCGCGACGAGCGGCCCGCGCGGGGCCTCCTCGGGGTAGGTGATCGGCGCGAGGCCGCGGGGCATGTCCCAGCCGATCACCCGGCGCAGCAGCTTCTCGATGACCAGCTCGGAGGTGTGGCCGCCCCGGTTGCCCCGCACGTCCACCACGAGCCCCTCGAAGGCCATCTCCCGGCGCAGGTCCCGGTGGAACTGCGCCCAGCCCTCGGCGACCATGTCCGGGATGTGCAGGTAGCCCAGGCGTCCGCCGCCCAGCTCGCGCACGTGCGCCCGCCGCGCGGCCACCCAGTCCTGGTAGCGCAGCCGCCGGTCGTCGCGGAGCGGGGTGACGGCCACCCGCCGTCCGCCGCCCAGCGTCAGCTCGACCGGCTTGTCCGCGGCGCCCACCAGGAGCCGCGCCGGACCCTCCGGCGGCACCGGACGGCCGTCGACCGCCAGCAGCGTCTCCCCCGGCTGCACGCCCACGCCCGGCGCGGCCAGCGGCGAGCGGGCGTGCACGTCCGACGACTCGCCCGGCAGCACCCGGTCGATCTGCCAGCGCCCCTCGGCGTTCCTGGACAGGTCCGCGCCGAGCAGGCCGACCGGTCCGGCCGCCGGGACGCCCCAGGGGGCGGGCATGACGTACGCGTGCGAGCTGCCGAGCTCCCCGACGACCTCCCAGAGCAGGTCGGCGAAGTCGTCGTCGGTGGAGACCCGCTCCACCAGCGGCCGGTACTCCTCCAGCACGCCCTCCCAGTCGACGTCCGCCATGTCCTCCACCCAGAAGTCCGCCCGCATCCGGCGGCCCAGCTGGGTGTAGGCGTGCCGGCGGTAGGCCACCGGGTCGACCGTGATCCGGATCCGCGACAGGTCCACGGTCACGCCGTCGCCCTTGCCGTCGACCGGGCGGACCGTGAGCTCGCCCTTGTCGGAGACGACGAGGCGGGTCCCGTCACCGCTCACCCGGTACCAGTCGAGCCTGTCGACGATCTCCTCGCATGTGCGCTTGGCCAGGTCGTAGCGGTCCAGCGCGGGCCGGGGGGACTCGCCGTCGAGGTCACCCCGGTCCTCGCCGAGCTCCCCGGCCAGCGGCTCGCGCAGCCAGACGAACCCGCCCTTGACCGCGCGCAGCTCCGAGTAGCGCCCCTCGGGCACCGGCACCTGGACCACCCGGGCGGCGATCCCCTCGACGTCCACGGTGACGACCGTCTCGTCCTTCTTGTCCTTCTTGTCGTCGTCCTCCGGCTCGGCCACCGGCCGCCCGTCCACGCTGGGCGCGAACGGCGACGGGGTGGAGGCCGCCAGCGGCACCAGATAGGGGCGGTAGCCGTACGGGAAGGACATGTCGAAGGAGTGCGCGTCGTAGACCGGGTCGAACCCCCGGCGCGACAGGAACGCCAGGTGGTCGCCGGTGAAGGCGGGCGAGACGTCCACGAAGCGGCCGTCGGTCACGTCGTGCACGACCCGGTCCACCACCCGGGCCAGCCGGATCCGGCGCAGCGGCGTGGCCTCGGGGTGCGACCAGGCGAGCCAGGCCGAGTCCGGCGACCAGGCCATGCCGTCGATCTCGCCGTTGGCCCGGGCCAGCTCGACGACCTCGCCGGAGGCCACGTCGACCAGGAGCAGCCGGCCGTCCCGGGCCGCCGCCGCGACCGTGCGGCCGTCCGGCGCGACGGCCAGGTCGCCGACCTCGCCCAGCTTGCCGGCGGCGATCCTGCGGCTCTCCCCGCCGCCGGCCGGGCCGATCTCCAGGCCCTGCGTCTCACCGTCGTCGAAGACCCACACCACCTGGCCGGCGCCCAGGATCCGGGGCCGGCCCGCCGCGAGCGCGGAGCTGAGCTGCCGGGCCGGACCGTCCCGGTGGGTCAGCCAGTGCACCGTGCCCCGGATCTCCACCGCGCCGGCCCGCCCGGTCGCGTCCACGGCCAGGTCCTGCAGCCACCGGGCGCTCACCGTCCGCGGCTGCCGCCCGCGCACCGGGGAGGCGAGCCGGACGTCGAGCCTGCGGGTCTCGGCGTCCAGGCCGTCGAGGACGTAGAGGTCCCCGGCGTTCTGGTAGACGATCCGGGTCCCGTCGGTGGTGGCGTGCCGGGCGTAGAAGACGTCGTGGTCGGTGTGCCGGCGCAGGCCGGTGCCGTCGGCCGCCACCGAGTAGAGGTTGCCCACGCCCTCGTGGTCGGAGAGGAAGACCAGCCGCCCGCCGACGAGCATCGGGCTGGCGAAGTGGCCGTCCACGTCGGCCAGCAGCCGGGTGAAGCCGCCACCCCCCGACCGGATCCACAGGCGGCCCGCCGTGCCGCCGCGGTAGCGCTTCCAGGTCCCCGGGTCGCGGGCCAGCGCCGCGGTGAGCAGCGCCACCGCGCTCCCGCCCTCGTCGCTTCCGCCGTCTCCGGAGCCGCCGGGGTCCCCGGTGACCGCCAGGTCGGCGACCGGACCGTACGGCAGGCGCTCGGCCCGCCCGCCGTCCAGCGTGTAGGCCCAGGTCTGCGAGGCGAACGGCTGGCCGGCCGAACTGATCGCCAGGACCCGGCCGTCCGGGGTCCAGCCGCGGGTGCGGGTCCGGACGTCGCCCCAGTAGGTCAGCCGCTCGGCGGAGCCGGTCTCCAGATCGGCCAGGAACACCTCCGGATCCCCGTCGCGGACGCTCGTCCAGGCGACCTTCGTGGCGTCGGGCGAGAGGCGGGGGTGCCCCGCCGGGGCCCGGTCGGAGGACAGGCGCCACGCCCGGCCGCCGTCCGCGGGGGCCGCCCAGACGTCGTCGTCGGCGACGAACGTCAGCAGTTCGCCGGAAAGATGGGGAAATCGCAGGTAAGAACCAGAAGACATCACTAAATCATATTGTCCGCTATGCGAATGACCATGTGATTTTTCTGCCCGATACGCTGATGTTCATGACGCGAGCCGACAGAGACAACCCCGTGGTGCTGTCCAAGATCTACACCCGTACCGGAGACGACGGCACCACCGCGCTCGGCGACATGAGCCGCACCCGCAAGACCGACCCCCGCCTGGCCGCCTACGCGGACGTGGAGGAGGCCAACGCGGCGCTGGGCGTGGCCCTGTCCCACGGGACGCTCGACGACGACGTCGCCGCGGTCCTCACCCGGATCCAGAACGAGCTGTTCGACGTCGGAGCCGATCTGTGCACCCCGGTCACGGAGGACCCCGAGTTCCCCCCACTGCGCGTCGAGGAGTCCTACGTCGCGTGGCTGGAGGCCCGCTGCGACGAGTTCAACGAGCGCCTGACGCCGCTGCGCAGCTTCATCCTCCCCGGCGGCCCCCCGGCCGTCGCCCAGCTGCACGTCGCCCGCACCGTCGTCCGGCGGGCCGAGCGCACGGTCTGGTCGGCCTTGGAGGCCCACGAGGACGTCAACCCGCTCACCGCGACGTACCTCAACCGGCTCAGCGACCTGATGTTCATCCTCTGCCGCGTCGCGGCGGGCGGCGACGAGATCCTCTGGAAGCCCGGCGGCACCCGCTGACCTCCCGGGTCGGGTCCGCTGCGGCCCCCGCCGTACCGGGGCCGCAGCGGGCCGGAACGCCCCCGCGGCCGCGCTCGGGCGGTCAGGCCACGTCGAGGTGGGCGCCGGGCGGAGCGGACTCCAGCCAGGCGACGAACCCGGTCAGCGCCCGGTAGCCCATGGCCAGCTCGAAGCTGAACGCGCCGCTGCGGCACTCCAGCGCCGTCACGCCCTCCAGGAACCCGAAGAACTCACCGGAGCCGATCCGCCGGCGCCCGGAAACCACGAGGCCGCGCCTCACGATCACGTGGCGCGGCCTCGGCAGCAGACCTACGAGCGGAATCCACTTGAGGCGGCCTTCCGCGTAACGGGCGACTCCCACCCGCCAGCCCCGCTCCCCCGGCGTCGGGCGCAGGCAGCACAGCACCGAGCCCCGGGAGCGGATCAGGACCAGGGTCCGGACGAGCAGGAGGGCGACGAGCAGCGCCGCCACGATGAGTACGTCACGCGCCATCATGTCCGCCGCCCCCAGAACCAGCACCGCTCAGAAGCAGAACTTATCCGACTTCCTCGCCTGCCGCGCGCAACCGGGCCCGGGCGCGCTTCAGCGCGGCGGCGTCCGCCGCCTCCATGTTGGCCTCGACGGAGGCCTGGGCGCGGTCCAGGGCGTTCTTGGCCCTGGCGACGTCGACCTCGGAACCGAGCTCGGCCACCTCGGCCAGGATCGAGACCTCGTCGTCCGCCACCGAGAGGAAGCCTCCGTGGACCGCGGCGACGAGGTCGGGCTCGCCACCGCCGCGCTTCACCGTCAGCACGCCGCCCTCGACGAGGACGCCGAGCATCGGCGTGTGCCTGGGCATGATGCCGATCTCGCCGTCGACGGTCTTGGCGATCACCATGTCGGCCTCGCCGGACCAGATCTCCCGCTCCGGTGAGACGACGCCTACTCGCAGCTTCGCCACTTTCTCCTCAGTTCCTTTCGAACCAGACGCCGGTACGGCGCGCAGCCGTACCGGCGCCTAAGGCGACTAGCGGGCGAGTTCCTTGGCCTTGGCGATGGCCTGCTCGATGCCGCCCACCATGAAGAACGCCTGCTCGGGCAGGTGGTCGTACTCGCCGGCGCACAGGCCCTTGAAGGACGCGATGGTCTCGTCCAGCGGCACGAACTCACCCGGCTGGCCGGTGAACGCCTCGGCGGCGTACATCGGGTGGGAGAGGAAGCGCTCGATGCGGCGGGCCCGGTTGACCGTGACCTTGTCCTCCTCGGAGAGCTCGTCGATGCCGAGGATCGCGATGATGTCCTGCAGTTCCTTGTACTTCTGCAGGATCCGCTTGGTCTCCTGGGCCACCCGGTAGTGCTCCTCGCCGATGATCTGCGGGTCGAGGATCCGGGAGCTGGAGTCGAGCGGGTCCACCGCGGGGTAGATGCCCTTCTCCGAGATCGGCCGCGAGAGCACGGTCTGCGCGTCGAGGTGCGCGAACGCGTTGTGCGGGGCCGGGTCGGTGATGTCGTCCGCGGGGACGTAGATCGCCTGCATGGAGGTGATCGAGTGACCGCGGGTCGAGGTGATGCGCTCCTGCAGCACGCCCATCTCGTCGGCCAGGGTCGGCTGGTAGCCCACCGCGGACGGCATGCGGCCGAGCAGGGTGGACACCTCGGAGCCGGCCTGGGTGAACCGGAAGATGTTGTCGATGAACAGGAGCACGTCCTGCTTCTGCACGTCCCGGAAGTACTCCGCCATGGTGAGGGCGGACAGGGCGACGCGCAGACGGGTGCCCGGCGGCTCGTCCATCTGGCCGAAGACGAGGGCGGTGTCCTTCAGGACGCCGGCCTCCTCCATCTCCAGCCAGAGGTCGTTGCCCTCACGGGTGCGCTCGCCGACGCCCGCGAAGCACGAGGTTCCGGAGAACTTCAGCGCGACGCGGCGGATCATCTCCTGGATCAGAACGGTCTTGCCGACGCCCGCGCCGCCGAACAGGCCGATCTTGCCGCCCTTGACGTACGGGGTGAGCAGGTCGATGACCTTGATGCCGGTGGGCAGCATCTCGGTGCGCGACTCGAGGGTGTCGAAGGCCGGGGAGGGACGGTGGATGCCCCACTTCTCGGTGACCTTCAGGGAGGCGGTCGGCACGTCCAGGGACTCGCCGAGCGCGTTCCACACGTGGCCCTTGACGACGTCGCCGACCGGCACCGAGATCGGCGCGCCGGAGTCGGAGACCGCCGCGCCGCGGACCAGGCCGTCGGTGGGCTGCATCGAGATGGCCCGGACCAGGTTGTCGCCCAGGTGCTGGGCGACCTCCATGGTCAGGGTCTTGGTCTCGCCGCCGACGGTGACGTCGACGTTCAGGGCGTTGTAGATGTCGGGCATCGCCTCGACGGGGAACTCCACGTCGACGACGGGACCGGTGACTCGGGCGACACGGCCCACGCCGGTCGCGACGTTCTCCACAGTCTCTGCAGTCATTTCACTCTTTCCCCGCTGCGGCGTCAGCCAGCGCGTTGGCGCCACCGACGATCTCGCTGATTTCCTGGGTGATCTCGGCCTGGCGAGCCTGGTTCATCTGCATGGTGAACACGCGGATGAGCTCGTTGGCGTTGTCGGTCGCCGACTTCATGGCCCGGCGGCGGGCGGCGTGCTCGGAGGCCGCGGACTGGAGCAGCGTGCTGAAGATGCGCGACTCCACGTACCGGGGGAGCAGCGAGTCGAGCACCTCGGCCGCGGTGGGCTCGAACTCGAAGTACGGCAGCGGCGTCTCCGGCTTCTCGGCGGTCTCCACGACCGCCAGCGGCAGGATCCGCTTGACCGCGACCTCCTGCGTCAGCATGGAGACGAACTCGGTCGAGACGATGTGGATCTCGTCGATCCCGTCGTCGGCCGAGAACGCCGCGATGAGCGCGTCGGCGATCTCCTTGGCGTCGCCGTAGGAGGGGTTGTCGGAGAACCCGCCCCACTGCCCGCCCATCTCCCGGCCGCGGAAGCTGTGCCAGGTGATGCCCTTGCGCCCCACCACGTACGGCACGGGCTCGATGCCCCTGCTTCGCAGCAGGCCGCCGAGGGCCTCGGCCTCGCGCAGGATGTTGGCGTTGAAACCGCCGCAGAACCCGCGGTCGCTGGTCACGATGAGCACGGCCGCCCGGCGCGGCTGCTCCTTCGCCGTGGTCAGCGGGTGGTCGGCGCTGGCGGTGTTGCTGACGACGCCCGAGACGGCGCGGGTGATCTCGCGCTCGTACGGCACGGCCGCCTGCATCCGCTGCTGCGCCTTCACGATGCGCGACGAAGCGATGAGCTCCTGGGCACGCGTGATCTTGGCGGTGGACTTTACCGACTTGATCCGCCGCCGCAGCAGTCTTAGCTGGGCACCCATCGGCTACTTCTTCTCGTCGTTGACGTGCTTGACGATCTTCTCCTGGCCGACCTTCTCGGCGCCGAGCGCCGCGACCGGCTCCTCGTTGACCAGCAGCTCGCCCGCGGAGGTCTCGAAACCCTTCTTGAACTGGGTGATCGCGTCCTTGAGGGTCGTGACCGTGTCGTCCGACAGGTCCTTGGTCTCGCGGATCGCGTCGAAGACGCCCTTGTGCTCGCGGCCCAGGTAGTCCAGGAAGTCCGCCTCGAAGCGGCGGATGTCCTCGACCGGGACGTCGTCCAGCTCACCGGTGGTGCCGGCCCACACGGAGACGACCTGCTTCTCCACCGGGAACGGGCTGTACTGGGACTGCTTGAGCAGCTCGACCAGGCGCTGGCCGCGCTCCAACTGGGCGCGGGAGGCCGCGTCCAGGTCGGAGGCGAAGGAGGCGAAGGCCTCCAGGTCGCGGTACTGCGAGAGCGACAGGCGCAGCGTGCCGGCGACCTTCCGCATCGCCTTGACCTGGGCCGAGCCGCCGACGCGGGAGACCGAGACACCGACGTTGATCGCCGGGCGCACGCCCGAGTTGAACAGGTCGGTCTCGAGGAAGCACTGGCCGTCGGTGATGGAGATGACGTTGGTCGGGATGAACGCCGAGACGTCGTTGCCCTTGGTCTCGATGATCGGCAGACCGGTCATCGAGCCGCCGCCCATGTCGGCGGAGAGCTTGGCGCAGCGCTCCAGCAGGCGCGAGTGCAAGTAGAAGACGTCGCCGGGGAACGCCTCGCGGCCCGGCGGGCGGCGCAGCAGCAGCGAGACGGCGCGGTAGGCGTCGGCCTGCTTGGTCAGGTCGTCGAAGATGATGAGGACGTGCTTGCCCTGGTACATCCAGTGCTGGCCGATGGCCGAACCGGTGTAGGGCGCGAGGTACTTGAAGCCGGCCGGGTCGGACGCCGGGGCGGCGACGATGGTGGTGTACTCCATCGCGCCCGCCTCCTCGAGGCGGCCCTTGACCTGGGCGATCGTCGAGCCCTTCTGGCCGACGGCGACGTAGACGCAGCGGACCTGCTTGTCCGGGTCACCGGAGAGCCAGTTCTCCCGCTGGTTGAGGATGGTGTCCACGGCGATGGCCGTCTTGCCCGTGCCGCGGTCGCCGATGATCAGCTGGCGCTGTCCGCGGCCGATCGGCGTCATGGCGTCGACCGCCTTGAGACCGGTCTGCAGCGGCTCCTTGACCGGCTGGCGCTGGACGACCGAGGGGGCCTGGAGCTCGAGGGCGCGCAGGCCCTCGGACTCGATGGCGCCCTTGCCGTCCAGCGGGTTGCCCAGCGGGTCGACCACGCGGCCGAGGAAGGCGTCGCCGACCGGCACGGACAGGACCTCGCCCGTCCGGCGGACCGACTGGCCCTCCTCGATGTTGCTGAAGTCGCCCAGGATAACGGCACCGATCTCCCGGACGTCCAGGTTCAGTGCCAGACCACGCGTGCCGTCCTCGAACTCGAGCAGCTCGTTCGCCATCGCCGAGGGAAGGCCGGAGACATGGGCGATGCCGTCGCCGCAGTCGACGACGGTCCCGATCTCCTCACGCGCGGCGCCTTCCGGCTCGTACGCCTGGACGAAGCGCTCAAGCGCGTCCCGGATCTCGTCCGGCCGGATCGTAAGCTCCGCCATCTCTCTTCAGTCTCCCTATTCGCCTAGCCGGCCAACCGGCGGCGGACTTCTTCGATTCGTCCCGCGATGGTGGTGTCGATGAGGTCGTCCCCGATGCGGACGGAGAACCCACCGAGCACTCGCGGATCCACCTCGACGTTCAGGTGAACGTCGTGGCCGTAGGAGGTGCGCAGCCATGTGGCCAGCCGCTGCTTCTGCTCCTCGGAGAGCGCGACGGCGCTGCGCACCACCGCGACGAGACGCTGCCGCTGCGCGGAGACCAGGTGACCGAACTCCTCCAGCCCACCGTCCAGGCTACGTCCTCGCGGATGCACCGCGAGTTGGGTCACCAGGCGGACGGTGGTGGGGGTGGCCCTGCCGCCGAGGAGCGAGCCGAGCAGTTCGCGCTTGCCCTGCGCGGGCGCGGCCGGGTCGGCCAGCGTCCGGTGCAGCTCCGGGTTCGAGGCGACGATGCGCCCGAACCGGAACAGCTCGTCCTCGACGTCGTCGAGCCTGCCCTGCGCCTCGGCCTCGGCCGCGGCGGCGACGACGCCGAGCCGCTCCAGCGCGTCGGCCAGGTCGCCGGCGCGCGCCCACCGGGCGGAGACGGCCGCGACGGCCGTCTCCAGCGCGGCGGCGCCGACCTTGCCCTCCAGCAGGACCTGGAGGATCTGGGCCTTCTGCGCCGCCGGGCGGGCGACGTCGGACATGCTCCGGCGGAGCCCGTGCTCGCGGTCGAACAGGTCGGCGATCGCGAAGAGCTCATCGGCCAGCGTGCCGAGGTCCGCGCTTCCCGCCACGGCGTTGAAGCGCTCCTCGACCTCGGCCAGCGAGGCCCTGCTCAGCCCTCTCATCGGTCGCTCACCCCTCCTCGTTCGCTGCGCGGCCCGCTCGTACCTCGCGAGCCGCTCCGCTCACTGCGTCGGGTTCGCTCCGTCATCAGCGGACCGCCGCGTTGCTCGACTCGAGCTCCTCCAGGAACCGGTCGACGGTGCGGCGCTGGCGCGCCTCGTCCTCGAGGGACTCACCGACGATGCGGCCCGCCAGGTCGATCGACAGGCGACCGAGCTCGGCGCGGAGCTGGGCGAACGCCTGCTGGCGGTCGGCCTCGATCTGGGCGTGCGCGGCCTCGATGAGGCGGCGGGCCTCGGCCTGCGCCTCCTCGCGGAGCTCGGCCTTGATCTGGGCGCCCTGCTCGCGGGCCTCTTCGCGCAGGCGGGACGCCTCGTGCCGCGCCTCGGCGAGCTGCTCCTTGTACTGCGCGAGCAGCGCCTTGGCCTCGGCCTGGGCGTCCTGAGCCTTCTGGATCCCGCCTTCGATCGCCTCGGTCCGCTCGTTCAGCGTCTGCTGGATGCGCGGGGTGAGGATCTTACCGACGACGAGGACGACGAAGAGGAACGCGAAGCCGCCGACGACCAGCTCGTACATGTGCGGGAGGAGAGGGCTGCTCTCCTCCGCCGCCAGGAGATTAGCTGCGATTGTCATCGATGCAGCCTTCCGTCAGGGTGTGTCTGCGATCAGGAGGCCGGGTAGATGAACGGCGCGACCAGGCCGATCAGGGCGAGCGCCTCGACGAGGACGAAGCCGAGGAGCATGTTCTGGCGGATCAGGCCGTAGGCCTCGGGCTGGCGGGCGATGGCCTGCAGGCCGTTGCCGAAGATGAGGCCGACGCCGATGCCGGGGCCGAGGGTGGCCAGGCCGTAGCCGATCGAGCCGATGTTGCCGGTGACCTCAGCGAGGAACTGGGCGCTCATGTCATTTCCTTTTCGGGACGGCCGGTGGACTGGGATCCCACCGGTCTGGACTCAGGGGGGAAGGGTCTTTGGTGCGGTTCGTCAGTGCTCGGCGTGCAGGGAGCCGCCGATGTACATCGCCGCGAGCATCGCGAACAGGAAGGCCTGCAGGAACTGGATGAACAGCTCCAGCCCGGTCATCGCGATCGTCATGACGACGCTGATGACGCCGACGGGCGCGCCGAGCGGGCTGAGCTGCTCGAAGAGGAACCAGAAGCCGACCGCGCTGAAGAAGGCGAGGATGAGGTGGCCGGCGAACATGTTGGCGAAGAGTCGCACCGCGTGGGTGAAGGGCGCCACGACCAGGTTGGAGAGCAGTTCCAGCGGCGCCATCAGGATGTAGACCGGCTTGGGCAGTCCCGGCGGGAACATCATGTTCTTGAAGTAGCCGATCGGCCCCTGGTGCTTCATGCCCAGGTAGATCTTGAGCAGGTAGATCGTGCCCGCGAGCACGATCGGGAAGGCGATGTGCGAGGCCACCGGGAACTGCAGGAAGGGCACGACGCCCATCAGGTTCCAGACCCAGACCAGGAAGAAGATGCTGAGCAGCAGGCCCATCCAGCGGTCGGCGTCCTTGCCCAGGAAGGGCCGGGCGACCTGGTCGCGGACGAACATGTAGCCGTACTCGGCGACGTTCTGGACGCCCCGGGGCACGAGCTTCGGCTTGGAGAAGGCCGACCAGCAGAAGACCACGACCACGAGCGAGCTCAGCAGCGCGAGCAGGACCGGCTTGGTGAGCCAGGCCACGCCGGAGACGACCGGCGGGATATCGAACAGTTCGGGGCCCGGAGCCTTGAACTCCTCGGGGGCGGCGAGGACCGTCAGCGCCTTCACGCGGCGTTCCCTTCAACGTGGTAATGGATCAAGACTGCTTCCTCCGCGAGGCGATCACCGCGTGAGGTCAACGACCGTACTTCCGGTAGACCAGGTAGATCGCGAGAACGACACCGATGATCACTCCGATCGGGGTGAACACCGCCACGCCGGTCCACCGGGTCAGCAACCAGCCCGCACCGCCGTACAGGATGATCCCGGAGAGGATGTAGCTGGGGATTGACCAGGCGGCGTCGGCGAAGTCGCGGCCGTCGTCCTCCGGCCTGCGTTCTTGTTCGCTCATCGCGGGCATGACAATAGCAGTCGGGATGTTGACTAGTCATATCGGGCCCGGCCGGGGCCATCATACGCCGCACCGAGATCATCCCGCCCGGGAACCCGGGGAACCGGGGTCGACGTAGAGCATCTTCGTCTTCACGAAGCCGCGCATCTCCCCGGCGGTCCAGACGACGGTGCAGACGATCGCCGACCAGCCGAAGGCCGCCGGCTCGAACGCCGTGGCGCTCTCGAACGTCTTCAGCAGCGCCATGATGACCAGGACCTTCACCGCGTAGGTGGTGACCGCGGCGACCATCATCACGGCCGGGGAGACCCGGCTGGCGTAGGAGACCGCGACCAGGCCGACCGTGAAGAAGACCGCGACGGTCGCCAGGCCGATCACGGCGCCCAGGACCCCCGCGCCGCCGGCGAGCAGGGCGGCGGCGCCGATGACCACCGCGCCCACGACCGCGGTGGGTATCGCGGCCCCTTTCAGGACGCGCACGTCATTGGCCTGCATCGGCACTCCAGATGGCTGTTGTCAAGCGAGCGATTGCTACCTGGCAGGCTCGAGCTGTCGAACGCCTGCTAGTGAAAGCTATCACAAGCTCTTGAAGAGCGCCTTTACCTGCCGTTTCAAGTAAACGATCTACAGGTTGCCGGTCGGTGCCGGACGGGTCGTCTCACGGGCTGGGAAACCCCGCCGCCGAACCGCGGGCGGCGGGCCGCGACGGCGCCGGCAGGCGGGGGACGGCCGACAGCACCGCCGTGTCGTCGCCCGGACCGGCCGCGGGAGGGACCGCCGGACCGGCCGGAGGCCATGAAGGCTGCGCCGCGGACGCCGGACCGGCCGGAGGGGCGTCCGCGTCCCCGGGGAAGGCCGCGGAGTGCACCGGCGCGGTCAGGGGCTGCGGGAAGGCCGCGGGCGCCGGGGGCCACGCCTCCCGCGCGGCGGGCGGAACCGGGACGGCCTGGGCGGTCTGCTCGGCGGACGCCTCGTCCGGGCGGGCGTGGCGCCCGGCGGCGTGCGCCCCCTTCCCGCCCCCGTTCCGGCGCGAACGCCAGCGCGGCAGCGCCACCAGCACCAGGCCTCCGACGGCCAGCAGCACGGCGAACAGGAACAGCAGGAGCGGGACGCCGACGACGGACATCGCCACGACCGCGAAGGCGAACAGGACCGTCCAGGCGTACATGATCAGAACGCTGCTGCGGTGCGAGTGGCCGATGTCCAGCAGCCGGTGGTGCAGATGGCCCCGGTCGGGGGCGAACGGCGAGAGCCCGTTGGAGGTGCGCCGGATCACCGCCATGATCAGGTCGAGCAGCGGCAGCACCAGGATCGCGATCGGGATCAGCAGCGGCAGCACGACCGGGAAGTCGTTGATGGCGCTGGAGTCCAGCGGCGTGATCGTGATCATGGTGGAGGCCAGGACCAGGCCGATCAGCATGGCCCCGGTGTCGCCCATGAAGATCTTCGCGGGGTGGAAGTTGTGCGGCAGGAAGCCCAGGCACACGCCGATGAGCACCGAGGCGACCGCCGCGGTGACGTTGATGGTGGTGTCCCCGTTGTCGCTGGACAGGACGATGGAGTAAGTCCACGTCGCCATCGCCGCGATGCCGACGATCCCGGCGGCCAGCCCGTCCAGCCCGTCGACGAAGTTGACCGCGTTGATCATGACCACCACGATCATGATCGTGATCACCGGGCCCAGCGTCGAGTCGAGGACGTAGGCTCCGCCCAGGTCGCTGGGGAGCGGCAGCCAGGGCAGGCTCACCCCGAAGGCGACCAGGACGCCCGCCGCCCCGATCTGCCCGGCCAGCTTGATGAAGGCGTCCATGCCCCACCAGTCGTCCAGGAAGCCCGTCAGCGTGATCAGGCCGCCCGCCAGGATCAGCGCCACGACCACGTTCCCGTCGGCCACCTCCGCGTCCGCCAGCAGCCCCCCGGCGTACGGCAGGCTCCGGGCGACCAGCAGGCCCGCCACCAGCCCGCCGTACATGGCCAGGCCGCCCAGCCGCGGGGTCGGGGTGGTGTGCACGTCCCGGTCGCGGACCTCGGGCATCGCGCCGATGCGAATGGCGAAGATCCGGACCCCCGGGACCAGCAGGTAGGTCACCGCGGCCGCCACCAACGCCATCAACAGATATTCGCGCACGGACCTAGTTTCGCGGATCGCCCGGCCGTTTGTGACCGGAAAACGGCACAGAGCAACTCATAATTCGCTGGGATATGCCGGATGTGCGCTCGTCAGCTCGCGGACGCGCGCCCTGACCTCCCCGGCGGCGTCGGGACTGCGGACGGCCTCCGCCACCAGCGAGGCCACCTCCTTCATCTCCTCGGTCCCCATCCCCTGCGTGGTCACGCAGGGGGTCCCCACCCTGATGCCGGACGTCACGGTGGGCGGCTCGGAGTCGTAGGGGATCGCGTTCCGGTTCAGCGTGATGCCGGCGTCGGCGCAGCGCTGCTCGGCCACCGCGCCCGAGGCCGCGAACCCGCGCAGGTCGACCAGGGCCAGGTGGCTGTCCGTGCCCCCGGAGACCGGCCGCATGCCCTCCGCCGCCAGCCCCTCCGCCAGCACCCGCGCGTTCTCCACGACGCGCCGCGCGTAGTCGGCGAACTCCGGCCGGAGCGCCTCGCCGAAGGCCACCGCCTTGGCCGCCACCGCGTGCATGAGCGGACCGCCCTGGGTGAACGGGAAGACCGCCCGGTCGATCCGCGTCGCCAGCTCGGCCGTGCACATGATCCCCCCGCCCCGCGGCCCGCGCAGCGCCTTGTGCGTGGTGAAGGTGACCACGTCGGCGTACGGCACCGCGGACGGCAGGGCCCCTCCCGCCATCAGCCCGACGGTGTGCGCCACGTCGGCGAGCAGCCACGCGCCGGCCTCGTCGGCGATCCCCCGGAAGGCCGCGAAGTCGATCTTCCGGGGGTAGGCGGTGGCACCGCAGATGATCACCTTCGGCCGGTGCCGCAGGGCCAGCTCCCTGACCTCGTCGTAGTCGATCAGCTCGGTGTCGCGCCGCACGCCGTACTCCGTGACGTCGAACCACCGCCCGGAGAAGTTGACCTTCGATCCGTGGGTGAGGTGCCCCCCGTGCGGCAGCGCCATCGCCAGCACGGCGTCGCCCGGCTGGAGCAGCGCCGCGTACGCCGCGAGGTTGGCCGCGCTGCCCGAGTGCGGCTGCACGTTGACGTGGTCGGCCCCGAACAGCCGCCTGGCCCGGTCGATCGCGAGCTCCTCGGCCCGGTCGACGACCTCGCACCCGCCGTAGTAGCGCCGTCCGGGGTACCCCTCGGCGTACTTGTTGGTGAGGGTGGAGCCGAGGGCGGCCAGGACCGCGGGCGAGGCGAGGTTCTCGCTGGCGATCAGCTGGAGGCCGTCGCGCAGCCGCCCCAGCTCGTCGAGGAGGACCTCCGCCATCTCGGGATCTCGCCGGAGCAGGAGACCGTAGTCGGGGCCGTAGTAGGGCGCAGAGTTCATCGACTCACTCCGTTCAGCGGCTCGGGCGCTGATGACCGGCGGTTCTCCTCGTGCAGGCCGCGGCGGCGCGCGCCGCTGCCCGGTCACCGTGCTTCCCCTTCCCGGAGAAGCCCGCCCTGAAGCGTCCTCCCCCGCCTCGACCTGCCCGAAGGCCGGCGGCGGCCCGTCGGTCCCGTCAGGAGAACGCGTGCGGGGCGCCGGTGTCGACCGGGATCCAGCGGGGCGTGTCGGCGGCCTGGTCGCTGATGGAGGTGAGGATCGCCTGGCGGTACTGGCCGAGGCGGGCCTTCCACTCCGTCAGGTCCTTCACATAGCGCTCCCCCACCGGGGCGTCCCAGACGTCGCGGCTCCGGCCCATGCGGTGCGCCTTGTCGAGCGAGGCGTCCAGCGTGTCCAGCAGGGGCACGACCTGCCCCCACAGCACGATCAGGCGCTGGTAGTCGGGGTTGAACTCCCAGGCCGTGGCGGCGCCCGGCACCGGCACGCCGGAGGTCCCCCCTGACGGCGGGGTCTCCCCCGGCTGGAGCGGCTGCGGGGCGGGCGGGTCTGCGTACATTCCGAGGGCTCCTTACACCGACTGTCCGTCCGACGGACCGCCGCCGGGCGGCGGGACGGGCCTGCGCGGATCCTCCGGGCCCACCTCGCCCGCGGGACCGTCCGGCCCGATCTCCCTGGCCTCCCAGGGCCCTTCGCCCCACGTCTCGCCGTCGGGGACCTGCACTCCGGGCATCTCCAGCGGCTCGATCGTCCGCGCGTTCTCGGCGAGCGTCCTGATCGCGTCCAGGCTGGGCAGGTCGACCCGGACGGAGACCACGTCGCCGCCGTCGGCCGTCCACCGGGGTGCGCCCTCCCCGGTCCCTCCCGGGGAGGAGCCACCGGGCGTCCCGGCGTCTCCCGTCCTGCCGGAACCACCCGCCGCGCCCGCGTCTCCGGACGCACCCGCTCCTCCCGAGCCGCCGGACGCCGCCGAATCTCCCGAGCCGCCGGACGCCGCCGAATCTCCCGAGCCGCCGGACGCACCCGAATCTCCCGAGCCGCCGGACGCACCCGAATCTCCCGAGCCGCCGGACGCACCCGAATCTCCCGAGCCGCCGGTCGCACCCGAGCCGTCCGGCGCCCCCGCCGCACCCGTCGGCCGCTCGCTCGTCTCCCCGCCCGTGCCCGGCGGCTGGACGGTCTGCCCCTCGGCGGGTCCGACGGTGTCGAGCAGCGGGACGTCGGGCTTCGCGGAGGGGAGGGGCTCGCCGGGCTCGACCTGGCCGGGCCGCGTGTCGGCGTGCTGCGAGACCCCCTCGACCGACGGCATGTCCATGGGGGCGATGTCCTCGATGTGCTCCAGCAGCGTCTCCACCTGCTCGGCCGAGGGCGGATCGAGCGGAATCTGCAGCACCTTCACCCCGTCCACCTCGATGACCTGCGGCTTGAGCGCCCCGTTCCGGTCGATGTCGTCGGGGTGGTCCTTCTGCCTCGTGTCCGGGACGGTGTCCGATCCGGTGCCGGTGTCCGTACCGGTGCCGGGGTCCGATCCGGTGCCGGTGTCCGTACCGGTGCCGGTGTCCGATCCGGTGCCGGGGTCCGTACCGGTGCCGGTGTCCGATCCGGTGCCGGGGTCCGGGATGCGGGTCTCAGGCGCACCGCCGTCGTCTCTGGGCGAACGCTCGTCCCCCTTCGAACCGGCGCCGTCCGGCTTCGCGTCCTGGACGCCGTCCCCGCCCGGCGCACCGGGCGCGGGGTCCCCGTCCCGCGGCGACCTGTCGTCGCCCTTGGCGTCGGCCTCGGGCTTGAGGTCGGGTGAGGAGTCCGGCTGCGTCCGGGGCGCGTCGCGGGCGGGATCCTCGATCCGGATCGACCTGTCACCGCCCGGTGAGCCGCTTTCCTCCCTGGAGCCGTTCCCGCCCGGGGAACCGGTCTCGGGCCCGGTCCCGGCCTCCGTCCGCGGCACCTCCGCCTTCGGCTGCTCACCCGTCGGGGAACCCTCCGCCCGGGGGTTCCCCTCGGCCTGGGGCACGGCGGGCTTCAGGTCCTCGGCCCTCGGCGTCTGCGGAGCCGGCGTCTCCGTCCGCGGCGTCCCCGCCCGGGGCTCGTCCTGCTTCGGCGTCTCCGGGGCGGACGTGCCCGTCTTCGGCTCGTCCTGCTTCGGCGTCCCCGCCCGGGGCTCGTCCTGCTTCGGCGTCTCCGGGGCGGACGTGCCCGTCTTCGGCTCGTCCTGCTTCGGCGTCTCCGGGGCCGGGGTGTCCGCCTTGGGCGCTTCGCTCCTGGGCGTCCCGGACTCCGGGACGGCGGTCTTCGGACCGGGTGCGGGGGCCGCGTCCTGCTTGACCTTCTTCTCCAGCAGGGCGACACGGGCCGAGACGTCCCGGACCATCGTGTCGCACTCGTCGGCGACCTGGACCGGACGGTGGGCGGACTGCGAGGACAGGCCGGCCCCACTCATCAGGCGGGTCACCCGGCTCTCGACCGTCCGCATCTGCTCGGCGGCCCGCTTCACCTCCGCGAGCAGGTCACGGACCAGCGCGGGGTCCATTCCGTCGAACTTGCCCATGGGCGTCTCCCGGGGAGTTGGCGGCCGAATTCACGGTACCGGCAGGACGCTCCCGCGTCACGGTGATAATCAGCCGGCATGAATCATGGGCGCGGGCCACCGGCCGGGCTCATCCGCCCCCGGTGGTGCCGGACGGCGCCGCCCGGCCGTAAGGTGTCGGCAGGTTGCACGGTATCCACGCGCATACCGGGATCCACCGGACTCGATAGGGGTCAGCTCGATGCGTCGCGCCCGCCGGCTGCTACTGGTCATCGGCGCCGCCGTGGCCCTCATGGGCCTCTGCGGTGCCGGTGCGCTCTACATGTTCCAGGCGAGCCTCGACGGCGACATCACCCGCCTGCCCGGCGCGCTGCCCACCGACGAGTCCGAACGGCCGCCCCCCGAGCCCGGCGTCGGGGAGAACTGGCTGCTGGTCGGGACCGACACCCGCTCCGAGGAGACGACGACCGGCGAGGACGCGCGGGCGGAGCTCTGGCGACCGGGCCGGCAGCGCACCGACACGATCATGCTGATCCACCTCTCCGAGGGCCGCAACCTCGTCTCCGTGGTCTCCATCCCCCGGGACTCGTGGGTCACCGTCCCGGGGAAGGGCAAGGCGAAGATCAACGCAGCCTTCTCCTGGGGCGGGCCCGCCCTGCTGATCAGGACGGTCGAGAAGCTCACCGGCGTCCGGGTCGACCACTACGCCGCGATCGACTTCCAGGGGTTCGCCGCGGCCGTCGACGCGATCGGCGGGGTCGACGTCGACATCGCCGAGACGGTCCACGACCCCTACCGCAAGATCACCTGGAAGGCCGGAACCCAGCACCTCAACGGGGAGAAGGCCCTGCTCTTCGTCCGCCAGCGCGCCAACCTCCCGGGCGGCGACCTCGACCGGATCAAGCGTCAGCAGGCGCTGCTGAGCTCCGTCGCCGACAAGGTCCTCAGCGCCGAGACGCTCACCAACCCGGTCAAGGTCAACGACCTGCTGCGCGCCCTGACCAAGGCGTTCAGCGTCGACGCCGGGGTCACCACGGGCATGCTCAGGTCCCGGATCCTCGACCTGGCCGGTCTCGACTCCCTCGACTACGTCACGATGCCGGTGGAGGGCACCGGCACGAGGAGCCGCCAGAGCGTCGTCCTGCTGGACATGCCCGAGGTCCGCGCGCTCAGCGCGGCGATCAAGGACGACCGCATCGACGACTACGTCCGAGAACACGACAGCGGCAACGCGGTGGACACGGTGCGCTGACCGGGCCGTGCCCCGCACGGCCTCCCGGCCCGCGAACCGGCCGGACCCAGCCGAACGGACCCGAACCGGCCGGACCCGGCCGAACGGACCCGGGCCGAACGGACCCCGAACCGGCCGGACCCGGGCCCTCAGGGCACGGCCCCGGTCAGACCCCGGAGTCCGGGTCCGCGTCGGTCGCCACGTAGCCGATCACCTCGCGCAGCTTCTCCACCGGTACGGCCCCGCGGCGCAGCAGCCTGGGCACGGCCGTGGTCAGGTCGAGGATCGTGGAGGGGACCGCGTCCGCGCAGGCCCCCCCGTCGAGGTAGACCGAGACCGCGTCGCCGAGCTGCCTTTCGGCCTCTTCGGCCGTGGTCGCGGCGGGGACGCCGGAGCGGTTGGCGCTGGATACGGCCATCGGACCGGTCTCCTTGAGCAGGTCCAGGGCGACCGCGTGCAGCGGCATCCGGAGCGCGACGGTGCCCTTGGTCTCGCCCAGGTCCCACGAGAGCGACCGGTTCACCCGGCAGATCAGCGTGAGCGGACCGGGCCAGAAGGAGTCGGCGAGGTCCTGGCCGTAGGGTCCCAGGTTCTCCACCAGCGCGTTCGCCGCGCGTACGGTGCCGACGAGGACGGGCACCGGCATGTCCCGGCCGCGCCCCTTGGCCTCCAGCAGGAGGCTCACCGCGGACGGGGTGAAGGCGTCGGCGCCGATGCCGTAGACGGTGTCGGTCGGGAGCACCACCAGTTCGCCGCGCCGTACGGCCGACGCCGCGTCGGTCAGGCCCGCCTCCCTCTGCTCGGCGTCGGCGCAGTCGTAGCGTCTGCTCACGGCGTTCCTTCCTGTCCCCGGCCGGAAACCCTATTCCCGGCCGAAACGAGCGGTGACGAAGCGGTCCCTGCGGGTGAGGTCCTGGCGGCTGCGCACGTCGCGCCAGCCGTTCTCCTCGGAGAAGATCAGATAGACCGGGGTGCCCTGCTCGTCGGCGTGCTCCACGGCGACGAACCCGCCCGGCCGGAGCAGCCGCCGCGCGGTCCGCTCCACCGCCCTGACCTCGTCGAGGCCGTCGCGGCCGGAGCCGAACAGCGCGCGGTGCGGGTCGTAGTCGCGGACCTCGGGATCGCGCGGGACCGCGCCCGGCGGGATGTAGGGCGGGTTGGACACCACCAGGTCCACCTGGCCGTCGAGCTCGGGCAGCGCGTCGGCGAGGTCCTCGGGGTGCAGGTGCACCCGGCCCTGGCCCTGCTCCAGGATGTTGCGCTTGGCCCACCGGTAGGCGTCCGGGTCGACCTCGACCGCGTGCACGGTGGCCAGGGCCACCTCCTGGGCGATCGACAGCGCGATCGCGCCGGAGCCGGTGCCGAGGTCCACCACGACCGGGGCGGCGACGTCCATCTCCTGCAGCCGCTCGATGGCCCAGCCCGTCATCACCTCGGTCTCCGGGCGCGGCACGAAGACGCCGGGCCCGACCTCCAGGGACAGGTAGCGGAAGTACGCCCGCCCGGTGATGTGCTGGAGCGGTTCGCGGGCCTCGCGCCGGGCGACGCCCTCCCAGAACAGCGCGTCGAAGTCCGCGTCCGCCACGGTGTGCAGCTCGCTGCGCCGTACGCCGTGGACATAGGCGGCGATCTCCTCGGCGTCGGTGCGCGGCGACGGCACACCTGCCTCGGCGAGCCGGGCGGTGGCGAGGGCGATCTCGTCCAGCAGAAAGGTCATGGCGGGGGTTCTAGGCGTGGGCGGCGAGCTTCTCCGCCATCTCGGCGTCGAGCAGGGACTGGATGACGGCCGACAGGTCCCCGTCCAGCACCTGGTCGAGGTTGTAGGCCTTGAAGCCGGTGCGGTGGTCGGAGATGCGGTTCTCGGGGAAGTTGTAGGTGCGGATGCGCTCGGAGCGGTCGACCGTGCGGATCTGCGACTTGCGCTCGGCCATCGCGGCGGCGTTGGCCTCCTCCTCGGCGATGGCCTGCAGGCGGGCCCGGAGGATGCGCATGGCCGACTCCTTGTTCTGGAGCTGGCTCTTCTCGTTCTGGCAGGAGGCCACCACCCCGGTCGGGAGGTGCGTGATGCGCACCGCCGAGTCGGTGGTGTTGACGCTCTGGCCGCCGGGGCCGCTGGAGCGGTAGACGTCGATGCGCAGGTCGTTCGGGTCGATCTGGACGTCGACCTCCTCGGCCTCCGGGTAGACCAGGACGCCCGCCGCGCTGGTGTGGATGCGGCCCTGGGACTCGGTGACCGGCACGCGCTGCACGCGGTGCACGCCGCCCTCGAACTTCAGCCGGGACCAGACGCCCTCGTCGCCCCTGGCCTTCACCGCGACCGTGACGTCCTTGTAGCCGCCCAGGTCGGAGTGGGTCATGTCGATGATCTCGGTCTTCCAGCCGACCCGCTCGGCGTAGCGGAGGTACATCCGCAGGAGGTCGCCGGCGAACAGCGCCGACTCCTCGCCGCCCTCGCCCGCCTTGATCTCCATGATGATGTCCTTGTCATCGTTGGGATCGCGCGGGACGAGCAGGTGGCGGAGCCGCTCCTCCAGCTCGGGGATCCTCGCCTCGAGCTCCTTGGCCTCCTCGGCGAAGGACTCGTCCTCGGAGGCCAGCTCCTTGGCGGTGGCCAGGTCGCTGCGGACGCCCTCGAGCTCCCGGTGGGTGGTGATGACCGGGGTCAGCTCGGCGTAGCGCCTGCCGAACGTGCGCGCCTGCGTCGGGTGCGCGTGCACGGTGGGATCGCCGAGCTTGAGTTCCAGCTCCGCGTACTCACTGAGCAGCTCGTCGAGGTTCACCGCACGTCCTTCTTCCTTCTGGAAAGCCCTCGGCCGCCACGGGCCCCGGGGAAAGCCCGCCTCTTCACCACGAACGCCGACCCGGGCGCACCCTCCGCGAACGGTGGGCGGTTCCGAGCCGGCGTCGGGAGCGGGGCTACTTGCCCGTGGTCTTCTTGCCGAAGCGCTTCTCGAAGCGGGCGACCCGGCCGCCGGTGTCCAGGATCTTCTGCTTGCCCGTGTAGAACGGGTGGCAGGCCGAGCACACGTCGGCGTGGATCGCGCCGTTCTTGGCGGTGCTGCGGGTGGTGAAGGTGTTGCCGCAGGTGCAGGTCACCTGGGTGGTGACGTACTCCGGGTGAATGTCGGGCTTCATGACTGTCGTCCTCTCCAAGGCGCGGTCGCCGGGTCGCCAGGGTCCACCCCCGCGGAGGCGGGGAGAACACACTGAGGTGCGAGTGGGCGGGAACCGGAACCGCTGCGGTTCGGCTACCAGTGTGCCAGATCCTTCAACCATCCCAGGCCACGAGACATTCCTTCGTCGGCCCCGCACCGGCCCCGCACCGGCCCCGCAGCGGTCCCGCCGCAGGAGGAGGAGGCCGCTCCGGGAGCGGGGAAGACCGGGAGAAGGGGCGGAGACGGGCGGAGACGGCCCTGCGACGCCGGACGCCCCGGGTCCCCGCCGTGCGGAGATCCGGCGCGTCCGCCGTACGGCGTGCGCGGTCAGTCGCGGTCGGAGCTGACCGTCGTCTTCTGCACCTGGAGCAGGAACTCCGCGTTGGACTTGGTCTCCTTCATCTTCTCCAGGAGGAGCTCCAGCGCCTGCTGCATGTCCAGCGCGTGCAGCACCCGCCGCAGCTTCCAGACGATCTGCAGCTCGTCCTTGCCCATGAGGATCTCCTCCTTGCGGGTGCCGGACGCGTCGACGTCCACCGCGGGGAAGATCCGCTTGTCCGCGAGGGCGCGGTTGAGCTTGAGCTCGGCGTTGCCGGTGCCCTTGAACTCCTCGAAGATGACCTCGTCCATCTTGGAGCCGGTCTCGACCAGCGCCGTGGCCAGGATCGTCAGCGAGCCGCCGTTCTCGATGTTGCGGGCGGCGCCGAAGAAGCGCTTCGGCGGGTAGAGCGCCGTGGAGTCGACACCACCGGACAGGATCCGGCCCGAGGCCGGGGCCGCGAGGTTGTAGGCCCGACCCAGACGGGTGATCGAGTCGAGCAGCACGACGACGTCGTGGCCCAGCTCCACCAGGCGCTTGGCGCGCTCGATGGCGAGCTCGGCGACCGTGGTGTGGTCCTCGGCGGGACGGTCGAAGGTCGAGTGGATGACCTCGCCCTTCACCGACCGCTGCATGTCGGTGACCTCTTCCGGACGCTCGTCGACGAGGACGACCATCAGGTGGCACTCGGGGTTGTTCCGGGTGATCGCGTTGGCGATCGACTGGAGCACCATCGTCTTGCCCGCCTTGGGCGGGGAGACGATGAGGCCGCGCTGGCCCTTGCCGATCGGGGCCACCATGTCGATGATCCGGGTCGTCAGGATGTTCGGCTCGGTCTCCAGCCGCAGGCGCTCCTGCGGGTAGAGCGGCGTGAGCTTGTTGAAGTCGGGCCGCTGGCGGGCCTGCTCCGGGTCCATGCCGTTGACCGTGTCGAGGCGGACGAGCGCGTTGAACTTCTCCCGGCGCTCGCCGTCGCGCGGCTGGCGGACGGCGCCGGTGACGACGTCGCCCTTGCGCAGGCCGTTGCGGCGGATCTGGGCCAGCGACACGTAGACGTCGTTGGAGCCGGGCAGGTAGCCGCTGGTCCGGACGAACGCGTAGTTGTCGAGGATGTCCAGGATGCCGGCGATCGGGATGAGGACGTCGTCCTCGCCGACCACGGGCTCGCCGCCGCCCTCGAAGCGGTCGCGACCGCGGCGGTTGCGCTCCCGGAACCGGCCGCGGCGCCCGCGGCGGTCGTCGTCCTCGGCGATGCCGTGCTGGTCGGCGCGGCCCTGCGGGCCGCGGTTCTGGTCACCGCCGCGCTGCTCGCGGTCCCCCCGCTCGCCACGGCTCTGCCCCGCGTCGGCGGCGCGCTGGTCACCGCGCTCGCCGCGCTGGTCACCGCGGCCCTCGCCGCGCTGGTCGCCGCGCTGGTCACCGCGGCCCTCGCCGCGCTCGCCGCGCTCACGACCGCGGCCCTCGCCGCGCTCTCCGCGCTCACGACCGCGGCGCTCGCCCCGCTCACGGCGGCTCTCGCCGCGCTCGGCGCGGCCCTCGGACGGGCCGGCCTCGGCCGGCGCCTCCACGGCGGGGGCGGCGGCCACGGGCTCGGGCGCGGTGACGACCGTCTGCTCGGCCGCGGGCTCGGCCGGGGCGGCGGCCCGGGAACGTTCCCTGCGGCTGCGCGCGGGGCGCTCGGCGGCCGGCTCCACGACGGAGGGAGCCGGGGCGGCGGGCGCGGCGGCGCTCTCCGCCGTCACGCCCTGCTTCTCCTGAATGGCCGCGATCAGCTGGCTCTTGCGCATCCGCCCGGTCCCGCTGATGCCGAGGCCGGAGGCCATGGCCTGAAGCTCGGGCAGCACCATGGCGGACAGGCCGGTGCCGGAGCGACGACGCGGCGACTTCGCCGCGGCGCGGGTGGGGGTGTCGCCGGCCGCGGGCTGTGCGCCGTTCGCGTCGGAGAGGAGTTCGGTGGTGTCGCTCACTAATGGGTCCTTCCCAGGGGTCGGGCGTGGCCATGATCAGCCAATCGTCCCGGTGGTGCGATCGATCCGGTGGGACAGACCGGGTCAGGTTGCACGTTGTGGTCCTGTCGCGATCCTGTTGCGATCCTGTTGCGATCCTCGACGGCCCGGGAGGGCCGTCGCCACTGTCGGAGAAGGGCACATCCACGCCGCCGCCATCGAGACCCGCCGACGGTGAGGCGCGGAGGACACCCCCCGGATTGCTACCGGCAACCAGATGTCGAGGTGATTCGAACGCGCATGTCCCCTAAAACGCCGCCTCTCCTTGCCCCGCTCGAATGTGGACCATTCGGAGGCGGCGGATTCGGGGAAGCCACTGCGGCGTTCACGCCTCGTGGAACGGGACGTGAGGCAACGATGTGTGGCTGACAAGCACGCACCCAGCACGGGGGCATCTGGTGCGGCTACCAGCCTAACATCACCAGCGCACACAGCTATTCCCTGAAGGCCGAAGAGGCATCAACGTGTCTCGGGAGAAACAACGCACGCACCGCGGGTTTCGACATCCAGTGGCCGGATGTGCCAGTCATTACCCACTTCTGGTGCGATCAAATCCTGCTTATCCCGTGCGGAAAACGCAAGGACCGTGGGCCCCGCGCCCGAGACGACCGCGGGAATCCCGAGCGCGCGCAGGCGCGCCACCAGTTCCGCCGTCCGCGGCATCGCGGGAGCGCGATACCCCTGGTGCAGCCGGTCCTCCGTCCCGGCCAGCAGCAGTTCCCGCTCCGGCCGCCCGGTCAGCGCCGCGACCAGCAGCGCGGCCCGCCCGGCGTTCGCCGCGGCGTCGGCGTGCGGCACGCTCGCGGGCAGCAGCCCCCTGGCCGTCTCCGTGGCCAGGCGCTGCCCCGGGACCAGGACCACGGGCCGCACGTCGGCGTGCGGGAGCAGTTTCGCCATCCGCGGAACACCCGGCGACTCCGTCCAGGAGACCGTGAGCCCGCCGGCCAGGCAGGGCGCCACGTTGTCGGGGTGGCCCTCGATCTCGGTGGCGAGGGCGAACACGTCGTCGTCGGTGAACTCCGGCGGGTCCTCCGGCGGCACCGGCGCCCCTCCGAGACGCGGCGCGGCGTACGGCGCGGCGGCGTACGGCGCGGCGGCCAGGGCCCGGGCCGCGAGGATCCCCGCGCAGATCGCCGCCGAGGACGAGCCCAGCCCGCGCGCGTGCGGGATCCGGTTGACGCAGCGCAGCCGGATCCCGGCGGGGCGGGGCAGCCCCATCCTGTCGAAGGTCCTCCTCATCGTCGCGACGATGAGGTGGCCGCCGTCGAGGGGGACCTCCCCCGCGCCCTCCCCCTCGACGGAGACCTCGGCGGTCTCCGCCGCACCGCCGGGGGGGTCGTAGAGGGTCGCCTCCACCTCGTCGTGGAGGGCCAGGGCCAGCCCCAGCGTGTCGAATCCGGGGCCGAGGTTGGCCGAGGTCGCCGGAACCCGGACGACCACCGTGCTGTCGGTCATGCGTTCCCTAGGGAGAGGAGCCGATGGGGTCAGGCGAGTTCGAGTGCGCTCGCGGCGGCGTGGGCGTCGATCGGGATCGTGGTCGGGGTGGGCGCGCCGGAGATGGCCCAGTCGGGGTCCTTGAGCCCGTTGCCCGTCACCGTGCAGACGATGCGCAGGCCCGGCTCGACCAGCCCCTGCCCGTGGGCCTGGAGCAGGCCCGCCACGCTGGCCGCGGAGGCGAGTTCGACGAACACGCCCTCCTCCTGCGCCAGCAGCTTGTAGGCGGCGGCGATCTGGCGGTCCGTGACGGCCTGGATGACGCCCCCGGACTCGTCGCGGGCGGCTTCGGCGAGCTTCCAGGAGGCGGGGTTGCCGATGCGGATCGCGGTGGCGATCGTGTGCGGGTGGGTCACCGGGGCGCCGTCGACGATCGGTGCGGAGCCGCTGGCCTGGAAGCCGAACATCCGGGGCGTCCGGGTCGCGACGCCGTCGGCGGCGTACTCGGTGTAGCCCATCCAGTAGGCGGAGATGTTGCCGGCGTTGCCGACCGGGATGCAGTGGACGTCGGGCGCGTCGCCGAGGGCGTCCACGATCTCGAAGGCCGCGGTCTTCTGGCCCTGCAGCCGGAACGGGTTCACCGAGTTGACCAGCGCGATCGGATAGCTCTCCGAGAGCTTCCTGGTCATCTCCAGGCAGTCGTCGAAGGAACCCTCGACCTGCAGCAGCCGGGCTCCGTGGACCAGCGCCTGCGCCAGCTTGCCCATGGCGATCTTGCCCCGGGGTACGAGCACCGCGCAGGTCAGGCCCGCGCGGACGGCGTAGGCCGCGGCGGAGGCGCTGGTGTTGCCGGTGGAGGCGCAGATGACGGCCTTGGCGCCGTCCTCGACGGCCTTGCTGATGGCCATGGTCATGCCGCGGTCCTTGAAGCTGCCCGTCGGGTTCAGCCCCTCGACCTTCAGGTAGACCTCGCAGCCGGTCAGCGCCGAGACCCGGTGCGCCGGGACGAGCGGCGTGCCGCCCTCCAGGAGCGTCACGACGGGCGTCTCCCCGGTGACCGGCAGACGGTCACGGTATTCCTCGATGAGGCCACGCCATGCCCTGGTCATGATTGCTCCTCCCGCGCGCGGTCCCACCGCGCGCGCCCTACCTGCGGTGTCGGGCAACGAGTCTACGGCCAACCGCCCGGCCGCCGGGATGCGGCGTCCACCAAGCGGACGGCCGCCCCCTCCGCCGGGACGCCTCCCCAGGAAACGCTGAGGAACGGCGGGTAGGGTCGACAGGGCTTGACAGACGGAACCCGACGATCTGACAAGGAGCGCAGCTGTCATGACGGGCGGAGCGGCGATCGGCCTGCCCCCGATTCGGCACAACGACTACTCGCCCCTGAAACCCCCCGGCCTCGGCGGCTGGGAGCCGTCCCTGCCGGTGAGCGTGGTCATCCCGGCGCGGGGCGGGCAGCACCGGCTCGATCTGGTCCTCGCGGCGCTGGCGGCGCAGAGCTACCCCGGCCACCTCATGGAGGTGATCGTCGTCGACGACGGCAGCGAGCCGCCGCTGCGGCTGCCGGAGATCGCCCCGGCGGACACCCGGATCGTGCCGGCGGACCCCGGGCGGTGGGGCATCGCGCACGCGGTCAACTCCGGGGCGGCCCGGGCGGACGGGCGCGTGCTGCAGCGGCTGGACTCCGACATGGTCGTCTGCCGCGAGCACATCGAGGCACTGGCCCGCTGGCACCACCTGAGCGACCACGTGGTCGCCATCGGCGCGAAGACGTTCATCGAGGAGCCTCCGGCGACCCCGGCGCGGGTCCACGAGGCGGTGCGCACGGGCTCCCTGGAGGACGTCTTCGACCTGTCCGCGGCGCTGCCCAGCTCCACCGAGAAGACCATCGCCCGTCTCGACGGCCTGCGCGCCAGCCGCAACCCGTACCACGTGTGCACCGGCCCGACGGTGTCGATGCGGCGAGAGGTCTTCCAGGCCGTGGGCGGGCTCGACCCCGCCGTGCCGCGGGGGGAGGACACCGAGTTCGCCTACCGGCTGGCCCAGCACGGCGTGGTCTTCGTCCCCGACATGGCCGCCCGGGCGGTGCATCTGGGCCTGCCCGCGCAGCGCCTCGACCGGGACCGGGCCGTGCGCCTGGTCGCCCCCTACCTCGCCCACCGGATCCCGCTCCGCCGGGATCTGCGCGGGGACCGGGGGCGGCGCTGGCTGGTGCCGTACGTCGAGGTGGTGCTGCACGTGGACGGCGCCGCCGAGGAGCGGGTGCGCGAGGCGGTGGGCGCGGCGCTGTCCGGGTCGGTCGGCGACGTGGCGGTCGCCCTGGTCGCGCCGTGGCCGGAGCCGGACGGGGGGCGCCGCCCGGAGCCCGACGACCCGGACGCCGACCTGCGGCTGATGCGCGAGCACTTCGCCCACGACGAACGGGTGCGGACGGTCACCGGGGTCTCCCCCACCCCGGCGCCGGTCCCGTTCCGCTACACGGGCCCGGTCGCGGTCCCGCCGGGCCCCCGGACCCTGGAGAAGATGATCGACGCGCTCCAGCGCGACCGGCTGGGGATGCTCACCGTCGACCTGGGCGCCGACGGCACGGCGGTCCTGGAGCGGACCGAGGCGCTGGGCCGGGCCCTGCTGCTCGGGGCCCGCGACCCGGACGCCGTGGCCGCCTCGGTCCGGGCGACCCACGGCGTCCGGCGGGGCGGGCGCGCCGAGTTCTGGCCGGCCGCGCGGACGGACCCGGCCGGGACCGGGTCCCCGGCGAGGGCGCCGGAATCGGCCCCGCCCTCGGCGGAGACCCGGGCCGAGCCGGCCCGGGTCCGGAACGGGGCGCCCGGAACGGACCCGGGCGGCCGGAGGCCCGGACCGGCCGGCCGCGCCTCCACGGACCCGCCCGCACGCAGGCCGCAGGGGCTGTTCTCCCGCCTGCGCGCGGCGATCGGCCAGGACTAGCGACCGGGCGGGACCCCGCCGCAGGCCGGGCGCGCGGGCTCCGTGGCCCGGGTCCGTCGCGCCCGACCGGGGCCGCCGGCCGCGGCGGTCCCGTCACCGGCGGCGGATCGCCCGCTTCACCGAGGCCAGCAGGTTGTACTGGACGACCTTCCGGGAGGCCGCCAGTTCCTTGCGGAGCGCGCCGACCTCGCGTCTCAGCTCCACCGCGCTCCTGCGCCAGCGGCCGGCCTCCTCCCGCCACTCGGCCGCCTTGGCGCGGAGCCGTTCGGCCTGCCGGGCCTGCTTCTCCGCCTCGGCCCTGGCACGGTAGGCGCTCCGGCGGCCCGTCGGCGGCCGTGCCCCGGACGTGAACCCGCGGCTCTCGCCGTCCGTCCAGAGCGTGCCGAAGGTGTCCTCCACCGCGTCGTCGAGGTCCTCCCCCGCCGCGCGGACGATCTCCGCGCGGGCGAACGCCGCGGTGCGCTCCAGCCGGGCCGCGACGATCCCGCCGGGATCCTGCGGGCTCCCGGCGCCCTCCGCCAGGAGCACCGAGACCAGGCCGTACCCCCCCTCCTCGGCCAGGTCGATCAGTCCGGCCAGGGCGTCCTCCTCCGGCGCCCAGCCCGCGGGCAGCCGGAGCCGGTACGGCACCGCGCCCCACGAGGCGGGCGCCGTGCGCACCCGGGGCTCGTGGGCGTAGTGCCCGCGGATCAGCACCAGGTCGAGGTCGGGGTTGGTGAGCGGGGCCCGCCCCTCGTCCCGGACGCGGTCCCAGGGACCCTCGATCGTCACCGCGACGTCGGGGACGGTGCCCGCGAGCACGGCGTCCACCGTGGCGCGGACGTCGTCGTAGGAGAGGGTCCCCTCCCCCGCCTTCGGGGGCTCGACGACCACCTCGACGTAGGGGACCTTCCACTGGCGGGCCGGATGGGAGCGGAGCCAGCGGTAGGTGGGGATGCGGTCGGCGACGAACGCGTGGCTGACCCGGTCGATCGGGGCCTTGTCCCGCATCCGCATGGTCGGCCCCAGGTGGAAGGCCCGGGCCCGGGGCTCGGGGACGAAGACCGCGCCCGCCTGCGCCAGCCGGTAGCCCATCTCGGTGTCCTGGCCGAGGATCAGGTCGGTGTCCATCGGCCCGGCGCGGTCCAGCAGCGCGGCGGAGACCGAGGTGGCGCCGCCCACGTGCAGGCTGAACGCGCGGCCCGGCCGGTCGGTGAGACCGTCGGTGGACTCGATGAGCTCCACCAGCCAGCCGTGCGGCTCGGCCGGCTCGAAGAGCGCGGCCAGGTCGGCGGCCGAGGCGATCTCCTCGGGGGTGGGCCGCGGGGCCGGGCTGAAGCGGATGTAGCCGGTCACGGAGAGGTACGGCGCCGCGTGGTGCCAGCGCATGTGCGCCTCGACGGAGCACCGGTCCAGGACCACGTCGGAGTCCAGCCAGTGGATCACGTCTCCGCCCGCCTCGCGGAGCCCGGCGTTGCGGGCGTGGGCCCGGCCCGGGGTGGGGCAGACCACCAGCCGGGTGTTCTCCGGCCGCAGGGCGGGCAGGCGCAGGGCCGGCTCGCTGCCGTTGTCCACCACGACGACCTCGGTGAGGGCGGCGGGGTAGGTCTGCCCGGCCAGCCCGGCGAGCGTCAGATCGAGTGTGTCCTGGCTCCCGTAGGCGGGGACGACGACGCTGACCCGCAGGGACGGCGTCCAGGCCCCGGGCTCGGGCAGGACGAGGCCGCGGTAGTCGTTTCCCCTGATCCGGGGGACCGCCCGGGGGGTCACGGCGCCAGGATCCGGCTGGGGCGGAAGCCGCGCCACTGGTTCGACGCGACCCGCAGGAAGTGGGCGAGGGGCAGCTGCCAGGTGTGCCGGGCGCTCACCCCGCGGCGCAGCATGTAGCCCAGGCCGTGGGTCCGGTAGATGCGCGCCCCGGCGGCGTGCGCGGCCTTCAGGAAGGCCGCGTCCACCCCGCGGGGCAGGCCCGGGAACCCGCCGGTCTCCCGGAAGCGGTCGCGGTCCAGCAGGATCGTGCCGCCGGCCACGTGGTCGGACCAGACCTCGCTGGTGTAGTCGGTGCGCCGGATCGTCACGTTCAGAGGCTCCAGGTAGAAGAACTCGGCCGCCGTCCCCACGATCTCCGCCCCGGAGTGGGCGCGGGCCAGGAGGAGGTCGGCCAGGTGGTCGGGGCCGTACCAGTCGTCGTCGTCCCACTTGGCGACGTGGTCGCCGCCCGCCGCCGCCGCCGCCAGGTTGAGCACGTCCCCGAACGGCGTCGCGGCGTCGGCCTCGACCACCGTGACGGGCAGCGGGCAGGCTCCGACCGCCCGCCGCACCGCCTCGTGGTCCGCGGCGAAGCCGTGCAGTCCGAGCAGGACCTCGGCCCGTACCCCGCGCTGCCGGGCGATCTGGCCGAGGGCGGACTCCAGCAGGTGGGGGCGCATGCTGGCCATGACGACGCTGACCGCCGGCGTCCCGTGCGGGACCGCTCCCCGGCGGTGGGCCTGGCCGTGGCGGCGCAGCCGTACGCTGTGCTCCTCGCGGCGCAGGGCCGCCGTGCAGTGCGGCGTGTCCCGCGCGGGTTCGGCGAGCCAGTCTTCCTCGGTGAGGAGGTCCGCGAGCACGGGATCGGCCCGGACCGCCCAGGCGGGGACCTTGTCGGCGTGGAGCGGGACTCCTGCGGCGGCGAGGTCCAGCAGCGGGGCCAGCACCGGGTGGGGGTCTCGGGAGGCCGCGACGGGGCCCCCCGGGGCGGCATCCACGGCGGGGTCCGGGGCGGGGTCCGGGGCGTGATCGGCGGCACGGTCCGGCCAGTGCACGCGCAGGCCCCGCAGCGCGTGCGGGTCGCCCTCGGGAACCGTCCACCGGCCGTGCTCCCAGCGCAGCGGGACCACCTCGCCCGGCGGGTTCCGCACGAAGCCCGCCGGGGTCGGGCCCGTCCCGCGCGCGTCGAGACCGACGACAGCTGTCATGAGGGATTCCTGACTCGTTCGGATATGCGCCGATCCACCACCCTACGGATGCCAATACTAGGCAAACCGGATGAGGACTCCGCTGACAGCCGCCACACATACGATCTTCGCATGACGGTGGCGCCCGGGGCGGTTCGGAGCGCCTCGCGGCGCGGGCGGGCGGCCCCGCCGCGCAGCCGGGCCGTGGAGGCGCCGAGCCTCTCGTGCGCGGTCGCGCCCTCCCGCGCACGGTGCGCCGTCCGGTGGGGGCGGGCCCGTACGGGCCCGTACGGGCCTGCACGGAGGCCCGCCGACGGGTCCGCGGCGGGTCCCGCGCGAAGGCCTGTCGACGGACCCGCGACGGGTCCGCGAAGGCCCGTTGACGGACCCGCGGCGAGTCCGCGCGAAGGCCCGTCGACGGACCCGCGACGGGTCCATCTGAGGTCCCATTAGTCGTGAACGGGCATGTAAGTTGCCTACTTCCCCTAAAATCACCCTCACCTGCAGACGACACCCATCTCGGGCGATCCAGCACATCGCCGCCGCCAGTCGTGAAAGGCCCGTTCATGCGTTCTATGACGCCGCGCCGCCTCGCCGTGGTGGCCGCGACCGCGGGGACCGCCGGAACCCTGGGGCTGCTCGTACTGGTCCTGCTCGGCACCGTGGACGCCGTGTCCGCCCTCCAGCTCGCCCTCTCCCTGGCCGCCCTCGCGGCGCTAGGCCTGGCCCTGCTCTCCGTACGGCGCGCCGACGGCAAGGTCCTGCGGCTGGACCGCAAGGTCGCGACCCTGCAGGAGCGGCTGGAACCGCTGCCGGACCGGTTCGGCGAGCTCAAGGAGATCCGGGCCGGCCTGACCCGGCTCACCGCGGCGATCGAGCGCCTGGACGCCTCCGTGCGCGGTTTGGAGGACCGGAGCACCGCCGGGACGGCCGACGTCCTGGCCGCGCTCGGTGAGGACAGGGTCGAGGCGGCGGTCCGCACCTCGGCCCACACCGGCCTGCTCCTGGAGATCGGTTCCGAGCTCCGCGAACGGATCGTCCCGGAGCTCCACCGCCTCTCCGACGGTCTCGCCCCGGTCTTCGATCCGGTCTTCGATCCGGCCTCCGATCCGGGCCTCGGACGCGATCCGCGGCCGGGCACCGCAGGCCACGAGGCGCCCAGCGAACGGCACGGCGAACGGCACGGCGAACGGCACAGTGGACGGCACAGTGGATGACACCGTGGGTGCCCTCGCACGGAGCACCGCGGCGGAGCGGCTGCCGGCCGGGACGGAAGCCCTGCTGAGCGCGCTCCTCACCGGATCCGGTGAGCTGCTCCTGTGCTCGACCGGATTCGACGGGGACCTCGGCGAACGGGTCACGCGTCCGGACACCGCCGTGGCCGACCTCGACGCCGTCCCGACCGGCGCGGTCCTGGGCGGGGGCCCGGTCGCCCGGGTGGTCGTGCTCGCCCGCACGGTCACCGACCTGCGCCGGGCCGTGACCCTGCACACCCTGCTGCCGAAGGCCGCACGGGTCACCGTGGCGGTGGCCGACACCCCGCCGCTGCGGCACGCGCCGCTCGCCTCCCCCTCCCCGCACGCCAACTGGCGCACCCTCCAGGACTGGCGGATCGGCCGGGTCGGCGACCGCTCCTGGACGGTGGAGGCCCGGTTCACCGCCCCCATGCAGGCCGGCCAGGTCCTGATCGCCGCGGCCCGCGCCTTCACCCCCGGCCGCCCCGACACGATGCCCCAGCCGGTCGCCGCCCTCGCCGGAGCGGGGGCCGCGCACTGGCGCCCGGCCGACCCCAACGCCACGCTGGCCGACGTGGACGGGCCGGTGCCCCCCCGGCACGCCGCCCCCGGCTGCGACCTCGCGCTGCGGACCGTGGACGCCGGGTCGCGGGAGTGGACCGACCCCGACGTCCCGGCCATCGAGCGCCCCGGGCCCGCGGCGACCTCCTGGACCCGCCTCGGCCGACCGGGCGGCCACCGGCTGAGCGCGGATCTCGACCTGTCCGGTCCCTCGGCGGTCCCCCCGGTGGACGAGCGCTCGGTGAACCCCACGGGCTTCGCCGCGGCGCCGGAGCTCGGTGTCGCCCGGCTCACCCAGCGGGAGGGCCGCTGGCAGGTCGTGCTCGACGGCGTCGGCATGGTGGCCTTCGCCGCCTCCGGCTGCGTCACCGACGCCGACGTCGCCCGGCTGCGACCACTGCGCGGGATCACCGTGGAGTGGCGGCCCGCCCACACCGGCCCGGTCGCCGCCGCCCGGGTCGTCACCGGGCTGGCCGCCGCCGGCGTCCCGCTGTCCGGTCCGGCCGTTCCCGTCTGGGCCGCCCCGCTGCTCGGCGAGCGCCTCACCGGCCTGGTCCAGGACGTCCGCCCCGAGGACCTGGCCGACGACTTCCGGCGCCAGGAGCACAGCATCGCGCTCCGCCGCTGCGCGCTGCGCGTCCACGGCAACCGCGCCCGCTGGGCGGAGTTCGCCCTCCGGGCCGGGCTCCCCGCCGCCGCCCCGCCCCGGGTGTCGGTGCTGCTGGCCACCCGCAGGCCCCACATGGTGGGCTTCGCCCTGTCGCAGGTCGCCCGCCAGCGCGGCGTCGACCTCGAACTCGTCCTGGCCCTGCACGGCGTCCCCGCGGACCTCCCCGAGGTCGCCGACGCGGTCGCCCGCTTCCCGCACCCCGTGACCGTGTACGAGGCCGATCCGGGCCTGCCGTTCGGCGCGGTGCTCAACGGGGCCGCCGCCCGCGCCTCCGGGGCGTTCCTCAGCAAGATGGACGACGACGACTGGTACGGCCCCGACCACCTGGCCGACCTGCACCTGGCGCACCTCTACACCGGGGCCGACCTGACCGGCGCCCCCGCCGAGATCGTCTACCTGGAGCAGATCGACACGACGGTGCAGCGCCGGTGGAACACCGAGACCTGGCAGGACTTCGTGGCGGGCGGCACCCTCTTCCTGCCCAGGAACGTCTTCGAGGGCGTCGGCGGTTTCCGGCCCGTCGGGCTCACCGAGGACGGCCAGCTGCTGGAGGCCGTCCGGCAGGCGGGCGGGCGGATCTACCAGGCCCACGGGTTCGGCTACATCCTGCGCCGGCAGACCTCCTCCGGGCACACCTGGAAGGCGCCCGTCACCACCTTCCTCGACCACCGGACGGTACGGCAGTGGCGGGGCTTCCACGCCGGCCGACTCATGGAACCGGGCACTGGACCGGGCACTGAACCGGGCACTGAACCGGGCGCTCCCCGATGAGCGCGGCGACCGCCGGCGGGCAGCCGCGCGTCCGGCTCAACGACCACGGTCCGCTCGTCCCCGCCGGACTCGGCGGCTGGACGCCGGTCAGAACGGTCAGCGTGGTCATCCCCGCCTATCGCTGCCAGGAGACGCTCGATCTGACGCTCGCGGCCCTCGCCGGGCAGAGCTACCCCGCGCACCTGACCGAGGTGATCGTGGTGGACGACGGCGGCGGGCCCGCCCTGCGGATCGGTGAGATCGCGCCGGAGCACACCCGGATCGTCCCCAGCCGCCCCGGAGGCTGGGGCCGCGCGTGGGCCTGCCAGACCGGGGCCGATGCGGCCGAGGGCGAGGTGATCCACTGGCTCGACGCCGACATGGTCCCCTTCCGCGAGCACGTGGAGGCCCAGCTCCGCTGGCACCACCTCGCCGACTACCTGGTGGTGCTCGGCTCCCTGCGGTTCACCGACGTGTCCGCGGGCCTGCCCTCGGCGGCCGAGGTCCACGACGCGGTCGCGGGCGGCCGGGTGGAGGAGCTCTTCCCGCCGGAGAGCACCGAGCCGCACGACTGGGTGGAGGAGTTCCTCGCCCGCACGGACGATCTGCGGGACTGCCCGATCGACGCCTACAACGTGCACTGCGGGGCCACCGCCTCGGTCTCCGCCCGGCTGCTGCGGGCGGCCGGGGGCATGGACACCTCCCTGGTGCTCGGCGAGGACACCGAACTCGGCTACCGGCTCGCCCAGCAGGGGGCGGTGTTCGTCCCCGAGCCCGAGGCCCGGAGCCGGCATCTCGGGCTGCACACCGTCGGCACGCGCGAGGCGGAGGTCAAGCGGCACAACTGGCCCCTGCTCGCCGAACGGGTGCCCGAGCTGCGCTGGCTGCGCACCCATCCCACCCGCCGCAGGCTGGTGCCGTACGTGGACGTGGTGGTGGACGTCACCGGTGCGCGCTACGAGGAGGTGCGCGCCACGGTCGACGGCGTGCTGGCCTCGACGCTGCCGGACCTCTCCGTGACGCTCGTCGGCCCGTGGAGCGCCCTGACCACCGATCGCCGCTCCCCGCTCGACGACCCGCTGCTGGACCTGCGGCTGGCCCGGGGCACCTACGAGCACGACGGCAGGGTCGCCTTCACCGAGGACCCGGGCGAGGACTCCGCTCCCGCGATGTTCCGCCTCCGCCTGCCCGCCGGGTGGGTGCCGGGCCCGGACGCACTGCGCAGCCTGACGGCCGACGCGGACACCGACTGCGCCGGGCTGGTCAGCGTCGTCCTGGACGGGCACGGCGACCTCGTGGTGGCCCGGCTGGAACGGACCGCCGCGACGACGCGCGCGCGGCTCCTCGCCTCGGCGGGCGAGGACCTCGACGACGTGGTCCACCAGACCTTCGGCACCCGGTGGACCAGCGGCGAGACGTGGGGGTTCCTCCCGGCGTCCTCGGCCGGCGCGCCGAGCAGCTCCCGCGCCAACGCCGAGCTCACCCGATTGCGGAACGAGGCCGGAAGGTGGAAGGCCGAGGCGACCCGGTGGAAGGGCGAGACCGCCCGCTGGAAGGCCGAGGCCGCGGAGCGCAAGAAGGACGCCGCGGAGTGGAAGGCCGAGGCGACCCGGTGGCGCAGGTCGGCCGTGCAGTGGCGGCGGGAGCTCTCCCAGCTGCGCAGGGCCCGCTACCGCTGGCGGCGCCGGCTCGCCGAGCGCGCCCCGTTCCTGCGCGCGGTCAGGAAGACGCTGAGCCGGCCCCAGGACTCCGATGATCGCTGAGATCCGCGCCACCATCGACGAGGTGCTCACCCCCGGACGCCTGTCGAGCGCGCTCGTCGCCTGTGCGGGCTTCCCGCGGCCCGCCGAGGCCGTCGGTCCGCAGCCCTCCGCCCGCGTGGTGGACCTCGACCGCCCGGAGGAGACCGCGTCGCCCTCGGCCTCCCCCGGCGTGGTGGAGGGGATCGCGCTGATCCTCAGGACCCCCGCGGACCTGCGCCGGATCGTGCGGTCGGCGCCCCGGCTGCCCTCGGTCCGGCGGCTGGTGGTGCACGTCGTGGAGGCCCCGGAATGGTGGCATCTGCCGGCCCCGGGTGAGAACGGCTTCGCCGTGCGGGCGCTGGACTCCCTCCGGCTCGCCAGGCACGGCGCGACCGGCTGGATCGCCGAGATGCACTTCCGCGCGGCGGTCCCGCCCGCCGGCCTGCTCTCCTCGATGGCGGGTTCCCTCCGCTCCGGGCCTGCCGGTCCGGGTGGCCCGGACGGGCGGACCGGTCCGGGTGGCCCGGACGGGCGGACCGGGGCGTCGCCCGCGCGGACGGGTGCGACGGCCGGGCGGGTGCGCGAGCGGCCGATCCGCCCCGTGGACGAGCTGTCGGTCAACCCCGTCGGCTTCCTGAGCGGCCCGGAGCTGGGCACCGCGGATCTCCTGCGGCGCGGCGACCGCTGGGAGGCCGTGCTCGACGGCGCCCCGGTGGTCGCGTTCCCGGAGCCCCCCTGCCGGGTCACCGGCGTGGAGGTGGCCCGGTTGCGTCCGCTGCGCGCGGTCCGCGTCGATTGGCCCGCGCTGAGCGGGCGGCCTCAGCGAAGAGCCGGACGGGAGCACGCCGGGCCGGGACCTGCGGACGGGCACGGCGGGCACGGGGAACACGACGGGCACGGCCTGGCGGACCTCGTCGTGGCCCTGGCCGCCGCCGGGGTGCCGCTGCTCGTCTCCCGGATCCCCGCCGGGGTCCGCCCCGTGCTCGGGGAGGGGCTGGCCCTCCTGCTGGAGGCCGCCACCCCGGAACTGCTCGCCGACGACCTGCGGCGCGAGGAGCACAGCATCGCGCTGCGCCGCCGGGCGCTGCTGACCCACGGCCGCCGCGCCCGGGCGTCCCGGCCGGGGATCTCGGTGCTGCTGGCGACCCGGCGACCGGAGATGGTGGGGTTCGCGCTCTCCCAGATCGCCCGCCAGCGCCTGGTCGACGCCGAGGTCGTGCTCGCCGCCCACGGCTTCTCCGCCGGCGAGGCGCTCCGCGGCGCGCCCGGGGCCGGGCCGTACCCGGTGACCGTCATCGAGGCGGACGCGGCGACGCCCTTCGGCGAGGTGCTCAACCGGGCGGCGGCCCGCGCGAGCGGCGACCACCTGGCCAAGTGGGACGACGACGACTGGTACGGCCCGCACCACCTGGCCGACATGCACCTGGCCCGCGTCTACACCGGCGCGGAGGTCACCGGCACGTCCGCCGAGCTGTTCTACCTGGAGGAGCTCGACACGACCGTCCGGCACCGCTGGGCCGTGGAGACCTGGCAGGACTTCGTCGCCGGCGGCACGATCTTCATGCCCCGGGACGCGTTCGAGGCGGTGGGGGGCTTCCGGCCCATCAGGCGGACGGTCGACGGGCAGCTCCTGGAGGCGGTGCGGCGGGCCGGCGGGCGGATCTACCAGACCCACGGCCTCGGCTTCCTGCTCCGGCGGAGCCGGCCCGACCGGCACACCTGGCAGGAGGGGACGGACTGGTTCCTGGAGCAGGCGGTCGAGCGGTGGGAGGGGTTCCGCCCGCCCGCCACCGTCACCGGCTGACCGGCCCCGGGACCGGGGGTCCGGGCCGCGCCGCGCGGTCCGTCCGGGTCCGCCGGGTCACTCGGCGGGCAGCGGCCGGGCCTCGCCGCCGATCGCCTGGTCCATGGTCCTGACCACGGTGCCGCGGCCCCTGCGCTTCTCCAGCCAGCCGAGGAACTCCTCCAGCCGCTCCGGCGAGGTCGAGTACGTGCCGCAGTCGTCGCAGACCATGTGGAAGATGAGCGGGACCAGGCCGCCGCCGGCCTTCTCCGCGTTGACCACCTGCTGCCGCATGTGCCGTACCGGCGTGTCGTCGCGGATCGAACCCGGCGCGCGGACCGCCCAGCGGTCGGCCGGGGGCAGGCTCTCCGCGCCGGGGCAGGAGGGGCAGCTCCACTGCTTGAGCCCGCTGACCGCCCTGGCCGCGTTGTACCCGCAGAGCCTGGCCGTCTTCTCGGCGTCGGCGTTCACCGCGCCGAAGGGGTAGGCGAGGGTGGTGACCCGGTGACCCAGCTTCATCAGGGCGCGGCGGTCGTCGCAGATCTGCACGCGCTGCTCGCCGGGCAGGAGCTCGTTGAGCCGGACGTGGGTCAGCGTGTGACCGCCGATCTCGTGGCCCGCCCGGGCGAGGGCGGCCAGCCGGCCTTCGGTGAGCTTGCCGTCGATGCCGATGGTCGCGCTGTTGACGTAGAACGTCCCCCGCATGCCGTGCTTCTCGAGCATGCGCGCCGCCGCCGCGTGGGTCGCGTCCCCGTCGTCGAAGGTGAGGGCCACGATCGTCTTCGGCTTCACCGGTTTCCGCGGGGCGGCGGCCGCCTGGGCGGAGGCGCCGGGGGAGGCGAGGAGGGCGAGCAGGGCCAGCGCGGTCAGCGTCCCTGCGAGGCGGCCGGGGGTCTTCACGAGGCGTCCTCGCCCTCGACCCGCATGACGCTCACCACGTCGCGGACGATGTCCAGCTCCCGCAGGCCCTCGATCGTCGCCGACAGGGCGGCGTCGCTGGCCCGGTGCGTGACCAGGACGAGCTGGGCGTCGGCGCCGAGCCCCTCCTGCCGGACGGTCTGGATGGAGACGTCCTGTTTGGCGAACATGTCGGCGACCCGGGCGAGCACGCCCGGTTTGTCGGCGACGTCCAGCGAGACGTGGTAGCGGGTGACGGTCTCGCCCATCGGGTGGACCGCCAGGTCGGCGTAGGTCGACTCCTCCGGGCCGCGCGTGCCGGCCAGCCGGTTGCGGCCCACCGCCACGATGTCGCCCAGCACCGCGCTGGCCGTAGGCGCGCCACCGGCGCCCGCGCCGTAGAACATGAGCTGCCCGGCGGACTCGGCCTCGACGAAGACCGCGTTGTAGGCCTCGCGGACCCCGGCCAGCGGGTGGGTCCTGGGGATCATCGCCGGGTGCACCCGGACGCCGAAGGAGCGGCCGTCCTCCGAGCGGGCGCAGATCGCCAGCAGCTTGATGACGTAGCCCATCTCCCGGGCGCTGGCCACGTCCGCCGCGCTGATCTCGGTGATGCCCTCGCGGTGCACGTCGGCGGCCGTCACCCGGCTGTGGAACGCGATCCCGGCCAGGATCGCGGCCTTGGCCGCGGCGTCGAAGCCCTCGACGTCGGCCGTGGGGTCGGCCTCGGCGTATCCCAGGGCCTGGGCCTCCTCCAGCGCGTCGGAGAACGAGGCGCCCGAGGAGTCCATCTTGTCGAGGATGTAGTTCGTGGTGCCGTTGACGATGCCGAGCACCCGGCGCACGTGGTCCCCGGCCAGTGACTCGCGCAGCGGCCGGATCAGCGGGATCGCGCCCGCCACGGCCGCCTCGAAGTACAGGTCGGCGCCGCCGGCCCGGGCCGCGGCGTGGACCGTCGCGCCGTCCTCGGCCAGCAGCGCCTTGTTCGCGGTGACGACCGACTTGCCGGCCCCCATCGCGGCCAGGAGGAGCGAGCGCGCCGGCTCGATGCCGCCGATCACCTCGACCACGATGTCGACGTCCTCGCGCGTCACCAGCGCCTCGGCGTCCGTGGTGATCAGCGCGGGGTCCACGTCGACGCCCCGCGCCCGGCCCGGCCGGCGTACGGCCACGCCCGCCAGCTCCAGCGGCGCGCCGATCCGGGCCGCGAGGTCGTCGGCCTGCTCCCGCATCAGCCGGATCACCTGGGAGCCGACGACGCCGCAGCCGAGCAGCGCGACCTTGAGCCTCTTCCCGGGAACCTGTTTCACAGCTGTCCTCTCAGCAAGTCGTCCTCGGTCTCCCGCCGGACGATCACACGGGACGCCCCGCCCCCGACCGCGACCACGGCCGGCTTGGGGAGGTAGTTGTAGTTGCTGGCCAGCGAGCGGCAGTAGGCGCCGGTCCCGGCCACGGCGATCAGGTCGCCGGGGGCGAGGTCCTGCGGCAGCCACAGGTCGCGGACGACCATGTCGCCGCTCTCGCAGTGCTTGCCGACCAGGCGCGAGAGCATCGGCGCCGCGTCGCTCGCCCGGGAGGCCAGGCGGGCGGTGTAGTCGGCGCCGTACAGGGCGGTGCGCACGTTGTCGCTCATGCCGCCGTCGACGCTGACGTAGGTGCGCAGGCCCTCGACGTCCTTGATCGTGCCGACCTCGTAGAGCGTCACGCCCGCGATCGCCGCGATGGACCGGCCGGGCTCGACCGTGAGCCGGGGGACCGGCAGGTGCGCGGCCTGCGCCACCCTGGTGACGATCTCGCGCAGGCTGTCGGCGATCTCCTTGACGTCGAGCGTCTCGTCGCCCTCGACGTAGGCGACGCCGTACCCGCCGCCGAGGTCGAGCTCGGGCAGGACGACGCCGTGCTCCTGCTGGATCTGCACCATGAGCTTGGCCAGGCGGGTGGCGGCCACCTCGAACCCGGCGGTGTCGGTGATCTGCGATCCGATGTGGGAGTGCAGGCCCACCAGCTCCAGCTGGGGCAGGGCGAGGATCCGGCGGGCGGCCTCGGCCGCCGCGCCGCTGTTCAGCGAGAGGCCGAACTTCTGGTCGTCGTGGGCGGTGGCGATGAACTCGTGGGTGTGCGCCTCCACGCCCACGGTGACCCGGATCAGGACCTTGGGCCGCACGCCGTGCCGGTCGGCGAGGAAGCCCAGCCGGGCGATCTCCTCGAAGGAGTCGACCACGATGTGCCCGATGCCGGCCTGGACGGCCCGCTCCAGCTCGGCGGGCGACTTGTTGTTGCCGTGCATCGTGATCCGCTCGGGCGGGAAGCCGACGCTCAGCGCGACGGCGAGCTCGCCCGCGCTGCACACGTCGAGGCCCAGGCCCTCCTGCATGATCCAGCGGGCGGCCTCGCGGCACAGGAACGCCTTGGCCGCGTAGTGGACCTCGCCGCCCTCGAACGCGGACCGGTAGTCGCGGCAGCGGGAGCGGAAGTCCTCCTCGTCCACCACGTAGAGCGGCGTGCCGTACTGCTCGGCCAGGTCCCGGACGTCCACGCCGCCGATCGTGATCGAGCCGTCGGCGCGGCTCGACGTTCGCGGCCAGATCGTCGGGTCGAGCGTGTTGAGGTCGGCGGGCGCCTGCGGCGGGCGGTCCTCGGGAAGGATCTCGGCGTGCCGGTCACCGGCGGGGTGGACGAATCGACTCACCCAAAAGAGGCTATCGGACCCGCTGATCCGGATGAGACGCCCGCTCACCTGTCGAGACGGAATCGCCCACGGACACGCGAACTTTTCGCGTTTTCGCCGGATCTCGCCATAGATTTTGGCGTTCCGCGCGGATCCGAACCCTCAGGAGACCTCGTCGGCCGGCGCCTTCCAGGTGTTGCACCCCGCGATCGTGCCCTTCTTCTGCCCGCGGAGCATCCACCGGGCACCGCTGGCGCCGGAGCCGTGCGACCGGCGGGCCGCGTCCGCGCCGGCGTCCGCCTCGTCCCGTCCCGCGGCCGCGCCGCGGCGCAGCTCGTTCAGCAGGTACGGGCGGACGGTGCGCAGCGACGCCGCGGCCAGGCAGTCGGCCTGCAGCTCGAAGCGGCGCGACCACGCCTCGTCGAAGACCTCCGAGCCCTCCCGGTCGGCGATCCCGGTGAGCTGCTGGACGTGGTGGGCGTACTCGTGGGCGAGGGTGAACATCATCCCGAAGGTGTCGCGCCGCTCCCCGCCGTCCTCGGTCAGGACGTTGACGATGCGCTCCCGCTCGCAGTAGATGCCGGCCCAGTCGAAGTCGTCGATCCCGCAGGCCGCCTCCTCGGGGGTGGCGATCAGCCGCGTCTCCTCCGGCGGCTCGTAGTCGACGCCCGCCGGCTTCAGCGTCGCGCGCCACATGCGGTCCAGGCAGCCCGCCAGGGTGGTCAGCGTCGCCTCCTGGTCGGCGTCGAGGTCCTCCGGCAGGCCGGGGCAGCGGCCGTCGACCGGGCCGGTCTTCTCGTAGACCAGGTGCGCGGCCACGGCCGTGCGGGGCGATCCCGGCGCGGTGCCGAGCAGTTCCCGCAGGTCGTCGCGGAGGTAGAACAGCGCGCCGAGCAGGAGGCCGAAGACGAGCAGCACGGGCAGCGTCCGCCGGATCACGCCGGGTCGCGACGCGCTCTGCGGGGACCAGTCCCGCGGACCGCTCACCCGTCCTCCTCAGTACGTTCCGGATGATTCATCACAATCTATCGGGTGGAACCACTCCCACCGCTCCCATCGCCTCCGCCAGCGTCTCCCGCACGGCTCCCGCCAGCCGCACCCGTGCCACGTGCAGCGCCGACGCCTCCTCGTCGCCCCGCGGCAGCGCCGGCGCCCGCTCGAACGCGTCGTGGTAGGCCAGGGCCAGCCGCTCGGCGTAGGCCGCCCACCCGGGGTCCCGGCTCGCCCTGCGGCCCGGCGCCTCCGCCAGCGACCTGAGCACCGCCCGGTCCCGCCGGTCCGTCAGGAGCTCCGGCCGGAACCCCCCCGCCACGCCCAGCTCCGCCGCCCAGCGCCGTACGGCGACCGCCCGCGCGTGCGCGTACCCGACGACGAACCCGGGGTTGTCCCAGGTGCCCGGGGACCACGGCGGGCCCGCCGGCGACGGCCCTGCCGGTCCCCCTGCCGGTCCCGGCCCGGACCGGCCCGCCGGCCAGGGCGACGGCCCTGCCGGTCCCGGCGCGGACCGGTCCCCCCGCCCCGCCCCGGACCAGCCCACCCGGGAAGGGGCGGCTCCGGAACGGGACGTCCCGGGAGGGGCCGCGCCGGCCTCCTCCACCAGCTCGCCGGGGACGGCCACCACGATCTCCAGGAACCCGCCGGGCCGCACCCGGACCTCCTCGATCCCCGGCAGCGCGCGCAGCCGCAGGGCCAGTTCCCCGGCCCGCTCCCCTGCCTGGTCCCCGGCCCGCTCCCCTGTCCGCTCCCCGTGGCGCAGCGCGGCCGTCGAGACGTACAGCGCCTCGTGCTCCCACGTCCCCCGCGGGACCGGCGGCGCCCCGAGCACCGCGGCGAGCCGGCCGGGCGTCACCGTCAGACCAGCGCGTGCGGCTCGGCGGGGCCGTACTCGACCAGCCGGGCCGAGCCGAGCAGGCCGGCGTCGTGGTCGCACAGGCGGACGTACCCGTAGCGGTCGGCGGAGAAGACCTTGACCCCGTCGGTGCGGCACTGCCGCATCAGGACCTCGTCCCAGCCCTCGGACAGGTCGGCGAAGCCCAGGGAGCGCAGCACGGCCCTGCGGCCCAGCAGGGTGGCCCCGGCCACCTCGGGCAGGTAGGAGTACTCGGCCTCGGGGCGGCGCAGCACGGTCGCGCCGACGTCGCGCAGGTGGGCGTGGTAGGCCGCCTTGCCCGCGATGTCGGCGGTGGTGAACGTGAAGACCCGGGCGAGGTCGGCCAGGTAGTGCTCGCCGTAGGCGTCCCGGGCGTCCATGACGGCCACCAGGTCGCCCTCGCACAGGTCCAGGGCCCGGTCGAGCAGGGCGCCGGTGGTGAGCCCCGGGTCGGCGCGGCGGACCACGACGCCCACGTGCCCGCCCAGCGCGGCGCGGGCCCGCCGCTCCGCCTCCTGCGCCGCCCCCTCGTCCTCGGACTGCGCGAGCAGCACCAGCTGGACGAGGCCCTGCTGCGGCGCGAGGAGGGCCAGCGCGCGTTCGGGGTCGCCCCGGTCGAGCATGATCACCGAGATGCCCAGCGTCGGCCGGGCGCTGGGCAGGCCGATCGCGTCGAGCAGGTCGTCGACCTTGTCGGTCATCGTGCCGGAGGCGTAGGCCTGCCGGAGCGCGGCGTGCGCCCGGCGCCCGTCGGGTTCGCCGCCCTCGGGCGCGCCGATCGGCGTGCCGCAGGCGGCCAGCTCGGCCAGCCGCCAGGCCGCGGTGCCCGGCGGGCAGTCCACGGCCTTCGGCCAGCGGTAGGAGGTGAGCACGTCCGGATAGGACAGGTGGCCGGGGAGCAGCTCCTGCAGGGAGAGCACCCGGTCGAACCGGCCGGAGGCCAGCGGCAGCGGGTTGTGCACCCGCGGCTGGACCGCGAAGGGCAGCAGGCCCAGGGAGGGCGCCCGGCGGCCGGGCTCCGGCCGCGCCGACGCCAGCACGGCGCCCCACGCCTGGACCGAGGCCGTCTGCGCGGTGACGATGTGCTCGAACAGCAGGGCGGCGGGGGCCAGGTCGGCGACCTCGCCCCCGGTGTGCCAGAAGACCGTGCGGATGCCCCGCTCGGCGCACCAGGCCAGCAGCGCGCGCAGGCCCTCACCGGGCACGCGCAGCTCCTCGGCCCAGGGCCCCTGCGCGACCGACTCCACCAGCAGCAGGTGCGGCACCTCGGCGGCCAGCACGCGGGCGAAGTCGCGGGGGGTGAACCCGGTGGTCTGCCGCCACTCGTAGCGCAGCAGCGCCTCGGCGTGCGGGTCGGCGACGACGGCCGCGGTCAGGTGCGGGCGGGTGTTCGGGCCGGTGGGGACGCGGAAGGGCTTGAGCCGGAACGACGCGCCGTCCAGCGTCCTGGTCGAGGTGGTGGCCTGGAAGGCCGCCCCGGGCACCGGCCTGGCCGGGTCGCGGGGCTCGGGGACCGGCTGCCGCTTGGGCGCGGCCGGGCGCTTGGCCGGCCTGGCGGCGCCGCGCAGGCCGCGGGCCAGCCGCACCGGGTTGCTCTTGCCGGTCTTGATCGCGTCGCCGATCCGGGACCAGCGCGCCACCTGCACCGACGAGAGCTTCCACCGGGCCACCTCGGTCTGGTAGCGCTGCTCGGCCAGTTCCCTGCGCAGGGCCGCCTCCGCGGCCCTGGCCTCGGCCAGCCGCTCCTCCGCCTCGGCCAGCCGCTCCCGGACGTCGCGCAGCTCCCCGACCGCGCGCTCGGCGTCGGCGATCCTCGCCTGGGCCGCATCCAGCAGGCGGGCCAGCTCCGCGGCCCGCTCCGCCTGGGCCATGGCCTCCCGCAACGCCTGCCGCGTGCTCTCGAGTCGCTCGCTCGCCACGTCGTCCTCCGATTCCTGAGCCGGGCGAAAGGATACCCTTTGGTCAATCCCGACACAGAGGAGTCAGCACGGTGCAGTGGCCGACGTTCAATGTGAGGCCGTACGTCTGCGGCGGCGTCGGCCGGCTCGACGAGGCCGCCCTGGCCGCCCTGCGCGAGGCCGGGCCGCGGGTACGGCCGGCGCTGCGGACCGCCGAGGCGGCGCTGTTCAGCTCCTCGCCGCTGCCGCCCTACCACCGGGGCCCCGAACCCGGGCTCGGGGGCACCGGGGACGCCGCGGGCGGGGAGCCGGCGCCCGGCGCGACCCGGCCGGACGCGGGCACCTGGGCGTTCGCCTGGGGGGAGCGCCGGCCGGCCGGGCCCGCGCCGTGGATCACCGTGGCCGAGACCTGCGAGACGCCCGGCCTGATCGACGACGGCGACCGGGTCACCCTGCACGCCGGCGGCCTGGGGTTGGTGGACGTCTACTACGTCTCCGTCGGCGGGGCCGTCTACTTCTCCTCGCTGCTGGAGCCGCTGCTGGCGCTGGTGCGCACGCCGTACGAGGTCGACTGGGACGCCTGGGCGGCGATCGTGCAGCTCACCTTCCCGCTCCGCGACGACACCCCGTACGCGCGGGTCAAGCGGCTGGCCGGGAGCAGCGCCCTGGTCCTCGGCAAGCGGTCGGGCCGGATCGCGGTCGAGCGGCGGCTGCCCCGCTGGCTGCGCGAGGAGCCGTTCGAGGCGGGGCGCAGCGCCGGGGAGCTCCTGGAGATCCTGCACGAGGTCTACAAGGAGTTCGACTCCCGTCCGCTGCTGGTGCCGGTCAGCGGCGGGTACGACTCGCGGCTGCTCTGCTCGGTGGCGGTGGCCCGGGGCGCGGACGTGGAGTCGTGGACGACCAGCCCGGACGACGGCACCGACACCGACATCGCCTTCGCCCGCGCGATCACCCGCGAGCTGGGCGTACCGCACCGGGTGATCCCCCAGGACCCCGCCGCCTACCCGGCCGACGCGCTGTCCGTGGCCCGCCGGCTGGAGTTCCTCACCCCGCACCACGCGTGGTACGCCCCCTTCGCCCGCGAGGTGCACCGCGCCGGGCGGACCCTGGTGGACGGCCTGGCCGGCGGGCCGCTGCTGAAGAACTTCATGGTCAGCGGGGCCGCGCTGGAGGCCTCCACGGAGGCGGAGCGCAAGGCCGCGCTGCTCGGCTCGCTCGCGCTGGGCGCGCCCTCGGCGCCCTTCCTGTCGGAGCGGGCGGCGCAGTGGATCGCCGACTCGGTCCGCACGGCGTTCGCCCGGTCGACCTCCATGCTCGACGGCCACCGGGCCGAGCTGCCGCTGTCGGTCCTGCACACCCGCACCGCCCGGGGCATCGCCCGCTCCCCCGTCAACCTGGTCGGCCCCGAGGTCTCGTTCGCCGCGCCCTTCATGCACCCGGACTTCTTCGACGCCGCGCTCTCGGTGGGCGTCGCCCGCAAGGACAGGGGCCGGTTCTACCGGGAGCTCCTGCACGCCGCCAACCCGCGGGTGGCCGCGCTGCCCTCGACCAACGTGGTCAAGCAGCCGCTCCAGCGGGTCCCGCTCCGCTCGGCCGCCGGACCGGCCCGCGCCTACGGCCACGCGATGCTGACCCGGGTGGCGCACGCGGTGCCGTCGCTGCTCTCGGAGCACCTGCACGCCGTGGTCGCCGAGGGCCCGGACGCGCTGGCCCGCTTCAACGGCTGGAACGACCGGTTCTGGGTGCGGAGCCTGGTCCTGTTCGGCGCCTGGCTCGACGACCGCGCCGACCGCGTCGGCGACCTCACCCCGCCCTGGGAGTGACCGTCCCCTCCCGGCCCTGACCGGCCCTCACCGGCCCTGACCGGTCCTCACCGGGCACCGCCTCGGGGCCGGCGTCGATGCTCCGATCGGCCCGCGCCCGGGAAGCCCTCCATCCGGAGGTGCCGGGTTCAGTCCCGGAGCGGGTTGCGGACCGTCAGTTCCGGAAAGCGGCTGAAGTCCCGGTCCATGCTCCACAGCTCACGGACCCCGTGCGCCGCGCAGAGTGCGGCGATCCGCGCGTCGTGGACCAGCGGGCCGGTCACCTTGCCCGCCTCAAGCGATGCGCGGAGCACCTGCCAGTGGTTCTCCGCCTCGCCGAGGAGCACGAGGGACGGCGATCCCAGCCACGCGTCGATCTGGGCGATCGCGTCCGCCGTGCTGCTGGGTGGCGCGTACACCCGCGGATGGGTCACGATCGAGAAGAACTCGTGGACGCACGGCCAGGGGACCGCCCATGCCGCCCGGCCCTCGGCCAGCGCCTTCACCTTCGACGCGGCGCGAGCGTGGAACTCGCTGTCCCCGCGATGGGCGTAGACCAGGATGTTCGTGTCGACCGCGATCACAGACGGTCACCGTAGGCCAGTGCCCGCACGTCCTCCCAGGAGGCGTCGCGGAGCCGCGGTTGCAGGCCCTGCCCGCCCACGGAGGCATCAGGCAAGGTGTACCCCTCCTTCTCCGCCCGGCGGGCGAGGACGGAGCGCAGTCCCTCCTCGACCAGAGCGCGCAACGTGGTCCCCTCGCTCCGGGCGAGCCGCCGGGCTTCACGCAGCAGCGCGTCGGAGATCTCGACGGTCGTCTTCATATGGCCAGCCGTACCCATGAAGCAATACTCCCATACTTTCTTACGTTATGAAGACGGAAGAACACGGAGAGCAATGAGCGCTTCCGGCGCGGAGACAGCGGAGCCGTGTCGGCGGGACAGGCTCCCCGCACCCGGAGGGAAGGGGGCGGACCCGCCGGGACCGGTCCACCTGCGACGTTTGACCGGTGAAAACACCAGGTGACAGGGCGATTACGTGGCTTCGGCACGGGTTCCGGGACGGCGGGCCGGGCGGAGATGCCGATCGGGCTTCCCGCGATCCACTCGGCTGGTAGTGTTCGCCGCAGAAAGCGCTAGAACGGCTGGCACCGAACCACGAATTCGGTCCGGCCGGGGGCAGGGAGCTCGTGGGGATGACGGCTCCCGCCGGCGCGGTCACCAAACATCATTCAGCCGGGGCACCCGGTGACTTCGTCCTGCCCTTCCTCATTGTGAGCGAGTACATGATGAACGCATCCCCCTGCCCGGATTCGGTCTCCGAGGACTTCGTGTCCGCCGATCCGCAGTGGTACAAGCGAGCCGTCTTCTACGAGGTGCTGGTCCGGGGGTTCAAGGACTCCAACGGCGACGGCACCGGAGACATCCGCGGCCTGATCGAGAAGCTGGACTACCTCCAGTGGCTCGGCGTGGACTGCCTGTGGCTGCTCCCGCTGTACGAGTCGCCGCTCCGCGACGGCGGCTACGACATCTCCGACTACATGAAGATCCTCCCCGACTTCGGCGACCTCGCCGACTTCGTGGAGCTGGTGGAGGAGGCCCACAAGCGGGGCCTGCGGGTCATCACCGACCTGGTGATGAACCACACCAGCGACCGGCACCCGTGGTTCCAGGCCTCCCGGCACGACCCCGAGGGCCCCTACGGCGACTTCTACGTCTGGTCCGACGACCCGACCGGGTACCCCGACGCGCCGATCATCTTCGTCGGGGCCGAGGAGTCCAACTGGACCTACGACCCGGTCCGCCGGCAGTACTACTGGCACCGCTTCTTCCACCACCAGCCGGACCTCAACTACGAGAACCCGGCGGTCCAGGAGGCCATGCTGGAGGTGCTCCGGTTCTGGCTGGACCTGGGCATCGACGGCTTCCGGCTGGACGCGGTGCCGTACCTGTTCGAGCGCGAGGGCACCGCCTGCTCCGGCCTGCCGGAGACCCACGCCTACCTGAAGAAGGTCCGCGCCGAGGTGGACCGCCTCTACCCGGACCGGGTGCTGCTGGCCGAGGCCAACGGCTGGCCGGAGGACGTGGTCGAGTACTTCGGCGACCCGGCCGCCGGCGGCGACGAGTGCCACATGGCGTTCCACTTCCCGCTGATGCCGCGCATCTTCATGGCGGTGCGGCGGGGCAGCCGCGAGCCGATCTCCGAGATCATGTCGCGGACGCCGAAGCTCCCGGACAGCGCCCAGTGGGGCATCTTCCTGCGCAACCACGACGAGCTGACCCTGGAGACGGTCACCGAGGAAGAGCGCGACTACATGCACGCCGAGTACGCCAAGGACCCGCGCATGCGGGCCTACCTCGGCATCCGGCGCCGCCTGGCCCCGCTGCTGGAGAACGAGCGCGACCAGATCGAGCTGTTCACCGCGCTGCTGCTCTCCCTGCCGGGCTCGCCGGTCATGTACTACGGCGACGAGATCGGCATGGGCGACAACATCTGGCTGGAGGACCGCGACGCGGTCCGCACCCCGATGCAGTGGAGCCCGGACCGCAACGCGGGCTTCTCCACCGCCGACCCGGGCCGGCTCTACCTCCCGGCCGTCATGGACCCGATCTACGGCTACCAGGCGGTCAACGTGGAGGCGCAGCAGAAGAGCGGTTCGTCGCTGCTGCACTTCACCCGCAGGATGCTGCAGATCCGCAGGCAGCACCCGGTCTTCGGCACCGGCGAGTACATCGAGCTGTGGTCGGACAACCCCGCGGTGCTGACCTTCCTGCGCGAGGACGCCGGCGACGTGATGCTCTGCGTCAACAACCTGTCGAAGTACCCGCAGCCGGTCCAGCTGGACCTGCGGCGCTTCGAGGGCATGACGCCGGTCGAAGCCCGCGGCGGGGTGCCCTTCCCCGTCATCGGCGAGCTGCCGTACCTGCTCACCCTGCCGGGCCACGGCTTCTACTGGTTCTCCATCGGCCGGCACTGAACCGGCCGTGAACCGCGGCCCGGCCCCGGGCGGCTCCCACGAGGCGCCGCCCGGGGACCGGCGTCCCCGCACCCCGGGCGGCGCCCGTCAGCGCACGTCCTTGCGGACCACCCGCGCCGCACCGGCCGCCATCGGGACGACGATCCAGACGAGCACCGACACCGCCAGCCGGACGGCGCCGTCCCCGGAGAGGCCGCCGGACATCAGGGGCCCGGTGGTGGTGTTCAGGTCGAGCCACTCCGCCAGGGTCGCACCCGTGGCGCCCAGCCTGCCGACCGCGGCCCACGCCATCGGGGAGGCCAGGCAGATCACGATCGCAGCCGGCGCGTTCAGCAGCAGCGCGCCCATGGCGAGCCCCTCCGCCACCAGGAGGACGTTCACGCCGGTCCAGCCCAGCAGGGCGGCGGGATCGACCTCCCAGACGGCCGGAACGCCCTGGGCGGCGGCGGCGACGGCGGTCGCCGGCACCGCGGCCAGTACGGCGAGCGGGCAGGCCGCCACGGCCGCGGCCAGCGCGGGCAGGCACTTGGCCGCCAGCACGCGCCCGCGCCGGGGTTCGAGCGTGAAGGTGGTCAGGGCGGTCCGGTGGCTCCACTCGCCGGTCATCGTCAGGATGCCGAGCACGGGGAGCAGGGTCCCGGATCCGATTCCGGCGGTGGTGATCAACCGCTGCAGTTCCGGGCCGGCGACGGCGCCGCGCACCGCGACGGCCGCGACGACCAGGACGACCAGGGCCAGGGCCAGGGCCGTGCCGCTGCGGGTGTCGACGAGCTTGCGGGCCTCGACGGCCAGCAGCCGCCGGAACGGGGTCGCGGTGCCGGTCATGCGGGGCTCCGATCGGTGGTCGCGGTGCCGGTCATGCGGGGCTCCGATCGGTGGTCGCGGTGCCGGTCATGCGGGGCTCCGATCGGTGGTCGCGGTCAGTTCGAGGAAGACCTGTTCGAGGCCGCGGCCCCGGCCGAGCTCGGCGACGGTGCCCTGGGCCAGGATCCGGCCGCGGCCGATCATCACGATGCGGTCGGCGACCTGCTCGACCTCGTGCAGCAGGTGCGAGCTGAGCAGGATCGCGCAGCCCTCCTCCGAGAGGCCGCGGAGCAGTCCGCGCATCCACCGGATGCCCTGCGGATCGAGGCCGTTGGCGGGCTCGTCCAGGACGAGCGCCCGGGGACGGCCGAGGAGCGCGTGCCCGACGCCGAGACGCTGCCTCATCCCCAGCGAGTAGCCGCCGACCCTGCGTCGGGCCTCCCGCGCGGTCAGCCCGACCAGGTCGAGGACCTCGTCGACCCGGGAACCCGGCAGGCCGAGCGTCATCGCGCCCAGGGTCAAGACCTCGCGCCCGGTGCGGCCGGGATGCCAGGCGCCGGCGTCGAGCAGCACGCCGACCCGGGCGCCCGGAGCGTCCAGCTCGGCGTACGGCCGGCCGAGCACGGTGGCCGAGCCCGACGTGGGGCGGCAGAGCCCCACCAGGATCCGCATCGCCGTGGACTTGCCGGCGCCGTTGGGCCCGAGGAAGCCGGTGACGCTCCCCGCCTCGACGGTGAAGGACACGTCGTCGAGTGCCCGCACGCCTCCGTAGGACTTGACGACGCGACTGAATTCGATCATGCGTCCAGTCCATCGGACGCGGCGCCGCCCGTCATCGGACCGGGGGCGCGGACCCGTGACCGCCGGGCCCGTTCCGGCGCTCCGATCGTCGACCTGCGGCCACCCGGTCGTCGACCCGGGTCGCTGAACGACCCGTCCGGCGGCTCCTAGGCTGGGGACATGCACGACCGTACGGAGGACCGGCCGCCCCTGGACCGGTCCGGAATCGCGCTGCGCTACCTGTGCGCCGTGCCGCCGATGCTGTTCCACGGCGTCGTCCTGGCCGTGGTCGCCCACCGGGAGCCCGGCCGGCTCGCGTCGGCGCTGACCGACGTGGGACTCGGCCTGGCCGGGCTGGTCCTGCTGCTGGGGCTGCGCCGCCACCCGTGGCGGACCGCTCTGGCCACCGCCCTGCTCACCGCCGTCTCCGCCACGGCGTCCGGTCCCGCCTACGTCGCGTACGTGTCCCTGTGCGCGCACCGCCGATGGCGCCGGATCGTCCCGGTCGCGGTCGTGTCCTGGGTGTGCCTGACCGTGTACGCCGCCCGGGGCGGCGTCGGCCAGACGACCGCCGTCTCCGTGACGACCGGGACCGTCGTCCTCGGCGCGCTGACCGTCTTCGGCCTGTACCTGCGCGGCCGCCGCGACCTGGCCGCCTCGCGGCGGGAGGCGGCGCTGGCCGCGCGGCGCGAGCAGGCGCAGCGGATCGAGCAGGCCCGGCTGGCGGAACGGATGAAGATCGCTCAGGAGATGCACGACGTCCTGGCCCACCGGATCTCCCTGCTGTCGATGCTGGCCGGGGGCCTGGCGTACCGCGAGGACCTCACCGCCGAGGAGACCCGCGAGGTCGCGCTGGCGATCCAGCAGAACGCCCACCAGTCGCTGAACGAGTTGCGCACCGTGCTGGGCGCGCTCCGCCGCGGCGGCGCCCCGGAGCCTCCGCAGCCCGGCCTGGACGATCTGGAATCCCTGTTCGACGAGGTGCGCACGGCCGGTCAGCGGGTCGAGGTGTCCGACACCGTGGACGGCCGGGACCTGCTGCCGGCGCAGACCGGCCGCCACGCGTACCGGATCGTGCAGGAGGCCCTGACCAACGCGCGCAAGCACGCTCCGGGCAGCCGGGTGACGGCCGAGATCGGCGGGCGGCCCGGGCACGGCCTGCGCATCCGGGTGAGCAATCCGGCGCCGCCCGGTGTGCCCGCGGGCCCCGGCGGGAGGCTCGGCCTGGTCGGCCTGGCCGAGCGGACCCGGATGGCCGGCGGCACCCTCCGGCACGCCGCCCGGGACGGGGCGTTCGTCCTCGACGTCCGGCTGCCGTGGGAGGCTTGACGCCGTGATCCGACTGGTGCTGGTGGACGACGACCCGATGGTGCGGACCGGGCTGCGCCTCATCCTCGGCGGCGAGCCCGACCTGGAGATCGTCGGCGAGGCCCGGGACGGTCTGCACGCCATGGAGGTGGTCCGCGACCTCGGACCCGACGTCGTGCTGATGGACATCCGGATGCCCGGGCAGGACGGGCTGACCACCACCGGGCTGCTGCTGTCGCGGCCGGACCCGCCGCGGATCCTCGTGCTCACCACCTTCGACGCCGACGACATGGTGCTGTCGGCGTTGCGGCTCGGCGCCGACGGTTTCGTGCTGAAGGACACGCCGCCGCCGAAGATGATCGAGGCGGTCCGCGCCGTGGCGAGGGGCGAGCCGGTGCTCTCGCCCAGCGTCGCACGGCAGGTGATCGCCGCGGCCGCGGGCGGGCACGGCGCGCGGGAGCCGGAGGCGCGGCGGGAGCTGGACCGGCTCACCGAGCGCGAGCGCGAGGTCGCGACCGAGCTCGCTCGGGGCAGCTCGAACGCCGAGATCGCCGGACGCCTCCACATGAGCGTCGCGACCGTGAAGGCGAACGTCACCCGGATCTTCGCCAAGCTGGGGACCGACAACCGCGTGCAGGTCGCCATGAAGGTGCGCGACGCCGGTCTCCTCTGAGCGCGGCGCGGCGGGCGCCCCGGACCACGCGGCACGGCGGACGGCGCGGTCGGCGCCCGGCACCGGCGCTCCCTACCGGACCGCGCCCGGCACCGGCGCTCCCTACCGGGCGGTGACCGGGACCTGCGCGCGGGCCGCCCGGCGGGCCGGGATCAGGGTCACCAGCAGGCCCGCGCCGATCGCCGCCAGCGCCGCGACCGCGAGGACCGAGGCCGGCGGGGTGCGGCCGATGCCCGCGCCGACACCGCTGGTGTGGCCCTGCAGGTCGATCAGGCCGCCGACCACCGAGGCCCCGGCGGCCGTGCCCGCCGCCACCCCCAGCACGACCAGCAGCCCGGTCCCGGTGACCAGCGTCGCGGCCACCTGCCGGGGGGTGAGGCCCATGGCCTTGAGCACCGCCAGGTCGGAGGCGTGGTCGCGCAGGCCCAGGGCCCCGGCGGTGAGCAGGTTGGCCAGGCCCAGCAGGGCCAGCACGGCGGTCAGCGCCACGATCACCACCCGGATGACCGCGAGCCGCTCGGCCGGGTTGACCGTCCGCCGCACCTCCAGGGCCTGTCCGGAGGCGGCCAGCAGCCGCGCCCGGACCGCCTCGGGGTCGGCCCCGTCGGTCAGCACCAGCCGGTGGAACTGGGGCGGCACCGCGTCCTTGGCGGCCAGCGTGTCCAGCCCGGTGGAGAGCACCTCGCCGTCCTGGTCGGGCTCCACCACCCGCCCGACGATCCGCACGATCAGCGGCGTGCCGCCGACGGTCATCCGGACCCGGTCGCCGATCCGCACGCCCAGCAGGTCGAGCAGGCCCTGCCCGGCGACCGCCTCGCCCCGCGCGGCGAACATCCGCCCCTCGGCGACCACGAGGGGGTACGGCGCCCCGGAGGTGCCGAGCGCGCGGACCAGCACGCTCCGGGTCTGCTCGGGCTCCAGCGCCGCGACCTCGCTGCCCGGGTGGACGGCCCGCACCTCCGGGTCGGCCCGCGCGATGCGGGCGGCCTCGTCGGCCGTGAGCCTGCCCGGATGGACGGTGAGCGCGGCGGCCTGGCCGACCCGCTCGGGGTGGCGCAGGAAGTCGTCGAGGGTGGCCCAGCAGCCGAGGCCGATGGTGATCATCATCATCGGCACGGCCAGGCCGACGATGCTCAGGAAGGCGGGGGTGCGGCGGGTGAAGGCGTCGCGGGTGCCCAGCACGAGCGCGGGCGGGAGCCGTACCAGCAGGGCGAGCTTGGCCAGCCGCGACAGGCGGCCCCGGAGCGGGGCGGCCGGGGCGGCGGGGATGGGCGGGGTGCGCCCGCCGCGCCAGGCGGGCAGCGCCGCCGCCACCAGGACCACCGCGGCGCTCCCGGCCGCGATGGCCAGCAGCGGCAGCGGCGAGAGCGGGGGGAACGGCAGGCCGTCCAGGGTGAGCGCCGCGGCGAGCTGCCCGCCGGCCAGCCCGAGGGCGATGCCGGCCAGCCCGAGCACCCCGTGCTCGGTCACCAGCAGGGCGACGACCTGGCCCCGGGTGTAGCCGAGGGACTTGAGCGTGGCGATGTCGCGCGTCTGGGCGAGCACCCGGCCGCCCGTCACGTTGGCGACGGCCAGCGCGGCGGCGACCAGCCCGGCCACCCCGAAGAGCGCCAGCAGCAGGCCGAGCAGCCGGTTGTCCAGCTCCATGGAGGCGCGGACCTCGCGCCAGGTGGACATGCGGCGGATCTGCTCGTCGAGCAGGGTGACGGCGCCGTGGACGGCCGGCAGCGTGTCCTCGCCGTCGGCGAGCCGCAGTCCGGTGACCACCTCCCGGCGGCCGGGAGCGGGCTCGATCCGGGTGAGGGTCTCCGGCAGGATCCAGGCCAGGCCGGGCGTCCACTCGGGGTAGAAGCCCTGGTCGGCGGTCTCGGCCAGGCCGACCACGACCAGGGGGTGGGAGGAGCCGCTGAGCGCGGTGACCGGGAAGGGGTCGCCGACCCGCAGGTCCAGCGCCTCGGCGAAGGAGCGCTCGACGACCGCTCCGGCGGCGTCGCCCGCGCGCAGCCACCGCCCCTGGCGGACCAGCGGCGCGGCCGTCTCCGGCGGATCGGCGGACGCCTCGCGCAGCGCCACCGGCGACTTCCGCCCGCCCAGGGTGAGCGTCACGGGCGCCGCCCGGTACGGCCCCGCCACCCGCGCCACGCCGGGCAGGTCCCGCAGGGCCGCCAGGTCCGGGGCCTCGCCGGTGTGGATCCACACGTGCGCGCCGCGGGTCCGCTCGAACAGCCCGCGCCAGGGGTTGGTGCCGTCCTCCAGCAGGGTCGCCGCGGCGACCAGCGCGGCGACGATCCCGGCCACCGACAGGACGGTCAGCAGCGCCTGCCCGCGGCGCGCCCGCAGGTCGGCCCGGATCCAGCGGGCCGACGCCCGCACGGTGTGCACGGCCGCTAGCCCCGCAGCTCCACCACGTCGCCGACGCCCCCGCGGGGGCGGCGCCGGGACGCCGGCAGGGCGCCGTCGTCGACGATCTGGCCGTCGAGGAGGGAGACGACCCGGTCGGCCAGCCCCGCCACCCGGGCGTCATGGGTGACCAGGACGATCGTCTGGCCGTCGCGGTGCACCTGGCCGAGCAGCTTCAGCACGTCGCGGGTGTTGCGGCTGTCCAGGTTGCCGGTGGGCTCGTCGGCCAGCAGCAGCCGGGGGCGGTTGGCCAGCGCGCGGGCCAGCGCCACGCGCTGCTGCTCGCCTCCGGCGAGCTGGGCGGGGGCGGCTCCGGCCCGGTCGGCCAGGCCGAGCGCGCCGAGGAGCTGCTCGCGGCGCTCGCGCGCCTCGCGGGGGGAGGCCCCGGCCAGCAGCGCCGGCAGCTCGACGTTGTCGGCCACGGTCATGTTGGCCACCAGGTTGAAGAACTGGAAGACGAAGCCGACCTTCCTGCGACGGAGCAGCGCCCAGGCGCTCTCGCCCAGCGTGTCGGCCCGCTCGCCGTCCAGCCAGATCTCGCCGCTGGTCCGGGTGTCCAGGCCGCCGAGCATGTGCACCAGCGTGGACTTGCCGGACCCCGAGGGGCCCATGATCGCGATGAACTCTCCCGGCTCCACCCGCAGGTCCACGCCCCGCACGGCGGGGACCGGCACGCCTCCGTCCTGGTAGATCTTGACGAGGTTGACGGTGCTGATCACAGGGGGGGTGTCCATCAACCGCTCCGGTTCAACTGAGGTCCTCCTGGCAGCGTTCGAGCCAGTCGAGGTCGGCCTGCAGGTGCAGCATGGCGCCCTCGATCAGCAGGAGCGCCACCTGGTTGTCCGGATCGGTCCGCTCGGCGAGCTCGTTCAGGTCGCGCATGAGCGAAAGGTAGTGGCGGCGCTGCCGGTTGATCAATGCCATCCGGTCGGCGATGCCGGTCATCGGGGCCAGGACGAGCTTCATGAAGAACTCGTCGCGGACCCGCGGTCCCTCGGTGGGCTCGTCCACCCAGTCGTCCAGGGCCTCCCGGCCGGCGGCCGTCAGGTAGTAGACCTTCTTGTTCGGCCGGTTGGACTGCTCGACGTCCACCGCCCGGACCAGGCCGTCCTTCTCCAGGCGGCCGAGCGTGACGTAGATCTGGCCGATGTTCGGCGACGGATAGGCGCTGCCGAAGGTCTGCTCCAGCGCCTGTTTGAGTTCGTAGCCGTGGGCAGGTTCCTTCGCCAGGAGCGCCAGCAGGAACGGCCGCACGCCCAACCTCCTCGTCATGCCCGCGTTATGCGAGCGTTACGGACTTATCCGTTGACGTTCACATTAGCGCTGTGCATAACATGAATGCATCTACCTAACACGTATGTAACCTCACCGACATCCGGAGGTCACAGGTGAACCGCCTGGTCCCGTTCGCCCTCGCCGCAGCGCTGCTGGCGGGGTGCACGGCGGGGTCGGGCGGGCAGGAGCCTCCCCGGCGGGAGGGCGGGACGGGCCCCTTCACCCTGGTGACGGGGCGCGACACCACCGGTTACCTGCGTCCCCTGCTCGACCGCTGGAACCGGTCCCACCCCGCCGAGCGGGTCACCCTGTTGGAGCTCCCCGAGGCGGCCGACGAGCAGCGCGCCCAGATGGTCGCCAACCTCCAGGCCAAGAGCGACCGCTACGACGTCCTCGGCCTCGACGTGGTCTGGACGGCGGAGTTCGCCGACGCCGGCTGGATCGTGCCGCTGGAGCGGAGCACGTTCCCGCTCGACCGGTTCCTCCCGCCGGTCGTCGACACCGCCGTCTACCGCGGCAAGCTCTGGGCGGTGCCGTACACCAGCAACGCCGGCCTGCTCTACTACCGCAAGGACCTCCTCGCGAAGGAGGGCCTGGCCCCGCCCACGACCTGGGCGGAGCTGCGCGAGCAGGCGCGGGCGCTGCACGAGGGGCACGGCGTCGGCGGCTACGCCGGGCAGTTCCTCGCCTACGAGGGGCTGACCGTCAACTTCACCGAAGCCGTGCAGTCGGCGGGCGGCGGGCCGATCCTCAGCCCGGACGGCACGCGGGTCACCATGGACGCCGCCGGGGCGAAGGCGGGGCTGGACTTCCTGGTCGGCGGGCTCCGGGAGGGATGGATCCCCAAGGAGTCGCTCTCCTACAAGGAGGAGGAGTCGCGGCTGGCCTTCCAGGAGGGCCGGCTGGCCTTCTCCCGCAACTGGCCGCACGCCTACGGCCCGGCCACCCAGTCGGAGATCGCGGGGAGGTTCGCGGTCACCCGGCTGCCGGGCCTGTCCGGGCCGGGCTCCAGCACGCTGGGCGGGATCAACCTCGCGCTCAGCGCCTTCTCCAAGCGGCAGAAGTCGGCGGTGGAGTTCATCCGCTACTTCACCGGGCTGGAGAACCAGCGGCGGGTGCTCACCGACGGCTCGTTCCCGCCCGTGTGGACCGAGCTGTACGACGACCCCGCCCTCATCAGGCGCTTCCCCTACCTGCCGGTCCTGAAGGAGAGCATCCTCTCCGCCCGGCCCCGGCCGGTCAGCGCCAACTACGACCAGGTGAGCCTGGCGATCGCCGGTGCGGTCTCAGGCGCACTCACCCCGCCCTTCGAGGAGTCGAGCGACGACGTCGTCGCCTCCCTGAAAGGCCAGTTGAACGAGATCATCAGGGCTCCCTGACCGGGGGCGATCCCCCCGGCGAGCCGTCATCCCCGTCTCGTCGTCATCTGAAGTCATCCGAACCTCGGGGGTTTGAGAAACAACAGGAGGTCTTCCCGTTATGCGCAAAACCATGATCACCGCGACGACCGCGGGGCTCGCCCTCGCACTCGCCGCGTGCGGCGGCGGATCCACCGGCACCACCGGCACCACCACCGCTCCCGCCGCGAGCGGCGGAGCCTCCTCCGCCCCCGCGGCGGCCAAGACCCTCGAAGGCGTGACCATCGAGGTCGCCGCCAAGTGGACCGGCCCGGAGCAGGAGAACTTCCAGAAGGTCCTGGACGCCTTCCAGGCCAAGACCGGCGCGAAGGTCACCTACTCCTCCACCGGCGAGGACACCGGCGCCTACCTCGGCCCGCGGATCCAGGGCGGCAGCCCGCCGGACGTCGCGATCCTGCCCCAGCCCGGCCTGGTCCAGCAGTACGCCGACGCCAAGTCGCTCAAGCCGCTCGCCCCTGAGGTGATCAAGCAGATCGACGAGAACTACACCCCGTACTGGAAGGAGCTCGGCTCGGCCGACGGCCAGGTGTACGGCGTGCTGGTCAAGGCCGCGCACAAGTCGCTGGTCTGGTACCGCGACCAGGCCTTCGCCGACGCCGGGGTGCAGCCCCCGGCCACCTGGGACGACCTGGTGAAGGCCGCCCAGACGGTCGCCGACTCCGGCACCCCGCCGCTCTCGCTGTGCGGGGCGTCCGGCTGGACCCTCACCGACCTGTTCGAGAACGTCTACCTGTCCACCGCGGGCCCGGAGAACTACACCAAGCTCTCCAAGCACGAGATCCCGTGGACCGACCCGAGCGTCACCACCGCGCTGGAGAAGATCGCCCAGCTCACCGGGAAGAAGGAGTACCTGCTCGGCGGCACCTCCGGCGCGCTGCAGACCGACTTCCCGACCTGCGTGACCCAGGTCTACGGCCAGGACAAGGCGGCGATGGTCATCGAGGCCGACTTCGTCGGCACCACGGCCGAGGAGTCGGGCGCCAAGCTCGGCGAGGAGGCCAAGTACTTCCCGTTCCCGAAGGCCGGTGAGACCGCGCCGGTCGTGCTGGGCGGCGACATCGCGGTGGCGCTGAAGGACTCCAAGGGCGCCATGGCGCTGCTGGAGTACCTCGCCTCCGCCGAGGGCGGCGAGGTCTGGGCCAAGCTCCCCGGCTACCTGTCCCCCAACCGCAACGTCTCCCCCGACAACTACCCGAGCGAGCTGACCAAGCAGCTGGCTCAGACGATCATCTCCGCGGGTGAGTCGGTCCGCTACGACATGTCCGACCTGGCGCCCAGCGCCTTCGGCGGCACCGACGGCAAGGGCGAGTGGAAGCTCCTGCAGGACTTCGTGCGCGACCCGTCGAAGATCAAGGAGATCCAGAAGAGCCTTGAGGCCGAGGCCGCCAAGGCCTGGAAGAAGTAGAAGGGACAGGCCGTGACCGAACGGTTGGACGGCCCGCAGGACCCCCGCGGCGACGACGGCGACGCCGTCGCCGCGGGGTCCTCCCCCGGACCACACCCCCCCTCCGCCGGATCCGCCGCGGACTCCCCCACCGGGACCGCCGCGGGTTCCCCCACCGGATCCACCGCGGAGTCCCCCGCCGGGACCGCCACCGGATCCGCCGCGGACTCCGCCACCGGATCCGCCGCCCCGTCCGCGGTCCCGTCCGTCGCCACCGCGGGACCGGCCGCGCCGGGTACGGCGAGCGCCCCGAAGCCCCCCCGGCTGGGGCCCTCGCCGGTCATGGCGGTCCTGTTCCTGCTGCCGGGCGTGGTGCTGCTCGGCGCGATGGTGATCTACCCGATCGTCTACTCCGCCTTCCGGAGCCTCTACGACGCCGGCGGCGAGACCTTCGTCGGCGTCGAGAACTACGCGACGATCTTCCAGGACGCCTCGACCCTGACCACCATCAGGAACAACCTGATCTGGGTCGTGGTCGCCCCGCTCCTGGTCACCACGCTGGGACTGATCTTCGCGGTGCTGACCGAGCGGATCCGCTGGGCGACCGCGTTCAAGCTGATCGTGTTCATGCCGATGGCCGTCTCCCTGATGGCCTCCGGCGTCATCTTCCGGCTGGTCTACGAGCAGGACCCGGACCGCGGCGTGGCCAACGCCGTCCTCAGCTCGGTCCGCGGCGTCTTCGGCTCCGGCGAGAGCTACCCCGACGCCCGGCCGCGGGAGAACGACCAGTCCCCGGTCACCGCCGCCCAGGGCGCCGTGGTGACCAAGGGGTCCGCCAAGCCCGGCCAGGCCGTGCTGCTGCCCCTGGTCGGCGTGAAGCCCGCCGACCTCGCCTCGGCCGCCGTCGCCCGCCCGGCGGGTTCGCCGGGGCCGGGCGAACTCGCCGGGACCGTGTGGTTCGACTTCACCCAGGGCGGGGGCGGGCGCCCCAACCAGGTGGACGGCTCCGAGAAGGCCCTGGCGGGCATGACCGTCGAGGCGGTCCGGGCGGGCGCCGGCGGCGAGGTCGCGGCCACGGCCGTCACCGAGGCCGACGGGACCTTCCGCCTCACCGGGCTGGCCCCGGGCGACTACACCGTGCGGCTCCCGCAGTCGAACTTCGAGGCCTCCTTCAACGGCCTGTCCTGGCTCGGCCCGACGCTGATCACCCCGGCGATCATCGGCGCGTTCGTCTGGGTCTGGGCCGGGTTCGCCATGGTGCTGATCGCGGCGGGCCTGTCCGCCATCCCGCGGGACGCGCTGGAGGCCGCCCGCATCGACGGGGCGACCGAGTGGCAGGTGTTCCGCAAGATCACCGTCCCGCTGCTCTCCCCGGTGCTGCTCGTCGTGTTCGTCACGATGATCATCAACACGCTGAAGGTCTTCGACCTGGTCTTCGTCATCGCGCCCGGATCGGTGCAACCGCAGGCCAACGTGATCGCGCTGGAGATGTGGCGGGTCTCGTTCGGCGGCGGCGGGAACCAGGGGCTGGGCAGCGCGCTGGCCATCTTCCTGCTGGTCCTCGTCCTGCCCTTCATGATCCTCAACATCCGGCGGTTCAGGAGGGACAACCAGTGACGACGACCTCCGCTCTCGGCGCGCCGCCCCGCGGCGTCCTGGGCCGGATCGCCGACCGGGTCGGCGGCGGCCTGGTCCAGGCGGTGCTGGTGGTGATCGGCGTGTTCTGGCTGGTCCCCACCCTGGGCCTGTTCGTGGTCTCGATCCGGCAGGAGACCGCCAACAACTCCAGCGGCTGGTGGACCGCGTTCACCAAGCCGGCCGAGTTCACCCTGCGCAGCTACACCGACCTGCTGGCCACCGGCTTCACCGCGTCGTTCTGGAACACCGTGGCCATCACGGTGCCCACCACGCTCCTGGTGATCGGCATCGCGGCCATGGCCGCCTACGCGTTCGCCTGGATGCGGTTCCCCGGCCGGGACGCGCTCTTCCTGGTGGTGGTCGGCCTGCTGGTCGTGCCGATCCAGATCGCGCTCATCCCGATCGCGAAGCTGTACGGCGCACTCGGCATCTTCGGCTCCATCCCCGGCGTGGTGCTCTTCCACGTCGCCTTCGGGCTCCCCTTCGCCATCTTCCTGCTCCGCAACTTCTTCGCGGGCATCCCCGGCTCGCTGCTGGAGGCGGCGCGGATGGACGGCGCGGGCGAGTGGAAGATCTTCTCGACCGTGGTGTTCCCGCTGGCCAAGCCCGCGGTCGCCTCGCTCGGCATCTTCCAGTTCCTCTGGGTCTGGAACGACCTGCTCGTCGCGCTGGTCTTCGCCAACACCGAGAACCAGCCGATGACCAAGGCCCTCCAGTCCCAGATGCGGCAGTTCGGGACCAACGTCGACATCCTGGCGCCGGGAGCCTTCCTCTCGCTGATCATCCCGCTGATCCTGTTCTTCGCCTTCCAGCGGTACTTCGTCCAGGGAATGATGGCGGGTTCCGTGAAGTAGGGAGGGCGTCCGAGGGGGGCAGGCCCGGTGCGGTCCGCGCAGGTCGCACGGACCGCACCGGGCCTCACGGCCCCGCGCCGGAGGAGCCGCACGCCTCCGGCGCGATCCCGCCCGTATTGTCGGTAGATCCCGATAGGGTGCCGCCCATGGCCGGACGTCCTTTGAACGAACTCGTGGAAGCCGGGTGGGCCGAGGCCCTCGCACCCGTCGCAGACAAGATCGCCGAAATGGGCGACTTCCTCCGCAAGGAGGTCGCCGAGGGCAGGCAGTACCTCCCGGCGGGGGAGCACGTCCTGCGCGCCTTCACACAGCCCTTCGACCAGGTCAAGGTGCTGATCGTCGGCCAGGACCCCTATCCGACGCCGGGCCACCCGATCGGCCTGAGCTTCTCGGTCGCGGCCGACGTGCGGCCCATCCCGGGCAGCCTGCGCAACATCTACAAGGAGCTCACCGAGGACCTCGGCCTCCCGATGCCGAGCAACGGCGACCTGACCCCCTGGGCCGAGCACGGCGTGCTCCTGCTCAACAGGGTGCTGACCGTCATGCCCGGCACGCCCGCCTCACACCGCGGCAAGGGCTGGGAGGAGGTCACCGAGCAGGCCATCAAGGCGCTGGTCGCGCGCGACCGGCCGATGGTGGCGATCCTGTGGGGCCGCGACGCCCGTTCGCTCGCGCCGATGCTCGGCGACGTGCCGCGCATCGAGTCGGCCCACCCGAGCCCCCTCTCGGCCCGCAGCGGCTTCTTCGGCTCCCGGCCGTTCAGCCGCGCCAACCAGCTGCTGGAGCAGCAGGGCGCGAGCCCGGTGGACTGGAAGCTCCCCTAGACTCCGGGCGGAGGGCTGCCGCGGGGCACTAGGATTCCTCATCATGAACGATGAATCCGGCACCGAGCGCTACCTGCGTCTGACGGTCGAGCTGACCGTGGAGGTGCTCGACATCGGAGCCCTCCAGACCGCCGCGCTGAAGGAGATCAACGACCCCGAGACCGATCTCGACGACGACGAGCGCAAGGAGCAGGCGGAGATGGTCTCCGCCGACGACAGCGGCGCCACGGCGCTGCAGTGGCTGATCGAGCCGGACCACGTCCTGGGGCTGATCGAGCACGTCGAGCAGATCGAGCCCCGCGAGGCCGTGCTGAGCGTCGAGCCCTCCGACGGCCCGTCCGACGAGGACGACGACGACCACGATCACGACGGTCACGGCCACGGTCACGGCCACTGAGATCTGAGACACCGCGAACCACGCAGGGGGCCGCACCCGTCCGGGTGCGGCCCCCTTCCCGTACGCGCGGGACACCGTACGCGCGGGACGCGGTACGCGCGGGACACCGTACGCGCGGGACGCGGTGCGCCCGCCGTACCGGTCAGTCCGCCAGCACGTCCTCGCGGCGGGCCTCCAGGGAGTCGCGCCGCCGGGCCAGCTCGCCGCAGCGGGCGGCCAGGCCGTCCACCGTGGCGCCCACCCACCGGGCCGTCTCGGCGACGGCCTCGCCGGTGCGGGCGATCCGCTGGTGCTTGAACGCGTCCATGACGATGTTGTCGAAGAACATGTCGGCGAACCAGCGGGTGTCCACCGCGGGCAGCGCCGGGGCGACGTGCACCCCGACGTCGGCGAGCTCGCGGGCGAAGGCGTCCAGCGCCTGCTGGGCGTGCCAGGCGGCCTCGTCGGCGTTGCGCAGGTGACCGTGCTCCACCATGTCGGCGAAGGTGCCGCCGCCCAGCATGTCCCAGGCGGAGGCGCCCCGCGCACCGCCGAGGCAGCGCAGGACCTGCCCGACCGCCTCGGCGGCGGCGGTGCCCGCCTGGCGCGCCTCCTCGTGCTCCCGCAGGTCGGCCGCGGTCTCGGCGAGCTCCCGGGCGAGCCGGGCGAGCTCGCCGCCGCGCGGGTCCCCGGCCTGCAGCAGCAGGCGCTCCTTGCGCTCCAGCAGCGCGGCGTACTCCTGCGGGGCCGAGCCGACCTCGGCCAGGCCGCTCTCCACCGCCGCCTGGTCCGACCGCAGCCAGCCGAGCCGGTTCCGCTGCCCCTCGATGCGCTGCCGTACGGCCTGCGCCTCGGCCCGCTCCCGGGCGAGCCGCTCCTCCCGGGAGCCGGTGAGCCCGGACAGGAACGCGGTGAACCCGCCCTCCAGCCGGGAGACGTCGTCCTCCTCCTCGGCGAGCTGGATCTCCAGGTCGCCGAGGAGCGCCTCGACCTCCTGGATCTGCGCGACCACGGCCCGGTGCTGCCCGGTCAGCCGTTCCAGTCGTCGCACGCGCTCGCGGGCGGTGCGCAGGTCATCGTCAAGGGCGTCGAAGGAGGTCACACCTGTAGGGACGTCCGAAAAGGGGAAATCGTTCCGCCCGCGCGGAACCGGGACCCCGGCGCGTCAGCGCTTGCGGCCGACCCCGCCCCAGCCGAGGATCGCCATGCGCTCCAGCACGTCGGGCGCGATGAAGGCGTCGTTGTCCAGGAGCTCGAAGTCGCCGAAGAAGCCCTTGATCTCCTCGACGGTCCGCGGGACCACGCCCGAGTTCGCCCGGGAGTAGACGTCCTTCATCCTGTCGGTGTCGTCGGCCCGGCGCTCGGTCATCGACAGGTGGGTGACCACCAGGAAGCTGCCGGGGGCCATCATCTCCCGCAGCTTGGCGACCTCGGCGTAGGGGTCGTCGAGGAAGTGCAGGATCGCCACCAGGAGCACGGCCACCGGCTCGTCGGGCTTGACCAGGCCGGTCGCCGCCGCCCGCTCCCAGATCTCCCCGGGGGAGCGCAGGTCGCCCTCGACCATGGCGACCGTGGGGGTGCTGGCGAGCAGCGCCCTGCCGTGCACGCAGACGACCGGGTCGTTGTCGACGTAGACGGTGCGCGCCTCGGAGGTGACCGCGTGCGCCACCTCGTGCACGTTCTTGCGGGTGGGCAGGCCGGCGCCGATGTCGACGAACTGGCGGACGCCCTCCTCGGCCGCCAGGTGGCGGACCACGGTGCCGAGGAACTCGCGGTTCATCCGGACGCCGTCGCGCGACTCGGGGAAGGCCTTGAGGATCTGCTCGGCCGCCGCGCGGTCGACGGCGAAGTTGTCCTTGCCGCCGAGCATGAAGTCATAGATCCGGGCGACGTTGGCCGTGCTCACGTCGATCCCGTGGGGGTTCCGATCGCTCATCACAGCCGCCTCACCCTGCTGTCCCACTCGCCGCGGACCGGCATTTCCGTAGATCGTAGCCGACACTCCACCACCTCGGAGGTCACTAACGACATTGCTCTCTTTTCTGTCTTAGGGCACAAAAGCCTCAGTCATTCCCGGCCCTCCCCTCCCCGGGACCGGCATCCCGCCGGCCGCCCGGTCCGAAGACACCTGTGGGGAACGGGCCCGGCCTCCACCTGGCAAGCTGGGCCGGGACTCCGCGAGGACGCCGCCGGGAGGCCGTGAGGAGAGGGGGACGGATGACCGCCGAGGACGGGCCGGACTACGGCATCGGAGCCGTCGCGCGCCGGCTCGGCGTGCCCGCCCCCACGCTGCGCACCTGGAACCTGCGGTACGGCGTCGGCCCCAGCCGCCGCAGTCCCGGCGGCCACCGGCGCTACGACACCGCGGACCTGCGGCGCCTGGAGGAGATGAACCGGCTGATCCGGTCCGGAGTCCCGGCCGCCGACGCCGCCCGGCACGTCCTGGCGGCCCGGCCCGTCCCGACGGCCGCCGCGAACGCGACGGACGCCACGGACACCGCGAACGCCACGGACACCGCAGGCGCGGACGCCACGGACGCCGCAGGCGCGGACGCCACGGACACCGCAGGCGCCACGGACGCCACGGACGCCACGGACACCGCGAACACCGCGAACGCCACGGACGCCGCGGACGCGACCGGCGGCGGGGTCCCGGCGCCGGAGGCCGGCCCGCAGGTCCCCACCCCGGCGATGCTGACCCGGGCCGCCGTCGCCCTGGACGGCGAGGTCGTGTCCGGCTGGATCGGCGCGGCCCTGGCCCGGCACGGCGTCCTGTGGACCTGGGAGCACCTGGTGCTGCCGGTGTTCGCGGCGATCTCCCGGCGCCAGCTGGAGACCGGGGCGGCCGTCGAGGTCGAGCACCTGTTCTCCGACCGGCTGGCCGCCGCGCTGGCCCCGCTGTCCAGGCGGCCCCGGACGCCGGTCAACGAGCGGCCGGTGCTGCTCGCCTGCGCCGAGGACGAGCAGCACAGCCTGCCGCTGCACGCCCTGGCCGCCGTGCTGGCGCTGGACCACGGGGTCGAGACGCGCGTGCTGGGCGCGCGCACGCCGTACTCCGCGCTGGCCGACGCGATGCGCCGCCTGGGACCGGCGGTGGTGTTCGTCTGGTCCCACCAGTCCTCCACCGGCGATCCCGCGCCGCTCGCCGCGCTCCCCGCCCTCCGGCCTCCGGCCCGCGTCCTGGCGGGCGGCCCGGGGTGGCGCGACGGGCTGCCGCCGTCCGTCCCGCACGTCACGTCCTTCCGCGACGCCCTCACCCGCGTCTCCGCCGCCCTGCACCGCTCCCCCACACCCCGCTGACCGCGGCCTGCGGTTGCGATCACCTCACTCGGAGGCGTATGAATAAGTTTTGAATAGGTTTTCTCGGAAAGAAGGCCGCCATGACGGCACAGATCGCTACAGAGATCACCACGGAGATCACCACGGGGATCACCACGGAGCCCGCCGCAGAGCCCGCCGCGGACGCCGCGGGCACGAGCCTCAACGCCCGGCTCGCCGCCGGCGACGAGGCGGCGCTGGAGGAGTGCCTGCGGGCGCACACCGCCCTCATCCGCTCATACCTGCGCAAGTACGTTCCGCCGCAGGAGGTGGAGGACGTGCAGCAGGTGGTCTTCGCCGAGGTGTGGCGCTCCCGGCACCGCTTCGACCCGCTCCGCAGCCTGCCCGCCTGGCTGCTCGGCATCGCGCACAAGCGGGCGGTGGACCACCTGCGGGTGCGTCGGCTGCACACCGTCCCGCTGGAGAGCGCCGCAGAGCCGTCCGGGCCCGCCCAGGCGGCCGACGGCGACGGCCTGGCCGACCGGGACGAGATGCGCCGGGCCCTGGCCGAGCTGCCCGCACCCCAGCGCGAGGCGATCGAGCTGGCCTACTACGGCGAGCTGACCCAGCGCGAGATCTCCGAGCGGCTGGGCGTCCCGCTGGGCACCGTCAAGGCCCGCACCGCCCGGGGCCTGCGCAGGCTCTCGGACATCCTCACCCCGGCCGCGGCATGAACCCCGGCCTCAGCGGCAGGAACCAGATATGGACATAAATCACACAACCGCCACGAATCACCATGGCGAGGACGCGGTCCGGCCGCGCGTCGCGGTCTCCAGCTGCCTGATCGGCGAGATGGTGCGCTTCAACGGCGGCCACAGCCGCGACCGGTTCCTCAGCGGAGAACTGGACCCCTACGTCGACTGGGTGCCGATCTGCCCGGAGATCGCGATCGGTCTGGGCGCCCCGCGCGAGACCCTCCGGCTGGAGCGCTCCCCCGACGGGCCGCACCTGGTGACCCGGCGGAGCGGGCGCGACCTCACCGCGAGCATGACGGACCTGGCGGCCGAGCGGGCGCGCACCCTCGACGTGGACGGCTACGTCTTCAAGTCCAAGAGCCCCAGTTGCGGGATCCACGGCATCCCCGTCTACGCGGGCGACGCGGCCGTGGACCGCAGGAGCCGCGGCGTGTTCGCCGGCCGGATCCTCGACGCCCACCCGCTGCTGCCGGTCGAGGACGAGGGGCGGCTGCACGACCCGCTGATCAGGGAGACCTTCGTCGAGCGGATCTTCGCCAACGCCCGGCTCCGGGCCCTGCTGCAGAGCGACTGGCACCCGCGCGACCTGATCGCCTTCCACTCCCGGCACAAGATGCAGATCCTCTCCCACGACCCGGAGGCCTACCGCGAGACCGGCCGGATCGTGGCCCACGCGGGCGTGCTCGGCCGCGTCGAGCTGGCCGCCCGCTACGCCGAGGCCTTCCGCAGGGCCTTCGCCCGCAAGCCCAGCGTCGGCCGCCACGTCAACGTGCTCCAGCACTGCGCCGGCATGATGAGCGACCTGCTGGACCCGGTCCGGCGGACCGACCTGGCCGAGGTCATCGCCTCCTACCAGGCCGGCCTGGTGGCGCTCAGCGTGCCGCTGGCCCTGATCCGGCACAACGCGCGCGGCTCGGCCGCCGCCTACGTCAGGGACCAGACGTACTTCGCACCGTTCCCCGAACGGCTCCGCCTGCGCAACCACGTTCCCGCGTGAGCCCGCGGTCCGGCCACCACATCCACCGGCCCACGTCCAGGGTCAGCGCGGTGAGCAGGACCGAGCGGACCACGAAGGTGTCGAGCAGGACGCCGAACGCGACGACGAAGCCCAGCTCGGCCAGGACGATCAGGGGCAGCACGCCCAGCACGGCGAAGGTGGCCGCGAGCACCACGCCCGCCGAGGTGATCACCCCTCCGGTGGCGGACAGGCCGACGAGAGCGGCCCGGCGGGTGCCGCGCACCGCCGCCTCCTCCCGGATCCGGGTGATCAGGAAGATGTTGTAGTCGACGCCGACCGCCACCAGGAAGACGAAGGCCAGCAGCGGCACCCCGGTGTCCACGGCGGCGAAGCCGAACAGCTCCGTGAAGACCAGGCCGCTCACCCCGAGCGCCGCCGCGAAGGACAGCACCACGGTGGCCATCAGCAGCAGCGGCGCGACCAGCGCACGCAGCAGGACCACCAGGATCACCAGGACGACCCCCAGGATCAGCGGGACGACCACCCGCAGGTCCCGCTCGGAGGAGAGCCTGCCGTCCAGGTCGACCGCCGCCGTGCCGCCGATCCGCGCGCCGGGGATCTCCCGGAGCCGCTCGACCGTCGCTGAGGCGGCGGCGCTGTCCGGCGCGTCCTTCAGCGTGCCGCGCAGCAGGACCTGCCCGTCCGCGCTCTCGGGGGCGGCGTCCGGGCGCTCCCCGCCGGTCTCCTCCCCGCCGTCCGGGCGACCGGCTCCCGCGCCCTGCTCCTCCGCCCGCTCCCCGATCCGCTCCACGCCCGGGTCGGCGGCCACCGCCGCGGCGATCCGCCCGGCCTCGCCGGAGGGGGCGAGCACCAGCAGCGACCCCTCCTGCCCGGTGCCGAAGCGCCGCTCCAGGACCTGGGCGCCGCGCACCGACTCCGGCGCCGTCCGGTAGGCGTCGGCCTCCGCCAGCGGGCCGACCGCCGTGAGCGGCAGCGTCAGCGCCATCGCGCCCAGGACCGCTGCGGTGCCGATCCAGACGACGCGAGGACGGCGGGCGATCACCCGGCCGACCCGGTCCCAGAGACCGGACCCGGTCTGCGCCGCCCCGCCGTACACGGGGATCTTCGGCCAGAACACGCCGCGGGGGAAGACCACGAGCAGCGCGGGCAGCAGGGTGAGCATGGCGGCGAGCGCGCAGGCCACGCCGACCGCGCAGACCGGGCCGAGCCCGCGGGTGGCGTTCTGGTCGGCCACCAGCAGGCAGCAGAGCCCGGCCGCCACGGTCGCGGCGCTGGCCGCGATCGCCGGGGTGGCCCGGCGCAGCGCCAGGGCCATCGCCTCGTGGCGGTCCTCGTGGACGGCGAGCTCCTCGCGGTAGCGGGCGACCAGCAGCAGCGCGTAGTCGGTGGCGATGCCGAACACCAGCACCAGCAGGATGCCGCCGCTCTGCCCGCTCACGGTCAGGCCGGCGTACTCGGCCAGCAGGTAGTTGCCCGCCCGGGAGCAGGCCAGTGCCACGCCCGCCGAGAAGAACGGGATCAGCCAGAGCAGCGGGCTGCGGTAGGTGACGAGCAGCACCAGGACGACCACGGCCGAGGTCGCCGCCAGCAGCGTCGCGTCGATCGACCCGAAGACCTCGATCGCGTCGGCGCTCTGCCCGGCCGGGCCGGTCACGTACGCCCGGTCGCCGGTGATCTCACGGATCCGGTCGACCGCCGCGGTGAGCACGTCGTAGTCGCTCCCGTCGAGCGGCACCACCACCTGCACGGCCCCGCCGCCGGGGGCCGGGACCGGCGGCGACACCCGCCCGGCGACCCCCTCCACCCCGGCGAACCGCTCCGCGTCGGCGGCGGCCTCCGCCACCGGCCGCCCCTCGTAGACCACGATCGCCGGGACCCGGTCGCCGGCCCCGGAGGCGCGCTGCGCGTTCTGCACCGCGGTGGACTCGGCCCCGGAGGGCAGGAACGACGCCGGGTCGTTGCGCTGCACCTCCTCCAGCCGGCCGCCGAGCACGCCCGCCCCGGCCGCGACGAGCAGCCAGATCACCAGGACCACCCACTTGCCCCTGCGCCCGCACACCGCCGCGCTCAGACCCCGCACCGCGCCCGCCCCCCGCACCGATCGTCACCGTTCACACGGGGTTCTTCGCCGCCGCGGCCCCCACGGTTGCAGCCCCGGAACGGACCGTCCCGGACGGCTCTCCCCTGCCAGGGATCGGTTACACCACGGGGACCGCCGGACGCCGGAACAGAGGCATGTGAGCAGCGTCCATGCGATACCTGCATAGTGCTATGCAGGTATCGCATGGACGGCGCCGCTTCTTGGGCCGGGGACCCGAAGCGGATACGCCGAGCCGAAGATGCGCCGCCTGTCGATCTTCGCTCAACAGGTTTCCGGCGTCTCCCAGAACGCCCGGTTCTCCAGCGCCTCCACGATGAGCAGGTTCATACATCCATCGATCGGCTAATTGAACTTATCAACTTCGCGCTCCGCCTCCGCTGTCTCTGCTCGCCGTCGCTGCTTGGTCGCGCGGTACGCCTCGACCGACTTGCGGGTCGACCTCCAGACACCGTCCGGGCCGTGTACCGCGTTGAGGCGGCCACGCTGAGCGGCCTGCCGGAGTGCGGCCAGAGAGAATTCCTCGTCCACCAGCGCCGCCAGCGGCACCAGGCGCGCCGGACCCGCGACGTTCGGGACAATGAACCGGTTGAGGTTCTCCTCCATCGCCCGGGCGATCAGCTCTCCCAGGGAGCCGCAGTCTCCCGCGTCGGCGCGGCGCAGCGCAGTGAGATAGGCGGCACGCTGCCGCTTCATGATGATGATCGGAGGGTAGCCGAGGCGCACCAGGACCAGATTCAGGACCAGACGCCCGGTACGGCCGTTGCCGTCGATGAACGGGTGGATCCGCTCGAACTCGGCGTGGATCCTCGCCAGTTCCTCCGGAAGAGGACGGCTCAGGGCTGCGCCGGATTCGATCTGCTTTCCCAATGCGCAGGCATCCGCGACCCACTGCCCCAGCAGGGAGGGGACCAGAGGCCAGTCCGGTGGAGTCATCCCTTCGGCGAAAGGTTCGATGTCGTGCTCGCGGAAGTTCCCCGGTCCTTCTCGCTCGGTCGCGTCGGGGTGAGGTGCCACATCCCACACGGGGGTCATCGCGGCGTGGTGGATCCTACGGACCTCATTGAGCGTGATCAGGTTTCCGTCGTGCCACACGTCTGGCTCCAGTGCCTGGCCGTACACCCACTGGGCCGCGTCACCGTAGCCTTGGACCTCGTTGTATTCGCGCAGCGACTTCGCTCCGACCGCCCGGCCCTGGTCGAGGAGGGCCCGGACCTCGCGGAGAACGAGGGTGTTACCCTCCAGCGCGGTGGAGTGATGAGCCTCCTGATGCCAGATGTCGTCCCAGATCTCCCGGGCCTCGTGCGGGCTGGGCAGGCCGCCGAGGCGTTGGTTGAGCTCGGCGAGCGCCCGGTCCAGCCTGCCGTAGACAGTGGCACGGCTCGGCCGCCCTCTCCCCGTCATGAACCGTCCCTCATGGAAGTTGATACACCTCACGGTCAGCCAATTGAACTTATCAAGTTCATGGAGACGGGATCACCTTTATGGAGGTGAAGGCCGATGCCGTACGGTCGAAGACGACCGATCGCAGGACTGTCGCGGTCCGGGACCCGGAACAGGAGCGGTCCCAGACTCGCCGTAGTGCGGCCTCCCGGCGGTATTCGCGGGAACGGTGCCGTCAGCTCTCGTCGAGGGCGACGAGGATGGCCGCCGCGGTCATCTCCAGCCAGGAGATCGTGTCCGCGACCTCCGCGGCCGTGATGCTCCGCCTGCCGGTCGGCGCGGCCGGGTCGCGATCGGACTCGTGGGCGATCCTGTTCCGGCGGGCGGTGATCGCCTTCAGCTTCCGCACCACCGTCTCACCGGTGATCTGCCGGCCGTCGGCCCGCTGCTCGGTCAGGACCTTCGCCACCTTCGGCCAGAGCTTGACCTTGCTGACGTGCGAGAACCCCTGCTGGATCCGGTCCGGGTTCTGGTAGGAGACGTAGCCGAGCGTCGCTTCGAGGTGCTCGCGGAACGCCTCCCCCAGCGACGCCTCGTGGTGGTGGATCCGCTCGAACAGCTCCATCGGGATCTGCAGCCGGTTGAACCGGTCCGGCCGCTCCACGCCGGGCTGCTGCGCCAGCCGTACGGCGCGGCTGTAGATCTCCTGGTGCACCCAGTGGTCGAGCGCCGCCACCGCCTGCACCCAGGCGGCCCGGTAGATGTCGCCGATGTCGAAGGCCCCGACCTTGAGCTGCTCCAGCCGGCGACCGCCGTTCACCAGGTCGCGGGCGTATTCGAGGTTGCGGTGGAACTCCTGGAAGGCTTCGGTGGGAGGCACGCGGGACTCCTCGGCTCGGGGACTCGGGAGGGGCACGCCGAGCCGAGGATACGCGGCCTATTGATCTTCACTCAACGGACTTCCCGAATCCCCCGGAGATGCCCGGTTCTGCAGCGCCTCCGCGATGGCGGCGAACTCGCCGAGGGCCGCCTCCAGATCCTCGACGATCTCCTGGGCGATGACCTCGGGCGGCTGGAGCGCGTCGGCGTCCTCCAGGCTCGGGTCCTTGAGCCAGAAGATGTCCAGGTTGCACTTGTCGCGCGCGACGAGCTCCTCGTAGGAGAACCGGCGGAACCGCTCGGTCTCGGCTCGCTCGCCGCGGTCCCCGCCCGGCAGGTAGCGGTCCACGAAGTCCTGCAGGTGCTCGCGGCGGAGCGGGTTCTGCTTGAGCGTGAAGTGCTGCCCGGTACGGAAGTCGTACACCCACAGGTGCTTCGTCCAGGGCTCCTCGCCGGCCGGTCTCCGGTCGAAGAAGAGCACGTTCGCCTTGACCCCGCCCGCGTAGAAGATCCCGGTGGGCAGCCGGAGCAGCGTGTGCACGTCGTACTCCTTCAGGAGCCTGCGGCGGATGCCCTCGCCCGCACCGCCCTCGAAGAGCACGTTGTCGGGGACGACCACGGCGGCCCGGCCCGACATCGCCATCAGCCGGGCGATGTGCTGCACGAAGTTGAGCTGCTTGTTGGTGGTGGTCTCCCAGAAGTCCTGCCGGTCGTAGGCGATGTCGTCCCGGGTCGCCTTGCCGTCCATGCCGATCACGGTGATCGCGGACTTCTTGCCGAACGGCGGGTTGGCCAGCACCAGGGAGGCGCGGACGGTCGGCGGGGCCGCCAGCCCGTCGCGCACCTCGATGGGGGATACGCCGTCCGCCCGGCACATGCCGTGCAGCAGCATGTTCATCGCGGCGAGCCGGGCCGTGCCGTCCACCAGCTCGACCCCGCGGAACGCCTCGCCGTGCGTCAGGCGCCGCCGCTGGCCGGGCGTCAGGCTCCCGTGGTGCCTGCGGATGTACTCGTTGGCGGCGAGCAGGAAGCCGCCGGTGCCGCAGGCCGGGTCGATGACCGTGTCGTCCGGGGTCGGCCGCACGCAGTCGACCATGGCGGTGATCAGCGACCGGGGCGTGAAGTACTGTCCGGCGCCGGACTTGACGTCGGTCGCGCTCCGGGCGAGGAGCTGCTCGTAGGCGTCGCCCTTGACGTCGGTGCCCTGCCGCCCCCAGGTCTCGCCGTCCATGAGGTCGACGATCAGCTTCTTGAGCAGCGCGGGGTCCTGCACCTTGTTCTGGGCCTTGCGGAAGACCACCCCGAGGGTGCCCTTCTGCTTCGCCAGCTCGGTGAGGAAGTGCCGGTAGGTGTTCTCCAGCGCGTCGCCGCTCTGCGCCTTCAGCGCGTCCCAGCCGATCCCCTCCGGGAGGATCCGCTCGCCGCCGAGGGCTGCGGGCAGCCGGGACCGCTCGTCGGCCATCTTGAGGAAGAGCAGGTAGGTGAGCTGCTCGACGTAGTCGATCGCCGAGACCCCGGCGTCGCGGAGCACGTCGCAGTAGCTCCACATCTTGTCCGCGAGCCGCCGCGCCTCCGCCTGCCGCGCCGCCTCGGCCGCCCGCTCGGCCGCATCGTTGTCGGGCACGGTCGTGGTCACAGCAGCTCTCCTTGCTCATATCCGGCCGGGGCGGGGGTGGCGACCGGCCATGCGGTACGGCCCGCGCCCGGCGGGGTGGCGGTGGTCCGAGGGACGGTACGGCCCGCGTCCGGAGCCGTGGAGGCCGTACGGCTCCCGCCCGGCGGGGTCGCGGCGGCTTCGGCCGCCTCGGGGTTCTTGGGGGCGGTACGGCGGGCACGCGCGGCCTTGGGTTGGACGGCGCGCTCGGCCCTGATCCGGGCCAGCAGCTCGGCGGCGGGCTCGTCGGTCGGATCCTGCGGAACCAATCTGCCTGCGAATGCTTCTCTCAACAGAGCCCGACGAAGCAGCTCCACTCGCCGGATCGCATTCACCACTTCACCCTTCAGCCGTGAAGCGTGATCGAGGCCTTCTTCAACCCTTGCCGCGATCAGTTGTTGCTCTTCCGTAGGGACGACAGGAACCCGAACCGAGAGAAGTGACCTCTGAGAAATATTTCTCATGGAGTCCTTCGTCCCCGTTGCCCGAGCCGATATCTGGTCCCGGACGAAAGGAGAGGACAGAAGCTGGATGAGCCACTCTCTAGACACGTCGGAGCGCACCCGCAGGCGGAGACTCTTGTCACTCAGGAGCAGGCGGGGACGGCACTCCTTCACGAGAACCGGAGCGCCCACATATTCCGCCGTGTTCGCCCTGCTCACTAAGATGTCGCCGGGAAAGATCTCGTAACGGGGATCAAACTCTTTCCCGGAGGGAACAGCCTTGTTCTCGCTCTGCCGGAACTCTCCCCAGGTCATCGCACTGACCTTGATCACACCCCACTCGTCATCAGCGGCAGGGCGCGGTTCGCACGCATAGGATTTTCCGGCTTCGATCCCCTCAAGAACATCCGCAAGCGTGCCCCAACGCCAGCTTGGTGGAAGCTCCACGCCTCCACCGCCACCATGCGACCCAAGGAGTTCTACCGACCGAATCTGCCTGATGAATTTAGCGACTCCGTTCAATGCCTCGTTCAAGTAATTACGAGCAGCATCCAATTTAGAGAGGTGGCCTTCGAGAGAGGCAACGATCCGCCCCTGCTCGGCTATCGGTGGAACCGGAATAATCACTCTTGAAATATCCGGGCCGGCTATGCTGGCCTGCCCGGCGGTCGTGCGGACCGACGCTCGAACAGAAGCACGAATATTTGGAGAAGCAAACGCATATGCCACAAATTTTGAAATGATCACATCCTTGCGGACAACGACCCTGATCTGCTTATCCGAATAAGCCACCGGCCCAGTGTCATGCGGCACAGCCGCACACACTCCGACATAGTCAGGATTCCCGTTGAGCCGCGAGAAAAGAAGGTCATCCGGTTTCAGCAAGGCACGACCGACCTTAGGCTCATCGGGAGAGAGCCCCGTGTAACGGATATCGCCCAGGTTGAGCGACATCGGCCGCAGCGCACTGACCCGAAGGATCGGTACCCCATTCGGCTCAATGCCGGGCCTGGAGACGAAAGCCCCATTGCCGATCTTGGTAATGAGCTCCCCGAAGGGGACTTCACTCCAGCCAGGGGGGAGGTCCGTCACGCGGTCAGCTCCTCGTTGAGTTCGTCAAGGATCGTCTCGGCCCGGGCGCCGAAGGCGTCGGCGAAGCCGTACACGCCGCCGCGCTGGTCGAACGGCATGCCGTGCAGGTCCTCGACGGTGACCTCGACGCTGGTGGCGATGACGTCCACGATGTTGTCGAGGTACCAGCGCTGCTCCGGGGTGAAGGTTACGCCAGCCTGCTCCTGCTTCGCACGCCAGCCCGCGTAGCGCTCCTCGATGATCGAGCGGAACGGCCGGATCTTCTGGTCGACGCCGAGCTCGCGGCGGAGCAGGGAGACCAGGTCCGTCACGGCGGCCTCGCCCTGCTCCAGGGACGGCGCCTCGCCGAGCTCCGCGTACGACCGCCACAGGAAGTCGACGTCGTAGACGTTCGGCAGCCGCTTGACCCGGTTGGCGAGGTCCTCCAGCTGCCCGTACGACAGTCGCGGGCCGCTGCCGTGGCGGAGCTGCTGGACGATCACCTCGTCCTGGTTCTCCTCGATGAACCGGCGGAACGACCGGACCGCCTCCTGCGCCCGGTCCACCCCCTCGGCGGAGACCAGCTCGTCGACCGAGACCTCGTCGATCACGGTGTCGTACTGGCGGCGGATGTCGAGGATGCGCTGCCGCAGCCCGGGGTTGCCGGCCAGCGGGGCGACGGCCTCCTTGAGCCGCTCCCTGACCGCCGCCTCACCTCCCGTGTCCTGGGCGCGGATCAGCTCGTCGGTGTCGACGGCGTTGACGAGCCGCCGGACGATCTCCCGCAGCGTGGTGCCCTCGCCGACCCGGGCGAGCTCGGTGCGGTCGTCGTCGCCGATCTGCTGGTCGAGGCGGGCGAGCCGGGAGGCGAGGGTGGCGGTCTCGTTCTCGTCGATGGAGAGGCTCGCGGCCTTCGCCAGCAGGTCCTTGAGGGTGATCGAGCGGACGCGCTCCAGCGGGCGGGCGTCGCAGAGCGGGCCGTCGGTGACGCCGACCGCGTCGACCAGCAGGAAGCGGTCCTTGCGCTTCGCCGCACGGTCCGGGTTGACCTGCTGGAACTCGGTCTCGTCGACGGTGCGGGCGCCCCGGCCCTTCATCTGCTCGAAGTAGACGGCGCTGTGCACCCCGCGCATGAAGAACACGATCTCCAGCGGGCGGACGTCCGTACCGGTGGCGATCATGTCGACGGTGACGGCGATCCGCAGGTCGGCGCTCGTGCGGAAGAGCTGGAGCAGCTTCTTGGGGTCGTTGCCGAGTTCCTTCGACCTGTAGGTGATCTTCGCGGCGAAGTCGTTGCCCTTGCCGAAGACCTCCCGGACGATCTGCACGATGTCGTCGGCGTGCTCGTCGCTCTTGGCGAAGATCAGCGTCTTGGGCACGGTGGTGCGCTCGCCGTACTGCTCGGGCAGGACCCGGTCCTTGAAGGTCCGCAGGATCAGCCGGATCTGGTCCTTGGCCAGCACCGAGCGGCCGATCTGCTCGCCGGTGTAGGTGAAGTCCTCCTGCAGTTCCTCGTAGCGCTGCATCCGCGTGCGGCGGTCGCGGACCGGCACGACCACGCGGGTGCCCTCCTCGTCGAGGGCCGGGATGCTGCTGCCGCTCTCGCTGATCCTCGTGCGGATCCGGTAGACGTCGTAGTCGACGTTGACCCGGTCGGCGACGGCCTGCTCGTAGGTGTACTCGGAGGCGAGGTTCCGGTCGAAGAAGCCGAGCGTCTGGGCGGTGGGGGTGGCGGTGAGGCCGACGATGGGCGCGTCGAAGTAGTCGAGCACCGCCCGCCACTTGCCGTAGATCGACCGGTGGCACTCGTCCACGATGATCAGGTCGAAGCTCTCGGGCGGCAGCCCCTGGTTGTACCGCGCGTCCACCGGCCGGTCGGGCACGTACTCGTCGACCTGCGGGTCGTCGTCCTCCGGCGGGACCGGCTCCCCGCGCAGGGCGAGGTCGAGCCGCTGGATGGTGGTGATCACGACGTTGGTCGAGGACAGCACGACGCCGCCGGCCAGCCGCTGGATGGTGTACAGCTCCGCGAGCTTGCGCCCGTCGTCCGGGGTGGTGTAGTTGCGGAACTCCGCCGCCGCCTGGTCACCCAGGTTGTTCCGGTCGACCAGGAACAGCACGCGCCGGGCTCCCGCGTGCTTGAGCAGCCGGTACGACTGGGTGACGGCGGCGAACGTCTTGCCCGCGCCCGTGGCCATCTGCACGAGGGTGCGCGGGCGGTCCGCGCGCAGGGACGCCTCGACCCCGTTGACCGCGTCGGCCTGGGCGGGGCGGAGGCCCGCCGCGGCGAGGGCGGGCATCCGCCGCACCCGGGCGCGGAAGGTCGGCGCGTCCGGGTTCTCGTCGGCCTCGTCCATCCAGGCGGCGACGGTCTCGGGCCGGTGGAAGGAGAAGACGGGACGGGAGCGGGGCTCGGGGTCCAGGCCGTTGGTGAACCGGGTCTCCACGCCCGTGCTCTCGTAGCGGAACGGCAGCGGCATGTCCCTGCGCCAGGCGGCCATGCCGTACTCCTTGGGGAGCGCGGCGGCGTAGCGGGCGCTCTGCCACTCCACGCCGGTGAGCGCGGTGCCCTCGCGCTTGGCCTCGATCACCCCGACGATCTTTCCGTCCACGTAGAGGGCGTAGTCGGACCTGCCCGTGCTGAAGGTGAACTCCCGTACGGCCACGCCCCTGCCGGCGAGCGGGTTGAGCCGGGCGAGGTCCTGCACGATCCACCCGGCCTCGCCGAGCATGCGGTCGATCTCCCGGCGCGCCTGCGCCTCGGTGAGGGGCTGCGGCGCCCGCGCCTGCTCGATGAACGACGTGCGCCGCTCGGCGGAGACGCGGGCCGGGGTGCGCCGCTCGAACTCCGCGCGGAGCTCCTCCACCGTGCCCTGCAGCACCTCCAGCTCCGCCGCCAGCCGGTCGCGCTCGCCCTGCGCCCGGGCGAGCTCGGCCTCGGCCCGCGCCCGGGCCTCGGACTGGGCCTCCAGCAGCGAACGCCCGCCGTCCAGGACGAGCCGGGCCTCGGCGAGCTCGCTCCGGTAGCGCTCCAGGTCCTCCCGGAGCCGCCCGGTGACGTCGGCCACCGGCTGGGGCGGGACGAAGGCGACGACCGTGCGGTCGCCGGTGACGGCCCGGTGCAGGAGCAGACCGAGCTGGAAGCACTTGTTCAGGCAGTCGAGCGCGGCCCTGCGGTCGGAGGCGTGGGCGTGGACGGCCCGGTTCCCGGTCCGCCGCACCTCGTGGAAGGCGTCCGCGACGGGGCGGGTGATGACGCCGTTGTCGGAGAGCGCGTGGATCCGGGTCTCCAGCCGGTTCTCCCCGGCGACCCGGATGCCGGTCCTGCGCACCATCTCCGTCGTCAGGACCTCGATGAACTGGCGGCATTTGACGAGGGCGGCATTGGGGTCGGTGAACACGGCCGCTTCGGCGCCCGCGCCGTACACCACGAGCAGCGGCTCGTGGGCGATCAGGAAACCGAAGTTCGCCGATCTGCCCGCCAGTTCCCGAACCCTGTCCCTCATGCAGCCTCGCAGCCTTCACCTCGGCATCAGGAATGCCGAATCCTATCCCGGACCAAAGGCCGCGGACGGGGAATTCCATCCTTTATGTACCGCAGAGCGAGCGGCGGCACGGCCGATAAGCGCATCGGCGCCCATCCTGGACACGTGAAAGCCCTTTGCCCGGAGCCGGAGGAAACATAGGCTGGCATTTCCCGCCTGTGTTCTCACCGACCGCGCTGGAGTCCGCCGCCTCATGGCCCACCCCTATCCGTCACCGTCGCCGGCCCCCTCCGGCACCGGCCCGACCGGCGGCCTCCAGGCACCGCCCGCCGACTCCGCCCCCGCGCCCCGGCCGTCCGGCTCCGACGGCCATGCGCCCGCGTCCCGATCACCCGGCCCCGACGGCCATGCGTCCGCCCCTTCGCCCTCTCCCGCCGCCGAGGGCCGCACGCCCAGCCCTTCCCCCGCGCCCGACTCCCGGTCGTCCCCGCCCCCGTCCGGCACCGCGTCCCCTCCGCCGCCCGCCGAGCCCGCCTCCGGTCCGCAGGGCCGTCCGTACCCGCCCGCGCCCACGGCTCCGGCCGCGCCGCAGGGGGTGGGCGACGGGTTCTCCGGCATCGACCCCGCCGCGATGGACGACTTCGAGCGCGGGCTCGGCCGGGCGGAGGACGCCCTCGGCCGCGGCGAGCCCCGCATCCGCGCGGCCCTGGAGAAGCTCGACCTGGACACCTCGGCACTGGGGGCGCTGCGCGAGGCGCGGGGCTGGATCGGCTCCAGCCGCCCCGACCTGCGGCGGCGCGGCGAGGCGATCCGCTCCGAGCGCACCGAGTGGGGCGCCTCCGGCCTGCCCGGCGGCCTGGCCGCCTTCGACGAGTCCCTGTACGGCAAGGCCGCCCGCGACCCCGACGTCTACGCCGCCGCGATCAAGCTGGCCGAGGCCGCCGAGAAGGGCGAGGTCGACGCCAGGACCGTGGCGGAGTTGGAGAAGCGCACAGGGAACGCGGCCTTCACCGCCGCCCTGCTGACCACCCTGGGCGCGGCGACGTTCCGCGAGGCGGTGGCGGAGGCGGCGGAGAACCGCGACAAGACGTCGCAGCGGTTGCAGACCGCCCTCGGCAAGGCGCTGGGCACGGCCAGCCCCAAGCTCGACAAGGCCTGGCGCGACGCCTTCACCGCGGAGTCGGGCGACCACTGGCAGCAGCGCCGCAACCACCAGGCGATCGGCCTCGCCCTCAGGCACGGCACCTTCGCCACCGCCTTCCTGGTCGACGTCGCCAGGAAGGTCGACGGGGCGAAGTACGTCAGGGCGATGGAACCGCAGGTCCTGGTGGACGCGATGAACGCGCTGGGCCGCCATCCCGAGGCGGCCCAGGACTTCTTCGTCGGCGACCCCACGGCGCTGAAGCGCCATCTGACCCAGGGGACGATGAGCGACGGCGGTGTGGCCCTGGGCAAGGCCCTGGAAGCCGCCATGCTCCGCTTCCGCGACCACTCCGGCACCCCGGACGAGCCCTCCCGCGGCTATTGGTCGGCGAAACTCGCCTCCGAGTTCATCCACCTCGAAGCCGATCGCATCAAGAACCGTCAGCCTCCGGACCCGGCCGTGCCGCCGTCCTTCACGGGGCTCGTGCTGTCCGAGTACATCCGGGACGTCAACCACGTCGCCGAAAGAAGTGGCGATGGTGTTGTTCCCGGGGTACGAAGCTCCGACAACTCCAACGCTCTTGGAGAGGATCCCTGGGGAGCGCAGTTCGACAAGACGGAGTTGCGCCGGGTGATGAAAGAGGCGTTCGCGGATCCCAAGGCGTTCTCGCTCGTGACCACCGCTCAGACGGCGTTCGCCGGATGGCTCCTCGACAACGCTGCCCAGATCACGGATACCGAGCGGAGAAACGATGCGATCCTCTCCGGCGCGAGACGGATCGGCGCAGGATTCGGCCTGATCACGGACGCGGCCGAACTGGTCAAGATCGAGGGTGGCAAGGAACTGGACGAAGCACAGAAGCGGAACACGAAGGCGCTCTTGGCTGCGCTCAACACCGGCCTCGCCTTTCCGCAGGCAGGGGCATGGCCCATCGTGTCCGGTGTCGTGGGGTCGTGGACGGGACTGGCCGAGGACATCGTCAAGGGAGAGGCCGAGAGCGACGCCCGAGAGGCCGCCAACACCACCGTCGACCGGACCCGAAACCTCGTGCACGACCTCACCGCTCAGGCCATGCTCAAGCACGGCCTGTTCGGTTCCGCCGAACCCGCCGCCTCGACGCATCCTTGGGCCTCTCTGGAAGACATGAAGAATGGAGACGACCCTCGCCACAACCCCAACAACTTCCTCAAGGAGGACGGCCGAACCCTTATGACCAGGGAAGAGATGATCGACGAGAAGGCTGCCAACGACATCGACAAGGACAGGAAGCTCGAGGCCTACCAGAGGTGGCTCAGCGGACCTGCGGGACAACGTTGGCGGGATGTCGAGAATCGCCTGGACCAAGGATTCTCCAACGGCTTCGCCCCCTACGAATCATGATGAACAGACCCTTCATTTCACTCGTGACGCTGATGTGCGTACTGGCCCTGTCCACCGCCTGCCAGAACGAAGAAGTCACCCCGATCGACCGCTCTCCATTGCCAGCTGTGGCCGCTCCACCGTACATCTGCGACCACGTTCCACTGAAGGCAGTGGAACTGATGACCGGTGTGCGTGACCCACTAGTCCACGGTCGCTTCAATCTCACCAGTGACGACGGCTCGGACATGGGAGTCTGTGTGGTTCGTCGGAGAAACGACCAGGAGAACATCCTGGTGATCGACCTATCACCTGGAAAAGACCGGGCGGCGATCGAGGAGTATCTCGATGACGGCGCCAAAGCTCTACCGGAGATCGTTCCCGGATCCATCGGTGCCTACTTCACGTCCCCGGGTGGTGAGAACCATGCCGCGTACGCTCACCTTCTCGGCAATGGATCATGGCTCTCCGTCCAACTGGAGATCGGTGTCGAAGGGCGGGACAACGCCGCCGACGTGGCGGCGATGATGAAGCTGATCGCGCCGAAGCTGATCACCGATGCCGGTGCCCCGGCGGCGAGCCCGTCCGCGGAGGCCGCCTCCCCCTCCCCTGCGAACTCCTCTGCGAAGGACTGACCGGACCATGGCCGAGATGGTGCCCAATCCGCTCCACGAGGCGCTGGGAGAAGCGCTCCGGATGGTCGAACCGCTGCTGGAGGAGGTCGAGAAGACCGTCGAGACGCCGTTCCAGGCCTTCCACTCCGGCAAGGTCTGGACCGGCCCGGCGGCCAAGCGCTTCGACGAGCGGCTCGCCCACCACCGCACGCGCATCCGCGCCTCGGGCGACACGATCGTCTCCGACCTCCGCCAGGCCCTCGCCCGGACCCCGAGCCAGGTGACCGAGGAGGAGGCCAGGGCCATCGGCGCCCGCTACGGCCTGCTCTGAGATCCGGCTCGTCCCGAGATCCGGCGCATCCTGACCGCCCCGGTCCGTCCTGAGATCCGGCGGAGCGCCCCGCCCTCGGTTCCGCGGACCCCACCGACCCGCGCCCACCCGGGGAGCGGCATCACATTCCCAGAAGATCCGCATAAAGATCAAAAAATCCTCGTACGTCATCTAGCATCACCAGCAGAGTGATCAAGCGTGGTCCGAGGAGAGCGGCATGGAAGACGAGCAGGCACCCGCCGGGATCGATCCGTCGATCCCCAGCGTGGCCCGGATGTACGACTACTACCTGGGCGGCAAGGACAACTTCGCCTCCGACCGCGAGGCCGCAGAGAAGATCATCCAGCTGATCCCGGAGTCACGGGCCAACGCCCGGTCCAACCGCGCCTTCCTCTCCCGCGCCGTGACCGAGATCGCCGGACGGGGCGTGCGCCAGTTCCTGGACATCGGCTCCGGCCTGCCCACCCAGGAGAACGTCCACCAGGTCGCCCACCGGATCATCCCCGACGCGAAGGTCGTCTACGTCGACAACGACCCCATCGTCCTGGCCCACGGCCGGGCCCTGCTGGAGGACAACCCGCACACCGTCGTCGTCCAGGCCGACATGCGCGAGCCCAAGGCCCTGCTCGACCACCCCGAGATCCGGTCGAGGATCGACTTCGACCAGCCGGTGGCCGTGATCCTGCTGTCCATGCTCCACTTCATCCCCGACGACGCCGACGCGGCGGCCATCGTCGCGGCGGTCCGCGAGGTCATGGTCCCCGGCAGCCATCTGGTGATCTCCCACGTCCACGCCGGAGACCGTCCGGTGGCGGCCCACGACCAGGCGAAGGCGGTCTACCGCACCACCACCGCCGGATCGGTCACCACGCGGGGCCCGGCCCACCTCGCCGCCTACACCGAGGGCCTGGAGGTGCTCGACCCCGGAATCGTCCCGGTCCAGGCGTGGCGCCCGGAGTTCGAGGAGGACACCGCCTACGACCTCGGCAAGCCCGGCCTCCTCGGCGTGGTCGCCAAGGTGCCGTGAGCGGGGAGGCGCGTGCGTTCATCGCGTCCCACGCTCCCGGTTGCCGAACAGGTATCCGTATGTTCCGAGGGTCCTACCGGTCAGCGTCCGGCCGCCGATTCCAGCGGCGCCGTTCGATGTCGTTCTCGATCTCTCCGAGGTCATCGAGCACATTCTCGTCCTGGCCGGCGAGGAGCTCGCGCAGCTCCTGCTCCGCCTCCTCCTCTGCGCGTGCGGCCTCCAGCGCCCGGCGCTGCGCGTCGAACCCCGCGAACCGTTCGTGGGCGATGCCCGCAGCCCGCTCGGCGGTGACCCGGCCAGGCCCTTTCAACACGTCCATCTCGTTGGCCGCGATGAACCGGTCCGTGGCCTCGGCCCACTCGGCCATGGTGATCTGCTGTCGACGTCGGGCCCGCAGCTCGGCGAAGTCCAGGAACTGCGTGGTCAGCATGTTCAGCGTGCTGATCTCGTCGGAGTCGAGGTAGTTCTTCGAGATCGCGACATCGCTCTTGCGGACCCGACCGCCCTGCCACGAGGTGAGCCCCATGTTGGGCTTACCGGGATCGGCGCGCTTGACGACCAGCTCGGCCGCGGTGCATCCGGTCACCGCGTAGACGAGCTTGTTCTGGATGGTCGCGAAGAAGGTCTCGGCGGCGTCGGACGTCTTCTCGTAGTCAACGCTCGTCTCCGCGAAGAGGTCGCGTATCTTCTGGTAGAAGCGCTTCTCGGAGGCCCGGATCTCCCGGATTCGCTCGAGCAGTTCGTCGAAGTAGTCGAACCCGCCGCCGGGCTCCTTGAGCCGCCGGTCGTTGAGGACGAATCCCTTCACGAGGTACTCCCGCAGGGTCGTGGTCGCCCACTGGCGGAACTGGATCCCTCTGGGGGAGCGCACCCGGTAACCGACCGCGAGAACCATGTCGAGGTTGTGGACCCGTACCTCACGACGGACCTGCCGCGAACCTTCCTGGCGAACCATCAACTCAGAGTTGATAGTTGCCTCGGTCAGCTCTCCGTCCTGGATGATCGCGGTGATGCGCTGGTTGATGTTCTGGAGACTCGTGTCGAAGAGCTCTGCCATCTCCGCCTGGGTCAGCCAGACGGTCCCCTCTGCGGCCCGCAACTGGATCTCCGCACGGCCGTCCTCCGTGCGGTAGAGGATGAGCTCACCGTTGTCGTGCGTCACGCCGTCAGCCTCCTGCTCGCTGGATAGGCCCTGATCGGAACCGGGATGGGAGTACTCAACCAGGGTTGTCAGCAGCCGGACCGGCATTTCCCGCTATCTGCTCTCGCACGCGTTCGGTGCAGGGCGATCGACCGGTCCGTCTCGAAGCATCGGCCCGCCGACGGTGATCGGAGACCTTCGGCACGCGGCGACAGGACCATCGCCTCCGACCACTCCCATCCGGCGGTGGTCGGCTGGAACCGTGAGTACCGCCCTCCGGTACGGCCACCACTACGGGAATCGGTGCTCATGCTTCTTGCGCGATCTCCCGGTTCGTTGGCTGCCGTCACGGTCCCCAGGTCGAGGCAGGAGGCGCGTCGGGGTCAGAGGTCGAACTCGCCGGCCTTGACGCCGCCGACGAAGGCCCGCCACTCGGCGGGGGTGAACAGCAGCTTGGGGCCGTCGGGGTCCTTGCTGTCGCGGACGGCGACCACACCGGACAGGTTGTCGGCGACCTCGACACACTGGCCGCCGTTCCCTGAAGATCGGGACGACTTCCGCCACGCGGCGGCGCTCAGGTCCATTCCCGCTTCACATCCTCGATCATCTTGAGGGATACGTGCTCAGGATAGGCCCACAGCCGTACGGCCTCATATCGGTTTTGGATAGCGGTCACGATATCGGGATCGGTCGAGACCTGCCCTTGGGCTGGTGAGTCCGCGTGGACGGTGATCGGATAACCGTTCGGCAACTCGGCGATCATGAAGGCTCCCGCCAATCCCGGAAGGCATTCCGGGTCGACCACCTGGATCGAGACGGCGGGCCGCCGCGCGACCTCCAGTAGGTGGCCGAGTTGCTCTCGCATGACTTCCTGGTCACCGACCCGACGACGCAGCACACCCGCATCGATGAGAACAAGGATCAGCGGAGGGGCGTCCCGGTCGAGGATCTGTTGCCGTCCCATACGTGCTGCAAGGCGCTCATCCACCTCCTCCGGGGTGATCCTGGGCTCTCGGCTGAACAGATGGCGCGCGTAGGCCTCCGTCTGCAGCAGGCCCGGGACGAGCAGCGGGTCCCAGGAGCGGAGGACGAGGGCGGTGGGTTCGATCTCCTCGGCCCAGCTGCGGAACCAGACCGGGCCGCCGGGGCGAGAGACGATGCGCTGGTAGAGGCCGGTGAAGGAGACGCCGTCGGCCTCGCCGAAGAGCCGGTCCAGCTTCTCCGCGTCCGACCGTGACGGGGTGCGGCTGGCCATCTCCAGGCGGCTCACCTGCGTCTGCGTGCACCCCAGGCGGGCGGCCACGGCGGCCTGCGAGAGCTGGGCGGTCTCGCGCAGGCGGCGCAGCTCCGCGCCGAACCGCACGCGCGGCGAGCCCGGGTCCAAAGACGACGCGACGCTCATCGCATTCCTCCTCAAATAGCAAAAAACGGTCTTTTCGATTAATCGACTGCACCGGCTCCACACCACACCACACCGACGGCCGTCATTATCGGGCGTCGCGTGGATTGCCGACCCCATTACCGATCAATCGACGGAAAGGCAGTCTAGACAGAGGACTTCTCCGCCGGACAGCGCGGAAAAGAAAGCAGTTCATCACCTCCGGCCGGATCGCGGAGGGCGGGATGCAGGGCGTGGGGGCGGAGTGCGGATCAGGTCGCGCGCCCGTCCGGCGGACCCCTCCTCTCCGCCGGAGGCGTCGGACGGGTGCGGAAGGGCGGAACCATGACGGCGGGCGAGCGGTACGAGAGGTTCATGCACCTGGTGCGGCTGGGCTGGGACCTGCACGGTCTCGGCGTGTGCGCCTCGCTGGTCCTCCCGGCCGGCGGGGAACCGGTCCTGGAGGTCCGTACGGCGGCCGGTGACCCGGTCCGCATCACCGTCATCCGGCGCTACTGCGGCTGGGTCTTCACCTGGCGGCCGTGGTGGGCGCGGCTGTGGCGGCGGGACAGATGGGTGGTGGCCGAGGCCGACAACGCCGCCGACATCATCATGGCCGAGGTGAACGCATGAGAATGCGCGGCCCGGTCCGCCATCGCGAATCCCCGGAGAATTCTCGGACACCGCCCGGAACATCCGGCAGCGGGAATTCCCGGGAAACGCGGCGTCCGTTTCCCGAGCCCGGGAATGGGCCAGGGACTCACTGTCCGGACATCTGTCCGCCCCGGCCCTCGACGACCTCCTGCTCCTGCTGAGCGAACCGGTCGCCAACGCGGTCGTGCACTCCGACTCCGGCCGTATCGAGGCCGTCGGGTTGACTCTCCCCCGGGGGAAGGGGCGACGGTGAACGGATCAGAGTGTGATTGGGGTTGACGATGGTTCAGCTGGTGCTGATCGGCACGTTCTCGGCCATGACCAGGCTGTCGGTCAAGGCGCTGCGCCGCTACGACGAGCTGGATCTGCTGCGGCCGGCGAAGGTCGACGCCTCCAACGGCTACCGCTACTACGCGCTCAGCCAGGCGGGCAGGGCGGAGACGATCCGCAGGCTGCGGGCGCTCGACATGCCGATCGAGGAGATCAGGCGGGTGCTGGCGGCCTCCCCGGCGGAGGTCTCCGGCCTGCTGACCGCGCACCGGCGGCGACTGCGGGCGGAGCGCGATCGCCACGATCACATGCTGGCCGTCGTCACCCGGTTGATCGACGGCGAGGAGAGCCTCATGGACTACACGATCACTGTCGAGACCCTGCCCGCGCAGACCGTGGCCTCGGTGCGCCGCCGTACCGATCTGGCCGGTGTCGGCGCGGCGGTCGCCGAGGGCTTCGGCACCGTCATCGGGGTCCTCACGCAGGCCGGCCGGCAACCGGCCGGCGCCCCCTTCCTGGTGTTCCACGATGTCATCGACACGGACAACGACGGCGACATCGACGTCTGCATACCGATCGCGTCACCCGTCGCCGCGCCCTCCTCCGTGCAGGTCGGCCGGACGGACGAGGTCACCGCCGCGGTCACCGTCCACCAGGGCCGCTACGACGAGGTCGCGCGCGCCTATCACGCCCTGACCTCCTGGATCGCCCGGCACGGTCACGAGATCGCCGGTCCGCCGCGGGAGACCTATCTCAACGACCCGGCCGTGACCGCCGAGACGGACCTGCTCACCCAGGTGGCCTGGCCGATCCGGCGGCCGACGGAGTGATCATGAGTTGACCGACCGCACTCCGCCCGGCGAGGGCGGCGGAGCCGTCAAGCGGTCAGTCTGAGGACCGCCAGGGAGCGGGCGGGCAGGGTGAGGTCGTCGCCGTCGAGGTGGGTGCCGGGGTCGGAGGCCAGGACGATCTCGGCGGGCCGGACCCGGAGCGCGACCGGGGACCGGCCGAGGTTGGCGGCCACCCGGAACGCGCCCCGGTGCACCACCAGCCAGGAGTCCTCGTGCTCCACCCGGACCCGGTCCAGGCGCGGGTCGGACAGGTCGGGGTGGGCCCGGCGGAGCGCGATGAGCGCCCGGTACCAGTCGAGGTGGGCGCGGTGCGCGTCCTGCTCCAGCTCGCTCCAGTCGAGCTTGGAGCGCAGGAACGTCAGCTCCTCCCCCGGGTCGGGCGCCTTGTCCGCCCAGTCGTCGTAGCCGAAGCCGACGAACTCCCGCCGCCGCCGGTCGGCCTCGCCCTCGCGCAGCTGCGGCTCGACGTGGTCGGTGAAGAACAGGAACGGCGTGCGCGTCCCCCACTCCTCCCCCATGAACAGCATCGGGGTGAAGGGCGAGGTCAGCAGGAGCCCGGCGGCCAGCCGGAGCGCCTCGGGGTCGACCCGGTCGCCCTCGGCCCGGTTGCCGATCTGGTCGTGGTTCTGCGCGCAGACGACGAACCGGTGGCCGGGGACGTGCCGGGCCGGGCGGCCGTGGCTGCGGCCCCGGAACGACGAGTAGGTCCCGTCGTGGTAGTAGGCCGAGGTCAGCACCTTGGCCAGGGCGGCGGCCGGGGACCCGGACGGCCCTCCGGCGAAGTCGTCATAGTAGCCGTGCCGCTCGCCGGTGACCGCCGTGTGCAGGGCGTGGTGCACGTCGTCGTTCCAGGCGGCGGCCAGGCCGTACCCGCCGGCCTCGCGCGGGGTCATCAGCCGGGGGTCGTTGAGGTCGGACTCGGCGATGAGCGTCAGCGGGCGGCCGACGGCGGCCGACAGGGCGTCCACCTCTCCTGCCAGCTCCTCCAGGAAGTGCACGGCCCGGTCGTCGTGCAGCGCGTGCACGGCGTCCAGCCGCAGGCCGTCGACGTGGTAGTCGCGCAGCCACTGCAGCGCGTTGCCGATGAAGTAGCGCCGCACCTCGTCGGAGCCGGGGCCGTCCAGGTTGACCGCCTGGCCCCAGAAGGAGGAGGCGGAGGAGTGGAAGTACGGGCCGAAGGGGGCCAGGAAGTTGCCGGACGGGCCGAGGTGGTTGTAGACGACGTCGAGGATCACGCCGAGCCCCTGGCGGTGGCAGGCGTCCACGAACCGCTTGAACCCGTCAGGACCCCCGTAGTTGTCGGTGACGGCCCACAGGTCCACCCCGTCGTAGCCCCAGTTGCGCCCGCCGGGGACCGGCGGCACCGGCATGACCTCGACGAAGTCGACGCCGAGGGCCACCAGGTGCTCCAGCCTGCCGATCGCCGCCTCGAACGTGCCCTCCGGGGTGAAGGTCCCGATGTGCAGCTCGTAGACGATCGAGCCGGGCAGGGCCCGGCCCGTCCACAGGTCGTCGCTCCAGGTGAACCGGTCGTGGTCGTAGACCCGGCTCGGCCCGAAGATCCCCTCGGGCTGCCACCGGGTCCGCGGGTCGGGCAGCGGGTCGCCGCCGTCCAGCCGGAACCGGTAGTCGGTGCCGTGCCCGGCCCCCGGCACCTCCGCCGACCACCAGCCGCCGTTCCCGCGCCGCATCGCGTGCCGGGTCCCGTCGATCTCCACCTCGACGGCGCCCGCCTGCGGCGCCCACACCTCGAACATCGATCAGTCCCTTTCCAGCAGTGCGACCGGGTGGCAGGAGAGCAGGTGGGCCATGGGGATGCGCCCGGTGTGCTCGGCGCCGGACAGCAGGTCCCGCCAGTGGCCGGGCGGGAGCGTGAGCGTCTCGCTCCCCCAGCCGCCGCGCCGCTCCAGGCCGACGGGGAGCCGGGTCGCCACGGCCACGGCCCGCTCGCCGCGGGCGAAGGCGACCGCGTGCTCCCCGGTCTCCAGCGGGACGTACGGCGCCGCGGGGTCGATCCGCCGCCGCAGGCCGAGCGCCTGCCGGGTGACCAGCAGCTTGGCGGCGTCCCAGCCGGACCACCCGGCCCCGGACGGCCCGACGGACCCGGACGATCCGGCGGCCCGGACGGCTCCGGCGGCCACGGAGTCCTCGGCGGCCCCGGCGGACCCGGCGGACCCGGGACCGCCGGGCGTCCCGTCCGCGGCGAGCATCCAGGCGCGCAGGCCGAAGTCGACCGGGCGGCGGTTGTCCGGGTCCACCAGGGAGAAGTCGGTGATCTCGTTGCCCCAGTACAGGTCGGGCACGCCCGGCATCATGAGCTGGACGAGCTTCTGGCCCAGCGAGTTGGACCGGGCGTAGGGCTCGATCCGGGCGGCGAACTCCCCGATCGAGGGGCCGCACTCGTCGATCGCCCGCTCCACGAAGGCCCGCAGGCCCTTCTCGTAGGACGGGTCGGGCGTGGCCCAGGAGATCGCGGTCTTGGCCTCGCGGGCCGCCTTGAACAGGTAGTCGAAGAACCGGTCCGGGCCGATCGGCCAGGCGGCCATCAGGTTCTGCCAGGCCAGGTAGTCCAGCGCCGGGTCGAAGGAGACCTTCGCGGCCCACCCCTCGACCGCCTCCGTCCACGCGCCGGGCAGCTCCGACAGCACGGCCAGCCGGGCCCGGACGTCCTCCGAGCGCTTGGTGTCGTGGGTGGACAGGGTCGTCATCGTGCCCGGGGCCATCCGGTGGCAGAACGCGTGGAACTCCTCCACCGGCGAGCCGAACCGGTCGGGCTCGCCGCCCACCTCGTTCAGGCAGGACAGCGGGTACCAGCGGTAGAGGGCGGTGTCCTCGACCCCCTTGGCCATCACCGGGCCGCAGGTCTGCTGGAACCGGACGACGGCCTCGGCCGGGCCGTACAGCACCTTCTCCACGGTCTCGGCGACGGGCGCGCCCTCGGGCAGCCGCGCGGCGGCCAGCTCGCCGGCCGCCTCCACGATCGCCGCCGAGGCCGCGGGCACCGCCTCCCCGGGGACCGCGTAGGCCCGGTAGACCGGCATGGCCGCCAGCAGTTCGGCGAGCGTGTCGCGGTCGGTGCCGACGACCGCGTGCAGCCGGTCGATCTCGGCGCCGAAGAACAGGTCGAGGACGTGCTTCTTGGCGGCGTAGACGACCTCGGCGTAGTCGCGCGGCATGCCGGTCCGCCGGACGAACTCCTCGACCAGCGGTTCCTTCCCTGCCGGGTCGACGAAGAGCCCGGTGATCCGGTTCAGCGCCTCGTAGCCGGTGGTCCCGTCGCACGCCCAGTCGTCCGGGAGCCGCTCGTCGCCGACGAGGATCTTCTCGGCGACCGTCCACACGCCCGACGCGGCGCGCAGCCGGGCCAGGTAGCCGCGCGGGTCGGCCAGGCCGTCGGGGTGGTCGACCCGCAGGCCGCCGATCACGCCCTCGGCGACCAGGTCCAGGATCACCCGGTGGGTGGCGTCGAAGACCTCCGGGTCCTCCACCCGCAGGCCGATCAGCGAGGACACGTCGAAGAAGCGCCGGTAGCCGGGACCGCGCCGCCAGTCGACCAGCCGGTAGTGCGTGTCCGGGTAGGGGAAGGCGTGGTCGTGGTAGCGCAGCACGTCGCCGTCCACCACGGGCGCGGTGTCGTCGCCGATCACCGGCATGTTCACCTTGCCGCCGGTCCACTCGATGTCGAACCACCGCGCGTACGGCGAGGCGGGCCCCTCGGCGAGCACCGACCACAGCGGCGCGTTGCCCGACTCGGGCACCGGGACCGTCATGTGGTTGGGCACGATGTCCACCACGATGCCGATCCCGTGCCCGGCCAGCGTCGCGGCCATCGCCCGCAGGCCGTCGATCCCGCCGAACTCCTCGCGGATCCGCGTGTGGTCGGTGACGTCGTAGCCGTGCCGCGACTCGGGCACGGCCTGCAGGACCGGGGAGAGGTAGACGTGGCTCACCCCGAGGTCGCGCAGGTAGGGGGCGAGCTCGGCGACCCGGTCGAAGCCGAAGTCGGGGGTCAGCTGGAGGCGGTAGGTTGACACCGGAGCCGCCCCGGCGGCGCCCCCGGCCCGGGCGGCGGACACGGACCCGGCCGCGGATCCGGAAGCGGGGCGGGTGCCGGACACGGACTCGGACGCGGGGCCGGACACGGGCTCAGACACGGCGCAGCACCCGCATCGAGCGGCCCGCCACGGGCACGCCCTCCCCCGCCCGGCAGAGCGGGGTGTCGACCGTGATCGGCATCGCCGTGTCGATCTCCGTCAGCCACATGTCGCCGTAATCCTCCGGGATCGTGAACTTGATGGTGTCGTGGTGGGCGTTGATCAGCAGCAGGAACGAGTCGTCGGTGATGCGCCGTCCCCGCCGGTCCGGCTCGGTGATGGCCTCGCCGTTCAGGAAGACGGCCAGCGACTTGGCGTACCCGACGTTCCAGTCGGCGTCGGTCATCCGCTTCCCGTGCGGGGTGAGCCAGGCGATGTCGCTCAGCTCGTCCTCCGACCCGCGCACCGGCCGGCCGTAGAAGAAGCGGCGCCGCCGGAAGACCGGGTGGTCGGCGCGGAGCTTGGCCAGTTTCCGGGTGAACTCCAGCAGCAGCCAGTTCTCCCTGACGTCGGACCAGTCGACCCAGCTGAGCTCGTTGTCCTGGCAGTAGACGTTGTTGTTGCCCTGCTGGGTGCGGCCGAGCTCGTCGCCGTGGGAGAGCATCGGCACGCCCTGCGACAGGAACAGCGTGGTCAGGAAGTTGCGCTTCTGCTGCTCGCGCAGCGACTCGATGGCCAGCGTCGCGGGCCCCTCGGCCCCGCAGTTCCAGGACCGGTTGTCGTCGGTGCCGTCGCGGTTGTCCTCGCCGTTGGCCTCGTTGTGCTTGTGGTTGTAGGAGACCAGGTCGGTGAGGGTGAAGCCGTCGTGGCAGGTGACGAAGTTGATGGAGGCGGCGGGACGGCGGCTGTCGTCCTGGTAGAGGTCGCTGGAGCCGGTCAGCCGGGAGGCGAACTCGGGCAGCGCGGCGGGCTCGCCCCGCCACAGGTCGCGGATCGTGTCGCGGTAGCGGCCGTTCCACTCGGTCCACCGGGCCGGGAAGTTGCCCACCTGGTAGCCGCCGGGGCCGACGTCCCACGGCTCGGCGATGAGCTTGACCCGCGACAGCACCGGGTCCTGCTGGACCAGGTCGAAGAAGGCGCTCAGCCGGTCCACCTCGTGCAGCTCGCGGGCGAGCGTGGCCGCCAGGTCGAACCGGAACCCGTCCACGTGCATCTCGGTGACCCAGTAGCGCAGCGAGTCCATGATCAGCTGCAGCACCTGCGGCGAGCGCATGAACATGCTGTTGCCGGTGCCGGTGGTGTCCATGTAGTAGCGCCGGTCGTCGTCGACGAGCCGGTAGTAGGCCGCGTTGTCGATGCCGCGCATGCTCAGCGTCGGGCCCAGGTGGTTGCCCTCGGCGGTGTGGTTGTAGACCACGTCGAGGATGACCTCGATGTTCGCCTCGTGCAGCGCCTTGACCATGGCCTTGAACTCCAGCACCTGGCCGCCGCGCTGACCGCTCGAGGAGTAGGTGTTCTGCGGGGCGAAGAAGCCGATGGTGTTGTAGCCCCAGTAGTTCGACAGCCCCTTGTCGACGAGCATGTGGTCGGTGACGAACTGGTGCACCGGCATGAGCTCGATCGCCGTCACGCCGAGCGCGGTCAGGTGGTCGATGATCTCCGGGTGTCCGATGGCGGCGTAGGTGCCGCGGATCCGCTCCGGGATCTTCGGGTGGTTGACCGTCAGGCCCTTGACGTGCGCCTCGTAGATCACCGTGTCGTGGTACGGCGTGGCGGGCGGCCGGTCGTGCCCCCATCCGAAGAACGGGTTGACCACCACGGAGAGCGGCATGAACGGCGCCGAGTCCGCGTCGTTGCGGCTGTCCGGCCGCCCGAAGCGGTAGCCGTACACCGCCTCGTCCCACGCCACGTCGCCCTCGATCGCCTTGGCGTAGGGGTCGAGGAGGAGCTTGGCGGGGTTGCAGCGCTGCCCCGAGCCCGGATCGTAGGGACCGTGCACGCGGTAGCCGTACCGCTGCCCCGGACCGACCCGGGGCAGGTAGCCGTGCCAGACGTGGCCCTCGACCTCGATGAGCGAGACCCTGGTCTCCTCGCCCTCGTCGTCGAACAGGCACAGCTCGACCTTCTCCGCGGCCTCGGAGAAGAGCGCGAAGTTGGTCCCCGCGCCGTCGTAGGTGGCCCCCAGAGGATAGGGGTCACCCGGCCAGATTTCGATCATTTCACCGCCCTTCAGCGGTGTGGAGACATGCCCAATGCTCCCCCGTACATGCATGTTCCGCCATCTCCGGCGCGCCGGATTTCCGCCCCCGCCGCCCGCCCGGTCCCGGGCTCAGCCGGAGAGCCGCGCCCGCAGCTCCCGCAGGGCGGGTCCGTGGACGCGGACCCCGGCGCGGCGCACGAACGCCTCGGCCGCCCGCAGGTGTTCCGCGGCCCGGTCCCGGTCGCCGGCCGACAGGGCCAGCCGGGCCAGGCACAGGTCGGTGACCGACCAGCCCAGCAGGCGTCCCGCGTGCGGGGCCAGGCGGTCCGCCAGGACCCGGCCGGCCTCCGCCTCCCCGAGCGCGGCGCACAGCTCGCCGGCCGCGTCCGCGACGAACCGGTAGCCCAGGTCGGGCAGGAGCTCCGCGCACCCGTCGCGGGCCAGGCCGGCGAAGTCCGCCCGCGCCTCCTCCGCCCGGCCCAGGTCGGCCAGGGCCAGGCAGCGCAGGAGCCGCCAGGGCCGCTGCCCGGGGCGCGCGCCGAGGGTCTCCTCGGCCAGCGCCAGCGCCTCGGCCGGACGCCCGTCCGCGCGCAGGGCCAGGAAGCGGAGCGTCTGACGGCGCAGGTGCGCGTCGTCGCGGCCGAGCGCCCCCTCCGGGTGGGCCGCCTCCGCCTCCTCGGCCGCCGCCAGCGCGTCATCGAACCGCCCGTCGAGATAGGCGTGGACCGCGCTCTGCCAGGCGGCCAGACCCGCCAGCGAGGGCAGCCGGAGCCGCTCGGCGTTCTCCCGCAGCCAGGCGAGGGCCTGCGCCGCGCCGTCGCGCTCGCCCCGGGCGGTCCGCTCGACGTGGTCGGTCTCCCGGCCGATCCACTCGGTCACTAGGTCGCCGGTGCGCACGCCCAGCTCCACGATCTCGTCGATGACCGCCCGCCGCAGGTCGTGGTCGTCGCCGGAGCGCAGCAGCAGCTCCCAGGCGATCAGCGTCCTGGACAGGGCCCGCTCGTCGCCGCCGCGGCGCGCCAGCCGTACGGCCTGCGCCGCCCGCTCCAGGCTCCGCGCGACGGGCCGGCCCGTGGAGCCGATGAACGCCGAGGCGGCCAGCAGCCGGGCGCGCCACGGCGAGCCCTCGGCCAGGTCCGAGGCGAGCGCCCGGTCGATGCGCCCGGCGAGCCGCTCGACGTCGGTCACCTCCTCGTACATGGCCGTGTAGATCTGGTCCGACAGGCCCAGCGCCGCCCGGGCCAGGCGGTTGTCGTCGCCGAGGTCCTCGGCGATCCGCGCGGCCTCCTCCAGCCGGGCATGGGCGGCCGTGCTCATGCCCGCCGCCGCCTGCGCCTCGGCCAGGTCGAGCAGGAGGTCGCAGCGGAGCGCGTCGTCGGACCGGGGCAGGGCGCCGGTCAGGGCGACCGCCCGCTCCAGGTGCTCCACCGCGTCCTCGTGCGCGAACTGGGCCGCGGCCTGCGCCGCCGCGCGCCGGGCGTAGCCGACGGCCTTGGCCGCCGTGCGCCCGCTCAGCACCCCCTCGCCGTAGTGGTGGGCGATCTCGACCAGCCGGGTGCCGCCCCGCTCCTCCAGCACCTCGGCGATCCGGTCGTGCAGGCGCCTGCGCCGCAGCGGCGGCAGCGCCTCGCGCAGCACGTCGCGGACGATGTCGTGGACGAACCGGCAGGCCGGCCCGTCCCCCTCGGTCAGCAGCCGGGCCCGGACCGCGGCGTCGAGGACGTCGAGCACCTCCTCCTCGGGCAGATCCACGACCCGGAGCAGGACGTCGGCGGGCGCGTCCCGGCCGAGCAGGGCGGCGGCGGCCAGCACCTCCTCCGTCCCGGGCGGCAGCCCCGCCAGCCGGCCGCGCACCACGTCCGACAGGCCGGCCGGCGCGACCGGGCCCGCCGGGACCGCCGGGACCGCGCCGGTCAGCGGGGACCCCGGGGTCCCCGAGGTCCCGGACCCCTCGGCCAGGTGCAGTACCTCGCCGAGGAAGAACGGGTTGCCCGCGGTGAGCCGGACCATCTCCGCGGCCCGGCCGGGGTCGGCCCCGGCCCGGCCGAGATACGCGCGGACGTCGTCCTCGGCCAGGCCCCGTACGGCGAGCCGCCGCACGTGCGCCAGCCGCGCCAGCGTGCCGAGGGCGTGCTCCAGCGCCCCGCCGGGCCGTACGTCGGTGTCCCGGTAGGCGGCCACCACGGTCAGCTCCGGGCAGAGCCGGGTCGAGGCGAGGAACTCCAGCAGCCGGATCGAGGAGGCGTCGGCCCACTGGAGGTCGTCCAGGACGATCAGGACCCTGCCGTACCCGTTCAGCCGCCGGGCGAAGGCCTCGTAGAACCGGAACCGCCCGCCCTCGCCCCGCCCTCCCGCTCCGCCGTACTCCCCCGGCCCCGCAGGACCCGCGCCCGGTCCCGCCTGACCCGGACCGGATCCGGCCGCGTCCACCGGCCCCGATCCCGCGTCCGCGCCCGCCCCTGGTTCCGCGCCCGGTCCCGCGTCCGCGCCCGACCCTGCGTCCGCGCCCGACCCCGCGTCCGCGCCCGGTCCCGCGTCCGCGCCCGACCCTGGTTCCGCGCCCGACCCTGGTTCCGCGCCCGGTCCCGCCAGCTCCGCGGCGGCCTGCGTCCACGGCCAGAAGGGCGGGGCGCCGCTCCCGTCCCAGCAGCGGCCCCACGCCACCCGCCGCCCGGCGGCCTCCGCGGTCGCGGCGGCGTGCTCGGCCAGGCTCGTCTTGCCGATGCCGGGCTCCCCGGCCAGCAGCACCACCCGGTGCCCGTCGCCGGTGACCGCCCGGTCGAGAACGGCGGTCTCCGCGCCCCTGCCGACCAGCCGGGGCGCCGAGACCACCGAAGCGGCCGACCCCGCCGACCCCGCCGACCCCGCCGACCCCGCCGACGGCAGGGTGCCCGTCCCGGACGCCCTGCGGACCTGGGTGCGAGGGGTGAGCGCCGGGTCCTGGGTGAGGATGCGCCGTTCCATCTCCCGTGCGGGCGGCCCCGGGTCCAGGCCGAGCTCGTCCGCCAGGAGCCTGCGACCCTCGGCGAGTACGGCCAGCGCGTCCGCCTGCCGCCCGGCCTGGTAGAGGGCGTGCGCGCCGAGCACGCGGAGCCGTTCCCGCAGCGGGTGGGCGGCCACCAGCCGGGCCAGCCCGCCGGTGAGCGCGTCGCCGCGGCCCAGCGCCAGGGCGGCCTCGGCCGCGTCCTCCTCCAGCGTCAGCCGGAACTCGGCCAGGTGGGCCCGCTCCTGCTCCGCCCAGGAGGCGCCGGTGAAGTCGGCCAGCGGCTCCCCCCGCCATTCCTCCAGCGCCCGCCGGAACTCCCGCTCCGCCCCCGCGTGCTCCCCGGCGGCGGCCAGCCGCCCGCCCTCGGCCGCGCACCCGCGCGCCCGCGCCAGGTCGAGGTCGGCCGCACCGATCGCGAGGGCGTAGCCGCCGGGGCGGCTGACCAGGACCGACGGGGGCGTGGTCCGCCGCCGGTCCGGCTCGAAGACGCGGCGGAGCTTGGAGACGTAGGCCTGGACGGTGTTGACCGCCCCCGGCGGCGGCCCGTCCTCCCAGAGCGCGTCGATGATCCGCGCCGGCGCGACCGGCCGGGGCGCGGCGAGCAGGCACAGGGCCAGCACCGCCCGCTGCTGGTGGGGACCGACGTCCAGCGGTTCCCCGCCGTCGCCGGCCACGCCGACCGGCCCCAGCACCCGAAAGTCCACCCCGGCCACCTCGCTCCCGAACTGCGCCGATGGTAGTCCTTCGCGGCCGGTGCCCGGTTCCGCTCCGCACGGGACGGCGTACGGCGGGGAAATCCTCGGCATCCGAGAGCGTCGTCCGTCCCTCCGGCACCGCTGTAGGACGATGGAGGGGTGAGCTTCAAACTGGCCGTCTGGTACGAGCCCGAGCCGATCACCAAGGAACACGCGGAGAACGTCTTCCAGGCGCTCCGCCGCGGGGAGCCCGACGCCGCCGCGGCGCACCCCGGGGTGGCGGCGTTCGCCGAGCGCCTGCCCGAGGCCCGGCAGGTCTCCCCGGAGTACGCCCTCGTCACCGTGGAGCGCGAACGGGCCGACGAGGTGTCGGGCGCCGCCTTCGAGGCGGCGCGGGAATGCGGGCTGGTCTGCTACGACCCGCAGCGCCGGCTCGTGCACAACCGCGAGCCGCTGGGCGCCTACCCCGGCATGCAGATGCACACGGGCGACGGGATGATCCTGATCGACCCCGACCTCCAGCTCGTCCACGACGCGCTGGCCACGATGGGCCCGCAGAACCCGTTCACCGCCCTGGTCGTCTTCGGCGAGCACTTCGTCCAGACCTCCCCGGAGCCCGGCGGCTACGAGCTGGAGTACAAGGACAGCGTCCGCAACGCCATGTACCGCACGCACGTCGCCGACCTGGAGACGGTCCAGGACGCCTTCGCCGAGTACGCCGTCGACAACCGCGCCTTCCTGGAACGCCACGACTGGGAACGGGTCTGAGAAGGCTCCGGGACACGGCGGCCTCTCCGGCTGACCGGCTGACCGCCGCGCCCCGCTCACGGCGATCAGCTGACCGCGGTGGAGCGGACCGCGTACCGGATCGTTCAGGAGTCGCTGACCAACGTCGCCCGGCACGCCGCCGCCACCACCGCGTCGGTCCGGATCGACCACCGTCCCGACGCCCTGGTCATCCAGGTCGACGACGACGGCGAGGCCGCACCGCACGCCGTACCCGCGCCCGGCGTCGGGCTGCTCGGCATGCGCGAACGCGTCACCGCCCTCGGCGGTCGCCTGCGGGCGGCGCCGCGCGGCGAGGGCGGCTTCACCGTCCACGCCGAACTCCCCTGGAGCGGACGCCGTGATCCGTGTCCTGCTGGTCGACGACCAGCCGCTCATCCGCAGCGGGTTCCGCGCGCTCCTCGACCTGGAGGACGACATCGAGGTGGTGGCCGAGACCGGGGACGGGCTGGAGGGCCTGGCACTGGCCAGGGAGCACCTGCCCGACATCGCGCTCGTCGACATCCGGATACCGATCGTCGACGGCGTCGAGGCGACCCGGCGCATCGCCGCGGACCCGGCCCTGGCCGGGGTGCACGTCGTCATCCTGACCGACTACGGCCTGGACGAGTACGTCTTCGACGCGCTGCGCGCCGGCGCGGCCGAATTCCTGGTCAAGGACGTCCAGCCGGAGGGCTTCCTGCACGCCGTACGCGTCGCCGCGCGCGGTGACGCCCTGCTCGCGCCGTCGATCACCCGCAGGCTGATCGACCGGTACGTCGCCCAGCTGCTCGGCACCGGCGCCCCGGCCGGGTTGGAGGAGCCGACCGCCCGGGAACGCGAGGCCGTCGCCCTGGTCGCGCGGGGCCTGTCCAACGACCAGATCGCCGACCGCATGGTGATCAGCCCGCTGACCGCGAAAACCCACGTCAACTGGGCCATGACCAAACTCCGCGCGCGCGACCACGATGAGGGCATCGGCGCGGTTCACAGCGCCGGGTGAAGCCTCGACGTCAGACCGCGAGCAGGGAGGCGGAAACGTAGACGATCAGGAGCAGCGCGACCGAGGAGGCGAGCAGCGGCCGGGGAGTGCGGGACATGGCCAGCAGGGACGCAGCCGGGTAGGCGATCACGCCGCTGAAGACGATGAGCATGAGGGAGAGGTCGATCAGCGAGTTCGGCAGCGCCTCGGCGAGCCTCCAGATCGTCACCAGGAAGAGGGCGGCCAGGACGGCGACGCGCCAGGACGGCCGTATCCGCAGCAGGTACAGCAAGGGCCAGGCGAGGACGATCGCGACCCACCGCCCGACCGTCCACGCTTGGACGAGGAAGCCGAGACAGCCGGTGTAGTGACCGCATTGCGGGGAATCGGGGAAAAGCCTGACCATCAGCCACGCCCATCCGAAGAGGCCGATGGGCAGCAGGATCCCGACCACCCCGGCCAGGACGAACCGCTTACCGGATCTCTCATTCACCGCGGACGGGCCCGGCCATGATTCGATCATGCGCGAATGGTGGCATACCGAACATTCCTTGACCAGGAGTGAAGGACAGGCGGCCATGGTCGCGTTCATGGACGTGGGACCGCTGGACCGGAGAAGAGGTTTCACGCCGAGTACGGCGGCAGCCGCCGAAAGGGCGGGATCGGCCCGCTCTGAGGACCGCCGAGGAATCGGGGCCGTCCGCTGTAGCGTGCGGGCATGACGAGATCACGATCCGGAGAACGGGAATCGGCGCGCCCTCGTCGGCGGTGGCCCGGCTACGCGGTCGCGGCCTGGGGGTTCGCGTTCGCCGTGCCGAGCTTCTACTGAGCGCTCGGCGGTACGGCGGGCGCGACCACGACGATCTCCCCCTCCCTGGTCCGGCTGATGGAGGAGCAGGTCACCTGGTTCGTGGTCACCCTGTGGGTCACCGGCCTCCTCAAGGTCGCCGGCGGACTGCTGGGCCTCACCCTCGCCCGCGGCGTCCGGGGCCGGGCGGTGAGCCCGCTCCTGCAGTTCGCCGCCTGGGGCGCGGGCGTGCTGCTGTTCTGGCACGGCACCCTCTTCGTGGTGCAGGGTTTCCTCGTCGAGACCGGCTCCGTCGTGCTCGCCCCGGACCTGCTCCCGGTGAGCCGTTGGTACACCTACCTGTGGGGGCCGTGGTTCATGACCGGCGGCATCCTGTTCGCCCTGGCGGCCCGCTTCGACCTCGGTCACGTGCCCGACCGCCGCCGCGGTGCGCTCGCCGGAGCCGTCGGCGGGATCGGCGCCCTGGGCCTTTCGGCGGCGATGCCGGCCGCGGGGGTCGCATAGCACCCCTGACCGCGCTCCTCGAAGCTCGGATCCGCATCCCGGGTCAGGTCACGGCGGAACCTCCTCCGCACTGCACACCTGGAGCTCCGGATAGCTCCGGTGACCTCCGGAACCATCCGGAGGTCAGAGCTACAGTGGACGGTATGAGTGCACTTCCCATCGACTCCTCCCCCGAGGAGCCCACCAGCACGGTCGGTGTCGCCGAAGCAGGCAAGACCCTCTCCCGGCTACTCGACCGGGTGGAGGCCGGAGAGCAGATCATCATCACCCGGGGCGGACGGCCCGCCGCAGTCCTGGGCCCCGCTCCCCGGCCGCCCTTCTCCGGCCAGGCCATAGGAGACCGCCTGGCTCGGTGGTTCGAGGAGTTCGGTCCCGACCCCGACTTCGCCGACGACATCGAGGCCGCCATACGGGACCGGCCTTGACCTCGCGTGTCGTGATCGACACCTGCGTCATGGCGGACATCGAGCGTGGAGTCCTCGATCCACGGCGCCTCGCTCCCTACGACCCGGCGATGTCCGTGCTGACCTTGGGAGCGCTGCTGACCGGGCTCGCGAAGGCGAAGACCAAGGCGGAGCGCGAGCAACGGACCCGGAGGATCAGTGGTCTGGTGCGCCTGGTTCCGGTGCTGGACTTCTCTCTCCGTACGGCCGTCGCCTACGCGATGCTCAACGCCGCAGCCCTGTCGAAAGGACGTGAAGGACAGCGGTCCGACATGCTCATCGCCGCCTCGGCGATGGAACACGGCGCCTTCTTGCTGACGAAGGACAAGGGGTTCGACCGGCTGCGCCATGTCAGCCGGATCAAAATCCTGCACCCGAGAGATCTCTGAGAAGCCCCCCAGCTCCTGACCCTCGTCCGGGCCGAGCCCGTCGCGGGCGCCGTGCCGGTTCGGCGCCCCTCCTCTCGCTCCCGTGAACGGGCAGGGGGTGCCCGACCGGGTCACTCGCCGGGGAAGCGCACTCCCGCCTGGGCGCGGACCTCGTCCAGGATGCCCATCACCTCGAGCGTCGACTCCCAGGGCACCAGCGGGCTCTCCAGCAGTCCCTCGCGCAGGCAGCGCATGGCCTCGACGGCCTCGTGGTTCATGCCGTTGCCGTCGAAGGGCACCTGGAAGGTCTCCGGCTCCCCGTCCGTCCGGTACAGCGTGAAGGCCTCCGGCCGGAAGAACAGGTGCGGCAGCTCGATCCGGCCGAGCGGCCCGGAGACCGAGGCCGTGACCGGGCTGTGCGTGGTGATGCCGCAGGAGAGCATCGCGACGGCGCCGTCCGCGTAGCCGAGGAGCATGCCGGTGTTCTCGTCCACACCCTCGGGGGTGAGCCGGGCCCAGGACTGCACCCTCTCGGGGGCGCCGAGCAGCAGGTGGGCGAAGGAGACCGGGTAGACGCCCAGGTCCAGCAGGGCGCCGCCGCCCAGCGCGGGGTCGCGGAGCCGGTGGTCGGGGCCGACGTCCACGGAGATGCCGAAGTCGGCGTGCACGGTGTTCACCGGGCCGAGCACGCCCTCCCGGACCAGCTCGACGAGCCTGCGGATGGCCGGGTTGCAGCGCATCCACATGGCCTCCATGAGGAACAGCCCGCGCTCGCGCGCCAGCTCCACCAGCTCGGCGGCCCGCGCCCGGTCAAGGGTGAACGGCTTCTCGCACAGGACGGCCTTGCCCGCGTTCAGGCAGGTCGTCACGGCGTCGTAGTGGGCGCTGTGCGGGGTGGCGACGTAGACGATGTCCACCTCGGGGTCGGCGGCCAGCTCGGCCCAGGTGCCGTGGGCACGGGGGATGCCGTAGCGGTCGGCGAAGGCCTGCGCGCTCGCGATCGACCGGGACCCGACGGCGACCACCTCGGCGTCCGGCAGCGGCTTCAGGTCCTCGGTGAAGGACGCGGCGATGCCGCCGGTCGCCAGGATGCCCCACTTAATCGTGCTCATAGCGCCCTATCCCATCATGCCTGGACAACTGGTGGAAACGCTCCCACCCCGGCGGGCCGGGCCGTCAGCCGCGGGTGTCGGCGAGCAGCGGCTGCAGCACCAGGTTCGGGTGGTCGCGCAGGACGCCGCGCATCCGCCACTCGTCGGTGAACAGCGCCAGCAGCGCCCCGTCGATGGTCCGGGTGAGGACCTCGACCCCGCGCTGGCGGGTCAGCACGGGCGCCGACTCGGCGTCGGTGAGGCGGGCCAGGCTGAAGTCGAGCCGGTCCAGGGCGATCTCGGTGGTGAACTCCCCGGCCAGCCGGTGCTTGACCACGTCGAACTGCATCGGGCCGACCGCCGCGAGCACCGGCGACTGGTCGCCGCGGATCTCGGAGCGGAGCACCTGGACGACGCCCTCGGCCTCCATCTGCTCGATGCCCTTGCGGAACTGCTTGGACCGGCTGGAGTCGCGGACCCGGGCGGTCCAGAAGTGCTCGGGCGCGAAGCTCGGGATCTTCGGGAACTCGACCGGCCGGCCGTCGTAGAGGGTGTCGCCGGGCCGGAGGGCGGTGGCGTTGACCAGGCCGATCACGTCGCCGGGGTAGGCCTCGTCGATCGTGGCGCGCTCCTGGCCGAAGACCGACTGGGCGTACTTGGTGGCGAAGGGGCGGCCGGTCGCCGCGTGGGTGAGCACCATGCCGCGCTCGAAGCGGCCCGAGCAGACCCGGACGAAGGCGATCCGGTCGCGGTGCGAGGGGTCCATGTTGGCCTGGACCTTGAAGACCAGCCCGGAGAACGGCTCCTCCAGCGGGCGCGGGTCGCCCTTGACGTCGGGGCGGGGCGCGGGCGCCGGGGCGATGTCCACCATGGCGTCGAGCAGGCGGCCGACGCCGAAGTTGGACAGCGCCGCGCCGAACAGCACCGGGGTCGTCTCGTGGGCCTCGAACGCCTTCTGGTCGTGGTCGGACCCGATCGCCGAGAGCAGGTCGGCCTCGTCCCTCGACCGCTCCCAGTCCTCGCCGATCTCGGCGACCGCCCGCTCGGGGGTGAGCTCGGTCTCGATGGCCTTGGTGGCGCCGCCGGGCGTGCGGGTGTAGCGGACGGCCCGGTCGGCGATCCGGTCGATCACCCCGTGGAAGAAGCCGCCGGTGCCGATCGGCCAGGTGATGGGGGTGGGCTTGAGCCCGGTCTTCTCCTGGATCTCGTCCAGCAGCTCCAGCGCCTCGCGGCCGGGCCGGTCCCACTTGTTGACGAACGTGATGACGGGGATGCGCCGGTGGCGGCAGACCTCGAAGAGCTTCAGGGTCTGCGGCTCCATGCCCTTGGCCGCGTCGAGCAGCATGACCGCGCAGTCGACGGCGGCCAGCACGCGGTAGGTGTCCTCGGAGAAGTCGGCGTGGCCGGGCGTGTCCACCAGGTTGAACATGTGCCCGCGGTACTCGAAGCGCAGGGCGGCCGAGGTGATGGAGATGCCGCGGGCCTTCTCCATGTCCATCCAGTCGGAGGTGACGCCGCGCCGCCCGGCCTTGCCGTGCACGGCGCCCGCCTCGGTGATCGCCGAGGCGTGCAGCGCCAGCGCCTCGGTCATCGTCGACTTTCCGGCGTCGGGGTGGCTGATCACCGCGAACGTGCGGCGCCGCGCCGCCTCCTGCGCGATCGCGGTGCTCATCGTCTTCTCCTCGCCGTGCGGTGGGGACTCGCGTCCGGGTACTGTCGTCCGTACCGTCATCCAGGGTGTCGGAACAGCTTACGCGCCGCCGCGCGCGCCGATTGATGTGACGACACTTCCCCGGGCCGCTTGCGCCAGTACGGGCGCACAGTGGATCGTTGGGAGATCTCGTGCCCGTACCGACCGTCCGAAAGCGATTCACTCGTGCGACTCGACGTTTCAGCAGTGATGTGCAGATGATCACGCTCCGCTATGCGGCGGGTTCCGACGTCGGCCGGGTCCGCCAGGGCAACGAGGACTCCGCCTACGCGGGCCCCCGGCTGCTGGCCGTCGCCGACGGGATGGGCGGCCACGTGGGCGGGGAGGTCGCCAGCGCGGCCGCGGTCGCCACGGTCGCGCCCCTGGACCACGAGTGCCCGCCCGACCTCGTCGCCGCCGCGGAGAACGGGGTCCACCGCGCCAACCGGCGGCTGCGCGAGATGGTCGAGCAGGACCCGAGCCTCACCGGGATGGGCACCACCCTGACCCTGATGCTCTGGGACGGCCCCCGGGTGGCCCTGGCCCACATCGGCGACTCCCGGGCCTACCTGCTCCGCGAGGGCGACCTCTACCAGATCACCTACGACCACACGCTCGTCCAGACCCTGATGGACGACGGCCGGATCACCGCCGAGGAGGCGGCCCGCCACCCGCACCGGTCGATCCTGCTGCAGGTCCTGGACGGCAGCGACACCATCGAGGTCGACCTGTCCCTGCGGGACGCCGAGGTCGGCGACCGCTACCTGCTCTGCTCCGACGGCCTGTCCGGGGTGGTCGACGCCGACCGGCTCCGGCACGTGCTCGCCACGATCGACGACCTCGACACCGTCACCCGCACGCTCATCGAGCTCGCCTGCGACGCCGGCGGCCCGGACAACATCACCTGCGTGGTGGCCGACGTGATCGACGAGCCGGGGCCCGCGCAGGACGCCCCGATGATCGTCGGCGCCGCCGCGCCGTAGCCCGCAGCGCCGCAGACCGCAGCTCCGCAGACCCCCACACCATGGCCCGCGGCACCGGCGGACCCACGCCGCCGAACTCACGCCGCCGGGCCGGTCCGGCCGTACGGCCCGCCGTGCCGCGGGGCCCTTGGCCGGTCCTCCGACGACCGATATCGTCGGTCTCCCGAGCCCGTCTCCGAACCACCGCCCCACGCGAAGGGACGTCGCCGTGTACAAGGAATTCGCCATCGAGGCCGTCGTCTGGCTCATCCCCGTCGTCATCCTCGTCGGTCTCGCCTACATGATCACGAGCGCTTAGGATCCGCCTGCCGTACCGGTCGCGCCCGGCGCCCGGGCACGGCTCGGCGCCCGCCGCCCGAGCGGCGGGGCGAGGCCGCCCGGGCGACCAGGGCGGAAGCCGGGGTCAGGGGGTCAGTCTCCGCTCGGTGACGGCGCCCACGACGAACCGCTCGGCGCCCGCCGGGTGGGGGCCGAACTCGGCGACGACGCAGGTGATGTTGTCGGGGCCGCCGCCCCGGTTGGCCAGGTCGATCAGGAGGCGGGCGGCCTCGTCGGGGTCGCCGACGTCGGTGAGGGTGTTGAACAGGGTCTCCGGGCCGACCACGGCGGTCAGGCCGTCGGAGCAGATGAGGTAGCGGTCGCCCGGCCGGGCCTCGCGCAGGGTCAGGTCCAGCTCGCCGTCGCCGGTGCCCTCCAGCACCCGCAGGACCATCGACCGGCGCGGGTGCTCGGCCGCCTGCTCGGGGGTGATCCGCCCGTCGTCCACCAGCGACTGGACGAGGGTGTGGTCGTGCGTGATCTGGAAGAGGGCGCCGTCGCGCAGCATGTAGGCACGGGAGTCGCCGACGTGGGCCAGGGCGAACGCGGCGCCGTCCCAGAGCATGGCGGTGAAGGTGGTGCCCATCCCGCGCAGCGCGGGCTCGCGGTCGGCCATCTCGCGCAGCGCGTGGTTGACGTCCCTGGCGGCGCCCCTGAGGGCGTCCCGCAGGTCGGCGCCCGTCGCCGGCAGGCTCTCGTCGAGCGCGGCCAGGACCGTGACGGCGAGCGCGCTCGCGACCTCCCCGCCCGCGTGGCCGCCCATCCCGTCGGCGACGGCCAGCAGGCGCGCGCTGGCGTAACCCGAGTCCTCGTTGGACTCGCGGCGGACCCCGACATCGGAGCGGGCGGCATAGCGCAGTGCCAGTCCTTCGTTTTGTGCCATGAGGGCAGTAAAGCACTGGTTGAAGCACTTCACAAGCAAAGATGTTGTAGACCGTTTCATCTCAGTCAACTACGCTGGCTGCCCATGGAGGAGAGCCGGGACATCACCGTCAACGCGGGCGACATCGCCCGGCTCGCCGACGTGGGACGGGCCGCCGTGAGCAACTGGCGCCGCCGCCACGAGGACTTCCCCCAGCCGGTCGGCGGCACCGCCTCCAGCCCGCTCTTCTCCCTGGCCGAGGTCGCCGCGTGGCTGCGCGGCAACGGCAAGTCCTTCGAGGTCTCCCTCGGCGACCTGGTCTGGCAGCGGATCCGGACCACCGCCGACGACCTGCGGCTGGGCGGCCTGGTGAGCCGGATCGGCGCCTTCCTGCTCTTCCTGCACCGCGAACCGGGCGCCTGGGACGGACACGGCCTGCGCGACGAGTATGGCCTGCACGACGAGTACGGCCTGCGCGACGGACACGGCCTGCGCGACGAGTACGGCCTGCGCGACGGACACGGCCTGCACGACGGGCACGGAGACGGACGGCGCGGCGGGAACGGCGGGCGGACCGTGCGCGGGCGGACCGTGCACGACGGAGGCGGCGGGAACGGCGGGCAGAGCGTGCGCGGCGGAAGCGGCGGGCGCTCCCTCGCCGAACGCGTCGCCGCCGCCACGGCCGACCTGCCCGGCTCCGCCGAGCCCCTGCCGGACGACCGCGCCCTGCTCCGGCTGGTCGCCCGGCTCGCCGCCGCCGACGGCCCGCCGGCGGCGTTCGAGTTCCTCTGCGAGCGCTACGCCGAGGCGCACTCCCGACAGCTCGCGGTGACCCGGCAGGACGTGGCCGCGCTGATGACCCGGCTGGTCGTCCCGGACGGCGGCACCGTGCTGGACCCGGCCTGCGGCATCGGCACCCTCCTGCTGCCCGCCGCCGCCGCGGTCGGCCAGGAGCTCGACGAGACGAACGCCCGGCTCGCCGCGGTCCGGCTGCTGCTGCGCGGCACGCCCGCGCGGATCACCGCCGGCGACGCGCTCCGCGAGGACCGCCTCGCCGGCGAGCTCGCCGACGCGGTGGTCTGCGACCCGCCGTTCAACGAGCGCGCCTGGGGCTACGAGGAGCTGACCGGCGACCCCCGCTGGGAGTACGGCCTGCCGCCCCGCGGCGAGTCCGAGCTCGCCTGGGTGCAGCACTGCCTGGCCCACGTGCGGCCGGGAGGGCTGGCGGCGGTCCTGATGCCCGCCGCCGCGGCCGGCCGCCGGCCGGGCAAGCGCATCCGGGGCAACCTGCTGCGGGCCGGGGCCCTGCGGGCCGTGGTCAGCCTCGCCCCGGGCGGGCCGGACCTGTGGCTGCTGCGCCGCCCCGACGGGGGGCGGCCCCCCTCCCACCTGCTGCTGGTGGACGCGGCCGAGGACCTGTCGACGGTGGAACCCGCCTGGCGCGCCTACCTGGAGGACCCGGAGGCCGAGCCGTCCGGCGCCGGCCGTACGGTCCGGATCATCGACCTGCTGGACGACGCGGTCGACCTCACCCCCGCCCGGCACCGCCCCCGGCGGGGCGCGCTGGACTTCGCCCGCGACTTCGGCGACGCGCTGGACCGGTTCCGGGCCGCGTCGGCCGCGCTGGCGGACACGGCTCCGGCCCTGGAGCCGCTGCCCGAGCGCCACGACCTGCCGGTCACCACGGTCGGCGAGCTGGCCAAGGCCGGGCTGGTCACCGTCCTGGCGGCCCCGCCCCGGATGACCGCCGACTCCGGGCCCGTCCCGGTCCTGACCGCCGAGGACGCCGCGGCGGGCGCGCCGCCCTCCGGGGGCACCGTGCTCGACCCCGCGCTGGTCCTGGTCAGGCCCGGCGACGTCGTGGCCACCGCGCTGGGCGCGGTCCGGGTGGTCGCCGAGCCGGGCGCGGCGCTGGGACCGCAGCTCACCCTCTACCGGGTGGACCCCGCCCGGCTCGACCCCGACTTCCTGGCCGGCTGCCTGCGCTCCGCCGGGCGGACCGTCCACCCCGTCTCCAGCCGGCTCGACGTGCGGCGGGCCCGGGTGCCGATGCTGCCGATCGCCGAGCAGCGCCGGTACGGCGCGGCCTTCCGCGAGCTGACCGCGCTGGAGGACGGGCTCCGCGAGACGGCGGCACGGGGAGAGACCTTGATCAGGCTAGGCTTTGACGGACTCGTCGACGGCCACCTGCGGCCGTGCGACCGGGGGGCGTGAGTCCCGGAAGTCCGTGGGGAGGGCCGCATGGTCATCGGCGACCGGTACGTTCTCGACGACCTCCCCCTGGGGCAGGGAGGCATGGGCGCGGTCTACGCCGGCCACGACAGGCACCTCGACCGCAGGGTGGCCGTCAAGTTCCTGCGCCTGCACACCGGCGCCGACGAGGAGCTGCAGCGCCGCTTCCTGCGCGAGGCCCGCATCCTGGCCCGGCTGGAGCACCCCGGCGCGCCCGTGCTGTACGACTTCGGCACCTTCGAGCAGCGGCTGTTCCAGGTGATGCAGTTCATCGAGGGCGTCACCGTGGCCGACCTGGTCAGCGAGCACGGCCCGCTCCCGGTCCCGTGGGCCGCCGCCATCGCCGCCCAGGCCTGCGCGGTGCTGTCGGCCGCGCACGCGCTCTCGATCTGCCACCGCGACCTCAAGCCGACGAACCTGATGCTCTGCCCCGACGGGAGCGTCAAGGTCCTGGACTTCGGCCTGGCGATGCTCCGCGAGACCGGCTCCACCCGGTTCACCCGGGTCGGCCAGCTGCTCGGCACCCCCGCCTACATGGCCCCCGAGCAGATCCAGCGCGGACTGACCGGCCCGCGCAGCGACCTGTACGCGCTGGGCTGCGTGATCCACGAGATGCTGACCGGCAGGCAGCTGTTCACCGGCCCCACCGAGTACGCCGTGTTCGAGCGGCAGGTCAACGAGCGCCCGCCGCCCGTCCCCGGCGTGCCCGGCGAGCTGGACCGCCTGATCGGGGAGCTGCTGGAGAAGGACCCCGACCGCCGCCCGGCCGACGCCGACGCGCTCTACGACCGCCTCCAGCGGTTCGCCGTGGACCTGCCCATGCTCCCCGGCTTCCTCAACCCGCCGTCGGCCCCCAGCCCGGTGCGGATGTACGCCCGCATGGTCGGCCGCGTGCTCTCCTGAGTCCCGGGCGCGCCGGTCAGCGCCGGGAAGACGCGTGCTCTCAGGCGCGGGCCTGCGCCGGATCGAGCTCACCGGGGAAGACCCGCAGCGGCATGTGGCCGACAGACCCGTGCGAGCCCGCAGGCCGTACGACGCGGGTCAGCGCCGCGGGACCGGCGCCAGGTGGGCGGTGAACCAGTCGCGGGCGAAGTCCGCGACGGTCTCCAGGGCGCCCGGCTCCTCGAACAGGTGGGTGGCGCCGGGCACGATCCGCAGGCCGTTCTCGCAGCGCAGCCGCCGCTGCGCCGCCCGGTTGAGCTCCAGCACCGCCTCGTCGTGCCCGCCGACGATCAGCAGGGTCGCGGCCCGTACGGCGGGCAGCCTGGGCTCGGCCAGGTCGGGCCGCCCGCCCCGGGAGACGACCGCGGCGATGTCGGCGTCCGATCCGGCGGCGGCCCAGAGCGCAGCGGCGGCCCCGGTGCTCGCCCCGAAGTAGGCGACCGGGAGTCCCCGGACCCCCCGGTGCCCGCGCAGCCAGCCGGTGACCCGGTCGAGCCGGCCGGCCAGCAGGGGCACGTCGAAGACGTTGCCGCGGTCGAGCTCCTCGTCCGGGGTGAGCAGGTCGAACAGGAGCACGGCCAGGCCGGCGCGGTAGAGCGCGGTCGCGACCCGGCGGTTGCGCGGGCTGTGCCGACCGCTCCCGCTGCCGTGCACGAAGACCACCGCCCCGGAAGCCCCGTCCGGTACGGCCAGCCGGCCGGGCAGCCGGACCTCCCCGGCGTCCGCCTCGACCTCCTCGGTGAAGCCCACGGCCCTCTCCCCGACCGCGCTCCCGTCGGTCGTGCCACCCGCCGCGCTCCCGTCGGTCGTGCCACCCGCCGCGGCCCCGTCGGTCGTGCCACCCGAGGCCGCGGCCCGCAGGGAGGCGGCCCGGTGGAGCAGGTCGACCACCTGGGCGTCGGAGGTCTGCTCGAAGTCGGCGTACCAGGCGCCGATGGCGAACAGGTCGGCGGGTGTCTGCAGGCAGACCACCTCGTCGGCGGCCTCGCGCAGGGCCTCGACCGCCTCCGGCGCCCCGACGGGGATCGCCAGCACCACCCGTGAGGCGCCGCGCGCGCGGGCGACCCGGCAGGCCGCGCGGGCGGTGCCCCCGGTCGCGATCCCGTCGTCCACCACGACCACGGTGCGCCCCGCCAGGTCCACCGCGGGGCGGTCGCCGCGGAACCTGCGGGCCCGGCGGTCCAGCTCGGCCCGCTCGCGCTCCTCGACTCCGGCCATCTCCTCGGGCGTGACCCGGGCCGCCCGGACCACCTCGTCGTTGACGACGCGCACTCCGCCCTCCCCGATCGCGCCGAACCCGAGCTCCGGCTGGGACGGCACGCCGAGCTTGCGCACCACGATCACGTCCAGCGGCGCACCGAGCACCCGCGCCACCTCGAAGGCCACCGGGACGCCGCCCCGCGGCAGCCCGACCACGACCGTGCCCGCACCGTCGAAACGCCCCCGCAACCGCTCGGCCAGGCGCGTTCCCGCGTCGTGACGATCGACGAACATCATGTCCACCCCCTGCCGGGCCCCTCCCCCGCAGGCGCCCGCGCACGTCACCGGAGCCCTACCCGGCTCCCGCCGTCACATTCACCCGGGCCGCCGTACGGCGGCGGGCGCGAGTCGCCGCGGAAGTCGCTCAGATGCCGCCCCACGCCGCCGATGTGGTGTCCGTAGCGGATGTTCCACGTCCGCCCACGGGTGGTTTTCGAGAGGTGACATGAACCAGATATTCTCACCGCTGCTCGACGCCTTGAAGCAGCAGGGGGTGAACCCGCAGGCCCTGCAGAAGGCGACCGAGGAGGCCGAGCGCACGGGGCGGTCCCTGCGCGCCGTGCTCATCAACGACCACGTGGTCACCGAGGTCCAGCTCACCGAGGCGTCCGCGGTCGCGTACGGCATCAAGAGCGTCGACCTGGTCGGCTTCCCCATCGACCCGCTCGCGGTGGCCAAGATCCCGCTCCCGCTGGTGCTCCGGCACCGCGTCCTGGGCCTCTCGCTGGACGACAACGAGATCACCGTCGGCATCACCGACCCCGGCGACATCGTGGCGCTCGACGACGTGCGCGCGGCGACCGGCCTGATGGTCCGCCCCGTCGTGGTGGCCCGCAGCGAGCTGCGCCGCGTCATCGACCGGCTCAAGCGCGAGGAGAACGACCTCGGCGACATCGCCGACACGCTCCGCGCCGAGCAGCAGCCGGAGACGGTCTCGAACCTCAACTCCGTCGAGGAGGACGCGCCGATCGTCCGGTACGTCAACTCGCTGCTCGACCAGGCCATCCAGAACCGGGCCTCGGACCTGCACCTGGAGCCGACCGAGCACGACATGCGGGTGCGCTACCGCATCGACGGCGTGCTGCACGAGATCGACACCGTGCCCAAGCACGTGCAGTCGGCCCTCACCTCCCGGCTGAAGATCATGTCGAACGTCGACATCACCGAGCGCCGGGTCCCGCAGAACGGCCGCATCACCGTCATGGTCAACGGCCGCAAGGTCGACCTGCGCACCGCCACCCTGCCGACGGTGTGGGGCGAGAAGATCGTGCTGCGGGTCCTGGACACCGGCAGCATCAACCTCAAGCTCGACAGCCTCGGCTTCACCGAGGACAACCACCGGCGCTTCGCCGGCTCGTTCGCCAAGCCGCACGGCATGGTGCTGGTGACGGGCCCGACCGGCTCCGGCAAGTCGACCACGCTCTACGCGACGCTCACCACGATCAGCAAGCCCACCGTCAACATCATCACCGTCGAGGACCCGGTCGAGTACCGGCTGCCCGGCATCAACCAGGTGCAGGTCGACACCAAGGCCGGGCTGACCTTCGCCGCCGTGCTCCCGGCGATCCTGCGCTCGGACCCCGACGTCGTGCTGATCGGTGAGATCCGGGACCGGACCACCGCCCAGTTCGCCGTCGAGGCCGCTCTCACCGGCCACCTCGTGCTGGCCACCCTGCACACCAACGACGCCCCCAGCGCGGTCGTGCGGCTGACCGAGATGGGCATCGAGCCCTTCCTCGTCGGCTCGTCCGTCGACTGCGTGCTGGCGCAGCGGCTCGCGCGGCGGCTGTGCGACTGGTGCAAGCAGGAGTACACGCCCGGCGAGACCGAGCTGCTCGCCGCCCGCTGGCCCCTCGACGGGCTCGCCCGGCCCGAGCGGCTCTGGAAGCCGACCGGCTGCCGCTCCTGCGCCAACACCGGCTACCGCGGCCGGATCGCGCTGCACGAGGTCATGCCGATGTCCCCGGAGATCGAGGGCCTCACCATCCAGCGCGCCTCCTCACACGACGTGCAGCGGGTCGCCGAGGCCCAGGGCATGCGCTCGCTGCGGCTGGACGGCCTGCTCAAGGCGGCCGACGGCCAGACCTCGATCCAGGAGGTCCTGCGGGTCGCCATCTGACCCGCGGCACGCCGCCGACCCGCACCCGCACCCGCACCCCGACCCGGACCGGAACCGGCCCGGGCCCCACCACCGACACAGCAAGGAGGCATCCGATGGAGCCACTGCACACCTTCGACCAGCTCGAGGAAGCACGTCTCGCGCGCAAGTCCCTCGACGCGATACTCGTCGCCCTCGTCCAGAACGGCGGCTCGGACCTGCACGTGACGGCGGGGGTCCCGCCCACGATCCGGGTGGACGGCCGGATGCAGCACCTGCCGGGGTACGACCGCCTCACCCCGGGCGACACCATGCGGCTGCTGCGCGCGGCGGTGATCGACGACCAGTGGCACCACTTCGAGCGCTGCCAGGAGCTCGACGTCGCCTACAGCATCGAGGGCGTCTCCCGGTTCCGCTGCAACCTCTACCGGCAGCGCGGCTCGTACGGCGCGGTCTTCCGCGCGGTCCCGCACACGATCAGGCCGCTGGACGAGCTGGGCGTGCCGGAGCAGGTGGGCAGGTTCGCCAATCTGCCCCGCGGGCTGGTCCTGGTGACGGGACCCACCGGCTCGGGCAAGACCTCCACCCTCGCCGCGATGATCGACCTGGCCAACAGCACCCGCTCGGGCCACATCATCACCATCGAGGACCCGATCGAGTACCTCCACCAGCACAAGCGCTGCATCGTCAACCAGCGGGAGGTCGGCGCGGACACCGAGTCGTTCTCCCAGGCGCTCAAGCACGCGCTGCGCCAGGACCCGGACATCATCCTCGTCGGCGAGCTGCGCGACCTGGAGACGACCTCCACCGCGCTGTCGGCCGCCGAGACCGGCCACCTGGTCTTCGCCACCCTGCACACGCAGAGCGCGGCGCAGACGATCGACCGCGTCATCGACATCTTCCCGCCGCACCAGCAGCAGCAGGTCCGCTCGCAGCTGTCCACGGCGCTGCAGGGCGTCGTCACGCAGGCCCTGGTCCCGCGGATGGACGGCTTCGGCCGTACGGTCGTCGCGGAGATCCTGGTGGCCACCCCGGCCATCCGCAACCTGGTCCGCGAGGGCAAGAGCCACCAGATCCCGTCCTTCATGCAGTCCGGGGCGGCCGACGGCATGCTCGCCTTCGACCGGCACCTGACCGAGCGGGTCCAGTCGGGGATCGTCAGCTTCGAGCAGGCGATGGACGTCTGCCACTCGCCCGACGAGTTCAGGCGCTTCGTCGGGAGGCCGTGAGCATGTCGGCGACCAAGACCTTCGAGTACCGGACCGTCGACCGCGCCGGCAAGCACAAGAAGGGCAAGATCGAGGCGGCCAACAAGGCCGCCGCGGTCCAGCAGCTCCGCCAGCAGGGCCTCGTCCCCGTGGCGGTCGTGGACGGCGACTCGAAGCTCCGCCAGGAGATCACGATCCCCGGCTTCGGCGGCCGGACCACCCTCAAGGACCTGGCGGTCTTCGCCCGCCAGTTCGCGACCATGACCGCTTCGGGCATGTCGCTGCTGCGCTCGCTCGCGGTGCTGGAGGACCAGGTCGAGAAGGCGCCGCTGAAGAAGGCGATCCACGAGGTGCGGCTGGACATCGAGGGCGGCGTGTCGCTCTCGGGCGCGCTGGCCAAGCATCCCAAGGTCTTCCCGGAGCTCATGGTCGCGATGGTGCGGGCCGGCGAGGCCGGCGGCTTCCTCGACGGGGCCATGGAGCGCATGGCGGTCAACTTCGAGAAGGACGCCGCCCTCCGCGGCAAGATCAAGGGCGCGATGACGTACCCGGTCATCGTCCTGATCTTCACCGCGGTGCTCGTCGGCGCGGTCCTCGCCTTCATCGTCCCGGTCTTCGAGAACATGTTCGCCCAGTTCGGCGGGGAGTTGCCGCTGCCGACGCAGATCCTCGTCACCGGCAGCCACAGCCTGGTCTGGTCGGGACCGCTCTTCATCGGGCTGATCATCGGCTCGGTCGTGCTCTTCCGCAGGCGACTGGAGCACAGTCCGTCGTTCCGCCTGGCCTACGACCGGTTCAAGCTGCGCATCCCGGTCTTCGGACCGCTGTTCACGAAGATCGCGATCAGCCGGTTCGCCCGCAACTTCGGCACCCTGCTCGGCGTGGGCGTGCCGGTGATGCAGGCACTCGACGTCGTGGGCGCCACGACCGGCAACCTGGTCATCACCCACGCCATGAAGGACCTGCAGACCGCCGTGCGCGACGGCCTGCCCATGTCCGCGCACCTCGGCAGGCACCCGGTCTTCCCCCGCATGGTCACGCAGATGATCGAGGTCGGTGAAGAATCCGGACAAATCAGTCAGATGCTCGACAAGGTTGCCGATTTCTATGACCGAGAGGTTGACACCGCGGCGGAGTCCCTGACCGCGGCGATCGAACCGCTCATGGTCATCGTCATGGGCGTCGCGGTCGGCGGCATGGTCCTCTGCCTCTACCTTCCGATGTTCACGATCTACGAGAACGTCCAGGGCTAGAGGCCGGACGGGACCCCACGGGGTCCGGCCGCGCCCCACCCCCTCAGAGCTTTCCGCGGACACCGCGGAAGAGAAGACCGGTCGCCCGACCGGCCCGGCACCGGCGACCGCCGGAAGCCATAACACCCCCGAAAGAGTCGCAGGAGGCTCAGCCATGAAGGAAACGCTCCGCCGCATGCAGGAGAAGCGCGCCAACGAGGACCGCGGCTTCACCCTCATCGAACTGCTGGTGGTCGTCGTGATCATCGGCGTCCTGGTGGCCATCGCCATCCCGGTCTACATGAACTACCAGAAGGGCGCGGCCGACAAGGCGGCCCAGTCCGACGTGCGCAACGCCATCACCGCCGTGGAGAACTTCTACACGACGAACGGCAACGCCTACCCGGCGAGCGCCGCTTTCGAGAACCAGAAGCTCACGCTCACCGGCGGCGGCTCCACCACGCAGGACCTCACCGCCTCCGAGGGCGTCACGATGAACTACGTCCTGGTGGAGGGGACGAACGCGCCCGACACCTACCGCCTCTGCGCCGTGAACGCCGAGGGCGGCTCCGGTGTGGAGTACCAGTACGACAGCGCCCTGGGTGGTTCGGTCGAGCAGAAGGACGTCGACATGACCACCTGCGCCCCGGCCGGCGCCGGCGCCGGAAACTGATCCCCGTCCGGTGGGGCGGCCGGCCCGCAGCACGCCGCCCCACCGGCCTTCCCTGCTCGAACCCCGGGAACGTGACCCTCGCCCCGGCCTCCGGGCCGGACGCGGGCCACGGACCCGAATCTCCGAAACCGGGTCGCACGACCCGAACCCCGTTGCGACACCCCCGTGGAAAGGAGCCGGTCGATGGACGCCCTCATGCCCGCCCTGGCGGGACTGCTCGGCCTCGTGATCGGCTCCTTCCTCAACGTGGTGATCCACCGGGTGCCGCGGGCCGAGTCGCTGGTGCGGCCCGGCTCGCACTGCCCGAACTGCCACATCGAGATCCGGCCCTGGCAGAACGTGCCGGTGCTGAGCTGGCTCGCGCTGCGCGGCCGGTGCGCCGGCTGCCGGGAGCCGATCAGCGTCCGCTACCCGCTGGTCGAGCTGGCCACCGCCGCGCTGTTCGCCGCGGTGACCGCCCGGTTCGGCCCGGTGCCGGAACTGCCGGCCTACCTGTACCTGACGGCGGTCGCGGTGGCCCTCACCATGATCGACATCGACGTGCAGCGGCTGCCCGACGCGATCGTCAAGCCGTCGTACGCGGTCGGCGCCCTGCTGCTGCTCCCCGCGGTCCTCACCGGAGCCGGCTGGACGCCCGCGCTGCGCGGCCTGGCCGCGATGGCCGCCCTGTACGCCTTCTACTTCGCACTCACCTGGATCCACCCGGGAGGGATGGGCCTCGGCGACGTGAAGCTCGCCGGGCTGCTCGGCCTCTACCTCGGCTGGCTGGGCTGGAGCGCGGTCATCGTCGGCACCTTCGCCGCCTTCCTGCTCGGCGGGCTCGCCGGCGGCGTGCTGCTGGCCACCGGGAAGGCCGGTCGCAAGACCGCCGTGCCGTTCGGGCCCGCCATGCTCGCCGGCGCCCTGCTCGCCCTGTTCACCGCCGGACCGGTGGCCGCCTGGTACACCGGCCTCCTGCTGCCCGCCTCCGCCTGACCACCTCCCTTTCCCCGACGAGGAGCGCCTGATGCCCGCCGTCAACCCCATCGGACTGGACATCGGTTCGACCTCGATCCGCGCGGTGGAGATCACCCGCGGCAAGGACGGCCCGGTCATCACGAACTTCGGGTTCGCGCTGCTGCCGCCGGACGCCGTCCGGGGCGGGGTCGTCCAGGACGCCAAGCTGGTCACCGCGGAGCTGAAGCGGCTCTGGTCGGAGCGGAAGTTCCGCACCCGCAGGGTCGTGCTCGGCGTCACCAACCCCCAGGTGGTCGTCCGCGAGATGACCGTCAACAACCTGCCGGCCAAGGAGATGCGCCACTCCCTGCCGTTCCAGGTGCGCGACGCGCTGCCGCTCCCGGTCGAGCGCTCGCTGCTCGACTTCTTCCCCCTGGAGGACCCCGGTGAGCAGGAGACGGTGCGCGGGCTGCTGATCGCCGCCCCGAAGGAGGCCGTCTCCACCGCCGTGCACGCCGCCGAGCACGCCAGGCTGCACGCCGTCCGGGTGGACCTGGCCTCGTTCGCGCTGCTGCGCGCCGCCTCGCGCCTGGACTCCCAGGTGGAGGCCGTCGTCGACATCGGCGCCCGCACGACGAGCGTCGTCGTGCACACCGACGGCGTGCCGCTGATCGTCCGGACCATCCCCCGCGGCGGAGCCGAGATCACCGAGACCGTCGCCACCCGCCTGTCCGTCGACGCGCACCGCGCCGAGGAGCTCAAGTGCACCGTCGGCCTCCAGACGGACCAGGACCCCGGCACCGCCGAGGTGGTCCGCGACGCCGCCCGGCCCCTGATCAACGAGATCCGCAACTCGTTCGCCTACCTCGGCTCCGGCGACCGGTCGGTCCGGGTCACCCGGATGGTCGTCTCCGGCGGCGGCGCCATGATGCCCGGCCTCGCCGAGTCCCTGAGCGCCCAGTTCGGCATCGACGTGACGCTCGCCGACCCCACCGTGCGGATCCGCCGGGACCGCGGCGGCGCCCCTGACAGCCTCAACCGGTTCCGCGCGTCCGCCGCGGTCGCGATCGGCCTCGCCCTGGGAGCGGCAGCCTGATGACCACCACCACGACCGCCGTCACACCGCCCGAGCCCGAGGCGCCGCTCCAGGACCCGTTCCGGATGCTCTCCATCGCGGCCGCCCTGCTGCCGCCGGAGATCGAGATCAGGCGGCGGGCCCAGCTGGTGCGCCGCATCGTGCTGGCCGCCCTGCTCCTGATCGGCCTGCTGATGGGCGCCTGGTACGGCCTGGCCACCCTGGAGACGACATCCGCCGAGGCGGACGTCGCCACGGCCGAGGCCGACCTGCGCCGCACGACCGCGCGCCAGAGCGAGTTCTCCGAGCTCGTCAAGGTCCGGGCGGACACCGAGGCGATCAGGACCCGGCTCACCACGCTGCTCGCCGACGACCTGCAGTGGTCCGGCGTCTTCTCCTCCACCCGGAAGGCGGCGCCGGAGAGCGTGACGATCAACGGCATCACCGGAAGGCTCGCCACCACGGGCAAAGAGCAGAACACCGATGACGCCGAGAGGACCGTCGGCGCCCTCATCGTCACCGGATCCGGTGCCGACAAGCAGGCCGTGACCGACTACATCACCGCGCTGCAGAAGGTGCGCGGCCTGGGCAACCCGCTGCTCCGCGACGCGCGTGAGCAGGAGGAGGGCGTGGAGTTCACCGTGAGCGTCGACATCACCGGGAGTGCCCTCGGCGGACGCTACTCCACCACCGCGAAGCCCACAGGGACGACCCCGTCCACGAAGACCGCCGCGACCGCGCGGCCTTCCGGCGCACAGCGCGTCGAGGGCTCGAAGAAGGAGGGGAACTGATGCTCTCCGGACGTACGGACCGACTCTGGATGATCGGCGGCGTCCTCGCCGCCGCCATCCTGCTCACCACCGGCTGGTTCGCCCTCCTCAGCCCGCAGCATGCCAAGACCGCCCTCCTGCGGGAGGAGGCCGAGAGCGTGCAGGTCCAGAGCATGACCCTGCGCAGCAGGCTCTCGGAGCTGCGCGCGCAGAACGCCGAGCTGCCCCGCTACCGGACCGAGCTGGCGGCGGTCCGCAAGGCACTGCCCACGACCGTACGCTCAGAGGAGTTCCTCAAGCAGTTGCAGCAGGTGGGAGACGCCGCGGACGTCTCCGTCACCGGCATCGGCATCGGCGCCGCCGCGGACGTCAATACCGGCAAGGCCAACGCAGCCGGCAAGGCCGACAAGAAGACTCCGCTGAAGGCGCTGCCCGTCTCCGTGACGGTCAACGGCCCCGACGTCCCCGAGTTGGAGGACTTCCTGCGCCGGCTGCTGCAGGTGCAGCCGCGGGCCGTTCTGGTCGACAGCGTGGTGCTCTCCGTGACCAGCGAGACGAGCGGGGGCGGCACCATCGGGGAAACCGGTAAAGCGCCCGGCGAGGCCGCCGATGAGGAGACCGACGGAACGGCCGCTGAGAACGCGGCGGCCGAGGACGCCGAGGAGAAGGCCGGCCTCATGCTCAACCTGAAGATCTTCGTCGCTCCGGAGACCGGGGAGTAGGCGGCGGTGGGGTCCCACGCCGTCGGCCGGGGCCGCGCCGCCGTACGCGGCGAGGCCGGCTTCACCATGATCGAGGTGCTGGTCGCCATCGCGCTGGTCGGCACCCTGATGGCCTCGCTCACGGTCTTCTTCGCCAACTCGCTGGCCTTCACCGGCCAGAAGCGCGGCGAGCAGATCGCGGCGCAGCTCGCCGACGACGCCGTCGAGCGGGTCCGCGCGGTCGACGGCTCGGCGCTGCTCGCCGGCCGCGGCCGGATCAGGTCGACGGAGCAGTGGACCACCGCGCACCCCGCGATCGCACCGCACCTGCAGACGATGGCCCTGGCATGGGACCCGCTGCTGGACGTCAACTCCGACTCCGGCGCGAACGCGCCGCTGCCGACCAGCCCCCGCACCGTCTCGGTCGGCGGGGTGGACTACGCCCAGCACTGGTACGTCGGCCGCTGCCGGCAGCAGGCGCTGGCGGACGTCTCCGCGGCCGAGCGCGCCTGCGACGACCCCACCACTCCCGACCCCGACACCACCAGCGCCGACGTGCCGTTCTTCCGCGTCGTGGCCGCGGTGACGTGGTCGGGCAAGAACTGCGCGGACACGCAGTGCGTCTACGTCACCACGACCCTCGTCAGCCCCGCCCTCGACGCGTTGTTCAACATCAACCGCCCGCCGCCCAACGCGATCACCCCGCCCGCCCGGTACGGCTACCGCGGCGTCGCGGCGAAGCTCCAGCTCACCGCGACCGGCGGCCGGCTCCCGCTGACCTGGTCGGCGACCGGGCTGCCCGCGGGGATGGGCATCACGCCCGGCGGCCTGATCAGCGGCACGCCGACGACGGCCGGGACGTACACGGTGACGGCCACCGTCACCGACCGCCAGGGCGACTCCGACAACGCCCGGTTCTCCTGGACCGTCTACAACCTCCCGCAGCTGACCGACCCCGGAGACCGGACCACCCGGGCCGACACGGCGGTCTCGCTGCCGCTGACCGCGACCGGCGGATGGCCCGCGCTGACCTGGTCGGCGACCGGGCTGCCCGACGGCCTGTCGATCAACACCTCGACCGGGGTCGTCTCCGGCACCCCGACGACCTACCAGACGGAGACCGTGACCGTGACCATCACCGACCAGGGCGGGATGACCGACTCGGAGACGTTCACCTGGACGATCCTCACCCTGGAGCTGGACGCCCCGCAGCCGCGGACGAACTACGTCGGCGACTCCGTGACCGGGTTCGACCTCGCCGCCAACGGCGGCGAGGAGCCGTACACGTGGAGCGCGCAGAACCTGCCCACCGGGCTGTCGATCAACACCTCGACCGGCGACATCTCCGGCACCCTGCAGCAGGCCGGCCAGTACAGCGTCACGGTCCGCGTGGCCGACAGCGCGGGCGACAGCGTCTCGCAGACGTTCACCTGGACCGTGCAGACCAAGACGGTGAGCACCCTGCGGATCACGAACCCGGTCCCCTCCGCGCCCAACCAGAGCACCCGCTACAACAAGAACACCTCGCTGACCCTCGGGGCGACGGGCGGGACCGGCGGCTACACCTGGCAGGCGAGCGGGCTGCCGCCGGGCCTCACCCTCTCCGGGTCGAAGATCAGCGGCAGGCCGTACCGGACGGGCGACTACGCCGTCACCCTGACGGTGCGGGACGGCTCCGGCGCCGTCAAGACGCTGAGCCTCAACTGGAACGTGCGATGGTGACGGACGCGCTCCGGTCCCGGCGGCCCGCCGGGACCGCCGGGACCCCCGGGACCGGGCGGGCCGTCCGGACCGGCGGGACCGCCGGGACCGGTGAGTCCCCCGGAACCGCCGGGACCGGTGGGGACGCCAGGGCCGCCCGGACCGGTGGGGACGCCGGGATCTCGCTGGTCGAGGTCCTGGTGAGCATGGCCGTCATGGGCGTGCTGATGGCCATGGTCACGGCCGGGATCCTCCAGGTCTACCGCGTCACCGGCGCCGTGGAGGCGGTCTCCACGGCCCAGTCCCAGCTCCACGTCGCCTTCCAGCGGCTGGACAAGGAGATCCGCTACGCGTCCTGGATCGGCGAGCCGGGCCGGGACGCCGGCGCCTGGTACGTCGAGTTCGCCGGGACGGACCCGCAGACCCGCGTGCCGGGGTGCCGGCAACTCCGGCTGGACACCGGCCGGGGCGTCCTGCAACTGCTGCACTGGACGCCCGGCTCGCCGCCCGCGGCGGGGACCGCCGGCCAGACGCTGACGTCGTACGTGGTGACGGACGGCCTGGCGCTGAACCCGCCCTTCCAGCGGCAGAAGGCCGGGTCCCTCACCTACGACGCCGCCGGCGCGAGCGCCGCCGGTCCCGGGTTCGTCCCCGACTACCAGCGGCTGCGGATCCGCCTGACCACCCGGGCGGGCACCGGGGACAGGTCCGGCACCGCGAACGCCGACATCGCGTTCACCGCCCTCAACACGTCCCGCAAGACCCCCTCCGACAACATCTGCAGCGAAGGACGGCCGTCACCATGACCTCCGCACCGGAACCACGGAAGCGGGGCCCGGTCTCCGCCGTCGCCCCGCACGGCGGAGACCGCGACCGGGGCTCGCTGCCGATGGCCCTGCTGATCACCCTGGTCGCCGTGTCGCTCAGCGCGCTGCTGGCCCCGGTGGTGCTCACCCAGATCAGCTCCACCCGCGCCACCATGGAGCGCACCCGCGCGCTGCACGCCGCCCAGGCCGGCATCGACACCGCGCTGGGGCAGATCCGGGCGGCCGCGGACGCCGCGGGCAACGGCCTGCTGGAGCAGCTGCCCGCCTGCACGATGACGGGGAGCCTCTCCCCGGACGGCTCGCTGCGCCCGTCGCGCTACCGGGTGGAGATCATCTACCAGAACGTCGACGGCAACCCCCTCGGCCCCCCCGGCGACTGCGTCCGGACGGACGTACCGGACAGCGCGCTGCTGATCTCCACCGGCATCGACGGCCCGGACGGCGCCTTCGACGCCGAGACCCCGGGCGCCAGGACCATCGAGGCCACCTACTCCTTCCAGACCACCAACGCCAACATCGTCGGCGGCCAGATCCGGCTCGCCCTGGCCAACGGCGCCGACCCGCTGTGCATGGACGCCGGCCCCGCCGAGCCGATCGTGGCCGGCACCCGGCTGCAGATGCAGACGTGCCAGCCCGGCGCCGGCCAGCAGCAGTTCGCCTACACCCAGGACCTCTCCCTCAAGCTGGTGGGCTCCGAGAGCTCGACCGCCTCGCTGGGCATGTGCCTGGACGCGGGGGCGACCCAGGTGACCAACGCCTACGTGGCCTTCCAGCCCTGCCGGCAGGAGCGCGTCCCGCGGCAGCAGTGGAGCCTCAACGACAACTCCAACTTCCAGGGCACCAGCAACGGCGCGACCCTGAACTCCTTCTGCTTCAACCTCACCAGCGCCGGCCTGCCGGGCAGCTACGTCGTCCTCGGCGCGTGCGGCACCACCGCCAACCGGCAGGTCTTCCGGCCCCAGACCGGCGTCGGCACCGGCATGGCGGGACCCGCCACCGGGCAGCTCGTCAACTACAAGCAGTTCAGCCGGTGCATCGACGTCACCGGTTTCCAGACCGACCCCGCCTATCTGATCGTCTGGTTCTGCAAGCACACGCCCGACGGCAACATCCGCTGGAACCAGAAGTGGTCGACGATCCCCCAGGCCACCGCCACCGGGACCCTGGGCCGCATCCGCACCGTCGCCGACAGCGGTACCGGGTACTGCCTGCGCAGTCCCGGATCCACCGCCGCGGGCCGGTACGTGCGGCTGACCTCCTGCCCCGCCACCGCCCCCGCCACCATCCCGATCGAGCTGCGCTGGACCGTGTTCGGCGACACCGGGGACTACGCCACCGCCTACCGCATCATGGACGGCTACGGCAACTGCCTGACCCCGACCGACCTCACGGTGCCGAACCCCGACACGCACGACGACGGCACCAGCAAGGTCAAGGTGGCCGCCTGCGACCGCTCCGAGCTGCAGAAGTGGAACGCCCCGGCCAACCTCGACCAGCCGCTGCCGCTGACGGAGGTCAACGAGGTCAAGGAGGTCATCGAGAGGTGACGCGCTCCCCGTCCGAGGCCGGAGCGCCGCGGACGGTTCCGGCGGCCGGTCCGCGCAGGCCTCATCCGGTCGCCGGCCCGCGCGGGTCTCGCCCGGGAACCGGTCCGCGCGGGCCCCGCCCGGAAGCCGCGTCGGGCAGAATGGCACGGTGACCGGCTCTTCGCAGGCGCCTCACCACGCCCCCCAGCCCTTCGCCCACCTGAACGCGCCGAACGCGCCCCTCTACCGCCAGGTGCTGCACGCGTTCGTCCGGGCGAAGGAGCGCTTCGTGGTGCACCTGCGGCCCGGGGACGTCGCGGCCGAGATCCGCCGGGACGACGACGAGCAGCTCGCGCACGCGTTGGACAAGCTCGTCGAGTGGGGCAACCTGCGCGCCGACACCGACACCGGCCGGGTCACCTCGGTCGAGGACTTCCACCGCAGGCGGTTCCTGTTCCAGCTCACCGCCGCCGGGCAGGCCGCCGAGCAGGCCATCGCCTTCTACGAGGAGGCGATCGGGCGGCGCGGCGCGCTCCAGTCGGTGGCGCTCGGCGACATCGCCGACCAGCTCCGGTCCCTGCTCGCGCTCGCCGGGCAGGCCGACCCCGATCCCGTCCGCGTCCACCTCCTGCTGCTCTCCCTGGCCGAGCGGTTCTCCTCCCTGGCCGACAACGCCCAGGCGTTCATGTCCTCGCTGCGGCGGGCGATCGACTTCTCCGACGGCGACGTCGAGGGGTTCGTCGCCTACAAGGAGCGGCTGATCGACTACATCAACCGCTTCATCGCCGACCTGGCCAACTCCGGGGCCCGGATCGCCGTGCTCCTCACCGAACTGGAGACCCTCGGCCACCGCAGGCTGCTCCGGCTGGCCGCCCGCCGCGAGGCCGCCGACGCCGTACCCGAGGGGGCCGACGAGGCCGAGGCGTACGGCAGGGCCGAGGCCGCGGCCCACGCCTCCTGGGAGAACCGCTGGCAGGGCCTCAAGGACTGGTTCGTCTCCCGGGACGCGGGCCGCCCCTCGCAGGCCCGCCTCCTGCGGCAGTCCGCGGTGACGGCCATCAAGCAGCTCATCGACGCCGTGGGGCTGCTCAACGAGCGGCGCTCCGGCCGGTCCGACCGCTCGGCCGACTTCCGCACCCTGGCCCGCTGGTTCGCCGAGGCCCCGGACGAGCAGGCGATGCACCGCCTCTGGCGGGCGGCCTTCGGCCTGTCGCCCGCCCGGCACCTCACCGTCACCGCCGAGACCGTGTCCGCCTGGCGGGAGGGCGACCTGGCCCCCGGCACTCCGTGGCGCGAGGCGCCGCCGGTCCGCATCTCGCCCCAGCTGCGCAGGACCGGCTCCTACGAACGCCGCGGCAGGCCGAACCGGATCCAGGACCGCTCGGCGGCCCGCGGGCTCCTGCGGGAGCAGGCCGAGCGGGAGGCCGCCGAGACGGCCGCCGCCCGGGCCCGGCTGCGCACCGGCGGCCCGACGCTCCTGTCCGGGCTGGACGTCCTCGACCCCCGGGCGTTCCGGCTCTTCCTCGCGCTGCTCGGCGACGCCCTGGCCGCCCGGCTGCCGGGGGAGAACGAGGTCAAGACGGTGACCGGCGACGGTTCGCTGGAGGTGCGGCTCTCGCTCGTCCCCGGCGGCGGGCAGGTCGAGATCCGCACCGCCGACGGGGTGCTCACCGGTCCCGAGCACCTCATCGAGATCACCGATCTGACGGGAGCGCCGTGACCCCCGCAGAAGAGCTCGCCCAGCGGCGGACCGCGCTCCGCGCCCTGCTGATGCGACCGCTGCTGAGCGCGGAGCACGACGCGGAGACGCTCGTGCTCGTCCGCCGGCACCTGACCGCGCTGCGCGCCTGGCTCACCCGGGAGACCGGCTGGCGGCTGCTGGCCGACGCCGAGAGCGCCCGGCTGTTCAAGACCGTCCCCGAGGCCGGTGACGCCACCCACCCGGCGCGGGGCCGGGCCAAGGAGCCGTTCGGCCGCCGCCGCTACGTCGTCCTCTGCCTGGCGCTGGCCGTTCTGGAGCGGGCGGACGCGCAGACCACGCTGGGCCGGCTCGCCGAGGCCGTGCTGAACGCGGCGGCCGAACCCGATCTGGACTTCGCGTTCACCCTGGACAGCCGGGCGGAGCGGGCCGACCTGGTGGCCGTGGTGCGCATGCTGCTCGACTGGGGGGTGCTGCGCCGGGTCGCCGGCGACGAGGACGCCTACCTGTCGGCCACCGGGGACGTCCTCTACGACGTGCGCCGACCCGTGCTGGCCGCCCTGCCGGCCCCGGCGCGCGGGCCGTCCACGATCGGGGCCGCCGCCTTCGAGGAGCGGCTGGCCCTGCTCACCGCCGAACCCGTCGCCGACACCGACGACCTGCGCAACCAGGCGATGCGCCGCCGGCTCACCCGCGCGCTCCTGGAGGATCCGGTCCTCTACTACGAGGACCTGGACCCCGCCGAGCGCGCCTACCTCGTCTCCCAGCGCCATGCGATCACCCGCAGGATCGAGGAGGCGACCGGGCTGGTCGCCGAGGTCCGCGCCGAGGGGATCGCGATGGTCGACCCCGACGACGAGCTGACCGACGTGCGCCTGCCCGAGCAGCGCACCGACGGGCACGTCACGCTGCTGGTGGCCGAGCACCTGGCCGGCCGCGGCGAGGCGACCGTGGACGAGCTGCGCGCCTTCGTCCGGCAGGCCGCCGCCGCGCACACCTCCTTCTGGCGCAAGGGCGTGACCGAGCCCGGCGCCGAGGACGGGCTGCTGTCCGCGGCACTGGAGAAACTGACCGCCCTGCGGCTGGCCGAGGTCCGCGGGGACCGCGTCCGCGGCCTGCCCGCCCTCGCCCGGTACGCACTCGACGCCCCCGTCATCCGAGGACAGTGATGCTGCCCGTTCCCACCTCCGAGCGCTGGAAGCCCCTGCGGGCCGGGCTCGTCGACCTGTTCTACTACGACGTCGAGGAGTTCCGCTTCCACGACGGGCGGCTGCTGCTGCGCGGCAACAACGGCACCGGCAAGTCCAAGGTGCTCGCCCTGACCCTGCCGTTCCTGCTCGACGGGGAGCTGGCCCCGCACCGGGTCGAACCCGACGGCGACCGCCAGAAGCGCATGGAGTGGAACCTGCTGCTCGGCGGGAGGCATCCGCACCCCGAGCGGCTCGGCTACACCTGGATGGAGTTCGGCCGCCGCACGGCCGCGGGCGACGCGGAGTTCCGGACCATCGGCTGCGGTCTGAAGGCGGTCTCCGGCCGGGGCATCGTCCGGCACTGGTTCTTCGTCACCGACCGGCGGGTCGGTGACGGCCTGGAGCTGGCGTCCCCCGCCGGGGTCGCGCTCACCCGCGAGAAGCTGCGGGAGGCCCTCGACGGGCACGGCATGGTCTACGACCGGGCCGCCGACTACCGCAGGGCCGTCGACGAGGCCCTGTTCGGCCTGGGCGAGCACCGCTACGAGGCGCTGGTCAACCTGCTCGTCCAGCTCCGCCAGCCGCAGCTGTCGAAGAGACCCGACGAGAAGATGCTCTCGCGCGCCCTCACCGAGGCGCTGCCGCCGATGAGCCCCGCCCTGGTCGCCACTGTGGCCGAGGCGTTCCGCGGGCTCGACGAGGAGCGGGACGCGCTGCGGGCGCTGGAGGAGACCCGCGAGGCGGCGACCGGGTTCCTCGGCCACTACCGCAGATACGCGCGGATCGCCGCCAGGCGCAAGGCCGCGGCGCCCCGCCTGGCCCAGAGCCGCTACGAGCATCTGGGCCGCGCCCTCACCGACGCCGAGGCCCGCCACGCCGAGGCGCAGGCCGGGCTGGAGGCCGCGCAGGGGCTGCTCGCCGAGCTGGCGGCGGCCCGCACCCGGCTGGAGGCCCGCGGGGAGGCGCTCCGGCAGAGCCCCGAGATGCGCGACGCCGAACGGCTCAAGCAGGCCGGGGAGGAGGCCGAACGGCAGGCCCGGCAGGCCCGCACCGCGGAGCGGGACCTGGCGGCCCTGGCCGCGGAGACCCACCGGCGGCGGGACCGGGCGGAGGCCGCCGGGTCCCGGGCCGAGGCGGCCTCCCGCGACCTGGACGCGGCGCGGGACCGGGCCGCCGACGCGGCCCACCGGGCCGGCTGCGCATCCGACCACCGCCGGATCGCCGCCCGGGGGGAGAGCGACCCGGCCGGAGCCCGCCGGGACGCCGAGGCCCTGGCCGGGCGGCGCGCGGCGGCGGTGGCCGAGCTCGACCGGCTGCTGGCGGTCGTGGACCGGGCGCAGGCCCGGTTCGAGGCCGCCCGCGCCGAGGCGGACCGCCTCACCGGCGAGGTCCAGGCCGCCGACGAGCGGATCGCCGGCGCCGAGACGGCCGTCCGGCGGCAGGCCGCCGACCTGACCGGCGCCTACCTCTCCTACCTCACCGGTCTGGCGGAGCTGCGGATCGGCGACCCGGACGCGCTCCTGGCCGCGTTGGAGGCCTGGGCCGAGACCGCCGAGGGGCAGAACCCCGCGGCCTCGGCCGTCGACGACGCGGCGCGGGAGGCCACCACCGGGCTCGGCCGCGCCGAGGCCGCGCTCGCCGCCGAGCTGCGCGACCGGCGGCGGGAGGCCGACGCCGTCGAGGAGGAGATGACGCGCCTGCGCGCGGGAGGCCACGACGCCCCGCCCGCCCCGCACACCCGTCCGCCCGGAGCCCGGGACGGCAGGCCGGGGGCGCCCCTGTGGAAGGTGGTCGACTTCGCCGGGCCCGTCCCCGGCGACCACCGGGCCGCGCTGGAGGCGGCCCTGGAGGCCGCGGGGATCCTGGACGCCTGGGTGACCCCCTCCGGCGCGCTGCTCGCGGTGGACGACACGGTCGTCCTCGCCGGCGGGCCCGTCGCCGGGCCGAGTCTGGCCGCCGTGCTGCGGCCCGCCGTCGACCGCGCGGACCCGCAGGCGGCCGTGGTGCCGGACTCCGCCGTGCAGGCCGTGCTCTCCGCCATCGGGCTGGGGCCCGGCGCGGCGACCTGGGTCGGCGTGGACGGACGCTGGGCCAACGGCGTGCTCGGCGGCTCGTGGCGCAAGCCGAGCGCCGCCCACATCGGGCAGGGCGCGCGGGAGGCCGCGCGCAGGGCCCGGCTCGCGGCGCTCGGCGAGGAGCTGACCCGGCTGCGCGGGCTCCTCGCGGAACTCGACGGCCGCCGGGAGGCGCTCGCCGTACGGCAGGACCGGCTCGCGGCCGAGCACCGGGCGCTGCCGTCCGACGCGCCGCTGCGCGAGGCGCAGGTCAGGCTGGCCGCCGAGCACGGGCGCCGGCGCGAGCTCGACGGCGCCCGCACCGCCGCCGCCGCGGCCGTGACCGCCCGGCACGACGAGGTCGCCGCGGCTCAGGGGCGGGCGGCCGAGTTCGCCGGAGACGTCGGCCTGCCGCCGGACAGGGCGGGACTGGCGGAGGTCAGGGACGGGGTGGCGGACTACCGGCTGGCGCTGGCCGGGTTCTGGCCCGCCGCCGAGGCGCTGCTCACCGCCCGCCGGGCGGCGCAGGAGGCGGCGGAGGAGCTCTCCCTGGCCCGGGAGCGGCACGCCGAGACCGCCGAGACCGCCGCGCGGGCGCGCGAGCAGGCGGAGGCGGCGGCGGAGACCTACCGGGCGCTGGCGGAGACCGCGGGGGCCGCCGTCGAGGAGCTCTACCGCCGCCTCGACGAGGTACGGCGGGCGCTGGCGGAGCGGGACGCCGCCGAACGCGCCGCCCGGGAGCGGGAGCGGAGCTCGCTGATCGAGCGCGGCAAGGCGGAGGGCGCACGCGAGACCCTCCGCCAGGAGATCGGGGAGGCCGAACGGCTCCGCGACGCGGCCGTCGCCGAGTTCCGCGCGTTCGCCGCCACCGGGCTGCTCGCCCTCGCCCTGCCCGCGCTGGAGGTCCCCGACCCGGCCGCCGCGTGGGCCGCCACCCCCGCCGTGCTCCTGGCCCGTGCCGTCAACGCCGGACTCGACGGCGTCGACGACTCCGACGGACCGTGGGACCGGGCGCAGAAGCGGGTCACCGAGGAGCACAAGACGCTGTCGGACGCCATGGCCCGGCACGGCCACTCGGTGGGGCTGACCCTGCGGGACGGCGTCATGGTGGTGGACGTGCTGTTCCAGGGCCGCAGCCGCGACATCCCCGGCCTGGCGGAGGCGCTCGCCGAGGAGACCGGGCACCGGGCGCGGCTGCTGTCGGCCCGGGAGCAGGAGATCCTGGAGAACCACCTGCTCAGCGAGGTGTCCGGCACCCTGCACGAGCTGATCGGCGCCGCCGAGGAGGAGGTGCGGGCGATGAACGCCGAGCTGGAGTCCCGCCCGACCTCCACCGGCATGCGGCTCCGGCTGCTCTGGAAGGTCGCCCGCAACGCGCCCGGCGGGCTGGACCGGGTGCGGGAGAAGCTGCGCCAGACCGTGGACGCCTGGTCGGCCGCCGACCGCGCGGCCGTGGGCGCGTTCCTGGCGGAGCAGATCGCCCGGGAGCACGCCGACAACCCCGCCGCCGGCTGGAACGAGCAGCTGACCCGGGCGCTGGACTACCGCACCTGGCACGAGTTCGCGATCCAGCGGCTCCAGGACGGCCAGTGGCGCTCGGCCACCGGGCCGGCCTCGGGCGGCGAACGGGTCCTGGCCGCGTCCGTGCCGCTGTTCGCCGCGGCCTCGGCCCACTACTCGTCCGCGGGCAATCCGTACGCGCCCCGCCTGGTCGCGCTGGACGAGGCCTTCGCCGGGGTCGACGACGACTCGCGGGCCAAGTGCCTCGGCCTGCTCGCCACGTTCGACATGGACGTCGTGATGACCAGCGAACGGGAGTGGGGCTGCTACCCGCAGGTGCCGGGGCTGGCGATCTGCCAGCTGTCCAGGCGCGACGGCGTCGACGCCGTGCTGGTCACCCCGTGGCGGTGGGACGGGCGCGAACGGGTCCGGGCCGACCGGTGAGCGGGCGCCTGGAGCGGCTGCTGGGCGGGCCGGAGACCGCGTGGCTCGTCGAGCGGGCACGGCGCCGCCTCGAACGGGGCAGGCCGCTGCACGGCCCGGTCACCCTGGACGCCGCCGCTCCGGAGCAGCGGCGCGCGATCGAGCGGCTGCTCGGCCGCAGGGCGGGCGCGGGCGCCTCCCTGTCGGTCTCGCTCGACGAGGTCGACCGGGTGCTCCGGTCCAGCGGCGCCTGCCCGGAGGGCCTGGCCGCCGCCGTCGTGCTGCTCCGGGGGCCCGTCAGGGACCTCGGCCGGGAGAGCGCCGAGCGGGAGGCCGCCTGGCGGGAGGCCTTCACCGAACTGGACGCGGTCCTCGCCGATCGTCCGGAGCTGTCCGGCTGGCGGTCCTGGCTGGAGACCACCGGCCTGGTACGGCGGAGCACCGATGACCCCCGGGAGGCCCGGGCCCTGCTCGGCACGGTGGCCGCGCTCCTGCTCCGGCTGCCGCATCCCGGCATCCCCATCGGCCGCCTGGCCGCCGAGGTGTGCGGGGACGCGCACGCCCTGGACGAGGGGAGGCCGTCGGCGGCGCTGGCGCTGTCGGCGGTCCGCGCCCTGGGCGGCCTGCCGCCGGGCGACGGCACCGCCGACGCCCGGCGGCGGGCGTGGGCCGCCGTCGGCGTCCACCTCGACGACCTCTCCTCGACCGTCCTCTGCCTCGGCCTGCCCGGCGACGACCGCACCCCCACCGGGCGCGTCCTCGCCGCCGCCGGGGCGGCCGGCGAGCCCTGCGTGCTCACCCTGCGCCAGCTCCGCCGCCACGACTCCCCCCTCCGCGCGGGGCCGGTGCGGATCTGCGAGAACCCCGTCGTGGTCGCCGCCGCCGCCGACGAGCTCGGGCCGCGCTGCCCTCCCCTGGTCTGCACGGGCGGCCGGCCGTCGGCGGCCGTCTGGCGGCTGCTCGACCTGCTGGCCGCCGGCGGTGCCGAGTTCGCCTACCACGGCGACTTCGACTGGGGCGGGGTGGGCATCGCCCACGCCGTCCGCGAACGGATCGGCTGGCGGCCCTGGCGCTACGACGCCGTCTCCTACGAGGCGGCGCTCCGTGCGGCCGGGACCGGGGCGGGCTCGGCGACCGCGTCCGCCGCCGGGGGCACGGCCCGGTCCGGGACGTCGGCCGGGCCGCGGACCGCCGTCCCCGCGCCGCCGCTGTCCGGCCGCCCGCGTGCGACACCGTGGGACCCCGGCCTGTCGGCGGCGATGGCGCGGCACGCCGTACGCGTCGAGGAGGAGACGGTCCTCGGCACGCTCCTCGCCGATCTGGCGGCGGAGCCGGGGGACGCCGCCCCGAGATGACCGGTGCCACGGAGGCCGTTTCACCGGTGACGGCCGTATCGTCCTCGCATGAGCCGTGAACACGACACCTGGGTGGTCGGCGACGCGTACGAGACGTACGTCGGCCGGTGGAGCCGTCGCATCGCCGGGCCGTTCCTCCGCTGGCTGGCCGTACCCCCGGGCCGGAGCTGGGCGGACGTGGGCTGCGGCACCGGGGCGCTCACGGCGTCCGTCCTGTCTGCGGCAGATCCCGCCCGGGTGCTGGGCGTGGACACCTCCACGGCGTTCCTGTCCCATGCCCGCGCCCGGGTCACCGGCCCGAAGTCGGCCTTCTGCGCCGGTGACGCCGCGGCGCTGCCGTTGCCGGGCCGCCGTTTCGACGCGGTGGTGAGCGGGCTGGCGCTCAACTTCGTCCCCGACCCGCACCGTGCCGCGGCCGAGTTCGCCCGCGTCGCCGCGCCGGGCGGGGTGGCCGCCGCCTACGTGTGGGACTACGCCGAGGGCATGGAGATGATGCGGTACTTCTGGGCCGCCGCCGCGACTCTCGATCCGGCCGTCGCCGAGCTGGACGAGGGCCTCCGCTTCCCCCTGTGCCGGCCGGAACCCCTCCGGCGCCTGTGGGCGGAGGCCGGTCTGCGCGCGGTGGAGGTGCGGGCGGTCGAGGTGCCGACGGTGTTCACCGGTTTCGACGACTACTGGACGCCGTTCCTCGGCGGCCAGGGCGCGGCCCCCGGATACGTCACGACCCTGACCGGGGAGCACCGCCGTACCCTCCGCGACCTGCTCCGCGCACGCCTCCCCCGCCGGCCCGACGGCTCCGTCGCGCTCACCGCCAGGGCATGGGCGGTGCGGGGGGAGGCCTGCGGGTGAGGCGCACCTCCCCCGGCCGGCACCGCGCCGGAGCCGGCCGGGGCCGCCGGGGTCACGGGCGGCCGGGGCCGCCGGGGCGCAGGCCGAACAGGAAGCGGGCCGGGGCGGTGCGGCGGACCAGGAGGTCGTACACCGCGAAGATCAGCAGTAGGGAGACCACGCCGATCACCGGGAACTTCACCGCGATCGGCGCCTCCCAGCCGATCACGACGAACGCGACCGCGACGACGACCGGCTGGTGCAGGACGTACAGCGGCAGCACGGCCTCGGACAGGTAGGCGTACCAGCGGCGGGGCGCGCGCTCCGGCAGGGCCTCCGCCGACCGGGCCTCCGCCGACCGGGCCTCCGCCGACCGGCCGCGGCGGTCCAGGAAGCCGAGTATCGCGGTCAGCCAGCACCATCCGGTCACGCCGAACAGGGCGCGGCCGGCCGTCGCCTGCGGGGTCAGGTCGGTGAAGGGGTCGCCGCCCGCGGTCATCAGCAGCGGTCCGCCGGACAGGAAGAGCACCACGCCGGAGATCGCGAGCAGGCGCAGGTCGCGGCGGAGCGCGGCCCTGAACCGCTCCTCACCGGCGAAGACGAACCCGGACAGGAAGAACAGCAGGTACGCCGCCCGGTGCCAGCCCGCGAACTGCTCCTCCAGCCCGGCCAGCGCGCACACCGCCGCCAGCGGCACGGCCGGCAGCAGGACGGCGCCCGGACGGCGCTCGGCGAAGGCCGCGGCGCGGTCGCCGAGCCGCGGCCCCCAGCCGCCGCCCCAGCGCACCAGCGGGACCAGGACGAGGCAGAACGTCAGCAGCAGCAGCAGGAACCACAGGTGGCCGAACTCGAAGTGCCGCCCTTCGAAGACGAAGGGGAAGTCGTGCCACTTGAACCCGTCCAGGTCGAAGAAGCGCGGCAGGAACTCCGGGTAGGACTCGTGGAAGGCGGGGTCGGCCCGCTGCCGCAGCCACTGCGGCAGGGGCACCAGCACGACGGTCCCGAACACCAGCGGCACCCCGAGGCGGCGCAGGCGCTCGGCGGCGTACCCTCCGGCGCCCCGGCGGCGCAGCGAGTGCCGCGCCCCCAGGCCCGCCAGGAAGAACAGCAGCGGCATCGCCCACAGCACGCCGAGGGCCGAGACGAGCAGCGTGACCGGGGTGGTCTCGGCGTTCTTCACGTAGAAGTCGTCCCGGGCGTCGAAGACCAGCGCCGTGTGGAAGAACACCAGCCCGACGACCACCAGGACCCGGACGGAGTCCAGCTCGGTGCGTCGCTCGGCCGTCACGGCGGGTGATGATGTCACGGATCAGGGTCCTTCCTCGGTCACGTCCCGTCTCCTCAGGATGACGCCCGCCGTCACGATCGCCAAGATGAGCGCGGGAGGGAGCATGCCCTTCGGCCAGAAGTCCGCGGGGCACGCGTCGGCCACGCTCACCGCCGCCCAGACCGCGACGTTGAGCGCGAAGACGGCCGCCCAGCCGGTCCACACGAGCCTCAGCCAGCGCGGGAGCCCGGCCGGGGACGGGCCCGGCGGGTTCCCGGGGCGCTCCTCGGGCAGGTCGGCGACCAGGTCGGCCAGCTCGCCCCGGGTCGCCGACCGGTAGGCCAGGCCCACCCGCTCGTCGAACTCCCCGAAGCCGAGGCGGCCCTCCTCCACGGCCAGCCGCAGGCGCTCGGCGGCGGCGTCGCGGTCGCGGTCGGATGCGCGTACGTCGCGGTTGTGCATGTCGGCCTCCCGGGCGACGGCGGGGCGGTCAGGGACGGGCGTGCTCGGCGAGGAAGTCCTCGATCCCGGCCTTCTCCGCGTCGGTGATGTTCCGGTCCGCACGCCGCCGGTCGGCCATGGCCCCCAGGTACGGCCGCGCCGCCGCCGCGTCGGCGTCCTCCAGGAACGCCGCCATCATGGCGGCCCGGTGCGCCTCCAGGGACGGATCGGCCGGCGTGGTGGCCAGGAGCAGCCACGTGCAGGCGACGTCGGCGTCCGCCGCGCCGCGGGCCGCGTCGGCCCAGTCGACGACCCTCGGGCCGTCCGCGCTCAGCAGCACGTTGGCCGGGTGGAGGTCCCGGTGGAGCAGGCGGTCGCCGGGACAGCCGGGGGCGGCCTGCAGCCAGCCGGGGGCGCGCACCCCGGCCAGGTCGCGCAGCAGGGCGGTCAGGACGCGGACCCGGCGGGGCGCGTCCCCGGGCGCGCGGACCATCTCCGCCAGCAGGCTCGGCCCGTCCACCCGCTCCATGAGGATGTCGGAGCCGTCGGCGTCGAAGACCTCCGGGGCGGGGAACCCGTGGCGGCGGGCGTGGCGCATGACGGCGGCCTCGCGTTCGAGGGTGCGGCCGTGGCGGGAGCGCCGGACGACCCGGCCGGGCCCGGCGTCGAGGATCTCGCAGTCGCGCCCGGCGGCTATCAACGATCCAACGTGCATACGGGTCAGGTTAGGCAGTAAAGCCCCGCGCGGACACGCCCGGCCGGTGGCGGGTTTTTCCGGCAACTACCTGCCACCCCGCGGCCCGTCGATTCCCGCCGCCGCCCGTTCAAGATGGCTTCGACCGCACCAGCCCGCTCACTCCGCGGCATCGGGCGGCATTGGGGAGGTGACACGTTGCTGGTGGCAACCGATCTCGTCAAGCGGTACGGCGACGTCCGGGCCCTCGACGGATTCACTCTGAGCGTGGCGGCCGGTGAGATCGTCGGGCTCCTGGGGCACAACGGCGCGGGGAAGACGACCTTCGTCGAGATCGTGTCCCACCTGGTCCGCCCCGACGGCGGGCGGGTGACCATCGACGGCAGGTCCCCGTCCGCCGCGCGCGGCGAGGTCGGCGTGGCGCCCCAGCACCTGGCGCTGTACCCCTCCGTCACCGTGCGGGAGCACCTGGAGCTGTACGGCAGGCTCGCCGGTCTGCGGCGGGCGGCGCTGCGCGAGGCCATCGAGGAACTGGCCGTCGTCCTGCGGCTCACCGAGATCATGGACAGGAGGACGGGCAGGCTCTCCGGCGGCCAGCAGCGGCGTACCCAGGCCGCCGGCGCCCTCGTCCACCGCCCCCGTCTCCTCCTGCTCGACGAGCCCACGGCCGGCGCCGACCTGGAGACCCGCCAGGCCATGCTGGACGTGGTCAGGCAGCGCGCGGGAGAGGGCGCGGCCGTCGTCTACACCACCCACTACCTGCCCGAGCTGACCGAGCTCCGGGCGACGATCGCGGTCGCGCGCAGCGGCCGGATCATCGTCAGGGGGGCCTGCGACGAGCTGCTGCGGGACCTGCCGGGCGAGGTGCGCGTCACGCTGGACGGCGAGGAGGAGATCACGGTCTCCACCGCCGACCCGGCGGCGGCCCTGATCGACCTGCTCGGCCGGGTGAGCCGTCCGGTCACCGCGGTCGACGTGCGCAACCCGTCCCTGGACGACCTCTACCGATCCCTGGCGGTCACCCATGCTGCTTGACACCGCCCCGCGCCGCTCCGGCGTGCTCGACGCGCTGCACCGGATCGGCGCGCTGGCCCGGCACAACCTGATCATCCGGTTGCGCGACCCCGGGCAGATGATCAGCTACGTCGCCATGCCCATGGTGCTCATGCTCGTGCTCAAGCCCCTGTACGTCCGGGCCCTCGACCAGGGCGCCGCCCAGGTGGCCACCGGGCTGATGGTGATGTTCTCGGTGTTCGCGATCTCCATGGCGGGCAACGCGATCCTGTCGGAGCGCACCTGGCGCACCTGGGACCGGCTCCGCGCGAGCAGGGCCCCGGCGTCCGAGCTGCTGATCGGCAAGACGCTGCCGCTGTTCGCGGTGATGATCGCGCAGCAGGTGATCCTGATCGTCTACGGCTGCCTGGCCATCGGGCTGCCGGTGCCGCCGTCGCCCCCGCTGGTGCTGCTGGCCATCGTGATCTGGGCGTTCGCCCTGCTCTCGCTCGGCGCGGCGCTGGCCACGCTGGTGCGCAGCCACGGCGAGCTCAGCGTGATCACCGACGTGGGCGCGCTCACCCTCAGCGCGCTGGGCGGGGCGCTGGTGCCGCTGAGCATCATGCCCGGCTGGGCGCAGACGGCCGCGCACGCCTCCCCCGGCTACTACGCGCTGGACATGATGCAGGCCGCGGTGCGCGGGGACGCGGCCGGCATCGCGCCGTCCGCGGCCGTCCTGCTGGCGCTGGGCCTGGCGGCGGGCGCGTTCGCCGCCCGCAGGCTGGCGCGCGGCTGGGGCCGGGGCGGGCTGCTGTGACAGGAACCTCAGCGAAGAAGGGCATCTGATGGATCAGCACCACTCACCCGGTGACGCCGACATCGCGGTCATCGGCATGGCCGGCCGGTTCCCGGGTGCGACCGACATCGAGACGTTCTGGCGCAACATCAGCACCGGCGTGGAGTCGTTCACCGAGTTCTCCGACGACGACCTGCTGGCCGCGGGCGTGTCGCCGGCGACGTTCCAGCAGCCGAACTACGTGCGGATGCGGCCGGTCCTGGACGACATCCGCGGCTTCGACGCCGCGTTCTTCGGCTACAACCCGCGCGAGGCCACGCTCGCCGACCCGCAGCAGCGCATCTTCCTGGAGTGCGTGTGGGAGGCCCTGGAGTCGTCCGGGTACGCCGCCGCCGAGGGCCGGGGCAGCGTGGGCGTGTTCGCCGGGATGAACATCAGCGGCTACCTGCTGACCCGCCTCATGGCGTTCCAGATGGGCATCGACACCAGCGCCCTGATGATCGGGAACGACAAGGACGCGCTGGCCACGAACGTCGCCTTCCGCTTCGACCTGGACGGTCCCGCGCTGTCGGTGCAGACGTTCTGCTCGACCTCGCTGGTGGCCGTCCACCTGGCCGGTGAGAGCCTGCGGCGCGGCGAGTGCCGGATGGCGCTGGCCGGCGGCGTGTCGGTGCGCGTCCCCGACCGCACCGGCTACCTGTGGGAGGAGGGCGGCCAGGAGTCGCCCGACGGCCACGTGCGCACGTTCGACGCCGAGGGCCGGGGCAGCATGTTCGGCGACGGCGCGGCGGTCGTGCTGCTCAAGCGGCTCGGCGACGCCGTGGCCGACCGGGACACCGTGCACGCGGTGATCCGCGCCTCGGCCGTCAACAACGACGGCGCGATGAAGTTCAGCTACCTGGCGCCGAGCATCGACGGGCAGCGCCGCTGCGTGTCGGCGGCCCTCGCCCGCGCCGGGGTCGATCCCGACGACATCTCCTACGTCGAGGCGCACGGCACCGCCACCGAGGTCGGCGACCCGATGGAGGTGGCCGCGCTGACCCGCGCGTTCGGCGCCACGGAGCGCAAGCGGTACTGCGTGCTCGGCTCGATCAAGCCGAACGTGGGCCACCTGGACCGGGCCTCCGGCGTCACCGGCCTGATCAAGGTCGTCCAGTCGCTGCGCAACGAGCTGATCCCCGGCACGCTGCACTACCGCTCCCCCAACCCCGAGATCGACTTCGACGACAGCCCCTTCCGCGTCACCGCCGAGCCCACCCCGTGGCCACGCACACCGGGCAGACCGCGCATCGCGGGCATCAGCTCGCTGGGCATGGGCGGCACCAACGCGCACGCCGTCGTCACCGAGGCGCCGCTCCCCGCGCCGCGCGGCGCCCGCGCGCGCCGCTGGCAGGTCCTGCCGGTCTCGGCCCGGTCGCAGGCCGCCGCCGAGCAGTCGTGCGCGCGGCTGGCCGCCCACCTGGCGACGTCGCCGGACGACCTGGGCGACGTGGCGTACACCTTGCAGGCCGGGCGGAAGCTGTACGGGCACCGCAGGGTCGTGATCGCCGACTCGCCGGAGTCGGCGGCGGCCCGGCTGGCCGACCCGGCGGCCGTGCTGGGGCGCGCGGACCCGACCGTCGGGCGCGGGGCCGGCTTCCTCATCGCGGGGGTCGGCGAGCAGTACCCCGGCATGGTGGCCGCCCTCTACGCCGGGGAGCCGGCGTTCCGCGCGGACGTGGACGAGTGCCTGGCCCTGCTCGGGCTGACCGCGCCGGACCGGCTGTCCGACGTCTTCGCCCCCGCCGGGCGGGCCGGGGACGACGCCGACGACCTGGCCCGGCTGCTCGGCCGGACCGAGGCGGGTGCGCCGCGCTCCGCCACCGAGCCGCACCTGGTCCAGCCCGCGGTGTTCGTGGCCGAGTATGCGCTGGCGCGGCAGCTCATCCGCTGGGGCGTCACGCCCGAGATCATGATCGGCTACAGCCTCGGCGAGTACGTGTGCGCCTGCCTGGCGGGCGTGCTGTCGCTGCCGGACGCGCTGCGGCTGGTGGCCTACCGGGCCGAGCTCATCACCTCGCAGCCCGCAGGCGCGATGCTGGCGGTCTCGGCCGACGAGCGCCGGCTGGCCGTCACCCTGGGCGAGGTGTTCACCGACGAGCTGGACGTGGCCGTCCGCACCGGCTCGCAGGTCGTGCTCGCCGGACCGGCCGAGGCGGTGGAGCGGGCCGCCGCGCTGCTGCTCGCATCCAGGATCGGGCACCGGCGGCTGGAGACCACGCACGCCTTCCACTCCCGGATGCTCGCCCCGCTGGCCGGCGAGCTGACGTCCTGGATCGCCGGCAACATCACGCTGAACGCGCCGCGGCTGCCGTACCTGAGCAACGTGACCGGCGAGCCGGCCACCGCCGAGGTGGTGACCGACCCCGGCTACTGGGCCCGCCACATGTGCGGGACCGTCGAGTTCGGCAAGGGGCTCGGCCACGTGCTCGGCCGGACCGGCCTGGCGCTCGTCGAGATCGGCCCCGGGCAGTCGCTCGGCGCGCTGACCCGCGGCCACCCGTCCTGCGACCGCGACCAGTGGCCGCTCATCATGACCACGCTCCCCGCCGCCGGCGACGCCCGGGACGCCGGCGCCGCCGTCGCGACCGCGGTCGGGAGGCTGTGGCTGACCGGGGTGCCGATCGACTGGGCCGCGCTGCACGAGGAGGACGACTGGGCGCCCGGCCGGGTGCCGCTGCCGACGTACCCGTTCGAGCGGCAGGACTACTGGCTGGAGATCGACCAGGACGCGTTCACCGGGGGCGGGGCCGCCGCCTACGACGAGAGCGACCCGACCAGCATCGCCAAGGCCTACCCGCGCCTGCCCGACACCCGCTGGATCCACGCGCCCGTCTGGAGGCAGACGACCCTCCGGCCCGCCCGTGCGCAGGAGGCCGACCGCTGGCTGGTCTACACCGACGAGGGCCGCGCCGACGACCTGGCCGCGCCGCTGCTCGCGCACCTCGCCGCGGCCGGCAAGGACGTGGTCCTGGTACGGCCCGGCGAGCGCTTCTCCAGCGGCGACGACGGCCTGCGGGTGCGCCCCGGTTCGGCCGAGGACGCGCTGGCGGCCCTGCGCGAGCTGGCCGGGCGCCGCTGGGAGCCCGAGCGCGTGGTGCACCTGTGGTCGGTGCGGGACGCCCCGATCGAGGAGACCCTGCAGCGCGGCCTGCACACGCTGGTCGGCCTGGCCCGCGCGGCCGGCGACATGGGCCTGGCCGGCTGGCAGCTCGACATCGTCACCTCCGGCGGCCAGCGGGTGCACCCGGACGACCGGGTCCACGCCGGGCTCGGCACCCTGCTCGGCCCGGCCCGGCTGATCCCCGTCGAGTACCCGAAGGTCAGGACCCGCGTCATCGACGTCGACGCCGGGGCGCAGGCGCTCCTGGCCGAGCTGCGCGCCGACCCGTCCGACCAGGTGGTCGGGCTGCGCGGCGGGCGGCGGTGGATCCCCGACTACGAGGTGCTGGACGCCTCCGTGATCGCCGCCGGGCCTCCGGCCGCCCGGATCGAGGAGGGCGGCGTCTACCTGGTCACCGGCGGCCTGGGCGGCATCGGCCTGGCCATGGCCGAGCGGCTGGCCGAGCACCACCGGGCGCGGCTGGTGCTGCTGGGGCGCACGCCGGTCCCGCCGCGCGAGCAGTGGCCCGCGATCCTGGCCTCCGACTCCACCGCCGCCGAGGTCCGCCGGCGCCTGGAGGGGCTGCGCCGCCTGGAGGCCGCCGGCGCGCAGGTCGTCACCGTCGCCGGGGACGTCTCCCGGCCCGAGGACGCCCGCCGCGCCGTGACCGCCGCGATCGAGCGCTTCGGCACGCTCAACGGCGTGCTGCACTGCGCCGGCGTGCCCGCGGTCGGGCTCATGCAGTTCAAGACCGTCGCCGACATGGAACGGGTGCTCGCGCCCAAGGTCATGGGCACGCTCGCGCTGGCCGAGGCGCTGCGCGGCACGCCGGTGGACTTCCTGGCGCTGTACTCCTCCACCACCTCGGCCACCGGCGGCGGCGCCGGCCAGGTGGACTACTGCGCCGCCAACGCCTTCCTCGACTCCTTCGCGCTCAGCGACGCCCTGCCCGGCGTGACGGTCGTCTCCATCGACTGGTGCGAGTGGACGTGGAACGGCTGGACCGAGGGCCTGGAGAACTACGACGAGGGCTCCAAGCAGTACTTCGCCTGGTACCGGGAGAACTTCGGCCTCACCTTCGACCAGGGCTGGGAGACCCTGCTGCGGGCCCTGGCCGGCGGCGAACGGCACGTCGTGGCCTCCACGCAGGACTTCGCGCCGCTGGTGGCGATGAGCCGCAGATCCTCGATCGAGAGCCACCAGGCGACGGTGAAGAAGCTCAGGGACGCGTTCGGGCGGCATCCGCGCCCCGACCTGTCCACCGCGTACGTCGAGCCGCAGACGCCCGCCGAGGAGGCCATCGCCGGGGTGTGGGCGGAGGCGCTCGGCCTGGAGCAGGTCGGCGTGCACGACAACTTCTTCGAGCTGGGCGGCAACTCGCTGCTCGGCATGGAGATCATCGCCGAGGTCAGGAAGGCGCTGGAGCTGTCCTACCTGCCGCCGCACATCCTCTACCAGGCGCCCACGGTCGCCTCGCTCGCCGAGTCGGCCCAGGCCGGCCAGGACGCGGGCGGGCCGCCGAGCGAGGCCAGGGACCGGCAGCGGTCCCGCATCGCCCAGCGGCGCACCATGCTCAGGAGCGGAAGGACGTCATGACCACCGGAACCGACTACGACTCCGCGGTCGCGTTGATCGGTATGTCCGGGCGCTTCCCCGGCGCCGGGAACGTGGCCGAGCTGTGGGGCAACCTGCTCGCGGGGATCAAGGGCCTGCGCGCCATCACCGAGGAGGAGCTGCGGGAGGCCGGCGTCGACCCGGGCGTCCTGGCCGACCCCCGGTACGTGCGCGTCGGCGGCCCCCTGCGCGACCTCGACCGTTTCGACGCCACCGTGTTCGGGATCAACCCGCGCGAGGCCGAGAGCATGGACCCGCAGCACCGGCTGTTCCTGGAGTGCTCGTGGGAGGCCCTCGAAGGCGCCGGATACTGCCCGACCGACGTGCCCGGCCAGGTCGCCGTCTTCGGCGGGTGCGGGTTCCCCGACTACATCGTGCAGAACCTCCAGCACCTCGGCGCGCAGCCGGGCGGGGCGCTGCTCATGGCCGTGGGCAACGAGCGCGACTCGCTGGCCTCGCTGGTCTCGTACAAGCTGGGGCTGCGCGGGCCCGCCGTGTCGGTGCAGACGTTCTGCTCGACGTCGCTGGTCGCGGTGCACCTGGCCTGCCAGAGCCTGCTCACCTACGAGTGCGACATCGCGGTGGCGGGCGGCGCGTTCACCCCGCTCCCCCAGCCGGCGGGCTACCTGTACGAGCAGGGCGGCATCATGTCTCCCGAGGGCCGGGTGCGCAGCTTCGACGCCGAGGCGGGCGGCACCGTGATGGGCAGCGGGGCGGGGGTCGTGGCGCTCAAGCGCATGACGGACGCGCTCGCCGACGGCGACGTCGTCCACGCGGTCATCCTGGGCTCGGCGGCCAACAACGACGGCCGCCTGCGGGCCGGGTACACCGCGCCCGGCGTGGACGGCCAGGCCGAGGTGATCGAGTCGGCGCTCGGCGTGGCCGGGGTCAAGCCCGACACCGTCGGGTACGTCGAGTGCCACGCCACCGGCACCATGCTGGGCGACTCGATCGAGCTGGCCGCCATGAACCGGGTCTTCTCCCCGCCGCGCGAGACGCCGTGCGTGCTGGGGTCGCTCAAGCCGAGCCTGGGCCACCTCGACCGGGCCTCCGGCGTGAGCGGGCTGATGCGGGCGGCCCTGGCGCTCAAGCACGGGCTGCTGCCGGGCACGCCCGGCTACGAGACCCCGAACCCCGCGCTGGCCGCCGCGCACGACCGGTTCACGGTGCTCACCGAGGACCGGCCGTGGGCGGCGGGGCCGCACCCCCGGCGGGCCGGGGTCAGCTCGTTCGGGCTGGGCGGCACCAACGCGCACGTGGTCATGGAGGAGGCGCCGGAGCGGCCCGCCCGCCCCGCCCGCCCCGGACCGCACCTGCTGGTGTTCTCGGCCGGCGACGACCAGGCGCTGCGCGAGGTGACCGGACGGCTGCGCCGCCACCTGGCCGGCGAGCACGGCGAGGACCTCGCCGACGTGGCCTTCACGCTCCAGGTCTCCCGCGGCGGCTTCGCCCTGCGCCGCGCCGTCGTCGTCCACGACCGCGACCACGCGGTGGCCGCCCTGGACGACCCGTCCCGCTGGATCGACGGCAGGACCCAGCGCCGCAACCCCAGGGTCCGCCTCACCGCCCTCCCGGAGGCCCCGGAGGCCTCGGAGGCGCCGGAGACCCCGGAGGCATGGTGGGACGAGCTGCGCTCCGCCGTCGGAACGGTGCTGCGGCACACCGCCGCGCCCTCCGGTCCGCCCCGCGAATCGGCGCTCGACGCGCTCGCCGGCGGGCTGGAGGCCCTCGGCGTCCGCGTGGTGCGGGACGACGACGAGCGGACCGGGCAGACCGAGCAGGCCGAGGAGGTCGTGGTCGCGCCCGGGGAGGGCGGCACCGCGGCCGAGTGGGTGCTGGGGGTCGTGGCGCGGCTGTGGATGGCCGGGAGCGCGATCGACTGGGCGGTGCTGCACGACGGGCGGGGGCGGCGGGTCGAGCTGCCCACGTACCCGTTCCAGCGGCGCAGGTACTGGGTGCAGGCCGGCCCCGCGCAGACGCAGGCGCCGGCCGGTCAGGGCAAGACGTTCGACCGGTCGCGCTGGACCCACCTGCCGGCGTGGAGGCGGCGCCCGCTGCCGGTGTCCGACCTGGACGAGCGGCTGCGCGAGGCCGGCCCGTGGCTGGTCTTCGCCGCCGACGACCGCGGCGAGGCCCTGGTCGACCGGCTCACCGGGATCGGCGCCGAGGTGACCGCCGTACGCGCCGGCGACCGGTTCGCGCAGGAGGACACCGGCGACTTCACCGTCCGCGCGCACCGGGCCGACGACGTGGCGGAGCTGATGTACTCGCTGGTGGCCATGCCGCGGGCGATCGTGCACGCGTTCAGCCTGGCCTCCCCCGAGCAGGACCCCGGCGCCGACCCCGTGGCGCACTTCACCGCCGAGCAGCACCGCGGCTTCTACTCGGCGCTGGCGCTCTCCCGCGAACTGGTCGACAACACCGGGTCCGCACCGCGCGCCGAGCTGGTGCTGCTCACCCCGCAGGCGGTCAGCGTGGCGGGCGACGACCTGCGGCACCCCGAGCACGCCGCGCTGGCCGCGCTCGCCCCCAGCCTCCAGCAGGAGAACCCGCGGCTGCGCTGCCGCCACATCGACGTGGACGCCGCCGGCGACGCCGCCGTCCTGGCCGAGCAGGTGCTGGCCGCCGCGGTCGCCGCGTACGAGGGCCCGACGGCGGTGCGCGCGGGCGAGACCTGGCTGCGCGTGTACGAGCCGTACCCGATCGAGGAGCCGGCCCCGGAGCGGCGGCCGGTGCGCGACGGCGACACCGTGCTCATCACCGGCGGCCTCGGCGACGTCGGACTGGTCCTGGCCCGGCGCTTCGCCGACGCCTACGGCTGCCGCCTGGTGCTCACCGCGCGCTCCCCGCTGCCGCCGCGCGAGGAGTGGGACGCCTACCTGGCCGCGCCCCCGCCCGGCGGCGAGCGCACGGCCCGGCACCTGCGCAGCGTCCGCGACCTGGAGAGCCGGGGCGCGACCGTGCTCGCCCTGTCGGCGGACGTGGCCGACGAGGAGCAGATGCGGGCCGTCGTCGACGCGGCGGTCGAGCGGTTCGGCGCGATCGACGTGGTGGTGCACGGCGCGGGCGTGCAGGACGGGGCCTACTTCGACTTCGCGCACCTGACGGACCGCCGGCAGTGCGAGGCGCACTTCGCGGCCAAGGTGACCGGGTTCCACGTGCTGCAGAAGGTGCTCGGCGAGCGGTGCCCGGACCGGCGGATCACCCTGTCGTCGATCGCGGCGGTGCTCGGCGGGATGACCCTCGGACCGTACGCGTCGGCCAACGCCGCCCTCGACGCCTACGCCCGCGCGGCGCGCACGGCCGGCCGGGGGCGCTGGATCACCGTGGACTGGGACACCTGGAACATCGACCCCGACCGGGTGGCCGGCCACAGCGAGGCCGTCGCCGAGTACACGATGACCCCGGCCGAGGGCGCGGACGTCCTGGAACGGGCGCTGTCGGCGGCCGACCGGGTCGGGCACCTGGTGATCTCCACCGGATCGCTGGACTCCCGGATCGCGCAGTGGGTCACCGGCGACATCCACGGCGGCGACGACTTCGACGACCGCGAACGGCACCCGCGCCCGGAGCTGAACACCCCGTACGCGGAGCCGCGCGAGGGCACCGAGGCCACGCTGGCCGACATCTGGTCGCGCGTGCTCGGCATCGAGCCCATCGGCGCCCTGGACAACTTCTTCGAGCTCGGCGGCCACTCGCTGCTGGCGATCGAGCTGACCGCCAGGATCCGCCGGACGCTCAACGCGTCGGTGCCGGTGACCGGCCTGCTGGAGTGCCCCACGGTCCGCCGGCTCGCCGAACTGCTCGACGCCCGCGACGAGGAGGCCTGAACCTCACATGAAGCAGCCCGAGTACCTGCGGACCGTGCAGGGCTTCGCCCGGCGCGAGCTGCTGGGCAAGGACGCGTACCTGGACTCGCTGGCCGAGGCCCCGCTCCCGCTCTACCGGCGCTTCGCCGCCACCGGCCTGGCGAACTGGTGGGTGTCCGAGGAGTCCGGCGGCCTGGGCCTGGGCCTGGAGGAGGGCGTCCGCATCGCGGCCGAGCTGGCGTATTCGGACGCCGGGGCCGCGTTCACGCTCTTCATCCCCGTGCTGACCACGAGCATGGTCCAGTGGTACGGCGGCGAGGAGCTCAGGGAGCGCCATCTCAAGCCGCTCGTGGCCGGCGGCGGGTTCGCCGCGACGCTGGGCAGCGAGCACGCCGCCGGCAGCGAACTGGCCAGGATCACCACGACCGCGCGCCGCGAGGGCGACGCGGTCGTGCTCGACGGCCGGAAGGCGTTCTCCACCAACACCGGCTTCGCCGACTTCCTCGTCGTGATCGCGCGGGCCCAGGACGACCCGTCGGGCTACCTGGCCGTCCTGGTGCCGCGCGACACACCGGGGATCACCGTGGACAAGCGGTGGGACGTGATCGGGTTGCGCTCGTCGGCCACGTACCAGGTGTCGCTGTCCGGGGTGCGGGTGCCCGCGGGGAACGTGCTGCGGGGCAACGGCCTGCGCCTGCTGGAGGTGGGGCTGAACGCCAGCCGCATCCTCATCGCCGCCACGGCCCTGGGCATCGCCCGGCGGGTGCGGGACGTGTGCATGGAGTACGCCAGGACCAAGTCGGTCAAGGGGGCGCCGCTGACCGCCAACGCCGTGTTCGCCGCGCGGCTGGGGCAGTTCGAGATGCAGATCGAGGTCATGGCCACCCAGTGCCTGGCGGCGGCGCGGGCGTACGACGAGATCGCGGCCCGGCCCGACGCGGGTGAGGAGTTCCTGCGCGCGGGCACGCTGAAGCAGGCGCTGACCACGAAGATGTTCTGCGGGCAGACGGGGTGGCAGATCGCCTCGACCGCCTCGGAGATGTTCGGCGGGCTCGGCTACACGCACGACGCGGTCATCGGCAAGCTGCTGCGGGACATGCGGTACGTGTCGATCGTCGAGGGCGGGGACGACGTGCTGCGGGACCTGGTGTTCAGCCGGTACGTGGTGCCGGTGTCGAAGCGATCGTGACCACCGCGGCGGCGTAGCCGTCGGCGACGTCGAGCCAGCGGACCGGACCGCGAAGGGAGCGCGACCGTTCACAGGTCGCGCTCCCTTCGCGTCCCTCGCCGCGCACGAGCACGTCGCCGAGCCGGGCCAGGCCGCCGCCGGTGGCCTTGACGAACGCCTCCTTGGCGGTCCACAGGCGGAAGTACCCGGCCAGGGCGGCGTCGGGGGCGGCGGCGCGCAGGCGGGCCGCCTCCTCCGGGCGGTAGAGGCGGTCGGCCATGGCCAGGGGGTCGAGGTCGCCGCGGACGCGTTCGACGTCCGCGCCCACGCGCCGCCCCTCGGGGGCGACGGCGATCAGGGCCCACCCGTCGGAGTGCGACAGGTTGAAGTCGAGCGCGGGCCGGTCCCCGCCGAGGTCGAGGTCGAGGCGGGGACGGCCCGCGGGGTCCGGGGAGAGGCCGACCCGGGCGGCGGGCACCCCGCAGACGCCGCCCAGCACGGAGCGCAGGGCGGCGTGCGCGACGACGTACCGGCGGCGGTCGACGGCGCGGGCGAAGGCGCGCGCCCTCTCCCGCTCGCCCTCCGACAGCCATCCCCACCATTCCGGACGCTCCGCCCGGTCCAGGCGCACCTTCCACACCCGCACCCCGGACGGCCACGCGCGGGCCCGCGCGTCGGGCCGCGCCGTCCCGGCCGGTGCGCCCGCGAACCGTGCGCCCGCGGACCGCGGCTCCACGGCCGCGACCGGCGTCACACCCACGGGCGCAGGGCCCGCGCGACGATCGCGTGGGTGCGGGGCGCCTGTTCGAAGACGGCGAAGTGGCCGCCGTCGAACGGGTGCGGGGCGAACCCGGCGCTGGTCAGCGCACGCCACCCCGACGCCTTCGCCGGGCAGACGCGCGGGTCCGCCGAGGCCGTCAGCAGCGAGATCGGCAGGTCCAGCGGCGGCTCGTCCCGGTAGACGTAGGTCTCCTTGACGGTGAAGTCGGCCTGCACCGCGGGAAGGATCATCGCCAGCGCCTCCGGGTCGGCCAGCAGCCACTCGGGGGTGCCGCCGAGCGCCCGCAGCAGCTCCGCCACCTCCTTCCGGCTCATCCCCCGCACCGGCGGCCCGCCCTCGCGGGTGAGGTGGGGGGCGTCGGAGCCGGAGACGAACAGGTGCACGGGCGCGGGCCCGCCCCGCCGCCGGATCTCGCGGGCCAGCTCGAACGCGACGATCGCACCGAGGCTGTGGCCGTACAGGGCGTAGCGGCGGCCGGCCGCGGACGCCTCCACGTCCGCGAGCACGGCGTCGGCCAGGTCGGAGACCAGCGGCTCCATGCGCTCGTAGGGCGGCTCCCGGTGCCGGGACTCGCGGCCGGGCGGCTGGACGGGCTGCACGGCGACGCCGGGCAGCCTGCGCTGCCACCCCCGGAACGCGGACGCGGCGCCGCCCGCGTGGGGCAGGCAGTACAGCGGCAGGGCGCCGGGCTCCGCGCCCGTGAGGGTGCGGAACGGCAGCCACCGCGACAGCACGTCCTCGGTGCTCGCGACGCTCATGCCCCGATCTCCAGACGGACGTACGGCGGCGGCGGCTGCACGGCGCCGAGGTCGGCCTCCAGCACCACGTGCGCCCCGTCCCGGGCGGCCTCGCGGAACCCGGCGAACGCGTACGTCACCTGCATCATCCGGTTGCGCCCGGTCTCCACGAAGTCGGCCCGCACCGCCGCCCCGGCCCCGGCGGCCAGCCGCAGGACGTGGTTGAGCAGCACCATGCCCACCCCCCGCGACATCACCCGGCACGACATCAGCATCATGCGCAGCCACCAGACGTCGTCCCCCTTCTCGACCAGGGCGAGCCCGATCTTGCCGTAGTCGCCGAACCTGTCGGTCAGCGACGCGACCAGGAGCAGGTGGTCGGGCGACTCCCGCAGGGCGTCCAGCTCGTCGTAGGAGTAGGTGCGTCCGGTGGAGTTGAGCTGGTTGGTGCGGACGGTCAGCTCCTCGGCCCGCTGCAGGTCCTCCCGGCGGGCCGGGGCGATGGCGAACGACATCCCCAGGCTCGCCAGGAACTCCTCGTCGGTGCCGACGAAGCCCTCCGCCAGCTCGTCCCTGACGAGCTGGCTGCGGTACATCTCGCGCCGCCGCGCCGACTCGTCGGTCACGAACCGGGGCCGGAACTCGGGCCTGGCCAGGGCCTCGTCCAGGTCGGCCACGTCCACGCAGACCACATCGGGCAGCGCGTGGGCCACCTCGGCGCGCTCGAACTCCTGGTCGTCCACGAACGCGAAGGCGTCGGTCCCGAGGTTGAGCGCCGTGGCGATGTTCCTGATCGAGTCGGACTTGGCGTTCCAGTTGATCTGCGGGTGGAGGAACAGCTCCGCCAGGCCCAGCTCGGTCAGTTTGGCCAGGGCGGCGTCCCGGTCGTTCTTGGAGGCGATCGAGTGCAGGACGCCCGTGCGGTCCAGCTCGCGGATGCGCTCGACGACGGCGGGGCGCACGGTGACGTCGCCGTCCTCCAGCAGCACGCCGTTCCACAGCGTGTCGTCCAGGTCCCACACGACGCACTTGACGCGGCCCCGCCGGGGCTTCTCCGGCTCGGCGGGGGCGCTGGAGTCCTGCCGTTCGGTGGTCACGCTCATCTGGTCGTCTCCCGCTCCGCCTGACCGGCGATGGTGATGCGCTGGATCTCGTTGCTGCCCTCGATGATCTCCATGACCTTGGCGTCCCGGTAGAACCGCGCCACCGGGTAGTCGGGGCTGCAGCCGTTGGCGCCGTGGATCTGCACGGCCTCGGCGGCGTGCCGGACCGCGGCGGTGGACGCGAAGTACTTCGCGATCCAGGTCGCCATGATCGTGCCGGCGTCTCCGGCGTCCTTCAGCCGGCCGGCCTCGGCCAGCAGCAGCCGGGCCGCGCGGGCGTCGGTGACCATGTCGGAGAGCTTGGCCTGGATCAGCGGCAGCTCCGCCAGGGGCCGCCCGCCCACCCGGCGGCAGGCGGCGTAGGCGGCCGACGCCTCCAGGCACGCCTGGACGATGCCGACGGACCCGGCCGCCACGCTGTAGCGGCCGAGGTCGAGCGTGCCGGTCAGCACCATGCCGGCCGTGAAGCCGCTGCTCGGTCCGAGCAGCGCGTCCGGGCCGAGCACGACGCCGTCGAAGGAGATCTCGGCCAGCATGGAGGCGCGGGTGCCGAGCATGTCCTCGATCGGCGTGACGCGCACGCCCGGCGCGCTCCTCGGCACGAGGAACGCGCCGATGCTGGCGGCGGTGCGGGCGAACACCAGGAACAGGTCCGCCCGCTGCCCGCCGGTCGTCCACTTCTTGACGCCGTCGAGCACCCAGCCGCCGCCGCCCTCGACGGCGGTGGTCGCGATGGCGGAGGTGTCGCTGCCGGCGCCCGGCTCGGACAGGCAGAACGCCCCCAGCGTCGTGCCGGCGGCCAGCCCGGGGGCCCACCGGGCGCGCTGCTCCGGCGTGCCCCAGCGCTGCACGGTCCACGCGACCATGGTGTGCACGGTCAGCAGGCTGCGCAGCGAGGAGCAGCCGCGGCCCACCTCCTCGTGCACCTCGCCGAGCGTGACCAGGTCCATCCCGGCCCCGCCCGACTCCGGCGGCAGGAACGGCGCCCACAGACCCGCCGCGGCGACGTGCCGCAGCAGGTCCTCGGGGACGCGGCCGATCCTGTCGTACGCATCCGCGTACGGCACCACGTGCGCGTCGACGAACGCCCGCGCCGAGCGCCGGTCGACGACCTGGACGGGTACCGGCGCGACGAGGGTCACGCGGCGGCCACGGTCGGCGAGAGGCGGGCCACGAGCCCGGCCATCGCGGTGGCGGTGCGGAAGTTGTCGATCCGCAGTTCCTCGTTGGGGATGGTGACGCCGAAGGTCTTCTCGACGTGCATCACCAGCTCCATCGCGAACAGCGAGTTGACGAAGCCGAGCGCGAAGATGTCCTGCGCGGCGTCGATCTCGGCCTGCGGGTACCGGCCGCGGACGAAGTCCAGGATCTGCTCCTGGGCGGTGGGGTGCGACATCGATGGCTCCATTCAGTTCGTTGCGTAGGTGTAGAAGCCGCGGCCGGACTTGCGTCCGTGCAGGCCGGCGTCCGTCATCTGCTTGAGCAGCGGGCAGGGGCGGTACTTGCTGTCGGCGTAGTGCTCGTAGAGCACCTCGACGCTGTAGAGGATCGTGTCCACGCCGATCAGGTCGGCGGTCTCCAGCGGCCCCATCGGGTGGCCGAAGCAGCTGCGGAAGACCTCGTCGACCGACTCGGCGTCGGCCACGCCCTCGTGGACGAGGTAGGCGGCCTCGTTGACGGTGAGCATCAGGACCCGGTTGGAGATGAACCCGCAGGAGTCCTTGACGTCCACGGACCTCTTGCCCATGGCGGTCAGCAGGTCGCGGGTGCGCCGTACCGTCTCCTCGGAGGTGTGCACGCCGGGGATGAGCTCCACGGCCGGCTTGGCGGGCACCGGGTTCATGAAGTGCACGCCGATCACCTTGTCGGGCCGCGCGGTGACGGAGCCGACCTTGGTGATGGGGATGGCGGAGGTGTTGACCACGAAGACGGTGTCGGGGCCGCAGGCGGCGTCGAGCGTCTCGTACACCTGCCGCTTGGTCTCCCAGTCCTCGGTGACGTTCTCGATGACGAGGTCGCACTTGGCCGCCCCCGCCGCGCCCACGGCGGTGGTGATCCTGGCCAGCACCTCATCGACGTCGAGGGCGGGGCCGCCCATCAGGCGGCTCATCCTGGTGTTGCGGGCGACGGCCGCCAGCGCGTCGCTCAGGGTCGTCTCGTCCTTGTCGACCAGCACCACGTCGTGGCCGGTCTGGGCGAGGTTCTGGGCGACGCCGACGCCCATGACACCGGCGCCGATCACTCCGATCAGGCTCATGTACGCTCCGTTCCGCTCATCGTGGGTCGTGCCTCTCCTGTGCGGGTCTCCTGGGGGTGGCGGGCGCGCCTCCGGGCGGCGGAGGCTTCGAGGCCCGAGCGGCGCAGCTGGGCGCGCACGTGACCGCCGCCGCCGTCGGCGTCGGCCTGCGCGGGCGCCGCGCCCGAGGCCCGCGCCTCGACGGCCCGGCTGAGCGCGGCCACGGTGGGGGCCTCGTAGAGGATGTGCGGGGGCAGCTCGTCCAGGCCGAAGGCCCGGCGTACGGTGGCCACGATGGCCACCCCGAGCAGCGAGTTGCCGCCGAGCTCGAAGAAGTTGTCCAGGGCGCCCACCCGGTCCAGCCGCAGCGACTCCCGCCAGATCGCGGCGACCTTCTCCTCGGTGGGGCCGGTCGGCTCCTGGTAGGGGGTGACCAGCTCGGGCCTGGGGTGCAGGTCGCCGCCGCCCAGGTCGGGCGAGGTGACGGCCTCCAGCGTGAGGCGGGAGCTGCCGCGCACCAGGGTGGGGTAGTCCTGGGTGGAGACCACGACGCGCGGCTCGCCGGAGGCCAGGGCGCGCCGGAGCGAGCGCCAGCCGTCCGCGAAGCCGATGCCGACCCTGGCCCGGTTCCGCCGGAAGAAGTCGCGCAGTCCCTCCTCGTATCCGGCCAGGCCCGCCTCCCAGGCGTTCCACGTCCACTCGCCCCAGTCGACGGCGACGACGCGGCGGCCGGTGGCGGCCAGCTTGCCGGCGTAGCCGTCGAGGAAGGCGTTGGCGGCGCAGTAGTCCACCTGGCCGGGACCGCCGCCGGTGGCGGAGGTGATGGAGGAGAACAGGACCAGGAAGTCCAGCGCGATCTCGTCCGGCTCGCCGATGCGCAGCGCCTCGGCGAGGGCCAGGGTTCCGGCGATCTTGGGGGCGAGGACGGCGTCCAGCTCCTCGGGCCGTTTGAACTGCATGAGGCCCATGCCGGGGACGCCCGCGGCGTGCAGGACGCCGTGGAGCGCGCCGAAGCGGGTCAGGGCCGCGTCCACGGCGCGGCGCGCGTCGGCGGCGTCCGCCACGTCGCCGACGACGATCTCCACCTCGGCGCCCAGGCCGGTCAGGGCGCGGACCTGGGCGGCGCGCCGTCGCGCGGTCTCGTCGTGGTCGCCGTCCGCCGCCGGCAGGCCGGTCCTGGCCAGGAGGACCAGCTTGGCGCGGTGCTCGCGGGCCAGGTGCTCGGCCAGGCCGAGCGCGATGCCGCCGAGGCCGCCCGTGATCAGGTAGACGCCCTCGTCGCGGAAGGGCGCGTCCCGCGGGTCGGCGGGCAGTTGCTCGTAGTCGGGGAGCCAGCGGCGGCCGTTCCGCAGCGCGACCGTGCGGTCGGACTGCGGGCGGGCCAGCTCGGCCGCCAGCGCGGCCAGGTCCCCGGGCGCGGGGGCGCCCGGCAGGTCGATCAGGCGGGTGGTCACCCCGGGGTACTCCAGGGGGATCACCAGGCAGGGACCGGTGAGGGTGGCGCCCTCGGGGTGGACCGCATCGTCCCCGAGGACCTGCTGGGTGCCGGAGACCGCGACGTCCAGGGACCAGGCGGCGATGCCCGCCTCCCCCGCGGCCCTGGCCAGGGCGACGAGGGTGTGCAGGCCGCGGGCCGCGGTGTCGCCGTCCGGCTCCAGGGCCCACAGGTGCAGGACGCGGTCCAGCGGACGGCCGGCGGTCCTGAGGTCGCGGAGCAGGGCGCGCAGGTCGGCGACCTCGCCCGGCCTGACGGTGTGGTCGCCGTCCGGGGTGACCGTGCGGGCGTCGCCGGGGCGGACCAGGGTGACGGCGGCGCCGGCGGCCCTGAGGTTCTCCGCGACGGTGTCGGCCAGGCCTTCGCGGGTGAAGACCAGCCAGGAGCCGGGGCCCTCCGCCGCGGGGGCGGGGGGCGCGGTCTGGCGCCAGACGGGGAGGTGGAGCCAGCGGTCCTCCGGGAGCCGGGGGAGGCTGGTGATGGCGTCGAAGAGGTCGTCCGGTTCGCCCCCCGTCCCGGCGCCGGTCGCCGCCCCGGCCGCCGGCCGGCGCGGGGCCGGGGGCTCGATCCAGTGGCGCTGCCGCTGGAAGGGGTAGGTGGGCAGCGGGATCCGGCCCGGGACGGCCTCCGCGCTCCAGGGCGCGCCCTCCCCCGCCCGGCCGGCGTCCTGAGCCCGGTCGGCGTCCCGCGCCCGGTCGTCCTGCCGGGGCCGGCCGTTCGCCGGTTCCCGGCCGTTCGCCGGTTCCCGGCCGTGGTAGGCGTCCCAGTCGACGGTGACGCCGCACAGCCACAGGCGGGCCAGGCAGTCGGCCAGCGCGAGGTCGCCCGGCCTGGCGTCGCTCGCGGCGGGCAGCGTGTGGGTGATCAGCGGCCAGTGCTCGGGCGGGCAGCCCGCGCCGCGGACCAGCGCGCCGAGCGACTGCCCCGGGCCGATCTCCACGACGGCCAGCCCGGGGTCGGCCAGCAGCCGGCCGACGCCGTCGGCGAACCGGACGGTCGCGCACATGTGCCGCGCCCAGTAGCCGGGGTCGCACACCAGCGCGGCGTCGGCGACCTCGCCGGTCACGTTCGAGATGTACGGCAGGCGCGGCGCGTTCAGCCGCACGTTGTCCGCCACCCACCGGGTCAGCTCGTCGCTCAGCGGCTCCAGCATCCGCGAGTGGAAGGCGTGGGAGGTCTCCAGCGGACGGCAGGGCACCTCGGCCGCGCGCAGGTCGGCGGCCAGCCGCGTGACCGCCTCGCCGGGCCCGGCGACCACCGTGACCTGCGGGCCGTTGACGGCGGCGACGTCCAGGCCGCGCCCGTCCAGCCGGAAGCGGCGGCGCAGCCGGTCGGCCGGGAGCGAGACGGCGAGCATGGCCCCCGCGGGCAGGCCGGCGATGAGCCCGGCCCGGTGGGCGACCAGGGCCAGGGCGTCCTTCGGCGACAGGACGCCCGCCAGGGTGGCGGCCACGTACTCGCCGAGGCTGTAGCCGAGCATGAGGCGCGGGGTGAGGCCCCACGAGACGAGGGTGCGGGCCAGCGCGTACTCCACGGCGAACAGCGCGGGCTGGGCGACCTCGGTGCGTCCGAGCGCGGCGGCCCGGTCGCCGGTCGTGCCGCCGCGCCGGTCGCCGGTCGTGCCGCCGCGGCCGAGCAGGGCGGCCGGGTCCGCGCCGCCGCCCCGGTCGCCCGTGAGCAGGTCCACCAGGTCCGGCAGGTCCGGCAGGTCGCCGAGCAGCGCCAGGCACTCGTCGAGGGCGGCGCGGAAGGCCGGTTCGTGGCGGTACAGGTCGCCGGCCAGGCCGGGGTACTGCTCGCCGACGCCGTCGAAGAGGAAGGCGACCTCGCGGCCCTGGACGGTCTCGACCCGGCCCAGCAGGCCCTCCCGGCCGCCGAGCGCCTTCGCCGCCGCCGCGACGTCGTCGGCGATCAGGGCCCGGCGGTGCTCGAACGTCCTGCGGCCGGCCTGCAGCGTGTACGCCACGTCGGCCAGCCGCACGCCCGGCTCGGCGGCCAGGTGCCGGCCGAGGCGGTCGCAGGCCTGCTCCACGGCCTCGCCGCTGCGTGCCGAGACGGGCAGGATGTGGTGGCGGTGCGCGGCCGGCGCCGCGTTCCGCCCGGTCGGGGGCTGTTCGACGACCATGTGGACGTTCGTGCCGCCCATGCCGAGCGAGTTGAGCCCGGCGATGCGGGGGCGGCCGTCACGGGTGCGCCAGGGGGACAGCTCGGTGGTGACGTAGAACGGGCCGTCCTCGAAGTCGATCTCCGGGTTGGGGGTCGTGTAGTGGAGGCTGGGCGGGATCACGCCCTCCCGCAGCGCCAGCGACGTCTTGATCAGGCCGCTGGCCCCCGCCGCCCGGTCCAGGTGCCCCACGTTGGTCTTCACCGAGCCGATCGGGCAGTAGCCCTTCTCGTCCGTGGCGCCGAAGGCGCGGGCCAGCGCGGCCACCTCGATCGGGTCGCCCAGCTCGGTCGCGGTCCCGTGCGCCTCGACGTAGCTGATGTCGTCCCCGGTGACGCCCGCGTCGGCCATCGCGTCGGCGATCACCCGGGCCTGGCCCACGACGCTGGGGGCGGTGTAGCCCACCTTGAGCGCGCCGTCGTTGTTCATGGCCGAGCCGCGGATGACGGCCCAGATGTGGTCGCCGTCGCGGATCGCGTCCGGCAGCCGCTTGAACAGCACCACGGCCGCGCCGTCGCCGAACATGCTGCCCTTCGCCTGCGCGTCGAACGTGCGGACGTGGCCGTCGGGCGACTCCTGGCCGCCGGGGCCGTACAGGTGGCCGATCCGGTCGGGGACGCGGATGGAGACGCCGCCCGCCAGGGCCAGCTCGCACTCGCCGTTGCGCAGGCTCTGCACGGCCAGGTGCGCGGCCACCAGCGACGTGGAGCAGAACGTCTGGACGGCGACGCTGGGGCCGTACAGGTCGAGCAGGTAGGAGACGGTGGTGGTCAGGGCGTCCTTGTCGTTGCCCATGATGACCTCGAAGTCGGTGAACTCCCGCCGGTCGCCCTCCAGGAGCCGGGCCGCCTGGCGGAGCAGGTAGGTGCTGATGTTGGCGCCGCCGAACACGCCGACCCGGCCGCGGTGCGCGGGGGCGGCGTACCCGGCCTGCTCCAGGGCCTCCCAGCACACCTCCAGGAAGGCCCGCTGCTGCGGGTCGGTGATCGCGGCCGTCCGGGGGCTCATGCCGAAGAACGCCGCGTCGAAGCCGGCCACGTCGTCGAGCACGGGGCGGGCGGGCACGTACGCCGGGTCCCTGACCAGGTCGGGGTCCGCCCCGGAGGCCAGCAGCTCCTCCTCGGTGAAGAAGCTGATGGACTCCACGCCGTCGCGCAGGTTCCGCCAGAACGCCTCCACGTCGGGGGCGCCGGGGAAGCGGCCCGCCATGCCGACGATCGCGATCCTGCGGTCCTCGTCCCCGGCGGCGGCCGGGGCCCGCTCCACGACCCGGACGGGGGCGGGCGCGGGCCCCGCGCGTTCGTCGAGGACGGCGGCCAGGGTGTGCACGGTGGGCGCCTCGAACAGCGTCACGGTGGGCACCGCGACGCCGAACCGCCGCTTCACCAGCGCCAGCATCTGGAGCGCCACCAGCGAGCTGCCGCCGAGGTCGAAGAAGTTGTCCCGGGTGCCGACCGGCTCCACGCCGAGCACCTCGGACCAGAGGCCGGCCAGGTCGCGTTCGGTCCGGGTGAGGGGCGGCGTGTACGGCTGGGGGAGTTCGGGGCGCGGGAACCGGTCCGTCCGGGCCGGGACCTCCGCGGTCGCCTTCCTCGGCAGCCGGTCGTCCAGGCCGCCCGCGGCCACCACCAGGGCGGGGCGCGGCGCGGCGAGCACCCGGTCGAACGCCGCCAGCGCCTCGGCGGCCGACATGGAGTGCGCGGCCATCGACGCGCCCAGGCCGCCGCCGACCTTGTCGAGCGTGACCGCCCAGGTGTCCCAGCTCGCGGCGACCCAGGCGGGGTTGCGGTGCGCGAGCGCCGTGAGGGCGGCGTTGGCGGCGGCGTACGAGCCGAACGTGATGCCGCCGAGCAGGGCCGACGTGGAGGAGAACAGGACGCAGAAACCGGGGGGCTCCGGCAGGTCGGCCAGCACCCGCTCCAGGACCAGGGCGCCGGTCACCTTGGCGGCGAAGTGCCTCTCCAGGGCGGCGGCGTCGAGGTCACGGAGCGGGCGGAAGGTGTCCGGTGAGGTCTCGGCGGCCAGGTGGACGACGCCGCCCAGGGGGTGGCGGCCGTTCCCGGTGGCGTCGGCGATCAGGGCGCGCATGGCGGCGGCGTCGGTCACGTCCGCCTGCGGGGTGAGCACCTCGGCGCCGAGGTCGCGCAGCCGGACGACCGCCCGGTGGCGGGGGTCGTCCGGGTCGTCGGGGAGACCGCGGCGGCCGGTGAGCACGACCCGGTCGGCTCCGGCCCCGACCAGGTGCTCCGCCACGAGCAGTCCGGCGTCGCCCAGGCCGCCGGTGACGAGGTACGTACGGCCCGCGGTGACGGCGCGGGCGCCCGCCACTCCGGACCCGGGAGCGGTGGGTGCCGCCGCGGACCCGGGAGCGGTGGGTGCCGCCGCGGGCTCGGGAGCGGTGTAGGCGCGGGTGAGGCGGGTGCCGCCGCGGTGGGCGACGAACGTGTCGGCGCCGCCGTGGTGGATCTCGGCGACGAGCGCCCGGGCCGCCTCCTCCGGGGTCGCGCCGGGGGCGAGGTCGAGGGCGGCGCAGTCGAGCGTGAGGTACTCCTGGTTGGCGACCATGGGCAGGGTGGCCGCGGCGGCCTGGGCGGGGTCCGGGACGTCGCCGTCGGCCACCGCCTGCCCGCCCCGGGTCGCGACCAGGACGCGGGTGGTGTCCCCGCCCTCCTCCCCCCAGGCGTGCAGCAACCGGGCCAGGGGGAGGACGGCGTCGCGCCCGTCCGCGCCCGGGTCGGCGGGCCCGCGGTCGAGCAGGCGCAGATCCACCACCACGGCGGCGTCCCGCAGCCGCCGCGCCAGCGCCAGGTGGTCCTCCGCCGACCCGGGGCCGAGGGTGTGGCCGCCGGCCGGCGCCCCGGTGCGGGATCCGCCCGCCAGTACGGTCACGACCTCGCTCCCGGCGGCCCGGAGCGCGCGCTCCACCGCCTCGGCGGTCTCACCCCGCTCGGCCACCAGCACGCACCGGCCGGCCGGGGCCGCGGCGGGCGACGCCCCGAGCGGCGCCGGCGTCCAGACGGGGACGAGGACGCGCACATGCCCGGAGGACTCCCCCGCGGCCGGCCCGGAAGGCCGCCCGGAGGACTGCCCCGCCGCGTCCGGGGGCCGGTCCTCCCCGCGGGCCGCGGACGCGGCGGACGCGGCCCGCGGGGAGGACGCGGCGGGCGCGGGGACGTCCACCCAGTAGCGGTCACGTTGGAAGGGGTAGGTGGGGAGGCCGACCTTGGCCACGGGGCGGTCCCCGCGGAAGCCGGGCCAGTCGATCGGGACGCCCGCCAGCCACAGCCGGCCCGCCGCCTCCGCGAGGACCTCCCCCGCCGGGCGCGGGTCGTCCGCGCCGGGGAGGGCGGACACGATGAGGGGCCAGCGGTCGGGGGCGCAGTCGCGGTGGCCGCGGGCCATCGCCCCCAGCGACCGCCCGGGCCCGATCTCCAGCAGCGCGGCGTCGGCGTCGTGGCCGAGCAGCGTCGCCAGCACCTCGTCGAACCGGACGGGCGCGCACATGTGCTCGGCCCAGTACGCCGGGTCCGTCACCTGCGCGGCCGTGACGAACTCCCCCGTGACGTCGGACACGTACGGCACCCGCGGCGCCCGGAGGGAGACGTTGGCCGCGATCCACGCGGTGAGCCGCTCCCGGATCGGCTCCATCATGCGCGAGTGGAACGCGTGCGTCGTGGCGAGGGGGCGGCACGGGACCCCGTCCGCCTCCAGCAGCTCGCGGGCGGCGCTCAGGGCCGCCGGCTCACCGGACAGCACGGTGAGCCGCGGCCCGCTGACCGCGCCCACGTCGGCCCCCGTGATCCCGGCCCGCCGCAGGCGGTCCACGAGGTCGGCGGCGGGCAGCGGGACCGCGCTCATCGCGCCCTCGGGCAGTCCGCCGATGAGGCGGGCCCGGTGGACGACGAGGGCGAGGGCGTCCGGAAGGGACAGCACGCCGGCCAGGGCGGCGGCCACGTACTCGCCGAGGCTGTACCCGGCCAGCGCCGCGGGCCGGACGCCCCACGAGAGCACGAGCCGGGCCAGGGCGTACTCGACCGCGAACAGCGCGGGCTGCAGCGCCTCGGTCGGGGTCGCGCCGCAGGAGGCGGAGGTGGAGGCGGAGGTGGAGGCGGAAGCGGAAGCGGAAGCGGAAGCGGAAGCGGAAGCGGAGGAGACGCGGCCGAGGAGGCGGCCGAGCGCGTCACCGTCACCGCCGCGGTCACGGCGCTCGCCGAGCATCTCGGCGAGCGGGTCGGCGCCGTCCATGAGCCCGTGCAGCACGGCCCGGCACTCGTCCAGCACGTCGCGGAAGACCGGCTCGGTGCGGTACAGGTCGGCCGCCATCCCCGGGTACTGCTCGCCGGTCCCGGCGATCAGGAAGGCCACGGGCCGGTCGTCGCGGCTCTCGGAGCGGCCCATGACGCCGGCCGGCTCGCGCAGCGCGGCAGCGGCCTCGTCCGTGGCGGAGGCGACGAGCATGCGGCGGTGGGCGAACGCCCGGCGGCCGGCCTGGAGGGTGTGGGCCACGTCGGCCAGCCGGTGCCCGCGGCCCTCCCCGGCCAGGCAGGCGGCCAGCCGGGCGGTCATGGCGTCGGCGGCCTCGGCCGTGCGGGCGGACCAGACCAGCGGCTCCGGGCGGGGCGGCTCCTCGGGCCGGGGCACCGGCGGCGCCTCCTCCAGCACGACGTGCGCGTTGGTGCCGCCGATGCCGAACGCGCTCACCCCGGCCCGGCGGGTCCGGCCGGCCTCGCGCGGCCAGGGGCGCAGGGCGGTGACCACCTCCAGCGCGGCCTCGCCGTCGGCGAGCTGCGGGTTCGGCTCGGCCAGGTTGAGCGTGGGCGGGATCTCGTCGTGGCGGAGCGCCAGCGCCGCCTTGATCAGGTTCGTGACCCCGGCGGCCCGGTCGAGGTGGCCCACGTTCGTCTTGACGGACCCGATCAGCAGCGACCGGCCGCGGAACACCTGCTGGAGCGCGGCCAGCTCGGCGGCGTCGCCGAGCGCGGTACCGGTGCCGTGCGCCTCCACGTAGTCGACGTCGGCGGGCGTGAGGCCGGCGGCGGCCAGCGCCTCGGCCATGACGGCGGCCTGGCCGTGCACGCCGGGCGCGGTGAACCCGACCTTGCGCCCGGCGTCGTTGTTGACCGCCCAGCCGCGGATGACGGCGTAGATCTGGTCGCCGTCGGCGAGCGCGTCCTCCAGCCGCCGCAGCGCGACCACGCCGACGCCGCTGCCCAGCGGCGCGCCGAGCCCGCCGGCGTCGAACGCGCGGCACTCGCCGTCGGGCGGCGCGATGCCCCCCTGCTGGTACAGGTAGCCCACCCGGTGCGGCACATTGACCGCGACGCCGCCGGCCAGCGCCAGGTCGCACTCGAACCCGGCCAGGCTGGTGGCCGCCGCGCACACCGCGACGAGCGAGGTCGAGCAGTAGCTCTGCACGCCGTACGCCGGCCCGGACAGGCCGAGCGCGTGGGCGACCCGCGTGGTGAGGGAGTCCTTGTCGTTGGCCAGGCCGAGCGCCAGGTCGCCGGTGACCGCGCCGACGCCGCCGGGGATCAGGGCGTTCTGCATGTACGAGCTGTGCGCGCATCCGCCGAACACCCCGATCGCGCCCTCGAACCTGCCGGGGTCGCAGCCCGCGTCCTCCAGCGCCGCCCAGCCGTGCTCCAGGAACAGCCGGTGCTGCGGGTCGAGGATCTGCGCCTCCTTGGGGCCGAACCCGAAGAACGCCGCGTCGAACAGCTCCACACCGTCGATGACCGGGGCGGCCTTGACGTACGCGGGGTCGGAGAGCACGTCCTCGGGCACCCCGGCGGCGCGCAGTTCGTCGTCGGTGAAACGGGTGATCCCGGACTCCCCGGCCCGGATGACCGACCAGAGCGCGGCGACGTCGGACGCGCCGGGGAAGCGGCCGGACATCCCGACGATCGCGATGTCGGTGCCCGGGCCTTCGATCTCGTCGTTCACGTCTCGCGTCCTCTTCTCCGTCGCTCGAACGGTGGTCATTTCCGGGGGCCGGGCCGCGCCCGGCGGCGCCGTCGCCCCCGTGCCGAACCGGTGGCCAGCGCCTCCCGGGCGGCGGTGCCGTCGTCGTGCAGGGCCGCGGCGAACGCGGCCACGGTCGGGTGCTCGAACAGCACCGCGGGCGGGACGGGGCGGCCGAGCCGCTTCTCGACGGCCATCACCATCGCCATGCCGAGCAGCGAGTTGCCGCCGAGGTCGAAGAACGGGTCGTGCACGCCGACCCGGTCGATGCCGAGGTAGGCGCCCCACAGCTCGGCGATCTCGGCCTCGGCGTCGGTCCTGGGCGGTGCGTAGTCGGTGCGGAGCCGCGGGCGCGGGAACCGTTCGCCCCGGGGCGCCGCGGCCGCGGCGTCGACCAGGCCGTCCAGGTCGAGCATGGACGTCCAGGCGCGCAGCACCGCGTGCAGCGGCTGCCGGACGGCCATGACACCGCCGTGTCCGCCGGCCAGGATGCGGTCCAGGAAGGCGCAGCCGGCCTCGTCGGAGAAGCCGTAGCGCGCGCGGTAGTCGGCCACCCGCTCGGCCAGGCCGCCGCCCGCCGCCGCCGTGAGGCCTTCCGACTGCCACACGTCGTGCCGCCAGGGTCCCCAGGCCACCGAGACGACGCGGGTGGAGGGGGCGGTGGCGGCCAGCGCCTGGCCGTACGCGTCGAGGACGGTGTTGGCGGCGCAGTAGTCGGCCTCGCCGACGCCGCCGAACGCGGTGACGGCCGAGGAGTAGAGCACCAGGACCTCGGGGCGGTCCTCGGCGGGGGTGCCGGGGCCGACGAGCTCGGCCAGCGGGCCCATGGCCAGCACCTTGGGGGCCAGCACGCGCCGCGCCTCGGCCGGAGTGCGGCGCCGCACCATCCCGCCCGACGGGAGCCCGGCGGCGTGGATCACGCCGTGCAGGCGGCCGAAGTGCTCGCGGGCGCGCCGCAGGACGTCCCGCAGTTGCCCGGGCACCCCCGCGTCGGCCGTGAGGAGCAGCACCTCGACGCCCAGCGCCTCCAGCTCGGCGACGTCCCGCAGCGTCCCGGCCGCCCTGTCCTGGCGGGGGGACGTCCCCGCCGCGCCGCCCCCGCCGTCCCGGAGCACGCCGTCCCGGAGCACGCCGTCCCGGAGCACGCCGCCGCGGGGCTCCGCCGACGCCTCCCCGTCGCCGGGCGGGGCGCCGGCGCGGGACAGCGGGGTCCGGCCGACCAGGGCCAGGCGGCGGACGCCCGCGCGGGCCAGGTGCCGGGCGAGGGCCATGCCGAGGCCGCGGGTGCCGCCGGTGATGAGGTACGCGCCGTCCGCGCGCCAGGGGTGCGACGGTTCCGGCCGGTCGGGGACCGGGACCCAGTGGCGGATCCAGCGGCGGCCGCGGCGCCGGCCTGCCAGGGGGTCGGCCGCCTCGGGGACGCCGTCCTCCCCCGGTGGCGTGAGGAGCTCGGCGGCGAGCTGGGCGGCCACGGCCGCGGCCGGGGAACCCTCCTCGGCGTCCAGGTCCACGCCGCTCCAGGTCAGGTCCGCGTACTCGTGGCGGGCGGCCCGGCCGAGCCCGTGGGCGAGCGACTGGTGGGGGGCCGGCACGTCGCCGCCGAGGATCTCGGCGGCGCCCCGGCTCACGGTGAGCAGGCGTCCCGGCCGGTCGCCCAGCGCGTGCAGCGCCAGCAGGAGGCTGTCGAAGCCGTGCCCGACGGCCTCCCGCAGCTCCTCGTCGCCGGCCGGTCCCGCGGCGGCGGCCAGGCTCCACAGGTGGGCCACGTGCACGGGACCGGCGGGGAGCCCGGCGAACGCCTCCGCGTACTGCCCGGGCTCGGCCGGGTCGATGGTGAGGCGGCGGCCCTCGCGGCGCGGCCCCGTCCCCGCCACCACCTCCACCACCGGGGTCCCGGAGGCGGCGGCCAGGTCGGCGAGCGCCGATCCGATGCCCTCGGGGTCGGCGAAGACGACGAGCGGGCCGGGGAGCGCGAGCGCGGTGGGGGGCGCGCCGGCGGCCGGGTCGCGCCGCCACGCGGGCACGAAGGCGTGGTCGCCGGCCTCGGCGTCCTCCGGCCGCCCCGCAGCGGAGGGCCGGGAGGTCGTCCGGGACCGCCCGGCGACGGGCTCCGGCCAGAAACGCGTGCGCTGGAACGGGTAGGTCGGCAGGCTCAGCACACGGCCGCCGCCCGGGTGGACCCGTTCCCAGCTCACCCCGGCGCCCAGCTCCCACAGCGCGCCGCAGGCGCTCAGCAGGTCGGCGTGGGCGTCCCGCGGCCCGGTGACGGTCCAGTACGGCGGCAGCGTCCCGAGCACGGCGGCCGCCGGACCGCCGGTCATGGTCTGGCGGACCAGACCGCCGAGGGTCTGGCCGGGGCCCAGCTCGACGAACGCGGTCACGTCCTGCTCCAGGCAGTGGCGCACGCCGTCGGCGAAGCGGACCGTGCCGACGAGCTGGTCCGCCCAGTAGGAGGTGCCGGTGGCCTGCTCGGCGGTGAGCGGGCGGCCGGTCAGGTTGGACACGACGGTGACGGCGGGGGCGTTCCGCCGGACCGTCTCCAGCACCGCGACCAGCTTCTCCCTGGCCGGTTGGAGCAGCGAGGAGTGGAAGGCGTGGGCCGAGCGCAGCGGACGGCAGGCCAGGCCCCGGCCGGTCAGCACGGCGGTCGCCCGCTCGATCTCCGCGGGCGGGCCGCTGAGCACGGTCATGGCCGGGCCGTTGAGCGCGGCCACGTCCACCTCCACCCCGGCGGCGGCCAGGGCGGCGCGGACGGGGGCCTCGGGGGCGGCCACCGCGACCATGCGGCCGGCGGGGGCCGCGCCGATGAGGTGGGCCCGTTCGATCACGACGTGCAGGGCGTCCTCCAGGGAGAACACCCCGGCCAGGCAGGCGGCGACGTACTCGCCGAGGCTGTAGCCGACGAGCAGATCGGGGGTGACGCCCCAGTGGCGGAGCAGGCGGGCCAGCGCGTACTCGACCGTGAAGAGGAAGGGGTGCGCCACCGGAGCGTGGCCGAGCGGGTCGTCGGCGCGGTCGTGGCCGTCGTCCCTGCCCAGCATGGCGGCCAGGTCGACGGACGGGCCGGCGGACGGGGCCGCCGGTCGGCCGGCCGTGAAGTACGGGCGCAGGTCCACGCCCGAGTGGCGTTCCACCAGGCCGACGCACTCGTCCACGGCGGCGGCGTAGACGGGCTCCCGGACGTACAGCTCGCGGCCGAGGCCGGCGTAGTGGTCGCCCACCCCGGGGAGCAGGAAGGCCAGGCGGGCGGGGCCGGTGATCCGGTGGCCGCCGCCACCCTCGGCGGCATCGGCGTCGGCGACGGCGCGGAGCCTGCGTACGGCGTCGCCGAGGTCGGTGCAGACGAGGGCGCGGCGGTGGTCGAGCTCGGCGCGGCCGGTCCGCAGCGTGTGGGCGACGTCGCCGAGCTCCGTGCCGGGCCGCTCCTCCAGCCAGTCGGCCAGCCGGCCCGCCTGCTCCCGCAGCCCCGCCGCACCGCCCGCCGAGACCGGCACCACCCACGACCGCTCCCCCGCGGAACCGGGAAGGGGCGCGACGGGCGCGCTCCCCGCCCCCTCCCGGCGGGAGGCGGACGGCGCCGGCGCACGGCCCTCCCCCGCCGCGTCCGGGGCCGGCGGGTCAGGCCGGGCGGGCGGGGCGGGCGGGGCGGGCGGGGCCTCCAGGACGACATGGGCGTTGGTGCCGGAGAGGCCGAAGGAGCTGACGCCGGCCAGGGCGGGGGTGTCGCGGCGGGGGAGCGCGGTGGCGGCCGTCACCGGCCGGACGGTGCCGTCACCGGGGAGCGCGGCGGCCGGGGTGGTGAGGTTGAGGCTGGGCGGGATCAGGCCGTTCTCCAGCATCAGGACCGTCTTGATGACGCCCGCGACCCCGGCGCCCGCCTGGGTGTGGCCGATGTTGGTCTTGACGGCGCCCACGTGCAGCGGGCGGTCCGGGTCGCGCCTGCCGAACACGTCGTGCAGGGCGGACAGCTCGATGGCGTCCCCCAGGTGGGTGCCGGAGCCGTGCGCCTCCACGTAGTCGACGTCGTCGGGGTTCACCCGGGCCGCCGCCAGGGCGCGGGTGATGACGTCGGCCTGGGCGCGCCGGCTGGGCGCGGTGAGGCCGTTGCTGCGGCCGTCCTGGTTGACCGCCGACCCGCGCAGGACGGCCCGGATCCGCCGCCCGTTGGCGATCGCCTTCGACAGCGGTTCGAGGACGACCATGCCGCCGCCCTCGCCCATGACGTATCCGTCGGCCCGCTCGTCGAAGGTCTTGCACCGCCCGTCGGAGCACATCATCAGCCCGGCGCACGCCTGGAGGTACAGCGTGGGGTGCAGGGTGAGCGAGGCGCCCCCGGCGAGGGCCAGGTCGCACTCGCCCCGGCGCAGGCTCTCGGCGGCCAGGTGGACGGCGATCAGCGAGGACGAGCAGGCGGTGTCCACGGTGAGGGTGGGGCCCGTCAGGTCGAGGTGGTACGCGATGCGCCCGGCCGCCACACTGGCCACCGCCCCCTGCCCCAGGTACGGGTCGGAGACGACCTCGTCGCCCTGGAGTTCGAGCTGGAGCCTGCCGTACTGGAGCGTGTCCATGAAGCCGACCATCACGGCGGTGCGGCTGCCGGCCAGGCGGGACGGCGCGAGCCCGGCGTTCTCCAGACCCTCCCAGGCCAGTTCGAGCAGCAGGCGCTGGTGCGGGTCCATGCGCAGCGCCTCGCGCGGGGACAGGCCGAAGAACTCGGCGTCCCAGCCGGTCACGTCGTCCAGGAACGCGCCGTACCGGGTGTACATGGCGCCGGGCACGCCCGGTGCCGGGTCGTAGTACGCGTCGACGTCCCAGCGCGAGGGCGGGACCTCGCGCACCGCGTCGCCGCCGCGCCGCAGCAGGTCCCAGAAGTCCTCCACGGTGGCGCCGCCGGGGTAGCGGCAGGCCATGCCGACGACGGCGACGGGCTCGTGGCGGCGTTCCTCCAGCTCGGTGAGGCGCCGGCGGGTCTGGGCCAGGTCGACGGTCACCCGCTTGAGGTAGGCGCGGAGCTTTTCCTCGGTCCCCATCGCAAGAGCCTTTCCGGTCGCGGTCGCGGTCGTCGTGGTCACAGGTCGTTGTCGATGAGGGCGAAGATCTCCTCGTCGGAGGCCGAGTCGATCGTGTCCATCACGCCGCCGTGGGCGGCCGGGGCCGAGCCGAGCTTGGCCAGCGCGCTCTGCAGGATCGGCACGAGGCGTCCGCGGACGGCCTCGGCCTCCCCGTTGGCGTCCGCGAGCGCCCGGTCGATCCTGGCGAGGGCGTCGCGGAGCGCGTCCTCCGGCGCGGCCTCGGGCGGGGCCAGGACGGTGGACAGGTGCCGGGCGAGCGACGTGACGGTGGGGTGGTCGAAGACGAGCGTGGCGGGCAGTCTCAGCCCGGTGTCGGTGCTGAGCCGGTTGCGCAGCTCGACGGCGGTCAGCGAGTCGAAGCCGAGCTCGTTGAAGGGGCGGTTCACGTCGACGCTGCCGGCGCTGCCGTGCGCGAGCACCGCGGCGACGTGGCCCTGCACGGTGTCGACGAGCAGGCGCAGCGCGTCGGGCCGGGGCAGGGCGGCCAGGCGGTCGGCGAGGGCGGCGGCGCCTGCGGGCCCCGTCGAGGACGCCGCCGAGGACGCCGTCTGCCGGGGCGTGCGGACCAGGCCCCGCAACACCGACGGCAGATCACCCCGCTCCGCCCTCGCCCGCAACCCCGCCCCATCCCACCGAGCCGCCACCACCACCCCCCCACCACCCGCCAACGCCGCATCCAACAACCCCAACCCCTCACCCACCCCGAGCGCCCCCACCCCCGACCGCGCCAACCGCGCCACATCCACCCGACCCAACCCCCCCGCCATCCCCGAACCCGCCACATCCCACAACCCCCACACCACCGACACCCCCGCCAACCCCAACCCCCGACGATGCACCGCCAACCCATCCAGAAAAGCGTTCGCCGCCGCATACCCCCCCTGACCCGCATTCCCCAACACCCCCGCCAACGACGAGAACAACACGAACACCGACACCGGATGACCAACCGTCAACTCATGCAGATGCCACGCCGCATCCGCCTTCGCCCCCAACACCCCCGCCAACCGACCCGGCGTCAGATCCTGCACCAACCCGTCATCCAGCACCCCCGCCGCATGCACCACACCCCCCAACCGCACCCCCGCCACCACCCCCGCCAACGCCACCCGATCCGACACATCACACGCCACCACCGCCACCCGCGCCCCCGCCCCCTCCAACTCCGCCACCAACACCGCCGCACCCGGAGCATCCGGACCCCGCCGCGACACCAGCAACAGATCCCGCACCCCGTACCGATCCACCAGATGCCGCGCCACCAACGCCCCCAGACCCCCCGTCCCCCCCGTCACCAACACCGTCCCCGCAATCACCGCAGGCCCCGCCGACCCCGCAACCGGCCCCCCGGCCACCACCGGCCCCGCGCCGACCCCGCCACCGGCCCCACCGACCCCGCCACCGGCCCCGCAACCGACCCCCCGGCCACCACCGACCCCGCCACCGGCCCCGCCGACACCTCACGACGCACCAGACGCGGCACCAGGACCCGGCCGTCCACCACACGCACCTGCGACTCACCGACCGCCACCAGCCCGACCCAGTCCGCGTACCCCTCAGGCACCTCGGCCAGCACGAACCGACCCGGCTGCTCCGACTGCGCCGACCGCACCAACCCCCACACCGCCGCACCCGCCACATCACCCGGCCGGGTCACGAACATCAGCGGAGCACCCTCCTCCGGATGAGCCGCGATGGCCCCCAGCACCCGGGCGGTCAGATCCCTGACCGCGGCGGGCACCTCCGCCTCCCCGCTCACGCAGGAGACCACGACCGGTTCGGGGGTTCCGACCGCCGCGACCACCGCGGGCACCGCGTCCACCCAGTCCACGCCGTACAGGGTCAGGGCGGCGGAGGCCGCGGCGCGGGGCGCGGCGGCCCTCGTGCGCAGGGCGTCGATCGAGAGCACCGGGGCTCCGGCGGCATCGGCGGCCTGCACGACGACGTCCTCACCGGTCACGGCCAGCCGTACCCGGAGGACCCGGGCCTGGGCGGCGTGCAGGCGTACGCCCCGGAAGGCGAACGGCAGGCGCAGTTCCTCGTGGTCACCGGCCAGCAGCAGCGGGTGGAAGGCGGCGTCGAGGAGGGCGGGGTGGATGCCGAACCCGGCCACGTCCACGTCGTCGGGCGCGACGACCTCCGCGTAGAGCTCGTCGCCCGCCCGCCACATCGCGCGCACGCCGCGGAAGGCGGGGCCGTACTCGTACCCCTGCTCGGCCAGGCGCTCGTAACCGCCCTCGACGTCGACGGGGACGGCGGCGGGCGGCGGCCAGGCGGCGGCCCGGTCGTGGCCGGCGGCGGGCGCGGGCGCCTCGGCGACGGCCCCCGAGGCGTGCCGCCGCCAGGTGTCGGCGTCCGCCTCGCGGGAGAACACGGCGACGGCGCGGCGCCCCTCGGCGTCCGGCGGGTCGAGGGTGACCTGCACGGTGACCGCGCCCGTCCCGGGCAGGTACAGCGGGGTCTCGATGACCAGTTCGTCGATGCGGTCGCCGCCCGCGTGGGCGGCGGCCTCCAGCGCCAGGTCGGCGAAGGCGGCCCCGGGCAGCAGGACGCCGCCCTCCACCGCGTGGTCGGCCAGCCAGGGCACCGTCCGGAGGGAGAGCCGGCCGGTGAGGACGTACCGGTCGTCGGCCACGGACACGACGGCGCCGAGCAGCGGGTGCCGCGAGTCGTCGACGCCCGCGCCGACCGCACCGCCCGGTGCCAGGCCGTCGCCGAGCCAGTAGCGGCTCCGCTGGAAGGCATAGGTGGGCGGCCCCACCGCGGGACGCGGACCGGAACCCAGGACCGCCGGCCAGGACACCTCCGCCCCCAGCGCCCACGCCTGGGCCAGGGACAGCAGCATCCGCCGCGCACCGCCCTCGTCCCGGCGCAGCGACCCGCACACCCCCGCCCCGACCCCGGCCGCCTCACAACTGTCGGCCACGTCACCGAGCAGCACCGGATGCGGACTGACCTCGATGAACACCGGGCTGCCACCGTCACCGGCCGCCTGGACCGCCTCGTCGAACAGCACCGGCCGGCACAGGTTGTCGATCCAGTACGGCCCCGCCAGGCGCGTCCCCTCGACGAACGCCGCCTCGACCGAGGAGCAGAAGCGGACGCCGCCCTCGACCGGCCGCACGTCGGCCAGCGCCGTCCGCAGCTCTTCGGTGAGGCGGCGCATGTGGGGGGTGTGGCTGGCGTAGTCCACCGCGATCCGGCGGACCCTGACGCCTTCGAGCTCACCGCGTTCGGCGAGCTCGGCGAGCTCGTCCAGGGCGTCCAGGTCACCGGCGACCACGCAGCTCGCCGGACCCGAGTGGACCGCCACCCACAGGCGGTCCGGCCACCGCGACCCGATCAGCTCCCGGGCCCCGGCCGCGGGAAGATCGATCGCGGCCATGCCGCCGGTGCCCGACATCCGGGTCAGGGCCCTGCTGCGCAGCACGACCACGCGCGCCGCGTCGTCCAGGGACAGGATCCCGGCGGCGCACGCCGCGGCGATCTCGCCCTGCGACTGCCCCACCACGGCCTGCGGCTCCACCCCCGCCCGCCGCCACACCGCCGCCAACCCCACCATCACCGCCCACAACACCGGCTGGATCACCTGCGACCCCACCAACCCCGGCGCCCCCACCTCCCGACGCAACACCCCCGACACACTCCACCCCGTCAACGGCTCCACCACCGCATCACACCGCTCCACCGCGGCACGGAAAACCCCACTCACCCCCAACAACCCCACCGCCATCCCCACCCACTGCGACCCCTGCCCCGGAAACACGAACACCGGCCGCACCACCCCCGACGCCACCCCCACCACCACCGACCCGTCCACCACCGACCCACCCGCCACCCCCGACGCCACCGCCCCCAACCCCGCCACCAACTCCCCCCGATCAGCCGCCACCACCACCGCACGATGCGCGAACCCCGACCGCCCCGCCAACACCCGACCCACCCCCGCCAGATCCCCCTCCGCCACCCCCGACGCGAACCCCGCCAACCGCCCCGCCTGCGCCCGCAACGCCCCCGCACTCTTGCCCGACACCACCCACACCAGCAGCCCACCCCCCACCACCGGACCCGACCCCCCGACCGGACCCGACACCGACTCCACCGCCCGACCCGGCTCCACCACCGGCACCGGACCCGCCCCCGGCACCGGCTCCCCGACCGGACCCGACGCCGCACCCGGCTCCCCGACCGCACCCGACCCCCCGACCGGCGGACCCTCCACGATCACGTGCGCGTTCGTCCCCGAGACACCGAAACCCGACACCCCCGCCCGCACCGGACCCGACCCCGGCAACCCCACCGACTCCGTCAGCAACCGCACCCCACCCGCCGACCAGTCCACATGCGGCGTCGGCTCCGTCACGTGCAACGTCGGCGGCAGCACCCGCCGCCGCAACGCCTCCACCATCTTGATCACACCCGCCACCCCCGCCGCGGCCTGCGCATGACCGATGTTCGACTTGACCGACCCGAGCCACACGGGCCGGTCTGCCGGACGCGTCCGGCCGTACGTGGCGAGGACGGCCTGGGCCTCGATGGGGTCGCCCAGCCTGGTGCCGGTGCCGTGGGCCTCGACCACGTCGATGTCGCGGGTGTCGAGCCGGGCGTCGGCGAGCGCCTGCCGGATCACGCGCTCCTGGGCGGGGCCGCTGGGCGCGGTGAGGCCGTTGCTGGCGCCGTCCTGGTTGACGGCCGTGCCGCGGATCACGGCGAGGACGGGGTGGCCGTTGCGGCGCGCCGCCGACAGCGGCTCCAGGGCCAGCACCCCGACGCCCTCGGCCCAGGCGGCGCCGTCGGCCGAGGCCGAGAACGACTTGCACCGGCCGTCGGGGGAGAGCGCGCGCTGCCGGCAGAACTCGACGAACGCCACCGGCGTGGACATGATCGCCACGCCGCCGGCCAGCGCCAGCGAGCACTCCCCGCGCCGCAGCGCCCGCACCGCGAGGTGGATCGCGACCAGCGAGGACGAGCAGGCGGTGTCCACCGTCAGCGCCGGGCCCTCCAGGCCCAGGGTGTAGGAGACGCGGCCGGCGATGACGCTGGGCGCGCTGGAGGTGAACAGGGTGCCCTCGACGGTCTCGGGCACACCGTGGAGGAAGCGCGCCGAGTAGTAGTCGTACATGTTGCCGACGTAGACGCCGGTCCTGGAACCGCGCAGGCCGTCCGGCTCGATCTCGGCCCGCTCCAGCGCCTCCCAGCAGGTCTCCAGGAACAGCCGGTGCTGCGGGTCGGTGGCCAGCGCGCTGCGCGGGCTGAGGCCGAAGAACGCCGCGTCGAAGTCGGCCGCGTCGTACAGGAAGCCGCCGTGCCGGGTGTAGGTCCGGCCCGCCGCCTCGGGGTCGGGGTCGTACAGGCCGTCCACGTCCCAGCCGCGGTCGGCGGGGAACTCCCCGATCGCGTCCCGGCCCCCGGCCACCAGCTCCCACAGGTCCTCCGGGCCCCGCACCCCGCCGGGGTAGCGGCACGCCATCCCGACGATCGCCACCGGCTCGTGGCGGCGCTCCTCGTCCTCGGCCAGCCGCCGGCGGGCCTCCGCCAGTTCGACGGTGGCGCGCCTCAGGTAGTCGCGGAGCCTGTCCTCTGTTCCCATCGATCGGCCTTTCCCGTCACAGTTCGTTGTCGATGAGCGCGAAGATCTCTTCGTCCGAGGCGGAGTCGATCTTCTCCATCACGGTGTGGGCGTCGCCCGCGGGCTGCGCGCCGAACATGGCCAGCCCGCCCTGCAGCACGGCGACGAGCCGGCTGCGGATCGCCTCGCCGTCGCCCCCTGCGCCGGCGATCATGGATCCCACCCGTTCGAGCGCGCCGCGCAGGATCTCCTCCGGCGAGGGCGCGGCGGGGGCGAGCGTGTCGAACAGGTACCCGGCCAGGGAGCCGACCGTGGGGTGGTCGAACACGAGCGTGGCGGGCAGTCTCAGCCCGGTGTCGGCGTTGAGCCGGTTGCGCAGCTCGACGGCGGTCAGCGAGTCGAAGCCGAGCTGGGTGAACGCCCGGTCGACACCGATCTTCTCGGCGCTGCCGTGCGCGAGGACGGCGGCGACGTGGCCGCGGACCCGGTCGGTGAGCACGCGCAGGCCCTCTTCCCTGGTCAGCTCGGCCAGGCGGGGCAGGAGCGCGGCGAGGCTCGTGCCCTGCCCGCCGCCCACGGTCCGGCGCGGTGTGCGGACCAGGCCCCGCAACACCGACGGCAGATCACCCCGCTCCGCCCTCGCCCGCAACCCCGCCCCATCCCACCGAGCCGCCACCACCACCCCCCCACCACCCGCCAACGCCGCATCCAACAACCCCAACCCCTCACCCACCCCGAGCGCCCCCACCCCCGACCGCGCCAACCGCGCCACATCCACCCGACCCAACCCCCCCGCCATCCCCGAACCCGCCACATCCCACAACCCCCACACCACCGACACCCCCGCCAACCCCAACCCCCGACGATGCACCGCCAACCCATCCAGAAAAGCGTTCGCCGCCGCATACCCCCCCTGACCCGCATTCCCCAACACCCCCGCCAACGACGAGAACAACACGAACACCGACACCGGATGACCAACCGTCAACTCATGCAGATGCCACGCCGCATCCGCCTTCGCCCCCAACACCCCCGCCAACCGACCCGGCGTCAGATCCTGCACCAACCCGTCATCCAGCACCCCCGCCGCATGCACCACACCCCCCAACCGCACCCCCGCCACCACCCCCGCCAACGCCACCCGATCCGACACATCACACGCCACCACCGCCACCCGCGCCCCCGCCCCCTCCAACTCCGCCACCAACACCGCCACACCCGGAGCATCCGGACCCCGCCGCGACACCAGCAACAGATCCCGCACCCCGTACCGATCCACCAGATGCCGCGCCACCAACGCCCCCAGACCCCCCGTCCCCCCCGTCACCAACACCGTCCCCGCAATCACCACAGGCCCCGCCGAAACCGGCCCCCCGACCACCGCAGACCCCCCGGCAAGCCCTCCCGCCACCACCGGCCCCGCCACCGGCCCCGCCGACCCCGCCACCGGCCCCGCAACCGACCCCCCGGCCACCGCCGGCCCCGCCACCGGCCCCGCCGACACCTCACGACGCACCAGACGCGGCACCAGGACCCGGCCGTCCACCACACGCACCTGCGACTCACCGACCGCCACCAGCCCGACCCAGTCCGCGTACCCCTCAGGCACCTCGGCCAGCACGAACCGACCCGGCTGCTCCGACTGCGCCGACCGCACCAGCCCCCACACCGCCGCACCCGCCACATCACCCGGCCGGGTCACGAACATCAACGGAGCACCCTCCTCCGGATGAGCCGCGATGGCCCCCAGCACCCGGGCCGTCAGATCCCTGACCGCGGCGGGCACCTCCGCCTCCCCGCTCACGCAGAAGACCACGACCGGTTCGGGGGTTCCGACCGCCGCGACCACCGCGGGCACCGCCTCCACCCAGTCCACGCCGTACAGGGTCAGGGCGGCGGAGGCCGCGGCGCGGGGCGCGGGCCGCGTGCGGACCGAGGCCAGCGCGGCCACCGGCCGTCCCGCGTCGTCGGCGGCCTCGATCGCGCAGCCGTCCTCGCCGGTCCTGGCCAGCCGCACCCGCAGGGACCTGGCCCCGGTGGCGAGCAGCCGTACCCCGCGCAGCTCGAACGGCACCCGCAGCCCTCCGTCACCGCCGCCGGCGACCAGCAGCGCGTGGAACACGGAGTCCAGCAGGGCCGGGTGGACGCCGAACCCGGCCACGTCCACGTGCTCGGGCGCCGCCACGTCGGCGTACAGCTCCTCGCCGTGCCGCCAGGCGGCCCGCAGTCCCCGGAAGGCGGGGCCGTACTCGTACCCCTGCTCGGCCAGGCGCTCGTAACCGCCCTCGACGTCGACGGGGACGGCTCCGGCGGGCGGCCACACGGCGGCCCACCCCGGGTGGGCCGCCGCGTCCCGGTCCTCGGCGACGGCGCCGGACAGGTGGCGGGTCCACCCGGCCTCGTGGTCGTCGGCGGGGCGGGAGTGCACGCGTACGGGGCGGGCGCCGGAGCCGTCCGGAGGCTCGACGACGACCTGCACCGCCACGCCGCCGTCCGCGGGCAGGACCAGCGGCGCCTCGAACATCAGCTCCTCGACCAGGCCGAGCCCGACCCGTGAGCCCGCTTCCAGCACCAGGTCCGCCAGCGCGGCCCCCGGCAGGACGACGGCCCCGCCCACGACGTGGTCGGCCAGCCAGGGCGCGTCGGCGACGGACAGCACACCGGTGAGCACGGTCGGACCGTCGTCGGCCAGCTCGACGGCCGCGCCCAGCAGCGGGTGGCCGGTGGCGCTCAGCCCGGTGGCGGACAGGTCGGCGCCCCGGGCGGGCGGGCCGAGCCAGTAGCGTTCGCGGTCGAACGGGTACGGCGGCAGGTCGACCGGGCGGCCGTGGGGGGACAGCGCGGCCCAGTCCACGCCCGCTCCCGCCGTCCACGCCGCCGCCAGGCCGGCGACCAGCCCGTCGGCCTCGCCGCGGTCGCGCCGGTGCAGGGCGACGATCGTCGTGTCGTCCCCGGTCACGCAGTCGTGCGCCATGCCGGAGAGCACGGCCTGCGGACCCACCTCCACCAGGACGCGGGCGCCGGACTCCTCCAGCGTGCCGATCGCCGCGTGGAACAGCACGGGCCGCCTGATCTGCTCCAGCCAGTAGCCGGGGTCGGTCCAGTCGCCGGGAGTGCCGGCGACGAAGGGCACATCCCGTGTCCCGAACGGCACCGCCTCCAGTTCGGCGGCGAACGCGGCCAGCATCGGCTCCATGAGCGGCGAATGGAAGGCGCGGCCGACCGGCAGCCTGCGGGTCCGCCGTCCCTGCGCCCTCCAGTGCGCGGCCACGGCCAGGCAGGGCTCCTCCGCTCCCGAGATCACCACGCCGGCGGGGCCGTTGACGGCGGCGACGCCGACCCGGTCCTCCAGCCCGGCCAGGGTGACGGCGACCTCGTCGGCGGAGGCGTTCACGGCGACCATCGCGCCCGGCTCGCACAGCTCGCGCATCAGCCGGCCTCGGGCGGTGATCAGGCGGGCGGCGTCCGGCAGGGTCCAGATCCCGGCGACGTGAGCCGCGGCGTACTCGCCGACCGAGTGCCCGGCCACCACCGAGGGCGTCAGGCCGAGCGACTCCAGCAGCCGGTACGCGGCCACCTCGAAGGCGAACAGCGCGGGCTGGGTGTAGGCGGTGTCGTCGAGCAGCCCGGACTCGGGAGTGCCGGGCCCGGCCCACATCACGTCGCGGACCGGCCGGTCGAGGTGGGGGTCGAGGGCCGCGCAGACCTCGTCGAGCGCGGCGGCGAACACCGGCGATCCGGCGGCCAGCTCGCGTCCCATGCCGGGCCGCTGTCCGCCCTGCCCGGTGAACAGGAACGCCACGCGGGGCCGCTCGCCCGCGACGCCCTCGATCACCCCGGCGGTCTCACCCCGCGCGTAGCGGGCCAGCGCGTCGGCCAGGGCCGCGCGGTCGCGGCCGAGCGCGACGGCGCGGTACGGCAGGAGCGGCTGCCCGGCCAGCGTGCGTGCCACGTCGGCCGGTTCCTTCCGCAGCCCGGCCAGTTGCCCGGCCCTGGCCGCCAGCGACCGCGGGCTGTGGGCGCCGACCGGCCAGGCGATCGGGCCGGTGAGGACGGCGGCGACCGGCCGCTCGGAACCGGAAGCGGAACCGGAACCGGAAGCGGAACCGGAAGGGGAAGGGGAAGGGGAGTCAGAACCGGAGTCAGAACCACGACCGGGACCGGGCTCAGGACCGGGCTCGGGCTCGGAGGCGTACTCCTCGATGATCGCGTGCGCGTTGGTGCCGCTGATGCCGAAGGAGGAGACGCCGGCCCGGCGCGGCCGCTCGCCGCGCGGCCACCCGACCTCCTCGGTCAGCAGCCGCACCTCGCCCATCGACCAGTCGACGTGCGGATTGGGCTCGGTGACGTGCAGGGTGCGCGGCAGCACGCCGTGCCGCATGGCCATGACCATCTTGATCACGCCCGCTACCCCGGCGGCGGCCTGCGTGTGGCCGATGTTCGACTTGATCGAACCGAGCCAGGCGGGCCGGTCGGCCGGGCGCGTCCGGCCGTACGCGGCGAGGACGGCCTGGGCCTCGATGGGGTCGCCCAACGTGGTGCCGGTGCCGTGGGCCTCGATGACGTCCACGTCGTGCGCGTCGAGCCGGGCGTCGGCGAGCGCCTGCCGGATCACGCGCTCCTGGGCGGGGCCGCTGGGCGCGGTCATGCCGTTGCTGGCGCCGTCCTGGTTGATCGCCGTACCCCGGACGACGGCCAGGATGCGCCGCCCGTTGCGGCGCGCCGCCGACAGCGGCTCCAGGGCCAGCACCCCGACGCCCTCGGCCCAGGCGGCGCCGTCGGCCGAGGCCGAGAACGACTTGCACCGGCCGTCGGGGGAGAGCGCGCGCTGCCGGCAGAACTCGACGAACGAGTCCGGCGCGGCCAGCACGGTGACGCCGCCCGCCAGCGCGAGCGAGCACTCGCCCTGGCGCAGCGCCCGCACCGCGAGATGCAACGTGACCAGCGAGGACGAGCAGGCCGTGTCCACCGTCAGCGACGGGCCCTCCAGCCCGAAGGTGTAGGAGACGCGACCGGAGAGCACGCTCGGCGTGCTGGAGGACAGCAGCGTCCCCTCCATCGCCGGAGGCACCGCGCCGTGCATGAACCGGGAGGAGTAGTCGTTGAACATGCTGCCCGCGTAGATCCCGGTGCGGGTGCCGTGCAGGGTCGCCGGGTCGATCCCGGCGTGCGCGAGCGCCTCCCAGCAGGTCTCCAGGAACAGCCGGTGCTGCGGGTCGGTGCCCAGCGCGCTGCGCGGGCTGAGGCCGAAGAACGCCGCGTCGAAGTCGGCCGCGTCGTACAGGAAGCCGCCGTGCCGGGTGTAGGTCCGGCCCGCCGCCTCGGGGTCGGGGTCGTACAGGCCGTCCACGTCCCAGCCGCGGTCGGCGGGGAACTCCCCGATCGCGTCCCGGCCCCCGGCCACCAGCTCCCACAGGTCCTCCGGGCCCCGCACCCCGCCGGGGTAGCGGCACGCCATCCCGACGATCGCCACCGGCTCGTGGCGGCGCTCCTCGTCCTCGGCCAGCCGCCGGCGGGCCTCCGCCAGGTCGACGGTCACCCGTTTCAGGTACGCGCGCAGCTCGGCCTCATTCGCCATGGTCGGGCCCTTCCACGGAGGTTCTCGCGGGTGATGTCACGGCTCGGTTGTCGATCAAGGCGAAGATCTCCTCGTCCGAGGCGGAAACGATCTCTTCCGCGGCCCCGCCCGCACCGATCCCCACGGTGACCGCGGCGGCGGCCCCGGTGTCGCCGATCCTGGACAGGGCGCTCTGCAGGATGGCGACGAGCCGGCGGCGCACGGCGCCCCCCTCGCCCTCGGCGGCCGGCAGCGCCGCCTCGGCCTGGTCCACCGCCGCGCGCAGCGCGTCCTCCGGCGAGGGGCCGTCCGGGGCCAGGGCGGTGAACAGGTACGCCGCGAGCGACGTGACGGTGGGATGGTCGAACACGACCGTGGCGGGCAGCCTCAGCCCGGTGTCGGCGCTGAGCCGGTTGCGCAGCTCGACGGCGGTCAGCGAGTCGAAGCCGAGCTCGTTGAAAGCCCGGTCCACGTCCACGGCGTCGGATCCCGGGTGGGCGAGCACGGTCGCCACGTGGGCCCGCACGAGGCGGGTGAGGTGGGCCCGCGCGTCGGCCTCGCCCATGAGCGCCAGCCGCTCCCCCGGTTCCGGGCCGCCCGCGGCGGCCGGTGTCGCGGTACCCGCGGCGGTCCGGCGCGGTGTGCGGACCAGGCCCCGCAACACCGACGGCAGATCACCCCGCTCCGCCCTCGCCCGCAACCCCGCCCCATCCCACCGAGCCGCCACCACCACCCCCCCACCACCCGCCAACGCCGCATCCAACAACCCCAACCCCTCACCCACCCCGAGCGCCCCCACCCCCGACCGCGCCAACCGCGCCACATCCACCCGACCCAACCCCCCCGCCATCCCCGAACCCGCCACATCCCACAACCCCCACACCACCGACACCCCCGCCAACCCCAACCCCCGACGATGCACCGCCAACCCATCCAGAAAAGCGTTCGCCGCCGCATACCCCCCCTGACCCGCATTCCCCAACACCCCCGCCAACGACGAGAACAACACGAACACCGACACCGGATGACCAACCGTCAACTCATGCAGATGCCACGCCGCATCCGCCTTCGCCCCCAACACCCCCGCCAACCGACCCGGCGTCAGATCCTGCACCAACCCGTCATCCAGCACCCCCGCCGCATGCACCACACCCCCCAACCGCACCCCCGCCACCACCCCCGCCAACGCCACCCGATCCGACACATCACACGCCACCACCGCCACCCGCGCCCCCGCCCCCTCCAACTCCGCCACCAACACCGCCGCACCCGGAGCATCCGGACCCCGCCGCGACACCAGCAACAGATCCCGCACCCCGTACCGATCCACCAGATGCCGCGCCACCAACGCCCCCAGACCCCCCGTCCCCCCCGTCACCAACACCGTCCCCGCAATCACCACAGGCCCCGCCGAAACCGGCCCCCCGACCACCCCAGACCCCCCGGCAAGCCCTCCCGCCACCGCCGACCCCGCCACCGACCCCGCCGAGACCGCCACCGGCCCCGCCGACACCTCACGACGGACCAGACGGGGTGTCAGCAGGGCGTCGTCCGTGACCGCGAACTGGGTCTCGCCCGCCGCGACGGCCGCGGCCACCCGCCCCCAGGCGCGGAAGCCCGCCGGCACCTCGGCCAGCACGAACCGGCCCGGCTGCTCCGACTGCGCCGACCGCACCAGCCCCCACACCGCCGCACCCGCCACATCACCGGGCCGGGTGACGAAGACGAGCCGCGAACTCGCGAACCGCTCGTCGCCGAGCCAGCCCTGTACGAGGTCGAGCACATGGCTCAGCCGGTCGTGGACCGAGTACGGCAGGTCATCGGCGTCCCCCCGGCAGGGGGCCAGCACCAGGCCGGGCACCTCGCCCGCGCTCATCTCGGCGAGCGAGAACAGGTCGTAGTGGCGCGACGCGGGCGTCCCGGCCGCCGCCAGACCGGCCTCGATCTCGTCGGTGAACGCGTCGGCCCCGACCACCGCCCACCGCGGCTCCTCCGCGCCGCCGGACACGGCGGTCACGGCGGTCTCAACCCATTCGAGCGCGTGAGGCGCGATCCCGGTGGAGGGGCGGGCGACGTTCCTCGGGGTCTCGCGGAGCGCCAGGGTCTCGACGCCGGCGATCCACTCGCCCGCGCCGTCGAAGAGCGCCAGCGCGATCCGGCCGGAGCCCTTCTCCGTGATCCGCACGCGGAGGGCGTCCGCACCGCGGGCGGCCACGCGGATGCCGCTCCAGGAGAACGGCAGCAGCAGGGTGTCCCCGTCGAGGCCCGATTCGTGGACGGCCAGGTGCAGGGCGGCGTCCAGGAGGGCGGGGTGGACGGTGAAGCGGTCGGCGTCCCCGCGGACCGGGTCGGGCAGGGCGACCTCGGCATAGACGTGGCCGTCCGCGTGCCAGGCGGCGCGCAGGCCCCGGAAGGCGGGGCCGTAGTCGTAGCCGCGTCCGGCGAGCCGGTCGTACACGCCGGTCAGGTCGACCGCGGTCCCCTCCGGCGGCCAGGACGCCAACCGCTCGGGGGCGGTCGCCGGGGCCGTGCCGAGCAGGCCGCCCGCGTGCGCCGTCCAGGGGTCGTCGTCGGACCGCCGGGCGTGCACGCCGACCGTGCGGCGGCCCCGCTCGTCCGGTCCGCCCACGGCCACCTGCACCTGGACGGATCCGGACTCGGGCAGGAACAGCGGCGCGTCCAGCGTCAGGTCCTCCACCAGGTCGCAGCCGGCGTGGGCGGCGGCCTCCAGCGCCAGTTCGGCGAAGGCCGTGCCGGGCAGCAGCGCCGCGCCGTCCACGGCGTGGTCGGCCAGCCACGGGGTCGTGGCCGGGGACAGCCGTCCGGCCAGCAGGAAGCCGTCGGTGGCGGCGAGCGGGACGACCCGGTCGAGCAGCGGATGCGGGGAGGAGCCGGCGGTCGCCGCCAGGCCGTCGCCGAGCCAGTAGCGGCTCCGCTGGAAGGCATAGGTGGGCGGCCCCACCGCGGGACGCGGACCGGAACCCAGGACCGCCGGCCAGGACACCTCCGCCCCCAGCGCCCACGCCTGGGCCAGGGACAGCAGCATCCGCCGCGCACCGCCCTCGTCCCGGCGCAGCGACCCGCACACCCCCGCCCCGACCCCGGCCGCCTCACAACTGTCGGCCACGTCACCGAGCAGCACCGGATGCGGACTGACCTCGATGAACACCGGCGGGCCCGGCTCGGCCGCGGCCCTGATCGTCTCGTCGAACAGCACCGGCCGGCACAGGTTGTCGATCCAGTACGGCGCCGCCAGACGCGTCCCCTCGACGAACGCCGCCTCGACCGAGGAGCAGAAGCGGACGCCGCCCTCGACCGGCCGCACGTCGGCCAGCGCCTTCTCCAGTTCGGGGACAAGGGGGCGCATGTGGGGGGTGTGGCTGGCGTAGTCGATGCCGACCCGGCGCGCTCTGACGCCCGGGTGCTCGGCGAGCTCGTCCAGGGCGTCCAGGTCACCGGCGACCACGCAGCTCGCCGGACCCGAGTGGACCGCCACCCACAGGCGGTCCGGCCACCGCGACCCGATCAGCTCCCGGGCCCCCGCCGCGGGAAGATCGATCGCGGCCATGCCGCCCGTTCCGTCCACCTGAGTGATGATCCGGCTGCGCAGGACCATGATCCGGGCGGCCTCCTCCAGGGACAACGCCCCGGCGACGCAGGCGGCCGTGATCTCGCCCTGCGAGTGCCCCACCACGGCCTGCGGCTCCACCCCCGCCCGCCGCCACACCGCCGCCAACCCCACCATCACCGCCCACAACACCGGCTGGATCACCTGCGACCCCACCAACCCCGGCGCCCCCACCTCCCGACGCAACACCCCCGACACACTCCACCCCGTCAACGGCTCCACCACCGCATCACACCGCTCCACCGCGGCACGGAAAACCCCACTCACCCCCAACAACCCCACCGCCATCCCCACCCACTGCGACCCCTGCCCCGGAAACACGAACACCGGCCGCACCACTCCCGACGCCACCCCCACCACCACCGACCCGTCCACCACCGACCCACCCGCCACCCCCGACGCCACCGCCCCCAACCCCGCCACCAACTCCCCCCGATCAGCCGCCACCACCACCGCACGATGCGCGAACCCCGACCGCCCCGCCAACACCCGACCCACCCCCGCCAGATCCCCCTCCGCCACCCCCGACGCGAACCCCGCCAACCGCCCCGCCTGCGCCCGCAACGCCCCCGCACTCTTGCCCGACACCACCCACACCAGCAGCCCACCCCCCACCACCGGACCCGACCCCCCGACCGGACCCGACACCGACTCCACCGCCCGACCCGGCTCCACCACCGGCACCGGACCCGCCCCCGGCACCGGCTCCCCGACCGGACCCGACGCCGCACCCGGCTCCCCGACCGCACCCGCCCCCGGCACCGACCCCCCGACCGGCGGACCCTCCACGATCACGTGCGCGTTCGTCCCCGAGACACCGAAACCCGACACCCCCGCCCGCACCGGACCCGACCCCGGCAACCCCACCGACTCCGTCAGCAACCGCACCCCACCCGCCGACCAGTCCACATGCGGCGTCGGCTCCGTCACGTGCAACGTCGGCGGCAGCACCCGCCGCCGCAACGCCTCCACCATCTTGATCACACCCGCCACCCCCGCCGCGGCCTGCGCATGACCGATGTTCGACTTGACCGACCCGAGCCACACGGGCCGGTCGGCCGGACGACGGGTTCCGTAGGCGGCCATCAGGGCTTCGGCCTCGATGGGGTCGCCCAGCCTGGTGCCGGTGCCGTGGGCCTCGACCACGTCCACGTCCCCGGGGGTGAGTCCGGCGTCGGCGAGCGCCTGCCGGATGACGTCCTGCTGGGCCTGACCGCTGGGCGCGGTGAGGCCGTTGCTGGCGCCGTCCTGGTTGACGGCTCCGCCGCGGATCACGGCGAGGACGGGGTGGCCGTTGCGGCGCGCCGCCGAGAGGCGTTCGAGCACCACCACGCCCGCGCCCTCGGCCCAGCCGGTCCCGTCGGCCGTGGCGGCGAACGCCTTGCACCGGCCGTCGGGGGACAGTCCGCCCTGCCGGCTGAACTCGACGAACATGCCGGGGCTCGACATCACGGTGACGCCGCCGGCCAGCGCCAGCGAGCACTCCCCGCGCCGCAGCGCCTGCGTGGCGAGCACGATCGCGACCAGCGAGGACGAGCAGGCCGTGTCGGTGGTGATCGCCGGCCCCCGCAGCCCCAGGGTGTAGGCGACGCGGCCGGACACGACGCTGAGCGCGGTGCCGGTGAGCAGGTGGCCGTCCGCGGTGCCCGCGGACTGGTGCAGCCGGGGGCCGTAGTCGGGGGCCATGGCGCCGACGAACACGCCGGTGGGCGAGCCACGCAGCCCGGCCGGGTCGATCCCGGCCGCTTCCAGGGCCTCCCAACAGATCTCCAGCAGCAGCCGCTGCTGCGGGTCCATCGCCGTGGCCTCGCGCGGGCTGATCCCGAAGAACGCGGCGTCGAACAGGTCGGCGTCGTAGACGAAACCACCGTGCCGGGTGTCGCTGGTGCCCGAGCGGTCCGGTCCGGTGGCGAACAGCGTGTCGAGGTCCCAGCCGCGGTTGCCGGGGAACTCGCCGATCGCGTCGGCGCCGCCGGCGACCAGCCGCCACAGGTCCTCGGGGGAGGCGATCCCGCCGGGGTAGCGGCAGCCCATGCCGACCACCGCGATCGGGTCGTCGCCGCCGCCGGCGCGGGTCCCGGCCGCCGGCTCGGCCGCGCCGCCGGTCAGCAGCGCGTGGAGGCGGGCGGCGAGGCGCTCCGGGGTCGGGTGGTCGTACAGCAGGCCGGTCGGGAGCCGCAGGCCGGTCGCGGTGCGCAGTCGGTCGCGCAGCTCGACGGCCGCCGCCGACTCCAGCCCCAGGTCCTTGAACGTGCGGCCGGGCTCCATCTCGGCCGCGCCGGCGTAGCCGAGCAGGCGCGCGGTCGTGGACAGCACCAGGTCGCGCAGCGCGCGCTCGGAGCGGGCGGGCCCGGTCGGCTCGGACCCGATCGGCTCGGACCCGGCCTGCTCGGACGCGGCCTGCTCGGACGCGGCCTGCTCGGACGCGGCCTCCGCGGCGGGCGGGGTCCAGGCCGCTGCGCGGCGCGCGGCGCGGGCAGGGGTGGGGGTGCGGCGCTGGAAGGGGTAGGACGGCAGGTCGACGAGCCGGGCCTCGCCGCACGATCCGGACCAGTCCACGGGGGCGCCGCACGCGTACGCCTGCGCGAGCGAGCGCAGCAGGCGATCGCGCCCGCCCTCGCCGCGGCGCAGCGTGCCGACCGCGACCGCCTCCCGCCCCGCCGCCTCCGCGGTCTCCTCCACGGCGGTCACCAGGACGGGGTGCGGACTGCACTCGACGAACACCGCGCAGCCCGGCCCGTCCAGCGCCGCGCCCACCGCCTCGGCGAAGCGGACGGGCCGGCGCAGGCTGCGGTACCAGTAACCGGCGTCCAGGCCTGCGGTGTCCATCGGCCGGCCGGTGAGCGTCGAGACGAACACGGTGGTGCTGCTCCGCGGGCGGATGGGGGCGAGCTCCCGCAGGATCTCCTCCCGTACCTGCTCGACCTCCGGGGAGTGGGACGCGTACGTGACCGGGATGACCTTGGTGGAGACGTCGGCGAGGCGTCCGGCGAGAGCGGACAGCGCCGCGCGGGGGCCGGAGACGACGACCGAGCGCGGGCCGTTGACGGCGGCCACGGTGACGGGCGCGGGCACGGCGGCGGGCATGGCGGCGGACGCGGTCAGGTCCGCGACCGCCCGCTCCACCACGTCGGGACCGGCGGCCACGGACATCATGCCTCCGGAGCCCTCGATGCCCGCGATGGCCCGGCTGCGCAGCGCGACGACCCGGGCCGCGTCGTCCAGGGTCAGCGCGCCGATGACAGTGGCGGCGGCGATCTCCCCCTGGGAGTGGCCGATCACCACGTCGGGCTCGACCCCGCAGGACCTCCACACCTCGGCCAGGCTCACCATGACCGCCCAGAGCGCGGGCTGCACCACGTCCACCCGGTCCAGGCCGGGCGCGCCGGGGCGCTCGCGGAGGACGTCCAGCAGGTCGAAGCCGGTGAACGGGGCCAGCGCGTCCGCGCACTCGGCCAGCCGCCGGGCGAACACGGGCGAGTCCGCCGTCAGCTCGCGCGCCATGGCGGGCCACTGCGAGCCCTGCCCGGGGAAGACGAAAGCACGTGCGCCGGCGGTCTCCGTACCGGTCACGAGGGCGTCGTGCGGTTCCCCGGCGGCCAGGGCCCGGAGCGCGGACAGACGGGTCCCGCGGTCGGGGGCGAGGACCACGGCGCGGCGTTCGAAGGCGGCGCGGGTGCGGACGAGGCTCAGCGCCACGTCCGCCGGTTCGGCTCCGGAGTCCGCGGCCGGCTCCGTGAGGCGCGCGGCCCACTCCCGCAGCGCCCCCTCCGTCCGCGCCGACAGCGCCCAGGGCGCGTCCTCGGCGCGGGAGGCGGGAACGGAGGGGAGCGCGGAGGCCGCGGAGAGCGCGGGGCCGGAGGAGGAGCCGGGAACGGGAACGGAGGAGGAGCCGGGAACGGAGGAGGGCGCCGGCGCGGGAGGCGAGGCGAGGACCAGGTGGCAGTTGGTGCCGCCCATGCCGAAGGAGCTGACGGCGGCGATCGCGGGGCCGGGCAGGGGCCGGGTCGCGGTGACGACGCGGAGGCGCAGGTCGTCGAGGGGGATCCCCGGGGGCGCGGACTCGAAGTGGAGGCTGGGGGGCAGCTCGCCGTGCTTCAGCGAGAGCACGACCTTGAGCAGCCCGGCGACGCCGGCCGCGCCTTCCAGGTGGCCGATGTTGGTCTTGACCGAGCCCACGAGCAGGGGATCGCCCGCCGGTCGGGCGGCCCCGTACGCGGACCCGAGCGCCGCGGCCTCCACGGGGTCGCCGACCGCGGTGCCGGTGCCGTGCAGCTCCACGTACCGGACCTGGGCGGGCCGCACTCCGGCGCGGTCGCAGGCCAGCGCGATGACGTCCCGCTGGGCACGGCGGCTGGGCACGGTGAGGCCCTCGCCGCCGCCGTCGTTGTTGACCGCGCCGCCCAGGATCACCGCGTGCACGGCGTCGCCGGCGGCGAGCGCGTCGGGGAGGCGCTTGAGCACGACCAGCGCGCCGCCCTCGCCGCGCACGTACCCGTTGGCGCGGTGGTCGAAGACGTGGCAGCGGCCGTCGGGCGACAGCGCGCCGAAGGCGCCGATGGCGTCGGTGGTCTCCGGCAGCAGGTTCAGGTTCGCGCCGCCGGCCAGCGCCGTGTCGCTCTCGCCGCGGCGCAGGCTCTCGGCGGCCATCCAGACGGCCACCAGCGACGACGACTGGCCGGTGTCGAGGGTGAGCGAGGGGCCGCGCAGGCCGAGTACGTACGACACCCGGTTGGCGATCATGGCGCGGTTGGCGCCGGTGTAGGCGTGGCGGCCGGTGCCGCCGAGCCGGTCCTGCAGGGCCGCCCAGTCGTTGGAGATGGCGCCCAGGAACACTCCGGTGGCGCTGCCGCGCAGCGAGGCCGGCACGGCGCGGGCGTTCTCCATCGCCTCCCAGGCGAGTTCGAGCACCAGGCGCTGGTGCGGGTCCATCGCCGCGGCCTCGTTGGGCGAGATGCCGAAGAAGGCGGCGTCGAAGCCGTCCACGTCCTCCAGGAACCCGCCGCGCCGGTAGGTGCTCCCCGCCGCCGCCCGTCCCTCGGGCGCCTCGGTGACGGCGTCCGCGCCCTCGCGCAGCAACCGCCAGAACCGCCCGGGATCGGCGGCCCCGGGAAGCCTGCACGCCATGCCGACGACGGCGACGGCGACCGGCCCGTCGTCCACGGCCCGCTGTGTCGACTCACCAGCCATCAATGCGCCACCTCAAGCCTCACGCCTCGGGAACGTCACACGTCGACGCCTTGTCGGGAACGGCTCTGAAGAATCATCCGAAGAATCAGCCGGCAGCCGGGCCGGGATACGGCGGCGGCTCAGCCAATTGCGACTTTAAGGTTGCGTTCCGTTCCGGCACACGCCCATTGCGCCGACATGTAGTTGCCATCGTTTCTGGCCACCGCAGGCCACCGGCCCCGCTCTTGACCCCGCTCCTCCGCGTCCGCGAAGAATGGCGGACGGAGAAAGCTGCGGAGGGGATCACATGTCCGTCGAGGCGCCTCTCAGTCACGGCCAGCTCTTCAGCTGGCGGGAGATAGAGCGGTATCCGCAGGGCTGGCTGGCGGAGGCCAACCTGCCGACCACCTGGGATCTGCGCGGTCTCTCCGGCGCGCGGGTGGACGAGGCGCTGCGGCGGCTGGTGGACCGGCACGAGGTGCTGCGCACCACCTACCGGGACCGGGACGGCCGGCCGGTGCAGCACGTCCACGAGGGCGTCGAGCCGCCGATCGAGCGGATCGACCGGATCGTCACCGACCCCGCCGAGCACGAGCGGACGAAGGCCGAGCTGGTGACGGTGCCGTTCGCGATGAGCGACGCGCTGAACTGGCGCGGCCGGCTGATCAGCTCGCGGGGGGCGCCGGTGTACCTGTGCCTGTCGTTCTCCCACCTGATCGTGGACCTGTGGTCGATCCACCACCTGCAGGACCAGTTCAAGGCGCTGGCGGCCGACCCGCGGGCGACCGCGCCGGTCGGGTCCCCGCCGCGCGAGCTGGCGCGGCGGCAGCGGGAGGAGGCCTGGCGGCCCCGGCAGGAGGGCTCCGAGCGGTACTGGCGGGGCGTGCTGGACGACGGCCTGATGGACGCCCTGCCCACGCTGCCCGCCGGGGTCGAGCGCAACCGGCTGGAGCTGACGCTGCGGTCGCGCAGCCTGGGCGGGCTGGCGGCGGAGGCCGGCAGGCGGCACGGCGTGACCGCCCCGGCCGTGGTGATGGCGTTCGTGGCCGCGGGCCTGGCCCGCCACCTGGGCGTGGACCGGGTGACGATGAGCCTGATGTCCTCCAACCGGTTCGCGCCGGAGGACCAGCACAACGTGGGCACGATGAACCAGCTCATCCCGTTCGTCACGGCCGTGGACCCGCGGTCCACGATCGCCGAGCACGTCAGGCGGCTGCACTGGGCGAGCGCGAGGGCCTACCGGCACTCCTGCTACGACCTCGACCGGATCGCCGAGGCTGCGGCCGGGCACGGCGAGCGGCCGGAGCACGGCTGCTGGGTCAACCACCTGTTCCGCGCCTGGTTCAACTACATCCAGGTGGACCGCCGTCCCAGCGACCCGCACGACCCGGCCCCGGCCGAGCTGGCCTGGACACCGCTCGCCCAGCGGTACGGACAGGCGTTCCGGGTGCGGGTGGAGGTGCGCGGCGGACGGACCAGCGTGCTGATGCTGGCCGACCCCGACGTGCTGCCGGCCGGGGCGATGACCGACATCATGCGGACGGTCGCCGCCGGCGTGCGGCTGGCCGCGACCGATCCGGGACGCGCGCTGAAGGACCTGTGGGACGCGCGCGGCGGCCTGCCGCCGTCGCTGTTCCCGCACGAGCCGCCAGAGCCGCCCCGCTGAGTTCCGGAGAGGCCCGTGGAACGCACCCTTCACCAGTGGTTCGCCGACTCCGCCGCCCGCCACGGCGAGCGGGTCGCGTTGGAGGTGGGCGGCGGCCGCCACACCTACGCCGAGCTGGAGGCGCTGTCCCGGCGGCTGGCCGCCGAGATCGCCGCGGCCTGCGGCGGGCCTCCCGCCCGAGTCGGCCTGTACGCGGCCCGCAGCCTCCTGGCCTACGCCGGCTACCTGGCGATCCAGCGGCTCGGCGCCGCCGCGGTGCCGCTCAACCCGTCCGCGCCCGCCGCGCGCAACCGCGCCGTGGCGGCGGCGGCCGGGCTCGACCTCGTGCTCGCCGACGCCGCCCTCCGGCCGCCCGTGCCGCCCGCCGCCACGCTGGCGGTGCGCCTGGACCGGCTGGACGCCCCGCCGCGCACCGTGCCCGACGCCCTCCCGGCCGGCCCGGACGACCTGGCGTACGTGCTGTTCACGTCGGGGTCGACCGGCGCGCCGAAAGGCGTGCCGGTGCGCCACCGCAGCGTGGACGCGTACCTGTCGCACGTGGTCCCCCGCTACGGCCTGGGGCCGGGCTGCCGGCTGTCGCAGATGTTCGACCTGACCTTCGACCTGTCGGTGTTCGACATGTTCGCCGCCTGGGGCAGCGGGGCGACGCTGGTCGTGCCGGCCCCGTACGACCTGCTCAAACCCGTCGCCTTCGCGGCCCGCGAGGAGCTGACGCACTGGTTCAGCGTGCCGTCGGTGGTCTCGCTGGCCATGCGGCTGCGGCGGCTGGCGCCGGGCGCGATGCCGTCACTGCGGTGGAGCCTGTTCTGCGGCGAGCCGCTGACGCTGCGCCAGGCCGGGGCGTGGCGGTCGGCCGCCCCGGGGAGCGTCCTGGAGAACCTGTACGGTCCGACGGAGCTGACCGTCAGCTGCACCCAGTACCGCCTCCCGGCCGACCCGGAGCGCTGGCCGGAGACCGCCAACGGGACGGTGCCGATCGGGACGCCGTACCCGCGGGCCGAGCACCTGGTGGTGGACGGCGCGGGCCGGCCGGCCGCCGAGGGCGAGCTGCTGCTGCGCGGCGTGCAGCGCTTCCCCGGGTACGCCGACCCCGGCGTGAACCCGGGCCGGTTCGCCCGTTTCGACGGCGGGGCGGCGCACGACGCGGCGACGGCGGGCGAGACGGTCGCGCCGGACCTGTGGTACCGGACCGGCGACCGGGTGGCCTGGCACGACGGCGTGCTGGTGCACCTGGGGCGGCTGGACCAGCAGGTCAAGATCTCCGGCCACCGGGTGGAGCCGGGCGAGGTCGAGGCCGCGCTGCGGGGCCGGCCGGGCGTGGTGGAGGCGGTCGTGCTGGCGGTGCACGGGCCGGACGGCGAACCGTGCCTGGCGGCGGCCTGCACGGGGACGGGGCTGGACCCGGTGGCGCTGGTCAGGGGGGTGGCGGAGGTGCTGCCCGGCTACATGGTGCCGCGCTCGGTCACGGTCCTGGACGAGCTGCCGCTGAACGCCAACGGCAAGATCGACCGCCGCGCCACCGCCGCCGTCCTGGACGCCTGAGACGACCGTCCCGAGCGCCTGAGACGCCTCCCGAACGCCGGGGACGTCCGTCCCGGCGGGGCGGTGGCGTGGCAGGGCAGGGCGGAGCGGTGGCGTGGCAGGGCGGGGCGGGGCCGCGGGCGGGACGGACCTCAGCGGAGGAGCGGGGGGCCCAGGCGGGACGAGAGGGTGTCCCACAGGGAGCCGACCGTGCTGAACGTCGCCTCGTTCAGCAGTTCGTCGGGCAGCTCCACCCCGTAGGCGTTCTCCACGTCCACGAGCAGCCGCACCACGCCCATCGAGTCGAGGCCGAGCGCGCCCAGTTCGTCCTGCGGGGCCAGCCGCCCCGCGTCCGCGTACGGCAGGTGCACCCTCAGCAGGCGCTGAAACCCCTCGGGTATCTCCAGCACGGCGATGTGCCCCCTCTCGCGGAATCATCCCCTGGAAAAGAGGCTTCCGGGAAACGGGGACACCGGTCAAGCGACCCCTGCTGGCAGGTTGTTCACCGCCGAAGCGGCCATTGTGCGGCCATTGCCGGGCACCCGGGAAAAGCCAATCCTCAAGGAGTCCGGTTTCATGGAATCCGCCGAGGTGAACGTCTCATGAAATCCGCGGGCCTGTACTGGGGGCAGCGCTACATGTGGTTGCGCCTCCACCAGCTTCCTCCGGAGCATCAGCACGAAACGCATGTGGTGCTGCGTTTCGCGGTGCCCGCGGGGATCACCGTCGTCCAGGCGAAGGCCATCCTCACCCATCTGACCCGGCGTCACGAGATCCTGCGGACCACGTACCGGCTCGGTCCCGAGCCCGCGCAGCACGTGGACCCGCCGCGCCCGCTGCCGGTCCGGGTCGTCACCACGGAGCGCGACGGCACCCCCGGGCCCGCCGAGACGGTCGAGGAGCTGACCCGCAGGCCGTTCGACCTGGCCGGGGAGTGGCCGATCCGGGCCTGCCTGATCACCACCGGGGGCGTGCCGAAGGCGTGCGTGCTGGTCTTCAACCACCTGGCCGTGGACGTCTGGACGCTGGGGGAGATCAAGCGGGAGCTGCGCACCCAGGCCGCCGGGATGGCCGCGCGCCGCCCGGCCGCGCTGTCCCCCGTCCGGCACCGGCCGGCCGAGCTGACCCGCCACGAGGCGTCGGCGGACGCGGCGATCACGGCCGCGCGGGCGATGGCGTACTGGCAGGAGGAGGTGGCCCGCCTCCCCCGCGACCCCTTCGCCCGCCGCCGGGCGGAACGCGGCGCCCCCTCGGCCCGGCACGCGACGCTGGTCTCGCCCGCGCTGCCGGAGGCCGCGCGGGAGGCGGCGGGCCGGTACGGGGTGTGGCCGTCGCTGGTGCACGTCACCGCGTACGCGGCCATGGCCGCGGTGTACACCGGCGGCGACGCGGTGGGGTTCCTGTCGTTCGTCAGCAACCGCGAGGCGCATCCCTTCCCCGACGTGATGGCCTGCATGTTCTCTCCGACGCTCGTCCGGGTGGACTGCGCGGGCGACCCGTCCTTCGGTGAGCTGCTCGGCCGCGTGGCGGGGGGTTTCGAGCGGGCGCGCGAGCACGCCTACCTCCCCTACGACGAGGTCGTCGAGATGGTCTCGCGGGAGGGCTCGCGGCGCGGCGGCCCGGTGCGGCTGGGGTCGGAGGTCAACTTCATCAAGCAGCGCACCGAGGAGTACGGCGGCCGGCGCACCGCCTTCACCTGGAACCCGGTCCCGGAGTCGTGGGCGCGCTGCGGGCTGGACACCTACCTGCGGATCGACGAGTGGCGCGACGCGGTCGCGCTCTCCCTGCACGCCATGGCGTCGGTCATGGACGCCGACGCCGTCGAGCGGTTCCTGCGCGGCATGGAGCACCTGGTGCTGGCGGCCGGCGACGACCCGCGGCTCACCGACCTGGCGGCCTTCGCGTCCTTCGCGCCCGCCGTACCCGACGTACCCGGCGGGCTCACCGCACCCGACGCCCCCGCGCCCGACGTACCCGGCGGGCTCACCGCACCCGACGCCCCCGACGGGTCCGGCGCTTCCACCGGGCTCCCCGGGGAGGCGCACCGGGCCGGGGCGGACCGCGCGGCCGTGCAGGCGCTGCTGGCGGCCGTGCGGGACGCGCACGGGCTCGCCCACGTCGACCCGTCCGACAGCTACACGCTGGCCGGAGGCCGGGCCCTGCGCATCCCGCGGGTGCTGGCGGAGCTGAGCGGGCGCGGCTGGCGGGGGCTCACCCTCCAGCAGCTCGCCGGTCCCGCGCCGCTGGGCGCGCTGGCCGCCCGCCTGACCCCCGTTCCACGGACCCCCACCCCCCGGACCCCCAGCGACAGGGAGTGCACGCCATGACTCGGACCCTCAACGGCCAGGTGGTCAGGAGCCGCCGCCTGGTCGCCTCGGAGCAGGAGCTGCGCGAGGCCGTCGACCGCGAGCTGCCCGCCGCCGGCCTCGGCGACCTGGTCGTCATGGGCGGCCACTTCATGCTCTTCGAGGACCCGCGGACGGGCCGGCTGACGCCCGGCGTCGTCGAGGAGCAGAGCGACGAGACCATGCGCCGCCGCATCGCCGGCCGCGTGGGCGTCTTCCCCGGCTACACCTGGCGGATGTCGGTCGAGCTGCTCCAGGGCTACGCCGCGGCGGGCGTCGACGCGCGGCTCCTGCTGCTGATCAACGACTGGCAGTACGTGCCCGCCGCCGGCCGCCCGGCGGGCGAGCTGCGCGCGGAGTTCTTCGCCGGGATGTCCGCGCTGCCGTCCTCGTACGACAAGGCGCTGCGCGACGCCGGGCTCACCGAGGACGTCGTGCTGCCCAGCCGCAAGCACCCCCTGGCCTTCCCCGAGACCTGGCTCAAGTACCGCTTCCAGAAGGCCGCCGACCGCCTCGTCAAGGCGGGCCGCCTGGAGAAGCGCTACCTCGACGCCGACCGGCGCGACACCGAGGTGGCCTTCCTGGACGCCGACGGCAACCACCGGACGCTGATCAGCTGCGGCGTCACCGGCTGCGCGGGCGAGATCACCGAGATGGTCGCGGAGGTGTACCGGGCCGGGTACCGCAACCTGCTGATCTTCGCGCCGGGCGAGTGCCTGCGCCCGGTGGAGACCGGCGTGGACATCGCGCTCGGCCTCTACGACCTGCCCGGCATGCGCGTGGTCGTGGCGGACCCGGGCGGCAGCGGCGAGATGACCCGCGACGAGATCTACGACAAGCTCGTCACCGTCAGCGCCTTCCGGGCGGACCCGCGGTGAAGACCATCTACCTGGACGGCTGCGCCACCACCCGCGTCGACGACGAGGTGCTGGAGGCCATGCTGCCGTACCTGCGGGAGGAGTACGGCAACCCCTCGTCCCCGCACGTCCTGGGCAAGCGGGCGCGGCGCGCGGTGGACGCCGCCGCCGAGTCCGTGGCCCGGCTGATCGGCGCCGACCCCGGCGAGATCGTGTTCACCTCGGGCGCGACCGAGAGCAACAACATCGCCCTGCTCGGCGTGTTCGCCCACGGCGACGCCGCCCCGGTCGGCGGCGTGTTCTGCCCCACCGACCACAAGTCGTCGCTGGCCGTCGGCCAGGCGCTGGCCGCCCGCGGCGTCCGGACCAGGACCATGCGGGTGCGCCCGGACGGCCGGGTCGACCTCGGCCATCTGGCCGGGCTGCTGGACCTCGACACCCGCGTGGCCACGGCCGCCTGGGTCAACAGCGAGATCGGCGCCGTGCAGCCGGTGCGGGCCATGGCCGCGCTCTGCCACGAGGCGGGCGCGCTGCTGCACGTGGACGGCGCGCAGGCGGTCGGCCGCGTCCCCGTGGACGTCCGCGACGCGGGGCCGGACACCCTCTCCCTGTCCGCCCACAAGATCCGCGGCCCGAAGGGCGTCGGCGCGCTGTACGTGCGGCCGGAGATCCGCCACCGGCTGCGCCCGATCATGTACGGCGGCGGCCAGCACGCGCTCCGCAGCGGCACCGTCCCCACCCACCTGGTCGTCGGCCTCGGCAGGGCGTGCGAGCTGGCCGCCGGGCGCCGGGACGCCGAGTGGCGGCGGGCGCTCGGACTGCGCGCCGCGGCCCTGGACGTGCTGACGGCCGGGTTCCCCGGCGTGCGCGTCAACGGCGACCCGGACGTGAGCGTGCCGCACGTGCTGAACGTGGTGCTGCCCGGCGTCCGCGGCGAGAGCCTCGTCTCCGGCCTGCGGTCGGTGGCGCTGTCCACCGGCTCGGCGTGCAACTCCGGCTCCCAGGAGCCCTCGTACGTCCTGACCGCCATCGGCCTGACCGCCGAGGACGCCAACAGCTCGGTCCGGCTGTGCCTGGACCCGCGGATGCCGTTCGCGGACCTGGTGTCCGGCGTCGCGGCGGTCATGGAGCGGGCCCGCGCACTGGCCGGCGTGGCCCTGCCGGCCGGCGTCGGACCGGCCGGCGTCGGACCGGCCGGCGTCGGACCGGTCGGCGTCGAGGAGGTCACCCCGCGGTGAGGTACTTCCGGGCGGCCTGCACGCCGGCCTGGAAGCGGCTGGTGGCGTCGAGGTCGCGCATCATGGTGGCGATGTGCCGACGGCAGCTCCGCACCGACATGCCGAGCTTCCTGGCCACCACCTCGTCGGTGTAGCCCTTGGCCATCAGCACGGCGATCGACTGCTGGAGGTCGTCGGCCACGCCCGAGTAGCCGAAGTCGATGCCCTCCAGCGGCGTGGCCATCTCCCACAGGTGGTTGAACAGGTCGAGGAAGAACTGGACGATGCCCTGGTTGCGCACGCGGGCGACGTTGGCCTCGACGTCGTCCGCGCCGAACAGCACGACCAGCGAGTGGTCGAAGACGATGGCCGACCGCGGCACGTGGCTGACGGTGTAGACGGAGGCGCCCGCGTCGGTGAGCCGCTTCATCCGCGTCCGGATGCCGACGTCGGCCCGGTTGCGGTGCTGGCAGATGATGCGGACGGTCACCCCCCTGGCCACCAGGGCCAGGTAGGTCTCCGACAGGTCCTCGACCACGCCGCCTCCCTGGAGCACCAGGACCTCGTCGCGGCAGGCGTCGCCGGCCGTCTTGAGGAAGCCGCGCACCTCCATGGTCCCCGCCAGGTAGTCCACGGTGCCGTGGGAGGCGCCCGGCGGCGGCTCCACCAGGCCGATGCGCTCCTTGATCTGGTCGATCAGCTCCCGCCGCCGGTAGATCTCCCGCTCCACCGTGGACACCAGCGAGGCGGCGGCCAGCTCCAGGTCGACCGGCGCGTACCGCTCGCCGGTGCCGCCGTCCGGCCGCAGCAGGCGGCTGTCCACCAGGTGCCGCACCGCCTCCCGCATCTCCCCCACGCCGAGGCCGAGGTCGGCCGCCGCCGTGTCGATGGCCTCGATCACGCCGTTGCGCTCGGCGTAGCGGTACACGTCCATCACGTGGTCCCGGGTGAACGACATCAACGTCATGATCTTTCCTCCTGCTGTGTGTTCCCGAACCGATCGGCCACCGCGATCACGTACTGGCCGTAGGCGGAGGCGCCGAGGGCGGCGCCGAGCCGACGGCAGTCGTCGGCGCCGATGTAGCCCATGCGCAGGGCGATCTCCTCCAGGCAGGCGATCCGCACGCCCTGCCGCCGTTCGAGGAGCCGAACGTACTGCGAGGCCTGGAGCAGGGACTCCGGCGTGCCCGCGTCCAGCCAGGCGAAGCCGCGGCCCAGGCCGACCAGCTTCGCCTTGCCGCGTTCCAGGTAGGCGCGGTTGACGTCGGTGATCTCCAGTTCGCCCCGGGCGGACGGGACGAGGTTCTTGGCGATGTCCACGGCGTCGCCGTCGTAGAGGTAGAGGCCGACGACCGCCTGGTCGGAGCGGGGACGGGCGGGTTTCTCCTCGATGGACAGCAGGCGGCCGTCGTGTCCGGCCTCGGCGATGCCGTACCGGTGGGGGTCGCGGACGGGGTGGCCGAACAGCACGCAGCCGTCCACCTGGCGGCACTCCCGGCGGAGGAGCCCCTGGAGGTCGTGGCCGTGGAAGACGTTGTCGCCGAGGACGAGCGCGACCGGGCCGCCGCCGACGTGCCCGGCGCCGATGATCAGTGCCTCCGCGATGCCGTTCGGCTCGGGCTGCTCGGCGTAGGTGATGCGCAGGCCGAGGTGGGAGCCGTCGCCGAGCAGCCTTGCGAGCTGCGGCAGGTCCGCGGGCGCGGTGATGACCAGGATGTCCCGGACGCCGGCCAGCATGAGCACCGACAGCGGGAAGTACACCAGCGGCTTGTCGTTGACCGGGAGCAGTTGCTTGGAGACGGCGAGCGTGACGGGCAGCAACCGGGTGCCCCTCCCTCCGGCGAGCAGGATGCCCTTCATCGCGTGCGCTCCTCGTCTCGTCTCAGCCGACGGTCAGCGCGCGGCGGCGGAACAGGGCCAGGGCGGCGCCCAGCAGCAGGGCGGCCATCCCGGCGAGCACGGCGAGCTGGGGCAGCACCGCCGTCAGGCCCGTGCCCGGCCGGGCGAGCGTGAGCAGCGCGTCCATCCCCCAGGCGTGCGGGAACAGGCGGCCGACGGCGTTGATCACCTCGCCGGACGCCTCGCGCGGCCACAGGCAGCCGCCGAGCATGCCCAGCACCACGCCGAGCGGCGGCCCGATGGCGGGGGCCTGGTCGGGCGCGTTCAGCAGGGTGCCGACCAGGAGCGCCGCACCGGTCGCGACCAGCGCGAACACCCCCACGACCGCCGCCACGCCGAGCGGGTCGCCCCACGTCACGCCGAACGCCGACGCGCTCACCACGACGATCAGCCCGGCCTGGGCGAGCGCCACGAGGAAACGGCTCAGCGCCTCGCCGAGCAGCACCGACGTCCTCCGGACGGGGGCGGTCAGCGCCCGCTGGAGCATGCCGAGCCGACGGCTCTCCACCAGGGCGGCGGCCACGGCCATGGAGTTGATGAAGGTGAACAGCAGCAGGTTGGCCGGGGCGGTGTAGGCGAAGCCGCGCGGGTCGGCGGCGTCCGCGGACCCGCCGGTGACCGCCACGCGGCCGGACTCCTCCTGGGCCTGCCGGACGTACGCGGCGGCCTGGGCGGGCGTGGCGCCCGCGGCGACGGCGGCCCGGGTGGCCTCCTGCACGGCGGCCACCCGGCCGACGGCCACGTCGACGGCGCTGCGGGCGGCCAGGCCGCTGCCGTTGGCCTGGGTGGCGACGAGCCGGAGGTGGGCGGGGTCGTCCGGGATGATCAGCCCGGCGGCCAGCGCGCCGGACCGCACGCCGGAGCGCAGGTCGTCGGCCGAGCCCACGCGGGTGACCTCCAGGTCGGGGCGGCGGCCCAGCTCGTCCAGGAGGGCGGCGACGACGGGACCGGAGCCGTGCGCGACCACGCCGACGGGCAGGCGCCCGCCGCCGTCGCCGATGGCCATGCCGACGAACACGATGGACACGAACGGCATGATCACCATGAAGAACAGGCCGACCCGGTCGCGGGCGTGCCGTCGCAGGTTGGCGGCCACCAGGGCCAGGACGGGGCGGGGGCTCACAGCAGCGTTCCCTTCTTCATCCCGAGTACGGCCAGGCCGCCGGCGACCAGCGCGATCGCGCCGAGCACGGCGACGGGTCCGGCGACGGCGCCGACCGAGCCGGCCGGACCCGCGCCGGAGCCGGCCAGCCCGGTCAGCGCCGTGGAGGTCCAGCCGTTGGGGGTGAGCAGCGCCGCCGCCTGGAGCACGCCGGGCAGACTGTGCATCGGCACGAGGCTGCCGCCCAGGAAGGCCATGACGAACGACACCACCATGATCACGCCGTCCGCCTGGGCGTCGGTCCGCACCCGGCTCGTCACCAGCATCGTGATCGCCGCGGCGGCCAGCACGTGCGCCAGCAGCACCGCGAACACCGCCGGCGGATCCCCCCAGGTCGCCCCGGACACCAGCACGGACGCCGCCCAGGTGACGCACACGCTGACCAGCGCCAGCGCGAACCCCACCGCGGCCTTGCCCGCGAACGGCACCCACGCCGCCAGCGGCCCGGCGCGCATCCGGTCGAGCGTGCCGAGCTTGCGCTCGGTGAGCAGGCCGCGGAAGGAGGCCCCGGCCACGAAGAACGCGAACAGCGCCGCCATGCCGGAGCCGTAGTGGACCGACAGGTCCACCTTGCCGCCGGACAGCGGATCGTCCTCCAGCGCCGGCACCGGTCCCGCCGCGCCGTTGCGCTCCACCAGCTCCTTGACCTCGTCGCCGGGCACCCCGGCCTTCAGCACGGCCCGCACCGCCAGCGTCCTGGCGTCCACCAGCGCCGAGATCCGGTCCACGACCGCCCGCGCCACCACCCCGGCCAGCGGGGACTCCGGCGAGGTCAGGACGGCCACGTCCCCGCCGCGCCCCTCCCCGACGCTGCGGCTGAACCCGGCGGGGAAGACGATCGCCGCGCCGATCCCGCCGTCGTCCAGAGCCCGCCGCGCCTCCTCCCGGCCCGGCAGGTCGCGCAGCGTCACGCTGCCCTTCAGCTCCTCCGAGCCCGCCACCTCGCGGCGCACGCTCGCGGGGAACTCACCGCGGTCCAGGTCCACGAACCCCACCGTGGCCCGCAGCGGCGGGTCGTCGCCGCCGAGCGCCACGCTGAACAGCGTGGCCAGGGTGACCGGGACGATCAGCGCGATCACCAGGGCGGTGCCGTCGCGCAGCCGGGTCCGCAGTTCCAGCGCGCCCACCGCGGCGAGTGCTCTCCACATGGTCAGTCCCTCAGGGTGGAGCCGGTCAGGTGCAGGAACGTGGCCTCCAGGTCGGGCTCGATGACCTGGGTGGCCGTCACGGCGGCGCAGCCGTCCACGGCGGTGATGAGCGCGGGCAGCAGGTACCGCCCGCCCTCGGTGAGCAGCCGGATCGAGGCGGCGCCGGTCATCGCCGCCTCGATCACGCCCTCGACCGCGCGCAGCTTGGCCAGCGCCGTCTCCAGATCGCCGTCCAGGGACAGCTCCACCTTGTCGGCGCCGCCGACCAGCGCGATCAGCTCGCGGCGGGTGCCCTCGGCGATGATCCGTCCGTGGTCGATGATCGCCACCCGGTCGCAGACGCGCTCCACCTCCTCCATGTAGTGGGAGGTGTAGAGCAGCGACATGCCCTCCCCGACCAGGCGTTCGACGCCGTCCAGGATCGCCTTGCGGCTCTGCGGGTCCACGCCCACGGTGGGCTCGTCCAGGATCAGCACGTCGGGCCGGTGCAGGAGCGCGGTGCCGATGTTGATGCGCCGCTTCATGCCGCCCGAGTACGTCTTGAGCCTGCTGTCGGCGCGGCCGGTCAGCCCCACCAGGTCGAGCACCTCGTCGATGCGCCCGGCCAGCGCGCGGCGGGGCAGGCCGAACAGGCGGCCGAAGAAGCGCAGGTTCTCGCGGCCGGTCAGCTCCGGATAGAGGGCGATCTCCTGCGGGACGTACCCGATCCTGGCCTTGGCGCGCATCGGGTCGGCGGCCAGGTCCACGCCGCACACGCGCACGTGGCCGCCGCCGGGGCGGATCAGGCCCACGAGCATGGAGATCGTGGTGGTCTTGCCCGCGCCGTTGGGCCCGAGCAGTCCGTACGCCTCGCCGGGCGCGATGTCGAAACCGACGTCCCGGACGGCGTGGACGTCGCCGTAGCGCTTGCTCAGGCCGCGGCAGGAAAGGGCCGGCGGGGAGGGCGCGGACTCCGGCACGGGCGGGGTGGACGGCACGGGCGGGGTGGACGGCGTGGTCATCGGGTCGGATGCGGTCATCGGGTCCACCCCCGTGCGTCGGCCGGGTCTCCCCTGTCGGCGGTGTTGGCGGCGAACACCTGGCGGTCCGGGTCCACGCCGAGCCGGTGGTCCAGCGGGGTGTTGCCGTGCACGCGGTTCCACAGCACCTGCGTGTCCAGCACGTCGTCGCCGCCCCAGTCCTTGGAGGAGCCCATGACGAAGGCCGCGTCCATGACCGACTCGCCGCTCGGATGGTTGTCGTGGACGTGGTTGTCCACGACGCTGACCCGCCGGACGCCGATCAGCGCGAGGCCGACGCCGGACATCGGCGGACCGGCCGCGCCCAGACCGTCCGGCCCGGCGCCGGCGGCCAGGCCGTTGCCGTACAGGTCGTTGCCCGCCACCAGGCAGTCGGTGACGCCGCCCGGCGGTTCGCCCTCGTAGACCTGGTTGAGCAGGAGCATGCCGACCGCGTTGCCGTGGCAGGAGTTGCGCAGCGCCCTGACGCCCGAGGAGTTGTCGACGAACACCCCGAACGCGTTGGCGTGGCACTCGTTGTCCGCCACCAGGTGGTCGGACCGGGGGCAGAAGCTGAGCGCGGCGCCCGCGTACCGGCTGCCGGAGGCGCGGCAGTCCACGATCCGGCACCCGGTGGATTCGCGCAGGTAGACGCCCCAGACGGTGTTGTCCACCACCTCGACGCGGCGCACGGTCACACCGGCGGCGGAGTGCGCGTACACGCCCGCCCCGGAGAACCCGCGCACCGTCAGCCCCTCGATCCGCACCTCCGCCGGGCCGTCGCCGTAGACGGTGATCCCGCTGACGGCGTCCTCGGCGTCGGCGGCGTCGGCGGCGGTCTCGGCGGCCTCGTGCAGCCGCGGCACCCCGGACGGCGTGACCGCGCCGGGCTCCAGCGTCGTCCTGCCGGGGCCCGCTCCGCTGAGGGTCACGCCGGAGTGCCGGATCCACACGTTCTCGGCGAAGACGCCCTCCGCCAGGGCGACGTGCGCTCCGGGACCCGCCTCGTCCAGCGCCCGCTGGATCGACTCTCCCGGCCGGACGGTCCTCAAGACGGCACCTCTTCCTCTTCGACGTGGACGATCGCCAACGCCACGAACACCCCCCGGCTCTCCCCCCACCGGGCGGCCCCCCGAGGCGTGCCGGCCCCGAGGCGGGCGAGAGCGGCCCGGGCGCTGGCGCCGCGGACGGCGTAGGCGGCGCCGCCGGTCAGGGCCACGCCCGTGGAGTCCGCCAGTTCGTCCGCCGCCTCCTCCAGCAGGGCCGCGGCCCAGGCGGGCACCGGGTCGGCCAGGGCCTCGAAGTCATGCCAGGTGAAGCCCTCCGGGCGGACGCCGACGGCCTTGATCAGGCTCTCCTTGACGGAGAACGCCGCCACGCCGGGCCCCAGCTCCCGCTCGGCCGGCGTGGTGATGTGCCGGGTGAACACCTCGCCGCCGCGGGCCGCCGCCCGCGCCAGCCGATCGCACTCCACGATGTCCACCCCCACCAGCACGGCCGGATCCCCCGGACGCGCGGCGGAGACGGAGGCGGAGGCGGAGACGTCCGCGGAGGCGGGGGCGGGGGCGGAGGCGGAGGCGGGGGCGGGGGCGGAGGCGGAGGCGGGGGTGGGGGTGGGGGCGGGGGCCGTCATGCGAGGGCTCCGGCGCAGCGGGTGACGAAGCGTTCCAGGGCCGCGGTGTACCCCTCGGCGCACTCGACCATGGGGATGTGGCCGCTGTCCTCGATGACCAGGACCTCCGCGTCCGGACGGCCGGCCAGCACCTCCAGCCAGGGCGCGACCGGGGTCATCCGGTCGTGGCGGCCCCAGGCGTACAGGGAGGGGCAGCGGACGCGCTCCAGCGCGGGCCCGACCTGGTACCTGCGGGTGGCCTTGATGCTGCGCGCCATGCTCACCATCGACTCCGGCCGTTCCAGCAGAGCGCCCGCCTCGGCCATGCGCTCGGGGGCGAAACGGCTGTGCCCGCTGTGGAACAGCGCGGCCACCATGCGCTCGCCGAATTCGTCCCCGAAGGGCCGCACGCTGCCGCGCCGGTCGAAGCTCAGCCCCACGTCGGGGTCGGGGGTGAGCCCGGGGGCGCCGCTCACGACGATCCCCCGCACCCGGTCGGGGCGGCGTCCCGCCAGGTCGATGGCCACCAGCCCGCCCAGCGAGTTGGCGCACACCACGGCGTCCTCGACCCCGGCGTCGTCGCAGGCCCGCACCAGCGCGTCCCCGAGCCGCTCGATCGACCCGGCGATCCGGCGGTCGAGCGCGCAGATCGCCTCGTTCGTCCGCAGCACCGGCCACCCGCCCGCCGACAGCCGCCGGAACGGGTGGTCCCAGATCCAGCCGCCGGCGAACAGGGCGGACATGAACACCACGGCCGTCCTGCCGTCGCCGGGCCGGTGCTCGGCGGTGAATTCCAACATCGAGGTCTCCAGATCGCTCGGCGGGTCTCACAGGGTCGGGGCGTCACCGGGTGTCCAGCCGCACGGGCAGGCCGCGTCCGCGCCGGTCACGACGGCCGCCGCGCAGTCCGGGCAGCGGGCGTAGTCGCGGGCGCGGACCGGCCGCCACACGCTGGTGTGGACGCGGGTGCACAGGCCGCTCTTGAAGAAGCGGCGTACGGCGCGCTGGTGGGGGCGGGCGTGGACGGCGCGGACGGACTCGGGCCGGTCGAAGGCGCTCAGCGTGTACTTGCGGTCGCCGATGTCGAACGTGGTCACGCCGAGGAAGCCGCGGGCCGCGCGCAGGGACTTGACGATCTCCACGCTGAGCAGGTCCACGTCGGCGGCCTCGGCGTCGTCGCGCACCTCCAGCCAGGTCAGGACGAGCGCGCCGGGGCGCTCGGTGCGGCCGGTGGCGGCGCGGGCGCTCACGCCGAACTCGCGCGTCCCGTCGGACTCGGGTACGAACCGCGCGCCGTATCCGAGCGCCCCGGCCAGCGCCAGCCGGTCGAAGTCGCGCCGCACGTGCGCGCCGTCCGCGTGCACGGTCACCAGGTCGGTGCCGCGGACGGTGACGGCGCCGCCCGTGGCGGGGATGCCCAGGTAGGCGTCCCGGTGGTCGGCCGTGAGCGTCCAGGAGGCGACGGCCGCGCCGGCGTCCCCGATCACGCGGTCGACCTCGAAGCGCGGGTTGCGGAAGCGTCCCCGCACGGCGGCGGCGTACGCGGCCAGCGCCGCGCCGGCCACCGGCCCGCCGGAGTCGGGGTCGGAGAAGGAGGCGGCCGTGGCGGCGACGGCCTCGGGCGCGCCGTCGCACCAGGCCCGCAGGTGCTCCTCCGCGATCGTCCTGGCGTCGGTCACCGGTCCTCCTCGTTGTGGAGAGAGCGGGCGGCGGAGCCGGTCGCGTCCGCGGGGAGGCGGGCGGCGGAACGGCCCGCCTCCCCGGGGAGGCGGGCGGCGCGCAGGGCGACGGCGAGGGCGTACCGGGCGGTGTGGCTGAGCGAGACGCGGATGCGGCCCCCGGGACCGTCGAGCCCGGCCAGCCGGCCGGTGAGGCGGACCGCCGGAGGGTGCCCGTCGAGGCAGGCGGCGTCGCCCCGGCAGGCCGGGGTGGGCTCGGGCAGCACCTCCACCTGGCCCAGGCGCCCGGCCGTGGGCGGCACGCCGAGCAGGCGCAGCACCGCGCGCTTGGCGGCCAGCCGCCCCGCCCAGTGCTGGAGGGTGCGGCCGTCGGCGGACCTGACCCGCTCGGCGGGCGTGAAGACCTCCTCCAGCGGCATCGCGCCGACCAGGTCCTGCGGCCGGGCGAGCCCCGCGTACCCGACGACGGCGCTCCCCCAGCGGTCCGGCCCGCCGCCGCCCCCGCCACCTGCCCGGCCACCGGGCGCACCACCGCTCACCCCACCTGCCCGGCCACCGGGCGCACCACCGCTCACCCCGCCTGCCCGGACGCCGGGCGCACCACCGCTCACACCGCCGCCCGCGCTCACGCCGCCACCGTCTTGGCGAGGCGGCGGAGGGCGCCCGGGTCGGCCATGCTGAGGCAGCGGGCCTCGGCGCGGCGGGACAGGCCGGCGAGCACCTTGCTGTCGCCGACCTCCACGCCGGGCGCGACGGCGTCGATCGCGGCGACCGTGCGCGTCCACCGCACCCGGCCGGTGAGCTGGGCGACCAGGGCCTCCCGCAGCACGCCGAGGTCGGTGGTCGGCTCGCCGGTGACGTTCGGCACGACGGGCACGCGCGGCTCCCGCATCGGCACCCCCCGTACGGCCTCGGCCCACCCCGGCACGGCGTCCGCCATCAGCGGCGAGTGGAAGGCGTTCCCCACCCGCAGCGTCACGATCTTGGTGGCGGCGGTGGCGAGCGCGGTCAGCCGGTCGAGGGCGGGCAGCGCCCCCGAGACCACCACGTGCCCCGGCGCGTTCTCCAGCCCCACCACGACCGGCTCCGCCGGCGCGGAGGCGGACGCGGCCAGGTCCTCCACCTGCTCGACCGGGAGCCCCATCACCGCCCGCATGCCGCCGGACGTCCCCACCCCGGCCATGAGCCGCGCGCGGACCTCGACCAGCCGCACGGTGTCGTCGAAGGTCAGCACCCCGGCCGCATGCAGGGCGCTCAGCTCGCCGACGCTGTGCCCGGCCACGACGGCGGGCTCGTACCCCTCCTCCCCCAGGACGGCCAGCGCGGCCAGGTTGCAGGCCGTCACCGCCACCTGCGCGTGCTCGGTGGCGACCAGCCGCTCCAGGGGCCCGCGGGCGCACAGCGGCGCGATCGGCCGCGCCAGCAGCGCGTCGAACCGGTCCAGCCGCTCCCGTGCGGCGGGACGGCGGCGCAGCCACCCGCCCATGCCGACGCGGACGGTCCCCTGACCGGGAAAGAGATAACCGAGCATGCGATGAACACCTTTCAGAGGCGGCGGCGCGGACGCCGTTCCTGGTGCGCGGGCCGCTCGGTGCCGAGGAAGCCGAGCAGCAGCTTGTTGACCTCTCCGGGGGCGTCGAGCGGCAGCCAGTGGCCGGCGTCCTCGATGCGCTCGTACCGCCAGGGGCCCTTGACGAACTTGCCGGAGGCGGCCATGCCCTCCTCCAGCAGCGCCTTGTCCCCCGCCCCCCAGATGCCGAGCGTCGGCGCGAGCACGGGCGGGAAGGGCCGGGCGGGGCGCAGCTCGGCGGCGGGCGAGCGGTTGGCGCGGTACCAGTTGAGCCCGGCCGTCAGCGCGCCGGGCCTGGCCAGGTCGCGCAGGTAGCGGTCGTAGTCGCCGTCCCGGCCCATGATCTCCTTGAACAGCCGCCACCCGTTGCGCCGCAGCAGCTCCTCGCTCACGCCGGGGAACTGGTAGAAGAGCATGTACCAGGAGGCCGCGCGCTGCTCCAGCGACGGGTTGGCGAACACGCCGGGGTGCCCGACCGACAGCACCGCCAGGTGGTCGACGCGCCGCGGCATGAGGAAGGCGTACATCCAGGCGATGGCCGCTCCCCAGTCGTGGCCCACCAGGTGGGGCCGTCTGACGCCGAGCTCCATGGTCAGGGCGACGACGTCGTTGACGATGGTCTGCATGCCGTACGCCTCGACCTCCTGCGGCTTGCCGGAGTCGCCGAAGCCGCGCAGGTCGGGTGCGATCACCCGGAACCCGCCCTCGACCAGGGCGGGGATCTGGTGCCGCCACAGGTGGGAGGAGTCGGGGAAGCCGTGCAGCAGGACGACGGCGTCGCCCTCGCCCTCGTCCACGTAGGCCAGCTCCACGCCGTTGACGCGGACGGACTTCTTCTCGGTCATGCCGTCTCCCTGAACAGCCGCTCAGCGAAGAACTCGCTGAAACCGAACTCCGGTACGTCCTCGGGGGCGACCATGTTGAGCAGCCCGGTCACCTGTGCGGCGAAGTTCTCCGCCATGAGCCTGCGCACCCGCCGCCGCCGCTCGACGGCCGCCGGGCCGAACTCGACGTGCAGCCTGCTGACGATGGAGGCGCCGAAGTCCAGCCGCTCCAGGCGGAAGTTCCGCTCCTCCAGGTACGGGGCGAACACCCCGGGCGACCAGTCGCCGGAGGCCAGCAGGATGTCGCAGACGGTGCGGGCGTCGCGCATCGCGCAGGACAGGCCGGTGCCGAGCACGGTGTCGGCGTTGCCCGCCTCGTCGCCGATCAGCACCACGCCCTCGGCCACGGGCGGTCCCTCGGGGACGCTGGACACCGACGGCCACACCGACAGCGGCCCGGCCGGCGCGGCTTCGGTGACCGCCTTGCCCCGGTCGGGCAGGCAGTCGAGCTCGAACGCGGCCAGGAACCGCTCCACCCCGCCCGGCCCCCGGTAGCGGTGCTTGTTCGCGGTGGGGAAGTTCAGGTACAGGCGGGCGCGGCCGTACCCCTGGGGGAAGACCATGAACATCACGTCGCCCTCGGTGCCCATGGCCTGCACGTCCGCCGGCCAGGCGTCCAGGCCCTCGACCATCATGCCGCCGCCCCAGTGGTGCATGGAGTTGCGCATGGTGACGCCGATCTGGCGTCCGACGGTGTTGCCGCGCCCGGTCGCGCCGAGCACGAGGCGGGGCCGCAGCTCGTGCGCGCCCTCGGGCGTCCGGTACGTCACCACCGGCCGCGCCCCGGCGGTGACGCCGATCCTGGCGGCGTCCATGACCAGGCGGGCGCCGCAGGCCACGGCCTGCTCGGCCATCAGCTCGCACACGCTGTGGTGCGGGAAGGACAGCGGGCCGCCGATGCCCGGGATGAACCGGGTCATGTCCACCGCCTCGACCTCGTCCTCCGTGACGGCCTCGTCCCAGGTCATCCACTCGCGGATCTCCCAGCCGCCGCCGGCGGAGAAGCAGTCGTACACGCCGAGCCGCTGGGCCTCCCTGATGCCCCACGGCGCCAGCCACTCGCCGCGCACCAGGTCGCGGTAGGCGTCCTGCTTCTCCAGCAGCACCACCGACAACCCGCCCGCGGCCAGTCTGCAGGCCGCTGACGCGCCGGAGATGCCGCCGCCGACGATCACGACGTCGGGCTGTTCCGGTCCTCGGGTCACGTCCCCCACCTCTCCCAGTACGTGCGTTCCTTGGCGCCGTGGCGGTCGGCGGGGCGGAAGTCGGTGCCGACCGTGTAGGCGACCGGGATCATGCACACCTGCGTGACCCCGGAGGGGATGCCGAGCAACCGCCCCACGGCGCGTTCGTGCGGGACGTGCAGGCAGGTCATCGTGCTGCCCAGGCCCCGGCTGCGCAGGGCGAGCTGGAAGGACCAGATCGCCGGGAAGATCGATCCGTAGAAGATGCTGGCCCGCGTCTCGCCGTGCCGGACCTGGTGGCCGGGGTCCTCGGAGACCTTGTCCGCCATGCGCTCGCGCCAGGCGGCGTTGATGGCCGCGGCGTCCGGCGGGCGGCCGAGCACGCACGGGATGACCAGCAGGGGCACCCGGGCGATCGTCTCGGTGAGGGCCTGCGCCGAGTCGTGGTTGCGGCGGGCCTGCCGGTGGTGGCGGCGGCGGCCGGCCCTCGTCCAGATGTCGTTGAGGTGGAACTGCCACGACGAGCGGACCATCTCGGCCAGCCGCTCCTTGGCGGCGGGCTCGGTGACGACCAGCCAGCGCCAGTTCTGGTGGTTGTTGGCGGTGGGCGCCTGGACGGCGACCTCCAGGCACTCCTCGACGACCTGGCGGGGGACGGGCCGCTCCAGGTCGAGGCGGCGGCGTACGGACCGGGTGGTGGTCAGCAGCCGGTCCGTCTCGGCCACGTCGAACGGCGGCGCGCTCATACGGCCTCCAGCAGCACCGCACCGCGTACCGAGCCGTGGGCGGCGGTCAACGCCAGCGCGCGGCGGACGGGGGCGGGCAGGTCCGGTCCGGTCACGTACGAGTCGAGGGTCCCGGCGCGCGGGGCGGTCAGCCCGGTCAGCGCGGGCGCGATCTGCTCGCGCAGCGCCAGGGCGGCCAGGACGAGGTTCAGCGCGCCGGTGGCCGCCTGGCAGTCGCCGGTCAGCCCGGCCGAGGCGGTCAGCAGCGCGCCCGGTGCGCAGCCGAGCACCGCGGCGGCCTCCTCCCCGTCCTCCGGCCTCCCGGTCGCGGCCCCGAGCACCAGCTCCACCGCCCCGGCCCCGGCCACCGACTCCCCGGTCGCGGCTGCGGTCCCCGCCCCGGTCGCGGCCCCGGTCGCGGCCCCGGTCGCGGCTGCGGCCACCGGCTCCTCCGGCAGCCCGCGCAGCACCGCCTCGGTCCCGGTGCCGGTGGTGTGCGCGGTGCCGGCCACCGCCGCGTACGCCCGTCCTCCCCGGCCCGCGCAGTGCTCGGCGGACTCGACCACGAAGGCCACGGCCGCCGACCCGGGCACGGGCGCGACCGCCCCCCGCCCGTACGGGACCGGCGGGTCCGGCGGGTCCGGCGGGTCCGGCGGCGGGGCGGGGGCGGTCGTCTCGTCGGCGGCGACGACCAGGACCACCTCGGCCTTGCCCGCCCGGATCATCTCCAGCGCGCAGTCGAGGGCGATCGAGGCCGACGCGCCGCCGTTGCAGATCGTCGTCGTGGGCCCGCGCAGGCCGAGCGTCTGGCAGACCGCTCCCCCGGTGGCGTTCAGCACGACGTTGGAGAAGCTCAGCACGGCGGGCTTGTTCGGGTTGAGCACGATGCTCTCGTCGAACCCGCCGGTGCTCTCCGCCGACCCCGCCGCGGTGGCGAACACGAGCCCCACCTCCTCCAGCGCCTTCCTGGGGAGCTTCAGCCCGGCGTCCTCCCAGGCCAGGCGGGAGGCGGCGATGGCCATGCGGGACAGGTGGTTCATGTGCCGCCACAGCGAGCGCGGGGCGTACGTGCGCCCGTCCAGCGACGGCGGCCTCCCGGGTTCCCCGCGGCCCGCGACGACGGCGCCGGCGACCTCGGCGATCCCGGCGCCGACCCCGGTCACCGGCCCGAGACCGGTGATCACGGCCGGGCGGCGCGGCAGCGCGTCGTACGGCCGCGGCCCGCGGGGCCGGGTCAGCACGAGCGAGACGTTGTTGCCGCCGAAGGCGTAGTTGTTGGAGACGATCGTGTCGATCGCCATCGGCCGCGCCGCGTTGGGCACGAAGTCCAGGTCGGTCGCGGCCGGTTCGTCCTCGAAGCCGATCGTGGGCGGGGCGACGCCGTGCTGGAGCGCCAGCACGCTCGCCACCGCCTCCACCGCGCCCGCCGCGCCCAGCGTGTGGCCGACGAACGACTTGATGCTGCTGGTGGGCACCCGCCCGGCGCGCTCGCCGAAGACCAGGCGCATGACCTTGGCCTCCATGGTGTCGTTGGCGGGGGTGCCGGTGCCGTGGCCGCTGACGTAGTGGACGTCGGCGGGGGTGAGACCGGCGTCGGCCAGGGCGCGCCGCACCGCGCTGGCCCCGCCCCGGCCGGTGGGGTCGGGGGCGGTGGCGTGGTAGGCGTCGGCGGACAGGCCGTAGCCGGCCACCTCGGCCAGCGGGGTCGCGCCCCTGGCCAGGGCCAGGTCCAGCGGTTCCAGCAGCAGGAACGCCGCGCCCTCGCCCAGGTTGAGCCCGTCGGAGCGGCTGTACGGGCGGCAGGGGCCGGTGCTCAGCGCCTGCAGCCCGGCGAAGCCCGCGTACGTGCCGAACAGCAGCGGGTCGACGCCGCCCGCCAGCACCGCGTCCGCCTCGCCGGTGAGGATCTTGTCCCTGGCCAGGCCGACCGCGTTGCCCCCGGCCGCGCAGGCGGTGGAGACCAGGATGCGCGGCCCGCGCGCCCCCAGCCGCTCGGCCACCACGTCGGCCGTGCGGTGCATGGGCTGGTAGCGGCCCGCCGCGTCGGGCGTCGCCTGGCACTTGCCGAGGATGATCCCGAACCGCTCGGGATCGGGGCCGCCCGCCCGGCCCGGCCCGGTACCGCGGGCGGCCGGACCGGCCTGTTCGACGGCCTGGCGGGCGGCGACGAGCGCGAGCCGGACGGTGCGGTCGCAGCCGCGGTCCTCCTGCGGGAGCCGGTCGTCGATCCACGCGTCCGGCACCCGGCCCGCGTACCGGGCCGTGAACACGGCGAACGCCTCGTCCTCGATGGGGGTGAGCCCGCCCTGGCCGGCGGTGAGCCGCCGCCAGAACTCGGCGGGGTCGCGGCCGGCCGCGCAGACGATGCCCAGGCCGGTGACCACGACGGGCCGCAGCGCCATACTCGTTCTCCTTCACTCGGCGCCGGCCCGATCAGATGATCGGGATGCTCCAGCTCTTGGGCACGATGTAGGGGCTGGTCAACGTGGTCACGGGCAGGCCCCCGACACTGAGCTCCAGCCCCGCGGCGGCCAGGTCCCCCGTCACGCGGGCCAGGCCGAGCGTGGCGTCGAGGCCGACGCTGTGCACGGCGTACACCACCTCGCCGACGTCCTGGCCGGCCGCCTGCACGCGGGTGCCCCGGGCGGGGACGCCGGAGCCGCCGGTGAAGCCGATCGTGCGCCGCCCGCCGCCGGCCTCGAACGCCTCGACGACCGCGTCCTTGCCGACGAAGTCGTCCTTGGTGATGTCGACCAGCCAGTTGGCGCCGATCTCGATGACCGAGGCGCCGGGGGTGACCTCGTGCCGCGGGACGGGCTGCCGCACCTCCAGCATGGCCAGCTCCAGCGCCTCCGTCCCCGCCGCCTGCGCGTGCTCCAGCGACCTGCGCCACAGGGCGGCGGCGGACTCGACGGGGACGATCATCTGGTAGCCGTACTCGCCGGTCAGGCCGGTGCGGGCGAAGACGATCTCCACGTCGTCCCAGGCGGTGTCCACCACCGACTCGAACGGCAGCGAGGCCAGCTCCGCGTCGATCAGCCGCCCCACCACGCCCCACGCGTAGGGGCCCTCCAGCCCGATGACGGTCAGGTCGCCGGAGCGGTCGGTGATCTCGACGTCGTCGTCCGCCACCCGGGCCAGCAGGTGGTCGAGGAGCCGGGCGCCCGCGCCGCAGGAGCTCTCCAGCAGCAGCCCGTCCTCCCGGCCGAAGGCGAGGACCTGGTCCACGACCTGCCCGGACTCGTCCAGGACGAGGCTCATCATGCAGCGGTCGGAGGTGAGGTACTCCACGTCGCGGGCCAGCACGCGCTGCGCGAAGTCCACGCCGCCGGATCCGGTGATCTGGATGAGGCCGTGCCCTCCGAGGTCCAGGACCGCGGCGCGGTCTCTGAGCACGCGGTACTCCTCCGCGAGTGAGGAGAAGCGCAGCGGCACGGTGGCGTCGCCCACCTCGCCGTACGCCGTGTCCTGCGGATGCTCGGTCGCGAGGACGCTTGCCATGGTCACACCTTTCGCGCGGTACGTTGGGACGCCGGATCGGCGATCGTGAGGTTTCCTTCGGCGGCGACCTGGCCGTCCACCCGCGCCGACACGCGGAACTCGGCGAACCCGCCGCCGCCCGCGGTCCGCTCGGCGGTCAGGGTGACCTGATCGCCCGGGACGATCGGGCGGCGGAACCGCATCGACCTGACCCCCGCCAGGTAGCTGATCTCACTGGCCCCGGCCAGGGCGAAGACCACCCCGCTGAGCTGCGCCATGGCCTCGACGATCACGACGCCGGGCAGCACCGCCTCGGCGGGGAAGTGCCCCTGGAACCACAGCTCGGTCCCGGCCACGTTCTTGGTGGCCGTGCCCTTGACGCCGGGCACCACGGGGCCGACCCGGTCGAGCAGCAGCATCGGCCACCGGTGCGGCAGCACCTGCCGTACCTGGTCGTGGGAGAGCTGCACGGCGGCCGGCGCCCTCCCCTGCGGCGCCTGACCCGCGTCCGGCGGGGCCTGACCCGATGGGGCCCGGTCCGTACCCGGCGGGGCCTGGCCCGGCGGGGCCTGGTCCGTGGCCGTCATGCGGAGACCGCCCGCAGCGCCGGGTCGACCTCTTCGGCCAGCCGCGACACCGAACCGAACACCGCCATGTCGCTGTCGTAGAGCGCCACGCCGAACTCGGCCTCGATGGCCACGTACAGTTCGAGCACGTCGAGGCTGTCCAGTTCGAGCCCGCGGCCGAACAGCGGCTGGTCGTCGGTGATCCAGTCGGGGTCGATCTCCAGGTCGAGCCGGGAGACGATCATCTTCTTGATCTGCGAGCACGTCTGCTGCCGAGCCGCGGCCCTGGCGCGGAGTTCGTCCATGGTCATGGTTGTTCCTTGTCTTGCTCAGCCGAGGCCGCCGCCGTGCGCGACCACCACGGATCCGGACATGTACGACGCCTTGGCCGAGGCCAGGAAGCTCACGATGGACGCGATCTCCTCGGGACGGCCCATGCGGCCCAGGCGGATGCGGGACTCGTACTGCTTCTTGAGGTCCGCGGGGACCCTGCGCGTCATGTCGGTGGCCACGAACCCGGGGCACACGACATTGGCCCGCACGCCGTGGGGGGCCGCCTCGTTCGACAGCGCGTGGGTGAAGGCGATGATCGCCCCCTTGGACGCCACGTAGTTGGTCTGGCCGGGGAAGCCCCCGTCGAGCCCGCTGGAGGACGACAGCGTCACGATCGCGCCGCTGCGCTGGTGCTGCATCAGCCGGAGCGCCTCCCGGCAGGCCAGGAAGGTGCCGACCAGGTTGGTCTCGACCGGCGCGCGGAACTGCTCCAGCCCCATCGTCACCAGGTAGCGGTCGGAGGTGATGCCCGCGCTGGTCACCAGCACGTCGAGGCGCCCGTGGCCGGCGCGTACGGCGCGGAACATGGCGCGTACGGCCTCCTCGTCGGTGACGTCGGCCTGGACGGCCGTCGCCCGGCCGCCCTCCTCCTCGATCCGCGCGACGACCTCCTTGGCGTCGTGCTCGGAGCGGGCGTAGTTGACGATGACGGTGGCGCCCTCGCGGGCCAGGTCGAGCGCGACGGCCCGGCCGATTCCGCGCGACCCGCCGGTCACCAGCGCCACGGCGCCCTGCGCAAACAGCATCACGGTCTCCAGGAATTCGACAATCACCGGATCGACTTATCTGGATCTTTCGTGAATAAAGCTATCGACGCGCTGTATCACGCCTGTATCACGCGGCCATCCCCGCATTGACCGGACAATGGAGCTGCGTAACGCTGGCCGTCATGAAAGAGCTCGATGTCGGAGTCCTCGTGGTCGGCGGCGGCCCGGTGGGGCTCTGCGCCGCCGTCGAGCTCTCCCGCCACGGAGTCTCCACCCTGCTCGTGGAGCGCCGTTCCGGCACGTCGGTCTTCCCCAAGGCGCGGCTCGTCACCACCAGGACCATGGAGCTCTTTCGCGCGTGGGGCCTCCAGGACGAGGTGGAGAGCGCGGGGATGCCGCGCGAGGAGTACCTCGCGGTGGGCGTGGGCAGCTCGCTCACCGCCGGCGACTTCGTCCGCGCCTCGGCCGAGCTGGACCGCGACGCGCCGCAGAGCCCGACGTACACGTACCTGTGCGCGCAGGACGTGCTGGAGGTGATCCTGCGCCGGCGTGCCGAATCGTCGGCCGACGTGCGCTTCGGCACCGCCCTGACCCGCATGGCGGTGACGGGGTCCGGCGTCGAGGCGCTGGTCGAGGGCCCGGAGCCGGCGCTGGTGCGCTGCCGCTACCTGGTGGCCGCCGACGGCGTCCGCAGCGGGGTCCGCGCGTCGCTGGGCATCACCACCGAGGGGCCTCCCCCGCTCGGCCACATGATCAGCATCATGTTCGAGGCCGACCTCGGCTTCCTGCCCGCCGACCGCCGGGCCGCCCTGTCGTTCCTGACCGACCCGCCGTGCGCCGTGGAGGCCGTGGACCACCGGCTGCGCTGGATGGTGCAGACGGGGTACGACCCGGCGCAGGGCGGCAGCCCCGAGGACTTCACCGAGGAGGCGTGCCTGCGCGCCGTACGGGCCGCCGTGGGGGTGCCCGACCTGCCGGTCAGGCTCCTGGGCGTCATGCCGTGGCTGCAGCAGGCCAACGTCGCCACCGCCTTCCGCGCGGGCCCGGTCTTCCTGGCCGGCGACGCCGCCCACGTCGCGACCCCGCAGGGCGGTTTCGGCATGAACTGCGGCATCCAGGACGCCCACAACCTGGCCTGGAAGCTGGCCGCCGTCCTGCACGGGCGGGCGGGCGAGGGGCTGCTGGACACCTACGAGGCCGAACGCCGCCCGATCGCCGTCCGCACGGTGGACGAGAGCCTGACCAACGCCTGGATCACCCGGCAGATGATGGAGGGCCGCCTGCCCATGGCCGAGGCCCTCCGGCGGCAGGCGGACCGGCGCAGCTCGGAGGGCCTGGTCCTGGGCCACCACTACGACTCCGGCGCCGTCGTCCCCGACGGCACCCCGCCCCCTACGGTGGAGGACCCCTACCGCGACCACGTCCCCACGGCCCGGCCCGGCCACCGCGCCCCCCACGTGTGGCTGGCCGGCGGGGACGGCCGGGTCTCCACGCTCGACCTCCTCGGCCCGCACTTCGCGCTGCTGACACCGGCGGGCAGCGGCTGGCTCCAGGCCTCGGCCGGCCTCCCGGTCCGCGCGGTGGAGATCGGCGGGACGGACGGGGCCGCCGCCCTCGCCTCCCCCACCTGGGCGGAGCAGTACGGGCTCGGCCCGCGCGGCGCCGTCCTCGTCCGCCCCGACGGCCACACGGCCTGGCGCGTCCGCGACGGCGCCCCCTCCCCCCGCGCCCTGGAGACGGCCCTCGCCACCGTCCTGGCGAAGCACCGCTGACGCCCTGGCGAAGCACCGCTGACGCCCTGGCGGAACACCGCTGACGCCCTGGCGGAACACCGCTGACGCCCTGGCGGAACACCGCTGAGAAGGAGCACCTCCGGCGGGTCACGCGGCGGGCTGCCCCGCCTTCCCCTGCCGCCCCTCCTGGGCCGGGACCATGTCACGGGCGTCACGGGCGTCACGGGAGCCGCGGGAGTCGTGGGAGCGGAGGCGGGCGGCCGCCAGCCGCAGCGAGAGGGGGTCGCCGCAGGAGGTGGCCACCAGCTCGCGCACCTCCTGCACGGGCGCGGCCCCGACCAGCAGGCCGACGAGCTCCCACGCCGCGTCCTCGGGCAGCGGCCGCAGGAACACGCGGTGCGCGCCCTGCCGGGCCACCAGGTCGTCCAGGGGGTCCCCGGCGGTGACCAGCACGCGGCAGTGCGCGCCGCCCGGCAGCAGGGCGCGCACCTGGTCGCCGTCACGGGCGTTGTCCAGCACCACCAGCACCCTCCGCCGGGCGGTGCAGCTCCGGTAGAGCGCGAGCTTCTCGTCGGGGTCGCCGGGAAGGTCCCGGGCCGGCACGCCCAGCGCGCGCAGGAACCGGTCGAGCACGGCGTCCGGATCGGCGCCGGTCAGGTCGGCGTAGAGCTGCCCGTCGGGGAAGGCGTCCAGCCGGGCGTGGGCCCAGCGCACCGCCAGCGCGGTCGTCCCCACGCCGCCGCGGCCGCTGATGACCGCGGTGGCCGGCGCGGCGTCCCCGAGCAGGGCGGCGTCCAGCGCGGCCAGCTCCTCCTGCCGCCCCACGAACGGCAGGACCTGCGGCGGCAGCTGGCAGGGCAGCACGGCGACGGGCCGGGAGGCGGCGGCACGGGGCCGCATCAGCGCGACCTCGTCCCTGAGGATCTGTTCGTGCAGCCGCCGCAGCGCCGGCCCCGGTTCGAGGCCGATCTGCTCCAGCAGGTGGCGGCGCGTCTCCTGGTAGGTGCGCAGCGCCTCGGCCCGCCGCCCCGCGCGGTACTGGGCCAGCATGAGCTGGGCCCGCACCCGCTCGCGGAACGGCGACTCGGCCGCCAGCGCCACGAGCTCGGGGATCACCTGGTGGTGGCGCCCCAGCTCGATCTCCAGCTCCAGGCAGGTCTCCAGCGCCTCCAGCCGCGACTCCTCCATCCGCGCCACGTCGTACCGCAGCCCCCGGATGTCCTCGAACGGCCTGCCCCGCCACAGCGCCAGCGCCTCCCGCAGCAGCCGGACGGCCGCCTCCGCCGCGCCCAGGCCGACCAGCTCGCGCGACCTGTCGACCATGGCGGTGAACCGGAGCCAGTCGATGCGGTCGGGCACGGCCCGCAGCAGGTAGCCGGGGCTGGAGGTCTCGATGGTCCCGGCCCCCAGCGTCCGGCGCAGCCGCGACACGCAGATGGCCACCTGCCGCCACGCGCTGGACGGCGCGGACCCGCCCCACACGGCCTCGATCAGCCGTTCCACGCTCATCACCCGGTCGGCGTTGAGCAGCAGGCAGGCCAGGATCACCAGCTCCCGGTTGGCGCTCATGGACAGCTCGGCGCCGTCCCTGATCACCTTGACCGGGCCGAGCACGCGGAACTCCAACGCGGGGGCCCCCATCACACCGCCTCCCGCACCAGGAGGCGTTCGAGCACGTCGGCGGCCCGGGACGCGCCGCCCGAGGCGTGGATCTCGGCGCGCACGGCGCCGACGGCCCGGCCCACGCCGGGGTCGCCCGCGACGGCGAGCACCTGCTCGGCCACCAGCGCGGGGGTCAGCCGCCCGGGGTCCAGGACGGCGCCCAGGCCGAGCTCCCCGATCCGCCGCGCGGGCGGCCCGTCCATGGCGGTGGCCGGCACCACGACCAGCGGGCAGCCCTGGGACAGCGCCTCCATGGAGGTGCCCACGCCGCCGTGGGTGACCGCCGCGGACGCGTGCCGCAGCACGCTCAGGTGCGACACCCGGCGGCGCGGCTCGACGGTGGGCGGCAGCGGCCCGAGATCGGCCGGATCGAGGCCGTCGGCCAGCGTGACCACGGTGCGCCAGGGCAGCTCGGCGAGCCCCTGCGCGCAGGCGCGGAGCAGTTCGGGCCGGGTGGTGGCCACGCTCCCGAACGACAGCAGCGCCACCGGCAGCCCGTCGCCCGGCGGCTCCCACTCGGCCAGGAACGGCCGCTCCCCCAGGCAGGGCCCGACGAAGGCGAACCGGTCGTCGAAGGTCTCCCCCGCGAACTGGAACGATCGCGGCAGCGTCACCACGTTGCAGTCCTGGACCTCCCACCACAATGCGGCGGGGTCGTCGCGGACGCCGTACCGGCGGGCCAGCGCGCCGACGCGGTCGAGCACGCCGTCGACCCAGCCGGGCAGTCCGCGGCCGGACCGGTCGCCGTCCTCGCCTTCGTACATGGAGGCCAGGGCGGAGTAGTGGGCGTTGGAGGCGAAGATCGGGATGAACTGGGCGGCGGGGATCCTCCCGCGCCGGGCCAGGACGCGGCCGGCGTGCAGGACGGAGACGTCGTACGCGATCGCGTCGGGCCGTTCCGGCAGGCGGTCGAGCGCGCCGAGCATGGCCTCGCTCTCCTCCAGCAGGAGCGAGAGCAGGCGCAGGGGGTCGTCCTCCCGCTCGCGCGAGCCGATCCGCGCGTACGGAGAGTCGTAGGCGACGACCTCCGCCCCCGCCTGGGCCACGAGGGCGGCGGTGCGCTCCGCCGTGAGATAGGTGACGCGATGACCTCGTCGCGTCAATTCGGCGACCACGGCCAGGGTGGGAATGACGTGGCCGTGGTCGGGATGACACATAAAAAGGCAGTGCCCCGTCATGTGAACGTCTTTCGGTTCATTAGCGCTGTCATTCACCGCCCACCGTAGGGAGGCCGGGCATCGACCGTCAGCCCCTACCCGTCCCCTCAACCGCGCCGCCTTTTCTAGGGGTTCCACCGCCGCGGGAGGCCGCGTTTTACTCGGGGCCATGCCCACCCACGTCTGGGACTACCTTCCCGAGTACGCGGCCGAACGCGCCGACATCATGGACGCCGTGGAGACCGTGTTCCGCTCCGGCCGGCTCATCCTCGGCCGGAGCGTGCGCTCCTTCGAGGAGGAGTTCGCCGCCTACCACGGCGTGCGCCACTGCACGGGCGTGGACAACGGCACCAACGCCGTCAAGCTCGCCCTGCAGGCCCTGGGCGTCGGGCCCGGCGACGAGGTGATCACCGTGTCGAACACGGCCGCGCCGACGGTCGTGGCCATCGACGCCGTGGGCGCCACGGCGGTCTTCACCGACGTGCACCCCGACACGTACCTGATGGACGTCTCGCAGGTCGAGGCCGCGATCACCCCCCGGACCCGCTGCCTGCTCCCGGTCCACCTGTACGGCCAGTGCGTGGACATGGCCCCCCTGGAGCGGCTGGCCGCCGCGCACGATCTGGTGATCCTGGAGGACTGCGCACAGGCCCACGGCGCCCGCCGCCACGGCCGGATCGCCGGATCGACGGGCCACGCGGCGGCCTTCTCGTTCTACCCGACCAAGGTGCTGGGCGCGTACGGCGACGGCGGCGCGGTGCTCACCTCCGACGACGGGGTGGACCGGGCGCTGCGGCGGCTGCGCTACTACGGCATGGAGGACGCGTACCACGTCGTGCGGACGCCGGGGCACAACGCGCGTCTGGACGAGGTGCAGGCGGAGATCCTGCGCCGCAAGCTCACCCGCCTCGACCGGTACGTCGCCGACCGCCGCGCCGTGGCCGCCCGCTACACCGAGGCCCTGGCCGGCACCGGGCTCGTGCTCCCCGCGACCGCGGACGGCAACGAACACGTCTACTACCTGTACGTGGTCCGCCACCCCCGGCGGGACGCGATCATCGAGGCGCTGCGCGCCCACGACATCCATCTCACCGTCAGCTATCCGTGGCCGGTGCACACCATGTCCGGCTTCGCCCACCTGGGCCCGGGCCCGGGCGGCCTGCCGGTGACCGAGGCCCTGGCCCGGGAGATCTTCTCGCTGCCGATGTACCCGTCGCTCCCCGCCGAGCTCCAGGAGAAGATCATCACCGCGCTGCGCGGCGCCCTGTGAATCAGTAGCGGGGCAGCAGGTCGCGGGCCGCCGCCTCGGCCAGCGTGGGCGCCCGCCGGTCGCGCTCCGACAGCAGCGGGGACGCGACCGGCAGGGGCAGCCCCAGCTCGCGGTCGAAGTACGACAGCGCGAGCTCGTGCTCCCTGCGGTACTCCTGCGACAGCAGGTAGCACATCACCGTGCCGTCCTCCAGCGCGGCGAACGCGTGCCCGACCCCGGGCGGCAGGTAGACCGCCTCCCCGCCGTCGCCGCTCAGCTCCACCGCCTCCCACCGCCCGAACGTGGGCGAGCCCACCCGCAGGTCCACGGCGACGTCCACCGCCCGCCCCGCGGCGCAGTAGACGTACTTGGCGGTGCCGGGCGGTGTCAGCGTGTAGTGGACGCCGCGCACCACGCCGCGCCGGGACACGCTCCTGCTGGCCTGCGACACGGGGAACGGCGGCCGTCCCACCGCCGCGGTGAACACGCCCTCCTGGTACGGGGAGGCGAAGTCGCCGCGGGCGTCGGGGAAGACCTGGGGGACGAACGCGTACGCGCCCGTCACGGCCAGCTCGCGGTACTCCATCTCCGGCGCGTCAGGCGTGTCGGGCATGTCAGGCCCGCACCAGGTGCACCTCGGGCACGTACAGGATCCACGTGCCGCCCGCCCGGCCGAAGCCGGCCTCCTTGGCCATGATCTCCTCGGCGTGGTTCCACGCGAGCAGCAGGGCGTAGTCGGGGTACGGATCGGCGAACGCCTCGGGGCCGCGTACGGGGATGTGCGAGCCGGGCGTGAGCCTGCCCTGCTTGGCGGGGGTGGTGTCGGTGACGAGGGAGACCAGCTCGGGGCCGATGCCGCAGTAGGTGAGCACGGTGGCGCTCTTGGCGGTGGCGCCGTAGCCGTACACGCGGGCGCCCTCCTCGCGCAGCGCGCCGAGGAGCGTCACCAGGCGGTCGCGGTTGTGCGCCACGCGGGCCGCGAAGCCGCGCAGCGTCGCCGGATCGCAGAGCGCCGCGGCCTCCTCGGCGGCCAGCAGCCCGGCCACGGCGGGTGCCGGCGTGCGGGCGCCGCGCCGCGCCAGCGTGTAGCGGACCTCGCCGCCGTGCACGGGCAGCCGCTCCACGTCCACCAGCTCGAAGCCGTGCCGCCGCGCCATGGCGCGGACGGAGGTGGCGGTGAAGAAGTAGAAGTGCTCGTCGTAGATCTGGTCGAAGGAGGCGCGCTCGACGATGTCGCCGAGGTAGGGGTCCTCGAAGACGAACACGCCGCCGGGCCGCAGCAGCGCGTCCACGCCCGCCATGATCGAGTCCAGGTAGGGGATGTGGCACAGTGTGTTGGCCGCGTAGACCACGTCGGCGGGCCCGTCCTCGGCCAGGACGGCGGCGGCCGTGTCGGCCTCGAAGAAGTCCTTGCGCACGCGCACGCCCCTGGCCGCGGCCAGATCGGCGACCCCGCCGGACGGCTCCACGCCCAGGTGCCGCACGCCCGCGCCGGCGACGACCGACAGCATGGCGCCGTCGTTGCACCCCAGCTCCACCACGAACGGGTCGGGACCGGCCAGCTCGGTGGCCAGCAGCCGCTCGGCCAGGTTCCCGAAGTGCTCGCGCATCACCGACGAGCCGGACGACAGGTACGGGTAGCCCGCGTGGAACATGCGCTCGCGCGGCACCTCCTCCAGCAGCTGCGCCATCGAGCAGTTCTCGCAGACGCCGGCGGCCAGGTGGAAGGAGAACTCCTCGCCCGGATCACCCGGCGCGACGAAGGCGTCGGAGAGCGGCTGCCTGCCGAAGTCGGCGAACGGATGGAGACGACCCGAACAGATCCGGCACGCCATTGCGATCCTCCTCAGGTTGCGGCCCGGCGGTACCTCACCCACACGTCGCCCGTCTGCACGCGGCCGGTCAGGCGCACGGTGACGCCGTCGGGCGCGGGCGGCTCGGGCGGGCGGTTGTGGACGGCGCCCAGCCGGTGGCGTACGACCTCGTCGTCGCGGACCCGCCACCCCCGGGGGACCAGCACGGTGATGTCGCCGAACCACGAGGTGACCTCGACGTCGAGCACGACCTCGCGGTGCGGGCAGTCCGCGCGGGTGAAGTCGATCCGCACCTTGCCCCACCGGCCCGCCCTGGCGCTCATGACCTGCGGCACGCGCCACCGCCCCACCTGCTCGACGCGCCCGCTGCCGGTGTGCAGTTCGAGCCCGGCCGCGCCGGACGACGGGATGGACGGGATGGGCTCGTCGAAGCCCGGCAGGTCGACGACCACGTCGTCCAGCTCGCCCAGCGTCCGGGCCGTGTAGGCGCGGTCGACCCGCTCCTCCAGCTCCTCCAGGGTGATGCGGCCCTCGGCGACCGCGATGCGGAGCACCTCGGCCACCCGCTCCCGGTCGTGGTCACTCGCCCGCACGTGCCGATGATCGGTCATGGCGTCCACAGTAGAAGGCTATGAACGGCCGCCCAAGCGCAGAACCCCTAAGCAGGTGACAGGGGACGGAGCCGTTCCGGCTAGGGGTTGAGCGCGCGCCCGGCCCGTGGCAGGTTCGGCGGCGTCGGACCGCCCGTGACCGACGGATCGGAGCGCCGCATGGATTCCGCCGCCGACGTCCACGACTGGCTGGACGAACTCGCCGGGCGCGCGTTCATGCGGACGACCCGGCTGCCGCTGGAGGAGTTGTCCGGCTGGCGTGAGGATCCGGCCACGGGCAACCTGCACCACGCCCGCGGCGGGTTCTTCACGGTCGAGGGGCTGGAGGTGAGCCGGCCGGGCTGGGCGGTGCCGGCCTGGAGCCAGCCGATCATCAACCAGCCGGAGACGGGCGTCCTCGGCATCCTGCTGCGCCGTGTGGGCGGCGTCCCGTACCTGCTCATGCAGGCCAAGAACGAGCCGGGCAACCCCGGGGGGCCGCAGCTCTCCCCGACCGTGCAGGCCACCAGGAGCAACTACACGCGGGTGCACCGCGGGCGGGCGGTGCCGTACCTGGAGCACTTCCGCGCGCCGCGGGGGCGGGTGCTGGCCGACGCGCGGCAGTCGGAGCAGGGCGCGTGGTTCTACCGCAAGCGCAACAGGAACATGATCGTTGAGGTGGACGGGGAGGTCGAGGCGGTCGCGGGGTTCCAATGGCTGCCGCTGCGCCGCGTGCGCGAGCTGCTGGCCGTGCCGGACGCGGTCAACATGGACGCCCGTACGGTGCTGGCCTGCCTGCCCGTCCAGGAGGGCGCCGACGAGGGCTCCGACGAGGGCGAGGGCGCGTTCGGGGCGGCGGTGGCGCGCTCGCGCGACCGCCGCCGCGGGTCGCTGCACGGCACGCCGGAGATCCTGAGCTGGCTCAGCGGCGTCCGGTCCACGACCGACGTGCACGCCCGGCCGGTGCCGTTGAACCGGGTGAGCCGGTGGCTGCGGGCCGGAGGCCGCATCTCGCACGAGACGGGCCGCTTCTTCGACGTGATCGGCGTGGGTGTGGAGGCCGGCGGTCGCGAGGTGGACGCCTGGAGCCAGCCGATGATCGCGCCCGTCGGGACGGGGGTGGCGGCGTTCCTGGTGCGCCGCGCCGGGGGCGTGGTGCACGTGCTGGCGCACGCCCGCGTCGAGCCCGGCTGCACCGACGTGGTCGAGCTGGCCCCGACGGTGCAGTGCACGCCGGGCAACTACGACCACCTGCCGCCGGGGGCCCGGCCGCCGCTGCTGGCCGAGGTGCTGGGCGTCCCGCCGGAGCGGGTGCTGTTCGACACCGTGCTGTCGGAGGAGGGCGGCCGTTTCCACCACGCCCGCACCCGCTACCTGCTGGCCGAGGTGGACGAGGACCCGCTGCCCGGCCACCCGGCCTTCCGCTGGCTCGCCCTGCACCAGCTCGACGAGCTGCTGCGGCACAGCTACTACCTGAACGTGCAGGCCCGCACGCTGACCGCCTGCCTGCACGGGCTCACCCGCTGACCGCCTGCCTGCACGGGCTCACCCGCTGACCGCCTGCCCGCACGGGCCCGCGCCGCACCGCCGCGGCCGGTCACCGGAGGCGCTCGATGACCTTCCCGAAGTCCTCCATCGCCGAGTCCGGCACCGTGACGTACGAGAACCCGAAGCGCTCCTCGTTCCGGCGGACCTGCTCGGCGATCTGCGCGGGCGTGCCGACGAAGAGGGCCGGCGCCTCCAGCAGCTCCTCGGTGGTCAGATCGGGGGCGTAACGCCGCAGGCCCTCCACTCCGGCGCGCCGGTCCCGGGTCAGCACCGTGGCCTTGGAGAGCACGTTCAGCTCCGGCCTCCGCTCTCCCGCCGCGCTCCTCACGTACTCCACGCGGCGCAGCAGCTCGTCCGCGGTGACGAGCGCGGTCCTGCCGTACTCGGGCCGGAACGGAGCACCGGTGAAGCTGACGACGTCGGCGCGGCGGGCGGCCAGCCGCAGCACCCGGTCCCCGTGGCCGCCGACCATGAGGGGCGGGCCCCCGTCGCCCAGGCGCGCCTTCAGCCCGTCGACCAGCTCCTCCAGCCGCGCGGCGCGGACGGCCGGATCGAAGGGCAGCCCGGCCGCGGCGAACTCGGCCGCCACGTAGCCGGCGCCGAGCCCCAGCTCCAGGCGGTCGCCGATGAGCGCGACGGTGGTCCTGACCTCCCTGGCCAGCAGGGCGTGGCGGTGGAAGCTGGCGTTCAGCACGTACGTGCCGATCGTGACGCGCTCGGTGGCCTCGGCCGCCAGCAGCGCCGCGGGGAAGGGCGCGAGCAGGTTGAGGTGGTCGGGCACCGCGATGACGTCGTAGCCGAGCGCCTCGGCACGGCGGCAACGGGCCGCCCACGCCTCCCCGGAGGCCTCCTCGGCGATGAGGACCACCCCGAACCTGGTCATGGCTCCGTCCCCTCCGCCGGTCCCCCGGCTCGGCCGGCGGTCACGGCGATCGCGGTGAGCACCAGCCCGTCGCCGGACGTCCAGCGCCCCGCGAACCCGCTCAGCGGCCTGCCCTGCCAGCGCAGCCCGGCGACCAGCAGCCGGGCCTCGAACGTGCCCCGCAGCGGGTCCAGGACGATCACCGCGTCCTGGAAGTCCAGCCAGCGCCGGGCCAGCGGGTACCACGCCTTGTAGACCGACTCCTTGGCGCTGAACAGGAGGCGGTCCCAGCTCGTGCCCGGATGGTCGGCGGCCAGCCGGCGCAGCATCTGGCGCTCCCGGGGGAGCGAGACGGCCTCCAGCACCCCGGGCGGCAGCGGCCCGTCGGGCTCGGCGTCGATGCCGATGGCGGCGGGCGCCGCGCCGACCGCGGCGGCGCGGTAGCCGGCGCAGTGGGTGATGCTGCCGGCCACGCCGGGGGGCCAGACCGGCTCACCGCGGGCGTCGGCCAGCACGGGGGCGGGGGGCACGCCCAGCAGTTCCAGGGCGCGGTGCACGCAGTGACGGGCGGTGGCGAACTCCCTGCGCCGTTTCTCCACCGCGTTCCGGACCAGGTCGGCCTCCTCGGGGAAGATCACGACACCGGGCGGGTCGGTGAAGGCGTGGCAGGACACGACGGCGCCGGGCAGGATCTCCTCGATCACCTCGCGCCTCCTCGCCTCCGCCCTCCGTCGCACAGTAGCCAGGCGCGGCATTTCCCGAGAAGGGCCGCGCGGGGTATCAGTGGCGGCGGCACGGAGAATAGGGGTGCGGTTAGGGGGCCAATGCGTCCGCCCGTCCCCTTGAGCGGCCGTTCGCACGCCTACCATCGCCCCAGGGGAGAAGTGATATCCGCGCGCCGTACAGGACATACGGGTTGACAATGAAAAAATCCATCTCTTGACTTGCCTTGTCGAGAACGGCGGTCGTTATGCGAAGGGGATTTCGTGCGTTACACCACGTTGGGTCCGGCGGGTCCGGTCGTCTCCGCCGTCGGGCTCGGCACGCTCGCCCTGAGCGGCGCGTACGGGCCGGTCGAGCCCCGCGAGGCCGGCCGCCTGGTGCACAGGGCGCTCGACGCCGGGGTGACGCTGCTCGATACGGCGGGCTTCTACGCGGGCGGGCGGGTGGAGAGCCTGATCGGGCGGGTGCTCGCCGGGCGGGCCGAGGAGGTGGTGGTGTGCACCCGCGGCGGGGTGCGCGTGGGCGGGCCCGGCGACCCGGTCGTGTTCGACGGCCGCCCGCACGAGCTGGAGCGTTCCCTGCACGCCTCGCTCAAGCGTCTGCGCGCCGACTGCGTCGACCTGTTCTCCCTCCACTGCCAGGACACCCGGGTGCCCGTGGAGAAGAGCGTGGCGGGGCTGGCCGAGCTGGTGCGCGCGGGCAAGATCCGCCGCCTGGGGCTGTCCGGCGGCACCGCCGAGCAGGTGCGCCGCGCGCACGCCGTCCACGCGGTCAGCGCGGTCGGCGTCGAGTACTCCCTGTGGGGGCCGCCCCCCTCCCCCGAGCTGCTGGCCGCCGTCCGCGAGCTGGGCATCGCCGTGATCGCCGCCCGCCCGCTCGGCCGCGGCTTCCTCACCGGCCGGGTCCGGCCGCAGTCCTGGTTCGAGCCGGGCGACTGGCGGCGCGCCGACCCCCGCTTCCGGCCCGGCCACCGGCGCGGCGGATGCTCCCGGCTCCGGGAGCTCGAGTCGGCGGCGGCCCGGCTCGACCTGGGGGCCGGGCGGGTCGCGCTGAGCTGGCTGTCCGCGCAGGGCGAGCACGTCATCCCGGTGCCGAGCACCCGTGACCCGGTGCACCTGGAGATGAACCTGGCCGCCTCCTCGGTCGAGCTGCCCGCCGAGACCCTCGACAGGCTGGACGGCCTGTTCCCCGCCGCCCGCTGCGCCCGGCCGTCGTCACCGCTGCTGTGAGCGGCCGCCGCCCGGGGTCAGTCGGCCTCGCCCCTGGCCGGGGGCGAGATCAGGGACGTGGCCAGCGCCTTGTTCACCGCGTCGATCCGCGAGACGGCGTTGAGCTTGACGAAGATGTTGCGCATGTGCCGCTTCACGGTGGCCTCGGCCAGCCCCAGCCGCCGCGCGATCTGCACGTTGCTCAGCGCCTGCGCGGCCAGTTGCAGCACCTCCAGCTCCTTCTCCGACAGCGTCCCGGCGCCCGGCGACTCCACCCGGGCCAGGCTGTGGCGCGAGACGGCCAGCACGACCCGGGAGGCGTCCTCGTGCACGCTGTGCACCGCCGCGATCAGCTCGTGCCGGTGCACGCTCTTGAGCAGGTAGCCGCGGATGCCGGCGGACAGCAGCCGGGTGAGGAGCTGCGGGCCGTCGTACATGCTGAGGATGATGATCCGGGTGTCGGGCGACAGCCTCCTGATGGTGGCGACGGTCTCGATGACCTCGCCGCCGGGGATCTCGACGTCGAGCAGCACCACGTCGGGGCGGGCCCTCGTGACCACGGCCACGGCCGTCCCGGAGTCGCCGGCCTCGCCGACGATACGGATTCCGCCGTCGCATTCGAGGATCTCGCGCAGTCCCTCGCGGAACAGCGCGTGGTCGTCGACCAGCACCACCGAGATGGCGTCGCTAGGCGTCTGCGCGACCACGGGACTTCCTCTTCAGCGGGATGAACAGCTCGACGAGGCAGCCCTGCCCCACCGCGCCGGCGATGACGACCCGGCCGTCGAGCAGTTCGGCGCGCTCGCGCATCGACGTCATGCCGACCCCGTGGCCGCGCACGGCCCCCGGGTCGAAACCGCGCCCGTTGTCCAGCACCGACGCCGACAGCTCGTGGGGGGCGATGTTCACCCGCACCAGGACCCTGGGCGGGTCCCCGTGCGCGAGCGCGTTGCGCACGGCCTCGCGCACGATGAGGAACGCCTCGCCGCGCACCCGCGGCTCGGCCCACGACTCGTCGCCGCTGACGTCGAGCACGACGGAGACGTCGTCGCGCTCCACCTCCTCCAGGAAGCCGAGCAGCGACTTCTCCAGGCTCCTGACCGGCGTCCGCGGGTGCAGCTCGGAGGTGAGCTGCCGCAGGTTCTCCATGGTCTCCTGGATGGCCTGCTGCACCACGCCGATCTTGGCGGAGGCGCGGGCCGCGTCGGACGCGCGGTAGGCCTCCGACAGCGCCAGCTGCTGGTGGGCCACGCTGAGGCCGTGGCCGATGCGGTCGTGCAGCTCGCGGGCGACGCGGCGGCGTTCCTCCTCCTGCGCCTCGTGCACCAGGTTGAGCAGGAAGCCGTGGTAGCCGTCGGCGGACTCGCGCACCCGCCGGGACAGGCTCTCCTCCAGACCGGCGACCGCCAGCGTGATCAGCTCCGCGGCCGCGCCGCGGTCCTCCTCCGCGACGATTCCCCTGACCAGGTGATGCAACGCCGCGCGGAAAAAAAGCGAGCTCGCCTCAAGTGAGGTCTTCGGGTGGACGCCCGCGGCCGCCCGCGCGCTTCCGACTTCCCAGGCGTGGAATTTGTACAGTTCACTTATCTGTATCTTTCCAGCGCGTAGCGTAGCCGCCACGTCGTCCAGGACGTGGCGGGCGGTCGAGAGAGCCTGGTCACGGGCGCGCGCGTCCGCGAAGACCATGCTCCCGGCGGTCCGCAAGGCCGCCTCGAACTCGGCGAGTATTTCATTGCGACACGTTTCGACTAATCTCGCCGGATCCCCCGACAGCCCGTGCACCTCCAATGTCCCTCCTCCGCCGCGGGACCAGTGTTCGAGCGCTCCCTAACTATCCCTTGCCGCAGACAACAATGCAACATTTCCGGTCATATCCATATAGCGCAGACAACAGCGGTCAGGTGAACGACATGCTGCGTTCCCATAAACACCCCGTACGGACGGCGCAGCGATCTGCGGCCCTTCTCCGTCCGCCGGCGGGCCGTGGCGACGACGCCGGCGCTCCCCGCGGCCATGGCCACGAAGACGCCCAGCAAGGGCACCCCGAACCACCAGACGGCCGCGCCGAGCGCGGCGCACAGGGCCGGGGAGGCCGCCGTCATCGCCAGCCGCGCCCCGCGCTCCCCGACGAGCACGCCGAACGTGCGCCGCCCGGCGGCGGCGTCGCCCTCGATGTCCGACAGGTCTTTCGCGGGCACGCCGACCAGCACCATCCACCCGATCGCCGCCGCGGCGAAGACCGCCAGGCCCGGCGGCACCGGGACGTCCGCGCCGCCGGCCGTCGCCACGACGAACCCGCCCAGGTACGACAGCAGCCCCGACAGGCACAGCACGGCCACCGTGCCGCCCGCGCTGCCCTTGAGCCGCAGCGGCGGCCCCGAGTACAGGTGGCCCAGCACCAGGTTGCCCATGACGATCCAGGTCATCGGCCCCGGAAGCCCCACCGCGGCCAGCACCGCCAGACCGGCGCCCGCGGCGGCGACCGCGGCGGCGGTGCGCGGGTCCAGGTCGCCGCGGGCGATCGGCCGGCCGGAACCGTTGATCCGGTCCTCGGTGACGTCGGTGACGCCGTTGAACAGGTAGACCGCGAAGACGGACGCGACCCAGGCGGCCGCCCCCCGCAGGACCGTCGGCGGGTCGGGCGACGCCGCCACCGGCAGGGCCAGGGCGACGCCGGACAGGAAGCGCAGGAGCGAGACCCCCAGGACGAGCGGGCGGGCCTCGGCGAGGCACAGGGCGAGGGTGCGGGGAAGGGCCGGCACGGCCCGGAGTCCGAGAGCGATAGCCGCCATGGCTGGAGTGTTCACCGCCGTCCCGGCGCCGGTAAGCGGCGTGATCCGAAAGCGGCAGGGGGTGTACACCTTTCGATACCCCTGGAATGCTCCCGCCGGATACCGGGGGCGAACTCCTGGCCCCCCTGTCTTGTAGGCGGCCCGCACCCCCTATAGCTTCGAGCACACCCAGTCAAGATCTTCACATGGCCGGAGCGGATTCGCGGAGGAAAAGCGAGGAATTCCGTTTCCCGCACGCCGCGCGTCGTGCTCGCTGAAACCGCGGCTTCAACGGGAATTCAGCGTACCGCCGCGACCCATCCGATTCAGGGAAAGGAATCCGAGGATGCCGGGCGCCGAACGCTACCGAGAATTCCGGCCGATCGACCTGACGGACCGCACGTGGCCCGGCAGGCGCCTCCGCACGGCCCCCCGCTGGCTCTCCACCGACCTGCGCGACGGCAACCAGTCGCTGGCCCGCCCGATGTCCCCCGAGCGCAAGCTGATGATGTTCGAACTGCTCGTGCGCATGGGATACCGGGAGATCGAGGTCGGATTCCCCGTCGCCAGCCAGGACGACCGCGACTTCCTGCGGCTGCTCATCGAGCAGGACCGCATCCCCGACGACGTCCGCATCACCGTGCTGACCCAGGCCCGCGACGAGCTGATCAGGGAGACCCTCGACCTGCTCAAGGGGGCCCCGCGCGCACTCGTCCACATCTACAACGCCACGTCTCCGCTCTTCCGCCGGCTGGTCTTCGGCATCGACCGGGACGGCTGCCGCGACCTGGCCGTGCGCGCCACGCGGGTCATGACGGACCACGCCGAACGCGTGCTCGGCGACTGCGACCTCGCCTACCAGTACTCCCCCGAGCTGTTCAACGAGACCGAGCTCGACTTCTCACTGGAGGTCTGCGAGGCCGTCATGGACGTCTGGCAGCCGGAGGCGGGCCGCGGCATCATCCTGAACTTCCCCACGACCGTCGAGCGCTCGCTGCCGAACGTCTTCGCCGACCAGATCGAGTGGCTCGACCGCAACCTGTCCCGCCGCGAGCACGTCTGCCTGTCGGTCCACCCGCACAACGACCGCGGCACCGGCGTGGCCTCCGCCGAGCTGGCGCTGCTGGCGGGGGCCGAGCGGATCGAGGGCTGCCTGTTCGGCAACGGCGAGCGCGCGGGCAACGTCTGCCTGGTGACCCTGGGCATGAACCTCTACGTCCAGGGCGTCGACCCGGGCATCGACTTCTCCGACCTCACCGCCGTGCGCCGCACCGTCGAGCTGTGCAACCAGCTCCCGGTCCACCCGCGCCACCCCTACGGCGGCGACCTGGTCTACACCGCCTTCTCCGGTTCCCACCAGGACGCCATCAAGAAGGGCTTCGACGAGCGCGAACGGCGCTCGGCCGCGACCGGGACGCCGGTGGACGAGCTGCCGTGGGAGATGCCGTACCTGCCGGTCGATCCCAGGGACGTGGGCCGCACCTACGAGGCGGTGGTCCGGGTCAACAGCCAGTCCGGCAAGGGCGGCGCGGCGTACGTGATGAGCGCCTGGCACGGGCTCGACCTGCCGCGCGGCCTCCAGGCGGACCTGGCCGCCCGGGTGCAGGCGCAGGCCGACGCCACCGGCGGCGAGCTCTCCCCCGAGCGCATCGGCGCGCTGTTCCGCGAGGAGTACCTCTACCACGGCGACCCCTCCCGCCCGCTGCCGCTGGGCCGGGAGCCGGTCGAGGTCGTGCTCCACGTCGACGCGGGCACGGACGCCGCCGGGCCGGAGGCCGGGGAGCTGGCCGCGGTGCTCGGTCCCTGGGGGATCCGGGTCCTCGCGGTCCACGCCACCGAGCCGCCGCTGCACGACACGCACCTGGAGCGCAGGCCGCCCGGCGGGCGCGCCCCCGGACAGGTCGTGATCTACGCGGAGTGCGCGGTGGACGGGGGCACGTCCTGGGGCGCGGGCATGCACGCCGACGTGGCCGTCTCCGTCTTCTCGGCCGTCCGCGCGGCGCTGCGGGCCCGCCCGGCGGCGCGTCCCGAGCCGTCCCACCGCCCCCTGCCCCGGCCCCGGCCCCTCGCCACCGCGGGCTGACGGGCGCGCCGCCCGCCGTACCAGCACGATCGAGGAGGGCCGTCATGGCCGAGCACGACCAGGTACAGGGGATGGCCCTCCTGCGGGGCCTGCTGGACGAGGCGGTGGCCGGACGGGGCCGCATCGCGGTGGTGACGGGCCCCATCGCCGCCGGCAAGAGCCGGTTGCTGGACGGCCTCACCGAGCACGCGTTCGACCACGGCGCCCTGCCGCTCACCGCGACCGGCTCGCGGGCCGAACGGGACCTGCCGCTCGGCGTGCTGTCGCAGCTCGTGCGCAACACGCCGATGCCGGAGGAGCACCGCGCGACGACGCTGAGCCTCCTGCGGGAGGGCGCCCGCGCCCGGCTCGCGGGCGAGACCCCCGACCACGTGGACGTGCAGATCGTGGACGCGCTCTGCACGGTCCTGCTGGAGCTGTCGGAGCGCTGCCCGCTGCTGATCGTGGTGGACGACGCCCACCACGCCGACCACGGCTCCCAGCTCTGCCTGTCCTACCTGGCCCACCGGGTCAGGTACGCCAAGATCATGCTGGTCGTCGGCGGCACCGACCAGCACGTGCGCCAGCCGTTCCTGCTCCACGCCGGACTGCTGCGCCTGCCCCACTGCCGCCGGGTCGGACTCGCCCACCTGTCGCCGGAGCAGGTGGCCGCGCGGATGGCCGAGCGGGCGGACCGGGAGACGGCCGAGCGCTACGCGGCGCGCTGCCACGAGCTGAGCGGCGGCAACCGCCTCCTGGTGGACGCGCTCGCCGAGGACTTCCAGGAGACGGGCGCCCCCGGCGACCGGTACGGCGAGGCCGTGCTGGCCTGCCTGCACGGCGCCGACCCCGAGCTGCTGCGGGTGGCCCGCGCGCTGGCCGTCCTGGGCGAGCCGGGGCCCGCCGACCGCCTGCTGGGCGAGAGCGGGACCGGCACCGCCCAGGCGGTCCGAACGCTGACCCGCGCCGGGCTGCTGGCCGGGGGCCGCTTCCGGCACGACGCCGCCCGGTCGGCGGTGCTGGCCGCGATCGGCGCCGCCGACCGCACCGGCCTGCACCACCGCGCCGCCGCGCTGACCTACCAGGACGGCGCGGCGGCCACGGTGGTGGCCGACCACCTGCTGCTGGCCGGCCGCGCCGACGAGCCGTGGAACGTGTCGGTGCTGGAGGAGGCCGCGGGCCACGCGCTGCGCGACGGCCGCGTGGAACCGGCCATCGAGTACCTGAAGCTGGCCTGGCGGGGCTGCACCGACCAGCGGTGGCGGGCCAGGATCGCCACCAAGCTCGTCCGGGCCAAGTGGCGCATCAATCCCAGCACCCCGGCCGGGCAGCTGGCCGAGCTGACCGACGCCCTGCACCAGGGCCATCTGGGCGGCGGCGACGCCGTGGTGCTCGCCAAGGCGCTGCTGTGGCACGGCCACGCGGCCGACACCAAGGACGTCCTGAGCCACCTCGGCAACCTGGACGAGCTCGACCGGGAGGGCATGACGGAGCTGGCCGTGGCCCGCGCCTGGTTCCGCGGCGCCTGCCCGCCGTTCCTGTCCCACCTGCCCGAGCCGGACGCCCGCGAGGCCGCCTGCGCCGCGCACTCGCTCACCGCGGCCCGCCGCATCGAGTCGGCGAACATGCTGGTCAAGGCCCTGTCGGAGGGCCCGAGCGCGGAGACCGCGGTGACCGCCGAGCACGTCCTGCGCGGCTCGCACCTGGACGAGATGTCCATGGACACGGTCGAGAGCGCACTGCTGACCCTCACGTACGTGGGCCGCGCCGACCGGGCCGCGCCGTGGTGCGACGCCTTCATCGAGGAGGCCGTACGCCGCCGGGCCCCCAGCAGGCAGGCCCGGCTGTCGGCCATCCGCGCCGAGATCGGGCTGCGCCGCGGCGACCTCGCCGCGGCCTCCCGCGACGCCCGCCGCGCCCTGGAGATCATCCCTCCGGGCAGCTGGGGCGTGGCCGTCGGCGCCCCGCTGGGCGCGCTGCTGTGGGCCGGCGCGGCCATGTCCCGCCACGAGGCGTGCCTGCCGTACGCCGCCCAGCCCGTGCCGGAGGCCATGCTGGACACCCGCTTCGGCCTCCTCTACCTGTACGGCAAGGCCCGCTTCACGCTCATGGCGGGGCAGCCCGGGCAGGCGCTGCGGGACCTGCGGCTGTGCGGCGAGCTGACGGGCCGGTGGGGGCTGGACGGCCCGGGGTTCCTCCCCTGGCGGGTGGACGCCGCCGAGTGCCTGGTCCGCCTCGGGGACCCCGACGAGGGGCGGCGCCTGGTCGAGGAGGAACTGCACCGCGGCCGGGGGCGCTCCACGCGGGTGCACGGGATGGCGATGCGGGTGCTGGCCGCCGCCGGGGAGGCCCGGCACCGGGTGAACCTGCTGCGCCGCGCGGCCGACCTGCTCCAGGCGGGCGGCGACAGGTACGAGCTGGCCAGGGCGCTGTTCGACCTCGTGGAGGCGTACCACGCCATCGGCGAGTACCGGCGCGGCGGGATGCTGGTGCAGCGGGCGAGGGCGCTGGCGCAGGAGTGCCACGCCGACGGGCTGAGCCGGGCGCTGTCCCCGGGAGGCCACGACGGCGGGGCGCCGGGCGTGCAGCCGATCCTCAGCGACGCCGAGCGGCGGGTGGCCGCGCTGGCCGCCGACGGTTACTCCAACCGGGACATCTCCGCCAAGCTGCACATCACGATCAGCACCGTGGAGCAGCACCTGACCCGGGTCTACCGCAAGCTCAACGTGTCCCGCCGCGCCGACCTGCCGTCCCGGCTGGTCGGTGAGCACCGGTGAGCCCCGGTGAGGCCCGGTCAGCCCCGGTCAGCCCCGGTCACGGTCAGCCCCGGTGAGGCTCGCTGAGCACCGGTGAGGCGCTCCGCCACGGCGGGACGGCGCGCCTTCACCGCTCCTCACGGGGATGTTCACAAGGGGATGTTGGAGTGACGGCCACGGGCGCGCGGGGCGCGGGCGAGGGCCTCGGCGATCCGCAGGCGGGTGGTCTCGGGCGCGATCACCTCGTCCACGACGCCGAGGGCCACGGCCCGCTCCACGCCGCCCGAGATCCGGCGGTGCTCCTCGGCCAGCCGGGCGCGCAGCCCCTCGCGCTCCTCCGCGGGGGCCGCCGCGAGGGCCTTGCGGTGCAGCACGCCGACGGCCGACTCCGCGCCCATGACCGCGACCTCGGCGCCGGGCCAGGCGAACGTGGTGCTCGCGCCGAGCGAACGGGAGTTCATCGCGATGTACGCCCCGCCGTACGCCTTGCGGGTGATCAGCGTGACCCGCGGGACGACGCACTCGGCGAAGGCGTGCAGCAGCTTGGCGCCCCGGCGCACCACGCCGTCCCATTCCTGGCCGACGCCCGGCAGGTAGCCGGGCACGTCCACCAGCACGACGAGCGGCACCCCGTGGGCGTCGCACATCCGGACGAACCGAGCGGCCTTCTCCGCCGACAGCGCGTCGAGGCAGCCGCCCTTGTGCCGGGGGTTGTTGGCCAGCACGCCGACCGACCGGCCGCCGAGCCGGCCGAGGCCGACCAGGATGTTGGCCGCCCACCGGGGCTGCAGCTCCTCGAAGCCGCCGTCGGCGTCCAGCAGCCCGCGCACCAGCGGGCGCACGTCGTAGGCGCGGCGCGGCGACTCGGGCAGCAGCGCGCGCAGGTCGCGGGGCTCGCGCAGCGCCACCGGGTCGAACGCGCCCCGGCGGGCGAAGAAGCCGGTCAGCAGGCGGGCGCGGCGGACCGCGTCCTGCTCGTCGGCGGCCACCACGTGGGTCACGCCGGACCTGCGGGCGTGCGCGTCGGGGCCGCCGAGCCCGTCCATGTCGATGACCTCGCCGGTCACGCTGCGGACGATGTCGGGGCCGGTCACGAAGACCCGCGCGGCGGGCGCCATGACGACCAGGTCGGTGAGCGCGGGCCCGTACGCCGCCGCGCCCGCCGCGGGCCCGAGGATGACCGAGATCTGCGGCACCGCGCCCGAGGCCCGGGTCATGGCGGCGAACATGCGGCCCACACCGTCCATGGACTCCACGCCGTCGGCCAGCCGGGCGCCGCCGGAGTGCCACAGGCCGATCACCGGGCAGCCCCGGCGGACGGCGGCCTCGACGGCCTCCACGACGCGCGCGGCCCCGGCCGCGCCCAGCGCGCCGCCCATCGTGCGGGCGTCGGTGCAGTAGGCGACGACGGGGGCGCCGCCGACCAGCCCGTGGACGGCCGTCACGCCGCTCTCGTCCGCGCCGCTCCCGCACGTTCCCCGCTCGCCCGTTCCCTGCTCGCCCGCGCCGCCGAGCGGTACGGCCGAGTCCGGGTCGAGGAGCAGGGCGAGCCGGACCGCGGGATCACGGGGATCACGGGGATCGGCGGCGGGCTCTGCTGGGCTTGCGGCGGAAACCGTGGACACGACCGTCATCGCTGCTTTCCTCACGCCGGCTCGACACACAGGTACCTGCGAATGTGGCGACCGGCTCCCGCGTCCGTCGACCCCTACCCCCGGCGGCAGGTTGTGACCGCCCCTTCTGTCCGTTGACCCCCACCGGCGGCACGAGGTGCGGTGATGAAGATCTCATCCTTGGAGGACTGCCGTGTCTCAATGGTCCCTGCCGATGGTCGCCGTCCTCGTCGCGGCCGTCCTGATACCGCCCGGCTCGGCCGCGCCCGCCTCCGACGCGGCGCTCGAACGCGATCCCGCCTCCCTGGTCAACGTCTTCCACGGGACCAAGGAGGCGGCGTCCGACTTCGGCCACGGCGGAGGCGGGGGCATGACGTTCCCCGGCGCCGTGCTGCCGTTCGGCATGATGCAGTGGAGCCCCGACACGGTGGCCAACGCGGGCGGCGGCTACCGGTGGGAGGACGACCGGCTGCGCGGGTTCTCGATGACGCACATCTCGGGACCGGGCTGCACGGGCGCGCAGGACTTCCCGGTGCTGCCCTTCTCCGGACCGGTCGGCCGCTCGCCCGCCACCCACGGCGAGGACTACGTGCAGACCTTCAAGCACGAGAACGAGACGGCCTCCCCCGGCTTCTACAGCAACGTCCTGGACACCGGGATCAAGACGGAGCTCTCGGTGACCACGCGGGCCGGCGCGGCCCGCTTCACGTTCCCGCAGGGCAGGCCCGGGACGATCCTGCTGAACACCAGCGGCTCGGTCAACGGCGTGGACGACGGCGAGACCCGGATCAGCGGCACCACGGTCCAGGGGTGGGTCCAGACCGGCGGCTTCTGCGGCCCGCCGATGCGCTACAAGGTGTACTTCCACGCCGAGTTCGACCGTCCGGTCATCGGCCACGGCACCTGGAAGGACGACGAGGTGCGCCCCGGCGCGACCACGGTGGACAACGCCGGCGCGGCCAAGGCCAGGGGCGACCTGGTGGTGCCGGGCGACGTCACGGTGAACGGTCCCGGATCGGGGGCCTACCTGCAGTTCGACCCGTCCCAGCCGGTCCAGATGCGGGTCGGCCTGTCGTACGTCGGCATCGAGGGCGCCAAGCGGAACCTGGCGGCGGAGATCGGCGGCAAGGGCCTCGACCAGGTGAAGCGGGAGGCCGGCGCCGTGTGGAACGACCGCCTGCGCACGGTCGCCGTCGGCGGCGGCACCCCGGAGCGGCGCCGGACGTTCTACAGCAACCTCTACCACGCCCTCCTCCAGCCGTACGTCTTCGACGACGTGGACGGCTCCTACACCGGCATGGACGGCGAGGTCCGCACGGTCCGCCCCGGCCACCACCACTACGCGACCTTCTCCGGCTGGGACATCTACCGCAGCGAGGTGCAGCTCCTGGCCCTCCTCGCGCCCGACGTGGCCGCCGACATCGCCCAGTCCATGTACGCCAACGCCCGGTCCCTCGGCAACGTCTGGGACCGCTGGTCCCACCAGAACGCGGTCACCGGCGTCATGGTCGGCGACCCGTTCCACGTGATCTTGTCCACCGTGTACGCCTTCGGCGCCCGCGACTTCGAGTACGCCGCCGCGCTGCGGGCCATGGCGGAGGCGGCCCGCCGCACCGGCCCCATGGACGTCGGCCACCCGCAGCTCGGCTACGACGAGCGCCCCGGCAACGCCGCCTTCATGACGCAGGGCTACGTCCCGAACGACCCCTCCTCCACCCTCGAGTACGGCCTGGCCGACTTCGGGATCGCCCAGCTCGCCGCCCGCCTCGGCGACCGGGCCACGTCCGCCGAGTTCATGGGGCGGGCGCAGGCGTGGCAGAACCTCTTCAATGCCGGCAACGGCTGGATCCAGCCCCGCATGGGCGAGGGCTCGTTCACGTCGCCGTTCGACCCCGGCGCCCCCGACGTCTACATGGAGGGCAACGGCGCCCAGTACCACTGGCTCGTGCCGCACAACGTGCAGGGGCTGTTCACCGCGATGGGCGGGCGCGAGAAGGCCGTGGCCCGCCTGGACGAGTACTTCACCGAGCTCAACGCCGGCCCGGCACGGCCCTACGCCTACCTCGGGAACGAGCCCGCGCTGCCCGCGCCGTGGCTGTACGCGTGGGCCGGGCAGGCGTACAAGACGCAGGCGCTGGTGCGCCGGGTGCAGAAGGAGCTGTTCGGCCCCGGGCCCGACGGACTGGTCGGCAACGACGACCTGGGCACCATGGGGGCCTGGTACGTCTGGTCGGCGCTCGGCCTGTACCCCGCCATCCCCGGCCGCGCCGAACTGCTGGTCAACACGCCGCTGTTCGACCGCGTGGTGGTCGACCGGCCCGCGGGCGACATCGTGATCAACGCACCCGGCGCCGCCGCGCCGTACATCCGGGGACTGAAGGTCGACGGCACGGCGACGAGCCGGGCGTGGCTGCCGGAGTCGTTCGCCACGGGCGGCGGGCGGCTGGACTTCACCCTCGGCTCCACCCCGAACCCGGGGTTCGGCGGCGACCCGCGCGACGTCCCGCCCTCCTTCGGCCAGGGCTCGAAGCCCTACCTGGCGGGCCCGACCCGCGGCAGCGGCCCGGTGGAGCCGGGCGGCGTCTTCGAGACGGACCTGGTCGTCCGCTCCCTGGGCCGGCCGGCGGCCCTCGCCTGGCGGGCGCAGCCGCCCGCGGGCGTCACGGTGACGCCGTCCAGCGGCACGCTGTCCGTACCGGCGTCGGGGAAGGCGCAGGTCAGTCTCAAGATCTCGGTGTCGGCGGACACGGCGCACGGCTTCCGCACCGTGCCGATCGCGGTGGGCGGCGCGACCGTCGGCGTCCGGCTCAACGTCGCCGGGCGCGGCACCCCCGCATGGCACCGCGACAACGCCGGTATCGGCGACATCACCGCGCCCGGCGAGTCCAACCTCGACGGCCCCGGCTTCAGCTACTCCGCCCAGGCTCTGGCCGAGGCGGGCCTGCGCCCCGGCGAGCCGGTGACCTGGGAGGGGTTCCGCTTCACCTGGCCCGACACGAAGAAGGGCGAGTGGGACAACCTCCGCGTCGGCGCCGCCCCCGTCGACGTGGCGGCCCCGGCCGGCGCGAGCAGGCTCTCCTTCCTCGGCGCCGGCACCCACGGCCACCCCCAGAGCACCGTGACGCTCACCTACGCCGACGGGACCACGAGCACGGCCCGGCTGGGCTTCAGCGACTGGATCCTGGACTTCGGCAACGACACCCCCCGGTACGGCAACGCGATCGTGGCCACCGCCCCCTACCGGCAGTTCTGGGGCTCCTGGCTGCTCCAGCCCATCAGCACCCACGTGTACGCCTCCCAGCCCATCTCCCTGGATCCGGGGAAGACGCTCACGTCCCTGAGTTTCTCGCCGGTGGACGAGGGCCGGATGCACATCTTCACCTGGTCCTTCGCCTGACCGCCCGCCGTCCGGCCCGCGTCCTGCCCGCAGAGCCCGCCGCCGGGCGTCGAACCGCGTCGCAGGACGGCGGGGCCAGGCCGGTGCCGGAAAAACAAAGACCAGCTCACACGATGTGTGAGCTGGTCCGCGTCGGTGCCCCCTGCAAGATTCGAACTTGCGCTCCCGGCTCCGGAGGCCGGTGCTCTATCCCCTGAGCTAAGGGGGCCAACGAGTCATTAGGTTACCAGCATCCGGAGGCTGCTCGACACTCGTTAGGCGAAGCGGATGATCTCAGGGGGCGGAAAGGTCAGCGGACGGAGGGCCGGACGGCTCCGCGATAGCGGGCGCGGTAGTAGGGGGAGTCGGCGAAGTCCACGGTTCTGACGACGTCACCGGTCTTGGGCGCGTGGACCATGGTGCCGTCCTTCAGGTAGACGCCGACGTGGGTCGGGTCGCCGGAGCCGCCTCCGAAGAAGACCAGGTCGCCCGCCCGGAGCCGGGAGAACGGCACGCGGCGGCCCTGGCGGAACTGGCTGCCGGTGTAGTGGGCGAGCCGGACGCCGGCCTTGGACCAGGCGTGCAGGGCGAGCCCGGAGCAGTCGAAGCCGCCGCGCGTCGGGCCGCCGCCGGATCCGCCGCCCCATGCGTACGGCGTGCCGAGCCGGCGCAGGGCGGCGGCCGCCGCCGTCCGGCCCGGGGAGAGGCGGCGCTGGATCCCGAGCGGCCTCGCCGGGGATCCGGACTTCCGGCTCTGCGGAGATCCGGGGTCCCGCCGCCGGGGCGCGGACGGCCGCTCGACCGGCGCGGGCTCCTGCGGCACGGGCGGCCTCTCCACCAGTGCGGGCTCCTGCGGCTCCGATGCGGGCGGCCTCTCCACCGGCGCGGGCTCTCTCGGCTCCGGCACGGGGAGAGACCCCGGCCGAGGCACGGGCCGGGGCCCGGAGTCCCAGGCGGGCCCGGAGTCCCAGGCAGGCCCGGAGTCCCAGGTCGGCCCGGTCTTCCAGGTCGGCCCGGTCCTCCAGGCGGGTGCGGGCTCCCGTCCGGGCGAGGGGTACCGCCACCCCGGAAGACCGGCGCTCCGCCCGTCCTCGCAGGCCGCGGCCATCAGGGCCCACACCTCATCGGGGATCCAGTGCCGGACGTGGTCCGCGAGCCCGTGGAGCGGAGCCGGGCACGACGGCCGCGCCGGGACGGCTACGGGACCGCCTGCGGGGGCTGCGGTGAGGGCGGCGGCGACGGTGAGAGCGGCGATCATGTGCGGACCTCCTGGGCTCGTTGGACGACCGAGCCCAGGATCCGCAGAACGGGCTGATCGCCAACGGGCCGAACCAGGTTCTGTGGACGACCCGCCAGGCGGCCCTTCACCTGTGGAGGACCCACCCGACGACCTGCCCGGCACACCTCCGGACGACCTGCCGGACGCTCCTTCGACGCACCGGCGGACGACCCACCGGACCATCCACCGGACGACCCACTGGCGGGCGCCCGGACGACCCACCGGACGGCCCACCGGGCGGGCGCCCGGATGAAAGCGCACTCCTTATCCGGAAAGCCGCGCATGATCGTTCCCAAGGGGTTAGCTTGGCGGCCGTGGACGAGGTTCTGGGCAAGGTACTGGTCGTGGACGACGACGAGGTCATCCGGCAGCTCATCGCGGTCAACCTGACGTTGGAGGGTTTCCAGGTGGAGACCGCCGTCGACGGACAGGACTGCCTGGACCGGGTGCGGGACGCACGACCCGATGTGATCACGCTGGACGTCATGATGCCGAGGCTGGACGGCTGGACGACCGCCGCCCGGTTGCGCGGCGGCGACGGCACCGGTCACATCAAGATCGTCCTGATCACCGCGAGGGCTCAGGAGGAGGACAAGCGGCGGGGCATGGAGGTCGGGGCGGACGCCTATCTCACCAAGCCGTTCGATCCGGCCGAGCTCATCCAGGTCGTCCGCGACCTGGCTCTCCACGACGACTGAGCCGAAGCCGGTCGTCCCCGCCGCGTCCCTCCCGGGCGGGGTCCCCATTCCGTCGGCGACCGCCGAGGGCTAGTGAGCTGGTCCGGAGATCCTGTCGCAGTAGCGGCAGATCCTGTTGAGGATCTGGTCGGCGCTCTTGGTCCATCGGAAGGGCCGGGCCTTGTCGTTCCAGACCTTGATCCAGTGCTCCAGAGCGGTGGTGAGTGCGTCCAGTGAACAGAACACCCCGCGGTGCAGACAGCACCGCTCCAACTCGGCGAACCAGCGCTCGACCTGGTTGATCCAGGAGGCGTAGGTCGGGGTGAAGTGCAAGGCGAAACGCGGGTGCGCCAGCAGCCAGTGATGCACCGCCGGAGCCTTATGCGCCGAAAGGTTGTCACAGATCACATGAACCGCCAGGCCGGTCTCGGTCTGGCGGTCGATCTGGTCCAGGAAGTCCCGGAAATCGACGGCCCGGTGCCGGGCCGACAGCCGGCCGATCACTGTGCCGGTCGCGGTGTTCAGCGCCGCGAACAGGTCCACGGTGCCGTGCCGGACGTAGTCGAAACTGCGCCGCTCGGGGACTCCCGGCAGCATCGGCAGCACCGGTGCGGTACGCCCCACCGCCTGGATGTGGGGTTTCTCGTCCACCGCGAACACGACCGCGTCCGTCGGCGGGGCCAGATACAGCCCGACCACGTCACGGATCTTGTCGATCAGCAGCGGGTCCGGAGAGATCACGAAATCCTGGGTCCGCCAGGGCTGCAGGCCGAAGGCTCGCCAGATCCGCAGCACGCTGGTGGGCGAGATGCCCACCTGTTGGGCCAGTTCCCGTTTCGACCAGTGTGTCGTGCCCTGGGGCACCTCCTCCAGAGTGCGAACCACCACCTCCTCCACCTGGGCGTCGGTAATGGTCCGTGGGACCCCGGGGCGAGGCTCGTCGCTCAGGCCGTTCAGGCGGCGGGCCAGGAACCGGCTGCGCCAGCGGGCCACGGTCTTGCGGTCGACCCGTAGCCGTCCGGCCACCGCCATGTTGCTGCCTCCATCGGCGCAGGCCAGCACAATCCGGGCGCGCAGGGCCAGTCCTTGCGCGGTGGTGCGGCGTTGGGCCCATCCCTGCAGTGTCAGCCGCTCGGCCGGGGACAGAACCAGCGGCTGGAGTCTGGTGTCTCCCATTCCTCCAGCACATCGCATGGCCTGATGCCGTCGCATCCCGTCCTCGGTTTGAGGCGGGATGCGACTCATGTGGCGACCTCGGAACTCAGGACCAGCTCACTAGCTCGGATACGCCTTCGACGTGTTCTTCCCGCCACCCGCCCGACCTCACTCCGCTCCTGCGAGCCGGGGCGAGCACGGTCGTGCCCGCGGAGCCGTCCCGGGCGGAGCCGGACCCGTGCGGCGCGTTCCGGCATTCCGGTTCGGGTCCCGGGGGCGTTAACTTTGTCGCAATGTTTGACTCATCATATTGATACAAAGTTTGCGACAAAAGGAGGCGTCATGACCAGCCGACCCCTACCGGACCCCGGCCCGCCGCCGCGCACGACCGAGCTGCGGATGGCGGGCGCGTGGCTGGCCGTGCACGGCCTGGCCGACGCCCGCCCGACCCCGCTGCTGGCCAGCCGGCTGACGGTCCGCAGACGCGCCCGCGTCGCCTCTTACCTCATCCTGGCCGTGCTGATCATCGCGAGCGCACTCACCGCGATCTCCGCCTTCAGCGGTCGCCCGCTGCCGCTGCTGCCCCTGACCGCGCTGCTGGCCGGGCTGCTGCTGGCGCAGTCGCTGCTCGACCGGTGGGTGCGGCGCGTCGACCAGCGGGCGGGTGCGACGCTGTCGCGCAGGGCCGCCCATCTGGTCCAACCCGGCTGGCGAGCCGTGCTCGGCCGACCGTACGCCGTCTTCGCACTCGCCACGTTCGGCGGCGCGATGGCGCTGACCGCGGGCGCCCTGGCCGTCGCCGACCCCACCGTGCGGCAGCTGGCCGTCATCGTGCTGATCGGTCTGCTCGGCGCGACGGCCATCACCGCCATGCAGCTGCGCCACCTGATCAGGTGCCCGGTCGTGGCGGAGGACGAGGAGTCGCTGACCGCCGACGTCATCATGCGCGTCGAGGACGCCCGCGAGCTCGTCACGCCGAACGTGCAGTGGTCGCTGCCCATGGTGCTGCTGTTCGGCACCGCGCCCGGCTGGTGGGGCGTCGCCGCGATCGCCTACCTGTTCCTGGGCATGGCCGCGCTCATCGTGCTCCGCATGAGGACGCCGTCGAGCGCGACGGTGGCCCGGCGGGTCGTGAGCGTCCGATGATCGTCATCGATGCGGCCTCACCGGTACCGCCGTTCGAGCAGCTGCGGGCCCAGCTCGCCCGGCAGATCCAGGACCGCACGCTGGCCGTGGGCGCCCGGCTGCCGACCATCCGCCACCTCGCGGCCGACCTCGGCCTGGCCGTCAACACGGTCGGCCGGGCCTACCGCGAGCTGGAGGAGGCGGGACTGATCGAGACGCGCGGGCGGGCGGGCTCGTTCGTGTCGGCCGCCGGCGAGGAGGGCCGGGAGCGGGCCCGCCGGGCCGCCGCCGAGTACGCGGCCGTGATCGCCAGCATCGGCCTCGACGCGGGCGAGGCGGTCCGCATCGTCCAGGCGGCTCTGCAGGCCCCTGGCACGGCGGCACCGGCGTAGGGGCAGGCCGGTCCGCCCCTGGGCCGGCCTCCTCACCGGCCTCCACCACACACGACCCCGGTACGCCGTCGTCCGCCACGCACGGCCTCCACCACGCACGGCCTCCGCCACGCACGGCCTCCGCCACGCACGATCCCCGGCGGCGGATCGAGGCCTTCAGAGGAGGCCTGCCCGGCGGGCCGCGGCGACGGCCTGGGTGCGGGAGGCGACGCCGAGTTTGCCCAGGATGTTCGAGACGTGCACGCTCACCGTCTTCGGGGCGATGAACAGCCGTTCGCCGATCTCCCGGTTGGGCAGCCCCTCGGCCACCAGTTCGAGCACCTCCCGCTCGCGGCCCGTCAGCGCCGCCGTCCGGTCCGGTCCGGCCGGCTCCGGTCCGGGCCGCCGGACCGGGCCGAATCGCGCCCGCCGTCCCAGCGCGGCGAGGGAGACGGCCAGCGGCCGGGCGTCGAGGGACTCGGCGGTCTTGACCGCCCGCTCCCACTCCTCCATCGCGGCGGCGCGGTCGCCGGCGGCCAGCAGCGCCTCGGCCAGCCGCCACCGCGAGCGGGCGACCTCGTAGACGAACCCGTAGTCGAACGCCTCCACCACCGCACGCCAGGCGCCGGCGTCGAACCGGCCGTGGACACGGTGCCACTCGGCCTCGGCCCGCAGGAGCCAGGCCGTGCCCTCGCGCCCCATGCCCCTGCGCACCGCGCCCCGCGCCCGGTCGAGCAGCCCGTCCGCCCCGTCGGTGCGGCCCAGTTCGGCCAGCGCCCAGAGGCCGACCGCGGCGATGCGGATGCTGCCGGTGTCGGAGGGCTCCACGACGTCGAGCACCGCGGTGACGTGGTCCAGCGCCCGCTCCGGCTCCCCCCGCCAGAGGGCGTGCTCGGCGACCAGGCCCCGGGACATGTAGGCCACCAGGGAGTCCCGCCAGAACGGCCGGAGCCAGGCCAGCCGCTCGTCGACCTCCGGCAGGCCCATGGCGACCTCGACGAAGAGCGCGAACGAGGAGAGGATCGCCTCGGGGATCGTGCCGACCCGGCGGCCGAAGCCCGCGGCGCGGGCCTGCTCCCACTCCCCGGCCGTGTAGTGGATCATGAAGCGGAGGAACCGCAGGTCGGTGCCGTAGGTGCTCCACGACAGGCCGGTCTCGGCCGCCAGCCGGATGCCGCGGTCGGCGGTCGCCGCGGCCTCCGCCATGGCGCCCCGCTCGAACTGGATCCGGGTGTAGTGGAACAGCCCCCGCAGGTCCATCGCGAGGTCGCCGGACTCCTCGGCCGCGACCTGGGCGAACAGCTTCTCGGCCCGGTCCCGGTCGCCGCCGAACTCCACGCAGGAGGCCAGCATGATCAACGCGCTCTTCTCCGCGTCCCGGGCCCCGGTGGCGCGGGCCACCTGCAGGGCCCGTTCGGCCAGCGGCTCGGCTTCGGCGTGACGGGCGGTCCAGAAGACGGTCCGGGCGAAGGTCGCCAGGGCCCGGCCCAGCAGCGGTCCTGCGGAGGCCGCCTCGACGGCGGCCTGGGCGATCTCCAGCGCCTCCGTCTCCTGACCGGCGTCGTAGAGGTAGTAGGCCAGCCGTTCGCAGACCTCGGCCGACGGCGGCAGCGCCCGCACGTGCGCGACCGCCCGCTGGTTGTCGCCCATGTCGGCCGCGGCGGCGGCGGTGCGCAGCGCGAGGCAGAGGTGGTCGGTCCCGGTGAGGCGTTCGGCGTCGGCGACCCGGTCCCAGAGGCCGAGTGCCCGCTCGAAGTGGCGGTGCGCCTCCGCGGGGGCGCCGAGCCGCTCGGCCCGGCGCCCCGCCTCGACCGAGGCGGCCAGCGCCCCGGGCAGGTCGTGGGCGGCCAGGTAGTGGTGGGCGAGTTCGGCGGCGCTGGCGTTCCGCGCGGTCAGCAGCCGGGCGAACTCGGCGTGCAGGCGGGTGCGCTCACCGGGCAGCAGGTCGGTGTAGACGGCCTCCTGGAGCAGGGCGTGCCGGAAGGTGTAGCCGTACTCTCCGGAGGGGCGGATGAGCCCCCGCGAGACGATCTCCCGCATGGCCTCCTCGAAGGCCAGGTCGTCGAGGCCGGAGGCCTCCCGGAGCAGGTCGTGGTCGGCCTTGCGCCCGGCGACCGCCGCGCCGCGCAGCACCTGCTGGGCGGACTCGGAGAGCAGCTCGGAGCGGGACAGCAGCAGGCTGGCCAGGCCGTCGGTCATCGAGCAGCCCTCGGTGGCCGCCTCCAGGAGCTCCTCGGCGTAGAACGGGTTGCCCTCCGCCCGGTCGACGACCTCGTCGATCATCCGGGCGTCGGTGCCGCCGAGCAGGGCGACGTAGTCGGCCATCTCCCCGCGGTCCAGCGGGCTCAGCTCGACGGACGTCACCGAGGGGAGGCGCGTGAGCTCGGCCAGGACCCGGCGGAGCGGATGGCGGCGGTGGATGTCGTCGGTGCGGTAGGTGCCGACCAGGCAGACCCGCTCGCCCTGGAGCATCCGGCTGAGGAAGACCACCAGGTCGCGGGTGGACTGGTCGGCCCAGTGCAGGTCCTCCAGGATCAGCAGCACGGGCTGGGCGGCCAGGAAGCCGAGCACCGAGCCGAACAGCTGCTGCTGGGTGAGGGCCGAGGCGCTCTCCGGCCCGGTGTCGGTGCCGCCGGGCAGCAGCCGGCCGAGGACGGGCCGCGCGTCGAGCGCGGCGCGCAGTTCTCCGCGCACGCCGCGCAGCGCGTCGGCCAGCGGGAGGTACGGCAGGGCGTCGCCGAGCTCGGCGCACTGCCCGACGAGTACGGCGAAGCCCTCCGCCCGCGCCCGTCCGGCCAGTTCCGCGACGAGCCGCGTCTTGCCGATGCCCGCGTCCCCGCCGACCAGGGCGACCCCGGCCGTCCCCCCGGCGGCGGCGCGCAGCACGGCGAGCAGGCGGCCGAGCTCCCCCAATCGCCCTACCAGCGTGCTTTGCACCTTTTGCGGCTCCACGTCGGCGAGTATCCCACGGACCATCGAGGACCGGGGGCCCTCCGCACGGACCCGGATCGATCATCCGCACACCCCCCGGATCGGTCCGCCGCGACCGCCCGTGTCCGCCCCGCACACCCCCGGATCGGTCCGCCGCGACCGCCCGTGTCCGCCCCGCACACCCGGATTGGTCCGCCGCGACCGCCCCGGATTGGCCTTCCTCCCGGCGGGCGCCCCGCGTCTATGGTCGGAGCATGATCTCGTTCTCCACGTTCCTGCTGTTCTCGGCGGCGTCCCTGGCGCTGGTCCTCGTCCCCGGGCCGAACCACCTCTACATCGTCGCCCGCGGCGTCGCCCAGGGCCGGGCGGCCGGGATGGCCAGCGCGTTCGGCGTGGAGGTCGGCACCCTGGTGCACATCGCCGCGGCGGCGGCCGGGCTCTCCTATGTGATCGCCCGGTCGGCGCCCCTGTTCGCCGCGGTCAAGTGGGCCGGGGTGGCCTACCTGCTCTACCTGGGGGTGCGGGCGCTGACGAGCCGGCCGGAGGCGGAGATCCGGGAGACCGCCCCGCAGCCGCTGCGCGCGGTCTTCCTCGAAGGGGTGGTCGTCAACGTCCTCAACCCCAAGGTGATCCTGTTCTTCCTGGCGTTCCTGCCGCAGTTCGTGGACCCGGCGGCGGGCGCGGTCCCGCTGCAGATCGCCGTCCTGGGCGGGACGCTGCTGCTTCTGGGCCTGGTCTCCGACATGGTCTACGCCGCGGGGGCGGGTGCGCTCGGGCGGCGGCTGCGGAGCCGGGCGAGGCTGCTCGGCCGCGTCAGCGGGGTCGTCTACCTGGGACTCGGTGTCGCGACCGCGTTCTCCGGCCGCGCGACCTGACCTCCCCGGCGTGCGGGCCGTACGGACCTCAGCCCGTGAGCGCGCCCGGGATCCGGTCCAGGATCGGGTACGGCAGGAGCCCGTAGGCGAAGAAGTCGACCGCGCCGGCCCCGGCGGCCCGGACGGCCCGGACCTTCGCGGCGAGGCGGTCGGCCGAGTCGGTGTCGGGCGGGCCGGGCCGGAGCACCACCCGCAGCTCGCGGTCCTTGCCGGTCGAGCGCCGGTAGGCCCCCACGTCGTCGGCGACCCGCGCCGCGTCGCGGGCGTAGGCCAGGACGCCGAGCGAGGGCACCAGGTCGCCCAGCGCCACCAGGTCCACGCCGAGCTGCCAGGAGTCGTGCGCGGCGAGGCCGGAGGAGGGCAGCCCGTCGGCGTAGCCCTTCACCGACCCGGTGCCGTCCAGGAAGACCAGCCGGGAGCCCTCGGCCGAGACCGCCGCCGAGACCTCGGAGACCAGCGAGGTCACCGTCTCGGAGCGGGCCCGCGCGTAGGCCACCGCCTCCGGCCCGGCGTAGGCGGTCAGCGCCGCCCGGGTCACCTCGCCCTGGGCGGGCGCGTCCCCGCCGAGCACGCCGTCCACGATCCGGGCGCACTCCCGGCGCGCGGCCCCGGCGTCGACGCCCAGGTCCGCGGCGCGGCGCAGGCAGAACTCGCAGAAGCAGAGCCCGAACAGGAAGGCGTCCATCGGCCCGAGCGGGACGGCGCTCCGGTCGTGCCGGCATCCCTGCCCGTAGGGCGCGAAGTGCAGGGCCTCGGCCACCACGCTGTCGACGCCCTGGCGCGCCACCGCCCGGCCCAGCGCGACCGCGTAGCGGCGCACGTCGGGGTGGGACGGGCACAGGTCCTCGGTCGAGGCGACGTCCCCGAAGCAGTTGCGCACGGTCACGTCGGGGCAGGCCTCGCCCAGGGGGGCGCTGCGCAGGAAGGCGGCCCAGCCGTGCAGCAGGAGCCCCCGCTCGGCGGCGGCGCGCCGCAGGACCGCCAGCGGCTCCTCCTCCGCCCCGGCCTGGACGGGCGGGACCAGGCGCAGGCCGCCGAACAGGTCCTCGGGCGGGGCGAAGTGCACGCCGTCGCCGCGGACCGTCACCCGGGACGAGCCGTGCGGGGTGACGTCGCGGGTCCGCCGGCAGGCCGCGCCCACGGTCACGCCGGTCACGCCGTACCCGGCGATCCGGTCGAGGAGCGGCTCCGGCCCCTCCCCCCGCGCGTCCTCCACGTGGACGTACACCGAGCTGTCCAAGCCGCCTCCCCGCGCGCAGTCGCTCAGACTCTAACGCCCCTTGTAGGCCACGAAGTCGATCTCCACGAGGATGTCCATCAGCTCGGAGCCGACGGTCGTGCGGACCGGGTAGGGCCTGGTGAAGTAGGACTTGTAGACCTCGTTGTAGGCGCCGAAGTCGCGCTTGAGGTGCTGCAGGTGGACCGTGGACTTCACCACGTCGTCGAAGCCCAGGCCGTGCGCGGCCAGGACCGCGCCGAGGTTGCGCATCACCTGGTGGGTCTGCGTCTCCACGTCGGCGCCGACGACCTCGCCGGTCGCCGGGTCCAGCGGCCCCATGCCCGAGGTGTAGACGAAGTCGCCGACCACGAGGCCCTGCGAGTAGGCCCCGACCGGCGCGGCGCCCTCGTCGGTCCGCAGTTCGAGCTTCTCGCTCATGTCACCCGTCCTCATATGCGGAGTCCCGGAAGGTCCGGAAGGCTCTGAAGGTTGCGAAGGGTCAGAAGTAGGTGTGGATCAGGTCGACGACCACGTGGTCGTCGTCCACCACCGGGATGATCCGCCACTTGTCGAAGGCGGTGCACGGGTGGGAGATCCCGAACGGCACCAGGTCCCCCGGCCTCGCCGGCGAGTCCGGGGCGGTCCGCAGGACCGCGTGCTGATCGTAGAGCCTGGTCACCTCCGCACCCGACAGGACCCCCCGGGGGATCGGCATGCCCTCGTCGAACGGGGCGTCCCGCTTGCCCAGCCCGACCACGGCCAGGCCGGGCTCGGGCACGGAGAGCACGTGCGCCCAGACCTCCAGAGCCGGGCGCAGCTCGCCCTCGATCCGGTTGTACGGCGTGTGCTCGCGGTAGTGGCCGTCGTCGTGGGAGACGTAGGCGCCGCTGCGGAGCATGACGGTCGCCTGGCAGGCGGCGAGTTCGCGGCTGACCACGTCGAACCACTGGCTGCCGCCCACCGACAGGATCGGGCGGCGGACCCGCAGGTGCTCCAGCGCCTCCAGCAGCCGGCCCAGGAAGGTCCGCACCTCGGCGGCCGAGGCCAGCGTGCCCTCGTACCCGGCGACGCCCGCGAGCTCCACCCCGGGGGCCGCCTGGGCCGCCGCGACGACCTCCAGCAGCCCTTCCAGGGTCCGGCACCCCGCCCGTCCGCCCTCGTGGCCGAGTTCGGCCAGCACCCGGAACGGCCGGGGCCCGGCGTGCCGCGACAGCGCCTCGACCCCCGCCACCGAGTCGGCGAAGCAGAGCAGCTCGAACGCCGGGTCCCCGGCGAGGTGCGCCGCGAGGGCGTCGAGCCCGGCCGGGTCGAAGACCTGGTTGGCGATCATGATCCGGGAGACGCCGAAGCCCCGCAGGATGAGCGCCTGGCTGGGGGTGGCGACGGTGAGCCCCCAGGCGCCGGCCTCCAGCTGGGCCGCCACCAGCTCGGGCGACATGGTCGTCTTGGCGTGCGGGACGAGGAGCATCCCGTGCCCGCTCGCGAAGGCCGCCAGCGTCTCGATGTTGTGCCGCAGCGCACTGCGGCGGGCGACCATCACCGGGAAGGTGAACGCCCCGCCGAACAGCGACGACCCCACGGCCGCGTCGAGATCCACGATCCCCTTCATCCGGCTCCCCACCGTGCGTGCGATGCTCCGTGCTCCGCTTTCCCGAGGACCCTATCCGCCGCCGGAAGCCGTCCGCGTCCGGTACCGGCGGGAATTCGGGTCCCCCGCCCCCCTTGACCGCCGCGGGTCAGGAATGGTGCCATCGTCCCTTAATTAGTAATCTTTCCTAACTAGCCGTTCCGGGCTAGCCGACGACAGAGAGGGCTCCCATGCACGCGAGACCGCGCCCGCGGCGCCTCCGCCACCCCTCGCCCCTCCTGGCCCTGGCCCTGATCGCGCCGGCGCTCGTGCTGACCGCGGCCCCGGGCCACGCCGCCGACTCCCTCCTCTCCCAGGGCCGCCCGGCCGCCTCCTCCTCCGACGAGGACGCCGCGTTCCCGCCCGCCAAGGCCTTCGACGGGAACGCCTCCACCCGCTGGGCCTCGGCCGAGGGCGTCGACCCCCAGTGGCTCCGCGTCGACCTCGGCCGCTCCGCCGCCGTCTCCCGGGTCCGGCTGACCTGGGAGGCCGCCTACGCCAGGGCGTACCGGATCCAGGTCTCGCCCGACGGCTCGTCCTGGACCGACGTCCACTCCACCTCCTCGGGCGACGGCGCCGTGGACGACCTCGCCGTCTCCGGCACCGGCCGCTACGTCCGGATGTACGGGACCGGCCGGGGCACCCCGTACGGCTACTCGCTGTACGAGATGGAGGTGTACGGCTCCGCCGGCGGCTCCACGCCGGGCCCGACCTCCGGCCCGACCCCGGGCCCGACGCCCACGGCCGCCGGACCGCGTGTGCCGTTCGGCGGCCACACGATCCCCTACGCCCCCGGGATGCTGCGCCCCACCGGCGGCCAGGCCGCCCTCGACCGGAAGGTCGTCGACCACTACCGGAAGTGGAAGGCCGCGTTCGTCCGGCAGAACTGCGGCAACGGCTGGTACCAGGTCATCTCCCCCGACGCCGACCATCCCTACGTCGCCGAGGCGCAGGGTTACGGCATGGTCGTCGCCGCGACCATGGCCGGGGCCGACCCCGACGCCAAGAAGATCTTCGACGGCCTGCTGAAGTACGTCCTCGCCCACCCCTCCTCGATCACCCCCGGGCTGCTCGCCGCCGAGCAGGACGCCTCCTGCAAGAGCGTCAACGGCGGCGACTCGGCCACCGACGGCGACCTGGACGTCGCCTACGGCCTGCTCCTGGCCGACCGGCAGTGGGGCAGCTCCGGCACGTACGACTACAGGCGGCTCGCGATCAAGCACATCAACGCGATCAAGGCCGGTGAGCTCAACCCGACGACCAAGCTGATGAAACTGGGCGACTGGAGCGACTCCGGCGGCGAGCACTACTGGATCAGCCGGCCCTCCGACTGGATGATCGACCACTTCCGGGCGTTCCGGAAGGCGACCGGGGACGCGACCTGGGACACCGTCCGGGCCAACCACCAGAACCTGATCGCCTCCATGCAGGCGAAGTACGCCCCGGGCACCGGCCTGCTGCCCGACTTCGTGGTCGACACCAACGGCACCGCCCGGCCGGCGCCCGGCGAGGTGCTGGAGAGCGCCCACGACGGCGACTTCTGGTGGAACGCCTGCCGGGTCCCGTGGCGGATCGCCGACGACGCGGTGACCAGCGGGGACGCCAGATCCCTGGCCGCGGCGCGCAAGCTGAACGCCTGGATCAAGGGCAGGACGGGCGGCGACCCGGGCCGGATCGTGACCGGCTACCGGCTCGACGGCGGCGCGCTGTCCGGCGACGCCTCCCCCGCCTTCTTCGCCCCGTTCGCGGTGGCGGCGATGACCGACCCCGGCAGCCAGGCCTGGCTGGACGCCCTGTGGAACCGGATGCTCGCCACCCCGGTCTCCACCGACGGCTACTACGCCGCCAGCATCCAGCTCCAGGCCATGATCACCGTGACCGGCAACCACTGGGTGCCCTGACCCGCGCACCCGGCCGTGGCCCTCTCTCCGGGGCGGACCACGGCCGGGCCCGCCGAGCCCGTCAGCCCGGACCCGTCCGCCCGAACCCGTCCGCCCGGACCCGTCCCTGCCGGTCGGGGCCCCTGCCGGCCCTGATCGGCCCCGGCAGGTCCCGCCCCGTCCCCGATCAGTCCTGGTCGGGGACGAGCCTGGACGACGAGTAGCCGTCCAGGCACAGGACCGGCCCCGGCTGGACCGGCCGCTCGGCGAGCGCCTCCCTGGCCCGGTCCCGTGCCAGGTTCCAGCCGTTCCACGGGTCCGGCCGGTCGAGCCGGTTGGCCCGGATCACGTCCATCAGCACGCAGCTGCGCAGCGGCTCCGGCAGCCGGTCCAGCGCGGGCACGGCCTCCGCCCCCAGGTCGCCCAGGTAGCGCTGGTCGAGCCGCTCCACGCCCCGCACGGCCAGCTGGGTCTCCGCGACCCGCAGGTCCGGGTTCCACACCGCGAAGGCCAGCAGCCCCGCGCCCGTCATCAGGACCGTCGTCCGGGGCAGCCATCCGGCCGGGCCGCGCCGCAGCAGCCGCGCCCCGCCCGCGGCGAGGACCAGCAGGAAGACGCCGCCGAGCCACCAGATGGCCGCCTGCACGGAGGCGCGCAGCCGGGTCAGGCCGTAGGCGTCGACGTACAGGTCCAGCCGGTACATCGCGGAGGCCAGGATCACCATGGTCAGCGCGCACAGCACGCCGAGCAGCCCGGCCATCAGCCAGCGCTCGCGCCCCTCCGTCTCGACCGCCCCCCAGGCGATCGCCACGACCGCCAGCACCAGGACGCTGACCACGACCAACTGGAAGAACCCGGAGCGGGCGTACTCGGCGTAGGTGAGGTCGGTGGTGGCCACCACCCAGCCGGCGTCGCCGAACAGCGCCGTCAGCTGCATGGCCACGAACGCGCCGAACAGCAGGTCGAGCGCCGCCAGCGGGGTCACCCACAGGCCTCGGCCGACGCGCAGGCGCAGGCCCGGCGCCTGCGGCTCGGCGACCGGCCGCAGGCCCGCCAGCACGGCCGCGGCGACCACGACCGCGAAGACCGCGAAGACCAGGACGCGCAGCGGCAGCGTCTCCACCCAGTCCTGCGCGAACAGCAGCCGCTCCACCGTGCGGGCGAAGACCGCGTCCGCCGAGGCGAACAGCGCGCCGAAGATCCCGAGCAGCACCGCGGTCAGGCCGAGCCCGGCCAGCGTGGGCAGCACCCGGCGGGTCGCCACCCCCTTCGCCGGTCCTCTCAGCGTCGCGGCCAGGAACCACGGCATCGGCAGCAGCCCCAGCACCACCGAGGCCCCTCCCCTGGCCACCCCGAGCCAGCCGCGCCCGGCCCCCGACAGAGCGAGCGCGGCCATCCCGAACCCGGCCGGCAGGAGCAGCCCGACGAGCCAGTCGGCGTCCCGGAAGAGCGCCACCGAGACCAGTCCGTAGGCGACCAGCCCCATCGCCGCCGACCAGGGGGTGATCCGCTTGCGGACGGCCGGCAGCACCGCCGCCCCCATGGCCGCCGCCACCAGCACGAGCCCCAGCCCCACCGAGCTGTACGGCAGGGCGACCGCGGCGAGCAGTCCCACGGCGGCGCAGGCGGCGAGCAGCCACCGCGGCGCGTCCGGCAGCTCGGGCCGCGGGAACACCGGCGGCGCCACGTACCCGCCGGGCGGCCCGCCGGCCGTCCTCCCCGCGGAGGCGACCGCCGTCCCCCCCGCGGAGGCGACCGCCGTCCCCCCGACCGTCCCCCCGGCCGTCCTCCCCGCGGAGGCGACCGCCGTCCCCCCGGCCGTCCCCCCGGCCGTCCTCCCGGCCGGTCCCGCTGCGGCGGACCCCGCCGGGGGACCGCTCGGCACCGTGGTGGCGCCGATCACCGTGCCGACGAACGCCGCGACCAGCGGGACGCCGATCCCCACCAGGATGCCCAGCGAGGAGGAGACGGCCCCGAGCCCGAAGCCGAGGAGCAGTCCCGCGAGAACGCCGAGGAAACCGCCGAGCAGAACCCCGGCGACCGCTCCCGCCCAGTTCCGGACCGGGACGGAGACCGGCCCGAGATGTCCAGGCCCGAGATGTCCAGGCCCGAGATGTCCAGGCCCGGGATGGGGGGCCGGGACCCCGGGGTCCCCTTCCGTACGGCCCTCCGTCCCCCCACGGTCCTCGGGCGGACCGGGGGAGGCCGGGAGCCCGGCGGGGGCGGGGGTCTCCGGGACGCCGGGTCCGCCGGGTCCGCCGGGTCCGCCGGGTCCGCCGGAGAGGCAGTCCTCCGCGGAGACGTCTCCGGAGGCGGGGGAGGTGGTCATCGGAATCCTTCCGGGAAGGTCGACCGCCATCCGGCAGCCGACGCCGTCTTCGACGCGGACGGAGCCGCCGTGGAGCTCGACGATCTCCTTGGCGATGGCCAGGCCCAGCCCGGCGCCGCCCTGGTCCGTCGCCCGTCCCGCGTCCAGCCGGGAGAACCGCTCGAACACCCGGGTCCGGTCCTCCTCACGGATGCCCGGTCCCTGGTCGGCCACCAGCAGCCGCACGCCGGAGCCCTCGGGCCGGGCGGACAGGACCACGACGCCGCCCTCGGGGCTGTGCCGTACCGCGTTGTCGAGCAGGTTCGCCAGCACCTGCGCCAGCAGGTCGGCGTCGGCCCGGACGCTCAGCCCGGCGGGCACCGCGCACCGGGCCGCCACCCCGTCCCGCGCCAGTACGGCCTCGCGCAGCGCCTGCTCGCAGAGCGGACCGAGCTCGACCTCGTCCCGCTCGATCAGCCGCGTCCCGGACTCCAGCCGGGACAGGTCCAGCAGCTGGGCGACCAGCCGCCCGAGCCGCTCCGTCTGGGCCAGCGCCGTGCCGAGCGTCACCGGGTCGGGCTCCGAGACCCCGTCCACCACGTTCTCCAGCACGGCGCGCAGGGCGGTGATCGGGGTGCGCAGCTCGTGGCTGACGTTGGCGACCAGCTCCCGCCGCTGCCGGTCGACCTCGCCCAGGTCCGCCGCCATCGCGTTGAAGGCGCGGGCCAGCTCGCCGACCTCGTCGCGGGAGGTGGCCGTGACCCGCAGGCCGTACCGGCCCTTGGCGACGGTCTGCGCGGCGGCGGCCATCTCCCGCAGCGGCCGGGTCATCCCCCGGGCCAGCACCTGCACCATGAGGAGCGCGAACAGCACCGCCACCGCGATCCGGGTGTTGCGTGAGTATCCGGCGTTGATGCCGACCTCGTTGACGACGAACGCCGCCGCCACGGCCAGCAGGATCACCACGCCGAGCTTCACCTTGATCCGGCCGAGGAAGTCCAGGGGCCGCAGCCACCGCCTCCCCCCGCGGACGGGCCGGGCGGTCTCCTCATCGGATCTCATGGTTCTTCCCATTCCGGGGCGTTCGAGTGGCGGTGTTCGAGTGGCGGTGTTCCGAGGTGTTCGAGTGACGGGCGGAGGGATCGGTTCGCCGTGGCGCCGCCGGGACCGCCGGTCCGCGGGACGGTCAGGGCCGGACGAGGGCGTAGCCGACGCCGTGGACGGTCCTGACGACTCCGGGGCCGAGCTTGCGGCGCAGGGCCCGCACGTGGCTGTCCACCGTCCGGGTGGCCGCGGCCTCGGAGAAGCCCCAGATGTCGGCGAGCAGCCGCTCCCGCTCGAACACCTGCCCCGGCCGCTCCGCCAGCCGGTGGAGCAGGTCGAACTCGGTCCGGGTCAGCCGTACCTCCGCGCCCGCCACGTAGACCCGGCGTTCGGCGGTGTCGACCTCGACGTCGCCGACGCGGACGACCGAGTCGTCCACGGCCAGCTGGGAGGCGCGCTCCACCCGGCGCAGCAGCGCGTGCACCCGCGCGACCAGCTCGCGCATGCTGAAGGGCTTGGTCATGTAGTCGTCGGCCCCGACCCCGAGCCCCACCAGCAGGTCGGTCTCCTCCCCCAGCGCGGTGAGCATGAGCACCGGGACCGGCCGGGCCGCCTGCATCCGGCGGCAGACCTCCAGCCCGTCGAGACCGGGGAGCAGCCGGTCCAGGATCACCACGTCGGGCTCGGCCTTCGCGTAGGCCGCCAGCGCGCCCTCCCCGTCCCCTGCGGTCCGCACGTCGAAGCCCTCCGCCGCGAGGCGGTGCCGTACGGCCCGCGCGATCGTCTCGTCGTCCTCCACCACGAGGACACGTCGTTGCTGGGGAAATGCCATACGAGGAGCGTAGAGGGGCCTCGTGCAGATGCCTTGGGGTGAATTGTGAAGATTCCGCGCACATCGGAGAGCACCCCGTACGGACCACGGCGGCGGAGACGGCCTCACGGTGGGCGACCACGGTCGCGACGGAAAGAGGATCTCGTCCTCATTGGTCCCCATCCCGCTGAATGGCTATCTTTTGAGCGCGACAAGCTGTCCGATACGGGCCAGTGGACCTTCTGAACGCGACAGCCGGTGAACGGGGTGAACAGGATCGACACACGAGTGCTGGCGGGCCGTTACCGCCTCCTCCGCCCCCTCTCCGAGAGCGGCGGCATCGTGTGGCTCGCCGCCGACGAGGTGCTCCACCGCGACGTGGCGGTCAGGGAGGTGCGGATCCCGTCCGGCCTCGGCCCCGTCGCGCGGCAGGCGTTCCACGCCGCCGCGCTGCGCGAGACCAACCTGGCCGTCCGGATCAAGCATCCCTCCATCGTCGCCGTCCACGACGTGGTCGTCGACGGCGGCCCGTGGATCGTCATGGAGCTGCTGCACGGGGCGTCCCTGGAGGAGACCGTCCGGGAGCGGGGGCCGCTCCCACCCCACCAGGCGCTCCGGGTCGGCGCGGGCGTCCTCGGCGCGCTCGCCGCGGTGCACGCCGCCGGAGTGCTGCACCGGGGGCTCGCGCCGGGCAACGTCTTCCTCACCGAGGACGGCAGGGCCCTCCTCACCGATTTCGGCATCGTCCTCACCGAGACCGAGGGCGACGCCCCGAGCACCGGCCGCCCGATCGGCGCCCCCGGCTACACCGCCCCGGAACGGTTGCGCGGCGCGCTCGGCGACGCGCGCTCCGACCTGTGGTCGCTCGGCGCCACCCTCTACTTCGCCGTCGAGGGCACGCCCCCGCACCCCGCGGACACCCCCGCCGACACGATCCGGCGGACGCTCGCCGAACCGCCCCGGCGACCCGAGCAGGCGGGCGCGCTGGGTCCGCTGCTGATGCGCATGCTGGCCCCGTCCCCCGCGGCCCGACCGTCCGCCGAGACCGTCGCCCGGATGCTGGACGACGTCGCCCAGGGCCGCTCCACCGCCGCCCTCCCCCCGGCATCCGCCCCGGCCGCCTCCGCAACGCTCCCCGCCTCGTCCGTCTCCGCGGCGCTCCCCGCCTCGTCCGTCTCCGCGGCGCTCCCCGCCTCGTCCGTCTCCGCGGCGCTCCCCACCCCGGCCGTCTCCGCGGCGTTCCCCACCCCGGCCCTGCGCGAGACGCCCTTCCCGGGACCCGCCACCTCCGTCCCCGCCGTCCCCGGACCGTCCTCCGCGACGTCCCTCCCCGCCCCCGTCCCTGCCCCTGCCCCTGCCTCTCCCGCCCCCGCCTCCCCCGGGAACGGCCTTCCCGGACCCGCCTTCCCCGCGACGTCCCTCCCCGGGCCGGGCCCCGACCGGGCCGACGACGGCCTCGGACCGGTCCCACCGGAGCACGCGCTCCCCCTGCCGCCCGTCCCCGTCCGGACCGACGGCCTCCAGCCCGACGGCCTCCAACCCGACGGCCTCCAGCCCGACGGCCTCCGGTCCGGTGGGACCGGCTCTCGTCGGGACCCGGCCGCGGGGACCTCCGGGGTCTCCCCGGAGCCGTCCTCCGGAACGGCCCGCACCGCCCGGACGCCGTTCGCCGCCCGGCTCACCCGCAAGGACGGCTCCCCGGCACGGTGGCTGCGCACGGCTGGTCCCCTGGTCTGGGCCGCGGCCGAGATCACCGCCCTGGCGGTGCTCACCGGGGTCGCGATGGGCGTGACCGGGCTCGTCTCCTCCGGCACGGCGCCGACCCCCGCCGCGGAGCTCAGCGAGCGGCCCGGCGCCTTCACCTCCCCGGTGGACGTGTGCGGCCTGATCCCCGCAGACCGGGTCAGGCAGCTGCTCCCGGCCCTGGCGGGCGAGGGGGAGCCGACCGATGAGGGCGGCTGCACCTGGACGAGTCCCGGCACGGGCCTGACGGTCGCCCCGGCCGGACCGGCCGCGCAGTGGGGCAGGAGCCCGCGGCAGGCCCACGAGCTCTTCGTCAACCGGCGCAACGGCACCATCCCCGACGGCAGGCTCGTCTGGAGCCGATCGAGCGTCTCCGCCGGGGTCCGCTCCGCCAGGACCACCGGTCCGCTGCCGGTGAAGCCCGTCGGGGACGAGGCGTTCGGCCACGACGTGTACGAGAACCGCACGACCGGCAGGCTGGAGCGGAGCCACGTGACGTTCCGCGTGGACAACCTGGTCGTCGAGGTCGAGTACACCGTGGTGGACGGCAGCAAGGACGGCCCCGCGATCCAGAGGGGGGCCCACACCGCAGCGACCTGGATCGCGGACGCGTTGAGACAGCAGAAGGCGGCAGCCGGATGAACCAGGCAGACACCCCCAGGCCGTACGGCAGGCACGCCGGAACCGGACCGGGCTCCGGCGTCTCCGGCGCCGATCCCCTCGGTCTCGGGATCCCCGCGCAGACCTCCCTGGAGCTCGTCATCGGACGCCACGGCCCGGTGGCGCCGGCTCAGGCCGCCCGAATCGGCCTGGCCGTGCTGGACCAGCTCATGAGCGTGCACCGGCACGGGATGGCCCACGGCGACGTACGGCCGGGCTCGGTCCTGATGGGGCCGCAGGATCGGGTGGTCCTGGCCGGGCCGTCCCTCCGCTCCCCGGTCTTCACCGCTCCCGAAGGCGTCACCGGCCCCGTCGCGGACCTGTGGTCCCTGGGCGCGACCCTGTTCACCGCCGTCGAAGGCAGGCCGCCGGCTCCCGGCGCCTCGCTGCAGAACGCCGGCCCGCTCGCTCCGATCCTGGTCGGCCTCCTCGCGGGCGACCCCGCCCTCCGCCCCGACCCGGGCGTGCTCCGCGACGGCCTGCTGGCGGTCTCCCAGGATCGCCCCCCGTCGTTTCCCGCCCTCCCCGCCCCGCCGTCGCCCTCCGGCCCGCCGTCGCCCTCCGTTCCGGGCAGCGCGTCCCCGCTCCCGCCGTCGGACTCCGAGCCGGGCCGCGCGCTCCCCGGCCCACCGACTCCGGTGCCGCAGTCGCCCCGGGCCGCCGCCCCGCTTCAGGCCCCGCCGTTCACCTCCCAGGACCCGGGCACGGCACCGCCGTTCCCGCCCGGAGCGGCCGGGGCCGCGCAGCCGTTCACCTCCCAGGACCCGGGCACGGCACCGCCGTTCCCGCCCGGAGCGGCCGGGGCCGCGCAGCCCGGCTCACCCGAGCCGACCGTGCCGTTCCGGGTTCAGCCCTCGATCGCCACGGCACCCGGTGCCTCACCTCCCCCCTCCGGCCCGACCGCTTCCGGCCCGACGGCTTCCGGCCGGACTGCGCCGTCCGCTCCGATGGCGCCGCCCGCCCTGCCGCCCGCCCTGCCGTCCGCGATCCCCTCCGCCCCCGCGGACACCGCCGCCCCGGCGGGTCCCGTCCCCCCCGCCCCTGCGGATTCCGCGCCGCCCGGCCCACCGGACGGCGCGCCTCCGGCCCGCCGGGACCTCTCCTCCACCGAGGACTCCGGTCCCGCCCCCGCCGTACCCTCCACCGCGGGCCGGCCGGGCGGCGTCCTCGTGCCCCGCTCGATCGTGGCGCTGACCGGCGTGCTGATGGCGGGCATGGCGGTCACCATCGGGATCCTGCTCGTCCCGGTGCTGAGCGGCTCCGCCGAGGACGAGAGCACGGACCCCGGCGCCAGGGGCCGCTTCACCGCCGCCCCGAGGGCCTGCGGCCTGCTCACCGACGCGCAGGCCGGGGAACTGGTCCCCGGCTTCCGGAGCTCGGAGGTCGAGCCCGCCGAGTGCAACTGGCTCAACAGCGCCGACTGGCGCAAGCCCGGCACGGAGAAGTTCGACCTGCGGGTGCGCCTGGTCGCCCAGAAGCAGGACGGTTCGGAGGTACGGCGGGCGCAGGAGTACCTCGCGGGCAGAAAGCAGGACACCCGCGACCAGAGCGAGCGCGCCACCCCCGCCCCCCTCCCGCCCCAGGACCTCAAGGGCCTCGGGGAGGAGGCCTTCATCACCGGCGGCTACGGGCCGAGCAAGCTCTACGGCGGCTCCTACAAGGTGACCGTGGTCTTCCGCGTCAGCAACCTCGTCGCCGAGGTCGAGTACGAGCGGGGCGGCGTCAAGGAGGACGCCGACGGCCGGGTCGCGGAGAACGGTGCGAAGGTGGCCCGCTGGATCGCCGAGGCGCTCAGGGCCCGCGGCTGACCCGGCGAGGACGGCTCCGTGCTCCCTCGGGGGAGGAGCCCTTCGGGCCGGAAGGGCGGCCCAGGCGGGCACAGGGCATCCGCCCTCTTCATGAGACGCCGCCGCCCCAGCATCTCCACGGCGACTCGCACGAAAATCGCGATACATCTCAAATGGAACCGGGGCGGGATCCCGTCCGTTGGACGGGCGACGCAGAATGTCACCAGGCGGGGCGTGCGCTCCGCGTTCGGAGGATGTTGAGGATGTCGCCCATCCAGAAGTACGCGATCGGCGCCGGAGCAGCCGTGCTGCTCTCATGGATCTTCCTGCCGGGTTGGCTGGCCCTGCTGGTCGTCCTCGGCGTCGTCGCCGCCCCGGTCGTCGGCTACATGATGCTCGACCCCTCCCAGCGGGAGCGGCTCAAGCGCGCCCGCAGGCGGGGCATCGGCCGCTGACCCGGCGCGGAGACCCGCTCCGGCGGGTCTCCGCGCCACGGTGCCGCTCACGGAGTGGAGTGCCGTCTCGCGGGGGTCCCCGGGCGGGCCCCCTCCCGGCGCGGGGTCAGGCCACGGCCGCGGTGGCGGTCTCCGCCTCCACGCGCCGGGTCACCTTGCGCTCGAAGACGAACGAGAGCAGCGGCACGGTGCCCGCGAGCATCACGCCCAGGATGTACTGCCACGACCAGCGGGCCTTCATGCCCAGGTTCATCGCGGCCACCAGGTACAGCATGTAGAGGAAGCCGTGGATCGGGGAGACGAGCTTCGACGGGCCCTCGACGCCGAAGCCGTACCTGAGCACGATGCACCCGGTCAGGACGAGCAGCATCACGCCGACGACGTACGCCAGGACTCGGAAGGGCTTGAGGGCGGATTCCACGGTCATCTACCTCGGGTCGGGGATCGGGGACGTTCAACGATATGCGGGAGCGGGCGGAGACGTGCGCGGGGTCAGACGGCGGCCGGCCGGGACTCCGGCTCGGCCCCGGAGCCCGCACCGGCGGCGGGCTCGCGTCCGGGATCCGGCTCCGCGCCGGGATCCGGACCGGTTCCGGGCTCCGCACCGGTTCCGGGCTCCGGCGCGGCCCGCCCGCCCCGGAGGGCGTCGCGCACGAAGTGCCACCACATGAAGACGGCGAACAGGCCGAAGATCCACCATTGGGCGGCGTAGGCGAGGTTGCGCCAGGTGAGCACGCCCTCCTGGGTCGGCGCGGGGGCGTGGACCGGCCGGACGGCGGCGGGCGGGGCCGGGGACTGGGCGGTGGCGATCACGAAGCCGTCGCGCAGCCGCACGCCCCGCCACAGGTTGACCAGCTCCGCCGACGACACCGTCAGCACCTGCCCCCGCGGCAGCTGCCGGGTCCTGCGCTGCACGCTGTCGGTCGGCTCCGACCCCTGCAACCGCCCGGTCACGGTCACCTTCCCCTGCGGCACGGCCGCCGCCGGGTCTCCGGCGGCGGGCACCCAGCCGCGCACGACGGGGATCGCCGTTCCGTCGCCCAGGTCGAGCGGGGTCAGGATCCACAGGCCCTCGTCCCGCTGCGCCACCAGGAGCTGCCGGGAGGCGTCGTAGGCCCCCTCCGCCGTCACCCGGCGGCCGATCGCGTCGGCGGACAGGTGGCGGCCGGCCGCGGTGAGCGTGCCCACCGCCACCGGCGCGGGGTCCCGCGTGGACTGGGGCCTGCCGGAGTCCTCGAAGACTCCGAGCTGCCAGCGGCCGAGCAGCCCGCACACGACGAGCGCCCCGACCGCGAGGAGGTGGAGCACCACCACGCGCGGAGAGAACAGGATCCGGAGCATGGCACCACGCTATCCGCCCGCACCCGCGGTCCCGCCCCCAGGACCGCGCCACCCCCGCACCGGTCCGCCGTCCGCCCGGCCGGCCGGAACCCGGGAACCGGCCGGACACCGGGGAGGAGCGACGATGGGCGGACCGGAGAACACAGGTTGAAAAGTCGCGATGTGTCGCTAAAGTCGACCCATGTCTGACCATCAGATCGACCCGGCAGGGAACACCCAGCAGTTCCGAGCGTTCGCCCAGCGGAAGGACCCGGAGGCCGCCCCGCAGCAGCGGTCGCCGATCGTCCCCATCGCGGTGGGCGTGGTGGTGGTGCTGGTCATCGCCGCCATCGCCGCCTACCTGATCCTCTAGCCGCCCTCGCCGGCCGCACGGCAGGGCGGCGACCGCCCCGCCGTACGACCCGGCACACGTCCGCCCGCGCCGACGGCCTCGCCCTCGGCGCTTTTCGCGTGCCCGGTCGCCCCGCCATACCGACCAGTCGGTTTCCGACGGTCCGGCGGCGGCCGGGATGGACGACGCACGGGCCGCCCATTACATTGGACAGGTAGTCCAATAAGGAGATGGGATGAGAACCTCCCCCGGGATGACCATCATCGGCTCGGGCTTCGCCGGGCTGTGCATGGCGATCAAGCTGAAGGAGGCCGGCTACCACGACTTCGTGATCCTGGAGAAGGCCGCCGAGCTCGGCGGCACCTGGCGGGACAACACCTACCCCGGCTGCGCCTGCGACGTCCCCTCGCACATGTACTCCTTCTCCTTCGAGCTCAACCCCGGCTGGTCGCGGATGTTCTCCCCGCAGGAGGAGATCCGGGACTACCTGCGCGCCTGCGCGGAGAAGTACGGCCTCGGCCCGCACCTACGGTTCGGCACGGAGGTCGTCTCGCTGGAGTACGACGACGCGGCCCGCGCCTGGCGGGTCGGCACCGCCGACGGGGAGGCGTTCACCACCAACGCGGTGGTCTCGGGCGCCGGCGCGCTGCACCTCCCGTCGTTCCCGGAGATCGCGGGTCGCGAGCGCTTCCGCGGACCGGCCTTCCACTCGGCCGGGTGGGACCACTCGGTGGACCTGACCGGCAAGCGGGTCGCGGTGATCGGCACCGGCGCCTCCGCGGTCCAGTTCGTCCCCGAGATCGCCCGGCGGGCCGCGCACCTGACCGTCTACCAGCGCACCGCCCCCTGGATCCAGCCCAAACCCGACTTCGCCTTCCCGGAGCGGGCCAGGCGGCTGCTGGCCCTGCCCGGCGCCGCCCGGACGCTGCGCAACGCGATCTACTGGACCCTGGAGACCCGCGCGCTCGGCTTCACCGTCGATCCGCGCCTGATGAAGGCGCACGAGGCGCTGGCCCTGCGCCACCTGGAGCGGCAGGTCCCCGACCCGGGGCTGCGGGCCAGGCTGACCCCGGACTACACCATCGGCTGCAAGCGCATCCTGCTGTCCGACGACTACTACCCCGCGCTCACCCGGGAGAACGTCGAGGTCGTGACCGACGCGATCACCGAGATCCGGGAGGGCTCGATCGTCGACGCCGCCGGCAGGGAGACCGCGGCCGACGTGATCGTCTACGGCACCGGCTTCAAGGTCGTGGACGCGCTGAACGACCAGCGGATCACCGGCCGGAACGGCCGGAAGATCCAGGACGCCTGGCAGGACGGCGTCGAGGCCTACCACGGCGTCACCGTCGCGGGCTTCCCGAACCTGTTCTTCCTCCTCGGGCCGAACACCGGCCTGGGCCACAACTCGGTCGTGTTCATGATCGAGTCCCAGGTCCGGTACGTGATCGGATGCCTGCGGCTGCTCTCCCGCACCGGGGCCAGGGCGCTGGACGTCCGCCCCGAGGCCCAGCGCGCCTTCAACGACCGCCTCCAGCGGCGCCTTTCCGCCCTGGTCTGGAACGAGGGCGGCTGCCGGAGCTGGTACCTCGACTCCCGCGGCGTCAACCGCACCGTCTGGCCGGGTTTCACCTTCGAGTACTGGGCCCGGACCCGGAAGGTCGACCCCGGCGCCTACCGGCTCATCCGCTGACCGCCGCCGCCCGGCCCCCGGCCCACCGGCGGGCCGGGCGGCGGGTGGGCCGGGAGCCGGGCGGCGGGTGGGCCGGGCGGCGGGTGGGCCGGGAGCCGGGCGGCGGAAGCCGGGCGGCGGCGGTCAGCGACGGCCCGGAGAGACGACCGGCGCGATCAGCCACGGCCCGGCGGGACGACCGGAATGGTCACCTGCGGCCCGGCGAGACGACCAGGGCGCTGCCGCCGCCCCGGCGGGACGGCTCGGCGACCGCCTGCAGCCGTCCGCGGCCGAGGAACTCCACGGCGGTGGCCGCGCCGATCTCCGGATTGAGGACCAGGCTGTGGCCGAGCCCGGTCAGCTCGGCACCGTACCGGTCGATGAACCCCTGCTCCGCCTGGGTCTGGGCGGTGTTGCGCTGGGTCGCCCGGGGCGCGGCCAGCGCCTCGGGCAGGGACATGCCGAGCTCCCAGCGGCCGACGAGGATCTGCAGCACGGTCGTGATGATCGTGGACCCGCCGGGCGAGCCCAGGGCCAGCAGCGGCTCGCCGTCGGCCAGGACGATCGTCGGAGCCATGGACGAGCGGGGCCGCTTGCCGGGGCCGGGCAGGTTCGGGTCGCCCGGGGCCGGGCCGAAGGTGAAGTCGGTCAGCTCGTTGTTGAGCAGGAAGCCCCGGCCGGGGACGACGATGCCGTTGCCGCCGGTCGACTCGATGGTGATGTTGTAGGCGACCACGTTCCCCCACCGGTCCGCCACCACCAGGTGGGTGGTCTCCGGCCCCTCCGGGGCGGCCGTGCCGGTCCCTGGCGACGCGGAGGGGACCGGGGAGTCCGCCGGGCACGGCCCGTAGGTCCCGTCGGGCTCACCGGCCGGGGCCGGGTGCGCCATCGCCCGCCCGGTGACCAGGCAGGCGCGCTCCTTGGCGAACCCGTCGGAGAGCAGCTCCGCCAGCGGCACGCCGGGGACGTCCCCGACGTACCTCCCCCGGTCGGCGAAGGCCAGCCGGGACGCCTCCAGGTACTCGTGCGGCCCGACCTCCGGCAGCGCCTCCAGGATGTTCAGCGCCTCGCCGACGGTGGAGCCGCCCGAGGACGGAGGCGCCATGCCGTACACGTCCATGCCCTTGTAGGCGACCTTCGTCGGCGGCCGCTCCAGCGCGCGGTAGGCCCGCAGGTCCGGCAGCTCCATCAGGCCCGGCCGGACGGTGCGGGCGGAGCCGGGCGTGACCGGCGGGCGCTTCACGGTCGCCACGACCTCCTCGCCGAGCCGCCCGCCGTACAGCCAGCCGGGGCCCTTCCTGCCGAGCGTGCGGTAGGTCTCGGCCAGCTCGGGGTTGCGGAACGTGGAGCCGACCTCCGGCGGCGCGCCGCCGGGCAGGAAGAGCTTCGCGGTGGAGGCGATGTCCGCGAACCGGGCCGCGTTGGCGGCGGTCTGGTCGTGGAACGTCCGGTCGACGGTGAAGCCCCGCTCGGCCACCTCGATCGCGGGCCGCAGCGCCTCGCGGAGCGAGAGGGTGCCGAACCGGCGCAGCGCCAGCTCCCACTGGGCGACGCTGCCGGGCACCCCGGCCGAGAGCCCGCTGGTGACGGCCTCCTCGAACGGGATCCCCTCCAGCGAGGTCGCCGTCATCGCCTTCGGGGCCGTCTCGCGGCCGTCGATCGTGTGGACCCTCCCGCGCCGCGCGTCGTAGTGGAGGAGGAACCCGCCTCCGGCCAGTCCGGCCGAGTAGGGCTCGGTCACCCCCAGCACGGCCGCCGCCGCGACCGCCGCGTCGACGGCGTTGCCGCCGCGCTTGAGGACCTTCAGCGCCGCCCGGCTCGCGTCCGGGTCGACGGTCGAGACCGCGCCGCCGTACCCTTCGGCGACGGGGGTCTTCCCGGTCAGGCCTCCGGCGGGCCCCCCGGCCGACGCCGGGGCCGGCGGGGCCTCCGATACGGCCGGCCGCGCGGTCTGCGGGGCGGTCTGCGGGGCGGTCTGCGAAGTCGGTGGGGTCGGTGGGGTGGCCGCGGCCGGCCGGGTGAGCACGGCGGAGCCCGCCACCAGGATCACCGCGAGCGGTACGGCGGAGCGATGAGTGATCATATGTCCTCCCGCGCACAGCTTTACCCACCTTGACGGAGTTGTCAGCCTGACGTACCACCGCGGATGTAGCGGATCCCGAGCCTCCGGGCGGACGTGCAGGCCAGGCGGGCGGGCGTAGGGTGCTGGCGTGCGCACCCGACCCCGCTGGACCGACCGGATGCTCCCGCTGGTCGTGGGGGCCGTCCAGGTCGCGACCAACTACGGAGCGCAGGACAACCAGCCCGAGCGGCTCCCGGTGGACCCGCTCGGCGTCGCCCTGCTGCTCGCCGGGCCGCTCGCCCTGTTCTGGCGGCGGCGCCACCCGGTGCTCACCCTGGCCGTCACCCTCGTCACGATGATCGTCTTCGTCTCCCTGGGCTACGCCTACGGCCCGATCTTCTTCAGCCCGGCCATCGCGCTCTACCGCGCCCTCGTCCTCGGCCACCGGCGGACCGCCTGGACGGCCGCGGCGGCGACCTACGCGTTCTTCCTCGTCCACACCACCTGGCTGGCGCCCGTCCCCAGCCCGGGTCTGTGGCACTCCCTGGCGATGGCCGCCGTCATGGGGGTGCTGCTGGCCGCGGGCGAGTTCGCGCGGGCCAGGCGGGAGCGCAGGACCGAGCGGGAGCGGACGGCGCGGGAGGAGACGCGGCGGCAGGTCAGCGAGGAGCGGCTGACCATGGCCCAGGAGCTGCACGACGTGCTCGCGCACAACATCTCGCTCATCCACGTCCAGGCCTCCACCGCGCTGCACCTGATCGACGACCACCCCGAGCAGGCCCGCACCGCGCTCGCCACGATCAAGCAGGCCTCCAAGGACGTGCTGACCGAGATGCGCTCGGTGATCGGTGTCCTGCGCGACGACGCCCCGCGCTCCCCCACCGCCGGGCTGGACCGGCTGGGCGAGCTGGTCGGGCGGAGCGGCCTCGACGTCACCGTGGAGACCGCCGGAGGCGTCCGGCCGCTCCCCCCGGGCGTCGAGCGGGCCGGGTACCGCATCGTGCAGGAGGCCCTCACCAACGCGCGCCGCCACGCCCCCGGCTCCTCCGTCGCGGTCCTGCTGGAGTACGGCGCCCGCGAGCTGCTGATCCGGGTCACCGACTCCGGCGCTCCCCGGATCCCTCCTGCGGGTCCGGACGGCCGCCCGGCCGGTGTCCCCGGCGGGGATTCAGGCGGGGACGCCGGAGGAAGACCCGGCGGGGACGCCGGAGAGCGACTGGGCGGCGGGAACGGCATCCCCGGCATGCGCGAGCGTGCCGCCGCGCTCGGCGGCGCCCTGACCGCGGGCCCCTTCGGACCGGGCTTCCGCGTCGAGGCGCGGCTGCCCATCCCTGAGCCGGTGCGCGACGGCCGCACCGGGCAGGACGCCGCCGCGTCCGTCCCGGCCAGGGCGCCGGGCAGGACACCGGAGCAGATGCAGGGGACATCGGGCAGGACGCCGGGGAGGACACCGTGACGCCCGCGCCCGACCAGAGCCGTGACGACGCCCCCGCCCGAGGAGACGACGTGATCAGGATCGTCCTCGCCGACGACCAGGCCCTGGTCCGGGCCGGGTTCCGGGCGCTGCTCGACGCCCAGCCCGGGATGGCCGTGGTGGCCGAGGCCGCCGACGGGGCCGAGGCCCTCGCCCTGGCGGAGGAGCACCGGCCGGACGTGGTCCTGATGGACGTCCGGATGCCCGGCATGGACGGGCTCACCGCCACCCGGCGCATGCCCCCCGGGCCGAGGGTCATCATCCTGACCACGTTCGAGCTCGACGAGTACGTCTTCGAGGCCCTCCGGGGCGGCGCCAGCGGCTTCCTGGTCAAGGACACCGAGCCCGCCGAGCTGATCCAGGCCGTCCGCGTCGTCGCCGCCGGGGACGCCCTGCTCTCCCCCGGGGTGACCCGGCGGCTGATCGCCGAGTACGCCGGCCGCGCCAAGGAGCCCGTCGCCGGGACGGACCTGTCCGCGCTCACCGACCGGGAGCGCGAGGTCCTCGCCCTGGTGGGCACCGGGATGACGAACGACGAGATCGCCCGCGAGCTCTTCATGAGCCCCGCGACGGCCAAGACCCACGTCAGCCGCACCATGACCAAGCTGCACGCCCGCGACCGCGCCCAGCTCGTCGTCATCGCCTACGAGTCCGGCCTGGTCCGCCCCGGCTGGGCCTGAACTCCTCGCGATCCGATCAGACGTTTGCGATACTGACCGTGTTCACGGGAACACGAAGGGACACGCGATCATGGTCATGACGTCACGGCGGCAGCCCGCCGACCTGCGCCCCACCCCCGAGACGGCGTCCCGGCCCCTGCCCAGCACCGCGCGCGAGCTGTTCGACGCGCTCCCGCAGCTCCCCGGGCTGCGGACCGAAGTCATCGACGGGAGTCTGATAGTGAGTCCGGTAGGCACCCCCGAGCATGCCAGGATCGCAATGCGCCTCTATTCCGCATTGCTGCCGATCATCGAGGAGAGAGGCTGGGATGGTTTCAGCGGCAACGTCGACGTCTCCATCGACGGCCCCCGCGACCCGGTCGAGCCGGACTTCGTGCTGGCCCCCGCCGACTGCCCCCGCTGGGGCACGCGCGAACTGCTCTCCTCCGGCCTGTTCATGGTCGCCGAGATCGTCTCTCCCGGCAGCGTCATCGACGACCGCGACCGCAAGCCCGATCTCTACGCCATGGGCCTGGTCCCCGTGATGCTCCTCATCGACCCCGTCGCCGCCCCCGCCACCGTGACCGTCTTCAGCGACCCCAAGGGGGGCGAGTACCAGACCGTCTCCCGCGTCGCCGTGGGCAGCCCCCTCCACCTCCCCGCGCCCGTCGACTTCACCCTGGACACCTCGATCTTCGCCGACGCCCTCGGATAGTCCGGGTCGCCCCGCCCTCGCTCCTCCGTCGTGGCCGCGGGTGAGCGAAGTGTCACTGTTCGCTCACGCCGGGGGCGGTTAGCGTTCGGGGCGTGGAGACCCGGGCGGGGGGCGGTCGTTGAGCGCCGAGGTGATCACGTTGTTCACCGGCGGTCTGGCCGCCGGGCTGGCGGCGGGCACCGCCTCGTGCACGGCGGCGCAGGGCGGGTTGCTGGCCGGGCTGGCCTCCGGAGCCCGCCGGTCCCCTCGAGGCCGTGGAACACCCGGCGAGCCGTCCGGGAGCGGCGGTGCGCCCGGCGGGACGTCCCGGAGCCGCGCCGCGCCCGACGGGACGCCCGGAGGTCCGAACCCTCCCGCAGGCGGCGGGCCGTCCGGGACCGCCGGCGGGGTGTGCCGGACGCCCGCCGGACAGTCGGGCCCGAAGGCCGTCGCCCTCTTCCTCGCCGGACGGCTCGCCTCCCACGTGGCGGCCGGGGTCCTGCTCGGCCTGGTGGGCTCCGCCGTACGGCTCGGCCCTCCGGTCCGGGCGGCGCTGCTCGTCGCGGCCGGGATCGCGGTCGCCGTCTTCGGGCTCCAGTCGCTCGTCCGCGGCTCCGCTCCGTGCCCGCCGGTCGTGTCCGCGCTCCGCGCCGGTCCCGCGCCCTCCGCCCGGCGGGCCGTGCTGCTGGGGGCGGCGACGGTCCTGGTGCCCTGCGGGGTCACGCTCAGCACGGAGGCGGTGGCGGTCTCCAGCGGCTCGGCGGCGGGCGGGGCGGCCGTCATGGCCGGGTTCGCGGCGGGCACCGCGCCCGCGTTCGCGCTGCTGGGGCTGGTGCTGCGGCGGGTGGCCGCGACCCGGCTGGCGGCACTGGCCGGGGTGGCCGCGCTGGTCGCGGGCCTGTGGACCGCCGGCTCCGGGCTCCGGCTGGGCGGTTGGCTCCCCTCCCCCGGCGGCGCGGTGGGTGCGGCGGCCGCCGCGTCACCGGTGCGGCCGGTCGGCGCCGACGGCGTGCAGCGGATCGACGTGTGGGCGACGGACCGCGGCTACCGGCCCGGGATCGCGACCGCCCGCGCGGGGGTTCCCACCGAGATCTCCTTCCACCTCGCTGGGACACCGGGCTGCACCCGGTCGCTCACCGTCGACGGCCGCGACGTGGCGCTGCCCGCCGTGGTACGGCTCGCCCCGCGCCGTCCGGGGTCACTGCGTTACGTCTGCTCGATGGGGATGTACGTCGGCTTCATCACCTTCATCTGAGCTTGTCTTTTAACCGCTGACCTTCGCATATGCCGTGAATGGCTGGTTGGGGACACGGCCGCCTGTAGCGGGCTGTATCCATTCAGACTACGAACACGATCCGGCCAGCTCCGAGTCACGGGTGTACTGGGCGATGACCGATGTGATGTCCCGCCGGCTGACCGGCCCTTCCGCTCCTGTCCCGCGCGGCACGTGAGCGCCCCGGACCCCGGCGCGTGGCTGCTGGACCGGATCGACGCCCGCGAGAAGGCGCTGACCGGCCACATCGAACAGATCCAAGCCCAGATCGAGGAGTTGACCGTCCGCCTGCGGGATCTCGACCAGGACCTCGATCATCTGCGGATCACCCGCAAGACCTTGCTCGTCCTGGCCGACGAGCCCGATGCGCCATCCCCGCCGCCATCGGCTCCCGCAGTGCCCGACCATCCCGCCTACCAGCAGATTCTCGCCCTCATGGCCGACATCGGCCGGCCCTCACGAGCGCGGGACCTCTGCTTGGCCCTGGACCTGCCCCTGGCGCGTAAGAACATCGAGAACACCCGCGCCAAGCTCAAGCGCCTGGTAGGCCTGGGCATTCTCGTGGAGATCGAGCCGGGGTTGTTCGCTCAGCCGCGTCCATGGCCCGGCAACGAGCCCGCGACCAGCCTTCCTCATGCAGCACAAGCGACCAAAAGGACATCAACGGCGGCGGTGTGACATTCCTTCCTTACGCGGTCACCGCGACCCACTGGGCGGGCGGCGCGGACACCCGGTGCCCACCGTGCCGCCATTCACCCTCCCCGATCATGAAGTGGCCGCTAACGTGTTCGAGTCCGCACACGGCAGGCGGGCGGTCGATGAGGCGGGGGGTGTTTCGCATGCTGACCGGACGCAGATACCGGCTGGAGTTCGACGACGGGCAGAGACTGACCGCCGAGCGGATCACCGCCGTGTGCCGGTCGGTGTGGAACACCGCCCTGGAGCAGCGCCGCGCCTACCGCAGGCGGGGCGCGTTCATCGGCTACGCCGAGCAGTGCAGGCAACTCGCCGACGCCAAGACCGACTTCCCCTGGCCGGCCACCGCTCCCGCGCAGGCTTTGCAGCAGACGCTCAAGGACCTGGATACGGCGTGCCGGCGGCACGGCACCTGGAAGGTCCGCTGGAAGGCCCGGGCCCGGTGGCGGCCGTCGTTCCGGTTCCCCACCCCCAAGCACATCCCGGTCCAGACGGTCAACCGCCGGTGGGCGCGGGTGTTCCTACCCAAGCTCGGCTGGGTGCGCTTCCGGCTGTCGCGGCCGCTGGGCGGGGCGGTGCGCTCGGCGACCGTCTCCCGCGACGGCGCCCACTGGTTCATCTCCTTCCTCATCGAGGACGGGCAGTCCACCCCGCAGGTCCATGCCCGCCCCGAGGCGACGGTCGGGGTGGACCGGGGCGTGGTGAGCGCCGCGGTCACCTCCGAGGGGGAGTTCTTCGACCGCCGCCACGCCACCGCCACCGGCGTGTCCGCACTGGTGCCGCCGACGGCGGGGAAAACCGGGCGGGTGGCCGATCAGGGTTATCTGTCGGCCGGTGAGGCGCAGCGGTATGTGCGCCTGCAGCGCCGTCTGGCGCGGGCGCGCAGGGGCTCGGCCCGCCGCAAGCAGGTGGTGCGTGCCCTGGGGGTGATCATGGGGCGGGTGCGGCGGCGGCGGGCGGACTTCACCGCCCAGGCCGAGCACCGGCTGACCCGCGACTACGCGCACATCGTGCTGGAGGACCTGCACGTGCGCGTGATGACCGCCTCGGCGTCCGGCACGGCCGCGGCGCCGGGTGCGCGGGTGGCGCAGAAGTCCGGCCTGAACAAGGCGATCCTGGACAAAGGCTGGTACGGACTGGAGGTCGCGGTCCGCTCGGCGGCTCGCTACACCGGCAGCCTCGTCAGTACGGTTCCGGCCGCGTACACGTCCCAGACGTGCTCGGTGCCGGCCTGCGGGCGGGTGGATGCGAAGAGCCGCGAGAGCCAAGCGCTCTTCCGCTGCACCGCCTGCGGGCACACCGAGCACGCCGACGTGAACGCGGCGAAATGCATCAGAATCAAAGGACAGGCGGCCGGGCCGGTCGTCTCAGGGCGTGGAGACTGCGGGGATGCCCGGGTCGGTGAAGCGCCAAGCACCCGTTCCACAGCGCGCCGCGGGCTGCCGCGTGAGCGGCACGGGAATCCCCGTCCCCTCAGGGCGGGGAGCAGGTCAAGCTCCGCTGCCGATCGGTCGCGTGCGAACCTGTGGTTTGGCTGCGAGGAGGAGAGACATGGGGTGGTGGCCGGAGGATCCGGAGACGACCATGGCGGCTCTGGTGCCCGCTCCCCGGAGCACCGGGCAGGACGCCCCGGGCGCCACGGGCGACACCGGTGAGGTGGACCGCGCGGACCGTACGGACGGCACCGGTGAGGCGAACGGCGCGGACCGCGCAGGCCACACGGACCGCGCGGACGGTGCGGACCGCGCGGACGGTGCGGACGGTGCGGTCGACGAGACGGCTCTGCTGCGGGCCGCCGAGGGCGGCGACGCGCACGCCGCGCACCTGCTCGGCCGCCGCCACGCGCAGCGGGGCGACCGGTCGACGGCGCGGCACTGGTGGGAGCGGGCCGCGGCCGCGGGCAACCTGGACAGCGCCTACAACCTCGGCGTGTGGCACGAGAAGCACGGCAGTCTCGACGAGGCCGTGCGCTGGTACGAACGGGCCGCGGACGGCGGCGACGTCGAGGCCGCGCTCAACCTGGCCACGCTCCTGATGGAGCAGCACGGCGACCTGCCTGCGGCCCGGCGGTGGTTCGAGGCCGCGGCCCGGGCGGGCTCCCGGCCCGCGGCCCGGAGGCTGGCCCTGATCTGCGAGGACGCCGGCGAACCGAACGAGGCCGGGGAGTGGCACCGCAGGGCCGCCCTGGACGGCGACCCGCTCTCGGCGCACGATCTCGGCTTCCTCGCCTACTCCTCCGGCGCCGAGGACGAGGCGCTGCGCTGGTGGGAACTGGCCGCCCGCAACGGCCACGCGGACGCGGCCTACCACCTCGGCCTGCTCATGGCCGCCCACCGCGACCCGGAGGGCGCCGAGGCGTGCTACCGGATGGCCGCCCGGAACGAGCATCCGGGCGCCGCCTCGCGGCTCGGCGGGATCGCGCTGGCCCGCGGCGACCTGCGCACCGCCCGCGCCTGGTTCGAGCAGGCCGCGCAGGCGGGCCGGATCGACGACCAGCGGACGGCCGGTTTCGTCTGCGTGGAGCTGAAGGACCCCCACGCGGCCAGCCACTGGTTCGGCCGGGCGGCGGCCTGCGGCGACGCGGAGTCCGCCTTCAACTTCGGGCTGCTGCTCATCGCGGAGCTGAACGACCTGAAGGGCGGGCAGCACTGGTTCCGCCAGGCGGCGCTCGCGGGTCACCGCCAGGCGGCGGCCGAACTGGCGGCGCTGCTCTCGATGACCGGTGCGGCTCCGGAACTGACCGAGCTCTACCGGAGCGAGCCGTGGCCGCCCTCTCCGCCGTCGTCGCCGTGGGACCGTACGGCCGAGCCCGAGCTGGTCGCCCGCGCCGAGCTGACGGCCGCCGCCGTGGCCCGCCGGGGCGGCGCCGCGCTCGCCCCCGGCGACCTGACCGAGATCCTCGGCACCTGGGACCTGGTCACCCGGCCGCTGCTCGACCACACCGGCGTCGTGGACTGGCTGGCCGAGCGGAGCGGGCTGCACCGGGGGGCGGTCGAGCACCTGAGCGCGGTCAGGGCCACGCTGCTCCGGCCGGGCAGCGCACCCTGGCCGACCCCGGCCGAGATCGAGCACGTCCTGGTGACCGCCCGCGAGCTGCGGAGCCGCCTGGAGACACGCTGACGCCGCCCGGCCGTACCCGCCGCCGACGGGCGGCGGGGCACGTCGCGCCCGCCGCCGGTGGGCGGGCGGCGGGCGTCACGACCCGGACGGCCGGGCGTCACGTCACGCCGGGCGTCACGTCACGACCGGGCGAGCACCTCGGAGACCGGGGTGAACGGCAGGCCGAGGGCGGCGGCCACCGGCTCGTTGGTCAGCAGGCCCGCGTGGGTGTTGAGGCCCGGGGCGAGGGTCGCGTCCTGCCGCAGGGCCTCCCGCCAGCCCAGGTCGGCGAGCCTGACCGCGTACGGCAGGGTCGCGTTGGTCAGCGCGCGGGTGGAGGTGTTGGCCACCGAGCCCGGCATGTTGGCCACGCAGTAGAAGATCGAGTCGTGCACCCGGTAGGTCGGCTCGGCGTGCGTGGTCGGGCGGGAGTCCTCGAAGCAGCCGCCCTGGTCGATCGCGATGTCGACGAGCACGGAGCCCGGCTTCATCCGGGAGACCAGGTCGGTGGAGACGAGGGTCGGGGCCTTGGCGCCCGGGATCAGCACCGCGCCGATGACCAGGTCGGCCTCCAGGACCTCCTGCTCGATCGCGTAGGAGGTCGAGACCAGGGTCGTCATCCGCCCCCGGTAGACGGCGTCGATGAAGCGCAGGCGGTCGACGTCGAGGTCGAGGACCGTGACGTCCGCGCCCATGCCGACCGCGATCTGGGCCGCGTTGAGGCCGGAGACGCCGGCGCCGATGACGACGACCTTGGCCGGCGCCACGCCGGGCACGCCGCCGGGGAGCAGGCCCCGGCCGCCGTTGGAGCGCATCAGGTGGTAGGCGCCGACCTGCGGGGCCAGCCGGCCGGCGACCTCCGACATCGGGGCGAGCAGCGGCAGGGCGCTCCCGGACTGGACGGTCTCGTAGGCGATGCCGGTGACCCCCCGCTCCAGGAGGGCGTCGGCGCACGCGCGGCCGGCCGCCAGGTGCAGGTAGGTGAAGAGCACCTGGCCGGGGCGCATGCGGGGGTACTCCTCCGCGATCGGCTCCTTGACCTTGAGGACCAGGTCGGCCTCCTGCCACACCGCGTCCGCGGAGTCGGCGATCTTGGCGCCGGCCGCCAGGTAGTCCTCGTCGGGGAAGTGCGAGCCGAGGCCCGCGCCGCGCTGCACGGACACCTCGTGGCCGTGGCGGACGAGTTCGTGCACGCCGGCCGGGGTGGCGGCGACGCGGTACTCGTGGTTCTTGACCTCGGCGGGCACACCGATCTTCATGGGGGGTTTCCTTTCCGGAGCTCCGGCGGGACGGAGGGGGTCAGAGCCGGTTCCACGCCTCGGTCAGCACGGAGCGCAGGATCGACTCCATCTCGTCGAACTCCTTCGGGCCGCAGATGAGCGGCGGGGCGAGCTGGATCACGGGGTCTCCGCGATCGTCGGCACGGCAGTACAGGCCCGCGTCGTAGAGGGCCTTGGAGAGGAACCCGCGGAGCATCCGTTCGGACTCGTCCGCGGTGAAGGTCTCCTTGGTCGCCTTGTCCTTGACGAGCTCGATGCCCCAGAAGAATCCGGAGCCGCGCACGTCGCCGACGATCGGCAGGTCGAGGAGACGCTCCAGGGTCGCGCGGAAGACCGGCTCGTTACGGGTCACGTGACCGAGCAGGTCCTCGCGCTCGAAGAGGTCGAGGTTGGCCAGCGCCACCGCTGCGGAGACGGGGTGGCCGCCGAAGGTGTAGCCGTGGGCGAACATCTCGGTGCCGTTCTTGAACGGCTCGAAGAGGCGCTCGGAGGCGATCATGGCGCCGATCGGCGAGTAGCCGCTCGTCATGCCCTTGGCGCAGGTGATGATGTCGGGGACGTAGTCGAACTTCTGCCCGCCGAACATGGTGCCCAGCCGGCCGAAGGCGCAGATGACCTCGTCGGAGACGAGCAGCACGTCGTAGGCGTCGCAGATCTCGCGCAGCCGCCGGAAGTAGCCGGGCGGCGGCGGGAAGCAGCCGCCGGCGTTCTGCACCGGCTCGACGAAGACGGCGGCCACGGTCTCCGGGCCCTCCATCTCGATGGCGCGGGCGACCCGCTCGGCGGCCCAGTGGCCGTACTGCTCGGGGGTCATGCCGGGGACGCCGGTGATCTCGTCGGCGCGGTAGTGGTTGGTGTTCGGCACCCGGACCGAGCCCGGCACCAGCGGTTCGAACATCACCTTGAAGGCGGGCACGCCGGTGATCGACAGGGCGCCCTGGGTGGTGCCGTGGTAGGCGATCTGGCGGCTGATCACCTTGTGCTTGAGCGGCTTACCGGTGATCTTGAAGTACTGCTTGGCGAGCTTCCAGGCGGTCTCGACGGCCTCGCCGCCGCCGGTGGTGAAGAAGACCCGGTTCAGGTCGCCGGGGGTCTGCGCGGCCAGGCGCTGGGCCAGCTCGGCGGCCTTGGGGTGCGCGTAGGACCACAGGGGGAAGAAGGCCAGCTCCTGGGCCTGCTTGGCGGCGGCCTCGGCCAGCTCGCTGCGCCCGTGCCCGGCCTGCACGACGAACAGCCCGGCCAGGCCATCGAGGTAGCGCTTGCCGTCGACGTCGTAGACGTAGGCGCCCTCGCCCCGCGTGATCATCGGCACGTCGGCGCCGGCGTAGGAGCCGTGCCGGGTGAAGTGCATCCACAGGTTGTCCTGCGCGGCCTTCATGACCGACGTCGCGTCGGTGTTCTCGGGGTGCGTCATCGCCATCTTCCCTCGGTGAGCTGGGCTCCCCACAGTGTGCACACCACGCCGGAGTCTTGACAAGTGAAAGCGTTGGACCATGTGGTGACAACGCCGGAATCCGCGCCCGATTCGCCGGAAGGCAACGAAATCAGCGATGCCCCCCCTCTCTGGCGGCCCCGGAACCGCACCGGAACCGCACCGGAGCCACCCGGGAGCCAGCCGGGAGCCACCCCGGGCCGGGCACGGTGGAGCGGGGCGCCGGGCGCGGCGGAGCGGGGCGCCGGCCTGCCGCGGAGGGGGTGCGGCGCCGGGATGCGGCCGTACGGCACCCGGGCACGGCCGTACGGCGGCTGTGCTCAAATAGGGGGAGGACCAGCTGTCGAGATGCGAGGGAAAGTGTTGACTCCTGACGAGATCGAGGGCGCCGTCGCCGCGGACCTGCCCCGGGCGATCGAAGAGCTCAAGCGGCTCGTCTCCATCCCCTCGGTGGCCTTCCCCGGCCATCCGGAGGAGCCGGTGCGCGCGGCCGCCGCATTGACCGAGGAACTGCTGCGCGGCGCGGGCCTGCCGAACGTCCGGCAGATCCCGGTGGAGGGCAGCTTCCCCGCCGTCTACGCCGAGGCCCCCGCCCCGCCGGGCGCGCCGACCGTGCTGCTCTACGCCCACTACGACGTCCAGCCCGCGGGCGACCCGGCCCTGTGGCGCACCCCGGCCTTCGAGCCGACGGAGATCGACGGGGCGATCCACGGCCGCGGCGCCGCCGACGACAAGTCCGGCATCATCTCCCACGTCGCCGCGCTCCGCGTCTTCCAGGGCCGCTTCCCGGTGGGCGTCCGCGTCCTCATCGAGGGCCAGGAGGAGTACGCCGGGGAGCGCCTGGAGGCGTTCGTCGAGCGCAACCCCGAGCTGGTCCGGGCCGACACGATGATCATCGCCGACACCGGCAACCCCCGGGTGGGCGACCCGTCGGTGACCACCTCGCTGCGCGGCATGGGGGCGTTCACCATCGAGGTGCGCACCCTGGAGGAGCCGCTGCACAGCGGCTCGTTCGGCGGCGCGGCCCCGGACGCCCTGGCCGCGCTCATCCGGATGCTCGCCGCCCTGCACGACGACCACGGCGACATCCGCGTCCCCGGCCTGCCGCGCGGCACCTTCCTGGGGGTCGGGCCGTCGGAGGAGGAGTTCCGCGAGACCGCCGGCGTGCTGGACGGGGTCTCGCTGGTCGGCTCCGGCTCGCTCGCCGACCGCCTGTGGGCCTCCTACGCCATCACCGTCACCGGCCTGGACGTGCCGACCGTCTCCGGCGCGATCAACGCGGTCCAGCCCGCGGCCAGGGCCCGCGTCACCGTGCGCGTCCCCCCGGCGGGCGATCCCAAGACGACGATCGAGGCCGTGGTCGACTTCCTCCAGCAGGTCGCGCCCTGGGGCGTCCGCGTGGACGTCACCGACTACACGATGGGCTCGGGCTTCCTCGCCGACACGGCGGGCCCGGCCCGCTCCGCGCTCAACCGGGCCATGGAGCGCGCCTACGGCCGCCCGCCGCGCGACGTCGGCGCGGGCGGCTCGATCCCGCTGGTCTCCACCCTGGTCAGGCAGTTCCCCGCGGCCGAGGTCCTGCTCTTCGGGGCCGAGGACGACGGCGCCTCGATCCACGCGCCCAACGAGCGGCTCGTCGTCGAGGAGCTCCGCCGCACGATCGTCTCCGAGGCGCTCTTCCTGCAGGAGTACGGCTCCACCGGCGCGGCCTGATCCGCCGGACGGCCCCGCCCGCGCAGGGCGGGGCTTTTTCCTGTGCTATTTTTTGTACTGACCAGTCAGTTCATAAAGGAGGGCGCCGGTGTCCGGAGGGGTGGCCGTGCACGCGGCCGGGTTGTCCCTGGAGGGCCGGCACGGGCCGGTCTACCGCGGCATCGACCTGGACGCCCCGGCGGGCAGCCTCACCGCCCTCGCCGGGCGGACGGGCAGCGGCCGGAGCAGCCTGCTGCTCACCCTGGCCGGGCGGATGCGCCCCACCGCGGGGGTGCTCTCCGTCGCCGGGCACACCCGGCCGCGGGCGATCCGGCGGGTCGCCGCGCTGGGCCTGGTCGACGGGGTCAACGACCTGGAGAGGTCGCTGACCGTCCGCGAGCACGTGCACGAGCGCTCCCGGGGCCTGTTCTGGAACGCCCGGAGCGCGGGCCTGGCCGCGGCCGCGCTGGAGCGGGCCGGACTGGACCTCTCCCCCGACGACCGCACCCTGGTCCGCGAGCTCGACCGCGAGCAGCGGGTACGGCTCGGCGTCGCGCTCGCCCTGCTCGACGAGCCGGGGCTGCTCGCACTCGACAACGTCGACGCCGGCCTCCCCGGCGACCGGCGCGCCGCGCTCTGGACGACCCTGGAGGACCTGGCCGCGCAGGGACTGACCATCGTCGCCTCCTGCACCGAGAGCCCCCTGCCGCGGACGCCGCCCCGGCCCCTCGACCGACCCCTCGACCGACCCCGGCCCCTCGACCGGCCCCTCGACCGGCCCCTGCCCGGGACCCTCCATCAGACCCTGCACCTGCACCCGCCCGGCCCACCGGAGGCCGGGGGCGCATCCGACGAAGAGGAGCAGCGATGAGACCGGTCCGGCTGGGACGGCTGGAACTGCGGCGCTTCACCCGCTCGCGGCTCACCCGGGCCGCGCTGGCGGGCGTGGTGATGCTGCCGCTGCTCTACGCCGGGCTGTACCTGTGGTCTTTCTGGGACCCGCAGGGGAACCTGGAGAACATCCCGGTGGCGCTCGTCATGGAGGACCGCCCGGCCGAGGCCGGCGGCGAGACCGTCGACGCGGGCCGGGAGCTGGCCGACGAGCTCGTCGAGCGCGAGGTCTTCGCCTGGCGCCGGGTGAACGCCCGCCAGGCCGCCGACGGCGTCGCCGACGGCTCCTTCTACCTCTCCCTGACGATCCCCGCCGACTTCAGCGCCCGGCTCGCCTCCCCCTCCGGCGACGGCACGCCGACCCCGGCGGAGCTGGGCGTCACGGTGGACACCGGCCGCAGCTACATCATGGGCACCATCTCCGACGCGGTGTTCGCCGAGGTCAAGGACGCCGCGAGCCGTACGGCGCTCAAGGACTACTGGGACGGCGTCTTCGTCTCCTTCGGCGAGCTGCACGACGCGACCGCCAAGGCCGCCGACGGCGCGGACAGGCTCCACGACGGCAGCCGCAAGGCCCTGGACGGCACCGGCGCGCTCGGCCGGGGAGCCGGTGAGCTGAGCGACGGGCTCGGCCGGCTCAGGACCGGCACCCGGCGGCTCTCCACCGGCCTGGGCACCGCCGCCACCGCCACGGGGAAGCTCACCGCCGGAGCGGCGAAGCTGACCGCGGGCCTGACCGAGGCCGCGGACGGCTCCCGGAAGCTGGGCCGCGGCCTCGGCGAGCTCACCGACGGCGCCCGGCAGGTCGCCGACGGCAACGCGGAGGCCTACCGGCAGGTCCACGCCCAGGTGCCCAAGGCCGACCGGGCGGCGGACGCCGTCGTGCCCGTCCTGAAGGAGGGGAGCGCCCGGCTGCGCGCCCTCGCCCGCGCCCTGGAGCAGGACGCCGAGACGGCGGCCGCCGCCGACGGCGCGCAGGGGGCGCCCGCCCAGGTGCGGCAGGAGGCCGGGCAGGCCCGGGAGCAGGCCGAACTGCTGCTGGGCCTGCTGGAGAGCGACCCCGGAGCCGATCCGGAACTGCGGGCCGCCGCCCGCCGGCTCGCGCAGTCCACCGGCCAGGTCGCGAGCGGCCTCGCCGACGGAGCGGCGGACGCCCCCGCGGACGGCGCCGGCGAGGCCCTCGCCCGGCTCCGGCGGAGCGCCCCCCGCGTGGCGGAGGCCGCCCGGTACGCCGACCACCTGGCCGACCGCGCATCCGGTGCGGCGCGCACGATCGACGAGGCCCGGGACGCGGTGCACCGGCTCGACGAAGGGCTCGGCACGCTCGCCGACGGCTCGGCGAAGGTCCACCGGGGTCTCCAGGACGCCTCGGCCGCCAACGGAAAGATCACCTCCGGCGTGGTGAGGCTCGGCGACGGGGCGGGCGAGCTCTCCGGCGGGCTCACCGAGCTCGGCGGCGGCGTGGCCAGGCTCCGCGACGGGGCCGCTCAGGCGGACGCCGGGACCGGAGCCCTGCAGGACGGGACGGGCCGGCTCGCCGGCGGCATCGACCGGCTCGCCGGCGGGCTCGGCGAGCTGGCCGACGGCTCGCGCGAGCTGAGCCGCAGGCTCGGCGACGGGGCCGGGGAGATCCCCGACTACGACGCCGCCGAGCGCGCCGGCCGTACCGAGATGATGAGCGAGCCCGTCACTCTGGCCAGCTCCGTCCTCAACGAGGTGCCCGACTACGGCACCGGCTTCGCGCCGTTCTTCGTCCCGCTGGCGCTCTGGGTCGGCGCGATGGTCGCCTACATGGTGCTCCGTCCGCTCAACCCGCGCCTCCTGGCCGGTACGGCCCCCGCCTGGCGGATCGCCGTGGGCGGCTGGGTGCCCGGACTGGCGCTGGGCGCGGCGCAGGTCGGCGTGCTGGCGGCGGTGCTCCGGTTCGCCCTCGGCCTCCAGGCCGCGCACTGGGCCGGGACGATCGGGATCCTGCTGCTCACCACGGCCGCGTTCCTGGCGATCGTGCAGGCGGTCAACGCCCTGCTGGGCGCGCCCGGCCGCGTCGCGGTGCTGGCGCTGCTCATGCTCCAGCTCACCTCCGCCGCCGGGACCTATCCGATCGAGACCTCGCCCGGCTTCTTCCAGACGATCTCGCCGTGGCTGCCCATGAGCTGGGTGGTCAGCGCGCTGCGGCGGCTGATCAGCGGCGGCGACCCGACCGTGGTCTGGCAGGCCTGCGGGGTGCTGGTCCTGTGGACCGCCCTGGGGCTGGCGCTGAGCGTCTGCGCCGTGCACCGGGGACGGACCTGGTCGATGCGCCGCCTCCACCCCGAGCTGGCGCTGTGACTACCGTGGTGCCCATGACAGCGAGCGGCCGACGGGCCGAGACGAGGCTGCGGCTGTTCGGCGCGGCGGTGGAGCTGATCGCGGAGCAGGGCTACACCGCGACCACCGTGGACGCGATCGCCGAGCGGGCCGGGGTGGCCAAGGGCACGGTGTTCTACAATTTCGGCACCAAGGAGGCCCTGTTCTCCGGCCTGCTCGACCACGGGGTGGGGCTGCTGTCCGCCGCCCTGTCCGGGGCCGCCGCCGGGGAGACCGCGCTCGAGGCCCTGGACGCGGTGGTCATGGCGCAGCTGCGGTTCTTCGAGGAGTACGGCGCGTTCGCCCGGGTACTGCTGGCCGAGATGTGGCGCACCGCCTGGCGGGACGCGGTGGCCGGGCTCCGCCGGGACGCGCTCGGCGTCTACGCCGGCGTGCTGCGCCGGGCCGTGGCCGAGGGCGCGGTCCGCGACGACCTGGACGTCGAGACCGCGGCGACCGCCGTGTTCGGGATGGTGCTGACCGTCGCGATCGAGCGTAAGGCCCTCCACCCCGACCGCCCGATCGAGCGGCTCCACGCCACCCTGATGGACCTCCTGCGCGGCCGGGCCACCGGGTAGGCGCCCCGGGGCCGCCCGGCTCAGCGCACGGGCAGGTCGTAGGTGCGGCGCACGCTCGTGGGCTCGACGCCCAGGTCGGCTCCGTAGACGTGCAGCGAGATCGCGGTGACGTCGCCGACGTTGTGCACCTTGTGGATGTCGCCGGGCGGGGCGAAGCCGCTGACGTCGCCGGTGCGGTTGGCGGTGCGGCCGATCTCGGTCAGGTGGTCGCCCTCGTCGCGGTAGAGCGTCTCGTACTCCACGCCCTGGAGGACGCCGAAGGCGCACCAGGCGATGTGGTCGTGCGGCCGGGTGCCCTGGCCGGGGCGCCACACCACCGCGACGACCGAGAAGCCGGGCTCGGTGTGCAGGGTGTGCCGGACGTAGCTCTCCGGGCCGCCGGCCCGCTCCTCCTCGGTGAGGACCTCCGGGGCGGGCAGCCGCCCGCGGAGCAGCTCCGCGACGGCGAAGGCCGTGGCGCGGGGCGCGGCCGGCCTCCTCACCACTTCCCGGATCCCTCCGACCAGCTCGGTGAGTCCGGGGCGCGCGAGCGTCATCATTCCCGTGGCTCCAGCGTGTCGCCTCACCCACATATGACGTCTAATACCCATCTTTCTGCTGATTCATCGATGACGTCGGCAGATGTTCGGCCCCGTACGGCTCCGCGCGCCCGCCGCCGTCGCCCGGACGAGCTCGGTGACGGGGGCCGCCCGGGAACCGCACCGCTCCCAGCCCCGGTCGGCCGCCGCCTCGCCAGGCTGGAGGCCCCGACCTCGGCGGTCCGGGGCCGCCCCGGAAAAACCAGAGGTGATCAGGGGACGGCCGGGCCTACGATCCGGGCATGCCGGATCTCGCGACCCTCGCCCTGTTCGCCGCCGCCACCCTCGCCCTGCTGCTCGTGCCGGGTCCGGCGGTGACCTACATCGTCACCCGCAGCATCGCCCAGGGCCGCAGCGCCGGGCTGGTCTCCGTTCTCGGCATCCACGCCGGCTCGGTGGTCCACGTGGCCGCCGCCGCGCTCGGCGTCAGCGCCGTGCTCGCCGCCTCGGCCACCGCGTTCACGATCGTGAAGTACCTCGGCGCGGCCTACCTGGTCTGGCTCGGCCTGCGCAGGCTCCTGGCGCGCGCGGACGACGGCGGGGCTGCCGAGCCGCCGGCCGCGAGCAGGCGTCGGATGTTCTGGGAGGGTTTCGCGGTCAACGTGCTCAACCCGAAGACCGCGATCTTCTTCCTCGCCTTCCTCCCCCAGTTCGCCGACCCGGCCGCGGGCCCGATCGCCCCGCAGATCGTGCTCCTGGGCGTGATCTGGACCGTCCTGGGCGTCGCCAGCGACGGCGCCTTCGCCCTGCTCGCCTCCGCGCTGGCCGGCCGCCTGCGCCGCTCGGCCCGCGCCCGCCGCCGTCTCGACGTCGCCGGCGGCCTCGTCTACCTCGGCCTGGGCGCCGCCACCGCGCTCTCCGGCGAGACCGCCGCCGCCAGGGCCTGACCCCGGTCCCTGCCCCTGCCGCTCCCTCCGGCGGTACGGCCGGCGGCGGATCACGCGATGCCCTTCACCTCCGGACGGACCGCGCCCATAATGGGTGATCCACGGCGCCTCCCCCGAGAACGGGACATCCCCATGTCACGTGCCGCACCACTGACCCCGTCCGACCCCCGGGAGCTGGCGGGATACCGGATCACCGGCAGGCTCGACGACGCCCGCCCGCAGGACGCCTACCTCGCCGAGGACCCCTCCGGCTCCCGGGCGGTGATCCGGCTGCTGCCCCCGGGCGCCGATCCCGAGCGGTTCCTGCGGACCGTGGAGCCGCTGCGCGGGATGTCGGCGTTCGGCGTGGCGCAGGTGCTCGGCGGCGGCTTCCACGACGACCGGCCCTACATCGTGAGCGAGCACGTCGAGGGCGCCACGCTGGCCGAGGCGGTCGCCGCGGACGGGACACTGCGCGGCGCGGCCCTGGACCGGCTGGCCATCGGCACGATGGCCGCGCTGGCCGCCGTCCACCGGTCCGGCGCCGTGCACGGCGACATCCGGCCGGAGACGGTCGTCCTGGGGTCCGACGGCCCCGTGGTCGTGGACTTCGGCCTCGCCGGGGCGCTGGCGGCGGTGGAGGGCGCGCCGACCAGGTCCGTCGGACTGCCCGCCTACCAGGCGCCCGAGCGGTTGGACGGCGCCGCACCGGCCCCGCCCGCCGACGTGTTCGCCTGGGCCGCGACGGTGGCGTTCGCCGCGACCGGCGCCGCCCCCTTCGGCGGCGGCACGGTGGCCGCGACGATCAACCGGATCCTGCACGACGAGCCGGACCTGTCCGCCGTTCCCGGGGAACTGGGCGACCTGCTGGCCGAGTGCCTGGCCAAGGACCCGGCGGACCGGCCCGCCGCCGGCGCGGCGCTGCTCCGGCTGGTCGGCGAGGAGTCCCTCCTGGAGACCGCCACGGCCATCGCCACCGGGCGGGTCGCCGAGCAGCCGCCCGTCCGGCCGCCGGGAGGCCGCCTCCGGCGCGCCCTGCTCCTGGGCGGGGCCTTCCTCGCGGTGGCGGCCGTGTCCGGTGCGGCGGTGTACCTGGCGGCGCCGCCGAGGCCGGCGGAGGTCCGGCGGGCCGCCGCGACGGCCTCCCCCGGCGGGTCCCTGGCCCCGGCGCCCACCGCGGCCCCGGTCCCGGCCACGACGGCGCAGCCGACCTCCGCGGCGTGGGAGAAGGTCGAGGAACCGAGCGCGGAGGTGCGGCTCGACGGCACCTCGGCCGTCGTCCACGAGCACCCGTCCGACCCCGTCAGGCTCAGCGCCTACCTGCTGACCGCGCAGCCGTTCACGTCCTACCTGCGGGAGCGCTCCGGGAGCTTCCGCGAGGTCGGCGCGGCGGAGGAGGCCGTGCCGTCCCCGGACGGCAGGTGGGTGGCGCTGAACCCGTGGCTGAAGTTCACCGACTCCGACCAGGACCGGGTACGGCTGAGCGCCCCGGCCGCCGGGGAGCGGTTCGCGGTCGACACGGTCAAGCAGCCGCTGCGGACGATGTTCCCGGTCTGGTCGCGCGACGGCTCCCGGCTGCTGCTGTCGATCCTCGACCCGGGCAAGGACCTCATCACCGGTTTCGTGCTCGTCGATCCGGCCGCCCGCACCGCCGCCGCCGTGCAGACCGAGTACTTCGACAACGCGGCGCGGCCGTTCACCTTCATGCCCGACGGCCGGATCGCCCGCGCGTTCTCGGACGGCGAGCGGATCGGGATCAACGTCTACGGCGCGGACGGGCGGGTGACCAGGTCGCTGCCCTGGGTGGGGGCTCCGCAGGGCACCTCCTGGTTCTCCCCCTCGGGCGCCCTCTTCGCCACCTACTGCCCCAGGGGCGACGGGACCGCCTGCGTCTGGAGCGCCGAACCGGGGAACCGGCGGGCGACCGTCGCGCTGCCGCCGAAGGCGGAGCTGGCCGGCTGGTTCAACGAGCAGCACCTCATCGTGCGGGTCCCGCACAAGAAGGGCACCCGCCTGCAGCTCGTCGACCTCACCGGCGCCGTCGCGCGGGTGCTGGTCGACATGCCGAAGAAGAACGAGGCCTTCCTCAGATTCGATCCGGTCGCGCCCCGCTGATGCCTCCCGCCGCGCCCCGCCTCACCGAGGATCCCGAGCCGCCGGCGGGCTACCGCCTGCTCGGCAGGCTCGGCGCGGGCGGCCAGGGCGTGGTGTACCTCGCGGAGTCGGCCGAGGGCGGGCGCGTCGCGGTCAAGGTGCTCCATGGAAGCCCGGCCGGCGACCCGGGCCCGTTCCTCGCCGAGGCCGGGCTGATCCGCCGGGTCCGGGCGTTCTGCACCGCCCAGGTGGTGGACTCGGGGGTGGCCGGCGGGCGGCCGTACCTCGTCACCGAGTACGTCGACGGGCCGAGTCTGGCCCAGGTGATCGAGGAGCGCGGCGCGCTGCGCGGGGCCGAGCTGGTCCGGCTGGTCTTCGGCACGCTCACCGCGCTGACCGCCGTCCACCAGGCCGGGGTGGTGCACCGGGACTTCAAACCGGCCAACGTGCTGCTGGGCCGGGACGGCCCGCGAGTGATCGACTTCGGGATCGCCCGGGTGCTGGAGGCCGCCTCCGGCGCCGACGAGCTGGTCGGCACCCCGCCCTACATGGCCCCGGAGCAGTTCGACGGATCGGGCGCCGGAGCACCCGCGGACATGTTCGCCTGGGCCTCCACCGTCGTCTGCGCCGCCACCGGCGGCCCGCCGTTCGGGACGGGGCCGACGCCCGCGGTGATCAACCGGATCCTCCACGGACCTCCGGACCTGGGCACGACGGCGGAGCTGGACGGCGAGCTGCGCGAGCTGGTGAGCGCCTGCCTGGACAAGGACCCCGCCCGGCGGCCCACCGCCGCGGGCGCGCTGATGCGCCTGCTGGGCGAGCGGGTGCCCGCCCGGCAGGCCCTCTCCGAAGGACATCGCCGGGCCGCGCCGGAGGTCCCGCACGACGTGGCCGCCCCCGCGCGGCCGACCGTCCCGGAAAGGTCGCGGCGGCCGAGGCGGCCGGCGGCGGTGGCCGTACCGGCGGTCGCCGGACTGCTCGCGGGCGGCCTGCTGGCCGCCCGGCTGCTGGCCTCCGGCGACGCGCCCGCCTCCTCCCCGCCCCCGCCCCCGTCCCCGTCCCCGTCCGCTCCGTCCGCCCCCGCCGCCCGGCCGACCATGGCGGCCGCCTCGACGACGCGGACCCGCGTCCCCGGCTCCGGGATCGTCCTGCACGAGAACCCGGCCGACGGGATCCGGGTCTCCTTCTACCAGGACTGGCGGCGGAACCCGGGGACGCCGGGCGCGCCCGGGTTCCTGCGGGACCCCCGCTCGGGCGCCTTCCGGCCCGCCGGGAACCTGTCGCAGGCGACGGTGGCCGCGCCGGGCGGACGCCTGGTCGCGTCGCTCTCGTTCACCCGCGTGTACACGCTCGACTACGACCGCGTCCAGATCACCGACCGCGCCTCCGGCGCCTCCTACGAGGTCCGCACCGTGGACCGGCCGCTGTTCACCGGCGACCTCTCCTGGAGCGACGACGCCGCCCGGATCCTGCTCACCGTCTACGCCGAGGCCTCGGCCGACGCGCCGAGCGTCGGTTTCACGGTGGTGGACCCGGCCGCGCGGACCGCGCGCGTCACCCGGCTGCCCTCGGCCGGACGGCACCCCTACGTCTGGGGGCCCGAGCCCGGCACCGTCATGCACCGGGGCTCCGGCGGGGAGGTCCGGGTGTACGGGCTGGACGGCCGGCTGCGGCGGGCCCTGCCCGGTGTGGGCGAGTTGCACCCGGCGGGCGCCGTCGCCGCCCCCGGGGGCGGTCTGTTCCTGACCTCCTGCCCGGACGCGCCCGCCGACACGTGCGTGTGGAACCACCCCTCCGGCACCGGGAAGGCCCGGATCCGGGCCGACGGGCGGACCGCGGTCCGGGGCTGGCTGGGCGCGGATCACCTGCTGGCGGTCCGCCGGGGGGAGAAGACCTCCGAGGTCGTGATGCTCGACCTGTCGGGCAGGACCGTCCGGGTGCTCGCCGACGGGCCCGCCCGGGACATCGACAAGATCACACTCTGGTACACGACCCGGTAGCGGGATCCGCGGGCCGGCCGAACCGGTGGCGGGCGGCGGCGTCCGCGGGTCAGCCGAACCGGTAGACCGTGCCGGAGGTGAACTCCTCGCCGGGGCGCAGCACCGTGGAGGGGAACTCCGGCCGGTTCGGGGAGTCGGGGAAGTGCTGGGTCTCCAGGCACAGGCCCGCGTGCCTGCCGTAGTCCGTCTCCACGCCGTCGAGCATGTTGCCGGAGTAGAACTGCACGCCCGGCTCGGTGGTGGTGACCCGCATGACACGGCCGCTGACGGGCTCGCGGACCTCGATCTCGCCGCGCAGCACGTAGCAGTGGTCGTAGCCGCCGTCCAGCGCCGGGTCGTCGATCCGCTCGCCGATCGCGCGCGGCGCCGTGAAGTCGAACGGGGTGCCCGCCACCGGGGCGAGCTCGCCGGTCGGGATCTTGGTGGAGTCGACGGGCAGGTAGTGGTCGGCGTCCATCCGGACGACGTGCCCGAGCACGTCGCCGGAACCGGCGCCCGCGAGGTTGAAGTAGGAGTGGTTGGTCAGGTTGAGCACGGTCGGCGCGTCGGTGGTCGCGCGGTAGTCCAGCACCAGGGCGTCGTCGGTCAGCGTGTAGGTGACGCTCGCGGTCAGCGTGCCCGGGTAGCCCTCCTCGCCGTCCGGGCTCACGTACTCCAGCGTGATGGCCGACCGCGAGACGTCGGCGACCCGCCAGACCCGCGAGGAGAACCCGCCCGGCCCGCCGTGCAGGCTGTTGGGCCCGTTGTTGAGCGGCAGCTCGTAGGCGGCCCCGTCCAGGGTGAACCGCCCGCCCGCGATGCGGTTGCCGTACCGCCCGACGACCGCGCCGAAGTAGCGGCTGCGCGTCAGGTAGTCGTCCAGGGTGTCGCAGCCGAGCACCACGTCGACCCCGGAGACCTCCAGGGACTGCACGACCGCGCCGTAGCTGAGCACCGCGGCGCGCAGCCGGCCGCTGGACAGGACGTGCCGCTCGACGGGCTCTCCCGACGGCATGGTTCCGAAGTTCACACGTGCGCCTTTCCTCAGGAGCCGGCCGGTTCCGGAACCGGTCCGGTGGACTCCCGGACGACCAGACCGGTCGCCAGGGTGGCCAGGGTGGCGGTGCCGCCCTCGGCCACCGACTGGAGCAGCAGGTCCACGGCCATCCGCCCGGCGGCGGCCGTGGGCATGGCCACGGTGGTGAGCCTGGGCCGGTTCAGCCGGCCGGAGACGATGTCGTCCACCCCGATGACACTGACGTCGCCGGGGACCCGCAGGCCCCGCTCGTGGAGCCCTTCGATCAGCCCCATGGCGACCAGGTCATTGTAGGCGAGCACGCCGGTCGCCCCGGAGGCGGTCACCTCCGGGGCGACCGCGAGACCGCCCTGCTCGGTGGGGACGTTGGGACCGAGGTAGACCAGGTCGACCCCGTCCACCGCCGCGGCGGCCTCCCGCATCCGCTTGCTCGTCCACGACCCGCTCGGCCCGGAGACGAGGGCGACCCTGCGGTGACCCAGCCCGGCCAGGTGCTCGATCGCCAGCCGGGCGCCCTGGCCGATGTCCATGAGCACCGTCGGCATGCCCTTGACCTCGCGGTTCACCACGACGAACGGCACGTCGGCGTGGAGCCGCTCGATGGCCCGGTTCGACAGCCGCGGGCTGCACAGCAGCACCCCGTCGACCTGCTTGGCGAGGGCCTTGATCAGCTCCTCCTCCACCTGCGGGTCCTCGTCGGTGTCGGCCACGAAGACGTGGTAGTCGCGCGTCCTGGCGTGCGCCTGGGCCGCCTTGATCAGCGGCGGGAAGAACGGGTTGGAGATGTCGGCGACGATCAGCCCGAGGTTGTGCGTCCGGCCGGTGGTCAGCGCGCGGGCCGCCCGGTTCGGGCGGTAGCCGAGGTCCTCGGCGACGGCGAGCACGCGGTTGCGCGTCTCGGCGTTGACCAGATGGGGCGCGGAGAAGGTCCGGGAGACCGTGGAGACGTGCACGCCCGACGCCTGCGCCACGTCCCTGATCGTCGCTGCCACGCTGCTCCTTAGCCGGGCTCCTCGGCCGGGGGCCACCGGGCTTGGCAGCAGGGTAGTACAAACGGTTGCATCGCTGTCAACGCCGCGCATCAGGGCCTTCGGCGGGATGGGAACGGTTGCCCTCTCCGCGGCCCGCGCAGCCCTGTCGAGCCCCAGGCCAGAGGAGGTTTATCAAATTGCTCTCTTGACGTCGCGCACCGATGCCCGCAATGTTTCACGCAACCGGTTGCATGTCCTCGGCGTCGAGCGGAAGGAGCCGGCCCGCCGATGGCGGCCGATACGGCGGATCTCAGGATACGCCGCCGTCGGAGTCGCGCGGCCCGGACGCCCCGCCCGCCGATCTCCCGCCCGCCGACCGCACCGGCCGTCGTCGCGTCGGGACGTATCCTTCGCCGAGAGGTACGTCGGGTTGAGAGGTTCGAGAGCAATGACCACACGCTCCAGGCGCCTGGCGGTCCTCGCCACCGCGCTCGTGCTCGGGGCCGGCACCGCCGCCTGCGGGGCCGGGGATTCCGGCGTCGGCCCCGACGGCAAGACCGTCATCACCTTCTGGGACGACAACGGCGGTCCCGCCCGCACCCCGGTGTGGCAGCGCGTCATCGCCGAGTTCCAGCGGGCCAACCCGGCCATCGAGGTCAGGTACGTCGGCATCCCGATCTCCCAGGCGCAGCAGAAGTACGACGCCGCGATCGCCGGCGGCGAGCTGCCCGACGTGGGCGGCGTCACCAGCGCGATGCTCTCCCACCTGGTCGCGCAGGAGGCGCTGGAGCCGGTCGACGACCGCATCGCGGACGGCGCGCTGAACGGCAGGCTGAACGAGCAGGTGCTCAACACGGTGAAGTCGACCGTGGCGGACGGCAGGGTCTACATGGTGCCGATGTCCACCAACATGGGCGTGCTGTGGTACCGGAAGGACTGGTTCTCCACGGCGGGCCTGCAGGTCCCGCAGAACTGGGACGACTTCTACACCGCGGCCGAGACGCTGACCCGCGCGGACAAGAAGCGCTACGGCTACACCATCCGGGGCGGCGCGGGCTCCATCGCGCAGCTGCTGGAGGTGCTGTACGCCCAGTCCGGCATCACCCAGGTCTTCGACGCCGCGGGCCGGGCCACCGTCAACGACCCGCGGAACGTGACGGCGCTGGAGAAGTACGCCGCCCTCTACAACAACGCCACCCCCGAGGACGACTACGACAACGACTACGTGAAGATGGTCGCCCAGTTCGACGGCGGCACCATCGGGATGATGCAGCACAACCTGGGCTCCTACAACGACCACGTCAAGACGCTCGGCGAGGACAGGGTCGCGGCCATGGCCATGCCGAAGTCCGGGAACGGCGTGCGCACGATCCTGTCGAACCCGGTCTACGGCATCGGCCTGTTCGCCGGCGGCGAGAAGCAGGACGCCGCCTTCGCCTTCGCCGAGTTCGTCGCCTCCAAGGCGATGAACAGCCACTGGGCGGAGAAGACCGGCGTGCTGCCGGCCAACACCGAGGTCAACGGCGAGCGCTGGATCAAGAAGCTGCAGCACGTCGACATGGCGGTCAAGGTGCTCAACGACCCGGCGACCAAGGTCGTGCAGATGCCGTACCACCTGCCGGAGTTCAACACGATCACCAAGACCGACGCGGAGCCGCAGTTCCAGAAGGTCCTGCTCGGCGAGCTGTCCGCCAAGGAGTTCCTGGACGAGATGGCGGCCAAGCTGACCGCGGCCCAGGCCGCCTACACACAGCGCAACGGCGGCTGACCCGCCCGCCGGGTCCCTCACACGGACCCGGCCGCTCGTCCCCCGGGCCCCGCGCACGGACCCGGCCGCTCGTGCCCCCGCGCCGCGACCGGCCGGGGGCGGGAGCCGTACGGCGCCGGCGCCTCGGTTCGAACCTTTCGTCAGGATCGGCACACCTCAGCGTCACCGATCGATTACGGTTCGACCGTCCCGCCGTACCCGACCTCTCCCCGGAGGAGCCCCGTGCCCGCACCGACGATCGAGCAGGAGGCCGCCGTCGCCGCCTTCCGCGGCGGCGAGAACCTCACGCTGCAGGCCGGAGCGGGGACGGGCAAGACCACCACGCTCACGATGCTCGCCGCCGCCACCCCGCGGCGCGGGCTGTACCTGGCCTTCAACAAGGGCATCGCCGTGGCCGCCGCCCGGGTCTTCCCGCCGACCGTGCAGTGCCGGACCACGCACTCGCTCGCCTACCGGGCCGTGGGCCACCGCTACCGGGAGCGGATGGCGAACGCCGTCCGGGTCCCGAGCTGGCAGGTGGGCGCCCGTCTCGGCATCGCCCCGAACCTGGCGGTGCGCATCGGCGAACGCACGATCACCGGCAGGACCGCGTCCATGGCCGCCCTGCAGGCGGTCAGCCGGTTCTGCCACTCCGCGGCCCCGGAGATCACCGCCGGTCACGTCCCCCGGCTGCGCGGCCTGGAGGCCGACCCCCTGCACGCCGAACTGGCCGAGCTCGTCCTGCCCTACGCCCGCAGGGCCTGGGCCGACCTGCAGAACCCGTACGAGGGCGCCGTGCGTTTCGCCCACGACCACTACCTGAAGATGTGGGCGCTGACCGAGCCCCGGATCGAGGCCGACTTCCTCCTGCTCGACGAGGCCCAGGACACCAACCCCGCGGTCGAGCGGCTCTTCACCCGCCAGCGGGGGCACGCCCAGCTCGTCATGGTCGGCGACTCCGCCCAGGCGATCTACGGCTGGCGGGGCGCCCGCGACGTCATGGCCGGTTTCGACGGCGCCCGGCTGACCCTCTCGCGGTCCTTCCGGTTCGGCCCGGCGCTGGCCGGGGAGGCCAACCGCTGGCTGGCCCTGGTCGACGCCCCCATCCGGTTGAGCGGGACCCCGGAGGTCCCCACCGAGGTGGCCGCGGTGGAGCGCCCGGACGCGGTCCTGTGCCGGACCAACCTGGGCGCGATGACCGAGGTCATGGCCCTGCTGCGGACGGGCCGGCGGGTCGGCCTGGTCGGCGGCGGGGAGAGCCTGGCCTCGCTGGCCAGGGCCGCCCGCGACCTCAGGGCCGGCCGGCGCACCTGGCACCCGGAGCTGACCCTCTTCGAGACCTGGGGCGAGCTGCAGGACTACGCGCAGTGCGACCCGGCCGGCCGCGACCTGCGGCCCCTGGTCGACCTGGTCGACGAGCACGGCCCCGACGTCATCCTGGACGCGCTCGCCCGGCTGTCCGGCGAGGCCGAGGCCGAGGTCGTCGTCTCCACCGCGCACAAGGCCAAGGGCCGCGAGTGGGCGCGGGTGCGCGTCAGCGGGGACTTCCGGGCCGTCGAGCCCGAGATCGCGGAGGGCGACGACGGCGAGCGCCGCCAGGGCCGGGTCGACGGCGACGAGGCGCGGCTGGCCTACGTCGCGGTGACCCGTGCCCGCCACCGCCTGGACCTCGGCGGCCTGTCCTGGATCGACCGGTACGCCCCGACCTCCTGACCGGGGCACCCACCGGCCGTCCACGTCACCGACCAGGATCATCCGCCGGATCACCCGTGCCCCCGACCGGGCGCAGGCCCCGCCGCCCGGTCCGCGGCGGACGGTCAGTCCTCCCAGCGGCGCAGGCTCGGCCAGGCCAGCAGACTGACCAGCAGGCGCAGCGCGGCGCAGACGATCCAGGGGGCGACCAGCCCGAAGGCGTCGGCGACCAGGCCGCCGCAGACCGCGCCGAGCGGGATGGCGCCGAAGGAGATCATGCGGCCCGCTCCGCCGACCCGGCCCAGCAGCTCGGCCGGGATCAGGCGCTGGCGCAGGGAGGAGGCCATGACGTTCCACAGCGCCACGGACAGCGAGAAGACCGTGAAGAGCGCCACCACCGTGACCGCGCTCCTGCCGACCAGGGCGATGCCCAGCCAGCTCAGCGGGATCACCAGCTGGACGCCGAGCGCGATCGGCCGCCCGCCGAACCGCAGCACGACGCGCCCGGCCACCAGGCTGCCGGCCACGCCGCCGACCGCCATGGCGGCCACCAGCAGGCCGTACCCTCCGGCTCCGACCCCCAGCACGTCGCGGGCGAACAGCACCAGCGTGGACATGGCCATGGTCTCGCAGAAGTTGCCGGCCCCGGCGATCAGCGTGAGGGTGCGGGGCAGCCGGTTGCGGGCCAGCCAGCGCAGCCCCTCCCCGATCTCGGCGAGCATGCGCCCGCGCGGCCGGGAGCGCTCGACCGCGCCGCCCGCGCGGATCCGGGTGATCAGCGCGAGCGCCAGCAGGAACATCGCGGCGTCCAGCCAGAACGGCAGCGGCATCGCCAGGGCGAACAGCGCCGAACCGAGGGGCGGTCCGCCGAACTCCCCCAGCACCGACTCGGTGGCGACCCTGCGCCCGTTGGCGGTCTCCAGCGCCGCCTTCGGCACGACGGAGACGATCAGCGCCTCCCCGGCCCCGGTGACCAGCAGACCGGCCGCGCCGACGCCGAAGGCCAGGACGAACAGCATCCAGATCCGGGCCGCGCCGAACGTCACCAGCAGCGCCAGCACGGCGATCAGGAACACGTGCGCGCCCTGGGCGGCCATCATCAGGCGCCGCCGGTCGAACCGGTCGACCCAGGCCCCCATCGGCAGGCTGAGCAGCAGCCACGGCAGGGTGGCCGCGGCGGTGACGCCGGAGACCAGCACGGGGTCGTCGGTGGTCGCGGCGGCGAGCAGCGGCATGGCGGCCAGCAGCGCGCCGTCGCCCAGCGTGGACAGGGCCCCGGCGCCCCACAGGTGACGCCAGTCCCTGCCCAGGCCCCTCGCGGGGGCCGGGGTGTCAGCAATGGTCATGCCGGACAGCGTGCGCCGCATCGGGCGGGCGGCGTTATCGTTTAGCCGGTTCTACAACATCGGAGGCTCGGATGGCGGTCACGATCACGCTGTCCCGGACGGAGACGGCCCGCGTCCGGTTCGCCTACTCGCCTCTCGCCGAGACCGTCTTCGCCGTCAAGCTCCTGTTCCGCGGCGGCGCGAACGCGGTGCACCACCGCTGGGCGCGGCAGGCCGCCACGGCGGTGGCCGGGGATCCCGACCTGCCGCTCCTGGCCGACCTGACGTCCGAGTGCGTGCCGGCCTTCCTGCTGCCGCCGCCCCCCGGCCCGGAACCCGTCTTCGCCGACGAGCTGGACCGGGTGCGGCGCACCCCGCACGACCGCTTCCGCGCCGAGCTCGACCGGGTCGTCGGCCCGGACGGGCGTCCGGAGCTGCGCGCCGATCCGGAGGCGGCCCTGGAGCGGCTGGCCGGCGCGCTGCGGCGCCACCACGACCGGCTGATCGCCCCGCACTGGGGGCGGATGCGGGCGATCCTGCTCGCCGACGTCGAGCACCGGGCGCGGACGCTGGCCGCCCGCGGCGTGGAGGGCCTCTTCGCCGCCCTGCACGAGAACATCACCTGGCGGGAGGGGGACCTCGTGGTGAGCGGGCGGCGCACGCCCGGGTCCTTCACCGTCGACCTGGGCGGCCACGGGCTCGTGCTCTTCCCGACGATCTTCTGCTGGCCGTACATCTGCATCGACATGGAGCCCTGGGCCGCCGGGTCCCTGCGCTACCCGGCACGCGGGCTCGGCACGCTCTGGGAGCCGGCGGGACCGGTGCCCGAAGGGCTGGCGGCGGTGCTGGGCCGGACGAAGGCGGCGCTGCTGGAGGCCCTCGGCGAGCCGCGCCCCACCGGGGAGCTGGCCCGGCGCCTGGGCATCACGGCCAGCGCGGTCTCCCAGCACGTGGGCGCGCTCCGGGAGGCGGGCCTGGTGACCACCCGCCGCGACGGCCGTACGGCCCTGCACCTGCGCACCGAGCGCGGGACCCGCCTCACCCAGGCCTGAGCACCGGCGCCTCTCCGGCGGCGCGTGGTCCTCTCCGGCACGGAGGAGGGCAGGCCCGCCTCACCGACGTGCTGCGAGCGGACCGGGCGGCGGCACCGGGGCCGGTTCCCGGTGCCGCCGGCCGGGGATCAGAGGGTGAGCGTCCCGTCGACGCGGCGGGGGACGCCGAGCGGGTTGTCGTCGCGCAGCTCCGGCGGGAGCAGCTCGGCGGGCCAGTCCTGGTAGGAGGTGGGCACCAGCCAGCGGCGGATGGCCGCGGCGCCGACCGAGGTGTGCGCGGGGGCGGTGCTGGAGGGCCACGGGCCGCCGTGGTGCATGGCCCAGCGCACGGCGACGCCGGTCGGCCAGCCGTTCCAGATCACCCGGCCCGCCTTGCGGGTCAGCACCTCGGCGACCTCCTCCGCCTCGGCCGGGTCGGTCGCGTGCACGGTCGCGGTGAGCGAGCCGTCCAGCCGCTCCAGTACGGCGGGCAGCGCGGCCGGGTCGCGGTAGGTGACCACGACCCCCGCCGGGCCGAAGCACTCCTCGGCCACCCGCGGCAGGGCCGCGGCGAACGCCTCCAGGCCGATGGTGAAGAGCTGGGGGGTCACCGCGTAGGCGCCCTCGCCGGGCCGGCCCTCGGCCAGCCGGTCGAGCGCCGACAGCCGCTCCAGCTCGTGCAGGAAGCCCTCGCGCATGCGCGCGGTCAGCATCGGCCCGCCGGTGGTGGCGGCGACCGCCTCGGCCAGGGAGACGAGCAGCCCGGCGTCCTCGGGCACGAACAGCAGGCCCGGGTTGGTGCAGAACTGGCCGACGCCCAGGGTGAGCGAGGCCGCGAACCCCTCGGCGAGGCCCTCGCGGCGGGCCGAGGGGAGCACGACCACCGGGTTGACGCTGCCCAGCTCGCCGTAGAACGGGATGGGGTCGGGCCGTTCGTCGATCATGGCCTGGATGGCCTTGCCGCCCGGGATGGACCCGGTGAAGCCCACGCCCACCACGTCGGGGTGGCGGACCAGGCACCCGCCGGCCTCGCGGCCCCAGACCAGGCCGAGCAGGGCCTCGTCCGGCAGGGCGGCCCGGATGACCTCCGCGCAGAGCGCCGAGGTGCGGGGGTGGCCGTCGTGGCCCTTGACCACCACGGCGCACCCGGCGGCCAGCGCCGAGGCGGTGTCGCCGCCGGCCACGGAGAAGGCGAAGGGGAAGTTGCTCGCCGCGTAGACGCCGACCACGCCGGGCAGCGGGCGGTTCATCCGGCGCAGGTCCGGCACCGGGGGCTGGGCGGTGGCGTGGTCGATGACGGCCTCGACGTGGCCGCCGTCCCGCAGCACGGCGGCGAAGAGCCTGAACTGCCCGGCGGCGCGGGCCACCTCGCCGCGCAGCCGTACCTCGCCCAGTGCGGTCTCGGCGTCGGCGACCCGCCAGAGCTCCTCGACGTTCTTGTCCAGCGCGTCGGCCACCGCCTCCAGTACCCGGGCGCGGCTCGGCCCGTCGCCTCCGGGGCGCTCGGCGCCGGGCGTCGCCCGCCAGGCGCGGCCGGCCGCGTGGGCGGCGCGGACGATCGCGTCCGCCTCGGCCGCGGTGGTCGGGGGGATGGGGTCGCCGACGGTCTCGCCGGTCCTGGGGTCGTATGAGCGGATCATGGGAAAGCCTTTCGTCACCGGGGGCGGCCACGCCGGCTCGGGGCATCGGCCGCTCCTAGGGTAAGCGCTTTCCGTACCATGTGCCATCCCGCCGCCCCGGCCGTCGACCGGGACGGCGGGGCAGGGCTCCGGGACAGGGCTCCGGGGCAGGGCTCAGGGGCAGGGCTCCGGGGCAGGGCTCCGGGACAGGGCTCAGGGGCAGGGCTCAGGGGGCCGACGCGGCCTCGGCGGTCTCGCGGGCCCAGCGGTAGTCGGCCTTGCCCGCCGGAGAGCGGAGCACCTCCTCGACGAAGGCGAAGGTCCGGGGGACCTTGTAGCCGGACAGCCGCCTCCGGCAGTGCGCGTCGAGCTCCGCGGCCGTCGGAGCCGTGCCGGGGCGGGGCTCGACCACGGCGGCGACCCTGCTGCCCCAGCGCTCGTCCGGCACCCCGGTGACGACCGCGTCGAAGACCGCCGGATGTCCCTTGAGCACCGCCTCGACCTCCTCCGGGAAGACCTTCTCCCCGCCGGTGTTGATGCAGCCCGACCCCCGGCCGAGGAACGCGAGCGTGCCGTCCGCCTCGACCGTGGCCAGGTCCCCGGTGAGCAGCCAGCGCACCCCCGCCGCGTCGGTGACGAAGGTCCGGCGGGTCTTCTCCTCGTCCCCGTGGTAGCCGAGCGGGATGCGGCCGCTCCTGGCGACCGTGCCCACCTCTCCGGAGCCGGGCTCGACCGGCTGCAGGGACGCGTCGAGCACGGCCAGGCCGGCGGCGGTGTTCGGCTGGAAGCGCAGTCCGCTCTCCGGGGAGGAGCCGGGGGCCGCCGAGGCGGTGTAGCCGGACTCGGTGGAGCCGAAGCTGTCGATGATCGCCACGTGCGGGAGCAGCTCCTGGAGCCGGTCGCGGACCGCGCCGGTCAGGATGGCCCCGGTGGAGCTGAGCACGCCCAGCGACGACAGGTCGTAGGAGCCCGCGGCGAGCTCCTCGGCGAGCGGCCGGGCCATCGCGTCGCCGGTGATGCTGAGCGTGAAGACCCGCTCCCGCGCGATCGCGCGCAGCACCGCGGCGGGGTCGAACCGGCGGACGTAGACCATGGTGCCGCCCATCCACCAGGTGATGAAGGTGGCCATCTGGGCGGCGCCGTGCATCAGCGGCGCCGCCGCCAGCATGACCAGCGGCCCGGAGGCGCGCGCCTGCTCCACCACGGCCTGCGGGCTGCGCAGCGGCTCGCCGTACGGGTTCCCGCCGCCGAAGGCGAAGAACAGGTCCTCGGTCCGCCACAGCACGCCCTTGGGCATGCCGGTCGTGCCGCCGGTGTAGACGATGTAGAGGTCGTCTCCGGACCGGGCGGGGAAGCCGCGCGTCTCCGGCGTCCCCGCCAGCGCCGCCTCGTACGGCACCGCCCCGGCGGCCTTCGACGGACCGCCCACCGCGACCAGGTGGGCCAGCGTGGGCACCTGGGGCGCGACGGCCGCCACCCGGTCGTCGAACTCCGTGTCGAACAGCAGCGCCGCCAGCTCCGCGTCCCGGTAGAGGTAGAGCAGCTCCTCCTCGACGTAGCGGTAGTTGACGTTGACCGGCACCGCCCGCAGCTTCAGCGCCGCCAGCATCCCGGCGACGTACTCGACGCCGTTGTAGAGGTGGAGGCCGACGTGCCGCCCGGCCCCGACGCCGTGCGCGGCCAGGTGGTGCGCGAGCCGGTTGGCATGCGCGTCCAGCTCCGCGTAGGTCAGGCGGCGCCCGTCGCACACGACGGCGACGCGCTCCCCGATCGCGTCCGCGAGCCCTTCGAACAGATCTGCGTGGTTGAACTCCATCGGGGGCGCTCCTTCGACCGCTTCTGCGGGCCCGGCCCTGCGCTGAGGGCTCTAGGGTCTGTCCGTGCCGACCATCCACATCGCGAAGAACTGCGCGCCTCCCCCGTAGGCGTGCCCGAGGGCCCGGCGGGCCCCGTCCACCTGGTGCTCGCCCGCCATCCCGCGGACCTGCAGCGCCGCCTCGGCGAACCGGATCAGCCCGGAGGCGCCGATCGGGTTGCTCGACAGCACCCCGCCGGAGGGGTTCCACGGGATGTCGCCGTCCAGGGCGGTGGCCCCCGACTCGGTGAGCTTCCAGCCCTCCCCCTCGGCGGCGAAGCCGAGGTTCTCCAGCCACATCGGCTCGTACCAGGAGAAGGGCACGTACACCTCCGCCACGTCGATCTCCCGGCGCGGGTCGGTGACCCCGGCCTGGCGGTACACGTCGGCGGCGCAGTCCCGGCCCGCCCGCGGGTCCACGGTGTCGCGGCCGGCCCGGAAGATCGGCTCGGAGCGCATCGCCGTGCCCTGCACCCAGGCGGGGGTGCCGGTGACGGCCTTCTCCGAGGCCAGGACCAGGGCGCACGCGCCGTCGCTGGACGGGCAGGTCTCCAGGTAGCGGATCGGCTCCCAGAGCATCGGCGTCGACTCGACCATGGCCCGGTCGATGCCGGGGATCTTCAGGTGGGCGTAGGGGTTCTTCAGCGCGTTGCGCCGGTCCTTGACCGCGACCAGCGTGCCGATGTGGCCGGGCGCCCCGGACCTGCGCATGTACTCGCGGATGTGCGGGGCGAAGTAGCCGCCGGCGCCGACCACCAGCGAGGCGTTGAACGGCGGGTGGGTGGACAGGGCCCAGGTGGCGTTGGACTCCGACTGCTTCTCGAAGGCCACCACCAGCACCCGGTCGTGCACCCCGCCCTGGACGAGGGACGCGCCGACCAGTGCGGTGGAGCCGCCGACCGAGCCCGCGGTGTGCACGCGCATGATCGGCTTTCCGGCCGCGCCGAGCGCGTCGGCGAGGTACGCCTCGGGCATCATCACGCCCTCGAACAGGTCGGGGGCCTTGCCCAGGACGACGGCGTCGATGTCCCGCCAGGTCAGCTCCGCGTCGGCGAGCGCGCGGGCGGCGGCCTCGCGGACCAGCCCGGCGATCGAGACGTCCCGTCTCTTGGTGCGGTACTCGGTCTGCCCCACCCCGATGACCGCGCAGCGGTTACCACTCATGGCCGTTCCACCGTTCCTCGTTCGCCGCGTCGGGTTCGCTCCGGGTCATCGGCCGCGCACCGCTCCTCGTTCACCGCGCGGGCCGCCCGTACCTCGCGGACCGCTCCGCTCACCGCGTCGGGTTCGCTCCGCACGGCGTCAGCCCTCCATCACGGTGACGAGGTTGTGCTGCAGGCAGGGGCCGCTCGCGGCGTGTCCCAGGGCGCGGCCCGCGGCGCCGTCGATGATGCGCCGGGCCGCCTCGCCGATCCGGATCAGTCCGGTGGCCATGACGGGGTCGGCGGCCAGCGGGCCGCCGCTGGGGTTGATCTCGGTGGCCGCGGCGGAGGCCCCGTCGAGACCGAGGGCCTCGCGGAGGATGGGCTCCTCGTGGCTGAAGCGGACGTGCAGCTCGGCCACGTCGACCTGAGCCTTGCCGGCCCCCGCCGCGCGTGCGGCTTCGGCGGCGGAGGCCGACCGGGCGAGGTCTCTCATTCCCAGGTAATGGGAATCCATGCAATGGGCGATGCCCCTGATCCAGGCGGGACGCTCGCACACGCTCCGGGCCAGGTCCCCGGCCGCCAGCACCACCGCGGCGGCGCCGTCGGCGGGCGGCGCGACGTCGTACGGCCGCAGCGGCGCGACCGCGAAGGCGTCCCCTTCCGGGTCGGGCAGGTCGAGGGCGTAGGGGTTGGCCCGCCCCGCGGCGCGGCTGCGCCGTACGATCTCGTCGAGCTCGGCCCGGTCCGCCCCGCGCGCCGAGGCCTGCAGGGCGGCGTAGGAGACGTGGTCCAGGCCGAGCGGGGCCAGGTAGTACGGGTCGAGCTGGAGGGTCATGATCTGGCGCAGGTCGCCCTGGGAGGGCTTGCCGAAGCCGTAGACCAGCGCCGAGTCGACGTCGCCGTGCTGGAGGCGGACCCACGCCTCGTACAGCGCCCAGGCCGCGTCCATCTCCACGTGGCTCTCGGAGATCGGCGGCCAGGCGCCGACCGCGTCGAGCGCGGAGACGAACGAGAACGGCGCGCCCGCGAGGTAGTCGCAGCTTCCCGAGCAGGTGAAGCCGAACGTCCGCAGGCCCGACGCGCGCCGCACCTCCTCGATCACCGGCAGGATCAGCTCCGGTTCGCTCAGCCCCTCGTCGACCGCGCTGTGCCGGGTCTGGGCGAACGCCACGACCGCCACTTCACGCATCCGCGTCCCCCTACAGCTCGGCGTCGGGTTCGCCGGTGGGGGCGAACCACGTGATGTTCGACATCGACAGCGGGGCCGGCGCCCACTCCTGTCGCGGGGCCCAGACCGCCCGCACCCGCATGCCCTGCCGCACCTCGTGCGCCGGGACGTCGCCGACCAGCGCGATCAGCGGCACGTCCGCGCCGTCGAGCAGGATGTAGGCCGAGACGAACGGGACCTGGGGGGCGCGGGGGTCGGGCAGGTTGTTGATCGCGAAGGTGGTGACCGTGCCGGTGTCCGGCAGCTCGCGCTCCTCGGTGATCGCCACACCGCACTCGGGGCAGGACAGGCGGTAGGGCACGTAGACCTTGCCGCAGGAGTCGCACCGGCAGCCCAGGAGCACGCCCCGGGCCACGCCCTCCAGGAAGCGGGTCAGCGCCCGGCCGGGCCGCAGGCGGTACTCCGTGCGGACCGGGGAGGTGATCCTCGTGACCTCGGGCACGAAGCTCTCGATGTCGGTGATGTGCCCGGTGCGCTCGGCCCGCCAGCGCGGGCGGACCCGCAGGCCGGGGCGCATGGCGCGGGCGTCGCCGGCGTCCACCGCGTGCACCAGCGCCGTGTCGGCGCCGTCGAGGCGGACCAGCGCCCAGGCGAACGGGCGGTCCAGCGGGTGCTCCGGGCGGGGGTCGCCCACCCAGGCCCAGCTCTGCACGGTCCCGGCCGGGCCGACCTCGGCGAACTCCCCGGTGACGTCCTCGCCGGTGGCGGGGTCGTACTCCAGCGGCGGCACCAGGACCCGGCCGTCGGCGGTGCGGACCCCGACGATCCGCGCGTCCCTCAGCTCGGTGAGGAAGCGCCCGATCACCGGCCCGGTCGTGCGCGTGTAGCCGCCGGGGAACTCCAGGACATGGTCGACGGCATGGTCGGCGACGTGCCCGGGGACGTGCTCGGCCGCGGGGTCCCCCGGCGGTGCGGTCACCTCGGACGGCGCCTCGGGCGGCGTCTCGGGCGGCGCCTCAGATGGCACGGTCATGTCCCTCCCAGTAGGGGTCGCGCAGTCGGCGTTTGAGGAGCTTGCCGTTGGGCTCGCGCGGCATCTCCTCGATGAAGTCGACGCTCTTGGGCCACTTCATCCGAGCCAGGCGCCCCTCCAGCGAGGAGAGGATCTCCGCGGCGAGCTCCGGAGAGGGCTCCGCACCGGGCACGGGCTCGATCACGGCCTTGATCTGCTCGCCCCACTCCTCGTCGGGGACGCCGAACACGGCCACGTCGGCGACCTTGGGGTGCACGGTCAGCTCGTTCTCGATCTCCGCCGGGTAGATGTTGGCCCCGCCGGAGATGATCAGGTCGGCCTTGCGGTCGCAGAGGAAGAGGAAGCCCTCCTCGTTCAGGTAGCCGATGTCGCCGACGGTGAAGAAGTCGCGCAGGCGGCCGGCCTCCGTCTTGGCCGGGTCGCCCTTGTACTCGAAGGAGGCGCCCATCATCTTCATGTAGACGGTGCCGGGGGTGCCGGCGGGGACCGGCTCCAGGTTCTCGTCCACGACGAGCAGCTCGCTGATCGGCCAGGCGGTGCCGACGGTGCCGGGGTGCTTGCGCCAGCCCTCGGGGGTGGCGATCGTGCCGCCGCCCTCGGTCGCCGCGTAGTACTCGTAGACGCAGTCCCCCCACCATTCGAGCATCGCCCGTTTGACCGGGACGGGACAGGGGGCGGCGGCGTGGATCATCCACCGGAGCGAGGACAGGTCGTAGGCCCGCCGGGTCTCCTCGGGCAGCGCGAGCAGGCGCTTGAAGTGGGTGGGGACCAGGTGCGAGTTGGTGACGCGGTACCGCTCGCAGAGCCGGAGCATCTCCTCGGCGTCCCACCGGTCCATGTAGACGAGCGTGTGGCCCATGTGCAGGGCCGTGCCGCCGAACTGGGTGACGGCGGTGTGGTAGCCCGGCGAGGTGACCAGGTGGACGTTCTCCTCGCCGGGGGTGATGCCGAACATGGCCAGCAGGAAGGTCATCAGCTCGGCCGAGTCGTCCGGGTCCAGGCCGGTGAGCGGGCGGCGCACGCCCTTGGGCCGGCCCGTGGTGCCGGAGGTGTAGTGCATGGTGGCGCCCGCCGTACGGTCGGCGGGGGCGGTGTCCGGGCGGCCGTCGGTCAGGTCCGCCGCGGGCCGGGCCCCGTCCACCCGGCCGAAGGCGAAGACGCGGTCGGCGGGCAGGCCGGATCCCGCCGCGGCGCGCATGCCCTCGGCCGCGTGGCGCTCGTGCACGAAGAAGGCCTTCGCCTCGCTGTCGTCGAGGATGTAGGCGATCTCGGGACCGGTGAGGTGCCAGTTGACCGGCGTGTAGTACCACCCGGCCTGCAGCGCGGCCAGGTAGAGCACCAGGCCGTCGGCGCCGTTGGGGACCAGGCCGCAGATCCCGTCGCCGGGCCGCAGCCCCAGCTCCCGCAGGCCGTGCACGAGGCGGTTCGACCGGGCCAGCAGGTCTCCCGCGCGGTGTTCGGTGCCGTCCGGGTCCACGGCCGCGACCCGGTCCGGATCCGCCTGCGCCAGTCTCCAGAAGCCGAGCGTGCCCATCGCGGGTTCCCCTCTGGTCGGAAGGCACCCGGGCCGCCGGAGCGGTGCGCGTCCCCGGATCGCGGCACGGCGCTGGCGGCGCGGGAGGTCTCGAACGAGAACGTGTTCTTGTTCGCAGGGGCAGACTAACCCGGCCGCGCCCGCCTAACAAGCGTTTGATTTAAGGGCGGACCCCGGCGCGCCCTTGACCTTTCCCTCACCAACGGCACCGCCGCCGTCACGCATAGCTCATGAAAGGTAAGAAGAAAGTCAAGTTCATGGATGAAACTGCTCATTTGTCCCTTATGGGAAATTTGCTCAGTCAGTATGGCTAGGCGAGAGGCGGCGTCCCCGAGCTGGGCTCATGTTGACCACCCGCCGTCTCCGCGATGGGGAGATCATGCGTTTCACCAAGTCCCTGGCAGCCGCCGGTGCCCTCGGCCTCGCCGTACTGACCGCTTCCCCGGCGCTCGCCGACGACCTCGACGGCGTGCCCGCCGATTCCGCTGTCAGCCTGACCGGGGCGCAGGACGACCTCAGCGCCACCGCCTCCGAGGGGGTGACCCCCGAGAGCGCGCCCGCCGCCGTGCCCGCCGCCGCCCCGGAGGCCGCCGCCCCGGAGGCGGTGGCCGAGGCGCCCGAGGCGCCCGAGGCGGAGCCCGCCCCCGCGGTCGAGGCCGATCCCGTCCCTGCCGAGAAGCCCGCGGAGAAGCCCGCCGACCCCGCCCCCGCCCCCGCGCAGGATCCCGTCCCCGCGCCGCCGGCGGCGGAGGAGCCCGGTCCCGCGTCGGGGCCGGCCCCCCGGCCCGGTGACGTCGTGGAGGTCAAGCGGCCGGTCATCGACTCGGCCGTCGTCACCCCCGGCACCGTCGTGCGCGGCGGCGCCTACAGCGTCACCGTCCGCACCCTGGAGGTGCCGAACGGCGCCCGCGTCTTCGTCCGGGGCATCGGCGGCAGGAGCGCCGCGGGCATCATCCGCTCGGGCCGGGCCGTCATCGGGATGACCGTCCCTGCCGACGCCCGCCTCGGCGAGCACACCCTGCGCGTCAGCGTCACCCGCGCCGAGCCGGTCGAGACCTGGGCGGTCGTCAAGGCCGCGCCGGTCGCCTCGCTGGACCTGCGCACCAGCCCCGGCAGCGTCCGCGCCGGGCAGACCTACCAGGCCGTCATCAGCACGAAGCGGGCCAAGCCCGGCACCGTGGTCACCGTCAAGGACCTGGCCGGCCGCCTCCACCGGGTCAGGCTCGACGCGCGCGGCTGCGCACGGATCACCCTGACCGTGCCCAAGGGCACCCGGCCCGGCCGCTACGCGGTCTCGGCCTCGCTGCCGGACGGCGCCCGCGACGCCGCCGCCCTGACCGTCGTCAGGACGCCGCTGCCCGCGGGCCGGATCGCCCTGGACCTGACCCCGGACACGGTCACGGCGGGCGGGAGGTTCACCGCGCTGATCGCGACCACGTACGTGGCCCCCGGCACCCGGGTCACCCTCGTCGACCCGGCCGGCCGCAGGTTCAGCCTCAAGCTCGACCGCAACGGCTCCGCCATCAAGCGGTTCCACGTCCCGTCCAGCACCGACGCGGGCTCCTACTGGTTCACCGCCAAGCTGCCCACCGGCCAGAAGTCCTCGGCCCGGCTGACGGTCAAGGGCTGGAAGGCGTCCGCCGGCACGCACACGCACGTCCACACGCACGTCCACACGCGGACGAACGTCTACACGAAGGTCTACACGTCCGCCTACACCCCCCGGGGCGGCGCGCAGACCGGCGGTGGCCGCATCGAGCAGAACCTCGCGGCGAGCACCTCCGGCACCGGCTCCTCGCCCTTCGCCGCACTGGCGCTCGGCGGCACGCTGATCGCCGGCGGCTCCGGCGCGGCCCTGTTCGGCCGCTTCGGCCGCTTCGGCCGCCAGGGCTGAGGCTCCACCGGGGCTGAGGCTCCACGGAGCCGACGCTCCACGGAGCCGACGCTCTACGGAGTCGGCGCTTCACGGAGCCGACGCTCCACGGAGTCGGCGCTTCACGGAGCCGACGCTTCATCGAAGGCGCGGACCCGATCCCCGGGTCCGCGCCCCGCCCCGATCAGACCGTCCCGATCCGACCATCCCGATCTGAGGCAGGTGTCCCGGCCATGTCCGGCCCCACTTCGTCCAAGCGCCGCATCGCCGTCACCACGGGAGCGGCCCTGGCGATCTTCTGCGGCGTGCTCGTCACCGGAGCCGCCCTGGCCGACGACCCGCCCTCCGCCCTCCCGGTGCCGGGTGCGGTCCAGGAGGACTCCGCCGGAGCCGGGGCCCCGGAGTCCTCGGACTCCGGGGACTCCGCCGGGTCCTCCGCCGGGTCCTCGAAGGCGGACGGGTCCAAGAAGTCCGCCAAGAAGTCCGGCGCCGCGGGCGAGCCGGCGTTCGGCACCGCCGAGGCGATGAGCGGGTCCGAGCCGGTCAGCCTGGACATCCCCGCGATCGGGGTGAAGGGCGCGCCGATCGATCCGGTCGGCCTGAACGCCGACCAGACCGTCGAGGTCCCCGCGCTGGACCGCCCGGAGCTCGTCGGCTGGTACAGGCACCGCCCGACGCCCGGCGAGGCGGGCCCCGCCGTACTGCTCGGGCACGTGGACGCCTACGGCAGGCCCGCGGTCTTCGCCAGGACGCACACCCTCAAGCCCGGCGACACCGTCAAGGTCGCGCGCGCCGACGGCACGACCGCCGTCTTCACCGTGGACGAGCTGGAGCGGGTGGACAAGGACGCCTTCCCCACCGACCGGGTGTACGGCGAGACCGCCGCGCCCGAGCTCCGGCTGATCACCTGCGGCGGCGCCTTCGACGCGGCCACCGGGCACTACGAGGACAACATCATCGTCTACGCCCACCTGAAGGCGTGACCTCCGCACCCTCCGCACCCTCCGCGTCCCCGCCACCCGCCGGGACTCCCGCCCTCCGCGCCTCCTCGGCCCGAGGCTCCCCGCCCTCCGCGCCTCCTCGGCCCGAGGCTCCCCGCCCTCCGCGTCCCAGGGTCCCCGCGATCCCCGGATCCCGCCCGGCCGTCTGGCGGCACGGGCGGGACCCGATCTAGGATCACCTAACAAGCGCTTGGGGCAACAACGGAGGTCGTCCGTGGAACCGCTGCCGATCAGCACGCCGCACTGCCGGGTCGAGCGCGACGGCCACGTCGTCGTCGTGACCATGGACCGGCCCGAGGCGAAGAACGCCCTCTCCACGGACATGCTGGTCGGCCTGGCCGACGCCTGGGCCTACGTCTCCGACGAGCCGGAGGTCCGCGTCGCCGTGCTGACCGGCGCGAACGGCACCTTCTGCGCGGGCGCCGACCTCAAGGCCATGGGCCGGCCGTCGTCCGATCCGCGCGTCGCCGAGCGGGCCGCGCAGATCCCCGACTACCACTGGAAGGGCCTGCTCCGCGATTCCGGCGCGCTGCCCACCAAGCCCGTCGTCTGCGCGGTCGAGGGCCACGCCGTGGCCGGGGGCACCGAGCTGCTCGTCGGCACCGACCTGCGCGTGGTCGCCGAGTCGGCCGTCCTCGGCCTGTTCGAGGCCCGCCGCGCGCTCTTCCCGATGGGCGGCTCCGCGGTCCGGCTGCCCCGGCAGATCCCCTACGCCTTCGCCATGGACATCCTGCTGACCGGCCGGGCCGTCACCGCCCGGGAGGCGCTGGCCATGGGCCTGGTCAACCGGGTCGTCCCGGACGGCACCGCGTTGGAGTCCGCCCTGGAGACCGCCGCGCAGATCGCCGCCTGCGGGCCGCTGGCCGTCCAGGCCATCCTGCGCGCCTGCCGCGAGACCGAGGGCCTGCCCGAGCCCGAGGCCCTGAAGGTCTCCGACGCCCTCGGCTGGCCGGTGATCGGCTCCGAGGACGCCAAGGAGGGTTCCCTGGCCTTCCGCGAGAAGCGCCCGCCCGTCTACCGGGGGAAGTGAAGCGCCCGGCACGCTCCAGTCGAGAACAAAACGCCCCTTGAGACGGCGTGGTTGTGGACGACCAGGCGGTCGTCCACAACCACGCCATCGGGAAATCAGGCGCGTGCTGCTGTGCTCGGTCCGATCGGTGAGGCCATGAGAGCCGCCTGTAGTTCGGGATCAGTGAAACTGAGAGCGGCGTCGAAGCGGTATTGGAGGTTGCTGACCAGGCGGGCGATAGTGTTGCCGCAGCCGCCGCTGTTCAGGTAGACACGCATCCACTGTTCGCCGATGTCGAAGGAGAGCTGTTCGCCCACGTGGAGGTCGACGGCTTCGACCTCGGCGATGTCGGAGGATGCGGACAGTCGAGGTGTGCCCCACAGCCGGAACGGGTCGCGGGAGGAGAACAGCTCCTCGACGAAGGCTTCAAGGTCTGGGATGGACCTCGAGAAACGGATACCGATGGGGCCTCCCTTCAGCTGCGCTCCGATGTCGTTCCCCGGTCCGTCGAGAGGAGTCCATGAGATGGATTTCCGCTCGCACAGGAGCACGAGGCTCCGATAGCGGTCCACGATGTTCTGAACGAACTGGAAGTGGAGCTCAGGCGAGGTTCCCGACACGGCGAATCGCCCCTTCCGGTTCACACCTTCTCGGACGGTCCCGAACTCATCATCTGCCACGACCACTTCGACGGCGTCGTACGCGGCGGCAGACCGCAGGCCCTTGGCATGGAGGTACTCGTCGAGTAGCGCGGCACCGCCACCGGAAGCCTGAAGCTTGAGGTCGTCCATCTCGGAGGAGGAATCGCGCAGAAGCTTGCTGCCATCGAACCTGACGCGGGTCTTGCGTCGTTGCGCGCCGGGCCAGGGCTCGCGTAGGTGTTCTGATGGGAGCCACAACCAGTCGAGGTCTCTCCTGGCGCTGACCTGCTTGTTGAGGTAGGCGGCGGCAACGCCGGTGGGCATGTCGGTGTGGAAGCTCCAGAACCGGCCATCGAGCTGATCCACCCAGAAGTCCCCATCGGCGGTCTGGAGCCTGAAGAGATAGGCGTCGTCCGTTGCGACCAGACGGCCTTGCTCCATGAAGGATTCGAGGAACGCGACGGGGTCGCCTTGGGGGTGCACCTCAAGTACGAACGTCTTCGTAGGCGAGCTCGGACTCATGGAGAGATGCTCGGCCATCTGTGCACGGCTGCTCATGGCGTCCCCTCGGGCTGCTCGTTCTTGCTGTCGTCCGTCCCCTCGTCTGCTTTGTCCAGCTCATCGAGAAGGTCTGTCTGACCAGGTATAATAACCGACCCTCTGCGCCTGCGCCTAGATTGACTTGACCGTGCGAGCGCCTGATACGCCTGGGTCCGTCCTCTCGGGTCATTCGACTCAGGGGTCTTGAGCAGGGAGACCCAGCCATCCCGGTTGGGCGGAGGTCCGTGAAACCTGAAAGTCTGCGGGTTGTCATCGGCGATATGGCGGGCTGCTTCGCCCACCTTCTGCTTCAAGGCGGTCTGGGCTCTCCGACCGAACAGGGCGAAATGCCTGACCGACTGCTCGGTCAGAGCAGCCAGCGTGATTTCGGGAATGCTCCGGGTGAGCGCTGCGACGAGCGCTCCGAGGACGTGGGGTTCGACGACGCTCACGTCCGAGTCCATGTCGAAGGGGATGAGCCGTGAGGGTGGAGCCACCAACTGGACGGGTGTCGTGAAGATCCTCTGAAGCCGTTCGCTGGGGATGTCGGTCTCCAGCGTGATCTTCTGATCGTATACCGCGAGGATCGGGAAAGTGACGCCTGCCGTGGAGAGGCCCAGCCGTACCCGGCCCACGTGGTCGCCGAGGCAGGCGTAGACGACGTCCAGTGAGGGGGTGACCCGCTGGAACAGATCGATGCGGGCCTGGCGTATCACGGTGGCGGCGTCCAGCACGGCATATCTGGCGCACTGCGGTTCTTCGATGTTCCCGCCGCACTTGGACTCGATGGCCAGGATGTGGCCGGTGTTCCCGTTGGCGAGGATGACGTCGATGACCACGTTTCCCGCCGGTGTGGTGACCGGGGCCTCGAGTCCGGCCACTCGGTACCCGTGTTCCGCGAGCACGGCGGGATTGATGCCGTCGGGAGTGGCGAGATCGATCATCGCGTTGATCGGTATGAGGCGCCTCTCCAACTACTCTCCCCTACAGTCTCGACGTGCCGGTGACATTACGCCCTGATCGCTACCGCTGCCCGCGATATCGATCAGAATGTGACTGTCGGTAGGAGATCCGCTGCGCGCTGCGCTCGCAGGAGCGCCATCGAACAGGGAAGAGCATCCGGTCTATCCTGCGCACATGGTGATCACCGATGAGGAGTTGGCTCTGACGGCGGCGCAGGCGGGAGCCACCGTCGTGCAGGCCATGTACGGCGCGCCGCTGACGCGTCTGGGGAAGTCTGCGGGTGACTTCGCCACGTCCGCGGACATCGAGGCGGAGAAGGCCATCCTCGACGTCATCCGCACGGCTCGACCGGACGATGCCGTGACGGCCGAGGAGAGCGGAAGCACCGGCCCGGACGGCGCGGCGTCACCGACGGCCACCTACGGGACAGTGTGCACTTCGCCGCCGGGATCGCACTGTGCCTGGCCGCCGGATGCCTGGTAACCGGTATCGACGGTCAACCGTTGCACACCGGTGCGGGCGGACTCGTCGTGGCGGCCGACCGGGAGACGCACACCGCGTTGCTGGATCTCATCGACGACCGGTTCCCCCGCTTCGCCCACTGATCCACCGGCGCGGCCGCTCTCATGAGCCGCCCGGCACCGCCCTCACAGGACCGTCACATGCCGGACCTGCGGCGGCCGACGACGAGCAGCCCGGCGCCTCCGGCGAGACCGGCGACCGCACCGGCGGCCAGGAACTGCGCGCCCTGCGTCTGGGAGTCGTGCTCCTCCTGGTCGAGCTCGGCGAACTGCGCGCGCCGCCCGGCCTCACCCGTCAGCTGCTCGTGGCGGGCCGGGTCGCTCTCCTTGACGGACTCGGCCTCGCGGAGCAGGTCCTCCGCCGCCTGGAGGCTCGCATCGATCCGCGCCGCGGTCTCACCGGCCCGGGAGAACGCGAACGCGCTCAACCCCGCGGCGACCAGGCCGACCACCAGCAGCCCGGCCCCGAGCCACGACATCCACTTCACCGTGTTCTCCTCCGCACTCGCTCACCTGCGGCCCCGGTGCCTCCGGGCCGCGCGCAGGCAACGGTAGTGCCGCGTTCCGCCTGGTCACGCCCGCCGTACGGATGACCCGGCCTCCCCCGCCCGGGTGACCTGCCGGGACACCGCCAAGCCCGTGTACAGCCGGTCCGGGCCGCATCCGCCGTCCGGGCCGGCTCGGAGGTCGTGCGACGGCCACCGGTCCACACGTCCCGGTTGTCGCCTCACCCTTGAGAACGTACAATTTTCTGTACATGCCTGGAGGTGGATCGCATGAAGATCATGACCTACTCCGAATCCCGCGCGAAGTACGCCGAGACCCTCAACTCCGTCGTCGACGACCGCGAAGAGGTGGTCATCACGCGTGCCGGCCACGACCCGGTGGTCATCGTCGCGCTCGACGACTACGAGTCGCTGAAGGAGACCGCCTACCTGCTCCGGAGCCCGGAGAACGCCCGCCGCCTGCTGGCCTCCATCGACCGGCTCGAGCACGGCGGCGGAACGGAACGGCCCCTCGCGGAATGAAGATCATGTGGGACGAGGGCGCCTGGGACGACTACGTCTGGTGGCAGACCGAGGACCGCAAGATCCTCAAGCGGATCAACACCCTCATCAGGGACATCCAGCGCAACGGCAACGAAGGGATCGGCAAGCCCGAGCCGCTGAAGCACGGGTTCCACGGCTACTGGTCGCGCCGGATCACCGATGAGCACCGGCTCGTCTACAAGGTGGTCGAGGGCGAGGTCCGCATCGCCGCCTGTCGATACCACTACAGCCCTTGACGGACGTCCCGGAGTCGCGACCCCGAGGACCGGACCTGCTCGAAGGCCGGGGCGTGAGGTCGCGGTCCCGCTGACGCCTCGAACCCGTGCCGACCGGCCCCGATGGAACGCGACCGGGGGCCGCCTCCGCGGTCCCCGGCCGCGTACGGCCCGCCGCGTCGGCGGTCAGTCGCGCGTCAGGCGCTCCAGGCGGTCCATGGCCTCGACGTACTGCTCCACCATGCCGAAGACCACGTCGCGCGCGGACTTCACCTGGTTCATGGCCCCGATGATCTGACCGGCCGGGAAGGTGGCCAGCTCCGCGGCGTCGGAGCGGCCGATCCGGCGCAGCGCGTCGGAGACCAGCATGAACTGGAGCGGCATCGGGAGCGTGCCCGGCGACTCGGCCGACTCCCAGGCGTCGGTCCACTCGTTCCTCAGCAGCCGGGCGGGCTTGCCGGTCCAGGAGCGGGAGCGGACCGTGTCGCGGGAGGTGGCCTCCAGGATGCGCCGCCGGGCCAGCTCGGGGGTGTCGGCCTCCTCCACGGTCAGCCAGACGGACCCGGTCCACACCCCCTCCGCGCCGAGGGCCATGCCCGCCGCCATCTGGCGGCCGTCGCCGATGCCGCCGGCGGCCAGCACGGGCACGTCCACGGCGTCCACGACCTGCGGGACGAGCACCATCGTGGAGATCTCACCGGTGTGCCCTCCGGCCTCGGTGCCCTGGGCGACGACGATGTCCACGCCGACCTCGACCTGCTTGACCGCGTGCCGGGGGGTGGAGGCGAGCGCCGCCACCTTGACCCCCTGCGCGTGGGCGAGCTCGACGATGTCGGCGGGGGGCGGGCCGAGCGCGTTGGCCAGCAGCGCGATGGGGTGCCGGAGCGCCACCTCGACCTGCGGCCGGGCGGTGGCGTCGGTCCAGCCGAGCAGCACCCGGCCCGCGTCGCTCCCCTCCGCCAGCGGCGGCACGTCGTGCGCGGCCAGCAGGTCGTCGACGAACCTGCGGTGGCCTTCGGGGATCATCCCGGCCAGGCGCCCCACCAGGTCCTCGGGGGAGTCGACGCCGAGGTCGGCCCCCGCGTAGGAGGCGGGCATGACCACGTCGACGCCGTACGGCCTGCCGTCGACGTGGTCGTCGATCCACTTGAGCTCCATCTCGAGCTCTTCCGGGGTGAAGTAGAGGGCGCCGAGCACGCCCATCCCGCCGGCGCGGCTGACCGCCGCGACGACGTCCCGGCAGTGGCTGAACGCGAAGATCGGAAACTCGATTCCGAGCATGTCCGTGACACGTGTCCGCATGCGCCCACGGTACGGCCGGCGAACCGGTAACTGCAACGCGTTCTAGTACAGAATCTTCCGATGAAAATTTCCGCCGCACTGACTGGAAATAGCGGCCGGAAACAGGTTTCAGCGCGGCATTCTGCGCCAGACCGCCCGGGGCAGCACCCGCATCACCGCGAACATCGGCCGCAGCGCGCCCGGCACCCACACGGTCTCGGCCCCCGACCGCAGCCCCGCCACCACCGCGTCGGCGACCTGGCCCGGAGTGGAGGACAGCGGCGCGGGGGTCATGCCCTCGGTCATCCGCCCCACCACGAAGCCCGGCCGCACCACCATCACCCGGGCCCCCGACCCGTGCAGCGCGTCGCCGAGCCCCTGCGCGAACCCGTCCAGGCCCGCCTTGGCAGAGCCGTACACGAAGTTGGCCCGGCGCACCCGGACCCCGGCCACCGAGGAGAGCACCACGAGCGTCCCGTGGCCCTGCTCGCGCAGCCGCCGGGCGGCGTGCAGCCCGGCCGAGACGTGCCCGCCGTAGTTGACCGCGACCGCCTCGGCGGCGGCCACCGGGTCGGCGTCGTAGTCCGCCTGCCGGCCCAGCACGCCGAACGCGGGGATCACCACGTCCAGGTCGCCGACCAGCTTCGCCGCGGCCTCGATCACCTCGCCGTGCGTCTCGGGGCGGGAGGCGTCGAAGTCCAGCAGGTGGACCTCCGCCTCCCCGATCACCGGCGGCTCGCCGCCGGCCGCGTCCCGCGCGGCGAGCACGACCCGGCGGGCGCCGCCCGAGACCAGCCGCTCGACGATCGCCAGTCCGATCTCGCTCCGGCCGCCCAGCAGCAGCACCGTGTCCACCGAACCCAGCGCGTTCCTCACGGGACCGCTCTCCTCTCCACTCCCGGCCGCCGGCGGCCGGGGTCCGCGCCCGGCCTCACCACCCGAGCCTCCCGACCGGACCGCCCGGCCTCACCACCCGAGCCTCCCGACCGGACCGCCCGGCCTCACAGTCCGAGCCTCCTGGCCAGATCGGTGCGGAACACCCCGTCGGGGTCCGCCTCGTCGCGGACCTTACGCCACTCGGCGAGCCGGGGGTACGTCGCGGCCATCGTCGCGGCCGTCATCCGGGAGTCCTTCGCCAGGTAGAGCCGCCCGCCGGCCTCGGCCACCCGCTCGTCGAACGCGCGCAGCAGCCCGGCCAGGCCGCGCTGCCCGGCGGGGATGTCCAGCGCCAGCGTCCAGCCGGGCATCGGGAACGAGAGCATCCCCGGCGTGCCGGGGCCGAAGCGCTTGAGCACCGTCAGGAACGAGACCACGCCCTCGGCCGAGAGCCGCGCGACGATCCGCCGCAGCGTCGCCTCCTGCCCGAACGGCACGACGAACTGGTACTGCACGAACCCGCGCGAGCCGTACACGCGGTTCCAGCCGTCCACGAAGTCCAGCGGGTGGAAGAACGGCGCCAGGCCCTGCACGGAGGTCCCGGGCCGGGACTTCAGGTACCAGGCCTCGTTGAAGGCCCGCACGGTCAGCGGGTTGAGCAGGCCGTTCGGCGCCCACGGCGGGGCCGCGAGCAGGGAGCGGGGGCTGAACTCCAGCGGGTCGGCGCCGCGCGGCAGCTCCTCGCGCGCGGCGTGGTCGCCGCGGGTGAGCACGCTGCGGCCCATCCGGCCGCCCCGGGCGAGCAGGTCGATCCAGGCGACCGTGTAGCGGTACCGGTCGTCGGTGGCGGCCATCGTCTCCAGCGTGTGGTCCAGGTCCCGGGTCCGCTCGGTGTCCACCCGGACCCGGGAGGTCGCGATCGGCACGCACCGGAAGACCGCCTCGACGATCACCCCGGTCAGCCCCATGCCGCCGACCGTGGCCCAGAACAGGTCGTCGGCCGGGGTCAGCGTCCGGACCTCGCCGCCGGCGGTGACCAGGGTCAGCGCGCGCAGGTGCGCGCCGAAGGAGGAGTCCACGTGGTGGTTCTTGCCGTGCACGTCGGCGGCGACGGCCCCGCCGACCGTCACGTGCCGGGTGCCGGGGGTCACCGGGACGAACCAGCCGCGGGGCACCAGGGCCGCCATCAGGTCGTGCAGGCTCAGCCCGGCGCCGGCGGTGACCAGGCCGGTGGTCTCGTCCAGGGACCAGGAGGTCAGCGCGGTGCAGTCGACGACCAGCCCGCCGGCGTTCTGGGCGGCGTCGCCGTACGCGCGGCCGAGCCCCCGGGCGGCCACGCCGCGCTCCGGCGCCCGGCGCACGGTCGCGGCGACCTGCTCGGCCGTGGCGGGCCGGACCAGCCGGGCGGGCGTCGGCGCGGTGCGGCCCCAGCCGGTCAGGAAGGTCGTCCCGGGCGGCGCGGCGGAGCTCATGGCAGGTAGATCCCGATCGTCAGAAGGGCCACGAGGGCCGCGATGAACAACTGGACGGGCCGGTCGCGCAGGGCGAGCTCCTCGGGCTCCTCCCCGATGCCCCGGTCCACCAGGAGATTGTGCCGCAGCACGATGAGGATGAAGGGCACGATGCTCATCGCGTGGAACGGCCCGCCGGGGTGGTCGTTCAGCGCCCACAGGCAGTAGGTCACGATCATCGCCCCCGACGCCATGGTGCGGACCTGCGCGAGGTAGGCGGGGGTGTAGGCGGCGAGGATGGCCCGGGTGGCGTTGCCGGTGGCGTTCTGCGCCGCGGCGCGCACCTCGGCCTCGCGCTTGCCCGCCACCAGCTGCAGCGAGCCGAGCGAGACCACCACCAGGAACCAGCTCGTCACCGGCACGTCCACCGCGATCGCCCCGGCGTAGGCCCGGATGACGTGGCAGCCCGCGACCGCGACCAGGTCGACCACGGGCTGGTGCTTGAGCCAGAAGGTGTAGGAGAACGTCAGCGCCAGGTAGCCGGCCACGACCGCCGGCAGCCGCCAGTCGCCGGGCAGCGCGGCCACGGCCGGGGCCAGGAGCACCAGCAGGATCCCGGCGGTCCGGGCGAGCGCGACCGGGACCAGGCCCGCGGCGACCGGGCGGAAGCGCTTGCGGGGGTGCCGCCGGTCGGCCTCGACGTCGGCGACGTCGTTGAGGAGGTAGGTGCCGGCGGCGGCCAGGCAGAAGGCGGCGAAGGCGACCAGCGCGCCCCGCAGCCCCGCCGCGGTGCCCAGCAGCCCGGCCGCCGCGGGGGCGGCGAAGACCAGGGCGTTCTTCAGCCACTGGCGCGGGCGGCAGGCCCGCAGCAGCGCGACCGGGGAGAACCGCCGGTGCGCGCGTACGGCCGCCGGCGGATCCGCCGGCGGCCGCAGGACCGTCCTCTCCTCGCCGGTCACGCCTTGCCGTCGGCGCGGCGCGCCACGAAGAAGCCGGTGACCAGCAGGACCAGGCCCAGCAGGAGCAGGATCAGCGGGATGGTCACCTTGATCATGGAGATCTGGTTCTTGCTCTCGGTGGCGTTGGACACCAGGTCGTTGACCGTCTCCGGGGTCATCCTGATCGTGGCCGCCAGGGCGGTGACGCTGTGGGCGCCGTCCTGGGTGCGCAGGACCTCATCGCGCCGCTGCTCCTGCTTGACCGGCGAGCCGGTGGTCGGCTCGATCCAGAACGTGTTCCGGCCCTTGTAGATCCGGTCCACCTGGACGTCGCCGGTGACGTCGGTGACGCCCATGACGGAGGCGGGCACGCTGCGCGTCTCGGTCTTGGTCTCCGGCACGTCCTGCTCGAACTTGTAGGCGGTCAGGCCGTTGACCTGCTCCTCGCCGGCGAACCTGGCGTCGAACGCCTTGCCCGCGACGGAGTTGAAGACCTTGTAGGTCTTCTTCTCCACGTCGAAGGGCCACTTGTAGATCTGGCCCTCCATCGTGACCGGCCGATCGTCGATGTTCACCGAGCAGCAGGTGACGCCCTCGCCGGTGTACTTGTTGAAGGCGCTGCGCCGCTCGGTGAGCGTGATGTTGGGGTTGTTGTTCGTCACGTCGTTGACCGTGGTGAACTCGTCCCAGACGACCGTGTCGTCCTTGGCCTGGCTCACGTCGCCGCGGGTGGTGACCGTGACGCCGAGCTGGGCGGTCATGACCTTGAGGTCCCTGGCGCTGAAGTACTGGGCGCCCTCGGCCTCCAGCTTGCTGATCCCGTACTGCGCGGCGGGCGCGGCGATCAGCCGGCCGGCCACCTGGAACCGCACCAGCGGCGCCAGGACGAGAAGAAAGGCTCCCAGGGCTAAGAGAACGATCCCGACTATTCGGCGCATTGATCCTCCTGGGGGGTCCCCGGCTGGGCAGGTGGTCATGGGGGGTGAAATGTACTTAAATCCTGAGCTACTGGCCAGTATGTTAGTGACGCCGATCACCCACGTCACCAGGGATGCGGAAAAGTGACCGAAACAAGTTCTAGGTCGGTGCCCGCCGTCCGCCCCGCCGTCGACCCCGCCGCCCGCCCTGCCGTCCAGCAGGAGGCGGCCGGCGCCGACGGCCATCTGGACGCCCTCGACGGGGTGCGCGCGGTGGCCTCCTTCACCGTGCTCGTCTACCACGTGGCGAACGAGACCGGCGTCGCGCTGCGGGAGGGGTTCGCCGGCGCGCTGCTGTCCCGCGGCGACGTGGCCGTGCCGATCTTCTTCGCGCTCTCCGGCCTGCTGCTCTACCGCCCCTTCGCCGCGGCGGCCCTCACCGGCACCCCGGCGCCCCGGGCCGGGGCGTACCTGTGGCGCCGGGCCGTCCGCATCCTGCCCGGCTACTGGCTGGTGGTCGCCGTCGCCCTGTTCCTCTGGTCGCGCGAGCACCTGTCCGACGTCTGGAACTGGATCGTCCTGCTCACGCTGAACCAGAACTACGCGGTCGAGTCGTGGTGGCACGGCCTCGGGCCCAAGGGCCTGGCCCAGATGTGGAGCCTGTCGGTGGAGGCGGCGTTCTACCTCGTCCTCCCCCCGCTCGCGGCCGGGATGGCCGCGTTCGCCCGGCGCGGCGGCGCCGGCGTCGACCTGCGGGCCCGGCGGCTGCTGGCCTGCCTGGGCGCGCTGGCGGCGGGCTCCTTCGCCTGGACGCTGCTGGTCTACTACCCGGACTACCGCCCCCACCTGAACCTCTGGCCGCCCCGCTCGGCGGTCTTCTTCGCCGCCGGGATGGCCCTCGCCGTCGTCATGGCCTGGGCGCGGGCCCGGCCGGACGGCCCCGCCGCGCGCTTCGGCCGGGCGGCCGCCGCCTCCCCCGGCTCGTGGTGGCTGGTCGCCGCCCTCGCCTACGCCGTGGCGGCCTCCCCGGTGACCGGCACCCGCTTCCTGGGCATCGACGGCGTCTGGTCGGGCCTGTCCGAGCTGCTCCTCTACACCGTCGTCGCCTTCTGCCTGCTCGTCCCGGCCGCGCTGCTCCGCCCCGGCGGCTCCCCGGTCCGGAGCCTGCTGGGCAACCGGTTCACAGGCTTCCTCGGCCGCATCTCCTACGGCGTCTTCCTCTGGCAGTTCGTGGCGATCTACGTGTGGTACGGGTTCACCGGGCAGCAGCCGTTCACCGGCGACCTCCTCGCCAACCTGGTGCCCATCACCGCGCTCACCGTGGGCCTGGCCACGGCGACCCACCTGCTCGTGGAGCGCCCCTTCCAGCGGCTGAACGCCCTGGTGAGGCGCTGAGCGCGGCCTACTCGCCCTCGGCCTTCGGCACCCCCAGCGCCACACCGGTCACGCAGACCCGCGCGGCCGGATCGTCCATCACCACCCGCATGCCCCGGCCCTGACCGCTCACCGGGAAGTGGACGCGGTCGCCCGGCGTCCGCCGGAGGTTGAGGGCGATCCGCTCCCCGCCGATCTCGACGGTCGCCGAGAGCGGCCGGTCGGCCGCGTAGGACAGCGCCCCCGCGAAGCCCCGCCGCTCCTCGGCGACCGCCTCGGGCAGGGCCACCACGCCGTTCTCCGCGCGCAGGCAGCCCTCCCCCGGCGCCGGGGTCCGGAAGAAGCCGAAGATGCTCATCCGCACCAGCCGCCCGTCCCTGCCGAAGACCAGGGCCTCGTGGCTGGGCTCGGGATGGGCCATCCTGATCCGGATGCCGGGGCGGGCCAGGGGGGCGAGCAGGCGGTCGCTGAGCCGGCGGTCCCCGTTCAGCGGCAGCACGATGTCGTCCGGCACCGGCGCCGGGTAGATCACGACGTCGTCCGGCACCCGGGCGAGCTCCGCGGCGGCGGTCTCCAGGTAGGCCCGGACCCGGTCGCCGCTGAGCGTCGCCCGGTACGCCTCGGTCGAGACCACCGAGGCCGCCAGGTAGGCCCCGGTGGCCAGCCCCGCCGTCAGGAGCAGGGCGGACCTGCCGGGCGGCGGGCGGCGGTACGCGCCCTCCTCCCCCCGCAGCGGCAGCAGCGCCAGTCCCAGGCCGACCGCGAGCACGACCACGGCGTCCGCCACGTAGCGGGCCTCCGCGCCGACCAGCGCCACATGGGAGCCCCGGGCGATGACCGTGGGGACCGCGTCGGCGAAGACCAGGTAGCCCGCCAGGATCACCCACGCCCGCAGCGCCCGCCGCCGGTGGACGACCGTGACCGCCACCAGGACGGCCAGCACCAGCCAGGAGAGCGCGACCACGGCGTCCGACGGGCCGGCCATCCCCCCGACCGGGGTGACCGGGCTCCAGGTGAACGGGCCGCCGACCGCCCCGGTGGGGAAGGTACGGCCCAGCAGGAGCCCGACCAGGTCCACCGCGACGTCCGCCCGGGGCATCGCCGCGCCCTCTCCCGGTGCGGTGTCCCGGCGGACGAGGTAGAGCGCGGTGTAGGCGGCCAGCAGCAGCGCGTACGCGCCCCACAGCCGCCGGTTCCGCCCGAGTTCGGCGGCCATGGACCGGATCCAGCCGGTCTCCCGGTCGCGCAGGAACGCGGTGGTCACGGCGAAGAGCAGGAAGGCGACGAAGACGCCCTTGGTGCTGAAGGCCATGCCGACCGCCGTCCAGGCCAGCGCGTGCCGGCCGTACCGGTCCCCCTCGCCCCGGGTGAACCGCACCTGCGCGGTCAGCGCGAGCACCATCGCGAGCTGGAGCGGGACCGCGTTGAGCGCGGACGCCCACCAGCCGAGCGGCGGGACCGTCAGCGGGCAGAACAGCAGCACCGCCAGCGGCGGCAGGATCGCCGGACGGGTGCCGAACAGCGACCGCAGCAACCGCAGCGCCAGCACGCCGAGCGCACCCTGGGCGAGGAGGGTGACGGTGGCCACCAGCAGCCAGTCGTACGGCGCGATCCGCGAGAGCACCCAGGTCAGCGCGAGCGCGCCGGGCATGAAGTGGCCCTTGTGGACGCGCGTCACGAATTCGGGGGTCAGGCCGCTCTCGTAGGCGTTGCCCACGAAGAGCAGGTCGTCCTCGACGAAGTAGGAGTCCTTCAGGATCAGCGCGCGCAGCGCCAGGCAGACCGCGATGAGCGACGCCGCCCCCAGCAGCACCGGTTCGCGCAGCCACGCGGCCCAGCCGGGCAGGGTGATCCGCAGCGTCGGCGGCTGCGGTCGCTCGGTCTGTGTGACCCCCACCGGCGTCCTCCTTCGTCCCACGGCGCGCAAGCACCCTACGGGGCTGCCAGGACACCGGCAATACATGCTGTTATGCTCCGGCGCACCTGATCTGTCCATCATGGTGAGGAGCGGCATTGCAGACTCCGCAGGCGCCGTTCCGGGCCACCCTCGGCCGGTCGGTCCGGCTGCTCCGCGCCTTCCGCAAGGAGCAGAGCGACCCGGACTTCTTCTACGGCATGCTCGCCCGGGACACCGTCGCCCAGCTGGGGGCGTACGCCGAGCTGGACGGTGCGCTCGTCGCGGACATCGGCGGCGGTCCCGGGTACTTCACCGACGTGCTGCGGTCCGCGGGCGCCCGGCCCGTGTGCGTGGACTGCGACGCCGGGGAGATGATGGCCCGCCAGGGCGCGGCCCCGGAGGGCGCGGTGCTCGGCAGCGCCCTGGACCTCCCGCTCGCGACGGGCGCGGTGGACGTCTGCTTCTCCTCCAACGTGCTGGAGCACGTGCCGGACCCGTGGCGGATGGCCGACGAGATGGTCCGCGTCACCCGGCCGGGCGGGGTGATCTACCTGTCCTTCACCAACTGGCTCTCCCCGTGGGGCGGCCACGAGACCTCCCCCTGGCACTACCTGGGCGGCCACCGGGCCGCCGCCCGGTACACCCGCCGGTACGGCCGGCCCCCCAAGAACGTGTACGGCGCCGGCCTCTACCCCGTCTCGGTGGGCGCCGCCCTGCGCTGGGCCCGGCGGCACCCGGACGTCCGGGTCCTGGACGCCCTGCCGCGCTACCACCCCCGGTGGGCCGTGCCGGTCGTCCGCGTGCCGGGGCTGCGCGAGATCGTGAGCTGGAACCTCCTGCTCATCCTGCGCCGCCGCTGACCTCCTCCGGAAGCGCCGCCCCGACCGCGACGGCCCGCAGGCACGGCGCCGCCGCCCCCGGGTCCACCGCGATCCGCAGGTCCCCCCGGTGGACGGGGAGGGGGAGGAACACCTGCCGGTGCTCGGGGACCAGCAGGAGCCGGACGGCCGCCGCGCCCGCGTGCACCGTGACGCCGACGGGCCCGCGGACCTCGTAGTCGATCCTCGCGATGTGCCCCGGGTGCTCGGCGCGCAGGCCGACGGTGAGCGTGCGACCGCCTTCCAGCGGGAAGCAGCGGCGCCTCACCCCGTTCCGCTCCTCGGGCAGGGCGACCCCGCCGAAGATCCGGACCGGGCGGAGCCGCCCCCGCTCGTCGAAGGTGACGGCCCGGTGGGCCGGGCCGGGCCTGCGGACCCGGTCCCGGTCCGGCTCCGCCAGCGCGGGCGCCACCAGGAAGGAGCTGAGCCGCCGGTCCGCGCCGTGCCAGGGGAACAGGACGTTCTCCGGGACCAGGGTCGGGGAGATCTGGACGCCGTCCTCCAGCCGCGCCGTCTCCGCGCGGGCGTTGGCGAAGTAGCCGCGGGGGATCTCGTCCCGGACCAGGCCGACGAAGCCGGCCGCCGACACGGCGCCGGAGACCGCGTAGCAGAGCGCGGCGACCGCGGCCACGGTCTGGTGCCCGGCGAGCGGCGGGCGCCGCCACGGCCGGTCCTCCCCCCGCAGCGGGATGAGGGCCAGCGCCAGGCACAGGGCCGTGACCGGGACCGAGTCGGCGATGTACCGGCTCTCGAAGGCGTGCTCGGGGTAGAACCTGGCCCGCGCCAGCAGGGTGACCAGTCCGTCGGCGACCACCACGAACCCGGCGGCGAGCACCCAGGCCCGCCAGGCCCGCCGCCGGTGGCGGACCGTCACCGCGACCACCGCGGCGAGGATCGCCCAGGCCAGGAGCACCGTGACGAGCGACGGCTCCACGACGGGGCCGATCGGCTCACCGGCGGCCCAGCCGACCGGGGCTCCGGTGACCAGGAGCGGGGCGGTCTGGACGAGGAACCACAGCGCGTAGTCGGCCGCCACCGACGGCTCGGGCAGCCCCAGGCCGGTCGACCCCGACCCCGCCGACAGCGACAGGTAGAGCGCGGCGTAGCCGCCGAGCAGGGCCAGGTGCCCCGCCCAGAGCAGGCGGAAGCGGCGCAGCGCCTCCCCCACGCCCGCCGCCGGGCCGCCGTCGACCAGGAACCAGGCCGTCACCGCGAAGAGCACGACCGGGATGACCACGGCCTTCTCGAAGAAGACCAGGCCCGCCAGGGTCCAGGCGAGGGTCGCCGCCCCGTGCCGGGCGCCCCCGCCGCGCGCCAGCCGCACCATGGAGCACAGGGCCAGGCACAGGGCGATCTGCAGCGGGACGATGTTGACCGCCGCCGCCGTCCAGGTGACCGTCTGGACCGCCGCCGGAGCCGCGAGCACCGCGAGCAGCGGGACGAGCACCATCCAGCGGCGGCCGAACAGCAGCAGCAGCAACCGGAGGAACGCCAGTCCCGCGCCCGCGTGCAGCGCCAGGATCAGGACCGACGCCAGGGTCCAGTCGTGGGCGTGGATCCTCGTGATCACCCACACCAGGGCGTACCCGCCCGGCATCAGGTGCCCGATGTGCACGCGGGTGAGGAAGTCCCAGTCCAGCGGCGCCTCCGCCGCGAAGGCGATGAAGACCAGGTCGTCCTCGAAGAAGTAGGAGCCGCCCAGGGCGACGGCCTTCAGGGCCGTGGCCAGGACCGTCAGCAGCACCCCCGCGGCGGGCACGGCGTGCCGCCCGACCACCGGGTGCCCGGCCCACCGGGGCAGCCGTACCTCGAACGCGACCGGTGCGCCCGTCCCACCGCTCACCCGGTCTCCGTCTCGGTTCTCGACGTCTCCCCCGCCTCCCGCGCGGCGGGCGGCCTCGGCCGGCGCAGCCGCAGCGCGAGCAGTCCCAGCGCGGCGCCCAGGACGAGGAGCCCGCCCGGCATCACCTCCCGCAGGAGCAGGATCCGGCGGGCGAAGGCCCGCGCCTCCTCGACCTGGGCCGCGACGTCCTCGGGGACCATCGTCAGGCGGGCCTGGAGGATCAGCTTGCGCTCGACCCCGTCGATCGTGCGCAGGGCCTGCCGGTGGCGCTCCTCGACCTTCACCGTCAGACCGCTCTCCGGCTCGACCCAGAGCGTCCTGGTCACCTCGGCGTAGCGGGAGACCCCGACCACGCGCCGGTCCGGCAGGCCCATGGCCCGGCCGGGGTACTCACCGGACCTCGCCTCGACCTCGACCGGTCCCGCCGTGTAGCCGTAGCGGTGCGTCCGCAGCCCTCGGACGTCCTCCTCCCGCTCGAAGCGCAGGGTGACCGCCCGGCGCAGCACCGTGTCGTACATCGGGTAGGAGCGCGGCTCCGCTCCGGGGGGGAGCCGGAACGCCAGCCCCGACTGCCGCGTCTCGGCGTCGGAGTCGACGTACCCCCCGCAGCAGTCGACCGCCGCCGCCGTCCTGCGGTCGAAGGCGGACCGGCGCTCGTGGTAGCCGATCCGCCGGCCCTGGCCGGTCTCGATCGAGGTGAACTCCGTCCACACGCCGGTCCGCTCGTCCCCCGCGGTGGTGTCGCCCCTCAGCGTGACCTTGGCCACGAGCGTGGCCCCCGTCCGGGAGACGAGCGTCCCGGGGTCGAAGTAGGCGCCGTCCGCCGTGGCCAGGCGGTAGGTCCTGTCCTGCTCCCGCGGCAGGAGCAGGACGCTCTCCTGGACCGGGAAGCGCATCAGCGCCGCGAGGGTGAGGAAGAACGCGCCGGCGGCCAGCACCGCCGTCCAGGGGACCGGCCGCGGGGTCACGCGTCCACCGCCTGCTTCTCCGGCCGGCGCACGACGGCGGGCGGTCCCGGGTCCGGCGTCTGCCGCCGCGCGCTCCCGCGGACGGGGACCGCCGCCATCAGCAGGGCGACCGTGACCAGGCAGAGCGCCTGCGCGGCGGTCTCGGCCCCCGCGCCGGCGCCGGACGCCCGGCCGGCGGCGAGCGCCGCCCCGGCCAGGCCGAGCGGGACCGCGGCCGCCCACGGCTCCGTCACCGCGCCCGCGACGCCGGGCAGCGGTCCGCCGCGCGCGTGCCGGGCCTCGGCCACCGTCCCCAGCCAGGTGTACAGGACCAGCGTCCCGCACACGACGGCGGCGCCGGCGAACCCGCCGGCCCACAGCCCGGCGAGGGGGGCCAGCGGCCAGACCCAGGCCGCGCGGACCGCGGCGGGCGCCGTGCCCGCCGGGTGCCGCGCCGTACGGCGGGCGGGCACGCAGGCCGCCGCGACCACCAGGAGCACCAGGGCCAGCCCGCCGAACAGCGTCGCCCGGTAGATCGCGTCGGGCCCGTAGCGCATGGTCACGATCCCCGCTCCGGCGGGCACCTCCCAGGCCTGCCGCCAGCCGTCCAGCCGGACCGGGGTGAGCGGTTCGCCGTCCAGGTGGGCCTGCCACCCCCGGTTGAAGTTCTCGTTGACCACCAGGTAGGAGGGTTCGGCGGCCGAGACGCGCACGCGCCGCTCCGCCGGCCCCCAGATCTCGGTGCTGACCGGGACCGCGTCCGTCCCGGCGGTCTTCTCCGCCCCGGCGGTCTTCTCCGCCCCGGCGGCGGACGGGCGCAGGAGCATCGACTCGATCCGGAAGGCGTCGAGGGGGGTGGCGGAGACCCGCACCGGTCCGGCCGCCAGCTCGACCGGCACGCAGGAGCGGTACCCGAGCGGGCGGCCGTTCAGCACGTCGCCCAGGGTCCCCTCCACGATCCGGGTGGCCACCGGGTTGCCGTTCACGGTGAGCGCCGGACCGCCGCCGCAGGGCAGCCGGAGGGGGAGGGAGTCCAGCGATCCCAGGGGCGCGACCCCCGGGACGGCGATCTCCGCCACCTCGATCGGCCGGGCGGCGGAGGCCGAGAACCGGATCACCAGCCGGTCCGTGCGCAGCGGGGCGAAGGTGACCAGGTCGTCGGCGTCGATCCAGCCCTGCACGGTCCGCCCGCCGCCCTGCACGGTCACCTTGACCGGCGGCCGCCCCAGGTAGGAGTCCGGCAGGAGAACCCGCAGCCGCGAGACCGTCGTCTCCCTGCCGAGTTCGACGGTCAGGGACGGCTCGCGGTCGGCGCCGTGGGCGTACCAGAGGGTGCCCAGGTCGCCGTCCATGGCCGCGCGGCCGAGCACCGCCGGGTGGTCGGTGACCGTGGAGGAGGCGGTCACCTTCGGGAAGACCCCGGGCAGGCCGGTGAGCCGCCCGGCCGTGACGGGGTCGGTCAGCACGGTCCGCCCGGTGACGACCCGCGACCCGCCCGACCGGACGGTGAACCCGCGGTCGAACCCGAAGCCGTCCTCGCCCAGGATCTCCAGATGCGGCGAGCAGGTCCACGTGCTGGAACCCCGCATGCAGGCCGGAGCGTCGCCCTGCCGGGTGAGCAGGACCGCACCCGGGTCCCGCCCGGTCGCCGGCGGGACCACGACCCTGCGGCCCGCCTCCACCCCGGGGACGGCCACCTCGGCGATCCCGACCCGGTTGCCGAAGGCCGCCTCCGGTTCGTGCGCCAGCCGGGTCACCCGGATCCTCAGCCAGGAGCTCCGGCCGGGCGGCGGCGTGACGGCCTGGGGGCCGGCCGTCCGGAGCACCGGGACCCGGCGGGTCCCGGCGGCCGTCTCCAGGGAGATCTCCGCCACCGGCGGCCCGACCGACCGCTCGAACGCCACCGTGATGCGCGGGATCTCCATGCTCTCGACGAGCCGCAGCTCCAGCCACTGCCCGACCGCGCCGGCCCATCCGTCGGAACGCCAGCTCGTCCGCAGGTCGCCGTCGACCGCCGCGTACGGCTGCCGCCCCGGGTCGCGCCGCTCCCCCACGGCGGTGACGTCCGACTCCGAGGAGGAGGCGAGCACGTCCGCGATGCCGGAGTAGCGGGCCGACGCGGTGGCGCTCCGCCACGCCGGATCCGTCAGGTCGGAGACCGTCTTCCGGCGCAGGGGCTGCTCCTCGGTGAGCGTGGCCGTGCCGATCCGGCGCACGTCGCCGAAGACGATCTCACGGCGGCGCAGCGTGTCGGTCGCCACCGTGTCGCCCGGCGGCACGGCGCCCGCTCCCGGCTCGTCGCCCAGCAGCAGGGGCCGGTCGTCGTCGAGCAGCCCCTCCTCCGCCAGGGCGAGCGCGGCCTCCGGCGCTCCGGTCGCCCGCAGCGCGCCCCGGCGGGGCACGGTGGCGGCCCGCGGCGCCGGGTCGGGGACCGCGTAGACCTCCAGGGCGGGATACGGCTGGTCGAACCAGCCGGAGGCGGTGGAACCGGAGACGCTGCCGATCTCCGGGCCGAAGGCGGCGACCCGTTCCAGGCCGCCGGACTCGGCGATGGTCTCGTGGACCCGGGCGGGCCAGGCGGTGCCGAGCGTCTCCCGGGCGAGGTCGTTGCGGACGAGCAGGTAGGTGACGCCGATCCGGCGCAGCGCGGAGGTCAGGCCGGGCGAGCCCTCACCGGTGGCGAAGCGCTCGTCGACCGCCTGGAGCAGCCGGGCCAGGCCGGGCGATCCCCAGGGCACGTTGGTGTGGGTGGCCCAGCGCACGGTCAGCAGCGACTGCGCGGGCTCGTCCATCGGGCGCCCCCACACGTACTCGCCCCGGCGCGAGCCGGGCGCGGCGAGCACCATCCCGTCCCCGGTGTGCTCGTTGAGCCAGGCGGCGGCGTCCCGCCAGTAGGCGGGGACCTCGCTGAACCCCCCGGCTGGGGTCACGCCCGCGAAGGCGACGGGGGCGACGGTCAGGGCGACCGTCCCCGAGGCGACGAGGAGGGCGGGGTCGCGCAGCCGGGCGGGGACGGCCGCCGGGAGCGCGGCCAGGCCGAGCGCGAGCGGGAGCCGGACGAGGGCGTCGAACTTGTGCAGGTTGCGGAAGGGCGCGAGCGGGCCGTCCAGCAGCGCCCGCACCTGCTCGGTCCAGGGGTGGACGAACGCGTCCGCGTGGCCGAAGGAGAGGATCACGATCCCCGCCAGCGCGGTGACGGCGAGGAACGACCGCTCCGGAGTGCCCCGGGCGGCGATCCCGGCGACGCCGAGCCCGGCGACCAGCGCGGTCGCCGCGATCAGCCAGGGGGTGGTGGCCTGCTCGAACGCGGCGGGCAGCCAGGCGTTGCCGTCCACCGCCAGGAACGAGATCCAGCCGGAGGTGCCGCGCAGGATGTTGAGCAGCGAGGTGACGCTGGTGGTCGCGGACGCCGTCTCGATGAAGGGCAGGAAGGAGAAGATGTACCGCCCCATCACCAGCAGCGGGACCAGCCACCACATCGACACCGCGCCGACGCACGCGAGCCACCAGGCCAGCAGCCTCCGCCTGCGCGGGCCCCTGCGGCGGGTGAGCAGGTACAGCAGCGGGACGGCCAGCACGGCGAGCTCGGCCACCGCGTTGATCCCGCCGGCGAACAGGAAGGCCAGCGCCGACAGGGCCGCCGCCCGGCGCGGGCTCACGTCCCCGGAGGCGGCGCGCACCAGCGGCAGCAGGATCCACGGCAGCACCGCGCTCGGCTGGAACTCCGAGGAGTTGATCCCGATCAGCGTGATCGCGTGCGGGGCCAGCGCGTAGGCGAGACCGGCCAGGATCCGGGTCGCCGGCGTGCCGGTGCCCATCGCGCGGGCCAGCCGCTCCACCCCCAGGAAGGCCGCGCACAGCACCGCGGTCATCCACAGCCGCTGGATGTTCCACGGCGGCATGTCCAGCGCCTCGAAGAGGGCGTAGAACGGGCCCATCGGGAAGAGGTAGCCGTGCGCCTGGTTCTGCAGGTGGCCGAAGAAGGCCCCGTCCCACAGGTGCACCGCCCGCGACAGGAAGCCCAGCGGGTTGAGCGCCATGTCGAGCTTGGTCTCGGAGATGATCCGGCCGGGCGAGGTGTTGAACGCGACGGCGCCCAGCAGCAGGCAGCCCGCCAGCAGGCGCAGCCGGTGCCGCATCCGGACGGAGGCCGCGGCCGTGCTGTCAGGGGTCATCGGGAGGTCACCGCGGGGCTCACGCAGGGTCGGTCTCACGCAGGGTCGGTCTCGCTTACGGCGAGACGGAGGTCGGAGGCTCCGGCCAGGGGGCGGCCTGCGCCCGCGGACCGGCGTCGACGGTCGGATACGGAGTCGGATATGGAGAGGTCTGTGGCGATAAGCCTGGTTATCGTAGCGCCGGTTCGCCCCCAGGTGAACTCCCCCGCCCAGGCCCGGCACGCCTGCTGGATCTCCGCCCGCCGCGCCGGGTCGGACAGTTCCCCGAGCGCCCGCTCGACCGCGGCGGCGAGCGTCTCCCCGTCCCGGACCAGCCAGCCGGTCACGCCGTCGCGGACCGAGTCGCGCAGTCCCGCCACGTCGTAGGCGACCGTGGGCACGCCGAAGGCCGCCGCCTCGATCACCGTCAGGCCCCAGCCCTCGAACTCCGAGGCCGTCACGTTCAGCAGGGCCGCGCTCAGCACGGCGTTCTTGTCCGGCTCGGCGAGGAAGCCGTGCAGGTGGACGCGGTCGGCGACGCCCCGCTCGGCGGCGAACGCGGCCAGGGCGCCGGACTCCGGCCCGCGCCCGACGACGTGCACGTGCAGACCGGGACGGCTCCGCCCGAGGTCGGCGGCGAGGCCGACCACGCGCTCGACGCGCTTGTGGCCGACCAGCCGGCCCAGGTAGACCACGGCCGGATCGCCCGGCACGGTCAGCCGCGCGACGGGCCGGACCGCCGGGCCCCCGTTGGGCACGACCTGGATCGGGGCCGTCCAGCGCAGCCGGGCGCGCAGGTCGTCCCGGGAGGACTCCGAGACGGTGACCGTCAGGCGGCGCCGGTAGAGCAGGCGGGCCACCGGCCCCTCGATGAAGCAGCCGATCCTGGCCAGCCAGGCGGGGAAGAACGCGTAGAACTGCCGGTCGTGGACGTGGTGCACCAGGCAGATGACCGAGGTGCGGCGGCGCACGACGAGCGGGGAGAAGAACGGGATGCCGTTCATCGAGTCGATGACGACGTCGAAGGAGCGGCGGCGCAGCAGCAGCCAGAGCGGGACGAGCAGGTAGACCAGGTAGCGGTTGCCCATCCGGTGCAGCGTGATGCCGTCGAGGTGCTCGCTCCCGGCCTGGCCGGGCTCCCGGCTGGTGGCGAAGTGCACCGTCGCGCCCTGGGCGGCCAGGTGGCGGCCGACCTGCCAGGCGTACTCCTCCGCGCCGCCCGCCACCGACTGCTGCGGCTCCCGGAAGTTCAGCACCGCCACCCTGACGCCGTCCAGCGGGGCCCCGGCGGGCTCCTCCCGCGCGTCCCCGCCCTGCCGCCCTCCGGTCTCCAGACTCAGCCGGGGCCGCGGTGCGGCCGGCGGATGCGGCGCGGCGGCCGCCTTCCCACGGGATAGGACCACGATCTCTCCTCCACTCCGTGCTCCGCGCACGGCCGGACCAGGGCACGGCGGAGCCGGGCCCCGAGCTGGTCAGGGCATGACGACGTCAGACCCCTGGCCGATCACCCGGCCGATCACTGATGTCCGGCCCCGCCTGGCCGGTGAAGAGGTGTGCTCGGGGGCCGCCGGGCGGCCCCCGCGATCACTTGTCGCCGTAGTTGTACAGCGGCCTGTTGGGCGGCTCCGGCGTGGGCGCGGCGACGTTGACTACTGCCACAGAGGCACCGACCGCAAGGACCGCTCCGACGGCCAGTGCTGCGAGCACGCGTATCACTGAGCTCTCCCTCACAGATTCGGACAGTGTGCCGAGAGTAGAACGTGATTCATCTCATAATCTATAGGCTTAGTAAAACCGTGACAAAGTAAGTTACCCTCCGGTACGCCTGCGGATCTTCTGTCGTCGCAGGTCAGAAGGGGGAATCGAGGCGCAGGAGGACGAGCTCCCGACCCCGGAAAACCGGCACGCCGCCCTGGAACACGTTATCGGAAGCGTGTTCGAGAACGTAGCGCACCCCGAGCCCGGCCAGGGCCGCGGCCCGCCGCCGCGGATCTCCGCGCAGCACCGCGGCGACCCGCCCGGCCAGCAGGTCCTCCGCCGCCACCCGGATCCGGCCGCCGCCGGGCAGTCCCACCAGCAGCTCGTCGTTCCAGACCACCCGCCGCGCGAACAGCTTGGTCGCCGGGTCCAGGACCACCCGCCCGCCGTTCCAGGCGAAGGCCCGGTGCGCCCCCCACGGCAGCGAGAGCAGCGCCCCCGGAGCCGGGTCGGCGTTCACCACCGCCTGGACCCGCCGCCACTCGTCCGGGTAACCGACGGCCTCCAGCCGGCCGAACGCCCCCAGCGCGAAGGTGGGCAGCACCAGCACCGGCACCGCGACCGCGACGGCGGCGGCGGCCCGGGAGGCGAGCAGCCGTACGGCCGACGCCAGGCCGAGGGCCTGCAGCAGGACGAACGGCGCCAGGTAGAGCTGGCCGTCGCGGAGCGGCCCGAACCCCGGCCACCAGCCGATCAGCGCCTTCAGCACCCCGGGCGCGAAGGCCCCCAGGCAGGCGACGCCCACCCCGGCCGCCGCCGCCCCGGCCAGCCCCGCCCGGTACGGCGGAGCCCCGGCCGGCCCCGCCCGGTACGGCGGAGCCCCGGCCGGCCCCGCCCGGTACGGCGGAGCCCCGGACCCCGGAGGTCCGGACCCGGATGCCCGAGGCCGGAAGCCCGGCGGCCTGGACACGGACGCTCCGGCGGCGGAACCCGGCGGCCCGTCGCCGCGGAGCCGTACGAAGCCCCCGACGGCGACCCCGGCCAGCAGCAGCCGCACGCCCGCCGACCACCAGGACTCCTGACCGGGCACCACCGCGTGCGCGTTCCAGATCCCGCCCAGGCCGAGCAGGCTGCCGACCACCCCGAAGGGGCCGTCCGCGCGGGCCGCGAACGCGTCCACCCCGGCGGGGTCGGTCGTGGCCCCGCTGAGCAGCGCGGGCACCAGCCACGGCAGGCTCAGCCCGCCCAGGACGAGCGCCGCCGCCCCCGCCCTGCGGACCCGCGCCGCCGCGCCGGACGACCGCCGCGCCGGGCCGCCCTCCGCCGCGCCCGCACCGCCCGGGGAGCCCGCACCACCGGACGGCCTCACGGCGGCGGGCAGTGTCACGGCGGTGGCGAGAACGGTCAGGGCCGAGACCAGCATGGCCTGGAACCCGCCGACGGCCGCCGGGAGCAGGGCGACCGCGAGCCGCAGCCGCCCGCCGAGCACCACCGCCCGCACCGCCCAGGGCAGCCCGGCCACACCCAGCAGCAGCGCCCACTGCCCGAGCAGGAGCCGCTGGGCGAGGTAGGCGTTCCAGGCGTAGAAGGCCGCGGCGGCCAGGCGCGGCCCGAGCCGTTCGGAGGGCACCAGCGCCGCCGCCCCCGACGCGGCCAGCACGAAGATCCCGAGCAGGAGCGCCTTCTGCACCGCCTCCTCGGGCAGCACCGCCGAGAGCAGCGCGACGACCAGGTCGCTGGGCACGGCCCGGGGGAAGCCCTGCCCCGGCAGGACGGGCGGCGGATCCGGGACGAACACCATGTCGTAGCGGAGCACGAACCCCGGGCCGAGGGCGGGTCCGAGCGCCAGCAGCCCGAGCAGCAGCCCGAGCAGCGCGGGCGCTGCCGCTCTGACCCGATCCGTCCGCATAGCGCCAGACCCTACGGCAGCCCCGGGACCACCCGGAGCCGCCGTGCCGCCGTCACCGCCGTCACCGGCGCTGGCTGCGGCTGCGGCTGCGTCCCCGCCGTCATCGGCGAGGACGGCGGGGACGGCGGGGACGGCGGCGGCGCCGGACCTACTTGCCCGGCTCCGGGTCGCGGGGCAGGCCGAGCATGCGCTCGGCGATGATGTTCAGCTGCACCTCCGTGGTGCCGCCGTAGATCGTCATGGCGCGGGTCGCGAGCACGGCCCGGTTCCAGAGGCCCGGGTCGCCGAGCTTGACGTCGGCCGCCAGCACCGCCGAGGCGCCCAGCAGCCCCACCGCGCACTCCGAGACGTGCTGCGCGTGCGAGGTGGACAGCAGTTTGCGCACCGAGGCGTCGGCGCCCGGCTCCGCCCCGGCGAGCTGCTTCATCGTCACCCGCAGGCTGAGGGCGTTGATCGAGTGCCCCTCGCAGACCACCCGGGCCAGCTCCTGGCGCTCGGCCGGGGTCGGCTCCCGGCCCAGCCGCCCGGCCAGGCCGAGCAGGTCGGGGACGGAGGCTCCGGTGCCGCCCGAGCCCGACGAGAGCGAGACCCGCTCGTTGGACAGGGTGTTGCGGGCCACCTTCCAGCCCTCGCCGACCTCGCCGACGACCAGGTCGTCCGGGACGAAGACGTCGTCGAGGAAGACCTCGTTGAACAGGTTCTCGCCGGTCATCTCGGTCAGCGGCCGGACGGTGACGCCGGGCGCCTTCATGTCGACCAGGAAGTAGGTGATGCCCTCGTGCTTGGAGCCCTCGGCGGAGTTGCGGGCGATGCAGATGCCCCACTCGGCGAAGTGCGCCACCGAGGTCCAGATCTTCTGGCCGTTGAGCCTCCAGCCGCCCTCGACCCGCTCCGCCTTCATCTGCAGCGCGGCGAGGTCGGACCCGGCGCCCGGCTCGGAGAAGAGCTGGCACCAGATCATCTCACCGGCGAGCGTCTTGGGCAGGAAGCGCTCCTGCTGCTCGGGCGTGCCGTACGCGGCGATCGACGGCACCACCCAGGCACCGATGATCATCTGCGGGAGCTTGACCCTGGCGGCCTTGAGCTCCTGGAAGATCAGCACCTGCTCCAGCGGGCTCGCGCCGCGACCCCACGGCCGGGGCAGGTGCGGCATGACGAACCCGGCGCCGGCCAGCGCCCGCTTCTGCTCCTGGCCCTCCAGCCGCGCGATCGCGGCGATCTCGGCGCGGATCGACTCGCGCAGCGCGGCCGCGTCCTCGGGGAGCTCGATCTCCATCTCACGGGAGACGCCGTTCAGCGCGAGCTCGGCGACCGCCTCGGCCCACTCGGCGCTCGGGCCGAGCAGGGCGCGCAGGGTGAGCGCGCGGCGGTAGTAGAGGTGGACGTCGTGCTCGTAGGTGTAGCCGATGCCACCGAAGATCTGCACGGCGTCCTTGGCGCAGTGCACGGCGGCGTCGGGAGCGGTCACCCCCGCGATCGCGGCGGCGTAGGCGGGCTCGTCGCCCGCGCCCGCGCCCGTGGTCGCGCCCGCTCCGCTCGCTGCGTCCGCTCGCCGCTCCGCGGCGCGCGCGGCGTCCCAGACGGTGGCGCGGGCCTGCTCCAGCGCGACGAGCATCCGGGAGGCCTTGTGCTTGACGCCCTGGAACTGGCCGATCGGGCGGCCGAACTGCACGCGCACCTTGGCGTACTCGGCGGCGGAGGCCACGCACCACGACGCGACGCCCGCGGCCTCGGCGCCCAGCAGGATCGCGGCCAGGTTCAGCACGGCCGAGCCCGTCAGCCCGTCCAGCACCCGGCCGGCGGGCACGGCGACGTCGTCGAGCTCGACCGTGGCCACGCCGCGGGTGAGGTCCAGGGCCTTGACCGGTGTCACGGTCGCCGCGGAGGCGTCCACCGCCACCCACACCTCGCCCCGGCCGGTGTCCACCGGGAGCACCAGGACGTCGGCGAGCGCCCCGCCGAGGACGAACTCGGCGGTGCCGCCGACGGTCAGCGCGCCGTCCCCGCCCTGCCGGCCGGAGATCGAGCCCCGCAGCGCGACCGCGCCGGTCAGCGTGCCGTCGGCCAGGCCGGGCAGCAGCTCGGCGCAGGCCTTGCCCTCGGCGGCGAGGATCGCGGCGCTGGCGAGCACCGTCGGGACGTAGGGGCCGGGGGCGACCCGCTCGCCCAGCGCCTCGACGGCCACGGCCGTCTCCAGCAGGCCGTACCCGCTGCCGCCGTGCTCCTCGGGGACGTGCAGCCCCAGCAGCCCCTGGTCGGCCAGGCCGGACCAGAAGGCGGGACGCGTCTCGCTCTCGGCCGCGATGGCGGCCCGTACGACCTCGGACGGGATGTTCCGCTCGGCCCAGCCCCGCACCGACGCGTGGAGCGCCTCGTGCTCCTCGCTCAACCCGATCGCCATGACAGCCTCCAGAAACGATTCAGTAGCAGAATCATATTCTAGAAGGTGCTTCCATCACAACGCGCGGACGCTCGCCACCAGAGGCGCGAGATCCGCCCAGAGCCGCCTGCGTCCGTCCGGTACGGTCGCCAGGAACACGGCCGGCTCGGCCCGGCGGGTCTCCAGCACCGCGAGCACCGCCTGCGAACCGCGCCGGACGCCGCCGATTCGGTAGTCGACGCGGTAGCCCAGCACCCAGCCCCGGCCGGCGGCGGGCCGCTGCGAGGCGGTCCACACGACCCGGGCGCCCGGCGGATAGCAGGTGCGCAGCGCCCACCGCACCGCGCCCACCGCCGCGGCGCGGAAACCGGCGTCGGTCCGCGGCCCGGTCCACGGCGCCCTGCCGGGCAGCGGGAGCGAGCCGACCGTCGTGCACGGCAGGCGCGCCCCGCCCACCCGCTGGCCCGCGGCGAACCGGGGCACCGGCCCGTCCGTCCACGGCCCGCCCAGCCTGACGTAGGTGATCCCGCTCTCCCGGTCGACGACCGCGCCGACCACCGGGCTCGGCCTGCCGGGCAGCGCCGGCAGCGGCCTGGACCTCGGCGGTTTCGGGAGCCGCGGCGGGACCGCCGCCGTGGGGGACGCGCTCGGCGGGGCGGACGCCGCCGTGGGCGCGGCGCCCGGGACCGGCCGGCGCAGCGGCACCGGATCGGCGGGCTCGTCACCGGAGAACAGGGCGAAGACCGAGAAGATCGCCAGGACCGTCACCACGGCGGCCCCGGCGCTGTAGACCAGCCGGACCGGGATGTCGGCGATCCGCGCCGCCACCCCGCGCGGCAGGTCCCGCCCGGCGGGCGGAGCGGGCGGCGCCCCGAGACGGAACGGCCGGGCGGCCTCACCGGGGGCGCCGACGGGAGTGCCGACGGGAGTGCCGACGGAGGCGCCACCGCCGGGCGCGTCTCCCGCGACTCCAGCGGCTCCGTCACGTCCGTCAGGTCCGGCGGATCCGGCAGCTCCGTCAGGTCCGGCGGGCCCGTCAGGTCCGGCGGAATCCGGCACCGCCCGGCCGGGGCCGGACACCTGGACGTCCTCCCGCTTCCGGGGCCGCCGGGGCACGCGCGGAGTGACGAGCGGGTCCTCCTCCGGGCGGACGACGGGCAGGGGCGTGGTGGGCGCCTCGGAGGACGGGACCCGCCTGTCCCGGGAGCGTCCAGAGGAGGTGCCGTCAGCGTCCGCCATGGCCGCCAGGTTACGTCGCCTAGGTGCCCGACACACCGTTTCCCGCGACGCTTGTGCCGCGAGCACACGGCTCACCGCAGGCGGCCACCCCCCTTCCGCCGACAGAATCTAGTTCTGTATGGTCGCGCTCATGAGGGGCTTCTACGAGATCGCCGCCGCCGACCCCGCCCGCGCCGCCGTCCTGGGAGGCACCGCTCCCGGCCACGACGCCGCCCCGGTGACGTACGGCGACCTGCACGACCGGGTCAACCGCGTCTCCCACGGGCTGCTCGCCCGCGGCGTCACGCCCGGCGACGCCGTGGTGACGGTCCTGCCCAACGGCGTCGACGCGATCACGATGATGCTCGCCACCTACCAGATCGGCGCCTACCTCGTCCCGGTGAACTGGCACTACACCGCCGAGGAGATCGGCTACATCATCGCCGACTGCGCGGCCCGCGCGGTGGTCGGCTGCGAGCGGTACGCCGACGCCGTACCGGGCGGCTACGAGGAGGTCGCCGCGCTCGCCGCCGACCGGCCCGCCACCCCGCCCGCCGAGCGCCGGGCCGGGTCGATGATGCTCTACACCTCGGGCACCACCGGCAAGCCCAAGGGCGTGCGCAGGCGGCTGATCGAGGTCACCCCCGAAGAGCTCTTCCCCATCCTGCTCCGCAAGAGCTGGCGCCACTTCCGGCTGCCGTCCGACGGCGTCCACCTGGTGCTGTCGCAGCTCTACCACTCCGCCCCGTACGGCCAGGCCATGATGGCGCTGCAGTACGGCCACGCGCTCGTGCTGACCGAGCGGTTCGACGCCGAGGAGACCCTGGAGCTGGTCGAGCGGCACCGGGTGACGAACACGTTCATGGTGCCGACCATGTTCCACCGGCTCCTGGCCCTGCCCGCCGAGGTCAGGGCCGGGTACGACCTGTCGTCGCTGACGCACCTCTACCACGGGGCGGCCCCCTGCCCGCCCGCCACCAAGCAGGCGATGATCGACTGGCTCGGCCCGGTGCTGTGGGAGTACTACGGCTCGACCGAGGCCGCCGCGGTCACCATGGTCTCCTCCGCGGAGTGGCTGGCCCGGCCGGGCACGGTCGGCCGGGCGGTCGAGGGCATGCGGCTCGTCGTCGTCGGCGAGGACGGCGAGGAGGCGCCCCCCGGAGAGCCCGGCCTCGTCTACATCGGCGGCATCAACCGGTTCGAGTACCACCGGGACCCGTCCAAGACCTCCTCGTCGATGCGCGGGCGCCTCTACACCGCCGGCGACATCGGCTACCTCGACTCCGACGGCTACCTGTTCCTCTGCGACCGGCGGACCGATCTCATCATCTCGGGCGGGGTGAACATCTACCCCGCCGAGGTGGAGGCGGTGCTCCTGGAGCACCCCGCGGTGGCGGACGTGGCCGTGATCGGCGTGCCGGACCCGGAGTGGGGGCACAAGGTCGTCGCCCTCGTCCAGCCCGCGCCGGGCTCCGAACCCGGCCCGGACCTGACCGCCGGCCTGCTGGCCCACTGCGCCGGACGGCTCGCCCGGCTCAAGCACCCGCGGTTGATCGAGTACCGCGAGCGGCTCCCCCGCACGCCCACCGGCAAGCTCAGCCGCACCGGCGTGCGCGAGGCGTACCTGTCGTCCTGACCGGCCCGCCCGGTTCGCCCGGCCCTCCCGGCCCCCGGTCCGGCGGGTGACGGCGGCCCCGGTCCGGCAGGCGACGGCGACGTAACCGTAATTTTTCCCCATGGGCCGGGAAGGTAAGCCCGCATGGAGAGACCACGCGCGCATCTCGCACTGCTCACCGCCGTCGCGGTGGCACTCACCGGCTGCAGCGCGGACCTCGGCACCCGGTCCGCCTCAGGTCCCGCGACCCCCGCCGCCACCGCCTCCCCCACCTCCCCCGCAGGCGGGCCCGCCGCGCTGGAGGCCGCCTACGAGCGGGTCATCGGCGAGGTTCTCCCGTCCATCGTGCAGATCAACACGAGGACCGGGCTGGGTTCGGGCGTCGTCTACGACAGCGCGGGCCACATCGTCACCAACGCCCACGTGATCGGCGAGGCGCGGGAGTTCGAGGTCACCCTGGCCAGCGGCGGCGCCCCCCGGCCCGCCCGGCTGGTCGAGTCCTTCACGCTCGGCGACCTGGCCGTGATCAAGGTGGACGACCCCACCGGTCTCGCTCCGGCGACGTTCGGCGACTCCGGGAGGCTCCGGGTCGGCCAGATCGTGCTGGCGATGGGCAACCCGCTCGGCCTGTCCGGCAGCGTGACCAACGGCATCGTCTCCGCGCTGGGCCGTACGGTCAGCGAACCCCAGACGCAGGGCTCGCCCGGCGCCACGATCACCAACGCCATCCAGACCTCCGCCGCGATCAACCCGGGCAACAGCGGCGGCGCCCTGGTCAACCTGGCGGGCGAGGTCATCGGCATCCCCACCCTCGCCGCCACCAACCCCGAACTCGGCGGTGGCGCGGCCCCGGGCATCGGCTTCGCGATCCCGTCCGACACCGTGACGGACATCGCCGACCAGATCATCAAGGGCGGCAAGGTGACCAACACCCGCCGGGCCGCGCTCGGCGTGGCCGTGCAGACCGTGGTCGGCGCCCAGGGGCGGCCGGTGGGCGTCGGCGTCATGCGGGTCACCCCGGGCGGCGGCGCCGAGCGGGCGGGCATCGAGCCCGGCGACGTGATCGTCTCCGTCGGCGGCACCGAGACCCCGACCACGCAGGCGCTCTCCGAGGTGCTCGCCACCCTCACGCCGGGGAAGGAGGCCGAGGTGGGCCTCCTGCGCCCCGACGGCTCCACCTCGACGGTCACCGTCACCCTGGGCGAGCTCTCCGGCGAGTGACGCGCTCACCCGTCCCGGCGGGCCAGGAGGGCGTTGAGCTCGCCGAACCCGACCCCTCCGGCCAGCGCCGTGTAGGTGCCCGACTCGTACAGCTCCCGCGCCGCCCGCCGGGCGACGGCGTAGGCCGCCGCGGCGATGTCCGAACCCGCGCTGACCCGCGCGACGCCGAGGGCGGCCAGCTCGCCGACGGACGGCGCCCCCGGCCCGCCCAGGACGTTCAGCGGCAGATCCGTCCCCTTGACCAGCGCGGCGATCGTGTCGGGGTCGGTGGGCCCGACGACGAAGATCCCGCTGGCCCCGGCGTCCCGGTAGGCGGCGGCGCGTTCCAGCGCCGCCGCCAGACGGGCCTCCGGGTCTCCGGTGCCGCGCAGGTAGACGTCCACCCGGGCGTTGATGTACAGGGGCACGCCCGCGGCGTCGGCCGCCGCGCGGGCCGCGGCGATCCGGGCGGCCTGCTCCCCGACCGGGCGCAGCCCCGGGGTCCCGTTCCCGTCCCGGACCGTGTCCTCGATGTTCACCCCCACCGCACCCGCCTCGATCACGGCGCGGACGGTCTCGGCGAGCGCTTCGGGCGTCTCACCGAATCCGCTCTCGATGTCGGCGGTGACGGGCACCCGCACCGCGGCGGCGATCCGCGCGACGAGGTCGAGGGCGCGGTCCCGGTCGAGCCGGTCGCCGTCGGGGGCGCCGAGGCTCCACGCCACCCCGGCGCTGGTGGTGGCGACCGCCTCCGCTCCGGCCTCCTCCACCAGCAGGGCGCTGGCGACGTCCCAGGCGTTGGCCAGGACCAGCGCCCGGCCGTCCCGGGTGTGCAGGGAGTGGAAGAGAGCGGCCTTCTCACCGAGATTCATCATGCTGATCATTAAATCAGCGTGCTCCGGCGGCGGACCGGCGGTTTCCGGACGCGACCGGCGGCGCCCCGCGGCTCCGGCGCTCCGCGGGGCGTCTCTGCACCGGCCCTCCCGCGCCTCCCCACCGCCGGGCCTGGGGAAGACCGCCTCAGAGGTCCCCGAGGAGGTGCCGCTCCAGGAAGCCGCCGGCGAACTTCCCGGCCGGGTCGTACCCGCGCACCAGGTCCAGGAAGTCCGGCAGCCGCTCGTAGCGGGACCGCAGGACGGCGGGCGGGGTGGCGAAGAGCTTCCCCCAGTGGGGCCTGGCCTCGAAGGGCTCCAGGACCTCCTCCAGCAGCCCGATCACCGGGAGCACCGCCGGGGTGTCCTTGACCCAGGTGAAGTGCACCGCGACGGTGTCGCGCCGGTAGGACGGGCTCATCCACAGCTCGTCGGCGGCGACGGTGCGCACCTCCGAGACCTGCAGGACGGGGGCGATCCGGTCACGGACCCGGTCCAGCGCGTGCAGCGCCGCGACGGCGTGCCGCCGGGGCAGCAGGTACTCCGACTGCAGCTCCTCCCCGCTGCTCGGGGTGAAGTCCGGCCGGAAGTGCGGCAGGCGCTCGAACCACGGCCCCGGCACGCCCAGTTGCTCGGTGCAGTGCACGGCGGAGACTCCGGGCACGGGGTGGCGCGGGCCGTCCGCCGGCCGCGCGCCGTACAGGTCCGCCGGCCGCCCGCCGTACAGGTCCGCCGGCCGCGCGCCGTGCGGGTCCGGCTCCGGTTCCGGACCGCCGTCCATCCCGGTACGGCCCACCGCCGGACGTCCACCGCCCGCACCGTCCGCGGCGCCTGCTCCGGCAGGGCCGTCCGCGCCTTCCGGATCGATCCGGTGCTTGACCCACACCTGGTCGACCAGCGGGCCGCTCCAGCGGGTGAACAGGCTCACGCTGTACGCGCCGGAGACGATCGCGTCGAAGTGGTCGTCCAGCGCCTCGAACGGCAGCCCCTCGTAGACGTACTGCCGCACGCCGAACGCCGGCACGACGTCCAGCGTCATGGAGACGACCACGCCCAGGGCTCCGAGGCCCACGACCGCCCCGCGGAACCGGTCGCCGTCCGCGTCCCGGGAGAGGGTCACGAGATCGCCGTCCGCGGTGACCAGTTCCAGCGCGGAGACCGCCGTGGCGAGGTTGCCGTTGGCGTCGCCGGAGCCGTGGGTCGCCGTGGCGCAGGAGCCGGCGACGGAGATGTGCGGCAGGGAGGCGAGGTTGGGCAGGGCGTATCCCGCGTGGTGCAGGCGGCGGCCCAGCTCGGCGTAGCGCACGCTCGCGGAGATCCGCACCGTCCCGGTCCCGGCGTCCGTCTCCATCTCGGGCGGGAGACCGGCGAGCGAGACCAGGTCGCCGGGCGAGTCGGCGATGTCGTTGAACGAGTGCCCCGTGCCGAGGGCCCGGATCCGCGGGCTCCGCGCGACCAGGGCCCGCAGTTCCGGGACGGAGGACGGGCGGTGGACCCGTCCGGCGCGGAAGGCGATGTTTCCCGCCCAGTTCGTCTCCGTCGTGGTCATCCTGCGGCCCCTCCCAGGTTCGGCGGGAACGGCGTGTCCCTGCCTTCCGCCTCGCACCCTAGGGCCGGTGCGTCCCCGGCCGGGCGCCGCCCCCGCACCTCCGGCATCCGCTGAGCGCCCGGCTCCGGTTCGCCTGCCTCCGACGATTCGCCGCTCGACGGTCCGGTCCGGTCCGGCCCGGTCCGGGAAGCGAACGGTCACGCGAACGCGACGACGGCGGAGCTCTCCGCCGGGGTACTGGTAGCCGACGGTCCGCAGGAACTCGCCCAGCGAATGAAGATCCTGCAAGGCGCCGAAGCCGAGTTCGATCCTCTGCCGTTCGACGATACCGCCGCCCGCGAGTACGGCCAGCTCTGGATCTCCGTCGTCGCCTCAGGCCGCAGACCTCGCCCCCGGACCGCGGACCTGATGATCGCCTGCGTCGCCATCGCGAACCGGTTGCCGCTCTACACCTGCAATCCCGGAGATTTCAAAGGCCTCGACCATCTCCTCACCGTGGTTCCCGTGACCCGCCCGAGGCGTGGCCCCACGTGATGGGACGCCGCACGCACCACCTTCGGCGGACGGGCGGGACCCGGCCAGGTGTGCGGTCGGCCGTACCCGCGTCCGGGAAAGCCGAAGGGCGGCCGGCCGGCGAGGTCGCCGGCCGACCGCCCTTCGGCGATCTGCTCCGCATGGTCCGCATGCGGAGCGGGGGTGGAGGTGGCGGGAATCGAACCCGCGTCCTTCAACTCCAAGACAGGGCTTCTCCGGGTGCAGCCTGCTGTGCTTTTCTCAGCCCCGGCGATCACGCAGGCAAGACGCCGACGGGCTCAGCCACTGTCAGATTTCCCGCTCGACCCCGTGGCCGGGTCTCGCGGTTGAGCCTCCTAGCGATGCCGGATCCGGGCCGGAGGCGCTCCCGGGCCGGCAGAAGCCACTCGCTGCTTAGGCGGCGAGGGCCAGGCTGCCCTGGCTCTTGACTTCGGAGTGCGTCTTATTGGCACTTATTGGTCGCGGTCACAGTGTTAACGAGGTTATGTCCGCAGTCCTCGACCCGCTTCTCCTGACTTGCAAAGCCAAAGTCGAAACCAGTCACCCCCCTGTTGAGTTGTCAACCCGCTCCCCACGAGGAGGGGCGGACCCTCTGACGATACCGGTTACAACGCCTCCGGCGCCAACCGGATTCCCATCGCCCCGTCGGACGGGAGAACGGCGAAGCCCCGGGGCCGCGGCGTCTCGCACGCGCCCCCGGGGCCGACCGGCAGGGTCGAGCCGGTCGATGAGGGCAGGGCCTCCCCCGAGACGAAGCCCTGGTCTCATCACGGCGACCGGGTCCGCAACCCCCCGAGCGGTGCCCAGTCATGGGGAAGGACGCACGCGGAGCCCCGGATGGTTGCTCCGGGTGACGAAGTCCTCCCCCGTCTCCCGGGACCCGCCTGCCGGCCGGGGTCCTCCCCCGTCTCCCGGGACCCGCCTGCCGGCCGGGGTCCTCCCCCGGCCCGCGTCCCGACCCGCAGGCTCGCCTCCCGGCGCGCAGGTTCACGTCCCGGCGCGCGTCCCGGCGCGCAGGTTCACATCCCGGCGCGCAGGTTCTGGAAGAACCGGCCCGCGACGGTCGCCCCGGCCGTGGGGCTCGGGTTCTCCAGGAGCACCGCCACGGCCACGTCCCCCTGCCAGCCGACGAACCAGGACATCGGCCTGCCGTCGGCGGAGGCGGCGGCGGTGACGCCGTGGACCGGATCCCCCGGCGCCGCCGCCGCGCGGGCGGACCCCGAGGTCACACCGGCGCGCATGAGGGCGCGGAGGGTCTCGGCCGTCTTCTCGTCGAGCTCGATCGGGGCGACCGGCCGGGGCGGCTCGGCCTCGTCGGACGGATCCTGCGTCGCCGGCTCCTTGACCAGGACCGGCGGATGCCAGGTGCCGGAGGCCATCGCCCCCGCGACCAGCGCCATCGACAGCGGGCTGACCGAGACGTTCTGCCCGGCCAGGGCCCGGGCCGTGGCCGCGTCGTTCTTCAGGGGCTCGACCTTCCCGCTGAAGGACTGCAGCGGGAGCGTCCACGGCACGCCGATGCCGAACTTCGCGGCGGCGGCCGTCAGCGCGGTGCCGTCCACCCGGCGGGCGAGCGAGGCCAGGGCCGTGACGCACCCCCCGGCGAAGCTGGCCTGGATCGTCGGGGTGCCGCCGGCGGGCGCTCCCGCCTGCCGGAACCGGATGCCGCCCACGGTCCGCTCGGCGGGGCAGTCGAGTTTCTGCTCCAGGTCCACCTGGGACTTGAGCAGCCCTTCCACGGCCATGACGGAGAACGCGGTCCCCGCCGGGAACTCCCCCGCGAAGGCCGGGGAGCTTCCGTTCTTCTCCTGGTGGTACTCCTTGGTGCCGCCCACGGCCAGCACCTCGCCGGTCGACCCCTGGACCGCGACCAGCATGCCGGGGCCGCCCGCGGCCAGCGCGGCGTCGGCGGCGGCCTGGGTCTTGCGGTCGAGCGTGGTGCGCACCGGCGAGGCCGTACGGCCGGGCCGCCACTTGGCGAGCTCCGCGACGGGTTCCAGCGTCTTGAGGTCCACGATGATGACGCTGGTCTCGGTCGAGCCGGTCAGGTGCTCCTGGTAGGCCTTCTGCAGCCCGCTCCTGCCGACGGTGTCCCCGGCGCGCTGCGGGCCGCCGAGCTGCTGCTCGGTCTCCGGCGTGACCGCGGTGACGGTGCCGACGATCTGCGTGGGCGCGTCGGGCGCGACGGAGGCCTCGCGCACGGAGAACGTCAGGCCCTCGATGGCCTCCAGCTCCGGGCGGAGCTGGGCGAAGCGGAGCCGGCCGAAGGTCACCAGCGGCAGCTCCTCGCTCGGAGGGGCCGAGCGGATCCGGCTGAGCAGCCGGTCCTGGGGGAAGCCGGTCACCTTGGCCAGCCGCTCGCAGAGCCCGGCCGCGTCCTGCAGCCTGGCCGGGGTGACGCTGGCCACGTGCAGGTTGGCGGGCCGCTGCAGCGGATCGTTGTTGCGGTCCACGATCGGCTGGCGGTCCTCCGGATCGATGTCCACCGCGAAGCGCTGGCCCTCGCGCAGTTCGGGGTGGAGCACGGCGGGCGACCAGCGCACCTTCCACCGGCCGTCCACCAGGTGGAGCGGGAGCCTGCCGTCGTACTCCCACAGGGGGTTGTTCTCCCCCAGGTCCACCTCGGCCTCGAAGGTCGCCTCGGCCTCGTCCCCGGTCCGGCTGACCCCCTTGAGGCCGAAGCGGAAGGAGGCCGCGTCGAGCTGGATCCGGACGTCCTCCAGCGCCCGGCGCACCTTCTGCTCGTCGCCGTCGGTGCGGCGGGCGGCCATGGCGTAGTCGCCGGTCTGCCAGCCGACCAGGAAGTCGCGGACCGCGTCGTGGGCCGACGGCTCCGCGAAGCACCCGGACAGCACGGGGGCCGTCACCGCCAGCGCGAGCGCCGCCGTCGCGGCCCTGCGAGCCCTCCCCGTCACGGTCACCGGTTCCGGTGCCTGACCGCGCGGGCCATCTCCCGCTTGGCCTGCTTCTCGGCCAGCGTCTGCCGCTTGTCCCAGTCCTTCTTGCCGCGCGCCAGGCCCAGTTCGACCTTGGCCCGGCCGTCCTTGAAGTAGAGGGAGAGCGGCACCAGGGTCAGGCCGCCCTCCTTCGTCTTGGCGACCAGCTTGTCGATCTCCTTGCGGTGCAGCAGCAGCTTGCGGGTGCGCCGCGCCGCGTGGTTGGTCCACGTCCCCATGGTGTACTCCGGGATGTGGATGTTGATCAGCCACGCCTCGCCGTCCTTGACGGTGGCGTATCCGTCCAGGAGGGAGGCGCGGCCCAGGCGCAGCGACTTCACTTCGGTGCCCTGCAGCACGAGGCCGGCCTCGTAGGTGTCCTCGATGTGGTAGTCGTGCCGGGCACGCTTGTTCTGGGCGATGACCTTCCGCCCGGTCTCACGTGGCATGCCTGGAGCCTACCGGGATGCCTTACACACGGAGGTAACGGCGGAGCGTGACGAAGGAGGCGAAGACACAGATGAGCACGCCGAAGACCATCGTGACGCTGATCGACGAGGCGACCGTCTCCCAGGAGAGCTGGGCGGTGCCGCCGAGGTAGAGCTGCACGCTGTCGAAGAGGAACACCTTGCTGACGATCAGCAGGACCGCCGCGATCACGCCGCCGATCAGGCCCGCGATCACGCCCTCCATCACGAACGGGAGCTGTATGTAGAGGTTCGAGGCGCCGACCAGCCGCATGATGCCCGTCTCGCGGCGGCGGTTGTAGGCCGACAGCCGGACGGTGTTGCCGATCAGCAGGGTGGCCGCGAAGACCAGGGTGATCGCGATCGTCAGCGCCGCCCAGCGGAGCTTCTCCAGCAGGCCGAAGAACTTCTCCAGGAGCTCCTTCTGGTTGATCACGTTGGAGACCCCGGGGGCGCCCTGCAGCCCTTCGATCACCGCGCCGTAGGTGTCGGGGTCCTTGAGCTTGACCCGGAAGGACTCGGGCATGTCCTCGACCTGGATCGCCGTGATCATCACGGGGTTGTCGGCGTACTGCGCCTTGAAGTTCTCATAGGCCTTGGCGGCGTCCTCGAACTCGACGCGCTCGACCTGCGGCATGGCCTCGATCGTCGCCTTCAGCGCCGCCTGCTCCTGCGCGTCGACGCCGCCGCTGCCCTTGCACTGGGGGAAGGGGTCGTTCTTCTTGCACAGGAAGACCGAGACCTCGACCTTGTCGTACCAGGAGTCCTTCATGCCGGAGACCAGGGAGTTGATCATCAGACCGACGCCCAGCAGCGCCATGCCGATCGCCACGGTCACGATGACCGCGATGGTCATCGTGAGGTTGCGGCGGAGGCCGATCCAGACCTCGGAGAAGATGAAGTTTGCCCGCATGCTCTTCCTGTCGCTGTCGCTTTCCGGGTCCTGGGACGTCCCGGGACGTCCTGGGGCTCAGTACGCCTGGCCGTACACGCCACGCGACTGGTCACGGACGATCTTGCCGTCCTCCAGTTCCACCACGCGTTTGCGCATGGAGTCGACGATGGCCGCGTCGTGCGTGGCCATGACGACCGTGGTGCCCGTCCGGTTGATCCGGTCGAGGACCTTCATGATGCCGATGCTCGTCGCCGGGTCGATGTTCCCGGTCGGCTCGTCGGCCAGGAGGATCATCGGCCGGTTGACGAACGCGCGGGCCATCGCGACCCGCTGCTGCTCACCGCCGGACAGCTCGTCGGGCATCCGGTGGGCCTTGCCCTCCAGGCCGACGAGCTCGACGACCTCGGGCACGACCTTGCGGATGAACCGCCGCGGCTTGCCGATGACCTCCAGCGCGAACGCGACGTTCTCGTACACGTTCTTGTTCGGCAGGAGCCGGAAGTCCTGGAAGACGCAGCCGATCCGGCGGCGCAGGTGCGGGACCTTGAAGTTCGACAGCCGGGCAAGATCCTTGCCGGCGACGTGGATCGCCCCGGAGTTGGGGCGCTCCTCCTTCAGGATCAGTCGGAGGAAAGTCGACTTCCCGGACCCCGAGGGGCCGACGAGGAACACGAACTCACCCTTGTCGACGTCGACGCTGACGTGGTCCAACGCGGGGCGGTTCTGGTTCGCGTAGACCTTGGTGACATTATCAAAATGGATCACGGGCGCATCACGGCATGCCAGTCTAGGGGTTAGGACGGTCACGGTAGTGGCAGAGGTCCACTTTCCGCCTCTCGCCGGCCGGGGGGCGCCGATCTTTACCTGGATCGACGTTCCGGTTGGCCGGAGCCCAGTCTAGGGGGAAGACCGGCATGGAAGGTCCATAACGGAAACAAAACGATTCGGCGCCCGGTAACGACCGCATAAAGTGGTTCCGACTCCGAAGGGGAGGATCCCATGAGCTGTGACGATCTGGTCTGCGCGCGGTGCGCCCATCCCGTCGCCGAGGGCCGCTGCCCCCTGTGCCGGGCCAACCGCGACCGCATGCACCAGGCGGGCCTGGGCGGGATGACTCCGGCGCTGGTCTCGCTGGCGCTGATCGTCCTGTTCTTCCTGACCCTGGCGCTGGAGCATCTCGCGAAGGGCTGACCGGCCCCTCGCGGACCGGCCCCTCCCGGAGTCCGGGAGGGCGTCCCCCCGCCCGGCCCCTCGGCCCCGGGGGACCCCGCGGAGCCCTCCGGGGCCGCCGCGGCCCGGTCTAGGCGTCCGTGCCCGCCTCCTGGCGGCGCAGCCAGCGGATCTCCGCCTCGATGAACCCGTCGAGGTCGCCGTCGAGCACCGAGCCCGGGTTGCCCGCCTCGGTGCCGGTCCGCAGGTCCTTCACGATCTGGTACGGGTGCAGCACGTAGTTGCGGATCTGGGTGCCCCACGAGGTGGTGGACTCGCCCCGGATCTCGTTGAGCGCCGCGGCCTCCTCCTGGCGCTTGCGCTCCAGCAGCTTGGACTGCAGGACGGCCATCGCGGTCGCCTTGTTCTGCAGCTGGGAGCGCTCGTTCTGGCAGGAGACCACGATGCCGGTGGGCAGGTGGGTCAGGCGCACCGCGGAGTCGGTGGTGTTGACGCCCTGCCCGCCGGGGCCGGAGGACCGGTAGACGTCGACCCGCAGGTCGTCCTCGTTGATGTCGATGTGGTCGGTCGTCTCGACGACGGGGACCACGTCCACCCCGGCGAAGGAGGTCTGCCGCCGCCCCTGGTTGTCGAACGGGCTGATCCGGACCAGCCGGTGGGTGCCGTGCTCGCCGCGGAGCGTGCCGTAGGCGTAGGGCGCCTTGACCGTGAAGGTCGTCGACTTGATCCCGGCCTCCTCGGCGTAGGAGGTCTCGTAGACCTCCGTCGGGTAGCCCTTGCGCTCGGCCCAGCGCAGGTACATCCGCTGGAGCATCTGCGCCCAGTCGGCGGCGTCCACCCCGCCCGCCTGGGACTGGATCGTGACGACCGCCTCGCGCGCGTCGTACTCGCCCGAGAGCAGGGTGCGGATCTCCAGGGCGCCGACGTCGCGCCGGAGGGACTCCAGCTCGCGGCCGGCCTCCTCCAGGGTGTCGGCGTCGTCCTCGGCCGCGGCGAGCTCGTAGAGCACCACCAGGTCCTCCAGGCGCTGCCCCAGGGACTCGATCCTGTTGACCTCGCCCTGCATGTAGGACAGCCTGCTGGTGACCTTCTGGGCCCGCTCCTGGTCGTTCCACAGGTCGGGCGCGGCGGCCTGCTCCTCCAGCTCCTCGATCTGCTTGCGCATCGCGTCGAGGTCCAGCACGTCCTGGATGCTGCTCAGCGTGCCGGTAAGCTCGTTGATCTCTTCTGCCGGATCGATGACTGCCACGTCTGTAAAGGGTACGCGACCACCGCACCCCGTTGTGTACGGCACGACCCCTCACGACCGGACAGGCCATAGCATGGGCGCCGCGGCGGGGACCATCAGGAGGTTGGCGTGCGGAGACACGGGCGACGAGGGCTGCTCGTGCTGGCCCTGGTCCTGGCCGTGGCGTCCGGGGCCTGCTCCGGGTCCGGCGGCGCCGCCCCCTCCCCGGTCGCGCGGACCGGCGGCACGACCCCCGCGCCGACGCCTTCCGCGCGCCCGCAGGTCACGCTGGAGGAGGCGGGCCGGGCGCTGCGGGCCGTCCTGGCCGCCGACGAGGTCCTGGGCTCGGCCGCGCCGCGCCTGCTGGCCGACCGGCACCACCTGCTCAAGCAGGCGCGCGACGGACACCTGGCGCTCGCCCAGGCCGCCTACGACAGCGCGGAGGCCGAGGGCGGGGACCCGCCCCGCTACACCTGGGGCGCGCCGCGGCTGCTGGTCCCCCGATCGGCGCGGGGGCCCGTATGGTTCGCCGCCGTGGTGGACCGCCGGGACGCCGCCGGGCGGGCCCGCCCCGCCGTGCTGACGCTGGTGCGGCAGGGCGCGGACGACTGGCAGGTCAGCTCCCTGTCGCTGCTGGACGACGCGCTCCCCGAGATCGCCCTGGACGCCGAGGGGTACGCCGCCGGCCTGGCCGAGGACGACATGACCGTGGCGATCAGTCCCCGGCTGATGGCGCCGCTGCACGCGACCACGGCGGAGGAGGGGGCGGCGGGATTCTCCGCCGGGCTGATCGCCGAGGGCCCGCACACCACCGCCCACGCGGCCGAGATCGCGGCCACGCGCACGGCGGAGAAGCGGACCGGCTGCCTCAACTACGACTCGATCTTCGCCGCGGCCGGGTACCCGGTCCACGCGCTGCGCACCGTGGACGGCGGGGCGCTGGTGATGTACTCCCTGGTCAGGACGACGACCCGGACGATCAAGATCGATCCCTGCGCGCCGTACATCCCGATCCCCCGGCCGGCGCGGGGGCTGACCACGATGCCCTACGCCCGCAAGGAGCTGCGCACCGTGGAGACGCAGCAGTACGTGAGCGTGGTCCCGGCGAAGGAGAGCGGCGAGCCGGCCAGGGTCATCGGCTATCTCGGCGGCATCACCAAGGTCTTCGTGTCCTGACCCGCTCCCGTCCGGGTCTCCGCGGGGACGCCGGCGGTCCCGCGGAGACCCGGCCCGGACGGGGACGGACCGGGGCGCCCGGCCCTCCGCGTACGGCGGACCGGGCGCTCAGCCCCCCGCGTACGGCGGACCGGACGCTCAGCCCTCCATGTACGGCAGGCCGGTGGAGGCCACCAGCGTCCGCACCGCGCGCAGCGCCACCGAGAGCGTCGCCAGGTCGAAGTCGTCGCTCTCCCAGATCTCCGAGAGCGTCTGCCGGGCCCGGGCGACCGCCGCCGCGTTCACCTCGCTCCAGCGGGCGAGCCGCTCCTCGGGCGAGAGCCCGGACTCGCTGCCCATCAGCACGCCCCGGGTGAGCGCGGCGTGCGCGGCGTACAGGTCGTCGCGGAGCGCGGCCCGCGCCATGGAGTTCCACCGGTCGTCCCGGGGCAGTGCGATGACGCGCTCCCGGAGCCCGGCCAGCCGGAGCCGGTCGGCGAGGTCGAAGTAGACCTCGGCGGCCTCGTCCACCGGGCGGCCGGTGCTCGCGGCGATCTCCACCAGGTCGAAGGTGGAGTAGGCCGGGACCATCGCGGCGACCCGCTCGGCGAGGTCGTCGGGGACCCCGCGGGCGATGAAGGAGTCCCTGCGGTCCTCGAACGCCGCCAGGTCGGACCCGGTCAGCAGCTTGGGCAGGTGCGGGAGCAGGCCGTTCATGCCCTTGGTGAAGAAGCCCACCGTGGAGGCCAGGTCCAGCGGCGGCCGGCGGTTGCCCAGCAGCCAGCGGGTGCCGCGCTCGCACAGCTTGCGCGCCTCCAGCTCCATCGCGAGCTGGGTGGAGACGTCCACCTTGTTCTCCAGCTCCTCGACCGCCCGCCAGAAGCTCGGCAGGTCGAAGACCTCCCGGGTGGCCAGATAGGCGCGGGCGATGTCCGGGGCGGACGCGCCGCTCTCCTCGCCCACCCGGAACATGAAGGTGGTGCCGCTGGAGTTGACCAGGTCGTTCACCACGCAGGTGGTGATGATCTCCCGCCGGAGCGGGTGGTCGTCCATGAAGGGGCGGAACCGCTCGCGCAGCGCCGAGGGGAAGTAGGAGACCAGCCAGGACGCCAGGTAGGGGTCGTCGGGCAGGTCGGAGCCGAGGATCTGGGCGTCCACCACCAGCTTGGTGTAGGCCAGCAGCACGGAGAACTCCGGCGCGGTCAGGCCGAGCCCGGCCTGGCGCCGCTCGGCGAGCGCCTTGTCCGACGGCAGGAACTCCAGCCCCCGGTCGACCAGCCCGTCCCGCTCCAGCCGGCGCAGGTAGCGCGCGTGGATGTGCAGCATCTCCGGCGCCTGCGCGCGGGCCGCGGCCAGCACCACGTTCTGGTCGTAGTTGTCGCGCAGGACCAGTCCGGCGACCTCGTCGGTCATGTCGAGGAAGAGCTGGTTGCGCTGCTTGTCGGTGAGCTCGCCGTCGCGGACCACCCGGTCCAGCAGGATCTTGATGTTCACCTCGTGGTCGGAGGTGTCCACGCCCGCGGAGTTGTCGATGAAGTCGGTGTTGACCAGCCCGCCGCCCAGGGCGTACTCGATCCGGGCGAGCTGGGTCAGGCCCAGGTTGCCGCCCTCCCCGACCACCTTGCAGCGCAGCTCGGCCGCGTCGACCCGCAGGCCGTCGTTGGCCTTGTCGCCGACGTCGGCGTGCGACTCCGACGACGCCTTGACGTAGGTCCCGATGCCGCCGTTCCACAGCAGGTCCACCGGGGCCCTGAGGATCGCGCCGATCAGGTCGTTGGGGGCCATGGCGGCGATCCCGTCGGGGATGCCGAGCGCGGCGCGCGCCTGCGGCGAGATCGGGATCGACTTGGCCGTGCGCGGCCAGACGCCGCCGCCCGCGGAGATCAGTTCGGGCGCGTAGTCCTCCCACGAGCTGCGCGGCAGCGCGAACAGCCGGGCGCGCTCGGCGAAGCCGCGGGCGGCGTCGGGGTGCGGGTCGATGAACACGTGCCGGTGGTCGAAGGCGGCGACCAGCCGGATGTGCGGGGAGAGCAGCATGCCGTTGCCGAACACGTCACCCGACATGTCGCCGATGCCGACGACGGTGAAGTCGGTGGTCTGCACGTCCACGCCGAGGCTGCGGAAGTGGTACTTGACCGACTCCCAGGCGCCGCGGGCGGTGATGCCCATGCCCTTGTGGTCGTAGCCGACCGAGCCGCCGGAGGCGAAGGCGTCGCCCAGCCAGAAGCCGTACTCCTTGGCGACCCCGTTGGCGATGTCGGAGAAGGTCGCGGTGCCCTTGTCGGCGGCCACCACCAGGTAGGTGTCGTCCTCGTCGTGCCGGACCACGTCGGCGGGCGGGACCACGCGGCCGTCGACGAGGTTGTCGGTGAGGTCGAGCAGGCCGGAGATGAACATCCGGTAGCAGGCGACGCCCTCGGCGAAGAGGTCCTCCCTCCTGCCTGTCTTCGGGGGGTTCTTGACCACGAAGCCGCCCTTGGAGCCGGTGGGCACGATCACGGTGTTCTTCACCATCTGCGCCTTGACCAGGCCCAGCACCTCGGTGCGGAAGTCCTCCATCCGGTCCGACCAGCGCAGGCCGCCGCGGGCGACCTTCCCGAAGCGCAGGTGCACGCCCTCGACCCGGGGCGAGTAGACGAAGACCTCGATCTTCGGCCGGGGCAGCGGCAGCACGCCGATCGAGGGCGAGTCGAGCTTCACCGCGATGTACGGCTTGCGCTCGCCGTCGACCCGCTGGAAGTAGTTGGTCCGCAGCGTGGCCTGGATCATCTCCAGGTAGGCCCGCAGGATCCGGTCCTCGTCCAGGGAGGCGACGTCGTCCAGCGCGCCGAGGATCTCCTCGTGCAGCGCGGCGGCCAGGTCCCGGCGGGTCTCCTCGGGGCGGGCGGGGTCGAGCCGGGCCTCGAACAGGCCGACCAGCAGCCGGGCGAGCCGGACGTTGCCCTGCAGCACGCGCTCGATGTAGTCCTGGCTGAAGGCGGTCCCGGCCTGGCGCAGGTATTTGGCGTAGACCCGCAGGATCTCGGCCTGCTCCCAGGTGAGGCCCGCGGCCAGGACGAGCGCGTTGAAGCCGTCGCTCTCCACCCGGCCCCGCCACAGCGCGTCGAACGCGTCCTGGAAGAGCCGCTTGAAGACGTCCCGGTCCACCTCCGGCGAGGGGGTGTAGCGCAGGCCGAAGTCGTAGATCCAGGCGTCCTTCGTCGCCGGGTCGTTGTCGAGGTCGATCTCGTAGGGCCGCTCGTCGACCACCTCGACGCCCATGCGCTGCAGCAGCGGGAGCACCTGCGACAGGGAGATCGGCCGGCCGATCCGGTAGAGCTTGAACCGGCGCTCGCCCTCGGGGGCGTCGTACGGCTCGTAGAGGTTCATCCCGATCGCGTCGGACGGCTCCGGCGCGTCCGAGGTCCCGGGGGACGTCGGGGACGCCGGGGACGCCGGGGACGCCGGGGACGCTGAGGACGCCGGGGACGCTGAGGACGCCGGGGACGCTGAGGACGCGGCCGCGGAGGAGGACACGACCGGGGGGGAGGACGCCGGCGACGCGGCCAGGGCCTCCAGCCGGCGCAGGTCGGCGACCGCCATCCGGGGCGGGAAGTCCGCCTTGTAGCCCTCGGGGAAGGCCGCGGCGTAGCGGCGGACGAGGCGGGGCGCCTCGGCCTCCGAGCTCAGCTCGGTGATGGCCGCGGCCAGGTCGTCCTCCCAGGAGCGGGTGGCGGCGGCCAGCACGGCCTCCAGCTCGCCCACGTCGACGGAGCCGGCCTCCAGCTGCCTGCCCCGCTCCCCGCGGACGACGACGTGCAGCCGGGCCAGGGCCGACTCGCCGACCATCGCGCTGTAGTCGAGGGAGGCGCCGCCGAGCGCCTTGAGGAGGATCTCCTGCATCCTGATGCGGATCTTGGTGGTGTAGCGGTCGCGCGGCAGGTAGATCAGGCAGGAGACGTAGCGGCCGTAGTCGTCCGGGCGCAGGAAGACCTTGACCTGCTTGCGCTCGCGGAGCCGGAGCACGCCGAGCGCGATCGGCAGGAGCTGCTCCACCGAGGTCTGGAAGAGCTCGTCGCGGGGGTAGGTCTCCAGGATCTCGATGAGGTCCTTGCCGTCGTGGCTCTCCGCGGAGAACCCGGCCATGCCGAGGATCTCGGACAGCTTGCGGCGGAGCACCGGGATGCGGGCGATCGACTCGTTGTAGGCCGCGTGGGTGAACAGGCCGAGGAAGCGGCGCTCGCCGACGACCTCGCCCGCCTCGTCGAAGAGCTTGACGCCGACGTAGTCCAGGTAGGCCGGGCGGTGCACGGTGGCGCGGCTGTTGGCCTTGGTGACGATCAGCATGTGCTGCTTCTCGCGGGCCTTGGCCCTCAGCTCGGGCGGGAGCGCGGCGAAGCTGCCCGAACCCGCCTTGTCGTGCCGGAGGATGCCCAGCCCGGTCCCGGGCACCGCGCGCAGCTCGTCGCCCTGCTCGCCGTGCTCCAGGCGGTACTCGCGGTAGCCGAGGAAGGTGAAGTGCCCGTCCGCGAGCCAGCGCATCAGCTCCAGGCTGTCCTCGACCCCGGCGAGGTCGAGCGGCGGCGGGTTCACCGAGACGTCCTCGGCGGTCCGTACGGCCAGCGCCCGCATCTTGGGGAAGTCCTCGACGGCGTAGCGCACGTCCGACAGGACCCGCCGCAGGTCCTCCTCGAGCCGCCGGAGCACGGCGGGCTCGCTCTGCCGGTCGATCTCGAAGTGCATCCAGGACTCGACGAGCAGCTGCCCGGTGACGTCCTCCTCGTCGGGGCCGAGGAGCCTGCCGGTCATGTCCCGGCGCACCCGCATCTGCGGGTGGATGATCAGATGGGTGCCGATGTCGTGGCGGTTGAGCTCCATCGTCACCGAGTCGACCAGGAAGGACATGTCGTCGGTGACCACCTCGACGACCGAGCGGCCGGGGTCCCAGCCGTGCTCCTCCAGATTCGGCGTGTAGGCCCGCACCAGGGCCCGGCCCTGGGGGCGCCGCTCGGCGAGCTGGCGGTGGGCGGTCGCGGGGCCGTACACGTTGACCGGGTCGCGGTCCAGCAGGTCCTCCGGCGCGACGTGCCGGTAGTAGAGCCGCAGGAAGGCGAGCGCCTCCTCGGCGCTCCCGCAGTCGCCGCCGGGGGTGTGCGCGCAGCTCGCGGCGGCACTCCTCAGCAGCTCGTCTTTGGCCTCTTCGAGCGGCATGTCGCTCTCACTCCTTTGTGAGGGGTATTGCTCATCTTTGACCGGATCTACACCAGATCCGGGCACCTCCAGGTGCCCGTACAAGGGGAAATGATGCTCGGTCCGCGGGTGCGGCGGTGACCATCCGCGCCGATCGCCGTCGATCGGCGCGGGCCACCGTTCCTGATACCACCTGAAAAGTGGCGAAACGTCAACGTGGCGACCGGTCACCGTCACCCGTTCGCCACCGTGCCGCCGGCCCGCCGGGCGCTCCGCGGCGGGGCGGGGCGGAATAAAGGGTGCGGACCACCCGGCGCGTTCTCCGCCCCCGGGCCGCCGATATGCCGTCCCCGCCATCCGATATGTCGGCGCGAAAACCAGGCCATGGGAAACTTGCCGCAGCCGACCGGCAAACGCGTGGTCAGATGCGAGATCGGCGCCGCTTCCGTCAGTAGCATCGAGAAGCTCGCAGGGGCCGAGGTTCTCGCATTCCGAGAAGGCCTGTATCGATTGCGGTCGAGGCATTCCGGAAAACACCGGCCGGCCTTCCGCGCGATCGGCGCGATATTCACGGTGTCAAATGGAACCGCCGATTTGGGGGAAGCTTGACTGAATTCAGGTCGGTCGCGGAAAGAGAATCCGAATACGGAGGCGGCGATGTCCGCGACGACCAGGGATGAGCACCTGTCCGGCAACGCGACCGGGACCGGCGGGGGCGGGGTCGCCTTCCCGGCCGGACCGGCCGTACGGCCGCCCGCCGGCCCGGCGGGCGGGACCGGCGTCCCGGAGGGCGCGCGGTACCGGCTCCCCACCCGGCGGGGCCGGCGGTCGCGCCGCGGTGCGCGACCCACGATCATGCTCGGCACCGGGCGGCACGCCCGGCGGCTCGCGTCGGTCCTGCTCGACCACCCGGAGCACGGGCTGGCGCCCATCGGCTTCGTCGACGACGGGCCCCCGGCGGAGCACACGACGGGGCCCGCATCGGGACGGTCACCGGGACGGGCGCCGGGACGACCCGCCGGACGGGCGCCGGAGCGGATGTCCGACCGGCCGGAGCGGTTCGCCGCGGCCCTGCGGGAGCACCGCGTCCGCGCGGTGGTCGTCGCCTCGGCCCCCGTTCCCGGGACGGACGCCCCCGTCCTGGCCCGCATCGCCAGGGACCTCGGCTGCGAGGTCTTCCTCGCGCCCGAGCCGGGGGGCCTGCTCGCCGACTTCCTTCCCCCGCACGACCACGTCCGGGGCTTCCCGCTGCTGCGGATGCGTCCCGTCCCGCAGGCGCGGCCCTCCTGGCGGCTGAAGCGGCTCCTCGACATCGCCGTGGCCCTCATCGGCCTGCTGGTCACCGCCCCGCTGCTCGCCCTGTGCGCTCTGGCGGTGCGCTGCGAGGGCGGACCCGGCGTGCTGTTCCGGCAGAGCCGGGTGGGGCTCGGCGGCCGCCGCTTCCAGATGCTCAAGCTGCGCACGCTCCACCCCTCCGACCCCCGCGAGTCCGAGACGCGCTGGAGCATCGCCGGCGACGAGCGCGTCGGGCGGGTCGGCCGGCTGCTGCGCAGGACCTCGCTCGACGAGCTGCCCCAGCTCTGGAACGTGCTGCGGGGCGACATGAGCATCGTCGGCCCCCGCCCCGAGCGCCCCTTCTTCGTCGACCAGTTCTCCCGCTCCCTGCCGCACTACGCGAGCCGCCACCGCGTCCCCGCCGGGATCACCGGCTGGGCGCAGGTTCACGGCCTGCGGGGGGACACCTCCATCGAGGACCGTGCCCGCCTTGACAACCACTACATCGACGGCTGGACCCTCCGGTCCGACCTCAAGATCATCGCCCGCACCGTCGGATCCGTGCTCCGGCCCAGTGGAGGCTGAGGACGCGGGCCCGCACGGCGTCCCGGGCCCGGGCCCCACCGCAGGCCCGGTGGCGGACGGGGCCGCGGCGGGCGCGGTACGGCGTGCCGCCGGGATCGCGGCGCGGCGCGGGCCCGGCGTCCTCGCCGCGGCGGTGGTGCTCTGCGTCTGCGTGCCCGTCCGGCGCGACGACCCGGCCTCCGCCTTCCACGCGACGCCGGCCGACCTCGCGTCGGTCGCCCTGGTCGCGGCGGCCGCGGTGAGCCTCCTGGCCGGCGGACGGCGGCTGCCCGTGCGCGTCCTGGTGCTCGTCCCGCCGGTCGTCGCCGCCTGCGCGGCCACCATGGCCTCGCACGACGTCATGGCGAGCCTGCCGGGCCTGGTCCGGTACCTGCAGGTGTTCGTGCTGGTCCCGCTGGCCGTCGCCGTGGCCCTGCGGGACCGGGCGGCCCTCCGGCTGACCGGCGGGGCCGTCGTCGGCGCCGCCCTGCTCCAGGGAGCGGTCGGCTGCCTGCAGGCCCTCACCGGCACCGGCGCCTCGTACGCGGGCGAGAACGTCCGAGCGGTCGGCACCTTCGGCGCCCAGGACGTGATGGGCATGGCGACGGTCGTCAGCCACGGGCTGGTCGTCCTGCTCGGGCTCGGCCTGGCCCTGCGCGGGCGGGGCCGGGCGGCGGCCCTCCTGGGGGCCGCGCTGCTGCTGCCCCCGCTGGTCCTGTCGCTGAGCCGGGGCGCGTGGCTGGCGACCGCGTGCGCCGCGGCGGTCATGGCGGCGCTGTCCGGGCGCCGGACCGCGGCGGGCGCCGGCCTGCTCGCCGTGACCGCCGCCGCCCTCCTCGCCGCCGGATCGGCGGCGGGACCGGCGGGGCCGACGGGCGCGCAGACGGTCGGGCGGCGGCTGGCCTCGATCGGCGCATCGGTCACGGAGCCGGACCGGTCGGTGAGCGACCGCTACGACCTGTGGCGGACCGCGGCGGGGATCTGGCGCGACCATCCCCTCACGGGGACGGGGCCGCGGGGGTTCCCGGCCTTCCGCGACGCCCACGCGCCCCTCCGCCTGTCGTCGGGCAGCGACACCGCCGACCCGGTGAGCGGTTTCCGGCGGCAGCCGCTGCTGTCCCCGCACAACATGTACCTCCTGGTGCTGAGCGAGCAGGGACTGGCCGGGATCGCGGCCTTCTGCCTGCTGCCGGGGTCCCTGGCGCTCTGGTCGGTCCGGCGGCTGCGCCGGATCCCCCGGGCCCGTCCTGCCCGTCTTGCCCATCGGGCCCGTCCTGCCCGTCCTGCCCGTCTTGTCCATCGGATCCGCCCGGTCCGCCTCGGGGTCCGCCCGGTCCGCCTCGGGGTCCGCCCGCCGTACCCGCGCTCCGGGCCGTTCCCCCCGGACCGCGCCCTGGGGCTGGTCGCGACGGGCTTCCTGACCTGGCAGCTCGTCGACTTCGCCTACTCCGACATCGGCGGCGCGCCGACGCTGGTCATGTCGGTGATGCTGGGCGCCGCCCTGCGCTGGGCCTCGGCGGGCGCGCCCGCGGGCTCCCTCCCTGCGGCCCCCGGGCGGCGCCGATGATCCGGACCACGGCACCGGCGCCCCGGACCGCCCCGACCGCCCCGACCGCCCCGACCGCCCCGACCACTCCGACCACTCCGGCGCGTCGCGCGCCCGGCCGGAGGCCCGGCCGCTTCCCGCTCCTGCGCGCCGCCTCCGTCACGGCGGTGCTCGTCGTGCTCGGCTCCCTCCTCGGGTTCACCCGCGACCTCCTCCTCGCCCGGTTCTTCGGCGCCACGCACCGCACGGACGCCTTCCTGCTGGCGTGGACCGTGCCGGAGACGGCGGCGCCGCTGCTCATCGAGGGCGCGATGGCGTTCCTGCTGGTCCCGCTCTTCAGCCGGGCGGTGGAGCGGCGCGACGACATCCGGCGGGTGGTCTCCGCCACGCTGCCGCACGTCCTGGCCGCCCTCGTCCCGGTGACCGCGGCCGTCTTCCTCGGAGCGCCGCTGCTCGTCGCGGCGCTGGCCCCCGGTCTCACCGACCCGCACCTGGCCGTACGGTGCACGCGGATCACCTCGGTCACGGTGCTGCTGTTCGGGCTGGCGGGGTACCTGAGCGCGGCCCTGCGGGCGCACCAGGTCTTCGGCCCGCCGGCGGCGATCTACGTCGCCTACAACGTGGGCGTCATCGCCTGCGTCGCCGCCTTCCACGAGCGGCTGGGGGTGACCGGTGCGGCGCTCGGCGTGGCCTTCGGCGGCCTGCTCATGGTGGCCGTGCAGGCACCCGGCTTCCTGCGGCACATCGGGCCGCCCCGCGGGCCCTCGGCCGCGGCGCTGGTCTCGCTGGGGGCGTTCGCACCGATCGCCGCCTTCACCCTCCTGCGCCAGGGCCAGGTCTACGTGGAGCGGTTCCTCGCCTCCTCGCTGCCGCCCGGCTCCATCTCGCACCTGAACTACGCGCAGAAGATCGCCCAGGTGCCGATGGTGCTCTCGCTCGTCGTCGTCACGGTCTCGTTCCCCGCGCTGGTGCGCTCCATCACCGCCGGGGACCTGCCCGCGGCCCGCCGCCGGATCACCGGCGACCTCGGGACGTCCGGCACGATCGTGCTGGCCGCCTCCGCCGTCCTCGTCGCGTTCGCGCCGGAGATCGTCGCGCTGCTGCTGGAGCAGGGTGCGTTCACCGGCGCGGACACGGAGGCGACCGCGCAGATCATGCGCGTCTACGCGCTGGGGCTGCTCGGGCAGACGGTCGTCGGGGCCGCCTCCCGGGTGTTCTTCTGCTCCGGGCGACCGCCCTGGTATCCCGCGGCCGCCATGGCCGCGGGCCTGGCCGCCACGGCGGTCCTGGCCGCCCTCGCCGTCGCCGCCGCCCGGGGGACCGCGGGGATCGCCGCGGCCAACGCGGCGGGCATCACGCTCACCGCGGCGGCGCTCCTGTGGGGCCTGCGCGACTCGGAGCCGGCCCTGCCGGTGCGGGCCGTCGCGGCGGTCCTCGGCCGGCCCGTCCTCGCCGCCGCGGCGGCGGGCGCCGCCGGACTGCTCCTGCGCCCCCTCCTCGGCGGCCTGCCCGCCCCCGCCGCCCTGGCCCTCGGCACGGCCGCGGTGGCGGTCGTGTTCACCGTCGTAGCAGCACTCACCGGATCCAAGGAGATCACGCGAATGATCGGCTCCATGCCAGGAACGAGGCGGAAGTGACCGGCAGACCGGCCATGCCGTACATCCTGATGTACCACTCGGTGGACAGGCGCGACAGCGACCCGCTGCTCGTCACCGTCTCCCCGCGGCGGTTCGCCGGCCAGATGGACTGGCTCCGGCGGCGCGGCCTGCGCGGGGTCGCGGTGCGGGAGCTGCTGATCGCCGAGGCGTCCGGCCAGGCCGGCCGGATGGTCGGGCTCACCTTCGACGACGGGTACGCCGACTTCGCCGCCGAGGCGGTCCCCGTCCTGCTGCGGCACGGCTTCACCGCGACCGTGTTCGCGGTCGCCGGGCTGCTCGGCGGGCACAACGCGTGGGACCGGGAAGGTCCGCGCAAGGCGCTGATGACGGCGGCGGACCTGCGCCGGGTGGCCGGCGCGGGCATGGAGGTCGCCTCGCACTCCGTCCACCACGTGTCCCTGACCGACGCCTCCGACGCCGAACTGGAGATGGAGCTCAAGGAGAGCCGGGCGGTCCTGGAGGAGGTGCTCGACCGCGAGATCGCCGGGTTCGCCTACCCGTACGGCCACGCGGGCGTCCGGGAGGTGGACGCGGTCCGCTCGGCCGGCTACTCCTACGCCTGCGCCGTCCGGCCGTCCGAGTTCAGCGGGCGGCACGCGCTCGCGCGGACCTACGCCGGCGACCGCGACGGGCCGCTGCGGCTGCGCGCCAAGCGGCTCCGCCACGGCCTGCGCTGGGGGTGGAACCGATGAGCGGACGGCAGCGGACGAGGGTCCTGCACGTCATCACCGGCCTGGCCACCGGAGGAGCCGAGCAGCAGCTGCGGACCCTGCTGCCGCACCTGGACGCCGAGTGCGAGGTCGTCGCGCTGACCAACCCCGGGGCGGTCGCCGAGGCCATCGCCGCCACCGGCGTGCCCGTGCACTGCCTGGGCATGCGGGGCAACCGCGACCTGCGCGCCGTACGGCGGCTGGCCCGGCTGATGCGCGCCGGGCGCTACGACGTGGTGCACACCCACCTGTACCGGGCCTGCGTCTACGGGCGGCTGGCGGCGCGCCTGGCGGACGTGCCCGCGATCGTCTCGACCGAGCACTCCCTGGGAGAGGAGCGGGTCGAGGGGCGCCGCGCGACCCGGGGGGTCCGCGCGCTGTACCGGATCAGCGAGGCGCTGGGCGACGTGACCGTCGCCGTCTCCGAGACCGTCGCCGACCGGCTCGCCCGGTGGGGCGTGCCGCGCTCCCGGATCGAGGTGATCCCCAACGGGATCGACGGCCAGGCCTTCCACTACGACCCCTACCTCCGGCACGAGGCGCGGGCCCGCCTGGGCATCCCGCCGGACGCGCACGTCGTGGGCGGCGTGGGGCGGCTGGAACCCGGCAAGCGCTTCGACGTCCTGCTGGAGGCCGTGGCGGGCCTGGACGACGGCGTCCTGCTGCTGGTCGGCGAGGGGCCCGCCCGCGGCGCGCTCACCGAGCGCGCCCACGCGCTCGGGATCGGGGAGCGGGTGGTGTTCACCGGCGAGTCGACCGAGGTGCCCGCGCTGCTGTCGGCCATGGACGTGCTCGCCGCCCCGTCGGTGGAGGAGACGTTCGGGCTGGCCGCCGTCGAGGGCCTGGCGGCGGGGCTGCCCGTCCTCTACTCCGTCTGCCCCGCCCTGGAGGAGCTGCCGCCGGACGCCGCCCCCGGGGCGCGGCGCGTGCCCCCCGACCCCCGCCGCCTGCGCGCCAGGCTGCGCACGCTGGCCGCCGCCGGACCGGTACGGCTGCCGCCGCCGCGCGCCGTCTCCCACTACGACATCCGGCGGCACGCCGCCCGGACCGAGGCGCTGTACGAGCGCCTCCTCGAAGACGTCTCCCACTACGGCGCCCGGCGGCACGCCGCCCGGACCGAGGCGCTGTACGAGCGCCTCCTGGAGGACGTCCCCTCCGCCGTGCCGGTCGGAGCGCTTCCCGCCGCGCTGCACGACGCCCCGAAGGAGTACCGATGAGGGACCCGGCGCCGGCCCGGACCGGCCCGCTGCGACGCTGGTGGCCGCTGGGGGCGGCCGTGCTCGTGGGAACCGTGGCGGGCCTGGCCTTCTCCCTGGTCAGGGAGCCCGTCTACACCGCCGACGCGTACGTGGTCGCCGTCCCCGCCGACCGGAGCGACACCGCCCAGGCGGTGAACTTCGCACAGACCTACGCCCGCGTCGCCACCCAGCCGGAGATCCTCGCCCTCGCCCTGGACGGCGCCTCCCCGGAGGCCGCCGTCGCCGAGACCGGCCTCCTCCCGCGGGGGACCGCCCCGGGCACCGGCGTCCCGGTGGACTCCGGCGCCCTGGACGGCGCTCCGGGCGGCGCTCCGGGCGGCGCCGCGTTCCCGGAGTCCTCCGTGGAGCGGTTGCGGCGCGCGGTGCAGGCGTCGGCCTCGCCGGACGCCCCCCTGGTCGCGCTGAGCGCCTCCGCATCCGGTCCGCACCAGGCCGCGGACCGGGCCAACGCCGTGGCGACCGCCCTGATCTCCTACGCGAACTACCAGGCGGTCAACACCCGTGTCCGCCTGGTGCGCTTCACCAAGGCCCTTCCGCCCGCCTCGCCCGCCTCGCCGCCGCCCGCGGTCGGCGCCGCGCTCGGCGCGACCGGCGGTGTCCTGGTCGGCGCGCTCGTCTGCCTCACCCTCCCCGTCCGGCTCCCCGCCGCGTGCGACCGGCCCCGTACGGTCCCGGTCCGGCCCGTCACCCGGAAGGTGACCGTCCGGGTGCGGCCGGCCGAACGCGAGGCGGTCCCGGGGGAGGTCCGGGCATGACCGCCTCCCGACCGGGCCGGCCCGCGGCGCTGGCCCCCTCCGTGCTCCACGTCAGCCAGCCCGTGGACGGCGGCGTGGCGGGCTACGTCGCCGCCCTCGCCGCCGACCAGGCGCGGCGGGGCTGGAACGTGGCCGTCGCCTGCCCGGGTTCCGGCCGCCTGCCGGACGAGCTGGCCGCGCTCGGCGTGCAGTGGCTGCGCTGGGAGGCGTCCCGGGCGCCGGGGGCCGGTGTCCCCGGCGAGGCGCGGCGGCTCCGCCGGCTGATCGACGGGTTCGCCCCGTACGCCGTCCACCTGCACTCCGCCAAGGCCGGGCTGACCGGTCGCGCCGTGGTCCGCGGCCGGATCCCCACGCTGTTCCAGCCGCACGGCTGGTCGTGGCTGGCCGCCCGGGGCGCCGCGGCACGGGCGGCCCTGGCCTGGGAGCGGGCCGCCGCCCGCTGGGCGGGCCTGCTGGTGTGCGTGGGCGAGGGCGAGGCCGCGCTCGCCCGGGAGCGGGGCCTGCGGGGGAACTTCACCGTGGTCCGCAACGGGATCGACCTCGACCGCTTCCGTCCGGCCGGCCCCGGGGGCCGGACCGCGGCCCGGCGGCTGCTCGGCCTGCCCGAGCACGCGCCGCTGGCGGTCTGCGTCGGCCGGGTCACCCGCCAGAAGGGCCAGGACCTCCTGGTCGGCGCGTGGGAGCGGGTCACCCGGCTCTGCCCCGGCGCCCTCCTGGCGGTCGTCGGCGACGGCGACCTGCGGTCCGCGCTGCGGCCGGCGGCCGGGCCCGGCGTGCTGTTCCCCGGTGCCGTGGCCGACGTCCGCCCCTGGTACGCCGCGGCCGACGTGGTCGTCCTCCCCTCCCGCTGGGAGGGTCTGCCGCTGACCGCGCTGGAGGCGCTCGCCAGCGGCCGTCCGCTGGTCGCCGCCGGCGTCCCCGGCCTGTCCGAGGTGGTCACCCCCCGTGTCGGCGCCCTCGTCCCGCCCGGGGACGCCGGGGCCCTGGTCGAGGCGGTCGCCCTGCGGCTCCGCCACCCCGTGCTCGCCCACCAGGAGGGGGAGGCCGCCGTCTCCCGCGCCGCGGATTTCGGCGTCCGGCCCGTGCTGGACCGGTTGGCGGCGCTGACCTGGCGCGTCATCCGCGACGTCCGGGCGGATCCGGCCGGGAGCGCCGCCGGGGCTCCGGCGGGGGGCCTCCCGGCCTCCCGCTGGGACGAGGGCGCCGACGCCGACACCGACGGCGGAGGCGGGGACGGGGACGGAGGCGGGGACGGGGACAAGGGCGGAGACGACCGCGGAGACGGCGGGCGTCAGGGGGGTGCGGGAACCGCCGGGGCCGCGTTCCCCCCGTCCGGCCGGGGGCCGGTCGCGCCCATCGACGCGCGGAAGACCTGAGCCGAGCGGGGGTTGTCCCGGCACTGCCAGACCCCGTGCGGGCAGTAGTCGGAGATCGAGTGGTAGGCCACGTCGTGGGTGCGGATCCACTCCAGCATCCCCCGCACGTACGCGGGGCGGTCGCCCCGGCGGAACAGCCCCCACTCCGGGAACGAGATCGGCTTGCCGCGCGCCGCCGCGAACCGCGCGTGGTGGCGCATGCCGTACGGCTGGTCGAGGTAGTCGTCGAAGGTCCCGCCGGGGGGCTGGTCGTAGCTGTCCATGCCGATGACGTCGACCACGTCGTCACCGGGGTAGCACACCGTCCACGCGATGGCGTCCCGGCCCCGGCTGGGCGCGAAGTCGAACCGGAGGCCCTGGCCCGGCACCGCCCGCATCACCGTGACGATCCGCCGCCAGTAGGCCTTCCAGGCGGCGGGGTCGGGTGCGCAGCGGCTGGAGTAGGTCGTCCCGTTCATCTCCCAGCCCAGCACGACGATCGTGTCGGCCGCCCCCGCCGCGACCAGCCGGGTCGCCAGCCGCCGGAAGACGGGGTCGAAGGCCCCCTTCGCACCCGCCCGCAGGAGCCGGGCGACCTCGGCGTCGGGCAGCCGCCCCTCGTTGGGCGCGACCATGGGGACGTTGACCGCCAGCAGACGCCCCGGGGCGGCGGCGCGCCAGCGGGTCCAGGGGCCCAGGATGAAGTCCGGCCCCCGCAGGGCGGTCCAGTTCTCCCCCGGCAGGTACGTCCGGCCGACGGTCGCCCGCCGGCCGCCGAGCCAGGCCTCGAACCGCGGCAGCCGCTCGGTGCCGCGCGCGTCGGAGGCGAGGAACACCCCGAACGGGACCGCCGCCGCGGGCCGTACGGTCCATCCGCCGCCGACGCCGTCGGCGCTTCCGGCCGGGGGCCTCCCCTGCGGCGGTCCGGAGATCGCGAGCACGGTGAGCACCCCGCAGCCGAGCGCCTTCACCCGCCGGACGCTCCGCCGCCGGCCGGCGGGGACTCCGCACGGCCCCGCCGAGCGGATGCGCGCACCGTCCGGATTTTTCCGTGAAAGCCGCGCTCGAACCCGTTTTCCACAGGGATCGGATATTGGTCCCGCATAACGAGGAAACGCCCTCCGCGATTCACCGGTGTCCACGGGAAGCTTATATAGTGAGCGGCGGGCGTCGACGGCCCGAATTAATCAATTCTTATGGCGGGCGTATTCATGAGCGCGATCGAGCCGGTGGAGAGCGGCCTGCCGCGCGTCGACCGGCCGGACCACCCGATCCGGCTGGACCCGGCCGCCCCGGCCCTGGTGATCCGGCTGGACGACAACGTCCTGCACCACGGCACGCTGGCGGCCGTCCGCTCCCTGGGCCGCGCCGGGGTGGAGGTGCACGCGGTCCTCGAGGGACGGCACGCGCCGGCCTCCCGCTCGCGCCACCTGGCCCGGACGCACGTCTGGCCGGCCGGGCCGAGGACCCCGGAGGCGCTGACCCGCGCGCTGGAGGCGATCGCCGGGACCATCGGCCGCCGCGCGGTCCTCATCCCGATGGACGACGCGGGCGCCGTCTTCGCCGCCGAGCACGCCGCCGCCCTCGCCCCCTTCTTCCTGCTGCCCGGCCAGACCCCCGAACTGCCCCGGCGCCTGGCCGACAAGGCCGCCCTGGCCGCGCTCTGCGCGGGTCTGGGCGTCGCCCACCCGGAGACGCACGTGGTCGCGACCGCGGACGACGCGGCATCCGCCGTCCGCCGGCTGGGCCTGCCGCTGATGGCCAAGTGGGCCAGGCCCTGGCTGCTGCCCCCCGGTTCCGGGCTGCGCAGCACGACGCGCGTCCGCACCGCGCAGGAGGCCGCACGGCTGGCGGCGCGGACCGGCGGACCCGGCGGCGAGCTGCTCTTCCAGCGGTTCGTGCCCGGCACCGCGGGCTCCGACTGGTTCTTCCACGGCTACTTCGGCGCGGACTCCTCCTGCCTGTTCGGCGGCGCCGGCCGCAAGGAGCGGGCCTACCCGCCCCGCGCCGGCCTGACCACGCTCGGCCGGTGGCTGCCCAACCCCCGCGTCGAGACCGCGGCGCGCGCGCTCGCCTCCGGGCTGGGCTACCGGGGCGTCCTCGACCTCGACTTCCGCTACGACGCCGCCGCGGACGCCTACCACCTGCTGGACTTCAACCCCCGCCTGGGCGCGCAGTTCCGGCTGTTCACCGACGAGCGCGGCCTCGACCTCGTCCGCGTGCTCCACCTCGACCTCACCGGCACCCCCCCGCCCCCCGGCCGCCCCGCGCACGGCCGCACCTACCTGGTGGAGAACTACGACGCGGTCCCCGCCTTCCACGACCGGCGCGCACGAGAGCTGACCTGCGCCGCCTGGCTGCGGTCGCTGCGCGGGGCCGACGAGTTCGCCTGGTTCGCCGGCGACGACCCCTTTCCTTTCCTGACCATGGCGAGACAGACAATGAAACGAGGCTTTAAGCGCCTCGCCCGCCGCCGCCGGAGCCTTCCCGCGGCACCGCGTTAGAATTTTCGAAGCATTCGGATAACGAGGGGTCAACCGCGGGTCGATTCCTTTACGGGGGATTTCAAATGAGCAAGGAGAAAGCATGCGCACGCCGGTAATCGACGTCGCCGTCGTCGGTGCGGGTCCCTACGGGCTCTCCGTCGGCGCCCATGCCGTCGCGGCCGGGCTGGACGTGCGCGTCTACGGCCGCCCCATGGAGTCCTGGGAGCGGCACATGCCCCGGGGGATGCTGCTCAAGTCGGAGCCGGCCGCGTCGAACCTCGCCGATCCGCACCGGAGCTACGGCCTGGACGCCTACTGCCGCCCCCGGGGCCTGTCCTGCGCCTACGGCGAGCCCGTGCCGGTGGAGACGTTCGTCGACTACGGCAGGTGGTTCCGGGCCCGGACCGTCGGGGAGGCCCTCGACCCCTCCTCCGTGACCGAGATCCGCCCCCAGGGGAGGCTCTTCGCCGTCGAGCTGTCGACCGGGGAGACGGTCATGACGCGGACGGTGGTCCTGGCGCTGGGCTTCCTGCCCTTCGCCCACCGGCCCGCCGTGCTCTCCGGGCTGCCCGCCGAGGTCTGCACGCACAGCTCCGAGCACCACGACCTGTCGGTGTTCGCGGGCCGCGACGTCACGGTGGTCGGCGCCGGGCAGTCCGCTCTGGAGACCGCGACCCTGCTGCTGGAGGCCGGAGCCCGGCCCCGGGTGGTGGCCCGGGTGAACACCCTGCGCTGGAACAACGTGCCCGAGACCCGCGCCTCGACACCGCGGCGGCTGCTGTCCCCGGTCTCCGGCCTGGGCACCGGCTGGCGCTCGTGGATCTGGTCCGAACTGCCCGGCAGCGTGCGCCACCTCCCCGCCGCCACCCGCCACCGCATCGTCCGCACCACCCTGGGACCGGCCGGGGCGTGGTGGCTGCGCAAGCGGTTCGACGGGCACGTCCCGGTGGTGCTGGGGCAGACGCTCGCGGGCGCGGTCCACGGCGACGACGTGAGCCTGACGCTCCGCGACGAGAACGGGAGCGTCCGGACCGTCCGCACCGAGCACGTGATCGCCGCCACCGGCTACCTGGTGGACGTCGAGCGGATGGACGTCCTTGACGGCAACCTCCGCTACGCCATCCGGCGCACCGGGACCTCTCCCCTGCTGACGAAGGACTTCGAGACCTCGGTCAGCGGCCTGTTCGCCGTGGGGCTGGCCGCGGCCGGCACCTTCGGCCCGGTGATGAGGTTCGTGCACGGCACGCACTTCGCGGCCCGCCGGGTCACCCGCGGCCTGGTCGCCGCCGTGCGGGCGCGCTCGATGCTCTCCGGGCTCTCCGCCCAGCCGGTCCGGCCCCGCGAGTACATCGGCTGAGGCCCCGCGCCGGTCCCGTACGGGGCCGGCGCACCCGTACGGCCCCGCACGGGACCGCCGACCCCGTACGGCCCCGCGCACCCGCACCGGCCCGCTAGTAGGCGACGGTGACGCGGCGGCCGAGGGCCTGGGGGGTCTCCAGTTCGTCCACCAGGGCCACGGCGTAGTCCTCGGCGCTGATGAAGCTCCTGCCGTCGGCGTCGGCGAGCACCTGGTCGCCGCCCCGGCGGTAGGAGCCCGTGCGCTCGCCCGGCGTGATCTCGACCGCGGGCGAGACGTAAGTCCAGTCCAGGTCACCGGCCTGGGCGCGGACCAGCTCCAGCAGCTCGGCCTGGGCCAGCGCCTCGCCCTTGTAGAGGGCGGGGAACTCGGGGGTGTCGACGAGCCGGACGCCCGGAGCCGCCTCCAGGCTGCCCGCGCCCCCGACCACCACCAGACGGCGCACCCCGGCCGTGCGCAGCCCTTCCAGCACCGCGCGCCCGGCGGCGAGCAGCGGGGCCGACGGCTCCGAGCCGTCGCGCGGCGGGGCGATCGCCAGAACCACGGCGTCGTGGCCTGCGGCGAGTTCGGCGACGGCCGAGGGGTCGCCCGCGTCCGCGCTCCGGGTCCCCGCCGTGCCGCTCCGGGTCACCCCGGTGACCTCGTGCCCGCGGTCCCGGGCCTCGGCCGCGATCCGGCTCCCGACCATGCCGGTGGCGCCGATCAGCAGAATCCTCATGACACAACCTCCCGTGGAGTCATCGTGGAGTCGACGGTATCCATCGGATACTGGTTACTTCAACGTGCCCTTGGTACCCTCTGGAAACCATGATGAACGGCGACGCCTTCGACCCCGACTGCCCGACCCGCCTGATCCTCGACCGCATCGGCGACAAGTGGTCCGTGCTGGTCGTGCTGAGCCTGCGGAACGGCCCGCGGCGGTTCACCGAGCTGCGCGACGCGATCGGCGGCGTCACGCCCAAGGTGCTCACCCAGACCCTGCGCGCGATGGCCCGCGACGGCCTGCTGACCCGGCACGTCTTCGCCGAGGTCCCGCCGCGCGTGGAGTATGAGCTCACCCCGCTCGGACAGTCGCTGCACGCCCCCATCCAGGCCGTCGCCGACTGGGCCGAGCACCACGTGAACGAGGTCATGGCCGCCCGCGAGGCCGCCACCGGCTGACCCCGCCGCCGTCCACCGCCCCGCGCCGGATCAGCAGGCGTCGTAGACGTAGTTGCGCTGGCCGGCCTTGCGCAGCGGCACGTCGCGCAGCATCACCGACAGCCGTGAGCCGAACCGCTTGCAGGTCTTCGTGAAGTCCGCCCGCCGGTACTCGATGACGATCACGTTGGAGCCGTACGCGCCGACGTAGGTCCCGCACTCGTCGTAGCGGCCGCACTCCTCGGCCACCGCGAAGTCGAAGCCCGCCTTCCGGCCCGCCCCGGTGATCTCGGCCGAGTTCTTCTGCGCGATCGCCAGACCCTCGGCGTGAGCGGCCTCGATGAGCAGCCCGGCGAACGCCAGCGCGTGCTCCTGCTTCACCAGCCCGCCCGAGCGGGAGAAGGTGTCCAGGTTGTCGATCTCGACGGCGTCGTAGCCCTTGTCCGCGCAGCCGGCGATCCAGCCGCCGACGATCCCGGCGAGGGCGGCGCGCTTGGCCGGGGTCCGGACGTCGAGCAGCAGCTCGCCCCACTCCTCGTCCTCGACGTGGGCGCCGCCCGCGTCCTTGAGCAGGAGGTCGTCGTGGGTCCGCTTCCACCAGGCGGTCTCGTCCGGCTGGGTCTGGAAGCCGTTGACGTAGCAGATGTTGTAGAGACCGGCGGCCGGGGCCTCGGTCCGGTCGCGCGAGACGATCAGCGTCCCGGCGGGCGGGGTGTACCCGCCGCCGAGCTGGTAGTCGGCCTTGGCGTTCGCCGGCGGAAGGACGGGCGCGGGGGCCACAGCGAGGGTCACAGCGGCGCCCGCCGTACCGGTGGAGAGCGCGGCACCCAGGAGGGCTGCGGTCGCGGCCAGGAGCGCGGAGCTCCGGCGGAGGCGGTGCGTCGGACGCTTCGTCGCTCGGGGGAAGGGCACGAAGAGATTCTCCTGTACGGCTCGGCGCCCGCCCCGCGCCCCGCACGGCGGGCATGCCGGAGGGCCGGTGGCCGGACACGGACGGATCCACTCCGCTTCCGGCCGGGGACGCCGGCTGGAAGCGGCCATCAGGTGCGGCAGCACGCTAACAGACGGACGCCTTACCGGCCCGCCCGATTCACCACTTTTAAACGTCTCATAAGGATATACATATTGTAATTATCCGATAACATATCGCTGAATGTGCACATCCCGCCTTCTCGCAGCTGCCGCTCGGCTTGGCCTCAGCCGTACAGCACGGGCAGGTCCACGAGGAGCACGCGGTCGTCCCCTCGAGCGGCCGAAGTGAGGTCGGCGTCGAAGCCCGCACCGCTGTAGCAGGCCAGGACGGTGCGGGAGGTGTCGTAGCCCTTCGCGGCGAGCAGGTCCCGGACTCTCCGCAGGCGCTGCAGGTGCCTGACTCCCATGACCTTGTCCCACTTCGCCTCCCCCAGGGAACGCACCGCGCGGGCCTCGTTCGGGTAGGCGGGGCCGAGGACGGCGACGTCCACCTGGATCTGCTTCCTGGTGGCCGGGTCCACGACGGTGCCCGCCGCGACCTCGCCCACCCCGCCCTCGAAGACCTCGCGCGCGTGGCGGGTCGCGAACTCCCGGCAGAGGACCTCGAAGTGCGGCCCCATGACCTTGGAGAGGAAGCGCTGCCGGGACCGCTCCCACACCTCCTGTGCGTGGCCCAGCCCCAGGTCGGTCCATTCGGGGCGCATGACGGCCTGGTAGAAGGAGATCAGCGGTTCGGTGATCCTGTACTGCGAGGCGGACTTGAACGCGTCCTTCTCCTTCGCCAGGAGCCCGCAGTCCTCCAGCACGTTGATCGGGTGGGCGATGTCAGACGACTTGTAGCCGATGTGACCCGCGATCCCGCCCCACGTGCCGTTCCCCTCGGCGACCGCGGCCAGGACCGAGTGGTAGAGCGCCGGGTCCCGGATATCCGCCTCCTCGGCCAGCAGGTAGCGTCCCTCCCGGAAGAGGGAGGTGCGGCGGTTGAGGACCGTACGGACCACCCAGCCGTTGAAGTCCTCCAGCGAGGCGGGGAGGTCGCCGGCCGTGAACTCGTCTCGGTAAGCGGGGGTCCCGCCCACGATCGCGTGCACCAGCGCGGCCAGCCGGGGGTCGGAGATCCCCCAGAACTCCGCGGCCTCGCGGAAGCCCAGCGGCTGGACGAGCAGCTCCAGCCGGGCGCGTCCCCGCAGCGGAGCCTGACCTGACAGGATCCTCCCCATCACGGAGAGCGCGGAACCGCAGATCAGCACCCGGGCGAGGCTGCTCCCCCGGTGGGTCCGCCCGCGCAGGTCGATCTCCTGCTTGAGGATGGACGGCAGCGCGGGCTCGGCCTTCATCAGGTAGGGGAACTCGTCGATGATCAGCGGGAGCGGCCGGTCCTTCGGGAGCGAGAAGAAGAACGCCAGCGCGTCCCGCCAGTCCGCGAAGGGATAACCCACCGGCGATCCCGAGTATCCGGCCATGGCCATGCCGAAGAGCCTGAGCAGCTCGATGCTCGTCCCCTCGGTCGCCTCGAAGTAGAAGCCGCCCGTCTGCTCGGCGAGCGCCTTGAGCAGGAACGTCTTTCCCTGCCGACGCCGGCCGCTGACCACGCCGAACGCCACCTCGGCCTGCGTGCCCGCGGCGAAGGAGGCCAGGGACTCCCACTCCCACTCGCGACCGAAGACGTGGTCCGGCTTCTCGACCATGGATACCCCCGCACATCACTGAAGTACAGACCAGTGGACTGTACTTCAGTATTGTGCGGTCGTCTCAGGATTCGGGAGTGAAGGCGAAGAGCACCTCGGGATTGGCCACCGCGTCGAGGTTGGCGGCCTGCTCGGGCGGGACGCCGAGGAGGATCTTGCGGATCGGGACCTCCAGCTTCTTGCCGCTCAGCGTGCGCGGGATGCCGGGCACCTCGGTGATCTCGTCGGGGACGTGGCGCGGGGAGAGCTCGGTCCGCAGGGCCGTACGGAGGCGGGCCACCAGGTCACCGGTGAGCTGCGCACCCTCGGCCACGGTGACGTAGAGCAGCAGCCGCCCCTCCTGTCCGAGCCGGCCGGTGTCGATGACCAGGCTGTCGGCGATCTCCTCGAAGCGCTCCACCACCCGGTAGAACTCGCTGGTGCCCATCCGCACGCCGCCCCGGTTCAGGGTCGAGTCGGATCGGCCGTAGATGACGCAGCCGCCGTCAGGCAGGATCTTGATCCAGTCGCCGTGCCGCCAGACGTCGGGGTAGTCCTCGAAGTAGCTCTCCCGGTAGCGCGCGCCGTCGGGGTCGTTCCAGAACATGACCGGCATGGACGGCATCGGCGCGGTCAGCACCAGCTCGCCCACCTCGCCGACGACCGGCCGCCCCGACGGGTCGAACGACTCCACCTTCGCGCCCAGGCACCGGCACGGGATGACGCCCGCGCGGACTCCGAGCAGCGGGACCGCGCCGACGAAGCCGGTGCACACGTCGGTGCCGCCGGAGAACGAGCCGAGCTGGACCTCCGGGAGCGTCTCGTGCACCCAGGCGAAGCCCTCGGGCGGGAGCGGCGAGCCGGTCGAGCCCAGGCCGCGCAGCCGCTCCAGCCCGTCCGGCGCCAGCCCCGCCTTCATCGAGGCGACGATGTACGGCGCTCCGGTCCCGAAGTAGGTCACGCCCTCCTCGGCCGCCAGCCGCCACAGGGCGCCGGTCTCCGGGTGGGTCGCCGAGCCGTCGTAGAGCAGCACCGCCGAGCCGACCAGCAGGCCGCCGACGAGGTAGTTCCACATCATCCAGCCGGTCGTGGTGTACCAGAAGAAGACGTCGTCGGGGCCGAGGTCCTGGTGGAAGGAGAGCGCCTTGAGGTGCTCCAGGACCACGCCGCCGTGGCCGTGCACGATCGGTTTGGGCAGGCCGGTGGTGCCGGAGGAGTAGACGATCCAGAGCGGGTGGCCGAAGGGGACCCGCTCGAAGGCCAGGGGGCCGTCGGCCGACCGCAGCTCCTCCCAGGTCAGCACGGTCCCGGAACCGCCCCGGACGCCGTCCGCGCCGCCGTCCGTGTCCGCCGGGCCGCCCGAGGCCCGCCTGCCCGCGTCCGTGTCCGCCGGGCCGCCCGAGGTCCGCGTGCCCGCCGCATCCGAGCCCGTGCCCGTGCCCGCCGTACGGCCCGCGCCCGGCGCGGGCAGGCGGACCAGGGCGGCGAGCGTGGGGAGCCGCGCGGCGATGTCGCCGGCCACGCCGGACCGGTCGAAGTGCCTGCCGTTGTAGTCGTAGCCGTCCACCGCCAGGAGCACCTTGGGCTCGATCTGGGTGAAGCGGTCGATCACGCTGGACGCGCCGAAGTCCGGGGAGCAGGAGGACCAGATCGCCCCCAGCGAGGCGGTGGCGAGGAAGGCGACGAGCGTCTCGGGCGCGTTGGGGGCGTAGGCGGCGACCCGGTCGCCCCGGCCGACCCCCAGGGCCGCCAGCCCGGTGCGGACCCGGGCGACCTCGCCGGCCAGCTCGCCCAGCGTGAGCGTCCGCCGTCCGCCCGACTCGTCGCGGGAGACCACCGCGAGCCGGTCGGGCTCCGCCTCGGCGCGGCGCAGCGCGTTCTCCGCGTAGTTCAGCGCCGATCCGGTGAACCATTCGGCTTCGGGCATCGTCCCTGACAGGACGGGCCCGTCACCACGCTCCCCCACCACGCCGAAGTAGTCCCAGACCGACGTCCAGAACTCCTCCGGAGCCTCCACCGACCACTGCCAGAGCGCCTGGTAGTCGACCGGCCGGCCGAGCCACTCCATGTACGCGGTGACCTTGGCGTTCTTCGTGACGTCCGGGGTCGGTTCCCAGAGCAGCGTGCCTTCCTTGACCATGCTCCCATCCTTGCCGCACCCCGTCCGGATGTCATCCCCCGCTCCCGCGCAGCCGTTCCACCGCGATCCGGGCGGCGGTGCCGATCACCGCGTCGGCGCGCGGCTGGTTCTGCGCGGTGCCGTACGAGCGGGTGAAGACCGCCACCGCGTAGCGTCCGCCGTCGGGGTACTCCACCACCCCGGCCTCGTTGCGGAGCGTCGGCAGCGTACCGGTCTTCCCGCTGACGGCGACGTCGTCGTAGGGGAAGCCCGAGGCGAGCCGGTGCGGCCAGACCTGCAGGCCCAGCAGGCGGCGCATCCACGCGCAGGACTCCGGCGAGGCCGCCTCGTCCCGCCAGATCATGCCGAGCAGCCGGGTCGTCTCGCGCGGCGTGCCGCGGTTGGTGCGGGCCGGGTCGAGCACGCGGAGTCGGGCGACCACCGCCGGATCGGTCGGCATCTCCTCCTGCCCGGTGTCCTCCACGATGCTCGCGAGCAGTCCGGCGCAGTCGTGCTCCACCCGCGTCCGGGTCAGGCCGGAGGAGGCCAGCATGGTGTTGACCGCCGCCAGGCCGACCCTGCCGATCAGGGTGTCGGCGGCGGTGTTGTCGCTCACCGCGATCATCAGATAGGCCAGGTCGCGCAGGGAGAGCGTCACGTCGTCGGCCATCGCCGACACCCCGGTGGGCCCGGGGGTGCGGCGGTCCGCCATGACCGTGACCCGCTCGGCCGCGTCCAGCTCCCCCCGGTCCGCCTGCCGGAAGAACTCCACCAGTAGCGCCAGTTTGAACACCGACGCCAGGGCCACGGGCTCGTCCGCGCCGTGCCCGACCTCGGCCCCGGTGTCCAGGTCCACCGCGTGCAGGAACCCGGTGACGCCGGCCGCGCGGAACAGCCCGTCGAAGTCCGTCACGCCCGCACCCTCCGTGCCTGCGACCTCCCGCGCGTCCCGGGCGTCCTCCGCGCCCGGTCCGCCGGACGGACGCCCGTCATGCCAGGAACCCCGTGGCCGGGCGCGTCCGCACCCGCCGCACCGGCGCCGCGCCGTCGTCCGCCATCCCGGCATTCTCCTTCAGCACCCGTACGGCCACCGCGCCGAAGGCCTCGGCCGCCGGTCCCGGCTCCCCCCGCCAGGCGGTCGAGATCCGCCAGTTCAGGGGGTCGCCCAGGAGCGGGCGCCAGCGCAGGCCGGGCAGTTCCACGCGGGGTCCGAAGGCGATGGCCGTACCGGCCATCACCAGGCCGAGGGTCTGCGCCTCGTGCACCTCCTCCGGAACGAACCCGTGGCGGCGGCACTCGGTGAGCGTCTCCTCCCGCAGGCCCGGCTCCCCCGGGAAGAGCACGAGCCCGCGCCCGGCCAGGTCGGCCGGATGCACCGACGAGCCGGCCGCGAGCGGGTCCGACTCGGCCAGCACCACGCCCGGGCGCTGGACGAGCACCGGGCCGAAGCTGAGGCCCGGAACCGTGACCGGATGCCGGACCACCCCCACGTCGAGGGTGCCGGCGGCGAGCCCGGCCACCTGGTCGGTGCTCCACATCTCGGCGGGCGCGAGCCGTACCCCGCGGTCCGCCTCCCGGAAACCGTCGATCAGTGCGGCGATCACCGCCGAGCCGAGGTCGGGGGGGACCCCGACCCGCAGGACCTCGTCCGTTCCCCGCTCCGCGAGGGCGCGCAACCGCTCGACCCGCGCGACGATCTCCCGGGCCTCGGGCAGGAGCGCCTGCCCGGCCGCGGTCAGCCGCACCTGGCGGCGGGACCTGTCGAACAGCCGCACGTCCAGTTCCTCCTCCAACCGGCGGATGCGCTGGCTGAGCGGCGGCTGCGCCATGCCGAGGCGGACGGCGGCGTTGCCGAAGTGCAGTTCCTCGGCGACGACGGTGAAGTAGTACAGGTGCTTCACCAGGTCCATGACCAGCGATGATATCGCTTCCCGTATCGGCCGCCGACCCATATCGCGACCGCCCGCCGACCGCCGACCGCCGACCGCCGACCCGGCGGGCGGCGGGCGGCGGTTCCGGGGCGGCGGTTCCGGGGCGGCGGTTCCGGGGCGGCGGACCGTCAGCCGGCGCGGTGGGCGGAGGCGGTGAGCCGGGTCACGGCGGCGACGAGCGGCGCCGGATCCGACAGGTCGGGCAGGACCACGTCCGCGCCCGCCTCGTGCAGCTCGGCCGGGAGGGAGCGCCCGGTGGCGACCGCGATCATCGAGGCCCCGGCGATCCGGGCGGCCTGCACGTCCCGGACCGAGTCGCCGATCAGCACGGTGTTGCCCCCGTCGAAGACGGCGCCGTGCCTGCGTCCCGCGCGGCCCTGCGCCACCTGCAGCAGGCTGGCCTTGGGGTAGACCTCCTCGCCGTAGCCGCCGGCCTCGAAGTCGACGTAGCGGTCCAGGCCGAACGCGGTCAGCTTGTGCACGGCGTTGCTCCTGATCGTGCCGGTGAGCACCGACTGCACCGTGCCGTCGAGCCGGGCCAGGGCCTTCAGCGCCTCCTTGGCCCCGGGCATCGCCCTGCCCTCCTTGGCCAGCCGCCGGCGCCGGGCGCCGAAGGCGTCGGCCAGCGCGTCCAGGAACGTCGGGAGGTGCTCGTCGGAGGCGACGATCCCGTTGATGGCCAGGGTCTCGAAGACGATCTCGGAGTCCGGGCGGCCGTTGTGCTGGGTCAGCTTCACCAGCGGCCTCCCGGTGACCTGCCGGAAGGCGTCGGCGTAGGCGTCACGCGTGACGATGGACACGTCGACGAGGGTCAGATCGACGTTCCAGAGAACGAGGCGGTTGATCGTGGCCTCCGGAACCGGGGAACGGATGGGATGCCAGAGTACGGCCGCCGCCGTACTCCGGCCGCCCCGATGCCGAAACCATCCCGGTCCGGACGGACCAGGAGCAACCCGGCCCGGCCCCGCCCCCTCCGGGAATCCGGCTTTCGGGGACGGGACTCCGCTCAGGCGTGGTCGAGGGCATCGGCGAGGGTGTCCACCACCGGGACGCCCAGCGCCTGCAGGTCCCGGCGGCCGGTCATGCCGCCGGTGTAGAGCACCGCGCGGGCTCCGGCGTGCTGCGCGGCGTGGGCGTCGTCCACGCTGTCGCCGATCACCAGCACGTCGGCCGGGTCGACCCCCAGGGCCGCGAGGTGGGCCGCCATGGACTCGGCCTTGTGCCCGCCGGGCACGCTGTGCAGCAGCCCGTCGACGCGGGTGAAGTGCCGGTCGATGCCGTACTCGGCGACCTTGGCGACCAGGCGCTCGTGCCACCACATGGACAGCAGCGACTGGCTGCCGCCCGCCCGCTCCCACTCCTGCAGGGTGGAGAGCGCGTCGGCCGCCAGACCGCACTCCGGCATCAGCCGGTGGTAGTGGTCGTGGAAGCCCTGGTCCATCCGCTCCCACTCGCCGTCGGCCAGCGGGCGCCCGAGCATGCGCTCGTAGGCCGTCCAGATGGGGCGGGTGTAGACCGCGCGGAACCCCTCGGCGTCGTAGGCGCCCACGCCGTACGGCTCGAAGACCGCGTTGGTCGCACCGACCACGGCCTCGATGTCGTCGAAGAGGGTGCCGTTCCAGTCCCAAACGATGTGTCTCATAGCGCCGCCAAGCCTAGCCAGCGTCCCGTGTGCCCCGCACCGGAATAAAACCGGACGAGACCTCAGCCGACCAGGTCGGAGATCTCCTGGGTGGCGTACCACAGGAGCTCGTGGGCCTCGGCGCCGTCCACGGTGAAGCGCGCGTCGTCGTCGCCGGCGTCGGCCGCGGGCAGCGCGGCGGCGGCGGCCTCGACGTCGGCGGCGGCCGACTGCTCGTCCACGTGGACGGCGGCGATCTCCTCCAGCGCGACCGCCCGCGCGAGCCGGACCCGCGACCGCTCGGCGAGGTCGGCGCCCACGGTCACGGCCTCGTCCGGCACCTCGGCCGCGATCACCACCCGGCGCGCGGCGACCTGCACCCCGTCGGCGCGGTCGGCGGCCAGCATCCGCAGGGACGACCTGGCCGCGTCTGTCAGGGCGACGTACTCCAGCTCCTCGGTGTCGCCCGAGGCGTACCACTCGATCAGCGCGGGGGTCACCGCGTACCCGGTCAGCGGGGCCGGGCCGAACTCCTTCGCGGTGGCCACGCGGGCCAGAGCCGGGAGCGTGGCCGGCAGGTAGACGCGCATCCGTTCCTCGATCTGCTCATACGATCTCTGCTGCGGCGCGGCGGCGAGGGCCGGCGCCGGATGACACCCGAGTCTGCCAGCCCCCTCGGCCCGGCCGCGAGATCCGGCCCACGGCGGCGAGCCGGACTCCGGGCGGACGCCCGCGGGGTACGGCCCACGGAGTACGGCCCGCACGGTCCCGGCCCGCGGAGTACGGCCCGCACGGTCACGGCCCGCCGACGCGTCCGCCGTCAGCGCAGGGCGACGCCGAGGAGTCCCTCCAGCTCGGCGATGGTCGTCTCCGCGTCCCGGTGGTGCACTCCGGCGATCCCCAGGGCGCGGGCGGCCGCGATGTTGGCCTCGATGTCGTCGACGAACACGCACTCCGGACCGGACAGGCCCACCAGGTCCAGGGCGTGCCGGAAGATCCTCTCCTCCGGCTTGCGCATGCCGATCTCACCGGAGATGACGACGTGGTCGAAGAGGCCCTCCCACGCGTCGCGGGGATAGTCGTTGGCCCAGGAGTTGGAGAGCAGGCAGGTCCTCAGTCCGGCGGCGCGGGCGGCGGCCAGCATGTCGTACATCGGCTGGACCGGCTGGAAACCGGCGAACATCCGGGTCAGCAGCCCCTCCGCGACCGGCGGCACGCCGTCCAGGGTGAGCAGCCTCCTGGCGAGGTCCCGCTCGAAGTCCGATGCGGAGATCTCGCCGCGCTCCAGCGCGTGGATCGCGTTCTCGCCGTCCGCGGCGCCCTCGTAGGCGTGCATGATCAGCTCGCGCATCACGTCGCGGTAGCGGTCCGGGTCGATCCGCTCGGCGGCGATCCACCCGTCGATCGCCTCACGCAGCCCGGTGGTGAGGACGCCGCCCCAGTCGATCAGCACGCCTTTGAACATCCCGCCTCCTCATCTGGAACCGGTTACAGGTTAGGTGCAGCCGGTGGGGAGGCGGAACCGGGCGGGTGTCAGACTGGCGGGCATGGACTTCGCGCTCAGCCCGAAGGCGGAGAAGTATCTCGCCGATCTGACCGATTTCATGGTGTCTCACGTCTACCCGGCGGAGCCGGTCTACCACGCGTGGCGGCTCGCCCGGGGACACGACGACCACACCCTGCCCCCGGTGGTGGAGGAGCTCAAGGCCGAGGCCCGCTCCCGCGGTCTATGGAACCTGTTCCTGCCCGCCGAGTCCGGGATGTCCGTCCTCGACTACGCCACCCTGGCCGAGGTCACCGGCCGCTCCGTCGACCTGGCCCCCGAGGCGCTGAACTGCGCCGCCCCGGACACCGGGAACATGGAGGTCCTGCACATGTTCGGCTCGCCCGAGCAGCGGGCGCGCTGGCTCCGGCCGCTGCTCGACGGCGAGATCCGTTCGGCGTTCGCGATGACCGAGCCGGCGGTGGCCTCCAGCGACGCGACCAACATCGCCACCTCGATCACCCGGGACGGCGCCGAGTACGTGGTCAACGGCCGCAAGTGGTTCATCACCGGCGCGGCCGACCCCCGCTGCGAGATCATGATCGTGATGGGCAAGACCGACCCGGCCGCTCCCGCCTACCGCCAGCAGTCGATGGTCCTGGTCCCCATGGACGCCCCCGGGGTCGAGGTCGTCCGGCACCTGCCGCTCTTCGGCTACCAGGAGCAGCATGGCCACTCCGAGATCGTCCTCACCGACGTCCGGGTGCCCACGGAGAACCTGATCGGCGAGGAGGGCGACGGCTTCCGCATCGCCCAGGCCCGCCTCGGCCCCGGCCGCATCCACCACTGCATGCGCGCCATCGGCATGGCCGAGCGCGCGCTGGAGCTGATGTGCGCCCGCGCCGCGAGCCGGGTGGCCTTCGGCCGGACCCTCGCCCAGCAGGGCGTCGTCCAGCAGCAGATCGCCGAGTCCCGGCTGGCGATCGAGCAGGCCCGGCTGCTCACCCTGAAGGCCGCCTGGCTGATCGACACCGTGGGTGCGAAGGCCGCCGCCTCCGAGGTCTCCGCGATCAAGGTGGTCGCCCCCCGCATGGCCTGCGAGGTCATCGACCGCGCGATCCAGGTCCACGGCGGCATGGGCGTCAGCGACGACGTCCCGCTGGCGATGATGTACGCCCAGGCCAGGGCGATGCGCATCTTCGACGGCCCCGACGAGGTCCACCTGCGGACCGTCGCCCGCCGCGAGCTGAAGCCGTACCTGACCTAGGGCCGCCGGAGTCCTCGGTCGGACCGAGGACTCCGGCACAGGACCTAGCGGGCCCTGGAGGTGATCAGCGAGGCGATCTTGCGGTGCGCGGCCGAGCGCAGCACCCGCTCCGCCTCGGCCGCGTCGGCCGCCGGGGCCTTCGTCAGAAAACCCCGGGCGGCCTTCAGCTTCAGCAGCCGCCGCACGGACTCGTCGAGCCGCTCGCCGGAGATCCGGCCGGACCGCACCGCGGCCAGCACCGCGTCGTGCGCCTTCGGGTAGTCCGGCGGCATCAGCAGCAGGTCCGCCCCGGCCAGGACCGCCCGCACGGCCACCTCCCCGTCGCCGTACTTCTCGCGCACGCCCGCCATGTTCAGCGCGTCGGTGGAGACGACCCCGTCGAAGCCGAGCTTCTCGCGGAGCAGCCCGGTCAGGATCGGCTTGGAGAGCGTGGCCGGATCGCCCGACGGGTCGAGCTTCGGCATGACCACGTGGGCGCTCATGACCGCGTCGACGCCCGCCCCGATCGCGGCGGCGAACGGCGGCGCGTCCAGTTTCGACCACTGGGAGCGGGAATGCTTGATCACCGGGAGGCCGGTGTGGCTGTCGACGCTCGTGTCGCCGTGGCCGGGGAAGTGCTTGGCCGTGGCGGCCACCCCGGCGTCGTGGAAGCCCTTGACCGCGGCGGCGACCATCGGCGCGACCTTCTCGGGGTCCGAGCCGTAGGCGCGCGGGCCGATCACCGGGTTGCGGGGGTTGACGTTCACGTCGGCGACCGGGGCGAAGTCGAGGTTGACGCCCAGCGCCCGCAGCTCGGTCCCGGTCACCTCGGCGGCCCTGCGCGCCAGCGCGGGATCACCGGTGGAGCCGATCACCTTCGCCGCGGGCAACCCGGTGACCAGCGGCGCGAGCCGGGAGATCGGCCCGTTCTCCTGGTCGGCGCCGATGAGCAGCGGGACGCCGGGCGAGGCCTTCTGCATGCCGTTGGTCAGGGCGACGAGCTGCCGGACGTTCTTGACGTTGTCCGCCCAGGGGAACAGGATCACCCCGCCCGGCCGGTATTTGGCGATCACCTTGGCCGGCGTGGCCGCGCCGAAGCGGGCCTGGTTCTCCGAGGAGGAGGTGGTGGCCGCCGAGCCGTACAGGACGGGCATGAAGAGCTGGCCGACCTTCTCCTCGACGCTCATCCCGGCGAGCACGTCCTCGACCGAGGAGGACCGCGCCGTGCTCCGGGGGGTCGCCTCCGGCCGGGCGGCGGCCGTCTCCCGCGCCGCCGGGGCGGCCTCGTTCACCCTGCCCGCCGAAGGGCCGCCCGGGGAACCCCCGGAGGACGGCGAGGCCGCCCCCGAACCGGCGCACCCGGCCACCATCGTCACGATCACTGCCAGACCCGTCGTACGAATGCACCGAACCATGGCGACCACGCTATCCGCGCGGGCGACCGGACGGCCCGGATTCTCAGAGCCCCAGCTCGGACAGGCCCGGCAGGTGCGCGCGGGCGGCCTCCCGCGCCCGCGCGGGGGAGGCGGCCGCCCGCGCGGCCCGCGCGGCGAGCCGGCACTGCTCCCGGCCGTGCCGCGCCAGGGCCGCCCGTACGGCGGGCAGCGCGGGGGCGCTCATCGACAGCGAGGTCGCGCCGAGCCCCACCAGCACGCAGGCGAGGGCCGGGTCCCCGGCGGCCTCCCCGCACACCCCGCACGGCCGGTCCCGCCCCGCGGCCCCGGTCACGGCCGCGGCGACCAGGTCGAGCAGGGCGGGCTGCCAGGCGTCGTGCAGCGCGGCCAGCGCGGCCACCTGGCGGTCGGCGGCGAAGGCGTACTGCGCCAGGTCGTTGGTGCCGATCGAGAAGAAGTCGGCCTCGGCGGCCAGGTCGGCGGCGCGCAGGGCGGCCGAGGGCACCTCGATCATGACGCCCGCGGACGGCAGGCCCGCCGCCCGGCACGCGGCCGCGAACAGGGCCGCCTCCTGGGCGGTGGCCACCATCGGGGCCATCACCCGGAGCCCGGCCGTGCCGCGGGAGGCCGCCCGCGCCAGGGCGGCCAGCTGGGTCTCCAGCACCTCGGGGTGGAGCCGGAGGAGCCGGATCCCGCGCTCCCCCAGCGCCGGGTTCGGCTCCTCGCCCGGCGGCGGCAGGAACGCCAGCGGTTTGTCCGCCCCCGCGTCGAGCGTGCGCACGACGACCTGCCCGCCGGGGAACGCCTCCAGCGCCTCCCGGTAGGCCGCCTCCTGCTCCTCGGCGGACGGCGCCTCCTCCCGGCCCAGGAAGAGGAACTCGGTCCGGTAGAGCCCCACCCCCTCCGCGCCGTGTTCCAGCGCGTCCGCCAGGTCCTGCGGCCCGCCGATGTTGGCCAGCAGCGGCACGGCGTGCCCGTCCGCGGTCGCGCCGGGGCCGGTGGCCGTCGCGAGCGCGGCCCGGCGGACGTCCGCGGCCCGGCGGGCGGCGGCCACCTCCTCGCCGGAGGGCGCGAGCCGTACCAGGCCCGAGGAGCCGTCGGCGAGCACCGGCGTGCCCGGGGCGACGGCGGTCGCGCCGGGGCACGCCACCACGGCCGGCACGCCCATCGCCCGCGCGATGATCGAGGTGTGGCTGGTCGGCCCGCCCTCCTCGGTGACGAACGCGGCCACCTGGTCCGGGGAGAGCAGCGCGGTGTCCGCCGGGGCCAGGTCGCGGGCGACGAGCACGTACGGCTCCGCCCCGGCGGGCGGCGCGTCCGCCACCGGCCGGCCGTCGAGGACCGCGAGCGCCCGGTCCCGGACGTCGTCCAGGTCCGCGACGCGGGCGGCCAGGTACCCGCCGGCCTCGGCGAGCATGCTCCGGTAGCGGCCGAATCCCTCGTAGACCGCACGCGCGGCGTTCTTCCCGGCCCCGACCAGCCCGGCGACCTCGTCCGCCAGGCCGGGATCGCACGCCATCAGGGCCTGCGCCCGGAGGATCTCGCCGCCCTCGCCGCCGGCCCGCTCCCCCCGCTCCTGCAGGTCGGCGGCGACCCGCTCCAGCGCGCGGAACGCCCGGTCCCGCTCCGCCTCGGCGTCCCCGTCGTAGGGGACGTCGGCCGGCGGCGCCGGGACCGTCCCGGACATCACGTGGGCGGGCCCGAACCCGGCGCCGGGGCTCACGCCGGTCCCCTGGAGCGTCCCGCTCACGGCGCCGACGCGATCTCCGCCAGCCGGTCGAGGAGTTCTTCCGCCCCGTCGCCCTCCGCCCTGATCACCACGGTGTCGCCCTGGCGGACGTCGAGCGAGAGGACGCCGAGGATGCTCTTGGCGTTGACCGGCCTGCCGCCGGCCTTGGCGACCGTGACGTCCAGCGCGGCCTTGGCCGCGGTCTGCACGAACGTCGCGGCGGGACGGGCGTGCAGGCCGACCTCGGCCTTGACGATGACGTGGCGCTCGGGCACGGGCTTCCTCCTGAAAGATCCGGCCGGATGGTCTAGACCACCTGGCTCGTTGCCTGGTCGGGGGAGGCCGGTCGGCCCCGCCGGGTCACGACCGCGGGACGGCCCCGCGGTCCCCGGCGCTTCCGCCCCGTGCCCGGGGCCTCTCTTCAGCGAGACCCGGTCACGGGGCCTCATTCCCCCCGAGAATGCACATCGCACTCACGTCCCATTCTTCCTGAAGATCCACTTTTCGGCTCCCGCGCCGCCGCCGGTGCTCACGCCCAGCGGAAGAGCGCGTCCCCGGCGTCCACCGCCCCGTCGGCGATCTCCGTGACGGCCTCGGCGAACGCGTCCAGCGCCACCACCGGGCAGACCGGGGAACGCCCGCCCGCCTCGATCCCGGCGGGGTTCCAGGCCACCACGGGCTGACCCGCGCTCACCCGGTCGCCCTCGGCGGCCAGCAGCTCGAACCCCTCCCCCCGCAGTTGCACGGTGTCGATCCCCAGGTGGACCAGGATCCCCCGGCCGTCGTCCCCCACCACGACGAACGCGTGCGGGTGCAGCTTGTGGATCCGTCCCGCGATGGGCGCGACCACCCGGCCGGGCCGGCGCGCCGGATCGATCGCGGCTCCCGGCCCGACCAGTCCTTCGGAGAACACGGGGTCGGGAACCTCCACGAGGCCGACGGCCGTCCCCGCGACCGGGGCCAGAACTGCGGTCATCACCCTCCCTCGGGCGTGCGTGCCCGCGCCGGCGGGGACGATCCCCGCCCTGCCCGGCCCGACGGGCCCCGCCTGCGAGCCCGGCGGTCCGGGCGGTCCAGGCGAGCCCGGCGGTCCAGGCGGTCCCGGCGGTCCCGGCGGTTCCGGCGGTCCCGGCGGTCCGGGCAGGGCGGGCGCCCGCCGGACCCTCAGCCGATGATGTCCACGATGTCCCCGGCGATGGTGTCGGCCTGGGGCCCCACGACCACCTGGACGACGTTGCCCGCGGCCATGACCCCGTGGGCGCCGGCCGCACGCAGCGCGGCCCGGTCGACCTTGGAGGCGTCGTGCACCTCCGTCCGGAGCCGGGTGATGCACGGTTCGATGTCGATGATGTTCTCCGCGCCCCCGAGCCCCGCGATGATCGCACCGGCGTCCGCCGCCATGTCGCCCTCCTGCCTCGATGGTCCGACCAGCCTAGGTCCGGACGTCAGTCCGTCTGGGTCACCTTGTTGAGGCCGCGCGGCGCGTCGGGGTCGATCCCCAGCCGGCGCGAGAGGGCCTCGGTGAGCAGCTGACCGGGGACGATGAGGCCGAGCGGGGCGACCCACTCGGGCAGGTCGGGCCCGTTCAGCGCCGCCGTGCCGGCCGCCGCGAGCCGGGGGCCGCCGCCGACGGTGAAGGCCGCCGCCCCGGCGCCGGTGACCCGCTCGGCGAGCGCCACGGTGCCGTCCAGGGTCGGCCCGTCGCCGGCCGCGACCAGGACCGCCGGGGTGTCGGCGTCCACCACGGCGATCGGGCCGTGCAGCAGGTCGGCGTAGGACAGGCCCATGGCGTGCAGGTAGCAGGCCTCCTTCAGCTTGAGCGCCGTCTCCAGGGCGGTGGAGAAGGCCAGGCCGCGCCCGGAGACCACGACGCCCGGCTTGTCGGCCAGTCCGTCGACCACCTCGTCCAGGTCTCCGGGGTCGCCGATCAGCTTCTCCACGGCCTCGGGGACCCGCCGCAGATCTCCGGGGTCGACGTCGGCGCCCAGCCCGAGGCCGAGCACGGCCAGCGCGGCGAGCTGGGTGGTGTAGGTCTTGGTCGCCGGGACGGCCTCCTCCTCGCCCGCCAGGGTGCACAGGGCGAGGTCGGCGGCCTGCGCGAGCGGGCTCTCCTCGCCGCCGTTGGTGACCGCGACGGTCCTGGCGCCGCAGTCCCGGGCCCAGGCCAGGGTCTCCACGATCTCCTCGGTCCGGCCGGACTGGGACAGGCCGACGGCCAGCACGCCGTCGAGGTCGAGCCGGCGCCGGTAGGTGGTGGCGATCGAGGGGGCCCCGAGGGTGGACAGGCGGCCCGCGTGCGCCTCGGCGAGGTACCGGCCGTAGACTGCGGCGTTGTCGGAGGTGCCACGGGCGACGAACAGCAGCTGCCGGGTCTCCCGCGCCAGGCGCTCCACCTCCCCGACCCGGGGGAGAAGGGCGTCCAGCGTGGCCTGCAGCGCGGCGGGCTGCTCGGCGATCTCGCTGCGCATCTTGGTCGTCATGTCGCGCTCATCCTTCGGTCGGACAGGCGCGATCGGGCCGTTATCGATCCGTCGCCGGTCCGTACGTTGACACCCTTTTCCGGCCTGTGGTCTAGTCCGGACTAGACCAGTACGAACCATAACCCATCAGACATTCCATATCGAGAGGGGGCGGAATCCATGGCGCAGATCGATCCGGACAGCCCGATCCCGAAGTACTTCCAGCTCCGCGAGATCCTGCTCGACCTCATCGACAGCCACGAGCTGGCCATCGGCACGGCGATCCCGTCCGAGCGCGAGCTCTGCCAGCGCTTCGGGCTCTCCCGCATGACCGTGCGGCAGGCGGTCGACCACCTGGTCTCCGAGGGCAGACTGCAGCGCGTCGCGGGAAAGGGCACCTTCGTGGCCCGACCCAAGATCGAGATGCCGCTCCGGCTGACCTCGTTCAGCGACGAGATGCGCGCCCGCGGCATGGAGCCCGGCTCGCGCGACCTGGACCGCCGGGTGGTCCGGGCCAGCGCCCACCTCGCCAGGGAGCTGGGCATCCAGCCGGGTGAGGAGGTGCACTTCATCGAACGGCTGCGCACCGCGGCCGGTGAGCCCATGTGCATCGAGCGGGCCCACATCCCCGTCTCCCTCGCACCCGACCTGGCCGCCCACGACCTGACGGGCCGCTCCCTCTACGCACTGCTGGAAGCCCGCTACGGGCTGATGCTCGACGCGGGCGAGCTGACCATCGACGCGGGCATCGCCGACCCCGGCGACGCCGACCTGCTCAAGCTGCCGCGCGGCGGAGCCGTCCTGCTCCTCCAGCGGCGCTCGTTCGCGGGAGGCGTCTGCGCCGAGCTCGGCGTCTCCACCTACCGCGCCGACCGCTACCAGCTGCGCACGGTGCTGGAGACACCGGTGCGCCGCGCCTGACCCCGCCCCCTCCGGCCCCCTCACCCCCCACTCCCCCACCCCCCCTTCACCGGCCTCGGTCAGCCCTACCGGTCCCTCTCGGCCCTCGCGGCCCCTCTCGCCCACTGGAGAACGTCCGGTCACACGCTCCCGGCCCGAGGGCGGGGATCTCCACGCTGGAGGAATCGATGAGCTCCACCTCAGCGGGCGCGGCGGCGTCCGGATCGGGCTCCGGCTCCGCCGTGATGGGCGTGCTCCAGCGGCTGGGCCGCTCGCTCATGCTCCCGATCGCGGTCCTGCCCGCCGCCGGCCTGCTGCTCCGGCTGGGCCAGGACGACCTGCTGGGCCGTACGGACAACGCCTTCGCCGACGACGCGGCCCACGTGCTCGGCACCGCGGGCGGCACGCTCTTCGACAACCTGCCCATCCTGTTCGCGATCGGCGTGGCCATCGGCTTCGCCAGAAAGGCCGACGGCTCCACCGCGCTGGCCGGGCTCGTCGGCTACCTCGTCTTCCACGCCGTCAGCATGAACGTGTTCTTCACACTGTTCGACGAGGACCTGAAGAAGTCGATCACCACGCAGGTCTTCGACCCGGCCGCCCCGGGCGTGCCGAGGACCGTGCTCGACCTCGGCGCGCAGAACCCGACCGGGGTGCTCGGCGGCATCGCCATGGGCCTGGTCTCCGCGACCCTCTGGCAGCGCTTCCACCGGACGAGGCTCCCCACCGCGCTGGCGTTCTTCAGCGGCCGCCGCCTGGTGCCGATCCTCACCGCCTTCGCCGGACTGGTGATCGGGGTGGCCGTCGGCTTCGTCTGGCCGGTCCTCGGCGGCTGGGTCCGCGCCTTCGGGGTCTGGCTCGCCGAGAACAGCACGCTGGGCGCCGGCGTCTACGGCATGGTCAACCGCGCGCTGCTCCCCCTCGGCCTGCACCACATCGTCAACAACATCGTCTGGACCCAGGTGCCCGCCTGCGTGGCGGAGACCGGCAAGCGGCTCGCCGGCGACCTGGTCTGCTTCACCAACGGCGTCCAGGGCTACGGCGGCTTCGAGGCGGGGTTCTACCCGGTCCTGATGTTCGGCCTGCCCGCCGCGGCGATCGCCATCTGGCGGGCCGCCCCGCCGCACCGGCGCACCGCGGTCGGCTCCATCATGGTCTCGGCCGCGCTCACCGCGTTCCTCACCGGGATCACCGAGCCGATCGAGTTCGCCTTCATCTTCGTGGCCCCGGTCCTGTTCGTCGTGCACATCGTCCTGACCGGCGTCTCCCTCGCCGTCGCCTCGGCGCTGGGGGCCAAGCTCGCCTTCGGCTTCTCCTCCGGCCTGATCGACCTCGGCCTGTACGGCACCGCTCCCAACGCGCAGGGGGTGCCGGTCCTCATCGCCATGGGACTGGTCTACGCGGTGGTCTACTACGCCGTGTTCGGCTTCCTGATCCGGCGGCTGAACATCATGACGCCGGGCCGCGAGCCCGAGCCGGACATCGATTCCGGCGACACGTCACCGGAATCCATGCCCGGTCCCGCCTCCTCCTGACCCCGTCCTTCGAGCCCCGCCCTTTCCGAGACCTGCCCCTCCTCAGCCCCGCCCTTTCCGAGACCTGCCCCTCCTCAGCCCCGCCCTTTCCGAGACCTGCCCCTCCTCAGCCCCGCCCTTTCCGAGACCTGCCCCTCCTCAGCCCCGCCCTTTCCGAGACCTGCCCCTCCTCAGCCCCGCCCTTTCCGAGACCTGCCCCTCCTCAGCCCCGCCCCCGCTGTCACCACGACCGTCCGTTTCCCTGTCCGCCGTCACCGCGGCGTCCCGACCACCGCGTCCCGGCACCCCGGCCGCCTCCGCGAGGCAGGTTCCGGTCGTCCCTCGAAGGACGCGAACGTGTCCGGAACCTGTTTCCCGTGGGCGGAGGCCGCTCCAACTTCAGGTGATCTTCCCCGCACAACGGGCGGAACGGCCGCGGTTCTCCGGAAAGCTGGCGCGCGACGTATCCGGGCGGGGGACCGGAAACTCCTAGAGGTGTCCGTTCCGCACCGACCCCTCGAACCGGAGCCGCCATGTCTTCCGCACCGTCCCCGGCGCCCCTCCCCCGGATCACCCCGTCGCCGCTGGCCGAGCCGCCCGGCGACGACGAGCGGGCCGCCCGCGCGTCCGCGTCCGCCCCGCCGTACGTGCAGGGCGCCCTCGCCCTCGCCATGGATCCGGAACCCGCCGTCCCCGCGATCCGGCGACCGCTGGTCTGGGGGCCGCCCGGCGCGGTCCCGGACGCGCGCCGGCTGCGCGCCCTGGCGCAGGCCGTGGCCGAGATCCTGGCCGGACGGCGGCCTCCGGCCAGCGTCTCCCGCCACCTGACCCGCCGGGCCCACGCGGAGCTCATCCGCACGGGAAAGATCATCGACGGTGCGCTCCCCCCGCGCGCGGGCATGCCGCACGTCTCCCAGCCCCGGGACGGGGTGGTGGAGATGTGCGTGCTCGTCCGCTGCGGTGAGCGCTCCCGCGGGCTGGCCCTCAGACTGGAGCGCCGGGGCGTGCAGTGGTTGTGCACCGACGTCGAGACGACCCCCTGACCTCCGCCGTCCCGGCGGTCCGCACCGCGGGCGGCCCGGAGAACGCCGAGGGCCCGCACCGCGAACGGTGCGGGCCCTCAAGAGGGAACCGGCCCTGCCCGGTCCACCTCGGCCTCCCGGCCGCTCCCGGAGACCGGAGAGGCCGGAGAGGCCGGGGATGCCGCGGAGATTCAGGCCCCGGCGTGCTTCGGGTCTCCGTGGCAGCGCTTGTACTTCTTGCCGGAGCCGCAGGGGCAGGGGGCGTTGCGCTCGACGTCGCCGTAGGCGTCCCGCTCCTCCTTCGTGCTGACCCGCGTGTGCTCCACCTCTCCGGTCTCGCCGGGCGCGGTGTACTGCAGCTCGCTGGGCCGCTGCGGACCGCGCAGGCCCCGGGCGATGATGGAGCGCGCCTCCGCGACCGCCTCGTCCTCGTCGGCCGCCGCCTGCTCCTCGACGATCGGGCTGGTCTGCACCTCGACCTCGAGGTTGAACAGGTAGCCGACCGACTCCTCCTTGATGCCCTCGAGCATCTGGGAGAACATCTCGAAGCCCTCGCGCTGGTACTCGATCAGCGGGTCGCGCTGGGCCATCGCGCGCAGGCCGATGCCCTCCTGGAGGTAGTCCATCTCGTAGAGGTGCTCGCGCCACTTGCGGTCCAGGACCGACAGGATGACCCGGCGCTCCAGCTCGCGCATGGCCTCCGGCCCGAGCTCCTCCTCGCGGCGGTCGTAGGCGGCCAGGGCGTCGGCCTTGACCTTCTCCGCGAGGAACCCGGCGGACAGCTCCTCGCGGCTGCCGGCCTCCTCGACGACGCCGTCGACGGTGAGGCTGATCGGGTAGAGCTGCCCCAGCGCCTTCCACAGCTTGTCGAGGTCCCACTCCTCGGCGAAGCCCTCCGCGGTGGCGCCGGCGATGTAGTCGTCGACGACGTCGCCCACGAAGCCGCGGATCTGCTCGTGCAGGTCCGCGCCCTCCAGCACGCGGCGGCGCTCGGCGTAGATCACCTTGCGCTGCCGGTTCATGACCTCGTCGTACTTCAGGACGTTCTTGCGGATCTCGAAGTTCTGCTGCTCGACCTGGTGCTGGGCGGAGGCGATGGCCTTGGAGACGATGCCCGACTCGATCGGGACGTCGTCCGGGATGTTCAGCCGCGTCATGATCATCTCGACCCGGGCCGAGTTGAACAGGCGCATCAGGTCGTCCTCGAGCGAGAGGTAGAACCGCGACTCGCCCGGGTCTCCCTGGCGACCGGAACGGCCGCGGAGCTGGTTGTCGATGCGGCGCGACTCGTGCCGTTCGGTGCCCAGGACGTAGAGGCCGCCGAGCTCGGTGACCTCCTCGTGCTCGGTCTTGACGGCCTCCTTGGCCTTCTCCAGCGCCTCGGCCCAGGCCTTCTCGTACTCCTCCGGCGTCTCGACCGGGTCCAGGCCGCGGCCGCGCAGCTCCTGGTCGGCGCGGAACTCGGTGCTGCCGCCGAGCTTGATGTCGGTGCCGCGGCCGGCCATGTTGGTGGCGACGGTGACGGCGTGCTTGCGGCCCGCCTCCGCGATGATCGACGCCTCCCGCGCGTGGTTCTTGGCGTTGAGCACCTCGTGCTTGACGCCCCTGCGCTTGAGCTCCTTGGACAGCCGCTCGGACTTCTCCACGCTCGTGGTGCCGACCAGGACCGGCTGGCCCTTCTCGTAGCGCTCGGCGATGTCCTCGACGCAGGCCAGGAACTTGGCGTCCTCGGTCTTGTAGACCACGTCCGCCTGGTCCTTGCGGATCATCGGGCGGTTGGTCGGGATCGGGACGACGCCGAGCTTGTAGGTCTGGTGGAACTCGTTGGCCTCGGTGGCCGCGGTCCCGGTCATGCCGGACAGCGTGGTGTAGAGGCGGAAGTAGTTCTGCAGCGTGATCGTGGCGAGGGTCTGGTTCTCGTCCTTGATCTTGACGCCTTCCTTCGCCTCGATGGCCTGGTGCATGCCCTCGTTGTAGCGGCGGCCGTGCAGGACGCGACCGGTGAACTCGTCGACGATCAGGACCTCGCCGTCGACGACGATGTAGTCCTTGTCCTTCTTGTAGAGCTCCTTGGCCTTCAGCGCGTTGTTCAGGAAGCCGACCAGGTGGGTGTGCTCGGGCTTGTAGAGGTTGTCGATGCCGAGCCAGTCCTCGACCTTCTCCACCCCGGACTCGAAGATGCCGACCGTGCGCTTCTTCTCGTCGACGGCGTAGTCGCCGGTGCTCTCCTCGCCGTCCTTGCCCTCGGTGCCCCTGCGGAGCCGGGGAACGATCTTGGCGAACTCGGCGTACCACTTGCCGGACTGCTCGCCCGGACCGGAGATGATCAGCGGGGTCCGGGCCTCGTCGATGAGGATCGAGTCGACCTCGTCGACGATGGCGAAGTTGTGGCCGCGCTGGACGCACTCCTCCAGCGACCACGCCATGTTGTCGCGCAGGTAGTCGAAGCCGAACTCGTTGTTCGTGCCGTAGGTGATGTCCGCGTCGTACTGCTTGCGGCGCTCGTCCGGCGGCATGTTGGCCAGGATCACCCCGACCTTGAGGCCGAGGAAGCGGTGGACGCGGCCCATCTCCTCGGCGTCGCGCTTGGCCAGGTAGTCGTTGGTCGTGACGATGTGCACGCCCTTGCCGGACAGCGCGTTGAGGTAGGCCGGGAGCGTCGAGGTGAGGGTCTTGCCCTCACCGGTGCGCATCTCGGAGATGTTGCCCATGTGCAGGTTGGCCCCGCCCATGATCTGCACGTCGAAGTGGCGCATGCCCAGCACGCGCCGGGCCGCCTCGCGGACGGTGGCGAAGGCCTCGGGAAGCAGATCGTCGAGGGACTCTCCGTCGGCGTGGCGCTGCTTGTACTCCTCGGTGAGGGCGCGCAGCTCGGCGTCGGTGAGGCTCGTGAAGTCGTCCTCGATGGAATTGACCTGGTCGGCGATCCGCTTGAGCTTACGCAGAAGCTTGCCTTCGCCTGCGCGAAGAATCTTGTCGAGAAAGGCTGGCACTTTAGGTAAAGCTCCTCGCAGGTCTTCCGCGGCCGGGCAGGCCCGGATGAGGACGAGACATGGTTCTCCGCTGCCATCGTAGGCGGTTCCACCACCGGACACATCCACCATGGATGACGCGCCCCGCGGCCACGGTGTTCCCGGACCGTCCCAGGACCGCTCCCGGACCGCTCCCGGACCGCCCTCGGGCCTCCTTCGCGGGGAGTACGGCCCAGCGTGGAGGGGTAGGTCGCCTGCTGTCGTACATCGCACGAAAAAGACGGCGGACGCGCCACCATGCACGAGGAGACGTGGAACGTGACCGAGACCGCATCCGGCCCAGCGCCCGAGACCGGCCACGGGGGCGGCCACGGGGACGACGGCATCCCTGGCGACCGCGGGGACCGCGGCGGCGGGGGGCGCGAGGGCTCCGGCGACGGCGGCCACGGCGGCCACGGCGGCCGGGCCTCCTCCTGGCTGGCCGTGACCGTGAGCGTGCTGGGCTTCGCCATCGGGGGCGTCGGGCTGACCGCCGGCCCCGACTGGTTCGTCTTCTGGCTGGGCGCGGCGGTGTTCGCGCTGGGCGGCATCCTGCTGCTGGCCTTCGGCGCCTTCGGCGACGTCGTCGTCGACGCCCCCCGCACCCGCGCCGGGCACCGGGAGGGCGTCCTCGGCTGACGACCGGAACACCGGTGTGGCGTCCTCGGTGGTGTTCCCGGTGGCGTTCCCGTCGGTGCGGCGCGTTAGCCTCGCCCCATGCTGATGCGCTGCTCCCCCCTGGATCCCCCCGGGAGGCGGCCGTGACGGTCGCGCTCCCCGCCGACGAGGCCCGCCGGATCATCCTGCGCGCCCAGGGCTTCCTGGGCGCCGACGCCCGCCGCGGCGGCGCGTCCGCCGCCCTGCGCCGCCTGGGCGCCGTCCAGCTCGACACGATCTCCGTGCTGGCCCGCTCCCACGAGCTCGTCGCCTACGCGCGTCTCGGCGCGGTCGGCCGGCAGCAGGTCGAGCAGGCCTACTGGGACGCCCCGGCCCGCGCCTTCGAGTACTGGTGCCACGCCGCCTGCATCCTGCCCCTCGACGACTGGCCCCTCTACGCCTTCCGGCGGCGCGCGTTCCGGGAGCGCACGTACCGCTGGCACGAGGTCCCGCCGATCGTGGACAAGGTGCGGGAGCAGGTCCGCGCGAGCGGCCCCGTCACCACCACCGATCTCGGCGGCGCCAAGAACGGCGGCCCCTGGTGGGACTGGTCCGACACCAAGATCGCCATCGAGTGGCTGCTGGACACCGGGGAGGTCGTCTGCACCCGGCGCGTCGGCTGGCGCCGCGTCTACGACCTCGCCGAACGGGCCGTTCCCGCCGCCCTGCTGGCCGAGGACCTCACCGACGCCGAGTGCATCGCCCGCCTCGCCCGCACGGCCGGCCGCGCCCTCGGGGTCGCCACCCGGTCCGATCTCGTCGACTTCCTCCGGTTGACGGGCCCGCACGCCGCGCTGCTGGACGCGGCGCTGGCGGACGGCGCCGCGGGGCTGGCCGAGGTGCGGGTCGAGGGCTGGACCGGCCGCGCGGCGGTCACCTGGGCCGACCCGGCGGCGCTGGCCGCTCCGGCCCGGGGCCGCCACCGCACCACCCTGCTCTCGCCGTTCGACTCGCTGATCTGGGACCGCGCCCGCACCGCCCGCGTGTTCGGCTTCAACCACCGCCTGGAGGCGTACGTCCCCAAGGACAAGCGCGTCCACGGCTACTTCGCGATGCCCGTGCTGAGCGGGGGACGGCTGATCGGCCGGGTCGACCCGGCCCGCGAGGGCTCCACCCTGGTCGCCCGCCAGATCGGCGTCGAGCCGGGGGTCGACCCGCACCGGGCGGTCGAGCCGCTGGCCGAGGCGCTGCGCGAGGCCGCGGCCTGGGTCGGCTGCGACGCCGTACGCGTCGAGCGCGCCGAGCCCGCGCTGCACCGGGCCCTCACCGCGGCGCTCCCCTGACCGGCGGGGCGCCGCGGACCGCGCGGTGCCCCCCGCGGCCGGGGAGCGGCCACCGCGCGGTCAGGTGATCTCGAGCATCCGCTCCCGGACCGCGTAGACCACCGCCTCCATCCGCGAGTGCAGCTGGAGCTTGTCCAGGATGTTGCGGACGTGGTTCTTCACGGTGTTCTCGGAGATGAACAGCTGCTTGGCGATCTCGCGATTGTTCATCCCCTTGGCCACCAGGCGCAGCACCTCCATCTCCCGGTCGGTCAACCGGGGGGCGGGGAGCTGGGGAGGCCGCTCGGCCTCCTTCCTGCTCATGGTCGCGAACTCGTTGATGAGCTTCGTGGCCATCGCCGGGTTGATGAGCGACTGCCCTTCGTGGACGCCGCGCACCACCTCGGGGACCTCGTCGAGCTGGACGTTCTTCAGCAGGTAGCCGGTGGCCCCCGCCTTGATCGCCTCGAAGAGGTCCTCCTCCTCGTCGCTCACCGTCAGCATGATGATCCGGACGCTCGGCGCGGAGGCCTTGATCTCGCGGGTGGCCTCGATGCCGCTCCGCCGGGGCATCCGGACGTCCATGAGCACGACGTCCGGGGTGAGGCGGTCGGCGAGCTCGACCGCCTCCTGGCCGTCGCTCGCCTCGCCGACCACCTCGATGTCCGCCTCCGCGGCCAGCGCCATCTCCAGGCTGCGGCGGATCAGCGCGTGATCGTCGACGATCAGCACGCGGATCGGATCGCCGCGCTCGGCAGCACGGGCCGCCTCGTCGGGTTCCGTCACGCCTCCTCCTCGGGGGGCCAGAGCCGTTGGACCGCCATGATTACACGGGTTCAGGGTCCTCGGGTTGGTCGGAGAGGATCTTCGAACGCTGCGGTCAGGGCTCCACGAGCCGCAACACGCCGTAGTTGTAGCCCTGGCGCAGATAGACGACGCTGGGCAGACCGCTCTCCTTGTCGCGGAAGAGGTAGAAGTCGTGGCCCACCAGCTCCATCTCCAGCAGGGCCTGGTCGATGGTCATCGGGTCGGCCTTGTGGAACTTCTCCCGGACCACCAGGGGGCCGTCGCCCTCCATCTCGATCGGGACGATGGTCTTGTCCTCCAGGACCTCGCCGCCGGCCTCCGGCTCCTCCTCGGCCGTCTTCAGCCGGATCCCGGCGCCGTCGGCCTCGAAGGACTGGGCGACCGCCGAGGCGGTCAGCTCGGCGATCGACGGGGGGTTCTGGCTGCCGTGGTGCACCTTGCGCCGGTCGGCCAGGCGCCGGAGCCTGCCCTCCAGCTTGCCGAGGGCGATGTCGAGGGCGGAGAAGCGGTCCTCGGCCGAGGCCTCGGCCCGGACCGCGGGACCGCGGGAGTGGATGGTGAGCTCGACCCGCTCGCGCTGGTCGGCCATGCGCGGGTTGCGCTCCTTGGACACCTCCACGTCGACGCGGATGAGTTTTTGGTCCAGACGCTCGATCCTGGCCAGCTTGGTCGTCACATGGTCACGGAATCGGTCACTCACTCCGGTGTGCCGACCCTTGACGATGATGTCCATGCACAGCCCCCCTTCGGCTCTCGACTGCGGTGTTGCTGCGGCACCCGCCCGGCCGACCTGGTCTTCGTCCCCACATCCGCCTGCTGAGGGTCTCGCAGCTCTTTGCCACTACTGCCCTTCTCTTCTGGCGAGGAACATCTGGCTCCCCGGGAAGGCAGGACTTACCTCTAAGCCGCACCGTGATCGGTCGACAAAAAGTCGCCTTACGTGGACCGTTTCGCCTGCGGCTGGCATCGGCTAGCCGGACCGGCCCCCTTGCGGGGGTCGATCCGGTGCAACCACGGACCCGGGCGGGTGCCATGTCTCGACGCTATCCGTATCGCGACCGAATGTCAGCCTGGCGACCGGCGCGAGGATCACTTTGGGTGATTTCTTCGCGGGTGCGAGGTGCGGGAGATGACCGCTTCCCCGATCCGCCGTCCCTTATGTGAAGCCTTCTCATGTCCTCCGCGGGGGATCGGAGCCGCGATTGGGACACGGCGGGGAGGCCGGCGGGCGGGACCGATACTTGATCCGCCCTTTACCGTGCGTGATCGTCGCGCGGTCGCTCCCGTCGGCGTGTCGCCGCCACCGTGACGGCGAGCCGCGGCTCGGCGCCCGCCGCGCGGAGCACCCGTGCGGCCTCCGCGAGCGTCGCGCCGGTCGTGACGACGTCGTCGACGAGCACGACGACCCTCCCACCCCCCAGGAGGGCCGCCAGGGACCCGCTCGCCCCCGGCGTGAGGCGGAGCGCCGAGGAGAGGTTCTCGGCCCTCTGGAGCGCGTTCAGGCCCGCCTGGTCGGCGACCCGGCGGCGCTGGGCGAGCGCCTGCACCGCGGTCGCGGGCCAACCGGCGGCCCTGAGGTAGCCGGCCGCGAGGACGGCGAGCCTGCCCACCGGGTCGTGCCCGCGCCGCCGCAGGGCCGGGCGGGAGCTGGGCACCGGGACGAGCACCACGGGGTGCCCGCCCACGGCGGTGCCGGCCGTCAGCGCCAGGGCGCCGGCCAGCGGGTGGGCCAGGGCCGTACGGCCGTGCTCCTTGTAGGCGAGGATCGCCCGGCGCGCGGCTCCGGCGTAGACGGTGGCCGACCAGCACTCGGGCAGGCCGGGCGGGGAGGGGGCCGGCGTCCGGCGGGCGGGCTCACCGCGCAGCTCCGCCGTGCAGCGGGGGCAGACGAGGACGCCGGGCGCGTCGCACCCGGCGCAGCGCGGCGGCAGGACGAGATCGAGCAGAGCGGTCGTCACGCCCACCAAAATGCCAGGTCCCACCGACAGAACCCGGGTCCGGGGCGGGACCGCCGGCCCCGCCTGCCCGCCCGGGCGGGCAGGCGGATCCGTCCCGCCTACCCGAGCGGGAAGGCGGGGAAGGCGGGTCCGTCCCCGGTGACGACCGCGACGCCCTTGCCGTCCTTGACCTGCGGCTCCCAGGTGTCCCCGTCCCAGTAGAGGACCTGCATCTTGCCGTCGTCGTCCGCCACGCCGGCCAGCAGCGAGTTGTTCTTGTTCAGCGCGGCGATGCTCCGGATGCCGGGGGGCGAGGGGATGCTCTGCGACGGCTCGGCGATGAGCGAGGCCTCGAACAGCTCGGACTTGCCGGTCAGCACGTAGAGGGTCGTGCCGTCCTTCCAGGCGATGTCCTCGATGGTCTGCTTCTCGTCGCCGTCCATCACGGTCTGCAGGTTGCCGATGCGGCTGTCGGCGCGTTCTCCGACGACCGCGCCGATCATGACCTTCTCGCCCGTGCCGTCCTTGACCGCGACCGCGACCCGGACCCCGTCCCGGGCGACCTTGAGCGCGGTGACCTCGACCGTGTCCAGGTCGGGCGCGGCCACCCGGTACTGCCGCCTGTCGTCGGCGTACTGCCGCAGCACCACCGAGGTCTGCGGGCCGGTCCGGTCCACCGTCCACATCGAGTCGTAGCGGTCCCACGAGGGCGGGACGAGGTCGTTGCCGACGGCCCACTGCTCCCACTGCCCGTCCGGGGTGAGCGGGGCCACGGAGACCCGCCTGCCGTCCTTCGACACCGCCGCCACGTGCCGGGGGGCGGACCCGCTGACCGCCGGCGCGGCGGCGGGCGAGCCGGCGTACTCCCGCCCGGCGCCGCCCGGCACCGGGCCGCCGACGTTCTCCTTGCCCAGCACCCGCAGGCCGCCGTCCTGCAGGTAGTACGGGGCGGCGTCCACCGGCGCCATCCACCGGTCGAACCGCAGGTGCTCCTGGGCGTCGATGTGCAGCGGGGCGCCGGAGCGGTACGGCTCGCCGTTCACCCGCACCTCGAAGCTCGAACCGCCGGCGAGCTTGGAGAGCGTCCCCGCCAGCTGGGCGGACATCGCGGCGACCCGGTCGGCCGGCACCCCCTCGGTCAGGTCGACGACGACGCGGTTGTTCTCGGTCGTGACGTCGATGAGCCTGGTGTCCGAATCGAAGGCCGTCTCCACCGCGCCCCGCAGCGACCCGCTCGGCCCCTCGATCAGCCGCTCGACCGTCGTCTTGGCCAGGGTGGAGGCCGGGTCGACGGGCATCTGGATCCGGTCGATCACCAGGCCCTGCCGCTTGGCGTCCAGGAAGTACAGGTCCACCGGCTCGTAGGCCCGCTCGACGTCGGCCTGCGAGAGCAGCAGCCCGTCCGGGCCCGCGCTGATCCGCCAGCCCTTCGGCCCCTTGACGAGGGTGAAGAGCTCGTCCAGCGTGCCGCCCTTCGGCCGGTACTGGCCGTCCCGGTCGATGCTCGCCGTCACGGCGCCCTTGAGCGTGACTCTGGCCTCCGTGGCGCCCTCGGCCAGCGGCGCCGTCACGGACGGGGCCGGCTGGTAGACCGTCACCCCGGTCTCCGGCTTCCAGCGCGCGGCGAAGTCGTCGGTGAGGTACCGGCGGGCGGCCTCGTGCCGCTCCTCGCCGATGCTCGCCATCGCGGCGCGGAACCCCGTGACCACCTGCTCGGGCGTCCAGGAGGAGGCCGGCGCCATGGCGATCACCCGTGCGTACGGCGGGTCGAGGGGGTTGCCCTGGTCCCGGTCCTCCGCGACCGTGGACCGGCCGGTCGGCACGACCGAGCAGGCGGCCGCCGACCAGGACAGCGCGGCGGCCAGGAGCACGGCGCCGGCGCGCCGCGGCATCCGGCCGGCCCGGCCGGTCCGGCTAGTCCGCATCCCGTCCTCCGTCCGCCGACGCCGGGGAGAGCACCGGCGTCATGTGTCCCCGCCACGTCCGCCGCATCTCCACCTCCGGCGGGACCAGCGGCAGCGGCGATCCGCGCAGCGGCACCCCGGCCGTCCGGGGCAGGGAGAGCCGGAACTGCGACCCCTCCCCCGGCGCGCCCCACGCCTGGAGCCAGCCACCGTGCAGCATCGCGTCCTCGCGGGAGATGGCCAGGCCCAGGCCGGTGCCGCCGATGGTCCGCGCCCGGGACGGGTCGGCGCGCCAGAACCGGTCGAAGACCATGGTCTCCTCGCCCGGCTTCAGGCCCACCCCGTAGTCCCGCACCGCCACCGCGACCGCGTCCCGGTCGGCTCCGACCGAGACGACGACGTCCCTGCCCTCGCCGTGCTCGATCGCGTTGAACAGCAGGTTGCGCAGGATGCGCTCGACCCGGCGGCTGTCCATCTCGGCCATGCACGGCTCACCGGGCAGGCGCAGGTCGAAGCGGGTGGAGTGGCGCTCGGCCAGCGCCTCGGAGTCGGCGACGGCGCGCAGCACCACGTCGCGCACGTCGACCGAGTCCACGTCGAGCGTCGCGGCCCCCGCGTCGTAGCGGCTGATCTCCAGCAGGTCGGCCAGCATCGACTCGAACCGCTCCAGCTGGTTCTGCATCAGCTCCGCCGAGCGGGCGGCCATCGGGTCGAAGTCCTCGCGGGCGTCGTAGAGCAGGTCGGCGGCCATCCGCACGGTGGTGAGCGGGGTGCGCAGCTCGTGCGAGACGTCGGAGACGAACTGCCGCTGGACCTGCGAGAGCTCCTCCAGCTGATGGATCTTGAGCGCCAGGTTCGCCGCCATCTCGTTGAAGGAGGTGCCCAGGCGGGCGAGGTCGTCCTCGCCCCGCACCTTGAGCCGCTCGTCCAGCTTGCCGGCGGCCAGGCGCTCGGCGGCCTGCCGCGCGAGCCGTACCGGGATCACCACCTGCCGGGTGACCAGCGAGGCGATCGCGGCGAGCAGCAGCACCAGCCCGGATCCGACCACGATGAGCATCTGCTGGAGCGAGGCCAGCATCTTCTCCTCGCGGTCCAGCGGGACCAGGTGGTAGATCTCGTAGCCGCCGTCGAGCCGCGGCGCGCCGGTGGTGTCCAGGCGCGTGCCGATCACCACTCCGGGGACCGCGTCGCTCGTCCTGCCCTCGTAGTACAGCGGGAGGAACCAGGCGGCGTTGCGGCCCGGCTCGTTCTTCTCCACCTCGGCGCGGAGCCGGTCGGGCACGCTCTTCGGATCGATGTTGGTGGTCCCGAAGAACTCCCCCGGCAGGTTCTCGTTGCGGATGATCACCGAGTAGCGGCTCGCCGAGCCCGCCCGCTCGGCCAGCGCCTGGGTGGCCCGGCTGAGCGGGCTGTCCCCGCCGCCCTGCGACGCCTCCCCCTGGTCGGCGGGGCGCTCGGAGGTCTCGTGCTCCGGCTGGGTCAGAAAGCCGAGGACCGCGTTGCGGTCGGCCTGCGCCTCGCTGATCGCGGCCCGCACCCGCGACTCCAGGACCGACTGCTGGATCTGCTGCATGAGGAAGACGCCCAGCACCGCGACCACCACGATGGAGATGACCATGGTGCTGGTGACCACGCGCAGCTGCAGGGAGCGCCAGAAGACCCGGCGCAGCCGGCCGGCGGCGCGCCGGGTGCGCCGCCGGACCCCCCGCGCCAGCTGGCGCGGGGTGCGGCGGCGCTTCTTCGCGGGGACCATGTCGGATTCCGGGGGGCGGGAGGAGCCGGGCGGGCCCTAGGCGGGACCGGCCTTGTAGCCCACGCCGCGGACCGTGACCACGATCTCCGGGTGCTCCGGGTCCTTCTCGATCTTGGCGCGGAGCCGCTGGACGTGCACGTTGACCAGGCGGGTGTCGGCCGCGTGCCGGTAGCCCCAGACCTGCTCCAGCAGGACCTCCCGGGTGAAGACCTGGCGCGGCTTGCGGGCGAGCGCGACCAGCAGGTCGAACTCCAGCGGGGTGAGGTTGATGGTCTCCTCCTCCCGCTTGACGGAGTGCCCGGCCACGTCGATGGTGATGTCGCCGATCTGCAGGATCTCGGGCGTCGGCTCGTCCGTGCGGCGCAGCCGCGCGCGGACCCGGGCCACCAGTTCCTTCGGCTTGAACGGCTTGACGATGTAGTCGTCGGCGCCGGACTCCAGGCCGAGCACCACGTCGATGGTGTCGCTCTTGGCCGTCAGCATGACGATCGGGACGCCGGACTCCGCGCGGATCCTGCGGCACACGTCGATGCCGTCGGCGCCGGGCAGCATCAGGTCCAGCAGCACCAGGTCCGGGCGGGTGTCGCGGAACGCGTCGAGCGCCTTGTCCCCGTCGGAGACGAAGGAAGGTTCGAACCCCTCTCCGCGCAGCACGATGCCGAGCATCTCGGCGAGAGCGGCGTCGTCGTCGACGACCAGCACGCGTCCTTTCATGGCCCCTCATTCGTTTTACGCAGTCAGGGAGTTTCTATGGCAAACCACACGATCACCGAAGGTTACCCTTGTCCGGCCACCAGATGACACGATCCCCCATTCGGCCGTCCGGGTGCTGAATCTTAGGCGTACCGCCCCGTGGAACACGCGGCGATCCTCCACCCCGTCGGCCGCCTCCTCCCCGGCGACTGCGGGCGCCGGGGACGGGCGCGACCTTCTCCCCAGTCTGCGGCAGACGACCGCGTCTCTGCCATCCCTCCGGCATCTCCCGCCGGGTTCCTTCCCGGAAGAACACGGCGGGATCCCCCGAACGGCCCGATGTGGGATCCGACATGCCAGGATTGGGATATGTCAGACGGTCACGGCTCCAGTCCCGACACGCCATCCGGCTGGGCGTCCAACCAGCCGCCGCCGTACGGCGGGCAGGGCCCGGCGCCGTGGGCCGCACCCGGCGCCGGCGGAACGCCCCCTCCCCCCGGCTCCCCGCCCCCGCAGGGCCCCGGCGGCCCGTACGGCCGGCAGCCCCCGCCCCCGGGCGGCCAGCCGTACGGCCAGCAGCCCCCGGGGCAGAACCCCTACGGCGGCCAGCCGTACGGCGGACCGCCGTACGGGCAGCCGGACTACGGCCAGCAGGGCTACGGACAACAGGGCTACGGCAAGCAGACCTACGGCGCGCCCGGACCCTACGGCTACGGGGGTCCGCCCGCGCTCAAGCCCGGCGTCATCCCGCTGCGCCCGCTCACCCTCGGCGACATCTACAACGGCGCGGTCCAGTTCATCCGCGACAACCCCAAGGCGACCCTGGGCCTGTCCGCCGCGGTGGCCGTCGCCCTGCAGGTCATCTCCGTGATCATCACGGTGGTCATCCTGGGGTCCCTGGCGGCCTCGTTCAGCGACATGATCACCTCACCGAGCCGGCCGAGCGACTCCGGCGAGGTCCTCAGCATGGTGGGCGGCGCCATCGCGGGCGTGTTCGCCGGCGTCTTCGCCACCCTCGTCATCCAGATGATCGGGGTCGTGCTGCTGAGCGGCATGCTGACCAGCGTGCTGGGGCGCGCGGTGTTCGGCGAGCACATCTCGATCGGGGAGGCCTGGCGGCTCACCCGCGGCCGGGTGCTCCCCCTGCTGGGCCTGGCCGTCCTGTCGGCGGTCATGGTCTACGGCGCCTTCATCGCGATCTTCATCGTGGGCAACGTCCTGCTCGCGGTCATCATCGCGGCGAACGGGCCCGGCTGGCTCGCCGCCCTGCTCCTCATCGCCTGCCTCCTGAGCGCCGTCGTCGTGGCGGCGTTCCTCTACACCAAGCTCAGCCTGGCCGGACCGGTGATCGTGCTGGAGCGGGCCGGGGTGGGCACCGCGATCAGCCGCTCGTTCCGCCTCGTCAAGGGCGACTTCTGGCGGGTGTTCGGCATCCTCCTGCTGACCGCGATCGTCACCGGGCTGGTCAGCACGGTCATGGGCCTGCCGTTCACCTTCCTCAGCCAGACGGTCAGCCCTCCCGACCCCCTCACCGCGATCCAGACGGGCGTCGCCGGCCTCGCGCTGACCGGCCTGGGCGGCATCATCGCCTCGACCATCACCTATCCCTTCTCCGCCGCCGTCACCGCCCTGCTCTACGCCGACCGCAGGATGCGCGGCGAGGCGTTCGACCTGGTGCTGCAGACCGCCGCCGCGGAGCGCGGGCGGGGCCTCGGCGCGTCTCCCGAGGACCTGTGGCACCCCTCCCACGCCGCGGGCCACCACGGCTACGGCTCCCCGCAGGGCGGCTACGGCCCCCCGCCGGGTCACGGGGTCCCGCCCCAGGATCCCGGCCAGGCTTACGGCGGGCAGGGCTACGGCGGGCAGGGCTACGGCGGGCAGGGCTACGGCGGCCAGGGATACGGCGGCTCCGGCCAGGGATACGGCCCTCCGCAGCAGGACCCCGGGCAGGGCGGCCACGGCTCCCCTCCCCAGGACCCCGGAGCATGGCCCCGGTGACCGTCCCGCCGATCGCTCTGCCGACCGCCGGCGGCGTCCCGGTCGACATCGCCCGCGACGACGCCAGGAGCGCGGCCGTCCGCGAGCTGGCCAGGCCGATCTATCCGAAGGAGTCCTGGTGGGACCGGATCTCCGGTGCCGTCCGGGACTGGCTGGAGAACCTCCTGGACGCCGCCGCCGGGCTGCCCGGCGGATGGTTCTCGATCCTCCTGCTGGCCTTCGTCGTCCTGCTCGTCGCCCTCCCGGTCCTGTCGATGGCGCGCCGGGCGACCCGCGCCCGGACCGCCCGGCGGGGCGAGCTGTTCGAGGCCGCGGCCCGTCCGGCCGCCGAGCACCGGGCGGAGGCCGAGCGGCACGCGGCGGCGCAGCGGTGGGCGGAGGCCGTCAGGGAGCGCCTGCGGGCCATCGCCCGCGACCTGGAGGAGCGGGCCGTCGTCGAGGAGCTGCCCGGCCGCACCGCGGACGAGCTGGCCGCCGAGGCGGGCCGTGCGCTGCCCGGTTTCGCCGGGGAGCTGGCGGAGGCCGCCCGGCTCTTCGACGACGTCACCTACGGCGACCTGCCCGGCACCGCCGAGGGGTACGGCCGCCTGGCCGGACTCGACGACCGGCTCCGCGCCGCCAGGCCGGTGCTGTCGGGACTCCCGGGAGGGGCCGCGTGACCGCCGGCACCCCGGACGCCCCGCACGGCACCCCGGACGCCCCGCACGGCACCCCGGACGCCCCGCACGGCACCCCGCACGGCACTCCGGACGCCCCGCACGGCACCCCGGACGCCTCCGTGCGCGGGGCCGCCGGCGTACCCGCCTCCGCGCCCGGCGGTCCCGGGGCCGCCGGCGTGCTCGCCCCCCCGGTCCCGGCGCGGAGCACGCCCGTCTCCCCCCGGGTGCGCGACGCCTGGGCACGCTGGCGCGGGCCGCTGGGCGTGCTGGCGCTCCTGGCCGCGGTCGCCCTGGTGACCGCGCTGGTCACCCGGCCGGGCTCCGGCGGCTACCTCGGCGCCGAGTCGACCACCCCGCGGGGCGCGCACGCCCTCGTCCAGCTCCTGCGCGACCGGGGCGTCGACGTACGGCCCGCGGACACCGTCGAGGAGGCCCGCGAGCTGACCGGCCCCGACTCCCTGCTGGTGGTCGCGCAGACCCAGTTCCTCGCCGACGAGGCGCTGCTGCGCGACCTCGCCGCGCTCCCGGGCGACCGGCTGCTCGTCGAGCCGGTGACGCAGGCGCTGCAGGCCCTCGCCCCCGAGGTCGGCGCGGGCGCGCTGACGGACGTGGAGTCGCGGGCGCCCGGCTGCGAGCTGCCCGCCGCGGTGCGGGCGGGCACCGCCGTGACCGGCGGCGTCTCCTACGACCCGCCGCCCGGGGCGCGCAGCTGCTACGGCGGCGCCCTGGTGAGCTTCCCGTCCGGCGGCCGGACCGTCACCGTGGTCGGCTCCGGCGAGTTCATGACCAACGAGCGGCTGGCCGACGACGGCGACGCCGCCCTCGCGATGAACCTGGCCGGCGCCAGGTCCGCCGTGACCTGGCTGGCCCCCTCGCTGCCCCAGGCCGGAACGGCGGAGGGGAAGGCGTCCCTGCAGGACCTCGTCCCGCCCGGCGTCACGTGGGCCGCCCTCCAGCTCCTGGCCGCGATCGGGCTGCTCGCGGTCTGGCGGGCCCGCCGGCTCGGCCCGGTCGTCACCGAGCGGCTGCCGGTCGTGGTACGCGCCGCCGAGACCGTGGAAGGGCGGGGGCGCCTCTACCGGTCCCGCGGGGCGCGCGACCGGGCGGCGGCGGCGCTGCGGGCCGCGGCCCTGGACCGGCTCGTCCCCCGCCTCGGGCTGACGGCCGACGCCTCCCCCGCCGAGGTGGTGGCCGCCCTCGCCATCCGGACCGGGCAGAATGCCCAGCAGGCGGGCGCCGTCCTGTACGGCGCGCCGCCCGACGACGACGCCGGTCTCATGGCCCTGGCACGACACCTGGACATCCTGGAAAGGCAGGTATCGAACGCGTGAGCGAGCACAGCACCTCCGGGGAGGGGAACCCGTGACCACGCCCGACTCCCCGCACCAGCCGTCCGGTGAGCGGCCGGTCTGGCCCCCCGCGGACGCCGCGCGACCGACCGGCCCTCCGGCGGACGACGCCACGCAGCCCGTGGGTCCCCCGGCCGCGCCCCCGCCGGCGGATCCTCCGGGCTCCGCGCCTCCGTCGGCGGGCTTCCCCGGCTCCGCGCCCCCGCCCGTCGGCCCCCCGGTGGCCGGACCTCCCCCGATGGCCGGACCTCCTCCCGTGGCCGGACCTCCCCCGGTAACGGACCCGCGACCGGCCGCGCCCGCCGAGAGCGAGGAGAGCCGGGCCGCCCGCGCCTCGCTGGGCGCGCTGCGCGCCGAGGTCGCCAAGGCCGTCGTCGGCCAGGACGCGGTGGTCACCGGACTGGTGATCGCCCTGCTCTGCCGGGGCCACGTGCTGCTCGAAGGCGTCCCCGGCGTCGCCAAGACCCTGCTGGTGCGGACGATGGCCGCCGCGCTCTCCCTGGACTTCAAGCGCGTGCAGTTCACCCCCGACCTGATGCCGGGCGACGTGACGGGCTCGCTGGTCTACGACGCGAAGACCTCGGAGTTCGAGTTCCGCGAGGGTCCGGTCTTCACCCACCTGCTGCTCGCCGACGAGATCAACCGCACCCCGCCCAAGACCCAGGCCGCCCTGCTGGAGGCCATGGAGGAGCGGCAGGTGAGCGTCGAGGGCGAGGCCCGCAGGCTGCCCGACCCGTTCATCGTGGCCGCCACGCAGAACCCGATCGAGTACGAGGGCACCTACCAGCTGCCCGAGGCCCAGCTCGACCGGTTCCTGCTGAAGCTCACCGTCCCGCTCCCGGCGCGCGACCAGGAGATCGCGGTGCTGGAGCGGCACGCCCTCGGCTTCGACCCCCGGGACCTGTCCCACGTCAAGGCCGTCACCTCGGCCGAGGACCTGGCCGTGGGCCGGGCGGCGGTCGCCCGGGTGCACGTCGGCCCCGAGGTCCTCGGCTACGCGGTGGACGTCGCCCGCGCCACCCGGCGGTCGCCGGCCCTGCGCATGGGCGTCTCCCCGCGCGGGGCGACCGCGCTGCTGGGCGCGGCACGGGCGTGGGCGTGGCTCTCCGGCCGCGGCTACGTCACGCCGGACGACATCAAGGCCCTGGCCCTGCCCGCACTCCGGCACCGGATCCAGCTGCGACCCGAGGCCGAGCTCGAGGGCGCCACCCCCGACGGCGTGCTCGACGGCATCCTCGCCTCCGTCCCCGTGCCCCGCTGATGGCGCTCACCGGACGCACGGGGCTGCTCGCCGCCCTCAGCGCGATCGTGGTGCTGTTCGCCCCCCGGCCGGAGGCCGCCGCGGCCGGGCTGCTGCTGGTGCTGGCCGCGCTGGTCGCGGTGGACCTGCTGCTCGCCGGGAGCGTCCGCCCGCTGCGGCTGGAGCGCTCGGGGGAGCACCGGGTACGGCTCGGCGACTCCGCACGGGTGACCCTGACCGTGACCAACCCGGGCGACCGCCGGGTGCGCGGTCTCGTCCGGGACGCCTGGCCGCCCAGCGCCGGCGCCCGGCCGAGGGAGCAGCCCCTGGACGTCCCGGCCGGAGAGCGCCGCCGGGTGACCGTCACCCTGACGCCGCTGCGGCGGGGCGACCGCGACTCCGCCGCGGTCACCGTACGGTCGACCGGGCCGCTGGGACTGGCCGCCCGGCAGGGGTCGCACGCCGTGCCGTGGACGGTGCGGGTGCTGCCGCCCTTCCTCAGCCGCCGCCACCTGCCCGCCAAGCTCTCCCGCCTGCGCGAGCTCGAAGGCCGCAACCCCGTCGCGATCCGCGGGCAGGGCACCGAGTTCGACTCCCTGCGGGAGTACGTCCCGGGCGACGACGTGCGCTCCATCGACTGGCGGGCCACCGCCCGGCGCAGCGACGTCGTGGTGCGGACCTGGCGCCCCGAGCGGGACCGGCGGGTGCTGATCGTGCTCGACACCAGCCGCACCTCGGCCGGGCGCGTCGGCCTCGACCCGGCCTCCGGCGACCCCTCCGGCTGGCCCCGGCTCGACTGGTCGATGGACGCGGCGCTGCTGCTCGCCGCGCTCGCGGCCCGGGCGGGCGACCGGGTGGACTTCCTCGCCCACGACCGGACCGTCCGCGCCTGGGTGCCCGGCGCGTCCCGCACCGAGCTGATGTCGGTCCTGGTGAACGCCATGGCGCCGCTGGAGGCGGAACTGGTCGAGGCCGACGCCGAGGGCATGGTCGCGGCGGTGCTGGCCAGGGCCCGGCACCGCTGCCTGGTGGTGCTGCTCACCGACCTCAACCCGACCGCGCTGGAGGAGGGGCTGCTCCCGGTCCTGCCCCAGTTGGCCGCCCGCCACCAGGTCCTGCTCGCCGCGGTCTCCGACCCGCGGGTCGCCGCCATGGCCCGGGGCCGCGACACCCTGGAGCAGGTCTACGACGCCGCCGCGGCCGAGCACCTGCGGAACGGGCGGCGACGGATGACCGCGCGGCTCCGGGGCCACGGCGTCGAGGTCGTCGACGCCGTCCCCGACCACCTCGCCCCCGCCCTCGCCGACGCCTACCTGGCCCTGAAGGCCGCCGGACGGCTCTGAGCGGATGCCCGGTTCAGGCCGCTGAAGAGTGCCCGTCGCCGGATGCCTCGTCCGGATGCGGACGGTGATGCGGGGTGAAGACGAAGGTCGAGCCGTCGTCGTCCAGCCGGATGGTCAGGGAGGCGTCCAGCGCGCCGGCCAGGCGGGTCAGCAGGGTCAGGGTGGGTACGGCGTCGCCGCCTTCGATGGTGGAGATCTGCGGTCGGGTCATGTCCGCGCGGCGAGCCGGCTCGGTCTGGGAGAGACCGAGAGCGGTCCGGCGGTCGTGGACGGCCTGCCCGAGCGCCAGAGCGTGTCCGGCCTCCACGTAGGCGGGGGATTCCTCGGCCTCCTCCCCCAGAAGCCTCCTGGTCCGCCGGGTCTTCCACTGGGAATGGTTCATGGAGTGATCAGAGCGAGGCCGTGGTACGTCGCGAAATCCTCGAAGTCCTTGACGTTCAACGTGGCGAGTGGGACGTCATGGATCAAGCAGCAGGCGGCGATCCACATGTCATTCATCGGCCGGGGCCGACCTCGTAGCATCGCAGCGGCGGCCAATTCTCCCCAGGCGGTCGCGACATCTTCGTCCCCCAGCAGGACGGGGAGAGCGGACAGTCAGCGGGCGAACTCGCTACGGCTGCGGGCGCCCCATCTGCGTACTTCGGTCCACTTGGTGAGTTCCCCTAGAGTGACGAAGGTGATCAATGGGTAAGTGCCGATCAGCTTGGCTTCCAAGGTCGCTGGAACACGACGCTTATGCGTCAGAGATGCGACATCGGTATCCCAGATGACCAAACGAGCGGGCATGAGCCCTTACGCTAGCTCGCGCTGACGTTCAGCGTGGGTGAAGGCGATGAACTCGTCCAGCTCCTCGTCGCTTTCGAAGGTGTCGGCTGTGAATTCGTCCATCGACTCGATCGGGTGGGCGCGCTTGTCTCTGACCAGTTCCTCCAGCGAAGTCTTCCGGCGGGCCGGCAGATGATGGATCGGGCGATCAGGCCGACCTTCGCTCATGGTGGTCTCCTCGTCACTGGCCTGCTGTCCTTTCAGGGTACGGTGCGCCCTCCGCATGCGCAGCTCACACCTGCGTCCTTTTCCCTCAACCGGCCGTGCCGTCCCTGGACCACACGTCGGCGAAGTGCTCCATCTGCTGCAGGACCAGCTCGATGGCCTTGACCTCGTAGTCCGGCGGGTAGTTGTGGCGGGCCAGGAGGCGTTTGATCGTGGCGCGGAGGCGGGCGCGGACCGGTTCGCGGGAGATCCAGTCCTTCTTGAGGTTCTTCTGCACCTGGACGATCAGCTCGCGGGCGATGCCCGCGAGGACCTCGTCCCCCATCATCTCGCGCGCGGTGCCGTGGTCGGCGACCGCGTCGTAGAACGCGAGCTCCCGCCAGTCCAGGGGCGGGGTGAACTCCTCGCCGCGCCGGTGGTCGTCCGCGATCTCCTTGGCCAGCTCGACCAGCTTGGCGATGATCTCCGCGCTGGTGAGCTGCTCGCGCATGTACCTGATCATGAGGTCCTGGAGGCGCTCGGAGAACGTCGTCCGCCGCACGATGTTGTGCCGGGTGACCTCGCGCATCCTCCGCTCGATGAGCCGCCGCAGCGCCTCGGCGGCCAGGTGCGGCGTCTCGCTGTTCGCCAGCCTGGCGACGAGGGCCTCGTTGAGGTGCGTCAGGTCGGCGGTCTCCAAGCCGGCCTCGGCGAACAGGTCGGTGACCCCGTCCGTCTCCACGACCGTGGAGGTCAGCTGCGCGAGGTAGAGCTCGACGTCGCGGGCGACGGGCAGGCCCCTCGCCTCGCGGTCCATGGCGTCCAGCTTCGCCATGTAGGCGCGGACCTCGACGAAGAACTGGATGTCGCGCCGCCACGTCCCCTCGTGGTCGGGGAAGCGCGTCCCGAGGTCGGCGGAGGACGCGGTGAGCGCGTAGAAGCGCTCCAGCCGGTGCGCGTGGTCCCGGAAGCGGCGGCCGAGGGTCTGCCGGGGGTCGTCGAGCTTGTCGGGGTTGTTGCCGGGGGTCTTGACGTCCCGCAGGTGGTTCGCGGTGCGCAGCGCCGCGTCGATGAAGGAGGTACGGCCCGGCGTGGCCAGCAGGCCCCGCCAGTCGACGCCCCGCAGGATGCCGTCGATGATGTCGTACTCGTTGCGCAGCTCGTCCAGCGCCCGGTCGATGTCCTGGCCCAGCGTCCGGTCCTGCCGGTCGGCCGCGGAGTACTCCCTGATGGCTTCCTGGAGCTTCTCGGTGAGCGGGGCGTAGCCGACCAGCAGCCCGTCCTCCTTGCCGCGGAAGCGGCGGTTGACGCGGGCCAGCGCCTGCATGAGGTTGGCGCCCCGGAGCGGCCGGTCGAGGTACATCGTGTGGATCGGCGGCGCGTCGAAGCCGGTCAGCAGCATGTTGTTGACGATGAGCAGCTCCAGCTCGTCGTCGGGGTCCTTGGCCCGGTTGATGGCGGCCTTGCGCTGGGAGTCGCGCAGCGCGTGGGCCCGCAGGCGCTCCGGGTCCTTCCGGGAGTCCGACGAGAACACGATCTTCATCGCGCCCTTGGCGGGGTCGTCGCTGTGCCACTCCGGGCGCAGCTCGCGCAGCGCGTCGTAGACGCTGACGCAGATGTCGCGGGTCGCGCAGACGACCATCGCCTTACCGGTCGCGCCGCCGGTCTCCGAGACGCCGACGAACGGCTTCATCCGCTCGCGCCGGGACTCCCAGTGGGCGACCAGGTCGGCGGTCAGGTCGCGGATACGGGCGGGCGCGCCGTACATCGCGTTCATGGTGGCGACGGCCTGCTCGACCCGGCGGCGCTCGGTCTCGTCCAGCCCGTCGGTGATCCGGTCCGCCCGCTCATCGATCTCCGCAGTGTCGACGCCGGAGTCGAAGACGAGCTCGATGACGCGGCTCTCGTGGTAGACCTTCACCGTCGCGCCGTCGTCGGCGGCCCGCTTGAGGTCGTAGACGTCGATGTAGCCCGCGTAGGCGCCCCGGTCGCCGAAGACGTCCCGGGTGTTGCGGTCCGCTTCGGAGATCGGGGTGCCGGTGAAGGCGAGCAGGGTGGCGTGCGGCAGGGCGTCGCGCAGGTGGCGGGCGTAGCCGTCGAGGGTGTCGTAGTGGCTGCGGTGCGCCTCGTCGACCACCACGACGATGTTGCGCCGGTCGGACAGGAGCGGGTGGTCGATCCCCGACTCCTTCTCCTCCCTGGTCCGGCTGAACTTCTGCAGGGTGGTGAAGAGGATGCCGCCGGTCCGCTTGTCGGTCAGCTCCGCGCGCAGCTCGGCGCGGGTGAGGATCTGCCGGGGCCGCTCGGGCAGGATCTCGCTCTCGCAGAAGGTGGAGTAGAGCTGGTCGTCGAGGTCGTTGCGGTCGGTGATGACGAGGATCGTCGGGTTGAGCAGTGCAGGGTCGCGCATGACCAGGTTGCCGGTCAGCACCATCTCCTCGGACTTGCCCGAGCCCTGCGTGTGCCAGACCACGCCGGCCCTGCCGTCGGTCGCGGCGGCCTCCCGTACGGCCTGCGCGGCCCGGTTGACGGCGAAGTACTGGTGCGGCTTGGCGATCCGCTTCATCCTCTTCGACGGCACGAAGTTGATGAAGGAGGCGACCAGCGACAGGAACCGCTCGTGAGTGAACAGCCCGTGCAGGGCGAGGTTCTGCGCCGACTCCGACAGGCCCGCGCCGTCCAGCGACTCGACCTGGCCGCCGTCCTCGTCCACGTTCCACGGCGCGAAGTGCTCGAACGGGGTGAACGGCGTGCCGTACTTCGCGGTGACGCCGTCGGAGAGCAGCACGACCGCGTTGTAGCGGAAGGCCGTCGGGAACTCCTGGACGTACCATCCGATCTGCGCGTGCGCGTCCTCCAGCGTCGCGTGCTCGTCCCCGGCCCGCTTGATCTCCAGTACGGCCAGCGGCAGGCCGTTGACGTAGAGGACGAGGTCGAAGCGGCGGTTCCGCTCCCCCTGGATGACGGTGACCTGCCGGAGCGCCCGGTAGGTGTTCGCGGCCGGGTCGGCCAGATCGACCAGCCGGACGGTCGGGTTGTGCTCGGCGCCGAACTCGTCGGTGTAGGTCACCGAGCGGATGCCGCCGGTCAGGTGGCCGTGCGCGGCCCGGTTCTCCTCGTAGGCGTCGGCCGACCCGGTCCGGGTCGCCTCCTCCACCGCCCTGCGCACGGCGTCCGGCGGCAGGCCGGGGTTGAGCCGCTCAACCGCCTCGCGCAGGTCGGAGTAGAGGATGAGGTCGTTCCAGGCGGCCCGGTGCCCGGAACCGGGCGCGAACTCATTGCCGTGGGCGGGGAGCCAGTCCAGCTCGGCGAGCTCGTCAAGGGCGAGGTGCTCCCAGTCGATCTCCAGGGGGCGGAAGCGGAGGTCGGCGTCTTCGGGGGGAGGGGTCATGTCGCATCCTCGACGATCTTCTCGGCATCCCTGACGCGGAGCCGGCCGGACATGAGCTGGGGGAGGAGAGTGTCCCGGAGAGTGGCGAGAGTTTGGGATTCCGCACGAGCCATGGCCGCAGTACGGGCCAGATTCTGAATCCGCAACCTCACGTCGCCGAACTTGCGCGGGTCCACGACCTCAGAGGCAAGCACCTCAGCAGGACGGACTCGCTGGTGACTCTTCGAGGTTCCCGTCACCTTCGATGTGAGAGTGTCGAGGAAGTCTTGCTGCGCAGTGACCGCCCACAGCTCGTGGGGGGTGAGGTCTTCACTCGGCGCCAAGACCAGGAATTCCGTTGAAGCCAGCGCCGGGACCCCCGAGTACGGCTCCACATTCCAGACACGTGGGATGTCCGGATTCAGCTTTGAGAGCAGCACAGAGGGGGAGTCGATCAGGAACTTGTTGCTCTTGATGGATTCCGGTGGCACGCGCTCCGGACACTTCCCCGCATCGAACGCAGGCAGGCTGTAATGGTCGACCTGCGCATCCACCATTTCTACCGGAGAAACCTGCTCCTTTCGGAGAGTACAGATTTCGTCGAGGCGAACGCGAGAGGACCAGCGCTTTCCAGATGCCGTGACCAATACCAGATCTTCGGCCGTGGTCGCGATGCGCTCGTTGACGGCGATCTTGTCGTCCAGTGCCCCTAATACAGCACTGATCGCCTTCTGCTCTGCGAGATCGGGGTTCGGCACTTTAAGATTGCGAATTGAGGTAAGCGGAGTAGCGATTCCCGGAACTCCGACCGTAGAAGAGTGGACCAGGATCGAGTGCTGCCCAGCGGGGGACTGAAACCAGTAGTAGTAGAATTCGGGGAGCGCCTTGCTTTCGTCAAGCCGAGTCTTCACCTGACTTGACCCGATAACATACCGTTCAAACCGAGGCTCACGAGGAAGCATGGAGACCTGGCCGATCGTTCCCCGGTGAGTAAATATCAAGTCACCCGGCTCGATGTTGGCAGAGAAAATCTCATCCGCCTTTTCATCGGTAATATAGACGAATTCATCGTCCAAGAAGATCCCGTTCGCCAGATTGACTCCACGAATTACAGGAACGCCGGAGTTGACGTAATTTTCTTTGGTGATCTTCGATCCGAATGGCCCCATTGCGAAGGCTGCGCGATCGGATGAGGCCAGCGATCCATAGGTGACGAAATCCCACTCAGCCATGGATTCTCCCCAGCTGCTCACGGACTGCCTTGGCCAGCTCGTCCGACCTGTCGAAGAGTCCGTACAGATCCTCCGTCAGCGTCTCGATCTTCTCTGCGATCGCCTCCGGGGCCTCTTCCTCGGTCTCCACGGCCCCGACGTACCGTCCCGGCGTGAGCACGTATCCGTGCGAGCGGACCGTCTCCAGTTCAGCCGAGAAGCAGAACCCCGGCTCATCGGCATAGACCAGCCCGGCCTCGCGGGCCGAGACCGTGCCCCGCCAGGCGTGATACGCACCCGCGATCTTCGCGATGTCGGCTTCCGTCAGGACGCGCTCGGTCCGGTCGGCCATCTCGCCCATGCCGCGCGCGTCGATGAAGAGGATCTCGCCGCGCCGGTCGGCCAGCCGCCGGCCGCCCTGCGGCGTCTTGTCCTTCGCCAGGAACCACAGGCACGCCGGGATCTGCGTGGTCCGGAAGAGCTGGGACGGCAGTGCGACCATGCACGCCACCAGATCCCCATCGACCAGGGCCTTACGGATCCCCCCTTGACCACTCTGCTGGTCGCTGGTGGAGCCGTTGGCCAGGACCACGCCCGCCGTGCCGCGCTCGCCCAGCTTGCCGATGATGTGCTGGAGCCAGGCGTAGTTGGCGTTGTTCCGCGGCGGCACGCCGTACTTCCAGCGGGGGTCGTACTCGTTGCGCGCCCAGTCCTTGATGTTGAACGGCGGGTTGGCGAGGACGAAGTCGGCCTTGAGGTCGGGGTGCTTGTCGTCGGCGAAGGTGTCGCCCCAGCGGGCGGCGAGGTTGCCGTCGATGCCGTGGATGGCGAGGTTCATCTTGGCCAGCCGCCAGGTCCGCTCGTTGAGCTCCTGGCCGAAGACCGAGATGTCGGCCTTGTTGCCGGCGTGGGCCTCGACGAACTTGCCGGCCTGGACGAACATGCCGCCCGAGCCGCAGGCCGGGTCGTACACCCGCCCCTCGTACGGTTCCAGGATCTCGACCAGCAGCCGGACGACGCTGCCCGGGGTGTAGAACTCGCCGCCCTTCTTGCCCTCGGCGCGGGCGAAGTTGCCGAGGAAGTACTCGTAGGTCTCCCCCAGCACGTCCTGCGCGGGCCGGTCGCCGCGCCCGGAGAAGCGGGCGTCGCTGATGAGGTCGATCAGCCCGGTGAGGATCTTCTCGTCGACGCTGGAGCTGTTGTAGATCTTCGGCAGGACGCCGGTCAGCGCGGCGTTCTCCTTCATGATCTTGTCCATCGCGTCGTTCAGCAGCTCGCCCGGCTTCTGGCTCTTGGCGTGCGCCGCGATCCACGACCAGCGCGCCTCCTCGGGGACCCAGAAGACGTTGTGGCCGGTGTACTCGTCCTTGTCCTCCAGGAACTCCTCCAGCCGCTCCTCAGCGATGCCGTCCTCGGCCAGCTCCTTGGCCAGGTCGGTGCGGCGCTCCTCGAAGGCGTCGGAGACGTACTTGAGGAAGATCAGGCCGAGGACGAACTCCTTGTACTGCGCGGCGTCCAGGGAACCGCGGAGCTTGTCGGCCGTCTTCCAGAGGAGGTCGCGGATCTCCTTGGGGGTGGAGGCGCTGAACAACTCCGCCTGTGCGTCGGCGGCTCTCTTCGCAGGGGGCATCGGGGGACGTTCTCCTTCGGGTCGCGGTTCGGGCGGCGGTTCGGGTCGCGGGTCAGGTGGCGGTGGGCGCGGGCAGCAAGGTGAGCGTGCCGTCGGTGAGACCGGCGGCGGTGAGACGGGCCAGATCGTCCAGCGCGGCGGTCTGCGCCCGCAGGAGCGCGCTCCGCCGGTCGATCTCCGCGAGAAGAGTGTCGTACCTCTCCGCCTCCTCGGGGGCGAGATCGGGAATGCTCAGGTCTTCGAGGCGCCGGGAGGCGCGCACGGCCCCGCTGACGCGCCGGTGCTCGGCGGCGGCGGCCCGCAGCAGCGCGGCCAACACCCGGGGGCGCACCGGACGTTCGGCGTCGGGCCGGACCCGCAGGACGCGAGCCGGGTAGGCGACCACGCGGAGCCCCTCCTCGTCCACGTACGCGCCGAACTCGGGGCTGGTGGTGACGACGACATCACCGGGCCGGGTGAAGCCCGCGTGCTCGTACTCGGCGATGAACACCAGGCGGTCGATCCGGTGCCTCCCGGCGGGCTCGGCGCCCACGACCTCGGCGGTGGTGAGAACCGTGTAGTCGCCGTCGGAGCCGAGGTGCTCGGGTGCGATCCGGTGACCGGGCAGCCGCCGAAGGCGGCGTTCCTGCAGCATCCGCCCGACCGTCGTGCGCCGTACGGACCGGTCCTCGGGCCGCAGGGCGGCGTGCGTGCGCAGCTCGGCGCGCCCGTCGAGGGCCACGCGGGCCCGCTCCACCAGCTCTCCCAGGTGGATCTCCAGCTGGGAGATACGCACGGGGCGTTCCACGACCGCGCGGGTGTAGCGGCTCTCGTGCGGCCGGTGCTGCGGGGTGAAGGCGGCGCCGGGCCGGTCGTCGAGGACCTTGGCCGGCAGGACCACCCCGTGCCGGGGCGCGTGCCGTACATCCGCCCGCCAGCCCGCCGCGCGGAAGATCTGCACGTCCTCCACGAGCGCGTCGAGGGTCCGCCCGTCGAGCGGCCGGGCGGACAGGTCCGTGAGCAGGACCAGTCCGCGCTGCTCCGCCTCCGGAGTGCGGGAGAGGACCCACACGGCGGTGCGGTGGCCGGGCCGGTAGGGGAACGCCCCGTCGGGGAGGCCGATCGCGGCCTTGAGCAGGCCGCCGGTGAGGAACGACCGGCGCAGGCGGTCGGCGTCGCCCTGCGCGGGGAGGGGGTGGACCAACGCGTCGGCCGGGCCGAGGACGACCGCGGTGCGCCCCGCGCCGAGCAGGTCGGTGAGCGCCTGGACCCGCTCCAGCGCGGCCGACGCCTCGCGCTGCTCGGCGGGCTCGTACGGCAGTGCGCAGAGCACGATGTCGGGGTCGCCCCAGTCGTCGAGCGGGAGCTCCGTGCCCTCGGCCACGTCGAGCTGGAACTCGTACACCCCGCGCACGAGCATCCGGCGGCGCACCAGGCGGGCGAAGGCCGGGTCGGGGTCGGCGGCGAGGTAGGTGTGGCCGGCGTCCGAAGCGGCCTGCGCGTGCAGCGCGGCCGGCAGATCGCCGCTGCGGGCGTACGGCGTGGCGACGGTCCCCCCGTCCTCCAGCTCGCCGATCCCGCAGAGCCGGGCGAGCGCACCGGCGAGCACGGGCGCGGGTTCGTCGGCGACCAGCTCGTGCGAACCGAGGCGGCGGCGGGCGTCCAGCACCCAGTCGAAGGCTTCGGCGGGCGTGTAGGCGGCCTCGACCAGCTCGTCGGCGAGCTCCGCGAGAGCCGTTCCGACGCCTTCCGTCATCGGAACCGCGTGCAGTTCGGCGAGGAGGAACAGGTCCTCGGAGTCGAGGCGGGCGGCCTGCTTCAGGACGGCGTCCCAGCCGGAGCCGGAGAGCGGGGCGTCCTGCTGCCGCCGCAGGCAGATGAGCGCGGTGAGCGCGCCGACCAGGACATGGGCGGGCAGCCGGTCCCGCCAGCCCGTCAGGGTGTGCAGCGCCAGCTCCGCGCGGAGCGTCCGGGGCTCCGCGTTGCCGCGCCCGGTGTCCAGCAGCCAGGCGACCACCTTCCGCCCGTCGAAGAAGGGACGGCCGCCCTCGTGCGCCACCGGCTCGGGGAAGTCGCCGTGCCGGCGGGCCCAGTTGGTGGGCACGGGCCTGCGGACCCCGGCCAACGCCGCGATCTCGGCCAAGGAGACCCGCCAGGGGAAACCCTCGTACACCGTCCGCACCTCCTTCCGCTCCATCGGCCGTCCGCGCCTCGACATGAACCGATCCGGCGCTCCACCGACGCGATCAGCACCTTACCGCCGACGGAGTCGTTATTTTCAGAAAGCGGTGATAACGGGGGTTACCAGAGAATTCAGATCGCCATCACTTCTGGTTCTGGCACAGTCCTCCATGAGCTTCCGAGCTCGTCCAGTCCCGAGAAGTCGGCATCCGCTGGCATCCCCACTGCGAGAGGACCACGGCCATGTCCCACCCCGACCCGAATGCCCCGTTCGGCCCGCAGCCCGCCCCGCCGTACCAGCCGCACCCCGGCATGCACCCGGGCGCCCAGGTCCCAGGCGGATGGCCTCTCCCGCCGACGAACGTCCCTCAGCCCCAGCGCCGTGGAAAGCACTGGCTGGCGTACAGCGCGACGGCGCTCCTCTCACTGTTCATCGGGGTCGGCATCGGTTCCGGCGGCGAGGCGGGGAGCGTCGCCGCCGCACCGCAGCCCACCGTCACGGTGACCGAGGCGGCGGAGCCCGCACCCACGGTCACGGAGACGGTCACCGCCGAGCCCGAGCCGTCTCCGGAGCCGGAGGAGACCGGCCCCGCGACCGGCATGGGGGGAGACGGTCAGTACCTCGTCGGCGAGGACATCAAGCCCGGCACCTACAAGACGGCGGGCGCGGCCGAGGATTCCGGCTGCTACTGGGCCCGGCTCAAGAACGCGTCGGGTGAGCTCAGCGGGATCATCGCCAACGACAACATCACCGGTCCGGCCCGCGTGACCCTCAAGAAGGGCGAGTACTTCGAGACCAACCGCTGCCAGGAGTGGAAGCTCGTCGGGTGATCCTCCCCCGACGATGATCCGGGCGGAACGCGGAGGCCGTTCACCGCCCGGCGGCGACGTGAGTCGCCGGACTCGATATGAGACCAAAGGTTTGACCAGGAGACACGGATGTATCTTGGAAAGATCACCGTCGACGGCTTCAGAGCCGCCGCGGGGAGTTCGATCGAATGTGAGATTCCGGGGCGGTTCGCCGCGCTCCTCGGCCCCAACGGGGGCGGGAAGACCACGGTCAGTGACGCGATCTATCTGGCGCACCCTGAGGTCTTCCCTTCGCTGTCCTGGTTCCCGGCCTCCACGCTGGGACCGGCTCGGCGCTCGGTCGAGGTGACGTACAGGCACTCGAAGAACGGCCCCGGCGTGCCCGGCACCCTCGACCACATGCTCTACGGCCAGGGCGTCTTCCACGACATCTCGTGGAAGCGCGAGCTCTACCCCCGGGTCGGGCGAGTCCGGACCAGGTCTCTGTTCGGCACGGTTCCGGCCGCCGACCGCATCCGGCTCATCTACCTCCCCGCCAACCGGAACCCCGTCGACGAGCTCGGCCGCCGCGAGGCCCGCTCACTCATCGACCTGCTCCGCGCGCAGCAGCAGCGGCTCACCGGCCGCCGGAGCCTGTACGACCTCCGGGACCACGCCGAGCAGCTGCTGGAACACCTGGCACGGCACGACCTGATCCAGGAAGTGGAGAGCCGTATCTCGGGCTATTTCTCCGACCTGTCGGACGGGGTCGACCAGCAGTTCCCCTACGTGCGGGGACAGCAGGTCGATGACGCCTACCTGGCACGCGTGCTGGAACTGCTCCTGTCCATGACGGACGACCGGGCCATGGCGCACCGCCTGGAGATCAGCAGCCTCGGGTACGTCAACCTGCTGCACATCGCCGTGACCCTGGCCGCGATCCCGGATCTCACCGCCAACCGGCAGGCGCGTACGGGTTCCGCGTGGGAAGGACTCGAGCCCGACGACCGGGCGCGCATCGCCGAGGAAGAGGCCGCGCTGGAGGAGGAGTCCTTCTTCCCCCGTGACTCCTTCCACGCGACGGTAGTGATCGAGGAACCGGAGGCACACCTGCACCCGCAGTTGCAGCACGGGCTGGTCCGCTACCTCCGGACGATGGTCCAGAAGCGGCCCGAACTCCAGGTGATCCTGAGCACCAACGCCACGGACGTCATCTCCGCCTGCGACCCGGCCGAACTGGTGGTTCTCCGCAAGCTCGCCGACGGGACGAGGGTCGCGCGAACCGTCACCAGAATGCCGATCGTGAATCGCGACGGAGTCCTCACCATGGCCCGCCTGCACATGGACGGCATGCGCTCCTCGGCTCTCTTCGCCGAGCGGCTCGCCGTGGTGGAGGGCGTGACCGACGTGATCGTCCTGCGTCAGTTCGGCCGGGTGTGGGCGGGATCCGACCGGCGGAAGCAGTCATTCGTCAACGCGCTGACCATCGTCCCCATGGGCGCCAAGGTGGGGTCCTGGATCGTGCGCCTGCTGGCCACCAAGGGGCACGAGATCTGCCGGCGACTGGCCGTCATGCGTGACTCCGACCAGCCCTTCGACCAGGTTCCCACGCCTCCGGCGTGGCTCGCCGACCATGACGATCAGGTGGTGGGTCACTTCCCCAGCCACCCGACGCTGGAACCTGCGATCACCGAGGGCAACGAGGCCCTCATCACGAGGGCCCTGAAGAGCCTCAGGGTGCAGCCCCCGGATGTGATCACTCCCGAAACGATCCACGGACTCTTCCGTAGTGCCTCGACCAAACGCGACGTCCCCCACCCCGCCGGTCCTGCGGCGAAGCACAAGGGCGAGTTCGCCCTGGTCATGGCGGCGCTGCTGGATGAGGTCGTCCACGCAGGGGCCGCCGGCTCCGTGCAGGTGCCCAAGCACATGGCGGACCTCTTCGACTTCCTCTACGACGCTGACGACGGGATGGTGGCGGCCGATGCCGAGTGACCTCACGCTGACCGGGGAGCAGCGCCGTGCGGCCTCGGCCCCGCAGAGGCGGGTCTACATGGAGTCGGCTCCCGGCTCCGGCAAGACGACGGTGGCCGCCGAGAGGTTCGGTTTCCTGCGGTACGGTTTCCCGCCCGACGGCCGCGCCGTACTCGGGCTCGCGTTCACCCGGTCGGCCGCCGCGGAACTGCGGACGAGAGTCCTGTCCCGGTGGGGCAGGGCTTCGCTGACCTGGCCGAACCGCATCGACACCCTTGACGCCTTCATCCGCGACATCCTCATGTTCCTGCTTCGGACGGGACGGCTGAGCTGGCCGGGCGGCCGGCGGGAACTCGTCGTCAGCGACACGTGGGAGGTCTGGGGTGTCTCCACCTGGCGGCGGGATGCGCCTCGCCTGGCCCCTCACCTGCGCATCGATCAGGGCGAGGTCATCTGCGAGGGGTCGTCCCGGTTCCTCGCTCCGCTGGCCGAAGGGCACTGCACCCACGCTGAGGTGCGTGCCGTGGTCGGGGCCGCCCTGAGTTGCCCGATCTTGAGGTCCGTGATCGGGGACTTCGTCCGGCGCTCCGTCAGCGCGGTCGTCATCGATGAGGCCTTCGATGCGAACGATCTCGACCTGCGGATTCTCACCCTGCTGTGCGAGGAGGATCTACCGATGACCCTGGTCGGTGATCCGTGGCAGGCGCTCTACGAGTTCCGCGGCGCTCGGCCGCTGCTCGTCGAGAGACTCCTGGCGGAGCAGGACTTCCACGAATCACCGTTGAGGCGGTCGTTCCGCTTCCGGAGCCCGGCGACGCAGAGCCTCGCCGACGGCCTACGTCTCGGGGTCCCCGTCGTCGTTCCCGTACGGGGGCCGGGCGGGAAAGTTGACGTGGCGCTCGCCGCCGGGTGGGCCGAGCTGTGGGACCTCGACCCGGAGATCCTGCCTCTGTCGTTCGGGCAACCCACAAGCGGCGGGAAGGCCCTGGCCACGCTTCTGTTGAACCGCTTCACGTCCACTGCACTGGGTAGCTCGGCCGTGTTCTTGAAGGATGCGCTGCACAAGTTGGATCTTCCGCACGACGTCGACCTCACGGAAGAACTGGACGGAGTTCTACACCTGCTCCGCGAAGGAGGGGCGGGCGCTTCGGACGCCGCCGGTGACCGATTGATCGGTGCAGTCCGAAAGCTCGGCATGACCAGGACGAGGCTGGTTCGGGGGGAGAATTTCAGGAAGAACCTGCAAGATCTCGGGCGTCGCGTCGCTTCGGACCCGGTCGGCTTCATCCCGGGCTTGACCGTCCACCAGGCGAAGGGACGGGAGTGGGACACTGTTGGTTTCCTGCCGAAAAGAAGCGATCTCGCAGCTCTGCGATCCGGCCTGAGCCATCATCGGATCGGTGATCGACTGATCTACGTCGCGCTCACTCGCGGCAGGCTCTCGACCACTCTCCTCGATTGCATCCATGGGAGCGGCGAGAGCTTCGACGCATGACGTACCCGGGATCGGCGGCGGGTTGCGCCTTCCACCGCCGATCCCGGGCAGGGGCCGGTGCCCGTGGGAAAGAGCCGAAGCTCGGACACGGCCCCTTGGGACGTCGGCTCCCGGGTACGGGGAAACCGGGGAGCCGACGGGTCAGGGAGGGGAAGGTCCACGAAGGCGGAACCACACGCGTTTCCCGCCCAGCAGCGGCTCGATCCTCAGATCTTCGGTGAGCACGGACAGCAGGAACAACCCTCGGCCGTTCTCCTCGCTCTCAGTCGACTCCTTAACCGCGGGAAGAACGCTGTCGAAGTCGGTGACCTCAACCGTGACCCCGTCCGCCGTCTCGCGTACCAGCAGTTCGCAGCTGCCGGGGGCGTGTTTGTGGACGTTGGTCAGCAACTCCGTGACTCCGAGCTCGGCCACGGGACTCAACTCACTCTTACGCCAGAACCGCAGGTGAGCCCGGACCATCTCGCGGGCGGGCCCCATCATCTCCGGGCACACCTCGGAAAGCACCATGGAGTACTGGCGGGTGGAAGCAGCCGTCGTAGCGGACATGTGACGTCTCCGTAGAGGTGAACGAGCAGGCACAGCGACTACATCTCACGGTGATCGTCCGGATACCGTCCGCTGCGATGCGTTGATGATGCAGCGGGGACTACCCCCCAAGCAAGTCATTCCTAAAAGAAAGTCTTTCCTAAGGGAGAGATAGCGTTTCTCCAGGATGGCTGGAGCAGTACGCTCCCCACGAGGAGAGAGGTGGTCATGCCCGTCGAACCCACTCCGCGTCGACGACGTCTGGGCGCGGAGCTGAGACGCATCCGTGAAGCTCTGGGATGGACCCAGGAGGAGGCGGCGAGCCGCCTCGGATACCAGTCCCTTTCAACGATCAGCAAGATCGAAAATGGACTGCAAGGACTCAGGATCCAACAGCTTCCGCACTTCTTCGAGGTCTACGACGTCACCGATGCCGCCCTGCGCGAGGAACTCCGCGATCTCGTGCGCCGCGCTGGCGAGGTCGATTGGTGGCAGCGCTATGAGGGTGTGGTCGATGATCCACTCGGGGACTACCTCTCCCAGGTGGAGAACGCCGGCGCCCTGTTCGTCTTCAACCCCCTCGCCGTCCACGGCCTACTCCAGACTCCGGAGTACGCCCGGGCGGTCACTGAGGGCAGCAGAGTCTGGAAGACCCCCGAGGACATCGACCGCTTCGTGGCGTTACGGCTGGAGCACCAGCGCGCCATGTCGGAGCGTCAGCCCCCGTTGAAGATCTGGACGGTGCTCCCCGAAGGCCTGCTGCGCCAGGAAGTGGGAGGACGGGCCTGCATGCGCGCTCAGATCGAGCATCTGATACATCTGGCCCGCACCAACCCTGCCGTCACCGTCCAGGTCCTTCCGTTCTCCGCCGGGGCGCACGCGGGAATGGACGGCCCCTTCATCCTCATGTCCTTCCCCGCAGGCCGTGACCTCGTGTGCGTCGAGTCCCTCCGGGCCTCCCTGCACCTGAACGAACCCGAGACCGTCGAGCTCTACCGGACCGCCAGCGACCTGCTGAAGTCCGACGCCCTGTCACCGAAGGCCTCCCTGCCGCTTCTCGCCACGATCGCCAAGGACCTCTCGTGAACAAGAACAGCCTCGACCCCGCCTGGATCGAGACCCAGCTCCAGGATGCACGCTGGCACACCAGCAGTCTCAGCAGCGGCGGCACCAACTGTGTCCAGATCGCCTTCCTGGACGGCGGCCTCGTGGCCCTACGGGACTCCAAGAACATTCAGAAGCCGCCGCACCTGTTCACCGACGCCGAGTACGACGCCTTCGTCGGAGGTATCGAGCGCGGCGAGCTCCGACGCTCCTGAACGGATGAACCCCTGTAGACGACGTTACGGAAGTGGCAAGGAAACCTGAAAACCACCGACTGACGCAGAGAGGGAGTTTTCCGGCAGATCAGCCAGACCTGGAAACTCCCTCTCAACCGGCTCCCAACCGGTCGGCCCGTTCCTGGGCCACACGTCGGCGAAATGTTCCGTCTGCTGCCGGACCAGCTCGACCAGGCCAGAGGCCACTCTCGTCAGCGGTCCGTTTCGTCGAGCTCACCGAACAGGTCCGGTGCGGCCTGGACGGTCACCGCGCGGGTGGCCCAGGACTCCAGCCGGGCGAGGTCGGTGCAGGCGGTGATCCGGGCGCGGACGTCGTCCGGCACCTGCAGGCCGCGGGCGGCCAGCACCAGCAGCACCAGCCGGGCCGCCTCCTCGGCCTTGCCTTCTTCCAGGCCGCGGCCGTAGTGCTCACGGGCGAAGGGGCTGTAGACCGGCCAGGTGGTGGACGTCATGATCTCCTCCAGAAGGCGCCGCACTTCGGGTGCGGACATGCTGTATGCGTGTTCATAGTACTTCGGAGCGTGATCGTCGGGCAGTTCCGCGAGCGCCGCGGCGAACGCCTCGACGACCTTGCGCTGGCGGCCGTGCACCATGACCGCCATCGCCGCCAGCTCCGGCCGGGCCGCGGCCTGCTGCGGGTCGGTGATGGCGGGGATGCCGTCCGGTCCCAGCACGCAGGCCTGCAGCCGGTAGCCGGTCAGGCCGGAGTCGATCGGCCGGGCGTAGTACTCGGCGGTCCTGGCGTCGGGGCAGACCACCAGGACCGTGACATCGCAGCCCAGCAGCAGCCAGAGCGCGGCGGCGTAGCGGGCGAGCTGCCGGGGATTCTTGGATTTGTCCTGCTGGATCTCGACGATGATCGCGTGCGCGGGGGCGGCCGGCGGCCCCAGGACGACGACCAGGTCGGCCTCGATGTCGTCGGAGGGCCGGGTGTTGAAGGTGGTGTTCTCCAACCTGACCAGCGGGGTGGCGGGCAGGTCCTGCCCCAGCAGGTCGCGCAGGATCTCCACGGCCAGCTCGGGGCGGTCGCGGAAGAGGTTGATCAGAGAGTCATGTCGGGGAGATGGCACGTCGCTCATTGTGACATGCCGATCACGTAAGGCGATCGAATTTTTGATCGATTGTCGCTCGCGGAGCCGTACCGCCGCAGTCTCCCGGTGATCGGGCGGCTTCTCGGCGCGGTTCCGGGGGGCCGCCGTACCGGACCGCCGTCATGTCAGCTCGCCGGGGCGACGTCCGGGGCGCGCTCGACGTCGCCGGTCTCGCCCTGCCGTACGGCCCGGCGGCCGAAATAGACCACGTAGCCGAGGAAGGCCGCCTCGGCGAGCGCGCCGATGCCGATCCGCGCCCAGGTCGGCAGCGGGGAGGGGGTGACCAGGGCCTCGATCAGGCCCGAGAGGAACAGCACGACGACCAGGCCGAGGGCGACGCTCACGATCGCGCGCCCCTGCTCGGCCAGTGCCTGGCCGCGCGGGCGGTGGCCGGGGTCGACCGCGGTCCAGCCGAGTTTCAGGCCCGCCCCCGCCGCCAGGAAGACCGCGGTGAGCTCCAGCAGCCCGTGCGGCGTGATCAGCCCGAAGAAGACGTCGCTCTTGCCCGCCGCCGCCATCAGGCCGCCCGTGACGCCGACGTTCAGCGCGTTCTGCAGCAGCACGTACAGGACCGGCAGGCCCAGCAGGACGGAGAACGCGATGCACTGCGCCGCCACCCAGGCGTTGTTCACCCACACCTGCGCGGCGAAGGACCCGGCGGGGTTGGCGCTGTAGTAGTCGGCGAAGTCGTGCTCGACGAGCTGCCGGATCTCCTCGGGGGTGCCGACGACCGCCTGCACCTCGGGGCTGCCCGCCACCCACGCCCCGGCGGCCACGGCGACCGCCGTCGAGGCGACCGCGGCCCCCAGCCACCAGCGCCAGGCCCGGTAGGCGACGACGGGGAAGGAGACCGTCCAGAACCTGGCGAACTCCCGCCAGAGAGGGGCGTGCGCCCCGGTGACGGCCGAGCGCGCCCGAGCCACCAGGGAGGAGAGCCGTCCGACCAGCAGCGGATCGCGCGAGGACGAGCACACGATGGACAGGTGGGTCGAGACGCGCTCGTAGAGCTCGACCAGCTCGTCGACCTCCTCCCCGCGCAGGGACCTGCGCCGCCGCACCAGCTGGTCCAGGCGGTCCCAGGTCGGCTGGTGCACGGTGACGAAGGCATCGATGTCCACGACGAAAGAGCCTATTCGCCGCGGCCGGGCCACCGCCACGGGGCGAACGCGGGGCGGGCAGGCGGCGGGGCCGCACGGGACGGCGGACGGTAGGGTCGGGAGCATGTCCGATCTGGTGACCGGTGACGCCGTCGTCCTCGACGTGTCGATCGCGCAGCTGCCGGTCCGGGCGGCCGCCTTCCTGATCGACCTCGCCGTGCAGGCCGCGACGGTGGTCTCGGTCCTCCTCCTCGTCGCCACCACCGCCGACGTCACCGACTCGGCGCTGTTCACGGCCTTCACCATCCTGTTCATCGTGCTGGTGTTCGTGGGCTACCCCGTGCTGGTGGAGACGCTGACCCGGGGCCGGAGCCTCGGCAAGCTCGCCCTCGGGCTGCGGGTGGTGAGCCAGGACGGCGGGCCCGAGCTGTTCCGCCAGGCGCTCTTCCGGGCGCTGGCCGGTTTCATCGAGCTCTACCTGCTCGCCGGCAGCGCGGCCGTCATCTGCTCGCTCCTCGATCCCCGGGGGAGGCGGCTCGGCGACATCTTCTCCGGAACGATGGTGATCTCCGAGCGCGGCCCGCGGAGCGCGGCCCCGCTTCCGCAGATGCCGCCCCAGCTGGCCGGGTGGGCGGCGACGGTGGAGCTGTCCCAGCTCCCGGACGATCTGATCCACACCGCCCGGCAGTACCTCGCGCGCCGGGAGGGCCTCTCCCCCGCCGTCCAGCAGGAGATGGGCGCGCGGATCGCGGCCCGGACGGCGGCCTTCGTCTCCCCGCCCCCGCCGCCCGGCGTGCCGCCGCACGTCTACGTCTCGGCGGTCCTGGCCGAACGGCGCCGCCGCCACCTGGAGCGGCTGACGCGGCGGGCGGCGGCCCGGCAGGCCGCGTCCGGGCAGGGGGTGCCGCGCTACGTCATGGCGTACGCCTCCGCGCCCGCGCCGTCCATCCCCGCTGCGCCGTCGCCCGCCGGCCGGCCCGCGTCCCCCGACGGCGGTTTCACCCTTCCCTCCTGAGGTCCGGAGCGCGCCGAAGGGGCGGCGGGAGAGTCCGCGCCGCCCCCTCGGGGTCGTCGGGTCCGTCAGGTCCGTCAGGTCCGTCAGGTCATGGTGATGCCCGCGGTCAGCTGCCCGTGATCAGTGGTGGCCGTGGCCCCGCGCGCGGTAGGACGCCTGGGTCTGGGTGTTGAGGATGTCGAACCTGACGCCCTGGGCCGACCTGGTGCGCGGGTCGTTGATCTTCAGGATGTCGAGTCCGAGGTTGAAGTCGCTGCCGTAGATGTAGCCGTTGTAGTAGTACGCCGACCAGAAGCCGCCGCTCAGCGCCGGAGCGGTGCTGTCGGGCCCGCGCTCGAAGAAGGCGATCTCCTGCGGGTTGGCCGAGTCGGTGAAGTCCACGACCGAGATGCCGCCCTGGTACCAGGCCTGGACCATGATGTCCTTGCCCTTGACCGGGATCAGCGAGCCGTTGTGGGCGACGCAGTTCTCGGTGTCCGCCTGGTGACGGGCGATCTTGAAGTAGCTCTTGAAGACGAGCTGCCCGCCGACGATGTCGAAGTAGGCGTTGGCTCCGCGGTTGGGGCCGATGGCCTCGTTGCAGGTGGCCTGGGTGCCGCCGCCCAGCTCGTCGGTGAAGACCACCTTGGTGCCCGCGTTGTTGAACGTCGCCGAGTGCCAGAAGGCGAAGTTCTCGTCGTCCCGGACGGTCGCGGTGACCTTGGGGCTGACCGGGTCGGAGATGTCCATCAGGATGCCCTCGCCCATGCAGGCTCCGGCGGCGATGTCCTTCTCCGGGTAGGCCGTGATGTCGTGGCAGCCGCTGGTGGCCGACGTGCGCTCGGGGTACTGCTTGTCCGGCTCACCGGGGTTGCCGCCGTCGGGGAACAGGTTCGGCGTGGCGACCACGGCCGCTTCCGTGGGGTTGCGCAGCGGCACCTTGATGATCGAGATCAGGTCGTGCGGCGGCTGGCAGTCGGGGAAGGTCGCCGACGGGTTGTAGGAGGAGACGTAGAGGTAGACGTTCCGCCGGTCGCGGCCCTTGCCCGGCACCAGGGTCAGGGTGTGCGAACCGCAGTTGGTCTCGACCGACTTGATGTACTTGGGGTTCTTCTTGTCGCTGATGTCGAAGATGCGGACGCCCTCCCAGGAGTCCTTGTTCGACGCGGGCTGCGCGGTGCTCTGGCAGGAGTCGTTGTTACGGGAGGAGTCGACCGCGCCGAAGAGCAGGTTCCCGTAGACCGAGACGTCCATCTGACCGCCGGGGCAGACGAGCGAGCTGACCGGGGTGGTCCTGCCGGGCCTGCGGATGTCGTAGATGGAGAAGCCGCTGTAGTTGCCGACGTAGGCGTAGTCGCCCTGGAAGGCCATGTCGGTGTGGATGTCCGTCAGTTCGGCGGGCCGGGGCACGTTGCGGACGTGCTCGATGTTGGCGCTCTTGACGATCTCGCCGGGCGCCGGGATGTCGGCCGCCTGGGCGGGAACCGTGGACAGCGCCGTCAGCGCCGCGACACCGGCGGCGACCAGGAGGCGCCTGGTGAGGCGTCTTCCTTGCGGGGTGAACACTCGCGAACCTCCTCGTCATGCGCCCACGTAAGAGGCGCATAAATGACTGAATCGTTCATCCCGAACAACCGGCAAGACAAGGTGTCACAGTGTCAGTAGATACTTCCGACTTGTCCTCTTTACTCCGCAGATAAAGGAGTAATAGTGTTTTCCGGCACGGTCCCTCCGCGAAAGGAGAACGGGTGCGCGCCGCCCTCCTCGTCCTGGCCGCCGCCCTCTCCCTCACCGCCTGCAGCGCCGAGCCGCCCCGGCGGGCCGCCCCCTCGTCGAACGCGCCGGTCATCGTGCCGGGCAGGCCCGGAGAGCCCGCCCGGACGGTCGGCCCCGCCGAGGCCGCCACCCTCGTGCCGACGCCCACCGCCAACGCCGCGGACGTGAAGTACGTCCAGGACATGATCGTCCACCATCGCCAGGCCCTCGACATGGCGCACCTGGCCCCCTCCCGCGCCCGCTCCGCCAGGCTGAAGGGCCTGGCCTCGCGCATCGCCGACTCCCAGGGACCGGAGATCCAGTTCATGACCTCCTGGCTCCAGCAGCAGGGCCAGCGGGTCCCCGGCCACCACGCCGGCCACGGTGACATGCCGGGCATGGCCGCCCCGGAGCAGATGGAGGCGCTGAAGGCCGCCTCCGGCGCGGACTTCGACCGGCTCTTCCTCGACCTGATGGTCGCCCACCACCGCGGCGCGATCACGATGTCCGAGCAGGTCCTGGGCGGCGGGTCGCACATCAAGATCGAAGAGCTCGCCAACGAGGTCTCCGTGACCCAGGGCGCGGAGATCCGCCGCATGCTGGAGATGCGGGCGGAGGCGGGCTGACCGGCGTCCCCGCCTCCGTCCCCGCCGGGGACGCCGGCCCGGACCGGGGAAACGACCCGGACCGGGGAAACGACCCGGTCTCAGGACGGCAGGCGGTGTGGCCGGAGGGCGGCGAACCGGAGTCTCGACAGCGCCGCCGCCCCCGCCGCCAGCAGGGCCGCCGCGCTCACCACCAGCAGCGCACCCGAGGTCGCGGTGAGGTCGATCGGCGCCAGCCCCTGCGCGGCCTGGACCACGCCGACCAGCACGAGCCCGCCGTACCCGCCGGTGGCCAGTGCGACCAGCCCGGTGCGGGCCCGCTCGGACCAGGCGGTCAGCGTCAGCAGCGCGGCCAGGATGGGCAGCACCTGAACGGCGTGCAGAGTGACCGCATGGGGCACCTTGAGCTGCCCGGCCGTGCCGAAGATCGACAGGTCGGTGGCCTCGGGAGGCAGTCCGATCACCCGGCCGTTGGCGATGAGCGCCGCGCCGGCGAACTGGCTGAGCACCAGTATCCCCATACCCGCCCGTACGGCCAGCCGCATGCTCGGCGGCCCGTCCAGCCTCCGGAAGGCGAGAACGGTGACGACGACGATGGACGGGATCAGGCCGAGGATCGCGAACCCGGCGAGGAGCGCCGACACGGCCGCGTCGACCGTCGTGCCGAAGTTCAGGTGCGAGGGCACGCCCCGCCACCTCTGGGCGGTGATCAGCCCCACCTCGGCCACGCTGGAGACGCCGAGCACGCCGACCAGCCACCGGGCCCGCGAGTCCGGCAGCTCCAGCCTGCCGATGACCCAGACGAGACTGGCCAACGTCACGCCGAAGGAGAAGCCGAACAGGATCGGCTTGCGCCACGACACGGGCCCGGCCCACCCGCCGCCGTCCACGGCGTAGACGGCCAGGTGGAACGCGGCGCTGGCCAGCAGCAGGGCTGCCACGCCGTAACCGAGCCTCTGATGATTCCGCACACGTCCGAATGTAGGAGACGGCCCGCCGTACTCAATCCTCCGCAGGGTGACGATCCGACTCCGTCGGGCGGAGTACGGGGCGCCGCCTGCCGTACGCTCGCGGGAACGGCCCGGAGACCTACGAACCGGTCCGCCAGGAGCGCAGGTAGCGTTCCTGGTCGGCGGTGAGCTCGTCCACCTCGATGCCCGCCGCGGCCAGCTTCAGGCGCGCCACCTCCACGTCGACCTCCTCCGGCACGTCGTAGACGCCGGGCGCCAGCAGCGCGTGCTCCCGGACCAGCCACGCGACCGCGAGCGCCTGCGCGGAGAAGGACATGTCCATGACCGCGGCCGGATGCCCCTCCGCGGCCGTCAGGTTGACCAGGCGCCCCTCGGCGAGCAGCAGCAGGCGGCGGCCGTCGGCCAGGACGTACTCGTCCGCGCCGGCCCGCACCCCCCGGTGGACGGCCTGCGCCAGGTCGTCCAGGGCCCGCACGTCGATCTCGACGTCGAAGTGGCCCGCGTTGGCCAGGATCGCGCCGTCCTTCATCACCGCCAGGTGCTCGCCCCTGATCACGTCGCGGTTCCCGGTGACCGTGACGAACACGTCCCCGTCCCGCGCGGCGGCGGCCATCGGCCGCACGTCGTAGCCCTGCAGCGAGGCGTCCAGCGCCTTGACCGGGTCGATCTCGGTGACCACCACCCGGGCGCCGAGGCCCCGGGCCCGCTCGGCCACACCCCGGCCGCAGTAGCCGAACCCGGCGACCACCACGGTCTTGCCCGCCAGCAGCGTGTTGGTGGCCCGCATGATGCCGTCCATCGTGGACTGGCCGGTGCCGTACCGGTTGTCGAACATCCGCTTGGTCCGGGTGTCGTTGACCGCGACCACGGGGAGGCGCAGGGCCTCCTCCGCGGCCATCTGCCGCAGGCGGATGACGCCGGTCGTGGTCTCCTCGCACCCGCCGCGGACCCCGCCGAGCAGTTCGGTCCGCTCGGTGTGCAGGATGTTCACCAGGTCGCAGCCGTCGTCGAGGACGAGGTCGGGAGCGATGTCGAGCGCCTGGTGGATGTGCCGGTAGTAGGCGTCCCGGTCGACCCCGGCGCGGGCGTGGACCGCGATCCCGTAGTCGCCGAGCGCCAGCGCGACGTCGTCCTGGGTGGAGAGCGGGTTGGAGGCGGCCAGCGCGATCTCGGCGCCGCCGGCCCGCAGCGCGCCCATGAGCACCGCGGTCTCGGCGGTGACGTGCAGGCACGCGGCGATCCGCCAGCCCTCCAGCGGGCGTTCGGCGGCGAACCTCTCGCCGAGCGCCGTGAGCACCGGCATCGCCCGCGCCGCCCAGCCGATCCGCCGTTCCCCGGCCTCCGCCAGCGCCCTGTCCACGTCTTCCCCCCTGATGGCCCGAGGGCCCCCGCAGGTCTGCGGGGGCCCCGGGTGAAGCCGTCCTCGGTCCTGGGGCCCGTGCGGGCCGGTCCGGGGGTCTTCTAGTAGCGGTAGTGGTCGGGCTTGTAAGGGCCCTCCACCGGCACGCCGATGTAGTCGGCCTGCGCCTTGGTCAGCTCGGTGAGCTTCACGCCCAGGGCGTCCAGGTGCAGGCGGGCGACCTTCTCGTCGAGGTGCTTGGGCAGCACGTAGACGCCGACCGGGTACTCCTCGGTCTTGGTGAAGAGCTCGATCTGGGCGATCACCTGGTTGGTGAACGAGTTGGACATGACGAACGAGGGGTGGCCGGTGGCGCAGCCCAGGTTCATCAGGCGGCCCTCGGCGAGCACGATGATCGAGTGGCCGTCCGGGAAGGTCCAGGTGTGGACCTGCGGCTTGACCTCCTCCTTCACGATGCCCTCGATCTTCGCCAGGCCCGCCATGTCGATCTCGTTGTCGAAGTGGCCGATGTTGGACACGATGGCGTTGTGCTTCATCCGCGCCATGTGGCCGGCGGTGATGATGTCGAAGTTGCCGGTCGTGGTCACGAAGATGTCGGCGATCTCGACGACGTCCTCCAGCGTGGTGACCTGGAAGCCGTCCATGGCCGCCTGGAGCGCGCAGATCGGGTCGATCTCGGTGACGATCACCCGGGCGCCCTGGCCGCGCAGCGCGTCGGCGCAGCCCTTGCCGACGTCGCCGTAACCGCACACGACCGCGACCTTGCCGCCGATCAGCACGTCGGTGGCGCGGTTGAGGCCGTCGATGACGGAGTGGCGGCAGCCGTACTTGTTGTCGAACTTCGACTTGGTCACCGAGTCGTTGACGTTGATCGCCGGGAAGAGCAGCGTGCCGGCCTTGAACATCTCGTAGAGGCGGTGGACGCCGGTGGTGGTCTCCTCGGTGACGCCCTTGATGCGCGAGGCGATCTGCGTCCACTTCCCGTCACCGGTGACGGTGCGGCGGAGCAGGTCGAGGATGACCTTCCACTCCTCCGGGTCGTCCTCGGCGGCGCTGGGGACGGCCCCGGCCTTCTCGTACTCGGCGCCCTTGTGGACGAGCAGCGTGGCGTCGCCGCCGTCGTCGAGGATCATGTTGGGGCCGTCACCGCCGGGCCACAGCAGGGCCTGCTCGGTGCACCACCAGTACTCCTCCAGGGTCTCGCCCTTCCAGGCGAAGACCGGCACGCCCTTGGGCTCCTCGACGGTGCCCTCCGGGCCCACGACGACGGCCGCCGCGGCGTGGTCCTGGGTGGAGAAGATGTTGCAGCTGACCCAGCGGACCTCGGCGCCGAGCGCGACCAGCGTCTCGATGAGCACGGCGGTCTGGATGGTCATGTGCAGCGAGCCCATGATCTTCGCACCGGCCAGCGGCTGCGCGGCGGCGTACTCCTTGCGGACGGCCATCAGACCGGGCATCTCGTGCTCGGCGAGCCGGATCTCCCGGCGCCCGAAGGCGGCCAGGGAAAGGTCGGCGACCTTGAAGTCCATGTGCTGTTACCCCTCTACCGGATGGTCGACGGGTGCGAGTCTAGACGCGCCCGGCCACCGCACGCACACCTGGGACCGCTAAACTGACATAAGATTGTCAGAATGCGAATCACGGAGGCCGCCAGGCGGCTGGGCATGTCCCCCCGGATGCTCCGCTACCGCGAGGCGCTGGGCCTGCTGCCCCCCGTCAGGGAGCAGGGCGCGCACCGGCGCTTCGGCCCCGAGGAGCTCGCGGCCGTCGCGCAGGGCGTGGAGCTGGAGAAGCGGTTCGACATCTCCCCCGGCGAGCTGGCCTTCGCCCTGCGGGTGCTGAGCGAGCCCGCGGTGGCGCAGGCCGTACGGGACCTGGGGCTGCGGATCGGCCGGCTGCAGGCCCCCCGCCGGGCCCTGGACTTCGAGAAGGAGAAGGCGCTGCGCCTGCTGGCGGGCCGCCCGTAGGGACGGGAGCCGGAGGGCCCCTCTCGGACGGCGGAGCGGGAAGGGTCACCGGCTGCCGCCCGGCTCACCTCCGGTCGTCGGGACCGGGCTCTATCCTCGGTCCATGCGCTGGCGAGATGTCGATCCCCTTCCGGAGCTCAACGGCGGTGTCGCGGCGATCCTCGCCTCGGCCGACGCGCTGAAAGGCGCATGGGAGGACTGGCTCACGCACTCCTCCGAAGAGGAGTTCCGCCAATCGCGTCGCCGGAGCCTGCGCAGGCACGCCATCGAGACCGGGATCATCGAGCGGCTCTACGACGTCGACTGGGGCGTGACGCTCGCCCTGGTCGCCGGAGGCCTCACTCAGGAGGTGGCCGCCAGGGAGGGCGGCATCAGCGACGACACCCTCGCCGTGATCCGCTCCCAGTACGACGCTCTGGAGTTCCTGGCGGACGCCGCCCGGGGCGGCAGGGACCTGAGCGTGCATTTCGTCAGAGAGCTCCACCAGGCGATCACCCGCTCCCAGCGGACCTATCCCGCCACCGACAGCCTGGGCCGCGCCTTCCACGCCCCCCTGCGCCACGGCGAATGGAAGACCCACGCCAACCACGTCGTCCGACCGGACGGCACTCTGCTGGAATACACTCCGCCGGAGCACGTGCAGGCCCAGATGGACCGCCTGATCGACCTCTACCGGGAGACGGAGTCCGCCCATCCCGTCGTCCGCGCCGCGTGGCTGCACCACAGGTTCATCTGCGTCCATCCCTTCGAGGACGGCAACGGCAGGGTCGCCCGCGCGCTGACACTGCTGGTCCTCCTCCGCGAGAACTACGCACCGCTCGTGGTGGACCGTTCACAGCGCACCCGCTACATCGACGCACTGGACCAGGCGAACGGCGGTGACCTCGCGCCGCTGGTACGGCTCTTCGCCCGCCTGGAGATCAGCGCCCTCAGGTTCGAACTGGAGGCTCCCGCCGTACTCCGCGAAGCCGCGAGCGGAGCCGCCGGAGTGGCCCGCGCACACGCCGACCGGCTCCGCGCGCGCCTGCGGGAGAAGACCTCGGACCGTACGGCTCCCGCCGTGCGGCTGGCCGACGTCCTCCAGGCCAGGATCCTCCGTTACCTGCGTCAGCAGGGAGACGCCCTGCGCGACGCCTTCACGTCCGTCGATCCGAAGACCCACGTGAACATCACCCACGCCCAGCCCCCGGATCCGCGCTCCCTGCTCTCCCGGGACCTCTTCCGGGGCATGGCCCAGAGTGCGGGCTTCCGGCCCAACCTGACCGAAGGCGTCTGGTGGGGACGGATCTACATCCAGGTCCTGGACTGCGCGCTGTACTTCGACACCGCCATCATCCGGGCGGGTTCCGGCGACACCGGCGCCCTGGTCTTCACCGTCTCGGCCTCCGTGTCCCCTCCGGGGGAACCCGAGAGCGACCAGCTTCCCGAGCCGGTCTGGGAGTGCGATCCGACTCCGGACGACAGTGTGACCCTCGTCTTCAGCGACGTTCCCGACACGCGCTGGCCCGAGATCACCGAAGTGATCGACCAGGTGCTGACCGCGGCCGTGGACCAACTGGGCCAGCAGCTCGGATGACCGGCGCGCCCCGGCGAGGGGCGACCCGGCACGGCGTCGCATGCTCGTGCCACCGCGACCGCCACCGCGACCGCCACCGCCACCGCCACCACGACCGCCACCGTGACCGCGACCGCCGACGCCGTACCGCCCGCCGCGGAGAGGACTCCGGCGACGGGCGGTACGGCGTTCACGCGCCCGGACGATCCGGGCGGGAAGGACGGGAAGGACGGTCAGGCGGAGGAGCCCGCGGCGGCGTCCGTGCGGTAGAGGTCGGGCTCCAGGTAGATGACGCGGGCCTCCGGAACGGCCTCGCGCACCCGCTTCTCGGCCTCGTCGATGCCCTTGGCGATCTCCGCGGCCGTGTCGTCGTTCTCCACCGCGATCTTGGCGGCGACCAGGATCTCCTCCGGGCCCAGGTGCAGGGTGCGCATGTGGATCACACGGCTCACCTCGGGGGTGCTCTCCAGGGCCGCGCTGATCCGGTTCTCGACCTCGGGGCCGGCGCCCTCGCCGATCAGCAGCGACTTGGTCTCGACCGCCAGGATCACCGCGATGACCGCGAGCAGGGCGCCGATCATCAGGGTGCCGATGCCGTCCCAGACGGGGTCGCCGGTCACCACGGCCATCGTCACGCCGAAGAGCGCGAAGATCAGGCCGAGCAGCGCCCCCAGGTCCTCCAGGACGATGACCGGCAGCTCCGGCGACTTCGACCGGCGGATGAACGCCACCCACGACTGGTCGCCGCGGACCAGGTTCGACTCCTTGATCGCGGTGCGGAAGGAGAACGCCTCGGCGACGATCGCGAAGATCAGCACGCCGAACGCCCACCCCGGCGTCCTCAGCTCCTCAGGATGGGAGATCTTGTGCCAGCCCTCGTAGAGGGAGAACAGCGCGCCGATGGTGAACAGCACGACCGCCACCACGAAGGCGTAGAAGTAGCGCTCCCGGCCGTAGCCGAAGGGGTGCTCCGGCGTGCGCGCCCGGGCCGCCCGCTTGCCGCCGATCAGCAGCAGCGCCTGGTTGCCCGAGTCGGCCACGGAGTGGATGCCCTCCGCCAGCATGGCCGACGAGCCGGTGAAGACGAACGCGACGAACTTGGCCGCCGCGATCGAGAGGTTGGCGGCCAACGCCGCGATGATCGCCTTTGTACCGCCGCCCGCGCTCACGGCAGCCTCCACTCATGTATCAGTAAAAACCGGGACACGATCCTATGGGGAAATTCTCGTCTTGAGTTCCGTGATCGCCCGCACCGGGGTCGGGTCGATGCCGTACCCCAGGGCGAGGTAGGTACTCGCGTAGTCTCCCAGCTCGATCAAGGTCGCCAGCCGCTCCAGCGGATGCGTCCCCTCGGCGCCGATCTCGGTGACCGGCACGTTCCGGTCGTGCGCCAGCCGTACGGACGCCTCGCACCGCCGGGCCGCCCGCGGGTGCTCCTCGGTGTCGCGCAGCACGAACAGCCGGAGCGACCGCCCGGCCTCGTCGGCGAAGACGTCCCGCTCGGCCAGCGGGCCGTCGAAGGTCACCACCTGGTTGTGACCGGTCTCCGGGATCTCGCCCCAGATCGCCGGGTACTTGCCGTTCTCGTTGAGCTGGCAGGCCCAGCGGTGGGCCGCGACCGCGGCCAGCGGCGACGACCCCCAGATCATCGGGATCGTCTCGGCCAGCTCCATCGCCAGCGACTTGCCCGGGTTGATGAACGACTCGCTCGCCGGGCGGCAGCGATTCGCGATCTCCTCCAGCCGCCCCGCCACCGTCTCGAACACCTCCTCGTCCACCCGGGCCAGGCCCAGGTCGGCGGCGGCGACCAGCAGCGGGACCGACAGCGCCCAGACCCCTGCGCGCGGCTGCCCGCCGGAGGTGACGGGCACGAACGGCGCCCCCGCCTGCCGGGCGATCGCCTCCAGCGCGGAGCCGGGACCGCCCACCGCCAGCAGGCGGCATCCGCGGCGCACGGCCTCGGTCGCCGCCGCGAGCGTCTCCTCGCTGGAGCCCGAGCACGACACCGCCATGACCAGGTCGGTCGCCCCGACCCAGCCGGGCAGCCGGTGGGAGCGCACGGTCACGATCGGCAGCGGCGCGCCGTGCCCGCACACCGCGGCCAGGACGTCGCCCGCGATGCCCGAGCCGCCCATCCCCGCGACCACGACGGCCCGGGGACGGCCGTCGCGGGCCAGCGACGACACGCCCGCCTCGCGGGCCGCCCGGGAGGCGGTCCGGATCTGGGCCGCGGAGGAGGCCACCGCCCGCAGCATGCCCGAGGGGTCGCCCTCCTCCAGCCACCGGGGGTCGTCGAGACGGTCGGCCTCCCAGTTCACGGCTTGCGCGCCTCGTCCACCAGCAGCACGGGGATGTCGTCGCGGACCGGGTAGACCAGCCCGCACTGCGCGGAGGTGCAGGACAGCTCGTCCGCCTCCGGCTCGGCGCGCAGGGGGGACTTGCAGCTCGGACAGGCCAGGATCTCCAGCAGCCAGTCGTCGATCTTCACTCGTTCAGCTCCTCACGACAGCCAGGACCTCGTCCCTGATCGCTGCCATCTGAATCTCGTCGGCCGCCTCGGCGTTCAGCCGGAGCAGCGGCTCGGTGTTGGACGGACGAAGATTGAACCACCATCCGGGGCCGGACACGGTCAGGCCGTCCAGCTCGTCGAAGGTGACGCCGTCGCGACCGGCGAAGGCCGCGCGGACGCGCTCGGTCGCGGCGGCCTGGTCGGCGACGGTGCTGTTGATCTCACCGGAGGCGGCGTAGCGGGCGTAGGCCGCCAGGACCTCCGACAGGGGGCGGTCCTGCTCTCCCAGCGCGGCCAGCACGTGCAGCGCGGCCAGCATGCCGGAGTCGGCGAACCAGAAGTCCCGGAAGTAGTAGTGGGCCGAGTGCTCCCCGCCGAAGACCGCGCCGGTCCTGGCCATCTCGGCCTTGATGAAGGAGTGGCCCACCCGGGTGCGGACCGGCTCGCCGCCGTGCTCGGCGACGATCTCGGGCACGCCCCGCGAGGTGATCAGGTTGTGGATGACCACCGAGCCGGGGTGCCGGGCCAGCTCGCGCGCGGCGACCAGCGCGGTGACCGTGGACGGCGAGACCGACGCGCCGCGCTCGTCGACCACCCAGCAGCGGTCGGCGTCGCCGTCGAAGGCCAGGCCGAGGTCGGCGCCCGTCTCGGTCACCGCCCGCTGCAGGTCGCGCAGGTTCTCCGGCTCGATCGGGTTGGCCTCGTGGTTGGGGAAGGACCCGTCCAGCTCGAAGTAGAGCGGGACCAGCTCGATCGGCGCCCCCGCCCGGCGGCCCAGCACCTCGGGGACGGTGTGCCCGGCCATGCCGTTGCCCGCGTCGACGACCACCTTCAGCGGGCGGACGCCGGACAGGTCGACCAGCGTCAGCAGGTGGTCGGCGTAACCCGTCAGCAGGTCGGTCCGGGTGACCCGCCCGGAGCCGCCGCCGCCGGGACCGCCGGCCGCCAGGATCTTCGCGGCCCGGTCGCGGATCTCGGTCAGGCCGGTGTCGCGGCCGATCGGCACCGCGCCCGCGCGGCACATCTTCATGCCGTTGTAGCGGGCCGGGTTGTGGCTGGCGGTGAACATGACGCCGGGCAGCTCCAGGTGACCGCTCGCGTAGTAGAGCAGGTCGGTGGAGCCGAGGCCCGCGTGGACCACGTCGGCGCCCCGCGCGACCGCGCCCCGGGCGAAGGCCGCGGCCAGCGGCTCGGACGAGGCGCGCATGTCGTGGGCGACCACGAGCCGGTCGGCCCCGGTCACCTCCACGAAGGCGGCGCCGACCGCCTCCGCGGTCTCCTCGTCGAACTCGTCCGGCACGACACCGCGAACGTCGTACGCCTTGAAGATCCTGGCCAGATCGCCCACTCCAGCTCCGCCCCCCTTGTGATGTCTGCTGGTCCCCAGCCTAGGGGGTGCCCGGCACCCGGGTCAGCGATCGCGCTGGGGCTGCGCCGAGCGGAGCACTCTCAGATGCCCGCGCCGCCCGACCTCGACCCCCTGGCCCACCGGCTCGGTGCCGCTCCCCGGCGCCGGACGGGCCGCCTCGCGCACGGCGTTGGCGAGGGCCTCCAGGTCGTCCGTACTGGGCGGGGCGCCGTCGGTGGGGAGACGGACGACCTCCCAGCCGCGGGGCGCGGTCAGGCGCTCGGCGTGCTCGGCGCACAGGTCGTAACAGTGCGGCTCGGCGTACGTAGCCAAGGGCCCGAGGACTGCGGTCGAATCGGCGTAGACGTACGTGAGCGTGAAAACGGCAGGCTGACTGCACGCGGTGCGGGAACAGCGGCGGACGGGGCTCACGGTGGGACCGTATCCGGTAAGCGTCCGGGGCGCCACTATCTGGGCGCTCTTAACGAGCGTGTCGCCACAATTCGGACACGTGTCGCGGCTTTTGCCCAGGTGCGCGGCCTCCCCGCCCAGCGGCCTCCCCGGACGGCGGGACCGCGCGTCCCGATCACCTCGGAGGACGGCGGGACCGCGCGTCCCGATCGCCCCGGAGGACGCCGGGACCGCGCGTCCCGGCCGCCCCGGCGGACGCGCCGGCCTCGGGAGCCTCCCCGCCCCGGCGGGCGCGTCCCGGCCGCCTCCACCCCTCGCGAGCCCTTCCCCGGCGCGTCTAAGCTTTACCGGTGAGTCCGGCACCTGGAAGACCCCGTCCACCGCGCAGGCGCGACCGGCACGGCCGCGGCATGCGCGGCCCGCTGGCGCCCTCGCACGTGCCGATCGCCAAGTCCCGCAGCGAGCGTTTCGACGACCTCGTCCTGGACGCCGTGGACCGGCTCAAGCCCCGGTGGGACAAGCAGCTGGCCGCCATGGAGTTCGCCGTCGAGGAGGTGCCGCCCGCCGACGACCTGGGCGACGGCCCCGAGCTGCGCACCGGCGAGCCGATCCCGTTCGGCCGGGCCGAACCCGCCGCGGCGGACCGCCCCGCCGTGGTGGTCGTCTACCGACGGCCCCTGGAGGCCAGGGCCCACGACCGCGACCAGCTCGGCGCGATGGTCCACGACACCGTGGTGGAGCAGGTCGCCGGGCTCCTCGGGCTCTCCCCCGAATCCGTCGACCCGGGCTACGACGAGCGCGGCTGACGCCTCCCGGAGGGGGAACGCCACCCGGGACGGGACCGCGACTCGGACCGGGACGGCGCAGCGCGCCGGGCCTTCGACCCGGGGACGGGACGACGCCCCGGGACGGGACCGCGGCTCGGACCGGGACTCGCGCCGGGCCTTCGGTCCGGGGACGGGACGCTCAGGGCAGGACCGCGGCGACCGACTCGGTGATCGGCGGGACCAGCGCCCACGTGCGGGCCGCGGCCAGCGGCTGGACGGTCAGCGCGAGCCCGTCCTTGATGCGCTCGTCCATCACCCGCGCGCCGTACACCGGGCCCGAGCCGGGCAGCGGGAGCACCACCACCGCGAAGGAGCCGTCCATCTCGGGCAGCTTGACCTCCTTGACGCGGGAGGCGGCGACGCCCAGCTCGAACGCCTCGGGCGCGTCGCCCGAGCGCGGCAGCACCTGGACGCTCACCTTGCCCTCCGCCTCCGGCGCGGCCAGCAGCAGCCGGGAGCCCCGCTTGCCGTCCGTGCGGTTGTCGGCCACCACGCTGCCCAGATCGATCGGGGCCGCCCCGGCGGTGAAGGCCACGTCGGGCTTCCTACCCGTCCCGGTGGCGGCCAGCCCGGCCACGATCGGCGTATCGGAGGTCAGCACGAGCGCGGCCGGCTGCCCTCCGATCCCGCCGGACAGGTCGACGGAGACGACGGACCCGGCGGGCACGTCGACCAGTTCCCGGCCCTTGAGCGCGTAGGTCCCGTCGGGGGTCAGCGCCTTGACCTCGACCAGCGTGTCGACCTCGGCCGGGGAGGCCACCAGCAGCTCCCGCTTCCCGCCGCCGCCCGGGACGCCCGGCACCACGACCCGGGTGGCCGGGGCCGCCGCCGCGGGCAGCCAGTCGACGCCCCGCCCGCCGTTCATGATCGCGCGGGCGGCGGCGGTGACCCGCCCGGCGGCGGTGCGCACCTCGACCGCCATGACGCGCGGCGACGGGGCCAGCTCCTTCAGGTCGACCGTACGGCTCTCGCCCGGCTTGAGGATGATCGTGCTCCCCGTGTCGCCCGCGACCGGGCCCTCGCCGGAGTAGACCAGGACCTCCACGACCGCCCGGGCGGGGTCGGGATTGGACAGGTACAGCCTGACGTCGGCCGCGGCCGGGCCCGGACCCACCAGCCAGGTGCTCGCGGTCGGCTCCACGCACCGCACCCCGGCCAGGCCCCGCTGCCCCCCGGAGGTCTCCCGGCGCGTCTGCGCCGCCTCCAGGCCCGCCGCGCTGCTCCCGGTGGCGGCGACCGTGACGGGACCGCTCCCGGCGGGGACCTCCTTCTGCCAGAGCCGCCCCGGGGCAGTGAGCGTGTCCAGGACCTTGTCCCCGGCGTCCCCGGCGTCCCCGGCGTCGCCCTCCCCGTCCCCGGTCCCCGTCCCCTCCGCGGTGATCGTGGCCGTCCCGGGGCCCCCGCCGCCGTCCGGCGGTGTGACGACGCCGACCCGGCTGTCCGCCGGGGCGGGGCAGACGGCCGTCACCGAGGAGATCGGCACCCTGCGGGGCTGCGCGGCGGCCCCCGCGGTCCTCTCGCCCGGCCGGTCCGGGCGGGTGGCCGCGGCCGTGCCGTACAGCGCCAGCAGCGCCACCAGCACCAGGACGAGGAGACCGAAGCGGTTCTCGATCAGGGACTTCACCGGGCCGCCAGCTCCCTCTCCGTCTCGGGGCGGTCCTGCACCGGCCCGTCCTCGTCGCGCGAGCCGGGCGCGGCCAGGACCGCCACCACGCACACCAGCAGCGCCTGCACCCAGAGCCAGCGGGCGTGCCAGGGGTCGCCCGGCGGGACCGGCGGCATCCCGACCGGCTGGGTCAGCCGCCACACGCCGAGTTCCCGCGACAGGCTCATCCGGGCCAGCGCCGGCTGGGAGTCCAGGGCGCGGCTGACCTCCGGGCCCACCGGGCTGGCCACCACCACGAACCGCACGCCGTGCGCGGCCAGCACCCGGGCGTCGTCGCCGCCCCGGCCGGAGACCAGCCCGGCCGCGGCGACGCCCACCAGCTCGCGCGGCCCGTCGGGCGAGGGGATGTCGGACTCGCCGATCAGCGGCATGCGGCCGCGCAGCACCGTGAAGGTCAGCGCGCCGCCGCGGGAGCGCAGCAGCAGGGTCCGCTCACCGCCGCCGGAGTTGGCCGCGACCAGCGCGGGCACCGCGTCGCGCGCGTTCCCGCTGATCGGGCCGGGGGTGCCCCGCACGATCCACATGCCCGCCGCGAGCAGCGGGGTGGAGAACGCGACCGCCACGACCAGCAGTGCGGCGAGCCGGCGCAGCCCTCCGGCGGCGCGGAACTCGGTGACCCGGCCCGCGGTGAGGGCGGCCACCACGAGCATGCCGAGGGCGGCGAAGGCCAGCGGCACCCCCGGCCAGGCGGGGGCCGCGGTGTCGCCGCCCGGCGAGGTGACGGTGATCCGGCCCGCCAGGACCGCCACCAGCACGCCGAAGAGGGCCACCCCCCAGCCGATCGCGATGACCATCCGGTTGCGGCGCATGAGCAGCGCCGCCAGGCACGCGGCGATCAGGCCCGCCGTCACCCAGAGCGGCGGCGTCCCCGGGCCGCCGGGGCTGAGCAGGAGCAGGGACTCGGCGGGCAGCGCGGGATCGACCAGTTCGGGCCGGTGGAGCCCGGCCTCCAGCAGGAACCGGCCGGGGTCGGCGACCAGCTGGACCAGCCAGGGCAGCAGCAGCACGGCCGGGACGCCGAACGCGATCGCCACCGAGACGCCGACGCCCCGGCGCGGGAAGGCCAGCGCGGCCAGCGCGCCCAGCAGCAGCGTGAGCGGATAGACCACCGGGGCGAAGGCCGTGCCGACCGCGAGCAGGAGCCCGAGCGCCCAGGCGGCGCGGCGGGCCCGGCGGCCCTCGCCGGAGAGCAGCGTGGTGGCCAGCGCCGCGTAGACGGGCAGCAGCACGAAGACCACGGCGGTGCCGAGCCGCCCGGCGGCGACCGCGCCGGTGGCCACGGGGAGCAGCGCGTAGGAGGAGGCCAGCCAGACGCGGGTCCACCGGCCCGAGACGATCCCGCGGGTCGCCGCGTAGGCGGAGAGCCCGGCCAGCGGGACGCAGCCGAGCAGCAGCACGGAGACCGCCAGCCAGGTCTTGCCGAGCAGCACCGACGAGAGCGCGGCCAGCACCGCGACGTACGGCGGGGCCCACGCGTCGCTGCCCAGCCCCGCCGGGTGGTACCCCTCGGTGTACAGCCGCCACAGGTCGGCGGCCCCTCCGGTCACCGGGACGAGCGCACCGCCGCCCAGCCGGGCCCCGCCGAGCAGGCCCCGCTCGGCGACCAGGGTGACCGCGAGCAGGGCCGCGAACAGCAGCACGCCCGGATCGCCGACGATCCGGCGGGTCGCCCCGGCGTCGTCGGTGAGCAGCTCCTCCCCGTCCTCCGGCGCCCGGACGACGGCGTGGTGGCGTCCCGCGGACTCCACCGGCCCGCCGGACAGGTAGGTCTGCACCCGGTCCACCAGCCGCCGGTACCCCGCGCCCGGCGGGGTGAGCAGGCGCTTGACCGCGTTGTAGCGCTGCTTCCTGCCCGCGGCGCGGGCCCGGCGCGCCCGGAGCAGGCGCCAGGGGTGGGCCAGCACCGAGCCGAACGCCACGACCTCGTCCAGCGCGTTGGCGGGCTGCTTGGCCAGCAGGAGGATGACGGCGCGGACGACCGATCCGGCCAGGTTGCGCAGCAGGGCCCGCAGCAGCGGCCCCGTCGGCAGGTTCGCCAGGACGACGAAGAGGGCGTTGCGGCGCTCCAGCCGCCGGGGGTGGGCGCCGCTGACGGTGATGCGGCGGCGCCGCCGGGAGGCGGCCTCGGCGTGCCAGGCGACCGCGCGGGTGACGTTCTGCACCCGGTGGCCGGCGTTCCTGACCCGCCAGCACAGGTCCAGGTCGTCGCGGAAGATCCGCAGGAAGGGGTCGAGCCCGCCCACCTCGTCCCAGACGTCGCGGCGGATGAGCATCCCGGCGGTGGAGACCGAGAGCACGTCCCGGACGCCGTCGTACTGCCCCTGGTCGAACTCCCTGGCCTCCAGGCCGGTGTCCCTGCGGCCCGTCCGGTCGACCGTGACCCCCACCTCCAGCAGGAGCCGCCGGTCCATCCAGTCGCGGAGCTTGGGGCCGAGCACCCCCGCCTTCGGGTCGGCGTCGGCCGCCCGGAGCAGGTGCTCCAGCGCCCGGGCGTCCGGGGCGCAGTCGTCGTGCAGCAGCCAGATCCACTCGTTCCCGCCGCCGGGCTCCAGCCGCTTCAGCACCTCGGCGACGGCCTCGCCGAAGCCGGTGGAGCGCGGCAGGGCCAGCACCGCGTCCGATCCGAGGGTCCGGGTCAGCAGGTCGGCGCCGCCGTCGCGGCTGCCGTTGTCCGCCGCGACGACCCGGTCGACCGGCCGGGTCTGCCGGAGCAGCCCGTCGAGGGTCTCCCCCAGCCAGCGGGCTCCGTCGTGGGACACGACGATCGCGGTGACGGTGTGGTGCGTGCGGCGGGAGTCGGTGATGGACATGCGTCCCGTGATCCAGGAGTGGGTGATCGGCGGCGACCACGATACGGCACCCTATGTCCGCATATACCGTCGGCACGAAAAAAGGTCACGCGGCTTGACAGCCGCGTGACCTCATCGAGATATCGTCGAGCGCCCGGAGGGCGCCGTGGATTTCTTCAACGCGTCGGACGTCGTCCCCTCAGACGGCCTGACGCTTCATCCGGCGACGCTCGCGCTCGGAAAGCCCGCCCCAGATGCCGAACCGTTCGTCGTGCTCGAGCGCGTACTCCAGACACTCCGCACGCACCTCACAGGACCGGCACACCTTCTTGGCCTCCCGAGTGGATCCCCCCTTCTCCGGGAAGAACGCCTCCGGGTCGGTCTGCGCGCACAGCGCGCGTTCCTGCCAACCAAGCTGCTCTTCAGCGCCGCCGTCCTGTGCGATGACCAGGTCGGCCACTGCACACCTCCTTGCCGCCCGCAATGGAGCCCCCTATGAACGCCTCCCCCTTACCCACCCGGAGGGAGACGTAACAACACGCCTGTAATTACACGCGCGTGGCTGGTGTGGCGTCAAGCGGCATGCCGCTATCCGGGGAAAGACCCGCTCTCCCCGGTTCTGAGGCGTGTGCCTGCGACGATGGCAATTGCACCCGGCGATCGTGAAGATCGCCTTGGGGCGTTCAGTGCTCTCGACGGTCGGAACCGTACCAGGACGTGTTCGGCTCCTGACCAGGTCCCGTCCTCTCCCTGTCGAGGTTTTCCTCTCCCGTTGCCTGGCCGGGGCGCTCCGGCGTGTAGATCGCGGTGGGGTCGATGGGCGGGGAGTCCCAGCCCCGGCCCGCCGTACCGGCCGGGGTCTCCGGGCCGGGGGCGTTGAGCGGGTCGCCGCGGTAGGCGCTCGGGTCGAACCGGAGCGTCGCCTCGGCGGGCGCGTCCCACGGCCGGCCTCCCGGCTGACCGGCCTGCTGGGCCGGGGGCGCCTGCGGGGTCTGCGGGTGCCCGAACGGGTCGTCGTACCCGCCGCCGGGCGGGGGGGCGTACTCCGGCACCCGCAGCTGCGGCTCGGTCCCGGAGGACTGCTGGTAGCTCTCCGCCTGCTGGTAGCTCTCCGCCTGCTGGTACGCCTGGGCGATCTGCTGGGAGCGGGGGTCGACCGGGTCGGGGTACGGCAGGCCCGGGTCGCTCTGGCGGGCGAACTCCGCTCCGGAGTAGCCGGTGAGCGGCTGGCCGTAGTTGTCCGGCGGCTGCGGGAAGGACGTCCCCTGCGGCTGCGCGTCGAAGGACAGGCGCGGCCGGCTGTCGGCCGGCGTGTACGGCGCGGGCTGCGCCGTGTCGGCCGGCGTGTACGGCGCCGCCGCGGGGAACGGGTCCTGCGGCGGGGAGGACTGCGGCTCCGCCTGCGACGGGGGATAGGGCTGCGAATCCGTCTGCTGCCCGTAGCCGGACAGCAGGGGATCCGTCGGCTGCGGCACGTAGTTCGACGGCGAGGAGTCGCCGTACCCCTGCGCGTCGCCGTACCCCTGGACGGCCCCCTGCGGCTGGGCGGCGTAGCCCTGGGCCGGGGCGGACGGCTCGTAGCCCTGGGCCGGGGACTGCGCGGCCGGGAACGGCTCGACGGGCGCGGCGTAGGACGCGGCGGGCGGCTCGTAGGAGCCCGCCGGAGGCTCGTACGGCGCCGGGGCCTGGGGCTTGACGTCCGCCGCGACGTACGGGCTCGGCGTGTAGGCCGGCGGATCCGCGTACGGGGCGGAGGCCTGGTCGTAGGCGGGAGGCGGAGATCCGTAGGGCCGGCCCTCGGCGGACGCGCCGTACGGGTTCTCCGCGGGCGCGCCGTACGGGTTCTCCGCGGGCGCCGCGTGGCGCGAGCCCTCGCTCTGCCCGCCGTACGGCCGGCCCTCGTTCTGGCCGCCGTAGGGCGAGCCCTCGGCCGCGGCCCCGTACGGCCGGCTCTCCGCGCCGTGGCCGGACGCCTGACCGGCGTGGCCGTCGTTGCCCTGCGACGGCGTGTAGAGGTTCTCCTGCGGCTGCGCGGCGGAGAAACCCTCCTGGGGCGCGTACCCGTTCTCCTGCTGACGGCCGTACCGGTCGGAGGGTGCGGGCGGGAGCGCCGGAGGGCCGTACTGCGCCTGGGCCTGCTGGGCCTGCTGGGTCTCGGGGAAGGGGTGGCCCTGGGCGGGGGCCTCGGCGAAACCGTTCGCCGGGACGGGGGCCTGAGGGCGGCCGTCGCCCTGGGCGGGGTTCTGAACGGGGCTCTGGCCCGGATTCTGGACCGGATTCTGGACCGGGCTCTGGCCGGGGCCGCCCTGCGGCTGGTGGAAGGGCGCCTGCGGCGCGGACTCGTGCGCCGGGGGGACGGCGCCGTACGCCGCGGGGGCCGCGCCGTACTCCGGCGCCCGCCCGCCGAAGCCGCCGTCGGGGCGGAACCCGGGGGCGTCCCAGGACGGCGCGGCGAACGCGCCGGCCGCCGGGGCCTCCGCCGCGGTCGCCTTCGGCAGCAGGAAGAGCGCGGCGAGCACGGCCAGCGCGAGCATGGGGACGTTCAGGAGGAGGAACTCCACCTTGTCCATGAAGCCCGTGCTACCGGTGAACACACCGCCCAGCAGCCCGATGACGCCGAACAGGACGGCGAGGCCGAGCGTGGCCACGGCCGCGTACACCATCGGCCTGAGCCGCGTGATCACCGGGCCGAGGTGGCTCGCCAGCAGGACCGCGCCGACGAGCAGGGCGACGGTCGTCGGCGTGACGAGCTGCTGCAGGAAGACGGCCGCGCGCAGCGCGAAGGACGACTCGCCGAACGACGAGCCGAACAGCAGCCGCTCGATGCCGACGAGCACGCTCCCGGACGCCGCGGCGACCATGAGCCACGCGGCAGGCTCCCGGAGCCGGCCCGCATCGACCTTGATCACAATTACCCCCATTAGGGTCCTTGGGTAAACCCGGGCCAAGTTTTACACATGGCCGACTTCATCGTCGGTGGACCCAGGAAGCTCATGAATCCCACAAGTGTCCCATTACTCGGTATCCACCGCGAATTAGGTCGCTCCGGGAGAGCCTCCCGCCGCCCCCGAACGGCTTCCGACGATCGCCGGAAGCCGTTCCCTTCCTGGTCGCGCCCCGGACGCGCACCTTCGGACCGGAGCGCCGCGGGCCGGTGGGAGACTGGACGACATGCGCATCGTCTCCCTCGCCGGCGGCATCGGCGGCGCCCGCTTCCTGCGGGGCCTGCTGGCCGCCGCCCCCGACGCCGAGATCACCGTCATCGGCAACACCGGTGACGACATCACCCTGTACGGCCTGCGGGTCTGCCCCGACCTCGACACGGTGATGTACACCCTGGGCGGCGGGATCGACGAGGAGCAGGGCTGGGGGCGGCGGGACGAGACGCACGTCGTCAAGGAGGAGCTCGCCGCCTACGGCGTCGAGCCGCAGTGGTTCGGCCTGGGCGACCGCGACTTCGCCACCCACATCGTGCGCACGCAGATGCTCGACGCCGGATATCCCCTCTCGGCGGTCACCGAGGCCCTGTGCGCCCGCTGGAACCCCGGCGTGCGGCTGATCCCGATGAGCGACGACCGCACCGAGACCCACGTCGTGATCGACGACGGGCGGGGCCGCCGGGCCGTGCACTTCCAGGAGTGGTGGGTGCGCCTGCGCGCCTCCGTCCCGGCCGAGCGCATCCTCCTGGTCGGCGCCGACGAGGCGGAGCCCGCGCCCGGGGTGCTCCAGGCCATCGAGGAGGCCGACGCGGTGATCCTGCCGCCGTCCAACCCGGTGGTCAGCATCGGCACGATCCTGCAGATCAAGGGCGTCCGCGAGGCCCTGGAGGGCAAGACCGTCGTCGGCGTCTCCCCCATCGTCGGTGGCGCCCCGGTCCGCGGCATGGCCGACGCCTGCCTGACCGCGATCGGCGTGGAGACGACCGCCCAGGCGGTCCTGGAGCTGTACGGCGCGGCGCTGATCGACGGCTGGCTGGTCGCCGAGGAGGACGCCGGGGTCCGCCTGGACGGGGTCCGGGTCGAGGCCCGGCCGCTGATCATGCACGACGCCGGATCGGCCGCCGCCATCGCCCGGGCCGCCCTCGACCTGGCCGTCGAGATCTCCGCCGCGCGGTCGCGACCGGACGGCGGCGGGACCGCCTCCGGCACCGGCACCCCCGCCACCGCTGACACCGGCACCGGCACCCCCGCCACCGCTGACACCGGCACCCCCGCCACCGCTGACACCGGCACCGGCACCCCCGCCGGCACCGGCACCGGCACCGGGGAGGAGACCCGATGAGCAGGATCCGGCGCTTCCGGCAGGACGAGGACGAACCCTCCGAGGTCCGGATCGAGGTCCTCGCGATCGACGGCATCCCCGAGGTGCGGGAGGGCGACGACATCGGCGCGCTGGTCGCCGCCGCCCACCCCGACCTGCACGACGGCGACATCCTCGTGGTCACCTCCAAGATCCTGAGCAAGGCGGAGGGCCGGGTCCGCCGGGACGCCACCCGCGCCGAGGCCGTCCGGGACGAGACCTCCCGGGTCGTGGCCCGCCGCGGCGAGACCGTGATCGCGCAGACCGCGCACGGCTTCGTCATGGCCGCCGCCGGCGTGGACGCCTCCAACACCGAGCCCGGCACCATCGTGCTGCTCCCCACCGATCCCGACGCCTCCGCCCGGGCCGTGCGCGCGAGCATCCGGGAGCGGCTCGGCGTCTCGGTCGGCGTGGTCGTCTCCGACACCTTCGGCCGCCCCTGGCGCAACGGCCAGACCGACCTGGCCGTCGGCGTCGCCGGGGTGCCGCCCATGCTCGACTACCGCGGGCTGTCCGACGACCACGGCAACGCGCTCGAGGTCACCGTGACCGCCATCGCCGACGAGTTCGCGGCCGCCGGCGACCTGGTGAAGGGCAAGCTCGCCCAGACCCCGGTGGCGATCGTGCGGGGCATGGCCGAGTACACCACCGCCGACGACGGCCCCGGCATCCGCGAGGTGGTCCGCCAGTCCGAGGAGGACATGTTCCGGTACGGCTCGCGCGACGTGGTCTTCGCCCGCCGTACGATCCGGGAGTTCTCCGCCGAGCCGGTCGACGGCGCCAAGGTGCGGCGGGCCGTGGAGGCGGCCATCGCCGCGCCCGCGCCGCACCACACCACGCCGTGGCGGTTCGTGCTGCTGGAGTCGGCGGGGATCCGGGAGAAGCTGCTCGACGCCATGCGCGAGGCGTGGATCGCCGACCTGCGCGGGGACGGCTTCTCCGCGGAGTCGATCGCCAAGCGGGTCCGCCGCGGCGACGTGCTGCGGAACGCCCCCTACCTGGCCGTGCCCTGCCTGGTGATGGACGGCTCGCACACCTACCGCGACGACCGCCGCAACGCGGCCGAGCGGGAGATGTTCGTCGTCGCGACGGGCGCCGGGGTGCAGAACTTCCTCGTCCAGCTCGCCGTGGAGGGCCTGGGCTCGGCCTGGGTGTCGTCCACCATGTTCTGCCGGGACGTGGTCCGCGAGGTGCTCGGCCTGCCCGCGGACTGGGATCCGATGGGCGCCGTCGCCATCGGCCGCCCGGCCGCCCCGCCCCGCGACCGCGCCCCCCGCGCCGCCGCCGACTTCACCGTCGTGCTGTAGGGCGGGCCCTCGGGCTCCGGGAGCCGACGAGCCGAGAAGTGTAAATCGACTTACGCTCGTTGACGTGAGCCGATCTACGCTCCTCCACGGGAGGTCGTCGTGTGATCGGCTACGGTGGCCGGTCATGAGGCTCCTCATCGTCGGCGGCAGCGGTCTCCTCGGCGGCGAACTCGTCCGGCGGTGCTCGGCGGCCGGGCACGAGGTGGCCGCGACCTACCTGACCCGGCCGGGAGAGACCGCGGGTGTCGAGTGGTCGCCGCTCGACGTGCACCGGCGGGAGGACGTCGACGCGCTGATCGGCGCGTTCCGCCCGGAGGCGGTCGTCAACGCCGCGTATCGGCAGGCGGACTGGACGACCACGGCCGTCGGAGCCGCGAACGTGGCTCTCGCCGTCTCCGCGGCGGGCGGGCGGCTGGTCCACGTCTCCAGCGACGCGGTCTTCTCCGGTGCCGCGATCCGCTACGACGAGACGTGCGCCCCCGACCCGATCACCCCGTACGGCGCGGCCAAGGCCGCCGCCGAGACGGCGGTGACCGCGATCGCGCCGACCTCGGTGATAGCCCGGACATCCCTGATCATCGGCGACGGCGGCTCCCCGCACGAGGCGCTGGTGCATTCCCTGGCCACCGGCCGGAGGCAGGGAGTGCTGTTCACCGACGACGTGCGGTGCCCCGTGCACGTCGCCGATCTCGCCGCGGCGCTCCTCGAACTCGCCGTGTCCGGGTATCACGGCGTCCACCACGTCGCCGGAGCCGACGCGGTGAGCCGGTACGAGCTGGGGTTGCTCATCGCCCGGCGCGACGGACTCGACCCGGACCGGCTGCCCTCAGGCCGGCGAGCGGACTCCGGCGTGCCCGGCCCGCTGGACGTGCGCCTGGAGTGCGGCACGACCCGGCGGCGACTCCGCACCAGGCTGCGCGGCGCGCGGCGGTTCCTGCGATGAGGCGTTCACCGGCGCCCCGGCCTCCGAACAGGTGGAGCAGGAGAGGCGACGGACCGCCCCGACATCGTGGCTTACCATCCGGTGGTCAACAGGCGAAGCGGCCCGCAGGCCTCCGACGATGATCACGCCCGGCCAACCGCATCATCGGATCTCAACGCAGGCTTCAGCTCTCGGGGTCTGCTCCGGCATCCGATGTCACAGCGAAGGCCACCGAGGTGAGAACCCGTCCGTCGACCTCGAGGCTCCACGTATAACGCCGGCCTGGCAGCAGAGGAAGCCGGGGAACCGTGACGGCGAAGCTGTTGTGGATGTCGACTGACCGGACGGCGTCATCGACCGTGGCCGCTGCGCCACTGAGTTCCATGGCTCCGCTGTACTCGACCGGCCGTTCCTTCCCCGGAGTTCCGGCAGTGACGGGCCTGCCATCGTCATCGAGCAGCCGAAGGGCGAAGGCCCGTCGTGTGGCCGCCTCCTCCCAGGACGCGCGGACGAAAACCGCCAGCGCACTCTGCGGCAGCTTCGTGTCGGTGGCCGACCAGTCGCCACCCAATATGTTGATCTTTCCACTGGAACCGTCATGCTGCGCCGCATCGCACAGCACAATGAATGCCTGCTTGACATCCTCCCGGGTCTGAAGGCCCGGGGCTCCTTCCCTCGCGGGTCGGTGTTCCTGTTTCATCGGGCCGCGCCTCCCCGGAGAACTCCGGGACCGGTCTTACCAGCCCTCCGCAGGCGTTTTACCTCTCCGCCAGCCCGGCGGCGAGGATGTTCTTCGCGGCGTTGACATCCCGGTCGTGGACGGTGCCGCACTGCGGGCACGTCCAGGCCCGGACGTTCAGCGGCATGGCGCCGTTGACATGACCGCATCCCCGCGTGGAACACAGCTTGGAGGAGGGGAACCAGCGGTCGACGACCAGCAGTTCCCGTCCGTACCAGGCGGTCTTGTACTCCAGCATCGTCCGCAGCTCTCGCCAGGAGGCGTCGGAGATGGCGCGCGCCAGCGAGTGGTTCTTGACCAGGTTGCGGACGGTCAGGTCCTCCACGGCGATCACTTGGTTCTCGCGAACAAGCCGTGTGGTGAGTTTGTGCAGGAAGTCGCGGCGGCGGTCGGTGATCCGGGCGTGGACGCGGGCGACCTTCATCCGCGCCTTGGCCCGGTTGCTCGAGCCCTTCGCCTTGCGGGCGAGGTTGCGCTGCGCCTTGGCCAGGCGCTCGCGGTCGGCCCGCTCGTGCTTCGGGTTGGTGATCTTCTCGCCGGTCGACAGCGTGAGCAGGGACGTGATCCCGGCGTCCACGCCCACCGACCGCTCTACGGGATCGAGCGGGCGGATCGCCTCCTCCACCAGCAGGGAGACGAACCAGCGCCCGGCCGCGTCACGCGACACCGTCACCGTGGACGGCTCCGCGCCCCGCGGAAGCGGACGCGACCAGACGATGTCCAAAGGCGCGTCCATCTTCGCCAGTTTCAGCGCGCCGTCCCGAAACGAAAAAGCGTTGTTCTGAAACGTCGCCGACGCCCGGGACTTCTTGCGGGACTTGAACCGCGGGTAGCGGGCGCGCCTGGCGAAGAAGCTGTTGAACGCCACCTGCTGAGCGCGAAGCACCTGCTGCAAGGGGACGTTCGAAACGTCCTTCAGGAACTCCAGGCCGGGCTCCTGCTTCCAGGCGGTGAGCCATTTGGCTGTTTCCACATACGAGGTGGAGACGCCCTCGTCCTTGTAGCGGCGGGTGCGTTCGGCCAGTGCCCTGTTCCAGACCAGCCGCACGCACCCGAACGTCCGCGTCAGCAGTGCGGCCTGCTCGGGAGTGGGATGGAAGCGGTACCTGTAGGCACGCTTCACGATCCGGGACATGGCTGACATGATACCGCTTGATCGTGTTAAGCGTACGGGTACGCATCGGCCTTATCCGGCTTCGAAGGACCGGGTTTGCGGCCTTCAACTTCCGATCAGACGCCCTCCTGCACGAACTCGATATTCAGGAGGGGGTGGTGGAAGTTCCGGTAGCCGACGCCGCCGAGGCCCCGCCTCCGCCTTGGAACGGAAGGAGCAGCGGAGGGGTCGTCCAGGTCTGAGAATCGCTCCGGACGACCCGGTCCACGATCGTCGCCTGAGGGTCGAGCCACCCTTCCAACGCCTCCCGAACCAGGCGCTTGGCATCGGCAAGCGTCCGACTCCGCACATCGAGATCGGGCAGATCCGGCGAGACCGCACGCCAGCCGTGACGCAGGCGCCGGTATTCGACCCGAACACTCCGCCGATCCCGTACGACCTCCACCGGCGTGGCATGTCGGACGATCTCTTCCACGTCATCCCACGAGAGACCGTCCTCGTCACCCCACAACCCAGGTTCTCCATTCACACACGTCATCATGCCCCCGTTCCCACGCCTACATCTCCCGCCGAATGGCTCAGCCGGAATCTGCCGGACCTCTCCGCCGAGAAGCGCCGCAGGTCCGGTCGTCCTGCCGGTGGACCGGCCCTTCGCCGGGTCCAGGCGGCCGGGCCGGGTACGGCCTCCCCCGGTGGCCATTCGCCGCTGCCGGATGCGGGCCGGGGAAGTCAGGCCTTGCGGCAGGTGGGGTGGCAGAGGCGGCGGGCCAGGGCGGAGAGGAAGACGTCGATGATCTCGCCGGGCTCCCGGGCGACGTGCAGGGAGCCGTTGGTGATCGAGGCGACCCGGTCGAGGGTGGCGCGGTCGAGGTCGTCGCCGAAGGCCAGCACGACGACCTGGACGGGGTACTGCGGGTCCCACTCCTCGCGCAGCTTCTCGGCCAGCTCCCCGCCGGAGATCCCCTTGCCGTCGTCCTTGCCCGCGGTGATGACCAGGAGCGTGTTGTTCATGCCCTCGTCGTAGGCCTCGGTCACCTCGCGGAACCCGGCCAGGATCGAGTCGTGCAGGGAACTGGCCCGCCCGGGGTCGGCGCGCAGGGTCCGGGTGAGCTCCTCCAGGCGGCTGCGCCGGATCACCCGCCCGTCCTCGGACTCGGTGATCGGGCCGAGCCCCACCCGCTCGCGGTGGTCGCCGCCCGCGCCCTTGGCGTCGGCGAACTCCCACATGCCCATGTGGGTCGAGTGCGGGAAGAGCTGCAGGCCCAGCCGGGCGGCGTCGAGGGCGACCGTCAGCTTGGTCCTCCCCTTCTCCCCCCTGATCGGCTCGGCCATGTGCCGGGAGGCGTCGGCCAGGACCAGGATGTTGGTCGGCGGGGCCAGCCGGCTCCACGCCTCCAGCGCCTCGTCGATCACCGCGGGCACGATGGCCGGGCGGGTGCGGGGCGCCGCGGTGGGGATCTCGGGACCGGGCGAGTAGGGGCCCAGGCTGCCGTCGGCCGAGCGGAAGCCCGCCCGCCGTACCGCGTCCTGGGTCTGCGCGGAGCGGAGCCAGGAGGCGAAGGCCCGGGAGCCGGCCGCCCTGTCCGGGTCGCCGGAGGTGACCACGTAGGGGTAGTCGAGGTTGATAGTGCCCTCGCGCGGGTGGAGCGCGACCAGCGGGTCGGCGGAGGGCCGCCGGTTGTGCTCCCACACCGACTGCTCGGGGACGATCACGACGGGCCGCTTCCAGAAGGAGCGCTCGTCGATCGCGTCGAGCATGCTGCGGTAGTCGGGCGCCGCCCCGGCCTGGGCCCACCGGACGAACGCGGTGAGCGCCCGGTCGGCCTCGGCGCCGCTGCCCACCACGTCCCTGGCCGCGGCCACGGTGGCGATGCCGGCCCCGGCGAGCGACGGGTCGGGGACGCGGACCACGTCGGGCTCGTTCTCGGTGGGCTGGACGCGGCCCCGGGTGGTCGGCGGGAAGACCATCCGCCAGTTCATCTCCGTCCTGCCGACCGCGAACCGCCTGGCCAGCGAGGTCCGGGTGGCGAAGACCAGGGGCGAGGTGGCCATCACGGTCTCGGTGCCCGCCAGGTCGGCCGCGCCCTGCTTGCGGGCCAGCCGGATCCAGGCGGAGGAGTCGGAGATCCAGCCGTCCGGCCGGGAGGCGAGCACGCCCGCGGTGTCCCCGATCAGGGTTCGCAGCACGGTGGCCGGGGGCTGCTCGGTGACCTGGACCAGCACGCACCGGCCGTCGACCTCGGTCCTGCCCGCGTTGAACCGCCCGGCCGCGTCCATCACGGTGGGGGCGATGTCCACCGCGGCGGCGACGTCCACCAGGACCGGCTCCCCGGAGCAGCCCGCACCGATCCGGTCGGTGACCACCACCACGATTCCGGCGGCGGCGACCGCCAGAGCCACCGCGGCGAGTGAAACACGTGTCAGTGCCTGGTGCCGGCGCCTCTCGGCGCCGGCGGCCACGCGATGTCGACCGGAAGAGGGCACGCTGGGACCTCTCGCTTCAGGGGAGTGATAATTCTCCCAATACTTCCCTTATGAAGCGCAAGTCACCAGAGAACTTGTTATAGACGATCAAGCGGCACGAAGTTACGCACGCTTTGACAAACCCCGTCGCTGGCCGCCGAGGCGGCCAGCCGCTCCGCGTCCGGCACGCCGTACGAGGTGGTCCGCTGCCGCACCGGCCGCCCGGTGGGGGCGACCATGGCGGCGAGCTCGGTGATCGTCTTGAACGAGCCGTTCTCCGACCCGGCCATCCGGCTGATCGTCTCCTCCATCAGCGTGCCGCCCAGGTCGTTGACCCCGCCGGAGAGCACCTGGCGGCACAGGTCGTCGCGGAGCTTCACCCAGGAGCACTGGATGTTGCCGATCGCGCCGTGCAGCAGGATCCGGGCCAGCGCGTGCACGGCCCGGTTCTCCCGCGCGGTCGGGCCGGGGCGGGCGATCCCGGCCAGGTAGATGGGCGCGCTGTGGTGCACGAACGGCAGCAGCACGAACTCGGAGAACCCGCCGGTCTCCTCCTGGATGCGGCGGATGAGGCGGATGTGCCGGACCCAGTGGGCGTGGGTGTCGACGTGGCCGTACATCATCGTGGAGGTCGTCGGGATGCCGAGCCGGTGGGCGGTGGTGATCACCTCCACCCACTCGGCGGCGGGCAGCTTGCCCTTGGTCAGCACCCAGCGCACGTCGTCGTCGAGGATCTCCGCCGCGGTGCCCGGCAGGGAGTCGACGCCGGCCTCCTTCGCCGCGGTCAGCCAGTCCGCGACCGACAGGTTCGTCCGGCCGGCGCCGTTGACGACCTCCATCGGGGAGAACGCGTGGACGTGCATCTCCGGCACCCGCGCCTTGACCGCCCGGGCGATGTCGAAGTAGGCGGTGCCCGGCAGGTCGGGGTGGATGCCGCCCTGCATGCACACCTCGGTCGCCCCGGCCCGCCAGCCTTCCTCGGCCCGGTCGGCGACCTGGTCGAGCGAGAGCGTGTAGGCGTCGGCGTCGGTACGGCGCTGCGCGAAGGCGCAGAACCGGCAGCCGGTGTAGCAGACGTTGGTGAAGTTGATGTTCCGGTTGACGACGTAGGTCACCTCGTCGCCCGCGGCCTCGCGGCGCAGGCCGTCCGCGATCCGGCAGAGCTCGTCCAGCCCCGCGTCGTCGGCCCCGGCCCCGTCGGGCCCCCCGGCGAGGCCGAGCAGGGTCAGCGCCTCGGCCTCGGTCAGCCCCGCGGGGTCGGCCTCCGCCCGGCGCAGCGCCCGCAGCACGTCCCCGGGGACGGCGCCGCCGCTTCCGGAGCCGCCCGGCGGCGCGGTCGGCGAGGCGGCGGGCAGGCGCTCCTTCAGCGCCTCCCAGTCCCCGTAGACGTGGTCGAAGTCGTCGCGGCGGTCGGCGGTGCGTCCCTCGGTGTCGACGGCCGTGTGCAGGTCGGTCCGGCCGGAGGAGGCGAAGCCGCCGTCGGGCTCCTGCCAGGGACGGCCGACGATCTCGGCGTCCTCCCTCGCCAGCCCGGTCGCCGGGTCGGCGAGGGCCGCGACGTGGACGGCCAGCCGCGGGTCGAGCCAGGGCTCGCCGGCGAGCACGTACTCCGGGTAGATCGTCAGCCGCTCGCGCAGGGTGAACCCGGCGGCGGCCGTGCGGGCGGCGAGCTCGTCGATCTGCGGCCAGGGGCGCTCGGGGTTGACGTGGTCGGGCGTCAGCGGCGAGACCCCGCCCCAGTCGTCGATCCCGGCCCGGATCATCAGGCCGTACTCGGCGTCGACCAGGTTCGGCGGGGCCTGCAGGCGCGTCCTCGGGCCCAGGACCAGGCGGGCCACCGCGATCGTGGCGGCCAGCTCCTGCAGGTCGGCGTCGGGCATGCCGCGCATCGCCGTGTCGGGCTTGGCGCGGAAGTTCTGGACGATGACCTCCTGGATCCCGCCGTACTCGCGGGCCGTCCTGCGCAGCGCGAACAGCGACTCGGCCCGGTCCTGCACCGTCTCGCCGATGCCGATCAGGATGCCGCTGGTGAAGGGCACGTTGGAGCGTCCGGCGTCCTCCAGCACGCGCAGCCGCACGGCGGGGTCCTTGTCGGGCGAGCCGTGGTGGGGCTGCCCCTTCTCCTCGAACAGGCGGCGCGAGGTGGTCTCCAGCATCATGCCCATCGAGGGCGCGACCGGCTTGAGCCGCTGCAGGTCGCGCCAGGTCAGCACGCCGGGGTTGAGGTGCGGGAGCAGCCCGGTCTCCTCCAGCACCCGGATCGCCATCGCCCGCACGTAGGAGAGCGTGTCGTCGTAGCCGTGCGCGTCCAGCCACTCGCGGGCCTGGTGCCAGCGGTCCTCGGGCCGGTCGCCCAGGGTGAACAGCGCCTCCTTGCAGCCCGCCGCCGCGCCCTGCCGGGCGATCTCCACGACCTCGTCGGGGCTCATGAACACGCTGTCGAGCTTGTGCGGGGCGGTGGCGAACGTGCAGTAGCCGCACCGGTCGCGGCACAGGCGGGTCAGCGGGATGAAGACCTTGCGGCTGTAGGTGATGATCCCCGCCCGGCCGACGGCCTCCAGCCCCGCGTCCCTGACCCGTCCGGCGTGGCCGAGCAGGGTCTCCAGATCGGCGTCCCTGGCGTGCAGCAGGACGGTGGCCTCGGACAGATCGAGGGCTTTGCCGTCGCGCGCCCGGGCCAGGGCCCGGCGCATCGCGGCATCGGTGGGAGTGGCGCTCATGTACGCACATTAGGTCAACGCTCCGGGACCGGCGTCCCTGGCCTCCGCCGGCCGGGCGGCGCGCCCGCCAGTCTAAAACTAATAAAAATTGACATAGAAGGCGCGAAGGTGGACCGTTGAACCCACCGCCCCGACGCCGACACGTCCGCGCGCCCGGGCGGATCGCGAGATCATTTGAATAATGCTAAACGGTTCACTCAAGCAAGTCTCGATAGACGTAAATGCTTGCGCTTGCATAAACTAGAGGCATCCCACCGGAACACCCCGCAAGGAGCAGGAAATGATCTGGTTCTTCGTCGCCCTCGCCGCCGTCGCCGTCCTCGCCCCGCTGATCGGAGCCGACACGCGCGACGGTCGTGACTGGAGACCGGCCGACCCGGAGCCCCACGGGTCCGGGACCGGCGGCTTTAGAACGACCGGTAGTCCCGTGCCGGCATCCGCGGCCCGCGAGCGGGCGGCCGCACCCCGCCCAGTCTCAGCAGCCGGCTGACCCGGTGGCGGTGCCCCCGGTAGGGGGCCAGCAGCCGGAGCATGCCCGCGTCGTCGACCTTCTCCCCCGCCAGCGACCAGCCCACCAGCGACGGCAGGTGGTAGTCGCCCACCGAGACCGCGTCGGGGTCGCCGTGCGAGCGCTGGCGCACCTCCGCCGACGTCCAGACCCCGATGCCGGGCAGGGCCCGCAGCAGCCGATCCAGCTCCGCGCTGTCCTGCGCCGCCTCCAGCTTCTCGGCGTGCCGCGCGGCGTTCGCGATCGTCCGGGCCCGTACGGCCTCCGTCCCGGCCCGGTGCCAGTCCCACGACGGGATCGACCGCCAGACCTCGGGCTCGGGGAAGACCCGCATGCCCTCGGGGGCGGGTCCCGGCGCGGGCCCGCCGTACCGCAGGAGCAGCCACCGCCACGCCCGCCGGGCCTCGGCCAGCACGACCTTCTGCTCCAGCACGGCGGGCACCAGGGCCTCCAGCACCCGGGAGGTCCGGCAGATCCGCAGACCGGGGTGGCGCCGGGCCGCCTCGCGCAGCACGCGGTGCCCCGGGACGAACCCCGACGGGTCGTCCCCGGCGCCGAGCAGCGCGGGCAGCGTCTCCAGCAGCCATTCGGCCCCCGGCCCCCAGGCGGTCCCCGTGACCTCCCCGCCGCGCCGGGCGACCCGGAGCGTGCCGGGACCGCCGGGAGTCCGGCAGGTCCGCCAGACCGCCCCGTCGGGCGTCCTCCGCCAGGTCGGGTCGCCGCTCCCGCGCCGGCACGGCTGCAGGACCAGCTCGACGTCGAGCGGCCCGTCCCACCGCAGGCACCGCTCCGGCACGGCGATCACCGGCGCCGCCGGAGGCACCGCGCCGCCCGCCCCGCGGTGCGCAGGCGCCGCCGGGACGGCGGCGACGCTCACCGGCGCCGTCCCCGACGCCGCCGGAGCGGTGCTGCCGTTCACCGGTGGCGCTCAGACGTCACTGGAGAAGCGGACCGCGCACTCGGGGAGCACCACGCCGGGCCAGACCCGGCTGCCCGCCAGGAGTTCGTTGCCGGCGCCGACCACGGCGCCGTCGCCGATGACCACGTCGCGCAGGACCGTCCCGGACGCGACGCGGGCCCCGGCGCCGACCACCGAGTCGACCACCTCCGCGTCGGCGTGCACCACGCAGCCGTCGCCGAGCACGCTCCCGGTGATCCGGGCGCCGGCCTCCACGACCGCGTGGGCGCCGACCACCGACCCGCCGGAGACCTTGGCCTCGGGCGAGACCGTCGCGCCGGGCAGGGCGAGGAGGTCGCCGGGCGGGCCGGGCAGCGCGGGCGAGGCCAGGCGGCCGAGGACCAGGTCGCGCGAGCCCTTGACGAAGGCGGCCGGGGTGCCCACGTCCAGCCAGTAGGAGGCGTCGGCGTAGCCGAGCACCAGGGCGCCGTCCTCGATCAGCCCGGGGAAGGTCTCCCGCTCGACCGAGACGACCCGGCCCTCCGGGATGGCGTCGATCACCGAGCGGGTGAAGACGTAGCAGCCCGCGTTGATCAGGTTCGTGACCGGGTTCGGGGTCTTCTCCAGGAAGGCGGTGACCCGGTCCTCCGCGTCGGTCGGCACGCAGCCGAAGCGCGAGGGGTCCTCGACCTCGGTCAGGTGCAGCGTGACGGCGGCCCCGCGGGACACGTGCCGGGCGACCTGGTCGCCGATGTCGTGCCCGGACAGGATGTCGCCGTTGAGCACCAGCACGGGCGCGTCCGGGCCGCAGGTCAGCGCCTCGGCCGCGTTGCGGATCGCGCCGCCGGTGCCGAGCGGGGTCTCCTCGGTCATGTACTCGATGGAGAGCCCGAACGCCGAGCCGTCCCCGAACGCCTCGGAGAACATCTCCGCCCGGTAGGACGTGGCGAACACGATGCGGCCCACCCCGAACGAGCGGGCCCGCGCGAGCTGGTGCGCCAGGAAGGGGACCCCCGCCGTGGGCAGCAGCGGCTTGGGGGTGCCCAGCGTCAGGGGACGCAGCCGCGTCCCCCGTCCTCCGACGAGGAGGATCGCCTCAAGATCCGACAAAGGGGTCTCCGCCATTCCGAGAGGTTAGCCCACTGTTCGACGGCCCGTTGATAGGGATCACTCCCCCGACCGGCCGCGTGGGACCCGACGTTCCCACGTCGCTTCACCATACGGGGAGAGCCGCCGCAAGCGTGGGATCAATCACCGGTCTTTTCGCTGGTCGCCATCGCGTCCGGGTGCTCCGTCCGCCGGGCCGTCCGTCGCGCCGCCAGCCGGGCCGCCAGTCCGGCCGCGCCCGCGCAGAGCAGGTCGCCGAGGACGATCACGATCCGGGAGCAGAGCGCCGCGGTGATGGCCGGTCCGCGGTCCAGCACGGGCGCCAGCACCGCGACCATCGCCACCTCGCGCACCCCGGCCCCGGCCGGGACCACGAACGTCATGATCCCCAGGCACCAGGACAGCGCGAACGCGCCGACGGAGAAGACCGCCACCGACGGGCCGGACGGGCCCAGCTCGTACAGGATCGCGGCCAGGTGCAGGCCGTAGGCGGTCCAGCCGAGCAGCGCCCAGCCCAGGGCGGTGAGCATCCCGCGCCGGGTAAGCGCGCGCTCCAGCGGCTCGCGCCCGAGCCTGCGCAGCCCGAACCCGATGACCGCGTTGACCACCCGCGGCTCCAGCGCCACCGCGAGCACGGGCACCAGCAGGAACGCCCACGCGTACGGCGCCGCGGAGCCCGGCAGGGCGGCGAGCAGCGTCACCGCCGACACCAGCAGCCCGCTGCCGAGCTGGACCGGCAGCGTCAGGAAGAACGCCGCGGCGCTGCGCGAGCGGGGCACGCCCAGCTCGCGGCCCATCTCCATCTGGGCGACGACCGGCCAGAGCGAGCCGGGGATGTACTTGCCGAGCTGGCCGACGAAGAAGACCTTCGCCGCGGGGCGCACCGGCAGCGGCGAGCCGAGGTCGGCCAGCAGCGCCCGCCACGTCAGCATCCCGCCGCCCAGCGCGGCGACCACCGCGACCAGCGAGAGCGCCGGCGCCGTCCACGACAGCCGGGCGAACCCGGCCCGCACGGCCTCCCACTGGCCCGCCACCGCCCACGTGCCGAAGCCCAGCGCGGCGAGCAGGAACGCGATCCGGACCAGCCGCTTCACCGCGGGACGACCGGGTCGGGGGGCTGCGGCAGGCGCGCCCCCGCCGGGCGGCGGGTGCTCTTGGTCGCCACCCACAGGTAGGTCGGCACCACCGGCAGCAGCGCGCGCAGCACGGCGCGGGGCAGCCGGGACAGCACCGCCTCGGCGGCGCGGCCCACGGCGCCGGGGAACAGCTCGGAGCCGGCGAAGGCCGCCGGGGTGGCCAGCACCGGGAAGGTGTAGTCCCAGACCCGCAGGCCGCGGACCATCCTGCGCAGGCCGCGCCGGGTCCGGTAGCGCTCGTAGTAGCTGTCGGCCCGGCCGGACAGGCGCACGTAGCGGTCGGCCAGCGCGGGCGGCAGGTAGGACAGGAACGGCAGCCTGTAGTGCGGCTCCATCACCCCGAGCCGGTTGCCCAGGCCCAGGTAGAGCACGCCCTCGTCGGACAGCACCCGGCGCATCTCCGCCATGATCGCGTCCGGGTCGACCACGTGCTCGTAGATGTGGTTGAAGACCAGCACGTCGATCGAGCCGTCGGGGAAGGGCAGCGCGGTGCCGTCCGCGCAGACGAACGCGACCCGGTCGCCGAAGCGCCCGGCCGCCCTGCGCAGGCCCGGCACGTCGATGTCCACGCCGAACGTCCGGGCCGCGCCCGCCTCCGCCAGCTCGTCGGCGATGAACCCGGCCGAGCAGCCGATGTCGGCGACGGTCAGCCCCTTCAGCACGTCGGTGTCCCGGCCGAGGAAGTGGCCGAGCACGGCCACGATCTTCGCGGCCTTCCTGCGGCGCTTCTCCTCGTCCAGCATCGCCGCCTGGAACTCGGAGTACTCCAGCTGCGCCTGCCGCTGCGCACCCGCCCTGCCCGTCGCCATCCGTCCCACCGTTCCTCGTCCGCCTGCTTGCGCGGTGCCCAAGGCTACCGGCGAGCCGCGACCCTACCGCCGGGTAACCCTCACGTCGTACCCTGAGCGGATGCTCAGCCGCCTGCCCGGCCGCCTGCCCGGCCGCCTGCTCAGCCGTCTGCGGTCCAGCCGCCTGCTCCGGGTCCTGCTGGCACTGGTCGCCCTGGCCTTCGCCGGGTACGGCCTGCACCGCAGCTGGGACGGGACCGTCTCGGCGCTCGCCCGGCTGTCGTGGTGGTCGCCGGCCGGGGCGTGCGCGGCGGTGACGACCGGGGCCGGCCTGATGATGGTCGCCTGGCGGCGGGTCGTCGCCGGGCTCGGCTCGGCGTTCCCGCTCGGGGTGGCCGCGCGGGTGCTCTTCGTCGGCCAGCTCGGCAAGTACGTCCCCGGCTCGGTCTGGGCCTACGCCGCGATGATGGAGCTGGGCCGCGACCACGGCTGCCCGCCCCGGCGCACCTTCAGCGCCACCTCGATCGCCCTGGTGGTCTCGCTCGGCTGCGCGGTCGCGCTGGCCGCCGCCACGCTGCCGTTCACCGCCCGGTCGGTGGCCGAGCAGGCGTGGTACCTCGCCCTGATCGTCCCGGTGATCGCCGTCTGCCTGCACCCGGGGGTCCTCACCTGGGGCCTGAACCTGGTCCTGCGCCTGGCCCGCAGGGACCCCCTCGACGAGGTGCTGCCCGGCCGCGCCCTGCTGGCCGCCGTGGCCTGGACGGTCTCCGGCTGGCTGGTCTACGGCCTGCACGCCTGGCTCGTCCTCGGCGACCTGACCGGCGACTTCTCCCTCTCCACCTATCTGCTCGGCGCCGGGGCCTACGCGTTCGCCTGGGCGAGCGGCCTGCTCGCCGCGTTCGTCCCGGCGGGCGTGGGCGTGCGCGAGGGCGCGATGGTCCTCGTGCTCGCGCCCTCGGTCGGCACGGGCAACGCCGTGGTCGTCGCCGTGCTCTCCCGCCTCGCCTTCACCCTCACCGACGTGGCCTGGGCCGGGATCGGCTTCCTGCTGGGCCGCCGGGCCGCTCAGCCGCCCGGGGAGGCCGCCGCGACCAGCGCCTCGACGTACGCCGCCCAGTAGGGCCCGGGGTCCACGGCCTTGACCCCCGCGCGCAGCCGCTCCGGCTCGCCGGGCGCGTAGAACCGCGCCAGCACCTCGCGCAGCGACTCCACCGAGCCCGGCTCGGCCAGCAGGCCGTCCACCCCGTCGGTGACGTGGTCGCCGAGCGTGCCCACCCGCGTCGCGATCACCGGCACGCCCTGCTCGTGGCCGAGCCACACCTGCTGGCTGGCCGTACCGCTGCGGTAGGGCAGGACCAGCGCGTCCACGTCCGCGAACAGGCCCGGCACGTCCTCGGCGGCCACGTAGCCCGGCCGCAGCTCCACCCGATCGGCCAGCCCGAGCTCGGCGACCAGCGCCTCCGTCTGCGCCTGCCCGCCCCAGAACTCCCCGGCCACCCGGAGCGCGACGCCCTCGGGCAGCGCCCGGATCAGCACGTCGAGCCCCTTGTACGGCCGGACCAGCCCGAAGAAGAGCAGCCGCCGGTGCACCCGCCGCTCCGGCCCCGGCTCGGCCCGCACCCGCTCCCCGGCCGGCAGGTGCGGCGCCATCTGCGCCGTCGTCACCGGCGCGGGCGCCAGGGCGCGGGCCAGCTCCGCCTGCGCCGGCGAGTGGACCAGCACCCCGTCCACCCGGCGCAGCAGCGCCCGCATCAGCGGCCTGTCGTACGGCTTGCGCTCGTGCGGCAGCACGTTGTGGCACAGCGCCACCACGCGGGGAGCCGCCGCCTTCGCCCGGCTGCGCAGGCCGTACAGGATGCCCAGGTAGGGCGGGACCTGCACCGGGCTGAGCACGGCCAGGACCACCAGGTCGGCCGAGCGCAGCCGCCGCCCGCAGGCGACCCAGCCGTCCGGGCGGCGCCAGTCGAGCACCCGGCGGACGTTCCCGAACGGCTCGCCGTCGGGGGTGTCGGCGGTCTGCCGCCCCGGGTAGAGGAACGCGGGGTACTGCGCCCGCCACGACTCGATCACCACGTCGTGCCCGGCGGCCCGCAGCCGGTGGGCGAGCTCGGTGGTGTGCGCGGCGCCGCCGCCCTTGTAGGGGTAGGTCGGCCCGACGATCGCGATCCGCACGCCCGCTCCCCTACTCGCTGCGGGAGCGGACGATGAGGTCGGCCAGCAGCGCCAGCGAGCCGATCAGCAGCCCCGTCACGAAGATGATGATGGTGTTGTTGGCCAGGTAGAACGGGGTCTTGACGTTGTCGTAGACGCCCTTGGCCAGGCCGATGGCGACCAGCCAGATCGCCGGCGGCATGAGGACCTTGAGCGGGTTGAAGTACATGACCATCCGCAGCACCTGCAGGATGTAGCGGTAGGCGTCGGAGACGAAGCTGAACTTCGACGTGCCCGCCCGCTTGCTGTACTCGATCGGCAGGTAGTACACGTCGTGCTGGTTCGACAGGAACGACAGCGTGATCGTCGTGACGCAGGAGAACCCGGGCGGCAGCAGCCGCAGGTACGGCCGGGCCACCGACTTGCGGAACGCCCGCAGGCCCGAGTTGAGGTCGGGGATCTTCTGCCCGGCCAGCCATTCGGCGATCTTGCGGATGACCCACTTCGCCGGGACCCGCAGGAACTTGTGCGAGCCCTCCTCGGTGGTGCGCGCGCCGACCACCTGGTCGATCCCGGGGTCCTTGTCCAGGAGCTGGACCAGCTCGGGGATGCGCTCGTTCGGGTAGGTCATGTCGGCGTCGGTCCACACGACGATCTCGCCGCGCGCCTCCTGCGTGCCGATCCGGCGGACCGTGCCCGAGCCGCCGTTGCGGTGGAACGCCCTGATCCGCATGTTCGGGAAGCGCGGCGCGGCCTCCTGCAGCCGGGCCAGGGTCGCGTCGGTGGAGCAGTCGTCCACGGCCACGAGCTCGTAGGTGTAGCCGCTGCCGTCCATGGCCCGGCAGATGCGCTCGACCTCGTCGATGACGTGGTCCTGCTCGTTGTAGCAGGGCAGGACGATCGTGACGTACGGCGTTGCGTCCACAGCTGGTCCACTCTCGGGGGTCTCGGGCGTGCTCACGGCAGGCGAGGATACTCTGCCCGGCCGGACCCCGGACCCACATCACCCGCTTCGGGCGGCTCGCACACGGTTCAGCCGGCGTCGACGATCTCGGTGCCCGCCACTCCCGGCACGGCTTCGACGTACCCGGCCACCGCCCGCGCGTTCTCCCGGTTCACGAGCCTGACGTAGTAGGACCCGGAGTGCGCTTCGGCCCTGGATTTCCTGCGCATGAGCCAGAAGTCGAAGACCCGGCCGGCGTGCGCGGCGTCCTCGACGTAGACCTGCTGGACCTCCCGCATACCGCTCAGGGCGGCCTCGACCGCGTCCCTCTCCCGTCTCGTGGCGGGGCCGCGCCCGGCGCAGGGATCGTCCGCCTCCGCGTCCGGGTCCCTCTTCCCGCACAGCGTGACCCTGACGTCCGCCTTGCCCTCCCAGAACCGACCGCCCAGGACCCAGACGCTGGAGACGCCCGCCGTCTTCTCCATCGCGGACTCGAACGACGCTCTGTCCGCCCGCCGGTGGAGCGTGCCCCGGAACGACTCCGGTATGTCCTCGGCGCTGATGGCCGAGATCAGAGCCTTTTCGTCGGCGTTGTGCTCCTTGAAGTTCTCGTAGGCCTCCCGGCGGGACTCGAACTCCACCTCGCCCACCTCCGGCATCGCCTCCAGCCTCGCCTGGAGCGCGCGCCGCTGCTTCGCCGTGAGCGCCCGCCCGCCGCAGTTCTCGAACGGGTCACCGGCCTTGCAGAGGAACACGCTGAAGGTCGCGCCCTGCGGCCAGGGTCCGTCCGGCGGCGGGGAGATCTTCTGCCCGCCCGCCCACGGCCCGTCCGGCGCCGGCGTCAGGGCCGCGGCACCCGCGGGGTGACGGCTCGCGGCTCCGGCCGCCCCGCCCGCCGCGGCGGTGGACGACACGGTGGCCGCGACGGCGAGGGCGGCGAGCAGGGCCCGGCGGACGCCGGTCCGGAGGGCGCCGGTCCGGAGGGCGCGGAGGGCTTCTGCCGCGGGCCCCGCCACGGGCGGCTTCTCGGACTTCACCCGCCCGACTATGTCGATCTTTCCCCCGCCGGGCAAGCCCCCGTCCCCGGACGGGGCGCGCCGCACCCGGAGACGGCCGTCCGGTCCGCCGCGAGCGGGTGTCCCTCGGGGTGCCCCCCGGCGCGGACCGGCGCCACCGACCGGACGCCCGGCAGGGACTTCAGCGCCGCGGCGGCGGCCGGGAGGTCGGCGGGGCCGGAGAAGCGGACGTAGAAGGTCTCGTAGGACCGGTCGGACCGGAACAGCGGGTCGCCGGCCGGGCGCTCGGGGTGGTAGTGCCGCAGCAGCCGGACCCGGTGGTCGCGGCTCTCCAGGTAGACGGTCCCGGCCCCGGGCAGGTCCCGGATCCGGTCGAGGACCGTCCGCTTCTCCACCGCGCTCGCCGACCCCGTGACCCCGGCGGGCCGGTGCTTCGGGCACGCGTACCGGGACCAGTCGTCCGTCCCGCACAGGTGCACGGCGAAATCGGCCCTGCCCGCCCAGAAGTCGGTGGGCACGCGCAGCACCCGGTTGACCCCGGGGAGCTCCTCGATCCGCTCGGCCACCGCCGTGAAGTCCTCACTCCGGCGGAGCGTCCCCTCGACCCGCGCGTGCAGGAACGCGAGCTCGATCTTCTCCGGCTCGCCCGCCTCGGTGTAGTAGGCCAGCGTCCGGCGGCGGTCCTCCTCCCTGCTCACGAAGGCCGCCCCGGCCAGCTCGGGCATCGCCCGCATCCGCTCCTCGACCGCCCGGCCGTCGGCCTCCGTCGCCTCGCGCCGCTCCTGGCACGCCCACGCCTCCGCGCCCAGGCCGCACAGGTGGGCCGCGATCCGCACCTGGACGGGGAACGGCGCGTCCGGCGGGGGCAGCGGCTCGCGGGACCGCTCGTACAGGTGGCGCCCCCCGGTCCCGGCCGCCACCAGCACCGCCGCCACCGTGAAGCAGACCGCCAGCAGCCGGGCATGCGCCCGCGTCCACGCCTGGAGCCACGGCTCCCGATCCGGATCGCCACCGCCGAAGGAGATCTCTTCATACCCGGACGACATTCAAGAAACTATGCCCAATCAGGGGAGAAATCACCATACGGTCGCCACCCGTCAGCGGAGCGGAGACGCCGGGCAGGAGGCGGGGGAATCCCGGCCCTTCAGGGCACGGTCATCCAGACGTCGACGGACAGCGACCAGGTGCCGTTCGGCGCCTCGGTGAGGGAGCGCTCGTCCTGGCGGGTGCGCAGCGCCATCACCCGGACCGGCGTGCCGTACGGCGCGAGCTGGCCCGCCTCGGCGGCCAGCAGGACCGGCGTACGGCCCGCCGCCCGGACGCGGCCGATCAGCCGGGTCACGTCGGCCGGGGGCGGCAGGTCGGTGCCGGGGACGACCGCGACCCGGGCCGCGGGCACGCCGCAGACCCCCCGGACGAGCTGGGTGAACCGGTCGGCGGTGACCCGCTCCACGATGAGCGCCGCGGCGTCCGACGGAAGGGACGCGCACATCGCCTCGACCGCCGCGCGCTCCCCCCGCCCGACCGGCGTGAACGCGGTCCCGATGGAGGTGACGGCGGCGGGCGCGACCAGCAGCGCCGCGCCGAGGACGGCGGCGCCCTTGCGCGCGCCGGGGCCGTGTCCCCGGTCCCGGACCGCCTCGGTGATCCGCCGCAGGCCCCAGACCGCGAGCAGGATCAGGCCGGGCAGCACGACGGGGACCAGCCGCCGGGCGGCCCACGGGTGGTCGGGGGTGATCGCCGGGCGGTAGAGCGTGGTGACCGTGGTCCAGCCGATCACCGCCAGCGGGAGCAGCCACGCGCGCGCCGCCCCCCGCACGAGCCTGCGGACCAGGACGGCGGCGGCCAGCGTGGCGAGCAGCACGGCCGGAACGCCGACGTACCAGGCCGCCCAGTGCAGCGCGTCCTCGTAGTAGAGCCGGGAGCCGTCGACGGCGAGCCCGTTGGCCGCCTGCGTCTTCTCGATGAACTCCGCGGTCGTCCGGTCCTCGTCGGTGACCGCCCGGCGGGTCACGGTCTGCAGCCAGGGCCGGAGGGCGAAGGCCGCCATGACCGCCGCCACCAGCCCGGCCGCGGCCTCCGGCAGCCACCGGACGCGGGCCGCCCGGCGGAGCGGGCCCGCCAGCCGGGGGGCGAGCGCGGCGGCGGCCAGGGTGCAGAGCAGGACGGCGCCGCAGACGGCCAGCAGGGGCCGCCACGACGCCGCGAGGTAGTCGAGGTACGGCTCGGCCAGCAGGAACGCGGCGGCGAAGCCGAGACCGGCCCCCGCCAGCAGCCCGCCGAGCAGCGGCAGGCCGAACCGCCCGTCCGGCGTGTCCTCGCCTTCCGCGGACGCGCCGCGCTCCGGCGTACCGGACCGCTCCCCCGCCCCGGAGCCGCCGGACGCACCTGCCCGGCGCAGCGCGATCAGCAGGCCCGCGTAGGCCAGCACCGGCAGCACGTCCCGCAGGCCGTCGATCCGGACGAGCACCGCCAGCCCGAAGACCAGCCCGGCCAGCGCGGCCCCGGTCCGGGAGCGGGCGTCCAGCAGCAGCGAGAGCCCGCCGAAGAGCAGGATCAGCGACGGGATCTCGCTGAAGGTGGTCCGCGAGGTGTAGAGGAGCGGCAGGCAGACCGCGAGGGCCAGCGCGGCGAGCGGCGCCCACCGGGCCCCGGCCAGCCGGGCGGCGGTCCCGGCGAACACCAGCACGGCCAGCGCCCCCAGCACCGGCGGGGTCAGCAGGAGGCCGTCCAGCCCGCCCAGCCAGTGGCCGATCGCGTAGACCGTCGGCGGCCCCGGCATGAACTGCGGCACCACCGCGCCGCCGTGGTCGAAGAAGCCCACGCTGTCGAAGCGGAGCGCCGGATCCGGCCCGCCGAAGGCCGCCTCGCCGTACGGGATCGGCGGCGAACCGCGCTCTGCCAGCCAGACGGCGTACTGCGCGTAGGTGGCGGGGTCGCGGCGGACGATCAGCTGCTCGCTGTGCAGCAGCGCGTTGAACAGTCCTGAACCCGCCGCGACGGCGAGCACCCCGGCCGCCTGCCACCGGGTCGCCCCCCCGATCCCGGCCGCCTGCCCCGGCCCGCTCTCCGGCACGGACCCGGATCCGGACCTGTCCTCCGGCACGGACCCGGACCCCGGCACGGACCCGCTCCCGGGCGGGCGGCGCAGGCCGTACCGGCACAGCAGCGCGGCGGCGGCCAGGCCCAGCGGGACGGCGGCGAGCGGCCGGAACCAGCCGAGCAGGAGCAGCGGGAGCCCGGCGAGCAGCCAGCCCGCCAGCACGAGCGCGGGCGCGGCCGAGGCCACGGCGAGCACCCGGCCCGCCGAGGGCCTGCGCACGCGTTCCGGCCAGGTGGTCCTCATGATCCTCATCGCAGAGTAGTCGCAACCCGCCGGTACGGCCCCGCCCGCCGGAGCCGATAGCGTACGCGCAACGCGCGAAGGGGGCGGCGGGTGGCCGGACGGGTACGGGGGCGTCGGTGGCTCGCGGGCGGGCGCACGGTCCGAAAGCGCGAGCCGGTCCCGGAGCACGAACCGGCCCCGGAGGCGCCGGAGCACGTCCGGCAGGACCGGCGGTTCCCGGGAGTGCCGGGCCTGGCGCGGGGGCACCGGTGGTTCCTCGGGGTGCCGGGCCTCGCGCGGGAGCACCGGTGGTTCCTCGGGGTGCTGGGCCTCGGCGCCGTCCTGCGGGCGGTGACCATGCTGGGCTACCGGCCCGCGATCTGGTTCCCCGACTCCTACACCTACGTCGTCACCGCGCTGAAGCCCCGCCCGGACCTGGTCCGCCCCGCGGGGTACTCCATGTTCCTGCGCCTGCTGGAGCCGCTGCACAGCTTCGCCCTCGTGGCCCTGGTCCAGCACCTGCTGGGGCTCGCGACGGGCGTCCTGCTCTACCTCGCCGCCCGGCGGCTGAGCGCCCCCGGCCGGGCGGCGGCGCTCGCCTCCGCGCCGGTGCTGCTGGACGCCTACCAGATCGAGCTGGAGCACCTGCTGGTCTCCGACGCGCTCTTCGCCGCGCTGGTCCTCGCCGCGGTCCTGCTCGCCCTGTCCCGCGAGGTGACGCGGCGTACGGCCTGCGGGATCGGCCTGCTGGTCGCGGCGGCGACGCTCACCAGGACGGTCGGCCTCCCGCTGGCCGCCCTCTTCGCGGGCTGGCTGCTGTACCGGGCGCGGGGCCGCGCGGTGGTCGCCGGGGTGATGCTGGTCGCGGCGGCGCTGCCGGTCCTGGGGTACGGGGCCTGGTTCCACGCCACCTACCAGCGGGTCGGCCTCGTCGGCGCGAACGGCGTCTTCCTCTACTCCAAGACGATGGCGTTCGCCGACTGCGCGGTGATGAGGCCGCCCGCGGACCTGGCGGTGCTCTGCGACCCCCGGCCCCCGGCCGAGCGGCCCCCCTCCCAGGAGTACATCTGGAGCCCCGACGCCCCGCTGGTCCGGCTGCCCGGCATCACCTTCAGCCGGGAGAACGACGCGCTGGCCGGGCGGTTCGCCGCGCTGGCCCTGCGCAGCCAGCCGCTCGACTACCTGGGTTCGGTCGCCGAGGAGCTGGCCCGCTCCTTCACCTGGGACCGCCCGGTCTACCCGGACGCGGAGATCTACGGCTACTACGAGTTCCCGGCCGAGCCGCCCCCGCCGCCGGGCCGCTACCCCGCCACGGTGGGTGCGGAGTTCGCGCAGCGCTACGAACGGGGGCCGATCGGCACCGCGGTCGCCGAGCCGTACGCCGGCTGGATGCGGGCCTACCAGGACGTCGCCCGGCTGCCCGGCACGGTGCTGCTGGTGATCCTGGCCGCCCCGCCGGTCCTGGCGGGCGTACGGCGGTGGCGGCGGCGCGGTCCCCGCCCCGGGTCCGGGCGGGCGGCGTGGGCGCTGCCGTGGGCGGTGGCGGTGCTGCTGCTGGTGATGCCCGCGGCGACGGCGGAGTTCGACCACCGGTACGTGCTCCCGGCCGTGCCGGTCGCGTGCCTGGCCCTGGTTCTCGCAGTCGGTAAACCTAATTTGCCAAACATTCCATGAAATGTCCGAATTTGAGTATGCTGGGCGACCGGATCATCACGGTGGCGAGCAAGAGGATGGGCATGACCAAGTTCAGCCCATCACAATCCCTCGTACCGGCCGCGTGGCCTACTCTTTGGGCGCGATGAGCGAGCAGAGGCAGCGCAGCGCGTTGCCGCCGAGCGAGGAGGGTGGATGAGCGACCACCGGCATGTCGCCGCGCAGGACCGGACGCCGCCGTCCGGCCCCGGTCCCCGCCGCTCCCGGCGCGGCGGCGACGGCATCCGCTCCGAGGAGACCCTGCCGAGCAACACCCCTCCCCGCGGCAAGAGCCGCTCCGCCCGGCGGATCGGCGCGGGCGGCTGGGCGGGCATCGGACTGACCGGCGTACTGGTGCTGGGCACCCTGGCCGGCTACAAGACCCTGTGGTTGGACACCGTCAACAGCTTCAAGACGGTCTCCATCAAAGACACCAAGGACCGCCCGGTGAACGCGACCGGCGCGCTCAACGTCCTGCTGGTCGGCTCCGACACCCGCGAGGGCGACAACCTCAAGTACGGCCAGAAGATGGCCGACGCGGGCAAGCGCACCGACACGATCATCCTCATGCACATCTCCCCCAACCGTGACAAGGCGACGCTCGTCAGCTTCCCCCGCGACTCCATGGTGGACATGCCCGCCTGCGAGGGCGAGAACGGCAACCAGGTCCCCGCGAGGCGCGAGATGATCAATGCCGCCTACAACGAGGGCGGCATCACCTGCACCATCACCACGATCGAGCACCTCACCGACATCCGCATCGACCACTTCGTCGAGGTGGACTTCACCGGGTTCAAGAGCATCGTGGACGCCCTCGGCGGCATCCGGATCTGCCTCAAGACTCCGGTGGACAGCAAGAAGGCCAAGCTCACGCTCGCCGCCGGCTGGCACAACCTCAAGGGCGAGGCGGCCCTCGGCTACGTGCGGCTGCGCGACTACGGCGACGGCAGCGACATCCAGCGGATCAAGCGCCAGCAGGTCTTCCTCACCAAGGTGGTGCAGAAGGCGACCAGCAGCGAGCTGCTCACCGACATCGGCAAACTCCGTGCCTTCATCGGCGAGGTCGCCAAGTCCGTCCGGATGGACGAGGAACTGGCCAGCGACCAGCAGGCCCTGATCGAGATCGCGATGAGCGCCAAGGCGCTGACCGCCAGCGGCGTCAAGTTCATCACCGTCCCGTGGGGCGCCGACCCCACCGACAAGAACCGGGTCGTCTGGCGGCAGCCGGCCGCCGGCGAGCTCTTCGAGTCGATCAAGAACGACACCGAGGTGACCCCGACCGCCTCGCCCACCGCCTCCGCCAAGCCCGCCGTCAAGCACGAGCAGGTCCGGGTCCAGGTCCTCAACGGCACCGACAAGCCGGGCCTGGCCTCGGAGGTGGCGGGCAAGCTCGCCGCCCAGGGTTTCGTGGTCACCCAGGTCGGCAACGCCCGCCCGGCGACCGGCAACGTGCCGGCCACCTCGGTGCGCTACGCCAAGAAGGACACCGCCGAGGGCCCCTCCTACGCCGACGCGCTCGCCGCCCGGCTCTCCGGCGAGAAGCTGACCCCCACCGTGGGCAAGGTCAAGCCCATCACCGCCGACAGGTACTCCCCGGCCACCGCGATCACCCAGTCGCCCACCGGCCCGGTCGTCCAGCTCGTCATCGGCGACGACTGGAAGGGCGTCCGGGTCCCCACCAAGATCCCCGACTCCCTCAAGGACCAGGTCGTCGACACCAAGACCGACCCCTGCCAGTGACCCGGGGAGGCGGAACCGCATCGGAGGGCGCGGGTTCCGCGGCCTCCGGAGAGTCACGATTTCCCGTGAACCCGGGGCAAGGTCGTTCCTCGTGCGACAGGCGGCACGCGGTCGGTTTATGGTGGGCAGGTCGGCGAGGCGAACCCACGGGGCCCACGCGGCCGCATCCTCCGGGGCGCCCCCGCCAGCGTGCCCGACCTCCCGTCTCCGACAGATAGCTGAGCGTTTCCCCCGTGAGCGACACCCGATCCTCCTTCCCGGTTCCGGCCTCCAGGGACGACGGCGCCCAGGGCGCCGCCCCCGCGGGGCCCGCCGACGGACGTGGCCGGACCCCCGCCCCGTGGCCGATGCCCGGACACGTGCAGCAGCCCGCGGCGCCCTTCCCGGAGTCCGACGCCTCCTGGCCGGACCCGCCGGACTCCGGGCGGCCCGCCCCCGGCTGGGGGAGCCGTCGCAGGTCCGTCGAGGAGGAGGCGCCCGGCGAGGTCACCGCGTGGGGCCATCCGCCGTACCGCGAGGCCCGGCCCCGGCCCGGCGAGCCCCAGCCGCCCGCGCCCCGCGCCCCGTCGGCCTGGGAGACCTCCCCCGGCCGGGAGGCGGGTCTCCCCTCCACCGGCGCCGCGGCGGAGGCGGGACGGCCCGCGGACGGGGAGGGCCTGCCCGCCGACGAGCCCGCGGCCCCTCCGGCGCGCAAGAAGCGCGAGCCGTACCTCGACAACGTGAAGTTCGTCCTGATCGCCATGGTCGTGGCCGGGCACTCGCTGGTCCCGACGATGGACGCGCACTCGGCCAAGTCCGCGTACATGTTCATCTACACGTTCCACATGCCGGCGTTCGTGCTGATCAGCGGCTATCTCGGCCGGAACTTCTGGAACTCCAACGCGAAGATCAACAAGCTCGTCGACACCATGCTGGTGCCGTACGTGGTCGTGGAGATCGGCTACGCGCTGCTCCGCTACGCGCTGGGCCAGAAGTGGACGCTGACGATCATCGACCCGGCCTGGCTGAACTGGTACCTCCTGGCCCTGGTGCTCTGGCGGATCTCCACGCCGATCTGGACCCGGATGCGGCAGCCGCTGCTGGTCGCGGTGGTCATCTACCTGGTCGCCGGGTTCTCCGAGATCTCCGGTGACTTCAGCATCGACCGCTTCTTCGGCCTGCTCCCGTTCTACGTGCTCGGCCTGATGCTCAAGCCCGAGCACTTCGACCTGCTCAAGCCGCTCTGGGTCAGGATCGTCGCCGGAGTCGTGGCCGCCGGCGGCGCCGGGGTCGCGATCGTCCTCGCCCCGCACGTCGGGCTCGACCCGGTCTACTTCCGCTACAGCTTCAAGTCGATGGACATGAGCTGGTGGGTGGGGCTCGGCGTGCGCGGGGCCATGCTGGTCGCCGCGCTGGCGCTGACGTTCGCGCTGCTGGCGCTGGTCCCCCGGCGCGAGACCTGGTTCTCCGACCTGGGCACCCGCACGCTCTACGCCTATCTCCTGCACGGCGTCGTGGTGCTCGTCGCCAAGGACCAGGGCTGGCTGGACGTCCCCTGGCTGCACGGCCCGCTGGGCGTGCTGGCCATCATGTCGAGCTCCGTGGCCCTGGCCATCGTCCTGTGCCTGCCGGAGACCCGTACGGCCTTCAAGTGGCTGCTGGAGCCGCGCCTGGTCTGGCTCTACCGGCGGCCCGCGGAGTCCCGGAGCACCGCCGGGGAGCCTCCCGCCCCCGGGGAGAGTTCAGCCCCGGTTCCCCGGTAGTTCACGCAACCCACCCGGTGACGACGGAACCACCGCTCAGCATCGGGATATGCGGGTATGTTTCGGGACGGTCGTCCATCACCCCGAAGACGCCCGGATCATGCATCGGCAGATCCGGGCGCTCCTCGACGCCGGGCACGAGATCACCTACGTCGCCCCCTTCACCGACTGCAACGTCACCCCCGACCCCCGGATCCGGGCGATCGACGTGCCCCGTGCGGCCGGACGCCGCCGCCGGCGCGCGCTCAGCGCCGCCCGCGCGGCGCTGAAGCGCGGGGTCGAGGGCGCCGACCTGCTGGTCGTGCACGACGTCGAGCTGCTGCTCCGGCTGCCCCGGCGCCGCCCCGCCACCGTCTGGGACGTGCGCGAGCACCCCGAGGACCTCGCCGCCGACCTGGCCGCCGACACCCGCCTCCCGGCGGGCCTGTTCCGGTCCCTGCCCGCCCTGGTGCGCCGGATCGAGTCCCGCGCCGAGCGCCGCCTCCACCTCGTCCTGGCCGAGGAGTCCCACCGGGAGCGCTTCACCGGCTCCCACCCGGTCGTCCCCGACACCGCCCGCGTGCCCCGGCGCCCCCCGCTGCCGCCCGGGCACCAGAGCCGGGTGGTCCACCTCGGGCGGATCTCGTACTCCCGGGGCGCGGCGGAACTCGTCGAGCTCGCCCGCCGCCTCGTCCCGCACGGCATCAGGCTGGACCTGATCGGCCCCGCCGACGGCGGGACCCGGCCGCTGCTGCGCGACGCCCAGCGCGAGGGCCTGCTCGACTGGTACGGCCACGTCCCCGACCGGCACGCCCTGCGGATGGCCGAGGGCGCGATCGCCGGGCTCTCCCTCCGGCACGACTCCCCCGGCCGGGAGCGCCCGGCGCCCACCAAGATCATCGAATACATGGCCCGGGGGATCCCGGTGGTCACCACCCCGGTCCCGGCCGCGGCCTCGATGGTCGACCGGGTCCGCTGCGGCGCGGTCGTGCCCTTCGGGGACGTCGGTGCCGCGGTCCGGGCCGTGCTGGCGCTGCGGGACGACCCCTCCGGCGCGGCGGCCATGGGCGCCCGCGGGCGCACCGAGGCGGCGCTGCACCACGACTGGTCCGGCCACGCGGGCGCCTTCGTCAACCTGCTGGAGGAATGGGCCGGGGAACCGGTGACGGCGGGCCGGGAGCTTGGTTCACTGGAACCATGGCACGCCATCTGATCCAGGGACGCGACGTGAGCATGCCGGTGCGCGTCCGGGACGCCGCGGTCTGCAGTGCCTCCTACCTGGTGCGGGCCGACGCGGCCCGGGCGGTGCTCGCCTACTCCGGGCTGGACGCCGCCGAGGTCCTGCCCGGCAGGGCCCTGTGCACGCTGGCGTTCGTCGACTACGCCGACGGCGACCTGGACGCCTACCACGAGTTCGGCGTCGCCTTCATGATCCGGCCGCCCGAGGCGGGCCCGCCGCCGCGCCGGGGGCTGCGCGCGAACCTGGCGGAGCTGCGCCGGTCCGGGGCCGGGTTCTTCGTCCACTGGCTCCCGGTGGACCAGGGCTTCACCCTGGAGGCGGGCCGGACGATCTGGGGGTTCCCCAAGGAGCCGGCGGACATCGACCTGCGGCTGGCCTCGCCGTACAAGCGGTGCGTCGTCCGCAAGGACGGCCGCCTGGTGGTCGACCTGCTGGTCAGACCCGGGTTCCGGGTGCCCGTCCCGGCGAGCGCGACGCCCTTCGACGCCTACAGCCACCTGGACGGCGTGACCCGGCGCATCCCCTGGTCGGTCTCCCCGAGTGGGGTGCGGACGCGCCCCGGCGGCGCGCTGATCCGGCTGGGCAACCACCCCGTCGCCAGGGAGCTGAGCGAGCTCGGACTGCCCAAGCGGGCCCTGATGACCCTCACCGTCGACCACACGGCCATGGCCTTCGGCGAGGCCAAGGCGCTCTGAAGACGCCCTGGAGACGCTCTGAGGCGCGCGGACGGACGGTCCGGGGCCCCAGGGCCCGGACCGGTCAGACGATCGGCGGGCGGCCCAGGCGGAGCATGCGCCAGGCGGTCTTCCAGCCCATGGGGCGGCGCTCGCCGGCGGGCTCCCGCAGGCCCTCGCGGAACCCCTGGAACCAGGCCTTCAGCGCCGGGCGGGACCGCTCGCGGACCAGCGTGAGGACGAGCCAGTTGAGCAGGTAGAAGAACGCCAGGGGCCAGGGGAGGTTGCGGCGGGCCAGCCAGACGCGGTTGCGCGCGTTGAGCCGGTAGAAGTCCGCGTGGCGGGTCGGCGGGACCTGCGGGTGGTACATGACGGTCTGCGCGTCGTACTCGATGCGGTAGCCCTCGCCGAGCAGCCGCCAGGCCAGGTCGGTCTCCTCGTGGGCGTAGAAGAACCGCTCCGGCAGGCCGCCGACCTGGAGGAACGCCGAGCGGCGGATCGCGCAGGCGCCCCCCAGGAAGGTGGTGACCGGCGAGGAGCGCTCGGGGTCGCCCGCCCGCAGGCGGGGGACGTGGCGGCGCTGCCCGGCGCCGCCGTCGGGGTCCATCACCCGGAAGGAGACGACCGCGAGGTCGTGTTCGGCGGAGAAGCGCTCCCGCAGGTGGGAGACGAGGGTCCGCTCGCCGTACCAGCCGTCGTCGTCGAGGAAGAGCACGACGTCGCCGGAGCACTCCTCCACGCCGCGGTTGCGTCCCGCCGGGATGCCCGCGTTGTGCGAGAGCCGGACCGTCTTGATCGACGCCGACGAGCCGGGGGGCACGCCGACCGAGAGCTCCGGGACGTCCGCGCCGTTGCCGACGATGACCACCTCGACGTCGCCGTCGTCCTGGTTCAGCGCGGACTCGACCGCCCGGCCCAGCTCGGGGATCCGGTTGCCCATGGTGAGGATGACGCACGAGATCTTCAACGGGTCATCGCCTTGACGCGTCGAGAGCACGTGCGGGACATACTTTCATGATCACCGAGTCTGCTGGGGCGGGTAATTCCGGCGGGGGTGCGGTCTGTCGATTCACCAGGGGACAAGCGTATCGGAAGCGTCGGCGAACACCCACCGAACGGCAAGGTGCCCGCATCTCCGACGCACCGGGCCGCCGTCCGGTTCCTCATGACAGCCGCCGGGACGCCAGGATGCTGACCAGGTGCAGGACCATCTGCAGGACGGCGACCGCCACGCAGGCCACCGCGAGCACCCGCGTCGCGGCCAGGCCGCCGCTCACCAGGTCCCAGACGGCGGCCACCACGACCAGCAGCGAGAGCTCGACCGCCTGGACGATGCGGTGGAACCTCAGCGCCGCCGCCGCCCTGCGGGCCAGGCCCAGGCCGCGCGACCGGAACTGCTCGGCCGAGGACTCCGTCGCCGCCACCAGACCCGAGCGGGCCCGCGCCACGTCGACCAGGTCGGTCTCCGCCTTGATCAGGATCGCGCCGAGCGCCGCGCCGAAGCCCGCCACGGTGTACCAGTCGGGGAGGGTCTCCGAGGCCCGGAAGCCCAGCCCGATCAGCAGGGCCGCCTCGGCGAAGTAGTGGCCGACCCGGTCGAGGTAGACCCCGGTGATGGAGGTCCGCCGCGTCCAGCGGGCCAGTTCGCCGTCGGAGCAGTCGAGCAGCAGGTAGACCTGGACCAGCAGGGCCGCGCCCACGGCCGCGCCGAGGCCGGGCAGCGCCAGGACGGCCCCCGCCGCCAGACCGCACAGGATCATCAGCCAGGTGGTCTGGTTGGGCGTGATCGGCGTCTTGGCCAGCACCCAGGTGACGTAGATCGACAGTTTGCGCATGTAGAGCACGCCGGCCCAGTGCTCGCCGCTGTTGCGCTCCATGGTCGAGTGCGGCTGGGCCACCGCGCGGAGCTCAGCGACCGACGGCCCGGACATAGTCCTCCACCCGATCCCTGATCTCCGACTCCGACAGGCGCAGGTGCTCCAGGATCGTGTAGCGCCCGGGGCGGGTCGCGGGCGCCAGCGCGACCGCCGCCGTGAACTGCTCGGCGCTCAGCCCCACGTCGCCGGGGGTGATCGGTAGGTCGTGCCCGCGCAGGCAGTCGACGACCTGGGTCAGCCGCGCGGGGTCCTCGCGCAGGAAGAAGCAGAAGGCCGCTCCGATCCCGGCGAGTTCGCCGTGATTGGAGGTGCCGGGATAGAGCTGGTCCACGGCATGAAGGATCTCATGGTCTCCGCCGCTCGAAGGACGGGACGACCCCGCGACGACCATCGACATCCCGGACAGGATGAGCGACTCGGCCAGCACGGTCAGGAACGCGTCCGACTCGATCGAGTCGCGGCGGCCGATGACGGCCTCCGCCGCGGTGCGGGCCATCGAGCAGGCCAGGCCGTCGATCGGCTCGCCCCGCTCGGCGCTGCCGAGCTGCCAGTCCTCGATCGCCGAGAGGTTGCTCACCACGTCGCCGACCCCGGAGCGGACCAGCGCCGGGGGCGCGTCGTGCACGAAGTCGAGGTCCACCATGATGGCCAGCGGCATGGGCACGCCGAAGGAGCCCTTGCCGCTGTCGTGGGTGAGCGAGGCCACCGGCGAGCAGATCCCGTCGTGCGACAGGTTGGTGGCCACCGCCACCATCGGGATGCCGGCGAGCGAGGCGGCGTACTTCGTCGCGTCGATCGTCTTGCCGCCGCCGATGCCGACGACCGCCTCGTAGGCGCCCTTGCGCAGGTCCGCGCCGAGCGTCACGGCGGCGTCGACCGAGCCGTCGGGCACCCGGAAGACCTGGGCCCGGCCCAGGGAGGGCGCGATCACCGAGGCGATCCGGTCCCCCTGGCCGGCGCCCACCGCCACCGCCACCCGCCCGGAGGTCGCCACCCGGCTGTCGGCCAGCAGCGAGCCGAGCTCCGCGATGGCGCCCCGCCGCACCTCCATGGTCAGCGGGGCGGGGAGCATCCTGGCTAGTATCGGCACGCGATCTCCCGCGCCTTCGCCAGGTCGTCGTGGTTGTCGACCTCGACCCACGGGACGTCGCCGATGGGGGCGACCGCGATCTTCTCGCCGCGGGCGACCAGCTCCTGGTAGCCGTCCTCGTAGTACAGCTGCGGGTCGCGCTCGAAGGTGGCCTGGAGCGCGTCGGCCAGGCGCGCGCCGGCGCCCGGGCGGATCAGGGTCGCGCCGATGTACTCGCCCGCGGCGGAGGCGGGGTCCATCAGCTTGGTGATCCGCCGCAGGTGGCCGGCGTCGTCGAGGACGACCTTCATCTCCTCGTCGGCCAGCTTCTTGACGTCGTCCACCGCGAGCAGGATGTCGCTCGTGGCCGGGGCCGACAGCAGCGTGTGCTCGACCGAGACCGGGTGCACGGTGTCGCCGTTGACCAGCAGCACGCCCTGGTCGAAGTGGTCGCGCGCGCACCACAGGGAGTAGGCGTTGTTCCACTCCTCGGCCTTGTCGTTGTGCACGAGGGTGAGCTTCACGCCGTGCCGCCGCTCCAGCTCGGCCTTGCGCTCGTGTACGGCCTGCGCCTGGTAGCCGACGATGACCACGACGTCACGGAGGTCGGCGGCCGCGAGGTTCCGCAGCGAGATGTCCATGATCGTGGTGTCACCGTCGACCGGCACGAGCGCCTTGGGCAGCGTGTCGGTGTACGGCCGCAGGCGTCGTCCGGCCCCGGCGGCCAGCACCATTCCCAGCAACGTGCACTCCTCATCCAAGTGAGACCCTCGGCGGGCTCTCCTGGCCCCAAAGGTTAGTTCCCTTTGACCCCTGATCGTGTAATCCGGGGTTCACCAGGCATTCTCCCGCCGGCGTTCAGCGCCCTGCGGCGCCCCCTCCGGGACGCGGGACGGCCGCCCAGTAGGTGAGGCTCTCCCAGCAGAACAGCCCCCACAGGAAGAGCGTGAGGAGCACCAGGAACGGCGTCGCCTGGCCGATGAGCCCGCCCAGGGCGACCAGCAGCATCCGCCCGTCCCAGCCGAGGCCCGCCGCGGCCAGCCAGGGCGGCGGCGGGGCGTTCTGGCGCATCCGGTTGACGACGTCGTAGTGGTGGAAGGCCACCGCGCCGAGCAGGGCGAAGACCAGCCACGGCGGGACGTCGTGGGCGAACCCCACCGCGGCGGTGAAGCCGTACTCGGTCAGGCGCAGGATCGGCGGGACCAGCCAGTCGAACCGCCCGTCGTGCCGGTGGGAGCTGCCCGGCCCGGTCAGCAGCAGCACCACGACGGGGGCGAACACCGACAGGTCGTCGCTCCCGGCCACGCCGATGCTCAGCAGCACGCCGGTCACGAACATCCCGACGAGCGCGGGCGGCAGCGGCGGGATCTGCCCGGACACCAGGGCACCCATCGCCCGGGACGGCACGCCGTCGTCGCGGTGGACCGCCACGGTGCCGCGCGGCGGGGCCGTGGGCGGGAGCGGTCCCGGAGGGGGCCCCGCGGAGGGAACGCTCATCACGCCATCGACCTGCCCATCCTGCCTCCGAGCATGTAGAGGGTGGCCGGGCCGCCCCAGGCGAGCAGGGCCAGGAAGGTCACCCGGGCGTCGAACACCGCCGCGGTCACCGCGATCAGCGCCATGCGCTCCCCGATCGGCAGGACGATCATCCTCTTCAGCCGGCGGGTGAAGGCGCCCCGCTCCAGGCGGCGCGAGAGCCCGGCGACGCCGCCCGCGGCCCGCCCGGCGTCCGGTCCCCCGCCCCGTCCCGCGCCCGTCTCCCCGTCCGCTCCCCCGTCCGTGCCTCCGCCCGTGTTCCCGCCCGCCTCGCCGGACGGGTCCGTCGGCGGGGCCTGCGCCGGGACCAGCGGCCGGTCCGCTCCCATGCGGGCCCCCCACCCGGTACGGCCGGCGGCCGCGCGGGCCGCCGCGTCGGCGCGGGCCCCGGAGTAGGCGGAGTCGGCCATGTGGCGCAGCACCTGCAGGATCAGCGCGGCCACGGCCAGCGCCCAGATCTCGCGCCCCGCGGCGGCCCGCGCGGCCTCGCCCGCGGCACCCCCCGCCGCGCTCCCCAGCACATCCCCCGGCGCGCCCCCCACCGCGCCCCCCAGCGCGCCCGCGGCGTACCCGGCGGCGAGTCCCGCGTAGACGGCGTACTCCTTGACCCGGTCGAAGGTGGCGTCCAGCCACGAACCGAGCGGGGAGAACGCGCGGGTGTAGCGGGCCAGCTGGCCGTCCACGCAGTCGAGCACGAACGACAGGTAGAGCAGGACCGCACCGGCGATCCGCGCCTCGCGCGTCCCCGCCGAGAACCAGACGGCCGCGAGCGCGGCCAGGCCGACGGAGAACCCGGTGACCGCGTTCGGTGTCAGCCGCAGTCCGGCGGCCAGCCGGACGAGGTGCGGCGACCAGGAGCTCACGGCGTAGGTGGTGAAGAAGCCGTCGTCGGACTTGACCGCCGCCTCCAGGCGGGCGCGGTCCTCGTCCACCTCGGTCAGGCGCCGCACGGCCGCCTCGGCGGCGATCCTCCCGGCCACCCGGTCGCAGTGCAGCCGCCCCGGCCCGGCCGCGCGCACGGCGGCGCCCGCGTGGACCAGACCGGCCAGGAGCAGCTCACCCGCCTCCGCGCCGGCGCCGGATCCGCCGGGCCCGCCGGCCCCTTCGCCCGCGGCCCGCGCCGCCAGCTCCTCCGCGACCTCGGCGAGGATCGCCAGGTCGCCGCCGCCGATCTGGAGCACGCCCCGGAAGGTGGCGTTGGCCCCGGCGACGCGCCGCCCGGCGACACCCACGGCGACCACCCGGCCGCCCTCGACCCGGACCGGCGGGTGCAGCGGGCCGGGCCCGTCGCCGTCCGCCTCCGCCGCCACCACCACCGCCCCGGTGTCGCGCGCGGGATGGTCCAGCAGGACGGCCAGCGCCTCCGTGTGGGCCACCACGTCCCCCGCCAGCACCGCCACGGGCCCCGCGGCCTCGCGCGCCACCCGGGCGATGCGGCGCAGGTCGTCGGCGGGCCCCGCGGAGCCGTGCGTCCCGATCAGGTGGGTGCCGTCGGCGGCGCGGACGACCGCGCCGGACCGGCCCACCACGTGCACCTCCCGGACCGGGAGCATGCCGAGCTGGGCGGTCAGCCGGTCGGCCAGGGTGTCGTCGTCCGGCCCGCCGCCGCAGCGCAGCGACGCCGCCGCGGTGGTGGCCAGGACGACGGCGGTCGTCGGAGAGGTGCCGGAGGGCGGGGGCGGGGACGGAGACGGGGGGACAGGGGTGGAGTCGCGCAAGCCGGGCTCCTTCGCATCCGACGGGATCACCGTGCGAATCGGGGAGAGCGCACCCAGCGTAGCGAGATCCTGACGGGATATCACGGGAGCGCGACCGGCGCGTCCAACCGCTAACCTCGCCCTACGCGCACCGTCCGGAGGATTTCCGCCTTGACCCTTCCCCAGCCACGCCGTCCCGCCGTCGGAGTCGTCCTCGCGGGCGGGGTCGGCCAGCGGGTCGGCCGGGACACCCCCAAGCAGCTCATCGAGATCGCCGGCAAGACGATCATCGAGCACACGATCGCCGTGTTCGACGCCGCTCCGGAGATCGACGAGGTCCTCGTGCTGATGACCCCCGGCTTCACCGGGGAGGTGGAGCGGCTCGTCGCCCGCAACGGCTTCGGGAAGGTCGGCCGGGTGCTGGAGGGCGGCGCGAGCCGTACCGAGACCACCTGGCGGGCGCTGGAGGCGCTGCGCGGCCGGGAGTGCGACGTGTTCCTGCACGACGCCGCGCGCCCGCTGCTGGAGCCGCGCATCATCACCGCGTGCGCGCAGGCCCTGAAGGTCCATCCGGCCGTGGAGGTGGCCGTCCCGAGCTCCGACACGATCGTGGTGACCGCGCCCGGGCCGCACGGCGCGGTCGTCGGCGACGTCCCCGACCGGTCGCGGCTGTGGCGGGCCCAGACCCCGCAGTGCTTCCGGCTGCCGGTGATCCGCGAGGCCTACGAGCGGGCGCTCGCCGACCCCGGCTTCGCGGACCGGCCGGCCACCGACGACTGCGGCGTGCTGCTGCGCTACCTGCCGGACGTGCCGATCCACATCGTGCCGGGCAGCGAGCTCAACATGAAGGTCACCCACCCGGTGGACGTGCTCGTCGCCGAGACGCTCCTGCGGTTCGCCGCGGAGACCCCGGACGGCTGAGGTCCGGGGTCCGGTCCGCGGATCAGCGCTCCGGCCTGGCCAGGCTCGCCGGACTGGTCAGGAAGCCCCAGCCCCATGAGAGGTGCATGGTGGCGTAGACGAGCGGGAGCCGCAGCAGCGCACCCGTCGGCAGGCCGCTGCCGGTCACCGCCGAGCCGGCCACGATCGCCGCGACGTAGCCGCCGGGGATCAGCAGGCCCGGCCAGAAGAACGGCGCGACCAGCAGACCGGCCAGCATGGCCAGCACCGCCGTCGGGGGCGCCAGGTAACGCAGGTTGATCGTGCCCTCGTGGGTGCGGGCGACCACCCGCCGCCAGCGGCCGTAGTGGAAGTACTGCCGGGCGAGGGCCTTGGTGTTCGGCCGCGGCCGGTAGGAGACGCGCATCCGGGGCTGGAACCAGACCAGGCCGCCGGTGGAGCGGATGCGGTGGTTCATCTCCCAGTCCTGGGCGCGCTGGAAGTGCTCGTCGTAGCCGCCGACCCGGTCCAGCGCCTCGCGCCGGAACACGCCGAGGTAGACCGTGTCGGCCGGGCCCGCGGTGCCGCCCGTGTGGAACCGGGCGCCGCCCACGCCGATCTTGGAGGTCATGGCCCGGGCCACGGCCTGCTCGAAGAGGGTGATCCCCTCGGCGGCCATCACCCCGCCCACGTTGTCGGCGCCGGTCTCCTCCAGCGTCTCCACCGCGACCTGGAGGTAGTCCTCCGGGAGCATGGCGTGGCCGTCCACCCGGGCGATGATCCCATTGCGGGACGCGGCGATGGCGGCGTTGAGCGCGTTGGGGGTGCGACCGGTCGGGTTGGGGACCACGGTCACCCGGGGGTCCTCGGCCGCGATCGCGTCGGCGACCTCCTGGGTGCGGTCCTGGGAGGGGCCGATCGCGAGGACGACCTCGATGGGTCCTCCGTACTTCTGCGAGAGGACCTGGTTCACCGCCTCCCGTAAGTGGCGCTCCTCGTTGAGCACCGGGATGACGACGGAGACGGGGGGCCAGACACGTGTCTCGGGAGACGACGCCGGCGCGGGCGAGTCGGGGAACTGCTTCATGGCGTCGCTCACGCTACTGTACGGACGGGCACCTCATCGACCCAGTCAGAGCTTAGGGGGGCTGATGCGCGACCCGGAGGACGAGGACTCGGGTGTGCACGTGGGCGGGGACGCCTACGGAGGCGTCCGGGTGGCTCCGAGGCGCGACCGCAGGTCCGCCCGGGGCGCTCGCTCCCGGCGGCGCAACCTGCTCGCGGCCGGCGCGCTCTCGGTCGTGGTCCTCGCCGGCTCCGGCGCCGCGTGGGCGCTGACGGACTTCACCACGAGGAAGATCGTCCCCGTCGACGCGGGCGTCCCGGGGGCGCGCTCCACCGGTGCGATGAACATCCTGCTCGTCGGCGTGGACCGGCGCGACGACCTCACCCGCAAGCAGCAGAACCAGCTCAAGCTGGGCCGCGAGTCCGGGCAGCGGACCGACACCATGATGGTGATCCACCTGTCGGAGGACCACCGCAGGGCCACCGTGGTCAGCCTCCCCCGCGACACCTGGACGACGGTCCCCGGCAAGGGCGAGCACAAGATCAACGCGGCCTACCAGCTCGGCGGCCCCAAGCTCACCGTGCGCACGGTGCAGAACGCCACCGGCCTGACGATCCACCACTACGTCGAGGTCAACGTGCTCGGCTTCGTCAACGTCGTCGACGCGCTCGGCGGCGTCTCGGTCTGCACCCCGGTCGCGATCAACGACCCGAAGACCGCCCTGGCGCTCCAGCCGGGCACCTACGAGCTCGACGGGGTCAAGGCCCTGGCCTACGCCCGCACCCGGGCCACCGCCCGCTCCGACCTCGACCGCATCGACCGCCAGCAGCAGGTCGTCTCCGCCCTGCTGAGCCAGGCGCTGAGCAGCGACACGCTGACCGACCCCGGCAGGCTCGCCGGCTTCCTGGACACCGTGCTCTCCACGATCCGCGTCGACGACGCCCTCCGCCAGGACCTGCTCGGTCTCGCCGAGCAGCTCAAGGACGTCTCCACCGACGACGTCGTCTTCGCCAAGGTCCCGATCGCCGACGCCGACCACACGACCCCGACCGGCGAGTCCGCCGTGCTCTGGGACGCCGCCGCCGCCCGCGCGCTCTTCCGCCGGATCGCCGCCGACGAGCCGCTCACCGAGCCGTCCAAGCCCGCCGCGCGCGCCACGGCGGCGACGCCGGAGCCCACCCCGGCCGCCACCCCCTCGGCCGGCGCGCTGACGGTGCCCCCCTCGCGGATCTCCCTCAAGGTGCTCAACGGCACGATGATCGACGGCCTGGGCTCGCGGGCCAGGGACGCCCTCCTCAAGGCCGGTTTCCTGGTCCCCCAGGCCGCCGGGAACACCCGGCGCAGGGACTACGACGCCCCGGTCGTCCGGTACGGCCCCGGCCGCGAGGACTCGGCCCGGACCGTGGCCGCCGCCCTCCCCGGCGCGGAGTCGCGTCTCGTCGAGGAGCTCGGCGACGGGATCGAGGTCATCCTCGGGCGGAAGTACTCGGGCGTCCAGGAGGTCACCGTCGCGGCCACCCCGTCCACCGCCGCTCCCACCACCGCTTCCACCGCGTCGCCCACCGCCTCCCCCACCGCCAGGACCGCCACGCAGAACATCTGCAAAAAGTGACATACGACGCATAGCGCCTCCGATCCCGGGCAGTGGGAATCCGGCGGAGGTGATGATCGTGATTCCTGCATTCGGCGTCCGGACCTGGCGCGACGGCCCCTGCACGGTGATCAAGGCGGAGGGTGAGCTCGACATGGCGTCCGCTCCCCGGTTCCGGGCCGCGATCGACGAGGTGTTCGACCACCCGGGCAGCCCCTGCCTGGTGATGGACCTGACCGGGGTGCCCTTCTGCGACTCGGTGGGGCTCGGCGTCCTGGTGGGCGCGTTCACCCGGGTCCGGGACTCACGGGGCCGCCTCGTCCTCGTCCTGGCCCCCGGGATGATCACCCACCTGCTGACGATCACCAATCTCGACCGCCACTTCGAAACGCGCGGCAGCCTGCACGAGGCCTTCGCGGCCTTCGACGCCGCGGCCTGAGCCCGTACGGTCCGCGTCCCCGCCGTCACCCGAGGCCGGCGCCATTTTGGTGGGAGTCGTAGCGGGGATAGAGGGGGCGAGGACTCGGGGAGGTGAACCGCGTGCAATCGGCTCAGGACCACGGCGACGACGGTGCGGTGCACCGCCGGGACACCGCGGGCCCCCGCGGCGCGCCGGGCGGCTGCGAGCGGGGCCGCCCCGGTGGTCCGGTCGAACGGCTGATCGCCCTGGCGCGCGCGGCCCTCGTCGCCCACCAGGAGGCGCTGCACGCGCGGGCGGTCGTGGAGGGGGCGCATGACGCGTTCGTCTCGCTGGACACGGCGGGCGTGGTGACGACCTGGAACGCCGCGGCCGAGCGCCTGTTCGGCTGGTCCGCCGCCGAGGCCGTGGGACGGCCGCTCACCGAGCTGATCATCCCTTCCCGGTTCCGGCGGGCGCACCGGGAGGGACTGGCCCGGGCGGGGGACCGCCGCACCCCGAGCGCGCGCCGGCTGGAGGTGAGCGCCGTCCACCGCGACGGGCGGGAGTTCCCGGTCGACCTGGCGATACAGACCACCATCGAGTACGGCGCCCCGGCCTTCCACGCCTTCCTGCACGACATCACCGACCGGTACGCGGACCGGAGCCGGCTGGAGCAGGAGCAGACGTTCCTGCGGACGCTGCTGGACAGCCTGGGCGTCGGCGTGCTGGCCTGCGACGCCGACGGCCGGGTGGCGGTGTTCAACCAGGCGCTGCGCCACAGCCGCCCGCACGTCCCGGACCTGCACGTACGCGATCTCGCCGCCGTCTACCGCCTGCACACCGCCGACGGGCGCACCCCGCTGGCGGCCGACCGGCTGCCGCTGGCGCGGGCCCTGGCCGGCGAGCACGTCGACGGCGAACACGTGGTGGCGCACATGCCCGGCCGGCTCCCGCGCCGGTTCTCCGTCACCGCCCGGCCGATCGACACCGCCGACGGACGCCGCCTGGGCGCGGTGGCGGTCCTGGACGACATCACCGACCGGCACAAGGCCGAGGTGCTGCGCACCGTCCAGCACGCCGTGTCCGAGATCCTGGCCCAGGCGTCCTCGGTCGAGGAGGCGGCCTCCGACGTGGTCGCCGCGATCGCCGAGGGCCTGGACTGGTGCGGCGGAGAGTACTGGCAGGTCACCTCCGACCGGAGCGCCATCGTCCGGGCGGGCCTGTGGACGGTGCCCGGCCGCGACCTGACCGCCTTCCTGCAGGGCCGACCGACGAGGCTCCTGCCCGGGCAGGGTTTCTGCGGGATGGTCTGGGCCGGCGGCGACACGATGTGGATCACCGATCTGGCCGGCGACCCGCGCGACTTCTCCCGCAAGGAGCAGGCGCTGCAGGCCGGGCTGCGCGCCGGCGTCGGCCTGCCGGTGCGCAGCGGCCGGCACATCCTGGGCGTCCTGCTGCTCGTCACCGACACCGTCCAGCAGCCCGACCGCGACCTGATCGCACTGCTGGACGGCGTCTGCGCGCACATCAGCCGGTGCACCGAACGCCAGCGGGCCGAGGAGCTCAGCGCGGCCCTGACCGTCAGCCGCCGTCAGTTCGAGCAGGTCGTCGCACACATCAACGACAACGTCTGGACCGCCGAGATCACCCCTGAGGGGGAGACCCGGTCGGTGTACCAGAGCCAGAACGCCACCGCGCTGTTCGGCCGCGCGATCTCCGACGACATCGACCTCGCCGACCTGATCGCCCGGCATGTGCATCCCGACGACCGCACCGCCTACGACGCCTTCGTCGCCCGGCTGCGGGCGGCGCAGCCCGCGGAGATCGAATGCCGCGTCGTCGGCGTGGACGACCGCACCCGGTGGATCTGGATCCGGGCCCTGCCGCGCCGCGAAGGCCGGCGGCTGTTCATCGACGGCATCTCCAGCGACGTGACCGAGCGCCGCCGCCTCGCCACCGAACGCGAACGCCTGCTGCTCCAGGAGCAGCGGCAGGTCAAGCGGTTGCGGCAGCTGGACGCGATGAAGGACGAGCTGATGGCCGTGGTCACCCACGAGCTGCGCAACCCCATCGGCGCCATCCGCGGCTACGCCGAACTGCTCGCCGACGACCCGGACCTGACCGACGCCCAGCGCACGTTCACCGACGTCATCGACCGCAAGAGCGCCCACCTGCAGTCCCTGGTCGACGACCTGCTCGACCTGGCCCGGCTCGACGCCGGACACGTGACCGTCGAACGCAGGCCGATCGACCTGGACCAGGTGGTGCGCCAGGCCGTCGACGAGCACCGCCCCGCGGCCGACGCCAAGCGCCTCGCCCTCGTCGCCGACCTGCCCGTCCGGTTGCCGATGCACGCCGACGCGCTGCGGATGCGCCAGGTTCTGGACAACCTGCTGTCGAACGCGCTCAAGTACACCCCCGACGGCGGCACCGTCACCGTCGCCGCCCGGCGTGACAGCGGGGACCGTCCCGCCGCCGCGCACCCTGCCGACCCCACGGCCGACCCCACGGCCGAGCACGGGGCTGCGCACCCTGCCGAGCACGGGGCCGACCACGGGACCGACCACGGGGCCGAGCACGGGGCCGTCGTCACCGTCGCCGACACCGGGATCGGCATCCCCGCCGAGGAGTACGGCCAGCTGTTCTCCCGGTTCTTCCGCGCCTCCACCGCCCAGGACGCCGGGATCAAGGGCACCGGGCTGGGGCTGGCCATCGCCCGCGCGATCGTCGAGGCGCACGACGGCACCCTCACCGCCGCGGCCCGAGCGGGCGGCGGCACCGTCTTCACCGTGCGCCTGCCCGCCGGTCCGCCCCCGCTCCGGGACGGAGGTCGCGGCGGTAGGGGACTTTAGCCTCCGGTCCGAGCGGAGCGGCACACCCCAGACTGGATGACAGCACCACCATCGAGCGCGGACAGGGCCATGCCCGAGTGCCGAGCGGGGAGGCGGACGATGCCGCGGCCATGGTGCTCGACCTTTCACCGACGGGGAGCACGGGAGACGAGACCATGAGTACGCAGGCACGGACCAGGACCCGCGAGCTACGCAACGCCAGGGCCGCCGCCGAGGAGCGCAGGAAGAAGCGGAACCGCCTGATCACCGCCGGCGGCGGAATGGTGATCGTGCTCCTCCTGGCCGCCATCGTGATCAGTCTCGTCAACGCCGCCGGGAACGCGGAGCCCCAGAACGACGCGGCCGCGCGGGGCGGAACGGCCGCGCAGGGCGCGGCCGCCGCTCCGGCGAACGCCACCGCCGGCGGGGCCCTGTCCGTCGGCAACGCCGCCGCGCCGGTGAAGCTGGAGGTCTACCTCGACTACATGTGCCCGTTCTGCGGGCGCTTCGAGCAGGCCAACAGCGCCGAGCTGGAGCGGCTGGTCGCCGACGGCACGGTACGCCTGGAGCTGTACCCGCTGTCGTTCCTGGACCGGATGTCCAGCGGTACGGAGTACTCGACGCGAGCCGCCAACGCGGTCGCCACGGTGGCCGACCAGGCACCCGGCAAGCTCCTGGCCTTCAACGCGGCGCTGTTCGCCGATCAGCCCGCCGAGGGCGGTCAGGGCCTGTCCGACGACGAGATCGCCGGCCTGGCCCGCGAGGCCGGGGTGCCGCAGGAGGTCGTCGACACCTTCACCCGCCGGACCTTCGAGTCGTGGGTCGCCTCCTCCACCACCGCGGTGTTCGCGACGGGGATCTCCGGCACGCCCACAGTGAAGATCAACGGTGTGACGTTCGAGGGCGACCTGTACACCGCCGGACCGCTGACGGCCGCCGTCACCGCGGTCAAGGGGTCGTGACGGCCGTCATGACGAGCACCGGGACGAGCGACGCGACGACCGCTGAGACGACCACCGTGACGACCACTGAGACGACCGGTGCGGCGAGCACCGTACTGGCCCGCCTGCACCGCCTCCGGCACAGCAACGCCTGGATCTTCGGAACCATGCTGCTGTCGGCCTGCGTGAGCCTGGCCGCGTCCTTCGTGCTCTCCATCGACGCGCTGCTGCTGGCGGCCGACCCCGGCGTGAACCTGTCGTGCAACATCAACGCCGTCATCAGCTGCGGCACCGTCGCCGAATCCTGGCAGGCGCAGCTGTTCGGCTTCCCCAACGCCTTCCTGGGGCTGGTGGCCGAACCGGTCGTGATCACCATCGCGGTGGCGAGCCTGGGCGGCACGCGCTTCCCCCGCTGGTTCATGTTCGCCGCCCAGATCGTCTACGCCCTCGGCGTCGTCTTCGCGTACTGGCTGTTCTACCAGTCGATGTTCGTGATCGGCGCGCTGTGCCCGTGGTGCCTGCTGGTGACCGTCTCCACGACGCTGGTGTTCGGCACGCTGACCCATGTCAACATCCGCGACGGCAACCTGCCGCTGCCGTCCCGCGCGCAGGCGGCGGCGCGCAGGTTCATCGACGCCGACTTCGACGCCATCGCCGCCGCCATCGTGATCCTGGTCCTGATCCTGGCGGTCGTCCTCAAGTACGGCTCCGCGCTGCTGGCGTGACGCCGGCCCCCGCGGACCCCGGACCTCCCCCGGCCCGCCCCCGCTCCGCGTCCCGCGGAGCGGGGGCGGAACGACGTTCCCGCGCAGGCCGCCCTGGGGCGTGGAGCCACGAGGGGTTCCCGGCCGCCTGCCCGCAGTGCGAGGCCACCGTCCCGTCCGGCACGTCTCCGACACCGCGCAGAACCGTCCTTCCCCGCGGTTCGGCGGCCACCGCTAGGCTCCGTCGAGGACATCGCCCCCTCGCGGCTCGTTGAGATCGTCGAAGACGGCGGCTTCTCTCGGCCTCGTGCCTACCGCAGACGCGAACTTGAGGCCCTGAACAGCCCCCTCCGCCTTCGTGACCGCCCTGAAGAAGTCCATGGAACCGGTTCTCCCGGCTCGCTTGTACTCGATGGCCAGCGCACGCGCCGCCTTGACGAGCTGAAGACCGTGCAGTCGAAGCTCTGCGGCTTGAGCGACCTTGCCCATCGCTCTCGCCCTCCAGTAGGCCGCCGCATCGCCACAGCGTTTGGCCTCCTCCGAGTCGCTCTCGCCCATGCCGGCAGCCTCGCACGCCAGCAGCACGGCCAGTTCGTAGGCGGCCCAGGGGTCGCCCTCCTGAGCCCGCTCGAGCCTTCGCCCACCCAGACGTCCCCGGCTTTCCGGCAGGAGGGGCACCGGCGGTGCGGTCCTCTGCACGGGCCTCTGCGCGGGGGCCTCCCCGGCGAGCGGAGCCAGGAGGTCGCCGGCGATCCCGTCGGCGGCGGCGTGGTCATCGGCGTCCAGGGGCGGCTCCACCGGGGAGTGGACCACCGGTACCGGGATGCCCTCGTTCTCCTTCGCGGCCCGCCACAGCTGGTTGAACTCCCTGAAGAGATCATCCAGCGGAGCTATCCCGAGATCGGACTTAACGGCAATACGGTGACACACGATCACAAGAGTCCGGACAAGCCACCAGTCAGGAACTTTTTTCCACTTTCCACTCAAAAGATCGTGAGCAGTGGTGCGCGGAAGAGGCTTCAGCCACTCACGCTCGGCGCCGGCCTCGGCGATGACACCCTCCGCCACCCGCGCGAGCAGCGGATAGGCCGGCTGGCCGGCTTCGACGGAGTACAGCTTCCACATCCGCGCGACAAGCGACGCAAGGGGGTCGCCACTTGGACCGACTTCACTCATGATCCAACCTGCCTGGGATCGCAAATGCCCTAAAAAAGGAAAAAGAGGACACGACTAGGCAGGAAAAGAATCCGTCCTGCCACTTGGCCCTCGGAAGTACCCATGGTCCCACAGGTCAGGCTCACGACGGTTCATTGCACCGAACACGACTTGTCGTACTTGAGGTCCTTGCCCAAATGCTTCCGGCTGCATCCGGATACGTCCGAAAGCGTCCGGAGAAGCGACCGTCTCATCCGAGGCCGGTCAACGGACGATTTCGGAGGTTTACTCCCTGCTACTCCTAGTGTCATGAACCTTCGTCCGACATCCGGATGGACCAGGCGAGCGCTCCCCCAGGAAGGCGAGACCGGCCCGTGAGCAAGACGAACCTCATTTGGTGGGCCATCGCCGGAGTCCTCCTCTCGCTTCTGGTCGGCGTCACAGGCGCCCTCCTCGCCCTTGGAGACGGCAGCTCGGTCGCCGGATCGGTCATGATCGGCGCCGGAGCCGCGGGGGGAGCGGCAGGGTTGTGGATCGCCGGCACGGCGGCGGTGCACTCGGCGCTCAAGCGAGACCGTGGCGGCAGACCAGAAGCATGACCCCGCCTCCGGCACGGCGGTGTCACCACCGGGGGCCCGACGCCCTCACCCGGGCCCCCCGGGGTCCTCGCCGACGGCGCCCCTCCGCGGCCGGCCCGCCGAGACGATGAACACGAGCCCGCTCCGTCCCTGCACCGTGCCCACGGGACAGGGACGGAGCGGCACCGTCCGGCGGTCATCCGGAAGTCGCGAAGACCGGCGGACGATTCCGGCGAGGACGGCGCCTCCCCCTGCCCGTCGGCCTACTTGAGGAGCTGCCGCGCCATGACCATGCGCTGGACCTGGTTGGTGCCCTCGTAGATCTGAGTGATCTTGGCGTCGCGCATCATCCGCTCGACCGGGAACTCCCGGGTGTAGCCGTACCCGCCGAGGAGCTGGACCGCGTCGGTGGTGATCTCCATGGCGGCGTCGGAGGCCGCGCACTTGGCCGCGCTGGAGAAGAAGGTGAGGTCGGCCTGGGGCTCGCCGTGCATGGCCAGCTCGGACTTGGCGGCGGCGGCGTAGGTGAGCTGGCGGGCGGCCTCCAGCTTCATCGCCATGTCGGCGAGCATGAACTGCACGCCCTGGAACTCCGCGACGGCCTTGCCGAACTGCTTGCGCTCCTTGACATAGCCCACCGCGTAGTCGAGCGCGCCCTGGGCGATGCCGAGCGCCTGGGCGGCGATCGTGATGCGGGTGTGGTCCAGGGTGGCCAGCGCGGTCTTGAACCCGGTGCCGGGGGCGCCGATCATGCGGGACGCCGGGATGCGGACGTCCTCCAGGATGACCTGGCGGGTCGGGGAGCCCTTGATGCCGAGCTTCTTCTCCTTCGGGCCGAAGCCGACGCCCTCGTCGGCCTTCTCCACGACGAACGCGGAGATGCCGCGCGCACCGGCGCCGGGCTCGGTCACGGCCATGACCGTGTAGTACTCCGACACCCCGGCGTTGGTGATCCACATCTTGGCGCCGTTGAGCACGTAGTGGTCGCCGTCGGCCACCGCGCGGGTCTTCATCGCGGCGGCGTCGCTGCCCGCCTCGGCCTCGGACAGGGCGTAGGAGAACATCGCCTCGCCCCGCGCGACCGGCGCGAGGTAGCGCTGCTTGAGCTCCTCGGAGGCCGACAGCAGCAGCGGCACGGTGCCGAGCTTGTTGACGGCGGGGATCAGCGAGGACGACGCGCAGGCGCGCGCCACCTCCTCGATGACGATCACGGTGGCGAGCGCGTCGGCGCCGGCGCCGCCGTACTCCTCGGGCACGTGCACGGCGTGCAGGTCGGCGGCGGTGAGCGCCTTGTAGGAGTCCCAGGGGAACTCGCCCGTCTCGTCGGCCTCTGCGGCCCGAGGGGCGATCTTCTCGTCGGCGAGGGCACGGACGGTCTCCCGGAGCATCTGGTGCTCCTCGGGCAGCGCGTAGAGAGGGAAGCTCATGGGAAAATACTAGGACGTCCAACAAAGTACGCACCGGTCGGCCGACTGTGATGTGCGCCGCTCCGTTCCGCAGGTCGGGCGGCAAAATTCCGGTCAAGGATGCCGATACCCTGTCGAGGTCGGATTGGGCAGAACCGAAAGGATCCACCGTGGCCTATCGCCTGACCGTGCTGGGGACCGGGTACCTGGGCGCCACGCACGCGGCGTGCATGGCCGAGCTCGGTTTCGAGGTGCTCGGCCTGGACGTCGACGCCGCCAAGGTCGCCAGCCTTCAGGCGGGGGAGCTGCCCATCCACGAACCCGGCCTGGAGGTCATCCTCCGCCGCAACCTGGCCAACGGCCGGCTCCGCTTCACCTCCTCCTACGCCGAGGCCGCCGACTTCGGCGACGTGCACTTCGTCTGCGTCGGCACCCCGCAGAAGAAGGGCGAGTACGCCGCCGACGTCTCCTACCTCGACGCCGTCATCGAGTCGCTCGCCCCGCACCTGCGGCGCGAGTGCCTGGTCGTGGGCAAGTCCACCGTGCCGGTCGGCACCGCCCAGCGCCTGGCGGACAAGCTGGCGCGGCTCGCCCCCGCGGGCGAGGCCGCCGAGCTGGCCTGGAACCCCGAGTTCCTGCGTGAGGGCTTCGCGGTGAAGGACACCCTGCACCCGGACCGGATCGTGCTCGGAGTGCGCTCGGAGAAGCCCGAGAAGATCATGCGCGAGGTGTACGCCTCCATGCTGGAGCACGGGACCCCGCTGGTGATCACCGACTATCCGACCGCGGAGCTGGTCAAGGTCGCCGCCAACGCCTTCCTGGCCACCAAGATCTCCTTCATCAACGCCATGGCCGAGGTGTGCGAGGCCGCGCACGCCGACGTCAAGCAGCTGTCGCTGGCGCTCTCCTACGACGAGCGCATCGGCGGCCGGTTCCTCAACCCGGGCCTGGGCTTCGGCGGCGGCTGCCTGCCCAAGGACATCCGCGCCTTCATGGCCCGCGCCGGAGAGCTGGGCGCCGACCAGGCGCTGACCTTCCTGCGCGAGGTGGACGCGATCAACATGCGCCGCCGGGCCCGCATGGTCGACCTGGCCCGCGAGCTGGCCGGAGGGTCCTTCCACGGCTGCACGATGACCGTGCTGGGCGCCGCGTTCAAACCCAACTCCGACGACATCCGGGACTCGCCCGCCCTCGACGTCGCGGTCAAGATCGCCCAGCAGGGCGGCCGGGTCACCGTCTACGACCCCGTCGCGCAGGACAACGCCCGCCGCGCCCACCCCCAGCTCTCCTACGGCGCCTCCGCCCTGGAGGCCGCGCGCGACGCCCACGTCGTGCTGCTGCTGACCGAGTGGCAGGAGTTCGTCGACCTCGACCCCGAGGAACTGGGCGCCGTCGTCGCCTCCCGGAAGATCGTGGACGGCCGCAACGCCCTGGACGCCGAGACCTGGCGCGCCGCCGGCTGGCACTACCGCGCCCTCGGCCGCCCCTGACGCGCCCTCCCCCTCCCCGCCTCTCACCCCCACGAGGGAGGATCCCCGCGTGTTCGTCCTGGAACTGACCTACCTCGTCCCCGCCGCGCAGGCCGACGCCCTGCTCGAGGCGCACGTCGCCTGGCTGGACCGGCAGTACGCGGCCGGGTTCTTCCTGGCCTCGGGCCGCAAGGTGCCGCGGGACGGCGGGATCATCCTCGCCACGGGCCTCGACCGGGACGGCGCGGAGGCGCTGGTCGCGTCGGACCCGTTCGTCGCGGCCCGGATCTGCGCCTACCGCGTCACCGAGTTCACCGCCTCCCGGACCGCCCCGGCCCTGGAGCCGTACCGGTTCCCGCCCGCCTGACGGCGACCGGACCGCGGCCCGTCCCGGTGGACACCGGGCACGATCCCGGCGAGGAGACAGGTGCCGTCCTATTTTCCCGTCCCGGGCCCGTACCACTGGAGCGCCTGGCCGGTGACCGCCGCGATGCAGTCGAAGTCGTGATCACGGTGCAGCAGGGTGAGCCCGCGCAGCTCGGCCGTCGCCGCCACCACCAGATCCACCGGTCCGGCACTGCGGTGTCGTCCCTGCGCCGTGAGCATGCCCTGGACCTGCCACGCACGGTCGTAGGCACGATCATCGACGGGCACCCATCCGAACGACTGCCGCATGTCCTCGATCCCGCGCTCGCGGTCCGTCTGCGATCGTGCGCTGTAGAAGAACTCGAGCTCCGTGATCGGGCACACGGCGACCAGCCCCGCCGCGACGGCCTGGTCCCAGCCGTAGGTCTCGGCGTCCTTCCGCATGAGCCCGGCCAGAGCGCTGGTGTCGATGAGGAACTGCTCGGGGCTCACCGCCGGTAGTTCCCCTTCTCCTCGAAGAGCTCCAGGTCGAAGCCGCCCTCGGCCGCGGCGCCGCGCAGCCGCGCCAGCGCCAGCGCGCGCCGCCGGTTCTCCAGCACCTCGCGCAGAGCGCTGTTGACCGTCTCCTTCTTCGTGCTGGTCCCCAGAGCCTTCGCCACCTCGGCCACCAGGTCATCATCAAGATCGATCATCGTCCGGCTCATGACACCCCTCAAGGCATATTGGAGTGTGTCCAATGTACATCGATATATGCCTGAGTGGCGCGGCCTTCCCCGAATCCCCGGTGTCCCGGCACGCAGGGTCCCTCGCATGCGACCCGTCCCGGCCGCAGAGGGGCTGTTCCGGGGTCAGCCGCCGAGCCGGGCGGCCTCCTCGCGGAGCCGGGCGCCCTTGGCGTGGGCCTGGTCCCGCAGGTCCGCCTGGAAGCGCTCCATCTTCGCCCGCAGCCCCGCGTCCGCCGCGGCGAGGATCCGTACGGCCAGCAGCCCCGCGTTGCGCGCGCCGCCGACGGCGACGGTGGCGACCGGGACGCCCGCGGGCATCTGGACGATCGAGAGCAGGGAGTCCATGCCGTCGAGGTACTTCAGCGGGACGGGGACGCCGATCACCGGGAGCGGCGTCACCGAGGCGAGCATGCCGGGCAGGTGGGCGGCCCCCCCGGCCCCGGCGATGATCACCTTCAGGCCGCGCTCCGCCGCCCGGGCGCCGTAGGCGATCATCTCGTCGGGCATGCGGTGCGCGGAGACCACGTCGGCCTCGAACGCCACCCCGAACTCGGCGAGCGCCTCGGCCGCGAGCCGCATCACCGGCCAGTCGGAGTCGCTGCCCATCACGACGCCGACGGCCGGAACGGCCGCGCCGTCCTGTGCGGTGCTCACGTGTAGGTCCCTTCGCAGAGGTGGACGGCGGCGTGCCGGGCGCGGGCGCGGACCTCGTCGAGGTCGGTGCCCAGGGCGGTGACGTGCCCGATCTTGCGGCCGGGCCGTACCTCCTTGCCGTAGAAGTGGACCTTGATCCCGGGGTCGTGGGCCATGACGTGCTCGTAGCGGGAGAAGACGTCCGGGTCCTGGCCGCCCAACAGGTTGGCCATCACCACGACCGGCGCGGTCGGCGCGGGCGAGCCGAGCGGGAGGTCGAGCACGGCGCGCAGGTGCTGCTCGAACTGGGAGGTGCGGGCCCCCTCGATGGTCCAGTGGCCGCTGTTGTGCGGGCGCATGGCCAGCTCGTTGACCACGAGCCCCGAGGCGGTGGCGAACATCTCCACGGCCAGCAGCCCGGTGACGCCGAGGTCCTTGGCGATCTCCAGGGCGATCCGCTGGGCCGCCGCGGCCGTCTCCGGGTCCAGGCCGGGCGCGGGCGCGAGCACCTCCACGCAGATGCCGTCGCGCTGCACGGTCTCCACCACCGGATAGCTGACCCCCTGCCCGTGCGGGGAGCGCGCGACCAGCACGGCCAGCTCCCGCTCGAACGGCACGAACGCCTCGGCCAGCAGCGCCACCCCGCTCGCCAGGGCCTCCGCGGCGTCGGCGGCCGACCGGCAGATCCAGACGCCGCGGCCGTCGTACCCTCCGCGCACCGCCTTGAGCACGACGGGCCAGCCGTGCTCCGCGGCGAACCCCTCCACCTCGGCGGCGGTGGCGACGCGCCGCCAGGCCGGGCACGGGGCGCCGATCGCGGTCAGCCGCTCGCGCATGACGGCCTTGTCCTGGGCGTGCACGAGCGCCTCCGCCCCGGGGCGCACGGCGAAGCCGTCCGCCACCAGCGCGCCGATGTGCTCGGTGGGCACGTGCTCGTGGTCGAAGGTGAGCGCGTCGCACCCCTTGGCGAAGTCACGCAGGTCGGACAGGTCGCGGTGGTCGCCGAGGCGCACGTCGGCGACCACCCGGGCCGCGCTCTCGTCCCGGGATCCGGCCAGCACCCGGAGCTCCACGCCCAGCGCGATGGCCGCCTGCTGGGTCATCCGGGCCAGCTGGCCCGCTCCGATCATGCCGACGACGGGCCCGTGGGGACCGGTCAGGGAAGGGCTGCTCACGTCCGCCGAGCTTACCGGCCCCCGGTACGGCGGCGGGCACGGGCCGCCCGCCGGGACCGGCCGGACGGGCGGAGCAAGGCCGGACGGGCGAGGGCGGGACGGCGGCCGGACGGGTCAGGGCGGCGGACGGGACCCCTGCGGTTCCCGGTAGCCTGAGGGGCGTGCCCGAGGTCTCGCCGTACGGCGGAGCCGCAGCCGACCCGAGAAAGGATCGTGCAGGAGACGTGCGGTTTCTTCGACAGGCCTACGAACGGTTCGCCGATCTGTTGCACGAGCTCGCGAAGTTCGGGACCGTGGGCGCCTTCGCCTTCGTCATCGACGTCGGCGGTTTCAACCTGCTCCAGTACGGCCTGCAGTGGGGCACCCTGACCTCCAAGGTCGTCGCCACCGCGGTCGCCACCACCTTCGCCTACGTCGGCAACCGCTTCTGGACCTACCGGCACCGGGAGCAGAGCGGGCTGACCCGCGAGTACTTCCTGTTCTTCCTGCTCAACGGCGTCGCCCTGCTGATCGGTCTGCTCGTCGTCGGCTTCACCCGCTACACCCTCGGGCTGACCGACCCGGTGAGCATCAACGTCGCCAACCTCTTCGGCATCGGCCTGGGCACGCTGTTCCGCTTCTTCTCCTACAAGAAGTGGGTCTTCCTGGCCGCCACCGAGGACCTCGACGTCCCGCGCGAGCTGCCCAAGACCGAGAACACCCGGCCCCGCCGGGTCACGCGGGGCCGCTGACCACCCGTTTCCTGCCGGGGTCGCCGACCGGGCGCAGGAAGATCGCGAAAGCCGCCGGGCGGGGCCGTACCAGCTCCAGGCGTCCGCCGTCGGCGGCGGCCAGCGCCCGGGCCAGGGTCAGTCCCAGACCGGTGCCCCCGGCCCCGCTCATGTTCCGCTCGAAGACGCGGGGCGCGAGGTCGTCGGTGATGCCGGGGCCCTCGTCCGCGACCTCGACCACGATGGACTTCCCGGTGTTGCTGGTGGTCACCGTCACCGGGCCGCCGCCGTGCCGCAGGGAGTTCTCCAGCAGCGTGGAGACCACCTGGCTGATGCCGCCGCCGGTGCCCAGGGCCCGCAGGCCGCGGGTGCCGGACAGCACCAGCCGGCGCCCGTCCCGGCGGAAGGCCGGACCCCACTCGATGAACTGCTGGTCCAGCAGGGCGTCGAGGTCGACCACCGCGGTCTGGGCGTGGCGCTGCCGCCGGGCGGCGGCGAGCAGCTCGTCGATGACCGCGGTGAGCCGCTCGGCCTGCACGATCGCCGCCTCGCCCTCCTCCTTGACCACGCTGGGGTCGTCCGCTGCCGCCACGATCTCCTCCAGCCGCATCGTCAGGCCGGTGAGCGGCGTCCGGAGCTGGTGGGAGGCGTCGGTCGCGAACTCCCGCTCCCGGGCCAGCAGGTCGGCGATGCGGGTCGCGCTGCGGTCCAGCACCTCGGCCACCCGGTCGAGCTCGCCGATGCCGTAGCGGTGCTTGCTCGGCCGGGCCTCGCCGGAGCCGAGCCGCTCGGCGATCATGGCCAGGTCGCGGAGCGGGAGCGTCATGCGGCGCGACTGCACCACCGCCAGTCCCACCGCCACCGCCATGGCCGCCGCCGCGAGCGCCAGGATGAGCAGGAGCCAGGCCCGGACCTGCTGCTCGACCTGGGTCTTGTCCCGGCTGACCGAGACGTAGACCCCGCTCTCCGACTGGGCGTCCGCGCTCATCTTGCGCTCCTCGGGAGGCTCCTCGCCCACCGTGGTCACCTGGGGAGGAGTCCCCCGGGCGTAGATCTGGACGTAGCGTTCGGGATACTTCCTCCCCAGCTGCTCGCGGGTGATGGGCTGCTCCTGGATCCGGGCGTACTCCACCTCGTTGAGCAGGCTCTTCGCCTCCCCCGACAGCTCCTGGATGGCCTCCTCCTGGATCAGGCGGTTGACCGCCACCCCCAGGGGGATCCCGAGCAGGAGCACCGCGATGACCGCGACGAGCAGGGTCGAGGAGAGCAGGCGGCGGCGCATTCCCTACTCGCGCTCGAACCGGAAGCCGACCCCTCGAACCGTCGTGATGTAGCGCGGCTTGGCGGCGTCGTCGCCGAGCTTGCGGCGCAGCCAGGAGATGTGCATGTCCAGGGTCTTGGTGGAGCCCCACCAGTTGGTGTCCCACACCTCGCGCATGATCTGCTCGCGGGTGACCACCTTGCCGGCGTCGCGGACCAGCACCCGCAGGAGGTCGAACTCCTTGGTCGTCAGGTGCAGCTCCTTGTCGCCCATCCACGCGCGGCGGGAGTCGGCGTCGATCCGCACGCCCTGGACCACGGGCGTCTCGGAGGTGCCGCGCCGCAGCAGGGCGCGGACCCTGGCCAGCAGTTCGGCGAGGCGGAACGGCTTGGTGACGTAGTCGTCGGCCCCGGCATCGAGGCCCACCACCGTGTCCACCTCGTCCACGCGGGCGGTGAGGATGAGCACGGGCGTGCCGTGCCCTTCGGCGCGGATGCGCCGGGCCACTTCGAGGCCGTCCATCTCGGGCAGGCCGAGGTCAAGAACGATCAGGTCGATGCCACCCGATAGAGCTCGCTCCAGGGCCTGCGGGCCGTCGGGGCTCACCTCCACCTGATAGCCCTCGCGGCGCAGCGCACGCGCCAGTGGCTCGGAGATCGAGGTGTCATCCTCGGCGAGAAGTACGCAGGTCATGTTGAGGATCGTAGGACCTTAGGCGATCGTTTCCCGGGCATAGCGCGCGGTTTGACTCGCCGTTGACCTATCTATTGACCTGGGCAAACACTGATAAATCCCGGACAGACGCCTGGCGGTACGGTGAAGCAGGGGGGTACGGCGCCGCCCGGGAGGCCCCCGGACCGGGACACGTCCCGGGGACGGCGCGCGAACCGGGGGGCGAAAGCGAACACGCCCGGCTTGAGTGACCTTGACGGGCGTGTTCCGGCGATTCGCCTCAGGACGCCGACGGCGGCTCCGCGTAGCGGGCCAGGTAGAGCTGCTCGCCGAGGCTGTCGATCAGCGACAGCTCGGTCTCCAGGTAGTCGATGTGGTGCTCCTCGTCCTGGAGGATCTCCTCGAAGAGCCGCGCGGAGGTGATGTCGCCCTTCTCCCGCATCAGGGCGATGCCCGGCTTGAGCCGCTGGACGACCGAGAGCTCGACGTCGAGGTCCGCGCGGAGCTGCTCGGCGACGGTCTGGCCGATGTGCAGGGTGCCCAGCCGCTGGTAGTTGGGCAGGCCTTCGAGGAAGAGGATCCGGTCGGTCAGCCTCTCCGCGTGGCGCATCTCGTCGATGGACTCTTCGCGGGTGTACTTCGCCAGCTTGGTGTAGCCCCAGTTCTCCTGCATCTTGGCGTGCAGGAAGTACTGGTTGATGGCGGTGAGCTCGGCCGTGAGCTGCTCGTTGAGAAGTTCGATTATCTGCTTGTCGCCCTGCATGGCGGGCTCCTCGTGCTATGCGGTCGGCATCAGGTCTTCAGACCGCTTCAGGATCGCACAGATCCTCCGGACGCAAGAAGCACAGTCCCCACCGGCCCCGGTGGTGTCGCGGATCTGCCTCGCGCTCTTCGCGCCGGCGGCGATGCAGTCGTGCACCTCGTTCTCCGTGACCGCGCGGCAGACGCATACGTACATGGCGGGCGAGGCACCTTTCACGAAGACGAGCGCATAGGTAAGGCATACCTAAGGTAGCTCACTTTGGTTAGGCTTGCCTACATAGCAGGAGACATATTTTCCTCCCTCTTCGTGCCAGAAGGGCGTGGATCATCCGATCCACGCCCTCCTGGGGCATGCCGTCCCTTTTTCGCGAGGGCCGGACGGCCCGCCGCCGCTCTCAGCGCCTGAGCCACTCCTCCAGGTGCGGGGCCTCCGCACCGATAGTCGTGGAGTCGCCGTGCCCGGTGTGGACCACGGTCGCGGCGGGCAGCGTCAGCAACCGGTCGCGGATCGAGTCGATGATCGTCTCGAACGAGGAGAAGGACCGCCCGGTCGCCCCGGGACCGCCCTGGAACAAGGTGTCCCCGGTGAAGACCGCGCCCGTGTCCGGCGCGTGCAGGCAGACCGCGCCCGGCGCGTGGCCCGGCGTGTGCAGCACGGTCAGCTCCACCCCGCCCGCCGTCAGCACCTGGCCGTCACGCAGCGGCGTGTACGGCGTGCCGGGATGGACCATCTCCCACAGGACCTGGTCGGCCGGGTGCAGCAGGATCGGCGCGTCCACCCGGGCGGCGAGCTCGACGGCGGCGTTGACGTGGTCGTTGTGCGCGTGGGTGCACACGATCGCCGCCACCGACCGGCCGCCGATCCGCTCGGCGATCGCGCCGGCGTCGTGGGCGGCGTCGATGACGACGACCTCCTCTGCGGAGCCGACCAGCCAGACGTTGTTGTCGACGTCCCAGGTGCCGCCGTCGAGGGTGAAGGTGCCGGAGGTGACGACCCTGTCGATCACAGGACCACCACCGAGCGCAGCACCTCGCCGCGGTGCATCTTGGCGAACGCGGCCTCCACGTCGCCCAGTCCGATCGTCTCGGTGACGAACCCGTCCAGGTTCAGCCGCCCCTGCAGGTACAGGTCGATCAGCATCGGGAAGTCGCGGCCGGGCAGGCAGTCGCCGTACCAGGAGGACTTCAGCGCGCCGCCGCGGCCGAACACGTCCAGCAGCGGCAGCTCCAGCGTCATCTCCGGCGTCGGCACCCCCACCAGGACCACCGTCCCGGCCAGGTCGCGGGCGTAGAACGCCTGCTTGTAGGTCTCCGGGCGGCCGACCGCCTCGATCACCACGTCCGCGCCGAACCCGCCGGTCAGCTCCCGGATCGCCTCCACCGCGTCGCTCTCGCGGGAGTTCACCGTGTGGGTGGCGCCGAAGCCCTTGGCCCACTCCAGCTTGCGGTCGTCGACGTCCACCGCGATGATCCTCGCCGCGCCGGCCAGGGACGCGCCCAGCACGGCCGCGCTCCCCACGCCGCCGCAGCCGATCACGGCCACGCTGTCGCCCCGGGTCACGCCGCCGGTGTTGATCGCCGCGCCGAGGCCGGCCATCACGCCGCAGCCGAGCAGGCCCGCCACCGCCGGGGCCGCCGCCGGGTCGACCTTGGTGCACTGCCCGGCCGCCACCAGCGTCTTCTCCGCGAACGCGCCGATGCCCAGGGCCGGGCTCAGCGCGGTGCCGTCGGCCAGCGTCATCTTCCGCGTCGCGTTGTGGGTGGCGAAGCAGTACCACGGCCGGCCGCGCAGACAGGCCCGGCACTGGCCGCAGACCGCCCGCCAGTTGAGGATCACGTAGTCGCCGGGCTCCAGGCCGGTCACCCCCGCGCCGACCGCCTCGACCACGCCCGCGGCCTCGTGCCCGAGCAGGAACGGGAACTCGTCGTTGATCCCGCCCTCCCGGTAGTGCAGGTCGGTGTGGCAGACCCCGCAGGCCTGCACGTTCACCACCGCCTCACCGGGTCCGGGGTCGGGCACCGTGACCGCCTCCAGTGAGACGTCCTGCCCCTTGCCACGCGCGACCACGCCCTGCACGGTGTACGGCATACGCACCTTGCCCTTCGAGTCCGACTACCGGCGACCAGCCTTTTTCACGGCCCGCCCCCGCGTCAATCCCTATCAGATCCGGCCCTGCGGGCTCCGGCGCCGGGCGCCGCTCCTCAGGCGCGCCGCAGGACGTACGGCTGCACCACGCCCAGCCCCCGGGCGGGCCTGCGCCGGATGCGGCGCACCTCGATCCCGTCGACCCCCTCGACCGCCCCGGCCAGGGCCTCGTCGACGACGACCGAGCCGGGGCGGGCGATGGCCGTCAGCCGGGCCGCCAGGTTGACCGTCGTCCCGAAGACGTCCCCCATCATGGGCAGCACCGGCCCGTAGGCCAGCCCCACCCGCAGGTCGGGCCCCTCCCGCCGGACCGCCTCGCCGAGCTCCAGCGCGATCGCGGCGGCCGTGGCCGGCTCCGCCGCGGTGAACAGCACCTCGTCCCCGAGGGTCTTGACCAGCCGCCCGCCGTGCGCGGCCACCACGTCGGCGGCCCGCGACTCGAACCCCTCGACCAGCTCGGCGAGGCCGTACTCGTCCAGGTCCCGGGAGACCCGGGTGAAGGAGACCAGGTCGGCGAAGCCCACCGCGAGCGTCAGCCGGGTCGGCGGGGCCGGTTCCTCGGCCAGGTCGGTGAGGGCGAGCAGCCGGGTGCCCGCGGCGGCCAGCTGGGCGCGCCAGACGTGGACCAGCACCCGCTCGAAGTCGGGCAGCAGCCGCCGGGCGAGCTCCATCACCGCCGCCAGGTCGTCGTCGCCGGGCGGCCGGTCGGAGTCGAGCATGGCGCCGATCACGATCTCGGCCTGCCACTGCGCGAGCCGGGCCGTGGTCTGGCCGAGCGCCCGGGTCATCCGGATGACCGTGGGCTCGTCCAGCAGGCCGCCCTCCATCATCGCCCGGACCCGCCTGAGGATCGCCACGTCGGCGTCGGTGAAGGCCACCGTGTCGTCGGAGAGCGTGGCGAACCCCAGCGCCCGCCAGATCCGCTCGGTGACCCGCTGGGGGACCCCGGAGATCTCGGCGACCTGGACCCGGGTGTAGCGGGGCGGCGGACCGACGAACAGCCGCTCGATCTGCTCGGCCGTCGGACGGTCCGTCACCTCCGCCGCACCTCCCCGCCCGGATCCGCCGGATCCGCCGGATCCACCGGATCGCCGTCGGCGGCGGCGTCCAGCGCCTGGAACAGCTCGGCCCGCACCTCCTGGATGCGCGGGATGTCGCGGAGCGTGACGCGGCCCTGCTCGCCCGCCGACTCGACGTAGAGGGTGCCGCAGCCGAAGAGCCGCTCCCAGAGGGTCTGGTCCGCGCTGACCGTGTTGACCTTGCTCATCGGGATGTCGTCGTGCGACGTGTTCAGCACGCCCGTGCTGATCGTGAGCCGGTGCGAGGTCAGCACGTACGCGGTGTTGCGCCACTGCAGGTACGGCACGAACGTCCACACCGTGAGCAGCCCGACGGAGACGACGGCCACGGCCACCCGCGCGTAGCCCTCGTACGCGAAGGAGGGCATGAAGTACATCGCGGCGCCGGAGGCGGCGGCGATGAGGAGCAACGCCAGGAAGGGGACGGCCAGGCGCTTCCAGTGAGGGCGGAACGACCGGATGCGCCGCTCCCCCTCCGTCAGGTGGTGATCGGGGAGACCCATGGGACGAATCGTGGCACGACCTGAGGCTCCGCGTCATGGGACGGCGGACACGGACGCAGGCACGGGACACGGACGCGGACACGGACGCGGATCGCGTGCGGTGGACGCCGACGGTCCGGCGGGGGCCGGCTCAGGACTCCCGGGGGCGGACGTGCACCACGTCGCCCGCGCTGAGCGTGTGCTCCCGCCCGTCCGACTCCACGATCAGGTGCCCGGCCCGGTCGACGCCGGTCGCCAGGCCGGCGAGCACCCGCTCGCCCGGCAGCTCCACCCTGACCTGCCTGCCCACCGTCGCGCCGGCGCCCAGGTAGGCGGCCCGCAGTCCGCACGCGTCGGCGTCGCCGTCCGCCTCGGACCACTCGCGGTAGTGCGTCTCGATCTCCCGCAGCACCGCCCGGACGAGCGGGTCGCGGTCGACGCAGGCGGCGTCCTCCAGCGCGAGCGAGGTGGCCGTCGGCACCGGGAGCTCGTCGGCGCGCAGGCTCACGTTGAGCCCGACGCCGACGATCACCGCGTCACCGACCCGCTCGGCGAGCACGCCGGCGAGCTTGCGCTCCCCGACCAGCAGGTCGTTGGGCCACTTCAGGCGGACGTCGACCTCCGCCACCCGGCGCACCGCCGACGCCGCGGCCAGGCCGACGAGCAGCGGGAGCCAGCCCTGGCGGGCCGGGGGCGGGTCGGGCCGCAGGAGCACGGAGAACGTCAGGCCCGCGCGCGGCGGAGCCGACCAGGCCCGGCCGAGCCTGCCGCGCCCGGCCGCCTGCGACTCCGCGATGACCACGGTTCCCTGCCGGGCGCCGTCGCGCGCGGCCTGCGCCAGATCGGCGTTGGTCGAACCGGTCCTGTCGACGACGGAGACGTCCGACCAGAGCCCGCCGGGCCGCACCAGCGCGCGGGTGAGCGCCGCCTGCGACAGGGGCGGGCGGTCGAGGTCGGTGAAGGGGGACGACGGAGACGACGGGGGCGCTGTCACCCTCCCATCTTCCCTCCCCGCGCGACCGCCCGGCGCCCTCCGGACCGTCCCCGGACCGTCCCCGGGTCATCGCCGAACCGTCCCCGGACCGTCCCCGGGGCGTCCCCGGGGCGTCCTTGGGGCGTCCTTGGGGGCGGTGGCCGAGGGCGGCGGCCGGCGGACGCCGCAGACGTATATTGAGCCGGTGGACGGGCTCCGGCCGTCCACCGGCCGGAAGAGGGCGACGAATGGACGCATGGGGGACGTGCGCATGAGCAGACGTCTCGACCCGCGCAACTGGGCGAGCTGGAAGCCCTTCGGGATCGGCGAGCGCAAGCCGAACAACTACCTGGAGCTGGTCAAGGCGTTCCGGTCGGTGAAGGGCAACCGCCGCTACGCCTGGCGGATCCTCACCCGCGGGACCTGCGACGGGTGCGCACTGGGGACCAAGGGCATGCGCGACTGGACCATGGACGAGGTCCACCTGTGCAACATCCGGCTCCGACTGCTCAAGCTGAACACCATGCCCGCGCTCGACGTCGCGCTGCTGGCCGACGTCTCCGGCCTGGAGCGGATGCGCGGCGCGGAGCTGCGCGACCTGGGGCGCCTGCCGTACCCGATGCTGCGGCGGGCGGGCGAGCCCGGCTTCACCCGGATCGGCTGGGACGAGGCGCTGGACCTGGCCGCGCCGCACCTGCGCGACGGCTCCCGGCTGGGGGTCTACCTGACCAGCCGGGGCGTGCCGAACGAGAACTACTTCGCCGCGCAGAAGGCGGTGCGGGCGCTGGGCTCGAACTCGGTGGACAACGCCGCCCGGATCTGCCACTCCCCCTCGACCGTGGCGCTGAAGCAGGCGATCGGCGCGGCGGCCACCACCTGCTCCTACACCGACTGGATCGGCTCGGACCTGATCGTCTTCATCGGCTCCAACCCGTCGAACAACCAGCCGGTCGCGATGAAGTACCTCTACCACGCCAAGAAGGCCGGGACGAAGGTCGCGATGGTCAACGCCTACCGCGAGCCCGGCATGGACCGGTACTGGGTGCCGTCCAACGCCGAGTCCGCGCTGTTCGGCACGAAGATCACCGACCACTTCTTCGGAGTGAACGTCGGCGGCGACATCGGGTTCCTCAACGGCGTGCTCAAGCACCTGATCGAGCGCGGCCTGGTGGACGAGGCCTGGGTGGCGGAGCACACCACCGGCTTCGATGAGGTGAGGCGGGCCGTCGCCGGGCAGTCCTGGGAGGAGCTGGAGGCTCTGTCGGGGGCGAGCCGGGAGCAGATGGGCGAGCTGGCCGGGCTGCTGGGCGCGGCGAGGTCGGCGGTGCTGGTCTGGTCCATGGGCGTCACCCAGCACGCCTACGGCGAGGACAACGTCCGGGCGATCGTGAACCTGGCGCTGGCCCGGGGCTTCGTCGGCCGCGACCACTGCGGTCTGATGCCGATCCGCGGCCACAGCGGCGTGCAGGGCGGCGCCGAGATGGGCGCCTACGCCACCGGTCTGCCCGGCGGCCTGCCGATCACCGAGGAGAACGCCCGGCGCTTCACCGACCTGTGGGGCTTCGAGGTGCCCGCCGCGCCCGGCCTGACCGCGACCGACATGATCGACGCGGCCCACGCCGGTGAGCTGGACGCCCTCGTCTCCAGCGGCGGCAACTTCCTGGAGGTGCTGCCCGACCCGGCCTACTGCCGCGAGGCCCTGTCGCGCCTGCGGCTGCGCGTGCACGTCGACATCGTGCTGTCGTCGCAGATGCTCGTCCCCGCCGACGACGGCGACGTGCTGCTGCTGCCCGCCCAGACCCGCTACGAGATGGCCGGCGGCGTCACCGAGACCTCCACCGAGCGGCGGATCATCTTCTCCCCCGAGGTCGCGGGCCCCCGGATCGGCGAGGCCCGGCCCGAGTGGCGGATCTTCACCGAGCTGGCCGCCCGCGCCCGGCCGGAGCTGGCCGACCGGCTCCGCTACTCCGGCACCGCGCAGATCCGCGCGGACATCGAGCGGGCCGTGCCGTTCTACGCGGGCATCGCCGGGCTGGCGGCGTTCGGGGACAGCGTCCAGTACGGCGGGCGGCACCTGTGCCCCGGCGGCCGGTTCCCCACCGCCGACGGCCGGGGGCGCTTCGCCCCCGTCGCCCTGCCCGCCCTGGAGCGCCCGGACGGGTCGTTCATGGTCGCCACCCGGCGCGGCAAGCAGTTCAACAGCATGGTCCACGAGCGGCGCGACGGCTTCAACGGCGCCACCCGCGAGGCCGTCCTGATCAGCGCCCACGACGCCGACCGGCTCGGCCTGGCCGACGGCGATCCGGTGGAGCTCCGCTCGGTCACCGGGGAGCGGGCGTTCCACGGCCGGGTGCTGCGGGCCCCGCTGATGCCCGGCAACCTGCAGATCCACTGGCCGGAGGGGAACGTCCTGCTGGACGCCTCCCACCGCTCCCCCGACGCCCGGATCCCCGACTACAACGCCCTGGCCACGATCACGAGGCTGCCCGCGTGACCGCCGGCGACGAAGCCGGGCCGCCGGGGCCGACCACCCGGGTGCGGATCCGCGAGTTCTCCGGCGGGGCCGTGCGGGACCGGCGCGACGACCTCGCCACCGAGGAGCCGCTGGAGATCCGCCTGGCGGCGGGCGGCGAGCGCCGTACCGTCGCCGTCACCATGCGCACCCCCGGCCACGACTTCGAGCTGGCCGCCGGGTTCCTGCACGGCGAGGGCGTCGTCCCCGCGGGCGGATCCGCCGGGGCCGCCGGGGAGCCCGGCGGCATCGCGTCGATCTCCTACTGCACCGACGCGGACGTGGCGCCCGGGGCGCGCCGCAACACGGTCACCGTACGGCTGCGCGGCGCGCGCCTGCCCGAGCTGCCGGCGCTGGAGCGGCACTTCACCACCTCCAGCGCCTGCGGCGTCTGCGGCGCCGCCGGCCTCGACGCCCTGCACTCCCGGCGTCTGGCCCCGGTGACGGAGCCCGGCCCGCTGCTGACCCCGCGGACCCTGTACGGCCTGCCGGACGCCCTCCGGCGGGCCCAGGGGGTGTTCGGCAAGACCGGCGGCCTGCACGCGGCGGGGCTGTTCACCCCGGACGGCGCCCTGGTGACGCTCCGCGAGGACGTGGGGCGGCACAACGCGGTGGACAAGCTGGTCGGCCGGGCCCTGCTGGACGGCCGGCTGCCGCTGGCCGGGCACGTGCTGATGGTGAGCGGCCGGACCAGCTACGAGATCCTGCAGAAGGCCCTGGCCGCGGGCGTGCCGGTGGTCTGCGCGGTCTCCGCGCCGTCCTCGCTGGCGGTGGACCTGGCCCGCGAGTTCGGCATCACGCTGGTCGGCTTCCTGCGCGGCGAGCGCTTCAACGTCTACTCCCGCCCGGACCGTCTAGGAGAAGTACGGTTCTGATAACTGCACTTCTCTCAGGATGGCCTCGGAAACCGCGACCAGGCATCGAGAGCCGGTGATCTCCGTTCACGCCGCTGAACCGGCCCTCGGGCGGCAGCTTCCGATCGGCTGCGAGGTCCTGCAGACGGCATGTCCAACCGGCGTCGTGCAAGCCGAAGACGCCACCGCTCCATGACATGCATGCAACTGTTCGGGAAACTCCCTTGTTCCGCTGTCAGCGGAGATAGGGTGTTTCCCGAACAGCAGGTGAGGAGGAAGGCATGGAGGAACCGTCGGAACTCCCGAAGGAAACGGATGTCCTACGGGCCGGGATGATCGTCCTGCACGACCGACTTCCGACTGGATGGTCTGCACGGCCGACTCAAGCCGGAGCGATCCCTGATCGACATGCCGATGCGTTCCTGACGGTGACGGCACCGGACGGCGAATCGGCCATTTTGGCCCTGGAGATCAAACATGTGACGGCGGTCCGGGACGTCACCATAGTGCAGGAGCAGCTGACGCAGCTCACACGGAAGGTTCCGGGAAGTCATGGCGTCGTCGTCTCCAGATACTTGGCCGGCCCGGTGCGGAAACGTCTTACCGACGCGGGCCTGTCATATATCGACGCGACAGGGAACATGCTTCTGAACGTTTCACGTCCTGGGCTGTACATCTCGACCCAGGGTGCGGAACGCGATCCATGGCGCGGCCCCGGCAGACCACGAGGAACCCTGAAGGGCACTCCGGCGGCGAAAGTCGTACGCGCACTGCTGGACCACAGCAGGTCATGGAAGATCCGCGAACTGATCAGCGTCTCCGGCACCTCCACAGGAGCGACCTATCGAGTGGTCGACTTCCTCGAACGCGAAGAACTGGCGACACGAGACAGTTCGGGCATGGTGACCGTAACCGACTGGGTCAAATTATTACGGCGCTGGAGCGGTGACTACGGATTCGTTCGAAACAACCGGATCACGAGATGGATAGCGCCGAGAGGCCTCCCGAACCTTGTAAAACGTATTGCCGACAGCTCCGCCCTGTACGCCATGACAGGAACCCTGGCCGCTGCCGAGTGGGCCGCCCACGCTCCGGCCCGCTCCGCGATGGTCTACACGGCAGATGCCGATCGAACCGCGCGCCTGTGGGACCTTCGCGCCGCCGATGCCGGGGCGAACGTGATGTTGGCCGAACCCGAAAGCGACCTCCCCTTCGCCCGGACCCTGACCAGCGCTTCCGGCCTGACGGTTGCAGCACCTGCACAGGTCGCCGTCGATCTGATGACAGGGCCCGGGCGTAGTCCATCCGAAGCCGAAGAACTCATCGAATGGATGGTCCGAAATGAATCCGCTTGGCGTGGATAGCAGCGATCTCCTCGTCCGGTCTCGTGCTGCGCTTCTCGACGCCTTGGAGGCTTTGGACGCCCACCGGGACGCAGTGATCGTGATCGGTGCACAAGCCGTCTACCTGCGTACTACAGGAACCCCCGTCGCGCTCGCCGAGATGACCAAGGACAGTGATCTCGCACTCGACCCGAGAAAACTCGATGACGACCCGCTCGTGGAGGACGCCATGAGCCGTGCGGGTTTCTACCGCGACCCTGCCGACGGACAACCCGGCGCATGGCTGAATTCCCAGAGAATCCCCGTGGATCTGATGGTTCCAGAGGCCCTCGCGGGTCCTGGGACGAAGAACACTCGTGGCGCACGCATCCCACCGCACGACCGTCGGGTTGCTCGCCGCGCTCGAGGCCTTGAGGCCGCCCTCGTGGACAACGCCGCCATGGAGGTCACCGCTCTCGATCCGGCCGACCCGCGCATATACCAGGTCAAGGTCGCAGGATCCGCAGCATTGCTGGTCGCAAAACTTCACAAGATCGCTGAGCGTGTCACCGTTCCACACCGATTGAACGATAAGGACGCACACGACATCTATCGGATCCTCATCAACATCGACACCGCCGAACTGGCTTCCGCCTTCGAAATGCTGCACCGTGATCCGATCAGCAGCGAGCCGACAGCACAATCCCTTGAGTACCTGGCCGATCTGTTCGCTTCCGGGCCGAACTCGCTTGGCGCGAGAATGGCTGGACGCGCCGAGGAAGGGCTCGGCGAACCCGAGACCGTTGCACTGTCGGCGTCCCTGCTGGCCGATGACCTCGTCCAAGCGCTAGGGATCTGATCGCCCGCACCGTACGGCCCTGCGGCGGGGCCGTACGGCGCGGCGCGGGTCAGCCGGTGTTCTGCAGGCCGGCGGCGACGCCGTTGACCGACAGGAGCAGCAGCACCGACAGGCGCTCGCGCTCCTCCTCCGGCAGGTCGTCGGCGCGCAGCCGGGACAGGGCGCGCAGCTGCAGGTGCGAGAGCGCGTCCACGTACGGGTCGCGGAGCTGGACCGCGCGCGACAGCACCCGGCGGTTCTCCAGCAGGCGGCGGTGGCCGGTGACCTCCAGGACCAGCCGGCGGGTCAGGTCGTACTCGGCCAGGACCTGCTCCAGGAAGTCCTCCCGGCCGCCGAGGGCGAGGTAGCGGGAGGCGATGTCCCGGTCGGTCTTGGCCAGGGACATCTCCGCGTTGTCCAGCAGGGAGGCGAACAGCGGCCACTCGCGGTAGGCCGCGCGCAGCTCCTCCATGCCGGTCTCGGAGGCGACCGCCGCCAGGCCGCTGCCCAGGCCGTACCAGCCGGGCAGGTTGACCCGGGTCTGCGCCCAGGCGAACACCCACGGGATGGCCCGCAGGTCGTCCAGCGACTTGGGGGCGCCCAGCCCGCGGCGGGCCGGGCGGGAGCCCAGGCGCAGCGAGCCGATCTCCTCCAGCGGGCTGACCAGCGAGAACCACTCGGGGAAGCCGGGCGCCTCGGTGAGCGAGCGGTAGGCCTTCTCCGAGGCGGAGGCGACCTGCTGGGCCAAGGTGCGGAACCGGCCGGCGGCCTGCGCCGTACGGGCCTCGACGGTCGGGGTGGAGGCCAGCAGCACCGCCGAGGTGACCTGCTCCAGGTGGCGGCGGGCGATGGCCTCGTGCCCGTACCGGGCGAAGATGACCTCGCCCTGCTCGGTGACCTTGAACCGGCCGCCGACCGAGCCGGGGGCCTGGGCGAGCACCGCCCGGTTGGCCGGGCCGCCGCCGCGGCCCAGGGCGCCGCCGCGGCCGTGGAAGAGCGTCAGCCGCACGTCGTGCTCGGCGGCCCAGGCGGCCAGCGCCTCCTGCGCCTCGTACAGCTTCAGGGTGGCGGCGGCCGGGCCGAGCTCCTTGGCGGAGTCGGAGTAGCCGAGCATGACCTCCAGCCGCCTGCCGCTCGCCGCGAGGCGGGCCTGGACGCCGGGGATCTCCAGCATCCCCGAGAGCACGGCGGGCGCGGCGGCCAGGTCGGCCCCGGACTCGAAGAGCGGGACCACGTCGAGCACCGGGGCGCGCTCGCCGAGGGCGTGGGCGGCCAGGTCGTAGACGGCGGCGACGTCGGCGGCCGAGCGGGTGAAGGAGACGACGTAGCGGGAGCAGGCGGTCACCCCGAAGCGCTCCTGGATCCAGCCGATCGTCCGGAACGTGGCCAGGACCTCCTCGGTGCGCTCGGAGGTCTCGCCCTCGGCGATCTCGGCCAGCGCGGCGGCGTGGACCTGGGAGTGCTGGCGCACCTCCAGCTCGGCCAGGTGGAAGCCGAAGGTCTCCGCCTGCCAGATCAGGTGCTGCAGCTCGCCGTAGGCCTGCCGTCTGGCCCCGGCGGCCACCAGGGAGTCCTGGGCCAGCCGCAGGTCGGTCAGGAACTCCTCCGGCGAGCGGTAGGCCAGGTCGAGGCCGCGCTGCCGGGTGGCGGCGATGCGGGCCGCGACGAACAGCAGCCACTGGCGGTGCGGCTCCCGCGCCGAGCGGGTGACCATCTCCGAGACCAGCTCGGGGTGGTCGTGCTCGGCCTGGGCCAGCGCGGCCCGCAGCTCCGGCGAGGCCGGGGTGTACTCGGCGGTCACGGTGAGGGCGCGGCCGATCCGCGAGGTGGCGTTCTCCAGCGCGATCAGCACGTGCTCGGACTGGATGAGCACGGCGTCGCGGGTGACCTTGGCGGTGACGTTGGGGTTGCCGTCGCGGTCGCCGCCGATCCAGCTTCCGTAGCGGATGAAGGGCCGGGTCAGCGGCTCACGGGCGCCCGCGCCCTCGCCGAGCGCGGCGTCCATCGTCCGGTAGACGTGCGGGACCATCCGGAACAGCGTCTCGTCGAAGGCCGCCATGGCGGTGCGGACCTCGTCCAGCGGGTCGGGCTTGGTCTGCCGGAGCTGGGCGGTCCGCCAGAGCAGGTCGATCTCCTCCAGCAGCCGCCGGTGGGTCTCGGCGCGCTCGGCCGCGCCCAGCTCGGGGCTGTTGTAGGCGGCGAGCTGGGCGCTGACCCGCTGGATCGCGGTGACCACCGCGCGCCGGCGCGCCTCGGTCGGGTGCGCGGTCAGCACCGGGTGCAGCCGCAGGTCGCCGACCAGCTCGGCGACGCGCTCGCCGCCGAGCTCCTGGACGGCCTGGGCCAGCGACTCGGGCAGCGGCTCCTCGCCGGTGTCGCGGACGCGGAGCGTGCGGATGCGGAAGTGCTCCTCGGCCAGGTTCGCCAGGTGGAAGTAGCAGGTGAAGGCGCGGGCGATCTTGACCGCCCGGCTGACCGGCCATCCGGCGACCATCGAGGTGATCTCGTCGACGGAGACCTCCCCGCGGCGGGCCGCGATGACGGCCTTGCGGAGGCGTTCGACATCGGCGAGCAGGTCGTCGCCGCCGTGCTCGGCGATGACCTGGCCCAGCAGCCCGCCGAGCAGCCGCACGTCCGCGCGGAGCTCGTCGGGCATCTCGGTGACAGCGGAGGATCGTTCTGCCTGGTTGGGCGCGCTGGCGGACATGCCTGCCAGGGTATCGAGTCCGTTTCCTCCTGTGGTCACCGGTCTCACCCATTGGACTAGACCAATCGGTGTCACTCAGGCGGGCTGCGAGATCGACGCCAGGAGCTCCGGATACCGGGCGAAGGCGAGGTTCCCGGCGATCCTGCGGCCGACCGCGGCGATCAGCACGCCGTACGGCAGGGCGAGCGCGCAGACCCAGGTGAGGCCGAGCAGCACGGGCAGCGCGACGGGCAGGGCGAGCACGGCGGTGCCGATCATCGTGCCGAACGACCCGGCGAAGGCGATGCCGCCCTGGCCCGGGGCCGCGCCGGTGAAGGCGTTGAGCCGCTCCGGCACGGTGTACGGCATCAGCACGCTGCTCAGCGCGCCCGCGCCCAGGCCCACCCCCAGCACGCCCCAGGCGGTGAGCGTCGCGGGCACCGCCCAGACCGGGTTCCCGGCCAGGAAGGCGGCGACCACGGCCAGCACGGCGAGCGCGGGAGCCGCGATCACCGCCACGGCCAGGTGCCGCCCGGCCAGGTCGGTCCGCCAGTCGCGGGCCGTGCCGTACACCATGGAGTTCATCCACAGCGAGCGGCCGTCGATGCCGAAGGAGTTGCACGACTGCAGGCCGATCATCAGCCCGCCCAGGCAGGCGGGGCCGATGGCGAGCACCGGGCCGGGGGTCCCGCCCTCGCCCCCGTTGAGGGAGAAGGCCATCACGCCGGTGATCGCCAGGGCGGCGAACCAGCCGACCCGGCCGCGGGGGTCGCGGCGGGCGTACCGGAGCTCCTTGGTGGCGACCGCGGCGAGCGGGCCGTCGGGCAGGAACCGGGCCAGCAGCCCGCGGGAGTTGCGCACGGAGGCCCCCTCGGTGGAGGCGTCCGCGGTGACCATGGCCCGGCGCAGGGCGGCGATCCACAGGAAGCCGAGTCCGGCGGCCAGGGCCGCCAGGAGGACCACCTCGGCCAGGGCCGCGAGCCCGCCGTCGGCGACGGCGTGCGCGGCCAGGCCCGGCGGGGTCCAGCGCAGCACCGCGGCGATCTCGCGCAGCATCGCCTGCGGATCGCCGGAGAAGCCGTGGTTGAGCAGGAGGTTGGGCAGCTGGGCGGCCAGGATGAAGAAGATCACCGAGACCGCGAGCACGTCCCTGCCGCGGCGGGTGCGCAGCACGCCGGAGAGCGAGGTGGTGACCAGCCGCGAGGTGACGATGCACAGGACGAACTGGAGCAGCACGGCCGCCGTGCCGAGCAGCACGCCGCCGGCGCCCGCCGCCAGGCCGGCGATCGCGCCGAACGTGACGAACAGCGTGGCGGCCGGCCAGACGCCGGTGACCGCGGCGGTGAACATGCCGGCCGCGAGCCGGCCCGTGCTCAGCGGGAACAGCGCGAGGCGGGACGGGTCGAGCGTGTCGTCCAGGCCGAAGGCGAGCAGCGGGACGACCACCCAGCCGACCAGGATCGCGGTGAACAGCAGGGTCACCGCGTCGGCGGCGACCTGCGGGGGCGCCGAGCGGAGCATGGCCATGGCGGAGAAGCCCAGGCCCGCGACGACGAGCGCGGCCAGCAGGGTGAAGACGAAGCCGAGCATCCGGGTGGTGTCGCCGCGCAGGTTCCCGGCGATCAGCCGGAGCTTGAGCCGGGCGAACACCGCGGGCCCCACGGCGACGGCGCCCGTGCCGGGGTGCGTGCCCGCCGCGCCCCGGCCGGGACCCGCGCCCGCACCCCCCGGGTCCGCGCCGGGACCCGCGCCCGTTCCGGGGTCCGCGGCGGACCCGGGGAAACCGCCGCCGCTCACGCCGAGGTCGCGCCCAGCCACGAGAGTCCCTCCCCTCCGCCCTCGTGCCCGGCGTGCGCGCCGACCAGGCCGAGGAACGCCTCGTTGAGGCTCCGCCCGCCGCGCACCTCGTCCAGCGGGCCCTGCGCGACGATCCGGCCGCGGCTCATCACCGAGACCCAGTCGCACAATCGCTCGACCAGCTCCATGACGTGGCTGGAGAAGACGACGGTGGAGCCGGAGGCGGTGTAGCGCCGGAGCACCTCGACCAGCGTGTTGGCGCTGACCGGGTCGACGCCCTCGAACGGCTCGTCGAGGAAGAGCACCCGGGGGTTGTGCAGCAGCGCGGCGGCCAGGCCGATCTTCTTGCGCATGCCGGTGGAGTAGTCGACGACCAGCTTGTCGGCCGACTCCGTCAGGTCCATGACCCGCAGCAGCTCCTCGGCGCGCCGCTGCACCTCGTCCTTGGGGATGCCCCGGAGCTGGCCGTTGTAGGACAGCAGCTCGCGGCCCGACAGGCGCTCGAACAGGCGCAGCCCCTCGGGCAGGACGCCGATGCGGGCCTTGACCGCGACCGGGTCGCGCCAGACGTCGGCGCCGTCGATCCACACGCCGCCGCCGTCCGGGCGGAGCAGGCCCGTGACCATGCTCAGCGTGGTCGTCTTGCCGGCGCCGTTGGGACCGACCAGCCCGGCGAAGCTGCCGTGCGGCACCACGAGGTCGACACCGCCCACGGCCACCTGCTGCCCGAACCTCTTCAGCAGCCCCTGTGTCCGCACCGCATCCGCAACGTCCATTACGGCCCCTATTTTGCCAAATTTACGGTTTGCCCAGCCTATCCCTACGCGGTGCGACGAACGCACGCCCCTGGTGGTTCCGGCTGTCAGCGAACGGTTACCCTGCTGGGATGGACCTCCGGAGATGCGAGCAGGAGCCGCCGAATGAGCGCTGAGCCGGTTTCCCCCGGGATCGACATCCACACCACGGCGGGCAAGATCGCCGACCTGGAGCGCCGACTGGACGAGGCCGCCCACGCCGGCTCCGCCCGCGCCGTGGAGAAGCAGCACGCCAAGGGCAAGATGACCGCCCGCGAGCGGGTCACCGCGCTGCTGGACCCGGGCAGCTTCGTGGAGTTCGACGAGCTGGCCCGGCACCGGTCCACGAGCTTCGGCCTGGAGCGCGAACGCCCCTACGGCGACGGGGTGGTGACCGGCCACGGCACGGTGGACGGCCGCCCGGTCGCGGTGTTCGCCCAGGACTTCACGGTGTTCGGCGGGTCGCTGGGCGAGGTCTTCGGCGAGAAGATCGTCAAGGTCATGGACCACGCGCTCAAGACCGGCTGCCCGGTGATCGGCATCAACGACTCCGGCGGGGCCCGCATCCAGGAGGGCGTCGTCTCCCTCGGCCTCTACGCCGAGATCTTCAAACGGAACGTGCACGCCTCCGGCGTGATCCCGCAGATCTCCCTGGTCATGGGCCCGTGCGCGGGCGGCGCGGTCTACTCGCCCGCCCTCACCGACTTCGTCCTGATGGTCGCGGAGAAGTCGCACATGTTCATCACCGGCCCGGACGTCATCAAGACGGTCACCGGCGAGGAGGTGACCTTCGAGGAGCTCGGCGGCGCGCACACGCACAACTCCCGCTCGGGCGTGGCGCACTACGAGGCCTCCGACGAGGCCGACTGCCTGGAGTTCGCCCGGGCGCTGCTGTCCTACCTGCCGTCCAACAACATGGACGAGGCCCCGGTGTTCGAGGCCGATCCGGCCATCGACGTCACCGAGGCCACCGAGGCCGACCGCGGGCTCGACACGCTGATCCCGGACTCCGCCAACCAGCCGTACGACATGCACACGGTGATCGAGTCCGTGCTGGACGACGGCGAGTTCCTGGAGCTGCACGCCCAGTTCGCGCCCAACATCCTGGTCGGCTTCGGCCGGGTCGAGGGGCGCTCGGTGGGCGTCGTCGCCAACCAGCCGATGAGCTTCGCCGGCACGCTCGACATCGCGGCCTCGGAGAAGGCCGCGCGGTTCGTGCGCACCTGCGACGCCTTCAACGTCCCCGTGCTGACGTTCGTCGACGTCCCCGGCTTCCTGCCCGGCACCGACCAGGAGTGGAACGGCATCATCCGCCGCGGCGCCAAGCTGCTGTACGCCTACGCCGAGGCGACCGTGCCGCTGGTCACGGTGATCACCCGCAAGGCGTACGGCGGCGCCTACGACGTCATGGGCTCCAAGCACCTGGGCGCCGACGTCAACCTGGCCTGGCCGACCGCGCAGATCGCGGTGATGGGGGCGCAGGGCGCGGTCAACATCCTCTACCGGCGCGAGCTCGCCTCCGCCGCCGATCCGGACGCCGAACGGGCCCGGCTCGTCACCGAATACGAGGACACCCTCGCCAACCCGTATCTCGCGGCCGAAAGAGGGTATGTGGACGCGGTGATCCGACCGTCCGACACCCGCGTCCAGATCGTCAGGGCGCTGCGCGCGCTGCGCAACAAGCGCGCGGTCCTGCCACCGAAGAAGCATGGGAACATCCCGCTATGACCCATTTGAAGATCGTCCGGGGCGACGCGACCGCCGAAGAGGTCGCCGCCCTGATCCTCGCCCTGGCCGCACGGAGCACTTCGCCCGTAAAAGTCACACAAAAATCAGAAAACTGGCGTAATCCAGCTCACCGAATGCGAAAGGCATTTCCTTTCGGACAAGGCGCGTGGAGATCGAGCGGGCTGCCAAGATAGATCCCCGGAACAGGGTGTCAAGTCGCGCGAGAGTTGGGACCATCTAAGAAATGGGCGCATATAGTCAGCCGATCAGCTAGCCACGAGGCCTGGAGGACGACATGGCCATCCTTGACCTCACCGCTCACCCCGTCGCCGCGAAGTACGCCGTGCTGGTCGACGTGGGCTACCTGTACGCCGCGGCGGGCGAGGTGCTGCTGGGCGCCAAGGAGCGCAAGGAGTACAAGGTCGCCGCGGACGAGCTGATCCAGTCGCTGCAGAAGCACGCCGAGGCGCGCATCCACGGCGAGCTGCTCCGCATCTACTGGTACGACGCCGCCCGCGACCGCGTGCCCACCGTCGACCAGCGCGTCATCGCCCAGCTGCCCTGGGTCAAGGTCCGCCTGGGCAACCTCAACGCCCGCGGCCAGCAGAAGGGCGTCGACGCGCAGATCAGGAGCGACCTGGAGGCGCTGGCCCGCCACCACGCCGTCAGCGACACGATCCTGCTCGCCGGGGACGAGGACATGGTCCCCGCGGTCGAAGCCGCCCAGGCCTACGGCGTGCGCATCCACCTGTGGGGCGTCGAGCCGCCGTACGGCACCAACCAGGCCGAGCGGCTCGTCTGGGAGGCCGACACGGTCGAGATCCTCAGCGCCGACTTCCTGCGCGACTTCTTCAGCCGCGCCCCCCAGCCCGTCCCGGTCCCGCCGGCCACGCCCTCGCCCGCGCAGGTCTTCGCCGCCCGCACCCCGGCCGCGATCAAGCCGAAGATCCCCGCCGGGCAGGTCACCAAGCTCGGCCCCAACCGCCCCCGGGTCGAGGAGGTCGGCGAGCACGTCGCCCAGAAGTGGATCCTCACCCGCGGCCGCGACAACATCCGCGACCTGCTCCCCGGCCCGCTCCTGCCCACGGTCATCGACACCGAGCTGCTGATCGAGGCGGAGAAGGAGCTCGGCCACTCCCTGCGGCCGTTCCCCGAGGCCCGCGTCTGGCTCCGCGACGGCTTCTGGGCGCGCGTCTACCGCGAGTTCGACCTGGGGGTCGGCATCTCCTCCAAGTGACCGCGACAGGCGCCTCCGGTCCGGACGCTCCAGATCCGGACGCTCCAGATCCGGACGCTCCAGATCCGGGCGGCTCCGGTCCAGGCCGGCGCGATCCGAGCGGCTCCGGTCCGGGCGGCTCCGGTCCAGGCCGGCGCGATCCGAGCGGCTCCGGTCCGGGCGGCTCCGGTCCGGGTCGGCGCGATCCGAGCGGCTCCCTCCGGCGGCGCGACCGCCCGGCGGGCGTTCCCCACGGCGGGCACGGTCATGTCCGATTCCCGCCGGTCGTACGGTCTGCGCTGCGGATAGCGTCGTAGACGTGTCCGTGAGAGAACTCGACTTCGACTCCTGTTACCGTGCCGTCGCCGCGCGGGACGCCCGCTTCGACGGGCGGTTCTACACGGCGGTCACCTCGACCCGGATCTACTGCCGCCCGATCTGCCCGGCCCGCACGCCCGCCTCCCGCAACGTGCGCTTCTACCGGCACGCCGCCTCCGCCGAGGCGGCCGGGTTCCGGCCCTGCCGGCGGTGCCGCCCCGAGCTCAGCCCCGGCGACCCCGGCTGGGACCACCGGGGCGACCTGATCGGCCGGGCGCTCCGGCTGATCGACGAGGGCGCGGCCGACGACGCCGGGGTGGCGGGACTGGCCGGACGGCTGCACGTCACCGAGCGGCACCTGCGCCGGCTGTTCGCCGCCGAGCTCGGCACCGGCCCGCTGGCCGTGGCCCGGACCAAGCGCCTGCTGCTGGCCAAGCAGCTGCTCACCGAGACCGGCCTGCCGATCACCGACGTGGCGTTCGCCTCGGGGTTCGGGAGCGTGCGGCAGTTCAACGCGACGATGAAGGAGACCTACGGCTTCACCCCCGGCGACCTGCGGGCCGCCGCGGGCCGGGGCTCCGCGGGCCGGGGCTCCGCAGGCCGGGGCTCCGCAGGCCGGGCGCCCGGAACGGGGAGCGGAGGCGAGGGCGGGGGCGGTGACGCTCTGACGCTCCGGCTGCACGTGCGGGAGCCGTACGACGCCGGGGCCCTGATGCGGTTCCTGGCCGGCCGGGCGGTCCCCGGGCTGGAACGGGTCCGCGGACCGGGCGGCGCGTACGGCGTCGACGCCTCCGGCGCGCACGACGTCTTCGGCCGGGACGGTGACGCCGGGCCGGGCGGGACGGGCGGGACGGGCGGGACGGGCGGCTGGAGTTACAGCCGGGCCGTCCCCGGCGGGGTGATCACCCTGACCCCCCTGCCCGGTCACGTGCGCCTCGACGCGCGCCTCGGCGACACCCGTCATCTGGCCCGCGTCGTCGCCCGCTGCCGCCGCCTCCTCGATCTCGACGCCGACCCCGGGGCCATCGCCTCCGCCCTCGGCGAGACCGCGCTGGGCCCGCTCGTGCGGGCCCGTCCGGGCCTGCGGGTGCCCGGCGCGTGGGACGGGTTCGAGGTCGCCGTCCGCGCGGTGGTCGGCCAGCAGATCTCCGTCGCCGGGGCCCGCACCATCCTCGGCCGCATCACGGCCCGGGCCGGGCGGCCCGCCGTACCCGGGGCGGAGGCCGGGCTCTCCGGAGCGGACGCGCCGGAGACCGGCCGCCTGTTCCCCACCGCCGACGAGCTCCTGGAAGCCGACCTGGACGGGCTCGGGCTGACCGGGCGGCGGATCGCCACCCTGCGGGCGCTCGCGGAGCGCGTCGCGGGCGGCGCGATCGACCTGGACGGCGCGCAGGAGCCCGGCGAGGCCGTGTCCGAGCTCCTCCGCGTGCCCGGGATCGGGCCCTGGACGGCCGGATACGTCGCGCTGCGGGCGCTGCGCGACCCGGACGCCTGGCCCGAGGGCGACCTGGTGCTGCGGCGGGCCATGGCGTGCCTCGGCATCCCCGACGACCACATCGAACGGTGGCGCCCCTGGCGGGCGTACGCCGCCCTGCACCTCTGGAGCTCCGCATGACCGCCTTCCCGACGACCGAGGAGTCACGATGATCGAGGCGCAGATCCTGCCCACCCCGACCGGGCCGCTGTCGCTGCTCTCCCACGAGGGGGTGCTCGTCGCGGCGGGGTTCACCGCCGACCCCGACGAGATGCTCGCCCGGCTCTCCCCCGCGCTCCGGGCCCTGGGCATGGCCCGGGTCGACGACCTCGGCCACGCGGCGCAGGCCGTACGCGACTATCTGGACGGCGACCTGAAGGCGCTCGACGGCGTGGCGGTGAGCCAGCCCGGCAGCGTCCGGCGGCAGCGGCTGCTCACGGCGCTGCGCGCGGTGCCGCCGGGCGCCACGGTCACCTACGCCGAGCTGGCCGAGCGCGCGGGCATGCCCCGCACGGCCGCCCGGGCCGCGGGCGGGGCCTGCGCGCAGAACCTGATCGCCCCGTTCGTGCCCTGCCACCGCGTCCTGCCGTCCACCGGCGGCTACGGCGGCTACTACTACGGCACGCCGGTCAAGCGGTGGCTGCTCGCCCACGAGGCCGGAACCCTCTGACCGCCCGCCGGAGCCTTCACCCCCGCGCTCCACGCCCGCGTCCGCCCGACCGGCTCGCCGTGCGGCCTCACGGTTCGACCAGTCCGGCCCGGATCGCGTACCTGGTCAGTTCCAGCCGGTCGCGCATGCCGAGTTTCTGCAGGATGTTCGCGCGGTGCCGGTCGACCGTCTTGGCGCTGATGACCAGCGTCTCGGCGATCTCCTTGGAGGAGTTCCCCTCGGCGATCAGCTTGACGATCTCCTCCTCCCGGGGGGTCAGGATGCTCTCGGGCAGGCGCCCGCCCTGCCGGTCGCGCTGCAGGTACTCGCGGATGAGCGCGGTGACGGCGCCCGGGTAGAGGAAGGGCTCGCCGCGTACGGCCGCCCGGCAGGCCTCCAGCAGGTCCCGGTCGGCGACCGACTTGAGCACGTAGCCCGAGGCGCCGGCCTTGAGCGACTCGAAGAAGTACTGCTCGTTGTCGTACATGGACAGCATCAGGATGCGGATGCCCGGAGCCCGCCGGGAGATCTCCCTGGCGGCCTGGATCCCGGTCATCCGGGGCATCGCGATGTCCAGGATCGCCAGGTCGACCTCCGCCTCCGAGGCGGCCTCGACCGCCTCGGCGCCGTCCGCGGCCTCCGCGACGACCGTCAGGTCCGGCTCTGCGTCGAGGATCAGCCGGAGCCCGCGCCGGACCAGGGCATGATCGTCCGCCAGCAGGATCCGCGTCGGGGAAGGGTTCACCGGGTTCATCTCCGATCCGCCGTCGCAGGCACGAAAGGGTTCACCGGCTTCATCTCCGATCCGCCGTCGCAGGCACGAAAGGGTTCACCGGGTTCATCCCCGGTCCGCCGTCGCAGGCATGAAAGGGTTCACCGGGTTCATCCCCGGTCCGCCGTCGCAGGCACGACCAGGCGCACCTCGGTGCCGCCGCCGGGGGCGGGGGCGAAGGTCAGGCGGGCGCCGATGAGGAGCGCGCGCTCCCGCATGCCGCGGATGCCCGCGCCCTCCCTGAGCTCCCCTCCCCGCCCGTCGTCCGTGATGCGCAGGACCACCGCGCCCTCCTCGGCGGTCAGCGAGAGCTCCGCCCGGGTGGCGCGGGCATGCCTGGCCACGTTCGTCAGACCCTCCTGCGCGATCCGGTAGAGGACGAGCTCCGCCGCGGGCCCCAGCCCGGGCAGGTCGGCGGCCAGCTTGCGGACCACCCGCACACCGCTGGTCTGGGAGAACTCCGCCGCCAGGCTGTTGAGCGCGCTGAGCAGCCCCAGGTCCTCCAGGACGCCGGGGCGGAGCCTGCGGGCGACCTGGCGCACCTCGTCCAGGCTGGCGCGGACCGTCTCCTGCACGGCGTGGAGCTCCTCCCGCAGGTCCTCCGGCGCGCGGTCCACCACCCGCTTCAGGCCGAGCAGCACCACGGTGAGGCTCTGGCCGATCTCGTCGTGCAGCTCCCGGGCGATGCGCTGCCGCTCGCCCTCCTGCGCGGCCAGCGCGTGCGCGCTGCTCGCGTTGCGCTCCGCCTCCAGCCGGTCGAGCATCGCGTTGAAGGCGTCGATCACGTACGTGAGGTCGCCGTTGCCGCTGTCGGTGAGCCGGTCGCTCGGCCTCAGCAGGTCCACCCGCTGCATGAGCGCGGTGAGCGCGCCGAGCGGGGCCAGGCTGGTGCGGAGCAGCAGCGCGTTGGCGGCGAGGATCAGCGCCAGCCCGACCGCCAGGACCGGCACCTCGGTGAGCAGGACCGGCGAGGAGACCGTGGCGGGCGAGATCGCCAGGACGAGCGTGCCGACCGTGAAGACCAGGCCGTTGATCGCGAACAGCCTGCGGAACAGCGCCTGCGCCGGTGTCCTCTGGGAATCGCCCATGTCTCCACCCTCATCGCGACCGGGCCCGTCCGTCCATGCGGGGCGCCCCCCACCGGGCCGCGTCTCCTCCCCTTCCCCCCTGGTCCTTCTACATATCGTCCCCCACCGGAGATGGGTGTCGGCCCCGATGGTCCCGCGAGAGGGTCAGGCAGACAATTGAAACAGGGCGATTCGCGCAAAATGTCCAAAAACGGGGCAGTCAGCTCAGGAGGGGGACGTCATGACCGTACTCGGGAACGATCCGCAGACGACACTCGCCGTCGAGGCACTGCCCGCCTGGATCGTCGCGGGCACCGTGGCGCTGGGCGCGCTCGCGGCCCTCGCCTCCTGCTCGGTCCGCCTCGTCCGCCCCGGCGAGCGCCTCGTCGTGTTCAGGCTCGGCCGTCCGGCCGGGGTGCGGGGTCCGGGGATCGTCCTCGTGCTGCCGCTCCTGGAGCGCGGCGTACGGGTCCCGCTCCATCCGGTCCGCATCGACCTGCTCTGGCTGGAGGCCACCACCCGCGACGGCGTGGCCGTGACGGTCAACGGCGCCGTGTTCGCGGCGGTGCGCGACCCGGTCCGCCACTGCCTGGCCGGGGAGTCTCCGCTCTCCGCAGTGACCGCCGCGGCGGAGGACGGGGTCCGCCGCCACGTCGCCGGACGCGACCTGGCGGAGCTGTACGCACCGCCCGGCGGTGAACTGCGCGAGCCGGCCTCCCGGATCACCGGCAGGACCCGGGAGCTGGGCGTCGAGGTCACCCGCGTCGAGCTCGGCCGCATCGAGGTCCCGCTCAGCACGGGTCTGATCCGCTGGGCGGAGGGCTTCAGCGCCCGCACCCGCCCGGCCGCCCGCAGCCGGCCGTCCCTCGCCCGCACCCGCCCGGCCGCCCGCAGCCGACCGGTCCGCACCCGGCAGGAGCGCTCCCGAGCGGACCGCGTCCTCCACCCGCGCCCCTGACCCGTCCTTCTCCACTCCGCCCACACGAACGGAGGAACAACATGGACATCACCCACACCACCGTCCCGGGCACCGGAACCGTGCACCACTTCGAGACCAGGGACGGACAGCGGTTCTGCGTGCTGGTGGACGAGAACGACCGCCTCTCCCTGATGATCTACGGCCCCGACGACCCCGACCTCGCGGTGGAGTGCGTCGTCATGGAGCGCGACGAGGCCGCTCAGGTCGCGGAGATCCTCCAGCCCCGGCCCATCGCCGACCGGATCGCCGACCTCGAACACCGGGTCGCCGCACTCACCGGAGGGCCGTCGTGACGAGAACGGGCAGGGAAGGCGTGCCTTTCCCGGGGATCCGGGAGAGGCACTTCCCGATCCCGGCGGCGCCCGCCCCCGACAGGAAACGCCACCGCCCGGAATCGGGCCGCACCCGGAGAGCCCGGAGGGACGGTGTCATGCAGGCACGCGATATCGCCGTGAAACTGCCCACGGTGACGGTCCAGGACCCGGTCACCCGAGCGGTGCGGGTGATGACGCTGGCCCGCCTGCCGGGACTGATCGTCGTCGACGACGACTCGCGACCCCGCATGGTGCTGCCCGGCACCCAGGTGCTGCGGATGACGGTCCCCGGCGCCTACCAGGAGGATCCGGCGCTCACCCGGACCGTCGACGAGGCCCGTGCCGACCTGTTCTGGCAGGAGCAGGGCGATCTGACGGTGGGCGACTGCCTGCCGCGCCAGCCCGTCAAGCCCGCCACGGTGGCCCTCGACGCGACGCTGCTGGAGGTGGCGGCCCTCATGGCACGGCTGCGCAGCCCGCTGGTGGCGGTGGTCGACCACACGGGGGTCCTGTTCGGCACGATCACCCTGGACCGCCTGCTCACCAGCCTGGCCCTCGCCGGCCCGGACGACTGACCCCGCCGGGGCGCTCCCGGACCGCTCCGCGCGGAGCGCCCCGGACGGTCTTCCAGGCCGGAGCCCCGCGGAGCGCCCCGGCCGGATCCTTCCCGCGCGCCGTACACCGCCCCGGTCCCGTTCCTCGCGCCGTACACCGCCCCGGTCCCTTCCCGCGCGCCCGGGATCCCGCACGTCGCGCGCGACCCCGCACGTCCCGCAGGACCCCGCACATCCCGCGCGACCCCGCACACGCACACGCCGTTCGGAGGCTTTCCCATGCACGACTTCCGGCGACGCCCTCTGGGCATGCCCCGGCTCTCGGCACCGTCCCGCCGGACCCGGCCCACCGCTCCGGCCGCGACCCGGACCGGACCGCCGGGGCGTGACCGATGAGCGCCCTCGCCGCACTCGCCGTCTTCGTGGTGGCGTTCTTCTTCATCGCCACGGAGAAGGCGGACAAGGTCAAGGTGGTGCTCATCGCCGCCGGGGTCATGGCGGTGCTCGGGCTGATCCCCGGCTCGGAGGTGTTCTTCTCCGAGCACGAGGGCGTCGACTGGAACGTGATCTTCCTGCTGCTGGGCATGATGATCATCGTGGGGATCCTCAAGCAGACGGGGGTCTTCGACTACCTCGCCATCTGGGCCGCCAAGAGGTCCCAGGGCAGGCCGTACCGGCTGATGGTGATGCTGATGATCATCACCGCCGTCGCCTCCCCGTTCCTGGACAACGTCACCACGGTCATGCTCGTCGCCCCGGTCACCGTCGTCGTCTGCAACCGGCTGGGCGTCCCCGCCCAGCCCTACCTCATCGCCGAGATCCTCGCCTCCAACATCGGCGGCGCCGCCACGCTCATCGGCGACCCGCCCAACATCATCATCGGCAGCCGGGCCGGGCTGACGTTCAACGACTTCCTCGTCCACATGGCGCCGATCGTCGTGGTGACCTTCACGGGGTTCGTGCTGCTGACCCGCGTGCTGTTCAGGAAGTCGTTCCGCTACCACCCCGACCGCGTGGCCGCCGTCATGGCGCTCCAGGAACGGCGCGCCATCACCGACCCGCGCCTGCTCGTGCGCTGCCTGGTCGTGCTCGGTCTCGTCATCGCCGGCTTCGGGCTGCACTCCGTCCTGCACGTCGAACCGTCGATCGTCGCACTGGTCGGCGCGGGGGTGATGGTCCTGGTGTCGGGCGCCGACGTCCCGGAGACCCTCCGCGAGGTCGAGTGGCCGACCCTGGTGTTCTTCACCGGCCTGTTCGTCATGGTCGCCGGGCTGGTGCACACCGGTGTCATCTCCGCCGTGGGCGGCTGGGCGATCGGCGTGGTGGGCGACGACTTCTTCGGCGCGGCGACCGCGCTGCTGTTCGGTTCCGCCACGCTGGGCGCCTTCTTCGACAACATCCCCTACGTCGCCACCATGGCGCCCGTCGTCGAGGGGCTCGTGGCCCAGGCGCCCGACCCGGCCACCGGGCAGGCGCTGTGGTGGGCCTTCGCGCTGGGCGCCGACTTCGGCGGGAACGGCACCGCGGTGGCCGCCAGCGCCAACGTCGTCGTCATCGGCATCGCCGCCCGCTCCGGCCACCCCATCTCCTTCTGGCGGTTCACCAGATACGGCATCCTCGTCACGGCTCTCAGCTCGCTGGCGGCCTGGGTCTATGTCTGGCTCCGCTACTTCGCCTGAGCCGGCCGGGGCGCCGTGGGGGCGCCGTCAGGGCGCCGTCAGGGCTCAGCCGCCCCGGACGACGCTCTGCACCTCGCCCACCGGGACGTCGCGGGTGGCGCCCACCTGGACGGGGTCGTAGGGGTCGAACGCGAACGGCGCCACGCCGCCCTGGCCCTGCCCCTGGGCCGTCACCTCCCACACCGAGGTCACCGTCAGCTCGTAGACCCCGCGCGGCCGGTCGACCGAGGCCCGCAGGTAGCGGACGCCGCAGGTGAACTCCCGGCCCCTGGCGTACGGCCTGCCGCGCGCGCCGCAGTCCTTCTTCACCTCGGCCCGGTCGGCGGTCGTGCCGGGATCGATCTCGATGTCGTCGAGCGTGGCGGTCACGGTCGCGCTCATGACGCCCGGGAGCGTGGCCGTCACCGACCGCGTGGTCTCCCCCGTCCCGTCCAGCCAGACCCAGGTCGGCAGGTTGACGTAGCTCCTGACGTCCGGGTTCAGCCTGATCCTCGGCTCGGGCACGGTCAGCGCGGCGCGGGCGATGTCGGCGAGCTCGGCCAGGGTGATCCCGCCGGGCGGGGGCGGGGAGCCCTGCGGCACCCACACGTAGGAGTCGAGCCCCTGCGCGCACGCCAGCCCGGCGGGGTCGCCCTCGTTGTGGGCGGGCAGCCACCAGCGGCCCTTCTCGCCGACCTTGTCCTTGAACTGCTCGACGAACTTCTGCTGCGCCTTCGCGTTCTCCCGGTCGCGCGACCACCACGCCTTGCCCCGCTGCTGCTGCGCCAGCATGCCGGAGCCGTCCAGGGACGGTTCGTACCAGCACGGGCGTCTGAGGCGGTAGCCGTCGCCCTTCCCGGCCCCGGCGCCGTTCCCGCTGATCACGATCCGGGAGTTCTTCAGCCAGACACCGGCCCGCCTGCCGTCCTGGGTCACCCCGCCCGACGGCGGCTCGTCCGCCGCCGCGCCCTGGGCGGCGGACGACGTCCCCGCCGTCGCCAGGACCAGCGCCACGATCGCCCCGGCGGCTCCTCTCACGGTCATCGCAGACACCTCTTCGCATCCTCGCTGGGGTACAGGGCGTGGTTGAAGGACTGGATCCGCAGGACGCCGCCGTCCTCGCGCATGTCGGCGACGTGCAGGAAGGGCTCGGCCATCCACGCGTCCCGTTGCGCGGCCTCCCTGCCCGTGCGCGTGTCGACCGTCCGCGTCCCGGCCATGTCCACGCACGCGCCGAGCCGTACGCCGCCCTGCGCGAGCGGCTCGGTCACGAACCCGTACAGCCGGACCGTCCCGTGCAGGGCGTGGTGGTCGCGCCAGTAGGAGGCCACCCAGTCGTAGTCCTGGCGCACCGCCTCCTCGCCGAGCAGGTCGAGGTAGGCGGTGTCGCTCGCGGCCGGATCCCGGTCGCCGAGGGAGACGATCCGCAGGGACCCGGCGTAGTAGGCGCGGAAGGCCGCGACCGCCCCGGCGGTGACCGCGTCGACCGCGGCCGGCGGCTCGACCACCAGCCGCATGTCCGGCCCGGCCTGCACCGCCTCGGCCCGCGGGCTCCGCCCGGCCTCCGGCGTGCCGTCCGCTCCCGGCGGCGGGCCGGAGGGCCCCGGCGCCGCGGTCGCGCCCGCCGTCCCGTCCAGCGGGACGAACGGCGCGGCGTCCGACGGAGCGCACCCCGCGAGCACGAACGCGAGCGGCGCCAGCACGGCCGCCGCGGCCGGCAGCCCGCGCCGGACGGCCAGGACCCCGCGCATGACCGCCGGGAGCCCGCGCCGGACGGCCGGGAGCCCGCGCATGACCGCCGGGAGCCCGCGCCGAGTCGTCCCCGGTGTTCCCCGCCGGCCCTTCCGCAGCCCTCTCCGCCAGGTCCTCCGCGAGGTCCTCCGCGGGCTCTCCACCGGAGCGCCCGTCTCCGCTGGGGTGTCCATACCTGCCTCCGTCCCGGTCCGCGCGCCGTTCATGCCGACGGCACTGAGCGCATCCGCCACGCGGGCAGCAGTTCGTCGATGAGGGCCTCGGTCTCCGGGGCCATCCCGCCCCCGTAGGGGTGGGACGCGGCCCGCCGGTGCAGGGCGTCGGCCACGGCCCGCAGCCGGGCGGGGTCGCCGGTCCGGTGGGTCGCCCGGAGCAGGTCCCGCCAGAGCCCCTCGTCGTCGGCGGCCAGCAGCAGCCCGGCCCGCACCGCGGCCACCGCCCGGCCGGGCTCGCCGGCGGCCAGCCACACCTCGCACGCCCGGTGCGCCGCGTCGGCGACGCCCGCCGCCACGTCGTACTCCAGGTCGTCGGCGGCCAGCCACGCGTAGCGGCCGCGCGGGCGGCCGTTCAGCAGCGGGCCGCGCACCAGGCCGAGCGCCTGCTCCAGCAGCACGGCACGGGCCGCGGCGTCGGCATGGGACCGGCGGACCAGGTCGCGGAAGAGCATCCAGTCGGTCCGCACCTCGGGGCCCAGGCGCAGCCGCCCGGACTCGTCGGCGTACAGGTTGGGCCTGCCCTCGGAGTCGGCGCCCAGCCAGGCGACGACGCGGGCGATGGTGGCGTCCCGGACCACGGCCTGCACGCCGCGCGGCCACAGCACCCCGCCGAGGACGACCGGGTGCACCCCGCCCGGGTGGGTCGCCAGGTAGACGACCATCTCGACGGCGAGCCCGGCCCGGCCCTCCTCCATCGGCGGCGGGCCCGTGATCTCGATCGGGCCGAGGATCCGCACCTCCACCGACGGGTTCGGGGTGACGGGCCCGATCTCGTCGTCCACCGGCTCGCCCTCCAGCCGCCGGGCGGTCAGGAACAGCTCGACCAGGGCGCGGTACTGGCGGCGGGGCAGCAGCTGCGCGGCCACCTCGAAGCCGAGCGCGTCCACCCGGACCCGGCCGTCCCCGTCGATCTCCCAGTTCCACGTCGCGTGCGGGACCTCACCGGCGACGACGTGACCGGTGGCCGTCCGGACGCCCGTACGGGCCAGCACCGCCAGTCTGTCGGCCTCCTCGGCGCTCGGCGGGATCGCCGAGAGCAGGTAGTGCGGCGACCAGACGGGGTCGCCGGCGCGGCCGTGGATCCGCCCGGTGAGCACCTCGGCGCCGTGCCCCCGGTCGGCCGCCGCCCGGGCCTCGGCCTCCAGCTCCGGCAGGACCTCCGCCAGGCCGCTCACCCACCTGATCCGCTCGGGCGCGATCACGGTCAGCTCCTCGCCGAAGCCGACGAGCGTGACGCGCATCCGGTCCGACCAGCGGTTGGTGGCCAGCTCCACGGCGAGCGCGGCCAGGGCCGCGGTGGTCTGCTCCCCCCGGACGGCGATCAGGCCGTGGGCGGCCTCCAGGTCGACGAGCACCCGACCCTCGCCGTCCCCGCCCAGGGAGACCAGCCCCGGGTACGGCGCGGGCGCGCCCGCCAGCGCCGCCTCGTCGAGCATCCGGCCCTCGTGGGCGGGCAGCCGCCAGACCTGGCCCCCGTCGTGGGCGGCCCACGGCGCGGGGGCGTCCGCGTCCGGCGGGTGGATCCACAGGTCGAGGTGGCGCGGGGACAGGTGCGCGGCGTAGACCGTCGGGGGGACCCGCCCGGCCGCCGCCAGGGACCGGCCGAGCAGCCGCAGTCCGATGTCCAGCATCCGGCTCCCGGGGGCGTCCGCGCCGAGCCGCAGCGCGAGCTCCGCCTGGGCCGCGTCCTGCCGGGGGCGGACGATCCGGCGGCCGAACGCCCGGTGCCAGAGCTGCTCCCTGCGCCTGCGCCCGAGCGCCGCCAGCAGGCCGGCCGCGGCCAGCGAGGCCCCGGCCAGGTAGTCGAGCATGCCCGGGCCGGAGTCCTCCGCCTCCGGGGCGGCGGGGTCACGGTCGGCCTCCGGGGCGGAGTCCCGCTCCGCCTGCGCGGGCTGCTCCCGGCCGGCCTGCGCGGGCGGATCGGCCCGCTCCGGGACCGGCTCGGGCCGTACGGCCGGCCGCTCCCGCGACTCGGCGGGGGGCTCCGCGGGCAGGTCGGCCCCGTCCGGGACGACGTACCGGGTCCGGCCGTCGAGCTCGGCGGGCTTCCCCGGATGGTCGTCGAGGGTGGCGGGGCGGGGCTGGGCGGCGGGCACGACGTGCACGTTGCGCGCGTCGTCCGGCATGTCGAGCACCCAGCCCGGCCTGATCAGGTCGGCGATGCGCAGCCGGCTCCCGTCGGGCTGCTCCTTGTGCTGGTTGAGCCGGTAGATCTCCGGGTAGCGGCGCCCGTCCCCGAGGCACTTCTCGGCGATCTCCCACAGGCTCTCGTGGTGCCGCCCGTGCGGCGGCTGGACCACGTAGACCTTCTTGGCCTTCTCCACCGGGACCAGCGGCGCCCGCTCCGCGGTGGCCGGCGCGGTCGCCGGGGACGTCCCGGCGGCGGCGACGGCGGCCGGGCGGTCGGCGGGCGGACCGGCCGGCCGCAGCAGCGGGACCGCCACGGCCGAGACCGTGAACAGCAGCAGGACCGCCGAGACCAGCCGGTTGGCCAGCGCCTGGGTGCCGCCGGCCAGCGGGACCCGGGCGGGCATGCCGACCCGGCGGATCCCGGCGTACAGCTCGACGAGCACGCACACGGCCAGCTGCAGCCAGGCGAGCCAGACCAGCAGCACCAGGATCGCCACGATCGTGCCGGTGCCCACCTGGCTGGTCAGCACGTCGAGGTCGAGCAGCTCCGGGGTGAGCGGCGGCCCGGCGAGCCGGAGCAGCGCGTACGGGACGCCGCCGAGCAGCGCGACCAGGACGGCCAGCGCGCCGAGCCCGGCGAGCAGGTCGCCGGTCGTGCGCCTCGGCCTGATCCGCATCGGCTGTCGCGTCGGCATGCGTCGTCCTCCGTGTTCCTCCGTGTTCAGATTCGTCGCCCTTCACCCGCCCGGCCAGTGGTTCGGCCCATTCGGTCTAGGTCTCGTCCCCGATGTCGGGGCCGGCGGTGACCGAGGCCTCCATCGCCGCGCCGGGGAAGCCGAGCGCGGCCAGGAAGAACGCCTCCCAGCGGACGGAGACGGTCACCTCCACCTGCTCGCCGCCGGGCTCGCACGCGACCAGCTCGACGTCGCCGCCGCCGTGCGCGGAGACGATCTCCCGGGCCTCACCGCAGACGACGTCGCCCTCCAGCAGCCGCGTCCGGCCGGTCTCCCGCAGATGCTCGACGTCGATCCGGTCGGCGGCGGCCCGGGCCGCCTGCTCGGCGACGTCGGCGGCCCGCAGCCGCGCGTTGATCGCGGCGCCGCCGTCCACCAGGAGTCCGGCCAGCAGGAGGACCGCGGCCGAGAAGAGCACCGTGAAGACCGCCATCGAGCCCCGGTCTCCGCGGTCCGGCCCTTCGGGAAGGCGGCTCACTCCTCGACCCTCCGGAAGCGCTCCAGCGGGACCACCGAGTCGCCCCGGATCTCCTTGGCCGCGCCGAAGCCGAGGAAGCCCAGGTCGAGGGAGCAGGTCACCTCGACCCGGACCTGACCGCCCTCCCTGTCGTCGTCCTCCCCCGCGGGCAGGGTCATGGTCGAGGTGACCTGCGGCTCGCACGCGCCCTCCAGCGAGGTCTCGGCGGCCTCGGCGGCGGCCGCCTCCGCCTCCGCGCCGGTCCGCTCGACCGACGCGGCGCGGGCGGCGTCCCTGGCCGCGCCGTTGACCTCGCCCTGGGCCTCCACGAGGCGTCCCGCGCCGACCAGGAAGAGCAGGAAGAGCAGGAAGACCGGGGCGAGCAGCACCGTCTCGGCCGAGAGCGACCCGCGCTCGCCCCCGTCCCGGCGGTGCACCGAGGCCCGGCGGCTCACTGGCATCCCGCACCGCCGTCGTCGGGGCGGAAGCACTCGACGGGGCCTCCGAAGCGCGCGGTGACGGTGAACGTGGTGGACGGCAGCAGCGGGACGACCTGGACGGCGGTGGCGGTGATCTCGACGCCGCGCCGGTCGCCCTCCTCCCACGCCGTGGCGGTGGCGCCGGAGAGCAGCTCCGGGCCGACCGCCCGGAGCACCTCCGCGGCCCGCGCCTCGGCGTCCTGCCGCCAGGAGTCGGTGTCCAGCCGGGCCAGCCGGGCCCCCTCCCGGGCGGCGGCGTCGGCCACCTGGCGCCCGTGGAACCAGAGGGCGAACTGCACCACGAGCAGGATGACGACCAGCACCACCGGCATGATCATCGCCAGCTCCACGGCGGTGGCGCCCCGTTCCGGGTCACGGCGTCCCCGGACGCCGTACGGCCGGACCCGGCGCGCGCGCAGGCCGTACGGCCGGACCTGGAGCGGGCGGGCGCCGTACGGCCGGTCACGGCTCGTCGTCGCCACCGCCGCCACCTCCGGTGTCAGCGCCACCGCCACCGCCACCGCCACCGCCGCCGAACTGGTCGGAGATCTCCGCCTGCTTGTCCTGGACCAGGGTCCTGATGAGCGTGGCGAGGCCGAGGGCGACCCCGGCGATGATGGCGGTGATGATGACCCACTCGACGGCCGAGGCGCCGCGGGTGGGGGCGTTGCGCGCCCGGTCGAGGCGCACGCTCAGCAGGGCGACCGTATAGACGATCCACGGATGGTTGATCATGGTCATGACCCCAACATCTTCATAGCGGCCGGGAAACTCAGGAAGATCACGAAGCCCGCGCAGAGCAGGAGCTGGGCGACGAGCATCGACTGGGACCGCTCCCCCGCCTGCCCCTCCACCTCGGCCAGCTCGCGCCGGCGCAGGGTGGCCGCGCGGGCGGTCAGGGAGGCGCGGACCTTGGCGCCGTCGTCGGCGACCAGGCCGAGCGCGGCGGACAGGTCGCGCAGCTCGTCCACGTTGATCTCGTCGCCGAGCTGGCCGAGCGCCTGCCACGGGGTGATGCCGACGATCCTGGCGTTGCCGAGCGCCTCGCGGATCCGGGCCATCGCCCAGTTCGCCCCCTCGCCGGAGTCCGCCGCGCCGCCCCCGCCTCCGGCGCCCCCGGCTCCGGGCGCGCCGGACGCCCCCGGCGTGCCGACGGAGACCGCCATCATCAGCGCCTCGGGCACGCCGCGCCCGCCGGCCAGGTTCATCGCCACCAGATCGAGGAAGGCGCCGACCACGTGCCGGAAGTCGCGGCGCATCCGGGCGGCGTCCCGCCGGATCTGCAGGTCGGGCAGGAAGAAGAAGACCACGGCCGCCGCGAGCGCGGCCCACAGCGGCACGGTCGGCGAGACGCCCCATCCCATCAGCGCCAGCCAGCCGGCCAGCAGCGGGAAGGCCAGCAGGCCGGAGGCGGCCAGCAGCGCCTTCGTCGCCAGGAACCCCTCGAAGGACTTGCCGAGCAGCGCCAGGTCGGCCCTGGCGGAGCGGACCTCCCAGCCCCGGGCCGCGTAGAAGCGGGCCAGCCGCAGCCCCAGGCCGCGCCGGAAGGCGCTGACCTCCTCGTCGGGCAGGACGAGCCGCATCCGCGGGGCGTCGGTGCCCTCCCGGGCCGCGTCCAGCGCCAGCAGCCGCGTCACCAGCCCCGGCCGCGCCGGGAACAGCGCCCGGGCCAGCAGGAACACCCCGAGGCCGAGCACCCCTCCGGCGAGCAGCGCCTCAGTCATCGCGGACCTCGCCTCCGGTGGACAGGCCCAGCAGGCGGGCGGGTTTGTCGAAGCGGGCCAGGCGGCGCATCCAGGCGAACCCGGCGCCGAAGAAGCCCGCGACCACGACCAGGACGGCCTGGCCGAGGGCGTCGTCGTACTCGGCGACGTAGTCGGGGTTGAACACCACCAGCATCGCCGCGAAGGCGACCGCCGTGCCGACCACGATCTGCACGCTGCGCCGGGTGGAGCGGCGCTCGGCCTCCACCCGGCGGCGCATGTCGAGCTCCTCGCGGGCCGAGACGGCGAGCGCGCCGAGCACGTCGCGCAGGCCGGGGCCGCGGAGCCGGGAGTTGAGGATCAGCGCGGCGATCACCAGGTCGGCGGAGGGGTCGTCCAGCTCGTCGGCGAACCGGCGGAGCGCGTCGGGCAGCGGCATCCGGGTGTGCAGGCGGTCCACCAGCCCGCGCAGGTGCGGGCGGAGCGTGGGGGACGCGGCCCGGATCGACGACGGGATCGCCTGCTCCAGTCCGGAGGCCCCGGCGATGGTGTCGCGCAGGGACTCGGTCCAGGCGGCCAGCCCCTCCAGCCGGTGCATCGCCGTGCGCTCCTCGGCCGCGCCGCCGGACAGGCCGCGCCAGCCCAGGGCGAGCAGGACGGCGCCGGCCGCCATCACCGGCCACCCGGTCACCAGGAGCACCGCCACTCCGGAGATCACCCCGGCCGCCGTCCGGGTGGACAGGGCCCGCAGGAACTCGCGCCGGGCGGCCTTCCTGCCGGGCGTGGCCGGCCGGGGGCGCACGCCGTACAGGGCGAGGCCGAGCAGGAACAGGCCGCCGCCGACCGCGGCCCCGGCCAGCAGCGCCAGCGGGTCGAACAGCCCCGGCGGGATCGGGATCACGCCCACTCCCCGGGGTCGTAGCCGTGCCGGGCCAGCTCCTCCAGGCAGGACAGCGGCGCGTGCGGCAGGACGCGGCCGTCCGGGGCGGCGGCGAAGACCTCCGAGGAGAGCACCCGGCCGTCGACCCCGGCCACCTCGCGCACGCTCGACACGAAGCGCCGCAGCGTCCCGCCCCTGGCGTACTCGTTGCGCTTCTCGATGAAGACCACGAAGTCGATCGCGCCCGCGATCAGCATGTGGGTCGCGTCGATCGGCAGGCGCTCGACGGCCTGGAGCGCGTAGGTCGCGATCCGGTTGAAGACCTCCATCGAGGAGTTGGCGTGGATGGTGGAGAGCGAGCCGTCGTTGCCCTGGGTCATCGCGTTGAGCATGGTGACGATCTCGTCTCCGAGGACCTCGCCGACGATCACCCGGGAGGGGTTCATCCGCAGGGAGCGGCGGACCAGCTCGGCCATGCTGATCTCGCCCTGGCCCTCGGAGTTGGGCAGCCTCTGCTCGAAGGCCACCACGTTGGGGTGGAGCTCGGGGAACTGGTCGAGGCCGAGCTCCAGCGCGCGCTCGACGGTGATCAGCCGCTCGTGCGGCGGGATCTCGTTGGCCAGCGCCCGCAGCAGGGTCGTCTTCCCGGCGTTCGTGGACCCGGCGATCATGATGTTCTTCCTGGCCGCCACGGCGGCCGACAGGAAGCGGCCCAGCTTCGGGGTGAGCGTGCCGTTGCCCACCAGGTCGCTGAGGAAGACCTTGCCGAGCCGGGCGCGGCGGATGGAGATCGAGGGGCGGACCGTCACGTCCATGACCGCCGAGAGCCGGGAGCCGTCCGGCAGCCGCAGGTCCAGCTGGGGGTTGGCGGTGTCGAACGGCCTGCTGGACAGGCCGCTGTAGGCGGCGAGGATCTGGATCAGCTCGACCAGCTCGTCGTCGGACTCGGCGACCGGCTCGCCCATGAGCTCCTGGCCGTCGGCGTAGCCGATGAAGACCCGGTCGCAGCCGTTGATGTCGATGTTCTCGACCTCGGGGTCGTCGAGCAGCGGCTGGAGCCGGCCCACGCCGAAGAGCGCCGCGTGGATGCCGGAGGCGAGCGCCTCCTCCTCCTCGGCGGTGGGCGGGGTGCGGCCGACGCCGATCTCGCCGCGGGCGTACTCCTCCAGCACCTGAGCGATCAGCGCGCGGGCGAACTGGCGCTCGTCCTCGCCGGTCATCGGGGTCAGGCCGCTCGCCTGGTCCAGCCGCCGCTGGTGGGCCAGCCGGTCGCCGACCTCCTGCCGGAACCGCTTCACCAGGGTGTGGTCGATGCTCATGCGTCCTCCTCCGCCGGCCGCACGGGCGATGCCGCTGCGCCCCTGGTTCGCCCGCTCCGCTCGCTCACGTGCCCTCCTCCCGCCATCCGGCCGGGGCCGGATACGGGGCCGGGGCGCCCTGCGGGGCGGGGGCCTCGCCGTACGGGCCGGGGGCGGTGCGGGACGTCCGGGCGCCCAGGCCGGTGCCCGGGAGGGCGCCCGGGACCGCGCCCCGGAGAGCGCCCGTACCGGGGTCCGCGCCGGGGGCGGTACGCGGTGGCGCGCCCGGGACCGTGGCCGGGACCGTTCCCGGGACCGGGGCTGAGGTCCGTCCCGGGGGTGAGGCCGGCCCCCGGGGCGAGGAGGCCGGTCCCGGGGCGATGGCGTCCCGGGCCTCGCGCGGGACCGCCTCGGCGGCCAGGCGGCCGGCGAGCTCGCGGGCGGTGCGGATCAGCAGCGAGCGGTCCAGCCGGCCGCCCCACTGGCCCCGCAGCAGTTCCGCGCCCTTGGGGTCGTGCGCCAGCCCCGCCACGAAGGCGACGTCCTTGCTGGTGGCGGCCACGATCCGGCGGACGTCCTCGATCGTGCCGCGGTACTGCCGGGGGTCGGCGATCACCACGACCCCGACCCGGGCGCCCCGGGGCATCACGTGCAGGCGCTCGCGCAGGTGCGCGACGTGGTCCAGGCTGCCCCGGGTGAACAGCACCACCAGCCCCGCCTCGGCGATCAGCTCCCCCAGCTCCGGGTGGCCGCCCAGGCGACCGCAGTCGGCCAGCACGTCGGCGCCGGGCAGCCCGGCCAGCGCCCGGCCGAGCGGCCCCCAGAGCCAGGTCAGCCCGGCCGCCTGCTCGCCGTGGGTGAGCCCGGCCAGCACGTCCAGCCCGCCGACGATCTTCTGGGTGTGCTCGTGGATCAGGGCGGTGGTCAGGCCGCGGCGGGCCGTCGCCCCCAGGGTGAGCAGCCCCCGGCCGGGGTTGAGCACGCCGCCGTCGGCGGCCGGCAGCCGGTAGGCGACGTCCCCTCCCGCGGGGTCGCACTCGGCCAGCAGCACCGGGCGCGGCCAGACCGCGCCGAGCGCCGTGGCCGCCGTGGTCACGCCGGGCGCGCCCTTGTCGGCGGCCAGCACGATGAGCGCCACGTCAGTGCGCTCCCGGCAGTTCGGCCAGGGCGATCTCGCCCCGGGAGGAGTAGGTCACGACCGTGGGCGAGACGGCGGCGTCCACGATGATCGTCACCTGCCCGCCGGAGCCGTTCCGGCCCGACGAGCCGACGCGGTGGACGAGCGCGCTCTGCGCGAGGACGCGCCCGGCCGCGGTGCCGGAGTCGCCGCCCCGGCCCGGCACGTGGACGACCTGGACCCGGTCGCCCGGCTGGAGCGTGGCGGGCAGCTGGCCGGGCTTGAGCGCCAGCCCCACCTGGGCCTTGCCCGGACCCAGCTCCGCGCTGGAGGAGACCACCATCTCCCGGGTCAGCAGGGTGCCCGGCAGGAGGGTGACCCGGGCGAAGTTCTCGGCGACGCGGGCGCGCTCGGCGTAGGCCACGTACCCGACGCCGGTGTCGGCGATCTGCACCTCCCGCATCGCGGTCTGGGCGATGGGCTGCCCGGCTCCGACCTGCTGGACGATCTGGATCGCGGCGACCCGGTCGCCGCTGCGCAGCACGAGCAGGGTGGTGGCGAGCGCGCCGCCCAGGATGAGCAGGACGGCGAGCGCCGCGAGCGCGGGTTTGCGCTCCCTCGGGGAGACGGGCAGTTTGCGTGACGCCGGTCCTGACAGGGTGCCCGCCGCGACAGGCCGGTCGGCGTTCACCGGGGTGCGGCTCGATGGCTTCTCGGTTGTCCTCACGGGCGGGGGCTCCCAGAGTGATCATTTTATGGGCTGCTGATCGGGTTTACGCCATTATGCGCACCGTGCCGACATTCTGAAGGCAAAAGCGAGGACCAATGCTCGTTCGGCAGGAACGGGTTTGTCAATGGAGATCCACTGAAACCTTACGCTTCTGACAGGTGACATCTGACTTATGCGGATGATAGGGACAGCAACAAATTCCAATAACAGCCGTCACAATGGTGCCACCCGTCATTCGGTTCACCAGATCCGACGGCTTCACCCGCCTGCCCTCCCGCCGTGCGCCGTTTTTCACCGCGATTCATCCTGAACCAGTTCAAAAAGTGGCACTCTTAAGGCATGGGAACGTGGTCCAGGCGGCTCCCGCCGAGTCCGGGACGGCTCCGCCTCATCGTCCGCGAGGTCGCCGCACGGCTGCGCCGCGGGCGCACCCCCGGGAAGGGCGAGCGGGAGGACGGCCGCGAGGACGGCCTCCCCGCACGCCGTGCCCTGGAGGCCTGCCCGCCGCCCGTCGTCCGGGTCACCGAGCGGACCGCCGTCCGCCTGCACCGGGCGGCGGCCGGGCTGGCCGAGGTCACCTCCGAGGTCAACGCCTACGCGGAGCTGCTGGAGGAGAAGGCCCACGAGCTGCGGACCCGGGCCCGCGACCGGGAGCGGGCCCCGGCTCCGCCCGCTTCCCCGGAGTTTTCCACCGGGTTTTCCACAGGCCGGTCCGGGCGGCCCCCAGAGGACGGGAAGCTCCCATCGCGGCGACTTCCCACATGAACCGGCATAACAAGTCGGCATCGACCGGCGGTTATCCACAGGTTGCCGCGTTTTCCACATGCTGTCCCCGAGCTTGCACTTCTGCCGCGAACCCCCCTTCCCCTGCCGTTCCCAGTCATTAGGTTGGGCGCAGGGCCGGACCGAGGAGAGCGGCGATGCGGATCATGCTCACCGTGCTCAGCGAGCACGCCGACCGGGACGTCCTGGTCGAGGGCGACGAGTCGACCACGGTCGCGCGGCTCGCCGAGGCGCTCGCCGGTCAGCCGCCGGGTGAGCGCTCCGGCAACGTGGTGCGGCTGACCCGCAGCCGGGCCCCCTACGGCCTGGGCCGCGCCGGCGCCGGGGCCGCACCCCCCGACCTGTGGCTGGACGGCCGGGTGCTGCCCGCGGACGCCCCCGTGCTCGGCCTCCTGCGCGACGGCGACCTGGTCACCCTGGACCGGCGCCTGGCCGTCTCCACCTTCGCCGAGGAGCCCGCCGGCATCGTGGAGGTCCGGGTCTGCGGCGGCCCCTCCGCCGGGTCCGTGCACCGCCTCGGCTTCGGCGTGCACGCCATCGGCTCCGACCCCGCCTGCACGGTGGCCCTGCGCGACCCGCTGCTGCCCGGCCGGGCCGCCGTGGTGCGGCTCACGCCGGACGCCGTCACGGTGGAGCCCGCCGTACCGGGCACCGCGGCGCCCGCCGTACCGGGGACGGAGAACGCCCGGCCGAGGGCGAAACGCACCGAGCGGGGAGCGGCGGAGGGCACCGGGCCGGAGGCGGGGAGCGCGGCGGCGCGCGGCGCGGTCTCCGCGCTGGACGGCGTGCCGGTGGAGGAGGCGGTGGACTGGCCCGAGCACGCGGTGCTCACCTGCGGCTCCTCGGTGCTGACGCTGACGGCCGTCGAGCCGCCCGACGCGCACCTGGACGTCCGGCCCGACGGCGGGCTCGCCTACAACCGGCCGCCCCGGATCCGTCCCCCGGAGCCCGCACGGCGGCTGGAGGTGCCGGTGGAGCCCCGGCGGGCCGAGGGGATGCGGCTGCAGCTGCTGACCGCGTTCCTGCCCCTGGTGCTGGGGGTGGGCATGGCCTGGGCGCTGCGCACCTGGTACTTCCTGCTGTTCGCGCTGCTCAGCCCGGCGATCATGATCGGGCAGTGGTGGAGCGACCGGCGGCACGGCCGCAAGCGGCACCGGCAGCAGATGAAGGACTACCGGGAGCGCCTGGCGGTCTTCGAGGCCGCCCTGGAGCGGGCCCGCGCCGCCGACGAGGCCGCCCGCCGCGCCGCCGCGCCCGACCCCGCCGAGGTGCTGCTCACCGCGACCGGCCCGCGCCGGAGGCTCTGGGAGCGCCGTGACCACGACCCCGACGCCCTGCGTCTGCGGGTCGGACTCGCCGACCTGCCCGCGGCCCTGGAGCTCGTGCCGGAGCGCGGCGCGCCGCCGGACTCCCCGCCGCCCGATCCGCCGGTCTGCCGGGCGGTGCCGGTGGCGCTGGCCATGCGGCGGCTGGGCGTGGCCGGTCTGACCGGCCCCCGGGAGACGGTCTCCGGCCTGGCGCGCTGGCTCGTCGGCCAGGCCGCCGCCCTGCACAGCCCGCGCGACCTGGCGATCGTGGTGCTGTCCGCGCACGGCGACGGCGAGCGGCGGTGGAACTGGGTGCGCTGGCTGCCGCACTGCGCCCCGCACGGCGGCGAGGACTGCCTGGCGCTGGTCGGCGCGGACCCCGAGGCCGCGGCCCGCCGGGTCGCGGAGCTGACCGCCCTGATCGACGAGCGCCTGGGCGAGGGCGACGGACCGCTCAGATCCGCCGCGCCGCGCGTCCCGTCCGGCTGGGGCGGTCTCGGAGGTGACCCGGCCGACCCGGCCGACCCGCCCCGCTACGACGAACGCCCCTACGACGTGCTGGTCCTGCTGGACGGCGCGCGGGTGCTGCGCGCGCTGCCCGGCATGCCGCAGGTGCTGCGCCAGGGGCCCCGCGCGGGCGTGCACACGCTGGCCCTGGACGACGAGCAGCGGCTGCTGCCCGAAGAGTGCGCCACCGTCGTCCAGGCGGGCGCGGACGGCCGGCTCCGGCTGCTCGGCGGCGGCCTGGAGAGCCTCGGCGAGATCCTGGCCGACCAGGTCCCGGTGTCCTGGTGCGACCGGCTCGCCCGCGCCCTGGCCCCGGTCCGCGACGTCAGCCGCGACGAGACGGGCACCGCGCCGCCCGGCTCCGCACGCCTGCTGGACCTGCTCGGGCTCTCGCCCGCGGGTCCCGCGGGCCCGCCGGACCCACTGGACGGCAAGGCCCTGGCCGGGCGGTGGGGCCGCTCCACCGAGGCGGTGATCGGCGCCGGGCCGGACGGCCCGTTCTCCGTCGACCTGAGCCGGGACGGGCCGCACGCGCTGATCGCGGGCACCACCGGCGCGGGCAAGTCGGAGCTGCTGCAGACCCTGATCTGCTCGCTCGCGACGGCCAACCGGCCGGACGAGATGACGTTCGTGCTGATCGACTACAAGGGCGGGGCGGCCTTCAAGGAGTGCGTGCGGCTCCCGCACACGGTCGGCATGGTCAGCGACCTGGACGGCCACCTGACCCAGCGGGCCCTGGCCTCCCTGGCCGCCGAGATCCGGCGCCGGGAGCGGCTGCTGCTGGCCGCCGGGGCCAAGGACATCGAGGACTACCACGCGCTGCGCGACGCCCAGACGGCCCGCGCCTCCCGGGACCTGCTGGTGGCGGGCGGGTCTTCTCCCCTCGGCGCCTCGACCGGGTCACCGGTCACCCCGCTGCGGGGGCGGGGCGGCGACCCCCTGGCGCCGCTGCCCCGGCTGGTGCTGGTGATCGACGAGTTCGCGGCGATGGTCAGCGAACTGCCCGACTTCATGACCGGCCTGGTGGACATCGCCCGGCGGGGCCGTTCCCTGGGCATCCACCTGATCCTCGCCACCCAGCGGCCCGGCGGCGTGGTGACCGCCGACATCCAGGCGAACACGTCGCTGCGGATCGCGCTGCGGGTCACCGAGGCGGCCGAGTCCAGTGACGTCATCGGCACCCCCGACGCCGCGCACATCTCCAAGTCCACACCCGGCCGGTGCTACGTGCGGTCGGGGACGGGCACGCCGGCGGCGGTGCAGACCGCGCGGATCGGCGGGCGGAGCCCGGCCGCGAGCGAGGCCAGGACGCGGGTGACGGAGGTCGGCTGGCGGGCGCTGGGGCATCCCCCCGCCATGCCGGAGGCGGGGCCGGAAGGCGCCGCCGCCACCGACCTGTCGCTGCTCGTCGACGCGCTGGTGGCCGCGGCCCGCGCCGCCGGGATCCCCGAGCAGCCCAGCCCCTGGCTGGAGCCGCTCCCCGGCCTCGTCGTCGCCCCCGGGCTCCCGGAGCTGCCGGAGCCGGTCCTTTCGGACGTCTCCCGTACCGGCGGGAAGCAGGAGGCGGGGCGGGCGTCCCGCGACCCGGCGGGCGGTGCCCGGGAGGCGAGCGGGGCGCGGGAGGCGAGCGGGGCGCGGGAGGCGAGCGGGGCGCGGGAGGCGGCCGGGGCGCGGGAGGCGGCCGGGGGCGCGCCGCCGTACCGGACGGGGCGCGAGGAGGTCCCGCCGCTGGTGTTCGGGGTGACCGACCTGCCGTGGGCCCAGGACCGGCGGGCGCTGACGCTGGACCTGCCGCACGGCGGGCACCTGCTCGTCGCCGGCACCGCGCGCAGCGGCCGGTCCACCGCGCTGCGCACACTGGCCGGGGCGATCGCGGCGGGCGCCTCCCCGCAGGACGTGCACGTCCACGCGATCGACTGCGGGTCGGGGGCGCTGCTGCCCCTGGTGGCGATGGCGCACTGCGGCGCCGTCGTGACCCGGGACCAGCTCGACCGGGTCGAACGCCTGCTGACCCGGTTGCGGGCCGAGGTCGGACGGCGACAGCAGCTGCTGGCGGAGGCCGGATACGCCTCCCTGACCGAGCTGCGGGCCGCCGGGGGGACTCCGCGGCTGCCCTGGATGGTGCTGCTGCTCGACCGCTGGGAGGGGTTCGTCGCCGCGTTCGAGGGCTACGACTACGGCCGGTTGATCGACGCGCTGCTGCAGCTGCTGCGGGAGGGGCCGGCGGTCGGGCTCCGGGCCGTGGTGACCGGCGACCGGTCCGCGCTGATCGGGCAGATCTCCACGGTCTTCGACGACCGGCTGGTGCTGCGCCTGGCCGATCCCGCCGACTACGGCCTGGCCGGGCTGCCCGTCAAGGACCTGCCCGCCGCCCTCGGTCCCGGCCGGGCGCTGTCCATGGGCGAGCACGGCCTGACCGAGAGCCAGATCGCCCTGCTCCACGACGACCCCTCCGGCCCCGCCCAGGTCGCCGTGGTGCAGGCGCTCGCCCGCACGGTGCCCGCCAGGTTCCCCGGCGCCGCCGGGGGCGGGCGGCCGGGCGACCTCGCGGGCGGGCGGCCGGGCGACCTCGCGGGCGGGGGCGCGGGGCGGTCCGCCGGGGAGGCCGGAGAGGCCGCGGGGAGACCCGGCGCGTGGATCTGGGACGGCGAGCCGCCGCTGCGGGTGGACCCGCTGCCGACGCGGATCACCGCGGCCCAGGCGATGGACCTGGCGCCGTCCTTCGCGCCGCCCTCCCCCCTGTGGGCGCTGCTCGGCGTCGGGGGCGACTCCCTGACGCCGCTCGGCGTCGACCTGCTCGCCCAGGGTCCCGGCGCGGTCATCGGGGGCCCGCCCCGGTCCGGTCGCTCCTCCGCGCTGCTGACGGCCGCCCGGTCCCTGCTCTCCCGGGGCACCCCGGTGGTGCTGGTCACCCCGCGGCGCAGCCCGCTGCGCGGCCTGGAGGGCGCCGAGGGGGTGCTGGCCGTGCTCGACGGCGGCGGCGACCTGGGCGGGGCGGTCGCCGGGCTGGAGCGCTACGTCGTGCTGGTCGACGACGCCGAGCTGGTCTCCGTCGACAGCCCGCTCGGCACGGCCCTGGAACAGGTGCTGCGCACCGGGCGGGACGGCGAGCACGGCCTGATCGTCGCCGGCGCCACCGGGGACCTGACCACGGCCTACCGGGGGTTCGCCGCCGAGGCCCGCAAGTCCCGCACCGGCCTGCTGCTCTCGGTCCAGAGCCCTTCCGACGGCGACCTGTTCACCGTACGGCTGCCGCGCGGCGCGGTCGGCGGCCCTCCGGGACGGGGGCTGCTCGTCACCTTGGGCGCGGTGACCCCGGTGCAGGCGGCGCTGCCGGGGTGAGGCTGCCGCAGACGGCGGAACGCCACGGCGCCGCCCCGGCGGTGTCTCAGTGCCGGGGCGGCGCCGTGGCGGATCGGGTCACTGTGTGGCGGACTCGATGTTGCGCTGGTACGAGTTAATGACCTGCGAGGCGTGGGCGAGCTCTCCTGCCATGCGCTCGAAGGCGACCCTGTACTCCTGCCATGCCTGGCCGAATCGTATGGCCCCCGGACCGGTCCAGGAGTTGCCGACCTTAGCCGCCTCGTTGTTCAGCGCCGCCACGATCTCTCGTACCTGATCAGCCCGCTGGTTGAACTGCGTGGCCATCTGCTGCATTTCCGCCGGGTTGCCGCCGAGCAGGTTACTCATGCCGTCTCCTTCGGAGGTCGGTGTCAGAGGGGTCACCAAACGGACTCACGATACGCGCACGAACTATTCGCTACCTGGGTTATACCTATCGGTTATGATCTCCGCCAGCTATTGTGACTGTTTTTATCGTCTTATCTACGCATGAGGGATTATCGGCAATGCGTGAGATCGTGGTGACCGGTGGAGGCACCGGGATCGGCTACGCCGTCGCAGCGGCCTTCCTCTCCCAGGGCGACCGGGTCACCGTCACCGGGCGGCGCGAGCACGTCCTCAAGGAGGCCGCCGACCGGCTGGACTCCGGCCGCACCGGCCTCGTCGCCGCCGTCGCCTTCAACGCGGCCAACCCGGTCGCCGTGGGCGAGGCGCTGGACAGGCTGCCCTCCCGGGTGGACGTGCTGGTCAACAACGCGGGCGGGAACACCGACCTGGACCGCCCGGCCGACGACGGCGACCTGATGGACGTGGCCGAGGGCTGGTGGGCCAACCTCAACGCCAACCTGATGTCGGCCGTACTGGTCACGAGCGCGCTGCTCCCCCGGCTCGCCGACGACGGCCGGATCGTCACCATCGGCTCGATCGCGGCCCGGGGCACCGGGTCCGGCTCGTACGGCGCGGCCAAGGCGGCCCTGGAGGCGTGGACCGCCGACCTGGCCGCCGAGCTCGGCCCGCGCGGCGTCACCGCGAACGTCGTCTCCCCCGGCCTGATCGTGGACACCGAGTTCTTCCGGGGGCGCCTCACCGAGGAGGGGGTCCGGCGCCGGGTGGAGAACACCCGGAACGGGCGCGCCGGCACGCCCGAGGACGTGGCGGAGACCGTGAGATTCCTGGCCTCCCCCCAGGCGCGCCACCTGACCGGACAGGTCGTCCACGTCAACGGCGGAGCTTATCTCGGCCGTTGAGCGTCCCCGACAAGACCTGGACATCAGGAGACGCTTACACTCCCTGAAGGCTCGCAGCCCCCTGCTCGCGTGTACGAAGGGAACGATCCGGTGCAGAAGGTCCTGATCGCCAACCGTGGTGAGATCGCCGTGCGAATCGCCCGTGCCTGCAAGGACGCCGGGCTCACCGGCGTCGCCGTCTATGCCGACCAGGACCGCGACGCCCTGCACGTGCGCGTCGCCGACGAGGCCTACGCACTGGAAGGGCAGAGCCCGGCCGAGACCTACCTCGACATCGCCAAGCTGCTGCGCGTCGCGGCAGCCACCGGCGCGGACGCCGTCCACCCGGGATACGGCTTCCTCGCCGAGAACGCCGCCTTCGCGCAGGCCGTCATCGACGCGGGCCTCACCTGGATCGGCCCGCCGCCCTCCGCGATCACCGCGCTCGGCGACAAGGTCCAGGCCCGGCACATCGCGCAGAAGGTCGGCGCGCCGCTGGTCGCGGGCACCGCCGACCCCGTCTCCGGAGCCGAGGAGGTCGTCGCCTTCGCCACCGAGCACGGCCTGCCGATCGCGATCAAGGCGGCGTACGGCGGCGGCGGGCGCGGACTCAAGGTCGCCCGCACCCTGGAGGAGATCCCCGAGCTCTACGAGTCGGCGGTGCGGGAGGCGGTCACCGCCTTCGGCCGGGGCGAGTGCTTCGTCGAGCGCTACCTGGACCGGCCCCGGCACGTGGAGACCCAGTGCCTGGCCGACAGATACGGAGCGGTCGCGGTGATCTCGACGCGCGACTGCTCGCTGCAGCGCCGCCACCAGAAACTGGTGGAGGAGGCCCCCGCGCCGTTCCTGTCCGACCGGCAGCTGGAACTGCTGTACGACAGCTCCAAGGCGATCCTGCGGGAGGCCGGATACGTCGGCGCGGGCACCTGCGAGTTCCTGGTCGGCCAGGACGGCACGATCTCGTTCCTGGAGGTCAACACCCGGCTGCAGGTCGAGCACCCGGTCACCGAGGAGGTCTCCGGGATCGACCTGGTCCGCGAGATGTTCCGGATCGCCGACGGCGAGGAGCTCGGCTACGGCGACCCGGAGCTGCGCGGGCACTCCGTCGAGTTCCGGATCAACGCCGAGGACGCCGGGCGCGGCTTCCTGCCCGCCCCCGGCACCATCACCCGCATGAACACGCCCTCGGGACCGGGGGTGCGGCTGGACTCCGGTTACGAGACCGGGATGACCGTGCCGCAGTCGTTCGACTCGCTGGTGGCCAAGCTGATCGTGACCGGCGCCACGCGCGGGCAGGCGCTGGAGCGCGCCCGGCGGGCGCTGGCCGAGTTCGAGATCGACGGCATGCCGACCGTGCTGCCCTTCCACCGGGCGGTCGTGACCGACCCGGCGTTCGCCCCGCCGGTCGAGGGCGAGCCGTTCTCCGTGCACACGCGGTGGATCGAGACCGAGTTCGACAACACGATCCCGCCGTACGCCGGGGAGACCGGTGATGAGTCCGGGCCCGAGCCCGCCGAGCGTGAGCGGATCACGGTCGAGGTGGGCGGCAAGCGGCTGGAGGTCGTGCTCCCGGCCGGGTTCGGCCTGGCCGGTCCGGGTGCGGGCCGCGCCCCGGGGACCTCCGGGTCGGCCGCGGCGCCGCGGCGGCGCGGGGGCGGCGGCGCGGCGAAGAAGGCCGCGAGCGGGGACGCGCTGGTCAGCCCGATGCAGGGCACGATCGTGAAGGTGGTCGCCACCGACGGGGACACGGTCGCCGCCGGGGACACGATCGTGGTGCTGGAGGCGATGAAGATGGAGCAGCCGCTGACCGCGCACAAGTCCGGCACCGTGACCGGGCTGAGCGCGGCGGTCGGGCAGACCGTGACCTCCGGCGCCGTGCTCTGCGACATCAAGGACGCCTGACTCCGGCCATCGCGCGGACGGGCCGCCCGAGCGGGTCGCCCCGGTCGGCGGCCCGTCCGCGCCACCGAACGGATCTCGGATTCGCGGATGCCCCGCACCGATGTCCCGCCGCCGCGCCCGATCCCGGGATGAAGGGGATACGGTCGGGTAGTAGGGAACTCCGATGTCCACTCATTCGTCCTTAAGGGACGAAGGAGGCAATCTGCCGTGACCACCACAAAGTTCGCGCCAGGTCGTCTCGGTGCCGCGATCGCCGCGATGTTCGCCGGGCTCCTGGCCATCCTCATGACCGCTCCGCCGGCCCACGCGGCGGCGCCCGACCCCGACACGATCATCTCGGCGTGGGCCAAGGACCCCCTCTATGTGGAGTCGGGCTCGACCTTGACCGGAGCCGAGCAGTCCGCCATCCGTGACTCCGTCACGGGGGCGAAACCCCCGATCTACGTGGTCGCGCTGCCGGACGGCACGGTGGCCACAGGATCGGCCACTCGTCAGTTCGTCACGACGCTCGGCCGGCAGTTGAAGGCGCAGGGCACGGACAAGGCGACCATCGCCCTCCTGGACGGCCCCACCCTGTTCGCCATGTCCAGCTCCCTCCGTGCGGGTGTCGCGGAGAACATCGCCAGGGCGACTCTCCGGAGCAACGACGACATCACCAGCGGGATGCAGGACTTCGTCAGGCGGGTGAAGCTCGCCGAGTCCGGTGACACCCGGGGCGCCCTGAGCGTGGACGGCGCCGGCGGGTCCGAGAGCTCCTCCTCCGGCGGAGGGGGCTCCGGCGCGGGTGTGCTGGTCGGCATCCTGGTGCTGGCCCTGGCGGGCGGTGGAGGGCTCTTCCTCTACTCCCGCAAGAAGAAGAAGGAGCGCGAGGTCCGCGAGGCCGCCGAACTGGCCGCCGTCAAGCAGACCGTGGACGAGGACGTCACCAAGTTCGGCGAGGAGATCACCGCGCTGGACATGGACGTCAAGATGCTCACCGACGGCGGCGACCACCAGGACGACTGGACGCGCGCGCTCGACTCCTACGAGCGGGCCAAGGTGGAGCTCGAAGCCGTCAAGCGCCCCGACGAGCTGCGCGGCGTGACCACCGCGCTGGAGGAGGGCCGCTACGCCCTCGCCTGCGTGAAGGCCCGCGTCAACCACCTTCCGCTCCCCGAGCGGCGCTCGCCGTGCTTCTTCAACCCGCAGCACGGCCCCTCGGTCCGCGACGTGCGCTGGGCCCCGCCCGGCGGCGCGCTGCGCGACGTCCCGGCCTGCGCGGCCGACGCCGAGGCCATCGAGCGCGGCTTCGAGCCGCAGACCCGCGAGGTCATGATCAACGGCCAGCGCCGCCCCTACTACGACGCGGGCCCGGCCTACCAGCCCTACGCCTACGGCTACTACGGCGGCTTCGGCGACGTGATGAGCGGCATGCTCGTCGGCACGATGCTCGGCAGCATGATGGGCGGCTGGGGCATGGGCGGCTACGGCATGGGCTACGGCGCCGGTTACCAGGAGGGCGTCTCCGACGCCGGCGGTGACTTCGGCGGCGGAGGCGACTTCGGCGGCGGAGGCGACTTCGGCGGCGGTGACTGGGGCGGAGGCGACTTCGGCGGCGGTGACTGGTAGTCGCGACGGTCACGGCTGAAACCCCGGAACGGGTGCTCCTTTGACGAGGAGCACCCGGCGGCCCGGAGCCGACCGTTCCGGGAGCCGGTCGTTTCGAGCGCGGTGAGGCCGCGCGGGCTCTTCCCTCACATCCGGACCCGCATCCGGGGTCCCGGGAAGGCCCGCGCGGCCTTTCGTCGATTACGGCCGCTTCATTAACAGTGGTGGCGGACAGCCGGGAATCCCCAGAAATTCCGCCGTCTCCGCTGGATATGGCGGGACGATGGACGGTTGTGACAGGGTGCTGATCAGACTCTTGTGACCATTGCCGTCCGCCGTGCCGGGTGTCAGCGAAGTCCGGCCCGTGCGGCGGGTGAGGAGGCTGACGGTGCCCGATCCCAACCGCCTGAGCGCGAGCGACCCGCAGCAGATGGGTGCATACCGTCTGGTGGGCGTGCTGGGCGAGGGCGGCCAGGGCACGGTCTACCTCGGCCAGGCCCCCTCGGGGCGGCGGGTCGCGGTCAAGGTGCTGCACACCCGCATGGCCGCCGAGGCCGCCGTCCGGGAGCGCTTCGAGCGGGAGGCCGCCCTCGCCCGCCGGGTCGCGGTGTTCTGCACCGCCCAGATCCTGGAGGCCGGCGTCAGCGAGGGACGGCCCTACCTGGTCAGCGAGTACGTCCCCGGACCGTCGCTGCAGCAGCTGGTCGCCGGTGAGGGCCCCCGCACCGGCAGCGGGCTGGAGCGCCTGGCCGTCGCCACGGCGACCGCGCTGGCCGCCATCCACCGGGTGGGGATCGTGCACCGGGACTTCAAACCGGCCAACGTGATCATGGGTCCGGAGGGGCCGGTGGTCATCGACTTCGGCATCGCCCGCATCCTGGAGGCCGGCGTCACCAGTTCCGCGCTGGTGGGCAGCCCCGGCTACATGGCCCCTGAGCAGCTCTCCGACCAGCCCGCCGGCCCGGCCGCCGACATGTTCGCCTGGGCCGCCACCATGGTCTACGCCGCGACCGGACATGCGGCCTTCACCGGACAGCACCCGGCGGCGGTGATGAACGCCGTCATGGGCGGCGAGCCGGACCTGAACGGGGTACCGCGCGGCCTGTGGTCGCTGCTCGCTGCCTGCCTGGCCAAGGAGCCCACCGCCCGGCCGACGGCCGACCAGGTGCTCACCACGCTGACCGGCCACGGAGCCTCTCCCGGGTCCAACGAAGGGAACGGTTCTCGGAGAGGGAATCACACCGCATCCGCGCCGTCTTCCGGGATGACGGCTGCGCGGAACACGTCCGGCCGTGATCGTGTCCCTGCCGACCGGAGACCCGGCGCACCGGTTCGCATCGATCCTGACGACGTGACCAGATACGGCACCCCCGGGGAGCACGGTGGTTCTCAGGGACCCCCATCATCAGGTCCATCCCGCGCCGGCGCCCACCCGTTTCCTCGGCAGCCGGATCAGGCAGCGGAACCGGATGCGAACCCGAGCAGCAAAGAGCTTCCGAGTCCTGATCGGCGCCGCCCTCCAGTCTCCGGCATCAGGCAGGGCGGACCGGTACCGACTGCGCCGTCCGGATGGTCAGCCGGGGCCCTGGCCCTGCCAACGGCATCCACACGCCGCCGGATCCCGGTCCTCGTAGCGGCCACGGCAGCAGCGGTCACCATCGGTGTCATCGCAGGAGTCGCCCTCTATTCACAGACAGCCCCCACCGATATGAGTTCCTCACCCGCAGGGACCGCCGCTGCATCAGCCACACCGTCCACCGCACCACCTGACCCAGCGCCTGCCTCTACCGAACTGACCGGTCCAGTTCTTCCGAAAGATGTGGTTCTTCCCAGCAAACCCTTGACCGGTCACATCGACTCCATCAACACAGTGGCAGTGGCGCAGTTAAATGGTTCGCCAATCATCGTCTCCGGCAGCGCCGACAACACCATCCGGATATGGAATCTCAGTACGGGGAAACAGATTGGCGAACCGCTCATAGGACACAGTCGGTCGATCTCCACCGTGGCGGTGACACAATTGAACGGCTTTCCCGCCATCATTTCCAGCAGTACCGACAACACCATTCGAATATGGGATCTCTCCACTGGAGAACAGCTTGACGAGCTGATAACAAAGCATACCTATGGAATCCATTCGATGGCAGTGTCCCGGCTGAACGGTCGCCCGGTCGCCGTCTCCGTCGGCTCTGAAGACGCGATGTATGTCTGGGACCTGACCACAGGAAAGCAGATTGGCGAACCGTACACCATCAACAGTTATGCCAGCAGTACTCGGGTGGTGGTGGGGCAAGTAAACGGGCGGCCGGTCGCCGTCTCCGGCGGTGGAGACGCGGTTCAAGTATGGGATCTGACTACAGGCAGACAGATGGGCCAAACATTCGAGAACATCCGCAGGGCCAAGTCCTTGGCAGTAATGCAGATTGATGATCGTCCGATCATCATCTCCGGTGACGACAAAACCGTGCGCCTGTGGGACCTTGCCTCGGGAAGACCGATCGGCCAACCTTTCACTGGCCATACGTTCGACATCATCGCAGTGGCCAGAGCGCAACTCGACGGTCGTCCGGTCATCCTCTCCGCCAGCTGGGACAGAACGGTTCGCGTCTGGGACCCGACCACCGGACAGCAGGTCGGCAAGTCCTTCACCCACCCGCACGAGGTCACCTCCATGGCGGTGGCCCAGCTCGGCGACCGGCCCATCGTCGTGTCCGGTGGCTACGACAAGGCCATCCGGGTCTGGGATCTGACGTCCCTCACCAAGGGCGGCTGATTCCCGCGCCGTGCCGTACCGGCCCGTCTCAGGTGCTGGCGCGGATCGTCAGGCGGGGCGCGAGCAGGGTGCCGTCCGGTACGGCGCGGCCCTCCAGTTTGTCCATCAGCAGCCGCACGGCCTCCCGGCCGACGTCCTCGGCCGGGATGAGCACCGAGGTCAGGGCCGGGCTGGAGCGTTCCGCGATGTCGTCGGGGCAGATGGCGACCACCGCGACGTCCTCGGGGACCCGCCGGCCGTGCTGGCGCAGCGCCCCGAGCACGTGGTTGACCGCGGCCTCGTTGTGCACCACCAGCCCGGTCAGGCCGGGCCGCGTCTCCAGCAGCCCGCCCACCGCGTCCGCGACCTCGTCGAAGGTCTCCTCGCAGGGCAGCGCGATCCCGGTCACGCCGTGCGCCTCGGCGGCCTCGGTGAAGCCCTCCCGCGTCCGGCAGGCGTATCCGGTGCCCCGGTCGTAGACCACGGCGGGCGCCCCGAGCAGCGCGACCTCCCGGTGGCCGCGCGCCGCCAGGTGCTGCACGCACAGCCCCCCGGCACGGGCGAAGTCGAGGTCCACGCAGGTCAGCCCGGCGGTGTCGGCGGGGAAGCCGATGAGCACGCTCGGCTCGGCCAGCTCGCGCAGGAGCGGCACCCTGATGTCGTGGAGCTCCACGTCCATGAGGACCAGCCCGTCCACCAGCGCGCTGGCGGCGGCCCGGCGCAGCCCGTCGGGTCCCTCGTCGGCGGTGAGCAGCAGCACGTCGTGGTCGTAGCGCCGGGCGGCGGTCACCACCGACGTGGCGAACTGCATCAGCACCGGGACGTGCATCCCGGCCCGGAGCGGCAGCACCAGCGCGATCACGTTCGCCCGCCTGCTGGCCAGCGCCCTGGCCCCGGCGTTGGGGTGGTAGCCGAGCGTCCGCACGCTGTCGAGCACGCGCCTGCGCGTGTCGGCGGAGATCGCGCGCTTCCCGCTGAGCACGTACGAGACCGTGCTCACCGCCACCCCGGCATGCCGGGCGACCTCCGTGATCGTCACCGCTCTGCCGCTCATCCGCTCCACGCCCCCTCACCCGGCGGCTCGGCGTCCGCACCCGTGAACATCCCGCGCCCGTCGGCCCGCCCGCCCCGCCCGCTCATCTGCTCTCGGCGGAACCGAAGGCCAGACGGGAGACGGTGATACCGGCATTCTCGAACACCACGTACAGGTCGTGCACACCCTGAGCCCCGTCGAGTCCGCCGACGAGCCGCGACAGCTCGTAGCGGCCGGCGCGCGGGACGGGCACGGCGCCGAGGGCGGAGCCGTACAGGGGGTCGCCGAGGCGGAGGGTGACCACGCCGCTCTCGGTGCTGGTGGCCTCGATCACGCAGGCGGCGGCCCCGGTCCCGAAGTCGACCCCGCGGAAGAGGATCCAGGCGCCCTCGGCCGTGGATCGCACGGCGTCGCCGGAGACCCGGGAGGCGTCGGTGAACGCCACCGCGTCGTACTCGTCGTGGTCGACCGCCCGGATCGGCGCGGCGAGCGCGTCGCGGGGCGGGATGTGCTCGCCGGCGACGTGGACCGTCGCGCACAGGCGGACGTCGCGGGCCGAGCGGCCCACCATGATCTTGTGGGACGCGTCCTCGACCGCGAACCGGTTCCGGGTGACGTCCCAGAAGGCCAGGTCGGCGACGTCGACGGTCCAGCGGACCTCGGTGCTCTCGCCGGGCTCCAGCCGGAGCTTGGTGAAGTCCCGCAGCCGGCGCAGCGGCTGCTTGACCCGGGAGCTCTGCTGGTGGGTGTAGAGCTGGACGACCTCCGTGCCGGGCCGGGAGCCGGTGTTGGCGACCGTCGCCGAGACCGTGACCCGTCCGTCCGCGACCTCGGCGGTCAGGTCGCGGTAGTCGAAGTCGGTGTAGGACAGGCCGTGGCCGAACGGGTAGAGCGGGGTGCCCCGGTAGTACTGGTAGGTGGCGTCGGCGGCGATGATGTCGTAGTCGAGCAGGTCGGGCAGCTCGCACGCCGAGCGGTACCACGTCTGGGTGAGGCGCCCCTCGGGGTCGGCGTCGCCGAAGAGCACCTCGGCCAGCGCGTGGCCGTACTCCTGGCCGCCGTGCGAGGACCACAGCACCGCGGGCAGGTTCCGCTCCGACCAGGTCATCGGGTAGCCGCTGCTGATCACCATGACGGTCCTCGGGTTGGCCGCGCGCACCGCCGCGACCACGGCCTCCTGCGCCGCCGGGAGCGCCAGGTCGAGGCGGTCCTCGGTCTCGCGCCCGTTGACCAGCGGGTGGTCGCCGACCACGACGACCGCGACGTCCGCGGAGGCGGCCAGCGCGGCGGCGCTCTCGGCTCCGCTCACGACCGTCTCCAGGGTCAGCCAGACGGCCGCGTCGGCGTCGTCGACCAGCCTCAGGACCGTGCCGTCCGGGACCGCGGAGGGCGCCGCGCCGTCCAAGGCCGCGGAGGGCGCCGCACCGTCCGGGGCCGCGCCCGGCCCGGCGGCCAGTCCGACGTAGCGGCCGGTGGAGATGTGCCGGAGCGCCAGCGTGCCGCGCGGCCGGTCCTCCAGCCGGAAGGTCTGGCGCACCTCCCAGCCGTTGGGCCCCGGCTGGTCGTTGACCAGCGTGCCGGAGTCGTCCACCGAGACGTACCGGCCGGTCGCCGCGGCGCGCAGGGCGTAGGACCCGCCGCCCCAGTCGAACAGGTCGAACAGGCCCTCGGCCGTGCCCGCCTCGGCGGCGAGCCCGAGCGGCCCGCCGCCGGGATCGGCGACGACGTGCCCGTTCTCGGCGGTCAGCGTGATCCGGTCCACCGCCTCGCAGAACACCGTCTCGCACCGCTCGGCGAGCCCGGCGCGGGCGGTGACGGCGTACGGCAGCGTGCCGGAGTACCAGTCCTCCATGAGGGTGTCGCCGAGCTGGCCGATGACGGCGATCTTCGTCACGCCGGCCAGCGGGAGGATGCCGTCGTTCTCCAGGAGCACGATCGAGCGGCGGGCGGCCTCGCGGGCCAGCGCCTGGTGCTCGGGGCAGTTGACGACGGCCTCGGTCACGTCGTCGTACGGCGTGGCGGGGTCGAACTCGCCGAGCCGGAACCGGATGGAGAGCGCGTGCCGGACGGCGGCGTCGACGTCCGCCTCGGTGAGCAGGCCCCGCTCCAGCGCCTCGCGGATGTGCCCGAGCGTCGCCTCGGTGCGGTCGTCGTCCTGGGTGAAGCTGTCGAGCCCGGCCTTGATCGCGTGCGCGTAGGCCTCGGCGGCGTCGTCGTAGTAGGCCTGCAGTCCGGTGAAGTTGCCGGGGGCGTAGGCGTCGCTGACCACCAGGACGTCGTCGGGGGCCCAGGTGCGCAGCACGTCGTTGATCAGCGGGCTCAGGTGCGCCGGGCGGCCGTTGACCAGGTTGTAGGAGGGCATCACGGCCACCGCCGCGCCGCTCTCCAGCGCGGGCCGGTAGGCGGGCAGCTCGTACTCGTGGAGCACCCGGGGCGGCAGGTCGCTGGAGGTGGTGCAGCGGTCGGTCTCGTTGTTGTAGCCGAGGAAGTGCTTGAGCGTCGGCGCGGTCTTCAGGACGGCGGGATCGCTCCCCCGGAGGCCGGAGGCGTAGGCCACCGCCATCACGCCGGTCAGCCACGGGTCCTCGGAGTAGCCCTCCTCGTTCCGTCCCCAGCGGGGGTCGCGCAGCGGGTTGACCACCGGCGCCCAGACGTTCCGCCCCGCCCCGGCCGGGTCCTTGTGGTGGAAGGCCAGGACCTCGTCGGACGTCGCCTCGCCGACCCGCCGGACCAGCTCGGGATCCCAGGTGCTGGCCAGTCCGACCGCCTGCGGGAAGACCGTGGCCGGGCCGAGCCAGGCCAGGCCGTGCAGGGCCTCGGTGCCGGTGCGGAAGGAGCCCACGCCCAGCCGCTCGACCGGGGCCTGGTACTGGTGCAGCAGGGCGACCTTCTCCGCCAGGCTCAGCCTGCCCTGCAGGTCGGCGATGCGGTCGGCGAGCGGGAGCCGGGGGTCGCGGAACGGTTCGGTCATCGGGGGACCATCCCTCTGGTGAGCGTCGAAGCGCTTCGACAACGGGGCGAGAAAAGGCGCCTCTGTCGAAGCGCTTCGATAGTCGGTCCAGGAAAACTCCGCTCGTTACACGGATGTTTCGAGCAGAGTTTCCCTGAAGGGTGCCTGGATGTGAGATCCAGGTCAAGACCTGCGGGGGAAAATCACAGATCATTCTTCGGTCGGCCCCCGGAGCGGCGTCCCCCGGCCCGAGCACGGCCTGGGCACGGCCTGGGCCATGCCCGGGAGGGCGGGGGCACGACCGGGAGGGCGAAGCCCGGAGACGCGGGGTCAGGAGACGCAGGGTCAGGAGACGCAGGGTCAGGAGATGCGGGGCAGCCGGCCGGAGTCCACCGAGTCGAGCACCCGGGCCGCGCCGCCCAGCGCCGCGGCGTCGTAGCCCAGGGTCGAGGCCACGACCCGGCAGCCCCCGCCCTCGGGCGCGATCGTCCGGCCGCGCGCCTCCTCCTCCACCGCGGGCAGCAGCCAGGGCGCCAGCGGCACGTAGTAGCCGCCCAGGATGACCACCTCGGGGTTGAGCAGGTTGGCCACCACCGCCACGCCCTTGCCGAGCTGCCGCCCGACCTCCGCCAGCAGGCCGAGGGTCCGGACGTCGCCGGCGCGGGCCAGCCGTACCACCTCGTCGAGCTCGATCTCGACCTCGGCGGGCGAGAGCGGGACGTGCCGGAGCACCGCGCCGATCCCGGCGACGGCCTCCAGGCAGCCGGTCCGCCCGCACCGGCACGCGGCGCCGAGCGGGTCGAGCTGGATGTGGCCGATCTCGCCGCCGTAGCCCCGGCCGCCGCGGCGGATCCGGCCGTCCAGGATGATCCCGGCGCCGACCCCGATCTCCCCGGTGAGGTAGACGAGGTTGGCGGTCCCCGCCTGCGAGCCGAAGCGGTGCTCGGCCAGGGCCGCCAGGTTGGCGTCGTTCTCGACCTGGACGGCGAAGCCGGGGTCGCGGAGCGCCTTGGCCAGGTCTCCGGCCAGGTCGGCGTCGCGCCAGCCGAGGTTGGGCGCGATGAGCACCGTGCCGTCCGTGCCGACCAGGCCGGGCACGCCCACGGTCAGGCCGAGGACCTGGCGCTCCTGCTTGGCCATCCGGCCCACCACCCGGCGGACGATCGCCGCGACGGCCGCCACGGCCTGGCCGGTCGAGCCGTCGGCGCCGGGGAGCGGGCCGGAGAAGGAGCGCCGCCACGACAGCAGCCGCTCCCCCGCCAGGTCCACCGCCACCGCGGTGACGTAGTCGACGTTGACCTCGATGCCGATCGCGGCGTACGGCGAGCCGTCGAGCACGAGCATGGTGGCCGGCCGCCCGACGCGGTTCTCGGTCAGCCCGGTCTCACGCACCAGGCGGCGGTCGATCAGGTCGGCGACCAGGCTCGACACGGTCGCCTTGTTCAGGCCCGTGGAGGCCGCGATGTCCGCCCGCGAGCAGGGCGCGTGCTCGCGCACGAACCGCAGCACCACGGCGAGGTTGGTGGCCCGGACGTCGGCGAAGTCGGCCGGCTGCGGATTCGTCGTAGATGTGATCAAGGTCCGTCCCGTCCCGATCGGCCCGGGACCCGCCTCGCGAGCGGCCCCCGGCTGGCCCCATCATGCCTCACCCGCCCCGAGGACCGCGATCGTCGGCCCCTTGTGGCGAGAGTGCCCCTCGACTAATTTGTTTGGTCAAAAGACGAACTAACTCTATCTCGGACCCCTCCTCTTACGACAACCCCCGCCTGTCCATGACAACGAAGGGAACGCGCCGTGAAAACTCCCCCCGAGGGCGCGACGACCAGCCGCCGGGGCTTCCTCGGCCTGGTGGGACTCAGCGCGGTCGCCGCCGCGAGCGGCGGCCTGCTCAGCGCCTGCTCCACGCCGAGCGGCCCGCGGCCCGGCTCCGGCGGCGCCACCGCGGCCGCTCTCGACAAGCTGACCGCGCAGGTGCCGACGCACATCCCCTACGCGGGCGTCACCCCCGACATCCCCGGGCAGAACGGCGCGCCCGGCGGCTTCACCACGTATCCCTCCCCCCTCGTCGACGCGATCACCGCCAAGCCCGGCAAGGGCGGCCACTACAAGGCCATGACCCCGCTGTGGGGCCCGCTCCCGCCGCCGCTGGGCGAGAACGCCTACTTCGACGCCGTCAACGCCGACCTCGGCGCGACCATCGAGTTCAACATCCTCGACGGCATGACGATCATCGAGAAGATGAACGCGATCATCGCCGGCGGCGACGTCGTCGACATCACGATGATCCCGAGCTGGACCGTCAACCAGATCCCGCAGTTCGGCGAGGCCGTCGGCCGGCTCTTCGAGGACCTCACGCCCTACCTGCAGGGCGACGCCGCCAAGAAGTACCCGCTGCTGGCCAACATCGCCACCGACGCCTGGAAGTGGGGGATCTTCAACGACAAGCTGACCGGCATCCCCGGCAGCTACACCTTCCCGATGGGCGTGGTGCTCCTCTACCGCAAGGACCTGTTCGACGAGAACGGCTGGACCGCCCCCAAGAGCGCCGACGAGATGCTCGCCCTGGGCAAGGAGGTCAACGACCCCAAGAAGAAGCGCTGGGCCTTCGGCGACATCAAGCTGATGGCCTACCAGATCTTCCGCGCCCCCAAGGAGTGGACGCTCAGCGGCGGCAAGCTGGTCCACCGGTACGAGACGCCGGAGTTCGAGGCGGCGGTCGAGTTCATGCGCAAGCTCTACGAGGGCAAGCTGATCCACCCCGACATCGTCAGCAGCAAGGGGGCCAACGGCAAGGAGCTGTTCAAGGCCGGCCAGGTCCTCATCACCCAGGACGGCTTCGGCGGGTGGAAGGAGATGCTGGAGCAGATGCTCCCCACCAAGCCCGACTTCTGGATCGAGGCGCTGCCGCACTTCGGCCACGACGGGGGCGCCCCCGGCTACCACAAGAACGAGGAGCCGGGGCAGTACACCTTCATCAAGAAGGGCCTGGCCAAGGAGAAGGTCGAGGAGATCCTCTCCCTGCTGAACCACCTGGCCGCGCCGTTCGGCACGCAGGAGCACATGCTGTCCGTCTACGGCGTCGAGGGCAAGCACTACACCAAGACCGAGGCCGGAGCCCCCAAGCGGACCGAGCTCGGTCTCAAGGAGGCCCCGCCGACCTACTTCTTCCTCAGCGGCCGGCCCGACGCGATCACCGAGAGCGAGCTGCCCCGGTACGTGGAGACCGCGGCCACCTGGTACAACGAGGCCGCCAAGCACTGGGCGCCCAACCCGCACGAGGGCATCCGGATCCAGCGGCCCGCGGAGTACGCCGCCCTGGAGCAGCCGACCGAGGACAAGATCCAGGACGTCGTCCGCGGCCGCCGCCCGCTCAGCGAGCTGTCGAAGGTCGTCGACGAGTGGCGCAAGGACGGCGGCGACAAGAGCCGCGAGTTCTACATGAAGGTGCTGCAGGACAACGGCCGTGCTTGACAACGCCGAAAGGTCCGGAAAGGACGCGAGCACCGGGCCGGCGGGTGACCTGACCTCACCCGCCGGCACCGGCGCTCCCGCAAAGCGGAGCAGGACCAGCGAGAAGCCTCCGCTGGGCAGCCGGCTGAGGCGCGACTGGCAGCTGCTGCTGATGACCGTGCCCGCGGTCGGGCTGCTGGCGGTGTTCCACTACATCCCGACGCTCGGCAACGTGATCGCCTTCCAGGACTACTCCCCCCACGTCGGGATCGCGGAGAGCCCCTGGATCGGCTTCGCCAACTTCCAGTGGCTGCTCACCGACCAGAGCTTCTGGGACGCCACGCTGAACACGCTCACCATCACGGCGTTCCAGCTGGTGTTCTACTTCCCGCTGCCGATCCTGCTGGCGATCCTGCTCGACAGCGTGATGAACCCCCGCATCCGGCTGTTCGTGCAGAGCATCGTCTACATGCCGCACTTCTTCTCCTGGGTGCTGGTCGTCACGCTGTTCCAGCAGATCCTGGGCGGCGCGGGGCTGATCTCCCAGCTGCTGCGCGCCAACGGCTACGACGGCGTCGACCTCATGACCGACCCGGACACCTTCCTGCTGCTGGTGACGGCGGAGTCGGTGTGGAAGGACGCCGGCTGGGGGACGATCATCTTCCTGGCGGCGCTGGCGGCCATCAACCCGCACCTGTACGAGGCGGCGGCGGTGGACGGCGCCGGCCGGTGGCGGCGGATCTGGCACATCACCCTGCCCGGCCTGCGCCCGGTCATCGTGCTGCTGCTCATCCTCCGCCTCGGCGACGCGCTCAACGTCGGCTTCGAGCAGTTCTTCCTCCAGCGCGACGCGGTGGGCCGGGAGGCCGCGGAGGTGCTGGACACCTTCGTCTACTGGCGCACGCTCGTCACCGGGGAGTGGAGCTACGGCGCCGCGGCCGGCCTGGTCAAGGGCGTGGTCGGCCTGGTCCTCATCCTCGTGGCCAACAAGGTCGCCCACCGGTTCGGCGAACAGGGAATCTACAAACGATCATGAGTACACGCCCCGCATGGGAGGAAGCGCCGAGTCTGCCGGGCAGGCTGGCCAAGGGCCTGACCCTGTCCTTCATCGCATTCGTCGTCCTCTTCCCGATCTACATCGTGGTGCTCACCAGCCTGTCCCCCGCCCACGCGGTGAACGAGGCCGGCGGCCTGGTCGTGGTGCCCAACGGGTTCTCCTTCGCCGCCTATCAGGAGCTGTTCTCCGGCGGCGTGGTCAGCCGGTCCGTGCTGGTGAGCCTCGGCATCACCGCGGTGGGCACGGCGGTGAGCCTGCTCTGCACGGTGCTCGCGGCCTACGGCCTGTCCCGGCCGGGCTCGCTGTTCCAGCGGCCGCTGCTGTTCATGATCCTGCTGACGTTCCTGTTCACGCCGGGCATGATCCCCAGCTACCTGATGGTCAAGTCGCTCGGCCTGATCGACAGCTACTGGTCGCTGATCCTGCCGGGTGCGATCAACGCGTTCAACCTCGTGGTGATGCGGGCCTTCTTCATGAACATCCCGGAGGACGTGCCCGACAGCGCGCGGATCGACGGGGCGAGCGAGTTCCGCATCCTGACCCGGATCATCCTGCCGATGTCCAAGGGCGTCACCGCGGTCATCGGCCTGTTCTACGCCGTGGGCTACTGGAACGCCTTCTTCAACGCGATCCTGTACATCAACGACAACACCAAATGGCCGCTCCAGCTGGTGATGCGCCAGTACGTCCAGCAGGGTCAGTCGCTCACCCTCGGCTCGGCGGTGGACACCTCCGTCGGCGGCGCGCTCCCGCCCAACCTGGCCATCCAGATGGCCATCGTCGTGCTCGCCCTGCTCCCGGTGCTGTTCGTCTACCCCTTCGTCCAGAAGCACTTCACCAAGGGCGTCATCATCGGCGCCGTCAAGGGCTGACCCTCCCCGGCCGCCCGGCGCCGCTCCCCTCGCGGCGCCGGGCCCCGCCGCACGCTCCGGTGCGCCGCCGTACGGCGTGCGGTTCCCGGAGAGCGGCCACGCCGCGTGGGGCACCTGGACCAAGAAGTACAGCGGTGCGCACTCGCCCTCCTCGGGCAGCCTCGCCTTCACCGGTCACCCTTCCTGTCGACGATGGCTATGTACAATATGTTTGTATGTGACCAACATCAGGAGGGAAAGCATGACCGTCACCCAGATCGACATCGACGACGAGGCCCTCGCCGAGGCCATGCGCATGCTCGGCACCACCACGAAGAAGGACACCGTGAACGCGGCCCTGCGGGAATACGTCGCCCGCGTCAAGCGCATCGAGGCGCTGGAGAAGCTCTCCGCCCGAGCGGCACGCGGGGAGTTCGACGAGGCCGTCGCCGCCCACGAGAAGGCCAAGCAGGCGCGGAAGGACGCCTTCTCTTGACGGGCTACCTCATCGACGCCTCCGCGCTGTGGCACCTGTTCCGCACACCGGAGACGCAGGAGGCATGGGCGGATCGGATCACTTCCAGAGCGCTGAGCATCTGTGAACCCACCCGGACCGAGTTCCTCTACTCGGCGACCGGCCCCGACCACCGGGACGAGCTGGAGACCGAACTCAACGACCTCTGCCGACTCGCCGCCGTTCCCAAGAACGCCTGGCGCTGGGTCGAGCAGGCACAGTACAAACTCACCCTGAAGGGGCAACATCGCTCAGCAGGAGCGATCGACCTCCTGCTCTGCGCCACCGCCGTCCACCACGGGCTCACCCTGCTGCACGTCGACAACGACTTCGTCACGGTCTCCGCGGTCATGACCGAGCTCCGGCAACGGGACATCCGTTTCCCCTGATCCTCCGCTCCCGTCACCCCGGATCGGGCCGGAACCCGCCCACCGGGTGGAGCCTCGCCGCCGGTTCCGGGCTCGACGGCGGGCCGTACGAGGTCCGGTCACCCCCACCCCGTACGGCCGTGCACCCGGCGTCACGAACCGGATCACCTATTGACCGTGACCTCCGGGTAGCGCGCGGAGGCCCGGTCGAGCAGCGGCCGCGACCGCCCGCGCAGGTGCAGGTCGAAGAAGGCCCCGACGTACTTCCGGGTGATCTCCAGCGAGCGGGCGCCGGGGAGCGTGCCGAACATCTCCTCGTCCTTGATCACGTCGGCCAGGAGCGGCGCGTAGTCGGTGAGGGCGTTGTGACCCATGCCCTTGACCGTCACCCAGCGCTTCCAGCCCGTCATGTTCCCCCAGTCCCGTCCCCAGGTCGGGTCGGCCCCGCCCTGCGCGTGGAGCTCGCCGGCCCCCAGCAGCATGAACGGCTTGCGGAGCCCCGTGCCGGGGATCGGGATCCAGAAGGTGCCGTCCATGTTGACCCCGGCGCGCACCCGGGGATCGGTGAGCATGGTGTGCGTGGCGCTGTTGCCGCCCAGGGAGTGGCCGGCCATGCCGATCCGGGACCGGTCGATCAGCCCGGCGTGCTCCCAGGCGGGCCTCTTCCCGGTCAGCCGGTCGAGCACGAAAGATACGTCCGCCGCCCGGACCCGGGTGCTCTTCTCACCGAACGCCGAGGTGCCCCCGGACGCACAGGTGGTGCACGGGACGGTGTGCCCGTCCGGGAAGGTGGTGGGGGACTCGTGCGTGTGGTCGATGCCCACCACCGCGTAGCCCCGGCTGGCCAGGTCCTCGGACAGGGCCGTCAGCGAGCTGCGGGGCATGCCGAAGCCGGGCGAGAGCACCACGAGGGGCAGGCCGCGCCGCCGTCCGAGCGGCGCCGCGCCGGTGACCGCGGTGGTCCGCGCCCCGGCCATCGCCGCCGCCACCTCGGGCCCGGCGCCCTGCTCCTTCAGCAGCAGCTCCGCCTCCTTCGCGGTCATGTACGGCGCCCGCGCCCCCTTGGCGGTCCTGGCCGGGTACCAGATGGAGACCATGAGCTCGCGGGGCTTCCCCGCCGCCCAGGGGTCGGTGCGCGAGCCGTCCACCAGGTGCAGCGTGGTCGTGCCCACCGCGTGCGGGCCGGTCGGCCGGGGCAGGGCGAGTCCCGGGGCCCGGTCCGGCGCCGCTGCCGGGGTCGGCGCTCCGGCCGCGGTCGGCGCTTCGGCCTGGTACGGCGCGGCGGCCTGGTACGGCGCGGCGGCCTGGTACGGCGCGGCGGCGGAGATCGGGGCCGGCGCTCCGGCCGGATACGGCGCGGCGGCGGAGATCGGGGCCGGCGCTCCGGCCGGATACGGCGCGGCGAGCGCGGCGGCGGGCGTGGCGAGAACGAGGAGCGCGGCGGCGGCGGCGAGCGCCCCGCGACGTGGTGATCGTGACATGGCACCACCTTCGCGGCACCCCGGCGGCCTGCGCTTCGACCGAAAAGGCACCCGGCCGGTACGACTTTCGAAGATCCCCCTCCGCCGAAGGTCGCAGCCGCGGTGCTCCGGTCACGCCTCCCCGGCCGCGTCCCCCCCGAGGGCGGCGCGCATCCGGGCGATCTCGGCCTGAAGGTCGCGGACCTGCTGCTGGAGGTCGAAGATGCGGCGGACGGCGGGCAGGGTCATGCCCTCGTCGATGAGGTGGATCGCGTCCTGCAGGCTGCCGATCTCGTGGCGGCTGTAGCGCCGCTGCCCTCCGGCCGACCGGGTGGGCCGGACCACCTCGTGCTCGTCGAGACGCCGCAGGAACGCCTGCTGCACCTGGAGCATGTCGGCCACCTGGCCGACGGAGTACAGCGGAGCGTGCTCGTCCTCGAACGGCAGGCGTGCCATCGTCGTCTCCTCGATCGGTGTCGCGGGATGAGCCGACGGGGCGGGCGCCGCCTTCGCGGCGCCCGCCCCGTCACGGCCGGCCTCGGGCGGGTCAGGCCTTGATGGACCTCTGGTCGGCCTGGTCGAGCTTCTGGATCTCGACCTTGCGCGGCCGGGCCCTCTCCAGGACCGGGATGCGCACGGCCAGGACGCCGTTGGAGTAGGCGGCGTCGATCTTCTCCCCGTCGAGGTGCTCGGAGAGGTAGACGCGGCGGGTGAAGGTGCCCATCGGGCGCTCGCGGACGAACAGGCGGTCGTCCTCGCCGTACTCCTCCTCGCGGCTCGCGCTCACGGTCAGCACGCCGCGGTCGACGGTGACCTCGATGGAGTCGGGGTCGACGCCCGGCAGGTCGAACGTGAGGAGCACGTCGTCCTTGCGGCGGACGCCGTCCAGCGGCATGGCCCCGCGCGCGGCGTTCTCGCCCCAGCCGAGCGTCTGGCGTGCGATCCGGTCGAACTGACGGTCGAACTCCTGAACGAACGGGTCGATCGACGTCAGCAGCATCGGTAACCACCTCCGTTGGGACTGGCAGGGTTCCTCAATTCCTGCTTCCTGGAAACCTCACACTTCATTTATAAATTACTCGCAAGCCGAGATGCAAGCAGGGCGGGGAGGTTTTACCGTCCGCCGCCGGAGCGGATCCGCCGCGCTCCGGACCGGCGGGAACCCGGCGGTTCTCCGGGCGGCTCGACGCCGCCCGGAGAACCGCCGAGGACTCCGCCGTCGCCTTCGGAGGCGACGGCGGAGTCCTCGGATCGGTTACCCGGTGCGTCCCGTCAGCGGGTCAGCACGACGTCCTTGAGCCGCAGGTCGCCCCGGGCGACCAGGTAGACGTCCTGTCGTCCCGAGGTCCGCGCGAGTGCCGCGGTGGCCGTCGACCACTGATAGACCCCGCCGGTGGCGGCCACCTGGACCGTGCCCAGCAGCCTGCCGGTCGGCGATCCCGTCCTGACCTCCACGGAGGCGGCCTCGGCCGCCGCGGCCCCCAGTGTCACACCGGTCGCGCCCCGGCCGAGGTCGGCGTCGGCGAAGGAGATCCACTCTCCGGAGGAGAGGGCGACCGCGTCACCGCTCGCCTTGGTCTCGTCCACCAGCTCCGCCCCCGCGTGGTCGTCGAAGTCCGCGGCCCGGACGGCCTTCGTCAGGTCGCGGGCGGGGATGCGCTCCCCGTCCACCCGCAGCGTGCCCCGCTGCCGGATCCGGTCCGAGGAGGAGCCGACGAGCACGTCGTGGGTGGACGGCTCCACCGCGAAGCGGCCCCGGGTCACGTCCCACAGCGCCAGGTCGGCGGTCTTCAGCGGGAACGTGACGGTCGTCGACGCGCCCGGCGCCAGGTGCACCCGCTCGAAGCCGCGCAGTTGCTTGACCGGCTGCTCCACCCGCGAGGAGCGCTGATGGGTGTAGAGCTGGACGACCTCGTCGCCGGCGCGCGATCCGGTGTTGGTCACCTTCACGCTCACCTCGAAGCCGTCGCCGCGCCGGACGGTCTTCAGCCCCTGGTAGCCGAAGGTGGTGTAGCTCAGGCCGTGCCCGAAGGCGTAGAGCGGCCTGTCCTTCGCGTACAGGTAGGTCGAGCCGGTCTTGACGATGTCGTAGTCGAGGAGGTCCGGCAGCTTCGCGTCCTCGCGCGGCCAGGTCTGGGTGAGCCGGCCGGCCGGGTTGGCGTCGCCGTACAGGATGTCGGCCAGGGCGTGGCCGGTCTCCGCGCCGGCGTGGGTGGTCCACAGGACGGCCGGGACCTTCTCCGCCAGGCGGTCGATGGTCGTCGGGTAGCTGTTCTCCAGGACGACCACGGTGTTCGGGTTGGCCGCGCGCACCGCCTCGACCAGCGCCTCCTGGCCCTCCGCCAGGCCCAGGCCGGTGCGGTCGTGGGCCTCGCGGCCGTTGATGAACGGCATGCTGCCGACCACGACCACCGCCGTGTCGGCGCTCTTCGCCGCCGCGACGGCCTCCTCGACCCCGCTGCGCACGGTCTCCTTGGTGAACCGGGTGGCGTTCTCCGCGGTGGTCAGCGAGAGCGCGCCGTCGGCGCCGGCCTGCACGTAGACGTTCGGGCCGAACCAGGACTCGGCGGTCTCGTAGCCGGCGTAGCGCAGCAGCACGGTCCCGTCGGCCTGCGCCTCCAGTTCGAACTGCTCCTGGACGAACCAGCCGGTGGGCTGCTCCTGGGTGTTGGCGAGGGTGGACCAGTTGGCGCGGCTGACGTACTTGCCGTTGGCGACGCTGCGCAGGGTCACGATCCCCTGGCCCCAGTCGACGACGTCGAACTGCTCGGCCTCTCCCGGAGTGGTCCCGGCGAGCCGCAGGTCGCCGCCCGCGCCGGTCGGGGCCGTGAGGTACCGGTCGCCGGCCTTGAGCGCGATCCGGTCGGCGCCCTCGGTCGCGCCGGTGACGGCGGCCCGTTCCCTGATCCCGTCCAGCGGGGTCACCTTGTACGGCAGGGCGCCGGAGTACCAGTCGGTGTAGAGGGTGTCGGCGAGCGGGCCGATGACCGCGACCTTCTTCGCCGGGTCGAGCGGGAGCAGCGCACCGGGCTTCCCGGAACCCTCGGCGGCCGAACCCTCAGGGCCGGAGTTCTTCAGCAGCACCGCCGCCTCGGTGGCGGTCCGCCGGTTCAGCCTCCGGTGCTCGGGGCTGTCGACCACCGCCTTCGTGATCTTCCCGTACGGCCCGCCGTCCGGGTCGAACTCGCCGAGCCGGAACCGCACGCCGAGGATGTTGCGCACGGTCCGGTCGATGTCGGCCTCGGTGAGCAGCCCCTGGGCGAGCGCGGCGTTCACCGAGGCGACCGTCGGGGCGCCCTTGGTGTCGTCCACGGTGAAGCTGTCCACGCCCGCCTTGATCATCGCCGCGGCGGCCTCGGGCTGGGTGGCGAAGTAGCGCTGCGAGCCCGTCAGGTTGTTCGGGCCGCCGGCGTCGGAGACGTTGAAGAGCGTCCGGTCGGTCCACCTCCGCACGCTCGCGTTGAGGTCGGTGACCGTGGCGGGGCGGCCGTTGACCAGGTTGTAGGAGGTCATCACGCCGGTGGCGGCGTCGCTCGCGAGGGCCGTCCGGAAGGCCGGGAGCTCGTACTCGTGCATGACCCGGGGCCGGATGCTGGAGTTGGTGGTGTCCCGGCGGACCTCGTTGTTGTTGGCCATGAAGTGCTTGAGCACCGGGGCGGCCCGCAGGTGGTCGGGGTCGTCGCCCTGGATGCCGCGGCCGTAGGCGGTGGAGATCGCACCCGTGAGCAGCGGGTCCTCGGAGTAGCCCTCCTCGTTGCGGCCCCAGCGGGGGTCCCGGAGCAGGTTGACCACCGGCGCCCAGAGCTGCAGGCCCCACACCCGCGGGTTCTCGGCGTGGTAGCCGCGGGCCTCGGTGCCGACGGCCTCGCCGACCTCCTTGACCAGGTCCGGGTTCCAGGTGCTGGCCAGGCCGACGGCCTGCGGGAAGACGGTCCCCCGGGCGGTGACGACGGCGCCGCCGTTGTCGATGTCGGTGGACCAGGCGACGCCGTGCAGCGCCTCGGTGCCGGTCTTGAACAGGCCGATGCCGAGCCGCTCCACCGCCGGCTGGTACTGGTGCAGCCAGGAGACCTTCTCGGCCAGGGTCAACCGGCCGAGCAGGTCGTCGACGCGCTGCTGGAGCGGGAGCGACGGGTCGCGGAAGGGGTGCTCGGGGGCCGCGTGCGCCGGGGCCGCGACCAGGCCGAGGGCCAGGGCGAGCGCGGCGCCGGCCGCCGCGGCGGACCTGCGTGACGGTGGGCGGGGGAACGCGCGGGAAGAGGTGCGGGAAGGTGCGCGGGAAGACGTGCGGAAGGACGTGCGGAAGGACACTGCGCCTCCAGGTCAGGTGGTCGAGCGCGGGCTTCACGGGGCGGTTCAGCGGGAACGTCCGCCCCCGAGCGGCGGACGGCGACCCCTGACGGCCGCTGGTCGGTCGTGGTCCGGTGTCCGTTCGCGGCCCCTACTTGATCGCGCCCACGGTCACGCCGCGGGTCAGGGTCCGCTGGAAGATCAGGAAGAAGACGACGGCCGGGAGGATGCCGAGCAGCGCCGAGGCGCTCGACATGGTGGCGTCCATCATCTTGTCCCCCTGGAGCACGCCCAGCGCGACCGGGACGGTCTGGTTCTCGTTGGAGATCAGGAAGACCAGGGGGAGGAAGAACTCGTTCCAGGTCCAGATGAAGAAGAAGATCAGCAGCACCGAGAGCGTGGGGCGGCTGATCGGGACCACGACCCGCCAGAGCGCCCGCCACTTGCCGGCCCCGTCGAGCGCGGCGGCCTCCAGGATCTCGTGCGGGAACCGGCCGAGCACCGAGGAGAGCAGGTAGGTGCCGAACGCGCTCTGGACGACCGTGAAGATGATGATCACCCCGAGCCGGGTGTCGTAGAGGCCGACCTCCTTGGACAGGTAGTACAGCGGGTAGACCAGCGCCTCCTGCGGCAGCGTGTTGGCGACCAGGAAGACGACCAGGATCCAGGTCCGGCCGCGGACCCGGCCGATGCCGAGCGCGTAGGCGTTGAACACCGAGAGCACGACGGCGAGCACCGCCACCGAGCCGCTGATCAGCAGGCTGTTCCACAGCTTCCCGCCGAAGTCGACCCGGTTCCAGAAGTCGATGATCCCGTCGAGGTAGAGGCCGTCGGGCAGGCTCAGCGGGCCGTTGGCGGAGTAGTCCGCCGGGGAGCGCACCGCGTTGAGCGTGACGATGGCGAACGGCACCAGCATCACGACGGCCAGCACGGCCAGCGAGACCAGGACCGAGTACTTCCGGATCATCGAACGCTCCTCGGGCGGGTCGGACACGGGCCGGACGGGCACCGACGGGATGGACACGGGCGGGGCCGGCTCAGGAGAGGCCGGCTCAGGAGAAGCGGGTGCGGGAGGGGCCGGCTCAGGAGAGGCGGGCTCGGGAGGGGCGGGTGCGGGAGGGAGGTCACGAGTCGCCGTCCTCGCCGTCCTGGACCCGCAGGAAGAGCACCGTGACCACGATGATCACGAGGGTGAGCACGGTGGCGATCGCGGCGCCGTACCCGACGTTGGCCTTCTCGAAGAAGTTCTGGTAGCTGAAGTAGGACGGCACGAGGGTGGCGCCGCCGGGGCCGCCCCGGGTGAGCACGAAGATCGGCCCGAAGACCTTGAGCGCGGCGATCGTGCAGGTGAGCAGGACGACGTAGATCTCGGGGCGGATCTGCGGGATGGTGATGTGCCAGAACCGCCGGGCCCACGAGGCCCCGTCCATCTCCGCGGCCTCGTACAGCGCCGGGTCCACGCGCTGCAGCCCGGCCATGAAGATGACCACCGGATAGCCGATCTGGAACCAGACCATGATCAGCATCACGCTCGGCAGCGCCCAGTCCGGGTCGCCCAGCCAGCCGCGCGGTTCCATGCCGAACAGCGCCAGGAACTCGTTGAGCACGCCGAACCGGGGGTGCATGATCCAGCCCCAGACGATGCCGGCGATCGCGACGGGCAGCACCTGCGGCAGGTAGTAGGCGGCCCGCAGCACGCTGGCCGTACGGGGGCCGAACTTCTTGCCCACGTAGTCGAAGAGGGTCGCCGCCAGGACGAGCCCGATGATCGTGGGGACGATCGCCATCGCCACGATCAGCGCCGCGTTGTTCCGGAACGACGTCCAGAACCGGGCGTCGGCGAAGAGCCGGGTGTAGTTGTCGAGCCCGAGCCACCGCGGGTCGCCGATCCCCTGCCATCGGGTGAAGGAGATCCCGACGTTCATCAGGAACGGCACCAGGATCACCGCCGCGAACAGCACCGCGCTGGGCAGCAGGAACACCCAGTACCCACCGGTGCGGCGGCGGGGGCGCGGCTCCGGCCTGCGGGCCGCCTTCGGCCGCGCGGCCGGAGCGTGCACTGCCATCAGTCCTTCTTTCGGGGTGTAGGCCGCCGGATCCGGCGGGTTCACCGGGTCCGGCGGGTCTCCGGCCGTCAGTTGCCGAGGTCGGCGAGGTTCTCCTCGTACGGCCCGGCGAGCTCGTCGAGCACCTCGGCGGGCTTCTTGGTGCCGTTGATCAGGTTCTGCACCCCGGCCACCAGCACGTCGTAGTAGCCCGGGGCGGGCCAGTCGGGGTAGAACGCCAGCCCGTCGGCGGTCGAGAGCTTCGTGAAGTTCTCGATCAGCTCCTTGCTCTTCGGGTCGGTGATCGCGGCGGGGTCGGCCGCCACCGGGATGCCGCCGGCGTTGCCGAGCAGGTTCTGGATCTCCTTCTTCATCGTGATGTCGATGAAGTCGTAGGCCAGGTCCTTGTTCTTGGCGTTCTCCGGGACCACCCAGATGTTCCCGCTGGAGCCGGCGTGCAGGGTGTTGCCCGGCCAGAGGAACGAGCCCCACTCGAAGTCCTTGACGTCGGTGACGAACCGGCCGTACCACCACGATCCGGTGACCACCATCGGGTACTTCCCGCCGATGAAGGACAGGCCCATGTCCTCGGCCTTCGTCCCGGCGGAGTCCTTGGCGATGTAGCCCTTCTTCACCCAGTCGGCCGTCGTCTCGGCCGCGTAGGTGAACTCGGGCCCGTGGAAGTCGACCTTGCCCTTGTAGAGCTGGAAGCCGTCCACCCACGGCCGCTGCGCCTTGCTCAGCGCGAGCTGGTAGAAGATCTGCTGCGCCGGGTACTCGGCGCCGCCGACCGCGAGCGGGGTCACCCCGGCCTTGGCGAACGTGTCCATGGCCGCGGTGAACTGCTCGAACGTCGTCGGCACCTCGACCTTGTGCTTTTCGAACAGGTCCTTGTTGTAGTAGACCATCACGTACTCGGCGTAGTTCGGGATGCCGAACCACTTGCCGGAGCCCATGACGCCCCGGTCGTCGTACTTCGCGGTGGTCTGCAGCGACGGGCTGAGCAGCTTGTCCCAGCCGCGCTTGGCGGCCTCCGCCGACAGGTCGGTCAGCAGGCCCTGCTTGGACAGCAGTCCGGCGGTGGCGTTGCCCTTGTTGTACTCCATGACGTCGGGCGCCTCGTCGGAGTTGAGGATCATGCCCGCCGACTGGCGGATCTGCTCGAACGCCTTCTCCTCGAACTGGACCTTGACGCCGGGGTGGGTGGCCTCGAACTGCTTGACCGCCTCGGCCCAGGCCTTGCCCATCGCCCCGTCGGCGCTCTCGTAGTGCCAGAGCTTGAGCGTCCGGGGACCGCTCGCCGCGGGCTCCGCGCCCGCGCCCTCCTGCCCGTCGCTCCCGCAGGCGGCCAGCGCCGCCAGCATGACCGTCGCGGCCAGCGCGGCCGCCCCGGTTCGCAGTGTGAACATGATCGTCTCCCATGGATGGTGGCGGCGGTCCGGCTCCGGACCGCCCGGCCGCGCGAGCGCGGCCGTCGTACTTCAGGCGGCCCCGAACCGCTCGAAACCCGTGGCCTTCACTCCGCCTCGAACCGCTCGAAACCCGTGGCCTTCACTCCGCCCCGAACCGCTCGAAACCCGTGACGCGCGCGGGACCGTCCACCCGGACCCCGTCCGCCGCCACGGTCGCCGTGGTGTCGCCGTCGACGTCGGAGATCACCGCGGTCCCGGCGTCCGTGCCGTAGCCGACCAGCGTGATCTCCCCGAACGGCCCGTCCCCGACGGCCTCGCCGGGCTCGGCCAGGACGGGGATGACCGCGCCGCGCCGGACGAACAGCGGGATGCGCTCCAGCGGCGCGGACACCGTGACGTACCGACCGCCCGCGAGCGCCTCCCCCGTCCAGTGGTCGATCCACTCGCCGGCCGGCAGGTAGACCCTCCGGACGCCGTCGGGCGAGGTCATCGGCGCCACCAGCAGGTCGCGGCCGAGCAGGTACTCCAGGTCGGCCTGCCAGGCCACCGGGTCGTCCGGGTGGTCGACGCACAGGGCCCGCATCATCGGCGCCCCGGTCCGCGCGGCCTCGACGGCGGCGGTGTAGAGGTACGGCATGAGCCGGTAGCGCAGCTTCAGCGCCGCCACGGCCTCGGCCTCGACCTCGGGGAACTCCCACGGCTCGCGGCTGGTGGTGCCGTGCAGCCGCAGCAGCGGGGAGAGGGCGCCGAACTGGGTCCAGCGGACGTACAGGTCGTCGGTGGGGCGGCCGGTGAAGCCGCCCGCGTCGTGGCTCCAGAACGGGATGCCGGACAGGCCGTGCGCCAGCCCGCCGCGCAGGGTGCTGCCCATCGCCGGGTAGCTGGTGTAGGTGTCGCCGCTCCACTGGGCGGCGTGCCGCTGCCCGCCGAGGAAGGACGAGCGCGCCCAGACCATGCCGTGCCCGGCGACCTCGCGGGTCACCTCCGAGACCACGTCGTTGAAGAGCAGCGTGTAGACGTTGTGCAGGTCGGTGCCGGTCATGCCGTTGGCGGCGACCGCGTCGTGCGGCACGCCCTCGGCGAAGTCGGTCTTGAAGACCTGCACGCCCTGCTCCAGCAGCGGCCGGAGCAGCCCCCGGAACCACTCGACGGCGGCGGGGTTCGTGAAGTCGACGATGCCGCAGGCCGGATAGGACCCGTGCCAGGAGTCGGCGACGTAGACCTCACCGTCCTTCTTCTTCAGGAAGTATCCGGCTTCGGCGGCGGCGGGGAAGGCCGGGCTCAGGTGGGAGATGTACGGGTTCATCCAGAGGCAGACCTTGAAGCCCATCTCCTTCAGCTCCGCCAGCATCCCGGCCGGGTCGGGGAAGTTGCCCTCGTCCCAGCGCAGGTCGGACCAGTGGCCGTCGGTCTGCCAGTAGGTGTCCAGGTGCAGCACGTCGCAGGGGATGCCGCGCTCGCGGATCGTCCGGGCGCGGTTCATCACCCGCTCCTGGGTGTCGACGAAGAAGCCCGAGGAGATCCAGGTGCCGAACGCCCACTTGGGCGGGAGCGCCGGGCGGCAGGTCAGCCGGTCGAAGCGGTCCAGGATCTGCGGCGGGGTCGGCCCGGCGATCACGTAGTAGTCGATCAGGTCGTCCGGGACGACGATCTGCACGCAGCTGTGCGTGGACTGGCAGACGTCGAACTCCACCGGGGCGCCGCTGTCGACCAGCACGCCGTAGCCCCGGCTGGACAGGTAGAACGGCACGTTCTTGTAGGCGCGCTGGGATTCGGCGCCGAAGGCGTCGAAGTTCCACATGACCGGCCGCTGGCCGCGCTTGTCCAGCGGGGTGAAGGACTCGCCGAAGCCGGTGAACGCCTCGTCGGCGGGGGCGGCGAAGCTCTCGTGGTAGCCGGCCACCTCGCCGTCGGCCACCGAGCGGCCGAACGGGAGCGTGCGCAGCCGGCCGCTGATGTCGACGTGGCCGGCGTCCTGCTCCAGCAGGGTCGCCCCGGCGGCGTCGGTGAAGCGCAGGTGCCAGGGGGACAGGGTGATCTCGGCGCGGAGCGGGCCGGCGTCGATCACGACCGTCCCGTCGCCCGTCTCCACCCGGGCCCCGGCGAACGCGCCCGGGGTGACCATGGCGATCGCCCGCGCCGACCGGGTGCGCGCGTCGGCGTCCTCGCCGAGCCGCACCCGGATCACCCCTTCGCCCGCCACGCCCACGCAGGCCACGAGCGTCTCCTCGGTCGAGGTCGTCGCCTTCAGGACCACTCCGGACTCGTCGGCCGCCACCAGCTCCGCCGCCGTCAGCGCCGAGAGCCCGCCCTCCCCGTGCGCGCGGACGGGCAGCTCCGGCGGATCGGCGACGAAGTACTCATGCGCGATCAGCGGGGGACGGTAGGGCATGGGGAACTCCAGCGCTTCAGGCTTCCAGTGGCGCAATTAGTTTTGCGTCTAAACGAACAAACGTCAATGGCAGAGCCTCCCCCGGCAGCACCCGGGCGCTCTGGATGCCGCAGGTGACCAGGAGCGGGGTCCAGGCCCGCACCACCGCCTCCACCCGGCCGGGCGTCCAGGACAGCCGCTCGACCGTGCCGCCCCGCACCACCAGCCCGCGCGCCTCGCCGGACGGCCAGGCCTCCGGGAGGGCGGGCAGCAGGTCCACCCGCCCGTAGCCGGTGCCGGGCAGCGAGGAGCGCACCAGCATGGCCGCCACCAGCGCGGGCAGCCCGCCGCAGACGTCCACGTTGAAGATCGCGTCCCGGTTGTGGGTGGAGACCAGGTTCTCCTCGCGCCAGTAGCGGGTGGCCAGCAGCGTGAGCGCCTCGTGCGCCTCGCCGGCCAGGCCCAGCGACGCCGCCGCGAGCCCCAGCTGGACCAGCCCGAAGGCCATCTCGTCGCTGCTTTCTCCACGCCACCACGCCAGCCGCCGCCGGACCGCGAGCGCCGCGGCCGCCGCCAGCCCGGGGTCGTCGAAGGCGGGGTCGCGCTCGTACCAGAGCGGGTAGAGGTGCGAGGCGTGCCGGTGCGCGTGGTTGTCCGCCGGGGCGTCCCCCGCGCCGATCCACTCGGCGAGTTCCCCGGTCGGCGCGATCCGGTACGCCGGGACGCGTTCCAGCAGCCGCCACCACCGGGCCGGGTCCAGGTCCAGCAGCTCGCACGCGCGGACGAGGTTGCGCAGCAGGTCCCGGACGACCGCGACGTCCATGGTCGCGTTGACGCACGCCTGCGCGTCGCCCCCCGCCGGGGTGTTCTCCGGCGAGTAGGACGGGACGAAGTCGCCGCCCCCGTCCAGGAAGTCCTCGTAGAACAGGGCCGCCTCGGTCATGAACGGCAGCGCCCGCTCGCGCAGGAAGGCCAGGTCGCCGGTGTGCGCGTAGTGGTCGTGGTAGAGCCGGGCCAGCCAGCCCGCGCCGGCCGTCCAGAAGGTCAGGCACCAGACCGGCCCGAAGTGGTTGTGCAGGCCGTGCGTGGACAGGTGCGCCGGGACCAGGATCCCCCGGCAGCCGTACAGCCGGCGCGCGTTCTGCCGGAAGTCGTCCATCATCGCCTCGGCCAGGTCGAAGACCGCGAGCATCAGCTCCGGGGTCCCGGTGCCCGCCAGGGCCGCGACCGCCGAGGCCAGGTTCCCGTCCATGGTGAAGCCGCTGCACCACGGCGGGTCGTACGTCCCGGTCCACACCCCCTGCAGGGTCGGCGGCAGCCCTCCCGCACTGGAGATCACCGCGTACCGCCCGGCGGTGAACAGCCGCTCGGCCCGCCGGTCGTCCGGCAGCCGGACCTCCGCCCGGCCCAGCAGCCCCCCATGCACGGCCGCGTGCTCGTCCAGCAGCCGCCCGAAGTCGGCGGGCAGCCCGTCCAGCGGGACCGGCCCGTCCAGCGGGACCGGTTCACTCCCGGCCGACCCGTCCAGCGGGACCGGTTCGCTCCCGGCCGGCCCGGCCCCGTGCACGGGGCCGTGCACGGTGGTGCGCACCAGCACGAGCACCTCGCCCCGGACCGCCAGCCCGTCGGGGAGCGCCTCCGCCTCCCCGGTGACCCGGCACTCGACGGTGTAGCCCGTCATCGCGCCGGGCCGGCATCCGGGCAGGTCCGCGTGGAGGACCAGCCGGCCCGGGGCGGTCACCGAGGTGAACCGGACCGGGACCGGCGGCTCCCCGTCGGGCGGCAGCAGCCGGAGCAGCCCCGCGGCCCCGGAGAGGCGGACCGCCACCACGTCGGCCGGACGGGAGGCGAACACCTCCTGCCGGGCGGCGCCGTGCTCCTGCGTCACCAGCCCGGTCGTGAAGTCGCAGGTCCGGCGGACCTCTCCGGGCGCCCGGGTGGAGAAGGCCAGGGTGGCGGCGGGGACCAGGGGGTCGATCCAACGGGTCTCCGCGTAGCCGGGATGCTCGGCGGCCGCGAGCCCGGCGACCCGCTCGGCCGCCTCGCGGGCGCGCCCGCCGTACAGCAGGGCGCGCAGCTCGGACAGGACGGCGGCGGTGTGCGGCGGCGGCAGGGGCTCGGTGACGGGCAGGAAGAGGCGTTCGTGGGAGAGGGTGATCCGGAACTCCCCCGGCTCCCCGTACACCAGGGCGCCCTGGCGGCCGTTGCCGGTGATCAGCGCCCGCTCCCAGTCTCCGGTCGCGGCACTTGAGACGACTCCATGATCCATGGATAATTAGTTTAGATACTGTCCTAACAAAGGATCCAGAGTGAACTGGCCGAAAGGGCTGGACGGCCTGTGCTACGGCGGGGACTACAACCCCGAGCAGTGGCCGGAGAAGGTCTGGGAAGAGGACGTCGCCCTGATGCGGCAGGCCGGGGTCAACCTGGTCAGCATCGGCGTGTTCTCCTGGGCGCGCCTCGAACCCGCCGAGGGGGTCCACGACTTCGGCTGGCTGGACCGGGTGCTCGACCTGCTCCACGGCGGCGGGATCCGGGTGAACCTGGCCACCCCCACCGCCTGCCCGCCGCCCTGGTTCTCGCTCGCCCACCCCGACGCGCTGACCGTCACCGCCGACGGCGTCCGGCTCACCCACGGCAGCCGCGACACCTACTGCGTGGCCGCCCCCGCCTACCGCGCGGCCTCGCTCCGGATCGTCCGCGCGCTCGCCGAGCGCTACGCCGACCACCCGGCGCTGGCCATGTGGCACGTGCACAACGAGTACGGCACCGGCTGCCACTGCGACCACGCCGCCGCCGCCTTCCGGACCTGGCTGCGCGAGCGGCACGGCACGCTGGAGGCGCTGAACGACGCCTGGACCACGTCGTTCTGGAGCCAGCACTACTCGGCGTGGGAGCAGGTCATGCCGCCCCGCGCCACCCAGTACCTGCCCAACCCCTCCCAGGTCCTCGACTTCCGCCGCTTCCTGTCCGACGAGATGCTCGCGCACTTCCGCGAGCAGAAGGCGGTCCTGCGCGAGCTCACCCCGGACGTCCCGGTCACCACGAACTTCGTCCTCGGCGACTGGGTCCCGGTGAACCAGTGGGACTGGGCCGAGGAGGTGGACCTGGTCGCGATCGACCACTACCCGGCGGAGAACCCCCCGGAGGAGACCGCGTTCGCCGCCGACCTGGCGCGCGGCTGGGCGGGCGGGCGGCCGTGGCTGCTGATGGAGCAGGCCGTGGTGACCTACACCGGCCCCCGGATGGTCGCCAAGCGCCCCGGCGAGATCACCCGGCTGAGCCTGTCGCACATCGCGCGCGGCTCGCGCGGGGCGATGTTCTTCCAGTGGCGGGCCTCGCGCGGCGGGGCCGAGCTCTGGCACGGCGGGATGGTCCCGCACTCCGGGCCGGACTCGCGGATCTTCCGCGAGATCCGCGACCTCGGCGCGCTCCTGCCCGCCCTGGCCGAGGCGTGCGAGGCGCCGGTCGAGGCCTCCGCCGCGATCCTGTGGGACCCCGAGTCGAACTGGGCGCTGCAGGCCCCCGCCTTCCCGTCCACCGAGACCGGCTACCTGGAGGCCGTACGGCAGGCGCACCGGGTGCTCTACCGGCACGGCGTCACCGCCGACTTCGTCCAGCCCTCGGCGGACCTGTCAGGTTACGAGCTGGTGATCGTCCCGAGCCTCTACCTGCTCTCCGACGACGACGCCGACAACCTGCGCCGGTACGCCGCCGGCGGCGGACGCCTGGTGGTCTCCTTCCTCAGCGGGATCGCCGACGAGCACGCCCGCGTCCGGACCGGCGGCTACCCCGGCGCCCTGCGCGACCTGCTCGGCGTCCGGGTCGAGGAGTTCCTGCCGATCGCGGACCCGGTGACGCTGGACGACGGCGCCACCGCGACCGCGTGGACCGAGCACGTCCACCTGGCCGGGGCCGAGGCCCTGGCCCGCTACCCGGACGGCACCCCCGCCGTCACCCGCCGCGGCCGGGCCGTCTACGTCTCCACCCGCCTGGACGACGCCGCCTACGCCCGCCTGCTCGACCTCGGCCCCGCCGTCCCCGTCGAGTCCGTACGGCGCGGCGACTGGGTGTTCTCCGTCAACCACGGCGACCGGGATCAGGCGGTTGCCGGTAACCTGCTGCTGCCCCCGGGAGGGTACGCGGTGGCCCGGGTGCCGCGCTGAGGCGCGGCGCGGTCACCGGGGATCAAGCGGGTGTCCAGCGGACTGCAATGAGCCGCCGACACACTCGGGGCCGCAGTCGAAGGAGGCTCCCGTGCGTCGTCCCATCTCCCTGGCGCTCACCGCCGCGATCGTCGCGGCGCCGGGGTTCGCAGCCCTGCCCGCCCACGCCGCGCCCGCCCACGCCGCGTCCGCCGCGCCGGTCCACGGCCAGGCCCGCGCCACGGCCCGGACCCCCGCAGGGCCGGCCTCGGCCGAGTCGGCCTCCGCCGGACGGGTCTCGGCCGGGTCGGTCTCGGCCGGGTCGGTCTCGGCCGGCCCGTGCCGTCCCGGTCAGCGCGCGAACCTGCGCGGCCGGGACTTCACCCGGGGCGCCCGGCTCCCCGACGACCTGCGCTGCGCCGACCTGACCGGCGCCACGCTGGACGGCCAGGAGCTGGTGCAGAAGGACCTGACCGGGGCGATCCTGCGCGACGCCTCGCTCAAGGAGGCCAACCTCACCCAGGTGACGCTGAAGTACGCCGACCTGCGCGGCGCGGACCTGACCGAGGCCGACCTGGGCCAGGTCAAGGGCGACCACGCCGACCTGCGGAACGCGATCCTCGTCGACGCCGAGGCGGGGCAGGCCGAGTTCCCCTATGCGGACCTGTCCGGAGCGAAGCTGACCCGGGCCGAGCTGACCCAGGTGGAGTTCACCAGCGCCAAGCTCGTCGGCGCCGACCTCACCGAGAGCACGCCCGGCCAGCTCAAGGCCCGCAAGGCCGACTTCACCCGGGCCAGCCTCCGCGAGGCCCCGCTCACCCAGGCCAACCTGCGCAACGCCGTCTTCGTCGACGCCGACCTGACCGAGGCGGAGTTCACCATGGCCGAGCTGGCCGGGGCGGACTTCACCGGGGCCACGGTCGAGAAGGCGTCCTTCACCATGGCCGACGACGCGGACCTCACGGGCGCCAAGGGCGCTCCCACGGGGGTCGAGGTGCCGACCCCCCCGCCCACCGAGCGCTCCTCGGGCGATGAGGCGTCGGAGGACGGGCCGTCCGCGGCCGGGACGCCGGAGGAGGGCGGCGGGGTCTCCGTGGGACTCGTCATGGTGGTGCTCAGCGCGGTGGGCCTGGCGGTCACCGTGGTGGCCTGGGGGGTCAGCGCGCAGCGGCGGACCCGGCGCAACGCCCGGTTCGCCCTCATGCGCCGGGGCGCGGAGGAGGACATCACCCGGCTCGGCGAGGAGGTCGACCGGCTCGACTACGAGTTCCAGATCAGCGGGCGCGGCGGGATGACGGCCGACCAGGACTGGCGACAGGCCCTGGACGCCTACGAGGCCGCCAAGAACGCCCTGGTCATGGCCAGGCGGGAGCAGGATCTGCACGTCGTGGCGCGGGCCGTGCAGGACGGCCGCAACGCCCTGGGACGGCTCCGCGGCCGCGTGCGCTGAGACGGGCCGGCGCATCTCGTAGGATCGCGTCGGTGCACAGGACATCGACACACGGAACGACACCCCGCGGAACGACACCGCACGGAACGACACCGCACGGAACGACACCGCACGGAACGACACCGCACGGAACGCAGGCCGGCCCGGCGGGCGCCGCGTGAGCGCCCGCCTCGCCCCGCTCCTGCCGGTCGCCGTCGAGGCCGCCGCGATCGCCGCCGGGATCGTGCGGACCATGGCCACCGGGACCGTCACCGCCAAGGGCGACCGCGACATGGCCACCGAGGTGGACTACGCCGTCGAGCACGCCGTTCGCGACTTCCTCGGCAGGGAGACCCCGGAGATCGGGTTCCTCGGCGAGGAGGAGGGCGCCGCGGCGGCGCCGGGCGGCGGCCTGACCTGGGTCCTCGACCCGGTCGACGGGACCGCCAACCTCCTGCACGGCATCCCGCTGTGCGGCGTCTCCCTGGGCCTGGTCGACGGGGACCTGCCCCGGCTCGGCGTGATCGAGCTGCCGTTCCTCGGCTCCCGCTACACCGCGGTGGAGGGCGGCGGGGCGCGGGCCGACGGGGTGGCGATCCGGGCGAGCGGCGCGCAGGACCCGCAGGCCGCGGTGGTCGCCGTCGGCGACTACGCGGTGGGCGACGGCGCCGAGGCCCTGAACCGCCCCCGGCTGGCGCTCACCGCGGGACTCGCCGCCCGCGTGCAGCGGGTCCGCATGTTCGGGTCCGCGGCCGTCGACCTCGCCTGGGTGGCGGAGGGGCGGATCGACGCCGCCGTGATGCTCAACAACCGGCCGTGGGACACGGCGGCCGGAGCGGTCATCGCCCGCGAGGCCGGAGCCGCGGTCGTGGACCTCGACGGCACCCCGCACACCATGCGCTCGCGGATCACCCTGGCCGCGAGCCCGGACCTGCTGGCCTTCCTGCTCGGGCTCGTCGCGAACGCGCACGGGTAGGCGGCACCCGCAGGTCCCGCGACGCCCGGGCACGCAGGTCCCGCGACGCCGGGCCGCGCCGAGAAGGCCGGGCGCGGCCCGGTCGGTCAGATGCCGCCGGGGGTCGTCGGCTGCATCAGGCGGCGGGCCGCCTCGGTGACGGACCCGGACAGCGACGGGTAGACCGCGAAGGTGTGCGCGAGCTGGTCCACGGTGAGCCGCTGCTGCACGGCGACCGAGACCGCCAGGATCAGCTCCGAGGCGCGCGGAGCGACCACGACGCCGCCGAGGATGATGCCGGTGTGCGGACGGCAGAACAGCTTCACGAAACCGTCGTGGAAGCCCTGCATCTTCGCGCGGGCGTTGGTCGCCAGCGGGAGCTTGACCACGTTGGCGTCGATCTCCCCGGCCTCGATCGCCCGCTGGGTGACGCCCACCGCGGCGATCTCGGGGTCGGTGAAGATGTTGGAGGCCACGGTGGCCAGGCGCAGCGGCTGCACGGCCTCGCCGAGGGCGTGCCAGACGGCGATCCGGCCCTGCATCGCGGCGACGGAGGCGAGCATCAGCACCCCGGTGCAGTCACCGGCCGCGTAGACGCCCGGCGCCGAGGTGCGGGAGACCTTGTCCACCTGGATGAACCCGCCCCGGTCGAGGGTGACCCCGGCCTCCTGCAGGCCGATCCCGGCGGTGTTGGGGATCATGCCGACCGTCATCAGGCAGTGGCTGCCCTCGGCGGTCCGGCCGTCCTCCAGGGTGACGACCACGCCGTCGGCGGTGCGCTTGACCGACTCGGCGCGGGAGCGGCCCATGACGTTCATCCCGCGGCGCCGGTAGACCTCCTCCAGGACCTCGGCGGCGTCGGCGTCCTCGTTCGGCATCATCCGGTCGCGCGACGAGACGAGGGTCACCTCGGAGCCGAGCGAGCGGTAGGCGCCGGCGAACTCCGCGCCGGTGACGCCGGAGCCGACCACGATGAGGTGCTCGGGCAGCTCCGCCAGGTCGTACATCTGCCGCCAGGTGAGGATGCGCTCCCCGTCGGGCTCGGCGGTCGGCAGGATGCGCGGGGTCGCGCCGGTCGCCACGATGACCACGTCGGCCCGGATCGTCCGGTCGCCCGCCCTGACCACCTGCGGGTCCACCAGCCGCCCGGGCGCCCGGACCACCTCGACGCCCTCGGCGGCGAGCCGCGCCGCGATGTCGGTGGACTGCGCCCGCGCCAGCTCCTTCACCCGCCGGTTGACCAGCGGCATGTCGGCCACCGGGGTCCCCACGTCGCCGTCGGGGCCCCCGCTGTAGTGCACGCCCAGCGCCGCCGCGTCGAGCAGCGCCTGCTTGCGCGCGGAGGTCGCGATCAGGGTCTTGGAGGGCACGCAGTCGGTGAGCACGCAGGCGCCCCCGGGCCCGTCCTGCTCGACCACGGTGACCTGCGCGCCCAGCTGCGCCGCCACCAGTGCCGCCTCGTATCCGCCGGGTCCGCCACCGATGATCGCGATCCTTGTCACCACCCCATTCTCCCGCATCCCCGGAGCAACCACCGCTCCGGTCCCCTTCGGAAAACACGGAAAGCCTTTGCCGTCCGGGGAAATCGACGACATGGCGCGCGGGGACGGGCCTGCGGGCGATCTTGGATTAGTCTTGGGCACCGTGCCTGTCTACGCCGCCTACGGCAGCAACATGGACCCCGAGCAGATGGCCCAGCGGGCCCCGCACTCCCCCGTCCGGGGGTCGGGCTGGCTGCAGGGCTGGCGCCTGACCTTCGGCGGGGACGACCTCAGCCGGGACGGCGCGCTCGACGGCGCGCTCGCCACCATCGTCGAGGACCCCGACGAGCACGTCTTCGTCGTCCTCTACGACGTCCCCGAGTGGGACGAGACCTCCCTCGACCAGTGGGAGGGCGCCACCCGCGGCCTCTACCACAAGGTACGGCTGCGCGTGCAGACCCTGGACGGCGAGGTCGTGGCCTGGTTCTACGTGCTCGACGGCTACGAGGGCGGCCTGCCCTCGGCGCGCTACCTCGGCATCCTGTCCGACGCCGCCGAGAAGGCCGGCGCCCCCGACGACTACGTCAAGGCGCTCCGCAACCGCCCCTGCACCTCCTTCGGCGGCTGACGCCCACCACCGGCGCGGGACCCGCGGCGGACCACCACCGGCGCGGGACCCGCGGCGGACCGCGACCGGTGGCACGCCGTCGTCCCTGCGGTCCGCCGCCGGTCCGGCGGGTCGCGGCCTCCGGAGTCATGGCGTGGGCGGCCCGGCGAGTACGCTCGGTGAGGTGACCAATGACCCTTATGCACTCGCCACGGACGCCGCGACCGCTTTGCGGAGCGCCACCGGAGTCGAGTCCTTCGACGTCGCGCTGGTGATGGGGTCGGGCTGGGTCCCGGCCGCCGACGCGATCGGTGAGACCGTCGCCGAGATCCCGGTGACCGACCTGCCCGGTTTCGCACCGCCCGCCGTGGCCGGCCACGCCGGCAAGGTCCGCGCCGTGCGGACCGAGTCGGGCAAGAACGCGCTGATCTTCCTCGGCCGCACCCACCTCTACGAGGGCCGGGGCGTCGAGCCCGTCGTGCACGGCGTGCGCACCGCCGTACGGGCCGGGGTCCGCACGGTCGTGCTGACCAACGCCGCGGGCGGCCTGCGCCCGGAGACCCAGGAGATCGGCGAGGCGGTGCTGATCAGCGACCACATCAACCTGACCGGCGCCAACCCGATCACCGGCGCCACCTTCGTCGACCTCACCGAGGTCTACTCCCGGCGCCTGCGCGACCTGGTCCGCGGGGTCGAGCCCACCATGACCGAGGGCGTCTACGTCGCCTTCCGCGGCCCGACCTACGAGACCCCCGCCGAGATCCAGATGTGCCGGGTCCTCGGCGGCGACATGGTCGGCATGTCCACCGTGCTGGAGGCCGTCGCGGCCCGCGAGGCCGGAGCCGAGGTGCTCGGCATCTCCCTGGTCACCAACCCGGGGGCGGGGCTGGTCGGCAAGCCGCTGAACCACGAGGAGGTGCTCCAGGTCGGCCGCACCACCGCGGCCCGGATGGGGGTCCTGCTCGCCGGGATCGTCAGCAAGCTGTAGCGCCCGGCCCGCGGGTCCCCGGACGGGACCCGCGGGCGGGCCGGTAGGGGACAACCGGCGGGGGGACACGCCCTCCCCGCCCGGAGCGTGAGGTGATCATGAGCAGCGATCTCGTACGGCTCGCCCAGGAATGGCTGGCCCAGGACCCGGACCCGCGGACCCGGGAGGAGCTCCGCGCGCTCCTCGACGAGGGGGACGAGGAGGCGCTGCGCGAGCGGTTCGGCGCCAAGCTGGAGTTCGGCACCGCCGGTCTCCGCGGCGAGCTGGGCGCCGGGCCCAACCGGATGAACCGGGTCACCGTCATGCGCGCCGCCGCCGGGCTGGCCGCCGTCCTCGGCCCGGACCGGCACGTGGTGATCGGCTACGACGCCCGGCACAACTCCGACGTCTTCGCCCGCGACACCGCCGCCGTACTGACCGGCGCCGGGCTGCGGGCCTCGCTGCTCCCGGCCCCCCTGCCCACCCCGGTGCTGGCCTTCGCCGTCCGCCACCTCGGCGCCGACGCGGGCGTGACCGTCACCGCCAGCCACAACCCGCCCCGGGACAACGGCTACAAGGTCTACTGGGGTGACGGCTCCCAGATCGTGCCGCCGATCGACGCGGGCATCTCCGCCGCCATCGACGCCGTCGGCCCCGTCTCCGCGCTGCCCCTGGGCGCCCCCGGCGACCCCGGGTGGACCGACCTCGGCGAGGAGATCGTGGCCGCCTACCTGGACGCGGTGACCCTGCTCCCGCTCGGCGACGCCCGCGAACTGAAGGTCGCCTACACGCCCCTGCACGGCGTCGGCGGCGTCACGCTCACCTCCGCGTTCCTGGCCGCCGGGTTCCCGAGCCCGGTGACCGTCGAGGTCCAGGCCGACCCGGACCCCGACTTCCCGACCGTCGCGTTCCCCAACCCGGAGGAGCCGGGCGCGATGGACCTCGCCCTGGAGCTGGCCGAACGGATCGGCGCGGACCTCGTGCTGGCCAACGACCCCGACGCCGACCGCTGCGCCGTGGGCGTGCCCCTGCCGGAGGGCGGCTACCGGATGCTCACCGGCGACGAGCTCGGCGCGCTCCTCGGCGAGCACGTCATCCGGCACACCTCCGGCGACGACCGCCTGGTCGCCACCACCATCGTCTCCTCCTCCCTGCTCGGCCGGATCGCCGCCGAGCACGGCGTGGACTACGCCGAGACCCTCACCGGCTTCAAGTGGATCATGAAGGCCGGGGGCGGGCGCGGGAACCTGGTCTACGGCTACGAGGAGGCGCTGGGCTACAGCGTCGGCGCGGACGAGGGCCTGCCGGTCCACGACAAGGACGGCATCGGCGCGGCCCTGACCGTCGCCGGTCTCGCCGCCCGGGCCAAGCGCGACGGCCGCACCCTGCTCGACCTCCTCGACGACCAGGCCCGCCGGTACGGCCTGCACGCCACCTCCCAGCTCTCGGTCCGGGTGCGCGACCTGTCCCTGATCGCGGGGGCCATGGCCCGCCTGCGCGCCGCCCCGCCGGTGGAGCTCGGCGGCCGCAAGGTCGAGTCGGCCGAGGACCTGAGCCTGGGCGTGGCCGGCCTGCCGCCCACCGACGGCATCCGCTACCGCCTGGCGGGCGGCGCCCGGGTCGTGGTCCGCCCCTCGGGGACGGAGCCCAAGCTCAAGTGCTACCTGGAGACCGTCGTGCCGGTGACCGGCGAGGTCGCCGACGCCCGGGCGCAGGCCGTACGGGAGCTGGGCGCGCTGACCGCCGACCTGTCCGCGGCGCTGGGCCTCTGACGGAACGGAGCCGCCTCCGGGCGGATGCGGAACCGTCTCTGGGCGGATGCGGAACCGTCCCCGGGCGGATGCGGAACCGTCCCCGGTCAGACGCGCGACCCCCTCCCGGCGAGGCGGAAGCGTCTCCGGTCAGACGCGGAACCGGTCGACCAGTGTCCGCAGGTCGGCCGACATGCGGGCGAGGTCCTCGGCGGCGCGCCCGGCCTCGGCCACGCCGCTGCTGGTCAGCCGGACCGTGCCGGCCACGTCGGAGACGGTCTCGGCGATCCGCCCGGTGCCGGAGGCGGCCTGGGCCACCCCGCGGTTCATCTCCTCGGAGGTGGCGGTCTGCTCCTCCACCGCGCTGGAGATGGCCAGCTGGTAGTCGTTGATGCGGGAGATGATCTCGCTGATCTCACCGATCGCCGCCACCGCGTCGCCGGTGTCGGCCTGGATGGCCTCGATCCTCCGGGCGATGTCGTCGGTCGCCTTGGCGGTCTCCTGCGCCAGGTCCTTGACCTCCCCGGCGACCACGGCGAAGCCCTTGCCCGCGTCCCCGGCCCGCGCCGCCTCGATGGTGGCGTTCAGGGCGAGCAGGTTGGTCTGCTCGGCGATGCTCGTGATCGTCTTGATCACGCTGCCGATCTCCGCCGACGAGGCCCCCAGCTTGGCGACCGTCTCGGTGGTGGAGACCGCCGCCGAGACGGCCTGCGAGGCCACCTCGGCCGCCTGGCCGGCACTCTGCGCGATCTCCCCGATCGCCGCGCTCATCTGCTCGGACCCGGCCGCGACGGAGTGCACGTCATCGGAGACCTGCTGGGCGACGGCGGCGACCGCGCCGATCTGGGCGCTGGCCGCCTCGGCTCCGGCGGCGATCTGGCCGCTGGTGACGGTCAGTTCCTCGGAGGCGGTGGCCAGTCCGCCCACCGAGGCGTCGATGGTGTGCACGGCGGTGCGCATGTGCTCGATCGCCTGGTTGAGCGCCTGGGCCATGCGGCCGAGCTCGTCGCGGGAGGAGACGTCGGCGCGCGGGGTGAGGTCGCCTTCGGCCACCGCGGCCAGGACCCGGCCGATGCGGTGCACCGGCCGGGTGATGGAGCGTCCCAGCGGGACGCACAGCGCGACCAGCAGCGCCACCCCGCCGATCCCCACCAGCAGGGAGACCAGGCGGGTCTGCGCGACGGAGTCCTCCATCCCGGCGCGGGCGGCCTCGATCGCGGCGTCCACCGCGGCGTGCACCTCCTCCAGCTTGTCGTCCACCACGCTGTTGCGCTCGGCGATCTGCTGCCGGCGCTCGCGCACGGCGGCCCGGTCGCGCTCGGCATCGGCCACGAACGCCGACACGAAGGCGTTGAAGTCCTCGATGTCGGGGCGCACCGCGTCCAGCCGCTCCCGCACCTGCTCCGGCAGGGCCAGGGCGTCCAGGTCCGCGACGGCCTGCTCCACCGACGCCACGTCCTCGGGCAGGTCCGCGCGCACGTCCCCCAGGTCCGGCTCGCTGATCGCCCGGTAGGCGTCGACCTTCAGCTCGGCCTCGCGGGTGTCGAGATGATTGAGCACCGCCTTGGCGTGCTCCATGGTCCGCAGCCGGTCGGCGTCGCCGATCAGCTGGCTCTGGGAGTACACGCCGATGCCGACGACGGAGCCGACCGTCATCGCTCCGGCGCTGAAGATCAGCGCCAGCCGTTGCGTGACGCTGAGGTTCGCCACTCGTGCCGCCATGGCTTCCTCCAAGGGGTCGGCGGGGACAACACCCGGCCTATCGGCTCCGTTCCCTCGGGACTGAGCGTTCCGCTCCGGGACGAAGGTCATCGGACGCTCCGGCCATGGGCCCGGCGGCACGGCAGGGACCGCGCCGGCGGCGGCTCCGCAGGGGACGGCCGCCGAAGCCGTCCGCACGTGGTTCCCGCGCTCAGGAAAGGCTCGGCCTGGAAACGTCCATCCGGGACGTCACCGCAGGTGAGACGGCGAGCCGCGGGGATACCACGGAAAAGGGTCTCGCCGGTGAGACTCTCACGAACGAGACCGTCGGGGAGCGATGGCCCGGTTCATCGGCAGAGAGCACGAGCTGTCCCGGCTGGAGCGCCTGCTGGGCAGGGTCGCGACGGGCGGCCGGGCGGGACGCCCGGGCCGGGCGGTCCTGATGCGCGGCCGCCGCGGAGTCGGCAAGTCCCGGTTGGTGGAGGAGTTCGTCCGGCGCGCGGACGTGCCCTGCGTCTTCTCCACCGCCTCCCCCGGCACGCGGGCCGAGCAGGTGGCGGGGCTGCTCGCCGAGGGCGCCGCGTCCGGCCTCCCCGGCGCCCGGATCCTGGCGGAGCGGTCCGCCGGGTCGTGGGAGGACGCGCTCCGGCTCCTGGCGGTGGCCGTCCCCCAGGAGTCGCCGAGCGTCGTCGTGCTCGACGGGCTCCCCGTGCTGCTGGCGACCGCCCCCGAACTGGAGGGCGTGCTGCAGGTGCTGTTCGCCCGGGAGCTGTCCCGCCGCCCGGTGCTGCTCGTCCTCGTCGGCTCGGACCAGGAGGCGATGGAGGCGGTGAACCGGCCGGGCCGTCCCTTCTACATGCGCGCCACCGAACTGGTCGTCCACCCCCTCACCCCGGCGGACGTGGCGGACGCGGCGGAACTGCCCGCCGCCGAGGCGATCGACGCCCGGCTGGTCTCCGGCGGCCTGCCGCTGATCTGCCGGGAGTGGCCGCCGGGGCTGCCCGTGCGGGAACACCTCCGGCAGGCCCTGGCCGACCCCGCCTCACCGCTGGTGATCACCGGGGAGCGCGTCCTGGCCGCCGAGGCACCGCCGGGCACCCAGGCCCGGACCGTCCTGAACGCCGTCGGCGCCGGGCACCGCACCCACTCGGCGATCGGCCGCGCCGCGCCGGGGGTGCCCAGGGCCTCGCTCAACCGGGCGCTGCAGTCCCTCGTGGAACGGCGGCTGGTCACCGCCGCGGTCCCGCTCTCCACCCGGCCCTCGCGCGAGACCCGCTACCACGTCGCCGACACGCACCTGCGCTTCTGGCTCGCCTTCGTCGGCCCTGGGCTGGCGGAGATCGAACGGGACCGCGGCGACCTCGCCCTCGCCCGCCTCCTGCGCTCGTGGGACGCGTGGCGGGAGGCGGCCGTCACGCCCCTGGTCCGCCGGTCGCTGCGGCGGATGGGCGGGCTCCCCGGCGAGACGGGCGCGATCGGCGGCTACTGGACCCGCACCGACGACCCGGAGATCGACATCGTGGGGACGGACCGCGAACCGGTCGGGCGCACGGTCACCCTGCTGGGCTCGGTCGTGTGGCGGGAGGACCGGCCCTTCGAGCGGGGCGACCTGGACGCGCTCATCGTCCGCCGCTCCCGGATGCCGGGCGCGGCCCCCGGCACACCGCTGCTCGCCGTCTCCCGGAGCGGCTCGGCGACGGCGGAGGTCGCCCTGGTCACCCCGGAGGACCTCGTCGCCGCCTGGCGGCCCGGACCGCCCTGACCCTGCTCACACGAGGAAGGCGGCCACCACCAGGGCCAGGGCGGCGCCCAGCACGACCAGGGCGCTCGGCGCCCAGGTGATCCTCAGCACCGCGGGCCCCGCACCGGCCTCGGTCGCACCCGCGCCCGCGCCGGCCTCGGTCGCACCCGCGCCCGCACCGGCCTCGGTCGCACCCGCGCCGGTCCGCGGCCTGGCCGCCTCGGCGCGCCGCCTGATCTGCTCGGCCGCCCAGTCGGCGTGCGTCCTGCCCGCCAGCGCCTCGGCCGCCGCCTGCTCCCCCCTGCTCCGGACCGGCTCCGTCGCCGGACCGCCGCCCTCGGAGCCGGAGCGCCCGCGCCGTACGGCCGCCGCCCGCTCCCGCGCGGTGGTCTGCGGCGTCCAGCAGCGGACCACCGCGTCACCGGAGGTGATCGCGATCGCGTGCCCGACCGCCACGCCGTCCACGGCCGTCCAGGGCACGAAGGCGTCCCGGAGCGGGTTGCGGACCAGCACGCCCCCGTCGGTCAGGACGACCGCCGGGCGGATGCACGTCACGAAGACCAGTGCCGTCAGCACCGCCAGGACCGCCCCGGCGGCCAGCGAGGGCGGCCCGCTGTAGCGGACGACCAGGTCGACCGCGTTGAGCGCGGCGAACGCCACCCACACCCAGCCGAGGATCAGCGCGGCCTTCGACCGGAACACCTCTCTCGCAGCGCCGCTCACCGTGCCCGTCCCGCGCCCGCGGTCCCGCTCACGCCTGCCATTTCAGGCGCGCGAAACCCGGCTTGATCACGCCGTTGATGAGGGCCAGCCGGTCGTCGAACGGCAGGAACGCCGACTTCATCGCGTTGACCGTGAACCACTGCAGGTCGTCCCAGTCGTAGCCGAACGCCTCCACCAGCTTGGCGAACTCCTCCGAGACGCTGGTCCCGCTCATCAGCCGGTTGTCGGTGTTGACCGTCACCCGGAAGCTGAGGCGGCGGAGCAGGCCGATCGGGTGATCGGCGATGGAGGGCGCGGCCCCGGTCTGCAGGTTCGAGGTCGGGCACATCTCCAGCGGGATGCGCTTGTCGCGCACGTAGGCCGCCAGGCGGCCGAGCTTGGGCTCGCCGTCGCCGGACACCGCGATGTCGTCGATGATCCGCACGCCGTGGCCGAGCCGGTCGGCGCCGCACCACTGGATCGCCTGCCAGATCGACGGGAGCCCGAACGCCTCGCCGGCGTGGATGGTGAAGTGGGCGTTCTCCCGCTGGAGGTACTCGAAGGCGTCGAGGTGGCGGGTGGGCGGGTAGCCCGCCTCGGCCCCGGCGATGTCGAACCCGGCCACGCCGACGTCGCGGTAGCGGACCGCGAGCTCGGCGATCTCCATGGACCTGGCCTGGTGGCGCATCGCGGTGAGCAGCGTGCCCACCTTGATCCCGCGGCCCTCCGAGCCGGTCCTGAACCCCTCCAGGACCGCCTCGATGACCTCTTCGAGGCTCAGGCCCCGCTCGGTGTGCTGCTCGGGCGCGTAGCGCACCTCGGCGTAGACCACGCCGTCGGCCGCCAGGTCCTCCGCGCACTCGGCGGCGACCCGGACCAGCGCCTCGCGCGTCTGCATGACGCCGACCGTGTGGTCGAAGGTCTCCAGGTAGCGCTCCAGCGAGCCGGAGTCGGAGGCCTCCCGGAACCAGGTGCGCAGCGCGCCGGGGTCGGTCGTGGGCAGTCGGTCGTAGCCGGTCTCGCGGGCCAGCTCGACGATGGTCTCGGGCCGCAGACCGCCGTCGAGGTGATCGTGGAGCAAGACCTTCGGAGCCCGGCGGATCTCCTCAAGAGTGGGTAGCTGCTGGCTCATCTCGTCATCCTACCGTCCGGTATCCAATCGGCGATCTTGCGGAGACCGCCGGAGGTCGCGCGGGCTATCCGTCACGACGTGCCGTCTCCGGGGAGAAGGCGGGCAGGCAGACGGCGACGTACTCGGCGCCCTCGGGGCCGCAGCTGTAGCGGACCTTCTCCCCCGGCTCGCAGGCGAACGCCTGGCCGGCGCGCACCTCGGTCGTGCCCCCGGCGTGCTCGACGACGACCGTCCCGGAGAGCACCACGGTGTACTCCGCGAACTCCGGCGTCTGAGCCGGCTCGTCCCAGCCCGCGGGGGCCTTCATGTGCGCGATCGAGACCCCGGCGTCACCGCTGTTGACCCGGCCGACGTACTCGTCGATGACCTTTCCCCCGGGTACGGGGATCCGCGTCGCGCTGTCGATTCTCCTCACCATCGGACCATCTTGCCACCGCGCCCGACGCTCGGGCTCAGTGGGCCACGTCGATGACCAGGCGGTTCGGCCGCCTCTGCTCGGTGACGCGGAATCCGGCCCTGCGCTCCAGCACGATGCCCACGCCCACCACGGCCTCGAAGTCCCCGGTCTTCACGACGCTGCGCACGTTGCCCAGCCCCGCCTGGAGGATCGGCCCGCCCGTCAGGGTGGGGGTGCCCGACTCCGTGTGCGCGTTCGCCGGGAGCATCGTCACCTGCAGGTAGGCCCCGCCCTCGACGTCGATCGGCTCGCCCGACCCGTCCTGGACCAGCTCGGGCACCCAGTCCACGGTGTATCCGGGCGGGTCCCCCCTGAAGTCGATCACCACCCGGTCGTAGCCTCCGTGCTCGGCGAAGCGCACGGCGGTGACGAGCGGCGGCTCGCCGGGGTTCCGCTCGACCCGGACCGCCGCGGTGCTCGTCGGCGGCTCCGGACCGGTGGGCGGCGCCTGCGGGGCGGAGGTCCTCCCCCGCGGGCTCCGCGCGCCCGGAGAGTCCTGTACGGCGGGCGGATCCTCGGCACCGGGCGAGTCCTGCACGGTCGGCGGGGCCGACCCGGTCCCGCCGGTGGCGGCGACCCCGGAGGAGGGGGATCCGGTGGCCCCGCCGGCCCGACCGGCCGGGTCCGCCTGGCCGGTCGAGCCGCCGCAGCCGGTCAGCAGGGCGAGGGGGATGAGCACGAGTGCGGCGCGAGAGCGGTTCATGTGGGCCTCCTGCCGGGTTAGATGCCCAGGAACACCGGCGGTTTCACCGCTCCGGCCGCCCTTCGGCGGGTGATGACCGGGGCGGGCCGGGCGCCCGCCGTCCTTCGGGCGGCCCGCCCCCGTCATCAGGCGGCCTCCAGGACCGGCTCCCCCTTCCGCTCCGCGGCGGCCGTACGGACCCCGCGCAGGCCGGTGAGGGCGATCACCAGACCGGCCAGCGCGAGGACGCCGGAGACCGCGATCGCGGCGCGGAAGCCGTCGAGCGGGTCGGCGCTCGTGCTGGAGGTCAGCACCGCCGTCACCACCGCCAGCACGACGGCGCCGCCGACCTGGCCCGAGGTGTTGAGCAGGCCGGAGGCCAGGCCCTGCTCGTCGTCGGCGACCCCGTTGGTCGCCTGGATGTTGAGCGACGGGAAGGACAGGGCGAAGGCGACGCCCAGCAGGACCATGCCGGGGATGACCAGCGTGGCCAGGTCGGGCGCCCCGTCCACCCGGAGGAAGAAGGCGTATCCGCCGGCCAGTGCGGCCGAGCCGACCACGATCAGCCGGGCGGTGCCGAAGCGGTCGGCCAGGCCGCCCATCTTCGTCGAGGTGACGGCCACCAGCAGACCGGCCGGGAGGAAGGCCAGCGCGGTCTCCAGCGGGGACCAGTGCAGGAAGTTCTGGAAGTACTGCATGGCGACGAACTGGAAGCCGACGTAGGAGCCGAACAGGATCACCAGGCCGAGGTTGGCCCGGACGATGGGGCCCGAGCGCAGGATGCCGAGCCGTACCAGGGGGTGCCTGACCCTGCGCTCGGTCACCACGAACGCGGCCAGCAGGGCGGCGGCGGCGAGCAGCGAGCCGACCGTGCGCAGCGAGCCCCAGCCGGCCTCGGGCGCCTCCACCACGGCGAAGACCAGCAGCAGCATCGAGGCGGTGATCGTCACGGCGCCGACGAGGTCGTGGCCGCTCTCGGCCCGCTCCTCGGGCCGCTCCTCGGGCCGCTTCGGCAGGAACCGCAGGGCGGCGACCAGGGCGACGACCGCGACCGGGACGGGCATCAGGAACGTCCAGCGCCAGCCGAGCTCGGTGAGGAGCCCGGAGATGACCAGGCCCAGGGAGAACCCGCTGGCGCCGGAGGCGGTGAAGATGGACAGGGCCCGGTTGCGGGCCGGTCCCTCGGCGAACGTGGTGGTGATGATGGACAGGGCGGCGGGCGCGGTGAAGGCGGCGCTGATGCCCTTGACGAACCGGGCCGCGATCAGCAGGGTGCCGTCGCTGACCAGGCCGCCGAGGAGCGAGGCCACGGCGAAGACCGCCAGGGCCGCCAGGAAGACGCGGCGCCGTCCCAGGAGGTCGGCGGTGCGCCCGCCGAGCAGGAGCAGGCCGCCGTAGCCGAGCACGTAGCCGCTGACCACCCACTGCAGGGAGTCGGTGGACAGGCCCAGGTCCGCCTGGATGGACGGGAGCGCGACGCCGACCATGGAGACGTCGAGCGCGTCGAGGAAGACGACGGCGCACAGGACCGCCAGGGCGGCCCACAGGCGCGCGTCCCAGCGTCCTTCGGTGGAGGGAGGGATCATGGGATCCAACGATACATGCACACGCATCTAATGCAACAGAATTTAATTACCATGCATTTGATGTTCAAGCATGCTAAGATCCGCGGCATGAGCGAGGAGTCCGCCGTCCGCGCCTGGCGCGAGGTGCTGGCCAGGCATTCCGCGACCGCCTGCGCGCTGGAGCGGGAGCTCTCGGACCGGCACGGCCTCGGGATGAGCGAGTTCGAGCTCCTGGAGCGCATGGTCGAGGGCGGCCGGCCCGAATACCGGGTCCAGGAGCTCGCCGACGCGGTGCACCTGAGCCAGAGCGCCTGCTCGCGGGTGGTCGCCCGGCTGGAGAAGGCGGGCCTGGTCAGCCGGGGCCTGTGCGAGGCCGACCGGCGCGGCATCTTCGTCTGCATCACCGAGGACGGCCGCGCCCGCCACGCCGCCGCCCTCCCGACCCACCGCGCCGTCGTCCGCGGGATCTTCGACCCCGCGGACGCGTCTCAGGCCTCGCCGCTCACGCCCTGACGCGGACGGTCCCGATCCTCGCCGCTCACGCCCTGATGCGGTCGATCACCAGTGGGAGCTGGTCCACCTCGCCGGGCCCGCCGATCGCGTAGGCGCCGTCCAGCGCGGCCAGCGCCCGGTCGAAGCGGGCCGGGTCGTCGGCGTGCAGGGTCATCAGCGGCTGTCCCTCGCGGACCGCGTCCCCCGGCCGGGCGTGCAGCATGATGCCCGCGCCGAAGGAGACCGGGTCCTCCTTGCGCTCCCGGCCCGCGCCGAGCCGCCAGGCCGCCAGGCCCACGCCGTAGGCGTCGAGCCGGGTCAGCACGCCCGTCGCGGGCGCGATCACCTCCATCGTCTCGGCGGCCTCCGGCAGCGCCGCGTCCGGGTCGCCGCCCTGGGCGACGATCATCCGGCGCCAGGCGTCCATCGCCGAGCCGTCCTTCAGCGCCTGCTCGGGGTCCTTGCCGCCGTCCAGCCCCGCGGCCTGGAGCATCTCGCGCGCCAGCCGCACGGTCAGCTCGACCACGTCCTCGGGCCCGCCGCCGGCGAGCACCTCGACGGACTCGGTCACCTCCAGCGCGTTGCCCACCGCCCGGCCCAGCGGCCGGTCCATCGCGGTCAGCAGCGCCACCGTGTTCACCCCGGCGTCGGTGCCCAGCGCGACCATGGTGGTGGCCAGCTCCCGGGCCCGGTCCACGGTCTTCATGAACGCGCCCGAGCCGACCTTGACGTCCAGCACCAGCGCGCCGGTGCCCTCCGCGATCTTCTTGGACATGATCGAGGACGCGATCAGCGGGATCGCCTCGACCGTGCCGGTCACGTCGCGCAGCGCGTAGAGCTTCTTGTCCGCCGGAGCGAGTCCCTCGCCCGCCGCGCAGATGACCGCCCCGGCCTCCCGCAGCACGCCGAGCATCTCGTCGTTGGAGAGCGAGGCCCGCCAGCCGGGGATCGACTCCAGCTTGTCCAGCGTGCCGCCGGTGTGCCCCAGGCCGCGGCCGGACAGCTGCGGGACGTACCCGCCGCACGCGGCGACCAGCGGGGCCAGCGGCAGCGTGATCTTGTCGCCGACACCGCCGGTGGAGTGCTTGTCGGTGGTACGGCCCGGCAGCGCGGACCAGTCCATCCGGGTCCCGGACCGGATCATGGCCTGGGTCCACTCGGCGATCTCCCGCCGTGTCATCCCGTTGAGCAGGATCGCCATGGCGAGCGCGGACATCTGCTCGTCGGCGACCACGCCCCGGGTGTAGGCGTCGATCACCCAGTCGATCTGCTCGGTGGACAGCTCGCGGCCGTCCCTCTTGGTGACGATGACGTCGATCGCGTCCATGTCTGTCAGGCCCCCCGGCTCAGGTCGTCGGGTCCGAAGGCGTACGGCAGGATCTCCGCCATCGGCTTCGGCCCGTCCACGGTCTCCATCAGCAGTTCAGGACCGCCGAACTCGAACAGTAGCTGGCGGCAGCGCCCGCACGGCATGAGCAGCTCCTCGTGTCCGTCCACGCAGGTGAAGGCGACCAGCCGGCCGCCGCCGCTCGCCTGGAGCGCGGAGACCAGCCCGCACTCCGCGCACAGCCCCACACCGTAGGAGGCGTTCTCCACGTTGCAGCCGGAAACGATCCGCCCGTCGTCCACCAGCGCGGCGGCGCCCACCGGGAACTTCGAGTAGGGGGCGTAGGCGTTGCCCATGGCCCGTACGGCCTCGGCCTTGAGCGCGGCCCAGTCGACGGAGGCGCTCATTTCGCCTGTCCCTTCCGGTACGGCACGCCGTCGGCCGCGGGCGGCCGGAGCCGCTGCGCGGCCAGCGAGAGCACCAGCAGCGTGGTGATGTGCGGGGTGACCGAGGTGAACTGCGCCGGGATGCTGTCGGTCAGCGCGAACAGGGCGAACACGGCGACCGCCCCGGCGGCGGTGAACACCGCGGCCTGCGTACGGCTCTGCTTGACGAGCTGGTAGACGGCCACCCCGGCGAGCAGGACGGCCACGAGCAGCAGCAGCGCGTGGACCGACTCGCCGCCCCGGCGGAGCTGGAGGGCGTCGGTGTAGCCGAACAGCCCCGCGCCGGCCGCCAGACCGCCCGGCCGCCAGTTGCCGAAGATCATCGCGGCGAGGCCGATGAAGCCGCGGCCCGCCGTCTGGCCCTCGCGGTAGGCGCTGGAGGCCACCAGCGACAGGAACGCGCCGCCCAGGCCCGCGAGCGCGCCGGAGACGACGACCGCGACGTACTTGTAGGTGTAGACGTTGACGCCGAGCGACTCCGCCGCGACCGGCCGCTCGCCGCACGAGCGCAGCCGCAGGCCGAACGCCGTCCGCCACAGCACGTAGAACGTCACCGGGATCAGCAGGATCGCCAGGACGGTCACCAGCGAGACGTTGGTGGTCAGGCCGCGCAGGATGCCGGCCAGGTCGGACAGCAGGAACCAGTGCTGGGACTCCAGCGACTTCAGCGGCTCGCCGATCCCCGGGATGCTGACGGGGTCCAGCTTGGGCACCGGGGGCGACTGCGTGTCGCCGCCGCCCTTCATCTCGGCGAAGGTCACCTTCGACAGGAACTGGGTGATGCCCAGGCCCAGGATGTTGATCGCGACGCCCGAGATGATGTGGTCCACCCCGAACGTCACGGTCGCCACCGCGTGCAGCAGGCCGCCGAAGGCCCCGCCCAGCAGGCCCACGAGCACGCCCGCCCAGGGGCTGCCGAACTGGATGGCACCCCAGGCGCCGCCCCAGGTGCCGAGGATCATCATGCCCTCGAGGCCGATGTTGACCACGCCGGCCCGCTCGGACCAGAGGCCACCGAGGCCGGCCAGGCCGATCGGGACGGCCAGCGCCACGGTCGCGTTGATCGCGCCCGCGGAGGTGAGGTCGACGGCCCCGGTGACGAACCGGGTGAACGACAGCAGCAGGACCAGCCCGCCGAGGGCGAGCAGCAGGGTCCGCCAGGTGAAGCGGAACTTCGACGGGACCCGTTCGACCTGCTCCACCCGCATCTCTGCGGTGGTGTCCCTCTCTTCGGTCATGCCGACGCTCCTTCACCCTGGGGCGGGGTCCCGCTCGCCAGTTCCTTGCTCACCCGGCGCTGCCCGGCCACCACCTGGTAGCGGTGGACCAGCTCGTAGGCGACGATGACCGAGAGCACGATGGTGCCCTGCATGATGGCGACGAGCTCCGGTGCGATCTCGTGCAGCTGGAGGATGCTGGACGAGGTGTCGAGGAAGGCCCAGAGCAGGGCGCCGAAGGCGATGCCGACGGGGTGGTTGCGGCCCAGCAGCGCGATCGCGATGCCGGTGAAGCCGAGGCCGGTGGGGAAGTCCAGGCTGTAGGAGTAGGACGCCCCCAGCAGCTGCGGCATGCCGATCAGGCCCGCCGCCGCGCCGGAGAGCAGCATCGCGATGACGATCATCTTCTTGACGTTCACGCCGCTGGCGACCGCGGCCGTCTCCGACTGCCCGGTGGCCCGCAGGTCGAAGCCGAACCTGGTCCGGTTGAGCAGGACGTGGTAGCCGACGCCCACGGCGATCGCCAGGAAGAGCAGGCCGAACACCTTGGCCTCCGTGCCCGGGATGAGCGCCAGGCCCGGCACCCGGCCGGACTCCGCGATCGGCTTGGTGCCGATGTTGTTGCTCCCCGCGACCTCGACGGCCAGGCGCTCCTTGTTGAGCAGCCAGGAGCCCAGCGCGGTGGCGATGGCGTTCAGCATGATCGTGGAGATGACCTCGCTGACGCCGCGCTTGACCTTCAGCAGCGCCGCGATCGACGCCCAGCCGGCGCCGACGAGCATCGCCACGAGGATGACCAGCACGGTGTGCAGCGGACCGGGCAGGACGACCGCGCCGCCCACCGCGGCGGAGATGAGCGCCGCGAGGCGGTACTGGCCGTCGACGCCGATGTTGAACAGGTTCATCCGGAACCCGATCGCCACCGCGATCGCGGCCAGGTAGAAGGTCGTCGCGGAGTTCAGCGTCAGCACGATCGAGCGCGGCTGCACGCCGTACTCACCCATGATGACCAGCGTGTCCAGCGGCGGGGCGCCGGTGGCCAGCAGCACGATCGAGGTGATCAGCGCGGCGAAGAGGATCGCCACGACGGGCGCGGCGAGGGAGAGCAGTCCGCTCAGCCGTACCCGCCCGAGCAGGCGGTCGGCGAAGCTCGACTCAGCGGCTTTCATGCGATGGCTCCGGATCCGGCGTACGCCGTGTGGATGGTCATGCCGCTCCTCCCGCGCCCGTCATGGCCGATCCGAGCCGCTCGGGCGTCACGTCCCGCGGGTCCACGTCGGCGACGATGCGCCCGCGCAGGATCACCTTCAGCGTGTCGGACAGGCCGATGAGCTCGTCCAGGTCGGCCGAGATCAGCAGTACGGCGAGGCCCGCGGCGCGGGCGGCGCGCAGGTGGTCCCAGATCGCGGCCTGGGCGCCGACGTCGACGCCCCGGGTGGGGTGCGACGCGATGAGGAACACCGGGTCCCCGCTCATCTCCCGGCCGACGATCAGCTTCTGCTGGTTGCCGCCGGACAGCGCCGCGGCGTCCACGTCGATGCCGGGGGTGCGGACGTCGTACTCGGTGACGATGCGCCGGGTGTCCTCGCGCGCCCCGGTCCGGTCGATCCAGGGGCCCTTGACGTTGGGCCTGCGGGTCTGGTGGCCGAGGATGCGGTTCTCCCAGAGCGGGGCCTCCAGCAGCAGGCCGTGCCGGTGCCGGTCTTCGGGGATGTAGCCGATGCCGGCCTCGCGGCGGCGGAGCGTCGGCCAGGCGGAGATGTCCTCCTCGCCCAGCCGGATCTCACCGTCGGCCGCGCGCATGCCCATGATGGCCTCGACCAGTTCGGCCTGGCCGTTGCCCTCGACTCCGGCGATGCCGAGCACCTCGCCCTTGCGGATGTCGAAGCCGACCCCGTCCACGAGGCGGCGTCCGTCCGCCGAGTGGACGGACAGGTCGCGCACGGACAGGGCGACCACGTCGGTGACGGTGGACTCGCGGGTCTCCGGGCTGGGCAGCTCGGTGCCCACCATGAGCTCGGCCAGCTGCCGGGCGGTCACGTCCTTGGGGTCGACGCTCGCCACGGTGGTGCCGCGCCGGATGACGGTGATCGCGTCGGCGACCGAGAGCACCTCGTCCAGCTTGTGCGAGATGAAGATGATCGTCAGCCCTTCGCGGACCAGCTCGCGCAGGTTGCCGAAGAGCTCCTCCACCTCCTGGGGAACGAGCACCGCGGTCGGCTCGTCCAGGATCAGGATGCGGGCTCCGCGGTAGAGGACCTTGAGGATCTCCACCCGCTGCCGGGCGCCGACGCCGAGGTCTTCGACCATGGCGTCGGGGTCGATGCCCAGGCCGTAGGTGTCGGAGATCGTCCGGATCCGCTTGCGGGCGGCGCCGAAGTCGATGGCGACGCCCGCTCTGCGCGGCTCGCTGCCCAGGATCACGTTCTCCAGGACGGTCAGGTTGTCGGCCAGCATGAAGTGCTGGTGGACCATGCCGATGCCCGCCGTGATGGCGTCCGCCGGGGAGCGGAAGCCCACGGCCGTCCCGTTGACGCGGATCTCTCCCTCGTCGGGACGCTGCATGCCGTACAGGATCTTCATGAGCGTGGACTTGCCCGCGCCGTTCTCGCCGACGATGGCGTGCACGTGCCCCTGCTGCACGGACATGGATATGTCGCGGTTGGCCACGACGCCGGGGAACCGCTTGGTGATCCCCTCAAGCTCGACGGCCGGAGTCGAGGTGCTGATGACGGCCTCCTCCATGACGGATGGCCACGATGGGTTTACCGGGGGTGTGAAGAGAGCGAAGGGCCCGGGGACTGGTCCACCGGGCCCTTCATCGATACCGGGTCAGGAGGTCTTGGACGGCACGGTGATCTCCCCGTCCGCGATCTTCTGCTTGTACTCGTCGAGCTTGGACTTGATGTCGTCGACCTGGCCACCGGTGGTGGAGTAGTCGACGCCGCCGGCCTTGAGGTCGTAGACGGTCGGACCGGCCTTGGCGCTGCCGGCCGCGGCGGCCTTCAGGAACTCGAAGACGGCCACGTCGACCTTCTTGATCATGGAGGTCATGATCACGGACTGCAGCTCGGGGGCCGCGGTCTTGGCCTGGTCGGAGTCGACGCCGATGGCCTTGGCGTTCGCGGCCTTGACGGCCTCGAACACGCCGCCGCCGGAACCGCCCGCGGCGTGGTAGATCACGTCGGCGCCGCCGTCCAGCATGCCCTCGGCCATCGTCTTGCCCTTGGCCGGGTCGTTGAAGCCGCTGAAGTCCGGCGGCTCGCTGAGGTAGTCGGCGTCGACCTTGATGTCGGCCTTGACCGCCTTGGCGCCGGCGGTGAAGCCCGCCTGGAACTTGTCGATCAGCGGCGTGCGGACGCCGCCGACGAAGGCCACGTGGTTCTTCTCGGACTTCAGCGCCGCGGCGGCGCCGACCAGGAAGGAGCCCTCGTGCTCGGCGAAGACCAGGTTGGAGATGTTCGGCCCCTGCGCCGCCTCGTCGTCGACGATGGCGAACTTGACGTCGGGGAACTCGGTGGCGACCTTCTTCACCGGACCGGAGTAGGCGAAGCCCACCGCGATGATCGGGTTGAAGCCGCCCTGGGCGAGCAGGCGGAGCCGCTCCTCCTTGGCCGCCTCGGTCTCGCCGTTGCCGGCCTCGAGCTCCTTGGTGTCGGCCAGGCCGAGCTCGGTCTTGGCCTTGTCCAGGCCCGCGGCGGCGGCGTCGTTGAACGACTGGTCGCCGCGGCCGCCGATGTCGTAGGCCAGACCGACCTTGGGGCCGGTGGCGGCCGGAGCCGCGCTGCCCGTTCCCGCACCCGGCGAGGCCGTGGTGGCCGGTTCCTCGCTGCCGCCGCACGCGGCGGCGCCCATGAGCATGCTGCCCGCCAGTGCGGTCGCGGCCAGCTTGCCGAGTCGGTTCTGAAGCAAGGTGGACTCCCTTCGCGTCTCAGTGCACGCGCGAAGAGACGCACGGCAACTCTGCACGGAAGATAGTTGTTCGGTGAGCTCGGACCAAACCGGCACACAGGTCCGCAACAGGTCCGTTACCCAGCTCACGCCACCTTGTGACACACGAAGAGAGCCGAATATATCCAGCAATAAGATTTTCTGACGTAACAGAACAATCACGGAACGCTTCCCGCGGCGACCGCCCCGTTCCCGGCCGCCCTCCCGGCAAGGACCAACGGACCCGCGGAGCAGGGAACGGGGCCGATCTCGGGAGATCTCGGCCAGATCACACGGCAGCGCACCTTTTGCAGGGAACCGCAGAACGCCTCACCCGGCTCCGGACGGCTCATGTGTCCAAGTTCACCACGACGAGCGGCTCCTCGACGGTGGGCTGCCGCTCCTCCCAGAGGGCGGTCAGCGCCGTCCCGACCAGGAAGCGCACGCCCGCGCCGATGCAGCTCTCGTCGACGTCGAAGGTCCCCTGGTGGATGTCGCCGGCGTGCGCCGCGCCCGGCGTACGGGTGCCCAGGCGGGCGAACGCCCCGGGGACGGATTCGAGGTACCAGCCGAAGTCCTCGCCGCCCAGGCTCTGCTGGGTCGGCACCGCGGCCCCCTCGCCGAGCATGCTCTCGGCCGCCTCGGACAGCATCTGCACGCTGTCCTCCTCGTTGACCACCGGCGGCACCCCGCGCACGTAGTCGAGGTCCACCTCGACGCCGTAGGCCCCGGCCACCGACTCCAGCAGGGACTTGATCATGTCGGGGGCCGCGTGCCAGGCCTCCTCGTCCAGGCAGCGCAGGGTGCCCTCGGCGAGGCCGTCGTCCGGGATCGCGTTGGCCACCGAACCGGCCTCGACCCGGCCCCAGACCAGGCTGAGCGACGAGCGCGGGTCGACCCGGCGGGAGAGCGCCGCGGGCAGCTCGGTGAGGATCTTGGCGAGCGCGAAGACCAGGTCCACGGTGAGGTGCGGCCGGGCGGTGTGCCCGCCGGGGCCGCTGACCCGGATGTTGACCCGGTCGCAGGCGGAGGTGATGGGCCCGGCCTTGAGGCCGACCTTGCCGACGTCCACCTTGGGGTCGCAGTGCAGGCCGAAGATCCGGTCCACTCCGCTCAGGCCGCCCGCCGCCAGGACCTCCAGCGCCCCGCCGGGCAGCTCCTCGGCGGGCTGGAACAGCAGCCGGACCTTGCCGGGCAGCAGCCCCGCCCCCGCCTGCCGGGCGAGGAAGAGCCCGGCGCCGAGCAGGATCGCGGTGTGCACGTCGTGGCCGCAGGCGTGGCAGACGCCGGGGACCGTCGAGCTGTAGGGCACGTCCTTCTCGTCGGGCACGGGGAGCGCGTCGATGTCGGCCCGCAGCGCCACCGTCGGCCCCTCGCCGCTGCCGATCTCGCAGATCAGCCCGGTGCCGCGCGGCAGCACCGTCGGCACGAGGCCGGCGGCGCCCAGGCGCTCGGCGACGCGCTGCGTCGTGCGGTACTCGGCGAACGCCAGCTCGGGGTTCATGTGGAGGTCGCGGCGGAAGCCGATCAGCTCCGCCTCGCGCTCGGCGAGGAACGCGTCGAGTTCCCCCCGCAGATTACGCCCTCGCATTGGTCACCGTCCCATCCGCGCCAGCGGTCCGAATCCTCGACGCACGTGCCACTGCCCGGAATCACCCGATCCATGGGGCAGTCCTGATTGGAAAAGCGGTCGTCGCACGGAAGGGCGCGGGCGGGTGCCCCGACGGGCAGCGCGGACACGCCGGCGTGGACGACGAATCGCCGGCGCGAGGCGGCAGGCCGAAGCGAGGCCACCGGCGCGTTGACGATGACATCGACTTTATCCCTCTTCAGCGGCCCCGCGCCGACATCTGCACCAAATGTTTTGTCGCCCCATACCTGTCTCCTGTCCCCTCTGACCCATCCGAACCATGGCGGATGACCCGAAGTGGCCAGGGAACGGTAGCCCCACCGGATGACGGACACCCGGCGGCCCGGGTCGCGGGCGGTTGAAACATCGCCCGACCTGGCAACTTCCGTGACCCCCAGGTACCGCTCATCGAACCCGGCGGACTGATGCAACCCGAAAGAATGCGTGGTTCACTCCGCTTATGATCACTAATATCCCATTTGGGGAGAAGCACTCCAGATTGAGCATCTTCGAACCGAACGAGGGAACCGTGGTGGTCATCCCCTCGCTCTCGCTGCCCCAGGACGAGCTCCGGATCATCACCGGGGCGCGCTGCTACGAGGAGCGGCTGCTCTTCCTGCTGTTCACCCTGAAGCGCCCGGCGGTGAAGGTCGTCTACCTCAGCTCGGTCCAGGTGGACCCGGCGATCGTGGACTACTACCTGGGCTTCCTCGACGACCCGGACGAGGCCCGCGGACGCCTGGAAATGATCAGCCTGGACGATCCGCGCCCCCTGCCGCTCACCGACAAGATCCTGGACCGGCCCGACGTCCTGGCGCGGATCCGGGGCGCGCTGGACGACATCCGGGACGCGTGGATGGTGCCCTTCGTGGTCAGCGCGGCCGAGGAACGGCTCTCCGCGCTGATCGGGCTGCCGGTCTACGGCCCGGCCACCGCCCTGGCCCACCTCGGGTCCAAGAGCGGGAGCCGGATGGTCGGCGACGAGGCCGGCGTCCCGCTCGTCCCCGGCTTCACCGACCTGCGGTCGCTGACCGAGGTCGAGCACGCGGCCCGCGCGCTCAGCCGGGGCGGGCGGCTGATGGTCAAGCTCAACAACAGCTACTCGGGACTGGGCAACGCCATCGTGGTCAAGGACGACCCGCGCCTGACCGCCTGCCGTACGAGCTTCTCCGCCGCCGAGGAGAACTGGACCACCTTCGCGGAGAAGATCGCCGCCCGGGGGGCGGTGATCGAGGAGTTCATCGAGGACCGGCCGCTGCGCTCCCCCAGCGCGCTGGCCAGGATCACGCCCGGCGGCGCCCACGCCGTGGTCGCCACCCACGAGCAGATCCTCGGCGGCCCGAACGGCGACGTGTACCAGGGCTGCACCTTCCCCGCCGACCAGGACTACCGCGCCGAGGTGGGCGAGTGCGCCGAGCGGATCGCCGCGGTGCTGGCCCGCCGGGGCGTGGTGGGGCTGTTCGGGATGGACTTCTTCGCCGTGAAGACCGACGGCGGCTACCGGACGCTGCTGTGCGAGATCAACCTGCGCATCGGCGGCACCACCCACCCCTTCGGGGCCGCGCTGCTCACCACGGGCGCCGTCTACGACCCCGGCACCGGCCTGCTGATGTGCTCCGGCCGGCCCAAGTACTACGTCGCCACGGACAACTGCGCCGTCCCCCGCCTGCGGGGCCGCAAGCCCCGGGAGGTCGTCGAGCTCCTGCGCGACCGGGGGCTCGGCTTCGACCGCGAGGCCCGCACCGGGAACGTGCTGCACCTGCTGGGCGCGATCCCCGAGTTCGGCAAGCTCGGCTTCACCAGCATCGGCGACTCGGCGGAGGAGGCCGCCGACCTACACCGGCGGACCCTGCGGGCGTTCCAGCCCGCCGCGTAGCCGCCGCAGGCCCCGCAGGCCGCCCAGCCCGCGCAGGCCGACGGACCCGAGCACGAGCCCGAGCCCGACGTTGACCGCGACCAGGACGCCGTGGACCACGTAGAACGCCGTGGGGTGGCCGTCCTGCAGGTTGAACCCAAGGGTGATCCACTCGACGATCATGAAAGCGGCAAGGGCGACCAGAAATCCGGCGATCTTTCGCGACATTGGCATTATGTCCGTATCCCGCAGCGTGGCTCGTCCCGAGGCCGGGGATGAGCCCCCGCATGCGAACGCAGGCGAATCATCACAAAGCTACCCTGAGATCACTATGGGGATGAAACACGTCGCACCCGCAGGGGTGCTGCTCGCGACGGTCACCTTCCTGGGTGCGCCCGCGCAGGCCGTACCGACGGTACCGGCCGCACCGGCCGCGCACGCCGCACCGGCCGGAAGCCGGGATCCCAGCGGTCGTGAGCCCGTCGGCGGCGCGCGCCTGGGCGAGCGGGGCGTCGTCTTCCCCACCGGGCTGAAGGCCCCGCCCACGACCTCGGCGAAGTCCTACGTGATCGCGGACGCCGACACCGGCGAGGTGCTCGCCGCCAAGAACCCGCACGGCCGCTACCTGCCGGCGAGCACGCTCAAGGCGCTGACCGCCCTGGCCCTCATCCCGAAGCTCGACAAGGCCAGAAAGGTCAAGCCGAGCAGGAACGCCGTCAACGTGGAGGGCAGCGCGGTCGGGCTGGTGCCCAAGCCGCTCTACACCGTCGAGGACCTGTTCAAGGCCCTGCTGCTGGTCTCCGGCAACGACGCCGCGGTGGCGCTGGCCGAGGCCAACGGCGGCCTGGACAGGACGCTCGCCGACATGAACGCCGAGGCCCGGCGGCTGCAGGCCTTCGACACGGTGGCCAAGACGCCCAACGGACTCGACAAGCCCGGCCAGAGCAGCTCCGCCTACGACCTGGCGCTGATCGCGCGCGCCGGCCTGGCCCACCCCGACTTCCGGCGGTACGTCAGCCTGAAGACGGACCGGTTCCCGGCGCCCAAGGGCTACTACGAGATCGGCAACCACAACAAGCTGCTCTGGCGCTACAAGGGCATGATCGGCGTCAAGAACGGCTGGACCTCCAAGGCCCTGGCCAGCTTCGTCGGCGCGGCCAAGCGGAACGGGCACACGGTCATCGTGACGATCATGCGGCACGACGGCTACATGTGGGAGGACATCGCGGACCTGCTCGACTGGGGCTTCGCCGCCCGCGGCAGGGCCGTCCCGGTCGGCCGGCTGGTCGAGCCCGTCCCCGAGCCGGCCCCGCTGCCGACCGCCCAGGCCGCGAACCCGGCCGCCCCGGGGCCCGCCGCAGCGCAGAAACCCGCCGCACGCCCGGTGGAGGATTCCGGCTCCGCGCTGCCCTATGCGGCCGCGGCCGCCCTCGCGGCCCTGCTCGGCGGCGCCGCCTGGCTGATGTACGGCCGCCGCCGCTCGTAGCCCGTGAGGCCGTGCTTCGGTGGGGGCTTCTGTTCTGTTCATGGTCGCGCTCTGCGGGCCGGTGGTCCAGGCGGCCGTCTCAGCTGGGTCTGGTGGGGTCAGGCCTCCGGCCTGGCGGGCGCGCGGGGTTGCGCCTTGCACGCCGCCTGGACCACCGGCCCGCGCCGCGCTCCTTGTGCTCCGCCGTACGGCGTGCGGGCCGTATGGATGCGGTCCTTTCCCGGACGACCGGGGTGCCCGCCGATGCTGAAGCCACCGGCTCGCGTCCGGTTCAGGGCTGCTCGCCGCAGCTGAAGCCACCCTGTCAGAAAGGAGCTCAGGGCCGCTCCCCGTAGAGAGCCCTGCCGGGAGCACGGCATCGCGCCAGGCCGCCCGAATCGACCAGCGCGTCCCGGCCAGGCCAGTCGGCGAGCGCGAAGGCAGTGGTGAGGGACCGCATCAGGCTCCGCCGCAGCTTCTCGGCGGCCGGTGTCGACCTCACCCGACCTCCCTGCGAAAACGTACGGCCTGCCACCGTCCGGACATGACTCGCCCTCGTACTCCCATTCGACCAATCTTAGGCGATCTAACATTAGGTGACGATATCTTTACGCGGTGCTTACGGCCTATATCGACGAGAGTCTTCGTCGCCGTCCTGACGATTGCAGCGTCTACGCGATGGCGGCGGTCATCGCGGACTCCGCCGATCACGACGACATTCGTCTGGCTCTTGAGTCTCTTCGCCTTGGCAAACGACGCCGCCTGCACTGGCGCGACGAATCTCCGGCTCATCGACTCGACATCGCCCGAACGTTAACGAAGCTTCCCTTGCACAGCATCGTCACCGTCTGCATTCACGACAGGGGCATCCGACACGAGCGAGCGAGACGGCTCTGTCTGGAGCGCCTGCTCTGCGAACTCGACGCGAGAGACATCGAAGAGGTGGTCCTGGAGAGCCGCTACGCCGAGGATCGACTCGACCGGAGCCTCCTGACCGGCATGCGCCGGTCCCGTCGCGTGTCGCTGGCCATGGAGGTGCGCTGGATCTCGCCCTACGACGAGCCGTTGCTGTGGGCGGCGGATGCCATGGTAGGCGCCACGACCCGGTGGCTCGACGGACACTCGCAGTGCTTCGACGTGCTTGCCGACCAGATCCGAGTGATCTGCCTGGAGTGAGATGGCAGCGCGAAGGCCGGGCACCCGATATCCCTCGGTAGTCCCGGCCTCACTTCCGCACTCCCAGGGGCGCGGCTTCCCTCAGTGTGCCTTACTAGACGTGATTAGGCAAGCGCGTTCAGCCATGAGCGAGAACGCAAAGGCTGGACGCCCGATTCCGTTGGGAAAGCTGAGGCGGGGGAACACGCGCTCCACGCCGAAGCAGTGGCGCCTGCCGGTCCGCTGCGCACCCGGATCACGCCCTGCGGCGCCCGGCCCTGAGCTCCTTTCTGACAGGGTGGCTTCAGCTGCGGCGAGCAGCCCTGAACCGGACGCGAGCCGGTGGCTTCAGCATCGGCGGGCACCCCGGTCGTCCGGGAAAGGACCGCATCCATACGGCCCGCACGCCGTACGGCGGAGCACAAGGAGCGCGGCGCGGGCCGGTGGTCCAGGCGGCGTGCAAGGCGCAACCCCGCGCGCCCGCCAGGCCGGAGGCCTGACCCCACCAGACCCAGCTGAGACGGCCGCCTGGACCACCGGCCCGCAGAGCGCGACCATGAACAGAACAGAAGCCCCCACCGAAGCACGGCCTCACGATCCAGCCCGCAGAAACCTTCACCGAAGCACGAGGCCCCTCACCCCTGCGAGGAAAGGCCGTCCCCACCCGGCACGGGAGTCGGTTCGGGCGGCGGGCCGAGGGAGGCGGTGGCCGTCCACGCCGCGGTGTACATCACGACCCGGGAGGAGAAGTTGATCCAGATCAGCAGGCCCACCATCACCGCGAACACCCCGTAGACCGGGTTGTTCAAGGTGAACGAGAGCAGGAACGCCGCAAGCTGCTTGAGCAGGCCGAACGCGACCGCGCCGAGCAGCGCGCCGCGCAGCACCACCCGGAACGGCTGGGCGGAACGGCCCAGCCAGCCCAGGACCACGAGGAAGACCACGGTGTCGGCGGCCACGCCGACCGCCAGACCCGCCAGCCAGACGGTGGCGGTCCCGGCGAACGACTCCGACAGGCCCAGCCACCCGGCCACCGTCCCGCTGGCCTGCGTGGCGACACCGCCGACCGCCACCGAGACGAGCATCGTGGCGCCGACCAGGACCAGGGCCGCCAGGTCGCGGAGCTTGCCGGGCAGGAAGCCGAGCGGCGGCCCGGTGGTCATGGAGATCTCGCGCAGCGCCCCGCGCAGGGCGTCGATCGCGCCGAGACCGGCGTAGAGCAGGCCGAGCAGGCCGATGATCCCCGCTCCGGTCCGGGCGTCGGCGATCTGGTCGATCGGGAGCTTGGCGGCCAGGCCGGGGAGGTACTCGTCGATCGCCTTGCGCAGCGTCTCCTCGGCGTTCGGCCGTTCCGCCAGGAGGAAGCCCGCGACGGCGAAGGCCAGCGCGATGATCGGGAAGAAGGACAGGAAGGCGAAGTACGTCACCGCGCCGGCCAGCCGGTCGCCCGACTGGAGCCGGTAGCGCTGCGCCGTCCGGATCAGGTGGTCCAGCCAGGGCCACCTGATCCGGTCGGTCGCGATCTCACGCCCGCCCCGCTCGCGCAGCGCGCTGATCCGCTCCTTCAGACCCGTCACGCCGCTTTCCTACCCCGGCCGCGGGAAGGAACCGCCCAAGGGGACGGAGGAACCGCTCCGCGAGGCCGAGGAGCCGCGCAAGGAGGCCGAGGAACCCCTCAGGGAGTGGGGAGGAACCCCGCTCGGTCGCGGACCTTCTCCATGGTCTCGGCGGCCACCGCACGGGCCCGCGTGGCTCCGGCGGCGAGCAGCCTGTCGAGCTCGTCCTCGTCGGCGAGCAGCTTCTCCGTGCGCTCCCGGATCGGCGCGAAGGTCTCCACGACGGCCTCGGCCACGTCCTTCTTGAAGGTGCCGTAGCCCTGCCCGGCGTAGCGGGTCTCCAGGTCGGGGATCGGCGTGGCGGTCAGCGCCGACAGGATGCGCAGCAGGTTGGCGATGCCGGGCTTGTTCTCCTCGTCGAAGGCGATCTCGGTGCCGGTGTCGGTGACCGCCCGCATGACCTTCTTGCGGAGCGGCCCCGGCTGCTCCAGCAGGTCCAGGATGCCCGCGGGCGAGGAGGACGACTTCGACATCTTGGCCGTCGGCTCCTGCAGGTCGGTGATCTTCTCGACGCCCTTGACGATGTACGGCTCGGGCAGCGTGAAGGTCTCGCCGAAGCGGTGGTTGAAGCGCTGGGCCAGGTCGCGGGTGAGCTCCAGGTGCTGCTTCTGGTCGGCCCCGACCGGGACCTTGTTCGCCCCGTAGAGCAGGATGTCGGCCGCCTGCAGGATCGGGTAGGTGAACAGGCCGACCCCGGCCGAGCTCTCGCCGTACTTGGCGGACTTGTCCTTGAACTGGGTCATCCGCCCGGCCTCGCCCATGCCGGTGAGGCACATCAGGACCCAGGCCAGCTCGGTGTGCTCGCGCACGTGGCTCTGGACGAAGACCGTGGAGCGCTCGGGGTCCAGGCCGGCGGCGAAGAGCTGGGCCGCGGCGATCCTGGAGCGCCGCCGCAGCGCCTCGGGCTGGTAGTCCACCGTGATCGCATGCAGGTCGACGACGCAGTAGAAGGCGTCGTAGCCCTCCTGCAACGCGACGTACTGCCGCACGGCACCCAGGTAGTTTCCCAGGTGGAAGGAGTCGGCGGTGGGCTGGATTCCGGACAGGACACGGGGACTGGCCATAGTCGGTAATTCTGTCAGGCGCCGGGAGTGCTCGGGGACTCCGACGCGGAAGCCGTACCGGAATCCGCGGTCGCCGATCCGGAATCGGGGGAATCGGGAGGAAGATCCGGGGCGGGCGGGCCCTCCTCGGGGCGGCGTTCGATCCGCACCCGCGCCACCCTGCGCCCGTCCAGCTCCGTGACCGACAGCTCGAAGCCGGGGATCTCGACCCGCTCCCCCAGCGCGGGCAGGTGGCCGAGGGCCGCCATCACGAACCCGCCGAGGGTCTCGTAGGGCCCGTCGGGCAGCCGGATGCCGGTCTCCCCCGCCACCTCGTCGAGGTTCGCCAGACCGTCGAGCTCGATCTGCCCGGCCGGCAGCACCGCCGGCTCGCCGGTGACGTCGTGCTCGTCGCGGATGTCGCCGACGAGCTCCTCGACCAGGTCCTCCAGGGTGACGATCCCCGCCGTGCCGCCGTACTCGTCCACCACGATCGCCAGGTGCTGGCCCTCGTCGCGCATCTCCGACAGCGTCTTCAGCACCCGTTTGCTGGCGGGCACCAGTTTGACCGGCCGGATCGGCACCAGCTCGCCGATCGGCTCGATCGACCCGGTCAGGACCGGGTCGAGCAGGTCCCTGATGTGCACGAACCCGATGACGTCGTCGTAGGAGTCGCGGTAGACGGGGAAGCGGGAGTGCGGCATGGCGGCGGCCAGGACGGCGGCCTCGGCGAGCCGGGTGTCGACGGACATGAACTCCACCTCCGTGCGGGGCAGCATCACCTCGCGGAGCTGCCGCTTGCCCGCCGCGAAGACCTCCGCGATCAGGCTGCGCTCGTCCTCGTCCAGCTCCTGGTGGCCGACCACCATGTCCCGCAGCTCCTCGGTGGAGATCTCCTCCCGGTCCGCCTCGGGATCACCGCCGAGCAGCTTGACCACGCCGTCGGTGGACTTCGACAGCGCCCAGATGACCGGCCGCGACAGCGCGGCCACCCGGTCCAGGAACGGCGCCACCAGCAGGGAGAGCCCCTCGGCCCGCTGCCGGGCCAGCCTCTTGGGCGCCAGTTCGCCCAGCACCAGGGAGAAGTAGGAGATCGCCAGGGTCACCAGCACCAGCGCGGCGGGGCCGGCGACCGCGGCCGGCGCGCCCCAGCCGGTCAGCACGGGCACCAGCTCCCCGGCGAGGGTGTCGGCGCCGAACGCCGCCGACAGCATGGTCGCCACGGTGACGCCGATCTGCACGGCCGACAGGAAGCGGTTGGGGTCGCGGGCGAGCCTGGCGGCCCGCGCGCCCCTGCGCCCCCGCTCGCCGAGCCGGCGCACCTGGCTCTCCCGGAGGGAGACCATGGCCATCTCCGCACCCGCGAAGAACCCGCCGATCAGGACGAAGAGCAGGACCAGCGCGATGTTGGCCAGGACACTGTTCACGACACCGACTCCGTCATGGCCGTCGCCCGTTCCGACCGTCACCGATAGGGGATGAGCCAGCATATGCTGGCGGTAGGCTTACATAAATAAACATCTTCAAACACCATCAAACAGGAGGATCCGTGAAGCTGCTGGTCACCGGAGGAGCCGGCTACATCGGGAGCGTCGTGGCGGCGCAGCTCACCGAGGCCGGCCACGAGGTCACCGTGCTCGACGACCTGTCCACCGGCCACGCCGACGCGGTGCCCTCCGGCGCGCGCTTCGTGCAGGGCTCGATCACCGACGCCGCCGCCGTGCTGGAGGGGATGGACGGCGTGCTGCACTTCGCCGCCAAGTCCCTGGTCGGCGAGTCCGTGGAGAAGCCCGGCCTCTACTGGTCGCACAACCTGGGCGGCACCCTGGCCCTGCTGGACGCCATGCGCGCCGCCGGAGTCGGCCGCATCGTGTTCTCCTCCACCGCCGCCACGTACGGCGAGCCGGAGCGCTCCCCCATCGCGGAGACCGACCCGACCCGCCCGACCAACCCCTACGGCGCCTCCAAGCTCGCGGTCGACACCGCGCTCTCCGCCTTCGCCGGGCTGTACGGCCTGGCCCCGGTCAGCCTGCGCTACTTCAACGTGGGCGGCGCGTACACCGCGGCCGACGGCCGGGTCTACCGCGAGCGCCACACCGTGGAGACCCACCTGATTCCCAATGTCCTCGCCGTGGCGCTGGGAGAGCGCGAGTCGGTCAACGTGTTCGGCACGGACTACCCGACCCCCGACGGGACATGCGTGCGCGACTACATCCACGTGTCCGACCTGGCCCGCGCCCACCTGCTCGCGCTGGACGCCTGCACGCCGGGCGAGCACAAGGTCTACAACCTGGGCAGCGGCACCGGCTTCTCGGTCCAGGAGATCGTGTCGGTCTGCCGCCAGGTGACCGGGCACCCGATCCCGGCGGTCGTCGGCGGGCGCCGCGCCGGGGACCCGGCCGTGCTGGTGGCCTCCTCCGCGAAGATCCAGCGGGAGCTCGGCTGGAAGCCGGAGCACCCGCAGGTGCGGGACATCGTCGCCGACGCCTGGGCCGCCCTGCCCCGCTGAGCCGGCCGCCCGGCGCCCCGGCGTCCCGGTGAGCCGGCCGCCCGGCGCCCCGGCGTCCCGGTGAGCCGCGCGGGTCACCGTACGGTGTCCCGCAGCGGGTCACCGGGCGGTGTCCCGCAGCGCGCGGGTCACCGGGCGCCCCGCCGCACCACGCGGGTCACCGTGCGGACCGCGTTGTCGGTCGCGTCGCCGTCCACGACCCGCGAGGAGAGCGCGGCGGTGGCCCGCAGCGGGCCGCGCGCGCCCGGCCGCACCACCCCGGTGATCCGCACCTCGCCTCGGCCTCCCGCCGGCACGTCCCGGCGGGAGGCGCAGACCACCTCGCCCGCCGTCCGGCCCGGACGGCACTCCGCGACGTCGACGTAGCGGATCCGCACCGCCTCCGGCAGCCGGACGGTGAGCACGGGCCGCACCGCCTCGCCCGGTCCCGCGTTGCGCACCCGCACCCGGTAGACCAGCCGCCGCCCCGGCTGCGCGCGCCGCGGCGACGCCTCCATCCGCACGGACAGGTCCGCCCCGCCCCGGGCCGTCCCGCCGACCGCCGCCCTCGGCTCCCCGGCCTCCGCCCGCACCGCTCCCCGTCCCGCGGCCCCCGCCGTCGCCCCCGCCGTCGCCGGCGCTCCCGCGAGGACCAGACCCATCACTCCGGCGACGACCCGCGCCGCACCATGCACCTTCAACACCGCTCCCCTGACGATCAATGATCATTGAACGCGGTGATCATGCTCTGCGGACCGACCGACACGTCATGGCTCCGCCATCACGGAGGCATGTGACGCGAAAGAGCCCCGGACCGCGCGGTCCGGGGCTCCTGCCGCACGCTCGCACCCCGGCCGGAGGAGCAGACCGGGACGCGGACGGCGCCGCGGTCGGATCAGGCCGAGGGCACGGACGGCGTCGCGCTCAGATCAGGCCGAGGGCACGGACGGCGTCGCGCTCCTCCACCAGCTCGCGCACCGAGGCGTCGATGCGCTCGCGGGAGAAGGCGTCGATCTCCAGGCCCTGGATGATCTCCCACCTGCCGCCGCGCGAGGCGACCGGGAAGGACGAGATGAGGCCCTCGGGGACGCCGTAGGAGCCGTCGGACGGGATCGCCGCGGAGGTCCACTCGGTGCCGTTGACCCAGTCGAAGACGTGGTCGATCGCGGCGTTGGCGGCGGAGGCGGCCGAGGACGCGCCCCGGGCCTCGATGATCGCGGCGCCGCGCTTGGCCACGGTCGGGATGAAGGTGTCGCGCAGCCAGGCCTCGTCCACCTGCTCGGCGGCGACCTTGCCGCCCACCTCGGCGTGGAACAGGTCGGGGTACTGCGTGGCGGAGTGGTTGCCCCAGATGGTCATCTTCTTGATCTCGGCGACCGGGACCTGGAGCTTGGCCGCGAGCTGGGAGAGCGCGCGGTTGTGGTCCAGGCGGGTCATCGCGGTGAAGCGCTCGGCCGGGACGTCCGGCGCGTGCCGCTGCGCGATCAGGGCGTTGGTGTTGGCGGGGTTGCCCACGACGAGGACCCGGATGTCGTCGGCCGCGTTGTCGTTGATGGCCTTGCCCTGCGGACCGAAGATGCCGCCGTTGGCCTCCAGCAGGTCGCCGCGCTCCATGCCGGCCTTGCGCGGCATGGCGCCGACCAGCAGCGCGACGTTCGCCCCGGCGAAGGCGACGTTCGGGTCGTCGGTGATCTCGATGCCGCTCAGCAGCGGGAACGCGCAGTCGTCGAGCTCCATCGCGGTGCCCTCGGCGGCCTTCACCGCCTGCGGGATCTCCAGCAGGCTCAGCGCGACCGGGACGTCGGCGCCCAGCAACTGGCCCGACGCGATGCGGAAGAGCAACGCGTAGCCGATCTGACCGGCGGCGCCGGTGACGGTGACCTTTACGGGAGTCTGGGCCATGACCTTCCCCCACTCGAAGGATAATTCTGACGCTGGGGATGTTACTCCGCGGTCCGCGGCGGCCCTGCGGCGAGTGCCCCGATCCGCCCGCCGGGCAGCGCCAGCAGCGCGGCCAGCGCGAGCACGGCCCCGGCCACGGCGAGCCAGGGGACGACGACGGCCGTCGCGGCGGCGTGCGCCGCCTGCGGGCCGTGCGCCGCGGCCTCGTCCCGGACGACCCCGGTGTAGAGGCCGCCGGCCAGGGCCAGGGCGACGGAGCCGCCGATCTGCCGGAAGAAGGTCAGGTTCGCGCTCGCCGTACCGATCAGGCGCGGCGGGACCGCGAACTGGACCGCCACGGTGAGGCCGGACAGCATCGGTCCCGTGCCCAGGCCGAGCAGGGCCATCCAGCAGGCCAGGGCGAGGCCGGAGGTGGCGGTCGTCAGACCGGTGCAGAGCAGCCCGCCGGCCGCGATCAGGAAGGGGCCGGCGACCAGCCAGGGCTTGTACCGCCCGGTCCTGGAAACGAGCGCGCCGGTGACCATGCTGCCGGCCACCATCCCGAGCATGAGCGGGTAGACGCGCAGGCCCGACTCGGTGGCGCTGAGCCCGAGGGCCTCCTGGAAGTAGCGGGGCAGGAAGACCACCCCGGCGTAGAGGCAGAAGGCGCTGAGGAACGAGGCGGCGTTGGCCAGGGCGTAGGTCCGGTCGCGGAACAGCTCCAGCGGGACGATCGGCTCCGCGGCGCGCCGTTCGACCAGGACGAACAGCGCCAGCCCGGCGGCGGCCACCGCGATCGGCCAGAGCACCGGGGCGTCGGTCCACGACTGGCCGCCCCGGCCCTTCTCGGTGAGGCCGAGGAGCAGCGCGCCGATCGCCCCGGTGAACACCGCGATGCCGAGGTGGTCGGGGCGGGCGCCGCGGCCCTGCCCCGCCGTGTGCGGCAGCCGCGCCACGACGATCGCGAGCACGGCCAGGCCGATCGGCAGGTTGACCAGGAACGCCCAGCGCCAGCCGGCCGTGTCGGTGAACACCCCGCCGAGGAACGGCCCGGCGATGTAGCTCAGCGCCATCACCCCGCCGAGCGCGCCCTGCACCCGGCCGCTCCGGCCGGGTGGGAACAGGTCGGCGACCAGGGCCAGCGAGAGCGGGAGCAGCGCCCCGGCGCCGAGTCCCTGCAGGCCCCGGAAGGCGATGAGCTGGGTCATGTCCTGGGCCGCGCCGCACGCCGCCGAGCCGGCCAGGAACAGCCCCACGCCGATGATCAGCAGCGGCTTGCGGCCGTAGACGTCGGAGAGCCTGCCGTACAGGGGGACGGTGATCGTGGAGGTCAGCAGGTAGGCGGTGATCACCCAGGTGTAGAGGTCCGTGCCGCCCAGTTCCTGCACGATCCGGGGCAGCGCGGTGCCGACGATCGTCTGGTCGAGCATCGCCAGGAACATCCCGCCGAGCACGGCGAAGAGCAGCGGCCCGTTGCCGGAGCGGGTCTCCGCGGGAGAAGTTGATATGTCAGTAACCACATGTAGATATTGATATGTCAGTTTCTACATGTCAATCCGTGGCTAAGATGAGGGGCATGTCCCTGCGCATGGCGCTTCTCGGCCTGCTGACGGCGTCAGGCCCGGCGAGCGGCTACGACCTCACGAAACGCTTCGAGAGCTCGGTCAACCACGCCTGGCACGCCGGGCACAGCCAGATCTATCCGGAGCTCGCCAAGATGGCCGCCGAGGGCCTGGTGACGGTCGGCGAGGAGGGGCCGCGCGGCCGGAAGACCTACACGGTCACCGAGGAGGGCTCCCGGCTGCTGCACGACTGGCTGGTGACGAAGGAGAACTTCCGGCCGGTCCGCGACGAGGGGGCGCTGCGCGCCTTCCTGCTGCCCCTGCTGGAGCCCGAGGAGTCCGTGGCGCTGCTGCGCAGGGAGGCGGAGGCCTACGCCGCCAGGCTGGCCGGGCTGGAGGCGCTCTGGCAGGTCAAGCAGGGTTCCGGCTTCGGGACGTACGCCCTGGACCTGGGGATCCGCCAGCTGCGGATGATGCGGGACTGGGCCGGGGAGACCGCCGACCGGATCGAGCACGCCGCCCGGGGTTAGCCGCGGCCGGTCCCGTCAGCCGCAGTCGGCCATCGCGGGCCGCGCGTCCTCCCGCGTCGGGAAGTCGACGCCCGGGAAGTGCCCGTCGAGCATCTCCGTGATCCTGCCCTTCGCGTAGAGATCCTCGATCACCGCCCGGACGGCCCGGCAGGCGCGCTCGTCGCCCTTCTTCAGCGCCACCGCGTAGCGCTCGTCGGTGAGCTTCAGGCCGAGCACCCGCTTGGGGGTCGCCTCCCGCGCGGGGTCGGCGTATCCGGCCAGCACCAGGTCGTCGCCCGGGACCGCGTCGACCTCTCCGGTCCGGAGCTTGTCCATGCACTGGGCGTAGTTGTCGGCGGGGACCGGCGTGAGGCTGGGCACCGCGTCCCGCACCACGCCCACGGCGGCGCTCCCGGTCGGCGCGCACAGCCGCCGGTTCGCCAGACCGGCCCGGGAGACGATCGGCGAGTCGTCCTTGACGAGCACGTCCACGTGGGCGAGGTAGTACGGCCCGGCGAACGCGACGTCGTCGCCCTCGTCGATCGGATAGGTCGCGATGACCAGGTCGACCTTCCCGCTCGCCAGCAGCTCCGGCCGGTCCTGCAGACGGGTGGCCTGGAAGGCGACGCCGTCGGCGGGCACCCCCAGCCTCCGGGCGATCTCCGTGGCGAGGTCCACCTCGAAGCCGGTCCACCTGCCGCCGCTCTGCAGCGCGATGCCGGGCAGGAAGTCCCGCATCCCGACGGTGAGCCGCTTCGTCGCGGCCGCCCGGTCCACGAGCGAGTCGCCCTTCCCCGCACCGGGCTCGCCGGTCGCCTCGGGCGTGGGCCCGGGTCCGGCCCCGGTGAGGAACGACGGGCGCCAGCCGGCGGCGTAGGCGGTCGCCGCGCCGCCGATCAGCAGCACCGCCACCGCCAGGGCGATCCAGCGCGCCCGGCGCGGACGCCCGGGCGCGCTCGGAGCCCCCGGCTCGTCGATCGGGACGGGCCGGGTCGCCTCCCAGCCCGGGGACGCGGCGTCCGCGGGCGGCGGCCGGTCGAACCGCCCGGGACCCGAGGGGTGGGACGGGCGGTACGGCCCCGCCGGGTCGGAGGCGTACGGCGTGGACCGCTCGGGAGCGTACGGCCCCGCCGGGTCGGAGGCGTACGGCGTGGACCGCTCGGGAGCGTACGGCCCCGCCGGGTCGGAGGCGTACGGCGGGAGGTGGTCGTGCCGGGCGGCCGGGGCCAGAGGCCGGAGGCGCGGGTCGCGGATCCCCGTGGAGGGGACGGGCGGCTGCGGACGCGTCCCGGGGACGCGCAGGACGCTGGTGGCCTCACCGGCCTCCTCCTCCCCCTCCGCGTCGCCGCCCGGCGTCCCGGCGGAGCCCTCCGCCGGGCCCTGCCCCGTCGGCGCGAGCCCCTCCGCCGGACGGGTCCCCGTCTCGCGATCGGGCCCCGTGGAGGCCCGCGCCGCCGGGCTGGCGAGCTGCACGCCCTGGGTGAGCACCGCCGGGGAGGCGCTGCCCGCCTCGGGGCGGCCGAGCAGGCGCAGCAGGAGCTGATCGGCCGAGGGCCGGGCGGCGGGGTCCTTGGCCAGCGCCGCCCGGACCGCACCGCGCAGCGGCTCCGGCATCATGCCGACGTCGACCTCCTGGGTCAGGATGCGGCTCAGCACGACCGCGATGGAGTCACCGCCGAAGGTCGTCTCGCCGGTCGCCGCGAACGCGATGGTCGCCCCCCAGGCGAACACGTCGGTGTGCGGCCCGACGTCGTCCCCGGCGATCTGCTCGGGAGCCATGTAGGCGGGAGTGCCGACGGCCCGGCTGGTGATCGTCCCGGTGGAGTCGATGATCCGGGCGATGCCGAAGTCGACCACGCGGGGGCCGTCGGCGGCCATGAGCACGTTGTCGGGCTTGAGGTCCCGGTGCACGATCGAGGCGTGGTGGATCGCGGTGAGCGCGGTGGCCGTGCCGACCGCCAGCCGCTGCAGCGGGGCGCCCCGGAGCGGGCCGCCGGCCTCCACGACCTGCCGTAGCGACCTGCCCTCGATGTACTCGCTGGCGATGTAGGGGGTGTCGCCCTCCAGGTCGACGGCGACGACGGCCGCCGTGCAGAACGAGGCGACCCGCTGCGCCGCCCGCGCCTCACGCGCGAACCGCGACCGGGCGATCGTGTCGCCGGAGAACTTCACGTGCAGCAGCTTGATCGCCACCCGCTCCCCGGCGGCGTCCGTTCCCAGGTAGACGACCCCCTGGCCGCCCTCCCCGATCCGCCCGACGACGCGGAACGGGCCGAGCTGGCGCGGCTCCCCCGCTCCCAGTGGCTCGATCTGCGGCATCTTCGTCCCTACGGTCTCGCCCGGTTCCGATGGGAAAAACTTTACGGCCCGGCAGAGGCCCGTCCCCCCGCGTCACCCCCACGTGACCGCGCCGCGCCCGGTCCCGCCGCTGCGATCTCCGGCTGCCTTCCAGACCGGGTGGCGACGACGGGGACGCACGGACAGGGACACACCGGTACTCTTCCAACCGGCCGACTATAGACAATCGTCCCGATTTGGCGCTCCGGTCACCCGGATCGCTACCGTTTGATCTCCCCAACCATGCGGAGTAAGGCCCAATGCGCCGATACATCGGTTTTCGCGACTTCGTCCAGCGCGATCAGCGTTCCCTCGTCGGCACCGGACTCCTGCTCACCGGCAGTCACGAGCAGGCCATCCGGCTGGCCCTGCGCGCCTATCGCACGGTGGGCCTGGCCTGGCCTCCCACGCCGTGGGAGAACCCCGCCACGCACGCCCACACGGCGCTCTACCGCGCCTTCCTCCGCAGGCCGACCGCCGCCGGCGCCACCGCCCTGGTCCGGCTCCCGCCGCGCCGCCGCCTCATCGCCGTCGCCTGCCTCCACGACGGCAGGACGCCCGAGGAGATGGCCGACGTCCTCGGCCTGCCCGTGGAGACCGTGGAGGCGGAGCTCACCGAGGCGCTCGACACCCTCACCAAGGGGGACCGCACGCGCCTGGTCAACCGGTTCGCCACGCAGGCGGGCGAGGCCTCCGTCCCCGACCTGTCCGACCGGTCGCTGGCGGACCTGCGCGGCCGCGGCAGGCGCAGGGCCCTGCTGACGGCCGCCGCCCTCACCCTGCTGGTCGGGTTCATCGTCATGCTGACCCCGCAGGGCCAGGTGTGGACCACCGCGCTGGCCGCGGGCGACCGCGGGTCCGGCGCCTCGGCCGCGGTCCCGCAGTCCGCCACGGCCTCCCCCGGGCCGTCCGCCTCCGGATCGCCGTCCGCCGCGTCCTCTGAGCCCTCTGAGTCCTCTGCGTCCTCTGCGTCCTCCGCGGAGCCCTCCCGGGGAGAGTCCGCCCAGCCCGCCGTCCCCGCCGCGTGGAAGGCGCCGCGCACGTCCTACGTGATCCGCTACGCGGTTCCCGGCGAGTGCCGGGGCGCGCGTCCCGCGACGCCCGCCCCGGGCAAGGTCCTCTGCGCGGGCTGGACCCTGACGCTCACCTCCGACCACCCGCCGAAGGACCGCCTCGATCTCCCGAAGGCGTCCTGCACGCCGAGGCCCTGCAGGGCCACGCTCCACGTCCCCGACGCGGCCCAGGAGTCGGGGCACGGCGCTGACGGCCGCCGAGAGCCCGGACCGGCCGTCAGCCGGGACGGCCGCCGCCTCGCCTACCTCAGCGCGGCGGAGCTCCGGTACGTCGCGCACGACCTGCCGAGCGGGACGAAGCGCTACCTGTCCCCCGTGCTCACCCCCGCCGACGTCGCGGGCACCTCCGTCGCCGTCTCCCCGGACGGCCGCCACTTCACCGTGCGCCTGGCCGACCGGCGGCTCCGGACCGACTTCGCCACCGGCGCGACCGCACCCGTGCCCGCCGCGGAGACGACGCCCGTGGAGAAGTCCGCGGGCTGGCTCGACGAGGAGTACCCCGCCTGGACGGGCTCCCCCGGCGGGAGGTACGCGGCGGTCGCCGTCCCGGGAGAACCCGGCAACGACAGCCTCCACATCGTGGACGCCGCCTCCCGGCGGGTCGTCAGGCGCCTGCCGCTGCCACCGCTCGGCGAGCCCGTCTCGGCCGAGGCCGTGCAGTGGCTGAGCGCCCGCGAGGTCGTCGTCGAGCTGACCGGCCGGACCAGCCGGGACATCCTGGGCTTCTACCGGGTCGACGTGCGCAACGGCCGGATGCACCGGCTGGCCGGGCTCCCCGCCGACGGCCGGATCGCCATCGGCGCGGTCGCGGACCGGTGACCCTCCAGCCGCGGAGCAGTGACCCCGCGGCCCGGAGCGGAGGGACGGGCCCGGCGCCCCGTCCCGGACTCCGCGGACCCGCAGGCGGACGTCACCTGCCCGGCGCCCTCAGCGCCCCTCCATCCTGGACTCCGCGAACTCGCACGCGGACGTCACCGGCCCGGTGATCCACCGTAATCCGTCCTCGGCGAAGGGCACGTCCGTCTCCGCCGTCCCCCACCACCGCTCCACCCGGACCCGCAGATCGATCACCTCGGGGGCCGTCCCGCAGTCGGTGACGGCGTAGGCGAGCGTCAGCGTCAGCTTCTTCCCCGGTTCGATCACCTGGGGGAGGCGCACACCGGCCGAGCGCAGCCTCAGCCCCGGGCTCGACCCCGACACGGCCGTGACGGTGACCGGCAGGCGGCCGTCGTTGACGACGGTCCGCTCCTCCTCGACGAGCACGTCGGGCCGCCCGAGGCCGTCCGTCCGCGTCTGTCCCCGATGACCCGACGAGAACGCCGAGAGCCGGGGCGCCACCGCGCCCGAGTCCCAGGCGATCAGGCCCGCGACGACCAGGACCAGGCCCGCGCAGCCCGCGGCCGCGAACCGGCGCCGGTCGCGCGGGGTGAGCGCCCCGGCCTTCGCGTCCCACTGCGCCAGGACGGGATTGGACATCACCACAGACCCCTTACCTCCCGATAATTGATCATGTTAGATTTCCGGCTCGGGCGGAAGGGGGACCGTGCTGCCGATCGCGCTCGTACTCGCTCCGATCGTCCTGATCGTCGTGCCGCCGCTCACGGACCTGGTCGAGCCGCGGCAGATCGAGCGGTTCGCCCTCCGCCAGGGCCTCGTGCTCACCCCGTCCAACGGCGACCGCGTCCTGACCTACCTGCGCGTCACCCGCCGCTGGCGCGCCCTCGGCCTGGGCTTCGGCCTGCTCGCCCTCCTCGCCGGGTTCACCGCCGAGTCGATGACGATCAGCCCGTTCCTCCCGTTCCTCCCGTTCCTCCCGTTCCTCGGCTGGTTCACCGGCGTCCTGGTGGCGGAGGCGCGGCTGGCGCGGGCCAGGCCGGCCGGGCGCGCGGGCCTCGGCCTGCGGCTGGTCCCCCGGGGAGTGACCCTGCTGTGGGCCCTGAGCGCGGTGACCGCGGGAGCCCTGGCCTGCCATGGGGTGGCCCGGTACCTGAGATTCGGCGCGGACGCCGCCGCCCTGCCGTGGACCGCCGTCACGGCCGCCGCGGTGGCGGCCGTACCGGTCCTGCTCCGGGGGCTGCGGACGCGGCCGCTGCCCGACGAGCCGGCCGACCGGGTGGCGGCGGAGGTCGCCGCCCGGTCCCGGTCCGCGCACGCGCTGGCGACCGGAGGGGCGGTGGCCGCCCTGTGGTGCGGGTTCCGGAGCACGGCGCCGGACCCGCCGGACGCGATCAGAGCGCTCTTCCTCCTGACAAGCCTGGTGGTGCCGTTCGTCGCCCTGGCCATGGGCACCCACTCGTGGCGGCCCGTCCCGCGCCCGCACCGGGGACGCCGGTGGGCGGCTCCCGCGACCGCCCTCGCGGCGGTCGCCGCGGCCGTCGCGACGGGCGTCGCGCTCGCCTGGTCCGTCCCGGCCCCGCCGCCTCCCGACGCCGTCGCCTGGACCGCTCCCAAGGGCCACGAGGAGACCTCCTCCCGGCCGATCGGCCACGCGGCGCTGCCGAAGTGCGGCACCCGCCTGACCTTCCGGAGGTGCACGGCCTGGGAGCTGTTCTCCGTGGACGACGGGCCCGACGACCCGGGCGACTCGGTCATGGCCCTGCAGGCCGCGACGTTCGCCGGACGGCGGGGGCCGCTGCCCCGCCCCGCGCCGTTCGCGCTCAGCGGCGACGGCTTCCACGCCGTCTACCTGCACTCCCGGACCCGGCGGATGGTCCACCACGACCTGCGCACCGGGGCCCGCCACGACCTCACCGGCCCGCTGACCGACGCGGAGCTGCCGGTGCCGGTGCTCTCCCACGACGGCCGCCTCGTCACCCTCACCACCGCCCGGCCCGGGACGGGCACGACCCTCCTGGCGGGCACCGGCGGCGGGCGGGGCGTGCGGGTGCCCGGGATCGCGCGGGTGCTCGGCGTCGGTCCGCGGGGGTTCACCGCGGTCACCGCGCCCGAGGGCGGCCGGGCCGAGCTGGTCACCGTCGATCCGGCCGGCGCCGTGCGCACGCGGGCGCCCTTCGATCCGGAGGCGGTCGCCGGGCTCTTCCCCGACGGGCGCCGCCTGCTGATCCTGACCCGGGACGGCGAGGCCGCGACGGTGGACCCGGCCACCGGCACGACCACCCGCCGGGTGCGGATCCGGGCCGCGCTCACCGAGGACGGCCACGCCCCGGAGCTGCTCGGCTGGGACGCGCGCGGCCGCTTCCTGGCCAGGCTCGATCTCGACGACGCCGGTGACGACGACCTCCGCCTGGTCGACCCGGCCACCGGCAAGACCTCCGAGGCGCCGGGGGTCGGCCCGGTGGAGAGCCACCGGTTCCCCGTCATCGGCAAGGTCGACCCCTGGTGACCGCGCCCTGGGGCCCGTGGCGCCGGAATCGCTGGGCGGTCGCCGTCCTGGCCGCGCTCGGTCTGGTGATCGGCCTGGCCCTGGCCCTCCGCCCGGACTCCGGACCGGACGGCCCCCGCCCGCTGACCGGCCCCTGGGAGCCTCCGCCGCTCCCGGTGACCGTCAGCCACGCCTGGTGGGAGCAGTGCCCGTACCGCTTCGGCCCCGAGCATGCCCCCCACTGCTCCGGCTGGCAGCTGGCCGTACGGTCCGCAGAACCCGTCGCGGGCGCGAGGCCGGTCGGGGGGAGCGAGGGCCTGTGGCGGATCGAGGTGCCCGATGCCGCCGCGTACCTGTCCGGCGACGACGGGACGCGGCGGATCTGGACCCCGTTCCGGGTGAGCACCGACGGTCGCCGGGTCGCCTACCTCAGCGCGACCGGAGGGCGCTTCGTCGCCCACGACCTCGCGAGCGGCAGGAGGATCGAGCTCGATCCGGGGCTGCTGGACGGCCTGTCCGCGCAGGACCGCCTCGACCTGCACGTCTCCGGGGACGGCCGGTTCTTCTCCGCGGCCCGCCTGGGCGGAGAACCCGAGGTCTACCTCACCGACTTCGAGACGGGGCTCGCCAGGCGGCTGGAAGGCGTCTGCGAGGTCCTCAGCCTGGGCCGGGACGCCCGCGAGATCGTCGGCTTCCCCTGCCACGGCGGGGAGGGCGACCCCGAAGAAGGGGAAGGGAGCCCCGCCGAAGGAGAGGACAGGCCGTGGGCGCTCTTCGACCGGGACGGCACGCGTCTTCGCGGCGTCCCCGGCGAGGCCCGCCACACCGGCGTGCACTCCGACGTCACCCGGGGCCACGCCCTCGTCTCGGCGGACGGCCAGCGGTCGGCCGGTCTCTACTGGGGGGCATTCCGCGCCTACGGTACGGATCTCCCGGACCTGGGCGACGTCCTCACCGTCAGGAGCCTACGGTCGGGCCGGATCCTGCGGAACGTCCGGCTGCCCGGCGCCACGACTCCCTGGAGCCTTCAGGGCATGGCCGGCGACCGCGCGGTGCTGCAGCGCACCGACGACGAGGTCCACCTGGTGGACCTCGTCACCGGCGGGATCCACCAGGTGCTGGACACGCCTCCGGACTCCCGGATGGCGGTCGTCTTCGGTGCCCCGGCGACGAGACCGGTGGCTCCGCCGCCCATGCCGTCCGGCGGCCCGCCCGCGACCTCCCCGCCGGCAGGCGTGCTCTCCGGGTGCACCGGCGACCCGTGCGAACGCTGGCACCTGGCGACGGACGCCGTGCCGGTCCCGCCCTCGCCGGGGGCCCTGCCCGTGCCCGGCCTGTTCGCGGTCAGCCGTGACGGCCGTCACCTGGCCTACGGGCGTACGCAGGATCTGCGCCTGGTCGTCCACGACCTGAGGACAGGGAGGGCGGTCCCCGCCTCGGACCCGCTCGACCCCGACATCGACTTCACCGACCGGCGCGGCCCCCTCTTCACCCCGGACGGCCGCCGTCTGGCGTTCCAACCGGCGCAGGGCCGGCCGGTCCAGATGACCGACCTCCGGACGGGGCGGCGGTCGCGGTTCCGCGTCGGTCCCGGCGACACCCTCATCGGCTGGACACCGACCGGGCCGGTGGTCCACCGGGTCACGGCCGCCGAGGACGGGCCCTACGAGAGCGAGCTGCGCTTCCTCTCCCCCGGCGGCAAGCGCCTGCGGACCGTCCGCACGGACGAGTGGCCGGGCAACCCGCCCTCCGGCGTCTCCCCCGACGGGCGCAGGGTCGTCGCTTCGAACGGCGAGGAGGAACCGGTGATCGTCGACGTCGCGACCGGGCGCGAGGTCCGGCGCGACATCACCCCGTACGGCGGCTGGCGCCACTGGGTCTTCCAGGGCTGGGTCACCTCGGACGAGATCCTGGTCAGGACCGAGGAGAGCGCGACGCGCGAGTACGGCGTGCTGCCCCTCTCCACCGGCGAGCTGGAGACGCTCCGGTGAGCGCGCCCCGGCCCGGACGGACGGGCTGAACGGGGCCGCACGGAGCGGCCGGGTCGAACGGGACGGAACAGCCGGAGGGCAGGAAGGGCCGGGCAAGCGGGAGGGGGCCGCCCGGCGGGCGGCCCCCTCCTGTGCTGCCGGGGGACGGTCAGGCCGTCCCTCCCCCGAGGCGGAAGGCGGTCAGGCCATCTTCCGCTGCAGGTTCTCGTCCAGGGCCGCCAGGAAGTCCTGGGTGGTCAGCCACTGGGCGTCGCCGCCGACGAGCAGGGCGAGGTCCTTGGTCATCTGGCCGCCCTCGACGGTCTCGATGCAGACCTGCTCCAGCTTCTCGGCGAAGTCGGTCACCGCGGGGGTGTTGTCGAGCTTGCCGCGGTGGGCCAGGCCCCGGGTCCACGCGAAGATCGAGGCGATCGGGTTGGTGGAGGTCGGGTTGCCCTTCTGGTGCTCACGGTAGTGACGGGTCACGGTGCCGTGGGCGGCCTCGGCCTCGACGGTGCGCCCGTCGGGCGACATCAGGACCGAGGTCATCAGGCCGAGCGAGCCGAAGCCCTGCGCGACGGTGTCGGACTGCACGTCGCCGTCGTAGTTCTTGCAGGCCCAGACGTAGCCGCCCTCCCACTTCATCGCCGCGGCGACCATGTCGTCGATCAGGCGGTGCTCGTAGGAGATGCCGGCGGCCTCGAAGTCCTTCTTGAACTCGGTCTCGAACACCTCGGCGAAGATGTCCTTGAAGCGCCCGTCGTAGGCCTTCATGATCGTGTTCTTCGTCGACAGGTAGACCGGGTAGTTGCGGGCCAGGCCGTACCGCATCGAGGCGCGGGCGAAGTCGCGGATCGACTCGTCCAGGTTGTACATCGCCATCGCGACGCCGGCGCCCGGGAAGTCGAAGACGTTGAGCTCGATCGGCTCCGAGCCGTCCTTCGGGGTGAAGGTCAGCGTCAGCGAACCCTCGCCGGGGATCTTGACGTCGGTGGCGCGGTACTGGTCGCCGAAGGCGTGACGGCCGATGACGATCGGCTTGGTCCAGCCCGGCACCAGCCGCGGCACGTTGGACATGATGATCGGCTCGCGGAAGACCACGCCGCCGAGGATGTTGCGGATGGTCCCGTTCGGGGACTTCCACATCTTCTTGAGGCCGAACTCCTCGACCCGCGCCTCGTCCGGGGTGATGGTGGCGCACTTGACGCCGACGCCGTACTGCTTGATGGCGTTGGCGGAGTCGATCGTCACCTGGTCGTCCGTGGCGTCGCGGTGCTCGATGCCGAGGTCGTAGTACTTCAGGTCGACGTCGAGGTAGGGGAGGATCAGCTGTTCCTTGATGAACTGCCAGATGATCCTCGTCATCTCGTCGCCGTCAAGCTCGACGACGGGGTTCTCTACCTTGATCTTGGGCATGCGTGTGGTTCCCCTTCTGAACTAACACGGGCCAGACAGTCCTTTTGAGGCTCACTGGCCGTTGAGGCTATCGGACGGACGCGGGGGGCCTGAGGGCCACCCGGTCATCCGACGACTTGTGCGGGTGCGACTTCTACCAGGGCAGCCGGTCCTTGAAGATCAGGATGAGGGCGCCGCCCATGAGCGCGACGCCGAGGATCCCCAGCGTCACGACGTCCGTCGCCTTCTTCCGTACGGCCAGCCGCCCGCCGGCCCCGATCAGCCGGGCGAGCGCGCCCAGGGTGAGCACGGCGCCCAGCGTGAAGCCGCCCCAGTAGACGTCCACCAGGACGGCGTATGCCACGGCGAGGACCGCACCCGCCAGCACCAGCGGATACGGGCCCCAGCGGTCCTCTGTCGTTCGCGCGCTCACCGGTCGCCGATCGGCTTCCACTTCTGGTCCCGCTCGCCGATGTACTCGCTGTCCGGGCGGATCAACCGGTTGTCGGCGTGCTGCTCGATGACGTGTGCGGTCCATCCTGACATGCGGCTGACCGAGAAGACCGGAGTGAACAGGTCGGTCGGGATGCCGAGGTAGTGGTAGACCGTCGCGGCGTAGAAGTCGACGTTCGGGTAGAGGCCCTTCGCCTCGAAGACGACCTCCTCCATCTCCCTGGACATCCGGTGGTACGTGTCGTCCCCGGAGGCCTCGGCGAGCTCCTGCGACATCGTGCGCAGGTGCGTGGCGCGCGGGTCCTCGGTCTTGTAGACGCGGTGCCCGAAGCCCATGATCTTCTCGCCGGCCGCCAGCCTGTCGCGTACGGCCTGCGCCACGCCGCCCGGGTCGAGCGCCTCCAGGGTGCGCATGACCTGCTCGTTGGCGCCGCCGTGCAGCGGACCCTTGAGCGTGCCGATCGCGGCGACGACGGCCGAGTGCATGTCCGACAGGGTCGCGGCGCAGACGCGGGCGGCGAACGTCGAGGCGTTCATCGTGTGGTCGGCGTGCAGCACCAGGCAGGTGTCGAAGATCTCCACGGCGCGGTCGTCGGCGGCGCGTCCGGTGATCTGCAGCAGGAAGTTCGCGGCGACGCCGAGCGCCGGGTCCGGGTCCGGGATCGGCGCACCGGTCCTGGCCGCATGGTAGCGGGCCACCAGGACCGGTTGCTGGGCGGTCAGCCGGGCGGCCTTTCTCCGGTTGGCCTCCGGGCTGCTCGCGTCCTTGTCCGGATCGTCCGCGGCGGCGAGCGAGACCAGCGTGCGCAGCGCCTCCATGGGCGCCTGGGTGGCCGCGATCTCCGCGATGTTGGCTTCGACGAGGGCCCCGAGGGTGCGCCCCTCGACCAGCTCCGCGCCGTAGGCGGCCAGCTGCTCCCGGGTGGGGAGCGCGCCGCGCTGCAGCAGGTGGGCGGTCTCTTCGAAGGTGGTACGGCCGGCCAGATCGTGGATGTCGTATCCGCGATAGAACAGGCGACCGGCCTGACCGTCGATGTCACTGAGCGCTGTGGACGCGGCTACGACATCGGCGAGGCCTTTGGTGGGCTTGTCCGCCATGAGTATTTCCTCCGCTTATCTTCCTCGGAAGTCTACCCGTGAGCAGGGGAAACCTTTTGGAGAGGTCCAGACCAATTTCATGAAGGATTCTGCTTCTGGCAAAGGAGATTCCGCATCCCCTCGTTTGGGTAAGCCGGAGCTGTAGTAACAGTTACGGCGGGCTACCTGGGGAGGAACTGCCGTGGAGGGGCCGTTCATACGCATCGAGGACACCGGTGAGGTGGTCCCGTTGCGCCCCGAGATCACGACGGTCGGGCGAGGCCGGGGAGTCGACATCCGGCTCACCGATCCGAGCGTGTCCCGGCTGCACGCGGAATTCGTCCGGCGCGGACCCTACCTGTACGTCGTCGACCTGGGCCTGTCCCGCAACGGCACCCGGGTGAACGGCAGGCCGATCGCCCGGAGGGTCCTCGACGACGGCGACGTCGTCTCCTTCGGCGCCGCGCGGGGCCGGGTCGGCGGGATCCCGCGCGAGGACTTCGTCCCCGAGGTCGAGCTCCGCCGCGCGGCGGCGCCGGAGCTGACCAGGCGGGAGGTGGACGTCCTGACGTCGCTGTGCCGGCCGGCGCTCTCGGACGAGGCGTTCGTCGCCCCGGCCACGGCACGGGAGATCGCGGACGATCTGGTGGTGACGGAGGCGGCGGTCAAGCAGCACCTCCTCCGCCTCTACCAGAAGTTCCGGATCCCGGAGGGCACCAACCGGCGCACCAGGCTGGCCAACGAGGTCGTGGCCCTGGGACTGGTCAGGCCCACCCCGGTCGTGCCGCCGCAGCGCGCGACCGGCGGCGGCGAGCCCGCCCCGGCGACGACCGCCGTGGGCCGCCGGGCGTCCTAGCCGGGCCGGGTTCCAGGTCCGCCCGGCGGGCGTCAGGCCGTCCCGGCCTGGCGCTCGGCGGCCTCGACCACGTTGGCGAGCAGCAGGGCGCGGGTCATCGGGCCCACGCCGCCGGGGTTGGGGGTCAGGAAGCCCGCGACGTCCGCCACGTCCGGAGCGACGTCACCGGCGATCTTCCCCTCGACCCGGGAGACGCCGACGTCGAGCACGGCCGCGCCGGGCTTGACCATGTCCGCGGTGATCAGGTGCGGCACGCCCGCGGCGGCGACGACGACATCGGCGCGCCGGGTGTGGGCCGCCAGGTCCTGGGTGCCGGTGTGGCAGAGGGTGACGGTGGCGTTCTCCGACCGGCGGGTCAGCAGCAGGCCCAGCGAGCGCCCCACCGTGATGCCGCGGCCGACCACGACGACCTCGGCGCCCTTGAGCGGCACGCCGTACTCCTGCAGGAGCAGGACGATGCCGTGCGGGGTGCAGGGCAGCGGCGCGTCGACCATGTGCACCAGACGGCCCAGGTTGACCGGGTGGAGGCCGTCGGCGTCCTTGGCGGGGTCCATGCGCTCCAGGAGCGCCTGGGTGTCCAGGTGGCGGGGCAGCGGGAGCTGGACGATGTAACCGGTGCACTCGGGCGAGGCGTTGAGGTCGTCGATGACCTCCTCGACCTCGGCCTGGGTGGCGTTGTCCGGCAGGTCCCTGCGGATGGAGGAGATGCCGACCTCGGCGCAGTCGCGGTGCTTGCCGGCGACGTAGATCTGGCTGCCGGGGTCGTCGCCGACCAGGACCGTGCCGAGCCCGGGGGTGATCCCCCGCTCCTTCAGCGCGGCCACCCGCTCCGTCAGATTTGCCTTGATCTTCGCCGCGGTGGCCTTGCCGTCCAGAATCTGCGCGCTCATGATGTCAACTTTCTCATGAGATCGTCCGCGTCCGGCCGTCGGCACCGCCTGCGGGAGCGACCGTGCCGTGCCCGGGTGGCGTGCCCGCGCGCCGCCCGGCGGACCGCGCGTGCGCCCGCCGGACCGCAGGTGCGCCCGCCGGACCGCGTGTGCGCCCGCCGGACCGCAGGTGCGCCCGCCGGACCGCGCGTGCGGCGGATCAGCCGCGCTCGGCCGCCTTGGCCTGGGCCTCGGCCTCGCGCCGCTCGATGATCCGGCGGGTGAAGGGGATGACCTCCACGGCCTTGGCCCCCAGGTAACCCGCACCGAGCGCGAGCGCCACCAGCAGGACGGGGCTCTGCCAGAATCCGGCGATCATCACCAGCGCGGGGAGCAGGAAGTCGAGCACGGCCATGGGAGATCTCCAAGGGGAAGAGAAGGGATGACACAGGCTAAGCGAGTGCCAAACCTCGTCGAGCCGAAAAATTGTGTTCAACTCGCCACTCTTTTGTCTCCTGTCCCAGTGAGCCGCCCCCTGGGCGCCTCGGGTCCCCGAGGTCCGCGGAAGGCGCCGGCCGGGAGGCCTCGCGCGAGTGGCACCCCTCATATCGGCGGACCGGGCTCCCGCCGTAGGACTTTCCGGAGGTTCTCCGCCCGGAGGCGCGCCGGGGCCCGGCCGGGGGCCTGCGGACCCCCGGCCGGGCTCCCCGGGGAAGGCCGGGCTCCTAGTGGAAGAAGTGACGGGTGCCGGTGAAATAGAGGGTGATCCCGGCGGCCTCGGCCGCGGCGATCACCTCGTCGTCCCGGATGGAGCCGCCGGGCTCCACGATCGCCCGCACGCCCGCGTCGGCGAGCACCTTGAGGCCGTCGGCGAAGGGGAAGAACGCGTCGGAGGCCGCCACCGACCCCGCGGCGCGGTCCCCGGCGCGGGAGACCGCGAGCTGGGCCGAGTCGACCCGGTTGACCTGGCCCATGCCGACGCCGACGCTCGCCCCGCCGGAGGCCAGCAGGATCGCGTTGGACTTCACCGAGCGGCACGCCGTCCAGGCGAAGGCCAGGTCCGCGAGGACCTCCGCCGACGCCGCGGGGCCCGCCTTGAGCTCCCAGGTCCCGGCCGCGTCACCGGGGGCGTCCACCCGGTCGGCGGTCTGCACCAGCAGGCCGCCGTCGATCCGGCGGAACTCGGTCGGGTTGGCCGGGCCTCCGGGGCAGGCCAGCAGGCGGAGGCTCTTCTTCTCGGTCAGTACGGCCAGCGCCTCGGCGGTGAAGCCGGTGGCCACCACGACCTCGGTGAAGACCTCGGCGATCTGCCGGGCCAGCGCCTCGGTGACCTCGCCGTTGACCGCGATGACGCCGCCGTAGGCCGAGACCGGGTCGCAGGCGTGGGCCTTGCGGTGCGCCTCGGCGACGTCGGCGCCGACCGCGATGCCGCACGGGTTCTGGTGCTTGATGATCGCGACGGCGGGCTCGGCGAAGTCCCACGCCGCCCGCCAGGCCGCGTCGGCGTCGAGGTAGTTGTTGTAGGACATCTCCTTGCCGTGCAGCTGCTCGGCTCCGGCCAGCCCTCCCGCGCCCGCGGTGTAGAGGGCGGCGCGCTGGTGCGGGTTCTCCCCGTAGCGCAGGGCGGCCGACAGCTCCCAGGAGGCTCCCATGAACGCGGGCCAGGCATCCTCCTCCGCCGTGTAGACGTCGGCGAACCAGGAGGCCACCGCGGTGTCGTAGGAGGCGGTGTGCGCGTAGGCGGCGGCGGCCAGGCGGCGGCGCTCGGTGAGGGTGAAGCCTCCGGCGGCGACCGCGGCGAGCACGTCGCCGTAGGCGGCCGGATCCACCACGACCGCGGCGGTGCCGTGGTTCTTGGCGGCGGCGCGGATCATCGCCGGGCCGCCGATGTCGATCTGCTCCACGCACTCGGCGTCGGAGGCGCCGGAGGCGACGGTCTGCTGGAAGGGGTAGAGGTTGACCACGACCAGCTCGAACGGGGCGATCTCCAGTTCCTCCAGCTGCGCGACGTGGGCGGGGTTGCCGCCGTCGGCGAGCAGTCCCGCGTGCACGCGCGGGTGCAGGGTCTTGACGCGGCCGTCGAGGCACTCGGGGAAGCCGGTCAGCGCCTCCACGGGGGTCACCGGGACGCCGAAAGCGGCGATCTTCGCGGCGGTGCCGCCGGTGGAGACGATCTCCACCCCCGCGGCGTCGAGCCCGCGTGCCAGCTCCTCCAGCCCGGTCTTGTCGTACACCGCGATCAACGCGCGCCGGATGGCGATGCGGGTCACTTCTCGGTCCTCCTGTTGGGTTCCGGTTCTCCGGGGGCGCCCGGCTCATCCGCCGGGTCGCCCGGCCGCCTGGTCGGCGGGGGTCGAGCGGGGGATCAGCGGGGGTCGGCGGGCCGCCCGAGGCGGACGGTCCGGCCGGTGACCGTCCAGCCCTCGCGGGCCATCCGGCCGACGGTGTCGACGAGCAGGCCGCGCTCCACGGTCTTGATGCGCTCGTGCAGGGTGTGCTCGTCGTCGCCGTCGTAGACGCGGACGGCCTCCTGCGCGATGATCGGGCCGGTGTCGACCCCCGCGTCGGCGAGCATCACGGTGCAGCCGGTGACCCGCACGCCGTACGCGAGGGCGTCGCGGACCCCGTGCGCGCCCGGGAAGGACGGCAGCAGCGCGGGGTGGGTGTTGAGCACGGGAAAGGCGGTCAGCGTCGGCGCGCCGAGGATCTTCATGAACCCGGCGCAGACCACCAGGTCGGGCTCGTGCTCGCCGATCCTGGCCGCGAGCGCCCGGTCCCACGCCGCGCGGTCCGGATGGTCGGCGACGCGCTCGACGAAGACCGGCACCCCGGCGCGCTCCGCGCGGGCCAGTCCTTCGATCCCGTCGCGGTCGGCGCCCACCGCCACGATCCGGGCGCCGTAGCCCTGGTCTGCCACGGCGTCCAGCAAGGCCTGTAGGTTTGTTCCAGAGCCGGACACGAGAACCACGAGCCGAGCGGCCTGGGATGACACCGACGCACTCCATTCGGACGGGGACTCACGCCGCTGCAAGGGTATAGGTCCGTCCGCTCGGGCGACGCAAGGAGGTTGGCAGTGACGACACCCGTCCAGCTACGGCCGGCGGAGAGCGCGGGACGGCGGGCCCTGTGGCTCGCGTTCGCGTCGGCGGTGATGACCCTCATGCTCCCGATGGCGGGACTGGTCATGTCGATCTTCGCGCTCGTCGTCTCGGTCCGGGCGATCCCGGCGCTCAGGTCGGTGGCCAAACCGATCGGCACGGCCGTGGCCGGCATCGCCGTCGCGTCGGCGGCGCTCCTGTTCTCGATCATGGCGTCGGCGTTCCAGCTCTACCTGCGCGACGAGCTGTCCGCCTACGACGAGTGCCGCCGGGGCGCGGGCACCGTCACCGCCCAGGACGAGTGCCTCAACCGGCTGGAGGACGCGATGAGGAAGAAGCTTCCCTTCGTCGAACCCGGTCAGCTGCGCTTCCCGTTCGGCCCCTGATCCGGGGGGTTTCCGACCCGGCCACGGCCTGACGCACCCGGTCCCCGTCCGGCCGGTTTCCGACCCGGTCGCCTGACGCGCCCGGTCCCCGTCCGGCCGGTTTCCGACCCGGTCGCCTGACGCGCCCGGGGACGACTCAGTCGCGGTCCCAGGCGTAGGGATCCACGTAGATCACGTGTCCGCCCTTGTCGTCGGACTCGTCCACGATGTCGCGCCGGGGCGGCCTCGGCGGCTCCGGACGCCGCTTCCGCCGCGGCTTCTCCGGGGCGGCGGAGGCGTGCTCGTCCTCCCAGTCGTCCCGGATGACCGGGATCGGCTGGGTGTCGCACTCGGTGGCGTCCAGCCAGTGGCCGGGGAGCGCGCGCTGCTCCTCCGCGTCGGCGGCCCTGGCCCGGCCGGCCACCGACCCCGCGGCCATGGCCAGTTTCGCGCCCGCCTTGCGGACGGGGGCCGCCGCCGAGGCGGCCTTCGCCGCCGCCCTGGCGACGGCGGTGTTCTGGCCCCGGAAGATCAGCCACCAGTTGGCCAGTCCCGCCGAGATGCCCGCCGCGACCCCCGTCTCCAGCGTCACCGAGAGCATGACCTCCCAGGCCGCGGGGCCCATCGCGGCGAGCCTGCCGCCGCCGAGCGCGCCGCCGGACAGGGCCGCCAGCGCCCCCGCCGCGCACCCGGTGGCGATGCCGCAGGCGAAGCCCCACAGCGGCGCGCCCTCGTACGTGGGAGAGGGCGCGATCCTGACGAGCACGACGCCCGCCACCGCTCCGGCGACGAACGGGACCGCGATCACCGCCATGAGCCAGGCCGGCGTCGGCCCCGCCTCGGGCAGCGCCCCCAGGACCGGCAGGCTGGGCACGGTGCCCAGTTGCACCCCGGTCGGGGCGATCAGCGTGCCGGTCCCGACCGCGAACCCCGGCCCGGCGATGTAGGACATCCCCCAGATGAACGCGTTGGGCAGGTAGAGCCCCTGGATCAGCAGGAGCAGCAGGCCGCCGACGATCCCGGGGGCCAGCACGTCCGTCAGGTGCCGCACCTCGCCGAACCCCGCCACCACGGCGCCGAGCACCAGCAGGGCCCCCGCCAGCAGCATGATCCCCATGGCCGCGGCGGTACCGCCCGCGACCGCGCGCAGCCGTTCGGGCAGCAGACGCGGCATCACCCGCCACGGCCCGATCGCCCTGACGGTCGCCAGCGAGCCCGCGACGAAGGCCAGGATCAGGTGGCTGACCAGCACCTCGCCCAGGAACGGCTGGGTGATCGGGTTGCGGGCGACGAGCCCGACCACCCCCGCCAGCAGCGCGTACGGCGCCGCCAGCGAGATGCCCGCCTGCGCGATCAGGACCAGCTGGGCCCGCCGCCGGGCGTTGGCCTGCTCCTTGGGACTGTTCCTGGGCAGCCGGGCGGGCAGCCGCAGCCGCAGGTCCGCGTCGCGGGCCATCCAGATCCCGGCGCGGTAGAGCAGGAACGCGGGCAGGGCCACCAGCCCGAGCGGGATCAGCCCGACCGATCCGCCGGGGATCGCGAACCCCGCGTGGTGCGCGGCCAGCCAGAGCTGCGCCGCCGTACGGAACACCTCGGGCAGGCCGCCGCCGAGCGCGCCCCGGGGGGCGGCGATCCAGCCGATCAGCGTGAGCGTGGTGAGCACCGCCAGGCCGACGCCGAGCGTCCAGGCGGCGGCGAGCATTCCTGAGACGGGGAGCGGCCTGCGGACGTCGTCGTCACCCGTGGCGCCGGGCAGGGGGATGCGACTGAGGACGGTTCGGGGAGCCGTCCGGAAATGGTCGAGAAGGGCCGTCACAGTACCCGATGGTCTCACCGATCTTCCGGTAGGAGGGCTCTCATCGGTCCGCGTGTCGCACGCCGTACGGGAGGAATGCCGTACATCAGACGGATTTCCGGAAGGGCGGGTCCCGGAGAGGTCCTCCCGGGACCGCCCGCCGGGGAGGGACGCGCGGGAGGCGCCCGGCGCGATGCACCGGACGCCTCCCGTGGACTGCTCGCCGAACCCGCCGGACGGCCGGCGGTCCCGCACGGCTCGGTACGGTCCCGCACGGCTCGGTACGGTCCCGCACGGCTCGATGCGGTCCCGCACGGCGCGGGCGGTCAGCGGGACCGCATGACCTCGCGCATGAGGCGGGCGGTCTCGCTGGGGGTCTTGCCGACCCGCACCCCGACCTTCTCCAGCGCCTCCTTCTTGGCCTGCGCCGTCCCGGCCGACCCCGAGACGATCGCGCCCGCGTGCCCCATGGTCTTGCCCTCCGGCGCGGTGAACCCCGCCACGTAGGCCACCACCGGCTTGGTCACGTGCTGCTCGATGTAGGCCGCGGCCCGCTCCTCGGCGTCTCCGCCGATCTCCCCGATCATCACGATCGCGTCCGTGCCCGGGTCGGCCTGGAAGGCCTCCAGCGCGTCGATGTGCGTCGTGCCGATCACCGGGTCGCCGCCGATGCCCACCGCCGTGGAGAACCCGAAGTCCCGCAGCTCGTACATCAGCTGGTAGGTCAGCGTGCCCGACTTCGACACCAGGCCGATCCGGCCCGCCGTGGTGATGTCGGCCGGGATGATGCCGGCGTTGGAGGCGCCCGGCGAGGCGATGCCCGGGCAGTTCGGGCCGATGATGCGCGTCCTGCCGCCCTTGGCCACCGCGTACGCCCAGAACTCGGTGGTGTCGTGCACCGGCACGCCTTCGGTGATCACCACGCAGAGCGGGATCTCGGCGTCGATGGCCTCCTTGACCGCGTCCTTGGTGAACGCCGGCGGCACGAACACCACCGACACGTCCGCGCCGGTCTCGGCCATGGCCTCGGCCACGGTGCCGAACACCGGCAGGCCCTCGTGGACGGTGCCGGCCTTGCGGGCGTTGACGCCGCCCACCACCCGGGCTCCGGCGGCGAGCATGCGGCGGGTGTGCTTGGTGCCCTCCCCGCCGGTCATGCCCTGAACGATGATCTTGCTGTTCTCGGTCAGCCAGATAGCCATTACGCACCTACCGCAGCGAGCTCGGCGGCGCGCTTGGCCGCCTCGTCCATCGTGTCGACCAGCTCGACGCCGGCAAGCTTGGCGTCGGCCAGGATCTGCCGCCCGAGCAGGGCGTTGTTGCCGTCCAGGCGGACGACCAGGGGGCGGGTGACGGCCTCGCCGCGGCTCTCCAGCAGCTGGAAGGCGGCCACGATGCCGTTGGCGACCGCGTCGCAGGCGGTGATGCCGCCGAACACGTTCACGAAGATCGACTTCACCGACGGGTCGGAGATGATGATCTCCAGGCCGGCCGCCATCACCTCGGCCGAGGCGCCGCCGCCGATGTCGAGGAAGTTGGCGGGCTTGGGCTGCCCGGGGAACGCCTCGCCCGCGTAGGCGACGACGTCGAGGGTGCTCATGACCAGGCCCGCGCCGTTGCCGATGATGCCGACGCTGCCGTCGAGCTTGACGTAGTTGAGGTCCTTGGCCTTGGCCGCGGCCTCCAGCGGGTCCTCGGCCGCCTTGTCCGCGTAGGCCTCGTGCTCGGGCTGGCGGAAGGCGGCGTTGTCGTCGAGGGTGACCTTGCCGTCGAGGGCCTTCACCTGGCCGTCGGCGGACAGGATCATCGGGTTCACCTCGACCAGGGAGGCGTCCTCGTCGACGAAGGCGGCCCAGAGCTTCTCGATGAGCTCGGCCGCGCCGTCGAGCGCCTTCTCCGGCAGTCCGCCGGCCGCGGCGATCTCACGGGCCCTGGCCCGGTCGACGCCGGTGAGCGGGGAGACCGGGATCTTGGCGACCTTCTCGGGGGTGCTGTGCGCGACCTCTTCGATGTCCATTCCGCCGGCGGCGGAGCAGATGGCGAGGAAGGTGCGGTTCGCGCGGTCGAGGAGGAAGGAGAAGTAGTACTCCTCCGCGATCGCGCTGGCCTCCTCGATCAGGACCTTGTGGACCGTGTGGCCCTTGATGTCCATCCCGAGGATGTCGGTGGCCTTCCGCTCGGCGTCGGCGGCGTCGTCGGCGACCTTCACGCCGCCCGCCTTGCCTCGGCCACCGGTCTTGACCTGGGCCTTGACGACGACGCGGCCGGTCAGCTCCTCCGCTGCCGCGCGCGCCTCCTCCACGGTGTGCGCGACGATGCCGCGCGGCACGGGGATGCCGTACTCCGCGAAGAGCTCCTTCGCCTGATGTTCGAACAGGTCCACGAGGGGTCCGTCCTTGCTTGTCCGGCTGGTGTACAGATGTCGGCGGTCCGGCTCCACAGACAGTGAGGGGAGCCTGGCGATTTTTGCGCCAATGAAGCCTAGCCTCCCCGGCGCCCCCGCGAGGTCACCGGGGCCATCCTGCGGCTCGTACCGCGTACCCGGCGGGGCGCGCGGCATCGGCGGTCCCCGCGTACCCGGCGGCCCGCACCGCGTCGACGGACCGCACAGCCTCGGCGGGCCGCACCGCGTCGACGGACCGCACAGCCTCGGCGGGCCGCACCGCGTCGACGGGGCGCACAGCCTCGGCGGGGCGCACAACCTCGGCGGGCCGCACGGCGGGAAGGCCGGTCAGACCCGGGCGGGCACGGCGCTCCGCACCCATTCGACGATCTCCTCCGTGGTCGCCCCCGGGGTGAAGATCCGGGCGACGCCCATCCTCTCCAGTTCGGGCATGTCGTCCTCCGGGATGATCCCGCCGCCGAACACCACGATGTCGCCCGCGTCGTTCTCCCTGAGCAGCTCGATCACCTTGGCGAAGAGGGTCATGTGGGCCCCCGACAGGATCGACAGGCCGACCGCGGCGGCGTCCTCCTGCACGGCGGTGCGCACGATCTGCTCGGGCGTCTGGTGCAGGCCGGTGTAGACGACCTCCATCCCGGCGTCCCGCAGCGCCCTGGCCACGATCTTCACACCCCGGTCGTGGCCGTCCAGCCCCGGCTTGGCGATGACCACGCGGATCCTCGGCTCGGCATCCATGACAGACCTCCTCGTCTGCGTCCCGCCCACTCGTGGACGGCGGCTGTCCGCAGCGTAACCGGCCCGGTGGCGCCGGGCCGCCGGGGTGCGGGACTTTCCAGCAGGCCTTCCGCGGTACGGCCCTGCGGAACACCGGGTCACGCGGAATCCCTCGGAACGGGGATTCCGGATTCACTGATGATCATTACCTGACAGAATGCCGTTCCCCTCATATCCACCCAGAAGAAACGGCTGACTCCATGAGGCGATCGATCGCCCTGACCGCCGCGATGCTCATCGCACCCGCGCTGGCCACCGCCACCTCCACCTCCGCACAGGCCGCCCCGGCCGACCCCGCGAACGCGCTCAGGCAGCAGTTCAAGGCCGGGCACGGTGTCCAGATCACACAGACCGCGCGCACGGTCGTCGACGGGACCACCGGGTTCACGTTCGCGGCCAAGGGCAGGCTGCAGTTCGGCCCCACCGGACCGGTGGCCTACGACATCACCACGCGGATGACCACCACCGCGAAGGGAGCGGGGAACCAGGGCGACGAGGAGTCGTCCGCCTTCGGTTCGCTCGACCCGTACCGCACGATCAACGTCGGGAACCGCGTCTACGTCTCCGGCGGCGCCTACGGAAAGCAGCTCCCCGAGGGCAAGACCTGGGTGAGCTTCAAGGGCGGTCCCGTCTACGCCCCGGCTCCCGACGTGCTGGAGCCCGCCGTACTGACGGCCCTGGTGAAGGCCCCTGCGGGCAGGCACTCCCGTGACGGCCTCCGGCACCAGGGCACCCTGACCTACGCGGAGCTGTACAAGATCTCTTCGAGCTTCCGCACCTCGATCGGCGCCAGGCCGACCGACGAGCTCGGCAAGAGCAGGTTCTCCTGGCGGCTCTGGCTCGACGGCAAGGGCCTGCCCCGGCGCGTGACGGTCTCTGAGGCCCTCTCCGCCGAGGAGTCGTCGATGACCTCGACGGTAGAGACCCGCTACACCGGCTGGGGCTCGAAGGTCACCGTCACCGCCCCGCCGGCCGACCAGGTCGTCGACGCGAAGGACCTGCCCGCCGAGCTGCCCGACCCCAAGGAGCTCGTCAACGCCCTGACCACGGGTCCCGCCGGCGACCGGCGGTGATCCGGTAGCCGGGCGCCGCCCGGACCCGGAGCCACCACCGGGCCGGGCGGGGCGCGGCCCGGGTCCGGAGCCACCACCGGATGCGGGCGGGGCGCGGCCAGCCGTACAGCGGGCGCGGCCCGGCGGCCGGGAGCGGTGAATCCTCCCGGCCGATTCCCGGGGCGGTTCCCGGCCGGGAACCGCCCCGGGCCCGTTCCCGGCCGGACGGCTCATCCCTCACCCTCGCGCAAAGCGGGGGCGCGGAGTTGTCAACCCGCGGCATAGCCGCGCGGGCGCGGGTGGCCTACCTTGGCGGATCCTGGCTTCCGGTGAGGGGGATCCGATGAGACGGTGGGCCGTTCCGCTCGTCGCGGTGGCACTGGCCGCCGCGCTGCCGCAGCCGGGTACGGCGCAGGCCGGCACCGCATGGGCCGGTACCGCGCAGCGCGGGGCATCGACGCAGGAGGCCCGGACCTCCGGAGCCGGGGAAGCCGGACCGGCGCAGACGCAGGGGGCGCCGTCGCCCGTGGCGGCGTTGAAGCGGCGGTTCGCCGAGCACACGGGGCTGCGGATCTCCGATGTCGGACGGGTCTACCGGGACGGCAAGGCGGTCGTCACCATCTGGCGCAGGGGCAGGGTGGAGTTCGACGGCTCCGGGGTGTACGCCACGGACACGACGGGACGCACGGAGGCGGGACGCGGGGCGATCCGGGAGTTCGAGGGCCTGACCGGGCAGCGGCTCGGCTCGACCCGGGTGATCTGCTTCCCGAACGAGGCGTACCTGTCCGGGCCCGGCTACGAGACCTGGCTGCCCGAGGGCAAGAGCTGGCTCGGCCTGATCGGCCCGGCGAACATCAAGCAGACCGCGGCGCTGCCGCAGATCGTGAACGTCTTCGAACCCGCCACCCTCGGCACCCTGCTCTCCCACAGCACGGTGAAGCGGAGGCTGCCCTCCGGCACCTACCACCAGGGCGCCGTGACGCTGCGCACGCTCTACCGGGTCTCCCCCTCCTTCCGCGACCGGCTCGCCGGGCCGCCGAAGGGGCGGAGCGCGAAGATCACGGTCGGCTTCCGGCTCTGGCTGGACCGCTCGAACCTGGCCCGCCGGCTGACGACCACCTGGCGGCAGCCGGTCCCCGGCACGCCGAGGCGGCCCACCACCACGGTCGCGGACACCCGCTACACCGGCTGGGGTTCGGACGTGACGCTGGCGCCCCCGCCGCCGGAGGACACGGCCGACGCGGGCCGGGTCGGCGGCGACTTCTCCCCGCCCCCGACGCTGCCGGTCGGCTGAGGGGAGCCACCGAGCCGGCCGATCGGGCAGACTCGGCGCCTGACCGGACTCCGGCATCTGCACGGAATATCAATCATTAATTCGCCATAAGCCGTATTTGACGAGACTTTATTGTGATCTTCATTCGAGAGGATGACCGGGTCCCTCCCGAACGGGGTGGAGGGAATACACGGGAGAATCCACTTGAAGCGTTTCATCGCCGGTCTGGCCTGCGCCGCAGCAGCAGGCCTGGCCGTCCCCACGCTCGCCTCGGCCGCCCACGCGCAGGCGCCCGCCGACCCCCTCGCCGCGCTGCAGAGCAAGCTCGGCACCGGCCGCGGGGTGAGCTTCTCCGAGAAGACGAAGATGGTCTCGGGCAACACCCGCTACGTCTTCTCCACCCGGACGGGCGTCCTGCAGTTCGGCCGCTCCGGGGTGGTCGCCTCCGACCACACCACCAAGCTGCGCATCAAGGCCAGCCAGCTCGAGGAGTTCGAGGCCCTCGCCCAGAACTCGGACGACGAGGACGCCAAGACCTTCGCCAAGCTGACCGCCGGGCTCACCAAGCCCGAGCGGACCGTCACGGTGAAGAACGTCTCCTACCTCTCCGGCGGCATGTTCGGCGAGTTCCTGCCCTCCGGCAAGACCTGGCTCCGCTTCCCCGGCCCCGTCAACGGCGCCTTCGGCTCGGCGGGCCAGCTGGTGAACCCGGCCGAGCCCGCGACGCTCAAGGCCCTGCTCGCGCACGCCGCCCGGCAGACCGGGGGCTACACCGGGAAGATCACCTTCGGTGAGCTCTACAAGGTCTCGCCGTGGTTCCGGGCCTCCGTGATGGAGAAGCCCTCCGCCAAGGAGGCCAAGACGGTGGTGAGCTGGAGGCTGGTCCTCGGCGCCGACCGGCTCCCCGCCCGTCTGACCACCACCTACCCGGCCGGTGACGGCGCCTCCACCACGGTGGAGACCGGCTACACCGGCTGGGGCGCCAAGGTCTCGGTGAAGGCTCCGCCGGCCGACGAGGTCGCCGAGATCACCGACCTCGACGAGGACGTCAAGGACGCCCCGATCCCGCTGCTCGGCAAGTGATCGCAGACGTCTCGCGGCCGGCCCCGTCCGGCCGGTGACCGGGCGCCCGGCGGAGCATCCGCCGGGCGTTCGCGTCTTCCGGGTTCCGGGTTCCGGGTTCCGGGTTCCGGGTTCCGCTAGAGCTTCTCCAGCGGCGCGTAGGCCAGCACCAGGGTCTTCGCGCCGCCGCTGCCGAAGTCGACCTTCGCCTTGTCCCCGTCGACCGAGACGACCGTGCCCAGGCCGTACTGGTCGTGGGTGACGCGGTCCCCCGGGGTGAGGTCGGGGATCTTCCGGCCGCCGGGCCTGCGGGCGGGGGCCGTACGGGAGGGCTCGCGGCGGGTCGCCGCCGTCCAGGCGTTCTTCTTCGGGTCGCTGCGCCAGTCGACCAGCTCGGACGGGATCTCCGAGACGAAGCGGGAGGCCGGGTTGAACGACGGGGAGCCCCACGAGCTGCGGACCGCCGCCCGTGAGACGTACAGGCGCTGCTCGGCGCGGGTGATGCCGACGTAGGCCAGGCGGCGCTCCTCCTCCAGCTCCTTCGGCTCGCCGAGGGAGCGCAGGTGCGGGAAGACGCCGTCCTCCATCCCGGTGAGGAAGACCACCGGGAACTCCAGGCCCTTGGCGGTGTGCAGGGTCATCAGCGTGACCACGCCCTGCCCGCCGTCCTCGGTCGGGATCTGGTCGGCATCGGCCACCAGCGAGACCTGCTCCAGGAACTCCACGAGCGTGCCCTCGGGGGTGGCCTCCTCGAACTCCGAGGCCACCGCGACCAGCTGGTCCAGGTTCTCCAGGCGGCTCTCGTCCTGCGGGTCGTCGGAGTTCTCCAGCTCCGCCCGGTAGCCGGTGGTCACCAGGATCTCCCGGGCCAGCGCCGACGGGGGCATGCCCTCGGCCTTGACCGTCAGGTCGTCCAGGAGCGCGACGAAGTCCCTGATCGCCTTGAGCGAGCGGGTGGCCATGCCCGGCGCCTCGTCCGCCCGCCGCAGCGCGTCGGCGAACGGGATGCGCTCGCGCGCCGCGAACGCCTCCACCATCGCCTCCGCCCGGTCCCCGATGCCGCGCTTGGGCACGTTGAGGATGCGGCGCAGCGAGACCACGTCGCCGGGGTTGGCCAGCACCCGCAGGTAGGCCAGCAGGTCGCGGACCTCCTTGCGCTCGTAGAAGCGCACCCCGCCCACCACCTTGTACGGCAGGCCGGTCCGGATGAACGTCTCCTCGAAGACGCGGGAGGCGGCGTTGGTCCGGTAGAACACGGCCACCTGGCCGGGGACCACGCCCTCGGCGTCGGTGAGCCGGTCGACCTCCTGGGCGACGAACATGGCCTCGTCGTGCTCGTCGTCGGCGACGTATCCGACGATCTTCGCTCCGGCCCCCTGGTCGGACCAGAGGTTCTTGGGCTTGCGGCTCTCGTTGCGCGAGATCACCGCGTTGGCCGCGGACAGGATCGTCTGGGTGGAGCGGTAGTTCTGCTCCAGCAGGATCGTCTTGGCGTCCGGGTAGTCGCGCTCGAACTCCAGGATGTTGCGGATCGTCGCGCCGCGGAAGGCGTAGATCGACTGGTCGGCGTCGCCCACCACGCACAGCTCGGCCGGGGCGATGCCGGAGGTGCCCTCCCGGACCGGGTCGCCGTCGGCGGTGCGCGGCTCGGGACGGCCGACGAGCTCCCTGACCAGGGTGTACTGGGCGTGGTTGGTGTCCTGGTACTCGTCGACCATGACGTGCCGCCAGCGGCGGCGGTAGTGCTCGGCCACCTCGGGGAAGATCTGCAGCAGCGTGACCGTCAGCATGATCAGGTCGTCGAAGTCCATCGCGCCGGCCTCGGTCAGCCGCCGCTGGTAGAGCTTGTAGGCCTCGGCGAGCGTGCGCTCCAGGTGCGTGGCGGCCTGGGCCGCCGCCGTCTCGTAGTCGACCAGCTCGTTCTTGAAGTTGCTGACCTGCGCGGAGAAGGAGCGCGGCGGGTAGCGCTTGGGATCGAGGTCCATCTCCCGGCAGACCATGGCCATCAGCCGCTGGGCGTCGGCCTGGTCGTAGATGGAGAAGCCGGAGGGGAAACCCAGCCGCCTGGCCTCGCGCCGCAGGATCCGCACGCACGCGCTGTGGAAGGTCATCACCCACATCGCCGCGGAGCGGGGCCCGACCAGCCGGTCGACCCGCTCCTTCATCTCCTTGGCGGCCTTGTTGGTGAAGGTGATCGCCAGGATCTCCTGCGGATGCACGCCCCGCTCGGCCAGCAGGTGGGCGACGCGGTGGGTCAGCACCCGCGTCTTGCCCGAACCGGCGCCCGCCACGATGAGCAGCGGGCTGCCGTGGTGCACGACGGCCTCGCGCTGCTGGGGGTTGAGCCCGTCGAGCAGCGGGTGGGTCAGGGAATCGGCTGGGATCGGCACCTCCCTAGGTTACGGCGGCCCGCCGACAACCGGGTCCACGCCGGGGAAGGACCGCCGGTGGGGGATGCTCGTGCCCGTGAGCGCCATCGCCCTGTCCCCGGTCACCGCCGCCGTCGTCGTCCTCCTCGCCCTCGCGGGCGCCGCCGTCGCCCTGCTCGGCCGTCTCGGGCACGGCCGGGCCGTGCTCACCGCCTGCCTGCGCGCCGCCGCCCAGCTCGGCACGGTCTCACTGGTCATCGTGTGGGCCGTCGGGCGACCGGTGGCGGCGGGCGCCTTCGTCCTGGTGATGTACGGCGTGGCGAGCCTGACCGCGGGACGCCGGATCACCTCCGGGGCCGCCGCCCGGTGGGCGGCCGTGCCCGTCGGCGCGGGGACCCTGCCGGTCTTCCTGCTGCTGGCCGGCACCGGGACCGTCCCGCCGGAGGGCATCGTGCTGATCCCGGTCGCGGGCATCCTGCTGGGCGGCTGCCTGACGGCCACGGCGCTGGCGGGCCGGCGCGCGGCCGACGAACTGGCCCGGCGGCGCGGCGAGGTCGAGGCGGCGCTCTCGCTGGGCTTCTCCGACCGGGACGCGGCCCTGGAGATCTGCCGCCCGGCGGCGGCCCAGGCGCTGGTGCCCGCCCTGGACCAGACCAGGACCGTGGGCCTGGTCACCCTGCCGGGGGCGTTCGTCGGCATGCTGCTCGGCGGAGCCGATCCTCTGCACGCGGGCGTGGTCCAGCTCGTCGTCCTGGTCGCACTGCTGGCCGCCGAGGCGGTGGCCGTCCTGGTCACGGTCGAGCTGGTGGCCCGGGGCCGCTTCTCCCCGGCCGCGCGGTAGCGCTCCGGCCGCGTCCGCGATCGCCGGGACGACCCGTCGTTCCTCCCCGGTCGCGCGGTGGCCCCTCACCGCGCAGGCCGTTCCTTCGGGGCGATCCGGGCGAACAGGTAGCCCAGCGAGTTGGTGGCGACATGGAGCAGGGCGGGGGCCGCGAGACCGCCTTTGCGGCGCAACCCGCAGAAGACCGCCCCCACGACCCCGGTGGAGACCACCGAACCGACCACCACCCGGACCGTGTCCGCCGCGGGCGGCCCCGTCGGCGGCCCCATCGACGGCCCGGCAGCGGGCGGGCCCGCCGGAACGTCCGGGGCGTCCGGCGGGCGGGCGGCGCCGGCGGAGGGTGCCGGTACGGCACCGCCGGGCGCCTCGCCCGAGGCCAGTGCGCTCAGCGCGGGGTTGGCCGCGGCCATGTCGATCGCCGGGAGCACGTGCCAGAGCCCGAACAGCGCCGAGGAGACGGCGACGGCCGCGGGCGTCCCGTGCGAGCGGGCGAGCAGGCCGTGCAGCACCCCGCGGAAGCCGACCTCCTCCAGCAGGACCGTGCCGATCGGGACCTGGAGCAGGGCCTCCTCCAGCGCGCGGGCGCGGGACAGCGACAGGGCCCGCTCGTCGCGGAAGAAGCGGCGGGTGGCGGGGATCGCGATGCCCGCGCCGTAGGCCGCGGCGACCGCGGCGGCGAGCGCTCCGCCGATCCGCAGGCCGCGGCGGCCCTCGGTGAAGCCCAGCTCGGTCCAGGAGAGGCCGGACCGGCGGGCCAGGGCCAGCAGCGCGCCGGTGGCCGCGGCGGAGGTCAGCGGCGCCAGGCGCGGCGCCACGCGGTTGTTGAGCACGTTGGCCGCCACCAGCACGGCCACCGCCCCGGCCAGCGCCGCCGTCGGCTCCCGGCCCGCCCCGGCCAGCGCCGCCGTCCGCTCCCGACCTGCTCCGGCGGCGGTCCCCGCCGCAGGCCCCTCGTTCAGTGCGTGCATCCCGACCCCCTCGCTCCGGGTCCGACCCTACGTGCCGACCGGCCCGCGGCGCGCCCCCGCACCGCGCCGGAGATCCGGACACCGGTCAGCCCGCGGCGCGCCGCCACCCCGGCGGGAACCGCAGCCCGCGCCGCTCCCGCACGGTGAGCCCGCCCCAGATCCCCTCCGGCTCCCCGACCCGTACGGCATAGGCCCGGCAGTCGGCCAGCACCGGGCATCCGGCGCAGACCGCCTTGGCCCGCTCCTCCTGCTCGGGCGAGGGCGCCACGGGGAAGAACAGCTCGGGATCGCTCTCCCGGCAGGCGCCCCGCACCGCCCAGCCGATCTCGCGGACCGTCCTGCGCATCGCTCACCCCCTGGTGGTCACCGGCTCTCAGACTAGGCCGCCGCCGGAAGCCCGGCATCGGCCTTCCGGCGGATCCACCGGTCACCGCCGGGTGGAGGAACCGGCGGAGAGCCCGGCTCCCGGAGGAGGGGCGGATCAGACCAGCCTGCGGGCGGTGGCCCAGCGGGAGAGCTCGTGGCGGTTGGAGAGCTGGAGCTTGCGCAGGACGGAGGAGACGTGGGTCTCCACGGTCTTGACCGAGATGAACAGCTCCTTGGCGATCTCCTTGTAGGCGTAGCCCCGGGCGATCAGCCGCAGCACCTCCCGCTCCCGCTGGGTCAGCGAGTCCAGCTCGGGGTCGATCGCCGGGGCCTCGGAGGAGGCGAAGGCGTCCAGCACGAACCCGGCCAGCCGCGGGGAGAAGACCGCGTCCCCCTCCGCCACCCGGCGGATCGCGTCGGTGAGCTCCCGGCCGCTGATGGTCTTGGTGACGTAGCCCCGGGCGCCGCCGCGGATCACGCCGATGACGTCCTCGGCGGCGTCGGAGACCGACAGCGCGAGGAAGCGGACCTGCGAGCCGGAGCCCAGGACGCGGCGGAGCACCTCCTGGCCGCCGCCGCCGGGCATGTGCACGTCGAGCAGGACCACGTCGGGCTGGAGCTCGGCGATCGTCCGCACCGCCGACTCCACGTCCTCGGCCTCCCCGACCACCTCCACCGCGTCGCCCAGCTCGGCGCGGACGCCGGACCGGAACAACCGGTGGTCGTCGACGATCAGAACCCTGATGGCGCCCATGTGCTCCCTCTCCGCTCCCCGCCCGCTCCGCCCGGCCCCGCCCCGGGGACCCGCGGGGTCCCCGGCCGCGTGCGGCTCACGAGCTCTCGATCTTCATCGTCAGCATGACTTCCGTGCCCTCGCCCGGTTCGGTCCGCACGCGGGCGCCGCCCCCGTTGCGCTCCATCCTGCCGATGATCGACTGACGGATGCCCAGCCGATCCTCGGGCACCTCGCTCATGTCGAACCCTACGCCCCGGTCCCGGACGAAGACCGTCACCTCCCCCGGCTCCACCTCCGCGTAGACGGAGACGACCGGGGATCCGGAGTACTTCGCGGCGTTGACCATCGCCTGCCGGGCCGCCTGCACCATCGCCGACAGCTCCGGCGTCAGCGGGCAGTCTCCCACGCAGACGACCTCGATCGGCACCCCGTGGGAGTCCTCCTCCTCGGCCGCGACCCGCCGCACCGCCGCGGCCACCGACGCGTCGGCGTCCTGCTGGGGCTGGTAGAGCCAGTTGCGCAGCTCGCGCTCCTGGGAGCGGGCCAGCCGCGCCACCTCGCGGGAGTCGTGCGCGTTGCGCTGGATCAGCGTCAGCGTGTGCAGCACCGAGTCGTGCACGTGCGCGGCGAACTCCGCCCGCTCCTCCTGCCGGATGCGCTCGCGGCGCTCCCGCTGCAGCTCCTTCCACAGGCCCGCCAGCCAGGGCGCCGCGATGAGCGCGACCCCGCCCACGACCACGAGGGTGAACACGATGCCGGGGCGGGCCTTGCCCAGCTCGTTGTTGGCCGCCAGGAAGCCGATCGCGCCGATGACGACGAGCACCAGGCCCGCGAACGTGCGCACCCGGTTCTTGCGCGTCTGCCCGACGGTGGAGTCCATCCAGCGCTGCCGCCGGTCCGGGTCGGCCTGCTGCCACAGGATCAGCGAGCCGATCCCGCCGAGCGCGATCGGCCACGCGCCGATCCCGCCCGTCGAGGCGCCGGTGAGCCAGCCGAGCGCCAGCAGCGACAGGCCGATCGCGCCGTAGGCGGTGACCTGGCTCCAGTCGCGCGCGGGCTCCCTGCCCTCGTACGGCACGCGCGAGGTGAACATCCACAGCGCCGCGTACGCCACGGCGCCGATCCCGTCCAGCACGGTGAGCAGCACGAAGGCCAGCCGCAGCACCACGGGGTCGAGGCCGAGCTGGGCGGCGGCCCCCTGGGCCACCCCGGCCACCAGGCGTCCCTCCACCGGCCGCACGAGCCGGGGGAAGCCCGGTTCCCCCTGCCCCGCGGCGGCCGCGGGCACAGCGCCCTGGGCGGTGCCCCGCGCGGTGCTCTGCCCGGTGCCCGGGGCGTCCTGGGCCTGCGGGGATGTCGTGTCCGCGGCGGGTCCGCGCGACGTCTTTCGGTCAGCCATCGGATTCCCGGCGCCCGCCGCCGGTCGTCCGGCCGGCGGCGGGCGCCGTCGCTCCTCTCGAGTAGAGTCCCCGCCGTTCCCCGGACGGGATCCGGCCGTCGCCGGCCTCGTCCGGGGAGGGCGAGAGGCCGCTCCCCTGCGGGGGCGGGAGAACCACATCGTCAGCATCGTCACATGTCCCCGGCGCCCGGCGCATCGGGCGTCCCCCTGACCCGCCCCTGAGAAAGGGCGCGCCCCTCGGGGACGACTCAGGGGTCTCCCGGATGCGGCCGGACCGGCGCAGGGGCCACGATGAGAGCATGAACGACACCGGGAACCCCCAGGACCCGGCGAGCACCCCGCCCGACTCGCCGCCTTCCTCCGCCACCGCCGTCGGCGCCGCCGTGGACGAGGGCGCGGACGGAGCCGGGACCGCGGAGGGGGGCGGGCGGACGCGGCTCCGCCGCGACGACGAGGGCCGCATGCTGACCGGCGTCTGCTCGGGCCTGGGGCACCACGCCGGGGTGGACCCGGTGCTGTTCCGGGTGGGCTTCGCCATGCTGGTGTTCGCCTCGGGTGCCGGGATCATGCTCTACGTCGCGGCCTTCCTGCTGATGCGGGAGCCGAACGGCGGTCCGGGGCACCTGGAGCAGTGGACCCGGCGCGACTTCGACGGCGAGACCGTCCTGGCCCTGCTGGCCGCGGTCTTCGCCTTCGGGCTGATCATCAATGTCAGCTCCGGCGGCATCGGCACCCCCAGCGTGGTGGCGGGCACCCTGTTCGCCGTCGCGCTCCTCACCGCCCACTCCCGCGGGGTCGACCTGCTGGCGCTGACCCGGTCCGTGCCCGAGCGGCTCCGCGGCGGGCGTCGGGTCGGAGAGGCTCCCGCCTTCCCGCCCGCCGTCGTGCCGCCCTCCCGGCCGGGAGCCGGCGACCCGTACGCGGGAACCCGTACGGCCGCGGACGCGCAACCGCACGCAGGCGCACAGCCGTACGGGGCCGGGGCGCCCGAGGGGGGGCCGTACGCGACGGCGCCGGACGCCCCGGCGCGGTCGGCGGAGCGGAGCGGCGCCGTCGCGGAGGCGATCGCGGCGGCGAAGGCCCGGATGGCCGCGGCGCAGGCCCGCGCGCAGGCCGACCGGGCCTCCGCGGAGGAGAAGCGGACGCACGGGGCCGCCCCGGCCGGAGCGCATCCGGCGGGAGCCGGCGTCACCGCGCCCTTCCCCGTCCCGCCGACGCCGGACGCCGCACCGGACACCGCACCGGCCTTCCCCGCGGCGGACGACACCCCGTGGGACGTCCCGGCCGCGGGCACCGCACCGCGCGGCGTCCCGGCGCCGGACCGGCCGGCGCCCCCCCGCCGCCCGGCCGTGCCGTCGTTCGACTCCTCCGGTGCGCCCTTCGCCCCCCACGGCCCCTACCGGCCGCTGGACCCCCGCAGGCGGCCGTCGCCGTACGGCCCCGCCCCCTTCGACCTCGCCGCGTACGGCCCGCCGCGGCGGCCGGCACCCCGGCCGAAGCCGCCGAGGGCGTTCGTCGGGGTCGTCACGATGTTCCTGGCCGTGATCGTTGGAGGCATCATCATGGTGGTCCAGTCCGCCACCGGCTCGGTCAACATGACCTCCGTCAGCGCCGCCGCGCTCGTCACCATCGGCGCCGGGCTCATCGTCGCCGCCTGGTTCGGACGGGGCGCGGCCCTGGTCGCGGCGGGCACCGTCGTCGCGCTCTCCCTGATCGTGGGATCGGCGGTGAGCGACATGCCGAAGAGGTTCGGCACCTACGACTGGGTCCCGGTCTCGGTCTCACAGCTCTCCGGCACCTACGAGGTGGGCGTCGGGGAGGGCCGGCTGGACCTCAGCGAGCTGACCTTCCCACCGGGGTCGCGGACCGTCGTCGAGGCCACGGTGGCGGTCGGTGAGATCACCGTCATCCTCCCCCCGACGGTCAGGGCCGAGGTCGACGGGCACGCCAAGCTCGGCGATGTCAAGATCGACCATGTGGTGCAGGGCGGCGCCGACATCCACCACGAGAGGGTGCTGGAGCCCGAGGTGACCCCGGAGGGCGAGGTGGCGACCATCGTGCTGAACGTCAAGGCGGGTCTCGGAGACGTGGAGGTGCGCCGTGCGGCCTGAGACGCGATCCGGGCTCCGGCCCGGGACCGGGTCCGGAACCGGATCCGAGGCGGACCGCCCCAGCCGGTGGCACCGGACCGACTGGATGGCCCTGCTCAGCGGCCTGCTCTTCCTGACCGTCGGCATCCTCTACCTCAGCGTGCCGACCCTGCACCCGGGTGTCATGCTCCCGGTCGTCCTGGGCGGTCTGGCCTGCGCGGGGTTCGTCTCCGTCATCGCCCGGGCGGTCCGGCGGCAGCCGTGACGCGCTCTCCGGCCCGGAGGCCGGAGCGTCGCGGACGGAGCCGACGGCGCGAGGGCGACCCTAACGGCTCCGGGCGTTAGGGTCGGGGCATGTTGGCTCTGGAGTTCGTCAGCACCGTCCGTGCGACGAGGAGCGGCCCGCTGGACACGCTCTCGGACGTCCGGGGGATGACCGGGTGGGCTCGCGAGCACGCCGCGGAGCTGGGGCTCGGCCCGGACTTCACCGCCGCCGAGGAGCTCCGGCGCGCGGTGGTCGAGCTCCGGCAGGCCGCGCGCGCCCTGTTCGCCAGGGCCGTGGCGCCCGGACCGCCGAGCGGCGCGGACGCCGACCGCCTGCCCGATTTCGCCGCCTCGCTCGATCTGGTCAACGCCGCGGCGCTGGCCGTGCCGTCGGCCCCCCGGCTGGAGTGGCCGGCAGACGGCGCCCCGCGCGCGGTGAACGTCCCCGCGGGCGGGGCGGACGAGTCCTCCCGCGTCCGCGCCGTCCTCGCCTCGGCGGTGATCGCCCTGCTGGCCGGGGCGGAGCGCGAGCGGCTCCGGACCTGCCCGGCCCCGCGCTGCGTGCTGTATTTCGTCAAGGAGCACGGCCGCCAGGAGTGGTGCTCGGTCGGCTGCGGCAACCGCGCCCGCGCCGCCCGCCACTACCGGCAGCACCGGACCGGCTGACCCCGGGAGGCCGCCGCGGCCCGCACCGGGAAGCGGGGCGCCCCATTGCTTTCTAACGGATGCATACGTTAGCTTGCCCTCAGACACCTAACGGATCCATCCGTTAGAAACTGCGACGGGAGAAGCACGATGACCCTCCGTACCGGCCACATCGGCCTCAACGTCTCCGACCTCGACGCGTCCCGGGACTTCTACCGGACGGTCTTCGGGTTCGAGGTCGTCGGCGAGTCGCACGAGGAGGGCCGCCGTTACGCCTTCCTCGGCCGCGACGGCACGCTGGTGCTCACCCTCTGGCAGCAGAGCGACGGCCGCTTCCCCACCGGCCTGCCGGGCCTGCACCACCTGTCCTTCGAGGTGCCCGACATCGAGGCGGTGCGGCGGGCGGAGGCCGTCCTCCGCGGGCTCGGAGCCGTCCTCCACCACGACGGCGTCGTCCCGCACGGCGAGGGCGCGTCCTCCGGCGGCGTGTTCTTCGAGGACCCCGACGGGATCCGGCTGGAGGTCTACGCCCCCGACGGCGCCGGAGACCGGTCCGCCCCCACCCCCGGAGCCCCCACCTGCGGCTTCTTCTAGCCCGGCGGGCCGGTCGCGCACAGAAGGAGGGGACGATGAGACACGAGGGGGAGGCCGCGGTGCAGCGGCGCTCCGGGGTGCGCCGCGAGGACTGGGGATCGGCCCGCGCCCGGCCGGAGATCCCCGCGGTGGCGGGCGACTTCCTGCGTGCGCAGCGCATGATCGTCGTCGGCGCCGCCGACGCCTCCGGCCGCGTCTGGGCGAGTGCGCTGACCGGACCGGCCGGGTTCGCCCGGCCCGACGGCGAGCGGACCGTCGTGGTCGGCGCGCTGCCCGGCCGGCACGATCCGCTGGCCGCCCTGTTCGGCGGCGAGGACGACGGAGACGGCGGAAAAGGCGGGGACGGCGGCGGGCGCCGTACGGCGGCGCCCGCCGGCACCGGGCAGGACGCGGGTGACCGCGACGGGCACGAGATCGGGATGCTCGCCGTCGAACCGGAGACCCGGCGGCGGATGCGGGTCAACGGCCGGGCCCGCCGGGACGGCGACCGGCTGGTGGTCCGCACCGACCAGGTCTACGCCAACTGCCCCAAGTACATCCGTTCCCGGAAGATCGTCGACGGGCCCCCGGGGATCGCGGCGCCCGGGACGGCGTCCACGACGGGGACGCTCACCGGCGGGCTGCGGGAGTGGATCGAGCGGGCCGACACGTTCTTCGTGGCCACCCGGGTGGAGGGGCTGGGCGCCGACGTGTCCCACCGGGGCGGCGGCCCGGGGTTCGTCCGGGTGGTCGGCGACCGGCGGCTGGTCTGGCCGGAGTACGCGGGGAACCTGATGTACATGACGCTCGGCAACCTGGAGCTCGACGAGCGCTGCGGTCTGCTCTTCCTCGACTGGGAGACCGGTGACGCGCTGCACCTGACCGGCCGGGCCCGCGTCGGCGAGGACCCGGCCGGCGTCCCCGGGGCGGAACGGCACGTCGCGTTCGACGTGGACGAGGCCGTCCGGATCGGCGGGGCGGTCCCGCTCCGCTGGGTCTCCGGGGAGCACTCCCGGCACAATCCGCCCGTGGCCCGGTTCCCCCGGGCGACTCACCGCGGCCTTCCGCAGGCGCCCCCGGGGAACGGCGGTTCCCCGGCGGGCGCACGCCGGGGGCGCCCCGGGGAACCGCCCCTCTTCTGAGCACAGACGGTTGACCCGTGAAGGGAGAGGCGTACGTTCGGGGGAAACCGGCTCTCCCTTCTCCTTCCCCCGCCGGGCGAACCTGGAGGACGTATGCCCGAAGTCACCGTCACCGTCGACGGCGTCGCCTACGAGGAGGAGGTCGAGCCCCGCCTCCTCCTCGTCCATCTCCTGCGGGACCGGCTCGGCCGGACCGGCACCCCGATCGGCTGCGACACGGGCAACTGCGGCTCCTGCACCGTGCTGCTCGACGGCCGGAGCGCCAAGAGCTGCTCCGTGCTCGCCGTACAGGCCGACGGGAGCGACGTGGTCACCGTCGAGGGCCTGGCCTCCGGCGGCGACCTGCACCCCATGCAGCGGGCCTTCCACGAGGAGCACGCCCTGCAGTGCGGGTACTGCACCCCCGGGATGATCATGGCCGCGATCGACCTGCTCCGCGACGACCCGGACCCGTCGGAGGAGGCCGTCCGCCGGGGGCTGGAGGGCAACCTGTGCCGGTGCACGGGCTACTGCACGATCGTCCGCGCGGTACGGCGCGGCGCCCGCGCGATGTCCGGCGGCCGGGACGCCGGGCCGGGCGGTGAAGCGGGCGGTGAGGCCGCCGGTGGACCCGCGGGCGGTGAGGCCGCCGGCGAGCCCGCGGGCGAGGGGGTGGCGGCACCGTGACCGAGCAGCTCGACGCGGGCCTCGTCGCCCGTCGGATCGCCGGGAGCGACCAGGTCGGCGAGCCCAGGGACCCCGCCGAGGGCCGCGAGGTCGGCCGCGCCCGCAGGCGCCGGGAGGACGCCCGGCTGATCACCGGGCGCACCCGCTGGACCGACAACATCCAGCTCCCCGGCATGCTGCACGTGGCGTTCCTGCGCAGCCCGATGGCGCACGCGCGCCTCACCCGGGTGGACGTCTCCGCCGCCCTGGCGATGCCCGGCGTGGTCGCCGCCTTCTCCGGCCGCGACTTCGCCGGCGAGCAGGGCAGCCTGCCGTGCGCCTGGCCGGTCAGCGAGGACGTCGTCATCCCCGACCACCCGCCCATGGCGGTCGACCGGGTCCGCTACGTCGGCGAGGCCGTGGCCTGCGTGGTCGCCACCGACCGCTACAGGGCCGCCGACGCGCTGGAGGCGATCGAGGCCGACTACGAGCCGCTGGAGGCGGTGCTCGACATGACCGAGGCGCTCTCCGACGGCGCCCCGGCCGTGCACGAGGCCGGCAACCAGGCCTTCACCTGGAGGTTCTCCGGCGGCGACGCCGACGCGGCGTTCCACGACGCCCCCGTGGTGCTCGACCGGACCTACGTCCAGCAGCGGCTCATCCCCACCGCGATGGAGCCCCGGGCGGTGGTGGCCGTCCCCGAGGGCGAGGGCTTCACGCTCTACTCGGCGACCCAGATCCCGCACATCCTGCGCGTCATGCTCGCGCTGACCACCGGCATCCCCGAGCACCTGCTGCGCGTGGTCGCCCCCGACGTGGGCGGCGGCTTCGGCTCCAAGCTCCAGGTCACCGCCGAGGAGGTGCTGGGCCTGCTGCTCGCCCGCCGGCTCGGCCGGCCCGTCAAGTGGACCGAGTCCCGCTCCGAGGGCAACCTGACCGCGCACCACGGCCGCGACCAGATCCAGCGGATCTCGGTGGCCGCCGAGCGGGACGGGCGCATCCGGGGCGTGCGGGTGGACCTGCTGGCCGACATGGGCGCCTACCTGATGCTGGTCACGCCGGGCGTGCCGCTGCTCGGCGCGTTCATGTACAGCGGCGTCTACAAGATGGACGCCTACGACTTCACCTGCACGGGCGTCTTCACCACCAAGGTGCCGACCGACGCCTACCGGGGCGCGGGCCGCCCCGAGGCGACGTTCGCGATCGAGCGCGCCGTCGACGAGCTCGCCGCCGAGCTGGGCCTGGACCCGGTCGAGGTACGGCGCCGCAACTGGATCTCCCGCGAGGAGTTCCCCTACACCACGGTCGCCGGGCTCACCTACGACTCCGGCGACTACGAGGCCGCCACCGAGCGGGCGCTGGCCCTGTTCGGCTACGACGAGCTCCGCGCCGAGCAGGCCGACCGGCGCGAGCGGCGCGACCCGGTCCAGCTCGGCATCGGCGTCTCGACGTACACCGAGATGTGCGGCCTGGCGCCGTCCCGGGTGCTCGGCTCGCTGAGCTACGGGGCGGGCGGCTGGGAGCACGCCGCGGTCCGGCTGCTGCCCACCGGCAAGGTCGAGGTCGTCACCGGCACCTCCCCGCACGGCCAGGGGCACGAGACGTCGTGGAGCCAGATCACGGCCGACGCGCTGGGCGTGCCGTTCGAGGACGTCTCCGTCCTGCACGGCGACACCGCCGTCTCGCCCCGGGGCATGGACACCTACGGCTCGCGCTCGCTGGTCGTCGGCGGCGTCGCCGTGCTGGCGGCCTGCGAGAAGGTCAAGGAGAAGGCGAAGCGGCTCGCCGCGCACCTGCTGGAGGCGGCCGACGACGACGTCGAGTTCGCGGACGGCACCTTCCGGGTGCGCGGCACCGACCAGGGCCGGACCATCCAGGAGCTCGCGCTGGCCGCCTTCGCCGCGCACGACCTGCCGGACGGCTTCGAACCCCGGCTGGACGCCGACGCCACCTTCGACCCGGAGAACTTCTCCTTCCCGCACGGCACCCACCTGTGCGCGGTGGAGGCCGACACCGAGACGGGGCGCGTCGCGATCCGCTCCTACGTGGCGGTGGACGACGTGGGCCGGGTGGTGAACCCGCTGATCGTCGAGGGGCAGGTGCGCGGCGGCATCGCGCAGGGCATCGGCCAGGCCCTGTTCGAGGAGGCGGTCCACGACACCGGCGGCAACCTGCTCACCACGACGATGGCCGACTACCTGATCCCGTCCGCGGCGGATCTTCCCGACTTCGTCACCGACCGGACCGAGACCCCGGCGACCAGCAACCCCCTCGGCGTGAAGGGGGTCGGCGAGGCCGGGACGATCGCCGCCACCCCGGCCGTGGTCAACGCGGTCGTCGACGCGCTCCGCCCCCACGGCGTGCGCGACGTCCCGATGCCCTGCACACCCGAGCGGGTCTGGCGCGCCCTGGCCCGCTCCCGCGCGAACGACGGAGGTACGCGGTGATCCCCGCCCCGTTCGACTACGTCCGGCCCGCGTCCCTGGACGAGGCCTGCCGAGTGCTCGGCGAGGCCGGTGACGGCGACGGCGACGGCGAGGTCAAGGCGCTGGCCGGGGGCCAGTCCCTGCTGCCGCTGCTGCGCCTGCGCCTGGCCTACCCCTCCGTGCTGGTGGACCTGGGGCGCCTGGAGGAGCTGCGCGGCGTGCACGACCGCGGCGACCACGTGTTCATCGGCGCGCTCACCACCCACGACGAGGTGCTGCGCTCCCCCGTGGTCCGCGAGCACGCCCCCCTGGTCGCCCTGGCCACCGCCACGGTCGCCGACCCCGCCGTACGGCACCGCGGCACCTTCGGCGGCTCCCTGGCCCACGCCGACCCGGCCGGGGACCTGCCCGCCGTCGCGCTCGCCCTGGACTGCGTGCTCGTCACCGCCTCCGGCGCGGGCGGGCGGGAGATCCCGGCGGCCGGGTTCTTCACCGGCTACCTGGAGACGGCGCTGGAACCCGGCGAGGTGCTGACCGGCGTCAAGGTGCCCAAGCTCGGCGACGGCTGGGGCTTCCACTACGAGAAGTTCCACCGGACCGCGCAGGCCTGGGCGGTGGTCGGCGTGGCCGCCGCCGTACGGATCGACGCGGGGGCCGTCGCGCAGGCCCGGATCGGGCTGACCAACATGGGCCCGGCCCCGGTGCGGGCGCGGGCCGTGGAGACGGCGCTGCGCGGCGTGACCCCGCCGGCCGCGGGCGCGGGCGGCGGCCACGACCCGGTCAAGGACGCCTGCGCCTGGGCGGACGAGGGCACGTCGCCCCCGACGGACCTGCACGCCAGGCCCGACTACCGCCGTCACCTGGCCCGGGTGCTGACCCACCGGGCCGTGCGGGCCGCGCTCCCGTGAGCCGCGTCCCGCCGGCCGGCCGCTCCCTCTCCGCCGCCGGCGGGACGCCCACTCTGGCGAAGTCCCCGTCCGTAGTCGTACTGTCACAGGTATTGCAGGTGCCGCGGGCACGGCCCGCCCGGCCGACCTCGAACAGGAGCGGATCGATGGCGATGCGGTTCGAGCACGAGTTCACGGTTCCGGTGCCGGTCGAACAGGCGTGGGCGGTGCTGCTCGACGTCGAGAGGGTCGCCCCCTGCCTGCCGGGGGCCGTGCTCGACACCGTGGAGGGCGACTCCTTCACCGGCCGGCTGAAGGTGCGGGTCGGCCCGATCACCGTCACCTACCGGGGCTCGGCCGCCTTCGCGGACGTCGACAAGGACGCGCACACCGCCGTCCTCAAGGCCTCCGGCAAGGAGGCCCGGGGTCCCGGGACGGCCTCCGCCACGGTCACCGTCCGGCTGTCCCCCGAGGGGGCGGGCACCCGCGCCGCGGTCGAGACGTCCTTCACCGTGACCGGCCGCCCCGCCCAGTTCGGCCGGGGCGTGATGGCCGAGGTCGGCGCCAAGCTCATCGACCGGTTCGCCGCCGAACTGTCCGGCCTGCTGAGCGAGCCCGCCGCCGGGGAGGCCTCCGCCCCGGGCGGGACCCCGGCCGCGGGCTCGCCGGAGACGGCGGAGCCCGGCGCGACCGGCGCGGCGCTCCCGGCGGGCGGCGGGACGGCGGAGGAGGCGGGCGCGAAGGGGCCGGACGGCCCGCCCGGGACGGTCCGCCCCATCCGCCGGCTGACGGCGGTGCCCTCCCCCGGCGAGACACCCGCGCTGGAGGAGGTCCGGCGGCAGGACGCCCACCCGGCCGGGACCGCCCGCACCTCCCGCACCCCGGACGAGGAGGCCCTCGATCTGCTGGAGGTCGCCGGCGTCCCCCTCCTGCGCCGGCTGGCCCCCGTCGCGGCCGTCCTGGCGGGTCTCGCCCTGCTCGTCTGGCTGGTCCGCCGCGTGCTGCGCGGCCGCGACGGCCACCGCGCTCGCTGACGGTCCGCCGGCGGGAGCCGTCCGGGGACCCCCGGCGTCGCCGGCGCTTCGCAGGCGGGAGCCGCCGGGGTCACCGGCGCTTGGCAGGCGGGGACCCCCGGGGTCGCCGGCGCTTGGCAGGCGGGGACCCCCGGGGTCACCGGCGCTTGGCAGGCGGGGGCCGCCGGGGTCACCGGCGCTTGGCGGGCGCGGGCCGTTCGAGGAGGAGGACGGTGACGCCGCGCAGCGGCCAGGACCGCGCCACGGTGAACCCCCCGTCCAGCAACGCGTCGACCTTGGGCACCATCCCCGGCGCCACCCCGCTCCGGGACGGGAGGGCGGTTCCCGGCCGGATCGCCCGGCCCTGGTCGCTCCGGACCAGCCAGACCCGCCCGGCCCCGTCCCCCGCCCCGTCCCCGCCCGCGCCGAGGCGCGCCTCCGGCGGCATGGGCGCGTAGCGGGTGAGCCCCTGGCGGGCCCACGGCACCACGTAGGCGATCGCGTCGCCGTCCCGCCGCTGCGCGGCGACGATCTCCGCCGCCGCCCGGTAGCTCACCTGGTGACCCGGCTCGGTGCGCAGCAGCACCTGCTGCCGGGCCCCGAGCGCCACCGCCACGCCGAGGGCGGCCACCAGGGCGGTCCGCGGCAGGCGCGCCGCGCCCAGCCCGGCGAGCAGGGCGAACGCGGGCGCGGCGAACAGGACGTACCGGGAGCTGTACACGGGCGTGATCAGGTGGGAGACGGCGAACAGGACCGGGGCCGGGAGCACGCCCCACACCAGCAGTCCGAGGACGAAGGGCCGTCCCGCGGCCCGGCCGCCCCCGGCCCCGGTGCCGTCCCCGGCCGAGGCGTCGCCCCCGGCCCCGGTGTCGGCCCCCGCTCCGGTCCCCGCGCCGGTGCCGTCCCCGGCCCGGGTCCGCCCCGAGGCCGCACGCCGGAGCAGCAGCGTCCCGGCCGCCCCGAGACCGGCCAGGGCCACGGCCCAGCCGAGGAGCAGGGCGGGCAGGTGGCCCGGCTCGGGGACCGGCTGCCAGGCGGTGATCGCGCTTCGCACCAGGACGAGGTTCTCCCAGCCCGGCGCCTCCAGCCAGTTCACCTGCCCGACCTGCCCGGCCGAGACCGCGGCGACGGCGAGCGCGGCCGGTGAGCCCAGCGCCAGCCACGGCAGGCAGCGCCGGGAGACGACCAGATGGGCCGGGAGGGAGAGCACCGCGAAGAGGTGGGTGCAGGGGATCAGCGCGACGGCCAGGACGTAGCGGGCCCACCGCCCCGTCTCCAGCGCCCGGTGCAGGGACCAGAAGGCGAACACGGACGCGGCGACGGCCAGGGCGTACGGCCGGGCCTCCTGGCCGAACCGGGAGATCGCCGGCAGCGCCGCCAGGAGGATCCCCGCGACCACCCCGGCACGGGCGCCGCCGAGCCGGCGGCCGAGGTCGGCGAGCAGCCCGGTGGCGGCGGCCGTCGCGAGCGCGGAGGGCAGCCGCAGCCACCAGTCCACCGTGCCGAGGCGGGTCCAGGCGTACATCAGCAGGTAGTACGGGAGGAAGACCGCGTCCCGCTCGCCGAGCGTCTCCCGCATGACGTCCAGCGAGGAGACGGCCTCCGCCGTGGCGAGCTCGTCGGCCCACATCGAGGGGGCCCACGAGCCCGCGACCGTCAGCGCCAGCGCGATCGCCGCGAGCAGCAGCGGCATCCGGGCCGAGGCGGACCGGGACGGCGCCGTGCCCGCCGGACGCCCCCGGCGGATCGCGGCGTCCTGCCGGGTGCGGATCATCACGAGCTCCTTGGACGACGGGCGACGGCCCCCGGGAAGATCCCGTTCCGCCGCGGGAGCGGCCGGCACAGCTTACATTCGCCGTCCTCCTCCCGGTTTCCGGGAGGGTCCCGCTTCCGGGAGGGTCCCGCTTCCGGGAGGGTCCCGCTTCCGGGAGGGTCCCGCTTCCGGGAGGGTCCCGCTTCCGGGAGGGTCCCGCTTCCGGGAGGGTCCCGCTTCCGGGAGGGTCCCGCTTCCGGGAGGGTCCCGCCTTTCGGGATCCGGATCCCGAGCGGCTTCCGGATCCCGAAAGGCGGGGCCGGGCCCGCACCGCCGGACCGGAGGCGGCAAAGAATCCACCATCAGTCAACAAGACGGGCAAGTCCGCATTTATTCGCGGGAATACCCCAAATCGTGATCAATGAGCCGGAGTGCAGTGTCGTCGTCATCGCCTACAACGACGCCGCCCGGCTGCCCCGGGCCGTGCGGTCCGTCCTCGGCCAGTCGCTGCGCGCCGTCGAGGCGGTCGTGGTGGACGACGCGAGCGACGACGGGACCGAGCAGGCCGTGCGGGCCCTGATGGAGGAGGACCCCCGGGTCCGCTACGTGCGCCGGGAGCGCAACAGCGGGGGCTGCGGGGCGCCGCGCAACGACGGGGTGGCCGCCGCCCGCGCGCCGTACCTCATGTTCCTCGACAGCGACGACCGGCTCCCCTGGCACGCCTGCAAGAGCCTGCTGGAGGAGATCGAGCGGACCGGCGCCGACTTCGTCACCGGGCAGATCAGCCGCTTCTACGAGGGGAGCCGCAGGAGCCGCCGCTACTACCCGGAGCTGTTCGCCCGGCGCAGGACCGTCGAGGGCATCGCCGCCGAGCCCGAGATGTTCCTCGACTCCTTCGCCACCAACAAGCTCTACCGGGCCGACCTGCTCCGGCGGATCCCGTTCCGGGAGGACCTGCACTTCGAGGACCACGTCTTCACCGCCGAGCTGTACTGCGCCGCCCGCAGGTTCGCGGTGGTGCCGTGGACCGTCTACAACTGGCACCGGGCCCGCGCCTCCTCCGCCGCGCCCGCCTCGATCTCCCTGCGCTACGCCGAGCTGGACAACGCCCGCCAGCGCATCCGGGCGGCCCGCCTCAGCGACGAGGCGCTGCGCGCCCGCGGCCACGCCGCGCTGGTCCCCGAGCGGCACCGCCGCTTCCTCCGGCAGGACCTGCGCGTCTACCTCAACACGCTGCCCGCCCGGGACCCGGACTGGGTGGCGGAGTTCGTCTCCGTCGCCAGGCCGTACCTGGCGGAGATCGACCCGGCGGTGTTCGACCGGATCGACCCCGTGGCCCGGGTCTGCTGCACGCTCATCCTCGACGGGCGCGCGGACGAGCTGGCCGTCGCCGCCCGCTCCCTCAACGGCCCGCAGGCCCCGCCGCGCACCGCCGTCCGGAAGGACGGGCGGACCTACTGGGGCGCCGTCCCCTCCCCGGGAACGGACATCACCGCGCTGCGCCTGGCCGAGCTGCCGTTCACCGCGAGCCGGCTCCGGCACGAGGCCGCCCTCGCGGTGGCCGGAACCCGGCTCACCCTGACGATCCGCACCTACGACCCGTTCGGGGTGCTGGCCGCCCACCCGGGCTGGACCGCGACGCTGAAGCTCTGGTCCGCCAAGGTACGGCTGGCGCCCCGCCGCCGGGCCGACGGAAGCCTCCTCAGCACGGCGACGGTCGACCTGGCCGCGCTGCGGCACGGCGGCCGGGCGGGCTTCGACGGCCGCTACGAGCCCAGGGTCGTCGTCACCCGCCCCGACGGGCGGACCACCTCCGACGTGCTGCTGCTCGACCCGGCCGCCGGACCCGTCACGGTCGGCGTCCCCGGGCACACGGTGACGATCCGGCCGGACGGGTACGCGGGGGTCCTGCGGGTGGCCTGGCGGCGGCGGGGCGTGCTGCGCGCGGTGCCCCGGCTGGCGCGGGCGCGGGCCCGGCTCATCCGGAGGCTGAGCACCCCGGAGCTGAAGCTCCGCGTCTACAAGGGGCTGATCCGGGTCCTGCCGCAGCGCCGGGACCTGGCGTTGTTCGAGTCCGACGTCGGCGCGGGCTGCACCGGCAGCCCCCGCTCCCTCTACGAGGAGCTGCGCCGCCGCGGGGCGCCGATCCAGGTGGTCTGGTCGGTCGCGCGCAACCGGCGGAACTTCCCGCCGGAGGCCCGGCTGGTCCGCCGGATGAGCTGGCGCCACGTCTGGACGATGGCCAGGGCGGGCTACTGGGTGGACAGCCACGGCCTGCCGCTGGACTACCCCAAGCCGCCCCGGACCCGCTACCTGCAGACCTGGCACGGCCAGGGCATCAAGTCGATCGGCTTCAACTCGCCCGACCTGCGCGCCGACTTCCCCGGCCCGCGCGCGCAGTGGCGGGCGGCCGTGGCCCGCTGGGACGCGCTGGTCGCGCCGAGCGCGGAGTTCGAGCGCATCTTCGTGCCGTCCAACGAGTACGGCGGGCCGGTGCTCCGGTTCGGCTCGCCCCGCTGCGACGTGCTCGTCCACGGCGACCCCGCGGCGGTGCAGCGGGCCCGGGACCACCTGGAGCTCCCGCCGGACCGCCGGGTGCTGCTGTACGCGCCCACCTACCGGGACCAGGCCAAGTTCTCCGGCCGGTCGATCCGGGCCGACCTGGAGATGATGGCCGAGGCACTGGCCGGCGAGTGGGTGGTGGTGCTCCGCCCCCACCCGGTCGAGCGCTACCGGGTCCCGCGGCACCTGCGCCCCTTCGTCCGCCCCGCCGGGTCGTATCCGGAGATCAACGACCTGATGCTGGCCTCCGACGCGCTGCTGACGGACTACTCCTCGGTGATGTGCGACTACGCGGTCACCGGGAAGCCGATGCTGTTCCTGATCGACGACTGGGACGAGTACCGCCGCATGGAGCGGGGCGTCTACCACGACCTGCCGGCGATCGCGCCGGGCCCGTGCCTGACCACCACCGAAGAGCTGATCGGCGCGCTGCGCGACCTCGACGCCGTCGCGGCCTCGTTCGCCGCCGAGTACGCCGCCTTCCGCGAGCTGTGGTGCGCCGACGAGAAGGGCGAGGCGAGCGCCCGGGTGGCCGAGGCGTTCTTCGGCCTGCCCCCGGGCCCGGCGGCCCGCCCGCCCGCGTCCGTCCGGTCGCTGATCCGGGCGACCGTACCGGGACGGCTGCGGTGAGCCCGCGGGGAACCCGGCGCGGCGGGCGACCGGGGAACGAGGCCGTCCGCGCGGCGGGTGAGGAGCGGTGAACGACCATGAGCCCGGAGGGGACCCGACGCGACGAGCGCGGCGGGTGAGGAGGGTGAGGAGGGTGGACCGAGCATGACCACCGTGCTGCTCGCCTGTCTGGACGCCGACACGCTGGGCGGGATCCAGCGGGTCACCCACACCGTGGCCCAGGGCCTGGCCGAGCGCGGGCACGACGTGCACGTGCTCGGGCTGCACCGGGCCGAGCACCCGTTCCGCTACGTGGAGCGGCCCCGCTACCGGCGGCACCTGGTCCACCGCGCGCCGCCGGGGCGGCTCTCCCGTACGGCGGCCCGGCACGAGCGGCGCCGCCTGACCGAGCTGGCCGACCGGCTGGCGCCCGGCTTCGCGGTGCTGTCCTCGCCGAGCGTGGTGGCCCGGCTCCGGCCGCTGCTCCCGCGGCACCTGCTCCCGATCGGCCAGTACCACGGCTCCTACCAGCACGCCCGCGGCTCCTGGCACCTGCGTTCGGTCCGCGGCCACTACGGCCGCCTGGAGCGGGCGGTGTTCGTCAGCGAGGACGACGCCCGGCTCTTCTCCGAGCACGCGCTGCTGCCCAACACCTGGTCCATCCCGAACCCGCTGCCCGCCTGGCCCGCCGCGACCGCCGCCCTCACCGCCCGCCGGGTGCTCGGCGTCGGCCGGTTGGAGGGCGTGAAGCGGTTCGACCGGCTGATCTCGGCCTTCGCCATGGCGTGCGGGAGCGGCGCGGACGGCTGGGAGCTCCACCTGATCGGCGAGGGAGCCGAGGAGGAGCGGCTGCGGGCGCACGCGCGCGCGTGCGGGGCGGCGGACCGGGTGGTCTTCCGGGGCGCGGTGCCCGCGGCGGAGATGGGGCGCGAGTACCTCGGCGGCTCCGTTCTCGGCCTCTCCAGCGAGCACGAAGGACTGCCGCTGGTCGTCGCCGAGGCCGCCTCCTACGGCGTGCCCTCGGTGGCGTTCGACGTCTCGGGCGGCGTGCGGTCGCTGGTCCGCGACGGGGAGACCGGGATCCTGGTCCCTCCGGCCGACGTGGACGCCTTCGCCGCGGCGCTGGCAGGGCTGATGTCCCCGGTGACGGCGGCCCTGGCGGCTCCGGCAGCCCTGGCGGCTCCGGCGGCCCTGGCGGGCACGGCCGAAGCGCCGTATGCGGCAGGACCGGCGCACGCGGCCGGACCGGCGGACCCGGTGGGCGTGAGGCGGCGGCTGGGCGCCGCCGCCCGCGCGCACGCCGAGGCGTTCCGGCTGGAGCGGGTCCTGGACCGCTGGGAGGAGCTCTTCGAGCGCATCACCCGGTGAGCCCGTCCTCCGGTGCCGGCGGGGACGACGGCACGGACGACACCGGCGACACCGGCGACACCGGCGACACCGGCGGCGACGAGGACACGGCCTGCCCCGCCAGGACGCGCCCGTCCTCCGGCCCGGGGAGCCCGGCCAGCCGCAGCTGCGCGGAGGTGAGCCGGGCCGCGACCGGGTTCGGCTCGCGGAGCCGTACCAGCCGGTCGAGGGCGGCCCGCTTGGTCCGGGCCAGCCTCCGCATGGTCGCGGTCCGCTCGTAGGCGAGCAGGTGCGTCCTCGAAATCCTCGACGCCTTCGCCGCCCCGCTGAGCTCGTAGCCGAGTCCCTCCAGCCGGTCGCCGAGCACGCTCTCGCACAGCGCGACCTCCCACGGCTCCAGCCGGTCCCGCCACGACCCCGAGCGCGCGGTGGTCACCTCGCCGTGGGTCCGCGCGTGCCAGGTCTTGTGCCCCGGTACGGCGATGCCCGCCACCCGCTTCGGCTCGCACATGACCGGGTCGAAGTCCTCGCCCAGGAAGGCGCAGAGCCCGCGCAGCTCGGTCTCGGGATCGCGCGTCAGGTCCTCGTAGCGCAGCTCGTGGTAGCTGCCCGCGGGCAGCTTCGGCGCCCGGTGGCGGGCGAAGTCGACCGCCTCGGCCCAGACGGAGACGGAGCTGTGCACGGTCCCGGTGTGCCAGGGCATCTCCTTCAGCGACGCCACGCAGTCGCGGCCGTCCCGGATCAGGTGCACGAACTGCGCGTCCGGGAAGAGCCGGAGCAGCACGTCGACGTTCTGGAAGTAGGAGGGCCGCTTGTCGCCCCAGCGCGGCTTGCCGAACCGGGCCGCGTAGGCGCGCAGCACGATGCCCAGCGCCGAGCCCAGCGTCCCCGGGCCGTCGACGATCTCCCTGGCCACCTCGGCCGCGTCCAGCCCCAGCACGTGGAAGCGGGACTGACGGCGGCCCACCAGCCATTCGGCGAACTCGCGGCGGCAGACGGGCGCGGTGAAGTCGCCGAAGTGGAGCCGCCGCTGGTAGGCGGAGATCATGAAGCGGGTCTCCGGCGGCACCGCGAGGCGCGGGTGCGCGTGCAGCATGAGCTGCAGCATCGTCGTCCCGGAACGCGGGCAGCCGATCACGAACACCGGCCGGTCGGACCGCACGGTCACGCCCTCGCCAACTCGCCGAGCTGCCGGACGGTGAGCTGCGCGGCCACCGGACCCCGCTCGCGGAAGCGGTTGATCCGGTCCCGGACCTCCTGGCGCCGGCGGATCCGGCGGCGGCGGGCGGCGATCTCCTCCACCGCGGCGACGTGGGCCCGGTCCGCCGCGGGCGCACCGGCCGGCTCGTAGCCGCAGGCGGTCAGCCGCTCGCCGAGCACGGTCTCGCAGAGGGAGACCTCCCACGGCTCCAGCCGCGAGGTCCACGAGCCGGGGCGCAGCGCGGCCGTCTCGCCGCGGGTGCTCCGGCGCCGGTCCCTGGCCTGCGGCACCGCCGTCTCCGCCATGCGGCACGGCTCGGCCATGGCCGGGTCGTAGTCCTCGCCGAGGTAGGCGCAGAGCTTGCCGAGCTCGATCTCCGGGTCGGCCATCAGGTCCTCGTAGCGCAGCTCGTAGTAGCTGTCGGCCGGGAGCCTGCGGGCCCGGCGGCCGCAGTCGACCGCCTCGGCCCAGCTGTTCACCGCGTGGAAGACGTCCCGGGTGTACCAGGGCATCTCCTTCAGCGACGCCACGCAGTCGCGGCCGTCCCGGATCAGGTGCACGAACTGCGCGTCCGGGAAGAGCCGCCGGATCACGCCCACCTGGTGGTGGTGGCCCGACCGCCGGTCGGCCCAGCGCGGCCTGCCGTACCGCGCGGCGTAGGAGCGGAAGGCGATGCCGATCGCCGATCCCAGGGTGGGCGGCCCCACGACGACGTCCTCGACGAACCGGTCCCCGTCGAGGCCGAGCTCCTCGAACCCGGTGTCGCCGTCCCGGACGATCCACCGGCCCAGCCGCCGCCGGTTGGGCTCCTCCCGCAGGTCGCCGAAGGCGAAGCGGTAGTAGTAGCCGGGCACCGTGAAGCGGGTCTCCGGCGGCACCGCGATGCGCGGGTGCGCGTGCAGCATGAGCCGCAGCATCGTCGTCCCGGAACGCGGGCAGCCGATCACGAATATCGGACGGTCGGACTGCATCACAACGAACCCCCGTGAAAGTCGGCGGACGGCCCGGTTCCGCGGCGGATCCCCCGATCCGGATCGGACAGGCCCTCGTCCTGCCAGCATGGCGACCCCTCGCCTACCGGAACCGGCTCTCTGCGACTAACGGAACATCTCCATACCTGCCCTTGACCTTCTTTACCGTCCTGGTCCCCGTCCTGGTCCCCGTCCTGCTCCCTGCCCACCGGGATCCGGGGCGGGCCGCCGGTCCGGAGCGAGCCGTCGATCCGGGCCGGGGCGCCGGTCCCCGGGGCGGGTCACCGGTCGACGAGGACGGGCTTGTCCGGGGTGAGGAGGGGGAGCCCGGCCAGCCGCAGCTGGGCGGAGGTGAGCCGGGCCGCGACCGGGTTCGGCTCGCGGAGCCGTACCAGCCGGTCATGGGCGGCGCGCTTGGCCCGGGTCAGCCTCCGCACGGCCGCGGCCTGCCGGTAGGCGAGCAGCTGCGTCTTCGACGGCTTCGGCGCCCCGCTGAGCTCGTAGCCGAACTCCTCCAGCCGGTCGCCGAGCACGCTCTCGCACAGCGAGACCTCCCACGGCTTCAGCCGGTCCCGCCACGAGCCCGAGCGCGCGGTGGTGACCTGCTCGTGGGTGTTCACGTGCCAGGTCTTGTGCTCCGGCACGGCGACGCCCGCCACCCGGCTCGGCTCGCACATCGCCGGGTCGAAGTCCTCGCCCAGGAAGTCGCAGAGCCCGCGCAGCTCGGTCTCGGGATCGCGGGTCAGCCGCTCGTAGCGCAGCTCGTGGTAGCTGCCCGCGGGCAGCTTCGGCGCGCGGTCGCGGGCGAAGTCCATCGCCTCGGCCCAGATCGCGATCGCGTGGGAGATGTCCTTGTTGTACCAGGGCATCTCCTTCAGCGACGCCACGCAGTCGCGGCCGTCCCGGATCAGGTGCACGAACTGCGCGTCCGGGAAGAGCCGGAGCAGCACGTCGACGCTCTTGAAGTACGACGGCCGCTTGTCGCCCCAGCGCGGCTTGCCGAACCGGGCCGCGTAGGCGCGCAGCACGATGCCCAGCGCCGAGCCCAGCGTCCCCGGGCCGTCGACGATCTCCCTGGCCACCTCGGCCGCGTCCAGCCCCAGGTCCTGGAACCGGTTCTGCCGGCGCTCCACCAGCCACTCGGCCAGTTCGTGGCGGCGCGTCGGGTCGTCGAGATCGCCGAAGTTGAGCCGCCGCTGGTAGGCGGCGAGCATGAAGCGGGTCTCCGGCGGCACCGCGATGCGCGGGTGCGCGTGCAGCATGAGCTGCAGCATCGTCGTCCCGGAACGCGGGCAGCCGATCACGAATATCGGACGGTCGGACTGCATCACAACGAACCCCCGTGAAAGATGTGGTCGGACAGGTGTGCCGGGCGAGCGGGCGGGTGCCGCCGCGCCGGTCGGAGTCGGACGGGTGTGCCGGGCGGAAGGCGCCGCGCCGGTCGGAGTCGGACGGGTGTGCCGGGCGGAAGGCGCCGCGCCGGTCAGGGTCGGGCGGGTGTGCCGGAGGGGCGGAGGCCGCCGCGCCGGTCAGACGGGCAGGTGCTGCGGGCTCCGCGGGGCCGGCACGAGGGGCACCGCCTTCCGGGTGAACCGCCACAGCCGGCAGATCAGGTACGCCTCGTTCAGCAGGAGCAGCCCGCCCGCCGCGGCCGGGACGGGCAGCAGTGCCCAGGGCCCGAGGAGCGGGGCCACCACGAAGACCGCGGCGTGGAACTCGATGCCGCTCATCAGGTGGGTGCGCACCCGGTAGCGGGCCAGGAAGGGACCGATCAGGCGGTACTTCCCGATCGCCCGCCGCGCGCCCCGGTACGGCCGCCGGGCGGCGGGCCGGCCGAGCGGCGGGCCGGCCTCGGCCAGGACCGCGGTGATCCGCGTCCGCGTGACGGGGTCCTCCCCCTCGCCCCCGGACTCCCGGATCTCCCTGACCACCTCGCGCACCCGCCTCATCTGCGCCGCGTTCACGTAGCGGAAGAGGTCCAGCACCGTCACCCCGGCGCCGAGCAGGACGTAGGCCACGTCACCGGTCACCGCGTACTGCCCGAACGCCAGTCCGGCCGCGCAGCAGACCTCCCGGACCCGGTCGCCCACGAAGTCGACCCAGAGCCCGAACGGGGTGCCCGTGCCCTTGAGCCGGGCGATCTTCCCGTCCATGCAGTCGACCAGGAAGCTGAGGTAGAACAGCGCGGCCCCCGCCGCGAGCCGTCCCGTCGCGAACGCGACCGCCGCACCCGCGCCGAGCACGAGCGAGAGGCCGGTGAGCCCGTTGGGCGTGACGTCCGTGCGGTTGGCCACGACCAGGGCCAGCCGGCAGGCCACCGGGTCGACCAGGAAGACGGTCCACCAGGAGTCCTTCTGCTTGCACGTGGCACGGACGTCGTCCAGCGAGTAGACCCTCATGCAGATCAGCATGGCCACCTCCCGGTCACCGGAATTGACGGTCTGTAACCAACGGAAGGTCTCCATGCCACTTCTTGACCAACCCCCGCCGGGGACGCCGGCAGCGTTGACCTTCCGGCGGCCGAGTGCGGAGCGGACCCGGGCCTTCACCCCGCCGGGACCCGCCGGTCACTCCCCGTGCCCGGAGGCGCCGGGACGCGTGTCCGGAGGCGCCGGGACGCCCGGCCGCGGATCACGGCACCTCGAGGATGAGGCGTCCGCCCTTGCCCAGCGTGTACCGCACGTCCCGCCCGGCCTGCTCCCCCGGCTCGCCCTCCGCCGTCAGCGGACCCCGCACCGGCCCCTCCCGGCGCAGCCGGCCCAGGGAGACCTGCCCGTGCAGGGTCCACCGTCCCGGCGGGAGGTCCTCCAGGGCGATCTCGGCGGCGAACCCCCCGCCCTCCCCCTGCTCCACCCGCACGGGGACGCGCCCGCGCGCCCCGGGACCGGCCAGCCAGAGCCGGACCTCGCCCGGCTGCTCCTCCAGGTGCCTGATCCCCGCCCGCCCCTCCAGCAGGAGCCTCCCTTCCGACCAGCGGGCCTCCTCCGCGACCGCCCGCAGGGCCAGTTCGTCCCCCACCTCGTACACGCGGTCGGGGATCCCGCGCGACCGGTCGCGGAAGAACGGATAGGCCGCGTACCACCGGCGGCCGCACAGCCCCCGCCGGACGACCCGCACCTCCTCCTCCTGGCGGAACCTGCACACCTCGCGCAGCTCGGCGACCATGCGGTGCCGCAGGAGATGCAGCTCCAGCCTCCGGACGACGGGCAGCTCCGCGACGGCCGCCGGGTCGAGGGCGGCCAGGCAGGGGTCGACGATCGCGAACAGCGCGTCCAGGTCCTCCTCCGCGGCCACCGCGATCGCCTCCCCCGCCAGCCGCAGGTCCCACGACGCGATCATCTGGTCGAGCACCCTCCGCAACGACGGCGCCCGCTCGGCGACGAACCCCTGGACCGCGCGGACCGAGGCGATGCGGTCGCGCACGTTGGTCACCTCGGTCCGCCGCTGGGTTATCGAGGTCGGGCGCAGCCGCCAGTGGTAGACGACGTCGGCGAGCACGTCGACGCTCGACGCGAGGACGTGGGCGGGAATCGTCACGGGCGCGTCCTCGTAGAGGCCCTCGGGGAACGCGAACCCGTGCCGGTCCCAGAAGGAGCGGCGGTACACCTTGTTCCAGGCCGTGCGGTCGTGGACGAGGTTCGTCTTGCGGGAGATGTGCGTGCCGTGCACGGTCCGCCGGAACATCCGGCGGTGCAGGCCCGACGGCGCGCTCTCCTCGGCGGTGAACCGGTGGACGGCCCCGGAGGCGAAGTCCGATCCGCTCCGCTCCAGGCTTCCCACCATCGCGGCGTAGGCCCCGGCGGGCAGGACGTCGTCGCTGTCGGCGAACGCGAGATAGGCGCCCCTGGCGTGCCCGACCCCGGTGTTGCGGGCCGGTCCCAGCCCGCGGTTCTCCTGCTGGACGAGGCGGAACCTCCGGTCGGCCGCGGCGAACTCCTTGGCGATGACCGCGCTGCCGTCCGTCGATCCGTCGTCGACCATGACGACCTCGAGATCGGTGAGCGTCTGCTCCGCCAGGGACGTCAGGCATTCCCGGAGGTACTCCTCCACCTCGAAGAACGGGACGACGACGCTGAGCAAAGGGGTTTTCAACAAAAGGTTCCTCCAGTGCGCGAGGACCGGTGAGTCGCCGCTCAGGATGCCCCTCCGGTGAGCGGCGGCGGTGGAAGCTGCTCCCCGCTGGCCCGCTCTTTGCCGAACCGTGGGCCGTCCGCCGCACCGCTCGCTACGCTCGGCGATGGCACCTAGTCGTCACCCTCCGCACCGGTGCCGACGCGCCATGTGACGCGAGAGAGGAAATCATGATCTCGATAGACGGCCGGCCGATCGGCCCCGGCCACGCGCCCTTCGTGATCGCGGAGATGTCCGGCAACCACAACGGCGACCTGGACCGGGCGCTCGCCATCGTCGACGCCGTGGCCGACGCCGGAGCGCACGCCCTCAAACTGCAGACCTACCGCGCCGACACCATCACCGTGGACGTCGACGGTCCCGCCTTCCGGATCAGCGACGGTCACGCGCTGTGGGGCGGCGACACGCTCTACCGGCTCTACGAGCGCGCCCACACCCCGTGGGAATGGCATGAACCGATCTTCCGCCGGGCCCGGGAGAGGGGGCTGGCGGCCTTCTCCTCCCCGTTCGACCCGACGGCGATCGACCTGCTGGAGTCGCTGGACGCGCCGGCCTACAAGATCGCCTCTTCGGAGATCGTGGACCTGCCGCTGATCAGGCTCGCGGCGGGCACGGGCAAGCCTCTGATCATCTCCACCGGGATGGCCACGGTCGGGGAGATCCACGCGGCCGTCGAGGCGGCCCGCGAGGCGGGCTGCACGCAGCTGGCGGTGCTGGCCTGCACCGCCAGCTACCCCGCCTCCCCGGCGGACAGCAACCTGCGCGCCCTCCCCCTGCTCGCGGACGTCACCGGCGCCGTCGTCGGGGTCTCCGACCACACTCCGGGGGTGGGCGCCGCCCTCGCCGCGGTCGCCCTGGGCGCGTCCCTGATCGAGAAGCACGTCACGACGGCGCGGGCCGACGGAGGGGTGGACTCCGCCTTCTCCCTCGAACCGGCCGAGCTCGCGACGCTGGTCGTCGAGAGCGAGCGGGCCTGGCAGTCGCTGGGCGCCGTGCGGATCGGTCCGCGCGCGAGCGAGCGCGAGGGGCTGCGGTTCCGCCGCTCCCTCTACGTCGTGGCCGACGTCCGCGCGGGCGAGCCGGTCAGCGGACGCAACGTCCGCTCGATCCGGCCCGCGGGCGGCCTGTCCCCCGCCGCGATGCCCCAGGTCACCGGACGCCGCTTCACCCGGGACGTCCCGATGGGCACCCCGCTGACCTGGGATCTGATCTGATCGCGCCCAGCAGCGCGTCCGCCACCCGTGCCCGGCCCCTGCCGTCGACCAGGGCCCGCCCGCGCTCGCCGTACCGGCGCCGCAGGAGGGGATCGGTGAGCAGGTCCCGCAGCAGGGGGACCGCCTCCTCGGCGGCGGTCCCGGGCCCGAGGCCGGCGGCCAGCCCGCGGCCCACCACCTCGTCGTAGCCGATCAGCTGGTTCTCGGCGACCCAGGTGAGCCCGGCGGGCACGCCCAGGTGGAGCAGCTCCCAGGTGGACGTCCCGGTGGCGGTGATCACCAGGTCCGCCCCGGCCATGAGGGCGGGCAGAGCGTCGGTGGGCGGGATCACGGTGATCTGCGGGCGGGACGGGATCGGACGCGCGCTGACCACGGTGGCGGTGAAGGGCGCCCCGGTGCCCGCCAGCGCCTCCGCCCAGCGGGGGGCCACCCCGGCGGCGTCGGTGCCGCCGAAGAAGCAGAGCACCCGCGCAGGCCCCTCCCCCGGCCTGGCCCGCAGCCGCCGTACGGCGTCGCGGAGCAGGACGTACCCCGCTCCGGCGAGGCGGACCGACCCCTCCGGGACCGGGACGTCCCGCTCCTCGGCCCCGAGGTTCTGGTCGAGGTACAGATCGGCGGACTGCCCGCGCAGGTCGCCGTCCACGACGGCCAGGACCCGCAGGCCGGACTCCCGCAGCGCGGCACCGGTGCCGGGGTCGAGCGTGTAGGAGTCGAGCACGACCCCGTCCAGGGCCAGGTCCCGCGCCTGCCCGGCGAGGGCCCGCGGCTCCGGGGCGGCGGGGACCAGCGGCAGCCCTCTGCTCACGAGCTGGCCCGCCGCCCACGGCAGGCCGCCCAGGTCGCCCAGGAACACGACCTGCACGCCCCGGCCCGCCAGCTCCTCCGCCAGGGCGACGCACCTCACCAGGTGGCCGACCCCGATGAGGGGGCCGGCGTCGCAGCGGATCCCGATGCGCGGGCTCACGCCTCCTGCAGCGCCTTCTGCTCGACGTGCGCGTTGAGCGCCCGCACCTCCGGACGGTCCCGCAGCCAGCGCACGAGCGCGCCGACGGGGACGGGCCGGTCTCCGAACTCCCGCACCACCCGCCCGATCACGTTCCAGTCCTCCTCGGTGTCGAGGGTGACCCGCAGGTCGGCGGCCTCGGGGGGGTAGGTCAGCCCCATGATCCGGAAGTCGTCCGGCCGGGTGTGGACGTACGACGTCACGTGCGTCCGGTGGTAGGCGTCCGCCTCGCGGTCCGCCCTCTCCAGGGCGGCCCTGCCGACGATCTCCACGTCCGTGCCGCGCGGCAGGGTGCGGGGCAGGGCGGTGCTGAGGTAGTCGAGGCCGGGGACGGCCCGGTAGACCAGGGCCGCCTCGCGGATCACCGCCGGGTCGAGCAGCGGGCAGTCCGCGGTGAAGCGCATCACCGCGTCGCCCGGACGGCCGGCCAGCGCGGCCGTGAAGCGGGTGAGCACGTCGTCGACCGGGCCCCGGCTGCAGGCCGCGCCCAGCCGCGCGCACTCGGCCTCGACCGCGTCGTCCGCCGCCTCCGCGGTGGTCGCGACCAGCAGCTCGTCGACCGCCCGCGACTCCCGGACGGCCCGGACCACCCACCCCAGGACCGAGCGGCCGGACAGCTCGCGGAGGACCTTGCCGGGCAGCCGCGTGGACCCCGTCCGCGCCTGCACGATTCCGATAATACGCACCGATGCCCCATTCCCCGTGTGACACTGTGTGCTGGCCAGGTCGCGCTATGCTACCGGGCCAGTCCGGCCGACCACAGTGCGTAATGACAAGTACGGGGGAACCTCATGAGCATACTCACTGGTTCGTCAATCCTGATCACCGGAGGGACGGGCTCCTTCGGCAAGGCCTTCATCCGGTACGCCCTGGACAACCTGGACCCCCGCCGTCTGGTCGTCATCTCCCGCGACGAGCTGAAGCAGTACGAGGCGCGGCAGCTGTTCGGGGACGACGAGCGGCTGCGCTGGTTCATCGGCGACATCCGCGACCGGGAGCGGCTCACCCGCGCGATGCACGGCGTCGAGTACGTCGTGCACGCCGGCGCCCTCAAGCAGGTCGACACCGCCGAGTACAACCCCTTCGAGTACGTCCGGACCAACGTCGCCGGATCGCAGAACGTCATCGAGGCGGCCATCGACTGCGGGGTCCGCAAGGTCGTGGCGCTCTCCACCGACAAGGCGTCCAGCCCCATCAACCTGTACGGCGCGACCAAGCTCGTCGCCGACAAGCTGTTCGTCTCGGCCAACCACTACGCCGCGGCCTTCCCCACCCGGTTCTCGGTCGTCCGCTACGGCAACGTCGTCGGCAGCCGCGGCTCGGTCGTGCCGTTCTTCCTCCGGCTGGCGCGCGAGGGCGCGAGCATCCCGATCACCGACAAGCGCATGACCCGCTTCTGGATCACCCTGGAGGACGCGGTGCGCTTCGTGATCGACTCCTTCGACATGATGCAGGGCGGCGAGCTCTACGTGCCGCGGATCCCCAGCATGCGGGTGACCGACCTGGCCGAGGCCCTCGCGCCGCAGAGCCCCACCTACGAGATCGGGATCCGCCCCGGCGAGAAACTGCACGAGGAGATGATCGCGCCGGACGACGGGCGCCGCACGCTCCGCCTGCCCGACCGCTACGTCGTCCAGCCCACCATCGCGACCTGGGGCTACGTCCCCCCGCAGGGCGGCACCGCGCTCCCCGAGGGGTTCGCCTACCGCTCCGACACCAACGACCGGTGGCTCTCGGTCGACCAGCTCCGCGCCATGGCCGCGGTAGGGGTCTGATGCTCCCCTACGGCCGCCAGTCGATCACCGACGAGGACGTCGAGGCGGTCGCCGAGGTGCTCCGCGGCGACTGGCTGACGACCGGTCCCGCGGTCGGCGCGTTCGAGGCCGAGCTCGCCCGGTGGACGGGCGGCGTGCCGTGCGTCAGCGTCACCTCGGGCACCGCCGCGCTCCACGTGGCCTACGCCGCGGCCGGGATCACGGCGGGCGACCAGGTCGTCGCCTCCCCGATGACGTTCGTCGCCACCGCGGCCACGGCCGCGCTGCTGGGCGCCGAGGTCGTCTTCGCCGACGTCGAGCCGGACACCGCCAACCTCGACCCCGACGCCGTGCGGGCGGTGACCACCCCGCGGACCCGGGTGATCGCCGCGGTCGACTACGCCGGCCATCCCGCCGACTACGACGAGCTGCGCACGGCGGCCGACGACGTGGGCGCCCTGCTGCTGGACGACGCCGCCCACTCGATCGGCTCGACCTACAAGGACCGGCCGATCGGGTCGGTCGCCGACCTCACCACGTTCTCCTTCTTCCCCACCAAGACCGTGACGACGGCCGAGGGCGGGGCCGTGGCGGCGAGGAACCCCGAGCACCTCCTGCGCGCGGCGCGGTTCAGGAACCACGGCCTGGTGCGGGAACCCGAGCACCAGCGCGACCCCGACCACGGAGGCTGGCACCAGGAGGTGCACGCCTTCGGGCTGAACTACCGCCTGCCCGACGTGCTGTGCGCCCTGGGCGTCAGCCAGCTGAGGCGGCTGGCCGCGTTCCGCGACCGCAGGACCGCGCTGGTCGCGCGGTACGACACGGCGCTCGCCGGCGTCCCGGGGCTGAGCCTGCCGCCGCGGCGGGCCTACGTGTCCCCCTCCTGGCACCTGTACCCGGTCCGGATCCACGACGGCCGCCGCCGGGAGGTGTACGACCGCATGCGGCGGGCCGGGATCGGCGTGCAGGTCAACTACGTCCCCGCCTACTGGCATCCGGTCTTCGAGGGCCTCGGGTACCGGCGGGGCATGTGCCCCAACGCCGAGGCCTTCTACGCCGAGCAGCTCTCGCTGCCGCTCTACCCGGGGCTCTCCGAGGCCGACCAGGACCGCGTCGTGGACGCGCTCGCCGCGATCCTGCGCTGACCGCGCCCACGGCGCCGCCCGGGTCCTCCGCGGAAGGGGGCCCGGGCGGCGCCGTGGGCGCACCGCCCTCCCGCGGCGCTTCCCGCGAGTCTCCCGCGGCCTCCTCACGGGGGTTTCCCGGGGGGCCTCCTCACGGGTTTCCCGGGGGGTCTTCTCACGGGCTTCTCACGGGCTTCTCACGGGGCCAGGCGGGACACCGAGACGAGCGACGGGACGAGACGGTCGCAGATCCGGGCCCCGGAGGACACCACCACCAGGGCCGGAGAGCTCAGCGGTTCGGGGAACTCCAGCCGCAGACCCTGCCGCCCCTCCCGGAGCACCCGGACCGGGATCTCCCCGCCGCTCTCCAGGTCGAGGACGACGATCCCGTCGACCGCCATGGCGTGCAGGTGCGCGGCCATGCTGTACGGAACGGCGGACAGCCGCCCCAGGACGCCGCGCGCCTTCCTGCGCACCACCCGGCGCACCCGCAGGGAGCGGGCCCCGAGGAGCCGGTCACGGCCCTCCTCGGCCGCGGGCACGCCCTTCCTCCCCTTCGGAAGCCGTCCCTCCACGCCCTGGAGCCGCCGGACGGCGGCGGCCTGGGCGCGCGGACGGGCGTCGGCGCCCCGCATGCCCAGGTGGAGCCCGATCCGCCCCACCGCGGAACGCTCCCCGAACGGCGGCGGGTTGACCACGACGATGCCCCCGCTCAGGCGCCGCGGCCCCGGTCCGGCGCCGCGGAGCACGCCGCCGGCGCTGACCAGCGAGGTCGCCTCGCAGCTCACCCCGTCGACCAGCGCCGGGAGGGGCCGTCCGAGGGCGGCCGGGACGTCGCCGAACTCCACGCGGTCGATGCGGACCCCGACCGCGCTCGACGGCATGACCCTCCCCGTCACCGCCTCCCTGACCGACGGCGGGGTACGGCGCCACCCCTCGACGTCGGCCACTTCGAGGCAGAGGAGCCCGTCCGGGGGGACCTCGTCGGCGGCGAGGTCGAACTCCACCGTCGCGTACGGCCGCCGCCTCGCCTCGCGCGAGTCGAGCACGACGCACTGCCGGAGCGTCCCCTGGGAGCGTATCTGGAGCAGGCGGGGCAGCCGCGCCCGCCCGGCGGCGCCCTCGGAATCCTCAGAGCCCTCGGGGCCCTCGGGGCCCTCGGGGCCCTCGGCGTCCTTCAGCCAGGCCTTGACGGCCTTGTTGTCGATGGAGAGCCGGACGCGGACCCGCACCCCCGCCTCGCCGCCGAGCACCTTGAACCCGGCCAGGCCGGAGGAGGCGAACCTCCCGACGTAGCGCGTGCCCCGGTAGATCTGGTCGGTGACCTGGAAGCCGGAGGTCCGGCCGCTCTCGACGACGACCGGTGGGACCAGGGGTTCCACCGCGCTCTCGTGAACGGTCGCGAATCCGGTGCCGATGGCCGTGTTCATCTAGTGACTCCTGAACGGAAGGACCGCTGACTCCAGCGCGTCCGGTGCCAGCAGGTCGAAGCGGGTGAGGAACGGCTCACGGCGTTCCCACATCCGGGCCACCGAGGAGAAGAGCGGGTCCCCGTCGCTCTCCACGTGGCTCATGTTGACGGAGAGGGTGCGCAGCAGGGCGCCGCCCGCGCCGGTGTCCCAGGCGGGGACCAGCGGCGTCGGCACGTCGGCCGCGCACCGGTAGAACCAGAGCCACAGCCGGGCGCGCTCCCGCTGCTCCGCGCCGAGGATCGTCCTGCCCTTGGCCGCCAGCTCGATCGCCGTGTCCAGGAGGTTCCAGTACGCGGGCCGGTCCTCGGCCACGTGGGAGAGCCCGCAGGCGCTCCACTCCGACCACCCCGCCTGGATGACGGGGATGCCGAAGGCCGGCAGCTCGTTGCTGACGCTGCCCCGGACCGTCACGCCGACGTCCGTCAGGCTCAGCAGCAGGTTCTTCGAGATGCTCGTGCTGGGCCGGAAGACCATGTGGGGGCGGTCGGCGTACCGGGCGGCGACCCGGTCGAAGAAGCCGGTGCTGTCGTATCGGATCTGGCTGGGGTGGTCCAGGAAGAGCCAGTTGGCCGAGTCGTCCGAGGACGCGTGGGCGGCGGTCTCCTCGAACCACTGCCCCAGGTCGTCGAAGATCTCCTTGTTGGTGCCCAGCGCGTCCGAGACCGTGTGGCTGAAGACCGTGACCACCGGGCGGTCCGGCTCGAACTCCAGCCGCTGCAGGGCGTGGGTGCGCACCTGGTTGCGTTCCACCTCGTTGCGCAGCTCGGCCGTGGCGAACGCCCCCGCCCGCCACCAGCTCGGCCGTCCGAGGTTCCCCTTGGCCCGCGCGGTCACCAGCTCGGCGTTCGCGCGCACCCGGTCACGGTTCGCCCAGACGGCCCGTTCGAAGTACTCGCCGATCTGCCCGGTCAGCTCGGCCCGGTAGCTGGCCAGCCCCGCGCGCTTCTCGGGGAAGAGCGCGTACGCCTTCATCGACCCGGTGCTCTGCGCGTAGACCACCGGGATGTCGCGCCGCATCGCCGAGTCGACACCCATCCCCCACTGGTCGTAGTCGACGTGGCTGGTGACGAACGCCACGGGCTCGACCGCGTCGAAGATCCGGTCGTAGACGGCGGAGAAGGCGGCGGTCTTCCGCTGCCGCTCCCGGTACGCCGGGTCGGAGGCGGCGCCCTCCGGCAGCCTCGGCAGCAGGTCCAGGCGGCACAGGGTCGCGCCCAGGATGGTGTCGAGATAGGCGGGGTCCAGGGCGGGGACGTCCCGCCGCGGCGGACGGTCGCCGAACCCGCGCAGGCGGACGTCCGCCTCGCCGGTCGCCTCGAACCCGTTCGCCAGCTCGTGGAGGTCGACGACGTCCGACGCGCCGAAGGCGTGCGCGAACGACCGGATCCGGTCGACGTCGAACTCCTCCCAGTGCAGCGTCTCCTGCCACCGGGGGTCGACCCCCGTCACGACGACGAGCTTGGCCGGGGTGACGCATCGGATCGCGTTGGCCAGCACGAAGTTCCGGAGGAGGACCCGGACGTCCGGGTGCAGCGCCTCCACCACGACGCACGCGTCGCCCTCCGCCCGGGGCAGGCGGCTCCCCCAGTACGTCGCCGCGGTCATGAGCAGTTGCTCGAACTGCGGTCGGCTTCCTGCGTTGATCATGTTTCCCCCGCCGTATGTGTCTCGGTGTTCTTCCGTCAGTTCCAGATGGCCCGGACGAGCCGGCGGACCACCCGGCGGGGCCCCGTCGCGCCCTGCGGGGCGTCGCGTTCCAGGGACCGTACGGCCCGCGCCTCCCCGGTGGCCGTGCGCCGCCGGATTCTGGCCCGGTGCAACTGCTCCTCGCGGGAGGTGAGCCTGCTCTCCAGCCGGTCGATCCTGGCCCGCGCCTCGCCGAGCCGGTCGCGCAGCGCGTCACGGGCCAGGATCAGTTCGCGGTAGGTCGGCAGGCCGCGGACCGCTTCCGGGCCCTCGGCGCCCAGCGCCGAGGCGATCTCCTCTTCCAGCGCCGCGGCCCGGTCGAGGTCCCCGTCCTCCAGGACGAGGCCGCCCATCGCGGCCAGCGTCGCGGTGACCTCGGCCGGGGAGAAGGAGCAGGGCCACGGATGGTGGTGTCCGGCGTCGAGCAGCCGGACCGCGAACCGCCGGAGGATCCGGGCCAGCAGGACCCGGAGCGGGATCCGCCCGTCGAACGTCCAGCTCGCGTCGATCAGGTGGAGCGCGCGGCCGTCCCAGACGAGGTTGTCGGTGGTGGCGAAGACCGGGCCGCCCGAGACCGTTCCGTCCGCGGCCTGCTCGGACAGCAGAGCGGTGAGCGCCCGCAGCAGCCGCCTGACCGTCCGCAGGTCCTCCCTCGCGCAGGCCTCGACGATCACCTCGTCGAGGACCCGCCCGTCGGGGACGGTCCCGCCGCGCGCGCGGAGGTCTCTGCCGACCCTGCCGACCGTGAAGGGGAAGTCCTGCGCCGAGGGCCCGTACCTCCACCGGCCGCCCGGTTCCCGGACGAGCTCGTGGACGACCGCCCACGGCCTGCCGCACAGGTCGTCCCCGACCAGCGCGTCCGGCGGCGGGCACGCCGGCGCGGCCGGCGGAGGGGCCCCTTCCCTGCGGGCGACCACCGTCCACGCGGGCGCCAGGCGGGCCGCCAGGCCGTACCGGAAGGCCTTCCTGGTCAGGTCGGCCGGATCGGCGAGGGCGTGCCGGTCGCCGCGGCTCCGCGCGCCCGCCATGAGGACGACCGCGTCGGGGACCGGCGGACCGGACTCCAGCACGTCGACGGCGAGCAGCGCCCGGGGGACCCCGGAGGCGGGGAAGGCCGCGTAGCACCGCTCGGCGGTGAGCCCCTCCGACTCCAGCTCCCGCACCAGCGCCGCAGGTCCGGTCGGCTCGGAGCGGTCCCATCCCCGGGGGGACCAGTCCGCGTCCGTGCGGTCCCGTTCGGCGGGCTTGGCCTCGGCGAGGCGGTCGATCCCCATGCCGTTCACCGCGGTGAGGACCAGCGCCCCGCCCGGTGCGACGAACCGCGCCAGCTCCGCGAACGTCTCCCGCCAGGACGCCTCGGGCGCCTCGGGGGAGCGCAGGCGGTGGAATCCGTCCAGGGCGAGCACCGCGTCGAAGCCGCCGGGCACGTCCAGCCTGCCCGGCTCACCGCAGTAGACCGTGAGCCCCCGCCCTCCGGGATACCGGTTCCCCAGCGCCAGGGCGTCCGGGAAGGACCGCAGCAGCACCGCGACGGACGCGGCGTGCCCGGTCAGCCACGGCAGGAGTCCTTCCGGCGGGGGTCCCGCGACCAGCACCCGCCCCGGAGAGGGCAGCACCCGGCGGACCAGTTCGCCGAGGCAGCCGGCGTCTCCCGGATCGCGGACCGCGTCCGACCAGGTGAGCATCTCGCCGCCGACGAGCCGGACGTTCGGCGGCGCCTCCAGGCCGTTCACGCGCACCGGACCAGCGCCTCCCGCTCCCAGCCGAACAGGCACCGGAGCTCCTCCGGGCCCGCCATGTGCGCGAAGCCCAGTTCCCGCTCCGCGATCTCCGCGGCGGTGGCGCGGTCGACCTCGGTCCCGTGCAGTTCGGGCCAGAGCCGCCTCTGCCGCCCGGCGCCGCCGAACTCCGGCCGCTCGTTCTCCAACTGCATCGGATCCCCGTACACCGCGACGTCGCAGCCGACCGACGCCCCGTAGAACAGGGCGCTGCCGAGCCGGTTGGAGGCCACCCGCCGGTGCCGGCGCAGTTCCACCAGCTGCCGGAGGAGGAAGTCGTGCCCCTTGCGGTCCCAGCGCGTACCCCGCTCGCCGTGGCAGACGACCCGGAACCCGGCGGCCTCGTACCGCCGGCGGATGTCGGCGTCCCGGAACTCGATCCAGTACAGGCACACGGTGACGTCGTCGCCCTCGGTGGCCCTCATCTCGTCCACGAGGCGGTCGTGCCCCCCGCGCACCGCCTGCTTCTCCCATCCGTGGAAGGGGTACCAGATCGTGCCGCGGCGCTCCTGCGGGGGAACGCGTCCGGTGTCCGGCTCCATCGCGAGCAGGTAGATCCACGGCGCCCCGATGAGGTAGTGGCCCCGGCGCCCCATCGACCAGCCCCGCCTGCGGAGCACGTCCGACCAGACGAACCGCGGATACCCCGGGGTGCACCACTCGTCGTCGGGCTGGAATCCGTGGAGGTGGTTCCAGCCGTGCTGCAGGAATCCCCGGATGCGCGGCACGCCGTCCTCGTCCAGTCCGCAGTATCGCGCCAGTATCCGCGAATGGCCGTAGTAGTGATTGGACCCGTGCACCGCGCTCCCCCTGACAATCGCGCCGGTTCAACCCCGTCCGACCCTGCCAGCCGTACGGACCGGCGACAACGCGCTATGCACTGCCTTTACCTCGGCTGTACGCTTCCCGGCGTCCGGTCCGTACGGCGACGCGGTCCCCGCTGATCCGTGCTCCCCGTTTCCTCCGGCGTCCCCGGCGCGGAGACCGGGCGGTCAGGCGGGTGCGCCCGGCCGGACGAGCTCCATGACGAGCACGAACTCCTCGGTCCCGTCCACCGGCCTGGTGTAGGAGCCCACCTCGACGAACCCGTTGCGGCGGTGCAGGGTCCGGACCGCCGCGTTGTGCGCCAGGACCTCGCACCGCAGGGTCTCGACCCCCAGCTCGCCGAAGGCGTAGCCGATCGCCTCGCCCTCGACCGTCAGCCAGGCCGCGAAGAGCTCGCCGCGCGCGCCGAGGCCGTCGACGTCGAGGTAGAAGGCCCACCCGGCCCGGCGCGCCTCGGCGTCGTGGTCGAAGAAGTTCACCACCCCGCTCGGCACCCCCTCGTGCTCGTAGACGAGGATCCGCCGGGTGGCGTCCGCCATCGCGCCCGCCCACCACTTGGCGTGTTCGGCTTCGCCGATCTCGTGGGTGGTGAAGCTGGCCTCACGCACCCGCGGGTGGTTGCGCCATCTCCGGATCATCTCGCTCTCGTGCTCGAACGCCCTTCTGAGCATCGAGGCCGCCCCTTCCGCGTCGTGGGATGCGCGGGAGGGCTCCGGATGCGCTCGCAGCCGCGCTCCGGAACGCGAGGCCTCCGGCCGTGACGTCCCTCCCGCGGCGCGGCGCATCCGCGAACACCGCTCGCCGCGCACAGTCGATAACGCAGTGTAACGAAACGGACGTGCCTCGGTTCGCAGAACGCCGGATCGCCGCACGGCCCGGCTCCGCGGGGGAATCGGTCACGTCCCGGCGCCGACCAGTTCGTAGACCTCGCAGCTCCCCTTGCGGTACCGGAGCTCGGCCACCGCGGCCAGGTGCCCGGGCGGCACACCGTGGCGCGTGTCCACGAACAGCCAGCCGACCCCGTGCTCCGTGCGCAGGCGGTCGGCGGAGGACGCCGAAGGGTTCCGGAAGAGATCGTCGTTGGCGGCCAGCCGGCCGGCGTCCCAGAAAGGACCGGGCCGCCCTTCGGAGCGCGCCCGGTAGGCGTTGTCCTTGGTGGTGTACGCCCATCCTTCGACCAGGACCCGCCGCTCGGTCAGGGCGGAGATCCAGAAGTGCCGCGGATCGCATCTGGCCCGGTCCGGCCGGCGGCAGTGCACGTTGGTGGCCACGATGTCGTCCGGCGACGACATCGAGCGCAGCCGCCGCGCGGCGGCCACGGCGCCCTGCGGGATGATCGCCTCCGAGGCGTCGAACGCCTCGGCGTCCCGGTCGGCGGAGGCCGTCTCCGCGGACCCGGCGTACTCGACGGGCAGCGGGATCGCGTACCCGGCCATGACACCCGACACGACGGTCCACGCCGACACGCCGAGCGCGGACCGCCGCAGGAGGAGCCGGAAGGGAAGGACCGCGAGCAGGGCCACGAGCCCGAGGGCGGCGTAGGGGAGGACCGCCTTCGCCGCGGCCTCGACCACGTCCCCCGCAGCCGCCGGGGCCATGGCTCCGGCGGCGGTGAGGGAGCGGGACAGGTGCAGCGTCACGACACCGGTCGCGAGGGCCGCGAGGAAGACGGCCGCTCCGGACCGGGTGGCCGTGAGCGCGCTGATCCCCCAGGCCACCAGCACCCACAGGTGCGGGTAGGCCGAATGCAGGATGTACCACTCCCCTCCCCCGTGGTGCTTGAAGACCAGAACGCTCACCAGGCCGCACGCGAACATGCCCGCGAGGAACACGGCGAACGGGTCCCGGGGCAGGTGGCGGCTCCGCACCAGGCCCGCGACCGGCGCCTTGGCCGCCAGGAGGGAGGCCAGGAGCACCCCCGCGCCCAGAGCCGTCCCGGCGAGCAGGCCGTTCCCGGAGGCCCGGTCCAGTCCGGTCCGCCTGACGACGTCGAGTCGCCGCATCGTGGCGAACGGGTCGATCACCAGGCCCTGCGGTTCACCGCGGAAGACGACCGCCTGCACCAGGAGCAGCGTCCCGCCCACCAGGACCAGTCCGAGCGCGGCCGGCCGGTGCAGCCGCCGGTCGACGAGCAGCCCGACCGCGATCACCGTCGCCAGCCCTCCGCCCAGGACGACGAGGAAGCTGAGTTTGGAGCAGGCGACGGTGACCGTCAGCAGCGCCGCCGCCGTCCACGCCGCCACCGGCGGGGAGCCCGTACCCGGTCGGCGGAGCAGATCGAGCAGGAGCAGGACCAGGACGGAGAAGACCGCCGCGCCGAGGGTGTACGTCGGGCTCAGCCACTTCACGTTCCCTCCCTCCGCCGCCGCGTACGAGGCCCATCCCAGGGGGTTGACCGGAGCGGCGACGAGCGGCAGGAGCAGGGCGAGCGGTCCGGTCCACGGCTTCCCGCTGAGCCGCCAGGCGAGGACGGCGATCAGCACCGCGGCGGCGGCGATCTGCGGCGGCTGCGACAGGCGGAGCAGCAGGGTCTGCAGCTCCACTCCGCTGCCCCAGCCGGTCGCCGCCAGGTCCGCGTAGACGAACCAGTAGTAGTTCAGCGGCTCGCCGGCGACGTAGGGGGTCGACGGCGGCATGTGGTGCTTCAGCTCCGCGGCCATCGCGAGGTGGAACGGCATGTCGACGTAGGGGTTCGCGTTCCCCGGCCAGCGCAGCCCGTGCGCGGTGAAGTGGACCAGGTGGACCTGGAGCAGCAGGTGACCGAGCAGGGCGGCCATCGCCCAGGACCACCAGATCGGGGCCCGCGGGCCCGGGCCGGTCACGCGCCAGTGCCTCCGCAGGCCGGGCACGGCGGCGAAGACGACCAGGGTGATCACCGCCCAGGCGGGCGTCAGCAGCGGCTGCCCGACGGCCCGGGCCGGGATGTAGGACAGGATCTGCGCCGTCGTGCCCAGGACGAGTCCCGCGGCCAGATCCGTGACCAGGAGCCCCGGTCCCCGGCGGACCGCCCGCCACAGCAGTACGCCCGGGACGAGCACGGCGACGGTCAGGTAACCGGTGAAACGGAGCAGGTCCCCGCCGGGGACGCCACTGTGGACGAGGATCCCCGCCGTCAGGGCGCCGAGCACGACCGCGGGCATCGCGTGCAGGACCCGCCGGCCCCCGCCCGCGGGCGGGGGCGGTTGGACGTGCTCGGGGGAGGAATGGACCTGTGTGCCTGTCATCGGTATCGCCCATCCAGTGGTCGAGGGAGCCGAGGCGGTGCGAACGGCCGTCGCGGCGCGGCCCCGGGGAGACCGGCGATGGCGCCGGAGAGGTCGCACCGGAGAGGTCTAGGGGCCGACCTTGCGCGCCTCGATGACGAACCCGCTCGCGATCACGGGGGCCGCCGGGTGGCGGGCCATCACCGCGTCCAGGATCTTCAGCGGGGAGAGCACCCACATCAGGGGGACGAGCGCCCGGTAGAGCCGCTCGCTGCCGAAGGACAGGGCGAGCGCGAGCCACTCCTGGAGCACCCAGAGCAGGCCGGACGTCGGCCCTCCGCCCACCCGGACGTCCAGCACCTCGAAGTTCCGGAAGCGCGTCTCCAGGCCGACCTTCGTGTAGCGCTGGTAGTCGTCGGGGGAGGCGTGGAAGGGCACGATGAACGGCATGTAGCAGAACAGCCTGCCTCCCGGGGCGAGCACCCGCCACATCTCCGCGATGTGGGCGTCGGGGTCGGGCACGTGCTCCAGCACGGCGATGCTGGTGACGCCCGACAGCACCCCGTCGCGCAGCGGCAGGCGGGACAGGTCGGCGACGAGGTCGACGTTCGCGTAGGACCCCCCGTCCACGCAGATCACCCGGGGGTCGTACCGCTGCGTCCCGGAGCCGAGATCCGCCACCAGGTCCCGGTCGAGGTCGAAGCTCCGCAGGAAGGACCGCACGGATCCGCTCATGTACACCGGTGACAGGAGGCTGATGGCCAGGGGGTAGAGCGGGCCGAACCTCCGCTTGGCGCTCTCCTTCAGGTGGTTCAGCGGGTCCTGGCGGAGTTCCTCGTCGCTGAACCCCGCGAACGCGATCTGCGGGCCGTTGCGGGATCCGGAGACACCGCAACCGGGGCATCGCAGGGAGTCCGGCAGCGGACGCCGGCAGTCCGGGCAGCCCAGCGCCTCCGCCAGCCGGACCGACCTGCGGTCGGGCGGAACTGATTTCCTCATCCGAGACTCCTCGTGTGGAACTCCGGACTCCTCGGGTGGAACTCCGGACTCCTCGGGTGGAACTCCGGACTCCTCGTGCGGAACTCCGGCGACGACGTCCGCGGACCGCCGGAACCCGTCCGGGGTCCTCCGCCGAACCGCATCAGGGCCGGTGGGCGCGGAGCATCAACGACACCCCGGGCAGCGCGTGCACCGGCAGGTACCGTTCGGCCCTGATGACCGCGGTCAGCGCCGCGTTGACCAGGGCGGGCGAATCGACCACGTCGCCGCCGGTCGACGTGCGCCGCCGCAGCGCGACGACGGGGCGCAGCAGGACGTTCCAGCTCCGCAGATCGTCGACGGCGAGTCCGGCCTTCTCGATGAGGCCGGTCAGGTCCCGCCTGCCGTAGCGGCGGAAATGCCCGCTCGCCTCGTCGTGGGCCGACCAGAGCGCCATGTCGCAGGGGACCGATATCAACGCCGTGCCGCCGGGCCTCAGCACCCGGGCGATCTCGCACGCCGCGAGGTGATCCTCGTCGATGTGCTCCAGCACGTCGAACGCCACCACCAGATCGCACGTGCGGGAACCGATGGGCAGGTCCCGCGCGTCGGCTCTGACGGCGTTCAGCCCTCTGGCCCTGGCGATCTCCACGCCCGCCTCGGAGTAGTCCACCGCCAGCGCGTCCCAGCCCCGCTCCACCAGCACCCCGGTGTTCCCGCCGCCGGCGGCGCCGAGATCCAGCGCCCGGCCGGGCCGGCCGATCCTGCGGAGCTGCCGGGCGAGGACGGCACGGCGTTCCCGGTACCACCAGTGGCGCTCCTCCACCGCGGCGGTCAGCTGAATGTCGGACGCGTCCATGGTTTCCCCTGCTCCTGCGCGGATCCGGCCCGCCGGATCGCACGCCACCAGTCCTGGTTGTCCCGGTACCACCGCACGACCGCGGCCAGCCCGTCGTCGAATTCCGTGTACGGCGCGTAGCCCAGCGCCTGGATCTTGGAGCTGTCCACCGAGTAGCGCCGGTCGTGCCCGAGCCGGTCGGGGACGCGCACGACCATGTCCCAGCCCAGGCCGAAGGCGGTCAGCAGCCGCTCGGTGAGCTCCAGGTTGGTGAGCTCGACGCCCCCGCCGATGTTGTAGACCTCACCGGGGCAGCCCTTCTCCACCACGAGCTGGATCCCCCGGCAGTGGTCGTCGACGTGCACCCATTCGCGGACGTTCCGGCCGTCCCCGTACAGGGGGACTCTGCGCCCGTCGATCAGATGGGTGACGAAGAGCGGGATGATCTTCTCTGGGTACTGGTAGGGCCCGTAGTTGTTGGAGCAGCGGGTGATCCGCACGTCGAGGCCGTAGGTGCGGGCGTACGCCCGGCAGAACAGGTCGCCGGCCCCCTTGGCCGCGGAGTACGGCGAGTTCGGCAGCAGCGGCTCGTCCTCGTCCCAGGAGCCTTCGGCGATCGATCCGTACACCTCGTCGGTGGAGACCTGGACGAACGTGCCGACCTCGGCCTCCAGCGCCGCCTGCAGGAGCCGCTGCGTGCCGAGCACGTTGGTCGTCACGAAGTCGCCCGCTCCCGCGATGGACCGGTCGACGTGGCTCTCCGCGGCGAAGTTCACCAGCACGTCGTGACCGGGGACGAGCTCCGCGAGGAGCCGGGCGTCGGTGACGTCGCCCCGGACGAAGGAGAGTCCGCGGTGATCGGCCACCGGTGCGAGGTTGGCGAGGCTGCCGGCGTAGGTGAGCTTGTCCAGGACGGTGACCTGGACGTCCTCCCATCCCGGGTAGGCCCTTCCGAGCAGCGACCGGACGTAGTGGGAGCCGATGAACCCGGCTCCCCCGGTGACGAGGACCTTCATGCGCGCACCTGGATCCTGCTGTGGTCGCCGACCATGAGCCCGTGGGTGTTCGGGGCCCCCGCGGCGCGGTTCACTTCGACGTTCCGGCCGATGAGGGAGTGGGCGAGCCGGGAGATCCCGTGAATGGAGGAGTCGTCGAGCACGATCGAGTACTCGATCTCGGAGTCCTGGAGGACGCAGCGGGGGCCGATGGAGGTGAACGGCCCGACGTACGACGACTGGATCTTCGCATCGGCCCCCACCACGATCGGCCCGCGGAGGACCGAGTTCTCCACCACCGCGCCGGGCTCGATGACGACGCGGCCGGTGATCTCGCTCAGCCCGTCGACCGTTCCCCGGTTCACGGGCTCGACGGTCTCCAGGATCATGCGGTTGCACTCCAGCAGGTCCTGCAGGCGCCCCGTGTCCTTCCAGTAGCCGGAGACCATGTGCGAGTGCACGGAGTAGCCGTTCTCGATCAGCCACTGGACCGCGTCCGTGATCTCCAGTTCCCCCCGCGCGGACGGGGTGATCGACCGGACCGCCTCGTGGATGGCCGGCGAGAAGGAGTACACCCCCACGATGGCCAGTTCGCTCCGGGGGACGTCCGGCTTCTCCTGCAGGCCCACGATCTCACCCGAGGACCCGAGCTCCGCGACCCCGTAGAACCGGGGTTCCGCGACCTTCGTGAGCAGGATCTGCGCGTCGTATCCGCCGAGGAGGAAGGCGTCCACCAGGCCGGAGATCCCGCCGATGAGGAAATTGTCCCCGAGGTACATCACGAACGGATCGTCGGCGAGGAACTCCCGCGCGATCAGGACGCAGTGCGCCAGGCCCAACGGCGCCGCCTGCGGGATGTAGGTGATGTCGAGGCCGAACCGCGAACCGTCGCCCACCGCCTCCCTGACCTCCGCGCCGGTGTCCCCGGTGATGATCCCGACGCTGGTGATGCCCGCGTCCCGGATCGCCTCGAGACCGTAGTAGAGCACCGGTTTGTTGGCGACGGGGACCAGTTGCTTGGCAGAGGTGTGGGTCAGCGGGCGCAGCCTCGTGCCCCTGCCGCCCGCCAGGACGAGTGCCTTCACCTTTTCCATCTCCTCCGCGCCGGAACGGGATCGGCGGTGGCGGCCGATCGCCGTTCAGATTGTGTGAGGGGCGAAGCGGGCGGTCGGCGTGTTTTATGCTCCGCTGACCTCCGCATTGCCAACGCTATACACGTCCGCGGTCACGGAAAGTCCACGATCTGTTGATCGCGTATCCGGACAGGGCGCCGATCGCCATGACCGAGGACTGCGCGACGAGGACCGGCAGGCCGGCGAACTCCACCAGCGCCGGGACCCCCGCCGCCGAGGCCGCCAGGAATCCCAGTCCCACCGTGTAGAAGCGGAGGTAGCCCGCCATCCAGGATCCCCGGGTGATCCGGAAGACCGCGATGCGGTACCAGGGGTAGACGATCAGCACGGTGGCGAGGTGGCCGACCACGACCAGGATGGGATAGGGAACGCGACCGCCAAGGATCAGCAATCCCAGGGCAAGGAGGCTTAAATAGACCGCCACTGTCATGACGCCTCCCACCAGATATGTGGTGCGCTGTCCACGGAGCACCGGCGGCAGCACGTGTTCCCGTGCGGAGGGAACGTCGGCGGGGACCGCCCTCACATCCAATTCGGTCATTCGTCTACTCCCCGAGAAATAGCCGGTCAGCGGAATTCAAGGGATCGTACACGGTCCCGGATGATGCGCAGCCGATAGTCAGGAGAAAAGGTGCCGGTCTCAGTCGTCATTCCGTGCTACCGCTCAGAGCGGACTCTTCCCGAGCTCGTCTCCAGGCTCCTTCCCGTGCTTTCCGGAATATCCCCGCAGCACGAGGTCGTCCTCGTCGTGGACGGGAGTCCGGACGGCACGTGGAATACGGCGGAATCACTCGTCCGCCGGAACGGCGCCGTTCGCGCGATTCGCCTTTCCCGCAACTACGGTCAGCACAACGCCCTGATCGCCGGCATCAGGGAGGCGAGGTTCGACGTCGTCGTGACGATGGACGACGACCTGCAGCACCCCCCGGAGCAGATACCGCTGCTGCTGGCCGCGCTCGAAGGAGACCGCCTGGACCTCGTGTACGGCGTGGCCCACGAGGAGGAGCACGGCTTCCTGCGCAGCCTCGCCTCCCGGTCGATCAAAACCGGCATGGCCTGCGCGCTGGGGGTCCGCAACGCGCGCACGCTCAGCGCCTTCCGCGCCTTCCGGACCCGCCTGCGCGACGGGTTCGAGGAGCTCTCCGGACCGCACGCCTCGGTCGACGTGGCCCTCTCCTGGGGCACCACCCAGGTCGGCTCGGTCGGCGTGCACATGGACGACCGGCGGTTCGGCGCGTCCAACTACAACCTGCGCCGGCTGGTCGGATGCGCGGTGAACATGCTCCTCGGCTACAGCACGGCGCCCCTGCGCCTGGCGAGCTATCTCGGATTCGTCACCGGGATCATCGGGCTCCTCATGGGCGGGCTGGTCCTGTGGCGCTTCGCCACGGGCGGCACCACCGTGGCCGGCTTCACCACGATCACCTCGATGATCGCGATCTTCTCGTCCGCCCAGCTGATCTCCATCGGCGTCCTGGGCGAGTACATCGGCCGCATCCACGGAGGAGGGCTGGGGCGGCCGACGTACGTCGTCCGTGAGCGCGCGGTGCCGCCGCCCGCCGCCGGGCCGCCCGTCCAGCCGAACGGCGCTACCGACCTGGTGCGCGCAGGAGCCCGCTCCGGACCAGGTGAACGGTGACCACGGCGTGGGAGGGCTGGAAGCCGTGGCGCGCCCACACCCGCTGCACCTGCATGTTGTGATCCTGCGTGGAGACGAGCAGCTCCGTCGCCCCGCGGCCGAGCGCCCATTCCTCGGCCGCCCGCAGCAGGTGCCCGTAGAGCCCGCGCCCCCGCGCCTCCGGGACGACGCCGCCGATCGTGGGCTCCACCCGGGAGCCCTCCTGCTCCACCGCGATCACCCCCACGAACCGGGATCCCCCGGCTCCGCCGTCCCGCTCCCGGAACCCCAGGCAGTTCCCCTTCGCCGCGGACGTCTCCATCCACTCCAGGTATCCGGCGAGCGCCTTGTCCGGGTCGAAGAGCGGGTTGGCCGCGTAGTGGTTGCCGTACGCGACGAACACCTCCGAGATCAGCGCCGTGGCCTCGGCCGGGCTCACGCCCTCCACGAGCTCCAGTCCCTCCGGCGGCTCGGGCCCCCTCCCCCGCCCCGGAACCAGCCGCCAGTACACCAGGGAGCCGGCCGCCAGGGCGGTCCGGCCGAGTTCCGCGAGTCCGGCGAACCAGTCGACGTGCTCGGCCGGGTAGCGGAGCACGATCACGTCCGCGGCCGACCCGAGCACGGCCGCGCGGACCGCGGAGAACGGCGCGCCCTGCTCCCGCGACACGATCAGGCGCTCCACCGCGAGCCCGAACCGCGCCGATTCGCGCGGGGACCGGCGGGTCCGCAGGGACCGGGCCTCCGCCGTGTCGTTCTGCGTCATCAGGCCACCTCGTAGCTCCGGACGGCGTCGATCACCGACGATACGCCGCTCGCGCCGAGATCGGCATAGAGCGGCAGGCGTACCAGGCGGTCCGCGGCCTTCTCCGTGACGGGGCAGCCCCCCGGGGCGGTGCGCCCGTACCGTTCCCCCGCCGGGGCGGTGTGCAGCGGCTGGTAGTGGAAGGCCGCCTGCACCCCCCGCTCCGCGAGGTGGGCGATCAGCCCCTGCCGGTTCGCCAGGTCGGGGAGGAGCAGGTAGTACAGATGCGCGGGGTGCACGCGGTCGTCGGGGACCATCGGCTGCGCGACCTCGTTGGCCGCCGCCCAGTCCGCCAGCCCTTCGTGGTAGGCGTTCCAGACCGCCGACCTGCGCTCCTGGATCGCACTGAACGACTCCAGCTGCGCGGTCAGCTGCGCGGCCAGGAGATCGGACGGCAGGTAGCTGGACCCGATGTCGATCCAGCGGTACCGGTCCACCTGCCCGCGGAAGAACCGGCTGCGGTCCGTGCCCTTCTCGCGGATCACCTCGGCACGGGCGACGAGGTCCGGATCGTTCAGGACCAGCGCGCCGCCCTCACCGCACTGGATGTTCTTCGTCGCGTGGAAGCTCTGCGCGGCCAGGCGCCCGAGCGACCCCAGCGGCCGGCCCCGGTAGGACCCGCCCAGGCCGTGGGCGTTGTCCTCGACCACGGCGAGGCCGTGCCGTTCCGCGATCGCGCCGATCTCGTCCATCTCGCAGGCCACGCCGGCGTAGTGGACGGCCACGACGGCCCTCGTGCGCGGGGTGATCGCGTCCTCGACCAGCCGTTCGTCCAGGTTGAGGGTGTCGGGCCGGCAGTCCGCGAACACCGGGGTCGCCCCGCGCAGGGCGAACGCGTTCGCGGTCGAGACGAAGGTGAACGACGGCATGATCACTTCGTCTCCGGGCCGGAGGCCGAGCAGGAGGGCCGCCATTTCGAGGGCGTGCGTGCAGGAGGTGGTCAACAGGGCCCGGCTCCCCCCGAGCCGCTCCTCCAGGAGCCTGCTCGCCCTGCGCGTGAACGGCCCGTCCCCCGCGGTGGACCCTCCGCGCAGCGCCTCTTCCAGATATTCCAGCTCATTCGGTGAAACATGCGGTCGATTGAACGGAATCACATCGAGCCTGTGTGAACTCACCCGTGGATTGAACACGGAGGGTTCCGCCGCCACGGGGCGGACCCGTTTTTCTTTGACGTCTCATTACCGAGGACGTGCCACCGCCTACCGAGGACGTGCCACCGCGATCGCGGGCGGGCGGGGCCGCACGCCGCCCCGGCGGTCAGGCGGGCTTGCGCGCGCGCAGGAAGAGCGACACCCCGCGCATCGACTTCACCGGAAGGTGGCGCTCCAGCACGATGACGGCCGTCAGCCCAGCGTTGACGATCCACGGCAGCCCCGTCAGGTCGTTGCCCTCGCTGTTCCTGCGGCGGCGGACCACGACGGGCCGCAGCAGCACGTTCCAGCTCCAGACCCGCTCGACGGTCAGCCCGGCCTTCTCCACCACGCCGACGAGGTCCTCCCGCGCGTACCTGCGGACGTGCCCCACCGCGTCGTCGTGCGCGGACCACAACGACATGTCGCACGGCACGGCGATCAGCGCCGTGCCCCCGGGCTTCAGCACCCGGGCGAGCTCCTCCGCCGCCAGGTGGTCCTCGGCGATGTGCTCCAGCACGTCGAAGGCGGTGACGACGTCGAAGTGCCCGCTCTCCATCGGCAGGTCCCGGGCGTCGGCGTGCACGGCCTTCAGCCCGCGCCGCCGCGCCGCCTCCACGGCCGCCTCGGAGGCGTCCGCGACCAGCGCGTCGTAGCCCAGCTCCGCGAGCACCCGGGTGTTGCCGCCGCCGGCCGCGCCGACGTCCAGCGCCCTCCCCCGGGGCTGGAGCCTCCGCAGCTCCCTGCGCAGGATCGCCCGGCGCTCCCGGAACCACCAGTGACGGTCCTCGAGCTCCACCATCCGGGAGATGTCGGCGTCGTGCATGGGTCCGTCCGTCCGTTCGTCACACGTGGCCAGGCCGGGAGGGGCTCCGCGGCCTGGCCACCATGCTCGTGCGGGACGGCGGCGGGCTCACGGGGATCGGGATTCGCTTACGGCGCCGTGGCCGATCCTTTGCGGGGCGCCCCGCGCCGCCTGAGGGCGGGCTCCGGGAAACCTGAACGTCGGCTGGCAGAAGAGCCGGTACGGGCACCTGCGGCCCGTTGCCCGATTACGATACGTTTTTTACCTCGACAGCCTCATCCGCAACATTCGGAGTCCCCCTCATGAAGTCCTCCACCCGAATCGTCCTCGCGGGCAGCTGCGCCCTGGGCCTGCTGTCCGCACCGACCGCCGCGTGGAGCGCGGAGCAGAAGCCGACCGCCACCCCCAAGCCGACCGCCACGGCCAAGCCCGCGCCCAAGCCGACGGCCAAGCCCGTGCCCAAGCCGGTGGACTGCACGAAGGTCAAGTGCATCGCGCTGACCTTCGACGACGGTCCCGGCAAGTACGCCGACAAGCTGCTGGCCACCCTGAAGAAGCACAATGCCAAGGCGACGTTCTTCCTCGAAGGCCAGTACGTGAAGTCGCGTCCGGCGTTCGCCAAGCTGATGGTCGCCGAGGGCCACGACATCGGCAACCACAGCTACACCCACCCGAAGTTCACCGAGAGCTCCGTCGAGCAGATCCGCGAGGAGCTCAAGAAGACCCAGGACGTCGTCAAGAAGGTCACCGGCAGGTACCCGACGACGATCCGCCCGCCGTACGGCCTGCTGGACGACGACACCAAGGCCGTCGCCACCGAGCTGAAGATGCCGATCGTCCTGTGGAACGGCGGCTCCCGCGACTGGGCCACCAAGAACGAGAAGGCCATCTACGACGAGGTCCTCAAGAACGCCAAGCGCGACGGCGTCATCCTCATGCACGACTGGGTCGCCCAGACCGTCACGGTCATGCCCAGGCTCCTCGCCGAGCTGAAGAAGCAGGGCTACCACGTCGTGGCGGTCTCCTCCCTGCCCGGTTTCACGGCGCTGAAGCCGGCCGAGGTCTTCCCCGCGGGCGCGGCCGAGGACAAGGACCTGTCCGCCGACTCGCCCACCGGCGACCCGGACGACTTCGCCGAGTCCCCCGCAGACGGCAACTGAGCCGCCAGGAACCGTCCCAGGCGCTGCATCGGCAGCTCGACGTAGCGGTAGGTGAGCGCGCTCAGGCCGAACACCGCCGCGAGGTACAGTACCGCGAGCAAGGCCCTCAGCGGCGCCGGGGACGTCCTCGGGTCTCCGAAGACCGCCACGACCACGTGCAGCAGCGGGTAGTGGAGGAGATACACCGAGTAGCTGACCAGGCCGGACCAGGTGAGGGCGCGGGGAAGGCGCCGGTGCCGCAAGGCCGTCCCGGCCGCGAAGACCACCGCGGCCAGGACCACGGGCGGAACCCACGACGACGACGGGTTCCGCCACGACAGGTCGGGGACCACCGCGGGCAGCACGACGCACACCAGGATCGCCACTGCGCCCACGGACCGGCCCCCGGCGACCTGGCCCCGCTCCCAGCGGTAGACCACGGTTCCGGTGAACATCACCGCCAGGATCGTCACACCGTAGAGCGGCTGAGGGCTGCCCGCGGTGACCAGGACGAGGGAGGTCGCCCCCAGGATCAGCGCGCCCGTCGTGCGGAAGCGCCCCGACAGCACGCCCGCCAGCCCGATCGCGACCGCGACCAGCGCCACCGTCCCGGCCGGAGGACGCAGCAGGCCCTCGGCCGCCACCGGGCCCAGGGCGACCGCCAGAACGGCGAACCCGACCGCGAGCGCCCCGCTTCTGCGATGCGCCCCGGTGACGAACAGCGCGGTCACCAGCAGGTAGAAGACCATCTCGTAGGAGAGCGTCCACATCGGCGCCGTGATGCGGCCCGCCCCGACCACGTGCATCAGCATGGTGACCTGCGCCAGCGGGTCGATGCCCTCCGGCAGCGGGATCACGGGTGCCATCGCCAGAACGAGGACGGTCACCAGGAGGTACAGCGGATACAACCGGAACAGTCTTCCGATCCAGAACGCCCGCACGCAGCCCCGCCGCTCCAGCGAGGCCGGGATGATGTATCCGCTCACCAGGAAGAACAGAAGGACCCCGAACGCCCCCAGTTGGGGCCACACCACCTTCTGGCTGGTCACGAAGAAAGTGATCATGTGCGACGCGAGCACCGCGACGGCGCCGAGACCGCGGAGCGCGTCCAGCCAGTCCGCCCTCGAACCGGCCTCGTCGGTCCGCCACCGGGTGCCCGCGCGGCCGGAGGTCCGCCACCGGGTGCCCGCGCGGCCGGAGGACCTCCGCCCGTTCCGGCCCGGACCGGCGATCAGCCGGTCCGGGCCGGCGTCCGACGCGTCCGCGGTGTCCGTCGTTTCCATCGGCTCACGGTACCGACCGCGCCTGATCGGCCCCGCTCCGATGACCGAGGCTATGACGGCTCGTGGTGCGGTGCTTTCCTTCGTGCCGCCCTCCTGCCCAGGTGCTGCATCGGCAGCTCGACGTAGCGGTAGGTGAGCGCGCTCAGGCCCAGCACCGCCGCGACGAAGCCCGCCGTCACCGCCGCCTGCGCGGCCGGATGCATGGACCGCACGTCCCCCGCCACCGCGTGCGTCAGCCGGAGCAGCGGGTGGTGCAGCAGGTAGACCGAGTAGCTGACCAGGCCCAGCCCGATCAGGGAGCGCGGCAGGCGGCGCCCGCGCAGGGCCATCGCGCCCGCGAACGTCGCCGCCGCCAGGGCGATGGTGGTCGTCCACACCCCCGGCCGGACCCACCACCAGCCCGCCTGCTCCGCCCACACCGGGGCCGCCACCACCAGCGCGGCGGCGGCGGCCACCGGCCACAGGGTGCCGGCGCCCTGCTCCCAGCGGCGGATCGCGGTCCCGGTGAACATCATCGCGAGGATCGCCGCCCCGAACCACGGCACGAAGCCGGCGAAGAGCAGCAGCACCACGGCCATCACCCCGAGCACGCAGGCGGCCGTCCTGCGCAGCTTCCCGGTGACCAGGCAGACCATGCCCGCGACGAACACCGGACCTGAGACGTAGGCGGGCCAGAAGCCCGTCAGCAGCGGCGCGGTGAGCACCAGTCCCGTCCCGACCGCGACGGCGCCGAACCCCACGGCGAGCGTCCCGCTCCTGCGGTGCAGGCCGCAGACGAACAGGGCGGTGACCAGCAGGTAGAAGACCATCTCGTAGGAGAGCGTCCACATGGTGTCGGCCAGGCCGCCCAGGTGGACCACGTCCAGCAGCATCGTCAGGTGCGCGGAGACCGAGGCGACGTCGCGCGGCACCTGCTCGCGGACCGGCAGCCAGAAGGCCATCACCAGGACTCCGGCCGCGACCAGCAGGTAGATCGGGTAGAGGCGGAAGAACCGGCTGATCCAGAAGGCCCGGACGTCCCCGCGGCCCTCCAGCGAGACCGGGATGATGTACCCGCTCACCAGGAAGAACACCACGATGCCGTAGAGGCCCAGGCTGAACCAGTAGGGCCGCAGCTGCGGCATGAACCAGGGCAGCGCGTGCTCCAGCAGCACCGCCGTCGCGCCGATCCCGCGCAGCGCGTCCAGCCAGGCCAGCCGGGTGGAGGCCGTGGAGCGGGCGGACCGGGTGCTGGCAACGGTCGTCGACACCCGGCCCAACATACCGGGCATCTCACACGGCAAAGGGAGCAATAGCCATTTAGTGGTAAATGATCAACCTGCACGCGGCGGCCCCGGAGGAGGTCCTCCGGGGCCGCCGCCGCACGCCGGTCACTCCCACTCGATGGTGCCCGGCGGCTTGCTCGTCACGTCCAGCACCACCCGGTTGACCTCGCGGACCTCGTTGGTGATCCGGGTGGAGATGCGGGCCAGCACGTCGTACGGCACGCGGGACCAGTCGGCGGTCATCGCGTCCTCGCTGGAGACCGGGCGCAGCACGACCGGGTGCCCGTAGGTGCGGCCGTCGCCCTGGACGCCCACCGAGCGCACGTCGGCGAGCAGCACGACCGGGCACTGCCAGATGTCGCGGTCGAGACCGGCCCGGGAGAGCTCCTCGCGGGCGATGGCGTCGGCCTCGCGCAGGATCTCCAGGCGCTCGCGGCTGACCGCGCCCACGATGCGGATACCGAGCCCGGGGCCCGGGAACGGCTGGCGCCAGACCATCGCGGCGGGCAGGCCGAGCTCCTCGCCCGCGCGGCGGACCTCGTCCTTGAAGAGCGCGCGGAGCGGCTCGACCAGCTGGAACCGCAGGTCGTCGGGGAGGCCGCCGACGTTGTGGTGGGACTTGATGTTGGCGGTGCCGGTGCCGCCGCCGGACTCGACCACGTCCGGGTAGAGGGTGCCCTGCACCAGGAAGTCGACCGGGCCGTCGGCGATGACGGCGCGCTGCTCGTCCTCGAAGACCCGGATGAACTCCCGGCCGATGATCTTGCGCTTCTCCTCGGGGTCGGTGACCCCGTCGAGCGCCTTGAGGAAGCGCTCCTGGGCGTCGACCACGCGGAGCCGGACGCCGGTGGCGGCGACGAAGTCGCGCTCGACCTGCTCGGCCTCGCCCTTGCGCAGCAGGCCGTGGTCGACGAAGACGCAGGTCAGCCGGTCGCCGATGGCCCGCTGCACGATGGCCGCGGCGACCGCGGAGTCCACCCCGCCGGACAGGCCGCAGATGGCGCGGCCCTCGGGGCCGACCTGGGCGCGGACCGCCTCCACGGCCTCCTCGACGATGTTGAGCATCGTCCAGGAGGGGCGGCAGCCGGCCGCGTCGAGGAAGTGCTTGAGCACGGTCTGGCCGTGCTCGGAGTGCAGCACCTCGGGGTGGAACTGCACGCCGTACAGGCCCTTGACCGGGTTCTCGAAGGCGGCGACCGGGGTCTCGGGGGTGAACGCGGTGACGTCGAAGCCCTCGGGGGCCGCGGAGACGCTGTCGCCGTGGGACATCCAGACCGACTGCTCGGCGGGCAGGCCCGCGAAGAGCACGCCCTCCTGCGACACCTCCAGCCGGGTCCCGCCGTACTCGGCGACGCCGGTCCTGGCCACGGTGCCGCCGAGCGCCTGCGCCATGGCCTGGAAGCCGTAGCAGATGCCGAAGGTCGGCACACCGGTCTCGAACAGGCCCCGGGGGACCGGGGGCGCGCCTTCGGCGTAGACCGACGAGGGCCCGCCGGACAGGATGATGGCCTTGGGCTTCTTGGCCATCATCTCCTCCACCGGCATCGTCGAGGGGACGACCTCGGAGTAGACGTGGCATTCGCGCACCCGCCGCGCGATCAGCTGCGCGTACTGCGCGCCGAAGTCGACGACCAGGACCGTGTCGAACAGCGGGCCGGACGACGGGCCGGACGACGGGTCGGACAACGGGTCGAACTCTGACACCAAGACCCCCAAAGGAAACCACAGCGGTGGACCCAGTCTATCGGCGCCGTCCGGCCGTACCGTCTGCCGAGGTCCGGCCGTCCGCCCCGAGGTGCGACGGCGGGCGGCCCGCCCCGGGGTGCGACGGCGGGCGGTCCGGCGATCACCCTGCCGACGGAGGAGCGGGCGGGAGCGGCGGCAGGACGGCGGGAGCGGCGGGAGCGGCGGCAGGACGGCGGGAGCGGGTCCCACTCCGGTACACCGCTCAGGAGCGGCCCGTATCCGCCGATGGGAACGCGATGACACCTGACGAGCACAGGAGGCTCTGGCCGATGAGGCGTTTTCTCCGACTGCCGTTGATCCTCATGCTGGCGGCGCTGGGGACGCTGCCCGTGGTGTGCGCGGTGCGGTCCTCCTCCGACCACCTCCTCCCCGTCGCCGTGGTCTCGCTCGCGCTGACCGCGTTCGCGCTGACGCACGTCGCCGTCTCGGCCGGGCGCACCCTCGATCACGCCCCCGCCCGGACGGCGCTGCGCAAGTCGATCCTGTCGCTGACCGCCGCCGTCGTGGTGCCGGCGCTGCTGCCCCTGGGCGGGCTGGCGTACCTGTCGGTGCAGGAGAACACCGGCGCGGTGCGCGCCGGGATCCCGACCGGTGAGGCGTTCGCCTCCGCGGAGGCCTTCGCCGGCCGGGTGCCGGCGGTCGCCCTGACGCTGGCGCAGGTGCTGATGGGCGGGCTGGTGCTGACGGCGTACGCCGAGTGCCGCCGGCGGTTCGCCGAGGCCGACCTGGTCCGGCGGGAGGAGCAGGTCGGCGCCATCCTCGACGCGGCCGGCGAGGCGTTCCTCGTCGTCGACCGCAACAGCCGGATCACCCGGTGGAACCGCCAGGCCGAGGCGACCTTCGGGTGGTCGGCCGAGGAGGCCCTGGGCAGGAACCCCGTCGAGCTCACGATCCCCCATGAGCAGCGCGCCCACCGTTCCGCGGACCTCGCGCGGGCGCTCGCGGGCGGCGCGCTGCCCGAGACGGGCAGCTACGTGCAGATCGAGGCCCTGCGCCACGACGGCACGGTCTTCCCCGCCGAGATGACCGTGTGGTCGTCCTTCACCGACGACGGCGTGGCCTTCAACGCGTTCATCCGCGACGTCACCGAGACCCGCCGCGCCGATGCCGCACTGGCCGCGGCGCGCGACGAGGCGCTGGCCGCCTCGCGGATGAAGTCGGAGTTCGTGGCCAACATGAGCCACGAGATCCGCACCCCGCTGAACGGCGTCATCGGCATGACCACCCTGCTGCTCGACACCCGGCTCGACGACCGGCAGCGCGACTACCTGACCACGGTGCAGAGCTCCGCCGACGCGCTGCTCAACGTGATCAACGACATCCTCGACTTCTCCAAGATCGAGGCGGGCAAGCTCGACATCGATCCCGTCGACTTCGACGCGCGGCTGCTGGTCGAGGACGTGGTGAGCCTGATGGCCGCCCCCGCGCAGGCCAAGAGACTGGAGATCGCCGCGGTGGTGCACCCGGCCATCCCGCCGGCGCTCCGCGGCGACGTGCACCGCATCCGGCAGGTGCTGACCAACCTGGTCTCCAACGCCGTCAAGTTCACCGAGCGCGGCGAGGTCGTCGTCGAGGTCGGGGTCGGTCCCGCCGAGGAGGGGTCCGGGATCCGGCAGGTGCTCTTCGCCGTCACCGACACCGGGATCGGCATCCCCGCCGACCGGCAGGACGGCCTGTTCGACGCCTTCACTCAGGCCGACACCTCCACCACCCGCCGCTACGGCGGCACCGGCCTGGGCCTGACCATCAGCCGCCAGCTCGTCGAGCTGATGGACGGCGCGATCGGGCTGACCAGCACGGCCGGCGAGGGCAGCCGCTTCTACTTCACCCTGCCGCTGCCCGGCGCGGCCGCGCTGCCGGCCGCGCCGCAGCACCCCGCCGCGGACCTGACGGGGGTGCGCGTGCTGGTGGTCGACGACAACCTCACCAACCGCCGACTGGTCAAGGAGCTGCTCACCGGCTGGGGCGTGCGGGCGCACAGCGCGCCGGACGCGCGCAGCGCCCTGGCCGTCCTGCGCGAGGCCGCCGAAGGGGGCGACCCGTTCACCGTCGTCCTGCTCGACATGCACATGCCCGACCTCGACGGCCTGCAGCTGGCCCGGGCCATCGTCGCCGAGCCCGTCCTGGACGGCACCCGCCTGGCCATGCTGACCTCCACCAACCAGGCCGGTGAGGCGCAGGCCGCCCGGGAGTGCGGCATCGAGGTGTACCTGACGAAGCCGGTGCGCGCCGCCCAGCTGCGCACCGGGCTGCTGCAGCTGCTCGGCCGCACGCCGATCCTGGCGGATCCGGACGCCGCCGCGGACGCGGCCCCGGACCGGTTCCGGCAGCGGGCCCCGGGCCGGGACCCGCACGGGGACCCGGACCGGGACTCGAACCGGGACTCGAACCGGGACCCGGACCGGGGACGGAGCCCGGCTCCGGACGCCGTACCGTCCGTACCGTCCCCGGCGGACGGCCCCGGCGGACGCGGGAGGAACGGCGGGAACCGCGGGAACGGCGGGAACGGCGGGAACGGCGGGAACGGCGTCCGGATCCTGGTGGCCGAGGACAACGAGGTCAACCAGCAGGTCGTCATGGAGATGCTCGCGGGCCTCGGCCACGCCGCCGACGTCGTCGGGGACGGCGAGGAGGCGCTGCGCCTGCTGCGGACGGGGCGGTACGACGCCGTGCTCATGGACTGCCAGATGCCGCGTCTCGACGGCTACCAGGCCACCGAGCGGATCCGGTCGCTGCCGGCTCCGCTGAGCGCCGTCCCGGTCATCGCGCTGACCGCCTCCGCCCTGGCCTCCGACGAGCAGCGCTGCCTGGCGGCCGGCATGGACGCGTTCCTCACCAAGCCGCTGCGCAGGCAGCAGCTCGACGCGGCGCTGCGCACCGCCCTGTCCGGCCGGGCCGGCGCCGCCTGCGGGGAGCCGGAGCGCCCCTCCGATGGGGCCGGGCGCCGCGGTCCCGTCGGAGGGGGCACGGAGGCACCGGTCGCCGGGCGCTCCGCCGACGCCGAGGGACTGCTCGACCCGGAGGTGCTCGACGAGTTGCGCGACATCGGGCCCACGCTCACCGAGAGGTTCCTCCCGTCCTACCTGCACAACGCCTCGGTGGCCACCGCCGCCATCGTCGACGCGGCCGGCCGCAGGGACCTGCAGGAGCTGGCCCGGCTCGCCCACAAGCTCCGGGGCAGCAGCGCCGCCTTCGCCGGGCGGCGGCTCTCGGCGACCTGCACCACCCTGGAGCAGGCCGCCAACGACGGCGACGCCGACGCCGCCATGGCGCTGGCCGGCGCCGTGGCCCGCCAGGCCGACGCCACCTCCCGCGCCCTGGTCGCCACACTGGCGTCATCCGGACGCTGAGCGACGGGCGACCGGCGACGGGCGACGGGCGACCAGCGGCCGGCGGCCGGCGGCGGGCGGCGGAACACGCGGCACCTGCGGAGGAGGGCCGGGCTCCGGGGCGCCTAGAGCGCGCGGCCGAGCAGGCCCAGCGGCGGGGAGCCGAGGTCCAGCATCGCGGTGTGGAAGCGCTTGAGCGTGAAACCCGCGCCCCACTCCGCCCGGGCCCGCTCACGCAGGTCGAGGATCTCCAGCTTGCCCCAGGTGTACCGGCCGTAGGTCGGGTCGAAGGTGGCCCGGCGGGCCTCCGAGAGCGCGGCCGGGCCGGCCAGGTGGGTGTCGGCCTCGAAGCGGCGCGCGCCCTCCTCGACCGTCATCGCCCCGGTGTGCACGCCGACCGCGCAGGCCAGCCGGGTCACCCGAATCAGCGCCTCCAGCCAGACGCCGATCTCGAAGCGCGGGTCGTCGGGGGCGAAGCCCTCCTCGACGCAGAGCTCCTCGGCGTAGTGCGCCCACCCCTCGCAGAACGCCAGGGACATCAGCGTCCGGCGCACGTCGGAGGACGCGTGGCGCAGGGCCCGGCCGTGCGAGAAGTGCCCGGGGGCGACCTCGTGCACGTTGATCGCGGGCAGCGTGGTGGCGCTGAAGACCTCCAGCCACTCTTCGATCTCCTGCTCCGGCCAGGTGGGATCGGGCGGGGTGATGTGGTACCAGGACGGGCTCTCGGGCTCGCCGGGCGCGGCCCAGCTGATCATCGCCATGGCCCAGCGGCGGGACTCGGGGGCCAGGCCGACCCGGCACTCGCCGTCGTGGTAGGGGACGAGGTCCTTCTCCCGGGTGAAGGCGATCGCCCGCTCGGTGCCCTGCCGGGCGGCGTCGATCACGCCGTCGACGCCGGGGTGGTCGCGGACCAGCTCGCGGCAGACGTCCAGCGGCGGCCGGCCGGAGTGTCCCAGCTTCGCGCACGACTCGGCCAGCCGCGCCATCAGCCGGTCGCGCTCGGCGTCGGCCCGTCCGGCGAGCCGCCCCAGGTCCACCGTGAGCCCCTCGCCCGCGCCCATCAGCCGGGCCAGGCCGTCGGCGCCGAGGGAGGCGTCGGGGTCCCCGGTGCGCGCGGCCTCCGCGACGTGCTCGACCAGGCGCGCGTGCGCCTTGAGCGCCGCCTCCCGCACGGCGTCGTCGACGCCGTCCCGCGGCACCCCGGCGGCCAGGCCCCGGACGGTGCCGAGCAGCGCGGTGGCGACCGGCGCGCTCAGCCGGTCGAGTGCGGCGATCGCGTTGTCCACCGCCTCGGGCCAGCGGGCCAGGTGGGCCAGCCGGGCCGCGGCCCGCTCCTCCGCCGGGGCGTACTCCCGGTCGTAGCAGGCCAGGTCCAGGGTCTCCAGGTGCTCCATGGGACTGCGCCGGTACAGCTCCAGCTCGCCGAACGCGGTCCGGGCGTGCTCCTCGAAGATCTCCAGGTGGGCGGCGTCGTAGGGGTCGTCCGGGAGCGGTCCCCGGCCCAGCGCGGCCAGCCCCGCGCGCACGCCCTCGGGCGAGAGGTCCTGGATCCGCCCGTCGTACTCGTGCCGGCCGGCCATCTCCCGGACACCGGCCACGGACAGGTCGCACACCGCCCGCAGGCGGGGGTCGAGTTCACTCATCAGAAACCTCCGAGGAGACCCCCGCCTTCAGACGGGGGAGGAATCGGACCCCTGCGGCGCAGGACAGGGGCAGGTGAGTAGCCGCCAGGCGAACCACCGTACCGAACAACCATATGATTCTTAACTGATCGCGCGGCAGGATGTGAAGCAGGGCGCAGATCGTGAAGCGGGCCTACAAGTACCGCTTCCGCCCGGCCCCCGAGTAGGCGAACGAGCTTGCCCGGACGTTCGGCTGCGTCCGCCTCGTCTGCAACAAGGCCCTCGAAGACGGTGACCGTGTCGAAGGACGCGGCCGGGCGCTGGTTCGTGTCCATCCTGGTCGAGGAGACGATCCGCCCGCTCGATCCCGTAGAGCGGTCGGTGGGCGTGGACGCCGGGATCACGTCCCTGCTCACGCTGTCGACCGGCGAGAAGATCACCAACCCGAAGCACGAGCGGGCCGACCGCGAGCGCCTGGCCAAGGCGCAGCGCAACCTCGCCCGCAAGGCGAAGGCTCGAGCAACCGGGCCAAGGCGCGGATGAAGGTCGCCCGCGTCCACGCCCGGATCACCGACCGCCGCCGCGACTTCCTGCACAAACTCACCACACGGCTCGTTCGCGAGAACCAAGTGATCGCCGTGGAGGACCTGACCGTCCGCAACCTGGTCAAGAACCACGCCCTGGCCCGCGCGATCTCGGATGCCTCCTGGCGGGAACTGCGGACGATGCTGGAGTACAAGGCCGCCTGGTACGGGCGGGACCTGGTGGCGGTGGACCGCTGGTTCCCCTCCAGCAGGCTGTGTTCGGCCTGCGGCGCGCTGCGGGAGACGATGCCGCGGGGCGTCCGGACCTGGCAGTGCGTCTGCGGCGCACTGCACGATCGCGACGTCAACGCCGCGAAGAACATCCTCGCCGCCGGGCTGGCGGAGAGGTGAAACGCCTGTGGAGCCGGTGTAAGACCTCAACGAGAGTCCTCTCGGGAAGGCGCCCGGCAGTGAAGCAGGAAGACCGACCGGCGACGGTTGGAATCCTCGCCTTCAGGCGGGGGAGGAGGTCAAGCGGCCGACGCTATCCCACGATCTCCCTGGCAGCCCCATCCTGACGGGACGGGCGGCGGGAGGCCCGGCGCCTCCCCGCCGTGTCCGGCCCCCGGTCCCGGCGGGTCGGCCGCGGGGTCCGCTCGCCGCCGGTGGAGTGTCGGTGGGATCTGGCACCGTACCGCCATGGCGCAACCTCTCAAGGAGATGATCAACGCCGCTTCGGCGGGCGTGCTCGCCGACGGCGTGACGGCGGTCTGGACGGCGTTCCCCCGGGACCGGTTCGTCGCGGAGGCGTCCACCGGGCTGGAAGGGCTGGAGCTCAAGGACCGCGTCCGGCACGTCGCGCGGGCGCTCGACGCCGCGCTGCCGCCGGAGTTCCCCCGCGCCGCGGAGATCCTGCGGGAGAGCACGGCCCACGCCCGGCTGGACATGTGGAGCGGCTGGCCCGCCACCGAGTACATCGCGGCACGCGGCCACGACCACCTCCACGAGGCGATGACCGCGCTCGCCGCGCTCACCCCGTACGCCACCGGGGAGTTCGCCGTCCGGCCCTACCTCGACCGGCACCGCGACGACGCCATGAAGATCATGTACGGCTGGGCGGAGTCGGACGACGAGCACCTGCGCCGGCTGGCGTCGGAGGGGTCGCGGCCCCGGCTGCCCTGGGGCGCGCGGGTGCGGTGGCTGATGGAGCCCGGACCGGCGCTGCCGATCCTCGACCGGCTCCGCGACGACCCCGGCGAGTACGTCCGCCGCTCGGTGGCCAACCACGTCAACGACATCGCCAAGGACCACCCGGAGGTCGCGGTCGCGCTGCTCGCCCGCTGGCGCTCCGAGGGCGGCTCGCACATCGAGCGGGTCCTGCGCCACGCGGTGCGCGGCCTGCTGCGCACCGGTCACCCCGGCGCGTTGGAGCTGGTGGGCGCCGCCCCGGGGGGCGGATCGGTCGGGGCGCTGGTCCTGGACGCCGACCGGGTGGCCGTCGGCGACCGGCTCCGCTTCACGGTCACCGTCTCGGCGGACTCCCCCGGCCCGCTCGTGCTCAAGTACGCCGTCCGGCGCGACGGCTCGCGCCGCGTCTTCCACCTCGGCGAGCGCACGGCCACCGCCTCCGGCCAGCAGATCACGGTGGCCAAGTCCCACTCGTTCCGGCCCGTGACGACTCGGACCGAGCCGCCCGGCCCGCGCGTCCTGGAGATCGTCGTCAACGGCGCCGTCCGGGCGAGCGCCCCCTTCACCCTGACCGGTCCGTAACCTCTCTCCGTGACCCGGTTCCGTGACCCGGTTCCGTGACCCGATCGGCCGTGGCCTGTTTCCACCGCTCCCGCCCGCCGCGGACCGTCCTCCTCACCGTGTGGGCCGTGAACCGCTCCCTTCACGGCGGACGGCCCCGTCAGTCGGGCCGGGAGGCGGCGATCTCCAGAGCGGAGCGCGGGGTGCGGCCGAGCAGGTCGCGCAGTTCCCCTCCGGTCCCTGACAGGAAGCCGCCCGCGATGGCGGAGTAGGTGCCCACCAGCATCGGGATCTGGAAGGGCGCCAGACCGGAGGCGGTGAAGGCCTCGCGGGCCTGGGCGAGGGTGCCGGGCTCGTAGGAGACGGCGGCCCCGGTGTCCGCCGCACGGGCCCGGGCGAGGTCGGCCCCGCCGATGGCCTGCTCGCCGACCAGTTCGTAGGTCCGCCCCGCGTGCGCCGCGGCGTCGGCGGCCACCAGGGCCGCGGCCTCGGCGAGGTCCTCCCGGGCGACCGCGGCCAGCCGCCCGTCCGCCAAGGGAGCGGTGATCGCGCCGTCCTCGACCGGGGTGAGCGCGGCGAGCAGCTCCGCGTAGAGGCCGTTGCGCAGGATCGTCCAGCCCGCCGTACCCGAACGGAGCCTGCGCTCGGTCCAGCGGTGGGCGAGCGCGTAGGGCAGGTGGTCCCCGGCGGCGCTGAGGCTGGTGTAGACGATGTGCCCGACCCCGGCCTTCTCTGCGGCGTCGATCGCGGCGCCGTGCCGGGCGATGACGGCGTCGTCCTCGCCGTACCCGGCGGAGACGAGCAGCAGCGTCTCCACTCCGTCGAAGCCGTCCGCCAGCGAGGGCGGGTCGTCGAAGTCGATCCGGCGCACCGGAGCCCCGGCCGGAACACGCTCCGGGTTCCTGGTGCCGACGACCACGCCGCCCTCCCCCGCCGGAGGCGCTGAAGCGCGAGTGACCGCGTGCCCGGTGAGACGTCCGGCCAGGTGGCCGATGACAAGCCGGCCCAGGGCGCCCGACGCGCCGGTGACAAGGATCATGCGATTTCCTCCCTGATCGAGTGGTTATTTCTGGTAACCGGGACCATCATCGGGAACCGGAACGGATCACATAAGGAGGCACTTCCATGTCAGTCGGGCACAGCGCGGTAACCACGGAGCCGACGGCGCCGGTCGTCTCCTGCGGCGGCGAGCACGAGGACTGCGGCATCCGGGAGGTCCTCGACCGGATCGGGGACAAGTGGTCGGTCCTGGTGATCGTGGAGCTGGCCCAGGGCGTGCGCCGGTTCCGGCGGCTCCAGCGGGCGGTGCCCGGCATCTCCCAGCGCATGCTCACCCTCACCGTCCGCCGCCTGGAGCGCGACGGCCTGGTCTCCCGGACGGTCCACGCCACTGTTCCCCCGCAGGTGGAGTACGAGCTGACGCCCACCGGCCACAGCCTCACCCACCTGGTCAAGGCCCTCGCGGACTGGTCGGCCGCGCATCGTGAGGGCATCGCCGCCTCCCGCCGGGCATGGGACGCCGCCAACCCCGGCTCCGGCATCCACTGAGAGGCACCCGGACGGCCCCGATCGATATCCGCGGAAGGGACCCGACGACATCCCGCCGAGAGCCCCGCCGGGGTGGTATCCATCGAAATCCGGCGGGGTTCACCGAGGACGACATCCACCGAAACCGGTCGCGACGGGCGGAACCGGACTGGGAGGATGTCCGGATGACCCTGCGGATCACCACCCTCGCCGAACGCCCGGAACTCGCCGACGCCATGTGGTCGATGGAGAACTCCTGGCCGGAGTTCATGATGCACGACCCGATGGCGAACCTCTACTACGACGTCTGCACGAGCCTCTACCCGGAGTTCGTGCTGGTCGCCGACGACGACGCCGAGCCCGGGCGGATCGTGGCCAAGGCGTTCAGCGTGCCCTTCGTCCCCCGCCGGGAGGATCTGCCGGACGGCGGCTGGGACGCCGCGATCCTGTGGGCCTGGCACACCCGGCGGTCCGCTGCGGTGGCCACCGCGGCCTCCGCGCTGGAGATCACCGTTCGGAGGGACCTGCTCGGCACCGGCCTGTCCCCGATCATGCTGGGCGCGCTCCGGGACAACGCCGCCGGCCGGGGCTTCACCGAACTGCTCGCCCCGGTGCGGCCGAACGCCAAGCATCTGGAGCCGCGCACCCCGATGGCGGAGTACGCCGCGCGGACCCGGCCCGACGGGCTCCCCGCCGACCCGTGGCTGCGAGTGCACGTCCGGGCGGGCGGCGAGATCGCCAAGGTGGCGCCCCGGTCGATGACGATCTCCGGAACGCTCGCCGAGTGGCGCGGATGGACCGGCCTGCCCTTCGACGCGGCCGGCCCCGTCGAGGTGCCCGGCGCCCTGGTCCCGGTCCACTGCGACCCCGACCAGGACCACGCCGTCTACGTCGAGCCGAATGTCTGGGTGAGGCACGCGCTGACACCGACGGAATGATCTCGAAGGCGTACATCCCAGGAGATCATTCACCGGTGCGGCCACGGTGTGCGGCCTCACCCGTTCCGGCCTGCTACGATCCGGACCGCGCAATGGACCACCGGCCCGCTCAGATGCCCTCCTTGATCAGGCGTTCGAGGCGTACGCTGTCGTCATGAGCGAAGCAGCGTACGAGATTCCTCTTGGAGGATCTTCACGCACATCCCGAGCGTTGGGATGAGGCGGTCGAATCCGCCGTGCACGGCAAGGTGATCACCCTTACCGGCAGGGGTGAACGGCTGGCCGCCGTCGTGCCCGCCGAGCAGATCGACCTGGTGGAGCGCCTGCAGGAGACCATCGACGTACTCTCCGACACCGAAGCCGTCCAGGCGATCATGGAGTCACGGATGTCGATTACGGTCGGTGAAGGCGTGCGAGGCGTGGAAGCGGTCCGCGCGCTTCTCGACCAACGTCAGTGAGCGAGTACGAACGAGCGCCCTTCGAACTGGTCGTGGGCGCGGCAGCACGACGTGCGATCTCCGACAAGCTCCCGCCCGATGTCGCGGTAGGGGCGGTAGGGGCGGTCGAGTTCATCGCAGGGGCGCTGTTGGAGAATCCTCATCGGGTCGGCAAGGAGTTCCACGAACCGCTCGCAGGCGTGCACAGCGCTCGATTGATGCGGGAGTGGCGCATCCTGTACGAGGTCTACGACGAGCAGGAACCGCGAGAGATCCACGTCCTCGACATCCGTCACCGCGCGGACGCCTACCAGCGTCGTTGATCGCCTCTCCGGTCCGGATGGTACTGGAACCCGCTGATCCACGATCCATGCGAGACCCTGCGGATATCGGGTCCGACGACGGCACTCAGACCGCGCTGACCTGGTCCAGCAGCGCTTCCAGGGTCTTGTCGTCGGTGGCCGGGGCCATGACGGTCGCGCGCAGGTGGCGGACGCCGCCGATCTCGGCGGAGGTCAGATGGAAGGCGCCCTCGGCCATCAGCCGCTCGCGGATCTCCAGCTGGTCGCCGGTGCCGTACCGGAAGCAGACGATGTTGCTCTCCGGTTCGTACGGGAACGTGAAGCCGGGCCGCTCGCGGCCCAGCTCCCAGAGGCGGTGGGCGGCGGCGTACTGCCGGGTGACGTGGTCGCCGAGGCCGCGCTCGCCCCGCCAGGCGAGGTTGAGGAAGACCTTCAGGCCCAGCTCGGCCTTGCTGCACTCCACCGTCCTGCCGATGGAGTCGATGCCCGGGGGTCCGCCGGAACCGGGCGCGGGAGCGGAACCCGGAGCGGGGCCGGACGCGGGAGTCGAATCCGGGGCGGGGCCGGAGGAGGCCGGGAGCCGGACGCCGGAGGGGTTCACGTGCGTGTCCGCGTCCCGGTCGTAGAACAGGTAGCTCGCCTCCTGGCGGAAGGCCGCGTCCAGGTCGCCCCCGCGCCGGGTCAGTACGGCGGCGGCCAGGCTGGAGGTGCGCAGCATCTTGTGCGCGTCCCAGATCAGCGAGTCGGCCAGCTCCACCCCGTCGAGCCGGTGCCGGTGCTCGTCGCTGAGCAGCGCCGACATCCCGTGGGCGCCGTCCACGTGGAAGCGGACGCCGTGCTCGGCGCAGAACTCCCCGATCCCGCGCAGGTCGTCGTGGAGGCCGGTCCCGGTCGCGCAGGCGCTCGCCACCAGGGCCATCGGCCGCCGCCCGGCCCGGCGCACCCGGTCCAGGGCGTCGGGCAGCCGCGCGACGTCGATCCGGCCGAGCGGGTCGGTCTCCAGCGGCACGACCGCCCGCTCGCCGAGGCCGAGGATCGCCGCGGCCCGGGTCAGCGAGTAGTGCGCCGAGGCGGGGACGAGCAGGGCCAGGTCGCCGGGGACGCCCTCGGTCCAGGCGTCCGGCGCGACGGCCGCCCGCGCGGCCAGCAGCGCGGTGAGGTTGGCCAGCGACCCGCCGTGGGTGAGCACGCCGCCGCCCGCCGCGCCGTACCCGGTCTTCTCCAGCATCCAGCGCACGACCTCGTGCTCGACGGTCGCCGCCGAGGCGCCCATCTCGTAGACCGCCATCGGGTTGTTGGCGGCGCCGTGGACGAGGTCGGCGAGGGCGGCCGGGAAGTCGGGCGCGGCCACCTGGTGGCCGAGGGAGGCCGGATGGTGCAGCCGGGTCCCCTCCTCCAGGTAGGCGGCCAGGAAAGCGGCGTGGTCGTCCGGGGTCATCCCGCCCTCGCGGATCCACCGGGCCAGGCCGAGTTTCTCGGCCAGCTCGCGCGGCGGGCGGCGGGCGATGACGGGCGGCAGGCCGCGCTGGCTCTCGTCCACGTAGGCGGCCAGCCGCTCGACGGTCGCGCCCGCGGCCCGGGTGAACTCCTCGACGTTCCAGATCACAGGGGGATTCTGCCGGACGGCCGTCCGGCGATCGGACGGGTGGTCAGGTGATGCCGACGATGGGCAGGCGCAGGGCGCCGGGGGCGGCGGCGGGGACGACGGGGTGCTTCGGCGCGACGGGGGCCGGCCGTACGTAGGGGGAGCCCGGGGCGGGGCGCGGGTCGGGCTCGCCCCGGTTGGGCCACAGGGCCATGGCGCGCTCGGCCTGCGCGGTGATGGTCAGCGAGGGGTTGACGCCCGGGTTGGCGGAGACCGCGGAGCCGTCGACGACGTGCAGGCCCGGGTGGCCGTGGACGCGGTGGTAGGGGTCGATCACGCCGGAGGCCGGCGAGTCGCCGATGACGCAGCCGCCGAGGAAGTGCGCGGTGGCGGGGATGTCGAACAGGTCGAGCCAGGACCCGCCGGGCATGCCGCCGATCTCCTCGGCCGCGTGCCGGACGAACGCGTGCCCGGCCGGGATCCAGGTGGGGTTGGGCTCACCGTGGCCCGGCCGGGAGCGCAGCCGCCGGCCGCCGAGCGGGCCCCGGCCCGGGGACAGGGTGATCGAGTTGTCCTTGGCCTGCATGACGAGGGCGATGAGCGCGCGCTCGGACCACCGGCGGTGGTCGAACAGCCGGGGCAGCAGGTGCGGGCGGCGGGCCGCCTCGCCGAGGAACTTCAGCCAGCGCGGCGTGCCGCCGCCGGGCGCGCCGCTGATCCCACCACCGGCCGCGCCACCGGGCGTGCCGCCGTCGATCAGCAGGGTGCGCAGCATCGCCATGGCGTTGGAACCGTCACCGTAGCGGACGGGCTCGATGTGGGTGTGCGCGTCGAGGTGGACCGAGGAGGTGATCGCCAGGCCGCGGTTGAGCTTGTCGTCCTTGACGGACAGGCGCTCGAAGCCGAGCAGCGCCTCGGAGTTGGTCCTGGTCAGGGCGCCGAGCCGGTCGGACAGGCGGGGCAGCGCCCCGGTGGCCCGCATCCGGTGGAGCAGGCGCTGCGTGCCGTACGTCCCGGCGGCGAAGACCACCTGCCCGGCGGTGAGCGTGCGGCGCCGCCACGGCGCACCCGTCCTGCGCACCTCGACCGCGTAACCGCCGTCGTACCCACCGGACCCGCCGTCCTTACCGGACCCGCCGGATCCGTCGTCCGCCCGCAGGAGGCGGACCGCGGTGACCGTGGTCTCCGGGTGCACCCTGGCCCCGGCCTTCTCCGCGAGGTACAGGTAGTTCTTGGTCAGCATGTTCTTGGCGCCGTGCCGGCAGCCGGTCATGCACTCGCCGCACTCGGTGCAGCCCCGGCGCCGCGGCCCGGCGCCGCCGAAGTACGGATCGTCCGCCTCCGCGCCGGGCGTGCCGAAGAAGACCCCGACCGGGGCCCGGTGGAAGCTCTCGCCCACGCCCATCCGCTCGGCGACCTTCTTCATGATCTCGTCGGCGCGGGTGACGGTCGGGTTCTCCACCACGCCCAGCATCCGCCGGGCCTGGTCGTAGTACGGCCCCAGCTCGGCCTTCCAGTCGGTGATGCCCGCCCACTGGGGGTCGGCGAAGAACGGGTCCGGGGGCTCGTAGAGGGTGTTGGCGTAGACCAGGGAGCCGCCGCCGACCCCGGCGCCGGCCAGCACCATGACGCCGGTGCCCTTCGCGCCGCGCAGCACGTGGATGCGCTGGATGCCCTTCATGCCCAGGGCCGGCGCCCACAGGAAGTCGCGGACCCGCCAGGAGGTCTTCGGCAGCGTGCTCTCGTCGAAGCGCCGCCCGGCCTCCAGGACCCCGACCCGGTAGCCCTTCTCCGTCAGGCGGAGCGCGGTGACGCTGCCGCCGAACCCCGATCCGATCACCAGCACGTCGTAGTCGAACACCCCGGGCGCTCCCTCCGCCTCACCGGCCCGCCTCACCGGCCCCTCTCACCGGCCCGCCTCCCGCTCCGGGCGCTCATTTCAGGTGCAGCGCCTTCATGACCTTGAGCAGGTTCACCACCACGTCGGTGTAGCGGTCGTAGGCCATCCCGGGCAGCGGTTCCAGGCCGAGCCAGCCGGCCTGGGTGGCGATGGTCTGCGCCTCGGTGTACTTCAGCAGCCCCTCGGAGCCGTGGCGGCGGCCCAGGCCGGAGGACTTCATGCCGCCCATGGGGGCGTCGTAGGAGGCGAAGGCCGCGCCGTACCCCTCGTTGACGTTGACGGTCCCGGCCTTGATCCGGCCCGCCAGCGCGCGACCGCGCGCCAGGTCCCGCGTCCAGACGGAGGCGTTGAGGCCGTAGACGGTGTCGTTGGCCTTCGCCACGGCCTCGGCCTCGTCGGAGAAGCGGTAGAGCGACACGACGGGGCCGAAGGTCTCCTCGCGGCACAGGTCCATGGTCTCGTCCACGTCCGCCAGGACCGTGGGCTCGTAGAACAGCGGCCCGGCCTCGGGGCGCGGCCGGCCTCCGGCCAGCACCCGGGCGCCCTTGGCGACGGCGTCGTCCACGTGGGCGGCGACCGCCTCCAGCTGGCGCCGCGAGGTGAGCGAGCCCATCTGCACATCCCAGTCGAGGCCGGTGCCGAGCTTCATGTTCGTGACCAGGCGGACGAACTTCTCGGTGAACGCGTCGTACACGGCGTCGTGGACGTAGAGCCGCTCGATGGAGATGCACAGCTGCCCGGCGTTGGTGAAGCAGGCGCGCAGCGCCCCCTGGGCGGCCACGTCGAGGTCGGCGTCGTCGAGGACGATCATCGGGTTCTTGCCGCCGAGCTCCAGGGAGCAGCCGATCAGCCGCTTGGCGGCCTCCTCGGCGATCTTCCGGCCGGTCCGGGTGGAGCCGGTGAAGGCCACGTAGTCGGCGTCGTCGAGGAGCGGGTCGCCGATCTCGGCGGGGTCGCCGAGCACGACCTGCCAGATCTCGCGCGGCATGCCGAGGGAGACCAGCAGGTCGATCGTCCACAGGGTGGACAGGGCGGTCTGGGTGTCGGGCTTGTGGACGACGGCGTTCCCGGCGAGCAGGGCCGGGACGACGTCGGTCACGCCGAGCGAGAGGGGGTAGTTCCAGGGCGAGACCAGCGCCACGACGCCCTTGGGCCGGCGGGCCTCGACGACCTTCGTCGCGATCGGGAACAGGCCCGCGCGCCGCCGGGGCTCCAGCAGGCCGGGGGCCCGCCGGGCGTAGTAGAGGCTGCAGCCCGCGACGTCGGCGACCTCCTCGAAGGCGTGCCGACGGGCCTTTCCGGTCTCCCACTGGACGATGTCGAGGATCTCCTCGCGGCGCTCCAGGACGGCGTCGTGCAGGCGCAGGAAGGGCAGGGCCCGCGCCCGGGCGGGCAGCGCCGCCCACGCCGCCTGCGCCTCGCGGGCCCGCGCGTGGGCGGTACGGACGTCCTCGGCGGTGGAGAGCGGCAGTTCGGCGAGGGGTTCACCGGTGAAGGGGGCGGAGATCTCGCGGGTCTTCCCGCTGGAGGTCACCTGGCGGACGACGCGCTCGATCATGTCCCGGTCGAGGGTCCGGATCGCTCCGAGAGTGGCAGCCATGCCCGAAGGGTATTCGGTAGAACGCCGTACGGCTACCGGTCGGTAGGAGGCCGGGACCGCCGTACGGCCACCGGCCGGCAAGAGGCCGGGACCGCCGACCGGCCACCGGCCGACAGGAGGCCGGGACCGCCGACCGGCCACCGGCCGGCAAGAGGCCGGGGCCGCCGACCGGCGGGCGGCTGAACCGGACGTGCCGCCGATCCGTCGTAGGGGCATGAGGACATCGATTCGCACGGCCGGCGCGACCCTGGCCGCCGCCCTGCTCGCCACGGCGTGCACCGCCGCCCCGGGGGAGCCGGGCGCGGGCCGTACGGCGCCGGTGGAACTGGGGGACGTGCGGCTGGTCGCCTACAGCGGCTGTGACGACCTGCTCGCCGGGCTGCGCGCGGCCACGGCGGAGCATGTGGGGCCGTGGGGCCTGGGCGGGCCGGTCACGTACGCGCTCGCCGAGGACTCGGCCGCCAGGAGCGCCAAGCAGGAGGCGCCCGAGCACTCCACCACGAACACGCACGAGGCCGGGGTGGACGAGCCCGACCTGGTGAAGACCGACGGCAAGCGGGTGATCACCGTGAACCGCGGCGTGCTCCGCGTGGTGGACGCCGCCACCCGGAAGGTCACCGGCACGCTCCGGCTGGTGGACGCCGAGCAGGCGTGGGCCCCGGCCGACCTGCTGGTCAGCGGCGACCGGGCGCTGGTGCTGTTCTCCGGGGGCGGGATCATCCCGTACGGCGCCATGGCCAAGATCGCCCCGAGCCCGGGACCGCGCTACGTGCTCGTCGACCTGTCCGGCGAGCCGAAGGCGATCGGCTCGATCACCCCGAACGGCTCGCACGTGGACGCGCGCATGGTCGGCTCGACGGTGCGGCTCGTGGTCCGCAGCCAGCCCGTCCTCACCTTCCCCGACGCCGGGCCCGACGCCACGGACGCCGAGCGGACCCGCAGGAACGTCGAGGCGGTCAAGGCCGCGCCCGTCGAGGCGTGGCTGCCGACCTACGAGGTGGCCGGCGCGGCCGGCCGGAGCGAGAAGCGCACGGTCGACTGCGGACGGGTCAGCCACCCGCGCGCGTACACCGGCACCTCGATGCTGACCGTGCACAGCCTCGACCTGGCCGGCGGCGAGCGGGCGCTCGCCGAGACCGCCCCGATCGGCGTGGCCGCCGACGGCGACACCGTCTACGGCACCGGATCCAGCCTGTACGTCACCAGCAACCCGCGCTCGTGGTGGGCCAGGCCGATCGACAACGTGATCGTCGAGGAGGAGCCCGAGCCCCGGCCGCGCTCCACGCGCGTGGAGCAGGAGCCCACGCCGCTGCCCGGCTCCGCCACGCCGAGCCCCGCGCCGCCCGGCGGCGTCGCCCCGGAGGTCGAGCCGACCCCGGCCGAGGAGACCGTCACGGTGCCCCCGCGGACGGAGACGTCCGCCCCGGCGACTCCCCCGGCCGCGCCCCGGACCACGGCGCCCGCGCCGGAGACCACCCCGGCCGCGCCGGAGGAGACCGCCCGGCCCGCGGAGCCGGAGGGCACCCCCGCCCCGGAGACCACCCCGGTCCTGCCGCCGGAGGAGACCGAGATCCACCGGTTCGACGTCACCGCGCCGGGCGCGCCGCGCTACGCCGCCTCCGGCAGGGTCCCCGGGAGGCTGCTCAACCAGTACTCCCTGTCCGAGCACGAGGGGCACCTGCGGGTGGCGACCACCCTGGAGACCGGGAAGACGAGCTCCAGCACCGTGTACGCGCTCAAGGCCGACACCCTGGCCGAGGTCGGCCGGGTCGGCGGCCTGGGCGAGGGCGAGCGGATCTACTCGGTCCGGTTCATCGGCCCGACCGGCTACGTGGTGACGTTCAGGCAGGTGGACCCGCTCTACGTGCTCGACCTGCGCGACCCCGCCGCGCCGCGGAAGACCGGCGAGCTGAAGATCACCGGCTACTCGGCCTACCTGCACCCGGCGGGCGACGGGCGGCTGATCGGCATCGGCCAGGAGGCCAGCGAGCGGGGCCGCACGCTCGGCACCCAGGTCTCCCTCTTCGACGTCCGCGACCCGGCGAACCCGCGCCGCCTGGCGCAGTTCTTCCAGAAGGACTCCGGCTCGGAGGCCGAGTGGGACCCGCACGCCTTCCTGTACTGGGCGCCGACCGGCACCGCCGTACTGCCGCTGAGCACCTGGACCGGCACCGAGCAGACCAACGGCGCCGCCCTGGTCCTGACGGTCGGCGACGCCGCCGTCACCCGGGCCGGGACCGTCGTCCACCCCGCGCCCAAGCCGGTGGAGAACACCCGGATCGCCCCCTACGACCCGGGCATCCGCCGCTCGGTCGTGATCGGCGACGCGCTGTGGACCGTCTCCGACCTCGGCCTGGCGGTCAACGCCCTGGACGGCCTGGCCAAGCGGGCCTGGATCCCGTTCGACTGACCCGCCGCGGCCGGGCCCTACGGTACGGCCTGGCACCGGAGACGGTTCATCCGCGCCCCGAGCCCTCGGCAGCCCGCTGCCGAGGGCTCGGCCGCTCCCCGGCGGACCAGGTCCCCCCTCCTGGCGGATCCTCGACAGCTTCCCGCCAAACCCTCGATACAACGTCGACGAATCCTCGATAAGACCCTGGCGGATCCTCGATACAGGACCGCCGACTCCTAACCGGAAGGTTCGGAAGCATGCCTGATCTCATCCCTCGCCTGGCAGAGGCCGAACTCGACGACTTGATGCACTCATTTCGCATCGTGATCGTCAACGGTCCGCGCCAGTCGGGGAAGACCACCCTTCTGGAGGGGTTCCAGCGACGGCATGGCGGCGTCTACCGGACACTCGACGACGAAGCCATCCTCAACGCCGCACTCGACGATCCCGCGACCTTCGCCCGGCAGGAGCCCGCCCCGGTCCTGATCGACGAGGTCCAGCACGGCGGTGACGCGCTTCTCCGGGCGATCAAAAGAGTTGTGGACCAGAACCGCGCTCTGGGGCAGTTCATCCTGTCCGGATCGACACGGTTCCTCACCGTCCCGACTCTCTCCGAGTCACTCGCCGGCAGGGCCGCGCTCATCGAACTCTGGCCGCTCGCCGTCAGTGAGCGCGTGGGAGCCTCACCGGATTTCTTTCTCCGCGCCTTCACCGAACCACGCAGCCTTCTCGTCGCCGACTCCCCCTGGAGCCGGGCCGACTACCTGCGCGTGACGGTGGAGGGCGGCTATCCCGAACTGCTGTTCAGCACCGCCCCCAGCAGGCGGGCACGCTGGTTCCGGAGCTATGTCACGATGATCGCCACCCGTGACATCCGCGAGTTCGCCACCATCCGGCACCAGAATGCGATCCCCCGTCTGTTGTCCCTGCTGGCTGCATCCCTCGGCTGCACGCTCGTGGGCACCAATCTCTCCCAGGCGATGGAGCAGAGCTGGGAGACGACGCGGAACTACCTCTCCTACGTGGAGACGGTCTTCCTCACCGCACGGCTGAGCCCCTGGTCCACCGACCTCACATCACGCATCGTCAAGTCCCCCAAGATCTATCTCACCGACTCGGGTCTCGCCGCGCACCTCCTGCGACAGTCGGCCCAGTCCTTGACACCTCCCGGAAACTCCCAGCTCGGCCCGCTCATCGAGACGCTCGCCTTCACCGAGATCACCAAGCTTCTCTCCTTCTGCGACGACCCGCCCACGCTGTGGTACTACCGCGACAAAGAGCAGCGGGAGATCGACTTCATCCTGGAGGCGTCGGACGGGCGCGTCATCGCCATCGAGATCAAGGCGAGCACGTCTCCGTCAGCGAGCAGCGCCAAGCATCTGGCATGGCTCCGGGACAAACTCGGCGACCGGTTCGTGCAGGGCATCGTCCTCCACCTGGGACCGCAGAGCCTCTCCTTCGGAGACCGCATCCTCTCCCTGCCCATGTCCGCTCTCTGGGGCCATCTCCAGCCGGCGGTCTGACTCATCCGGCCACGAGCATGATCCGCGTTCTGCCGACCAAGCCTTCGGCAAGATGCCGTCCAGGGAGCCGGTGGAACCAGAACAGCCTGATCAGGTCAGCCGGTCGAGACGACGCACGACAGAGGGCGGTTCACCTGGCGGAGATCGTCAACCTCAAAGGCGCCGCAGCACTCCGACCTCTATTACACCGACATATCAGCCTTTACAAGATCTTGTCAGAGTTCATAAACCGGTGTTACCTCTTGCGCAGCGCACGTGATCCACGCGTGGCATGGCCGGCGACGGCCAACCCCCCGCAGGAGGCCCGGTGTCGACCAGGAACCGGTCACGCATCACCGTCATCGCCGTAGCCACGGCGGCCCTCGCACTCCCGTCCCTCGCCCTCCCCCTCCCCGGAGCCGCCCAGAGCGGGCCCGCCGAGGGGTCCCCCGGCGTCCACGACGTCCACGACTTCCAGGCCGAGCAGCACGCCGAGCCCGACGTCGACAACCGGCGCGGCGCCGTCCCGCCCCCGGCCGCCGCGCTCGCCGAGCAGGCGGGCGGGGCCACGATCCGCTGGAACGCCCTCGGCACCCCCGCCGTCGTCACCGGTTCCACCCCGCTCGCCGAAGGGCTCGGCGACGACCCCGAGCGGGCCGCCCGCGCCTACCTCAAGGCCGGCGAGAACCTCTTCGGACTGAGCCCCGCGGCCGTCGACGCGCTGGAGAAGGTCGCGGCCCACCCGATCGGGGACGGCCACGCCGTCCTGCTCCGGCAGCGGTTCGGCGACCTGCCCGCGGGCGTGGACGGGCAGGTGGTGGTGGGCGTGACGGGTGGGAAGGTGGTGCACGTCACCTCGACGCTCTCCCGGTCCACCGACGCCCCGCCCGCCGCCGCGCTCACCGAGCGGCAGGCGCTGGAGGCCGCGGCCCGGGACGGCGGGATCGACCTGGCCACCGCGACCGTCAAGCAGGCCACCGAGGTGGCCGTGCCCGCACCCGACGGCGTCCACCGGGCCTACCGGGTGGTGCTGATCGGCGGGGGCCCGAGACAGGAGGTCGAGCCCGCCGCCTACACCACCCACGTGGACGCGGTCAGCGGCGAGATCCTGACCCGCGAGAACCTGGTGGACCACCACCACGAGCCGGAGAACCCGCAGTGGGAGGCCTTCCCGGCCAACCCGCCGGCCGACCACTCCTCCACCGACACCCGCGCCCGCTGGTGCTTCGCGGCCGGACCCGGCTGCGACCTGGTGGCGGGCGGCGACCCGGCCACCGGAAAGGCGTGGGACACCGACCACGCCACGGGAGCGCCGACGAACACCAGCCTCGGCAACGCGGCGCGGACGTTCGAGAACCGCGCCAGCGGCGACCCGTACACAGTCGGCACCCGGAGCAACGCGCCCGCCCCGGACCGGAACCACGCCCACCCGTGGAAGAACACCTGGTACACCGCCAAGTGCGACCCGGCCGTCTTCGACCGGCCCGGCGAGGCCGACCTGGAGGCGGCGATCACCAACCTGCACGTGATGCACAACCGCATGCACGACTGGTCCTACCGGCTCGGCTTCACCGAGAGCGCCTGGAACATGCAGGCCGACAACGGCGGGCGCGGCGGCCTCGGCGGCGACCCCGAGCAGGGCAACGCCCAGGCGGGCGCGCGGGTGCCCAGCGTGCGCGACAACGCCAACCAGATCACCGGCCCCGACGGGGTCGCCCCGATCACGAACATGTACCTCTGGCAGCCGGTCGCGGGCGCGTTCTACTCGCCCTGCGTGGACGGCGACTACGACATGTCGGTGATCGGCCACGAGTACAGCCACGCGATCTCCGGCCGCATGGTCGGCGGCCCGGACGCCGGATGGAGCGGCGCCCAGCCCGGCGCGATGAACGAGAGCACCTCCGACCTGCTGGCCATGGAGTACCTGGCCGAGTACGGCTTCCGCCCCGCGGGCGACACGCCGTACGTGACCGGCGGCTACGTCACCGGCGACAGGAAGGCCGGCATCCGCAACCACGACATGTCGAGGTCCCCGCTGAACTACGGCGACGTCGCCTACGACCTCGTCGGCCAGCAGGTCCACGCCGACGGCGAGATCTGGAGCGCCACCCAGTTCGACGTGCGCGAGGCGTTCGTCAGGCGGTACGGCAAGGGCACCCCGGCCCTCCAGCGGGCCTGCGCCGACGGGAAGGTCCCGGTGGGCCGGTGCCCCGGCAACCGCCGCTGGGCGCAGCTCTCCTTCGACGCGCTGCTGCTGATGGCCTCCGGCGCGGTCAGCTACGTCGACCACCGCGACGCGCTGCTCGCGGCCGACGCCCTGCGCTTCGGCGGCAGGAACCGCGACATCATGTGGCGGGCCTTCGCCTCCCGCGGCCTCGGCGCGGGCGCGGCCAGCCTCAACCAGAACGACCCCGACCCGACGCCGAGCTTCGCCGACCCCGAGGGCCGGAACGGGAAGATCCGGCTCAAGCCGCTCGCCGACGCCTCCGGCGCCGCGCTCCGGCTCTACGTCGGCCGCTACGAGGCCCGCGCCGTACCGGTCGCCGACACCGACCCGGCCACCGGGCTCGGCGACACCGTGGAGATGACCCCGGGCCTGTACGACTTCGTCGTCGTCGGGAACGGCTACGGCCACACCCGGGTGAGGTTCGCGGTGCTGCCCGGCGTGACGCTCCCCCTCCCGCTGTCGCCGGCGAAGAACCTCGCCTCGGCGGCGCTGGGCGCGACGGCCACGGGCGACGGCGTCAACCACGCCAAGCTGATCGACGAGACCGAGGCCACGAACTGGGCCTCGCTCACCGGCCCGGTCCGGGGCAGATCCGTGACCGTGGACCTGGCCGGGTCCGGCCCGGTGAAGGTCCGCCGGGTGCAGGTCAGCGCCATGCTCCGGCCGAACGTCAACGACCCCGCCGACCCCGGGGGCCAGAACCGCTTCAGCGCGCTGCGCGCCTTCGAGGTCCTGGCCTGCGACGCCACGGAGAAGGACTGCTCGCAGCCCGCCTCCTTCACCGTCGTCTACACCAGCCCCGCCGACGCCTTCGACACCCGGCTGCCCCGCCCCCGGGGCGCCGACCTGCTGATCGAGTCCTTCAGGATCCCCACGACGACGGCCACCCACCTGGCCCTGCGCGCGGTCTCCACCCAGTGCACCGGCAACCCGCGCTACGCCGGCGAGCAGGACGCCGACCCCGGCTCCGCCACCGACTGCGCCACCGCGAGCCCGGCCCGCGACCACCTGCGCGCCGCCGAGTTCCAGGCGTTCACCCGATAAGCCCGCCCGGTACGGCTCCCGCCCCGGCCCGGGCGGGAGCCGTACCGCTCTCCACCGGAGTGAACGATCCTCACGAATCCCGAATCGATCACTATCCGTATCGAATCGAGTTCTCCTTGCTACGTTCGGCTCCTCCGTACCACCGGCGAAGGAGTCTCCCGTGACACCTGTCCTCCGTGCGTCCCTGCTGGCCTGCACCGCCGTCCTGGCCGTGCCGCTGACGGCGGGGCCCGCTGCGGCGGCCCCACAGGGCGTGCCGAAGGGGGCGCAGAAGGTCGTCGTCGTGAAGATCGTGGACGGCGACACGGTCGACGTCCGCCCCGGCCGTACCGGCCCGGTCTTCCGCGTCCAGCTCCTGGAGGTCGACACCCCCGAGCGCGGCCGGTGCTGGTTCAGGACCTCGTCCGCCCGCACCGCGGCGCTCCTGCCCGTCGGAAAGAGCGCCTACCTGCTGAAGGACAGGGACCCGAAGGACCGCTACGGCCGCCACCTGCGCTACGTGTGGGGCGCGACCGGCACCTTCGTCAACCGCAACCTCGTGCGCTTCGGGTACGGCAGAGCCGTGCTGTACAAGCCGAACGACCGCTACATCGACCTCATGCGGGCCGAGCAGGCCAAAGCGCGGCGGGACGGGCTCCGGATCTGGTCGGGCGGCTGCGACGGCACGGGTTCGACGCCCGCACCGGCCCCCACCCGGACCCCGCCCCCGGAGCCGCCGTCCACCGGAACCGATCCGCGCTTCCCCACCTGCGGCGCGGCCAACGCCGCGGGCCACGGACCGTACCGGCGGGGCACCGACCCGGAGTACGCCTGGTACCAGGACCGCGACGGCGACGGCCTCGTCTGCGAACGCTGACCCCGGACGGCTGCCGACGGGCCGCGCCGTACAGCCACAGCACGGCGGCGTCTCCGTCGGGGACGTCATCGAGCCGCCGCCACGCGACCAGGAAGGTCTCGGCGATCACGTCGGCGACATCGTCCGTCGAGTCGCTGCGACGCACCGCGTAGCGATACAGCGCTCTCGACCGTCAGCTCGACCGCAGTACGCGCACGTCGATGCCGAACTTCTCGGCTTCCTTCATCTTCAGGTCGGACGTGACGAGAGGTGCGTCCAGTGCCTGTGCCAACACGACATACGCCGCATCGTGGGTCGTGAAGTCGTCACGGAGCCTGAGCACGTGGCCCAGGAGTTCGGTCATCTGGTAACGCCGGATGCGTAGTGAGCCGAAGTCCTCGACGGCTTCGTCCAGCCGCTGCTCATCGAGCTTCTCACCGAGGACGAGACCCCTCAACGCGCTCGAGACTGTGAGGCCGCGCTCGGCCGCCTGCTCTTTGAGTGCTCGTACTGTCGGTTCGGGGACATCGCGTACCTGCAACAGTGCCATGACTTCATGGCATGCATTTGCATGCAAGCTGCGACCGGAATCGGTGATGACGCAGGACAGTCCGAGAGACCCGATGTCTCGAGCTCTCGAGTAGCCTTCACCAAGACCTGCCGACTCAGGCCAGGTTGGTCTCCGGGGCGGCGAAGGGGACGATGTCGGGGGCGCCGAGGCGGATGGCGTCGGCCTCGTGGTCGGTGTCCTGCTCCTGGGAGAGCCGTTCGGCCTCGACGCGCTTGGTGTAGTACTCGATCTCGCGCTTGACCTGCTCGTCGTCCCATTCCAGCGGTCCGGCGAGCAGCGCGGCGGCCTCCTCGGCCACGGCCAGGCCGCGGTGGAAGGTCTCGATGGCGACGTGGGTGCGCCGGGCCAGCACGTCGTTGAGGTGCCGGGCGCCCTCGTGGGTGGCGGCGTAGACGACCTCGGCCCGCAGGTAGTCGTCCGCCCCGGTCAGCGGCCGGCCCAGCGACGGGTCCTCCCCGATCAGCGCCAGCACCTCGTCGATCATGGAACCGTACCGCTGGAGCAGGTGCTCGATCCGGGCCACGTGCAGCCCGGACGACCGGGCCAGCCGCTCGCGCGAGTTCCACAGCGCCTGGTAGCCCTCGGCCCCGGCCAGCGGGATCCGGTCGGTGCAGGAGGGCGGGACCCGCTGGCGCAGGCCGTGCGCGACCGCGTCCACCGCGTCGCGCGCCATCACCCGGTAGGTCGTGTACTTGCCCCCGGCCACCATGACCAGACCGGGCACCGGGTGGGCCACCACGTGCTCGCGCGAGAGCTTCGAGGTCTCCTCCGACTCCCCCGACAGCAGCGGCCGCAGCCCCGCGTAGACGCCCTCGACGTCGTCGCGGGTGAGCGGCACCGACAGGACCGCGTTGACGTGCTCCAGCACGTAGTCGATGTCGGAGCGGGAGGCCGCCGGGTGGACCTTGTCCAGGTTCCAGCGGGTGTCGGTGGTCCCGATGATCCAGTGGCGGCCCCAGGGGATGACGAACAGCACCGACTTCTCGGTCCGCAGGATGATCCCGGTCAGGGAGTGGATCCGGTCGCGCGGCACCACCAGGTGGACGCCCTTGGAGGCGCGCACGTGGATCTGCCCGCGCCCGCCGACCAGTTCCTGGATCTCGTCGGTCCACACGCCGGTGGCGTTCACCACCTGGCGCGCCCGCACCTCCAGGTCGCTCCCGGTCTCCAGGTCGCGCACCCGCACCCCGGTGACCCGTTCCCCCTCCCGCAGGAAGCCCGTCACCTGCGCCCGCGAGGCGACGTGCGCCCCGTAGCCGGCGGCGGTCCGCAGCATGGTCATCACGTAGCGGGCGTCGTCCACCTGCGCGTCCCAGTACTGCACCGCACCGGAGAAGGCGGTGCGGCGCAGCGCCGGGGCCAGCCGCAGCGCCCGCCTGCGCGACAGGTGCCGGTGGCCGGGGACGCCGCGGGTGAGCCCGGCGGAGAAGCCCAGGGTGTCGTACATCACCAGCCCGGTGCCCACGTACGGCCGCTCCCAGCCGAGATGGGTGAGCGGGAACAGGAACGGCACCGGCCGCACGAGGTGGGGGGCGGTCCGCTGCAGCAGCAGCGCGCGTTCCTGCAGCGCCTCCCTGACCAGGTCGAAGTTGAGCTGCTCCAGGTAGCGCAGGCCGCCGTGGATCAGCTTGGAGGACCGGGAGGAGGTCCCCGACGCGAAGTCGCGCGCCTCCAGCAGCCCGACGCTCAGGCCCCGGGTCGTCGCGTCCAGCGCGACCCCGGCGCCGACGACCCCGCCGCCGATCACGACCACGTCGAGTTCGGCGGAGCCCATCTGCGCCAGTGCGGCGGACCTCTCGGCAGGGCCGAGCCGTGCGGTGCCCCTACGCGCCGTCATGCTGCATCCCCCCGGGGTACGTGGATCGTCGTCTTGTCCGGGATATGTACCCCCGCCCCGGGACGTCACTACCCACCGGTAGCCATGCTCGCGGTGATTCGCACCACCATCCAGCACTCTGTCCACCACATCCGCCTCTGCCCCTTTTCGCCCCACACGTCCGCGGGCCGGGCCGATCAGGCGCGGACGACCTTCACCCCGGCGTCGGCGAAGCGGGCCGCGTCCTCGTCGGAGAGGCCCTCGTCGGTGATCAGTGTGCCGACGGCGTCCAGGGTGCAGATCCGGGCGAAGGCGCGGCGGCCGATCTTGGAGGCGTCCGCGACCACGACGACCTCGGCGGCCCGGCCGATCAGCAGGCCGTTGACGCTCGCCTCGCCCTCGTGGTGGGCGAAGGCCCCCGCTCCGGCGTCGACCGCGTCCACCCCCAGGAACGCGATGTCCAGCGTGATCCGGTCCAGCACCTCCGAGGCCAGCGGTCCGATCAGCTCGTAGGACTGGGGCCGCGCCACCCCGCCGGTCACCACGATCTTGACGTTCTGCCGCACGGTCAGCTCGGCGGCGATGTTCAGGGCGTTGGTGACGACGGTGAAGCCGATCTCCGGATCGGCCCGCACGGCCAGCGCCCGCGCGACCTCCGAGGTGGTGGTGCCGCCGTTCATGCCGACGACCGCGCCGGGCGCCACCAGCGCGGCGGCGGCCTCGGCGATCCGCTGCTTCTCCCCGGCGTGGCGCGCGGTCTTGTAGCGCAGCGGCAGGTCGTAGCTCACACTCTGCGCGACGGCCCCGCCCCGCGTGCGCATGAGCATCTGCTGCCTGGCCAGCTGGTCGAAGTCGCGCCGGATCGTCGCGGTGGAGACGCCCAGCCCCTCGGCGGCCTGCTCGACGGTCAGGCGGCCCTCCTGCGCGAGCAGTTCGAGGATCGCGTTCCAGCGCTCGTATCGGCTCACGGCCACCAGGGTGTCACAGCACAGAATCAAAACCCATCCCTGCCCAAAGATGCTCATTTCTGCTATAAATCACTCATAATTGAGCTGATGCGGGGAGGCCTGCCGTGACCACCCACACCGAAGCGGAGATCGCGTCCCAGCCGGAGTGCTGGCGCCGCGCCGTCGCCGCGATCCCGGCCGACGCCCTCCCGCAGCCGGGCGAGCGGGTGGCGGTGGTCGGCTGCGGCACCTCCTGGTTCATCGCCCAGGCGTACGCCGCGCTCCGCGAGCGCGCCGGGCACGGCGAGACCGACGCCTTCGCCGCCTCCGAGGCACCGGCCGGCCGCTCCTACGACCGGGTGCTCGCGCTGACCCGGTCCGGCACCACCACCGAGGTGCTGGAACTGCTGCGGAGCACCCGCGCCCGGACCACCGCGATCACCGCCGACCCCGCCGCCCCGGTCACGGCGCTGGCCGACCGGGTCGTCGTCCTCGACTACGCCGACGAGCGGTCGGTCGTGCAGACCCGGTTCGCCACCACCCAGCTGGCCCTGCTCCGCGCCCACCTCGGCGAGGACCTGACCGCCGCCGTCGCCGACGCCGAGCGCGCGCTCGCCGAGCCGGTCGCCCCCGAGACGCTCGCCGCCGAGCAGTTCACCTTCCTGGGCCGCGGCTGGACGTACGGCCTGGCCCTGGAGGCGGCGCTGAAGATGCGCGAGGCCTGCCGGGCGTGGACCGAGGCCTACCCCGCGATGGAGTACCGGCACGGCCCGATCAGCATCGCCGGGCCCGGCCGGATCACCTGGATGCTCGGTGACGCCCCCGAAGGGCTGCGCGCCGAGGTGGCGGCGACCGGCGGCGTCTTCACGGCCGGCGGCCTGGACCCGATGGCCGAGCTGGTGCGCGTCCAGCGGGTGGCGGCGGCCAGGGCCCTGGCCCGGGGGCTCGACCCGGACCGGCCGCTCCACCTGACCCGCTCGGTGATCCTCCCGGTCCGGGAGCCGCGGTGACCGCACCCGCCGCGACCGCAGGAGGAGCCGGGGCGGGATCCCCGGCGACCGCGCCCGCCCCGGCCGCACCCGCCACGAACCCACCGCGGCCCCGCCCTCCGGCCCGCCGCGGGAGGATGGGACCATGAGCCTCACACTCGCCGACGCCCGCGTCGTCACCCCCGACGGTGTCCACGACGGCTGGCTGACCATCGAAGACGGCCGCATCACCCACGTCGGCCGCGGGACCGCCCCCGGTCCGGGGCGCAGCCTCGGCGGCCGGTACGTCGTGCCGGGCTTCGTCGACATCCACAGCCACGGCGGGGCGGGCGCCTCCTTCCCCTCGGGCGACCAGGAGCAGGCCGTCCGGATCGCGGCCCTGCACGCCCGGCACGGCACCACCACGCTCATGGCCAGCCTGGTCACCGCCGCCCCCGGCGACCTGGCCGGGGCCGCCTCCGCCCTGGCCGACCTGTGCGAGGACGGCCTGCTGGCCGGCATCCACCTCGAGGGCCCCTACATCTCCACGGCCCGCTGCGGCGCGCACGATCCCGCCCTGCTGCGCGAGCCCTCCCCCGCAGAGCTCCTCGGCCTGCTGAAGGCCGGGCGCGGGCACGTGCGCATGCTCACCATCGCCGCCGAGCTGCCGGGCGCGCTGGACACCATCCGGGAGGCCGCCGCGAACGACGTGATCGCCGCCCTCGGGCACAGCGACGCCGACTACGGGCAGACCCTCGCCGGGATCGACGCGGGCGCCCGCGTCGCGACCCACCTCTACAACGCGATGCCCCCGCTCGGGCACCGCGACCCCGGCCCGGTCGCCGCGCTGCTGCAGGACGAGCGGGTCACGGTCGAGCTGGTGAGCGACGGCGTGCACGTGCACCCCGCCATGCTCCGCCTCGCCCTGCGGACCGCCGGGCCGGGCCGTACGGCGTTCGTCACGGACGCGATGGCGGCGGCCGGGGCCGGGGACGGGACCTACGACCTGGGCCCGCTGAAGGTCGAGGTGACCGGCGGCGTCGCCCGCCTGGCGGGGGACGGGCCCATCGCGGGCTCCACCCTGACCATGGACGCCGCCTTCCGGCGCGCCGTCCGCGAGCTCGGCCTGTCCCTGCCCGAGGCCGTCGAGGTCACCTCCCGCACGCCCGCCCGGGTCCTCGGCCTCGGCGACCGCCTCGGCTCCGTCACGGCCGGCGGGCAGGCCGACCTGCTGGTCCTCGACGCGGAGCTGGAGGTCGCCGGCGTCATGAAGCGCGGACGCTGGATCACCGAGCCCTGAAGGGCCCGGCGGCCCGCACGGGCCGCCGGGCCCTCGGCCCGCCACCGGGTCAGGAGTGCTGCGGGGCGACGACCACCTCGACCCGCTGGAACTCCTTCAGGTCGGAGTAGCCGGCGGTGGCCATGGTGCGCCGGAGCGCGCCCATCAGGTTCATCGAGCCGTCGGCCACCGAGGAGGGGCCGTGCAGGATCTGCGCGAGCGTGCCGACCGTGCCGAACTCGACCCGCTTGCCGCGCGGCAGCTCCGGGTGCTGGGCCTCCGAGCCCCAGTGGAAGCCGCGGCCGGGCGCCTCGACCGCGCGGGCCAGCGGCGAGCCGACCATGACCGCGTCGGCGCCGCAGGCGATGGCCTTGGCGATGTCGCCGGAGGTGCCCATGCCGCCGTCCGCGATGACGTGGACGTACCGGCCGCCGGACTCGTCCATGTAGTCGCGGCGCGCCGCGGCCACGTCCGAGATCGCGGTGGCCATCGGCACCGCCACGCCCAGCACCGTGCGGGTGGTGTGCGAGGCCCCGCCGCCGAAGCCGACGAGCACGCCGGCCGCGCCGGTCCGCATCAGGTGCAGCGCCGCGGTGTAGGTGGCGCAGCCGCCGACGATCACCGGCACGTCGAGCTCGTAGATGAACTGCTTGAGGTTGAGCGGCTCGGCCCGGCCCGAGACGTGCTCGGCCGAGACCGTGGTGCCGCGGATCACGAAGATGTCCACGCCCGCGTCGATGACGGCCTTGTGGTGCTGGACCGTGCGCTGCGGGGAGAGCCGGACGGCCGTGGTGACCCCGGCGGCGCGGATCTCCTCGATCCGGCGGCCGATCAGCTCCTCCTTGATCGGCTCCTCGTAGATCTTCTGCAGGCGCCTGGTCGCCGGCTCGCCCTTGAGCTCGGCCACCTCCTCCAGCAGCGGCACCGGGTCCTCGTAGCGGGTCCACAGACCCTCCAGGTCCAGCACCGCCAGGCCGCCGTGCCGGCCCACCTCGATCGCGGTCTGCGGCGAGACCACGCTGTCCATGGGGCTCACCACCAGGGGCAGCTCGAACCGGTAGGCGTCGATCTGCCAGGCGATCGAGACCTCCTCGGGGTCGCGGGTCCGCCGGGAGGGGACGATGCCGATCTCGTCCAGCGCGTAGGCACGGCGTCCGTTCTTGCCGCGGCCGATCTCCACCTGAGTCATGTCCTGTCTCTTTCCCATCTCACGCGCGTACGGCCCACGCCTCGCGGCGTGAGCCGTACCTGTGTCCGACCGGTCCGCACGCCGAGGTTCAGCGGCGGTGGTAGTTGGGCGCCTCGACCGTCATCTGGATGTCGTGCGGGTGGCTCTCCTTGAGACCCGCGGCCGTGATCGGCATGAGCTCGCACGAGGTGTGCATCTCGGCGATCGTGCGGCATCCGGAGTACCACATGCCCTGGCGCAGCCCGCCGACGAGCTGGTGGGCGACCGCGGAGACCGGGCCGCGGTAGGGCACCTGGCCCTCGATGCCCTCGGGGATGTACTTGTCCTCGCCGCCGACGTCGGCCTGCGCGTAGCGGTCCTTGCTGAAGGACGCCCCGCCGCGCTCGCGGTTGCGGACCGCGCCGAGCGAGCCCATGCCCCGGTAGGACTTGAACTGCTTGCCGTTGATGAAGATCAGCTCACCCGGGGACTCCTCGCAGCCCGCCAGCAGCGAGCCCAGCATCACCGTGTCGGCGCCGGCCGCGATCGCCTTGACGATGTCGCCGGAGTACTGCAGGCCGCCGTCGCCGATCACCGGGACCCCGGCCGGGCCGCAGGCCAGCGAGGCCTCGTGGATGGCGGTCACCTGCGGGGCGCCGACGCCGGCGACCACGCGGGTGGTGCAGATGGAGCCGGGGCCCACCCCGACCTTGACCGCGTCGGCGCCGGCGTCGATCAGCATCTGGGCGCCCGCCCGGGTGGCGATGTTCCCGCCGATCACGTCGACCCGGCTGTTGGCCTTGATCTTCGCGATCATGTCGGCGAGGCCCTTGGAGTGGCCGTGCGCCACGTCCACGATGATCACGTCGACGCCGGCCTCGATCAGGGCCTCCGCCCGCTGCTCGGCGTCGCCGCCGACGCCGATGGCCGCCCCCACGACGAGCCGGCCGTCGGCGTCCTTGGTGGCGAGCGGGTACTGCTCGCTCTTGGTGAAGTCCTTGACCGTGATCAGGCCGTGCAGCCGCCCGGCCGCGTCGACCAGCGGGAGCTTTTCGATCTTGTTCTTCCGCAGCAGCGCGAACGCGTCGTCCCTGGAGACCCCCACCGGCGCCGTGACCAGCGGCATCGCGGTCATGACCTCGCGCACGGGACGGCCGTGGTCGGTCTCGAAGCGCATGTCCCGGTTGGTGACGATGCCGACCAGCACGCCGCCGCCGTCCGTCACCGGGACGCCGGAGATCCGGTAGGTCGCGCACAGGCGCTCGACGTCGGCGAGCGTGTCGTCCGGCGAGCAGGTGATCGGGTTGGTGACCATCCCGGCCTCGGACCGCTTGACGAGGTCGGCCTGCCCGGCCTGGTCCTCGACGGACAGGTTGCGGTGCAGGATGCCGATGCCGCCCTGGCGGGCCATGGCCACCGCCATCCGCGCCTCGGTGACCGTGTCCATCGCCGCGGAGACGAGCGGGATGCGCAGGGTGATCCCGCGCGAGAGGCGGGTGGTGGTGTCCGCCTCGCCGGGCTGCAGGTCGGAGTAGGCGGGAACGAGGAGCACGTCGTCAAACGTCAGCCCCGGCTCGGTGAACTTGGCCATCATTCTCCTGCGAGGGACTGCCGGGGTCGCCCGGCAGGGGAATCGCTTCCCTGTGCGGTTCTGGTGGTCGAAACGGTCAGGGCGCGGGGACGCGGCCGTCCCCGGCCGTCCCCGGGGGCGGCGGCGGGAGGCCGCCTCGCGCTCGTGGAGCGGGGAGCCGCCCGCGACCCTCCGGCCACGACGCGCTGCTGTGGGAATCCCGGGTGGAGAAGGCCGCCCCCGGCACAGTTTAGGGTCTGCCCCCCGGCGCGCCGAACGGCAGGGGGACACGGGGCCGAGGAGGGTCCGGAGGACGCCTCGGGAGGCCGAGCGGTCGGTGACCCGCTCGGCCTCCCGTCACCGGCGACGTCGCGAGGCGCCCGGATGCCGCCGGACCCCCCTCCGTGTCCGGGCGGCGGGGCTCCTCGCTCGCGGTGCCGACGCCCTGTCATGGTCGTCCCGCCGTTCACCGCGCGCAATGGTCGAAGCTGCAACTGCACGAAGCTGCACCCCGATCCGCCCGTCGCGCCAACCCCCGGACAGGAGCGCCACTGCGGGTTATCCTCTCGACACGTCCTGTTCATCCCAGGAGCCCCCGTCGATGCCTGCCGACACCTCCGACCCGCTCGCCGCCCTGGGCCTGACCCCCGCCCAGACCGCGCTGTACGACGCGGTGCTCCGGCTGCACCGCGCCACCTGCGCCAAACTGGCCGAGGCCGTCGGCGACCCGCCCGAGTCGCTGCACCGCGAGCTGACGACCCTGGTACGGCTCGGCGTGGTCGACGAGCAGGCCGGGGAGTACCTCGCACGGCACCCGGCCGCGGCCCTCGGCCGGCTGATCGCCGACCGGCTGGACCACCTCGCCGAGGAGAGCCGCAGGATCGACGCGGTGCTGGGCTCGATCCGCCGCCTCGTCCACCAGTACGACGCCGGCCGCGACCAGCAGACCGGGCAGTTCCCGGTCGAACTGGTCGGCGGGGCCGACGAGCTCTACGAGAGCGTGATCGGCATGGCGGTCCAGGCGCCCCCGCTGCGGCTGCTGACCGCCGTCCCGGACCGGCGGACGATGAGCGACTTCACCCAGCGCTACGCCGACCAGTGGATCGCGGCCCAGCACCGGGGCCTGCTCTCCTGCCGCACCCTCATCCCGGCCGACCTGCTGCAGATGCCCGGTCTGCCGGAGAAACTCGTCCGGTTCGAGCGCGCGGGCGCGCGGATCCGGACCGTCGGCTCGGTGCCGAGCTGGTTCCTCGTCGCCGGGGACGAGGTGGCCGGGCTGCCCGCCCGGTGGGGCGGCGCCCTGGCCGAGAACGCCTACCGCTTCCACCTGGTCCGCGCCTCGGTGGTGGTGGCCGCGCTGCGCACGCTGTTCGAGGAGCTGTGGGCGCGGGCCGCGCCCCCGCCGTGGGCCCGCACCGACGACGGCGTGGTCCGGGTGCTCCGGCTGGCCTCGCAGGGCGTGGGCGACGAGGCGATCGCCCGGCAGCTCGGCGTCTCGGTCCGGACCGTCCGCGCCCGCTTCGCCGGCGCGATGGCCGAACTGGGCGCGCAGTCCCGTTTCCAGGCGGGCGTGGAGGCCGCCCGCCGCGGATGGCTCGCGGAACGCCCGGGTTCGGACCCTGCCCGGCACGCCTAGGCCATAAAGTGGAACGGTGCTGGACGACGTCCCTCGCGACCCGTTCGCGGACGACCCCGACGACCCGGCCGCCGCGCTGGGTGATTCCGACGACCCCGAACCCCTGACGCCCGCCGAGCGCGACGAGGCGGTCACCGACCTCGCCGACGTGGAGGTCTTCCGCTCCCTGCTCGAACCGCAGGGGGTCTTCGGTCTGGTCCTCGACTGCCCGGAGTGCGGCGAGCAGCACTATTTCAACTGGGAGCTGCTCCGCGGGAACCTGCGCCAGATGATCGACAACGGCAGGCCGCAGGTGCACGAGCCGGCCTACCGGCCCGATCCCACCGACTACGTGAGCTGGGACTACGCCCAGGGCTACGCCGACGGCGTGATCGACACCGAGGAGAGGCGCTGACCGGCGGCGCGGTCGTGGTCGAGATCCCGGTCGACGTCCGCGATCAGCGCTGAGAGCAGCCGGACCACGTCGTCCGCGGCGGGGACGGGCTCCCTGCGCGAGAGCGCCTGCACCAGGGCCTCGGTCCCGGCCACGGCCGGGTCACCGTCCGGCCCGTACCGCCGGGCCGGACGCCGTGGATGGACCGCGGTCAAGCCGTCGACTCCAGCTCGGCCAGTGCCCGCAGCCTGGCGAGCGCCCGATGCTGGGCGACGCGAACCGCACCCGGTGACATACCGAGTACATTACCCGTCTCCTCGGCCGACAGGCCCGACACCACCCTGAGCATCAGCAGCTCGCGCTGGTTGTCCGGAAGGCGGGAGAGCAGTCTGCGCGCGTGCTCGGCCTCGATGTAGCGCACCACGGTCTCCTCCGGCCCCGGGCCCTCGTCGGGCCCGTCGGGGAGGTCCTGGGTCGGCACGGCCGAGCGCACCGAGCTGCGCAGCGCGTCGGCCACCTTGTGGGAGGCGATGCCGAAGACGAAGGACGCGAACGGACGCCCCATGTCCCGGTACCGGGGCAGCGCGGACAGGACGGCGATGCACACTTCCTGGGCCACGTCGTCCGCAATGTGATATTGGCCGGAAACCCGGCCCAGGCGGGCACGGCAATAGCGCACCACCATCGGGCGCAACTGCGCGAGCAGGGATTCGATCGCACCGCGATCCCCCTGAACGGCGAGGCTCGTCAGATCCTTGAGGTCGTCTTTGTGGACGACCTCGTCAGACCTCGTCGCAAGCCTTACCCCACTCTTGGCGTCGGCGACGCATCCCTCGGTCACGTAGGCATGATGCCCGCACTGATCGGACCTGTCGTCATGGCAAACGGCTACGGATTGGTCACATTGAGACGACGACAGCGAACGGTAATCAACCGGCTACACTGAGATTTTTCGCACCACCGGAAATTTCAGCGGATTGCCGAATATGACTGCCATTCGTTATATAAGCCGCAAGCCGGAACGCCGGTCGCACCGGACGCTTTGCCGCTCTTTCGGATTTCCCCGAAAAGCGTACGGCCCGCACCCGGGGAGGGTGCGGGCCGTACCGGAGCCTGGCGGAGATCAGTGGCCGTGGCCGTGACCGTGGCCGTGACCGCCGGCGGCCGGGGCCTCCTCCTCGGGCTTGTCCACCACGAGGGCCTCGGTCGTCAGCAGCATGCCGGCGATGGAGGCCGCGTTCTGGACGGCCGAGCGGGTGACCTTGACCGGGTCGATGACGCCCTGGGCGATCAGGTCGCCGTACTCGCCGGTGGCGGCGTTGAGGCCGTGGCCGACGGACAGCTCGGTGACCTTGGAGGTCACGACGTAGCCCTCCAGACCGGCGTTCTCGGCGATCCAGCGGGCCGGCTCGACGAGCGCCTTGCGGACCACCGCGACGCCGGTCGCCTCGTCGCCGGTGAGGTCCAGGTCGCCCAGGACCTTGGCGACGTGCACGAGCGCGGAGCCGCCACCGGAGACGATGCCCTCCTCGATCGCGGCGCGGGTCGCGGAGATCGCGTCCTCGAGGCGGTGCTTCTTCTCCTTGAGCTCCACCTCGGTGGCCGCGCCGACCTTCAGCACGCAGACGCCGCCGGAGAGCTTCGCCAGGCGCTCCTGGAGCTTCTCGCGGTCCCAGTCGGAGTCGGACTGCTCGATGGCGAGCTTGATCTCCTTGACGCGGTCCGCGATCGCCTGCGCGTCGCCGGCGCCGTCCACGACCGTGGTGGTGTCCTTGGTGATCACGACGCGGCGGGCGGTGCCGAGCACCTCGGTGCCGACGTGCTCCAGCTTGAGGCCGACCTCCTCGCTGACGACCTGGCCGCCCGTGAGGATGGCCATGTCCTGCAGCATCGCCTTGCGGCGGTCGCCGAAGCCCGGCGCCTTGACGGCGACGGAGGTGAAGGTGCCGCGGATCTTGTTCGTCACCAGGACCGCGAGGGCCTCGCCCTCGACGTCCTCGGAGATGACGAGCAGCGGCTTCTTCGTCTGGGCGACCTTCTCCAGCAGCGGCAGGAAGTCCGCGACGGAGGAGATCTTGGCCTGGTGGATCAGGATGAAGGGGTCCTCCAGGACCGCTTCCATCCGCTCCTGGTCGGTCACCATGTACGGCGACAGGTAGCCCTTGTCGAACTGGAGACCCTCGGTGAACTCCAGCTCCATGCCCATGGAGTTGGACTCCTCGACGGTGATGACACCGTCCTTGCCCACCTTGTCGAACGCCTCGGCGATCAGCTCGCCGATCTTGGCGTCCTGCGCGGAGATCGTCGCGACGTGCGCGATCTCCTTCTTGTCCGCGACCGGGCGGGCGGACTCGATCAGCTTGTCGCTGACGGTCTTGGCCGCGAGGTCGATGCCGCGCTTGAGGGAGAGCGGCTGGGCCCCCGCGGCGACGTTGCGCAGACCCTCGCGGACCATCGCCTGGGCGAGGACGGTCGCGGTGGTCGTGCCGTCGCCGGCGATGTCGTTGGTCTTGGTGGCGACCTCCTTGGCCAGCTGGGCGCCGAGGTTCTCGTACGGCCCCTCCAGCTCGACCTCACGCGCGATGGTGACACCGTCGTTGGTGATGGTCGGCGCACCGAACTTCTTGTCGATGACGACGTTGCGGCCCCGCGGGCCGAGGGTCACCTTGACGGCGTCCGCCAGGGCGTTCACACCACGCTCGAGAGCGCGGCGGGCGTCCTCCTCGAAGGACAGGATCTTCGGCATGACAGTCCTCTCTGAAAGCACGTCGGCGCATCAAAGCCCCGGGCGCAGACTGCGGCCCGGGGCTCGATACGTCATCTCCGGTGAAGCGTGGACTACTTCTCGATGATCGCGAGCACGTCACGGGCGGAGAGCACGAGGTACTCCTCGCCGCCGTACTTCACCTCGGTGCCGCCGTACTTGCTGTAGAGAACGATGTCGCCCTCGCTCACGTCGAGCGGGATGCGCTTGCTGCCCTCGTCGTCCCAGTTGCCCGGACCCACCGCGAGGACCTTGCCCTCCTGCGGCTTCTCCTTGGCGGTGTCCGGGATGACCAGACCGGAAGCGGTGGTCTGCTCCGCCTCGAGCGGCTGGACCACGATGCGGTCGCCGAGCGGCTTAACGGGAACCTTGGTGGCGGTCGTCACGTCGGACCTCCCCTTCAGATATGGATGATCTAGAAGAGGCGACCAGCGGTCTGCCGTCGCGGGTGCCAGACCTGACCTCGTCGCATGGATTGGCACTCTCACGGGGAGAGTGCCAATACGGAACAGTATGCAAGGAGGCCTTGACAGTCAACACGAACCGCCCTGTCTGCGCTTCGGGCGAACGCGATCCCCTTCCGCCGCACCCGCCCCCCTGCGTCCGGCGCCGCCGTCCCGTCCGGCCCGGCCCCTCCCCGGACCGCGGGCGGCCCCTCCCCCCGACCGGGCACCGCACCGCACCGCCCCCCGGACGGTCCCCGGATGAGAACACGAAGGGGAAACGCCCCCGTCCGCCGCCGCAATCACCGGACCGCCGGTTCACCCATATGAAACACACACGAACATCGGTCATCAATTCATGTACGGGCTCACACGGTTTTCACCGCGACCGCCGGCCTCGGACCGCACGGCCCCCGCATTCTTCTTCGGAACGGCAAAGAGTCGGCAATGCGAAACGGCCCCGGAGTCGCCGGGGCCCTCCCGCACGAATTCCGGGAGCGCCGCGGGGAGACCGGCCGTCCGCGAGACGGGACGGCGGCGCCCGGTCCGCGCGAGAGCACCGGGGCCGCCCTCGTTCCGACCCGACTTGCGTCCCCAAAAAGACAGACATATCCGCATCATGAAATCCGCCGCCACCCCTGACCGCGCCGCCCGGATCGGGGGAACATACGGGGAGACGGCCTGGCACCGACGGGAATGTGACCTGATGACCACGAACGGTAACGGGGAAGGCGCTACGGTGAACGACATGACCAGCACGATGAGCGAAGAGGACGTCACGGAACACGAGGATCGTGACCCGCTCGCCGACTGGCCCTCCCCTCCGCCCGGCGGGTGGACGGCCGACGATCTGGACCGGCTCCCCCAGGACGGCCCCAACGGCGAGCCGGACTTCTTCAAGCGCATCGAACTCCTCGACGGAGCACTCATCTTCATGTCCCCCCAGAAGCGCTTCCACGAGTACGTCCTGTACGGGCTCCGGACCAGCTTGAACTCCCAGGTCCCCGATCACCTCAAAGCGGTGATGCAGATGGACGTGGTCCTCGGCCCGAGACAACGCCCCTGCCCGGACGTGCTGGTCGTCGACAGGAGCGCGGCGAAGGACCGATCCCGTACCGCGTACACACCCGCGGAGGTGAAGCTCGTGATCGAGGTCGTCTCACCCGAGTCCGAGTTCCGCGATCACGAGGTCAAGCCCGCGCGGTACGCCGCAGCAGGCATCCCGCACTTCTGGCTGGTGGAGAACCACGCGGACGAGCCCGTGGTCCACGTCTACCAACTCGATCCGGTCACCCGTTCCTATGTCGTCACCGGCATCCACCACGGCCGACTCAAGCTCGCCGACCCTTTCCCCCTCGACATCGACCTCGCCGAACTGCCCGACTGAGCGGAAGCCCGGTGATCCCACCAGGGGGTAACGTCGGGCGGCGTGGACCTTGACGCATTCCGCGGGCTGCTGACGCCGCGCGGCCAGGAGGCCCTGGGGGCCGCGGCCGAGCTCGCCGGGGACGACCCCGTGGCGGCCGTGACCCGGCTCAGGAAGACCTACGACGCCGACCTCACCTCGGCCGCGCTCGGCCAGGCGGTGCTCAGGCGGCGGGCGCGGGAGAAGTTCGGCGCCGACGCCGACCTGATGTACTTCACCCCCCACGGCCTGGAGCAGGCCACCCGCCGCGAGGTCGCCGACCACCGCGCCCGGCGCATCCCCGCGGGCTCCCGGGTCGCCGACGTCTGCTGCGGCATCGGCGGCGACCTGCTCGCCCTGGCCCGGGCCGGCTGCACGGTGGAGGCGGTGGACGCCGACCCGCTCACCGCCGCCGTCGCCCGGGCCAACGCCGACGCCCTGGGATTCGGCGAGCGCGTCACGGTCCGCGCGGCCGACGCCGGCACGGTCGACCCGGCCGCCTTCGACGTGCTGTTCGCCGATCCCGCCCGCCGTACGGTGCGCGGCAGGACCTTCGACCCGCTGGCCTACTCCCCGGCCTGGCCCGAGGTGCTGGCGATGGTCGCCGCGGCGCGGGCGGCCTGCCTGAAGGTCGCCCCCGGCATCCCGTACGAGTTCATCCCCGCCGGGACCGAGGCCGAGTGGGTCTCCCACCGGGGCGAGGTCAAGGAGGCGGTGATCTGGGCGGGCGCGCCGGCCGGCCGGGTGGAGCGGCGGGCCACGATGCTGCCGTCCGGCCTGACGCTGACGCCCGACCCCGGCCTCGGCCCGGCGGAGGTCGGCCCCATCGGCCGCTACGTCTACGAGCCGGACGGCGCGGCGATCCGCTCCCACCTCGTCGCCGAGGTCGCCGCGCTGGTCGGCGGGCGCCTGATCGACCCGCACATCGCCTACATCACCTCCGACGTCCCCGTGGAGACCCCGTGGGCGTCCCGTTACGAGGTGCACGAGGTGCTGCCGTTCTCGCTCAAGCGGCTGCGGGCGGCGCTCCGGGAGCGCGGGGTCGGGAACGTGACGATCAAGAAACGCGGATCCGCGGTCGACGTCGAGCGGCTCCGGAAAGACCTCCGCCTTTCCGGAAAGAAATTCACAACGGTCATTCTCACCCGAGTCATCGACAGACCTTTTGTCCTCGTATGCGACCCGTGCTGATCGACCCGGAACCGTAAATCCGGGAAATCCGTCGACAATCGCTACCTTTTAAATCCGGATTCGAAAAACCTTGATCCAGACGCTATCGTTGCGCCCCGGGAGTCGTTCCCGTCAGCGGTTCGACCGCGTTCAACAACAGCCGGACCAATCCCACCGCGCGGCTGACCGTCGGCGAGTGAAGGAGCTTTTCGGTGGATCACTCCAATCAGACCCTGCTGCAGGCCGGCGGCCAGACCGCCATCTCCGACCGGATGCGGGAGCTCCTCGCCCGCGCCGCGCAGGACCACGTCTACGAGCAGCGCACGCAGGGCGCGGTGCTGGACGAGATCCGCCAGCGGCTCGAAGGCATGGAGTGGCTGCTGCGCGAGGTCAGGGAACGCGAGCTCGGCGGGCTGAACGGCACGCTGGAGTCCGTCCACGGCCGCCTGGACGACATCGCCATCCGGCCTCCGACCTGGGCGGAGAGCCTCGCCCAGCACGTCGAGGCGGTCCGCGACCACGTCGACGCCGTCGGCGAGCACGTCGGTTCGGTGCGCCAGCGGGTCGACTCCGTGGGCCAGCGCATCGACACCGTCGGGGACCGGGTCACCCCCATCGGCGAGCTGCCGAGCCTCTGGGCCGACCTCGGCACCGTCGGCGAGAACGTGGACGAGGCGCTCACCCGCCTCCAGGCGGTCCTCGACGGCACCCGGGGCGTCGGCGACCGGATGGACGAGTTCGCCCGGCGCCTCGGCCAGTTCCAGGAGGGCATGGAGGCCGCGGCCGGCCGGTTCACCCGCCTGGACAAGGCGCTCACCGAGCTCTCCCAGCGCACCGAGCGCGTGGAGACCGGCCTGGTCGAGCTCACGGCGGGGGTGCGGGAGTCCGTGGACACCGGCGTCGGCCGTCTGCTCGACGCGATCGGCCAGGTGGGCGGGAAGGTCGAGCAGGCGGCGGTCCGGGTGGACGACCGGATGGACGGCGCCGAGAGCCGCATCGACCGGGTCGACGCCCGCCTGGCCTCGGTGGACGGCCGCCTGGAGACCGCCGACGACCGCCTGGCCGGGATCGGCGACCACCTGGTGACGGTGGACGGCCGCCTGGTCTCCCTCGACGGGCACCTGGCCTCGGTGAACGGACACCTGGCCTCGGTCGACGGACATCTGGAGACCGCCGACGACCGCCTGGCCGACATCGACGGCCGGGTGAGCGGCGTCGAGACCCGCCTGGGCGGCGTGGACACCCGCGTCGCCGCGGTGGACACCCGCCTCGCCTCGGTGGAGACCCGGGTCGGCTCGGTGGACACGCGCATCGGCTCGGTGGACACCCGGATCGGCGAGATCGGCGCCCGGCACGACGGCCGCCTGGACACCCTGGACGAGCGCCTCGACGACATCGAGGGCCGCGTCACGAGCCGGATCGACGTCGTCGACTCCCGCCTGTGCGCGCTGGACAGCCGCGCGGAGAAGGCCGGCGAGCAGCTGGAGGCCGTCGACGACCGCGTCGAGGCCGTCAACCAGCGGGTCGGCCAACTGCCCGCCGTCCTCAACCTCGGCGAGATCCACAAGCGCGTCGGCGAACTCGTCTCCGCCCAGGCCGACGGGCAGGAGCAGCGCTTCGACACCCTGGACGAGCGCCTCGCCCGGGCCGAGGCCGCCCTCGCCCCGCTGGCCGACATGCTCCGCGCCCAGCCGGACCGCGAGCAGCTCGCCGAGGCCCTCGGCGAGATCGTGGACCCCGTCCGCACCGACCTCACCCGCCGCCTCGGCGCGCTGGAGGAGACCATGCTCGCCCTGGCCGAGGCGCTCCTGCGGCCCACCCGCACGAAGGACTGACGTCCGCGCACGGCCCTCCGGGCCCCGGTCCTCGCGTCGGAGGGCCGGGGCCCTTCCGCTGCGGAGAACCCGCGCAGACACGGAAACCGCGCGGACGCGAGGGCCTTCGGAGGCGGCCTCCGTCGGAGGAAGGGCGCGGCCCGCCGTCAGAAGGCGCAGGACCCCTCGTCGGACGCGGCCTCGGGGCAGACGTTCTCCCGCACCACGCCCAGCAGCGAGAGCAGCGTCCCGACCTGCTCGGAGGAGAGCCCGCGGGTCATCCGCCGGTGGAGCTCCGTCGCCACCCGCTCCACCTCGGGGCGGAGGGCGTCGCCGGCCGGCGTCGTGCTGACGATGCTGATGCGCCGGTTGGCGGGGGACGGACTCCGGCTGACGAACCCGCTCCGCTCCAGGCGCTGCAGCATCTTGGTCATCGTGGACACGTCGATGCCGAGGATCCTCGCCAGCGCGTTCTGCGACTGCGGCCCGTTCTCCCACAGGGCGCTCAGCGCGCGGTCCTGTCCCGGATACAGGTCGATCTCCGCCAGCAGCCCGGCGAGCAGCACCCGGTGGCCCCGCGCCGTCTGGGCCATCAGGCAGCTCAGCCCGTCCGGGTCCTCCGGGCCGCACACCGTCGGGTAGGTCGTCTCCTCCACCGTCATCGGCTCCGCCATGTCAGGCCTCCCTTTCCCGGCACAGCCTACCGCTTGCATATTGGCCGACCAAGTTGTAGAACTAATCCTTGGTCGGCCAAGTTGGTCGCCCAAGAAAGGAAGAGCCATGCCGTTCAACGCCTTCGAACTCGGCCGCCTCCGGCTTCCCAGCCGCCTGGTGATGGCCCCCATGACCCGGTCCCGGGCCTACGTGGACGGAATCCCCTCCTCCCTCACCGCCCTCTACTACGCCCAGCGCGCCTCGGCCGGTCTGATCGTCACCGAGGGCATCCAGCCGAGCCCGGCGGGCAAGGGCTACATGGACACGCCGGGACTGCACACCGACGAGCAGGTCGCGGGCTGGCGCGAGGTGACCGACGCCGTCCACGCGGCGGGCGGCCGGATCTTCGCCCAGATCATGCACGCCGGCCGGATCGGCCACCCCGACAACACCGGCGCGCTTCCCGTCGCGCCCTCCGCCGTGCCGGCCGCGGAGCAGATCTTCACTCCGAACGGCATGCAGGACCTCCCCGTCCCGGTGGCGCTGACCACCGCCGAGGCCGAGGCGACCGTGCAGGACTTCGCGGACGCCGCCCGGCGGGCCGTGGAGGCCGGTTTCGACGGGGTCGAGCTGCACGGCGCCAACGGCTACCTCATCCACCAGTTCCTGTCGCAGAACGCCAACCTGCGCGACGACCGCTTCGGCGGGTCCGTCGAGGGCAGGATCCGGTTCGCCGTGGAGACCGCCCGGGCGGTCGTGGAGGCGATCGGCGCGGACCGCGTCGGCTTCCGCATCTCCCCCGCCACCGGGGTCCAGGGCCTCGTGGAGGACGACGCCTCCGTGGTCTATCCGGCGCTGCTGTCCGCCCTGGCCGAGCTCGACCTCGTCTACCTGCACCACCTGGCGGGCGGCTCCGAGGAGCTCGACCGGCGGATCCGCGACCTGTGGCCGAACGCGCTCATCGTCAACGACCCGTCGGCCGCCCATCCGGCCGAGGCCGCGGACCGGTGGCTGAGCCGGGGCGCGGACCTGGTGGCACTGGGCAAGTACTTCCTGTCCAACCCCGACCTGCCGCTCCGCCTGCGCCTGGGCGCGCCGCTCAACGAGCCCGACTTCGGCACGGCCTTCGGCGGCGACCACCGCGGGTACACCGACTACCCGGCGCTCTCCCTCCACCCGGTCGGCGAGCCCGCCCTCGGCTGAGCGCGGGCGGCGCCCCCCGGACCGCGGTCCCGTCCGGGGGCGGGCTGCTCAGACGTGCACGGTGGTGATCGGCAGCGAGGAGTCGGCCGGGATGTCCAGCGGGGACGGGGACACCCCGGCGGCGACCAGGTCCGAGCCGAGAGCCGCCACCATGGCGCCGTTGTCGGTGCACAGGCCCGGGCGGGGGACGCGCACCCGGACCCCGGCCGCCTCGCAGCGCTCGACGGCCAGCGCCCGCAACCGCGAGTTGGCCGCCACACCGCCGCCGATCAGCAGGTCGGCGACCCCGTGCTCCCGGCAGGCCGCCAGGGCCTTGCGGGTCAGCACGTCGACCACGGCCTCCTGGAACGAGGCCGCCACGTCGGGCACGTGGACCCGCTCGCCGGCCTTCTCCCTGGCCTCGACCCACCGGGCCACGGCCGTCTTCAGGCCGGAGAACGAGAAGTCCAGCGTCCCGTCGTCGTACTTGCCCCGGGGGAACGCCACGGCCGTGCCGGACCCCTCACGGGCCACCCGGTCGATGTGCGGCCCGCCCGGGAAGGGCAGCCCGAGGACCCGGGCCACCTTGTCGAACGCCTCACCGGCCGCGTCGTCCACCGTGGAGCCGAGCGGGATCACCTCCCGCGCGACGTCCGGCACCAGCAGCAGCGAGGAGTGCCCGCCCGAGACGAGCATCGCGATGCACGGCTTGGGCAGGGCGCCGTGTTCGAGCTGGTCCACGGCCACGTGGGCGGCCAGGTGGTTCACCCCGTAGAGCGGCACGCCCATGCCCAGCGCGTAGGCCTTCGCCGCCGCCACGCCCACCAGCAGCGCCCCGGCCAGGCCGGGACCGGCGGTCACGGCGACCGCGTCGATGTCGGACAGGCGCAGCCCGGACTGCTCCAGGGCCCGCTCGACGGTCGGCGCCATCGCCTCCAGGTGCGCGCGGGAGGCCACCTCGGGGACGACGCCGCCGAAGCGGGCGTGCTCCTCGACGCTGGACGCGATCGTGTTGGCCAGCAGGGTGTGGCCCCGCACGATGCCGACGCCGGTCTCGTCGCAGGAGGTCTCGATCCCCAGGACCAGAGGTTCGTCACGCATTGAGATCCTTCTTCATCATGATCGCGTCGGTGCCGTCGGAGTAGTAGCCCCGGCGCAGGCCGATGCGCTCGAAGCCGAACCGGTCGTAGACCGCTTGGGCGTCCGGGTTGTCGGCGCGGACCTCCAGGAAGACCGAGCGGGCGCCCCGCCGTACGGCCTCCGCCAGCAGCTCGGACAGCAGGGCGCCGCCGATCCCGGCCCTGCGGCGGCCCGCCGCGACGGCGATGGTCTGCACGTCGGCCTGGTCCCCCGCGGCGGCCAGGCCCGCGTAGCCGACGATCCCGCCGCCCGCCAGGGCCACCACGTAGTGCCGGGTCCGGGGCTGGTCGGCCAGTTCGCCGCGGAACATGCCCTCGCTCCACGCGTCGGCGGGGAAGGTCTTTCGTTCGAGCTCCGTCACGGCGGGCAGGTCGCCGACGGTCATCCGCCGGAGCAGCACGTCCCCGGCGCTCTGCGGGCCCGGGGTGCCTCCGCCGCTCCGGCCGCCCCCATCGCTCCGGCCGCCCCCGTCGCGGGCCGCGTCCGGGCGGGGCCCCTCGCTCACTTGGTGACCTTCTTCGGCGCGGAGGGCACCTGGGCGTCGGGGCGGCGCAGGTAGATCGGGCGGGGCACGCCCAGCACGGGGTGCGTGCCGCTCGCCACGACCTCGGCCAGGTCCGGCTGCCCCAGCTGCGCGGCGGCCAGCGCGGCCAGCGCCCCCGCACCCGGGTACTCGGGCGCGGCGGCCAGCCGGGAGGACCCGACGACCTCGGCGTACATCCGCGCGCCGGCGCCGACGACCGGCAGGTCGCCGGGCAGGTCCTGCGGCCGGTCCACCGCGGGCCCGGACAGCCGGGTGCGCGCGTCGGCGTAGCGGCCCCAGAAGACCTCCCTGCGGCGGGCGTCGGTGGCGACCAGGAACGGCTCGGACAGGCCGCTGCCGTAGGCGAGGGCGTCGAGCGTGCACACGCCGTACGCGGGCACGCCCAGGGCGGTGGCCAGGGCCTGGGCGGTCACCAGGCCGACCCGCAGGCCGGTGTAGGGGCCGGGGCCGGAGCCCGCCACGATCGTCGTGACGTCGGCGAGCGAGGCTCCGGCCTCCGCCATGACGCGTTCGATCGCGGGCACGAGCAGCTCGCCGTGGCGGCGCGCGTCCACCGTGGTCGACTCGGAGAGGACCCTCGTGCCGTCGTGCAGCGCTGCGGTGACGGCGGGGGTCGCGGTGTCAAAGGCCAGGACCAGCACGGTCGTCAAGCCTAGCCCGTCGTACGGCACGGCCCGCACCGAAGGCGCGGACGCCGTCCCCCTCCGGGGTCAGGTCCCGGGGTCGGCGGGCTTCACCAGGGTGGCATAGACGATCACGTTGTCGTCGTACTCGTTCCGGTCCCAGTCGAACGCCCCGCCGCAGGTGATCAGGCGCAGGCCGTCCTCCACGTAGACCTTGTCCGCCGGGAAGTCGTCCTTGGCGACCTGCTCGACGGAGTCGACGCGGTACTGGGCGGTCCTGCCGTCACTCCGCACGACCTTGATGACCTGGCCCTCGCGCATGGTCTTGAGCTTGTAGAAGACCGCGGGCGCCTCCTTGGTGTCGACGTGCCCGAGGATGACCGCGGGCCCCTCGTCACCGGGGACCACGGTTCCGGCGACCCAGCCGGCGACGTCCGGTTTCTCGTACGGCGGCAGCTCGACCTCGCCGTCGGCCACGCCGAGCCTCATCAGCGGCGCCTTGACACCGAGCGACGGGATCTCCAGGCGGCTGGGCACCACCGTGGCCCGGACGGGCCCGTCGTCCTCGGTGCCGCCCTTGCCGAACGCGACCATGACGGCGCCGGTGAGGACTCCGGCCACGATGATCCGTGACCAGCGGGGGGAATCGGCCATCGGAGGTTACGCGCGGCGGCGGCGCACGACCGCGAAGCCGATGCCGCCCGCCAGGACCGCCAGCAGCGCGACGGCCGACCCGGCGGGCATGCCCGAGTCGTCCGGCCCGCCGGCCGCGGTGCCGCCGCCGCCGGTGTGCGGGGCCTTGGTGCTGACGGGCTTGCGGGTCGTGGTCGGCCTGGCGCTGGGCGTGCCGTCCGCCACGATCCGCAGGTCGGCCGTGCCGGTGTCGTTGGTCCCCTCGCAGCGGGCGTTGACGTCGTAGACGCCGGGCTTGACGCCGTCGGCGACCGTGGCCTGCCCGCGGACCCACGGCCGGGGTGTGGGCGTGGCGGTGCCCTGGGGGGCGGGGGTGGGGGTCACCAGGATGGGGTCGAGCGTGACGGGGGTGCGGAAGATCTCCGAGGAGGCGGTGCCCCGGTGCTCGGGACCGCCCTGGGGGATCGGGCAGTTCGCCAGCACCCAGACCTTGTCGCCCGCCTTCGCCCGGGCGGGCTGGAGCTGGATCTCGATGTCGACCCGGCCGGCGGCCGTCACGGAGGCGGCGGGCGAGGAGGTCGCCGCGGCGTTCTCCGTCTCCGGCTCCGCCGTGCAGCCGGTCATCCCGATCAGGGCGATGGCCCCGAGAACAGCGACACGCTTGACCCTTGGCACCGTCGCACTCCACTCCGCAGTCCGGCCGACGACCCTCGGCTGACACGACTTCCCGCCTGTTCCCCATTAAACATGGGCAAGCCCGTCAGAGTCGATCATCAGACATGATGATCTATACCAAGGGGGAGGGAACCGTCTCCCAGCGGGCGCCGACCCCGCGGAGCCGTACCGTGCGCTCGTCGTCCGCCTCGCCCCGGTCGATGCGGATCTCCAGCCGGTCCTCGGTGAGCCCCTCGACCAGGCCCTCGCCCCACTCGACGAGCGTGACGGAGTCCTCCAGGGAGGCGTCCAGGTCCAGGTCGTCGACCTCCAGGTCGCCGCCGAGCCGGTAGGCGTCCACGTGCACGAGGGCGGGACCGTCCACCAGCGAGGGATGCACCCGGGCGATCACGAAGGTCGGCGAGGTGATCGGGCCGCGTACCTTGAGCCCCTCGCCGATGCCCTGGACCAGGGTCGTCTTGCCCGCGCCCAGCGGCCCGGAGAGCACCGCCAGGTCCCCCGGCCGCAGCAGCCCGGCCAGCTCCGCGCCCAGTTCCCGCATCTCCTCGGCGGTCGCCACGATCCTCACCGTCCGCACTCCCCTCTGCTCATGCCACCGCTCACGTCACCGCTCATGCCACCGCTCACGTCACCGCTCATGCCACCGCTCATGTCGCGGACGGCCGCTCCTCCGGCGGGCCGGGCTACTGCTCCGCGGCGTCCGCGGCGTCCGCGGCCACCCGCTTGAGCAGGTCGCGCAACGCGTCGTTGACCGCGCCCGGCCGCTCCAGCTGCACCAGGTGCGAGCTGTCCGGCACCTCGGTGTACCACGCACGCGGCAGGGCCGCGGCCATCGCCTTGCTGTGCTCGACCGGGGTCAGCCAGTCGCCGTCGCCGACCACGATCGAGGTCGGCACGCCGTCCAGGACGCCCAGCGCGCTCAGTTTGTCGTGCGACATCAGCGCCGGGTAGAAGTCCGCGATCACTTCGAAAGGGGTGGAGCGGATCATCGACTCGACGAAGTCGACCACGGTGGGGCTGACGTTCTCGGAGTCGCCGAAGCCCAGGTGGCGCAGGACCAGGAAGGCCACGTCGCTGCCGGCCTGGCGGCCCTTGTCCACCAGCGAGCCCCGGCGGCCGAGCAGCGCCACCGTACTCGGAGTGATCATGTGCACCGCCTTGGAGAGCAGCGCGGGCAGACCCAAAGAGACCTCGGCCAGCTTCCCGGCGGAGGTGGAGATCAGCGAGACGCCCTTGATCCGGTCGCCGAACAGCTCGGGGCGCCGGTCGGCGAGCGCCATGATCGTCATGCCGCCCATGGAGTGGCCGACGAGCACGCACGGGCCCGGGACCAGCTCCTGGAGGACCTCGTACAGGTCCTCGCCCAGCCGGTCGATCGTGGAGTCGTCGACCCGGGTGCGCTGCGAGCGCCCGTGGGAGCGCTGGTCCCACAGCACCAGGCGGTAGGAGTCGCGCAGGTCGCGGCGCTGGTAGTGCCAGGAGTCCAGGTTGAGGGTGTACCCGTGGCAGAGCACCACGGTCAGCGGGGCGTCCTCGGGCCCGTCGACCTCGGCGTGCAGGGAGACGCCGTCGGAGGCCGTGATCGTGACGGGCCTGCCGCGCAGCTCACCCAGCGGCTCGCTCGCCTCCAGGTCGGGACGGAGCCTGATCCTGCCCACGGCGTACCGCTTGGCGAAGGCGGCCGCCGCCACTCCGGCGGACGCCGCACCGAAGACCGCACTCGCGATCCCGACCCTGCGTCGTGTCGTGGTAGCCATCGCGCACCCCCTTTACCGGTAAACGCGCGGTACGCGTGAACCGATCCCGGTCACGATCTCATACGTGATCGTGCCGAGGGAATCCGCCCATTCCTGCACGGTCGGCTCACCCCGTGAACCGTCGCCGAACAGGACCACCTCGTCTCCCTCCGTCACCGGGTCGTCTCCCACGTCGATCACGAACTGGTCCATGCAGACCCGACCGGCGATCCGCCGCCGGCGGCCTCCCGCGAGCACCTCCGCCCGGTTGGTGGCGTGCCGAGGGATGCCGTCCGCATACCCGAGGGGGACCAGACCAAGCGTGGTTTCACAATCTGTGACATAAAGGTGCCCATAGGACACTCCGGAACCCTCAGGCACCCGCTTGACCAGCGCGAGCCGCGCCACCAGCGTCATCGCCGGACGCAGTCCGAAATCCCCCAGCTCCGGGACGGGGCTCAGGCCGTAGAGCGCGATGCCCGGCCGGACCATGTCGTAACGGGCCCGCGGGAGCGCCAGGGCCGCCGCGGAGTTGGCGATGTGCCGGATCACGTGCGAGCCCGCGGCCCCCGCCTTCTCCGCCACGGCCAGCGCCTCGTCGAACGCGTCGAGCTGGGCCGCGACGGACGGGTGTCCCGGGACGTCGGCGCAGGCGAGGTGCGACCAGAGACCGGTGATCTCCACCGTCCCCTCCGCCTGCCGGGCCAGCGCCCGGTCCAGCAGCGCGGGCCAGTCCGCGGCGGTCGCCCCGCCGCGCCCGTTGCCGGTGTCGGCCTTCAGGTGCACCCGGGCCGGACGCCCGGCCCGGCCCGCCGCCTCCGCGATCTCGTCCACCAGCCACGGCGCGCCCGCCGCCAGCTCCACGTCCCCGGCGACGGCCTCGGCCAGCGGCTCCCCCGGCGGGATGAGCCACGACAGGACCGGCGCGGCGACGCCCGCGGCCCGCAGCGCCAGAGCCTCCCGCACGGAGGCGGTGCCGAGCCGGTCGGCGCCGCCCTCCAGGGCCGCCCGCGCGCAGGCCGCCATGCCGTGCCCGTACCCGTCCGCCTTGACCGTGGCCATGACCTGGGCGCCGGACGCCCGGCTCCGCAGCAGCGCGGTGTTCGCCCGGATCGCCGAGAGGTCCACCCGCGCCTCGGCAGGGGTCATCGGGAAGCTCATCCTTCCAGTTTGGCAGCTCCGTCCCGGTGCCGGAGCCCGTTCACCACCCGCCTGATCACGCCCGGGAGCGCCTCGGCGACGTCCCCGGCGGCCAGCGGCCCGTCCTGCCCGGCGACGCCGTGCAGGTACGCCGCGCACGTGGCCGCGTCGTAGCAGTCCAGCCCGGCCGCCAGCAGCGCGCCCGCGAGCCCGGCCAGCACGTCGCCGGTGCCGCCGGTGGCCAGCCAGGGGCTGCCGGTCGGGTTGACCCGGACCGGCCGGCCCTCCTGCGCCACCAGCGTGGTCGAGCCCTTCAGCAGCACGGTCGCGCCCAGTTCCGCGGCGGCCCGCCGTACGTGCTCCAGCCGCCGCGCCTCGATCCGCGCCCGGTCCACGCCCAGCAGCCGGGACAGCTCGCCCGCGTGCGGGGTGAGCAGCACCGGGGCCCCGCGCCGCAGCAGCGACCGGTCCTCGGCCAGCAGCGTCAGGCCGTCGGCGTCCACCAGCACCGGCAGATCGCTCGCCAGCACCGAGCGGGCCAGCGCGAACGCGCCGGAGTCCGTGCCGAGGCCGGGCCCGAGCACCCACGCCTGCACCCGTCCCACCCCGCCGACCCCCTCGCCCGGCGCCAGTTCGGTGACCACCGCCTCCGGCCAGCGGGCCCGCACCCCGGCCACCGGCTCGGCGGCCCCCGCGTAGCGGACCATGCCGGCCCCGCCGCGGACCGCGCCCCCCACGCACAGCACCGCCGCCCCGGTGTAGCGGCGGCTCCCGGCCGCGATCCCCACGACCCCCCGGCGGTACTTGTCGGAGCGGGCGTCCGGCCTCGGCAGCAGCGGCGCGACGTCCGCACCGGTCGGCGCGGTCACGCCGGCGTCCGGCAGGTACGGCCCCAGCCCGATGTCGACCTGTTCCACCCGGCCCGCGTGCCCCGCGCCCGGGTCGATCAGCAGCCCGGCCTTGAGCGCCCCGAAGGTGACCGTGACGTCCGCCCGGAACGCCTCGCCCCCGACCCGCCCGTCACTCGCGTCCACCCCGCTCGGCACGTCCACCGCGACGACGGCGCCGGAGGCGCTCACGGTCTCGGCGGTGATCCGCGCCAGCGTCGCGTACGGCTCCCGCAGCGCGCCCGTCCCGCCGATGCCGACCAGTCCGTCCACGACCAGGTCCGCCGCCCCGGTCAGCGCGCGGACCCGCTCGAACCGGCCGTCCGACGGGCCGGTGCCGATGCCGGTGCCGGTGCCGGGTGGGACGGTGCCGGGTGGGACGGTGCCGGTGCCGGTGCCGGTGTCCTGCAGGACGGCCGCACCGCCCGCGGAGGCGTCCCCGGCGTCCGGCACGGGACCGCTCCGCAGGTCGAGCACCCGCCCCCCGGCCCGGCGCAGGGCCGCCAGCCCGGCCGGGTGCGCCCGTGACCCGGCCAGGACCGCGTCCACCCGCGCGCCGCGGGCCGCCAACCGGGCCCCGGCGTACAGGGCGTCGCCGCCGTTGTCGCCGCCGCCCACCAGGAGCACGACGCGCGAGCCGTACACCCGGCCGGCCGTGCCGCCGAGCATCCGGGCGCAGACCGCCGCCAGCCCGGCGGCCGCGCGTTCCATCAGCGCACCCTCGGGCAGCGCCGCCATCAGCGCCGCCTCGGCCGCCCTGATCTGGTCAGAGGTGTATGCCGTCCGCATTCCGCCCAATCTACGGGGCCCGGCCCTCCGCGATCACGTAGGCGACGGCGACGCCGCCGTCGTGGGTCAGCGAGACGTGCCAGCGGACCACGCCCAGGGCCACGGCGACCTCGGCGGCCCGGCCGGTCACCCGCAGCTCCGGGCGGCCGTGCTCGCCGGTCACCACCTCGGCCTCCGCGTGCAGCAGGCCGGGCGGAGCCCCCAGCGCCTTGGCGACGGCCTCCTTGGCCGCGAACCGCGCGGCCAGGGACTCCAGCCGCAGACCGCGCTCCCGCTCGGTGAACAGCCGCGCCCGCAGCGCGGGCGTCCGCTCCAGCGTCGCCCCGAACCTGGCCACGTCCACGACGTCCACGCCGATTCCCACGATCATCCGCCCAGGCTAGTGCGGGTGCGCGCCCGGCCGTCCGCCGTGCGGGGCCGGCGCTCGCGGGCGGCCGGTGCGCACCCGCCCGCCGTGCGGGGCCGGCGCTCGCGGGCGGCCGGTGCGCACCCGCCCGCCGTGCGGCGCCGGCGGTCACGGGCGGCCGGTGCGCACCCGCCCGCCGTGCGGCGCCGGCGGTCACGGGCGGCCGATGCGCACCCGCCACACGCTCGGCCCGGACTCGGCGTAGTCCCAGGTGAACTCGCCCGGGTGCTCGGCGGCGAACTGGTAGTAGAGGGGCTTGGGGTCGTGGTCGTTGACCAGGACGAACGCGGCGCCCGTCGGCAGCTCCGCGAACGTGGCGAAGATCTGCGCGTGGCGCTGGGCCGGCACCAGGCGGCGCACGTCCAGTTCCCCGACGGCATCCCCCACGGCGTCCCCCACGGCGTCCCCGACGGTGCCCGGGCCCTCCTCCGCCGCGGGTTCGCGGGCGCCGCACCCGCAGCCGCCGCACCCGCAGCCCTGCTCGGGGGCGGGCTCGCCGAGGATCTCGTGCATCCCGTCGAGCAGGGCGGCGAGGTCGACCCCGGCGGCGGCGAGGGCCGGCAGCAGGATGTCGTTCTCCTTCTCCAGGTGCGACTGGAACAGGGCGTTCAGCGCCGCGGCGGCACTCACGACCTCCCCCGTGGTGCTCGCCTTCTCCAGCTCGGCGACCAGATCCGTCAGGACGACGTGCTCCCTGCTCATCGCCCGCACCAGCAGCTCGGTCTCGGGCAGGCCCGCCGCGACGCGGTACAGCGTCTCCTCCTCCGCCGCCGCGTGCGGGAGCACCTCCTCGACGCAGAAGGCGACCAGCACCGCGTGCCGGGCCGTCGGCGACGCCAGCCGGTCGACCGAGCGCGCGATGGTCACGGTGTGGTCGGACATCGTCCGGCCGAGCTGGTCGTGGTGGGCGCGGATCGTCGCCAGCACGGCGCCCTGCGGGTCCTCACCGGTCGGATCGGTCATCGGACTGCGCTCCTTGTCTCGCCTCCGGCCTGCAGGCCGGGGGGCGTACGGATTCCCGGGTGGGCCCGGGGCCTTTCGGCGGCCGGGAGGCCCTCCGCCGGTCGGCGGGCGGCCTCCCGCCGCTACGGGGTGAACAGCGGGGTGCTGAGGTAGCGCTCCCCGGTGTCCGGGAGGACCACGACGATCAGTCGGCCCTCGTTCTCGGGCCGGGCGGCGAGGGCGGTGGCCGCGCTCAGCGCCGCGCCCCCGGACACCCCGGCGAGGATGCCCTCGGTGCGGGCCAGCCGGCGGGCGTCGTCGCGGGCCGCGTCCACGCCGACCCGGACCACCTCGTCGTAGACCCCGGTGTCCAGCACCTCGGGCACGAACCCGGCGCCCAGGCCCTGGATCCCGTGCGGCGCCGCGGTACCGCCGGACAGCACCGGGGACTCGGCGGGCTCGACCGCGACCACGTGCACGCCCGGCTTCTTCTCCTTGAGGAAGCGGCCCACCCCGGTGACGGTGCCGCCGGTGCCGACGCCCGCGACGAGCACGTCGACCTCTCCGGCGGTGTCCGCCCAGATCTCCTGCGCCGTGGTGCGCAGGTGCACGTCGGGATTGGCCGGGTTGGCGAACTGCTGCGGCATGAACCAGCCGTGCTCGGCCGCCAGCCGCGCCGCCTCGGCCACCGCGCCCTTCATCCCGGCCGCGGCCGGGGTGAGGACCAGGTCCGCGCCGTACGCCGCGAGCAGGGCCCGGCGCTCGACGCTCATGCTCTCCGGCATGGTGAGCGTCAGCCGGTAGCCCTTGGCCGCGGCCACCATGGCCAGGCCGATCCCGGTGTTGCCGCTGGTCGGCTCGACGAGGTGGCCGCCGGGGGCGAGGTGTCCCGCGTCCTCGGCCGCCTCGATCATCGCCCGGGCGATGCGGTCCTTGACGCTGCCGCCGGGGTTGGCGGATTCGAGCTTGGCGACCAGGCGGCCGGGCAGGTCGACGCCGAAGCGCGAGAGCCGTACCAGCGGGGTGCGGCCGATGAGGGACAGGACGTCGGGGTGGATCGCGGTCATGGGAGTCGTCTCCTGGTGGTCGGCTACGGGAGGGGCGCGGGGCGGGCGGCGGGCACGGCGACGCCGTCGGCGGGAGCGGCGACGACGGACGGCGGGGCCGACACCCGGGCCCCGGCGGGCACGTCCCCCAGGACCAGGGCGTGGGCGCCGATCACCGCGTCGTCGCCGACGTGCACGCGGCCCAGGACCGAGGCGCCCACCCCCACGGTGACCCGGTCGCCGAGGACCGGGTGGCGGGCGGCGCCCTTGCCGTCGGACCGGAACCCCCGGCCGCCGAGGGTGACCCGGTGGTAGAGCGTGACGTCGTCGCCGATCACCGCGGTCTCGCCGATGACGACCCCGGCCCCGTGGTCGATGAACAGCCGGCGTCCGATGCGCGCGCCGGGATGGATCTCGACGCCGGTCAGGGCGCGGGCGAGCTGCGAGACCAGACGGGGCGCGAAGGGCACGCCGCGGCGGTGCAGCCGGTGGGAGAGGCGGTGGACCCACACCGCCCACAGTCCCGGGTAGAGCACGGCCTCGACGGCGCGTGGACCGTACAGGGCGGGATCGCGGCGGCAGGCCGCACGGAGGTCTTCGAGCATGGCGGGGCGTCCTCGGCGAGGTTCGGCGGTGGGCGGCGCCGACCGGCCGGGAAGGGACCGGCCGGCACCGGAGGGTGCGGCGTCAGGCCGCGGGACACCGCTCGTCGAAGACGCTGCGGACGTGGAAGCCGGTCATGGGCGTCGCGAACCGCGAACCGGCCAGGCTGCGGAGCGGACGCGTATCGGACATGCCTGAAACGCTAGGTGCGCCGGCGCGTCGGCGGAACCGGCACAGGTCACCCCGCCGAAGGACTTTCGGCCCTGGTCTCACGGCCTTGCGACCCTGCTGACGCCTCACGCCGGTCTCACGGCCTTGCCCCGCTCATGTCCACCCGTTCCCGCACATTCCTGTCGCCCGCCCATCCCGGCCTTCCGGCCGCCCCGGTCCCTCCCGCCGCGCCGGCGGGGGCTCGGTCTCCGGGGAGTGCACGGTCCTCAGGGGCGGGGACGACCGTGCACCTCCCGGGGACCGAGCCCCCGCCGGGGATCGGGCGCCCTGCGGGCGGCTCAGCCTCCGGAGACGGACGGCTCAGGGGTGATGCGGTCCCAGGCCGCGATCGGCAACATGATGATCGACGCGGGGAACAGTCCGTGCTCCTCGCGGTCGATGTGGTGGTGCAGCTTCCCGATCGCCTCCAGCACGACGGCCCAGTCCGGGTCCTGCCGGTCGATCCCGCCGAACACCCCGTGGATGTCGTCGTGCTCGGCGCAGAGCCGGTCCACCTCCTCCGCCAGCGACCCCTCTTCGCGCAGCTCGGCGAAGAGTCCGCTCTCCTCGGTCGCGGTGTGCGGGAGCAGCTGGGCGAGCAGCTCGTCGAGGAGCGTCCCCGCGTCGCCGTACCGGCTCTCGTTGATCGCCCGGCGCAGCGCCCCGGCGGTCTCCTCGATCTCCCAGTGCTCCTGGGAGAGCCTGCCGATCAGCGGGAAGTCCCGGCAGCCGCAGTAGTTGCACATGGTGTGGCCCCTCGGTTCCAACGTGTCGCTCCAGGATGCCCGCCGCGGCCCCCGCCCCGGCAGAGGAGGCGGTCCCGCACCGCTAGGGCCGTTGGTCCACTCTGCGCCCGCCGCCGCCCGCCGCCGCCCGCCGCCCCGGCGGGCGGCGCGTCGGACCCTAGAACCCGCCGCGCTGCCAGGGGCCCCAGATCGCGAAGCTGGCGCCCCGGGAGGACTGCACGTTGACGTAGAGGGTGCGGCCGCCGGGACCGAAGGTGGAGCCGGCGAACTCGGCGCCGGAGTCCCCCGCGACGGGGGCCAGCAGGGCGAAGTCGAAGATCCCGCCGTGCCGGGTCAGGCCGCGCAGGTAGTTGCCCTCGCCCCCGTCCTCGCACAGCACCAGGGTCCCCCGGGGACTGGTGGTGACGTTGTCGGGGAGGTCGAGGACGACCGAACCGGGGGACTCGTAGACCAGCCGCAGCAGGCCGCTCCACGTCTCGTACGCCCAGACCTGCCCCCGCCCCTTGCCGAACCCGTCGGGCGGGGTGTCCCCGGGGGCGGTCGCGCCGCCCTGGGTGGAGACGAAGTAGATCGTGCCGTGGTGGTGGACCGCCCCCTCCAGCCGGGAGAACAGCGCCGCGCCCCCGGCCCGGCCCTGGCTCCCGACGGCCTGCATCGCGATCTCGTAGCCCGGCGTGCCGGTGAACTCCGGATCGGGGTCCTCGATGTCCACCCAGGCCGTCTGGTAGGTGGCGCCGGCGGGCTGGCCGAGCGAGAGGTCCTTGCCCGGCTCACCCCGTACGGCGAGCATCTGCAACCGGCCGCCGTCCAGGATCCGCCCGGCGCGCAACGGGTTCTGCGGCGGCAGGTAGCGGTAGAAGCCCGAGGCGAAGGCGAAGTTGTCCTCGGTGAGGTAGATCGCCCCGCTCGACGGGTCGAACGCGGCCGACTCGTGCGAGAACCGCCCGGCGCTCCGGATCGGCCCGCCCGCCCGGCCGTCGAGGGGGACCTCGAAGATGTAGCCGTGCCTGCGCTGGAGCCTGCCGTTGTCCTGACCGGTGTGGTCGTTTCCGACGTCCGGCCCGTTCACGGTCTCCTCGCAGCTCACCCAGGCGCCCCAGGGCATCGGCCCGCCGGAGCAGTTCATCTGGGTGCCGGTCAGGCTGGGCCCGGACCGGAGCACCCGGCCGTCGCCGGTGACCTGGAGCGTCGCCGTACCCCCGCCGGCCGCCGGGTCGTAGGCCTTCGCCGGATCGCCGAACGCGCCGACGGGACCGTTGACCTCATGGTTGCGGATCAGGATCGCGGTCCCGCGCGGCCCCCGGAACGCGGCCATGCCGTCGTGCTTGCCGGGGGTGACCGTGCCGTCGGTGAACGCCTCGCCCGCCGGGTTGAACGAGCGGTACCGGAACCCCTCCGGCAGGTGCAGCCGGACCACGCCGTCCCGCTCGTCGGGGACCGGGGTCAACGGCCCGTACCCCCCCGCGCGGCGGAGTTCCCCGCTCCGCCCGGCCCGGGCGACCCCGGCGAACGGGCCGGCCACCCCGGCCGCGGTGAGTGCTGCCGACCCTGCGAGGAAACGACGACGGTCCATGACGCGACTCCTTGCGTTCGAAAGGTTCACGACACGTTAATCACGAGTTGTCGATCAGTCATAGAGCACATCTCGACAATCGGCCGGGCCCGGCCGGAAACCCCGGCGGAGCCCGGCGGCGAGGCGCATCCGACCGGTCAGTAGGCTTGCGGGCTATGGCAGTTGGGTGGGACGCGGCCGTGCCGTACGTGGAGCTGAGCCGGGAGCAGTGGAGCGAGCTCCGCAAGAACACTCCCCTCACGCTCACCGAGGGCGAGCTGGAGGAGCTCCGGGGCGTCGACGACCCGATCGACCTGGCCGAGGTGACCGACGTCTACCTGCCGCTGACCCGGCTGCTCAACCTGCACTTCACCGGCGCCCGGCAGCGCAACGCGGCGGTCAGCACCTTCCTCGGCGCCGGGCGGGAGCCCGCGCCGTACATCCTCGGCATCGCCGGGAGCGTCGCGGTCGGCAAGTCCACCACCGCCCGGCTCCTGCACACCCTGCTGGCCCGCTGGCCCGAGCACCCCCGGGTCGAGCTGATCACCACCGACAGCTTCCTGTACCCGAACAGGGTCCTCGCCGAGCGCGACATCATGCACCGCAAGGGCTTCCCGGAGAGCTACGACCGGCGGGCCCTGGTCCGGTTCGTCGCCGACGTCAAGGCGGGGCTGCCCGAGGTGACCGCGCCGGTCTACAGCCACCTGGAGTACGACATCGTGCCGGGCGCCGCGCAGACCGTGCGCCGGCCGGACATCCTCATCGTCGAGGGCCTCAACGTCCTGCAGCCCGCCCCGCCGACCGCGCTGGCGGTCAACGACTACTTCGACTTCTCGATCTACGTGGACGCCAAGGTCGAGCACATCCGCGACTGGTACGTCGACCGGTTCCACAAGCTCCGCCGCACCGCCTTCGAGGACCCCAAGTCCTACTTCCGGCACCTGGCCGAGATGTCGGACGAGGAGGCCACGGCGTTCGCCAGGGACGTCTGGCGCGACATCAACGAGCGCAACCTCGTCGAGAACATCGCCCCCACCCGGGGCCGCGCCGGCCTCGTGCTCCGCAAGGGCGCCGACCACTCGATCCGCCGGGTACGGCTGCGCCGCGTCTGACCCCGGCCCGCGTCAGGGTTCCCCCTGACCTACGGACGAGGGGCGGGTCGTCCGGACGGCCGAGGCGGAAGGCTCCCCCGGTCGATAGTGTCCGATCATGACTATCCTCGCCACCAAGGGGCTCAGCAGGCGGTTCCCCCGGGTGACGGCACTCGACCGGCTCACCGTCGCCGTCGGCCCCGGGGTGACCGGACTGGTCGGCGCCAACGGCGCGGGCAAGTCCACGCTCATCAAGATCCTGCTGGGCCTGCTCGAACCCTCCGAGGGGACCGCGCAGGTGCTCGGCATGGACGTGACGGCGCAGGGCGCCGAGATCCGCCGGGTCGTGGGCTACATGCCCGAGCACGACTGCCTGCCCCCCGACCTGTCGGCCACCGAGTTCACCGTGCACCTGGCCCGGATGTCCGGGCTGCCGCGCACCGCCGCCCGCGAGCGCGCCGCCGACGTGCTGCGCCACGTGGGACTGTACGAGGAGCGCTACCGCGCGATGGGCGGCTACTCCACCGGCATGAAGCAGCGGGTCAAGCTGGCCCAGGCCCTCGTGCACGACCCGAAGCTGGTCTTCCTGGACGAGCCCACCAACGGGCTCGACCCGCAGGGCCGCGACGAGATGCTCGCCCTGATCCGCCGGATCGGCACCGAGTTCGGGATCAGCGTGCTGGTCACCTCCCACCTCCTCGGCGAGCTGGAGCGGATCTGCGACCACGTCATCGTCATCGACGGCGGCACGCTGCTGCGCTCCTCCGCCATCTCCGAGTTCACCCAGTCCACGCAGACCGTCACGGTCGAGGTCGAGGAGGGCCGGGACGCGCTCGCCGCGCGCCTGGCCGAACGGGGTGAGACCGTCACCGCCGCGGGCCGCACGCTCCTGGTCGAGGTGCGCGCCCCGCAGACCTACGACACGCTCCGCGACGCCGTCTGCGACCTCGACCTCTGCCTCATCCGCATGGAGCAGGGCCGCCAGCGCATCGAGGACGTCTTCAAGGAGCCCGCCGATGTCTGACCCGTCCCCCGCGACCCCGAGCCCCGGCGCCCCCGCGGGCGTCATCCACGACATCGGGTACCGCCACTACGACGGTCCGCGCACCGGGCGCGGGCCCGCCGCCGCGGCCCTGGCGGTGCACACCCTGCGCGGGGTCTTCGGCCTCGGCCGCCCGGCCCGCGCGAAGATCATCCCCTTCCTGCTGGCGGGCGTCATGATGCTGCCGGCCGTGGTCTCCATCGCGGCCATGGCCGCGATCCAGCAGCGGGCCACCGGCTACACCGAGTACGCGGTCATCATGCAGGCCGTACTCGCGATCTTCCTCGCCGCGCAGGCGCCGTACACCGTCGCGCCCGACCTGCGCTTCCGCGTGCTGCCGCTCTACCTGTCACGCCCGGTGACGCTCCGCGACTACGTCGGGGCGAAGCTGGCGGCGATGACGGTCGCGATGCTCCTGCTGCAGGCCGTGCCGCTGACCACGCTGTTCATCGGGGAACTGGTCGTGGACATGCCCGGTCCCCCGCGCACCGCCGAGTACCTGGCGAGCATGGCGGGCGCGGTCGGCAACGCGGTGCTGCTGGCCTGCATCGGGGTGGCGGTCGCCTCGTTCACCCCCCGGCGCGGCCTCGGCGTCGCCGCGGTCATCTCGCTCTACCTGCTCGCCTCCGGCGTCTCGGGCGTCGTCGCCGCGACGATGGAGGCGACCAACCACTACGACGCCGCCGCCTGGGCCTGGCTGATCAACCCGTTCTTCCTCGTGGACGCGGCCGTCCAGGTCGGGATCTTCGGCGCCGAGCCCTCCGGCCCCGGCGCCTACCCGACCGGGATCGGCGTGCCCGCCGCGATCACGATCATGCTCGGGCTGATCGCACTCTCGGTGACCGCCCTGGTCATCCGCTACCGGAAGGCGGCCTCGCGATGAACCTCGAACTGGCCCAGGTCTCCCGCTGGTACGGCAACGTGGTGGCGGTCAACGACGTCACCATGACCATCGGCCCCGGTGTCACCGGCCTGCTCGGCCCCAACGGCGCGGGCAAGTCCACCCTGCTGCACATGATGGCCGGCTTCCTCGCCCCCTCGGGCGGGACCGTGACCCTCGACGGCACCACGGTCTGGCGCAACCACGAGATCTACCGCTCGATCGGCCTGGTCCCCGAGCGCGAGGCCGTCTACGGCTTCCTCACCGGCCGGCAGTTCGTGCTCTCCAGCGCCAGGCTCCACCGCCTGCCCGACCCGGAGGGCGCCGCGGGCAAGGCGCTGGCGCTGGTCGAGATGGAGGCCGCCGCCGACCGCAGGATCGAGACCTACTCCAAGGGTATGCGCCAGCGGGTGAAGGTCGCCGCGGCGCTGGTGCACGACCCGAAGGTGCTCCTGCTGGACGAGCCGTTCAACGGCATGGACCCGCGCCAGCGCATGCACCTGATGGACCTGGTCCGCTCCATGGGGGCCGAGGGCAGGACCATCCTGTTCAGCTCGCACATCCTGGAGGAGGTGGAGCGCGTCGCCCAGCACATCGAGGTCCTGGTCGCCGGCCGGCACGCCGCCTCCGGCGACTTCCGCGAGATCCGCCGCCGGATGACCGACCGGCCGCACCTGTTCCGGGTCCGCTCCAGCGACGACCGCCGCCTGGCCTCGGTCCTGATCGCCGACGCCTCCGCCGGGTCCGTCTCCCTCACCGAGACGGGACTGGAGGTCCGCGCGGTGGACTTCCGGCGCTTCACCCGGCTGCTGCCCCGCCTGGCGCGGGACGCGGACGTGCGGCTCTGGCAGATCTCCCCCGCCGACGAAGACCTGGAGAGCGTCTTCTCCTACCTGATCAACAGGAGCAGCTGACTTGACTTTCTCCCCACGGCTAAAGCCGGGGGATTCCACCCCTCGCGGGTTGGGTTTCCTGCTTCACAGCCGACCGCACCCGGGAAGACCCGGGGTGTCTCACGTCAGCTCCACAGGCGGACACGGCAAGACCTGCCGCCAGGATGTTCTTCGCGGCGTTGACGTCCCGGTCATGCCGGGTGCCGCAACCCGGGCACGTCCAGTGCCGGGTGTTGAGCGAGAGCGCGGCAAGCAGGTGCCCGCACGCGCTGCACGTCTTGCTGGAGGGGTACCAGCGGTCGATCACGATCAGGTGGCGGCCGTACCGGGTCGTCTTGTACTCCAGCAGGCGGCGGAACTCGCCCCACCCGCAGTCGGAGATGGTCCGGGCCAGGGACCGGTTGCGGACCATGTTCTTCACGGCCAGGTCTTCGATCACGATCACGTCGTGGTCGCGGACCAGTCGCGTGCTGGTCTTGTGAAGGAAATCCCGGCGGGCGTCGCGGACCTTGCGATGTGCCCGTGCGATCTTGGCCCTGGCCTTGGCCCGGTTCGCGCTGCCGCGCTGTTTGCGGGCCATGCGCCGCTGGTAGCGGGCCAGGTTGCGGGCCTTGCGCTCCAGGTGACGCGGGTTGGCGATCTTCTCGCCGTCGCTGGTGACGGCGAAGTCCTTCACCCCGAGATCCACGCCGACCGCGGTCCCGGTCGCCGGGGTCTGCTCGGGGTCGGCCACGTCCACGGCGAGGGAGACGTACCAGCGCCCGTCCGGGTCACGGGACACCGTCACGGTGGAGGGGGTGATCGTGGCCGGGTCCACGTCCGGCCACGACCACACGAACTTCAGCGGTGTGTCCGTCTTCGCCAGCCACAGACGGCCATCGCGCCAACGGAACCCGCTGCGGGTGTATTCGGCGCTCTGACGACCGGTCCGGGACTTGAAGCGCGGGTAGCGGGCGCGGCCCTCGAAGAAGTTGACGAACGCCCGCTGCTGGGTGCGCAGCACCTGTTGCAGCGGAACCGAGGACACCTCGTTCAGCCAGGCGAACTCCTCGGTGCGTTTGAGCTGGGTGAGGAAGGCGTTGGCCTGCGGCACGTTCGTGGATTCCTGCTCGGCGTGCCAGCGGCGGTGCCGCCAGGCGAGGGTCTGGTTCCACACCACGCGCACGCAGCCGAACGTGCGGCTGAGCATCGCCGCCTGTTCGGGAGTCGGGTAGGCCCGACACTTGTACGCCGTTCTCACACCCAAGATCTTAGCAGGAGCCGGTGTTCCTGCTTAATGTCATTCCGTCTTGGCGGCGGCCTGACGTTCCCGATGCCGCTACGCGGCCGGTTCGCTTTTCTCCCCGGGGCTGAAACCCGGGGTTTCCCGCGAAAGGAAATTCGATGAACGGCGTCATCGCCGAGATCTCCTACCGGGCGCTGCTCGGCCGCCGCCGGGTCTGGCTGCTCGTCCTGCTGCCCGTAGTGCTGCTCGCCCTGGCCGTCCTGCTGCGCGTGGTCGACGCCGGCGGCGAGCGGGCCGCGGTCATGCTCCTGCAGACCTTCGCCGTCGGCACCATGCTGCCGCTGCTGGGACTGATCGCGGGCACCGGCGTGATCGCCCCGGAGATCGAGGACGGGACGGTCGTCCACCTGCTGGCCAAGCCGATCTCCCGGCCGGTGATCGCGCAGACCAAGTTCCTGGTCGCCGCCTCGATCGTCGCCGTCTTCGCCTCCGTGCCGACCTTCGCCGCCGCCTACCTGCTGGTCGGGCTGGAGTCCGGGGTGGCGTCGGGCTTCGCGCTGGGCGCCCTGATCGGGGGCCTCGCCTACGCGGCGGTCTTCATGCTGCTGGGCACGGTCACCCGGCACGCCGTCACGATCGGCATCGCCTACGCGGTGATCTGGGAGGGCGTGGTGGGCAACTTCGTTCCCGGCGCCCGCCGGTTCTCCATCCAGCAGTGGGCCCAGACGGTCGCCGACCAGGTCTCGTCGTCCGCCTTCCTCCGCACCGAGATCACGCTCGGCTTCGCCGTACCGGCCCTGCTGCTCGTCACGGTCGGGGCCGTCGTCTGGGCGGGCCGGCGCCTGCGGAGCTTCTCGCTCACCGGCGACGAGTGAGCCCCGCGCCCTCCCCGGCCGGCCCGCCGCCCGGGGAGGGCGGCCGGCCCGGGTTTGGTTAGCATGCGCAGATGCGCGCGACGATGGCGGCACTGGCGGGCAGGACGAACCCCCACGCGGTGGACGCGGTGCTCGCCGTCGCGCTCACCGCGTTCACCCTGGTGTGGCAGGCGAACGACCGCAGCGGCGGGTGGCGGGAGCCGGACGCGGTCTCGGCCGCGCTGACCTGCGCGGCCAACCTCCCCGTCGCCGTGCGCCGGCGGACCCCGCTGCTCGTGGTCCTCGTCTGCGCCGCCGCCTCGGCGGTCCACCACGCGCTGGGCTACCAGCCCAGCGCGAACAACTTCTCCTGCCTGTTCGCCCTCTACACCGTCGCCGTCCAGCGCCCGCTGCCGGCCATCCTCGCCGGGGCGGGCCTGGCGACGGCGCTGTGGTGGTGGGCCGCGGTCATGGCCTCAGGCGGCGCGGTGCTGCTCAACACCGCCCAGGGCCTGGCCTTCACCGTGGCCACCTGCGCGTTCGGGCTGGGCAACCGCAGGCTCGCCGACCGCAACCGGCGCCTGGCCGAGCTGACCGAGCAGCTCCGGCAGGAGCAGGAGGACCGCGAGCGGCGGGCGGTCACCCGGGAGCGGGTGCGGATCGCCCGTGAACTGCACGACATCGTGGCCCACCACATCTCGGTGATGTCGGTGCAGGCCGGGCTCGGCGCCTACGTCGTGGACTCCGACCCCCGGACGGCCCGGGAGACGCTGACCACGATCGCCGACACCGGCCGCGAGGCCATGGCGGAACTGCGCCGGCTGCTGTCGCTGCTCCGCCTCGACGGGGACGGCGACGGCGCCGAGGAGACGTACGCCTTCACGCCCGGAGTCGAGCGGCTGGGCCCGCTCGTCGAGCGACTGGGGACCGCCGGCGTGCCGGTGGAGATGCGGATCACCGGCACGCCGCAGCCCCTGCCGCCGGGACTGGATCTGTGCGTCTACCGGATCGTCCAGGAATGCCTCACCAACGTGCTCAAGCACGCCGGTCCCGCACGCGCCGAGGTGACCCTGGCCTACCGCGCGGACGAGCTGACGGTGCGCGTCGCCGACGACGGCCGCCCGGCCGCCCGGCCCGGCGCGCCCCGCGGGCACGGTCTGATCGGCATGGCCGAACGCGTCAGGCTGTACCGGGGGACCATCGGCCACGGTCCCCGGCCCGGCGGCGGCTTCGAGGTCGTGGCGGCGTTCCCGCTGACGCCGCTCCCCGAGGAAGAGCGCTCCGCGGCCCCGTGACGCCCGTCCGCGCATCCCGCGACGGCGGTCGGCGGTCGGCCGTAGCGCTCCGGAGGCTCGCCCCCCCGGATCGTGCACGGGGTACGGCGCGCAGGGAACGCGTACGGCCCGCGCACCGGGCGCGGGTCCCGGACAACGCGTACGGCCCGCGCACCGGGCGCGGGCCGCAGGGGACGTATCCGCCGCACCGCGCTTCGCGCGGACGGGGGCGGGGGCGGGGAGCAGGCGGTCAGGCCGGGAAGTCCTTCGGGTTGACGCCGCTGGTGCGGGCGTTGCCGCCCTTGACCGGGTTGAGGGTGAGCGTCCAGATGGTGGCGCTGGAGGAGGTCGTGGTGAACCTCAGCCGGTCGTCGAACTTCTGGTAGGAGGCGCCCCGGGCGAACCGGCCCTTGGAGACGCTGAACCGGTAGCCGCTGGTGAAGAAGATCCGGTAGGTGCCGTCACGGACGTCGTTGACCTTCGCGGTCGACCGGGCCCGGACGTAGACGCTGATCGCCTTGCTCTTCCCGCGGACGAGGGTGACGACCGCGTCCCTGGACGTGCCGTTCTTGACCTTCAGGACGCCCTGACCACCGCTGATGCGGTCGTAGAGGATCCTGCCGTTGCGCGGCCGTGCCGCCGCCGTCGTCGCCGTCCCGGCCGACTCGGACCAGGAGACCGTCGCGGTCGTGGAAGGCGTGGCGGCACCGGCGGGCGCGGCGGTGAAACCGGTCAGAAGGGCGGAGGCAAGGACCACTCCGGCGAGGGGACGTAGAGAGACCATGGCGACAAATATGTCGAACCAGCGGTCGGCCCGTCAACGCGGCCCCGTCTCCCGGGAACGTTCCGGAGCCCTTCCGCCGGAGCGGGACCGGCCCCCCGCGAAGGGCGCCGGTCCTGCTCACGGGGGTCACCCGCAGGCCGTACGGACGACGTCCGCCAGGCGGTCCGCCAGGTGCTCGGCCTGTTCCGCCGAGGCCGCCTCGACCATGACCCGGATCATCGGCTCGGTGCCGCTCGGCCGGATCAGCACCCGGCCGGTCTCGCCGAGCTCCGCCTCCGCCGCCGCCACCGCCGCGGTCAGCTCCGGCACCGAGGCCTTCGCGCGGTCCACGCCCTTGACGTTGACCAGCACCTGCGGGAGCCGGGTCATCACCGAGGCCAGCTCCGCCAGCGGCCTGCCCTCGCGGACCACGGCCGACAGCAGGTGCAGCGAGGTCAGCAGCCCGTCCCCGGTGGTGGCGTGGTCGAGCATGATCACATGCCCGGACTGCTCGCCGCCGAGGGTGTAGCCGCCCTCCCGCATGGCCTCCAGGACGTAGCGGTCGCCGACCGCGGTCTCGATCACGTCGATCCCGGCGTTCCGCATCGCCAGTTTGAAGCCCAGGTTGGACATGACCGTGGCGACGACGGTGTCACCCGCCAGCCGGCCCTCGGCGTGCATGGCCACGGCCAGCACGGCCATGATCTGGTCGCCGTCGACCACCTCTCCGGTGTGCGCCACCGCCAGGCAGCGGTCGGCGTCGCCGTCGTAGGCGATCCCGACGTCCGCGCCGCGGGAGACCACGATCTGCCGGAGCTTGTCCAGGTGGGTGGAGCCGACCCCGGAGTTGATGTTCAGCCCGTCGGGGCGGGCGCCGATGGTCTCGACCTTCGCCCCGGCCCGGATGAGCGCCTCGGGGGCCACCACGTGGGCGGCGCCGTGGGCGCAGTCGAGGACGACGTTCAGGCCGTCGAGCCGGCCGGGCAGGGTGGACAGCACGTGGGAGACGTAACGGTCGGCCTCGCCGTACGCCTCGCGCACGCGGCCGACCGCGGCGCCGACGGGGCGGTCCCACTGCTCGCCGAGGCGCTGCTCGATCTCGGTCTCCACCGCGTCGGGCAGCTTGAAGCCGCCGCGGGTGAGGAACTTGATCCCGTTGTCCGGGGCGGGGTTGTGGGAGGCGGAGATCATCACGCCCATGTCGGCTCCGAGAGCCGTGGTCAGGTACGCGACCGCCGGGGTGGGCAGCACGCCGAGCCGGAGGACGTCCACGCCCGCCGACGCGAGACCGGCGACCACCGCCGCCTCCAGGAATTCTCCTGAGGCGCGGGGATCGCGGCCCACGACGGCGATCGGGCGGCCCGGTGAGGAACCGGGCCGCCCGTCGGCGGCGCTGAACGCCCCGGCGTCGCCGAGGACATGAGCTGCGGCCACGGACAGGTCCATGGCGAGCTCGGCCGTGAGGTCGCGACCCGCGACCCCACGTACCCCGTCGGTGCCGAAAAGGCGCCCCAACTTAACGCTTGCTGTACTGGGGGGCCTTACGGGCCTTCTTGAGACCGTACTTCTTGCGCTCGGTGGCGCGGGCGTCACGGGTCAGGAAGCCGGCCTTCTTCAGCGGCGCGCGGTTGACCTCGACGTCCAGGACGGCCAGCGCACGGGACAGGCCCATGCGCAGGGCGCCGGCCTGGCCGGTGACGCCGCCGCCGTCGATGCGGGCGATGACGTCGAACTGGTCCTCGGCGCCGAGCGTCACGAAGGGCTCGTTGACGATCTGCTGGTGGACCTTGTTCGGGAAGTAGACGTCAAGCGGGCGACCGTTGATCGTCCACTTGCCGGTGCCCGGCACGATGCGCACGCGGGCGACGGCCTCCTTGCGGCGGCCGGTGCCGTACGAGTTGCCCACGGTGATGGGCTTGCGCACGGCCTCGCCGCCGGCGGCGGCGGAGGACTCGCTGGTGTACTCGGAGGGGAACTCCTCCGCGTTGTAGTCGTCCAGCTCGCCCTCGACGGGCGTCTCGACACCGGTGGGCTCAGCCACGGTTCTCCTCAAACTTTCCTACTCGGCGCCGGCCGTCGGCCGGCGCTGCTGCGGATGGGCAGCTCGTACGACTACTGGGCGATCTGGGTGAGCTCGAACGGCACCGGCTGCTGAGCCTGGTGCGGGTGCTCGGAGCCGGCGTAGACCTTGAGCTTCTTGATCATCTTCCGGCCGAGGGCGTTCTTGGGCAGCATGCCCTTCACGGCCTTCTCAACGGCGCGGTCGGGACGCTTGTCCATGAGCTCGGCGTAGGTCACGGAACGCAGACCGCCGGGGTAGCCCGAGTGACGGTAAGCCTTCTTCTGCTCCAGCTTGTTGCCGGTCAGCGCGATCTTGTCGGCGTTGATGACGATGACGAAGTCGCCGGTGTCGACGTGGTTCGCGAAGATCGGCTTGTGCTTACCGCGAAGCAGGATCGCGACGTGGCTGGCCAGCCGGCCGAGCACGATGTCGGTGGCGTCGATGACATACCACTGACGCTCGACTTCAGCAGGCTTGGGTGTGTACGTGCGCACGGTCGTATGCCTTCTTTGATCGCATCTCGGCGCTGTCGGAGGCGACAGCGACATGGTCGGTAGGTGCGGGCGCACGACAGCCCGGACCTTCCGTCTCCCTAGATGCGAGGAGATGACGCCGGACGCGCCGCGTATCGGTCTGCAGAGGAGACCGATTCGCACACAACGAATATGCAGAATACAGGCCTGGAGGAGAGAGGGTCAAAACGACACCGCCCCGGACCGGCCTTCCCGGCCAGTCTACCGTGCGGGGGGAGGGCGGGACGGCCGTCCGGCCGACACCGGGCGGCGCCCGGCCGAACGTTTGCAACTCGTTCCCGACATTCCCTTCTTCACCTATCTCAACATCTCTATCGTTGATAGCCGTATGTGGCAGTCCCCTTACCCCGGGCATACCCAGCGGGCCGCCTTGCGCCGCGCCGGGTTGTTCGCCTGCCTCGCCGCCGTCCTGTTCCTCGGGTTCCTCCTCGGCCGGGAAAGCCGCCACGAGGAGGCCCCCGGCCACGTCTACCTGAACGAGGCGGGCCCCGCCGAGCCCTCGTCCGCCCTCACGACCGAGCCGGGCGACTCGCCCGACGAGCGCGTCCCGCTGCACCGGGTCACGCGTCCCGCCCCCGCCGCCTCCCCCTCCGCCTCCCGGCAGCGGCGTCCCCTCCCGCGCGCCTCCGACGGCCCGCGCAACGTCATCGACGGCTCCACCCACGACGACCCCGGCTACGTCCTGCGCGGAGACGGCGGCGGGGATGACGGCGGCCACGGCGTGGCCACGGCGCTGAGCGCGATGGAGGGCGAGGTCGTCCGGCTCACCAACATCGAGCGCCGCCGGGCCGGCTGCGCTCCCCTGCGGATCGACAGGCGGCTGGCCCGGTCGGCGCGGGCGCACTCCTCGGAGATGGCGCTGAGCGACGCCTTCTCGCACGACTCCCCGGACGGCGGCTCCCCCTGGGACCGCATGGAGGCCGCCGGCTACCGCGACGGGGGCGCCGAGAACATCGGCCGCGGCTACGCCTCCGCACAGGAGGCGGTGCGCGGCTGGATGGCGAACCCCGGCCACCGGCGCAACATCCTCAACTGCGCGCTGGCGGCCACCGGCGTCGGGGTCGTGGAAGGGCCCGGCGGTCCCTGGTGGACCCAGGACTTCGGGTATTCATGAACTGATCCGCCCTGATACGGAGTTAATCTCAGCGCATGGGTTTTCCCGGTGATTCTCCGCGCCGCCAGCCGTACGTCCAGCCCGGCGGGCCGCAGCCGCCGCTCCAGCCCGGCGGACCGCAGCCGCCGTCCCCCTGGGACGACCAGGCCGGCGGACAGAGGGGCGGACAGGACGGCGGGCAGCCGGATGGGCAGCCGGGCGGGCAGGGTGAGGGCTGGTTCGGCCCGCCCGCGCAGGGCCCGCGCCCGCAGTCCCCCGCCGGCTTCGGCTCCGCGCCCCCGGAGTCTCCGCGGCGGGCGCCCGGACGGCAGGCGCCTCCCGGGTGGGCCCCGCCCGGACAGGAGCGGCCCGAACGGGAGCGGTCCGGGCAGGAACGGCCCGGCCCTGCGGCATTCGCGCAGGAGACGCCCGGCCCTGCGGCGTTCACGCAGGAGACGCCCGGCCCTGCGGCGTTCACGCAGGAGACGCCCGGCCCTGCGGAGCGTCCGCAGCAGCCCCCGGCCCGTCCCGCGGAGCAGAAGCGGCCCAAGAAGCAGAAGCAGCCGTGGAGCCCTTATGAGGACGGCCTCCGCGCGCTCCTGCCCACCTTCGTCGCGATCGGCGTGATCGGCATGCTCATCGCGGGCGGCATCGGGCTGGCCGTCTTCGCCAGTTCCGGCGACGACTCCCCGGCCGGCGCGGCGGACGCCCCGGCACCGTCCGCCACCAGGCCCGTGATCCCCGCCAATCCCGGAGGCACGTACGGCTTCGCCGAGGCCCGCAAGACCGATCCGGGCAAGCTGACCCTGGACGAGCTCTTCAAGAGCCGCAAGGCCCGGCACAAGGGCCAGACCTACCTGATGACCGTCCGCAGGAGCGACAAGAAGTGCAAGGACGCCGCCGTCGGCTCCGGCCTGCAGAAGGCCCTCGCCGCGGGCAGGTGCAACCAGCTCCTGCGCGCCAGCTTCCGCGACTCCTCCGGTAAGATCATCGGAACCCTGGGGGTCGCCAACCTCGACACCTCGTCGGCCGCGGCGAAGGTCGTCAAGGCCGCCCGGGGGAAGAAGTCCCGGGAATACCTCAAGGTGCTGCCCGGCAAGGACAAGCTCACCAAACTCCTGGGCACCGGCGACGCCTTCGTCGGAGGATGGCGGCACGGCCACTACGCCATCCTGGTCTGGTTCCAGTACAAGGACGGCCACCTGCCGAGCAAGGCGGAGGCCAAGAAGCTCAACGCGGCCGCGTTCGGGGTCGCCGACGCGACCGTCACCCCCGCGCTGGAGTCCCGTTCACTGACCGGAAGGCGCCCGTGAACACTCCCCCATTCGGGGCTTTTCGGGCATAAAACCGGCGGGCGATCCGGCCAGGAACACCCATACTCACATGCCGATCTCCGGCTATCGCTACGCTGCCAGGTATGCGTGGCCAGGAATCCGGATCCGAGCACGAGCGCGAAACCGACGGTTCGGTCGTACCGGCGACGCCGCCGCCGAGCTTCGGCCAGCCTTCATCGCAGGTGCCGCGGGTCGATCTCGCCGAAGGCGAGCAGTCCCATGTCCCTCCCGCCGTCCCTCCCGCCGTCCCTCCCGTGCGGCCGGAGCCCGCGGCCGGCCGGCCCTGGACGGCCCCCGGTGACGGCGGGACCTCCTACGACCGGCTCACCCGGGCCGGGGAGGAAGACGTCCTCGCCCCCGTCCCGGACGGACCCGCCGCCCCGGCGTGGCAGCCTCCGCCCGCCTTCACCGCCGCCGCCGCCGGCATCCAGGTGTGGCCGTCACCCGCCGCGGACGCTCCCGTGCCCCCTCCGTGGCCCGCGGCCACGGGAGAGCCCGTCGAGGAACTGTCCTGGCCCGACTCCGACGAGGAGGCCCGTCCTGTCGGCCCCGTCGGCCCCGTCGGCCGATCGTCCCCCCTCGGCCCGCCCGTCAGCGAGAATCCGGAGAACACCGTCGACGTCCGCGTCCCCGCTCCCGCCGTGCCCGATCCGCAGGAGCCCGTCCCCCCGGTCGCGGACCCGCAGGAGATCGGCCCCGCCGCGACGACCGCACCGCAGGAACCGACCGCCGGGCACGCCGCACCACCTGCGCCCCCATCGCAGCCCCCCACCGCCGGGCACGCCGCACCGCCCTCACCTCCGTCTCCGCCCTCCCCTGCCGGGCGCACCGCACCACCCGAGGCGCAGCCGTCCGCGTCCGGTCCTCAGGTGATCCCGTCCACGGCGCTTCCGCCGTCCGGCCCGGCTCCGTCTCCCGCCGACCAGCCGACCCCTCCGGGCGGCTTCCCGCCCCTCCCCCCGCCGTTCCCGCCTCCGCCGTCTCCTCCCTCCGGGCGGCTCCCCGTCTCCGACGACCCGGTGGTGGAGCGCGGTCCGTTCGAACCGCCCACGGCGACCGTGTCCGCCCCGCCGGCGCCTCCCGCCGCCGCGCCCCCGGCCCCCGGCCGGGGCAGGATCATCCTGGTGGCCGCCGCGGTCGCGGTCGTGATCGGCGGCATCGGCACCGGCGCCTTCTTCGCCTACCGGTCGTTCAACGCGGCCGATCCGCAGCCCGTCCGGCCCACTGCCGCGCCGGTGACCGGCGACCCGATCGAGGAGAGCCCCGAGAACATCCCGACCGAGGAGCTGATCGACACCACGCTGCTCAACTCCGAGCTGACCGACCCGGGCAAGATGACCCTCGCCGACGCCTTCGCCAAGAAGGTGACCATCGCCGGAACCACCTTCACCCGGGTCAAGACCCATCTGACCCAGGACTGCGACAAGACGGCGGCGGGCACGTTCGCCACCGCGCTCGAGAACGGCGACTGCCGCCGCGTGCTGCGGGCCACCTACGTCGACCGCAAGAAGAAGTACGCCGTCACCACGGGCGTCGCCGTCCTGCCCACCCGCGAGTCGGCCGTCAAGGTCGACCAGGCCAAGAACCTCGAGAAGAACCTGTGGTTCCGCGGCCTGCGGGGCGCTTCCGGCAGCGGGGCCGAACGCATGCACATCGCGGGCGGCTACGCGGCCGGACTGGTATGGGGCCGCTACATCGTGTTCAGCTACGCGACCTTCGCCGACGGCCACACCCCCACCGCGAAGGAGAAGAGCCTCGGCAAGCTCAGCGGCGCCTTCCGCGACCAGACCTCCAAGGTCGTCGAGCACCGCCTGACCCGCTGACGGCACCCGCCCCGCACGCCGGAGGGGCGGCCCCGCCGCCGGACCCGCCTCTCCGGCGGAAGCAGCCGGCGTACCCTCCGGCGCGTACCTCTGGCAGAACCACCCGGCGCACACCCGACGGAGCCGTCCCACCCCGTGCGTGCACCGGCGCATCGCGGCCCATCCGCCCCGGGAGCGGCCCTCGGCACACAGCGGACCGCGCACCCCCGGGAGCGGCCCTCGGCACACAGCGGACCGCGCACCCCCGGGAGCGGCCTCAGCCCCCGGCGCGCAGGCCGTCCGCCTCAGCCCTCGGCACGCGTACCCGGCGGGTCAGCGCGGCCCTCAGGGCCAGTTCCTCCGCCCCGGGGTAGCGCACCTCCTCCAGGCAGAGCCCGTGCGCCGGCGCCACATGCACCCCGGAGTCCCGTACGGCTCTCGCCAGCACCTGCCCGGGCCACTCCACCCCGAGACGCCCTTCCCCGACCGCCAGCAGCGATCCCACCAGCGCCCGCACCATGGAGTGGCAGAAGGCGTCGGCGACCACCGTCGCGACCAGGACCCCGCCCTCGCCCCCCTCGCCGCCCTCACGGGCCCAGTCCAGCCGCTGCAGTTCGCGGATCGTCGTCGCGCCCTCGCGCTTCTTGCAGAACGCCGCGAAGTCGTGCTCGCCGAGCAGTCGCGCGGCGGCCGTGTTGAGCCGGTCCAGGTCGAGCGGGCGGGCGTACCAGACGACCTCCCGGCGGCGGAGCGGATCCACGCCCCCCGGCGCGTCGCACACCCGGTAGGCGTACCGGCGGGACAGCGCGGAGAACCGCGCGTCGAAGCCCTCAGGGGCCACCGTGACGCGATGAACCCTGACGTCCGGGGGGAGGACCCCGGCAAGCCTCCTGCGCAGGGCGGAGAGCCGCTCCTCGACCCGCTCCCGCGCTCCCCGGACCTCGGCGGCCCCGGCCTGCCCGACCCCCTCGGCCCGCCCCTGCCCGCGTGACCTCGCGCGGCCCTCCACCGCCGCGAGCGCCTCCTCGTCCACGTCGAGATGCGCCACCTGCCCGCGGGCGTGCACCCCGGCGTCGGTCCGGCCCGCCACGGTCAGCGCGGGGGCCTCACCGAGCCGCAGGACCCTGGCGAGCGCCTCCTCGATCTCCCCCTGGACCGTCCGCCTGCCGGGCTGCCGGGCCCAGCCGGAGAAGTCCGTGCCGTCGTAGGCGAGATCCAGGCGCAGCCGTACCACGTTGTTCCTCCCGGAGAACGGGAACGGGCCCGGTACCCCCGATGCGGGGATGCCGGACCCGTTCACCCAGCCTGAGAGATCAGGCGTTGTCCTTCTTGTCCTCGGTCTCCTCGGCCGGAGCCTCGGTCGCCTCGTCGTTCTTCTCCGCGGCGGGGGCCTCGGCGGTCTCCTCGGCCTCCTGCGTGGCGGGGGCCTCGGCCTTCTCCGCGGCCGGGGCCTCGGCGGCGGCCGGAGCCTTGGCGACGCGGACCGTGTTCAGCGGCTCGGACACCAGCTCGATGACCGCCATGGGGGCGGCGTCGCCCTTGCGGAGGCCGACCTTGGTGATCCGGGTGTAACCGCCGGGACGCTCGGCGAAGGTCGGGGCGATCTCGGTGAAGAGGTGGTGGACGACACCCTTGTCGCGGACGACCGTCAGCACCTGGCGACGGTTGTGCATGTCGCCCTTCTTCGCCTTCGTGATCAGCTTCTCCGCCAGCGGGCGCAGGCGCTTCGCCTTCGCCTCGGTGGTCCTGATCCGGCCGTGCTGGAACAGCTGGGTGGCGAGGTTCGCCAGGATCAGCTTCTCGTGGGCCGGGCTGCCGCCGAGACGGGCACCCTTGGTGGGCCTGGGCATTTCGTTCTCCTTGAGAGTGAACCCGCCCCGGCCGTACCAGGTACCGGGGTCGGGCCGCGGGAGTCGCCTGCGACTCCCGCGTGGCGATCGGTCCCGGAGGGCGCGCCCTCCGGGGGATCACGGGGACGGAGTCCCCGCGGGGTCAGTACTGCTCGGTCTCCACGTACGCGCTGTCGTCGTCGTCGTAGCCGCCGCCGGCCACCGCGGTCGGGTCGAACCCGGGCGGGGAGTCCTTGAGCGCCAGCGACATCTCGTGCAGCTTCTGCTTGACCTCCTCGATGGACTTCGCACCGAAGTTGCGGATGTCCAGCAGGTCCTGCTCGCTGCGCGCGACGAGCTCGCCCACGGTGTGGATGCCCTCGCGCTTGAGGCAGTTGTAGGAGCGGACCGTGAGGTTCAGCTCCTCGATCGGCAGCGCCAGGTCCGCGGCCAGGGCCGCGTCCGTCGGCGACGGGCCGATGTCGATGCCCTCGGCCTCGACGTTCAGCTCGCGGGCGAGGCCGAACAGCTCGACCAGGGTCTTGCCGGCGGAGGCCACCGCGTCGCGGGGCTTCATCGCGGCCTTGGTCTCGACGTCCAGGATCAGGCGGTCGAAGTCGGTGCGCTGCTCGACACGGGTCGCCTCGACCTTGTAGGTGACCTTGAGCACCGGCGAGTAGATCGAGTCGATCGGGATGCGCCCGATCTCCTGGCCCGGCTGCTTGTTCTGCGCCGCGGAGACGTAGCCGCGACCGCGCTCGACGGTCAGCTCCATCTCCAGCTTCGCCTTGCCGTTCAGCGTGGCGATGCGCAGCTCGGGGTTGTGCACCTCGACACCGGCCGGGGGCGCGATGTCGGCGGCGGTGACGTCCCCGGGGCCCTGCTTGCGCAGGTACATGACCACGGGCTCGTCGTGCTCGGAGGAGACGACCAGCTCCTTGAGGTTCAGGATGATGTCGGTGACGTCCTCCTTGACCCCCGGGACGGTCGAGAACTCGTGCAGCACGCCCTCGATGCGGATGCTGGTCACGGCCGCGCCCGGGATGGACGACAGCAGCGTGCGCCGCAGCGAGTTGCCGATGGTGTAGCCGAAGCCGGGCTCCAGCGGCTCGATGACGAACCGGGAGCGGGTCTCCTCGATGCTCTCCTCGAGGAGGGTCGGGCGCTGAGCGATCAGCATGTGGGTTCTCCCCTTGACGTGCGGCGCCCGCTATTTGACGCCGCTCGGTAACAACAGCATAGGTGCCGTACGGCGAACCGTACGGCACCTGTGCGGGTGAGCTGCTACTTGGAGTAGAGCTCGACGATCAGCTGCTCCTGGACCTGGGTGTCGATCTGCTGACGGACCGGGAGCTGGTGGACCAGGATGCGCATGGCCTCCGGGGCCACGCCCAGCCACGCCGGGAACGTCTTGTCGCCGGCGGTGGCGCGCGCCACCTCGTAGGGCAGCAGGTTGCGCGAGCGCTCGCGGACCTCGACGATGTCGTGCTCGCGGACGCGGTACGACGGGATGTCGACCTTCTTGCCGTTCACCAGGATGTGGCCGTGGCGGACCTGCTGGCGGGCGGCGTCGCGGGACTCGGCGAAGCCGGCGCGGTAGACCACGTTGTCGAGACGGCTCTCCAGGATCTGGAGGAGGTTCTCGCCGGTCTTGCCGCCCTTGCGGTTGGCTTCCTCGTAGTAGTTGCGGAACTGCTTCTCGAGGACGCCGTAGATGCGGCGGGTCTTCTGCTTCTCCCGGAGCTGGAGCTGGTACTCCGACTCCTTGGGACGGCCGCGGCCGTGCTCACCCGGCGGGTAGGGACGGATCTCGATGGGGCACTTCGCGGACTCGCACTTCTTGCCCTTGAGGAAGAGCTTGACCTTCTCCCGACGGCAGAGCTTGCAGTCCGCACCCGTGTAACGAGCCATTTTCTATCTTCTCCTGGGGCTCAGACGCGACGGCGCTTGGGCGGGCGGCAGCCGTTGTGCGGCACGGGGGTCACGTCCTGGATGGACCCGACCTCCAGGCCGGTCGCCTGCAGCGAGCGGATGGCGGTCTCGCGGCCGGAACCCGGGCCCTTGACGAAGACGTCGACCTTGCGCATGCCGTGCTCCATGGCGCGGCGCGCGGCGTTCTCGGCGGCCATCTGCGCGGCGAACGGGGTGGACTTGCGAGAGCCCTTGAACCCGACGTGGCCGGCGCTGGCCCAGGAGATCACGTTCCCGCTCGGGTCGGTGATCGAAACGATCGTGTTGTTGAACGTGCTCTTGATGTGGGCGTGCCCGTGAGCGACGTTCTTCTTTTCCTTGCGGCGCACCTTCTTCGGTGCACCCTGGCGGCTCTTAGGAGGCATTGTTTGCCTTCACTCCTGAGGTCTTCGGTCCTGCGGCTGCGCGGACTACTTCTTACCGGGCTTCTTCTTGCCGGCGACGGTCTTCTTCTTGCCCTTGCGGGTGCGCGCGTTGGTCTGCGTGCGCTGGCCGTGCACGGGAAGACCGCGACGGTGCCGGATGCCCTGGTAGGACTGAATCTCGATCTTGCGGCGGATGTCGGCCTGAATCTCGCGACGGAGGTCACCCTCGATCTTGAAATTCGCCTCGATGTAGTCACGCAGCGGCACGAGCTCTTCGTCCGTGAGCTGGTGAACCCGGAGGTCGCCGCTGACGCCGGTGGCCTTCAGGGTCTCGAGCGCGCGCGTGCGGCCGATTCCGAAAATGTAGGTGAGAGCGATCTCCAGCCGCTTGTCGCGGGGGAGGTCGACGCCAACCAGGCGAGCCATGGTCGGGCATTCTCCTTCTTTGTGGCGGAGGTCCTACGCTTCACCGCCCCTCCCCATGCCCGGGGTGAGGGCCCCGGCCTCCGACCAGGGGTCTCCTGCGGGGTACGGCCTCGGCGGCCGCCTGCGCAGGTGTGAAACGCGATTACCGTTCTTCCGGGCGGGGTCCGCCTCCCCGCTCCACCGCGGGGAGCGTCTCCGCTCTCCGCACCGGACCGGCGGGACCGCCTTCACCCGATGGGCCCCACATGCATCGAGTCCGCCCCTTTTCGAGCGGACCCCGTGAGACCTTCTTCGGCGACTAGCCCTGACGCTGCTTGTGGCGCAGGTTGTCGCAGATCACCATGACGCGACCGTGCCGGCGGATCACCTTGCACTTGTCGCAGATCTTCTTGACGCTCGGCTTGACCTTCATAGTCCTTATTCGTCCCTCAGACGCTTACTTGTATCGGTAGACGATCCGCCCACGACTGAGGTCGTAGGGGCTCAGTTCGACGACGACCCGGTCGTCGGGAAGGATTCGGATGTAGTGCATGCGCATCCGCCCGCTGATGTGGGCCAGGACCTTATGGCCGTTGTCGAGCTGAACCCGGAACATTGCGTTCGGGAGCGACTCAACCACAGTGCCCTCGATCTCGATGGCGCCGTCTTTCTTGGCCATGTCCCTCGCGTTTCACTGATCGGTCGTCTGAGGCTTCGGAACACTAAGCAGCCGCGACCATGCGCTTCCAGGAGAGGCGGCGGTAGCGACACCGCTGAGGCGCAATGGTCATAGTGAACCGAAGAAGGATTGTACGGCACCGGGCGATGGAATGCGAAACCGACGGCCGACGCTCGACACAACCACCGGACATCATACCGCTCGGACGAGCGGAAAGCCCACCGGTGACCGTGTCACCGGTGGGCTCGTGCCGTTCGGCCGTGCCGGCCGCGCCTAGAAGGCGTCACCCCAGCCGCCGCAGTCGTCGAAGCGGTCGTCGCCCTCGCAGACGCGGATCTTGAAGTCGTCGAAGCCGCTGCTCTTCTTGAAGCCGCCGAACTTCGTGAAGTGCCGGCTGCCGAACGTCTTGTAGTACTTGGTGTGGACGCCGAACTTGTCGTGCCACCTGAACCAGACGTAGCTGTACTCGCGGTCGCGGTCCCGGTCGAACAGGTCGCCGTGGAACCAGTAGCGGCCGTCCTGCTTGATCCAGTAGCCCTTGAAGTAGGAGCGCTTGCCGAAGCCCTCGCCGCCGCCGAACGTCGAGTGGTACGGGCCGAAGAAGTGCTTCGATCCCTGCGCCTCCTGGAAGGCGGCGACCGTGGCCGTTCCGGCGGTCGCGGCCTGGGCCGGGACCGCGGCCAGACCCGCGGCGAGCGAGCCGGCGAGGACGGTGGCGGCGAGAAGGGTGCGGGCCTTGCTCATGTCTTCCTCCTGTGACGGGGTCCGTCGTTCGGACACCGCTCACGTTAGGAAGCTCCGGTCCGTCCTTCTGCGGAGGAATGCACACTCGCCGCCGAGCGTGCACTATTACGGCTTACGATCGCCGCCGGCCTTCATCAGAACGGTCGCGACCAGCAGGATCGCGCCCCAGGGCCCCATCACCCACAGCGGCCAGGGGTAGGGGAAGTCGAAGTCGTTCCCCATGCCGATGGCGAACCAGATCGTCCAGTTGACGGTGACCGCGAAGGCCCAGGGACCCCACATGGCGGCCAGGCGGCCGTTCTCGCCGCGCTCCGGCTGCTTCGGGGGACGCGGGGAGACCTCCCGCATGGCGCGCAGGTCGACGTCGGGCAGATCGGAGGTGAGCGTGGCCAGCTCGCCGTACGTCCTGCTCGCGTAGAGCTGTTCGAGCCGCTCGTCGAACTCCTCGACGGTGAGACGCCCCTGCGCGTAGTGCTCACGGAGCACCGAGGCGATCCTGTCCCTGTCGTCGTCCGACGCCCGCATCTGCGGACCAGCCGCCATCATCGCTCACATCCGCTCACCACGGCGGGCAGCGTCGCCGCTAGCCCGCGTTCTCTCCCAGCACGTCGGCGAACCGCTCCCTGCCCCCGTCGAGCGCGGTCAGCACCCACGGTCCATTATGTGTCACCGCGACGCTGTGCTCGAAGTGCGCCGAGGGCTTGCCGTCGATGGTGACGACGGTCCAGTCGTCGGCCAGCACCTTGGTCCGCGCGGTGCCCAGGTTGACCATCGGCTCCACCGCGAAGCACATGCCCACCTCCAGCCTGGGCCCCTTGCCGGGCTTGCCGTGGTTGGCGACCCAGGGGTCCATGTGCATCTCGGTGCCGATCCCGTGCCCGCCGTACTCCTGCGGGATGCCGTAACGGCCTTGGGCGCGGACGTACTTCTCCACCGCGTGGCCCACGTCGGACAGGTGACCACCCGGCTTCAGAGCGGCGATGCCCTGCCACATCGCCTCCTCGGTGACCCGCATCAGCTCGGTCAGCGCGGGATCCACCTCGCCGACCGGGACCGTGACGGCCGAGTCGCCGTGCCAGCCGTCCAGGATGGCGCCGCAGTCGATCGAGATGATGTCGCCGTCGCGCAGCTTCCGGCGGTCACCGGGGATCCCGTGCACGACCTCGTCGTTGACCGACGCGCAGATCGTCGCGGGAAAGCCCTGGTAGCCCTTGAAGGAGGGGATCGCGCCCTCGGCCCGGATCGCCTTCTCCGCGATCGCGTCGAGGTCCAGCGGCGTCATGCCCGGCTGGACGCTCTCCTTGAGCAGCTGCAGCGTCCGCCCGACCACCAGGCCCGCGGCACGCATCTTCTCCAGCTGCTCCGGTGTCTTGATCTGGATCCCGTGTCGGTTTTTCTTGAACACGTATGCACCCCCTGGGGTGGTTGAACGGGCGATTCGGGAGCCCAATTCCCGATTGTGCCCGAGAAGACTTCTCCTAACGACAGCACGCCACCCGCGGGGTGCTTCCCGCGGGTGGCGTGCCGGATGAGAACCGCTAGCCGACGTGGGGCGCCAGGGCCTCCATCGCGCGACGGGTGACCTCTTCCACCGGACCGGCCGCGTCCACCCCGACGAGGATCTTCTCCTCCGCGTAGAACGAGACCAGCGGAGCGGTCTGCTCCTGGTAGACCTCCAGACGACGCCGGACGGTCTCCTCCTTGTCGTCGTCCCTCTGGTAGAGGCTGCCGCCGCAGGCGTCGCAGATGTCGTCCTTCTTGTCGTCGAAGTCGACGTGCCAGATCCGGCCGCACCGGCCGCAGGTACGACGGCCGGCGAGGCGGCGGACCACCTCGTCCTCGTCGACCACGAGCTCCAGGACGACGTCCAGCGCGACCCCGAACTCCGCGAGCATCTTCTTCAGGATCTCGGCCTGGGGCACGTTCCTGGGGAAGCCGTCGAGCAGGAAGCCGTCCCGCGCGTCGTCCTCGGAGAGGCGGTCGCGGACCATGGCGATGGTCACCTCGTCGGGCACGAGGTCGCCGCGGTCCATGTACTCCTTGGCAAGCTTGCCGAGCTCCGTGCCGCCCGAGACGTTGGCGCGGAAGATATCCCCTGTCGAGATCTTCGGGATGGACAGGTTCGATGCGATGAACTGGGCCTGAGTCCCCTTACCCGCTCCGGGGGGGCCCACCAGGACGAGGCGCACTACTTCAGGAAGCCTTCGTAGTTGCGCTGCTGCAGCTGGCTCTCGATCTGCTTCACGGTGTCAAGACCGACACCCACCATGATCAGAATGCTCGTGCCTCCGAACGGGAAGTTCTGGCTCGCTCCGACCAGCGCCAGCGCGACGATCGGCACCATGGAGATCAGGCCCAGATAGAGCGATCCCGGAGCCGTGAGTCGCGAGAGCACGTAGTTCAGGTACTCGGCCGTCGGGCGTCCCGGGCGGATACCCGGGATGAAACCACCGTACTTCTTCATGTTGTCGGCCACTTCAACGGGGTTGAAGGTGATGGACACGTAGAAGTAGGTGAAGAAGACGATCAGGAGGAAGAACGTGATCATGTAGGCCGGGGTGTCGCCGGTGACCAGGTTCTGCTGGATCCACTGCACGACCGCGTTCGGCTCTTCCGTGCCGCTGAACAGGGTCGTGACCAGCTGCGGCAGGTAGAGCAGCGAGGAGGCGAAGATGACCGGGATGATGCCGGCCTGGTTCACCTTCAGCGGGATGTACGTGGAGGTCCCGCCGTACATCCGGCGCCCGACCATGCGCTTGGCGTACTGCACCGGGACCCGGCGCTGAGCCTGCTCGACCATGACGACCAGGGCGATCATCGCGATGCCGACGGCCATGACCACGGCGAAGACGAACGCGCCCTTCTGGCGGCCGATGTTCAGCAGCTCGGACGGGAAGACCGCGATGACCTGGGTGAAGATCAGAATGGACATGCCGTTGCCGACGCCGCGGTCGGTGACGAGCTCGCCCAGCCACATGATCACGGCGGTGCCGGCGGTCATCACCAGGACCATGGTCACGATGGTGAAGACGCTGTCCTTGTCCAGCAGGACGTCCTGACGGCAGCCGGGGAAGAGCTGGCCGCTGCGCGCGAGCGCGATGAAGGCGGTCGACTGCAGGATCGCCAGGCCGATCGTCAGGTAACGCGTATATTGAGTGATCTTGGTCTGGCCCGCCTGTCCCTCCTTCTTGAGGGCTTCGAGGCGGGGGATGACCACGACGAGGAGTTGGAGGATGATGCTCGCGGTGATGTACGGCATGATGCCGAGCGCGAAGATGGACAGCTTCAGCAGCGCGCCTCCGCTGAACAGCTGCACCATCCCGTAGATATTGCCCGCATCGCCGGCCTGCGCCTCCTTGAGGCACAGTGCGATGTTTTCGGTGTGAACACCCGGAGTCGGAAGAACCGAGCCGAGACGGAAGAGCGCGATGATGCCCAGTGTGAAGAGCAACTTCTTGCGCAGGTCCGGCGTACGGAACGCTCGGGTAAACGCGGTCAGCACGGTCCCTCCTGCGCGCCTGAAAGGCGAGGTCGGTCAGCGATGGTGCGGGGGTGATCCATCTTGGTATCTCAAGTCAACGAGTCCGTGGAAATGAGTTGACACTCATTGTCCAGCGAACTCTAACGCACCGCGGGCGCGGAGGCCCAGAAGGGCCCCCGCGCCACGTGATTGATGCCTACAGCTCGGAGACGGAGCCCCCGGCGGCGGCGATCTTCTCCTTGGCGGTGGCGGAGAAGGCGTGCGCCTGCACGTTCAACGCCACGGAGATCTCGCCGGTTCCCAGGACCTTCACGAGCTGGTTCTTGCGGACCGCGCCCCTGGCGACCATGGCCTCGACGGTGACGTCGCCACCCTCGGGGAACAGCTCGCCGAGCCGGTCCAGGTTGACGACCTGGTAGGTCGTCTTGAACAGGGCGTTGGAGAAGCCCTTGTACTTGGGCAGGCGGCGCTGGAGCGGAACCTGGCCGCCCTCGAAGCCGAGGGGGACCGTGTTCCGGGACCGCGTGCCCTTGGTGCCACGACCGGCGGTCTTGCCCTTGGACGCCTCGCCGCGGCCCTTGCGGACCTTCGACTTGTTGGCGCCCGGAGCCGGCCGCAGGTGGTGGATGCGGAGCGGAGTGTTCTCTGCCATGTCAGTCGACCTCTTCCACGGTGACCAGGTGCGTCACCACGGAGACCATGCCGCGGATCTCCGGGCGGTCCTCCTTGACGACGACGTCGCCGATGCGCTTCAGACCCAGCGAGCGCAGCGAGTCGCGCTGGTTCTGCTTGCCGCCGATCTTCGAGCGGACCTGAGTGATCTTCAGGCGTGCCATCGACTAGCTCACCGCCTTCGCCGCCGCGGCCTCCGCGATGCCCTCGGCGCGCGCCTTGAGCATCGCCTTGGGGGCGACGTCCTCGATCGGCAGGCCGCGGCGGGCCGCGATCTCCTCGGGGCGGCTGAGGCCCTTCAGAGCGGCCACCGTGGCGTGCACGATGTTGATCGGGTTGTCCGAGCCGAGCGACTTGGACAGGACGTCGTGGATGCCGGCGCACTCCAGCACGGCGCGCACCGGACCACCGGCGATGACACCGGTACCCGGCGAGGCCGGACGCAGGAAGACGACGCCGGCGGCCTCTTCACCCTGCACGATGTGCGGGATGGTGCCCTGGATGCGGGGCACCCGGAAGAAGTGCTTCTTCGCCTCTTCGACGCCCTTGGCGATGGCCGCGGGGACTTCCTTGGCCTTGCCGTAACCGACACCGACCATGCCGTTACCGTCACCGACGATAACCAGGGCGGTGAAGCTGAAGCGACGACCACCCTTCACGACCTTGGCCACCCGGTTGATCTTCACGACGCGCTCGATGTACGAGACGCCCTTGTCAGCGCTGCCACCGCGGCGGTCGTCACGACGACCGTCACGCCGCTCGCCACCGGCGGCGCCACCGCGACGCGGAGCTCCGGCCATCAGTGGTTCCTCTTCTCATTCGTCATACGGGCCATCAGGTGCGATCCTCGGGACGGAGTCATCAGAACTCCAGCCCGCCTTCGCGTGCGCTGTCCGCGAGGGCCGCGATGCGGCCTGCGTAGCGGTTGCCACCGCGGTCGAACACGACCGCGGAGATACCGGCAGCCTTGGCCCGCTGAGCGATGAGCTCGCCGACCTGCTTCGCCTTGTCGGTCTTGGCGCCCTCGGCCGTGCGCAGCGAGCCCTCCATGGTGGAGGCGCTCACCAGCGTGTGGCCCTGGGTGTCGTCGACGATCTGCACGAACAGGTGTCGGGTGGAGCGGTTGACGACCAGGCGCGGACGCGCGGCCGTACCGACCACCTTCTTGCGGACTCGGCCGTGGCGGCGGGCCCGCGAGACGGCGCGGGCGGCCGTGTGCTTGCCGAACGCAGTCTTGCCAGCCATGCCTACTTACCAGCCTTTCCGACCTTGCGGCGGATAACTTCACCCTGGTAGCGCACGCCCTTGCCCTTGTACGGGTCGGGCTTGCGCAGCTTGCGGATGTTCGCGGCGATCTCGCCGACCTTCTGCTTGTCGATGCCGTCCACGTGGAACAGCGTCGGCTTCTCGACGCGGAAGGTGACGCCCTCGGGGGCGTCCACGATCACCGGGTGACTGAAACCGAGGGCGAACTCAAGCTGAGTCGGCCCCTTGGCCTGGACGCGGTAACCGACGCCCACGATCTCCAGGGTCTTGGAGAATCCCTGGGTCACGCCCGTCACCATGTTGGCGATGAGCGTGCGGGACAGACCGTGCAGTGCGCGGACCTTGTTCTCGTCGTTGGGACGCGTGACGGCGACAGTGCCGTCCTCCGCCCGAGCGACCTCGATCGGCTCCGCCACCGTGTGCGAGAGCGTGCCCTTGGGGCCCTTGACCGTGACATCCCGACCGTCGATGGTGACGTCGACGCCGCTCGGTACAGGGATGGGCAGCCGTCCGATTCTCGACATGCTGTATGCCTCCCTTCTACCAAACGTAGGCGAGGACTTCCCCGCCCACACCACGCTTGCCGGCCTGCTTGTCGGTCATGAGGCCGCCGGACGTCGAGATGATCGCGACGCCCAGTCCGCCCAGGACCCGAGGCAGGTTGTCCTTCTTTGCATAGACCCGCAGGCCGGGCTTGGAAACCCGGCGCAGGCCCGCGAGCGAGCGCTCACGGTTCGGCCCGAACTTGAGCTCCACCACGAGGTTCTTTCCGACCTTGGCGTCCTCGACGCTCCAGGCCTGGATGTAACCCTCCTGCTGGAGGATCTCGGCGATGTGCGCCTTGATCTTCGAGTACGGCATGGCCACGGTGTCGTGGTACGCCGAGTTCGCGTTTCGCAGACGCGTCAGCATGTCTGCGATCGGGTCGGTCATCGTCATGGCCGGTGGCCTTCCTCACCGCGGTTTCCCCAGGGGACCTACGGTGCGGTCATGGGCGCCTTCTTCGAACAGCGCCCGGTGAATATGACTTCTCTTCTGCGGCCGGCGCCGCACGGTCCCGTGAGGATCACGGGACCGTGCGCGGCTACCAGCTCGACTTGGTGATGCCGGGCAGCTCGCCCCGGTGCGCCATCTCGCGGAAGCAGATGCGGCACAGGCCGAACTTCCTGTACACGGCGCGGGGACGGCCACAGCGCGAGCACCGGGTGTAGGCCCGGACCTCGAACTTGGCCTTGCGAGCGGCCTTGACCTTGAGCGACGTCTTCGCCATGATCAGGCCTCCTTGAAGGGGAAGCCGAGGTGCTTCAGCAGCGCCCGGCCCTGGTCGTCGGTCTTGGCGGTGGTCACGACCGTGATGTCCATGCCACGCTGCCGGTCGACCTTGTCCTGGTCGATCTCGTGGAACATGACCTGCTCGGTGAGACCGAAGGTGTAGTTGCCGTTGCCGTCGAACTGCTTCGGCGACAGGCCGCGGAAGTCGCGGATACGGGGAAGCGCCAGGGACAGCAGACGGTCCAGGAACTCCCACATGCGGTCGCCGCGCAGCGTGACGTGCGCACCGATCGGCATGCCCTCGCGCAGCTTGAACTGGGCGATGGACTTGCGGGCCCGCACGACGGCCGGCTTCTGACCGGTGATGACCGTCAGGTCGCGGACGGCGCCCTCGATCAGCTTGGAGTCGCGGGCCGCCTCGCCGACACCCATGTTCACCTTGATCTTGGTGATCGTGGGGATCAGCATGACGTTCTCGAACCCGAACTCCTCCTGCAGCTTCGCGGCGATCTCCTCGCGGTAGCGCTGCTTGAGGCGAGGGAGCGTGCGCTCTTCAGAGGTGGCAGTCATCAGTTGTCCTCACCCGACTCGTCGGCCTTCTTGTCGGCCTTCTTGGCGGGCTTCTCGTCATCCTTGAGCTTCTTGACGTTGCTCACGTGGATGGGAGCCTCCATGGTCTGCACGCCGCCGGTCTTGGCGCCGCGCGGACCCTGCAGGCCCTCCTTGACGTGCTTCTTGATCATGTTGACGCCTTCGACCACCACGCGGTCCTCGCGCGGGAGGGCGGCGATCACACGACCCTTGGCACCCTTGTCCTTGCCGGCGATGACCTGGACCAGGTCACCCTTCTTCACATGCAGCTTCGACATCTACAACACCTCCGGCGCGAGCGAGATGATGCGCATGAACTTCTTGTCACGCAGCTCGCGGCCGACGGGACCGAAGATACGCGTGCCACGAGGGTCACCGCTGTCCTTGATGATGACGGCGGCGTTCTCGTCGAAGCGGATGTAGGAGCCGTCGGGCCGGCGGCGCTCCTTGACAGTGCGGACGACGACGGCCTTGACCACGTCGCCCTTCTTCACGGTGCCGCCCGGAATGGCGTCCTTGACAGTGGCGACGATGATGTCGCCGATACCGGCGTAGCGCCGACCCGAGCCGCCGAGCACCCGGATGCAGAGGACTTCCTTCGCACCCGTGTTGTCGGCGACCTTGAGTCGCGACTCCTGCTGGATCACGTCTACTCCTGTTTGTCTCGCCGGTTCTCGCCCCTGATGGGCGAGCCTTGCGGAACCTACTGTGGTCTTTTTCCCCCGGCGACAGCCCGTCCGCCCGGGTCCGCCGCGCTCCGCGGCCGGTCCGTCACGTGACGCACCGGCCCTTCCGGAACCCGGCCTCCCCGGCCGGCGACCGCCGCCGCAGGCGGTGCGGAGGAGGACCCCCACACCCTTGGACGCCGTCGTGGGGGGTGGACCCGCCACCCCCCACGAGGCGCGTTGCTACTTGGCCTTCTCGAGGATCTCGACGACCCGCCAGCGCTTGCTGGCCGACAGCGGCCGGGTCTCCATCAGCAGGACGCGGTCGCCGATGCCGCAGCTGTTGGCCTCGTCGTGCGCCTTGTACTTGGTCGTCCTACGGATGACCTTGCCGTACAGGCGGTGCTTGACGCGGTCCTCGACGGCGACGACGACGGTCTTGTCCATCTTGTCGCTGACGACCAGACCCTCGCGGGTCTTGCGGTAGTTCCGCGCCTCGGTCGTGCTCTCCGTTGCTTCAGCCATCGCTCGACTCCTTCTCAACCGTTACAATGCCGAGCTCCCGCTCGCGCATCACGGTGTAGATACGGGCGATCTCGCGGCGGACGGCGCGCAGCCGCCCGTGGCTCTCCAACTGGCCGGTCGCGGCCTGGAAGCGGAGGTTGAACAGCTCCTCCTTGGCTTCCTTCAGCTTCTGGACCAGGGTGTCCTGGTCCTCCACCCGCAGCTCACCGGCGGTCAGGCCCTTAGCCATCACGCCTCACCCACTTCACGCTTAACGACCTTGCACTTCATCGGGAGCTTGTGGATCGCCCGCTTCAGCGCCTCACGGGCCACCGGCTCGGCGACACCGGAGAGCTCGAACATGACGCGACCGGGCTTGACGTTCGCGATCCACCACTCCGGCGAACCCTTACCGGAACCCATGCGGGTCTCGGCCGGCTTCTTGGTGAGCGGACGGTCCGGGTAGATGTTGATCCAGACCTTGCCGCCACGCTTGATGTGGCGGGTCATGGCGATACGAGCCGACTCGATCTGGCGGTTGGTCACGTAGGAGTGCTCAAGCGCCTGGATGCCGTACTCGCCGAACACGACGCGCGTGCCGCCCTTGGCGGCGCCGCTGCGGTCGGGCCGGTGCTGCTTGCGGTGCTTGACCCTGCGCGGGATCAGCATGGTCAGCTCCCTTCAGCACCCGGCTGCGCAGCCGGGCCGGTCTCGGGGGCGGCCTGCGAAGCCGCCTCGGTCCTGGGTGCACGGTCGCCGCGGCCGCCGCCGCGACGGGGACGGTCGCCACCGGCGCCGCCGCCACGACGGGGGCGGTCGGCGCCACCGCGACGGTCGTCACGCTCGCGACGCTGGCCCGCACGGGCGCCGGCGGCAGCCGCCTCGCGCTCGGCGCGGCTGGTCGGAGCCTCACCCTTGTAGATCCACACCTTCACGCCGATGCGGCCGAAGGTGGTACGGGCCTCGTACAGGCCGTAGTCGATGTCCGCGCGGAGCGTGTGCAGGGGCACGCGGCCCTCGCGGTAGAACTCCGAGCGGGACATCTCGGCGCCGCCCAGACGACCGGAGCACTGCACCCGGATGCCCTTGGCGCCGCTCTTCATGGCCGACTGCATGGCCTTGCGCATGGCCCGCCGGAACGAGACACGGCTGGACAGCTGCTCGGCCACGCCCTGGGCGACGAGCTGGGCGTCGATCTCGGGGTTCTTGACCTCGAGGATGTTCAGCTGGACCTGCTTCTTGGTCAGCTTCTCGAGGTCGCCCCGGATCCGGTCCGCCTCGGCGCCGCGGCGGCCGATGACGATGCCCGGACGGGCGGTGTGGATGTCGACCTGAACCCGGTCGGTGGTCCGCTCGATCTCGACCTTGGAAATGCCGGCCCGCTCCATGCCCTTCTTCAGCATGCGGCGGATCGCCACGTCCTCGGCCACGTACGACTTGTAGAGCTTGTCGGCGTACCACCGGCTCTTGAAGTCGGTCGTGATGCCGAGGCGGAACCCGTGCGGGTTGACCTTCTGACCCACTAGCGGGTCCTCCCCTTCGGCTCGCGGGACTCCACGATCACGGTGATGTGGCTGGTCCGCTTGTTGATCCGATAGGCACGACCCTGGGCGCGGGGACGGAACCGCTTCAGGGTGGGGCCCTCGTCGACCCAGGCACGGCTCACGACGAGCGTGTCACGGTCGAGGTTGAAGTTGTGCTCCGCGTTCGCAATGGCGCTGGACAGCACCTTGTACACGGTCTCGCTCGCCGACTGGGGAGCGAACTGCAGCACGGCCTGCGCCTCCGAAGCGGGCAGCCCGCGAATGAGGTCCACCACGCGGCGGGCCTTCATGGGCGTGTGGCGCGCGAATCGCACCTGAGCCCTGGCTTCCATCGCTTACTCCTCTTACCTTCTGCTTCGTATCGGGTCGAGTCCCCCTCGCCCGGCTCCGACCGGTACGGCTCTCGCCTCCCGGCCGTCTCCCGGCGCGGTCTCCTCTTCCCAGGCGCTTATCGCCGGCTGCGGCGGTCTTCCTTGACGTGGCTGCGGAACGTCCGCGTGGGCGCGAACTCGCCGAGCTTGTGACCGATCATCGCCTCGGTGACGAACACCGGGACGTGCTTGCGGCCGTCGTGGACGGCGATCGTGTGACCGATCATGTCGGGCACGATCATGGAGCGCCGCGACCACGTCTTGATGACGTTCTTGGTGCCCTTCTCGTTCTGAGCGTCCACCTTCTTCTGAAGGTGGTCGTCCACGAAGGGACCCTTCTTAAGGCTACGTGGCATTTCGGCTGCTCCTACCGCTTCTTCCGCTTGGTCCGACGACGGATGATCAGGCGGTCGCTGGCCTTGTTCGCCGCACGGGTCCGTCCCTCGGGCTTGCCCTTGGGGTTGACCGGGTGACGACCGCCGGACGTCTTGCCCTCACCACCACCGTGCGGGTGGTCGACCGGGTTCATCGCGACACCGCGGACGGTGGGGCGCTTGCCCTTCCACCGCATACGGCCGGCCTTACCCCAGTTGATGTTGCCCTGCTCTGCGTTGCCCACCTGGCCGATGGAGGCCCGGCAGCGCACGTCGACCTGGCGCATTTCGCCGGAGGGCATACGCAGCGTGGCGTACTGGCCCTCCTTGGCGAGCAGCTGGATCTGCGCACCGGCGGACCGGCCCAGCTTGGCGCCGCCGCCCGGACGGAGCTCCACCGCGTGGATGAAGGTACCGGTCGGGATGTTGCGCAGCGGGAGGCAGTTGCCCGGCTTGATGTCGGCCGTGGGGCCGTTCTCGATCTTGTCGCCCTGCTTGAGGCCGGTCGGGCAGAGGATGTAGCGCTTCTCCCCGTCGGCGTAGTGCAGCAGCGCGATCCGGGAGGTGCGGTTCGGGTCGTACTCGATGTGAGCGACCTTGGCCGGGATCCCGTCCTTGTCGTGGCGCCGGAAGTCGATGATCCGGTAGGCGCGCTTGTGACCGCCGCCCTGGTGGCGGGTGGTGACCCGGCCGTGGACGTTGCGACCGCCCTTGCTGTGCAGCGGGGCGAGCAGCGACTTCTCGGGCGTGCTGCGGGTGATCTCGGCGAAGTCCGAGACACTCGAGCCGCGGCGACCCGGGGTCGTCGGCTTGTACTTACGGATGCCCATCTTTTTCGTTCATCCTTTATCGGTTGATCCGGCCGAATGCCCCCGCCTCTCGGCGGGGGCTTCCGGCGCGTCACTTACTGGCGAGCGGTTCAGCCCTGACCGAAGATGTCGATCCGGTCGCCCTCGACCAGGCTCACGATCGCACGCTTGGTGCTCGGGCGCTGGCCGTAGCCGAACTTGGTCCGCTTGCGCTTGCCCTGGCGGTTGATGGTGTTGACGCTCGCCACCTTGACGCCGAAGATCTGCTCGATGGCGATCTTGACCTGCGTCTTGTTGGCCGTCTTCCGCACCAGGAACGTGTACTTGTTGTGCTCGTCGATCAGGCCGTAGCTCTTCTCGGAGACAACCGGCTTGATGATGATGTCGCGCGGGTCGGCGATCTTCTCCATCAGGCGTCTTCCTTCCCGCTCTTGCTCAGACGCGACACGACCTGGTCGTACGCCTCCTGAGTGAAAACGACGTCGTCGTAGCAGAGCACGTCGTAGGTGTTGAGCTGCCCGGCGTCCAGCAGGTGGACCTCCGGGGCGTTGCGCAGGCTCATCCAGGTGAGCTCGTCGCCCTCGTCGACGACGACCAGGACGCTACGCGCCTGCGTGATCTTCCGCAGCGACTCGAGGGCCGCCTTGGTCTTGGGGGTCTCGCCGGAGACCAGGCCGCTGACCACGTGGACGCGGCCGCCGTTCGCCCGGTCGGAGAGGGCGCCGCGCAGCGCGGCGGCCTTCATCTTCTTGGGGGTCCGCTGCGAGTAGTCGCGCGGGACCGGACCGTGGACGGTGCCACCGCCGGTGAACTGCGGGGCGCGGGTCGAACCCTGGCGGGCGCGGCCGGTGCCCTTCTGGCGGTACGGCTTCTTGCCGCCACCGCTGACCTCGCCGCGGGTCTTGGCCTTGTGGGTGCCCTGCCGGCGAGCGGCGAGCTGGGCCACGACCACCTGGTGGATCAGCGGGACGTTGACCTTGGCCCCGAAGATGTCCTCGGGCAGGTCGACCGAGCCGGCCTTCGTGCCGCTGGCGTCGAGGACGTCAATGGTGCTCACTTGGCAGCCCCCTTCTTGGCAGCGGTGCGGATGAGGACCAGGCTGCCGTTGGCGCCGGGGACCGCACCCTTGATGAGGATGAGGCCCTTCTCGGCGTCCACGGCGTGGACCTTCAGGCTCTGGACGGTGGTGCGGACGTTGCCCATCCGACCGGCCATGCGCAGGCCCTTGAAGACGCGGCCCGGAGTGGCGCAGCCGCCGATGGAGCCCGGCGAGCGGTGCTTGCGCTGGGTACCGTGGGAGGCGCCCAGACCACCGAAGCCGTGACGCTTCATGACACCGGCGAAGCCCTTGCCCTTGCTCTTGCCCGTCACGTCGACGAACTGGCCGGCCTCGAAGGCGTCGGCCGAGATCTCCTGGCCGATGGTGTACTCGGCCGCGTCGTCCGTACGGATCTCCGTGAAGTAACGGCGCGGGGTGATGTCGTGCTTGCGCAGGTAGTCGCCGAGCGGCTTGTTGACCTTCCGCGGGTCGACCTGTCCGAAGCCGAGCTGCACGGCGGAGTAGCCGTCCTTCTCGGGGGTGCGGACGCGGGTCACGACGCACGGACCGGCCTCGACCACGGTCACCGGGACCATGCGGTTGTCCGCGTCGAAGACCTGGGTCATGCCGAGCTTCTTGCCCAGGACGCCCTTGATCTGCTTAGCCATGTCAGTGCGTTCCCTCAGAGCTTGATCGAGATGTCGACGCCGGCGGGGAGGTCGAGCCGCATGAGCGAGTCGACCGTCTTCGGCGTCGGATCGATGATGTCAATCAGCCGCTTGTGCGTGCGCATCTCGAAGTGCTCGCGGCTGTCCTTGTACTTGTGCGGCGAGCGGATGACGCAGTACACGTTCTTCTCCGTCGGCAGCGGAACCGGGCCCGCGACCTTAGCGCCAGTCCGCGTCACCGTCTCGACGATCTTCTTGGCCGAAACGTCGATGACCTCGTGGTCATAGGCCTTGAGCCGAATGCGGATCTTCTGTCCCGCCATAATGGCCTCGGTGTCCTTCGCTGTCGTCTGAAAAAGTTACATGCGGCCGGCGGCCGCTATATGCGGATCCGGGCCCGTCGCGCCTTCCGGCGGTCCGGCCCGTCCCCTTCCCCACGTAGCAGACGTTCGCCGTCTGCGCTTTCTTCCGTGATCTGGCAGTTGCTTCGGTCACTCGATCCGGCCGAAACAGCTGCGAGATCACGGTTCGTGGGTCGCGTGCGGAGCTGCGGGAGCCCCGCGCGGTGCGGCGGCCGGCCTCCTTGCGAGAGGCCGACCGCCGCTCCGCGGTCGTACTACTTGAGGATCTTGGTGACGTTGCCCGCACCGACGGTGCGGCCACCCTCACGGATCGCGAACTTGAGGCCTTCCTCCATCGCGATCGGCTGGATGAGCTGGACGGTCATCTCGGTGTTGTCACCGGGCATGACCATCTCGGTGCCCTCGGGGAGGTTCACGACACCGGTCACGTCAGTCGTACGGAAGTAGAACTGCGGACGGTAGTTGTTGAAGAACGGCGTGTGGCGGCCGCCCTCGTCCTTGGCCAGGATGTAGACCTGGGCCTCGAACTCGGTGTGCGGGGTGGTCGTGCCCGGCTTGATGATGCACTGGCCGCGCTCGACGTCCTCACGCTTGATGCCGCGCAGGAGCAGACCGACGTTGTCACCGGCCTGGCCCTCGTCGAGCAGCTTGCGGAACATCTCGACACCGGTGACCGTGGTGGTGGTCTTCTCCTGCTTGATGCCGATGATGTCGACGGTCTCGTTGACCTTGACGATGCCGCGCTCGATACGGCCGGTCACGACGGTGCCGCGGCCGGTGATCGAGAAGACGTCCTCGATCGGCATCAGGAACGGCTTGTCGACGTCACGGGTCGGCTCGGGGACGTTCTCGTCCACGGCGTTCATCAGCTCGATGATGCTGTCGCCCCACTTCTCGTCGCCCTCGAGGGCCTTGAGAGCGGAGACGCGCACGACCGGCAGGTCGTCGCCGGGGAACTCCTGAGCCGAGAGCAGCTCACGGACCTCGAGCTCGACGAGCTCCAGGATCTCCTCGTCGTCCACCATGTCGGCCTTGTTGAGGGCCACCACGATGTAGGGGACGCCGACCTGGCGGGCCAGGAGGACGTGCTCCTTGGTCTGCGGCATCGGGCCGTCGGTGGCGGCGACCACGAGGATCGCGCCGTCCATCTGGGCCGCACCGGTGATCATGTTCTTCACGTAGTCGGCGTGACCGGGGCAGTCCACGTGGGCGTAGTGGCGCTTCTCGGTCTGGTACTCGACGTGGGCGATGGAGATCGTGATACCACGAGCCTTCTCCTCCGGCGCCTTGTCGATCTTGTCGAACGGGGTCGCCTCGTTGAGGTTCGGGAAACGCTCGTGGAGCACCTTGGTGATCGCCGCGGTCAGAGTGGTCTTGCCGTGGTCGATGTGCCCAATGGTGCCGATGTTGACGTGCGGCTTGGTCCGCTCGAACTTGGCCTTGGCCACTGGTCTGTCTCCTTAGAGATTCTGACTTGACTTTCGTCTTTTCACTCGGGTTCGGGGAGGCCGGCCCCCTTCGGGACCGGCCTGGCAGGTGACTACTCGCCCCGGACCTTCGCGACGATCTCCTTGGCGATGTGCTGGGGCACTTCCGCGTAGGAGTCGAACTGCATGCTGAAGCTCGCACGTCCCTGCGTCTTGCTACGGAGGTCGCCCACGTAGCCGAACATCTCAGAGAGCGGCACGATCGCCTGGACGACGCGGGCGCCTGCGCGCTCGTCCATCGCCCGGATCTGCCCGCGACGACCGTTGAGGTCGCCGATGACGTCACCCATGTAGTCCTCGGGGCTGATGACCTCGACGGCCATCACCGGCTCCAGGATTACGGCGTCCGCCTTGCGCGCGGCCTCCTTGAAGGCCATCGAGCCAGCGATCTTGAAGGCCATTTCGGACGAGTCCACCTCGTGGTAGGCGCCGTCCTGCAGGGTGACCTTCACCCCGACCATGGGGTAACCGGCGAGAACACCGAACTCGGCGGCCTCCTGGGCGCCCGCGTCGACCGACGGGATGTACTCCCGCGGGATGCGGCCACCGGAGACCTTGTTCTCGAACTCGTACCCGTCGTTGCCCTCGCCCAGCGGCTCAATGTCGATGATGACCTTGGCGAACTGGCCGGAACCACCGGTCTGCTTCTTGTGGGTGTAGTCGACCTTCTCCACCTTGCGGCGGATGGTCTCCCGGTAGGCCACCTGCGGCCGGCCGACGTTCGCCTCGACCTTGAACTCGCGGCGCATCCGGTCGACGAGGATCTCCAGGTGGAGCTCGCCCATGCCCCAGATGACCGTCTGACCGGTCTCCTCGTCACGGCGGACCTGGAAGGACGGGTCCTCCTCGGCCAGCCGCTGGATGGCGGTGCTCAGCTTCTCCTGGTCGCTCTTCGTCTTGGGCTCGATCGCGACGTTGATGACCGGGGCCGGGAACGTCATCGACTCCAGGACGACCGGGTGGGCCGGGTCGCACAGGGTGTCACCGGTGGTGGTGTCCTTCAGGCCCATCACGGCGACGATCTGACCGGCGTGCGCGGACGGGCGCTCCTCGCGCTTGTTCGCGTGCATCTGGTAGATCTTGCCGATCCGCTCCTTCTTGCCCTTCACCGAGTTGACCACCGCGGTGCCGGTCTCGAGCGTGCCCGAGTAGATGCGGATGTAGGTGAGCCGGCCCAGGTGCGGGTCGCTCATGATCTTGAAGGCCAGTGCGGAGAACGGCTCGCTCACGTCCGCGTGACGCTCGATGACCTCCGCCTCGTCCTTGACCGAGTGGCCCTTGAAGGCCGGGATGTCGGTCGGCGCGGGCAGGTAGGCGACGATCGCGTCGAGCAGGGGCTGAACGCCCTTGTTCTTGAACGCGGTGCCGGTCAGGACCGGGTTGATGGCGCTGGACAGCGTGGCGCGGCGGATCGCCGCGACCAGCTGCTCCTCGGTGGGCTCGACGCCCTCGAGGAAGAGCTCCATCAGCTCGTCGTCGTTCTCGGCGACGGTCTCGACGAGCTTGTCACGCCACTCGCGGGCCGCCTCGGCGTGGTCCGCCGGGATGTCCACGGTCTCGTACATCTCACCCTTGGCCGCCTCGGCGCTCCAGAGCAGGCCCTTCATCTTCACCAGGTCGATGACGCCCTTGAAGCCGGCCTCGACGCCCCAGGGAAGCTGGATGACGGCGGGCGTGGCGTTCAGGCGGTTGACCATCATGTCGACGCAGCGGTGGAACTCCGCGCCGACCCGGTCCATCTTGTTGACGAAGCAGATGCGCGGCACGCCGTAGCGGTCGGCCTGACGCCACACCGTCTCGGACTGGGGCTCGACGCCCGCCACTCCGTCGAACACGGCGACGGCACCGTCGAGGACACGCAGCGAGCGCTCCACCTCGATGGTGAAGTCCACGTGACCAGGCGTGTCGATGATGTTGATCGTGTGACCGAGCCATTCGCAGGTGGTCGCGGCGGAGGTGATGGTGATACCACGCTCCTGCTCCTGCTCCATCCAGTCCATGGTGGCTGCGCCCTCGTGGACTTCACCGATCTTGTACGTGATACCGGTGTAGAACAGGATGCGCTCGGTCGTCGTGGTCTTGCCCGCGTCGATGTGGGCCATGATCCCGATGTTGCGGACCTTGGCCAGGTCAAGAGCGGTCATAGTGGCCACTTCTCTCGCGTCCTCGTCGTCTCGTCGAACCCGCTGTTACCAGCGGTAGTGGGCGAAGGCCTTGTTGGACTCGGCCATCTTGTGGGTGTCCTCGCGCTTCTTGACGCTCGCGCCGAGGCCGTTGCTGGCGTCGAGGAGCTCGTTCATGAGGCGCTCGGTCATGGTCTTCTCGCGGCGGGCGCGGGAGTACTGCACCAGCCAACGCAGGGCCAGGGTGGTGCTGCGCGCGGCGCGCACCTCGACCGGGACCTGGTAGGTCGCGCCACCGACACGGCGGCTGCGCACCTCGAGGGTGGGCTTGACGTTGTCCAGCGCGCGCTTCAGGGTGACGACCGGGTCGTTGCCGGTCTTCTCCTTGCACCCCTCCAGGGCGCCGTAGACGATCGACTGCGCGATGGAGCGCTTGCCGTCCAGGAGCACCTTGTTGATGAGCGCGGTGACCAGCGGCGAGTTGTGGACCGGGTCAGCCATGAGCTGACGACGGCCAGGAGAACCCTTGCGAGGCATTCTTACTTCTCCTTCTTCGCGCCGTAACGGCTACGGGCCTGCTTGCGGTTGCGGACACCCTGGGTGTCGAGCGAACCACGGATGATCTTGTAGCGAACACCCGGCAGGTCCTTCACACGACCACCGCGGACGAGCACGATGCTGTGCTCCTGGAGGTTGTGGCCGACGCCCGGAATGTAGGCCGTGACCTCGATGCCGTTGGTGAGCCGGACACGCGCGACCTTGCGCAGCGCCGAGTTCGGCTTCTTGGGGGTCGTGGTGTAAACGCGCATGCAGGTGCCGCGTCGCTGGGGGCTGGCCTTGAGCGCCGGGGTCTTGGTCTTGGTGACCTTGTCCTGGCGGCCCTTGCGGACCAGCTGCTGAATCGTAGGCACCGCGTCTCCGTTCGTGCTTGCCGGTAATTCGAATGGTCGTTCATTTCGCAGGTACTGCCGGTGTCATGACCTGCTGGTTTTCCGTCCACTCCGACCCACGCGGTCGGGCGTGTCGCGCTCTTGTCGCGCCACTCCCGAGCTAGGCCGGCCCAGTGGGGGGGATCACGCGACGCCTCTGTCGACTCCCCGTCGGGAAACCCGCCGACGCGCACGCGTGAGGGCCCATGAAGCCACGGGCACGAAGTTAGAGACTACCCAGTCAAGCGCAACACGTCAAAACCGCTGCACCTCACCGGGCGCGGTTGCACGCGTCCGAATCCGTGTCGTGACTCCCGCGACCGGCTTCCAGCCGATCACTGTCGGGTCCCCGCATGAGTTTACCCGTTGCGAACGACCTCTCCGGCCGTTCTCCTCATAACGTACAGCTTTCGCCGCAAAGATCAGGTCAAGCCGTACCAACGGATACGGCGTCCGGCTCCCCGAAGGGCGCCGGACGCCGTATCACGTCCTACCGGAGGCGAACCGGTCAGCGGTTGTACTGGCCGAAGTCGTACTCCTCCAGCGGCACGGCCTCACCCGAGCCCGAGCCGAACGTGTAGTCCGCGGCCGAGCCGTCGTAGCCGCCGACGGTGTACATCGCGGCCTTGGCCTCCTCGGTGGGCTCCACCCGGATGTTGCGGTACTGCGGCATGCCCGTACCGGCCGGGATGAGCTTTCCGATGATGACGTTCTCCTTGAGACCGAGCAGCGAGTCCGACTTGGCGTGGATCGCCGCGTCGGTGAGCACCCGGGTGGTCTCCTGGAAGGACGCCGCCGACAGCCACGACTCGGTGGCGAGCGAGGCCTTGGTGATGCCCATGAGGACCGGGCGTCCGGAGGCCGGCGTCCCGCTCTCCGCCACGCACTCGCGGTTCATCCGCTCGAAGCGCGGCCGCTCGACGAGCTCACCGGGGAGCATGTCCGTGTCGCCGGACTCCAGCACGTTCACGCGCTTGAGCATCTGACGCACGATGATCTCGATGTGCTTGTCGTGGATCGACACACCCTGCGAGCGGTAGACCTGCTGGACCTCCGCCACCAGGTGCAGCTGCACGGCCCGCGGGCCGAGGATGCGCAGCACCTCGTTGGGGTTGACGGCACCGGCGATCAGCTGCTGGCCCACCGAGACCCGCTGGCCGTCGGAGACCAGCAGACGCGACCGCATCGACACCGGGTAGGCGATCTCGTCCGAACCGTCGTCCGGCGTGATCACGATCTTCCGGGTCTTGTCGGTCTCGTCGATGCGGACCCGGCCCTCGGCCTCGCTGATCGGCGCGACGCCCTTGGGGATGCGCGCCTCGAAGAGCTCCTGCACACGGGGCAGACCGTGGGTGATGTCCGCACCCGCCACACCACCGGTGTGGAAGGTGCGCATCGTCAGCTGCGTGCCCGGCTCACCGATCGACTGGGCGGCGATGATGCCGACCGCCTCGCCGACGTCCACCAGCTTGCCGGTCGCGAGCGAACGGCCGTAGCAGGTGGCGCAGACACCGATCTTGGCCTCGCAGACGAGGGCGCTGCGGGTCCTGACGGTCTCCACACCGGCCTCGACCAGTGCGGTCACGTGGGTGTCGTTGATGTCGACGCCCGCCGGCACGACGACCTTGCCGTCCACCTCGACGTCCTCGGCCAGGATGCGGCCGTGCACGTTGCTCTCGGCGTTCTCCGCCTTGACGAGGTTGCCGGAGGCGTCGCGCTCGCCGACGTGCAGCGGGACCGCGCGGTCGGTGCCGCAGTCGATCTCGCGGATGATGACGTCCTGCGCGACGTCCACCAGACGACGGGTCAGGTAACCCGAGTCGGCGGTCCGCAGCGCGGTGTCCGCCAGGCCCTTCCGCTGTCCGTGGGTGGAGATGAAGTACTCCAGCACCGACAGGCCCTCGCGGAACGAGGCCTTGATCGGCCGCGGGATCGTCTCGCCCTTGGTGTTGGACACCAGACCGCGGATGCCGGAGATCTGGCGGACCTGCATCAGGTTTCCTCGGGCGCCCGACTGGACCATCATCCAGACCGGGTTGGTCTTCGGGAACGCCTTCTGCATGTCGTCGGTCACGTCACTGGTCGCGTGCGTCCAGATCTCGATGAGCTCCTGGCGGCGCTCCTCGTCCGTGATGAGACCGCGCTCGTACTCGCGCTGGACCTTGTCGGCCCGGCGCTCGTACGACTCCATGATCTCGGCCTTGTTCGGCGGCGCGATGACGTCCTCGATCGAGATCGTCACACCGGCGCGGGTGGCCCAGTAGAAGCCCGCGTCCTTGAGCGCGTCCAGCGCGGCCGCGACCTCGACCTTCGGGTACTTCTCCGCCAGCTCGTTGACGATGACCGAGAGCTGCTTCTTGCCGACCTGGAAGTTCACGTACGGGTAGTTCGCCGGCAGCGTCTGGTTGAACAGGCAGCGGCCCAGCGTGGTCTCCAGGCGGTAGGAGTCGCCCGGCTCCCAGCCCTCGGGGGCCGACCAGCCGCGAGGCGGCGGGACGTCGCCCTTCAGCCTGATCTGGATCTTGGCCTGGATGTCCAGCTCGCGCCGGTCGAAGGCCATGAGCGCCTCGGAGACCGAACCGAAGACCCGGCCCGCGCCGGCGGCGTTCTCGTCGTCGTCCTTGATCGTGGTCAGGGAGTAGAGACCGATGATCATGTCCTGGGTGGGCATGGTCACCGGCTTGCCGTCGGCCGGCTTCAGGATGTTGTTGGTGGACAGCATCAGGATGCGGGCCTCGGCCTGGGCCTCGGCCGACAGCGGCAGGTGCACGGCCATCTGGTCGCCGTCGAAGTCCGCGTTGAAGGCGGTGCAGACCAGCGGGTGGATCTGGATGGCCTTGCCCTCGACCAGCTGCGGCTCGAAGGCCTGGATGCCCAGGCGGTGCAGGGTGGGCGCGCGGTTGAGCAGCACGGGGTGCTCGGTGATGACCTCTTCGAGGACGTCCCACACGACCGGGCGGGCCCGCTCCACCATGCGCTTGGCCGACTTGATGTTCTGCGCGTGGTTCAGGTCGACCAGGCGCTTCATCACGAACGGCTTGAACAGCTCCAGCGCCATCTGCTTGGGCAGACCGCACTGGTGCAGCTTCAGCTGCGGGCCGACGACGATGACCGAACGGCCGGAGTAGTCGACGCGCTTGCCCAGCAGGTTCTGGCGGAAGCGGCCCTGCTTGCCCTTGAGCATGTCGCTGAGGGACTTGAGGGGACGGTTGCCGGGCCCGGTGACCGGGCGGCCGCGGCGGCCGTTGTCGAACAGCGCGTCGACGGCCTCCTGGAGCATCCGCTTCTCGTTGTTCACGATGATCTCGGGCGCGCCGAGGTCGAGAAGGCGCTTGAGGCGGTTGTTCCGGTTGATCACCCGGCGGTACAGGTCGTTCAGGTCCGAGGTCGCGAACCGGCCGCCGTCGAGCTGCACCATCGGGCGCAGGTCCGGCGGGATGACCGGGATGCAGTCGAGGACCATGCCGTTGGGCGAGTTGCGCGTGTTCAGGAACGCGGAGACGACCTTGAGGCGCTTGAGCGCGCGGGCCTTCTTCTGGCCCTTGCCGCTGCGGATCGTCTCGCGGAGGTTCTCCGCCTCGGCCTCGAGGTCGAAGTTGGACAGGCGCTCCTGGATCGCCTGGGCGCCCATGCCGCCGCGGAAGTAGCGGCCGAAGCGGTCGCGCATCTCGCGGTAGAGCAGCTCGTCGCCCTCGAGGTCCTGGACCTTGAGGTTCTTGAAACGGCTCCAGACCTCGTCCAGCCGGTCCAGCTCGCGCTGGGCCCGGTCGCGGAGCTGGCGCATCTCGCGCTCGGCGCCCTCGCGGACCTTGCGGCGCTGGTCGCCCTTGGCGCCGGCGGCCTCCAGCTCGGCCAGGTCGGACTCGAGCTTCTTCTGCCGGGCCTCGACGTCGGCGTCGCGGCGCTGCTCGACGTGCTGGCGCTCGACGGAGATCTTCGCCTCGAGCGACGGCAGGTCGCGCTCACGCAGGTCCTTGTCGACGTGCGTGATCATGTAGGCCGCGAAGTAGATGACCTTCTCGAGGTCCTTCGGAGCCAGGTCGAGCAGGTATCCCAGACGGGACGGGACGCCCTTGAAGTACCAGATGTGCGTGACGGGCGCGGCCAGCTCGATGTGGCCCATCCGCTCGCGGCGCACCTTGGCACGGGTCACCTCGACGCCGCAGCGCTCGCAGATGATGCCCTTGAAACGGACGCGCTTGTACTTACCGCAGTAGCACTCCCAGTCCCGGGTCGGACCGAAGATCTTCTCGCAGAAGAGTCCGTCCTTCTCGGGCTTGAGGGTCCGGTAGTTGATCGTCTCGGGCTTCTTGACCTCGCCGTGCGACCACTGGCGAATGTCGTCGGCCGTCGCGAGGCCGATCCGAAGCTCGTCGAAGAAGTTGACGTCCAGCACTTGTATTCCCCTCCTCAGCTTCTAGATCAGACCTCTTCGACACTGCTCGGCTCGCGCCGGGACAGGTCGATGCCGAGCTCTTCCGCCGCGCGGAAGACGTCCTCGTCGGTGTCGCGCATCTCGATGGACATGCCGTCGCTGGAGAGCACCTCGACGTTCAGGCACAGCGACTGCATTTCCTTGATGAGGACCTTGAACGACTCGGGGATGCCCGGTTCGGGGATGTTCTCGCCCTTGACGATGGCCTCGTAGACCTTCACCCGACCGAGGACGTCGTCGGACTTGATCGTCAGCAGCTCCTGGAGGGCGTAGGCGGCGCCGTACGCCTCCAGCGCCCACACCTCCATCTCGCCGAACCGCTGGCCGCCGAACTGGGCCTTACCGCCCAGCGGCTGCTGCGTGATCATGGAGTAGGGGCCGGTCGACCGCGCGTGGATCTTGTCGTCGACCAGGTGGAGCAGCTTCAGGATGTAGATGTAGCCGACCGAGATCGGGTGCGGGAACGGCTCGCCGGACCGGCCGTCGAAGAGCCGGGCCTTGCCGTTCGGGCCGACCATCCGCTGGCCGTCCCTGGTCATCAGGGTGCTGTCGAGGAGACCGACGATCTCCTCCTCGCTGGCGCCGTCGAACACCGGCGTGGCGACGTTGGTGCGCGGCTCGACCTGTCCGAAGCCCTTGTCGCGCAGCCGCTCGGCCCACGCCTCCTCGATGCCGGAGATGTCCCATCCTCTGGCGGCGATCCATCCGAGATGGGTCTCCAGGACCTGGCCGACGTTCATCCGGCCGGGCACGCCCAGCGGGTTGAGGATGATGTCGACCGGCGTGCCGTCCTCGAGGAAGGGCATGTCCTCCACGGGGAGGATCTTGGAGATGACGCCCTTGTTGCCGTGCCGGCCGGCGAGCTTGTCACCGTCGGTGATCTTGCGCTTCTGGGCCACGTAGACGCGGACCAGCTCGTTGACGCCGGGGGGGAGCTCGTCGCCCTCCTCGCGGCTGAACACGCGCACCCCGATGACCTTGCCCTGCTCGCCGTGGGGCACCTTGAGGGAGGTGTCGCGGACCTCGCGCGCCTTCTCACCGAAGATCGCGCGGAGCAGGCGCTCCTCGGGGGTCAGCTCGGTCTCGCCCTTGGGCGTGACCTTGCCGACGAGGATGTCGCCGGGGACGACCTCGGCGCCGATGCGGATGATGCCGCGCTCGTCGAGGTCGGCCAGGACCTCCTCGGAGACGTTCGGGATGTCCCGGGTGATCTCCTCGGGGCCCAGCTTGGTGTCGCGGGCGTCGACCTCGTGCTCCTCGATGTGGATCGAGGACAGGACGTCGTCCTGGACCAGGCGCTGGGACAGGATGATCGCGTCTTCGTAGTTGTGGCCCTCCCACGGCATGAACGCCACGAGGAGGTTCTTGCCGAGCGCCATCTCGCCGTCGTCCGTGCACGGACCGTCGGCGATGACCTGGTTGACCTCGATGCGGTCGCCCTCGGCCACGATCGGCTTCTGGTTGAAGCAGGTGCCCTGGTTGGAACGCTTGAACTTGGCGACCCGGTAGGTGGTGCGGGTGCCGTCGTCGTTCATGACGGTGACGTAGTCGGCGGAGACCTCCTCCACCACACCGGCCTTGTCGGCGGTGATGACGTCGCCGGCGTCGGTGGCGGCGCGGTACTCCATGCCGGTGCCGACCAGCGGAGCCTCGCTCTTGAGCAGCGGCACCGACTGGCGCTGCATGTTGGAGCCCATCAGCGCGCGGTTGGCGTCGTCGTGCTCGAGGAACGGGATCATGGCGGTCGCCACGGACACCATCTGGCGTGCCGAGACGTCCATGTAGTCGACCTCGTTGGCCCGCAGGGACTCGAACTCGCCGCCCTTGCGGCGGACGAGGACGCGGTCCTCCAGGAAGGTGCCGTCGGCGCCGATCGGCGTGTTCGCCTGGGCGATGACGTACCGGTCCTCCTCGTCGGCGGTGAGGTAGTCGACCTGGTCGGTGACCCGCCCGTCGACGACCTTCCGGTACGGCGTCTCCACGAAACCGAAGGAGTTGACCCGGCCGAAGGAGGCCAGCGAGCCGATCAGACCGATGTTCGGCCCTTCCGGCGTCTCGATCGGGCACATGCGGCCGTAGTGCGAGGGGTGCACGTCGCGGACCTCGAAGCCCGCGCGCTCACGGGACAGACCGCCGGGGCCCAGCGCGGACAGGCGGCGCTTGTGCGTCAGCCCGGCCAGGGGGTTGGTCTGGTCCATGAACTGCGACAGCTGGGAGGTGCCGAAGAACTCCTTGATCGACGCCACCACGGGGCGGATGTTGATCAGGGTCTGCGGCGTGATCGCCTCGACGTCCTGGGTGGTCATCCGCTCGCGGACGACGCGCTCCATGCGGGCCAGGCCCAGGCGGACCTGGTTCTGGATGAGCTCCCCGACGGTGCGCAGGCGGCGGTTGCCGAAGTGGTCGATGTCGTCGGTCTCGACGACGACCTCGCGGCCGGAGGCGCCGTTCATCGCGACCTCGCCCGCGTGCAGCTTGACGATGTACTCGATGGTGGCGACGATGTCCTCTTCGGTCAGCGTCCCCTGCGTGATCTCGCTGTCGGCCCCGAGCTTCTTATTGATCTTGTAGCGGCCGACCTTCGCCAGGTCGTAGCGCTTGGGGTTGAAGTACAGGTTCTCGAGCAGGGTCTGCGCCGACTCCCGGGTCGGCGGCTCGCCCGGACGCAGCTTGCGGTAGATGTCGAGCAGGGCGTCGTCCTGGCCGGCCGTGTGGTCCTTCTCCAGGGTGGCGCGCATCGACTCGTACTGACCGAAGCGCTCGAGGATCTGCTCGTTCGTCCAGCCCAGCGCCTTGAGCAGGACCGTGACGGCCTGCTTGCGCTTGCGGTCGATGCGGACGCCGACGCTGTCGCGCTTGTCGATCTCGAACTCGAGCCAGGCGCCCCGCGAGGGAATCACCCTGCAGCCGTACAGGTCCTTGTCGGAGGTCTTGTCGATGCTGCGATCGAAGTAGACGCCCGGCGACCGGACCAGCTGGGAGACCACGACACGCTCGGTGCCGTTGATGATGAAGGTGCCCTTGCCGGTCATGAGCGGGAAGTCGCCCATGAACACGGTCTGGCTCTTGATCTCACCGGTGGTGTTATTGATGAACTCCGCCGTGACGAACATCGGGGCGGAGTAGGTCATGTCCTTGTCTTTGCACTCATCGACTGAGTACTTTGGCGGCTCGAACCGGTGGTCCCGGAACGACAGGGACATGGTTCCGGAGAAGTCCTCGATGGGACTGATCTCCTCGAAGATCTCTTCGAGACCCGACTGGGCCGGAACGTCCTTGCGCCCGGCCTGGCGAGCCGCCTCGACCCGCCCCTTCCACTTCTCGTTGCCGAGCAGCCAGTCGAAGGACTCGGTCTGCAGGGCGAGAAGGTCAGGAACTTCGAGCGGCTCCTGAATCCGTGCAAAAGACACACGACGGGGACCAGCGGGTACGGCGGAGGCGTTGCGCGAGGCTGCCAACAGATGTCCTTCCGAGGGCTCGCGGCGGACTGACTACACGCACGCCAGACGACCATGCATCAGAGCACCAAAAGAAGCGGGTCGTCAAAGGGCAGCGCAAAGGGGCAGTGTAGCCGAACGGCACACGCCTGTCCACTTCAGTCTCGCTGCATGCTCCACGTTGGTCGCAGCATCGCTCGTCGGAGCCGAAACGTCAAGCCCGGAATCCCGCCTTCCAGCCGGGGAACCGCCGGGACCCTGGGAGTTCTCCCCACCGGCCGGCCGGGCACACCGCCGCCCCCCGGACGATGCCCGCGCCCCGGAGAGGTTAACGCCCGGACGCCCGACGGCTCGAACCCCGGCCGATAACCGACCGACGATCGACGCTGCCATGGTGGGTGTACCCCTGATCGCGGATTTCTCAAACACAGGATTTGCCAACAATTGGATAACGCGCCGTGCCCGAACGGGGAGATCACGGCGGCGGAGGGTCCCCGAGCAGCGTGGACAGCTCCGCGACCAGCCACCGGGAGTCCTTCCTGACCATCACGAACCGGGCCCGGCTCTGGCTGACCTGGCGGCGCGGCGCCTTCTCTCCTGCGACGATCTTCGTGGTGCTCACGTTCATGAACAGCAGCACCTCGACCCGGTCGCGCCCCGCCGACTCCACCGCCGCGCCCGAGACCGCCACCGACTGCACCGCCTGCTGCCGCCGGGCCGTCGGCGCCAGGGTCGTGGAGAGCCTCCTGTAGTGCTCGGTGAGCTCCCCGGTGGCGTATCCCGCCGCCCTCGCGAGGTCCTGCTCGATCGTCCGGTGGTCGTAGGAGAGCATGTCCGCGGCGACGGACCGGACCGCCGCGAGCGCCTCCCTTCCGGCCTCCTCGTCCGCGCGGAGCCGGCTCAGATCGGCGAACATGACGCCGACCGCCACCGCGAGCACCAGCGCCACGGCGGTCAATACCCCGCCGACCAGCAGGGAAACGCGCGTCACGGGACCAGCTCCGCCTTCGACACGAGCCACGTGCCTCCGGTCCTGGTGACGTCCATCGTCCACCGGTAGAACCGCTCCTGTGGGGCGTCCTCGCCCCCGTCCCACTCGATCACGGCGTCCCCGACCACCATCACCCGGGCGGTGTCCCCCTTCAGCGCGACGAGTCCCACCGCGCGCAGGGCCCCGGTCTGGACCACCTTCTCCTCCGTCGTGGTCCTCCGCAGCGCCTCGGCGGTCCTGGTGTACTCGGCCCTGGCCGACCCGGTGGAGGTGCTCAGAATGCGCCCGACGTCGGCGTCGATGGTCCGGTAGCCCACCGAGAGCAGGTTCATCGCGTGCGCCCCCGCGGCGCGCAGCGCCGCCTCCCGGTCGTCCTCCGCCGCCTGCGCGTCGCGCAGTCGCCCGCCGGTCCACAGGGCCGCCGCGAGCAGCACGGTGATCAGCACGCCGAGAACGGGCCCGGCGACCCGCAGCGGGCGGGACGACCCGCCGGCCTCCACTGCCATGCTCGTCTCCCGTCACGCGGCCGGGCGGTGGCCGAAGGCCGTGTACGAACCGGCCGTACACGCCGAAAGGCTCCCGATCGCCGGATCATAACCCGGCGGGCGGGTCCTCAGCGGGCCTTTCCCGACCTCTCCCGGACGCGTCCACGCGACGCCGCCGCCACGGCCCTGCCCGGGGCACCGTCCAAGGCCCTGCCCGGGGCACCGTCCAGGGCCCTGCCCGGGGCACCGTCCAAGGCCCCGGTCCGCAGCGGGCGGCCGGTCCTGCCCGGACGGCGGAACGACGCGCACGGACGGGGATCGGGCGTCACCCGTCGCCGCGGGCGTGGGCCGCGACGAGCCGCGGGTACTCCTCCAGCCAGTTGCGCCCCCGCTCGTCCACGAACGAGTTCGGCGGAGGGATGACCCCGTTGGCCGCCAGCCACGCGCCCGGAGGACGCTGGGTACGGCGCATCCGGTTCTCGCTCGGCATGAGCTGCGGCGGGATCGGCGGCAGCACCCCCGGGTCGTGTCCCAGCTGCGCCTCGGCCTCCAGCTCGGAGACGTCCTTCTCCTCCGACATGCCGATCGGACCGTGCCTGCGGGCGTTGAGGAACTGGCGCACCACCGGCTCATCGCTGGAGAGCAGCATCTCCCGCGGCCCGAACATGATCAGCTCCCGCCGGAACAGCAGGCCGATGCCGTCGGGGACCGTCCGGGCGGTGTTGATGTCGTGCGTGACGATGAGGAAGGTCGCCTCGGTCTCCGCGTTGAGGTCCACGATGAGCTGGTTCAGGTAGGCCGTGCGGACCGGGTCCAGACCCGAGTCGGGCTCGTCGAACAGGATGATCTCGGGATCGAGCACCAGCGCCCGCGCCAGCCCCGCGCGCTTGCGCATGCCGCCGGAGATCTCCCCGGGAAGCTTTCCCTCGGCGCCGACCAGGCCGACGAGGTCCATCTTCTCCATCACGATGCGGTGGATCTCCGTCTCGCTCTTGCGGGTGTGCTCGCGCAGCGGGAAGGCGACGTTGTCGTACAGGTTGAGCGAGCCGAACAGCGCCCCGTCCTGGAACAGCACGCCGAACAGCCTGCGGAGCTCGTACAGCGTGTTCTCGCGGCAGTTGGCCAGGTCGTGCCCGTCGATCCAGATGTGCCCGCGTTCGGGCCGCAGCAGGCCGACGAGGGACTTCAGGAAGACGGACTTGCCCGTGCCGGAGGGGCCGAGCAGCACCGAGATCTCACCGGCCGGGAGCGTCAGCGTGACGTCCTCCCAGATCACCTGCCTGCCGAACGACTTCGTCAGGCCCTCGACCACGACTTCCACGCCCACGCGCCGTCCTCCAGAAGACCGGTCCGCCCACTTCGGCGGCGGGCCGCCCGGCCGACCGGATCCGCCGGCCGTCCACCGCCCGTTACCGCATGGCTATCAGACCGTTCATCCAACAACAAGAGGCGGAGCGCAGCGCCGCCGGACCCGTGGCGGGATCCCGGCGTCCGGACCGGGGAGCGCGCGCCGCACCGCCGTCACCGCGGACGCGCAGAGGGCGGGTCCACCGGCACCTGGTGGACCCGCCCTCTGCGGTGAAGCGGACTACTTGACGCTGACGGTGGCGCCGGCGGCCTCGAGGGCGGCCTTGGCCTTCTCCGCCTGCTCCTTGTTGACCTTGTTCTCGAAGACCGGCTTCGGAGCGCCGTCGACCAGGTCCTTGGCCTCCTTGAGGCCCAGGCTCGTCAGGGCGCGGATCTCCTTGATGACCTGGATCTTCTTGTCACCGGCGGCCTCGAGGACGACGTCGAACTCGTCCTGCTCCTCGGCCTCCTCAGCGGCGGCACCGCCACCGGCGGCGGGGGCGGCGGCAACGGCGACCGGGGCGGCGGCCTTGACGTCGAAGGTCTCCTCGAAGAGCTTCACGAAGTCGGACAGCTCCAGGAGGGTCATCTCCTTGAAAGCGTCGAGCAGCTCGTCGGTGCTGAGCTTCGCCATGATTTCCTCCGTATGGGGATCTAACTGATGAGAATTGGGACCGCGGTACGTATGCGCTAATCCCCTGGGACCGCCTGCGCGGACCTACTCGCCGGCCTCCGCGCGCTTGGCGCGCAGAGCCTCGGCCAGCTGAGCCATGTTGGTGGGCAGCGCGTTGAAGACAGCGGCCGCGTGGCCCTGCTTCGCCTTCAGAGCGCCGGCCAGCTTCGCGAGGAGGACCTCGCGCGACTCGAGGTCGGCAAGCTTGCTGATCTCGGCCGGGGTCATCGCCTTACCGTCGACGACACCGCCCTTGATGACCAGGAGGGGATTGGCCTTGGCGAAGTCACGCAGACTCTTGGCAGCCTCGACCACGTCGCCCTTGACGAACGCGATCGCCGACGGGCCCGCGAGCAGGCCGTCGAGCTGGCTGATCCCGGCCTCATTGGCCGCGATCTTGGTCAGCGTGTTCTTCACCACGGCGAAATTCGCATTCTCACCGAGAGCAACGCGCAGCTGCTTGAGCTGGGCGACGGTGAGACCGCGGTACTCGGTCAGAACGGCAGCGCTGGAGCCTTCGAAGCTGCTCTTCAGCTCGGCTACAGCCGTTGCCTTTTCCGCCTTCGCCATGGGCCTCCTTCCAGATGTGCCGCCGGCAAAGGCCCATGAATGAGAACAAGCCCCGGCGCAGGCGCACGGGGCTCACATAAGGAAATCAATCCAGATGAAAACTCACATCACACCTGCGCAGGCCGTCCACTGACGTGGATCCTTGGGCCGCCAGGCCATGAGGCCCGACGACGACCGGCGGTCTTCGGCGTTGGACATCCTACGCGCCTCGGAGAGCGGATGCCAAACCGCGACTCCGGCACCGTCCCGCTCCCCCTCCGGCACCGTCCCGCTCCCCCTCCGGCGCGGACACGCGTACGGCCCGCGCCCCGGCCGGACAGTCCCGGGGCGCGGGCCGTACACGGGCTCAGTTGCCGCCCGAGCTCTCCCGCGGCTTCTCGCCGAGGTCCTTCGGCAGGTCGCCCACCTGGTCGGCGGGCGGGGCCGCGATCGTGACCGGCTCGTTGAAGTCCTGGAAGTGCGCCGCCATGGTGAACGAGGCGCCCTGCTCGGCGCCGCTCAGCGTGACCTTGCGGGGCAGGCTCTGCGCGTCGGCCCACAGGTCGAACTTCACGTTCTTCGCCTCGGCGAACCGGCCCTGGAGCTGCTCGCGGTCGGCCGGGTCCAGCGCCTTCGCGGCCTCGGCCACCGGGAAGGTGCCGCTGTAGTGGGTGGTCTCCACTCCGCCGACCGTCTCCGTGCCGACGGCCTTGACGTCTTTCGAGGCCGTCAGCAGCTTGACGGTGCCCGGCAGGTCGAACTGCTGGGCCTGGTCCATGAGCCCTCGGACCTCGGCCTGGTCGCCGGCGTCCAGGTCGGCGGTCGACACCTTGACCCAGGGCTTGGTCCCGCCGGTGAACCGGGTCAGCAGGTCCGACTTCACGTAGACCGTGTCACCGAGCAGGATGGCCCGCGCCCCGCCGGGCACGTTCTGCTCGCCGAAGGAGATCACGTCCAGCGTGATGTCCGTCGCCAGCTGGGGCTTGCTCTGGTAGACCATGCGGCCCTGGACCTTGCCGGCGCCGTGCTCGCCGTCCTTGGCGTCGAACACCAGGTCGGCGGAGTAGGAGGTGACCTCCTCGGCCTTCTGGGCGCTCTGCTGAACCGCCTCGGCCGCCGCCAGCTTCACGTTCCCGAGGGAGGCGGCGCCTTGCGCACCGCACCCCGCGACCCCGATCAGCGCGGCCGTTCCCAGCGCCAGCGCGGGAACCAATCGGCGCATCCGTCCTCACACCCCTTCGTAATCCCCCAATGAACTTGTCTACGAGACTATGCCTCGCGGAGGCGGAGCGCTTCGGCCGCAAGAACGAAGAAGGGCCTCGACCGAATGGCCATTCGGTCGAGGCCCTCTACGACGGACGTCTGATAGATCAGGCGTCGAGGTCGGCGGTCATGCCGCGCGTCACGTTCGGGTCGACCGGGATGCCGGGGCCCATGGACGTGGAGAAGGTGATCTTCTTGAGGTAGCGGCCCTTGGCCGCCGACGGCTTGAGACGCAGCACCTCGTCGAGGGCGGCGGCGTAGTTCTCGATGAGCTGACGCTCGCCGAACGACACCTTGCCGATGATGAAGTGCAGGTTCGCGTGCCGGTCGACACGGAACTCGATCTTGCCGCCCTTGATGTCGGTGACGGCCTTGCCGACCGCCGGGGTGACGGTGCCGGTCTTGGGGTTCGGCATCAGACCGCGCGGGCCGAGGACGCGGCCCAGACGGCCGACCTTGCCCATGAGGTCCGGGGTGGCGACGACCGCGTCGAAGTCGAGGCGGCCCTTGGCGACCTCGTCGATCAGCTCGTCGGCGCCCACGATGTCGGCGCCCGCGGCACGGGCCTCCTCGGCACGGTCGCCGGTCGCGAAGACCAGGACCCGGGCGGTCTTACCGGTGCCGTGCGGGAGGTTGACGGTGCCGCGCACCATCTGGTCGGCCTTGCGGGGGTCGACGCCCAGCCGCAGGGCGACCTCGACGGTCGCGTCGAACTTGGCGACGTTGGTCTCCTTGGCCAGCTTCGCGGCCTCGGCCGGGCTGTACAGGTTCTCGCGGTCGATCTTGCCCGCTGCGTTGCGGTGGCCCTTGCTGCGCTTCACTTGCTCACTCCTGTGGATCCGAGTGTCCGTGGTACGGGCCAGCGCCTGGCCCCTCCACTCGCTTCGAGGTTGGTGGTGGTGAACGCCTAGTCGGCGATCGTGATGCCCATCGACCGGGCGGTGCCGGCGATGATCTTCTCCGCCGCCTCGATGTCGTTGGCGTTGAGGTCCTGCATCTTCGTCTCGGCGATCTGGCGCAGCTGCTCGCGGGTGAGCTTGCCGACCTTGTCCTTCTGCGGGACGGCCGAGCCCTTCGTCACACCGGCGGCCTTCTTGATCATCTCGGGCGCCGGGGGCGTCTTCGTGATGAAGGTGAAGCTGCGGTCCTCGAAGATGGTGATCTCAACGGGGATGATGTTGCCGCGCTGGGCCTCGGTGGCAGCGTTGTACTGCTTCACGAAGTCCATGATGTTGACGCCGTGCGGACCGAGGGCGGTACCGACCGGCGGAGCGGGCGTGGCCTGGCCAGCGGGAAGCTGGACCTTGACCAGTGCCGCGATCTTCTTCTTAGGAGGCATGGTTCTCTCCGGGTCCTAATCGGGGTGATGCGGCTCCCACGCAGACGCGGGGAGCGTGCCGACGGGCCGCGCTTCGCGAAGCACGGCCGTCGAACGTCTTAGTTTATGTGACGGTTCAGATCTTCGAGACCTGGTTGAACGAGAGCTCGACCGGGGTCTCGCGACCGAAGATCGAGACCAGCACCTTGAGCTTCTGCGACTCGGCGCTGATCTCGCTGACCGTCGCGGGCAGGGTGGCGAAGGGGCCGTCCATGACGGTGACCGACTCGCCCACCTCGAAGTCGACGGTCGCCGCGGTGGTCTTCGTGGTCGTCTTCTTGGTCTCCTCGCTGGGCTCGGGGGCCAGCAGCTTGGCGACCTCGTCGATGCTCAGCGGGCTCGGCTTGTTCGACAACCCGACGAAGCCGGTCACGCCGGGCGTGTTGCGCACCGCGGACCAGGACTCGTCGGTGAGCTCCATCCGGACCAGCACGTACCCGGGCAGCACCCGCTCCTTGACGAGCTGGCGCTTGCCGCTCTTCACCTCGGTCACGTGGTGCGTGGGCACCTCGACCTGGAAGATGAAGTCCTCCATGTTGAGGGACTGCGTGCGGGTCTCGATGTTGGCCTTCACGCGGTTCTCGTAACCGGCGTAGGAGTGGATGACGTACCACTCGCCGTACTGGCCGCGCAGGTGGCGCTTGAACTCCTCGACCGGGTCCACGTCGGGAAGGACGTCACCGTCCTCGTCGACGGCACCGGCCGGGACCTCCTCGGCGTCGGCGTCATCGGACTCGGCGTCATCGGCGTCGGTGTCGGCGTCATCGGACTCGTCACGAGCCTCCCCGGACTCGTCACGAGCTCCGGACCCGTCGACCTCTTCGGATGCGCCGAGCGAACCCTCCGCGGCGTCGACGGCCTCTTCCGGCTCGCCCTCCCACTCGTCGCGGGACTCGCCGGCCGACTGTGAAGACTCGGACACGGTGGCTCTTTCTCTTTTCGTCGATGGGCTGACTGGACTTGCGGAAGGGCTGGGGTCACGGCGGGACGGGCCCGCCGGATGCCGGCTCAGGATCCGCCGAAGATCCTCAGCACGCCCTCGGTGAACAGCGCATCGAGCCCGGCCACGATCCCGACCATGATCAAAACGAAGACCAGGACGATGATGGTGTAAGAAATGAGTTCCTTGCGCGTGGGCCAGATGACCTTGCGCAGCTCGGCGACGATCTGCCGATAGAAGAGGGCGGGAGAAGTGCGCTTCGGCTTCTTCTCACCGCTCGGCTTGCCTGCGGTTTCGCCGCGCGTGTCGATCGCCACAGTCCTCACCTGATCCGTCGTGTCCAACGCATGTCTGCGGCGCGCTAGACGCCCTGATGCGCGGACCGCTCCTCGCAGGGCACGAGGGACTCGAACCCCCAACCGCCGGTTTTGGAGACCGGTGCGCTACCAATTGCGCTAGTGCCCTAAGACATGAACCACCATACCCCGGTTGACCCGAAGTTTGTCCGCGGCTCACCGGTCTTGACCGCCGAACCACGCGTACGGCGGGAAGACCATGCCGGAGTCTACGGGGGAATGGGCCCCGCGTCGAACCGGAAACCCGCCCGCAGATCACAGGACGGGTAACGGAACGGTCACGGCCTTCCCTCGCCGCCCGGCGGGACGGCCGCAGGCACGTCCGCACGGCGGATGCGCGACGGCGGCGGCGTGACGGGTCTGTAACCATGGAGGCATGACCCGTCCTCGTATCTCCGCCCGTATCTCCGCGATATCCGAGTCCGCCACGCTCGCCGTGGACGCCAAGGCCAAAGCGATGAAGGCGGCGGGCCGCCCGGTCATCGGCTTCGGCGCCGGTGAGCCGGACTTCCCGACCCCGGACTACATCGTCGAGGCCGCCGTCGAGGCGTGCCGCGTCCCCAGATTCCACAAGTACACGCCCGCCGGCGGGCTCCCCGAGCTCCGGCAGGCCGTCGCCGACAAGACCCTCCGCGACTCCGGCCACCGGGTCGGCGCGTCCCAGGTCCTGATCACCAACGGCGGCAAGCAGGCGGTCTACGAGGCCTTCGCCACGCTGCTCGACCCGGGCGACGAGGTCCTGGTCGTGGCCCCCTACTGGACGACCTACCCCGAGGCGATCAAGCTGGCCGGCGGCGTCCAGGTCGACGTGGTGACCGACGAGACCACCGGCTACCTGGCGAGCGTGGAGCAGCTGGAGGCCGCCCGCACCGACCGCACGAAGGTCCTGCTGTTCGTCTCGCCGTCCAACCCGACCGGTGCGGTGTACCGCCCGGAGCAGGTCGAGGCGATCGGCCGCTGGGCCGCCGAGCACGACCTGTGGGTCGTCACGGACGAGATCTACGAGCACCTCACCTACGGCGACGCGGTCTTCTCCAGCATCGCCACCGCCGTCCCGGAGCTGGGCGACCGGGTCGTCGTGCTGAACGGCGTCGCCAAGACCTACGCGATGACCGGCTGGCGGGTGGGCTGGCTGATCGGCCCCGAGGACGTCGTCAAGGCGGCGGCCAACCTGCAGTCGCACGCCACCTCCAACGTCTCCAACGTGGCCCAGGCCGCCGCCCTGGCCGCGGTCACCGGCGACCTGTCGGCGGTGACCCGGATGCGGGAGGCCTTCGACCGCCGCCGCCGGACGATGGTCCGCATGCTCAACGAGATCCCGGGCGTGGTCTGCCCCGAGCCCGAGGGCGCCTTCTACGCCTACCCCTCGGTCAAGGCGCTGCTGGGCAAGGAGTTCGGCGGCAGGCGCCCGCAGACCTCCGCCGAGCTCGCCGAGATCATCCTGGAGGAGGCCGAGGTCGCGCTCGTCCCCGGTGAGGCCTTCGGCACCCCCGGCTACTTCCGCCTGTCCTACGCGCTCGGCGACGAGGACCTGGTCGAGGGCGTCAGCCGGGTGGCCAAGTTCCTGAGCCAGGCCGGCTAGCCGTACCCGCCGCCGGCGTGCCGCGACCTCCGCGGCCGCCGGCGGCCGCGGACGGCGCCCCTGGAACGACGAGTGCCGCGGACGGCGCCCCCGCCGGCGCGTACGGCGTGCGGCGGAGCCCCGCAGGAGGCGGGCGCGTCAGAAGGCGAGCCCCTGGAGGGCGTGTTCCACGGCGGTCCGCAGATCCGTCGAACGTCCCGTCTCGATGAGCCGGTCGTGCTCCTCCCTGTCGTTGCGGGCGAGCAGCTTCGCCTCGGAGCGCCGTAGCAGCTCGGTCAGCACGGGAGAGCGCAGGGACGGCACCCCGGCGTTCTCGCGGGCGGTGGCCGCCGCGCCGAGGAGGAACAGGGCCAGGGTGTCGTGCGCGTCGCCCTCGGCGATCACCGCGAACACCTCCAGCCCCTCGGTGAGGCAGATGTCGTCGTCGAACATCCGGGCGCCGCGGAGGGACTCGCGGACGGACGCGGTGGCCGCCGCGGTGTTGTCGAGGATGTGCTCGGCGAGCCCGAGGATCAGGTCGAGACGGGCGAGGGTCCAGTAGTCGCGGTAGGAGGCGCAGAGTTCGCGGCCCTCCCGCAGGACCGCCGTCGCCCGGGCGTACTCACCGGAGAGCATCATGCCGGTGGCCACGACGGTGTAGGTCGGCAGGAACCCGGGGAAGACGTCGCCGGACGAGCGGTGGCGCTCCCGGGCGTCCTTGATGAGCCACAGGGCCTTTCCCACGTCGCCCCTGGCGACGGCCAGGTGCGACTGGAAGTGGCTGACGTAGGGGACCAGGTCCACGGCCCCCTCCCAGTCGCTCGTCGCGCACTCGGCGAGGGTGCGCTCGGCGTCCTCGACGTCCCCGCGCTGGATCGACATCCAGGTCTGCACCCACAGCGCCTTGAGCCGCTCGGCGGAGGGCCGCCGCTCCAGGTCCAGACCGCGCCGGAGCAGTTCGTACCCCAGGGCCGGCCGGCCGCAGCAGACCCACAGGAACCACAGGTTGCCGACCAGTTCCAGGCCCTTGCGGCGCTCCTCGGGCCGGGCGTAGCAGTCTTCCGCGGCCTCGCGCAGGTTGGCGAGGTCGGGGAGGATCCGGTGGTACCAGCCGAGCTGGTCGCTCCGCCAGCCCGCGGTGGCGCGCGTGGACAGGTGCAGGAAGTGGTCGCGGTGGCGGCGCCGGGCCTCCTCGGTCTCGCCAAGGTCCTCCAGCAGCGCCGCGCCGAACGCCCTGACGGTGTTCGGCAGGCGGTGGCGGACGCCGCCGCCGTCCTTCTCCGCCAGCAGGACGGACTTGTCGGACAGGCCGCGGAGCGCACCGAGGACCTGCTCGACGGCGAGGCCTCCGTAGGCGCACACGTGCTGGGCCGCCTCGGCGTCGAAGCTCCCGGAGAAGACCGACACGCGGGCCCACACCAGGCGCTCCTCCGGGTCGCACCGGTCGTGGCTCCAGCTCAGCGCGGCTCCCATGGAACCGTGCCGCCCGGCGTCCGGGCGGTCCGCGAAGAGGTCGGCCGCGGCGGGGTCGGGGGCCGCCGCCGCCAGCTCGATCGCCAGCGGGAGGTTGTCGAGCCGCCGGCAGACCTCGGCCGGGTCGGCCCCGCCGAGTCCGTCACCGGCCAGCTCGGTGAGCAGGTCGACGGCCTCGTCCTCCGACAGGCCGCCGAGCTGGTAGGTGTGCTCGCCGGTGAAGCCGAGACGCTGCCGGCTGGTGGCCAGGACGCGCAGCACGCCGACCTCGCGCAGCAGCCGGTCGGCCAGGACCCCGGCGGTGCCCGCGACGCGGTCGCAGTCGTCCAGGACGATCATCCGCGGCCGGGAGAGCAGCTCGACGGCCACGGCGTCGAAGGCGGACGTGCCCGGACGGACGCGGACGCCGAGCGCGCGGGCGAGCGTCCCGGTCAGGCCGGGGAGGTCGTCCGGCGCCTCGGACAGGTCGAGGAGGCACACGTATCCGGGGGACGTCTGCTCCATCGCGTCGGCCAGGCGCCGCGCGAGAGTGCTCTTGCCCGCTCCGGCGACGCCGGTCAGGGTGAGCTGGCGCCGCCTGCCGAGGAGGCTGCGGATCTCGGTCCACTCCGCACGCCTGCCGATGAAAAGATCCGCTCCCACTGCATCCCCGGCGCCGTCCCGACCACTCATAACGCCCCAACTCTCGCACGGGCCCGAGGCCGGACGACAGCATTCGGGAAATTCCGTGATCTTTTCTCTTCGTCACCGCCCGCCGTCATGGCGCGCCGCGCCCGCCGGCCTCCGCCCGCCCGGCGCACGGACACGCCCGCGGGTCGAGCGGCTCCGGCCCGCCGGGCCGCGCGGGTACGGCACCATATGGAAATGCCACGTCCGCTCAGCGCCCTGCCCAAGGCCCACCTGCACCTGCACTTCACCGGCTCCATGCGGCACACCACCCTGATCGAGCTCGCGCGCGAGCACGGGCTGCACCTCCCGGACGCCCTGGTGCAGGACTGGCCGCCGAAGCTGCGGGCCACCGACGAGCGGGGCTGGTTCCGGTTCCAGCGCCTCTACGACATCGCGCGCTCGGCCCTGCGGCGTCCGGAGGACATCTACCGGCTGGTGCGGGAGACCGCCGAGGACGAGGCGGCCGAGGGCTCGGCGTGGCTGGAGATCCAGGTGGACCCGTCCGGATACGCCCACCGGTTCGGCGGGCTCACCGCCACCATGGAGCTGATGCTCGACGCCGTGCACCGGGCCGCCGCGCACGCCGGGATCGGGATCGCGGTGGTGGTCGCCGCCAACCGGACCCGGCACCCGCTGGACGCCAAGACGCTCGCCCGCCTCGCCGCCCGGTACCTGGACCGGGGGGTCGTCGGGTTCGGGCTCTCCAACGACGAGCGGCGGGGCCGGGCCCGCGACTTCGACGGGGCGTTCCGGATCGCCCGGCGGGCCGGGCTGATGGCCGTGCCGCACGGCGGGGAGCTGCTGGGCGCGGCGAGCGTGGCCGAGTGCGTGGACGACCTGGGCGCCGACCGGGTGGGGCACGGCATCCGGGCGACGGAGTCGCCGCGGCTGATGGAGCGGCTCGCCGACCGGCAGATCGCCTGCGAGGTCTGCCCGACGTCGAACGTCGGGCTGGGAGTGACCGAGCGGGCCGAGGACGTGCCGCTGCGGCGGCTGTTCGACGCCGGGGTGCCGATCGCGCTGGGCGCCGACGACCCCCTGCTGTTCGGCTCCCGGCTGCTGGCCCAGTACGAGCTGGCCCGACGGGTGTACGGCTTCCGCGACGCGGAGGTGGCGGAGCTGGCCCGGCAGTCGATTCGGGCCTCGGCCGCCCCCGAGCAGGTGCGCAAGGAGCTGCTGCACAAGGTGGACGCCTGGCTGGCCGCACCTGGCGACCAGCCCGGCGATCAGTCGAGGGCGTAGGCCACCGCGGAGTCGGGGTCGTCGTCGTGGCCCTCGGCGAAGACCGTGTCGTAGGCGTCGTCGCCGAGCAGCTGGCGGGCGGTGCGCTCGGCGACGGTCCGCGGCTCGGACATGCTCTCCGAGCCGAACCCGCGCAACCCGAACGCGGCCCACAACCGCATGCCGGACCCCTGGAGCCGGGCCGTACGGTAGCCGTCGCCCTGGACGGCGGCGATGACCGCCAGCTGGTCGAGGGCCAGCGCCACGCCGGTGGTGTCCCGCAGGCGCCACTTGGCGGCGAGCGACTGGCGGGCGGCCAGCTCGGCCTCCTCCACCCGGCCGAGGCCGAGTTGGGCGATGGAGAGCACGTAGTCGCCGGTGGCGCGGGCCCAGCGCTCACCGCGGTCGTCGCAGAGGCGCTGCACCTCCTGCAGCACGGTGATGGCCTTGGCGAAGTCACCGCGCCACGTGGCCGCCATGGCTGCGGTCACCAGGGCGAGCGGCTCGCTCACGGTCATGGTCTGGGCCTTCCGGAAGTACTCGAGGACGAGCTCGACGCCCGGCTCCACCTCTTCGAGGGCGCCGACGCAGAGCGAGCGGACGGCCAGGCGGAGCCGTGCGTGCCCCGCGGCCTCGTAGTCGCCCCACCGCAGGGCCGCGGCCAGCGCGGTCTCGGCGCGGCGGCGGCCGGACTCCAGGTCGCCCTGGGCCATGGCCACGCAGCCGTCGGCCCACAGGAGCTTGGGCAGGCCCGGGTCGGCGGGGGAGGTGGCCGCGATCGCCCGCCGCATGTAGTAGCGGCCCTCGCGCAGACGGCCCAGGCAGAACCAGAGGATCCAGAGCGCCCCGGCGAGCTCGGCGGAGGTGCCCGCCCCGGAGGGGGAGCGGGAGTCGAGGACGACGCGGAAGTTGGTGATCGCGAAGTTGAGCCGCCGGGCCCACGCCTCCTGATCGGGGCCGTACCAGCCGGCGTCGGCCCGGCGGGCCAGGTCGAGGTAGTGGCAGCGGTGCCGCTCGGCCAGCAGGTCCTCCTCGCCGAGCCGGACGAGCTGCTCCCTGCCGTACTCCCTGATGGTGTCGAGCTGGCGGTAGCCGCCGGGGACCCTGATCAGCAGCGACTTGTCCACCAGGACGGCCAGCAGGTCCGGCACGCCGGTCAGCCGCCCGTCACCGCAGACCCGGTCGGCCGCCTCGGCGTCGAAGCTCCCGGCGAAGACCGACAGACGCGCCCAGAGCAGGCGTTCGGCGGGCGTGCAGAGTTCGTGGGTCCAGCCGACCGCGGTGCGCAGCGTCTGGCTCCGGGAGACCAGGGCCCGGTTGGCCGAGAGCGCGGCGAAGCGGCCGTCCAGCCGCTCGGCGAACCGCTCCACCGATGTGTTCCGCAGCTGCCCCGCGGCCAGCTCGACGGCGAGGGGGATGCCGTCCAGCCGCCGGCAGATCCGGGCGGCGGCCTTCAGCCCCGCCCCGTCCAGGGTCAGGCCGGGCGCGGCCGTGCCGGCCCGGTCGAGGAAGAGCCGGAGCGCGTCGTCGTCCCGCAGTCCTCCCGGTGCTCCTCCGGCCTCCGCGGCGGCGGGGTCGGGCGTGCGGAACGGCTCGACGGGCAGCAGGGTCTCGCCGTCCAGGCCGAGGGGCCGGCGGGAGGTGGCGATGATCCGCACGCCGGGGGCGCGGGCCAGGACGCGGGTGAGGAGCTCGCGGCAGGCGGGCAGGAGGTGCTCGCAGGTGTCCAGCAGGAGCAGGAGCCGCTTGCCCGCCAGGAACTCCACCAGCACCTCGGACTGGGAGCGGGTGGACTCCTCGCGGAACCCGAGGACGGCCGCGACCGTGTGGGCGAGCAGGTCGCCGTTGCGCTCGCCGGAGAGCTCGACCAGCCACACCCCGTCCAGATAGGCGTCCCGGCACTCCTCGGCCGCCCTGACGGCGATCCGTGACTTGCCGACGCCCTCGGCGCCGGTGACCGTGACCAGCGGCGCCTCGGCCAGGAGCTTCACCAGCTCCCTCACCTCGGTCTCGCGGCCGACGAAACTGCTCGTCTCCGCAGGGAGGTTCCCACGCCACCACGGGTTCGGTTCCATCGATTCCAGCTCCTTCCGCGTACCAGGAATAACATCCGGTCAAGGTCACGGGCCGTATATGAAACCGTTTCAGGGTGGAGATTTTCCCCCCCGGAGGAAATCAGCCCTCCATTGCGGAATTGAATCTTCTCCCGGGCGTCGACAATATTCATTGTTGCCCGCATTTAAATACCAATGCCGACCAAATGCCCATAAATGACACAAAAGGGGAACCTTGAAGATCGATGCAGCCGAGGGCGGGACCGCCGGCCTCGCGCACCGCTCCTCCGCGCCCCCTCCGCCGGGACCGCCGGATGTCCCCTTCGGGGAGTTTGGGGAGTCGGCCGAGGGGAACGACTACTAGACTCTGGCTGTCCGTATCCGTGGCTCCGTGCCGCGGTTTTCTGCGAGCTGGACGGAACCGCATGTCTGGGTATGACCGCGTAGTGCAACCCGCGGCCGGCGACGAGGCCCTGGAGAACCACCTCGGCGGGGACGAGGCCAGGAACTACCGGCAGTACGAGTTCGACATGGTCGCCCCGCACGTGGGCCGCTCCATGCTGGAGATCGGCTCCGGCCTCGGCCACTTCGCCGAGCAGTTCCTGCCCCGCCTGGACCGGCTGGTGGTCAGCGACTTCGACCCCTACTGCGTGGAGCAGCTCAAGAAGCGCTTCACCGGGCGCGACGACATCGACGTGCTGCAGTTCGGCCTGCCGACCGAGATCCCCATCGGGGAGAAGGTCGACACGGTCGTCCTGATGAACGTCCTGGAGCACATCGAAGAGGACGTCGAGGCCCTGCGCTCGCTCGCCGCCGTCACCCTGCCCGGCGGCCGGATCGTCATCTGGGTCCCCGGCTACATGCAGCTCTACGGGGACTTCGACCGCAAGGTCGGCCACGTCACCCGCTACACCCCCGCCACCCTGCGCAGCACGGTCACGAAGGCCGGCCTCGACATCGACGTGCTCAAGCCGATCAACTTCCTCGGCGGCATCGCCTGGTGGGCCGCCGTGCGCCGCGGCGGCGTCGGCTACCCCGACCCCCGGCTGGTGAAGATCTACGACCGCACGGTCGTCCCCGCCACCCGCTTCATCGAGCGGTTCGTCCGGCCTCCCTTCGGGCAGACCGTCTTCTGTGTGGCCCGCGTACCGCAGTAGCGCGGCCGCCGGACCGCCCGCGGGGCGGCGCCCCGGCCGGTCGTGCCTTCCCGGGCCTGTCGCCCCGGCGTAGCGTCGGAGGCATCCGCGTCCGAGGAGGTCACGATGACGACCGATTACGCCAAGGCACGTGCGGTGGCCGAGCAGGCCCGCGAGAAGGAGTGGACCCGGCCCAGCTTCGGCCGGCAGCTGTTCCTGGGCGACTTCCGCCTCGACCTCGTCCATCCCGCCCCGGCGCTGCCGGAGACCGAGATCCGCCGGGGCGAGGACTTCCTGCGCGCCCTGCGCGGGTTCCTGGAGACCAGGGTCGACCCCGCGCTGATCGAGCGGACCGCGCAGGTGCCCGACGAGGTCGTCAAGGGCCTGGCCGACCTCGGCGCGTTCGGCATCACCATCAAGCGGGAGTACGGCGGGCTGGGCCTGCCGTACCTCTACTACGGCCGCGCCCTGATGCTCACCGGCTCGTACTGCCCGGCGCTCGGCACCCTGCTCTCCGCGCACCAGTCGATCGGGGTGCCGCAGCCGCTGAAGCTGTTCGGCAGCGAGGAGCAGAAGCGCGCCTTCCTGCCCCGGTGCGCCAAGGGCGCGATCTCCGCCTTCCTGCTCACCGAGCCCGACGTCGGCTCCGACCCCGCGCGGCTGGCGACCACCGCCGTCCGGGACGGCGACGACTACGTGATCGACGGCGTGAAGCTGTGGACCACCAACGGCGTCGTGGCGGACCTGCTGGTGGTGATGGCCCGCACCGGGTCGAAGATCTCCGCCTTCGTCGTCGAGGCCGACAGCCCCGGGATCACCGTCGAGCGGCGCAACTCCTTCATGGGCCTGCGCGGCATCGAGAACGGCGTCACCCGCTTCCACCGGGTCCGCGTCCCCGCCGCCAACCTGATCGGCCGCGAGGGCCAGGGTCTGAAGATCGCCCTGACCACGCTGAACACCGGGCGGCTCTCGCTGCCCGCCGTCTGCGCGGGCAACGCCAAGTGGGCGCTGAAGATCGCCCGGGAGTGGGCCGCCGAACGCGTCCAGTGGGGGCGCCCGATCGGCGAGCACGAGGCGGTCGCGGGCAAGCTCGCCTTCGTCGCCGGCACGGCCTACGCCCTGGAGGCGGTGATGGACCTGACCTGCCGGCTGGCCGACGACGAGAGCAACGACATCAGGATCGAGGCCGCGCTCGCCAAGCTGTACGCCTCGGAGCTGGTCTGGAAGGTCGCCGACGAGCTGGTCCAGCTGCGCGGCGGCCGGGGCTACGAGACCGCGGAGTCGCTGGCCGCCCGGGGCGAGCGCGGGGTCCCGGCCGAGCAGCTCCTGCGGGACGTGCGGATCAACAGGATCTTCGAAGGCAGCACAGAGATCATGCACCTGCTGATCGCCCGCGAGGCGGTGGACGCGCACCTGTCGGTCGCCGGCGAACTGGTCGACCCCGCCGCGGCGCCGCGCGACCGGGCCCGCGCCGCCGCCCGCGCCGGCGGGTTCTACGCCCGCTGGCTGCCCACCCTGATCGCCGGGGCGGGGAACCGGCCCGGCTCCTACGCCGAGTTCGGTCCCCTGGCGGCGCACCTGCGCTACGTTGAGCGGACCGGCCGCCGGCTCGCCCGCTCCACCTTCTACGGCATGTCCCGCTGGCAGGGCCGGCTGGAGCACCGTCAGGGGTTCCTGGGCCGGATCGTGGACATCGGCGCCGAACTGTTCGCGATGACCGCGGTCTGCGTGCGGGCCCGCGAGGAGGCGGCCGAGCTGGGTCGGCGTCCCGCCGAGCTGGCCGACACCTTCTGCCGCCAGGCGCGGCTGCGCGCCGAGGCGCTCTTCGACCGCCTCTGGGACAACACCGACTCCGGCGACGCGCGGCTGGCCAGGTACCTGCTGAAGGGCCGCTACACGTTCGCGGAGGAGGGCGTCCTGGACGCCTCCGTCGACGGGCCCTGGATCTCCGCGGCCGAACCCGGCGCCTCGGCCGCCGAGGACCTCCGCCGACCGGTCCACTGACGCCGCCCGTCCTCCGCCGACCGGTCCACTGACGCCGCCCGTCCTCCGCCGACCGGTCCACTGACGCCGCCCGTGCCGTCGGTCCGCGCCGTCGGTCCGCGCCGTCGTCCCCCGACGGCGGCACGGGTCCGGCGGATACCGACGCATGTCTGGAATCAACCGGAACGAGGGGAAATTAAATGGCTTGCACCGACCCCGTCCGGGCGCGTACCGTCATCGTCATGTGGATTTTCTCCTAAGAAGCCGGCGTCGATCAGCCACTGACTGATCCGCCCGCACTCAGCCCTCTGGCCCCGTAGTCCTGACGCGGCAGCTGAGTTTCCGGCACGGCCCCTCGCGGCGCCGCGTCGTCACCGTCTTCGAAGGAGATTTCCCTATGCGAATTCGCATGACCGCCAAGCGTTCCGGCAAGACCCGCACCCCGCTCCCCGGGCGGACCCCGCCCGCCATGCCGCCAGTGCCCCGGCAGATGCCCAGACCGCACCTGCCGGTGAGGCCGACCCAGCAGCCGCGCCGGATCCCCGGCAAGGGCGGCCGCTGAAGGGGAGGGCGCCGCGGTCCCTCCCACCAGGGGACCGCGGCGCCCTCTCGTGTCCGCCCGCGCCGTACGGCGCGGGCGGACACGCCCCTACAGGCGCTCGATGATGGTGACGTTGGCCTGGCCGCCGCCCTCGCACATCGTCTGCAGGCCGTACCGGCCGCCGGTGCGCTCCAGTTCGTGGAGCAGCTTGGTCATCAGGATCGCGCCGGTGCCCCCGAGCGGGTGGCCCAGGGCGATCGCGCCGCCGTTCGGGTTGACCTTGGCCGGATCGGCCCCGATCTCCTTGAGCCAGGCCAGCGGGACCGGGGCGAACGCCTCGTTGATCTCGGTGACGTCGATGTCGTCGATGGACAGGCCCGACCGCGTCAGCGCCTTGCGCGTGGCGGGGATGGGCGCGGTCAGCATGTAGACCGGGTCGTCTCCGGTGAGCGCCAGCGTGACGATGCGGGCGCGCGGGGTCAGGCCGTGGTCGCGGACCGCCTGCTCGGAGGCGATCAGCAGCGCGCCGGAGCCGTCGGAGACCTGCGAGGAGGTGGCCGCGGTGATCCGGCCGCCCTCGCGCAGGGTCTTCAGCCCGGCCAGCTTCTCCAGGGTGGAGTCGGGGCGCGGGCCCTCGTCGTCCTCGACGCCGCCGACCGGGGCGATCTGGTCCTTGAAGTAGCCGTTGGCGACGGCCTTGACCGCCCGCTGGTGGCTCTCGTAGGCGTACCGGTCGAGCTCCTCGCGCGACAGGTCCCACTTCTCGCACATCAGCTCCGCGCCGCGGAACTGGGAGATCTCCTGCTTGCCGTACCGCTCGACCCAGCCGTCGCCGAACGGGAAGGGCATGCCCTTCTCCAGCGCGGCCGTGATGCTCGCCCCCATGGGGACGATGCTCATCGACTCCACCCCGGCGGCGATCACGAGGTCCTGGGTGCCGGAGAGCACGCCCTGGGCCGCGAAGTGGATCGACTGCTGGGAGGAGCCGCACTGGCGGTCGATGGTGACGCCGGGGACGCTCTCCGGCAGGCCCGCCGAGAGCCACGCGTTACGGGCGATGTCCATGCTCTGCGGACCGAACTGCATCACGCATCCCATGATCACGTCCTCGACCGCGGACGGGTCGACGCCCGTGCGGTCGATCAGCGCCTTGAGGGTGTGCGCGGCCAGGTCGGTGGGGTGGACGGTGGACAGCCCGCCCTTCTTCTTGCCGACCGGGGTACGGACCGCCCCGACGATGTACGCCTCTGCCACAGTGCCTCCTGGGTCCCGTCCCAATGAAACCGAGCATCATTCTGTCAGTAGGAGGTTACCTCAGAACCTCCGCCCGCGCCCGCCCGGGAGTCCCCGGAAGGGCGTGGCGGGAGAACCGGCCCGGCGGAGGAGCCCTCCCTCCCGGGTCGGAGACCCTTCCGGAGACCTCTGGTGATCGGCGGGCGTGGACGCCGGAACGGCCCGGCCCGGCCCGGCGCCGGAACGGCACGGCCCGGCGCCGGATCAGGACGGACGGTGCAGCACGATGTAGCCGTCCCTTTCGAAGACCGTGCGGTAACCGCCGCGCAGCGCCTCGTCGACCCGCTGCCGCTGGAGGTCGTGGGCTCCGAACGGGAAGGACCAGCGGTCCACGTCGGCCACGATCCACGGCGCGCCGCGGGGGTCGGGCCCCCACAACAGCACGGTCGTCCGCGAGCTGAGCGCCGGCCCGACGTGGTTGACGGCTTCGACGACCACCCCGTCCGGCACCACGGCCACCGCCTGCCGGGCCGCCGCGACGTGCGGATCGCCCGCGTAGAAGGACCACTCGACCAGGTTGCCGAGCGCGAAGCGCGGGATCAGCGTGATGGCGATCACGCAGACGGCGACCGCCCAGTGACGGCCCACCGCGTGTCCCGCGTCCCGGCCTTCGACGCGCTCCGCGTCCCGGCCCGGCCCCTCCGGCCCGTCCGCCACCTCCGGCCCGTCCGCCACCTCCGGCCCGTCCGCGCCGCGGTCGGTGCTCCGGTCGGTGCTCCGGTCGACGCCCCGCCCGGCGTGCCCGGCCCGCAGGCGCCGTCCCAGCCGGTCCACCCCGTCCACGCCCGCGCACAGCAGGACCGCCACGATGAAGGCGTTGTAGTGGTGGTCCGGCCCCCACCACTGCGACCGGTCGCCCAGGAAGCGTTCGGCGATCATCGGAACCGCCATCAAGGTGAGCGGCGAGAGCAGCGCGGTCAGCAGCACCGGCCAGAGGAGGAAGGCCAGGGTGTCGACCTTGATCTCCGGGCTGACGAACTGCCACAGCGTCCCCAGCGGGTCGCGCGCCATCCCGGCCACGGCCTCGCCCGCGGTCGCCCCCCACCGGCCGTAGGCCCAGTGGAAGCCCGTCTCGCCCGAACCCGCCAGCGGCATCAGGACACCGCGGACCGTCACCAGCGCCGCGAGCGCGAGCAGGACGAACGCGGTCCCCTCCAGCCTGCGCCGTGTGACGAGCAGGTAGAGGCCGAAGCCCGCGACGAGCAGGCCCATGTCCTCCTTGACCAGCAGCAGGCCCAGCGCGGCCAGGACCGCCACGCCCCGGCGGCCCGCGTCGAAGCGCTCGATCATGATCGCGCTCAGCAGCGGGACGAAGGCCACCTCGTGGAAGTCGAACCCGGCGGTCTGCGCGACCGGCCACGAGAGCGCGTAGGCCACCGCGACCAGGTGGGCGGGGACCGGGCCCAGGCGGCGCGCGGCGTAGTGCCAGACGGGGACCGCGGCCAGTGCGAGCAGGACGGCCTGGGCGATGATCAGGGTCTGCGGCCCGTCGTGGATCCAGTACAGCGGAGCCAGGACGGCGAGGATCGGCGAGAAGTGGTCGGCGAGCTGGAGGAAGTCCATGCCCAGGCCGTGGTTCACGCCCACCGCGGGCGCCGTCGGGGGCCCGAAGCCGGCGTAGCCGCGCACCGCCTGGTCGAAGATGACCAGGTCGAAGATGCTGCTCCGGAAGGTGGCCAGCTTGACCAGCCCGAGTACGGCGTAGGCGTAGGCGGCCAGCAGCACCGTCGCGCCCAGCACCAGGGGGTGGACCCGCCGCTGCACGAACCCGTCGGCGCGCTCCAGGGCTCCGGCGGCGACTCCGGCGACGCGCCCCCTGAGCCCGGCACCGCCGGAGGCCGGCTCCGCCGCCGCGGTACCGGTTCCCCCGGCCTCCGCCGCCGCCGTACCGGCCCCCCCGGCCTCTCCGCTCTCCCCTTCGCCGCTCCCCCCGCGCCCGGGGACGGTGTCCGCGCTCATGTCCGGCGGGTTCCCGTCATCGTCGCGTAGGCGATCACGTTGTCGGTGTAGTGGCCGGTCGCGCGGTCGTAGGTCCCGCCGCAGGTGATCAGGTGCAGTTGCGGCACGGCCGACTCGCCGTACACCCGCTGCGTCGGGAAGACCGACTTCTCCGCCTGCTCCAGCCCGCCCACGGTGAACACCGCGATCAGGCCGTCCTGGCGGTGCACCTCGATGACGTCGCCGTTGCGGATCTCGTGGAGGCGGCTGAAGACCGCGCTCCCCCTCCGGGTGTCCTTGTGCCCCAGCATGATCGCCGGACCCGCCTCCCCCGCGGTGGGGCCCGAGCGGTACCAGCCGACGAGGTTGGGGTCGCTCACCGGCGGCACCTCGATCGCCCCCCGCCGGTCGAGCCCGACGGACTCGATCGGCGCGCTGACGCCGAGCTTCGGGATGACCAGGCGGAGCGGGGTCGACGGCTGCAGCGGCGGGGCCGCGGGCAGGCTCGGCTGCGGCGGCGGCACGGTCGGGGCGGCCTGGAAGTACTGCTCCGCTCCGGCGGCGCTCGGCTGCACCCGCGGCGGCAGCGTGGTCCGCTCGTCGGCGAGGCCGTACTGCTCGGGCGCGGAGACCATGAGGATCATCCCCACGAGCACCGTGACCACCCCGGCGATCCCGGCCAGGATCAGCACCGACCGCAGCACCCGCCCCCCGGCGGGGTCGACGTACGGCTCGCCGTACCCGGGCGGCGGATGACCCGGATCGCCGTACCCCAGAGGGAGACCGCCCGCCCGGCCGTACCCCGGGGGGAGGTGGCCCGCCCGGCCATGCCCCGGAGGGAGGCGGCCCTGGTCGGAATGCCCGTACGGCGGGCGGCCCTGGTCGGGATGCCCGTACGGCTGCGCGGGCCGTCGCGGTCCTCCGCCCTGCGGGGCGGGCCCCGGCCGCCGGCCGTCCGGAGGGGGCGTGGTCATCCGGCCACCCCGGTCAGCCCCGCTGCGCGGTACGGCGCCGCAGCACCAGCCCGCCGGCGCCGGCCGCCGCGACCATCAGCGCCCCGCTCAACATGATCATGCGGGCGTCCGGACCGGCCTCGCCGCCGCCGCCCGTGGACGCCGCGCCCTCGGGCGTCTCCTCGATCTGCCGTGTCTTGGGGCTCTTGACGGTCTTGGTGCTCTTCGTGGGCTCCGGCGTGATGGTGGTGGTGACGGTGATCGTCGGCTTCGGCGTCGTGGCCGTGGCGGTGGGCGTCGCCGTCGGGGTGCCCGTACCGGTGCCGGCGCCGGAGGGCTTCACCGTGATCAGCAGCCCGGCGGCGGTGACCTCGGCCGGGGACGCGGGCGTGCACTCGTAGAGGTCGTTGAGGGTCCCGGTGCCGCCGGCCGAGGTCACCGCCAGGATGAAGGAGCTGGGCTGGACCCCGATGACGCCGGTGGCCGTCGGCGTCATCGTGATGAGCACGGGGGGAGGCGTCAGCGGGCCGCCCTGGGGCACCGCCGCCGGGGCGGCCGAGACCGTGGCGAAGACGGCCGCGCTCTGCGTGGGCAGCGGCGAGCCGGTGACCAGTGCCTCCGCCTCGACCACGAGGCGCTCGGTGGCGGCGATGGCCGACGGGGCGAGCAGGCTCGGCTCGGGGGCGATGGGCTGGCCGATCTTCCAGGTCGCGACGACCGGGCCGTTCGGCGTCGGCGCCAGCGGGCCGGTCAGGTCCATCTGGAACTTGTAGGGGCTGGAGGCTCCCCCGGTCTGCGGCTCGCAGTTGTAGGTGACCGGCTTGGGAGCCGCCGCCATCGACGCGATCGCCGGGACGGCTCCGAAGAGGACACCGGCGCCCACTGCGCCGATGGCGGCCGTCTTGACCGCGACGCGCCTGCGCGTCTTGGACTTCAGCACGGTCTCTCCCCGGTTGGATGAGGTTGCGCGGTGGGGCGGTCGCCCGGGATGCCCACCGATGGTCAAGTCGTGTCATAGATCTTATGGAGACCGACCGGCAAGCGGAAACATCTCGGCAAAACGGGCAAAAATTCTCCCGCGTCCCAGACCTCCCCCTTCTCACCGTCCGCTGGACGATCCTCAAATGGTCGACGAAGCTCCTCCGCAGGAGGCGACGCCGTGGCAGGGAGAGCGGAAGCGGCCGTGCATGACGGCGCGGACGGGTCGGTCGTCTCAGGGCGTGGAGACTGCGGGGATGCCCGGGCGTGAGGGGCCCGAGCCGCACGGCATGCGGCGGCAGGAAGACCGGAGCCACCCGACTCCACACTTTTGATCATTGTCTACGACACGGGGATGTTGATCGCTCTCGCCGACCGCAAGGCCAAGGCCGTGCGACTGCACGACGGTCTCAAGGCCGCACCGCACCGTGCGGTCGTGCTGGGTCCCGTCCTGACTCAGGTCTGGCGTCCGGCTCCGACTCTGGTTCACGCCATCGCCGCCTCGCTACGTGACTGCACCGTTCCCCAGGCACGGGGTTCCGCTCCGGCGCTCCGCCCGGCAGCGGCGGGGCAGCCCACCTGCCTGATGTGCACGACCGCACCGGACCTCGCCGACTGGCAGCGGATCGGAGGCGCTCTCGGCAGGGCCGGACTACCGCCGAAGAAGCGTCCGGACGCGGTCGACGCCCTGGTGGCACTGACCGCCGCACGTCACGGCAGTGCCGTGGTGCTCACCAGCGACCCCGAGGACATGGCCGCCTGTCTGAAGGCACTCGACGCGCAAGACGTACGTCTCGTCACGGTGTGAACGCCCGGGTCAGCGGGAGGCTGCCCTGGCCTTGCCGGTGGCCGAGAGGGTCGCGTAGACGATGATGTTGTCGGTGTAGTGGCCGGTCTTCTGGTTGAGCACGCCGCCGCAGGTGATCAGGCGCAGGGTCGCCTCACCGGTGTTGCCGTAGACCCGCTTCGACGGGAAGGCCTGCTTGCTGACCTGCTCGACCCCGTCGACGGTGAACTCCGCCACGGCCCCGTCCGAACGCGAGACCTTGATCTTGTCTCCGCGCCGGAGTTCCTTCAGCCGGACGAAGACCCCGGCCTTGCCGTTGCCGTTGACGTGGCCGAGGACGACCGCGGGCCCCTGCTGGCCGGGGACGGGACCGTGCTTGTACCAGCCCGCCTGGTGGAGCCTGGTCAGCGGAGGGGTCTGGACCCGCTGCCTCTTGTCGATCCCGAGCGTCATCAGCGACGACAGCACACCGATCTTGGGGATGGCGATCCTGCGCGGGGTCGCCCCCTCGCTCGTGAGCGGCTCCGGCGGCATCACGACGGGCAGCGGCGGCGCGGCCGTGGGCGCGGCGGCCGTCAGCGGCGTCTCCAGCCCGCCCGGTCCCACCTCGGCGGGTGCCCCCGCCGCGCCCTGGTCCTGCGGCTGGACGGGCGGCGGCTGGTTCTGCGCCGCCGCCTGGGGCACCGGAGGCCCGTACATCTCCTCCTCGGAGAGCGGGGCCAGGTAGGCCAGCAGCCCGGCCATGACCATCGCCACCCCGCCCAGCGACCCGGCGACCAGGAGGGAGGGGAGCAGCCACCTCCTGCCCCCGCCGGCCGCGGGCGCGCCTCCCGGGGGGACAGGGCCACCGCCCGGGTAGCCGGAGCCACCGCCCGAATAGCCGGAAGCACCGCCCGGATGGGCGGAAGCACCGCCCGGATGGGCGGAGCCGACACCCGGATAGGCGGAACCGTTCTCCGGAAGGGGGCCGGGCCCCTCCTGCGGCGACTCCGGATGCGTTCCGGCGCCCATGCCTACTCTCCGCCCCGCGCGTGCCCCGCCCGGCGCCGGACGAGCACCACGCCGCCCAGCATCCCGCCGAAGAGCATGGCCGACCCGGCTCCGACGAGGCCCAGCCCGGAACGTTCACCGGGCCGGCCGCCCGTGTCCGCGCCGCCCTGCGGCGTCACCACGACCTGGGGGGTGGTGGGCGTCGCCCGGGTCGGCGTGACGGTGACGGTGGCGGTCGTGGTCGGCTTGGGCGTGGTGGCCTTGGCGGAGGTGGAGGACGAGGCACTCTTGCTCGTCCCCGGGGTCGGACCGGTTCCTCCGGAGGTAGGCGTGACGCAGGTGGGCGTCGGAGTGGACGAGGGGGTGGACAAAGGACTGCCCGTGGCCGACGTGGTGGGGCCGGGAGTGCACGTCGGCGGAACCCTGGTGCCGGTGGACGTCGGCGTGGAGGTCGGTGTGGACGTGGGGGTCGAGGTCGGCGAGCCGGTCATCGTGGGGGTCGGCGAGCCGGTCATCGTGGGGGTCGGCGACATCGTCGTGCCAGCCTCACCGATGGTGACCTCCACCGCCACCGGCTTGCTGACGAGCCTGCATACGGAGCGGTACCAGTGCGGCGGACCCGCCAGTTCCTCCGTGACGACCCGGAAGGCGTCCAACTGGGTCCACTTGCCATCACCGCCGTCGTCCATGATCTCGATGGTGTGCGGACCGTAGCTGAGACCGCGGAAGCTCCAGAGGGTCTGCCCGCCCTGGGTGGAGGAGTTCGTCTGCTCCCCGTTCTCCTCCTTCGACGCGTCGACGGAGGCCGGCGTGGCCGCCTTGCCATCGATCTTGAACCAGACCTTGCCCGCGTCCTTGTCGCGCCGGGCGATGTAGTCGATGCCGGTGCCGGAGAACTGCATGAAGGCGCTGTCGCCCTCATTCTTCGTACGGTGGACGTCCCGCTGATAGTCGTTGTGGTGCGGCGGTTGGTCGCTCAGGTCGTCCCATCCGGCCACCCCGCCGTACTTCACCGCCGAATCGTCGTCGTTGACCATCCTCTCGCCCGCAGGCGGCGTGTAGTCGACGAACAACCGCTCCGGTACAAGGACGACCTTCGCCGCCCGGGTGGTCTGCGCGGCGTCGGAGATCGTCTCCGGAAGTTCCAGGACGTCGTCCGACTGGTCGGCGCTCCCGACCGGTTGGAGGATGCCCTGCCAGGCGCCGGAGAGCTGCACGTTGCCGGTAACCGTGACCTTTCCTCCGGAGGCGGCGCCCTGCGGGGTGCTGAACTTGGTCGTGCCTCCGGTGTACGCGAGGTTCCATCCGATGCTCAGCGGGTCACCGACCGACAGCACCGTGGGGATCGACAGCTTGGTCTGCAGGCGCACCGCGCCCTCCCTGGCCATTCCCCCGGTGCACTTGTAATCGATGACGAACTCGGCGTTGTTCGCGGAGGCCGTGCCGGAGGACAGCACGACCAGCGCGCCGCTCAGCAGGCCCAGCATCGGGACCGCGACCGCCGTACGGAGTCCTGTCGTCCACCGCGCCACTGGTCACTCCGCTCGTAAAACCTGGACACAGAAGTGGTCATTTCATCACAACCGGTCCGGATCGTACTGGTATACGGCCGCACCCCGCAGGAGGTTCGGGGAGACTCCAGGGGCACTGTGGCGCAGTTGTGATCTCTGAACGTTCCATCCGGCGAACCCGGCGCCCCGATCTCCTGTACCTCCAGGTAACAGAATCGTATTCTGTTCCGCGGAGACCCTAAGGAGGCAGTCCATGCAGCGAGACCTCTTCGAGGAGGAGCACGACCTCTTCCGGGAGACCGTGCGCGAGTTCCTGGCCCGGGAGGTCGTGCCCCACCACGACCGGTGGGAGAAGGACGGCATCGTCCCCCGCGAGGTATGGAAGAAGGCCGGCGAGGTCGGGATGTTCGGCTTCGGCGTGCCGGAGGAGTTCGGCGGGGCGGGCATCAAGGACTTCCGCTACAACGCGGTGATCGTGGAGGAGATCACCCGGGTCGGCGCGTCGGGCCTCGGCTTCTCCCTCCACAACGACGTCATGGCCCCGTACTTCGTCGACCTGACCAGCGACGAGCAGAAGGGCCGGTGGCTGCCCGGGTTCGCGAGCGGCGAGCTGATCACCGCCGTCGCGATGACCGAGCCGGGGGCCGGCAGCGACCTGCAGGGCGTGCGGACCACCGCCGTGCGCGACGGCGACCACTACGTCCTCAACGGTTCCAAGACCTTCATCACCAACGGCATCAACTCCGACCTGGTGGTGGCCGTCGCCAAGACCGACCCGGCCGCGGGCGCCCGGGGCATCTCGCTGCTGGTCGTCGAGCGCGGCATGGAGGGCTTCACCCGGGGCCGCAACCTGGACAAGATCGGCATGCACGCCCAGGACACCGCCGAGCTGTCCTTCGACAACGTCCGCGTCCCCGCCGCCAACCTGCTCGGCGACCAGGAGGGCCAGGGCTTCTTCCAGCTCATGGGCAACCTGCCGCAGGAGCGCCTGTCGATCGCCGTCGCGGCGGTGGCCGCCGCCGAGACCGTGCTCAAGGCGACCATCGACTACTGCAAGAACCGCCAGGCCTTTGGGCGCAGCATCGGCACCTTCCAGAACACCCGGTTCGTGCTGGCCGAGCTGGACACCGAGGTGGAGATCGCCCGGCACTACCTGGACAAGTGCATCCTCGCCCTCAACGCGGGGCGGCTCACCGTCGTGGACGCCGCCAAGGCCAAGTGGTGGACCACCGAGCTGCAGACCAAGGTCATCGACCGCTGCCTCCAGCTGCACGGCGGCTACGGCTACATGATGGAGTACCCCGTCGCCAAGGCCTGGATCGACAGCCGCGTCCAGACGATCTACGGCGGGACCACCGAGATCATGAAGGAGATCATCGGCCGCTCCTTCGGCTTCTGACCGCCGCCGACCGCTGCCGGCCGTTTCTGCCCGCCGCCGACCGCTGCCGGCCGTTTCTGCCCGCCGCCGACCGCTGCCGACCGCTGCCGACCACTTCTGACCGCTTTCAGCCCTCTCGTCGGGCCTCTTCGGCCCCTCCGGGCCGCGACGCCGGTCACCGGCCACGCCCGCCCCGCGCCCACGCCCGCACGACGGAATGCCTCCCGGTGCGGGCGTGGTCGGCGGCCGGAGCCTCAGTTCCTGACGAGCTCCTCGATCCTCACCGCCACCCCGTCCTTGATCGTCACCTTGGCGTACAGCGAGACGTCCGCCTTGAGCGCCTTCTTCAGCTGGTCCACGCTGCACCGGTGCGGGATCGCCCCCTCGTCGCAGACGCCGCCCTGCACGTCGAGCACCTCGGTGTACGGCAGGAGCTGCGCGGTGCGGTCGCCGGCGTCGTCCCCCGCGATCAGGATGGAATCCGCCCCCTTCATGGTGACCTGACCCTGCACATCCTCGTCGAGGCCTCTGCCGCCGGGGATGTCCGGGCTCGCCGGCGCCGACGGCGAGGACGCCGGAGGCGACGCCTCGGCCGTCTCCGGGGCCGTCTCCGGAGGCGGGGCCGGGGTGGAGGCGGCGGGAGACGCCGCCTGCGGAGCGGATCCCGAGGCGGAGGGCGCCCCCGGGGCGGCGGACGGGTCCGAGCCGCCCTCCCCCGTGCAGGCGGAGAGGCAGACGGCGAACGCCGCCGCCAGCAGGACACGCGTTGTCTTCGACGTTCTGTTCACGACGGCCACCCTGCCACGAACCGCCGCGCCGTACGCACCCGCAGCGTACGGAGGCCCGCGCGGAACCTCCGCACCCCGCGGCCGGACGGCGCATACTGGTCAGCGAGACTCCCCCGAGGCGGTGACGATGGACAGCGGACTGATCCTGCTGGTCTTCCTGGCGTTCCTGTTCGCCTGGGGACTGAACCGGGTGCGCCGGGCACTGCGGCTCGGTCCCCTCGCCTACGCGGGCGTCATGATCGTGTTCATCATCGTGATGCTCGCCGTCTGGGGCCAGACCATGCGCTGACGGACGATGCGCCGGGCCGCGCCGGGAACGAACCGCGCGCCGGCGGGTCCCGGGCCGCGCGCTAACCGGCGGACGCCTCCAGCAGCACCCGGGCGACCAGCTCGGGATCGTCGCTCATCGGCAGGTGGCCGCAGCCCCGCAGCAGTTTCACCCGCTGCCCGGACCACCGCGCCGCCCGCACCGCCTGCCGCCGCAGCAGCAGCCGGTCGCGCTCGCCCCAGGCGATCGTGACCGGCACCTTGGGCGGCGCCGGAGGCATCAGCCACGCGAACGAGGCCAGCGTCTCGTCGAACCCCCGGGCACCCCGCAGGGCCTCTCCGGCGGCCAGGACCGCCTCCTCGGAGAGCCTGCCCGGATGGGCCACCATCACGCCCGTCGACAGCGCCCGCGCGACCGGGTTGCGCGCCGTCGCCTCGGCCCGCTCCGGCGGGAGGGCCAGCGCCGCCGCCCTCGTCGCGCGGAGCACCGTCTGGAGGTAGCGCAGCTCGCCCCGGCTCCAGAACCCCGCCGGGGACAGCGCCGCGGCCGTGCGGACGACCCCGCGGGAGGCGAGCTCCAGCGCGACGTAGCCGCCGAGCGAGTTGCCCGCCACGTGCGGCTCGCGGACGCCGAGCATCCCGCAGAAGGACTCGACCGCGTCCGCGAGCGTCTCCGCGGTGTACGGCGTGCCGGGCGGCAGCGGCGGCGAGACGCCGAACCCCGGGAAGTCGACGGCGATCACGTCCCGCTCGGCGGCGAGACGGTCGAGCACGGGCAGCCACCCCTGCCAGTGGTGCCCGATGCCGTGCAGCAGGATCAGGGGCGCTCCGGCCCCGCGTCGTTCGAAGGCCAGCTCCATGAGACCACTCAAGCACCGATCGGGCGGCGGGCCTAGCCCCGTGACCGCACGGGGCCGGGCGGCGCGCTCAGCGCGACCGGGTGGGGATCTCGAACCAGACGGCCTTGCCCTCCTGCGTGGGGCGGGAGCCCCAGCGCCGGGCGAGCTGGTCGACGAGGTAGAGGCCGCGGCCTCCCTCGTCGTTCTCCCCCGCGCTGCGGATGCGGGGGAGCCGCAGGTCCTGGTCGAAGACCTCGACCCAGACGGACTCCCGGCCGCGGCGGATCCGGAGCGTGAACTCCTTCTCCGCCGCCACCTCGTCCTCGTCCTCGAAACCGGGCAGGTCCCAGGACTCGTCGAAGTCGAGCGAGCCGCCGTCCATCACCAGGTCCCGGCGGGGGACGTTGGAGTTGGCGGCGTGCAGCACGACGTTGGTGACCACCTCGGAGACGAGCAGGCAGGCGAGCTCGGCCCGCTCCTCCGGGACGTTCCACTCGGCGAAGGCCTCCGACGCCATCCGGCGGGCCTCGCTGACCATGATCGGTTGAGCCGCGAAGGTGCGCTCCTCGACCTGCAGGTCGGCGGCGGCGGACCGGACCACCAGGATGGCCATGTCGTCGTCGATCTCCCCCGGCACCGCGACCGTCGCGGCGTCGGCGATGTGCTCCACCGAGTCGCGGGAGAACTCCACGAGCCTGTCGCAGAGCAGCGTGAGGTTCTCCTCGTCGCTGAGCGGGCGGCTGCCGGAGTCGCGCATCGGGCGGCGGTCCACCAGGCCGTCGGTGTAGAGCAGCAGCGACGCCCCCGGCGGCAGCGTCCGCGTCTCCTCCTTGTAGACCAGGTCGGCGTGCACGCCCTTGGCGCGGACGCCGAGCGGCTGGCCGACCTCCTTGATGTCGAGCTCGACGCAGGTGTCGTCGACGAGCAGCAGCGGCGGGGCGTGTCCGGCGTTGGCGAAGGACAGCTCCCGCGACCAGGCGTCGTAGACGAGGTACTGGCAGGTGACGATGGGCGGGACGCTGATGTCCTCACCGCTGTCGTCCTGCTCCGGGGTGGCGATGATGCGGGTCCACTCGTCCAGGCGGGCGAGGATCTCCGCGGGCGGCTTGTCGTCCTGGGCGAAGGCGCGCAGCGCGGCCCGGAGCTGCCCCATGACGGCGGCGGCCTTGGCGCCCCGGCCCTCCACGTCGCCGATGACGATGCCGACCCGGCCCGCCGAGAGCGGGATCACGTCGTACCAGTCACCGCCGACCTGGGTCTGGATGCCCTGGCCGTGCGAGGCGAGCGGCGCGGCGGGGTAGTAGCGGACCGCGATCTCCAGTCCGTCGAGCTGGGGCAGCGCGCGGGGCAGGAGGTACTTCTGGAAGGACTCGGCGGTGTGCCGCTCCTCCTCGAACAGCAGCGCGTTGTCCACCGCCAGCGCGACCCGGGTGGCGATGGCCCCGACGAAGTCGCGGTCGAAGGTGTCGTAGTGCGGGCTGCGCCGGTCGGTCAGGTTGGACAGCCCCAGGTACATCAGGCCGAGCGTCTCGCCGCGCACGCACAGCGGGGCGACGATGGCCGACGTCAGGCCGACCTCCGCGGCCAACCGGGTGCTGCCCTCGCTCGGGCTCGGGTAGCGGGTCCGGGCGAAGTCCTCGACCAGGATCGTCTCCTGGCGGCGCAGCGCGGTGTCGGCGTAGTGGCCCGCGGGGTAGCGGATCTCGGCGCCCAGCGGAGCCCAGGTGCCCGGCGGCGGGCTCCAGCCCTGCACGTGGGTGGAGACCCTCCGGGTCAGCCGCTCGCCCTCCATCAGCTCGATGAAGCAGTGGTCGGCGAACTGCGGGACGAGCATCTCGGCGACGCGCTTGAGCGTCTCCTCGACGTAGAGCGAGCCGGCGAGGCGCTCGCCGATCCGCTCCAGCAGGCCGAAGCGGTCCTTCTCCCGCTCGTTGCTCCGCATCGCCTCACGGGCGGTGATGACGATGCCCGACACCGCCCCGGAGGAGTGGCGCAGGGGCACGGCCTGCGCGCGAACGTAGATCATCGTCCCGTCGCCGCGCTTGACCTCGAAGGTGCCCTCCCAGACGCCGCCCTTGAGCACCTGCTTGGCGGCCTCGACCACGAGCGGGTGGTCGGCGTCCGTGAGGTTCGGCGCGAGCCCCCGCGGCTCCGTGGAGCCCGGCGGGCCGGAACGGCCGAAGAGCCGCTCGGCGAACGGGTTCCAGTAGAGGAGATTGCTGAAGCGGTCGGTGACCACCACCGCCATCTCCGCCTGGTCGAGGACGGCTCCGGCCGAGAGGTGGTCGGCGGCGTCCTGCGGAAGATCCCCCCACCGCTTCATCGAGTGACCGCCCCTCGGTAACGGGTGTGCGCAAAGCCAACCACGGTTGCTCCTGCTGCAGTCTCGGCCGGGGAGTGGAGGGATTTCCCCGTGGGATCCAACCGGGTGAATGCGCGCCGGTCAGCGCGCGGAGACGAAGACGTGGGCAGCGACCTCCCGCGGAAGGTCCGCAAGAGAGTTGCCCGTCGCATCGTCACCTATCACCCGCACACCGTCGTCGCTCGCCGCGAGCGTCACCTCGCGTCCGGGTTGTATCCCAACTTGCTTGAGTTTAAGCATCACAGCGGGATCGCTTTGCACTTGTTCGCTAATTCGACGCACGACAACGGGTACATCCCTGGGTCCGGCCGCCTCCGCCATCGACGGCAGCGACTCCCATTCGACTCCGGCCGCGGTCACGCCGAGCTCCTCCAGCCCGGGGATCGGGTTGCCGTGCGGGTCCCTGGTCGGGTTGTTCAGCAGCGTGATCAGGCGCGCCTCGACGGACTCGGACATCACGTGCTCCCAGCGGCACGCCTCGATGTGCACCTCCTCCCAGGGCAGGCCGATCACCTGGGTCAGCAGGCACTCCGCGAGGCGGTGCTTGCGCATGACGCGGGTCGCCAGGGTGCGGCCGAGGTCGGTCATGGTCAGGTGCCGGTCGCCCTCGACCCGGACCAGGCCGTCCCGCTCCATCCGCGCGACCGTCTGGCTGACGGTCGGGCCGCTCTGCTGGAGCCGCTCGGCGATACGGGCCCGGAGGGGGACGATCCCCTCCTCCTCCAGCTCGAAGATCGTACGGAGGTACATCTCCGTGGTGTCGATCAAACCGTGTGCGGTCAAGACTCCTCCCGTCCTGTATCGGCGCCGCGTCCGCTCCGCGGCGTCCCGCGGCTCGTTCCGGACAGGGCTGGATTCGCAAAAAGGTCTCGGGCTACGACCCTATTGGGAGAACCGCCCGCGATGACCCCAGATGACGAACGACGGCAACGCGGCGCGGCCCGGAATGCTTCCCCGCCGTCCCGGAGCCCCCGACGCGGCCCGCCCCGGAGCCCCCCGACGCGGCGAGCCCCGGGGCCCCCGGACGCGGCGAGCCCCGGGGCCCCCGGACGCGGCGAGCCCCGCGGGCACGGGCAGGCGGACCCGACGGGCACGGCCACCGGGCCGGCGGCCCGCCCGCCGGGAACCGGCCGGACGCGGTCAGGGGGCCAGGCGCTCGACGACCCAGGAGTCCCCCGCGCGGCGGTAGCGCAGCCGGTCGTGCATGCGGTCGAGCTGGCCCTGCCAGAACTCCGCCTCCGCCGGCACGACCCGGAACCCGCCCCAGAAGTCCGGCACCGGCGGGTCCTCGGGCCAGCGCTCCGCCAGCCTGGCGTACCGCTCGTCCAGTTCCCGCCGCGAACCCACCACCGCGGACTGCCGCGACGCCCAGGCGCCGATCCGCGAGCCGTACGGCCGGGACCGGAAGTAGGCGGCCGACTCCTCCCGCGGCACCCGGACCACCGGGCCCTCCACCCGCACCTGGCGGCGGATGGCGTGCCAGGGGAACAGCAGGCAGGCCCGGGGGTTCTCGGTCAGGTCCCGGCCCTTGCGCGACTCGTAGTTGGTGTAGAAGACGAACCCGGTCTCGTCGTAGCCCTTGAGCAGCACGGTCCGCGCCGTCGGCCGCCCGCCCGCCGAGCACGTCGCGACGACCATCGCGTTCGGCTCGGGAAGCCCGGCGTCCACGGCCTCGCCGAACCAGGCGGCGAACTGGGAGATGGGATCGGGTGCGAGGTCCTCCTCCAGCAGGGGATGACCCTCGTAGGTGCGTCGGAGCCCCGCCGGCGACGGCGGGCGCGAGGTGGCGTCCACGGGACGGTATTCTCGCGTGCTTGACCGCCGCCCACGCGCACCGCCCCCCACCTGGGGCTATCGCGTTCCGGCGGGACCGGCGGCAGGTCTACTCCCCGCAGGGGGTTGAATATGACTCGCCGGTATCTCGACATCAAGGCTTTGACTTCAAGAAAGGGAGGCGGCCGAGAATGTCCGACTTCAAACCCGGGCTCGAAGGCGTCGTAGCTTTCGAGACGGAGATCGCGGAACCGGACAAAGAAGGGGGCGCCCTCCGCTACCGGGGCGTCGACATCGAAGAGCTGGTCGGCCGCGTCTCCTTCGGGAACGTCTGGGGCCTGCTCGTCGACAACAAGTTTCAGCCGGGCCTCCCCCCGGCCGAGCCGTACCCCATTCCTGTCCATTCCGGTGACATCCGCGTCGACGTGCAGAGTGCGCTGGCCATGCTGGCCCCCGCCTACGGCTTCAAGCCGCTGCTCGACATCGACGAGGACGAGGCGCGCGACAACCTCGCGCGCGCCAGCGTGACCGCCCTCAGCTTCGTGGCCCAGTCGGCGCGCGGCCTCGGCCTGCCGATGGTCCCGCAGAAGCGCGTCGACGAGGCCCAGAGCATCGTCGAGCGGTTCATGGTCCGCTGGCGGGGCGAGCCCGACCCCAAGCACGTCAAGGCCATCGACGCCTACTGGGTGTCCGCGGCCGAGCACGGCATGAACGCCTCCACCTTCACCGCCCGCGTCATCGCCTCCACCGGCGCCGACGTCTCCGCGGCGCTGAGCGGTGCGGTCGGCGCCATGTCGGGTCCGCTGCACGGCGGCGCCCCCGCCCGCGTGCTGCACATGATCGAGGGTGTCGAGCAGGTCGGCGACGCCAAGAAGTACGTCCGGAGCGAGCTGGACAAGGGGCAGCGGCTCATGGGCTTCGGCCACCGCGTCTACCGCGCCGAGGACCCCCGGGCACGCGTGCTGCGCCGTACCGCCAAGGAGCTCGACGCGCCCCGCTACGAGGTCGCGGCGGCGCTGGAGAAGGCCGCGCTGGAGGAGCTGCACGCCCGCAAGCCCGACCGGGTGCTCGCCACCAACGTCGAGTACTGGGCCGCGGTCGTCCTGGACTTCGCCCAGGTCCCCCCGCACATGTTCACCTCGATGTTCACCTGCGCCCGCACCGCGGGCTGGGCCGCGCACATCCTGGAGCAGAAGCGCACGGGCAGGCTCGTCCGCCCCAGCTCCGACTACGTCGGCCCGGCGCAGCGCTCGGTCAACGACGTCCCCGGCGCCGACGCGGTCGTCGGCAAGTTCTGACGTCCTGAAGCCGGTACGGCCGCCCCGCGGTCTCCACGGGGCGGCCGTCTCGCGTGGGGCGGCCGTCTCGTCCTCCAGTAATCTCCGTCTCGAATCCCGGACCCGGGTCAGGGCCGCCGGACGGGCTCAGTAGGCTGGTCAGGTGGCTGACATCGTGATTCCCTCTGACCTCAAGCCCGCCGACGGCCGTTTCGGCTGCGGGCCCTCGAAGGTGCGCCCCGAGCAGATCTCGGCTCTGGCCGCCTCCGGCGCGAGCGTGCTGGGCACCTCCCACCGCCAGAAGCCGGTCAAGTCGCTCGTCGGGCGCGTCCGGGCGGGGCTGTCGGAGCTGTTCTCCCTCCCCGAGGGCTACGAGGTCGTCCTCGGCAACGGCGGCACCACCGCGTTCTGGGACATCGCCGCGTTCGGGCTCATCCGCGAGCGGTCGCAGCACCTGCACTTCGGCGAGTTCTCCTCCAAGTTCGCCTCCGTCACGGCCAAGGCCCCGTGGCTGGGCGACCCGAGCGTCATCAAGTCCGAGGTCGGCCGCCACCCGGAGGCCGTCACCGAGGCGGGGGTGGACGTCTACGCGCTCACCCACAACGAGACCTCGACCGGCGTCGCGATGCCCATCCGGCGCGTGGGCGAGGACGGCTCGCTCGTGCTCGTGGACGCCACCTCCGGCGCCGGCGGCCTGCCCGTCGACGTCAGCGAGACCGATGTCTACTACTTCGCGCCGCAGAAGAGCTTCGCCTCCGACGGCGGCCTGTGGATCGCCCTGATGTCCCCGGCCGCGCTGGCCCGGGTCGAGGAGATCGCCGGCAGCGGCCGCTACATCCCCGAGTTCTTCAGCCTGCCCGTGGCGATCGACAACTCCGCCAAGGACCAGACCTACAACACCCCCGCGGTCGCCACGCTCTTCCTGCTCGCCGAGCAGATCGAGTGGATGAACGCCCAGGGCGGCCTGGCCTGGACCACGGCGCGCAGCGCCGACTCGGCGAGCCGGCTCTACACGTGGGCGGAGAAGACCTCCTACACCACGCCGTTCGCCGCCCCCGAGTTCCGCTCCAACGTCGTCGGCACCATCGACTTCTCCGACGAGGTGGACGCCGCCGCGGTCGCCAAGGTGCTGCGCGCCAACGGCATCGTGGACACCGAGCCCTACCGCAAGCTGGGCCGCAACCAGCTCCGCATCGCGATGTTCCCCGCGGTCGACCCGGCCGACGTCGAGGCGCTGACCCACTGCATCGACCACGTCGTCGAGCGCCTCTAGTCACACCCGGCTCGCACCCGGCGTGAACGCCGCCGGGCGCGCGGTGTCCGCCGCGCGCCCGGCGGCGTCGCCTCCGGTGATCCGGTCCGCCTCCGGTGAGCCGGTCGTCCTGCGGGTGCCGCCGCGGGTTCCCCATTCCTGACGGGTCCGCGAACGCCGCCGAGCCCCCCGCGGGACCACCCGGTGGATCGTTCCCCTGCGGCGCGCCGTCCGTCAGCCGGCCCTGCCGTACGGGGAGACGACCTGGCGGCGGCGGACGATCCAGGCGGCCAGGACGCCGCCGACCAGACCGAACAGGTGGCCCTGCCAGGAGACGCCCTCCTGGGTGGGGAGCACGCCCCAGATGATCGAGTAGTAGGCCGCCGCGACGCCGACGCCGATCACGATGTCGAGCAGGCGGCGGTCGAACAGGCCGCGGGCCACCACCAGGCCGAAGTAGCCGAAGACCAGGCCGCTCGCGCCGACCGTGACGAACCTCGGGTCCGTGGTGAGCCAGACCCCCAGACCGCTGACCAGGAGGATGATCAGGCTGGCGGCCAGGAAGCGGCCCAGGCCGCGCAGGGCCGCCAGGAAGCCCAGGACGAGCAGGGGCAGCGAGTTGGCCATCAGGTGGGCGAAGTCGGCGTGCAGGAACGGGGCGAGGAAGATGCCGGTCAGGCCCTCGACGTCCCAGGCCCGGATGCCGTGGGCGTCGAACTCGCCGGGGAGCACGTAGTCGGCGACCTCGATCGCCCACATGGCGGCGACCAGGAGGATGACGAGCATGCCGGCCCCGGCCGCGCCCGCGGCCAGGCTGCCCGCGCTGCGCCGGAGCCGCGCGCCGGTGGATCGGGTGGGAGGGGTCGCCCCCGGGTGGTCGTACATGCGCTCTCCTGGCCTCATGGAGCCGTCACACCGTGGGCCTGTCCTGCCCACGCCGCACGCGCCCACACCTTCACGGTACGCACTCCGGAGGCGTCGCACGCGCCCCGGCGCGAACGGGCCGGGGCACGTGCGGTCTCAGGGGCTACTCGCCCCTCCACTGCGGAGCGCGCTTCTCGGCGAAGGCCGCCGCGCCCTCCATGGCGTCCTTGGAGCCGAACACCGGGTTGACGATCTCGCCCTGCCTGGCGAACATCTCGTCGAGGCTCCAGTCGGCGGACTCGACGATCACGCGCTTGGTCGCGGCCAGCGCCAGAGGGGCGTTCGCCGCGATCCTGCGCGCCAGCTCCAGGGCCGCCTCCAGCGCCCCGCCCGCGGGCGTGAGGCGGTTGACCAGGCCCACCTCGTACAGCCGGGTGGCCGGGAAGTGGTCGCCGGTCAGCGCGATCTCCATGGCGATGTGGTACGGGATGCGCCGCGGCAGCCGCATCACGCCGCCCGCCCCGGCGACCAGGCCGCGCTTGGGCTCGGGCAGCCCGAACGTGGCCTCCTCGGAGGCGACGATGATGTCGCAGGCCAGCGCCAGCTCGCAGCCGCCGGCCAGGGCGTACCCCTCGACCGCCGCGATGAGGGGCTTGCCCGGCGGGGCCTCGGCGAGACCGCCGAACCCCCGGCCCTCGACGACCGGGAAGTCCCCGGTCAGGAAGCCCTTGAGGTCCATCCCCGCGCAGAACGTGCCGCCCGCGCCGGTCAGCACGTAGACGGAGACGTCCTTGCGCTCCTCCAGTTCGTCCAGCGCCGCGGCGATGGCACGGGCCACGACGCCGTTGACGGCGTTCTTGGCCTTGGGGCGGTTGATCGTGATGACGGCGACGCCGCCGTCGACCTCGACGAGGACGTCGTCGGAGGCCGCCGTGGCGTCGGGAGAGACGTCGGACACCGGTACTCCTACTTGGGCTGGAAGCGGATGCCGCCGTCGAAGCGGATGGTCTCGGCGTTCATGTAGTCGTTCTCGATCAGCGAGCGCACCAGGTGGGCGAACTCGGCGGCCTGGCCCATGCGCTTGGGGAAGACCACCGGTGCGACCAGCTTGGCCTTGAACTCGTCGGCGTTGGGCGAGAAGCCGTAGATCGGGGTGTCGATGATGCCCGGGCAGATCGTGTTGACCCGGATGCCCACGGCGCCCAGGTCGCGGGCGGCCGGGATCGTCATGCCGACGATGCCGCCCTTGGACGCGGAGTACGCCACCTGGCCGACCTGGCCCTCCAGCGCCGCCACGGAGGCGGTGTTGATCACCACGCCGCGCTGGCCGTCCGCGTCGACCGGCTCGGTCTTGGCGACGGCCGCGGCGCCGATGCGCATCAGGTTGAAGGTGCCGATCAGGTTGACCTCGATGACCTTGCGGTAGGAGGCGAGGTCGTGCGGCGAGCCGTCGCGGTTCACCGTGCGGGTGGCCCAGCCGATGCCGGCGCTGTTGACCACCACGCGCAGCGGCGTGCCGGTGGCCACCGCGGCGTCCACCGCCGCCTGCACCTGGTCCTCGTCGGACACGTCGGTCTTGACGAACACCCCGCCCAGCTCGTCGGCGAGGGCCTTGCCGCGCTCCTCGTTCAGGTCGGCGATGACGACGGTCGCACCGTGCGCGGCGAGATCGCGGGCCGTGGCCTCGCCGAGGCCGCTGGCACCGCCCGAGATGATTGCTGCTGCTCCGTTCAGGTCCATGAGCGGACTTTAACGCGGAGACCGAATGAAGTTCTACTCAGGTCGGGGTAAATCTCGTCCGGAGAACGCCAGGGGAACGCCGGTTCGGCTCCGATCGGGTCAGAGCCCTCCGACGGCGGCGCCGACGTCGGGGAAGACCTTGATCCGGCGGTCGAGCCCGGTCGTACGGAGGATCCGCGCCACCGGCGCCTGGGGCGCGGCGAGGGCGACGCCTCCGCCCTGGCCCGTCGCCAGCCGCCACGCCTCGATCAGCACCGACAGGCCGCTGGAGTCCATGAACGACAGCGCGGTCAGATCGAACACCAGCCGGGAACCGTCGAGCGTGATCGCCTCGCGGACCTCGTCTCGCAGGAACGGCGCGGTGAACAGGTCGAGCTCTCCCTCGACCGCCACCACCACGGCGTCGCCGACGGCCCGGCGAGCCAGCCGTAGCTTCATCAACCCTCCTCGTCGAGCATGAGAGGCAGACCTACTTTACTTCGACATCGCCGCATGCGTGCTTCCATGATCCGGCGATCACCCCTTCGGGGCGGAGAAGGGACGTTCTGCGCGATGCACCCGGACACGGGCGGGCGCCCCGGGTCATCGGAGGAATGCTACGCGGTGGCCCTCCGCGCCGCTCCTCCGCCCTCCTTCTCCGCCCGATCGTCGCCGTTCGAGTGGGAAAGCGCTGTCCATCAACCGCGAGGAAAGTCCATTCGGCAATGATTGTCCGACAATGGCCATTATTGATCGGATGTATGCGGTTCTTATGGTCGATGTGTTTATCTAAGGCAATGAGGTTCACCGGAAGCCCCGAACCGGAACGGCTCGACGCGGACGGGTGCGCCCGCCTGCTCGGCGTCCCGCCGGACGGGACGCGCCGGGCGGCCGACGAGGGCGCGTTCGCCAGACTCGCGGGGTACGACGCCTGCGGCCGGCCGTACTGGCACGCGGAGGACGTGTACGGGTGGGCGGCGCGGACGGCGCCGGGACTGTGCGACCGCGTCCCGATCGACCACTGGCCCGCGGCCCGCCGGCCGGCGCGCTACCTCGGCGCGGAGACCGTCGTGGACCGGCCCGGCCGCTCCGCGACCGCGCTGGGCTGGCAGACCGCGGCCGGACCCGTGTGGGTGGTGTGGGACCACCCCCTCGACGGGGACGAGACGCTGGCCGAGGCCGTCCGGAGACTGCCGTCCGCCGCCGCGATCACCGCGGTGGGAGGCGACTTCGGCTTCGACGGCCCCGCGCTGCGCGGGATCCTGCCCGCCCTCCCCGACCGCGTCTACGAGGCCCCCTGGTCCGCGCTGTCGCGGGTGGTGGGCGCCTCCGTCCCCTTCTGGCCGTTCGAGCTGCGCGTCCCCGAGCTGCTGAAGGCCTGGCATCCGGGCGCCCCGCCCGTCGCGGCGCCGGCCGTGCCCGTCCAGGACCACCTCCCGGTGCTCCGCCTGGCCTCCGCGGTCGAGCCGGGCAGCCCCGCCCAGCGGGTGCTGACGAACCTGGCCCGGGTCTGGCGGCAGCGCGCCGCCGAGGCGGCCGCGCGGGACCTGGAGACCCTCGACCGGATCCAGGTCCCCGGGAGCACCGCGGTGGCCGCCGTCCCGCTCCCCGTCCCCCCGCCGGACGACGTGGACCGCTCCGTCCGGCGCGCCGGATGGCTGGAGATCCTCTCCCGCGACGACGCGCTCGCCGCCGCCTGCGTGCGCCAGGCCATGCTGTGGGACGGCGGCGCCGACTTCCCCTTCGGCGCCCCCGAGACCGTGGAGCCCGACAGCGCGCCGGGCGCCGAGTGGACCCAGCGGCTGGTCCCCGCGCACCGGACCGCCGCCTTCACCCTCCTGGACCCGGACCGGTCGGCCGTCGAGACGCTGCTCGACCCCGAGACCGACGCCCCCGTCACCCGCACCGGGAACGGGACGCTGCACGTCGCCGTCCCGCAGCGGCTGCCCGCCACCAGCCCCCTGGCCGAGGTGGTGCTGGACTCCCCCGTCTGGGTGCGGACCCGCGACGACGTGCTCTACCCCGCGCCCATGGACCGGCGCCGGCGGCTGGGCTGGGGCTACCGCGGATCCGGCGCGTCGGCCCTGGCCCTGCTGGCCGACCGGCTCCTCGCCGACGTCAACGCCCCGGCCCCGGAGCGCGGGGAGGCGGCGCCCCGGGGCCTGGAGGAGCTCATGGCGACGGGGTGGCCCCGCGGCACGGTCCTGACCCGGGGCCTGCTGGAGGCCGCCCGGGACGGCCGGCCGTACACCGGGCCGGCCTGAGGGCCGGCCTGAGCACCGGCCGGGAGCGACCGGTGGAGCCGGAAGGACGTCCCGGACCAGGCCGACCGGGTTCCGGCGCGCCGGCTGGAAGGGCGGCCTTCGCGCGGAGGCTGCGAAACCCCCGTCGTACCCGAGCGGGAGTCGCTTGCGTTTTGGTGAACAAGGCACTGCTCACCGCCGCCCTCGCCGAGAAGCAAGGCAAGTACCGATATTCAAATCGATATGCTGCATGCCCGATATCGATATTGGACATCCCGAGAAAAATTATGATCTTCTCTTCGACATGACAAGGCATCTCCGACTATGGCTGGGGCTCGCGGCCTTGACCGCTTCTGCGCTGATGAGCGGCCCTGTCTACGCCACGGATGCTGTCACCGGCGAGACGAGAACCCGCAGCGCCGTCGCCCGGGCGGAAAGCAACTCCCCCTCCGGCTTTGACTTGAACCAGGTGCTGAAGGAACTCGAGAGGTCCTTCGACGGGCGTATCGGCGCGGTGGGCATCGACCTGGGGACCGGCGAAACGGTCGGCTACCGGGCCGATGAGCGTTTCCCGTTCAACTCCATGTTCAAGGTGTTCGCGTGTGCGGCGGTGCTGCACAAAGCGCGCACCAGCGATCCCGGGCTGATGGACAAGGTGGTGCGCTGGAAGCCTGCCGAGATGGCCGGGCTGACTGGGAACTCCCCGGAGACCACCGAATACACCGACACCGGTATGACACCCGCGCAGCTGTGCCGGGCCGGGATCACCAAATCCGACGGTTTCGCGGGCAACACGCTGCTGAAGCAGATCGGCGGGCCGCACGGGCTGACCAGGTTCTTCCGCGCCACCGGTGATCGGACGAGCCGGCTGGACCGGCCGGAGCCCACGCTGACCGAGTGGCAGCCCGGCGAAGTGCGCGACACCACCACCCCCGCCGCGGCCGCGCAGACCTTCACCGACCTCACCACCGGTAAGACCCTCCACACCCGCGACCGAGCGCGGCTGGTCGGCTGGCTGAAGGCCAGCCTCACCGGCGCCAACCGGATCCGGGCGGGACTTCCCAAGGACTGGATGGTCGGGGACAAGACCGGCACCGGCGGCGCGAGCAACCACGGCACCGCCAATGACGTGGCGATCGTCTGGACACCCGGATCGAACTCACCGATGGTCCTGTCGGTGTTCACCAACCGCAACACCGACAACACCCCGCATGATGACAAGGTGATCGCCTCCACCGCGACCGCGCTGGCCAGAGCCCTCGGCAGACTCTGAGCTCGTTGTTCGACCTCCGAGATCGCCTTGCGCATCCAGCACCTGGGTCCAGCAGGTCCGCCCCGTCTCCAGCGCGGCGATCACCGAGTACGGCCGGCCCGGGATCATCAGATGCTGGTCCCTGCTGCCGCCGAAGGCATGGAGGTCGAACAACGAGCTCAGGCGACGGTGAAGCCGTACGGGAGCTCCAGCCGGTGCGCGGCCAGCAGCTCGGCGTCGGCCAGCAGCTCCCGGGTCGGCCCGTCGGCGGCGATCACCCCGCCGGACAGGATGAGCGAGCGCTCGCACAGCTCCAGGGCGTAGGGCAGGTCGTGGGTGACCATCAGCACCGTCACGTCGAGGCTCCGCAGGATCTCGGCGAGCTCGCGGCGCGAGGCCGGGTCGAGGTTGGACGACGGCTCGTCCAGCACCAGGATCTCCGGCTCCATGGCCAGCACGGTCGCCACCGCCACCCGGCGGCGCTGGCCGAAGGACAGGTGGTGCGGGGGGCGGTCGATCGCCTCCAGCATGCCGACCTGCTCCAGCGCGTCCTCGACCCGCTGCTGGAGCTCCTCACCGCGGATCCCCAGGTTGGCGGGACCGAAGGCGACGTCCTCGCGGACGGTCGGCATGAAGAGCTGGTCGTCGGGGTCCTGGAAGACCAGGCCGACCCGGCGCCGGATCTCCAGCAGGGAGTCCTTCGCGACCGGGAGCCCGGCCACCGCCACCGTGCCGTGCCCGGCGGTCAGGATGCCGTTGAGGTGCAGCACCAGGGTGGTCTTGCCCGCGCCGTTCGGCCCGAGCAGCGCGACCCGCTCCCCGCGCTCCACCCGCAGGTCCACGCCGAACAGGGCCTGCGTTCCGTCCGGGTAGGCGTAGGCGAGCCGGCTCACCTCCAGCGACGCCACCGCGCCGTCCCCCGGTCGCCGGGACGCCGTCATGCCGTCCCCCGGTCGCCGGGACGCCGCCGAGACCTCCTCCGGTCGCCGGGACGCCGCCGAGGCCTCCTCCGGTCGCCGAGACGCCGTCATGCCATCCCCCAGTTGCCGAGCAGCGCCACCAGCGCCGCGCCCGGCAGCATAGCCGCGACGAGCCATTGCCGCGCCGACGCGGCCAGGTCGACGACGACCGGCATGGAACCGGTGTAACCGCGGCTCAGCATGGCCAGGTGGACCCGTTCGCCCCGCTCGTAGGAGCGGATGAACAGCGCCCCCGCCGACCGGGCGACCACCGGCAGGTGCCGGAGGTCCCGGGCGGCGAACCCCCGCGACTCCCTGGCCACCCGCATCCGGCGCATCTCCCCCGCGACCACGTCCAGGTAGCGGAGCATGAACATGGCGATCTGCACCAGCAGCGGCGGCAGCCGCAGCCGCTGCGCGCCCAGCAGCATCAGCCTCGGCTCGGTGGTGGCCGCCAGCAGGATGCTCGCGGCAACCCCCAGGGTGGCCTTGGCCAGGATGTTCCACGCGGCCCACAGGCCCGGCACGCTGAGCCAGAGCCCCGCGACCGCCACCCGCTCCCCCGTCCCGATGAACGGGATCGCCACCGCGAACAGCACGAACGGGATCTCGACCGCCATCCGGCGGAGCACGAAGCCGGGCGGGATCCGCGCGGCCAGGGCGACCCCCGCCAGCAGCAGCGCGTAGGCCCCGAACGCGGCGAACCACTCGCGCGGCGTGGCCACCACGGTCAGCGCGAACGCGGTGACCGCGGCCAGCTTGCACTGCGGCGGCAGCCGGTGGACGAGCGTGTCGCCCGGCCGGTGGAGCCGGTGGCGGTGGCCCGCGCTCACCTCGGGCGGCTTCCGCGCCCCGTCCGCCGTGCGGCGGGCGTCACGTCGCGACCCCGCCGGTCTCGCGGGCCGGCTCCGGCGCGCCGGTCCCGCGGCGGCGCGCGGCGTACGCGACGGCCCCGGCGACCAGGAGCGTGATCCCGACGCCGACGACCCCCGCGACGCCGACCGGGACGCCGCCCCCGTCGCCGTAGTCGCCCAGCAGCCAGGAGGCGAACGGATGATCGGTGGCCCGGCCGAGGAAGCCCTCGTCCTCGGCGACCTTCTCCAGGCCGTCCGGATCGCCGGAGGCGAAGAAGGAGACGACCCCGGCGAGCACCAGCGTGACGCCGACGCCCGCGAGCAGGAACGGCCGCGCCGGACGCGGGGAGGCGGCCGGCGCCGGGGCCGGCGGGACCACCGTGCTCTCCCCGCCGGGGCCGCGCAGCACCAGCGGGGCGGCCAGGCCGCGCGCGCCGTACACCAGGTCGGGGCGGACGGCGAGCACGGTGCCGACGGTGACCGCGGTGATCAGGCCCTCGCCGATGCCGATGAGCACGTGCACGCCGCCCATCGCGGCGGCGACCGCACCGATCTCGACGGGCGCCGTGCCGCCGATCCAGAACAGCAGCGTGAAGGCCAGCGCGGAGGCGGGCACCGAGACCAGCGCGGCGGCGAAGGAGGCCGCGGTGATCGCGGCGCGGCCGTTCAGGCTCCGGGTGATCAGGCGGAAGACGCCCCAGCCGGCCAGGACGGTGACCAGCCCCATGAGCGTGACGTTGACGCCCAGCGCGGTCAGGCCGCCGTCGGCGAAGAAGAAGCCCTGCACGAGCAGGACCACCGCCATGCACAGCACCGCGGTGTGCGGTCCGACGAGTATCGCGGCCAGCGCCCCGCCCAACAGGTGGCCGCTCGTCCCCGCGGCGACCGGGAAGTTCAGCATCTGGACGGCGAAGACGAACGCCGCCACCAGGCCCCCCATGGGGGCGGTCCGGTCGTCGAGCTCGCGGCGGGCGCCGCGCAGGCAGACCGCGACCCCGGCGGCCGCGACCGCCGCCGCCGAGACCGACACGGCCACGTTGAAGAAACCGTCAGGAACGTGCACGACAAGCCTCCGATGGGCGGATGTGCTCACACCTTAAGCCATCGGCTTGTTGTTGCAATATTCCGGCATTAACGGAACATGCGCCGGAGCAGGGTGCGCAGCGGGACCGCCCTGACCACCACGCTGAGCCGCCCCTTGCCCGCCGTGCCGTACGGCCTGGCGGTCCACCGGACCGTCCCGCGCCACCACGTGCGCGCCGGTGCGACCGGCTCCGCGGCCGTGTCGATCCGGAGGCGCACCGGAGGGCCGCCCAGGTCCAGCTCCAGGTAGGCGTCCCAGGTCCCGGCCGCCAGCCGCCCGATCGCCTGCCGCGCGGTGAACCCGCCACCCGGCCCGGCCGCGACCGGCGCCTCCACCTCGCGCCCGGAGTGCCGGTCCCGCCACACCAGCCGCCGCACGGCCCGCGTCCCGACCGGCTCCGGCCGCCGCCGGCCGACCGTCGCCTCACCGGCCAGCACCAGCCGGTGCCCGGCCGCCCAGCCCGACCGGGTCAGCCGGGCCGTGCCGGGCACGGTGCACACGTGGCCGCCGGCGTCGATGCTGAGGTTGCCGTGCGGGCGGGTGAAGTAGGGCAGGACGATCGTCCCGCCGACCACGCGGGGCTCCGGCCGGGCGACCGCCCCGTCCCGGTCCGCGCCGAGCCGCGCCGTCCGGACGATCCCCTCGCACTCGACGGCCGCGTGGACGTCCCAGACGCCGGAGGGCAGCGCGGCCAGGTCGATCGTCCCGGTGAACTGCCCGCCCTCGCCGGAGGCGGGGACGACGACGGCGGCGCCGGGCGGATCCCCGTCCGGCCGCGGACGCAGCACCAGGGTGACGCCGTCGACGGCGAGCTCCGGAGGGCCCGCCGCGCCCAGGGCGGCCGGGGCCTCCAGCGCGACCCGGCCGGAGACGGTCAGCGCGGTCGACCCGGCGTCCCAGCGCAGTCCCATCAGCTCCCTGCGCACCGCGGCCGACTCGATGTGCGCCAGCCGCACGAGGCGGTCGATGTCCTCCAGCGCGGCGATCCGGTGCCGGTCGACCGGGGGGAGCCGCTCGCGCACCCCGTCGGTCAGCCAGCGTTCGCACAGGTCGGCCACCTCGGCGGCGATCTCCTTGCGCTCGATCTCCCCGGCCTCCAGGAAGGACCTGCCGAGGTGGGCGAGGGCGTCCAGCCGGAGGTGGCGGCGGAGCAGGTGGTCGCGGAGCGGGCCGGGCTGCACGTGGGCGGCCACCAGCTCGATCGGCTTGCGGATCATCCGCATCCAGGAGAGCGGGTCGCGGCTGCCCTCCCGCTGCATGATGCTGGTCCCGTCGGGCCGGTCGACGAGGTGGTAGCAGTCGTAGTCGGCGACCACCGAGATCACCTCGGCGTGGCAGTAGGCGTGGGCGGTGAAGACGATGTCCTCGCCGACCGTGAGCACCTCGTCGAAGCGGACGCCGTGGCGCTCCAGCATCTCCCTGCGGAACAGCTTGAAGCAGGTGAGGCTGTTGTAGACGGCGCTGTCCTCCAGCGGCGCCCGCTCGGCGTTCTCCTGGAACATGGAGGCGGGGGCCCGGCGCCCGTGGCCGACGATCTTCCCCAGGACGATGTCGGAGCCGTTGCGCTCGGCCATCGCCAGCATCCGCTCCAGGGCCTCGGGACCGAGGTAGTCGTCGGCGTCGCAGAAGAACACGTATCTGCCGCGGGCCAGGGACAGGCCCGTGTTGCGCGGGCGGCCCGCGCCGCCCGAGGCCTCCTGGTGGACGACCCGGACGATCCCGGGGTGGCAGGCGGCGTAGAGGTCGGCCAGTTCCCCGCCGCCGTCGGTGGAGCCGTCGTCCACCACGACGATCTCCTTGGCGACCCGCTGGACCAGCAGCGAGGTCAGGCACCGGTCCAGGTAGGGCCGGCAGTCGTGGAGGGGGACGATCACGCTCACGTCGACGGCGGACCGGCCGGCGCCCGTCGCTCCCGCCGGCTCGCCGCCGTGCCCCGTACGGACTCGCTGGAGGATCGCTCGCGCCACCGCACCGCCCCTCATCGGTCACATCACGCATACGTCGCGCTTCAGTATGTGACGAAGGGCGGTCCTCGCGCGGCCGATCCATCCGGTCGGTCCGCTCACCTCCACGCTGAGGTTGCCGTGCTTGGTGAAGAACAACCGGTTCGTACGGCTTGCGCCTTCGATCCTGGGCGCTCCGTGCCGGTCCGCGTTGAGCCGCACCTCGCGGGCGAGGTCCCGGCAGACCACCCGTACGGACACGTCCCACGTGCCCGGCGGGACCCCGGCCACCGCGGCGCGGAAGCCTGTGCCGGGCGGCGGAGACGCGACGCCGAAGAAGAGCGGCGGCCCGGCTCCGCGTTGCGACCCGGCTCCGAGTTGCGGCCCGGCTCCGGGTTGCGGCCCGGCTCCGGGTTGCGGCGGCCCGCCGCCCGGCGGGAGCGGGAAGGCGAGCCGCAGGCCGTCGCCGCGCCGCCGCAGGACGAGCTCCGCCTCGACCGGCAGCCCCTCCGGCTCCAGCCGCGCGACGCCCTCCAGCGTGAACCCGTCCCGCCCCGTTCGGGCGGCCGTCAGCCGGACCACCGGCCGCACCCGGCCGGTGATCTCGAACAGCCGGTCCGGGAGCCCCGCGCGGAAGCCCGGGTAGGCGGCGAAGACCCGCCCGTCCTCGACGACCGCCGCGCCGTACGCCCGGCCGGCCGGGCAGGCCGCGACGTCGTCGAGCTCCCGGCGCAGGCCGTGCCGGACGCAGTGGGCGCGCAGCGCGTCCGCCGGAGGGAGCCGGTCCATGATCCAGTCGGTCGCCCAGCGCTCCACGATCGGCCGGGCCAGGTCGGCCACCCGGTCCCGGGTGCGGCGGTCGAACGACCGCCACCGCGGGCCGAACCCGTTGAGCACCTCGCACCGGAAGTGCCGGAACATCAGCCGGTCCCGGTCCTCACCCGGCGGGGTGTGCCGTTCGACCAGCTCCATCACCTCGGCGACCTGCGGGAGCCGCTCCAGGGGGTGGACCGCCGACCGGCTGGCGTTGCGCACCCCCTCGCGGTAGGTGAGGTAGTAGCAGTCGTAGTCGGCCACCACCGAGATGACCCGGGCGTTGAGGTAGGCGAGGGCGGTGAAGGGCTGGTCCTCGCCGGTGCGCAGGTGCTCGGGGAAGCGCAGGCCGAGGCGCTCGACCAGGTCGCGCCGGAAGAGCTTCTGCGCCGAGAGCGTGTAGTAGACGCCGTCCCGGTAGAGGTCGGCCCGGTCCCGGTTGCGGGTGAACGGCGTCCTCGGCACCCGGCGCCCGCCGACCCCGGCCATCCGGCCCAGCACCACGTCGGAGCCGTTGCGCTCGGCCGCCGCCACCAGGCGCTCCAGCGCCTGGGGTCCCAGGTAGTCGTCGGAGTCGAGGAAGAAGACGTAGCGCCCTCGGGCCAGGTCGAGCCCGGTGTTGCGCGGCCCTCCGGGTCCTCCGGAGGCGGCCTGGTGCACCGCCCTCACCTGCGGGTGCCTCCTCGCGTACGCGTCGAGCACGGCCCCGCTGCCGTCCGTCGAGCCGTCGTCGACCGCGACGACCTCCAGCCGCTCCCGGCCGATGCTCTGCCCGACCACCGAGTCGAGGCACTCCGCCAGGTACGCCTCGACGTCGTGCACGGCCACGATCACCGAGACCACAGGAACGTCCACGCCCTCCCCCGCCCGCCTTCCCGACCGCCCCCCGGACAGGAGATGCCCCGCGATCCGGGCGGTGATCCCCGCCCGGCGGAATCGGGGCCCCGCGGGCGGCGCCGGACCGATTTCGGGCGCGGTGTAGAGGGCGGGAGCGGTCCGCGGCGGATTCTCGAGGTAGATCTAGAACATAGCGGGCATGCGGGCAGGCATGGGTGAGCGTTCAGAGGACTTCGACGTCAGCGCGGGAGGATTCGGGGACGGCTCCGGGCCCCGGCGCGGGGACCTGGACAAACTGGCCGTCGGCCTGGCCATCTCCGAGTCCCTCGCCAACCACGGCCATCACGCCCTGGCCAACGCGCACAGATCCGCCGCCGACTCCCACCGCCTGCTGGCCGAGGCCGAGGCCGGCGACGTCGGGGAGCACCGGAGGCTGGAGGAGTGGCACCGCTGGTGCGCCCTGGTCGAGAGCCAGCTCGCCGACGAGGCGGACGAGCTGACGCCCACGCGCCGGGATCGCGAGGGGTAGCAGGGCCGGTCGCCCGGATCGTCTCCGCCGGCGCCCGGTGCGGTCCCGGGACCGTGCCTCCGCCGGCGCCCGCCGCGACCCCGGGACCGTGCCTCCGCCGGCGCCCGGTGCGGTCCCGGGACCGCACCGGCGATGATGAGGCCATGACCGAAGTGATCGGCCCCGCCTCTTCGCCGTGGCACGCCCTTCCGCCCGCCGAGGTCGCCCGCCGGCTCGGCGTGGACCCGCACGCGGGGCTGTCGTCCGCGGAGGCGGCCCTGCGACTGGAGCGGCACGGCCCCAACCAGCTCGACGAGGCGCCCCGCGAACCCCGGTGGCGGGCCTTCCTCCGGCAGTTCCAGGATCTGATGATCGTCATCCTGCTGGTCGCCGCCGTGGTCAGCGTCGTGGTGGTGCGCGAGTGGGAGACCCCCGCCGCGATCGCCCTGGTGGTGCTGCTCAACGCGACCATCGGCTTCGTCCAGGAGTCGCGGGCCGAGGCCTCGCTGGAGGCGCTGCGGCGGATGAGCGTCACCACGGCGACCGTACGGCGCGACGGCCGGACCGTCCGCCTGGACGCCCACGAGCTGGTCCCCGGCGACGTGGTCATGGTGGAGGCCGGCGACCGGATCCCCGCCGACGGGCGGCTGCTGGCGACGGCCTCGCTGGAGGTGCAGGAGTCGGCCCTGACCGGTGAGGCGCTGGCGGCCCACAAGTCCGCCGGGGCCGAGGTCGGCGAGGACGTCCCGCTGGCCGACCGGGCGACCGCGGTGTTCATGAACACGTCGGTCACCCGGGGCCGCGGGGAGATGGTGGTCACCGCCACCGGCATGGCCACCGAGACCGGCCACATCGCGGGCCTGCTCACCGGGACCGCGCAGGAGCCGACGCCGCTGCAGCACCAGATCGACACCCTGAGCCGGTCGCTGGCCCTGATGGCGGGCGTCGTCGTCGTCATCGTGGCCGTGCTGGGCCTGCTGCGCGGCCAGGAGTTCGGGGCGCTGTTCGTCACCGCGGTCTCGCTGGCCGTCGCGGCCATCCCGGAGGGGCTGCCGGCGGTGGTCGCCTTCACCCTCGCCATGGGGACCGGCCGGCTCGCCCGGCGCGGCGCCATCGTCAAGCGGCTGGCGTCGGTGGAGACCCTCGGCGGCACCTCGCAGATCTGCACCGACAAGACCGGCACCCTGACGCTGAACGAGATGACGGCGCGGGAGCTGGTGGCCGCCGCCCGGCGCTTCACCGTCTCCGGCCGGGGGTACGCCACCGAGGGACGGATCCGGACCACCGACGGGACGCCGCCGCCGGCCTCCCTGGACATCGCGCTGCTGGCCATGGCCCTGTGCACGGACGCCGTGCTGCGCGACGGCGAGGTGATCGGCGACCCCACCGAAGGGGCCCTGGTGGTGCTGGCGGAGAAGGGCGGCATCGACGTCGCGGCCCTGCGCGAGGAGCGTCCGCGGCTGCTGGAGATCCCGTTCGACTCCGACTACAAGTTCATGGCGACCTTCCACCGCTGGACCGACGAGACGGGCCGCGCGATCGTCCGGTGCTTCGTCAAGGGCGCCCCGGACGTCCTGGCGGCGCGGGCGGTCCGGCATCTCGGCGAGGACGGGATCGCCGCGTTCGACGACGCCGCCCGGGAGCGGTACGACCGGGCCAACGCCGACCTGGCCGGGCAGGGCATGCGCGTCATCGCGGTGGGCGGGGAGGACTTCCCCGCCGAGGGCTTCGACCCCGGCGACGACCCCAAGGCCCTGCTCGACCGGATCACGCTGTTCGCCCTGGTCGGCATCGTCGACCCGCCGCGCCCGGAGGCGCGGCGGGCCATCGCCGAGTGCCACGACGCGGGCATCCGGGTCCGCATGATCACCGGGGACCACGCGGCGACGGCGGGCGCCATCGCGGGCGAGCTGGGCATCCCCGGCGAGGCCGTCAGCGGCGCCGACCTCGACGAGATCACCGACGACGCCGAGCTGGCCCGCCGGCTGGACGGCGTCGGCGTCATCGCACGGGTCTCCCCGGCGCACAAGATCCGGATCGTCCGCGCCCTGCAGGGCCGCGGGGACGTGGTCGCGATGACCGGCGACGGGGTCAACGACGCGCCCGCGCTGCGCAAGGCCGACATCGGCGTGGCGATGGGGATCACCGGGACGGAGGTGACGAAGGAGGCCTCGACGATGGTGCTGACCGACGACAACTTCGCCACGATCGTCGGCGCCGTCCGCGAGGGCCGCGGCATCTACGACAACATCGTCAAGTTCACCCGGTTCCAGGTCTCGACCGCGCTCGGCTTCGTGCTGACGTTCCTGATCGCGTCGCTGGCCGGGATCGCCGGCGGCGCCCCCTTCACCGCCCTGCAGATCCTCTTCGTCAACCTCGTCATGGACGGCCCTCCGGCGATGTCGCTCGGCGTCGACCCGGTGAGCCACGACGCGATGAGCCGGCCGCCCCGCCGCCCGCGGGAGCGGATCCTCACCGCCGAGCGCCTCGTCCGGACCCTGCTGGCCTCCTCGGTGATGGCGGCGGGCACCCTCGCCGTCCTCGTCTGGGCCCCCGGCCCCGAGCCCCGCCTGGGGGAGGCCGGGGTCGCGGGCACCATGGCCTTCGTCACCTTCGTGTTCTTCCAGGCGTTCAACCTGCTGAACGTCCGGCAGGACACCCGCACGCTGTTCAGCCGCGAGAGCTTCGAGAACCCCTCCGCCTTCGTGGCGACCGCGGCCGTCGTCGTGCTGCTGGTCCTCATCGTCGAGATGGACGTCCTGCACGGCTTCTTCACCACCGTCGACCTCACCTCGGCGCAGTGGCTGACCTGCGCGGCCGTCGGATCGACGATCCTGTGGGCGGGCGAGCTGGTCAAGGCCGTGCTCCGCCGCCGGCTCCGGGGCTGAAGGGCGCGGTACGGCCCGGCCCCCGGCCGGGGGCCGGGCCGTACCGTCTCCCGGCGGGTCCGCTCAGCGCAGGCGGCCGGCGCCCGCGCGGGCGGGGACGGTGCCGCGCAGCGTGTGGGCGGGGTCGATCCGGGTGGACAGGGTGGGCGTCCAGCCCGCGTCGGCGCCCAGGTCGGGGTCGTGGGCGGCGTTGTGGGCGGCGACCAGGTCGGTGGGGACCCCGCCGACCAGGTTGTCCCTGGCGGTGATCGCGGTGCCCTTCAGGACCGAGAGCACCTTCTCGGCGGGGATGCCGTCGAAGGCGTTGCTCTCCGCGTAGACCCGTGAGCCCGCGCCCACGCCGATGCTGTAGAGGTGGCCCTCACCGCCGGTGGAGTAGTTGTTGTAGATGTGCACCTGGCCGAAGCGCACCCGCGGGGTCCGCTGGCCCAGGCCCTCGAAGAAGTTGTGGTGCAGCGTCACCTTGAGCTTGTCGGTCTCGCCGTACCGGGTGCCGTTGTCGGTGTTGCCGATCAGCGTCACCTTGTCGTGGCCGCTCAGGTGGTTCCACGACAGCGTCACGTGGTTCGCGCCGCGCACGATGTCGAGCAGCCCGTCGTGGACCTGGTACGGCCGGCCGAAGTAGGACGGCTGGTTCGCGTCGGGGTTGTCGCCGTCGTTGAGGCTGTTGTGGTCCAGCCAGACGTGCGTGGCGCCGGAGACCTCGACGTTGTCGAAGGAGGCGTTCCAGTTGCCCTCGTCGCCGTCGGTCGGGTCCCACTGCGGGAAGCAGTCGGAGGTGTCGGTGATGGTGAGGTTGCGGACGATGACGTTGTCGACGTTCGTGATCCGGATGCCGAAGCTCTTCAGCGCGGCGCCGGAGCCCAGGCCGACCAGGGTGGTGTTGGAGCCGACGTTGACCGTGACGTGCCGGGCCATCGTGTCGTAGGAGGCCTTGCGGGCCTCCTCCAGCGGGCCGGAGGGCACCCTGTCCCTGCCCCAGACCGCCGGGTCGTAGGCGGCCAGGTAGGCCGCCAGGCTGTAGCCGTTCACCGCGTAGGAGTCGCAGGTGAGCGGGTTGCCCGCGTCGTCGGTGTCGGCGTCGATGGCGCCCTTGACGTAGATGATCTTCGGGGTGTTGTCCGCCGGGTTCCCGAGCGCGGCGCGGAGCTGCGCGGCGGTGGAGACGGTGTACACGTTCTCCGGGCGGGCGGCCGAACCGCCGGTGGTGCCGGCGCCCTCGGCGGCCCAGCCGTCGTTCTCGGGCAGCACCTGGCGGCCGAGCCGGTGGTCGGAGCCGGTGGGGAAGCTGCGGAACGGGTCCCAGCCGTCGGCGCCCCTGAGGTGGTCCTCCGGGTCGTGCCGCCTGGCCTGCTCCCTGGTCAGCTGCGGCCGGTCGTCGTTGACCGCCGCGCCCGGACCGCGGTTGAGGTACTCGGCGAGCCGGGCCTCCCGCCAGTTCAGGCCGGACATGTCGGTCCAGGGGGCGTCCTTGAACTGCTGGCCGAGCCAGGACTCGCGGATCAGGACCTGGCCGCGGGCGGTGGCCGAGCCGCCGGCCGGCCACGGGCGGCCCAGGTGGACGGTCTTGGCGGGGGCGTCGCTGACCAGGTGGCTGCGGTAGATCATGAAGCCGTAGGGGTTGGACAGCTCGGTGCTCGCGGCGGTGACGTAGCCGTTGTTGCCGTCGGCGGCGCCGCGGCTCAGGGACTTGATCACGCAGTTGTGGAACAGCGCGGTGGCCCGGCCGAAGATGAAGTCGACGTCGCCCTCGACGTAGCAGTCGCGGAAGTACTGCCGGGCCGTGGTGGTGGCGCTAGGGGTGTTGGCGTAGAGGGTGTCCTGGTTGCCGATGAACCGGACGTTCTCGTAGACCTGCCGGTCACCGGTGGTGCGCACCGCCACGGCCTGGCTGCTGCCGCCCGCGGCCTCGTCGTAGGAGTTCTCGAAGGTGAGGTTGCGGGCGGTGAAGTCGGGCGCGCCGATCACGTAGGACGCGCTGCCCGAGGTGCCGTAGGTGCCCGAGCCGTCCGGCTTCGGGGTTTTGGCGGCGGCGTCGAAGGTGAGCACGACCTTGCTCGGGTCCTGGGTGTCGCCGACCAGCGAGATGTACGGCTTGTCCGCGGGGACGACCACCTGCTGCTTGTAGGTGCCCTCGCGGACCAGGATGGTGACCGGCGTGGCGTTGCCGGCCGGGACGGCGTCGACCGCGGCCTGCACGGTCGTGTGGTCGCCCGATCCGTCGGCGGCGACCACGATGACGGCGGGGCGGGGTGCGGCGGTCTCCGCGGCGGCCGGCGCGGCCGCCGCGACGACCGTGAGTGCGATGACCGTGGGGAGTGTCAGGAGTCGCATCTGCAACCTTGAGGAGGAAGCGGCAATCGGTTGCATGAAACGCTGACGTAATCTCCTATTTACGTCAATAGCCTCGGGGAAATCGCTTTCCGCAATTACAAGCGATTGCAGGAAACTGGAAAAAGGCACGTCGACGGCCCCGGGGGGTGGGGGGAGGCCCTCCGGGGCCGTACGGGCCCCGCCGCCGGGGCGGCGGGGTCGTCAGGGGGGTGCGCCGCGGGTCAGGGCGGCGTCGGCACCCCGTTCACCCGGCGCGGCAGCCGCCACGGGTTGTCGTCGCGCAGCGCCTCGGGCAGCAGGTGCGGCGGGCAGTCCTGGTACACGACCGGCCGCAGGAAGCGGAAGACCGCGGCCGCGCCGACCGAGGTGCTCGTCGGCTCGGTGGTCGCCGGGTACGGCCCGCCGTGCTCCTGGGCCCAGCCGACCGCGACCCCGGTCGGATAGCCGTCGAAGACCAGCCGTCCGGCCCGCTCCCGCATCACCGCCACCAGGCGCGCGGCCAGCCTCTCCTCCTCCGGCTCGCTGTGCAGCGTCGCGGTCAGGTTGCCGGGGGCGGCGGCCAGCGCCTCGACCAGCGCGTCCTCGCCATCGTAGGTGAGCACGACGGTCACCGGCCCGAAGCACTCCTCCATCAGCAGCTCGGAGTCGTCCAGGGCGGAGACGGGCCCGGTGAGCAACCGCGCCGCCACCTGCCGCGCGCCGTCCCCGGCCCGGCCGACGGCCGCCACGCGCAGACCCGGGACGGCCTCCCGCGCCGCCGCGCCCTCCTCGAACCGCTCCCGGATGCCGTCGCCGAGCAGCACCTGCGGGCCGAGCGCGGCGACGTGCCCGGCCATCGCCTCGGCCAGCCCGGCGTCCGCGGGGGCCAGGACCAGCCCCGGCTTGACGCAGAACTGCCCCGCGCCCAGCGTCGCCGAGGCCGCGAGTCCCGCCGCGATCTCCCCGATGCGGCGGGCCGCCGCGCCGGGGGTGACGACGAGCGGGTTGAGGCTGCCCAGTTCCCCGTAGAAGGGGATCGGCTCGGGCCGGGACTTGGCCAGGTCGTGCAGGAACCGGCCGCCCGCGGTCGAGCCGGTGAAACCGACGGCCTTGACCAGCGGGCTCGTCACCAGCGCGATCCCGGCCTCGTGGCCGTGGACGAGCTGGACGGCCTCCTCGGGCAGTCCCGCCCGGCGGGCGCCCTCCCGCAGCGCGGCCAGGGTCAGCTCGGAGGTCTCCGGATGCAGGGGGTGGGCCTTGACGATCACCGGGCAGCCCGCCGCCAGGGCGCTGGCGGTGTCGCCGCCGCCGACGCTGAAGGCGAACGGGAAGTTGCTCGCGGAGAAGACCCCGACGACGCCGAGCGGGACGTTCATCCGGCGCAGGTCCGGACGGGTCCCGTCCGCGGTGTCCAGGCGCACGTCGAGGAAGGAGCCGTCGCGCAGCACCTCGGCCAGGAGCCGGAGCTGGCCGCTGGTCCGGGCGACCTCGCCGGTCAGCCGGGGCAGGCCGAGCGCGGTCTCCGCGTCCGCGGCGTAGACCAGGGTGTCCACCCGCTCGTCCAGGACGTCGGCCATGGCCTCCAGCAGCACGGCCCGGCCCGCCGGTCCGGCCGCGTCCAGGACCGGGAGCACCGCCTCGGCCTCGCGGCAGGCGCGGCCGACCTCCTCCCGGCTGGTGGAGACGTACTGTCGGCGGCGCTCGCCCGAGCGGGCGTCGACGCTCCAGACGGGATCGACGGGCCGCCACTCCAGCCGGGCGGGGTCGGGCGCGCGGACGGCGGCGGGCAGCAGGTCGCCCGCCGCCTCCAGCAGCATCCCGGCCACCTCGATCGCGCCGCGTGCGGTGAAGTGCGTGTCGTCGGCGCTGCCCCGGGGGTAGTGGGGGTGCGGGTCGAGCCAGAGGAACAGCTCCCGGGTCGCCTCGGGGCCGAGCTCCCGCCAGCGCCGGAAGCTCACGGCCTGCAGGTCGATCAGGGGCGCCCCCTCGGCGGCGGCCAGGTCCCGCATCGCGTCGGGGTAGCGGCCGTGCGTGCCCTCCGGGCCGAAGGCGCGCCGTTCGACGGAGGTGACCAGCACCGGGCGCGCACCCCGCTCACGGGCCCCGCGCACGTAGCGGCGCAGGTGGTCCTGGTAGCCGCCGTACGGCGGGGCGAAGCGGCCCTGCTCGTGCTTGCCGTCGTTGTGGCCGAAGCAGATCAGCAGGTGGTCGCCCGGCCCGATGGCCTCCATGATCCGCTGGTGCATCCCCAGGCGCTCGACCGAGGTCCGGGCGCTGGCCCCCGGGATGGCCTCGTTGACCACGGGCACGTCCCAGAAGAGCGGGAGGGCCTGCCCCCAGCCCGCCTGCGGGGCGAGCGTGACCGGGTAGGCGGCCGCGGTGGAGTCTCCGGCGATGAAGACCGTCACGGCGTCTCCCCCGCCGCCTCCGCCGGAGTGGCGGTCCCGGCCGGAGTAGCGGTCCCGGCCGCGCCCGGGGGGTCCGCCGCGGCGGCCTCCGCCAGGCGTGCGGCGGCGGCCCGGTCGAGCCGGCCGTCCGCCACGACGGTGACCACCCGCCGGGTCAGCGTGCCGGCGACGGCCAGCGGCCGGTCCCAGGCCAGGGCGGGCCCGACACCGGGGTACTCGGCGACCCGCACGAACCACGGGTCGACCGCGCCGACCTGGACGAAGACCAGGCTCCACGCCTCGGAGACCAGCGCCAGCCAGGGGGTGACGCTGCCGTGCACGGCCTGCTCGCCCTCGGCCTCGGCGGTGAACACCGCCAGGTCCGCCGACTCCTTGGGCGCCCGCCAGAAGAACCCGCCGTACCCGGCGCCCGGCCGTCCCTTGCAGGCCGAACTCTTGATCTCCAGCGGCTCGCGCACGGTGAGCGCGAAGGCGAAGTCCAGCGCCCAGACCCCCTCCGGATCCGGCCGGCCGGACGTCTCCGGCCCGCCCGCCGGCACCGGCCCGGCCACCGGCACCGGCACCGGCACCGGCACCGCCAGCACGGTCCGCCGCTCCCGGGCGACGGTCGCGCCGTCGGGCCCGATCCAGGTCAGCTCCTCGGCGAACCCGCCCTCGACCTCCTCGAAGGCGTCGTGCCGCTGCCGGCCGTGGTCGTCCAGCCAGGTCGCGCCCCGGTCGCGGACGAAGGTCCGGCCGCCCCAGAAGTTCACCGCGCCGACGTCCGCGATGGCCAGACTGACGCCCAGGTGGTGGACGTGGTCGTCGGGGCGGAACTCGGTGACCGGCACCCCGCCCCGGGTCCGCACCGGGTGCAGGTACGGCCGCGGCGAGTCCTCGGCGGGCAGGTCGGAGCGCCACACGTAGGACGCCACCGGCGTCCCCGCCACGCTCAGCTCCCGCGTGTCCGTCCCCGCCATCCGCGTCTCCCCCGTGCTCGACTCGGTCATGTCAGCTCCTCCCCTCGGCCCAGGCCGCGCCCAGCTCGGAGAAGAGGGCCAGCCGCTCGGCGCTCGCGTCCGTCAGCGCCTTGACGCCGGGCAGCTCCCGCCGGTCGGGGTGGAGCACCTGGTGCCCGTCGGCGATCGGCAGCGGGTCGGGCGCCACCCGCACCGCCTCCATGAACTCCATGAAGGCGCCGGTGCGGGCCAGCGGCACCAGCGGCTCCACCCCGGTCCTGACGTGCTCGACCAGGTTCTCCAGTAGGTTCGCCCGGGGGTGGACGACGCCGTCGAGCTCGTCGGTGGTGTAGGTCAGCCGGGCCGTGCCCGCCGAGCCGTGCACGATCAGGTACGGCTCGGTGCGCCCCGTCGAGCAGAGCGTCACGGCCACGGTGATCACCCGGCCGTCCGCCAGGCGGATCCGGGCCGCGGAGGTGTCGTCCGCCTCGATCGGGTTGGCGTGGAACATCTCCAGCTCGACGGCGGCGACCGCGCCGCGCTCCTCGGCCCCGGCGACCGCCAGCGCGGTGGCCGTCGCGTGCGCGAACGGGTTGGTGAGCGCGCCGTCCACCACGTCCTGCCCGTCCAGCCGCCGCCGGCCCGACCAGGGCGAACGGGTGTAGTAGTCGGCGGGCCGCTCCCAGGCCCCGGCCACCCCGATGCCGCGGACCTCGCCGAGCGCGCCGGAGGCGATCCGCTTGCGCAGCGCGGGGATCGCCGCCGAGGCGAGGCTCTGGAAGCCGACCTGGCAGGTCAGCCCGGTCTCCCGCACCGCCGCGGCGATCCGCTCGAAGGCGGCCAGCGAGGCCGCGGGCGGCTTCTCCAGCAGCAGGTGCGATCCCGCGCCCAGCGCGGTCACCGCGAGGTCGGCGTGGGTGTTGATCGGCGTGCACAGGATGGTGACCTCGGCGCCGGTGCGCTCGACCAGCCCCGCCAGGCCGTCGGGGCGCACCTGCTCGGGGGCGCCCAGGCCGTGCAGCCAGTCGGCCTCCACCGGGCGCACGTCGCAGACGCCGACCAGTTCGACCAGTCCCCGCGCGGACAGCCCGCGCAGGTTCTCCAGGTGCGACCGGCCGTGGCCGTACACGCCCGCGAGCACGACCCGGGTCGGCCCGCCCGCCGCAGAGCCGGTCGCCCTGCCCGTCATCCCGCCCATGTCAGCCCCAGTCCCGGCCGGCCCGCCGAGCGCAGCTCCGCGCCGGTGATCTCCACCGGGTACGGCGCGGCCAGCAGCCCCAGGTCCGGCAGGGAGGCGTCCTCCACCAGCTCCACCATGACGGGGTGGTGCAGGGTGAGGGCGAGCTGCCCCGACAGCTCGGTCAGCAGGTGCGGGTAGACCGGCACGTCGAAGGCGCGGGCCAGCTCGGCCACACGCAGGAACGGGGTGATCCCGCCGACCCTGACCACGTTGGGCTGGACGACGTCGCAGGCGCCCGCGACCAGCAGGTCGCGGAAGCCGTGCACGGTGTAGACGTTCTCGCCCACCGCCACCGGCACGCCGATGCTCCGCCGCAGCTCGCGCGTGGCGGCGAGGTCGTCGGCGGGCAGCGGCTCCTCGATCCAGTGCAGGTCGTACGGTTCCAGCGCGGCGATCGCGCGGCGGGCCCGGTGCAGGTCCCAGCGCTGGTTGGCGTCGATCATCAGGATCGTGCCGGGGCCGACGACCTCGCGGACCGCGGCCACCCGCTCGACGTCCTCGGCCAGGTCGGGCCGGCCCACCTTCACCTTGACCGCCGGATAGCCCGCGGCCTTCCACCGTCCGGCCTGCGCGACCAGCTCGTCCAGGGAGTAGTGCAGGTTGACGCCGCTGCCGTACACCGGGACGCTCTCCCGGCGCGCGCCGAGCACGTCCACCAGGGAGGACTCCCCGCAGTGCAGGTCCCACAGCGCCAGGTCGACCCCGGCCATCGCGACCGTGGCCAGCCCGCCGCGCCCGGCCTCGCTCAGGTGGGCCGCGAGGCGGTCCCAGACCACGCCCGGGTGGGCGGGCAGGCCGATCAGCGCCTCGCGGACGTCGTTGTCCAGCAGGGCCCGCACGGCGTGCGCGCCGATCTGCGGCGTCCAGGAGAACCCGGTGCCGGTCCGCCCGTCCTCCAGTTCGACCTCGCAGACGATCACGTGGTTGTACGGCACGTCGGCGCCCCACGGCCGGCGCAGCGGCGCCGACCGCAGGGCGGTCCTCAGGTCCTTGATCATTCGCCCACCAGGGCGAGGCCGCGCTGGATGATCTCGTCGAGCTCCGCCAGGTGCTCGGGGGCGAGGTCGGTCAGCGGCGCCCGGACCGGGCCGACGTCCAGGCCGCGCAGCCGCAGGCCCGCCTTGACCAGCGCGACCGCGTAGCCCGGCCCCTTGCCGCGCAGCTCGACCAGCGGCGCGTAGAACTCGGTCAGCAGCCGCTCGCTCAGCTCGCCGCCGTCGAAGTACGCCGTGGCGATCTCCGGAGCGAAGGCGAACACGGCCGAGGAGTACAGCTCCACGCCCAGGCCGCGGTAGGCCGGCATGGTCAGCTCGGCGGTCGGCAGGCCGTTGAAGAAGGTGAAGTCCGGGCCGATCTCCCGCCGGACCGCCAGCACGGTGCGCTGGAAGCGGTCGATGTCGCCCAGGCCGTCCTTGAGGCCGATGACGCCGGGGATGCGGGCCAGCTCCACCACCGCGTCGGGCTCCAGCACCAGCGCGCCGCGCTGGTAGACGATCACCGGCAGCTCCGCGGCGACCGCCCGGACGTACGCGGCGAACCCGGCGCGGCTGCCGAGCATCAGGTAGGGCGGCATGAGCAGCAGTCCCTCGGCGCCCGCGGCGCGGGCCGCGCGGGCCTGCTCCAGGGCCGCGCCGAGCGGGCCGCCCGCTCCGGCCAGCACCGGCGCCGCGCCCCCGGTCGCCTTGACGGCCACCTCGACGGCGCGGGCGTGCTCGGCCTGCGACAGCGCGGAGAACTCCCCGGTGCCGCAGGCGACGAAGACCCCGCCCGGACCGTGCGCGACGCCCCGGGAGACGTGCTCGGCGAGCACGTCCTCGGCCAGCGCGCCCCGGGCGTCGAACGGCGTCACGGGGAAGAACAGGACTCCGCTGAGATTCATGGTCGGTCGTTCCCTTCGGGAAGGCTCTGCTTCGGGAAAGTCTGTCTGCGGGGAGGCGCCGGCTCCGGCGGGGGCCGCGGCCCCGGGTCGCCGGGGAGGCCCCGCCTGCGGCTCCGGAGGGCCCGCCTCACGGAGGGCGCGACTCCGGAGGGGCCCGCCTCAGGAGAGCTCGGTGCGCCAGCTGCGCTTGGCCTGCCAGCCGAGCATGCGCTCGGCCTTGGCCGACGAGAAGGCGGGGGCGGTGCCGGTGAGGCCGTCCGCGAAGCCCGCGGTGGAGGGCATGACCTGCGGCAGCAGCTCCGCCAGCGGTGCGCGGGCGAGCGCGTCGGCGGCCCCGGCGAAGAAGGTCTCGCCGTTCGGCAGGCCGGGCAGCTGGTCCAGGAGGGTGATGAACAGCTCGGCCGCGTCGCGGGCGTCGATGTAGTTGAACAGCGAGACCCCGGCGATCTCCGGCCGGTCCAGCCGCTCGGTCACCGTGTGCCCCGACTGGGTCGGCGCGCCCTCCCACTCCTCCGGCGCGATCACGAAGCAGGGCCGCACCGCGGCCAGCCTGGTGGCGGTGGCGGTGCGGGCGAAGGAGCGCATCGTCTCCTCGGCCACGTGCTTGGAGAGGTTGTAGGCGTTCCACGGCCGGGCCGGGTGGTCCTCGTCGAGGGGCAGGTAGGAGGGGGTCCACCCGCCCGGCGAGCCGTACCCGACGACGGTCGGGCTGCTGGCCACGATCACCTTGCCCACGCCCAGCGCCACCGACGCGTCGCAGACGTTGAAGGCCAGCCGCGTGTTCGTCTGGAAGATCACCTGGTCGCTGCGGCTGAACGGGGTGGCGATGGCCGCCAGGTGGACCACGGCGTCCGGCCGGAACCGGGCGATCACCTCGTACGCCTCACCGAGATCGGTCAGGTCGGCGGGGAGGCTGTCGGCGGCGTCCGCCGGGGTGCCCGGCATGCTGTCCACGCCGATCACCTCGTGACCGGCGGCGGCGAGCGCGGACACGACGCTGCGCCCGAGGCGCCCGGCGCTCCCGGTGACAAGAGTTCTGCTCACGGGTGTCTTTCCCTTCTGGCAGTCGCAGGCGGACCCGAGGACTGCAACCAGTTGCACCAAACAGTGTCGGCAACTCCGGGAAACGTCAAGGGAGCAATTTCGACCACCATCCTGATCTGGCCTTATGCCGCGAGAGCATGAAGTGATCATCACAACCGGTCGCAGCAACAGCGCAGTCGTTCCGTTGATGAAGGCTGGTAGCGGTGTGATCGTCTGCGTTACGGTGCCGCGGGCGGGGCGGGCCCGCCCCGCCTCGCGCGGGGGAACCGCCCGCCTCCCAGGAGACCTCCCCGCCTTCCGGGGAACCGACGAGAGAGCGAGACCGCCGTGGCACCCGAGACCGCGACATCCGAGACCCCCGCGACCGCGATCCCCGCGACCGCGACATCCGAGACCCCCGAGGCCGCGAGGTTCGGGACCACTCCCGCCGGAGAGGCCGTGGACCGGTACCTGCTGTCGAACGGCCGGCTCCGGGTGGGCGTCCTCACCCTGGGCGCGATCATCCAGTCGATCGAGCTGCCCGACGGGACCGACGTCGTCCTCGGCCTGCCCACCGTGGCCGACTACCTGACCCGGAGCCGCTACTTCGGCGCCGTGGTCGGCCGGTACGGCAACCGCATCGCCGGCGGGCGCTTCACCCTGGACGGCAGGGAGCACCGGCTGCCGCTCAACAACAACGGGCACAGCCTGCACGGCGGCCTGACCGGGTTCGACAAGCGGATCTGGCGGGCCGAGGCGGACGGCGGGCGGTCCGTCCGGCTGAGCCTGGTCAGCGCGGACGGCGAGGAGGGCTACCCGGGCACGCTCACCGCCTCGGTCGCCTACACCCTCACCGACCGCGACGAGCTGCGGATCGACTACCGCGCGACCACCGACGCGCCGACCGTGCTCAACCTGACCAACCACTCGTACGTCAACCTGGCGGGCGCGGGTGACGTCCTCGGCCACGTCGTCACCATCGAGGCCGACCACTACCTGCCGGTCGACGAGGGGAAGATCCCCCTGCCGGGGGCGCCCGCCCCGGTGGCGGGCACGCCGTACGACTTCACCCGGCCGGTCGCGGTGGGCGCCCGGCTGGAGGGCTGCTACGACCACTGCTACGCGCTGCGGCCCGGCGGCATGATGCGGGTGGAGGAGCCGGTCAGCGGCCGGGCGATGGAGGTCACGACCAGCGAGCCGGGGGTCCAGTTCTACACCGGGCACATGCTCGACGGCGTCGCCACGCCGTACGGCAGGCACGCCGGGCTCTGCCTGGAGACGCAGCACTTCCCCGACTCGCCGAACCGGCCCGACTACCCCTCCACCGTGCTCCGGCCCGGGGAGGAGTACGCCTCGACGACGACCTACCGCTTCACCGTCTGATTCCGGTCCGGTTCATCGCCGGAAAGAGTCTCGTGCCCGATTCTCCGCCGAGCCTCCCCGGCGATTCCCGCCCCCGTCAATGGATTCATCCGATGACCGGGCATGCGCCCTGCTGGCTGCAACCGCTTGTAGCAACGAAGCAATTGTTACAAGATCCTTTATTCCAGGAAACCTTGCGTTAACCTCTCGACCTGCAGAAACACCCTTGACGATATATCGGTAACGATGAAGTAACGCCTGCAAAGGGTTGACGCAGGCTTTCCCCGGCCTATAGGAAAGCGCCATCCAATCACGTCACATCGGGAGGTCCCGTGATGACGAGTGAATCGAGAAAAGCCCGGCACCGCTCCGTTCAGGGGTATCGCCGTGGTTGATTCGCTGTCGCTGAAGAAGCCCGTGGTCACGGCTCCCGCTCCCCAGAACGGGAGCCGGCAGGCCGTCAACCGCTCCCGTCGCGAGACGCTGGCCGCCTACACGTTCCTCGCCCCCTGGTTCGTGGGCCTGTTCCTGATCACCATCGGTCCCATCGTCGCCTCGTTCTACCTGTCGTTCACCGACTACAGCCTCCTGGAGGAGGCCAAGTGGGTCGGACTGGAGAACTACACCCACCTGTTCACCGAGAACCCGCGGTTCTGGACCTCGCTGAAGGTCACCGGGATCTACGTGCTCGTCTCGGTCCCGCTCCAGCTCGGCTTCGCCCTCGGGCTGGCGCTGATGCTGGACCGCGGCCTGCGCGGCCTGTCGTTCTACCGGTCGATCTACTACCTGCCGTCGCTGCTCGGCGGGAGCGTCGCGATCGCCATCCTCTGGCGGAAGATCTTCGGCGCCGACGGTCTCATCAACGGCCTGCTGGCGCTGTTCGGCATCCAGGGCACCAGCTACGTCAACGACCCCGACACCGCGCTGGGCACCCTGGTCCTGCTGCACGTCTGGACGTTCGGCGCGCCGATGGTCATCTTCCTGGCCGGTCTGCGGCAGATCCCGAGCAGCTACTACGAGGCCGCCGCCATGGACGGCGCCGGCGTCATCCAGCAGTTCAAGTCGATCACGCTGCCGCTGCTCACGCCGATCATCTTCTTCAACCTCGTGCTGGAGGTGATCAAGTCGTTCCAGTCGTTCACGCAGTCGTTCATCGTGAGCAACGGCTCGGGCGGCCCGAACGACTCCACGCTCTTCTACACGCTCTACCTCTACACCAAGGGGTTCAAGGACTACGAGATGGGCTACGCCTCGGCGATGGCCTGGGTGCTCGTGGTCATCATCGCCGGTCTGACCGGGGTCAACTTCCTCGCGTCCAAGTATTGGGTCTTCTATGGCGACAGCAAGTAGCCGGAATCCGTTCCTGTACCGGCGCCGCATCTCCCGGGGTGCCAAGCACCTGCTGCTGATCGGTTTCGGCCTGATCATGCTCTACCCGCTGCTGTGGATGATCTCCAGCTCGCTCAAGCCGGAGGAGCTGATCTTCCGCGAGCCCGGCCTGCTCCCCAGCAAGGTCACCTTCGACAACTACACCGAGGGCTGGAGCGCGCTGGCCCACCCGTTCGGCTACTACCTGTGGAACTCGGCGGTCATCACGGCCCTGTCGGTCGTCGGCAACCTGGCCGCGTGCTCGCTGGCCGCCTACGCCTTCGCCCGGCTGAACTTCCCGCTGCAGAAGCTCTGGTTCGCCCTCATGCTCGGCACGATCATGCTGCCGCTGCACGTGGTGATCGTGCCGCAGTACATCATGTTCTCCCAGCTGGACATGATCAACACGATCTGGCCGCTGATCCTGCCGAAGTTCCTCGCGCACGACTCGTTCTTCATCTTCCTGATGGTCCAGTTCATCAGGACGCTCCCCCGCGAGCTCGACGAGGCCGCCTCGATCGACGGAGCCGGCTACTGGCGCACGTTCTTCCGCGTCATCCTGCCGCTCTGCACCCCCGCGCTGGCCACCACGGCGATCTTCACGTTCATCTGGACGTGGAACGACTTCTTCAGCCAGCTGCTCTACCTGAACAACCCCGACAACTTCACCGTCCCGGTGGCGCTCCGCACCTTCCTGGACTCCAGCGGTGAGTCGTCGTGGGGTCCGATGTTCGCCATGTCGATCATCGCTCTCGGCCCGATCTTCGGATTCTTCCTGGCCGGCCAGAAGTACCTGATCCGCGGTATGGCCACCACGGGTCTCAAGTAATCCTCTTCAACCCCCCTTAACGATCAAGAGGAAGGACCGGGAGATGCGTTCTCTCAAGACGGCAGCCCTGCTCGCGGTGGCGGCTCTCACCCTGACCGCCTGCGGCAGCGGCGACGGCGGCGACGCCGCCTCCGACGGCAAGGTCAAGCTCCGCTTCTCCTACTGGGGCTCCGACTCCCGGCAGAAGATGACCGAGCAGGCCATCGCGGCCTTCGAGAAGAAGAACCCGACCATCGACGTGGTCGGCGAGTTCTCCGACTGGCAGAGCTACTACGAGTCGCTGGCCACCAAGGTCGCGGCCGGCGACGCCCCCGACGTCATGACCCTGGAGATCCGCGGTCTGGCCGAGTACGCCGGCCGGGGCGCCCTCACCGACCTCGCCGGCAAGGTCAACACCGCCGACCTCGACCAGTCGATCCTCCCCGCCGGCCAGGTCGACGGCAAGCAGTACGCCATCCCCACCGGCGTCAACGTCTTCGCGATGCTCGCCAGCAAGTCCATCCTCGACAAGGCCGGCCAGGAGCTCCCCGACGACAAGACCTGGACCTGGGACGACTACATCAAGCTCTCGGCGAAGATCAGCGAGGCCGGCAAGGGCGAGTACTACGGCACCGAGTACACCTCCAACAACCCCGCCTACCTGACCATCTTCGCCGCGCAGCGCGGCGAGAAGTTCTACGACAACGGCAAGATCGGCCTCACGCCCGACACGCTCAAGGCCTGGTGGGCGAACTTCACCAACCTGATCGAGACCAAGGGCTCGCCCGACGCCTCGAAGATGAACGAGATCATCGCCGCCGGCCAGGAGCAGTCGCTGATCGCCACCAACAAGGGCGCGTTCGGCATGTGGTGGAGCAACCAGCTCGGCGCCATGGTCAAGTCCTCGGGCCAGGAGGACCTGTCCCTGCTGCGCCTGCCGAAGACGGCGGACGCGCAGAGCGGCGGCCTGTTCCTCCAGCCCGCCATGCACTGGACCATCTCCAGCAAGACCGAGCACCCGGCCGAGGCGCAGAAGTTCGTCGACTTCCTGCTCAACGACCCCGAGGCGGGCGGCATCCTGCTCAGCGACCGCGGTCTGCCGATCAACTCCAAGGTCCTGGCGGCGATCAAGGACAAGCTGCCCCCGGCCGACCAGAAGAGCCTCGCGTTCATCGACTCGGTCAAGAGCGAGCTCACCCCGGTGATCGTCCCGCCGAAGGGCGGCTCGAAGATGGAGGACATCATCAAGCGCTACACCGAGGCCGTGACCGCCGGTCAGCAGACCCCCGACGAGGCGGCCACCAAGTTCCTCGAGGAGGCCAACGCGGCCATCTCCGGCTGATCCGCCGCACCGGCCGGCCCGGCCCTGGCTGATCCGCCGGCCGGTCCGGTCCCGTCCGGGGCCGTCCGGGGCCGGACCGGCGCCGGCGGGCCGCCGTCGCCGGGGAGACACCCTCACGCCTGCCGTACGGCTCGCTGCGGAGCGCGCGCGAGCCGTACGGCACACCAATCGGGGAGAAGAGATGAGATACGCATTCGTCGGGCTCGGCCACCGCGCCCAGATGTACGTCGACGCGCTGCTCGGCGACTGGCGGGACGCCGGCACCGTCGTCGCCCTGTGCGACACCAACCGGACCCGGATGGACTACTACGCCGAGCGCATCGGGGAGAAGGTGCCCTGCTTCGCACCGGACGACTTCTCCGCGATGCTGGAGCTGTGCGACGCCGTGGTCGTCGCCACGGTCGACGCCACGCACGCCCGCTACGTCGTCGCGGCGCTGGACGCGGGCAAGCGCGTCATCGTGGAGAAGCCGCTGACCATCGACGCCGAGGGATGCGCCGCGATCGCCGCCGCCGCCGAGCGGAGCACCGGCTCGCTGATCGTCACCTTCAACTACCGCTACTCGCCCCGCAACTCCGCGGTCCGCCGCCTCCTCATGGAGGGCGCGATCGGCGAGGTCACCTCCGTGCACTTCGACTGGGCACTGGACACCATCCACGGCGCCGACTACTTCCGCCGCTGGCACCGCGACAAGGCCAACTCCGGCGGCCTGCTGGTGCACAAGTCCACCCACCACTTCGACCTGGTCAACTGGTGGCTGGACGCCGCGGCGCAGAGCGTCTACGCCCAGGGCGAGCTGCGCTTCTACGGCGCGGAGAACGCCCGCGCCCGCGCGCTCGACGCGCGGCCCGAGCGCGGCCACGGCGCGCCCGGCCTCGGCAGCGACCCGTTCATCCTGGACATCTCCGCCGATCCGCGGCTCAAGCGCCTCTACCTGGACGCCGAGCACGAGGACGGCTACATCCGCGACCAGGACGTCTTCACCGAGGGCGTCACCATCGAGGACAACATGGCGGTCCTGGTGCGCTACGACAACCGGGCCCTGCTCACCTACTCGCTCACCGCGCACGCCCCCGCCGAGGGCTACCGCGTCGTGTTCAACGGCACCGGCGGCCGGATCGAGCTGGAGGTGTGCGAGCGCGCCTGGACGCCGCCGCACGCCGCGATCGACCCCACCGCCGCCTCCAAGGAGCACGCGGCCGGCGCCTGGGAGAAGCTCACCCTGCACCCGCACTGGCAGGAGGCACGGGAGATCCCGATCGAGCAGGGCGAGGGCGGCCACGGCGGCGGCGACCGGCTGCTGCTCGACGACGTCTTCCGCGGCCCCGACGGCGACCCGCTGGCCCGGCAGGCCGGCTACCTCGACGGGATCCGCAGCGTCATGGTGGGCGCCTCGGCCAACGAGTCCATCCGCACCGGCCGGCCGGTCCGCCTGACCGACGGCGGCACCCGCATGGCGGACAGCTGAACCGTGCTGCCCGATCCTGCCGGCGGCCCGCGCCGCCTGCGGCACCTCGGCGAGTTCTCCGCACTCGCCGACCTGGCCATCGAGCAGCGCGGGCTGTTCCCCACCCCCGTCCCGGGTCCCGTGCTGCGGGCGCGGGCGCGCGACGTCGTCGGCGTCCTCGACCTGACCGCCGGCGACGTGCGCACCGAGCGCGCCTGGACCGCGGGCGACCTGTCCGGTGAGGAGGTCTCCTGGGACGTCGGGTTCGGCCCCCGGACCCGCGCCTACGTGCTGCGCCCCCGCGAGGCGGGCGGCGCGGCGCTGCCCGGCGTGCTCGCGCTGCACTGCCACGCCGGGATGAAGTGGGCCGGCAAGGAGAAGATCGCCGACGGTCCGGAGGGCCGCTCCCCCGAGGTCGCCCGGCTCCGGGCCGCGATCTACGGCGGCCGGGCGTGGGCGGGGGAACTGGCCCGGCGCGGCTTCACCGTCCTGGTCCCCGACGTGCTGGGCTGGGGAAGCCGCCGCGTCCCGCTCGCCGACATGCCCGACCCCGGCCCCGGCCCGGACACCACCGGCCCCGCTGAGACCCGCCTGAGCGAGACCGTCCCCGGCACGCCCGGCCTGAGCGAGACCGGCCCGAGCGACGCAGGCCCGAGCGAGGCCGACCGCTACGACGCCGCGGCCGCCCGGCACGAGCACGTGCTGGCCAAGTACTGCACCGTGCTCGGCACCTCCTTCGCCGGCGTCGTCGCCGGCGAGGACCTGGCCGCCGCCGCCTACCTGCGCTCCCGCCCCGACACCGACGCCGGGGCCGTCGCCGCCGCCGGGCTGTCCGGCGGCGGCCTGCGCGCGGCCCTGCTCGGCGCCTTCGACCCCGGCCTGACCGCGGTCGCGGTGATCGCGATGATCTCCTCCTACCGCGACCTGCTGGACGGCCACGTCGCCTCCCACACCTGGATGCTGTACCCGCCGGGCCTGTCCCGGCTCTGCGACCTGCCCGACCTGGTGGCCTGCGCCGCGCCCCGCCCGCTGCTGGTCTGGTACGGCGAGCACGACGCGATCCTCCCCCCGGAGGGCATGCGCCGCGCCCATGACATGATCACGGATCACTACCGGCAGGACCCGGCCGGCTACACCGGCGTGTTCGGCGACGCGGGGCACCGCTTCGACCTCCCCACCCAGGAGCTGGTCTTCGACTGGCTCGCCCGCCACGTGAGAACAGCCCGCCGCACGAGGACAACAGGAGGTGAGCCGCGATGGTGACGATCAGGGATGTGGCGCAGGCGTCGGGAGTCCACGTCTCGACCGTGTCGCGGACGTTCTCGGCGCCGCACCTGGTCAGCGCGGAGACGCGCAACCGGGTGCTGGCCGTGGCGGAAGGGCTGGGCTACCGGCCGAACCGGGCGGCGCGGGCGCTGACCACCGGGCGGACCCACAACCTGGGGCTGATCGTCGCCGACATCGCCAACCCCTTCTTCCCCCCGCTGATCAAGGCCGCGCAGGCGCAGGCGCGGGAGCGGGACTACCACGTGTTCGTCGCCGACACCGACGAGAACCCGCTGATGGAGCAGGAGCTGATCGAGACGCTCTGCAAGCAGGTGGACGGGGTGCTGCTGTGCAGCCCGCGCCTGTCGAACCGGGTGATCGAGCGGCTGCGCGCGCAGGTGCCGTTCGCGGTGGTCAACCGGCGGGTGAAGGGCCTGCCCACGGTGCTGATGGACGTGGGCCAGGGCGTGCGCGCCGCGGTGGAGCACCTGGCGGGCCTGGGCCACCGCCGGATCGCGCTGCTGTCCGGGCCGAGCGGCTCGTGGACCAGCGAGGAGATGCACGCCACCGCCACCGACGCCGCCGTCGAGGCGGGCGTGGACCTGACCGTGCTGCGGCCGAACGAGCCGACCGAGCAGGGCGGACTGGCCGCGGCGGCCGCCGTCGCCGGATCGGGGATGACCGGCGTGCTCTGCCACAACGACCTGGTCGCGCTGGGCCTGATCGAAGGGCTGCGCGGACGGGGCCTGGACGTGCCCGGCGACCTGAGCGTCATCGGCGTGGACGACAGCCTGCCGGGCCGGCTGAACCGGCCCAAACTGACGACGATCACCATGCCGACCGCGGCCGCCGGGCGGATGGCGGTCGACCTGCTGCTGGCCGCCGTCAACGCCGGGGACGCCGGGACGGCGGCGCTGGCCCGGCTGGAGACCACCCTCATCGTGCGCGAGTCCACCGGTCCCGCGGTCCCGGCCGCGCCTGCGGCCAGACTCCCCGCCGGCCGAGCCGTACGGTGACCGTCTGGGAGCCGCCCTCCTGGTCCGCCGAGCCGCCCGAAGCCGAGCACGAGCCGCCCGCCCGTCTCGGCGCCCGCCAGGAGCGGCGGTCCGTGGAATCCGGTGACCCGGCATGGCTTCTCCGGACTGATGCGCCGCGATCCGCCAGAACAGATGTCAGCTGTTCCGGATCATCTTCTCCCCGCCGAGAGCGAGAAGAAGAAACATGTCGAACTGGTGGAGGTCGGCCTTGTCCATCCGTTCGATGGCCTCGATGCCCGAGCGCGCCGTATTGACATGACCGAGCGCGCCCAGACGGGTCACGTCGAACGCGGGATCGTAATCCGCACCGTGCCTGGCTTCCTGAAGCTCGTTGAACGCACTCGCCAGCACTTCGAGATCCACTGGAACCGCTCCCGCGCCAGGGTCGGTGAGAAGAAGCCTGACGGGATTCGGCAGTGTACGGCCTGCGGCGATGTCCTCCACCCAACGGGCCGCTTTCTTGAAGTTCCCGTGGGCATACCATCGGCCGATCGCCTGCTGATGTTCGACAGGGCCGGTTCCGGCGGCTCGTCTGGCTCCGTGCTGCACGAGCTCGTAGAAGAGCGCGTAGTAAGCGGTGGATATCGCACGACGCAGGTAAGCCGTACGTGGACGGCCCCGGTCGGCCGTACGTCCGGCCAACGTGTCCGCGAGGTGCAGGTAGTCTTCGGCCTTGAAATCCCGCCTCACGACCCGTCCTGTTGATCATGAGCCAGGGCCTCGTCGATCACTCTTGTGTTCACGGGCTCGATGTCGTCCGACCGCTCCCGGTCGCTGAACTCCTGTTCCGTGAAGAGAGCGATGTACACATGTTCATCGAGGTTCCGTTCCGCTGCCAGCCTGTTCACCTCTCTACGCAACGCATGCGTGAACTCAGCGGACCATCCGCCCTCCTCAGGGGCGTCAAGAACGATCACGGCCCTCAGCGCGCGCTCTCCGTCCGCATCCAGGTACGGCTCGACAGACGCCCCTCGAATCGAGGGTGAGCCCGTGACTCTCACGTCCCGTATCGCCCGCGCCAGCTCATTCAGTGTTTCGTCTCGGCGGCTAACGCTCATGACGGCCATCTTCGCATCTCCCAGTACAGCCAGACCGGATGGCAACAAGGACGACCACCATCCTTTCAGTAGTTGAACAACCACGTAAAGTCACTATGATCTGGCACCCCGGACCCGGTCGGAGGATTGTGCGAGGGGGGCCTGGACGTGCCCGGCGACCTGAGCGTCCTCGGCGTGGACGACAGCCTGCCGGGCCGGCTGAACCGGCCCGAACTGACGACGATCACCATGCCGACCGCCGCCGCCGGGCGGATGGCGGTCGATCTGCTGCTGGCCGCCGTCAACGCCGGGGACGCCGGGGACGCCGGGACGGCGGCGCTGGCCCGGCTGGAGACCACCCTCATCGTGCGCCGGGCGCATCGGGACCCGCCGGGCGCGGCTCACCGTCCCGGTGGCGCACCCCGCCGGGATCAGCGCCCCGCCCGCTCCAGGCGGACGGCGTCCCGCGACCGGCTTGATTCTCCCGTAAGGGGAGGCGGGAGAGTGGGGGCATGGACGGCGACGCGCTCTACTCGATCGGTGACCTGGCCCGGCGGACCGGACTCACGGTCAAGGCCATCAGGTTCTACTCCGACTGCGGGATCGTGCCGCCGACCGACCGCAGCCCGAGCGGTCACCGCCGCTACGGCATCGACGCCGTCGCCCGCCTGGACCTCGTCCGCACGCTCCGCGACCTGGGAGTGGACCTGCCCACCGTCCGGAGGGTCCTGGACCGGGAGGTCTCCCTCCCCGAGGTCGCCGCGGCGCACGCCGCGGCCCTGTCGGCGCAGATCCGGACCCTGCGCCTGCGGCGCGCGGTGCTGACGGCGGTGGCCGAGCGCGGCTCCACCCCCGAGGAGATGAGTCTCATGCACAAACTGGCCAAGCTCTCCGAAGATGAACGCCACCGCCTGATCCAGGACTTCCTCTCCGGCGCCTTCGGCGGCCTGGACGCCGGTCCGGGATTCACCGGGATCATGCGCTCGATGACCCCGGACCTGCCCGACAGCCCCACGACCGAGCAGGTCGAGGCGTGGGTGGAGCTGGCCGAGCTGTCGCAGGATCCGGATTTCCGCGCCCTCATGCGGCGTACGGCCGAGCAGCACGCCGCCGAGCGCCTCCCCCGCGGGGCCGCGGTCCCGCGGCGCGACACCGTCTCGATCGTCCCCGAGGAGGTGGGCCCGGCCCTGGCCGCCGGCGTCGACCCCCTCTCGCCCGAGGCCGACCCGATCGTCACGGCGGTGACGGCCCGGTGCGCGGACCTCGTCGGCCGCCCCGACGACGACGACCTCCGGCACTGGCTGCTGACCCGGCTGGAGACCGCCGGCGACCCCCGCCGGGAGCGGTACTCCCGGCTGCTCGCGGTGATCAACGGCTGGCCCGCTCCGGAGAGCCCGGCACCGGCGTTCGACTGGTTCGCCCGGGCCCTGCGCGCCCGGCCGGCGGCCGACCGGGAGCGGAACGCGCCGGGCGGTCCCCACGACGGCCACCCGGATCAGGCCGGGCCGACTCCGGAGACGTGGTATCGGAGCACTTCGGCATCGAGGATCGCCACCGTCCGCCCTTCGTCCGGCCCGGAGCCTCGGAAGGCTTCGAGAGCCTCCTCGGACTCCCACCGCTCGTAGACGTTGATCCGCCCGGCGTCGATCAGATCGGCGCCGAGCGCGAAGTCGAGGCAGCCGGGGAAGGCGCGCGCCTGCTCGACCACCCCCGAGCACCCCCGCAGATAGGCGTCCCGGTCGCCGGGATCGACGGCCAGCCGGCCAGAAATGATGATCATGCCGTCATCGTAGGGTCCGGCACCGACGGAATCGGCGATGCGCACCGGCTCGGCGCCCCCGCCTTGCCCTTCGGCGCCATCCCTGCCGGTCCACCGGCTCCACCGTGACTCGCGGGATTCATCGTGCTCCACCGCCCACCCCCGGAGAGCGGCTCAGCCTCCGGAGGCGGCTCAGCTCCCGGAGAGCGGCTCAGCCGAGCTCGTGCCCGACGGTGGCGTCGATGTGACCGGGGAGCGGATCGTGCCGGTCGCCGACGCTCAGCGTCCCGGTCGGTTCGAACATCAGGATCGACGCCCCCGCCGCCGAGGAGGGCCGGTGCTCGACCCCGCGCGGAACGGTGAACACCGCGCCCTGCGGCAGTACGACGGTGCGTCCGGCCGCGTCGGCACCGGGGTCCCCGTACCCGGTGCCGCGCAGTTCGACGGTCAGCTCGCCTTCGAGCACCAGGAAGAACTCGTCGGTGTCGTCGTGGGCGTGCCAGACGTGTTCACCGGCCACCTTGGCGATCCGGACGTCGTAATCGTTCACCCGGGTGACGATGCGCGGGCTCCACAGGCTGTCGAAGCGGGCCAGAGCGCTCGCGAGGAGGATCGGTTCACTGATCATGGATTCATCGTGCCGGGTGGTCATCGGATCCCGCGAGTGCTAGGAATCGCATATGTCGCATGGATCCTCTCAGGGCACCGGGAGCCGGCCCCACCGGGTGGCCGTGATCGTGGACGAGGGGTCGAACCCGTTCGAGCTGGGGGTGGCCACCGAGCTGTTCGGCCTGCGCCGTCCGGAGATCGACCGGCCCTGGTACGACTTCACGCTCTGTTCCGCCGCACCCGCCGTCCGCATGCACGCCGGGTTCTTCACGCTCTCCGGAGTGGCGGGGATCGAGGCGGCCCACGAGGCCGACACCGTGATCGTGCCCAACCGGCCCGACCCGCTGGAGGCGCCGGACCCGGCGGTGCTGGAGGCCGTACGGCGGAGCGCCGGGCGGGGCGCCCGACTGGTGAGCTTCTGCACCGGCGCCTTCACCCTCGCCGCGGCCGGCGTGCTCGACGACCGCCGGGCCACCACCCACTGGCGCTGGGCGGAGGAGTTCACCGCGCACCACCCCCGCGTCCGCCTCGAACCGGACGTGCTGTTCGTCGACGACGGCGACGTGCTGACCTCGGCGGGCAGCGCGGCGGCCCTCGACCTCGGTCTCCATCTGATCCGCCACGACCACGGCGCCGAGGTGGCCAACGCGGTGAGCCGCCGGCTGGTGTTCGCCGCGCACCGGGACGGCGGCCAGCGGCAGTTCGTCAGAAAACCCATCCCCGTCGTCAAGGACGAGTCACTGGCCCCCGTCCTGTCCTGGGCTCGGCAGCGCCTGGACCGGACGCTGACCGTCGCGCGCCTGGCGGAGCGGGCGGGGGTGAGCCCCGCCACCCTGCACCGGCGCTTCCGCGACCAGCTGGGGGTGACGCCTCTGGCGTGGATCACGGCCGAGCGGGTCGCGCTGGCCTGCCGGCTGATCGAGAGAGGCGAGATCCGGATCGACGCGGTGGCCCGGCTCAGCGGGCTCGGGACCGCGTCGAACCTGCGGATCCGGCTGCGGCGGCAGACCGGGCTCAGCCCGACGGACTACCGCCGCCGCTTCGGTCCGCCGTCCCGGAACCGGATCCGGTGAGCCGCGCGGCGGCCTCACCCGTGCCGAGGATCACTGTCCCGCGCGGCGGGAAGAACCGATGCCGCCGTGAACCGTCGACCGCAGAGACGACCGCAGAGACGATGGCCGGAATCCGGCTCCCCGATTCCGGGAAGACCGACGGAATCCCGACCGGTTCAACCGATCAGCCCTGCCTGCCGCGATCGGTCCTGCCGCCCGCAGTCGCCCCGCCGTACCTCAGCGGCCCTGCCCGCGCGATCGTGAACGACGGCGCATCAGTGCCCACGCCATCAACGCGGCCGCCACGAGACCGGGCCCGCAGTGCACGGCGAGCACACCGGCCAGACCGGGGCCGCCCCAGTCGTTCCGGTACGTCGCCGGGTCGGAGAGGTCGATGACGAACGGCTCCGCGACGGCGCGGACGATCAGATACGCGCCCACGATGAATCCGAGAACCTGAAGAATCTTTCGCACGTCCTTCTCCTGTATCCGTGATCCGCTTCCACAGGCCACCCGGGATGGCCGGCGGACCGGCCCCGCCGGCGCGGTCGGCCGCACTCCGGCGTTCTGGGACCTTCCCGCCGTCACACGTCCGGCGGAAGAAGCCGGGACCTCCCCCGGTGGCAGAACCACATGGAACACCAGGACGGTCGCGGTGGCGACCGCGGGTACGGCGACTCCGCGTCCGCCGCCCGGAGGCGAGGCCGGGAACCAACTCCGAGGCCGCCTGCGGGCGCGGAGGACTCGGACAATCAAGAGGACTCGGATAAGTGGGATGGATCGGACAGGAAGTGCACAGGCGCCGACGTGGAGCGCCAGGACCGCCTCCGCTACCGGAGACCCCTCCTCCCGCGACCCGGAGCCGTTCGACGGCGCGATCCCGGACGGATACGCGGACAGGCACGCGAGCGGAGGCGGATGTCCGACCACGGACAGATGCCGCAAGATCCAGTGAGGCGATACCGTCCCCTCATGCAATGGGCTGAATGGCGGTTCGGCGGAAGGGACGTCGCCGACGCGGCGGCGGCGGTCGCCGTGGCACTCCTCATCAGATACGCCATCGCCGACCCACCGGGGCCGTCGTCGTACTGGCCCGCCTGGTCGGCCTGGCCCACAGCGGCGGTCGTGAGCCTTCCGATCGCGTTCCGGCGGCGCCGGCCGTGGGCCATGCTCGCCCTCGCGTGCGCCACGGCCACGGCCACGACCGTGATCGGCTCCGTCGGGGCGGGCGCGATCTGGCTGACGTTCGCGCCGACCGTGCTCGTGCTGTACCTGGTGGCCGCCACCGCCTCGATCGCCTGGTCGGCGGCGGGCCTGGCGGCCTGCCTGTCCGCCGCGGCGGCGGCGGTCCTGACCTTCTACGCGCAGGTGCTCCCCGGATTCGCACCCGCGGCCACACCCAGCGAGGTACCGCCGGCCTGGCCGGTCGAGATCGGCATGATCACCGTTCTGCTGACCCTCGCCTGGACCGTCGGGGTGGTCGTGCGCTGGAAGCGGGAGACGACCGCCCGGCTCGTCCGCCACCTCGCCGACTCCGCGGTGACCGACGAACGCCGGCGCATCGCTCGGGAACTGCACGACGTCATCGGCCACAGCATGAGCCTGATCGCCGTCAAGGCCAGCGTCGCCAACCACGTCGCCGACGCCCGCCCGCAGGAGGTCCGCGCCGCGCTGGCCGTCATCGAGCAGACCAGCCGCAGCACGCTCACCGAGATCCACCGGGTGCTCGACCTGCTGCGCGCCGACGGCGATCCCCGGCAGGACCCGCTGCCCGCGCCCGGCATGGCGGACCTGCCCGAACTGGCCGCCCACGCCCGCTCCGCCGGGGTCGAGGTGGAGATGGCCGTCCGTGAGGACCCCGCGCTGTCTCCCGCGATCGCGATGTCGGTGTACCGGATCGTGCAGCAGGCCCTGACCAACGTCGTCACCCACGTGGGGCCCACCCGCTGCTCGGTCACCGTGGACGTCGACGGGCGGGAAGCCGTGATCGAGGTCGTCGACGACGGCCCCCGCCCCGGCCGCCCGCCGCGCGCGGACCGCGGCGGGCGCAGCGGGCACGGCCTGATCGGCATGCGGGAGCGGGCCAGGATGTACGGAGGAACGTTCGACGCGGGCCCCCGCCCCGAAGGAGGATTTCGCGTGGCGGCCCGACTGCCCTACCAACCGAACGGCACCCACGCATGACCCCCACGACATGAACACCGGTCCCCCGCGCACGACCTGAGCACCCACGCATGACCCCCACGACATGAACACCGACGACATGAACACCGACGATGTGAGCACCCACGACATGAGCACCGGCACCCCCTCGCACACCCCGTCCCCGCCCGACCCGTCCCCACCCGTCCGGGTCCTGCTCGCCGAAGACCAGGTGATGATCCGCGACAGCTTCAAGATCCTCATCGACGCCACTCCGGGGCTGGCCACCGTGGGCGAGGCCGGCACCGGCACCGAAGCCGTGTTCCTGGCCCGCCTGCACCGGCCCGACGTCGTCCTCATGGACGTGCGCATGCCGGAGATGGACGGCATCGAGGCGACCCGGCGCATCTGCGCCGACCCCGCCTGCGCCGGCACGCGCGTACTGATCCTCACCACGTTCGACCTGGACGAGTACGTGTACGCCTCGCTCCAGGCCGGCGCGAGCGGCTTCCTCCTCAAGAGCGCCGGCGCGAGCGAGCTCTTGGCCGCCATCGGCGTCGTCGCCTCCGGTGAGGCGCTGCTCGCGCCCACCGTCACCCGCCGGCTCATCACCGAATTCCTGCACGGCCCCCGCTCAGCCCCGGCCACGCGGGACCTCGACGCCGTCACCCAACGCGAACGCGAGGTGCTCACCCTCATCGGCAGGGGCATGTCCAACGCCGAGATCGCCGAGCACCTGCACCTCACCGTCGGCACGGTCAAGACCCACATCGGCCGCCTCCTGGCCAAGCTGGACGCCCGTGACCGGGCCCAGCTCGTCATCGCCGCCTACGAAGGCGGGCTGGTCGCCATCCCGGACGGCCGCCGGTGACCGCCGACCGCCCTTCTCCGGCGGTACGGCACGCGGCACAGACCCCTCGCGGCCGGACGTCGGCGACGCGACCGGCCGCGAGGGCATCACGGCCGGCACCGTAGCCGCAGCGGTCTTCCCCCGATCCGCCGTCACCCCGTGACGCGATAGCGCCTCGACGGATCACCCGGCATCCGCCCACGGTCGGACATCCGCGTCCGCCCACGGTCGCACCCCCCGCCCCACCCCGCCCGGCAGGATGCGACCCGAGCCAGACGCCTACGCCCCGCCCCGTCCAGCACCATTTCGGTGTGCCCCGGACGCACCGGTCCAGGCACACCGATCACGGACAAGAGGGACGGGAAACCATGGCTATCGATCTTCGCGAGCGCCTCACGCGACGACGTCGGACCGGCGCGGACCGACGGGCCGCCAACGCCGCCGCCAACCTGGACCGCCCGCCCGTCTTCCCCGGCCGCTGGGTGAGCGCCATCTCACTGATCGCCGGCCCCACCCTGATCATGACCGGGACCCTCCTGCGCTCCCCGTTCTACTACTTCGTCCCGTACCAGCTCACCGCCTACACCCAGCACCCCGCCCTCATCACCGCCGCCTACACCTGCTTCGCCCTCGGATTCGTACTGCTGCTGCCCGCGGTCGTCACCCTGGCGCAGCGGATCTGCGCCACCAGCCCGATGTGGGGACTGTGGGGCGGCTGCCTGGTGATCGTCGGCCTGTTCACCCGCACCTTCCAGTTCGGCACCGACCACCTGGCCTTCCACCTGACCGACGTCCTGGGCCTGCCGACCATGCTCGACGGCATCGACGGCTACTACGACGCCTGGCGCGACACGCACTGGCACCCGTTCCGGTCCATGTCCGGACCGGCCTTCTTCGGCTGGATCGTGCTGGCCATCGGCGCCTACCGCTCCGGCGCCCTGGGCCTGGGCCGCTCCATCTCCCTGGGCCTGATGTCGGTGCTCGCCCTCGGAACGCTCAAGGGCACCGAACCGCAGTCCTTCCTCGCCGTGGGCGGCCTGTGCCTCGCCTTCATCCCCCTGGGCGTCTCGCTGCTGCGCAACGGCCCCCGGCCGACCCGGCGCGCCATGATCTGGGTCGCCGTCCTCATCGGCGTGCACGTCCTCATGACGGCCTTCGGCCCGAGAGGATGACGCCCCGGACCAGCGGTACACCGGTGAACCCGGCACCCGCCTCACCGGCACCGCCGTCCGCACCTCCACCGGCTCCGCCGCCGGTCCCGGGACACGGAAGGCCCCGGGACCGGCGGCAGAGCCCGGATCACGCTCGACCACCCGCACGAACAGAAGGCCCCTGACGGCGTACTGCCGGTCCAGGGGCCTTTTCTTCGCCGTCGCCGAGCACCGGCGACGTGGCCGCGGACCAGGGCGGCGAACGGGGTGTGGACGGCCCTGGACACCGGCATCGGACCGGGCGGACCGTTCGCCCCCGCCCGGAGGCGATGCGCCGTCCGCGCGCTCCGCCCTCATCGGATCCCCGCGGTCAGCGGTGCCCCAGGACGTTGACCACGCGGCCGTTCGGGTCGCGGACGAAGAAACGGCGGACGCCCCACTCCTCGTCCTGCAGCGGATGCATGATCTCGGCACCGCTGTCGAGCATGGCCGCGTAGGCGGCGTCCACGTCGTCCACCTCGATGCTCATGTCCGGGGTGACGGGTGCCGTCCTGTCAGCGGTCATGACGCTGACCTGTGCCGCTGGAGCGGACGGGGAGGCGAGGGTCATGATCCAGCCGTGGTTCATGACCTCCTCCAGCCCCAGGAGGCCGTAGAACTCCGCGCTCTCCTCCAAGGCTCCGGACTGGATGTTGGGGACGATCCGGCGGACGGACATCGGCGGCTCCTGCGGAAGGCGGGACGAGGTGCGGGTGGTCCTTCTGGTCAGGATGCCGCCTGGGCTCCGGGATCGGATCCGGATATCGAGAGGAGCGCTGGTTCTCGCCCCGGCGGCGTCCCGGTGGAGAGGCGTCAGCGTACGCCGACGACGCGGCCGGGTCCAGATTCGCGGCGTCGTCGACAGCGGGGTGTGCTGTTCCTGGTGATCTATGGGGCGATACGGCCGGCGCTCAAGCATGATCGCAGGAGTCGGATCCCGCGTCCGCAGGAAGTGGCGGATGCAGCACTGCGGGAGCGCGTAACGGCGGAGAGAGCAGCGCAGAAGCGCGAAGCAGAAGAACGAACGGCTCGACGGCGTGTAGCGGCGGCGGGCCGCTGGTCGGCGCGTTCATTGGGTACGGCGGGCGGATGTACGGCGACGACCCGGGGCGCCGCCGGTCGGGACCGGTGCCCACTCCGCACGCCCGGCCGGCGGGCGGCAGAGGACCGGGTACGGCGGCGCGGCGCGCCGCGCCGCCGCCTTGATACCTACAAGAACAATTCGCCAGTGTGGGCGGCATGGTTGAGAACGCTTCGGATTGCCTTGAGGTTCGTGTCACTGCCAGCAGCCGTGAGGAGGCCGACCGGATCTGTTCGGCGGTGGTGGAAGAGCGCATGGCCGCGGACGCTCAGAAGATCGGCCCGATCGCGTCCACCTACTGGTGGGCGGGGCAGATCCAGCACTCCGAGGAGTGGCTGTTGCTCATGAAGACCACGGTGGAGAACTTCGAAGGGCTCGCGCGGCTGGTGCAGGAGCTGCACTCATATGAGGTGCCGCAGATCGTCGCGGTTCCGCTGATGGCCGGCACTGCTGACTATCTGGAGTGGATCAGGCGGGAGACCGAGGCTCCGGCGGGTAGAGGTGATGTCGCCGAGTAGCTCCTCTGCCACCCAGGAGCCACCCTGTTAGCAAGGGTGTTAGCAAAACGGCCGAACGATCAAGAAACCCAAAAGGCCCCTGACGGCGTAATGCCTGTTCAGGGGCCTTTCCGTTACAGAGCCGACGAGGGGAATCGAACCCCTGACCTTCTGTTTACAAGACAGATGCTCTGCCGATTGAGCTACGTCGGCATGGTCGCCTGACGAGTGTAGTCGGACCGAGCCCCTGACGTCACGGAGAAAGGGGTCTGACCCGCGGGCGGAACTACCGCTTGCGGTGGCGGGCCACCTCGTACAGGGCGATGCCGGCGGCGACGCCCGCGTTGAGGGACTCGGCCGCGGCGCCCATCGGAATGCGGACGACCAGGTCACAGGCCTCCCGGACCAGGCGGGACAGACCCTTGCCCTCCGAGCCGACGACCACGACCAGGGGGCCGTCGAGCAGGTTGGCGTCACCGACGTCGACCGTGCCCTCGCCGTCCAGTCCGATCACGAACAGTCCCGCCTCGCGGTAGTCCCGCAGGGTCGCGGTGAGATTGGCGGCGCGGGCCACGGTGATGCTGGCCAGCGTGCCCGCCGAGGTCTTCCACGCACCGGCGGTCACCCCGGCCGAGCGGCGGGAGGGCACGACCAGGCCGTGGGCGCCGAAGGCCGCGGCCGAACGGGCGATGGCGCCGAGGTTGCGCGGGTCGGTGACGCTGTCGAGGGCCACGATCAGCGGCACCTCGGCGGCGTCCTGGGCCGCGTGGACCAGGTCTTCGGGGTGGGCGTACTCGTAGGCGGGGATCTGCAGGGCCACGCCCTGGTGCACGCCGCCCTCGGTCAGCCGGTCCAGCTTCTCCCGGCCGGCCTCCAGCATCGGGATGCCCCGGTCGGCGGCGATCCGCACCGACTCCTTGACCCGGTCGTCGTTGTCGATGCGCTGCGCGATGTAGAGCGTGCTCGCGGGCACCCCCGCCCGGAGCGCCTCCAGGACCGGGTTCCGGCCGCCGATGTACTCCGGCGCGTCCTCGCTGCGCCGGGCGCGGGCCGGAGCGGGACGCGGCGAGGAGGACCTGCCGGTCTTCTCCTCGCGCTCGATCCGCTCCGTGCGCGCCTTGTCCTTGTACCAGTGCCGCATGTGCGCCGGCGGGGTCGCGCCCCTGCCCTCCAGGCCACGGCGGACGTTGCCGCCTGTGCCCTTGGTCGGACTCTTCTTCTTCGCGGGTCGCCCGGACCCTCTACCCCCACCAGCCATGGTCCCTAGCGTACGGCCTGCGCCGGGGAGTCCTACCGCGAGATCTCCCAGCGAGGGCCCTGCGGGGTGTCCTCCACGGCGATGCCCGCCTGGGCGAGCCGGTCGCGGATGGCGTCGGCGGCGGCGAAGTCCTTGCGGGACCGGGCCGCCTGCCGCTGCTCCAGCGCCACCGCGACCAGGGCGTCCACGGTCGCGCGCAGCCCGGAGTCGCCGCCCGAGGAGCGCCACTGCTCCGAGCGCGGGTCGAGGCCGAGCACGTCGAGCATGTTCTGCGTCTCGGCCAGCAGCCGGGCCACCTGCTCCTTGTTCCCCTGCGCCAGGGCGACGTTGCCCTCGCGGACCACCTCGTGCACCACGGCCAGCGCCTGCGGCGTGCCCAGGTCGTCGTCGAGCGCGTCGGTGAACGCCTGGGGCAGCGGGGCGTCGGCGTCCACGTCGTGGATCACCTCGGCGGCCCGGGTGACGAAGCCCTCGATGCGCTGGTAGGCCGCTGCGGCCTCGAACAGCGCCTCCTCGGAGTAGTCGATCGCCGAGCGGTAGTGCGGCGCGGCCAGGTAGTAGCGGAGCTCGACCGGCCGGACCTTCTCGGTGACCTCGGGGATCAGCAGGGAGTTCTTGAGCGACTTGCTCATCTTCTCCGCGCCGATCTTGAGCATGCCGTTGTGCATCCAGTAGCGGGCGAAGCCGTCCCCGGCGGCCTGCGACTGGGTCAGCTCGTTCTCGTGGTGCGGGAAGATCAGGTCGACGCCGCCGCCGTGGATGTCGAAGGTCGCCCCGAGGTACTTCGTGGCCATCGCGGAGCACTCGAGGTGCCAGCCGGGACGGCCCTTGCCCCACGGGGTCGGCCAGGTCGGCTCGCCGGGCTTCTCCCCCTTCCACAGGGCGAAGTCGCGGGGGTCGTGCTTGCCGGAGTCGGTGTCGGTGTCGCCGGCCGCCCGCATGTTCTCCAGCCTCTGGTTGGAGAGCGAGCCGTACCGGTCGGCGTAGGAGACCACGTCGAAGTAGACGTCCCCGCCGGCGGCGTAGGCGTGGCCCGCGGCGATCAGCCGCTCCATGAGCTCGATCATCTCGGGAACGTGGCCGGTGGCGCGCGGCTCGACGGTCGGCGGCAGGCAGCCGAGCACCTGGTAGGCCCAGGTGAAGGCGCGCTGGTTGCGCTCGGCGACCACGAACCAGGGCACGCCCTCCTCGGCGGCGACCCGGATGATCTTGTCGTCGATGTCCGTGACGTTCCGGCAGAACGTGACGTCGTAACCGGACCGGGTCATCCAGCGGCGGAGCACGTCGAAGTTGACGCCGGACCGGATGTGGCCGATGTGCGGTGGAGCCTGCACGGTGGCGCCACACAGGTAGATCGACGCCCGGCCGGGCTCCACCGGAACGAATTCACGGATCGTGCGTGTGCTGGTGTCGTAAAGGCGCAGGCTCACGTGAAAAGGCTAACGCCTTCCTCCGCCCGGCAGGCCGCGTTACCCGAGATCCACGGACGGTCCCGGCCTTCGGCCCGGGACGGACGCGGCCCCCTCAGGGGACGGCCCGCCGCAGGAGGCGGCGCACCCCGATGGGCGGACGGTGCGGAAGGCAGGCGTCCGCTCACCCTGCCGGCATCCCGCCCTGCCGACATCCGCCTTCTCGGCCGACGAACCGGTCATCTCTGGACAACCGATCGCCACGGACCAGGAAGAACGCGGTTCGGCCTGGGCCGAAGGCCTGGGGTGCGACGGCATGATCGCGGTAGGGTCGGAGGGCCATGGACGTGAAATCCCCCGCGGCGGCAGGTTCGCTCTCCCGCCCGTCCTCTGCCCTGTCCACCGCTCCGGCCTCCCCCGGCCGGGCCGCCGTCGCCCTGCGCCACACAGGCGTCGCGCTGGCCGGGATCGGCGTCGCCGCCCTGACCGGTACGGCGTGCGTGCTGTCCTTCGCGACCCTGCGCGCCCTGGCCGTCACCGGCGGCGCCCGCGCCGACCTGGCCTATCTCTACCCGGCGGGCTTCGACGCGCTCCTGGTCATCGCCATGATCGGTGTGCTGCTGCTGCGCGGCGCACGCTGGCCGGTCCGCCTGCAGACCGGGGCCGTCCTGGTCCTGCTGCTCGCCGCCGTGGTCGCCGCCGAGGTGGTCAGGGCCGCCGGAACGGCGGTGGACGTACGGCGGGCCGCCGTCGCGGTCGCGGTCGCCCCCTGGGTGATGCTGGCCGTCGCCCTGTGGCTCTGGCTCGTCCTGATCAAGCACGCCCACGTACGGCGGGCCGCCCCGGACGACCGGCGGGCGGAGCCGGAACGGGGCCACGACATCGTGCCGTTCCCCCGGACCGGGCCGGAGGCCGCGGACCGCTCCTCCGCCCGCCCGGTCCAGCACCCGGCGATGGAGACCCCGCTCGACCCGCAGGCCGCCCCGCCCCTGGAGTCCGCGCCGCTGGATCCGGTTCCGCTCCACGACCTGTCCACCGAGCCCGTGGTCGGGCCCACGCCCGCGCCGGAGACGCCCGAGGTGGACGAACTGCCCGGCCCGGACCCCGCCGAGGACCGGCCGGAGGAGCCCGGCGGCGGAGACGGGGGCCGCGCGGGACACCGGGAGCGCAGCGCGGCGGAGTCCGCGGGGCCGTCCCCGGAACCCGGACCGGCGGCGTCCGGCTCCCCCGCTCCCTCCGCTCCGGAACCGACGGCTCCCGTCACCCGGGACACGCCGGTGCGCTGGGGCGACCTGGTCCGCCCGCACCCGGGTGACCTGCTCGTACATCCCCCCCGCGGCGCCGTACGGGATCCCGAGGGCGGAGCCGCAGGGGACCGGGCGTCCGGGAGCGGGCGGGCCGGAGAACGGGTGGAGACCTGGACCGCCGCGCCGCGTGAGGCGGAGGAGGAGACGGCGGAGGGATCCACGGCGGGCCCGCGCTCCGAGGCGTCCTCCGAGGTTCCCGGCGGGCCCGCCGACCGCGATGCCGACACCCGGCCGATGCGCGTGATGGACGGCGACCGGTCCCCCGGCTCCGGTCTCGACCCCGATGACCCCGGTTCCGATCCCGGTTCCGATCCCGATGGTCCCGATGGTCCCGATCCGGCGCACGGCGCCGAGGCCGCCGATCCTCAGGAGGGGGCCGACCCTCCGAAGGGCGAGGTCACGGCACCGCCTTCGGGCCGCCTGCGCAGCACCCCCGTCCCTCCGGAGGGGTGAACCGCCTCGTCCGGCGGTTCCGAGGCCGACTCCGGGGCCCGTGGAGGGAGCCGGCCTCGGAACCGCAGAGACCCGCCCGGCGCACCCTCGGGGCGCCGGGCGGGTCTCTGCGCGGAAGCCGGGACATCAGGCCTGCCACCGCGGACGTCCTGCCGGAGCGGACGGCGTCCGTCCGGACCGCGGCCGGGTCACCGGGAAGGTGCCGCTCGGCGGTCAGACCCTGGAGCGGCGGAGCCCCGCGACCAGGCCGACACCGACGACGGCCAGGACGACCTGCATGACGAGTTCGATCCAGTCGATGCCGTCCGTGGTGGCGACGCCCAGCGACTGGGCGATCGCGGTACCGATCAGCGCGGCGACGATACCGACGGCAATGGTCAGGACCCACCCGATCGCCTGTCGGCCAGGAAGCAGGAGACGACCGATTGCGCCGATGACGGCGCCGATGACGATGGCCCCGAGAATGGATGCGATAGTCATATCAACCTCCCCGTGAGGGTGAGACCTTCACTCTCACGGAAAGAGGGCTACCCCGTACTCCAGGATTACTCCCGGAAATATAAAATTTTCATCGGATCAGGGCCGGCTCGTTCCTCCCGGATGCGTCCTTCCCGGACGCATCTGGGTGACGAGCAGAACCCCCACCACCGCCAGGGCGAGCTGGAGGATGTGCTCCCACCAGTCGATCCCTCCGGTGTTCGCGATGCCCAGCGCGCCTGCGATGAGCGTTCCGATGAGCGCGGCGGCGATGCCCACGATGAGCGTCAGCGCCATGCTGATGCCCTGCCTGCCCGGAATGATGAGACGCGCCAGCGCGCCCACGATGGCTCCGATCACGATCGCGCTGATGATCGACCACAGCATGTCCAGCTCCCCCCTGTGACGGGACACGGTCATTGGAGGCGTACCCAGGACAAAGAGGATTATCCGAAGAAAAAGAGGCGACCCGTACCGCGCCAGGAAACGGGCCGCCCCGCAGAGGTTCCGGCGGGTTCTTCCGCGCCACCCGCCGGAATGCGACGAACGCTCACGCGCTCCGCATTACAGGACGTGCGACCCGCCGCCCAGGTTCACCACGATCGCGGTGGCGATCGCCGCCACGCCCTCACCGCGGCCCGTGAGCCCCAGCCCGTCGGTCGTGGTGGCGCTGACGCTCACCGGTGCGCCCACGGCCGCGCTGAGGGCCTTTTCGGCCTCGCTGCGGCGCGGCGCCAGCTTGGGACGGTTCCCGACCACCTGGACGGCCACGTTGCCGATCTCGAACCCGGCGGCCCGGACCTGCCTGGCGGTCTCCGCCAGCAGGGAGACGCCGGAGGCGCCGGCCCACCGGGGATCGGAGGTGCCGAAGAGACCGCCGAGATCGCCGAGCCCTGCCGCGGACAGCAGCGCGTCGCAGGCGGCGTGAGCGGCGGCGTCACCGTCGGAGTGCCCGGCCAGGCCCGTCTCGCCCGGCCAGTGCAGACCCGCGAGGTGCAACGCGCGCCCGGATGCGAACGGGTGGACGTCGACCCCGACGCCCACCCGTGGAAATGTCGTGTTCAGGAGTTGAGAACCTCGTCGAGCAGGGCCTCGGCCTTGTCCTCGTTGGTCTTCTCGGCGAGAGCCAGCTCGCTGACCAGGATCTGCCGCGCCTTGGCGAGCATGCGCTTCTCTCCTGCGGAGAGGCCGCGCTCCTTGTCTCGACGCCACAGGTCGCGGACGACCTCGGCCACCTTGTTGACGTCACCGGACGCCAGCTTCTCGAGGTTGGCCTTGTAGCGGCGGGACCAGTTGGTGGGCTCCTCGGTGTGAGGCATGCGGAGCACGTCGAAGACGCGCTCGAGGCCCTCCTGGCCGACGACGTCCCGAACTCCGACGAGCTCGGCGTTGTCCGCCGGCACCTGGACGGTGAGGTCGCCCTTGTCGACCTTCAGAACCAGGTAGGTCCTTTCTTCGCCCTTGATGGTCCGAGTCGTGATCGCCTCGATCCGAGCAGCCCCGTGGTGGGGGTAGACGACAGTGTCGCCGACCTGGAAAGTCATGTGACAAGTACCCCTTCCGCTGTACTCCAGAGTACCACGTATCCACAGGCTCCCGGAACAGTGAAATCACCATAACTGCAGGTCAAAGCCGCGTTTTAAGCCTTGACAAGTGTCCGACTCTATGAATCAAGGGTTGGAAAAGCACGCATGACCTGCACGCCCCTCCTCCCCGTGATCCGCCAGGCCGCCGGAAAACCCGGGAAAGCGGATGGATAAGGTTGGCGCTGCCCCGTCTCTAGTGTGACAAGGAGAACCCGCACCGTGACCCGCACCAGCCGTCACCGGGCGATCGCCGCCGCCGCGTTCCTCGCAGCCGCTCCGGCGCTGACCGGCTGCGGCGCCGGATTCGACGCGATCACCGCCCAGCCCTACGCGCCGACCGAGGCCACGAGTGTCAAGGTCAAGGGGCTGGACATCTCCCAGGCCTTCTTCCTCGGCCCGGACTCCGGCGGGACGCTGCCCGCCGGCGCCAGCACCCCGCTCTACCTGTACATGGTCAACACCTCCGCCCAGCCCGACCAGCTCGTCGGCCTCGGCGTGGACCCCGCGCTCGGCACCGCCAAGGTCCCCACGCCCGTCCCGCTCCCGGCCGGAGGCAAGCAGGCCGCCGTCGTCGGCAGGCCCACCCCCTCGATCGTCATCGAGCAGCTGAAGAAGCCGCTCAGGGGCGGCGAGGAGATCGCGGTGCAGTTGCAGTTCGAGAAGGCGGGCATCGTCCCGCTCCGGGTCCCCGTGCTCACCCGGAGCCGTGAGTTCGCGACCCTGCCGCCCGCGCAGGGCGCCTCCGCCGCCCCCACGCCGACCCCGACGCCGTCCGCCACCGCGGAGCACGGCGAGGGCGACCACTGAGCCGCTGAGCGCACCGGACCGCCGCGGGCGCCGCGGGCGCACCGGGCCACCGCGGGCGCACCGGACCGCCGCGGGCACACCGCGGGCCCACCGCGCCGCCGCAGCGGACCCGGATCACCGGCGCCTCGCGTCGGCGGGGTACGGCTCGGCGAGCCGTACCCCGCCGACGTCGCGCGGGCGCCGGATCCGGCGGGTCATTCCTCCACGGGGTCGAACTTGTAGCCCAGGCCGCGCACGGTGAGGATGCAGCGCGGGTTGGAGGGGTCGGCCTCCACCTTGGCCCGCAGGCGCTTGACGTGGACGTCCAGCGTCTTGGTGTCGCCCACGTAGTCGGTGCCCCAGACCCGGTCGATGAGCTGGCCCCGGGTGAGCACCAGGCCGGCGTTGCGCAGCAGCACCTCCAGCAGCTCGAACTCCTTCAGCGGGAGCTGGACCGCCTCGCCCCGCACGGCGACGACGTGCCGGTCCACGTCCATCCGCACCGGCCCGACGGTCAGCACCGACGACTCCGGCTCCTCCATGTCGCCCTGGCGGCGCAGCACCGCGCGGATGCGGGCCACCAGCTCGCGCGAGGAGAAGGGCTTGGTCACGTAGTCGTCGGCGCCCAGCTCCAGCCCGACGACCTTGTCGATCTCGCTGTCCTTGGCGGTCAGCATGATCACCGGCACGTTGGAGCGCTGCCGCAGGGACCGGCAGACCTCCGTTCCGGGCAGGCCGGGGAGCATCAGGTCCAGCAGGACCAGGTCGGCGCCGCCCCGGTCGAAGGTCTCCAGCGCCTCGGGGCCGGTGGCCGCCACGGCGACCTCGAACCCCTCCTTGCGCAGCATGTAGGACAGGGCGTCGGAGAACGACTCCTCGTCCTCGACGATGAGCACGCGGGTCACTGCGAGGCCTCCAGGGGGATGGTGCTGATGTCGGGTGTTACGGATACCGCCAGGCCGCCGAAGGCGGGCAGGCGGAGGGTGAACGTGGAGCCGGAGCCCTCCTTGCTCCACACCGTGATCTCGCCGTTGTGGGCGGCGGCGACGTGTTTGACGATGGCGAGCCCGAGGCCGGTGCCGCCGGTGGCGCGCGAGCGCGCGGTGTCGACCCGGAAGAACCGCTCGAAGATCCGCTCCTGGGCGCTCTCCGGGATGCCGATGCCCTGGTCGCTCACGCTGATCTCGACGGAGTCGCCCGCCGGCCGGGCGCTGACCACGACCCGGGTGTGCTCGGGACTGTAGGCCACCGCGTTGTCGATGAGGTTGCGCAGCGCGGTGACGAGGAGCTCCTCGTCGCCCCAGATCTGCAGGCCCTCGGCGCCGCCGGCCACCAGGGTGATGTCCTTGGCCGCCGCCGTGGTGTTGCAGCGGTCGATGGCGTCGTGCACGGCCTCGTCGATCGGGACCGGGCAGGGCGTGGGGACGGGCTCGGCCCCCTGGATCCGGGAGAGCGTGATGAGGTCCTGGACGAGGTAGGTGAGGCGGGCGGCCTCGTGCTGCATGCGCCCGGCGAAGCGGGTGACCGCCTCGGGGTCGTCGGCGGCGTCCTGGATGGTCTCGGCCAGCAGGCTGAGCGCGCCGACCGGCGTCTTCAGCTCGTGGCTGACGTTGGCCACGAAGTCGCGGCGGACCGCCTCGACGCGGTGGTGCTCGGTCTGGTCCTCGGCGAGCACCAGCACCTGGCCGTACGGCCCGAGCGGGGCGACCCGGACCGCGAAGTTGGTCGCCTCCTGGCCGAACCTGTGCCCCGCCACCTCGATCTCGCTCTCGCGGATCTCGCCGTCCCTGCGCACCTGCCTGGCCAGCGCGAGCAGCTCGGCCGCCATCAGGCGGTCTCCCCTGACCAGGCCGAAGGCCCGGGCGGCGGAGCTGGCCCGCAGCACCCGGTCCTCCCGGTCGAGCACGACCGCCGAGGACGGCAGGACCGCCAGCACGGAGGCGACGCCCTGGGGCAGCCCGCCGGGCTGGAGGTCGTCGATCGGCGCCACCATCCGCTGCCGCCCCGTGACCGGGCGGACGGCCATCACGGCCAGCGCTCCCACGACGAACCCGGCCAGTACGGCCAGGCTCGCCATCAGCTCACTCACGTGGTCCTCCTGTCGGCTTCACGTCCTCGATGGTAGGCGCGCCCCTCCCCTGGCAGGACGGCCCGGGAGGGCACCGCCGCCCTCCTTCCCGCAAAGTTCACTCATCGGTCGGGGTTCGTTCACGGACCCGCCCGTACGGTGAATCCATGCGCGACGCCTACCACGAAGAACTCGACTCCCTCACCGGCAGGCTGGTCGAGATGACCCGGCTGGTGAGGTCGGCGATCTCCCGAGCCACCACCGCCCTGCTCGACTCCGACCTCCCGCTCGCCGAGACCGTCATCTCCCAGGACACGGAGGTCGACCGGCTCTTCGCGGAGATCGAAGCGTCGATCTTCGACCTGATGGCCCGGCAGCAGCCCGTGGCCGTGGACCTGCGAATGATCATCACGGCTCTGCGCATGGGCACCGACCTGGAACGGATGGGCGACCTCGCCCAGCACGTGGCCAAGGTCGCACGGCTGCGCCACCCGGACTCGGCCATCCCTCCGGAGCTGCGCGCGACCATCCTGGAGATGGGCCAGATCGCCGAGCGCCTGGTCACCAAGACCGGCGGCTGCATCGCCTCACGCAACGTGGAGTCGGCGCTGGAGCTGGAGCACGACGACGACGCCATGGACAAGCTGCACCGCAAGCTGTTCAAGACCCTCATGGACCCCGCCTGGAAGCACGGGGTCGAGCCGGCGATCGACGTGACGCTGATCGGCCGCTACTACGAGCGCTACGCCGACCACGCGGTCCGCGTCGCCCGCGACGTCGTCTACCTGGTCACCGGCTCCCGTCCCCACGAGGTCACCGTCACCGGCTGACCCGGCCGGAGAGGGGAAGCGGAGACGGCGAAGGGGGCCCGCTCGGACGAGCGGGCCCCCTTCTCGCACGACCGGGCCGTTCCGTGCCCGTCACCGGACCCCTCCGGAGCCGCGGGACCCGGGACGGCGTGCCGGCCCTGGCCCGGCCGGTCACCTGGCCCGGCCGGTCACCTGCCCTGGTTGGCCACCGCCTGGATGGCCGCCTCGGCCGCCTCCGGGTCGAGGTAGAGGCCGCCCTTGGCGAGCGGCCGGAAGTCGTCGTCCAGCTCGTAGCGGAGCGGGATCCCGGTGGGGATGTTGAGTCCGGCGATCTCGTCGTCGCCGATCCCGTCCAGGTGCTTGACCAGCGCGCGGAGCGAGTTGCCGTGCGCGACGACGAGGACGGTCCGGCCCGCCGCCAGGTCCGGCACGATCCGGTCGTACCAGTACGGCAGCATGCGCTCGACGACGTCCTTGAGGCACTCGGTCCGCGGCATCAGCTCGCCGGGCAGGAGCGCGTAGCGGGCGTCGCCGACCTGGGAGTACTCGTCGTCGTCGGCGATCGGCGGCGGCGGGACGTCGTAGGAGCGGCGCCAGAGCATGAACTGCTCGTCGCCGAACTGCTCGCGAGTCTGCGCCTTGTCCTTGCCCTGGAGCGCGCCGTAGTGGCGCTCGTTGAGCCGCCACGACCGGGTGACGGGCAGCCAGAGCAGGTCCGCCGCGCCCAGCGCGAGGTTCGCCGTCTGGATCGCCCGGCTCAGCAGCGAGGTGTGCACCACGTCGGGTCGCACCCCGGCCTCCAGCAGCAGGCGCCCGCCGCGCCGTGCCTCCTCCTCGCCCGTGGCCGAGAGTCCCGCGTCCACCCAGCCGGTGAACAGACCCTTGGCGTTCCACTCGCTCTCACCGTGCCTTAGCAGCACCAAAGTCGCCATGGGACCCAGCTTAGCCAGAGCCGCGGACCGCCCCGCCCACCGCACCGGCCGCCCGCACCGACCCACCGCACCGGCTTCCCGGCGGACCGGTCCGGCCCCGCACCGGACGCGGCGACCGAGCCGGGCGGCCCGGCAGGCGGCCCGGCGGGGGCCTCAGCGGTCCGGGTCGGCGAAACGGGCGAACGCCTGCAGGTTGGCCAGGGACTCCCCCCGCTTGGCCCGCCACTCCCACTCCTTGCGGATGGAGGAGGCGAAGCCCAGCTCCAGCGCCCGGTCGAAGCCCTCGTCGGAGTAGGTGAGCACGCAGCCGAGCAGCCGGTCGATCTCCTCCTCCGACACCGCCGACAGGGCGATCCGCCCCACCAGGTAGACGTCGCCGACCGGGTCGAGGGCGAAGTGCACGCCGTACATGGAGCCGTTCCTGGTGAGCAGCCAGCGGTAGAACTCGGCGTGGTTCTCGTCGGGCTGGCGGCAGAAGAACGCCTCGACGTGCAGCGCCCGGTCGCCGACGATCAGCCAGGTCATCGTGGCGAGCTTGTGCTGGCCGGGCAGCCTCACCAGGAAGGCGCCCGGCCGGGGCTCCTCGAAGGAGACCTCGGCGCCCTTGAGCGCCGTCTCGATCACTTCGCGCATGGACCCCACCCTACGAGCGCGCGGACCCGCCCCGCGGTCAGGGCACCGCGACCGGGACGCCGTCAGGGCACCGCGACCGGGACGCCGTCAGGGCACCGCGACCGGGACGCGGTGCAGGTGCGCCATGGCCCCGGCGTAGACCTCCGCGAGCCGGGCCGCGGTCGCCGACCAGCCGAAGGCGGCGGCCTGGGCGACCGCGCCCGCGGACAGCTCCTCGCGCCAGGCGGGCAGGCGCACGAACCGGCCGAGGACGCGGGCCCAGTCGTGCGGGTCGTGCCCCTCGACGAGCACGCCCGACACGCCGTCGCGCACGGCGGTGCGCAGCCCGCCCACGGAGGCCGCGGCGACGGGGGTGCCGCACGCCTGGGACTCCAGCGCGACCAGGCCGAACGACTCGCTGTGCGAGGGCACGACGGTCACGTCGGCGGCGCGGTACCAGTCGGCCAGCTCGCGCTGGGGGGCCGGGGGCACGATCCTGACCACGTCCGCGATGCCGAGCCGCGCGGCCAGGTCGGTCAGGTGGGAGGGGCGGGCCAGGCCGTTGCCGCTGGGCCCGCCGACGCAGGCGACGACGAGCCGCGACCGGAGCGAGGGGTCCTCGTCGAGCATCCGGGCGGCGGCGCGCAGCAGCACGTCCGGGGCCTTGAGCGGCTGCACCCGGCCCACGAACAGCAGCATGAGGGCGTCGCGCGGCACGCCCAGCCGGCGGCGGGCCGCGCCGCGGGGGCCGGGCCGGAAGACGGCGAGGTTCACCCCGGGGTTGACGACCTCGACGCGGCCGGGGGCGGCGCCGTACAGCTCGACGAGCTCGGCGGCCTCGGTCGGGGTGTTGGCCACCAGCCGGTCGGCGACGTCGACGACCTGCTCCTCGCCCAGCACGCGGGCGGTGGGCTCGGGCCGGTCGTCCTCGGCGAGCAGGCTGTTCTTGACCTTCGCCATGGTGTGCATGGTGTGCACCAGCGGCACGCCCCAGCGTTCCTTGGCCAGCCAGCCCACCTGGCCGGAGAGCCAGTAGTGGGAGTGGATGACGTCGTAGCGGCCCGGGTCGTACATCGCCTCGGTGCGCAGCACGCCGGACAGGAAGGCGCAGAGCTGGCCGGGCAGGTCGCCCTTGTCGAGCTCCTCGTACGGTCCGGCGGTGACGTGCCGGACCGAGACCCCGGGGACGATCTCGGCGACCGGCGGCAGGTCCCTGGCCGTCTGCCGGGTGAAGATCTCCACCTCGACGCCCAGCTCGGCCAGGCGCTTGGCCGCCTCCACGATGTAGACGTTCATCCCGCCCGCGTCCCCGGTGCCCGGCTGGTCCAGGGGGGACGTGTGCATGCTGATCGTCGCGACCCGGTTGACCCGTCGTCGCCTCACCGACACCACCTCCGAGACGGATATAACCCCCCATATCTTCCTCACATTCCCATGATCTCCGGATATCCCGGGGCACCTGGGGCGGTCTCCGGCGGTGCTGGCAGGATGGCTGGTCATGAAGAAGACGGCTGTGGTGACGGGGGCCAGCAGCGGCATCGGCGCGGCGACGGCCCGCCGGCTGGCCCGGGAGGGCTTCGACGTGGTGGCGGCGGCCCGCCGCCGGGACCGGCTGGACGAGCTGGCCGCCGAGGTGCCGGGGATCCGCCCGGCGACCCTGGACGTGACCTCCCCGGAGTCGGTGGCGGAGCTGGCCGCCGCCCTGGACCGCTGCGACGTGCTGGTCAACAACGCCGGGGGCGCGATCGGCCTGGAGCCGGTGGCCTCCGGCGACCCGGCCGACTGGCAGCGGATGTACGAGGTCAACGTGCTCGGCTCGCTCCGGGTCGCCCAGGCCCTGCTGCCGAAGCTGACCGCCTCCGGCGACGGCGTGCTGGTGATGCTGACCTCGGTGGCGGGGCTGGTCTCCTACGAGGGCGGCGGCGGCTACAACGCGGCCAAGCACGCGCAGACCTCGATGACCGAGGTGCTCCGGCTGGAGCTGTGCGGCGAGCCCGTCCGGGTCGTCGAGATCGCCCCCGGCATGGTCCACACCGAGGAGTTCTCGCTGACCCGCTTCCGCGGCGACGCCGAGCGGGCCGAGAAGGTCTACCAGGGCGTGCCCGGCCCGCTCTCGGCCGACGACGTCGCCGACGCCGTGGCCTGGTGCGTCACCCGCCCGTGGAACGTGAACATCGACCGGCTGGTCATCCGCCCTCGCGCGCAGGCCGCGCAGCACAAGATCCACCGCGTCCCCTCCTGACCGGTGGCGCGTCCCAGGAGGCCGGTCGGCGCGATCACCCGCGGCACGACCGGCCACAACCGGCTGCGGCGGTCCGACCGCTGGGTCGCCGCGGTCTGCGGGCCGATGCTCCGCTCCGCCGACCGGCCCCTGGTCGTCGACCTCGGCTACGGGGCCTCGCACACCACGACGCTGGAGCTGTTCCTGCGGCTGCGCCGGGTCCGCCCGGACGTCGAGGTCACCGGGATCGAGATCGACCCGGCCCGGGTCGCCGCCGCCCGGCCGTACGAGCGCCCGGGCCTCGCGTTCCGGCTGGGCGGCTTCGAGCTCCCGGTGGACCGGCCGCCGCTGCTGGTGCGGGCCTTCAACGTGCTGCGGCAGTACGGCGAGGCGGAGGCGTGGGCGCACTGGGACCTGCTCAGGTCCGGGCTCGACCCGGGCGGGATGATCGTCGAGGGGACCTGCTCGGAGGTCGGGCACCGCGCCGCCTGGGTCGCCCTGGACGCCTCCGGGCCCCGGACGCTGACCCTGTCCGCCCGGTTCGACGCCTTCGAGCGCCCCTCGGACCTGGCCGAGCGCCTGCCCAAGACGCTCATCCACCGCAACGTGCCGGGCGAGCCGGTCCACGCCTTCCTGCGGGACTTCGACCGGGCCTGGGCGGTCAGCGCCCCGCTGGCCCCGTACGGCGCGCGCCAGCGCTGGATCGCCGCGGTGGAGGCGCTCCGCGCCGCCTGGCCGGTCTTCCCGCACCCTCCGCTCGGCGGCCGGTCCCGCTGGCGGCTCGGCGAGGTCACCGTGCCGTGGGCGGCCGTCGCCCCGGCGGGACCCGGGCGGCCCGGGGCCTGACCCGCCGGGGGCGGACCCGCCCGGGGACCGGGTCTCCGTCCGGCCTCTCCGTCCGGCCTCTCCGCCGGGACCTTCCTCCAGGCCAGAGCTCGACAGCCCGTAGTACTACCCGACGTGGTGCGGGGTTAGGCTTGTTCGTGTGAAGGGTCTCGGTGAGCTTGAACGCAGCATCATGGACATCATCTGGGCGCAGCCGTCCGCGGTGACGGCCCGCGAGGTGGGGCGCCTCATCGAGGAGCGCGACCTCGCTCCCACGACGGTGATGACCGTGCTCGACCGGCTGACCCGCAAGGGCTTCCTGATCCGCACCCGGGACGGGCGCGCGTGGCGCTACGCGGCCGCGGCGAGCCGCGACGCCTACGTCGCGGAGCTTATGCTGGAGGCGCTCGACATGACCGGAGACCGGTCGGCCGCCCTCACCCGTTTCGCCCAGGCCGTCTCCGGGTCCGAAGCCGAGATCCTGCGCAGAGCCCTGACGGAGCTGGAGGACGAGTGATCACCGCGGCAGCCCTGGCGTTCCTCGCCTCGGTCTGCGCGGTCGGAGCCTGGCGGCTGGTCCGGGCGCGGTGGACCTACCGCGCCCCGCACGTGGCCATCGTCCTGTGGCAGTCCCTGGGGGTGACCTGGGGCCTGGCCGGCACCGGGGCGCTGCTCGCCTACGCCCTGGAGCCCTACGGCCGGGGCGTGCTGCACGGCCTGGGCGCCTTCGCGGCCTCCGCCGTCGAGGGCGGGTACGACCCGCGCGGGCCGTACGGCCTGCCGCAGATCTTCGCCCTCATCGCCGGGCTGAGCGTGCTCACCGTGCTGGTCGTGGTGCTGCTGACCGCGGGCCTGCAGACGTTCCGCGCCCGCCGCCGCCACCGCACCCTGCTGAGCCTCATCGCCCGGAAGGACCCCGGGGTCCCCGGCGTGCACGTGGTCGACCACCCGGGCGCCGCCGCCTACTGCGTGCCGGGCCTGCGCTCCCAGGTCGTGGTGAGCGAGGGCGCGCTGAAGCTGCTCTCCCCGGACGAGCTGCACGCCGTCCTGGCGCACGAGGTCGCCCACGTGCGCGAGCGGCACGACCTGGTCCTGCTCCCGTTCGCCGCGCTGCGCCGGGCGCTGCCCTGGTCCCGCACGGTGCGGGACGCCCAGCACGAGGTGGCCCTGCTGGTGGAGATGGCCGCCGACGACGCCGCCCGGCGCTCCTGCTCGCCCCGCCGCCTGGCCACCGCCCTGCTCCGGTTCGGCACGGCCGGCGCCGTGCCCACCCCGCACGGGGCGCTGGGCGCCCTGAGCCCCTCCTCCGCGGTGATGGCCCGGGTCCAGCGCCTGGTCTCGCCGGGGCCCCGGCTCCCCCGCCGGGTCCGCTACGGCGTCGTGGTGTTCTCCGTCACATTGACCGCCTCCGCACCGTTGCTCTGGCTGGTGCCGCACTGATCAGGGCCCTGATGACGCACATTTGAACGCTTGCTGGCGTTAGCCAACGTGTTTGCAACTGCAAGCGGCATGGGGCAGAATCGAGGCATGGCACTACCGAAGGTCGGCTCGATCGGCGAGTACATCCGCGAGCAGCGCACGCAGGCGAAGATCTCCCTGCGCCAGCTGGCCGCCGCGGCCGGGGTCTCCAACCCCTACCTCAGCCAGATCGAGCGGGGCCTGCGCAAGCCCAGCGCGGAGATCCTGAACCAGATCGCCAAGGGGCTGCAGATCTCCGCGCAGGCGCTGTACGTCCAGGCCGGCCTCATCGAGGACCGCGAGCCGGACAGCGACGTGCTGACCGCCATCCGGGCCGACACCCTCATCACCGAGCGGCAACGCCAGGTGCTGATCGACATCTACGAGTCGTTCCGCAAGGAGAACCGGGCCGGGGCCCCGGACGAGGACGCGCGGACCACCAAGAGCGCGCATCCCGCACCGGAGCCCCAGACCGGCGACACGGTCTCCCCACCGGACGACGAGGGGCCGCTCCCCGAGGAGTTCGCCGCCGCGTTGAAGCCCTACACGGCGTCCTCGGCGAACGGTACGACCGAACCGAAACCAGGAAAGGGTAACTCATGACACTGGCCACCGAAGTCAAGAAGATCACCGACTCCAAGCCGTTCTACGCCGTCGCCGGGGCCGGCGACTTCGCGGTGGAGAAGCTGCGCGAGCTGCCCGAGCAGGTGCAGCGCCTGCAGAGCCGCCGCGAGGAGATCCGCGAGGTCGCCAGGGACCTGCCCGTCAAGGCCCGGCAGATCGCGGGCAAGGCCGAGGTCTACGCCAAGGAGTTCGGCGGCAAGGCCGAGGTCTACGCCAAGGACCTGCCCGTCAAGGCGCGCGACTACGCCGACCAGCTGACCGCCATCGCGAACGAGCTCTACGAGGAGTTCGCCACCCGCGGGCGCAAGGTCGTCTCCAAGGTGAGCGGCGAGGCCGCCCTGGAGCTGGAGGAGGTCTCCGAGAACGCCGAGCCGGCGATCGCCGCCACCCCCGCCCCCGCCGTCACCGCCCCCAGGAAGAACGCCCGCGCCCCGAAGAACGCGGTGAAGGCCTGACCTCCGCCTGAGGGCCGCGGACGGCGGCGCCTGGAGGGCCTTCCGCCACCGAGGCCTCCCGCGGCCTGACCTCCGTCTGAGGGCCGCGGACCCCGTCCGCGGCGCAGAGCCCGCGCAGGACCGCAGCAGGACCCGTCCCGGCACCGCCGGGGCGGGTCCCGCCGTTCCCGGCCGCCCGGCGCGTCCGGCGTGTCCGGCGTGAGCCCCGGGCGCGCCGGGCGGACCGGGCGGCCGGGACCGGGACCGGGACCGGGACCGGGAAAAGGGCTTACCGGCGGGTGCGCGGCATCGCCTAGTCTGGGGACGACCGGTGCGGCGATCCCCCTGGAGGGACGATGTTCCAGATTTACGGTGTCCTGGACCTGATCTTCCTGATCCTGGGCATCGGGGCCTTCATCCTCTCCACCTGGGCCCTCGTCCACGCGATCAAGACCCCCGCGCGGGCCTTCGCGGTCACCGGCAAGCAGAGCAAGCAGGTGTGGCTGCTCATCCTGGGTTTCGCGACGCTGTTCTCCTTCGCCGGCGCCGTGGGGTACCTCAACAGCATCGGCTTCCTGGTGATCATCTCCGTGGTCGCCGCGGGCGTCTACCTCGCCGACGTGCGGCCCGCCGTACGGGAGGTCGGCAAGGGCGGCAATTCGGGCCCCTACGGCCCCTGGTGAAGGCCCGTCCGAGCCCGCCCCGAAAAGCGCCCGAGCCTGCCCTGAAAAGATGGCCTTCTGCCTCATTGTGAAGATAGTCCGTCGAGTCCGGGCTTGCCCGTAACGTCCCCGAGACGGTAGACACGCGGGGTGATATTCGCCGACAAGCCCACCCTCCGCGGAGAGCGCGTGACGCTCCGGCCCGTCGGTCCGGAGCACGTCGACGGGCTCTGGGAGCTCGTCAACGATCCGGACATCGCGCGGCTGACCGGCTCCCACGGGACGTTCGCCTACCAGGCCGCCGCGCTCTGGTACGGCTCCCGCGGCGAGCACGACGACCGCCTGGACCTGGCGATCTGCGCCGCCGAGGACGACTCCTACGTCGGCGAGGTGGTGCTCAACGACCTGGACGCCGCCAACCTCTCCTGCAACCTGCGGATCGCCCTGGTCGGCCCGCGCGCGTTCGGCAGGGGCTACGGCACGGAGGCGATCCGGCTCGTGCTCGACCACGCGTTCACCGCCACGGAGCTGCACCGGATCGAGCTGGAGGTCTTCGACTTCAACGACCGGGCCGCCCACGTCTACCGGAAGGTCGGTTTCGTGCAGGAGGGGGTCCGCCGGGACGCCCTCCTCTGGAAAGGGGAACGGCATGACTCGATCATCATGTCGATGCTCGCTTCTGACTGGAACGTCAAGAACATCTGACAGACATCGCATGATTTTTCGGAAACGTCTGTTGACACTTCCGAAACAATGCTACGTTCACTGGGAGCGCTCCCACCTGCACGGAACTAGGTGTGGAGGAAGTTATGTCTGATGTGCCCACACTCGCCCAGGTCGCCGCAGAAGCAGGTGTGTCGCCGGCAACGGCGTCCCGGGTCCTCACCGGCTCTGTCAGGGTCAGCACCTCGACCCGGCGACAGGTGCACGACGCCATCTCCCGTCTCGGTTACGTGCGCCACCGCGCGCCCCGGGGCGGATCCGGACGGCGGTGCGACCAGACCGTGGCCGTGGTCGTCTGCGAATCCGCACAGCGGCTCTTCACCGAGCCGTTCTACGCGAGGATGATCACCGCGGCGGAGGAGGTGCTCACCGGCCAGGGGATCCCCCTCACCGTGATGACCGCCACCTCGGCCACCTCCACCATCGCCACCCCGCAGCTCGTCGCCGGCGGGGTCGACGGCGTCCTGCTCATCGGCGCGCGGGAGCGGCACCCGCTCGTGGTGACCCTGGCCGCCTCCGGCGTCCCGGTGCGCAGCGCGGGCCGCGCCCCCGACGGCATCGACCTGCCGTACGTGGACATGGACAACGCCGACGGCGGCCGGCAGGCCGCCGAGCACCTGCTGCTCGGCGGGCGGCGGTCCATCGCCGCCATCGCGGGCCCGCCCGGACTCCCCGCCGCGCGGGACCGGCTGGAGGGCTTCACCCGGACGCTCTCCCTGGCCGGCATGACGGGCGTCCCGGTGGCGTACGGCGACTTCACCCACTCCTCGGGCGTGCACGCCGCCCAGTGGCTGCTGCGCAGGATGCCGCACCTGGACGCGGTGTTCGCCGCCTCCGACGTGATGGCCGCCGCGGCCGTGCAGACCCTGCGCCGGGCCGGCCGCCGGGTGCCCGACGACGTGGCCGTGATCGGCTTCGACGACGCCCCCATCGCCCGGCGGACCTCCCCCACCCTGACCACGGTGCGCCAGCCGGTGGAGGAGTTCGCCGCGCTCGCCACCCGGCTGCTGCTGAGGGCGATGAACTCTCCCGAGGGCACCGGGAACAACCCGGTGCTGCCGACGGAGCTGGTGGTCCGTGAATCTGCTTGAACCCGGAGGGCTCCGCGCGGGCGACGTGCTCACCCGCCGGTACCTGCTGATGGAGCAGATCGGCCGGGGCGGCATGAGCGTCGTGTGGAGGGGGTTCGACCAGTCCCTCCAGCGGATGGTGGCGATCAAGATCCTGGAGGCGGACCTCGGCGCGGACCGCGAGCTCATCCGGCGCGAGGCCCGGGCCACCGCGCGTCTCATCCACCCGGACACGATCGAGGTCTACGACTACGGCGAGACCGTGACCTCCCACGGCCGCCTCGCCGCCTACGTGGTGATGCGGCTGCTGGAGGGCCGGCCGCTGGCCGACCGGATCGTCCGGGGAGCGCTGCCCTGGGCGGAGGCCGCGGCCGTCGCCGCGAGGCTGGCCACCGTCCTGGCCGCCGCCCACGAGCGGGGCGTCGTGCACCGGGACGTCACCGCCGAGAACGTGCTGCTGACCTCGGACGGCGCCAAGCTGCTCGACTTCGGCATCGCGGCGTTCGTCGGAGAGGAGGACGACGACCGCACCGGCGAGTACGGCACCCCGCCCTACGTGGCGCCGGAACGCCTGACCGGCCGGGTCGCCGATCCCGCGAGCGACGTCTACTCTCTGGGCGTGCTGCTCTTCGAGATGCTCACCGGCGCCACGCCGTACCCGGAGCGGACCTGGGAGGAGATCGAGAACGCCCGGCGCGAAGGGCCTCCGCCCGAGCTGCGCGTGCCGGGGCTGCCCCCCGAGGTGGCGGCGCTGTGCCGCCGCTGCCTGGCGCACGATCCGGCGGTCCGGCCGGAGGCCCAGGAGGTGGCCGGCGCTCTGGCCGCGGCGCTGTCCGGACCCGTGGGGACGGAGCGGCCTCCGCCGCGCCGGGTCGTCCCCCGCGCGGCGGCCGTCGCCGCCCTGGTGATCGTCACCGGTTTCCTCGTCTGGGGCCAGGTGGGCGGCGAGCGGAACGGGGCCGTCACCGGCCTCGGTCCCTCCGCCCGGCCGAGTCCCGCCCCCACGGACGGGCCCGCTCCGCCTTCGTCCTCCGGGCGACCCGAAGAGCCCGACGAGGGGACCGGCACCGCCGGACCGCCGGCCGGCGAGCCCACCGGCGCCGCGGACGACGGGCGGGGCCGGGCGGCGGACGCCGACGCCCCGGACGCCGGACGGGACCGGGCGGCGGGCACCGGGAAGGACGGGAGGGCGGGTGCCGGGGAGCCGAGCGCGGAGCCGACGGTGCTCCTGGTGGAGAGCGTACGGGCCGCACGGCCCACGGTGGACGAGAGCGTGCGGCGCTTCAACGCCCTGCTGGCCCAGAGCGCGGGCAGGGGGGAGATCCGCCAGGACGTGGCGCTGGACCTGCGCCAGGTGCTGGCCAACAGCGTCTGCTGCGCCCGGGACCTCACCCCGGTCCGGCAGAAGATCGCCGATCGGCACCGGGAGGGCTCCCTCACCGGACGGCTGCACAGGTCGCTGAACGCCCAGCTCACGACCATGGCCGTGCTGCTGGCCGGGTAGCACGGCCCGCCGGGGGGCGCGCACGTCCCGCGCCCCCCGGGCGGGAACAGTGCCCCCGGGCGGGAACAGGGCCCTCAGGCGGGGGCGACGGGGCCTGCCGGCGAGGGCGGGGCCGTCGGACGGGGAATGAGGCCTTCGGGCGGGGGCAGGGCCCTCAGGCGGGAGCTGAGGCCCGTGAGCGGGGACAGGGCTCTCGGGGGAACGGTCCGTCAGGCCGGCGCGGGGGGCGAGGCCTGTCCGGAGCGCCGGGCCGGGACGTGACGCATGGCCTCGGCGACGGTCGGATCGGTGGGGAACGCCTCGCTGAGCCGGGTCAGCTCCAGGAGCCGCTGCAGGAACCCGCGGACGCCCGCCAACCGGAGCCATCCTCCGGCCTCGAAGGAGCGGCGCAGGCCGGACAGGAGCAACCAGACTCCTGTGGAGTCGCAGAAACCCAGGGTGGAGACGTCCATGATGAGATGGACGTGCCCGGCCCCCAGCACCTCTGAGATCACCTTCTCCAGTTGCGGAGCCGAGACCTTGTCCAGGTCTCCGGAGACGGCGATGACGGCGCAGGCGGGATGAGGGATCACCTCGATGGACAACTTCGTCAATGTTCGCCTGCCTTTGAAGCTCTACCGCGGAAAGCGGCCGTGGTGTTGCGACAGGCGCGATGGCCGTTACCGCCTAACGTACAGGGGCGATCAAACGAACACAGCCCCGGGTGGAGTGCGTGTTTCCCATCCGGACGGGCACGTCCGCCCCTCACCTCGCGGAGGACCGCGCGGCTGAGATCTTCACCTCACCCGTTCCGCCGGGTGAGCCGTACCCGCCCGGCCGGAGCCCGCCCGGCGCCTCGGGCCGTTCAGGGCCGTTCAGGGCCGCCCCCGCCCGGTGGCTCCGCACCGCCCGGACGGCGAAGCAAGCGCTCGACTGAAAGTTTCACGGCGGGGAAAACACCCGGTCCGGATCGCCGCAGCCTGCCGGCCCTTGACACGAAACGCCGGTGTAACCGGGGATACACACCATTGACATCCGGGGGAGGGACTCCAGAATCCTGTTTGGGAGCGCTCCCACCCATCTTCTCCCCTGCCTGATCCGACGCGAGGCCGTCACCAGCGGAATCACGACGGGTCCACCCCTGGAGGACCTTTTCGATGTACAGATCCCCCATTCGAGCGGGAGCGCTCCCACACCGTTGGCAACGCGGTCGGAGACGGGTCGCGACCCTCGCCCTGCTCAGCCTGGCGGCCGGTACGACGACCGCCCTGGCGGCCTCCCCGGCCTTCGCGGCCGTCTCGTGCGACGTGGCCTACTCGACCAACGACTGGCAGGGCGGCTTCACCGCCAGCGTGACGATCAAGAACCTGGGCGACCCGCTCGACGGCTGGACCCTCGGCTTCGACTTCCCGACCGCCACCCAGAAGCTGGTGCAGGGCTGGAGCGCCACCTGGGCGCAGAGCGGCACCGGGGTCACGGCCAAGAGCATGGACTGGAACGGCAGGCTCGCCACCGGCGCCTCCACCAGCATCGGCTTCAACGGCAGCTGGTCGGGGAGCAACCCCAAGCCGGCCGCCTTCACGGTCAACGGCGTCACCTGCGGCGGCGGCGACCCCGTCAACCAGGCCCCGTCGGTGAAGCTCACCAAGCCGGCCGCCGGGGCGACCTTCACCGCGCCCGCCACGGTGGAGATCACCGCCGACGCCGCCGACGCCGACGGCACGGTGGCCAAGGTCGAGTTCTACAACGGCGGCACGCTGCTGGGCAGCGACACCAGCGCGCCGTACGCCTACGAATGGACCGGCATGGCGGCGGGCGGCTACTCGCTGACCGCCAAGGCCACCGACGACAAGGGCCTGACGAAGACCTCCGACCCGGTCGGGATCACCGTCTCGCCCGACAGCGCGCCCGCCGTGGTGGTCGGCCCGGCCTCGGTCGCCGTCCCCGAGGGCGACTCCGCGACCGTCGCGGTCAAGCTCTCCAAGGCCCCGAGCGCGAACGTCACCGTGGCGACCGCCCGGACCTCCGGCGACGCCGACCTGTCCGTCGGCACCGGCGCCTCGCTGACGTTCACCCCGGCCAACTGGAACACCGCGCAGACGGTCCAGATCAAGGCCGCGGAGGACGCCGACCAGGCCTCCGGCAGCGCCGAGTTCACCGCGAGCGCCACCGGCCACACCGCGGCGAAGATCGCCGCCACCGAGGTGGACAACGACGGAACCGGCGGCGACAACGAGTACATCAAGCGCTTCACCACGATGTACAACAAGCTCAAGGACCCGGCCAACGGCTACTTCTCGCCGGAGGGCGTGCCGTACCACTCGGTCGAGACCTTCATGGTCGAGGCGCCGGACCACGGGCACGAGACCACCTCCGAGGCCTACAGCTACTACCTGTGGCTGGAGGCGGCCTACGGCAAGGTGACGGGCGACTGGAGCAGGTTCAACGCGGCCTGGGCCTCGATGGAGAAGTACATCATCCCGGCCACGGCCGACCAGCCGACGAACGCGTTCTACAACCCGTCCAAGCCCGCCACCTACGCCGGTGAGTGGGACGACATCAAGCAGTACCCGTCGAAGCTGGACGGCGGCGTCAGCGTCGGCGTGGACCCGATCGCGAACGAGCTGAAGAGCGCCTACGGCACCAGCGACGTGTACGGCATGCACTGGCTGCTGGACGTCGACAACACCTACGGCTTCGGCCGCTGCGGCGACGGCACCACCAGGCCCGCCTACATCAACACCTACCAGCGCGGCCCGGAGGAGTCGGTCTTCGAGACCATCCCGCAGCCGTCCTGCGACACCTTCAAGCACGGCGGCAAGAACGGCTTCCTGGACCTGTTCACCGGCGACGCCTCCTACGCCAAGCAGTGGAAGTACACCAACGCCCCCGACGCCGACGCCCGCGCCGTCCAGGTGGCCTACTGGGCGCACACCTGGGCCAAGGAGCAGGGCAAGGAGGCGCAGATCTCCGCGACGGTCGCCAAGGCCGCGAAGATGGGCGACTACCTGCGCTACGCGATGTACGACAAGTACTTCAAGAAGCAGGGCTGCACCAGCACCTCGTGCCCGGCCGGCACCGGCAAGGACAGCTCCGCCTACCTGCTGAGCTGGTACTACGCCTGGGGCGGCGCGGCCGACCCGGCCGCCGGCTGGGCCTGGCGGATCGGCTCCAGCCACAACCACTCCGGCTACCAGAACCCGATGGCCGCCTGGGTGCTGTCCAACGTGGACGCGCTCAAGCCCAAGGGCGCGACCGCCGTGGCGGACTGGACCATCAGCACCAAGCGGCAGCTGGAGTTCTACCGCTGGCTGCAGTCGTCCGAGGGCGCGATCGCCGGCGGCGCGACCAACAGCTGGCAGGGCCACTACGCCACCCCGCCGTCGACCCTGCCGACCTTCTACGGCATGGCCTACGACTGGCAGCCGGTCTACCACGACCCGCCGTCGAACCAGTGGTTCGGCTTCCAGGCGTGGTCGATGGAGCGGGTCGCGGAGCTGTACTACGCGACCGGCAACGCCGACGCCAAGGTCGTGCTGGACAAGTGGGTCAAGTGGGCCACCGACAACACCACGGTCAACGCCGACGGGACCTACCAGATGCCCTCGACGCTGGTGTGGACCGGCCAGCCCGACACCTGGAACCCGGCGAGCCCCGGCTCCAACTCCGGGCTGCACGTCAGCATCCGGGACTACACGACCGACGTGGGCGTGGCCGGCTCCTACGCCAAGGTGCTGATGTACTACGCGGCCAAGTCCGGTGACACCAAGGCCCGGGACATCGCCAAGGGCCTGCTCGACGGCATGTGGAAGAACAACCAGGACGCCAAGGGCGTCTCCACCACCGAGACCAAGGCCGACTACAACCGGCTCGACGACCCGGTCTACGTCCCGCCGGGCTGGACCGGCAAGATGCCCAACGGCGACGTGATCGACGGCAACTCGACCTTCCTGTCCATCCGCTCCTTCTACAAGAACGACCCGGACTGGCCGAAGGTGGACGCCTACCTGAAGGGCACCGGCCCCGCGCCGACCTTCACGTACCACCGCTTCTGGGCGCAGGTCGACGTCGCCGTCGCCCTCGCCGAGTACGGCCGGCTGTTCCCCTGACGCCCCCGGCACCCCTGACGCCGGGCCCGGCGCCTGACCCCGGGCCCGGCGCCTGAAAGACCCCGGGGCGCGGCGGCACCCCTGACCTGCCGCCGCGCCCCGGGCACCACCTCCTTCTCCCCGAGAGGCACCCCCACCGATGAAGAGATCCATGGCGGTGCTCGCGCTGGCGGCCCTGGCGGCCGTACCGGTGCCCGCCGCGACCGCCGCGGCGTCCCCGGCGTCTTCGGCGGCGTCTTCAGTGGCGCCGGCCTCCTCGGCCGCGGCGGAGTTCAACTACGGCGAGGCGCTGCAGAAGTCCATCTGGTTCTACGAGGCCCAGCAGTCGGGGAAGCTGCCGAGCTGGAACCGGGTGGGCTGGCGCGGCGACTCCGCGCTCGACGACGGAAAGGACGCCGGACTCGACCTGACCGGCGGCTGGTACGACGCGGGCGACCACGTGAAGTTCGGCCTGCCGATGGCGTTCACCACGACCATGCTGGCCTGGGGCGCGGTGGAGTACCGCGACGCCTACGCCGACTCCGGCCAGCTCACCCACCTGCTCAACAACCTGAAGTTCGTCAACGACTACTTCATCAAGGCCCACCCGTCGCCGAACGTGCTCTACGGGCAGGTCGGCCACGGCGGCAAGGACCACGCCTGGTGGGGGCCCGCCGAGGCGATGCAGATGGAGCGGCCCGCCTACAGGATCGACGCCACCTGCGGCGGTTCGGACCTGGCCGGGGAGACCGCGGCGGCGATGGCCGCCTCCTCGATCGTCTTCCGCCCGACGAACGCCGCCTACGCCGACACCCTCGTCAGGCACGCGCGGGAGCTGTACACCTTCGCCGACACCGTCCGCAAGAAGTACAGCGAGTGCATCACCGACGCCCAGGGCTACTACAACTCCTGGAGCGGTTACAACGACGAGCTGGTCTGGGGCGCGATCTGGCTGCACCGGGCCACCGGTGAGGCCGCCTACCTGGCCAAGGCCGAGTCGTACTACGACAACCTCGGCACCGAGCCGCAGAGCAGCACGAAGTCCTACCGGTGGACGATCGCCTGGGACGACAAGTCCTACGGCTCCTACGTGCTGCTGCACAAGCTCACCGGCAGGCAGCGCTACCTCGACGACGCCAACCGGTGGCTGGACTACTGGACGGTCGGGGTGAACGGGCAGAAGATCAGGTACTCGCCCGGCGGGCAGGCCGTACTGGACCGGTGGGGGTCGCTGCGCTACGCCGCCAACACCGCGTTCGCGGCCCTGGTGCACGCCGACTCGATCACCGACGCGACCCGCAGGGCCCGCTACCACGGCTTCGCCAAGCGCCAGATCGACTACGCGCTCGGCGACAACCCGCGCAGGTCGTCCTACGTGGTCGGATTCGGCGCCAACCCGCCGAAGAACCCGCACCACCGCACCGCGCACGGCTCCTGGACCGACCAGCAGACCAACCCCGTCGAGACCCGGCACACCCTGTACGGCGCGCTCGTCGGCGGCCCGCCCGACCCCGACGACGCCTACGCCGACAAGCGCGACGACTTCGTGATGAACGAGGTCGCCACCGACTACAACGCCGGGTTCACCGGCGCGCTGGCGCGGCTGTACCGCGAGTACGGCGGAAGCCCGGCGGCGGGATTCCCGGCGGAGGAGACCCCCGACGGCCCCGAGATCTTCATCGAGGCCGGGGTGAACGCCTCCGGGAGCGCCTTCACCGAGATCAAGGCGATCGTCCGCAACCAGTCGGCCTGGCCGGCCAGGAACCTGACCGGCGGCTCCTTCCGCTACTACTTCACCCTCGACGGCGACACCGCCGCGAGCCAGATCACGGTCGGCTCGGCCTACACCCAGTGCACGCCCCCGACCGGCCCGACCCTGCTGTCCGGCAAGACCTACTACGTCACGATCGACTGCTCCGGCACCTCGATCTCCCCGGCCGGGCAGTCCCAGCACCGGCGCGAGGTGCAGTTCCGCCTCTCCTCCTCCGGCGCCTGGGACCCGTCCAACGACTGGTCGTACAAGGGCGTGGCCACCACGCCGGGCGCGGCCCCGGTCCGGGTGGACAACATCACCGTCTACTCCGGCACCGAGCGGATCTGGGGGAACCCGCCCGGCGACGAGCCGCCGCCGGTGGACGACGACACCCCGCCGAGCACGCCCGGCAGGCCCGCGGTCTCCGCGGTCACCGGGAGCACCGCGCGGCTGACCTGGACGGCCGCCACCGACGACGTGGGCGTCACCGGCTACGACGTCTACCGGGGCACGGTGAAGGTCGGGACCGCCGCCGGGACGTCCTACGACCTGACCGGGCTCGCGCCGAGCACGCCGTACAGCGTGCACGTGGTGGCCCGGGACGCGGCGGGCAACGTCTCCGAGGCGTCCGAGAGCACCTCGTTCACCACCACGGAGGCCCCGGCGGGCGGCTGCACCGCCGTCTACACGGTCGGCAACGCCTGGCAGGGCGCCTTCCAGGGCGAGGTCACCGTCACCAACACGGGCGCGGCCGCCGTCAAGGGCTGGACCGTGACCTGGCGGTTCCCGGACGGTCAGACCATCGGCCAGCTCTGGAACGGCGTGCACACCCAGACGGGCGCGGACGTGACGGTGAAGAACGTCGCCTGGAACGGCGCGCTCGCCCCGAACGCGTCCACCTCGTTCGGCTTCACCGCGAACCACACCGGCGCCAACGGCGTCCCCGCCCCGGTGTCCTGCACCGTGAACTGAGCGAGCCCGCCGAACCACCGACCCCACCGAACCCCCGGCCGGGCGTAGCGGACCCCTCCGCCCGGCCGGGTCCCCCCTTCCCCGAAGAGGCAGGTCATGAGAGCACGACTGGCGGTCCTCGCCGCATTCCTCATCGCACTCGTCGTCCCGTCGATCGTCGCGATCACTCCCGCCCACGCCGCCACCGGCATCCACGTGAGCGGAACGAAGATCGTCGAAGCGGACGGCAGCAACCTCATCTTGCGCGGCACCTCCCACGCGCACACCTGGTACACGAACCGGACGGCCTCCTTCGCCGGCATCAAGTCGCTGGGCGCCAACGCCGTGCGCGTGGTGCTGAGCGGCGGCCGGTGGACGCCCAACAACGCCGCCGACGTGGCGAACGTCGTCTCGCTGTGTAAGCAGAACAAGCTCATCTGCGTGCTGGAGAACCACGACACCACCGGGTACGGCGAGCAGGGCGGCGCCTACACCCTGGACCAGGCGGTGGACTACTGGGTCGGCGTGAAGAGCGCGCTGGACGGCCAGGAGGACTACGTCATCATCAACATCGGCAACGAGCCGATCGGCAACACCGCCGTCACCCCGGGCTGGACCGAGGCCACCTCCAATGCGATCAAGCGCATGCGCGGCGCCGGGTTCGACCACGCGCTGATGGTCGACGCCCCCAACTGGGGCCAGGACTGGTCCTTCACCATGCGCGACAACGCCAGGACCGTGGCCGCCGCCGACCCCGACAAGAACACGATCTTCTCCATCCACATGTACGGCGTGTTCGACACCTCCGCCGAGGTGATCGCCTACATGGACGCCTTCAAGACGGCCGGCCTGCCGCTGGTCGTCGGCGAGTTCGGGCACGACCACTCCGACGGCAACCCCGACGAGGACACGATCATGGCCCAGGCGCAGGCGCGCGGCCTGGGGTACTTCGGCTGGTCCTGGAGCGGCAACGGCGGCGGCGTCGAGTACCTCGACCAGGTCACCGACTTCGACGCGAACGCCCTGACCAGCTGGGGCCGGCGCCTGTTCAACGGCGCCGACGGCATCGCGCAGACCGCCGTCGAGGCGAAGATCTACGGCGGCGGCTCCGGCGGCGACACCGAGGACCCGTCCAGGCCCGGCACCCCGGTCGCCTCGGCGATCACCTCCTCCGGCGCGACCCTGACCTGGACCGCCTCCACCGACAACGTCCGCGTCACCGGATACGACGTCTACCGCGGCGCCACCCGGCTCGCCTCCACCACCACCAACTCCGCCACCCTGACCGGCCTGAACGCCAACACCGCCTACACCGTCCACGTCGTCGCCCGCGACGCCGCCGGCAACACCTCCGCCGCCTCGGCCGCCACGACCTTCACCACCCTGACCGGGCCCGGCGGCAGCGCCTGCACGCCCGGCTACAAGGTCGTCAACGCCTGGCAGGGCGGCTTCCAGGGCGAGGTCACCATCAACTGCATCAGCGCCGTCACCTCGTGGAAGACCACGCTGACCTACCCGGCCGGCGTGAACATCACCCAGAACTGGAGCTCGACCCTGTCGGCCTCCGGCGGCGCGTTCACCTTCACCAACGCCGCCTGGAACGGCTCCGTCCCGGCCGGCGGCTCGGCCACCTTCGGTTTCATCGGCACCTGGAGCGGCTCGGGCGCCCCGCCCGCCCCCGCCTTCTCCTGACCCCGCCCACCCAGGGGGTACGGCCCGCCGGGCCGTACCCCCTCCCCTCGACCTGCTTCCGAAAATTTCGGATAAAAGCCGTAAATTTCTGAACCACGGAAAGGGACCAGCATGTCCAGACTCCGCCGGGCGCTCCTGACCGGAGTGCTCGCCGTCCTCCCGGCCACCGCGGTCGCGGCCCTGCCCGCCTCCCCCGCGCAGGCCTCCTCACCCCTGCGCGTCCACGCCGCGGCGCACGGCAAGTTCATCGGCACCGCGCTCGCCACCGCGCCGCTGGCGAACGAGGCGGCCTACCGCACCATCGCGGCCACGGAGTTCAACCAGGTCACGGCCGAGAACGCGATGAAGTGGGACGCCACCGAGCCCGGCCCGAACCAGTTCACCTTCACCGGCGCGGACCAGATCATGGCCTTCGCCGAGCAGAACGACCAGCAGGTGCACGGGCACACGCTGGTCTGGCACAACCAGACGCCCACCTGGGTGCAGAACCTCGGCGCCGCCGAGCTGCGCGCGGCCATGCAGAACCACATCGGCAGGGTCGCCGGCCGCTACGCGACCAACCCGGCCCTCACGTCGTGGGACGTGGTGAACGAGGTCTTCGAGGAGAACGGGAGCCTGCGCAACTCGTTCTGGTACCAGAAGCTCGGCGAGGGCTACATCGCCGACGCCTTCCGGTACGCCCGCGCGGCCGACCCCGACGCCCGGCTCTGCATCAACGACTACAACGTCGAGGGCGTCAACGCCAAGAGCACCGCGATGTACAACCTGGTCAAGGCGCTCCGGGCGCAGAACGTGCCGGTCGACTGCGTCGGCTTCCAGAGCCACCTGGCGATCCAGTACGGCTTCCCGAACATCCAGGAGAACATGCAGCGCTTCGCCGACCTGGGGGTGGAGGTCCGGGTCACCGAGATCGACGTCCGGATGCAGACGCCCCGGACCTCGGCCAAGGACGCCACCCAGGCCACCTACTACTCCAACGTGGTCAAGGCCTGCCTGGCGGTGAGCCGCTGCTCCGGCGTCACGATCTGGGGCTTCACCGACAGGCACTCCTGGGTGCCGGACACCTTCTCCGGCCAGGGCGCGGCCCTGATCTACGACGAGAACTACGGCAGGAAGCCGTCCTACACCGCGGTGCACGACGCCCTGGCCGGTCCCCCGACGGACCCGGACGACACCGAGGACCCGTCCAGGCCCGGCACCCCGGTCGCCTCGGCGATCACCTCCTCCGGCGCGACCCTGACCTGGACCGCCTCCACCGACAACGTCCGCGTCACCGGATACGACGTCTACCGCGGCGCCACCCGGCTCGCCTCCACCACCACCAACTCCGCCACCCTCACCGGCCTGGCCCCCGAGACCGCCTACACCGTCCACGTCGTCGCCCGCGACGCCGCCGGCAACACCTCCGCCGCCTCCGAGACCACCACCTTCACCACCCCCGCCGGACCCGGCGGCGGCACCGGCTGCACCGCCGCCTACCGCACCGTCAACGCCTGGCAGGGCGGCTTCCAGGGCGAGGTCAAGGTCACCTGCGCCGAACCCGTCACCTCCTGGAAGACCACGCTGACCTACCCGGCCGGCGTGAACATCACCCAGAACTGGAGCTCGACCCTGTCGGCCTCCGGCACCGCCTACACCTTCACCAACGCCGCCTGGAACGGCGCCCTCGGCGCCGGCGGTTCGGCCACCTTCGGCTTCATCGGCACCTGGAACGGCACCGGCGCCCCGCCCGCGCCCACCCTCTCCTGACCCTCCCGCCCACCCCTGAGGGCGGGCGGTCCGCACGGACCGGCCGCCCTCAGGAGGTCCCGCGCTCCCGCAGGGCGGCGACCAGCCAGCGGGCGATGCGCGCGTGGCCCTCGCCCGTGGGATGGACGCCGTCGGGCAGGGTCAGCTCGCGACCCCAGCGCATGCCGAGCGGGTCGAGGAACGGCACGCCGGCCCTCGACGCGGCGAGCGCGACGGCGTTCCTGACGCCGTAGGCCCAGCGCGGCGCGTCCCCCATCCACAGCGGGCCGACCACCACGACCCGGGTGCCGGGCCAGTGCCCGGCGACCGTCCGCAGCAGCCGCGCGGCGGCCTGGTAGACCGCCCCCGGCCGGGTGCCGCGGTCGTTGTGCCCGCCGGAGACGATCAGCAGGTCGGGCGCCGGGCGCCAGGCGAGCTCCCGGACGAAGGAGTCCTGGAAGGTCCGGCCCACCCGGCCCGGGTTGACGAATCCGGTCCCGCCCATCCCCGCGGTGATCAACTGCCAGCCCAGCTCGCGCGCGCTCCTGGCGGCGTAGCTCTCCCAGCGCTCGACCGGGCCCGACCCGACGGTGAAGCTGTCCCCGATGACCATCACCACCGGAGCCGCCGCGCGGGCCGCCATGGGCCGCGCCGCACCCGACCCGCCGGTCGGCCGGCCGTCCCGCCCGCCGTCCGGCGCCGTCCCGCCCGCCGGCGGGGCGCATCCCGGGAGCAGGCAGCAGAGCAGCACGGCGAGTGCGGAGGAGAACGCTCCGCGCCGCTTTCGCAAAAGCCCGTGCATGCCACCTCGGAGAACCGTGGACCGCTGATGTGGATGCGGTTCCCGGAGCGCTCGTCGCGCCCGTGACCTGCGGCGGACACCCTCACCCGGGGGAGATCCGCGGTCACGGCCGCCCCAGGGGACCGCCTTGAGCACTCGGCATTCTAACCAGGCGGACCGGTCGGCCGAGGCGATCCCGAAACGAAAGAATTTACCTTCCAAAAGGTCCGGAAATATCCATGTATTTGTCAGTGGAATAGCCGGCCCGGCCAGGGAAACGCCCATGCATGCGTCAGGGAACGGCGACCCGCCGGGGAGCCCTTGGGGGGAGGGATCCGTCAACACTCCGTGATCCCCCGGCCACGACCGAGGAGACGACCATCCGGGACCGCTCCGCACCCCCTCCCCGCCGCGGACCGCGCGCGGGAGGCCGGAGCTCAGCCGACGTGCGAGGCGGGGGCGGTCCAGGTGTTGCAGTAGCCGGGGCGCGCGTACTTCCAGCCGTGGTCGAGCCATCCGGCGAAGTTCTGGCCGTTGCCGTGGTCGCGCCGGCCCAGCCCGTTCTGGTCGTCGCCCCGGCTGTACTCCATCTCCAGTACGGCCTGCCAGCGGGCCGCGGTGACGCCGAGCGGGACCCGGACGGTCCGCATGAAGGCCCCGGCGAAGCACTGGGCCTGCAGCTCCGACCGGCGCGAGTGCGCGTTCTGGGCGGTCTTGGACTTGGCGGAGACCTCCCACCACCACGCGCCGCCGATCCCGGCCATGGACTGCACGTGGTGGCCGTACTCGTGGGCGAGCACCGACAGGTAGGGCACGTGGTTGCTCGCCGGGTCGATCCGGCCGGTCTCCTCGATCAGGTGCGAGAGCCCGATGTACATCCCCCGGTTGGAGGGGCAGTAGTAGGCGGCGGCGCCGGAGGCGGGGTAGCTGCCGCAGGGGCCGCGTCCCGGGCGCGTCCAGAAGACCCGGCGGGGCTGCTGGAAGACCGCTCGGGCCTGGGAGAACTTGGCGGCCCAGGCCCGGTCCAGGCAGGTGGTGGCCGCGTTCAGGAAGGCGAGCATGTCCTTCGCCTGGGCCGAGGGCCGCGACGCCTGGCAGGTGGTGGGGCGCATCATGCCGGTGCCGTACAGCGGGTTGCGCTTGAGCCGGACGCCGGTCTGGGACCGCTGCATGTACCGCAGGTCGACGGCCGCGGCGCGGCGCCCGGCGGTCCGGTCCGCGGCCGTGCTCCCGCCCGCCAGCGCGATCTCCGCCTCGCCCAGCGCGCCGAGGTCGAGCCTGCGCGGCGGGCTGAAGGTGGGCGGGTCGACCTCCGCCCTCTCCGCCGGGGCGGGCACGGCCCGCTCGGTGGCCGTCGGCGCGCTCCCCGGGCCCGCCGGGACCGCCGCCTCGTCCCCGTCCGCCAGGGCGGCCACCAGCACGACGGCGGTGAAGGTCGTCGCGAGGACGCCGAAGACACCGAAGACCAGAGGACTCGACCGGCGCGGGCGCATCTGACCGCCTCTCGGGGAAGACTGGACCACCGCGCGGCAATCTAGCGGATAGACCACCAGATAACTGTATTGACCGAAAAATCATGATACGGCGGGCCGTCATGTCCCGGCCGTTCTCGATAGGCTGCCGATCCATGGCGGGATCTCTCTTTCATCGGACGGCCCATCGCATGGCCGGGAGCCTGGTCGCGGCGGCCGTACTCGCACTGGCCGCGGGCCCGTCCCCGGCGTCCGCCGGCACGGCGGGCACCGCGTCCGTCCGGGCGGACGCGGTGAAGAGCGACGTGGTCGAGCTCGAACTGCGGCCGGACGGCGTGCTGCACGTCAAGGAGACCGTCGAGTTCACCGGCGGCGCGCCGACGCGGACGCTCGTCGGCCGGACGCGCTACGACGACGGCAACGACCGGCTCTACCAGGTCACCGGGTTCAAGGGCGACGGCACGCTCTCCGGCGACTCGATCACCCTGAAGGGCTCCGGCACCGCGACGATCGAGTACGACGTCAAGGGCACGGTGACCCCGCTCGCCGACATCCAGGAGCTGCGCTGGTACGCCGTGGGCGGCTGGTCCGTCCCGGTGGAGCAGGCCACGGTCAAGGCGACCGGGCCCGCCCAGATGCAGAACCTGTCCTGCTTCGCCGGAGTGCTGGCCTCCGCGGTCGCCTGCACCGCCGCCTCCTTCGACCACACCGGGACCAGCGCGGAGTTCGAGCAGCAGGGCCTCGGCGCCGGCGAGGTGCTGACCGTGATCATCGGCTACCCGGCCGGAGCCACCACCGGCGCGCCCGTCCTGGAGCGCCGCTTCGAGCTGTCCAACGCCTTCACGCTCAACGCCGTCACCGGCGGCGCGCTGGCCGGCCTGCTGCTCCTGCTCCTCGGCGGCCTCGGCCTGCTCTACTGGACCCGCGGTCGCGACGCCCGCGTGGTCGGCCACGAGTCGAGCTCGCTCACCCCGATCGAGAACGGCCACTTCGCCCCGCCGGACGGGGTGCGCCCCGGCCAGATCGGCACGCTCATGGACGAGCAGGCCGACGTGATCGACGTGACCGCCACCATCGTGGACCTGGCCGTCCGGGGCTACATCCGGATCGACGAGCGGCCCCGGCAGACCTACGACACCCCGGACTGGACGCTGGTCCGGCTGGCCGGCGCCCCCGTCGGCTCGCTGCTGCCGTACGAGCGGGCGCTCTACGAGGCCGTCTTCCACGGCCGCGACGCGGTGCTGCTCTCGGAGCTCAAGGGCTCCTTCGGCGCCGAACTCGGCAAGGTCCGCCAGGCGCTCTACCACGACGTGGTCACCCAGGGCTGGTTCGCCCGCCGCCCCGACACCGTCCGCACGCGCTGGACCACCCTGGGCGTGGCGCTCACCCTCGGCGGGGTGCTCGCCACCGTGGCGCTGGCCTGGTTCACCACGTACGGCCTGCTCGGCCTCGCGCTGATCATCGCCGGCGCGGCCCTGGCCGTCGGCGGGCAGTACATGCCCGCCAAGACCGCCAAGGGCGCCGCCGCCCTCGCCCACACCCTGGGCTTCCGGGAGTACCTGTCGTCGGCCGAGCTCGGCGCGGACGTCCCCGCGGCCCAGCGGGTCGAGCTGTTCTCCCGCTACCTGCCCTACGCCGTGATCTTCGACTGCGTGGACCGCTGGGCCCGCGTGGTCTCCTCCGTCACCGGCGACGGGCAGCAGGCCGACAACCTGTACTGGTACCACGGCCCGGCCGAGTGGGACCTGTCGAAGTTCGCCGACTCCATGCGGACCTTCACCATGACCACCTCCGGCGCCATCTCCACCACCCGCCAGTTCCGGTCCCTCTGACACACGCAATACCACGGAAGGTAAATAAAAAGTAACGTAAAGTCAGGCGGGTGCTCTCTGCCCATGTCGACGAAAGCTGTCGCGTCCGCAAGGACGATGGCTGCGTCTGCACCCTGACCGCAGTCCTCCTCCCCGCCGGAGACCTCGACCGGATCAGATCGGCTGACGTGTCCGCTCTCGTCACACCTTCTGGATCAGGCGGATCTCGCCCACCGGGCGGCCGCCGCCGTACAGGACTCCGGTGGCGAGGTCGGCGAGCTCGGGGGCGTCGAGGCCGAGGGCGCGCAGGGCCGCGACGGTGACCGGCACCCGGGCGCGCTGGCCGCCGTCCTCGATCTTGACCGTGCCGGCGCGGCCGTCGGCGAAGGCGAAGGCGTCGAAGGCCTCGGCCCCGGCCTTGACCAGCAACCCGGGGACCGCCCGCATCAGCCGGGCCTCGGGGCGGGTCGTGCCGGACGTCCACTCGGGGTGGGCGCGGAAGGCGTCGGCGACGCGCCGCTCGGGGCTGCCGGGCCCGGCCAGCACGAGGGCGCGGAAGGCGCGGGCCACGCCGGTCATCGAGACGAAGAAGAGCGGGGCGCCGCAGCCGTCCACGCCGGTGGCGGCGACCTTCTCGCAGGTCAGCTCCTCCACCGTGGCGCGGATCGCCCGCTGCAGCGGGTGCGCGGGGTCGAGGTAGGTCTCCAGCGGCCAGTCGTTGGCCGCGCAGGTGGCGAGCATCGCCGCGTGCTTGCCGGAGCAGTTCATGTAGATCCGGGCCCTGCCGCCGCCCGAGCGCAGCACCTCCTCCCGGGAGGCCGCGTCCCCGGGCAGGTCCTCCGGGCAGCGCAGCGCGTCCTCGTCCAGCCCGGCCCCGGCGAGGATCCGGCGGGCGCCGTCCACGTGGAACGCCTCCCCGTCGTGGCTCGCGCAGGCCAGCGCGAGCAGCTCCCCCTCCAGGGCGAGCCCGCTGCGCACCATGCCGAGCGCCTGGAAGGGCTTCATCGACGAGCGCGGCGAGACCAGCGCGTCCACCGCCCCGTGCACCCGCACCGCGGACCCGTCCGCCGCGACGGCCAGCATCCGGGCCCGGTGCGCGGACTCCACGAACCCCGAACGGACCACCTCGACGACCAACGACCCTGTAGACACCTTTGTCCCCTTTCGTGCAGAGCCCGCGCAGAGTCTAGAGAGCACCCGGAGCGCGGGATGATGGGGGCATGCGTGCGGTGGTGCAGCGGGTGGGTTCCGCGTCGGTGACGGTGGACGGTGCGGTGGTCGGGGCGATCGACGAGCCGGGGCTGCTCGTGCTGGTCGGGGTGACGCACACCGACACCCCCGCCGAGGCGGCCAAGCTGGCCGCCAAGCTCTGGGGGCTGCGGATCCTGGACGGCGAGAAGTCCTGCTCCGACGTCGGCGCGCCCCTGCTCGTGGTCAGCCAGTTCACCCTGTACGGCGACGCCCGCAAGGGACGCCGCCCCACCTGGCAGGCCGCGGCCCCCGGACCGGTCGCCGAGCCCCTGGTCGAGGCCGTCTGCGCGGAGCTGCGCGCGCTGGGAGCGCGCGTGGGGACGGGCGTCTTCGGCGCCGACATGAAGGTCGCGCTGACCAACGACGGCCCCGTCACGCTGATCCTGGAGATCTGAGCCCCGAGGCCCGGCGCACCCGGAGACCGGGGCCCGCGGCGGCCCTCGGCCTTCCGTCAGCGGGTCAGCGGATGCGGCGGCGCAGGGCCGGGTCGATCTGCACGTTGCGCCCGGCGTCCGGCGGCACGACGACCTCCTGGGCCGCCGCGACCCCGTCGGCCTCCAGCGGCGCGTCCACCGGCACGGTCCGCTTGACCAGGGCCAGCGCGATCGGGCCGAGCTCGTGGTGGCGGGCGGAGCCGCCGACGAACCCGACCTCGGCCCCTCCCTCGGTCACCGGGGCGCCGCGCCGGGGCAGCCGGTCGGCGCTCCCGTCCAGGTGCAGGAAGACCAGCCGGCGCGGCGGGTGGCCGAGGTTGTGCACCCGCGCCACGGTCTCCTGGCCCTTGTAGCACCCCTTGTTCAGGTGCAGGGCCGTACCGATCCAGCCGACCTCGTGCGGGATCGTCTTGTGGTCGGTCTCGAAGCCGAGCCGGGGGCGGTGGGCCTCGATCCGCAGCGCCTCGTGGGCCCACAGGCCGGCGAGCCGCAGGCCGAGGTGCCCGGGGAGCAGGTCGCGCGGGAGCAGCACGTCCCCGCCGGCGACGATCGCCCCGGCGGGCAGGGTGAGGCGGTCGGGATCGGCCACCGAGACCACCGCGTAGCCGTCCGTCACGTCGGCGACCTCGACCCGGAGCATGAACCGCATCTTGTCGAGGAAGGCGACCAGGCCGGCCGCGGTGCCCGGCTCCACGTGCGCCCAGACGGCCTCGCCGTCGTCGACGAGGGCCAGGTGGTGCTCGACCCGGCCCTGGGCGTCCAGCAGCAGCGTCTCGGTCGCCCGGCCGGGCCGCAGGTCGTCGAGCTTCTGGGAGCTCAGGTTGTTGAGCCAGCTCAGGCGGTCGGGCCCGGAGATCCTGACGATCTCCCGGTTGCTCCGGTCGACCATCGCCTCACCGGCGAGGAAGGCGCGCTGCTCGGCGAACAGGTCGCCGTAGTGTCCGGCGACGCCGTCGTCAGGGGCGTCGGCGGCGACCGCGCCGGGGGTGTCCAGCAGAGGGCTTCGCATGCCCCAAGCCTACGAGCCCGCGGCGGCGCCCGGAGACCGTCCGTCTCAGCGGCACTTGCGGCAGCGGCCGAAGACCGTCAGGTGGTGCACGTCGGTGGCGAAGCCCAGCTCGGCGTCGAGCCCGTCCACCAGGGCCCGCACCAGCTCCGGGCTGACCTCGCTGAGTTCGCCGCAGCCGCGGCAGACCAGGTGCACGTGGTCGGCGTCGGCGGCCAGGTGGTAGGTGGGCGCGCCGTGCCCGAGGTGGTTGTGGGCGACCATGCCGAGTTCCTCGAGCAGTTCGAGGGTCCGGTAGACGGTCGAGATGTTCACCCCGCGGGCGGTCTCGCGCACCCGGGTGCAGATCTCCTCCGGGGTGGCGTGCTCCAGCGATTCGACCGCCTCGAGCACCAGCTGCCGTTGCGGGGTGACCCGATAACCGCGCGCCCGCAGTTCCTCATGCCACGACGTCTCGGCCATGGCGAGATTCTATGCCCGTGTCCCGGCCCGGCTCCCGCACTCTCCGGCGGGGCGCGTTCCCGCACTCTCCGCCCGCCGGGGCCGCGGCCCCGCGCCTCCGCTGCGTCCGGCGTCCCGACAGCGGCTTCCAAGGCTGCGACCAGCGGAAACCCGCTTGGCGAATATTTACTTGCCTACCCCCGAAGCGGTCGCATAGCGTACGAATCACGCAGAAGGGAGGTGGTCCAAACAATGGTTGATCATACTTGGGCTAGCGAGGTGGCTGTCCGCTAGGACGCCGCGACTCCGGACTCTGTCCGGACGTCTCGCGACGTTCGGCGAATCCACGACAATCACCGGAACCCCGGGCTGCCGGAGGGCGGGCATATCCCGTCTTTGGTCCATCCGGCCCTCACGCCAGAGCGGAGGAGCGAGCCCGGGGTTCTCTTTTTTACCTCTTCCGGGGACCTCCCGACTTTTGCCTTTGCGGGGATCTCCCGGCGTCTCAGTGCTCGCCGCGGGCGGGCACGCCGAGGGCGGCGCAGGCCTCCCGGTAGAGGCGCACGACCTCGCGGCGGACCTCGGCCCGCTCGGTCAGCGTCCTCCCCCACGGGACGCGCACGGTGACCTCGCGGCCGTCGGCGACCGCGGTGAACTCGATCGCCTCGGCGTCCACGTCCGACGTCGTCGCGGCCGTCGCCTCGGGCCGGCCGCCGAGACTCCTGACGATCAGCAGCGCGTCGTCGGCGTGGTCGTCGTTCATGTGGCGCCTGATCGCCTCGACCACGTCAGGGGTGAAGGGGGTGCTCATGCCCGGCATCGTATGCGCCCTCGCCCGGTCTCAGTCGGCGTCGGGCACGAAGTCGCCCACCCGCTTGAGCTCGGCCGAGATGTGCGACTGGAGCCCTTGCCCCATGGCCGCCATGTCGTAGGCCCACATCAGGTTGCCGTTGACCAGGCCGTAGAGGCGGTGTCCGCCGGTGTACTCCTTCGCGGTGGCGGTGCGGGCCACCACGTCCGTGTGCAGCTCGATCTTGTGGAAGACCACCTCGCCGACGTAGATCTCCACGATGCCGGTCGGGTGCGACAGGCAGACCTCCAGCTGGCGGTCCGGAAGCTGGCGCCAGAAACCGGTCTCGGTGCCCAGCGGGCGGACCTTGGCACCCGCCTGGTCCAGCAGCCAGGTGCGGCTGGTGTAGGTCAGGAACGGCTTGCCGTTGTGCCCGAAGACGATCTCCTGACCGAAGGTGAAGCTCTCGATCGTCGGGTATCCCCCCACCCCGGCGCCCTCCCACCGGCCCACGAGGAAGGCGATCGGCGCAAGGTCGGGATGCAGCTCAGGAACGTCCATAGCCCTCAAGGGTAGGCCCGGCCGGACCTGGCTCGCGCCGGTGGACCGGGCCCGAATAGTCTTCGAACATGGCACGATCATTGGTGATCAAAGTGACCGCGGGCGCGGACGCCCCGGAGCGCTGCAACCAGGCGTTCACGGTGGCCGCGGCGGCCCTGGCGAGCGGGGTCCCCGTCTCCCTCTGGCTGACGGGCGAGGCGTCGTGGTTCGCCCTGCCCGGCCGGGCCGAGGAGTTCACCCTGCCCCACGCGGCCCGGCTCGGCGACCTGCTCGACGCGGTGCTCGCCGGGGGCCGGGTGACGTTGTGCACGCAGTGCGCGGCCCGGCGGGACATCACGGTGGACGACGTGATCGAGGGGGTCCGCATCGCGGGCGCCCCCACCTTCGTCGAGGAGGCCCTCGGCGACGGCGTCCAGGCGCTCGTCTACTGACGCCTACCGGCGGGCCGGCGACCACCGCTCCGGGCCGCCGACAAGCCCCGCCTGCCCGGCCGATCGACCGAGCGGGCGGGCAGGTGAGCGGGCGGCCCTGATCACGCCTGACCGCCCGTGACCGGAAGCTCAGGCGGGCCGGACCGCGGTGAGCCGCTCCTGGCGGAGCCGCTCGAACCAGGTGTCGTCGATCGGCGGGAGCTGCGCGCCGACCGCCCAGGTCAGCAGCAGGTCCGCCAGGCCCGGGTTGCGCGCCAGCGCCGGACCGTGCAGGTAGGTGCCGACGATCTTCCCGGCGTAGCAGCCCTCGGTCCCGTCGCCGTTCCCGGTGCCGACCACCGTACGGGAGAGCGGGCGCACGCCCGGGCCGAGCCGGGTGACGCCCATGTGGTTCTCGAACCCGGTCAGGACCGGGATCCCGAGCGCCGGGTCGGCCTCCGCGACGAGCTCGCCGACCGCGCGGGCGGCGCCCCGGCCGCTGGCGATGTCGAGCAGCCCGATGCCGTCCACCGGCTGCCCCTCCTCACCGCCGAACGTGCTGCCCATGATCTGGTAGCCCGCGCAGACCGCCAGCAGGGCGGCGCCCCGGGCGACGGCCCGGTGCAGCCCGCCGTCGCGGCGCAGCCGCTCGGCCGCCAGGATCTGCGGCCGGTCCTCGCCGCCGCCGATCAGGTAGACGTCGCCCTGCTCGGGCACCGGATCGGCCGAGCGCACGTGGACGGTCTCGACCGCGATCCCGCGGCGCCGGGCTCGCTGCTCCAGGACCAGGACGTTGCCCTGGTCCCCGTAGGTGCTGAGCAGGTCCGGATAGATCCAGACAAGACGCAGGACGCTGTCAGACGGCACGACCGAACTCCGATCGGATCTGCTGGAAGGCGGTGTAGTTGGCGATCACGTCGACCTTGCCCGGCGGCTGGACCGCGAGCGCGTGCCCGAAGGACTCCGTCAGCTGGAACGGCACCTCGGCCACGTCGAGCCGGAGGGCGAGGTCGAGCCGGCGCTCCCCGGTCACGTAGACCGGCCTGCCGCGCAGCACCCGGTAGTCGACGTCCCACAGCCAGGAGGTGTCGCGGCCGTCGGGGCCCTGGGCGTTCACCGAGAGGATCACCGGCAGCGCCGGGTCGAGCACGTCGAACGCCTCCAGCCAGCCCGCCGGGTTCTTCGCCAGCAGCAGCCGGGCCTGGCGGCCCTCGCGCTCCACCGTGGTGTAGCGGCCGGCCACCGAGGTGACCTCGGCCAGCCGGGGCAGCGCCCGCTGGACGGGGAGGCCGAACGCCTCCGCGGTGGCCAGCGCGACCACCGCGTTGGCCCGGTTGGCCCGGCCGGGCAGCCGGATGTCCAGCGGCCAGCGCTGCCCGCGAGGGTCGACCACCGTCTCGCCGTCGAGGAACCAGGTCGGGGCGGGCCGCCGGAAGGAGCACTCGCGGCACGCCCAGTCGTTCTCCGCCAGCCCGCCGCCCGGAGCAGCGGGGCTCGCCGGGGAGCCCGGGGCCGCGGGAACGCTCCCGTCCGCCTGCCGTACGGCGACGCCGGGCGCGTGGCCGCCGGGCGGGACGTAGTCCATCCCGCCGCGGTCGAGCGGACCGCCGCACTCGGGGCAGCACCAGGAGTCCTCCTTCCACGGCTGCCCGACCGAGACCCAGGTCACCCGGGCGGCGGTGGACGCGCCCCAGGCCACCAGCGGGTCGTCCGCGTTGGCGATCACGTGGGTGTTCCTGGCCACCAGCGCGCGGCGCCACTTCTGGGCCAGCAGCCAGATCTCGGCCGCCCGGTCCATCTGGTCGCGGCTGAGGTTCATCAGGACCACCACGCCCGCGCCGGTGGTCTCGATCACCTCGGGGAGGTACTTCTCGTCGACCTCCAGCACGCCGTACGGCGCGTCCTTCGCCGACGAGAGCGCGGACACGTGGCCGGCGGGCATGTTGGCGCCGAAGGCGTTGGTGGCGACGCCGCCGAGCTCCTGCAGAGCGGAGGTGATCAGCCGCGTCGTGGTGGTCTTGCCGTTGGTCGCGCTCACCAGGGCGAGCCTGCGGTCCTGGGCGAGCTTGCGCAGCAGGTCCGGCTCCAGGGCCAGGCCGACCCGGCCGCCGATCACCGATCCGTCGCCGCGTCCGGTCGCCCGGGACAGCGTCGCGGCCGTCCGGCCGAGAGCACTCGCGAGCTGCGCCCGCAGCGGAAGCTGAGTCATGCCGCCGATCCTAGCCGGGGATGGGCGGGGCGACCGCCCGCGCGGCCGCCTGCACGAACACCGCAGAACGCCCGCGCACCCCCGCGGATCTCCATCGGATCTCCGCGGGAACCGCCCGACGCCCGACCCGTGGCGCCCGCCGTACGATCCCACCGCACGGCCCCGTCACGCGGCGCCCGTCACGCGGCGCCCGTCACTCGGTGAAGGCGAGCTCCACCGCGTCGGACGACTCGGCGTCGAACGGGAGCACGAACCGGTTCGGCCAGGACAGCACGGTCTCCAGCCAGCCCGCTCCCATCGTCTGCGCGACGTGGCGCAGCCGCTCGGCCGGGTCGATCCCGATCGTGACGGTCAGCACGTCGCGCTCCACGCCCTCGTGCTCGTCGTCGCCCAGCAGGACCCGCCAGGCGAGCGTCCGGTTCCGATCGGCCTCCATGGAGAGCGGGTGGTGCCGGAGCGCCCGGGCGCGGTGGCCGAGCAGTTCCTCGCCGCCGGCGGGACGGTCGAACAGGGGGTACTCCATGGCCGGCGCGGGACCGCGCGGGTTCGGGGCCGCCTGCCCGTAGGGGAAGAGCCGCTCCACCTCGTGCAACCACCGGACCTGCGGGATCACCCAGGCGGGTCCGGGCCGCTCGCCGGGCTTGCGGTCGGGCCCCAGCAGCCGGGCGGCGGCCTCGGCGGCCTGCTCGGTGAGCAGGGCCGGGTCGGCGACCGTGCGCAGCGCCCACGCCCGGCGGGCGACGGCCCGCTCCACCGCCGTGGCCAGCAGGCACTCGCGCCGCCGCGCGGGCAGCTCCGCCCAGAGCCCCGCCAGCGCCCGCGGCACGCCCGGCACGGGCCGGTTCACGCAGAACGCCAGCACCAGCGTGTCGGCCCAGATCCGCAGCCAGGCCCACTCGGGGGCGTCGGCCAGCAGGTCGGCCTCGCGGATCTCGACCAGCGTGCACGCCCGGCCGCTCCGGCACTCCTGGCCGCAGGCCACCGAACGGCGGCCGCAGATCGGCGGGGTCTGCCCGGGGGCCGGGTGCTCGCGGTCCTCGCCCAGCGGCACCCGGATCCGCAGCGGCCGGTCCATCCCGTCGGCGAAGACCGCCGCCGTGCCGGGCTGGAGCGAGACGACCTGCCGGGACTGCTCCTCGCTCAGGTTCATCGCGGCGCCGACCAGGCGGCGGTCGTCCTCGGCGGGGAGCCGGTGGACGACCTTCAGCGCGGTGTTCTTCACCACGTCGGCGACCAGCTTGGTGGGGATCTGCTCGGCGACCACGATGCCCTCGCCGTACGCGCGGATCTCGGCGAGCATGCCGGCCAGCAGCTCGACCGCGTGCGTGCTGGCCCGGCCCGCGCCCCGGTCGCGCAGCAGCCGGTGCGCCTCCTCGATCACGATCACGTGCTGCAGCCCGGAGGTCTTCGACGACCGGGCCCGCATCCGCAGGTGCTCCACGATCCGGATGATCAGCGTGCCCATCAGGAACGCCTTGTCCTCGTCGTTGGCCACGTCCTCGATGGCCAGCACGACGTTGCGCCGGAGCAGGTCGCCGATGTCGGCGGGGTGGCCGCCCTCGAAGAAGCGCCCGGCCGAGCCGACCCGCAACGAGCGCAGCCGCAGCGCGATGAAGCCCTCGACGTCGGCCTGGACCTCCCGGCCGTAGCCGATCTCCTTGATCACGTCCATCGCGTGCCGCTGCAGCTGCTCCAGGGTCGGCACGGCGGGCTGCACCGCCGCCCCCGGGGCCGCCGCACCGGTGACCACGTCCCAGCCGTTGGCCTCGTAGACCCGCTGCAGGGCGAGCGACATGATCTGCGGGAACGGCTCCTCGGCGTCGAAGGCCGCCATGAACAGCGCCCGGACCATGTCGATGTGGGCCTGGACCGGGTAACCGGGCTCCGGCGCGAGCGGGTTCACGCTGAACGGCACGGTGTCGGGGTCCGACGGGTTGATCACGGTCACCGGGGCGAGGTGCTCGATCCGGCCGCCCATCGCGGCGTACTCGGACTTGGCCGGCTCGATCGCCAGCCAGGGGATGCCCGCGCCGGTGAGCTCCTCCAGCAGGTGGCGGACCGTCTGGGACTTGCCGGAGCCGGTGGCACCGGTGACGAACGCGTGCCGGTTCAGGGTGGCGAGCGGGACCCGGAACGTGCCCACCGCGCGGTCCTGGCCGTCCACGATCGTCCCGAGGTCGACCGAGGGCTCCCCGGCGGACGCGTCGGCCTCGCTGGTCACGTCGAAGAAGCCCGCCTCGACCACCCGGACGCCGGGCACCTCCCGGCGGGGCAGCCCGGCCAGCGCGGCGAGCGTCCCGGCGGTGGCCGCGAAGGGCGCGGCGGCGCCGTCGGCGGGGTCCTGCAGGGTCGTGGTGAGCGCGTCCGTGAAGCCGCAGGGCGGGGCCGACAGCGCGCTGCGCAGGCGGTAGGGGTGGTGGCCCAGTTCGGCGGAGCCGACCAGCACCGGAGCGATCTGCCGCAGCTCCTCGGGGCCGGCCGCCCCGGCCAGCACCCGGACGTTCCAGAGCCCGGCCTCGCGGAAGGTGTCGAGCTCCTGCATGCGCCGCTCGGCCCGCTCGGCGTCGTAGCGCGAGCGCTCGGAGGCGTCGCCGTACTGGCGCAGCACGTTGAGCTGGGTGCGCAGGTGGGCCACCTCGGCGTCCAGCAGGTCGGTGGGCTCGGCCACCACCAGCCAGGCGAACGGCCGGGACATGAGCGTGACCAGCGTGGACTCGAACAGGGTGGGCCGGGTGACCTCGTCGGCGTCGGCCTCGCGGCGACCGCCCAGCGGCGGCGCCTGCCGTCCCGGGCAGGTCGTCCAGACGAGGTCGGTCAGGTCGCGCAGCCACTCGTCGCCGATCCGCACGCCGCGGGCGCCGCCGGGGAACAGCAGCGGCTCGGCCTCGGCCGTCCGCCGCCCGTGCTCGGCGGTGACGGCCCGGCGGGGCGCGCGCGGCGGGGTCAGCGGTCCGGCGTTGGTGAGCAGCTCCAGCGGGGCGCCCGCGCCCCGGGAGAGCCAGCCGATCACGAAGGGCCGTCCGCGCTGGGCCGCGGAGAGCACGGCGGGCAGGACGGTGACGAAGTCCCACTCGGCCGACGAACTGCGCGAGGGCGCCGCGATCGCCTGGATCCGGTACCACGGACCGGCCAGGGTGTGCGGAAGACGGGATACGCTCTGCTGCTGCATGTGGTCTCCACCCGGGGCCCCCGGCTCCGAGCCGGGGGGTCGACGCTTCACCGATCGCTCCGCCGTGCTGGGCGAGGCCTCGCGACAGCACTACGGTCGAACCTCACTCTGACCGGCACCCCGGCATTGACCACTCCATTACCCTGTCCGCACCCTTCGTTGACGCGCCCGCGCGTTTCACCGGAGCCCGGCCCACCGCGCCACCGTCACCGCGCCGCCGCACCACCGTCACCGTCACCGCGCCGCCGCACCACCGTCACCGTCACCGCGCCGCCGCACCACCGTCACCGTCACCGCGCCGCCGCACCACCGTCACCGTCACCGCGCCGCCGCACCACCCCGGCCCGCCGCGCCGCCGTCACCGCCCTCGGTCCGCCGCCGCGCCGCCGCCGCGGGCTCACTGCCGTCTGCGCCAGTCGAGCCGGGGCGGCGGCGGGCCGAGGTTGGGCGGGGCGTCCTCGAAGGGGTTCGGCTCGCGGTCCGGATCGCGCGGCCGGTCCTCCCGCGCCGCGAAGGGCTCCAGCAGCCGCTCGCGGATCTCCTCGAACTCCCCCAGCGTCGTCTTGGGGAAGGTGAGGATCGCCGGGTTGGCGTCGGCCAGCCGTACCCGGCGGCCCTGCGCGGTGGCGTCGGTGACGATCACCGACGTGGTGGGGAGCTGCTGGAGCTGGTGCGGCTCGACGAGGAACTCCCGGGAGCGGTGCAGCACCCGCTCGGTGTCGCCCAGCGCCTTGGTCGCCCGCCGCCCCCACTCGGTGGACTCGGTGATGTCCTCCTTCAGGTCCGCGTGGCCGGTGGCGTGCACGTCCCCGTCCTCGTCGGTCTGGCCGACCGTGGAGGTGTAGCCCCCGTCGAGCCCCGCGCCCGCGGCGCTGATGGTCTCGGTGAGCTGGGCGAGCTCCAGCCGATGCTCGGTGCCGACGTGCTCGCTGGCCACCCGGGCGTCCTCGGCGTTGCCCAGCCGCATGAACGCCACCGCCGCGTGCCCCCGGCCCAGCCGCTCCCGCACGGTCGGCGTCAGCGACCGGTAGGTCAGCACCAGCCCCGTTCGGGAGGTCTCGCAGGCGTCCATCAGCCGGTCGAGCACGTCGCCGCGGAGCTTGTCCGCCCCGGCGACGATGATCGTGTGGTACCAGGGCCGCTCCGAGCCGGGCGACTGGCGCAGGATGTGGGTGAGCGCGGTGGCCACGTAGGTGCCCAGCACCCGGTTGCCGAACACCCCGGCCTGCCGGTCCATGGAGACCACCCGCAGCCGCGCGGGCGGGAGCCGTACGGCCTCCGAGCCGAGCGTCTCCAGCTTGCGCAGCTGCGACTCCAGCGCCCAGGCCCGCTCGATCACCACCCGGTCGCTGACCCCGCGGCCGAACAGCGTGCCGATCCGCTCCAGCTGGGTGGCGGTGATCAGGCCCAGGCGCAGGTCCTCGCGGGGGTCGCCCACCTGGGCCAGCGCCCGCAGCGCGGCGGTCACCTGGTTGATCGTGGCGTTCGTGCCGAGGACCTCCAGGACCCGCTCCAGGATCGCGTTGTCGAAGGACAGGTCCCGGGTGGTGCGGTGCTCCTCGCTGACGCTCACCACGTGGGCCAGGACGTCGGCGAAGGCCTCGGGCGCGAGCGTCGCCCCCAGGTCCAGCCGGGGCAGGTCCACCGGGAGCACCCAGACCAGCGGGTCGTCGCCGCCCCGGCGGGCCAGCTCGATCAGGTCCTTGGCGATCGCGCCCTCGGACAGGTCGAGCACGGTCAGATGGCCGCCGCTGTAGAGGCGGGTCGCGCCGAGCAGGGTGATCAGGGCCGACCAGCCGGGCAGCGTGCCGCCGGCCACGTCGAGGCGGTCGATCTCGTCGGGGACGGTCACCGCGTACCAGGTGAGCTGGCGGTCGTAGCGCTCCTTCTGCTCCGCCCACTCGCGGTAGCGGGCGGCGTGCTCCTCCTGGGCGAGGAAGAGCTCCCGGTCGCGCTCCTGCCGCCGCCGGTCCACGGCGCTCCTGCGCTCCTCGATCCGGTGGCGGACCGCCCGGTCGCCCTGGTGGACCGCGTAGGTGCAGAACCCGGCGACGCCGAGGGATGCCGCCAGCCCGACCGCGGCGAACGACCAGTCCAGCAGCCCGGTGGCGGAGACCCCGGCGACGAGGAGGGCCAGGGCGATCATGAACCCGCGGACGATCTTCACCGGCCGGTTGAGCAGGTCCTCGTTGAGCCGCTCGCGGCGCACCCATTCGGGGTCGATCTCGAAGGCGGGGTCCTCGACGGGGGACGGCCGCCGGGGCGCCGGACCGGGGTCCGGATGCAGCAGGGCATACTGCCAGCCCAGGTAGATCCGGTCCGCCTGGAGCTGCGCATGCTCAGGATGCACGTCCGCCACGGAACCTCCGCCGTCGGGCTCTCGTCCGCCTCCGTGACAGCGTATGAGCTGGACCTGCCGTAGGGGCGGCGTTCCGACCAATCCGCTGCATTTTCCGCTCGTTCATCGTGACATGTGGGATGAATGAGTCGGACGGTACTGAGATCAGCGATTACCATCCATTGTCATGACGTCTCCCCCCGGCGGCGGTACCTCACGGCGACGCCCCATCGCGGTGCCCGTCACCGCCCTGGTCCTCTCCGCCGCCCTGGGGGTCACCGCCGCCCTGGGCGGCTTCTCCGATGCCTCCAACGAACCTCCCAAGCAGCTCGGCCCGGGGGCCGTCGTCGATCAGAAACAGTTTCTCACCAAGTTCGTGACGACGCGGACCGTTTTCCAGCCGGACGAGTACGGTCCCGGGGGCAAGCGGTTCCTGGAGGTCGAGCTGGAGGTCACGAACAAGGGCGACGAGACCACCGGCACGGGGTCGCCCGGTCCGAAGGGCTTCTTCTTCGCCAAGGGCCTGCTCGCGATGAACCCGGCGATCGCCTCCGACGGCGGTCCCATCGTGAACATCGCCGACGAGGGGGTGCCGAGCAGGCAGCTGCATCCGGGCATGGCCTCCACCGTCGTGCTCCGCTACGAGCTGCCCGAGGGGCAGGAGCCTCCGGAGAAGGTGCGCTTCGACGTCGGGACGTTCGAGTTCCAGGAGCAGTTCACGGTCTCCCCGGGCAGCTGGACGCTGGAGCGGGACGGGGAGGCGGACGACTCCCCGCCGAAGGTCGTGGCGCAGGTCACCCTGCCCGTCGAGGCGCCCGTCGAGGCGCCCGCCGAGCGGGGGGAGGAGGGCTGATGAGCGCCGCGCCTCCCATGGACCAGGCGAGCCCGGCCGCCGCGTCCGAGTCGCGGACGGGCCGTCGCCGTCCGCCCCGGCGGCCGGGCCGGATGCGCCGGGCGGGCGCCCTGCTCGCCGGGCTCTCCCTGGCCGCCGCCGCGGTGGCCCTGCAGTCCACCGCCCTGAGCGCCGAGGAGCGGAGCGCCGCGCTGACCTGGACCGGCGGCCTCGGCGAGGAGGTCGTCGCCTCGCGCTTCTCCGCCCGGGTGAAGGGGGTGTACGGCGCGCGGTCCGTGCAGACCACGGACGCGTCCGACAAGGTGGAGAAGGCCACCACCTCGGGGATCTTCGTCGTCGTCACGCTGGAGGCGACCGCCCACCGGGAGCCGCAGCAGTTCGCGGCCCCGGTGCTGCTCACCGACGACGACAAGCGCTACCAGGCCACCGACAAGGTCGACTCCTCGCTGACCATCGTCAACCCCTACATCCAGCCGGGCTGGTGGACCGAGGGCGTGGCGGTCTTCGAGGTCCCGGTCAGCGCGCTGACCGGCTCCCGGATCGTGCTCCCGCTGAAGAACGGGTTCATCGGGGAGACCTACCAGCCGGAGGTGGAGGTCGACCTGGGCCTGGACGAGGCGGGCACGCAACGCCTGATCGCCGATGCGAAGGACGTCTACCCCTTGACGAGTACGCAGTGACCGGCACCCCGGCCCCGGAGAACGCGGGCCTTCCGGACCGGTCCGCTCCCGGGCGGGAGGAGCCGTCCGCCGACGCCCCCCGGCGCTCCCACGGCCGGCCCTACGGCGAGTCCCCCGAGGGCGAGCCCTACCGCGGCGCCCCCTGGCCCGCTCCCGGCGCCTGGCCCGCCCCGCCGGAGACCCACCCCGGGCACCCGTCCGGAACCCCGGCCCCGCCGGACCCCGCCTTCGGGCACCCGGTCGCGGCCCCGCCTCCGCCCGCGCCTCCGGTCGCGGCCCCGGCAGCGCAGCCGGTCGCGGCCCCGGCAGCGCAGCCGGCCGCCGCGGAACCGCAGCCCGCCGGTCTGCCCTGGATGCCCGCCCCCCGGCAGGTCTTCCCCGACGAGCAGGTCTGGCCTCCCGTGCCCCGGCCCGCGCGCGAGTCGCCGGGGTCGTCCACCCAGCCCTTCCCCGCGGTCCCCACGCCTCCGCTCCCGCGGCGCGCCGCCCCGACGGCGGGTGGTCCCGCTCCGACGCCGGGTGGTCCCGCTCCGGTGACCGCCGCGGCACCGGCGGCGGCCTCCGCCGCGGGCCTCGCGGCCCCTCCGCCCGTCTCCCGGCCGGACGCCTCGGAGACGTGCGAGGAGACCCCTCCGGCGGCCGGGACCGCCGTCCCCGCGCCGCGACGCCGTACGGCGCTGCGGTTCGGCGGGCTGCTCGTCGCGGTCGCCCTGGCCGTCGGGATCCCCACCTGGGAGGGCTACGGCTTCTACCGGTCCGGCATTCCCGCGCTGCGCTTCCACATCGTGGAGCCCGGTGACAGCGGCACGCTCATGCACGTGGCCTGGCGGGCGGAGGTCGAGCCGGCGGACAGCCTGCCGGGACTGGGGAAGGCCAAGCCCGGCCGGAAATGGCTCAAGATCACGGTGAGTCGGACGTCCCTGAACACCGAGGGGGTGATCCGGCGCGGCGAGCCCACGATCAAGGCCGTTCACCCCGACGGCCGCAGTTGGCAGGTCCTGATCGCCGACAACGACCTCCCCCTGGAGGTCAAGGAGCACAAGGTCGGCACCGCCTACCGCTACAACGCCGTCAGCGTGGTGCCGCAGGAGGTCGCCGACGAGGTCGAGGTCCACGTCGTCCCCAGCACGATCCGCGTCCCGCTGGAGGAGGAGAGCGTGGAGCAGCTGTTCAAGCGCGCCGGCACGGAGAAGACCGAGCCCCGGGACCGGGTGCTGCTGTTCAGGCGGTGAGCGCCTGCCCGGCCTCACGGCTGCGGGTGGCCGCGATGTCGAACGTGGCCGCCAGCAGGCAGACCGTCAGCACGCCGACGACCAGGTCCACGGTGAAGGCCACGGGGGTGTCGAACAGCGTCCAGAAGAAGGGGAAGTCGCTGCCGACCAGCGCCCGGATGCTCCGGTCCGCGTAGTCGGCGCCCACCTGGAGGGCGACGTAGCACAGGCAGAACACGCCGAACAGCGCCGCGCCGCCGCGGGAGGCGAGCCGGAAGGCGTTGACCGGCGGGATCCAGCGGTCCCGGAACCCGACGGTGGCCCCGATCATGGTCGTGCGGGTCAGGACGTGCGTCCGCTCCACCCGGTCGGCGACCCTCTCCAGACGGGTCCCCCGGACGACCGCGCGCGTGTCCTCGGCGAAGGCGCCGTAGACGAGCGCGGCCACGGCCAGCCAGGCGAGCGGCTCGATCAGCGCGTCCACGAGGAGCGGCCAGAGGTCGCCGACGCCCTCCCAGAACCCCTTCCACCACGGGAGGGTCTTCTCCAGGTCCTCGAACCGGTCCTTGACCGCGGTCACGACGGCCCGATCGTCCAGCCAGTCCGACCGCGACGCGGCGAAGGCGAACAGCGCGGTGAGGCCGTAGTAGGCGAAGCCCAGCTCGAAGAAGGCGGTCAGCACGCCGCCGCCCCGCACCTTGCCGTTCATGTACAGCCAGGCGGACAGCGTCTTGAGGATGTAGGCCGCCACCGCGATCCCGGCGGAGATCCGGACGTCCAGCCCGATGAGGATGGTGCCCGCCTCACCCTCGATCCCGGCCAGCGACCCCTGGAGGTCCTGGTCGATCCGCTTCATGATGTCCAGGGAGGTGAACTCCTGGGCGTCCTCCCGGTGGAAGCTCCACGCCAGGTAGATCGTGGCGAAGAGCAGCGTGGTCCGGTTGAGCGCGCCGAACAGGCTCTCGTCCGCCCCCTCGTCCTCGGACCTGCGTACCCGGATCTCCCGGAGCGCGCCGCGCACCGCGTGCAGCATGCCGACCATGACGACGAGTTCGTTCAGCACGATCAACGTGAAGATCAGCGTCGTGATGACGAGCCGTACCTGCCGGTGGTCGCCGTGCGCCAGTTCGGTGCCCGCCCACATCAGCGCCGCGCGGACCGCCCGTCCGGCGGAGAACCAGAGCACCAGCGAGAGCGCGCAGGCACCGAAGATCCTGAAGGTGTGCAGAGGCAGCGAGTACGCCGTGAGCCGGGTGGGTGCCCGCCTGGCGGCCGGCGGCGGTGCGGCCTGCGGGGCGGACGGGGACGATGAGGGCGCAGCAGACGTTCCGGACACCTCACGAATCGTAGCGACCCCTCGCCCCGCACCACAGCCGAACACCGCCCCGCACCACAGCCGAACACCGCCTCGCACCACAGCCGAACACCGCCTCGCACCGCACCGCGGAACACCGGGGACGGCCCTTCGGAAGGGCCGGAGTCCTTCCGGAGCGCCGGAGGACGGTCCTCCGGAAAGCAGAGGACCGTTCCCGCGGACCCGGAGGACGGTCCTCCGGAAAGCAGAGGACCGGCGTCCCTCACCGAGGAGGGACGCCGGTCCTTTTCCCGCCGAGCGGTCCGGACACCGCGCGGTTCAGACGACCGCGCGGCCCCGTCCGCGGCTCGTCCGCGGCTCGGTCAGACGGCCACGGCCAGCTGGGTGACCTCGCCGAGGCGGGCCTGGGCGGGGACGTCCTTGGTGACGCCGCCGCCCGCGATGATGCGGACGGTCCAGTCACCGGGAGCGGCGAAGAAGCGGAAGACGCCCTCCTCGGAGACGACGACCTCGCCGGTGAACTCACCGGAGTGGTCCAGCAGGCGGGCGTAGGCGGTGCCCGCGCCCGTCACGACGCCCTGGATGACGGCCTGGGTCGACAGGTCGATCCCGGCGGGAACGGCGGCGGTCTGCTCCGGTGCTGCGCAACCCTGGGTGCTCATCGGGCCTCTCCCAACTCGACCGGCACGCCCACGAGCGAGCCGTACTCGGTCCATGATCCGTCGTAGTTCTTGACGTTGGCCTGCTCCAGCAGCTCGTGCAGCACGAACCAGGTGTGCGCGGAGCGCTCACCGATGCGGCAGTAGGCGATGGTGTCCTTGCCGAAGTCGACGCCGGCGCCCTCGTAGAGGGACTTCAGCTCCTCGTCGGACTTGAAGGTGCCGTCGTCGTTCGCGGCCTTGGACCACGGGATGCTGCGGGCGGTCGGCACGTGGCCGGCGCGCTGCGCCTGCTCCTGCGGGAGGTGGGCCGGGGCGAGCAGCTTGCCGGTGAACTCGTCGGGCGAGCGCACGTCGACCAGGTTGAGCTTGCCGATCGCGGCGAGCACGTCGTCGCGGAAGGCGCGCAGGCTCGTGTCCTGCTCCTTGGCCGTGTACCGGGTGGCCTGGCGCTGCGGCACCTCGGTGACCAGCTCGCGGGAGTCGAGCTCCCACTTCTTGCGGCCGCCGTCGAGGAGCCTGACGTTCTCGTGGCCGTAGAGCTTGAAGTACCAGTAGGCGTAGGCGGCGAACCAGTTGTTGTTGCCGCCGTAGAGCACCACGGTGTCGTCGTTGGCGATGCCGCGGGCCGACAGCAGGGCCTCGAAGCCCTCGCGGTCCACGAAGTCGCGGCGGACCGGGTCCTGGAGGTCGTCCCTCCAGTCGATCTTCACGGCGCCACGGATGTGGCCCTTGTCGTATGCGCTGGTGTCCTCGTCGACCTCGACGAGAACGACACCAGGGGTGTCGAGGTTGGCCTCGACCCAGTCGGCGTCCACCAGTGCGGCGGAACGGCTCATTGGGATTCCTCCGGGATCATCTTGCGGCGGGCAGTAGGCGGCGAATGATCAAATACGTCTCGCAGCCGAGGCAGAAGCCGAATGCGGCGTTGAGAAAGGCGGCGAACAGGGCCGCGGCGGTGGCGCCGAGGGCCAGCGGCGCGATCTGTGTTGCGTGTCCGACCAGGGCCGCCAGGGCGAAGGCGAGTCCGACCAGTTGCGCGAAGCGCGGCGGCCGGGCGTCCTCCAACTCCCTGGGAGGGCTCTTCACAATCCCCTTGAAAACCATTCCGTACGGCGAGGCGCCGACGGCGCCCAGCGCGAACACCGCGGTCTGGGCCGCCAGCAGCCACACGCTGTCCGTGATGAGGACGAGCGCGAGGACGACGGCGGTCACGGTCGCGGCGAAGCGAAGGGCTCTGGGATCAGCCTGCATCGTGCGATGCTCCTGAAGGGTCGTGCAGATCGGGTGCGGCCGGAGCCGCTTGGGATCGCCCTCAGGAAACGCGACAGAGCGCGGTGGCGACGCGGCAGAAGTCGACCGCGCGCCGCTTCGTCAGCAGCTCTGTCATGGGGTGCATGGCGATGACATTACCCCGGCGTCCCGCTATCTGTCACATCCCTGTCCAATTCCTGAGACAAGGTGATCCGGAAGGCGATAGGGTGCCCCGCTCACTCACCGATGGCGAGACCCAGTGCCCCGATGACGTCGGCCTTCCGTGGCTGGCCCGAGGCACGTTTCACCACATACCCCGACCGGTCGAGGATAAGCACGGTGGGGGTGCGCAGGATGTTCAGGGAGCGGACCAGCTCCAGCCGGGACTCGGCGTCGATCTCCACGTGCGCCGTTCCGGGGACCATGTCCGCCACCTCGGCGAGGATCCGGCGGGTGGCCCGGCACGGCAGGCAGAACGCGCTGGAGAACTGCACCAGCGTGGCGCGCTCGCCCAGCTCCGCACCGAGGTCGTCCGGAGTCATCCGCTGCACGTCGCCCCTCACCTCGCGCGGCACGCCGCCGCGCCGCCGCAGCACCGCGCCCGCGAGCGCGGCCGCGGCGAGCGTCACCAGCACCACCGTCAGACCGGTCATCGGGCAGGACAACACCTGCCCGCGGCGGGCCATTCCCGGCGCGGAGCACGTCCCGGTCCGGCCCGGGGCGTGGCCCGGCCCGGGGCGGGATCACCGCCCGGCGGACGGGAGCCGTACCCGGGGCGGGCGCGGGGACGCGGGTCAGCGGGCCCGGACGACGAGCAGCACCCGGCCGCCGACGGTGGCCAGCTCGAACCTGTCGACGCCGCCCGGCGGGATGGTGACCGAGCCCCGGAAGGGGCCCGACTCCTCGTAGGCGGCCCGGTCGACGGTCCAGCTCCCGGCCGTCTCCCGGTTCCCGGCGGCGTCGACCGCGTCCAGCCGGAGCCGGGTGCCCTCGGCGACCCCGGAGACCACCACCTCGACGGCGGTCGCCCCCCTCCCGGGCACGGCGGTCACCCGGGCCCGGACGGCTCCGCTCCTCCCCGTGCTGACCAGCGGTTCCTCCGGGGCGTCCAGCATGATCCGCGGACCGGGCGACTCACCGGGCGAGGCCTGCACGGCCGCGTCCGGGGAGACTTCGCGCGCCTTGCGGGAGGCGTCGTCGTCGCGCAGCGTGCCCGCCGCGTCCTCCTCCGAGGCTCCGTCCCGCGAAGCCTCGAAGGCTCCGTCCCGCGAAGCGCCGGGAGCGGTGGACGGAGCGGAGGCCCCGGAGTCGGGGGCGGAGGCCGCCGACATCTCCGGCGCGCCCCGCTCCACCGCCGTCCAGACGGTCCCGCCGACCCCGGCCAGCACGACCGAGGCCGCCACCGCGAGCAGCGCCCGCGTCGTCCGGCGGCGCCGCCTGGTCCGGGCGTCGAGCAGCCGGTCGAGCACCGCGCGCGGCGGGCTGGCCACCTGGACCACGTCCTCCTGGGACACCCGGCCGAGGAACCCGGCGACCCCGGCCAGCTCCTCCGCCTCCGCGCGGCACTCCCCGCACCCGGCGAGATGCGCCCGCACCGCGGCGTGCTCCTCCGGCTCCAGCGCTCCCAGGGCGTACACCCCGAGCGACATCCGCGCCTCGTCACAGTTCATCGTCATGGCGCGAGCCCCCGCTCCTCCAGCGCCAGTTTGAGCGCGCGCAGCGCGTAGTACGTGCGCGACTTCACCGTCCCGGCGGGGATGCCGAGCGCCTCGGCCGCCTCCTTGACCGACTTCCCCTGGTAGTAGACCTCGGTGAGCACCTCACGGTGCTCGAGCCGGAGCGCGGCCAGCGCCTCGGCGACCGCCCAGGACTCCACGGCCCGCTCCAGCTCGTCCTCGGCGGGCACCACGGCGAGCGCCTCGTCGCCCGTCTCCGGCGGGCGGGCCCGGCGTGCCCGGTGCTGGTCGAAGACGAGGTTGCGGGCCACCGTGAACAGCCACGCGCGGATCGAGCGCCCGCCGAGCACGTCGGGATGGCGCCAGGCCCGCAGCAGGGTCTCCTGCACGACGTCCTCCGCCCTCCCCGGGTCGCCCGTCAGTCTCAGCACGTAGCCGTACAGCGGCCCGCCGTGCTCGTCGAAGAGCGCCCTGACGAGCTGCTCGTCGGCGGTTCCGGCGTGGCTCACCCCCTCACGACGTACGGCGGGCCGGATCGGTTCAGGCACCTGTCCGGGCAGCGGTTCAGGCATCGGTTCAGGCACCTGTCCGGGCAGCGCCGCACGTCCCGTCCGGTGGCCGGGCCGCCGCCGGACACCGGCGGCCGTCACGGCCCTCACGACCGCCACGACCGTCGCGGTCGGGGCGGTCGGGGCGGTCGGGGCGGTCGGGGCGGTCGGGGCGACCGTCGCGGCGGAGACTCCGGCCCGGCACGGACGGCTCAGTTCTGCAGCGGGACGTCCGCCGCCTCCGCCGTGATCCGCAAGCCCCCGGCCACGGGCGTCACCTCGGTGACCTTCAGGCCGAAGGGGAGGTTCCCGATCGGGACCTCGTAGCGGATGAACCGCTCCGGGTCGGGCACCGTGATGCCGCCGCCCAGGGTGACCTTCTCCGGGGTGAGCCGCAGGCCCTCGTCGGTCAGCTCGATCTTCATCCCGGCCTTCACCGGCACCTTCTGCCCGAGGAAGGTGATCTGTCCCCTGACGTCGAGGCCGGAGGCGGAGACGTCGACCTGCATCCCCTTGGGCGCCCGCTGGTTCAGCGTCGCCTCCGGGACCACGATCGTGCCCACCACCCGCTCGGCGCGCACGTCCACCTGGTCGGCGCGGAGCACCAGGTCGGACAGGGGGGCGGTCACGCCGTACAGGACGGCGTCCACGCCGGACAGCCGGACGCCGGCCACGTTCAGCGCGCCGACCTTCACCTCGACCTCGTCGTAGCGCCCGGCGACGGCCTGGGTCAGGAACGGGATGCCGTGGACGGTCACCTCCGGCGGGGCCGCCAGGTCGTAGCGCGCGGTGGCGCGCGTGGCGATCTCCTTCTCCACCCCGGCGACCGCGACCCTGTCCAGGATCGCGAGGAGAACGAGCAGCAGGATCAGAAAAGCGAGCAGCTTGCGCATCCGACGTCCCGTCATTCGTTTCCGTGTCCGTTCCCGGATCCGGCCAGAGTGCCATCGCGGCGCGTTCCCCGGCAATGCCGCACGAAACGTGAGCCCTGCTCTGTCGACCGGAGCGCCGGTCAGCCGCCGGCGAAGGGCGGCAGCACCTCGACCGTCGCGCCGTCCGGGAGCGCGATCGTCCCGTGCGCCCGGGTGCCCACCGGGTTCCCGTCCACCAGGAAGGACGACCGGCGCGCCACGACGGCCAGCGCCTCCCTGCCCGCTGTGACCTTCGCCACCAGCTCCGCCAGGTCCGCGGCCTCGAAAGGCTCCTCCGCGACGCCCGCCGCCTCCTTCGCCGCCGCCCAGTAGCGGATCCTGCCCCTGGCCATCTGACGACCAACTCCTCCGACGTGCACTCGGTCACCACCCGGTTACGGCGAATCCAACGGGGAAACCCGTGTTCACCAGGTGGACGTCCGCTGGACGCTCGACCCTTCTCGGATATCCTCGCCTACTACGGGACCTGGGCGACGTAGCCCCCGGGTCCTTACGTGTTTTCGTACGGCTACCGCCGGCGCGACGCGGGAAGGAGGCGATCGTGGGAGAGCGGGCCGAGCGCGCCCCGCACGAGAGCCTGCCAATGAGCCCGGCGAAGGAGTGCACGTGAGCAACCTCCTGCTTCTTACCAATGCCCTGCAACCGTCCGCCGAGGTGCTGCCGGCCCTGGGCCTGCTGCTGCACTCGGTCCGGGTCGCGCCCGCCGAGGCGTCCGCGCTGATCGACGCGCCGCCCGCCGACGCCGTCCTGGTGGACGCGCGCCGCGAGCTGGTCCAGGCCAAGAGCCTGTGCCGGCTGCTGCGGACCACCGGTCTCGACTGCCCCCTCATGGTGATCGTCACCGAGGGCGGCCTGGCCGCGATGACCGCCGAATGGGGCGCCGACGACGTCATCCTCGACAGTGCCGGGCCCGCCGAGGTCGAGGCCCGCCTCCGGATGGCCGTGGGCCGGATGAACCTGTCCGCCGCCGAGGAGGTCCCGGACGAGATCCGCAGCGGCGACCTCTCGATCGACGAGGCCACCTACACCGCCCGGCTCCGCGGCCGGGCGCTGGACCTGACCTTCAAGGAGTTCGAGCTCCTGAAGTACCTCGCCCAGCACCCCGGCCGGGTCTTCACCCGGGCCCAGCTGCTCCAGGAGGTCTGGGGCTACGACTACTTCGGCGGCACCCGGACCGTGGACGTCCACGTCCGGCGGCTGCGCGCCAAGCTCGGCGCCGAGTACGAATCACTGATCGGAACGGTCCGCAACGTCGGCTACCGGTTCGTCCCCGAGCGCGGCAACGAGGCCTCCGAGGAGCGCGAGCCGGCCCGCCGCTGAGCCCGCCGCGTCACCGACCCCCGCCGCATCGCTGAGCCCGCCGCGTCACCGCTGAGCCGGCCCGCCTGCGGGCAAGGGGCCCGCCGGATGATCCGGCGGGCCCCTCCGCGCGTTCGCGCCGTCCCGCTCCCCTGCGGCAGGACCGCGGTCCTCCCTACGGCAGGACCGTGATGTGGTTCGCGGCCGGCGGAGCGATCACCGGGTTCGCCGCGAAGTAGGCGGCGAACGCGTCGATGTCGAGCGGGCCGCTCCACACGTCGGTGCCCTCCGTGAAGGCGGCGAAGGCGTCGCCGCCGCCGACGAGGAAGTTGTTGGCGGCGACCCGGATCGTCTGGGCGTCCGTCACGGGGACACCGTCGATCTTGATGTCGGAGACCTTCGAGCCCCACGCCGCGCTCGCGCTGTAGGAGTAGGTCAGGTTCGACGACGGCTGCAGGATCTTGGTGAAGGCCTGGTTGTTGGGGCCGCCGGGGAACTGCTGCTCCAGGAGCGTCTTGAGCTGGGCGCCGGTGAGCGTGACCACCTGCACGAGGTTGTTGAACGGCTGGACCGTGAAGGCCTCGCCGTAGGTCACCACGCCGTCGCCCTCGCCCGCGGGGGAGCTCGGGTAGGTGAGGCTCGCCCGGACGCCGCCCGGGTTCATCAGCGCGATCTGGGCGTTGCCGCCGGTCTTCGCGGCGGCCAGCTGGCCGTCGGCGATGAGGTTGCCCAGCGGGGACTCACCGGAGGGGGCGGCCGTGTTCACGATGTCCGCGGTGATCTTCCCGATCGGCTTGTTCGCGACCGTGGCGACGCGGTCCTTCCAGGTCTGGACGAACGCGGAGATCTCCGGGTCGGGGGCGACGGTCCGGGTCACGACCTGGTTGTCGGCGACCACGGAGGAGCGGACCACGTCACGGGTGCGGACGTCCACCCGGAAGTCGACCTTGGTGATCACCCGGCCGAACGAGCCGCCCTGGCTGTAGAGGCGCTGGTTGCCCTTGGGGTCGGCGACCGTGCACAGGTACGCCTGGTGGGAGTGCCCGCTGAGGATCATGTCGATCTCGGCGTCCACCTGGGTGGCGATGCGGTTGCCCGCGCCGGGCTGGGCGCTGCACGCGTCGGGCGACTGGCCCGCGGTGACCTGGTCGCCCTCGTGCACCAGCACGACCTGCGCCTTGACGCCGACCAGCTTGAGCAGCCGGGAGGCGACGTTGGCCGCCTTGACCTCGTCGACGAACTCCAGGTCCTTGATGCCCTCGGCGGTGACGATGTTCGGGGTGGTCTTGGTGACCAGGCCGATGAAGCCGATCGGCACGCCGTTCATCCAGCGGATGGAGACGGGCGGCAGCGCCGGGACGCCGTACTGCCGCAGCAGGCTGCGGAGCGAGGAGCCGTTCCCGCCGAGCGCGGCGAGCGCGTCCTTCTCGGCGCCGGCGCCGGAGCCGCCCCGCTTGAGGATCACGTTGGCGCCGATGTAGTCGTACTCGGCGCCCTTCCAGGTGCCGGCGGGCGAGCAGCCGTCCACCGGGTGGCAGCCGCCCTTCATGATGCGCCGGAGCTCGGCGTAGCCCTCGTCGAACTCGTGGTTGCCCACGGCCGAGGTGGTGACGCCGACCTTGCCGAGGAACTCGACCGACGGCTCGTCGTGGAAGGCCGCGGAGATCAGCGGGGTGGCGCCGATCAGGTCGCCCTGGGCGACCTTGAGGGTGTTCCTGTCGGTGAGCTGCTTGAGGTGGGTGGCCGCGTAGGCCGCGCCGCCGGCCTCGACCGTGGCGCCGGTCTCGTCGACCATCCGGCCCGAGGACCCGGTCGGGGGCTCCAGGTGGCCGTGGAAGTCGTTGAGGGAGAGCAGGCGGACCGGCACCGTCTTGGCGGGCTTGTTGCCCGCCTCGGCCGGTCCCGTGACGAGCACGAGGCCGGCGGAGGCGAGGACGCCGGCCAGGGCCAACCGCTGGAAGGAACGGGACATCATGAAACACGACACTAGAGCCGTTATCTATGCATCGAATGTCCGCGAGGTAACGATTCATCCGACCGGGGGATGGCATCTTCCGCCATTCCCCGATGATCCCGGGACCCGCCGGGCGTCCTAGAGTCCAGGACATGGATGTGCGTGTGGAACACCGGGAACGACTCGACGAGCGGGAGGTGGCCTCCGTGCTCGCGCTGGTCGAGGCCGCCGCGGAGGCCGACGGGGTCCGCCCCCTCAACGAGCACGCGATGCTGCGGCTGCGTCGCGGCGGCGGCGAGCGCACGGAGGCCGCGCTCCTGTACGCCGGGGAGGACCTCGCGGGCTACGCGCACGTGGACCTGGCGGACCCGGCCGAGGGCCCGAGCGTCGAGCTGGTGGTCCGTCCGGCCTTCCGCCGGCGGGGCCACGGCAGCCTCCTGCTCCGGTCCGTCCGGGACCGGGACCGGAGCGGGAAGGGGGTCCGGATCTGGGCGCACGGCGGCCACCCCGGGGCCGAGGCGCTGGCGAGGTCGCTGGGCCTGGCGAGGGTCAGGTCGCTGTGGCAGATGCGGCGCCCGCTCTCCGGCCCGCACGCGGCCCCCCTGCCCGCGTTCACGCTCCCCGGCGGCGTACGGCTGCGCGCCTTCGACCCGGCGTCCGACGGCGAGGCCTGGGTGGCGCTGAACGCCCTGGCGTTCGCCCACCACCCGGAGCAGGGCGCGTGGACCCTGGAGGACCTGGAGCTGCGCGAGCGGGAGCCGTGGTTCGATCCGGCGGGCTTCTTCCTCGCGGTGCGCGGCGAGCGGCTGGTCGGCTTCCACTGGACGAAGGTGCACGACACCGGCGGCGGGCGGGGGGACGAGCCGATCGGCGAGGTCTACGTGGTCGGGGTGGACCCGGCCGAGCAGGGCGCCGGACTGGGGCGGTCGCTGACCCTGGCGGGCCTGGAGCACCTGCGCGCACGCGGCCTGGCCGAGGTGCTGCTCTACGTCGACGAGGACAACGCCTGGGCGGTCCGCCTCTACCGGGGGCTGGGGTTCACCCGCTGGGCCACGGACGTGATGTACCACGGCTGACCCGCCCCGTCGAGGCCCCTGGGACGGAGACCTCCGGGGAAGACCTCCGGCGGAGACGAGAAGGCGCCGGCCCGCCCGGGATTCCCCCGGGCCGGCCGGCGCCCCGCTCACCGGACGGCGTTACTCGACCATCCAGTGCAGCGCGTAGTACGACAGCGCGGCGACCAGCGCGGCGGCCGGGATCGTCAGGACCCAGGCGGTCACGATGTTGCCCGCCACGCCCCAGCGCACGGCCGACAGGCGCTTGGTCGCGCCCACGCCCATGATGGCGCTGGTGATGGTGTGGGTGGTGGAGATCGGCGCGCCGAAGCCGATCGCCGCGCCGTACAGGACGGTCGAGGCGGCGGCCTCCGCCGCGAACCCCTGCGGGGGGTCCAGGGCGATGATCCGGCGGCCGAGGGTGCGCATGATCCGCCAGCCGCCCGCGTAGGTGCCCAGCGAGATCGCCGTGGCGGCGGCCAGGATGACCCACTGGGGGATGGGGTCCTTCGGCTGCGCGTACCCGCCGACCACGAGCGCCAGGAAGATCACGCCCATGGTCTTCTGCGCGTCCTGCAGACCGTGCCCGAGGGCCATCGCCGCCGCCGAGAGCGTCTGGGCGTGGCGGAAGCCGCGGTTGGCCCGGCTGGGATGGGCCCTCCGGAAGGCCCACAGGATGCCGATCATGACGGCGCCGGCCAGCGTGAAACCGATCAGCGGGGACAGGATCATGGGGATGACGACCTTGGCCACCACCCCGTCCCAGTGGATGACGCTGGCCGAGGCGAGCGCCGACCCGATCAGTCCGCCGATCAGCGCGTGGCTGCTGGAGGAGGGCAGCCCGAAGTACCAGGTGACCATGTTCCAGGTGATCGCGCCGATCAGCCCGGCGCACACGATCACCAGGCCGTGGGATCCCTCGGGGGCGTCGATGATGCCCTTGCCGACGGTCGACGCCACCTGGGTGCCGAGGTGGGCGCCCAGGAAGTTCATCGCCGCGGCCATGAACAGCGCGGCCCTCGGGGTCAGCGCGCGGGTCGAGACCGAGGTCGCGATCGCGTTCGCGGCGTCGTGGAAGCCGTTGGTGTAGTCGAAGACCAGCGCGACGACCACCACCCCGATGACCAGGGCGAGCGAGAGGTCCACTTAACTTTCCTTGACCGCGATCGACTCGATCGTGTTCGCCACGTGCTCGAAGGCGTCGGCGGCGCCCTCCAGCTGGTCGATGACTTCCTTCATCTTCATGACGGTGAGCGCGTCGTACTCCCCGCTGAAGAGCTTGGCGAGCAGGCGGCGGTAGATCTGGTCGGCCTGGTTCTCCAGGCGGTTGACCTCGATCCAGTACTCGTTCAGGTTGCGCATCGAACGCAGCCGCGGCATGGCCTCGGCGGTCAGCTCGGCGGCCCGCTCCAGGACCTCGACCTGCCCGACGACCTCCTTGGGGAGGTGGTCGATCTGGTAGAGGACGATGAGGTCGGCGGCGGCCTCCATGAAGTCCATCACGTCGTCCAGGTTGGCCGCCAGGCGGTAGATGTCCTCGCGGTCGAAGGGCGTGATGAAGCTCTCATTGAGGCGGTTCATGATCGCGTGGGTGCGCTCGTCACCCGCGTGCTCACACGCGCGCATCTTCTCGGCCAGGGCCTCCCTGTCCGATCCTTCACTAATGATCTCTACCAGCAGCCGGGACGCTGTGACGAGGTTGTTCGCCGAGTCGGCGAACAAGTCGTAGTAGCTGTCCTCACTAGGTGTGAGACGCAGGCGCACGTCGATCTCCAGATGTGCGGGGATGGTCCGCAGAGAAGAGTAAGGGTTACCAGCAGAAATGCGAACTTCACCCGCTAGAGGCCCACTCTTCCCCCTGTCGCTACCCCCCGTATGCCTGGCGACACACGGGCGGGAGAGCTTTGGCGGCATCTTTCCGTCGACCGGTTTGCTGGTGTTTGACCATGTTATGACGAATACTGACCATACATGGGGGCCCGCGACGTATGGCGAGAGCGTCCGTTTCGCCTACTTTGGTGGGGCCTGACTGCTTCGGTGGCCTCCGACCACGTCTTCCCCATCGCCGTGGTGACCGCGCTCCTCGCCGGCGACCCGGACGGCTCGGCCATCGGGGTGGTGCTCGCCGGACGGCTGGTGGCCCTGGTGTCCTTCGCCGTCTTCGGCGGGGTCTGGGCCGACCGGCTCCCCCGCAGGCTCGTCATGGCGGTCTCCCAGTGCGCCCTGCTGCTGATCGTCGCCGTCGCGGCCCTCTGGCCCTCCCCCGCCGTACTCGGCGTCGCCGTCTTCCTCGCCGGCGGTACGGAGGCCTTCTTCCGCCCCGCCTTCCAGGCCTGCCTCGCCTCGGTGCTCCCCGGGGACCTCCACCGCACCGGCGTCGGCCTGACCAGCACGTCCTGGCGGATCGGCGCCGTCGCCGGTTCCGTCATCGGCGCCCTGGCGGTCACCCTCCTGAACCCGCGGGCGGCGCTCTGGCTCGCCGCGGCGGGCTTCGCGGCCGGCGCCCTGCTGCTCCGCCGGGTCCACGAACCCCCGGCCGCGCACGCGCTCCGGCTCCCGGTCTCCGTCGAGATCCGCGAGGGCGTCGCCGAGGTCTCCCGGCGCCCCTGGATGGCCGTCGTGATATCCGTCACGGCGCTGCACCAGACCTTCATCGTGGCCCCCGCCCAGGTGCTGCTCCCGGTCAGCACCGCCTCGCCGTACCGGTCCCCGCTGGACGGGATGTACGGGCTCACCCTGGCGGCGCTCTCGCTCGGCGGCCTGATCGGCGCGGTCGCCGCCATGCGCCTGTCACCCCGGCGGCCCGGCCTCGTCGCCATGGTCGGGCTCCTGCCGTACGGCCTCGTGCCCCTGGCCCTGATGGAGCCGATCGTCCCCGGCCGGGTCTTCGCCTGCTACCTGCTGGCCGGGATCGGCCTGGAGATCTCCGCCATCGAGTGGATCGTCGGCATGCTCCGCGCCGTCCGGCCCGACCGGCAGGCCCGGGTGGCCTCCCTGGAGTGGATGGCGGCGCTGAGCATGAGCCCGTTCGGCCTGGCGCTGGCGGTGCCGCTCTCGGAGGCGCTGGGCCCCGGCCTCTTCCTGTCCGCCAGCGCCGCCACCGCCCTCCTGCCGCTCCTCGCCCTGCTCGTCCCCGGGCTGCTCCTCTTCGACGGCGAACGCAGCCCCCACGGCGGATCCGGCCGGGCGGACGGGTCGGGCGGGGACGGCGGGACCGCTCCGGACGGCGGGACCGGCGTCAGATCCGGGTCCGGTGGAAGTTCAGGTGGGAGCGGCTCGGCGTCGGACCCCGCTGACCCTGGTAGCGGGAGCCGTACTTCTCGGACCCGTAGGGGTGCGTCGCCGGCGAGCTGAGCCGGAACATGCACAGCTGACCGATCTTCATGCCCGGCCAGAGCTTGATCGGGAGCGTCGCGACGTTGGAGAGCTCCAGCGTCACGTGCCCGCTGAACCCGGGGTCGATGAACCCGGCCGTGGAGTGCGTGAGCAGGCCGAGCCGGCCAAGGGAGCTCTTGCCCTCCAGCCGGGAGGCGATGTCGTCCGGCAGGGTGATGACCTCGTAGGTGCCGGCCAGGACGAACTCCCCCGGATGCAGGATGAACGGCTCGTCCCCCTCCGGCTCGACCAGACGGGTCAGGTCGGGCTGCTCGACCGCCGGGTCGATGTGCGGGTAGCGGTGGTTCTCGAAGACCCTGAAGTAGCGGTCCAGGCGCACGTCGACGCTGGAGGGCTGGATCATCTCCGGCTGGAAGGGATCGAGCCCGACCCGTCCGGACTCGATCTCGGCGAGGATGTCACGATCGGAAAGCAGCACGTGAGGCAACCTACCAACGGGCGCCCGCTCCGGATAAGCCGAGAAACTCGGGCCCGTCGAGGGTCCAGAGTGGCCGGAGTTTCCGCTACAGTGGTTGGCGCGGCACGCCGCTGCGGGTGTAGTTCAATGGCAGAACATCAGCTTCCCAAGCTGACAGCGCGGGTTCGATTCCCGTCACCCGCTCCAATCACTGAGGCCCAGGTCAGGAACATGATTCCGACCCGGGCCTTGATCTTTCTCGGGACCCTCTCACGCTTCCGTGCCCGTTACGTGCCCGATCCCTCTTGATCTTCGTCTTTCAGGGCCTCCTCGGCGAGCCTGCCCATGCCGTCGGCGATCTTCCGGTCACGCTCGCTCTCGGTGTGCAGATAGATCAGCGCGGCCCGGGTGGTCGAGTGCCCCATCCGGTTCATCAGCTCGCGGAGCGTCGCGCCCGACTGCGAGGCGAACGTGTTGCCGGTGTGACGCAGATCATGGAAGTGGACACCGGAGAGGCCAGCTCCCTTGAGCGCCTTGGTCCAGGCCCGGGTGAACGTCGACCGCCGCAGCATGGCGCCCTTCGCCCCCAGGAAGACGAACGCCCCGTCGCGGTCATCGGTGTACCGGTCGAGGTGCGCGCGGAGCTCGGAGATCACGATCTCGGGCAGCGCCACCGTGCGCCGGCCCGCCGCGGACTTGGGCGGTCCGATGGTCACCGAGCCGTCCTTGAGTTCGGTGGTGGATCCCACGACCTTGACCGTCCGGGCCTCCAGGTCGAGATGCCTGCGTTGGAGCGCCGCCAGCTCTCCCCACCGCAGACTGCCGAAAGTCGCCAGGAGCACCAGCGCCCGGAAGCGGGGTTCGATCGCGTCGGCCAGGGCGAAGACCTGCCTGACGGTCAGCGTGGGCCGCTCCGGGGACTCCTCCTTGCCGCCGCTCTTGATCTGGCACGGATTCTCCTTGATCATCCGGTCCTCCACCGCCGTGTTCAGGATCGCCTTGAGCAGTCGGTACGCCTTGGCCACGGTCACCGGGCCGACGCCGGAGTCCAAGAGCGTCTTGCGCCACTTGCGGACGTGAGCGGGCTTGATCCCGTTCACGGCCAGGTCGCCGAACGTCGGGACCAGGTGGATCCGGAGAAGGCCCTCGTAGAGCTGGGCCGTCTTGGGCCGCAGGCCGGGCCGTTCGTTCACCCAGTCGGAGCCGTACTCCTTGAAGGAGACCTTCCCGAGGTCCGGGTTCGTCCAGTCCTCGTCGATGATCTCCGCTTCCTTCTTCGTCAGCCAGACCTCGGCGTCACGCTTGGTCGCGAAGGTCTCCGGGGCGGGGCGGTCCACTCCGTCAGGGCCGGGGTAGCGAGCCTGCCAGCGTCCGGAGGGCAGTTGCCGAACACGGCCGAAGCGCCTCTTGGCCGGCCTGCTCCTGGGAGAACGCCGGGGCTCTTCGTCGGGGGTGCCGAGGGCGGTCCTGGCCATTACGCGGTCCTCCTGCGTCGTGTGGTGATGATCGGTTCTACGAGCCCCGCCGCGATGAACGCCTCAAGCGCCGCTTCGGGGATGCGGACGTTGCGCCCGACGTGGACGAAGGTGATCCGGCGCTCCTCGATCAGGCGACGAGGGAAGCGGACGGAGGTGTTGAGCCGTTCGGCCGCCTGCTCGACGGTGAGAAGCCGCCCCCGCGCCGACTCGGGGAGGACCGGTGCCTGACTCTGCATGCTCTTCCTGCTCATGCCGCCCTCCTCGTTGCCGGAAGATCCGGCCCGGGTGCCTGCTCTTGCAGGGCGAGGAGAGTCGATCGCCAGCGCTGGCGTTCGGCGACCATGCGCAGCAGACGCAGGGCGAGCGAGGGGACGTCACCGTCTCCGGCCGGGACGGGCTTCCAGAGGTAGCGGTGCGGGTCGATCGGCTCATCGGCCAGGCCGAGCGCTTCCAGGACCCAGGTGCGGCGGTCGCGCTTGTGTTCGGCCAGGGTCTTGTTCGACCACTTCCGGGAGACCAGGACCCGGCGTCCGGCGTAGCCGAGGTGTTCGGGCTTGTGGGCCTTGCCCCGACACCGGCCCGGCGTCATGCCCGGCTTGGCGTCCTTCGGCTGCACGCCGTAGCGCAGCCAGTTCGGGCAGGTCGGCGAGCACGGTTCGTACCGCAGGGCCTCGACCAGCCGGGCCGCGTGATCCCGCCGGGCGGCATCATCGGTATCGAGGCTCTCGCCGAGGGATTTCGTCAGGTACTTCGACAGGTAGCGGATGCACTGGTCGGCGTCCGGGGTCCCGGCGAGCACGCCCTGAACGTCGACCTGGTCGCCGAAGCGGATCACGTGCAGGGGTTCGGCGTCGTCGTCGGTGTCGAGCCGGTCGAGGACCTCATTCCAGGTGGGCAGCAGCTCCCCCGTGGCGGGGTCGAGGTAGTCGCCGTTCTGCCCGTCCGGATAAGCTGCGCCGTCGGGCAGGTCGGCCCGTGGCGTCCACACCGGCAGGTGATCGCCCTCGAAGCGGACTTCATCGGCCGCCGGCCACCACACCTGGTGGTACGTCGCGGCGGCGATCTGCTTGATCTCCGCGCGGGGCAGGGTGCCGCGCACCGCCATGTGCAGGTGTGGGGCGAGCCGCTTCTGAGGCTCCACGGATGCGAAGTACTGCACGTCATATCCCGCCACGCGCCGGAGGTTCTGCACGAACCGGTCGACCAGCTTGGAGAAGTGCAGCGCATCCCGAGCCGCCCGCCGGTAGTCGTAGGAGGCCGGGTCGACCGGCACGCCCTGGCCGGCCCGGATCCGGCCGTAGGACGGCAGGGTCAGCGTGATGAACATCGACGGCCGGTAGACCTTCCCATCGGTGCCGGAGAAGGCTCTACCGAGCGTGGTGGGGCTCATGGTCCGCTTGGGCAGGTCCGGGGCGTCCTGCCGCCGCCGGGTCGACCGGGAGCGCCGGGAGGCCGCCCGGCCGGACAAGGTGCCGCGCATCCCGGCCGCGCGGATCTCCTCATCGATCTCGGTGATCGCCGCGTCCCAGTCGGCGACCTCCTCGGGCGTGCCGTCGCGTTCAGCGGTGTCCCGCTTGGCCTGCACGTCTGCGCGGAACTCGATCAGCCACCGCTGCTGCTCGTCCGGCTCATCCGGGGTGGTCACCGGTTCGTGGTCGAGGTGCCAGCCCTCCCGGCACTGGGCCATGCGCAGATAGCGGTTGCGTTTCGCGCACGGCGGGCACACGGTCTCCCGGGTGGCGCCGCACGGGACGTTGACGTCCTCGCTGTGGCCGGTACGTACGTCCAGCCGCCGCAGCACGATCGGGCGGATGCACACGCCGTTGTGCTTGGCGATCTCCACGGCCACGTCCAGAGCGACCGGCATCCTCTGCCGCTGCGCCCGAGACAGACCCCGGTCGTTCGGGTTGCTCATTCGTTCACCTCCTCGCGGTGGATCTCGGCCAGCTCCGCCGCCAGGCGGAAGACGGTCCCGTAGGGGTCGACGGTCACGGAGACGTTCGACAGCTCGAAGGCCACCACCCGCTGCGTACGGCGCGGCCCCAGCAGCGCCAGGATGGGCCGCTCGCAGATGCGGGTGATCTCCTCGTCGGTGCCGTAGAAGCAGACCCTCATGCCGCCACCGCCTCGGCCATGGCGCGGATGTCGGTGTCGGAGACGTAGGCCGCGCGCACCCGGATCGGATCCGGGGAGGCTTCCAGGCGGACGTAGCCGACGCCCGCGCCCTGCTGCGGGATGGGTGAGATGTGGTCGGCCAGCGCGCCCCGGTCGCGGGCGCCGTCGCCGAGCACCATGTCCACCTGTTCGGACTCGTCCAACCGGAGGGCGATCTTGTCGGGGAACAGGTTGCGGATGGTGAGCACGTCTTTGCGCGGGTCCTGGAGCGCCGCCATCACCCCGACGCCGACCGCTCGCCCTTGCGTGGTGAGCGTCGCGAGCGCGGCGGAGATGCGCTGCTTCAAGGCCCGGTCGGACTGGTAGGCGGTCAGGAACGCCACCTCGTCGACCACGACCAGGACGAACGGGTCCTCCGGTGTCGGGGTGTGGGAGCGCTGCTGGCCGGCGAACCGGTCGGCCCGCTCCTGCATCACCGCAACGGCCGCGTCCAGGAGGTCGGCGCACTGCTCCGGGGTCGCCGCGTACCGGTCGCCGAACAAGGCGCGGCCGAAGGACAGTTCCATGCGCTTGGGGTCGAGCGCCCAGATCTGCACCAGGCCCGCACGGACGGCCGGGAGCAGGCCGCGGATGGTCGACCAGATCACCGAGCCCTTGCCCGCCCCGGTGGCCCCGGCGACGAGGACATGGGTGCCGTGAACCTTCAACAGCCACGGGGTACCGTCCTCGCGGGTGCCGATGCGCACCGGCCCCACCGATGCCTCTTCCGGGATCGGCATCGCCGGAAGCGGCGTGACCAGGGGATCATGCCGAGGGAAGACGAGCACCAGGCGGCCCGCCCGCGCGATCGAGACCCGGCAGGAGCGGGCGCCGAAGCCGTGCGCCAGGTGGTCGATGCGGTCGGCCCAGTCCTTGACCGCCTGGCCGTGCAGCATCTTCACCGTCACGACGTCGGCCCACGAGGTGCAGCGCACCCGGATCAGGTGGGGGAGGTAGTCCCGGCCGCGCAGGTGCCGCCCGAGTCCAGAGACGATCATCACGGCCTGCCAGTGCCGCCGGTAGATCCAGACGAAGCGCCAGAAGGCCAGCAGCCGCCAGCCCACCAGGCGCAGGAACGAGGGCCGGTGCACCGAGCACCACAGCGCCGGCACGGTCACGGCCACCGCGATCACGACCAGGCTCATGCGCCAGCCGTACAGCCAGGCCACCACGCACGGGATGGCGACGACGGCCGAGGCGATCGGGTGCCGCCACAGCAGCCGGACCAGACCGGCGAGCAGCCGAGCCGTGAAGATGACGAGCGTGACGAACGCCGGGGTCCGCACCACAGCGGGGCGGAACACCACGGCGGTATCAGGGGTGGTGGAGACGAGGTGCTGCGCCTCGTCACCGGGCATCTTCTTGAACATTAGACTTCAGTCCTCTCTTGAATCGCATCTGGGGAGAACCGAGGGGCCGCCGGAAGTTCCCGCTTCTGGCGGCCCCGCTTGCAGGTCAGGCCGCGTTCGCGTCGGCCGAGGTGGAGCGTTCGGCGTGCAGCTGCTCGCACATGGCGAGGTAGCGGGCGGCGGCGTCGGCGAGCCGACGGGCGAGCGTCACGTCCTGGTCGGTGACCGGCCCGCCGCCCGTGGTGGACAGCGACACCCGCGCCTCAGCGCTGGAGACGGTCAGGATCGGCCGCTGCCGTTCGGTCCCCAGCACCGTGACCGCCAGGTCTCCGGTGTGGAAGGAGACGCCGAGCCGGGTACCGTCGGCGTCGATCGACGTCGTGACGAAGGTGTACGGCTTGTGCTCGCTCACGCCGCGGCCTCCTTACCGGCCGCCGTCTTGACCGGGGCTCCGGCCGCGCGGGGAGCCCGCATGGACGTGGCCCGGATGGAGTAGGCCAGGCGACCGGTGTTCTGGCCGACGTACGGGGTCACGGTCATGCCGTCGAACTCGACCGGCACGAACGGCAGGCCCGGCAGCGCGGGCGGAACGACCGGCTCGACCGGCGACAGGATCTTGACCGACACCGTCTTCTGGCCGGCCTTCACCGCCGGGTCGGCGTCCATCACCGCGACCTGCCAGACCAGTTCGCCGGTGGTCTTGTCCTTGGCGTAGACGGTGCGGCTGCTGGTCGAGGCATCGAAGTCCTTGACCTGCTCGACCGCGCCGACGATGTAGCAGCCGTGCGGGAAGACCTGCTCGAAGCTGATCGGAATGGGTCCCTGAATAGCCATGATCACTCCTTTCATCAGGAACGCCCTTCATTCGGACGTCCACTTGTGCGGACAAGTTGAGAGTAGGCGATCCCACTCGTCCGCACAAGTGAATAAGCGGATCGAGTGGGAGGGCCGTCAGCTCACCGGGTAGACGTCGAGCAGCTCGTGCAGGTCCCCCGGCATGGCCACGCTCATGGCCAGCAGCACGGTTCCCGAGGCGTCGTGCACCGTGGCCAGCACCCCGAGCACGGGTGCGGATGAGCCGAGCAATTCGGCTTCCTCCTCGGTGGACATGCGCGCGGTCAGGCGTTCGGTGATGTGGTCGAAGCGCAGGTGCTTGACCGCCTGGAGATGCTGCCGGATCCCGTGCCGCAGCGGTTCGGGCTTGTCCAGGTCGGTGCCGAGCGCCACCTCCAGCGGGAACCAGAAGGTCTCCACCGCGGAGCGCCGGCCGCCCTGCTTGGCCACCCTCCGGCGTTCGATCACCGGAGTCCGGGCGTCGACCCCCAGCAGGCGCGCGACGTGCCGGGGAGCCGGAACGCGGCGCACGTCGGTGATGCTCTCGGCGCTCTCGGCGTGCTCGGCCGTCTCCAGCGCGGGCCGGATCCGATCGGCCGAGGTCTCCGGCCGGCCTTTGACGAACGAGCCGCGCCCGTGCTCGCGCTCGATCCACCCTTGCATGGCAAGCGTCTGCAACGCCCGCACCACGGTGGTACGGCCGACGCCGAACTCCCGGACGAGCTGCGTCTCGGACGGCAGCATGTCACCGGGCGCGTATTCACCCTCGGTGATGCGCTGCTGTATCGCCGTCATCACCTGGGCGTACTTCGGTGGGGCGAAGTCCATGCTCATCTCAACCGCCCGATCACTCTTCCACTTGTCTGCATAAGCACAGTACCGGCGGAGTGGAGACCTGTCAGGACCTCAGCACCCACGGGCATCCCGAGGTCAGCGGACCAGGCCCGCCATCAGCGCCGACCACATCTCCCGCGCTCTGCGGCACGACCACGCTTCACTGTAGGAGACGGCCCGCCCGCCGTCCCGGTCGACGGTGCGGCGGATGAACGCCAGCCCGCCGGCCTCGCACAACTCGTAGAAGGTCACCCGGTGCTGATGGCAGGTCCAGGCCACCACTCGCACCCGGCCGAACCGGGCCGCGCCGTACCAGGTCAATGCCCGGTGCTCGTCCCGCACTGGAGGCAGGTGCAGGGACGGGCACGGCGATTCCCAGCCGAGGGCCCGAGCGTTCACGAGGTGACCCGCTCGAAGCGCACCGTCCCGGCCGGGTCGACGGTCGCGGTGAAGATGATCCGCCGGGACCAGTCGTCCGGGACGGTGCCGAAGTCGTAGACCCGGTGGACGATGCGCCCCCACACCGTCACGTCGGCCTGCGCAGGTTCGGCCGCCAGGCGGCGCAGCGCCGTGCGCAGGGTGTCCATCGCGGTGGCCTGCCCGGAGTTGGTCCCGCACGGTCCCAGCTCGTCGACCCCGGCGGAGGTGGAGAACACCTCCCACTCGAACATCTCCACGACCTGCGTGGCCGAGTCGTTGCTGTCGCAGTACAGGCAGTCCTCGCGCGCGGACATCTCCAGGTGCAGCCCCATGGCCGCCACGTATCCCCGACGAGTGACGATCTTCCAGCCGCGCCCGTCACACGCGGTGCACTTAACCGGTGTTGTCATGCCGGAAAGGATGTCCAACCAGACTTTCTCCGCCTATTCCACGCGGATATACCAGGGTGAGATATAGAGTCCGGCCTGTAGCGATGCACCACCTCGGGGACTGGCAACCGGAGGACGGGAATGCACGGGAACGCGTTCGATCCGATCGAGATCCCCGCTCAGGTGTGGGACCGCGAAGAAAGCCGGGAAATCCTCAAAAGCCGGGATGTAGCCGGGTTGTTCAACCTCGCTGTCAAGTACAGCGGCGCCACCCAGGTCCGCATCAGCACCGCCACCGGCATCCCGCAAGGCCGCATCAGCGAGATCATCCGCCGCCAGCGCCAGGTCACCGACCTGGAGGTCTTCGAGCGCATCGCCGCCGGCCTGGGCCTGCCCGACCACGCGCGCATGCTCTTCGGCCTGGCCCCGCTCGATACCGCCTCCCCGACCGGGGACCACGGAGGCGAGCACCAGGAGCAGATCGAGGAGCTGACGGCCCGCCTCGAAGCCTCCGCCGTCGTCGACCCCGTCATGGTCATGATCCTGACGATGGAGACCAACAACCTGCGGCTGATGGACCGCCGCGTCGGCGGGGTGGCCATCGCCGACAAGATGCGCGCTCAGATCGCCCACATCGAACACGTCCACCGCCACGCCGTACGGCCCGGCATCCGCGCCCAGCTCGCCCACGTCCTTGCCGAAACCGCGTCCCTGGCCGGATGGCAGGCCATCAACACCGGCGCCCTGGCCGACGCGTGGGATCACTACGAGCGTGCCAAGGCCGCCGCCCGCGAAGCCGATAACCCTGCCGTCCTGGCCTACGTCTCCGGCGAGCAGGCATACGTGCTCATGGACCTGGGACGGCCGGCCGAGGCCACCGAACTCCTCCAGTACCTGCACGCCACCCACCGCGACCGCATCCCCCCGCGCCTGCGGACCTGGCTGGCCGCCGCCGAAGCCGAAGCCGCCGCCATCCTGGGGGACGAGGCCACCTGCCGCACCGCACTGGAGCAGGCCGCCGCGCTGCTGCCGGACGGGGCCGCCGACGAGGACATGCCGTACCTGTCACTGGACCGCCATCACCTGGCCCGCTGGCGCGGCAACTGCCTGGTGCGCTTCGGTGACCCCGGCACGGTCGAGGATCTGCGCTCCGCGCTGGCCGGGATGGACGGCACCTACAACCGCGCCGAGTCCGCGCTCCGCTGCGACCTGGGACACGCTCTGCTGGCCGGAGGGGAGCCCGAGGCCGCCCAGCCGCACATTCAGCGCGCCCAGCAGCTGGCGACCATGACCGGCTCCCGCCGCCAGCGCAAGCGCATCGAGGAGCTGTCTCGCGCCGTCAAGCGCGCCCTGAACTGAGCCGCGCCTGAGCCGCATACAGCCCGATCAACGTCCCCGACGTCCAGATGTCCCCGCGGGCGATCATGTCCGGGATCTCCGCCATCGGGATCCACTCGATGAGGTCCGCTTCCACCTCTTCACCGGTCGGCTTGCCGACGAGGTCGGCACCGCGGACGAGGAACAGGCTGTGCTCCGAATCGACCATGCCGGCCATCGGCTGGTAGGTGACCAGGTGCTCAGTCTCCTTGGGCCGGTACCCGGTCTCCTCCTCCACCTCCCGGACGGCCGTCGTCATCGGGTCCTCGCCTGTATCGACCAGGCCGCCCGGCAGCTCCCAGCCCCACCGGTCGAACAGGAACCGGTGCCGCCACATCATCAGCACCCGGTCCTGCTCATCGACCACCACCGCGATAGCCGCCCGGTCCAGATGCACCGCGTGATGCTCGAACCGCTCCCCACCCGGGATCTCCACGTCCACCAGGCCCAACCGGATCCACCGGTTGTCGTAGACCAGCCGTTCCCCGTGCACGATCCAGCGCGTCTGCTCTTCATTGGTAGCCACATAGTGAAGTTACCGGCCGAGGTCGCCGACGTACATGCAAACATCGAAGGGATCGTTCCGCTATCGGCATCGTCCACGCTCGATGTGGTGACCTCGAAGTTCCGAAGTCAGGAACCCAGCCCTTCACCCTCAGAGTTTCTATAGCCTTCTAATTCGCCTAAAGTTTTTCTAACCTCTCCACGCAAAAGCGCCCTACCGGCAACAAGTGCCGCATGGATTTCCCTTGCCGTGACAGGGATTGAATGCTCCCCTCTTCGGCGAACAATGGAAATCATTCCACGCTGGTATTTTCCGTCAAAAAATGCACCTTGCACCAAGAAAGGTTTACGTTCTTCCGGCTGAGGAGGAATTAGAAGACATAGAACCTCTCCACCATCTACCGGAACACTCTCAATCTTCAAGCGCTCTATTGGAGGATGGACGTGTGCATCCAAAGACTGGTGGTAGTTATGCACTCTCTTACGGTCTATCGGCAGGGGAGCCATCTTTCGTAAGACATCACGCCCGTCCTCCTTTTCTGAACGTATTCCCAATATTAATATACCCCCATATTCAGAGTTGGCGAATCTGGCCACATCCTCAGCAAGTTCGCACTGCCACTGCTTGTCTCGCTTCATCTCATAGGGGGCAGACTTGACCTCTAGCCACTCGTTCTCAGGAATACCCAATATCCGCTTGACTTCGCCAGCTCGAACCAGCTCGTAAACAGCTCTCGGATCAGAAAACGAGTTATTAAAGAAAAATGATGAATAATTTAACTCTTTTCTGATAGCGCATATCTGACCAATGTTAAGGCTGGAGGGGCAGAGGGCTTGAATACTCCATGTGTAAAGCCCAGGATCACTAGTGAAGTGTACGGCCTCAAACTCTTTGATTCCTTCGGGCGAGATAAGCCGACACCCATACTCTTCCAAGATTGAACCAATTCTACTCACAAGAGCCCGCAAGGGGATATTTTTGGCAGATCTTACAGATAGCTCGAAAGGGAGCTCGGGACCCGATATGAAGTCAACAAAAACCATGGGACTCTCCTCCCAAGGGAGAGGATCCCTGTCATCAATACAAAGATTCACATCACCATTATTCAGGCTCGCCGCTTTCCTTGAAACATCCCTCCCTAGATCCGACTCAAGATACTCGAATACTGCATCACGAAAAGATTCCAGTGAAACATTTGGCGCATCGTTGCTGGATATTTCAAAATCCACTCCCCCGACCGTCCATGCAGTCAATCTTCCTGCGTCAGTTTGGATTTCTATACTCTGCCACGGACGGACATTATCCGGTCTGCTCATCATGATGTCAGTATGGCGGAGCATCCCTGGGCTGTCTTCCCCTTTGGGAGCATTCCGGACTGCGCTGGAGCCAAAGCCGGAGATGTGGACGAGTAACCAGTGCACTGCTGAATTGTTCTTGTAGAGATCAAGGCGGCGGCGCGGCGCGCCGCCGCACGGCCCAGCGTCGCGGACCCCGGCCGCGCATGCGGCCTGGGGGCCGGTCACGGCCGGGGCCGCACTCGGGCCGCGCACCGACCGCCGACCCCGCCGTACGCAACGAACCCGCCGCACCAAGGCCGCCCCGCCGCTACTTCCGCTGCTTCTGGGCGATCCGATCCAGCGCCTCCGCCAGCTCAACAGCGGACGAGACCTGAACACCTTCCTGCTCCAGCGACTGGTCATCCCAGTCAACGCGCGTCACGTCCAACGTGCCGCCCCGGAAGACCGCAACCACGCACTCGATCGAAGCCCGCTCCATCTGAAGGATGTAGACCGGATCCATACCGGGGGCATCGAACGGGCCCTCCACGGTAAGCGTGATCCCGTCAGCGGCCAGCGCTTCAGACCGATCACGCCTCCATCGCTCCACCGCCGCAACGGTCGGCTCGTCTTCACCACGAGAATGCAGATCGCCCACAGCCCACGATCCTTGCAGCGTTCGGTAACACCCCGCCTCCGGCAGGGGCACTCCGGCTCCGGGATGATCGCCAAGGGCGTGCTCATCGCCGCCGGCCTACCGGTGGCTGGGGTAGGGGCCTGATCGTCCCGTCTGCCCTCGACCCGGGACAAGCCGAGCAGACCACGGGCCGGGGCGCCAGGTCGTTCGTCCGCAGGGCGCTCCACCTGGCGCCCCGGCCCATGCCCTGCTTCCCCTGCGGGCGGGTCGACGGCAGACGGGATGATCAGGCGGGCGGGGTGCGGGCTTGTCGTGAGCCCTCCACTATGGAGTCCATGGGACAGAACGACATATCGCCGGCCACAGCCGAAGCCGTCGAGACCCGTGAAGATCTCGCCCGCTTCGTTGAGGCCCTTCACGCAGAGCTGATCAACGGAGCGGTCTGGGAGAACGACCGCCTGGAACGCTTCCTGGAAGCGTTGGCTGCCTGGATCAGATCATCCCCCGGCTACTACATGAACACGGGTCGTCCTGCCCCTGACAATGCCTCCTGGTCGTTCTTCGCCAACGCGCTGGGAGCGGCAAGGATCTACGAGTAGGCCGTGCCCGTTGCGTGCCCGTCAGCAGAGGGAGCGAGGGGGACTCACGGGGAACCACGGGCAGCCGGACTGCTCCCCCCGCAGGTCAGCGTTTCCCCAGCTCAGCCACAAAGATCACTAGAGACTTCCCAAGCTGACAGCGCGGGTTCGATTCCCGTCACCCGCTCCAATCACTGAGGCCCAGGTCAGGGAGACGTCCCCAACCCGGGCCTTGATCGTTTCTAGTGCCGCATCAGGCAACGTTCGCCCTGTCGACGACGGCGCGTAGGCGCCGGTCGTCGGCATGGCGGTTGCGCCAGATGATGTAGCGGCGGATCATGCTGCCCTGCTCCTTGTGACTGGCGTGGTCGGTGCCGTCCAGGGCGAAGTAGCGCAGCGCGGTGAACTGGGCCTCGATGCGATTCAGCCACGAGGAGTTGGTCGGGGTGTAGGCGATCTCGACGTTGCTGGCCGCGGCCCAGTCGCCGACCCGGGCGTCCCTCTTCGTGGTCAGGTGCGGGGAGAAGTTGTCGCACACGATGGCGATGCGGGTCTCCGGCGGGTAGAGGCTGCGCAGGTAGCGGCAGAACTCCAGGAACCGGGTGCGGGTCTTGACCGGCTTGATGTGCCCGTAGAGCTTGTCCTTGCCCAGGTCGTAGGCGGCGAACAGGTGCCGGACCCCGTGCGGGCGGGTGTAGGTGGCCCGCCGTCGGGGCCGGGGCTCGCGGTCGGGGTCCTTGTGCCGTCCGCCGCGTTCGGCCCACTGGCGTCCGGGGTGGGGCTGGAGGTTGAGCGGCCCGAACTCGTCGACGCAGACGACGACGTCGGGTTCGCCCGGCTCGGGTGTGACCTCGCCGTCGGCGATCGCGTACAGGTGCTCGATGCGGGCCTTCTTGGCGGCGTAGTCCGGATCGCGGGAGGTCTTCCAGGTCTTCACGCGTTGAAACGAGACGCCCTCCTGGCGGAGCAGAACCCGGAGGCCCTCGTGGCTGATGTCGTCGACCACCCCCTCGGCGACCAGGAAGTCGGCCAGCTTGGCCAGGCTCCAGGTCGAGAACGGCAGGCCGTGCTCGGCCGGCTTGGACTTGGCGATCTTCTTGATCTCGCGGCGTTCGGGCAGGGTGAAGGTCCTGGGCCGGCCGCCCCGGTACTTGGGTTGCAGGGAGTCGAAGCCGTCGGTGTTGAAGTTGTGGATGACGTCGCGGACCCGGTCGGGGCTGGTGAACGTCACCTCGGCGATCTTCGGTACGGGCATGCCCTGGGCCGACAGCAGCACCATCTGCGCGCGCCGCCAGGTCACCACCGATCCGGTGCCGCGGCGGATGGTCCGCAGCAGTCGTCTGCCTTCGTCGTCGTCGATCTCACGGACCTGTACGCGTTCAGCCACGCCGTTCATCATGGCGGCTCGGTGCCGTCCGGCGCAGCAGCCGGACGGCAGTTCACAACGAGGCGAACGTTGCCTGATGCGGCACTAGAGCCTGCGAGCCGTCTCCCCGGAGGTTCACCGCCAGTGCGGTGAAGCCGGGAGTCTCCCCGCCTCTCCTCTGTAAGCTCATAGCCAGCGAGAGGAGCCGCCACATGACCGCGCAGCCACAGGAATTCCCCGCTTCCATCCCACCGGCACCGGAGAAGACCCTGCGTGCCATCCGCGCCGCGCTGGTCACGCCTCAAGACCGCGAAGCGTTCGACGCCGGGCTCAGAGCCGTACTCGACGAAGTCCGGGTCAGCCTGGATCTCAGCGTGCTGAACGCCTTCGTCCACCGCTGGTGGATCTCCGCGTGCGACTCGGCGAAGAACCCCGAAGGACGCCGCCAGATGCACACCAGGGCCGAGCAGATCATCGCCGGTGAACCATCCCGCCAGGGCAGACCGTGGCGTGAAGTCCTGGCGGAGCGCGGAATCGAGCTGTAGGTGTACCAGGTCCTGCTCGACCCGATCGCTGAGGGACAGATCGCCGAACTCCCCGAGGAAGCCTTGCGTCCGCTCGAGGAACTGCTCGCCCTCCTGGAGATCGCGCCGTGGAGCGGGCAACCGTACAACCCGGCCAATCCCAAGGCGAACATGCTCACCCACGCTTTCGGTGAGCGTGGTCTCGCGACGTACATCGTGCTGGACGAACAACGCGAGATCTATCTCATCCGGATCGAATGGCCGTAACGGCTTCGCACTCGGACTCAACCACCTGCTCCTACGGCAAGCGCATGACCGCTTCGCGGATCAGCGGGTCGGCAGCTCTGTGATCTCTCCTGCAGTGGTCCACCGAGATCACCATCCGAAGCGTCTCGTTTCCGGGTGGAAAAGCATGGGCGAGGACTTCGTACTCCCGGCCATCCTCACCGAGGACGTGCTCCCAGTCCTTGTCGCCGTTCTCTTCCATCACGGCAAGCTCGTCGTAGCGTGCGACACGTCGCCACTGGCCCAGGTGCTCCTCCACGATCCCCGCCGCGACCTGCTCGTTCAGCTTCACCGGATCACCTTGCCGCTCGCGCCATTAGCGTGCCATTAGACAGGGTGACGAGGGGTCGACCACGGTCACTCACGACCGGCCCGAGGCCCAGCTCAGCCGCTCTACGAGGCATGATCGATGCACTTCCCAAGCTGACAGCGCGGGTTCGATTCCCGCCACCCGCTCCAAAACCTCTCAAGCGAGTACGGCCGGCAGCAGTCTGAACACCGGAATGTGCCGGGGCCGGATCAGAGTGAAGTCTCGGCGATCGAGCGTCGCGATCTGCGTGACATCCAACCGCTCAGCGATGGCGACGACAGACACATCCGCCGGATCAAGACGCGCGTCCTTGTAGCACCGGACGAGTTCGGCCATGCGCCGCACGTCAGCAGGGCAGAGATCGACCAACTCGAACTCTTCCGTCACGAGATCAAGGAACTGGGCATGTACGGCTGCCCCCATGTGCTTGTTGATCGTCCAACCGGCTTCGATGAGAACCGTCGAGGGCAGCAGCAGCGGCCCCTCCAGTTCCTCCAAGAGACGTACGCATGAGGCGTGGTGCTTGTCATCTCGGTCGACGACGGCGATCAGAGGGCCGGTGTCCAGAAGCGTGGCGGTCACACCGAACGATTGAACCGCTCCGCCAGCAGATCTTCGACCCGTTCCGACAGATCCCCTTCACCGGAGGCACCGATCCCCGCGATCGACAACCGCCGACGTCCAACCGGCTCATCGATCTCTTCGTCCACGATCTCAGCCAACTCCGGATCCGTCTTCACCAGACGCAGCAGACGACGCGCCTGGTCCGGAGAGAGCCGATCGACCAGATGGTGGAGTTCCTCGTGCGCGTACCCGGCAGTCATACCCCTGAGTCTACGTAAGCGTCCGCGCTTACCCCAGCCCAACCGCCGTATCAGCGGTGTCTTGACATCAAGGCTTCGTGCCGGATCCGTGCCAGAACAGGCGGGAAACCGCGGTCACTCACGGGGACTCACGGTCAACCGGCACACCCTGACCTTCACCCCCGTTTCCCCAGCTCAGCCCAGCATGATCAGTAGCCGGTTCCCAAGCTGACAGCGCGGGTTCGATTCCCGTCACCCGCTCCAAGAAAGAAGGCCCAGCTCAAGAACCTGATCTAGAGCTGATCTTCGTTTTCTTGACGCTGACGACTCTCGAGCAAGCCTGTCGCGGCTGAAGTCTGCCACCGCGGAAGGAGCAGCGGAGCCCGCGGACTGATCTTAAAAGTGGCCGCCTGTAACTTATGCGGTCGCGAGCTGCCGATGATGCACCGTTAGAGGCTCGATTTCAGTGGTGTCGTCGTCGACGACGAGTTCGACGCGGAACCGAACCCCCATTGCCGCACCGATGCGCAGCAGTGTCGCTATATCCGGGATACCGCCACCGCCCTCGATACGAGACAGAGCGGGTTGGGACATCCCGGAGCGCTCCGCTACGACCTTCTGAGACAAGCCTCGACGCCTACGGATCTCACGCAACTGGTCTCCGAGCTCCAGGTCACGGCCCGCCTGCTCGTATTCGGAGTGGGGCTGCGCATCTGCTTCCATCTCGCGCAGACGCTTCGCCTTGTAGGTTTCCCAACGGCTGTGACCCATCATGCGCTCCTCTCGAACACGTGCGTGGTGGTTAGGTCGTGCTCAGCCTCACACCGCTTCTTAGCAGCGATCGCTCGGGCGATGTCGGCGGTCTGCGTCCCGTCCTGTGTCTTACGAAAGACCGTGAGGACCACGATCACCTTGTTGGCCGGCTTCCAGAAGGTCAACCGCCAGGTCATGCGGTCGAGAGCAACACGCAGCTCGTGCACATCTTCGGCATCCTTCAGCTTCTTCACGTGATCCCCATCAGGGATGCCGCCAGTGACGAGATAGTCGTCTACGTTCCGCATGACCCGCTGGTAGAGCGGAAAGGAAAGTCCGTCCAGCCAAGACTCCACCTCCGGCTCTAGATCGATCTCCCACTGAGACATACCATAAATAGTATATGCATTCGATGGTAACTCGTGGCGGAGATGATTGCCAGTCCCACCCCCGCATCCACTTCTCGATCTTGGTTGCTCGTCCAGGTCCTCCTAGGCGACGTTGATCACGTGCCAGATCCGTTCCAGAGCAGGCAGGGAACCTCTGTCATCCACGGAGACTCACGGTCAACCGGACTACCCTGACCTGCACCTTCGTTTCCCAGCTCAGCCCGGCAAGATCAGTAGCCGGTTCCCAAGCTGACAGCGCGGGTTCGATTCCCGTCACCCGCTCCACACACCGAGGCCCAGGTCAGGAAGAGAATCCCGACCCGGGCCTTGATCGTTCCTAGTGCGGCTTCGGCACCGTACGAGATCGAACGCCACTCCGGCTGCGATCAGCTCGCCTCCTGCAGCGGCTGGAACTGGACGCTCAACCGCATCTCCAGAGCCTCCGCCAACCGCTCCAGCATCGGGATGGTGGGCATCGTCCCGCCCGCTTCGAACCGCGCCACCGCCGGCTGCTTCAGCCCCGTACGCTCGGCCAGCTCTGCCTGGGTCAGCCCGAGCTGCTCACGCCGCAGCCGTACCGCCTCACCCAGCTCGAACCGGATCCTGGCCGCCTCGTATGCCGCTCCCGCACCAGGGCGGCTCATGATCTCGGCCTTCTTGTCCGCCCAGGCCCTGCGCTCCCCCATGCCGCTCACTCCTCATCCGCGGTGTGGGCCTCAGCGATGCACCGCCGCATGGCCCGCCACGCACGCTCGATCTCGACGGACTCCCGCATCCGCTGCTTACGGAACACCGTCAGCATGACGATCCGCCTCCCCGGAGCGATCCAGTAGGTGATCCGTACCGCCTCCCGGTGCAGATGGAACCGCGGCTCCCGCAGCTTGCCGCGGAGTTGCCGGGTGTAGGGCTCGTCGAGCAGGACACCACGCTCGGCCAGCAGATCGACGTAGAACGCCGCCGTCTCCTGGTCCTCCTGATCAAGCGTGTCGAACCACTCATCGACCTCCGGCTCCAGTTCATAACGCGGACGTTATAGCGAGAGCAAGAGTCGCGTCCCAAGAACATGAAACCGGGCTTCTCTGGTGACCGGTCCTTCCTTGGAAGCGTCTGTGGTCACATATGTGATCGTCGTGCCATTAGACAGGGCGACGAGGGGTCGACCACGGTCACTCACGACCGCCCGAACGCCCAGCTCAGCCATCCTACGAGGCGTGATCGATGCACTTCCCAAGCTGACAGCGCGGGTTCGATTCCCGTCACCCGCTCTCAAGCTTCAAGGCTCAAGTCGGAGGGAATCCCCGGATCCTAGGCCCTGATCTTTCTCGGGACCTTCACACGCTTCCGTGTCCGTTACGTGCCCGACCCCTCTCGATCTTCATCTTTCAGGGCCTCCTCGGTGAGCCTTCCCATGCCGTCGGCGACCTTTCCGCCTCGTTCGCTCTCGGTACAAAGATTCGAGGCGCGCCGTCGTCGGCCACGCGACCTCACTGCGAACCGGAGCGGATGCGCCGTCTCACCAAGACGATCAGTCCTATCTGGATGGCAAGCATCACCAGCGCGACCAGTCCCGACGCGGCGGACATCTCTTCCTCCGAAAGCCCGCCACCGCATTCTGTTATGTTTCCGCCCTCGTACAACACGAGACAGTCGCGCCCCAGGATCGCGGCAGCGATGACCCAGTTGGCGAGCAGAAGGGGGACCGTCCCCAGGACAAGGGCCAGCATGACGTACTTCACCTTGCCACCGGCGGAGTTCGTCTTTGCCGGAACAGGCTCGAGACGCCTGCCCATATCCGAACCAGGACTCATGCCGAACATGTAAGCATGAGCAAGCGATCGTGTGCAGAACAGGCGGGGAACCGCGGTCACTCACGGGGACCGGAACTTGTCAAGCTTGGTGAGACACGGTCGCTTTACTTGTTCTGTACCTGTATCTCCCGTCGGATCATCAGATGCCTTCCGGATCGGCCCCGTCATCGTCGTGAGCCTTCGCCGGAGGATACCCGGGCGGATACGCAGATACGCGAGGACGGCGGTCCGCCTCCACCCCCGGCCCGGCACACCGGGCGTCCGCGGGCCCCACCCGGCGGTCCCCTCCTGTGGCCGGCCGCGGAGCGCCGGAACACCTGCGACCCGCCCGGCTCGTCCTGGGCCGCTCCGGAGCCCTCACCGTCTTCCTCTGCCCCGTGTCCGCCGACCACGGCCACCGCATGACCGTCCAGTAGCCACCGCTTCATCCGCCGCGCCGGCACCGCCGGCTGAGACGAGATCCGGCACACGGCTCCGTGCGGCTCGCAGGCGCCGATGACCGGGGCCGGCAGGGTGCGCTGTGGGCCGGAGCGGTCCTGGTCCTCGGGGTGATCGGCTGGATCACCGGAGCGTCGGCGCTTTCGAGGACGAGCCGAGGACGCGGACCCGCCGACGGGCCGAGGAGGGACGGGTCGACGGGCCGAGGACGGACGGTCCGGTGGAGCCTAGACTTGGGTCATGCCGATCGACCTGAGCCTGCTCGACGGTGTGCGGTGGCGGGGGCAGCCTCTGGTCGGCGAGAGGGCTCAGGCGCTGCTCGCCACCCTCGCACTCGCCCGCCGGACCGTGAACGCGGACCGGCTCGTCACGGAGGTGTGGGGGGACGACGAGCCGGCCAATCCGACGAAGGCGCTGCAGGTCCTGGTCTCCCGGACCAGGACGGTGGTGGGGCCGGAGGCGCTGGCCACCGAGGCGGGAGGCTACCGGCTCGAGGTTCCGCCCGAGCGGGTCGACGCCGGTCGGCTGCACGCCCTGGCGGACCGCGCGCGGGCGCTGCTCGCCGAGGATCCGGCGGCGGCGGCCGCGGCGGCGGCGGAGGCACTCGCGCTGGGCGCCGGAACGCTGCCCCCGGAGGGCGACGGTCCGCTGGCCGAGGTGCGCCGCCGCGCCGAACGCGACCTGGCGTCCGCACGGGTCGTGCTCGCCCGCGCCCGGAGCCGGAGCGGTGACCACGGGTCCGCCCTGGCCGGCCTGGAGGAGGCGGTGCGCGTCCACCCCGAGGACGAAGGGCTGCTCGCCGACCTCCTGCGCAGCGAGGCGGCGGTGCGCGGGACCGGCGCCGCGCTGGACCGCTTCGAGCACCACCGGTCGGACCTGCGCGACCGGATCGGCGCCGACGCCGGACCGGAGCTGCGGCGGGTCCACCGCGAGCTGCTGACGCTCGACAGCCCCGTGCGCGCCGGCGTGCGGTTCGACACGACCCCGCTGCTCGGCCGCGACGACGACCTCCGGCGGGTGCGGGCACTGCTCACCGGGTCCCGGGTGGTCTCGATCCTCGGTCCGGGCGGGCTCGGCAAGACGCGGCTCGCCCACGCCGTCGCCCGCGAGGCCCCGCAGGCGGTGGTGCACTTCGTCGAACTGGTCGGCGTGACCACGCCCGATGACCTGGTCGGCGAGGTGGGGTCGGCGCTCGGCGTCCGCGACTCGGTGACCGGCCACCGCACGCTCACCCCGCAGCAGCGCGCCGACGTCCGCGCCCGGATCGCCCAGCGGCTCGCCCCGGTCCCGGCGCTGCTGGTGCTCGACAACTGCGAGCACCTGGTGGAGGCGGTCGCCGACCTGGTCGCCTATCTGGTCGCGACCACGCGGGAGCTGCGCGTCCTCACCACGACCCGCGCGCCGCTGGCGATCGCCGCCGAACGCGTCTATCCGCTGCCCCAGCTGGGAACCGGTGACGCCGTCGAGCTGTTCCGCGACCGCGCGACCGCGGCCCGGCCCGGGGTGCGCCTCGACCCGGACGACGTGCGCGCCGTCGTGGCCCGTCTGGACGGCCTGCCGCTCGCGATCGAACTGGCCGCCGCGAAGGTGCGGGTGATGTCGCCGGCCGAGATCGCCCGCCGGCTGGAGGACAGGTTCGCGCTGCTGCGCGGCGGTGACCGGAGCGCCCCCTCCCGGCACCGGACGCTGCTGGCGGTGATCGACTGGTCCTGGAACCTGCTCGGCGAGCGGGAGCGCCGCGCCCTGCGCCGCCTCTCGGCCTTCCCGGACGGCTTCGCCCTCGACGCGGCGGAGGAGGTGCTCGGCGACGACGCTCTCGGCGACGTCACCGAGCTCGTGGAGCAGTCCCTGCTCACCGTCGCGGAGACGGCCGGCGGCGTCCGGTACCGCATGCTCGAGACGGTGCGCGAGTTCGGCCGGGTGCGGCTGGAGGAGGCCGGCGAGACCGCCGATGCGCGGGCCGCCGTGCGCGCGTGGGCCGTCGGTCACGCCGGTCGGCACGGCGTCCGGCTGTACTCGCCGGAGCAGGTCGACGCGATGGACCGGCTGCGGGCGGAGGAGACGAACCTCGGTGACGTCCTGCGCGAGGCCCTCGCCGACCCCGATCCCGAAGCGGTGGTGGTGCTGTTCTCCGCGCTGGGCGGCTACTGGTCGATCTGCGGGGACCACCCGCGCAGCATCGCCCTCACCCCGGCCGTCGCCGTCGCGCTGGCCGGCTGGACGCCGCCGCCCCGGCTCCTCGACCGGACCCGGGTGGCCCTGTCCATCGCGCTGCTCAACACCACCATCGTCTCCTACGAGGAGACCGGGCCGCTGGTGCGGCTACTGGCCGAGCTGGGCGCCGACTCGGCGCACCCGGCCGTCCGGGCGGTGGTGACCGTACTGCTCACCACGGTGTCGGACCCCGACAACGGCTTCGACAGGCTGATCGACGACCCCGACCCCCTGGTCCGCTCGACCGTGCTGCACTGGCTGTGCCACGGCCTGGAGAACACCGGCGATCCGGCCGGCGCGATCGAGGCGGCCCGGGCCGCCCTCCGGCTCGTCGGCGAGGACCGCGGTCCCTGGCACCGGGCGGTGCTGCACACCCAGCTGGCCAGCCTGCACGCGAACTTCGGCGACTTCACCTCGGCCGCCGCGCACGCGGCCGAGGCGCTCCCGGTGCTGGAGCGCCTCGGGGCGACGGACGACGCGATCCAGATCCGCGCCGTCCTCACCACGGCGGCGCTCGTGGAGGGCCGCCGGGACGAGGCCGCACGGATGATCGACGACATGGAGGCGCTCGCCGTCCACGGCACCTACGGCGAGGTCCTGTCGCTCGCCGCCAGCAGAGCCCAGCTGGCCCTCGCCGACGGCGACATCGCCGAGGGACTGCGGCGGCACCGCGAGGCCGCCGAGGCGCTCCGGAACCTGAGCGTCCCGGGCACGACGGACGGTTCGCCGTGGGACTTCGTGGGCGAGGCCGTCGCGCTCTCGGCGTTCGCGCAGTACGGCGAGGGCGACGACGGCGCGGACCTCTTCGAGTCGCTGCGGGCCAAGGTCCTGGTCGCGTTCGACCCGGCCCGCACGTTCAGGGACTACCCGGTGGCGGGGATGCTGCTCGCCGGGCTGAGCATCTGGGGCCTGCTGAAGGGGGCGCTGCCCGCCGAGGAGGCGGTCCGGTTGCTCGTGCTCGCCGACCGGTTCGCCTACAACCGGTTCACCCCGACGATGCAGTGGCCGCTGCTGGCCGCGCACGCCGAGCGGGTCGCCCCCGGCGTCATGTCCCGGATCGGGGCCGAGTACGGCGAACGGCGCGGCCCCGACCTGCTGGACGAGGCCCGCGCCGTCCTGAAACGGCTGGCCTGACGCCCGTCCCGGAACGGCCGGCCTGGCGTTCTCCGGCTGCCGGGTCCGGCGGGTCCGTCCCGGCCTGCCGGTGAAGCGGCCCGGCCGGGGAGCCCTCGTCTCCGGGCGGGAGGACGTCACATCTTGCAGGAGGACGCCACATCTTGCGGGAGGACGTCACATCTTGCGGGAGTACGAGCGGACCGCCAGCGGGGCGAAGACCGCGATGACGACCGCGCAGCCGACGACCGCCCAGCCGACCTCGGCCGTCACGGCCCCGTCGTTGAACAGGTCGCGCACCGCCGAGACGACGTGCGAGACCGGGTTGACCTTCACGAACGCCTCCAGCCAGCCGGGCAGCGTCTCGGCGGGGACGAAGGCGTTGGACAGGAAGGTGAGCGGGAACATGATCATCATGGAGATGCCCTGGACGCTCTGCGCCGAACGCGCCATCGTGCCCAGCCAGGTGAAGATCCAGGCCAGCGACCAGCCCGCGAACACGGTGAGGGCGATTCCGCCGATGCAGCCGAGCACGCCGCCGCCGGGACGGTACCCGATGGCCAGGCCGGTGACGAGCGTCAGCACCGACGCGATGCCGTACCGGATCAGGTCGGCGATCATCGGACCGGCCAGGGGTGCGATCCTCGCGATCGGCAGGGACTTGAAGCGGTCGAAGACCCCCTTGTCCATGTCCTCGCGCAGCTGCACGCCCGTCGCCATGCAGACGGTCAGGGCCGTCTGCGCGAGGATCCCGGGGATCAGCACCGGCAGGTAGTCCGCCACGCTGCCGGAGATCGCGCCGCCGAAGATGAACGCGAACATCGCGGTGAACAGCAGGGGCTGGATGAGGACGTCGAAGAACTGCTCGGGCTTGCGGCGCATCTTCTTCAGGGCCCGCCACGCCATCGCCAGGGTCTGGGTCCAGGTCTCCTGGACCGAGCTGTGGGACGTGGTGCGGGCGACCGCCGCGGACGGGTCGATGCGCCGGGGGCCGGGGGCGACCCGGCTCGTCGGGGTCTTCGGGTTCACAGCGCTCGTGGTGGTCATCGGACCGCCTCCATCGGGGATTCGTCGTCGGCCGTGGGGGATTCGCCGTCGGCGCCGTGGCCGGTCAGCGCCAGGAAGACCTCGTCCAGCGTCGGCTTGGCGACGCTCATCGAGGAGATGGCCAGACCCGCCTCGCGCAAGCCGATCAGGACGTCCGCGGCCCGGTCGGGGTCGGGGAGGGGGACGTTCACCCGCCCCGACTCCGGAGTCAGGACCGGCTCCTCGCCCAGCAGCCGGCGGACGATGTCCGCGGCCAGGGCGATGTCGGAGCCGTCGGCGAGGCCGAGCTGCAGGGTCGCGTCGCCGACCTGGCTCTTCAGCGCGTCGGGGGTGTCCTCGGCGACCTTCCGGCCGTGGTCGATCACGGCCACGCGGTCGGCCAGCTGGTCGGCTTCGTCCAGGTACTGGGTGGTGAGCAGGATCGTGGAGCCGTCGGTGACCAGCTCGCGGATGGTGTCCCACATCTGGCCCCGGGTCCTCGGGTCGAGGCCGGTCGTGGGCTCGTCCAGGAAGATCAGGGGCGGGCGGGTGATCAGGCTCGACGCGAGGTCCAGCCGGCGGCGCATGCCCCCGCTGAACTGGGACAGGGGACGGTCGGCCGCCTCCTGCAGACCGAAGCGTTCGAGCAGGTCGCCGGCGATGGTCCTGGCCCTGCCACCGGGCAGACCCTGCAGGCGGGCGAACAGCCAGAGGTTCTCCCGGGCGGTCAGATCCTCGTCCACCGAGGCGTACTGGCCGGTGACGCCCACCAGCTGCCGGATGCGGTGGTGCTCCCGCCGGACGTCGACGCCGAAGATCTCCGCGTGGCCGCCGTCGATCGGGAGCAGGGTGGCGAGCATCCGGAGCATCGTGGTCTTGCCCGCCCCGTTGGGGCCGAGGACTCCGAAGATCTCGCCCTGCCGTACATGGAGGTCGATTCCGTCCACGGCCCGGACGTCTCCGAACACCTTGACCAGGTTCTCGGTCCGGACGGCGCTGAGGTCCGCCATGACGCGTCTCCTCTCCGCGCCGGGTACCTCCCGGCGTCTGAGGAGAGCATGCGCGTCGTCGGCTTCGCCGTGGCTTCACGCCGGTTTCGCCCCGGGTCCGGCGGTTTCACCGGCTCCGGCAGGACTCTCCGCCGCGGGGCCCGCACCGGGCCGGGACGAGCCGAACGGGCCGGCCCGCGGACAGCACACGCCCTCCGCGCCGCCGGCGTCCGGCCGCTGATCGCCCCCGCGCCCCCGCGCCCCCGCACCCCGCACCCCGCACCCCGCACCCCGCACCCCGCACCCCGCACCCGTGGGATTCTGGAGGGGTGACGCCTGAGGAACTCGCCCGCCTGCGCCGGGCCCGCGATCTCATGGACCGGGAGTACGCCCGGCCCCTCGACGTCCCAGCCATGGCCCGCGCCGCGCTCATGTCACCGGCCCACTTCTCGCGCCGGTTCCGCGCGGCGTACGGCGAGACGCCCTACAACTACCTGATGACCCGCCGCATCGAGCGGGCGAAGGCCCTGCTCCGGCGCGGCGACCTCACCGTGACGGAGGTCTGCATGGAGGTCGGCTGCACCTCGCTGGGCTCCTTCAGCTCGCGCTTCACCGAACTCGTGGGCGAGACCCCGAGCGCCTACCGCGCCCGCGACCACGCCGCGGGCGCCGCCGTACCGGCCTGCTACGCCAAGGCCGTCACCCGACCGAGCAGGATCGGAGAAGCCTCCGGCCGCACCGGCTGAGTAGCGTTGCGGCCATGGATCTCACGCTCTCCCACACCTTCGTCCAGGTCCACGACCAGGACGAGGCCCTGGCCTTCTACCGCGACGTCCTCGGCCTCGAGGTGCGCGCCGACATGCCGTTCGAGGAGTACCGCTGGCTGGCCGTCGGCCCGGTCTCCCAGCCCGGCCTCGAGATCGTGCTCGAGGTGCCGGAGATGGGACGGGGGCCCGCGGACGGGGAGGCCCTCCGGGCGCTCCTGGCCAAGGGCTCGCTGTCCACCCTCATCTTCGCCACCGACGACTGCGCCACCACGTTCGAGAAGATCCGGGCCTCGGGCGCCGAGGTGCTGCAGGAACCGATCGATCAGCCCTACGGCGTCCGCGACTGCGCCTTCCGCGACCCCTCGGGCAACGCGGTGCGCTTCTCCCAGCGCCTCGGCGGCTGATCTCCGCGTCCCCGCTCCGGCGCCGGACGCACTGCCGCACGCACTGCCGCACGCACTGCCGCACGCACTGCCGACCGGTCCCCGATCCGGACGCCCGGCGCCGGGTCAGGGGCTGACGGCGAGGAACAGGTAGCAGGCCAGCAGGGAGAGGTGGACCCCGCCCTGCAGCAGGGTCGCCCGCCCGGGGACCACGGTGAGGGTTCCCACCGCCACCGTCAGGCCGAGCAGGACCAGATGCGTGGCGTCGAGGCCGAGCAGCAGCGGCCCGTCGAGCCAGAACGACGCGACGGCGATGGTCGGGATGGTCAGCCCGATGCTGGCCATCGCCGAGCCCAGCGCGAGGTTGAGGCTGATCTGGATCCGGTCCCTGCGGGCGGCCCGCACCGCGGCGATGGTCTCGGGCAGCAGCACCAGCAGCGCGATCACGACGCCCACCACCGACTGCGGCAGCCGCGCGGCCGCGACCGCCGTCTCGATCACCGGCGACTCCACCTTCGCCAGCCCGACGACGGCGACGAGGGCCGTCATCAGCAGGCCGAGGCTCGCCGCGGCCTGCCGGGTGGTGGGCGGCGCGGCGTGCTCGTCGTCGGCGATGACGGAGCCGTCGGCCGTGATCGGGAGGAAGTAGTCGCGGTGCCGGATCGTCTGCGTGACCACGAACAGCCCGTACAGTCCGAGCGAGGCCACCGCGGCGAAGCCCAGCTGGGGCGCCGAGAAGACCGGTCCCGGCGTACTCGTGGTGAACTTCGGCAGCACCAGGCTCAGCACGGCGAGCGTCGCCACGGTGGCGAGCGCGCCGCCCGTGCCCTCGGCGTTGAACACCGCCACCTTCCGGCGCACCGCTCCGACCAGCAGCGACAGTCCGACGATGCCGTTGCAGGTGATCATCACCGCGGCGAAGACGGTGTCCCGGGCCAGGGAGGAGGTCTCCGGGCCGCCGGACGCCATCAGGCTGACGATCAGCGCCACCTCGATGACCGTCACCGCCACCGCCAGGATGAGCGAGCCGAACGGCTCCCCCACCCGGTGCGCGATCACCTCGGCGTGGTGCACGGCCGCCAGCACCGCGCCCGCCAGGAAGACGCCCGTGACCACCGCCCCGGCGACCGACAGCCCCCGGCCCCACGCGAGGGCCAGGACCGCGATCGCGAGCACGGGGACGGCGGTGGTCCAGCTGACGGCGGGCAGGCGGATCATGCGCCTTATCCTTCCCGGCCGGATGCGGTCCATGACCGCCGCGCCCGTGCGACGGCGTCCGCCCAGACCGGTTTTCCATGATTCCCGCCGCAGGCCGGTGACCTTGGCAAAGTTATTGGAGATAAATGGGAAAAAGGCGCGCGTCCAACTGACAAGTGCGTCAAAATTTCCTTACCGGGTCTGTTCACTGCGCTTGAAGCCGAGGTCCCGATGCGCAAGATGCTGCCGCGCATGAGCGCGGAATCCCTGCCCCAGAGCCTCGACGAGCTGCCCGTGGACGCCAAGGACTTCCTCCAGCTCGTCACCGTGGACTTCACCGGGACCTACCACGTCTACCTCGCGGCGAAGGACGAGCGCATCAAGATGACCCGGCTCTCCATGAGCCTGCTCTCCGCCCCGTTCGCCGCCGCCGTAGCGCTGGCGAGCGCGAAGGTCGTCAGCCCGGCGCTGCTCACCTCCTGGAGCACCGTGCCCTGGTACCTGTTCGCGACCACCGCCGCGTTCGGGCTGCTGAGCGTCCTGCCGTTCCTGCGGCTGATCGAGGCGGTGAACGCGCACATGCGCACCGCGCGGGCGATCAACAATTTCCGGCTGCTCTACGTGGTCCAGCTCAAGGACCACTTCTCCGGTCTCGGCTGGTCGCCGAACCTGCCGGTGGACCCCCGCTATCCGGAGACCTACGCCCCGCTCGCCTGGCCGGGGATCAACGTGATGATGCTGGCCCTGGTCAACTCCACCTACATCGCGACCGGACTGCTCGGCCTCATCGGGGCCGACCCCACCGCGACCCTGCTCCTGCTGGTCATCGCGCTGCTCACGCTGGTCCACTACCTCGTCTACTACGTGCGCTCCAACGTCTCCCGCCAGCGCCGGCTCCCGCAGAACCCCTTCCATTTCCCCAACGTGGAGACCTGAATGGCAGACCTCCTCCGATTCGCGTCTTGTGGGGAGACCTGGCTGTGGCTGATGCGCCACGTGTGGGACGAGGGCGGGCCCGCCGAGGACGACCGGGGCCCGATCATCGAGGCGCCGGCCGTGCTGTTCGAGATCGCCGAACTCGGCTGGGACGACCCGGTCCTGAGATCGCACGGCGACCCCGGGAAGATCGCCCTGTACTCCAGCAAGTTCAGCGAGGTCGCGGTGGTCCCGCCGTTCAAGTACAGCTACGGCGGCAGGCTCCGCGGCCTGCAGGGCGTGGACCAGCTCGGCTGGGTCACCGGGCTGCTGCGCGCGCGGCCGTACAGCAAGAGCGGGTGGGTCTCGCTGACCGTGCCGGGCGAGCGGCCGGACGCCGTGCCCTGCCTGACCGGCCTGGCCTTCCGGATCCGGGACGGGCGGCTGGCGATGACCGCGACGTTCCGGTCGCAGAACGCGCTCACCTGCTACCTCAACTACGTGCCCCTGCGTAGTATCCAGAACGAGGTCGCCGACGACCTCGGGGTGGGTCGTGGGTCAATGAGGGTCTTCGTCGACGTTCCGCACATCTACGTCGCCGACGCGGCGGCGGTCGGGGAGATCCTCGGGTGTTCGGAGCGCGATGGGCTCGGCGAGGGAGAGGCGCTACCAGGTCCTGCTGGTCGATCTGGACGGGACCGTGGTCGACTACGCCCGGACGGAGGACTGCGCACTCCGTGAGGTCCACCGCCGCTTCTTCCGCGGCGACCCGCACAACCCGCACGGCCCGCACGGCCCGGACGGCCCGCCGGTCCTGCGGGACTTCCCCGCGTTCCTGCGCGCCTTCCACGCGGCCAACGAACCCCTCTGGGCCGCCTACCGCGAGCGCCGGATCGACCTGTCCGAGCTGCGCCTGGAGCGCTGGGTCCGGCTGGGCGCCGGCCCCGGGGTCGCCGCCGCGTTCGAGGAGGCCCTCGGCCGCGGGACCGTGCTGTTCCCGGAGGCGTACGGCGCCCTGCGGCGGCTGTCGCGGCGCTTCCGGCTGGCGCTGGTGACCGACGGCATCGCCCGCGTCCAGCGGGTCAAGCTCCGCCGTACCCGGATCGAGCGGTTCTTCGAGCACGTGGTGATCGCGCCCGAGGTGGGCCTGCGCAAGCCCGACGGCGCGCTGCTGCACCACGCGCTCTCCCTGCTGGAGGCCAAGCCCGACGAGGCCCTGATGGTCGGCGACTCCCCCGTGAGCGACGGCGGCTGCGCACGGGAGGCGGGGGTGGACTTCTGCTGGGTCGACCGGACCGGCGCCGCCCCGGTCCCCGGCGTCCCCGTCCACCTGACCGTCCCGCACCTCGCCGCCCTGTGAACCCGCGGATCCCGAACGGTTGGTGAATCTTTCGTCCGATAAGCCCTTTACCTACCAGTATGGTGTGCGAATGAACGGGACGAACGCCTATCGAGTCGTGCTGGTCGCAGCGGGTCTGGCGGGACTGCTCTGCACCTGGCTGGCGGCCACCGATCCGCTCAACCCGCCGGTCTACTTCACCGTGCAGAGCAACATCATGCTGGTGGCCTACCACGTCTGGCAGCTGTCGGGCCGGGGCGTGCCGTCGGCGTTCATCAAGGGCGCGGTGACCCTGTTCATCTCGATCACCGGCCTGGTCGCCCACTTCATCCTGACGCACGGCGCGAGTCCTCTGCTCCTGCTCCCCGACGGCCAGGGGAACGACGTCCAGGACATGGGCAACCTGCTGCTGCACTACGTGACACCGATCATGGCCTTCGCCGACTGGCTGCTCTTCGACCGCGCCCTGCGCCCGGGATGGAGCAGGCCGCTCGTGTGGCTCGCCTACCCGGCCGCCTACCTCGTCTTCGCGCTGACCCGCGGCGCCCTGCTCGCCCCGGGCACCGAGCGGCGCTACCCGTACCCCTTCCTCGACGTGGACCGGCTCGGCTACGACGGCGTCGCGCTCCAGGCGGTCCTCCTCACGGCCGGCTTCGCCGTCCTGGGCTACCTCCTCGTCGCCCTGCACCGCCTGGTCTCCCGTACGGCGACGCCCCGGCCCGCCGAGGAGAGCCGGGCCCTGCCGTGACACCGCCGACCGGCCGTCTCAGATCCCTACGACACGCAGGCGCTTCCGGCTTATGGCCGTGATGGCGTCGACGTCGGAGGTCAGCACGGTCGCCGGTCCGGGCTCAGCGGAAGCGGCGCAGGCGGAGGCTGTTGCTGACCACGAAGACCGAGGAGAACGCCATCGCGGCGCCGGCGATCATCGGGGTGAGCAGGCCGAGCGCGGCCAGCGGCAGGGCGGCCACGTTGTAGGCGAAGGCCCAGAACAGGTTGCCCTTGATGGTGGACAGCGTCCGGCGCGACAGCCGGATCGCGTCGGCGGCCACCCGCAGGTCGCCGCGGACCAGCGTCAGGTCGGAGGCCTCGATCGCCACGTCGGTGCCGGTGCCCATCGCCATGCCCAGGTCGGCCTGGGCCAGCGCCGCGGCGTCGTTGACGCCGTCGCCGACCATGGCGACCGTACGGCCCTCGGCCTGGAGCCGCTTGACCACGTCCACCTTGTCGGCGGGCAGCACGTCGGCGATCACCTCGTCGATGCCGACCTCGGCGGCGACCCGGCGGGCCGCCACCTCGTGGTCGCCGGTGAGCAGGACCGGGCGCAGGCCCAGCCCGCGCAGGGCGGCGACCGCCTCGGCCGAGGTGGGCTTGACCGCGTCGGCGACGGTGAGCACCGCGCGGGCCCGCCCGTCCCAGCCGACCGCGACCGCGGTCTCGCCCCGGCCCTGCGCCTCCTCCAGCGCCCGCTCCAGGTCGGCGGGCAGGTGCTGGGACCACTCGGCCAGCAGCTGCGGGCGGCCGACGAGCACGGCGTGGCCGTCCACGACGCCCTGCACGCCCAGACCCTCGACGTTGGCGAAGTCCTCGACCGCCGCGGTGGACTCCGCGGCACGGGCGACCGCCTGGGCGATCGGGTGCTCGGAGGCGGCCTCCAGGGCCCCGGCCAGCCGCAGGACCTCCTCGCGGCTCTCCCCCTCCGCGGTGAGGACGCCGGAGAGGGTCATCTTCCCGGTGGTCACGGTGCCGGTCTTGTCCAGCACGACGGTGTCGATGCGCCGGGTCGACTCCAGCACCTCGGGGCCCTTGATCAGGATGCCGAGCTGGGCCCCCCGGCCGGTGCCGACCATCAGCGCGGTCGGCGTGGCCAGGCCCAGCGCGCAGGGGCAGGCGATGATGAGCACCGCGACCGCGGCGGTGAAGGCGGCGGCCGTACCGGAACCGGTGCCGAGCCAGAAGCCCAGGGTGGCCAGCGACAGGGCGATCACGACCGGCACGAACACCCCGGAGATCCGGTCGGCCAGCCGCTGCACCTGCGCCTTGCCGTTCTGCGCCTCTTCCACCAGCCGCGCCATCCGGGCGAGCTGGGTCTCGGCCCCGACCCGGGTGGCCCGGACCACGAGCCGCCCGCCGGCGTTCACGGTCGCGCCGACCACGGCATCGCCGGGGCGGACCTCCACCGGCACCGGCTCGCCGGTCAGCATCGAGGCGTCCACCGCCGAGGAGCCCTCCTCGACCACGCCATCGGTGGCGATCTTCTCACCGGGCCGCACCAGGAAGAGGTCGCCGACCGCCAGCCGCTCGGCCGGGACGCGTTCGCCGGAGGCGAGCGTGACCTCCTTGGCGCCCATCTCCAGCAGCGCGTGGAGCGCGGCGCCCGCCCGCCGCTTGGCGCGGGCCTCGAAGTAGCGTCCGGCCAGGATGAAGGCGATCACCCCGGCGGCGGCCTCGAAGTAGACGTTGCCCGACCCGTCGCCCCGGGTCAGGGTGAACTCGAAGCCGTGCCGCATGCCGGGCATCCCCGCCGTGCCGAAGAACAGGGCCCAGAGCGACCAGCCGAAGGCGGCGAGCGTGCCGAGCGAGACGAGGGTGTCCATGGTCGCCGCGCCGTGGCGCAGGTTGGTCCAGGCCGCCCGGTGGAACGGCCAGCCGCCGTAGAGCACGACGGGTCCGGCCAGCGCCAGCGAGAGCCACTGCCAGTTGTCGAACTGCAGCGCCGGGACCATCGCCATCGCGACGACCGGGACGGAGAGCGCGGCCGAGGTCACCAGCCGCTGACGGAGCGGCGCGAGCTCGTCGCGCTCCCCCTCCCGCGCCTCCTCCCGTACGGCGGGCAGCTCGGCGGTGTAGCCGGCCTTCTCCACCTCGGCGACCAGGTCCGCGGGGCTGACGCTCCCGGGGTAGACGACCTTCGCCTTCTCGGTGGCGTAGTTGACGGTGGCGCTCACGCCGTCCAGCTTGTTGAGCTTGCGCTCGATCCGGTTCGCGCAGGAGGCGCACGTCATACCGCCGATGGCGAGCTCGATCTCGCCGCCGCCGGCGGGCGGCCTGGTGGTGGTCGTGGACATGGCCTCTCCTCGTGCTCGTCGATCCATCGTGCGCGGCCCGGAGCCGCAGGCGGTAATCGGGGTGTCCGCCGTTCCTCCCACTCCGGAGAACGTCCGACCCCCCGGGGGTATTTCGCGGTCAGTGGCCGTGTCCGTCGGCGCCGTGCGACGCCTCGGGCGACGGGGTCGCATCCCGGGTCTCGCCCTTGTCCTCGGCCTTGTCCTCGGATCCGTCACCGGACCGGTCGCCGGCGCCGTCTCCGGTCACCGCGGGCGCGCCCGCGGTGACCGCGGTGAACTCCGCGGTCCGGACCTTCCCGGCGTGCCGGAAGTCCAGGAAGAGGCGGTAGGCCCCCACGCTGGGCACCTCGGCGTGGAAGGTGATGCCGGGCCCGGCGGCGGTCTTCCCGTCACCGGGCTCGCCACCGGGGTGGACGTGCAGGTAGGCCAGGTCGCCGTCGCGCAGCGCGACGAGGTGGCCGTAGGCGCCGAGGTAGGGCTCCAGGTCGGTGACCGGCTCGCCGTCCCTGCTCACCGAGAGCGTCAGCGCGCTCGACCGGCCGGGGACCAGGTCGCCGGCCAGGGTGACCGTGTAACCGTCCACGGTCGCGGTGCGCTCGGGCGCACCGAGGGGGGCGGGCCGGTGGTCGCCGGGGGCCGACAGGTCCATGCCGAGCGTCATGCCCTCCGCGCCCGCGGGGGCGAAGTCGGCGAACGCGCGGTACTCCCCGGGCTCGGGGAGGGTCAGCGGGACCGACCAGGTGCCGTCGGCCCCCCGGACCGGGTGGAGGTGCTGGAAGCGGGTCAGGTCCCGGCGGACCACGATGAAGTGCAGTTCCTTCTCGTGCTCCACGGCGAACCGGGTCACCGGGCGCCCGTCGGGGCCGACGACCGAGAAGCGGAAGTCCGTCTTCTCCCCCGGCTCCACCACGTCCGTCCTCGGCACCAGCGTGTATCCGCCCGCCGACACCTGGAGCCCGCCGGGCAGCACGGCCGGCCCGGTGGATCCGGCGGCCTCGCCCGACGTCCCCGGCCCGGCGTGCGCGTCGCCCGCGTGGCCCGCGCCACCGGGGGTTCCGGCCGCCACGCGCCCGGTCTCCCCGACCGGCCCGGCGAGCCTTCCGGCGCCGAACGCGCCGCCGAAGACGACGGCCAGCCCGAGCACGTACGCCCCCACCTTGGTCGCGCCGTTCATCTCTCCTCCTCCCCATATACCCCTATAGGGTATCTAGGCGCCTCAGCATGCCACAGCGGATCACGAGGAGCAACCCCGGGGGGGTATGAACGGCATCGAGACGTCAGTGAACGAACGGCGTCAGCAGACCGGGGACCGACTCCTCGGCGAAGGCCAGGCCCTCCGCGACGGAGACGTCCCTGACCTTGTACGACCCCGAGCCCGCCGCCGTCGTCGCCGCCAGGGTGACCAGGCCCGACCGGCGCTGGAAGGGCGACCGGCTGACCGTCCAGCCGATGATCGCGGTACGGCGCAGCGCCACGGTCCTGCGCCGGGCGGTGCCGTACCGCGTGACGAGGTAGGGCCCGTGCAGGCCGTGGCCCAGGTTCCGGTAGGCGTCCAGGGCCAGGAGCAGCGCGGCCGGAAGCAGGGCGGGACCGGCCAGCCACAGGAGGCCGGGGACCCAACTCAGCCAGACGGCGAGGCCGCCCAGGACCGCGGAGACGACCGCCGACGGCCAGAGCGCCCGGACGATCCTGCGGCGGAGCGCGGCACGGGGATGCGCGGCCAGCGGAGCCAGGGTAGGCGACGCCTCCGCGGACGGCCCGACGGACGGCCCCGCGGACGGCCCGACGGACGGCCCCGCGGACGGCCCGACGGACGGCCCCGCGGACGGCCCGACGGCGAGCACGGCCGCGGCGACCCGGTGCGCCTCGGCGCGCGGGGCGGGCGGCAGCAGGACGACCGACTCGTCCTCCTTGAGACCGGTGGCCACGGCCTTCAGCCTGGCCCCGCCGCCCCAGCGCAGCGGCAGCGGCTCGGCCAGCTCGACCCCGTACAGCCGGCGCTCCTCCAGCGCCATGGACCGCGTGGTCAGCAGGCCGCGCCGTACCGAGAACGCGCGGTCGGGCTCGCGGGTCAGGCGGAAGTCCCACCACGACTCCACGTACAGCAGCAGGGCGCCCGCCAGACCGATGGAGAGCACGATCCCGACCGCGACGGCCGCGACCACGACCGGGTCGGCCGCGGTGACGCGGCTCCAGAGGTCGCCGAGGAAGCCGACCTCGGCCGGGTCGATCCCGACGATGTCCAGCACCCGGAAGAACACCCCGAACGGGGCCAGACCGATCAGCAGCGACCAGCTGCTCAGCAGGGCGTAGCCGATCCAGGCGGGACGCAGTTCCGCGACGACCGCGTCCGCCGGAGCCGTACGGCCCAGCAGCTCCACCCGGAGCAGCCGGGCGCCGGCGCGGGAGACCCCGTCGAGGACGAGGCCCTTCTCGTCGTCGGTCCGGCCCGTGCCGATGACGACCGTGGCCAGACCGAAGAACCGCTGGAGCGGGTCGGCGGTGAGGTCGACGCTGCGCACCCGGTCGCGCGCGATCGAGCGGCGCCGCCGGAAGACGAGCCCGGAGCGGAGCTCCACCCGCTCGGCGGTGACCCGGTACCGGGTGGTCGCGTAGCGGACGAGGCCGGCCACCGCGATCACGGCGAAGACCACGAGGATCACACCGAGCGTGACGGCCGCCTGGAGGCCGAGCCCGTCACGGGCGAACGGCAGCGTCACCGCGACGGGCACCGCCGGCCCGAGCGACCGGGTCATGGTGAACCGGAGCAGCCGCGGGTCGAGCCGCGACCACCGCGCCCCGGCCCCGTCGTCCCCCGCGGCGGCGTTCCCGGCGTTCCCGGCGTCTTCGGCGTTCCCTGCGCCGACGACGGTCCCGGAGCCTCCGGCGCTTACGGTGCTTTCGGCCGCCCCGGCGCTTACGGTGCTTTCGGCCGCCCCGGCGCTTACGGCGCTTTCGGCCGCCCCGGCGCTTACGGCGCTTTCGGCCGCCCCGGCGCTTACGGCGCTTTCGGCCGCCCCGGCGCTTACGGCGCCGGCGGTGATCCCGGTGTCTCCGTCGTACTCGTCCCGTCTCATGCGGCGTCCTCCGGAACGGCCTGGGCGCGGGCGGTGAGACGCTCGACGAGGTCGGCGGCGAGAGCCCGGTCGATCCCGTTGATCCTGACGGCTCCGGCGGCCGAGGCGGTGGTCACGGTCACCCCGGCCAGGCCGAAGATCTGCTGGATCGGACCCCTGAGCGTGTCCACGGTCTGGATCCGGGACATCGGAGCGACCCGCCACTTGTGCCAGATCCACCCGGAGGCGGTGTAGACGGCGTCGTCCGTGACCTCCCAGCGGTGCACGCGATAGCGCACCCGGGGCATCACCAGCGTGTAGACCAGGCCGGGCACGGCGATGACCAGGGCCGGGAGCAGGAGCCAGAACCGGGCCGGCGGGATCAGCAGGCCGAGCAGGACCAGGACCAGCACGGGCGGGGCGACCAGCACCAGCGCCTGGCCCGTCCACCAACCGACGGCACGGGTGTCCACCGGGTTGCGCGGAGGCCGGAGACCGGACGGCCGCTCCACGCCCGCGGGCGGGCCCGGCGGGGAGCCGGGCGGGACGGGGAGCCGGGAACCGGGCTCGGGCGGGGAGCCGAGCGGGACGGGGAGCCGGGAACCGGGCTCGGGCGGGGAGTCGGGCGGGGAGGGAAGCCGGGGGCCGGGCTCGGGGGACATCATCGTTCCTTCCGGGTCGCGACGTCGAAGGTCGTGACGAGTTCGCGCGCGTAGGCGTCGAAGTCGAGATCGGGATGGGCCGCCAACTGGATGAACACGCCGTCGACCGCCTGCTTGACCGTGACGGCCATCACCCGGGGGGAGAACTCGCGGAACTCGCCCGCGAGCTGCCCGAACCGCAGGATCTCCTCGACGGAGGACACCTCCGGCTCGTTGGCGGTCAGGTCGAGCCTCGGCCTGCCGTCGGCGTGCCGGAAGGCCGACCAGATGTCCGACAGGGCGATCATGTGGGCCCGATGGGTCCGGTAGAACTCGACGGTCGACTCGATGTAGGCGGCGAGCATGGCCGCGGCGGTGGTCTGGGCCTCGACCCGCGGGCGCGTGAAGGCGTCGCCCAGGGCGAACGCCTCGTCGACCACCTGCTGGATCAGCTCGTCCTTGCCCTTGAAGTGGTAGGAGATCACCCCCTTGCTGATCCCGGCCCGCCTGGCGATCAGCGCCAGCGACGCCTGCGCGTAGCCCACTTCGGCGATCACCTCGATCGCGCAGGCGACGATCTGCGCCCGCCGGGCCGTCTCGATGAAGGATCGCCCCTCTTGGCCGACCGGATCATTTTTTGACCGCATGGCCAGAAAATAACACATACGGCCAGACGCCTGCCCCTCGGGAACCCGGTTCCGGTCCGGGCGCCGAGCCGCCCGGGCGCCGAGCCGCCCGGGTGCCGAGCCGCTCAGGGGACGGAACCCCGCCGACCGGCGAGCCGCCACGAGGAGCCTGCGACGTATGACCCGAGGGAACCCGCGGCGTACGACCCGGGGGAACCCGCGGCGTACGACCCGGGGAGGCGGCCCTCGCCGCCGGGTCAGCCCGGCGGCCTCCTGACCCGCTCGGAGGCCGGATCGTAGAGCGGCTCGGCGACCACGGTGGCGTCCACCCAGGTCCCGGTGACCCCCACCTGGACCCGCTCCCCCGGGGCCGGGCGGTCGGGCAGGTAGGCGTAGGCGATCGAGCGGTCCACCCGGTGGCCGTATCCGCCGCTCGTCACCCGGGAGGCCGGCTCGCCGCCGACCCGGACCGGCTCCCCGCCCAGGCAGACCTGCCGCGGGTCGTCGAGGACCAGGCAGCGCAGCCGCCGCGCGGGTTCGGCGTCCCGCGACAGGGCCGCGCGGCCGAGGAAGTCCTTGTCCCACGCGACCGCGAAGCCCAGTCCCGCCTCCAGTGGGGTGGTCTCCGGGGTGATGTCCAGACCCCAGACCCGGTAGCCCTTCTCCAGGCGCATCGAGTCGATCGCCCGGTACCCGCCCGGGCGCAGGCCGTACGGCGCACCGGCCCGCAGGAGCGCGTCCCAGAGCGTCAGGCCGTACTCCGACGGGCAGTACAGCTCCCAGCCGAACTCGCCGACGAACGTGACCCGCTGGGCCAGCACCGGCACGCTCCCCACGCTGATCTCCCGGGCCCGCAGGTGGCCGAAGGCCAGGTCGTCGGGGGAGAGCGCGCCGAGGACGGCCGGCGCGCGCGGGCCCCACAGGCAGTAGCAGGCGTAGGCGGAGGTGACGTCGCGCACGTCCAGGCCGTGCCCGCGCAGCCAGGCGGCGTCGCGCACGCCGAAGGCGGTCCCGGTGACCAGCCGGAAGCGGTCGGCGGCCAGGCGGGTGACGGTCAGGTCGGCCTCGATGCCGCCGCGGGCGTTGAGCACCTGGGTGTAGACGACCGAACCGACGGGCCGGTCCAGTTCCCCGGCGCAGGCCCGCTGGAGCCGTTCCAGCGCGTCGGGGCCGGAGACCTCCAGCTTGGCGAACGAGGTCTGGTCGAACAGTCCGGCCGCGTCCCGCGTGGCCAGGCACTCGGCGCGTACGGCCGGCGACCAGATCCGCCCGGCCCACCCCTCCGGCCGGACCCCCCTCCCCCGCGCCCCGCGGGCCTCCCCGGCACCGCCCGCGACCGCGCCCTCCGCACCCGCGCCGCCCGGCCCGGCACCACCCGCACCGTCCCGCCCCGCGCCGCCCGGCCCGGCACCACCCGCACCGCGCAGCTCCGCGCCGTCCTCCGGCGGAGCGTCCCCGGTGTTCGACTCGAACCAGTCGACCCGCTCCCAGCCCGCCTTCTCGCCGAACGCGGCGCCCAGCTCCGCGTGCCGCATCCAGGCGGGGGAACGGCGCAGCGGCCGGGCGGCGGTGCGGTCCTCTCCCGGGTAGACGATGTCGTAGTACGTCGCGTAGGCGTCCAGGGCCCTGGCCCGCGCCCAGGCGGCCGACCGGGCGTGGCCGCCGAAGCGGCGCAGGTCCATGCCGAACAGGTCGTACTCGGGCGTGCCGTCCGTGATCCACTCGGCCATGACCTTGCCCACGCCGCCCGCCGCGGCCAGCCCGTGCACGCAGAACCCGGCCGCCGCCCACAGGCCGCGCACCGGGGTCGGGCCGAGCAGGAACTCGCCGTCCGGGGTGAACGCCTCGGGGCCGTGCACGACCCTCACGATCTCCGTACGGCCCAGCGCCGGGACCCGCCGGACCGCCGACTCCCACGACTCCCGGAATCCCGGCAGGTCGGCGGGGAACAGCGTCCGGGGCTCCGCCAGGGGCGCGGGCGTGTCCCAGACCCCGGGGCTGCGGCTGTACCCCCCGACGAGGATCCCCCCGCCCTCCTGGCGGAAGTACACGATGTTGTCCGGGTCCCGGACCGTGGGAACCGCGGAGGGGACCCCGAACGGCGCGGTGACGACGTACTGGTGCTTGATCGGCACGACCGGGATGTCCACCCCGGCCAGCCGTCCCAGCCGCCCGCCGGCCGCCCCCGCGGCGATGACGACCGTCCCGGTCCGGACGGACCACTCCTCGGACTCGGTCCTGAACCCCGTCCCGGACCCGGACCCGGACCCGGGAGCCGCCCCCGCGCCCGTCGCCGTGCCCGTGCCGAGCTCCCCGCCCGCCCCCGCGCCCGTGCCCGGCCGCACGGTCCGGGACAGCCGCACCCCGGTGACCTCGCCGTCCTCGATGTCGAACCCGGTCACCTCCACCCCGGTGAGGATCCGCGCACCCAGTTTCTCCGCCCCGGCGGCCAGCGCCCGGGCCAGCAGCGCCGGGTCGAGCCAGCCGTCACCCGGCAGCCAGAGCGCGGCCCGCACGTCGGCCGTCTCCAGCAGCGGCAGCCGCTCCCCGGCCTCCGCCCCGGAGAGCACCGCGACGTCCAGCCCGTAGGTCTCCGCCGCCCCGGCCAGGCGCAGCGACTCCTCCACCCGCTCCGGCGTGGTCGCCAGCCGCAGTCCGCCCACCCCGCGCCAGCCGGGGTCCAGCCCGGTGAGCTCGGCCAGCTCGGGATAGAGGCCGGCCGAATACATGATCATCTTCGTCTGGGCGACGGTGGAGCGGAGCTGCCCCACGAACCCGGCCGAGTGCCAGGTGGTCCCCTCGGTGAGCCCGTGCCGCTCGACCAGGAGCACCTCGGTCCAGCCGAGCCTCGCCAGGTGGTAGGCCACGCTGCAACCGGCCACGCCGCCGCCGATCACGACGGCCCTCGCGGAGTCGGGGTGTCCCACGTCCGGCCCCCTCTGTAACGACTCGTCCACGGAATCGGATCAATGGTCTGAAGGTAGGCCAAAGGAGTGCGGCATGCCAGACGCTCTCACGCACGTCCGCGAGTGGGCGGGGCAACCCGTCACCGAGACGCCCCTGCCGGGCGGTCTCAGCCACCGGATCGCCCGCGTGGACGCCGCCGACGGGCGGCGCTGGCTGCTGCGGGTCCTCGACCCCCGCGTCTCCGCCGCGGGCCTCGGCATCCCGCTCGACGACGAGATCGCCAACACCCTCCGGGCCGCCGAGGCCGGGGTCGGCCCGCGGGTCCTGCACCGCATGCCCGGCGCCCTGCTGCTGGAGTACCTCGACGGCGTCACGCTGGACGCCCCGGCCGTGCGGGCCCTGCCCGGCCCGATCGCCGCCGCCTGCCGCCGCCTGCACGCCGGGCCCCCGTTCGTCGGCGGTTTCTCGGTCTTCCGCAAGCTGGAGGAGTTCCTCGCCCTGTGCCGCAGGCACGGCCTGCGCACGCCCGGCGGCTACGAGGACGTGCTCCCGGCCGTCGCCGAGATCGAGCGCGCGCTCGCCGTACGCCCGCTGCCGGCCGTGCCCTGCCACAACGACCTGCTCCCGGCGAACCTCATCCGCTGCGGCGAGCAGGTGCGGATCGTCGACTACCAGCTCTCCGGGAACGGCGACCCGGCCTTCGAACTGGGCGACATCGCCGCCGAGGCGGAGTACGACCCGGACCTCACCCGCCGGCTGGCCCGGGAGTACTTCGGCGAGGACAGCCCGCGGCTCGCCGCCCGGGTCCGGCTCAACCTGATCATGTCGAACGTCACCTGGACCCTCTGGTTCTCCGTGCACCGCGGGCTGCTGCGCGAGCAGGCCGCCGCCGCCGGTTTCGACTACGGGGCCGAGGCGGCGGTGAAGTTCGCGCGGGCCGTACGGGACCTCGGCGATCCGGGGTTCGGACGGCTGATCGACGACGTCCGGGGCGCGCGCCCCGGATCCCCCCACCCCCCGCACGACGCAAGGAGGCTTGCATGACCGAGCCGGCCCCGGTGGACGAGGACGCGAGGCGACTCGCCGAACTCGGCTACAAGCAGGAGCTCTCCCGGACCTGGAGCGGCTTCTCCAACTTCGCCATCTCCTTCTCGATCATCTCCATCCTCGCCGGCTGCTTCACCACCTTCGGCCAGGCCTGGAACAACGGCGGCCCGGTCGCCATCTCCTGGGGCTGGCCGCTGATCTCGGTCTTCATCCTGATCATCGGCCTGTGCATGTCCGAGCTGGTCTCGGCCTACCCGACCGCCGGCGGCATCTACTGGTGGGCCGCGAAGATGGGCCGGCCGGTGCACGGCTGGTTCACCGGGTGGTTCAACCTCATCGGCCTGATCGCGGTCACCGCCTCGGTCGACTACGGCTGCGCGACGTTCATGAACATCACGGTCAACCGGTTCGCGCCGGGGTTCGAGGTCTCGCTCGGCAACACCTTCCTCCTGTTCGCGGCCGTCCTGGTGCTGCACGCGCTGATCAACGTCTACAGCCACCGGCTGATCTCGGTGCTGCAGAACGTCTCGGTGTGGTGGCACGTGTTCGGCGCCGCCGCCGTCGTGCTGATCCTGGTCTTCGGGCCGGACTCGCACCAGTCGATGGCGTTCGTCTTCACCGAGACGATCAACAACTCCGGCTTCTCCGACACCTCCTACTGGTTCTACGTGCTCCCGCTCGGCTTCCTGCTGACCCAGTACACGATCACCGGCTTCGACGCGTGCGCGCACGTGTCGGAGGAGACCCAGGGCGCGGCCACGGCCGCCGCCCGGGGCCTGTGGCAGTCGATCTTCTACTCGGCGATCGGCGGCTGGATCGTGCTGCTGGCCTTCCTGTTCGCGGCCACCGACGTGCCGGCGGTCAACGCGGCGGGCGGCTTCGTGGGGGCGATCTTCGACTCGGCGCTCCCCGGCAACCTGGCCACCGCGGTCTTCGCGATCTCCACCGTCGGCCAGTTCTTCTGCGGCATGAGCTGCGTGACCTCGATGTCCCGGATGACCTACGCGTTCTCCCGGGACGGCGCGATCCCCGGCTGGCGGCTCTGGTCGAGGGTCGACGCCAACCGGACGCCGGTCAACGCGATCGTCTTCGGCTGCGTACTGGCCCTGCTCCTGACCCTGCCCGCGCTCTACGAGGCGCCGAACGGCCTGCCGCTCGCGTTCTACGCGGTCGTCTCGGTCGCGGTCATCGGGCTCTACCTGGCGTTCCTGATCCCGATCTGGCTCCGGCTGCGGATGGGCGACCGGTTCGAGCCGGGCCCGTGGACGCTGGGGCGCAGGTACAAGGCGCTGTGCTGGATCGCGATCGTCGAGATCGCGGTCGTCTCGGTCTACTTCGTCATGCCGCTGGTCCCGCAGGCGGTGCCGTTCAGCGCGGACTTCACCTGGACCGCGGTGAACTACGCGCCCATCGTGGTGGGCGTCATGGTCCTGTGCGTGGGCCTGTGGTGGGCGCTGTCGGCCCGGCACTGGTTCACCGGGCCGCGCCGTACGGTCGACGACGTCACCACCGACGAGCCCGAGCCCGTCGCCTGATCCGGCCGGGGCGCTCCGGGCCCGCCGGGTCCCTCCCCCGGCCCGCCGGACCCGGAGCGCCCGGGCCCCCCGCCGTGCTCCCACCGGACCCCCGTCGCGCCTCGAAGGCCCACGGAAGGCCCGCCGGAGGTCAGCGCGCCTCGAAGGCCGCCGCCACCTCGGTGCGCACGCCGTCCATCGCGGTCGCCACGCCCTCGTTGGCCAGCGAGGTCATCTCCACCTCGGGCATGCCGCAGGGCACCGCCCAGTTCCACGGGGTCAGGTCGCCGTCGACGTTGAGGGCGAACCCGTGGCTGGTGACGCCCCGGCTCTGGCGCATGCCGATCGAGACGATCTTCCGCCCGGTCGTGCGCGTCCAGACCCCGGTGAGCAGTTCGGAGCCGGGCGGGGTGTCCCGCCGCTCCGCCGGGACCCCCAGGGCCTCCAGCGCGCGGACGAGCCGGAGCTCGACCTCGCGCACGTAGTCGACGATCCCCTCGCCCTCGCCGAGCTTGACGACGAGGTAGCCGACCAGCTGGCCGGGGCCGTGGTAGGTGAGCTGGCCGCCGCGCCCCGTGCTCACCACGGGGATGCCCCGGGACGGGTCGGGCAGGTGCTGCTCCGGCGTGCGCCTGCCGATGGTGTAGACGGGATGGTGGCTGAGCAGCCAGAGCGTGTCCGGCCGCTCGTCGCGCTGCCGTTCGCCGACCAGCTCGGCCATCCGGTCCATGGCCTTCTCGTAGTCGACCAGGTCGTCCTGGATCAGTGACAGGGGGCGTTGCCTCATGCCCCGAGTCTATTTACCGCCCGTAGACGGTCTCCGGCGCCTTCGGCATGAAAATCCACAGGGCCACGTAGGCGATCCAGAGCGGCCCCGGGATGAGCGAGAGCAGCAGCCAGAGCACCCGGACGAGCGTGGGCGGCAGGCCGAGGCTGTCCGCGATCCCACCGCAGACGCCAGCGATGATCTTGTGGTTCCTCGAACGGTGCATGGTGTCTCTCCCCGGTTCGTCGGTCTTCATCTCTCAGAACGAGCGACGGAGAGACCCCCGTTCCCCGGACATCCCTGAGAAAACCCTGACAGGGTCGAGCACCGGACACCCAACCCGGAAAGAGACATGACACCCAAGCCCCATATCAACCGAATTCTGTAACTATTCGCGCAACTCCGCGTCAGCTCCTCTAGGCGTTGGCGATTGATCACGGTACGTTCCGCTCTAGTACGGAGTGGGACCCCCCACGCACACTCCCGAGGAGCGTTATGCGCCTGACATTCCGACGCGGGACGGCCCGAGGACTCACGGTGGCCACCCTGGCCACGGCCCTCGCCCTTCCCCTCGCCCTCACCACCCCGGCGAGCGCGTCCGCGGTCGACGTCCCCGACGTCCTCGCCACCGCCCTGACCTACCAGGTCAAGGGCAAGAACGTGCACAAGCACCTGGAGAGGTTCCAGGAGATCGCCACCGCCAACGGCGGCAACCGCGCCGCGGGCACCCCCGGCTACGACGCCTCCCTCGCCTACGTGCAGGACAAGCTGCGCCGCGCCGGATACAGGACCTCGACCACCGACGTCGAGTTCCCGGTCAAGTGGGAGGAGTTCTCCCCCTCGGTCCTGCAGCAGACCGCGCCCGAGGCCACGACCTACGCCAACGGCACCGACTTCGTGACCGTGCACTCCTCCGCCGGCGGGGACGTCACCGCGGAGATCCAGGTGGTCGACGCGGTCATCCCGACCCCGCCGACCCCCAACACCTCCACCGCCGGCTGCGAGGACGCCGACTTCGCGGGCTTCGTGCCCGGCCGGATCGCGCTGATCCAGCGCGGCACCTGCCCGTTCGTCGACAAGGCCACCAACGCCAAGGAGGCGGGCGCGGCCGGTGTGATCTTCTTCAACGAGGGCCAGCCGGGCCGCACCGACCCGCTGGAGTTCGACATCGTCGAGTGGCGCTTCGGCTTCCCGATCGTGATGGCGAGCACCGCCGTCGGCCTCGACCTGGCCGACAGCCCCGGCACCACCGTGCGCCTGAAGGTCGACGCCGCCACCACGGTCGGCACGACCAAGAACCTCATCGCCGACTCGCGGTGGGGCAAGCGGGGCGAGATCGTGATGGTCGGCGCCCACCTGGACGGAGTGCCCGAGGGCGCCGGCATCAACGACAACGGCTCCGGCAGCGCCGCCATCCTGGAGACCGCGCTGAAGCTGGCCAAGGTGCCCACCAAGCACCGGCTCCGCTTCGCCTTCTGGGGCGCCGAGGAGCTCGGCCTGCTCGGCTCCGAGCAGTACGTCGCGGGCCTGTCGGCGGCGGAGAAGGACAAGATCCGGCTCTACCTGAACTTCGACATGGTCGCCTCCCCGAACGACGTCACCTTCCTCTACGACGGCGACGACTCCGACGCCGAGGGCGCGGGCGCGGGCCCGGCGGGCTCCGCCGAGATCGAGAAGCTCTTCGAGAAGTACTACGCCAAGCGCGGTCTGGGCTTCGAGGGCACCGACTTCGACGGCCGCTCCGACTACGGCCCGTTCATCGCCAACGGCATCCCCTCCGGCGGCGTCTTCACCGGCGCCGAGGGCGTCAAGACCGAGGAGCAGGCGGCGAAGTTCGGCGGCACCGCCGGCGCGCCGTACGACCCCTGCTACCACGCGGCCTGCGACGGCATCACCAACATCAACGCCGCCGCGCTGGAGCGCAACTCCAAGGCCGTCGCCTACGCGACCGCCTTCTACGCCTACGACCTGTCCACCATCCCCGACCGGGACGCCGCCGCGTCGGCGAAGTCCGCCGCCGCCCCCGCCGCGCACGCGCACGCGCACGGCAAGGACGGCAAGCACGTCGAGCCCGCCAAGTGACCCTCCCGGGGCGGTCCGCGGCCGGGCCGCGCACCGCCCCGGGCGACCGGCCGGGGCCGCGCACCGCCCCGGATGACCCGCCGGGGCCGCGCACCGCCCCGGATGACCGGCCGGGACGGTTCACGGGCCTGGCCGGGGCAGGGCGTCCGCGCCCCGCCGCGCGCACCACCATGCTGTACGGCGCGCACCCCCACCCCGGGGTGCGCGCCGCTCGGGGACCCCTTCCACCTCCGACCCGAGGAGCACGATGCGCACCCTGCGAACCATCGGCCGGGCCATCGGGATGGCGGCGATCCTGGCCGTCCCGCCGGCACTCACCCCCCTGGCCTCCACCGCGTCGGCGGCGGCCCCGCCCGACATCCCCCTCGCGGCCGTGAAGGCCCACCTGTCCCAGCTCCAGTCCATCGCGACCGCCAACGGCGGCAACCGCGCCCACGGCCGCCCCGGCTACCGGGCCTCGGCCGACTACGTCAAGGGCCTGCTGGACGCCGCCGGGTTCACCACCACCCTGCAGCCGTTCACCTACAGCGGCGCGACCGGCTACAACGTCATCGCCGACTGGCCGGGCGGCGACCCGAACGACGTCCTCATGGTCGGCGCGCACCTCGACAGCGTGACCTCCGGCCCCGGCATCAACGACAACGGCTCCGGCAGCGCCGCCATCCTGGAGACCGCCCTGGAGGTCGCCCGCCAGGGTCTCACCCCGGCCAAGCACCTGCGCTTCGCCTGGTGGGGCGCCGAGGAGCTGGGCCTGCGCGGCTCGCAGTACTACGTGAACAACCTCCCGGCCACCGAGCGCGCGAAGATCAAGGGCTACCTGAACTTCGACATGGTCGGCTCGCCCAACGCCGGTTACTTCGTCTACGACGGCGACAACTCCGACGGCACCGGCTCGGGCCCCGGCCCGGCGGGCTCCGCCCAGCTGGAGCGGACGCTCCAGGACTACTTCACCTCGATCGGCGTGCCGACCCGGGGCACCGACTTCGACGGCCGCTCCGACTACGGCCCGTTCATCGCCGTCGGCATCCCCGCCGGAGGCACGTTCACCGGCGCCGAGGGCGTCAAGACCAGCGCCCAGGCCTCCCTGTGGGGCGGTACGGCGGGCCGCGCCTTCGACCCCTGCTACCACCGGTCCTGCGACACGCTCACCAACATCGACGACACCGCGCTGGACCGCAACGCCGACGCGATCGCCCACGCCGTGTGGACGATCGCCACGGCCGTCCCGCCGCAGGCCGTCTGGCAGGACACCTTCGAGACGGCGACCGGCTGGACCGTGAACCCGTCCGGCACCGACACCGCCACCTCGGGCCAGTGGGAACGCGGCGACCCGGAGGCCACCTCCTCCAGCGGGACCAAGCAGCCCGGCACCGCGGTCAGCGGCGTCAACGACCTGGTCACCGGCCGCCTGGCGGGCTCCTCGGCCGGCGCCTACGACATCGACGGCGGCGTCACGAGCATCCGGTCACCGGAGATCGCCCTGCCGGCGGGCGGAGCGCTCAGGCTCCGCTTCTCCTGGTACCTGGCGCACGGCTCCAACTCCTCCAGCGCCGACCACCTGCGGGTGAAGGTCGTCGGCCCGTCCGGGACGACCCAGGTGTTCCAGCAGCTCGGCGCGGCGGCCGACCGCGACGGCGCGTGGAGCTCCGCGGAGGCCGACGTCTCCGCCTTCGCCGGGCAGACCGTCCGGATCCTGATCGAGGCGGCCGACGCCTCGGGCGCCTCCCTGGTGGAGGCCGGGGTCGACGACGTCGCGGTCGTCCGGCCGTAGGGGATCCCGCCGGTGCGCGACACGGTCGCCGGGCGGCGGGTGGAGATCTCCGCCGCCCGGCGACCGCCGCACACCGGCGGGCAGCACATCTCTTCCATGCCCTGACAGGTCTTTTTAATCTCAAAGAGGGCATATATCCCGATTCGTCCCCTCATCTCGCGGGCACCCTCCAGACGGAACGGACCCTTTCATGTGGAACAGGGAATCCGGCAACGCGAGCAGAGGAGGACCCCATGAGCAAGACGGTGGCCGATGTGATGACGGCCGATCCGGCGACCCTCGACGCGAGCCGGCCCGTATCCGCCGCGGCTCAGCTGATGGTCAGCGAGGACACCGGCGCGGTGATCCTCACCGATGACGGCCATGTCAGCGGGATCGTGACCGACCGCGACATCACCGTCCGCGTCGTGGCCCAGGGCAAGGGTCCCGACACCCCGGTCCGGGAGGCGTGCAGCGAGGAGCTCACGACGGTCGGGCCCGACACCGGCATCGAGCAGGTCGTGCAGCTGATGCGCGACAAGGCGATCCGGCGGGTGCCGGTGGTCGAGAACGACCACGCCGTCGGCATCGTGAGCATCGGAGACCTGGCGATCGACCGCGACTCCGACTCGGCTCTGGCCGACATCTCCGCGGCGAAGGGCAACCGCTGACGCCGCCGGCGGCCTCCGGCCGGGACCGCCCGTCCGCGGCCCCGGCCGTTGCGGTCCCCGTACCGGATGATCGATATCACCCCATCTCATCCCCATGGCCGAGTCACAGCCGTACCATGCCTCCGCTAACCTCGCCTAGGTCACGCAGGCGCGGCACGGAAGGCATCAACGTTGATCGGCTGGTTCGAAGCGGTGGTCCTCGGACTGCTCCAGGGACTGACGGAGTTCCTGCCCATCTCCTCCAGCGCCCACATCCGGGTCGTCTCCGCGTTCCTCGGCTGGGAGGATCCGGGCGCCGCCTTCACCGCGGTGATCCAGCTCGGCACCGAGGCCGCGGTGCTCATCTACTTCCGCAAGGACATCTGGGAGATCATCTCCACCTGGACCCGGGCCCTGTGGACACCCGCGCTGCGCACGCACCACGCCGCCCGGATGGGCTGGTACGTGATCGTCGGCACGCTCCCGATCCTCGTCCTGGGCCTCCTCTTCGAGGAGAAGATCGACACGATCTTCCGGGACCTGCGCCTGATCGGCACCACGCTGATCGTCTTCGGCCTGGTCCTCTGGCTCGCCGACCGCAAGGCCCGCGACAAGCTCACCCTGGAGCGGCACCTCAGCTTCACCCACTCCATCGTCTACGGCCTCGCCCAGTCCCTCGCGCTGATCCCGGGCGTCTCCCGCTCCGGCGGCACGATCACCGCGGGCCTGCTGCTCGACTACCGCCGCGAGGAGGCCGCGAAGTACTCCTTCCTGCTGGCCATCCCCGCCGTCCTGGGCGCGGGCGTGCTGAAGCTGTTCGACATCGGCGGGGAGCAGGCCCCCGCCTGGGGGCCGACCATCCTGGCGACCGTGATCTCGTTCGCGGTCGGCTACGCGGCGGTCTCCTGGTTCCTGAAGTACATCAGCACCCACCGCTTCACCGGCTTCGTGATCTACCGGGTGGTCCTCGGCGTGGCGATCATCGCCCTGGTGAGCCTCGGCGTCCTGGACCCCTCCGCCGGTCAGTGACCGTCCGCCCGGCTCCGGCTCGCCGGACCGCGCGGGCGAACGGGCGAACGGGCGCCTGGAACCGCCGGGTGGAACGAGCGGTCGGATGAGCGGGTTGAATGGGGGACGTGACGGGGAAGGCCGATCGGGCGCGCGCGGGAGAGCCCCCGTCCCGGCGGCCGGACGGCTCCGGCGGGCTCCGCGCCGCGTGGTCCGCCCTGCCGGTCCGGCACGCCCTGCCCGAACTGCGCGCGGCCCTGGACGCCCACGGCGCCGCCGTGCTCGTCGCGCCTCCCGGCACCGGCAAGACCACCCTCGTCCCGCTCGCCCTCGCCGGGCTCCTCGACGGCTCGGCCCCGAAACGGGTGGTCGTGGCCGAACCGCGCCGGATGGCGGTGCGGGCGGCGGCCCGGCGCATGGCCTGGCTGCTGGGCTCGGAGGTCGGCGCCGAGGTGGGCTTCTCGGTCCGGGGTGAGCGCCGGACGGGCCCGGGCACCGTCGTCGAGGTCGTCACCACCGGCGTCCTCCTCCAGCGCCTCCAGCGCGATCCCGAGCTGGACGGCGTGCAGACGGTCCTGCTCGACGAGTGCCACGAACGCCACCTGGACGCCGACACCGCCCTGGCCTTCCTCCTCGACGTGCGCGCGGCCCTCCGTCCCGACCTTCGGATCCTCGCCGCCTCCGCCACCGCCGACGCCGGCCCCTGGGCCCGCCTGCTCGCCACCGGGACCGCCGCCCTCTCCGCGGCACCGGTCGTCCGCGCCTCCGGGACCGCGCACCCCGTCACCCCGGTCTGGGCCCCGCCCACCCGGCCGGTCGCCCCGCCGCACGGCCTGCGCGTCGACCCCGCCTTCCTGGCCCACGTCGCCGACGTCGTCCGGCGGGCGCTCGCCGAGCACGACGGGGACGTGCTGTGCTTCCTGCCGGGGGTCGGCGAGATCGGCCGCGTCGCCGGGATGCTCGCCGACCTCGACCGTCCCGGCGGCCCGGCGGAAACCGACCTCGACCGTCCCGGCGGCTCGGCGGAGACCGGCCGCCCCGATCCCGGCGGCCCGGCGGAGACCGGCGGCCCGGACCGTCCCGGCGGCCTGCGGATCCTCCAGGTCCACGGCCAGGCTCCGGCCCGCGTCCAGGACGAGGTCCTCTCCCCCGCCCCCGGCGGCGCCCGGCGCGTGGTCCTGGCGACCTCCGTCGCCGAGTCGAGCCTCACCGTGCCCGGCGTCCGGATCGTGGTCGACTCCGGGCTGGCCCGCGAGCCCCGCACCGACCACGCCCGCGGCCTCGGCTCGCTCACCACCGTCCGCGTCTCCCGGGCCTCCGCCGAGCAGCGGGCCGGGCGGGCGGGGCGGGAGGCCCCCGGCGTCGTCTACCGGTGCTGGTCCTCCGCCGAGCACGACCGCCTCCCCGAGCACGCCCGGCCCGAGATCGCCCTCGCCGACCTGACCGGCTTCGCCCTGCACGCCGCCTGCTGGGGCGACCCGTCGGCGGAGGGCCTGGCCCTGCTCGACCCGCCGCCGCCCGCCGCACTGGAGGCCGCGCACCGCACCCTGCGCGCCCTCGGCGCCCTGGTGACGCCGGACGCCCCGAACGCCTCCGGCGCCCTGAACACCCTGAGCACCGGAAGCGCCCCGAACACGCCGAGCACCACGGACACCCCCGGCACCGCAGCCGACACGAGAACGACGGGCCTCCCCGTCCTCTCCGGGGCCCGCGTCACCGACCGGGGCCGGCGGATGGCCGCGGCCGGCGTCCACCCGCGGCTCGCCAGAGCCCTCCTCGACGGCGGCGACCGGGCCGCCGAGGTCGTCGCGCTGCTGTCCGAGCAGCTCCCCCGCGACGCGGGCGACGACCTGGTGGCGGTCTGGCGCGCGGCCCGCCGGGGCGGCGACGGGTTCTCCGCCCGCTGGCGCCGGGAGGCCGGGCGCCTGGCCCGCGCCGTACCGGGAGAGAGCCGCGCCGGGGGCGGGGCGGGAGGCCCGGGCACGCCCCCGGAGCGGACGCGACGGAGCGGGGCGGGAGGCACGGCCCCGGAGCGGACGCGACGGAGCGGGGCGGGAGGCACGGCCCCGGAGCGGACGCGACGGAGCGGGGCGGACCCCGGAAGGCCGCCCGGCGGCCGGACCGGGGAGCGCACCGACGACGAGACCGCCGGGCGGGTGGTGGCGCTGGCCTACCCCGAGCGGGTGGCCCGACGGCGGGGCGGGGCCTACCTGATGGCCTCCGGGACCGCCGCGGAGCTGCCCGCGGGCTCCCGGCTCGGCAGCGCGGAGTGGCTCGCGGTCGCGGTCGCGGACCGGCCGGCGGGCTCGGCGGCGGCCCGGATCCGGCAGGCCGTCGTGATCGACGAGGAGACCGCCCGATCCGCCGCCGCGCCCCTGTACTCCGTCGCGGACGAGGTCGCCTGGCGGGTCCCGCCGGGAGAGCGGAAGGGGGACGTCACGGCCCGCCGCGTCGAGCGCCTCGGCGCCGTCGAGCTCTCCTCGATCCCCCTGCGCGACGCCGACGTCCGGCCCGCCCTCCTGGACGGCCTGCGCACCGAGGGCCCGTCGCTCCTGCGCTGGACGCCCGAGGCCGTCGCCCTGCGCGAACGCCTGGCCTTCTGCCGGCGCGCGCTCGGCGACCCCTGGCCCGCCGTGGACGACGCCGCGCTGGTCGAGGCCGCCGGCCTCTGGCTGGAGCCCGAGCTGTCCCGCGCCCGCCGCCGCGCCGACCTGGAGCGCCTCGACACGGCCGCGGCCCTGCACCGGCTGGTCCCGTGGAGCGCCCGCCTGGACGCGACGGCCCCCGAGCGGATCGAGGTGCCGAGCGGGTCGCGGGTCAGGATCGACTACTCCGGCGAACGGCCGGTCCTCGCCGCCAAGCTGCAGGAGCTGTTCGGCTGGGACGACGCCCCGCGGATCGCCGGGGTCCCCCTGGTGGTGCACCTGCTCTCCCCGGCGGGCCGCCCGGCGGCGGTCACCTCGGACCTGGCGTCGTTCTGGCGCGAGGGCTACCGCGCGGTCCGCGCCGAGCTGCGGGGCCGCTACCCCCGGCACCCCTGGCCCGAGGATCCGCTGTCCGCCGCCGCCACCCGCCGCACCAACCCGCGCCGCTGACCCCCGGCGACGACCCCGTGCCGCCGGCCCGTCAGGCGGCCCGTCAGGCGGCCCGTCAGGCGGCCCGTCAGGCGGGCAGGCGGTCCCGGGTGGGGACGATGTCCTCGAACCGGGTGACGGGCATGTCCCTGGAGCGGATGGTGCCGCCGAGGGCCGCGGCGAGGGCCACGGCGGCCTGGTAGAGGCGTTCCAGCTCCGGGTCGTCCGGGCCGTCGGGGCGCAGCTCCAGGTCGACCAGATGGTCGGTGTCGTCCGTCCAGTCCGGCTCGGGACGGCTGTAGTGCACCTGGAGGCGGTCGCCTTCGCCGCCGACCCGGCACAGGCCCAGGTCGTGGTCGTGGTCGACGGCCCGCGCACCGAGGACCGGGCGCACCAGGTGGGCCACCTCCTCGCAGTCGAGCGCGGCCCGCCCGCCCAGGTTCACCTCGACGTCCACATGGTCGTCGTGCTCCTCCGGCGGGTGCAGCGCCCCGCCCAGACGGCTGGCCAGGCCGTTCAGCAGGAAGGTCCCCGCGGTCCGGTGCCCGCCGCCGCAGGCGATGATCGCCCCGCGCCGGTCGGCGGGCACGCGCGCCCTGGCGGCGAGGTCCTCGGTGAGCTCGGCCCAGCGGACCCTGGTCCCGCGCACGACGAACCAGTCCCCCGACGACGTCAGGCCGGGGTCGTACTGGCGGAGCAGGCGCTCCAGCCGGGCCGGCTCCGGGGGCCGGTGGGTGAGCAGGGCGGGATGACGTCGTAGCTGGCGTGCCGTGCGATCGAGGAACCACATGCCGCCCAGTGTGCCGGGGCGCACTTGGGACTCACTTGCAGGCCCGCGCCCGACCCGCGAGGCCGCCCGCCGTACGGCCCGCGCACCACAGCCCGCCGTACGGCTTGCGCGCACCACCGCCCGATGGGCTATCGTGGTGATATCACTTCGATAGACCCCCGATAGCAGAGGTGGGATTCATGGAACGACGCGCATTCCGGATCAACGGCTTCCTCGTCCTGGTCGGCCTGCTGGTGCTGGGCGCGGCCCTGGCGGCGGTCGTGGTCGCGGCCGGCTGGACCGACTCGGTCGTGGCGCTGCTGGGCACCGCAGGCCCGTGGGGCCTGGCCGCGCTCGTCCTGCTCAGCGGGTTCACCGTGGTCAACCCCAACGAGGCGAAGGTCGTGCAGTTCCTCGGCCGCTACGTCGGCACGGTGAAGGACACGGGCTTCCAGTGGGTCCTGCCGTTCACCACCAAGCAGCACGTCACCCTGAGGGTGCGCAACTTCGAGACGGCCAAGCTCAAGGTCAACGACGCCGACGGCAACCCGGTCGAGATCGCCGCGGTCGTCGTCTACAAGGTCACCGACACCGCCAAGGCGGCCTTCTCCGTCGACGACTACGAGGAGTACGTCGCGATCCAGTCCGAGGCGGCCGTCCGCCACCTGGCCACCAGCCACCCCTACGACGCCCACGAGGAGGGCCGGACCAGTCTGCGCGACGGCGCCGAGGTCGCCGGGGAGCTCACCACCGAGCTGCGCGAGCGCACCGAGCTCGCCGGTGTCGAGGTCCTGGAGGCGCGGATCACCCATCTCGCCTATGCTCCGGAGATCGCCCAGGCGATGCTGGTCCGCCAGCAGGCCGCCCAGGTGGTCGCGGCCCGCACGCACATCGTGTCCGGCGCCGTGGGCATGGTCCGGCTCGCGCTGGACAAGCTGGCCGAAGAGGGCGTGGTGGATCTGGACGAGGAGCGCAAGGCGCAGATGGTCTCCAACCTCCTGGTCGTCCTGTGCGGCGACCGGGCGACCCAGCCGGTGGTCAACGCCGGCAGCCTCTACTCCTGAGCATGCCCGAGCGCAAGAAGCTCTTGCTCCGACTCGATCCGGCCGTCTACGAGGCGATCGCCCGATGGGCGGCCGACGACCTGCGCAGCATCAACGCCCAGATCGAGTACGCCCTGCGCCGGGCGCTCAAGGAGGCGGGCCGCGAGCCGCGCAGGGAGCCGGAGGCCGACAAGTCACCCGATTGAGACATAGGGCGCTTCCCTCGGAGTGCCCGCAGGACCACACTCGGTGTATGTCGTGGGTGGGGAGATCCGCAGCGGAGATCGCGGAGGCCGTGCGGCAGGGGAAGGCCACGGCCCCGCGGGTCGTCGGGGAGCACCTCGACGCCATCGCCGAACGCGACGGGCGCATCGGGGCGTTCCGCACGGTCCGGGCCGAGGCCGCGCTCGCCGAGGCGCACGCCGTCCAGGAGCGCGGGGACCTGGCGGAGCTGCCGCTGGCCGGGGTGCCCGTGGCGGTCAAGGACAACGTCGCGGTCCGCGGCGAGACGCTCCGCAACGGCTCGGCCGCCACCTCCGGCGCCCCCGCGCGCGAGGACCATCCCGTGGTGGCCCGGCTCCGCGCGGCGGGCGCGGTGGTCGTCGGGATCACCAACGTGCCGGAGCTCTGCCTGGCCGGGTTCTCCGACAGCGTGTACGGCACGGCGCGCAACCCCTGGGACCCCGCCCGCACCCCCGGCGGCTCGTCGGGCGGGAGCGCCGCGGCCGTGGCGGCGGGGATGGTCCCGCTGGCCCACGGCAACGACGGGCTCGGCTCGCTGCGCATCCCGGCGGCCTGCTGCGGCCTCGTCACGATCAAGCCCGGCCACGGACTGGTCCCGCCGCCGGAGCACGACTGGCACGCCCTGTCGGAGAACGGCCCGCTCGCCACGACGGTGGCCGACCTCGCCCTCGCCCTCGCCGTGATGGCCGGCGACATGTCCCTGGCCACGCCCGACCGGACCGAGTCCCTGCGGGTGGGGGAGACGATCGACGACTATCCGGGCGGCCTGCTCCCGTCCGAGCCGGTGCGGCTCCGGGTCGCCGTCGCGCCGCGGCCGCTTCCGCCGGGGTTCGCGGTGGACGAGGAGTTCCAGCGGGCGGTGACCGACGCCGCCCGCACCCTCGGCGCGGCCGGGCACACGGTCGTGGAGCACGGCGCCCGGCTGCCCGTCTGGCTCGGCTCCGCGGCGGTGGCCACCTGGTTCGCGTGCGCCCGCGAGGACACCGCCGGCCTCGACCGCCGCCGGCTGGAACGGCGCACGAGGGCCCTGGCCCGCGCCGGCAGGCTCCTCGGCCGGTTCGGCCTGGACGGAGCCGCGGGACGCGACCGCTGGCGGGCCCACGGCGCCGACCAGTGGTTCGGCAACGCCGACGTGCTCGTCACCCCGGCACTCGCCGCGGTCCCGCCGCCCGCCGCCCGCTGGGGCGAACGCGGCCTGCTGGCCAACGCCCGCGCCAACCTGACCTACGCCCCCGCCACCGCCGCCTGGAACCTGGCCGGCTGGCCCGCCATGACCGTCCCGTACGACAGGCACTCCACCGGCCTGCCCATCGGCGTGCAGCTCGTCGCCGCCCCCGGAGGCGAGGCCCAGCTGCTCACCCTGGCCGCCCAGATCGAGGCCGCCCACCCATGGCCCCGCCACGCCGTACCTGGCAGCGCCCTGGATCCGAACAAGCGCCAATGATTCAAACCGATCCGCGTTCACTGATCACTCAGTGTCGATCTCAGCGTTTCCCATGGATACGGGAGGAACGACAGCCCCCATGGATTCGATGAAGATCCGTTCTCGTCGGGCCAGCTCGGCCGCCCGAAGCCCGATGAAGGCCTCGTCGTCCCCGTCCGCCAGCCGCGCGAATGCCTCATCGGAGATGCCGAGATCACTTCCGCCGTCCGAGGACGAAGTGCGCGCGTCGAGCAGATATGACCGTGCGGTGACGCCAGAACTGGTTTCCAGTATCACGCGGTTGGCAGGGTTCGATCCGTTGACCAGGCCGACCTTGTTCGAAACCCTTCGGAAGGCCGCCGTATCAAGGTTCCGGATAGCGTCGATCGCCTCATAGGGACGGCCTTTTGAGGTGTATCGGACGGGGAACTCTCTGAGCTCCCACAGCAGATAGGCACGGACGCGTGCGCTGCGGAGGTCGAACCTGTCCGGGTAGGGGCGAGCCCGCTGGTCGGAGAAGTCGAACATGCCCTGCCCGCCCTCGAAATGAGAGAGGTTCTTCTCCCCGGTGGCGAACGCTCGCATGTCCTGGATGGACTGCCTGCTCGTGGTCGAGTTCACACTGGCGAACTGCCCTGCCCACGAGGTGATCCAGAACCACCGGATCAATACATCGATCTGCTCATTGGAGGGATGCGGGCACAGATGGAAGAACAACGTGAGCAGCATGAGCTGATTATTATAGGGGATCAGGCGCGCAAGCGGAACTCCGACCCGGTGACGAAGAAATCCGACCGCCGAGGAAAGGGCGACGTCCATATCCTGAACCGCCTGGGAGACCTTGCCCTCCACCCGTCTGGCCAGCACGTCCCAGTGCGCACCTGTCACTTCCTCTTCTCCGGCGACGGCCAGCACCGCACGGAACCCCGTCGTCGAATTGATCTCCCCAAACCCCTCACCGGCGATCCGTTCCAGGATCGCGGCGATACTGTTGGCGAGACTTTCCTCACCCTGCCCCTTGTAGGTCAGTGCGGAGACCATCTGATCGGGGCTCATGGACTGCCCCTTGCTGTTCACCCGCGAGAATACTTCGACAGCCTGCTTCAGGCTCCCTCCGAGGAGGGTGACCACGGAGACCTTGTACGACTTGATCCGCTGGGCGACCTGCTCGCCTTCTTCGATCAGCTCGTCGTAGTGGGGGCTGTTGGCCATGTTCTTTGCCAGGCTTCGGGCGTAGGCGAGAAAATCAAGGGTCCGGAGCACCGATCGCACCGGCAGGTAGTTCGCAGGCGGTGGTCCCGGTTTCCGCCAATGGACATAGCGATTGGCACGGGAATCGCCTTCGCCGAGGACTCGGTAGACACGCCAGATCCAAGCGGCGGGATCGTCCATCAGATCGGCGTCAGGCCGATAGAGGCATGCGTACAGGGTCGACAAGCGCTGATGGCCATCAAGGATGTATGTGATGCTCTTTCCGGGCGTCGCATCAGGTATACGCAGGCCGCCGACATGCCCGAGGCTTTCGAGGCCCGCAGGCGTGTCCCACAGAAGCATGCTGCCGATCGGGTAACCGCGCTCGATGCTGTCGAACAGGTCCAGCATCTGATCAGGCCGCCAGACGAAAGGCCGCTGGAATTTCGGAACGCGTAGATGCCCCTTCTGCACATCGTCAAGAAAAGTCTCCAGAAGGTTGACGTCAGGCCGTACGCCGATTTCCCCCCCGGTTGCCGCATACTCTTCGGGACCATCCAGTCCACGCTCGTCCTGCCTGTCGGGCATACCTTTTCCCTAAATAATTTCTCGTATCAGTGCGAGCAGTTCTCGTAACTCCTGGCATACGGCCGGACCGAGGGCGGAGAAATCAGACTCGTCGATGTTACCCGCTTTCGCCTCCCGCTCGAGGAGCAGGGTGAGACCTTCACCGAATCCGTTTCGCAAACCGATCTTCATCTGCTCCGAAAGCTGACCGTAAAGCTCTCTCTGAACGTCGGGAATGCTCACGCATTTATTCCTCCGATCAGAGAAACCGTTCTTGAAATCAAAGTGAGCACGCTGATCCGGATTGAGCGACTTCAAGCAATCGATCCTCGAAGCGAGTTCGCCTCTGCGCCCGGCCGCTGCGGCCAAGACTCGGTTCGGCACATAGTTTTCCGCCTCTCGAAAACGTAATACATGTCCAGCGAGGCCAGACTCGGACAGTTTCTCCACTGCGGAGTCGTGTTTCGACGGTGCGCCGGGCGTCAGACGATCGCTGTCGAGCAGAAAAGCCACGCGCTTCACCCTGCGGAAGGAGGACCCCTCGTTCTTCACGACTTTGGGGACCTCGCCGCTACCGCCGCCTTGAACGAACTCCAGCCATCCCTTCGCGCACGCTTCCACGATCCCGTCCGCATCGAAGACATGGGCGAGAGCAAGAACGAAGGCCCTGTCGCCCTCCTGGTTCTCCACGACGAACCGCGCCGACTTACCGAGATCCCACACGTGATCGGCCAAGCTCTCACCAGTGATCGTGACCGTACGCGGCCTGGACCCCGCGGTACCCGTCCAGGCCTGGCTTACCAGACCCTTCCGGGCCAGCAGCCCATAGGTCTGGGACCTCTTCGGCGCATGATCTCGGAAGTAGCCGTCCACCAGATCAAGCTGACCTGGATCGACCACCCAGATGTGACGGCTCTCAACGAAATGCTGCATCAGCGTGACGATCAGGCCGAACCCGTCTTCGGTGAAGGCGTCACCTCCGATCTCAACCCTCATGGCACTCTCGGGCGAACTGCGCCTCGGCCAGTTTCTTCGTCTCTTCGAAATCCTCCGAGAAGACTCCGCTGGGCCAGTAGTCGAGATTCCCGAGACGGTCTATTCCGATACGCCGCACCCATGACGAGCCCGCGTCGTGGTCCACGAAGTAGACAGCCACGTCGTCTGGTGGAATCCGCCCTTCTGCGATACGGCGGCGGATCCTGAGCAACATGGTCTCACTATGGGTCTCGATCAGGAAGCGGCCCGTCTGCTGCTGCGCTCCAGCGATGAACAGATCCGCCAGCAACGCATGGAATGCTGGATGCAGGTGCAGTTCGGGCTCCTCGATCACATGCAGTGTGCCTTGCCGGAGAGCCTTCCTGTTGACCGTGTCGTACGCCCGCTGCACAAGCAGGGGCAAAACCTGTGCGACTCCGGTGCCCGAATCGAGGAGGTTCACGCTGAGTTCCGGATTGGTAAGCGACCGGAGGTTGACCGCGTACATCGGTCCCTGCTGCTCGATCTCAAGCCGCCAGCCTGCCAGGCTGTCCCCGAGAAGCCGGTTCACCTGATCCAGGAGAACACGTTCGCCCCGAACATGGTCGTTCACCAGCATGCCCGCCGCGTTCTCACCCACCGACCCGACGTCCGCTGCGATGCGGGACGGCAACCGGATGAGGCGAGAAGGCCGCTGCCGGTAGGCGCTCAGATACTGGATCTCCCCGAAGCACCGCCGCACATCGTATTCAAGGCCAGCGAGCCAGTCGATGTGGTCGGGATCCGTTCCCGATCTATCCGTTACCACGGGGATCAGACCGCGAAAACGAATTTTCATCTCAACGGGCGGTCGGCTTCTCAAGGTCATCGAATAGGAGCGTCCGGCGTCTTCCGCAAGCCACTCCAGCCGCAGAGAACGCCCGCCGTCGGCCACTCTCAGCTCCCTGACGAACTGTATCTGCCGCTCGGCGATATTCTGGATGGTCGCTTTGATCTCGATCGCCCTGCCCGGCCCGCCAACCACGAACTCGAATCTGAGCGCTCGATGCACATTCCGGCCGTAGACGAGGTCCAGATAATCAGGAGGATCGTCGCCCAGGGCCTCCAAATCGAGAGGAAGAGTGGAGTCTGTGCGAACTCCGGTTTCAAGGAGAAGAGGAAGTCGGGTCAGCGCGCTTTTCCCGGAGTTGTTCTTGCCGAGGATGATCGTGATGGGACGGAGCTCGATCTCCTGTCGCTCTTTGAAGCAGCGATAGTTCTCAACCGCCATACGCAGCAGACCCATGAGGTAACTCTAGCCTGATCAAAGTGATCGGCATCGACCTTGCGACAATTGCTCAAAGCCCGCCTCGGCGAAGGACGGTCTCCGTCGGCCCCGGTGTCTTGCCGTGGAGCTTCGGGAGGGCATGAGCACGCAAGCCGGTCCGGTGAGGGCTCCGCGCTTCTCTTCGATGACCTCGACCGGCGATCGAAGACGGACGTTGCCCGGAGGCCCTCACCGCAGGCCGACAACGTGGCCACGCGTCGCGCCGATCTGTTGGGGCCAGAAGCCCGGTCAAGGGATACATGGATCTCTTGACCGGGATCCGGCTCTGCGGGAAGGGGCTCGACTCCGCGCGGTCAGACGCCCGTCGGGTGCCAGACCGTCTTGGTCTCCAGGAAGGCCGTCATCCGGCGGACGCCGGGGTCGGCCGACCAGTCCGGGACGGACGGGCGGAGCACCCGCTTGAGGTTCTCCGCGGCGGCCCGCTCGCACTCCGCCGCCAGGTCAGCGTCGGCCACGCCGGTGAGGTCGACGGCGTTGACGTCCATGTGCGCGGCCAGCCAGGGGGCGAGCTCCTTCACCGAGCCGGTGAGGACGTTCACCACGCCGCCGGGCAGGTCCGAGGTGGCGAGCACCTCGGCCAGCGTGATCGACGGCAGCGGCGCCCGCTCACTGGCGACCACCACGCACGTGTTGCCGGTCACGATCACCGGGGCGATCACCGAGACCAGTCCCAGCAGCGGCTCGTCCGGCGCGACCACCGCGACCACGCCGGTCGGCTCCGGCGAGGAGAGGTTGAGGTACGGCCCGGCGACCGGGTTGGCCGCCCCCGCCACCGAGGCGATCTTGTCCGACCACCCGGCGTACCAGACCAGCCGGTCGACCGCCGCGTCCACGACCTCGCCGGGCCGTTCGGCGCCGGTGTCGGCCAGCTCCGCGGCGAACTGCGCCCGGCGGCTCTCCAGCATCTCGGCGATCCGGTAGAGGATCTGCCCCCGGTTGTAGGCCGTCGCGCCCGACCAGCCGCCGAAGGCCTTGCGGGCCGCGACGACCGCGTCCCGGGCGTCCTTGCGGGAGGCCTTGGAGGCGTTGGCCAGGAACTCGCCCTCAGAGGAGGCCACGGCGTAGGACCTTCCGCTCTCCGACCGCGGGAACGCCCCGCCGATGTACAGCTTGTACGTCTTGCGCACGGCCAGCCGCGCGGCCAGCCGCGCGGACTCCTGCGAGCGCCCGCCGGGCCCCGCCTTCCCTGCGTCCTCGATCCTGCGCTTCCCGGCCCCGGGCTTCTCCGCCCGGCCCTGCGCGCTGGACCGGCGCCCGCTCGGCGCCTCGTCCGCCCGTGCCGTGCCCGGCTGCTCCGCGTCAGTCATTTCCGCGCCCTCTCCACGTGCTCTGCTGCTGTGCCAGCCGTACCGGCACGAAGACCTGTCCGCAGCGGCTGACCCCGCACCGGTGGGCGAACCAGCCCCGCAGCGCCGGACGGCCCGCGCGGGCGAACCCGTGGCCTCGGGTGCTCTGGGAGCGGCGGGCCCTGGGGCCGCCGCGTCCCGACCTCCGGTACTCACACATCGAGGTACGCCTCCAGCCCGTGCCGCCCGCCCTCCCGGCCGTAGCCGGACTCCTTGTAGCCGCCGAACGGCGAGGCGGGGTCGAACTTGTTGAAGGTGTTGGCCCACACCACGCCCGCGCGGAGCCGCTCGGCCATCCACAGGATGCGCGAGCCCTTCTCCGTCCACACGCCGGCCGACAGGCCGTACGGGGTGTTGTTGGCCTTCTCCACGGCCTCGGCCGGGGTGCGGAAGGTCAGCATGGCCAGAACGGGGCCGAAGACCTCGTCCCGGGCGATCCGGTGCGACTGGGCGACATTGGTGAAGATCGTCGGCGGGAACCAGAAACCCCGGTCCGGGAGCTCGCAGGCCGGGGACCAGCGCTCGGCGCCCTCGGCCTCGCCGACGGCGGACAGCTCGCGGACCCGGGCGAGCTGCTCGGCGGAGTTGATCGCGCCGATGTCGGTGTTCTTGTCCAGCGGGTCGCCGATCCGGAGCCTGCTCAGGCGGCGCTTGAGCGCCTCCAGCAGCTCGTCGGCGATCGACTCCTGCACCAGCAGCCGGGAGCCCGCGCAGCAGACGTGGCCCTGGTTGAAGAAGATGCCGTCGACGACGCCCTCGACGGCCTGGTCGATCGCGGCGTCGTCGAAGATGATGTTGGCGGCCTTGCCGCCCAGCTCCAGGGTGACCTTCTTGCCCGACCCCGCGACGCCCCGCGCGATGAGGCGGCCGACCTCGGTGGAGCCGGTGAAGGCGACCTTGTCCACGTCCGGGTGGTTCACCACGGCCGCGCCGGTCTCACCGGCGCCGGTGACGATGTTCACCACACCGGGCGGCAGCTCGGCCTGCCGGCAGATCTCCGCGAAGAGCAGGGCGGTCAGCGGCGTCGTCTCGGCGGGCTTGAGCACCACCGTGTTGCCGCAGGCCAGCGCCGGAGCGATCTTCCAGGAGAGCATGAGCAGCGGGAAGTTCCACGGGATGACCTGGCCGGCCACGCCCAGCGGCCGGGGGTCCGGTCCGTAACCGGCGTGGTCGAGCTTGTCGGCCCAGCCGGCGTGGTAGAAGAAGTGCGCGGCGACCAGCGGCAGGTCCACGTCGCGCGCCTCGCGGATCGGCTTGCCGTTGTCCAGCGTCTCCAGCACCGCCAGCTCGCGCGAGCGCTCCTGGATGATGCGGGCGATCCGGAACAGGTACTTGGCCCGCTCGGAGCCGGGCATCGCCGACCAGGTGCCGAACGCCCTGCGCGCGGCCCGGACGGCGCGGTCCACGTCGGCCTCGGAGGCCGTGGCCACCTCGGCCAGGGTCTCCTCGGTCGCCGGGTTGATCGTCTTGAACGGGGCGCCCGACCCGTCGGTGAACTCGCCGTCGATGAACAGGCCGTAGGACGGCTGGAGGTCGACGACGTCGCGGGACTCGGGTGCCGGTGCGTATTCGAACATCGCCTCAGTCCAGGGTGAAGTAGTCGGGGCCCGCGTACCGGCCGGTCGCCATCTTCTGGCGCTGCATCAGCAGGTCGTTGAGCAGGGTGGAGGCGCCCAGGCGGAACCAGTCGGGGTCCAGCCAGCCCTCGCCGACGGTCTCGTTGACCAGGACGAGCATCTTGATCGCGTCCTTGGTGGTCCGGATGCCGCCCGCGGGCTTCACGCCCACCTTGCGGCCGGTCGCCGCCAGGAAGTCCCGGACCGCCTCCAGCATGATCAGCGTGACCGGGGGCGTCGCGGCGGGCTGGACCTTGCCCGTGGAGGTCTTGATGAAGTCGGCGCCGGCCAGCATCGCCAGCCAGGACGCCCGCCGTACATTGTCGTAGGTCGCGAGCTCGCCGGTCTCCAGGATCACCTTGAGGTGCGCGTCGTGCCCGTCCCCGGGACGGGCGCAGGCGGCCTTGATCGCGGCGATCTCCTCGAAGACCTTCGCGTAGTCGCCCGACAGGAACGCGCCCCGGTCGATGACCATGTCGATCTCGTCGGCGCCGGCGGCCACCGCGAGCGCGGTGTCGGCGACCTTGACGTCCAGCGACGAACGCCCGCTCGGGAACGCGGTGGCGACGCTGGCCACCTTCACGCCGGAGCCCGCGAGCGCGTCCACCGCCAGGGCGACCAGGTCGGGGTAGACGCAGACCGCGGCCACCTTGGGCACGGACGGGTCGCTCGGATCGGGGTGGACGGCCTTGGCGCACATCGCGCGGACCTTGCCGGGCGTGTCCGCGCCCTCCAGGGTCGTCAGGTCCACCATGCGGATGGCCAGGTCGACGGCCTCCGCCTTGGCGGTCGCCTTGACCGACCGGGTACCGAGCATCGCGGCTCGCTGGTCCGCGCCCACCCGGTCGACACCGGGCAGGCCGTGCAGGAAGGCTCGCAGCGTGGCGTCGGACGAGGCCACGTCAGCGAGCGGAGTAGTCATGGTTGACACCACACCAGCATGCCGACTCGTGTGTTCAGTTCCAAACTGGACATGGCCGAGACCGGTAACGGGTTTTCGTGAACATTCGCCGAGTTCGGCGAAGGAACGGGTCGGACACGGTCACGGCACGCCCGGGATCCCCGGGAGGCGGCTCGATCCCTCCCGGGGACTCCTGTCCTCGCCGTCCTCACCGTCCTCGCCGTTCTCGCCGTCCTCGCCGTTCTCGCCGTCCTCGCCGTTCTCGCCGTCCTCACCGTTCTCGCCGTCCTCGCCAGGCCCGCCGTCCTCGCCGGACCCGCGGCCCGTCCTAGGTGCCCCGGGGGTGTCCTAGGCCGCAGGACCGGGTGATCTCCGCCTCGGGATAAGGCATCCGCCCGATGCGGCGCCAGGGGCCTTAGGGCGAATCTTGAGTGTGTAAGGACATCGCACCGCTTCAAGGAGGAGCCCGACATGGGTCCCGAGATTCACTTCCAGGTAATGATCAGCCGCAACGCCGAGCTCCGCGAGGAGGCGGCGGCGCACCGCCGGGCGCGCGAGGTCGAGGCCGCCCGCAAGGCGCGCTCCGCGGGCGAGCGCCGCAGGGGGCTGCGCTTCTTCGGCAAGCCCAGCGCCGCATGAGGTCCGTACGAGAGCCCGGCCGCACGCCTCCGCCCGGCCGGGCATCTCTGCCTCCGTAGAAGCCTCCGCAGAGGCCTCCGCAGGGGCCTCCGTACTCCGTAGAGGCCTCCGCAGGGGCCTCCGTACTCCGTAGAGGCCTCCGTAGAAGGCCTCCGTACTCCGTAGAGGCCTCCGTACTCCGCAGGGGCCCCTGGAGGGGATTTCCCGCTCCGCCTCCGTATGGGCTCTCCCGCGCGGGCCCCCACCTGCGGGGACCTCGCGCCGGCGGGGAGCGGACGGGCCTCCCGCGGATGGATCTCCGGTTTAACCGGAGGAATCACGACAGAAGACATGACATGCTGGAAAACATGATGGGTCGGGCGGTGAGCCCCGTCTTCGTGGGGCGGGAAGCGGAGCTCGCGAATCTGGCCGAGGCCTTCGAGCAGGCGCGCAGGAAGAACGCCGCCGCGGTGCTGCTCGGCGGCGAGGCGGGGGTCGGCAAGAGCCGCCTGGTCACGTGCTTCGCCGAACGGGCCGCGCTCGACGGCGCGCGGGTGCTGGTCGGCGGCTGCGTGGAGCTGTCCGCCGAAGGCCTGGCCTACGCGCCCTTCACCGCCGTGATCCGCCAGCTGGTCCGCGAGCGGGGGGCCGACGAGGTGGCGGCGCTGCTGCCGGAGGGCGCGGGCCGCGACCTGGCCCGGCTGCTGCCCGAGTTCGGCGAGCCCAGCGGCGCCGTGGAGGGCGAGACCGCGCGGGCCCGGCTCTTCGAGCAGATCCTGACCCTGCTGGAGCGCCTGGCCGAGCAGCGCCCGGTCGTCCTCGTCGTCGAGGACATCCACTGGGCCGACCGGTCCAGCCGCGACCTGATCGCCTTCCTCAGCCGCAACCTGCGCACCGCGCCGGTCCTGATGGTCCTCACCTACCGCTCCGACGACCTGCACCGCCAGCACCCGCTCCGGCCGGTGCTCGCCGAGCTCGGCCGGGTGGACGGCGTCCTGCGGATGGACCTGCCCCGGCTCACCCAGGACGAGGTGGCCGCGCAGATGGCCGGCATCCTCGGCACGGTCCCGGAGTTCACCCGGGTCGGCGAGGTCTACCGGCGCAGCGAGGGCATCCCGCTGTTCGTCGAGGCGCTGACGGAGTGCGGCGACGGCGGCTCCTTCCCCGACTCCCTGCACGGCCTGATCATCGGCTCGGTCGAGCGCCTGCCGGACGAGACCCAGCGCGTGCTGCGCGTCGCCGCCGCGGGAGGCATCCGCGTCGGCCACGACCTGCTCGCCGCCGTCAGCGGCCTGTCCGACGTGGAGCTGGAGGACGCGATCCGGCCCGCCGTCGCGGCCAACGTGATCCAGGTCGCCGACGGCCGCGCGTACGCCTTCCGGCACGCGCTGATCCGCGAGGCCGTGCACGACGAGCTGCTGCCCGGCGAGCACGTACGGCTGCACGCCCGCTTCGCCGAGGAGATCGAGCGGGACCGCGCGCTGGTCCCGCCGGGCCGCGCCGCCATCGAGATCGCCCACCACTGGTACTCCGCCCGCGACGACCTGTGGGCCCTCGTCTCGGCCTGGGAGGCCGCGCAGAAGGCCGCCCGGACCTTCGCCTACAACGAGAAGGTGCAGCTGCTGGAGCGGGTGCTCGCACTGTGGAGCAAGGTCCCCGACGTCTCTGCGCGGATCGGCGCGGACCACACCACGGTGCTGGAGCAGGCGTCGGAGGCCGCCTACGCCTGCGGGGAGCTCGACCGCGGCATGAAGTTCGTCAAGGCCGCCCTCGCCGAACTGGACGAGGAGACCGAACCCGAGCGGGTGGCCGAGCTGGTCGTACGGCTCTCGCAGCTCAAGCTGGCCAAGCGGCGGCCCGGGGCGCTCGACGACCTCCGCTACGCCGAACGGCTGGTGCCCGACCCCCGCCCGGCCCGCGCCCAGGTGCTGGCCAGGCTCGGCTCCTACCTGATGTTCCGCAGCGAGGTGGACGAGGGGACCGCGCTCACCGAGGAGGCGCTGGCCATCGCCCGCGCCCACGGCGACGAGTGCCTGGAGGCCGACCTGATGCTCAACCTGGGGGTGGGCCACTCGATCGCGGGCCGGCTCCATCCCCTGGTCGAGGCCAACGAGACCGCTCTGGAGATCGGCAGGCGCCTGGGCTCCGGCCGGATCGTGCTGCGCGCCCTGGCCAACAACGTGGACGCGCTCAACAACCTGGGCCGCTCGGTCGAGGCCGTCGAACTCGCGCTGGAGGGCGAGAAGCTGGCCAGGAAGTACGGCCGCTACCGCGCCCAGGGGACCTTCATCGCCAACAACCGGGCCGAGGCGCTGGAGACGCTGGGCCGCTTCGACGAGGCGGCCGAGATGGTCGGCCGGGAACTGGCCAGGGATCCCTCCACCCGCGACCGGCACCACCTGAAGCGGACCCGCGCGACGGTGGCCGCCGCCCGCGGCGAGACCGAGGTGCTCCGGGCCGTCCTGACCGAGCTGGCGCCCACCACCGAGCAGGAGGGGTTCGCCCAGGAGACGGTGGTCACCGCCTGCCTGGCGATGCGGCTGCACCTGCTGGAGGGCGATCCCGCGGCCGCCCTCGGCGTGGCCGAGCGGGTCACGCTGGAGGCGCGCATCCCGAACAAGCCCGAACTGGGCTGGCGGCTGGCCGCCCAGGTCGCCGCCGTGTGCGACGCCGCCGGGCCGATCGCCCCCGAGCGGGCCGCGGCGCTGCGCGGCCGGATCGAGGCGACCGCCGCCGCGATGACCGCGGAGGGCCCGGTCGCCGAGGCCTACCGGTTCTGCCTCACCGGTGACCACGACGCCGCGGCCTCCGCCTGGGAGCGGCTGGACCGGCCGTTCCAGCGTGCCTCGTCGCTGCTCCAGGCGGCCCGCGCCGCCGCGGCGGCGGGCGACCGCGAGGGCGCGGCCGTACGGCTCCGCGCGGCCCGCCCCGTCGCGGAGGCGCTGTCGGCCCGGCCGCTGGTCGCCGAGATCGAGTCCCTGGCCCGCCGGGTCGGCGCCGTGCTCGCACCGGAGGCGCGGGACGCGGCGGAGGGGACCGCGGACGCCGTCTCGCTCACCCCGCGCGAGCAGGAGGTGCTCCGGCTCGTCGCGCAGGGCCGGTCCAACCGGGACATCGCCGCGGAGCTGTTCATCTCGGCCAAGACGGCGAGCGTGCACGTCTCCAACATCCTGGGCAAGCTCGGCGTCTCGACCCGCGGCGAGGCCGCCGCGGCCGCCCACCGCCTGGCCCTGATCGGCTGAGGCGCCGGACCGGGGCGGACCGCCGACCGGGTCGGACCGGACCAGGCGGGTGGACGGCCGCTCCGAGCCCCCGGGCGGGCCCGATCGGGGAGCCGCTCGGACCCGGGACGGCCCGACGGGAAGCCGCTCGGACCCGGGACGGCCCGACGGGAAGCCGCTCGGACCCGGCGTCAGGTGAGCGCGGGCTCGACCAGCAGGAGCACGCCGAAGACCGCGAACGCGGCGGCGGCGCCGTACCGGATGACCTTCTCCGGCAGGTTCCTGCCGAGCAGGCGGCCGACCCCGATGGCCAGCGCGTCGGCGGCCACCATGCCGACCGTCGAGCCGATCCAGGTGCCGAGCCAGCCGTGCTGGGTGGCCAGGGTGATGGTGGCGAGCATGGTCTTGTCGCCGAGCTCGGCCAGGAAGAACGCCACGGTCACCGCGATGATCGCCGACCGGGTGGTGCGCTTGGCCTTGCCCTCCTCCTCCTCGGTCAGCTCGTCACCGCGGAGCGTCCACAGGGCGAAGCCGAGGAAGGCGATGCCCGCCACGATCGTGATGGCGGTGGTGGGCAGGAAGTCGCCGACGAGCCCGCCGAGGCCGACGCTGACGAGGTGGACCACCGCGGTGGCCAGGGTGATGCCGGCCAGGACCGGCCACGGCTTGAACCGGGTGGCGAAGGTCATCGCCATGAGCTGGCTCTTGTCGCCGAGCTCGGCGACGAAGATCACAGCGAGACTGATCCAGAACGCTTCCAACGGGGTCGCCCTTCACGCGCATGCGACCGGGCCGGAAGGGGCACCCGGGGAGTCTCGGGCGCGCTTCGGCCCGGCGGCATCGATTTCGGTATGCCTGCCAGGCCGAAGGTCTCGTCCGCCTGCGGATGCCAGGCCCGCGCGACCGGGCGCCCTGGGACGCCAGCATGTCGATCACGCGATTGGGACTACTCCCCTTCGGGTGTTTCCACTCGACCTTAACACCCGGCGCCCGGGACTCATTCCGCCACCGGAGGGCGGGAGCCGGTGAGACCGGAAGCCGCAGAGGTGCCGCATGACGCGGCACGGGCGGAATCCCCGGCCCTCAGGCCGGGGAGCGCGTCAAAGCCGTGTGCCCGTCATCACCGGCTCGTTGACCAGCGTGACCCCGAACTTCTCGCGCACGCCGTCCCGGACCTCCCTGGCGAGGTCGAGCAGGTCCTCGGTGGTCGCCGCCAACTCCGGGTTGGTCAGGGCGAGGGTGTGCTTGGTGGAGATCGCGGCCGGACCGCGCCGGTAGCCCTTGGGGAAGCCGGCGTTCTCGATCAGCCAGGCCGCGGGGACCTTGACCGCGCCGCCGGGCATGTCCCAGCGGGGGAAGCCGGGGGCGCGCAGCTCCAGTTCGGCCGCCTCCTCGGCGGTCAGCACCGGGTTGGTGAAGAACGAGCCCGCGCTCCGGGTGTCCGGGTCGGCGGGGTCGAGGACCATGCCCTTGCCCGCGCGCAGCGCCAGGACCGCCCGCCGTACCTCCGCCAGCGGCGCCCGGTCGCCGAGGCCGACGCCCAGCCGGGCGGCGAGCTCCTTGTAGGCGATCGGGGCGGACAGGCCGCCGTCGCCGGCGGCCCGTGGGAGCGCGTAGGTGACCGCGAGCACGAGATGCCGCCCGGGCTCCTGCTTGAAGGCGCTGTGCCGGTAGGCGAACCCGCACTCGTCCGCGGTCAGGTCCCGCACCTCGCCCGCCACCCGGTCGTAGACCCGGACCGCGGTGATCGTCTGCGAGACGTCCTGCCCGTAGGCGCCGACGTTCTGGATCGGGGTGGAACCCACCAGCCCGGGGATGCCCGACAGGCACTCGATCCCCGGCCGCCCCTCCATCACGGCCCGCGCGACCAGCGCGTCCCATTCCTCGCCGGCCTGCGCCGTGATCCTGTCCTCGCCGGGACCACCGCCGCCCCCGCTCAAGCCACCACCGCCGGAACCCGCGCCCCGTCCGCCGATGCCGGAGCCCGCTCCACCGGAACCCGCGCCCCGTCCGCCGATGCCGGAGCCCGCTCCACCGGAACCGACGGCACCGGAGTCCCCTCCGGTCACGTCGACGCCCCGCGATGCGACGCGCACGACCAGGCCGTCGAACCCCTCATCGGCCACGACCAGGTTGCTGCCCCCGCCGAGCACGAGCACCGGCTCACCCGCCCGGTCCGCCTCCGCGACCAGCCCGATGAGCTCCTCCGCCGACCTCGCCTCCACGAACGCCCGCGCCGGTCCGCCCAGCCCCAACGTCGTGTACGGCGCCAGCCGTACCCCTGCAACCCGCTCAGCCATGCCCATCCCCAGCAGACCCGACAAAATGCGCGACCAGCCTATGTGGCCCCGAACACGCCGGAACACTCCCTCCCGGAAGGGCTCGGGACGGTCAGGTGGCCGCGCCGTCACGCCGGGACGGCCCCGGTGAACCCGCGGGGTCCTCGTCCTGACCCTGCGGCATGGTCTCGTCCAGCCGTGACACCGACAGGCTCCCGTCCCAGAGACGCTGGGAGGAGACCGCGCGTTCGGGGTCTCCCTCCAGTTCGTTGCCGCCTTCCCGGCCGACGAGCTCGGATCCCTCGGGCGCCTGCTCCGGCGCCGCCTCCTCGTCGGCGAGCAGCTTGGCGCCGGGCGGGTCGACCCTCTCGGGGGAGCCGCCCCGCCGAGCGGTTTCGGCGGCCTCCTCCACGGGCCGGTCGTGGACCTCCTCGCCGGCCCGCTCCTCGGCCCGTTCACTGACATGGCGTGGTGTTTCGCTCATGCCCAGACGCTACCCACGGACCGAGGGAAGATTCTCGCCTCGATCCACGCCCGGACCGCCCGGCCCGCCCGGCCCGCAGCGGTGCCGCGAGAGCGCCGGGCGCCCGTCAGGAGAACCGGACCCGCCGGGACCGTCAGGAGAACCGGACCCGCCGGAACCGCCGGAGAGGCGGGACCCGCCGGTAAGGACCGAGGTCCGCCGGAGCCCCGTAGCGGACCGGTCTCCGGCGGTCCATCAGGAGAGCTGGACCACCGCGCGGGCCTTGGAGAGCACCCGCGAGCCGTCGCACCTGGCGGTCAGGCCGACCACCACGCGCTTGTCCTCGAGCTTCTCCTCGATCACGCCGCTCACCGTGATGACGGCGCCCTTCTCGTCGTCCGGGACGACCACCATGGAGGAGAACCGCACACCGTAGTCGACGACCGCGGCCGGATCCCCGACCCAGTCGGTGACGAAGCGTCCCCCCTGGGCCATGGTGAACATGCCGTGCGCGATGACGTCGGGCAGCCCGACGGTCTTGGCGAAGCGCTCGTTCCAGTGGATGGGGTTGAAGTCGCCCGAGGCTCCGGCGTACATCACCAGGCTCGCGCGGCGGACCGGGTAGTCGGCGGCCGGGATCTCCTGGCCCACCTCGATGTCGTCGTACTTGACCGTCGCGGCCATCAGCCCGCTCCTCCACGCTCGACGATGGTGTTGTAGGTGGTGCAGACGGGCTCGCCCCCGACGGTCGTCACGTCACTGCGCACGGTGATGAACTCGTTGCGGCCGACGCTGCGGATGTCGGTCACGGTCGAGACGCTGACCAACTCGTCACCGGCGTAGATGGGCCGCTGGTACTGGAAGCGCTGCTCGCCGTGGACGACCATCGCGAAGTTCAGGCCGAGCTCGGGATCGGCCAGGATCGCCCCTCCGGCCAGGCTGAACACGATGGGGAAGGTCGGCGGGGCCACGACGTCCGGATGACCGGCGGCCCGCGCGGCCTCCCTGTCCCGGTAGATCGGGTTGTTGTCCCCGATCGCCGCCGCGAACTCTTTGATCTTCACGCGACTGACCTCGTAGGGCGAGGAGGGCGCGGACGCCCGCCCGACGAAATCACGGTTCAGAGCCATCGTGCTCCTTTACGGAATCCGAGCCGGTGAGGCCGACATTAACAGAACAACGTTCGAGAGAGCAGTCTCCCGACGGCCACCAGGAAACCGTAGCCCGGCCGAAGGCCCGGCCGGGTGTGGAGCACGGTCAACACCGCCGGCGGAAAGCTGTCCGGAAACGACAAACCGGCGCCCTCGACAAGGACGCCGGTCGTCGAATGAATATGTGGATGCCGCAGAACTGTAGATCTGCAGAAGCGCTCATCCTCCAGCGGGGTGGAGGGCCGCGCGGAGACTAGCGGGTCTCGCGGTGCGCCTGGTGCGTCTTGCAGTTCGGGCAGTACTTCTTGAGCTCAAGCCGGTCCGGGTCGTTACGCCGGTTCTTCCGCGTGATGTAGTTGCGGTGCTTGCACTCCTGGCAGGCCAGCGTGATCTTGGGCCTAACGTCGGTGGCAGCCACGTGGGAGTGCCTTTCTACGTTCGGGACTGGGACAACCCACGCCAGGGCTCCTTCTAGGGAAGGGAGCCCGGGAGGGTAGTAGCGGAGGCCGGACTTGAACCGGCGACACAACGATTATGAGCCGTTTGCTCTGCCTGACTGAGCTACTCCGCCTTGAGGCCGACGAAATCGACCGGCCTCCGCAAGGATACCCGACTCGCGGAGCGACCGCGTACCTGTGCAGGTCGGAGCCGCTATCAGGGGTTTGCCCTGATATGCCCGCCCACGTGCCGGGAACCTTGAGCATTTCCGGGTGGCTACACCGAGCGCACCCAAGCCAAAAGCCCCAACCATAGGGCCAGGGCGTTCAGGCTGTGGAGCCCCCAAACGGAATCGAACCGTTGACCTTCTCCTTACCATGGAGACGCTCTGCCGACTGAGCTATAGGGGCCTGTCCGTCGTCGCTCTCGCGCTGCGGACAGGTGTAACCATACACGCCCGGCGCGCGCGATGTGAAATCAGATCGCGGCCCCCCGCCGACCGGCCGGGGCCCGGACGTCCCCCTCCCTTCCGCCGGATCCGGATGCCCTGGACGACGCCCCCGCGGGCGTTCCGGCCGATGGAGAATGAGCGGTGCAGGATCGGCGCGGAACCCACCCGCACCGGCCCGCGCACGGACGCACGGACGCACGGACGCACGGACGAACCTGCATACGCACGGACGAACCTGCACGCGCACGGACGCACGGATCTGCACGTCACCGGCCGCATCCGGAAGAAGAGGAGCACATGACGCACATCGAGTTCGGAACTCCGCCGACGCTGCCGACGCCCAACGGCTACAGCCACGTCGCGAGCGTTCCCCCGGGCAGCCGGCTCATCTGGACCTCGGGCCAGGTCCCGATCACCGCGGACGGCACTCCCGCCGTCGGCTGGGAGGCTCAGACCCGTCTGGTCATGCAGAACGTCGGCGCCGCCCTCGACGCGGCCGGAGCGGCCTGGGAGCACGTGTTCAAGCTGACCATCTTCGTCGTCGACACCTCGGCGCTGCCCGTCGTGCGAGCCGTACGCGACGAGTTCATCGATCTGGAGCGGCCGCCCACGAGCTCGCTCGTCCAGGTCGCGGGCCTGTTCCGGCCCGACCTGCTGATCGAGGTCGAGGCGGTCGCCGCGGTGCCCGCCTGACGTCCGGGCCGACGGCCTCCTCCTCCATGATGAGGAGGCGGACTCCGCGCCGAGGTCCGCCGTCCGCCCGCCTCCCGATCGGCGGAGGACCGATGCAGGTGAACGGAGGACCGGTGCAGGAGCAGCGCAGGCAGGCGATCCGGGCGCTCGACGAGAGCGGCCGTCCCCACCTCTACTGGCACGGGGTCGACGCCGCCGGCCACGTGTGGCTGTTCGAGACGGTCATCGACGACGGCGGCGAGTACTGGCCGGTCAAGCACGCCGAACTCGGCGCCGACGGCCTCGCCCGGCAGTACTCGTGGAGCCGCATGGAGGACGAGCACGGTTTCCTGGCCGAAGGCCCGCTCTACCCGGACGACTTCGGCCTGAGCCCGCTGACCGCCGAGGAGTTCGCCACCCTGTGGGCCGCGCTCACCCGGTGACGGGCGTCGCATCCGCCCGCCTCGGCCGCGGCGGCGCTCACCCGCCGCGTGCTCCCCGGTGGTGAAGGACATGACGTCCGCGCACCGATCTCGGTCCCGGCGACCTCGCGCCCCAGACCGGGACCCGAGCGGCAGACGGCGCACCGCCGTCGGATGCCTACGAGAACGATCCGGCGGCGCAGCCGGCCCGTTCCTCGTCGTAGCGTGGAGCAAGCGCACCGTGACGCTGAACGTGGGGCAAGCGCAGTGAGTTCGACGGCACTTACGGCAGTCCGCGCGTCACCGCCGAGCTGCGTGGCCAGGGCATGAGGATCAACCACAAGCGCGTCGAGCGCATCATGCGCCGGTTCGGCATCGTCGGGCTGCACTTGCGCAAGAAGATCCGCACCACCGTCACCGAGCCGTCCGCGTCCAAGGCGCCCGATCTGATCAGCCGGGACTTCACCGCGCCCGCGCCGAACCAGCGCTATGTGGGTGACATCACCTACCTGCCCCTGGCCGACGGCGCGTTCCTGTACCTGGCGACCGTGCTCGACCTGCATTCACGCCGCCTGGCGGGTTGGTCGATCGCTGATCACATGCGTACTGATCTGGTCGTTGATGCGCTGCGGGCCGCCGCTGCGACCCGGGACGGCCTGGACGGAGCGATCTTCCATTCCGATCATGGCAGTCAGTACACCTCGCACCGGTTCGCCGAGGTCTGCGCCGAGCTGGGGGTGCATCAGTCGATGGGAGCGGTTGGCAGCAGCGCCGACAACAGCGCTGCCGAGGCGTTCAACGCCTCGCTCAAGCGCGAGACCCTGCAGGGCGCCCGGTCATGGCCCTCGGCCTGTCAGGCCCGTCTGGAGGTCTTCCGGTGGATCACTCGATACAACACCCGAAGGAGACATTCCGCTCTCGGTCAGCTCAGCCCGATCGACTACGAGCAGACGTCCGATAAGGTGCTGCTCGCCGCATGACAGCCGGTGTCCACACTTCGGGGGGAACCCCCAAGCGGTGTACGCGTTCTTCCTGCGCTGGTCCGGGCGGGGCCTGCCCGAGCGACTCGCCGGACGGTTGCGTGGCCGGCTGCGGATCCGGGCCGGGCGCGGCGAGCTGCCGACGGCCGGGTGCATCGATTCGCAGACCGTCAAGGCGGCCGAGACCGTCGGGGCCGCGGTGTGCGGCTATGACGGAGGAAAGAAGACGAAGGGGCAGAAGCGGCATATTGCGGTCGACACGCTCGGGCTGCTGCTGTGCGTGATGGTCACCGCCGCGTCCGTGCAGGACCGTGATGGCGCGCACCCGCTGCTGGCCCGGTTGCGGGAGAGGTGCTCCACCATCGCGCTGGTGTGGGCCGACGGCGGCTACGCCGGACGCCTGGTCTGCTGGGCGCGTGACGTCCTCGGTCTGGCCGTGGCGATCGTCAAGCGCTCCGACGACGTCCGCGGCTTCGTCGTACTGCCCCGCCGGTGGGTGGTCGAGAGGACGTTCGCCTGGCTGAGCCGCTACCGCCGGCTGGTGCGCGTCTACGAGCGCAGGCCCGACCATCACGAAGCCCTGATCTGGTGGGCCACCGTGCATCAGATGGCCCGCCGCCTGGCCCGCGAGCTGTCCGGTGGGCCGCCCCACGGCCGCTGGAGCGACCCACCGCCGCTTCCGGCTCTGTCCAGCCCCGACCGGCGCGGCAAGGTCCTCGAGCTGCTGGCCGCCCAGCCCTGGCGGGCCTGGAGAGGGGCGGAGCTGGCCGCGATCCTCGGTATCGAGAACGTCAACAGCTTCCGTGTCCAGCTGTCCCAATGGTCCCATCAGGGCCACATCAACAAGATCGGGCCGGCCCTCTACGGTCCCGTGCCCGCGAACGCTTAAGTCTTTGTCAGCAGGCTCTGAGGGATCCCGGAAACCACCAGGGACCCTTCGCCGCCTCCTGGAACCGATCTTCCCCTTGCCGGTCCGTAAAGCCCGCTCGACCGGGGGAACAGCGTCAAGATCATTGCTTGCATATCGGCGGACCGACGGCACGGTCGGTGTTCGGCTGCGCTGGACTGCGTGCCCGAGAAAAGCAGAAGAGGCCCCGGAGGGCCTCTGATCTGCCAGTTCGGCTGGTGGCAGGTGCAGGACTTGAACCTGCGTAGGCTGAGCCGACGGTTTTACAGACCGCTCCCTTTGACCACTCGGGCAACCTGCCGCATCATCCGCGCGAGGCGGCGACATGAAGAAGAATAGCGGACTTCCGGACGCGACGTGACATCGGCGGCACCTCTCGCCGTCGGCCTGTCGCACCGGCGCCTCCGGGCCGCGACCACGGCCCGGCCTCGGCGTCCGGGGCACCGGACAGGAGCAGGTGAACCCGTTCCGAGCCGCCCGCCCTGCCGGCGCCGACCTCCCGACGCCGTCCCTTCATCTGGACCGGTTCAGGCTCCCGTGCCCTCATCGGAACCGGAACCATCATGATGTCTCGACGATCACCTTCATCATGGGTTGACAGGCAAAGCGCTAGGGTCGTCGTGAGAGCTAGAGAGGACAGTCGACGCATGGCCGACAGCAGTTTCGACATCGTCAGCAAGATCGACCATCAGGAGGCCGACAACGCGCTGAACCAGACGGTCAAGGAGATCGGGCACCGGTTCGACTTCAAGGGCACCGGCGCGAGCATCGCGTGGTCCGGCGGTCAGAAGGCCGTCGAGATCAAGGCCAACAGCGAGGAGCGCGCCAACGCCGTCCTTGACGTGTTCAAGGAGAAGCTGATCAAGCGGGGCCTGTCCCTCAAGATCCTTGACCCGGGCGAGCCCAAGCTGTCCGGCAAGGACTACCGCCTCGTGGTCACCCTCAAGGAGGGCATCGACCAGGAGAGCGCCAAGAAGATCTCGAAGATCATCCGAGACGAGGGCCCCAAGGGGGTCAAGGCGCAGATCCAGGGCGACGAACTGCGGGTGAGCTCCAAGAAGAGGGACGAACTCCAGGAAGTCATCGCCCTCCTCAAGGGCAAGGACCTCGACCTCGCCCTCCAGTTCACGAACTACCGTTAACCAGGCGGGTCATCAGCCCTTTGACCTGGGGTTCCGTGATCCCCGTCCTTGATCAGGGCACATCCAGGGCACACGGCCGGGGCCGGAGACCTCCCAAGCCCCGGCCGCTTCCCCGCTCGAAGCAGCACGGCTGCCCGATGCCACGAGATCCGGGGGACATCAGAGCCATCGAGGCCGGAGCGGTTCGCCGCGGTGCTCGGAATCACCGGTCCGGGGGTCGGCACCGCAGAAAGACCTCGGCCTCGTACCCCTGCTCATCCTGCGAAGCCGCGCCCGGACCCGGCGGACGACGCCTACGCGGCCAGGCCGGCGAAGATGACGGCGAGGGTCCGTTCCTGCAGTTCCACGTCCCAGCCGCCCTGCAGGGCGCCTTGGCAGACGCACACCAGCAACGCCATCACCTCGGGCCGGCGGACGTCACCGCGCACCGTGCCCGCGGCCTGCGCCTGGCGCAGCAGCTCGCCCACCGCCTCGTCCAGCCCACCCACCGCCGCCGGGACGCTGACGCCGGCCAGGTCGACCACCGTGCGCTTGGCCGCCGACTGCGCGACCAGCCGACGGAAGAAGACGTGCAGGCCGTCCGCCCCGCCGAGCGTGGCCGCGTCCTCCGCCAGCCGCGCCAGCAGGCGCTTCAGGATCGCCGCCAGCAGGTCGTCCTTGGTCGGGAAGTGCCGGAAGACCGTGCCGATCGCCACGCCGGCCAGCCGGGCCACCTCCTCGGTGGACGCCGACGTGCCGTGGTGCGCGAACACCTCCTCGGCCGCGTCGAGGATGCGCTCCCGATTGCGCCGCGCGTCCGCCCGCATTCCCCGCCCTCTCTTGGAAAATGAGTCGCGACTCATTATCGTAAGTCGAGTCACCGCTCATTTTACCCCGGAGGCAGGCATGACCCCACGCGAGGTCTTCGACCGCATGCGCGAGCGCTGGATCGCCAACGAGACCGTCTTCGACGACGACTCGCTCACCGAGGACGTCATCGTGGAGATGCCGTTCGCCGCCCCCGGACGGCCCAGCCGGGTCGAAGGCCGGGCCGCGGTCCTGGCCTTCATCCGCGCCGGGCACGCCGACCTGCCCTTCCGCTTCGACGACTGCCGCGCGCTGGCCGTACACGACACCGCCGACCCCCGCACGATCGTCGTCGAGTACGAGCTGGCCGCGACGATGACCGCGACGGGGGTCTCCGCCGCGGCCCCGTTCGTCGGCGTGCTGACCGTCCGCGGGGGACGGATCGCCCGCTGGCGGGAGTATCAGAATCCGCTCGCGGTCGCCTCCGCGCTGCAGACCGCGGCGTCCTGACCGCGCTCTCCCCCGGCTCGCCCCACCGCGCTCGCTCGGTCCGGTGGAGCGAGCCGTACCAGCAGGTCCTTGGTGGCGTCGTCGAGATCGGACCGGAGGCGATCGTTGTTCACCGGGCCTGCAGCCCGGCAGGACGGTCACCCCGGCCGTCAGCCGGTGGCGAGCGAGTCCAGCACGTCCTGGGGCGCGGCGCCGAGCCGCTCCCGCTGGGGGAAGCGCCCCACCGGGATGCGGGCGACCTCCTCGGCGGTGGCGTAGTCGATCACGGAGACGACGTCCTGGTTGCTGAGGGAGACGAAGCAGTGCCGGCCGTCCACGCTGGTGGCGGTCCAGTACGGCAGGCTGTCGGCGGTGTAGTGGCGGTACCCGGCGACGGACAGCGAGGGCCGTTCGACGATCGCCACGTAGTCGTCGATCGTCCCCGCCATGCAGAGCTTCCGCTCGTCCCCGGAGAGCGCCATGCCGTGGTGGGCGGAGTTCTGCGGGTAGGCGTCCGGGGACATGGACCGGGCCCTGTCGCTGAACGGCATGGTGACCGTGCGGACGGTCCTGCCGGTGGTCAGGTCGTACTCGATGAACCCGTTGAGGTAGGACAACTGGGCGTACATGTACCTGTTGTCGGCGGTGAACACCGAGGGCCGCACGCCGTAGGCGAACCGGTGGGTCCGCAGGACCTGATGCGTCCGGGCGTCGACCACCGTCACCCGCTTGTCGCCCTTGAGCAGGTTCATCGCCCTGGGCAGCGAGGTGACGCCGATGCTCTGGTTGTACAGCAGCGTCCCGTCCGGGGAGTAGTCGTTGCCGTGCGGATAGGTTCCGGTCGGGAAGGAGGCGACGGGTCGCCCGTCGGCGGTGTCCAGTACCACCGCCTTGGCGGCGGTCAGCGCGGAGACGACGAACTCCGTGCCATCCGGGGAGAGCGCGGCGTGGTCGGCCTTGAATCCCTCGATCTTGTGGCGCCACAGGATCCTGCGGGCCTTGACGTCGAAGGCGACGACGTCGGCGAGGTTGCCGCGGGAGACGTAGAGCGTCCGGCCGTCCGGGGAGAGCGCCATGTCGTCGACGAACTTCCGGTAGCCCTGCGCGGCGTTGACCGCCTCGTACCCGGCTCTCTCCACCGGGTTCATCGCCGCGAGCCGCTCCTCCAGGTCGGGGATCGCGTCGAGCGTGCCCAGGTTCCGGAAGGTGCGGCCGTCGATGAAGCTGACCGTGCCCGCCTGGGCGTTGCCGACCAGCAGCACGTCGCGCAGCGGCTCGGTGCGCGTCGCACCCCAGGCCGCGTTCGTGCCGGCGAGGGTCACGGCGGCGGCGCCCACCGATACGGCCAGCCGACGCAGACGCCTGCGGAGAGCGGTGCGGGTGACAGCCATCTCCGATCCTTTCGACGGCCCCCGACACCAGACATGATCGCTGATTCTGTGTGACCGACATCACAACGCCTAGACGCTCCGGAGCCAAACTCCGGCCACCGGACTGTCATCCGGCGACAAGTCCGACCTCCGCCGCCCTCGTCCCCTCCGCCGCCCCGGCGCCCCTCCAGCGGACCGACGCCCTCCGGCGGACTGGGAGGCCCCCATCGCGGCGACGCCCTCCGGCGGGCCGGGAGGACCCCGCCACGGCGACGCCCTCCTCGGCCGGGAAACACCGGCCCGTGGCCGATTCGTGACCCAACCTTTCGTGTCCCGGCCCCATCTATCCGGATGACGAAAGGATTCCCCGATGGGCCACCTGATCTCCCCCTCACGCGCGCTCGCCGCGCTCGTCCTCGCCGCCGCGGCGGCCACGACCACGATCGCCACCCCGGCGCAGGCGAACACGGGAGCCGCCTCTGCCACCCGCCCCTCGCTCGCCTCGGCGGCCTCCGCCCCGGCCGACGCCGTACGGTACGCCTGGCTGAAGAACTGCACGAAGAAGGAGGACGAGGTCCCCTGCGGCGCCTGGACGTTGAGCCTGCGCAGTGGAAAGACCGTCGAACTGCCCGACGCCCGGGTCCACCCGGTGTCCGCCGGCGGCAAGCCCGACAAGAGCGTCGGCGCCCCTTTCGCGGTCAGCGGTGACGGCCGTGTCGTGAACTACTTCAAGGGCCGCCGGCTCGTCGTCCGGGACGTGGCGAGCGGGAAGGTCCGTCCGCTGCCGGGCAGGGCCGCCGCACTGCCCAAGGGGCTGGGCATGCACGAGGTGGACGTCGCGCTCTCCGCCGACGGCTCGATCGCCGCCGTCGACTACCTGGACACCGCCGCGAAACTGCCCACCCTGGTCGCCGACCTGAAGACCGGCGGAGTCGCCAAGCTGCCCGCGGGCGACACCGTGCTGGGGTTCAGCCCGGACGGCCGACACCTGCTCACCAGCCGGTTCACCGACGACAACACCACCGAGTTCGTGGTCTTCGACACCGCCGGGCGCAGGACCGCCAACCAGGTCGTCCCGCAGGTCGTCTCCAACAACGCGCCGATCGCCCTGGCCGACGACGGCACCACGGTGGCGCTGATCGTCACCGGCGCTTCGGGCGTCTCCCGGCTGCGCACCTACGACCTGGCCTCCGACACCGTCTCCGACGCGGTCCCGCTCGGCATCCCCAAGGGGGAGACCACGCAGCGGCTCTTCTGGGACCCGGCCGGGACGCTGACGCTCTGGACCTCGCGGGAGGACGCGAACGGCACCATCACCTCCGTCGTGCAGCGGACGGTCGCCACGGCGACCGGAACCACCCGCAGACTCGACTCCTTCAAGATCAAGTCCGGCCTCTGGACGTGGTGGTTGCCGGGCGAGTGAGCTCGGCTATCTTCCCTTCCATGGGGAAAATTCATGACAGGATCGACGACCGGCTGCGCGCGTTCATCGGGGCGCAGCCGGTCTACTTCGTTGCGACCGCCCCCGAGCGGGGCGGCCACGTCAACGTCTCCCCCAAGGGATACTCCGACACCTTCACCGTCATCGACGACACCACGGTCGCCTACCTCGATCTCGACGGAAGCGGTGTGGAGACCATCGCCCACCTCCGCCAGAACGGGCGCATCACGATCATGTTCTGCGCCTTCTCCGGCCCGCCCAACATCGTGCGCCTGTACGGCACGGGCCGCGTCGTCGTACCGGAGGACCCCGGCTTTCCCGAACTGCTCGCCAGGTTCGGCCCGCATCCGGGCGTGAGATCGGTCATCATCGTCGACTGCGACCGCATCGCCGACTCCTGCGGCTTCTCCGTCCCCTTCATGTCCTACGACCAGGACCGCACCTTGCTGGACGAATGGGCCCAGCGCAAGGACTCCAAGGCCAAGCGCGCCTACCGCGCCAAGAACAACCGCGAGAGCATCGACGGCATCCCCGGCCTCTCGCCGGGCGAGACCGACCCCGCCGCCCTGCACTCGTAGATCCGGCCCCGGCCGCACCCGACCCGCGTTCCGACCGGCCACCGCCCGCACATCCGACGGGCCGACCGGAACAACCCGCCGCACCCGACACCCCGCCCATCCGGCGGGCCGACCGGAACGCCTCACGCGCACCCGACACCCCGCCCATCCGGCGGGCCGACCGGAACGCCTCACGCTCACCCGACACCCCGCCCATCCGGCGGGCCGACCGGAACGCCTCACGCTCACCCGACACCCCGCCCATCCGGCGGTCCCGTACCCGCCGGACGCGACACCTCACCCGGCGGGTACGGGACCGCCGCCCTCCGCCGTACGGCGGGCCACCCGGGCGGCGGGTTCCCGGGACGACGGGTTCCCGGGCGGGGTTCAGCGGCGGTAGCCGGCCATGCGCTCCAGGCGGGCGACCCGCTCGGCGGTGGGCGGGTGGGTGGAGAACATCCGGCCGATCCCCGAACCCTGGAAGGGGTTGGCGATCATGAGGTGCGAGGCCGAGGCGAGACGGCCGTTCTCCGGGAGCGGAAGCCCTCTGGTCCCCATCTCGATCTTCCGTAGCGCCGAGGCGAGAGCCAGCGGGTCACCGGTCAGCCGGGCCCCCGACTCGTCCGCCTGGTACTCCCGGGAGCGGGAGATCGACATCTGGATCATGCCGGCCGCGACCGGGCCGAGCACCATCATCAGCAGCGCGCCGAGGAAGCCCGGCCCCTCGTCGTCGTCCCCGCCGCCGAAGAACACGCCGACGTAACCGAGGTACGTGATCATCGTGGCGAGCGCCCCGGCCACCGAGGAGGTCAGGATGTCCCGGTTGTAGACGTGTGACAGCTCGTGGCCGATGACCCCGCGCAGTTCCCGTTCGTCGAGGAGCCGGGTGATCCCGTAGGTGACGCAGATCGCGGCGTTGCGCGGGTTGCGTCCGGTGGCGAAGGCGTTGGGCTGCATGGTCGGGGAGAGGTAGAGCCTCGGCATGGGCCGGCGGGCATCGGTGGAGAGCTCGCGCACGATCCGGTAGAGGATCGGCTGCTCGACCTCGCCCACCGGCCGGGCGCGCATCGCGGACAGGGCGATGCGGTCGGAGAGGAAATAGGCGGAGCCGTTGCCCAGCAGGGCGATCACGACTGCGATCCGCACGCCGACGCCGCCCCCCAGCCACGCCCCCACCATGATGATCACCGCGGACAGCGCACCCAGGAGGACCGCGGTGCGCAGACCGTTGTGCCGCACGGCATCTCCTGTCCGGATCGATGCTGCTTCTGCAGTGACGTTGACGGTGGTTCTCCAGTGACGGTGGTTCTCCAGTGACGGTGGTTCTCCAGTGACAACGTCTCCGGCCCGGCCGAGCGTTCCCCGGAGCGCTAGCGGAAGGCGAGCAGGAACCCCGGCACCAGGTCGAGCACCACCTGCGGAGCCACCGAGAAGGCCACGGCGGCGAGGCCGGACAGGATGATCGCCACCCCCACGGGCAGCCATCCGGCACGCGATCCGGGCTCTGCGCGGGTCGTGCCGGGCACCTCCCGAGTCGTGTCCGGCGGCCCCGCGCCGGGACCGGGAGCCCCGGGAGCCCCGATCACGCCGGATGCGCCGGCAGCCGTTCCGGACGCTCCGGCGGTCATTCCGATGGTCGTCCCGGTCTCTTCGATGGTCGTCCCGGTCTCTCCGACGATCGGGACGTGCGCCGGGACCGGGGTGAGGATCCGCGCGGCCCAGGTGACGTAGTAGTAGAGACCGATCACGGTGTTGACCGCCATCACGGCGGCCGGCCACGCCCCGCCGCCGTCGACGATCTCCCGGAACACCACGATCTTGGCGAACAGCCCGGCCAGACCCGGCGGCAGTCCGGCCAGGCAGATCAGGAAGAACACCAGCGACAGGCCCGCCACGGGACGGCGGAAGGCCAGCCCTCGGTAGCCGTCGATCTCCTCCTGCCCGTCCCGCCTCGACACGAGCATGACCACGGCGAACGCCCCCAGGTTCATCGCGGCGTAGAACACCAGGTAGGCGATCGAGGCGTTCGCCGCCTCGCGGGTCGGGACGCCGAGGGGGGCGAGGATGTAACCGGACTGGGCCACCGACGACCAGGCGAGCAGGCGGACCGCGTGGCGCTGCCGGAGGGCCAGGAGGTTTCCGGCGGTCATGGTCAGCGCCGCGACGATCGCGATGATCGGAGCCCAGAGCGCCGCCTGGGCGGGCAGGGCGGCCACCAGGATGAGGATCAGACCCGCGAACCCGGCGGCCTTGGAGATCACCGAGAGCAGCGCGGCGACCGGAACCGGCGCCCCCTGGTAGACGTCCGCGGCCCAGGCGTGGAACGGCACCGCCGCGACCTTGAAGGCGAACCCTGCCAGGACCAGCACCATGGCCACGGTGAGCACCGGTGGCAGGTCGTGGGAGATCTGCAGTGAGGAGGCGTAGGCCTGCCCGCTCTCCTGCACCGGACCGAGATCCGCGCCGGACCACGGCGCGTACTCCCGCAGGGCCCGCGCCAGCCGGTCGAGGTGGACGCTCCCGGTCACGCCGTAGAGCAGGGAGACCCCGAAGAGCATCACCGCCGTGGAGACCACCGAGACCAGGAAGAGCTTGACCGCCGCCTCCGAGGCGCGGCCGTCGTAGCGCCTCAGCGCGGTGAGCGCGAAGACCGGCAGGGACACCAGTTCCAGAGCGACCACCAGCATGACCAGGTCACGGGCCGCGGGCAGGGCCACCGCTCCGGTCAGCACGCAGAGCAGCAGGAAGTGCCACTCTCCGGCGGGGACGTCCTCACCGGAGGCGATCTCCGCCATCGACAGCAGCGCCACCACGATCCCCGCCGCCAGCGCGAGCCCCGCGAAGACGAGCGTGAAACCGTCCACCACGAACGAGCAGGAGGGGCCCGCCGCGATGGCGGGCATGTCCCCCGCCGGGAGGATGTCCCCCGCCGGGAGGCCGCCGCCCACCGGACCGGACGGGATGAGGCCGGTTCGCGAGGGACCGGCCAGGCCCTCGGGCACGCAGAAGGTCCGCAGGGGGGCGCCGGTGCGCAGGGCCTGCGCCACGACCACGCCCAACGCCCCGAGCAGCCCGGCCAGCGTCACCCCGCCCAGCAGCGGCCGGGAGTACGGTCTGCGGGGCAGGAAGGCGTCCAGGAGCAGGACGAGACCCGCGACCAGCGCGAGGATCAGCGGCGGCGCGATCGCGTAGTAGTCGATCGACTGGATCACGGGGCCCCCACGAAGGTCCGGACCACCGGGTCGGTGATGAGCAGCAGCGCCTTCGGCCAGAGGCCGAACAGCAGGATCAGCCCGATCAGGGGAGCCCAGGCGACCGCCTCGTAGGCCCTGACGTCCCGGATCCCTCCTCCGCCGCCTCCGGATCCCGTCTCTTCGGCACCTCCACCTTCGGCACCTCCAGGTCCCGTCCCTCTGATGGCCGCGCTCGCCGTGCCGGCGTTCACGGTGCCTTCCGTCACGGTGCCTTCCGTCACGGCGCCGCCGGGGCCGGTTCCCACACCGGCACCGGCGAGCACCGGGGCGTGGACGGTCTCGGTGGGGCGGCCGTGCGTGACGCGGGAGAGCATGACCAGGAAGTAGGCGGCGGTCAGCACGGTGCCGAGGCCGCCGACGGCCATGAAGGTCAGGAAGAGCGGGCGGGACAGGCCGGGGGCGGGATCGAAGGCGCCGAGGAGGGCGAGCATCTCCCCCCAGAAACCGGCCAGGCCGGGCAGTCCGAGGGAGGCGATGCAGGCGAAGGTCAGCACGGATCCGAGATGCGGCAGCCGGACCAGCAGGCCTCCGCCGAGCGTGGGCATGTCGGCGGTGCCGTACCGCTCCTTGACGGCCCCGGCGACGAAGAACAGCAGGCCGGTGATCAGGCCGTGCGCGATGTTGCCGAACAGCGCGGCGTTCACCCCGACCGGGGTGAGCGTGGCGAAGCCGAGCAGCACGAAGCCCATGTGGCCGATCGAAGAGTAGGCGATCATCCGTTTGAGGTCGCGCTGGGCCAGGCACGCGAGCGCGCCGTAGACGATGCCGACCACCGCGAGGGCACCGAGCCAGGGGGCGACGGCGGCGGCGCCGTCGGGCAGGACCGGGATCGCGATGCGGGCGAAACCGTAGGTGCCCATCTTGAGCAGCACGCCGGCGAGCAGCACGGAACCGACCGTGGGCGCCTCGGTGTGGGCGTCCGGCAGCCAGGTGTGCAGCGGCCACATCGGGGTCTTGACCGCCAGCCCGAGGCCGATCGCCAGGAAGGCGGTGATCTGCACCGCCCGGGACATCCCGGTGCCCTGCGCCCCGGCGAGGGCGACCAGGTCCAGCGTGCCGGTCTGCGTCCAGACGAGCAGCACGCCGATGAGGAGCACGACCGAGCCGAGCAGCGTGTAGAGGATGAACTTGGTCGCCGCCGCGCGCCGGGCCCGGCCGCCCCAGACGGCGATCACGAAGTACATCGGGATGAGGACGATCTCGAAGAAGACGAAGAAGAGCAGCAGGTCGAGTGCGAGGAACGTGCCGATCATGCCGACTTCGAGGACCAGCAGGGTGAACACCAGGGCCCGGGGGCGGTTGCCGCCCGGCCGGGGCCGCAGCAGCTGCCCGGGGCCGTCGGACCGGCCCCAGCACAGGTAGACGAAACAGAGGAAGGTCAGCAGTGCGGTCAGCACGACCAGCGGGAGCGAGATCCCGTCCACGCCCAGGTGGAAGCGGAGGTCCAGGCCGGGGATCCAGACGAGGTCCGTCGTGAACTGCACGCGGGCGGGATCCGCGTGGTCGAACCCGGCCGCCAGCACCACGGCGAGCAGGAACGTGATCCCGGAGACCGCCAGTCCGTGCAGTCGCAGCAGCCGCCCCCTGGCCGCCGCGTCCGTCCGGAGCGGCGCCAGCAGCGCGGCGGCACCGGCGAGCGGCACCGCGAGAAGTGCGATCGGCACCCAGTTCATCGGCGCACCACCGCCCGGTGGACCCGGGGCGACCCCGCCGCGCCCGGCTCCCGTGGTAGGAGAGAGCCCACCCGTGGCAGGAAGGAGGGGCTCACCCATGGCAGGAGAGAATTCACCCGAACACCACCGCCCCGACCGCGATGAGCAGGACGCCCGCGAGCAGGCCCGTCAGGTAGAGCTGGAGGTTGCCGTTCTGCGCCGGCCGCAGCAGGCCGGACAGCCCCAGGGCCGCCCGGCCGGAACCGCGCACCGCGCCGTCCACCGCGCGGTCGTCGGTGCGGACGACCAGGCCGGCGAGGGCGAGGAACGGGCCGACGAACAGCGCCCGGTAGGCGGAGTCGACGGAGAAGGCCCGCTCGCAGGCGCCCCGGAAGGGACCGAGCATGCGGGCGGGATCGCTCTGCGGATCGCTCCGCCACACGGCGTAGACCGCACCGGCGCCCAGCAGCGTCACCGCGACGCTCAGCGCGGCGGTGCCCCAGTGCACCCCGGCCGCACCGGCGAAGCCCAGCAGCAGGGCGGGCACCGCGAGCACCAGGATCGGCCGGCGCATGGTGGCCGGAGCCTCGTGGACGTCGATCACATGGGCCGTGCCGGGAGCGGGCTCGGGAAGGGCGACCGCGGGACGCTCCCCGAAGAAGGTGCGCAGCCAGGCGCGGGTGGCGTAGGCGCCGGTCACCGCGACCGTGGCCAGGGCGCTGCCGTACAGCAGCAGGGCTGCGGCGTCGCTGAGCGGCCCCTGGGAGACGGCCCGCTCGACGGCGACCAGGACCTCGTCCTTGCTGAAGAACCCACTGGTCGGGGGGAGTCCCATCAGGGCGGCGAAGCCGACCGTCATCGCGGCGAAGGTGACGGGCAGTTCCCGGCGCAGGCCGCCCATCGCACTCATCAGGTTGGAGCCGACCGCGTGGATCACCGCTCCGGCGCAGAGGAAGAGCAGGGCCTTGAAGGCGCCGTGGGTGATCAGGTGGAAGACCGCGGCGCCGTCGGAGCCCGCGGCCAGCGCCGCCGCCATGTAGGCGAGCTGGCTGATCGTGGAGTAGGCCAGGACCCGTTTGAGGTCGTCCTGGGCGAGGGCCGCGAGGGCGGCGCCGAGCATGCCGAGGGCGGCCAGGACGGCGAGGACGTTCAGGGTGAGGTCCGCGAGGATGAAGAGCGTGTGGAGCCGGACGACGACGAAGATCCCGGCGGCGACCATGGTGGCCGCGTGGATGAGCGCGCTGATGGGGGTGGGACCGGCCATCGCGTCGGGAAGCCAGGTGTGCAGCGGGGCTTGGGCGCTCTTGCCCGCCACCCCGGCGAGGATCAGCAGCGTCGCGGCGGTCAGCGTGCTGACGGGCATCGCCGTGCCCGTGGCTCCCGCATCGACGGGCGAGATGTTCATGGCCGCGGCGAGGATGTCGTCGATCCTGAAACTGCCGGCGGCCGTGCCGAGGACGAAGACGCCGAACAGGAAGCCGACGTCGCCTATGCGGGTGACCAGGAACGCCTTGACCGCCGCCCGGGAGTTGGCGCGGTCCTCCCACCAGTGGCCGATCAGCAGGTAGGAGCAGAGGCCCATGACCTCCCAGCCCACGTAGAGGACGAGGAGGTCGGCGGCATAGACGACCAGCAGCATCGCGGCGGTGAACAGGCTGATGAACGCGCTGTAGGACGGGTAGCGGCGGTCGCCGCGCAGATAGCCGATCGAGTAGACCTGCACGCAGAGCGCGACGACGGTGACCAGGACCGCGATGGCCGTGGACAGGCCGTCCAGCTGGAGGCCGAGGGAGATCGGCACCGAGCCCGTGTCCACGACGGTGAGCGTCCCGGTGACGGAGGGGACGTCGGATGCGTCCGCGAAGGGGAACGGCGCTCCCCCGTCGTCGCCGAACCGCGTCCAGTGGGTGGAGGCCAGCCAGGCCGCGAGAACGGTGGAGCCGGCGGTGGGGACGACGGCGATCCAGGCGGCCCGGCGGTTCGCGGCCGTGTCGGCGGGTCCGCCCCGGGCGTGCCCCGGCCAGCGCGATCCCAGCAGCGCCACGGCCGCGGACAGGAACGGCAGTGCGACGGCGAGCGCGGCGAGGGTGATCACGGCGTCACCGTCCCGGGAGTCGTGCCGTCGCGGCCCGGTGCGCCGGCATCGGCGCCGGGGACGGTGACGGGAGAGGTGTGGGAGGCGAGGGGCTCGGGGCGGGGCGCCCCGGCCGAGGAGGCGTCGGGCGCGGGACCGTCCCCGGAGTCGTCGTCCGGGCCGGAGGCATCGCCCGGGGCGGAGGCGCCGGGTTCGGCCAGGGCGCGCAGGCGGTCGAGGTCGACGGTCCGGCGGTTGCGGTAGAGGGTGAGGATGATCGCCAGGCCGAGGCCGACCTCGGCGGCGGCGATCACGATGACGAAGAGGGTGAGGACCTGGCCGCCGTGGAGCCGGTCGCGCAGCCAGACGTCGAAGGCGACCAGGTTGAGGTTGACCGCGTTGAGCATCAGCTCGACGGACATCAGGACGAGGATGGTGTTGCGGCGGGCGAGCACGCCGTACACCCCGATGGAGAACAGCAGCGCCGAGACGACCGCCGGATAGACGATGTGCACGTCACTCCCTCCCGCGGATGTCGGTGCGGGAGATGACGATGGCGCCGATCAGGGCGGCCAGCAGCAGGACCGAGAGCGCCTCGAAGGGGAGCACCCAGGTGCGGAAGATGCTGGAGCCGAGCTCGCCCGCCGAACCGCGCCCCGGCTCCAGGGGGGTATAGGCCGTATGGAAGCCGTCGACGACCACGGTGACCAGGACGGCCGCGGTCGCCAGGGCGACGACCGCGGCGGCGATCCTGTTGCCGCTGTCGAGATCGGCCGCCCTCCCGATCGGGGCGCGGGTGAGCATGATGCCGAACAGGAGCAGGACGACGACGGCCCCGACGTAGATCAGCACCTGGACCCACGCCACGAACTCGGCCGTCAGGACCAGGTAGCACCCGGCGAGCGCGCCGAAGCAGACGACCAGCCAGAGCGCCGCGTGGACGAGCTGCCGGGTGGTCACGACCAGCAGCGCCGAGCCGACGGCCAGCACCCCCAAGAGGAGGAAGACGATCTCCTGCCCGGTCGGCGACAGGTAGGACGGCACCGCTTCCGTCATGGCTCCTCCTCGCCGCCGCTCGGATCCGTGGGAGAAGCATCCCCCGGTCCGTCCTTCGCCGGAGGTCCGCCGTCCCGGCCTGTGGACGGACCGCCACCGGACGAGCCCCCTGTGGACGGACCGCCTGTGGACGGACCGCCACCGGACGAGCCCTCTGCGGACGACCCCCCGCCGGACGAGCCGCCCGACGGCTGCTCCTTCCCGGGTGGACCTCCCGGCGGCTGCTCCTTCCCGGGGGGATCGTCCTTCTTCGGCAGCGCTCCCGGCGGTCTGATCGCCCGGACGCTGGCGTGCCCGGCCGACGTCCTGCGGCGCGGCCGTCCCGCCCTCTCCTCCGCCTCCCCCGCGCCCTTCTCCTCTGCGCCGGGGACCGATCCCGCAGCGGGCTCGGACTCCGCGGCGGCCCCGGGCCGGGCGGCCTCGGACCCTCCGGCGGATTCGGCCCCCGCCGCGGGACCCGGCCGGGCGGACCCGGGCTCCGCCGCGGACCCGGGCTCCGCCGCGGGCTCGGACCCGGCGGCGGGGTCGACCCGCGGCCGGGACCGGGCGGTCGCGGCGGGCCGGGTCGGGGCCGCGGGCCGGGCGGGGCGGGAGGCCGCCGCGAGTTCCTTGGGCGGATCGGCGTTGGGCTCGTGGGCGGGCGGCGGAGGAACGGTCTGCACCCAGGCGGCCAGCCGGTCCCGCTCGTGGACGAGGTTGCGGATGTCGCCGTCGGCGTACTCGAACTCCGGGGACCAGAACAACGCGTCGAAGGGGCAGACCTCGATGCAGATCCCGCAGTACATGCAGAGGGAGAAGTCGATGGCGAAGCGGTCGAGCACGTTGCGGGCGCGCGGGCGTCCGCCCTCGGGGGCGGGCAGGGTCTCCTTGTGGGAGTCGATGTAGATGCACCAGTCGGGACACTCGCGCGCGCAGAGCATGCACACCGTGCAGTTCTCCTCGACGAGCGCGATCACCCCCCGGCTCCGCGCCGGCAGGTCCGGCCTGACCTCGGGGTACTGCTGGGTCACCGACCGGCTCAGCATGTGCCGGAGGGTGACGGACAGCCCCTTCACCAGTCCCACTCCCGGTATTCGCGCCACGTGGACATCATGACGCACCCGGGGTCCCGCGGGAATGCGGCGGTCCGCTCCAAGACGCGGAGGACCGCGCAGGTTCCGTCCACAGATTCCCCGGGTTGTCCACAACCGTTGTCCACAGCCTGTGTGTTCGAGTTCCCGGGTCCTTCGGGAGATCAACCGGGAGAGGGACTGCACGCGCCCTCAGATGTACGTATTGTTCCGGCCATGTCCCAGCAGTACGGCTCCGCCTGGCACCCGTCGCAGAAACCCGCTCCGTCCACCACCGGATGGAGCGTGGTGTGGGCGCTGGTACCCCTGTTCACCTGCGGCCTCGGCACCCCGTTCATCATGGGCTACGCCGCCCGGCGGCTCCGGAGCGTCCCGCTCGTCTTCGCCACCGTCCTCTACGCCCTCGGGATAGGCGTCTTCCTCATCGAGGTGCAGATCTACGGGGACACCGACCTGGTCCCGGCCTGGCTGGACGCCATGACGACGGTCGGCCTGCTCGGCTCCTGGTTCGGCGGCCTCGGTCACGCGCTGATCATCCGCGGCTCGGTCTTCCGGGAGCAGCCCTCCTTCACCGGGGCGCCCTACCACCCGCCGGTCGCCCCTCCGCCGCACCCGCACGCGCACACCGCCGCTCCTGTGGCTCCCACGGCCCCGCCGTACGGCCGGCCCGCCTATCCGCCGCACCCCGCGCCGCCGCACCACAGCCCCGCTCCCGGGCCGTACACGGCGGCCCCGCCGTCCGGCCCGCGGCACACGCCGCACACCCAGCACACGCTGTACAGCCCGCAGTCCTCGAACGCGAACGTGAACCGGACCTTCGCCTCCTCCGACCGGTCCCCCGAGTGGATCGGCCCCTACCGGGTGATCGACACGCTGGGCCAGGGCGGGCAGGGCACGGTCCACCTCGCGCTCAGCCCGCAGGGCCGGAAGGTGGCGATCAAGGTCCTGCACGAGCGGTTCACCGGCAACCAGGCGGCCCGGGACCGGTTCCTGCGGGAGGTGGAGGCGACCCGCCGGGTGGCGACCTTCTCCACCGCACGGGTGCTGGACGTGAACATCAACGACGACCAGGCCTACGTGGTCAGCGAGTACGTGGACGGGATGTCGCTGGAACAGCTCGTCCGCGACCAGGGGCCGCGCGGCGAGGACGGGCTGACCCGGCTCGCCCTGGCCACCGCGGGCGCGCTGGCCGCGATCCACAAGGCGGGCGTGGTGCACCGGGACTTCAAGCCGGCCAACGTGCTGATCGGCTCCGACGGCCCTCGGGTGATCGACTTCGGCATCGCGCGCGCCCTCGACCAGGTCACGGTGACCTCCAGCGTCATGGGCACCCCCGCCTACATGTCCCCCGAGCAGCTCGCCGGCGGGCACGTCGGCCCGGAGACCGACGTCTTCAGCTGGGCGTCCACCATGATCTACGCCGCCTCCGGCCGCACCGCCTTCGGCTCGGACACCATCCCGGCGATCCTCAACCGGGTGATCAACCACCAGCCGGACCTGTCGGTCCTGCCCGCCTCCCTGCGCCCGCTGGCCGCCGCCTGCCTGGAGAAGAACCCCGCCAACCGGCCCTCCGCCGCCGACATCATGCTGCGCATCGTCCAGTGACGCCCCCGCCCGCCGGCCCGGCGGGCGGGGCGCTCACCCGGCCGCGACCCGGACGACCCCGGTGAGCAGGAGCTGGAGCAGCGCCAGCGGCACCAGGCCGGTCCAGGCGAGCTTCTGCAACTGGTCCTCGCGGAACCGGGGGAAGCTCACCCGGACCCAGATCACCACGAACACCAGGGCGAACACCTTCAGCAGCAGCCACACGGGGCCGGGCAGCAGCGGGCCGTGCCAGCCGCCCAGGAAGAGCACGCTCGTGAGCGCCGAGAGCACGATGATCCCGGCGTACTCGGCCAGCATGAACAGGGCGAACCGGATCCCGGTGTACTCCGTCATCGGGCCCATGATGATCTCGGACTCGGCGATCGGCATGTCGAACGGCGGGCGGCGCAACTCGGCGAGTCCCGCCACGAAGAACACCACGCCGCCGACCGCCTGCCAGGGCAGCCACCACCACTGCCAGGCCGCCACGATGCCCGGCAGGGAGAGCGTGCCCGCCGCCATCGCGACACTGGAGGCGGCCAGCACCAGCGGCAGCTCGTAGGACATCAGCTGCGCGGCCGAGCGCATCCCGCCCATCAGGGAGTACTTGTTCCCCGACGACCACCCGGCCATGATCGAACCGAGCACGCCGACCCCCATCACGGCCAGCACGAAGAACAGCCCGGCGTCCAGGTCCGCCCCGACCAGGCCGGGTCCGATCGGGATCACGGCCAGCACCACGAGGTACGGCACCAGCGCCACGGCCGGGGCCAGGGCGAAGACCCGGCGGTCGGCCGCGGCCGGGACGACGTCCTCCTTCTGCAGGAACTTCACCCCGTCGGCGATCAGCTGGGCCCAGCCGTGGAAGCCCCCGGCGTACATCGGCCCGAGCCGGCCCTGCATGTGCGCCATGACCTTGTGCTCCATCTGGCCGGCGACCAGCGGCAGCACGAGGAAGACCGCGACGATCGCGACCAGCCGGACGGCGGCGTCGAGCACCTCGGCGAGCATCACGCCTCCGTCCCGGAACGCCCCTCGGCCCGGCCGCCGGCCCGGCCGTCGCGCGCCCAGTCCGCCGGAACGCCCGGCGGGAGCGTCTTGCGGCGGCTCGGGGAGCCCGCCGAGTCGCGGTCGGACTCGCCCGGGTCCTTGGCCCCCGGCCAGGCCTTGGCGACCCGCGCGGCCAGCACGAAGTCCTTGCGCAGCGGGAAGCCCTCGAAGCCGTCCGGCAGCAGCAGCGGGACGAGGTGGGGGTGTCCCTCGAAGACCACGCCGAACATCTCGAAGGTCTCGCGCTCGTGCCAGTTCGCGCCCCGGAACACGCCGGTCGCGGTGGGCAGCCGGGGGTCCTCGCGCGGCACCCGGGTGCGCAGCAGCAGGCGCGAGCGGGCGTCCGGGTCGTAGACGCAGGCGACGACCGCGAAGCCCTCCGGCGGCTCGTCGACCCCGGTCAGCCAGTCGAGGAACACGTGGCCCCCGTCGCGGGCGGCCTCCAGCAGGCCGGTCCAGTCGCCGGGGTCGACGTCCGCCGTGGTCTCGCCGTACGACTCCGAGACCCGGACGCGGGAGCCGTACCGCTCCTCGATCGCGGAGACGTCCGCCCGCCCGCTCACGCCCGCCCGCCCGGAGCGGCGTAGCGGTCGCCCAGGTGCTCGGCGGCGATCTTCTCCTGGAGCTTCATGATGCCGTGCAGCAGCGCCTCGGGCCGGGGCGGGCAGCCGGGGACGTAGACGTCCACCGGGATGATCTGGTCGACGCCCTTGGTCACGCAGTAGGAGTCCCAGTAGGGGCCGCCGGTGTTGGAGCAGGCGCCGAAGGAGATGACGTACTTGGGCTCGGGCATCTGCTCGTACAGCCGCTTGACGGCCGGGGCCATCTTGTCGGTGACGGTGCCCGAGACGATCATCAGATCGGCCTGCCGGGGGCCGTTGGCGAACGGGATCACCCCGAACCTGATGAAGTCGTGCCGGCTCATCGAGGTGGCGATGAACTCGATCGCGCAGCAGGCGAGACCGAAGTTGAACGCCCAGAGCGAGTAGCGCCGCCCCCAGTTGAGGATGAAGCGCATGGGCGCGGGGGCCAGTCGCGAGACCGGCCCCACCGCCGGGCGCACGGTGGGCATCGGGAGATCCGCCATGGGTCCATTCTCCTCCCCCGGGTCACGTCCAGGCGAGTACCCGCTTGCGCCAGGCGTAGAGGATGCCGAGCGCGATGAAGCCGAGGAAGACGAACATCTCCACCAGCGTGGCCGCGCCGAAGCCGGGCGCGGCGAAGACCGTCGCCCAGGGGAAGAGGAAGACCGCGTCCACCGCGAAGACCACGTACAGGTAGGTGAAGACGTAGTAGCGCACCTGGGACTGGGCCCAGCCCTCGCCCACCGGGTCGACGCCGCACTCGTAGGTGGTCAGCTTCTCGGCCGTCGGCCGGTGCGGGCGGAGCAGCCGGTTGACCAGGAGCCCCCCGCCGAAGATCGCCACGCCGATCGCGAGCAGCGCGAAGACCAGCGCGTAGGAACCGAAGTAGCCGTCCAATCGATCTCCTCTCGGGGACCCGCCGTACGGAGGTCCCGGGCCCCGGCCGCTGACGGATCCGACATGCCTCGTCACCGGATGGAGCGGTCAAACCCGAATTCGCCAAAGCCTGTTCCCCGGTCGTACCAAGAAAAAGTAAACGAGGCCATTCCCCGCCTACGGTGACATCCATGCACAGAATGCGATTCGTCGGCGGGGTGGCGCTACTCACCGTAGCCATGATCGGTTGCGGCGCCACCACCCCCTCGCACGCGGCGGATCAGCTGATCCCTTCTGAGCCCACGCTCGTCGAGTACGCCGATCCCGCCAAGGTCCGGGGCCTGACCACGGCCACCGTCACCGACGGCGACTCCGGTGAGCGCACCGTGCACATCGCCTACCCCGTCCTGGCCGACGCACCCCGCCTCACCGAACGGCTCCGCGCCGTGGTGACCGAGCGGCTCGACCGGTTCACCGCGACCGCCACCCGGCCGCCCGGCCCGGACGGGCGCGCCCGTCCCGAGCTCAACGTGGACTGGCGGCTGCCCGCCGCGGGCGAGCAGGTCGTCGGGGTGCGGCTGGGCGTCGGCGAGCTCACCCAGTCCGGCTGGCGCGAGTCCAGGACCACCGTCTGGTACGACCGGGTGGAGGGACGCGCCGTGGACTCCCCCGGCCTGCTCTCCGGCGGTCCCGCGCTGGCCTCGCTGGCCGGCCTGGTCAGGGCGGAGCTGGCCGGGCGGGGACCCGGCGTGGACGCCGCCGCCGTCCGGGCGGACGCGCGGCTCTTCGACTCCCTCGCCTTCAACCGGCACGGCGGGCTCGTCGTGGAGTTCGACGACTACCAGGTGGCCGCCGGCTCGCTCGGCCGGGTGGCGGTCGCCGTACCGGCGGGCAGGACCGCGGGCCTGCTCTCCCCCACCGGTCTGCGGGCCCAGGCGGCGGCCGTGCGCGCCGGGCGGCCGCCGGGGTCGCCGCCCACCGCCGAGTCCATCAGGGAGACCATCGAGGCCGCGGCCGCCGGCAGGCCCGCGGCGCGGAGCACCCGGGCGGGCTCCGTGGACTGCGCGGCGGTCACGTGCGTCGCGCTGACCTTCGACGACGGGCCGGGACCGGCCACCGGCGAGCTGCTGGACGCCCTGGCCGCCGGCGGCGCCAGGGCCACCTTCTTCGTCACCGGCTCCAACGCGGTCGCCCGCCCCGACCTGCTCGGGCGGATGAGCCGGGAGGGGCACCTGGTGGCCAACCACACCTGGTCCCACCGCGACCTCGCCTCCCTGCCGACGGACAGGGCCGCCCATCAGCTCACCCGGGCCCAGGAGGCGATCGGCCAGGCGACCGGCCAGGCCCCCACCCTGGCGCGCGCGCCGTACGGCTCGGCCGACGCCGGGGTCGCCGAGGCCGCGCGCGGCCTGGGCCTGGCGCTGGTCGGCTGGGACGTCGACGCGCTGGACGCGCGCGACCGCGACCCGCGGGCCGTCGCGCGCCGGGCCGTGGCCGGGACGCGGCCGGGGTCGATCATCCTGATGCACGACGTCCACCGCTCGGCCGTCGAGGCGGTCCCCGAGATCCTGCGGCGGCTGTCGGCGCAGGGCTACGCCTTCGTCACCGTGCCCGAGCTGTTCGGCCCGGCGGGGACGCGCGCGGGCGAGACGTACCGCTCCGGCCCGGCGGGGACGCGCGCGGGCGAGACGTACCGCTCCGGCCCGGCGGGGACGCGCGCGGGCGAGACGTACCGCTCCGGTCCGACCGCCGCGGCCCGGTCATAGCCGGCGGCTATGACCCCATAGCCGGAAGAGATGGGGGCCCTTCCCGGGGAGGACATATAGTTGGCGATCGTGACCCCTACCGTCCTCTTCGGCCGCCTGCACGTTGACCTGTGCCGGCTCGCCGCCGGGCTGTGTCGGGGCGACCGTCCGCGATCGTGATCCGCGCGGCCGCCCCGCGCCGCGGGCGCGACGCCCGAGCCCCCCACGCTCCACCACCGCGGCACGCCGGGGACTGCGACATGCGTCACACTCCCACGCCGTGCGGAACGCGAAAGACCACGTGTGGCCCCCGAGGGATCTAGCATGGAAGTAAACATGGTGGCAACAGCAACGGCGCCCTTCGCGTCGAGGAGGACTGAGCTGTGACCAAGCAGGTTCAGCAACTCGACCGCGTGATCATCCGCTTCGCCGGCGACTCCGGCGACGGCATGCAGCTGACGGGTGATCGCTTCACCGCGGGCACGGCGGAGTTCGGCAACGACCTGTCGACCCTCCCCAACTTCCCCGCCGAGATCCGCGCCCCCGCAGGGACCCTGCCCGGCGTGTCGAGTTTCCAGCTGCACTTCGCCGATCACGACATCCTCACCCCCGGTGACGCGCCGAACGTCCTGGTCGCGATGAACCCGGCGGCGCTGAAGGCCAACCTCGGCGACCTGCCGCGCGGGGCCGACATCATCGCCAACACCGACGAGTTCACCAAGCGCAACCTGCAGAAGGTGGGCTACGCCGCCAGCCCGCTGGAGGACGACTCGCTCACCGAGTGGCGCGTCCACCCGGTGCCGCTGACCTCGCTGACGGTCAAGGCCCTGGAGGGCTTCGACCTGTCGAAGAAGGACGCCGAGCGCTCCAAGAACATGTTCGCCCTCGGCCTGCTCAGCTGGCTCTACCACCGGCCGACCGAGGCGACGATCTCGTTCCTGGAGAACAAGTTCGCCAAGAAGCCCGAGATCGCCAAGGCCAACATCGCGGCCTTCCAGGCGGGCTGGAACTACGGCGAGACCACCGAGTCCTTCTCGGTCTCCTACGAGGTCAAGCCGGCCCCGCTGGCGCCGGGCGTCTACCGCAACATCTCCGGCAATCAGGCGCTCGCCTACGGCCTCATCGCCGCCTCCGTGCGCTCGGGTCTCCCGCTGTTCCTCGGGTCCTACCCGATCACCCCGGCCAGCGACATCCTGCACGAGCTCTCCCGGCACAAGCACTTCGGCATCCGCACCTTCCAGGCCGAGGACGAGATCGCGGGCGTCGGCGCGGCGCTCGGCGCGGCCTTCGGCGGCGCGCTGGGCGTGACCACGACCTCCGGTCCGGGCGTGGCGCTGAAGGCCGAGACGGTCGGCCTGGCCGTCATGACCGAGCTGCCGCTGATCGTGGTGGACGTGCAGCGCTCGGGCCCGTCGACCGGCATGCCGACCAAGACCGAGCAGACCGACCTGCTGATGGCGATGTACGGCCGCAACGGCGAGTCTCCGCTGCCGGTCGTCGCGCCGATGTCGCCGAGCGACTGCTTCGACGCCGCCGTCGAGGCCGCCCGCATCGCGGTGAAGTACCGCACGCCGGTCATGCTGCTGTCGGACGGCTACCTCGCCAACGGCTCGGAGCCGTGGCGGGTGCCGGCCGCCGCCGACCTGCCGGACATCTCCACCGCGTTCGCCTCCGCGCCGGCCGAGGGCGAGGAGTTCCTGCCCTACCTGCGCGACCCCGAGACCCTCGCCCGGCCGTGGGCCGTCCCGGGCACCCCGGGCCTGGAGCACCGGATCGGCGGCATCGAGAAGGCCGACCGCACCGGCAACATCTCCTACGACCCCGGCAACCACGACCGCATGGTCCGGATCCGGCAGGCGAAGATCGACGGGATCGCCGAGGACATCCCGCCGCTGGAGGTGGACGACCCCGACGGTCCCGACGGCGGGACCCGGGTGCTGGTGCTGGGCTGGGGCTCCACCTACGGCCCGATCGCCGCGGCCGTACGGCGGATCCGCAAGTCCGGGGGGAAGGTCGCGCAGGCGCACCTGCGGCACCTCAGCCCGCTGCCCGCCAACACCGGCGAGGTGCTGACGTCCTACGACAAGGTGCTGCTCCCGGAGATCAACCTCGGCCAGCTCGCGATGCTGCTCCGCGCCCGCTTCCTGGTCGACATCATCAGCTACAACCGCGTACGGGGGCTCCCGTTCAAGGCCGAGGAGCTGGCCGACGTGATCCAGGATGTGATCGACAGTGAGTGAGCTTCTCAGCGGCCCCGGCCTCAACGGCAGGGGACTGGCGCTGGTCCCCAAGTCCGACGCCAAGCAGTCCATGAAGGAGTACAAGTCGGACCAGGAGGTCCGGTGGTGCCCGGGCTGCGGCGACTACGCCATCCTGGCCGCGGTCCAGTCGTTCGTCCCGGAGCTCGGCCTCAAGCGCGAGAACATGGTGTTCGTCTCGGGCATCGGCTGCTCCTCCCGGTTCCCGTACTACATGAACACCTACGGGTTCCACTCGATCCACGGCCGCGCGCCCGCGATCGCCACCGGCCTGGCCGCCTCCCGGCCCGACCTGAGCGTCTGGGTGATCACCGGCGACGGCGACTCGCTCTCCATCGGCGGCAACCACCTGATCCACGCGCTGCGCCGCAACGTCAACCTCAACATCCTGCTGTTCAACAACAGGATCTACGGTCTGACCAAGGGCCAGTACTCCCCGACCTCCGAGATCGGCAAGGTCACGAAGTCCACCCCGATGGGCTCGCTGGACAAGCCGTTCAACCCGATCTCGCTGGCGATCGGCGCCGAGGCCTCCTTCGTGGCCCGGACCATCGACTCCGACCGCAAGCACCTGCAGTCGGTGCTGCGCGAGGCCGCCGAGCACAAGGGCACCTCGCTGGTGGAGATCTACCAGAACTGCAACATCTTCAACGACGGCGCCTTCGACCAGCTGAAGGACCCGGAGCAGCGCGACGACATCACGCTGCGCCTGGAGCACGGGCAGCCCATCGCCAGCGCCTCCAAGGCCGTGCGCCGGGCGGCCGACGGCGGCATCGAGGTCGTCCCCCGGGCGGAGGTGGCCGAGAACGAGATCCTCGTCCACGACGCCCACCGCGCCGACCCCTCGCTGGCCTTCGCGCTCTCCCGGCTGGACGAGCCGGCGTTCGCGCACGTCCCGATCGGCGTCTTCCGCAGCGTCGACCGCCCGTCCTACGACGAGCTGATGTCCGCGCAGCTGGAGGAGGCCGTCGCCCAGCGCGGCCCCGGCAGCCTGGACGACCTGCTCCTGTCGGGGGACACCTGGCGCATCGGGTAGGGCGCCGGACGGGCACCCTGCAGAACCCGCGCCGGACACGGCCGGACACGGCCGGACACGGCCGGACACGGCCGGACACGGCCGGACACGGCCGGACACGGCCGGACACGGCCGGACACGGCCAGAAACGGTGAAAGGCCCTCCGCGGAGTCTCCGCGGAGGGCCTTTCACCGTTCCCTTTCACCGTGTCCGGCCGTACGCGCCCCATCCGGGCGTACGCCGGCGGGGCCGACCGTACGCCCGGCGGGACCGGGCGTAGGGCACGTCACTCGGCGCGTTCCAGCACCAGGCTCCACATCGTGGCCCGCAGGCTCGCCGAGTCGGCCGTGGCCGTGATCCCGCCCCGCGTCCCGGCCGGGGCCTGCGCGCCGCCGTCGGTCAGCAGACTCGTGATCCGGCCGCTGCCCGTACCCGCCTGGGTGGAACGCACCGTCTCCTCAGCCGGAGCCGTCCACGCCGTGGTCGCCGAGGACTTCTCCCCCCAGTACGACACCACCCGGCCACCACCGGCCGGCACCTGCACCTCCGGCGTCGTGTGCTCGGCCCGCGTCACCGTCTCCGACGCACTCGCCTGCACCGCCACCACATCAGGACCCACCCCCCGATAGGCCACCAGCGTCAGATCCGCCTTCGCCTGCGCCGACAACGTCACCGACAGCACGTCCCCGCCGTCGTCCGGAGCCGCCGCCTTCTTCCACACCTTCGTCACCACCCCGCCGTTGTCCCGGGTGCCCACCAGCGCCCACCCGGTCACCCCCGCCGGATCCGGCACCGTCACCGACGAGGAGTTGACCGTCATGAACAGCAGCAGCCCGTCACCACCGGCCACCTGCGCCGGCACCGTCACCGAATGCGCGGCCGCGTTGGCGTTGGACCCCGCCGACCCGACGAACTCGATTTTCGCCGACTGCGGGGCGACCGTGAACTGCTTGGTCACGTTGTGCCTGCCGCCGCGGTCGTCCGTGACGGTCAGCGTGACGGGGTAGGTGCCCGCCGCCGCGTACGTGTGCGACGCGGTCACCCCGGCGGCGGTGGCGCCGTCGCCGAACGCCCACGCGTACGCGGTGATCGACCCGTCCTCGTCACCGGACGGGTTGGCGTCGAAGGTGCACTCCAGCTCCGCGCAGCTCGCCGCGAAGTCCGCCACCGGCGGCTGGTTGGCCCCCTCCACCGTCACCTGCGCCGTCGCCGACCCCGTCGCCCCCCGGTCGTCGGTCACCGTGACCGTCACCGGATAGGTCCCGCTGCGCGGGAAGGCGTGCGTCACCGTCGCGCCGGAGGCGTTCCCTCCTCCGCCGAACGACCACGCGGTGGAGACGAGCACCCCGTCCGGGTCGTACGAGCCGGTGTTGCGGAAGGTGCAGGTCAGCTCCTCGCACGCCGACACCAGCTTCGCGACGGGCTTGGCGTTGGACGTCTGGGAACCCTCGGCGGAGTAGAGGAACAGGGCGCGCTGGCGCCAGTCGCGGCCGTCGGCGCCGGTGCCGCTCAGGGTCTCCGCGGTACCCGCCACGGGCTTGCCATCGACGAAGTCGATCCGCTTGAGCTGGTTGCCGGTCCGGTCGGTGAAGTAGAGCTTGTCCCCGGACAGGAACATCCCGCCCACCCGGCTGAAGTCGATGCCGGACACGTTCCCGGACACCGTCGTGCGCAGGGCTCCGACGATCTCGCTCTCGGGGTTGAACCCGCGCGAGTAGAGCGCGGACTGGCCGCTGCGGGTGAAGTAGAGCCGGCCTCCGGCGTAGAACACGCCGGTCATGTTCTGCATGTCGGCGGCGAAGTCGGTCAGGCCGTTCAGGGCGACCTCGGCGGGCGCGCCGAACGTGGTCCCGTCGAAGGTGCGGCGGTAGAGCCGCCCGTCCGACCAGGGGGTGTAGAGCCGCCCGCTGAGCATGAAGGCGCCCCGCGCGCCCGACCAGGAGACCCCGCCCGCCGCGACGGACTCGTCCGTACCGAGGGCGGTCCCGTCGTAGGAGCGGCGCTGCACCAGGTTGTTGGCGATCAGGCCGTATCCGAGCCGGTAGACGTCCGCGGGCAGGCTGCCCGCCGAGACGGGGGCCGGCGCGCCCGCTCCCGCGACGGGGAGCATGGCCAGACGTCCGTGGTACTCCGAGTTGCCGAGGCGGTCGGTGTCGCTGCCGACCCACAGGCCCTGCGCGGTCGCGGTCAGGTCGAACACGCCGACCCCGAGCGTCCGGGTCGGGTTCCAGGAGAAGGGCACACCGCTGAGCGGGTCCAGGGCGGCCAGCCCCGGCCGCGAGACCGCGCCCTGGCCCGCCTTGTCCGCGGCGTAGGGGTTGTTGGCCCAGCGGAAGTGCCCGCCGACGTAGACCGCGTGCGAGGTGACGCCGACCGCGTAGGTCGTGTCGCCACCGGTGTAGTTGACCCAGGTGGGGTCGAGGTCGGAACCGCTCGCCGCGGTCTCCCAGCGGGCCTGGGTGTCGCAGAGCTTGGGCGGGCCGCCCGCGTAGGCGCCCGTCGTCGTCACCACGAAGAACCGGCCGTCGGGCGAGTAGTCCACGTCCCGCATGTAGCTGTCGAAGGAGCTGGAGCAGACCGCCTCGTAGCGGGCGGTGCGCCAGTCGGCCGGCTCGGCGCTCGCCCCGGTCAGGTCGAGCTGGACGATCTGCCGGCGGCTCTCGCCGTCCACGGTGGCGAAGTTGCCCACCGCCACCAGGCGCGACCCGTCCGGCGTGACGTCCATCTTCAGCACGGCCGTGGTGCCGCCGTTCTGCGTGCCGGCGAAGGCCAGGTCCACGAACGGGTCGCGCGCGCCGGTGTCCGGGTCGAGGGTCGCCAGCGCGGCCTGCGGGGTGCCGCTCACCGTGGCGAAGGCGCCGCCGACGTACAGCCGACCCCCCGCCAGCCGCAGGTCGTTGACCCGGGCGTCCACCGACGGGGTGAAGCCCGGCAGCGCCTGCCCGTCGGTCACGTCGAGCCGGGTCAGCCTCCGGTTGGTGACCCCGTTGACCTGGCCGAAGGCGCCGCCGACGTAGACCGACCGGCCGTCGGGGGCCGCCAGCAGGGCCTTCACCTCGCCTTCGACCTGCGGGGTGAACGCGGTGTCGACGGCGCCGGTGGTGGCGTTGAAGGCGAACAGGCTCTTACGCGGCAGGACGGTCGCGGAGTCGTCCTCCCGAACCTGGGTGAACTCGCCTCCGACGTAGATCTTGCCGCCGATCTGCACGACGGCGTTGACCTTGCCGTCCAGGACGTGAGGCGTCCAGTTGACGGGATCGTCGGAGACGACGCGGTCCTGCGGATGTTGCACAGCGGATGCCGGCCCGCTCCAGAGCAGGGCGAGCGCTGTCGCCAGCACTCCCCCCAGAACGGAGAACTTCCTGCGTCCCCCCATGGTGACCCCTTTCAAGGGTGATGGAAAAAGACCCCCGGGCCATCGGGTGATGGCGCATCACACGCATCAGACGCCACAGGGATAGAACGGGTTCACACGGCTTGCATCACGAAAAAGCCATGGGAGCCGGGCACGGCCGGCCGCCGGTCGGCCGTGCCCGGGTCGATCTCATCCGGCGGGTGCGAGCACCAGGCTCCACATCGTGGCCCGCAGGCTCGCCGCATCCGCGGTCGCGGTCACCCCGGGACGCGTCCCGGCCGGGGCCTGCGCGCCGCCGTCGGTCAGCAGACTCGTGATCCGGCCGCTGCCCGTACCCGCCTGGGTGGAACGCACCGTCTCCTCAGCCGGAGCCGTCCACGCCGTGGTCGCCGAGGACTTCTCCCCCCAGTACGACACCACCCGGCCACCACCCGCCGGCACCTGCACCTCCGGCGTCGTGTGCTCGGCCCGCGTCACCGTCTCCGACGCACTCGCCTGCACCGCCACCACATCAGGACCCACCCCCCGGTACGCCACCAGCGTCAGATCCGCCTTCGCCTGCGCCGACAACGTCACCGACAGCACGTCCCCGCCGTCGTCCGGAGCCGCCGCCTTCTTCCACACCTTCGTCACCACCCCGCCGTTGTCCCGGGTGCCCACCAGCGCCCACCCGGTCACCCCCGCCGGATCCGGCACCGTCACCGACGAGGAGTTGACCGTCATGAACAGCAGCAGCCCGTCACCACCGGCCACCTGCGCCGGCACCGTCACCGAATGCGCGGTCACGTTGGCGTTGGACCCCGCCGACCCGACGAACTCCACTCCGGTGGAGGGCCGCACGACCGCGATGTCCTTGGTCGCCGAGACGGTGACCCCGTGGTCGTCGGTCACCGAGAGCGTGACGGGGTAGGTGCCCGCCGCCGCGTACGTGTGCGACGCGGTCACCCCGGCGGCGGTGGCGCCGTCGCCGAACGCCCACGCGTACGCGGTGATCGACCCGTCGGGGTCGCTCGACGGGTTGGCGTCGAAGGTGCACTCCAGCTCCGCGCAGCTCGCCGCGAAGTCCGCCACCGGCGGCTGGTCGGCCCCCTCCACCGTCACCTGCGCCGTCGCCGACCCCGTCGCCCCCCGGTCGTCGGTCACCGTGACCGTCACCGGATAGGTCCCGCTGCCCGGGAAGGCGTGCGTCACCGTCGCGCCGGAGGCGTTCCCTCCTCCGCCGAACGACCACGCGGTGGAGACCACCGTGCCGTCGGAGTCACGCGAACCCGTGTTGCGGAAGGTGCAGGTCAGCTCCTCGCACGCCGACACCAGCTCCGCCACCGGAGCGGCGTTCGGCGCCGCGGTCCCGGCCCCGGCGAACAGGAACAGGCCGCGCTGGCGCCAGTCGACCCCGTCCACGGCCGGACCGCCGAGGACGACGGCCGTACCGGCCACCGGCGCGCCGTTCACGAAGTCGGCGCGGAGCAGGCGGCCGTCGATCCGGTCCGTGAAGTAGAGCTTGTCCCCGGACAGGAACATCCCGCCCACCCGGCTGAAGTCGACGCCGGACACGTTGCCGCTCGCGGTGAGGCGCTGGGCCCCGACGATCTCGCTCTCCGCCGTGAAACCCCGGTAGTAGAGCGCGGACTGGCCGCTGCGGGTGAAGTAGAGCCGGCCTCCGGCGTAGAACACGCCGCTCATGTTCTGCATGTCGGCGGCGAAGTCGGTCAGGCCGTTCAGGGCGACCTCGGCGGGCGCGCCGAACGTGGTCCCGTCGAAGGTGCGGCGGTAGAGCCGCCCGTCCGACCAGGGGGTGTAGAGCCGCCCGCTGAGCATGAAGGCGCCCCGCGCGCCCGACCAGGAGACCCCGCCCGCCGCGACGTCCTGCACGGCGCCGAACCCGGTGCCGTCGTAGGAGCGGCGCCGGACGGTGTCGGTCGGAGTGGCGCCCGCGCCGAGCTGGTAGACGTCCGCCGGCAGCGCGCCGGCGAACGGCGGCTGCACGGCCGCACCGCCCGACAGCGGGAACATGGCCAGCCGGGCGTGGTACTCCCAGTTGCCGATGCGGTCGGTGTCGCTGCCGACCCACAGGCCCTGCGCGGTCGCGGTCAGGTCGAACACGCCGACCCCGAGCGTCCGGGTCGGGTTCCAGGTCAGCGGGATGCCGTTGACCGGGTCGAGGGCCACGAGACCCTGCCGGGCGACGGCCCCGGGGCCCGCGGCGTCCCCTCGGAACGGGTTGTTCGCCCAGCGGAAGTGCCCGCCGACGTAGACCGCCTGCGGCGTCACGGACACCGCGTAGCTGGTGTCACCTCCGGTGTAGTTGACCCAGGTGGGGTCGAGGTCCGAGCCGGTGGCGTAGGTCTCCCACCTCGCGTGGGTGTCGCAGAGCTTGGGCGGGCCGCCCGCGTAGGCGCCCGTCGTCGTCACCACGAAGAACCGGCCGTCGGGCGAGTAGTCCACGTCCCGCATGTAGGTGTTGAAGGAGCTGGAGCAGGCCGCCTCGTAGCGGGCGGTGCGCCAGTCGGCCGGCTCGGCGCTCGCCCCGGTCAGGTCGAGCTGGACGATCTGCCGGCGGCTCTTGCCGTCCACGGTGGCGAAGTTGCCCACCGCCACCAGGCGCGACCCGTCCGGCGTGACGTCCAGCTTGAGGATCTGCGTGGTGCCGCCGTTCTGCGTCCCGGCGAAGACCAGGTCCACGAACGGGTCGCGCGCGCCGGTGTCCGGGTCGAGGGTCGCCAGCGCGGCCTGCGGGGTGCCGCTCACCGTGGCGAAGGCGCCCCCGGCGTACAGCCGGCCCCCCGCCAGCCGCAGGTCGAGCACCCGCGCGTTGAGCGACGGGGCGAAGCCCGGCAGCGCCTGCCCGTCGGCCACGTCGAGCCGGGTCAGCCTCCGGTTGGTGACCCCGTTGACCTGGCCGAAGGCGCCGCCGACGTAGACCGACCGGCCGTCGGGGGCCGCCAGCAGCGTCTCGACCTCACCGTTCACGTCGGGCGCGAACGCCGCGTCGAGGCGGCCCGTCGAGGCGTTGAAGGAGAAGAGCCTGTTGCGGGTCTGCACGGTCTGGGCGTCCCACTCGCGCACCTGCGTGAAGCTGCCGCCCACGAAGATCCGGTTGCCGATCTGCACGACGGCGTTGACCCTGCCGTCGAGGGCGTGCGGCGTGAAGTTCGCCGGGTCCGCGGAGACGACCCGGTCCTGCGGGTGCTGCACCGCGAGCGCTGGACCGCTCCAGGCGAGAAGTACCATCGCTGACAGCACGACCCATACAGCGGAGGCGTGTCGACGTCCCCTCATTGCCCCTCCAGGGTAAAGAACACATAAACCCCCGACCGTCGGCAGATTATGACATGTCCCATGCTTCTCCATACCGCCTGACCCGCACTGATCTCCCAGGTCAGCGGTGACCAGGCGGCTGGCAAGAAAGCCGCGTATCGGCTTCAATATGGACACGTTCCCGTGAACGGGTTCACCGCGGCGCCCGGAAGGATCTGGTCACACATGTCAGGCACGGCCGGGCCCCCGCCGCCCTCCCGGGCTCCCGCCGCTCCGCCGCCCCTCTCCCCGCTGACGGTGGAGGGCCGTCAGGCGCGCGGACTGCGGCCGGGCTGGCCGCTCAGCGTGATCTTCCTCGGCTTCCCCCTGTGGTGGGCGACCGGTTTCAGCGCGTTCATCTTCCTGATCATGAGCGTGCCGATGGTCCTGGAGCTGTGGCGCCGCGGCGCCGTCCGGGTCCCGCGCGGTTTCGCGATGTGGCTGCTCTTCCTGGTGTGGATGCTGCTCGGCGTCCTCATGCTCTTCGTCGACGCGCCCTACGGCGTCCCCGGCAGCGAACCGAACCGGATCCTGGTCTTCGCCTACCGCGCCGCCTGGTACTTCGCGATCACGGTCGTCCTGCTCTACGTCGGCAACCTCACGGAGAAGGAGCTGCCGACCGAGCGCGTCGTCCGGCTGCTGAGCTTCATGTTCGTGGTGACGGTGGGCGGCGGCCTGCTCGGGGTCGTCCTGCCCCACCTCGAATTCCCCTCCCTGCTGGAGCTGGCGCTCCCCAAGTCGCTCTCGCGCAACGACCTGGTGGCCAGCCTCATCCATCCGAAGGCCGCGACCAGCACCACGTTCCTCGGGTACGAGGAGTCCCGCCCCATCGCGCCGTTCGCCTACGCCAACTCCTGGGGGGCCAACCTCGCGCTCTTCCTGCCCTTCTTCCTCCTGGCCCACAGCCGCGGGAGCCGCCGGCGCCGCCTCCTCCTGCCGGTCGTCCTGCTCCTGTGCCTCTGGCCCGTGATCTACTCGCTCAACCGGGGCCTGTGGGGCGTGCTGGGGCTGGGCACCGCGTACATGACCTTCCGCTTCGCCCGGAAGGGCAACAAGTGGGCGCTGCGCCTGGCCGTGGGCGGCGCGGTGGCCCTCCTGCTCGTGTTCGCCGGCTCACCGCTCAGGACGCTGTTCGAGCAGCGGCTGGACACCCCGCACAGCAACGAGCGGCGCGGCCAGCTCTACGAGGTGACCGTGGCCAGCACCCTGATCGGATCGCCGGTCGTGGGCTTCGGCTCCACCCGCGACCTGCAGGGCAGTTTCGCCTCCGTGGGCGGCGGGGAACGGCCCGGCTGCAAGGGCTGCGGCGTCCCGCCCCTCGGCACCCAGGGCAGCCTCTGGTTCCTGATCTTCTCCCACGGGACGGTCGGCGCGGGACTGTTCCTGGGCTTCATGGTCCGCCGTTTCGCGGCGCACTGGCGCGATCCCGACCGCGTCGCCATCGCGGGATGCTGCGTGCTGCTCAGTTTCGCGGTCTTCCTGCTCATCTACGATCTCCTCGACGTCCCGCTGTACACCGTCATGATCGCCCTTGCTCTGATGTGGCGACGCGAGCGAATGGAGGTGGCGGAGAGGTGAGCGAATCCGCCTGGCTGGAAGCGGTCTCCAGGCTCTGGCCCGAGGCCGAGGTCAGCCGCTCGCCGCGCGGCCGGCGGCCGGGCCCGGCCGCCGGCGACGGGGTCCAGGAGTTCGTCTACCTCCCCGACGCCCGGCGGGCGCGCCTGCTCCTCCCCCTCGGCGCGCCCCGCGCCGCCGGTACGGCCCTGCGCCGCTACAGCCACGACCTGGGCGTCAAGGCCCGTCTCGGGCGCGGCCTGCTCTCCGCGGCCGTCCGGACCGGGCTGCCGCAGCGGTTCCTCCCCGACCGCGTGCACGTCCGCGCGCCCGGCGGGGAATCGGTCCAGCACCGGTTGTCGGAGATCCTCGGGCGGCGCGTGGTGGTCAGCGTCAGCATCGGGAACGCGCGCGCCAACCGCAAACCCGTCCTCCAGGCGATCACTCCGGCCGGCGAGTCCCTCGCGTTCGTGAAGGTGGGTGACACGGATGTGGCCCGCGACCTGATCCGCGCCGAGACGGCTGCGCTGGAGGAGCTCTCCGTCCTGCGGCCGCCCGGGATCCGCGTGCCGCGGGTGATCCACCACGAGGACTGGCGCGGTCTGGAACTGCTCGTGATGTCGGCGCTGCCCACGGGGGTGCGCCGCTGGCGACCGTCCGGCGCCGTGCCCGTCGCCGCGATGTCAGGGCTCTCCGCCGTCGCCGCCGAGGTCCGCCCGCTCGCCGGGAGCCCCTTCCTGGACCGCCTCCGGCGCGTGCCGGCGCAGGTCGGCGATCCCGCCGCCGCCGTACGGCTGGACGGCCTGCTCGACCACCTGGCGGAGCGGTACGGCGACCTCGACCTGCGCTTCGGCGCCTGGCACGGCGACTGGACGCCGTGGAACATGGCCTGGCGGCGCGACCTGGTCAACCTGTGGGACTGGGAGCGCTTCGCCCGGGACGCGCCCGCCGGTTTCGACCTGCTGCACTACACCCTCCAGCAGGTCCGGCCCACCACCTCGTGGACGGCGGACCTGGTCTGGTCCGACGGCGTGCTGGCGGCCCTGGAGCCGTTCGGCGTCGGCGGGAGGGCGGCCCGGGCCACCCTCGCCCTCTATCTGACCGAGCTGTACGCCCGATACGTCATCGCCGGCCAGGGGAGCATCGGCGAGCCGCTGCGGCCCCAGGCCGACGCCCTGCTCGACCTCCTCGACCGCAGCCGCTCCCGGATGTAAGGAAGGACGCCATGCTCTCACGCCAGTCCGCGCCCCCCGTCGTCAAGCAGGCCGGGCGAGCGGTGACCCGCCAGGTGGGACGGCTCACCAGCGGGATGCGCATGCTGCCCGACTTCCTGCTCGTGGGCACGCAGCGCGGCGGCACCACGTCCCTGTGGCGGGCCCTGATCGCGCACCCCTGCGTCGTGCCGCCGCTGTTCCACAAGGGCGTGCACTACTTCGACGTCGCCTACCCGCGGGGGATGAACTGGTACCGCGGGCACTTCCCGATCCGCTCGCTGGCGCACCGCCAGGCCGCGGGCGCGCCCGTCGTCACGGGCGAGTCCGCGGGCTACTACATGCACCACCCGCTCTCCGCCGGGCGGATCGCCGCCGACCTGCCCGGCGTCAAGCTGCTCGCCGTACTGCGGGACCCGGTGGAGCGCGCCTACTCCGCGCACCGGCACGAGCTCTCGCGCGGCTTCGAGACGGAGCCGTTCGAGCGCGCGATCGAACTGGAGGAGAGCCGGCTGGAGGGCGAGGTGGCGCGGATCACGGCGGACCCCGCCTACGTGAGCCACAGCCACCGCCACCACTCCTACGTCGACAGGGGGCGGTACGCCGGCCAGCTCGACCGCCTGTTCGGGCTGTTCGGCAGGGAGCGCGTCCACGTCCTGTTCGCCGAGGACTTCTTCGCCGACCCGGCGGTCGAGTACGCCCGCATACTGGACTTCCTCGGCCTGCCCCGGTGGTCTCCGGAGGCGTTCGAGCGGCACAACGCCCGGCCGCGCTCTCCGATGCCCGAATCGCTCCGCACCGAACTGACCGACCGTTTCGCCCCCCACGACGAACGCCTCGCCGGGCTGCTCGGAGTCACCCCGCCATGGCGGAGATGAGCGGCCGTCCGGATCCGCTCCTGTCGGACTACGTCGGGTTCGCGCGCCGCAACCTCCTCGTCATAGGGATCATGACCATGCTGGGGCTGGCCGCCGGTGTGGTGCAGGCCCTGCTCGCGCCCGACACCTACACCGCCTCGGCCCAGGTGTTCGCCCCCGCGACGCCGGTGCATCCGGGACTCGAGCGCGAACCGGGCCAGCGCCTCCCCCGCGAGGTGACGGTGGACACCGAGACGCAGATCCTGCGCTCCAGCGCCGTGATCGGACGGGTCGCCACCGCCCTCGGCGTCAGCCCGGAGACCGCCGCGGAGCGACTGGTCGTCACCGTGCCGCCGAACACCCGCGTGCTGACCGTCTCGGTGAGCGGCGCCACCCCCGAGAAGGCGCTCAACGGCGTCGGCGTGGCCACGGACGCCTACCTGGTCCTGCGCGCGCAGATCGTCGCGGGCGTCCGGCAACGGCACCTGGAGGCGCTGCAGTCGCGCATCGGCGTGCTGGAGTCCAGGCTGGCCTCCATGACGCAGGGTACGGTGGTCCGCAACACCAGGGCGCGCACCCACCGGCAGTCCCTCGTCCGTCAGATCAACGAGATGGAGCGGCAGGTCTCCGGGCTGCAGAAGCAGGAGACCAGCAGCGGCGAGATCGTCCGGGCGGCCGTCCGCCCCCGGCGGCCCGACCGGAACAACAACGAGGTCCCGCCGGTCTCCTACGCGGCGATCGGCCTGCTCGCCGGCATCGGCCTCGGTGTCCGCAGGGACGGCAGGGCGGGGCGCACCCGGCACGATGCGACACCACCCCAGCCGAGACCCAGGAGAACCGCGGCATGACCGACATCCCCTCCCCAGCGCCGCCGACCGTCTCCGTCGTCGTCGCCACCCGCGACCGCCCTGTGCTGCTCGCCAAGGCGGTCGAGTCCATCATGGGCCAGGACTACGGGGGCGACATCGAATGCGTGATCGTCTACGACCGGGTCCCGCCGGACGCCTCGATGGAGCGCTCCGATCCGCACCGTTCGGTCGTGGTGGTCGGCAACGACCGCTCTCCGGGACTGGCGGGCGCGCGCAACAGCGGCGCGCTGCGCAGCCGCGGCGCGCTGCTGGCCTTCTGCGACGACGACGACGAGTGGCTGCCCGGCAAGCTCTCCGCCCAGGTCGCCCTCCTGGAGTCCCGCCGCGCCGACGTCGCGGTCTCGGGCATCTACGTGCTCTTCGACGGCAGATCCACCGCCCGGGTCGCGGACGAGTCCTCGCTCACCGTCCTCGAACTCGCCCGCCGCCGGGTGATGGAGGCGCACCCGTCCACGGTGCTGGTCCGCCGGGAGGCGTTCTTCGACCGGATCGGACTGGTCGACGAGCGGATTCCGGGAGGCTACGGCGAGGACTACGACTGGATGCTCCGCGCCGCCGCGGCCGGTCCGATCGCCGCGGTGCAGGAGCCCCTGGTCCGCGTCCTGTGGGGTGCGCAGTCGTTCTTCCAGCGCGACTGGCGCATGGTCGTCGACGGGCTGGAGTACCTCGCCGGCAAGCACGAGATCCTGCGCGCGGACCCGCGTGCCTCGGCCAAGCTCACCGGACGCCAGGCGTTCGCGCTCGCCGCGCTCGGCGAGCGCAGGCAGGCCCGCAGGCTGGCCTGGAGGACCTTCCGCAGCAACTGGCGGCAGCCCCGCTCATATCTGGTGCTGCTGATGACGGCGGGCCTGCTCCGGCCGGATTTCCTGCTCCGTACGGCCCACTCGCGGGGGCGGGGCATCTAGCCGGGGAAGGAGGACTCCGGCCCTCGGGAGGGCCGGAGCCGGGCAGGGCCGGAGCCGGGAAGGCCTGGTCCGGGGACCGGAGTCCGGGAAGGCCTGGTCCGGGGACCGGAGCTCAGGAGGGCCGGGTCCGGCCGGGCCTGGCCGTCAGCAGCTCGTCGACCAGGGCGCCGAACCGGCGGACGGTCGCGGCGATCGAGTCGGTCGCCGCCTCGGCGCGGAACGCCTCCGGGTCGTCCAGCGCCCGGTCGATCCGGTCGCGCAGCCCGGTCTCGTCCTGGGCGAGCGCGATGAGCCCGGAGGCGGACAGCCGGGCGCAGAACCGCTCCTGATGGTCGTCCACGTGTTCCCCCAGACCGGGTGAGCGCGGGACGACGACGGGGAGCAGACCGCGGCGGCGGCTCTCCGCGATGGTCGTCGGCCCCCCGTGACAGACGACCACCGAGGCCTGGGCCATGAGGGAGGTGAGTTCGTCGTGGCCGAGGTAGGCGTGGCCTTCCGCGACGCGGGGAGCGGGCGAGTTGCCGTACTGCACGACGCACCTGACGTCGCGTCCGCGGGCGTCCGCCGCCCAGGCGTCCGCCCACGCGACCAGTCGGGCGAAGGGGTGGTGGTCGGTCCCCACCGAGACGAAGACGAGCCGGCCGGTCACAGCAGCCCTCCGATGACCGTGGCCCCGGGGTAGAAGCGACGCTGCTCCTCCCACTGCACGAGGAAGAGGGTCGTGAAGGGGACACAGAGCCGGCCGGTCAACGTCGGGCTGTCGAGCCGGTCGTACACCTCGATATAAACCGTGGGGATACGTAAAATTTTGGCAAGAACGAAAAAGGGGAATGCAAGTGCGGCACCGGTTGAAACGATCAAATCCGGACGCTTCCGCCGGAGCATCCGCCACGCGAGGACGAAGTTCCTCAGCAGGTTCGGCACGTTGCGGGTCGTGGGATGATGTCCCCAGACGATCTGTTCACCGCTGAGCCGCGAAGACGCGTCGTCGGTCCGGAAGGTGACCCAGGTCCGGTCCCACTCGCGCCACCACGGTTCGAGCGCGTCCAACTGGGCCAGGTGGCCCCCGCTGGACGCCACCAGCAGGACACTTCTCGCTGCCGTCACCTTGGCCCGTTCCACACCGTGAGGTTGATGTTCGTTCAGGTAAGAGTAGAACATCAGCCATATTCCGGTAAACTTCGGGCGAGTTGGTGGCGTGAAGGTTCATCTGGGGTCGAAGCAGCGTGCGGGGCTCACCCAGCCGGCACAGATCGATTAGGGGGACCCGCGTGGCGGGAGGTCAGGCCACTTCGTTCCGTTCCCAGCTTCTCGCGCAGACACTCCGTTACCGCAAGGCGCTGATCATCGTCTGCGCCCTCCTCGGCGCCCTCCTCGGCGCGGGGGCGGCCCAGCTGATGCCGCAGAGCTACAAGGCCTCCACGACCGTGCTCATCATCCCGCTCAGCGGCAACCCCTACTCCCCCGAGGGCCGGGGCGACGACCTGATCAATCTCGCGAGCGAGACCCAGCTGGTCACCGCCGACACGGTCATGAACCGGGTGGCCGGCGCCCTCGGCGACGCCGTCGACCGGGCCGCCATCCCCGACCAGGTGACGGTCGAGGTCCCCGCCAACACCCAGACCCTCCTGATCACCTTCACCGCGAGCGATCCGGTCACCGCGAGCAAAGGCGCGGCCGCGTTCGCCAACAGCTACCTCACGTATCGCAGGAGCCGCTCAGAGTCGATCATCGACGGCAAGATCAAACAGGTGGAGGAGCAGTCGGCCAAGGTCGACGCCAGCCTTCGCAAGGCCACGAACGACCTGTCCTCCGACAAGCTCTCATCGGCCCGGCGCACCTATCTGACGCAGCGGGTGACGCAGTTCACCAACCAGCTCGCCGTCCTGGAGGAACAGGCCAACGACCTCGCCAGCACCCCGATCTTCCCCGGGCAGATCATCTCCTCCGCTCCCGCCTCCAGCGGATCGAGCCTGCTCGGCACACCCGAGCTCGGGGTCGCCGGTCTGCTGGCGGGCCTGCTCGCCGGGCTGGGGCTGGGCATGCTGCGCGAGCACGGCGACGACCGCCTGCGCGACGCCGAGTCGGTGGAGCGGTACGGCGTGCCGGTCCTGGCCGTCAGGAGCATGCCCGCGCAGCCCTACGAGCCGCTGACGGACCCGCAGGACGACGAGGATCTCCGCAAGCTCCGGGTGGCGGTGCTGACCAGGATCACCGACATGCCCGCCTCGATGCTCATCGCCGGCGCCTCCGGAGGCGACCACGCCGCGCGGCTGAGCGCCGACCTGGCCCTCGCCCTGGGCGCGGCCGGAACCGAGACGATCCTCATCGACGCCGACCACACCGCGACGCCCAGCGCGTCCGCGCTGTTCGGGTCGACCGTCCAGCGAGGACTGACCGACGTCCTGCTCGATCACGACGATCCCCAGTCCCTGCTGCGCCAGACCGGCCCGCAGACCCACCTGCTGCCGCAGGGCACGGACCTCAAGAACGCCTCCAGCCACTTCCTCGGCCGCGGGCTCTTCCACACGGTGAACGTGTTCCGGCACAGCGCCGACCTCGTCATCGTCACCGGTCCTTCGCTCGACAACCCCGACGGCCAGGCCCTGAACATGGTCTCCTACGCCACCCTGCTCGTGATCACCGCCGGCGTCACGCGGCGGCGGGACGTGCGAGCCGCCTACGCCCAGGCCGAGCACGCCGAAGCGAAGATCATCGGTGCGGTCGTGCTGACCCCGCCGAGCCGGCGCCGGCTGCGCGCGGCGGCCGGCCGCGAGGTCCCGCGGACCGTCGCGGAGCCGATCATGGTGGACTCCTCATGGGCCGCCGCGGAGCCGATCATGGTGGAGTCCTCGGTCATGTCCGCGATCACCGCGGCGGAGCCCCGGGACCGGGACGACGAGGCCGAGGTCGTCGTAGAGGACCCGGAGGTCGCCGAGGACGCCGAGGACGCCGTGGAGGAGACCGCGATCGTGGTGCTCGACCTGCCCGGTTCCGGCCCCGAACCCAAGCCGGTGACCGACGAGGCCCCGACGATGGCCTTCCCCCGGATCAGCACCGACACGTCCGCCAAAACCGGCCGCTCGAAATGAGCCAGCCCGGCAACCTGGCCTCGATGGCCAGAGGCGGCTCCGTCAACCTCATCGGCGCCGCGGTGACGGGAACGTCCCAGTTCGCCCTCGTCCTCCTGGTCGCCACCCTGCACTCCGCGGAGCTCAGCGGCGCGTTCTTCGCCGCCACCTCGGTCTTCCTCATCCTGGGCGCGCTGTGCGAACTGGGCTGCGACGTGGGCCTGCTGCGCTGGGTGCCCCGCCATCTCGCGCTCGGCCGCACCCGCGACGCGGCCCGCTGCGTGGACGCGGCGCTCGTCCCGGTGGCCGCCGTCTCGGTTCTCGTCGCGGCGGCGCTGTTCGCCTTCGCCCCCTTCCTGGCCGCCGTGCTCGACGGCGCCCGGACCGGCCAGACGGCGGCCATGCTGCGGGCGCTGGCGGTCTTCCTGCCCGTCATGGCGGCGGCCAACGTGCTGCTGGCGGCCACCCGCGCCCACGGGAAGATGCGGCCCACCGTGCTGATCGACCGGATCGGCCGGCCGGTGGCGCAGATCGGCGGCGTCGCGCTGACCCTGGTCCTCGGCGACGGGGCGGCGCTGCTCACCGCCATGTGGGCCCTGCCGTACCTGCCCGCGCTCGCGGCCGCCGCGTGGTGGTACCGCGGCCTGCGCCGGGCGGTCCCGCCCCAGGAGGAGCCCCCGGCGGCGGTCCGGGCGCTGGCCGCCGAGTACTGGCGCTTCACCGCGCTGCGGGCGCTGGCCAGGGTCTGCCAGACCGCGCTCCAGCGGGCCGACATCGTGATGGTCGCCGCTCTCAGCTCGCCCCGTGACGCGGCGGTCTACACGGTCGCCAGCCGCTTCGTGGTCTTCGGCCAGCTCGGCACCCAGGCCGTGCAGCAGATCATGCAGCCCGTCGTGAGCCGCCAGCTGGCGCTGGACGACCGGGCGGGAGCCCACCAGACGTTCTCCGTGGCCACGGTGTGGACCGTTCTCCTGACCTGGCCGGTCTACGTGACCACCGCCGCCGCCGCGTCCCTGTACCTGTCGCTCTTCGCCGAGGAGTACCACGCGGCGGGGGTCCTGCCCGTGCTGGTCCTCTCCCTGGCGATGATGTTCGCCACGGCCGCGGGCCCCGTCGACACGATGCTGCTGATGAGCGGCCGGAGCGGCCTGAGCCTGCTGAACACCGCCGCCGCGCTCGCGATCGACGTGGTCCTCGGGCTGGTGCTCATCCCGAGGTTCGGCGTCCTCGGCGCCGCCGTCAACTGGGCGATCTCCATCGTGCTCCGCAACGTGCTCTCGTTCGCCCAGGTCAAGGCGGCGACGGGGATGACGCCGCTGAGCCGCGGCCTCGCCTGGGCGACCGGCGCGACGGTCCTCTCCTTCGGAGGACCGCTGCTCCTCCTGCGCTTCCTCGATGCTTCGACACCTGCGCTCTGCGCCGGCTTGGTCGCGTGCGCCACGATTTATGTCATCCTGCTGTGGAAAATCCGTGAACGTGTCTCCCTCACCGCGCTGTCCGCCCTGCTTCGGCGGCGCACCCGCGGGGTCGCCGCGTCTCCGGTGATCGAGGAGGTCTGATGTCGGCTCTGGCCAACCTTCGTGCGGTACGGCGGCGCTCACGTGTCGCACTCCGCCGGCTGACGGGGCCGTCGCCGTCGCGCACGCTCGTGTCGGCGGCGAAGTCCCTGCCGATCCCGGCGAAGGTGCGGGTCCAGCTGTCCACCGCCTTCCTGCGCCGGCGCGGGTCGGTCACCGTCCCCGTCGACCGGTTGCTGCTCGGCGCGCAGAACGGGTGGACCGCCACCGAGTTCAGCGCCCGGACCGGGGACATGCTCTGGTGCTCCACCCCGGTGTCCGAAGGTCCCCACGTCGCGCTGCTGCGCCTGGCCGACGGCCGCGAACCGACCGACGCGGAGATCCTCGACAGCCCGTACGGCGCCCTGGCCCGCCGTGCCGTCGCCACCGGCGGCCGGTACTTCTGGGCGACGGACGACGCGGGCATCGTGGAGACGGCGCGGGCCTTCCTCGACCGGCACCGCGGAGGCGCGCCGCAGGCGTCCCGGACCTACCAGAGCGGGCCGGACGACCCCATCCTCGTCGCACCGGTCAAGTGGTCCGGTTACTACCAGGTCCTGGACGGCCACCACCGGCTGGCCAGCGCCGTGCACCGGGGCGAGCGCAGCGCCGAGGTGACCGTCAAGCGGTTCCCGGTGACGACCCCGCTCCAGGACCACCTGCTGCGGATGAGCTGGCTCGACGGCACCCGGGAGCTGTACCAGCCGATCGACGCCCCCGAGCTCGCCGAGAGCTGGCCGACCGTGCGCAAGTGCACCGACCGGCGCGACAAGATGCGCGAGTTCCTGGGGGATCCCGCGGGGCTGAGCTACCTGGACGTGGCGAGCTGCTACGGCTGGTTCGTCTCCGAGATGGGCGGACTCGGCATGGACGCCCACGGGATCGAGCGCGACCCGCTGGCCGTACCCCTCGGACAGGCCGTCTACGGCCTGCCCGCAGGGGCGATCGAGACCGGTGACTGCGTGGAGGTCCTGGGCGCGGCCGACCGGACCTGGGACGTGGTCTCCTGCTTCAGCCTCCTGCACCACTTCGTGCTCGGCCGCGCCTCGGTCGGCCCGGAGGAACTGCTCAGGCTGCTCGACCGGGTCACCGGCCGGGTGCTGTTCCTCGACACCGGCCAGGAGAACGAGGCCTGGTTCCGGACCTCGCTCGCGGGCTGGAACCCCGCCATGATCGCCGACTTCCTCCGGCGCACCACCACCTTCTCGAAGATCGTCGATCTGGGCCCGGACGACGACGCCGTGCCCCCGTACGCCGACAACTACCGGCGCCACCTGTTCGCCTGCGTCCGGGAGGACCGATGACGTCCCGCCATATCCTGCTCGGCGGAGCCGCGGCCCTCCTGCTGCTGCTGTCGGCCTCCTGCGCCGCCTCCGAGACCGCGCGCCCCGCGGCCTCGGAGGATTCCGGGACCCCGTCGTCCGCGGTGACCGGCGGCGTCTGGGCCACCGGATGGAACGCCGACGGGCAGCTCGGCCACCCCACCGAGGAGATCTCGACCGCTCTGGGGCAGGTCCGGGGCCTCGACGGCGGGCCCGCGCTCGACCGGATCACCGCGGTGGCCGCCGGCGGCCGGCACTCCCTCGCGCTCCTCGACGACGGCTCCGTGGTCGCCTGGGGGGCCAACGACTTCGGCCAGCTCGGCGACGGCACCACCACCGGCCGGTCGGCGCCGGTGGCCGTACGCGCCCCGGACGGGCGGGACGGCGAGCTGAGGAAGGTCGTCGCGCTCTCCGCCAACAGCGACTTCTCCATGGCGCTGCTCGCCGACGGGAAGGTCGTCACCTGGGGCAAGGGCGACGCGGGACAGCGCGGCATCGGCAGCGAGACCGCACCGCTGACGCCCACCACGGTCCTCGCCCCGGACGGTTCGGGCCCGCTGACCGGGGTCACCGCGATCGCCGCGGACGGACGGACCGAGCTGGTGCTGCTCGAGGACGGCTCGCTGCTGTCCTGGGGCGCGAACAAGTACGGCATGGTCGGGGACGGCACCACCGAGAACCGCTCGCTCCCCGTCCCCGTGCGCGGCCTGGACGGCGCCGAGCGGCTGACCGGGGCGACGGCCGTCGCCATGGGCGGGCAGCACGGACTGGCGCTCCTGCAGGACGGCTCGGTCGCCGCCTGGGGGTACAACGACATGGGCCAGCTCGGCACCGGTGACCACAGGACCCGCATGACCCCGGTGCTGGTCTCCGGTCCCGGCGGTCGCGCCCCGCTGAGGGGGGTCATCGCGATCTCCTCCGCCGAGAAGCACAACTTCGCCATCCTGAGGGACCACACCGTCGTCTCGTGGGGCAACAACACCGCGGGTCAGCTCGGTGACAACACCGTGGAACGCCGCACGACGCCCGTTCAGGTCGTCGGCGCCAACGGGGAGGTGCTCCGCGCGGTCCGCAGCGTCTTCGCCGGTGAGGCGTACGGCGTGGCGCTCCTCGACGACGACACCATCCGGACCTGGGGGGCGAACGGCAAGGGCCAGCTCGGTTCCGGGGACCGCAATCCCCGCAGCCGCTCGGGCCCGATCGTCCTGGCCGGCGGCGAGCAGCCGGGCCGGGCCGTCACCGCCGCCGCGGGCGAGCGCCATCTGCTCCTGGTGCTGCAGCAGGCCTACTGACAGGAGGGGCTGAGAATGAGACGTACCGGGTTCGTCGCACTGGCCACGATGGCCGCGATCACGTTCTCCGCCCTCCCCTCCGCCGCGGAGTCCGCCCGGACCGGGGACGGCCTCCCCGCCGGCCGGGAGGCCGTCCCCGAAGTCGCGGAGCCCGCCCCGGCGTGGGGCCCCGATCCGGCATGGGAGCCCGATCCGGCATGGGAGCCCGGGACCGCGGAACCGGGAGTCACGGAACCCGGGAGCACGGAACCCGGGAGCACGGAACCCGGAGTCACGGAACCCGGGAGCACGGAGCCCACCGTGGATTCCGCTCCGGAACCGGGGCCCTTACCCGAGCCCGTACCGGAGCGGTTCCGCATCCGGGAGCGGAGACTCATGTTCGGCGCGGTCGGACAGTACCGGGAGGAGATCCTCGACCGGGAACGGGAGCTGGGGCAGCCGCTGGAGGCGGTCCGCGTCTTCAAACGCTGGGACGAGCCCGTCTTCAACGAGCACCAGGTCTGGGCGCGCGACACCGGCCACACGATCTTCGTCTCCGTCAAGTCGCGCCGCAAGGACGGCAGCGACATCCGCTGGCGCGACATCGCCGACGCGCGACCCGGCAGCGAACTGCACGCGGACATCGTGCGCCAGGCGCAGGAGCTGCGGGACTTCGGCGCGGTGGTCTACTTCACCTTCAACCACGAGCCGGAGGCGAAGGGCTCCCGCGCCATGGGCGAAGGGGCGGACTTCGTCGACGCCTGGCGGAAGATCGTCGACGTCCACTGGGCGCACGGCGTCCGCCTGGCCCGCTACGTCTGGACGGTCACCCCGGTCGCCTTCGACCGCACCGATCACACCTCCGCCGAGCTGTTCTACCCGGGCGACGACTACGTCGACCACATCGCCGCGGACGCCTACAACTTCTACAACTGCAGCAATCCCGAGGGGAAGTGGCTCGGCTTCGCCGAGGTCGTCGAGGGCCACCGGAGATTCGGCCTGCGCCACCCCGACAAAGGCCTCATGCTTCTGGAGTGGGGCTCCGTGGAGGACCCGGCGCAGCCGGGCCGGCGGGCCGCGTGGCTCGCCGACGCGGCCCGGACCCTGCTGAGCCCCGGCTACGAGCAGTACCGCGCGGTCCTGGCCTGGGACGCGCGCAACCTGGACGAGGAGTGGGCCTGCGACTTCGACTACGCCTCGACCGCCGACGCTCTGGCGGCATGGCGGGCGATGGGGAACCACGCGGCCTTCGGCGCCGGGGAGCCGTGCGAGATCGGCGACTGCGTGCGCCTGACGGACTTCTTCGCCCCGTCCCGCCAGGCCGTGCGGAGCCGTCCCGCGCGCCGCGGGAGACGGCGGGCGCGCTGAGCGCCCGCCTCCGCGGCGGGACGTCCGGTCAGTAGGCCCCGACCCCCCGGATGACCGCGGACCAGGTCTTCCACAGGATCTGCAGGTCGAGCACGAGGGACCAGTTCTCGACGTATCTGAGGTCCAGCCTCACCGACTCCTCCCAGGTCAGATCGGAGCGGCCGCTCACCTGCCACAGACCGGTCATGCCGGGGTTGACGAGCAGGCGCCGGCGCACGTCGTCACCGTACTGGGCCACCTCCTCGGGAAGCGGCGGGCGCGGTCCGACCAGGGACATGTCACCCCGCAGCACGTTCACCAGCTGCGGCAGCTCGTCGAGCGAGTACCGGCGCAGCCAGGCGCCGACGGGGGTGATCCTTGGATCGTTCCTAATCTTGAAAAGCACCCCCTCCCCCTCGTTGAGGCCGACCAGCCGGGCCTTGACCTGCTCGGCCTCCGGGATCATGGTGCGGAACTTCAGCACCGTGAACTCCTGGCCGCCCTTGCCGACCCTGGCCTGCCGGAACAGGACCGGGCCGCGGCTGGACACCTTGATGAGGACCGCCACGACGAGGAGGAGGGGCAGCAGCACCAGCAGCGCCAGCACCGCGCTGACCCTGTCGAAGGCCCCCTTGACCAGCTGGCGGACGCCGTCGAGATCGGGGTGGGCGACGTGCAGCAGCGGGAGCCCCGCGACGGGGCGGATGTTGATGCGCGGTCCGGCGACCTCCATGAGCGCCGAGGCGACGTAGAGCTCGGTGTCGTCCTCCTCCAGCCGCCACGCCAGCCGCCGGAGGGCGATTCCGTCGAACTCGGGGCAGGAGAGCACCGCGACCGTGTCCGCCCGGACCTCCCGGACGGTCTCGGGCACGGTGGAGAAGTCTCCGAGGACGGGGAAACCGTCGAACTGCTGCGGCCGGTCGGAGTCCTTCGAGGGCACGCACGCGGCGACGATCTTCATGCCGTGGTGCGGTTTGCGGCTCAGCTGCGCGTGGAGTTCGAGGACCGACGTCCAGTGCCCGACCACCACGACCCGGCGCATACAGGCTCCCTCGTAACGGCGGCGGTGCAGTCGCTGGCGCAGGCCGTACCGGATGAGGACGTTCAGGAAGCCCGCGAGCGGGATTCCGACCACCACATAGCCTCGGGCGATCGGCGTCTGCGTCGCGTAGGCGATGATGGCCACCGCCGAGGCGACGCCCAGCGCGGCCCGCAGCACCTTGTGGTACTCCTCGGGTCCCTCGCCGAGGTAACGCTCGTCGTAGACCCCCACGGCGGCCATGACCAGCGGCCAGACGGCCACCAGCAGGACGGCCAGGGCGACCTCCAGGTAGGTGAGGTAGCCCAGGAACCACCGCGCCGTGACGACGCCGCTCAAGGAGACGACCGCGCAGGCGACGTCGGCGAAGACCGCTGTCAGGACGTACGACCGCACCCATTCGGCGGGACCCGTGCTCGGCCACGAGGCATCGACTTTTTCACCAGCAACAACGCTCATACACCCTCGCCGCGCACTTGATCCACACCATGCACAACAGACGCCGCTGCAGGTGCCGTGGTGCACACCTTACTCAGCCTTGACACTCATATGCTTCATGATAGGAAACGTAAGTTTTAAGGTGAACTCCACCTACTTGTCCACATCTGGTCACTCTGCTGTGGACATCTCCTGTAGACGGAGAGCGGCGGATGATCGGAAAAGGACGCGCCGCCTTCCAGCGCTCGGCGTGATTTCCCGTGAAACACGGGGATGCGGTTCCGAGGTGCGGGTCTTCCCCGGAGGAAGGACAGGGCGCCCTTGGTGACTCTTGCCGTTGACCATCCGCTCCGGAGCCGCTCCACGGGGTCACGTCCGCGTCCGCCCTCCGGCCCGGCCGCAGGCGCGCGCCTCAGTCGTACTCCAGGTCCGGGAGGGCCGACGGCGGCTCGGGACTGCGCCAGACGACGACCGCGGAGTCGTCCGCGGAGTCCACCGCCGCGCTGAGCCGGTCGACGTCGAAGTCCGGGAGGTAGCGGAGCCGCGCGAGGAACGTGGCGTCCGTCGCCGACCGGGGCACGACGCACCCCTGACCGTCCCGGTCGAGCAGGATGTACAGGATCTCCGCGTCGTTCTCGCCCGCGATCCGCACCTCGACGACGTCCTCCCATGCGAGGGCGTCGACGCTGCCGTCCGCGTGGTGACGGGTCACGCCTTCTTCGGTGACGTAGACGTAGGTATCCGGCACTGAGTCGCCGTGCATGGCCGCGATTGTGACGACTCCGGGGCTTCCCACGCAATAGAGCCGCGCGAGCCGGACGGTCGCGGCCGGTTCGGATCACGCCCCGGGGATCGCGCCCCAGCCGTGGTCGAGGTGCGCGACGACCGCCCGGCGGGCGGCCTCCTCCGGTCCCGCGCCGATCGCGTCGAGCAGATCGCGGTGCTCGGCCACCAGCACGTCCCGGTCGGAATAGGAGTCGCGCAGCCGGACCAGACCCAGCCGGGTCTCGGCCGCCAGCGCGGTGTAGAGCCGCTCCAGCCGGGGACTGCCCACGGCGACGATCAGGGCCTGGTGCAGCGCCATGTGCTCGGCCACCACATCGGACCAGGGAGCGTCGCCCGGCAGCGCGGCCATCCGCTCCAGCGCCCCGTCCGCCTCGGCCACCCGCCGCCCGGCCAGCGAGACGGCCGCCAGTTCCTCCAGCGGGCGCCGGACGAACATCAGGTCGGCCAGGTCCTCACCGGTCACCTCGGCGACCTGGGCGCTGCGATGCCGCTCCCGGCGGAGCAGGCCCTCGTGGACCAGGGCGGCCAACGCCTCCCGGACGGTCGGGCGGGCCACCCCGTAGGCGGCCGAGAGCTCCTGTTCGGGCAGGGCCGTACCCGGCGGGATCTCCCCGGAGAGCACCCGGCGGCGCAGCTCCTCGATGAGCGCGGTGACGGCGGAGACGGGACGCAGGGGGACGGTCACACCGGGAGCCTATTGCCAGGGCTCCGGCCCGGCGGCCCGGACGCCGCCGGCGCGCACGCCGTCGGGGAGGGCCGCGGCGACCAGGCCGGCCCCGAGCAGCAGCAGCCCGGCGGCCGAGACCGGGGTCAGCCGCTCGCCGAGGACGGCGACGCCGAGCAGGGCGGCGACGGCGGGCTCGGCCAGGGCCAGGGTGGCCGCGGTCGCCACCGGGGTGGTGCGCAGGCCCCTGCCGTACAGGACGTAGGCCAGGGCGGTGGTGGCGCAGCCGAGGTAGAGCGCGGCGAGCAGGCCGCGCGGCTCGGCGAGCCAGCCGGCGCCCGTCCAGAGCAGGACCGGGAGCATGACCAGCCCCGCACCGCCGAAGAGCACGCCCATGACCGCGTCCGAGGAGGCGCCCGCCCCGATCACCCGGGCCGCCGCCACCGCGTAGAACGCGTAGAGCAGCCCGCCCAGGAGCGCGAGCAGGACCCCGTCCGCCCGGACCTGCCCTCCCCCGCCGGTGAGCACCGCGCAGCCCGCGACCGCCGCCGCGGTCGCCCCGGCCCAGCGCCGGGTGGGGGGCACCCGGTCCAGCGCCCAGGAGAGCAGGCCGGTGAAGACCGGTCCGCTGCCGATGGCGACCACCGTGCCGACGGCCACACCGGTCCGGCTGATCGCGGCGAAATAGCAGAGCTGGTAGGCGGCCACCCCCAGCGCGGCGGCCGGGAGCAGACCGCGGCGGGGCAGCGCCCGTACGGCGGAGCGGCCCCCCGCGACGGCGGCGATGGCGGTCAGCACCAGGCCGCCCACCACCAGCCGGGCGGCCGCCACGGAGACCGGGTCCACCCCGGAGACGAGCAGTCCGGCGGTTCCCGCGGTGCCCCAGAGCACGGCGGCGCCGAGAACGGCGAGCTTCATGGCGATATTGTCAGACAACCAGACAACTAAAGTCCAATCGTCCGCGGTCCGGCCGAAGGCGGTCGGCCTCCCCCCGTTTCCGCCGAATGCGAGGGGGTAGCTTCACCCGCGTGGGACTCCGGGCCACGGGCGCCGGAGACCACGGCGCTCCCACCGGCGACCTCGTCACCGGTCCTTCGTCATCGACACCCGCGGAGGTGGCCCCGTTGTCCAGGGGAACGTTCGAAGAAGGCGCCGAAGCCGTCTTCCGGCAGAAGATCGGCACCGCCACGCCGCACCGGCTGGACGGCTCGGAGATCACCACCTCGGCCGAGGCCATGACCGCCATCGCCGAGGCGCTGTCGTTCCCCGACACCTTCGGCAACAACCTCGACGCGCTGTACGACTGCCTGACCGACCTGTCCTGGCTGCCGCCCGGCGAGCACGCGCTCGTCTGGGCGAAGACCGCGGTCCTGCGGGACGCCGACCGCCCCGCCTACGACGCGATCCGGACCGCGCTCTCGGAGGCCGTGACCGACGACACCCCGGAGAAGGCCTTCCTCTCCGTCTTCCTGCTGACCGACTGAGCGGTCGCCGCGCAGTGGGCGCAGAAGGCGCCCTCCCGGCCCGCACGACAGGTGCAGGACCACCGCAGGACCCCGTCGGCCGACTGGAAGTCCACACACGCGGCGTCGTCGTCCACCTCGGCGGTCACCCGCAGCGGACCGAACCTGACCAGCTGCACCGCTCCCGACCGTTCGAGTTCGTCGCCCCTGGCCAGTACGGCCTGCGCCGCCCGGGCCAGCTGCGCCGCGGCCAGTTCCGCCATCCCCGTCATGGGCGCCTCCCCTGATCCTCAGGAAAGACGTGCCCGCGATGCCGGGGGTTCCGCATTACCGCGAGGACACAGAACTTTTCTTCTCCCGGTCTTCTCCCGGTCCCCCCCCTGGCCTTCTCCCGGCCCCTCCCTGGCCTTCTCCCGGCCCCTCCCTGGCCTTCTCCCGGTCTTCTCCCGGTCTTCCCGCGCGGCCGGAGAAGCGGGTCGTGCGTCCCTGGCCGCGCGTGCTTCACATTGCTACAGTTTCGCCACCGTTAACCGCGCATATCCACAATGCGAGGTATTGTGACCCGCCGCACCTACTCGATCAAGACGAAGATCTTCACTCTGCTCCTCGTCCCCCTCGTCTCCCTCGTGACGATCTGGGGTTTTGCGGCGGCGATCACCCTGCGGAGCGGCCAGGAGCTCCTCATCGTCCGCACGATCCACGAACACGTGACGCTTCCCACCCGCGCGTTCAGCACCGCCCTCCAGCACGAGCGGTTGCTGTCCCTGACCTTCCTGGGCGACCCGACCGCCTCCCGTTCCGCCCTGGACGCCCAGCGGGCCAAGACCGACGCGGCGCGGGAGGAGCTCGACCGGATGTCCGCGGAGGGCGGAGCGGACGTCCCCGGTCCCCTCCAGGAGCGGGTGGTCCGGCTGCTGAGCGCGGCGGACCGGCTCACCGAGGTCCGCAGCGGCGTCGACACCCGCTCCGCCGGCCGGCTGCGGACCCTCGACGCCTACAGCGAGGTCGTCCAGCTGGCCTTCGACGTCTACGAGAAGCTCCGGATCTCCGCCGACATCGACCTGGTCGACCAGGTGCGGGCCGCCACCGTGGTCGGGCGGAGCCGCGAGATGCTGAGCCGGCAGGCCGCGATCATCTCCGGGGTCGTCTCCGCCCGGGCCATCGACGCGCAGGAACGCGCGCGGTTCACCGAGCTGACCACCGGCCGCAGGCTGCTCTACTCCATCGGCGTCGAGCAGCTCGACGGGGAGTTCCAGACGTCCTACGCGCGGCTGGCGGCCTCCCCCGCCTCCTCCGCCTTCGAGCGCGTCGAGAACGCCTTCGGGACCGCGGTCCGGCCCGAAGCCTCCTGGGCGACGGCCGCCGTCGCCCTCTCCGAGACCCTCGACCGGTTGGCCGGCGACGTCAGCCAGCGCATCACCGACCGCGCCGAGCCGCTGGCCGTCGGGATCCTCGTCCGGATCGGCGTCGCCGGAGGGCTCGGCCTGGTCGCGGTCGCCGCCTCGATCTTCGTCTCGGTGCGCTTCGGCCGCCGGATCGGCTCCGAGCTCGTCGGCCTCCAGCAGGCGGCCCTCGACCTGGCGGACCGGCGCCTGCCCGACGTGGTCGCACGGCTGCGCAAGGGCGAGGACGTCTGCCCGGTCTCCGAGTCCCCCGCGCCGCACCACGGCACCACCACCGAGATCGTGAGCGTCGGCGAGGCGTTCTCCTCGGTGCAGCGCACGGCCGTCGAGGCCGCCGTCGGCCAGGCCGAGATGCGCAAGGGCGTCGGCAAGGTCTTCGTCAACCTGGCCAGGCGCAGCCAGTCGCTCCTGCACCGGCAGCTCGCCATGCTGGAGACGATGGAGCGGCGGGCCACCGACCCGGAGACCCTGGAGGACCTGTTCGCCCTCGACCACCTGACCACCCGCATGCGGCGGCACTCCGAAGGACTGATCATCCTGTCCGGCTCGGTGCCCGGCCGCGGCTGGCGGACGCCGGTCGCGATCTACGACGTGGTCCGCGCCGCCGTCGAGGAGGTCGAGGACTACCGTCGCGTCACGGTCGAGGTGCCGCACGGTCCTGCGCTCGCCGGCACGGTCGTCACCGACGTCGTCCACCTGATCGCCGAACTGGTGGAGAACGCCACGATCTTCTCGCCGCCGAACACCCCGGTGCTCGTGCAGGGCGAGCCGGCCGCCCGGGGATACGCGATCGAGGTCGAGGACCGCGGCCTCGGCATGACCTCGGAGGAGATGGCCCAGCTCAACGAGCGCCTGGCGCACCCACCGGAGTTCGACCTGGCCGACAGCGACCGGCTCGGCCTGTTCGTCGTCGGCAGACTCGCCGCCCGCCACGGCATCCGCGTCTCCCTGCGCCCGTCGCCGTTCGGCGGCACCACCGCGATCGTGCTCGTCCCGGATGAGCTGGTCGCCGAGATGCCGGAGTCGCCCGCCGACCGGCCGCTCCAGGCGGTCGCCCAGCCGGTCGCCCCGCCGGTCCAGGCCGAGCGGATGGAACGAGACGAACGGGATGAACGGGCCGGGCGGGCCGAACCGGTTCAGGCCGGTCAGGCCGGTCAGGCCGGTCAGGCCGGTCAGGCCGGTCAGGCCGGTCAAGGCACCGTCACGGAGAAGGGGCTGCCCAAACGCGTCCGGCGCACCGCGCCCGGGCGGATCCCCCCGCGGCAGGCCGCACCCGACGGCGCGCCGCAGCGGCCACGGCACCCGGAGGGCGACGGACCACCGGCCGCGCCGAGCCGTGTCCTGACGTCGTTCCGCGAAGGATGGCGCCGCGCCGAGCAGGAGGACGAGGGGAAATGACGGAGCGCTGGCTCGACCAGGACGCCGGACCGATCATCCGCCCCTACACGGTGACCAGGGGACGGACCCGCCCGACCGGAGCCCGGTTCGACCTGATCGCCACGGTCTCGGCGACCGGCTCCGCGACCCCCGGCCTCTCGCCGGAGCACCGCAGGGTCCTGGCCGCCTGCCGGCGACCGGTCTCGGTGGCCGAGCTGGCCTCCGGCACCGGCCTGGCCGTCGGCGTCGTCGGCGTCCTCCTCGGGGACCTGCGCGACGCCGGGCTGGTGACCGTACGGACCTCGTCGGGCGGGGCGACGCCGCGGGCGGACCTCCTCCGCGACGTCCTGGCCGGGCTGAGGGCCCTCTGAGCCGCCCCCGCGCCGGGAGGCGGCCGACGCTCAGTCCGTGGCCAGCCGGGCGTGCCGCTCCACGTCATGGCGCTCGTCCCCGTACCTGAGCTTGGCCCGCTCGATCCCCTCCACCGCGAACCCCGCCCGCACGGCCACCGCGCAGGAGGCGGGGTTGTCCAGCCGGTGCCCCAGTTCGAGGCGGAACAGCCCGCGCTCCGTGAACGCCCACGCGGCCAGCGCCGCCGCCGCCGCGGCGGCGACGCCCCGGCCCCGGGCGTGCGGCGCGGTCCAGTAGGAGAGCCACCCCGTGTCGTGGGCGTCGATGCCGCTCACCGCGACGTTCCCGACGACCTCGCCGTCCACCGTGACGGCGAAGGCCTGCGCGTCGTCCCGGAAACCCCAGAACCCCATCCACTCCAGCGCCGCCCGGGGTGTGTCGATCGGCCGGGCCGCCTCCCGGGCCATGTCCGGCGCGGCGAAGGCCGCGAGCACGACGGGCACGTCATCGGGGTGCCAGCCCCTCAATCTCACCTCGACCACGGGGACCGTCCGATCGGCGACAGAGCAGAATGATGTTCGAGCCGATCTTCTCACATCCCGTCCTTCTCGCACCCCGCCCCATCTTGTGAGAGCGCTCCCACGCGTCGCATCATGGACTCCATGACGACTGTCCGGCCGTACCGGCCCGATGACCGTACCGCCCTCTACGACATCTGCGTGCGCACCGCCCACGAGGGCGGCGACTCACGGCACATCTACCCCGACCTGGACCTGATGCCGAGCATCTTCGCAGCTCCTTACGCCGAACTGGAGCCCGACCTGACCTTCGTCCTCGACGACGGACAGCGCGCGGTCGGCTACGTCCTGGGCACCGCCGACACCCCCGCCTTCGTCGACGCCTACCGGTCCTCCTGGCTGCCCCGACTGAGAGAGCGCTTCCCCGCCCTGGACGGGCCGCCGTCCACGCCGAGCGAGGTGATGATCGACCTGATGTACCGCCCGGAGCGGATGATCGTGCCCGAACTGGCCGGGCACCCGGCGCACCTGCACATCGACCTGCTCCCGGACCATCAGCGCAAGGGCCACGGGCGCGCGCTCATGAACGCCTTCCTCGACGCGCTGCACCGCAAGGGCGTCGGGTACGTCCACCTCGGCATGGTCACCGCCAACACCGCGGCCCGCGCCTTCTACGACCGGCTCGGCTTCTACGAGATCCCGGTCGCCGACGCCGGACCGCTCACCTACCTCGGCCGGCGGACGGACCGGAACCGGGGGGTCAGCGGACCGCCAGCCTCGCCAGGCCCGGGTAGTCGGTGACGATGCCGTCCGCGTCGCAGACGAGGTCGGCGCTGAAGCCCTCGCTCTCGTAGCGCACCGCGTCCGGTCCGAGGTGCGTGTAGCTCTGCGGGTGGTGGACCACGTGCAGGTGGGGGACCCGGACCAGGGCCATCACGAAGCCCATCCGGCCCTGGCTCCGCAGCAGGCCGTGGCGGAGCACGGGCATCGTGTTGGTCAGCGGGGACAGGGCCAGATCGCAGTCGAGCGCGTCGTTCAGGCCCGTCACGTCCCCGCCCGGTTCGGGCCCGTCGAGCTCGCCCTCGCACTTGGTCTCGCACGACCAGATCCCGTCGGTGCCGCGCCGCAGGTCGAGCGCGCGCGCCCAGCCCGCGCCGTGCGCCCGCACGGTCAGCAGCTCGGTCACGTAATCGGCCGAGGTGCGAAGGGAGTACTCCAGGCGGTAGGGCACCGGATCCGTCCCGATCGCCACCCCCACCGCCGTCAGCCCCGACGAGAGGTCCACCTCGGCGTACTCGGCCCCCTCGTCCTTCATCCACACGAGCCCGCGCATCGCGCTCTCCTTCCCGCAGAGCCCCCAGCTCCTCCGTGCCCCGCAGAACCGGGGCGAACCACGCGCCGGTACGGCTCCGGCCGGGATCACCGCGGAGGCGGGGCGAACCACGCGCCGGTACGGCCCGCGGCCGGGATCACCGCGGAGGCGGGCCGGATCACACCGCGGAACCGACCAGCGGTCGCTCCTCGGTCGCCTCCGCGGCGGCCGGGACGGCCGCAGCCGCGGGCCTCGCCCGCCAGGCGAGGGGCGCGCGGCGGTGCCGGCGGCGCAGGGTGAGCACGGCGGCCGCCGTCAGGACCGCGATCAGGCAGACCAGGTTCACGGAGTAGAGGCCCTCGCCGGGGGTGATCAGCCGCTCGTTGAGCATGTCGTATCCGGCGTGGAAGCCGACCGCGAGCCAGAGCTCCCCTGTGGTGATCCGGCAGGCGACGAGCACGAGCCCGAACGCCGCCGCCTGCACCACGTAGAGCAGTTTCTCCGGCAGGGAACCGGCTCCGCTCTGGGAGATGATGTGCAGGGCGCCGAAGAGACCGGCGGTGACCGCGACCGTCGCCCACAGCGGCAGCGACGCGCTGAGGTGCCGGAACAGGTAGCCCCGGAACCACAGCTCCTCCGGCACGGCCTGCACCAGCAGGGCCGCCGGCACGATGACCGTCAGCCAGGCCGGAACGCTCGCCAGGGAGGCGTCCGGGTCCCACTCGGCGGCGCCGAGCGCGACGCAGGCGGCGTTCGCCGCGCAGACCGCGGCGGCTCCCGCCGCCACCCCGAGCAGCGCCCTGGTGATCGACCGGTGGGAGACGGACAGTCCGAGCTCGGTCCAGGAGCGGCCCTCGACGACCCGCTGCACGCACCAGGTCAGGCCGATCGCGCAGGCGGTCACCCCGGCCCCGGCCGCCAGGTAGAACGCGTCCGCCGACATGCCGGGGATCAGCGAGACGAACAGGACGGTGAAGATGGACGCGAAGAGGCCCGCCACGGTCAGAGCGGACCGCCAGACGGGTTCGAAACGATGGGAGCGCATGCGCCAAAGCTAGGAACGGCGGCCGTCCGGACGCATGAGGCGTGGGCATTCCGCACCGTGGCTTGGACCAGGTCTGGCCTCGCCCATACCGTCCCGTGGCCCGCCTTGGCGATCCCCTGACGCACGGGCCGGGCCGGGTCGTCAGCCGCTCATCCGCACGTAGTCCACGGTCATGGTGCTGTCGAGGTCCACCGCCGGACGGCCCGCCTGCGAACCGACCGCGATGTTCAGGATGACCTCGGCGGACGAGCCGGACGGCACACGGTACGCGAGGACCCGCATGAGCCTGCCGTCGATGCGGAACCACGCCCGGCCGGACGGGCCCGTGGTCCACCTGACCTCGTACACGTGCCAGCGGGTGGCGTCGACGCCGTACGCCCCTCCGGCGCCGGAACCGGGGCCGGAGGTGTGGACGTGGTACTCCGGGTCCCAGGCGGCCCCGTTGAGGCCGTTCTCCATCAGGTCGATCTCGCCGTAGTGCGGCGTCTTCGCCTCCGGCGTGCCGAGCAGCCAGATCGCCGGCCACGCGCCGGCCTGGCGGCGTGACAGCTTCGCCCGGACCCGCAGGGTCCCGCCCGCCCTGCCGACCCTGGAGACGAGCCGCGCCGAGGTGTACCGCCGCGACACCCCGTCCGCGCCGACGTACTTCTCGCGCCGGGCGTTGATCACGAGGTGGCCGGCGCCGTCGAGCCGCGCGTTGCGGCCGCCGGCGGTGTAGCACTGCTTCTCGGCCCCGTGCCCCCACCTGCACCCCGTGAGCTGCCTCCACTTCGACGCCGAGGGCGCGCTCCCGGCGCGGCCGGTGAACTCGTCCCGGAAGGAGCGGGTCCCGGCGGCCGGAACGCCTCCGGCCGCCGGGTCCGCTCCGCCCTCCCCCGCGGGCCCGTTCCCTGCGGACCCGCCGCCGGCCGTCTGCGGCCAGAGCGGCTCGCCGGTCTCCCCTCCGGACGTCCCCGGCCAGGGGACCGCGCCTGTTCCCGTCCCGGGCGCCTGGCCCGTCGCACCACCGAACGCGCCTGTCCCGGGCAGCCCGCCCACCGCGTCCCCCGGCGTCCCCGTCCCGGGCAGCCCGCCCACCGCGTCCCCCGGCGTCCCCGTCCCGGGCAGCCCGCCCACCGCGTCCCCCGGCGTCCCCGTCGCGGGCACCTGGCCCGTCGCACCACCGAACGCGCCCGTCCCGGGCAGCCCGCCCGGCAGGGGCACCGCACCCGCTCCGCCTCCGGGCGGCCCCGGCCACGGGGGATCGTCCACCCCCGCTCCGGCCTCCACGGGCGCCCCCGCCCCCAGGAGCAGTACGGCCGCCGCGGTGACCGCGGACCGCCTCCCGGCTCCCCTCAGCCCGTCGGCCACCGTCATCGGACGCGCTCCCGGCGGGGCACTCCGGGCCGCCGACAGCCGGGCAGCGCCTCGGGCCGCCCCCGCAACGGGCGGTGCGGACGACGCCGCGTGTTCTTCCCCGGTTTCCGTTCCCCGTCCACGACGTCCCCATCTGCAGCAATGTCACCGACAGCAGCAGTTATGTCACAAAGAGTCACTGCACAAACGCCGAGGGTGCCCAAGTCCGGAAATTCAGGGAGAAGAGATAGATCACCCGAAGGGCGGACGTCCCAGGAACGCCGGAGAACGGCCCGGCGGCCCGGTCCTACAGCTCGTAGTCCCAGCCGAGCCGGCCCTCGCGGAGGTCGGCGACGAGCCCCCGGACGTAGTCCAACTCGGCCGCGGTCACGACCTGCCGGTACTCGGACTCCACCAGGAAGAGCCGGGGCAGGAAGGCCGCCCCCTCGGCCAGATCGGCGTCCAGCGCCGCCGACCGCTCCTCCAGGGAGGCCAGCCGCTCCTCCAGCGCCGCCCGGACCTCGTCGGGCCGGAGCACCGGCAGGAAGGCGAGCGCCGCGGGGAACTCGGGGAACTCGCGGGCGGGAGCGGAGAGCATCGTCCGCAACCAGCGCCGCAGCGCCTCCCGGCCCGCCGCCGTGAGCTCGTAGACGGTCCGCTCCGGGCGGCCCTCCTCGCGCAGGGTCTCCCGGACCGCGATCAGCCCGTCACGGAGCAGCCGGTCGATGGTCTGGTAGACGCTGTTGCGCTGCGCGACGTTGACCACGTCGTCCTTGCGCCGCTCCTTGATCATCTGCTGCATCCGGTAGGCGTGCATGGGCTCCTCGGCGACCAGGGAGAGCAGGGCCATCGCCAGGGGAGACCGTCGTGAGGACATGGCGCCATCGTAGAACCGGCCACATTCTAATCATTTTATGTATATTCATCTTATGACTAATAGAGCAATGATCATCGGCGGCGGGATCGCCGGCCCGGTGACGGCGATGGCCCTGCGGCGCGCCGGAATCGACAGCGACGTCTACGAGGCGTACGGCCGCGGCGCCGACGGCGTCGGCGCCTTCCTCACCCTGGCGGTCAACGGACTGGAGGCCCTGCGCCCGCTCGGCCTGTACGACCTCGTCTGCGACCTGGGCATGGACACGCCGCGGATGGAGATGAGCAACGGCAGCGGCAGGCTCCTGGCCTCCGTCCGGCAGCCCGGCCGGACGTTGAAGCGCGCCGACCTCTACCGGGTCCTGCGCGACGAGGCCGTACGGCGCGGCGTACGCGTCCACTACGGCAAGCGCCTCACCGACGCCGAGGCCACCGCGGACGGGGTGCGGGCGGTCTTCGCCGACGGGAGCGCCGCCGAGGGCGACCTGCTCGTCGGCGCCGACGGGCTGCGCTCGCGCACCCGCACGATCATCGATCCCGGGGCCCCGCGCGCCCGGCACGTCGGCCTGCTGAACACCGGTGGTCTCGCCCGCGGCGTCACGGTCCCGGGCACGCCGGGGACGAACCACTTCATCTTCGGCCGGAGGTGCTTCTTCGGTTACCTGATCGCCCCCGGCGGCGAGGTGTGGTGGTTCGCCAACCCGCCGAGCCCCCGGGAGCCGACCCCGGAGGAACTGGCCGCGATCACCCCGGAGCGGTGGCGCGCCCGTCTGGAGGAGCTGTTCCGGGACGACACCGGGCCGATGCTCGACATCATCGGCGCGACCGAGCACATCCTGCCCGGCTGGAACACCTACGACTTCCCGACCGTGCCGAAGTGGTCCGACGGACGCATGGTGATCATCGGTGATGCCGCGCACGCGACCTCGCCCTCCTCCGGCCAGGGCGCGTCCATGGCGATCGAGGACGCGGTGGTGCTGGCCACGTGCCTGCGCGACGTCCCCGGCACCCGCGACGCGTTCGCGGTCTTCGAGCGGCTGCGGAGGGAGCGGGTGGAGCGGGTCGTGGCCCAGGGCAGGCGCAACGGGAGCGGCAAGGCCCCCGGCGCCGTCAGGGCCTTCCTCCGCGACCTCACCCTGCCCATGATCATGCGGCAGGTGGACAAGAGGAACAGCCTGGCCTGGATGCACGACCACCGGATCTCCTGGGACGACCGGGTGACCACGGCCGCCGGCTGAACCGGCCGGAGCGGCGGCCCCGCGCACAGGGCCGCCGCTCCGGCCGGGCACCGTCAGGACCGGCACCGCCAGGACCGGCACCGCCAGAGCGGGCACCGTCAGGACCGGAACCGTCAGAGCGGGTGCCGTCTCACCAGTGGGCGGGCCGGGAGAGCGACGGCGGGATCCTCGTGGCGGCGTCGCCCCTCGCCGCGTCGAGCTGCGCCTGGAGGAGGAAGATGCTCCCGGTGAGGTCGGCGCCCCGCAGGTCGGCGTCCCGCAGGTCGGCCCCGATGAGGTCGGCCGTCCGCAGATCGGCGCCGCGCAGGTCGGCCCCGATCAGATAGGCCCCCCTCAGGCTGACGCCCCGCAGATCCGCGCCCTTGAGCTTCGCTCCGATGAGGTCCGCGCCCCGGCGGTCCTTCCTCCGCCCCGCGACCCCCGCCCGCACGAGTTCGCTCGCGCGCAGCAGCAGGTCGTTGACCCGCCGCCACTGCGCCGCCGTGTCCAGCGTCCGGAAGGAGTCCGGGTCGCCCTGGGTGAGGCGTCCGATCTCGTCGAACGCGGCGCGGAGCTCGGCGTGCAGCGGGCGGGCCGGTTCCAGCGTCAACGCCTCGTCCAGGTAGCGGAGCAGTTCGTGCAGGTGCCGCATGACCGGGAAGACCTCGAACATCCGCTTCGCGGTCCCCGGATCCCGCCGCCAGTCCCGCCCGCCGAAGGTGACCTGGGAGACCTTCTGCCCCGCGCCGAAGCAGTCGTAGACGGTGCAGCCCGTGAAACCCTCCGGCCTCAGCCGGTCGTGGATGCCGCAGCGGAAGTCCTGCCGCAGGTTCGGGCAGGCCCGCCCGGCGGGCTTGTCGATGGCGAAATCCGCCGAGGCCGCGAAGGCGGGCACGACGCAGCACAGCCCGAAGCAGCTCCCGCAGTCGGCCCGCAACGCGGAACCGCCCCCGCCCGCGGGACGCTTCGAGGGGTCGCGTGTCTCGGATGCCGCGGACATCCCGGACGTCTCAGAGGACACCGTGCGTGCTCTCCTGTCGTGTCGTGCATCGCCGCCCGCCGGGGGACGGGTCTCCCGGCCGGTCGGCCCTGCGCAGCCGACCGGCCGCGCGCCTCGGTGAAAGGTACCGCCTCCGCGCCCGTCCCCGCGTCCGGGTCCGGGCCCGCGCCCGCACGGCACCGGGGTTCCGCACGTCCCCGCCCGCACGGCGCCGGGATTCCGCGCGTCCCCGCCCCCACGGGATCGAGCACCCGTGCACGGCCCCGGATCCCGGCCCGATCACCGGAGAGACCGGCGGAGCATCCGATTCAGCGTCGAGTCAAAGAGAGCCCCGAAAGCATTCATATGTGAAGTATGAGGCGTATGTGCCGTTTTCGCCCTACAAATCCGGAAATAAGGGACATGTCGCAATGTCAACGTACCGAGGAGCGACGAATGGTATTCAAGCGACTCGCCGGCACGTTCGCGGCGGCCGCCATCGCCAGTGGCGGCCTCGTGGCACTCAGCACCGCCGCCGCGACCCCGGCCCAGGCCGAGAAGGTGTGCGCCTACAAGGTGCGCAACGTCCCCAGCGGCAGTTACCTCAACGTCCACCGCAAGCCGTCGAAGAGCTCCAAGGTGGTCGACCGGATCGACCCGCGCTACGCGGTCGTCGGCCAGTGCAAACTCGCCACCACGAACTGGCGCCTGGTTCAGGGGCACAAGACCATAACGACGGGCTACGTGCACAAGTCCTACCTGAAGAAGGTCCTGAAGGTCACGGTTCCCTAGCGCTCCCCGTCGACAGGTGGTCACGTGTCGTGGGGCCGGTCCGGCCCCACGACACGACGGCCCCCGGAGCAGCACGGCCCGCTTCCCCCGCGAACGCCTCCGTTCCCCCGCGGAGAGCCCGTTCCCCCGCGGAGAGCCCGTTCTCCCGCCGGAATCCGGAGCGGCATTCTCTTTCGCGTCCGCCGATGCATTCCCCCGTCCGGCCGGACGCCATTCCCGCGTTTCCGGTGGTCACCGTACGGACATCGCAGTGGTCACCGTACGGACATCGCACCGGAAGGTTCCTCGGCCCGTCCGCCCGGACCTCCGGCGCGATTCACCGCACGAATCGCCGCACGAATCGCCGTGCGGATCGCCGTGCGATTCACGGGCCGGTGAACCGGTACGGACATCGCGGTCGCCGCGCCTCCGCGAGCGCCTCCGGTGAGTGCGCGGTCGCGCCGGGCGACACGCGTCCCGTCCTTCAGGCCCCTCCGGAGCGGCACGGGCTCTCTCGTACGATGGCGGGGTGCTCGCCGCTCCTCGCTCCCTGTGGGACGAGCCCCGTCCCCCCGCCCCTCCCCCACGGGTGTGGCGTGACCGGGTGCTCGTCGGGGTGCTCGTCCCGGTCGCGGTGCTCGAAGGACTCCTGCGGCCGGACCTGCCGTGGCGGGCCGTCTCGGTGGCCGTCGCCGCCGGGCTGGTGCCCACCCTGCTGTGGCGCCGGACCAGACCGCTGCTCATGGTCGTGATCTGCTTCCTCGTCACGGGCCTGGCCTCGCTGTCGATCGGCGGCGCCCCCGGAGAGATGTACACGATGATGTACCAGCTGATCCTGCCGTACGCGTTGTTCCGGTGGGGATCGGGCCGCGAGGCCGTGATCGGATTAGCGATCATGACCGTCTCGGCCTCCCTCTCGCTGGTCACCGGCCGCACCGCCGGCGCCGACGCGATCGGCGCGTTCACCGCCCTGTCCGCGACCGTCGCCCTGGGCGGCGCGTTCCGCTACCGGGCCCGCGCGAGATCGCGCGAGCTCGACCAGGTCAAGCTGCTCGAACGCGAACAGCTGGCCCGCGACCTGCACGACACCGTCGCCCACCACGTCTCGGCGATGGCGGTGCGCGCCCAGGCGGGCCTCGCCACCGCGGAGTCACGACCGGACGCCGCGACCGAGGCGCTCCGTGTGATCGAGGCGGAGGCGGCGCGCGCCCTCGACGAGATGCACGCCCTGGTCCGCGTCCTGCGCCGGGACCGGCCGGACGAGCCGGTGGACCTGTCCCCCGGCCGCCGCATCGCCGACATCGAACGGCTCGCGGGCCGGAGCCGCTCCGGCCCGTCCGTCGACGTGGAGATCTCCGGCGACCTCGACGGCCTCCCCCCGTCGGTCGAGGCCGCGGTCTACCGCCTCGCCCAGGAGTCGATCACCAACGCCGTACGGCACGCCCGCCACGCCACGCGCGTCGAGGTCCGCGTCACCGCCGACGACGCCTCGGTGCGCCTGCGCGTGAGCGACGACGGCGACGGCGACGGCGGTCTCATCCGCCCGGCCGCGTCGCCGGGATACGGGATCATCGGCATGATCGAGCGCGCCCACCTGCTCCGCGGCACCTGCGTGGCCGGGCCGGGCCCCGACCGGGGCTGGACCGTGAGCGCCGTGCTGCCCCGGACCGGGGCGGCGACGTGAGCATCCGGGTGCTCGTCGCCGACGACCAGGAGATCGTCCGCACCGGGCTCACGATGATCCTCGACGCCCAGCCGGGCATCGAGGTCGTCGGCGAGGCCGCCGACGGGCGCCGGGCCGTCGAACTGGCCCGGCGGCTCCGTCCCGACGTGTGCCTGTTCGACATCCGCATGCCCGGCCTCGACGGCATCGCGGCCACCCGCGCCCTCGCCGGGCCCGGGGTCGCCGACCCCCTCGCCGTCGTCGTCATCACCACGTTCGACCTCGACGAGTACGTCTACGCCGCACTGCGGGCCGGCGCCCGGGGCTTCCTGCTCAAGAACGCCGGCGCGGCCCTGCTCTCCCAGGCCGTGCACGCCGCGGCCGGCGGTGAGGCGCTCATCGCGCCGAGCGTCACCGCGCGCCTGCTCGGCGCCTTCGCCCGCACCGGGTCCGGGTCGGCTCCGGTGCGGCCCATCGAGGCGCTCACCGGCCGGGAGGAGGAGGTCCTCGCCGCCGTGGCGCGCGGGCGGACCAACAACGAGATCGCCGACGAGCTCTCCGTCTCCCTCAGCACCGTCAAGACCCACATCGCCAGCCTGATGGCCAAGCTCGGCGCCCGCAACCGCGTCGAGATCGCCATCTGGGCCTACGAGACCGGCCGCGTCAGGAACTGAACCGGGCGCGGCGACCGCGACCGGCCACACGGCGACCGTTCGCGCGGCGATGCACGGTGACCGCTCATCGCCGGAACGGCCCGGCCCGGCCTGGCCGATCGTCCGCCGATCAGGCGTACTTCCGGCCGATGAGCCCTCTGTCCAGGACTTCTACGCTGGCCTCCTCGGCTCGGGTCGTCCCCGCCGCCATGCGGTGCCCGAGCCCACCGTGGAAGAGGAGAATCCGTTGAAGGCGTTCGTCCTGCGCTCGTACGGCTCACCCGACGCCCTGGAGCTCACCGAGATCGACCGGCCCGTGCCCGCCGCCGACGAGGTGCTGGTCCGGGTGCGCGCCACCTCCGTCCAGCCCTACGACTGGCACCTCATGCGCGGGGAGCCGTACATCGCCCGTCTGATGGGCGGCGGCCCCGGGCTGCGCAGACCGAAGATCCGCATCCTGGGCGCGGACATCGCCGGGCGGGTCGAGGCGGTCGGCCGGGACGTGACGGAGTTCCGTCCCGGCGACGAGGTGTACGGCATGCCCAAGCAGGGCGGCTTCGCCGAGTACGCCTGCGTCCGTGCCGGAGACCTGGCGCCGAAGCCGGAGAGCCTGTCGTTCGTGCAGGCGGCGGCGGTCCCGCTGGCCGCCTGCACCGCCCTGCTGGGCCTGCGCGACGACGGACGGCTCCAGCCGGGGCAGCACGTCCTCGTCAACGGGGCCTCGGGAGGCGTGGGCACGTTCGCCGTGCAGATCGCCAAGGCGTTCGGCGCACGGGTCACCGGCGTCTGCGGCACCCGGAACGTGGAACTGGTCCGATCGCTCGGCGCGGACGAGGTCGTCGACTACACCGCGGAGAACTTCACCCGGCACGGGCGGCGCTACGACCTGCTGCTGGACTGCGCGGGAAGCCGCCCGGCCTCGGCCTGCCGCCGGGCGCTCACTCCCCAGGGGGCCCACGTCATCGTCGGAGGGCCCGGCGGCCGGTGGCTGCAGCCCATGGGCCACATCATCTCGGCGCTCGCGGCCTCGCCGTTCACGTCCCGGCGGACGGCCCTGACGGACGTGGTCCGCTGTACGGAGAACAAACGGAACCTGACGACGCTGACCGGGTTCATCGAGGACGGGCGGCTCACCCCGGTGATCGACCGGATCTACCCGTTCGCGGAGATCCCGGCGGCCGTCGCCTACCAGGAGCGGGGGCGCGCCACGGGAAAGGTCGTCGTCACGGTCTGAGGCGCCGGGCCCGCCGCATCCGCGACGGGCCCGGCCGCACGCACGACAAGCCCGGCCGCACGCACGACAAGCCCGGCCGCGTCCCCGCCGGAGGGATCGGCCCGCAGGTGCTCCCTCCCGTCCCCCGGAGATCAGGCTGGGGTGAGCGGAGCCGACCGCCGGCTGAGCCGGAGGACGGCCTCGGCCATCCGGGGGTCGGTGGCGGGGCGGAAGGGCGTGACGGGGCGGGCACCGGGTCCGATGACCAGGCCGGTCCGCCCGTCCAGTGCGGCGTCGGCCGCGGCGGCGATCGACGACCGCGCGGCCGCCGACGCCGAGCCGGACGTCGCGCGCTCGAAGGTGCGGCGGACCAGCGGCCAGAGCAGCCGCAACCCCGGTGAGACGATCCGGGGCGACCGCATGGTGCCGTCGGTCATCTCGGTCGCCGCACCGCCGGGATCGGCCGCGAAGACCGAGACGCCCGTGCCCCGCAGCCGCTGGGCGAGATCCAGCGTGTAGGCGAGGTTCGCGAGCTTCGCCCGGCCGTACCAGTGGAAGCCGTAGTAACCGCCCGGCGGCTCGACGGCGTCGAAGGAGCGCTTGGCGGTCCGGATCGCGCCCGAGGTGACGTTCACGATCCGGCTCGGCCCTCCGGACCGGAGCGGTTCCAGCAGCAGTTCGGTCAGCAGGTACGGGGAGAGGTGGTTGACGGCGAACGACGCCTCGATCCCGTCCACCGTCCGCTGCCGGTCCGCGAACATCGCCCCGACGTTGTTGACCAGGATGTTCAGCGGCCCCTCCCCGGCGAGCCGGGCGGCGAGCCCCCGGACGGCGTCGAGCGAGGCGAGGTCGGCCGCGACGAACCTCGCCTGCGGCCCGGTCGCCACCGCGTCGATCCGCTCGACCGCGCGGACACCCCGCTCGGCGTTCCGGCCGACCACGGTCACCGCGTGACCGCGTGCCGCCAGTCCCATCGCGGTCTCCAGACCGATCCCCCCGGTCCCCGCCGTCACCACAGCCCGTCCGCTCACGGTTCCGCTCCTCACTGGCCGACCATTACCGGATAACCATCCGGTTCACCGCTCGCACCGTAACACAAACGGATGAGTATCCGTTTCATCGAGACGGGCGTGCGGAAAAGAGCAGCCAGGTCGTGGACGCCGGGCTCCGCCTCCGGGTCACAGGTTCCGGGTCCCGGCCAGGGAGAGTCCCGGGAGGTGAGACGCGGGAGATGAGACGCGGGAGGCGAGGCGCGGGAGATGAGACGCGGGAGGCGAGGTGCGGGCCGCCCGTCAGCGCGGGGGGCGCAACCCTTCGAGGAGGACGTCGAGATAAGCGTCGGCGCGGTCACCGCCGGAGCGGACCGCGTGCCCGATGCCGCAGAGCAGTCGGCGGACATCGCCCGCCTCGATGCCCTGCCGGATCGCGCCCGCACGACGGGCGCGGTCGAGCAGCTCCGCGACGGCCCCGTCCAGCTCGGCCTTCATCGCCGAGGTCTGCGCATCGGCATCACTGGCGGATTCGAGCACCGCTGCGAACCCGGCGTCGTCCAGCATGCGCTCCAGAGTGAAACGCAGGAGGCGGCGCAGACCCGCCTGGGCGTCCTCGTCGGCCGCCGCGGCCCGCGCCTCGTCGACGAGCCGCTGGAAACGCTCCGCCATCAGCGCTTCCAGCAGCGCGTGCCGGTTGGGGAAATGCCGGTACACGGTCCCGACGCCCACCCCCGCGAGCCGGGCGATGGTGTTCAGCATGAGCGAGTCGTCACCCGTGGCCAGCTGCTCACGCGCGACCTGCAGCACCCGTGCGCGGTTGCGCGCGGCGTCCACGCGCAACGCCGCCCCCCGCCCCGCACCGGATGTCACGGGCACAGCCTAACGGCCCGCCGGCCGGGCACCGCGAGACGCCGAGTCCACCCGTCCGCGGGCGCGACGCCGACCGGACAGGCGACGTCGGTCCCGCCGAGACCGCTGCGGCCGGAGAGACCATTGCTCGTGGATTACAGCTTCGGCGTCGATGAGGGCTGCACGCGGCGGGCGTCGTCAGCTGAGCCAGAGAACTCGCAGAATGACCACGCGTAACTGATCTTCGATGATGAGGTAGACGGCCAGGCCCTCACGGTGGTCACCGAAAGGATGAGCGCGCATGTTCGCGTCCGGTCGTTTCCTGTTGTAGGAGTCACCGCTCCACGGGTGGATTTCGAGGAGATCGACGAGGGAGCCGAAGGAGAGCGCTCCTTCCTTGGGAAGGGCCGCGATCTCCAGGGACGCGTTCTCCTCGACCTCCACGGTGTACATCTACAGGCCCAGGCGCTCTCTGACCTCGGCCCAGGACCGGGTGGGCACGTCTTCGCCGCGGGTGAGCTCAGCTGCGCGCTCGAGCATCGCCCGATGTCCCGAGGCGTCGGTCGATGACCAGGCGACCCGCCACCACCGCTCAAGGAACGACGTCACCGCCGTCAGGTCGAGTGTCTCGGTCGCCTCGGCCATGACGGCCCGGAACTCCCGGTCGAAGTCACCGACCTCTTCGGGCAACAGGGCGGCCCGGATCGCTCGCGGGGTCTTGTCCGGCGCCGGCAGGAAAGGCGGGGCGTTCGTGGGGCTGTGTGGTTCTGCGGTCATCATGTCGGTCACCTCCACCCGCCAGGCTAGAGGACGCCGCCGACGCTTGGCAGGCAACCTGGTAGGCCGGTCGAGCATCGGATCCAGAACGGCGATTCCCCGCTCCACGAACGGGTCGCTTAGCTTGACGTCGGTCCCGCCGAGACCGCAGCTGCCCGGGCCGATCGGTTCCGGCAGGCTGGTCGGCCGGTTCCGGAGCACACCCTCCGGCTGATGGGCAACGGGCACGAACCGACGATGACAAACAGGCGCAGTCCAGATATGACGGGTGATATAGATTGATCGCCACGTGGAATGATCACAGCTCGCGCCCGCCCGGCCCGCGTTCGCTGCGACCCGGCGACGTCATGTGTCACGTCGGCGGAAGAGAACGGCATGGCCATGGAGTTGGGGACCGACTGACAATGAGCCCGGAAGAGGATTTCAAGCAGGTCGGCGCCGAGCTGGCCGACCTGGGTGTGCGGATCTCCACGATGATGGGGAGACCCGCACTCAAAGATCAGGCCGGGAAGGTGTTCGCGAGCCTGCAGCGTGACGGCGCGATGGTGTTCAGGCTGGTCAGGGACACCCCCGAACACGCAGCCGCACTCCGACTGGCCGGGGCGTCCCTGTTCGACCCCTCGGGGCAGGGCCGGACGGTGAAGGACTGGGTGGTCGTGCCCCACTCCTCGGCCGGGGAATGGACGGATCTGGCCGAGGCCGCCCTCAGCCGCCCACGCTGACCGGCAGGCCGGGTCGACGGTGCCGCGGCGGGTGCCCGATAGGGCGGACCGAGAACGGATGACCGCGCCCTGTGCCAGGGTGGCCGACATGGTCGCGATCACCGTACGGACCGAGGACGGCCGCCGGCATGTCCGGGTGGACGCCGGAAGACTCGCCGAGCTGATCGGCCGGCTGGGCGGCCGGAACGACAGGTTCCTGGTCGTCCAGCGGATTCCCGACCTGCCTGAGGTCTTCGTCCAGGTATGGCACGAGAACGGCGGCGACTATGTACTGGAACACCGTGACGGAGCTCCCGACCGGCACTGTCAGGCGGAGATCTGGTCGGCGGGTGCACCGGACGCCCGCGGCTACGTCTACTTCCACAGCCAGTGCACGGACTCGGCCGCGAGGGGGCACGGGCTGGCGCTCCTGTACGACGGGTTCGACGGCTCATCGGACACCACGGCGTCCATCGGCCGGGAGTTCGGCGGAGGCGACACCCCGTAGAACCCCCCCCGCCTCTCCTGCGGTTCGCCTCCCGCGATGGTGCCGGAGGCCCCACTCGGCCCTCGAACCGTCTCAGACAGGGACCACCTGCACTGCTTTCCCGCACAGTTTGCCCATGTCGTCCTCGTCAGACGTGAGAACGACGGCAGGACGCGCCGAGCACAGGGCGGTGGCCGCGACCACGGCGTCGATGGCGTACTTGTGACCGTGCAGGCCGGCGTCTCGAAGCAGCTCGACGGCTCGCGACGAGATGCCCTCGGTCACCGGCTCGATCTTCAGCCGGGACAGGTGCCATCTGAGGCGATCGCTTCTGACGCGGACGTCCTGCGCCTCGATCGGTGTCATGGCGCTGACCACGACCCGGAAGTCGTTGTCCTGCGCCTCCCTCACGAACGCGGTCACCCGCTGGTCGGCCTCGCACCACTTCACGAGCCCCTCGCGATCGAGAACGACGGTGCCCGCACTCAACCGGCTTCGTGTGCGCGCCATCCGTCCCCCTCCTGGAGTTCGGGCGCGGATCTGACCCGGCGGAACAATTCCGCCGCCTCGTCGCGCAAGGACTGCGGGATCGGCCCGGAAGCGGCCTCGTTCGCCTGCAGGGCCTCCTCCAGGAGGTCCCGTTCGATCTGGCGCTCCACAGCGGCATCAACGTAGGCGGAAAATCCGCGGGCCCCGACTCTCTCTCGGACGGCACGGATGTTGCCCGTTCTCAGAGACACACTGACCTTGGCCGCCGGACCGTCTCCCGGGGCGAAGTCTCGCTCTGGCATGCTCATGAGCTCAGTTTACTACTCGAAGTAGCAAAATACCGGCCCTCGCCCTCGCAAGGACCGGCCGCTACACGTTCTACACGCCACCGGACGTGAGGCCGACCGGACAGGAGACCGGTCCCACCGAAGGCATGTCCAGGTGACCCCGGTGCCGCAGCAACCGGAGAGCTCTGAAACAAGCGCCCATGTGACGGATGATCTCAGCAGATCTAGAGTTTCCGGACGTCTCTCACGTGAGGAGCCTCACCATGTTCCCTTCGACGATCCGCACCGCCACTCCTGACGATGCCGCCCTCACCGCAGAGCTGAACCGTTTCGTTCAGGACATCCATGCAGAGCATCGACCGGACCTCTTCCGTGACCATCCACCGATCGAAGAGCTCACTGCAGGCTTCAGGAGCCAGCTTGAACGCGAAGACGTCACGATCTTCATCGCGGAGCGCCCTGACGGCGGAGCGGTCGGATACGCGATGACGATCACCAATGAGCGAAGCACCAACGCACTCATGCATGCCGACTCGTTCGTCGTCTTGGAGCATTTGGCCGTAGCTCCCGACGTCGCCCGCCATGGAGTTGGAAGGGCGCTGGTGAACGCCGTCCGCGAGGCGGCCAGGGCAGCAGGGTGCAGGCGCCTGGTCACGGAGGTCTGGGACTTCAACTCCAGGGCATCGGCCTTCTTCGAGTCCTCCGGATTCGCTCCGATGCACCGGCGGCTTGAGCAGATGCTGTAGTCGCAGCAGGTACGCCACTGGATCGCCGTTCCAGTCGAGAACGGATGAGATCGCCGTCGTTCTCGTGTCCGTTGGTCGCAAGTCGATCTGCAGGTGTCCCGTTGCTCTGCTCAACCCCTCGACGCTACAGGCCGATCCGTGGCGACGTCGGGGTCGATCTGTTCGATGTGGCCGATCGCGACATGGAAACGGCGGGCCTGCAGGTCGACTTCCTGCAGGAGACCGACCATTCGTCTCATGCGCTCACCGACCTCGGCCAAACGCGCCTGCGGATCGAGACCATCGGCGGTGTCGCACAGGACGTGCCGCTCCGGCAGAGTCACGGTCTCGGCCTCCACTCGGGCGGCCAGCGCGGAGACGCCCTGGACCACCTCGCTCAGCACAGCACCGATTTCATGAAGTTCGGCCAGTTCCAGGGGACGTAGCTCTGCGGTCTGGACGAGCTCACCGAAGCGGGTCAGATTTGAGGTGTCCATCAGCGGGCCTTTCAGGAGGCGGTCGGACGGTGCTCACGATCCTTCGGCATTGAGCAGATGACGGATCTCGACAGTTCGCGACGAGATTCCCCCGGTCACTGACGCACCCGATAGCGCAGGTGGATCACCCGATTGCCCTGGATCACCACATCGGGGTCCTCCAACAGGTGCTGCGCGTCGACCGGCCCGAAGTAGCGCTTGCCGGACCCGAGCACGACGGGCACGACGTCCATGCGCACCTCGTCGACGAGCCTCGCGGCCAGCATCTGGCCGCCGACGTCACCGGCGGCGACCTCGACCGTGCGGTCACCCGCGAGCTCCTGCGCCCTGGCCATGGCCGCCTCGACGCCGTCGACGAAGTGGAACGGCGCCTCGGGGTCCCAGCCCTCGGGCTCCGGCCGGTGCGTCACGACGACCACGTGGTCGATCCCGCCCGGCGGCTTCCCGTCCCAGCCGTCCGTCAGGTCGAAGACGTGGCGGCCGGCGATCGTGACCCCGATCTGGTCCCAGTACGGCCGGGTGTAGTCGTAGGAGGTCTGTGACACCTTCAGCACGCCGCTCTCGTCCAACGGGACGTCACCGCCGGACAACCAGTCGAACAGCGGTCCGGGCCGGTCGTTCTCGTCCGCGATGAAGCCGTCCACCGACACCGAGCCGTACATGACCACCTTGCCCACGGGGCTCTCCTCTGCTTCGGGGTGCCCCAAATTAGCGCGGCGTGCGCTGTCGGTCTTGTAAGAAATCAATCGGTCGGCAGCGGCCAGCCGTCCAGCGCGTGGCCGGGGTGTTCGCGCAGGAACCGCCGCCGGACCTCGACGTACCGCGTCGGCGTGAGCCCGGTGAACGCCCGGAACTCGTGGCTGAAGTGAGCCTGGTCGAAGTAGCCTGCGCCACCGGCGAGGTCGCTCCAGTCGACCGGTCCGGCGGGATCGATCGCGAACACGGTGGCGGCGAAGCGGTGGGTGCGGGCCAGCCGCTTCGGCGTGACGCCGATGAGCTCCTTGAACCGCTGTGCCAGATGAGTGCTGCTGACACCGGCTGCCGCGCTCAGGTCGCCGATCGCCACCGACCCCCCGGTCGCCGCGATGACGTTGCTCGTACGGCGGACCAGCCCCAGGCCGGCGGTCTCGCGCAACCGCCGCATCAGCTCCTGCTCGAGCAGCGTCAGCATCTGGTGCGGTCCGTCCGCCGCGGCCAGCCGGTCGCGCAGCTCGGCGATGGCGGGCCGGCCCCAGACCTGCTCCACCGTCACCGGCCGGTCGCACAGCTCGGCCGCGGGCATCGGCAGGAACGGCGCCGGCCCCCACGGCTTGAAGTGCACGCCGACGGACCGGGTCCCCGGCGGGTAACCGAACTCGAAGGCGCGGGTGGGTGTGGTGACCACGCAGCCGTCGGCGTACTCGGCCGTCTCGATGTCGGTGCCGGCCCGGATGCGGAACGGCGCCCCGAGGTTGACGATGAGCAACGCCGCCGGCATCGGCGGCAGCGTCAGCCGGGCGTACGGCGGCGCGCCCTCCAGGTAGTAGAGGTCGTCGACCAGACCGTCCAGCGGCGGTCGCGGCACTCTGGACACGTACTCCACACGTCACAGCATCACCGATACACAGGCCGACCGCCAGGTCGCCGTAGGCCGTCGGTCGCAGACGATGTCATACGAGAAGGCATGTCCGTCAGGCCTCGCCGGAGGTCAGGCCCACCCGGCACGCGACTCCGGTGCCGCCGATGCCGCAGCGACCGGAGAGCTCTGAGACAAGATCCGGAGTGCTCCTGAAACCTCTCAGGCGGCTGGAGCCTTCGGTGTCAGACGGACCTCGACATCCGCGTCCAGAGCGCGTGCCAGACGCTCCAGAACCGGCAGGGTGGGGATGGTCCCGCCCGCCTCGAAGCGGGCCACCGCGGACTGGGTCATGCCGACCTCCCGGGCCAGGTCGCTCTGGCTCCACCCCCGCCCCTCGCGCATCGTCCTGACCGTCCTGCCCAGCTCGTAGGCGATACGTGCGGCCTCATACGCCTCGGCCGCACCCGGCTCGGCCATCCGGCGATCCCTGAGCTCCCGCCAGCTTCCCTGTTCGCTCATACCGCTTCTTCCTCGTCAACGGTGTGCGCCGACTCGATGCAACGACGCATGGCCCGCCGAGCCCGATCGATCTCCCGATCATCACGTGCCCGCGTCTTGTGGAACACGGTCAGAAGCACGATCCGGCGACCGGGCGCGATCCAGTACGTGATCCGCATCGCGAACTCGTCGAGATGGAACCGGAGTTCGCGCAGCTTGCCGTCCAACTGCTTGGTGTAGGGCTCACCCAACAGAGGCCCCTCTGCCGCAAGAAGGTCGACATAGAAGGCCGCCCTCGCGAACAGCGCTGAAGGCAGGTCCTCAAGCCGCTTGCGAACTTCTGGCTCCAACTCCACGGTACCCCAGGTCATAGCATTGATGCTATAAGGCGCAGTTCTCTCGCACTCTGTTTTCACACGGATGCGTTGGGTGAACGAGTGCGGTCTCCAACTCCCACCACGGCGATACAAGCCGTACCGGAACGCCCTTCAGAGGAAGCGCAGCGGCACCCAGGTAACCCTATTCCTCCGTCACCGTCAGACCCGTCGGGCAGGACCACTCGGAGGGGTCACCCAGCTTGACGTTGGTGCCGCCGATCCCGCAGTAACCCCCAGGGTTCTTGAAAAGGTACTGCTGGTGATATTCCTCCGCGAAGTAGTACTCACCGGACGGAGCGATCTCCGTCGTGATCGGGCCGTGGCCGGCTTCGGTGAGGACCTTCTGGTAGGCGTCGCGCGAGGCGAGGGCCGACTTCTCCTGCTCCGGGGAGTGGACGTAGACCGCCGAGCGGTACTGCGTGCCGACGTCGTTGCCCTGGCGCATGCCCTGAGTCGGGTCGTGGCTCTCCCAGAAGACCCGCAGCAGTTCCTCATATGACACCGCGGCCGGGTCGAAGACGACCCGGACCACCTCGGTGTGGCCGGTGAGCCCGCTGCAGACCTCCTCGTAGGTCGGGTTGGGGGTGTGGCCGCCCGCGTAGCCGACCGAGGTGGACACGACGCCGGGGGTCTGCCAGAACTTGCGCTCGGCCCCCCAGAAGCAGCCGAGGCCGAAGTCGGCGATCTCGACGTCACCGGGGTACGGCGGAGCCAGCGGGGCGTCGAGGACCATGTGCCGCGCGGGCACCGGCATGCGCTCGTCCCGTCCGGGAAGCGCGTTCTCCGGGGACACCATGGACGTCTTCTCCCTGCCGAAGAGCCAGCCCATCGGAACCTCCTCCTGTCGCCTTACTCCGCTCTGCTCAACCGCGCCGGGCCGCCCGGTGTTCCCGCAACCATTGCTTAACAATCATCTCAGGATCGCTAAATTGTATTAAACGAGGTAAGCAGCCAAAATAAGTGACATGCCTGAATCACGCCGCGGGGTCCTGTACGGCATCGCCGCCTACAGCATGTGGGGCCTGTTCCCGCTGTACTGGCCGCTGCTGAAGCCCTCCAGCGCCCTGGAGATCCTGGCCCACCGCATGGCGTGGTCGCTCGTCGCTGTCGCCTCCATCCTCGTGGTGCGGCGGCACTGGTCGTGGATCCGGGAGATCGCGCGCACGCCCCGCAAGATCGGCCTGCTCGCCCTCGCCGCGACGATCGTCACCGTCAACTGGGGCGTCTACATCTACGCGGTGAACACCGGTCACGTCGTGGAGAGCGCCCTCGGCTACTTCATCAACCCGCTGGTCAGCGTGCTCTTCGGTGTCGTCCTGCTCAAGGAGCGGCTGCGTCCGCTGCAGTGGGCGGCGGTCGGGCTCGGCGCCGCGGCCGTCGTCGTCCTCACCGTGGACTACGGCCGGCTGCCGTGGATCGCGATGGTCCTGGCCGTCACCTTCGGCACCTACGGCCTGGTCAAGAAGACCGCCCAGGTCGGCGCGGTGGAGAGCATGGCCGTCGAGACGCTCGTCCTGCTGCCGCCCGCCCTGGCCTACCTGGGCCACCTGGCGTGGCAGGGCACCGGCACCTTCGGGAGCGCGGGCGCGGGACACGCGCTGCTGCTCGCCGGAGCGGGCCTGGTCACCGCCGTCCCGCTCATCTGCTTCTCCGCCGCCGCGGTCCGCGTCCCGCTCACCACGCTCGGCCTCCTGCAGTACATCGCCCCGGTCCTGCAGTTCCTCTGCGGCGTGTTCGTCGCCCGCGAGGTGATGCCGCCGAGCCGCTGGGCCGGGTTCGCCATCGTCTGGCTGGCCCTGTCGGTCTTCACCTACGACAGCCTCCGCACCGCCCGTGCCGCCCACACGGCCCGCCGCGCCGAGCAGCCGGAGCCCGCGACGGCCTGACCCGGCCCGCGGCCCCGTCCGCCCCTGAACCCCGCCCGGCCTCGGTTCCGGCCGCACCGGCCGCCGCACCACGCCGACCGGCGGCCGACCTCCCGGCCCGCCGCGTGCAGTACGGCCCGCCCTAACGCTCCGGTACGGCCCTCAGCCCCCGCACGGCCGCCACCAGCGACCGCAGTTCCGGGTCGGTGTCGGCGCGGTCCAGAGCGCTCTCCAGGGAGCGCTCGTAGGTCGGCGACGCCTCGCCCAGCCGGGCCCGCCCCTCGGCGGTGATCACCGAGTAGACGCCGCGGCGGTCGGCCGCGCACAGGTCGCGGCGGGTCAGCCCCGCCTCCTCCAGCCGGGCGATGAGGCGGGTCACCGAGCTCTGGTTCAGCCCGACGGCCTCGGCGAGCTCCTGCATCCGCAGTTCGCCGTCCGGAGCCACGGCGAGCCGCTTGAGCGCGCGGTACTCCGACAGGCCCAGGCCGTGACCGCGCTGGAGCGCCTTGGCCAGTTCGGTCTCCACCCGCGCGTGCAGCAGAGCGAAACGGTCCCACGTCATTGTGAGCCCTCCTTACCTCCGGGCGCCTGACAGCACCTCCGGGCATCTGACAGCGAGCCTACCTGCCCATGCAACAGATGCACACGCAAGGAAATGTCGCCGGACGGACCAGGCGAGCGGATCAGCCGGAGCGCTCGACGACGTAGTCGCAGAGGGCCAGGTAGGCGGCGCGGGCCGGGATGTCGGGCAGGCCCGCCAGGTCGGCGCGGGCGCGGTCGGCCCAGGCGACCAGCTCGGCGCGGGCCCGGTCCATGGCCGGGTTGGCCCGCAGCAGCGTCAGCGTCTCCTCGACGTCGTCCTCGGCCACCGGACCGGACAGCAGCTCGCGCAGGCGGGCGTCGGCGGGGTCGTCGCCGGACAGGACGTAGAGCACCGGGAGCGTCCGGATGCCCTCGCGCAGGTCGGTGCCGGGCGTCTTGCCGGACTCGGCGGACTCGGCGGCGACGTCCAGCAGGTCGTCGCTGAGCTGCCAGGCGACGCCGATGGCCTCGCAGGCGCTCGCCAGGCGCTCGACCACGTCGGGCGAGGCGCCGCTCAGCAGGCCGCCGAAGCGGCCGGAGGTGGCGATCAGCGAGCCGGTCTTGTCGGCCAGCACCTCGATGTAGTGCCGCACCGGGTCGTCCCCGTCGCGGGGGCCGATGGTCTCGCGGATCTGGCCGCGGACCAGCCGGGAGAAGGTCTGGGCCTGGATGCGGATGATGTCCGCGCCGAGGTCGGCGAGGATCTCCGAGGCCTGGGCGAACAGGTAGTCGCCGGTGAGGATGGCCACGGTGTTGTTCCACCGGGCGTTGGCCGACTCCGAGCCCCGGCGGACCGGGGCCTCGTCCATGACGTCGTCGTGGTAGAGCGTCGCCAGGTGGGTCAGCTCGATGACCACGGCCCCGGGGACGACCCCCGGGGCGGTCGGCGTGCCGAACTGCGCGGCGAGCAGCACGAGCATCGCCCGGAACCGCTTGCCGCCGGCCTCGATGAGGTGCTTGGACGCCTCCGTGACGAAGGCGTCCTCGCTCTCCACCGAGGACCGCAGCGACTCCTCCACCTCGGCCAGGCCCGCGGCCAGGTCCTGCGCCAGCCGCTCGTCGACGAGCGGGAGATCGACAACCGGGGGCGCAGCCATGGGGTCCTACACTTCCTAGCGAACGAGCCGGCGAACGGACTAGCGGACGAACAGGGCCGAAGCCGCCTCGCCGGCCAGGTCGAGGACCGGCTGCGGGAAGACTCCGAGCACTACGGTAGCCGCTGCCGCGAGGGCGACCACCGCCGAGGTGCCGATGGTGGGCGTCGCGATGGTCGGCCCGTCGGCCGCCGGCTCGCTGAAGAACATCAGCACGATCACGCGGACGTAGAAGAACGCCGCGATGGCCGAGGTCACCACGCCGACGACGACCAGGGGCAGCGCGTCGCCCGCGACCGCGGCGGAGAACACCGCGTACTTCCCGAAGAACCCGCTGGTGAGCGGGATGCCGGCGAAGGCCAGCAGGAAGAACGCGAAGACGCCCGCCAGGATCGGGGCCCGCTTGCCGAGGCCGGCCCACCGGGACAGGTGCCCGGCCTCGCCGCCCGCGTCGCGGACCATCGTCACCACGGCGAAGGCGCCGATCGTGGTGAAGCCGTACGCCGCCAGGTAGAACAGGATGGCCGAGAGCGCGGCCTGGTTCTGCTCGAAGGCGCCCGTCGCGATCACGCCGGTCAGGATGAAGCCCGCGTGCGCGATCGACGAGTAGGCCAGCATGCGCTTGATCTCGGTCTGGGTGATGGCCAGGATCGCGCCGACGACCATGGTCAGGATCGCCACGCCCCACATCACCGGGCGCCACTCCCAGTCCAGGTTGCCCAGCGCGACCCAGAAGACCCGCAGCAGCGCGCCGAAGGCCGACACCAGGACGGTGGAGGCCATCAGCGCGGTGATCGCGGTGGGCGCGCCCTGGTAGACGTCGGGCTTCCAGGCCTGGAACGGCGCCGCGCCGAGCTTGAAGAGCAGGCCGACGCCGAGCATCGCGGTGCCGGCCAGCAGCAGCGTGTTCTGGCCGCTGACCGTGCCCAGCGCGGCGCTGATGGCCTTCAGGTCGAGCGAGCCGGCGTAGCCGTACATCAGGGCCATGCCGTACAGGAAGAAGGCCGAGGAGAACGCGCCGAGCAGGAAGTACTTGAGCGAGGCCTCCTGCGAGAGCAGGCGGCGCCGGCGGGCCAGGCCGCAGAGCAGGTACAGCGGCAGGGAGAGCACCTCCAGCGCCACGAACATGATCAGCAGGTCGTTGGAGGCGGGGAAGAGCATCATGCCGCCGACGGAGAACAGCAGCAGCGGGTAGACCTCGGTCTGGGCGTATCCGCTGCGGACCGCCTCCTCCTCGTCGGCGCTGCCCGGTACGGCCGCGGCCTGCGCGACGAACTGGTCCTCGTCGTTGATGAGGAGCGCGCTGACGATCGCCAGGACGAGGATGAGGCCCCAGACGAACAGGGCGGGCCCGTCCACCGCGACCGCGCCCATGGCGGACGGGGTGGTCGGCACGCCCTCCATGACCACCTGCAGGACGGTCATCAGGAAGGCCCCGGCCAGTGCCAGCAGCGTCAGCGGCACGTGGACCGACTTGCGCAGGTAGCGCGGGAAGAACGCCTCGACCAGCACGCCGACGATCGCCGCGCCGAAGACGATCAGCATCGGCGCGAGCAGGGCGTATTCGATCGTCGGCGCCGGAATGGTGGTGCCGTTCACTGGCCGGCCCCCTTCTTCTCAGCGGCGGTGGAGGCCGGCCGCTTGTCCAGCACCTGGGCGCTGTCCAGCGTCTTGTCCACCGCGGGGTTGATCACGTCGAGCACCGGCTTGGGGAAGAAGCCGAGCGCGATGATCGCCGCGATCAGCGGGGCCACCACCCACTTCTCCCGGCCGTTGAGGTCGGTGAAGCCCTTGACCGAGTCGGCCGTGGGCCCGTTCATCATGCGCTGGTACATCCACAGGATGTAGATGGCCGCCAGGATCACGCCGAGCGCGCCGATGATCGCCGGGACCGCGTAGCGCTCGTAGGTGCCGATGAGGACCATGAACTCGCTGACGAACGAGGACAGGCCCGGCAGGGCGAGACCGGACAGGCCGGCGATCAGGAAGGCGCCCGCGAGCAGCGGGGCGACCTTCTGCACACCGCCGTAGTCGGCGATCTGGGCCGAGCCGCGGCGGTGGATCAGGAATCCGGCGATCAGGAACAGCGCACCGGTGGAGAAGCCGTGGTTGACCATGTAGAGCGTGGCGCCGGCCTGCGCGTTCTGCGTCATCGCGAAGACGCCCAGGGCGATGAAGCCGAAGTGCGAGATCGAGGTGTAGGCGATCAGGCGCTTGATGTCGGTCTGCCCGATGGCCACGATGGCGCCGTAGATGATGCCGATCACCGAGAGCACGATCACCGGGATCGTGAAGTACTTCGACGCGTCCGGGAACAGCTCCAGGCAGAAGCGGAGCATGCCGTAGGTGCCGACCTTGTCCAGCACGCCGACCAGCAGCACGGCCGCGCCGGCCGGGGCCTGCGCGGCGGCGTCGGGCAGCCAGGTGTGGAACGGCCACAGCGGCGCCTTGACCGCGAACGCGATGAAGAAGCCGGCGAACAGCCACTTCTGCGTGGTCGGGTCCTGGATGACGCCGATCAGCTCGGGGAACATGAAGGTGTTCTTCTCGGCGATCACGTAGAGCGCGATCACCGCGACCAGCATGAGCAGGCCGCCGAAGAGCGAGTAGAGCAGGAACTTCACTGCCGCGTAGGACCGCTGCACCCCGCCGTACGACCCGATCATGAAGTACATCGGGATCAGCATGGCCTCGAAGAACACGTAGAACAGGAAGATGTCGGTCGCCGCGAAGACGCCGATCATCATCGCCTCCAGCACCAGCAGCAGCGCGAAGTAGGTCTTCGCGGAGCGCTTGGGCGCCGGGGCGTCGTCCCTGCCGTCGGGCGCGGGCCCGTCGGTGTCGTGCCAGGAGGCCAGGATCACGATCGGCACCAGGACCGCCGACAGCGCGATCAGCACCAGGGCGATGCCGTCCACGCCGACGCCGTAGTTCACGCCGAAGGCCGGGATCCAGCTGTGGGTCTCGGTGAACTGGAAGCGCTGCCCGTTCGGGCTGAACTGGACCGCCATCGCGACGGTCAGGCCGAGCACCACCAGCGAGACCAGCAGCGCGAGCTGCTTGGCGGGCTTGTGGCTGCCCTTGGGGAGGCACGCCACCCCGACCGCGCCCAGGACGGGCACGGCCATCAGTATCGAGAGCCAGGGCATCACATGTTCCCTACGTAGAGCAGCGCGCAGGCGACCACTGCGGCACCGAAGAAGATGGACAACGCGTACGAGCGGACGTAACCGGTCTGCACGCGGCGCAGCCGCCCGGAGGTCCCGCCGATGCCCGCGGCCAGGCCGTTGACCAGGCCGTCGATGCCCCGGTTGTCGAAGAACACCGACAGGCGGGTCAGCCACTGGCCGGGCCGCATGAACAGCGACTCGTTGAGGGCGTCGCCGTACAGGTCGCGGCGGGCGAAGGCGGTGAGGAAGGAGCCGCGCGGGGCGACGGCGGGCACCTCGGCGGCGCCGTAGCGCATCCACGCGAAGGCGGCGCCGGCGGCGACCAGGGCGAGCGTGGCCAGGGCCGCGGGGCCGACGCCGAAGACGTGGGTCTCGGGCAGCTCCGCGGGAGCGCCGACGGCCGGGGCGAGGAAGGTCGCGAACCGGTTGCCCAGGACCAGGAACGCGCCCAGGCCGATCGAGCCGATCGACAGGATGATCAGCGGCCAGGTCATCACCGCGGGCGACTCGTGCGGGTGCGCGTCGTCGGCCCAGCGCTTCTTGCCGAAGAAGGTCATGAAGACCATCCGCGACATGTAGAAGCCGGTCAGGCCGGCGCCCAGCACCGCGAGCCAGCCCAGCACCGGGTTGTGGTGCATCGCCGTCTCGATGATGCCCTCCTTGGTGTAGTAACCGGAGAGCAGCGGGAAGCCGATGATGGCCAGGTAGCCGATGACGAACGTGACCGCGGTGATCTTCATGACGGAGAACAGCCCGCCGTAGCGGCGCATGTCGACCTCGTCGTTCATGGCGTGCATGACGGAGCCCGCGCCGAGGAACATGTTGGCCTTGAAGAAGCCGTGCGTGATCAGGTGGCCGATCGCGAAGGCGTAGCCGACCGGGCCGAGGCCCGCGCCGAGCATCATGTAGCCGATCTGCGACATCGTCGAACCGGCCAGGCCCTTCTTGATGTCGTCCTTCGCGCAACCGATGATCGCACCGGCGAGCAGCGTGGCGACGCCGACGATCGTGACGACCAGCTGCGCGGTCGGGGCGGCCTCGAAGAAGGCGCCCGAGCGCACGACGAGGTAGACGCCGGCGGTGACCATGGTCGCGGCGTGGATGAGGGCCGAGACGGGGGTCGGGCCCTCCATCGCGTCCAGCAGCCAGGCCTGCAGCGGCAGCTGGGCGGACTTTCCGCAGGCGCCGACGAGCAGCAGCAGGCCGATCGCGGTCAGCGTGCCCTCGGAGGCCTGGGTGGCCACGTCGGCGCCGAGGTCGCGGAAGGCCAGCGAACCGAAGGTCGTCCAGATCGTGAAGATGCCGATCAGCAGGCCGAAGTCGCCGACCCGGTTGACGATGAAGGCCTTCTTGGCGGCGGTGGCCGCGCTGGGCTTGAACTGCCAGAAGCCGATCAGCAGGTAGGAGGCCAGGCCCACGCCCTCCCAGCCGATGAACAGGCCGAGGTAGTTGTCCGACAGCACCAGCAGGAGCATGGCCGCGACGAACAGGTTCAGGTAGGCGAAGAACCGGCGGCGGTCGTGGTCGTGCGACATGTAGCCGATCGAGTAGATGTGGATCAGCGAGCCCACACCGGTGATCAGCAGCGCGAAGCTGATCGACAGCGGGTCGATCAGCAGTCCCAGGTCCGCCATGCCGGGGATGAACTCGAACAGCCCGATGCCCCGGCGGCGCTCCGCCGGGGACAGGCCGAGCAGCTCCACGAAGGAGGCGACGGCCACCGCGAAGGCGCCCAGCGACATCGCGACGCCCAGGAGGTGACCCCACCGGTCGGTACGGCGGCCGCCCAGCAGCAGGACCGCGGCGCCGAGCAGCGGCAGCGCGATCATCAACCAGGAGGAGCCGACCGCCCCGCCGGCATGCGGGATGATCTCAACAGGAGATTCCACCGGCCACCTCTTAGTACTTCAGCAGGTTGGCGTCGTCCACGGACGCCGACCTGCGGGTTCGGAAGATCATCACAATGATGGCGAGGCCGATCACGACCTCCGCCGCGGCCACCACCATCACGAAGAACGCGATGAGCTGGCCGTCCAGGTTGCCGTGCTGCCGGGCGAAGGTGACGAACGCCAGGTTGCAGGCGTTGAGCATGAGCTCCACGCACATGAACACCACGATCGCGTTGCGCCGCAGCAGCACGCCGACGGCCCCGATCGCGAACAGCAGCGCGGAGAGCACCAGGTAGTGGGTGGTCACTGGCCGTCCTCCTTGATGACCGCGTCCTTGGCCTGGATCGGCTGCTCGGGCTCGACGCCGTGCTCCCGCTCCTCGGCCTCGCCCTTGGCCAGAGCCTCCCTGATCATGGCGGCCTTCTCCGGGTCGGTCGGCGTGAAGTCGTCTTCCAGCTCGTGCCGGGCGAGGACCCGGTTGATCGACTTGGCCGAGACCGAGCCGTCCGGCAGCAGGGCCGGCATGTCGATGGCGTTGTGCAGGGCGTAGGTGCCCGGGCCGGGCAGCGGCGAGGGCTGCGGCCCGGAGAAGCGGGCGCGGGCCAGGTCGCGCTGGGTGGCCTTGGGCCGGACCCGCTCGCGGTGGGCCAGCACCATCGCGCCGAGCGCCGCGGTGATCAGCAGCGCCGAGGTGACCTCGAAGGCGAAGACGTGCCTGGTGAAGATCATCTCTGCCAGGGCGGGGATGTTGCCGCCCTTGGCCTGCGTGACCTGGCCGACGCCCACCGCCGGGGTGAACAGCACGTTGCCGATCCCGAGGGTCAGCAGCGCGGCGAAGCCCAGGCCCGCGACCATCGCCCAGAAGCGCTGGCCCTTGATCGTCTCCACCAGGGAGTCGGAGGAGTCCACGCCGACGAGCATCAGCACGAACAGGAAGAGCATCATGACCGCGCCGGTGTAGACGATGATCTGCACCGCGGCCAGGAAGGGCGCGTCCTGGACGGCGTAGAGCACGGCCAGCGAGAGCATGACCAGGCCCAGCATGAGCGCCGAGTAGACCGCCTTGCGGCTGAAGACGAGCCCGAGCGCGGCGGCCACGGACACGACCGCCAGCACCCAGAACGTGATGGCCTCACCCATTGGTACGTCCCAGCCGGTAGTAGTCCTCTTCGGTCTCGCCGAGGCGCATGGCGTGGGGCGGGGCCTCCATGCCGGGGCCGAGCGGCGCCAGGAGCATCTCCTTGGTGTAGATGAGCCCCTCGCGCGTCGAGTCGGCGAGTTCGTACTCGTTGGTCATCGTCAGGGCGCGCGTCGGGCACGCCTCGATGCACAGACCGCACAGGATGCACCGCAGATAGTTGATCTGGTAGGTGCGCCCGTAGCGCTCCCCCGGGGAGAAGCGCTCGGACTCGGTGTTGTCGGCGCCCTCCACGAAGATCGCGTCGGCCGGGCACGCCCAGGCGCACAGCTCGCAGCCGACGCACTTCTCCAGGCCGTCGGGCCAGCGGTTGAGCTGGTGCCGGCCGTGGAAGCGCGGAGCCGTGGGCCGCTTCTCCTCGGGGTAGTTGACCGTCTCGACCTTCTTGAACATCGTGTGGAAGGTCACGCCGAACCCCTTGATGGGGTTCAGCCAATCAGTTGCTCCCACTGGGAACCTCCGCAGTCTTGTCGGCGCGCGACTCCAGCGCGGCCGCAGCCCCGTGGTAGTGCGGCAGGTCGAGCGGCGGCACGGGGAACCCGCCGGCGTGCGGGTCCTCCTCGAGCCGCCGGAACTCCGCCTCGACCTGGGCCGCCCTGGCCTCCTTGCGCTTCTGCAGGACGTTGTCGAAGCGCAGCCAGATGGCGAAGCCCCCGATGACCACGACCGAGGCGATGATCATGACGATGGTCCGGTCGGCGCCCTGCAGCTGCATGGCGCGGACGGTGGCGACCAGCATGATCCAGCCGAGGTTGATCGGGATGAGGATCTTCCAGCCCAGCGCCATCAGCTGGTCGTAGCGGACCCGCGGCAGCGAGGCGCGGCACCAGATGAAGAAGGCGAACACCAGCACCATCTTCAGGAAGAACCACAGCAGCGGCCACCAGCCGGTGTTGGCCTCCGGCCAGAACGTGCTGATCGGGAACGGCGCCCGCCAGCCGCCCATGAACAGGGTGATCGACACGGCCGAGACCACGAAGACGTTGACGTACTCGGCGAGCATGATGACGGCGAACTTCAGCGAGTTGGAGTACTCGGTCTGGAAGCCGCCGACCAGCTCGCCCTCGCCCTCGGGCAGGTCGAAGGGGACCCGGTTGGTCTCGCCCAGCATGGTGACGATGTAGATCAGGAAGGACGGGATCAGCAGGACCATGTACCACGAGGGCATCGGGATCGACAGCCCGCCCAGCGTGACCGTGTTGCCCTCCGCCTGCGCGGCGACGATCTCCGAGGTGGAGAGCGTGCCCGCGTACAGGAAGACGCCGACGAACGACAGGCCCATCGCGATCTCGTAGGAGACCACCTGGGCGCTGGCCCGCAGGCCGCCCAGCATCGCGTACGGCGAGCGGGAGCCCCACCCGGCGAGCACGATGCCGTAGACGCCGATCGAGGCCATCGCCAGCACCAGCAGCACCGCGACCGGCAGGTCGGTCAGCTGCAGCGGGGTGACCGTGCCGAACATCGAGACCTTCGGGCCCATCGGGATGACCGAGAAGGCGATGAAGGCCGGGGTGGCGAGCACGACCGGGGCGATGAAGTAGATCACCTTGTCCACGGTCCGCGGCATCAGGTCTTCCTTCAGACCCATCTTCAGACCGTCGGCCACCGACTGGAACAGGCCGAACTTGCCGGCCCGGTTGGGGCCGTACCGGTTCTGCATGCGGGAGATGAGCTTGCGCTCGAACCACACGCCGAACAGCACGCCCAGCATCAGGACGGCGAAGATCACGACGCCCTTGAGGATCATGATCCCGATCGGGTCCTTGCCGAAGTCGGCGAGGCCCGGAAGGTTCGGGTCGGCAGCCGGGGCCGCGAGAAGAAGAGATGTGTTCACAGGTCGCTCACCGCTCCTCGTTCGCTACGCGGACCGCTCGTGCCCCGCGGATCGCTCGGCTCACCGCGTCGGGCCGTCTCCCGCTCATGAGGCACTTCCGATCTTGACGATGTCACCGGCCGTGGCGCGCAGGTCGCGGGTCACCGAGCGACCGCCCGAGTTGGCCGGCAGCCACACCACCCGGTCGGGCAGGTCGGCGATCCGCACCGGCAGGCTCAGCGAGCCCTTCCCGGTGGTGACGGTGATCTTGTCTCCGTCGGCGACGCCCGCCTCCGCCGCGGTGGCCGCCGACAGCAGCGCCTCGGCCGCGGGGGCGGTGCCCGCCAGGAACGGCTCGCCCACCTGCAGGCGGCCGTCGTCGAGCAGCTGGTGCCAGGTGGCCAGGACGGCCTCGCCGGCCTGCGGGACGGCGGCCGTGCCCGCGGACACGGCCGGGGCCGCGGCCCGCGCGCCGCGCCACGCGCCGAGCGCGGCGAGCTCGCGCCGGGCGGCGGCCGGGTCCGGCAGGCCCAGGTGCACGTCCATGTGGTCGGCGATCGCGGAGACGACCCGCAGGTCGCTCATCACGCCGGGGACCGGCAGGGCCTCGGCGAAGGTGCGGCCGCGGCCCTCCCAGTCGACGAACGTGCCCGACTTCTCGACCACCGTGGCGACCGGCAGCACCACGTCGGCGCGGTCGGTGACCGCACTGGCGCGCTGCTCCAGGCTCACGATGAACGGGGTGTTCTCCAGGGCCGCCAGGGCGGCCTCCGGGTCGGGCAGGTCGTAGGGGTCGACGCCGGCGACGACGAGGGCGTCGAGCTCCTCGCCGAGCGCCGCCGCCAGCATGGCGGAGGTGTCGCGGCCCGGGGTCTCGGGCAGCGCGGCCACGTCCCAGGCCCTGGCCACCTCGGCGCGGGCCTCGGCGTCGGTGACCGGGCGGCCGATCGGGAGCAGGGACGGCAGCGCCCCGGCCTCCAGCGCGCCGCGCTCACCGGCGCGGCGCGGCACCCAGGCCAGCCGGGCGCCGCTCGCCTCGGCGAGCCGCAGCAGGGCCGTCAGGGCGCCGGGGACGGTCGCCAGCCGCTCACCGGCGAGGACGACCGCACCGGGCCTGCGGACCGCCTCGGCGGCCTCGGCGAGCGCCGGGGCGGACGCGGCCAGGTCGGCGAGGACCTGCGTCTCGGCGCCGGGGACGGCCTCCACGAGCGTGCCGCCCATCTTGGCCAGGCCCGGCGTGGCGAACGGCGCGACCGAGAAGACCTTCAGGCCCTTCTTCCGCCAGGCCTTGCGCAGCCGCAGGAAGACGATCGGCGACTCCTCGTCGGGCTCGAAGCCCACCAGGAGCACCGCCGGAGCGCTCTCCAGGTCGCGGTAGCGGATCTCGATGCCCTTGCCCGCGACGGCGTGCGCGAGGAAGCGCGCCTCCTCCTCGGAGTGCGGCCGGGCCCGGAAGTCGACGTCGTTGGTGCCCAGGGCGACCCGGGCGAACTTCGCGTAGCCGTACGCCTCCTCGACGGTGACGCGTCCGCCGACCAGCACGCCCGCGCGCCCGCGGGCGGCGGCCAGGCCCTTGGCCGCGGCGGCGAACGCCTCGGGCCAGGAGGCCGGGACCAGACGGCCCTCCTCGTCACGGACGAGGGGGGTCCGCAGCCGGTCGGGCTGGTTGGTGTAGGCGAAGGCGAAGCGGCCCTTGTCGCAGTTCCACTCCTCGTTGACCTCCGGGTCGTTGCCGGCCAGGCGCCGGGTGACCTTGCCGCGGCGGTGGTCGGTCCGCAGCGAGCAGCCGCTGGCGCAGTGCTCGCACGCGGTGGGGGTGGAGACCAGGTCGAAGGGGCGCGCCTGGAAGCGGTAGGCGGCGCTGGTCAGCGCGCCGACCGGGCAGATCTGGATGGTGTTGCCCGAGAAGGACGACTGGAACGGCCTGCCGTCGGCCGTGCCCACCTGCTCCTTGGCCCCGCGCTCGAAGAACTCGATCAGCGGGTCGCCGGCGATCTCGTCGGAGAAGCGCAGGCAGCGCGCGCACTGCACGCAGCGCTCGCGGTCCAGCAGCACCTGGGTGGAGAGCGGGACCGGCTTGTCGAACACGCGCTTGTGCTCGTGGAAGCGGGACTCGCCCTGCCCGTTGGACATGGCCTGGTTCTGCAGCGGGCACTCGCCGCCCTTGTCGCAGACCGGGCAGTCCAGCGGGTGGTTCATGAGCAGCAGCTCCATGACGCCGCGCTGCGCCTTCTCCGCGACCGGGGAGGTGAGCTGGGTCTGCACGACCATGTTCGGCGCGACCTCGATGGCGCAGGAGGGCTGCGGCTTGGGGAAGCCGCGGCCGTTGCCCGCGTCCGGGATCTCCACCAGGCACTGGCGGCAGTTGGCCGCCGGGTCCAGCAGCGGGTGGTCGCAGAACCGCGGGATCTGGATGCCGATCAGCTCGGCCGCCCGGATGATCATCGTCCCCTTCGGGACGCTCACCTGGAACCCGTCGATCGTCAGGGTCACCAGCTCCGCCGGCTGCTGCGCCGGGGTGGTGGGTTCGACGCTCATGGTGCCTCCTCCGTCGGCCCCACGACCGAAACGGTGCCACGGCTGCATGCGCTCACTTGGCCCCCCACACCGTGGAGGGGGCGTGGTCGAACGGGCAGCCGCCGATCTCGAAGTGCTTGAGGTACTCGTCGCGGAAGTGCTTCACCGACGAGTGGATGGGGCTGGTCGCGCCGTCGCCCAGGGCGCAGAAGGAGCGGCCCAGGATGTTGTCGGCGATGTCGGTGATCGTGGTCAGGTCCTCCTCGGTGCCCTGACCCTTCTCCAGCCGCTTGAGCACCTGCTTGAGCCAGTAGGTGCCCTCCCGGCAGGGGGTGCACTTGCCGCAGGACTCGTGCGCGTAGAACTCGGTCCACCGCATGACGGCGCGGACCACGCAGGTCGTCTCGTCGAAGATCTGCAGCGCGCGGGTGCCGAGCATGGAGCCCTTGGCGCCGACCGACTCGAAGTCGAGCGGCACGTCCAGGTGCTCCTCGGTGAAGATCGGGGTGCTCGACCCGCCGGGCGTCCAGAACTTCAGCCGGTGCCCCGCGCGGATGCCGCCCGCCATGTCGAGGAGCTCGCGCAGCGTGATGCCGAGCGGCGCCTCGTACTGGCCGGGCCGGGTGACGTGGCCGGACAGCGAGAAGATGCCGAAGCCGGCCGACTTCTCGGTGCCCATGCCGGCGAACCACTCGGCGCCGTTGGCGATGATCGAGGGAACACTCGCGATCGACTCGACGTTGTTGATCACAGTGGGGCAGGCGTACAGGCCCGCCACCGCCGGGAACGGAGGCTTGAGACGGGGTTGGCCGCGGTATCCCTCCAGCGAGTCGAGCAGCGCCGTCTCCTCGCCGCAGATGTAGGCGCCGGCGCCGGAGTGCACGACCAGCTCCAGGTCGTAGCCCGAGCCGAGGATGTCCCTGCCGAGGAAGCCGGCCGCGTAGGCCTCGCGCACGGCCGCGTGCAGTCGGCGGATGACGTGCAGCACCTCGCCGCGCACGTAGATGAAGGCCTGGTTGGCGCGGATGGCGTAGGACGCGATGATCACGCCCTCCACCAGCGCGTGCGGGTTGGCCATCATCGTCGGGATGTCCTTGCACGTGCCGGGCTCGGACTCGTCGGCGTTGACCACCAGGTAGTGCGGCTTGCCGTCGCCCTGCGGGATGAAGCCCCACTTCATGCCGGTGGGGAAGCCCGCGCCGCCGCGGCCGCGCAGGCCGGAGTCCTTGACCGCCTGGATGACGGCGTCGGGCTCCATGCCCAGCGCCTTCCGGGCGGCCTTGTAGTCCCCGCCGTAGCCGGGCAGGGTGAAGGAGTCGGGCCGGTCCCAGTTCGCGGTGAGGACCGGGGTGAGAGTCGTCATGCCTCGGGGGCCTTCCATCCGTTGGCCTTGGCGATCTTCAGGCCCTCCAGGGAGGGACCCGCCGCCGAGGGGCCGTCACCGGCCAGGTCGTCGGGGAGCCCGGACAGCACCCGCGACGCCTCCTTGAAGGTGCAGAGCTTCTTCGGGCCGCGGGTCGGGGAGACGTCCTTGCCGTCCCGCAGGTCGTCGACGAGCTGCTTGGCCGACTCGGGCGTCTGGTTGTCGAAGAACTCCCAGTTGACCATCATCACCGGGGCGAAGTCGCAGGCGGCGTTGCACTCCAGCCGCTCCAGCGAGACCTTCCCGTCCGGGGTCGTCTCGTCGTGGCCGACTCCGACGTGCTCGGAGAGCTCGTCCCAGATCTGGTCGCCGCCCATGACCGCGCAGAGCGTGTTGACGCACACGCCGACGTGGTAGTCGCCCATCGGCTCGCGCTTGTACATCGTGTAGAACGTGGACACGCCCACGACCTCGGCCTTGCTCAGGCCGAGCATCTCGGCGCAGAACTCGTGGCCGGCGTCGGAGACGTAGCCGTCCACCGACTGCACCAGGTGCAGCAGCGGCAGCAGGGCCGACCGCGCCTTGGGATAGCGGCCGATGATCTCCTTGGCGTCCCGTTCCAGACGCTCGCGGACCTCCGGCGCGTATCCGGCGCTCACGGTCGCGCTCCCCTCCTCGCTCGCTCCGCGGACGTCCGCGTCCTTCGGCCGGTCGCTCCGCCCGCTCGTCGGCTCGCCGCTCATCGGTCCACACCCCCCATAACCGGGTCGATCGAGGCCACCGCCGAGATGACGTCGGCGACCATGCCGCCCTCGCACATCGCCGGTACGGCCTGCAGGTTCGTGAACGACGGGTCGCGGAAGTGCACCCGGTGGGGCCGGGTCCCGCCGTCGCTCACCACGTGGGCGCCGATCTCGCCGCGGGGCCCCTCCACGCTCGCGTAGGCCTGGCCCGCCGGGACCCGGAAGCCCTCGGTCACCAGCTTGAAGTGGTGGATCAGGGCCTCCATCGAGCCGCCCATGATGTGCGCGATGTGGTCGGGCGAGTTGCCGTAGCCGTCGGGGCCCAGTGCGAGCTGCGAGGGCCAGCCGATCTTCTTGTCGTCCACCATCACGCGGCCGCCCTTGAGCGGGCCGCCGAGCCGGTCGAGGACCTGCTCAATGATCTTGAGCGACTCCTCCATCTCGGCCATCCGGACGAGGTAGCGGCCGTAGACGTCGGCGGTCTTCTCGGTCGCGACGTCGAACTCGTAGGTCTCGTAGCCGCAGTAGGGCTGCGACTTGCGCAGGTCCCACGGCAGGCCGGCGGAGCGCAGGATCGGCCCGGTGACGCCCAGGGCCATGCAGCCGGTGAGGTCGAGATAGGCGATGTCCCGGGTCCGGGCCAGGTAGACCGGGTTGGCGTCGAGCAGCTTGCGCATGTCCTTGATGCGCTTCGGCATGATCTTGAGCAGCTCGCCGATCTTGTCCACCGCTCCGGCCGGCAGGTCGACGGAGACGCCGCCCGGCCGGATGTAGGCCATGTTCATCCGCAGGCCGGTGATGTACTCCAGCAGGTCGAGCACCATCTCGCGCTCGCGGAAACCGTAGATCATCGGCGTGGTCGCGCCCAGCTCCATGCCGAAGGTCGCGACGGCCACCATGTGCGAGGCGATGCGGGTGAGCTCCATCGTCAGCACCCGCAGCGCCTGCGCCCGCTCCGGGACCTGCTCGGCGATGCCCAGCAGCTTCTCGGTCGCCAGGCAGTACGCCGTCTCGTTGAAGATCGGCGACAGGTAGTCCATCCGGGTGACCAGCGTGACCCCCTGGGTCCACGTCCGGTACTCGCAGGTCTTCTCGATGCCGGTGTGCAGGTAGCCGATGACCGTGCGGGCCTCGGTGACCGTCTCACCGTCGAGGTTGAGGACGAGGCGGAGCACGCCGTGCGTGGACGGGTGCTGGGGGCCCATGTTGATGACGAGCTGCTCGTCCTGCTGGCCGCTGAGCGTGCCGACCAGCTCGGTCCAGTCGTTGCCCGAGACCGTGTAGACCTTGCCCTCGGTCGCCTCCTCGTAGGGGGCACTCACGAGTCCTCCTCCGTCGCACTCGTTCGTGAACTGCCGCGCTTATCGGCTCGCTCGCTCACTTGTAGGACCTCCTCTGGTCCGGCGGCGGGATCTGCGCACCGCGGTAGTCGACCGGGATCCCGCCGAGCGGGTAGTCCTTCCGCTGGGGGTGGCCGTCCCAGTCGTCGGGCATCATGATGCGGGTCAGCGCCGGGTGCCCGTCGAAGACGATCCCGAAGAAGTCCCAGGTCTCCCGCTCGTGCCAGTCGTGCGTCGGGTAGATCGACACGCTGGACGGGATGTGCGGGTCGGCGTCGGGACAGGACACCTCGACGCGCAGGCGCCGGTTGTGCGTGATCGAGCACAGGTGGATGACCGCGTGCAGCTCCTCGCCCTCCAGGTGGGGGTAGTGCACGCCGGAGACGCCCAGCGAGAGCTCGAAGCGGAGCGCGGGGTCGTCGCGCAGGTGCCGCAGGACGTCCAGCAGCCGCTCGCGCCGGACGTGGAAGGTCAGCTCGCCCCGGTCCACGACCACCCGCTCGACCGCGTCGGACAGGTCGCCGCCGAGCGCGCGCTCCAGCTCGTCGGCGATCGCGTCGAAGTAACCGCCGTAGGGGCGGGGGGTCGACAGCCGCGGCGCCCGCCGTACCACCAGGCCGCCGAAGCCGGAGGTGTCACCGGCGTCCCGGGCGCCGAACATGCCCAGGTGGGCGACCGGCTCCTCCGGCACGCCGGGGAGGTTGTCAGTGCTCATCGTCGCTCACCGCTCCTCGTTCGCGGCGCGGGCCGCTCGTACCTCGTGGACCACGCCGCGGACTCCGGGGCGCTCGCTCCGAGTCATTTGCCCGTCCCCTGGTCGATCAGCGGCAACGTCCGCAGCGCCCGCAGTTCGAGCTCGTCGATCTGCTTGGCGCGGTGGGCACCGAACTTCATGTTCTGGATCTTGTCGTGCAGCTTCACGATCGCGTCGATGAGCATCTCCGGGCGCGGCGGACAGCCCGGCAGGTAGATGTCGACGGGAACGACGTGGTCCACGCCCTGCACGATGGCGTAGTTGTTGAACATGCCCCCGCTGGAGGCGCAGACACCCATGGCGATGACCCACTTGGGCTCGGCCATCTGGTCGTAGATCTGGCGCAGGACCGGGGCCATCTTCTGGGACAGCCGGCCCGCGACGATCATCAGGTCGGCCTGGCGGGGAGACGCCGAGGCGCGCTCCATGCCGAAGCGCGCCAGGTCGTGCTTGGAGGCGCCGGTCGCCATCAGCTCGATCGCGCAGCAGGCCAGGCCGAAGGTCGCCGGCCAGACGGAGTTCTTGCGCGCCCAGCCGGCCGCCTGCTCGACCGTGCTCAGCAGGAAGCCACTGGGGAGTTTCTCTTCAAGTCCCATAGTCCTAATCCCAGTCCAGACCCTTGCGGCGCCACACGTACGCGTAGGCGACGAGCACGGTGGCGATGAACAGCAGCATCTCGACCAGTCCGAACAGCCCGAGCTGGTCGAAGGCCACCGCCCACGGGTAGAGGAAGATGATCTCGATGTCGAAGACGATGAACAGCATCGCCGTGATCATGTACTTCAGCGGGAAGCGGCCACCGCCCACCGGCTGGGGAGTGGGCTCGATGCCGCACTCGTAGGCGTCGAGCTTCGCGCGGTTCCAGCGTCTGGGGCCGGTGAAGGGCGCGATCGTCACCGAAAAGATCGCGAAACCCGCTCCCAGAACGGCGAGCACCAGGATGGGTGCGTACAGCTCCATCGCTACGCCTCCTCTCCCATCTCCACGCGCGCCGGCGCGTAGCTCACGTTGTCATGACGCATAAGTCTAGGCGGGGGCATGATTACCATTCGTCCCGGCTTCCGGATGTTTTGTGAGGTCATGCCGGTGGTGCGACCTTCGACAGGGCATTGATGATCCGGTCGGACGCGTCGCCTCGCCGGTCGGTGAGATTAGCAAGGAGTTTGAGCGCGAAGCGCATCAGGCGGGGGTGCGGGAAGGCGTGCCGGGTCGCGAAGTCCATCACGCCGCGCCGGCTGATCAGCTCGACGAAGCCCCTGCCGAGGGTGAAGTAGCCGCCGTAGGCGTCCTTCAGCACCTGCGGATAGGCCCGCAGCACCCGTTCGCGCTGGGCGGCGGTGCCGCGGCCCAGCGCCTGGACGACGGTCTCGGCCGCGATCCGGCCGGTCTCCATCGCGTACGCGATGCCCTCGCCGTTGAACGGGTTGATCATCCCGCCCGCGTCGCCCACCAGCACCAGGCCCCGCGTGTAGTGCGGCTGGCGGTTGAACGCCATCGGCAGCGCGGCGCCCCTGATCGGGGTGGTCATGTTCTCTTCGGTGAAGCCCCACTCCGGGGGCATGTTCTTTGTCCAACGCCGCAGCAGGTCGCGATAATCCATGCCCCGGAAGGATTCGCTGGTGCTCAGCAGCCCCAGGCCCACGTTGGAGGTGCCGTCGCCGACCCCGAAGATCCAGCCGTAGCCGGGCAGCAGCTGGTCGCCGTCCCACAACTCCAGCCACGTCTCCAGGTAGTCGTCGTCGTGGCGGGGGCTGGTGAAGTAGGTCCGCACCGCGACGCCCATCGGGCGGTCCTCGCGCTTGTGCAGCCCCATCGCCAGGGAGATCCGGGTCGAGTTGCCGTCGGCCGCGACCACGAGCCGGGAGCGGTACGCGACCTCCTCCCCGTCCTTCTTCGCGGTCACGCCCACGATGTGGCCGCTGCGGTCGTCGAGGATCGGGGCGGTGACGTTGACGCCCTCCAGCAGGCGGGCCCCGGCGCGCACCGCGGTGGCGGCCAGGATCTCGTCGAAGTCCTGCCGGGTGCGGACCAGGCCGAAGTCGGGGTAGCTGGACAGCTCGGGCCAGTCGAGCTCGAAGCGCAGGCCGCCGCCGACGACGCGCAGCCCCTTGTTCCTGACCCAGCCGGGGGCGTCGATGTCGATCCCCATGGCGATGAGCTGCTTGACGGCGCGGGGCGTCAGCCCGTCGCCGCAGACCTTCTCCCGGGGGAAGGAGGTCTTCTCCAGCAACAGGACGTCCAGTCCGGCCTGCGCGAGATGGAATGCGGTTGTCGAACCGGCGGGCCCGGCGCCGACGACGATGACGTCGGCGTCAGCCTCAGCGACACTCCGCGGTGGGGTGGCTGGCACGGTCACGGGACCTGTCCTGTCCTACACGCTTCGACGGCCTCGGGGTGACGGGCCTCTCGTTCTTTTGTGAAGGTCTTCACAAACTTGTCGGGCGGAAGTCTAACGCTTTCCCCGGGGAGAGCGTCAGGTGGGTACGGCGGACGATTCACCGTTTCCCGGACATGAGCCATGACGGCCCCTCCTCCCCGGGGAACGGCGCCCGAAACCCGCCTCCGGAACGTCTCCGGCGGAGCCGTCCCGCGGGTCAGGCGGCCGGCTTGCGGCCCCGGTGGAGCGCGACGATGCCGAGCGAGAGGTTGCGCCAGGCGACCTTCTCCCAGCCCGCCCGCTGGATGATCCGCGCGAACGCCGCCTGGTCCGGCCAGGCCCTGATCGACTCGGCGAGGTACGCGTAGGACTCGGGGTTGGAGCTGACCGCCCTGGCCGCGATCGGCAGCATCCTCATGAGGTACTGCGTGTAGACCAGGTCGAAGGACCTGGCCGTCGGCCGGGAGAACTCGCAGACCACCAGGCGGGCGCCGGGCCGGGCCACCCGGAGCATCTCGCGCAGCGCCTGCCCGGTGTCGGCGACGTTGCGGATCGCGAAGGAGATCGTCACCGCGTCGAAGCTGTCGTCGGCGAACGGCAGGTTGAGCGCGTCCCCGGCCACGAACGTCACGCCGCGCACCCCGCCGCCGGAGACGCCGGAGCCGCCGCGCCGCGCGACGCCGGTGCGCAGCATGCCGAGGGAGAAGTCGGAGGCGATGGCCCGCGCCCCGAGCGAGGTGAAGGCGTCGGTCGAGGTGCCGGTGCCGGCGCCCAGGTCGAGCACGAGCTCGCCGGGTCCCGCGTCGACCGCCGCCGCGGTGGCCCTGCGCCACAACCGGTCCTGCCCGAGGGAGAGGACGTCGTTCATCAGGTCGTAGCGCCGGGCCGTGCGATCGAACATCGAGGCGACCTCGTGCGGTTGCTTGTCCAGCGAAGCGCGCGTCATGGGAGCAAGCCTAGGGCCGTTCGCACAATCCACGGAAAGTGGCGACATGATTACCGAGAGTCTGTTAGAACTTGACGAATGCTTGCCAGAACCGCCAGAACCGCCAGAACCGCCTCCGCGCTGACGGCCGCCGTGGCCCTGGCCACCGCGGGGGTCGACGGGGGCGTCACCGGGAGGGCCGCCGCAGCGAGCGCCGCCGGGACGAGCACCGCCGCAGCGAGCGCCGCCGGGACGAGCACCGCCGCAGCGAGCGCCGCCGGGACGAGCACCGCCGCAGCGAGCACCGCCGGGACGAGCGCCGCCGCCGGAGCCGTGGAGCACCCCGGGGTCGTCTCCGCCGATCCGGTGGACACCACTCCGCACGTGCTCGACGGGATCGTCAACGCCATCGCCCTGGTGGGCGGCACGGTGGTGGTCGGGGGCTCGTTCAGCGAGGTGCGCGACGCGGGGAGCGCCCGGGTCCTGGAGCGCGCCAACCTCTTCGCCTACGACCTGGCCAGCGGGCGGATCCTGCCGGACTTCGCCCCCGACCCCGACGGCCCGGTCAGCGCCCTGGCCGCCGGGACCTCCGGCACCGTCTACGCCGGAGGCGCGTTCTCCGAGGCCGGCGGCGTCCCGGCCGCCCGGCTGGCCCGGCTCCGGCTCTCCGACGGCGCCCCGGTGGCGTCCTTCCGCGCCCACGCCTCCGGCGGCGCGGTCACCAGCCTCGTACGGCACGGCTCCCGGCTCTACGTCGGCGGCGACTTCACCCGCGTCGGCGGCGTCCGCCGTACGGCCCTGGCCCGGCTGCACGCCGCCACCGGGGCCGTCGACCCCGCCTTCACGATCACACCGGGCGCTCCCCGGGGGCCGAGGGTCAAGGTGTACGCCATGGCCCTGGCCGGGGACCGGCTCGCGGTCGACGGCAGCTTCGGCACCCTCGACGGGCTCTCCCGGCCCCAGCTCGGCCTCATCGACGTCGGGGCCTCCCCCGCGAAGGTCGCCTCCTGGCGGACGGACGTCTACGCCGTCGCGTGCAAGCCGACCTTCCCCAGCTACGTCAGAGGCCTGGACTTCGCCCCCGACGGCAGTTACTTCGTCGTCGTCACGAGCGGGGGTCCGGGCGGGCCCGGCAAGCCGTGCGACAGCACCGCCCGCTTCGAGACCCGCGCGCGCGGCGAGACGGACCCGACCTGGATGAACCACACCGGAGGCGACACGCTCTACTCGGTGGCGGTGACCGGGGCCGCGGTCTACGTGGGCGGCCACCAGCGCTGGCTCGACAACCCCCACGGCCGCGACTCGGCGGGCCCGGGAGCCGTCGCCCGGCCGGGGATCGGGGCGATCCATCCGGTCACGGGCAAGGCGCTGCGCTGGAATCCGACCCGGACCCGCGGAATCGGCGTCAAGGCGTTTCTCGCCCACCGGGGAGGGCTACTCGTCGGTAGTGACACAACCCGACTCGGCCGCGAGTACCATGCCCGGATCGGCATGTTCCCGTTGCCGTGACATTCCCCGTTTTCAGCGATTTTTGGTGATTCGCGCGCTGAGCGCGTCCCGCTGCCCCGACAGCAGGACGTAGCTGGCCACGCCGCTGACGAGGAATGACGCGACCAGCAGCAGGAAAGGGTCGCGAAGCCCGAGCAGGTAGAGCACGCCGGCCGTCACGGCCAGCACTCCGATCCGGGACGCGGTGTAGACGAAAGCGGGATGCACGGCATCGAGGCTACGTCACGCCCGTCGCGCCGGTGCGAGCGGGCACGGGCGACGCGGCAAAGGTCTTCCCGGCCCTGCCGTGGGCACGAAGCGAACGCTCTTCGCATCCGACGCGAGCACTGCTAGTGTTCCCAACAGATCAGTTACGTAAAGAAACACCCACGAGAGCCTCAAAGAGGCTCTATCATATAACAATCGGGCAGTCAGTCGATAACAACCCGTGATCTTTGTACGAAACCACGGATAAATCAGGCTTCGCTCGGCACACTGGTTACCTGTCCGCCCGCTGGCAGGAAGCGGGATGCGAGGGGGAGAGATTGTGGAGAGTAGCAGCGAGCGTCTGCTGACGCCCGGAGAGGTTGCCGCCCTCTTTCGGGTCGACCCAAAGACGGTGACGCGCTGGGCCGCGGCAGGCCGCATCAGCAGCATCCGTACCCCCGGAGGGCACCGGCGGTTCCGCGAGTCGGAAGTGCACGCCCTTCTGCGCGGTGAGGACGTCCTGACGGCCGAACGGCCGGCGGGTGAGTCCCCCCGCGTCTGACGCCGTACGACGTCGCACCATCGGTGATCCTGCGCGCCTTACCCGGAAGCCGCAGGGTCACCGTGGAGTCACTCCGCGGTCACCGGACCGTTCCCCGGCGGGCGTCAGCCGTCCTGCTCGGCCTTGAAGGCCAGGAACTCCTTCTCCAGATCGTCGTTCTCCGCGAGCCACCGCTTCCGCCGCTCCGCCGCCTCCTCCTCCGTGAGCGACTCGGGCAGCCAGCGGTCGTACTCCGGATCCCCCGGTGAGATCTCCACGTACGCGTTGCCGATCAGACGCCCGTCATCGCTGGACAGGCTCTGCGGCACGCGTAGGGTCCCGTCAGCGAGCCGGATGACGTACATCCCAGACCACCTAGATTCCGTAGCGCCGGTTGAAGAACAACATGACATCGAGCGCCATCCGCGTGTCCCCGCCCAGCATGTCCACGAGGGCGGGACGCTGCCGGGAGGCGATGGCGGCGAAGGCGTCCGCGAAGAACTCCCGGCGGCCCAGGGTCCCGGGCTGCAGGTGGAACCTCGAGGCCAGGGCCGGGACGCACCGCTCGTAGAGGGCGGCGAACTCGGGGGAGTCCGACACCCAGTCTCCATGGGGCGCGTCCACGTCGTCCAGGGCGTGCCCGATCTCGTGCATCATCACGTCGGGGGTGGGCGAGGGCCTGTCCCCCACCACCACTTTGCGGTCGCCGTACGCACCGGCGCAGATGTCCCACGTCGCCCGGCCCGACGGCAGCGGCGCGCCCCGCAGGTAGCCCATGTCGTCCAGGTCGGGGACGCCGCCCGCCCCGACGTAGATGCCCTCCAGTCCTTCGGCCAGCTTCGCCTTGAGCCTGTCGGGCAGCCGCGCGAGGCTCTCCACCGCGCCCACGACCTCCGGGGGCGGCGGCCCTTCCCGGACGTCCCACTGCCGGTGCAGCACCCGCTCCAGGGCCCCGCAGTGCCGCAGACCGTCTCCCCGGCCGGGGGCGTCGGGGGTGTTGGGCTGGGCCCGGGGCCGCTCGTCCTCCAGCTCGAAGTCCCGCCAGGTGTACTGCGGGCGGTCGGCGGGGGCCGGTTTCGCGATCCGCGCCTCCGGCGCGCGGGGAACCTCCCGGGGCGCCTCGCGGACGACGGCCTCGCCACTCCGGCGGGACGTCTCACGCTGCCACCACCGCCGCCGATGACGGCCCCTGTCCGCGTTCACCCTGCCCGCCCGCTCGAATGCGCCACCACGCGCTCCTGTCGGAAAACGGCAACAGGTACCACCGTACGGTGTGGATCTTCCCCCGTCATCCCGAAACGGCACCCCGTCCCGCTCCGGTCGCGGGTCGCTACCGCTCCGGCTTCGGCCCCGGGCTCGCCCCGCTCTGTCTCCGGGTCGGCCCCACCTGCCCGCGGGATGGCTTACAGTTCGGGCATGTCCGTGCTTCTCGGTCTGGCGCTGCTCGCCTTCTGGCTCTACTGCCTGTTCGACGTCATCACTACGCCGGACGAGGAGGTCAGGAACCTCCCCAAGATCCTCTGGGTGCTCATCGTGGTGCTGCTGGCCCTGGTCGGCGGCCTGTTCTGGCTGCTGCTCGGCCGCCCCCTCGGTCCCCGCCCCCCGCGGATCCTCCTGCCCCCCGAGAACGCGCCGCGCGAGCCGCGCCCCCAGGCCCCCCGCGGCCCGGACGACGACCCCGACTTCCTGCGCGACCTCGACCGGCGCCTGCGCGACGAGGACTGAACCCGCGGCGGACCCGGCCGCGGCGGCCGGCGGCCGTACGGCGGGCCCCGCCGGTCAGGGGACCTCGGCGTAGGAGTGCAGGCCTCCGATGAAGATGTTCACCCCGATGAGGTTGAAGAGCAGGCAGGCGAAGGCGACCAGCTGCACGATCATCGCCGCCCTGCCCTTCCAGCCGGCGGTCGCCCGGGCGTGCAGGTAGCCGGCGTAGACGATCCAGGTGATGAACGCCCAGATCTCCTTGGGGTCCCAGCCCCAGTAGCGGCCCCAGGCCTTGTCCGCCCAGAGCGCGCCGGCGACGACGGCGAAGGTCCAGATCGGGAAGCCGATCACGATGGCCCGGTGCGCGACCCGCTCCAGTTCCCGCCGGGACGGCAGGTGGTCGGCGGCCTCGTGCCGGATCATGAAGATGACGCCGCAGGCCCCGGCCACGATGAACAGGCCGCTGGCGATGATCGCGGCCGAGACGTGGATGGCGATCCAGTAGGAGTTCAGCGCGACCATCGCGGGAGCGGCGTCCACGTGCAGGGAGTGCACGGCGAAGCCCAGACCGAGGGCCGAGGCCGCCGTGACGAAGGCGCCCAGGAAGCGGACCGGGTAGCGCAGTTGCATCAGCAGGAACGCGCCCATCGCCGCCAGGCACATGGCGACCACGAACTCGTACATGTTGCCCCAGGGCCACCGGCCGGCGGCCAGGCCCCGGGTGAGCAGGGCGCCGGCGTTGAGGACGAGGCCGAGCCAGCTCAGCACGACCGCGGCCGGCCCGGCCCGCAGCACCCAGCCGGACGGCGCCCGCTCCGCGCCGTTCCCGCCGGCTTCCCCGTCGCCCCCGGCGGAACCGCGTGCCCCGGCGTCGGCCTCCCCCGCGCTCGCGACGCCTGCGGAAACGGCCTCCCCGGCCTCCCCGGCCTTCCCCGCGTCCGCGGCCTCTGCGGTCTCTACGGCCTCTGCGGCCTCTGAGGGACCGCCGACCGCGACGAGCGGGGGCTCCGCTCCGGCCGGAGCCTCCGCCGGGGTCCGGGCGAAGGCGAGATCCAGCGCATAACCGATCATCGCGACGGCGTAGCACACCACCGCCGCCAGGACGAGCTGGTCGCTCAGCGCGGCGAGACCGGGGTGGACCTCAGCGGGCATCCTTCACTCCAGAGGTAGAGCCGTGATTCAACGCGGCGACGATCCCGGCGAACTCCTCGCCGAAGTCACCGCCTTCGGTGCGGGTGAGGCCGCCCGCCTCGGCGGGCCCGTCCCCGGTCCCGATCCGCACCCACACCCGCCGGCGGCGGACGGTCAGGGAGAACACCAGGGCCGCGGTGGCCAGGGCCGCCGACAGCAGCGCGGGCAGCCGCCCGGGGTCGTGGGTGATCTGGAGGGCGACCCACTCCTTGACGCCGGTGAACTCGATCGTTCCGGCCCCGCCCGGCAGTTCGAGCCTCTCGCCCTTCGCCAGCGGGTCGGCCTTCATGACCAGCGGCTTCATCTTCTTCAGGATCTCCGGCGGGATCTCGTAGACCGACTGCGGGCGGCCGCTCCCCATGCCGAGGTCGCCGGCGAAGGCGCCGTACACCTGCGCGGTCGGGTTCGCCGCGCCGGGGAAGACCGACACCCACTCGCCGCCCTCGGCCGGGACCGTGGTGGGCAGGAAGGCCACCATGACGCCGAGCTGCTCGGGCAGGGCGTCGGGCACCTTGATGACGCACTCGGAGGTGAACGTCGCCGGCTGCACGACCAGGCACGGCACCGCTCCCTCGAAGGCGACCTGCCCCCGGCCATCGGTGATCCTGAAGGTGGGCGCGTAGCCGTGGTCGATCAGGTAGGTCAGGGTGCCGTTCACGTCCAGCGGCTCGTTGACCTTCAGCTCGTGGTCCCGCTCCGGCGCCCCCGGCGCGTCGCTCACCGAGAGCCTCGCCGCGTAGTCCAGCGCCTGGCCCCGCTTGGCGCCCTGGGCGATATAGGTGGCCTGGAAGTCCTCCAGCGTGAACGAGAACGGCTCCAGCGACTCGGCGTTCACCTGCTGGCCGGGCATGTAGCGGTCGTAGGCGGCGACGGTGTTGGCGAACCCGTCACCCTCCACGACCAGCACGTTGCCGCGGTAGCCGTACAGCGCGCCGGCCCCGACCGCGAGCAGCAGGCCGAGCAGCGCGACGTGGAACAGCAGGTTGCCGGTCTCCTTCAGGTAGCCCTTCTCCGCCGCGACCCAGTCGGGCCCGGTGGCCACCCGGAACCGGAGCCCGCGCAGCCGCCGCGCCGCCTCCTGCACGGTCAGGTCGCCATCGAGTACGGCGTGCTGGGGCAGCCGGGCCAGGTTGCGCGGCGCCGCGGGCGGCTTGCGGCGCAGCTCGCGCAGGTGGGCCGCGGTGCGCGGGAGCACGCAGCCGATCAGCGAGACGAACAGCAGCAGGTAGATCGCCGCGAACCACGGGGCCTTGAACACGTCGAACAGCCAGAGCCGGTCCAGCCACTCGGCCAGCGCGGGGCTGTCGTCGTAGTACTGCGCGACCTTGGCGTCCGCGACGCCGCGCTGCGGCCAGATCGACCCCGGGATCGAGGCCAGCGCGAACAGGAACAGCAGGATCAGCGCGGTCCGCATCGAGGTGAGGGTGCGCCAGAACCAGCGCGCCCAGCCCGCCGCGCCCAGCCCCGCGGGGCGGGACGCGGTCTCCTCGTCGGGCCTGCCGTCGGTAAGGGTCATCAGATCACCGGCTGGAATCCGCCGATCCACGTCTGCATCGCCGCGACGAGCTCCCCCCAGAGCCCGGTGACGAGCAGCAGGCCGACGGTGACCAGCATGGCCCCGCCGATCCGTGTGATCAGCTGTGAGTGGCGGCGGACCGCCTTGAACGTGTGCAGCGCCCTGCGGTAGGCCAGTCCGGCCGCCACGAACGGCAGGCCGAGGCCGAGCGCGTAGCCGAAGGCGAGGAGCGCGCCGCGCCCCGCGCTGCCCTCGGTCACCCCGAGGGTGAGCACGACCCCGAGCGTGGGGCCGATGCAGGGGGTCCAGCCGAGGCCGAACACCACGCCGAGCAGCGGCGCGCCGGCCAGCCCGGCGGCCGGGAGCCGGTGGACGCGGACCTCGCGCTGCAGTCCCGGGACCAGCCCCATGAAGGCGAGCCCGAGCACGACCGTCAGCGCGCCGAGCACCCGGGTGACGGCCTCGGCGTTGCCGAACAGCGCCGCGCCCAGGCCGCCGAGGAGCGCGCCCTGGGCCGTGAACACGACGGCGAAGCCGAGCACGAACAGCACGATGCCCAGCGTCATCCGGCCCCGCCGGGGATCGGCGCTCATCCCGGTCACGTACGACAGGTAGCCGGGGACCAGCGGCAGCACGCACGGCGACAGGAAGGAGACCAGCCCCGCGGCGACCGCGATCGGCAGGGCCAGCGCGAGGGAGCCGCTCGCCACCGTGCTCGCCAGGTCGGCGTTCATCGGGGGCGCCCCGGGTCACTTCTCATCGGCGATCCCGGTGACGGCGGCGAGGAGGTCGCTGTACGTGACCGCGCCCAGGGCGCGGGCGGCGATCCGGCCCTGCCGGTCGATGATCAGCGTCGAGGGGATGGCCGCCGGGGGGACCGTGCCCTGGAAGGCGAGCGCGACCCTGCCGGGCTGGTCGAAGATGCTCGGGTAGCCGGGCTGCTCGGTGCGTTCGAAGGCGAGCGCCCTGGCCTTGTCGTCCTTGAAGTCGACGCCGAGGAACTCCACGCCGTCGGCCTTGGTCGTGGCCGCGATGTCCTTGAGCACCGGGGCCTCGGCGCGGCAGGGCGCGCACCAGGAGGCCCAGAAGTTGAGCACCACGACCTTGCCGCGGTGCGCGGCGAGCGAGGCGGGTCCGCCGTCCAGGGTCGCCCCCTCGACCGCGGGGGCCGTCTTGCGGTCGGCCGCCTCGAAGACGGTGACCTTTCCGTCCCCGGCGATGAACCGGGTGTCGCCCGCCTGCGGCTGGGACGCCTGGCTTCCGGCGCATCCGGCCGCCGCGACGGCGAGCAGCAGGGCGGCGGCGAGCGGTCTGGCGCGCATCGAAGGACGGTCTCCCTGTACTACTACAAGCGGTAGAGCAGTCACTCTACCGGCGGGGTCAGGCGCCCGGCACAGTGGGGCGTCTGACCAGCGCGGCCGCCGGCTCGGCGTATCCCACGCCGACCAGCCGGTCGCCCTCGAAGCAGAGGCTGGTGACACTGGCGAGCCCGCACTGCCTGCGACGCGGGTCGTGCGGGAGCGGTCTGCGCTCGGCCGCGAGCCGGATCACCCAGATGGGGAGCTGGTGGCTGACCAGCACCGCCTCGTGGCCGCGCGCCGCCCTGCGGGCGGCCAGGACCGCTCCCCGCATCCGGCCGACCACCGCGCTGTAGCGCTCTCCCCAGGAGGGGCGGAGCGGGTTCCACAGGTGGCGGTAGTAGCGGGGGTTGCGGAAGACCCCGTCCCCGTTGCCGACGGAGACGCCCTCGAAGGCGTTCGCCGCCTCGATCAGCCGCTCGTCGAGGCCGACGTCCAGGCCGAAGGTCTCGGCGAGCGGGGCGGCGGTCTCCTGGGCCCGCTCCATCGGCGAGGAGAACAGGGCGACGACGTCGCGCCCGGCCAGCGACTTGGCCGCCGTCTCGGCCATCAGCCTGCCGTTCTCCGACAGGTGGTAGCCCGGCAGCCGGCCGTACAGGATGTTGGCGGGGTTGTGCACCTCGCCGTGGCGCAGGAGGTGGATAACGGTGGTCTCAGCCATGGTGCCGCCAGCCTACCCACCGGTAAGGACGGATGGGACGGACGGGTCCGGGCGTGCGGTCCCGTGCCGGGTGCGCGGGTCGCATCCCCGTGTTCCCGGCGGGCGCGTGCTTCACACCACCGCGCCCAGGCCTTCGGAGGCGGACCGGAGCGCTTCGACGGCGGCGCGGATGGCCGGGCGGCGGGCCGCGTCGCTCCGCCAGACCGCGTAGATGCGGCGGATGGGACGCGGCCGGATCGGAACGGCCCGCACCCCGGGGGGCAGCAGGTCGCGGCCGAGCCGGGGGACGATCGCGCAGCCCTGCCCGACGGCGGTGAGCGCCAGCTGGGTCGGGTACTCGTCGGCCATGCAGGTGATCTCCGGCTCCAGCTCGGCCGCGCGGAGCGTGTAGACCAGCCAGTCGTGGCAGACCGTCCCGGGCGAGCCGCTGATCCACCGCTCCCCCGACAGCTCGGACAGCTCGATCTCGGCGCGCCCGGCCAGCGGGTGGCCGGCGGGCAGGACCACGTCGGCGATGTCGTCGAAGAGCGCGGCCCGCGACAGCCCGTCGGGTACGGCCAGCGGCCGGTTCGTCCAGTCCTGGATCACCGCCAGGTCGAGCTCTCCCCGGGAGACCTCGCGGAGCATCCGCTCGGGCTCACGCTCGTACAGCCGGAGGGAGAGATCGGGGTGGCGCTCGCGCAGGCGGGCCAGCGCCTGCGGGAGCAGCCCCCGGGCCGCCGTGGGGAAGGCGCCGATGCCCAGCCGCCCCACGACCTCGCCGCGCAGCGCCTCGAAGTCGGCTTCGGCGGTCTCCACCAGGGCGAGGATGCGCTCGGCGTGGTCGGCCAGGAGCCCGGCCGCGTCGGTGAGCCGCACCCCGCGCCCGCTCCGCTCCAGCAGGGTCGCGCCGGTCTCCCGCTCCAGCTTGGCGAGCTGCTGGGAGACCGCCGACGGGGTCACCATGAGCGCCTCGGCCGCCGCGCCCACCGATCCGTACACGGCCACGGCGTGCAGCGCCTTCAGCCGGTTGAGGTCCAACATGTAAGCGACCCTAAACCATCGCCCGCCGCATGTCCCGCTCCTGCTGAACGCCTCGGTGAGCGGAACACCTCGTGTCGGGGAATCCGCCGCGAGTCCTCAGGATGACCGGATCCCGGCCGAAGGGGCGGATGCGCCCGCCGCCGGAGTCGGCACGGTCCGGGCGCCTCGCCGACGGACCTGGAGAACCCCCATGTCAGCCACCGCCCGGGTCATGGGCATGCTCACCGCGGTCACGCTGGTCACCGGTGTCGCCGGCCCTCCCTCCGCCTCCACCTCCGCCTCCGCCTCCGCGGACACCGGATCGGTCGCCGTATCGGCCACCACCGTGCCCGCCGTGCCCGCCGTATCCGCCGTATCCGCCGTATCCGCCGCGACCGTCCCGCCCGGTGATGCCGTCCCCGGCCCCGAGGAGTGGAAGCCGGACGAGCCCGTCGGCCTGACCGGCCCGGTCTCGGAGGTCCTCGCCGACGCGCCCGCGCGCGGGCCGGTCCACGTCGTCACCCTCACCGCCGACGCCGCCGGGCGGCCGGAGATCGGCGTCACCGTCGCCGAGGACCGGACGGAGGCCGCCGACGCGGTGCGGGACGCCCGCGCCGTCCCCGGCGTGCTCGCCGTCGTCGTCGACGCGAAGTCCGCCGCCGCGGAGGCCGCCCCCGGGGACGCTCTCGGGGACGCCCCCGGAGACGCCCCCCGCCCGGTCGCCGCCGGGGACCCGGTGGCCGTCGGGGCCGCCGATCCGGTCTCCGGCGCGGCGGCCCAGGTCAACGACACCCACCGCAAACTGCAATGGGCGCTGAACCGGCTGTTCGGGGAGACCGCGTGGACAGCGGCGACCGGCACCGGCCAGATCGTCGCCGTCGTCGACAGCGGCGTGGACGCGTCCCACCCGGACCTGGCCGGGGTGGTCCTGTCCGGCACCGACCTGGTCACGGACAGCGGCGACGGGCGCTCCGACCCGGACGGGCACGGCACCCACGTCGCCGGCATCATCGCCGCGAAGGCGGGCAACGGCCGCGGGGTCGCCGGTCTCGCGCACGGCGCGAAGATCCTGCCGGTCCGCGTGCTGGGCACCGACGGATACGGCTCGAACTCCGACATCGCCAACGGCATCGTCTACGCCGCCGACCACGGCGCCACCGTCATCAACCTGTCCCTGGGCGGCCCGACGCACGACCCGATGATCCAGGCCGCGGTCGACTACGCCCTCGCCAAGGACATCGCCGTGGTCGCCGCCGCCGGCAACGCCGCCGAGAGCTGCGCGAAGGTGCGCTATCCGGATCCGGGCTGGAACTGCGGCAACCCGGTGAGCTATCCGGCCGCCCTTCCCGGCGTCATCGGGGTCGCGGCCACCGACAGCACCGACGTGCGCGCGGCGTTCTCCCAGTACGGTTCCTACGTCGACGTGGCCGCCCCCGGCGTCTCCATCGCCTCCACCTACCCCGGCGGGGCGTACGTGTACATGAACGGCACCTCGATGGCCTCGCCGTACGCCGCCGCCGCCGTGGCGCTGATCCGGGCGAAGTTCCCCGCGATGTCGGGCCCCCAGGCATCCGCCCGGCTCACCGGCACCGCCTACGACCTCGGCTCGGCCGGCCGGGACTCCCTCTACGGCGCCGGCCTGGTCCAGCCGTACGCCGCGCTCGTCGGCAGCGTGCCGCCTCCGGCGGTGAGCACCGCCACCGGGCTGAGCGTCTCCACCACCTTGACCGCCGGGCAGTCGGCCGTGGCCACCGCGACCGTGCGGACGTCCTACGGCACCAAGGTCACCGGCACCGCCCGGCTGTGCACCCGCAGGGTCACCGTCGGCACCTACACGTGCGCGACCGTGGCCGTCCGCGACGGCGCCGCCGCCAAGACGATCCGGGTCGACGCCGGCACCTACGTCTACGCGCGGTTCACCGGCACGGCGGCCGCGAAGGCGAGCACCAGCCGGACCGTGCGGATCAACGCCCGGCCGAAGGTGACGGTGGCGGGCGGGAGCCGGAAGCTGACCTTCCGGGTCTACCAGCCGCGCAAGCAGCGGGTCTCGGTGCAGCGCTACTCGCGCGGCGCGTGGCGGGCGGTGAAGGTGGTGGTCGCCTCCTCCACCGCCTCCTCCACCGTCGGCGGGCTCTCCTCCGGCACGTACCGGGTCGTGGTGCCCGCCGCCACCGACCTGCTCTCGGCGACCTCGGCGAGTGTCGCCGTACGGTGACCCTCCGGCACGCCCCTTCCCGCAGAATGAGCGGAGAGGGAGTATGAAGAAGGCGACGGAAGCGGTCCGAATGAGCACACACGGTGACGGAGACGATGTTACGGTGACCGACGTGACCAGCGCGCTCGACTACTGGCCGGCTCCGCCTCCGTGGGGATGGACCGCCGACGACCTCGATCGTCTGCCGCCGGAGGGACCGAACGGCGAGCCCGACTTCTTCAAGCACGTCGAACTGATCGATGGAGCCCTCGTCTTCATGTCCCCCCAGAAGCGCTTCCACCAGCGCATGATCCGCAGTCTCACCGAAGCCCTCGGCGACCAGGCTCCCGCGCAGCTGACGGCGGTGGATCAGATGGACGTCAAACTCGGTTACCGGATGCGGCCGTGTCCCGACGTCCTCGTCGTCGACGCGGCGGCCGCCGAGGACGACGAGCGGACGTACTACACCCCCGACGAGGTCCACCTGGTGGTCGAGGTCGTCTCGCCCGAATCGGAGGAGCGCGACCGCAAGACCAAGCCGGCCCGCTACGCCGAGGCCGGGATCCCCCACCTGTGGCGGGTCGAGAACAGCGACGGCAAGCCCGTCGTCTACACCTACGAACTCGACCCGGCCACCCGCACCTACGGCCTCACCGGCATCCACCACGGCCGGCTGACCGTGCCGGTCCCCTTCCCCGTCGACGTCGACCTGGACGAACCGCCTCGCTGAACCCGTGGAGGCGGAGGCCGTAGAGCCGCGCCCACCGCGGTGGGACGGCTCCCCTCCGAGCTCCGTCAGGACGCCTGGGCGGCGGCCTTCGCGGCGGCGGGCAGCGCCTCGGCGATGCGGGTGAGCGCCTCGTCGTCGTGGGCGGCCGACAGGAACCACGCCTCGTAGGCCGACGGCGGCAGGTAGACCCCCTGGTCGAGCATGGCGTGGAAGAAGGCCCGGTAGGCGGCGGTGTCCTGCCGCTGCGCCCCGGCGAAGTCGGTGACCCGCTCGCCGGTGAAGAAGATCGAGAACAGGCTGCCCGCCCGCTGGAGGCGGTGCGGCACCCCGGCGGCGGCCAGCGCGTCGGCGGCGGCGCGGCCGACGACCAGCGCGGCGGCGTCGACCCGGTCGTAGACGTCGTCGTCGCAGGCGCGCAGGGTGGCCAGGCCCGCGGCGCAGGCCAGCGGGTTGCCGGACAGCGTGCCGGCCTGGTAGACCGGCCCCTCCGGGGCGAGGTGGGCCATCACGTCGGCGCGTCCGCCGAACGCGGCCGCGGGCAGGCCGCCGCCCATGACCTTGCCGAAGGTCATCAGGTCGGCGTCCACCGGGTCGAGGCCGTACCACCCGGCCCCCGAGACCCGGAAGCCGGTGAGCACCTCGTCGACGATGAGCAGCGCGCCGTGCGCGGTGCACAGCTCGCGGAGCCGGGCGTTGAACCCGTCCAGCGGCGGGACGACGCCCATGTTCGCCGGGCAGGCCTCGGTGATCACGCAGGCGATCTCGTCGCCGAACGCGGCGAACGCCTCGGCCACCGCCTCGGCGGAGTTGTACGGCAGGACCACGGTGTCGGCGGCCGAGGCGCCGGTCACGCCGGGGGTGTCGGGCAGCCCGAAGGTGACCAGCCCGGATCCGGCCGAGGCGAGCAGGGCGTCCACGTGGCCGTGGTAGCAGCCGGCGAACTTCACGATCTTCGAGCGGCCGGTGAAGCCGCGCGCCAGCCGTACTGCCGACATGGTGGCCTCGGTGCCCGAGCTGACCAGCCGGACCTTCTCCACGGGCGCGATCCGGGCGGTGATCTCCTCGGCGAGCTCGACCTCGCCGGGCGTCGCCGTGCCGAACGAGGTGCCGGCCGCGAGGGCCTCCTGCAGGGCCTCGACCACGGCCGGGTGGCGGTGCCCGAGGATCATCGGCCCCCAGGAGCAGACCAGGTCGACGTAGCGGTTGCCGTCGACGTCGGTGATGTACGGCCCCTGGCCGGAGGCCATGAAGCGGGGCGTGCCGCCGACGGCGCCGAAGGCGCGGACCGGGGAGTTGACGCCTCCCGGGACGATCTCGCGGGCGCGGGCGAACAGGTCCTCGGAGTTCTCAGTACGGCTCACCGTCCCAGCCTAAGGGCCCGCGGAGCCGGGTTCCGAGCCGAGCCGACCGGGTGCCCGCCTCCGGCGGCGCGGTCGGGACGCGGGCGGGGCACGAGCGGCGGGCGGGGCGCGGTGCGGGCGGGAGCGCGGTCGGGACACGGGCGGGGCATGAGCGGCGGGCGGGCGGGGACGCCGCTCGTCCCCGTCGGGAGCGGCTACTCGCAGGCGTCGGCGAGCCGGTCCAGGATGCGGAGCGGGTCGGGCAGCGGGCCGCCGTCCGGAGCGCGCAGCCAGGAGGCGCAGCCGCCGGAGGGCAGGGTGGAGGGCGGGGCGACGACGTAGCTGTCCCGGCAGTGCCAGCGCAGGCCGGGCATCTCCTCGATGGTCGAGGGCCCGTAGTCGAGCGGACAGGACCACCATTCGTCCTCGTCCTCGGAGAGGTTGCGGGTGGCCACGTAGAACAGCACCCGGTCGCCGTTCTCGGCGACCGGGCCCGGTACGGATCCCGCGGCGTCCATCGCGGCGAGGGTCGCCAGGCCCGCCTCGCGCGGCACGTCGAAGACGTCGAAGACGCGCCCCGTGGGCAGGATGATGTTGGCCTCGGGGTCGGTGCTCCACCAGCGGGACAGCAGGGCGGGGTCGGTGGTCGCCTGCATCTGCCAGGCGCGCGAGAGGGGGTGGCTGCCGGGGTCGGGACAGCCGATGCGGTCGCAGGAGCAGGCACGCGCCCCGCCCTGGAGGGGGCGGGCGCCCGTACAGCTCGCCCAGCCCAGTGCGGCGTACTCCAGCACGGATGCGACCATCTGCTGCTTCGGATGGCTCCGCCGCTTGCCGCGCCGCGCCAGTGATACCCCCACCATGGTGTCCTCCGTTGTCCGCGAGCCCCGCGCCATACCCGGATGCGACGATATATCCACATTCTGGTTCACAAGGAAGGCATTCAGCAGGGTCTACGCCACCTGGGACACATCCGCACCGGTTCTCGAACTCTAACGCACGGTTCTCACCGCCCAGCGGCAAACCCCCAGTTCTGGGCATGTGCCGAGGATCTCAGCCCGACGTGCGACGTCGCCGCGGCACACTCCTCAGCGCAGCCGGCGGGCGCACACCCGTCGACGTCGCCGCGGCACACCCCTCAGCGCAGCCGGCGGGCCGCCTCGGTCGCCCAGTAGGTGAGGATCAGGTCGGCCCCGGCCCGGCGGATCGCGACCAGCGACTCCATGATCGCCCGATCCCGGTCGATCCAGCCGTTCGCCGCCGCGGCCTCGATCATGGCGTACTCGCCGCTGACCTGGTAGGCCGCCACCGGGACGTCCACCTCGTCGCGCACCTGGCGCAGGATGTCGAGGTAGAAGAGGGCGGGCTTGACCATCACCGCGTCGGCGCCCTCGGCCAGGTCCAGCCGGACCTCCCGCAGCGCCTCGCCGACCGGGCCCGCAGGGTCCTGCTGGTAGGCGTTGCGGTCGCCGAACCGCGGCGCGCACTCGGCCGCCTCCCGGAACGGGCCGTAGAGCGCCGACGCGTACTTCGCGGAGTAGGCCAGGACCGGGACCTGCTCGAAGCCGTCGGCGTCCAGCGCGGCGCGGATGGCGGCGACCTGGCCGTCCATCATCCCGCTCGGCGCGATGACCTGCGAACCGGCCCGCGCCTGGGCCACCGCGACGGCCGCGTAGCGCTCCAGGGTGGCGTCGTTGTCGACCTCGCCGCCGGCCGTCAGCACGCCGCAGTGCCCGTGGTCGGTGAACTCGTCCAGGCAGGTGTCCGTCATCACGACCATCGCGTCGCCGACCTCGGCGACCAGGTCGGCGACCCCCTGCTGGACGATCCCGTCCGGGTCGTCGCCCGCCGAGCCGCGGGCGTCCTTCACCGCGGGGACGCCGAACAGGATCAGCCCGCCGACCCCCGCCTCGGCCGCCTCGTGGGCGGCCTTGCGCAGCGAGTCGCGGGTGTGCTGGAACACCCCGGGCATCGAGCCGATCGGGTGCGGCTCGTCGATGCCCTCCTTGACGAACATCGGCAGGACCAGCTCGGCCGGGTGCAGCCGGGTCCCGGCCGTCATCCGGCGCATCGGCGACGTACGGCGGAGCCGGCGCGGGCGCGCGGCGGGGAACTGGGCGGTCATGGTCTCTCCCTCCCCCCGGCCACGGGGTGTCATCGGCCGGAGGCCCGTTTCGGGTCTGCTCGCTGTTCGGTTGTCCCGCCGGACCGGCGGTCGCGCCGCGGACGCCACGCCTTCGGCGCCCACACGCGTTCGGCGCCCACGGCGTCCTCTTCAGGCTACGCGGTCCGCCCGTGGTCCGCCCCGGGCTCGTCCGGGGCTCACTTGGGACGCCGCCGGGCTCCCCGCCGGGTCTGGGAGGGCCGGCGGGGGACCTCCCCCGCCGCGAGGGCGGCCTGCCGGAGCTTCGCACCGTACTCCGCCAGCCCCGACGCCAGGGCCGAGGCGGACGCCGTGTCGGCCATGACGTCGACCCGGAGACCGAACTCCTCCGCCGTCTTGGCGGTCTGCGGACCGATCACGGCGATGACCGTGACGGTGTGCGGCTTGCCGGCGATGCCCACCAGGTTGCGCACCGTGCTGGAGGAGGTGAACAGCACCGCGTCGAAGCCGCCGCCCTTGATGGCCTCCCGGATCGGTGCGGGCGGCGGCGCCGCCCGCACCGTCCGGTAGGCGGTGACGTCGTCGCACTCCCAGCCCAGCTCGGTCAGGCCCGCGACCAGCGTCTCGGTGGCGATGTCGGCCCGCGGCAGCAGGACCCGGTTGATCGGGTCGAGCATCGAGTCGTACGGCGGCCACTCGGCGACCAGTCCCTCCGAGGACTGCTCGCCGGTCGGCGTCAGGTCGGGCTTCACCCCGAACTCCACCAGGGCCCGCGCGGTCGCCTCGCCCACCGCGGCGACCTTCAGCCCGGCGAAGGCGCGGGCGTCCAGGCCGTACTCCTCGAACTTCTCGCGCACCGCCTTGACCGCGTTCGCGCTGGTGAACGCCACCCACTCGTAGCGTCCGGTGACCAGGCCCTTGATCGCCCGGTCCATCTGCTGCGGGGTGCGGGGCGGCTCGACGGAGATCGTCGGCACCTCCTCGGGCACCGCGCCGTAGGAACGCAGCTGCTCGACCAGCCCGGCGGACTGCTCCTTGGTCCGCGGGACGAGCACCCGCCAGCCGAACAGCGGCTTGGTCTCGAACCACGAGAGCCGGTCGCGCATGCCGACCGCCTCGCCGACCACCATCAGCGCGGGCTCGGTCATCCCGGCGTGCTTGAGGTCCGGCCCGATCCGCCCGAGGCTGGTCACCACGGTGTACTGCTCGGTGGTGGTGCCCGCGCTGCTGATCGCGACCGGCGTCGAGTCCGGGCGGCCCGCGGCGATCAGGGCCTTGCCGATCACCACGGCCTCGGAGATCCCGTTGTAGATCACCAGCGTGCCGGCGCCCGCCGCGTGCGCGCTCCAGTCGCCGACCATGGTCGCGTCCACGACGCGGAACTCGGGCACCGACACCGCGGCGGGGATGCCCGCGTAGGTGAGCACCGCCGTCGCCGGGGGGACGCCCGGCACGATCTCGAAGTCCACCTCCGCCGCCGCGCAGGCCGCGACCTCGTCGGTGATCGAGGAGAAGAACATCGGGTCGCCCGCGCAGAGCCGGACGACGCCCCGCCCGGCCTTGGCCGCGGCGACGGCCTTGGCGGGAGCACCCTCCTCGGCGGCGTCGACCACCTCGACGCCCTCCCGGCAGTGGCGCAGGAGCGGGCCGTACGCCTCCTGGTCGAGCACGACGGCGTCGGCCCGGGAGAGCAGGTCCGCCCCGCGTAACGTGAGCAGGCCCTCGTCGCCGGGTCCGGCGCCCACGAAGGCGACGAAACCGGCCGGGTGCTCGAAAGTGGTGCTTCCGGAGCTCACTGCGGCTGCTCCCCCATCAACGTGCCGGCCCCTTCGGCGATCATCTCGGCCGCGAGGGCGCGACCGAGATCCATGGCCGTCGAAGAGGAACCGGCGGTGGACTTGCGGACCGCGCGTGCGCCATCGACGGCGATGACGGCCGCGGTCAGGTTCAGATCCTGCCCGGTGACGACCGAATGCGCACCCACCGGAGCCGCGCATCCCGCCTCCAGCGCGTTCAGCACGGCCCGCTCGGCGGTCACGGCGGCGCGGGTGGCGGCGTCGTCGAGCACGCCCAGCAGGTCGGCCAGGTCGGCCCGGTCGGCCCGGATCTCCACGGCCAGCGCGCCCTGCCCGGGGGCGGGGAGCATCTCGTCGACCTCGAAGAACTGCGCGATCTCGGCCTCCCGGCCCAGCCGCCGGAGCCCCGCCGCGGCCAGCACGACGCCCTGCAGCTCGCCGGAGGCGACCTTGCCGATCCGGGTGTCGGCGTTGCCGCGGATCGGGACGTACTCCAGATCGGGGCGGAGCGCCCGGAGCTGGGCGATCCGGCGCGGCGATCCGGTCCCGACCTTCGAGCCCGACGGCAGGTCGGCCAGCTTCGCCCCGGCCACCAGCGCGTCGCGGTGGTCGTCGCGCGGCGGGATCGCGACCAGGGCGATGCGCGGGTCGGGGGCGGTGGGCAGGTCCTTCAGCGAGTGCACCGCGAAGTCGACCGCGCCCTCGATCAGTTTGTCGCGCAGCGCGCTGACGAAGACCCCGGTCCCGCCCATCTGGGCCAGGTCGCCCTTGGTGACGTCGCCGAAGGTGGTGACGCCGACGAGCTCCACGGCCCGGCCGGTCAGCTCGGTCAGCCGCGCCGCCACCAGTCCGGACTGCGTCGTCGCCATGGGGCTCCGACGCGTCCCCAGTCTCAGGGGTCCCGTCATCGGTCCACCTCCATGTCGAGCTCCATGTCGATCGTCTCGACGCGTCTCACCGCGTCGGGCACCTTCGGGTCCAGGTCGAACAGTTCGCGCAGCGCTTCCGCATAATGATCGCCCGCCGGCGACGCCGCGAGCCGTTTGACACGCACGGTGGGTTCGTGGAGCAGCTTGTCGACCACGCGCCTGACCGTCTGTGCGACCTCGTCGCGGACGCGGCCCTCGATCTCCGGCACGCGGGAGGCCAGCCGCCCGAGCTCCGCCTCGACCACGTCGGCGGCCTTGCTCCGCAGCGCGACCACGGTCGGCGTCACGCGCGCGGCCCGCTCGGCGCCCAGGTAGGCCGCGACCTCCTCGGAGACGATCGCGCGCACCGCGGCGACCGCCTCGGCCCGGCCTCCGTCGTCGATGCCGGCGATCTCGCCGTTCTGCATGGACTCCAGATCGACGAGCGTGACGCCGGGCAGGCGCCGTACGGCGGGGTCCACGTCGTGGGGGAGCGCGAGGTCCAGCAGGAACATCCGCCGGGGGGTCACCATGTCCGCGGTGACGACCACGTCGGCGGCGCCGGTGCAGGAGACGACCAGGTCGGCTCCGGCGAGCTCGGCGGCCAGGTCGGCGAACTCCGCGGCCCGGCCGCCGACCGTCTGCGCCAGCCGTACGGCGCGCTCGTGGGTCCGGTTGACCACGACGATGTCGGTGACGCCCGCCCGCCGGAGGGTCGCGGCGGACAGGGCGCTCATCGAGCCGGCGCCGACCACCAGGGCGCGCAGGCCCTGGATCGGGCCGAGCTCGCGTTCGGCGAGACGCAGGCCCACGCCGACCAGGGACGCTCCGGCGCGGTCGATGCCCGTCTCCGCGTGCGAGCGCTTGCCCACCCGCAGCGCCTGCTGGACGAGCTCGTTCAGCGTCGGGCCGAGCGTCCCCTCGTCCTGGGCGAGCCGGAGCGCCTGGCGGACCTGGCCGAGGATCTGCCCCTCGCCGACCACCATCGAGTCCAGGCCCGCGGCGACCGAGAACAGGTGCTCGACGGCCCGGTCCTCGTAGTGCACGTGCAGATGGGCGACGAGCTGCTCCACCGGCACGCCGGAGTGCACGGCCAGCAGCGCGGTGACCTCGCTCACCACCGCGTGGAACCGGTCCACGACGGCGTAGACCTCGACCCGGTTGCAGGTCGAAACGATCATGACTTCCGCGACGCAGTCGTTCCGCTGGACGTCGTGGAGCAGCTTGGCCAGCGCGTCCCCGGAGACGGACACCCGTTCCAGGAGCGCCACGGGCGCCGTCCGGTGGCTCAGGCCGATGACGAGGAGGCTCATGCGCGCCTCCCCCGCGGCGATCGGCGGTCCGCGGGCGCGCCGTGCCGGCCGGCCGGCCTCCGCCCGTGTTCTCTCGTCCTCTGTGAAATCACAGGTCCACCGCCTCGGGCCATTCGTCGGCCATCGCGGGCCCCCCAGTCATCCGATCCGTCTTGCGCTGCTCGTGGAACGCGAGGATCTGCAGTTCGATCGACAGGTCGACCTTACGGATATCGACCCCTTCAGGCACGGAAAGCACGACGGGGGCGAAGTTCAAGATGCTGGTCACTCCTGCGGCGACGACCCTGTCGGCCACCTGCTGGGCCGCCGCGGCCGGCGTCGCGAGCACCACGATCGACACTCCTCGCTGCCCTATCACGGCTTCCAGTTCGTCGATGTGCTCCACATTCAACCCCGCGATGTGGTCGCCCACCACTTCGGGGTCGGCGTCCAGGAGCGCGGCGACCCGGAACCCGCGGGAGACGAACCCCCCGTAGTTGGCGAGCGCCCGGCCGAGGTTGCCGACCCCGACGATGGCCACCGCCCAGTCCTGGGTCAGGCCCAGCTCGCGGGAGATCTGGTAGATGAGGTATTCGACGTCGTAGCCGACCCCGCGCGTGCCGTAGGAGCCCAGGTGCGACAGGTCCTTGCGCAGTTTCGCCGAGTTCACCCCCGCGGCGGCGGCCAGGTCCTCCGAGCTCACCGTCGCCAGCCCCCGCTCGGCCATGCCGTTGAGCGCTCGCAGGTAGAGCGGCAGCCGGGCGACGGTCGCCTCGGGAATGCCACGCTCACGAGGTTGGGACGGACGGCGGATCACGTGCCGGAGCTCCAGGGGGGACAGGCGGCCGGCGCGGCCCGGACGCGACGGATGACGAGGTGAGGCCACTGTCATCCAGGTTAGTCCCTTTGTGAACCCATGCACAAAGTGGGAGCACGGCTGTGTCCAAGCCGACAGCGTCCGAGCCGGCGGCGCTCACGGCGGCACTGACAGCGGCGCTCACGGCGGCGCTCACGGCGGCGCTCACGGCGGCGCTCACGGCGGCGCTGCGGGTCGCGGTTCGGGAGCCGGTGGCCGGGGGATCGGTTAGCGTGGCGGCATGGCACCGCAGGATCACCGCATCACGCTGCTCGGCAAGCCCGGATGTCACCTGTGCGACGACGCGCGAGCCGTCGTCGAGCGGGTCGCCACGGAGCTGGGCGTCCCCTGGGAGGAGCGCGACATCACCGCCTCCGAGGAGGACCACGCGACGTACGGGGAGATGATCCCGGTGACCCTCGTCGACGGCGTCCAGCACGACTTCTGGCGTGTCGACGAGGACCGCCTGCGCGCCGCGCTCAGATCCTGAAGGCGGTCGGGAGCGGGATCACCTTCGCGGCGTTCACGTTGAGCTCGATGACGTTGGTGGCGAGCACCATGCCCTGCCGCTCGGTGACGAACCGCTCCACGTGGGGCCGGCCCTGGTGTTCGCGGTAGGCCACCTCGTCGCGGTAGAGCTCGTAGACGATGCGCTGGAGCGGAGCGGACTTCACCGAGTGGCAGGCGTAGATGAGGGTGTCGGGCTCGCTTCCGCGCACGATCTCCACCGTCTCCTCGGCCAGCCGGTCGAACGCCTCACCGGTGCCGTCGAGCAGGGTGAACACGGTGAGCAGGCCGAAGATGCTCGGTGAGACCCGGACACGGCCGTCCGGGCCGGGGGGCGTCCCGGGAGCCGCGCCGGAGCCGGAGGAGGACGGGGCGCCGAACGCCTCCTCGGCGGACATCGGGCTGCGGGCGCCGAACGCCTCCTCGGCGGGCATCGGGCGCGCGGCCCTGTCCTGCACGCCGGAGGAGGAGCCGCGCCCGCCGAACTCGTTGAGGGGGATGCTGTACTCGCCGGTCGCCGGACCGGCGACCGGAGGCACGCCGAACTCGCCCGTCGTCGGACCGGCGGCCGAGGGCATGCCGAACTGGCCGGTCCTCGGGGGCGGCTGGGTGTAGTCGTGGTCGGCCGCCGGCTGGCCCGCGAGCGGCATGCCGTACTCGCCGGCCATGAAGGTGCCGGTCGCGGGGCCGCCGAACGGGTCGTCGCCGGCCTGGCCGGGCTCGGGCCGGCGCGTCATCCGGGACGCGTAGTCGACGTCCGGTTCTCCCGCGCGGTACTCGGCGACGAGGTCGCCCAGACCGGACCGGCGCGGGGGCTGGTCGGGCACCGCGCCGGGGGCGGCACCGGAGGCGGCACCGGGAGCCGCGCCGAATCCGGCGCCCGGGACGGCACCGGGCACGGTGCCGGGGGACGCGCCGACCGGCCGTTCGGGGACCGTACGGCGGCCCGCGACCTGGACGTCCCGGGGAGGAGCGAGCCTGGGGCGCCGGTCCTCCCAGTCGTCCTCCTCGAAGTCGTCGTCCTCGTCCTCGTAGGGCGCGAGCGGGCGGAGCACGGTGTACCAGACGGCCGCGGCGGCCAGCAGGTGCAGCAGCACGATGAGCGTCCCCGGGGCCCCGAAGGCGCAGGCTCCGACGAGGGCCAGCGCGGTGGGGGCCAGGACGCCGAGCGCGTGCAGGTTGTCGGTGTCGTAGTCGTCGCCGTTGCGCCAGCGCAGGAGGGCGACCACCAGGCCGGCCACCAGGACCACCGCCACGACGGCCTGGACGGCCATGAGCAGGAAGAGCGGCGGCGGGTTCCACTGGTCGGCCGCGACCGGGAGGGTCGTGGCGAACTTCTTCTCCTGCCGGACCGGGTCGACGAGCAGGATCACCAGCCCGACGACGGTGAGGCCGGCCCCCGGCAGCCAGGCGCCGAACCGGACGGCGGGCTTGCGGGCCAGGAGCCGGACGACGCCGACGGCCAGCCACAACGGCGCCAGCAGCGATCCGGTCACCTGGTAGATCCGGAACGTCAGCGCTCCGAACCCCAGGATGTGACCCGCGGCCATCACTCCCAGTGACACGCACAGCGCCGCCGTGGCAACGCTCCAGGCGACCAGCCATCCGGTGGGCTCGGCGCGGAGCCGGTTGACGAGGGCGCCCGTGGCGACGGCGGCGAGCAGGGCTCCGGCGAGCGCGATGACAGCGACGAGGACTTCCATGGTGTCTCCAATGCTGCCGGACATTACCCTTCGACCGGTAGCCGGGCTCGTTCCCGGCCGCCTGACCCGGTCCCGCGGAGAAGAACCGGCCCCACACCGTATCCGGCGACTACCGCCAGTCACGACGATACGAAGTGGATTGTGGAATTTCCTGATGATTCCTAGAGTGGGCGGGCACGCCGCACCCTTCCTCCCCAGGGATACCGGATGCCAGATACGTGGCCATTAGCCGGGCCCCTCCCGACCGTCACCGGGGTGGCCCAGCCTGTCCGCACCAACGATCCCGCTGTGCGCGAGGACGCCTCCGAGGAGCTGAGGAGACTCGTCCTCCGCGCCAAGACAGGAGACACGGAGGCGTTCGGCACGCTCTACGACCGCTATCTCGACCTCGTCTACCGCTATATCTATCTCCGGGTCGGATCCCACCCGCTCGCCGAGGATCTCACGAGCGAGACCTTCCTCCGCGCGCTTCGCCGAATCGCCGACTTCACTTGGCAAGGCCGTGACTTCGGAGCCTGGCTCGTGACCATCGCCAGAAACCTCGTCACCGATCATTTCAAGTCGGGCCGCTACCGGCTCGAGGTCACCACGGCCGACGTGTTCGAGACCCCGCTCGACGGCCCGCACATCCCGGAGAACGCCGTCGTCACCGCGATGGTCAACGACCGGGTGCTCCGCGCCGTCCGCGCGCTCCGGCCCGAACAGCAGGAGTGCGTGGTCCTGCGGTTCCTGCACGGCATGTCCCTGGCCGAGACCGCCCTCATCATGGGCAAGAAGAGCGGTGCCATCAAAGCCCTGCAGTTCCGTGCGATCCGGGCGCTCGCCCGGGCGCTCCCCGCGGACCTCGGCTGAGGGCGCCCATGGCTGCGGACCCGGCGACCGCCGTCCCGGGACACCGCGTAACTCGCCCCGCCCGGCCGTCGTTAGGCAGATGAGCGATGGGTCATCTTCCGGGGGCGGCAGGGAGCATTCATGGGTAAGTGGCTGCCCCGGATCTCACGCAGGTCCCGGGTGCGCGCCCGGCACCGCGTGTCGGGGCTCGGCGCCCGGATGCCGGGCGCCGCCCCCCGGCCGGAGTTCAGGGCCGAGCTCCGCGACCGCCTGGTGCGCGCCGCCCCCGGCCGGGACCCCCTCCCCGAGCCGGTCCCGGTGCGGCGGGCGCGCCGGGCCCGGCGCGCCCGCCGGGTCCGGCTGCTCCCCCAGCTGCTGAGCGGCGCACTGGCCGTGGGCATGGTGGCCACCGGCCTGAGCACCTACGGGTCGGTGCCCGGCGACACGTTCTACCCGCTCAAGCGCGCCGCGGAGAACACCCTCCTGCGGCTGAGCACCGACGACGCCGAGCGGGCCGACCGCGGCCTGCAGTCCGCCTCGACCCGCGCCGACGAGGTCGAGGCCCTGCTCGGCTCCGCCGCCCAGGGCGGGGAGAACCTGGTCGGGCAGACCCTCCAGGCGATGGAGGACACCACCCGCTCGGCGGTCACCTCCCTGACCCGGGTACGGCGCCGCGACACGGAGGGCGCCCAGGAGGTCACCGGGCACCTCGAACGCTTCGTCCGCAAGCAGCGCGACCAGATCGAGGGGATGCTCCCCAAGATGGACGAGGAGGACCAGCGCAGGGCCAGCGGCTACCTGAACTACATCGAAGGCCTGGCGCCGCCCGGGTGACCGCCCGGATGACCGGCCGGGTGACCGGCCGGTGAAACGCCGCTGAAACGCCGCCGTCCGGCTCGGCGTACACCGGCCGCACCGGTGCGCTCCGGTTAAGCTGAGGTGCTATGAAGCGGCTGATACGACGGCGGAGCGCGGCGGAGACGGCCGGAGAGGTGGCGGCCGCGGCGGCCGTCGCCCTGCCGATGGCCGAGCCGGATCCGACCGCCGCCGCCTTCTTCGACGTCGACAACACCATGATGCGCGGCGCCTCGATCTACCACTTCGCCCGGGGCCTGGCCTCGCGCGGGCTGTTCACCACCAAGGACCTGGTGAGGTTCGCACTCGGGCAGGCCGTGTTCCGCGTCCGCGGCGACGAGAACCCCGAGCACATCGCCGAGGCCAGGGAGACCGCGCTGGCGTTCGTGGCGGGCAGCAGGGTGGAGGACATCGTCCGCCTCGGCGAGGAGATCTACGACGAGGCGATGGCCGACCGCATCTGGCCCGGCACCCGCGCCCTGGCGCAGAGCCACCTCGACGCCGGTCAGCGCGTCTGGCTGGTGACCGCCACCCCGATCGAGCTCGCCCGGGTGATCGCCCAGCGCCTCGGCCTCACCGGCGCCCTCGGCACCGTCTCCGAGACCGTGGACGGCGTCTACACCGGCCGGCTGGTCGGCGATCTGCTGCACGGCCCCGCCAAGGCGGAGGCCGTACGGGCCCTGGCCCGCAGGGAGGGTCTCGACCTGAGCCGCTGCTTCGCCTACAGCGACTCGGCCAACGACCTGCCGCTGCTCTCCCTGGTCGGCCACGCCGTCGCGATCAACCCCGACGCCGAGCTCCGTGACCACGCCCGGGAGAACGAGTGGGACGTCAAGGACTTCCGCACCGGGCGCAGGGCCACGATGATCGGTCTGCCCATCGCCGCCGGGGCCGGCGCCGTGGCGGGCGGCGTGGCCGCCGCCATCGCACTGCGCCGCCACTACCGCTCGTCCTGACGTCCTCCCGCGCTCCCGGCGCCCTCCCGCGATCCTCCCCCGCGCCCTACGCTCCCGGCGCCCTCCCGCGATCCTCCCCCGCGCCCTACGCTCCCGGCGCCCTCCCGCGGCCCTCCTCCACGCCCCGCGGCCCGTCCGGCGCGGCCCCCTCCCCGGCCGCTCCCCGCGCCGCCGCACGGCCCAGAGCCCGGTCGAACAGGCCCGACAGGGCCGCGTTCACGGCCTCGGGGCGCTCCAGCCCGATCATGTGGCCGGCGCCGGGGACGACCTGGAGCCGGGCGCCGGGCACGGCCTCGGCGATGCGGTGGCTGTGGACCTTCGGCGTCAGGCGGTCGCGCGCGCCGACCATGACGAGGGTCTCCACCGAGCCGAGCGCGGCCAGGGCCGTGCTCTTGTCGTGGACGAGGAAGTCGTTGAAGAAGCCGACCATGACCTCGGTCGGCGTGGCGGCGGCCATCTCGGTGACGAACCGCACGTGGTCGCGGCGCGCGCCGGGCCCGAAGGCGACATAGCGGGTCACCGGCAGGTTGGTGCGCGTCTTGAGGGCGACGCTGCGGTCGATGAGCTCCGCGCGGGCGCGCAGACGGTCGAACACGATCGGGGTGACGACGGGGGCGAGCCGGCCGACCGGGCCGGGCAGTCCGAACGTGCTCTCCCGAAGCCGCCCCGACGAGGTGCTGAGCAGCGCCGCCCCCACCACGCGCGACGCCAGCAGGCCGGGGTGCCGCTCAGCGAAGGCCATGATCGTCATACCGCCCATGGAGTGCCCGACCAGGACCACCGGCAGCCCCGCGGGGACGGCCTGCTCGATCACCGCGGCCAGGTCGTCGCCGAGCCGGTCGACGGTGCAGGCGTCCGGTGCCCCGGCCGCCGAGCCGCCGTGCCCCCGCTGGTCGTAGAAGACCAGGGTGGCCCGGCCCCGGAAGGCCTCCCGCTGGAAGTGCCAGCAGTGCCGGTTCATGGTCCAGCCGTGCGCGAACACCACGGCGAACTCCGGGGATCCGGCCTCCTCGATGTCGACCGCGAGCTGGACGCCGTCGTCGACGGTGACGGTGACCGGCCGTCCCCGGTGCCCGCCGAGCGCCGCCTGGGAGCGCCCCCGGCTCCGGCGCCGCCCGGCCGCGCCCAGCGCCACCCCCACGGCCAGTCCGGCGAGCGCGGCCCTCGTCGCGGTACGGCGTGCGGCCATGGCCCCTCCCAACGTCCAAGGTTCTCTACCGAGCACACGATATCGGTCGAAAGCGCCCGCTGTTAGACGGCTTGCCCAATAAAAAAACGCCGCCTCGGCCCTCACCGGCGCACAGGCGGGCAGGCGGGCAGGCGGGCAGGCGGGCACGGTATCCCGTCAGCGCTCAAGGCCCCTGACCGCCGACGAGGGCGCGGTCCGACCGCAGGACTCATGGTCCGCAGACCCGGAGTGCCCACTCACCAGCGGCTACCGGGTACCGAGGCTGCCACCGTGGCCTGTCCGAGGTTGACCCGGTTGCTCCATCAGAGGAACGGCGGGAAGGCGTGGCCCCGCTGCAGGCGCAGCTCGTTCAGCTGCTGCTGGATGACCTCGCGCACGTGGTCGGTGAGGTTGAAGACCAGCATCGGGTCGTCGGCCTCTGCGGGGTCGCACTCGTCGGTCCGGATGGGCTCTCCGAAACCGATCAGCCACTTGGACGGGAGCGGGACCAGCCCCAGCGGGCCGAACCAGGGGAACAGCGGCGTGACCGGCAGGTACGGCAGGCCGAGCGCCCGGGCCAGGAAGCGCAGGTCGCCGATCTTCGGGTAGATCTCCTCGGCCCCCACGATCGCGCAGGGCACGATGGGGACCCCGGCCCGGATCGCCGAGGCGACGAACCCGCCCCGGCCGAAGCGCTGCAGTCGGTAGCGCTCGGAGAACGGCTTGCCGACGCCCTTGAACCCCTCGGGGAAGACCCCCACGAGCTCGCCCTTGCGCAGCAGGCGGTCGGCGTCCTCGCGGCAGGCCAGCGTGTGCCCGGTCTTGCGGGACAGGTGGCCGAGCACCGGGAGCCGGTAGACCAGGTCCGCACCGAGCAGGCGGATCGCCCGCCGGTCGGGGTGGTCGTCGTGCAGGGCCACCTGGAGCATGAGCGCGTCGACCGGGACCGTACCCGAGTGGTTGGCCACGACGAGCGCGCCCGAGTCGCCCGGGACGTTCTCCACCCCGACCGTCTCGACGCGGAACCAGTGCCGGTAGAGCGGGCGGATCAGCTCCAGCAGCACCTTGTCGGTCAGCTCGGCGTCGAAGCCGAACTCGTCGACCTCGTACTGCCCGGTGAGGCGGCGCCGCAGGAACGCCAGCAGCTCGGCCAGGCGCCGGTCCCCGTCATCGCCGTCGTTCCCGCCGTCGCCCCACGGATCGTGGCGGTCGCCGGCGGCGTACGGCCCACCCGGCTCCCACCGCGGCCCGTGATCGGAGCGGTCCCGAGACGGCCCGTGATCGGAGCGGCCCCGAGACGGCCCGTGGGCGGAGCGGCCCCGGGAGATGGGGATGACCCGCGCCTCACGCGGTTCACCGTGCCGTCCGCCGTGCGGTTCGCCGGCTCCGCCCGCCGTCTCGCTCATCTCGTCACCATACGGGAGAGCGCGCCCAGCGCGGCGGCGGGGAGCCCTCCGCTCGGACCCCGGGTCCGCAGGAAGTCCTCGAAGGCGGCGCCCGTGGAGAACTTGGGCCGCCACCCGAGCGTCGCGGCCAGCCGCGTGCCGTCCACCGCGCGGCCGTGGCACATGAGCCGGAGCTGTTCGGGGGAGAAGTTCACCAGCCCCGCGCTCCGGGCGAGTTCGCCGAGCAGGCCGAAGGCCGGGGAGGGGACGGGCACCGAGAGCAGCCCGGCCCGCCGCAGGCACTGCGACAGCAGCAGCACGCCGTCCCCGGCCGCGTTGAACGTGCCCGGGTGGTCCTCCGTCGCCATCCGGCGCAGCACCTCGACCGCGTCGTCCTCGTGGACGAACTGCAGCCGCGGGTCGAAGCCGAGCACGGTCGGCAGCACCGGCTGGGAGAAGTAACGGGTGAGCGGCGAGTCGACGCCCGGTCCCATGAAGTTGGCGAACCGGACCATCGACACGGTCACGTCCCGGCGCCGCCTGGCGAAGCCGCGGACGTATCCCTCGACCTCGGCGGCGTCCTTGGCGTACCCGTGGGCGGGGGGCTCGGCCGGCTCGGCGTCCTCGGTGAAGACGGCCGGATCCCGCGGAGACGAGCCGTACACGGCCGTGGTGGAGCGCACGACGACGCGACGGACCGTCGCGGACCGCTGACAGGCACCGAGCAGTTGCATGGTGCCGATGACGTTGTGCTCCTTCATGAGCGCACGGCCGCCGCTCCTCGGGGGAGAGCTCACCAGGCCCACGTGGACGACGGTGTCGATGTCGGCGGCCGCGATCACCTGGGCGATGTCGGGGCTGCGCAGATCGACGCGGACGAACTCCGTCCGGCCGAGAGGTACGCCGCCATCACGTGAGAGCGAGGGCGGCGGCACCGTGTCTACTCCGATGACCCGGCCGATGTCCGGGTCAGCCGCGAGAACGCTCGCCACTCGGGCGCCGATGTGGCGCGAGACCCCGGTGACAAGCACGGTGTGGGTCATCGACGCCTCGCAGGTCCGCGTTGCTACTTCTTGTTACGCCGCTGGATACGGGTCTTCTTCAGAAGCTTGCGGTGCTTCTTCTTCGCCATACGCTTACGGCGCTTCTTGATCACAGAGCCCACGGGACCCCCAGGTAGCTGGTAGCCGAATTGCAAACCGGCGTGCGGGCGCACACCGGGTCAACAGACTACCGGCGATCCGCGGTGGATCGCCCGCAGGCCCGGGGTCCCGGGCATCGGAACCCACGGCGCAGCCCTCGCGCCGCTACGTCACGGGCACGATCGCGGGCTCCGGGGACCGGAGGACCGCGGAGCCGACCGGCCCCGCGGGACCGTTCCCGCGGCGCCCGGTGAGGCGCGGGCCCGCCCCGCCGCCGGGTTCACCCGGGGGGCACGGGCCCACGGTCGCTTCAACCCGCCTCGATGTACGCGTCCCGGAGATAGTCGTGCACCGCCTGCTCCGGCACTCTGAAGGACCGGCCGACCCGGATGGCCGGCAGCTCACCCGAGTGCACGAGCCGGTACACCGTCATCTTGGACACCCTCATGACCGTGGCCACCTCGGCCACCGTCAGGAACTTCACCTCACTGAGAGGTCTTTCGCCTGCACCCATCGGACGCCTCTTCCGCACGTGTTTCCGGGTTATCCCCACTGGTGCCATCGCTCACGCACGTCTACTGCCGTCAGCGTAAGTCGGGACTCCGAACACGCAAACCCCCTATTTTCCCAACGTTCGGAATCACATGTCGGCAGAACGGAGAAACTCGCTGGCCAACAGCCGGACCGGCCCTCGGATCCGATCGTGGAACGGGCCAACCGTCTCCCATAAGAGTCGCCCGCCCTCACCGAAAAGTTGGCACGGGACCGGCGAGCCCCGGGGAATGCAGGCGCGAAAAGCCGGTATAAGGACGGCCGGATCCGGCGTCACCCTCGTCTCAGAGGGCGCTCACGACCCGTGCGACCAGATGCGCGGTCAGCGGAGCGTAGTGCCTCGGCAGCACGTTGTCATCGAGGGGAACGGTGACCGCGATCTTCCCCTCCGCCTCGCCGACGAAGAGCGCCGGGTCGTTGCTGTCGGCGAACCCCACCGTCGGGATCCCCGCCTCCCCCGCCGCGCCGGCCCACCCGTGGTCGGCGATCACCAGGTCGGGACGCTCCTCCCCCAGCTCCGCGATCATCGCCTCCATCGGCGCCGGGTCGTGGGTGTGCACGAAGGCGCCCTTGTCGTCCAGCATCGCGACGTCGTCGAGGTAACGGATCTTGCGCCGGCGCCCGAAGCGGGGGCCGGTGTAGGACCAGTCCTCGGCCGGGGTCAGCAGCGTCGCCCCGCGCTCCCGCGCCAGCCTGGCCAGCGCCAGGTGGACGGTGAGCAGGCCCGTGGGGTGGCCGGTGGCCACCAGGATCCGCGCCCCGGCGTTCCGGAGCACCCCGGCGATCACGTCGCCCATCGCCTCGACGGCGTCGATCGTGCGGTCCGGGTCGATGGTGTCCTGCCCCTCCCGGTGGACCGGATCGGCCACGACCCCGGCGGACTCGGCCATCAGCTCCAGGACGTCCCGGTACGACCAGTCCCCGCCCAGGGTGAGTCCGAACAGGTGGTGCGGGTCCCGGTTGGCCAGGGACCGGTAGTGGTCGAGGTTGTTCTCCCTGCTGGTCGCCACGTCACCGGCGATCCGGGTGCGGACGAGGTGCTCGCGCAGGGCCGCCCGCGCCGCGGAGTTCGGGGTCGCGGCGGAGTCCGATGTCGGGGCGGGGTGCAGGGTCACGGGATCGGGTCCAGTCCGTGGAAGGGGAACACGGCGTTCCTGGTCGCCAGGATCGCCCGGTCGACCGGGTCTGCCGGGTCATAACCGGCGGCCAGCTCCGTGAATTCCGGCTTCCTGCCGTCGGTCATCGACAGCGGCGGCGTCTCGCCGGTCCGCTCCCGCACCAGCTGCCGCCAGCCCTGGGGGGTGGCGGTGGCCGGGTCGAGCGGGTGGCCGGAGACCTCGGCCAGCAGGTGGGTCCACGCCCGGGGCACCACCTGGACCAGTTCGTACCCGCCGCCGCCGGTCACGATCCACCGGCCGCCCGCGGTCTCGTGGGCCAGCTCGTGCAGCGCCGCGTAGGCGGTCCGCTGGCCGTCCAGGCTGAGCATCAGGTGGGCCAGCGGGTCCAGCGCGTGGCTGTCGCAGCCGTGCTGGGTGACCAGGACCTCCGGGGCGAACTCCCGCAGCAGCGGCGGGACCACCGCGTGGAAGGCCCGCAGCCAGCCGCCGTCGCCGCAGCCGGCCGGCAGCGCCACGTTGACCGCGGTGCCCTCGGCCCCGGTCTCGTGCGGGAAGCCCGTGCCCGGGAAGAGGGTCCGGGGACTCTCGTGCAGGCTGACGGTGAGCACCCGGGGGTCGTCGTGGAACATCGCCTGGACGCCGTCCCCGTGGTGCACGTCCACGTCCACGTAGGCGACCCTGGAGGCGCCCTGGGACAGCAGCCAGCCGATGGCCAGCGCCGGGTCGTTGTAGACGCAGAAGCCGCTCGCCGCAGCCGGCATCGCGTGGTGCAGCCCGCCCGCGACGTTCGCCGCGTGCTCGGCCTCGCCCGTCCACACCGCGCGGGCCGCGGCCAGTGTGGCCCCGGCGATGAGCGCGGAGGCCTCATGGACCCCGGCGAAGGCGGGGTTGTCCTCGGTGCCCAGCCCGGCGGCGCGGTCGGGCCGCCCGGTCGCCGAGACCCGCCGGACGGCCTCGATGTAGTCGCGCCGGTGGACCAGGGCCAGCTCGTCGTCGGTGGCGGGCGCGCAGCCGGCCAGCTCGACCGCGTCGAGCACGCCCAGCTCCCGGGCCAGCGCCATGGTCAGCTCGACCCGGACCGGCGCGAGCGGGTGCCCTGGGCCGAAGTCGTAGGCGGTGAGCGCGTCCTCCCAGACGACCCGCACGGACCGGCTCATCCGCATCCTCCTCGGCTGGTTCCCCCGGGCGACATCGGCACCGTCGACGCCGTCGGGCTCCGTCGACGATGGGGGCGACGTTACCGCACGGCCGCCGTCCCGCCGCCCTCGCGGGGCGGGACGGCCCCGGCGCGCTCCCGGCCGCCCCGGCCGCCGGACAGGATCATCCGCCCGTATCCCGACATGCCGTACTGTCGTGCCATGCGTTTGCGGGGTGTGCGCGAGGTCTGGCGGACCCTGGGGCGTTCCCGGGTGTTCGACGGCCTGCTGGCGTCCGGCGTGTGCGCGACCGACGTGACGGCGGCCCTGGCCCTCTTCCCCGCGGGCGACCCCGACCGGATCCCCGCCGTCGCGATCTCCGCCGTCGGCGCCGCCCCCCTCCTCGTACGGCGCCGCCACCCGATCGCGGTCGCCCTCACCACCCTGGCCCTCGACCTGCTCCACACCCTGCTCGGCCTGGGCGACCCCGCCATCCTGCCCAGCACGATCGGCCTCTACGGCCTGGGCCGCTACGCGGCGGGCGGACCGGCCTGGGGCATCTCCGCCGGCACCGTGGTCATGTACGCGCTGCTGTCCCTGGCGACGGCGCCGGGGCCGCTGTACTACTCCGCCGTCCCGGTGCTCCTGCCCCTGGTGTTCACCGGCGCGGGCGCGTTCTTCCGACTCCGCGGCGAGCTGCGCGAGCGCCGCCGGCAACAGGTGGCCGAGTCCGCGGTGCGCGCCGAACGCCGCCGCATCGCCCGGGAGCTGCACGACGTCGTGGCCCACCACATCACCACGATCAACGTGCTGGTCGGCGCCGGCCGTACCACCATGGCCGCCGACCCCGAACGCGCCCAGGAGGTGCTGGTCACGGCCGAGCGCACGGCCCGCGCGGCGATGACGGAGATGCGGCAGCTCCTGCATGTGCTCCGGGCCGAGGACGACGGCGAGCCGGAGGACCACTCGGGGACCGGCGCCGCCGCGCTGCCCGCCCTGGTCGAGCAGGTGCGCGGCACGGGGCTGCCGGTCGGCATGGAGGTGACGGGGCAGACCGCCCCGCTGCCCGCGGCGGTGGACCACGCCGTCTACCGGATCGTGCAGGAGGCCCTCACCAACACGCGCAAGCACGCGCCCGGCGCCCGGGTCAGCGTCCGGCTCGCCTACCTGCCCGGCGCCGTCGAGGTCGAGGTCCTCGACGACGGTCTCGGCCGCCGCCCCGGCGGGCAGCAGGGCGGCGGCTTCGGCCTGGGCGGCATGGCCGAGCGGGTGGCGCTGTGCGGAGGGCGGTTGCAGACCGGCCCCCGCCCCTCGGGGGGCTTCCAGGTCCACGCCCGCATCCCCGTCCCGGAGCCCCGGGAGCCGGCGGTCCGGATCTCCGCGCCCTGGAGCCGGGAAGCCTCGAAGGAGAACCTGTGATCACGATACTGGTGGCCGACGACCACGCCGTGGTGCGCACCGGCTTCCGCATGATCCTCGGCTTCCAGCCCGACATGTCCGTCGTCGGAGAGGCCTCCGACGGGGCGCAGGCCGTACGGCTCAGCCGCGACCTGCGGCCCGAGGTGGTGCTGATGGACGTGCACATGCCCGGGACCGACGGCATCGCGGCCACCAGGGAGATCACGCAAGACCTCCCCGGCACGCGCGTGCTGGGCCTGAGCACGTTCGACCTGGACGAGTACGTGGTGGCGATGCTGCGCGCCGGCGCCTCGGGGTTCCTGCCCAAGGACGTCTCGCCCGAGGAACTGGTCGAGGGCGTGCGGACCGTGCACCGGGGGGAGGCGGCCGTCGCGCCCCGGCTGCTCACCCGCCTGATCGGCACGTTCGTGCGCGCCCCCCGCCCCCGCGCGGCGCCCGCGTCCGGCGCGCTCGCCTCGCTCACCGACCGCGAGCGGGAGGTGCTCGTGCTCATCGCCGGCGGGTACGCCAACGGCGAGATCGCCGAGCGGCTGGCCGTCTCACCGTCCACGGTGAAGAACCACGTCACGAGCCTCTTCGCCAAGATCGGTGCGCGGGACCGCGCCCAGGCGGTGATCGCCGCCTACGAGGCGGGCCTGGTGACCCCCGGAAGGTAGGAGCGGGGTCCTACCCGCGAGGGCCGGTCGTACCGCGCTCCCAGTCCGCGGACCGTCCTCCGGCACGATGATCCGGGGCCGGGCGGGCGGGAGGCTGAAGACATGATCAATGTCAGATCGCTCACCAAGCGGTACGGCTCGACCGTCGCCGTGGACGGGCTCTCGTTCGAGGTACGGCGCGGCCAGGTGACCGGCTTCCTCGGACCCAACGGCGCCGGCAAGTCGACCACCATGCGCATGATCCTCGGCCTGGACCGGCCGAGCGAGGGCACCGCCCTCATCGACGGCACGCCCTACGGCGAGCTGAGGAACCCGCTGCGCAAGGTCGGCGCGCTGCTGGACGCCAAGGCGGTCCACGGCGGACGCCGCGCATGCGACCACCTGCTCTGCCTGGCGCAGAGCAACGGCATCCCGGCCTCCCGGGTGACGGAGGTGCTCGCCCTCACCGGCCTGACCGCGGTGGCGCGCCGCCGCGTCGGCGGCTTCTCGCTGGGCATGTCGCAGCGGCTGGGCATCGCCGCGGCGCTCCTCGGCGACCCGGAGATCCTGATGTTCGACGAGCCGGTCAACGGGCTCGATCCGGAGGGCATCATGTGGATCCGCACCCTGATGCGCGACCTCGCCGCCGAGGGCCGCGCGGTGTTCGTCTCCAGCCACCTGATGAGCGAGATGGCGCAGACGGCCGACCACCTGGTCGTCATCGGCAGGGGCCGCCTCATCGCCGACACGGGCGTGGAGGAGTTCATCGGCCGCAGCTCCCAGGCCTACGTCCGGGTGCGCGCGCCGCGCCTGCCGGAGCTCGCGCGGGTGCTCGGCGGCACCGGAGGAACGGCAGGGCCGGTCGAGGTGGCGCTGCACGGCGACCACCTGCGGGTGACGGGCCTGGGCGCCGAGGCCGTCGGCGAGACCGCTGCGGGGGCCGGGCTCACGCTGCACGAGCTGACCCCGGTCTCGCCGTCCCTGGAGGCGGCGTACATGGAGCTGACCCAGGAGAGCACCGAGTACGCGGGAGCGCGGGCATGACGGGCGTGTTGCGATCGGAATGGACCAAGCTCCGCTCGGTGCGGTCCACCGGGTGGACCCTGCTGACGGCCGTGTCGCTGATGATCGGGTTCGGGGTGCTGCTCACCGCTGTCTCCAAGGACATGGGAGAGGAGGTCGGGCCCGCCGACGCCCTCATGTTCAGCCTCTCGGGCTCCCCGTTCGCCTCACTGGCGGTGGCCTCTCTCGGCGTCCTGGTCATCAGCGGCGAGTACCGCACCGGCATGATCCGCACCACCCTGCTCGCGGTCCCCGGCCGCCTGCGGATGCTGACCGCCAAGGTCGCGGTCTTCACGGCGGTGGCCTTCGCCGTCTCGGTGGTCGCGTCGTTCGCCGCGTTCCTCATCGGGCAGGCCGTGCTCGGCGACGAGGGGATCGCGCTCGGCGACCCGGGCGTGCTGCGGGCCGTCGCCGGCTCCGCGCTGCTCATCACGGCGAGCGGGGTCTTCGGCCTGGCGCTCGGCACGCTGATCCGGCACACCCCCGGCGCGATCGTCGCGGCGATCGCCCTGATCTTCGTCCTGCCGCAGATGACCAACATGCTGCCCGGCGAGTGGGGTGCCACCGTGCGCGACCACTTCACCACCAACGCCGGCGACCAGATCACCCTCGCCGAGGTCGTGGGCGGGCAGCTCGGCCCCTGGGCCGGTTTCGGGGTCTACTGCCTCTGGATCGCGACCGCCCTGGCCGCCGCGGCGGTGCTGCTGCGACGCCGGGACGCCTGAGCCGCGGGCGGTTCCCCGCGCCGGACACCCGGCGCGGGCACCCGCCCGGCTCCGCGGTGCGAGCCGCCCCCGGCGCCCGGCTCCGCGGTGCGAGCCGCGATCGGGTCCCCCATCGGATCGGCCGGAGCCCGGCCGATCGCCCGTCCGGACGGGCCGGACTCCGGCGGCCGGTCAGCCCGCGGCGAGTTCGCGTCCGCGGTCCCGCGCCGCCTCGATGGCGGCGAGGAAGGCGGCCCGGACGCTGTGGCGCTCCAGCTCGGCGATGGCCGCGATGGTGGTCCCGCCCGGGGAGGTGACGGCCTCGCGGAGGATGACGGGGTGCTCGCCCGAGTCGCGGAGCATGATCGCGGCGCCGACGATCGACTGGGTGACCATGTCGAGCGCGGCGGCCCGGGGCATGCCGAGCAGGATGCCGGCGTCGACCATGGCCTCGACCAGGTAGAAGAAGTAGGCGGGACCGCTGCCGGACAGCGCGGTGGCGGCGTCCTGCTGGGACTCGGGGATGCGCAGCACCTTGCCGACCGGCCGGAGCAGGTCCTCGGCCCGCCGCAGGTGCTCCTCGGTGGCATGGGCGCCTCCCGAGATCACGCTCATCGCCTCGTCCACCAGCACCGGCGTGTTGGACATCACCCTGACCACCGGGACCTCCCCGCCGAGCCGGGACTCCACGAAGGCGGTCGTGATGCCCGCCGCCGCCGAGATCACCAGGCGGTCGGCGGGGACGCAGGGCGCGATCTCCGCCAGCAGCGCCCCCATGTCCTGGGGTTTGACCGCCAGGATGAGGGTGTCGGCGTGCTTGGCGGCCTCGGGGTTGGGCAGCACCTGCACGCCGTACCGCTCCCGCAGCGTCTCGGCCCGGTCGGCGCGCCGGGCGGTCGCGATCACGTCGCCCGGCGCGAACCCCGCCCGGAGCAGCCCGGACAGCAGCGCCTCGCCCATCTTGCCGGTCCCGAGAATCGCGATCATGCCAGCGCACCTTGCCTAGGGGGTCAGGGACGACCAGCTTACGAGGTGCGGCCCGGCCGGAGTGCGGCGAGCCCGGCCCGAACGCACCCCGCCGGGCCCCCGCCCGGGGCGGGGAGGTACGGGGAACGCGGCCCGCAACCGCCCCTGCCGGGTCCTCGCCCGGAGGAGGCGCCCCCTGCCGGGTCCCCGCCCGGTGCGGCCGGCGGGGACGCGGAGGGAGGCCGGCAAGGGGCGCGCGGAGGCCGCGCTCAGGAGACCGTGAACGCCCGGGAGACGCCGGTGAACGGGGTGATCACGCCGAGCAGGCTCCGCCGGTCCCCGAAGTGCACGATCCGGTAGGTGCCGGGCGGGGTGTCGGCGGCGACGTCCCAGGTGACGGTGGCCTTAGACGTGCCGGTGACGGCGTTGAGGCGGGTCCAGCGGAACCTCGTGTGCCAGTCCCCGTCGTCCAGGTGGCGCCGCCACGCCCCGTCCACCAGGCGCTGCACCTCCAGGTAGGTCCCGTTGCGGTGCAGGTCGTTCTTCGGATGCCCGGTGACGAACTCGGCCGTCACGGTCTCCCCGCGCCGGTGGGAGGCGGCGGGCTCGGTCAGCGCCTGCCCGAACGAGGTGGACGGCGGCGCGCTGTCGAGGACCACGCCCGTCTGGAGGGTGAACTGCTCGCCGGACAGGTCGGGCGGGGCCGTACCCGGGTCGACCGCGACGCCGTCCCGCAGGGCCGCGGCGAGCCGGGCGAACTCCTGCTGGTGGGCGGGCAGGGTGTGCGGGCCGTACAGCGTCGAGCCGCCCTCGTACTGCTGCAGCGCGTACTCCTCCGGCGTGGTCACGTACTGGCTGTAGGCGTTGGCGTACCCCTGCAGCAGCACGTTCCCGATCGGCACGCCCAGTTCCGCGGCGACCGTCCGCCGGATCCGCAGGCCGGAGACGATCGTGTACTCGGCGGGGCCCGCCACCAGGTACAGCTGCCCGATCCTGAGGATCTGCAGCGGCAGGACGTTCGGCGTCGCCCGCACCGGCTCGGTGATCAGGCCGGTCGGGACCAGGTTCGCCTTGGGCGCCTGGCAGGCCGGCAGCGAGGCCGACGGGGGGACGTCGAGCGAGGCCAGGATCCGGCCGATGGGGCCCGTCATGCCCTCCCGGAAGCCCGGGATCGCCGGGCCGTCCTCGACGCTGCCCGCGAGCGTGGACGCGCCGACCATGGCGGTGCAGGTGCGGCCGGGCCTGCCGTCCGGGGTGTACCTGGCGTCGACGGCGACGTTCTCCATGTCGACGAACCGCATCCGGGAGTCGACGCCGCCGGTGACCGGGGTCGTCGCGCCGTCGTAGATCTGCTTGGCCCTGGCGAACTGGCGCTCGCCGATGATCCGGGTGTTGGCGAACTCGTCCTCGGTCGGCCCCGACCCGGGCCTCAGGTTCAGGTTGGGCGACATGTCGCCGGCGTTGGTGTTGGGGAACGCCGCCACGAAGCCCGGCCCCGGGTCCAGGTAGCGCACCCCGGCGTGGTCGTGCTCCCAGCGGTAGGCCGCGTACCCCTTGTTGTCCGGGCTGACCAGGGTGTTGGCGTTGGTCAGGGAGGTGTTGTGGGTGGCGAACCAGCTGATCGCGCCGACGTCGGCGCCCTCCTGCCGGAAGCGCAGGACGGTCATCGCCGGGTCGATGCCGCCGGGGAACGCGGCCCTGTCCTGCGCGGGGTTGCGATCGAAGGCGGCGCGGGACCGGTTCACGCTTGCGTCGGTGAGCTCCCCCCGGCCCAGGGTGACGGTGCCCGGCCGCAGGTCGTCGTGCGCCTCGGCGATCGACTCGACGATGCCGTCGACGACCGCCCCGAAGGTGCCCTTCTGGAAGCCGAGGCTCGCCAGGTTGTAGGCCAGGTGGTGGGAGAAGCCGCCCGGGCCGGCGTGCGTGTGCGTCGCCGACAGCAGCACGTTCTGCTCGGTGTACAGCGTGCCGTACCGCTGCTTCAGCCGGGCGACCACCTTCTGCCGGACCGCCTCGAAGATCATGGCGAGGTCGGCGTTGACGTAGGCGATCCGCCGGCCGGTGGCCCGGTCGACGACGACGAAGGCGCGGGAACGCTGGCGCTGGTGCAGCCCCGAGGCCTTCTGCTCGAAGCTGGAGTAGCCCATCATGCCGACCTCGGCGATCTCCCCGGTGACGTCGGAGATACCCCGGCCGACCAGGTAACCGGGCGGCCCGGCGGAGGGCGCGACGGCCGGCGCGGCCCCAGCGGCGGTTCCCGCCGGTCCGGTGCCGACAGGTCCGGTGCCGACCGGTCCGGCGCCCCCCGCGACGGGCGGGGCGAGCGGTCCGGTACCCGCCGCGACGGGCGGGGCGAGCGGGACCGCGACGGCGAGCGCCGCGGCCAGCAGCAGGGTCAGGGGTCTGGTTCTCGGGCGCGCGAGCCGCATGCGTTGCCTCCCGGGGGTGGACCGGTCCGCGGGGACCGGTGGGGGTGGGCCGGAACCGTCGTGCGGTGGACCGTCGTCCGCGAAGCGGTACTGCTTCGCAGATAACATGAGTCTCGTTCATGTTGATTCCGGCACAGGAGGCTGTCAAGAGTCCGGCGAGGCCGCTGAACCCCCCGTCCCGCCGGGCCGTCATAGGGATATGCGTAGGATCACGATCCCGCTCGTGGCGGGAACCCTGCTTCTGTCCACGGGGTGCGGCGCCGAGACGGCGACCGGCCCCGCGACGGCTTCCTCCCCCGCCGCCTCCGCGGCTTCCTCCCCCGCGACCGCCGCCGCCCCCTCCCCGCCGGTGGCGGGCACCGTCGCCCCCAAGGTCGAGCCGACCGGAGGGCCCCGGCCGGTCAAGCCGACGGGCGACGCCGACGACCCGCGCAAGGTCCCCTGGCTGAAGGCCCGGCCGTACAAGAACGGCCGGACCCTGCGGGTCGTCTGGTGGTCCGGGGTGGAGCCCTGCACCGTGCTCGACCGGGTGACCGTGAAGGAGACCGCCAAGCGGGTGACCGTCACCCTCTGGGAGGGGCCGAGCAGAACGGCGCAGAACGTCGCGTGCATCGAGATCGCCATCCAGAAGTCGACGACGGTCAAGCTCAGGAAGCCCCTCGGCACGCGCAAGGTCGTCGACGGCGCCCGCGTCCGCTGACCCCCGGAAGGACCCCTCCCGCGGCCCCGGACCCCCGCGGCCCTCCGGCGCCTCCCGTCGCCCGCCGAACCCTCCCGCGGGCCGCACGGCCCTCCGATCCGCAGACCGCAGACCGCAGACCGCAGACCGCAGACCGCAGGACCATCCCACCCGCACCTCGCGGGCCGTACGGCGGACCGCGGGCCGTACGGCGGACCGCCCGGCCGGCCGCAGGAACACCGGCCCGCCTCCGCTCGTCGAAAGGAGGGGAATCACCCGGTTCTTCCCGGGCACTCGGAAATGCCGCCGCGCTCTTGTAGGTTGAGTCACACAGACTCAAGTCGTTTGACAAACGCGATGCGTTGCCCGACTATGAGTCAGACCAACTCAACTTTGACTACAAGGACGTACTCATGGCACGTGCGGTAGGTATCGACCTGGGGACGACCAACTCCGTCGTCTCGATCCTCGAGGGCGGCGAGCCGACCGTCATCGCCAACGCGCAGGGGTCGCGGACCACGCCGTCCGTGGTCGCGTTCGCGAAGAACGGCGAGGTCCTGGTGGGTGAGGTCGCCAAGCGGCAGGCCGTCACCAACGTGGACCGGACGATCCGCTCGGTCAAGCGCGAGATGGGCACCGACTGGTCCCAGGAGATCGACGGCAAGAAGTTCTCCCCGCAGCAGATCAGCGCCTTCGTCCTGCAGAAGCTCAAGCAGGACGCCGAGGCCTACCTGGGCGAGAAGATCACCGACGCGGTGATCACCGTCCCGGCGTACTTCAACGACGCCCAGCGCCAGGCCACCAAGGAGGCCGGCACCATCGCGGGCCTCAACGTCCTGCGCATCATCAACGAGCCGACGGCCGCGGCGCTCGCCTACGGCCTCGACAAGGACAAGGACCAGACGATCCTGGTCTTCGACCTCGGCGGCGGCACCTTCGACGTGTCCCTGCTCGACGTCGGCCAGGAGGACGGCCACGGCTTCGTCGAGGTCAAGGCCACCAGCGGCGACAACCACCTCGGCGGCGACGACTGGGACCAGCGCGTCGTCGACGAGCTCGTCAGCCGGTTCAAGAACGGCCACGGCGTCGACCTGTCCAAGGACAAGATGGCCCTGCAGCGCCTGCGCGAGGCGGCGGAGAAGGCCAAGATCGAGCTGTCCAGCCAGTCCGAGACCACCATCAACCTGCCCTACATCACGGCCTCCGCCGAGGGCCCGCTGCACCTGGACGAGAAGCTCACCCGCGCCGAGTTCCAGCGGCTCACCGCCGACCTGCTCGAGCGCTGCAAGGGCCCGTTCCACCAGGTGATCAAGGACGCCGGCATCAAGGTCTCCGACATCGCGCACGTCGTGCTCGTCGGCGGCTCGACCCGCATGCCCGCCGTCACCGAGCTCGTCAAGGAGCTGACCGGCGGCCAGGAGCCCAACAAGAGCGTGAACCCGGACGAGGTCGTCGCCATCGGCGCCGCCCTGCAGGCCGGCGTGCTCAAGGGCGAGGTCAAGGACGTCCTGCTGCTCGACGTGACCCCGCTCTCGCTGGGCATCGAGACCAAGGGCGGCATCTTCACCAAGATCATCGAGCGCAACACCACGATCCCGACCAAGCGCTCGGAGGTCTTCACCACGGCCGAGGACAACCAGCCGTCGGTGCAGATCCAGGTCTACCAGGGCGAGCGTGAGATCGCGGCCTACAACAAGAAGCTGGCCACCTTCGAGCTGACCGGCATCGCCCCGGCGCCGCGCGGCATCCCGCAGATCGAGGTCACCTTCGACATCGACGCCAACGGCATCGTCAACGTCTCCGCCAAGGACCTGGGCACCGGCAAGGAGCAGACGATGACGATCACCGGCGGCTCCGCGCTGCCGAAGGACGACATCGAGCGCATGATGCGCGAGGCCGAGTCCTACGCCGAGGAGGACAAGCGCCGCCGCGAGGAGGCCGAGACCCGCAACAACGCCGACTCCCTCGTCTACCAGACGGAGAAGTTCCTCAGCGACAACGCCGACAAGGTCCCGGACGACATCAAGACCGAGGTCGGCGAGGCCGTCTCCGAGCTGAAGAAGACGCTGGAGGGCACCGACTCGGCCGCCATCCGCGCCGCCGCGGAGAAGCTCGCCACGGTCAGCCAGAAGATGGGCTCGGCGATCTACGCCCAGGCGCAGGGCTCCGAGGCCCCGGCCGGCGCTCCGGGCGCCGAGGGCGCGGCAGGCGCCGCCGGCGAGCAGAAGGCCGACGACGACGTGGTCGAGGCCGAGATCGTGGACGACGAGCCGAAGCGCGAGAACGACGCCAAGTGACGGCCCGTAAGCCGAGGGGAGCACGACCGTGAACACGCGTGAGAACGGTTCCGGGGAGGAGCCGGTGATCCGCGACAACCGGAAGATCGACCCGGAGACCGGGCAGCCGCGCGAGACGGACGGGGAGCGGTCCGGCAAGGCCGAGCAGGCCGAGCAGACCGCCCCGTCCGGGCAGGCCGGCTCCGGACCCGACCCGGCCTCGGTCGAGCTGGCCGTCCAGCTCGCCGAGCGCACGGCGGACCTCCAGCGACTCCAGGCGGAATACTCCAACTACCGCAAGCGGGTCGAGCGGGACCGGATCGCGGTCAAGGAGCAGGCGGTGGCCGGCGCGCTGACCGAGCTGCTCCCGGTCCTCGACGACATCGGCCGCGCCCGCGACCACGGGGAGCTCACCGGCGGCTTCGCCAAGGTGGCCGAGTCGCTGGAGGCGGCCGTCGGGAAGCTGGGCCTCGGCTCCTTCGGCGCCAAGGGCGAGCCCTTCGACCCGACGGTGCACGAGGCGCTGATGCACAGCTACTCGCCCGACGTCACCGAGCCGACCTGCGTGGAGATCCTGCAGCCCGGTTACCGGATCGGCGAGCGCGTGCTGCGCCCCGCACGCGTCGCGGTCGCCGAGCCCGGCGAGTCCGACGCGACCGAATAACCGATCCACCTCATATTTGGAGAAGGAAGACAGATGAGCACCAAGGACTACCTGGAGAAGGACTACTACGCCGTCCTTGGTGTGCCCAAGTCCGCCACCGCCGAAGAGATCAAGAAGGCGTACCGGAAGCTGGCCAGGCAGTACCACCCGGACACCAACCAGGGCAGCACCGAGACCGAGACGAAGTTCAAGGAGGTCACGGAGGCCTACGACGTCCTGTCCGACGCCAAGCGCCGCAAGGAGTACGACGAGGCGCGCACGCTGTTCGGATCGGGCCTCGGCGGTTACGCGGGGGCGGGCGGGACCACGCGCGGGGGCGGGTTCCCCTTCGACCTGGGCGACCTGTTCGGCGGCACCGCCCAGCAGCCGGGCGCCGGAGAGCGCATCGGCGACATCTTCGGCGGCCTGTTCAACCGGGGCGGCACCACCCGCCCCGGCGGGACGACCGCCAGGGCCCGCCGCGGCCAGGACGTCGAGTCGGAGGTCACGCTCTCCTTCACCGAGGCGGTGGAGGGCACCACGGTCTCGCTCCGGCTCACCAGCTCCTCCTCCTGCACGGCGTGCGCCGGCACCGGCGCCAAGGCCGGGACCACCCCGCGGGTCTGCCCGAGCTGCGAGGGCACCGGCGCGGCCAGCCGCAACCTGGGCAACTTCGCCTTCTCCGAGCCGTGCCGCGACTGCAAGGGCCGCGGCCTGCTGGTCGACGACCCGTGCCCGGTGTGCGAGGGGAGCGGGCGGGGCAAGAGCACCCGCACCATCCAGGCGCGCATCCCGGCCGGGGTCGGCGACGGCCAGCGCATCAAGCTCAAGGGCAAGGGGGCCCCCGGCGAGAACGGCGGCCCCGCCGGCGACCTGTACGTCCAGATCCACGTCAAGCCGCACGCGGTCTTCGGCCGCTCCGGCGAGAACCTGACGATCACCGTGCCGGTCACCTTCACCGAGGCGGCCCTCGGCGCCGAGATCAAGGTGCCGACCCTCAAGGGCATGCCGGTCACCCTGCGCATCCCCCCGGGCACCCCGAACGGCCGCACCTTCCGGGTGCGCGGCCGGGGTGTGACCCGTAAGGACGGCACCAAGGGCGACCTGCTCGCCACGGTCGAGGTCCTGGTGCCGCAGAAGCTGGACGACAAGGCGCGCGGCGTCCTGGAGGAGTTCCGTGACGCCGTCGCCGCAGGCGACCCGCGCGCCGAGCTGATCCAACAGGCCAGAAGCGAGTAGCCCATGGAAGCCAACTACTTCGATCTGTCGGATGACACTCCCGTCTATGTGATCTCGGTCGCCGCCCAGCTGTCCGGGCTGCACCCGCAGACCCTGCGGCAGTACGACCGCCTCGGCCTGGTCAGTCCGGGCCGTACGGCGGGCCGGGGGCGGCTCTACTCCACCCGCGACATCATGATGCTCCGCGAGGTCCAGCGGCTCTCCCAGGAGGAGGGCATCAACCTCGCGGGCATCAAGCGGATCCTCACCCTCGAGAACGAGGCCCTGCGCCTGCGCGACGAGAACCACCGGCTGCGCGCCGAGGTGACGATGATCCGCGCCCTGATCCAGTACCAACTGCCACCCGCCTGACAGCCGCACCACCTGCCCCGGGGGACTTCCCGCGAGGGGCCCCGCCGTCCGGACCGCGGAAGCGCGCGGCCCCGTCGCGCACACGACGGGGAGGACGGCGGTCACCGGTCCTCTCGCCGCCGAACGAAGTGAGGCAATAGACATGGACTACAAGCTCACCCAGAAGAGCCAGGAGGCGGTCTCCTCCGCCATCCGGCGCGCCGCCGCCGAGGGCAACCCCGAGGTCGCCCCGGTCCACCTGTTCACCTCGCTGCTCGCCCAGACCGGCGGCACCGCCGTGCCCCTGCTGGAGGCCGTCGGCGCCGACTGGAAGAGGCTGCGCACCGAGGCCGAGACGCAGCTGGCGGCGCTGCCGAAGGCGCAGGGCTCGACGGTCGGCGCCCCGTCCAGCTCCCGGCAGCTGCTCGCCGTGCTGCACACCGCGGCCGAGCGGGCCCGCCGCCTGGAGGACGAGTACGTCTCGACCGAGCACCTGCTGGTCGGCCTGGCCACCGACGGCGGCCCGGTGGCCGAGCTGCTGCGGTCGAACGGAGCCGCCCCGGACGCGCTGCTGGACGCCTTCGAGAAGGTGCGCGGACACGCCAAGGTGACCAGCGCGACCCCCGAGGACACCTACCAGGCGCTGGAGAAGTACGGCGTCGACCTGACCGAGCGGGCCCGCGCCGGCAAGCTCGACCCGGTGATCGGCCGGGACACCGAGATCCGCCGGGTCGTGCAGGTGCTCAGCCGCCGCACCAAGAACAACCCCGTGCTCATCGGCGAGCCCGGCGTGGGCAAGACCGCCGTCGTGGAGGGCCTGGCCCAGCGGATCGTCGCCGGCGACGTGCCCTCCAGCCTCCGCGACAAGCGCCTGATCGCGCTGGACCTGAGCGCGATGGTCGCGGGCGCCAAGTTCCGCGGCGAGTTCGAGGAGCGGCTCAAGGCCGTGCTCAACGAGATCAAGCAGAGCGAGGGACAGGTCGTCACCTTCATCGACGAGCTGCACACCATGGTCGGCGCGGGCGCCGGCGAGGGCGCCATGGACGCGGGCAACATGCTCAAGCCCATGCTGGCCCGGGGCGAGCTGCGGATGATCGGCGCGACCACGCTCGACGAGTACCGCGAGCGCATCGAGAAGGACCCCGCCCTGGAGCGCCGCTTCCAGCAGGTCTACGTGGGCGAGCCCTCGGTCGAGGACACCATCGCGATCCTGCGCGGGCTCAAGGGCCGCTACGAGGCCCACCACCAGGTGCAGATCTCCGACGGCGCGCTGGTGGCCGCCGCCGCGCTCTCCGACCGCTACATCACCTCCCGGTTCCTGCCGGACAAGGCGATCGACCTCATCGACGAGGCCGCCTCCCGGCTCCGCATGGAGATCGACTCCCGTCCCGTGGAGATCGACCAGCTCCAGCGGAACGTCGACCGGATGATGATGGAGGAGCTCGCGCTGGCCAAGGAGACCGACGAGGGCAGCCGGCAGCGGCTGGAGCGCCTGCGCGCCGAGCTCGCCGACCGCAAGGAGGAGCTCAACGGCCTGGTGGCCCGCTGGGAGCGGGAGAAGGCCGGGCTCAACCGGGTCGGCGACCTGAAGAAGCAGCTCGACGAGGCCCGCGGCGCCGCCGAGCGCGCCCAGCGCGACGGCGACTTCGAGGCCGCCTCCCGGCTGATGTACGGCGAGGTGCCCCGGCTGGAGGCCGAGCTCGCCGAGGCCAGCACCGCCGCCCAGCCGGAGCACGCCATGGTCAAGGAGGAGGTCGGCCCCGACGACATCGCCGAGGTCATCGCCTCGTGGACCGGCATCCCGGCGGGCCGCCTGCTGGAGGGCGAGACCGCCAAGCTGCTGCGCATGGAGGAGGAGATCGGCGCCCGGCTGATCGGCCAGCACGACGCCGTCCGGGCCGTCTCCGACGCCGTCCGGCGCGCCCGCGCGGGCATCGCCGACCCCGACCGGCCGACCGGGAGCTTCCTGTTCCTCGGCCCCACCGGCGTCGGCAAGACCGAGCTGGCCAAGGCGCTGGCGGACTTCCTGTTCGACGACGAGCGGGCCATGGTCCGCATCGACATGAGCGAGTACTCCGAGAAGCACAGCGTCGCCCGCCTGGTCGGGGCCCCGCCCGGCTACGTGGGCTACGAGGAGGGCGGCCAGCTCACCGAGGCCGTGCGGCGCAGGCCGTACACCGTGGTGCTGCTGGACGAGGTCGAGAAGGCCCACCCGGAGGTCTTCGACATCCTGCTCCAGGTCCTCGACGACGGGCGGCTCACCGACGGGCAGGGCCGCACGGTCGACTTCCGCAACACGATCCTGATCCTCACCTCCAACCTCGGCTCGCAGTTCCTGGTCGATCCGACGCTGGAGAACGGCGCCAAGCGCGAGGCCGTGATGAACACGGTCCGCAGCAGGTTCAAGCCGGAGTTCCTGAACCGGCTCGACGACGTGATCCTGTTCGACGCGCTCGGCAGCGAGGAGCTGAGCAGGATCGTCGACCTGCAGGTGACGCACCTCGCCCGGCGGCTGGCCGACCGCCGGCTCACGCTCACCGTGACCCCGGCCGCGCGCGACTGGCTGGCCCTGACCGGCTACGACCCCATGTACGGCGCGCGCCCGCTGCGCCGGCTGGTCCAGTCGGCGATCGGCGACACGCTGGCCCGCAAGGTTCTCTCCGGCGAGGTCCAGGACGGCGACGAGGTCCTCGTGGACCTCGACGCCGACCGCGACTCCCTCACGGTGGGCGCGGGGGTCCGGGAGCCCTCCTGAGCGGGTAAGGGATTGGTCGGCATTCGGTCAAGCCCGCTTCCCTGAAGATCCCCGGTGGGTACGTTCGGCATTCGTCGGACCACGGAGCACCACGGGAACCGCAGGGGGGCGGGCGTGTCGAACACCTCACGGAACGCTCGGGGCATCCTGGCCGCGGTGCTCACGGCCGCCTGCGCGGGATGGACGGCGGCGGCCCCGGCACCGGCCTCCGCCGCGCCCTGCGATGAGCGGCGTGCGACGGGGTCCCCGGAGAGCGCCTGCGGCCGCACCCGGGGGGACGGGCCGGCCCGCCGGACCTGGGAGCCGGCCGAGCGCGCGCGTCCCCGGGACGCGGCCGGTCGTCCGGCGCCGCCCCGCGGATCCGAGCCGCCGCGCCGGCCCTCGGCCCGCACTCCCGCAGCGCCGGGCCGTACGGCGGAGCCCGGCGGCCCCGCACCGCTGCACCCACCCCGGGCCCGCGTCCCGGGTCCGCCCGCGTCCCCCGCTGCGTCCCCCGCTGCGTCCGCCGTCGTGTCCCCCTCAGGACCCCCCGTCCTGTCCTCCATCGGGCCCTCCGCCGTGTTCCCGCCCGCCCCGGAGCTGCTCGCCCGGAACGCCGGTCTGCCCGGGCTCTCCCGCGCCTCCGCGATCCTCAGCGTCGCCGACGCGGGCGGTGTCGCCGCCGGGATCGGGTTCCCCGGCCTTCCCTTCGGGGTGCCGGGGTACCCCGGCCTGGTCTGGGTGGAGTTCCTGTCGCCCACTCCGGACCTGCCCGGCCTGCCGAGCGCACCGTCGGCCGTCGCCGGCCTCCCGCCGGCGGTGCCGTCGGTGCCGTCGTTCGCGAACGCCTCCGGCGTGCTGTCCGGCGGCGCCGCACTGGCCCTGCCGGTGCCGAGGCCGCTGCCCCGCCGGATCGGCGGGAAGATCGTCACAGGGAGGCCGCCCGCCGCGGCCGCGCGGGAGGCCGAGGCCGTACCGGCCGCCCCCCGCGCCGGCGGTGCCCCGCCCCGGACCGGTCCCGGCGCCGGAGCCGGGACCGAGGAGTCCCGCCCGCTGCCGATCCTGGACGGGTTCCTGCCGGGCCTGCCCCTGAGCCGGGGCGAGCACCGCAGCGAGCATCAGAGCGGACGGCGGAGCACGGTTCCCCGGCGTCCGGCGAACCGGTGACGTGCACCGCGTCCGGTGAGCCGGTGACGTGCGCCGAGTGCCGTCCCGGTCCCGCGAACCGGAGCGCGCCCTGAGCCTCGCCGGGTCGCGGCCCGCTCAGTGCGACGCGTCGAGCAGCGCGTCCAGTTCGTCTTCCGGGAGCCCGAGGTCCACCCGGATGCGGTAGCGGACGCGCAGGAGCGCGGCGTACTCCGCCCCGCCCGGAACCGCCTCGCCGAGACCCCGGGTGGCCCAGGCGTGGGCCTGCTGCGGATCTCCGTACGCGGCAAGGGTCTCCGCGACGGTCAGCGCGGTGGCCGGGGAGACGTCGCCGGTCCGGATCTCCTCGATCACCTTCCGTGCCTCGTCGGGCTGTTCGAGCTCGAAGAGGGTGTCGGCGATCCCCGCCCGCGGATCGGCCCCCGCGTCACCGCCTTCGTCCACGGCCCGCTGGAAGCAGTGGAGGGCGCGGACGGGGTTGCCCGCCTGCCGCCACTCCTCTGCGGCGAGCACGAGGATCGCCGCCGGCGATAGGTCGCCGGACACGTACGCCTCCGCCAGCTCTTCGAGCCGGTGGGCGAGGTTTTCGTGATCATCGGCCATAAGTGCCTGCTCAAGCAGCCGATCCAGCTGCCCACGTGTCACATGCGCCACACCGCGAGCGTACCGAGCGCGGCTCTGTTCCGTCCGCCCAATGCCGGGTATGGGTTGCGCAACTCTATGCACACAATTGCTCACGCTGGGCTTTTTTCCCCAGCAAGCGGGCATATGACGGATGCCTCCTGCTCCAGGAGCGGTGCCTTTCGAAGGAGGTCCGATGGGCATGTCCAGGCAGATGACCTTCACCCTGACGTGCGCGGCGCTTCTCGCCGCGGTCGTTCCCGGATGCGCCGGATACCTCTCGGCGAGACTCGACGCCGTCGACGAGGCGCGCCGCAGGCTTGCCTCCGCCGAGGACAGGCTGCGCGAGTCGCGCCTGACCGCCCAGGCGGTGGCGACACCCGCCCGGCTCTGCTCCGCCTCGGACCGCTCCCCGGCCCGGCGACGCGAGGCCTCCGTACCCACCGCGTTCGTCCCCGCGGACGCCCGGGAGAGGCGGAACAGGGCGACGGAGCGCGCGAACCGGCGGGAGCGGGCGAAGTCCGGATCCACCCGGGCGGACCCGCCGCCCGTCCTGTCACGGGGACCGGCGGCCGGTCGGCCCTGGACCTCGCACTCCGGCGGCCAGGAGCGGAACGCACGGGAGGTCTGGCGGCCCGACGAGACGAGGGAGGCGGGTCCCTGGCCTCCGGGCCTCCTTCCGGCCGAGGATCCCTGGCTGCCGCCCGTCCCTCCCGTCGGGAAGGTCCGGCCCTTCGGTGATCAGCCGGGGCTCCCCCGCCACATCCGGGGACCCGGGCACGGCTGACCGCGCCGCACACGACAGCGGCCCGGACACCGCGGCCCGCCGTTCCACCGCCCGTCACCCGCCCACCCGTCACCCGCGCGCCCGCCGCCCGGCGGCGCGCCGCAGGACGGCTCGCGCCGCGGGACGGCTCGCGGAGCGCCGCCGGGCGGTCGGCGGGTGCCGCCTACGGCGCCGAGGCCCGGGCGAACCGGCGGTTCAGGTAGCCCCGGATCAGCCGCTTGGCCTCGGCGATGACCACCGGGTCGCCGTTCGCGTCGCGGCGGAAGGCCATCTTCAGCACCGCGTCACCCGCCTCGACCGCGACCAGGATGGCCAGGTCGAACTCCTCGCTGTCGGCCAGGCCGTACTCCTGCAGGAGCAGCCCGCGCAGCCGCCCGGCGATGACCGTGTTGTTGTCGGCCACCGGGTCGAGCATGTTGAGGTCGACCACGTCGCCGAAGTGCAGGGAGCGGAAGCCCGGAACCGTCCGGTTCATCTCGACGTACTCGTCGATGATCGCGTCGACCGCGTCCCACCAGCCGCCGTAGTCCTCCGACAGGAAGCGCGTCCCGATCCGGGAGACGAAGCCCTCCACGTGGCGGCGGGTCACCGCCTGGGCGATGGCCCGCTTGTCCGGGAAGAACTGGTAGACGGAACCGATGGCGACCCCGGCGCGTTCGGCGATCCGGGTGGTGGACAGCGCCTCGTACCCGATCTCGTCCAGCAGCTCGGCGCACGCGTCGAGCATCCTCTCGACGCGCCGCGCGCTCCGTCGCTGGGTGGGCCGGCGGCGCAGCGGGGTCTCACCGCACTCCTCGGCGGGCAGGATGGACGACATCCCTCCATCTTGCCCGTCAGATCCCGTCAGGTCAGGCGCTATCGGATCAATCGCTGGATTGTCCGGGTCTGGCCGCCAGACCCGTGCACCCGCGCAGCGCCTTCCAGCTCGTGACGGCCTGCCGCCGGGCGGACCCGGTGAGCGGGACCGGCACGCCGCCCTGGATCACGGCCGGGGTCCACTGGTCCTTGAGGACCTTGCGGCCGTCGATCGTCAGCGTGAGCACCCCGGTCCGGCCGGTCTCCGGCCCCCAGTTGTAGAAGACGAAGTTGCCCATGCCGTAGTCGACGTAGGCGTTGCCCAGGTAGCCGCCGCCGAGCAGGATGTGCGCGTGGCCGCCGACCACCACGTCGGCCCCGGCCGCGACGAGCTTGGGGGCCAGGCCCCGCTGCGCCTCGTTCGGGCACTTCTGCAGCTCGGTGCCCCAGTGCAGGTGGACGATGACGGTGTCGGAGTTCCTGCGCGCCCGGCGCACCTCCTGGATGAGCCGCGCCTCGTTCTTGGCGGAGGCGAGCCCGCCCTTGCTCCCCTTCGCCGTCCAGGCGGTGATGAACTCCGAGTCCAGCACCTGGGTCGCGCCGATGATCGCCACCCGGTTGCCGTTGACGGTCGTCCGCCACGCCCGGTACGCCTGCGCCTCGTTCGCGCCCACCCCGACCATCGGGAACCTCGCCCGCCTGACCGCGGCCAGCGAGTCGGCCAGCCCGCTCTCCATGTAGTCCATGCCGTGGTTGTTGGCCATGGACGCCACGTCCACCCCGGCCGCCTTCAGCGCGGTCAGCGCGCTGGCGGGGGCCCGGAAGGTGTACTGCTTGCCCGGGGCGGGGGTGCCTCCGGTGGTGATCGCGGTCTCCAGGTTCACCATGGCCAGGTCCGCCTTGCGGAGCACCGCGGCGATCGGCCCCAGTGCGGTGCGCGGGTTCGCGTTCAGCCGGGTCCGCAGGACCCCCTCGAAGTGCACGTCGCCGCCGAAGGAGATCGTGTACGGCCGGCGTTCGGGGGTCGGCGTGGCCTCGGCCGGGGCGGAGGGCCGGTCGGCGGGCCTGCCGGCGGCCGGGGCGGCGGACTCCGCGGCGGTGCAGGCCGCGGCGAGCAGGGTGGACACGACTGCGGCGGCGGCCACACCGAGGCGGCGGCGGGTATAGGTGTTCATCGCCCTCCGAGCATGCCATCCCGGCCGCGCTGAGCGGAACGACTCGCCCGGCGGGATACGCCTCCCTGACCTTCTCCGTTCGGTCTCACCCACCGGGTACGGCCTGTGCCCTGACCGCGGGGTGCAGGCCGCACCCGTCCGCGCCTACCGGTCGAACTCGCCGTCCTTGACGCCTCCGACGAACGCGTCCCACTCACCCGGAGTGAAGACGAGGACCGGCCCCCGCTGGTTCTTGCTGTCGCGGACGCCGACGCGCCCGCCCGGCAGCTGGGCCACCTCCACGCAGTTGCCGTTGGCCGCGCTGCGGACGCTCTTCCTCCAGGCTGCGCCCGAAAGGTCAGCTTCGTACATGTTGCCTCTATCTCCTTTACGGGAAACGCCCTCGGTTCCCGCTGGGGCAGCCGCTCAGGACCTGAGGAGACTGCCTATCTCCAACGCTCCTCGATGATCTTCTCGATGAGTTCCCGAGAGCCGTCGACTCCATATGCCTCCGACTGCAGGTGGCCGAAGGCGATCTCATAGCCGTACACCATCTCCTCGTCCTCCACGAAGCGTGCGCTGTAGAGCGACTCCAGGTACACGACGTCGTGGAATTCAGGGAACTTGAGATGGAAGAAGGAGCCGGTGTTCACCGGGTGCTCCCCGCTCAGCGGCAGGATCTGCACCCGTACGTTCGGCAGCCGCGAGATCTCGACCAGGTGCTCGAGCTGCCCGCGCATCACCGCCGCCCCGCCGAAGCGGCGCAGCAGCACCGACTCGTCCAGGACCGTCCAGAGCCGGAGCGGGTCGGCGCTCCGGGTGACGAGGTCCTGCCGAGCCATGCGGGCGTTGACCCGGCTGCGGAACTCTCCCGGCGGAATCCGAGTGATCGGCTGCGTGGCGCGAATGACCTCGCGCGCGTAGTCCTCGGTCTGCAGCAGGCCCGGCACCAGCTGGGGTTCCCAGTTCAGCGCCGAGACCGCCTCCGCCTCCAGCCCCAGCAGGGTGGTGAGCTCCTGGGGAAGGGAGTCCGAATAGTTTTCCCACCAGCCCTTCCGGGCCGCGTCCCGATGGAGATCGAGCAGCTCCCGCCGCCGATCTCCATCCACTTCATACAGCTCGGCGAGGGCTTCGACGTCGCTCCGGCGCGGCATGGTCTTGGCGTTCTCGATGCGACTGACCTTCGAGGCCGACCAGGTCAGCCTCGTGGCGACGTCCTCACCGCTCAGACCACAGCCCTCCCGCAACCGGCGGAGCTCCTGGCCGAGCCTGCGCCGGCGAACGGTTGGACTGCCGCGCTCGGGCACCGTCCGACCCCCTCATCGATATGAAGGTGTATCGCTACTCAACCGTTCAAGGCCCCACCGATCAGGACCTCGCGCTCATCGTACACTGCAACTTGCATGCCGCCCTGCGAGGCTTATCTCCATATTCCCGTCAGGAGAACATGCCGGAATCCTTCCTCCGGCGGAGGGTTACCCCGAGGGATTTCCTCGGCTCCGGCGGCGGATGACGATGATCTCCAGAGAACGCGGCCCTCTCCCGCCCCACCGGGCCGTTCTTTCCCCGACGTCCCCGCCGGACGCCGGCCGATCCTTCCAATGAAAGTTGCACGGAACGATGCAGCAAAGATTCCATGAAAGTTTATCGATATTTCTGGCACCAGAGTATTGCAGCATTTGACACCCGGGGGGAGCATCTGCTTAGGGGGAGGATCCGCCCACTCGGGAGAGACCGCCGGCGGCGCCGCCTCGGACACGCCGCAGACGGTTTCCAGGGAGGCGGACGGACCACGGGGACGGGGAGAAGCAGGCGACGGCTCACGGTCGCACGCGCCAGAAGAAGCCCTCGTAAGGGCGAAGACGCATCAGGCCGACGGCCACCGGCCCGGATGCCGTTCACAGGAGCTCCGCAGCACGTCACGAAAGGAGCCGCCCATGCACTTCCACGGTATCCATGGGATCTCCGGAATCACGACCCGGCTCGCCCGGCTGATCGACCGCGCCGACGACGAACTCTGCATGGACCAGGACGAGTGGGCCTACCGCCTCGGCTGGACCGTGCAGCGGAGGGGATTCGGCGCCCGGTGCTACCGCAACCCCCTGTTCGACCTGCAGAAGGCCGAGCGCATCTACGCCGGCGGGGACGTGGGCGAGAACGTCGCCGCGTAACCCCCGCGACGACCGCCACCGCCCGCCGCAGACCGGCGAGCCGCCGGAGCCGCACCGCCCGCCGCAGACCGGCGAGCCGCCGGAGCCGCACCGCCCGCCGCAGACCGGCGAGCCGCCGGAGCCGGGCTGCCCGCCGCAGACCGGCCGAGCGCTCGCAAAGCACCGGAACCCCGGCCCTTGGGGCTTTCCCTCCCGGCGGTGACGGGCAATGATGGGTTCGTTCATCGAACCCAGGAGTGCCGATGCGAACCGCCCACCGGACCTGTCCCCTCTGCGAGGCCGTCTGCGGCCTGCGGCTCACGCTCGACGACGCCGGTCACGTCACCTCCGTGAAGGGCGACCCGGACGACCCGTTCTCCCGGGGGTTCATCTGCCCCAAGGGCGCGAGTCTCGGCCGCCTCGACTCCGACCCCGACCGGTTGCGCACCCCGATGATCCGCACCGGCGGCGCGTGGCGCGAGGCCACCTGGCCGGAGGCCTTCCGCGCGGTCGAGCGGGGCCTGACCGGCGTGGCCGGGGCCCACGGACGCCAGGCCCTGGCCGTCTACCTCGGCAACCCGAACGCCCACACCATGGCCGGAGCCCTGTACGGCGCGCCGCTGATCCGCGCCCTCGGCACCCGCAACGTCTTCTCCGCCAGCACCGCCGACCAGATGCCCAAGCACGTCTCCTGCGGTCTGATGTTCGGCGACCCGATGGCCGTCCCGGTGCCCGACCTGGACCGCACCGACTACCTGCTGATGCTCGGCGCCAACCCGCTGGAGTCCAACGGCTCGCTCTGCACCGCCCCCGACTTCCCCGGCCGGCTGAAGGCGCTGCGCGCGCGGGGCGGCCGGCTCGTGGTCGTCGACCCGCGCCGCACCCGCACCGCCGCCCTCGCCGACGAGCACCTGTTCGTCCGCCCCGGCACCGACGCCCACCTGCTGTTCGGCATCGTCCACACGCTCTTCGCCGAGGACCTCACCTCGGTGGGCGTCGAGACGGCGGGCCTGGCGGAGCTGCGCGCCCTGGCCGAGGACTTCTCCCCCAAGGCCGTGGCGGAGACCTGCGGCGTACCCGCCGACGTCATCGTCCGGCTCACCCGCGAGCTGGCCGCGGCCCCCACCGCCGCCGTCTACGCCCGCATCGGGACCTGCACCGCCGAGTTCGGCACCCTCGCGCAGTGGCTGGTCGACGCCGTCAACGTGCTGACCGGCAACCTCGACCGCCCCGGCGGGGTCATGTTCGCCACGCCCGCCACCGAGACGGGGCGCCGGCGCCGGCCGTACGCCACGGGGCGCTGGCACAGCCGCGTCCGGGGTCTGCCGGAGGCGAACGGCGAGCTGCCGGTGGCCACGCTCGCCGACGAGATCGCGACCCCGGGGGAGGGGCAGGTCAGGGCGCTGGTCGTGGTGGCGGGCAATCCGGTGCTCTCCGCGCCGGACGGACCGCGGCTGGAGGAGGCCCTGCGCGGCCTGGAGTTCATGGTCTGCGTCGACCCCTACCTGAACGAGACCACCCGGCACGCGGACGTCGTCCTCCCGCCGCCGCCGGTGCTGCACTCACCGCACTACGACTTCTCCCTGCTGGCGTTCGCGGTGCGCGACTACGCCCGGTTCTCCCCGCCGGTGCTGCCTCCGGAGCCGGGACGGCCCTCGGAGGCGGAGATCCTCGCGCGGCTCACGCTGATCGCCTCCGGGCAAGGCGCGGAGGCCGACCCGGCCGCGCTCGACGAGCTGATCCTGGACCAGATGCTGCGCCGGGCCGTCGAGACGCCCGGCTCGCCCGTCGAGGGGCGGGACCCGGCCGAGCTGCGCGCCGGGCTGGAGGGCACGAGCGGAGCGGAGCTGCGGCTGGACGCCATGCTCAAGCTCGGCCCGCACGGCCTGTCCCTGGCCGCGCTGCGGGCCGCGCCGCACGGGATCGACCTCGGTCCGCTCCGGCCCCGGCTGGGCGAGGTGCTGCGCACGGCCTCGGGGAAGGTGGAGCTGGCCCCGGCCGCGCTGGTGGCGGACGTCGCACGGCTGCGCGAGCGGGCGTCCGCGCCGCCGCCGGAGATGGTCCTGATCGGGCGGCGGCACCTGCGCTCCAACAACAGCTGGCTGCACAACGTGGAGCCGCTGGTCGGCGGGAGCAACCGCTGCACGCTGCAGATCAACCCGGCCGACGTGCGCAGGCTCGGCCTGGACGGGCACGCCGTGGTGCGCAGCGCCGTCGGGGAGCTGACCGTGCCGCTGGAGCCGACCGACTCGATCATGCCCGGCGTGGTGAGCCTGCCGCACGGCTGGGGCCATCAGGGGACCGCCCAGCGGGTCGCGGCCGAGCACGCCGGGGTCAGCGCGAACGCGCTGACGGACTCCTCCACGCTCGACGTCCTCTCCGGGAACGCCGTGTTCAACGGGGTGCCGGTGACCGTCGGCCGCGCGTGAGCCCGCGGGCGGGCGGGAGAGGACCCCACGCGCGCACTAGGCTTGCGCGCGTGACCACCCCTCCAGCACAGGATCGCCTGCACGCCCAGCTCGCCTTCGCCATGGAGATCGACAAGCTCCGGCGCATCGTCCGCCGCAACACCCTGATGGACGGGTCGCGGCGGGAGAACGACGCCGAGCACTCGTGGTACGTGGGGATGCTGGCCATGGTCATGGCCGAGCACGCGCCTCCGGGGACCGACCTGGACAGGGTCGTCGCGATGCTGCTCGTCCACGACATCGTCGAGATCGACGCCGGGGACACCTTCATCTACGACTCCCCGGCGGTGGAGGCGCAGCTCGGCATCGAGCGCAAGGCCGCCGACCGCATCTTCGGGCTGCTCCCGGAGGACCAGGCGGTACGGCTGCGCGAGCTCTGGGACGAGTTCGAGGAGCGCAGGACCCCCGAGGCCAGGTTCGCCAAGGCCCTGGACCGCATCGCTCCGATCATGGCCAACCACCACAACGAGGGCGGCACCTGGTCGCTCTACAAGGTGACGGCGGAGCAGGTGCTGGAGAAAGTGAAGATCATCGAGGAGGGGTCGCCGACCCTCGGCGCCTACGCCACCGAGATCATCGAGCTCTCCGTCCGCCGGGGGCATCTGGCGCGTGCATAACGCGGTTCCCGGGTAGGTCCCTAATGGTCGAGAGGGGGCGGGAGTGAAGGAATCAGTCCAGGCCGGACGTCGGAGCCTCAAGGACCTGGCGTCGACGATCAACATCGTCGGCCCGATCGAGCGGTCGTCGAGGTTGGACCGGCCGATCCGCGGCCTGGCCAAGGCCGTGCGCCGCAGGATCGGGCCGGGGCGCCTGCGCGACCTGCTCCACGGCGTCCCCACCGGCAAGCCCCTCCACCCGCCGCTGGCCACCTTCGTCGTGGGCGCCTGGGCGGCGACCTCGATGATCGACCTGACCGGGACCGGCCCGCGCGCCGCCCGGACGGTGCTCACCGCGGGACTCGGCGCCGCGCTCCCCACGGTGGCCGCCGGCGTCACGGACTGGTCGGTCATCCACCGCGAGCAGCAGCGGGTCGGGTTCGTGCACGCGGTCACCAACCTGGCCGCCTTCGGCCTGTACGCCGCCTCGCTGGCGCTGCGGGTCGGCGGGCGCGAGCGGGCCGGCCGCGTGGTGGGGTACGCCGGACTGGGCGCGACGGGCCTGGGCGGCTTCCTCGGCGGCCACCTGGCCTACCGGCAGGCCGTCGGGGCCAACCACGCCGACTCCGTCGCCCACCTGGTCCCGCTGGGCTGGTACGACCTGTGCTCCCTCAACGACCTGCCGGACGGCCGGCCGGTCGCCCGGCGGCTGGGCTACATCGACCTGTTCGTGCTGCGGGTCGACGGTGAGGTCACCGTGCTCGCCGACCACTGCTCCCACCTGGCCGGCCCGCTGCACCAGGGGCGGCTGGTCGCCGAGAACGGCGCCGCCTGCGTGGTCTGCCCCTGGCACGGCAGCACGTTCCGGCTCTCGGACGGAGCCGTCGTGCACGGCCCCGGGACCGCGCCCCAGCCGTCGTTCGAGACCCGGATCCGCCGCGACGGCGTCATCCAGGTCCGCCCGGCGCAGACCTGACGGCCGGGCGGCCTCACGGCGGCCTCACAGCGTCCCCACAGCGTCCCCATAGTGTCCCCATAGTGTCCCCATAGCGTCCCCACAGTGTCTCCACCGCGGCCCCGCTGCGGTCTCGGTCGCCGGGGGCCTCAGTCGTCGGGACCGCCGTCGGCCGGATGCTCCACCAGGGCGAGGACCCGGCTGGACATGAACCTGGCGGTGCGCACCGCCGTACCGCTCCGGGTGACCTCGCTCACCTCGACGACGCCGCCGCGACGGTTGGCGATCTCCACCCGGCGGCCCGCCCGCGTCGCGGCGACCTCGTACGTCCGCGACGTGTCCCCGGCATCAATGACGATCTCTACCCTGTCGCCCTTCATGTCTGATTCATACCCATACCGGGTAGGTTTTATCCGTACACCAGTTTGACCATCGCGGCCACGCCGACGCAGACGATGAAGACCCGGAGCACCGGCGCGGGCAGTCTCCGGCCCACCTTCGCGCCCAGGAACCCGCCGATCGCCGCGCCCGCCGCCACCAGCCCCACCGCCCGCCAGTCCACCTCCGCGACCAGCACGAACAGCACCGCGGCGGTCGTGTTGACCAGCAGGGAGAGCACGTTCTTGGCGGCGTTCGCCCGCTGCAGGCCGTCGTCGAGGAAGATGCCGAGCAGCCCGATGAGCAGCACGCCCTGGGCCGCCCCGAAATAGCCGCCGTAGATCCCCGCCGCGAAGACGCCGAACCAGAGCCAGGGACCGCCGTGCGGACGGGTGTGCTCGCGCCGGGCGTTCAGCCACGCGCCGAGCCTCGGCTGGACCATCACCAGCACGCACGCCAGGCCGATCAGGACGGGCACCACCACGTCGAAGGTGCGCGCCGGGAGGTAGAGCAGCAGCACCCCGCCGATGAGCGAGCCCGCGACCGAGCCGGCGCCCAGCCGTACCAGCCGGTCGCGCTGCCCCTTCAGCTCCTGGCGGTAGCCGAGCGCCCCGGTCAGCGACCCGGGCACCAGCCCGATGTTGTTGGACACGTTGGCCACGATCGGCGGCAGGCCCACCGCCACCATCGTGGGGAACGTGATCAGCGAACCGGAGCCGACGACGGCGTTGACGCCCCCGGCCCCGACCCCGGCCGCGAAGATCGCGACCGCCTCCCACGGCGTCATGGACGCCCTCCTCCCTCGTACGGCTCGCGCCCGCGGACGGTGCACGGCGTTCGCCGCATCCTAGGAGGGGTCCCGAGATCATCCGGGAGCCGGGGTGTCCTTCCACGTCCCGCCCGCGCCGGACGCGCTCCCCTCCTCTCCCGGAGCCGCGGCTCCCGGGGATCTCGCCGCGGCCCCCGCCGGACCCGGCCCGGCGGCCCCCGCGGCGCCGGCTCCCGCACCGGAGAGGTTCGCGAACAGGCCGCCCAGTCCTTCCAGCGCCCGGCCCACCTCCGAGGGCACGATCCACACCTTGTTGGCGTCCCCGCGGGCGATCTCCGGAAGCGTCCGCAGGTACTGGTAGGCCAGGAGCGCCTGGTCGGGCCTGCCCTCGTGGATGGCCCTGAACACCATCGCGATCGCGTCGGCCTCGCCCTTGGCCCGCATCGCCTTCGCCTCCGCGTCGGCCTGGGCCCGCAGGACCACCGCCTCCGCCTCGCCCCGCGCCTGGAGGACCGCCGCCTGCTTCTGGCCCTCGGCCGTGAGGATCGCGGCCTGCTTCTGGCCCTCGGCGGAGAGCACGGCGGCGCGTTTGTCGCGGTCGGCGCGCATCTGCTTCTCCATCGAATCCTGGATGGAGGCCGGAGGGTCGATCGCCTTGAGCTCGACCCGGTTGACCCGGATGCCCCACTTCCCGGTGGCCTCGTCGAGGACCCCGCGCAGCTCGCTGTTGATCTCCTCGCGGGAGGTGAGCGTGCGCTCCAGGTCCATGCCGCCGACCACGTTGCGCAGCGTGGTCACGGTGAGCTGCTCGACGCCGATGAGGAAGTCGGCGATCTCGTAGGTCGCCGCCCGGGGATCGACCACCTGGAAGTAGATCACCGTGTCGATGGAGACCACGAGGTTGTCGGAGGTGATGACGGGCTGCGGAGGGAACGAGACGACCTGCTCGCGCAGGTCGATCGTCTCCTTGATCCGGTCGAGGAAGGGGACCACCAGGTTGAGGCCCGGCAGGAGGGTGCGGTGGTACCTGCCGAGCCGCTCCACGATCCCGGCGGTGGCCTGGGGCACGATCCGGACCGTCCGTACCAGTGCGAACCCGGCGACGGCCACCACGACGAGGGCGGCGATGAACGATGGTCCCATCGGCAACTCCGGGCGGTCGAGTCGAGCGGATCTCTCGTCCCCGGCATGGTATTTCGTTTTGCTTTTGATTTGTGGCGCACGTCACATAGGGAATCAGAACTGTTGCGCTCGGGCGTACCAGCGTCCGTCGAGGCCGCGCTCCAGGGTGAGGGGGAGGCCGAAGGTGCGCGAGAGGTTGTCGGCGGTCATCACGTGGTCGATCGGGCCCTCGTCGACCACCGCGCCGTGCCGGAGCAGCAGCGCGTGGGTGAACCCACTGGGGACCTCCTCCACGTGGTGGGTGACCAGGACCATCGTCGGGGCCTTGGGGTCGTGCGCCAGGACCGAGAGCCTGCGGACCAGGTCCTCCCTGCCGCCCAGGTCCAGCCCGGCGGCGGGCTCGTCCAGCAGGAGCAGCTCCGGGTCCGGCATCAGCGCCCGGGCGATCTGCACCCGCTTGCGCTCACCCTCCGACAGCGTGCCGAACCGGCGGCGGATCAGGTGGGCGCAGCCCATCTGATCGATCAGCTCGACCGCCCGGGTGACGTCCGCGGAGTCGTACTCCTCCTTCCAGCGGCCGAGGATCGCGTACGAGCCGGTGAGCACCAGGTCGATGACCTTCTCGTCCGGCGGCACCCGCTCCGCCAGCGCCGCGCTCGCCAGCCCGATGCGCGGGCGCAGGTCGAACACGTCGGTCTGGCCCATCCGCTCGCCCAGGACGTCCACGGACCCCTCGGTCGGGAAGAGCATGGCCCCGGCGGCCTGCAGCAGCGTCGTCTTGCCGGCGCCGTTGGGGCCGATCACGACCCACCGCTCGTCCTCGTGGACGGTCCATTCGATGTTCCGCAACAGGACCGCGCCGTCCCTGCGGACGGTGACGTCCTGCAACCGAAGCACCTGACCGCCCATGCGCCACGCCTCCTCATCAATCGCTCGGATCAAAACCTATTGCAGGACGAGCGCATATCGTGGACCGGTGCACCCTGATTCACCGATCTCGGCCACGCTGGTCTGCTGGGGCAACGCCTGGCTCGCCGGGCGGACGGGGCTGGACCAGGCCGCCGACCGCGTGGAGCGGCAGGCCGGGCCCCAGCTCGTCGCCACCCCGGCCGGCGACGTCCCGCTCCGGAACGTCCTCGCCGACCTGCGGGGCGACGGCCTGGCGGCCCTGCGCCTGGCCCTGCCCGCGGCGGGCGACCCGCTCGGCCTCACCGGTCCGCCCGCCTTCACCTCCGCCGCCGTCGACGCCGGACAGGCGGTCACGGCCGTGCTCTCCGGCAGGTGCCTGGGGCTGGTCCCGGCGCCGGACCTGCGCGGATCGTCGTACTCCGGGGTGCGCTGGAGCGTGTTCGAGGCCTCCACCGCGGTCCCCGACGTGCCCTCCCTGGCCGAGGCCGAGCACGCCCTCACCCGGGCGATGCACGCGGCCACCGACGCCCTGCTCGGCGTGGAGGGCCCCGCCCAGGGCCACCGCCGGACGCAGCCTCCGGACGAGGGCCTGGCTCCCGGCTATCCCGCCCGCGCCCACCGGGTCGCGGCCCTGGCCGCCCGCCTCGCCGCGGCGCTCCGCGTCGCCGACGACCGCGGTCTCACCTCGGGTCAGATCGCCACCCGCGGCCAGGCCCTGCGCGACCTCGACCGCGCCGTACGGCGTGCGCGCGTGGCAGCCCACCACGCCATCACCGAGCTCGTCTGACAGTGAGGACGCGGGTGGGCGTCTCCCGGTGAAGACACCGTGGCCGGTCAGGCCGGGAGCCGGGCTCCGCCGGGGGGCGTCCTCTCCCCTCCTCGCGATCAGGCCAGGCCGTGCCGTACGGCGTAGAGCGCGGCCTGGGTCCGGTCCTGCACGCCCAGTTTCATCAGCACGTTGGAGACATGGGTCTTGACCGTCTTCTCCGCCACCGCCAGCTCCCGGGCGATCTCCCGGTTGGAGCGGCCCGAGGCGATCAGCGCGAGCACCTCGCGCTCCCGGTCGGTCAGCGGGGCCACCGGTCCCGCGGGAGCCGCAGGACCGGGCGCGGCCAGCATCGCCTCGACGGCCTCGGGGGCCAGCAGCACCTGGCCGCCGTGGACCGCGCGGATGGCCTGGACCAGCGCCGCGGGTTCGACGTCCTTGTAGAGGAACCCCGCCGCACCGGCCCGCATGGCCGGGGCGACGTCGCCCCGGTCGGTGACCGAGGTCAGTACCAGTACACGTGGTGTCAGCCCGAGCTCGGCGAGCCGGACCAGCGCGCCGAGGCCGTCCAGGACCGGCATCCTCAGGTCGAGCAGGAGCACGTCCGGCGCGAGCGATCCGGCCAGCGCGACCGCCTCCGCCCCGTCCCGTGCCTCCCCCACCACCTCCAGGTCGTCCTGCAGGTCCAGGAACGTTCGCAGTCCCTGCCGGACCACCGGATGGTCGTCCGCGACCAGCACCCGGATCGTCCCGCCCCGCCCACCGCCGCTCACCCTCGCGCCGCCATCCCGTCGTCCCCGTCCGTCGTCCCCGGCCCGGCCACCGCGCCCCGGCCCGGCCACCGACCGCCGGACCCGTCCCGCCCCGGGTCCGCCGCACGGGCGTTCACGCCGGGAGCTCCAACCGCACCAGCGTGCCACCGCCCGGCTCCGACTCCACCAGCAGGCTCCCGCCCAAGGCCTGCGCCCGATCGCCCATCGACGCGATGCCCAGTCCCCGGCCGGAGGCCGCGGGCACGTCGAATCCGGTCCCGTCGTCGCGTACCTCCAGCACCACCCGGCCGCCCTCACAACCCGCCCGGCCGCCCTCACAGCCCAGCCGTACGACGACCGCCTCCGCCGCGGCGTGCCGGGCGGCGTTGTGCAGGGCCTCCTGGGCGACCCGCAGGACGGCCGCCTCGATCTCCGGCCCCAGCCCGTACAGCGTGTCCCCGCGGCGCGCACCGCCCCTGCCGTCATCGGCGTCCCCGCCGCCTTCGCGGCCTCCGTCGTCCAGCCGGAACGTGAACGACGCCGGGTGGAGCCGGTCCAGCAGGCGGACGTGCTTGCGGAGCGTCTCGGCCAGGCCGTGCCGGTCGAGCTCGGCCGGGCGCAGCTCCACGATCACCGCACGGAGTTCGGCCAGCGCCTCCCCGGCCAGCCGCTCCACCCGCTCCAGCTCCCGCACCGCCCGGCCGGGGTCGCGGATGACCAGCGAGGACGCCGCCTGGGCGGTGAGCCGGAGCGAGAACAGCTTCTGGGTCACCGCGTCGTGCAGTTCGCGGGCCATCCGGGTGCGCTCCTCCACCAGCGCGAGCTCCCGGCCGCGCTCGTAGAGGCGGGCGTTGGTGAGCGCGATCGCGGCATGCGCGGCGAACATCGTCAACAGCCGCTGGTCGTCCTCGGTGAACCCGCCGGGCGCCCGCTTGTTGGACAGGAAGACGATGCCGAGCACCTGTTCGCCGTCGCGGATCGGCACGCCGAGGAAGTCCTTCAGCACCGGGTGCGCGCGCGGCCAGGAGTCGAACCGGGGGTCCCGGCGGATGTCCGGCAACCGGACCGGGGCGCCCTCGCGCAGCATCGCGCCGAGCAGGCCGTGCTGACGGGGGGTCGGGCCGATGGCCGCCCACTCCTCGTCGGAGATGCCCTCGGCGACGAACTCGGCGAACGCCCCCTCCTCGTCGGGCACGCCCAGCGCCGCGTAGCGGGCGTCCAGCAGCCGCTGCGCCGAGCGGACGATCACCTGGAGCACCTCGCGGACCGACAGGTGCCTGGTCACCGCGAGCACGGCGGAGCTCACCGCGTACAGGACGGCGTCCCGATCTCCGTTCACGCGGAGAACTCTAGGCGCACGCCCCGATGGTACGGCCCGACAGCCGTCCGCCCGGCCGGCCGGTGGGCGACAGGAGGATCCCCGGCCGGTCTCCGCACGCGGGCCGCGCACCGGCCGTGCGGGGACGCGCCACCCGGGTCAGGCCGCCGCGGGTGACTCCGGGACGGGGTGGCCCGCGAACACCGGGCGTCCGGATGATGAACCGCTTACCCGGGTGTTTCCCGGGGCAAGTAGCGTAGGCACCGATGAACCAGCGCACGCTCCTGATCACGTTGACCGGCCCCGACCGCCCGGGCGTCACGTCCCGGCTCTTCGCCGTCCTGGCCGGTTTCCCCGTCGCCGTCGCCGACGTCGAGCAGGTCGTCATCCGCGGCCGGCTGACCCTCGGCGTCCTCGTCGCCTACACCGGCGACACCCCGACCGGAACCGGCGGCACCCTCGGCGCGCTGTGGACCGCCGTCGAGCGCACCGCGGAGGACCTGGGCCTGGAGGTGGAGCTGTCCACCGGCTCCGACACCAAGGAGAAGCGCAGGCGCGGCCGGCTGCACGTCACCGTGCTCGGCGCCCCCCTGCATCCCGCCGCGATGGCGGGCATCTCGGGGCGGATCGCCGCCTCCGGGGCCAACATCGACCGGATCGAGCGGCTGTCGAGCTACCCGGTGACCTGCATCGAGCTCGCCGTCTCCGGCGCCGACCCGGACGCGCTCCGAGCCGAGCTGGCCGTCGAGGCGCACGCCCAGCAGGTGGACGTGGCCGTACAGCGGACCGGGCTGTACCGCAGGGCCAAGCGGCTGATCGTGATGGACGTGGACTCCACGCTCATCCAGGCCGAGGTGATCGAGCTGCTGGCCGCGCACGCGGGCTGCCTGGACGAGGTGGCCCGGGTCACCGAGGAGGCGATGCGCGGCGAGCTCGACTTCGCCGAATCGCTCCGCCGCCGGGTGGCGCTGCTCGAAGGCCTCCCGGAGGAGATCTTCGAGAAGGTCCGCAAGGAGATCGTGCTCACCCCCGGCGCCCGCACGCTGGTGCGGACGCTCAAGCGGCTCGACTACCGGTTCGCGATCGTCAGCGGCGGCTTCACCCAGCTGACCGACGGCCTCGTGCGCGACCTCGGGATCGACTACTCCGCCGCCAACACCCTGGAGGTGGTGGACGGCGTGCTCACCGGACGGGTGATCGGCGAGATCGTGGACCGGGCCGGCAAGGCGCGGGCCCTGGAGCGCTTCGCCCGCGAGGCGGGCATCCCGCTCAGTCAGACCGTGGCGATCGGTGACGGCGCCAACGACCTGGACATGATCGCCACCGCGGGCCTGGGCATCGCGTTCAACGCCAAGCCGGTGGTGCGCCAGGCCGCCGACGCCGCGGTCAGCGTGCCGTACCTCGACTCGATCCTCTACCTGCTCGGCATCTCCCGCGCCGAGGTGGAGGCCGCCGACGCCGAGGACGGCCTGCCCACCGCGGACCGCTGAAGCGGAAGGACGGCCTGCCGGGGTCAGCGGTCCTTGGGGCTCCACCGGGTGACCGCGCGTCCGCTCTCCAGTTCCGCCCACTCCGCGGCGGTCTCGATGACGGCGAACGCGCCGGGCGGGAAGCCGGGGTCGCCGTCACGGGTGGTGAGCCCCATGACCAGCTCGTGCACTCCGGGGTTGTGCCCGACCAGCAGCAGCGTGCCCACGTCGGGGCCGGTCCGCCGGAGCAGCGCGAGCAGGTCGTCGGCGTAGGCCTCGTAGACGTCCCACTCGAACTCGACGGGCGCGCCGGGCAGGGCGAGCTCGGCGGTCCGCCGGGTCCGCGCCGCCGGCGAGCAGAGCACCAGGTCCGGCCGGAGCCCCAGCTCGGCGAGGACCTCGCCGATCCTGCGGGCGTCGCGTTCGCCCCTGTCGGTGAGGGGGCGCTCCCGGTCGACGAGGCCCGGGACATGGGCGGCCTTGGCGTGCCGCAGCACGATCAGCGTGCGCGCCGTCACCGTGCCGCCCACATGGCGATCCCGGCGAGCACCGCGAACACCGCGACCATCGCCAGCAGGATCATGACGAGCGTCTTTCCCCCGGAAGGCTGCTGTTCCATCGGGTTCCCGGCACTCCCCTGCCGGGGCGTGCCGTCCCTCCTCTTGAGATGTCGTCGGGTCGTCCCGGCGGCCGGGTCCGGCCGCCTCCGGCCGCCTCGGCGGAGGGAAGACGGGGATCCGCCTCCCCGGGGAGCGGAGGAGCCACCGCTCAGTTTCCCACCCGGACCGCCCGCCCGCGCGGAAGGGGTGCGCGGTTCCCCACGCACCCCTTCGACGGCGGTCCGACCGTACGGAGCCCGGCCCTACGGCCCGACCGTACGGAGCCCGACCCTACGGCCCGGCCGTACGGAGTTCAGGCCTACGGAACTCAGCCGGCGATCGGCTCGGGCTCCGGCTCACGGTCCGGGCTGTTGTTCCCGGCCGACGAGTCGTCGTCCACCGAGCGGCGCTTGGAGACGACCACCGCGGCGATCACCACGACCACGGCGACCGCGGCGATGCCGATCCGCAGCGCCACGTTGTCGGCGTAGACCACCACGGCCGGGGCGATCAGCAGCGCCACCAGGTTCATCACCTTGATGAGCGGGTTGATGGCCGGTCCCGCGGTGTCCTTGAACGGGTCGCCGACCGTGTCGCCGATGACCGTCGCCGCGTGGGCCTCGGAGCCCTTACCGCCGTGGTGCCCGTCCTCGACCAGCTTCTTGGCGTTGTCCCAGGCGCCGCCCGAGTTGGCCAGGAACACCGCCATGAGCGTGCCGCAGGCGATGGCACCGGCCAGGAAGGCGCCGAGCGGCGCGTACCCGAGCGCGAAGCCCACGGCGATCGGCGTCATCACCGCGAGCAGGCCGGGCGTGGCCAGTTCGCGGAGCGAGTCGCGGGTGCAGATGTCCACCACCCGGCCGTACTCCGGCAGCTCGGTGCCGGCCATGATGCCCGGCTTGGTGCGGAACTGCTCGCGCACCTCGAAGACGACGCGCATGGCCGCCCGGCCGACCGCCATGATCGCCAGCCCGGAGAACATGAACACGACCGCGGCGCCGATGATCAGACCGACGAGCACGTTCGGCGCGTCGACGCCGAGACTGAAGGTGGCGAAGGACCCCAGCGCGTCCTTCACCCCCTGGGTGGCCCCGGTCAGCTCGGACTCGACCGCCGTACGGAAGGCGCCGAACAGCGCCGTCGCGGCGAGCACGGCCGTGGCGATCGCGATGCCCTTGGTGATGGCCTTGGTGGTGTTGCCGACGGCGTCCAGCGAGGTGAGCACCGCGGCGCCCTCGCCCTCGACGTCGCCGGACATCTCGGCGATGCCCTGCGCGTTGTCGGAGACCGGGCCGAAGGTGTCCATGGACACGATCACACCCACCGTGGTCAGCAGGCCGGTGCCGGCCAGGGCCACGGCGAACAGGGCGACGGTGACGTTCCCGAAGCCGAGCAGGAACGCGCCGTAGACCGCGCCGCCGATGAGCAGCGCCGAGTAGACCGCCGACTCCAGGCCGACGCTGATGCCGGCCAGGACGACCGTGGCGGGCCCGGTGACTGAGCTCTCCCCGATCTCGCGCACGGGGCGCCGGTCGGTCTCGGTGAAGTAGCCGGTGAGGACCTGGATGGCGCTGGCCAGGACCAGGCCGATCAGCACCGCGCCGATCGCGATGAGCCGGGGGTCGGAGTCGACGGCCGCGATCGCCGGGCTCACCCCGTCCAACTCGGCGAAGCTGCCCGGCAGGTAGAGGAAGGCGGCCGCCGCGACCAGCACCGCGGAGATCGCCGCGGAGATGAAGAAGCCGCGGTTGATGGCGGCCATGCCGTTGCGGTCGCCGCTGCGCGGGGAGGTGACGAAGATGCCGATGATCGCGGTGAGCACACCGACCATCGGCACGATCAGCGGGAACACCAGGCCCTCGGTGCCGAAGGCCACCTTCCCCAGGATGAGGCTGGCGACCAGCATGACCGCGTAGGACTCGAACAGGTCGGCCGCCATGCCCGCGCAGTCGCCGACGTTGTCGCCCACGTTGTCGGCGATGGTGGCGGCGTTGCGCGGGTCGTCCTCGGGGATGCCCTGCTCGACCTTGCCGACCAGGTCGGCGCCGACGTCGGCCGCCTTGGTGAAGATGCCGCCGCCGACCCTCATGAACATCGCGAGCAGGGCGGCGCCGAAGCCGAAGCCCTCCAGCACGGCGGGGGCGTCGCCCTTGTAGACGAACACCACGATGGCGGCGCCGAGCAGGCCCAGGCCGACGGTGAACATGCCCGCCACCCCACCGGTGCGGAAGGCGATGCGCATCGCCACTTTCTCTCCGGCGGAGCGGGCGGCGGCGGCGACGCGGACGTTCCCCCGGACCGCCAGCCACATTCCCATGAAGCCGGTCAGCGCGGAGAAAACGGCACCGATCACGAAAAACACCGACCGCCCGATCCGCACTTCCGTCGAAACCGCCGGGAGCAGATAGAGCAGGAAGGGAATGGCGACGACGAATACGGCGAGCGTGCGGAACTGCCGCCCGAGATATGCGGCGGCTCCTTCCTGCACGGCCCTTGAGATGTTCTGCATGCGCTCGGTGCCCTGGTCGGCGGCGAGCACCTCGCGGACGAGGCCGCCGGCGACGGCGAGCGCGAGCAGGGCTACGGCGGCGACCACGACCACGATGGTCAGGTGGGAACCGCTCAGGGATACCGCTGTCTCATCGACGGCGGCGAGATGGACAGACATCCGACTCTCCTCGGCAAGACGGGAACACGTCCTGCCCGGAGTGCGCTGCGGTGTGAGTGGAACGTGGAGCGTTGGGTCGGCGGCGCACATCCGGGCGATTGGCAGTGCCGCTTCCGGTTGCGTCCACAGACCTTCTTTCGGAGCGGAACCCGACAAGGGTCCCGCCCGAAGGACAAACCTTGGCCGGTGCGGGGAGTCTACGCAGCAAGGACGCGGATATGAAGCCTCTGCACACCGCCAATCGGCGACGTGTTCAACCGTGCCCGCGAAGCCGCCTGCTTATACCACCGTTTACACCGGTGGACGCCGCTTATGTCAGTATTTTCGCGACATTTAGGTCTATGCATTTACCCGGTTAAAGAAGACTGAAAATCGGAGGCCTGATGGCCTGTCGGCCCGCCGAGTTGACGGCCCGCCGGCCTGATGGCCTGTCAGCCCGCCGGTCGGTCGGCCCGCCGATCCGGGACGTCGGAGACGGGCAGGGAAGGAGCAGGGGACGAACAGGGCGGGAGAGGGCGACGGCAGGAGACAGGGGCGGAGCACGGAGGGTGCCGGAAAGCCCGTCCTGCCAGGTCCGGAGGGCGCCGGAAAGCCCGTCCTGCCGGGTCCGGACACGACGACGACCGGGCGTGCCCGTGGAGGCGCGCCCGGTCGTCGGAGAAGTCCTCGCCCGGAGGCCGCAGGGGTTCTGCCCCGGTTCAGACCGGCGACAGGCCGTTCGGCGTGGCGGGCCAGCTCATGCGGATGCGCATGCCCTTCTGACTCGGGAAGACCTCGACGTCATCGGCCAGCCCCGCGATGACCGCGATGCCGAATCCGGACATCAACGTGTCGGGGACCTTCCCGAGGAAGTCCTCGAGAGAGGGCGTGGTGCGCTCCTGCCGCTCCAGTTCGTCACTCGGGGCCGCGTCGGTGACGATCACCTCGAACCGCCCCGAGTCGTCGCACAGCTCGATGCGGATCGGCTCCCCCGGGCAGTGGAGGCGGTGCGCCTCGACCGCCCGGGAGCAGGCCTCACCGACGGCGAGCCGTACCTCGTCCAGCAGGGACTCCTCCACCCCGGTACGGCGTGCGATCGCGGTGGCGACCAGGCGCGCCGTACGCACGTGGGCGGGAAGGGCGCTGAACGTCAGCTCGACGGTGGCCATGGCTACTTGTCTCGGCCGTGGGCTTCCTTGGCCTCCTCGACCGAGGCGTAGATGCCGAAGACCTTGGTCAGGCCCGTGATCCGGAAGATCTTCAGGATGCGCTCCTGGGTGCAGACGAGCTCCAGGGAGCCGTCGTGCGCCCGAACGCGCTTGAGCCCGCCGACCAGGACGCCGAGACCCGTGGAGTCGAGGAAGTCGACCTTCTCCATGTTGACCAGGAGGTGGAAGTTCCCCTTGTTGACCAGGTCGATGAGGAGCTCACGCAATCTGGGCGCGGTGTAGACATCGATCTCACCCTCGACCTCGACGATAGTGAGACGGTCCTCGGAATGGTGGTCCAACTTCAGATCCACAGATCCTCCAGCGCCTTGCCTGCGAAAATACCGATTCAGGCGTGACTTCTGGGACCTGGAGGTCCCTAGACGACAAGCCCCGACGCGCGGCATTCAACCATGCGTACGCTCAGTGTCTATACGAAATCACGATTCCCGGCGACTCTGCCCACAGATGCGAGACTGAAAACCCGTGAGCCCGTCTTCTTCCTCACCGTCGCGAGCAGACCCTCTCCTGGCCCGCCTGCTCGGCGTTCCCGCACGTCGGGAGCGCGTCACCCACGTGGAGCATGTTCCGGCACGTCAGGCCGGTCAGGCCCGATGGCCGGATTGGGTCAGCGAGACGCTGGTTACGCGCTGGGCGAACCAGGGTATTTTCGGTCTTTGGCCACATCAGGCGGAGGCCGCCGGGCTGGCCCGTCACGGCCGAAACGTGATCATCGCCACAGGCACCGCCTCGGGCAAGTCCCTCGCCTACCAGGTCCCGGCGCTCAACTCCGTACTGGACGGGGGCACCGCCCTCTATCTGACGCCCACCAAGGCCTTGGCCGCCGACCAGCTCCGCGCCCTGGAGGCGCTCGACGTGCCCGGCCTGCGCGCCGCGGCCTACGACGGCGACACGCCCTACGAGGAGCGGGCGTGGATCCGCCGACACGCCAACTACGTGCTCACCAACCCCGACATGCTCCACCGCGGCCTGCTGCCGGGCCACGCCCGCTGGTCGGGCTTCTGGCGGCGGCTGCGGACGGTCGTGGTGGACGAGTGCCACGGCTACCGCGGCGTCTTCGGCTCCCACGTGGCGCAGATCCTGCGCCGCCTGCGCCGCGTCTGCACCCGGTACGGCTCGTCCCCGGTGTTCGTCCTCGCCTCCGCCACGGCCGGCGACCCCGGCGCCTTCGCGATGCGGCTGACGGGCCTTGAGACGGCCGAGGTGACCACGGACACCTCTCCCCGGGGGTCGATCACCTTCGCCCTCTGGGAGCCGCCCCTGACCGATCTGCGGGGCGAGGGCGGGGCACCCGTACGGCGGCCCGCGGCGGCGGAGACCGCCGACCTCCTCGCCGACCTCGTCCTCGGCGGGACCCGCACCCTCGCCTTCGTCCGCTCCCGCCGCGCCGCCGAGTCCGTGGCCCTGTCCGCCCGGGCCAGGCTCTCCGACCTGGCCTCGGACGCGGCCTCCCGGCGGCCCCCCGCGTCCGGGACGGTCCCGGCGGCTTCCGTGCCGGGGACGGACCCGGCGGACCCGGTGGACCCGCCCGGCCCGACGTCGGGGACAGACCCGGACGCGGGAGGCCCGACGTCGGGGACGGACCCGGACCCGGTGGACCCGCCCGGCCCGACGCCCCCGGCCCTCACGGACCTGTCCGGCAAGGTCGCCGCCTACCGGGCCGGGTACCTCGCGGAGGAGCGCCGGGGGCTGGAGCGGGCGCTGCGCTCGGGTGATCTCCTCGGGCTGGCCACGACCAACGCCCTGGAACTCGGTGTCGACGTCTCGGGGCTGGACGCCGTCCTCATCGCTGGATGGCCGGGGACCCGGGCCTCCCTGTGGCAGCAGGCCGGTCGGGCGGGCCGCGCCGGCCAGGACGCGCTGGCCGTGCTGGTCGCCAGGGACGATCCGCTCGACACCTACCTGGTCCACCATCCGCAGGCCCTGTTCGGCCGGCCGGTGGAGGCGATCGTGCTCGATCCCGGCAATCCCTACGTCCTGGGCCCGCACCTGTGCGCGGCGGCCGCCGAGATCCCCCTCACCGAGGAGGATCTGGAGATCTTCGGTCCCACCTCGAAGGAGGTGCTCGCCTCCCTGGTCGACGACGGCCTGCTCCGGCACCGACCGACGGGGTGGTTCTGGACCAGGCGGGAGCGGGCGACCGACCTCGCCGACATCCGGGGCTCCGGAGGGTCTCCCGTACAGGTCGTGGAGCTGTCCACCGGCTGCCTCCTGGGGACCGTGGACGAGTCGTCGGCTCACACGATCGTGCACACCGGAGCCGTCTACCTGCATCAGGGAGAGACCTTCCTCGTCACCGAACTCGATCTGGAGGCGGGCGTCGCGCTGGTCGAGGCGGGCACCCCCGACTACACGACCTTCGCCAGGGACGTCACCGAGATCTCCGTCCTGGAGTCGTTCCGCTCGCAGGCGCTCGGCCCGGGGGAGCTGCACTTCGGCGCGGTGGAGGTCACCCGCCAGGTCGTCTCCTACCTCAAGCGCCGCCTGCAGAGCGGCGAGATCCTCGGCGACGAGGCGCTCGACCTGCCGCCGCGAACGCTGCACACCCGGGCGGTCTGGTGGACGCTGCCCGCCTCGGCGGTCTCGCCTCTGGCCGAGGCCGGGCTGGACCTGGGAGGAGCGGCACACGCCGCCGAGCACGCCTCCATCGGCATGCTCCCGCTGTTCGCGACCTGCGACCGGTGGGACATCGGCGGCGTCTCCACCGAGCTCCACGCCGACACCGGCCTGCTCACCGTGTTCGTCTACGACGGCCATGAGGGCGGCGCGGGCTTCGCCGAACGGGGGTTCGCCCGCGCCTTCGAATGGCTCACCGCGACCAGGGAGGCCATCGCCTCCTGCGAGTGCGAGCGCGGCTGCCCTTCCTGCATCCAGTCCCCTAAATGCGGAAACGGCAACGATCCCCTGGACAAGGCCGGAGCCCTGCGCCTCCTGGCCGTCCTGCTCTCGATGGACGGATGACGGAAGCGGCCCACGACGACCGCGGGAATGGATGACAGAGGCGGCCCACGACGACCGCGGGACAGGTCGGACGACCCGGCGGGGACCTGGCGGGGACCCGGCGGATGGGTTCAGGGCCGGGCCCCGGCGCCGTTGCGGAACGGCAGCGGGCGGCGCCGTTCACGGCTGCGCTCCACCACCGGAACGGAGCGGACCGGAGCGGAACCGACCGGAGCGGAACCCGCCGGACACTCCGGGATCACGCTCATCCTCCTCACGGTCCTCCGCCCAGAAGTCCGTCGCACCGGGCTGAGGCCGTTCCCAGAACCCGCTGTCCTCGATCGAGCGGGGCGCGGACGGCAGGTAGCCGTCCCACCGGCCTCCTCCGCTGCGGACCGCCACAGGAGTGACGCTGCCGATCTCCGGAGCCGGCGCCGCCGCGGGCAGGGCGGAGCCGGTCACCGCGGGGTGCGCGGGCGGGACCTCCCCGACCGCGCCGCTCTCCTCCGGACGGTCCGCGTGGCCGGTCCGCCCGGGTTCAGAGGCCGCTTCAGGGGCCACTTCAGGGGCCACCGCGTGTCCGGCCGCCCGCACGACCGACCGCGCCCCGGTGGAACCGGCCTCACCCGGTGACGCCGCACCCGGCGCCTTCCCGTCTCCCCCGGCGAAGGACCGGGGCACGGACCGCACGCCTGCGGGGTCTCCGGCCGGTCGCCGGGAGTACGGCATCCGGACCACCGCGAGGATGACCGCTGGACGGCGGGGCCCTGCCGACGGCGGCTCTCCACCGGCCGACGGATTCCCCTTCGCCCCGGATCCACCGGTCGCGCGCCCCTCGGCCGGGCGGGTCAGCCACCTGCGGCGAACCCACGCACCGCCGTGCGCACCCAGAAGCAGCAGGACCATTCCTCCGGCGACCAGAAGCCCGAGGCCGCTCATCCCACCCGTCGCCGACCCGGGCCGACGGCCGGTCGCCGCGCTCCCGACGGGCGCGGTCTCCGCCGCCTCCGAACCGCTCCCGCTCGTCCCGGTCTCTTCCCCGCCCGTCCCGGAGTCGCCCGTCCCGGAGTCGCCCGTCCTGGAACCGGCCGCCCCAGCGTCCGTGCCCGCACGGCTCCCGGCCGTCTTCTGCGGCCGGGACGCCTCGCCGGGGGCGGTCTCCGGGGAACGGGCCCGGCTCGTCGCCGCGTCCGCCTGCGGCAGCCGGGGAAGGCTCTCGACACCGGACCGCCGTTCCCGCCCCCCGCTGTTCGGTTCGTCTCGCCGGACACCGGCGTCACGCCGGTCCTCGTCGTCCCCCGCGGAGCGTGGGCGCTCCGGCGCCGCGGGAACGGAAACGTTCACCGCCGCCACGGCCGACCGGCCCGAGACGAGGGTGCCGCCTCTGCCGTCACCCCGGATCGCCCGCACCGTGAACCCGATCCGCCGCCCGGCGGCCTTGGCGGGGAGCACCAGGGTCGCCCTGCACGAACCTCCACCGCACGCCCTGCTCACGTCCACGGTGCCGACCCTGCCGGTCCGGCTCGTGAAGATCTCATAGCCTCGGAGGTCAGGCTCGGCCCCCCGGCTCCAGGTGAGCGCGACCCGGTCGCCCCGCAACCGGACGCCCACCCCGCCGGGTACGGCCGGAGGAACGGATTGAACCAGCATCCGGGACGTCTCATCCCATTTCCCGCCCAGCAGCTTGCCTCGTTCGACGAGTCTGACGGTGTACCGGCCGTTCGGGTGCGTGCGGGGGTCCCAGACGTAGGAGACGCGCCGGTCCCCCTTCGCGACCTGCCTGCCGTTGATGTGGAGCACGGCGTCGAAGACCAGATCGACCCGGCCTGAGATGGTCACCTTCCGGTCCGAGGTGACCCGCGACGGCATGTCCAGACTCGCCTTGGCGTGAGCGGGGCCCGCCGTGGCGAGCATCGCGGGGACGGACACGATCGGAGCGATCACCGCCGCGGTGACCAGGCTGCGCACCGTCGTCACGACGTTTCCCTTCGTCGAGGGCCGCAACGCGGCCCTCCTTCGGAGGTGAACGCGAGACGGCATGGACGTGAGGTAAGTAGAACGTTACGTGAGCTCTGCTTCTTTTGGACAATGAGTCCAAGAAATGAGTCCAAGAAGTTGTGATCCGATCACGACCTTGCTCCGCTCGGACCCGGCCTCCGCCGCGTCGGGCCTCACCCCCCGGATCGGCGATGTGGACAGGACCGGCACGTGCCCTGGCCGTGGCCTCGCGACCCCCGATGATCGGAAGTGAGAACCCCACGACCACCCGGACCTCCACCACTCCATCGACGCCGGAGGAGCACCGCAGAAGCCTGGCCCCGTTCGCGGCGGCGAGCGCAGTCGCCTCGGCGCATCCCCTGCCGGGCCCGGTGAAGGCGAGCCGTGCGGCGGCGAGCGCTCCGAGATCGGCGGCCGACTGCGCACGATGACGCGCCGCCCTGGCCGTCCCGGTGAGCACCACCGTCACCGTCAGCATGAAGAGCACCGCCATGACCGCGACAGTCCAGACCGTCGCCGAACCACGCTCCCGCCGACCCTGCATCCGCGGCACGCCCCCCTTACCGCACTCCGCGGCCCCGGCGTCCACGGCCCCGGCGTCCGCGGCACGCCCTCTACCGCACCCCGTCATCCATGAGAGGACTCCTCTCACCACCCCCGCCGCCCCTTTCGTCCGCGGCACGGACTCCCTCACCAGCCACCTTCGATACCGGGGCTCCGGTTTCCGGACGAGGAGGCATCAGGACCGCCCTCCGCAGACGAACCCGACCACCCCGCCGATGGGCCCTGCCCCACGGGCGGGCCCGGCTGCCCCGCCCCCGGCTCGGTGACGGAGACCGCGATCGCGTGGACGGTGACCTCGGGCAGGGAGAGACCCCACCGAGGCCTCACGCCGGCCCGTACTTCCACTCGCACGCGCTCGGCATCACGTGTCACCTCCGCCCGCGCTCCCGCCGGGGCGGCCGCGAGGACACCGCTCCGCACCCGCTCGAGGGTCTCGCCCCTGGACGCGGCCCGCGCCCCCGCCCGGGCCGCGTCCACGCATTCCAGCTGGGCTCCGACCACGGCGATCGCCCACAGCCCCACGGCGAGGACCACCATCAGAGCCGGCAGCACCGCCGCGGTCTCCGCGGTCACCGACCCTCGGGAGGAGAACCGGGCACCTGCACGGACCATCGGGATCACCGGTCGCCCCCGGACCGGGGATCGGGGCCTTCAGACCGGGATCTCCGACCGGTCGCCTCCAGCCGAGGCCTTCGATCACTCGCCTCCGACCGGGGTGATCCGGTCCTCAAGCCTGAGCCCCCTGACCCGTCGTGTTCAGCGCCCGGTCGATGAGGGCTCTGATCATCTCCTGCACCTCCGGACTCGTCACGACCTTGAAGAGAAGGGCGGCGAACGCACAGGCGGCGATGGTGCCGACGGCGTATTCGGCGGTGGACATGCCACGGTCGCGGTCCCGCCCGGTGATCAGCGAGAAGCGGTGCCCCCACCATCTCGCCGACCCGCGCCGGAGACCGCCGGTGCTCGATCCGGTCATCGTTTCCTCCTGGTGATGTGAGGCCGTGCCTTCCGTCTCGGCATCGGCCAGCCCCAGGTTCCGTGATATTCACATCACCCTGTGGACAAGAGCGGGATTCTGTGGAAAACCAATCCGCGAGCACGTCATCCCTGTGGATAACTCACGGGAGCATGACCTCGCCCGCGAGACCCGCGACGACCGGGACGATGCCGAGAAGGACGAACGCCGGCAGGAAGCAGAGGCCCAGCGGCGCGACCACCTGGATCCCCACGCGCCGTGCGGCGGCGGCCGACGCCGCACGGGCCGCGTGCCGGGAGTCGTCGGCGGCCCTCGTCAGCGCGTCGGCCACTGGAGCACCGCTGAGCGCCGCCCGGCTCATGGTGCGGGCGAGGGGGGCGAGCGCGTGATCATCCGCCAGTACGAGCCAGGCCTGCTCCGGCGCGGCTCCCAGCCTCAGCTGACCGCTCACCCGTGCCAGGCGGCCCCCGAGCGGCCCGCCGACCGCCTGGACGGTCACGTCGAGAGCACCGGTGATGGGTTGTCCCGCCCGCAGGCAGGCCACCATGAGATCGGCCGCCAGCGGCAGATCGGCCGTGATCCGATCACGCTCCCGGCGCTGCGCCGGCCCTTCCCGTCTCCGCAGGGTCAGCAGCACGGCCGCGCCGCTCGCGCCTCCCACCACGGCTCCCGCCGCACCTCCCACCGCCAGGAAGACCACCAGCGCCGCGGCGGCCGCGGTCGCGATCCCGCCTCGGCCCTCCGGCCTCCTGCCGGCCCCGTCCTCTCCGGCGCCGCCGGACCCTCCGCTCCGGTGAAGGCGGGTCCCGGCCTCGGGTGCACCCGCCGGAGGCGACGGATGCGGACGTGCCCGCCGGAGCCGGTGGACCGGATCACCGGGTGACGTCCACAGCCAGACCGCGGCGGCGGTGAGCACCGCGGCCAGGGTCTCGACCGGAAGACCGTTCATGAGGAGTCCTTCTCGGCGGGCGGTCGGCGGTGAAGCAGGAAGGCCGACCGGCGACGGTTGGAATCCCCTCCCTTCAGGGAGGGGAGCAGGCCGACGACGTCCACGCGTTCCTCTCCTCCGGCTCGCGCCGGCGGCTCAGGCGCGTTCGGCGCGGGTGACGAGACGGCGGGTCCACCACAAGCCGCAGCAATCGAGGAGGACGCCGGCCAGCAGGCAGGCCGTCCCTCCCGGACCGCCGAACAGGAAGTCGAGGGGGCGCATGCCCAGCCCCGCCGTCATCGCCAGGCCCAGGATCGGGAGCCCGGCGAGCAGCCGGGCCGTCGCACGCGGGCCGGCGAGCTGGGCCGCGACGTCCTGGCGATGGGCTTCGGCCTCCCTCAGGGAGACCGCCACCCGGTCGACCAGGATGACGAGCCCGCCTCCGACGGTCACCCCCGCCCGCCAGCAGGCGGCCAGTCTCCTGAGCCCTTCACCGCCCCGTTCCGGGGCGATGGCCAGCAGGGCCGCCGGAACGTCCCCGCCGTCCCGCGCCGCCGCGATCAGGGAGCGGAGCGCCACCGGATCGGGGAACGGCACGGCCGCCCCCGCCCGGATCAGCGCTTCGTGCGCGGTCCGACCGGCGGCCAGTTCGGCGGCCAGCCCCTGACAGAGCTCCAGGGACGCCGCCCGCCAGGCCACCGCTCTCCGAGACGGCCGGGAGCGGAGAACCGGCCGCCCCAGCAGGGAGCCGGTCCCTGCCGGGCCGTACCGCCGCCGAGCGGGCGGGCATCGCAACCGTCGTAGGCGGGCGGTCGCCGGATCGGGGCCCGTCCACAGCCAGGCGGCCGACCCGGCGAGGAGCAGGGCGGCGGCGGTCAGGAACGCGGTCATCGTGATCACGACCGTGACAGGACGCCGGGGACACGGGCCGCGAGGGCGGGCAGCCCCGGGCCCTGGACCACCTGGCCACCGGGAGTGAAGGCGAGTGCCGGCTCGGCCTGGACCAGGCCCGACGGCCGGCGCGTCATCATGCATATCTCCGCCACCCGGCGACGGCCCCCGGCACGGTCGCGCACCAGATGGACGACGGCGTCCAGCGCCGCGGCGATCTGACTGTGGACCGCCTCCCGGCTGAGACCCGCGGCACAGGCGAGGGCCTCCAGCCGCGAGGGGACATCGGCCGCCGTGTTGGCGTGCAGCGTGCCGCAGCCTCCCTCGTGCCCGGTGTTCAGCGCGGCGAGGAGATCGACGACCTCCGCCCCGCGGACCTCGCCGACGACGAGGCGGTCGGGACGCATCCGCAGCGCCTGGCGGACCAGATCGCGCAGGCCGACGCCTCCGGCACCCTCGATGTTGGCCGGACGCGCCTCCAGCCGCACGACATGGGGGTGCGCGGGTCGCAGCTCCGCGGAGTCCTCGACCAGGAGCAGGCGGTCGCCGTGGTCCGCCAGCGAGAGCAGCGCCGACAGCAGGGTCGTCTTCCCCGTGCCGGTGCCGCCCGAGACCAGGAAGGCGAGCCGGGATTCGACCATCGCGGTGAGCACCGGGACGGCGTCAGGCCCGATCGTTCCCGCCTCGGCGAGGTCGGGGAGGGTGAACGTACGGCGCGGCGGGAGTCTCAGGGACAGGCAGGTGCCGCCGGGGGCCACCGGCGGCAGCACGGCGTGGAGCCGGACTCCGCCCGCCAGCCTGGCGTCCACGTAGGGGCAGGCGTCGTCGAGGCGGCGCCCCGCGGCCGACGCCAGCCGTTGCGCGAGCCTGCGGACCGCCTCCTCGTCGGGGAAGGCGACCGGGGTCCGGCGCAGACCGCCGCCGTCGTCGATCCAGACCTCGCGCGGGCCGTTCACCAGCACGTCGGTCACCTCCGGTTCGGCCAGCAGCGGCTCCAGCGGGCCGGCGCCGATCAGGTCCGCGCACAGGGCCCTGGCCACCGCCAGGATCTCGGCGTCGCCCAGCGTCGCCCGTTCGGCCCGGAGCGCCGCGGTGACGTGCGCGGCGCTGGGTTCTGCTCCGCTCCGTGCCAGTCGGATCCGGACCGCCTCGACCAGTTCGGGCGAAGCGGCGGACGGGACCCGGCTCACGCCCCGGCTCCGGCCGTACGGACCTCGGATGAGGCGTCCAGGGAGTCCAGGAACGTCCGGCAGAACCTGCCGAGGGCGGTCCGTCGGCCGATCGGCGGGCTCTCCCCCCGGTTCAGCGCGGTCATGAGGCGGGGCTGGTCGGGCAGGCTCCCGGCGCACGGCGTGCCGAGGGAGGCGGCGACCACCCCTTCCTCCAGGACTCCGCTCCGGACGACCGTCCGGATCTCCCCGGTGTGCCCGCGGATCCCCGTGAGCACCTGGGCCGCGGCGAGGACGCCGCGCACGTCCGCGCTGACGACCAGCAGCACGGTGACCGCCCGGCTCAGGGCCTCCACCGCGGCGGGGTCGGGGGCGCGTGGGAGGTCGACGACCACGAGGTCGAATCCTCGCTGACCCGCGTCGAGGACCGAGCGCATCGCCTCGGCCGGGATGGGCTCGGCCTCGCCCCGGTGGAAGGAGAGCAGGGTCAGATCGGAGAAGGTGGGCAGGGCGGCCTGGAGGGCGGTGAAGCTGACCCTGCCCTCTCTGGCGACCAGGTCGGACCAGCGGGCGCCCTCCGCCTCCTCCTCGCCGAGCAGCAGGTCGAGCCCACCGCCGAGCGGATCGGCGTCGACGAGGAGGGTCCGCCGGCGGCTGCGGGCCGAGGTCAGGGCGAGGCCGGCGGCGAGCACGCTGGCGCCGGCGCCCCCGCGCCCGCCGACGGCGCAGACGACCCGCCCGTCTCTCGTGGCGGGCTCCGCGACGTCGGCGAACTCGTCGGCCAGTCGCCGCTCGGCCGCGGGGAGTTCCAGCACGGCCTGCGCGCCGACCGCGACGCACTTGCGCCAGGTGTCGGGATCGCCGGGGTCGCGCGTGACCAGCATGACCCGGTGCCGGGGCGGCGGTCCGGTCGCCGCCATGGCGTCGGCCACGTCACTGCCGACGACGACCATCGGAGCGCGGCTCCAGTAGGGCCGGGCGTGCGCGGGCACATGCGCGACGTCGAGCTCCGCTCCGGCCGCCGCGGCGACGCGCAGCAGGTCGTCGAGCAGGTCGTGATCCTCGGTGATGACCAGCGGGCGGTCCACGATGCCTCCCTGGAAGATGGAAGACCCACCTTCCAGGGGAACCCGCCGACGCCGAACCGCCGGACTCCGTTCTGTGGACGACCGTCCGGCGGCCTCCGTCACCTGTGGACGACGCTCGGCCTCCGTCACCTGTGGACGACGCTCGGGAAAGACGGCCGCGGCCGGCGGCCGGAAAAGGGGCGACCCCCGCTGGGGGGGATAGCGGGGGTCGCCGAGCGGTCCGGCTCCGGGGGGGTAGAGCCGGTCCCGTTTCGGAGGAAAGCTTTCAGTAGCGGACCTGCCATGGCAAGGGAAGGGCACGATCGACCATGCGCATGGTCCCGGTCCGAAGGAGGACAACCGTATCGTGCCCCATGTGCTCGGGATCCGTCGAGAAGAAACTTCCGGTTTTCTCCGACCGCCTCCGCGCGGACCTCTCCGGCCATCCCCCGCAAAGCCCCGATAACGGGGCCGAAAACCCGTATACCCTGCCTTTATCGGCCATCCGGTGATCACAAGTAGTGATCATCACGGGAGCGGTGACCGCGTGCGCGCCGGGACTTCGCCCTCGCTGCACGGCCCGCCATGGACATTCGGGATAGTCCATCACGAACGTTACGGAATCTGTAAAGGTCTTGGTTTCAGGGGTTCCCATCAGCCGGAATCCGTCATACAAAGGTTTCACGGACCCAGTGTCCGCGCACGACCACCAGGTACCCACGCGCGACCAGCCGCGGGAGGCGCGCCGATGCGGGCTTGTCCCGTCTCGACGAATACAGGTGCACGCTTGGTAACCAGGTGAGGCGTGCCGGCGACGGCGCCCCGCCAAGGGGCGCCGTCCGCTTTTTCCTTCATTGTCCGTAACTCCGACGGCGGGCCCCTCCATGTCCAGGCCCTCGCGATCAGGCTCCTCCGTGCCCGGGCCTCCCACGGCGGTCCGCCGCACCGGCCCGCCAGGGTCAGCCCACCGCACCGGCCCCTCCACGGCCGCCCGCCGCACCGGCCCGCCAGGGTCAGCCCCGCTGCATGGCCTCACAGATCGCCGTGGCCTCGCGCACGCCGAGCACGACCGCCGCGGCGCAGTGCCGCACCCAGACCGTGATCCCGTCGGGGGTGCCGGTCAGATAGGCCCGCAGTCCCTCTCCGTAGGCGGGACCGAGCTCCAGATGGCCCAGTTCCACCGCGGCCAGCGACTTCGGGTCCAGCCCGAACTCCACCAGCGTCAGCCGCTCCGCCGCCCGCGCGACGATCCCGTCCGCCGTACCGAACGGCCGCAGCACGGCCAGCTCCGCGTGCACGATGGCGGCCAGCACCAGGGCGGGCGCCTTGGAGTCCGCCGTCACCAGGCCGACCAGCCCGTCCACCCGGGCCACCGTCGCCTCGGCCCCCGGTGCGGCGCCCACCCCGAGCGGATCCGGTGCCGCCTCGGCGGCCCGGGGCCGGCCGAGGTCCTCGGTGAGACCGGCCGCGGCCAGGGTGTGCAACCTGGCCAGGACCTGCCGCGGTGCCGTACGCCAGGTGCGGCCGAGCCCACCGAGTTCGGCGGAGACGCGCAGCGCGCCCTGGACGACGGGGTCGGCGGTCTCCGGGATCGCCTCCAGCGGGATGTCCGCCCCCTCCAGCGCGGCGGACGCGCGGGCTCCGCGCAGGGCCGAGCGGGCCGACACCTCCGGGCTCTTGCGCCGCAGCACACGGTGCCCGTAGAGCCGGTCCACGGCCTTGCGCACGTCGGCCACGGCCTCGGACACTCCCGGCAACTCGGCGATGACAGCCAATGGGTCGCTCACGGTTCCCGACCCTACCGGCCGGTCAACAAGCCGCCGACCCCACCCGTCACCCGTCACCCGTCACCCGTCACCCGTCACCCGTCACCCGTCACCCGTCACCCGTCACCCGGAATGGTCCCGCCGTTCCCGGGGAACGGTCCGGACCGTTCACCGAACATATGACGCCATCCGGCGCAGCACCCCGCCGGAGCCCGTGGAACGCCTCCCCTTCCGTTCCTAGTGTCGGGATGAACCGCTTCCCCGGACCCCTTATCCATCCTTGAACCCATACGGAGTTGGCCGTCCCCTATATCCGCTTGGTACGGACCTGTCTAGACCTCTTGTGGCGGACGGCTCCGTCCTGGTGAAGTGAGACCCGTCCGAAGCCGATGAGCAGTACGAGTAAGGAGTGCGTAGTGGCCCCGGAGACCCCTGGTTCCGAACCGCGTGAGCCGCAGGAGACGCTGTCGAACCTGCTGAGCGAGACCCGGCGGTTCGCTCCTCCTGCCGGACTGGCCGCGGCCGCGAACGTGACCGGACAGGCCTACACCGAGGCGGAGGCCGACCGGCTGGCGTTCTGGGAGAAGCAGGCCGAGCGACTGAGCTGGTCCAGGCGCTGGGACACCACGCTGGAGTGGAATCCGCCCTTCGCCAAGTGGTTCGTCGGCGGTGAGCTGAACGTCGCCTACAACTGCGTCGACCGCCACGTCGAGGCGGGACGCGGCGACAAGATCGCCTATCACTGGGAGGGCGAGCCGGAGGGGGACACCCGCACGATCACCTACGCCGACCTCCAGCGCGAGGTCGGCAGGGCGGCGAACGCCCTGACCGAGCTGGGCGTCGGCAAGGGCGACCGGGTCGCGATCTACATGCCGATGATCCCCGAGCTGCCGATCACGATGCTCGCCTGCGCCCGCATCGGCGCGATCCACTCCGTCGTCTTCGGCGGCTTCTCCGCCACCGCGCTCAGCGGCCGGATCAAGGACGCCGACGCCAAGATCGTGGTCACCGCCGACGGCGGATACCGCCGCGGCGCGCCCAGCGCCCTCAAGCCGACCGTGGACGAGGCGGTCAAGGAGTGCCCCGGCATCGAGCACGTGCTCGTGGTCCGCCGGACCGGACAGGAGGTGGACTGGACCGGCAGGGACGTCTGGTGGCACGACCTGGTCGAACGCCAGAGCGCCGAGCACGCCGCGGTCCCGCACGACGCCGAGCACCCGCTCTACATCCTCTACACCAGCGGCACCACCGGTAAGCCCAAGGGCATCCTGCACACCACCGGCGGCTACCTGACCCAGACCGCCTACACCCACCACGCGGTCTTCGACCTCAAGCCCGAGACCGACGTCTACTGGTGCACCGCCGACATCGGCTGGGTGACCGGCCACTCCTACATCGTGTACGGCCCGCTCGCCAACGGCGCGACCAGCGTCATCTACGAGGGCACCCCGGACACCCCGCACCGCGGCCGCTTCTGGGAGATCGTGCAGAAGTACGGGGTCACGATCCTCTACACCGCCCCGACCGCGATCCGCACGTTCATGAAGTGGGGCGACGACATCCCCGCCGCGTACGACATGTCGTCCCTGCGGATCCTGGGCAGCGTGGGCGAGCCGATCAACCCCGAGGCCTACGTCTGGTACCGCGAGCACATCGGCGCGGGCCGCACCCCCGTCGTGGACACCTGGTGGCAGACCGAGACGGGCGCCATCATGATCAGCCCGCTCCCCGGCGTGACCAGCGGCAAGCCCGGCGCCGCCATGCGCCCGCTGCCGGGCATCACCGCCGAGGTGGTCGACGACCAGGGCAACGCCGTCGGCAACGGCGGCGGCGGATACCTCGCCATCCGCGACCCGTGGCCGTCGATGCTCCGCACGATCTGGGGCGACGACCAGCGCTACATCGACACCTACTGGTCCCGTTTCGAGGGCGTGTACTTCGCGGGCGACGGCGCCAAGAAGGACGAGGACGGCGACATCTGGCTGCTGGGCCGCGTCGACGACGTCATGCTCGTCTCGGGTCACAACATCTCCACCACCGAGGTGGAGTCGGCCCTGGTCTCCCACCCGAAGGTCGCCGAGGCGGCCGTGGTCGGCGCGACCGATCCGGTGACCGGCCAGGCCATCGTCTCGTTCGTGATCCTGCGCGGCGGCGCCGAGGAGGGCGAGGACATCGCCGCCGAGCTCCGCGCCCACGTGGCCAGGACCCTCGGCCCGATCGCCAAGCCGCGGCAGATCCTGGTCGTCCCCGAGCTGCCGAAGACCCGTTCGGGCAAGATCATGCGGCGTCTGCTCCGCGACGTGGCGGAGAACCGCAGCGTCGGCGACGTCACCACCCTGGCCGACAGCACGGTGATGAACCTCATCTCCGAGAAGCTGCCCAGCGCCAAGAGCGAGGACTGACCTCCGGGACGGGTCCCCGCCATCGCGGGGACCCGTCCCGCAGCGGCGGGCGCGGCTCTCCGGGATCCCGCCCACCATGCCGTACGGAATTGTCGTAAATATCCGGCTCGCCACCTCCGTATAGGCTGGTGCCAGGAGTACCGGGAAGTCCGGTCGCCCGGAAAGGGACCAGGCCCTCCCCGAACGCGCTTCCCGAAAGACCCATGCACCGCACCCCCGAGAGCCCGCCGTTCCGGCCCGTCGTCCGCCGTGCCCGTCGACCGGCCGGGATCCTCGGAGCCGGACCGCCAGGGGACGGGGCCGCGGACGGCGCGATCCGCGACGTTCACGCGGCCGTCGCCGGGGTAGCACGCCGTCCGATGACCCGCACTGGCGGGACACGACCGCAGTGCCGATACTGGCCGGAATCGGGTTCACCGTGTCGCTGCCCACCGCCGGCCCGGCCTTCGGCGATGATCCGGAGAGGCCGGACACGGCGACCGCGGGCGTGCTCACGGCGGGCCTCGCCGCCTCGCTGCCGGCGGCGGCTCTGCCCGGGGTGCGCGTGCACAGACACCCCAACGCGCAGGATGATGATGGCATCGGCGCTCGATAGGAGATCGTTCATGACGCACAATCCGGCCACGGAGCCGCAGGAGGAGTCCCTGGGCTCGCTGGTCGCCGCGGCCAGCAGCCACATCTCCACCCTGGTCCGAGCCGAGATCGAACTGGCCAAGGCCGAGCTCAGGTTCGACGCCCGGCGCGTCGGCCTGGCGGCGGGGCTGTTCGCCGCCGCGGCGTTCATGGCCCACCTGTGCCTGATCCTCGCCTCCTTCGCCATCGCCTACGCGCTGGTGGGCGTGTTCGACTGGGCGGAGGGCTGGGCCTTCGCGGCCGTCACCCTCTTCTATCTGGTCGTGGCGGGCCTGCTGGTCTTCATCGGCGTCCGGCGGCTCAAGGGACTGACCGGGATGAAGCGGACGCTCCGCTCGCTCAGGACCATCAAGAGCGGTGAGAGCGAGCCCTCCGGCGCGTCCGCCGCCCCCATCTCCCCCTCCCCCTCCCCCTCCGCCGCGAGCCCCGGCGTCCAGCGAGAGTCGGTGAAACCGGACCAGTGAGCCGACCAGACGAGTCCGCGGTCCTCATCGAGGGCCCCTGGACCCACCGCTCCGTGCACGCCCGCGGTACCCGCTTCCACATCGTGGAGGCCGGCGAGGGCCCCCTGGTGCTGCTGCTGCACGGATTCCCCCAGTTCTGGTGGAGCTGGCGCCACCAGCTCGTCTCCCTGCCCGCCGCGGGTTACCGCGCCGTCGCCGTGGACCTGCGCGGTTACGGCGCCACCGACAAGCCACCGCGCGGCTACGACCTGCCCGCGCTGGCCGCCGACGCGACCGGGCTGGTCCGCGCGCTGGGCGAGACCGGTGCGACCGTCGTCGGCCACGACTGGGGCGGCCTGGTCGCCTGGACGATGGCCGCGCTCGACCCGAAGACGGTCCGGCGGCTGGTGGCGGTCTCGGCGCCCCATCCGCTGCGGCTGCGCTCCGCGCTGCGCTCCGACCCCTTCGGCCAGCTGCGGGCGAGCGCCCACGCGTTCGGCTTCCAGCTGCCGTTCCTGCCCGAGCGCCGGTTGACCGCCCACGGCGCCGCCCTGGTGGGCAGGCTGCTGGACGACTGGTCCGGGCCCACCTGGCCGGAGGAGGAGGTGGCGCGGACCTACCGCGAGGCCTTCGGCATCCTCAACGTCGCCCACTGCGCCCTGGAGTACCACCGCTGGTTCGCCCGTTCCCAGCTCCGCCCGGACGGGCTGCGGTACGCCAGAAGCATGCGGACCGGGATCGAGACCCCCACGCTGCACCTGCACGGCGCACTCGACCGGCGGATGCTGCCGCGCACCGCCCAGGGCTCCGGCCGCCACGTGGTCGCTCCCTACCGGTGGCGCCTGATGGAGGGCGCCGGACACTTCCCGCACGAGGAGCGGCCCGGGGAGTTCGACACCGAGCTGATCGACTGGCTGGCCGATCCGGAGCCCGACCGGTGAGCCCCCACGACCGTCCCCACTCCCATGCCCACGACGGCCCAGGACCGGTCGGCCCCCTCGGTCCCGGGCCGGAGACCCCCCGCGACGGCTCCGGACCGGAGACCCCCCGCGACGGCTCCGGGCCGGAGATCCCCCGCGACCGCGACCCCGACGGCCGGGCCCGCAACCAGCGGCCCCGCGACGCGTTCGGCCGCCCGCTGCCGCGCGGAGCCGAGGGCGTGGAGCGCGTCCCCGACGACTACGCGCCGGACGCGGCCGAAGCCCTCGCCGAAGCGCGCCGCCTGCTCGCCGAGAACCGGCCCTTCCACGCCCACGAGGTGCTGGAGGCCCGCTGGAAGACCGGCCCGGCGGACGAGCGCGAGCTCTGGCAGGGGTTGGCGCAGATCTGCGTCGGCCTCACCCACCTCCAGCGGGGCAACCGGCGCGGGGCCTCGGCGCTGCTCGCGCGCGGCGCCGCCCGGATCTCCGGGTACGGCCCGCCGTACCCGGAGATCGCCCGGACCGCCCTGGAGCTGGAGGGGTCGACCGGACCGGACCCGGCGGAGGCGATCGCCAGGATCAGGGCCCTGCTGTGAGGAGTCCGGCGGGATGCGGTGAGGAGCCTCGCGGAGACCAAGAAACCCGGCGGGATGCGGTGAGGAGCTCCGCGGAGACCAAGAAACCCGGCGGGATGCGGTGAGGAGCTCCGCGGAGGCCAAGAAACCCGCCGGGGGTCAGACATCCCTGGAGCTTGGATGTCAAGCGGCGAGGTCGTGGTTGCGGTGTGACCAGGCGGTCGCCCGGTCGTAGAGGGTGTGGTTCTTGAGGCAGCCGTGGAGGATGCCGACGAGGCGGTTGCCGACCTGGCGCAGGGCGGCGTTGTGGCTGACGTCGCGGGCTCTGATCTGGTCGTAGTAGGCGCGGGCGTCCACGTCGTGCAGGAGGGCGCAGGAGGCTTGCAGGTGCAGGGCGTCGACGAGCCGATCGTTGTGGACGAACCGGGCGTGAACGGTCCGCGTCTTACCGGACTGCCGGGTGACCGGCGAGGTACCGGCATAGTTCTTGCGTGCCTTCGCGCTGGCATAACGCCCGGGAGCGTCTCCGAACTCGGCGAGCACCCGGGCGCCGAGAACGACGCCGATGCCGGGCTGACTGAGGATGACCTCAGCGTCCGGGTGCCGGCCAAAATGCGCCTCGACCTCGTCTTCCAGGGTCTTGATCTCCGTGTTGAGGGTGGCGATGACCGCGGCCAGTGCCCGCACGGTCGAGGCGTAGGCAGCGGTGACCAGATCGGCCTGGCCCAGTTGCTCGGACCGCAGCACCTGCTTGATCGTCTCGGCCTTGGCCGGGATATCCCGCCGCCCCTTCAGCGCGGCAGCGATCTGGACGGCGGTGAGCTTCGCCGCTGTCGCCGGAGTGGGGGCCTTGACCAGGAGTTTCAGCGCAGCATCCGAGGTCAGGCCGAGGGGCTTGTAGGCCTCCAGAGCGGCGGGGAAGTAGTCCCGCAACGCCACCCGCAGCCGGAGCATGTGGCGGGTGCGTTCCCACAACAGCGTCTGATGGGCGCGGGTGACGACCTTGACCGCCTCGGCGACCTCGGAGTCGCCGGCGACCTCCCGCAGCTGGTTACGGCGGGTACGGATCATGTCGGCCAGCGCGTGCGCGTCGCCCTTGTCGCTCTTGGCCCCCGACGAGCCGAGGATCTCCCGGTGCCGGGCGGCCTGCTTGGGGTCCACCCCGAACACCCGGTATCCCGCCGCCCGCAGCGCCCGCACCCACGGGCCCCGATCGACCTCGATGCACACCAGCACCTGCGCCGGCTCGCCGTCCTCCGGCACGAACCGGCCCACCAGCTCGTGGAAGCGGGACATCCCGGCCATCCCCTCGGGCAACCGGACCCGCTTCAACACCCGGCCCTGCTCGTCCTGGACCTCCACATCGTGGTGATCCTCAGCCCAGTCATCTCCGACGAACAGCATTCGAACCTCCGTGATCGACACCGGTTTCAGCAGCCCGCAGGAGCCGGTCGGCGACCTAATGGACCAGTGCTCACCCCAACCCGCGGGGGGCACGACATCCCATCAGCGATCAAGACCCCTGACCACCGGCGAGGGCACGATCTGACCCTAGGACTCACGGTCCAGGAGGCGAGAGTGCTCACTCACCAGCGGCTACCAGGCATCGAGTCTGCCAGTGAGGCGGACCCGGTAGTTCCCATTAGGAGGATGGGCGGGACTCCGGCCCCGCGGTGAGGCCCGGCCGGGGGACCGCCGGGACCGGCCCGGCCGCGGGGCCGGCGGTCAGTGGTCGCACTCCTGGGTGTCCACCCGGTTGAGCAGCCGGGAGCCGTCCTCGGCGTCCGGGGCGACCTCGCCTGCGGTCAGGACGTAGCCCGTCTCCTGCTGGTCGAGGGCGGCGGCGAAGACGACGCCGTAGACCCGGCCGTCGGGGGTGAGCAGCGGCCCGCCGGAGTTGCCCTGGCGGACCAGGCCGCGGATCGCGTAGACGTCGCGGAAGACGCTGTGGCGCTCGTAGATGTCGGTGCCCTTGGCCTTGTGCCGCACCCGGATGCGGGCCTCGTTGGGGGTGAAGCCCTGCCCGTGCGGGAAGCCCGCGATGATCGCGTCGTCGCCCGACTCGACCTCGCCGGAGTGGAAGCGCAGGATCGGCAGGTCGAGCCCGGGGACGTGCAGGACCGCGATGTCCCTGTCGGGGTTGTAGAGCACGACCCTGGCCGGCCGCGAGTCCCCGCGGTAGTCGGTGATCTGCAGGTCCTGGTCGACCCCGGCGACCACGTGGGCATTGGTCATGATCTTGTTCTGGGCGTAGACGAACCCGGTGCCCTCGATGTGCTTGCGGCAGCTCGAGGCGACGCCCTGGACCTTGACGATGCTCCTGCGGGCCCGTTCCAGCCGCGGGTTGCCCTTCAGCACGCCCTGGTCGGGCGGCGCCACCTCGACGGAGAGGCCGCCCCCGATGCCGTCGAACACCTTGGGGAAGCCCGACTTGTCGATGAAATCCTTGATCGGGTTCTGGATGTCCTTGGCCGCCTGAGGCATCGCGTCGTCGACGGTGCCCAGCAGCAGCGACTTGTGCACCTGCTCGCTGATCAGCGTGAACTGGGACGAGGCGACCAGGCTGCCGATGAACCAGGTGCCGATCAGCACCGCCAGCGCGCTGGCGAACGTGCCGCCGACCGCGTCGACCACCTTGGCGGGCTCCCAGGTGACGTGGCTGCGGATCACCGCGCCGATCGTCGACGACGCGAACTGGCCGATGATGGCCGTGAGGAAGACGATCACGATGGCGAGCATCGCCTGCTCGGTGTCGCCGTCGACCACGGCGCCGGCGATCGGCGGAGCGATGAAGACGCCGAGCAGCAGCCCGCCGACGAACCCCACGAAGCTCATGGCCCCGATGATGAACCCCTGCCGGTATCCCGACACCGCGAAGGCCACCATCAGGGCGATCAGGACAAGGTCGAGGAGATCGCCGTTCACCCCTTTACGGTATCCAGCCACCGCCCCGCGCGCGTAGCCCTTCTCCGAGCTCCGTTGTGGCTATCGTTGCACTATGGCAACGATCGGGGGGCCGGTGTCCGTCGCATCACTGATCGAGACGGCGCTGGGAGATCCGGACCATGACGGTGCGATCCGCTGGCAGGCGATCACCCAGCTCCAGGAACGGGGCGATCTGGAGACCTTCACCGCGGCCCGGCGGCTGTGCGGGGGCGCCACCACCGCCGAGCGCATGCTCGGCGTCGACATCCTGGGACGGCTCGGCTTCACCGACCGGAGCCTGCCGGTCCTGCGCTTCCTCGCCGCCGGCGAGGACGACCCGATGGTGCTCTACTCGGTGCTGATCGCCTTCGGGCACCTGCGCGACCGCCGCGCGCTGCCCTCGGTGATCGAGCTGGCCGGGCATCCCGACGCCGGCGTCCGGTACGGCGCGGCCTACGCCCTGCCGAACATCGTGGGCAGCCCGCCCGACCCCGCCGGCCTGTCCGCGCTGCGCCGCCTGGCCCACGACTCCGACGAGGACGTGGCCGACTGGGCCTGCCTGGGGATGTCCCTGGTGAGCGGCGACGCGTAGGCGCCCCGCCACCGGCGCCCGGACGGCGCCCCGCAGACCCCACCCCGCGGACGGCGCCTTGAAGGCGGCGCCACCGGAGGGCACCACCGGAGGGCACCACCGGAGGGCGCCACCGGAGGGCACCGCCGGACGGCGCCACCGGGCCCCGGAGGCCTCACCCCCGGGAGGCGAGGTCCAGGACCTCGGGGGGCACGTCCTCGATGCGTGAGCGGTCCCACGGGCGCTCGAAGCCCGAGACGGAGAGCACCCCGTCGAGCACGCCCGCGGTGAACCCCCAGACCAGCAGCCCCCGCACCCGGAACGCCGGGCCGGCGTACCCGCTCGGATGGCTCAGGACCAGCCGGTTGGCCGGGTCGACCAGCTCGGCGACCGGCACCCGCTCCACCGTCTCCACCTCGTCGGGCGAGGCCGCGTGCACGGCGCTGGGCGTGTGCCACCAGCCGATCACCGGGGTCACCCGGTTGTCGCTGCGCCAGATGTACAGCTCGGGCATGGTCCCGACCACGTGCACGCCCGCCGGGTCCAGACCGGTCTCCTCCTCGGCCTCGCGCAGCGCGGCGGCGACCGGGCCGCCGTCCTCGGGGTCGACGCCGCCGCCGGGGAAGGCCGGCTGCCCCGCGTGCCGCCGCCCGCGCGAGCTGCGCTGGATCAGCAGCACGTCGGGACCGAGCGGCCCCTCGCCGAACAGCAGCAGCACCGCGGCCGGGCGCCCTCCCGACCCGGGCGGGCGCAACGCCGGCGGCACCGGCCTCTTTGCGGCCCGCTCCGCAAGCGTCACCAACCACTCGGGCACTTCCACCGCCACACCTCCGGTCTTCTGCAACACCTCGCCCCCGCCCGCGCTTCCCCGCCGCCGGCCCGGCGTTCCCGGCCCGCGGCGGGGCCGCTACGAAGAGGGACCGGGACGCACCAGTTTCGCGGCCTGCACGGGGTCCGTGGGGCCGGTGCCGTACGAGGGGCACAGGGCGGTCAGCGGGCACGCGCCGCAGGCGGGCCTGCGGGCGTGGCAGACGCGGCGGCCGTGCCAGATCAGGCGGTGGGAGGCCATCGTCCAGTCGCGCTTCGGGAGGAGCCCCGCGACGACGTGCTCGATCTTGACCGGGTCGGTCTCCGCGGTCCAGCCGAACCGGTGGACGAGCCGCTGGAAGTGGGTGTCGACGGTCAGACCCGGCACCCCGAAGGCGTTGCCCAGGACCACGTTGGCGGTCTTGCGCCCGACGCCGGGCAGGGCGACCAGGTCCTTGAGCCTGCCGGGGACCTCGCCGCCGTGCCGTTCGCACAGGACCTGGGCCATGCCGATGATGCTCGCGGTCTTGGCCCGGAAGAACCCGGTGGAGCGGATGATCTCCTCAAGCTCGGCCCGGTCCGCTCCGGCGTAGTCCTCAGCCGTTCGATACCTGGCGAAAAGCGTGGGAGTGACGAGGTTGACTCTTTTGTCGGTGCACTGGGCGGAGAGGATCGTCGCGACCAGCAGCTCCAGCGGACCGGTGAAGTCGAGCTCGCAGTGGGCGTCGGGGTAGGTCTCCGCCAGGATCCGGTCCGTTCGCCGGGCGCGGCGGACCAGCGCGAGCCGGGACTCGACCGCCGGGGGGTCTTCGCGAGGCACCCCGACAGCTTATGCGTCCGGGTCCCCGCCGAGGCTCGCGGTGCGATGAGTCACAATGGCTGTTGCGGACGCCGGGGCCCGGTCACGGGACGCCCGCGCCGACGACACCACATCAGCACCACATCAGCGCAGAGCCAGAGGACGACGTGAGGACACCAGGACGCGGGACGGACCGTCCGCCGGCGGCGTCACGCGGGCGCGGCGAGCGCGGGGACGAAGCGTGAAACCTCAACAAGGAGGCACCGTGAACACCGACGACGTGCTGGGCAGGGCCCCCCTGTTCTCCGCGCTCGACCGCGAGGGCGCCGCCGCCCTGCGCACCAGCGTCTCGGAGGTCCGGCTGTCCAAGGGCCAGACCCTCTTCAACGAGAACGAGACGGGTGACCGGCTCTACGTCGTCCTCGAAGGCAAGATCAAGCTGTCCAGGACCGCTCCCGACGGCCGGGAGAACCTGCTCAGCGTGCTCGGCCCGGGGGAGATGTTCGGCGAGCTGTCGCTGTTCGACCCCCGCCCGCGTACGGCCTCCGCCATCGCGCTGACCGACGTCCGCCTGGCCGGACTCGGCCACGACGACCTGCGCCCCTGGCTGACCGGCCGTCCCGAGGTCGCCCTGCACCTGCTGCGCGCCCTGGCCCAGCGGCTGCGCCGGACCAACGACGTCCTGGCCGACCTGGTCTTCACGGACGTGCCCGGCCGGGTCGCCAAGGCCCTGCTCGACCTCGCCGACCGCTTCGGCCAGAAGGTCGACGACGGGGTCCGGGTCCACCACGACCTCACCCAGGAGGAGCTGGCCCAGCTGGTCGGCGCCTCACGGGAGACGGTGAACAAGGCCCTGGCCGACTTCGCCCAGCGCGGCTGGCTGCGCATCGAGGCCAAGGCCGTGGTCATCATGGACATCGAGCGGCTGCACAACCGCTCGCGTTAGCCGCGCGCCGGGCGGCGCGGTCAGGCCCCGCCGAGATAGTCCAGCTGGGCCCGGACCGACATCTCGGCCGCGGGCCAGAGCGAGCGGTCCACGTCCGCGTAGACGATCGCGACGATCTCCGCGGGCGTGGCCGCGCCGCTCTCCCGCGCGGCCCGGATCTGGTCCAGGCGCCGCCTGCGGTGCGCGACGTAGCCGTCCAGCGCGGCGATCGGGTCCGGCAGCACCGGCCCGTGCCCGGGGAGCAGCGCCTCGGCCCCGACCTGCTCGGCGGTGGCGCGGAGCCGGTCCAGCGAGCGGAGGTAGTCGGCCAGGTCGCCGTCGGGGGCGATCACGGTCGTCCCCCGGCCCAGCACGGTGTCCCCGGTCAGCACCGCCCGGTCCGCCGGCAGCCAGAAGCAGAGCGAGTCCGCGGAGTGGCCGGGCGTGCCCAGCACGCGCAGCTCCAGGTCGCCCAGACCGATCACGTCGCCGTCCTCGAGCCCCTCGTCGCCCAGCCGGTGCCGCGGGTCCAGCGCTCGCACCGGGGCGCCCGTCAGCCCGGCGAGGCCGCGCGCGCCGCCGCTGTGGTCGTGGTGACCGTGGGTGAGCAGGATCGCGGCCACCCTGCGGTCCCGCAGGTGCGCCGCCACCCGGGTGAGATGCGCCTCGTCGTCCGGTCCCGGATCGACGACCAGCACCTCCTCGCCCCGGCCGATCACCCAGGTGTTGGTGCCGTCCAGGGTCATGGGGGACGGGTTGGGGGCCAGCAGGTTGACCGCGTGCTCCGTACCGGCCCCGTCGGGCCCCTCCAGCGGTATCCGCAGGCCGCTCATGCGATCTCCTCCGACCGCCCGACGCCCGCACGACCCGACGCCCGGCACCTCCCGGCTCGTCCGCGCCGCCCGACGCCCGCACGACCCGACGCCCGGCACCCCCCGGCTCGTCCGCGCCGCCCGCTCACGCCGGGCCGAACCGGTAGTCGTCGTCGAGCACGAGGCGCACCTCGCCGCCCACCTCCACGACCCGCGGCATCACGGTGACGATCTCCCGCTCGACCGCGAGCACGTCGGCGACCTTCTCGTAGGCGGCCAGCTCGCTCAGCGTGCGGCGGGTGGGCGGCATCAGGAAGATCTCCCCCCTGTCCGCCTGTCCGATCGCCTCGCCGGGCCGTACCCAGGCGACCTGGTCGGCCTCGCCGCCGACGTCGCGGGTGCGCTGGCCGGGCGGGAGCGCGGCGACGAAGAACCGGGTGTCGTAGCGCCGGCTCTCGATCTCCGGCGTGATCCAGTGCGCCCAGGGACGGAGCAGGTCGGCGCGGAGGACCAGGCCGCGGCGGCCGAGGACGTCGGCGAGGGACAGGGTCCGGCCGATCAGCGCGAGCCGGTCGGCCTCCCAGTCGTCTCCCGTGGTGTCGTCCACGACGGAGTGCGGCGAGGAGCCGGCCAGCAGCACGCCCGACTCCTCGAAGGTCTCCCGGACCGCGGCGCAGACGAGGCCCCGCGCGGTCTTCTCGTCCGCGCGGAAGACCCGGCCCCACGCGGCGGGCGGGGGCCCGGCCCAGGCGACCGCCTGGTCGGCGTCGCGCGGGTCCACCGAGCCGCCGGGGAAGACGTAGGCCCCGGCGGCGAAGGCCATGCTCGCCTTGCGCCGGAGCAGGTAGACCTCGGGACCCTCGCGCAGGACGACCACGGTGGCGGCGTCCCGGGCCGGGACGGGATCGGCCCGCCCGGCCAGGATGTCGCGCGCGCGCTCACCGAGCTCCCCGGGAAGCGGAATCCCACCCATGACTGAACCTTTCGCCCGAACCAACCCGAACATCACTCGGTTTCCAGGTCCATCATGTGGCACGGCTCACATCCCGGGCAATCGCCGCACCCTCCGGCGGTCGCCGCACCCTCCGGCGGTCGCCGTAGCCTCCGGCGGTCGCCGCACCCTCCGGCGGTCGCCGTAGCCTCCGGCGCTCACCGCCTCCCGGGCGGCCGCCCCTCTCCGGCCGCCTTCAGGCGTCAGCGGACCCCGGCCCTCGGCCGTCAGCGGACCTCGGCGATCAGCTCGACCTCGACCGGCGCGTCCAGCGGGAGGACGGCGACGCCGACCGCGCTGCGGGCGTGCACCCCGGCCTCGCCGAAGACCTCGCCCAGCAGCTCACTGGCGCCGTTGACCACCTGCGGCTGGCCGGTGAAGTCCGGAGCGCTGGCCACGAACCCGACGACCTTCACGATCCGGACCACGTTCGACAGGCCGCCGGCCGCCGACGCGACCGCCGCCAGGGCGTTGAGCGCGCAGATCCGGGCCATCTCCCGGCCCTCCTCCGCGCTCACCTCGGCGCCGACCTTGCCGGTCGCCGCCAGCCTGCCGTCCACCATCGGGACCTGGCCCGAGGTGTAGACGTGGTCGCCCGACCGGACGGCCGGGACGTAGGCCGCCAGCGGCGGCACGACCTCGGGCAGCTTCAGCCCGAGCGCGGCCAGCTTCTCCTCGGGGGACACCGCGCCTACTCCTTCGGGCGCTTGAGGTAGGCCACCAGCTGCTCGGGGTTCGGCCCCGGCACGACCTGGACGAGCTCCCAGCCGTCCTGGCCCCAGTTGTCGAGAATCTGCTTGGTCGCGTGGACCAGCAGCGGAACAGTCGAGTACTCCCACTTCGTCATGCGAGACACCCTAGCGAGCCCGCCCCCGCCGGACGCCCCCGCCGGACGCCTCCGGCGCGGCCCGTACGGCCCGGTCACCGCGGAAGGGCAGGAAAGGGCAGGAAAGGGCGCGGAAGGGATGTGAATCGCATCCCAAACCGCGGTCCGCGCGAGTCCTCAAGTAACCGTTGGGTAGCCTTCGAACTGTGAAAGCGCGCGACACCGACTGGGATGGGGTACGGCTTCACGTCGTCACCGGCAAGGGCGGCACCGGGAAGACCACGGTCGCCGCCGCGCTCGCCCTCGCGCTCGCCGCGGGCGGCCGGAAGGTTCTGCTGGTCGAGGTCGAGGGGCGCCAGGGCATCGCGCAGATCTTCGATCTGCCGCCGCTGCCGTACGAGGAGCGGAAGATCGCCGTCGCCCCGGGGGGCGGCGACGTGTACGCGCTGGCCATCGACCCCGAAGAGGCCATGCTCGACTACCTGGAGATGTTCTACGGCATGCGCCGGGCGGGCCGGGCGCTGAGCAAGCTGGGCATCGTCGACTTCGCCACCACCATCGCCCCCGGCTTCCGCGACGTCCTCGTCACCGGCAAGACGACCGAGGCCGTGCGGCGCAGGGACAAGAACGGCCGGCGGGTCTACGACGCGGTGGTGCTGGACGCCCCGCCGACCGGCCGGATCGTCCGCTTCCTGAACGTCACCAACGAGGTCGCGGGACTGGCCAGGATGGGCCCGATCAAGAACCACGCCGACCTGGTGAACGGCGTCGTCGCCTCGCCCGAGACCGCGGTGCACTTCGTCACCCTCCTGGAGGAGATGCCCGTCCAGGAGACCATCGACGGACTGGCCGAGCTGCGCGCGGCGGGCCTGCCGCCCGGCGGCGTCTTCACCAACATGGTCAGGAGCTCGCTGCTGCCCGCGGAGGCCGTCGAGGCGGCCTCCGCGGGCCGGTTCGACCCGGACGAGCTGGCGCTGGGCCTCAAGGCGGCCGGGCTGGCCGACGGGGCCGACGCCGCCGCCGTGGCCTCGGCCCTCGCCGAGGAGATCGTCGAGCACGCCCGCCGTACCGAGCTGGAGCGCCAGGAGCGGGCCTCGCTCGACGCCTCCGGCCGGCCCCGCTACGAGCTGCCGCTGCTGCCGGACGGCGTGGACCTCGCCGGGCTGTACGAGCTGGCCGAATCGATCCGCACCCAGGGAGCAGCATGAACGAGCGGACCGGAGGGCATCGCGACGCCCCCGTGCTCGACCTCGACGCGATCGTCGACGACCGCAACACCCGGATCATCGTCTGCTGCGGCTCCGGCGGCGTGGGCAAGACCACCACCGCGGCGGCCCTGGGGCTGCGCGCCGCCGAGCGCGGGCGCAGCGCCGTGGTCCTCACCGTGGACCCGGCGCGGCGGCTGGCCCAGTCGATGGGCCTGACCGAGCTCGACAACACGCCCCGGCCCGTCGCGGGCGTGGACGGCGAGGGCGAGCTGCACGCCATGATGCTCGACATGAAGCGGACCTTCGACGAGATCATCGAGGCGCACGCCGACCCCGAGCGGGCCCGGCAGATCCTGACGAACCCCTTCTACCAGTCCCTGTCGTCCAGCTTCTCCGGCACGCAGGAGTACATGGCGATGGAGAAACTCGGCCAGCTCCGCCGGTCGGGCGACTGGGACCTGATCATCGTGGACACCCCGCCCTCCCGCTCCGCCCTGGACTTCCTGGACGCGCCGGAACGGCTCGGCCGCTTCCTCGACGGGCGGCTCATCCGCCTGCTGACCGCCCCGGCGAAGGTCGGCGGGCGCAGCGCCTTCAAGTTGTTCAACGCCGGTTTCGGGTTCGTCGCCGGGACCCTGACCAAGCTGCTGGGCGCGCAGGTGCTCAAGGACCTGCAGACGTTCGTCTCCGCCCTGGACGCCGTCTTCGGCGGGTTCCGGGCGCGCGCCGACCAGACCTACCGGCTGCTGCAGGCCCCCGGGACCGCGTTCGTGGTCGTCGCCGCGCCCGAGCGGGACGCGATGCGCGAGGCCTCGTACTTCGTGGAGCGGCTCGCCGAGGAGCGCATGCCGCTGGCCGGGCTCGTGGTCAACCGGGTCCACCGCTCACCCGTCTCCGGGCTGTCGGCGGCCCGGAGCAGCGCGGCGGCCGAGGACCTGGAGGCGCGGGGCGAGCACGAGCTGACCGCGGCGGTGCTGCGGCTGCACGCCGACCGCATGCAGCTGGCCGCCCGGGAGCACCGCGAGCAGGAGCACTTCGTCTCCGCCCACCCCACGGTGCCGATCGTCCAGGTCCCCGCGATGCCCACGGACGTGCACGACCTGGAGGGTCTGCGCGAGGTGGGCGCGCTGCTGGCCGGGCGGTGGCGCCCGGCGGCCTGACGCGGACCCGCCCGGACCGCCCGGGCCTCGACGGACCGCCCGGGCCTCGGCACGGGAGCCGGACCCGTGACGCGGCTCCCCGGACCTCGGCGCCGACGCGCCGTTCCACACCGCAGGCAGGCGGACACGGAACGGCGCGCGGACGACAGGGGTACGGCCGGCGGGCGGCGCGGCCGTACGGGGTCGAAATCATGCCGGGGCGGCTCGCGGGCTCAGCCGGCGATCAGCTCGTTCGTCCGCTCGTACTCTTCCTTGGCCAGTTCGAGCAGGTCCCGCCAGGAGTCGACGTCGGGTCGCCGGCGCAGCAGCGCCCGGCGCTCCCGCTCGGTCATCCCGCCCCACACCCCGAACTCGATGCGGTTGTCCAGCGCGTCGGCGAGGCACTCGGTTCGGACCGGGCACCCTCGGCAGATGAGCTTCGCTCGGTTCTGGGCAGCGCCCTGGACGAACAGCGCGTCAGGATCCGCACCCTTGCAGGCCGCGCTGGACGTCCAATCCGTGATCCACATTCGACCCCACTCCCCTTAGGTGGTCAGTCGTGACTTGGAGCCGACGGGCGCGGTCGTCGGGCTTCCGTATTCAGTTGCCGCAGAAAGAGAACGTACGCAATCAGACGTTCGGGTGGACAGCCCCCGGCGGGACCAATTTCTTGCATGGTCATGGGCGGCCATGTGGCCGGGAATGACTAGTTACCTGTCCGCGATTCAAGGGAACACCAAGCCCGAACGGTGTTCCGTTACCATTCGAGCCGCCCACCCGACGTACTCTTGTTCTCGTGCAAGCTCAAGGCAAAGATCAGAAATCGGCAGCGGGGAACGTCCTGCGGCTCATCACCGCAGGCGCCGCCGCCGGGGTGTTGGTCGCTGCCATCGCGCTTCCGGCGATGGGTGGTGCGGGCGTGACGGTGAAGTCCGCCATCCAGGAGCTGCACCTGCAGCCGGAGGAGCTCAAGGAGCCCCCGCTGCCCGAGCGGACCGTCCTGCTGGACGCCGACGGCAAGCAGTTCGCCCAGTTCTACTACGAGAACCGCGAGTCGGTGAAACTCGACCAGATCGCCGACGTCATGAAGACCGCGATCGTCGCGATCGAGGACTACCGGTTCTACGAGCACGGCGCGCTCGACCTGGAGGGCACGGCCCGCGCCGCCGTGAAGAACTTCTCCGGCGGCGGCGTCGTGCAGGGCGGTTCGTCGATCACCCAGCAGTACGTCAAGCTCGTCCTGGTCAACAGCGCCGAGACCAAGGAGGAGCAGGAGGCCGCCCAGGCGCCCACGCTCGCCCGCAAGCTCAAGGAGCTGCGCTACGCGCTGGCCATCGAGGAGAAGTACACCAAGTCGGAGATCCTCGAGCGCTACCTCAACATCTCCTACTTCGGCGCGGGCGCGCACGGCATCCAGGCCGCCGCCAAGCGGTTCTTCGGCAAGCCGGCCTCCAAGCTGACCCTGTGGGAGGCCGCCACGCTGGCCGGGGCCGTGCAGAACCCGAGCGTGACCGACCCCAACACCGGCAAGGCCGCCCGCGCCCGGCTGCTGGAGCGGCGCAACACCGTGCTGAACCGGATGGCCGAACTCGGCAAGATCACCAAGGCGGAGGCCGAGGAGGCCAAGGCCAAGAAGCTCGGCTACAAGGACGTCCCGGTCCCCGGCGGCTGCGACGAGAGCCCGTACCCCTACTTCTGCCTCTACGTCCAGCACGAGATCCTCAACAACGAGGACTTCGGCAAGACCGCCGAGGCGCGCAAGAGGTTCCTCCAGCGCGGCGGCCTGGCGATCAAGACGACGCTCGACACGCAGGCGCAGAAGGCCTCCGAGAAGGCCATCAAGGCCTACGTCAAGACCACCGACAAGCCGGTCGCCTCCCAGGCCATGGTCGTGCCGGGCACCGGCGCCATCAAGGCGATGGCCGCCAGCCGGAAGTTCGGGCAGAACAAGAAGAAGAACGAGATCAGCTACAACCTCGCCGCCGACGTGCTGCACGGCGGCGGCGCCGGCTTCCAGGCCGGTTCCACCTTCAAGCCCTTCACCCTGCTCACCGCCCTGGAGAAGGGCATGAAGCTGAACGACGGCTTCGGCACCGGCTCCGGCTACAACGCGCCGAGCAGCGGCGCCTTCCGCGACTGCAAGGGCAACCGGGTGGGCGAGCCCTCGCACACGGTCAGCAACTCCAGCGAGGGCGGCGGCGGCTTCAAGACGCTGACCACCGGCACCCTCGGCTCGGTGAACACCTTCTTCATGAAGCTGGAGGAGGTCGTCGGGCTCTGCGAGACCGTCAAGACGGCCCAGAAACTCGGCATCAAGCGCGCCGACGGGCAGCCGCTGAAGGAGTACGAGACCTTCACCCTCGGCATCAACGAGATGGACCCGGTGACGGTCTCCGCCGCCTACGCGACGATCGGCGCCCGCGGCGCCTACTGCAAGCCGATGGCCATCACCGAGATCCGCGACCGGAACAACAAGGCCACCCCGTACAAGCCGAAGTGCAAGCAGGTCCTGGACGAGGAGGTCGCCGACGCGGCCGCGCACATCATGTCCGGGGTGTTCACCAAGGGCACGATGAGCGCCGTCGGCGGCATCGGCCGCCCCGCGGCGGGCAAGACCGGCACCACCGACGCCTACACCGCGGCCTGGTTCGCCGGCTTCACCCCCGACCTGGCCTCCGCGGTCAGCATCGGCGACCCGCGCGGCGCCTTCGAGCACGACCTGATCGGCGTGACCATCGGCGGGCGCTACTACTCCTACGTGTACGGCGCCTCGATCGCCGGGCCGATCTGGAAGAACTCCATGATCGACGCCTTGAAGGGCGTGGAGGCGACGCCGTTCACCCCGGTGAACATGGAGCGCTTCGGCGGCTGCTCGGCCGGCCGGTGCGCCCCGCCGCCCAAGAAGCCCGCCGAGGTCGGCGGTGACGGCGGCGGCCGCGGCGACGGCGGAGGCGGCGGCGGAGGCGGAGGCGGCGGCAACGACGTGGAGGCCCCGGACGACTGGGGCGGCGCGAACGGCGGCGCTCCGATCATCCCCTGACCGCCGCGGCGGTCGATGCGAGCGGTGAACGCGGAGAGAAGAAGAGAGCCCTCCTCCGGGCCGGTGGCGCCCGGAGAGGGCTCTCTCTCTTCACGTCGCCGGCCCGGAGGACGCCTCCGGGATCATCAGCCCGCCAGGCGGGCCCGCACGGCCTGGGCCACCCGGCCGCCCTCGGCGCGCCCGGCGACCTTGGGGTTGAGGACCTTCATGACCTGCCCCATCGCCTGCGGCCCCGACGCGCCGCTCTCCGCGAGGGCCTCCTCCACGAGCGCGGCGAGCTCGGCGTCGGAGAGCTGGGCCGGAAGGTACTCCTCCAGGATGGCCTGCTCGTCCAGCTCGGCCTGCGCCTGCTCCGTGCGGCCGGCCCCGCCGAATGCCTCGGCCGCCTCGCGGCGCTTCTTGGCCTCCTTCGTCAGCACCTTGACGATCTCGTCGTCGGTCAGCTCGCGCGAGGTCCTGCCCGAGACCTCCTCGACGTTCACCGCCGCGAGGGCCATCCGGATCGTCCGGGTGCGGATCTCGTCCCTGCTCTTCATCGAGGCCGTCAGATCGGCCTTCAGCTTGTCCTTCAATGCGCTCATGCGGTCCATCTTGCCGTCTCACCAGCCCGGCTGTATTCCGGGTTTCCCTCCGGCGGGCCGGATCGGCGGCCCGGCTCGGGCATGATGGGAGGGTGAGGAAAGCAGCCGCGGTACCCCTGTCCCTGCTCGGCGCCGGTCTGGCCGGTCTGGCCTACGCCTCCGTCATCGAGCGCAACGCGTTCCGGCTGCGGCGCTTCGACGTGCCGGTGCTGGAGCCCGGACAGCGCCCGGTGCGCATCCTCCACCTCTCCGACCTGCACCTCACCCCCGGGCGGCGGCTGCTCATCGAGTGGGTCCGCTCCCTGGGCGACCTCCGGCCCGACCTGGTGGTGAACACCGGCGACTCCATCGCCCACCCCGAGGCGGTCCCCGCGCTGCTGCACGCCCTGGAGCCCCTGCTGGAGCGTCCGGGCCTGTTCGTGTACGGCTCCAACGACCTCTACTCCCCGCGCCCCAAGAACCCCGCCCGCTACCTGTGGCGGACCTCCAAGGGCGACAACAGCCGCAACACGCCCGACCTGCCCTGGGAGGAACTCGGCGCCGGGATGGCCGCCGAGGGCTGGCTCGACGTGAACAACACCACCGCCCGCATCAAGGTCGCCGACCTCGACGTGGCCGTGGGCGGCATCCACGACTCCCACATCGACTACGACCGCTACGACCGGATCGCCGGTCCCGCCCCCGCGGACGCCGACCTCCGCCTGGGCGTGATGCACTCCCCCGAGCCCCGCAACATGACCCGCTTCGCCGCCGACGGCTACCAGCTCCTGCTGGCCGGGCACACCCACGGCGGCCAGCTCTGCATCCCGTTCTACGGCGCGCTCGTCACCAACTGCGGTATCGACCGGGCCCGGGTCAAGGGCCTGAGCCGCCACGACTCCGCCTACCTCCACGTCTCCGCCGGCCTCGGCACCAGCCCGTACTCCCCGGTCCGGTTCGCCTGCTTCCCGGAGGCCTCGCTCCTGACGCTCGTGCCGCGCCGCCGGAGTGGCACAAGCATCCACGAAGTCCGCTAGACTTTCCCAAGCACGAGCAAGACGGCGTGCACCGGGGTGTAGCGCAGCTTGGTAGCGCGCTTCGTTCGGGACGAAGAGGTCGCAGGTTCAAATCCTGTCACCCCGACGTTGCAGTGAATTCCCGAGGCCGAGGGCCCGGTCGCCGGAGACGGCGACCGGGCCCTCGGTCGTTTCCCCCGCGGACCGTCCGGCGGTGCGGGGCCCGACCGTCAGGCGGCGCGGTGCGCGGGCGGCGCGGACCGTCAGGCGGCGCGGACCGTCAGGCGGCGCGGTGCGCGGTGCGGGCGGCGAGCACGTCGGGGATCCCGGCGTCCGTCAGCACGACGGGCCGATAGCCCTCTCCCGCCAGCAGCGTCGCGGCGATGGAGGCCCGGCGGCCGGAACCGCAGGCGACCAGCACGGGGCGGTCCCGGTCGAGGCCGTCCGGGACGCCCTCGGTCACCAGGTCGGGCAGGAAGCGCTCCACCGCGCCGGCCAGCCGCGCCGCCCGCCGCTCGGCGGGCATCCGCACGTCGAGCACCTGTGCGCCGGGCAGGGCGAGATGCCGGAGGAAGGCGGGCAGGTCCACGAGCGTGAAGGTCTGCGTGGCCGCCGGGCCGAGGTCCCGGACGACGCCGCGGACCGTGTCCATCCCGATCCGCGCGAGCTGGACGACCTCCTCGGTGACGTCCTGCTCCCGCTCGGCGACCAGCACCAGCGGCGCCCGGTAGGGCAGCAGCCAGCCGGCCCAGCTGCCCAGGTCGTCACCCGGCTCGATCCCGACGGATCCGGGGAGGGCGCCCCGCGCCTGCGCCCTCCGAGAGCGGACGTCCACCACCCGCGCCCCGTCGGGCACGGCGGTGACGGTGAGCTCGGGGACCCTCGGAGAGGGCATCGGCGGCACGCCGAGGACGTTGGCCCGGCCCATGTGCCGGTAGAACGCCGGGATCGGCATCGGATCGGCGAGCAGGGCGTCGGCGAAGGCCTCCGCGGCGGCGTCGGCGCCTGCGGATGCCGCGGATGCCGCGGAGTCGGCGCCTGCGGATGCCGCGGAGGTCGCGGAAGCGGCGGAGGCCGCACCGCCGACGGCGAGGGCCAGCAGCGGGTTCCCGGTGAGTTCCTCCCCGATGGTGGAGGTGTGCCGGCCCGCGCCGGAGGCGGTGCAGAACGAGCCCTGGCCGTGGGTGGGGAACAGGCGGGTCCGCGGGGGCAGGGCCGCCAGCCGGCGCAGCGAGCCGTACTGCAGACGGGCCAGGGTGCGGGCCCGCTCGGGACCCAGCAGATCGGGGCGGCCGGCCGAGGCCACCAGCAGGCTGCCGCCGGAGAACACGGCCGCGGGCTCGCCGTCGGCCAGCACCAGGTAGCCGGTGTGCTCGGGGGTGTGGCCCGGCGTGTGGATCGGGCGGACGACCAGGCCCCGGCCGGCCGCGAGGTCCTCCAGGTGGAAGGCGGGGGTGTGGCGGTAGGCGGCCGCCGCCGCGGCGGGCAGCACCAGTTCGGCCCCGGTGCGCAGCGCGGCCTGCTCGGCGCCCGAGACGTAGTCGTTGTGCAGGTGGGTCTCCAGCACGAACCGCAGCTCCACGTCCCGCTCGGCGACGGCCCGCAGGAACCGGTCGACGTCGCGCTGGGGGTCGACGAGCACCCCCAGACCCTCGTGGACCAGCAGATGGCTCTGGTCGCCCAGGCCCGGAGTACGGAACGACACGATCTCCATTGCCTCGCCCCCGCTCGGTCGGTCCACGGCACCGACGGCCCCTTACCGGTTCGGCCCCTCACCGGTTCATACCCGCACGGAAGGGAGGAAGCCTCGCGGAAGCACTCCGGATCCGGCCTCCGGACCGCCCCGCTCCGCCGGCTGTGGCGTCATCCCGTCCCGCGGGCTCCGGAGCCGGTGGGGTCCGTGCCGTTCATCCGGTTCAGCGCGAGGGCGAGCGCCGCGCCGTACACCACATGGGCCGCGCCCATCACCAGGGGGCGTCCCGGACGGTCGTGCGGGATCGAGGGCAGGATCCCCAGGCGGGGAACCCAGCCCGCGTAGCTGCCGACCCAGATCCCCAGGGCGTAGACGACGCCGAGCGGCGGGGCGACCGGCCTCCCGCGGGAGAGCAGGCCGTACAGCGCGCCGGCGGTGGCGCCGAACCCGATGTGCGCGATCGCGCCCAGGACCCCTTCACCGGGTTTGGGCCGGTACCGGTGTCCGGGGAGGGCGGCGCGGACGATGCGCTTGGGCGGCTGGTCGCCCATCAGCCCGGCCCTCTCCCCGGCGACCATGACCACGCTCATCACCGCGGTGGCGAGCACGCCTCCTGCGGCCCCTCTGACCAGGTTGCGCATCATGACGGGCGAATGCCCTCATCCCGGCGGGGAAAACCGGCGCGCGGGCACCGCTCCCGGGGGCGGGACCTGCCTGCCGAAGGATCGGGAAGGCTCCTTTCCGACCGGGGGTTCCGTTGATACGGTCGATTGATGTCGGACGCCGCGCAGTTCCCGTTCGCCCCCGGCCCGCACCAGGGCCCTCCCACCGAGTACGGCCGCCGTCACCGCGAGGAGCCCCTCGGACCGGTCGAGATGCCCAGCGGGGACCGCGCCCTACTGGCCGTACGGTACGACGACGTCGCCACGGTCCTGAGCGACCCGCGGTTCTCCCGGGAGCTCGACTATCCCGGGGCGCCGCGCTTCCTTCCGGGGTTCGACATCGCCGACGCCCCCGGGAGCATCATCTCCATGGACCCGCCGCGCCACACCCGGCTGCGGCGGCTGCTGTCCGGGACCTTCACCCCCCGGCAGATCGGGGCGTGGCGTCCCCGGGTGCGCGCGATCGCGCACCGGCTGGTGGACGGGATGCTGGAGCAGGACGGCCCGGTCGACTTCGTCTCCGCCTTCGCCTTCCCCCTGCCGGTCCAGGTGATCTGCGACGTCATGGGCGTCGAGGACCTCGACGTCGCGCGGGTCCGCGAGTGGTCCGACGCCGCGCTCTCCACGTCGGCGCTCACCCCCGACGAGCAGATCTCCGCGATGATCGAGTTCGGGGCCTACATCGCCGAACTCATCGCCGCGCACCGCCTCCGTCCCGGTGACGGACTGCTCACCGCGCTCATCGAGGCCCACGACGAGGGCGACAAGCTCGACGAGGAGGAGCTGATCCGCATCACGCTCGGGCTCTTCCTCGCCGGTCACGAGACGACGGCCTCGGTGCTGTCCCGCGCCCTGCTCCGGCTGCTGGGCCCGGACGGCGCGTACGCCCGCCTGGTGGCCTCTCCCGAGCTGGTCGCACCCGCCGTCGAGGAACTGCTCCGGATGGAGGAGCCCGGGGACGTCGGCCTGCTCCGCGTCGCCACCGAGGACGTCGAGCTCTCCTGCGGCCGCGTACGGCGGGGCGAGGCCGTCATGGCCCCGCCCTGCGCGGCCAACCACGACCCGGCGGCCTTCCCCGAACCCGACCGCTTCGTCATCGGCCGCGACGGTCCGGGGCACCTGGCGTTCGGCCGCGGCGCCCACTACTGCCTCGGCGCGAACCTGGCCCGCCTGGAGCTGGTCGAGGCGCTCGCCGTGCTGACCGAGCGGCTCCCCGGCCTGGCCCTCGCCGAACCGGCGGACGCCGTGCCGTGGACCACCGGGCACATCGTCCGGCGTCCGGAGCGGCTCCCGGTCGTCCCGAAGGGGTGACCGTCCGGCCGGGGGCGCCTCCGCCGGCCCGGCCGGACCACAGGACCGGCCGGACCACACACCGGGGCAGCGGCCTGCTGCGCCGCCCGGCCCGCGCCGCCGAGGGTCACGATCCCGAACCGACGGCCTGCCTGATCGACAGCCAGAGCATCAAGACCTCCGGCGACGCACCCGCCGCCGCCCAGGGCATCGACGCCGGCAAGAAGATCGTCGGCCGCAAGCGCAACATCGTCTCAGTGATGTGACGGGTGTTCACCAGGGAGGAGCGCCGGTTCGGCGGCCTGACCCGGGGCGAGGACGAAAAACTGACCCATCGTTCCCTCGTTCTCGTGGTACAGCAAGTGGCAGTGGAACATGTAGGGCCAGTGGGGGTCGGCGTAGTCGGCGAAGCGCATGATGAGTCGCATCCGAGTTCCCGGCGGAAGCAGGACGGTGTCCTTCCGGACAGTTCCGGAGGCGGTCTGCGGTCGTCGACCGCCAGGACTTGGAACTGCACGTCGTGCCCGTGGAAGGTGTGCAGGGTGCTGTCGCCGCTACGCACCTCCCAGATCTCGGTGGTGTCCTTGCCGACGTGCGCGTCGATCCGACGGGGATCCATCTTCCTGCCGTTGATGTGGTGTTCGGCGAGTTCGAAGGTCCGGGTGCGGACGGCCGTATGCGCCGGCAGCGGCGATATGGCGGCCGGGCAGCTCGGGCGAGCCGGCCAGAACGGCGCCCAGGAGGTTGAGCAGCACGACGAGGACGACGGTTCCAGCCAGGACGCCGTGCGCCGTCAGACCGGCGGACACCGAGGCCAGCAGGAGACCGGCCGTCACCGCCTGCGCGAGAAGGGCGGCCGATTGCAGGACGGTGGTGACGCGCATCAGACGCAGCGGATCGCGGGTATGCCATTCGAGCATGGAAGTCGCTCCTGGACGGGTGCGGGAGGTGGTCAGCGGGACTGCCTGACGCCGCGCCGCCAGACCTCGGTGATGGTGGCGATGGTGGTGATGTCCTGGGTGGGATCGCCTTTCACCAGAATCAGGTCGGCGCGTAGACCGGGGGCGATGCGACCGCGGTCGGACAGGCCGAAGTGGTGTGCGGGAAGGCTGGTCGCCGCGGCCAGCGCTTCTTGCGGGCTGAGCCCGGCCTCGGTGAGGAGGCGCAGTTCGCGGTGCATCCCGGCGCCGTGGGCGGGCGCGAACGGAGTGGCGTCGGTTCCGGCGAGAAGGGGCGCACCGGCGTGCCGCAGGGCTCGCATCGCGCCGGCGGCGTTGGCGGAGCTGCCGGGCCGGGCACAGTCGGCGGTCTGGACGTGCTGGGCGGTGATCGCCTCGAAGTAGGCGAGCGTGGTGACCACGAAGACCCCCTGGGCGCGAACCCTTTCGGCCAGCAGCCGTGAGGCGGGGTCGTCCGGTGCGAGGTCGGTCCACACGTGGGCCAGACCGTCCACGCCGGCATCGATCGCGATCGCCGCTTCGGCGGCTGTGATCGCGTGGGCGATGACCCGCAGCCCCGCCTCGTGCGCCGCCGCGGTGAGGGCGGCGATGGTCCTCGGCCTCATCGCGGGAAGGTCGGCGCCGTGCACCGCGCCGTCGTCGATAACGATCTTGAGGTAGTCGGCTCCTTCGGCCAGCCTGGCCGCCACGAAGGCCGGCGCCTGCGCCGGATCGGAGACGAAGTCGATCGCTGTTGCGTCGATGCCATCCAGGACAGTGCCGGCCAGGGCCGCGAGCAGTTGCGTGGGATGTCCGCCGGGCGCGGTGGCCAGGGTGCCCGCGCTGCGGAAGTCGGCGACGTCGTCGTTCTCGGCGGCCAGTCGCCGCTGCTTCGGCAGCGTCTGCGGAAGGCAGAACATGTCGAGCTCGGTGGTGACCCCGTAGCGCAGGGCTTCTGCCAGGCTGCCGTCGAAGACGTGCGTGTGCGCGTCGATCAGCCCCGGAAGAAGCGTCCCGCCGGTCCCGTCGACCTCGACGTCGGCCCGAAGACCGGCACCGGCGTCAGCACCGACCGAGGCGATCCGATCGCCCTCCAGCACCACATCTGTCGGCGCGATGGTGCGCTCGCCGTCGAACACCTTGGCGTCACGGATCAAAGTACGCATCGAACATCTCCTGCGGATCGTGATTTCGGACGCCACCAGAGAGGGATGCCGGCCGCCGAGTGTGACATCGCCGCAGCAGATCGTGTCCTGGATCACATTCGAGGCGTCCATGTCACACTCGCGGGATCAGGGGACTCTTCGGTCGCGAGAGATGAGGATGAGAAGGGGACACCATGGCATCGGCTCCACAGCACACGACCGGCGAAGCGGTCACCGAGCAGTTCCTCGACCATCGCGAACTGCTGTTCTCGGTGGTCTATAACATGCTCGGCAGCCTCGCCGACACCGAGGACGCGCTGCAGGAGGTCTGGCTGGCCTGGTCCGCCCGGCACCGGACGCCGGACGCCGCACCGGTCGAGAACCACCGGGCCTACCTGGTGCGGATCGCGATGAACCAGGCGCTCGCCCGCCGCGCAGAAGTCGTCCGCCGTCAGGAAACCTACGTCGGCCCCTGGCTGCCCGAACCGCTGGTCACCACCCAGGAAGACGTCGCCGACGCCGCCTCACGCGCCGAATCGTTGTCCATGGCGATGCTGGTGGTACTGGAGACCCTGTCACCGCTGGAACGGGCGGTTTTCGTGCTGCACGAGGTGTTCGGGTTCGGCCACCCGGAGACCGCCGACATCCTCGGCCGCTCCCCGGCGGCCGTCCGCCAGCTCGCCGCCCGCGCACGCCGCCACGTCCAGGCGCGCCGTCCCCGGCACCGGCCCGCGCCCGACGTGCACTCCCAGGTCACCGAACGGTTCGCCGCGGCCGCCCTCGGCGGCGACCTGCGCGCCCTGCTGGAACTGCTCGCCCCCGACGTGACCCTGTGGACCGACGGCGGCGGCAAGGGACCCGCCACCAGCCTGCGCCCCGTGCACGGCCGCGACCGGGTGGCCGCGCTGTTCATGTCGGTCGCCGCGACGCTACCCGCCGACGGACTGGACATCCGCTACCGGCGCGTTGCCGGTGACCCATGTGCGCTGGTCTTCTCCGGAGACAGCCCGATCGCGGTGGTCATCGTCGACCTCACCCCCGACGGCGACCAGATCGTGAGCATCTACTCAATCACCAATCCCGACAAGCTCCCCCAAGCCCAGCGGTGACGCTCCCTCATCCGGCTCGCCAAGCCGAACCGGTTACGCCGCCTCCAGTGCTGCCCGGCCATCCCGCCTACCAGCAGCTTCTAACGGCCTTCGCCGACCTCTCAGTCCCGGCCCTGCCAGGTCGTGACGCAGACCTCGTTGCCCTCCGCGTCCGCCAGAACCCAGAAGGACGGGGCGTGCCCGTCGGACAGGAGCACACCACCGGCGGCCAGGGCCGCCTCGATCCGGCGGGGCGCCTCGTCGTGCGGGACGGACACGTCCAGGTGGATGCGGTTGCGCTGCGGGCGGGCCTCGTCCATCCGCTGGAACCAGATCGCCGGGCCGTGGCGGAGCGGGTCGACGATCGGGTCCTGCGGGCCGTCCGCGCCGACCTCGTCGACGTAGCCCATCACCGCCTTCCAGAAAGGGCGGATCCGCGCGGCGTCCAGCGCGTCGATCGCGATCTCGACGAGCTGGACCGAGCGCGGCTCCGGGTCGGCGACCCCGGGCGAGAGCCGCAGGCCGAGTTCCCGCACGGCCGCGGAGATCCGGCCGGCGAGCTCCACCTCCGCGGAGGTCACCGTCGCCGCGGCGAGCGACTGCAGCGTGAGCACCAGCCGGTCGCCGCGCACGTCCATCCAGAGAGCGCCGTCGGCCTCCGCACCGGCCGCCGCCACCACACGCGCGGCGACGTCGGCCGCCCGGCGCAGCGAGGGCACCCGGAGCTGCGTCTGCAGGGCGCCCAGGACGTACCGCCACCCCAGGTCGCCGACGGCCTCGGAGATCTCCCGCCTGCTCGGCCTCCCTGCCGCGTTCCCGCCGTTCTCGGTCATCCCGGCATGATCGCAGAGAACACCCGTCCCCCGGGAGGCCTCGCGTCGCGGAGAACGTCCGCTCTCCCCGGGGAGGCCGTACGGGGTCGGGGAGGGGCTGTACGGGACCGGAGGCCGTACGGGGTCGGGGAGGGGCCGTATGGGACCGGAGGCCGTCAGGACCGGAGGCCGTCAGGACCGGCGGTAGGAGCCGGCGATCTGCCGGGTGGTCACGCAGATGCGGTTCCATGCGTTGATCGTGGCGATCGCCACGACCAGCGCCGCCAGCGTCTTCTCGTCGTGGTGCCGGGCGGCCTCCTCCCACACCGCGTCGGGCACGGCCTCGCCCCGGTCGGCCAGCCGGGTGGCCTCCTCGGCCAGGGCGAGCGCCGCCCGCTCGGCGTCGGTGAAGTACGGCGCCTCCCGCCAGGCCGCCACCGCGAAGAGCCGCTCGTCGCTCTCCCCGGCCTTCTTCGCCTCATGGCTGTGCATGTCCACGCAGAACCCGCAGCCGTTGATCTGGCTGGCGCGCAGCTTCACCAATTCCAGCGTGGCGTGCGGCAGCGTGCTGCTGCGCAGGAACCCCTCCAGGCCCAGCATCGCCTGGTACGCCTCCGGAGCCAGCTCCGCGACGCTCATCCGTGCCTTCATCGGACTCTCCTCAGTTTCTCGGGATTCATCACGGTGTCGATCTCGGTGATCCGGCCGTCCGCGACGGTCAGCCCCATCACCCCGACGAGTTCCTTCCCCTGGAAGCGGAGCAGGCCCGGCCGGCCGTTGACCGTGGACGGCCGCAGGCGGTGGCGGGCGCCGAAGCGCTCGGCCACGCCGAGCACGAAGCGGGCCACCCGGTCCGCGCCGAGGATCGGCCGCCGGGCGGCCCTGACGACTCCGCCGCCGTCGCTGCGCAGCACCACGTCCGGGTCGAGCAGCGCCAGCAGGGCACCGAGGTCCCGGCCCGCCGACGCCGCGGCGAAGGCGTCCACCACTCTGCGGTGCTCGGCGGCGTCCACGTCGAACCTGGGCGCGCGGGCCGAGACGTGCCGGCGCGCGCGGGCCGCCAACTGGCGGCAGGCCGCGGGCGTGCGCCCGACCGCCTCACCCACCTCGGCGAACGGGAGGCCGAACACGTCGTGCAGCACGAACGCGGTGCGCTCGGCCGGGCTGAGCGACTCCAGCACGACCAGCATCGCCAGGCTCATCGACTCGTCCAGCGTCACCCGCTCGGCGGGGTCGGACTCCTGCACCACCGGTTCGGGCAGCCACGGACCCACGTACTCCTCCCGGCGCACGCGCGCCGAGCGGAGCACGTCCAGGGCGAGCCGGGAGACCGTGACCACCAGCCAGCCGGTGACGTCCCGGATCTCCGTCCGGTCGGTCCGGACCAGGCGCAGCCACGCGTCCTGCACCACGTCGTCGGCCTCGTCCACGGTGCCGAGCAGCCCGTAGGCCACTCCCACCAGCCGGGGCCGGATCGCGTGGAACTCCGCGGCGAGGCCGTCGAGATCGTCGTTCACGCCATGAGGACGGGACAGCCCTCGACCGTGTGACATCCGTACCCCGCCTTCCGGTCCGCACCGGGTCCGATGCTCGCATCCGCGGCGCCCCCGGACGGTACGGGGAGGGCCCGGAGCGGGCCCGGGTGCGTTCGGGGAGAGGCCGAGGCCCTGACCCGCGACCGGACGAGCCGGTCCCCATCCGGATCGCCCTCAGCTCCGGGCGGGCGCGGCGGGACCGACGGACCCCTCAGCTCCGGGCGGGCGCGGCGGGATCAGCGGACCCCTCAGCTCTGGGCGGGCGCGGCGGGACCGACGGACCCCGCGGGATCGGCGGACCCCGCGGGATGAGCGGACCCGACGGGACCGGGATCCCGGACCGCGCCGTCGAGCGGCGAGCCGGTCTGCCAGGCGTGCTCGAACTGCTGGAGCCAGTAGGCGTACCAGTGCGGACTGTTCTCCCTGGTGAGCTCCAGGTGCATGCGGGAGGCGGTCGAGGTGTTGCGGAACCCGTGCGTCTCGACGATGACCTTCCCGTGGGCGGTGTCCGGGTCCAGCGCGATGAGACTGAAACCGGGGCTGTAGGGCAGCAGCCGCGCTCCGAAGTCGCCCTTCACCTGCCAGCGGCCCATGGCCCGCAGATGGCCGACGGTGGTGCGCACCGCGTCGGGCAGCCGCTGCACGGGCAGGTCGACCGAGTCGTCGAGCTGGGCCGAGGCGATCCCGACCGCCGCGGTCTCCGCGGGATCGAGGACGAGCACCCGCACCGTGCCGTCCGCGCGGGACAGCACGGTGCTCCGCAGCAGCTCGCAGGTCTGCGGCGAGAGGAGGTTCACCGCCGAGGGGGCGAGGATCCGCACGTCCCGCGCCTGGCGGAAGCGGACGTGCAGCGGGACGTGCTCGTAGGCCGAGCGGTCGCCCAGCAGGTCGTCCTGCTTGGCCGCGGGCTCGGGAGGCACCGCGACCCGGTAGACGAGCAGGCCGATCCCGGCCAGGACGACGGTCCACTTGAGGTTGTCGGGCAGGATGTCGCCGATGGTCGACAGGACCGCGAAGAGCACGGTGACGGCGGCCACGGCGTACACGTCCAGGTTGCGGCGGGCCTTGATGTCCCCGGCGACCTTGCGGAACCCGACGGCCATAGTCCCGTCCTCTCCGGCTCGAACCACCCGCGACCTCTTGATCCCAGGATGCCCCATGGATCACCGCTCCGCCGCGGCGTTCCGGTGTCAGCGGGATGCCTCCAGCAGCTTCTCGGTGGCGACGAGCCGCACGCACACGGTCAGGCCGGTGATGGCGAGCTCCAGCTCCTCCGGCTCCGGGTAGCTGGGTGCGATGCGGATGGTGCTGTCGCGGGGGTCCTTCCCGTACGGGTGGGTCGCCCCGGCGGGCGTCAGGGCGATGCCCGCCTCGGCCGCGCGGCGCACCACCTCGCGCGCGCAGCCCTCCAGCACGTCGAGGCCGACGAAGTAGCCGCCCGCCGGGCGCGACCAGGTGGCCAGCCCCGTGCCGCCCAGTTCCTTGCTCAGGATCGCCTCCACCGCGTCGAACTTCGGCCGCAGCAGCTCGCGGTGGCGCTCCATGTGCGCGAGCACGCCGTCGGCGTCGCGGAGGAACTCCACGTGGCGGAGCTGGTTGACCTTGTCCGGGCCGATGGTGCCCTTGCCCAGGTTGCCGATCAGCCAGGCCACGTTGTCCGGGGAGGAGCCGAAGAAGGCGACCCCGGCACCGGCGAAGGTGATCTTCGAGGTGGAGCCGAAGACGAACGCCCGGTCGGGGTTGCCGCTCTCGGCGCAGAGCGCCAGCAGGTCGGCGATCTCCACGCGCTCGTCGGTCAGGTGGTGGACGGCGTAGGCGTTGTCCCAGAAGATCCGGAAATCCGGGGCCGCGGTCGGCATGGCGGCCAGGCGGCGCACGGTCGCGTCGCCGTAGCAGGCGCCGTCGGGGTTGCTGTACTTCGGCACGCACCAGATGCCCTTGATCTGGGCGTCCTCGCGGACCAGGCCCTCCACCACGTCCATGTCGGGGCCGTCGGCGGTCATCGGCACCGGGATCAGCTCGATGCCGAACCGCTCGCACAGGGCGAAGTGCCGGTCGTATCCGGGGACCGGGCACAGGAAGGCGATCCGGGGCTCGTCCGCCCAGCGGCGATCGGCGCCCGGCAGGCGGCTGAGCAGCGCGTGCACGACGGAGTCGTGCATCAGGGTGAGACTGGAGTTTCCCGCCGCCACCAGCTGCGCCGCCGGGACCTGCAGGAGGCCGCTGAAGATCTCCCGAAGCTCCGGCAGGCCCTGCAGTCCGCCGTAGTTGCGGGTGTCGGTCCCGTCGGCGGCGCGGTGGCCGCCCGAGGGCAGCGTCAGCAGCGCCTGGGCGAGGTCGAGCTGGCGCGGCGACGGCTTGCCCCGCGTGAGGTCGAGGGAGAGGCCGCGCCGGACCAGCTCCTCGTAGTCGCGCCGGGCGCGGTCGCGCTCGGCGGTCGGCGCCGCCGTGTTCGGAGCCGGGGAGGGGGAAGAGGCCGAGGAGGTCACGAGGGTTCCTTCGCCTGCCGGATCGGGGGTGGGGTGGGATTGAAAGAATAGAAGACCCCCGGCGGCGCCGGGCTTCCGGGTCCGGTGACGCCCCCGGCGGCGTCACCGGACCCGCGGCCGTCCCCGCAGACGCCCGCACGGCCGTCCCCGCAGACGCCCGCACGGCCGTCCCCGCAGCCGGAGAAATCCCGTTTCTGCATAAGATCAGGCGTATGGCGGAGGTCATGGGGCGTGACGGGACGTGGACGTTCGACGGGGAGATCCTGCGGATCGTGCCCGGCCGTGACCGGGGGGTGCACAAACTGCGGCAGTCGCTCGGCGAGGTGACCGTGCCGCTGGAGGCGGTGGCCGGTGTCTCCTACGAGCCCGGCAAGAAGGGCGGGCGGCTCCGGCTGCGCCTGCGCGAGGGCGCCGACCCGTTCATCCAGGCCGCACGCGGTCGCATCCCGGACTCGGCCGATCCCTACCAGCTGGCCGTCGAGCCCGATCGCACCGGCGTCGCCGAGTACTTCGTGGACGAGGTGCGCAACGCCCTGGTCATCGAGCAGGTGCCGGACGCGCCGGTCTCCCGCTACCTGATGCCCGGCCCGAGCGTGCCGCTGACGGCCGCGGCAGGGGACGGGACCGCGACCTTCGACGGCGACTCGGTCCGCCTGGAGTGGAACTGGACGGTGGAGTCGACCAAGAAGTCCGCCGGTCCGCAGCGGATCCCCCTGTCCGAGCTGACCGGTGTGGAGTGGATCCCGGCCGCCGGACTGGAGAACGGGCACATCCGCTTCCACGTCCACGGCTCGACGCACCGGCTCGCCCCCAAGTACGACCCGCACTGCCTGGTGCTGTGGGGCATGGACAAGGAGACCCGGACGATCGCGCTGCTCCTCGCGGCCCTGACCGCCCGGCTGCCGCACCCGTCGGCTCCCGCGCCGCCCGCCGCGGAACGGGCCGCCCTCACCGCGCAGGCCACCGCGACCGGAACCGGGGAAGGCCCGGCGGAGCGGGCCGGGAAGGGGAGCGAGCAGCCGGACGACCACGACACGCTCCTGCGGCGGCTGCGCGAGCTGGGCGGCCTCCACCGGGACGGCGTGCTCACCGACGAGGAGTTCGCCCAGGCCAAGCAGGCGATCCTCCGGCGCTTCTGAGCCCGGCGGCTCCCGGCTCCCACCGGTCCCACCTCCCGCCGCTCCGGTCCCGCCGCTCCAGTCCCGCCGCTCCGGTCCCACCACGCCGGCCCCACCGTTTCAGTCCCACCACGCCGGCCCCGCGGCGTCCTCGGGCCCCGCGGCATCCCCGAGCCCCGCGGCATCCCCGGGCTCAGCGGCACTGGGCGAGCATGGCGGCCTTGTCGGCCTGCGTCACCGGGAGGCCGTACTTCAGGGCGACCTGGGCGAACCGGACGGCGTAGGCGCAGCGGACCCTGCGCCGGGGCGGGAGCCAGGCGGCCGGGCCGGACCCGCCCTTGGCCTCGTTCGCGTCGCCGTACACGGGCATGAGGTTGAGCGGGTCGTTGGCGATCCGTTCCCGCTTGGTCCTGGACCAGCGCGAGGCGCCCATCCGCCACTCGTAGGAGAGCGGGACGACGTGGTCGACCTGGACCTCGTCCGCGCGGCGCTTGCTCCAGCGGATGGTCCTGCCCGTGTAGGGGTCGCGCAGGTCCAGTCCGACCACCACGCACCGCGACCCCCTGCGGTAGCGCACGTTCTCTCCGTCGCGGGCGAGCAGGTCGTCGCGGGTCCGGCAGCCGTTGCGCGCGTACGGCACGCCCGCGGCGGTGTCGGCCCAGTTCTCCCCGAACCGGGCTCGGGAGTAACCGGACTTCGGCCCCATCGGCGCGGTCCTCAACCGCTTGATCAACCGCACCGCCCTGGCCCTGTCTCCGCCGGTGACAGGGGCCAGGCCGGGCCTGACGCCGTCGGGGTTCTGCAGGGGCGCGGCCCGCACCACGGCGCCCGAGGGCGCGGTCGCCGCCCCGGTCTCCTGCCGTGTCACGGCCGCGAACATCACCGCGGCGACCAGGACGGCGGTGACCACCCCCCGCGTGCTCACCCATGACCTCCGAGTACCGTCCCTTGACCGGCACTTCACCGATTCCCTGAATCGGCCCCGGTGACACGGCGGCGGCCCGGAAAGGCCACCGGCGCGGGCTCCGCCGGATCCTCCGGGCCGTCTCCCGGAGAGGGCGCCTCCCGAAGAGGGCGCCTCCCGAAGAGGGCGCCTCCCGAAGAGGGCGCCTCCGACGGGCCGTCAGAGCAGATCGTCAGCACCGGCCGTCAGAGCAGGTCGTCAGCACCGGTCGTCAGAGCCAGTCGCGTCTCCGGAACTCCCGGTAGAGCAGGACCGTGCCCGCGACGATCAGAGCCGTCGAGATCCAGAAGCCCGCCGGCTCTCCCGAACCGGGGTAGGGCACGTTCTGCCCGTAGAACCCGGTGATCAGGGTGGGCACCGCGATGATGGCGGCCCAGCTGGTGACCTTCTTCATGATCTCGTTGAGCTTGAAGCCCTGCTGGTTCTGGTGGGCCTCGCGGATGTTGCCCACCAGCTCCCGCAGGGAGTCGGTCCACTCGGCGGCGCGCAGGATGTGGTCGTAGACGTCCTGGTAGTACGGGATCAGCACCGGGTCGACCGTCTCGGGGCCCCGGCGGAGCAGGGTGCCGACGACCTCCCGCATCGGCATCGCCAGCCGGCGGAACTGCACCAGGGTCTTGCGGAGCTCGAACGTCTGGCGGTGGCGGGTGCGCAGGTCGCCGTCGACCCCGTCGAAGAGCTCGTCCTCCAGTTCCTCGATCTGGTCGTCCAGCGGCTGCAGCACCTCGAAATAGCCGTCCACGATGTGGTCGAGCAGGCCGTGCAGCAGGTAGGCCACGCCGTGCCGGGCCATCGCGGCGTTGGCGTCCCAGCGCCGGAGCACCCCCTCGATGTCGAAGCCGTCGCTGTCGCGCACCGTGACCAGGGCGTTCTCCGTCACGAAGACCGACAGCTCGGTGAGGTCGATCCGGCGCTCCGCCAGCCGTGCCGCGTAGACGGTGATGAACAGGTGGCTGTCGTAGGTGTCGAGCTTCGGGCGCTGGCGGTCGTGGAGCGCGTCCTCGACGGCCAGCTCGTGCAGGCCGAGCTCCTCGCTGATCTTCGCCAGCTCCGCGTCCGTGGGCGCGCAGAGGTCGAACCACACGACGGCGCCGGGCTCGGCGACGCACTCCGACACGTCGTCGATGGGGAAGTTCTCCCGCACCAGGACGCCGTCACGGTACAGGCGGGTGCGATCCATCCCGTAAGGGTAACCAGACGGAACGCCACCGGCCTCGACGATCTCAACGTCCGTCATGTCCGAACAAAACCCGGCCCGGCCGACGAATAATCCGGCACGCCCCGGGAAGCAGAAGCTCCGCAACATCCGCAGCCGAGATGAGGTCACGATGATAGTGCTGGGACTTCTCCTGATCGTGCTCGCGGGTGCGGCCGTGATCGCGGTCTCCTGGGACGAGGCCGCCACATCCACCGCCACCGCGTCGTTCACGGTCTTCGACCGCACCTTCCAGCTCTCGCAGCTGGAGTTCTTCTTCGCCGGCGTCGTCACCGGCGCCGTCTTCCTGCTCGGCATCGCGCTGATGCTCGCCGGCATGCGGCACGCCGCCGCGCGCCGCCGCCGGCTGCGCGAGTCCCGGATGGAGGCGCGTGACCGCGTCACCCGTCTGGAGGAGGAGAAGCGCGAGCTGGAGCGCAAGCTCCACGAGACCCCCGACCCCGCCGCCGCTCCGGCCGCCCCGCCCGTGAGCCGGGACCGCGACCGGGACGGCGTCGACGACCGGGACGAGCCCACGGCCCCCCACCCGAGGGTCGACGTCCCCCGCCAGTCCGGTCGGCCCACCGACCAGCTGGTCGCCGGCCGCCACCAGCGCACCTCGCACCACCGGTAGGCGCCCGCGGACGACTCCGCCGGTACGGCTCCGCGCCCCGTACCGGCGGAGTCGTCCGTACGGCCCCGCCGGGCGATGCCCACCGGTCACCGTCGGCCGACCTCTCGGAACGGCTCCCCGGACGTCCCCGCTTCGGACGGCTCCCCGGGCGTCTCCGCTTCGGACGGCTCCCCGGGCGTCTCTGCTTCGGACGGCTCCCCGGGCGTCTCCGCCGAGGTCTCCCCGGCCGCCTCCGCCGGCGCGGTCCGGGGAGGCGTCGGGCGGTGGTGCAGCAGGGTCATCAGCCCGCCCGCGACCAGGCCCCAGAAGGCCGCGCCCACCCCGAGCAGCGTCATCCCCGACGCGGTGACCGCGAAGGTGACCACGGCGGCCTGGACGCGGCCGGGTTCGGCGACGGCCGCGGTGACCGCAGAGGCGAGCGCGCCCAGCAGCGCGAGCCCGGCGACCGCTTCGACGAGTACCGGCGGGGAGAGCAGGACCAGGGCCGTCGCCAGCCCGGCCCCGATCCCCAGGACGACCATCGAGGCCCCGGCCGTGACGGAGGCGATCCACCGGCGGCCGGGGTCGGGGCCCGCGTCGGGCCCGGCGGCCAGGGCCGCGGTGATCGCGGCCAGGTTCACCGCGTGCCCGCCGAAGAACGCGCCGAGAGTGCTCGCCGCGCCGGTGCCGGCCAGGACGGTGCGCAGCGGAGGGCGGTAGCCGTACCCGGCGAGGACCGCCATGCCCGGCACGTTCTGCGCGGCCATGGTGACCAGGAACAGCGGGAGCGCGATGCCGATCATCGCCGGGGCGTTCCAGGACGGCGCGGTCAGCTCGACCACTGGGCGCGCGTCCACCGCGCCCAGGCCCGGCCCGGTCAGCGCGATGCCCGCGACGGCGGCCAGCAGGGCCCCGGGCACCGCCCAGATCCGGGCGAACCGGCTGAGCAGCGCCCAGACGAGAACCACGGGACCGGCCACCGCGGGCACCTCGACGAGCGCCCGGACCGGTGCGATGCACAGGTTCAGCAGGACCCCCGCCAGCATCGCCCCGGCGATCGGGGCGGGGATGGACGCGATCCAGCGGCCGAGAGGCGGGAAGAGGCCGGCCACAGTGAGGAGCACGCCGCAGACGGCGAACGCGCCGACCGCCGCCGGGAACCCGCCCTCGACCGCGCCGGTGGAGACCAGCAGCGCCGCGCCCGGCGTGGACCAGGCGACGCTGACCGGGATGCGCAGCCGCAGGCCGAGCCAGATCGCGGTGGCACCGGCGGCGACGCAGAGCGCGAGCAGGCCGGAGGCCGCCTGGTCCCGGTCGGCGCCCACCGCCCGGAGCCCGGCCAGGACGACGGCGAAGGAGCTGGCGAAGCCCACCAGGGCGGTCACCACACCGGCCAGCACGGGCTGCAGCAGGCGGTTCATCGTCGTCCCCTCACGTTTCCGGAGTGTTCCGTAAACGGAACGGGCATCATGCTGCACGATAGCCGTATGAGGTCCGACGCACCAAACCCCCAGCCCGGGGCGGACACCCCCACGACCGACATGTCAGACGTCGGGCGGCGGATCCGCGGACTGCGGGAGGAGCGCGGCCTGTCCCTGTCGGAGCTGGCCCGGCGTGCCGGGATCGGCAAGGCGACGCTCTCCGGTCTGGAGAACGGCACCCGCAACCCGACCCTGGAGACCCTGTGGGCGGTCACCGCCCAGCTGGGCGTGCCCCTGGCCGCCGCCGTCGGCACCGGCCCCGTCGTCCACGGCGCGGCCGTGCAGGGCGTGCTGCTGGAGGTCTTCGAGGAGACGGGCGCCGTCTTCGAGCTCTACCGGCTCGTCGTGCCGGCGGGCTCGGCGCAGACCTCGCCCGCCCACCCGGAGGGCGTCACCGAGCACCTCACCGTCTTCGCCGGGACGCTGCGCGCCGGACCTGCCGACGCGCCCCTGCTCGCCGGGCCCGGCGAGCACGTCTCGTGGCGCTCCGACGTCCCGCACGTCTACGCCGCCGGGGACCAGGACGTCCACGCCGGCCTCCTGATCCGCTATCCCCGGCGGCCCTGAGCCCGGAGACCCGGCGCGGACCGCGCCTCCTCCGGATGCACCCGTCGGCGCCGTCCGCGGCGACCCCCTGTCGGCGGCAGAAAGTTAGCAAAAGTAATATTCGGGCCATGACGCCACGGTCCACAGCGCTGCTCTTCTGGGTCACCGGCGTCATCGCCTACGTCATCGCCGTCTTCCACCGCCAGTCCCTCGGCGTCGCCGGTCTGGAGGCCGCCGCCCGGCTGGGGGTCGGCGCGTCCGGGCTCTCCCTGCTCGCCATGCTGCAGCTCCTGTTCTACGCGGGCATGCAGGTGCCCGTCGGCGTCCTGGTCGACCGCCTCGGCTCCAAGCGCATGCTGGTCATCGGAGCCGCGGTGATGACCTGCGGCGAACTCGTCTTCGCCTTCTCGTCCGGCCTGCTCCCGGGGGCCGCCGGACGGGCCCTGATCGGCTGCGGCGACGCGATGACGTTCATCAGCGTGATCCGCCTGGTCAGCCTCCACTTCCCGGCCCGGCGCAACCCGGTGATGGTCCAGCTCACCGGCATCATCGGGCAACTCGGCGCGCTCGCCTCCGCGGTCCCGCTGATCCACTCCCTGAGCGTGTACGGCTGGACCCCCACCTTCCTGGGCGCGGCCGGGCTCGGCGTGGCGGCCGCGGTCCTGCTCCTGGCGGTCCTGCGCGACTCCCGCCCCGACGGGGCGGCGGAGCGGGCCCCCGGGCTGAGGGCCGCCTGGGCCGAGCCCGGCACCCGCCTGGGCATGTGGACCCACGCGGCCACCCAGTGCTCGGCCGCCGCGTTCCTGCTGCTGTGGGGATATCCGTTCCTGGTCCAGGCGCAGGGGCTGGACCCGTCCACCGCGGGCGTGCTGCTGTCCGCGCTGACCCTGTGCGGCATGGCCTGCGGGCCGGTGCTCGGCTACCTCGCCGGACGGTTCCCGTTCCACCGCTCCCGGCTGGTCCTCACCGTGATCGGCGGCACCGCCGGGGCGTGGACCGCGGTGCTGGCCTGGCCGGGACGGGCCCCGCTGTGGCTGCTGGCCGTCCTCGTGGTGGCGCTCTCCGCCAACGGCCCCGGTTCGATGATCGGCTTCGACTACGCCCGGACCTTCAACCCGGCCGACCGGATCGGCGCGGCGAGCGGCATCGTGAACGGCGGCGGCTTCGTCGCCTCCATGTCGGTGATCGCCCTCGTCGGCGTCGCCCTCGACCTGCACGGCGGGACCGGCCCCGACGCCTTCCGCTGGGCGTTCGCCGTGCAGTATCCGTTCTGGCTGCTCGGCGCGGTGCAGGTGCTGCGCTACCGGACGATCACCCGCCGCCTGCTCGCGGCCCAGTCCTCCTAGCCCTGCGACCGGAAGCCCGCGCAGGACCGTGGTGATCACGGTGCCGGCGCCGGCTCGGCACGCGCATGGAGGAGGCAGGGCGGGGTGGCGCCAACCGCATGGCGTGCCGTATCAGCGAGCTGGTCATCGACAGCCGGGATCCCGAGCGCCTCGCCGCGTTCTGGTGCGACGTGCTCGGCTACGTCGTCCTCGATCGGGCCGGGGGCGGCGCCGAGATCGGTCCGGTGCGCGAAGGCTTCGGCTCGTAGGGAGACCCGTACTCCGTACGGAACCTAGGGCCGGTCTTCGCGGGACGCCGTCACCCGCTTGTGCCGGGCGTCCAGGACCGCGATCACGGCGAGAGCGGCGACCGTCGCGCCCGCGGCCGCGACATAGCACCAGGGTTCAGGAAGATAGTTCGCCGCCGTCAGGATATTCGGCTCTTTGTCGGTGAAAAGCCGGAAGATGACGGCCATCGGGCCTTCCCAGATGCCCGCAGCGAGCGTCAGAAGCATCCCCAGGCGGTACCAGGCCTCGTCCATCGCCGATCTCCCCTCGTTCCATTGTGATACGAACGTATCAATTTTCTTTCACACATTCACCGCTTTATCAGCTGTATTAGCTATTTACGTCACACAATTTTGAGATATTATGTCGGCATGCGTGATGAAACAAAGTCGGCCTGCCGGGTCTGCGGGACCTCGCTGCCCGCGGCGGGGCGGGGCAGGCCCCGCGCATACTGCTCACGCGGCTGTCAGGCCAAGGCGTACCGGCGGCGGAGGAGTCCGCCCCCGCCGGCGGCCGGACCGGCCACGACGGATCTCCGGTCACCCCGGCGCCGGCAGATAGCCGAGGCCGTCTGGCGCATCGCCGCCGAGCGTGGACTGCAGGCGGCGAGCATGCGCGAGGTCGCGCTGGAGGCCGGAGTGTCGCTGCGCGTGGTCCAGTACCACTTCACCGGCAAGCACCGGCTCCTGGTCACCGCGCTGTACCTGCTGCACGAGGACAACGAGCGCCGCGCCCGGGAGCGGATCGGGGCTCTGCGCGACCCCGTCACCCCGCGCGCACTGTTGCAGGCGATCATGAGCGAGTTCCTGCCGCTGGACGACCGGCGGCGCACGGCGCTCCGGGTGTTCGCCGCCTACTACGCACGCAGCCTCACCGATCCCGCTCTGGCCGCGGTCTTCCTGTCCGACGCCGACCCCCTGGAGCAGCTGGTCGCCGCGGTCATCCGGCAGGCGCAGGAGCAGGGGGCCGCGCCGGCACGGCTCGATCCCGGGCACGAGGCCGATCTCCTGGTGTCCGGCGTCTCCGGCCTGGGAATGGACGTCCTGCACGGCCGGCGCACCATCGCGCAGGTCCGGCGCGTGATCGACTATCACCTCGACCGGATCCTCGCCCCGACCGGCGGCTGACCCCGACCCGGTCTCCCCGCCCTCGGCGGGCGCGGCCCGCAGCACCGACCTCCGGGTTCAGGGCGACCGGGTGAAGGGCTCCGCGCGGCTTCGTCGCCTCCATGTCGGTGATCGCCCTCGTCGGCGTCGCCCTCGACCTGCACGGCGGGACCGGCCCCGACGCCTTCCACTGGGCGTTCGCCGTGCAGTATCCGTTCTGGCTGCTCGGCGCGGTGCAGGTGCTGCGCTACCGGGCGATCACCCGCCGCCTGCTCGCGGCCCAGTCCTCCTAGGGCCCGCGCCGATGACCGGCTCGGCGGAGCCACCGGATGCGGCGTGCAGGTCGACGACGTGCTCACCCGCCGAAGAGCCCTCCCGCCTCCGCCCGGCGGCCGGCCGTAGAGACCGGGGCCGGGCCCGTCATCATGCGGTTCTCATCCAACCCGGCTTGACCGCCATCATCTGAGCGGTCTTGGCGGGATCCCGTTCGACGAGGTCTCCGAGCACCTCGTCCACCCGCTTCAGGGTGGCCTCATCGATCGTTCTGCCGGACGCCGCGGCGTTCTCGGTGACCTGCTCGGGCCTGGTGGCGCCGGCGACCACCGAGGAGACCCCCGGTCGCCGGAGCACCCAGGCGATCGCGAGCTGCGCGGCCGACAGACCGCATTCCCGCGCGACGGGGAGGAGGTCCTGCACGCGTTCGAGAAGCGGTCGGCCCAGCACTCTTCCGATGAACGCGGGAGCCCGGCCGCCGGCCTTTCCCCTCGACCCGTCCGGCGGTTCCTGGCCCGGCCGGTACTTACCGGTCAGCACTCCCTGCGCGAGCGGCTGGAAGGCCAGTTGCCCGATGCCCTCACGCAGGCACAGCGGGGCGATCTCCGGTTCGATGACCCGCCACAGCATGTTGTACTGAGGCTGGTTCGAGACGATGCGGCTACGCAGCCCGAGCTCACGGATGACGGTCAGCGCCGACGCGATCTGCGGGGCCGTCCACTCGGAGACGCCGAGGTAGAGCACCTTGCCCTGGCGCACCAGGTCGTCGAAGGCGATCAGGGTCTCCTCCAGAGGCGTCGTCCCGTCGAAGCGGTGCGCCTGGTAGAGGTCGAGGTAGTCGGTGCGCAGACGGCGCAGGGACGCCTCGCAGGATTCCATGATGTGCTTGCGGCTCAGACCGCGGTCGTTCGGGCCGCTGCCGGTGGGCAGGCAGACCTTCGAGGCGATGACCAGGGACGACCGCCTCACGCCCGCCAGCGCGGCGCCCAGCAGCTCCTCGGCCGCTCCCTGCGCGTAGACGTCGGCGGTGTCGAAGGTGGTGACACCCGCGTCGAGGGCCGCCCGGATGCAGGCCGCCGCCTGCTCCCGGTCCACCAGCTCACCGTGGGTGAGCCAGTTGCCGTAAGTGACCTCACTGATCATCAGGCCGCTGTGCCCGAGCTTGCGATATTCCATCGGTGGCAGGATGGGGCGTCCTTCTGGGAGCCCGTTTCCCCGATCCCCCTTCCGTGTCGGTGATCATCGTATGGGATTCCGTGCGGCGCGGAGCGGATCGGACGGCTCGCTCCTCAGGGGTGATCGGGCCGCATGAGCACAGCAGACCCGCCGGCACGCCCTCCCGCCGCCGAATCCCCTCACTCCGGCCCCTGCTCGCAGGCAGGGTCATCCCGCGGCGTTCCCGACACGATCGGTTCTCCGCGCCTCCGCGACAGATCGCCGCCGTGGGGCAGAGCCCGTGCCGCCGGGTCGAGCCCGTGCCGTCAGACCGAGCCCGTGCCGTCAGGACAGAGAGGTGAAGGGCTCCGCGAAGTGGGCGGTGGCGATCAGCCCGCCCTCCGCCCTGACCCGGTCCAGCACCTCGGCGCGGGTCCGCGCGGCGAGCTCCGGATCGTCGTCGTAGAGGTAGGGCACCCCCGGGTCGGCGAGCTGGACGGGGTGCAGCACCAGGTCCCCGGTGAGGGCCAGGCCGCCCACCCGGACGATCTGGTGGCCGGGGGTGTGGCCCGGCGTGTGGAGCACCCGGAGGCCGCGGGACAGGTCCGCGTCCCCGTCGACCACCCGGACCCGCTCGCCCAGCGGCCGGACCACGCCGTCGAGGACCGCCCCGGAGGCCGCGGCGATCTCGGCGCGCTGGAGCACGTACTCCGCGTTCGGGAAGACCGGCGCCCCGTCCGCCACCGCCCCGCCGGCATGGTCGCTGTGCAGGTGCGTGATGACCACGGTGTCCACCTCCTCCGGTGCGGTCCCCACCCGGGCGAGCTCGGCCGCCAGCGTCCCCGGGACCGGGGCCCAGCTCGCCGCCAGGCCGTCCTGCGGGCCGATCCCGGTGTCCACCAGGACGGTACGGCCCGCCGCGTCGCGCAGCAGGTAGCAGTGGAAGTGCAGGATCCACTCCCCGTCGTGGTGGCAGCCGCCGGGGAACATCTCCGGCAGCGGGCGCCGGATCGTCTCCCCCATCGGGCCGACGGCGTCGCACAGCGGGAACACCTCGACGCCCGCGACGGTCATGGGCTGGTGCGGCATCCGGTCTCCTTTCCAGGAACGGGCTGCCGGTGGTACGGCGGCAGCGGGTGTGACGCACTGCCGACCAGGCCGCGTGCGAACGATCCGCCCCTTTTACCGCATCGACGCGCGGTTCCACCACCGCGATCACCCGCCATGGCCGCGACGAGATCCTGCTCGACTCCGAAGAGCTCCGGCTCATCGGGCGGTTGCGCCGCACCCTCGGCGGTCTGGAGCGGCAGCAGGCCCTCGAACTCCTCCTCGACCGCCTCCGCGAGACCCCCTCCAACGCCGCCTTCCTCCGGCAGATCTCCCAGTCCGCCTGACCCGGCTCAGCCTCCCGGCGTGCCGAATCGTCGGATCCTCTTGATCGGGAGAACCAGATGAAGGGGATCCGTCGGGCTGACCTCGAACTCCGCCAGTTGCAGGTAGAAGGCGCGCGCCGACTCGCTCTCGCAGTGAACCATCAGGGCCCGTACTCCCACCTGGTCCGCCACGCCCACGACTCTGCGCATCACATCGGCCACCAATGCCCGGCCGAGACCCATGCCCTGGACACGATGATCAACTCCCAGCCGGGCCAAGAGCACCACCGGCTGGTCGTACAACCCGGCGCCCTTCATCAATCTCGCGGGAGCATCGGCCGGCTTGACGCACCCTGCCGCCAACGCGTAGTAGCCCACCACCTCGTCATCGGTGTCCACATCCCGGATCACGTAGACCCGTGACATCCCTCCGGACTGGGACTGCAACGCGTGGCGCCGCAACCAGTCGTTCTGCATCGGTGAACCGCAGTCGAACTCCTCCAGCCGATGCCCGCGGTTGAGGAGCTCGACGGCCGAGAGCTTCACTCGATCCCGTCGAGAATGGTCGGCGTGGTGAGGAGCTCGCGGAGCTTGGGCATGTCCTCGGGAACTCTGTCCAGGATGGCGTCGAAGGCCTCCCACTGCTCCTGGTCCAGCCGGAAGACCGTGCGGTCCGCCAGCGCGTGCTGCGCCGCGATCGTCGCCGCGTCGACGATGAACGCCGACATCGAGACGCCCGTCGCCCCGCTCGCGGTCTCGAACAGCCGCTTCTTCTCGGCGTCCACCCGCAGATTGATGCGCTCATCCTTGGCCATGAGCGCAGTGTATGTACGTTGTGCATCCATGAAAAGCAAGCTACACCGCCGTTCACCGAACGTTTCCATCGGATAACCAACGGTTATCAAGGCCGGTCGTGATCGGCTCCCGCACTCCGCCCGGCCCCTCGCGCTTCCTCTGCTCGCCGTACGGCTCGCCGCCCGGAGCCGAGCGCGAGCACCATCGGCACGACCGCGGCCAACTGCCAGAGATCCCCTCCGGCCTCGGAGCGGAACGACCCCTGCGGCCCCCACGGCCCCGTGCGCCCTTCGACCGCGTCCACCAAGAAGAGCAGGGGGCGGAGGGCGTACACCATGACCAGCACGACGGCGAGGAGCCCGGCGAGCATCCGGCCCGCCTTCGGACCGCCCAGCCGGGCGGCGAGCACGCACGCCCCGAGGCCGAGCAGCACGTACGGCGCGGCGCCGAGGGCGAAGGCGGGGCCGTCGTGGATGTACCGGCTCAGCCGGCCGGCGGTCAGGTAGCCGTCACCGGGGTACGTCAGGACCATTCCGTAGACGGCCGAATCACCGTACTCCAGGGCAGGGGACAGCCGTTCCCGGATCTCCGCGTACCCCGGATGGACGGCCGGAACCACCGCCCACAGCACGGCGGCGGTCCACAGCATCCATGATCGTCGCGTCACGCCGGACGACTTTAACCGGGCGCGGCGGCGGTTCCGTCACGGCCGTCCCCCGGGGCCGTGAGCGGTGCCCCGGGGCACGGCGGCCCCGGGATCACGAACGGCGCCCGCCTACTGCGGCCAGCCGGCGACGGTGGAGGCCTTGATGACGTCGGTGTGGCACTTGAAGATCGCGTTGGTCCGGTGGCTGACCAGGCAGACCCGCACGTCCACCCGGTCGACCTCGCCGTCCGACGACAGCGTGAAGGCCGCGCCCTTCGAGGAGCAGGTGTAGCGGACCTGCGACCAGCCGGTGCCGCCGCCGGCGTAGTGGAACCGGGCGCGGACGTAGCCGCAGTGGCCGCTGTGCCGGTCGCGGTCGCGGAGGGTGCCGGAGACGGTGAACCGCTCGGAGTCGAAGTCGCTCAGCCAGACGTCGGCCTTGGCGTACCCGCCGTGGCCGGCCGCGGACTGCACGGGACCCCAGTGGTGGACGGGGGCCGCGGCGGCGCTCGCCGTTCCGGCCGGCCCCCCGGCGAGCACGAGCGCGAACAGACCGGCACCGATGACAGTTCTCTTCCTCATGGGACACATGTGTACCGGTCGCCGCTTGAAACCCCCTTGCACACCACTTGTCACCTATCGACCGGATAGACCATGACGAGGAACCGCTCGACGGCGCCCATGTCCCACTGCTCCGCGGCATCCTCGCTGCCGCGCACGTGGACACGGACCCGGTAGCGGCCCTTTCCTCCGACCGTGAGGTCGCCGAGCCGCTTGCCGCCGTAGAAGTCCACGAACTCCAGCCGCCCCCGGGTGCTCCGGTAGGGGATCTCCCTCACCTGGTCCCAGCCGCGCCGCTCCAGCGGGGGCCTGCGGTCGTACACCTCGACCGCGACGCACACCGTCGAGAGCTCCTCGGCCACCGTGATCTGCAGGAGGCCGGGCTCGGCCCCGACGAGGCCCTCCACCCGGAGCGGGCCGGCCTCGATCAGCTCCAGCTCGTCCTCCTCGTGGGCGACGAGCGCGTGGTAGTCGGTCTCGACGGTCCCCCGCGCCCGCCGTACCGGGCGGATGCGGGGGCGGTGCGGAGGGTACGCCACGCACCTGCGCTCGAGCTCCTCCCGCTCCCGCTCCTCGGCCAGACGCTCCCGCTCCTCCCCGGCCTCGCGGAACCCGACCGCCTGCGGGCAGATCGCTTCGAGCGCCTGGGCCAGGCTCACGCTGTACGGCAGCCCCACCGCCTCGTACGCCGGGGCGGAGTGATAGACGTCCTGACCGGTCTTCACCACCTCGGCGCACAGGTGGCGGCCGTAGACGAGCACCTGCTCGTCCGTCATCCCGTCGAAGCCGGCGATTCCGCCCTGGTCCCACTCGGTGCCGCGCGCCGTGCAAAAGCGGCGGCCCACTGGAACCACGCCGCCCTCCTGACGGGGACCGCCACGGGGCCTCCGGCCACGACCGCTCCTTCCGGAAACCCGTCCCCGCGCCTTCCCGGCACGGATCGAGATCGACTCACTGGTACGGCGGGCCATCGTAGGGGCACGAGGCGACATTCCACCTTTTCGGGGAAACGAGCCGGATGCGTCTCCGGGAGAACGAGCCGGATGCGTCATGACGAGGCCGCTCCGGACCGGAGGGTCACCCGCGCGAGGAGGGAGCACGCGCCCCCGGGAGGAGCCGCCCCGGGGCGCGGGAACCCGGACCGGGCCCGCCCCGGCGGGCACCGGGACCGGCCGTGCCGTCAGGGGCGGGATGATGGGGGCATGCTGGCCGACATCGTCGAACATCTCGCCTGCCCGGTCTGCGGGGACCGGCTGGCCCTCGGGGAGCGGGCGCTGCGCTGCCCGGCCGGGCACGCGTTCGACGTCGCCCGGCAGGGTTACGTCAGCCTGCTGACCGGCTCGCAGGCCCCCGGGACGGCCGACAGCCCGGCCATGGTGGCGGCCAGGGACGCCTTCCTCGGGGCGGGGCACTTCGCCCCGCTCGCCGACGCGGTCGCCGACGCCTGCCGTACGGCGGCGACGGCCGGGAGCACGGGACCGGCGGGCACGGGCACGACGGCGGGCACGGGCACGACGGCGGGCACGGGCACGACGGCGGGCACGGGCACGACGGCGGGGACGACCGGCGCGGCGACGGCGAGGGCGGTGGTCGCGGACGCGGGGGCGGGGACGGGGTACTACCTGGCCCGGGTGCTCGACCGGCTGCCCGGCGCCGCCGGGATCGCGCTGGACGTCTCCAAGCACGCCGTCCGGCGGGCCGCGCGCGCCCATCCCCGGCTGGGCGCGGTGGTGGCCGACGTGTGGCGCCCGCTACCGGTCGCGAGCGGCGCGGTGGACGTGCTCCTCAACGTCTTCGCCCCGCGCAACGGCGCGGAGTTCGCACGGATCCTGCGCCCCGGCGGCGTGCTCGTCGTCGTGACCCCCACCGCCCGGCACCTGGAGCCGCTGGTGCAGCGGCTGGGCCTGCTCTCGGTGGACCCGTCGAAGGAGCGCCGGACGGCCGAGAGCCTCGGCGGCCGGTTCACCGCGACCGGCCGGAGCACCTGCGAGTTCTCCATGCGCCTGCGGCACGCCGACGTCGAGGCGGTGGCGGGCATGGGCCCGAGCGCCTGGCACGTCGACGCCGAGGCCGTGCGGAGGGAGATCGCGGATCTCCCGGAGACGAGTACGGTGACCGCCTCTTTCCACGTGTCTACCTTTGAGCCATATCCATGATCAAGAGCGGCACTTGACAGCCACCTTCGTATCACATGTAACTGAAGTGGCATTTAGTCCGAAATTACACACATTCACCAAGCAAACTGCTGCGGGAGGCTCCATACTGGACGGCAACCCGGCGGGCCCGCGCCCATGTCCGCGCGAGCCGGCGCCTTGACGGAGGGACGCGTCCTATGAAGGCGGAGGAACGCTGGCAGTCCAGGTTCCGGGCGCCACGCGTGACGCTGCCCGTCTGGGCGCGGCACGCCCCCGCCCGCGCCGTGTACCGCAGCAACGCCTCCGGCGCCTGGGAGGTCTACGCCTGGGACCGCGCGGAGGGTGCCGTGCGCCAGGTGACCGCGCGGCCCAAGGGCACCTCGCACGGGACCGTCGACCCCACGGGCCGGTGGATCTGGTGGTTCGCCGACACCGACGGCGACGAGTGGGGCGGCTGGATGCGCCAGCCCTTCACCGGGGGCCCCGACGAGCCGGTCGACCTCGGTCCCGGCCACCCCGCCGGGATCGCCCTGGCCGCGACGGGCGACGCGGTGATCGGCCTGGCCCGGCCCGGCGAGGGCTTCACCGTCTACGTCGTACGGCCCGGCTCCCCCGCCCGGGTGGTCTACACGCACGCCGAGGCCGCCTCCGTGGCCGCGGTCTCCCTGGACGGCTCGCTGATCGCGATCAACCACAGCGAGCACGGCGACACCCGGCACCCCTCGCTGCGGGTGCTGCGGCAGTCCGGCGAGACGGTCGGCGAACTGGGCGACGGCCCCGGCAAGGGCGTCGTCGGCCTGCGCTTCGCCCCCGTCTCCGGCGACCGGCGGCTGCTCGCCCTGCACGAGCGCCGGGGCCGCCGCGAGCCGCTGGTCTGGGACCCGGTGAGCGGCGAGCAGCGGGAGATCTGGCTGCCCGACCCCGGGGAGATCACCGCCGACTGGTACGGCGACGGCCGCGCCCTGCTCGTCGTCCGGGCCAGCCGAGGCCGCACCCACCTGCACCGCTACGACCTGGCCGGGGGCGTCATGGCGCCGATCGAGACCAAGCACGGCGTGATCGACGCCGCCGCGCCCCGTCCCGACGGCTCGGTGGAGTACTCCTGGTCCAGCGGCGCCCATCCACCGGTGATCCGGTCGAGCAACGGCCAGGTGGTGATGAACCACGGCGGGCCGTCCTCGCCGCCCTCCGTCCCGGTCGAGGACGTGGACGTGGAGGGACCCGGCGGGCGCGTCCACGCCCTGGTCTCCCGGCCCGAACGCGGCGCCGGGCCGTACCCGACCGTCTTCCTCCTGCACGGCGGGCCCACCTCGCAGGACGACGACTCCTTCCTCCCACAGGTGGCGGCCTGGGTGGACTTCGGCTTCGCGGTCGTGCGGGTCAACTACCGGGGCTCCACCGGGTACGGCTCCGCCTGGCGGGACGCGCTGGCGGGCGACGTCGGCCACATCGAGCTGTCCGACGTGACCGCCGTGCGCGAGGCGATGGTGGCGCGCGGCCTGGCCGACCCGGACCGCCTGGTGCTGGCCGGAGCGTCCTGGGGCGGCTACCTCACGCTGCTCGGGCTGGGCACGCAGCCGAAGACGTGGGCGGCGGGCGTCGCGACGGTGCCGATCGCCGACCACCTGGCGGCCTACGAGGACGAGCCCGAGTCGCTGCGGGCCCACCACCGCGCGCTGCTCGGCGGTTCGCCCGCCGAGCAGCCGGAGCGCTACGCGCACTGCTCGCCGATCACCTACGTCGACCGGGTCGAGGCGCCGCTGCTGATCCTGGCCGGCGAGAACGACCCGCGCTGCCCGATCCGCCAGATCGAGGCCTACGTGTCCCGGCTCGCCGCGCGCGGGCACGAGCACGAGGTCTACCGGTACGGCGCGGGCCACGGCTCGCTGGTCGTCGCCGAGCGCATCGCCCAGATGGCCGCCCAGCTCGACTTCGTCCGCCGGCACGTGAAGACGGACGCCTGACCGGGCCGGAGGCGCCCGCCCCGGTCCTCCGCCCGTCAGGCGGACGCCTGGACGGCCCCGCCGATCCGCGCCGCGCCTCCGCCCTCCTCCTGCGCCGACCAGAGCCGGGCCGCCATCAGTGCGATCCCGGCCGCGGCGACGACCAGGCCGACGAGGTAGACGGGCAGGGGCACCGCGCTGCGCAGTGAGCCGGGGATCATCCCGATGACGTAGAGCGCGACCCCGGCCGCGGGCAGCGCCCGGGAGCGCAGCGCCGCCGCACCGAGGGCCAGGACGCCGGTGATCAGCACGACCCCGGTCACCAGGAACGCCTTGCCGGTGCCGCCCGCCACCAGCCCGGCGACGGTGTCGCCCGGCAGGTACGGGAAGACGTAGTGCAGCGTGAACTCGATGCCGAACGCCCCCGCCAGGCCGGCCGAGTTGAGCAGGTAGCCGACCAGGCCGAGCGTCCCCGAACGGTGGCGGATGAGCAGGTAGATGCCGGTGACCGCGAACAGCCCGGTGAGCGGGGCGAAGGGCGCGACCGCGCCGGTGACCACGGTCTCGGGCACCAGACCGCCCTTGCGGCCGGCGTTGAGCACGAGCAGGGCCGCGCAGGCGAAGCCGGCGGCGCCGGTGATGCGCAGGATGGACATGCCGATCTCCTCTTCGTTGCTATAACGATCGTTATTATGCTCGTTATCGCAGCTAGAGTGAGGGCCGTGGCCAGGAACGTAAGCACTTCGAAAGAACTGGTGGAGGCGGGCCTCCGGGTCCTGCGCGAGCACGGGGCGGCCGAGCTCACCCTGCGCCGCGTGGCCGAGGCGGCGGGAGCGTCCACGATGGGGATCTACACCGGCTTCGGCGGCCGGACGGGCCTGCTGGAGGCCATCTACCTCCGCGGGTTCGAGTCCCTCCGGGACGCCCTGGAGCCCCATGCCGGAAGCACCGCCGAAAACACCACCGGGAGCACCGCCGGTGGCTCGGACGGCACCCCGGACGGCGCCCCGGACGGCGCCCCGGTCGAGCGGATCCGGGCGGTGGCCCTCGCCTACCGCCGCTTCGCCCTGGCCGACCCCGAGCTGTACGCCCTGATGTTCGAGCGGCCCATCCCCGACTTCGACCCCTCGCCCGACCTGCGGCGCCGCGCGCTCGGCATGACCTTCGGCCTGCTCACCGACGCCACGCGGGACGCCGTCCGGGCCCGGCTCATCTCGGCGGCCGACCCGGTCCGCGCCGCCTACCTGGTGTGGACCGCCATCCACGGCATGGTCGGCATCGAGCTGACCCACTCGCTCCGCAGCCCGCTGCCCGGCTGGTTCCTCGACGGCCCCGAGGCCGGTGAGAAGGTCCTCGCGGACGGCGTCGACGCGCTGCTCCGCGGTCTCCGCTGACGGCACCGGCAGGACGCACGACCGCCCCCCGGACCCTCAGCGGACGCACGGCACCGGCAGGACGTGCGACCGGCCGCCGGACCCTCAGCGGGCGCGCAGCACCACGATCGCCATGTCGTCCGCGCTCGGCTCGGTGGTGAACTCCTGCACCGCCCGGCGGATCCGCGCCGCCACGGCCCCCGCGGACAGGCCCACGCACTCGGCGAGCAGCCGGGCCAGGCCCCCGTCGTCGTCGAGCAGCCGCTCGCCCTGGCGCCGCTCGGTCACCCCGTCGGTCACCGCCAGCAGCACGTCGCCGTGGTCGAGGTGGACCAGGTCCGCCTCGAAGTCCACCTCGGGGAAGACGCCCAGCAGCGACTGGGAGGTCACCACCGGCTCCACGACGCCGCTGGGCTTGAGCCGCAGCGCCTCCGGGTGCCCGGCCGAGACCAGCCGCAGCTCCAGGCCGGTCGGCACGGGCCGGATCTCCCCGTGGAGCAGCGTGAGGAACCGGGCCCGCTCGCCCTCCTCCAGGATCGCCTGGTTGAGGCGGCTCAGGACGGCGGCCACGCCGTACCCCTCGCGGGCGAGCAGGCGCAGCGTGTGGCGGGCCAGGCCGGTGACCGCGGCGGCCACCGGGCCGGTCCCGCAGACGTCGCCGACCGCGAACCGCCAGGACCCGTCCCCGGCCGCGAACAGGTCGTAGAAGTCGCCGCCGACCTCGTTGGTCTCCCCCGCCGGCTCGTAGACCACCGCGTGGTCCAGCCCCGGGATCTCGCCGGGGTCGTCGGGCGGGAGCAGGCTGCGCTGCAGCGCCCGGTTGGCCGCGGCCTGCTGGGCGTAGAGCAGGGAGTTGTCCAGGGCCAGGGCCGCGCGGCGGCCGATGTCCTCGGCGTACTGCATGACGTCGTCGGTGAAGTGGTCGGGGCGGCCCAGGCACATCGCGCCGAGCGAGCGCCCCCGCGCCAGCAGCGGGACGGCCAGCACGTGGGAGTCGCCGAGCTGCATCGAGCCGCCCCCCTCGGGGATGCGGCTGCCGGCCAGCACCTCGCGCAGCTCGTCGATGCGCCCCTCGTCGGCGTGCCACAGATAGGCCGGGCGCTGCGGCCCGCCGCCGTCGGTCCAGGTGAAGACCGCGCACCAGGCGGCCAGCCGGGGCACGGCGATCTGCGCGATGATCGCGGGCACCATGTCCGGGTCGAGCGTCCCGGCCAGCAGGTCGCTGGCGTCGGCCAGGAAGCGCAGCCAGATCGGCCCCCGGCCGGAGTCGTCCTCCTCGGCCCACTCCGCGGTCACCTGGTCGTGGGAGCCGGGCAGCGGCAGCCGGGCCCAGTGGGTGCGGTGCTCCGCGCCGAAGGTGACGCCCCACTCCTCCACCGGCACGTCGGGGGCGCCGGGATGCGCCTCCGAGGGGCTCTTCTGCCGCACCTCCACCTGCACCCGGTCGCCGAGGTGGGTCCACACGACCTCGAACGGCACGTCGGCGACCTGCGCGGCCAGCTCCCCGCAGAGCTGCTCGGCCATGGCCAGGACGGACCCGGCGGCCCAGGCGGTCATCACCTCCCGGGTGAACCGCTTGACCTCGGAGACGGCGGTGTCTCCCGGCGTGAAGGACGCGGCCAGGAGCGCGCGTGGAGCAGTGGTCATTGTTCCCTGATTACCACACTCCGTGGTGACGTGGGGTAAAACGAAGGCGGGACCGGGGCGTGTGCATCGTGACAGACTGGGATGACCCGAGGCTGCCCCCCTCGGGACTCAAGGAGGTCTCATGACCACGGCCGACACGGTGCCCCACGCCGAGGAGCGGCGCTACAGCGAGTCCGACCTGCAGCCGCTCCTGGAGACGCTCTTCGCCTGGCGTGACGGCGACTTCCGCCGCCGCGTGCCGTACGCCCCCGACGGGGTCCTCAGCGAGATCCGCCTGCTGCTCAACGAGGTCGCCGACCGCCGCGAGCACCTGGCCAACGAGCTGATGCGGGTCCGCCGCGAGGTGGTCAAGGAGGGCCGCTTCGGCGAGCGCCTGACCCCGGGGCCCGGCGTGGGCGCCTGGGCCGAGAGCGTGCACTCGGTCAACGACCTCATCGAGGCCCTGTCCGGCCCGGTCAGCGGGGCCGCCGACGTGATCGACGCCGTGGCCAAGGGCGACCTGTCCCGCCGTATCGACCTCGACCGCGGCGCCCGGGGCGAGGTGCGGCGCCTCGGCAAGGCGATCAACGGCATGGTGGACCAGCTGTCCCTGTTCACCTCCGAGGTGACGCAGGTGGCGCGCGAGGTCGGCACCGAGGGCCGGCTGGGCGGCCAGGCGCAGATCCGGGGCATGTCGGGCAGCTGGCGCGACCTGACCGAGGCGGTGAACGCCATGTCGACCCGCGTCTCGGCCCAGGTCCGCGACATCGCGCTGGTCACCACCGCGGTCGCCAGGGGCGACCTGAGCCGCAAGGTCACCGTCGACGCGGTCGGCGAGATGCTCGAACTGAAGAACACCGTGAACACCATGGTCGACCAGCTCTCCGCCTTCGCCGAGGAGGTCACCCGGGTGGCCCGCGAGGTCGGCACCGAGGGCCGGCTGGGCGGTCAGGCGCAGGTCCGGGGCGTCTCCGGCGTCTGGAAGGACCTCACCGACAACGTCAACGTCATGGCGGGCAACCTGACGACCCAGGTGCGGGCCATCGCGGCGGTCTCCACGGCCGTCGCCCAGGGCGACCTGTCGAAGAAGATCACCGCCGACGCGCAGGGCGAGATCCTCCAGCTCAAGGACACCCTCAACACGATGGTCGACCAGCTGTCGATGTTCGCCGACGAGGTCACCCGGGTGGCCCGCGAGGTCGGCACCGAGGGCCAGCTCGGCGGCCAGGCCCGTGTCCGCGGCGTGTCCGGCGTCTGGAAGGACCTCACCGACAACGTCAACTCGATGGCCAACAACCTGACCTACCAGGTGCGCAACATCGCCGAGGTCACCACCGCCGTCGCCAACGGCGACCTGACCCGCAAGATCGACGTCAACGCCCAGGGCGAGATCCTCGCCCTCAAGACCACCATCAACACGATGGTCGACCAGCTGTCGTCCTTCGCCTCCGAGGTCACCCGGGTGGCCCGCGAGGTCGGCTCCGAGGGCCGGCTGGGCGGCCAGGCGCAGGTGCAGGGCGTCTCCGGCACCTGGAAGGACCTCACCGACAACGTCAACGTCATGGCCAACAACCTGACGACCCAGGTCCGCCAGATCGCCGCGGTCTCCACCGCCGTCGCCCAGGGCAACCTGTCGAAGAAGATCACCGCCGACGCGCAGGGCGAGATCCTCCAGCTCAAGGACACCCTCAACACGATGGTGGACCAGCTGTCGATGTTCGCCGACGAGGTCACCCGGGTGGCCCGCGAGGTCGGCACCGAGGGCCAGCTCGGCGGCCAGGCCCGCGTCCGGGGCGTCTCCGGAGTCTGGAAGGACCTCACCGACAACGTCAACTCGATGGCCAACAACCTGACCTACCAGGTGCGCAACATCGCCGAGGTCACCACCGCCGTCGCGCAGGGCAACCTGACCCGCAAGATCGACGTCAACGCCCAGGGCGAGATCCTCGCCCTCAAGACCACCATCAACACCATGGTCGACCAGCTGTCGTCCTTCGCCTCCGAGGTCACCCGGGTGGCCCGCGAGGTCGGCTCCGAGGGCAACCTCGGCGTCCAGGCCCGGGTCGAGGGCGCCGAGGGCATCTGGAAGCGCCTCACCGAGAGCGTGAACGACCTCGCCGGCCGCCTCACCACCCAGGTCCGCGCGATCGCCGAGGTCACCACCGCCGTCGCCCAGGGCGACCTGACGCGCTCGATCACCGTCGACGCCGAGGGCGAGATCGGCGAGCTGAAGGACAACATCAACACGATGGTGTCCGTGCTGCGCTCCACCACGACCGCCAACCAGGAGCAGGACTGGCTCAAGTCCAACCTGGCCCGGATCTCCCGCCTCATGCAGGGCCACCGCGACCTCATGGAGGTCGCCAAGCTCATCATGAGCGAGCTGACCCCGCTGGTCTCCGCCCAGTACGGCGCCTTCTACCTCGCCGAGCCCGCCGGCGAGCACGACCTGCACCTCATCGCCGGGTACGGCACCCGCCCGGGTTCCGGCCCCCGGCAGCGCTTCGCGACCGGCGAGGGGATCGTCGGCCAGGCCGCGCTGGAGGGCAAGCGGATCATCCTGCGCGACGTGCCGGAGCGCTACCTCACCGTGGCCAGCGGTCTCGGCGGCGGGACGCCCGCGCAGATCGTGGTGCTGCCGGTCCTGTTCGAGAACCAGGTGCTCGGCGTGCTGGAGCTGGCCTCGCTCTACGAGTTCAGCGAGGTCCACCACGACTTCCTGGTCCAGCTCGTGGAGACCATCGGCGTCACGATGAACACCATCATCGCCAACTCCCGGACCGAGGACCTGCTCACCGAGTCCCAGCGCCTCACCACCGAGCTGCGGGAGCGCTCCGACGAGCTCCAGCGCCAGCAGGAGGAGCTGCGCCGCTCCAACGCCGAGCTGGAGGACAAGGCCGCGCTGCTCGCCAAGCAGAACCGGGCCATCGAGATCCAGAACTTCCAGATCGAGCAGGCCCGCCGCACGCTGGAGGAGCGCGCCGAGCAGCTCGCGGTCTCCTCGCGCTACAAGTCCGAGTTCCTGGCCAACATGTCCCACGAGCTGCGCACCCCGCTGAACAGCCTGCTGGTGCTGGCCAAGCTGCTCACCGAGAACGCCGAGGGCAACCTCACGCCCCAGCAGGTGGAGTTCGCCAAGACCATCCACGGGGCCGGGTCCGCGCTGCTCCAGCTGATCAACGACATCCTCGACCTGTCCAAGGTCGAGGCCGGGCGCATGGACATCCACCCGCAGCAGATCTCGCTGCCCAAGCTCGTCGACTACTTCGAGGCCACCTTCACGCCGCTGGCCCACGACAAGGGCCTGTCCTTCGCGGTCGAGGTGGAGCCGTCCGTCCCGCAGGAGCTCCGCACCGACGAGCAGCGCCTCCAGCAGGTGCTGCGCAACCTGCTCTCCAACGCGATCAAGTTCACCCCCAAGGGCGAGGTACGGCTCCGCGTGCTCTGCGCCCCGCGCGGCGTCGCCTTCGTGGACGAGACGCTGCGCGGCGTCGACGGCATCCTGGCCTTCGAGGTCGTGGACACCGGCATCGGCATCGCCGCCGACAAGCTGGAGGTCATCTTCGAGGCGTTCCGGCAGGCCGACGGCACCACCAGCCGCAAGTACGGCGGGACCGGCCTGGGCCTGTCCATCTGCCGGGAGATCGCCCGGCTGCTCGGCGGCGAGATCCACGTGGTGAGCGAGGTGGGCCGGGGCAGCTCCTTCACCCTCTACCTCCCGCCCGCCTACGCGGGCCCGCTGGCCTCGCGCGACGGCGGGGCGGCGACGCCGAGCGCCGTCCAGCGCCCGCCGATGATCATCTCGGGCGAACTGGAGCGGACCGCCGAGCCGGCCGAGGCCCCGACGGCGGAGAGCCCGGCCGTCCCGGACCACCCGCCGGCGGACGGGCCGGTGTGGACGGGCGGCGAGGACCCGCTCGCCGGCGCCAAGATCCTCATCGTGGACGACGACATCCGCAACGTCTTCGCGCTGACCAGCGTGCTGGAGCGGTACGGCTCCACGGTGGTCTACGCCGAGAACGGCCGGGAGGGCATCGAGCAGCTGGAGCGCAACGAGGACGTCACCCTGGTCCTGATGGACATCATGATGCCGGAGATGGACGGCTGGGCGACCACGTCGGCGATCCGCCGGATGCCGCAGTTCGCCGATCTGCCGATCATCGCGCTTACCGCTAAGGTCATGCAGGGGGACCGGGAGAAGAGCATCGCGTCCGGCGCCTCCGACTACATCCCCAAGCCCGTGGACGTCGACCGCCTGCTGGAGCGCCTGCGCGGCTGGCTCACCCGCGGGCGGACGGCCGACGACCCCCGTGAAGGTGCCTGACCGATGCCGGACCGTGCCAAGATCCTCCTGGTCGACGACCGGGAGGAGAACCTGATCGCCCTCGAGGCCATCCTCAGCTCCCTCGACCTGGTCCCGGTCCGGGCCAAGTCGGGCGAGGAGGCGCTGAAGGCGCTGCTCAGCACGGAGTTCGCGCTGATCCTGCTGGACGTCCGGATGCCCGGCATGGACGGGTTCGAGACCGCCTCCCACATCAAGCGGCGTGAGCGCACCCGGAACATCCCGATCATCTTCCTGACCGTGGTCGACAGCGCCCCGGACTACGCCTTCCGCAGCTACGCCGCCGGGGCGGTCGACTACCTCACCAAGCCGTTCGACCCGTGGGTGCTCCGGGCCAAGGTGGCGGTCTTCGTCGAGCTCTACAACATGAACCGCCGCCTGGCCGAGCAGGCCTCCATGCTCCGCGAGCGCCTCAACGGCGAGCTGCCGCCGGGCCGGGACGGCGACCAGGCCGCCGTGCTCCCCGAGCTCTCCCGCCGCCTCACCGCCGTCGAGGAGGAGCTCACCCGGGTCCGCGAGGCCGCCCGCACGACCGACGACCCCACCCTGACCGGTTCCCTGTCCGATCTGACGGACCGCCTCAAGCACCTGCGCGCGGGTCTCGACGCGTTGTCCTGAACCCGGCCGGGTCCCTTTCGGCGGCCGACCGGCCGGGTCCCTTTCGGCGGCCGACCGGCCGGGTCCCCTGATTCGTGCCGGCTGGTTCTCATGCGCGCCGCGGTTGTTCGCCGCGCGTACCTTCAGAGCGGTCGGTGCGCACGTCGGTGGTGCGGTGGGTTGGCGGTGGTTTTGCTTGGTGCGCGCGGAGGCGGGCCGTACCCCTGCGGACCGTAGTCGCTTCCTCTCCGGCCGCCCAGCGGTCCCGCCGACGCTGAAGCGATCCGTACGGAGACCGTTCAGGGCGGCTCGCCGTGGCTGAAGCCACCCTGTCGGAAAGGAGCTCAGGACCGGGCGCCGCAGGGGGCCGCGTCGGGAGCGGCGGGTCGCGGTGGTGCGCCGTTCAGGGCCAGGGCGGACCAGTGGGTGACGTCGCGGCGGAGCCGCCGGTCGTGGGTCGCGAGCACGACCGCCGCATCGGTCGCCTCAAGGGCCTGGGTCAGCTCGTCGACGAGCGCGATCGAGAGGTGGTTGGTCGGCTCGTCCAGCAGGAGGACGTGCGGGCGGGCGGCGAGCGCCATGGCCAGGTCGAGGCGGCGCTGCTGCCCCATCGAGAGTTCACCGACGAGCCTGTCCAGATCCGCCGGGGCGAGGATGCCGAGCGACTGCAGCGGAACGGCGTCGCCGTCCCGCAGGATCCCCCGGCTGACGAGCCGTCCGAGGCGGGCCTCGTAGACGTCGCGGGCCCGCCGCCCGGCGGGCGGCGACGACTCCTGGGCCAGCAGTTCCACCCGCACGTCCCGGCCGACGCGCAGCGTCCCGGCCGACGGCTCCTGCCGGCGGGCGAGCACGGACAGCAGCGTCGACTTGCCCGAGCCGTTGGGTCCGCTGACGACCAGCCGCGCCCCGGAGTCGAGGACGAGCGTGGCGGGCCGGTCCAGGCGTCCGGCGACGGTGATCCCGGCGGCGCGGAGCAGGGTGACGCCGGGACGTCCGGGCAGATCGGGCATCCGCAGCCGCAGCGGGGGTTCGGGCACCGTGACCGCGTGCTCCTCCAGTTCGTCGCGGCGCCGGTTGACCGACCGGACGAGGCCCGGCGCACGGGTGGCGCGCTGATGTCTGCCGGTGCCCTTGTCGGGACGCCAGCCGGTCACGAGCCGGTCCTGCGCCTTGGCCAGGTCCTCGGTGAGGCGGCCGTGCTCGGCCCGCTGCCGTTCGTACTCCTCCTCCCACCGGTCCCGTTCGGCCCTCCGTCCCTCCTGGTACCCGGCGTATCCGCCGCCGTAGACGCGGGGGCGTCCGTCGCGGCTGGGGTCGAGGTCGAGCATCGACGTGGCCACGTCGGACAACAGCGCCCGGTCGTGGCTGACCAGCACGACCCCGCCGGACAGCCCGCGCAACCGCGCGGTGAGGTACTCCAGCCCGTCCTGATCGAGGTGGTTCGTCGGCTCGTCGAGCAGCAGGAAGTCGTGTTCCGCGCCGAGCAGGCACGCCAGCCGTACCCGGTAGCGCTGACCCACCGACATCTCGTCGAGAGGCCGGGAGCGGTCGGTGACGGCACCGAGCGCTTCGAGCGCGACGTCGACACGGCGGTCGGCGTCCCACGCGTCGAGTGTCTCGGCGGCGGCGAGCGCGACGGCGTACTCCTCGGTGGCGCCGGGCCGTTCTTCAGCCAGGTGCGCGGCACCGCGGTCGAGGGCGCGCAGTGCCGCACGGACGTCGGCGAGCTCGGAGTCGACGAGGTCGCCGACGGTCCGGCCGCCGCTGACGGCCATCTCCTGCTCGGCGGTCCCGAGCGTGCCGACCCGATGGACCCTCCCGGAGTCCGGCGGGAGGATCCCGGCGAGGATGTGGAGCAGCGTGGACTTGCCCCGGCCGTTCTCGCCGACGACGCCCCAGCGGGAACCGGGGGAGACGGTCAGGTCGACGCCTTCGAGGACCTTGCGGCCACCACGGCTGATGTGGATGTCGGATGCCATGAGCTGCGCGTGGGCACGCGCGGGCAGGGTTACGGTGTTGATCATGTCTCTTCCTGCGGAGGCGCACTCATCCCCTGGACGGGTGGACGGAGACGCTCTCGGTCACTGACGGGCGGCCGGTCGGCCGATGGAATCGGCGAACAGCCCGCTGCCTCGGCCTACGGGCGCGAGGGGCGGGCTGGACGGGCCCTCGTCAGAGGAAGAACAGATATTGCACGACCCCAAGGTAACAAACCGGCGTCCGTGAATCGACCGCTTATTCGGACCCCGCCGGTCCGATCAGGAGGCCGCGCTCCCGGCGGGCCCTCTGCGGCGCCCGGCCCTGAGCTCCTTTCCGACAGGATGGCTTCAGCTACGGCGAGCCGCCCTGAACCGGACCCGCACGGACCGCTTCAGCGTCGCCGAGGACACCGGGCGGCCCGAAAGCGAGCGGCTACGGCCCGCATCGGTGGGCGCGGTACCGGCCCGCGGTCAGTGGCGCGCGCGTTCCAGGGCGTCCCAGAAACCACGGCGCAGGGCGTGCCGAACCTCGTCGTGCAGGAGGAAGTCGATCGGCAGGGAGGAGCCCTGCAGAAGGCGGGCCTCCAGGTCGGAGGGCATGCGGGGCTTGCGGGCCAGGACGGCTTCCAGCCACAGGGCGGGCGCGTCCTTGGCGACGGACTCGCCGAAGTCGTGCCCCTCCTTGTGCGCCGACTTCACCGCGTCGGCCAGCGTGGTCGTCCCGCCGGTCGCCACGTTGACCGGCACGGGAGCGGCCTGCGGCCCCGTGTAGGGCCCGATGGGCTGCGGCTGTGACTGCGGCTGTGACTGCGGCAGGGGGGAGGCCGAGGACTGCGGACCCGTGTAGGACGCGGGAAGCTGGTAGCTCGGCGCGCCGCCCGTTCCGCCGGTGCCGTACGGCGTGACGGCCGGCATCGAACCGGTCGAGCCGTGGTGTCCGGGCTGCGCCCCCGACCGCGATCCCGGGGAGGCGGGGGGGACGGCCGGAGCCGGAGACGTGGCCGGGGACTCCTGCGCGTAGCCCGGGTAGGCGGGCGGCGACGGGTTGCCCCGGGCGGACCGGCCCTGCGGCGTGGAACCGTCCGGCGAGACGCCCGCCGGCGGAGTGCCGCCGGGCGGGACGCCGTTGCCCGCCGTGAGGTCGTAGCCGTGTCCTCCGCCGTGCCCTCCGCCGTGCCCTCCGCCGTTGCCGGACGGCACGCCCCGGTGCGACGGCACGCCGCTGCCGGGCGCGGCACCGCCGTAGGTCAGCGGCACGGGCCCCTCCGGCGACGTCCCGTTCCCGGAGGGGGCCCCGTTCAGAGCGGCGGCGCCGTTCGGGGAGGAGACCCCGCCCGCCGTGTCGTAGCCGGACCGGGCGCCGTTGCCAGCGGGCGTCCCGTATCCGGATGCCGGGGCGACCTCGTATCCGGCGCGGGACCCGTTGCCGGAGGAGGCTCCGTGGTTCAGTGCCACGGCGGTTCCGGGAACACCCGGGGACCCCGGGGAGGACGCCTCGCCAGCCCCGGAGAGCAGGGTGACGTACGGCCGGAGGTCGCCGCCGCCGATCTCGATCAGGTCGTCGCACTCCTGGCGGAGCGAGCGGGACACGCCCCAGCCGCCGTCGGCGGCGATGTGCACCAGCGTCACCCGGATGCCCAGGTCCTGCGCGTCGCAGACGACCTGGGTCAGGTCCTCGTCCCCGCTGATCACGACCGCGTCGCAGATCGCGTTGTTGCGGGCGAGCGTCATCAGGTCGCGGTGGACCTGCGCGTCGACGCCCTCCCGGCGGCCGGGCCGGATGCGCGAGAGCCGGAGCTTCAGGCCCGGGATGTCGCCCAGCGTGTCGTGCTCGGGGGTGTGGCGGCCCTCGACGGTCGCCTCGTACCAGTAGCAGCGCAGCACCGGCAGCCCGGTGCGCTCCCGGCACAGGTCGTCGAGCAGGTGGAGCAGGCCGGCGTAGTCCCACGAGACGGCCTCACGATGCCGGGTCCCGTGCGCGGCCATCGCTCCGTCTGCCAGCAGGTAGCCAGCGTCCACGAACAGCGCGCAGCGATCCACGCGACACCGCCCTTCCTACGTCGCCCGGCCCTACGGCTCGGACGCGCTTGAAAACGCCCCGAAAGGCCGGACCGGTGGGCCTTCCCCAGGGTAGTCAAGCAACGGAGTGCCCGAGGGCGAATCCCGCCGATTCCACCCTCAACCGACCACCTGCCGGGGCGTTCACGCCGACCGTACCAGTTTGTCCATTTATAGAAACCGTTCATCACGAACGGGTCTGCACGGTCACGGCCGCCGCCCCGAACAGGACCGCGTCCCGGCGGGTGCTCAGCCGGAGCACCGGAGCGCGCCCCAGGGAGGTGTGGAAGCGGTCGACGTCCACGCCCGGGGTGAGGTCGACTCCCACCGACCCCGTGGAGGAGCCGTCGAAGGGGTTGTCCGGGTTCCGGTCGCCGCCCTCGGGCCGGAGCGGTCCCGCCCCCACGCTCACCCGGTCGCCGCGGAGGTCGGCGTCGCCCTCCCAGGCCACCACGTCCAGCCGCGCGGGCCCGGCCCCGCGGGCCAGCCCGTCGAGCGGCAGGCGCACCGGCGTGCCCGCGCCGACCAGGGCCGCGGTGTCGACGACCACGGCCTGGCCGTACGGCCGGCGCGGGTCGGCCGCGATGACCACCAGGCTCCATCCGGCGTGCCGGGAGACCCCGGGCCGGAGGGGGACGTCGGCCACCCAGTACGTGCCCCGGAGCCTGCGCACCAGGCCGGTCACGTCGGCGAACGCCTGGTAGGCCCGGCCGGACGGCAGGGCCCGCTCGACCACGTTCGCAGCGCTCACCTGCGTGTAGCCGGCGCTCCCCGGGGCCTTGAACTTGACCCCTCCGGCGGCGGGCGCGCTCGCCGACCAGTAGAGCCCGGCCCAGACGACCCTGCCGCGGCCGGGCAGGTCCAGCCGGGCGGCGCTGGAACTCTTCGTCGACGGGTCCCCGTCCCGGTCGAAGAGCCGCATGGGCGCCTGGTCGTTGTCGCGCTCGTCGCCGTCCCGCGCCCGCACCGCCCGGCACATGCGGCCGGCGGGCGCCCGGGTCAGCAGGGTGTTGCCGATCGCCGCGGTGACCACCCTGCCCTCGGCGGCGAAGCGGGCCGGAGCCCCGAAGGCCCGCACCCCGCTCTCCGACTCCGCCCTGGCCTGCTCGCCCCCGCCGCCGACCCGCAGCGAGAGCGGCCTGCCCAGGGCCGCCGTCGGCGAGACCTTCACCCGCAGGAAGACCGAGGTGGCCTGGCCCGGGGCCAGGGGGCCGCGGACGCAGCGCACGTTCCGGCCCGCGCCCCGGCAGGACCACCCGTCCACCGTGCCGACGGCCCCGCCCGCACCGGCGGGGCGCCCCGGGCTCCCGCCCGCCGGCATCGTCACCCCGTCCGGCAGGCCGATCCGGGCCACCAGTCCGCCGCTCCCGCCCAGGCCCGCGTTGCGCAGCCGTACGGCCACCATGCCCGGCTGGGCCCTGACCAGCGCGCCCAGCACCTCGATCCCGGCGACCAGACGCGGAGCGGGCACCCCGATCCGCCCCCGCTGGTACGCCGGGTCCGGCGCCTGCCGGGGCGCGGCCTGCACCGGCCGGGCTGGCGGCGCGGGCGCCGGGGCCCCGCTCCGGGCGCTCCCGGGGGGCCGCACCGCCGCCGAGGGCCGCACGGACGCGGACGGCCGCACGGACGCGGACGGCCGCACGGGCACGGAGGGCCGCGGACCGCCGGGAGCGCGGGTGGGCCCGGTGCCGCGCGACGGGTCCGCCGGAAGCGCCGGCGTGCTCCCCTGCGAGGCCGTCGAGGACTCCGGTCCGTCGAGGAGAGGCTCGGGCTGCGCGACGATCGGCGGCGGCGCCGGCGGCGCGGGAAGCGGTCCCGGGGCCGGCCGGTGGGAGGCCGGATCGCCGGAGGTCACCAGCACGAGCCCCGTCGCCGTGGCGAGCGCGAGGACGGCCGCGCTCGCCGCGACGGCCTGCTGCCGTCCGCGGGAGGTGTGCCGCGCCCAGCCCGCCGCGCCGCCGAGGGTGCCGCCGAGGGTGCCCAGGCCGGCGATGAGGCCCCCCGCGGGCGCGCAGCCCGCGGGCGCACCGCCCGCCTTGCCGAGCGCCGTGAGATATCCGTCCAGGACCAGCCCGGCGATGAGCGGGCCGACGATGACCCGCAGGCCCCGGTCGACGTCGGTCAGCTCCAGGTACACGGCCCGGCAGTCGGTGCAGCCCTCCATGTGCCGGTCGATGAGCCGGGTCTCCCGTTTGACCAGGCCGCCCCGGACGTAGGCGCCCATCTTCGACAGCGACGGGCGGCACCCCTTGCGCGGCGCCCCGGACAGGTGCACCTTCAGGCAGGCCTGGCGCAGCCCCTCCTTCGCCCGGCCGACGAGCTCGGCCACCTGGCCGGCGGGGAGCCCGAGCAGCGGGGCGACGTCGCCGGGCCCGGACCTCTCCACCTCGACGTGCCACAGCAGCAGCTGCCAGCGCTCGGGCAGCGACAGGAAGGCCCGGGCCACCAGCGAGCGCTCCAGGCCGGTCAGCGCCGGGTCCACGAAGGGCACCCCGGGGTCGAACAGCTCCGCCTCCCCCGCGGACACCTCGCCGCTCGCGGTGCGGCGCCGCTCCCGGTCGTGGACCGTACGGCGGACCGCGGTGAGCAGGTGCACCCGGAAGGCCTCCTTGGGGCCGCCGCCCCGCCGGGTCAGGTCGAGGATCCGGGTGAACGTCTCCGCCACGACGTCCTCGGCCTCGGCCGCGCTCCGGACGAGCTGCCGGGCCAGGGCGCGCGCCGCCGGCGCGTGCCGTTCGTAGAGGCCGCCGTAGGCCGCCGCGTTCCCGCTGCGGGTCGCGGCGAGCAACTCGGCGTCGCCTTGAGACGTTTCAACACTCATTGTTACCTCACGATTACTCACAGTCGTCGCGCCCATACATTCCGCAGTCCGCGTGATGGCTAAACCGGAGTCGGGGCTTTGCCTTCGGCCGCGACCTCCGACCGTGGCCTCCGGTGGCCTCCGACCGCGACCTCCGACCGTGGCCTCCGGTGGCCTCCGACCGCGACCTCCGACCGGCGCGGGGACGCCGCAGGGGGCGGCCCTACCCTTGGTGCCATGAGCGATCGTGAGAACCTGCTGGCCGAGATCAAGGGCAAGGGCGTCGTGCACGGCCGGGTCGTGCTGTCCTCCGGCAAGGAGGCGGACTTCTATGTGGACCTGCGCCGGGTGACCCTCGACGGGAGGGCGGCCCCCCTGGTCGGCCGGGTGATGCTGGATCTCACCGCCGACCTCGACTACGACGCCGTGGGCGGCCTGACCCTCGGCGCCGACCCGGTGGCGACGGCCATGCTGCACGCGGCGGCGGCGCGGGGCCGCGCGCTCGACGCGTTCGTGGTCCGCAAGGCGGCCAAGGCGCACGGCATGCAGCGGCGGATCGAGGGGCCGGACGTCGCCGGGCGCCGGGTGCTGGCGGTGGAGGACACCTCCACGACCGGCGGATCACCGCTGACCGCGGTGGAGGCGCTGCGCGAGGCGGGCGCCGAGGTCGTGGCGGTCGCCACGATCGTGGACCGGGGGGCGGCCTCCGCCGTCGCCGCGGCCGGCCTGCCGTACCGCACCGCCTACACGCTGGAGGACCTGGGCCTGTCCTGAGGCGTCCCGCGCGCCGGGAGACGGCGTCCGGGGCGCGGAGCGCCTGCCTCCTGCCCTACTTCCTGGCGGCCGTGAACTCCTGCCGCTCCCCGGGTCCGCCCGGGGGGCGCACGGCGCCGTTCACCTGGACGCGGACGGTGGACGCGTCGGTCAGCACGACGTCCACCTTGTCGTCGAAGGACTGCGTCTGCTCCCCGCGGGCCATCTCCCGGTCGTGCAGCACGTCACCGCCGGCCACCTTCAGGAAGACGGTGGGACAGCTCTCCTCGACGCACTCGACGAGCACCGTGGGGACCCGGCCGGAGGCGGCGGAGGGGGCCGGGGTGGCGGAGGGGATGGCGGAGGTGGCGGGGGCCGGGGTGGCGGACGCGGGCCCGGAGCCGAGCGCGCCGATCAGCGACCTGCCGCCCAGCGCGATCAGGAACAACAGGGCCAGCACCGCGAGCCCGGCGAGGGCGAGGCGGGCGATGCCCATCGGGTCGGACCTGTGGCGTCCCACACACTGGAGGGTAGCGGCACCGGCGGCGGGTCCGTCACCGGCCCCGCGCCCGGCCCCCCGGGCGGCCCCCCGTCCAGCCCTCTGACCAGCACTGACCCGGATCCGGTCGCCGGCCCCGGCACCACCGGGCCGGGCGGGCGACCCACCGGGGCCGAGGAGTGGCGAAACTACCGGGTCGGGGCGTAAAGAGGAATACTGGCTGTTGGGCCGTGTCCCGCGAGGGTTCCGCCAGGCTCGGCCGATTCGCACTTGCCTTCTTCCAGGGAGTTGAAACGATGCCTATCGCGACCCCAGACGTCTACGCTGAGATGCTCGACCGCGCCAAGGCCGGCGGCTTCGCCTACCCGGCGATCAACGTGACCTCGTCCCAGACCCTGAACGCCGCGCTGCGCGGCTTCGCCGAAGCCGAGAGCGACGGCATCGTCCAGGTCTCCACCGGCGGCGCCGACTTCCTGTCCGGCACCACCGTCAAGGACATGGTGACCGGCGCGACGGCGCTGGCGGAGTACGCCCGGGTCGTCGCGGCGAAGTACCCCGTGACGGTCGCGCTCCACACCGACCACTGTCCCAAGGACAAGCTGGACGGCTTCATGCGCCCGCTGGTCGACATCTCCCTGGAGCGGGTGGCCAGGGGCCAGGACCCGCTCTTCCAGTCGCACATGTGGGACGGCTCCGCCGTACCGCTGGAGGAGAACCTGGAGATCGCCAAGGAACTCCTCGACAAGTGCCGCCGCGCCAACATCATCATGGAGATGGAGATCGGCGTCGTCGGCGGCGAGGAGGACGGCGTCGTCGGCGAGATCAACGAGAAGCTCTACACCACCGCCGAGGACGCGATCGCGACCGCCGAGGCGGTGGGCGTCGGCGAGCAGGGCCGCTACATGCTCGCCGCGACCTTCGGCAACGTGCACGGCGTCTACAAGCCGGGCCACGTCAAGCTCCGCCCGAGCGTGCTGAAGGAGATCCAGGACGCCGTCGGCGCCAAGTTCGGCAAGGACAAGCCGTTCGACCTGGTCTTCCACGGCGGCTCCGGCTCGCTGCTGGAGGAGATCCACGAGGCGATCTCCTACGGCGTGGTCAAGATGAACATCGACACCGACACGCAGTACGCCTTCACCCGCCCGATCGCCGCGCACATGTTCAGCAACTACGACGGCGTGCTCAAGGTGGACGGCGAGGTCGGCAACAAGAAGGCCTACGACCCCCGCGCGTACGGCAAGGCCGCCGAGACGTCCATGGCGGCGCGCGTCGCCGAGGCCTGCCGGCACCTGAAGTCCGCGGGCACCAAGCTCACCTGATCCGCCCCATCCCCTGGCCCGGAGCGGCGGGCGGGCGCCCCACCGGCGCCCGCCCGCCGCTCCGGGCCGACGAGACCCCGAAGAGGAGGGACGGCTCCTCCGACCCGCTCACCGGGCGGGCCGGGCGCGCCAGAAGACCATGGAATCCCACGAGAACCTTCTCGCCGGCCCCCCGCCCACCCTGCTCCCGGACCTGCCCGAGGCCAGGGAGGCGCTGGCGTCCGGGGCCAAGTCGTCCGACGTCGCCGCGAGCTTCCCGGCCCATCCGGCGGCCTGGGCCGCCCTGTCCGAGGAGTACTTCGCGGCGGGGCACGCGGTGACGTCGTACGCGTTCGCCCGCACCGGCTACCACCGCGGACTCGACCAGCTGCGCCGCGCCGGGTGGAAGGGCCACGGCCCGATCCCCTGGGAGCACGAGCCCAACCGCGGGTTCCTGCGCTGCCTGTACGCCCTGGCCCGGGCCGCGCAGAGCATCGGGGAGAAGGACGAGGCCGAGCGCTGCATGACCTTCCTGAAGGACTCCAGCGCCGAGGCGTACGCCGCGCTGGCCGGCCGCTGACCGGTCGCCGAGAGCCCGGTCCGCACGCGGGGGATCCCCCTCCGGCAGGAGGGGCGATCCCCTTTCCGGAGCCGGTCGGGTATTCTCTCCTCGCAAGAGCCCCTGTCGCGATTGCGCCAGGGGTTTCGTTTTGTGGTGGGAGACTAACGATGCCGGCTGTCGTTCTCTTCGGCGCCCAGTGGGGCGACGAAGGCAAGGGTAAGGCGACCGACCTGCTCGGCGACAAGGTTGACTACGTCGTCAGATACCAGGGCGGGAACAACGCGGGCCACACGGTCGTCATCGGCGACCAGAAGTACGCCCTGCACCTGCTGCCGACGGGGGTGCTGTCGCCGAACGTCGTCCCGGTGATCGGCAACGGCGTCGTCATCGACCCGGGTGTGCTGCTGAGCGAGATCGAGGGCCTTGAGGCCCGCGGGGTCTCCTCCGAGCGGCTGCTGATCTCCGCCAACGCGCACCTGATCATGCCCCACCACAAGGCCCTCGACAAGGTCTCCGAGCGCTACCTCGGCAAGGCCCGGATCGGCACGACGGGCCGCGGCATCGGCCCGGCCTACGGCGACAAGATCTACCGGATGGGCGTGCGGGTCCAGGACCTGCTCGACCCGGGCATCCTGCAGAAGAAGATCGAGGTCGCCCTCGGCGAGAAGAACCAGATCCTCACCAAGATCTACAACCGCCGGTCGCTCGAACCGGCCAAGGTCCTGGAGGAGTACCTCGGTTACGCCGAGCGCCTCAAGCCGCACATCGCCGACACCTCGCTGATCCTGAGCCGGGCGCTGGACGACGGCAAGGTCGTGCTGCTGGAGGGCGGGCAGGGCAACCTGCTCGACATCGACCACGGCACCTACCCGTTCGTCACCTCCTCCTCGCCGACCTCGGGCGGCGCGTGCGCGGGCGCGGGCATCCCGCCGACCCGCATCAGCCGGGTGATCGGCATCCTGAAGGCCTACACCACCCGGGTCGGCTCCGGCCCGTTCCCGACCGAGCTCACCGACGAGACGGGCGACTGGCTGCGCACCACCGGCGGCGAGTACGGCGTGACCACCGGCCGCAACCGCCGCTGCGGCTGGTTCGACGCGGTGATCGCCCGCTACGCCACCCGGATCAACGGCGTCACCGACTTCTTCCTCACCAAGCTGGACGTGCTGTCCGGCCTGGAGAAGATCCCGGTCTGCGTGGCCTACGAGGTGGACGGCGTGCGCCACGACGAGATCCCGATGACGCAGACGGACTTCCACCACGCCACGCCGGTCTACGAGGAGTTCCCCGGCTGGCAGGAGGACATCTCCGGCGCCACGTCCTTCGACGACCTGCCCGCCAACGCCCGCGCCTACGTCCGGGCCCTGGAGGAGCTGAGCGGCGCGCCGATCTCCGCCATCGGCGTCGGTCCCGGCCGCACCGAGACCCTCCAGCTCCGCCCGCTGATCTGAGCCGCCCGCCGGGCGTCTCCGCCGGTGCGGAGCCGCCCGGCGCGGCCACTCGGTAGGGTCCGGGGTGTGCATGCCGAGATCCACGGTCACCGCGGAGCCCGAGGGCTCCGCCCGGAGAACACCCTGCCCGGGCTCGCCCACGCCCTGGAACTGGGCGTCGACGCGCTGGAGCTCGACGTCGCGCTGACGGCCGACCGGCGGCTCGTGCTCACCCACGACCTCACCGTCTCCCGGGTGACCAGCGCCGACACCGGCCCGGCCTGGGCGGACGACCCGCTCTTCCCCTATGTGGGCAGGCCCGTCGGCGCGCTCACCCTGGCGCAGCTGCGCACCCTGGAGTGCGGGATCCGGCTGCCGCGCGACCCCGGCGACCGCTTCGCCGCCACCCAGGTCCCGGTGCCCCGCACCCGGATGCCGACGCTGAGCGCGGTGCTGGGCCTGGTGGACGCCTACGGCGCCGACGGGGTGCGGCTGCACGTGGAGCTCAAGTCCGACCCGACCCGGCCGGAGCTGACCGCCGACCCGCGGGAGTTCACCGAGCTGGTGGTCGCCGAGCTCGACCGGCACGACCGGCTGGGCGGGACCGCGGTCCTCAGCTTCGACTGGCGGATCCTGGCCGCCGCGCGGGAGCTCGCCCCGCGTGCGCAGCGCTACGCCCTGATCGAGCTGGACACGCTCGGCAGCGCGTGGCTGAACGGCCTGGATCTGGCGGACTTCGGCGGTGACGTCCCGGCCGCCGCCGCGGCGGCAGGGGGCACCGCGGTCTCGCCGGAGCACGTGATGGTGGACGGGGAGTTCATGAAGCGGGCGGACGCCGCCGGGCTGCCGGTGGTCCCGTGGACCGTCAACGAGCCCGGCCGTGCGGCGGAGCTGCTCGACCTCGGCGTGGCCGGGATCGTCACCGACTACCCCGACCGGATGCGCGCTCTGTGGGCCGGGCGCGGCCTCTCCCTGCCGACCCCGCTCTCCCTCCCGGGCCGGCCCACCGCCGCGGTCTGACCCCGCCGTCTCCCTCCCGGGCCATTACTTCCCGCTGCGGGCGGACCCGCTTTCTTCTGACAGAATCCGCCCTTTCCCGGCAGACCAGAAAGCGCTCACCTGGACCCAAGTACGATTCAAGTCGGTTGCAAGACAACTGAACAAACCTCACTCGCAGGACGGAAAGAGCCGGAGGTCCTCCGGGGAATCCTCGCTCCGCCCGTTCACATGTACGGCGACCCACGGCGACCGGGAGTGAGACCAGGTGACCACCGCTGCGGAAGACCTCGACCTCCTCCGGGACATCGTGGCCGCCGAACTCGGCCGCGCCGGCGACCGGGGGTGGTCGACCGCCGAGGACGACTTCTGGTGCAGGGTCACCCCGGAAGGGGGCGTCCTCCCCCGTCAGGGATGGAAGCTGCACGTCTCCGCGACGATGCTCTCCGCCCCTGTGGTCCTCTCCCGGGTCTCGCGCGTCCTCGTCGGAGCGGGCTGCGCGTTCAAGTTCCCCGCGCGGCTGAGCGGTTACTGGGAGCTCCTCGAAGCGCACTGCAGCCGGGCGCAGGCCGGGAAGTTCGTCACCGTCTACCCGCGCGACGACGCGGAGGCGGTGCGCCTGGCCGCGCTCCTGGACGAGGCCACCCTGGGCCTGCCCGGCCCCGCGATCCTCTCCGACCGCCCCTACCGGCCCGGCGGGATCGTGCACTACCGCTACGGCGCCTTCGGCGGTCACCGGGTACTGGGCAACGACGGGTTCTACGAGATCAGGCTGCGCTCCCCGGAGGGCCGGTTCGTGCTCGACGAGCGGCTGCCGCGGTACTCTCCGCCGCCGTTCGCGGCCTGCCCGTTCGAGGCCCCGGAGGCGGAGCGGCGTCCCGGAGCCGGCGCGGTCATGCTGAACGACCGGTTCGTCGTCCGCGAAGCCGTACGGCACGCCAACCGCGGCGGGGTGTACCTCGCCGAGGACACCAAGACCGGCAGGCAGGTGGTCGTCAAGGAGGGCCGCCCGCACGCCTGCGCCGACCTGAGCGGCGGGGACGCGCGGGACCGCATCCGGCTGGAACACTCCGTCCTGGAGCGGCTGGCCGGGAGCGGGGCGGTGCCCGCCCTGGTGGACTTCTTCGAGCACGGCGGGCACGCCTTCCTCGTCGAGGAGTTCCTTCCCGGGACCACGCTCCAGCGCTGGTCGGGCCGGCACGCCGGCCCGCTCGGGGCCGACGGGTTCGGCGACCGCGTGGAGCGGGTGCTGCCGATCGCCGGCCGGCTGGTCGGACTGCTGCGGGCGGTGCACGAGCACGGCCTCGTGTTCCGCGACCTGTCGCCGAACAACGTCATGGTGCTGCCCGACGGCGGCCTCCGGCTCATCGACCCGGAGTGCGCCGCGGTGCCGGGCACCGTCGTCATGGTGAGCGGGACCCGGGGCTACCTGGCTCCGGAACTGGCGGCCCACTGGAAGAGGTTCCGGCCCGCGCCGGAGGCGAGCGCCGACCTCTACGCCCTCGGCGCCGTGGTGTACTTCCTGGCGGTCGGCGCGGACCCGGACCCGTCGACCCCGTCCCGGATCGCGGCGGTGTCCGAGGCGAACCCCACGCTGGCCCTGCTGCGCCCCCTTGTCGAGGGCCTGATGGCGGCGGAGCCCGAACGGCGCTGGCCGCTGGAGCGGTGCGAGCGCTTCCTCGCCGGGCTCACCCCGGCGACGCCCCTGTCCGGGGCGGGGAGCCGGGCCCCCGGGTCGGTCGACCGCCTGATCGGCGATGGGATCGCGCACCTGGTGGAGACGGTGGAGGCGCTCGGCGACGGCCTGTCACCGTGGCCGGGCCCGGCCTCCGGGGACGAGCCGGATCCGTGCTCGGTGAGCGGCGGCGCGGCCGGACTCCTCGGCGTGCTGACCCGGGCGCTGCCCGAGGCGGACACGGCCGGCGCGGTCACCGCGCTCTCCGGGCGGCTGCGGCGGCGGCTGGCGGAGGAGGACGAGTGGCGGCCCGGCCTGTACTTCGGACGCTCCGGAGCGGTGTGGGCGCTGTACGACGCGGCCACGGCCCTGGGCGACGCGGACCTGGCGCGGTTCGCGGTGCGCGCGGCGGCCCTGCTGCCGACGGACCACCCCAGCCCCGACGTCACCCACGGACTGGCCGGCTGCGGCATGGCGGTCCTGCACCTCGCGCTGCGGACCGGGGACCCGGTGCTGCGGGAACGCGCCACCGCGACCTTCCAGCACCTGCACGACGCGCGCTCCTCCCTGGACGGGCATCCGCACTGGCCGACGCCCGCGGACTTCGACTCCGGCCTCGCCGGCGCCGACCACTTCGGCTTCGCGCACGGCATCGCCGGCATCGGGACCGCGCTGCTCCACGCGAGCCTGGTCCTGGACCGGCCGGACTGGGCGGCGACCGCCGACGGGATCGCCCGCGCCCTCTCCGCCTACGCGGACCTCGACGGCGACACCGCCTGGTGGGCCACGCTCCGCGCCGAGCCGGAGAGCACGCGTCCGCGCTGGCCGCACTGGTGCAGCGGATCGTCGGGGATCGGTTCCTTCCTGGTGCGGCACTGGAACGCGACCGGTGACGAGCGCAGCCTGGTCCTCGCCCGGGCCGCGGCGGCGGCGGTGCACCGCACCCGATGGCGGTCGGACACGGCGTGGTGCCACGGGCTTCCCGGAGACGCCGAGTTCCTGCTCGACATGGCCGACTTCACCGGTGACGACCGCTACCGCCTCCAGGCCGCGGACCTGGCCGCCTGCCTGGAGACCCGGGCGGCCGAGCACTCCGGCCTGCTGCTCGTCTCCGACCGGGGCGACCGCCCCGGCCCGGCCTTCCTCGGAGGTACGGCGGGCACCGTCGCCTTCCTCCTCCGGCTGCGTCAGCGGCGTCCCCGGTTGTGGATGCTCGACGACGCCCTCGAACCCACCTCCCCCGCCGGGGGACGGTGACGGTAAGGGGACCGCACAGGGCGGCCCCTCCACCACGACAAGGAGGTACGACCATGTCCTTCGACATCCAGGACCTGCAGGTGCTCCCCGAGCGCGAGCCCGCCGGCAACGAGGCGGGGCGCGCGACCAACTGCAAGACGCAGCAGTGGTTCGGCTGCACCAACGGCGGCGACTTCTGATGTGACGGCTCCGCCCGCCCGGTCCCGGGCGGGCGGAGCCCCTCCCCGTCCTCCAGAGAAGGAACAGCGTGGCCGTGCCCGACCGCTCCCCCTCCGGTCCGCAGACCCCCCGGGGCCGAGGCCCTCGGGATCCCGGGACCCGGCGCAGGATCGTACGGCTGTTCACGCCGCACCGGTCCGCGCTCTGCCTCGTCGTCCTGGTCCTCGTCGCCTACTCCGTCCTGAGCGCCGCCGTACCGCTGCTGACGCAGGCGGTCTTCGACCGCGCGCTCTTCGGCGCGGGCGGCCCCGACCTGCCCCTGCTCGCCCTGCTCGCCGCGGCCGCGGCCGCGCTGGCCTGCGGGATGGGAGCCCTGGACCTCTGGCAGGCCTGGCTGACGGGCCGCGTGGCGCAGCGGGTGGTGCACACGCTGCGGACGGAGATGTTCGGCCGCGTCCAGCGCATGCCGCTCTCCTTCTTCGCCACCGAGCGGAGCGGTGAGATCCAGGCACGGCTGACCGGCGACACCGCGCAGATCGAACGCGCGGTCAGGGACACGCTGCCCGAGATCCTGCTGACCGTCGTCGGCTTCGCCGCCGCGACGGGCGCGATGTTCCTGCTGTCCCCGGCGCTGGCGGGCGCCGCCCTGGTGCTCGCCCCGCTCGTCCTGCTGGTGTTCTCCCGCTCGGGACGGGCGCTGGAGCGGCTCTCGGTCGCGGGCCAGCGCAGCCGGGCGGAGCTCTCCGCCGTCGTCGCCGAGCGCCTCTCTCCCGGCGGCACCGCCCTGGCCCGGGTGCACGGCAGGCGCGACGACGAGGCCGCCCGGTTCGCGGCGGAGAGCGAACGGCTGGCACGGCTGGAGGTGCGCTCGGGGATGACGGCCCAGTGGGTGATGAGCGCGGGCCACGTCTTCTTCACGCTCACCCCCTACCTGGTCTTCCTGGCGGCCGGCGCGACGGACGGGATCACCCCGGGCACCCTCGCCGCCTTCACCGTGCTGCAGGCCAGGACCTACCAGCCCCTCGGGCGGATGCTGCAGGTCTCCACCGACCTCCGCTCCGTCCACGGGGCCTTCCGGCGGGCCTTCGGCTACCTCGACCTGCGGCCGGAAGCGGATCCGGGACACGCCCCCCGAGCGGAGCGGGGACGCGAGCCCCGAGCGGAGCGGGGACGCGAGCCCCGAGCGGAGCGGGGACGCGAGCCCCGAGCGGAGCGGGAGCGGAACCTCCGAACGGAGCGGGGACGAAAGGACGCGAAGGACAAGGCGGAACGGGAGCCTGGGCGGGACCCGGCCCGCCGATCCGGCGCGCTCACCGTCCGCGAGGTCTGCTTCCGCTACCCCGGGGCGCGGGAGGACCGTCCCGCGCTGTCCGGCGTGAGCCTCGACATCCCGGCCGGATCCGCCACCCTGCTCGTCGGCCCGAGCGGGTCCGGCAAGACGACGCTGGGCCACCTGCTCGCGGGTCTTCACCCGCCGGCCGAGGGGAGGGTCCTGCTCGACGGGGCGGAGATCGGTGCGCCGCTGCCCGGCCGGATCTGCATCGCCGTACAGGACCCCTTCCTCTTCCAGGGGTCCGTCGCCGAGAACCTGCGGTACGCCGCCCCCCGCGCCACGGCGGGCGACCTGGTCCGGGTCTGCCGGATCGCCGGCGTCCACGACCGGATCGCGGCGCTCCCCGGCGGTTACGACTCCCCGGTGGGCGAGCGGGGCGCGCTGCTCTCCGGCGGCGAGCGGCAGCGCATCGCCCTGGCCCGCGCCCTGCTGGCCGACACGCCCGTGCTCGTGCTCGACGAGGCGACGTCCGCGCTCGACCCGATCACCGAGGCGGAGGTGGTCGGGGCGGTCCTGGCCGAACGGCGGGGACGGACGACCGTGATGATCACCCACCGGTTCGGTGTGCTGGAGTCCTTCGACACCGTCGTGGCCCTGGACGGCGGGCAGGTGGTCCAGCAGGGCACCCGCCCGGACCTCCTGCGCGACCGGCACGGTCTGTACGCGCGGATGGTGCGCGCCCAGACCGGTGCCGCCTGACGCGGACCGGCCGGTCGGCGCTCCGCCCCGGGGCCGTGTCCGGAGCCGCACCCGAAGCCGTGTCCGGAGCCGCCCGCACCGGAGGCTCGCGGTCCCGGCCCCTACATCCAGCCGTTGCGGCGGAATCCCCGGTAGAGCAGGGTGCAGGCGATCGCCATGACGCCGAGCACGATCGGGTAGCCGAAGACGGAGTCGAGCTCGGGCATGTGCTCGAAGTTCATGCCGTAGATCCCGGCGATCATCGTGGGGACGGCCATGATGGCCACCCAGGCGGAGATCTTGCGCATGTCCTCGTTGGCGAGGGCGTTGGAGCGGGCGAGCGCCGCCTGCAGCACGGAGTTGCAGAGTTCGTTGGACGACTCGACCTGCTCGCAGACGCGGGCGAGGTGGTCGACGACGTCGCGGAAGTACTCCCGCATCTCGGAGGGGATCATCCGGCGCTGGGCCAGCGTGGACAGCGGCGACTGGAGCGGGGTGACCGCCCGCTTGAGCTCGATCATCTCGCGCTTGAGGTTGTAGATCCGGCTGATGTCCCGGGCGCTGACGTCGGCGAAGACCATGGCCTCCACCTCCTCCAGCTCGGCCTGCATGTCGTCGGCCACGTGCAGGTAGCGGTCCACGACGTGGTCGGCGATGGCGTGCAGCACGCCGGTCGGGCCCCGGCCGAGCAGCTTGGGCTTGGCCTCCAGGCGCTCGCGCACCTCCGCCAGCGGGCAGTAGCGGCCGTGCCGCACGGTCACCACGAAGTCGGGGCCGACGAAGGCCATGATCTCGCCGGTGCCGATGATCTCGCTGGTCGCGGTCAGCTCCGGGTGCTCCAGGTAGGCGACGGTCTTCAGCACCACGAAGAGCGAGTCGTCGTAGCGTTCGACCTTGGGCCGCTGGTGAGCCTTGACGGCGTCCTCGACGGCGAGCGGATGGAGGTCGAAGACCTCGGCCAGCCACTCGACCTCGGGGGCGTCGGGCTCGTGCAGGCCGACCCAGACGAAGGCGTCGGCCTTCTCCCGGCCGGCGTTGTGCGCGCGGACGAGCTCCAGGGCGTCCGGGATGCCCAGGGCCTCGACCCGCTTGCCGCCGACGTAGGCGGCGTACTCGACGAGGGACTCGCTCGGCGGGACGCAGGTGCCGTTCAGGCGGTCACGGACCGGGACGGAGGGAGCGTGGGGCGCACGGACCGTGCGCACGTGCCGAATACGGGGAAAAAGGAGCGAGGAACGCATGACATGCCTTTCCCGCCCAACCTGACACCTATCCACGCGCGAAGCGATGTCACCTCAGTTCGAACGGAATGCGCGCAGGGCAGATCGGGCACCGATTGAAGAAATGGTCGAGATTGCGCACGACGACGTGCGCGGGCACGTACTGCTGGGATCACCAGAGGACATCCCGAACCACCTCCAATCGGTAAGAGGCACGCAAAGACGCCCAAATCTACCACAGAACGGGGGAACGGCTTCCAGCCTACCCCCGGCCGCCGCGGACGATCAGGCGTCACCGGAAATCACCGCCGCCCGGGGGCCTCCCCTTCCGCCGCTCCCCGCGCCGGAACGCCCTCCCCGGCCCGGCGTTCCCGGCCCCGGAACGCCCTCCCCGGCCCGGCGTTCCCGGCCCCGGAACACCCTCCCCGGCCCGGCGGCACCCGCGTCGTTCCGTCCCCGGGCCGTGGACGGAACGACGCGGGCCGCGGCCGATAGGCTCTCGCGCGTGCGCATTCTTGTGATCGGATCCGGCGGGCGTGAACACGCCCTGTGCCGGTCGTTGACAGCAGACCCCCAGGTCGCCGAGGTCCACTGTGCTCCCGGAAACGCGGGCATCGCGCAGGTCGCGACCCTGCACCCGGTGGCGCCGGCCGACCCGGCCGCGGTCGCCGCGCTGGCGGTGGAGCTGGGGGCGGACCTGGTCGTGGTCGGCCCCGAGGCCCCGCTGGTCGCCGGGGTCGCCGACGCGGTGCGGCAGGCGGGGATCGCCTGCTTCGGCCCGTCGGCCCAGGCCGCGCGGATCGAGGGCTCCAAGGCCTTCGCCAAGGAGGTCATGGCCGCGGCCGGCGTGCCCACCGCCCGGTCCCGCACCTGCGCCACGCCCGAGGAGGCCGCCGCCGCCCTCGCGGAGTTCGGCGCGCCGTACGTGGTCAAGGACGACGGGCTGGCCGCCGGCAAGGGCGTGGTGGTCACCGGCGACCTCGACGAGGCGCTCCGGCACGCCGCCGCCTGCGGCCGGGTCGTCATCGAGGAGTTCCTCGACGGCCCCGAGGTCTCGCTCTTCGCGCTCTGCGACGGCGCCACGGCCGTGCCGCTGCTGCCCGCCCAGGACCACAAGCGCGCCTACGACGGCGACGCCGGTCCCAACACCGGCGGCATGGGCGCCTACACGCCGCTGCCGTGGGCCCCGCGGGACCTGGCCGAGCGGGTCATGGCCGAGACGGTCGTCCCGACGGTGGCGGAGCTGGCCCGGCGCGGCACGCCGTACACCGGGGTCCTCTTCGTCGGCCTGGCGCTGACCTCCGGCGGCCCGAAGGTGATCGAGTTCAACGCGCGGTTCGGCGACCCGGAGACCCAGGTCGTGCTGGACCGGCTGGAGACCCCGCTCGCCGGGCTGCTGCTCGCCTGCGCGACCGGGGAGCTGGAGTCCTTCGGTCCCCTGTCCTACCGCGGCGGCGCGGCGGTGACCGTGGTGGTCGCCGCGGAGGGCTACCCGGCCGACCCGGTCAAGGGCGACGTGATCGAGGGCCTCGACGAGAAGGTCGAGGGCGCCTACGTGCTGCACGCCGGCACGGCCGCAGGCGCCGACGGCCGGGTCGTCTCGGCCGGCGGGCGCGTGCTCAGCGTGGTCGGCACCGGGCCCGACGTCGCCGCGGCCCGCGCCGCCGCCTACGAGCTGGTCGGCCGCATCCGGCTGCGCGGCTCCCACCACCGCACCGACATCGCCGCCCAGGCCCTGTAGACAGGCCTGCAGTGCTCCGCAGCGGCCGTTCGGGGCGCTGCGGAGCGGGAAGCCGCCCTCCGTGGCAGCCTGTCCCGCATCCCCTTCCGCGGCTCCGATGGACGGCGGCAGCGCTCCGCGATCTCCCCCTACCCGTCTCAACGGTCAGGGCGTCGCGACCGCCCCGTTGAGCCCACGCGCCCTCTCCGTCGGCTCTCATCCTCGACATCCCGTTCGTCACCCTCATCACTTCAAAGGCCGGATAGACGGGCGTTTCCCACCTAGCATTGATCGGACCAGCAGGAGGTGCGGACATGGCCATGGCCATCCGGCCGAGAATAGAGCAGACACGGCCGGCCCAACTCGTCGAGTGGACGTTGTCCGGCCGCATTCGCATCCCGCCCTTCCAGCGTCCCTACGGTTGGAGGCACGAGAACGTCCTGGACCTCTTCCAAAGCGTCCTCCAGGGTTATCCCATCGGAAGCCTGATCGTCTGGCAGAGGCCCGCCGATGCGGAGACCCTGCGAATAGGGCCCCTGACGATTGCCGTAGAAGCCAGGCCGGACGCGTTGTGGGTGATCGACGGCCAGCAGCGCGTCGTCAGTCTGGTGGGCGTTCTCGCCGCCTCGCAGGAGACGGCCGATCCACGGTTCAGGATCTTCTTCGATCCCCGGAGGAACGGTTTCACCTCCGCCGAGCTGAACCAGCAGGCTCCCGACCATTGGTTCCCGATGTCAATGGCGCTGGACACCGCCGCGACACTGGCCTGGCAACGCGAACGTCCGTGGCTGACCGGTGCCGAGGTGGCGCGATGTGACACCGTGGTGACAGCCGTGCGCGACTTCCCCATCTCCATGTACGTTCTCGAGGGAGACGGCGCCGGCCTTTCCCGTTATGCCGAGGTCTTCCAGAGGATCAACACCTCCGGCACCGCGTTGCGGCACGAGGAGATCGAGGCGGCTCGGCGGGCCTCCGTGCAGACCGCTCCCTCCGGTTTCGACATGCTGATCTCAGCCGTCAGGAACACAGGCTTCGGCGCGCTTCCAGAGCGCCTTCTCACCCAGTCGATCCTCGCTGTCCAGCACGGAGACGACAGCAGGGAACTCCTCACCGGCCCTGCCGGGGAAAAGGAACGGGACAGGGTCCTACGGGTCACCGCACGAGCGCTGGAAGCGACCATCGGTTTCCTCCGCGACGAGGCGGGCATCCCTCACCTGCGGCTGCTGCCCTACCCGTTCGTCCTCCCGGTCCTGACCCGGTTCGTCGTTCTCTTCGGCCCCCCGCGGGGGCGAGCCGCGGAGCTCCTTCGGCGCTGGATCTGGCGCGGCGCGGTCCTCGGTGCGGCCCCGCGCGGCGATACTGCGGCACTGCGCGAGTACGACCAGGTAATCGAGGGGGATCCCGTGTCCAGCGCGGACCGGCTGCTCGCTCTGCTTCCGCCGTACGAAGCATGGGAACCCGACCTGAACGCCGTCCACCTCGATCAGGTGCAGGCAAAGGTCAATCTTCTCGGCCTGTTCTCCCTCCGTCCTCGGATCATTGGCCGGACCAGCGAGTTCGATGACCGGGCCAGCACGGTGATGGATCCGAACAGGCTGATGGAAGCGGAACCACTCCCCTTAGTGAAGATCACTGTCCTCGGCGGGAAGGTTCCTGGGGGCCTTCTGGCCGACCGGGTGGTCCATCCCCAGGCGGTGTCCGGTGCGGACATCCACCGGGCGCTGTTCCATGAACGGTTCGAACCCGGGGTCCTTGAGAGCCACCTCATCGACGCCGAGGGCCTGACCCTGCTGCGCCGAGGCCGAGAGCGCGAGTTCGCCGCCCATCGGGCCGAGCTCGTCCGTGCGGCCATCGCCGACCACGTCCAGGAGAATGCCCTGTTCGGCTTCCCCGACGGTCCTGACCTCACGAGCCTGATCATCCCCGGAGACGCCGGATGAGCGGCCGGACGACCGCCCGGGTCCTGATCGGCGACCGGGTCGTCGGCGTGCTGGAGCAGCGGGCGGGGAAGGTCTCCTTCCGCTACCTGGACCGCGCGCCGGACCGGCCCGTGCTGGGCCTGCACTACGAGTACAACCCGCGGAAGGTCGAGAACCCTCCGGGCGGTCAGCTGCCGCCGTGGTTCGCCAACCTGCTCCCGGAGCGGGAGTCCGGGCTGCGCCGCCTGGTCACCGCCCAGCTCGGACTCAAGTCCGTCAGCGACTTCGCCCTGCTCGTCCACCTCGGGCAGGACCTGCCCGGGGCCGTCCGGGTGATCAGTGAGGACACCGCCCCCGAGGCCCCGGCGGACGACGAGGCCCCGCGTTCCGGCGCGCAGAAGATGAGCTTCTCCCTGGCCGGCATGCAGGTGAAGCTCTCGATGGCCCGGACGCCCGCGGGATTCCGGTACGTCGGGGTCGGCGGCGACTGGATCGTGAAGTTCCCCAGCCGGAGCCACGGCCTCCTCCCGGAGAACGAGCACGCCATGATGACCTGGGCGGCGCTCGCCGGGATCGAGGTGCCCGACCACACCTTGGTCCCGGTCGGCGATCTGGAGAACGTCCCCGCCGAGCTGACGACCGTCGGCGGGACGGCCTTCGCCATCCGGCGTTTCGACCGGTCCGGCGGCGGGCGCGTCCACCAGGAGGACTTCGCCCAGGTCTTCGGGCTGCTGCCGTACGAGAAGGATCGCGGCCGGGCCGAGGACGTGGGCCGGATCATCCACCGCGAGTGCCCGGGCGACCTCGACCAGTACGTGCGGCGGCTGGCCGCCTGCGTGGTGATGGGGAACATCGACGAGCACCTGAAGAACTGGTCGCTGCAGTATCCCGGGGGACGGCTCCGGGGGCTCTCCCCCGCCTACGACTTCGTCTCCGTCATGTCCTATGAAGGCTTCCGGCGGGACGTCCTGACGCTTTCCCTGGCGGGCCAGCCCGACACCCGGTACATCACGCTGGAGCACTTCCGCGGCTTCGCGGAGACCGTCGGGGCCGACCCGGACGCGGTGGCGGCCGCCGCGCGGGACGTCGCCGCCGCGATGGCCGGCTCCTGGCCGGAGGTCGGGGAGCGCTGCCCCGTCCCGGATTTCGTCGCCGCCCACATCGAGGAACGGCTGCGAAGCCTTCCCCTCCTCAAGGAGTCCTGAGCCCTCCTGTCAGACTTGGGTCGTGAAGCACCTGCACTCCGGCAAGGTCCGCGACCTGTACCAGACCGATGACGGTCTGCTGCTGATGGTCGCCTCGGACCGCATCTCGGCCTTCGACCACGTCCTGACCCCCGACATCCCGGACAAGGGCACGATCCTCACCCGGATGTCGCTGTGGTGGTTCGAGCGGCTCGCCGACGTCGTGCCCAACCACGTGGTCGCCCCCGGCCCCGACGGGCGGAGCGTGCTGTGCCGGCCGCTGCGCATGGTGCCGGTGGAGTGCGTCGCGCGGGGCTACCTGACCGGCTCGGGCCTGATCGACTACCGGCGCGACGGCGCGGTCTCCGGGATCCGGCTGGAGCCCGGACTGGTGGACGGGTCCCGGCTCCCCGAGCCGGTCTTCACCCCCTCCACCAAGGCCCCCGTGGGCGAGCACGACGAGCCGATCGACTTCGAGCGGGTCGTGGCCGAGGTCGGCGCGGAGACGGCGGACGAGCTGCGCCGGATCACGCTGGAGGTCTACCGGCGCGGTGCGGAGACCGCCCTGGAGCGCGGCATCATCCTGGCCGACACGAAGATCGAGCTGGGCTGGGACGCCGACGGCGCGCTGACCCTCGGCGACGAGGTCCTGACCCCCGACTCCTCCCGCTTCTGGCCCCTCGACGCGTGGGAGCCCGGCCGCTCGCAGCCGTCCTTCGACAAGCAGTACGTCCGCGACTGGCTCACCTCCCCGGCCTCCGGTTGGGACCGCGCCTCCGGCGAGGCTCCGCCGCCGCTCCCGGAGGAGGTGGTCGAGCGGACCCGTGCCCGTTACGTGGAGGCGTACGAGAGACTGACTGGCCGATCGTTCACGGGGTAGTGCCTCGGCGAAGTGACCGGGCACGGGGTGTCCACCGGCTACTGTTGGGCCGACACTTCGGCTGCCGTCCCCCCGGCGCACGAGTCACACCTCCCCATCTGCAAGGAGCAAGACGCATGGTCCGTTACCGTGTGCGCGGTGGCAACGCGCTGCGTGGAACCGCATTCATCCAGGGCGCGAAGAACGCCGTCCTGCCGATGATCGGCGCGGCACTGCTCGCGGCCAAGGGCCGCACGGTGCTGCGCAACGTCCCCATCATCGAGGACGTCCGCCGAGCGGTGGAACTGGCCGAGTCCATCGGCGCCAAGGTCGAGCTGCACGAGGCCGAGCGCACGCTGGTGATCGACGCCTCCCGGCTGACCAGCCCGGTGCTGCCCGCGGAGATCGCCCGCCGCTTCCGCGGCTCGGTGCTGTTCGTCCCCGCCCTGCTGCACCGCCTCGGCGAGGCGGTCATCGAGGGCGTCGGCGGCTGCAACCTGGGCAGCCGCAACCTCGACTTCCACTACCTGGGCTACAAGCGCCTGGGTGCGGCCGTGGAGGAGGAGGACACCGTCATCCGCGTCAAGAGCGGCGGGTTCACCGGCGCCAAGCTGTACCTCGACACCCCCTCGCACACCGGCACCGAGAACCTCATCATGGCGGCCGCCCTCGGACGCGGCACCACCGTGATCGAGAACGCCGCGCTGGAGCCCGAGGTCCTCGACGTCATCGAGATGCTGACCCGGATGGGTGCGAAGATCAGCGGCGGCGGCACCGGGTTCATCACCGTGGAGGGCGTCGAGGAGCTCCAGGCCGTCGAGCACACCGTGATGCCCGACCGGCTCGACGCGGGCGTGTTCGCCATGGCCGCGGCCATCACCGGCGGTGAGGTCAACCTGGTCGGCGCCGACCTCGACCACCTCGGCGTGGTCCGCTACAAGCTGGAGCAGATGGGGGTGGAGTTCGCCGACCACGGCGCGGTGCTCCACGTGCGCCGGGACCGCCCGCTGCGCCCGATCAACGTGATCACCGACACCTACCCCGGGTTCGCCACCGACCTGCAGTCGCCGATCATGACGGTCGCCTGCCTCGCCGACGGCGCCAGCTACATCCACGAGCGCATCTTCGACGGCCGGTTCGCACTGGCCAGCGAGCTCAACAAGATGGGCGCGGACATCGCGGTGACGGAGAACCGCGCCGTCGTCCACGGTGCGACCCCGCTGAAGGGCACGCAGGTGACCGCGCACGACCTCCGCTCGGGAATCGCGCTCGTTCTCGCCGGCCTCGCCGCCGAGGGGGAAACGGTCATCGAGTCCGGCTATCTCATCGACCGCGGCCACTCATATCTGGCCGAGCGCATGCAGTCCCTGGGCGCCGATGTGGTGCAGGAGATTTCACCCTCATAATCGATGGGTTTCAACCGCTCTATAACCATCTTGACCTGTACGGATAGGACGGGTTAAGGCTTTAGCCCCACAGGTTGTCCCCAGGTGGACACTAAATCGGGCGTGACATTACGGTCCCGACGAGCGATCGTTCCAAAAGAGAGCCGAAAACAAACGGACGGCATGATGGGAACGAACATTGGTCGAGCGGGCCGAAGAAGCTCCACGAGTGTCACGCACGGGTGCCCTGACACCGGATCTCACCATCGGTGTGGTGGGCCCCCACGACCTCGTCGAGCGGGTGATGTTGATGGGCCACGCGGCGGCGCCCCTGCCCTGCCGCCTCGTGGCCGCCGCCTACCGGGACGAGCAGGAGGCGCCCGACAAGGTCGCCCGACTGGGCGGCGGGGTGGACGCCTGCCTGTTCGCCAGCCCGATCCCCTACGATCTGGCCCGGCGCTCGGGAGCGCTGACGATGCCGGCGACGTACGTCCAGCTCGGCGGGGCCGCGCTGATCGCCGCGCTGGGCCGGGCCGTGATGGACGACCGGATCGACCCGCGCCGGATCAGCGTGGACGTGCTGAGCCGGGCGGACGTCGAGGAGGCCTACACCGATCTGGGCCTGCCCAGCGGTGAGGTGCACAGCCGCGACGAGCCGGGCGCCGCGGGCACGATCGCGGCCTTCCACGAGCGCCTGGCGCGGCAGGGGAGCACCACCGGCGCGCTGACCTGCCTGCCGGCCGTCGCCGAGCGGCTGCAGGCGGCCGACGTCCCGGTGGTCCGGGTCCGCCCGACCTCCGCCGCCGTCCGGACGGCGCTGCACACCGCGGCGCTGCTCGGTGCGCACCACCGGCTGGAGGAGTCGCAGCTGACCGTCGTCCTGGTCGAGGTCCCCACCCTCCGCGAGCCGGTACGGCGGGCCGCGCCCCGCCACTGGCGCGACGAGCTGCGCCTGTCGCTCCACCGGCTGCTGGTGCAGGAGGCCAACCGGATCAACGCCACGGTGACGGCGATCGACGACCACAGCTACATGGTCACCGCGACGCGCGGCTCGGTGGCCACCGCCACCGAGGGGTTCCGGGTGCTCCCGTTCGCCGCGCGGGTCCGCGACGAGCTCGGGCTGGCCGTGGAGGTCGGCGTCGGCATGGGCCGTACGACCCATGACGCCGAGGCGCACGCCCGGGCGGCGCTGGCCCGCACCCAGACGGGCAAGCAGGTCCAGGGCTTCGCGGTGGACCGCGAGGGGCGGGCGCTGGTCCCCGCCCCCCGGACGCCCCTGCACGGCGGCACGGCCAAACCCAAGGGCGTGGAGGTGCTGGCCCGGCTGGCCGCCAAGCTGGAGAACGGGGACACGGTGGTGGACGCCGAGGGCGCGGGCAAGATGCTCGGCGTCACCTCGCGGACGGCACGGCGGTTGCTGCGCACGCTGGTGGACGAGGGACTCGCGTGGCCGCTCCCGCCGAACCGCACCCCGCAGCCGGGACGGCCCCGCCAGCTCTACCGGCTGATCGTGGAGAAACTCGGCGCCCGCTAGGACCACCGGTCCGTGGCGCCCGCCTCCCCGGCGGGCGCCGCGGCGTCCTCCCGGTCCGGAACCCGCCGGCGTCCCATCGCGTCCGGTCGACGGCGTTCTCACCGTCCGGACCCCTGCTCCGTCCGGACCCCTGCTCCGTCCGGTCGGCGGCGTTCTCACCGTCCGGACCCCTGCTCCGTCCGGTCGGCGGCGTTCTCACCGTCCGGAACCCGCGAGCGTCCCGTCGCACCCGACCGGTATCGTCATGTGCCATGAGTCCCGACGCTGCTGACAAGCGCACATCACTCCTCGTCTGGGGCGCACTGACGATCGTCTACGTCGTCTGGGGCTCCACCTACCTGGCCATCATGATCGTCATCGAGACGATCCCCCCGCTGCTCAGCGGCGCCATGCGCTTCATCGCGGCCGGCCTGGTGCTGGCCACCGCGATCCTGGCCCTGCGCGGCCGGGAGGCCTTCCGGATGACCGCCCGCGAGGCGGGCGGCGCGGCGCTCGTCGGACTCCTCCTGCTGACCGGCGGGAACGGCATGGTGGCGACGGCCGAGCAGCACATCTCCAGCGGGCTGGCGGCCCTGCTGGTGGCCTCGGTCCCGCTCTGGCTGGTGGTGCTGCGGATCGCCGCCCGCGACCGGCCCCGGGTGCTCACCCTGACCGGGGTGCTCATCGGGTTCGGCGGGGTCGCCGGGCTCTCCCTGGCCGGCGGGGACGCCGCCTCGGACGGCGCGGGCATCGTGATCATCCTGCTCGCGTCCGTCTCGTGGTCGGTCGGGTCGTTCCTGTCCGGCCGGATCCCGATGCCCGCCAACCCCTTCTCCGCAAGCGCGATCGAGATGGCGGCGGGCGGCGCCGGGCTGCTGCTGATCGGCCTGACGACGGGCGAGCGCCTGGACCCCTCCGCGGTCTCCGGACGGTCCTGGAGCGCGCTGGCCTACCTGGTCGTGATGGGCTCGCTGGTCGCCTTCACGTCGTACGTGTGGCTGCTGGGCAACGCGCCCATCTCCCTGGTCTCCACCTACGCCTACGTCAACCCGGTCGTGGCGGTCGCCCTGGGCGCGCTGGTGCTGGGCGAGCCGGTGACCGGTCCGATGATCGCCGCCGGCCTGGTGATCGTGGTCGGCGTCGCGCTGGTCGTCTCCACCGAGCGGCGCGGCAGGCGCGCCGTCCCGGAGCACGAGACCGAACCGGAGCCCGCGCCCGCGTAGCCGCGGGCGCGGGGCGGGTCAGGCGTTCCTGAACGCCGCGGCGGCGGCCAGGAAGGTGTCGTTGGCCTCCGGGGCGCCGATGGAGACCCGCGCGCCCTCGCCCTCGAAGGGGCGCACGGCCACGCCCTCGGCCGCGCACGCCCGCGCGAAGTCGAGCGTGCGCCCGCCCAGCCGGAGCCAGACGAAGTTGGCCTCGGTGAGGGGCACCGTCCAGCCCTGCGCAAGGAGCTCCTCGCGGACGCGGGTGCGCTCCTTCACCACCGCGTCGACCCGCTCCAGCAGTTCGTCCTCGGCCGCCAGGGACGCGACGGCGGCGGCCTGGGCGAGGTGGTTGACCGCGAAGGGCACCGTCGTCTTGCGCACGGCGGCCGCCACCGGCTCGTTCGCGATCAGGTAGCCCACCCGCAGACCCGCCAGGCCGTACGCCTTGGAGAAGGTGCGCAGCACGGCCACGTTGGGCCGCTCGCGGTAGACGGTCAGGCCGTCGGTCACGCCGGCGTCCCTGACGTACTCCCGGTAGGCCTCGTCCAGCACGACGAGCACGTCCTGCGGCACCCGGTCCAGGAACGCCGCCAGCTCGGCCGCGTGCACGACCGTGCCGGTGGGGTTGTTCGGGTTGCAGACGAAGACCATGCGGGTGGCGGGGGTGATCGCCGCGGCCATCGCCTCCAGGTCGTGGGTCTCCCCGGCCAGCGGGACCCGGACCGAGGTCGCCCCGGCCAGGTCGGCCAGGACCGGGTAGGCCTCGAAGGAGCGCCAGGCGTAGACCACCTCGGCGCCCGGCTCGCTCACGGTCGCGAAGAGCTGCTGGGCCACGGTGACCGAGCCCGCGCCGAGCGCGACGTGCTCGGGCGGCACGCCGTACCGCTCGGCGAGCGCCTCGGTGAGGGCGGTCGCCGCGGGGTCGGGATAGCGGTGGATCTCCGTCGCGGCCCGCGCGACCGCCTCGACCACCGAGGGCAGCGGGTCGTAGGGGGATTCGTTGGAGGAGAGCTTGTAGGACCGGCCGTCGGGGGAGACCACGGCCTTGCCCGGCCTGTAGGCGGGCATCGTGTCCAGGATCGCGCGGAAACGAGGCATGGCCTTACCTTATGAGGAGCGGACGGACGGGGCACCACCCTGGGAGACTGGAGGCACGAGCATGCCCGACCGGGAGGACGACATGAGCGCCGCACCGCTGTCCGAGACCGAGCTCCGCCCGGAGCCGTCGGCGTGGGACCCCCTGCCCGACTGGGTCCTCCCGCCGCAGTCCGGCTTCACCGCCGACGACCTGGACCGGCTTCCCGGGATCCCTCCGCACACCGAGCTCATCGATGGCACTCTCGTCTTCGTGAGCCCCCAGACCAATTTCCACATGTCGACGCTCTTCCTCCTGGAGAGCGGCCTGCGGCGCGCGGTCCCCCGCGATCTGGCGGTCCGCCGAGAGATGACCGTGACGCTGGGCAGGCGGCAGCGGCCCGAGCCCGACCTCCTGGTCGTGCGCGCCGACGCCGTCCGGGGGGCGCGGCAGACCACCTATGAACCGCAGGACGTCGTGCTCGCCGTCGAGGTCGTCTCCGCCGAGTCGGAGATCCGCGACCGCGAGCGCAAGCCCCGGCTCTACGCCGAGAGCGGCATCCCCCACTTCTGGCTGGTGGAGAACGACGGCGACCGGCCCGTGGTGCACGTCTACGAGCTGGACGCCGCGACCAGGAGCTACGTCGCCACCGGGATCCACCGCGGCAGGCTCAAGCTCGACGCGCCCTTCGCCCTCGACATCGACCTGACGGAGATCGACGGGTTCTGAGCGGACCGCCCTTCAGTCCTTGAGCGAGCGGAGCATCGGCGGGTGGAGGTTCTCCGCCGGGCCCCGGCGGTAGAGCTTGGCGGGGCGTCCGCCGTCGCGGGTGGTGGTCCGGCCGGTGGGGATGAGGAACCCCTCGGCCTTGGTGACCTTGCGGTGGAAGTTGCGCGGGTCCAGCGGCCGGCCCCAGACGATCTCGTAGACCCGGCGCAGGTCCGCGACGGTGAACTCCGGCGGGCAGAAGGCCGCCCCCAGCGAGCTGTACTCCAGCTTGGCGCGGGCCCGCTCGACGCCGTCCACCATGATGCGCCGGTGGTCGAAGGCCATCGAAGTCAGGGCCGCGACCGGCTGCCAGCTCATGTGCGCCTCGGTGGAGGCCGGCAGGTCGGGGGCGAGCCCGAGGTAGGCGACGCTCAGCACCCGCTGGCGGGGGTCGCGGTCGGGGTAGCCGTAGGTCTGCAGCTGCTCCAGGTGGACCGGGGCGCCCGGCAGGCCGGCCCGTTCGGCCAGGACGCGCGCCGCGGCGGCGGGCAGGTCCTCGTCGAGCTGGATGAACCCGCCCGACAGCGCCCAGTGCCCCTCGTAGGGAGGTCTGTCCCGGCGCCAGACGAGCGCGCTCAGCGCCTGGCAGCGCACCGTGAGCACGACCAGGTCCACGCTGACGGGAATGCGGGGCACCACCACGGCAGGCACGTTACACCGCTCAGACATCGATGCGGACGTGCAGCGGCTCGGCGGCCCGCCTCCCGTCGGGGGCCGCCACCTCGATCCGCACCCACGTGTCGGCGGGCACCTGCGTCCAGTCGAACGGCACCCAGGCGGTCATCAGCCGGGCGGGGGTGTCGGGGGGCGGCTCCGACAGGTCCACCCCGGCGATCTCGACGGTCCTGGGGGCGTCCTGCCCCTCCCAGGTGAGCGTCGCCGTCCCGCCCGTCACCAGGTCGTACCCCCGGATCTCGATGCCGTCGCGGATGTCCCGCCCCGCCCGGACGGCGTCCACCGGGATCGGCCGGCCCGCGTCGGCGGCGACCTCCTCCGCCAGCGACGGCGAGCCGCAGGTGAAGAAGTCGCTCCACATGTAGGAGACGACCTTGGAGACGTAGCGGCCGACCTGCGTGACGGCCTGGTCCAGGCGGTCCTTGCCGGTGCGTCCGCGGGTGCCGGTCCGGGTGCCGCACGCCTCGGTCCCGGACGGCTCGAACGCCTCCACGTTGGCCCAGAGCTGCACGTCGTGGCCCTGCTCGACCATCCGCGCCCGCGCCGCGGCCATCTCCCGGTAGTAGTCTCGGGTCGAGCCGTGGTAGGCCTCGCCGTTGGTGCTCTCGCCGACCACCGGGCGGAGCCGCTCGTCCACCGGTTCGTCCCGCTCGTCCGGCCAGAACAGCCCGACCTTGCCGGTCCCCCGGCTGTCCTGCGGCGCGATGATCCCCACGCCGGTCCTGGCCATGGCCTCGAAGCCCGCCGCCACCTCCTTGGGCGTGGCGCTGAACCTCTTCTCCTTGCGCGCCTCCAGGTAGGGGCTGACCAGGACGGGCCTGTCCGGCATCACCTGCTCCACGATCCGGTGCTGGGAGGCGTAGACCCTGAGCGTCGGATGGTCCTCCTCCGCGTCCTCGGCGCCCTCCGGCGCGCCCGTGTAGGACATGTCCCGCATCTGGAGCTCGAACGGCTGGTAGAACCCGCCGAGCGAGGCCCGGCCGGCGAAGCGGTCGCCGTAGTCCTGCAGGATGCGCCGGGTGAGCGTGGTGAGCGTGTCGATGCCCCGCTCCGAGGCCCGGGTGGCCTGCACCGGGTCCCGCGGGGCGAGCGGCAGGGCCGGGAAGACCTTCACGCCGAACCGGTCCCCCAGGTCGAGCAGTTCGGTGAGGCTGTCCTGGTGCGCCGCGGCGACCAGGATCACGTGGTAGCCGCGGCCCCGGGCGGAGAGGTTCCCGCAGCTGCCGTCGTCGCTGCCGTCGTCGGGCGCGACGATCCGGTAGAACACCTGCCGGCCCACATCGATCTTCTTCTCGACCTCGGGGCAGCGGAACAGCTTCGGGCCGAACGCCTCGTCGGTCCGGTAGACGAACGTCCAGCTCACCCGGTTGCCCGGGTTCAGCGCCCGCAGGTCGCGCTCGGCCGCGGCCACGCACGACAGCCCGTCCTCCACGCACCGCTCGTAGCGGGGGTCGACCGCCCCCGCGGAGTCCAGGACCCGGCCGTCGCCGTCGGTGCGGCGGGCCTGCAGGCCCCAGCCGATCCGGATCACGGTGTCGCCGCCGACCCCGTGGATGGCGGCGAACTGGCTGCGCCAGGTGCAGTGGTCGGTCGTCGGGATGAGCCAGTACCCGGTCACCGCGTACGGCGTGCGCATCGCGGTGTCGAACGTTCCACACGGGTCCGTGAAGGGGGCGGCGGAGGGCGTCGGGGAGGCGGACGGCGCGGGCGCGGACGACGTCGCCGAGGCGGCCCGCGATCCGTCGCCGGCCGGGCCGCCGGGGCCTGCGGGGTCGCCGGACCGCAGGACGATCACGACCGCCGCCACCGCCGCGAGGATCGCCACGCCGAGGAGAGCCGTGAGCCAGCGCACGTTCAGGACACTACCGTTCTCGCGATCAAACGGGCATAAGCGGCGCCGGAGAACTCAGTGCTCGACTCCCGCCCAGGCTTCCAGCTGGGTGACGAAACGGCGGGCCGAGTTCGGCCAGTGGTGGTTCGCACGGGCCGCCGCATACCCCCGGGCGCCCTGGGCATGCCGTTCCCGCACGTCGTCCCGGAGCGTGAGGACGGCCTGCGCCACGGCCTGGGGGTCCTGCCAGGGCACGACCATGCCGCTGCCGTAGCGTTCGACCAGTTCCACCGCGCGCGGCGACGGAGTCGTGATCACCGGGATCCCGTGGGCCATGTACTCCACGATCTTCGTGGGCATGGAGTGCCGGTAGTTGGGCTCGTCCCGCAGCAGCGAGAGGCCGGCCAGCGCGCCGTCGAGCCGCTTGAGCGCCTCGTCGTTCGGCATGAAGTCGCGCCACTCCAGCACCCCCTCGGTCACGGCCTGGTTCAGCACCGGCCGCGACTGCGGGTCGGCGTAGCCGATCAGCTCGACCGCCACCCGGTGCGGCCGGAGCAGCCGGGCCACCTCGATGGCCTCCTTCACGCCCCGGGCCTCCGACAGCCAGCCGAGGTAGACGATCCGGTCGTCGCCCGGCGGGGTCACGTCGTCCGGCACCCAGGTCTCGTTCGGCACCACCAGGTGGGCCTGGCCGAACCGCCCGGCGTAGGCCGTCTCGGCGAGGAGCAGGTGCAGGTGGCGCTCGGCGGTGCCCTCCAGGAGGCGGGCCAGGAAGCGCACCGGCGGGCGCAGGAAGGCCGGCAGCCAGGGCTTGAGCGACAGGGTCGCCGGGGTGTCCTCGTGGACGTCCCAGACCACCGGCGGGCGCCTGCGGACCCCGGCGACCGCGAACAGCAGCTCGGGGTCGTGGATGATCGCCAGGTCGACCTGGTCGCGCATGCGCTTGAACACCTTGCGGGCGGCGCGCACCGCGGACAGCCGCCGACGCTCCGCCGCCCGGGGGAGGTCGACGCCGTTCACCCAGGACCGGGCCATGACCCCCCGGGCGGTGTACGGCGCGGCATACGTGACCTCATGACCGGCGTCCACGAGCGCCCGGATCTGCCGGTGCAGGATCCGGGCGTCCTCGGGGTGATGTACCACCGTCATGACGAGCACGTGCACTGCGCGCAGCCCCTTCGTGCCTAGAGCCGCTCGACGCGTTCACCCTCGGCGAGCACGCCTCGGGTGTCGAGCACGAGCCTGCCGTGGTCTTCGACGATCGCCAGGTCGAAGGCGCCGTGCTGCTGCAGCAGCAGCGTCACGTCGGCTTCGGCGACCGCCTTCGCGAGGTTCTCCTCGCGGGGCACCGGAGTGCCGTCCACCTGCCACTGCTTGACGTGCGGGTCGACGAAGACCAGCTCGGCGCCCAGTTCCAGCAGGCCGCGCGCGACCGGCAGCGCCGGGGTCTCGCGCTCGTCGGCGATGTCGGGCTTGTAGGTGACGCCGAGCAGCGCGACCTTGGAGCCGTTCACCGCCTTCTTGTGGCGGTTGAGCAGCCGCTGCACGCGGGTGACCACGTAGGACGGCATCCGCTCGTTGATCTCCTGGGCCAGCTCCACGAACCGGAACGGGTAGCCCAGCTTGCGCACGGTGTAGGACAGGTAGGACGGGTCCACCGGGATGCAGTGGCCGCCGACGCCCGGTCCGGGCAGGAACTTCTGGAAGCCGAACGGCTTGGTCGCCGCCGCCTCGATGGACTCCCAGAGGTTGATGCCGAGCTCGTCGCAGAAGATCGCCATCTCGTTGACGAGGGCGATGTTGACGTGCCGGTAGGTGTTCTCCAGGAGCTTGGCCATCTCGGCCTCGCGGGTGCCGCTGACCGGCACGACCTGCTCGATGAACTGCGCGTAGAACGCGGTCGCCACGTCGCGGCAGGCGTCGGTGTAGCCGCCGACGACCTTCGGCGTGTTGCGCAGGCCGTACTTGGGGTTGCCCGGGTCGATGCGCTCGGGCGAGAAGGCGAGGTGGAAGTCGCGGCCCGCGACGAGCCCGGAGGACTCCAGCAGGGGGCGGGCCACCTCGTCGGTGGTGCCGGGCCACGTGGTGGACTCCAGCACCACCAGGGATCCGGCGGTCAGGTTCTTGGCGACGGTCGCGGTGGCGCCCTCCACCGCGGACAGGTCGGGACGGTGGTCCTCGTCCAGCGGGGTGGGGACGCAGATGACGATGGTGCGGCTGCGGGCCAGCACGCCCTCGTCCAGTGTCGCGCGGAAGCCGCCGGCCAGCATGTGCTCGAGGTCGGCGTCGGTCAGGTCGTCGATGTAGGACCGCCCGCCGTTGAGGGCGTCCACCTTGCGGGGGTCGACCTCGTAACCGACGACGCGCAGCCCTGCTGCCGTGGCCTCCTTGGCCAGCGGCATGCCGACGTAACCCAGACCGATCACGGCCAGGTCGTAGCCGGTCACTGGGAGACCCTGGAGAGCCGGAAACAACGCTTCATGGTCGCAAAGGTTATCTCAACTCGGCACATGCCACGCCTGATGCGATTAAACGCCTCACAAACGCTCCGGACCCCCGTCATCGCCATGGACGGTCAGCCGCTGATCGTCCGGTAGAGGTCGCGGTAGGTCTCCGCGACCCGGCTCCAGGTGCGCTTGGCCGCCACCTCGGCCCGTCCCGCCTCGCCCATCAGGGCCCGCCGCGCCGGGTCGTCCCGCAGCCCGGCGACCGCGTCGGCGAACGCCTCGGGGTCGCCCGGCGGGACCAGCAGACCGGCGCCCTCCGACCCCACGAGCTCCGACAGGGCGGGCAGATCGCTGAGCACGACGGGCTTGCCGAGGGCCATCGCCTCGACGGGTTTCAATGGCGTAACGAGTCGGCAGACCCGCAGGTCCTCGCGCGGGCAGGCGAAGACGTCGATGGCCGCCTGGGCCTGCAGCGCCTCGTCCGGGCCGACCCGGCCGGGCAGGATCGCGAGGTCCCCGAGACCGAGCTCGGCGACCTGCTCCAGCAGCGCGGGGCGCTCGGCGCCGTCGCCCACGAGCAGCACCCGGACCGGGGTCCCGCGGTCGCGCAGGATCGCCGCGGCGCCGATCATGGTCCGGAAGCCCTCGTAGGCCACGATGCTGGAGACCGAGCCCATGACGATCTCGTCGTCGGCGATGCCGTGGGCGGCGCGGAAGGCCGCCCCGTCGTACTCGGCGGTCAGCAGCGCGTCGTCCACCGCGTTGGGCGCCAGGTAGATCTTCTCCCGGGGCACCCCCCGCTCGACGATCTCGGCGGCCATGGTCTCGGCGAGGGTGACCACGGCGTCGGCCGAGCGCATGATGAACGCCTCGCGGTCGCGCTGGAGCACGTGCCGCTGGCTGCCGACCCGCTTGGGGTCGCGCGAGGCCCACGTCTCCTCCAGGAAGCCCCGCACCTCGTAGACCATCGGCGTGCCGGTCCGCTCCCGCACGGCCAGCGCGACCGACCCGTTGCGGTGGTCGGTGGCGGCGTGGAGCACCTGCGGGCGGAGCGTCCTGACCAGCTCGGTCACCTCGCCGGCCCCGCGGATCATCCGCCCCCGGCTCTCGAACGGCACCTCGCCGCTGGGCAGCAGCCGGTGGTAGGGGATCCCGTCGATCTCCTCGTACGGCGTCGCGTCGGCGTGGCCCTGCATCATCGGCCAGCCCCAGCTGGTGACGACGTGCGGATCGAGGCCCGCCTCCTTCTGGGCGGTGACGATCCGGTGCGTGCGCACGGTGTAGCCCGCCTGGGTGTACGGCAGGGCGTTGGTGACGCAGTGCAGCACCCGGCCCTCGACCCGCTCGCCCACGATCACCTTGGACTTGGGCGGGATCGGGTTCGACTGGATGGCGGCCAGCTCGCCGGCGTAGTAGGCGGCCCGGCGCTTGATGAAGGGGTACTTGGCGTGGCCCTCCAGCACCGCGACGGCCTCGGTCATCCGGCCCGCGTCGAAGTGCTCCTTCGCCTCGTTCCAGGGCCCCCGGACCACGCGCATGCCGAGCTTGCGCACGGCGACCCGGGCGCGCCGGGCCAGCGGCCAGGCGACCCGGCCCACGACGGGGCGCAGGCTCGGCGGGAGGGTCTCCGCGGCGGCCTGGGCGACGCGCACGGGGTCACTCTTGACCTTGGTCGCGACGACTCGGGAAACGATGATCGGATGCTGGGCGAACCCTTTGAGAAGTCCGCGCAGACCGGCGCGCGCCGACTTCGCGGAAACCGTCGAGGGTGCCGAGGACTCCGGCCGACTGGCGTCAGGTACCACGGTCGTGACCGTACCATAGGCAACGTTTGCCCCACTCCCCTATGAAAGGCGAGGTCAATGAGGGACTCTGCCCCTTCGCAGGCGGCTCCGGCCGGCGAGAAGGCCCCCGAGACGGCCCCTGAGGAGGCCCCTGAGGAGGTCGCGGAGACGGCGTCCCGGGAGATCTCGGAGGCGGTCGCGGAGACGGCGTCCGGCGGCCCCCTCGTCCTGCACGTGCTGGGCGCCCGCCCCAACTTCGTCAAGGCCGCTCCCGTCGTGCGCGCGCTGGACGGGCTGGGAGTGCGCCAGGGCATCGTCCACACCGGTCAGCACTACGACGCGCTGATGTCCGACGTGTTCTTCGCCGACCTCGGCCTGCCCGAGCCGGTCGCGAACCTGGGCGTCGGGTCCGGCTCGCACGCCCGCCAGACGGCGGCCCTGCTCACCGGCCTGGAGGAGGTCGTGCTGGAGCACGCCCCCGCGCTGGTCGTCGTCTACGGCGACGTGAACTCCACCCTGGCGGCCATCCTGGTCTGCGCCAAGCTGCAGATCCCGACCGCGCACGTCGAGGCGGGCCTGCGCTCCTTCGACCGCGGCATGCCCGAGGAGGTCAACCGGGTCGTCACCGACGCCCTGTCCGACATCCTCTTCGCCACCTCGCCGGACGCGCTGTCGCACCTGGCGAACGAGGGCGTGGACCCGTCCCGCGTCCACCTCGTCGGCAACCCGATGATCGACAGCCTCTTCTCCGCGCTCGACCGCCTCGACCCGGCGCCGGTCCGCGCGCGGCTCGGCCTGCCCGAGCGGTACGGCGTGGCCACCCTGCACCGGCCCGCCAACGTCGACGACCCGGCCGCCGCCAAGGAGCTGGTCGACGCCGTCCTGCGGGTGAGCGAGCGGCTGCCGATCATGGTCCCGATCCACCCGCGCGGGCGCGAGCGCCTGGCCGCGGCGGGGCTGGTGACCGGCGGCGGGCTGACGATCGTCGACCCGCTGGGCTACGTGGACTTCCTCTCCCTGGTGCGGGGCGCGTCCCTGGTCGTCACCGACTCGGGCGGCGTGCAGGAGGAGACGACCATGCTCGGCGTGCCCTGCCTGACCGTCCGGCCCAACACCGAGCGGCCGGTCACCGTCACCCACGGCACCAACCGCCTGGTCACCCCGGAGCGGCTCCCGGCCGCCGCCGACCGGGCCCTGGCCGACGGCGCGGCGACCCCCTCGGGCGAGCTGCCCCCGCTCTGGGACGGCGCGGCGGGCCCCCGCATCGCCCGGGTGATCGTCTCCTGGCTGAGGGGGGAGAACCTCTCCCCGGCGGCGCAGGCCGTACCGCCCAAATCCCGTTAAAAGCACCGTTCCGGTACGGCTGACGCCGTACCCTGGCACGACCCCGGACGAAGGCGACGCCCATGAGCTCCACCTCCCCCCTGAGTGACGAGACCCCCGACGAGCCGAGGTTCCAGCGGCTGGGACCGGTCAACTGGCTGCCCGAGGAGCGCAAGGTCATCGAGCGCTTCGAGGAGCGGGTGCGGGACCTGGAGCGGCGCCTGGCCATCGCGGAGGCGCGCGCGGACTACGCCCAGTGGAAGCTGGAGTCCACCCGGGTCCAGCGGCCGTACCGGGTGGCCGAGGCGCTGACCGCGGCCAAGGGTCCGGGGGTGGTGCGGCTGCCGGGCAAGCTCCGCACGGCGCTCAAGCCGCGCAAGGGGCCCGCGGCGCCGCGCCCGGTGGCCGAGGTGGTCGCCGAGCTGGACGAGCGCGGGCCCGCGGTGGACGTGCCGGTGGTGAAGTGGCCCGCCGGACCGGTCGTCCGGCCGGACCTGAAGGTCGCGGTCATCCTCGACGACTTCTCCCGGATGGCGTTCCGGTACGAGTGGGACCAGATCGAGTTCGGGCTGCGCGACTGGCCGGAGGTCTTCGCCGAGCGGCGGCCCGAGATCCTGTTCGTGGAGTCGGCCTGGCACGGCAACCAGGGGCGCTGGCGCTACCAGATGACCGGGACGAACGCCCCCAAGCCGGAGCTGCGCGCGCTGATCGACTGGTGCCGCGCGGAGGGGATCCCGACGGTCTTCTGGAACAAGGAGGACCCGCCGAACTTCGACTTCTTCATCGACACGGCCAAGCTGTTCGACCACGTGTTCACGTGTGACGGCGACATGGTGCCGAAATATCGCGAAATCCTGGGACATGACCGGGTGGACGTGCTGCAGTTCGCGGCGCAGCCGCGGGTGCACAACCCGATCCAGGACAAGCAGGGCCGGATCCACGACGTGGTCTTCGCCGGCATGTACTTCCGGGACAAGCACCCCGAGCGCCGCGAGCAGATGGAGACCGTGCTCGACCCGATCCGCGAGCTGGGCCTGCACATCTTCGCCCGCAACGGGACCGTGGACGAGAAGTACGCCTGGCCGGAGAAGTACGTCCCGCACATCGTGGGCGAGCTGCCGTACGACCGGATGCTGGCCGCGTACAAGATGTACAAGGTCTTCCTCAACGTGAACTCGGTGCTCGACTCGCCGACCATGTGCGCCCGCCGGGTCTTCGAGCTGTCCGCCTGCTCCACGCCGGTGGTGACCGGCTGGTCCCGGGCGATCGAGGAGACGTTCGGCTCGCTGGTGCCGATCGCGCACGACCCGCTGGAGTCCTACAACACGGTCCTGCACCTGCTCAACAGCCCGGAGCTGCGCGCCCGCCAGGGCCACCTGGCCATGCGCGAGGTCTTCGACAAGCACCTGTTCTCGCACCGCGTCGACCAGATCCTCGGCTTCCTCGGCCGGCCCGTCGCGCCCCGGACCCGCTCGGTCTCGGTGGTGCTGCCGACCAACCGGGCCGCCCAGATCGAGCACGCCATCTCCTCGGTGGCCAAACAGGTCCACCGCCCGCTGCAGCTGGTGATGGTCCTGCACGGCCTGGACATCGACCCGGTCGTGGTCGCCGACAAGGCCCGCATGGCGGGGATCACCGACGTCGTGGTGCTGGCCGCCGACCCGTCGATGTCGCTGGGCGCCTGCATGAACATGGGCATCGCCGCGGCCGAGGGCGAGCTGGTCGCCAAGATGGACGACGACAACCTGTACGGCGAGCACTACCTGTCGGACCTGGTCCGCGCCTTCGACTACTCCGATGCGGAACTGGTGGGCAAGGGCGCGCACTACGCCTACTTCGAGTCCACCAACACCACGATGCTGCGCATGCCGGGCCTGGAGCACCGCTACGCCTGGCTGGTGCAGGGCGGCACCTTCCTCGGCAGGACCGACATGTTCCGCCACTACGCCTTCGAGGACGTGACCCGGGGCGAGGACACCCGGCTGGTCAAGCGGCTCCGTGAGGACCGGGTCAAGATCTACTCCGCCGACCGGTTCAACTTCGTCTACTGGCGCAGCGGCGACCCGGCCATGCACACCTGGCAGCCCGACGACCACAAGCTCACCCGCGGCGCCCAGTTCTCCTTCGTCGGCCGCCCCGACGACCACGTCATGATCTGACCTCATCCTTCCGGGTCCCTTGGTCGTGCGGGTCCCGTTCATACGATGCCGGTGCGCACGGAGGCGGGCCGGTGGTCCGTGGTGGCTCATGCCGGTGCGCACGGAGGCGGGCCGGTGGTCCTGCCGGCCGTCTCAGTCGGGCTCCGGTGGTTCCGGCCTCCGGCCGGGCTCGGGCGCGCGGGGTTCGGTGCTTTATACGCCGGCAGGACCACCGGCCCGCCTCCGTACATCCCTGCGCCGCCGTACCGATGCGGGCCGTAGCGTCTTGCTCTCCGGCCGCCCGGCGTCTCCGCCGACGCTGAAGCGATCCGTGCATGGCCGTTCAGGGCGGCTCGCCGTCGCCTGCGGCCATCTGCGTCAGGAAGGAGCTCAGGGCCGGGCGCCGTAGAGCGTCCCGTCGAGGACGCTGACATGTACACGGACCGCATATCGCAGGGAACGCTGGAGTGATCTCCCTGACGGGATGGGCCGTCGTGGCCGTCCACGTTCCAGGTCCCGCCGTACAGCCTCCAGGCGGATGATCAGAGCATCCCCTCCCCGTGGGTCCCGGCCACGGTGAACAGCCCTTCGAGCACCTGGGCGACTCCATCCTCGTTGTTGGATGGTGCGCGGTGCTCCACGGCGGCGAGCACGGCCGGGTGGGCGTTGGCCATCGCATAGGCCGTTCCGGCCCATTCGAGGATCGGGAGGTCGTTCGGCATGTCGCCGAATGCCCACACCTCGGCGGGGGTCACTCCTCTGAGGGCGCAGATCCCCGCGAGTGTCGCGGCCTTGGTGACACCGGAGGCGCTGATCTCCAGCAGTCCTCTTCCGCCCGAATGCGTGACCTCCGCCTCCCCTGCCACCGCCTGACGGGCGACCTCCCACATCACGTGGGCGTCCTGAGCTCCCGACCAGGCCAGCAGCTTGACGATGGGCGCGGCCTCCCGCAGGACGTCCTCCAGGGTCGGCACCCTCGTCTGGACCTCGCCGTGCGCGTCCCGGCCATCGTGATAAGCGACCTCACAGATCACGTGACGACCCGTCTCCACCGCGAAGGTGAGGCCCGACAGCACCGCCTGCAGGGCGACCACCAGTTTCCGCGCCCCGTCCAGGGCGAGAGCGTTCACAGCGGTGGCCCGGCGCTCGGCGACGTCGTAGACGATCGCGCCGTTGCTGCACACAGCGGTCCCGACGCAGCCGACCGCCTCCGCGATGGCGTCCACGTACCGGGGCGGGCGAGCCGTCACGAATACGACCTCGATCCCCATGTCCTGGGCGGCGAGGAGCGCCCGACGCATGCGCTCCGACACCGTTCCACCGCTGCGGAGGAGCGTGCCGTCGAGATCGGTCGCGATCATGCGGGGGATCATCATGATCATGATTATCCGCCAGGATCCCCGGCCACCGGCTGGACACCCGCCGCCGTCCGCGTCTCCCCCTGCGCCGTCCCGTTCATCGATCTTTCAGATACCGCGGAATAGAACGATCGGATCACGCGATACATGCAAGATCGATGCAGCGGATTCCGGGCGCCCACCACCCCTCCAGGCGTGAGACTCCCCGAGTGCCGCGCCGTCCTCGCATCCCCGAAGAGCTCCGCACCGGTCCGTTCCGGGGAACGCGGGCCGTACGCGCCGGGCTGCTCACCCCCAGTGAGCTGCGCAACCCTTGCTGGATCAGGATCTATCGTGACATCTACGTCCACGACAGTGTTCGAGATCTCGGAGTGGAAGGCGGCCCGCTCCTTCTCCGGCATGGCCCCATCGTCGGCGGTGTCCCGGGGGTGGACGGGGGCGAAGACCTCGTGCGGGGTGCCGCCGCTGACGAGCACGCCCGCCTCGGGGTCCGTGATCAGCCTGTGGTCGCGCGGGAGGACCACCGTCCAGCAGGAGGCCACCCGCAACCATGCACCCTCCTGCAGGAGCCGCCGGTAGCGGGAGAAGGTCTCGGTGAAGGCCGACTGCTCGCCACTCATGACAGACATCCCGGCAGAGGGAGGGGGAAGTGATGATCATCCCATCCCCGCAGAGCGGCCGGATCCGGGCATCCATGCTCCCCAGCCGTCCATGGGGCCGGAGCACGCGCGGCCCCGTGCGGGGATCCGGTGGCAGGTCGGCCAGGTCTCCGCTGCGGGAAACACGCACTCCGTCTCAGACGGCCTTGAGGAAGCCGCCGTCGACGGCGAACTCCGCGCCGGTCGTGCTGGCCGAACGGGGGGAGGCCAGCAGGGCGACCACGTCGGCGATCTCCTGGGGGTCGACCAGGCGCCCGGTGGTCAGGCTCATCATCTGCGGCGCCACGGTCGTGATCACGTTCTCCCGGTCGGTGCCCGCCTGGCCGGCGATGATGTCGGCCGCGCCGCCCTCCTCGGTCCACCAGGCCGTGAGGACCGGGCCCGGCGAGACCGTGTTCACCCGGATGCCCTGCGGGCCGTACTCCTCCGAGAGCGCCTTGGTGAGGGTGTTCATCCCGGCCTTGGCCGCGTTGTAGTCGACGTTCATCGGGGCGGGCTGCCGGGCCAGGACCGAGGAGACGTTGACGATCGCGCCGCCGCCCCGGCCGAGCATCGCCGGGAGGGCGGCCCGGATCGCGCGGACGGCGGAGAAGAGGTTGAACTCGAACATCTCCCGCCAGTCGGCGTCGGTGGGGGTCAGGAATCCGAAGCGCGGCAGTTTCGCGCCGGGCGGCGGGCCCCCGGCGTTGTTCACCAGGACGTCCAGCCCGCCGAACTCCTCCACGGCGCGCGCCACGACCCGGCCGGGGGCCTCGGGGTCCGTCAGGTCGACCGGGACGTGCACCAGGTCCGCCCCGGCCAGCGCGTCCAGTCCGGCGCTGCCCTTGCGGGAGGCCGCGACCACGCGGGCGCCCTCCTCCAGGAGGGTGCGCGCGACGGCCAGCCCGATGCCCTTGGACGCCCCGGTGACGACGGCGACGCGGCCGGAAAGGTGCAGATCCATCAGATTCTCCTTCGTTCGCCTTGCGGCCCGTTGGGGCCGTGACCACGAAGGTATTCCGATCACCTGGTGGACGACCTGCGGCGATCGGACGTGCAACTCCGGCGGAATCCGGACATCGCGGCAGGTCATCCGGGTGCTTGTCTTTATCCGATTGAGAATTTCTCCTCATGAGATTAACTTGCCGTCGAAGAGATGCCGACGAGCCGGAGGAGACGATGACGATGAGAAGAGACGGGCGCCGGGCGCTGGCCGCCGAGACGGTGGAGATCCTGGAGCGTGGCTGGTACGCCGGGGAGTCGGGGCACCGGGTCTCCCTCGCCGATCGGCTCGCCGCCGCCGTCGCCGGCACGCGGCTGTGGACGCCCGACGAGTTGACCGGGCTGCTGGCGGCGCACGGGGAACGGTCCGGCGGCCGGGCAGCGGTGCGGTCCGACCGACCAGGCCGGGTGGAGGTCGTCAACGAGACGTCCCTGTCCGCCGCCCGACGGCTGGTGGACGACGGCGGCGACCCGGTGGGCTGCCTCAACTTCGCCTCGGCGAAGAACCCCGGCGGCGGGTTCCTGAACGGCTCCGAGGCCCAGGAGGAGAGCCTGGCCCGCTCCTCGGGGCTGTACCACTGCCTGGCCGGGGTGCCGGACTTCTACGCCTTCCACCGGGCCCAGGGCGACCCGCTCTACAGCCACCGCGCGGTCTTCTCGCCCGCCGTCCCGGTCTTCCGGGACGATCACGGCGGACTGCTCGCGGAGCCGTACCCCGTCTCCTTCGTGACCGCCGCCGCGCCGAACGCGGGCGCCCTGCGCGGGGACGGCCCGCGGCTGGAGCGCCTCCCCGAGGTCCTGTCCGAACGGGCGGCGCGGGTCCTCGCCCTCTTCGCCGCGTCGGGGGTGCGCAGGATCGTGCTGGGCGCCTGGGGCTGCGGGGTGTTCCGCAACCCGCCCGAGCTGGTGGCCTCCGTCTTCGCCGGGCACCTCGGCCCCCGGGGCGCCTTCGGGGGGGCGTTCGACCGGGTGGTCTTCGCCGTACTCGACCGCTCTCCCGGCACGCCGACGTACGACGCCTTCGCCCGGACGTTCTGAACTTCTCACGTACCCGGATCCACCGCAGCGGACCCTGGCCCGGCGCAATCTCGTTGATGTTGTCGATATGGCTGCATCAGATGGCCTGATGCAGCCATATCGACAACATCAACGAGTGGCCTGGCGCTCCCGGCGGGGTTCCCCGCGGCGCTCAGCCCTGAGCTCCTTTCCGACAGGGTGGCTTCAGCTACGGCGAGCCGCCCTGAACCGGCCCCGGACGGATCGCTTCAGCGTCGGCGGGGACGCCGGGCGGCCGGAGAGCAAGACGCTACGGCCCGCATCGGTACGGCGGAGCAGCGGTGCACGGAGGCGGGCCGGTGGTCCTGCCGGCGTATAAAGCACCGAACCCCGCGCAAACGAGAACCGACCAAACCCTTCCGAACCACGAAACCCGGCCGAACCACAAGGATCCGGCCGGGTGATCGGGGTCAGGAGACGGGGTCGGGGTTCTTCGGGGGGACGGGGGTGCCGTTCGCGGCGGTGACGGCCCCACTGGGGGCGGGGGCGCCGCCGGCCAGGAGGGTGCGGGCCAGGCCGAGTCCGGTGCCGCCGAGGGTCAGCGCCTTGGCGAGCATCTCCTCGATGCCCTGGGCGCCGTTCAGCACGACCATGTGGTCCACGTTGCCGAAGGCCTTCGCGCCGGACTCGACGATCTTCGGCCAGTTCTCGGCGAGCTGCTGGGCGATGACCGCCTCCTGGTTCTCGGCCAGGGCCTCGGAGCGGGCGCGGATCGCCTCGGCCTCCGCCAGGCCCTTGGCCCTGGCCGCCTCGGCCTCCGCCAGACCCTGGGCCTTGGCCGCCTCCGCGGCGGCCAGACCGCGGGCCTTGGCTGCCTCCGCCTCGCCGAGGCCGGTGGCCTTGGTCGCCGCGGCCGAGGCCTCACCGCGCAGCCGTACCGACTCCGCCTCGGCCGCGGCCGCCTGCTTGACCTGCGAGGCCTGCGCCGCGGCGCGCAGCTCGGTCTCGCGGGCCTCGGCCTCGGCCTGCGCGATGCGGGCGTCGCGCTCGGCCTGGGAGAGCTTCACCGTCTCGTAGGCCTTCGCGTCGGCGGGCTTGCGGACCTGCGCCTGGAGCCGCTGCTCGGCCAGGTCCGCCTCCAGCTCGGCGGCCCGGGTCTCCTGGACCACGACCTCCTGGCGGGCCGAGGCCTCCGAGAGGGGACCGGCCTGGCGGGAGCGGGCCTGGGCCTGGTCGATCTCCGCCTGGTAGGAGGCCTGCTTGATCTGCGCGTCGCGCCAGGCGGCGGCCTTGTTGGCGGCGGCGATCTGCTCGGCCTCGGTGGCCTCCTGGTCGCGCTGGGCCTCGGCGATGCGGGCGGAGGCGGCGATCTTGGCGGCGTGCGGCTTGCCGAGGTTGGTGATGTAGCCGGTCTCGTCGTCGATCTCCTGGATCTGCAGGGAGTCGACGATCAGGCCCAGCTTGATCATCTCGTCGGCGGCCGAGGCGCGGGTCTCGCCGGTCAGCCGCTCGCGGTTGAGGATGAGGTCCTCGACGGTCAGGTTGCCGATGATCGAGCGCAGGTGGCCGGTGAACAGCTCGTGGATCGCGCCGTTCATGGAGTCCTGCTGGTCGAGGAAGCGGCGGGCGGCGTTCGCGATGGAGTGCAGGTCGTCGCCGACCTTGTAGATCACCACGCCCCGCACCACGACCGGGATGCCCTGCTGGGTGACGCAGGAGACCTGGAGGTTGGCGGCACGGCTGTCCAGGCGGAGCCGCCGGGCCGTCTGGAAGCCGGGGAGCACCGCGGTGCCCTTGCCGGTGACGATCTTGAATCCGAGGCTGTCGGCGAGGTCGGAGTTCCCGCGCGCGCCGAGGCCGGAGATGATCAGCGCCTCGTTGGGCTCGGCCACCCGCCAGACGGCCTTGAACAGCAGGATGAGGATGAGGAGCGCGACGAGGGCCGCGCCTCCGATGATGAGGTACTGCGCCGGCATCCGGGCCTCCGCGGTGGGAGAGAGGGTGAGGGAGGGAGAAGGAGGGGAGAGGTGGTCAGGCGAGCGCGCGGGCGACGTAGACCGTGCGCGGGGGGAAGTACTCCACGACGACGACGATCGAGCCGACGGAGATCTCCTCGTCGGGCACGGTGGGGTGCGCGTAGAACGCCTCGACGCCCCCGCGGACCGCCACCAGGACCTCCCCGACCAGGCCGGGACCGATCCTGCCGGTGACCCTGCCCTGCTTGCCGATCACACGCGGCTCCCCGTCACGTCATGGAACAGTCAGGGGACGAAACCCCAGATCCGGACGCTACTCCGGCGTGTCCGTTTTCACCACTCGTCGAGGGATGACAGGGGTGTTCCGGGTCGTTCCGGAGGAGTGCCGCCGATCCACGTCTTTCCGTCTCCATCCGGGTAACGAGCGGGGGCGGCGCGGCGTTCCGGAGGTCAGGCGGGACGCCGCAGCCGGGTGAAGGCCCAGCTCATCCGCGGTTCGACCGCCCAGCGGGCCGCCCGGCGCACCGGCGGGGTGCACAGCAGCGCGGCCAGGCCCACGCCGAAGAGCGCCACCGCCGCCACGCCGGGCACCGTGGCGGCCCGGTCGCCGTAGAACCGCTCCGCGACCTTCACCACGAAACCGTGCAGCAGGTAGGCGTACATGGTCGCCGCCCCGAGCCCGGAGTACCAGGTCCGCCTGGACGGGGTGACCGCCAGGAACGCGGCGACCAGCAGCGCCCCGGCGGCCAGCAGGCCCAGCCGGACGAGGCTCCCGGTGAGGTCGTCCACCCCGATCGCCGCGTTGGCGTGCCGCCAGCGGATCCACTCCGTCCGCACCTCGGTGTGCAGGAGCAGCGCCGCCGCGGCTCCCGCCGCCAGCACCGCCGCCCCCGCCATCCGCGCCCCGCGCCGCCGGAGCAGGGCGAGGTGCTCGGGGCGGAGCATCAGGCCGAGCACGTAGAACGGCAGGAGCGCGAGCGTGCGGTTCATCGAGAGCTCGTCGGGCAGGGAGCCGGTCCCCGAGAGCAGCGAGAGCCCCACCGCGACCGCCAGCGGCCACCTGAGCTGCTGCCAGACCGGCGTGGACAGCCGCCACAGGAACAGCGACATCAGGAACCAGGTCAGGTAGTACGGGTCGAGGAGGCTGATCTCCAGCTTGCCGTACATGACCAGCCGGGGGAGCGAGTAGGCCAGTTCGAAGAGCACGTACGGCACGGCGAGCGTGCTGATCAGTTTGCGCGCCTTGCCGGAGGAGAAGGTGAAGTTCCGCGACAGGTGACCGCTGAGCACGATGAACAGCGGCATGTGGAAGACGTACACGTAGAAATAGGCCGCGTGCGCGACCGCCACGTCCCGGAGGTCCTCGATCAGGTGCCCGGAGACGACCAGGGTGATCGCCAGGAACTTGGCGTTGTCGAAGAACGGGTCACGGCCGGTCTCGCCGGAGAGATCCGTCCGGACGGGGGTTGCGACGCTCACAGCCTCCGGACCCTAACGAGGCGGCCCGCGGTCCTCGCCCAACACCGGGTGAAGGCCCGGAGAACTCTGCCGCCCGGCGTCTCCGGCGCCCGGATCCCGCGCTTCGGCGCGCGGGTCTCATTATCCGGGACGGGAAGGCCCGCGCACGGTCACTCCCACAACAAATCATTACAATTCCACCATTAACCTCGTTAATCACGCTAATCATCAGGCCCTCCACTGCGCCCGAACCGCATCGGTGCTAGTCTCCTGTCCGATCTTTCGGAGGCACATTCATCCCCAAATCGCCGCAAGCCTCCGCGCACTGAGGTTGGGACGAGTGGGCATGGGCTCTGGAAACCGCTCGATTCGGTTCAAGATCTTTCTGCTGCTGCTCCTGCCCCTGCTCTCCCTCAGCGCCCTGTGGGGCTTCGTGCTCAACCTGACCGTCGGCGACGGGACCGCGCTGCTCCGCGCGGACCGGCTCTACGAGACGGTCGGCGTGACCTCCACCGAGTTGGGGCGGCAGCTCCAGGCCGAGCGGGCCCGCACCTCCACGGCGATCAGCTCGCGGGAGCTGACCAGCGGCTTCGGCGAGCAGCGCGCCCGCACCGACCGGGCGCTCGCCGAGTTCCGCACGGCCGAGCGCACCGTCGGCCCGGACGCCTCCGAGCTGCGCGCCTCCCTCGACGGGCTCACCGCCCACCTCGCGCAGCTGCCGGAGATCCGCTCGGCGATCGACGGCGGCCGGTACACGCGCCTTGAGGCGCTGTCGCACTACAACGAGATCCTGGACGCGGTCTTCCTCCTGTACGACCAGCTCGTCTCGGTCCCCGACCTGTCGATCTTCCAGCAGGCCACGGCCGTGCAGGCGATGGGCAACGCCCGCGAGATGCTCGCCCGGGAGGACGCGCTGATCAGCGGCGCGCTGATCGACGGCCGGTTCTCCGCCGACGAGCGCGCCGCCTTCGCCGAGCACGTGGCGGCCCGCCGCTTCCTGCACGCGCGCGGGCTGTCCGGGCTGGACTCCGCGCTCGGCAAGCCGTACCAGGAGCTCTTCGCCTCCCCCGCCTTCGAGAGGTTCGAGACGACCGAGGCGGCCGTCATCTCCGGCGAGGGCGCCGCGCCGCCCGCCGAGGCCCGGCCCTGGAAGGAGATCGTCTCCCCCCTCGCCGACCGGATCGACCGGCTCGGCGCCGCCTCGTCCGACGCCCTGGCCGAGCGGTCCCGCGCGCTGTCCTTCGGCGTCGTCGCCCGGATCGCCCTGGCGGGCGGGGTCGGCCTGGCCGCCGTGGTCGTCTCGATCATCATCTCGGTCCGCTTCGGCCGCCGCCTCGCCGGCGAGCTGGCCGGGCTCCGCACCGTCGCGCTCGATCTGGCGGACGTGCGCCTGCCCCGTCTCGTGGCGCGCCTGCGGCGCGGCGAGGAGGTCGACGTGGCGGCCGAGGCCCCGCCGATCGAGGCACGGGCCGCGGGCGGCTCGGCGGAGGTCATCGACGTGGCGCACGCGTTCGGCTCGGTGCAGCGCACCGCGATCGAGGCCGCCGTCGGCCAGGCCGACCTGCGCCGCGGGGTCAGCCAGGTCTTCGTCAACCTCGCCCGCCGCAAGCAGGGGCTGCTCCACCGCCAGCTCTCCCTGCTCGACGGCATGCAGCGCCGGGCGACCGATCCCGAGGGCCTCGACGACCTGTTCCGGCTGGACCACCTCACCACGCGCATGCGCCGCCACGCCGAGAGCCTGATCATCCTGTCCGGTGCGGCCCCCGGGCGCGCCTGGAGCACCCCGGTCCCGGTGGTCGACGTCGTCAGGGCGGCGATCGCCGAGGTCGAGGACTACCGGCGGATCATCGTCTCGCCGCTGCCCGACGCGCTGTTCGACGGGACCGCGGTCGCCGACGTCACCCACCTGATCGCCGAGCTCCTCGAGAACGCCACGATCTACTCGCCGCCGCAGACCACGGTCACCGTGCGCGGCGACGTGGTGGCCAACGGGTTCGCCGTCGAGGTGGAGGACCGGGGGCTGGGCCTGAGCGACCTGGAGTACGAGGAGATCAACGCCCGGCTGGCCGACCCGCCGGAGTTCGACCTGGCCGACAGCGACCGGCTGGGCCTGTTCGTGGTGGGCCGGCTCGCCGCCCGGCACGGCATCCAGGTCGTGCTGCGCGCCTCGCCGTTCGGCGGCACCACGGCCATCGTGCTCGTCCCCCGCGCGGTGCTCGCCGAGCTCCCCTCCCCGCTCTCCGTCACCGCCGAGCGGATCCCCCGGCGGTCCACCGCTCCCCGGCTCGCGGGCGGCACCGGAAACGGAACCGGGACCGGGGCCGGAGTCGGCACCGGAACCGGCGGCCCCGCTCCGGCCGCGCCGGGCCCCGCCCCCTCGCGGGGCGGCACGACGTCCTCCTCGCGGGGCGCGGGACTGCCGCGCCGTACGCGGACGGTCCCCCCCGCCTCCCCGGCGCGCGCCTCCGGCCAGCCCCTGGCGGCGCCGACGCTCACCGTGGTGAACGGCCTGCCGGACGGCGGGGCGGACGACCCCGGCGGTCCGCCCGCCCGGGAGATCACGGGTCCCGGTAGCCTGCCCAGGCGTGTACGGCAGGCGAACCTCGCTCCGCAGCTGCGCCAGGACTCCCCTCCGCCGGAGGATCCGGCGCCGGATCCTCCGGCCGCCGGGCGCTCGCCGGAGGAGGCCCGCGCGCTGTTCTCCGCCTTCCAGGCGGGTGCGCGGCGCGGGCGGGAGGAGCAGGAGGACGGCGCCGGCGCGCGGGAGGACGGCGCCGGCGATCTCGCACACCAGAAGACAGGCGAAAAGGAGGACGAGTGACCGAGCACAGCGAGGGCGCCGGCAGGCGGGAAGCCGCGGTCATGCGTCCGACGGAGGAGGTCACATGGCCGGAAGGCTGAGCGGCACCGGCGAACTGAACTGGCTCCTCGACGACCTGACCAGCCGGGTGGCCGCGGTGCGGCAGGCGGTGATCCTGTCCACCGACGGGCTCGCCGTCGGTTTCTCCACGGGGCTCAGCCGCGAGGACGCCGAGCATCTGTCCGCCGTCGCGGCCGGCTTCCAGAGCCTGGCCCGCGGGGCCGGACGCCACTTCGGCGGCGGCGAGGTCCGCCAGACCATCGTGGAGATGGAGTCGGCGTTCCTGTTCGTCACGGCCGCCGGGCAGGGGACCTGCCTGGCGGTGCTGAGCAGTTCGGACGCCGACGTCGGCCACGTCGCCTACGAGATGGCGATGCTGGTCAAGCGGGTCGGCCAGCACATCTCCGCGAATCCGCGCCAAGGCCTGTCATGACCCGCTGGATGGATGAGGAGGCCGGTCCCGTGGTCCGGCCGTACGCCCTCATCGGGGGCCGCACCCGGTCCTCCGGTGACGCGCTGGACCTGGTCGCCATGGTCACCGCGACCGGGGGCGCCGCCTCCGGCGGGTTCGTGCCCGGCCCGGAGCAGGAGCGCATCCTCACCCTGGTCACCACCGCGACCTCGGTCGCCGACGTCGCCTCGGAGCTCGACCTGCCCCTGGGCGTGGTCCGGGTCCTCCTGGGCGACCTGCAGGACCACGGTCTCATCTCGATCGGACGCGCCTCGGCCAGTGAGCGCATTCTCAAGGAAGTGATCAATGGACTTCGAGCCCTCTGACGAGCCGGTCGCGCTCAAGATCCTCATTGCGGGCGGCTTCGGCGTGGGCAAGACCACGCTCGTCGGCGCGATCAGTGAGATCCGCCCCCTCCGCACGGAGGAGGTGCTCTCCGACCGGGGCATCGGCATCGACGACACCGACGGCGTGGAGGGCAAGACCACCACGACCGTCGCCATGGACTTCGGCCGCATCACGATCCGCGAAGGGCTGGTCGTCTACCTGTTCGGCACGCCCGGCCAGGAGCGGTTCTGGTTCATGTGGGACGAGCTGTCCTACGGCGCGCTGGGCGCGGTCGTGCTGGCCGACACGCGGCGGCTGACCGACTGCTTCCCCTCGATCGACTACTTCGAGCAGCGCGGCACGCCGTTCATCGTGGCGGTCAACTGCTTCGACGACGCCGACCAGTACGACATCGAGGAGGTCCGGTCGGCCCTCGACCTGGACCCGGACGTGCCGGTGCTGATGTGCGACGTACGGCGCCGCGCCTCGGCCAAGACCGTGCTGATCACCCTGGTGGAGCACTCCCTGCGGGTGCTGACCGCGAGCCAGGCCTGACCGTTCCGCGGCGCGGACCGGCCTCCTCGCGGTTCCCTCCTCGTCGAGGGAGCCGCGGGGCGGCCGGTCCCGCTCCCGGCGGAGACGGGTTCCGTCCTCCGCGGGGTCAGAGCGCCCGGATGCCGTTGATCACTTCCAGGAGCAGGCTCTGCGCGGGCGACGTGGCCGCCGGGATCGGCTGGCGGACGAGGATCAGCCCGTGGTCCAGCAGGTCGCCCAGGAGCACCTTGACCACGCCCAGCGGCAGTCCCGCGTCCGAGGCCACCTCGACGATCGGGCGGGCCCGCCCGACCAGGCCGAGCAGCCGCCGGTGCTCCGAGCTCAGGTGCGTCCGGGGCGAGGCCGTCGCGCCCGTCGCCACCACCATCGACATCAGGTCGAAGGCCGTGGAGGACGGGATGGTCCGCCCACCGGTCAGGGCGTAGGGGCGGACGACCGGTCCGGCCTCCTCGTCGATCCATTCCATGTCGTCCACCATGTCGGTCGCCGGATCGGTCGCCGGATCGCTCATCGGATCGTCCACCGGGTGACTCATCGGGTCGCTCATCGGGTCGCTCATCGGTTCGCTCACTGGCCCGCCGCCCTCGGGCCGGTGGCCAGGTGCTGGCCGACGCGGTTGACCAGCCGTGCCATCTCGTAGGCGATGAGGCCGACGTCCGCGGCCCCCGTCGTCATGACGCACAGGCAACTGCCCTGGCCCGCCGAGGTGACGAACAGGAAGGCGGAGTCCATCTCCACCATGGTCTGGCGCACGGATCCGCCGCCGAAGTGCAGGCTCGTCCCCTTGGCCAGGCTCTGGAAGCCGGAGGCCACGGCCGACAGGTGGTCGGCGTCCTCCTTGCTCAGGTCCCGCGACGAGGCCATCATCAGCCCGTCGTTGGACAGGATCAGCGCGTGCGAGACGTCCGCCACACTCGTGACGAAATCATCCAGAAGCCAATAAAGCTCACCCGGCACGTGGTCAAGCCCCTTCCCCACCGTTGTGTTCGCTCTCCGACCGCCCGCGCCGCCATCCCGCCTGAAGCGAATTGAGCAACGCCCTCGCCTCCTCCGGCGACCTCTCCTCCACTTCGGTGACCCTGGTCTCGGTCTCGGCGACCGCTTCCGTCTCCTGGCGCAGCTGCGGCGTCAGATTCGCCTGACGTACCCGGCGGGGCAGCCCGCCACTCCGCCGCTGCGGCGTCCTGCGCGCGTCCATCGCCGCGTGCGCCCGCGCCGCCGGGACCCGCACCGCCTCTCCGGCCGGGCCGGGCGCGCCGGTGCCCCCGACTCCGGCGGGCGCTCCCGCTCCGGCGGGCGCTCCGGTGCCGTCGGCGGGCGCCCCGGCCACCGCCGTCGGCCCGGAGGCGCCGGACGGCCCGGCCGACGCCGAGGTCCCGACCGCCCCGACGAGCCGGATCGGATCGCTCCCCGGGAACGCGGAGGGGGCGGAGGACCCGGGGGCCGCCGGGACCGCCGCCGGCTCGGGCGCGCCCAGCAGGCTCTCGGGGACCAGCACCGTCACCGCGGTCCCGCCGTACGGCGAGGGCCGCAGCGTCACGCCGACCCCGTACCGGGCCGCCAGCAGGCCGACCACCGCGAAACCCAGCCGGTCGGTCTCCGCCGGGTCGAACTCCGGCGGGCTGGCCAGCCGCGCGTTGATCGCGTCGCGCCGCTCCTCCGTCAGGCCGAGGCCCCGGTCCTCGATCTCGACCGCGAAGCCGCGGGGGACGAGCCTCCCCCGGATCGAGACCTCGCCTCCGGGAGGGGAGAAGACCGTCGCGTTCTCGATGATCTCGGCGAACAGGTGCATCATGTCCGCCACCGCGTCACCGGGCAGCGTGCCGCCCGGCATCGGGTAGATCCGCACCCGCGCGTAGTCCTCGACCTGGGCGGCCGCGCCGCGCAGCACGTCCTCCATCGGCACGGCCGACCGCCATCTGCGGCCCGCCGCCCCGCCGGACAGGATCACCAGGCCCTCGGCGTGGCGGCGCATGCGGGTGGTCAGGTGGTCGAGGGTGAAGAGCTTCTCCAGCGTCTCGGGGTCCTCGGCCTGCTGCTGCATCCCGTCGAGCAGCTTGAGTTGCCGTTGGAGCAGGCCCTGCTTGCGCCGGGCGAGGTTGCGGAAGGCGTGCGCCACGCCCTCGCGCAGCCTGGCCTGCTCCACGGCGGCGTCCAGGGCGCGGTGCTGGACGCTGTCGAAGGCGGCGGCGACGGCGTGGACCTCGGAGGTGCTGCCCAGCGCCTCCAGCGGCGGCGCCTCGGCCGCCGCGTCCACCCGCTCGCCCCGCCGCAGCCTCTCCATGACGTCGGGGATCCGTACCTCGGCCAGGTCCGTGGCGGCCCGCCGCAGGCCCGCCAGCTCGCGGGTGAGCCCGCGGCCCACCCGGTAGGAGACGGCCAGGGAGACGATGACCGCCACGAGCCCGAGCGCCCCGGCGATCCCGGCCCTGACGTACGTCGCGGTGACCGCCGGGCCCGCCTTGTCGGCCAGGGCCGCGCCGGCCCGGGTGACGGCGATCTGGAAGGCCGCGTCCAGCCGGTCGGTGGCGGACCGCCAGTCGACGCCCGACACGGTGGCCCCGGTCAGCAGCCGCTTCTCCATCGTGCTGAAGCGCTCGTACAGCGGGGAGGAGGCCGCCTCGGCGACGGAGCCGCGCAGGTCCGGCCCCAGTTCCGCCAGCCCCTGCTCCAGCAGGTGGACGCGCTTGGCGGACAGCTGGGTGAACAGGCTCAGCTCCCCGCTCGACAGCGGCCGGTCCAGCGCCAGCGCCCCGGCGGCGAGCGCCCGCTCGCGGCTGAGGAAGTCCTTGGCCTGGTCGATCGCGGCCAGCGCGCGGGCCTGCTGGTAGATCTCGGGGTCGTCACCGGATCCGAGGCTGTTGCCGAAGTGCTGCACCGCGTCCGGCACCAGGCCGAACTCGCGGGAGAGCGTGATGAAGCCGATCCGGCCCTGGTCGATCCTGCCGCGCAGCTCGTCGATCCGCCCGGCGCGGGCCATCATCTCCTCGTAGTGGGCCCTGGTCCGCGGGCTCATGATCGATTGGGCGGCCTCCACGGCGGACTCCGTACGGAGCCGGGCGCGGGCCTGGTCGGTGATCATCCGCTGGGCGTCGAGCCCGGCGCGGTCGGCGGCCGATCGGGTCACGATGTACTCGGTCGAGAGCAGGTGCTCGCGCTGCAGGGCGAGCACCAGGTCGTCGGCGGGCTCGGCCACGGTCTCGTGGAGGGTGCCGGCGTTGAGCAGGCCGACCGAGTCGCCCACGGTCACGACGGCACCGAAGCCCCACAGGGCCACCAGTGAGGCGAGGGGCGTCACCAGCAGCACCGAGAGCTTGAACCGGATGGACCTGCTCGATGCCATGTCACCTCGACGGTTCAGCCTGGATGCACCGGCGGGGAGGACCCCGCAGGACGATCACTGGATCGGCGACGAGGATAGCACTGACGGTTCCCGATATCTGTGTCCTATTTGTGATAAGTCAGGAAATAGTCATGGAGTGTGACAAGTAGCACCAGTGTGACGATCTACAGCAAGAGGGGCATGTCACCCCAGAACGGCCTGTGAGGCGTGGGTGCTCGTGCTCCGGATCCAGGTCAGCCGGAGCAGTTGGACGGCCAGCACCGCGATGAGCGCGACCTCGGCGCCGAGCAGCACCCGCTCGACCAGGCCGATCAGCACCCCGTGTCCGGGGAGCGCCACGTAGGTGATCGCCAGGAGGCCGAACCCCCCGGCCAGCGAGAGCCACTCCACCGGCCTGGCCGCCGCCCGCCACCGCTCGTCCTGCGCCAGCCCCGCCGCCATGAACATGCCCGCCACGGGCATCGCGGCGAACGCGCCGACCGAGACGTAGCGGTGGACCTGGGCGCCGAGGTCCACCGCGACCCCCGGCGCGATGGTCGGCACCATCGCGATGAGCACCAGCGCCGCGCTCCACGCCAGCATCAGCCGCTCCGCCGCCGTCCCCACCGGCGCCCGCACCGCGCGCAACCCGGCGACCAGCGCGAACGACGCCACCCCCAGCGACATCACGGCGAACTCGGTCGCCCCGCCCCGGTCCAGGACGGCGTACTCGCTGATCGTCAGGTTGAGCGGGTCCAGGTACGGATCGGGATCGATCTGCCCGACCACGGCCGCGACGGCCGCGATCAGGATCCCCGCGCAGGCGATCAGCGGATAGAGCATCTTCAACCGGAGCATGACGCCCAGACTGCCCTCCGGAGGCACCCCCAGTCATCGGGATAATCCCCTGACCCGACCCTGACGCGCCCCTGAGACGCCGGCCCCGCTCCCGGGGGAGCGGGGTCCGGCCGGCCCCGCTCCGGCACGGCGTCACGGCTGCGCCCGGGGCGCCACGGTGCCGGCGCCCCGCCGACCGCGCCCCGGGGCCGGCCGTGCCCCGGGCGCACGGCCGGCCGCCGGTCGCACCGGATCCGCACCGGATCCGCACCGGATCCGCACCGAGGTCAGCCGCGCGGGCGGACCTCGGCGTAGCGGGCCCGGATCTCCGGGAGCGGGTCGGCCTCGTAGCGGGCCGACGCGCCGCCCTCCCAGACCGGGGGCTCGTCGGTGCCGGCCAGCAGCCAGGCGGCCTGCCGCGCCGCGCCGTCCGCGACGTACTCCCCCGGCTCGGGCACGACCACCGGCCGCCCGAAGACCGCCGGGGCGATCCGCCGTACGGCCTCCGACCGGGCCCCGCCGCCGACGAGCAGCACCCGGGCCGGGTCCAGTCCGAGGGCGTCGAAGGCGTCGGCCAGGTGGCAGAGCATGCCCTCGACCGCCGCCCGGGCCAGGTGGCCGGGGGTGGAGGTCTCCAGGGTCAGCCCGTGCAGCGACCCGGTCGCGTCCGGCAGGTTCGGGGTCCGCTCCCCTTCGAGGTACGGCACGCAGACCAGCCCGCCGGCCCCCGCCGGGGCGGCCAGGGCCAGCTCGCCCAGCCGGTCGAGGTCGACCCCGAGCATCCGGGCGGCCGCGTCGAGGACCCGGGCGGCGTTGAGCGTGCACACCAGCGGCAGGAACCGGCCGGTCGCGTCGGCGAACCCGGCCACGGCCCCGCTCGGGTCCGCGCTCGGCGCCTCGGCCACCGCGAACGCCGTCCCCGACGTGCCGACGGACACCACCACGTCGCCCGGCCGCGCGCCCACCCCGAGGGCGGCGGCCATGTTGTCCCCGGTCCCGGGGGCGAGCAGCGCCCCGTCCGGGACCGGGGCGCCGCCCCACGCGCGCGCGTGGGGGTCGCGGGCGAGGCGGACCTCGCCCGCACCGTCCCGGGGGCCCAGCACCCGGGGGAGCTGCGGGACGGAGCCGAGGGCGGCCTTGAGCAGGTCGGTGCGGTAGGACCCGGTCGCGGGCGACCAGTAGCCGGTCCCGGAGGCGTCGCCGCGGTCGGTGACGGGCTCCCCCGACCGCCCGGCCAGCCGCCAGGTCAGCCAGTCGTGCGGCAGGCAGACCGCGGCCGTGCGGCGGGCGCTGTCCGGCTCGTGCTCGGCCAGCCAGCGCAGCTTGCTCACGGTGAACGACGCGACCGGCACGCTGCCGACCGCCGCCGCCCACGCCGCCGGTCCGCCCAGCTCCGCGACCAGGTCGGCCGCGGCCCGCGCCGAGCGGGTGTCGTTCCAGAGCAGGGCGTCGCGCACGACCTGCCCGGACCCGTCCAGGCAGACCATGCCGTGCTGCTGCGCCGCCACGCCGACGGCCGCGACGTCGTCCAGCCCGCCGGCCCGGTCCACGGCCTCGCCCAGGGCCGTCCACCAGGCCTCGGGGTCGACCTCGGTCCCGTCGGGGTGGGCGGCCCGGCCCTGGCGGACCAGAGCGCCGGTCGCGGCGTCCCTGATCACCACCTTGCAGCTCTGGGTGGAGGAGTCCACCCCGGCCACGAGGGGTCGCGCACCGGTCATCCGCGCACTCCGAGGAGGTGCTCCAGCGCGAGCTGGTTGAGCCGGGTGAAGTGGAAGCCGCGCTCGGCGGCGGCGTCCAGGTCGAAGTCGTCGCGGGCCAGGTCGTCGAGGGTCTCGCCGGGGGCCAGCGTGGGCTGCGACAGCTCGCCGACCCGGGCGGCGGCCAGCGCCTCGGCCACCTCGGGATCGGCGCGGAAGGCCGCGGACTTCTCCTTGAGGATCAGGTAGGTGCGCATGTTGGCGGCGGCCGACTCCCACACGTCGGAGGCGTCGTCGGTGCGCAGCGGCTTGTAGTCGAAGTGGCGGGGGCCCTCGTAGCCCTCGTTCTCCAGCAGGTCGACCAGGAAGAACGCGCTCTTCACGTCGCCGTGGCCGAAGATCAGGTCCTGGTCGTACTTGGGACCGTGCTGGCCGTTCAGGTCGATGTGGAAGAGCTTGCCGTGCCAGAGCGCCTGGGCGATGCCGTGCACGAAGTTCAGCCCGGCCATCTGCTCGTGGCCGACCTCGGGGTTGAGGCCCACCCGCTCGGGGTGCTCCAGCTCGCCGATGAAGGCCAGCGCGTGGCCGATCGTCGGGAGCAGGATGTCGCCGCGCGGCTCGTTCGGCTTGGGCTCGATGGCGAACCGGATGTCGTAGCCCTTGTCGATCACGTAGGAGGTCAGCAGGTCGAGGCCCTCCTTGTAGCGGCTGAGCGCGGCCTTGACGTCCTTGGCGGCGTCGGACTCGGAGCCCTCCCGGCCGCCCCACAGGACGTAGGTGGTCGCGCCCAGCTCGGCGGCCAGGTCGAGGTTGCGGATGACCTTGCGCAGGGCGTACCGCCGGACGTCGCGGTCGTTGCTGGTGAACCCGCCGTCCTTGAAGACCGGGTGGGTGAACAGGTTGGTGGTGGCCATCGGGACCTTCAGGCCGGTCTCGGCCAGGGCGCCCTTGAAGCGCTCGATCGCCTTGTCCCGGTCGGGCTCGACGGCGAGCAGGTCGTCGTCGTGGAAGGTGACGCCGTAGGCGCCGAGCTCGCTGAGCCGGTGCACGGTCTCCACCGGGTCGAGGGCGGCCCGGGTCGCGTCGCCGAACGGGTCGCGCGCCGACCATCCGACCGTCCACAGCCCGAAGGTGAAACGGTCCTGCGGGGTGGGCGTGTAGGCGTTCATGGGCCGGTCCTCCGATTTAGTCCACTTAATGGATTTAATATGCGTCCTGGAAGTGGGATCGTCAAGAGGTGGGTGCTCCATGACACAGGCCGTACGCCACGACTCGATGCGCGCCCGCAACCTGGGGGTGGTCCTGGGCGAGGTCCGGCGGAGCGGGCCGGTCACCCGGGCCGCGCTGGCCGAGATGACCGGGCTGACCAAGACCACCGTCTCCAAGATGGTCGCCGACCTGCTCGCCGCGGGCATGGTCGCCGAGACCGGGGTCCCGTCCCGGGGCGAGCGCGGCCGGCCGGGCACCGCGGTCGCGCTCAGCGGCGGCCGGGTCGCGGCGCTCGGCCTGGAGATCAACGTCGACTACCTCTCCGCCTGCGTCGTGGACCTGACGCTGGCGGTGCGGCTGCGTCGTGCACAGGCTGTGGACAACCGGACGGCCTCACCTGTGGAAACCCTGAGTCACCTGTGCGAACTCGCCCGTGAGGCTGTGGACGAGGCCCGTGCGGCGGGCCTGGTGATCGCCGGGTCCGTCCTCGCCGTACCCGGTCCCGTGGACGACGGGCTGGTGCACAACGCCCCCAACCTCGGCTGGCGGGACGTGCACGTCGGCGAGCTGCTGAGCGGGCCGCCGGGCGGGCTGCCGGCGCCGTCGCCGTCGCCGACCGTGGACAACGAGGCCAACCTGGCCGCCCTGGGCGAGCTCTGGTTCGGCTCCGGTCACCGCGACTTCCTGCACGTCTCCGGGGAGATCGGCGTCGGCGCCGGCCTGGTCGTCGGCGGCGCGCTCTTCCGGGGCGCGCACGGGCTCGCCGGCGAGCTCGGCCACGTGGTCGTCTTCCCCGACGGCCCGGCCTGCCGCTGCGGCGGCCGGGGCTGCCTGGAGCAGTACGCCGGGCAGGAGGCGCTGCTCCGCGCGGCCGGGGCCGACACCGTCGAGCAGCTGACCGGCCGCCTCCGCGACGGGGACGCGGCGGCGCTGGCCGCCTGCGAGCGCGCCGGGCACGCGCTCGGCCTGGCGCTGACCTCCGCCGTCCACCTGTTCGACCCCGGCACGATCGTGCTGGGCGGCGTCTTCGCCCCGCTCTTCCCGTGGATCCGCGGCCCCGTGCGCGCGACCACGGCCGCCCGGCTGTCGGCGATCCGCGCCGCCGTACCCGACCTGGCCGTCTCCCGCCTCGGCGGCGACGCGGCGGTGCTCGGCGCGGCGGGGCAGGTGATCCACCGGATCGTCGCCGACCCGGTGGCCCACCTGCCCGCCCGGTGAACCGCCGCGTCCCCGGGCACCCCGGCGCGGAGGGACGGCCTCAGGAGACCCTGGTGAAGTCCATGATCCAGTTGGTCTCCCAGGTCGACTCGCCGTCGTAGGAGAACGCCTGCTCCCACCGGCACGACTCCGGCGTGATGCGCGACCAGGTGAACCGGACGCGGATCGGACGGCCGTCGTCGGTGTCGTCGGCGTAGAAGACGCCGACCCCGTCGGTGAACCGGCCCACCACCGGGACCGGGTCGAGTCCTCGCGCGCTGTTGATCCAGTGCAGGGACCACTCCCGCCGCGCGGCGTCGTAGACGCGGACCGTCGCGCCGTCGAACTCCTTGGTCGGGAAGGTGATCTCGTCGAAGCTGCCCGCCCCGCCGAAGAAGCCGTGCGCGACGCTCCGGCCGGGGAACTCCTCCCACTCGTCGCTCCCGGCGTCGCGCTTCAGCAGGCGGCGGTTGACGACGTCCCAGGCGCCGGTGAAGAAGTCGAAGTCGTTCACCGTCCCACCGGGCCTTCCGGGCGCGTGTCGGCGAGGTAGCCGCCGAGGTCCGGGGCGTCCCCGGCGAACATGTGCCGGACCCAGGCGGCGCGCTCGTACTCCAGGGCGGGCAGCTCCCACACGCACCCGACCCAGCGCCGCGTCTCGGGCACGAAGTTCGAGGGGTCCTCGTCGGGGCACCCGACGGCGGGCTGGCCGGCCGCGGCGGTGTGCACCTCCACCACGTTGTCCCAGACCCAGGTGTAGGCGAGCAGGTAGGCGCCGGTGTCCCCGCCCCGGTGCAGGACGGTCCAGCCGGCCGGGGAGTCGTCGGCGGGCGCGGGCACGAGCGCCGGCAGGTACGCGTAGGCCGCCTTCTCGACCTCCGGCTCGATCGGCCGGTCGGGCCGGTCGACGTGGTAGCGCTTGTAGGGACGGCCGCCGACGACGATCGGGTCCAGCGGCCGCATGTTCTTCTCGATGAACGCCATGGCCGGACCGTACGGCCCCTCCGCTGACACGTAATGTCAGTGGAGTGCGAGCGTCCCGGCTTCTCTCCATCCTCCTGCTGCTCCAGTCACGCGGCCTGCTGACCGCCCGGCAGCTCGCCGACGAGCTGGAGGTCAGCGTCCGCACGATCTACCGCGACGTCGAGTCGCTGCACACCGCGGGGATCCCCCTGTACGGCGAGGCCGGGCACCGGGGCGGCTACCGGCTCCTCGACGGGTTCCGGACCCGCCTGACCGGGTTGACCGCGCAGGAGGCGCGGGCGCTGTTCCTGGCCGGGATGCCCGGACCGGCCGCCGAGCTCGGTCTCGGCGCCCTGGCCGCCGCGGCCGAGCTCAAGATCGAGGCCGCGCTCCCGCGCGAGCTGCGCGAGGGGTCCCGGAGCGTGCGGGAGCACTTCCACCTCGACGCGCCCGGCTGGTACCACGACGGGGACCGGGTGCCGCGGCTGCCGGACGTGGCGGACGCCGTCTGGAACAGGCGCGTCATCCGGGTGCGCTACAGCCGCTGGGCGGCGCCGTACGAAGTGGATCGGCGGCTGGAGCCGTACGGCCTGGTCCTCAAGGCCGGCAGATGGTACCTCGTGGCCCGCTGCGACGGCGCGATGCGGACCTACCGGGTCGGCCAGATCCTCACCCTGCAGGTCACGGGCGAGACGTTCGAGCGGCCCGGCGGATTCGACCTGGCCGGGCACTGGAGCGCGTACCTGGCGGACTTCCGGTCGCGGCTGTTCCAGGGCCGGGCGACCGTCCGGCTCTCCCCCGCCGGGCGCGAGCGGCTCGCCCAGCTGATGGGCTCGGCCGTGATCGGGGCCGTGGACGAGACGGCCGGACCGCCCGACACCCGGGGCTGGATCACGGCCACCGTGCCCGTCGAGTCGCCGGCGCACGCGCTGACCGAGTTCCTCAAGCTCGGCGCCGAGGTCGAGGTGCTGGAACCGGCGGAGCTGCGCCGCCTGATGGCCGAGACCGCCCACGCACTCGCCGCCCTCTATCCCCGGACGGGCCAGGTCGCGACGGATCCCCTCACGACGGATCCCCTCACGACGGGCGGGGGCCCGCCCCGGCCGGTTCCGCCCATCGGATCCTCCGCCGGCCCGACGGCCCGCTGACCACCCGGACACCCGGACATCCGGAAACCGGGACACCGGGACACCGGGACACCGGGGAACAGGACGGGCCTCAACCCCGGCCGTCCGCCCCGTCCCCCAGGACGGCCGCGCAGATCTCGGCGAGCCGCCGGGTCTGCTCGGGGGTCAGCCGGTCGAACAGGCAGCGCCGTACGGCCTCGACATGTCCGGGCGCGGCGGCGGCGAGCACGGCGTGGCCGGTGTCGGTGAGCACCGCCCAGCTCACCCGCCGGTCCGCCGGGCAGGGCAGGCGCCGCACCCAGCCGCGCTCCTCCAGCCGCGCGACCGCGTGGGAGAGCCTGCTCTGCGAGGAGTTCACCTCCGCGGCCAGCTCGCTCATCCGCATCCGGCGCTCCGGCGCCTCCGACAGGCGCACCAGCACCGCGTAGTAGGCGTGCGGCATGCCGGAGTCCCGCTGCAGCTGGCGGTCCAGCTCCTCCTGGATCACCTGGGAGGCCGCCAGGAAGGACCGCCACACGGCCTGCTCGTCGTCGTCCAGCCATCGCGTCACGGGGACAGTTTAGTTGAACTCTCAAGTTTCGGCGGCTAAAGTACTTGAGAGTTCAACTTTTCAGCGATCCAGGGGGTCACCATGCCGGTCCAGCGGCTCAACCACGCGGTCCTGTACGTGCGCGACGTCGAGCGCAGCGTCGCCTTCTACCGGGAGGCCCTGGGCTTCCGGGTCGTCATGAACATGCCGGGCGCGGCGTTCCTCCAGGCCGAGGGCTCCGGCAACGACCACGACCTCGGCCTCTTCCAGATCGGCGCCCAGGCGGGCCCCTCGGCCGCGGGGCGCTCGACCGTCGGCCTCTACCACCTGGCCTGGGAGGTGGACACCCTGGCGGAGCTGGAGCGGATCGCCGCCCGGCTGAGCGGGCTCGGCGCCCTGGCCGGCGCCTCCGACCACTCCACCACCAAGGCGCTGTACGCCAAGGACCCCGACGGCCTGGAGTTCGAGGTCTCCTGGCTGCTCCCCGCCGACCTGGTCACCGAGGAGGTCCTGGCGGGCCGGTCCCGGATCCGGCCGCTGGACATCGCCCGCGAGCAGGAGCGGTACGGCGCGCACACCCGCGGCGGCGTCGGCGTCTCCGTCACGGCCTGACGGCGGCGTCCGACGCGATCGACGGCGGCGTCCCGATCACGGCCTGACGGCGGGGCCCGACGCGATCGACGGCGGCGTCCCGATCACGGCCTGACGGCGGCGTCCGACGCGATCGACGGCGGGGAGGCGGCGCGGCGGGCGAGGAGCACCTGGGCCGCGCTCAGCGCGACGAGCACGAGCGGGAACACCGCGCCGGCGAGCAACCCGGCGCGCAGGCCCGTGTCCCCTGCACCCGGCAGCAGCCCGGCCAGGCCGCTCAGCGCCCCGCCTCCGGCGGTCGCGTCGGCCACCGCGCCCGCCAGCCACGGTCCCGCCGCCGCGCCCGCGTCACCGGACACCGCCAGGACGCCGAACATCGCCGCGCCGCCGAAGGGGAAGCGCGCCGACGCGAGGCTGAACGTCCCCGGCCACAGCAGGCTGACCGCCAGCCCGCACAGCGCGCACCCGGCGAGACTGAGCGCGGGCGCCGCCGCGAGCGCGGCCACCAGGTAGCAGCCGACCGCCAGCGTCCCGCAGCCGAGCATCGCCCACGGCAGGCGGATCCGCTCGCCCCACAGGCCGTAGCCGATCCGGCCGATCCCCATGAGCACCGCGAACAGGCACGGCCCCGCGAGGTCGCCCCCGACCTTGGAGACGCCCAGCCCCTGCTCGGCGAAGAGCGACGACCACTGCGACATGGTCAGCTCGGCGGCGCCCGCGCAGAGCATCATCAGCAGCGCCGCCGCGAAGGCGGGGCTCCGCAGCAGCGTCCCGAGCGGGGTCCGGTGCTCCTCCGCGACCGTCGCCGGCAGCGGCACCCGCAGGAACAGCACCAGGTTGGCCAGCGGAACCGCCGCCCACAGCAGCGGCACGACCTGCCACGACGCGTCCCCGATCCCCGCCAGCAGCAGCGTCGTCCCCACCACGACGGCGACCTGGCCCCAGCAGTAGAACGAGTGCAGCAGGCTCATCGCGGCGGCCTTCCCCTGCCGCGGGGCGGGCAGCGCGTCCACGACCGGGCTGACCAGGACCTCCAGGAGCCCGCCGCCGATGCCGTACACCACGACCGCCAGCGCCAGCCCCGGGTACGGCGCGACCGCGGACGGCGCGACCGCCAGGAGGACCAGCCCCGCCACGGCGAACACGTGGGCCAGGACCAGTGGCACGCGGTAGCCCGTGCGGTCCACCACCTTGACCGCGACCAGGTCGGTGACGAGCTGGGTCGCGAAGTTCAGCAGGACCAGGCGGCCGAGCATCTCGTAGGGCACCTGGTAGCGGTCCTGGAAGACGATGAACAGCAGGGGCGCCAGGTTGTTCACGATCGCCTGGGTGACGTAGCCGGTGTAGCAGGCTCGGCGGGTGTGGTCGAAGGTCACCGATGTCTTCCAGAGGCCGGGGGGCAGGACGGTCACACCGCTCCTGCGGTGGCGGGCGTACCGGACCATCGACCCGAAACAGCCGGATTTGAGACTATAGGTGACAGATCAGCCGATGCCATAGCGAGCGGACGGAGACCGCAGGGTGCGGTCCCACACCCCGGTCCGTGGCATCCGCCCGCGATCCCGCTCACGGCGCCCGTCCACGGGCCCGTCCACGGGCCCGTCCACGAGCCAGCTCACGACCCCGTCCGTGACGCCGCCCCCGCCGGTCGCCCGTGACGCCGCCCCCGCCGGTCGCGGCCCGCGCGAGAGTCAGGCCGGATCGATGGAGAACCGGTCGAGTCGCCGGAGGCCGCAGACCTGGGCGACCGCGGGGGCGGCCAGCCACGCGGGGAGCCGCCGCAGGTAGCTCTGTACGAGCTCGGAGGCCATGTGCGCGCGCATCGCGTCGTCGTCGGCGTACTCCTCCAGGAACACGTGGCGTCCCGGCCGGTCGGGGTCCTGCAGCACCTCGTAGCTCAGGACGCCCTCCTCGGAGCGGGCGGAGGCCATCAGAGCGCGGGCGTGGTCGGTGAACGCCTCAAGGGCCTCCTCCTTGATCTCGAACGTGGCGCGCAGCAGCAGGGTGTCGTCGCCCACCTGGACTCCTTCAATATTCCAACGGTTCGGTTGGAAATCTTCCTCGCCGCCTATAGGGGTGTCAACCGCAAGGTTGGAAAATCGGCGGTACGCTGCCCGCCATGCCCTACGATCCGCAGCGCACCCGGCAGGTCATCCTCGACGCCGCCGTGGAGGAGTTCTCCACCCATGGACTGGCCGGTGCCCGCGTCAGCCGCATCGCCGCCCGCGCGAAGGTCAACAAGGAGCGGCTGTACGGGAACTTCGGCAGCAAGGAGGAGCTGTTCGACGTCGTGCTCGCACGGGAGCTGGCCCGCCTGGCCGGCGCCCTGCCGCTCACCGACGACCAGGCCGCGGACCTGTCCGCCTACGCACTGGCCGTGCACGACTACCACCGGGACCATCCGCACTTCGTCCGGTTGGTGCACTGGGAGGGGCTCGAACGCGGTTCGACCGTGGTGGTCGGACATCTGGAGCGTGCGGCCCACTACCGCAGCCGCGTCGAGACCATCGCCCGGGCGCAGGGACGCGGCGACCTGCCCGCCGAGATCGCCCCCGCCCAACTGCTGTACGGGGTCTTCGCCATGGCCGTGTGGTGGGCGGCGGTGCCGCAGCTGACGATGCTGATCACGGGGAGCGCCGACGACGACGAGCGCCGGCGGGCTCTCGCGGCCATGGTCGCCAGACTCACCCGGCGCGAAGAACGGCCCGGTCAGCCCGGTCGGCCCGGTTGACCGGAGCCGCGCCGCCCCGGGAGACGGCCACCCCCGCCAGGCAGAGCACGCCGCCCGCCACCGTCAGCCATCCCGGCACCTCGTCGAGGACGAGCCACGACATCAGGACCACCAGGGCCGGCACGATGTAGGTCGTCGCGCCCATCTTCCCCGCCGTCGTCCGGGCCAGCGCGTACGCCCAGGTGGTGAAGGCGAGCGCCGTCGGGAACACGCCGAGGTAGACCATGTTCAGCGTGGCGGCCAGGGGCGCCTCCGCGGCCTCGGCGGCGAGCCGCCCCGCGAACGGCAGGCACGCCAGCGTCCCGACGACGCACCCGAACGTGGTCACCTGGAGCGCCGAGCCGTGCCGCAGCGCGGGCTTCTGGCAGACCACCCCCGCGGCGTACAGCACGGCCGCCGCCAGGCAGAGCAGCACGCCGAGCACGGACGATCCGCCGTCGCCGCCGGACATCGAGACGCCCACCACGACCGCCCCGGCGAACGACACGGCCATGCCGGCCAGCAGCCGGCGCGGGAACCCCTCGCCGAGCAGCAGCCCGCCGAGCAGGGCGATGAGGATCGGGCCGATGTTGACGATCATGGCCGCCGTACCGGCGTCCACCTCCCGCTCGCCCCAGTTGAGCGCGACCATGTAGAGGCCGAACCAGAGGATGCCGGAGCCCGCGATGCCCGGCCAGGCGGCGCGCGCCGGCCACCCCTCGCGCCGCACCGCCAGGAGGGCGCCGAGCACCAGGGAGCCCACCAGCAGCCGCCCCAGCGCCAGCGCGCCCGGCGAGTAGTGCTCGCCCGCGCTGCGGATCGAGACGAAGGCCGAGGCCCACAGGACGACGGTGACGCCCGCCGCGGCGAGGGCCGGTCGAGCGGTCGGCGGCTCGCCGGTGATGCTCCGGTTCATACCGGAACCCTATGCTCCGGGCGCTTCGACTTGATCGCGGTTTTCGGACCCGGAACTGACGGCCGCCGCCCGGTGTCGCGGGCGGGTGCCGGTCGGTGTCGCGGGCGGGTGCCGGTCGAGGCGGCGAAGAGGCGGGAGGAGGCCGGTCCTCGCCGTGTCCGGCGGCCGGCCGGCCGAAAGGCCTCCGGCGGAAATGCCCTCGACGGAAAGACCTTCGGCGGAAGGAGCCTGGGGAAAGGCCTCCGACGAGAAGGGCCTCCGCAGAAGGGCCCGGCGAAAAGGACCCGGTGAAAAGGCCGCCGGTCAGACGGCGAAAGGGCCCTCGCTGTAGTCGGCGACGCCGTCGCCGTTCAGGTCGACCAGCGTCTCGTCGACGTAGCCGTCGCCATTCAGGTCGTTGTAGGTGACGTCGGTGCGGCCGTCGCCGTTGGTGTCGTAGTTCTCCTGGTCGGCGACGCCGTCCCCGGTCACGTCCACCCATTCGGTGTCGACGTAGCCGTCACCGTTGGTGTCGTAGTTCTCCTGGTCGCTGTAGCCGTCCCCGTTGACGTCCACCCATTCGGTGTCGACGTAGCCGTCACCGTCGGCGTCGACGAAGGCGGCGGTAGCGAAGTCGCTCATTTTGTCCCTCTCTCATGGTTTTCGTCAGATAAGAGTCGTGGAAGAGATGGTTTGTTTCGCTGGATTCCAAGATTTTTCGGATGGGCTCCGAAACGTCATGGAACGATCCATATGCGAGGTTCACCCCGGGATGCGAGCATCACCGGACGACCCGGAAGGTGGGATGACATGAGTGAGCCCGTGATTCGGCCGAACGAGACGACGGTGCCGTTGATGCCGTGCACGTCGCTGGAGGAGACCCTGGCGTTCTACGAGACGCTCGGGTTCGAGGCGACCTACAAGCAGAGCAAGCCCTATGTCTACCTCGCGGTGCGGTGGAGCGGGTTCGAGCTGCACTTCGGCCCGGCGCCCAAAGGACTGGATCCGGCCCAGGAGCACTCGGGATGCTCCCTGGTCATGGTCGACGCCGTGGCGCCGTACCACGCGGCCTTCGTCGCGGCGATGCGCCGGGTCCACGGAAAGGTGCTGAGCTCCGGTCTTCCGCGGATCACCCGCTACCGGCCCGGCGCGTCCCGGTTCACACTGATCGATCCGTCCGGGAACTCGATCGTGTTCGTCCAGCGCGACGAGCCGGTCGAACTGGAGTACGGCGGCTCGAAGCGGCTGACGGGCCTGGCCAAGGCGCTCGACAACGCCCGGATCCTGCGTGAGTTCAAGAACGACGACCTGCAGGCCTTCCGGGCGCTCAAGTCCGCGGTGCGCAGGCACGGCGCGGACGCCCCGGCGGCCGAGCGGGCCATCGCCCTGTGCCACCTCGTCGATCTGGCCACGGTCCTCGGCGAGCCCACCGAACCGTGGGCCGCCGATCTACGCGGCCTGGAGCTCACCGCCGGCGACAGGCGGCGCGTCGAGTCGGAACTCGGCCACCTCCCCGGACTGCAGGAGTGGCTGCCCTGAGAAGGGCGGTGCCGGCCTCGGTGGCTGCCGCGAGAAGGCCCGCGCCGGCGACGTGGACCGCCGCCCGTTCAGGCGCGGAAGGGGCCCTCGCTGTAGTCGGCGACGCCGTCGCCGTTCAGGTCGACCAGCGTCTCGTCGACGTAGCCGTCGCCGTCGAGGTCGTTGTAGGTGACGTCGGTGCGGCCATCGCCGTTGGTGTCGTAGTTCTCCTGGTCGGCGACGCCGTCGCTGTCGGTGTCGATCCACTCGACGTCGGAGGCCCCGTCACCGTTGGTGTCGTAGTTCTCCACGTCGCTGTAGCCGTCGCCGGTGACGTCCGCCCACTGGGCGTCGGTGGCGCCGTCGCCGTTGGTGTCGAAGAAAGCAGCGGTGAAGTCGGCCATTTCGTCCCTCTCTCGTGGTGTTCGCTAGATGAGAGTGGCGAACGCGGGATTTTGTTACGGCGCAGTCCAAGATTTTTTCGAATCATGCGGTCGGGGTCGCGCGCGACCCCGGCTGCGACCCCGGCTGCGGCTGCGGCTGCGGCGACACAGCCCGGCTGCGGCGGCACGGCCTCCTGTCCTCGGCCAGTGCCCCTCCAACGCGTCCGGCGTCTCCTCGGCCACGGCCGGCCCGGCCGGCTCCTGGTGCGCCCGCGCGATGGGGCGAGCCCCTGATCCCGGATGTCCGTCAGAGCGGATCAAGCGCCGTCGGCGGTGTCGGCGCCGCCAGCGGTGTCGGCGGTGTCGGCGGCCAGCATGCGTTTGAGGAGGTCGCGCAGCTGGGTGCGCTCCGGACCGGTCAGTGCGCTCAGCGGGGCGGCCGCGAAGCCGAGGGAGCCGCGGAGCTCCGCCACGATCCGGCCTCCCTCCTCGGTCAGCGTGATGTGCCGCACCCTCCGGTCGGCGGGGACCGGTTCGCGGCGGACGAGGCCGCGCTTCTCCAGGCGGTCCACGATGCCGGTGATGTTGGACGGGTCGCAGTTGAACAGGTCCGCGATCCGCCGCATGGGCAGCGGCTCCGCGGCGACCAGCATGAGCGCCTTGGCCTGGAGGGCCGTCAGCCGGTGCCGGACGGCGGCCTCCTCGTATCTCCGGTTGTAGCGGAGCGCGATCTCGCCCATCAGGGACACCACTTCACCGGTCACGTTCACGGCGGCAAGTATAGTTGATTGATATCAACTTTTTAGGAGGTTCACCTTGTCTCGGCAGATCAATCTCGCCTCGCGCCCGTCGGGCTGGCCCACCCCGGACGACTTCGACCTGGTGGAGGCCGACCTCCCCGCCCCGCAGGAGGGGCAGGTCCTGGTCCGCAACCTGTTCATGTCCGTCGACCCGTACATGCGGGGACGGATGAACGACGCCGAGTCCTATGTACCGCCGTTCCGCCTCGGCGAACCCCTGGAAGGCGGGGCGGTCGGCGAGGTCGTCGAGTCCCGCGCCCCCGGGCTGGAGGCGGGCGACCTGGTGCTGCACGGCTTCGGCTGGCGCGAACAGGTCGTCGCCGACGCCGCCCGGGTCCGCAAGGTCGACCCGATCGAGGGCGTCTCACCCTCCGCCTACCTCGGCGTGCTCGGCATGCCGGCCCTCACGGCCTACGTGGGCCTGCTCGACATCGCCTCCTTCACGGAGGGCGACGCCGTCTTCGTCTCCGGGGCCGCCGGCGCGGTGGGCGCGCTCGTCGGCCAGATCGCCAGACTCAAGGGCGCGTCCCGGGTCGTCGGCAGCGCGGGCTCCGACGCGAAGGTCGCCCGCCTGCGCGAGCTCGGTTTCGACGCCGCCTTCAACTACCGCAACGGCCCCGTCGCCGAGCAGCTCCGCGAGGCGGCCCCGGACGGCATCGACGTCTACTTCGACAACGTCGGAGCCGACCACCTCGAAGCCGCGATCGAGCGGCTCCGCAACGGCGGCCGGATCGCCATGTGCGGGGCGATCGCGGCCTACAACGCCACCGAGCCCCCGTGCGCCCCCCGCAACCTCTTCCTGGCCGTCGGCAAGCGGCTCACCATGCGCGGCTTCATCGTCGGCGACCACTCCTCGCGGATGCGCGACATGATCGCGGAGGTCGGCGGCTGGCTGAGGGAGGGCCGGATCGTCGCGGACGAGACCGTGGTCGACGGGCTGGAGAACGCCCCGGCCGCGTTCATCGGCCTGCTCCGAGGCGAGAACACGGGAAAGATGATCGTCCGCCTCTGACCCGTCCACTCCGGAAGCGTTCGGCCCCGGAGGCGTCCACTCCGAAAGCGACGGGCTCCGGCCCGTCCGCCCGCGACGTGTCCGCCTCCGGCCCGTCCGCCTCCGGCCCGTCCGCCTCCGGCCCGTCCGCCTCCGGCCCGTCCGCCTCCGGCCCGTCCGCCTCCGGCGGGCCGCTGCCGCCCCTTGACGGGCACGCCGTGGGAACATATGTTCGATCTTCCTGATCACCTGCCCATGGGACGGAAGTGAGCCGGTCATGAACGCCCCGCTCATCGCGATCTACGGAGCCACCGGACACACCGGGCGCCTGGTGGCCGCCGAACTGCTCTCCCGAGGCCGGGACATCGTGCTGTCCGGCCGCGACGCCGGAGCGCTGCGCGCGCTGGCCGACGAGCTCGGCCCACCGGAGCGCGTGCGGACGCACGCGGCGCCCCTGGACGACCGCACGTCGTTGCGCGAGCTCACCGAGAGCGCGTCCGTGCTGATCCACTGCGCGGGCCCCTACGCGGAGACCGGTGCGCCGGTCGCCTCGGCCGCGGCCGAGGCCGGTTGCCACTACGTCGACCACGCCGTCGAACCGCACCACGTCAGATACATGTTCGACAGCCTGCAGGCGACGGCGGAGCGCACCGGAGCCGTCATGATCCCCCAGATGAGCTTCTACGGCGGGCTCGCCGACCTGCTCGCCGCCGCCGTGGCCGAAGGGCTGACCGAGGTCGACCGCGTGACGGTGGGCTATGCGGTGACCGGCTGGCGGATGACCAGAGGCGCCAGGAAGACCGCCGAGCTGCTGATCGGCGAGATCGACAGGGTGACCTTCACCGACGGCGCCCTGCGGGTGGGGCCGGTCGAGATCCGCAACACGGTCTTCCCCTTCCCCCCGCCCGTCGGCCCCCGCACGATGATCGCGCCCTTCCCTTCGGGAGAGGTCGTCACCATCCCGCGCCACGTTCCCGCCCGCACGGTCGAGTCGCAGCTGACCTCCAGGACCTTCGAGGAGGAGCAGGTGTTCACCAGCGAGGACGCCGACGCGCAGGCCCGCGCCCGGACGGAGTTCACCGTGGCCGCGCAGGTGACCTCGCCCGGCGGCGGCGGCCGGAACGGACACGTGAGCGGACGTGACATCTGGTGGGTCGGCGCGGTCGCCTCCGTGGAGGCGGCCGTGCGGCTCGCCGAGGGCGGAGGCCCGGGCAAGAGCGGGGTCCTCGGCGCCGCCGAGGCCTTCCCCGCCGTGCCCTTCCTCCGGACCCTGGAGCACCTCGGCGCGCTCACCGTCTCGCTGGAGGCCCCCCGCACCCCTCCCGCAGAGTCCCCCGCCACCTGAAGGCGATGAATCGGTTCCGGGATTCCCGAAACCGGTTTCGTGATCGCCTTTCGGAAACGGGCTCCGGGGCCGGCTCCACTGATGCCGGGGCCCGGTTCCGGGGCCGGCTCCACTCATTCCGGGGCCCGGTTCCGGGGCCGCCAGGCCGCATCGACGGAGCACCACCCCCGACGGAGCACCGCCCGATGGGGCGCTACCGGGTGCGGGGGATGGCCTCGATGGTCTCCATGTGCTTCTCGCCCCAGTCGCCCAGGGGGATGAGCGCGGTGTTGAGCGACTGGCCGAACTCGGTCAGGGAGTACTCCACCTTCGGCGGGACCTGGTGGTGGACCTCCCGATGCACCAGGCCGTAGGACTCCATCTCCCGGAGCTGCTGGATGAGCATCTTCTCGCTGATGCCCGACACCGACCGCTTCAGCTCGCCGAACCGGAGGGCCTCCCGGTGCAGCGCCCACAGGATCAGCGCCTTCCACTTGCCGCCCACGACGTCCACCGCGGCGTCGAGCCCGCAGTTGTAGGTCCGTTTCTTCACCGTCGCGCCCTCCATGCTTACGAAAAGGTAGGTACCTGAGAAAATAGTAGGTACTTGAGGAAATCTCACCGGCGAACCAGCATCGGAGGCGGCAGGGCCGGGACCGCTCACGGATCCCGGCCCTGCCGTTCACCTGCCGACACCGACGAACCGGAGAACGAGATGACCGACGACGAGCAGACCCCGGTGACGGTCATCGGCCTGGGCGACATGGGCCGGGCGCTGGCCGGCGCCTTCCTGGACGCCGGCCACCCCACCACCGTGTGGAACCGTACGGCCTCCCGGGCCGAGGCCCTCGCCGCCCGGGGCGCGACCGTGGCCGCGACCCCCGCCGAGGCCGCCGCCGCGAGCCCCCTCACCGTGGTCTGCCTGCTGGACCACGGCACCGCGCGGGAGGTCCTCGGCCCCGCGGCCGCCGCCCTGCGGGGCCGGACCCTGGTGGACCTCACCAACGGCACGCCCCGCCAGGCGCGGGAGAACGCCGAGTGGGCGGCGGAGCACGGCGCGGACTACGTGGACGGCGGCATCATGGCGGTGCCGCCGATGATCGGGCGGCCCGAGGCGCTCGTGCTCTACAGCGGATCGCCCGCCGCCTTCGCCGCGCACGAGCGGACCCTCGGCGCGCTGGGCACCGCCATGCACCTGGGCGCCGACCCCGGCCGGGCCGCGCTGTACGACCTGGCGCTGCTCAGCGCGATGTACGGCATGTTCGGCGGGTTCTTCCACGCCCTCGCCCTCACCGGCTCCGAGAAGATCCCCGCGGCGGAGTTCACGCCGCTGGCGATCTCGTGGCTCAACGCCATGATGACGAGCCTGCCCGCGATGGCCCGGGCGGTCGACTCGGGCGAGCACGCGGCCACCGGGTCGAACCTGGGGATGCAGGCGGCGGCCTACGTCAACCTGCTGGACGCCTCAAGGGAGCAGGGCGTCGCCACCGGGCCGGTGGAACCGATGCAGGCCCTCCTGCACCGGGGCGTCGCCGCGGGACACGGCGGCGACGGCCTCTCCCGCCTGGTCGAACTGCTGCGCGTCACCTCGTGACGGGTCCTGTCCCGCGCACGACCTCGTGCGCGGGACCGGCCCCGCGCACGAGTCCGTGACGGGCTCCGCCCCCGCGCACCGACGCCCCGGAGCCGGCCCGGCAGGCTCCCTCCCGGCAGAACCCCGACAGGAGAACGAGATGACCGACGACCGCCCGCCCGTGACCGTCCTGGGCCTGGGCCCGATGGGCCGGGCGCTGGCCGGCGCCTTCCTGGACGCCGGCCACCCCACCACCGTGTGGAACCGTACGGCCTCCCGGGCCGAAGCCCTCGCCGCCCGGGGCGCGACCGTGGCCGCGACCCCCGCCGAGGCCGCCGCCGCGAGCCCCCTCACCGTGGTCTGCGTGATCGACTACGACGCCGTGGAGGCGATCACCGGTCCCGCGGCCGGTGAGCTGAAGGGCCGGGCCCTGGTGAACCTCACCGCCGACACGCCGGAACGCGCCCGCCGTACGGCCTCCTGGGCCGCCGGGAACGGCATCGACTACCTCGACGGCGCGATCATGACCCCGACGCCGACCATCGGCGGCCCCGCGGCGGTCGTCCTGTACAGCGGGCCGGAGGAGGTCTACCGGGCCTGCCTGCCGACGTTGTCCGGCCTGGGCGGCACGGCCGCCTACCTGGGCGTGGACCCCGGCCGGGCGGCGGCGCACGACGTCGCGCTGCTCGACCTCTTCTGGACGTCCATGAGCGGGCTCGTCCACGCCTTCGCCCTCGCCTCGGCCGAGGGGGTCGGGGCAGCGGAGCTGGCCCCGTTCGCCAAGGGGATCGGCGCCCTGCTGCCCGGCATCGTCGACGGCTTCGCCGCCCACGTCGACAGCGGCCGCCACCCGGGCGACGAGTCCACCGTCCTGTCCGCCGCGGCGGGGATGGAGCACATCGTCCACGCCTCCCGCGCCCGCGGCCTCGACACCGGCGTACTGGACGCCGCGCTGGCCGTCGCGCGGCGGGCGATCGACGCCGGGCACGGCTCCGATTCCTTCTCCCGTCTGACCGAGGTCCTCGGGACCTCCCGTCTGACCGAGGTCCTCGGGACCTCCCGTCTGACCGAGGTCCTCGGGACGCCGGCCCCGGCCCGGTGACGGCGCGAACCCGAGGACGGTTCCGGTGAGACGCCCCACCGGCGGCGCCTTCCGGGGACGACCTCCTGGGCGAGGGGGGCGGGCGCCCTCCTCCGCACCCCCGTCCCGGTGAAGTCGCGGTGACCTCCTGGACGGGGGTGCGGGACGAGCCGGTCAGTCGCTCGCGCCGGGCAGTCCGGCGAGCCGGGTGAGCTCACCGGCGCGGGTCCGCTCCACGGCCCCGGCGAACGCCCGGGTCTCCCGGTCGGCTCCCGATGCCTGCTCGCCCCGCGCCACCCGGACGGACTGCCGGAGGTACTCGCCGATGTGCCCGGCGAAGAGCCCGTCGAACGCGGCGCCCTGCGCCCGGTGCAGCACCGCGAGTTCGGCGGCGGTCACCATGCCGGGCATGTCGTGCCCCTCGTGCACGTTGACCGGGGGCGTCCCGGACCTCTTCAGCAGCCCGCGCAACGTCCGCAACTGGATGCGGTGACCGGCGCCCGTCTCCGCGGCGAACCGGGCGACCTCCGGGTCCGCCGCCCGCTCCGCGGCCGAGGCCAGCAGGTCCAGCGCCTGCTCCGTCATCGGGATCATCAGCTGCAGCCAGGCGACGTCGGTGGCGTTGAAGACGTCCGGCACCGCACCGGCCGCGGTGGACGACGGAACCGGGTGCGCCGCGGCCGGATGCGGCGGCGGGTCCGCGGCGGTGCACCTCGCGACCAGCAGCAAGGCGACCGCCGCGAGCACCGGTGCTCCGACGGTGCTCGGTCTCATCTCCGTCCCTCTCCTCCGGGTCGTTGCGGGCCGTTCCGTGCCGTTCCGGGTCGTTCCGGGTCGGGCGAGGCGGAACCCGGCGCGGACCGGGCCCCGTCCTCGCTTCGAGCGTCGGATCCGAACGCGGTACGGCGACCGTCCGACGGCGGTCACCGGGCGCCTCGGGCACGCCTCAGGGAGTGCCGTCGGCCCCGCACTTGACGATCGGGCGGATGCAGTCGCGCACGCGCCGCTCCATCTCCTCCTCCGGCCAGGCGTTGAAGAAGTCGCCGTGCATCGTGAAGCCGGGACCGGACGCCAGGCGGAACCGGGCCGGGTCGCCGTTGACCGGGTAGCGCAGGACCTGGCGCAGCTTCGGCACGATCACCGGGTGCGACGCGGGGCAGGCCCCCGCCACCGGGTAGGCCATGTGGCTCTTGTGGTCGGGCGAGTCCAGGTCCTTGCCGTTCCAGCAGTGCGGGAAGTCCAGGTACGACTCCAGCATCGTGCCCGCCGGGCAGTTCACGAAGTTCTTCGACGACCCGACGTGTCCGGCGTGCAGGCAGGACCAGCGCGCGTTGCTGGTCTCGTCGGGCCGCGTCGCGCGGGCGTTGCCCGCCACGATCCTCAGCCCCAGGGGAAGCGGTCGCGTCCGGTTCATCAGCTCGTCCCGCACCCCCTCGCCCAGGTAGTAGAACGTGGTCCCGGTGGGCTCCACAGGGGTGTCGCCGTCGTACAGGGTCGGCACCCAGTAGGACGACAGGTCGGTCTTCGGACTGCAGGTGGTCCCGCCCTTCCGCAGGCTGCCGAGGTCGGAGTGGGCGTCGGTCGAGGTGTTGCCGAAGAAACTGTGCATGTGCGACCCGCCGGGGAGCCCGGGGAACACGATCGGGTCGTCGGGCCGCCGGTGCGTGAACGGGCACTCGGCGACGAACTCCGCCACCCGTACGGCTCCGGGCGGGACGGGGCCCGTGGGGAGCCTGGACGGGCTCGCGCTCGACGACGGCTTCGGCGTGGTGCCCGGAGACGGCTTCGCGGTGGAACCCGCCGTCGGCTTCGCGGTGGGCTTCGCGGTGCTGCTCGGGGCCGGGGTGGCGGTGGGCTTCGCGGTGCTGCTCGGGGCCGGGGTCGCGGAACCGGTTCCGTAGACCTGGAACTCCCAGAGCGAGACCCCGTACGGAGAGGAACGCCTGGTGGTGTCGAGGCGGACGTAGCGGGCGGTGCCCGTCACGTTCACGGTCTGCCTGCCACCGGTGCCCGCGGTCGTGCGGTGGACCGTCGTCCACCGGCCTCCGCCGTTGGAGGTTCTGATCGTGAAGGCGGTGGCGTACGCCTGCTCCCAGTCCAGCACGATCCTCGTGATCGGCTTGGCCGCGCCCAGGTCGACCTGGAGCCACTGCCGGTCGCTGAAGGCGCTGGCCCAGCGGGTGTCGGTCCTGCCGTCGACGGCGGCCGCGGCCGACAGATCGCCTCTCTCCGTCGAAGAGGCGCCGACCGGGCGGCCCTGGGACAGCGGAACCCCCGCCGCAGTGGCTGTTCCGGCCGCACCGGCCGGGCCCGCGGTGTTCACCAGGCAGGCGCCCACGACGGCCGTGAATGCGCTCACGAGCGCGAGGCGCCGGGTTCGCCGGGCCGTACCGCGAGCCGAGGCGGTATCGCGCGGCATGGTCTCACTCATACAGACGGTGTCCTTTCATCGCGTCCGGTGCCGGACGCATTCGCTCCTGTACCGGAGACCGCCGGACGGGTATCGGACAACAGAAATCCGGAAAGAACACTGCAGATTTCTCACGGTCCGCCGGCCGCCGGCGGCGCCTCCCCTCCGGACGGTCGGCGCGGCCCCGTCCCTGAGACCTCCGGTCTTTCCTTTCGCGGACTTATCGAGAGAATTGCCCCGGCCCGGTGCGTGCGGGTCCCGCGGTGACCACGTCACCACGGTGACCACGGTGGTCGCAGTGACCACGGTGGTCGCGGTGACCACCGGAGACCACCGAAGACCACGGAGGCCACGGAGGCCACGGAGGCCACGGAGGCCACGGTCGGGCGGCCGGAGAGCCGGAGAGCCGGAGAGCCGGAGAGCCCGACGGAGAACGACGGAGAACGACGGAGAACGACGGAGAACGACGGAGAACGGAGTGCGATGCCCGGAGCCGGGAGGAGTGGACCGGACACGGCGCTGGTGTCCGCCGCGTGCGGCGGGGACCGGCGGGCGCTGGACGCCCTGGTGGCCGATTCCCTCCCGCTCGTCTACAACATCGTCGGACGGGCCCTGAACGGGCATCCCGACGTCGACGACGTGGTCCAGGAGACGCTGCTCCGGGTGGTCCGGGGCCTGCCCGGTCTGCGCGACCCGGAGGCGTACCGGTCCTGGCTGGTGTCCATCGCCGTCCGCCAGGTCCGCGACCACGAGCAGGACCGCCGGGCGGCGCGGCACCGCAGGACGGACCTCGACACCGCCGAGGAGGTGGCGGATCCCGCCTCCGACTTCGCCGCCGTGACCATCCTCCGGCTCGGTCTCACCGACCAGCGCCGCGAGGTCGCCGAGGCCACCCGCTGGCTGGACCGCGACGACCGGGCGTTGCTGGCCCTGTGGTGGCTGGAGGAGACCGGCGAACTGGGCCGCGCCGAGCTCGCCGCCGCCCTCGGCCTGTCCACCCGCCACGCCTCCGTGCGCGTGCAGCGCATGAAGGAGCAGGTCCGGACCGCGCACGCCGTCGTGCGGGCACTGCGGGCCGAGCCCGGCTGCGGGGAACTGCGCACCCTCGCCGGGAGCTGGGACGGGGTGCCCGGCCCGCTCTGGCGCAAGCGCTTCGCCCGGCACATCCGCGGCTGCGGCCTCTGCGAGCGGCGCGCCGCCGGTGCGCTGCCCATCGACCGCCTGCTCAGCGGCCTGCCGCTGCTGCCGCTTCCCCTGGGCTTCGTCCTGGACCGCCTCCCCGCCCCACCGGTCGCCGAGGCCGGGCACACCGCCGCGCACCTTCCCGCGGATCCCCTCGCGGGTTCCCCCTCCGGCCCTTTCACGGACCTCCCCGCGGATCCTTCTGCGGACCTCCCCGCGGATCCTTCTGCGGACCTCCCCGCGGATCCTTCTGCGGACCTCCCCGCGGACCTCCCCGCGAGGGGAGACGGCGTCCTCCGTTCCGGAGGAGACGGTGTCGCCTCCTTCCGGGGAAGCGGTTCCCGGGGCGCCCACGCCCTTCCCCCGGCGCGACCGCGCGGGCTGCCGTCCTCCCTGCCGAACGGCGCGGGCGCCGTCGCCGCGGCCGTCACCACCGCGGTGGCCGTCCTCGCCGTCCTCGCCGGTGTCGCGGTGACCGGGCGGCCCACCGCCCCGTCCGCCGCCCCGTCCGCCGCCCCGTCCGCCGCACCGGTGGCCGGCCCCGGCACGGCGTCCCGTACGGCCTCCGCGACGCCCCCGCCGGAGTCGCCCGCACCCGAGCCCTCCCCGGCCCGCCGCAAGGCCTCCCGCACGCCCGTCCCCCGGGTCCCCGCGGCGGCCTCCGCCAAGAAGGGCGTGGGCGTGTGGCGGGCGCCGGGTGCCGGCACGGCGCTGGCCAGGTCCGGCGCGAGCTGGTACTACACCTGGGCCACCCACCACGACGGCATCGCCGCCCCCTCCTCGGCCCGGTTCGTCCCCATGATCCGCACGGCCTCCGACGTCAACGCCTCGGCCCTCGCCCAGGCCAGGGCCGCCGGGCCGTACCTGCTCGGGTTCAACGAGCCGGACCTGGCCGAGCAGGCGGACATGAGCGTGGAGGAGGCCCTGTCGCTGTGGCCGCGGCTCATGGACGCCGGCCGGATCCTCGGCAGCCCCGCCGTCGCCTACGGCGGCGACACCCCGGGCGGCTGGCTGGACCGCTTCATGACCGGAGCCGCCGAACGCGGCCACCGCGTCGACTTCATCGCGCTGCACTGGTACGGCGGCGACTTCCGCACCGAGGCCGCCGTCGCTCAGCTCCGGTCCTACCTGCAGGCCGTGCACGAGCGCTACCGCAAGCCGATCTGGCTCACCGAGTACGCTCTGATCGACTTCTCCCGGGGCGCCCGCCACGCCACCGACGCCGAGCAGGCGGCGTTCGTCACCGCCGCCCACCGCATGCTCGCCTCCCTGCCCTACGTGCGGCGCCACGCCTGGTTCGGGCTGTCCGCCTCAGCGACCGGCCCCGGCAGCGGGCTGTTCCGCGCCGACGGGACCCCCACCCTGGCCGGCCGCGCCTTCCGTGCGGCCCGCTGACCGCGCCGGGGGCCGGGTCCACCGCCTGCCGAGGCGCTGGGCGGGTGCCTCGACCAGCCGGTGGGTGAGGTAGGCGAGCGGCACCAGGATGAGGAAGTACCGCGGGAGGTCCGGGCTCATCCGCAGCAGGAGCGGGTGGAGCAGGTAGAGGGAGAAGCTGATCACGCCGAGGTGGGTGAGCCACCGGGGGAACCGCCGGTTCCGCAGCGCGAACGCGCCTCCGAAGGATCCGGCGGCCAGCACGATCGCCGGCGCCCAGCCGGGGTCGTCCTTGGCGAGGGCCCCGCAGGCCACGACCGCCGCCACCGCGGCGAGCGCGGTCCGCCACCGGATCACGCCCCGCTCGGCCCGGTGCACGGCCGTACCGGCGAACATCGCGGCCAGGACGGTCAGCCCCTGCCACGCGCCGATCCTGCTGCCCAGGACCACCAGCGCCAGACCGAGGAGCCCGCCCGCCACCGCGGCGGCCGTACGCACCCGCCCGCGCGCCCGCGCCGACACCGCGACGGCCGCGAGGACCGCGACACCGAGGAGCGCGGCGGCCGGGTCGGCGCGTCCCCGGATGACCGGCCCCGGCAGCAGGAGGCCGAGCGGCACGGCCGACAGCGCCAGGCCGATCGCGACCGCGGCCGACCGGTGCGCCTGCCGTACGGTGAACAGCCCGGCCGTGATCAGGTAGAACGCCATCTCGTAGGAGAGCGTCCACATCACGCCGATGACGGCGGGCACACCGAGCAGTTCCTGCAGCATCGTCACGTTGCCGAGGACGACGAGGGGCGGAGGCCGGTCGTCCAGGCCCGGGTGGAGGGCGAACGCCCCGCCGTGCGCGAGCAGGAACGCCAGGGCCAACGCGACCAGCAGCAGGGGCAGGAGGCGGAAGGCCCGGCCGGTCCAGAAGACCCGCAGGTCGCCGCGCCGCTCCAGGGAGGCCGGGATGATGTAGCCGCTGACCATGAAGAAGACGAAGACGCCCCAGGTGCCGACGTCGACCCTGCGGTCCACCCCGGCCCACGCCTCGGGGACGAAGGTCCACGCGGCGTGGTGCAGCGCGACGGCCAGGGCGGCGGGACCTCGGAGGGCGTCCAGCCAGGCCAGTCGGGGAGGAGTGGGGGTCATTCGCCCGACTTTAGTTATGAATATCGGCACACGGACACCACACAACCGTGCGCGGGCGCATCACCCGAACGGGCGCATCACCCGAACGGGCGCATCACCCGAACGGGCGCATCACCCGAACGGGCGCATCACCCGAACGGGCGCATCACCCGAACGGGCGCATCACCCGAACGGGCGCATCACCCGAACGGGCGCATCACCCGAGCGGGCGCGTCACCCCGCCTGGAGCAGGGGCAGCAGGACCTCGTCCACCGTGCGGGTGACGAACTCCTCGTCGAGGGGCTCGCCGGTCAGCAGCAGCCGGTGCCAGAGCAGGGCCTTGGTGACCTCGGCGAGCACCGTCACGCGGGCCTCACCCGTGATCTCCCCCCGCGCCCGGGCGCGGTCCAGCAACGCGGCCACCTCGTCCGCACCGGACTTCAGCATGTGCCCGTGGAGCAGCCGCCCGAGCTCCGGGTCGCTGCGGATCGCCGGGAGCAGGCCGAGCACGATGGCGTGCTTGCGCTCGTAGATCCGGCAGAACACCGGCAGCCCCGCGGACAGGTCGCCGCGCAGGGTCCCGGTGTCGGGCAGCGGCCGGTGCTCCACCGCCATCCCGTGCATGGCCGCGGCCACCATCTCGGCCTTCCCCGTCCAGCGGCGGTAGATGGTCGCCTTGCTCGCCCTGGCCCGGCGGGCCACCTGGTCGATGGACATGCGGTCGTAGCCGACCTCCGACAGCAGTTCCAGGACGGTGCCCAGGATCGCCCGCTCCCGCTCGGGGTTGAGATTGCGCGCGGCGCCCCGGCCGTCCGGCGCCCGGCCCGGTTCCCGTGCCGTCATCCCTGGGTCCCCCTCGCCTGATCCGCCTGCGTACGGCCCGGCCGCCCTACGAGCGCCGCACCCGTACGACCGCACGAGCACGGAGCCCGTACGGCTCCGCAGACGGGGTCACGGATGGACCCCGCCCCGGTCGAACGCCGAGAAGCGTACTCCGGTCAGCGCCTCGGACGCCTCCCAGAGCCGGCGGGCCGCATCCCGGTCGAGGGCCCGGGCGGCAGGGCTCACCCGGGTGGGGTGTCCGCGCCGCTCGGCGAACCCGTCCGGGCCGAAGAAGTCACCGCCGCTGACACCGGGGGCCGCTGCGGCGTACAGCGACGGCAGCGCACCGGCGGCGGCCGACTGCGCCGTCAGCGTGGCGAGGGTGACCAGCAGCCCGCGCAGAGGGTCGCCGGTCCGGGCCAGGTTGGTGCGGGCGACCCCGGGATGGGCGAGGACGCTGACCAGCTCCGTCCCCGCCGTCCCGGCGCGCCGGTGGAGCTCCAGGGCGAAGAGCACGTTCGCCAGCTTCGACTGCGCGTACGCGCTGAACCTGCCGTAGCGGCGCTCTCCCATCAGGTCGTCGAAGTCCATCCGTCCCGAACGGTGCAGGCCGCTGGTCACCGTCACCACCCGGGCACCGGGCCGGGCGAGCAGCTCCGGCAGCAGCAGTCCGGTGAGTGCGAAGTGTCCCAGATGGTTGACGCCGAACTGGCGCTCGAACCCGTCCGCCGTCGACTGTCGGGGCAGCGCCATCACCCCCGCGTTGTTGACGAGCAGGTCGAGCCCACGGGACCCGCCGTCCGCGGTGACGCGGTCCGCCGCGAACCGGCCGATCGAGGCGAGGTCGCCCAGGTCGAGCGCGCGCCACTCGACGCCGGCCCGGCCGGTCTCCGCCCGGATCCGCGCCGCCGCTGCCTCGCCCTTGCCCCGGTCCCGGCTCGCGATCACGACATCGGCGCCGTGCCGGACCAGCTCAAGGGCGGTGTGGAACCCCACCCCCTCACCGGCCCCGGTCACCACCGCACTCCGGCCGCTCAGATCGGGGATCTCCGCGGCGGTCCATCGCGCCATTCTCCCACCTCCCATAAGTGTACGAAACGGTTTCGTACACTCGGCGACGATATCCGCGCCCCGCCGTACGGGCAAGCCCTCCGGAGTCGGGTGCGGGAAATGTCAATCAGACTAGACATGATGTAAGAAATGTCATACATTGACCGATGCCCGGGATTCTTCACCCCACCCCCTTTCCCGCCGCCCGGCCGCCCGGCCGCCGACCAGCCTCACCGAGACCGTTCCCGCCGCGAAAGGATCACGTCATGGACCGCCACCCTGCACCGGAGGCCGGGGACGACCACGTCCCCATGACCTCCGAGGAGCGCAACACATGGCTGTACGCGATCCTCGTGCCCGTCACGTCGCTGGCGTACTTCGCCGTGGTCGTCCCGCGCCTGTTCGAGCAGCCCGCCTCGGAGGTCTCCTGGGTGGGGCCGATGCTGTGGGCGGTCGGCGCCTCCTTCGCCGGCTCCATCGTCGGCTCGGTCCTGCTGGGCGTCACCGCCCGGAGCGCCGAGGCCGCTCCGGACGTGCGGGACAGGGAGATCGAGCGCCACGGCGACCGCATCGCCCAGGCGATCACCGCCTTCGGCGCCGCGGCGGTGCTCGCGCTCGCGATGCTCGAGGCGGACCACTTCTGGATCGGCAACGCGCTGTTCCTCATCGGCGCCGTCGGGGCGACCTGGGGGGCGGTCGCGAAGATCCGCGCCTACCGCGGGGCCTTCCATGGGTAAGCCCACCCGCGTCACCAACCGGATCCGCGCCCTGCGGTTCGAGCGCGGCGAGATGACCCAGGCCGAGCTGGCCAAGCGCATCGGCGTCACCCGCCAGACCGTCATCGCCATCGAGCAGGGCCGCTACTCCCCGTCCCTGGAGATGGCGTTCCAGATCGCACGGGCGTTCGAGGTCCCGCTCGACGACGTCTTCCAGTACCCCGGAGACCAGGGCTGACATCCACGGGAGCATCCGACCGGCCGGACCGCGACCGCCGACCGGGGCGACCGGGGCGACCGGGGCGACCGGGGTAGGTTGGGTCCGCGATGAACCTTGAGCCGACACCGCACCGCACGGTCGACGAGAACATGATCGAGATCCCCGCCGGGAAGATCCTCCTGCGGGACGAGGGAACGAACACGAACTGGAAGGCCGAGGTCGGAGCCTTCCGGCTCGCGCCGTACCCCGTGACGCGCGAGCTGTACCGCGCCGTCCTGGGTGAGGCGCCCACGAGCCCGGCCGGGCCGCGGACGCCGGTGACCGACGTCTCCTGGCTGGAGGCCGTCCGGTTCTGCAACCTGCTCTCGCGGGAGACGGGACTCACCCCCTGCTACACGGCGGGCGACGACCCCGACGGGCAGGACGTGGTCTGCGCCCCGGAGGCCGGCGGCTACCGCCTGCCCACCGAGGCGGAGTGGGAGTACGCCTGCAGGGCCGGGAGCTCCGGCGTCCGCTACGGGGAACTGGACGAGATCGCCTGGCACCGGGGGAACTCCGGCGGCGCGGTGCACGACGTCGCGACCCGGGCCCCGAACCCCTGGGGCCTGTACGACATGATCGGCAACGTCTGGGAGTGGTGCTGGGACGTCTACGACCCCGAGGTCTACGGCCCGTACCGCGTGTTCCGCGGCGGGAGCTGGTCCGATCGGCCGCACGGCTGCCGGGCGTCGTGCCGCCGCAAGAGCCACCCCTCCTTCCGCGTCGACGACCTCGGCTTCCGCCTCGCCCGCTCCCTATGACCGGAGATCGACCGGGCGGACGGACGGCCGAACGCACGGGCGGGCGGACGGGCGGGCGGACGGGCAGGCGGACGGACGGGCGAAACAGACGGACGGGCGAAACAGACGGACGGGCAGGCGGACGGGCGGGGAAGCGACCGGCTGGACGGAACGGCCGATCGACGAGCCCCTCACGGCCGCCGACAGGGCCCTTCGCCGATCATCCGGAACGGAACCGGTTGCTACGGTGGTGCCATGACCGCCATGGCGCCCGCCCGCACCGAGCCGGACCTGTCGTTCCTGCTGGACCATGCCGGCCACGTCCTGAGAACCCGGATGGCGGCGGCGCTCGCCGAGATCGGGCTGACCACGCGCATGCACTGCGTGCTGGTCCACGCCCTGCAGGGGGAGCGCACCCAGATCCAGCTCGCCGAGCTCGGCGACATGGACAAGACCACGATGGTGGTCACCGTCGACGCCCTGGAGAAGGCGGGACTCGCCGAGCGCCGCCCGTCCAGCACGGACCGGCGGGCCCGGATCATCGTGGTGACCGAGAAGGGCGCGGAGGCCGCCAGGCGGAGTCAGGAGATCGTCGACGGCGTGCACCGGGACGCACTGGCCGCGCTGCCGGCGGACGAGGCCGAAGTACTCGTACGGGCCATGAACCGCCTGGTGACAGGCCATCTGGCCGTCCCCGCCGAAGCGCCGCAGGTGGTCCGGCGGGCCAGGCGGAGCACGAAGTGAGCCCGAAAGTCGATCCATAAGGGATCGTCTATAACAAAACATTCTGCTACGGTCTCTCCTGTTCCCTTCCGAACAGGAGAGACCGTCATGCCGCACACCGCCCCCTCCCTCCGGCCCGGCCGCACCGCCGCCCCGCCCAGGTCGCGCCGGCTGGCGCTCACCGTGCTGTCCACCACCATGTTGATGACGATCCTGGACGGCAGCATCGTGACCGTGGCGATGCCCGCCATCCAGCACGACCTGGGTTTCTCGCCCGCCGGGCTCAGCTGGACCGTCAACGCGTACCTGATCGCCTTCGGCGGGCTGCTGCTCCTGTCCGGCCGGCTGGGCGACCTCGTCGGCCGCAGGACCATGTTCCTGTCCGGCACCGCGGTCTTCACCGCCGCGTCGCTGCTGGCGGGAGTCGCCACCGGGCCAGCCGTACTGATCGCCGCCCGCTTCGGCCAGGGCGTCGGCAGCGCCATGTCCTCCGCCGTCGTGCTGGGCATCCTGGTGACGCTGTTCACCGAACCCGCGGAGCGCGCCAAGGCGTTCGGCGTCTTCAGCTTCACCGGCGCCGCCGGGGCCTCGATCGGCCAGGTCCTGGGCGGGGTCCTCACCGACGCGTTCAGCTGGAACTGGATCTTCTTCATCAACCTGCCGATCGGGCTGGCCACGATCGCACTGGCGGTCCGGGTGCTGCCGGACGAGCGCGGGGCCGGGCTCGCCGCCGGCGCCGACGTCCTCGGCGCGGTGCTGGTCACCGCCGGGCTGATGCTGGGCATCTACACCGTGGTCGGGATCGAGCGGTACGGCTGGCTGTCCGCGCGCACCCTGGGTCTCGGCGCGGTGTCGCTCGTCCTGCTGGCCGCCTTCACCGTCCGCCAGGCGACCGCCGCGACCCCGCTGATGCCGCTGCGCGTCCTCCGCTCCCGCAACGTCACCGGCGCCAACCTGGTGCAGATGCTCACCTTGTCGGCCATGTTCGCCTTCCAGATCATCGTCGCCCTCTACATGCAGCAGGTCCTCGGCTACGGCGCGCTCGCCACCGGCCTGGCGATGCTCCCCGCCGCGGTGTCCATCGGCGGCGTGTCCCTGTTCGTCTCCGCCCGGCTCAGCACCCGCTTCGGCGAGCGGGCCGTCCTGCTGGCGGGCCTGCTGCTCCTGCTCGGCGCGATGGGCTGGCTGGCCCGCGTCCCGGTGGACGCGGACTACGTCACCGACCTGCTCCCGGTGATGCTGCTCGTCGCAGGCAGCGGGCTGGTCCTCCCGGCGCTGACCGCGCTCGGCATGTCCGGCGCCCGCCCCGACGACGCGGGCCTGGCCTCCGGCTTGTTCAACACCACCCAGCAGATCGGCATGGCGACCGGCGTCGCGGTGCTGTCCACCCTGGCCGCCTCGCGCACCGCGGGGCTGCGGTCCGCGGGCGCCGGCGAGGCCGCCGCGCTCACCGGCGGCTACCACTTGGCCTTCGGAACCGCCGCCGCCCTGCTCGTGGCCGCCTTCGTCGTCGCGCTGGCCGTACTGCGGCGGCCCGCGCCGGACCCGGCCGCCGGGAACGGCGGCACCGCACCCGTGGCGGACCCCGCCGCCGGGAACGGCGGCACCGCACCCGCGCCGGACCCCGCCGCCGGGAACGGCGGCACCGCACCCGTGGCGCGTCCGGTCTGAGCGTCCGCCGAGGCGTCCGCAGGGACCCACGGCGCAGCCCGGCGGCCGATGCGGTGCCGCCGGGCTGCACGCTGCGCGCGGCGGACAAGAACGGGATGCGGTTCTAGCCGTTCGTGCACTGACAAGAACATGAGCAGGGCTCTATCGTCCGTTCATGCGAGCAGCATCGTTCCGCATGACACGACGGGCCGCCCCCGCTCTGGCCGCCGCCCTCGCACTCGCCTCGATGACCGGTCCCGGCCCCGCGTCCGCGACCACGGCCAAGACCGCCCCCGCCACCACGACCACGACCACGACCGGGGCCGCCCCCGGGGCCGCGGCCCCGGGCCCGCTGGTCGTCGCCGCCAAGCGGCAGAGCCTGGTCTTCCGCGACGGCGACGGCCGGGAGGTGACGCTGCGCGGGTTCAACGTGTCCGGCAGCACCAAGCTGTACGAGAATTCGCTGCTGCCGTTCCGCAGCACCGCCGACGCCGTGCGCTCGGCCCAGGCCATGCGCGACCTCACCGGCGCGAACGTGATCCGCTTCCTCATCAGCTGGGAGGGCGTGCAGCCGTCCCCCTCCACCATCGACCGCGCCTACCTCGACAGGGCGGTCGAGCAGATCCGCGCGTTCACCGGCAGGGGGATCCGCGTCCTGGTCGACTACCACCAGGACCTGTACTCCTCCCACCTGTTCCACGCAGACAGCTGGTACACCGGTGACGGCGCACCGGAATGGGTGGTGAAGGCCGGCGGCTACCCCAGGGAGTCCTGCGGCATCTGCCTGCTGTGGGGACAGAACATGCAGACCAACGAGGCCGTCCGCCGGGCCGCCCGGGACTTCTGGCGGGACCGGCGGGTCAGCACGCCCGAGGGCGAGGTCGGCGTCCAGGAGGCCTTCCTGCGGCAGGCCACGGCCGCGATGACCCACATCAGGCAGCGGCTGCCGGAGCAGGACTTCGCCGCCGTCATCGGGTTCGACCCCTTCAACGAGCCCTACGACGGGGGCCTCGACGGCAAGAGCGGCCTGGAGTGGGAGAAGACCTACCTCATGCCCTTCTACCAGAGGTTCCGCGCCGCCATGGACGCCGCCGGGTGGGCGGACAAGCCCGCCTTCGTCGAACCCCTGGTCTTCTGGAACACCGGCTTCTTCGAGGAGGGCGGCCTCTCCACGGTCGGCGCCCTCGGTCCCCGGTACGTCTTCAACAGCCACTTCTACGACGGCGCCCGCATGACGATCGACCCGTCACCGGCCTCCGACGGGGTGTACGGCGCGGCGATGAACGAGATCCGCGACCGGGCCCGCACCCTGGCCACCGCCCCCTTCGTCTCGGAGTTCGGCCACAAGCTGTCGGGCAGCGGCAGCGACCGCACGCCGTGGATGGTCCGGGCCGCGTACCAGGCCATGGACTCCGGGGTCCCCGGGAAGAACTGGTGGCGGACCCCCGCCGCCGGAGGGGACGTGCTCTCCTCGACCCAGTGGCACTGGGACCTCTACAGCGGCCGGCACCGCGAGGTGATGAACCGCAACCCCGCCAAGGTGCGGACCGAGGGCGACGCCTGGAACGACGAGGACTTCTCCGTGGTCGCCGCGGACGCGTCGGGCACCCTGGCGACCCGGCTGGACCGGGCGGTGCTGGACCGCCTCTACCCCTCGGCGGTCGCCGGCGACGTGCTGGCCTTCGCCTACGAGGACCTCGCCCGGTCCGGCTACGGCGGCGCCGGGCAGCAGCGGGCCTGGCTGGCCGTACCGTCCTCCCTGCCGAACGTCGCCGCGCTGGTGAAGGACCGGCGGTTCGGCGTCCTGGTCTGGCGCGAACCCGCCGCGGCGCCGAGTGCCCCGACCGAGCTGCACCTGCCGGCCTCCTTCACCGCCGCGACCACCGTCGTGGTCGGCGACGTGGCCACCCGCGCGGGTCTGCCCGCCTCCGGACCGGCGGCGGTCGCGACCGAGACCGGCTCGTCCACCGCCCACCGCCTGCTGCTGAGCCCGTCCGGCGCGGCACCGGGCACCGTGCACGCCGCCCTGGTGGTCGGCGCGGCCACCGGCCCCGCCGTCACCCCCGCCCAGCTGACGGCCGCCGCCGCCGAACTGGCCGCCTGGAAGGACCAGCGCTTCCCCTCCTAATGGGAACTACCGGGTCCGCCTCACTGGCAGACTCGATGCCTGGTAGCCGCTGGTGAGTGAGCACTCTCGCCTCCTGGACCGTGAGTCCTAGGGTCAGATCGTGCCCTCGCCGGTGGTCAGGGGTCTTGATCGCTGATGGGATGTCGTGCCCCCCGCGGGTTGGGGTGAGCACTGGTCCATTAGGTCGCCGACCGGCTCCTGCGGGCTGCTGAAACCGGTGTCGATCACGGAGGTTCGAATGCTGTTCGTCGGAGATGACTGGGCTGAGGATCACCACGATGTGGAGGTCCAGGACGAGCAGGGCCGGGTGTTGAAGCGGGTCCGGTTGCCCGAGGGGATGGCCGGGATGTCCCGCTTCCACGAGCTGGTGGGCCGGTTCGTGCCGGAGGACGGCGAGCCGGCGCAGGTGCTGGTGTGCATCGAGGTCGATCGGGGCCCGTGGGTGCGGGCGCTGCGGGCGGCGGGATACCGGGTGTTCGGGGTGGACCCCAAGCAGGCCGCCCGGCACCGGGAGATCCTCGGCTCGTCGGGGGCCAAGAGCGACAAGGGCGACGCGCACGCGCTGGCCGACATGATCCGTACCCGCCGTAACCAGCTGCGGGAGGTCGCCGGCGACTCCGAGGTCGCCGAGGCGGTCAAGGTCGTCACCCGCGCCCATCAGACGCTGTTGTGGGAACGCACCCGCCACATGCTCCGGCTGCGGGTGGCGTTGCGGGACTACTTCCCCGCCGCTCTGGAGGCCTACAAGCCCCTCGGCCTGACCTCGGATGCTGCGCTGAAACTCCTGGTCAAGGCCCCCACTCCGGCGACAGCGGCGAAGCTCACCGCCGTCCAGATCGCTGCCGCGCTGAAGGGGCGGCGGGATATCCCGGCCAAGGCCGAGACGATCAAGCAGGTGCTGCGGTCCGAGCAACTGGGCCAGGCCGATCTGGTCACCGCTGCCTACGCCTCGACCGTGCGGGCACTGGCCGCGGTCATCGCCACCCTCAACACGGAGATCAAGACCCTGGAAGACGAGGTCGAGGCGCATTTTGGCCGGCACCCGGACGCTGAGGTCATCCTCAGTCAGCCCGGCATCGGCGTCGTTCTCGGCGCCCGGGTGCTCGCCGAGTTCGGAGACGCTCCCGGGCGTTATGCCAGCGCGAAGGCACGCAAGAACTATGCCGGTACCTCGCCGGTCACCCGGCAGTCCGGTAAGACGCGGACCGTTCACGCCCGGTTCGTCCACAACGATCGGCTCGTCGACGCCCTGCACCTGCAAGCCTCCTGCGCCCTCCTGCACGACGTGGACGCCCGCGCCTACTACGACCAGATCAGAGCCCGCGACGTCAGCCACAACGCCGCCCTGCGCCAGGTCGGCAACCGCCTCGTCGGCATCCTCCACGGCTGCCTCAAGAACCACACCCTCTACGACCGGGCGACCGCCTGGTCACACCGCAACCACGACCTCGCCGCTTGACATCCAAGCTCCAGGGATGTCTGACCCTCCGATCCTGACCCTCCGACGGGCAAGGACCGGCGCCTCCCCTCCGACCCTCCACCCCTCCGGCGGGTGCGGCGGGGAGGCGCCCTACAGCTCGGTGAGGAACGTGACGGCGGTGTCCGGAGGCAGGGCGAAGGCCCGGCGGGCCTCCTCTTCGAGCGCATCGTGCATGTCCGAACCGGTGGCCTCCAGTTCCAGTGCCCGCGGCGCCCCCTCCGGGGAGAACATCGCAAGCACCGACGGGCGGTTCAGGTCACCGTCCAGAGGCTCCTCCGCCCGCCGTACGGCGAAGCGCCCGCCGACCGGCTCGACGGTCAGGAGAAGCGAGGTCCGGTAACCGCTGCCGCCGATGAGCAAGGACCCGGAACGGGCGAGTTCCTCGCAGGCGGCCACGATCCCTAGCAGCAGCCGGGGGCCCTTCCGGCGCACCTCCACGAACTCCTCGTGGTAGAACACGCGTGGCGCCAGATCCGGCCTGTCGACGGCCAGGACGTAGCCTCCGACACGACCGGGATCCGTCTCCAGGAAGCGGTCAGCAGCCCCGAGGAGCGCCTCGCGCGTCGAGGCGTCGACCGGGACGACCTCCTCCCCGGCCTTTCCCTCGACGCCGGACCAGTACGGCCTCAGCACGACGGACCAGGCGACGGCCGCGATCACGAGCACCACCGCGGCTCCCGCCCATACGGCCGGCCGCCGGGAGGCTGCCGCTCGTCCCCCATGCGGTTTCGGCATCACAGATCTCCCATCAGCGGTCTGAACGCATGGAAAAGGACAGAATATGGCCGCACGGCCTCGGTCGGCACTCGCCGCACTTCTCTCATCTCCGCCTGGACGGTGCCGATAGGGCGGTGATGCGGATCGGAGAAGGGCGGCGGCGTGCTGGCGATCGTGATCGATGATTCGAGTACCATGCGCCGGATCATTCGGCGGGTCCTGACGCGGCTGGGCTTCTCGGTGTACGAGGCCGCCCACGGCCAGGAGGCCCTCGACCTGCTGGACGAGATCCCGACGACGCCGGACGTGGCGCTGGTCGACTGGAACATGCCCGTGATGGACGGGCTGGAGTTCATCCGCCGGGTCCGCAAGACGGACGGCATGCGCGAGATGTGCCTGATGATGGTGACCACGGAGAGCGAGCAGAGCAAGGTCGTGCGGGCGCTCGCCGCCGGCGCCCACGAGTACGTCATCAAGCCCTTCACGCCGGAGACGATCCACGAGAAGCTCCTCTACATGGGCCTCGACTGCCATCCCGTCGGAGACGACTGAGCCTGATACAGAGGGCGGCGGGCCGAGGCGCATCGCCTGTCAGCCGTCGTACCGCTCACGGACCACGTAGCGGGTGTGGGTCCCGTCCATCCACTCCCGGTCGATCTCCCTGCCCGTCACCCTGCCGACGAGCGCCAGAGCCGACGTGAGACAGGTCGCCAGGGGCGGGCTGTACCCGCTGTGAGCGAGTCCGACGAAGTCCTGCCACTCGTCGGGGACGTCCTCCTCCCCAGTCCTCCCTGCTCTCCAGGCGGGAGATGCTCCGGCTGCCGCATTCTTCTGGGCTCAGGGGAACGGGACCATCCGGCCCCGTCTCAACCGCTTACGGCTCTACGGGGTCGTTCGAGTGATCATCCCGGAGCCGGGCGCCCTCGCCGGAGGCTGGAATTTTCCGCTGTTGATAGACGGTCAGGGCCACGGCGGCAACGGCGAAGCCGACGCCGACGATGGCCAAAGCGACCAGCTGACCCGTGGCGAACGCCAGGAAGCCCGATGTGACCAAGGTGAGAAGTCCCAGGCCCAAGAGCGTTAGAAAACCGTAGGACACATTCTCCGGATCACTCACCGAAGTGATCGTACGGGGTACCGCGGTGGGTCGTCTCCGCACTGACTCGAGAATCAGCCCGTCACCAGGCACGCGGCAGCGAACCCCGACCGGTGAACTCGGGGTCGGAATGTGACGGACGAGGAGAAGCCAGACTGCTGGAACCACCGGAGCGACCTCGGCGAGTACGATCTTCCGGCCGGTCAGCCGTTCGAGCTGCCGGACGAGGGCCCGCCCTCGTCGGTCGCGACCTGATTCTCCGCCCGGCACGGGCGTCGCGGAAGGGACATCGGTGGCTACGAGGGGAAGCTCAACGCCGCGTTCGCTCCGCAGGATGTTGGCGAAACGTTGATTCCTGACGAGGCGGACGGCCGGAACAAGAAAGCCGTCTGACCAGTTTTTCCTGGTCAGACGGCTTCTGCGTGGCGCGGCCGAGAGGACTCGAACCCCTAACCTTCTGATCCGTAGTGGAAGCCCCACACGGCTGACCCACATGCTCTGACCAGCGGGGACGCCCCGACCGGCGCACCCGTGGTCCGGATTTCGGCACGTATTCGGCATGACCAAGCTCTGAGAGCCCTTCCGGCAAGAACATCGGCGCCCCTGGCGCCTTACCTTCCCGCACCCGAGAACGGCTCTCTACGGGGCACTCAGCACCCCTGTTTACGATCAGCGCCGTCATGCGGGAGCGGTGACCGTGCTTCCGCATCCCCCCGAGTCCCGGTGAGCCGCCGCAGAATCCGCAGAATCCGCAGAACCCCGATGGCACGACTGCTTCCGCTGGTCATCCCCATGTCACAGCTCAGCGGGGGAGCCGCCGCAGAATGCCGCGATATTCCGCAGAATCCAGCTCGACAGCCGCCGCGCGGGGCCGTCCCCGAGTTCTGCGGGTTTCTGCGGCATTCTGCGGCTGACGGACACCGACCCGGCTGTAACCCGGTGAACTGGGAAGACGTACGCCCGCAGGGGTTCTGCGGGTTCTGCGGATTCTGCGGCGGCTCTCCAGGGGCGGGCAGGATGGCTCACCCGGACGGCAACGGGCACCAGCGCTTACCGTCGTAGCCTGGAGGGCAATGTTCCTCAGCGAGGGAGCACGATGAGTCAGAGCAACGAGCAGCCCGCTTACCTCCGAATCGCGGATGACCTCCGCTCCCGGATTCAGGCCGGCGACCCGCCGCCGGGCGGCATGCTGGGTTCCGACGCCGTCCTTGTGCGGACGTATGGCGTTGCCAGGGGCACCGTTCGACAAGCGGTCGCCGAGCTGGAGCGTCTGGGCCTGGTAGTAAGCGAGATGGGCAGGGGACGGCGCGTCGTCGGTGGGACGTCCGGTGAGCCCCCTTCCCCCTCGACGCGGTACGAGACCGTAGCCGCGGCTCTGCGTCAGGACATCGCCAGTGGCAAGCTCTCACAGGGCAGTCAGCTCCCCCGAGAGGCAATGCTGGCTGAGCAGCACGGGGTGTCCAAGGGAACCGCACGCCAGGCGCTCCAGATGCTGGCCGCCGAAGGTCGGATCACAGCGGTTCACGGTAAGGGTTGGTTCGTTGGTGACGAGCAGGGCACGCTGACCCGGACTGACGAGGTTGCGGAGTCCATCCGGAAAGCGATTCTTGCGGGAGACTTTCCGAGAGAATCGCGCATTCCCGGGGAATCCGTTCTTGCTGAGCAGTACGGCGTAGCACGAGTTACCGTAAGACGTGCCATAGCCCTGCTGGAAGCAGAGGGAATCGTAGAGAGCAGAAGAGGGGTCGGGCGAATCGTCACCCGCTCTCCTTAATAAATGCTAGACCGTGGACCGCTCAACGAACAGGCAGGCTCCATTGAACGAGTCACAGACAACCATCCCGACCTTCACTGTCTCCGCAGCACGCGAAACTCTCGATGCAGCATGCCGGGAAGTCGGGCTCCACGCAGAAGACGCAATACTCCTCCGCCTAGGAGAGAACGCCATATTCCAGCTCTCAAGAGATAACGTGATCGTCAGAATTGCCCGTAGCGCCGAAGTCCTTCCCGATGCAAGGAAGGAAGTCGCCGTCGCCGAATGGCTGCGCGAGTCAGGCCTACCGGCGGCAGAGCCTGCGGACTATGAGCAGCCGCTAATGACCCGAGGTAGGCCGGTCACCTTCTGGCGCCTGATAGAAAATAACGGCGACAAGGCAAGCGTGAGAGACCTTGCCCGAATTCTCCGACGGCTCCACAGCCTTCCGGTCCCCCCGGAGATCCCTCTGCCCGAGTTCGACATCTTCGGCCGCGTTTCCGAGCGCATCGCTAACACAGAGGCACTCTCGGATCAGGACCATGAGTTCCTTACAGCCCGTCTCATCGAACTACGCGAGAAGTACGAGAGCCTCCGCTATCCACTGAGTCCGTGTGCGGTGCATGGAGATGCCCATCAGCAGAATCTGATCGTTGCCCTCGACGGCAGGGTCTTGCTCATCGACTTCGAGCGGTTCGCCTTCGGTCCACCGGAAACGGATTTGGCAGTCACCGCGACAGAACGCCTCATCGGTTGGCACACTGCCGGAGAGTATGAGAGCTTCACCGACGCCTACGGCTTCGATATAATTTCCTGGGAAGGATTCCCCATACTTCGCTCGATCAACGAGCTGAAAATGACCACTTGGCTCATGCAGAACGTCAATGAGAGCGAAAGGGTCGCCCAGGAGTTCAGGACGCGCTTCGCCTCCCTTCACGACGATGAGGCACCGCGCTCGTGGGCGCCGTTCTAGGCGATTGACGGATACTTGCCGCTTACCAGTTCCCGAAAGCTCTCGACTTCGCGGTTTCCCCGGTATTCCTTCAGGTCGGCGCAGAGATCGGAGACGTATCGGAGGTAGCGCATCGACTTGAGAGAACCGGCAAGCTCAACAGCCTCGGCAGCCAAGGCAGCGGCTTGGCACGGCTCGCCCTGGTGGACGTACGTAGCAGCCTGCACCAGACGGATGAACGCGAGGGTGCGAGCGTAAACGGGATCGGTGAGTTCGAGGCAGCGGCCGACGAATTCTTGCGCGATAAGCGGTTTCCGTAGATCCCGGAAACAGTGCGCTCCCTCTCCCGCCAGTTCAGCGTCATCGAAGTAGCTGATCCACTCGGGATCGTCGGCAACGTTCCGGCTCTCGAAGAGCTTTTCAGCCTCGCGAAGTACTTGGGAGCATGCCGCATCGTCGCCGTTGCCCGCGTGGGCTCTCGCTTCCATGGCGAGAAAGCTCGCCATGGTGGTGCCGCTCGCAACTCCCTTCGAGCCCTCCTGCGCCGCCCTGGCAAGCTGTATCGCCTGCTGGAAGTTCCCCAGGTAGTTCGCCTGGTGGCTCATGTTGCCGAGTAGCCGTCCCCCGAGCATGCGATCACCCGCGGCTTGGGCGAGGCGGAGCGCCTGGATCATGTAGCGCTGGGCAAGCCCGTGACGTCCCAGGTCGTAGGCCGTCCAGCCGAGAAGTTGAGCAACTTCGGCAGCAGCGGAGAACAGCTCTCGCCCAACGGATTCGGTGAACTTCCCTTCCAGGAGGGGGCTCACATCGCGGACGTAGTACTGCGCCAGGGCCGCGCGAGCATGTCCGCCGCCGAACTGGAAGTCCAGCTTCATGAAAAGCTGAGTGGTCATGCGAACGGCCCGGACATCGGACTCTCCCACATTGACCTGCATGCCGTTCCCCGCCGGCAGCGGTTCGGGTCTCGACAGCAGCCACGTCAGAAGTGGCTGCGTCCATGCAGAGGGCACCACGGCAGCCTCTACGGCAAGCGGATCGTCCACCAGATCCCTGCGGGTGAGCCCGAGTAGCCGGGAACCGACCTCGGGTACGGCATCGGCGTACTCAAGCCCCCGCTCCAGGGTCGTCGGTGTGAGCGTCCCGCCCATGCCGATGTCCTCCAGGGAGAACCTCACACCGGCTTTGCGGCTGAGCGCTTCCGCTATGAACTTCGCCGTCGCCGGCCGCGGCTGAACTCCGTCAAGCCAGCGCTTGACGTCCACGTGGGTACACCGGAGGGTCACGCCCTCCTCTTGTGCAACGAGCTGGACCCTTGACGCGAGCCCCTTGTTCGAGCAGTCAGCCCGGCGCATGGCTTCGGCCAACACGAGGTTAGGCATCCGGGACATTCTCACCTCCGATCATGCGGTCAAGGTCAGGATGACCCGCGTCAAGGCCGCTCGACCAGTTCTTCGCCGGAATCCATAGATCTTGTTCGTCCAGCTCAGGGGATAAATCACCCCCGAAAATCACCCCCTGAGCAACTGAGCACCCCCGCGATCACGCTGCCCTCAGCCCTTTGCCCTGCGGTTCTCTGGAGTCAGTCACAGAGACCAAGGCCCCGCACGGCGGAATCCCAAAGAAGCCAAGCCCCAAGCCTTGACTACCCGTGGCTATACATGTTCTATATCTCTTAGAACCTGTACAGCAGGTTCCAGCCGAAAGGGCACTGCGATGCTCCCCACCCCGAAGACCCGCCGTCTCGTCCCGTTCCTGCTCACGGTCTGCGCGCTGTTCTTCATCGTCCGCGACCCGGCCAAGGCCGCGGACGTCGCAACCACCGCTTTCAACGGCCTGATGACCGTGGCCGACGCCCTGGCCGCCTTCGCCGGCGCACTCGGCTGACCCCCCTCACCCCAGCTCACCGACAAGGAGGAACCCGAGATGGGCAAGAAGACCGACTTCGCCGTGTACACGACCAATCACAACGCCGCGTTCACGATGTCCTACACCTGCCACTGCGGACAGCAGGTCATCGGCTACGGCGACGACTCCCAGGGCCTTTTCACCGGCACCTGCGGCAAGGGGCACTCCACGACCGTGATGGCGAGCTGAGGCCACGTCCGGAGCACCAGCTCCGAACTTCTCCGCCCAGCACCACCGGGACGGCCCCCTGAATCCGCCAAGACCCAGGACCGCCCCCTCGACTCCCGAAGGAGCCCACCCACATGACCCGCCCTCTGCGGACCCTCTCTCTTCTCCCCACCCCCAGCGGAAGCCCGGTCCGTCCCGAGCGCCACCACCTGGCCCGGCGCGGGACGGACGAGATCACCGACCTGTGCAACGACCTGATCGACGCCGCCCCCGCGTGCAAGACCACCGACGCGGACCTGTTCACCGGCCCCGACGCCTTCACCGACGAGCCCGAGCCCGCCCGGCTGGCCCGCGAGGAGCAGGCCAAGGCCATCTGCGCCGGCTGCCCGGCGCGTGCCGCGTGCCTGGCCTACGCCCTGGCCATCCGCCCCACCGACGGCGTGTGGGCCGGTTTCACCGCCACCGAGGTCCTGCACCTGGCCACCGACGCGGACCGCGAGGTGGCGTGATGGCCCGCTTCCGCTGCTTCGACTGCGGTTCCCGCTCGTGCAACGCCCTCGGCTGCCGCCGCTGCGGCACCACCACCGGCCGCACCGCGCAGAGCTGCCCGATCCACGGCGCCCGCTGCGTCCGCGCCTGCCGGACCTGCCGCCGCCTGGCCCGCTCCGTCTCCTGCTGATCCCGAGGTGATCCCCATGACCCCGACCGCCGACCTGGCCGCGTTCGCCGCGGTCTTCGCGGCCCTGTTCGCCGCCCACTCCGTGGGCGACCACTGGATCCAGACCCACCACCAGGCGTGCGCCAAGGGCGCGCCCACCACCGCCGGACGGCTGGCCTGCCTGCGCCACGTCGCCACCCTCACCGCGACCAAGGCCGCCGCGCTGGCCGCCCTCGCCGCGGCCACCGGCCTGGCCTTCTCCCTACTGCCGCTGGCCTTCGGGCTCGCGGCGGACGCGCTCTCGCACTACTGGGCCGACCGGCGGACCACCCTCGCCGCCCTGGCCGAGCGAATCGGCAAGGGCGACTTTTACCGACTGGGCAGCCCGCGGCCCGGCTACGACGACGCGGTGCACCTGGGCACCGGCGCCTACGCCCTCGACCAGTCCTTCCACCACCTGTTCCTGTTCGCCGCCGCCCTCATCATCACCGCCTGACCAGCAAGGAGACCCCCGACCATGAGCACCGCCACCGAGCGGACGCTGTCCGCTCCGAGCACCGGCCCCGTCGTCTTCGACCTGACCATGGCCTCCGGCCTGATCGACGTCACCGCCGACGACACCGACCGCGCCGAGATCACCCTGACCACCGACGCCCCCGCCGACAGCCCCGCCGGCCACGCCATCGCCGCCGCCACCCTGCACACCGACGCCCGCACGGTCACCGCCCGCGTCCCCGTCCCCGAGCACGACGGCGTGACCATCATCAGCGGCACCCGCGGCGGGCACACCGTCATCTCCGGCACCGTCAACACCGGGATCATCGTCACCGGAAGCGGCACGATCCACGTCTCCGGCTCCGTCATCAGCGGCGACGGCATCGTCAACCTCTCCGGCGGCACCGCCACCCCCGGCGTGCGCGCCACGGTCCGGCTGCCGCGCGGCTCCGCGCTGCGGATCGACACCAAGACCGCCCGCGTCACCACCCGCGGCGACCTGGAGTCGATCGACTTCACCGCCGTCTCCGGCGACCTGGACGCCGCCGAGTGCGGCAAGCTCACCGCCTCCACCACCTCGGGGAACGTGCGCGCCGAGTTCGCCGACGGCGCGGCCGTGCGCACCGTCTCCGGCGACATCCACCTGGGCCGCACCGAGACCGCCGTCCTGTCCTCCACCTCCGGAGACCTCCACATCGGTGACTTCGGCGGATCGGCCCGGCTGACCACCGTCTCCGGCGACATCACCGTCCACGCCACCGAGCCCGGCCACATCACCGCCTCGGCCACCTCCGGCGACATCACCGTCACCGCCCCCGCCGACCTGGCCGCCGGCACCGGCGAAGGCGCGCTGACCGTGGACGCCCGCTCGATCTCCGGGACCGTGCGTACCCCCCGCCCCCCGTCCACCCCGACCCGGCCGCGCCGCCCCCGCCGCGGCGACCGCTGAAGCAAGCAGGAGCCTGCGATGAACGAGACCCCCCGCACCTACACCCACCCCGACGTCCTGACCAGCGGCATCCGCGACGGCTGGGCCGACCCGACCACCGACCCGGCCCGCATCGACTGGGCTCCCCGGCAGGCCGCCGCGCTCATCCCGTTCGCCGTGGTGGACGGCCGCCCGGTCAACCCGTGCGAGAAGACCGGCATCCGCTACGGCCGCAACGAGCTGGGCCACTGGGGCGAGCAGGTCTGCGCCGACGCCATCGTGACCGCCACCGACGAGCACGGCCACCGGTGGCTGCTCATGGTCGAGCGCGGCGACGGCCACGGCTGGGCGCTGCCCGGCGGCACAGTGGACCCCGGCGAGGACCCCGCCGACGCCGCGGCCCGCGAGCTGGGCGAGGAGACCGGCCTGCACTGGGGCGATGGCCGCAGCTTCCGCCCGCTGCCGGCCCGGTACGTGCCCGACCCCCGCGCCAGCGACGAGGCGTGGATGGTGACCGTGCCCGCCCGCTGCGACCTGGGGACCGTCGCCCGCGTCAACCTGCCCGCCGTACAGGGCGCCGACGACGCCAAGCGTGCCGCGTGGGTGCGCGCCGACAGCTACCCCACCCTGACCGGCTACCTGGCCACGATGTACGGCGGGCGCGTGTTCGCCGCCCACACCGGCCTGCTGCGCGAGGTTCTGACCGCCGCCACGCACACCACGCCCGAGGTCGTCGTCATCTCCTTCGGCTACGGCCACGCCGCCCCGCCGAGAGCCGATCACACCCTCGACGTGCGCAACGCGCTGCGCAACCCGCATCACGACCCGGCCATGCGGTACCGCACCGGCCTGGACGAGATCGTGCGCGAGCACGTCCTGACCACCCCGGGCGCCGCTGACGTCCTGCGCCACCTGACCGTCCTGGCGGTCAAGCTCCTGCCCCAGACGCCCACCGGCCAGCCCGTGCGCATCGCCATCGGGTGCGTGGGCGGACGGCACCGCTCGGTCGCACTGGCCGAAGCCCTGGCCACCGCGCTGGACCACCTCGACATCAACGTCGCCGCCGAGCACCGCGACATCACCAAGCCCCTCCTGCCGAAGGGAGTCCACCGATGAGCCGCATCATCCCCGCCAAGGCGTGCCCGCGCTGCCGCACCCGCCTGGACGGCGGCCCGGTGCTGTTCCACTGCATCACCTGCCGCCGCGCCGTCTACGCCGCCGACCTGCCCACCGAGACCACCGTCCCCGTGAGGAGGGCCGCGTGATGACCGCTGAATCCCCGTCCCTGACCGGCCCCCGTGCCCTGACCGAGGGCGAGCAGGCCGCCGTAGCGGTCACCACCGGCGCCGTGGGCGTGCTCGGACTGCTCGGCTTCGTCAACAGCTTCGACGGCGTCGCCGACGCCGCCGCCCCGACCTTCGGCGCCCTGGCCTGGACCGTCCCCCTCGGCATCGACCTGGGCATCGCGGTCTTCTCCGCCCTGGACATCGTGCTCGCCCGCCTCGACATGCGGGTGCGGTGGCTGCGGTTCATCCCCTGGGCGCTGACCGGCGCCACCATCTACCTCAACATCTCTCCCTACCTGGACACCCCGACCGGCGTGAACTGGTTCGGCATCGTCTCTCACGCGCTGCTGCCCATGCTGTGGGTGGTGGCCGTGGAAGTCGGCGCGCACGTGCTGCGCAAGCGCGCCGGCCTGGCCAACCCCGAGCGCATGGAGCGCATCCGCGCCTCCCGCTGGCTGCTGGCCACCCCTTCGACGTTCGCCCTGTGGCGCCGCATGGTGCTGTGGGAGGTCCGCTCCTACCCGGTGGCGCTGGAGCGCGAGAAAGAGCGCGTGCTGGCCCGCACCGACCTTCAGGACCGGTACGGACGGCTGTGGCGCTTCAAGGCCACCCGCCGCGAGCGCGCCCTGTACCGGCTCGGTGAGCTGGCCCCGGCCGACGCCCCGATCCACACCCCTGCTGACGCCGCCGCCCTTCACGTGGAGACCGTCCGCCTCGACCCGCCCGCCCCGGTATCCGCCGACGCCGACCGTCCGGCACTGCCGCCCGCCCCGCGCAAGCGGACCGCCGTCCCGGCTGCCTCGACCGGCCGCCGGACCGCCACCAAGCGGACCGCGCCGCCGGACGTGGACGACCTCATGCCGATCGGCCGGACCGTGGCCGCCGACCTGACCGCCCAAGGGCTGACCGTCACCCGTGACCGGCTGATCGCCGCCATCCGAGCGAGCGGACAGTCCATCTCCACCGACCGCGCCGCCGCGCTGCTGGCCCGACTGCGCACCGACGACCCCGAGCACACCGACGAGACGCGGTCCGACCGCACATCGTCGCAGATCCGTCCCGTACGGGACGCGGCCCCCAGTCGCCAAACCGAAGCCGCGCCCCGCAACCCCGCACCCATCAACGGCAACGAGGTGACCTCATCATGACCGACTTCCCGACCACGACCAACGGCCACCCCCCGACCGACCCGACCGCCCCCCTGGAGCTGACCGTGCTGCCGGTCCGTCCGCCGGTCGGACCGGACGGCGACGGCCCCGGCGCCGACGTGGTGCCCATCACCACCGCCCGCGACCGCCGCCACCCCTACCCGCCCACCATGACCACCCCGACCGCCCTGACCGGTCCGGCGGACGGGCCGGTTCTGGAGGGCGACATCATCCGGGTGGACGCCCCCGGCGAGCCGGAGCGCGACTGGCTGGCCGATCTGGCGGAGAAGGCCAAGACCCGCCGCCGGATCGTGCCGCTGTGGCTGCGCTCGCGTAACGAGGCCATCGCCACCCTCAAATGGGTCTCCGCCCATTACGCCTACGTGGCCAGCTACCAGATCACCCGCTCCCCGCTGTACGCCGGGCGCCTTCTGGCCCGCTCCCCGCGCGGTCTGGTCCGCCTAGTCGGCGGCATGGTCCGCTGGACCTTCGATCTGGAGGGCGAGCCCGTCCGCCGCGCCGCGGTGGAAAAGACCGACCCCGAGCAGTACCTGAAGCTGTCGCGCCAGCGCGACGCCCGCGTGCGGCTGCGGGTGTGGGTCTCCGGGATCGCGCTGGTCACGCTGCTGATCGCGTCCCTCCTGATGACCGCCGCGCCCACCGCGGCCCAGTGGGCGGCGCTCGCGCTGGCTCTGGCCGCCCTGGGCATCCTGGGCCGCCCGGCCGACAAGCCGCTGATCGACCGCGCGGTACTGCCCACGGTGCGCGAGAAGCTCACCAGCGACATCGTGGTCCGGGCGCTGGGCGCGCTCGGCATCGCCGCCATCAACCAGGCCATCGCCAAGGACCCGCGCGACGGCATCAAGTTCGTCAACCCCATCCACCGCGACGGCCCCGGCTGGCGCGCCGATATCGACCTGCCGTACGGCGTGACCGTCGCCGAGGTGATGGAAAAGCGCGACAAGCTCGCCTCCGGTCTGCGCCGCCCGCTGGGCTGCGTCTGGCCCGAGGTGGTGCCCGAGGAGCACACCGGCCGCATGCTGCTGTGGGTCGGTGACCAGGACATGAACAAGGCCAAGCAGCCCGCTTGGCCGCTGCTCAGGTCCGGGCAGGTGGACCTGTTCACGCCCACCGCGTTCGCCACCGACCAGCGGGGCCGCTGGAGCGCGCTGACGCTGATGTTCGTCTCGGTCGTCATCGGCTCCATCCCGCGCATGGGCAAGACGTTCCTGCTGCGCCTGCTGGCCCTGATCTTCGCGATGGACCCGCGCTCGGCGCTGTACCTGTTCGACCTGAAGGGCACTGGCGACCTGTCGCCGCTGGAGTGCGTGGCCCATCGCTACCGCGCCGGCGAGGAAGACGAGGACATCACCTACGCCCTGGCCGCCATGCGCGGGCTTAAAGACGAGCTGCGCCGCCGGGCCAAGGTGATCCGGGACCTGCCCAAGGACATCTGCCCGGAGAACAAGGTCACCCCCGCCCTGGCTGGCAACAAGAGTCTGGGGCTGCACCCCATCGGCATCTTCGTGGACGAGTGCCAGGTGTGGTTCGAGCACCCCAAGCACGGCGAGGAGTTCGAGGCCATCTGCACCGACCTGGTCAAGCGCGGCCCCGCGCTGGGGATGGTGCTGGTGGTGGCCACCCAGCGCCCGGACGCCAAGTCGCTGCCCACCGGGATCTCCGCCAACGCGGTGATCCGGCTGTGCCTAAAGGTCATGGGCCACACCGAAAACGACATGGTGCTCGGGACGTCCGCGCACAAGAACGGCATCCGGGCCACCATGTTCTCCTTCACCGACAAGGGCATCTGCTACTTCGCCGGCGAGGGCGACAACCCCAAGATCGTGCGGTCGGTCTACATCGACGCCCCGACCGCCGAGAAGATCGCACTGCGCGCCCGCGCCCTGCGTCAGCAGGCCGGCACCCTGTCCGGGCACGCCCTGGGCGAGGCCCCGTCCGTCGAGACCGGCCCGGCGTTCAACCTGCTGGCCGACATCGCCGCCGTGGTGCACGAGCCCAAGTGCTGGAGCGAGACCGTGGTGGCCCGCCTGGCCGAGCTGCGCCCGGAGGTCTACGGCCCCTGGATGGAGCTGGAGGGCGACGCCCGCGCCGGGCAGCTCACCACCGCTCTGAAGCCGTACGGCATCCGCACGGGCCAGGTGTGGGGCACCCCCGAGGGGGGCGGCAAGGGCGCCAACCGGCGCGGCATCGTCCGCGACGACATCACCACAGCCATCACCGAGCGTGACGGAAAGAAGGGGTCCGGGACCGGAGCCTGACCCGCCGAAGGGCGCTAGGTCTAGCAGGCGACCCCGCTAGACCTAGCACCCCCGCTAGCACCCCATTTCTGGATCTACCAGGGGCCTAGTGCGCTAGCGCCCTACCTGCGACAACCTCGGAAACGGCCCTGGAGGCCCTCATGGCATCCGCCATCATCCTGCTAGTCCTCTGCCTACTGATCGTCACACTCTGCTACATCGCCCGGTGCCTGATCTCCCCGTGGGGCATCTGCCGCCGGTGCGCCCCGGGCGGCAAGAACCGCACCTGCCGCGCCTGCTCCGGCACCGGGATGCGCCCCCGCATCGGCTGGCAGCTCTACACCCACTTCCGCCGCCTCCACCGCGACGGCACCCGATGACCGCCATGACCACGGCGCCCGCCGCTCCCACCGCATCCGGCGCCGCCCTGGAAACCTTCAGCTACGGCGGAGGCTGGCAGTCCACCGCCGCCCTCGTGCTCGCCGCCCGCGGAGAGCTGCCGTTCCGCATCTTCCTGTTCGCCAACGTCGGCGACGACTCCGAACACCCCGCCACCCTGCGCTACATCGCCGAGCACGCCGCGCCGTTCGCCGCCGCCCACGGCATCGCCCTGCACCAGCTCGCCCGCACCCGCCGCGACGGCTCCACCGAAACCCTCTACGGTCGGCTGACCAAGCCCGGGTCCCGCTCCCTGCCGATCCCGGTCCGCATGTCCAATGGCGCCCCTGGCACCCGCTCTTGTACCGCGGACTTCAAGATCCGGGTCATCGGCCGATGGCTCAAGGCCCACGGCGCCACCGCAGACAACCCGGCCACGGTCGGTATCGGCATCAGCGTGGACGAGATCGAACGCGCCAACAACCGGCGCTGCGAACCGCACGAGCGCATCGTCTACCCCCTGCTGGACCTGGGCATCCGGCGCGCCGACTGCCCGCGCATCATCCGCTCCGCCGACCTGCCCGTCCCGCCGAAGTCCTCGTGCTGGTTCTGCCCCTTCCACCGGCTGACCACCTGGGCGGAGATGCGCCGCAGCGAACCGGAGCTGTTCGAGCGCGCCTGCGCGCTGGAAGCCACGCTCAACGCCCGCCGGTCCGACCTCGGCAAGGACCCGGTGTGGCTCACCCGCCACGCGGCCCCGCTCGCCGACGTGGTGTCCACCGATGACGTGCTGCCGCTGGACTTCGGCGACGGCACCTGTGACTCCGGCTGGTGCTTCACATGACCGGCCGCCCCACTCCCGCCCCCGCTTCCCGACAGGAGACCTCGTGCTGACCGTCATGGACTGGTTCTGCGGAGCCGGAGGCTCGTCCCAGGGCGCGCACGCCGTGCCCGGTGTGACCGTGACCCGCGCCGCCAACCACTGGGAGATGGCCATCGCCTCCCACGCCGCCAACTTCCCCGCCACCGACCACTACCAGGGCGACATCCGCACCGCCCCCGTGCACCGCTGGCCCGTCGCCGACCTCTTCTGGGCCTCCCCCGAGTGCCCGAAGTGGAGCCGCGCCCGCGGCAAGCGCCGCGACTTCCACAACACCCGCCAGGGCTCCCTGTTCGAGGTGCCCGGCACCGCCCGGTCCGCCGAGGACGAGCGCTCTCGCGCCCTCATGGAGGAGGTCCCGCTCTACCTGGAGGGCGTGGCCGCGCGCGGCGGGCGGGTGCTGGCCGGCGTGGTCGAGAACGTCATCGACTGCCGCGCCTGGGACGCCTGGAACACCTGGATCGGCCGTATCCACGCCCTGGGCTACCGCACGCGGATCATCGCCCTGAACAGCATGCACGCCCGCCCGGTCCGCACCCCGGCCGCCCCGCAGTCCCGGGACCGGCTGTACGTCGCCTACTGGCACGAGTCGATCGGCAGGACCCCGGACTGGGACAAGTGGCTCCGCCCCAAGGCGTGGTGCCCGTCCTGCGGCCAGCGCATCGACGCCGTCCAGGTGTTCAAGGACCCGCGCCGGGACATGGGCCGCTACCGCCAGCAGTACCTCTACCGCTGCCCGCACACCGCCTGCCGGGGCGCGGTGGTCGAACCCGAGGTGCTCCCGGCCGCCGCCGCGATCGACTGGAGTCTTCCCGGCACCCGGATCGGCGACCGGGACGAGCCGCTCGCCGACGCGACGATGGAGCGCATCCGCGCCGGGATCGCCCGCTACTGGGGGCCCATCCTGGCCCCGGCCGGCGGTACCTGGCGCGACCAGGCCAGCCCGATCAACGCGCCGATGCCCACCCGCACCACCCGCGAGAACGACGGTCTGGCCGTTCCGCCGCTGCTGGTCCCGGTCGAAGGCCGCGACGGCAAGACCGCAAGCCCGGCCGCGCTGCCGCTGCGCACCCAGACCACCCGCAATGAGACCGGTCTGGCCTTCCCCGACGCGGCGGGGGCGTTCATCGCGGAGTTGCGGGGCGGGGGTTCGGTGGCGCGGCCGGTGGCCGACGCGCTGGCCACGGTGACCGCCTCCGGCAACCACCACGGCCTGGTCACGGCGCCCGACGAGTCGGGCGCGCTGCTGGTGCCGTACTACGGCACCAGCACCGCCTGCCCCGCCGCTCAGCCGGTGGGCGCGCTGACCACCCGCGACCGCTACGGCCTGGCCCACCCCGGCGACGCGGAAGCGATCGACCTGGACGACGTGCGGTTCCGGATGCTGGAACCCGCCGAGATCGGCCGCGCCATGGCCTTCGGCGACGGCTACCGGGTGCTGGGCAACAAGCGGCAGCGGGTGCGCCAGTACGGCAACGCCGTCACCCCGCCCGTGGCCGAGGTCCTCATCTCCGCCCTGGTCGAAGCCATCACCGGCACCGACCTGGAGGTGGCCGCATGAACGCCCCCGAGCTGCTCCGCTACGCCCTGGCCTGCGCCGCCCGCGGCTGGCACGTCTTCCCCGTCGCTCCCGGCGACAAGCGGCCCGTCAAGGGCTTCACCGACTGGGAGCGCCACGCCACCGCCGACCCCGCCCTCATCCGGCGCGTCTGGTCGCACACGCCGTTCAACATCGGCGTCGCCTGCGGCCCGTCCCGCCTGGTCGTGATCGACCTGGACATGCCCAAGCCCGACCAGACGCCCCCGCCCGTGTGGGACCTGCCCGGCATCGTGGACGGTTCGGCCGTCTTCACCCACCTGTGCGAGCAGGCACGGCAGCCCCGGCCCGACCGCACGTTCACCGTGCTGACCCGCCGCCGCGGCGCGCACCTGTACTTCACCGCCCCGGTAGGGGTGCGGCTGCGCAACACCAGCGGCACCCTGGGATGGCTGATCGACACCCGCGCCTGCGGCGGCTACGTCGTCGGCCCCGGCAGCCACGTCACCCTGCCCGACGGCACCGGCGCCTACTGCGTGCTGGACGCCTCAGAGCCCGCGCCGCTGCCCGAATGGCTGGTCGCCCGACTCGCCGTTCCCGACCCGCCCCCGCCGTCCGCCGCGCCGGTGCCCCTGCCGTACGACGGGCAGCGGCCCACCCGCTACGCCCTGGCCGCCCTGCACGGCGAGACCGAGCGCGTCCGCACCGCCGCGCCCGGCTCCCGCAACCACACCCTGAACGCCGCCGCGTTCGCCCTCGGCCAGCTCGTCGGCGCCGGACTCCTGCCCCGCCCGCTCGCCGAAGACGCCCTCACCAGCGCGGGTCACGCCGCCGGGCTCCCGCCGCGCGAGGTGGCTGCGACCATCCGATCCGGCCTGGACGCCGGCCAGCGCCGCCCCCGGCAGGGCGCCGCATGAGCACCGACAACGCCGCGCCCTGGCCCGACGAGCAGCCCGCCGCGCCGCGCACCTGGGAGACCCCGGTGCCGCTCGGTGCCCGGCCCGCGCTGCCCGTCTTCCCCGCCCACGTCTTCCCGAGCTGGCTCGCCGACTTCGTGAACGCGCTGGCGGAGGAGACCCAGACCCCGCCGGACCTGCCCGGCTGCACCGCCCTGGCCGCCATCTCCACGGCCGCCGGCGGGCGCGCCCTGGTCACCGTCCGGGGCACCTGGTCCGAGCCGGTCAACATCTACACCGTGGTGGCCATGCCGCCCGGCTCCCGCAAGTCCCCGGTGTTCCGCGCGATCGTCTCCCCGCTGCTGGCCGCCGAGAAGATCCTTCAGGAGCAGGTCAAACCGCAGATCACCGAAGCGCGCATCGCGCAGAAGGTCGCCCAGGAAGCCGCGGAGAAGGCCACCCACAAGGCCACCACCGCCCGCGGGGAGGCCATGCCCGCCGCGCTGGCCGAAGCCCAAAGCGCCGCCCTGGCCGTGGACTCCATCACGGTGCCGGTAGAGCCCCGGCTGGTCTCCGACGACGCCACCCCGGAGACCGCCACGACCCTGCTCACCGAGCAGGGCGGGCGGCTCGCCGTGCTCAGCGCCGAGGGCGGCATCTTCGCCACCCTGGCCGGCCGCTACTCCGGCACCCCGAACCTGGACCTGTTCCTCAAAGGCCACGCCGGAGACCTGCTGATTGTGGACCGGCGCGACCGCCGCGAACGCGTCGACAACCCCGCCCTGACGCTCGGACTCGCCGTCCAACCCGAGATCATCACCGAGATCGCCAAGTCCCCGGGGTTCCGCGGCAAAGGGCTGCTGGGCCGCATCCTCTACAGCCTGCCCGCCTCCAACGTCGGATTCCGCACCATCGAACCGGACCCGATCCCGGAGCTGGTGACCGCGACCTACGCCACGAACCTGGAACGGCTCGTGCTGACCATGCACGGCTGGACCGACCCCGCCCGCCTGGTCCTGTCGCCGGAGGCCGCCGAGCTGTTCGCCGAGCAGCGCCGCCACACCGAACCCCGGTTGCGCCCGCACACCGGCGACCTGGGCCACATCGCCGACTGGGCCGCCAAGTTCGACGGCGCGGTTGCCCGGCTCGCCGGACTGCTGCACCTGGCCGGCCACATCGAAGACGGCTGGCGCCACCCCATCGACGGCGCCACCATGGCCGCCGCGATGGAGCTCGGCGAGTACTTCACCGCCCACGCGCTGGCCGCCTTCGACGCCATGGGCGCCGACCCCGAGCAGGAAGCCGCCCGCACCCTCCACGAATGGCTCACCCGCACCCGACCCGAGCGATTCACGGTCCGGGAGGCATTCACCGCGCTCCCGCGGAGCCGCTTTCGCAAGGTCGCCGATCTGGAACCGGCCCTCGAACTGCTGGAGCAACTCGGCTGGATTCAGCGCGAGCCCGAACCACCCCGCACCGGTCCCGGCCGCCGACCTTCACCCCGCTACGCCGTCCACCCCGACCTGCACCGCCCCGCCTGACCGCCGAAGAGGAGACAGCCACCATGGCCACGGCCAAGCCGAGAGGAACGCTCACCCTCGCCGAACTCTGCGAGGAGCTCCAGATCTCCCGGTCCACCTTCTACGACTGGCGCGCGAAAGGGCGTGCCCCGCGCTGCCTGAAGCTCCCCAATGGGGACCTCCGCATCCGCCGCGCCGACTTCGAGCGGTGGCTTAACGCTCTGGAGGACGCCGCCTGATGAAGGACATCACCTACAACGTCCGCGTCTACAAGACCGAGGTCTACAAGGGCGCCAAGGTCACCACCTACTACGTCCGGTGGAAGACGGACAGCAAGCCGTGGAAGAAGGCGTTCCGGAACCGCGCGCAGAGCGAGACCTACCGGAGCGGTCTCGTCACCGCCGCGCGCACTGGGGAGGCTTTCAGCCTGGACACCGGCGAGCCCGTCTCATGGGGCCGCACGAGTCAGGCGGAAATGAACTGGTACGACTTCGCCTGCGCCTACGTGGACATGAAGTGGAAGGACGCATCCGCCAAGCACCGCGCCGGTATCGCCTACGCGCTGGCGCTGGCCACGCCCGCGATGCTGAACGGCACGACGGGCCCCTACAACGCCAAGGAGATCCGGACCGCGCTCCGCCGGTGGGGATTCAACACCAAGGAACGCAAGGACTGCCCGGAGCGGACGGCCGACGTCCTGGCGTGGGTGACGCGCAACAGCCTGCCGGTTTCCGCGCTCATGGCGCCCGCCACCGCGCGAGCACTGCTCAACGCCGCCACGTCCCGGCTCGACGGCAAGCGGGTCGCCGCGAGCACCTCCCGCAAGCACCGGACCATCCTGTCCAACGCAATGGCCTACGCCGTGGAGATGAAGCTCCTGAGCAGGAATCCCATCCCCGACCTGAAGTGGAAGGCGACCAAGACCACCTCACAAGTGGACCGGCGATCCGTCGTCAACCCCGACCAGGCTCGCGCCCTGCTGCAAGCCGTACGGGAGCAGAAGCCGAGCGGCCCCCTGCTCATGCCGTTCTTCGCCGTCATCTACTTCGCCGGCCTGCGTCCTGAGGAGGCCGTCAACCTCCGTGAGAAGAACCTGACCCTGCCGGACGCTCCGGGCGTCTGGGGTGAGCTGTACTTCAGCAGAGCCACCCCGGACGCGGGCAGGGAGTGGACCGACACCGGTGAGCAGCGCGACGACCGCGGCCTGAAGCACCGTCCCGAGGGTGAGAGCCGCCCGGTCCCGTGCGCCCCCGAACTCGTGACCATCCTGGGTGAGCACCTCAAGACCTTCGGCGCCGGTCCGGACGGACGGATCTTCTACGGCGCGCACGGCGGCGTGCTGGCCACCAGCACCATCCAACGCGTCTGGGACAAGGCACGCCGCGCCGCCCTCAGCCCGGAGGAGTACACCTCACCGCTGGCCAAGCGCGTCTACGACCTCCGGCATGCGTGCCTGTCCACCTGGCTCAACGCGGGCGTCTCACCGAAGCAGGTGGCCGAGTGGGCGGGCAACAGCGTGGAAGTGCTCTTGCGCACCTACGCCAAGTGCCTCGTCGGTCAGGATGAGGTCTCCATGCGCCGGATCAGCGAAGTTCTGAGGCAGGAACCTTCGGCACGCATTCGGCACGATCAACCGGAGTCAACGGACGACGGCCGGACACAGCCGGACACCGGCAACTGATCCAGAACGCAAGAAAGCCCAGGTCATCGACTGATGATCTGGGCTTTCATTTGGCGCGGCCGAGAGGACTCGAACCCCTAACCTTCTGATCCGTAGTCAGATGCTCTATCCATTGAGCTACGGCCGCTTGCCTGTCCCGCCCACCCGAGGTGACCGGCGACAGAGAGAACTCTACCAGACCCCATGGAGGTGCTTGAGCCAATAATTGATCAGCACCGCGGGACGCGGCGCCCCGGACCACCGCCCCGTCCGGCCTCCGGCTCCGGGACGCATCAGTCCGGCTTGCGCAGGGATTCGGCGATCTCCTGCCGGAGGGCGCGGTACCCCTCCAGCATCCGCTGCTTCACCTCGTCGGGGAGGTCGGGGTCGTCCTCGAGCTCCCCGACCACGGGATCAGGGAGGCGGGCCGTACGGGCGAGGTCCAGAGGAGAGACGTATCCTCCCTCGACGAGCATGTCCCCCAGGGTCCGGCCGGTGCGGAGGCCGGCCTCGCGCAGGGCGCCGAGCTGCGAACGGAGGATCCCGGCGTCGACCTCCGCGCCGAGCGCTCCGAGCACCGTGTCGTCGGACGGGGAAGGCATGCGGGCCGCCGGAGGCGCGGCCGCGCGCACGGCCGTCTCCGCCTCCAGGGTGACGGGGGATCCGCCTTCGAGGATCCGGTCCACGCTGCCTCGCGTCCACCGGAGCGCCGTCTCGATGCCGCGTTTGGTGGGAGGACGCATCGTGCCGACGCCGCCTCTGACCGACCTCAGCCCTTCCTTGGTGAGCCCCGCCCGCTCCGCGACGTCGTTCCAGTAGAGGCCGAGCTCGTCCCGCCGCTCGGTCATCAGGCGCGCCAGACGCCGCCGGGGCGTCTCGCGCTCATCCATGGATGGCACTCCTTCTTTATACAAGACAGGTAATGGCAGGTCAAAGGAAACAATACAGAGGAAACCCGTAACAGGAGACAACTAACGGCAGATAATCCATTGTAACTGTCCCGTCCTGCCCCAAGGAGTGCCGATGCGCGCCGATCACCTCGGTTCCATAATGATCGGAGTTCGTGAGGTCTACGACGAGCTCAAGTCCCTCGGCGGGAAGGTCCACCGCCACACCGCCAAGATCGACCACGTCGACGCGAAAATGACGTCGGTCGCCGAGGACGTCAACGACCACGAGCTCCGCATCCGCGCGCTGGAGCGGGCCCGCTGGCCGCTCCCCTCGATCGCCGCGCTGATCTCCCTGGCCGGTCTGGTCTTCGCGATCCTGGCGTACGCGCGGGGGAACTGAGCCGTGGGCGCCCGAACCCGAGCGCCCGGAAGGGCCGGGAGGCCGCGCACACGATGGAAACGGCGGAGCTCCGGGACACCGGGCCGGCCACGGCCCCGGACCCGCGACGGACGCGGGGCCCTGCCGGAGGCCGATCCCCTCACGGACCCCGGACCCACGATGGAGACCGGACCCGCTGCGGGCACGGGCTCCATCGCCGGTCCGGGGTCCATCGCCGGTCCGGCGGCCGCGGCGGGCGCGGGATACGGCGTCCCGGAGGTCACACCCGGGAGCCGTCCGGGACCTTCTTCGGGAACAGCGTGTAGCTCAGCGGCCAGAGCAGGGCGATCAGCGGCACCCGCGAAGCCCCGATCATGAATTCACTCAGGGCGGCCGTCCGAGAGGGCTCGTCGACCATCCGGATCAGGCCGTACAGCACGGCGCAGGCGATGCCGTAGGCGATGACGATCCTGATCCACACGGCCCACTCGTAGCGCGCCCGGGCCATTCCGCCCGCCGGAGGCCGCTCCGGTTCCGGGCCTCCCCCGAAGCGGTGGGCGAACTTCGCGTCGGCCCACTTCAGGGTCCGGTGGCCGAAGACGACGGAGTAGGCGAGATAGGCCGCGGCCAGGCCGTGCTGCCAGCTCCCCTGCGCCCCGCCGCGCATGTCGATCACGGCGGTGACCAGCAGGATCACGTCGAGCAGCGGCACGCACAGGAGCAGGACGGTGCTCAGCCGTCGCATGCCCCACAGGTAGCGGGAGGTCAGCCCCAGGGCCAGGAGAACCCAGAAGCCGACCTCACACGCGATGATCACTGCCAGAACCATGGTTCCAGCATCACCCGGCGGGGCCGCCCGGTCATCGTCACCGCCGACGAATCCGCCTACATCCTTGGATGTACGGCCGGTCCTGCCGGAGCCGGGCGGATCAGCCGCTCCGGGGTGATGGGATGGAGCACATGAGACGGAACGACGCGCTGGGGGCCGTGCTGTGCCTCGCCGTCGGCCTCGTTCTGCTCGCCGCCGGATCCCGTGTGGACCACGGGACCCCGCTGCACTGGTTCGTCGGTCCGCTCCTGGTCGCCTGCCTCGGCGTCGCCGTACGGCGGACCCGGCCGCTGCTCTCGCTCGGGCTCGGGGTCGTGGCGTTCGTCGCGGACCTCCTCATGGGCCCCTCCCTGGGCACCGTGCTGATCGTCACGGACAACCTCTACGCCGCGGTCCGGTACGGCCCGCGTCCGCTGGGCCGGTGGATGCTCGGCATCACCTCGGTCATCGCCGTCGTCGGCGGCGCGGTGGCCGGGTTCATCGCCCGGGACCTGGCGCTCTTCGCCGTCGCGCTGGTCCAGGCCGGCCTCGTCGGGGTCACCCCCGTCATCACCGCGGTGATCATCAGGCAGTTCGAGGAGCAGGCGGCGTCCGAGCGGATCAGGGCCGAGCAGGTCGCGCGCCTGGCCGAGCTGGACCGGAAGACCGCGGTGCAGGCCGAACGGGCCCGGATGGCGCGGGAACTGCACGACATGATCGCCAACCACTTCAGCGCGATCGCCATCCAGTCCACGGCCGTGCTCTCGCGCAGGGACCTGGACCCGGCGATCGTGCGGCAGGTGCTGGAGTCCGTGCGGGAGAACAGCGTCCAGGGGATGGCCGAGATGCGCTCCATGATCGGGCTGCTCCGGCAGGAGGGCGAGGAGGTCGAGACCGTCCGGCTCCGGGTGGCCGAGGCCGGCCGGCTGGCGGAGCGGGCACGCGAATCCGGGCTGGACGTACGGCTGCGCGTGGAGGGTGAGGTCCGTGAGCTGCCCGCCGCGGTGGACCTCGCCGGCTACCGGATCGTCCAGGAGGCGCTGACCAACGCGCTCAAGCACGGCGGCAGGACGGTCGAGACGGTGATCGCCTACCGGCCGGAGGAGGTCGTGCTGACCGTGGACAACCCCGTCGACGGAGTCAGGCCCGGCCTGCCCGGTGCGGGAGCGGGCCTCATCGGCATGCGGGAACGCGCCGCACTCGTCGACGGCCTCGTGGACGCCGGACCGCACGACGGCGGCTGGCGGGTGCGGGCCGTGCTGCCCACGCTGGCCCTGCCCTCCCGGCCGGCCGCCCCGGAACCGCGGGCCGCCCCGAAGACCGTTCCGGGCCCGCAATCCGCCCCGCACCCGGAAACCGTTCCGGGCCCGCAATCCGCCCCGCACCCGGAAACCGTTCCGGGCCCGCAATCCGCCCCGCACCCGGAAACCGTTCCGGGCCCGCAGGCCGCCCCGCACTCGACGACCGTCCGTTCCGGCCCGGTCGTTCCCCCGCCCGTGGACACGGCCGCCGCCCCTTCCCGTGAGGAGAACCCGTGACCATCCGTGTCCTGGTCGCCGACGATCATGCGGCGGTGCGCACCGGGATCGTCCTCATCCTCGGCGGCCACGACGACATCGAGGTCGTCGGCGAGGCCGCGGACGGCGAGCAGGCCGTGACGATGGCCACGGCGCTCAGACCGGACGTCGTGCTGATGGACGTCCGGATGCCGAAGCTGGACGGCATCTCGGCCACCCGTGAACTGAGCGGGGTCGCCGACGTGCTGATCCTGACCACCTTCGACGTCGACGAGTACGTCTTCGGGGCGCTGCGCGCGGGAGCCGCCGGTTTCCTGCTCAAGAACACCGACGCCGACGCCCTGGTGGAGGCCGTCCGGGTGGTGGCCCGGGGCGACGGTCTCATCTCGCCCGCCGTCACCCGGCGGCTGATCTCGGAGTTCCGGTCGTCCGTCCCCCGGCGGGGACTCCAGGAGGTCGAGAGCCTGACCCCGCGCGAGCGCGAGGTGCTGGCGTGCATCGGGCGGGGGCTGTCGAACGCGGAGATCGCCCGCGAGCTGGACATGGCGGAGGCGACCACGAAGACCCACGTCAGCCGGGTGCTGAACAAGCTGGGCCTCCGCAGCCGCGTCCAGGCCGCGATCCTGGCCCAGGAGCTCGCGGAGGGGTCCTGAAGCACCGGTCGGCCGCCCGAGACCCCGGACGGACGGCCGGCCGGGGGCCGGGGACCGGGCGGGCGCCGGACCACCGCCCGGAAGAATCCCGGGCGGGCGCCGGGTTCCTCCGTCTCAGGCGTCCCCGGGCGTCTCGGCGGGCACGTACAGGGAGAGCGTCTCGGCGATGCAGGCGGGCTTGGGCCGGTCCTCGACCTCGACCGTCATCTTGATCTTCGACAGGTAGCCCGAAGGCGTGCCCTTGAGGTCGACGAGCTCCGCCCCGCACCGCACCCGCGCCCCCACCGGGACCGGTGAGGGGAAGCGGACCCTGTCGAGACCGTAGTTGATGCCCATGGCCAGGCCGTCCACCCGGAACAGCTCCATCATGAACGACGGCAGCAGCGACAGGCTCAGGTAGCCGTGGGCGATGGTCCCGCCGAACGGGCCCCTGGCCGCGGCCTCGACGTCGACGTGGATCCACTGGTGGTCGCCGGTGGCGTCGGCGAACAGGTTCACCTGCTCCTGGGTCACCGTCCGCCACCCGGTGTGGCCGAGGTGCTCGCCGACGGCGGCCTTGAGTTCCTGGATGTTCGAGAAGATCCTCATGTCCGGAACTTTATTCGGTCTCCGGGACCGCGAGAAGGTTCAGGACCGTGAACGTCTTGCCGCCGCCCTTCCCGGTCGTCGTGCAGGACACCCCGGCCTCCGGATGGACCGACGCCTCCGCCGGACCCGACGCGTCCTCGGGCCGAGCCGTACGGCACGTCCGCACGTTCTTCCCGTCCTCGTCCCAGTAGACGATCGAGGGCGGCGAGGAGGAGGTCCCGGTCCCGAAGCCTCCGGCCCCGTCCTCGCTCATGGCGGAGATCCCGGCGAAGGCCCCGGAGACCGGATCGTGGACGGCGGCCACGGGAACGTACTCCGCCTCCCCCGGACGCACCGGGGCTTGGAGACGCCCGAACCGGTCACCGAGGAGCGGCCATCCGCCGTTGTCGACGTCCCCCCGCAGGACCTCGTGGCCGGAACCGTCCGTCCGCTGCACGAAACTCCCCTCCTCCATCCGCCCGAAGCACCAGACCGGCCCGCAGCGCACGCCCCGTGCCCCTTCCGGGAGGGGAATCTCGATCACCTCGCCGGTCTCCAGGTTGACCGTGCGGGTCTGGTTCCCGTCCCCGCCGCCGGCCTCCGCACCGGTCGCCAGGTCCACCGCCCACGGCCACGACAGCAGGTGGAGCCCGTCCGTCCCCGCGACCCGCTCCGGCGCCCCGCCGGCCAGCGGCAGGCGGTGGACTCCGCCGCTCCTGACCGACCAGACGACGGCGTCGGCGGTGACGCCGATCCGCTCCACCTCCGCCAGGTCACCGGTGACCTCGCCGACCCGCCGCGCCGGGCCGCCGGAGCGGGGCGCGACCCAGAAGTCGGCCCACCGGTCCCGGTCGTTGGGCGTCTCGCCCCACCAGACGACGTACTCGGCTCCCGGCTCGACCGTCTGCGCGTAGTAGCCCTTCACCCCTGCGGGTCCGGGCATCTCCGTCAGGACGGTGCTGCGGCCCGCCGCGGTGTCGTAGACCTCCAACCGGCCCGCCTTCTCGAACGACGACTCGGCCGAGAGCAGCAGCTCGGTGGCGCTCAGCGCGGCGACCGGCCGGTACTTCCAGCCGTCCGCCGCCTTGGCCGGGATCTTCGACACCGCCGCCGGCCAGACCTCCGCCGCCGGCCGGATCTCCGGCCTCGGGGCCGCGGGGGAGGGTTCGGGCTCCCGGGCGGGGTCCTCCGTACCCTCCGGCGAGGCCGTCACCGTGACGTCGCCGAGGACCGGGCCCTCTCCGCCCCTGTGGGAGAAGACCTGCGCCGCCGCCGTTCCGCCGCCGACCACCGCGACCACCCCGGCGACCGCGAGAGCCGACCGCACACGCCTGTGCCTGCGCCTCTCCCGCCGCCGCCGGACCGCCTCCAGCAGGTCCGGTCCCGGCACGGGCGCGGCCTCCGCCACGCCGGCCAGGACCCGGACGAGCTCCGCCTCGCTCCTGTCGTCCATCGACCCCGTCCCATCCCCGGAACCGCGCACCGGCCCCGCCTCATCCCCCGAACCGCGCACCGGCCCCGCCTCGCCTCCGGAACCGCCCGCCATCGCCCCCTCCTCATCCCCGGAACCGTTCATCCGACCCGCCCCGGTTCGAGAGCCGCCACCCGCACTCTGAGCTTGTCGAGCGCGCGGGCGGCCTGGCTGCGCACCGTGCCCCGGGAGACGCCGAGCAGCGCGGCGATCTCCTGGTCCGGGAGGTCCTCGTAGTAGCGCAGGACCAGGACCGCCCGCTGCTTGGGCGGCAGGCCCTTCAGCTCGTTCCACAGGCCCGTGTCGTCGCCCGCGCCGTCGGTGTACGCCGCCTCGGGCACCTGCGGGACCAGCCGCTCCCGGCGCAGCCGCCGCCAGGCGCTGATGTGCAGGCGCGCCATGGTCGTGCGGGCGTACCCCTCCGGGTCGTCGCGTCTTCGCACCCGCGGCCAGGCGTCGCCCAGACGCATCAGCGCCTCCTGCGTCAGGTCGGCCGCGTCCTCGGCGTTTCCGGTGAGCACGTAGCCGTACCGGTACAGCGCGCTTCCCCGCGCGGCGACGAAATCTGCGAACTCCACAGCACCAGGGACGCGGCGGGGCCCCGTTCTGTTGCACGACATTCGGGTACGGCTCGCAAACGGACATCCGGTGTTGTCCGGCGCTTCATCCCCTACTCCTAGCGTTCCCGGCATGAAACGACGTTTTGCCACCGCGGTCGGCGCAGCCGTACTCTCTCTCGCCCTCACCGCCCCGGCCTCAGCCGACCCCGGTGCCGGCCCCGACTCCGGTGCCGATTCCGGTGCCGGTGCCGACGCGGCGGCACGCGGGCACGGCGGTTCCGGCGGGTCCGGCGGGTTCGGCCGCGCCACGCTGACCGGCTTCGCCGCGCTGCCCGCGCTGACGTTCGTGCCGGGCAGCGAGGCCTCCGGCGCCCGGCTCGGCACCGCCCCGGTCAACGGCGTCACCCCGCCGTTCACCGGGCAGCCGGTGCAGGGCTTCAGCGGCATCGTGCGGCGGCACGACGGCACCTTCGACGTGCTGTCCGACAACGGCTACGGCTCCAAGGCCAACAGCGCAGACTTCCTGCTGCGCGTGCACCGGATCAAACCGGACTTCCGGCGGGGCGCGGTCCGGGTGCTGGGCGGGTTCGACCTGAGCGACCCGGACGGCCACGTGACCTGGCCGCTGACCCGGGCGGACCGGAAGCTGACCGGCGCCGACTTCGACGTGGAGTCGATCGTGCGGACCGCCGACGGCACCTACTGGATCGGTGACGAGTTCGGTCCCTTCCTGCTGCACGTCTCGCCCTCCGGCAGGCTCCTGGAGGCGCCGGTCCCGCTGCCGGACGTCAAGGCCCCGGAGAACCCGACCCTGGAGGGCGCCGAGCCCACCCTGGGCCGGAGCAAGGGCTTCGAGGGCATGGCCCGCTCGGTCGACGGCCGCACGCTGTACCCCCTGCTGGAGGGCACCGTGGCCGGCGACCCGGCCGGGACCCTGCGGATCAACGAGTTCGACCTGCGCAGGCAGGCCTACACCGGCAGGCGCTGGAACTACACGCTGGACGGCGCCGACCACGCGATCGGCGACATGATCGCGGTGGACCGGCACCGGTTCCTGGTCATCGAGCGGGACAACCTCCAGGGCGACGCGGCGAAAACGAAGAAGATCTATCTGATCGACCTGCGGAGGCCGGACCTGGGCAAGACCCTCGTCGCGGACCTGCTCGACCTGGCGAACCCGCGCCGCCTGGGCGGCTTCGGGGAGACCTTCCGGTTCCCGTTCCAGACGATCGAGGACGTGGTGATCCTCGACGACCGGACCCTCGGCGTCCTGGACGACAACAACTTCCCGTTCTCCTCGGGCCGCACCCCGGGCGCGCCCGACGACAACGAGTTCATCACCGTACGGCTGGCGCGCCCCCTCGGCGCCGACCCGCGCGTCCACCGCTGAGGCGTCCCCTCGGCGCCGACCCGCGCGTCCACCGCCGAGGCGCCCCACCGGCGGATGCGGACCCCCGCCATCGGCGACCGGGTGGCGGATGCGGACCCCCGCCATCGGTGACCGGGTGGCGGGGCACCGATCCGGAGGGCGAGACCTGTTATTCCCCTATCGGGACCGTCCTGAAGCCGGAGACGCTTATCCTTCGGAGGAAGCTCCGGAAACCGACAAAGGGAACGCTGACCTTCATGTGGCCTCCATCATCCCCTCAGGACCCGCACGGCCAGCAGCCCTCTGCCGGGCACGGGCAACCCCCTCCCGCGGACCCCTGGCAGCAGCCCCGGCACGGCGGCCCCCAGGAGCCGCAGCCGCCGTACGGCCAGGGCGCGCAGCCGCCGTACGGCCAGGGCCAGCAGCCGCCGTACGCTCCCCAGGGCCAGCAGCCCCCCTACGGCCAGGCCCAGCAGCCGCCGTACGGCCAGGGCGCGCAGCCGCCGTACGGCCAGGGCCAGCAGCCGCCGTACGCTCCCCAGGGCCAGCAGCCCCCCTACGGCCAGGCCCCGCAGCCCCCCTACGGCCAGCCTCCCTACGGCGGGCAGCAGGCTCCCGGCGGCTGGTCCCAGCCGCCGGCGGGACCGCCCGGACGCAAGTCCCTCTGGCCCTGGACCCTGGGCGGGGCCGTCGTGGTCCTCGTCGCCCTGGCGGTGGTGTTCGCCCTGCTCCCCGACGACCCGGCCTCCACCCGCACCGCCTCGGGCCCGACGCCCCGCGCCTCCTCGTCCGCGCCGGCCACACCGCAGGCGGACCCGACCGAGGAGCCCTCGCAGGCCCCCGCCTCGGACGAACCGACCGTTCCGGCCGCCGACGGCCGGCTCGTCAAGGCCGCCGACGGCAAGAGTTCGATCACCGTCCCGAGTGACTGGAAGAAGCTGGCCCTTCTGGACAGCGCCGGGATCCAGCAGGGCAACACGGTCAAAGAGCAGTACCTGATGGTGATCAGCGAGAACAAGTCCGGCTTCGACTTCGATCTGAGCGGTTACGCCGAGGCCATCACCGGCAAGATGCAGGAGAGCCTGACCGACCCCGTCCTCGGCGAGCAGCGGTCGCTCTTCGTCAACGGCGCCCCGGCCCGCCAGTACGAGCTGCGGGGCACGACCCAGGGCCTCGACCTCGTCTACTGGGTGACGTTCGTGGAGGGCGAGCAGAGCTTCCACCAGGTCGTCGCCTGGACCCTGGCGAACCGGGGCGACGCCCACGGCCCGCTGCTCCGTCAGGTCTCGGAGACCTTCAAGGAACTCGGCGGCGCATAGCCGGACAGTCTTGACGATCTTTAAATGCTTAACTAAATTCAGGCGAGACATGGAGAACGGCTACTCCCTGCTGGACAGCACGATGTACGCGTTGATCGTGCGACTCGGCTCCCACAAGCGCCAGATCGCCGCAGGCCTGGAGAGACTGGGCCTGCGGCTGGGCCAGGAGGTCTACCTGGCCCAGCTCTGGCGCCGGGACGGGCTGTGCCAGGGCGAGCTGGCCGAGCGCACGAAGGTGACCGCGGCCAACATCACGCAGGTGCTGCGCGGCCTGGAGAAGCAGGGCCTGGTGGTGCGGCGCCGTGACGACGCGGACGCCCGGGTCCAGCGGGTCTGGCTGACCGACGCCGGGCGCGCGCTGGAGCGGCCGGTGACGGAGGTCTGGCACGACGCGGAGACCGCCTGGCTGGCGAGCCTGACCCCGACCCAGCGCAAGGCCGTCGCCCGGCTGCTCTGACCCCTGCCCCTCCATGCCGGAGCACGCCCATTAAGTTAAGCACTTAAGGAGTTTCGATGGATCTGGGACTGAAGGACCGCACCGTCGTCGTGACCGGGGCCTCCGGCGGCATCGGGCGGGAGATCGCCCGCGGCTACGCGGCCGAAGGAGCCCGCGTGGTCCTCACCTACCGGAACGCCCCCGAGGAGGCCGAGGTCCTCGCCCGGGAGCTCGGCGGACTCGCGCTGCCGTACGACCTCGGCGACCCCGGCTCGGCGGAGGCGCTGGTCGCCGAGGTGCGGGAGCGGACGGGCGGGATCGACGTGCTGGTCAACAACGCCGTGCGCTGGGGCGACCGCCCGCCGGGGCCGGACGGCTCCTTCGAGGACGTGCCCGACGCCGAGTGGACGGAGGTGCTCAGGCACAACGTCGAGGGAGCCCTGCGGCTCAGCCGCCTGGTCGCCCCCGGCATGCGGGAACGCGGCTTCGGCCGGTTCGTCCACGTCTCCTCGGGCGCCGTCGCCGAGGGCATGATCGGCGGCGAGTACTACGCGGCGGCCAAGGCCGCGCTGCACGGTTTCAGCCGTTCGGCCGCCTTCAGCCTCGGCCGTGACGGCGACATCCTGTCCAACGTCGTCATGCCGGGCTTCACCCGCACCGCCCGCAACGAGGCGATGGCCGAGGCCGTGGGCCACCATTACAGCACCCGTGCTCCGATCGGCCGCCTGCTGGACGCCGCCGAGGTCGCCAACGCCGTCGTCTACCTGGGCTCGGCCGCCAACACCGGCATCACCGGCCAGGTCATCGCGGTGACCGGCGGCGTGTGACCCGCACACCACCGAACGACGTGTGACCCGCACACCACCGAACGACGTGTGACCCGCACACCACCAAACGGCGTGTGACCCGCACACCACCGGACGCCCGCCGAGCCGCGAAAACGCTTTGCCTGGCCCGTGGAACGCTGCGAGGATGCGCGCGTGATCCGCTACACCGACGCCGTCGGCGCCGTCCGCGCCGAGCAGTTGCAGGGCTTCTTCGTCGGCTGGCCCCGGGCCGCCTCCCCCGAGCAGCATCTGGCGGTCCTCCGCGGCAGCCACCGCGCCGTCGTCGCGATCGACGACGGCACGGACCGAGTCGTCGGATTCGTCAACATGATCAGCGACGGGGTCCTGACCGCCTACATCCCCTGGCTGGAGGTCCTGCCCGCGTACCAGGGCCGGGGGATCGGCACGGAGCTGATGCGGCGGATCCTCGCGGCGGCCGACCACCTCTACTCGGTCGACCTGCTCTGCGAGGCCTCGCTCCAGCCGTACTACGAGCGGTTCGGCATGCTCCCGGTCCCGGGGATGAGCCGCCTGCGCCGCTCCGCCCTGGACGGCCCGCCCGCCTCCGATGGCGGCTCCGCCCTCGGCTGACCGGTCTCCATTCGACCGGCCTCTTACGGAGCACGGCGTACGGAGCGTCATACGTCCGCCGATGCGAACTGCCCCCCGCCGACGACGCGGAGCAGGTCGAGCCGGTCGGCGTCGGCGCTCCCCGGCGGCGGGGTGAAGACGACCAGACGCTGGTCCTCCTCCGGAGCGAGCAGGACTTCGCAGTCCAGTTCGACCGGCCCGACCAGCGGGTGGAGGAGCCGCACGCGGCTGCGGCGGCGGACGGCGACCTCGTGCAACCCCCAGAGCGCGCGGAACTCCTCGCTGGCCTCACCGAGCCGCCGGACCAGGCGGGCCGCCACGGGGTCGCCCGGCCTGCGGGCGACGGCTGCGCGCAGGTCCGCGACGTGCATCCGGCCGTAGTGCTCGTGCTCGTCCGCCGGGTACGGCGTGCGCGCCCCGGGATCGGTGAACCAGCGCCAGACCAGGTTGCGGCCGTGCTCCGAGACCGTGCACACCCCGCCGAGCAGGGCCCGGGCCATCGCGTTCTGGGCGAGCACGTCTCCCAGGTCACCGACCACCTGCGCCGGGGTGTCGGTGAGCCGGTCGAGCAGGCGGAGGAGCCCCGGCCGGACGTGCTCACCCGCATGGCGGCCGGCCGGCGGGCGGTGCCCCGCCAGCAGGTAGAGATGATCCCCCTCGTCGGCGTCCAGCCGGAGCGCGCGGGCGAGCGCGGCCAGCGTCTGCACCGACGGCTGCGGGCTGCGGCTCTGCTCCATGCGGACGTAGTAGTCGACCGACATCCCGGCCAGCTGCGCCACCTCCTCGCGCCGCAGGCCGGGCGTGCGGCGCCTGGGGCCACGGGGCAGTCCGGCCTCCTCCGGCCGCAGCCTCTCGCGCGAGCGACGCAGGAACCCGGCGAGTTCCCGGCGGTTCATGGACATGCAGCGATCATCCCAAATCGGACAGGCCTCAGCCAGGGACCGCCGATCCCCCGGAAAGACGGTCCTCTTCTCAACCCGCTCCGGCCGCGGCAGTGTCTGCGGCGTCCCCGGTGTTCCGGGTGCGGAGCCGCCTCTCGGCCGACCCTCGTCCGGGTCCTCGTCCGGGTCCCGTCCGGGTCCTCGACCGGTCCCGGCCGGGCCCCGGCCTGACCTCGGCCGGGCCCGGCCTGACCTCGGCCGGGCCCGCCGGTCCTCGGCCGCCTCCGCATCGGAACCCCCGAACCGCGCACAAGGAGTCGATCAGCATGCCCGTCGTCACCGTCGGAAACGCCCAGGTCCACTACACCCGTACCGGCACCGGCCCGATCCTCGTCCTGGTGCACGGCACCGGGTCCGCAGGTGCCGAGCTGACGTGGGGCGGGATCGCCCACCGGTTCGCCGACCGGCACACGGTGATCACGCCCGACCTGTCCGGAACCGACCGCACCTCCGACGACGGGGCGCCGCTCACCGTCGAGGGCCTGGCCGAGCAGGTCGCGGCCGTCATCGAGGACGCCGCGCACGCCCCGGACACCGCGCACGCCACGGGCACCGGAGCGGGCCCGGCGGCCGACGTCCTCGGCTTCTCGATGGGCGCGCCGGTGGCCGCCGCACTCGCCGCCTCCCGCCCCGACCTGGTGCGCCGGTTGATCCTGGTCGCCGGCTGGATCCGTACGGACGCCGACGAGTACCTGCGGAACCTGTTCACCCTGTGGCGGCGGCTGGGGGCCGTGGACGCCGAGGCGTTCGGCCGGAGCGTCACGATGACGGGCTTCAGCCGGGACTTCCTCAACGCACTCGGCAGGGACGAGGTCGAGAAGCTGGTGCCCAACCTGCCGCCGACACCCGGAACCCTGCGCCACGTCGACCTGGACGCACGCGTGGACATCCGCCGCCTGCTGCCCCTGGTCCAGGCGGAGACCCTGGTCGTGGGCTGCTCCCAGGACGCCACCGTCCCGGTGGGCAACAGCCGGGACCTGCACGCGGCGATCCCGGGCAGCGCCTACGCCGAGATCGACGCGGGGCACGTCGTCTTCTTCGAGAAGCCGGACGAGTTCGTCGGACTCGTCCGGGACTTCGTCTCCGCGCCATGACTCCGGCCCGGCCCCGCGACCTCCGTCCCCGCCCCGTGACCCCGACCCGGCCCCGTGACCTCCGTCCCCGCCCCGTGACCCCGACCCGGCCCCGTGACCTCCGTCCCCGCCCCGTGACCCCGACCCGGCCCCGTGACCTCCGTCCCCGCCCCGTGACCCCGACCCGGCCCCGTGACCTCCGTCCCCGCCCCGTGACCCCGACCCGGCCCCGTGACCTCCGTCCCCGCCCCGTGACCCCGACCCGGCCCCGTGACCTCCGTCCCCGCCCCGTGACCCCGTCCCGGCCGCCCCGCCCGCCGGATGTCCCTAGACTCCCGCCATGGACTTGCGGCAGCTCACGGACGAGGTCGAGGCGGTCTCCGATGCCTACGCGCTCAGACACGGCATCACCCGGGACGCCACCTGGTTCCTGCTGAAGCTCCAGGAGGAGGTGGGCGAGCTGACGCAGGTCTTCCTCATGCGCGCCGGCCAGGCCCGGGACAAGGGGTACTCCCGGGAGGAACTGGAGTCCGGCTTCCGCTCCGAGCTCGCCGACGTCCTCGCCCACGTCCTGCTGCTGGCCCGGCACCACGGCGTCGAGCTGGAGGCCGAGGTCGCCCGCAAGTGGCTGTCCCGGCTCCCGGGCCGTCACTCCCCGCAGGACGGGAGCGGGGAGTGACGGCTGGCCGTACGGCGTTCACGCTCCGAGCCGGCGTCCGCCACCCGCTTTCCGGCGAGGCCACCCGGCCGCCTCTCGGTGATCACTGAACCGGGAGGGCGCCGCCTCCCGGAGCGCGCCGGGCGCGATGGTCAGGCGACGGCGGCGCGGGTCACGTCGTACGGGTCCCAGTCGAGGTCCCAGAAGGCGTCGAGGCCGTTGTCCTGGATGAAGCGGCGCTCGCTGGAGTGGATGGGGTAGCAACCGGTGATGCTGACGGGCAGGTCGTCACCGACGTCGATGCTGGCGAAGTCCTCCCGGTCGAGCCCGGGGGGAGTGAAGAGCAGGAAGGCGTCCATGTCGCTCTCCCGGGAGACGCGCTCCCCGAAACCGAGGGTGTCGCCGTAGGCGAAGTGGCAGTCGCCGCCGCGAAGCCGCTCGGCGAGGTAGGCGACCGCCCAGGCCCAGGCCTCGTCGGTGGAGCGCACGCTGATGCACAGCTCCGGTGTGCTGCGGGTCCAGGAGGGGTGGCCGGACAGCGACAACCCGTAGGTCAGGCCGGTGACGAACCCGGGTTCCGGAAGATCGCGGTAGACGATCGCGGTGACGTCGCGCATTCCCGGCGTGGTCGAACGGAACGGGGTGAACTTCGGTTCCCGTCCTCCGGAGAGGCGGTCCAGATGCGCCAGGTAGCGCTCGACACGGGTCTGCATATGCTGATTCTGCCGCGAGATCACCGTTCCGAATGATTCCGCACCCCTGTCGGGAACAGGTCCGGGAAAGGGGGGACGGAGCGGGGAGGCGCCGCCGGGACCGGCCCGGTACGGCGTGGGCCCTTGCCGGATCACCGGTGCTCCTCCGGCCCGCGGTGAGGTCGTACGGCCGGCGACAGCGCGCCTTCATCGGAACCGGGAGTTCCGATCGGTTCAACCTGGACCAACGGGCGCGGCCGTCGCTCGTACCGGTCGGCATCCTCCTTGAGCCATGGCAGGCGTGCTGCCTCGACCAGCGGATCCCGGAACTCGGGCGGCTGCGGGTGAGCACCGCCGAGATCTCCGAAGAATCACCGTCTCCCAGCCGTCGTCCAGGCACTCCATGACCTCGGCGGCCCTGGCAGCGACCTCCTCGGTGCGGGTGCCGGCGAGATAGAGGCGGGCGGCCTTGTGAAGCGGGGAGTCCTGGGGAGTCACGGCCTGATTGTGGCAGCTCTCGAACCCGAAGCCACGGGTTGAAAGAGGAGGGCTTCCTATGCGGTGCCTGGTGCCGTGACCTGAAGTTTCGCACCGCATCGGACATGGCGGGCCGGGATCGTTCCGCGCATGTTCCAGATCTTCATGAGCCGAGGGCGTCAGCGGCCATGAGGTAGATATGGTCGGTGGATCCGATCAGAGCCGGACCGGTGAACCGGGCCGCAGACAGGCGGACGCCTGTGGCGCGTTCGGCAAGGGCCAGAGCGCTGGAGACGGGATCGTCGGAGAACCCGAGCTGGTCGCCGTCGATGTCCATGCCGAGGTCTTCGACATCCGCCTGGAGCCGGTCGGGATCGAAGCCCTTCCGCAGAGAATAGGCGTACAGGCTGAACGTGGTGATCCGGCGGCCATCGACGCAGTAGGTGAAGCCGTCGTTGTTGATGTTCACGTACACCGCTGCCGCGGTGGTGCCCGCTGACAGCAGATGGGCCTTGTCGTAGACGGTTCTCGGCGAGCCGTATTCGATCAGGACGGTTCCACCGCCGGCCGCGTAGGCCGCGACGCCCTGTCCCGACTCGCCCAGAGAGCCCGGGGTGACGTGGATCCGCCGCAGGGCTTCCCGAGGGGACAGGTCCCGCACGAAGCCGGCGCAGAGCCAGGTCTCATCGGCGCCGTCGGTGAACTCCGCGCAGAGCCACTCATAGGTCGCAGCCGTGGCGCTGCCCATTCGCCTGCCTTCCTGGAAGCCGTATCGCGGTGATCATGGCAGAGAGGGCCGACAACTTCACTCGTTGTCTGTGCACTGTCAGATTGGGGACCATCTACTGATCTTGCCGTGCTGAGCCGGGAAAACGGGGTGCAGGCCAGAGCGGGTCGAACGATCGTGAGTATCCGTGACGGACCTCGGCCGACCGTCCGTTCTGACACGGATCCGCCACGTGGATCATGCTGTTTCAGCGAAGAGGGAGCGCGCGGACGCGGATACCTCCGGTGGCGAAAGCCACGATTGCGCCTGTCTGCAGATGCTGTTCGAGAACCTCGAGATTAGCCACGATGGTGTTGACCAGGTCGGGTGGACGAAGCTCCACCAGCTCTCGTACGAGGATTACGGAGGATTCGGTCGCGCGGGCGTGGGCCGGCCCTCTGCGTCAAGCTCACCAGCCCGCTGATCGAGGTCCTCGCCGAGGGCATCAAGACCGTGGCGTCCATGCACGACTTCACCTGCGACCTGACGCACGCGGGCTCACCCTCGGCCACCGTCGTCATGCTGCGCCACAACGCCGACACCCTGGACTGGCTGATCCTCGCCGACTCCGCCCTCGTCCTGGACACGGCCGACACGACAGAACCCATGGTCATCTGCGACGACCGGGAAGCCCTCGTCGGCGCGGCCCACCGCACGACCATGGACGCCCTGCCCTCCGGCAGCCCCGAACACGTCGCCGCCCACCGGGCGTACGTGGAGACCCTGCGCGGCCACCGCAACCGCGACGGCGGCTTCTGGGTCGCCTCCGCCGACCCCCTCGCCGCCGACCAGGCCCTCACCGGCACCGTCCCCGCCCACCAGGTCCGCGCCGCCGCCCTGCTCAGCGACGGCGCCTCCCGCCTGGTCGACCGCTTCGCCCTGACCACCTGGCGGCAGACCCTCGACCTCCTCGACCAGCACGGCCCCGCCGAACTGATCCGCCGGGTCCGCGAAGCCGAGCACTCCGACTCGCACGGCGAACGCTGGCCACGCGGCAAGGCCCTCGACGACGCCACAGCCGCCTACTGCCTCCTGCCTGCGACCTCCTGATCCACGCTCCCGCTTCACGTCCTGCCTCGAACCCGAGAGACGGGCGTCTTGGCGTACCGCCACGTCGTTCAGGAGGTCCCCGACCACCGAGGGTCACCACGACCGAGCGGTACACCCACGTGTCCACCCCCCTCATGCGCGACGCCGGCGAACGGCCCGCCTCGGCGCTGTGGGGAGACTCCTGGGTCCTCACCGGGTACCCGTTGCAACGGGAACGGCGACCACGAGCCCTCCGAAGATCAGAAAAGGCCCTCTCCCCGAACTCGGGAGAGGGCCTCTGACCTGCGGAGGCTCGGGGATTTGAACCCCGGATGGGCGGTAAACCCAAACCGCATTAGCAGTGCGGCGCCATAGACCTGACTAGGCGAAGCCTCCTGGTAGCCGTGTGGCTCAGCACAGAGTACCGGCGATCGGGCAGGGCGGCAAAGCGATTGCCTGGCGCGTCGGCCAGTCCTCCCTGGGCCGGTTATCCACCTTATGTGGATAACTTCGTCCACGCCTGTGGACGGAGTCGTGAACGAGCAGATGAGATCCAGGACAAACCTGTGGATTCTCTATATATGAGACAAGAAGTCTCGCCTGCCGAACATGCAGAGGGCTCCTCGCCGACACGGGAGGAGCCCTCCACGGATCACGGATCACAGAGATCGGATCACGGAGATCAGGCGGCGGGGTTGGCCTCGCCCTCGATCTCGATCTTGATCTTCTTGCCGACGAGCACGCCGCCGGTCTCCAGCGCCTGGTTCCAGGTGAGGCCGAACTCCTCACGGTCGATCTCGGTCGTGATGGAGAAGCCCCAGACCTCCTGGCCCCACGGGTTGGTGCCGGCGCCGCCGTACTCGACGGTGAGCTCGACCGGCCGGGTGACGTCGCGGATCGTCAGGTCGCCGGAGAGGGTGAACTCGTCACCGGAGTGGCCGACGACGCGCGTGCTGCGGAAGGTCAGCTCGGGGAACTTCTCGACGGCGAGGAAGTCGTCGCTGCGCAGGTGGCCGTCGCGGTCGGCCACGCCGGTGCTGATGCTCGCGGTCTTGATCGTGAGCTCGGCGGAGGACTCCAGGGGGTTCTCCGCGATCGTCACGGTGCCGGCGAAGTCGCCGAAGCCGCCGCGGACCTTGCTCACCATCATGTGCTTGACGACGAAGCCGACGGTGGTGTGGGCGGTGTCGAGCGTGTAGGTGCCGGCGGCGGGGATCTGGAGGTTCTCCCAGGTGCGCGTGCTCATCATGTTCTCCCGAGGGGGTGCTTGCTGCGTGGACGTTTGCGTAAACATATTTCTACACGAGGAATATTCCTCTCGTCAACTATCGTCGGATACAGTGGGAACGTGCTTCCCCTAGACGACCCCCGGCTGACCGCGATGGGCCTCCTCGCCGAGGTCTCCACCGGACTGTCGGCCAAGACGCTCCCCACCCTCGCGGCGGCGGGGCTCTCCGAGATCGACTTCGAGACCCTGATCCGCCTGGCGCGCTCACCCGGGCAACGCCTGCGGATGAGCGACCTGGCCGCGCAGACCACCCTCTCCACCAGCGGCGTGACCAGGGTCGTGGACCGGCTGGAACGCGAGGGCCTGGTCGCGCGGGAGGCGTGCGCCACGGACCGCCGGACGTCGTACGCGGTGATCACCGAGACGGGCCTGGCGCGGCTCGGCGAGGTCCTGCCGCAGCACCTGGCGGACATCGAGACCTGGCTCACCGGCCTGCTCTCCTCCGAACGCCTCTCGGCCCTCCTCGACGCCCTCAGAACCGTCCGCGACGCCGTACGGCCCTGCGCCACGGCGGGCGCCCAGACCCGATCCCCCGGGGAACCGGGGTCCTGCGGGCGCCCTTCCCCACGGCCACCCTCCGAACAGGCGTCTCCTGACCGGCCGCCCTCCGCCCGGCCGCCCTCCCGACGCCCTCCCGACGGGTTCGGCCGATGACCCGGAACGCTCCAGGAGAGGCGCGGAGGACGGTCAGGGCTGGGGTTCGAGTCGCCGCTCCGGGGCCTCCAGGGCGCAGCGGAGCTTGGCCATCCCGCGGGAGACCGTGCTCTTGACCGTGCCGACGCTGACGCCCAGGGCCCGGGCGACCTCCGGCTCGGTCATGTCCTCGTAGTACCGCAGCACGATCGCGGCCCGCATCCGGGCGGGCAGCCCGTCGAGCGCCTGCTCCACCCGCTCGGGGAGCTGCCGCCGGCCGCTGGGGACGATCGGCTCGGGAACCTGCTCCGACGGATACTCCTGCAGCTTGCGCCGCCGCCACCACGAGATGTTGATGTTGACCATCGTCCGGCGCACGTAGCCGTCCAGGGCCGCGCGGTCCTCGATGCGCTCCCAGGCCAGGTAGGTCCTGGCCAGCGCCGCCTGGAGCAGGTCCTCGGCGTCGTCCGGGTTCCCGGCGACCTGTCGGGCGGCGCGCAGCAGCGCCGGTCCGCGAGCAACGACGTACTCGCGGAACTCGTCGTGGGTCCCCCCGGTCACCGCGATCACCCGCCCTGTGGTCAAGGTGTCTCCCGTGGCCAGAATCGCAGCCGGAGCCCCTGATCCGGCTGAACCGCCATCCAGGTTTCATCCCGCCGGCCGTAAAGATCGTTCCAACCTCCCCGTCGGCTCCGGAAAGACCGTTAGGCGCTGTTTTGCCCAGTCATGGGGGAGAGGGGTTCCACTGGGGAGGGAAATCCTGATACCTGGTCGGATACCTGACGGGATTATCGGGGGAAGCCGAGCACGGGACGCCTCCGAGCATGTGACGCTGGCGGGACGTCCCGCCGAGAAGCCGAGAACAGGAGAACCACGATGCCCCAGCGGAGCATCGCCCGCCGCCGGGCGCTGGCCTCGGCCGCGCTCGGCCGTCCCCTCGCGGCCCCCGGTCCCGCTCCCGGGAACGGAACAGGGAACGGGCCCGGCGACGGATCCGGCGACGGATCCGGGGACGGGCCCGGCGGCGGTGAGCTCCTGCACGCCGTCACCGGCACGGTCATGGACGCCAGCCCGCACCTGCTCGTCATCGAGACCCCGGACGGCAGGGAGGAACGGCTCGTCATCGCCCCCTGGGCGACCGCCTGGCGCGGCGACGCCGTCGCCCCGGCGGACCTGCCGCCGGGCGCCAACGTGGTCGTCAGGGCATTGAGGGCCGGCCGGGTCGTCGACCGGATCTGGGCGGACACCACCCGGATCACCGGGGTGATCCAGGAGGTCGGCCCCGGCACCGGGGACCGCACGATCGAGCTCTACTGCGGACCGCACCGGGGCCGGCGGACGGTCGTCATCCCCTACGCGGTCTCGGGGCGGCTCCGGGTCCGGCACCCCAAGCTCGAACCCGGCTACCTGTTCGACGCCGTCGGCGTCGTCGAGGACGGCCTGGCCCACGTCCGGCTGCCCACGACCTCGCAGCCGCCCTACCGGTGGACGTCCGTGCCCGAGCCGCCCCTGGCCTACGGCGGCGCGCAGGCGCACGTCTCGGGGGCCGCGAGCTGGTCCGACGGCTTCGACTTCGGCGAGCGGGGAGCCGCCTATCCGATGCTGGAGTCCTCCGACGCCGAGTGCGACGAGGTGGGGAGATCGTGTGCGCGGCTGCCGTACCTCGCCCTGGGGTCGGTGCTCGACGTGCGCAACGTGTGCTCCGGCCGTACCGCGGTCGTACCGGTCGTGACCTGCGGCTGCCTCGCCGGCCGGTTCTGCGACCGGTGCCTGGAGTGCGGCACCTCCCCGCGCGGCCGGATCGTGGAACTGTCGCCGGCCTCTTTCGTGGAACTCGGCGGGGAGCTGACCAAGGGTTGCTTCAACGCCCGGATCGCTTTGGGATGACACAGGTGACGACGCAGACGGCTTCGGGATGACACAGGTGACGACGCAGATGGCAGAGACGTTGAGGACGATCGCCGCCGCCCAGCTCCCGGTGCTGGGCGTGCTGCTGGCCCTCGGTACGGTGGCCAAGTTCCGGACCGCCCGAGGCGACAAAGGGCTGGACGGGATGAGCGGGCTGGGACCGGCCGTGCTGGTGCCCGAGCAGTGGCGCGCGCCGGTGATGCTCGGTTGCGCGGTCGGGGAGGCGATGCTGCTGGTCGGGCTGATGGCCACCGGTCATCCCGTCTTCCGGTGGGGGACGACCGCGTTCTTCGCGGTGGCCACCTACGTCCTGTGGGAACTGCGCCGTCGCCGTCCCGACGTGGGCTGCGGCTGCTTCGGCGAGGCCAGCACGGTGCCGGTGGGCTTCCGCTCGTTCGCCCGCACCGTCGTCCTGACGGCCATGGCGGCCGGGACCGTGTGGGCCGGAACGGTACCGGGGTGGTCCGTGCTGTCCGGGATCTCCTGGACCGAGGCGCTGGCGGTGGCCGGAGGGCTGCTGCTGGTCGCCGCCTTCTCCCCCGAAATCGAGGAGACCGCCGCCCGGCTCCGGCACCGCGCACCGTGCGAGGAGCGTCCCGCGGACGCGGCGACGGCCGCCGCCCGGCTCCGTTCCAGTACGGCCTGGCGGACCCACGCGGCGTCGCTGACGAGCACCGAGCCGGTCGACAGCTGGCGGGAGCTCTGCTGGCGGTTCTTCGTCCACGAGGGGCGGGGCCCGGACGGCGAGCCGGTGGACGTGGTCTTCGCCGTCTACCTGAGCGGTCGCAAGCCCGCGGTCCGGGTGGCGCTGGTCGGCCCGGACGGGCGGGCCGTCGGAGCCGTCCCGGTGCCGGAGCCCGTGGCGGTCCCGGACGGGGCCGGCGGCTCCCCCGCGCTCGCGACGCGCGATCTCTGATCTCCGTACGGCCGTCCAGGGCAGGCGCCGGAGAGCCCGGTAAAGGCCGGGACGGGGCCGGGCTCCGATGGACCGGACCCGGCCGCCGCCGCGGGACCTCTGCCCGCCGGATCCGCACGCCCCGTCACGTGGACTCCACCAGGGGGAGCCGCGCGCCCCGTCACGTGGGCTCCACCAGGGGGAGCCGCGCGCCCGGGTCGGCCGCCGCCACCGCGGAGAGCCGCTGACGGGAGAGGGCGGGCCAGGCCTGGACGGCGCAGAACGGGGCGCACTGGTCCTGGTCCGCACGGGTGCCGACGTGCACGCAGCACTGGACCAGGCGCTCCTCCAGCATCGTCGCCATGTCCATGAACGGCTTCACGGTGATCCGGACCACGCGCTCGCCGAGCATCCGGCGGAGCCTCTCGCGCCGGCCGGGCAGCGCCGAGGAGGCCAGCGCCAGCAGGGTGGACACGCCCAGGTCGCAGTTCTCGCCGATGTTCCGCCACAGGTCGCCGATCTGCGGGTGCGAGAGGGACGACTGCTCCGACAGCAGTCCGAGCAGCGACTCCTGTACGGCCCGGCGCAGCTCGCGGGGGATCTCCCGGTCGGCGATCCGGTTGGCCACCAGGCCGAGGTGCTCCTTGAGCCGGTCGTGGCCGATCAGGGCCGTCAGCGACCGCCACGCGCCGGAGTCGTCGCGGATCATGTAACCGACCGAGCAGCAGTGCGGGTGCGAGCACGGCAGCGCCGTCAGGTCGCGCCAGGTGACGGTGCCGCCGGTCTGCGGTCCGAGGCGGGCGAGCACCCCGGTGTGGGTCAGCCGGTCGAGCGGGTCGATCGCCGCCGACCGGCCGGAGCCGAACTGCGGCTGCAGGGAGACGCCGCCCACGTAGGGGGTGTCGAGCGCGAGCCGTACCACGTCGCCGATCTCGCCGTCGTTGACGCCGAGGGCCGCGGTCATGACCAGGGTCGTGAAGATCCCCCGCTCCGACAGCCGCCGTACGGCCTCCGCCTTGAGGGCGCGCAGGTCCCCGCCCCGGTGGTGGCGCGAGGCCGCGGCGGAGGTCCCGTCGTACTGCAGGTAGACCTCCACCCGCTCGCGGTGCGCGGTGAGCAGGTCGAGCAGCGCGTCGTCGCGGGCCACGGCGAGGCCGTTGGTGTTGACCAGGATCCGGGTGACCGGCCGGGCGGCGAGCCCGGCCAGGAGCGTCCCCAGCTCCGGGTGGAGGGTGGGCTCGCCGCCGCTCAGCATGAGCACGTCCAGGCGGCCGTTCTCCCTGGCCAGGCGCTGGTCGACGTTGGCCAGGACGTCGGCGACCGGGACCACCCCGCGCAGGTCGGGCGAGGAGCCGGCGAAGCAGGTCGGGCAGCGCAGGTTGCAGGTCTCGGCGATGTCCTCCAGCAGGATGCAGGTGTGCTGGGTCTGCGTCTCCGGGAGCCCCCGCAGGTACGCCGCGGGGACCGGGTCGAAGTTCCCGGGGGTGTCGGGGACGTGGGCCTTGGTGGGGGCGGTCCACTCCTCCAGGTAGGCGAGGATCTCGGGGTCCTCGTCGTAGAGGGTGCGCACCAGGCCGTGCACGCGGCAGCCGCGCTCCAGGAACACCCGGCCGTCGCGGGCGGCGAGGTAGCCGGTCAGGCGGGGTACGTCGTGCAGCGGGCGCTCGGGGTCCCCGTCGTGGCAGTGCGGGCAGAAGGCGTTGACGTAGCGGAGGATGCGGTCGCCCCGCAGCCCCATCCCGCCGGTCCCGGTCACGGGTAGAGCCCGGGGTTGAGGCCGGTGCAGAACCCGGCGCTGAAGATCGAGACCAGTGCCCAGCCGAGCATGAGGCCGATCCCCAGTCCTTTGGACCACGCCTCTCTCCTGCGGACCAGCGCGACCCCGGTGCCGAAGGTCCCCAGCGCCAGGATCACCGCCGCCACGCCGATGCCCACGGACGATTCGGTCGAGATCGCCAGGAGCCCGATCAGCACGTCGAGGGCGACGAAGGCGAGGATGCCGACGAACGTCAGCCCCACGACCACTCCCGTGGAGCCGCCGGATGGGGGCCGCCCGCTCCACTGCGGCGGCGGACCCGGCGGACCGGACGGGGCGCCGTACGGTCCCCGGGGCGGTTCCCCCGGCGGACCCGGAGGCCCCGGCGGACCGGGCGGGCCGGGCGGTCCCTGGGGCGGTTCCCCCGGCGGACCCGGCGGGCCGGGCGGTCCCTGGGGCGGCGGCGTGGTCATGCGCGGGCCTCCTGCCTGCGGACGAGCGCGTCGTAGAAGCCCCGGCGGTAGCCGTACCGGAGCCTGAGGGCGACCAGCAGCAGGCCCGGGACGAGGAACCACTGCGGGCGGGTGAGGTCCAGCCAGACCGTCTCGTTGGCCCGGGTGAACTCCACGAGGAACCGGAAGACGGCGTAGGCCGCGACGTAGAGGGTGAACAGCTCGCCCGGCCGGGTGATCCGGCTCCGCAGCCACCAGAGCGCACCGAAGGCCGCCAGCTGGAAGGCGGCCTCGTACAGGAACGACGGGTGCATGGCCTGCCCGGCCAGGCAGCCGGGGCAGGCGGGCGTGGCGGCGGGGGCGTGCACGCCCCACGGCAGGTCCGTGGGACGGCCGGGGGCCTCGGTGAGGTGGCAGCCGATCCGGCCGACCGCCATGCCGAGCGCGACCGCGGGCGCGAACAGGTCGCCGGTCCGCTCCCGGTACCCGATCAGCCGCTTGGCGAGGAGCACGCCCGCGTAGGCGCCGGTCAGCCCACCCAGGATGCTCCGGGAGCCGAACATCCAGGCTTCCAGCAGGCTCGGGTTGAGCGCCGGGTCGAGGTGCTCGGCCCAGCCGGACAGCCGCATGCCGACCGCCCCGCCGACCAGTGCCCCGGTGACCGCCACCAGCGACTGCTCGGCCGGCGCGCCCCGGCGGCGGGCCTCGGCGACGAAGACCGCCGCGGCGGCCAGCACCCCCAGGACGACGAAGAGGCCGTGCACCGGCACGGACCGCCCCCCGACCCCGATCACCGGCTCCATCCCGCCACAGTAGATGCGGGAGCGCCTCCGGACCATCACCTCCGCCCGGCCGGAGACCGTTGCCGGGCACGGGCCCGGAAGGGACGCCCGCGAGGACTGCCGCCACCCGGCGCGTCCGGTCGGCCACGCGGATGACGTACCGTGTCGGCCCGTTGTGAGACGGCTGCAGGTGGGAAGCTCCCTTCCATGACACGCGTCCGGACCGTCCTCGCCATGACCGTCGTCTACCTCGCGGTGAGCGCCTGCGGCGGTTCCGAGCCCGTCACCGCACCCACGACACCGCCCGTGCCGCCCGGCCCGCGCTCCCCGTCCCCGTCCCCGTCCCCGTCTCCGACGGGCTCGCCGTCCGCGGTCCCGTCGGCCTCCCCGTTCCCCTCACCCGAGGGGACGGACGGGCCGGGCGAAACGGCCTCTCCGGAGGCCTCGCCGTCCGCCGAGGCCGCATCGCCCCTCCCGTCGCAGACGCGGCCCCCGGCCGCGCCTCCCGAGTTCGCCGCGAAGGTCTCCCGCGTCACCCGTGAGCGCCTGCCGTACTCCTGGCGCAGGGGCTGCCCCGTCCCGGTCCGGGACCTGCGGTTGATCACGATGACCTACTGGGGCTTCGACGACCGGCCGCACACCGGCGAACTGGTCGTGCACGAGGACGTCACCGACGACGTCGTCACGGTCTTCGGCCGACTGTACGACCGGCGCTGGCCGATCTACCGGATGGTGCTCGTCGACGTCTACAAGGGCGACGACTTCGACTCGATCGAGGCCGACAACACCTCGGCCTTCAACTGCCGCCCGGCGACCGGCTCCAGCAGCTGGTCCCGGCACGCGTACGGCAAGGCCATCGACATCAACCCCCGGGAGAACCCCTACGTCTCCGCGGACGGCTCGATCGCCCACAAGAACGCCCGCAGGTTCGCCGAGCGCCCGGTGAAGGCCCCCGGCGTGATCAACCCCGGCGACAAGGTGGTCCGGGCCTTCGAGGCGCTCGGCTGGGAGTGGGGCGGATCGTGGTCCGGCGTCAAGGACTACCAGCACTTCAGCAAGGGCGGCGGCTGAGACCTGGGCCGGTCATCGCGCCGATCCCGGGTGGGATCCGTGCCAGGGGCCTGACGCTGTCGTCAGCATCGTCGTCAGCCCGCACCGTGCGTGCAGGCGGCGCTCAAGCCGCCGGTAAGCGGCATGCCGTACCACTGAGGCACCGGCGATACGCCGGGTCCCGCCCTCCAGGAGGCCGTCATGAGCCGTCGCACGATCCTCCCGGTCACCGCCGCCCTCGCCTCGGCCGCGGTCCTGTCCCTCACCGTCCTGCCCGCCCATGCCGTCACCACCGTCGCGAGCGGCTGCGCCATCCGGCCGTACGGCCTCATCGGCGCCCGCTGGGTCCAGCTCGGCGGCGCGGACGGCAAGCTGGGTTGCCCGACCACGACCGAGCGGGACGTCCACCAGAACGGCGTCGGCTGGGCCGGCCGCCGCCAGACGTTCGCCCGCGGCCAGATCGCCTGGTCCCCCAAGAACGGTTCCACGATGGTGGTGGCCGCCTGGTCGGAGAAGGGCCGCGCCTACTTCGACTGGCATCGGACCGAACGCGCCTTCGACACGTTCATCGTCCTGCAGACCAGCGCCGCCGACCCGGGCGGTGACCAGGTGGACTTCCGCGGCGGTTTCCGAGGCCGCGCATACACCCCCATGCGCACCAACGGCGGCTACCGCTGGAACGTCAAGGGCTGCGACACCGGCGTCTTCGGCTCCCGCTGCCAGAAGACCTGGACCGTCTCCGTGACCGGCTGACCTTTGCGCGGACCGCGCAGCGGAGACGTTCCGTCTCGTCGCACCTGAGGCAATGCGTGTCTCTCACCTGCGACGCCTCGGATCGGACGAGACGGCGCCGAGCGAGAAACGCCCTTCGCCGCACCCGTACGGCCGCCGTGCTCCAGTGCCCGCCAGTGGATCTCCAGGGAAAAGCAAGTCGTCGAGGCCATCGTCTGTCCAGGGCCTTGAACTCCTCTCCGGCCTGAAGGCCGGAGATTCTCCCGTCACGTCGCGGTCAAGCGGCGCGCGGGGGTTGACGCTTCGCAGACCGGGTGACCCCTGAGTCTCCACGTCCTGCCACCACAGTTCCTGCGGCGGTTTCGATATTGATCGCGGCGTTGGTGTCGGCGTGACCGGTCCACCCGCATGCGTGGTCGGTGCAGGAGAACCTGATCCCGTCGCGGGCGGCCGGGTCGCGGTGACGGCATCGGTGGCAGGTCTGCGACGTGCCTGCCGCCGGGACTTTCACCACCCGGCCGCCGCGATCAGCGGTCTTGTACTCCAGCATGGTGACGGTTCGGCCCCAGGCTTGGCCGCTGATCGCCCGGTTCAGCCCGGCTTTCTGCGCGACGTTACGGCCGGGCTGCTCGGTGGTGCCGCGTGCTGAGCGGATCATGTTGGTGATCTGCAGGTCTTCCACCCCGATCTCGCTGAACGCTTCGGCGAGTTCGGTGCTGGTCCGGTGCTGCCAGCAGACGGCCCGGCGCTTGGCTGTCGCGCGGAGCCTGCCGATCTGGCGGTAGGTGCGGGCCTGCCGGTTCGAGATCGGCCGGCCCTTGCGATGGGCGGCCCGCTGCCGGGCGGCCTTCTTCTCCAACCGGCGCAGCCGTTCCTTCTCCCCCTCGCTCAGCCACGGCCCGTGTTCACGGGTGGTGCCGTCCGACAGGGCCAGGGCGACGTTGATGCCCCGGTCGATACCGATCCTGCCACCCGGATGCGGTGGCGGGATCACGGCTGGGGTTTCGGTACGGAAGACGATCTGCCAGCCGTAGGCGTCCTTGACCAGCCGGGCCCCGGTGATCCGCCCGGCCGGCCCGCCTCGGGTGACGCCGGGCAGGTCTTTGGTCCACCGGAACCGGACCCGGCCGGCTTTGGGCAGGTTGACCGCTCCCCACCGCCGGTTGATCCTCCCGATGTGCAGGTCACGGGCTTGGGGGACGTCCACCGCCATCCGGGAGCGCCGGGACTTGAACGTCGGACGCATCGCCGGATGGTCGGGGTTGAAGAAGTTCGCCCATGCTTGCCGGTAGGTCTTCAGCACCGCCTGGGCGGCCTGGGCGGGAAGCCGGGCCATCCAGTCGATCTGGTGGCGGGCGGCCCGGATCGCCTCGTCGCACGCTTTCAGCGGAGCCAGGCGGCCCTGGCGGAACGTGGTGTACTCGTGCAGCAGGTTCCATAGCGCGCGGGCGGTGTGCGCCTGGCCGTCCAGCAGCGCGCTTTGCGCGGCGGTCAGGTCGAGACGCGCCACGTGCGCCCGGGCCCGCTTCTGCTGTTTCACCCGCTGATCGTATCATTTGGTTTATGTCACCGCGATGGGAACCGAATCCCGAGGTCCGTACCGGGCGCCATGTCGTCTACAGCCTTCACGCTCATTTGGTGTTCGTCACAAAATACCGGCGTGGGGTGTTCACCGACGCGATGCTGACCCGCTGCGAGGAGATCATGCGGGAGGTGTGTGCGGACTTCGAGACCGAACTGCGCGAGTTCAACGGCGAACACGACCATGTCCACCTGCTCATCCACTACCCGCCCAAGGTGGCCCTCTCGAAACTGGTCAACAGCCTCAAAGGCGTCTCGGCGCGCCTGCTCCGCAAGGAATACGCCTGCCACGTCCGCCGATATCTGTGGGGCGGACATTTCTGGTCCGGCTCCTACTTCGCCGGGTCGGTGGGTGGAGCACCGCTGACGGTCCTGCGCCAGTACATCGAGCAGCAGCAACGACCACTCTGAGCAAGGCGGACGCCGGTTCGCCTGGCGGCGAATCGGCTGTTCCTGCCCCGCTATGCGGGGCGGTCGGCTTCACCCCGGCCTGAAGGCCGGAGCACTGCCGACGAACCCGGTAGATCGCGGTCCTGCACGACCAGAGGGGAGGAATGCCATGCGCGGCATTCTCACGATCGAAGATCTTCCTGCGGGCGTCTCCGAGCTCGCGGGCGAGGAACTGGAGACCGTCGCCGGCATCGACATCGTCCTGGACGACGGCACCGTGATCCAGGCGGGCATGAACCCCGGATCGGGCTACGTCTGCACCGCCAGCGCGGCAGGCGACTGCCGCCAGGCCTGATCGCCGCGGTGACCCGGCCGCGCTGACCGCGGCCGGGTTCCGGCGGTGGCCGGGGCCGGGCGTGGGGAAGCGTTGTGCCCGGCCCCGGTCGCGGAGCGGACAGCGGGGGGTCGGCGTCCGCGGGCGCCGACCCCCCGCGTATGACGGCGAAGGAGCACCTGACCGTGTTATTGATCATCAGCAGTGCCCGCGACGACTTGGTGCACGCCGTACTGCCGCGGTTGAGGGAGCGCGGCGTGCCGCTGCTGTGGTGGGACGAGGCCGACTACCCCGGGGCCTCCACCCTCACCACCGGCTTCGTCGACGGCCGCTGGCGCCAGACGCTGACCTGCCGGAGCGGGACATACGACCTGTCGGAGATCACCGCGGTCTGGCACCGCCGCCCCGACCGGCCGTCCGCCCCCGGGGTCCGCGAACCGTCGCAGCGGGAGTTCGCCGAACACGCGGCCCGGGCCGCGCTCACCGGAGCGTACGACCTGATGGCGGGGGCCCGGTGGATGCCGGCGACGCCGCAGCACGCCCTGGCGGTCGACAACAAGCTGCTGCACCTGTACCGGGCCACCGGGCTCGGCTTCACCGTGGCCGACACGGTCGTGACGAACGATCCCGGCGAGCTCGTCCCGGCCTGGAACCGCTCCGGCGGCCGGCTCATCACCAAGGCGCTCGGCTACCGCGCGTTCACCGTCGACGGCGAGGCCCGTCATCTCTTCACCGCGACGGTGCCCCGGCGGCGGCTGTCCGGCCGGCACCGGCTCCGGTACGGCCCGGCGATGCTGCAGCCCAATGTGCCCAAGGCGTACGAGCTGCGGGTGACGGTCGTCGGCGAGCGGGTGTTCGCCGCCCGCATCGACTCCCAGGCCTCCCGGCTGACCGCCGTCGACTGGCGGCACTACGAGGATCCCAAGGTGGGCTACACCCCCTACGACCTGCCGCGGGACGTCACCGAGCGGTGCGTGCGGCTGGTCGCGGGACTCGGCCTGAGTTACGGCGCGCTGGACTTCATCGTGACGCCGGACGGCCGGTACGTCTTCCTGGAGCTCAACGTCGACGGCCAGTGGGCCTTCGTCGAGCTGCTGACCGGCATGCCCATCGGTGACGCGATCGCCGACTGGCTCGCCGACGCCACCACCCGTTCCCACCCCGAGGGTCCCGTCGATGTCCGCTGACCGGAGCACGCGTTCCGCCACCCCCGCCTCCACTCCCACCCGCATCGCCGTACCCGCGCCCGTACCCGCGTCCGCACCCGCACCCGCACCCGCACCCGCACCCGCACCCGCGTCCGCCGCCTTCGCGGCGGACCTCGCCGACGCGGTCGCGCTCCTGCGCGACCTGCCCACCGCCCCAGGCGAGGTGGACCGGGCGCACCGGCGGGTGCGGGAGTGGAGCGAGCGGCGGCCGTGGCTGCGCGCCCAGCTCGCGGTCGACGAGCCGCCGGGCACGAACCGGGTCGGCTACGACCTGCTGCTGGACCATCCCGAGGGCGGGTCCGTCGCGCTGTCGGCCGAGACGGACGACGGCGTCCCCTGGCTGGTCGACCACTCCACCCACTGGGCCGCGGCGAACATCCTCAGCGTGGACGGGGTGGGACTGTCGATCGCGGCCGCGCTGTCGGCCATCCGGTCCCTCGGCGCCCGCGACCGGCGGTTGCACGAGCGGCTGATCGATTACCGCATCCTCCTCAGCGAGCTGTCGGACGCCATGCAGCCGCCGACGCCCGCGGAGATGCAGCGGGCCGCCGAGGAGTTCCGGCGCCGGCGCGGGCTCACCACCCGTGCGCAGACGCTGGACTGGCTGGCCGAGACCGGCACGTCCGAGGAGGCGTTCTGGGACCAGGTCAGGACCCGGGCGCGCATCGCCCGGATCCGCGAGCGCTTCGCCGGGGAGCCCGCCCGGCGCCACCTCGCCGAGCACCCGGAGCAGTTCACCCTGCGCCGGGCCGCCTGGGTGACCGCGGCTCGGCCGGACGCCCTGCACACCCTGCTCGACGGACCGGCGGCGGAGTTCACCGACCGGGTCACCGCGGCCCTGCTGCCCGGACGCGACGCCGACCGCGACGCCGACCGCCCGGCGGCGGCCGGGGAGAACGGGCAGAAGAGGGAGAACGGGGAGAAGGGGCGGGGACTGCGCCTGGAGGTCGCCGCGACGCTCACTCCCCGGCTGCCGGAGCCCCTGCGGACCGTGCCCGCGGGGACGGCCGTCGGACCGGTCCCCCACGACGGCGGCCATCTGGCCGGGGTCGTCTACGAGGTCGTCCCGCCCGACCCCGACGCGCCGCAGGTGCTCGACGCGGCCCGCGACGCGGCGTTCCAGGCGTGGCTGGACGAACGGCGGCGCACCTCGGAGATCCGGTGGTTCTGGCTGTGAGACGGCGCGTTCCGCTGCGGATGCAGCTCACCCGCAGTGACTGCGGCGCCGCCTGCCTGGCCATGGTCCTCGGCGGGCTGGGCCGCCGCACCGGTCTCGGTGAGGTGCGCGAGCATCTCGCCGAGGGCGTCGACGGTGTGAGCCTGCGCGAGATGATCCGGGCCGGGGCCCGCTTCGGACTGCGGCTGCGCGCCTGCCGCGCCCCGATGAGCACCGTCGCCGAGCTCCCCACGCCGTTCGTCGCCCTGTGGGAGAACAACCACTTCGTGGTGGTCGAACGGGCCACTCCTCGCGCCGTCGCCGTCCTGGACCCGGCGCGGGGCCGGCGGCGGCTGTCGCAGCGGCGGTTCCGGGCCGGTTACTCCGGCACGGTGCTGCTCGCCGACGCCCCCACCGGGCTCGTCCCGCCGGTCAGGTCCCGGCCGTGGCGGGCGCTGCGGCCGCTGATCGCGCCCGTGCTGGCCAACCGCGGGCTGATCGCCGCGGTGCTGCTGGCCTCACTAGGCGTGCAGCTCCTCGGTCTGGCCGTCCCCCTGTTCACCAAGCTCGTGGTGGACCGGCCGGCGGCGGCGGACACGGCGGCGCTCGCGGCGGCGGCCGCCTGCGTGGTGCTCACCCAGGTGCTGGTGGTGTGGACCCGCGCCCGGGTGATGATCCGGTTGCAGACCTCGGTCGCGGCCGAGGTGATGCGCGGACTCGTCGGCCACACGCTGTCCCTGCCCTACCGGTTCTTCCAGCGCCGCTCCAGAGGCGACCTGCTGAGCCGGCTCAGCGGCGTGGCGATGCTGCGCGACCTGCTCACCGAGCAGTCGCTGTCCTTCCTGCTCGACCTGTTCACCGCGGTGTCGTATCTGGCCCTGCTGACGGCGGCCTCGCCCCGGCTGGCGCTGCTGACGCTCGCGGCCGCCGCCGTCCAGGCCGTCGTGGTGCTGGCCACGACCCGCCGGGGGATGCACCTGGCCCTGGCCGCGCTGCACACCGGCGCAGCCACCCAGTCCACCCTGGTGGACAGCCTCGCCGGCATCGAGGCGATCAAGGCCTCCGGCGGCGAGCAGGCCGCCGCCGCCCGCTGGCGTGCCCACCACGACGAGGAGCTGACCACCGGGGCGGCCCGCGACCGGCACGTGGCCGGGGTGCAGGCGGTGAGCAGCGCCCTGGGGACGGCGCTGCACCTCGGACTGCTCGTCACCGTGTTCGCCGCCGCCGACACGGGCGCGACGCTGGGCGACCGGCTCGCCCTGGTGTCACTGGCCGTCGCCGCGACCGCGCCGCTGACCTCCCTGCTCGGCATCGTCTACCAGTTGCAGCTCGCAGCCGCGCACGTCGGGAGGATCACCGACCTGATGGGCGCGGAGCCGGAACGGCACGGCGGCCTCCGGCCGGCGGGCGGGCTGCGCGGCGGTATCACCGTCACCGGGCTCAGCACCGGCTACGACGCCCGCACCCCGGTGCTGCGCGACGTCTCCCTGCACATCCCGCCCGGCGCCCGGGTCGCGATCGTCGGCGCGTCCGGATCCGGCAAGACCACCCTCGGCCGCGCGCTGGTCGGGTTGGTCGAGCCGTCCACCGGGCGGATCCGCTTCGACGGCGTCCCGCTGGAGGAGTTCGACCGGCGGTGGCTGCGGCGGCAGGTCGGCGTCGTCACCCAGCAGCCGCACCTGTTCTCCGGCACCGTCAGGGCCAACATCGCGGGTTTCTCCGAGCTGAGCGGGCAGGCGGTCGAGCACGCCGCCCGGGTGGCCGAGATCCACGACGAGATCACGCGCCTGCCCCAGGGCTACGACACCGACGTCGGCGAGGGCGGCGGACGCCTGTCCGGCGGGCAGCGCCAGCGCCTGGCGCTGGCCCGCGCGCTGGCCCACCGTCCGCGGATCCTGCTGCTGGACGAGTCGACCGCCAGCCTGGACGCGGCCACCGAGGAGCGCATCCGCCGCAACCTGCTCGGGCTGGGGCAGACGCAGATCATCATCGCGCACCGGCTGTCGACCGTCCAGGACGCCGACCTGATCGTCGTGCTCGACCGGGGACGGGTCGTCGAGACCGGGACGCACCACGAGCTGACGGCCCACGGCGGCCACTACGCCGACCTGGTCCGCCACCAGCACCGTGCGCTCACCCCGCCGTGACTCCACCCACCGTGACACGGACCCCGCCATGACGCCCACCCGGCCATGACACGGACCCCGCCATGACGCCCACCCGGCCATGACACGGACACCGCCGTGACGCCCGGCCATCGGGCCGAGTGACGACGGATTCGCGGAAAATAACCCACATTCACCACGATTTCCGGCAAACTAGAGACAAGCTCATATTCGAGCGGAGGTGGACACGGGGGGAACGGGCCGCACGTGAGCGCTGAACCGGCCGGGCTGCACTTCTCCGTCCTGGGCCCGCTGACGGTGACCCGCGGGACGGAGCGGATCGACCTCGCAGGAGCCCGTGCCAGGACCCTGGTGGCGACGCTCCTCATCGCGCAGGGCACGATGGTGACGACCGACCGCATCATCGACGCGATGTGGGGAAAGCGGCCTCCGAACAGCGGGACGGCCACCCTGTACTCGTACATCACCAAGGTCAGGAAGGTCCTGGAGCCGGACCGGCCTCCCCGCGCGGCCACGGGTCTCCTCGACCGCCAGGGACCGGGCTACGTCCTGCGCGTCCGACCGGAAGCGGTGGACTCCGAGCGCTTCACCGCTCTGGCGGAGCGCGGCGCGCGGCTGCTGCCCGACGATCCGGCGGCGGCGCTGGAGAGCCTCACGGCCGCGCTGGCGCTGTGGCGCGGCCCCGCCTACGCCGACCTCGGCGACACCGACGTGGCGGCCGTGGAGATCTCCCGCCTGGAGAACGCCCGGCTGACCGCCCGCCAGGATCACGCGGCGGCCCGCCTCGCGACGGGCGCGGCCGCCCAGGCGGTGGGGGAACTGGAGCCGCTGGTCCGCGAGCACCCCCTGACCGAGCGGTCCTGGGAACTCCTCGCGCTCGCCCTGTACCGGGCCGGGCGGCAGGGGGACGCCCTGGCCGCCCTCCGCACGGCGCGCGAGCGGCTGGCGGAGGAACTCGGCGTGGACCCCGGCCCCGCGCTGCGCGCCATGGAGGCCGCGGTGCTCCGGCAGGACCCCGCCCTGGACCGGTCGCCCGGGAAGGAGCCGGCGGCGGTCGCCCGGCCCGTCGAGCCGGGGGAACCCGCCCGCCCGCGGCTTCCGGTGCCGCTGACCCGCCTCATCGGACGCGACGCCGCCGTGGACGCGATCGAGGGTCTGCTCGCCGCGCACCGGCTGGTCACGATCACCGGTCCCGCCGGAGCGGGCAAGAGCCGCACGGCCCTGGAGATCGCTCGGAGGCGCCGGGACGGGGACGGCCCCTGGCTGGCGCTCCTGGCCGACGTGACGGACGCGGAGCTGCTGCCGACCGCGGTCGGCGCGGCGATGGGCACGGCCGTCACGGCCGACGCCGACCACCTCGCCGCGTCGATCGGCGACCGGGAGACGCTGCTCGTCCTCGACAACTGCGAACACCTGGTCGACGAGGTCGCGCCGCTCGCGGAGGCGCTGCTGTCCCGCTGCCCCGGCCTGCGGCTGCTCGCCACGAGTCGCGAGCCGCTGGCCGTCGCGGGGGAGACGACCTGGGAACTGCTGCCGCTGGATCCCGATGGGGCGGCCGTCGAGCTTTTCGTGGAACGATCCGTCGCCGTCCGCCCGGGTCTGCGCCCACGGCACGACGAACGGGAGCTGATCTCCCGGATCTGCCGGGAACTGGACGGCCTCCCCCTGGCCATCGAACTCGCGGCGGCCCAGACCCGGGTCCTGTCCCTCGACCGGATCGCCGCCGGGCTCCACGACCGGTTCACCCTGCTGTCCTCCGGCCCCCGCACCGCCCCGGAACGCCATCGGAGCCTGGAGGCGGCGATCGCGTCGAGCGTGCGTCTGCTCACCCCTCCCGAGAGGGAGCTGCTCGGCGGCCTGAGCCTCTTCGAGGGCGGGTTCGACCTGGAGGCGGCCGAGCAGGTGGCGGGGTCTCCGGCGGTGACGCCCAGGCTGAGCGGTCTCGTCGCCAAGTCGCTGGTCACCGTGGACGGCGCCGCGACGCCCCGGCGCTACCGGATGCTGGAGACCATCCGGCAGTACGCCGTCCGCGACCTGCCCGCCGGCGAGCGGGACCGGTGGGCCGGCCGCCACCTCGCGTGGGCGGTGGAGCTGGCCGAGACGGCCGAACGGCGCCTGCGCACCTTCGACGGGGAACTCTGGCTGCGCAGGATCCGGCACGAGCAGGCGAACATGCGGGCCGCCCTCGGCCACGCCCTGGCCACGGGCGACGGGGACTCCGCGCTGCGCGTCGCCTCCGCGCTGTCATGGTTCTGGTACCGCGACGGCGACGTGCACGAGGGCATCGCGTGGCTGTCCGAGGCCCTCGGCCGTACGGGCGCCGACCATCCGGGGCGGGCACGGGCGCTGGTCGGGCGGGCGCTGCTCCGCTATCTCCAGGGCGACCCGTCCGCCGGGAACGACGACATCGAGCTCGCGCTGCGGCAGGCCGCGGCCACCGGTGAGGTGGAGGTCATGGCCCGCGCCCTGCCGTACCGGGCGTACTTCCTCCAGCTCAGCGGGGACCCCGGGCGGGCGCGGATCGCGCTCGCCGAGGGCCGCGAGCACGTGCGGACCGCGGGACTGTCCTGGATCGAGGCCGAGACGATGATGGTTCGCGGGCAGATCACCCGGGCGGCGGGTGATCCGCTGCTCGCCGTCGAACAACTCGCGCGGGCCGCCGACATCGCCGAGGCCTGCGGCCATGACTGGGCGTACTGCTCCGCGGGCTGGATCGCGGCGAAGGTCGCCATGGACCTGGGCGAGGCCGACCGGGCGGTGCAGCAGATGGCCCGCATGGTCGTGCGCCTCGACCGCATGCAGGACGTGACCTCCTGGCTCGCCTGCGCCCACGTGCTCGCCGGAGCGCTCGGCATGACGGGTCGCGCGGTGGACGGCGCGGTGCTCCTCGGCGCGGTCTCGGCCATCGGTTCCCGGGTGGGCTACTCCCCCGAGCTCATGGATCCGCTGGACGGCCCCCGGAACGTCGCCGCCGTGCGGACCGCCCTGCCGCCGGAGGCGTACGACCAGGCGACGGCCATGGGATCGAGCCTCACGAAGGAGGACGCCACCGCGATGGCGCGCCGCCTCATCGTGACCGCCCCCGGCGACCACCGGCGGACGGCCCTGCGCCGCGACCGCTCCTGAATCCGGGACCGCTCCTGAATCCGGGACCGACGGACTCCGGTTCGGTCCGAGGGCCGGCGAGGACCCCCGGCGACCCCGGTGAGGACACCCGTCGGGACGAGGTCCGAGGGTGCGGCGGGAAGCCTCCGGCGGAGGGGAGCCGAACGGATCGGCGTCGTACGGATCGACGTCGAGGTCACTTCCGCCGGATCTCCCAGACCACCTCGACGCCGCTCTCCCCGGGCGCCACCGGCTCCCGGGACACCCGCCCCACCTGGCGGTAGCCCAGGCGCCGCGGTACGGCGCCGCTCGCATGGTTCGTCGCGTCGTGCTTGATCACGATTCGCTCGATCCCGGGCAGGGCGAGCCCTTCGCCGGTGAGCGCCTCGACCGCGGCCGTCATGTGTCCCCGGCCCGTGTGACCGCCGTGCAGCCAGTACCCGATCTCCAGTGCCCCGGGGCCGACGCGGGCCATCAGGCTGACGGATCCGACGACCGTGCCGTCGGCGGCGAGCCGGATGAGGTAACCGAACACGGTGCCCCCGGCCCAGCCCTCCTCCGCGCGCCGGATCCAGTCGAGGGCGTCCTCGGTCGAGTGCCCGTCGTGGGCCCAGGGCATCCACGGCCGCAGATGCGCGATGGACTCACCGATCGCCGCCGCGACGCTCTCGGTGTCGGCCTCCCGCACCCGATGGAGCACGACGGGACCGGCGGTGATCTGCTCGGGAGGAGCGGCCTGTTCCATCGGGACATCCTGATGGAGGCGTCACCGCCGGCGCAATCGGTGATCCCGACCGGCTCGGCCCCCTGGAAAAAGATCCGAGGTGAGGCATCATGGACGCCATGACGGTGGGGGACGGCGACGGCTGGGCCCGGTGCGCCCGGGGCCACCGGCACTGGGGCCTGTACGGCGCGTCCGGGTTGCTCGCCGTCCACCACGACTCGGCGGGCGCCCCCCACGTCCTCATGCAGAAACGCTCCCCGTGGAGCCATCACGGCGGCACCTGGGGGCTGCCCGGCGGTGCCCGCGACAGCCACGAGGACGCGATCACCGGCGCCCTGCGCGAGGCCCGCGAGGAGGCGGCGCTGTACGGCGACGGCCTCCGCGTTCAGGGCGTCTACCTCGACGACCACGGGGGCTGGTCCTTCGAGACGGTGATCGCCGAGGCCGCGGAGCTGCTGCCCGCGGTCCCGGCCAACAGCGAGAGCACCGACCTGCGCTGGCTGCCCGTCGAGGAGATCACCGCCAGGCGGCTCCATCCGGGCTTCGCGGAGACCTGGCCCGCGATCAGGCCGGCCCTCGGCCCCCTGGTGCTCGTCCTCGACGCCGCCAACATCGTCGGCGCGCGCGCCGAGCACGGCTGGTGGAAGGACCGCGCCGGGGCGACCGCCAAGCTGCTCTCCGAGGTCGCGGCCCTCGCCGAGGGCGGTCTGCACGCCGTACCCGGGCACGTGCCCGTCCTGGCCCGCTGGTTCCCGCGGATCGTCACGGTCGTCGAGGGCGCCGCCCGGGAGGTGTCCGCACCGCGCGGCGTCACCGTCCTGGCCGCGCCGGGCAGCGGGGACGACACGATCGTGCGGGCCGTCCGGGAGAGCGCCGACTGGGAGCGCGTCCTCGTCGTCACCGCCGACCGCGCCCTGCGCGGCCGCGTCGCCGAACTCGGCGCCGAGGTCACCGGTCCGAGGTGGCTGCTGTCGCAGTTGTGAGCGTTCTCCCGGCGGGGAGCCGTCCGCTCCGGCATGCGGCACGGCACGGCCCGGCGGGAGCACGGGGTACGGGGTACGGGGTACGGGGTACGGGGGGAGCATGAGGTCCCGCCGGAGCATGAGGTCCCGCAGGAGCATGAGGTCCCGCAGGAGCATGAGGTCCCGCAGGAGCATCTGGCACGATGGGGGCCATGTCTCATCTCCACACCGATCAGCGACGGGCGTGGACGGATGAGGACGGACCGGTCCCCCCCGATTCCTGGGGCCGCGGCCTCTCCGCGGGGCGCGCCCTGCCCTGGGGCTTCATGCTCGTCATCGCCCTGCTCGTCGTGGGGCGGTTCGCCCTCGCCCCCCACCTGACCTCGGCGGCGCTGCGGACCTGGGCCACGATCTTCGTGGCCATCTGCGTGCAGGCCCTGCCGTTCCTGGTCTTCGGCGTCGCCCTGTCCGCCGCGATCACCGCGTTCGTCCCGGCCTCGTTCTGGACCCGGGCGCTGCCCGCGCGACCCTCGGCGGCCGTGCCCGTGGCCGGGATGGCGGGCGCGGTGCTCCCGGGCTGCGAGTGCGCGTCGGTCCCGGTCGCGTCGGGGCTGATGGCCCGGGGGGTGACCCCGGCCGCCGCGCTGGCCTTCCTGCTCGCCTCACCCGCGATCAACCCGATCGTGCTGGTCGCCACCGCCGTCGCCTTCCCCGGCCAGCCGCTCATGGTCGCCGCCAGGTTCGGCGCCTCGCTGACCGTGGCGGTGCTCGTCGGCTGGCTCTGGCTGCGGTTCGGCCGGAGCGAGTGGCTGCGGATCCCGTCCCGCCCGCACGGCGGGGGCTCGAAGCTCGCCGCGTTCGGCGAGGCCATGCGGCACGACCTGCTGCACGCCGGCGGGTTCCTCATCGTCGGCGGCCTGGCCGCCGCCACGCTCAACGTGCTCGTCCCCCGCGAGTGGCTGACCGCCGTGGCCCGGATCCCCTGGCTGGCGGTGCTGGTCATGGCCCTGCTCGCCGTACTGCTGTCGATCTGCTCGGAGGCCGACGCGTTCGTGGCCGCCTCGATGACGGCGTTCTCCCCGACCGCGAAGCTCGCCTTCCTGGTGGTCGGGCCGATGGTCGACCTCAAGCTGATCGCGCTGCAGATCGGCACCTTCGGCCGCGCGTTCGCGGTCAGGTTCGTCCCGCTGACCTTCGTGCTCGCCGTACTGGTGAGCGCCCTGTCCGGATGGCTGCTGCTGTGAACCGCCTGTCCCAGAACCTGGTCCTGGCCCTGCTGGGCGGCGCCGTGCTGCGGATCTCGGCGTTCTCCACGACCTACCTGAACTACGTCAAGCCCGGTTTCCGGCCGTTCCTGATCGGCGCCGGGGCGGGGCTGCTGATCCTCGGCCTCACCGGCCTGGTCCAGGCCTGGCGGGTGGGGGAGGAGCACGGGGACGGGCCCGTGCAGGGGCGTGCGGCCGAGGGCGGGGACACGGACGGGAGCGGTACCGACCACGCACACGGGCACGGGCACGCAAACGGGCACGGGCACGGGCACGCAAACGGGCACGGGCACGGCGGTCCGCGGGTCGCCTGGTTGCTGTGCCTGCCGGTGTTCGCCATCTTCCTGATCGCGCCGCCCGCCCTGGGCTCGTTCGCCGCCGCCCGTTCCGACGACACGCCCCGGCCGCGCTCGCAGGCGCTCAGCGCCTTCACCCCGCTGACCGGAGACGGCCCGGTGGACATGAAGATCGGCGAGTTCATCGGCCGGGCCTGGGACGACGAGAAGAAGTCCCTGACCGGCCGCCGGGTCCGGCTGACCGGTTTCGCCGTACCGTCCAAGAAGCGGGGCCAGTGGTATCTGACGCGGATGCAGCTGGCCTGCTGCGCCGCGGACGCCTTCCCGCTGAAGGTCGCGATCAAGGGGGTTCCCGCGCCGCCCGCCGACACCTGGGTCGAGGTGACCGGCACCTGGATCCCCCCGACGTTCGAGAAGATGCCCAACGGGGTGGTCCATCCGGAGTTGTCCGCCACGGATCTGGTGAAGATCGACGCCCCCGCCGAGCCGTACGAGGACTGAACCCCCGGAGGGACCCGTGGATCTCGGTCTGGCCCTGGCCCAGTACGGCCCGCCGTCCAGGGGCGAGACGGGCCGCGGCCTGACCGTGATCGTCCTCATGGTCGCCGGCCTGATCATCGGAACGGTGATCGCCGTGCTCACCGTGCTGGACCCGACCGCGGCGCAGGATTCTCCGCCGGCCTCCGCCGGCGCCTCGGACGCTCCGGGCGACGCCCGGTCGGAGGAGGCCGTACGGCAGGCCGCCCAGGACGCGTTCGACGCCTACGCGGGCGGGCGGTCCGGCGACTTCTGGGACCTGTGGAGCACCCGGGCCCGGTCGTCGATCACCCGTGAGGAGTACGTGCGCCTGTTCCGGCTCTGCCCCCAGCTCGTCGCCGACGCGGCGTTCACCGTCACCGACGTCCACGTCATGGGAGACACCGCCCTGGTGACGGCGAGCCGCACCGGCGACCCGACCCCCTACGACTACGACTTCGTCCGGGAGGACGGCGCGTGGCGGCACGTCCCGCCGCCGGAGGAGCAGGAGGAGTACCGGGCCAAGGGCGTCGACCGGATCGCCGCGGAACGCCGGACCGCCGGCGCCTGCGGCACCCCCGCCGCCCCCTCCGTCCCGATCGCGCCCTCCGTTTTCCCGACCGCCCCCTCCGTCCCGATCGCGCCCTCCGTTTTCCCGACCGGTTGAATCCGGGACGCCCCCGCCTCCTGCGGACGGGAACCGGTCGCCGTCTCACCGGCGCCGCTTCACCACCGTGGTGGCGATGATCTTCTTGGCGGAGGCGACGCCGTTGGTCACGGTGCCGGTCACCTGGACCTGAGCACCGGCCGGGAGGGCGGCCGGCGTGGAGACGGTCCGGTTCAGAGTGACGACCGCCCCATCGGCCACGGGGATCGTGGTCTGCGCGAGACCGGTCCTGGCCAGGTGGGTCACGGTCACGGTGGCGGCGTCGGCGTCCACCGCGGCGATCATGCCGTCCTGACGGAAGCTCCAGGTCGTCGTCACCACCAGCCGGGTGGCGGAGCCGACGCTGTTGGTCACGGTGCCGGTCACCTTGATACGGGCGCCGACCGGCACCTCGGCGAGCGTCGCGGCGACACCGTCGACCAGCACCACCGCCTCTTCGGCCACCGGAATCGCGCTCTCCGCACCGTTGGCCGCCGCCACGGTGAGCGTCGCGGCATCGGCGTCCACCGCGGCCACCGTACCGTCCTGACGGAAACTCCAGGTCGTCGTCACCACCAGCCGGGTGGCGGTGCGGGTGCCGCTGATGCCGGTGCCGGTCACCTTGATGCGGGCGCCGACGGGCACCTCGGCCGTCGTCGCGGCGACACCGTCGACGGTCACGGCGGCGGTGGCGGCGACGGCGAGGGAGACCTGGGCGGTGGCACCGCCGGCGGCCGGGACGGTGACGGTGAGGGTCGCGGCGCCGGCGTCCACCGCGGCGACGACGCCCTCGGTCCGGAACGTCACCGACTTGGCGGGGGCGGGACGCCACTTCGACGCCGTCACCACGGCGGGAGCCGCCACGGCGGACGCGGGCTGGACGGCCAGGCCGCTGAAGGCCAGGCCGGCGGCGACGGAGAAGGAGAGCAGGCGGTGCTTGCGCATGAAGACGGACTCCTCGGCTGGTGTGGCGGAACCCCGACAATGCACTCCGAACATGACCGGTCACGGTGCGAAGCGGTTGTCGTACGGTTGCCGGCGGCTTTTCCCCTCAGCTCCTCAACTCCTCGACTCCGCCGCTCGGCGTGACAGGAGGGTCCTCATCGGATTCTCAGGCTCCCGCCATCGGCGTCTCATCCGGACCGCCGAACATCGGTCCAGGTAAACGAAGCGAAACCGAACAAGGAGTGTCATGAACCGCACCAAGCGCCTGGTCGTCGTCGCCGGTCTCGGCACCGCTCTCGCCGGAGGTCTGGTCGTGCCGGTGGCGGCCTGGGCCGCCGAACCGACCCCCGCTTCCTCGTCGACGGCCTCCGGCCCCACGACCGGCACCACGACCGGGGACGGACGGCGCGGCGGGCACGGCGGGCACGGCGACCGCGGCCAGAAGGCCGCCGAGCTCGCCGAACTCCTCGGCGTCGACGAGGCCAAGGTCACCGCGGCGCTGGAGGAGATCCGCGGAGCCCGCGGCACCGGCAAGGACTTCCAGCCGGGCGACCGTACCGCGATGGCCGAGGCCCTGGCCGCCGAGCTCGGCGTGAGCGCCGACAAGGTGACCGCGGCGCTGGACACGTTGCGGCAGAAGCGCACCGCCGCGGCCGAGACCGCACTGACCGAGCGGCTCAAGACCGCCGTCACCGCGGGCACGATCACCCAGGCCGAGGCCGACGCCGTCCTCAAGGCGCACCGCGCCGGCCTGCTGGGCGGCGGCCCCCGCGGCGGAGGGAAGGCCGCCGACACCGCCACCGCGACCGAGTAGGGATCGATCCGGTCAGCGATCCTGATCAGAGAGCACCGGCCGGGGCGCGAGCCGCCCCGGCCGATACCGCGTTCCCGTGTTCCCGTGTTCCCGTGTTCCCGTGTTCCCGTGTTCCCGCCCGAACCCACGCTCCCGCCGGGTACGGCTCCGCACCCGGGCCCCGGTCCGACCGGCTGCGTCCGGATACCGACGCGACCGGCTGTGGTCCGCACGTCGGCCGGCCGGTCCTCGGCTTCTCCACCGATCGTCTGCCCCATATTTCCTACGACAGGCGAATCGCTCGGAATCTAGGATGTCGCGCGTTCCGACGACGCCAAGAACCGACATCAGGAGCCGACATGCAGCCACGACACGAAGAGCCTCCCGCACGGCCCTCGGTGGTCCGCCCGGCGACTCCCGGAGACGCGGCGCTGCTCGCGGAGCTGAACCGCCACGTGCACGACATCCACGTGGCGCACCGGCCGGACCTCTTCCGCGAGAACCCGTCCGCCGAGGATCTGACGGCGGGCTTCAGGGAGCGGATCGACGACGGGTCGTTCAGGATCTTCATCGCCGAGCTCCCCGACGTGCCGGCCGCCGGGTACGCGATGGCGGCCGTCCACCGCCGTGCCGCCGGCGTCCTCACCGCCGAGGACGCGTTCATCGTCCTGGAACACCTGGCCGTGGCACCGCAGGCGACCCGTCGCGGCGTCGGGACCGCGCTGCTCGACGCCGTCCGCGAGGCGGGCCGGGAGGCCGGGTGCAGGCGTTTCGTCACCGAGGTCTGGGACTTCAACACCGAGGCGCTGGCCTTCTACGAGGCGGCCGGATTCTCTCCGATGAGACGCCTGTTCGACCAGCTCCTGTAGGAGACCGGCCGGGACGATGGGGCCGGTCACGTCGGTGGGAACGGCGGGGAGGACACCCGACGCCGTACGGTGACCGGCCCGGATGTCCGGCGCGTTTCACAATCTAAAACTTTGCATGACCTGAAATTTTTTGGGCACCCCACTCGTTCTGCCCATCGTGGACAGCAACGACGAGCTCGGCCGGAGAGACCGGAAGAAGCTCGAAACCCGTGCGGCGCTGGAGCGGGCCGCCCTCAGGCTGGTCGCCGAACGCGGTCTCGCCGACGTCACCGTCGAGGACATCGCCGGAGCGGTGGACGTCTCCTCCCGCACGTTCTTCAACTACTTCCCCACCAAGGAGGACGCCCTCATCGGAGGGGACCCGACGGCTGCCGCCGACCTGTGCGGGAAGCTGACGGCCGTCCCCGCCGCCGTGCCCGCGCTGGAGGCGTTGCGACTGGTGCTGCGGGAGGCGGCCGTGAGCATCCAGGAGCAGCGCGAGCAGTGGCTGCTCCGGCTCAAGGTCTTCGAGCAGAACCCGTCGCTGCTGCCCCGCCTCGTCGCAGGCGGGACCGAGACCGAGCGGTCCCTGACGGCCGTCGTCGCCGGTAGGTTCGGTGCCGGTCGGTTCGGTGCCGGTCCCGACGCCACGGAGCAGGCCGGCGCGGGTCCGGCCGCTGAGACCGACGACGGCCCCACCGGTGACGGTCACGCCGAGCTCGTCACCGCCGTGGCCCTGACGGCCTTCCGGGTGGCGATGATGCGGTGGAGCGCCGCGGCCGGCGACCCGCTCCTGGTCGACCTGCTCGATGACGCCTTCTCCCGGCTGTCCACCGGACTGCCCGATCCCGGGCCGTCGGTCACCTGACCGCCCCGCTCCGCCGTTCCTCCCCCTTCTTCTCCCGGACTCCTGCTCCTCTCCGGATCCCCTCCGCCCTCTTCCCGCACCGCCCCGTCCCCCTCCTGAACCGCCCCGGCGCCCCGCCGGGGGACCGCGGACGTCCCGGACGCCGTACCGACCCCGACCCCTCCCTGAAAGATCGAGGAAGCATGACCGCCACCAGTGCGCAGCCCGAATCCTCGGCCGCACCCCCCGGGCCCACCTCTCGCCGGAAGGTCCTGCAAGCACTGTCCGGGCTGATGATGGGCATGTTCGTGTCCATCCTGGCCTCGACCGTCGTGGCCAACGCCCTGCCGCGCATCATCACCGACCTGCAGGGCTCGCAGACCGTCTACACCTGGATCGTCACCTCGGAGCTGCTGGCCATGACGGCCACCGTGCCGCTCTGGGGCAAGCTGGCCGACCTCTACAGCAAGAAGCTGCTGATCCAGCTCTCCCTCGGCCTGTTCGTGGTGGGCTCGCTGATCGCGGGTCTCACCCCGAACGTGGAGATCCTCATCGTCAGCCGCGTCGTGCAGGGCCTCGGCGCGGGCGGCATGACCGCGCTGGCCATGATCGTGATGGCGGCCATGATCCCGCCGCGCGAGCTCGGCCGCTACGCCGGTATCTTCGGCGCCGTGTTCGGCGTCGGCACCGTCGCCGGGCCGCTCATCGGCGGCCTGCTCGTCGACACCTCGTGGCTCGGCTGGCGCTGGTGCTTCCTGATCGGCGTGCCGTTCACGGTCCTGGCCATCGTGCTGCTGCAGCGCACGCTCGACCTGCCGGTGGTGCGCAAGGAGGTCAAGGTCGACTACCTGGGCGCCTTCCTGATCACGCTGGGCGTCTGCACCCTGCTGGTGTGGTCGTCGCTGGCGGGCAACCAGTTCGAGTGGGCCTCCTGGTGGACCGCGGGCCTGGTCGGCGGCGGCCTGGCCGTCCTGGCGGTGGCGCTCTGGGTGGAGTCGCGCGCGGCCGAGCCGATCATCCCGCTCTCGCTGTTCCGGAACCGTACGGTCACCCTGGCCACCGTGGCCAGCGTGCTGGTCGGCGTGGCGATGTTCGGCGGCACGGTGTTCCTGTCGCAGTACTTCCAGATCGCGCTCGGCAAGTCCCCGACGGTCGCGGGTCTGATGAGCCTGCCGATGGTCTTCGGCCTGCTGGTCTCCTCCACCGTCGCCGGCCAGCTCATCACCAAGTGGGGCCGGTGGAAGGGCTTCCTGGTGGCCGGCGGCGTCGTCATGCTCGCCGGCATGGGCCTGCTGTCCACCATCGACGGGCAGACCGGCACGCTGCTGCTCTCGGTCTACATGGCGGTGCTCGGCGTCGGCGTCGGCATGCTCATGCAGAACCTGGTGCTGGCGGCGCAGAACGACGTGCCCGCGCACGACCTGGGCGTCACCACCTCGACGCTGACCTTCTTCCGCAGCATGGGCGGTGCGGTCGGTGTCAGCGTCCTGGGCGCGGTGCTCGCCAACCGGATCACCACGCTGATGACCGAGAAGCTCGGCCCGCTGGCCGCCGCCGCCGGTGGCGGCGGCTCGGGCGGGGAGGGCCAGGCCGTACCGGACGTCTCCCAGTTGCCCGCGCCCGTGGTCCGCATCGTCCAGGACGTGTACGCCACGGCCACCGCCGAGCTGTTCCTCATCGGCGTGCCGCTGACCGCGCTCGCGCTGGTGGCGGTGCTGTTCATCAAGGAGAAGCCGCTCAACACGCTGTCCGGCACGGAGCGGCTGGCCCAGGAGGAGGCGGTGCAGCTCCCGGCTCACTGACCCGGGTGCCGGGGGCGGAGGACCGCTCCGCCCCCGGCCTCCCGCCGATACGCCGCTTTCCTCTAATCTGCTGATTCGTGCGTAAATCTCTCTCGCTCCTGGCCGCGAGCCTGCTCACCGCCGTTCTCATCCCCGGTACGGCCGGCGCCCTCGCCCACCCCGTCCGGGACACCCCCGAACTGACCGGCAACAGCCTCTACGGGAGCGGGAAGCTCACGTCCTCCGCCTGCTCCGGCGGCGCTCTCAGCACCGAGAGCAGCGCGGACGCCAAGCGCACGCTCCACGCCCTCTGGCAGTGCATGAACACCTCGTGGTCACGGCACTTCGCACGGGCCGGACTGCGTTTCGAACCCGCCCGGCTCGTCGTCCTCACCAAGCCGGCCCGGTTCTGCGACTCGGACTGGGAGAAGGGCACCCACTCCTCCTACTGCGCCGAGACGAAGACCGCGGTGGTCCTGGTGGACAAGAAGTACTACCTGCGGACCCGCGAGATCTACCACGTGCAGTTCGTCGCCGGACTCCATTCCAGGCACCTGCAGGAGCTGACCGGCATCGCGGCGGCCTTCGACGCGTTGCCGTCCGGCGGCAAATCCGAGCTGTCCGAGCAGTACCGGCGCTATTCGCTGCAGCAGGACTGCCTGGCGGGGGCCTTCCTGGGCAGCGTGTGGAAGACCGTGGGCCGGGGCGGCGAAGGCTGGCCGGCCCTGCTGGACCTCATGAAGGCGAACGGCGACGAGGTGCGCGAGGGCCGATACAACGGCAAGGGCAAGAACATCGCCCACTGGCTCGACCGGGGCTTCAAGAGCGGCGACCCCGGCTCCTGCAACACCTGGAAGGCGTCCTCCGCGCGCGTCGCCTGACGCTCGGTCTCGCCCGGCTGGACCGGCACGCGGAAGGTCTCCGGCGGGGCCGCGTCGCACTCGGCGACCTCCTGGAAGACCCGGCGCCGGATCACCTCGCGCAGCGTGATCCGCTCCTCGAAGATCTCCAGATGCCAGGCCTCGCGCCGCTCACCCGAGGTCGTCTCATCGACGAAGCTCACTCTCACCATGCCTGCGCAGCGTAGAGAGCCCGTCCGGATCACCGAGGGCGACAGGGTCGTCAGCGAGGAGGAGATCACCGGGCACGCCTACCGCCCCGGATGGGACGTGACCGAGGGGGAGCTGACCGGGGCGGGTCTCGTCCAGGCCGACGCGCCCGAGGGGTTCCTCGCCTGGCGGCTCGCCTGAGGGTTTCTCCGCCCGGCGGGCCCACCAGAGCGTTTCCTCACCCGGCGGGCCCGCCCGAGGCCGAGCTCACCCCTGCTGCGGCCTGATCCGGGAGGACCGCAGTTCGAGCGCCTCACCGAAGACGGGGAAACGCATCCCGCTCCCCTCCGGGGAGAAACGCTCGGCGAACTCCACGCTCAGGGGGCGTCCGGAGACGCCCTCCAGCGAGACGGCACAACCCAGGAAGACATCGATGACCCCGTCCGGGTCATCGGTGACGGCGAAGACCCCGCCGTTCAGGTGAACTGAGCGCATGACCGACCTGGGTGCCACGATTTCCCCGCCGCGGGCATCCGGCGGCACCCGCACGGCCTGGTCATCCGCAGACGCCGCGGATCCCGCAGACCTTCACGGCCATCTTCTTCGCCGGTCCGGTGAGCGATCCGGTCGTGTAGCTCCCGCCGTCCGTGGTGTAGAGGATCAGAGCCTTGCCCCGGCGGGCGACCACGGCGAAGCGGTCGTAGAGCTCGGACCTCCCCTCCTTCTTGGAGTGCTTCACCCACACGGCGTCGTTCCCGACGCGCAACGGCTTGGCCGAGTAGCGGTAGCCGTCCCGGTCCTCGGTGCAACGCCGTACGTCGGCGCGGAGCCTGTCCAGCGCGGCCGCGGCGGCTCGGGCGCTCCGGTAGAGGACCAGCTGCTCACTCGACGAGGAGGGGGCCGACGTCTTCAGCGTGATCGTGCGCATCGCCGTACGGCCGTCGCGGTACCTCTTCGAGCCGCAGGGGTCCACCTCCAGCGGCCGGGCGGTCCGATCGTCGACCTTCCACCACAGCTCGTCGCGGTCGATCTCGTTCGGCGGGGCCGTCGCCTCGGCCTCGTTCAGCAGGAACCCCCTGGGGATACCCGTGGCGGCCGACGCGGGCCCGGTGCCGGCCCCGATCAGCAGCGCGAGCGTGATCGCACCGGCACGCACACTCCAACGGAGCACCGGCCTCACCCCTTCTTCGTCCTGCTCATACCGGGTCTCGCACGACGAGCGATCGAGAGCGTGAAACCGGCACGCGAATCGCACATTTTGCCATAAAAATAGCCATAAAGCCTCGATTTGTGATCGCCTATGGAAGCACCCCGCAGACGGCCCGTTCCGGCACACCGGCTGGCTGCTCACCCACGAATTCGCGCGGACGCTCCTGCCCGGGCGGGTCCGGCGGCCGAGAGGTGGTGTGGTGGGCGGCGAGCTCACCTGGCCGCAGACGGCCCGCGCCACGGGACGGCGGCCCACCGGGAATCGGACGGCCGGCGTCGGAGGCCGGGTGGGGCGGACGGGAGCGGACGGTCGCCGCCCGGGCTCGGGCCCGCTGCAGGGCGGCCGGGACACGGGCCCGAGCCAGCCGTACCGCGCGCGCCTCCCGCGACTCGACCGGGCGCAACACCGGTCCAACCGGGACGGGCGGCCGGAACGTCGCCTGCGACTCGATCTGGTGCCACACCGGCTCACCATGGACGGGTGGCCGGGGCACCGCCTGCGGTTCGACCGGGACGGACGGCAGGGGTGCCGCCTGCGGGGCGGGCTCGGCCGTACGGGGCACGGGCACGGCCGACACCTCCTCGACCGGCATCTCTTTGACCGGCGCTTCCTCGACCGGCGTCTCCTCGGCGGCCACCGGCGCGCACACGCTCGGCCGCACCCACGCGGTCGCGGGCATGCCCTGCTCGTCCAGCCGGGCGGCGCGGATCAGGTGCTGGCGGGCGCGTATCTGCGCGCCGGAGGGCGCCCGGTAGTCGTGCGCGTCGACGCGCAGGCACCCGTGGTCGTACGGCGGGTGCCCGCAGACCGCGCACCCCATCGGCAGCGGCGGCCGGAAAGTGGAGAAGCAGGGCCCGTAGACGGGCTCTCCCTCGGCGTCCGGAGGGTTAAGGTGTCGCATGGGTCAGGACCTCGATTCCTGATCAAGGGCCCGGTACGGCGTTGCGAGCGCCTGCCGGGCCCGTTTTATGCGGGGGTGGAGCTCAGGCCTCCGGCTCGGCGACCGCCGGTCCGGCAGCCCTTCCCTCCGCCTGGTCGAGCAGGGCGGCGACCGACTCGTGAGCGTGCAGCCGAGTCACCGTCCCGGATACCGGTAAGGAAAAGGACCAGCGGGTAGTTCACGGCCACGGCCAGGGACGCCTGAGCTGTCATGGCGAATCAACAGCTGTCATGGCAGCTTGCCTCTGTTGTGCGTGAGTGGTCAAGCTGTTCGGGCATTTTCGGGAACGAACCCTGGGGCGTGGGATGGCGTATCTGTACATTCAGGTCGCCGATGACCTGCGGCAGCGCATCCAGTCTGGAGAGTTCCCTCCGGGGGCCCAGATCCCGACCCGGGAGCAGATCAACAAGCAGTACAAGGTGTCGGCCGCTGTCGCGATCAAGGCGTTGAGCGTCCTTGTCGCCGAGGGCCTGGTGGAATCCCGCCCAGGGGCCGGAGCGTATGTGCTGCCGCCCCGCCAGCGGCTGCAGCTGTCACGTGCCTGGCATCGGGAGGTGCGCGGCGGCTCGCCGTTCGCCGGTGACATGGAGACCCAGGGCAAGACGCCGAGGTGGCGCGCTCACAGCCGGTCCGACGCGGCGACGGCCGAGGTGGCGCGGCGACTCGGCATCGCCGAGGGCGACCCGGTCATGCGGACCGTGTACGTCTACACCGCCGACGACGAGCCGGTGCAGCGCGCCGTCTCCTGGGAGCCGTACGGGCTGACCGGGGGGACGCCGATCGCCTTCCCCGAGGACGGCCCCCACGGCGGCCGCGAGGTGAGGGACCGGATGGCCGTGATCGGCATCACCGTGACGCACCGCCGGGAGGCGCTGTCCTCCCGGGGCGCGACGGTGGAGGAGGCCCGGGATCTCGGCATCGCGACCGGCGCGGTCGTGACCGTGCTGCGCCGGACGCACCTCGCCGACGACCGGCCGGTGGAGACGGCCGACATCGTCGCCGCCGGGGACCGCGCCGAGTTCGTCTACGTTCTGCCCATCGGCTGAGCCCCGGCCATCGCGCCCGCGCCGCCGGTGCGCCCACTGCCCACCGCCGGGCGGCGAGCGGCGTGGCGGCGCCCGTTCAGGACCCCTTCGTGCAGGTGAGCACGATGGTGCTACCGATCTTGACCTTGCTGCCCGGGCGGTGCGACTGCTTGGTCACTGTCCAGTTCTCCGGGAGGAGCACCATCGTGTCGAAGGAGTCCTGCGAGCCGAGCTTGATGTTCTTGAACTCGTTCCAGCCCTGGTCGACCAGCCACTGCTTCGCGACCGCCGCGTTCTGGCCCTTGAAGTCGGGCAGTTTGATGTATTCCGGCTTGTCCGGTCCGGCTTCCGGCAGGCCGGTGTCCTCCGGCGCCGCCTGCGCGGCCTTGGCGCCGACCGTCCGACTCGGAGCCGCCGTGTCCGTCGTGCCGCCCGCGCTGCCCACGGCCACACCGCCGAGGCAGCCGGCACCCAGAGCGAGGACGGCGATCAGCGCGACGGCCGCGCCGGAGAAACCGTGCCGCGCGGGCGGCGGCACGGAGGGCTGATAGGTCACGAGGAGTCCTCAGGGATCAGGCGGCCGGAGCCGCGTCCAGGCAGGCGATGTCGCCGACCGCGGCATGGAGGCGGCGACCGGATCGCATCACGGCCCGCCTCGCCCCTGCCGCATTGATAGAAGAAGAGTAAAGACTGTGAACACTGTATGCAAGTGTTTCTATCGTGACAGCTCTATCAACAGTCGATCTGCGGACGGACGGTCCGCGGCGCTCTTCCGCAGGGAGGCGGCGACGGCCTCCCTGAGCGGCACGGGGAGCATCCGGAGGTCGGGGTGGTGGTTGACGATCTGATCGGCGACGGCCCAGCTGGACCGGCCCCCGAAGGGCAGGCGTCCGGTGGCGGCGAAGTACATGGTGACGCCCCAGCTGAAGATGTCCGAGGCGGGACCCACCCGGCGGCCTTCGACCTGCTCGGGCGACATGAACGCGGGGGTGCCCGCCACCCCGCGCGAGACGGTGAGCCGGTCGATGGCCCGGGCGATGCCGAAGTCGATCACACGGGGGCCGTCCTGCGCCACCAGGACGTTGGCCGGCTTGAAGTCCCGGTGGACCACACCGGCCCCGTGGATCCCGTTGAGCGCCGCGGCCGTCGCGATGGAGAGCCGGATCATGCTGTCCGGGGGACGCGGCCCCTCCCGGCGGACGAGTTGTTCAAGCGAGGGGCCCGGCACGTATTCGCTGACGATGTAGGGCATGCCGTCATGGATGCCGAGATCGAGCACCCGGGCCGTGGCGAACCCCGGGACCCGCCGGGCGGAATCGGCCTCGGCCAGGAAGCCCTTCTCCTCTCCGAAGGCCACCGGGGTGTGCAGGAGCTTGAGCGCGACCTGCCGGCCGTCGGGCGATCGAGCGAGGTAAACCGCTCCTTGGCCTCCTTCGCCGAGCTTGACCAGGAGGGCGTACGCGCCGACCCAGCGCAGCACGGAAGAGCCTCCACCGACGGACGGACCCCTACCACCGGACGGGCCCCCACTGACAGACGGACCTCCACCGACGGACGGACCCCTGCCGACAGATGGGCCCGCACCGGCGGGCGAGGCCGTACCGCCGGACGAGGTGTGGCCGAGATGAGGAGGAGGAGGCGGGGGCGCGGTTGGTGCGGCATGCATCCGCGGCTGTCCGGGCGCCGTCTTGTTCCGCAGGATGAGGAGTTGGATCGTTCCGGCCACGCAGGTGCCGAACCAGATGAAGGACGTGATCGTCCAGCGCCCGTCCTCCTTGGGGACGTTCTCCAGCGCCGAGGAAGCCGCCAGGACGCCTGCTTCGACCGCGAGGTAACCGCCCGCGATGATCCACAGGGTACGGCTGCGCAGCCGGTGGGCCAGGTAGGCGATCACGAACGGGATCGGCGCTCCGCCGCAGCAGAAGAAGGGCGCCAGCACCCAGCCCAGGCTCAGGCTCGGGGCCGGGGCCTGCCTGGTCCGGCGAGCGATCCGGTCCGAGCCGAAGGTCATGATCCGCATGATAGGCAGCGATCAGTGGTAAATCGCGGCTTTAGTCGGATCGAGAGGCCGGACCCGTTCCCTTGAGCCGGGACCCGGGGAGCGAAGCCGGGCGGCGGCGCGGGCGCACGGCCTCACCGTGCCGGGACGCGGCCCGCCCATGAAGGATCCCATCGACTTTTGTGAACATGTGCCACAAGAAGAATCGACGGTGTATACATAACCAAGAACGACTGTTAGCGTGGCCGTCAACGGCGTGCGCCACTGATACTGAAGAAGCGCAGGCCCGTCAATGAGACGCCTGCGAGACCGGGCGGGATGTCCCGCCGACCGAGGGAGAAGGGCCACCACGTGGCGAAGCTGACGTTGCCGCAGCTCGAACGGCACCTGTTCGGGGCTGCCGACATCCTCCGCGGCAAGATGGACGCCTCGGAGTTCAAGGAGTACATCTTCGGGATGCTCTTCCTGAAGCGGGCCTCCGACCAGTTCGAGGTGGTCCGCGACGAGCTGATCAAGAAGTGGGTCGCCGGGGGCAGGTCGCAGCAGGACGCCGAGCGGATGGCCGCCGCGCCCAGCTTCTACCGGGGCGAGAGCTTCTACGTCCCGCAGGAGGCGAGCTGGCCGTACATCAAGGACCACTCGCGCCGGAAGAACGTCGGCGACCTGCTCAACAAGGCGCTGGAGGCGCTGCAGAACTCCAACACCGCCGCGCTCGAAGGCGTCCTGGAGCACATCGACTTCACCCGCAAGGTCGGCCAGTCCACCATCCCGGACAAGCGCCTGCAGCAGCTCATCGACCACTTCTCCCGGGTACGGCTGCGCAACGAGGACTTCGAGTTCCCCGACCTGCTCGGCGCCGCCTACGAGTACCTGATCGGCCAGTTCGCCGACTCGGCCGGCAAGAAGGGCGGCGAGTTCTACACGCCGCGCGGTGTGGTCCGGATGATGGTCCGCCTGGTCGCTCCCCGGCCCGGCATGGCCGTCTACGACCCGTGCGCGGGCTCGGGCGGAATGCTCATCCACGCCAAGGAGTACATCGACGAGCACGGCCTGGACTCCCGCGACCTGACCCTGGCCGGGCAGGAGTACAACGGCGGCACCTGGGCCGTCTCGAAGATGAACATGATCCTGCACGGGGTGCTCAACGCCGACCTGCAGAACGACGACACCCTGGCCGAGCCCAAGCACCTCCAGGACGGGGAGCTCGCCCGCTTCGACCGGGTGCTCACCAACCCCCCGTTCTCGCTGAACTACTCCTTCGCCGACCTGAAGCACACCGAGCGCTTCCGGTACGGCTACGCCCCGGAGACCGGGAAGAAAGCGGACCTCATGTTCGCCCAGCACGTGCTGGCGGTGCTCACCCCGGACGGCGTCGGCGCCACCGTCATGCCGCACGGCGTGCTCTTCCGCGGCGGCAAGGAGAAGGAGATCCGCAAGGGCGTCATCGAGGACGACCGCCTGGAGGCGGTGATCGGCTTGGCCCCCAACCTGTTCTACGGCACCGGCATCCCGGCCTGCATCCTCATCCTCCGCGGGACCGCCCCCCGGCCCGCCGACAAGCGGGGCAAGGTGCTGTTCATCAACGCCGACCGCGAGTTCACCGCCGGCCGCGCGCAGAACCACCTCGAACCGCAGCACGCCGAGAAGATCGTCGCCGCCTTCGAGGAGTACCGGAACATCCCCGGCTTCGCCCGGGTCGTCGACGTCGAGGAGCTGGCCGCGAACGATTTCAACCTCAACATCCGCCGCTACGTCGACAACACGCCCCCGCCGGAGCCCCAGGACGTCCGCGCCCACCTGCACGGCGGCGTGCCCAAGTCCGAGGTCGAGGCCAAGGCCGGGCTCTTCCACGCGTTCGGCGTCGACCCGGCGGCGCTCTTCGCGGAGCGGAGCGACGAACACGGTGCCGAGCGCGACGCCGACTACTACGACTTCCTGCCGGAGGGGTGGAAGGCGACCGCCGAGCGCCTCCCCGCGCTCGCCGCGCCCGCCGAGGCCCGGCTGCGTGAGGCGTTCTCCGACTGGTGGGGGCGGCACAGCAAGCGGCTGGTCGAGCTGCCCGACACGCACAAGGTGATGGAGGTCCGGGCCGAGCTCCTCGACTCCTTCGTCGCCGAGCTCCTCCCGCTCGGCCTGCTGGACCGCTTCGCCCTGGCCGGGGTGGTCGCCGCCTGGTGGGGCGAGGCGCAGTACGACATCAAGGCCCTCGGGCTCAACGGCTTCGAGGGCGTGGTGGAGGGCTGGCTGACCACCATCGAGTCGGCGTTCGAGCTGGACGAGGAGGAGCTCGAATACTGGGACAAGCAGAAGGTCGCCGCCGAGAAGCGCAAGGCCCGCGACCACCGCGTCGTCCCGGCGCTGATCCCCGACTACCTCGCCGAGCTGGAGGACGCTGAGGCTGCGTACGCCGAGCTGAACGCCCAGCTCAAGGCGGCCACGGCCAAGCCCGCCGAGGAGGACGAGGAGGCCGACGAGCCCGCCGAGGACCAGCTCTCCGAGGCCGAGCTGAAGGACCTGAAGTCCCGTACGGCCGCCGCCCGCAAGAAGGTCGGCACTCTGGAAGGCCACTTCCTGCCCCGCCTCCGGATGGCCGTCGCCGCCCTCGACGCCGACTCCCGCCGCGACCTCGTCCTCGACGTCCTCCGCTCGCAACTCACCTCCCGCCTGGACTCCCGTACGGCCGCCGCCCGCCGGCTCTTCGAGGGCGCCTTCCGCACCTGGGGCGAGAAGTACGCGGTGACCCTGCGCGACCTCGAAACCCAGCGCGAGGCCGCCGCCGCCCGCCTGGACGCCTACCTCAAGGAGCTCGGCTATGCGTGACCACTCCATGGGGGTGCCCAACAACGCCGGCTGGCCGGAGGAGTCACTGCAGAGCCTCTGCAAAGTGATCTCGCGCGGGACCGCGCCTTCTTACGTGGACGCAAGCCCGGTTCTCGCCATCGGCCAGCGGTGTGTCCAGCACTCAGGATTCGACGCCAGCGCGGCACGGCCCCACGACAAACGGTTCAAGCGTGTGCTGTCGGCCTCCCCCGGGGACGTGCTCCTCAACTCCACCGGCACGGGCACGATCGGACGTAGCTGTGTCTTCGACCAGCCGGGCGATTTCATGGTGGACAGCCACGTGACCGTCCTCCGTGGTGACCGCGCCAAGGTCGATCCGCGATGGGTCGAGGCTCTGCTTCGATCACAGTGGGGACAGAAACATCTGGAGTCCCACTGCTACACGGGATCGACCAATCAAATTGAGCTCTCCCGCAATGAGTTACTGCGAACAAATGTTCTCATGCCACCAATTGAAGAACAGGGGCAAATCGCAGATATACTCGACACCGTCGATACCTACGTCGACGCATCCAATAAACTGATCGCCAAACTCTCGCATCTAGGGATAGCTCTTCAGGACCACCTCTTCGAATCGCAGGAATGGCCTACGGTCCGCCTGGATGAGATCTGCAGAATCACTTCAGGGACAACCCCCTTGCGCGCCGAGGGCGAAAAGTATTTCACGTCCAAAGGGGTTCCATGGGTGAAGACGCTCGACTTGAACGAGAGTACCGTCATCGACACCAATGAGAAGGTTACACCCGAGGCCATCCGTGCTTTGAAGTTGAGAATCCTGCCACCCGGAACTGTCTTGGTCGCCATGTACGGAGGATGGGAGCAGATCGGTCGTACTGCACTGCTGGGCGTATCAGCTACCATCAACCAGGCGATATGCGCCTTGGAGGCAGATGACAGGCTGCTTCCGGAGTTTCTCCTTCGAGTGCTGCAGCAGCGGCGTGGACAATGGCGGAAGATGGCCGCGAGCACCCGCAAGGACCCGAACATCACCAAGAGCGACGTCCACGCTTTCCAGGTTCCAATGCCACCAATTCAAAATCAAGAATACATCGTGAAATCCTACGCATCTCATCTAGGTCGGGTCGCGAATGAAATCCGATCGAAGAATCGCCTTGAGATTTTCAAGCAAGGCCTCATGAACGACCTCCTGACCGGACGGGTCCGGGTTTCGGAGGCGGAAGCCGTACTGGAAGAGCTTTAGCCCTCGCCGGGGCGGCCGTGTGCCGCCCCGGCATCGGGGTGATCTGTGCAGAGATGACGTTGTTCGGGGGCTTGGCGAGGGGAGTCGGACGGTGAGCGACTACGAGTACGAGCTGGTCGAGCGGCCGTTGGTCGAGCAGTTGAAGGGCATGGGCTGGCGGCATCTCGCCGGGGCCGAGCACGGGGCGGTGATCCCGATGCTGGCGAAGATGTCGGGGCGGCGGTCCTTCGACGAGGTGGTCCTCGAAGACCTGCTCCGGGACGCGATCGAGAAGATCAACGGGGACTGGCTGGACGACCGGGGGGTCAGCCAGGCGTTCAACGCCCTGACCCGGGTGCCGCCGACGAACCTGCTGGAGGCCAACAAGCAGGTCACCGAGCTGCTGCTGAACGGCGTACCGATCGAGGACCCCGCGACCGGCAAGGCGCGGACCGTGCACTTCATCGACTGGCGGAACCCGGAGAACAACGACTTCCTGGTGATCAACCAGTTCCGGGTGGACATCCCCGGGACCGGCGGCCACAAGCAGATCGTCCCGGACGCCGTGCTCTTCGTGAACGGCATCCCGCTGGTCGTCGTCGAGTGCAAGAAGACCACCGAGAGCGACCTGGGCAAGGCGGTCGCCCAGCTCCGGCGGTACAGCACCAGGGGCACCGGGAACCCGAAGCTCTTCCAGCCGGTCCAGCTCACCGTGGTCACCAGCGGGGAGGACGCCCGGCTGGGGACGTTCACCGCCAAGCTGGAGCACTACGTGCCCTGGCGCGACCCCCACCCGCTCACCGCGGCGCGGCTCGCTGAGAAGCTGGGCAAGACCGAGGCGCAGCTGAGCAGGCAGGAGATCCTGGCGGCCGGCGTGCTGGAGCCGGCCAACCTGCTCAACATCGTCCACAACTTCGTCACCTTCATGACCACCGACGAGGGCATCACGGTCAAGGTCGCCCCGCGCTACCAGCAGTTCCGCGCGGTGGAGCGGACCGTCCACCGGCTGCTGCACGGTGAGCCCGGCCGCAGGGGCGGGATCATCTGGCACACCCAGGGCTCGGGCAAGAGCCTGACCATGACCTTCCTGGTCCGGCGGCTCCGCTCGATCACCGAGCTGGCGCACTACAAGGTCGTGGTCGTCACCGACCGGACCCAGCTCCAGACACAGCTCAGCGGGACCATGCGGCTCAGCGGCGAGAAGGTGGACACCGCCAGGAGCAGTGCCCGGGCCAGGACCCTGCTCGGCCGCAGCGGGCCGGGCCTGGTCTTCGTGATGATCCAGAAGAGCCAGAGCGGCGCGCCCAAGGACCGGTTCGACCTGGGCGAGGTCAACACCGACGAGTCCATCGTGGTGCTGATCGACGAGGTGCACCGCTCGCACACCTCCTCGCTCGGCGCCAACCTCCGCCAGGCGCTGCCGAACGCGGCCCGGATCGGCTTCACCGGCACGCCGATCATGACGAAGAAGGGGCAGCGCAAGACCAGCGTCGAGCTCTTCGGTCCCTTCATCGACACCTACCGCCTCCGGGACGCCGAGCAGGACGGCGTGATCGTGCCGATCCTCTACGAGGGCTTCAAGGTCAAGGGCGCGCTCCAGGACGGCCAGGACCTGGACGAGCTCTTCGAGGAGGAGTTCGAGGACCTGACCGACGAGGAGCGCAAGCAGCTCCAGCAGCGCTGGGCCACCAAGGGGACCGTCTCGACCGCGCAGAGGCTGGTCGACGTCAAGGCCAAGCACATGCTCCGGCACTACGTGGGCAAGGTGCTGCCCGAGGGGTTCAAGGCCCAGGTGGTCGCGCACGACCGGGAGACCACCGTGCGCTATCGGGAGGCATTCCTGGCGGCCCGCGACGAGCTGGTCCGCGACGTCGAGAAGCTGCCGCCGAACCTGCTCACCCGGAACCTGGAAGAGCTCAAGCCGCGGCAGGCGCAGCTCGTCCGGGCGCACGGGAAACTCGACCTCATCAAGCGGATGGACTTCGTCCCGGTGATCTCCAAGGGGGACACCGAGCACGAGGACCGCTACGCCGAGTGGACCGACGAGGCCAAGCAGAAGCAGCGGGTCGAGGGCTTCGTCCGCCCGTTCGGCGAGAACGACATCGCCTTCGTCATCGTCAAGTCGATGCTGCTCACCGGGTTCGACGCGCCCATCGAGCAGGTGATGTACCTCGACCGCAGGCTGGAGATGCACGACCTGCTCCAGGCCGTCGCCCGGGTGAACCGGACCGCGGACGGCAAGCCGTACGGGTATGTGGTCGACTACCGCGGGGTGGCGCAGAACCTGGTGGACGCGCTCCGGGTCTACGCCGACGAGGAGTTCGAGTCCGGCGAGGGCGCCGACGTGGCCGGCGCGCTCCGTGACCTCGCGGCGGAGGTCGCCAAGCTGGAGCCGCGGCGGCAGCGCCTCCGGCAGATGTTCCGGGACCGCACGGACGTCGAGGGTTGCGTGCAGGAGCTGGCCGACCCGGCGCTGCGGGACCGGTTCGCCGTGGAGTTCGCCCGGTTCGCCCGGACGGTCAACACCGTGCTGCCCGACCCGGCGGCCACGCCGTACCTGGCCGACGTCAAGCTGTTCTCGGTGATCAAGCTGACCGCGGACCGGCGCTACCGGGTGGACGGCGGGGAGTTCGACCCGGGCGCCTACGGCCAGAAGATCAAGCTGCTCATCGACGAGCACGTGACCTCGCTCGGCATCGAGCAGCAGCTCCCGCCGATCGAGCTGACCGCGGCCAACTTCGCCACCAGGGTCGAGGCGATGACGGGCGGTTCGCGGGCCCGGGCCTCGGAGATGGAGAACGCCCTCCGGCACCACATCACCGTGCACGCCGGCCAGGACCCGGCCCGCTACCAGCTGCTCAGCGAGCGCCTGGAGCGGATCCTGACCGAGCTCAAGGACGACTGGGACGCCCAGCTGGAGGCCTTCAGGGAGCTGATGGCCGATGTCGTGGAGGACCGTCGGGACAACCCGCACGGCTTCAGCCCGGTCGAGTTCGCCGTCTTCGGCCTCCTGGTCCAGGAGCTGGCCACCTCCGCCGAGGACGTCGAGGAGGCGCGGTTCGTCGACGCGGCCCGGAAGATCGTGGAGCTCGCGAGCAAGACGATCCACCGGCACCGCTTCTGGAACAAGGGCCCGGACGTGAAGGATTTCCGCAACGAGATCTTCGACATCCTGGTCCAGCACGTCATGCGCGACCTCGACGACCTGCCCCGGCTGGAGCAGGTCGCCGACAAGGCCCGGGACGCCGTCAGCGAGAACCGCTCAGCCGTACCCCGGGGGTGAGCTGGCATGCTGGTGACCGTGAGTGATTTCCCCGGGATCGTCAGGGTCGGTGACCTCGAGGTCGCCGTCTCGGTGAGCGACCGCCGCAGGAGCGTCCGCCTCACCGTGGAGCGGGACGCCTCGATCACCGCGGTCGTGCCGCCCCGGGTCTCGGCGACCGAGCTGACCACCCTGGTGGAGGCCAAACGGTCCTGGCTGTACGGCAAGCTCGCCGAGAAGCGGGAGCTGGGCGAGGCGCCTCCGGAGAAGGCTTTCGTCTCCGGCGAGGGCTTCCGCTACCTGGGCCGCTCCCACCGGCTCCGCCTGGTCCAGGGGGGTGAGGTCCGGCTGATCCGCGGCCGGATCGAGCTCCCGGAGGGCGGCGGGGTCAAGGAGCTGGTCGGCTGGTACCGCCGGGTCGGCCATCCGTGGCTGACCCGGCGCATGGGACCGTGGGCGGCGCGGATGGGCGTCGAACCGGCCGGGCTGCGGGTGCGGCCCCTGGGCTACCGCTGGGGCTCGTGCTCGCAGGACGGCCACGTCAACATCCACTGGGCGACCATGCAGCTGCCGCCCAGCCTGATCGACTACGTGCTGGTGCACGAGCTCGCGCATCTCCACCGGGCCGACCACGGCGCGGAGTTCTGGCGGATCGTCGAGCGGGCGCTCCCCGGGCACGAGGGGCATCGGGAGCGGCTCCGCCGTACCGGGAATGATCTCTGGCTGCCGGAGGAAGGGCTGTAGATGCGAGACGACGTCCTGGTCAACGCCGCGGACATCGCGCGGCTGGCCGACGTCGGCCGGGCCGCGGTGAGCAACTGGCGCAAGCGGTTCGACGACTTCCCCCCGCCGGTGGGCGGCACCGCCTCCAGCCCGGCCTTCTCCCTGGCCGAGGTGGAGCGGTGGCTGCGCAGGCACGACCGGTACGTCGAGGTCGCGCCGCTGGAGCGGCTCTGGCAGCGGTTGCGCGGCAGCACCGACGACCTGCGGCTGGGCGAGGCGGTGGCGGACGCCGGCGCGGTCCTGCTGGGGGAGGACTCCGGCCTCGACGAGGCCCTGGTGCGGGAGATCCGGCAGGTCGGCCGGGCGGAGGGGGCGGTCGCCGCCTTCGACGGGATCTGCCGACGCTACCTCGACCTGCACTCCCGCCGGCTCCTGGCCACCCCGCCCGACGTGGCCGGGCTGATGGTCGGGATCGCCGCGACCGCGGGCGGCACGGTCCTCGACCCGTCGTGCGGGATCGGCACCCTGCTGCTGGCCTCCGGCGGAAGCCGCGTGCTCGGCCAGGAGCTCAACGAGACCACCGCCCGGCTCGCGGGCGTCCGGCTCCGCCTCCACGGCCGCCGCGCGCGGATCGAGGCGGGCGACTCGCTCCGCGCCGACGCCTTCGCGGGCACGCGGGTCGACGCGGTGGTGTGCAACCCGCCCTTCAACGAACGCGGCTGGGGCTACGACGAGCTGACCAGTGACCCGCGCTGGGAGTACGGCCTGCCGCCGCGCGGTGAGTCCGAGCTCGCCTGGGTGCAGCACTGCCTGGCCCACGTCCGGCCCGGCGGACTCGTCGTGATCATGATGCCGGGCACGGCGGCCGGCCGGCGTCCGGGCCGCCGGGTGCGGGGGAACCTGCTGCGGGCGGGCGTGCTCCGGGCGATCATCAGCCTGTCCGCCGGAGCCACCCCCGCCTCCAGCGGCGCGCCGGACCTGTGGGTGCTCCGCAGACCGGAACCGGGCGACGAGCCGCCGTCCCAGGTGCTGATGGTCGGCGCGGGCGAGGACACGGCGCTGGCCGAGAGGGCGTGGCGGGCCTTCGACGGAGGCGGTGAGCCGCCCGCCGGCAGCCGGGTGGTGCGCATCATCGACCTGCTCGACGACGAGGTCGATCTGACCACGGGTCACCGCCTGGCGGCGCGGGAACCCTCGTCCGGGTTCGCCGTGATGAGCGATCGCCTGGCGGCGCTGACGAGAGCGCTGACGCCGCCCCGGCTGGACGCGCGCCCGCGGCGGGACGCGGCGACGACCACCGTCGGCGAACTGGTCCGCGCCGGGGTCGTCGCCGTCCTGCAAGGACCGATCAAGCTGCCGGACGGGGACGACCTTCCCGTGCTGACCGCCAAGGATCTACTGCTCGACCGGGCGCCCAGCGGCCGGACCGCCGACTCCCCCGGGTCGGTGCGCGTCGAGGCGGGTGACGTGGTCGCCCCGCTGCTCACCGGCGGCGGCTCGGTGCCAAGGGTGATGAGCCGGGCGGGAGCCGTACTCGGGCCCCAGCTGCTGCTCTTCCGGGTCGACCCCGAACGGCTCGACCCCCATTTCCTGGTCGGCTGCCTGCGCGCCGGAGGCGCCGCGGGCGCCCGGACCGGCTCCGCCACCCGGCTGGAGCCCCGGCGGACACCGCTGCCCAGGCTGCCGATCGAGGAGCAGCGCAGGTACGGCGAGGCGTTCCGGCGGCTGCTCGCCTTCGAGGACGCCGCCAGGGAGCTGCGGGAGATCAGCGATAATCTTGTCGCCGCCGGGATCGACGGACTTCTCGACGGGAGCCTGACCCCCGAGTGATCCCCTGGAGGCATCGTTGTCCCTCTTCCTCGGTCGCTACCGATTCGACCCGATCCCGCTGGGCCGCGGCGGCATGGGGGAGGTCTGGAGCGCCGTGGACACGACGCTCCAACGCCGGGTGGCGATCAAGTTCGTCCGGCTCCCGGACGCCGAGCTGGACAAGCGGTTCTCCCGGGAGGCCAGGGCCCTGTCCAGGCTGTCGCACCCCGGTGTGCCGGCCCTCTACGATTTCGGGTCCGAGAACGACCGCCACTACATGATCATGCAGTTCGTCCCCGGGACCGGGCTGCACGACGTCATCGCCGAGCACGCCCCGCTCTCCATCGGCTGGGTGGCCTCGATCGGGGCCCAGATCGCGTCGGTGCTGGAGGCCGCCCACGAGCAGAAGATCCTGCACCGGGACCTGAAGCCGTCCAACCTCGTGCTGGGCCGGGACGGCTCGGTCAGCGTCCTCGACTTCGGCCTGGCCTTCATGCGCGAGGCGGAGCGGACCCGGCTCACCCGGACGGGGCAGCAGCTCGGCACCGCCGCCTACATGTCGCCCGAGCAGGTCGAGTGCGATCCGCCCACCGAGCGCAGCGACGTCTACGCCCTGGGCTGCGTGCTCTACGAGCTGGCCACCGGTCACCCGCTGTTCGCCGGGCCGAGCGAGTTCAGCGTCATGAGCCAGCACGTGCGGACACCGGCGACCCCCGCCGGGCGGCATCGGGCCGACATCCCCAGGAACCTGGACGAGCTGCTGATGGCGATGGTGGAGAAGTCCCCCGAGGACCGGCCCGCCGGCGTGCGCGATGTGCACGAGCGGCTCATGCCGTACCTGTCGGGGACGAGCCCGCTGGGGGACATGACGGACGCCGTCGAGAGCCCGTTGACGCTCTACGCCCGCGCGCTGAGCCGGACGGTCGTCTCCGGCCCCGCCGGGCCGTCTTCCGCGCCGCCGTCCGGGACGCTTTCCGGGTCGCCGTCCGGGTCGCCGTCCGGGACGGCCGCGGTCCGGCCCGACTTCAGCCGGGGCGACGTCCGGCGCGCCCGGCGGGAGGCGCAGTCACTGGTCCGGGAGTCCCGGTACGGCGAGGCCGCGGCCCTGCTGGAGGAGGCCGCCGCGTACGCGCCGGGGGAACCGGGGTTGCGGGAGCAGCTTGCGGAGATCTGGATGACGGCGGGCGACCACCGCCGGGCCGCCCAGGAGTTCCGGGCCCTGGCGGCGGTGACGCCCCCGGAGCAGGCGTTCCAGTACCGGCTCCAGGAGGCGGTCTGCCACGTGCACCTCGGAGACAGCGGGCTCGCGCTGCGGCTCATGACCTCACTGCTCGCCGACACCGCGGCGGACGACGACCCCCGGGCGTTGGAGCTCCGCCGTCAGATCGGCGAACTGGAGCTGAGCGCGGGCCTCCGGGAGCGGGCCGAACGGACCCTCACGGCGCTCCTCTCCGACCTGGGCCGGATCTACGGCGCCGACCACGCCGCGACGGAGCGGGTCCGTCGCCTGCTCGCCTCCTTGTGATCCCGCCCGGCGGCGGGGGACATATGCACATCACAGCCGCCGCTCCACACCCTTCTGGATAGTGTTGGATCATGCCGTCTACGTGCGGCGAATGGCTCAGCTCAGGGAAGGGTCGGCGCGATCGGCGTGAGCAAGGAAGAGCAGCTCGACTTAATACCGGTGGAATACGATTTCAGGGGTTTCAGCACGGGCGTCGAGGCCGAGGAGGAATCCCCGGACGACCTGATCCACGACCCGTTCGATCCCGCCGAGATCGATGTCCAGACGCGGACGATGACAGTCGGCCTGCTGTTGGCGCGGCTCCGGCGAGGCGTCCTCGATCTCGCGCCCGATTTCCAGCGTTTCGCCGGTATATGGAGCGAGACCGCGCAGAGCAAGCTCATCGAATCACTGCTGCTCCGCATTCCGCTGCCCACCCTTTACGCGGCCGAGAGCGGCGAGGACGGCTGGGTGATCGTCGATGGGATCCAGCGGCTCACCACCATCGCCCGCTTCGTCGCCCCGGAGGTGATCGACGCCGAGCCGTTGACGCTCCGCGGCCTGGAGTACCTGCAGCGGTACAACGGCCACACGTACGCCCAACTCCCCGGCGGGCTTCAGACCAGGATCGACGAGACCGAACTGATCATCCATCTCATCCGGGCGGGGACGCCCGAACCGGTGAAGTTCAACATCTTCGCCCGCATCAACACGGGCGGCAGGGCCCTCACGCTTCAGGAGCTCAGGCACGCCCTGATCCCGGGGCAGGCGCGCAAGCTGCTGGCGGAGCTCGCCGACAGCGAGCCGTTCCTCCAGGCGACGCTCCGCAGCGTCAAGAAGGACCGGATGGCGGACCGCGAGATGGTCCTGCGATTCCTGGCCTTCCGCCTCACCGAGCCCGCCGATTACCCCCGGGGAGACCTCGACGTCTTCCTCCGCCAGGCGATGAAGCGGATCAACACGCTCAGCGGCGCGTCGGTCGTCCGGCTCATCCGGGATTTCGAGCGGGCGATGCACGCCGCCCGGGACATCTTCCAGGAACACGCCTTCCGTAAGCGGTTCCCCGGCCAGGAAAGACGCCTCCCGATCAACAAGGCGCTCTTCGAGGCCGTCTCGGTGAACCTCGCGAAGATGACACCCGATGAGATCGCCACGTTGGCAGGCAACCGGGAGAAGGTGCAAGCCGGCCTCATGGCGCTCATGGAGGACGGCGAGTTCCAGCAGGCCATCTCGGTCGCCACCGGTGACGCGGAGAAGGTACGGCGGCGCTTCGGCGCCGTGGAGAAGCTGCTGAGGGAGATGGCCAGGTGATCGACAGGCTCGTCATCAGCAATTTCAAGGCCTTCGACTCCGTCGGCATCCCACTGGCCCCGTACACCCTCCTGTCCGGCCTGAACTCGTCAGGAAAGAGCACGGTGCTGCAGGCATTGGCCCTCCTCCGCCAGGCGAACGCCTCCGGACTGCTCGCGGACTACAGCGAGTACGTCGAGGACGGCGCCGTGGGCGGATTCCCGCTCAACGGCGAACTCGTCGAGCTCGGCACCGGTCAGGACATCCTGCACGAGGACTACATAGCCGAACAGGGGAAGGCCCCCGAGATCGGATTCGAGCTGACGGCGGGCTCTGCGGCGCCGTTGAGATTCCGTGCCCGATACGGCCGGGAGGACGACCTCCTCCCGCTGACCGTGTGCGAGCCCTCGGTCTACCTCCACCCGGACCATCGCGAGGGCGAAGCCGCCTACACCCTGTTCAATCACGGGTTCCAGTACCTGCGGGCGGACCGGATCAACCCGGCGGTGACCTATCCGCGATCTCACGAGATGGCGGTCAGGCGCGGGTTTCTCGGCACCCGCGGTGAGTTCACGATCGACTTCCTCCGGCACAACCAAGACGAGATCGTGCCCGCCAAGGCCCTCCACCATCCGGAGGCGTCCTCCCGGTTGCTCGACCAGGTCGAGGCGTGGATGGGTGAGATCTGCCCGGGAGTGAAGATCGAGACATCCGCGATCGAGCAGACCGATCTCGTCCGACTCGGGTTCCAGTTCACCCGGGCCGGACAACTGACCACCAATCCCCGGCGACCGACCAACGTCGGGTTCGGGCTCACCTACGTGCTGCCCGTGGTCGTCGCCTGTCTGACGGCCCGGCCAGGGGCCATGATCCTGCTGGAGAACCCCGAGGCGCACGTCCATCCCCAGGGCCAGAGCGCCATGGCACGACTCACCTGTGCCGCCGCCTCCGCCGGCGCGCAGCTCATCGTCGAGACGCACAGCGACCACATCCTCAACGGCGTCCGGCTGGCGGTGAAGCGCGAGCAGCTCTCAGCGGGGGACGTCCTCCTGCACTACTTCCAGCGGAACGCCGAAGGGGTCGTCGACGTCGTCAGCCCTTCCATCGGGCCCGACGGCATGCTCTCGCAGTGGCCGTCGGGCTTCTTCGACGAATGGGACCGATCACTTGATCAGCTTCTCGACTGAGGGTCTTCCGTATCCCCCGTAGCGAAGGAGATCTCGTGCACGTTCTGCTGTTCTTCAACGAGTTGTCCTGCGCGTCTCCGCAACCGAGAGAACGGGTGGACGAGGCGATGAGGAGGTTCGTCCGCGTACTGCGCGGGATAGCCGCCCAGCGCCCGGACACCGCCCTCGTCTCCGATGTGGTTTTGAAAGAACTGGAACTCGCGCCGGGCTACTATCTCGCCGAGTGGGCCGGACAGCCCGCCAACGTCGACCTGTGGCGCTGGATCCGCCGTATGCAGAATCGCGCGCCGTTCAGTGATGTCCTTCCCCTCGGCGTCGCAGCGGGCGTCGACTACTTCTGGAACGGCCGCGCCGCCGAGGCGCTGAGGGCCGCGCATCTCCTGGACGGCATCTCGGTGAGCCTCCTCGTCGACCCGGCCTGGGACGCGCCCTGGATCCAGGCCGAACGCAGGGTTCTGACCGAGGACCCGGGAGGCGAACCGTTCCTCCTCGAAGAACCGGTCGAAGTCCGGCATGCGGCGACGCCCGACCACGCCGAGGCCCACATGGAGTGGATCAAGCAGGTCGGCATACCTCATCTGAGGGTCGGCTCCGAGGTCTGGGAGGCACGCGGCAGCCTCTACCCGAACCTGCTGTTCCTGCCTCATACCGAGCAGCACTTCGCGGAGCTCCGCATGGACTGGGTGGTCCCGGCGGCTCGGGAGCTCCAGAGGATAGACCACGCGATCAGGAACTGGGATCCCCGGCAGACCCGGGAGCCGATGTGGAGATCCCGCGTGACGCCCGAGGGCGAGACACGCAAACGGCTCTGCAGGTTCAAGGACTTCGACGGCACCGTGCGCGTGTTCGACCTCCATGGCCGGTTCACCCCGGGTGAGGGCCGTGTCTATTTCCGGCTCGTCCCGGGGGAGGGGAAAGCGATCATCGCGCACGTCGGACTGAAACTGGGCATCTGACCTCGATGGGCCGCACAACCCGGAAACGGTCGGCGACGCCTCACCGCCGCGCGGCCGGGGGTCGGGTCGCGCTCTCGGGGACGGCCCGCAGTTCGTCCTCCAGTTCCTCGACGATCCGCTGGGTGAGCGTCCGCAGCCGTGCCCGGCGCCCGGCCAGCTCCTCGGTGAAGTCCCGCGCCGTCGGACCGGTCCAGACCGCCTTGCCGGTGAACGCCGCGTGCGCGGGGTCCAGGGCCGCTTCCAGTCGCGCCGCGTGCATGCGCACCTTCGTCAGCGCCCGCAGCAATTCCTCTCTGCGGCGATCGGAGACCATATCCGACGGTTCGGGGGCCAAACGCTTCCCCTTTCTCCTTGGAACGGCTTGCGCGCTCTCCCGGACGATATGAGATGGTGCGCTCAGACGGCCAGCTCTTTGGAGGGTATCCAATGCCCCGTTCCAACCGACGCCCTGTCGTACGGCTCGGCGCGACACTCCTGGTGGCCGCTCTGTCCGTGGCCGGCTGCGGGGAGAAGGAGCCGACGGCTGCCGAGGCCGGCGCGACCCTCAAGACGCACATCATGAAGCTTCTCGACGAGGTGAGCGCCCGAAACATCCAGGTCACCGACCCCGGCGGCAAGGACATCCCCTGCGGCGACGGCAAGGCCAAACGCACCTTCGCCGCAACGGCACCGGATTCCTCTCCGGAACGAGTACCCGACATTCTTAACAACATCATGATAAGCGCTTTAGATCGAGTTGCCGATTACAAAATCGCTGGCAGCTCAGGCGGATCGATACGCATGACGAACGAGCCGACAAAGACGATCATGTTATTGGAGTCGACGGTGAATGGCAGATACTCCGTGCGAGGCGAGACCCAGTGCCTCAATCGGACGTGAGCTGCACACTCTCGTAAACACCTCTCCGATTGTATGCATTCCCCTTAGCGCCGTTGAAAACATCAGCCTGTTTAGCGGCCAGCTCCCCCAGGGAAATATCATTACCTTTTCCCAAGCCGTTGTCGACCAACCACTGGTCGAGGGCCCTCACCCCCGCCGTGCCCTGCTTGAGAATCTCCTCGAACGGGCGCAGGCCGCCCTTCGGATCGGCGATGGCCCCGGCCGGGGGAACCTCCGGGACGAACCCCTGCCGTATGAGGATCTGAACCGTCTCGTGACGTCGCCCCAGCGTCTTCGCCTCATCCGACTCCAAGAGCTTCTTCACCTGCTCCTCCGGCCCCCGACCGTAGGTGTAGTAGCCGGAGACCCCGGTGGACAAGGCCGTCCAGGTCTTGGGGATGGCGGAGAACGGAGAGAGCAGCCCGACGACGCCCATGACACCGCCCGCCAGGAAGCTCTCGGCGTCCTCCGCGGTCTCGGAGCCGTCGTCTCCGGGCTTGAGCACCCGCACGGCAGCGGCCAGTTCGGTGCCCCGGACGTTGCCCAGGGCCGTGAACAGGTTGTCCAGGGGAACCGGGGCTCCGCTGCTCTTCGCGGCATTCGCCGCATACGGGAGAACCCTGTGGAGAAACTTCTCCATGCCCTCGCCGAAGCGGAGTCGCGCGCCGGCGTCACCCGCGAAGGTGGTCATGAAGCGGAAGGTGTCCTCCGGGCTCAGCCGGAAGGCGCCGCGCAACCCGGGAGGCGGTGTCCACTCGAACAGGCCGGGAGTCGTCTGCGGGGCGCTGTCCTTGGCCACGTCGGCGTCGTTGAGGTTGGCGCCCAGGGTGATCTCCGTGGCGTACGAGCCCCCGATCTCCGCCAGGTGGATCCGGGTCGCGTCGTTCAGCCGCCACCCGTCCGCCGTGGTCATCACGGTGTAGGCGAAGAACGCCGCCTCCTGGCCGTGCTTTCCGTCCTGCTCGTCATAGGCGCCGGAGGCCGCGGCCAGGAGCCGCCCGAAGGCGCCCGCCGTCTCCGGGATCCCCATCGTCCGCTCGTTGAGATCCTTCAGGAACGCGGCCAGCTCCGGCCGGTCGTCCCACTTCTCCGGGGACCCCGGAAGCCGTCCGAAGGGCCGGGCGATGTCCGGCGGGGCCGGGTCGGCCCCGAACCGGGCCGCCGAGCCGATCGCCAGGCGGGCCGCGGCGGGGTTGTTCCCCAGCGCGTCGAGCAGACCCGCCAGGGCCGAACCGCCGATCCGGCTGCCGGACCGCAGCGCGGGCGCGGCCAGTCCGGCCAGCCACACATCCGGGTGGTCCCCGTGGCTCAGCAGCGCCGCGACCGCCTCCACATCCTCGGCGTCCCCGGCGCTCCCGGTCATCGTCTTCTCCACGGCCTTCATCACCGCGGCGAATCCGGGCACCTTCGCCCCGCCACCGACCGCGGTGGCGAAAGCCGTACCGGCCGTGCGGAGCGCGTCGGGCCGCTCGTCGTCGGGCAGCCGGCGCAGCGCGGCGTCCACCCGGCGGATCCCGGCCGGGCCCAGAGCGGCGAAGAACGCGGCGGTGAAACCGGCGTCGTGCTGGTGCCCCTTCAGCGCCGCGAACACCGCGGCGATCTCCTCGGAGGCGTACGGCCCGGTGAACCGGAACTCGTCCGGATCGATGGCGGCGAACCGCTCTCCCAGGTCGGTGCCCCGGCGCCGCGCCTCGGCGGGGGAGAGCAGCGACGCCTCCCGGTACGGCCGCAGGCCCGTGCCGATCATTCCGAGCAGCTCGGGCCCGGGGGCGGTGATGGTCGCCACCCGCCGGCGGAGCTTCGGCACCTGCTGTTCCGTCCAGCCGCCGATCTCCCGGATGGGGGCGAGCCCGGCGGCGGGCAGGTCGACGGCGGCCAGTTCCCGGCGGATGCTCTCGGCCTGCTCGGCGATCACCTGCCCGGCCCGCTCCAGCTCGGTGATGAAGCCGTTCATCAGCGCCGGGTCGATCCCGGAGAACTCCGGCGCGAGCGGCCCGGTCCCCGGCGGTACAGAGGGGGTCTCCGTCATGCCGTCCATCATCGGCGACAGGAGATCGCGGCGCGAGAGATCAGGAGCAGATCCCCGACAGCTTGGAGCCTCGCGTCCCTGGCTGGATGGTCGTGCCGTGGCGTCTCCTCCGATGCCACGGCGCAACGATCGCTTGCCGACCTCAGGGAAGGGGGAAACCGGTGATCGTGACCGTGGGCGCGGGAACCGCGGAGACCGTGGGCGCGGGCTCGGGCTCGGGCTCGGGCGCGGGAGCCGGCGAGACCGCAGGGGCGGGCGAAGGCGCCGACGAGGCCTCGCCTCCGATCTGCGACCCCTTCTTCACGAAGCGCTTCCGAACGTGGCCCGTGACGCCGCTCCCGCCCTTCACCTCGCGCCAGTGCTCCCGGGAACGCTCGCACGTGCCGGTGGTGGTCCGGCCGGGCAGGAGCACGTCAACCACCTTGTACTTTCTGTTCCACGCACGAGGCCGTTTGCCTGGTTTCCGGCGTACCTTGACGTAGTCGCCCGGAGAGACCTTGTGCACCCGATACAGGCAGGTGCGATCATCCTGGGCATGGACGGGCGCCGTGGTGGCGACGTCCAGGGCGACCGGACTTCCGCCGACGACGATTGCCGCGGCAAGAACGCCGATGACTCGCTTCGAGAACATTCATCACTCCCTCCCCGCTGATGCGGTGGCTACGGCCTTGATGTCCGCATCCGTACCGCGAACAACCAACACGGGGCGTTATTAATGAAATGCGTACCGTAGCCATACGGCCTCGGGAGAGGAGGACCGCGAGCCGGGGCGGCGGAGGCCGACCCGTGCCGACCGGCATGCTCCGCGCTCCGTCTCATGCCGTGCCGACCGGCATGCTCCGTGCTCGGTGCTCCGTCTCATGCCGTGCCGACTCATGCCGTGCCGACCGGCGTGCTCCGTGCTCGGTGCTCCGGCCGGAACCCCGCCGCCCCGAGCACCGTACGGCCGCGCCGACGCCCGATCAGACCATCGCGACGCCCGATAGCGTTGCCGACATGACCGACTTCATCTCCCTCCCCTTCTATGACCTGTTCCACGAGAACGGGCACATCCCGGAGGTCCGGGAGAAGCTTCCCCCGCTCCTCGCCGGGGTACGGCGGAGCATCCTGGAGATCGGTGCGGGAAGCGGTCTGGTCACCACGTCGCTGGCCGACCGGACCCCGGCGGAGATCTTCGCGCTGGAACCCTCGGCCGGTATGCGCGCGCTGCTGCTGTCCCGACTGGGCGCCCGCCCTGAACTGCTGGAGCGGGTGACCGTGCTCCCCTGCGACGCGCTGAGCGTGGACCTGGACGAGCCGGTCGAGGCCATCGTGATGATCAACGTGATGTACGCCCTGGAGCCGGACTACCGCAGGCGGCTCTGGCCGGTGCTGGCGGACCGGCTGGAGCCCGGCGGCCTGCTGGTCTTCACCTGGCGCGCCGGCGGCCCCCCGGCACCGCGCCCTCTGCAGGAGCTGGAGTCACGCCGGGTCGGCCGGCACACCTACGCGGTCCTGTCGGAGATCCTCCGGTCGGACGGGGAGGCGTGCGAGGCCCGCTACCTCTACCGGATCACCGAGGGCGACAGGGTCGTCAGCGAGGAGGAGATCACCGGGCACGCCTACCGCCCCGGATGGGACGTGATCGAGGGGGAGCTCACCGGATCGGGTTTCGTCCAGGCCGACGCGCCCGAGGGGTTCCTCGCCTGGCGGCTCGCCTGAGGGATTCCTCCTCGCCGCGACCCGGACCGGCGGCGCAGCCGTTCGAACACCTCGTCCGGCAGACGCCACCGCCTGCGCCACCGCCTGCGCCACCGCCTGCGCCACCGCCTGCGCCGATGCCGGTGCCGATGCCAGCGCCGACGCCGACGCCGACGCCGACGGCAGAAGTCCGGCAGGGCCTTTCAGACGGTGAACTGGACCACGATGCCGTGCAGCTCGGCGGCGACCTCGTCGAGCCTGCCGACGGTACGGCGGGCCTCGGCCACCCCGGCGGTGGTGGTCTGCGCGGCGTCGGCGACCCCGGTGATACCGGCGGCGATGTCGTCGGCGCCGACCGCGGCCTGGGAGATGTTGCGGCTCATCTCCCCGGAGGTGGCGCTCTGCTCCTCCACCGCGGCGGCGATGGCCGTGGAATGCTCGCTGACGGTCGTGATGATCTCGCTGATCCCGCCGATGGCCGCGATCGCCGCATCGGTGTCGGCCTGGATGGCCTCGATCCGGCGGGCGATGTCCTCGGTGGCCTTGGCCGTCTCCTGCGCCAGGTCCTTGACCTCACCCGCCACCACCGCGAACCCCTTGCCCTGCTCCCCGGCACGGGCGGCCTCGATGGTCGCGTTCAGGGCGAGCAGGTTGGTCTGCTCGGCGATCGAGGTGATCGTCTTGATCACCGAACCGATCTCCGCGCTGGAGGCGCCCAGCTTGGCGACGGTCTCACCGGCGTCGCGCACCGTCTGCACGCCGGTGCCGGCCACCCGGGCCGCCTGGCTGACGCTGCCGGCGATCTCGGCGATGGTGGTGCTCATCTCCTCGCTGGCCGCGGCGATGGTCTGCACATTGGCCGAGACCTGCTCCGCCGTGGCGGCGACCTGGTCGGAGCGGGCCGCGGTGCCGGTGGCGGCGCCGTCCATCCGGGTGGAGACGGCCGTCAGCTCCTGGGAGGCGCCGGACAGCGTCGTGCTGTGGCGGGCGAGCGTCCCGAAGGCGTCCCGCAGCACGCCCACGGTCTGGGCCAGGGCGCGGGCCATGTCGCCGAGTTCGTCGCGGCGGGTGGTGTCGATGGAGACGGTCAGGTCCTTCGCCGCGATGCCGCGCAGGGTCTGCACGGTCGCGGTCAGCGGCCGGGTGATGCTCCGGGTCACGGCCACGGCCAGCGCGACGGCCAGCAGCAGGCACGATACGCCCGCGCCCAGCATCAGCCGCAGGGCGGTGTCACTGGCGGCGCGCGCGTCGGCCGCCGCCGCCGCGGCGTTGGCCACGGCCTCGTCGGCCAGTTCGTTCACGGCGGTGGCGGCCTGGTCGAAGTGCTCCAGCGCCTCACCGGCCACCAGGTCGTTGGCCTGCCGGGTCTGGGCGGGCGTGCCGCCGCGGTAGGCGGCGATGATCTGCTCGTCGACGTTCATGAAGTCCTCGAACGCCGCCTCGGCGCGCTGCAGGTCCGCGCGCTGGGTGGCGGTCAGTCCCATGCTCTCCAGCTTGTCGAGGTCACCGCGGAAGGCTTCGGTGGAGGCCAGGAAGTTCTTGCGCTGGCCGACGGCGTCATCGGCCGCGTTCGGCACGCCGCGGATGACGTCGAAGGCGTAGCCGGTCTGCCAGCCGTTGAAGTCGGCGGTACGGAACTTGGCCGTCAGCGCCGCGCCCCGCACCGCCGTACTGGCCTCCAGGTGGTCGGTCGCCTCCCGCGCCGAGGAGATGCCGACGGCGCCCACCCCGACCGCTCCGCACAGCAGGACGCCCACCACCGCGAACGCACTCCCCAGGCGCGCGCCGACCTTCAAATCGTTGATCTTCATCATGTCCGGTTCCCCGCGCTGTCGTGTCGGTGTCGTGTCGGTGTCGTTCACCGGGCGTCGTCGACGCTCACAACCCGACCATCGACCGCACCGGTCGCGGGGTGAGTGAAATCACCGAACCGGGCGGGCACCGGTGTCCGCCGTGTCCTCGAACGAACCGAGCGTCTCCTCCGCGCCTCTCGGCCGCCCCCGGCCGACTGGGGCTGACGGACCCCGATCGGTCACCCGGCGGCGGCGGCCAGGCGGCGCCGGAGCTCCGCCTCCGAGACGTCCTCGATGTGGGTGAGGAACACCCAGATGTGACCGGAGGGGTCCTTGATGATGACGGTGCGGTCCCCGTGGAACATGTCCTTCGGCGGCTGGAGGATCTCGGCGCCGGCGGCCTCCGCGCGCTCCGCCAGACCGTCGACATCGGGCACGAAGACGTGCAGCGTGACGGACGTGCCTCCGCCGAGCGAGGTCGGCGCGGCGAAGGAACCGGCCTCCGCCTCGTCCACACTGGCGTCACCCAGCATCAGGACCGACCGCCCGACGGTGATCTCGGCGTGCAGGATCCCGCCGCCCGGAGCCTCGACCCTGAAGTCCTCCCGGGCACCGAACGCCCGCCGGTAGAAGTCGATCGCCGCGGCGGCGTCGTCGACCATGATGTGCGGGATCACCGCGTAGCGGTAGCGGTCGGGGATCTCGGGGTGAGCTGTGCGTCCGGTCATGGTCGACCTCCTCGGAAAGGTACCACCGGGTGGTTCCCGCGGTCTTGGAAGGACCGTAGAAGCTCAACTTTGGTTCAGGTCAACCGCCGCAAACCGACAAGGAGCGGACCGCGGCCGCGCAGCTTGGAGCGGGCGATGGCGATCGGCCCGCTGGTGGTCTTGATGGTGGTGGGGCAGTGGCCGCCCGAGGTGGCCGGGTCGCACGGTTGTCTCCTCGCCGACCGCTGTAGTGCGCTGGTAGCGGCCGAGGCCGAGGAAGGCGTCGACCTCGGCTTCGACGACGGTCTGGATGATCAGACGGGCGCCCGGGCGGGCGACGTCTTCGAGGACCTCGACGAGGTCGTGGCCGTTGGTGAACAGGGCGTCGATTTCGGCGCGGATGGCCTGGGTGGGGATACTCGACGGGTCACGGGCGTGGGACTCCTTCGTACGGAACTTGGCGGTTCAGCACGGAACCTACGCCCGTGATCTATTTACACCGCATCTGGGACGCGACCGCAGGTCGCTGCCCCCGATGCGGCAGAGCGGGCGGGACACGGGGTGGACGTGCTGCTCAAGGTCTACGCCAAGTGCATCGACGGCGGCGCGGAGATCGCCGACCAGCGGATCGAGGACGCATTGGCTGCATGATCCACCATTCGACGAAGGGGCTTCGGGGACACCGGAGCCCCTTCTGTCTCATCAAGGTGCACCGAAGTCATGACAAGTAACTATTGAACTCGCGCTGCATAAGGTCCCAGAACGATCTGTAGCGGACCTCGCCCGGATGCCAGGACGCGAAGTCCCATGCCTCCCACTCTCCGTCTTCCCCGACGACGTAGGGGTTGAGCAGGTACACCTGTCCCTCGATGCATTCGGAGATGCAGAGGCTGTCGGACACGGACTCCTCTCCGATACGGCTCAGGTCTTGCGGGCCCAGAGCGCTTTTTCCGTGATCCCAGATCCCGGCAAGCTCCGGGTCCACATCACGGGTCCAGCCGACTTCGGCCAGGGGCATGAGGCGAAGAGATGAATGGCTGTACTCGTCCCAGCCGTTGGCGACCTGGAGGAACTCCCTGTAGCTCGGCGGCAGGCGCATACCGAGGCGTTCCTCGTGGCGCGCGATCTCGGCCTCACCGGCACCCGGCGCGCCGAGCCAGGCAGCACGGCCGAATCCGTCGTCCGGACCCCCTCGCTGTTCGGGCGGAATGGCCCTGTACTCGGCGAAGTACTTCTGGGCCCGGTCGTTCACGGTCCGGAGAAGGTCGTCCCAGGGGTAGCGGGGGGTATCGGAGGTCGCCATGGCGGGGACCCTAACGGTCATATCCGACAGTTAAGCCGACGCAAGGCGAAGCCGTACCACCTGATCCGCTTCGGTTCCGGCCCTGTTTCCCCTGTATCAACCGGATGTCTCGCTCCAGCCCTCATCGAGCCTGGCCAGTCGCGGGAACGGCGGCCGGGTAGAGAGTGCCGGCGTGGTCGTTCGTGACCGCATACCGGAGGTCGGCCAGCGCTCGGACTGCCTGCTGAGCGTCCGCGGATCGGGTCAGTGCCTCCACAGCCGCTCGGGCTGCCTCCGGGAGATACCAACGGGGGCCGGGTACCCGTGTCCAGTCCACCTGCTCCACCGCTGTCCTCCCGCCACTCCCGGAGCGGACTTCTCAGGCGCGACCTGGGGAAACGCGACCAACATCATTCCGCGTATATTTCGCGAACACCGGCCGAGGGCCGCTCACGGCGGCACACGGCTGCACACCCCGGAAACGGTCAACGGCGCCTCACCGGGATGGAAGCCCTGGTCAGACGCCGTTTCGCGTGCTCAGCGGAGAGCGTGGGATTCGAACCCACGAGGACCGTCACCGGCCCTAGCGGTTTTCAAGACCGCCGCCATCGTCCACTAGGCGAGCTCTCCTCGCCGGCCCGTCCGACGGACGCACCGGATTGCACCCTAGTCTCTCACGACCCCGCCCCGCCGGTGTCTCGTCCGGATCACCGAGTGAGACGTGATCAGACGAGACATCGGACGGGCGAGACGCCGCCGGAGCGGGCCTCAGGACTGCGGGGCGGCGAAACCGTCGCCCACCGAGGCCGCCAGGCGGAGATAGGCGTCACGGGTGGCGGACTGGAGCCTTTCGAGGTCGATCTCGGCGCCCTCTTCGAGGTGGGGGTCGTAGGGGACCCGGATGACCGCGCGGCAGCGGGCGGCGAAGTGGGCTTCCAGGCGGTCGAGGTCGACGGTGGACTTCGACCGCGGCCGGACGCTGCACAGCACCACCGTGGCGGAGCGGACGAGGTCCTCGTAGTGGTGGGCCTCCAGCCAGTCGAGGGTGGCCGAGGCCGCCCTGGCGCCGTCCACGGACGGGGAGCTGACCAGGACGAGCTGGTCGGCCAGGCCCAGGACGCCGGACATCGCCGAGTGGAGCAGTCCGGTGCCGCAGTCGGTGATGCAGATCGAGTAGAAGTTCTCCAGGACCTGCGCCACCGCCTGGTAGTCGGACGCGCTGAAGGCCTCCGACACCGACGGGTCGCGGTCGGAGGCGAGGATCTCCAGACGCGACGGAGCCTGCGAGGTGAAGGCCCGGATGTCGACGTAGCGCTTGATCTGACCGCGCTCGTTCAGCAGGTCCCGGACGGTGGCCGCCGTCTCCAGCTCCAGCTTGTCCGACAGGGTGCCGCGGTCCGGGTTGGCGTCGACCGCGATCACCCGGTCGCCGCGGGCCTGGGCGAGGGTGGCGCCGAGGCCGACCGTCGTCGTGGTCTTGCCGACGCCGCCCTTCAGGCTGAGTACGGCGACGCGGTGGTGACCGGTGGCGACGGGGGTCCGGGCACGGGTGATCAGCTCGCGACGGCGGCGGACCTCCGGGGACTCGCCCGGCTTGATCAGTCCTGCCGAGGCCTTGAAGACCAGCTTCCGCCATCCTCCGGACGGTCCGTTGCGACGCCCCCGGAGCAGGGACTCCGGGTCCAGGCTGTCGGCCGACGGCCTGGGACCGCCCGTCGCCTGCTGCCGGGCCGGAGAGCTGAACGCGGGCGGCGGGCTCGGCTGGCGGCGGCGCGGCTGGTACGGCTCGCGCGCCGGCTCGGCCGCCTCCCGGTCGGGAGTGAATCCACGGTCGGAGGAGGCGAAGGCCGCCGTGTCCCGGTCCGGGGTGAACGCCGTCCCTCCCGCGGCCCTGAACGGCGTGTCCTGGGTGGACGCGGAGGCCTTGTCCCGGTCGGAGGCCCTGTCCCGGTCGGTGGTGAAGGGCGTTCCGCGACCGGAGACGAACGCGGTGTCGTCGTCGGATCCGGGCCGCTTCTCCGTCACCTGGCCGAACCCACCGGAGGCGCCGGACAGGTCGGAACCGAATCCACCGGACCCGAAGGCGTGTTCCCGGGGCTCCGGGACCGCGGAGTCGGAGCGGTCGGCACCGAAGGAACCGGGGGTCTGCAGGGAACCGGAGGAGTCGGAGGCCGGGAAGGAACCGGAAGGCTCGGGGGCGGGGAAGGATCCGGAGGACTCCGGCCTGAACGGCTTCATGGGCGTGAGCGGCTCGTCGACCGGCGCACCGAAACGGCCGGAGCCAGGATCGGTGTCCCCTCGGGTGAACCGGTCGCCTTCCACGTCGGCGCCGCCGAAGGCGAACCGGTCGGAGTCGGAACCCCCACCGCCCGACCCGAAGCGCCGCGTCTCGGAATCACCGCCGTCGAAAGCCGGCCGGTCGGCTTCGGCGTCCCCGCCGAACCCGAAACGCCCCGTCTCGGACGACTCACCGGCACCGAACCCGAAACGACCCGTCTCGGACGACTCACCGGCACCGAACCCGAAACGACCCGTCTCGGACTCACCGCCACCGAACCCGACGTGCCCGGTCTCGGACGCCGAGGTGTCCGCCGATCCCGGCGAGGACGGCTCAGCCGGCGCGTCGGAGCGCCGGGGCTCCTCGAAGAGCCCCCGGGACGATTCCTTCTCCGGATCGCCGAACTCCGGATCACCGAAGGCGCCCAGCGCGTACGTGTCACCGGAACCGGAACCGGAACCCGGTCCGGACACCGGAACCGGGTCGGACTCCGGGTGGGGCAGCGGCTTCAACGGGGCCAGGAAGCCGTCGTTGTCCTCGGGGGAGGGCGCGGGAGGCAACGTGAAGGAGCTCACCGCCTCGGCCGCCTCGGTCCACTCCGCGGCATCCGCCTCCTCCCCCGACCGGTCGGCCGGGACCTCCCCGGCCTTCACGGCCGGGCCGGCGGCCGAAGGGGCGTGATCCGGATCTGCGGCGGCGCGGAACAGCGGCGACGAGACCACCTCGGTCTCCGCGGGCACCAGGCTCCACGGGTCCTGCGGGTACGGCGAGATGACGGCGTCGTCCCTCGTGGCGGTGACCTGCACGGTCATCGCCACGGGCGGCGCCTCTTCCTGCTCCTTGATCGCGTCGAGCCAGGCGAGCTGTTCCTCGAGAGATTCCTCACGATCGTGTCTTGCCACCGTGTTCCCCCTCGGGATGGGCTAAAGGGGCAGCAAACACATTGAAGATTAACGCCCCGTGTTCTCTCCAATGCAGGCAACCACCGAGTTGGCTCTCCCGGTAGCGTGAGTTACATGCACGCCATCGTGATCGACAAACCTGGTGGGCCGGAAGTCCTCGCCTGGCGGCAGGTTCCGGACCCCCGACCGGAACGGGGCGATGTCATCATCGACGTGGCCGCCTCCGCGGTCAACCGCGCTGACGTCCTGCAACGGCAGGGACTCTACTCCCCTCCCCCCGGCGCCTCGCCGTATCCCGGGCTGGAATGCTCAGGAGTCGTCGCCGAGGTCGGTGCGGACGTCGAGGGGTTCAAGCCGGGCGACCGGGTGTGCGCGCTGCTGACGGGCGGCGGATACGCCGAGCGGGTGGCGGTTCCGTGGCAGCAGGTCATGCGCGTCCCGAAGGGGGTGGACCTGGTCGATGCGGCCGGGCTGCCCGAGGTGGCGTGCACGGTCTGGTCCAACGTCTTCATGACCGCGCGCCTGCGCAAGGGCGAGACGATCCTCGTCCACGGCGGCGCCAGCGGGATCGGCACGCTCGCCGTACAGCTGGCGAAGGCCTTCGGTTCGCACGTCGTCGTCACCGCGGGCTCGGCGGAGAAGGTCGCCCGCTGCCTGGAGCTCGGCGCGGACGAGGGGATCGACTACCACGCGGAGGACTTCTCGGAGAAGGTCCGGGCCGACGTGATCCTCGACATCATCGGCGGAAAGTATCTCGCTCGGAACGTGAAGGCCCTCACGACCGGCGGCCGGCTCGTGGTGATCGGGATGCAGGGCGGGACCAGGGGCGAGCTCGACCTGGGGGCGCTGCTCGCCAAGCGGGCCTCGGTGCACGGCGCCACGCTGCGGGCGCGGCCGGTCGACGAGAAGGGCGTCATCGTGCGCGGTGTCGTGGACAACGTCTGGCCCCTGCTCGACGCCGGCGCGATCCGCCCGGTGGTGCACGCGCGGGTGCCGATGAACGACGCCGCCCGGGCTCACCGGCTCCTGGAGTCCGGAGAGCACGTCGGGAAAATCCTGCTAGTAGGTTGAGAGTATGAACGCTGAGGAGAGCACTCCGCACGTGGTCGTCGTGGGTTCCCAGGGTGTCCAGCCCAAGGAGGCCGGCGGCGACGAGCGGTCGATCACCGATCTGGTCGAGCAGCCTGCCAAGGTGATGCGCATCGGCAGCATGATCCGCCAGCTCCTCGAGGAGGTCCGCGCGGCTCCGCTGGACGAGGCGAGCCGCAAGCGGCTCAAGGAGATCCACCAGAGCTCCATCAAGGAGCTCGAGGACGGCCTGGCCCCCGAGTTGGTCGAGGAGCTCGAACGGCTGTCGCTCCCGTTCACCGAGGGGAACGGGACCCCGCCGAGCGACGCCGAGCTCCGGGTCGCCCACGCGCAGTTGGTCGGCTGGCTGGAAGGCCTGTTCCACGGGATCCAGACCACGTTGTTCGCGCAGCAGATGGCCGCCCGGGCCCAGCTGGAGAACATGCGCCGGGCGCTGCCGGGAGGTCCCGGGCTCCACCAGGACGGCCCGCACCAGGCCAGCTCCGGCCCCTATCTGTGATCCCCGCTCCGATCTGATCCCCGTCGGTCTTCGGCCCTCTCCCGGTGCGCCGGAAGAGGGCCGCCCGCCGTCCTGGCCCGCCCGCCGCCTGAGAGCGCCCGCCGCCCCAGCGGTCGATCGCGGCCTGGGACCGCCCGCCGCCCCGGACCGCCCGCCGCCCCGGACTACGGGAAGAGGCCCTCCAGGACGCGCGCGACCCCGTCATCGTCGTTGGCGGACGCCACGTGGTCGACCGAGGCCAGCACCGCGGGATGGGCGTTGGCGACGGCGTAGGAAGTCCCGGCCCACCGCAGCATCGGCAGGTCGTTGGGCATGTCCCCGAAGGCGACCACCTCCGCGGCCTCGATGCCCCGTGCCCCCGCCAGTTCGGCGAGCGCCGACGCCTTCGTCACCCCGTGCGCGCTCATCTCGATCAGCGCCCGGCCGCTGGAGTGGGTGGGGGTGACCCGGTCGCCGACCAGCGCGCAGACCGCCTCGTGGAGGAGGTCGGGATCCATCCCGGGGTGCAGGGCCAGGAGTTTGGCGCACGGCCGCGAGGTGAGGGTGCCCGCGGCGACGGACAGCCCGCCGACCGCCTTCCGGTCCCAGCCGCCGAGGCGGAAGTCCGACTCGTGGGCGAACCCGCCCTCGTATTCCACGGAGAACGACAGGTCAGGCACCTTTTCCCGGAGTCGCCCGACGACCTCTTCCAGCACGTCTGGCTGGATTAGGTGTGATTTTACGATTTCCTCGGTGTGAAGGTCGTAGACCAGGGCACCGTTCGCACATATGGCCAGGCCTCGGTGCCGTACGGCTCCCGCCACGGTGTGCATCCAGCGCGGCGGGCGGCCGGTCACGAAGACGAGGGCGGCGCCCGCCTCCTCCACCCGGGCGAACGCCGCGGCGGTGCGGGGCGAGACGGTGCCGTCGGAGCGGAGGGCGGTGCCGTCGAGATCGGTGGCGACGAGCCGGGGTCTTCCCATAACAGACCCCAGTCTGCACGGTCGGCCCCGCCGCGCCGCCTCCGGGACCGCTCGGAGTGAGGAATCTTCCTGATCGCGGGAACACCCACGGCCTGGATGGTGTTAGATATGATGGCGTTGTATTAGCTGATCCCGTAGTGCATAACCAGAACTTGCAAGTCTGAGCCACCCGGGGCCCCGCTGTACGACACACTGGGGTTCACGAGGTGTGAATCCCAAAGTTTCAAATCCTGAGGGAGAGCTTTAATGGCTCAGGGAACCGTCAAGTGGTTCAACGCTGAAAAGGGCTTCGGCTTCATCGCACCGGACGGCGGTGCGCCGGACGTGTTCGTTCACTTCTCCGAGATCGTCGGCAACGGCTACCGGAGCCTCGAGGACGGCCAGCGGGTCGAGTTCGAGATCACCCAGGGTCAGAAGGGCCCGCAGGCCTCCCAGGTCCGCGCCATCTGATCCAGCAGCCGTCTGAACCACAAACTCAGACCTAGACAGCACTAGCTCCCGTTCCGGCCCCCGTCTCATCCCAGTGACGGGTCCTCCGGAGCAGGAGGTGAGGGCGAGGCCCGCCTTGCGCGGGCCTCGCCTTCGTGCTTCCCGGCGCCGGACACGACCGGGACACGGTTCGGTCAGAGCTGAGGACCCGGCAGAGCCGGGTCCTCAGCCGGTGAAGGGCCTCCGGACTACTTGGCCGGCTCCAGGACGTCCAGGCCGACATGGGGGCGCAGGGCCGCCGGGACCACGACCGAGCCGTCGGCCTGCTGGTGGTTCTCCAGGATGGCGACGATCCACCGGGTGGTGGCCAGGGTGCCGTTCAGCGTGGCGGCGTGCTGCGGCCTGCCGCCGGAGTCGCGGAAGCGCACCCCCAGGCGGCGGGCCTGGAAGTCGGTGCAGTTGGAGGTCGAGGTCAGCTCGCGGTAGCGGCCCTGGGTGGGGATCCACGCCTCGCAGTCGAACTTGCGGGCCGCTGAGGTGCCGAGGTCGCCCGCGGCCGTGTCGATGACGCGGTACGGCACCTCGATCTTGGCGAGCATCTCCTTCTCCCAGGCGAGCAGGCGCAGGTGCTCCTCGCGCGCCTCCTCCGGGCGGCAGTAGGAGAACATCTCGACCTTGTCGAACTGGTGCACGCGGATGATGCCCCGGGTGTCCTTGCCGTACGAGCCGGCCTCGCGGCGGAAGCACGACGACCAGCCGGCGTAGCGCAGCGGCAGCTCGCCCGCGTCGAGGATCTCGTCGGCGTGGTAGGCCGCCAGCGGCACCTCCGACGTGCCGACCAGGTAGAGGTCGTCGTCGGGCAGGCGGTAGATCTCCTTGTCGTGGGCCACGTGGAAGCCGGTGCCCTGCATCGCCTCGGGCTTCACCAGGACGGGCGTGATCATCGGGACGAACCCCGCCTCGACCGCCTGCTGCATGGCCATGTTGAGCAGCCCCAGCTGGAGGCGGGCGCCCACGCCCTTGAGGAAGAAGAACCGCGAGCCCGAGACCTTGGCCCCGCGCTCCATGTCGATGGCGCCGAGCAGCTCGCCCAGCTCCAGGTGGTCCTTGGGCTCGAAGTCGAACGTGCGCCGCTCGCCGATCTCCTCCAGCACGACGTAGTCGTCCTCGCCGCCGTGCGGGGCGTCCTCGTCGACGATGTTCGGCACCGTCTGCAGGACCGCGTCGAGCTCGCCGGCCAGCTTCTCGGCCTCGGCCTCCAGGGACTTGACCTGCGCGGCGAGGTCCTTGGCGCGGCCCAGCAGCTCCGCCTTCTCCTCGCCGGAGGCCTTGGACACCAGCTTGCCCAGGTTCTTCTGCTCGGCGCGCAGCGACTCGAACGACGCCAGCGCGGAGCGGCGGCGGCCGTCGAGGTCGAGCAGCGTGTCGACGACGGAGTCGTCCTCGCCGCGGGCACGCTGCGACGCCCGCAGCCGGTCGGGATCCTCACGAAGGGTACGCAGGTCAATCACAGACCCAGGCTACAGATCCGGGGTTCCGGCCCGCACACGGATAAGGGGTGTCCCGCGGATCTTTCAGAACCGTGAGGACGCCGGGAGCGCGGGCCCGCTAGACCTGCCCGCTCCTGATCCTGGACAGCCAGCCCGCCGCCTCGTCGAAGTCGGTGTCGGCCGTACCGCGCCTGATCTGCGGCGCGAGGCCGTCGGCGCGCGGGTAGCTGCCGAGGAAGCGCACGCCCGCGCAGATCCGGCGGAGGCCGGAGACCGCCTCGCCGACCCGGGCGTCGGCGATGTGGCCCTCGAAGTCGAAGTGGAAGAAGTAGCGTCCGATGCCGTCGCCGGTGGGCCGCGACTCGATCCGGGTCAGGTTGACCCCGCGCACGGAGAACTCCGTCAGCATCTCCAGCAGCGCGCCCGGATGGTCGTCGGACAGGAAGGCCACCAGGGAGGTGCGGTCGGAGCCGGTGGGCGCGGGCGGCGGGGTGGGCCGGGCGACCCGGATGAAACGGGTCACGGTGTCGGAGCGGTCGCCGATCCGCCCGGCGAGCTCGACCAGGCCGTAGTGCTCCCCGGCGATGCGCGCGGCGATGGCCGCGTCGTACGGCGAGCCGGGCAGCGCGACCTCCTGGGCCGCGCCGGCGGTGGAGGAGGCGGAGACGACCACCGCGTCGGGCAGTTCGCGGGCGATGTAGCCGCGGCACTGGGTCAGGGCCGCGGGATGGGAGATGATCCGCTTGATGTCGCCGATCTCCTTGCCGGGCCTGGCCAGCAGGGAGAACTCGACGGGCAGCAGCAGCTCGGCGGTGATGAGCAGCGGATCGCCCCAGGCGAGCTCGTCCAGGGTGGTCGCGATGCCGCCCTCCAGGGAGTTCTCCAGCGGGACGACGGCGCCGTCGGCCTCGCCCCGCCGGGCGGCGTCGAGCGCCGCGCTGACGTTCGCGCTCGGCAGGCGCTCGGCGTCCGGCGCCAGGATCCGCAGGGCCTCCTCGGTGAAGGTGCCCTCGGGCCCCAGGTAGGCGAGTTTCAGCATGCCCCCAGGCTATCCGGCGGTCGTCCGGAACCGCGTGGATAATTCCACATCCGATGTCCGGAAAGGGAGGGAATCCGCACGCCGACCCGGCAGCCAGGAGCCGAGCAGCCAGACCAGGCCCAGCGCGCCGAGCCCGAACGCGTTCTGCACGAGCTTGCCCAGCACCGGGCTGAGCACCGGGATCTCCGCCGCCTTCAGCGCCACCCCCCACCAGGGGATCGGCACCACGTAGAAGAGCCAGACCCCGGCCGCCGCCCGGACCCGGACCGGGTCCCGGCCGTCGCCGGCGAGCGCGCCGAGCACCACGACGACCCAGGCGAGGTGGTGGATCCAGGCGACCGGGGAGAGCAGCACGGCCATCAGGCCGGTCAGGGCGACGGCGCTCATCGCGTCGCCGTCCAGCAGCGCCGCGCGCGCCCGGCGGAAGCCGTACCAGCCGACCAGCGCCACGAGCGCCAGCCAGAGCAGGCTCGTCGGCGTGTCGGGCAGGTAGAGCCGGATGAGCATGCCGCGCATCGACTGGTTGGTGGTCGCCGCGTTGGCGCCGAGCCGCTCGGGGTCGAGCAGCGCGCGGAACCAGAAGTCGGCGGCGTCGGCCGGGATCACCGCGAACGGCAGCAGGGTCAGCAGCCCGGCGGTGAACGCGGCCATGAAGAGGGCCCGGCGCTGCTCGGGACGGGCGCCGGGGCCGAATCCGGTGACCAGCAGGTAGATCAGGAAGACGCCGGGGGTGAGCTTGACCGCGGTGGCCAGGCCGATGAGCAGGCCGCGCGGCCAGACCGGCCGCCGCGCCGCGCAGTCGGCCAGGCAGAGCGCGACCAGCAGGATGTCCACCTGGCCGAACCGGACCTGGTCCCTGATCGGCATCAGGTAGGTGCAGGCGACCGTCAGGAACGCGAACGCCAGCGGCGTCCAGAGCGACCGCGGCGGTGTCAGGCGGGCGCCGGGGACGGGCCGGGCGCGGTCCAGGCGCTCCCACACGGCGCGGAAGCCGTACCAGACGGTGACCATGAGGGTGGCGAAGATCCCGGCCGTCCAGACCCACTGCGCCGCCGTCCACGACATCGCCGCCAGCGGCGTGGCCAGCAGCGCCGCGATCGGCGGGTAGGTGAACGGGAGCAGCTGCGGCGCGGGCGTGGCGAAGTCGTAGACCGGCCGCCCGGCCAGCACCATCTCCCCGCCGGTACGGTAAACGTCCAGATCGACCAGGCGCTGGTCGTCGACGTTTCCCAGCCAGTGGAGCACCAGCGGGGCCACCGCCAGCGCGATGAGCGCCGGCACCGGCAGCCACGCCCGGATCGGCCGCCTGGTCTCGGTCGCCTCGTCGGTCCTCACGACCAGGCAGGCTACCGTGGCGCGGGAACCGGCCGCCGACGGAGAAGGAACGAGGGGGAGACCGGATGGGTCCAGCACGGGGACGCCGCGCACCGCACCGGACCGCGCGGTCGCGGAGATCGCTCCTCGCCTTCCTGCTCCTCGCCTCGGTCCTCACGGTCCTGCCGGGAGCGGGTACGGCCGGGGCGGCCTCGGGGGACGGGCCGGCCGGAGTCGTGGTCGTCGGGGTGCCGGGGCTGCTCTGGGGCGATCTGGACCCGGTGCGGACGCCGAACCTGTGGCGGCTGACCGGCTCCGGCGGGGCGGCCTCGCTGTCCACCCGGGCCGACCCGCCCAGGGGGCGGGGCTTCATCTGCCCGGTGGAGGGCTGGCTGACGGCCTCGGCGGGGCAGCGGGCGGGCACGTCCGCCCCGGGCTGCTCCCCGCCTCCGGTCCCGCAGGTCTCCGGTGCGGGCGCGAGCGCGCCGGGCTGGGCCGAGCTGGTGGCCTTCAACGCCGGAACCTCCTACAAGCCGGTGCTCGGACAGCTCGGGCAGCTCGTCGCCGACGCCGGGGGGAAGGTGGCGGCGGTCGGGCCGGGGGCCGTCCTCGGCGCCGCCGACAAGTCCGGAAAAGTAGCCAAATATGCGGAGACCGTGGAGCAGCTGGGTGAGCTGACCCCGTACCGGCTCGTCGTCGTCGAGGCCGGAGACCTCACCCGCGCCTGGCTGAAGGACGGCGACGGCGCCGGTCGCGACGTGCCCGCCGCGCCGGCGGACGAGGTCCGGCACGCGGCCGTGGCCGGGATCGACCGGCAGGTCGGGACCGTCCTCGACCGCCTCCCGCCGGACTCCACACTCCTGCTCGGCGGCCTGTCCGACGCCTCCGACGTGGCCCACCTGCACGTGGCGATCGCCTCCGGCCCGTCGCCGGACGGCTCGCCGTACCCCCGCGGCTACCTCACCGCCGCCTCCACCCGCCAGAACGGCCTGGTCACCACCACCGACCTGACCGCCACCGCGATCGCCCTGCTGGGCCTGGAGGCGCCGAAGACGGTCGTCGGCCGCCCCTGGACCGGCGAGGACCCTGCCCCGGGCGCCGGCGGAGACGGAGACGGACCGGAGGACGCCACCGAGGCCGTCGTGGCGGACCTGACCCGCGAGAACCTGGCCAGCCGGGTGGTGAACCGGGTCCGCGGACCGTTCTTCGGCGGCTTCGTGGCCGTGCAGATCCTCTTCTACCTGCTGGCCGCCGCGGCGATCCGCCGGGGCTGGGGCGGCGTGCGGGCGCTGAGGGCGGTCCAGGCCGTCGCGGCGGTCAGCGGGTCGATCGCGGTCGCCACGTTCCTCGCCCAGCTGGTGCCCTGGTGGGCGTTCCCGGTCCCGATGGCCGGGGTCGTGCTGACCATCCTCGGCATCGCCTGCGCCGTCGCCGCGCTCGCGTTCGCCGGACCCTGGCGGTCGCACGTGCTGGGCCCGCCCTCCGTGGTCGCCGGGATCACCTCGCTCACCCTGCTGGCCGACGTGATGACCGGTTCGACGCTCCAGGTCAACGCCGTCACCGGGTACGAACCGGTCGCCGGCGGGCGCTTCTACGGGTTCGGCAACATCGCCTTCGCCGTCTACTCCGCCGGGACGATCCTGGCCCTGGCCGGGGTCGCCCAGTGGCTGACGTCCCGGGGACGCCGCGGGCTCGCCCTGGCGGTCTGCGCACTGTACGGCGGGCTGGCGGTCTTCGCGGACGGCTGGCCGGGCTGGGGGGCCGACTTCGGCGGGGTCCCGGCGTTCCTGACCGGGCTGGCGGTCTTCCTGATCCTGCTCTCGGGCCGCCGGGTCTCGGCGCTCCGGCTCGGACTGGTCGGCCTGGCCGGGATCGGCCTGATCACCGCGATCGCCGTCGCCGACCGGCTCCGCCCCGCCGGGCAGCGCACCCACCTCGGCGCGTTCGTCCAGCAGGTGCTGGACGGCGAGGCCGGGACGGTGATCGCCCGCAAGTTCACCGCGATGGTCGGGATCACGGTCGGCAACTGGTCGCTGACCCTGCTCACCCTGGTCGCGCTGGCCTTCCTCTTCCTGGTGCTGGACCGCCCCTCCCGCTGGGGCGCGCCCGCGCTGGGACGGGCCTACGCCCTCGCCCCGGCGCTGCGGGCCGGGCTGATCGGCGCGCTGACGTGCGCGCTCCTCGGGTTCCTGATGAACGACTCCGGCATCGCCATCCCGGCCATGGCCCTCACCGTCGCCGTGCCGCTCACGCTGGCCGCCTGCGTGCGCGCGCTCCGGCTCTCACCGCCCACCACGCCAGAGCGGCCGTCAGCGCCAGCAGCGACCACGGCACCGCCTGCTGCCTGACGACGGTCTTCAGCCAGAGCAGGTCGTCGGGGCGGAGCGCCTCCCGGGCCGGGAGGTAGCCGAGCGAGAGGATCGTCGTCCTGGCCACCACGAACCCCTCCAGGACCGGCCAGGCGGGCGCCGCGGCCAGCAGCGCGAAGGCCAGGCCGTCGTACCAGGGCAGCGCGTACGGCGCGGCGAACAGCCAGGCGACGACGACCACCGCGGACACCAGCGGGGCCGGGACCTCCGGTGAGCCCGGCCACGGGGCGGCCCGGACCACCGGCCAGGCACGGAACACCAGCCAGGCCAGGACCGCCAGCAGCAGCACGGATCCGGCCTGGATCCAGACCGCGTACGCGCCCGGCCCGAACAGCGACTGGAGAGTGAACTTCACCGGCTGCCACGGGGTGGCGAGGGAGACCTTCCGGCCGGCCGCGCTCACCTGGTCGAGTACGTGCGGCCCGGCGATCCCGTAGACCGCCGCCACCGTGGCCGTCGCCGTACCGGCGACCAGCGCGAGCCTGCCGGGTCGGCGGCGCAGCTCCCAGGCGGGCCCGAGCGCGACCAGGCCGGCGTTGAGCTTGACCCCGATCCCCAGTCCCAGCAGCAGCCCCGACGCCGTGCCCCCGGCCGTGCCCCCGGTCGCGCCGCGCGCGGACGAGAAGGCGCACAGGGCGGCGACCATGCAGGCCACCGCCATGGTGTCGACGTGCATCCCGGCGGACAGGTGGTAGATCACCAGCGGGTTGGCCGTCCAGAGCAGCGCCGCCCGCCGCTGGAGGTCCGCGTCGGCGGCGGTCAGGCGGTGCAGCAGCAACCCGGTCCCGGCGAAGGCCGCGGCGTTGAACAGCGCCATGCCGAAGACGGTCAGCCGGACCGAATCGCCTCCGGCCAGGCTCGCCAGCGCCTGCACGGCCGTCGCGACCGGACCGTAGACGCTCGTCACCCCGGTCCACTCCTCGACGGCCCCGGCCACCGGGTCTCCGGGGAGCGCGGCGGGCGCGACCGCGTACGGATCGTGGCCCAGGGCGGCCAGCCGCCCGTAGGCGGCGTAGTTGAGGTGGTCGGCCGAGCCCGACGGCGGCAGGAGGGCCAGCAGGGCGGCCACGGCGGACCCGGCCCCGAGCAGCAGCCGCGGATCCGGCCGCCACCGCGACCGCAGGGCCGCCGCCAGACCCGACCCGCCCAGCGCGATCGCCACCGCGGCCAGGGCGATCACCAGGTGGCCGTCCGGCCCGGCGCCCAGGGAGTACGGCGGCTGCCAGGAGGGGCCGGGCAGGTCCGGCACCATGGCCGAGGGCCCCAGCAGGCCGATCAGGACGGTCGACGCGGCCGAGAGCCCGATCGCCACCGCGGCGAACACGCCCAGAGCGTCACGCGGGCCGCGCCGCACGGGTCCGCCGGCCACCGCCGTGTCCTGAGTCACCCGCAAATTCCAGCACACCCGGCGCAGTGCCCGCGGCCGTCCCCGCCGCCGGGACTCAGACGTGCAGCGCCCGCGGCCGTCCGCCGCCGGGACTCAGACGTGCAGCGCCCTGCGGGCCAGGAGGGCGCGGGCGACGTCGCGGAACTGCCGGGTCCGGTGGAGCTGGGCCCGCCAGTCGGTGCCGGTGGCCCGGTGGGACATCTCCACCTCGACCTCGCGGACCCGGAAGCCCCGGCGGAGCAGGTCGATCGTGAGCCCCGTCTCCACGCCGAAGCCGTGCGCCAGCGGCCGGGCGGCGTCGAAGGCGGCCCGGGTCAGGCAGCGCTGGCCGTTGAGCGGCTGGGCGGGCGTCCAGCCGGTGGCGCGCTCGATGCCCTCACGCGCCAGCCGGACCACGAACCCGTGGCCCCCCAGCTTGACCCGGGTGACGAAGACGGCGATGGTCATGTCCGCCTCACCCGCCGCGACCGGCTCGATCAGGGGCGCGGCCGTGTGCGCGGTCTCGCCCAGGTCGGCGTCCAGGAACAGCAGGTGCCGCGGCGGCCCGCCCCGCTCCTCGTCGAACAGGCGCACGACCTCCGCACCGCTCTCCATCGCGGCGGCCTTGCCCCGGTTTCGGCTGTGCCGTACGACGCGGGCCCCGGCGGCCCTGGCCACCCTGCCGGTCGGATCGGCCGAGCCGTCGTCCACCACGACGACGAGGTCCACCCCGGGCAGCGCTCGGGCGGCGGCCACGGTGGCACCGATCCGGTCGGCCTCGTCCTTCGCCGGAATGATCACTGCTGTGCCGGTCATGCCGCTCTCTTCCGAAGGTCGCCTCGTCCGCCGGACGGCTCGTCCGGAGGCCGCCGCGTGCGCGCCGCCCTCCGACCCGGGCCCGTGGGGCGGCTCACGCCTTGGGCTCGGCCGCCAGCAGGCCCTCGGGCACCGCCTCGTGGACGGTGAACACCGAGTCGAGACCGGTGACCTGAAGAATCTTACGGACGGCGGGGCGGGGCCCGGCCATCTCCAGGGCCCCTCCCTGCTCGCGCAACCGTTTGAAGGCGGACAGCAGGACGTTCATGCCGGTGGAGTCGCAGAACTCCACGCCGGACATGTCGACGACCATGAAGGTCGCGGTGCTCTCGTCCAGCAGCCGATCGAGCTCGGACTGCAGGCGAGGCGCGGTATATAGGTCGATTTCTCCAACAATGGTCACGATTGTGTGGCCACCATGAGATCGAGTTGAGACTTTTAGCTCCACAGCGGGCACACTAGCGGCGACAGGGCCCCGGGTCACGTTCTACGGCCCAAGGGGGTGTCCTGGTCGAGGTTTTGCCTGTCGGGACTACCGGTCCCGGCTCTTTGTCGTCCGTTCTCCCCTCATGCGAACCCCCGGTGCGCGAAACTTGACGCTGTGCAACACCGGCTCAGCCGGAAAGGGGGGAGGCCCGGAACCTCCCGACCGTCGCTGCACCGAGTCGACGACGGACGACGAGTAGAAACGGGCCCAGTGTCTTCGATGAACAACGATCTTCCTGAGGACCCCCAGCGCCAACTGCTCCGCACGCGCCTGGAGTCCATCATCACGCGCGCCACCAGGTCCACCTCCTGGCAGGACGCCACCCACTCCCTCCGCGGCCTGGTGAACCGCGAGGGCTTCGTCCCCATCCGGACCCGCCTGACGAGCGACGACCTCGACTTCCTGGAGGGAGCCCGCCAGGAACTGCTCGACTTCGCCGAACTCGGGATCCGGCTCCTCGATCTGCACCAGCCCCGGGACGCGGGCGGCATCACCAGTGACGCGGCGAACCCGATCCTGCGCTGCCGGAGCTGCATGTGGCGCTGGCCGTGCCCGACCTTCCGGGCGATGTCGGAGAGCTTCGGCGCGCTCCGGGACCCCTTCTCCCGCGTGCCCGCCGACCCCGCCCCCGGCGGCGGTCCCGTCTCCGACGACGTCCAGGTGACCCTCATGGTCCCGGCCCAGCCGGAGGGCCAGGCCGCCGCCCTGACCGGGGCGCCCCGGAGGGTCGTCGGAGACCTGCCGGTCTGACCGGGCCGGCCTCACGACGACAGGGGGAGACGGATCTCGAAGCGGCAGCCGGGTCCGGTGTTGACGACGCCGATGGCGCCCTCGTGGGCCTCCACGATGCCTCGGGCGATCGCCAGGCCGAGCCCGGCTCCCGCGCCGTCCCCGCGCGGGCTCCGGGCCGCCTCCCCCCGGAAGGCCACGTCGAACACCCGGGGCAGGTCCTGCTCCGGGATCCCGCCGCAGCAGTCGGCCACCGACAGGCGGGCGAGCCCGCCCTCCGCCGTCGCGCGGACCGAGACCGTGCCGTCGGCCGGGGTGTGCCGGATCGCGTTGACCACCAGGTTGCGCAGGGCCCGGGAGAGCTCCCCCGCGTCCGCCTGGACGGGCACCGCCGGGTCGACGGCGCCCGTCAGCCGCACCCCTTTGGCCCGGGCCAGCGGCTCCACCGCCGCCAGCGCGTCGGCGACCAGGTCGCCGAGACCGATCCGGCGACGGGACAGGCGCAGTGCGCCCGCGTGGATCCGGGACAACTCGAACAGGTCGTCGACCATCCCGGAGAGGCGGTCCACCTCCAGCCGGATCTGGGCGTGGTAGCGGTTCACCGTCTCCGGATCGGCGACCACGCCGTCCTCCAGCGCCTCGGCCATGGCGCGCATCCCGGCCAGCGGGGTGCGCAGGTCGTGGCTGACCCAGGCGACGAGCTCGCGGCGGGCACCCTCCAGCGCGCGCTCGCGCTCCCGGCCGGTGCGGATCCGCCGGTAGGCCTCATCGAGTGCGGCGGCGATCGTGCCCAGCTCGACGGGGAGGCCGCGGGGCGGGGTGAACTCCCCCGAGTCGGGCACCTCGTGCACGGCGGCGACGAGCCGGCGGCTGGCTGCCACGACGCGCCGGGCGAGCACCGCCGCCACGCCCAGGCCGGTCAGGCCCCCGATCACGACCACGCTGAGCACGATGTCCCGGGAGTCGCCCTCGATGATCATCCTCATGGTGATCGCCGCGACGCCCGCCACCGTCACCGCGACGGGGACCGCGGCGAGCACCGCGAGCATCGTCCCGATCGACCGCTCCCGGAGCAGGTGCATGGCGCCCAGCCCGGCGAGCGCGACCGGCAGGCCGAGGCCGGCGGTGACCGCGGCGATCTCCACGATCTCGGGGATCACGACGGCTCCGCGGGCTCGTAGCGGTATCCGACGCCCCAGACCGTGACGATGCGGCGGGGTGCGGTCGGGTCCGGTTCGATCTTCTCCCGGAGCCGGCGGACGTGCACGGTCACCGTGGAGGAGTCGCCGAAGGACCAGCCCCAGACCTGGTCGAGCAGGGTGGAGCGGCTGAACGCCTGGCGGGGGTTGCGCATCAGGTGGGCCAGGAGGTCGAACTCGCGGGCGGTCAGCGTGACCTGCTCGCCGTCGAGCCGTACCTCGTGCGCGCCCACGTCGACCAGCAGGCCGCCGTCCCGCAGCACGCCGGTGCCCCCCGGCATCGACGCGCCGCGCGCCCGCCGCAGCACCGACTGGACGCGCAGCGCCAGCTCGCGGGGGCTGAACGGCTTGGTGACGTAGTCGTCGGCGCCCGTCTCCAGGCCCGCGACCCGGTCGATCTCCTCGCCCAGCGCGGTCAGCATGATCACCGGGACCGGCCAGCGCTCCCTGAGCTTCCGGCAGACCGTCAGGCCGTCCAGCCCGGGCAGCATCAGATCGAGCACGAGCAGGTCCGGCGGGTCCGGCAGCGCCCGCCTGAGCGCCTCGGCCCCGTCGCCGACGCACTCGACGCGATGCCCGTCGCGTTCGAGGTAGCGGGCCACGACCTCGGCCACCGTCGGATCGTCCTCGACCACCAGAATCCGCGCGCTCATGGCCTCCACGGTAGGCCCGCGCGGCCTCTCCCAGAGAGAACCGTCACCGGCCCGTAAGACCTCGGCGCACCGCCCGCCGCCGTCGTGCACCCCGCACCGCGCACCCCGCACCGCGCGCCCTCGTCATGCGCCCTCGTCATGCGCCCTCGTCATGCGCCCTCGTTATGCGCATCGTTATACGGCCCGCTCCGCGCCGGGCCGATCTCCGGCGTACGGTGGACCCATGGGTCGTATCGTGATGGCAGTCCTGGGCGTCCTCCTCGCGCTCTACGTGGTGTTCGGGCTCGTGCTGCCCGCCGTGTTCGGGCTCTTCAAGCTCCTGCTGGTGCTGGGCTTCGTGGCCTTCGTGGTGGTCGCCCTGGTCACGGTCGTCGCCAAGTTCAAGTGACCCCAGCGGCCCTGGCGACCCTCCGGTGAACCCCCTGCTCGTCCTCCAGACGCTGTTCGTCTGGCTGCCCGACGGCGGCGCCCTGACGGTGACCGCCGTGGCCGGGCTGGGCGTGCTCCTCCTCGTATGGGCGCTGCGCACGGCGCCCACCGCCGCCGCGTCCCGGCCGGGCCTGCGTCCGCCGGGACGGGGCCGCGCCGCGTCACCGGTCTTCGTACGGCAGTGCGATCCCGGCGCGCCCGGGCGCTCCCGTCCCCGAGCGCCTTCCGCGGGCCCGGCGCCCGCGTGACCCTCTGAGAGGCCGCCTTCCCCGAGCGGGGAGGGCGGGTCGCGGGTGCCTTCTGCGTCGGTTCCACTCCGTTCAGAAGGGCTCCCCGTGTTCGATTCCGTCCTCGGCCTCACCGCCGACCTCATCGCCGCGCTCGCCGGTCCGCTGGGCTCCGCCGCGCCGGCGATCGTCCTGTTCACCGTCGCGGTCCGGCTCCTGCTCCTCCCGCTCAGCGTCATGCAGGCCCGGGGGGAGCGGGTGCGCAGGCGGCTCGCCCCCCGGGTCAGGAAGCTCAAGGACCGGCACGGCCGCGACCCCGAGCGGCTCCGGCGGGAGCTGGCCGCCCTCTACGCCGGGGAGAACGCCTCGCCCGTGGCGGGGTGCCTGCCGGGCCTGGCCCAGCTCCCGTTCTTCACGGTCATGTACCAGGTCTTCGTCTCGTCGACCATCGCCGGGCAGGCGAACGTGCTGCTCACCCACGGCCTGTTCGGTGTGCCGCTGGGACAGCAGTTCGCGGGCACGGTGGCCGGGTTCGGGCTGATCAGCGGGCCGTCCCTGGTGTTCGCCGGGCTCTTCCTGCTGCTGCTGGCCGTGGCGGCGATCACTTCGCGGCGGATCCGGCGCACGATGGCCGAGGGGGACCAGGAGGTCCAGCCGGAGGTCCTGCGCAGGCTGATGCCGCTGCTCCCGTTCGGAACGCTGCTGGCCGCGGCCGTGCTGCCGCTCGCGGCGGGGATCTACCTGCTCGTCACGACGGCCTGGACGGCGGGGGAGCGGGCGGTCCTGCACCGTTCCACCCTCTCCCCCGCCTGATCAGATGCACTCCCGGAGAGCGGGGGAGGGAACGGCGACCTGACCGTTGCCCATCGTGTGGGCGGTCGCGACGGCCGCCCACACGGTGGTGACGTCCCCCTCGTGTCTGACCCCCCAGTTCTCGGCCAGATATTCGACGATGCCGAGCCCCCGGCCCCCCAGCGAGGAGAGGGCGGCCCTCCCCGCGCGGGGCTCGGTGGCCGAACCTCCGTCACTCACAGCTACCTCGACATATCCGTCAGTGCACTGCCATGCCACTTTGATCTGCCCGGACGGCAGGGGGTGCGCATGCCGGAGCGCGTTACTCAGCAGCTCGCTCACCACCAGCACGGCGTCATCTATCACGGTCGCGTAGACGCCCCATTCCTGCAGGTCAGAGCTGAGGTACTGACGTGCGACGGCGACGCTGGACGGTGCATACGGCAACAAGACGACGCTCGACGGACCCACCTCCCCCTATCCCTGTTCCCCCTGAGGAGCACACCCCAGTACGACCGAAATGCCCCGTTAGATAGTCATAGAAACCGCAGACCGGTTACAGCTTGTACACGCTCGACAATAGATCGGCGCTTCCATTGCCGCCCCGTTACCGCCCCGGCGTGTCCCCGCCGGTGACCGGAGCCCGTCGTGCCGGAGCCCGTCGCACCGGAGCCGGCCCGTCGCGTCGGATCCGGCCCGGTGAGCCGTCCGATACGCTGCCGTCACCACGCGCCTGGACGGGAAGGGGGGGACATGTCATCCGGGTCATCCGGTGATCTCGACGCGCTGCTGCGGGTGACCTCGCCCACGTACGTCGGGGATCGGCATCCCGACGTCGCGTTCGGCGTCCACGACGGCCCGGTGGGGCGGCTGATCCTGGCCGTGTCCGGCCGGGGGGTGGCGGCCTGCAGCTACGAGGACGAGAACGTCGTCTTCGAGCGCGTCGCCCGGGAGGTCAGCTCGTTCATCGGGCCCGACCCCCGGCGGCTCGACCCCGTCCGCCGGGAACTGGACGCCTACTTCTCCGGGCGGCTGCGCGCCTTCACCACCACGGTCGACCTCCGGCTCGCCACGCCGTTCGCCAGGACCGTGCTGCAGATGATGCTCGCCGTGCCGTACGGGGCGACGACCACGTACCGGGAGATCGCCGAGCGGATCGGCCGGCCGAGGGCGCTGCGCGCGGTCGGCAACGCGCTCGGCGCCAACCCGGTGTGCGTGATCGTGCCCTGCCACCGGGTCGTCGAGAGCGCGGACGCGCTCGGCGGCTACGCCGGCGGCACGACCGCCAAGGAGCGGCTGCTCCGCGTCGAGGGGCGCAACCGCCCCCCGGTAGCCCCCCGGTAGCCCTCCGGGGGGCCGGTGCGGCCTCGACGGCGCGTCAGCCGCGGCCCTTCAGTCGGCGGCCGAGGACGCCGGTGGCCAGAGTGATCAGGCCCGAGACGAGGAAGGCGGCGAGGGAGGCGCTCATCCACGGCTGCGGGACGAGCCCGACCGCGTCCCGTGCGCCCGTCCAGAACGCCGTCCACCAGGCCAGCTCCGGCGCCGTCGGCAGTGCGGCGAGCATCCACCAGGCCGCGAAGCCGAGCACCCACGGCAGGACCATGAGCCAGCGCGAGGGCGCGGTCTCCGAGGTGTCCCAGCGGCTCCTGCCGCCGAGCAGGAAGTAGTCCACCGCCAGGACGGCGAACATCGGGACGAAGACCGCGCCGATCAGGCCCAGGAAGGCGGTGTAGGTCTCGGCCTTGACGTAGATCGCGAGCAGCGTGACCACCACGCCGGTGCCGACCGAGATGACCCGGCGGTCCAGCCGGGGCAGCAGGTTCTGCAGGGACATCGCGGTGGAGTAGACGTTGACGAACGACTGGTCGGTCTCGCGCAGCACCAGGATGCCGAAGAACAGCCAGCCGAGCGAGGCCGCCACGAACGGCTCCCAGACCTTGCCGGCGTCGTTGCCCACCAGCGCCAGAGCGGCGATGCCCAGGGTCAGGCAGGCCACCTGCGCGACGGTGTAGCCGCCGACCACGCCGGTGAACGCGGCCCGGCCGGAGCGGGAGAAGCGGGCGAAGTCCGCGGCGACCGGCACCCACGAGACCGAGAGTGCGATCACGTAGTCGACGGACGGCGCGAACGCCTCCCAGGTGCCCGCACCGATCGCCGGATCCTGGCTGAAGAGCGCGTAGGCGAACCAGACCATCGAGACGATCACGCCGGCGGTGACGAAGCGGCGCAGCAGCCGGACCGCGCCCAGCGGCCGGATGGTCAGCGCGGTGGTGATCGCCCCGCCGAGCACCACCCAGACCGCGTAGGGCACCTCCACCCCGAAGGACCCGGCGATGGCCTGGGCGCCCTGGGCGATGACCCAGAGCTCGAAGGCCCCCCAGCCGAGCATCTGGATGATGTTGAGCACGGTCGGCACGTACGACAGCCGCGCTCCGAACAGGCCCCGCAGCAGCACCATCGCCGGGGCGCCGGTCTGCTGGCCCGGGATGGCGGCCAGCGCCACCATCGCGGTGCCGACGAGGCTGCCGACGACCGCGGCCGTCACGGCCGCCAGGAAGCTCAGCGGCCGGTCGCCCAGCGGGTCGATCAGCGCGATCGCGCCGGAGAACCCGAGCAGGCTGACGCCCAGGTTGGCCCAGAGCGCGCCCTGGTCGAGCACGCCCAGGGCCTTGGGCGGGGCCTCGTCGAGGGTGAGGGGGGCCTCCGCGCGCCTGGCGGCGGCCCCGGAAGCGGCTTCGGTGGCGTCGACGTCGGACGTCATCACATGCTCCCTACGCCGGCATTACCCGGACAGGTTCATGCGGTCGGCGGCGCGCGGGAGGCCCTGTCCGGGCCTCCATGGGGTTCCGCCCTCTCAGCCCGGCTTCGCCCGAGCTCCCGCGGTAACTATTTCGCCCCGGATTATGCCATCCGTACCGTTCGACGCAAGAGACCGGCCCCTCCCCCCTCGAACCACGAACGGGTCCTGGCCGGTCTCGCACACCATCGGACGGGTCCTGGCCGGTCTCGCTCAGGCCACGAACGGGTCCTGGCCGGTCTCGCTCACCATCGGACGGCCCGCGAAGGCCCAGGACTGCATGCCGCCTCCGACGTTGACCGCGTCCCGGCCCACGTGGTTGAGCCAGGCCGCGGCGTGCGCGGAGCGCCCGCCCACCCGGCAGACCACGTAGACGGGGACGTCGCCGGGGACCTCCTCCACCCGCGCCTGCAGCTCCCCCAGCGGGATGTGCACGGCCGCGGGCGCGTGCCCCGCCCGCCACTCGTCGTCCTCACGCACGTCCAGCAGGAACGCCTCATCGGGTACGGCCTGCGCGTCGACCTCGGGAACACTCATGGCCCCCATGATGCCCGCTCGGCGGACCGCCCCGCCCGCCCCGGAGGGAATCCCCCACAGGTCAGGGCACGTCCCAGAAGGCGAGCTCGTGGGCCATCCCCTCGGCGAACAGCTCCCGGGCCCGCCGCGGGTCGGGAGCCGCCTCGTCGATCATCACGGCGATGCGCCCGGTCAGCTCCGCGAAGCCGGGGTGGGCGTAGGTGTCGACCCAGGCGCGGTAGCGCGGCTCGGCGGGCGGGTTCTCGGCCAGGATGCGGCCCAGCGTCGAGTAACCCCACATGCAGGGGTAGAGCGCCGCCAGCCCTTCGGCGTAGGTCGCGGCCGAGTCGAGCAGGAACGCGGTGTAGGCCGCGCACGCCGGCCCCTTGCGCGCCCCCTCCAGATCGGCCCCGAACTCCGCGGACAGGGAGCGGTGCAGGTCCAGCTCCTCGTGGAAGGTCGCGTGGGCCAGGTCCACCAGGTCGCCGAGGTGCCCGTCGGGCGCCTGCCAGGCCAGCCGGGAGAACACCCGGACGTAGTCCAGCAGGAAGAGGTAGTCCTGCTCCAGCCATGACCGGAACACCGGTTCGGCCAGGTCGCCCCGGGCGATCCCGGCCACCGTCGGGTGGGCGAGCTGCGCGTCGAGCAGGGGGCGGCCGACGGCGTGCAGTTCCGCAGAGATGCTCATAGGCCGGGGATTGTCGCAGACCCCGGCCCGTCCGGCGGACCGGGGTACGGCGCAGCCGGACGATACGGCTGGACGGCCCGGCGACGGCACGGATGGCACGGCCCGGACCGGACCGGCGGCGGGGCGGCCCGGACGACACGGCCCGGACCGGGGCAGCGGCCGGACCGGGCCGGATCGGGCCGGGTCAGGTCAGCGCGGCGGCGCCGAAGGAGACGCTGAACCGCCTGCACCAGATGGTCACGGTCCGCAGGTCGTCCAGGTCGGCCCCGGCGGGGATGGCGTAGTTCGCGTCGCCCTTGTTGCCCTTGAGCTCGCCCAGCTCCAGGTGTTCTCCGTCGTCGAGGTTGAACCACCCGTCCCGGCCCTCCTTGACCGGCTGGTCGCTCAGCCAGACCCGCAGGTCCGGCCCGTCGGAGGTGTCCAGGTCCTCGATCCTCAGCACCCGGCCGCCGTCGGCCAGCTCCAGGACCTCGGCGGTGCCCGCCGTATCGTGCTCGTGGGAGACGAACCTGCCGGTCGCCAGGGTCTTCGGCCAGGTGGCGGGCCTCGCGGACGCACCCGGCGCGGACGACGCGGACGAGGCGGGTGCGGTGACCGCCACCGGCGGCGCCTCGTTCACCTCCACGGTGGTGAACAGCCGCCACGGCTGGAACAGGTACAGGGCGACGGCGAGCCCGGCGGCGCCGAGCGCCAGGACCGCCCGGACGACGGGGCGGCGGAACGGTCTCTTCATCCTCACGGGCCCTCCCGGCGTGCTGTCGGCTTCGCCCCGAAGGTACGCCCGCGTTCCCGTCCCGGCGGTTACGTGGTTCTTACGGCCCGGCGCCCGGCGGTGCGGCAGGACGACGATACGGGGACACGGGCCTGCGGGCGTGCCGCACTAAGGTCGGGGCATGACCACCATCGCCGAAGAAGTCCTCCTCCTCGCCCACGAGGAGACCGAGGGCAAGCCACTGGTCGGGGCGACGCAGCTGGACTCCGCGCTCGGCGGCGCGCTGCTGGCGGAGCTCGCCGTGAACGGCCGCATCGACCTCGACGGGAAGAAGGTCGCGGTCAAGGACACGACCCCGCTGGGGGACGGGGAACTGGACGCGGTGCTCACCCGGATCGCCGGGGAGGCCAAGGAGCGCAAGCCCGACTGGTGGGTCTACCGGCTCTCCTCGGCCAAGCTCCGCAAGCGCCTGCTCGTCGGGCTGGCCGAGCGCGGAGTCCTGAACGAGGAGCACCGCAGGATCCTGGGGATCTTCCCCGTCGCCCGCTATCCGGAGCGCGATCCGCGCGTGGAGCGGGACATCCGCGAGCGGGTGCAGAGCGTGCTGGACGGAGCGGACCCGGACGAGCGGGTGGCCGTGCTGATCGCCATCCTGCACGCGGCCAAGATCGATCGCAAGGCGTTCCCCGGCGTGCGCAAGGAGCGCGTCAAGGAGATCACCGAGAGCGAGTGGGTGGGCCGGGCCGTGGCCAAGACCATCGACTCCGTCAACTCCGCCATCGCGGCCGGGGCCGCGGCCGCCGCCGCGGCGTCCTGAAGCCCGGGCCGGGGACGGTCCCGCTACTTGCCGAGCACGTCCTTGGGGACCGGCTTGTCCTCGGCCAGGGCCTTGAACATGCGCAGGGCCTTCTCGCGGTCCCACTTGACGACCGACTGGCCGCCGATGGTGGGCAGCGAGCCGATCGGCACGACCGTGGTGACGGGGTTGTCGCCCATCGCCAGGGCGAGGGAGAGCAGGTCGAACGAGCCGGTCTCGGTCCCGACGGCCACCGAGTCGGTGGCGCTGAGCGCCAACGGGATGGACGTGAAGGGGTTGAGCAGGACGCCCGGGCCGGCGGCCTTCTTCACCACGGCGGAGAAGAACTGGCGCTGGCGCTGGGTCCGGTCGAAGTCGGGGATGGCCCCGGTGGCGCGGGTGCGGACGTAGCCGAGGGCGGTGCCGCCGTCGAGCGTCTGCACGCCCTTCTTCAGGTCGATCCCGGCCTTGGGGTCCTTGATGTTCTGCTTGACGTCGATCTCGACGCCGCCGATGGCGTCCACGATGCCCACGAAGCCGCCGAAGCCGATCTCCATGTAGTTGTCGATCCGCAGCCCGCTGACCTGCTCGACCGTCTTGGCCAGCAGTTTCGGCCCGCCGTCGGAGTAGGCGTAGGCCGCGTTGAGCTTGTCGCTGCCGTGGCCCTCGATCGGGACGTAGGAGTCGCGCGGCAGGCTGACCAGGGTCGGGCGGCCGTCGCCGTCCGGGATGTGCAGCAGCATCATCGTGTCGGTGCGGCGGCCCACGGAGCTGCCGGTGGCGAGCTTGCGGCGCTGGGCCTTGGTCAGGCCCTCCCGGCTGTCGGAGCCGACCAGCAGCCAGTTCGTGCCGGGGGTGTCGGCGGGACGCCCCTCGTAGTCGCCGAGCGCCTCGATCCGCTTCAGCCGCGAGTCGATCGTGAGGTATCCGCCGACGGCGAGCACCAGCAGCAGGACGACCAGGCCCGCCAGGATCCGCAGGAACCACCGGCCCGGCCGCCTCGGCCCCCCGGCGCCCTTCGGCCGCGGGCCCGCGTTCGGCATGCGGAAGCCGCCTTTCCCGCCGGAGGAGCCGGAGGAGCCGGAGGAGCCGGAGGAGGGAGCGCCGGGCGGAGGGCCGGGCGGACTCCCCGCGGGTCCGGCGAAGGACCCGGGCGAGCCGGGGAGGGGCCGGACGGGGGCGCTGCCCGGCCGCGCCTTGCCGTACACCCGGGAGACCGCCCGGGGGGTGGTCTCGTCCCGCGCCACGGGTGTGGGCACGGGCGACCGCAGCGCACGGGTGCGGTCGTCGTCGTCCTGCCGGTCACCCACGTCGAATCTCCGCCACTTCTCGAAGCCGCTTCCAGCCCTGCGTTTCCAGCCGGCGGCGGGAACGAGGGGATCGTCACCATCGACGCTACGTCGCGGCTCTCGTCCGCGTAGAGACGTCGTCAAGGTTTCCCTGTGGAAAAGTACTCAGAAGGGTACTGGACGGTCGAGAACCTGATCGTCGCCCTATCCGGAAACATCGATCACCGTCCCGATCGTTACCGTAGAGGACGACAACCGCTCGAAAGGATGATCGTGTCCACTCCGGACTCGTGGAGTACCTGCCCGTGCGCGTGCACGGGCCCCGCTGACCTGATCGGGAGAGCCGCCCGGTGACCACGGCTCTCGGCCTGCTGGCCGTACTGCTCCTCACCGCCGCCACCGGTTACTTCGTCGCCCAGGAGTTCGCCTTCGTCGCCGCCGACCGCGGCGTGCTGCGCGAACAGGCCGACGCCGGTGACGCCGCCGCCCGGCGCGCGCTGGAGGTGACGGGCCGGCTGTCCTTCATGCTCTCCGGCGCCCAGCTCGGCATCACCGTCACGGCCCTGCTGGTCGGCTTCATCGCCGAACCCGCCATCGCCACCGTGATCCGCCCCGGCCTGGAGGCCGCCGGGCTGCCCGCGGGCGCGGTGCCCGGCGTGGCGATCGCGCTGGCCGTCGCGGTGGCGACGGTCGTCCAGATGGTCCTCGGCGAGCTCGCCCCCAAGAACCTCGGCATCGCCCGCCCCGAGCCGGTGGCCAAGTTCCTGGCCCGCTCGACCCTGGTCTACCTCAAGGTCGCCGGGCCGGTCATCCGGCTGTTCGACTCCGCCGCCACCGGCCTGCTCCGCAGGGTCGGGGTGGAGCCGGTCGAGGAGATCGAGCACGGCGCGAGCCCCGAGGAGCTGTCCCGGATCATCGCCGAGTCGGGCGCGACCGGCGACCTGCCGCCGCGCCTGTCCGAGCTGCTGGAGCGCGCGCTGGAGTTCGGCGACCGCACGGCCGAGGACGTCATGGTCCCGCGCCCCCGCCTGGTGCTGCTCCGCGACGACCGCCCGATCTCCGACCTGCTCGACGCGGTCCGCGAACACGGCCACTCCCGCTACCCGGTGCTCTGCCGGCGCAGTGGCGAGGACGTCGTCGGCGTCACCGGCGTGCGCGAGCTGCTCCGCTCGGGCCTGACCGACGGCCCGCTGGAGCTGATCACCCGCCCGGCGCTGCTGGTCCCCGACTCCCTGCCGCTCCCGGTCGTGCTGGAGCGCATGCGCGCCGCCCGCGACGACCTCGCCTGCGTCATCGACGAGTTCGGCGGGCTGGCCGGCGTGGTCACCATCGAGGACCTCGCCGAGGAGCTCGTCGGCGAGCTGGTGGACGAGAACGACCCCGAACCGGCCGGTGTCGTGGCGGGCGACGACGGCACCTGGGACGTGCCCGGCACGCTCCGCCTCGACGAGGTCGAGCGGGCGACCGGCCTGTCCCTGCCCGAGAGCGACGGCTACGACACCGTCGCCGGGCTGGTCCTGTCCGTGCTCGGCCGGATGGCGGAGCCCGGTGACGCGGTGCCCGTCACCCTGACCGTGGAGGGCGACCCGCTGGAGGCCGACGGACCGGACGAGGCCGAGGCGGTCCTGACCGTCCTGTCGGTGCACCGCAGGGTCCCCGAGTGGGTACGGCTCGCACCCGCCGGCCACGCCGCACCCGCCCCGTCCGGGGCGGAGGCGGCCGGGCACGCGGCGGCGGAGCCGGGATCACCCGGGCGGGCGGCCCCCGCTGAGGGCTCCCACGAGGGCTCCGACGCGGACCCCGACGCGGACCCCGACTCCGGCGAGAAGCCAGGTCGAAGGTCCGGCCAGGGGTCCGGCGAGCGATCCATGGTCCGGAGCGGGCGGGTGAGCGGCCGATGAGCACCACCGGAGCGCTGCTGCTCGGCGTCGCCCTGCTGATCGGGAACGCCTTCTTCGTCGCCGCCGAGTTCGCGGTCATCTCGGCCCGCAGGCACCGTCTGGAGGATCTCGCGGGCAAGGGCGGCCGGTTGACCCGGATCGCCGCCCGCGCCGCCGTACGCGGCGGCAGGGAGCTCTCCCTGATGCTCGCCGGGGCGCAGCTCGGCATCACCCTGTGCTCGCTCGGCCTGGGCATGGTGACCGAGCCGGCCATCGAACATCTCCTGGAGCCGGTCTTCGGCGCGATCGGGGTCCCCGAGTCGTTCCGGGTCCCCATCGCACTGGTGATCGCGCTGGCCCTGGTGACCTTCCTGCACATGGTGGTCGGCGAGATGGCGCCCAAGTCCTGGGCGCTGACCCATCCGGAGGTCGCGGCGATGGGCCTGGCCCTGCCGTTCCGCGGCTTCACCCGGGTGGTCCGGCCGGTGCTGGCCTCCCTCAACGGCCTCACCAACGCCGCGCTGCGGCTGTTCGGCGTGCACGCCAGGGACGAGCTGGCCACCACCAGGACCCCGGTCCAGCTGGCCATGCTGGTCGGCGAGTCGGGCCGGATGGGACTGCTGGACCGCGACGAGCACGACCTGCTGACCCGGGCCCTGCGGGTCCACCAGCAGCCGATCGAGCGGTTGATGCTGCCCCTCGCCGAAGCCGTCCGGGTCCCCGCCGACGCCACCGCCGCCCAGGTACGGCGGGCCGCCGCCGACAGCGGCCACCTGCGCCTGCTGGTGGGTTCCGACGCTCCCGGTGACGTCGGCGGCATCGGCGTCGGCGGCATCGGCGGCGTCGGCGGCGTCGGCGGCGTCGGCGGTGACATCCTGGGCGTCCTGCACGTCCGGGACGTCCTGATCCGGCCGGAGGCGAGCCCCGCGGAGCTGGCCCGCCCCGTCCCCCGCCTGGAGAGGACCACGACCGTCTCGGAGGCCGTCGCCACCCTTCAGGAGGCCCGCGCGCACGTGGGCCTCGTCAGGGACGCGGACGAGGTGGTCGGCATGGTGAGCCTCACCGACCTGCTCGGCGAGCTGCTGGACGTCCGGGTGCCGGTCGCCCACTGAACCGGGAGTTACAGACGGGCCGGGTAAACCGCGAACCCCCGGCTCAGCTGCTCCCTCAGCGCGAGCTGCACCCTGCGGGTATCAGGCCTTGATGGCGGTGAACAGCAGGGGCGTGTGCACACCCTGGCGGGCTGCGGCTTCGGAGAGGAAGGCGGCCTGAACCGCCCCGGGTTTGATGGAGACATTGAACACCCGGAAGGATGCCGATCATGGCTGCTCCCCGTAAGTACCCCGACGAGTTGCGCGAACGCGCGACCCGACTGGCCGTCGAGGCCCGCAAGAACCCCGCGGCACGCGACGGCGCGATCCGGCGCATCGCCGATCAGCTCGACGTCCACCCCGAGGCCCTGCGGACCTGGGTCAAGCGGGCCGAGACCGACGAGGGCCTACGGCCCGGGACCACCAGCCAGGACGCGGCCCGGATCGCCGAACTGGAGCGCGAGGTGAAGGAGCTGAGGCGGGCAAACGCGATCTTGAAGTCCGCGTCGGCTTTCTTCGCGGCGGAGCTGGACCGTCCACTGCGATGAAGGTCGCCTACATCGAGCAGCACAAGGAGAGGTTCGGCGTCCAGCCGATCTGCGAGGCGTTGAAGGACACCGACGCCGAGATCGCGCCGAGCACCTACTACGCCGCCGCCTCGCGCCCGCCCTCGGCCCGCGCCCTGCGCGATGAGGAGCTGACCGAGGAGATCACCATGATCCACGCGGGCAACTACGGCGTCTACGGGGCCAGGAAGATCCACGCGGCGCTCCTGAGAAGCGGCCGCGCGGTGGCCCGCTGCACCGTGGAACGCCTCATGCGCGCCGCCGGCCTGCGCGGGGTGATCCGGGCCAAAGGCCCGCGCACCACCCGCCCCGCCCCCGAAACCGACCGGCCCGCCGACCTGGTCGAGCGGCGGTTCACCGCGACCGCGCCGAACCAGCTGTGGGTGGCCGACATCACCTACATCCGCACCTTCTCCGGCTGGGTCTACGCCGCCTTCGTCATCGACGTCTTCTCCCGCACGGTCGTCGGCTGGCAGGTCGCCACCTCCCTCTACACCGATCTGGCCCTGGACGCCCTGGAGATGGCCCTATGGAAGCGCCGGCACACCGGCGGCGACCTGTCCGGTCTGGTCCACCACTCCGACCGCGGGGTGCAATACCGAGCCGTCCGCTACACCGACCGCCTCGCCGAGGCCGACGCGGTCGCCTCCGTCGGCTCCCGGGGCGACTCCTACGACAACGCCCTGGCCGAGGCGTTCAACAGCCTGTTCAAGGCCGAACTGATCCGCAACAAGGGCCCATGGACCGGCATCAACGACGTCGAGATCGCCGTCGCCGAGTACATCGACTGGTTCAACCAGCGCCGCCTCCACGGCGAGCTCGGCCACGTTCCACCCGCCGAGTTCGAAGCTCTCCACGCGACAACCACTGCACCACAAGCACCCCTGAAAACCAGCTAACCCACTCTCCACGAAACCCGGGGCTTGACACTGAACCTGAAACCACGCGATCTGCGGCAGCCAGGCGCTCGGGTCCTCGGGCTGGCCCGCGTCGTTCATCCACCAGCTGCCCTGTGGGGCGCAGTCATCACCTGATGTGAGCCATCCCAACGCCTGCGACCTATCGTAGAAGAGCCCGTACGCATCAGCGGCTTCCGATGGGGTCCGCCAGGGATGCGGTTCCAGCTCACCATGCAGCACCGCCAGCATGGGGCCCTCGAGTTGGAAATCGGCAGGCCCGGTCCATGCGCTCATGTCGTTCTCACCACCTGCATGAGAAGGTGTTCTGCGGGCCCCGGCACTCGCCCGGACTGTCGGCCAGGCCGACCAGGTATAAATCAACGGTGGAACGCCAGGATGTGTTCCACTCCTTGCTGCATGGTGCTTCCGCCGCCGCGTGCGCCGCCGCCCCACCGAACCCCTGACCGTCTGGGCGCCGTAGACGACCGCGGATCGGCATCGCAGGCGGAGTGGTCGGTTCCTACGGCGCAGCAACCGGTAAAAAGTGGTGCAAGTGGGGCGAAAGCGGCTCGCAAGCCGGGCAGGGTAGACATCTCTCCGTGCCCGAACACCGCGCGGGATCCGCAGAAAGCACTCGGCCCCGGCTCTTGCGAGCCGGGGCCGAGTTCCGTCACTGTCGGACCACCGATTTCATCGGCGGCCCAGAGTGGGGCACCGACGAAACCCTGTGGACAGCATCAACAACCATGATCCATTAGCTGGATCCCAGGCTGCTGAAGATCGGTTTCCACTCGCACCTGCCGCCGATGCCATACCGAGCCATGTAAGCGGGGACCTCACGTTGCCCAGCGGCACGCACCTGAACCCGGGCGGGGTGGTCATCGCCTCCACCGACGCCGCCAACTACGACCCGCGGGCGTTCACCGACCCCCACACGATGGACTTCGCCCGCTTCACCCGCACCGCGACCGACACCGCCACCGAGCGGCACCTGTCGTTCGGCTACGGCATCCACCACTGCATCGGCCGCCACCTCCGCCACACCGAGGTCGTCACCGCGATCGCTCTGCTGCTGCGCGAGCTGCCTGCGCTGCGCCTGGCGGCGGACGCCGCCGACATCCCCCGCAAGATCGGCCACGCCATCGCCGGCCCCACCCACCTGCCGGTGGCCTGGAGCTGACCGCTGGCCTCGGCTATTCAGCCGGAATTTCTTCTTGAAGATCGACAATAGAGAAAGGTGCCTCCGACCTGCGATGATCGGATTGCTGAGATCACGACATCGCACAGAACGGACGCACCTTTCGGGTGAACGCTACGGCATGGGACTGCCGCTTGTCTGTCCAGGGGGACGGCAAAGGGCTCATCGGACACGCCGGAGCCGTACTCCTGCGCAAAAGCGCTGATCAGACGGGACTGACCGGCGCGCTCGGCGGAGCGTTCGCCCGACTGGGCACCTCGCCGGTGTGGGACCGGGGCGTACTGCTCATCCAGCTCGCGGTGGCGATCGCGCTAGGCGCCAGGAGCATGCGGCAGATCGCCCTGCTGTCCCATCACGAGCACCTGTTCGGCGCTCCGCCCTCGGACTCCACCATCCGGCGGGCGCTGGAACCGATCGGACGCGACGAGCGGCTGCAGCGCAGGATCGCCCGGGCCAGAGCGCGGGTGCGACGGCACGTATGGGACCTGATCGCCGCCACCGAGACGGGCTTTCCCTGGCCGCGCGTGGCCGGCAAGACGCTGACCGGGTGGACCGTGATCGACCTGGACGCCACGCTGATCACCGCCCACAGCGATAAGGAAGGCGCCTCGGCCACGTTCAAGAAGGGCTGGGGCTTCCACCCGCTGGCCGCCTGGTGCGCCAACACCTGCGAGTGCCTGGCGATGCTGCTGCGGGAAGGGTCGGCCGGCTCCAACACCGCCACCGACCACGTGCGCGTCCTGACCGAGGCCATCGCTCAGATCCCCGAGACCTTCCGCGCGAAGATCTGGATCCGCCTCGACGCCGCGGGCGCCACCCACAACCTGGTCGACCACATGCAAGGGCTGACCACCACCCGGCGCACCGTCCGCTTCACCGTCGGCTGGAAGATCACCGGGACGGACGAGGCGGCCATCGCCAAGCTGCCCGCCACCGCCTGGCAGGCCGCCGTCCGCCAGGACGGCGAGGTCCACGCGCACGCCCAGGTCGCCGAACTGACGCATCTGGACGAACGCGCCGCACTGTGGGGCGTTCGGCTGCTGGTCCGCCGGGTGCGCCCCTCGGCCCGGGACGCAGGCCGGCTGACCGACCTGGAGAAGAAGACCGGCTGGAAATACGCGATCATCGCCACCAACCTCGGCCCGCGCGGTCTGCGCGGCATCGCCGGCAGCCACCAGCTCGCTTTCATCGACGCCGCCCACCGTGATCACGCCGAGGTCGAGGACCGGGTGCGCACCAACAAGGCGATGGGGCTGCGCAACCTGCCGTCCAAGACATGGAACGTCAACGTCGGATGGGTACTCGCGGCCAACCTGGCCGCCGATCTCGATGCCTGGACCCGGCTCCTGGGACTGCACGACGATGCGGGGCTTGCCCGAGCAGAGCCGCAGACCCTGCGCTACTGCCTGTGGCACCTGCCCGCCCGCCTCATCTCGCACGCCCGCCGACGAACCCTGAAGATCAGCGCCACCTGGCCCTGGAAGAACGCCTTCCTGACCTGCTGGCAGCGCCTGAGCACCTTGCCGGCGCCCACTTGACCAGCATGAACGCATCCCATCGATCCCGAGAGGAGTAACCCCGGTCCCATCGCGGCCGTGGAACCGCCGTCCGCCCGAGCGTATCGGGCAGGCCGCTGTGCCACCCGCCCGCAGCGAACGGGACGATCAGGCGGAAACCTCCACCAGCCGAAACGATCAGGAGGGACGTCCACCCCGTGAGTCATCGAGATCGAGGGCGACTTTGGCTCTGTTCTGAATCGTTGCGAACTCCGCCTTGAGGCTTCAAAAGTAGCCCCAAATGCTCTCCTGCTAATTATCTTTCCTTCGAAAGAGGCGCTGAAGGAGCCACGCCTGGAAGAGTCCTATCAATAGGAATGGAATCCAGATAATATATGGGGTTGCCCACAGGAGCTGTTCGGGCATGCTCTCGAGTGAGACGTTCTGGAACACTATCATCGGGATGATGCTCATCGGGAGGGTAATCAGCCAGAGCGGCCATATGGCGACACTGTCTTTTCCTGCGATCAGGGTTATAAGCGTAACTATCCCCACGATAACCACTAGAGTCGCGTAGATTGCGGCGGCCTTCTGGGTAGCAGTGAGCCGGTGGATTCGACTGTGCAGGCGATGGAGCATGTTTCCTCCGCGAGGGCGGCGTTGCCGGAACAAAGATCCGGCAACGCCGTATGGCAATGTGTGGGCTATCGGAACATTTGGCAGTCTGTGCTATGGGATATTACATACCCCATCCACCAAGGTTGCGCACGCCCAGGTAGTAATCATAGGCGCGCCCTTTACACTTCTGCTTTTCCGTGTAGGCGTTGCAGACGTAATCTCGCAAGGTCGTATAGAAGACGTTGTCGACCTGACTTTTGTGGCTTTTTTTCCAAGAATCATCTGGGCTCTTGTAGATGATCCCGTAGCCGTAATCATGCATGTCGCAGGCGACGCGGAAGTCGAATCCTCTGGGCTGGTCCGCGATGCCCGTGCAGTGGTCGTGGGTCACGCCGACCACCGACTTACTTACCCCCTTGCCGCCCGGGGTCCTCCTCCATGTAGGCTTGTATCCTTTGCCGCCGTATTCCATGGGTACAGGGCTGACCCAGCAGGTATTTTTCCCGTCGCCCCACAGGAACTGCGACATGTATTTGCAATTGCGATTGGTCGCCGACGTCGATGCAGAGCTGCTTGCCATAAAACTATCGGATGTCAGTCCGACTTTTTCCTGTCTCACCATGCGGCCGTCACTATCATAAGTGAAAGACCAGTCCGCCACATCGTCGATCAGCTGGGTGAGATATCCGCCATCGTCGTAGACATAGCTTGTCTGGGACGCGCTCTCTTCATCGGTAACGGTGCGGAGCTGACCAGAGACATCGTAACGGTACTGATGGACGATCCGAGGATCGAGTCCTTCATCGGCAGTGTAAGTGATGTTTTTCAGACGACCAGAATGATCGCCGAAGGCTTCGTCTGTAGCTGTTGTTATGTTTGCGTACGTTAGGACGATCGAAGCACACCCTGGACCGGGGCAAATCGTCGGAGTTGATATGCCCTCCTTGGGGCCGGAGAGACCGACAACTCGGTCGTGCTGATCGTAGGAGACAACGATCATGCCGGCGTCTGCATCTCCGACAGCAGTGGCAAACCACCTGGCTCCATTGCCGAGATCCTGATAAACCCATTCGATCTCGATTCCTATCGCACGGTGCTCGATATAGCGCTCGGGGGTCTGCATCACCAGGGTGGAACCGTCGGCCGCGACGTAGGTCATACCCGCCGAGTCGTCCGCATCCAGCGTGTAAGTCGTTGTTTCACCGCTAGGTGCGGTGAGCCGGAAAAACGACGGCTCTCCTGTGGAGGATTCGAGGCGCGAATCGATCATTCCGCCCAGGATCTCAGCTTGCCACCCAGATCCGAAGATCTTCTGGTGTGGCGAATCCTTGGAGCTGGTGGAAACACTGTGACTACGGGTGATCAATAGCCCGTCCTGCGAGAAGTCGGTAGAGGTAACGATGAACGCTCCACTTGCCGCGTCGATTCGCCCAGGCCCGTTGACGTCGAGCAGGATCGTGAGCGGCTCTTCCTGTGCATCGAAAGTGGCGCTGACGTCGTAAGTTCCCGGTTTGATGCCGTTCATGATCATGGCGGTCCCGCTCAGGGATTCTTCAGCGTTGCCACGCATCAGCGTGATCGGACCATCGGCAAAAGCGGAGGAGGTCACTGTTGCGGATGTGACATTGTCTGGCGCATTAGCAACAGTGACGATGAGCTCCTCGCCTGGCTCACTGGCCAGCGCGCTTAAATCAAGCACCGGAGTTGGTTCAGTGCCGACCCCGAACGAGTAGACGGTCGTCTCGGAGGTCTGCAGGGCCACGTCCCGGCTCTTGGCGTAGAGGATGTGCTGACCGTCTTCGGGGTCGATGGTGATGGTGAGCGGGTCGCCGCCCTTGCCGTCGGGGTCGGCGGCTAGCGTGGTGGGGTTGTCGTCGTCCAGGGCCCAGTAGTAGCCCGAGCCGTCGGCGCTGGTGGTGTCCAGGGTGCAGGTCACCTCGCCGCCGGTGCTGGGAGTCCAGGCGTCGGCCGGGTAGTCCGGGCAGTCGATGGTGGGCGCGGCGGGCACTTCGGCATCGACGGTGTAGGACAGGTAGCCGGACCAGGGGCCGTAGTCGAGGCCGTCGAAGCCGCGGGCGCGCCAGCGCCATTTCTGGCCGTGGGCGAGCTTGCCGGCCGGGACCGTCACCGCGCCCTGGGTTCCGGCGACCAGGCCGGACACCGAACCGGTCCACAAGACGGTACCGGCGGTGTCGGAGACTTCGAAGTAGACGCGGCTGACGCCGCCGTCGGCGTCCTTGGCCGCCCCGTACAGTCGCGGGGTGGCGGTGGAGTAGGCGACGCCGTCGGTGCCGGTGGAAACACCGACGGTCTTGGTGGTGGCGGTGGCGGGGTAGGAGTTGTAGGTGACCACCAGCGCAGGCGGGTGCGCCGTGCCGCCGGCGCTGTAGTTGGCCGAGTGGAACCAGCGGGCCGAGCGGATGTCGGTCTCACTAGCACCCACCACGTGCACCCCGTAGTTGGGCGAGCCGGCCGCCCAGGCCTGGGCGATCGTGGTGATGGGGAACTTCATCCAGGTGGAGTCGTAGGCGCTTTTGACGGTGACCGCGCCGGTGGCGTAGGCCCCCGGCTGCTGGCCCCAGTGGGTGGTGGCCGTGCTCCAGTTCGCCGACAGGCGGCGCGCGATGACGCCCGGTCCGTTCTGGTCGGTCGTCCAGAGGTTGGCGGTCCACAGCCGCATCTCGGCGGCGGTGACGTGCTTGCCGGCCAGGGAGGCGACGTTGAATTTGATCAGGGAGCGCTGCTTGGTGTCCCCGCCGTCGGAGGAGCCGACTTTGAGGTAGTCGCCGTTGGCCATGTCGGCGATGTGGCTGCGGACGAAGCCGTCGGTGGTGACGCCGAGGGTGGTGGTGGGGTCGACGACCACCGGGTACTGGGTGTCCGGGTCGGACAGGAAGGCCGGGTCGGGTTTGAGGACCAGCAGCTGCCGGCCGTTCTCGGTCGCCACGCGGGTGTCGATCTCTGAGGGGGCTGCGGCGTCGGCTGTCGTCTCAGCCGTGGCGTCGGGCTGTTCGGCGGCGGCCTCGTACATGACCGGCTGCGGCGCCGAGGCGACGGTCTTGCCGTCCTCGTCGGTCAGGGTGAGGCTGCCGGTCTTGGTCTCGGCCAGCTTCAGGCCGTCGGTGTCGACCTCCAGCTTGTACTCCACCGGCCCGGCCGGGCGCTCGCGCAGCACCACGTCGTGACGGAACCCGGTGGGCAGCGCGGTGACGACCAGGTCGGCGCCGGGCCCGGCCGCGTCGGTGTAGGTGGCTTTGTTGCCCTCGACCTTCGGGGTGGGCAGCGCCTTCGGCCAGGACAGGGCGAACGATGCGTCACCGGCGTGCTCGATCCGGGCCATCGGTGCCTCGTCGCCGCCGGCGGAGATCTCCACCTCGCCCTTGGCCATCTTCGGCACCAGCACCCCGTCGCGCTCGACCAGCGTGGTGTCGATGGCGTGCCAGTCGCCACCCTGCTGCACGCGCACCGGAGACGGGTTGGTCTCCATGGTGAAGCTGCCGTCGGGGTTGGCGTAGGTGAGGCTGGTCTCGGTGGTCTCACCGGCGATCAGCACCCGGCTCTTCTGCCGGTAGGCCGCCAGCGCGGCGGTGTGCCGATCGGGCTGCTCGGTCACCGGCGGCGCGGTGACCGCCGCGGTGGCGGCCACCGCCTGAACGCGTGGCGCCGCGCCGGGCAGGGCCGCGACCTCGGCCAGGGAAGTGGAGGTGACGGCGACCAGGGCAAGGAGGCCGACCGCGACGGTTCGCGTCGCGGAGCGCCGCCACCGGGTGGAGCGCGGTAGAGCGGGAAGGGGTTGACCCACGACAGGCTCACAAACAGGTAGGAGGGGTAGACGTGGGGTAACCGTACGCACGGCCGCTCGATGCCTTATGTCGGCTTTACGCCTGTTGGCTGCGATCTACTTCCGCTTGGCCCGACGTCACGGGGCATGTTCATCGGCGTGGTGCGGTCCGGTTGCCGGCCGGGTGCGGTGCAGGCCCTCGGCGGGAGCGCGCTCGGTGTGTCATCGGCCGTATTCCCGCACCTCATCGCCGGTGACGTGCGTCACGGCCGGGCTGGAGTCCCCGTCTCAGCGGAGGTCGAAGAAACTTTGCCAGGCTTTACCTCATTTGCCGTTTGCGGTTACACCCATTCGCCGCTCTTTGTGTTCGTGTCATCACCATATGTATCGATCGAGGGATGGACGATCTCGCCCTCTCGTGGTCACCAATCGCGTGATCCGGGCCCCGGCGATCTCAGGGTCGAGCACGAGCCCCTTCAGCGGAGTGCGCTCACGGCACACGCACCACAGGCCGAAGGCCGCATCCGCGAGGCGGATCATCCGCCACGCCGCGCGGCGCCGCGGTCCCGCCGGGCAGAGCATCGCAGGCTTTCCCGTCGATGCTTTCCATACGCGTGGCTTCCTCGCAGATCCGGCTTTCATCCCTCACCGGATCACGTCGCCGAACACCACGACCGGGTCCTCGTAACGTCAGTCGCAGACAAAGTGAGGGGCGGCTAATAATTAGCGCCTGCAAAAACCTCCTCCGAACGCGGAGCGGAAATCCGACAGCACGAAACACGCATGCTGGGAGGCGACACGCTGCCATGCATCCGTCCTGCGCCCGGGCAGCCAATGTAGTGTCGGCTCATGCGGGATCAGTACTGCGAGGAAGCCACTCCTGTCTTTTCTCATGTACTTCTTCATGCACACGACTGCCTGGAGAAGGCCCGGAACGAAGCAGCCGCACTCGAAGCCGAACTCGACCGTATCCGCAGGGAGATCGCCGAGCTGGAGACCACCATGCACGTCCTGAAAAGCTGGGAGAACACGGCGACCTTCCATCCGCCCTCCCTGCAGGTCGCTCGCGCGGACACCGACACGGACACGGCCTCACCGAGGCGGAAGGCGACCGAGTCGCCGCTGCCGGCCCGGAGGGGAAGGCCCGCCAGCCCGCGGATGGCCAACGTCATGAACCTGCTCGCCCAGGATCCTCACCGATGGTGGAAGAACCGCGAGATCGCCGATGCCATCGGCGAGGACCCCCGCCTGCTGAGAATGACGCTCAGCTACATGGTGGACGACGGCCGCCTCGTCAAGAACGCGGACGCCCGCTATCGATACGGCTGTGAAACCCTGCCACAACCCGCGAGTCCGGAGACAGCGGCAGCCATATAGCCGCTATTCGTCTCCCTGAACGGAGAATTCGAAGAAGGCCGCCGTCGAGTTGCACCTCGACGACGGCCGAAACGACAATCCCACACACTCATCTGATGGTTCGTCGTGCCTGCGACCTTACCGCCGTTCGAGCGGTGAGGCCGGTATCCGGCGTGCTGTCATGACGGCGTGTCCCCCCGTAAAAGGGAGATACGCGCCAGGATGGCCATGAACGTCTTCTCCGCCGAGCGCGAGACGGAATTCCCACCGCGAACCCACCCGCGGCAGCCGCTCCCGGCTCATGACCGTCAGCAGCCACGGCCGGCACCCGGCCGTCGCAAAGGAACCGGGCCGGACGGTGCGCGGACCGTCACCGGGCAGGAGCTCCACTGCGACGGGTCCCCGATACCATCACGGTCGGCCACTGACAGTGACGCCAGGGCGTGCTATAGCGGGAATAGGAGCCCTGCGGGCGTCTACCTGTGGCAGGTGAGCGTGGCACAGCGCATCGACACCTACATCCCGGCAGGCTCGCCCCCGGGCTGGAGCCGCGTGGCCGGCCAGGTGCGCCGCACCGTCGCCACCGCTGAGCCGCTCACCCCGTATTCGGCCGCGGAGCTGCTCAGCGTGCTGACCCGGCTCGCGCTGTTCGCCGACGCCGAGGGCCTGCCCGCCCGGCCCGAGGTGTGGCTGTCGCGGGAGGTGATCGAGCGGTTCATCACGGCAGGCTGCCTGCATCTGGCCTCCGGTACCCGGGCCACCTACCGCAGCAGGCTGCTGCGGCTGCGCGAGGCCGTCCTCGGCGGCGAGTGCGCCACCGGCAGGCCGGTCAAGCTGTCGGCCTCGACCGCCTCGCGCCCGTATGCGCCCACCGAGCTGGCCGCGTTGTGGGCGTGGGCGGGCGGGCAGCCCACCGCGCAGCTGCGCCAGGGCTGTCAGGTGCTGCTGGCGCTGGGGCGGGGCTGCGGCCTGGACACCCCGGAGATCGTCCCGTTGCGGGCCCATGACGTCCGCCGCCCCGGCAGCGGCGCGGTCGTGGTCGCCGTGCGCGGTCGGCGCAGCCGCCTGGTGGTGTGCCGCCGCGCCTGGGAGCCCGTCCTGGCCGAGGCCGCCCGCCTGGACGGTCAGACCGCCTACCTGTTCCGGCCCGGCCACCACGCCCGAGGCAAGAACACCGTCACGGGCTTCCTGGCCCGCACCCACCCCGCCCCTGCCGCCCCGGCGCTGAAGATGAGCCGGTTGCGGGCCGGCTGGCTGGTGGAGCTGATGGAGACCGGCGTGCCGCTGCCGGTGATCGTCGCCGCCGCCGGACTCGACTCCCTGCACGCCCTGTCGCGGCTGCTACCGTTCCTGCGCGGCACCGAAGCCACCCAGGCGGCCGAGCACCTGCGAGGCCGGCCGTGAGCCGCCTCACGCGGGAGGCGCAGCTGGCGGTGCTGCGCAGCCGACGCCACCCCTACACCGACGCCGACCTGGAGTACGCCGTGCACCTGGTCGCCGTCTCCGGCGCGGCGGCGCTGCTGGCGCCGCCGCTCGCCAAGCCCTGCGGCCGCCCCCGGCTGCTCACAGTGGAAGGCCTGCTGACCGGGTTGTTCCTGTGCGCGCTGGAACACCCGGACGCCATGCACCTGTCCACGGTCACCGACATCCTGCACTTCGCCGTTCCCGGCCCCTGGCGGCGGCGCTTCGGCGTCAAGGACCGCGCCGACGACTGCCGCGGGTTCGAGGCCGCCTACGCCGTGGTGCGCCGCCTGTTCGACGCCGTCCTCGCTCTCCTCGACCCTTCCCCGCTGCCCCGCAACACCCGGCTGTCCACCGAGACCGCCGCCGCGCTGCGCGCCCAGGCCGACCCCGCCGACCTGGCAGGCAGGGCCGAGCGGCTGCGCGCCGTCGTCAACGGCATCGTCGAATCCTCCCTGGACGCGATCCGCGACACCCTCGACCGGCACTGGGACGGCTCGATCGGCATCGACGCCACCCCCGTCGCCACCTACGCCCAAGGCGTCGGCACCGGCGGGACGCACACCGCCACCGACCCCGACGCCGGCTGGTACATCCGCCAAGGCGACCACCGCGACCCCGACACCGGTCCCGACGGGTCCGTCGCGGCTCGCGCCGAACGCCCCTCCTCCGCCGCACGCCGTACGGCAGGCAAGCCCGGCAAGCACACCACCGGCGCGAAGCGGCCCGGGTTCCTCAAGCACCTGTTCGGCTACGACGCCACCCTGGCCATCGCCCGCAACCCGCACACCGACCCCGACGACGCCGCGCCCGGGTGCGGCAACCCGGCCCTTCCGCCCGCGCTGGTGGTCGGCTTCACCCTGGACCGGCCCGGCGCCGCCCCGGGGCGCAACGCCGTCGCCGTCCTGGCCGACGTCCGCCGCCGCGGCCACGCCGCCGGCTACCTCGCCGGTGACCGGGCCTACAACAACGCCGACCCCGATACCTTCCAGCTGCCCGCCCGCGCCCTGGGCTACCGGCTCGTCTTCGACTACCGCGACGACCAGCTCGGCATCCAGTCCGGCGCGCACGGCGCCCTGCAGGTCGAAGGCCGCTGGTACTGCCCCGCCCTCCCCCAGGCGCTGATCGACGCCACCCGCGCCTTCCGAACCGCAACCCCCGACGATGCCGGCCAGGCCGCCGCTGCCGCCGAGCTGTACCGGCGGCACCTCACCGCCCGCACCGCCTACGCCCTCGCCCCCAAAGGCCGGCCCGACGGCGAAGGTCACCAGCGACTGTCGTGCCCGGCCACCGCCGGTAGGCTCCAGTGCCCGCTCAAACCCGCCAGCATGGGCACCGGCGTGCGCCTGCCCCTGGCCGACCCCGCGCCCAACCCGGCCGGTCCGCCGACGATCTGCCGCCAGCACAGCATCACCCTGGCCCCCGAGCACGGCGCCAAGCACGCCCAGGCCCTGCCGTACGGCTCGGCCGACCACCAGCGGGTCTATGCCCGCCTCCGCAACGGTTCGGAGGGGTTTCACGCCTACGCCAAGGACGACGCCTGCGAGGCGATCCAGCGCTCCCAGGGCCGCCGCATCCGCGGCATCGCCGCCCAGAGCCTGCTGCTGGCCTTCCAGCTCGCCCACGCCAACCTCAGGAAGATCTCCCGCTGGCTGGACTCCCTGCCCGGCCCCGGCGGCCGTCCCCGCCGCCGCGTGCGCCGCCGCCCCACCGAACCCCTGGCCACCTGGGTGCCGTAGACGGCTGCGGACCGGCACCGAAGACAAGGGGGATCGGTTCCTGCCGGAGCGGCAACCGGTAAAAAGTGGTGCAAGTGGGGCGAAAGCGGCTCGCAAGCCGGGCCGGGTAGACATCTCTCCATGCCCGAACACCGCGCGGGATCCGCAGAAAGCACTCGGCCCCGGCTCTTGCGAGCCGGGGCCGAGTTCCGTCACTGTCGGACCACCGATTTCGTCGGCGGCCCAGAGTGGGCGAGGAGGGATTTGAACCCTCACGTCCTTTCGGACACACGGACCTGAACCGTGCGCGTCTGCCGTTCCGCCACCCGCCCTTGTTTGGGTGCGCTCGAAACATTAGCACGGATCAGCCGGTACCCACGAACCCGGATACGATCCCTGTAGATGACGGAGGAAGGGAGGTACCCGGTGGGAGTCCTTCAGCGCTTCGAGCGGAGGCTCGAAGGCTTGGTTGAGGGGGCCTTTGCGCGGGCGTTCAAGTCTGACCTTCAGCCGGTCGAGGTCGCCAGCGCGGTTCAGCGGGAGATGGACGAGCGGGCCGCGATCGTCGCCCAGGGACGGACCCTCGTCCCGAACGACTTCGTGGTCGAGCTGTCCACGACCGACAGCGAACGCCTGCAGGTGTACGCCGACAGCATCAGCCACGAGCTGGCCAACCTCGCCCGCGAGTACGCCAAGGAGCAGGGCTACTCGTTCGTGGGACCCGTCCGGGTGCGTTTCGAGACGGCGGACGACCTCGCGGTCGGCCTGTTCCGGATCCGCTCCGGAGTGATCCGCGGGGCCACGGTCGAGCAGGACGAGATCCGCAAGCCCGTGACCGACGTGCCCGCCGGTCGCTCGCATGCGTTCGAGGGCAGGCCCCGGCTGCTGGTCTCCACTCAGGATGACCCGCAGGGCCAGCGGTCCTACGATCTCACCACACCGGTGACCCTGCTGGGCAGGGGCACCGACTGCGATCTCCGGCTCGTGGATCCGGGTGTGTCCCGGCACCACGCCGAGCTGCGAGTGGAGGGGCCGCAGGTCATGCTCGTCGACCTCGGCTCCACGAACGGCACTTTCGTCAACGGCCAGCCGGTTCGCCGGATCGAGCTCCAGAACGGCACTCGCGTGACGCTCGGGCGCACGACCCTGGTTTTCCGGCGCGATTAAAGGTAAACAGACGGTCCATGTCCGAGCTCACGCTGCTGCTGATCCGCCTCGCGTTCCTCGCGGTGCTGTGGTTCTTCGTGATTGCCGCGGTCGGTGTGATCCGGACAGACTTGTTCGGGTCCCGCACGGCCGCCGCCGCTCCCGCGCGCAAGGCTCCCAAGCCGGCCAAACCCGCAGCCAAGTCCAAGAAGGGGGAGCCTCGGCAGATGGTCGTCACCGGCGGCCCTCTCCAGGGCACCACCATCACCCTCTCGGAGACGCCCATCACGATCGGCCGGGCGAACGACGCCACCCTGGTAGTCAGCGACGACTACGCCTCCAGCCGGCACGCCCGGCTCTTCCCCCAGGACGGTCAGTGGATCGTGGAAGATCTCGGATCGACCAACGGCACCTACCTCGACCGCTCCAAAGTCACCCGTCCGACTCCGGTGCCGCTCGGCGTTCCGATCCGCATCGGTAAGACCGTCATCGAATTGCGCAAATGACCATCGCACTCCGTTACGCCGCCCGCTCGGACGTCGGCCTCCTCCGCGAAGGCAACGAGGACTCGGCGTACGCCAGCGGCCGCCTGCTCGCCGTCGCGGACGGCATGGGCGGACACGCACACGGCGAGGTGGCCAGCTCGGTCGCCATCGCCGCCATGTCGTCCCTCGAAGAGGACGCACTCGGGGGTGACCTGCTCAGCGCCATCGAGGCGGCCGTCCGCGACGCCAACCGCCGTCTCCACGAGATGGTGGGCCGGGACCCCAGCCTCAAGGGCATGGGCACCACCCTGACGGCCATGCTCTGGTCGGGCACCAGGGTCGCCCTGGTCCACGTCGGCGACTCGCGCGCCTACCTGCTGCGCGCCGGGGAGCTCTACCAGATCACGCACGACCACACCCTCGTGCAGTCGCTGGTGGACGACGGCCGGATCACCCAGGAGGAGGCCGCCACCCACCCCCAGCGCTCGATCCTGCTGCGTGCGCTGGACGGCAGCGGCGAGGTCGACCCCGACCTGTCGCTCCGCGAGGCCCAGGTCGGCGACCGCTACCTGCTCTGCTCCGACGGTCTGTCCGGGGTCGTGAGCGCCGAGACGCTGCACCACACGCTCTCCACGATCGACGATCCCGAGACGGTGGTCCGCACGCTGATCGACCTGGCCAACCGCGGCGGCGGCCCGGACAACATCACCTGCGTGGTCGCCGACGTGCTGGAGCTGGACGAGGGGTTCCCCTCCCCGTCCACCGAGGCGGCCGTGGTGGGCGCCGCGGGCTCCACCCTCGGCCGCGCGCAGCCGTCACCGGAGGCGCCGGGCGCGCCCGGGGCCGGGGTCGGGGCGGTCACCATGCCCCAGCCGATCATCATGGACGACGACCTCGACGAGCCCGTCGTCAGGGCCGCGGCCCGCCGCCCGGCCAAGCGCCGGCGCATGTGGCCGCTCCTGGCCTCCCTCGGAGGCATCGTCCTCGTGGGCGGCGGCCTAGGCTGGTACTTCGGGAGCCAGTGGCTCGACGACCAGTACTTCGTGGGGGTGCGGGGTGACGAGATCGTGGTCTACCGCGGGGTGAACACCACCCTCGGCCCCGTCGAGCTCTTCGACCCCGTCCGCGGCACCGAGGTGGCGGTCTCGACCCTCAGCGCGTTCCAGCAGGGCCAGGTGCGCGACGGCATCCCGGTCGCGAACGTCGACGCGGGCCTGAAGAAGGCGGCCGAGCTGAAGGCCTCCGCCGAGCAGCCCGGCGACACCGGGGACACCGGCGACACCGGCGACAAGGCCCCCGGCGACGGCGCGACCAGCACCGACCCGCCCGCCGCCACCCCCAGCCCGCCGGCGAAGGGCACCGCCACCCCGAAACCCACAAGGTCACAATAGAGACATGAGCACCCCTAGCGTCGAACCCGTCCCCCTGCCGGCCAAACGGCGGTTGGCGCAGCTGGCGATGCTCGCCTTCGCGGTCGTGATCACATTGGGCGCATACGCCAACGTGGGCCTGGCGATCGACGGGAAGATCCCCTCCGGCATGCTCACCTACGGCCTCAGCCTGGGCGGCTTCATGCTGGCCGCCTACCTGGTGCTGGCGAAGTTCGCGCCCTGGGCCGACCCGCTGATCCTGCCGCTGGTGACGCTGATCAACGGCCTCGGGCTGGTGATGATCTACCGGCTGGAGGAGGTCGACGCGTTCGGCGCCTCGGCCAACCAGCAGCTGCTGTACACCGCGATCGGGGTCGTGCTGTTCGCCGTGACGCTGGTCGTGCTCCGCGACCACCGGGCGCTGCAGCGGCTCACCTACACCGCCGGGGCCGTCGGCCTGGTCCTGCTGGTCTCACCGCTGCTGCCGCTCATCGGCGAGGACATCAACGGCGCCCGCATCTGGATCAAGGTGCCGGGCGGCCAGCTCCAGCCGGCCGAGTTCGCCAAGCTCGCGCTGCTCGTCTTCTTCGCCGGCTACCTGGTGGCCAAGCGCGACGTGCTGGCGCTGGCCGGGCGGCGGCTGCTCTTCATCGACCTGCCCCGCGCCCGCGACCTCGGCCCGATCCTCATCACCTGGGGGCTCAGCCTCGGCGTGCTGATCCTGCAGAAGGACCTCGGCTCCTCCCTGCTGATCTTCGGCACGTTCATCGCGATGCTCTACATCGCCACCCAGCGCACCTCCTGGGTGCTGATCGGCGTCCTGCTCTTCGTCGGCGGCGCGGTCCTCGCCGGGCTGATCTTCGACCACGTGCAGGCCCGGTGGGAGGTCTACCTCAACCCCGCGGACCCCGAGCTCTTCGTGAAGACCGGCGGCAGCGAGCAGCTCATGCAGGGGCTGTTCGCCATGAGCGAGGGCGGCGTCCTCGGCACCGGGTTCGGCCAGGGCCACCCCGAGCGGATCCCGCTGGCCATCTCCGACTTCATCTTCCCGGCCATCGGCGAGGAACTGGGCCTGACCGGGCTGATGGCCCTGCTGATGGTCTACGCGCTGCTGGTCGAGCGCGGCCTGCGGACCTCGATCGCGGCCCGCGACCCGTTCACCAAGCTGCTGGCGGGCGGCCTGTCGTTCCTGCTGGCCTGGCAGGTCTTCATCATCGTCGGCGGCGTCACCAACCTGATCCCGCTCACCGGCCTGGTCACGCCGTTCATGTCGCAGGGCGGCTCGGCGCTGCTGGCCAACTGGATCCTCATCGCGCTGCTGGTGCGGATGTCGGACGCGGCGCGCAGGCCGGCGCCCCAGGCCATCCAGGACGAAGGAATGACGCAGGTGTTCCAGCGATGAACAGTCCCCTCAAGCGCGTCGCCCTGGCCTGCATGCTGATGTTCGGCCTGCTCATGCTCAACGTGAACTACCTGCAGGGCGTACGGGCGGAGGAGCTGCGGTCGGACTCCCGCAACGTCCGCAACTTCTACGACCGCTACGAGGTCCAGCGCGGCCGGATCACCGCGGGCAGCAAGGTGCTCGCCGAGTCGGTCGAGACCGACGACAACACCTTCAAGTACTCCCGCCGCTACCCCGAGGGCAAGGTCTACGCGCCCGTCACCGGGTTCTTCGCGCCGGAGAGCGAGCGCGACATCGAGCGGGCCAAGAACGACCTGCTCGACGGCTCCAGCGCCGACCTGCTCATCCGGCGCAGCCTCGACCTGTTCAGCGGAACCCAGACCAAGGGCGCCAACGTCGACCTGACGATCAACCCGAAGGCGCAGGAGGCGGCCTACAAGGCGCTGAGCGCCAGCGGCAAGAAGGGCGCGCTGGTCGCGATCGACCCGAAGACCGGGGCGATCCTGGCCATGGTCTCCGTCCCCACCTACGACCCGAACCCGCTCTCCAAGGCGGACAAGGCGGGGGTGAACGCGGCCTACGCGAAGCTGGCCGAGGACGAGGACCAGCCGCTGCTGAACCGGGCGATCGAGCGGACCTACCCGCCGGGCTCGACCTTCAAGGTCGTCACCATGGCGGCCTACCTGGAGAACGACGACACCCTGGGCCCGCAGAGCCCGATCGACGCCCCGCCCCGGCTCGACCTGCCGAACACCACCGCCGACCTGCCCAACCACGGCAACTCCGCCTGCGGCAACGGGCGCGTGACGCTCTCCTACGCGCTGGAGAAGTCCTGCAACACGCCGTTCGGCAAGATCGGCATGGACCTCGGCTACGACGCGATGAAGGAGCAGGCGGCAAAGTTCGGCATCGGGGGGGAGCAGTTGGAGATCCCGATGCCGGTCTCGGCGAGCAGCATCGGCGAGCAGGAGGACCAGGCCGCGCTCGCCCAGGCCTCGATCGGCCAGCGCAACAACCAGATGACGCCGCTGCAGATGGCCATGGTCGCGGCGGGCGTGGCCAACGACGGCGTGGTCATGAAGCCGTACCTCGTCAACAAGGTGGCCGACGCCGAGGGCGGCGAGGTCGAGACCGCCGACCCCGAGGAGCTCTCCACCGCGATGAGCGAGGAGACCGCGGCCAAGCTCAGGGAGATGATGGTCAACGTCGTCAACCTCGGCACGGCGAGCGCGGCGCAGATCCCGGGCGTCACCGTCGCCGGCAAGACCGGCACCGCCGAGACCTCCGGCAACCGCGCCCCGCACGCCTGGTTCGTCTCCTTCGCCCCCGCCGGTCCCGACGAGGAGCCCAAGGTCGCCGTCGCGCTCATCGTCGAGTCGGGCAGCGCCGGCGACGACGCCTCCGGCGGCCAGACCGCGGCCCCCATCGCCAGGAGCGTGATGGAAGCGGTGCTCGGTAGATGACGTCGTTCCTCGGGGACCGCTACCGCCTGCTGGAGCGCATCGCGGCGGGCGGCATGGGCGAGGTCTGGCGGGCCAGGGACGAGCTGCTCGGCCGCGAGGTCGCCGTGAAGCTGCTCCGCCGACACCTCGCGGACGACCCCGCCTTCCGCGGGCGGTTCCGCACCGAGGCGCGGATCGCCGCCGGGCTGGCCGACCCCGGGATCGCCCAGGTCTTCGACTACGGCGAGGCCGACGACGTCGCCTACCTCGTCATGGAGCTGGTGCCCGGAGAGTCCCTGGCGGCCGTCCTGGCCCGCAACGGCGCGCTGAGCCCCGAGGTCGTCCTCGACGTGGTGCACCAGACCGCCAGGGGGCTGCACGCCGCGCACGCCTCCGGGATCATCCACCGCGACGTCAAGCCCGGCAACCTGCTGGTCACCGGGGCCGGCACGATCAAGATCACCGATTTCGGCATCGCCAGGGCGCTGGAGTCCGCGCACGTCACCCGGACCGGGACCATCCTCGGCACCGCCCAGTACGTCAGCCCCGAGCAGGCGTCCGGCACCGCGCTCACCCCCGCCACCGACCTCTACTCGCTGGGCGTCGTGGCCTACGAGTGCCTGGCCGGCCGGCCGCCGTTCACCGCCGACAACCAGGTGGCGATCGCGCTGATGCACCTCAACGACCCGCCGCCGCCGCTGCCCGCGAGCGTCCCGGGTCCGGTGCGCGACCTGGTCGCGGCGTGCCTGGCCAAGGACCCCGCGCGGCGTCCGGCGAGCGCCCGGGAGCTGTCGGACCGGGCCTACGTGCTGCGCGAGTCGCTCGCCACCGCGGAGGCCGCGGGCCTGGTCCTGCTCACCGATCCCACCGGGTACCGGGGCCTTCCCGCGGCGGGGGCCGCACACGGCGCGGAAGGGACCACGCAGGGGGGCGAAGGGGTCGTACGGGGTGCAGAGGACGCCGTACGCCGCGAAGGGGTCGTACGGGGTGCAGAGGACGCCGTACGCCGCGAAGGGGTCGTACGGGGTGCAGAGGACGCCGTACGCCGCGAAGGGGTCGTACGGGGCGCAGGGGACGCCGTACGCCACGAAGGGGTCGTACGGGGCACAGGGGATGCACGGGGGGGTGCAGGGGACCCCGTCCGCGGCGAAGGGGCCGCACACGGCGCGGCGGGCACCGTACGGAAGACGGCCGGCGCCACGCGGGCCGCGCCGCGCCGCACCGGGCTGCGGCGGGCGAGCGCGGTCACCGCGGCGGCCGCGGGCTGCGCCGCCGCCGTCGGGCTGGGCGCGCTGGCGTTCCAGGAACTGGCCGGCCCGCAGGACAGGCAGGAGTCGGTGGAGCCGTTCACCCCCGAACCGCGGGCCTCCACCCCGTCGGCCGCCACCCCCGAACGGAGCAGACCTGCGACGATCCGGCCGGCCGTCCCCCCGACCAAGTCGCCCCGACCTTCGCCGTCGCCGTCGGCTACGGTAAGTACGTCGGCCACGCCCACCGTGCGGCCGACGGCGTCACCGACCCCGAGCCCCACACCGACCACTCCGACCCCGACTCCCCCACCCCCGACGACGACACCGAACCCCACGCCGACCGTCACGGCCGAGCCCGACGAGACGGTCCCACCGAATGGGGAGACGTGATGCGGGAAGGGGCCGATGATGGACACCGGTGGCCTGAGAGCTCACCGGCACCCAAGATGAACGGTAAGGGACAGTGCAGGAAATGACTCAGCCTCGACGCCTAGGCGACCGCTACGAGCTTGACGGCGTCGTCGGGCGTGGCGGCATGGCCGAGGTCTATCGCGCCCGAGACATCCGGCTGGACCGGATCGTCGCGATCAAGACCCTCCGCGCGGATCTGGCCAGGGACCACACGTTCCAGGCGCGGTTCCGCCGCGAGGCGCAGTCCGCCGCGTCACTGAACCACCCGTCCATCGTGGCGGTCTACGACACCGGCGAGGACGCCTCCGAGGGCGCCCCCGTGCCGTACATCGTGATGGAGTACGTCGACGGCAGCACGCTCCGCGACATCCTTCGGGCCGACCGGCGGCTGCTGCCCGAGCGCGCGGCCGAGCTGGTCGACGGGATCCTGCGGGCGCTGGACTACAGCCACCGCGGCGGCATCGTGCACCGGGACATCAAGCCGGCGAACATCATGATCACCCGCAACGGCGACGTCAAGGTCATGGACTTCGGCATCGCCCGCGCGATGGCCGACTCCGCGGCGACCATGACGCAGACCGCCCAGGTGATCGGCACCGCGCAGTACCTCTCGCCGGAGCAGGCCCGGGGCGAGCGGGTCGACGCCCGCAGCGACATCTACTCCACCGGCTGCGTGCTGTACGAGCTGCTGACCGGGCAGCCGCCGTTCACCGGCGACTCGCCGGTGGCGATCGCCTACCAGCACGTCCGCGAGGACCCGATCCCGCCGTCGCAGATCGACCCGGAGATCCCCGCGTGGGCCGACGCCATCGTGCTCAAGGCGATGGCCAAGGACCCGGCGCACCGCTACCAGAGCGCCGGGGAGATGCGGGCCGACATCCAGCGGGCCCTGCAGGGCATGCCGATGGACGCCCAGACGATGGCGCTGGCCAACAACTACGGCGCGGCCACCCGGACCATGCAGCAGCCCGGTCCGGGCGGACCCGCCACCCAGCGCACCACCGCCGTCCCGGCCTACGAGTACGGCACCGAGGACGGCGGCGCCGGGCGGGGCGAGCGCGGGCGCCGGCGCGCCCAGGGCGGCAACACCGCGCTCAAGACCGCCGCGTGGATCGTGATCCCGCTCCTGGTGATCGGCGCCTTCATCGGCGTGGGCTACCAGTTCCTCAGCGCCCCGGGCACGCCCACGGGCGAGGGCCAGGTGACGATCCCCGCGCTGGCCTCGCAGACGGAGGAGGCGGCGGCCAAGCAGCTCGGCGACCTCGGGCTGAAGGTCAAGAAGACCGAGGTGTTCAGCGAGGAGCAGCCGAAGGGCGCGGTCATCGAGACCAAGCCGGCGGCCGGCGCCAAGGTGGACAAGGGCACCGAGGTGGAGGTCGTCGTCTCCAAGGGCGTGGAGCGGGTCACGGTGCCCGACGTGGTCGGCAAGACCGTGGAGGAGGCCACCGCCGCGCTCAAGGACAAGGGCTTCGAGGTGGACGTGCTGACCAAGGCGTCCTCCCGCCCGCAGGGCGTCGTCCTGGAGAGCGACCCGGCGGCGGGCAAGAAGGCCGCCAAGGGCGGGACCGTCCGCATCTACGTCCCCAAGGAGGCCGTCGAGGTCCCGAGCGTCGTCGACCTCAACGTGTCCGACGCGACCTCGGCCCTCAAGGAGGCGAACTTCAAGGTGAAGGTCGTCGAGCAGCCGAGCGACCGGCCCGAGGGCACCGTCCTCAGCCAGACCCCCGGCGCGGGGGCGAAGGTCCAGCCGGGCACCACGATCACGCTGGTCGTCTCCAGCGGGCAGCCGCCGGTGCCGACGGAGGAGCCGAGCCTGCCGACCGACGACCCGAGTCTCCCGACCGACCAGCCGACCGACGAGCAGCCGGACGTGCCGAGCGACGAGCCGACCGACGACCCGTTCTTCGACAGCCCCGACGGCGAGAACGGCTGACCGGCCGCAGGACAGGAGAAGAGCCCTTCCGCCACTCGGGGGCGATGGCGGAAGGGCTCACCGATTAGTCGCACGCGGCCCGCGCGGCGTTACACGAGCCGCCCGAGCCAGTTCCCGAGCAGCCGGTGCCCGTGCTCGGAGATCACCGATTCCGGGTGGAACTGCACGCCCTCGACCGGCGCCGTGCGGTGTCGGAGCCCCATGATCACGCCGTCGTCCGCGGTCGCGCTGACCTCCAGGACCTCCGGCACCGTACCGGCCAGTACGGCCAGCGAGTGGTAGCGCGTCATGGTGACCGGGGAGGGCAGCCCGGCGAAGACCCCGCGTCCGTCGTGGGAGATCGCGCTCGTCCGGCCGTGCATCAGCTCCGGGGCCCGTGTGACGGTGGCGCCGTGGGCGACCGCGATGGCCTGGTGGCCCAGGCAGACGCCGAGCAGCGGCAGGCCGCGGACCTCGCAGTGGCGGACCAGCGGGAGGCTCACCCCGGCGTCCTCGGGAGCGCCGGGGCCGGGGCTGATCAGGACTCCGTCGAATCCCGCCGTGTCCTCGACCGCCACGTGGTCGCGCGGGCGCACGTCGCAGACGGCGCCGAGCTCGCGGAGGTACTGGACGATGGTGTGCACGAAGCTGTCGTGGTTGTCCACGACGAGGACGCGGGTCATCGTGCCACGACCGGTCGGCCGGGGAGGATCTGCGCTTCGAACCGGGAGGACACGACATATCAGACTATGTCCACCCAGCGACCGGTCCGTCCGAGGCGGGAAAGCCTGCGCCCACGGGATCGCCATGTCCCATCTGCGCCGACTATCCTTGCTCACCAGCGACTACGCTAGCCGACAGAGCCTGCGCACGATCCGGATCGCGCAGGGGTGACGCAGGAGAGCCCAGTGCCCAAGCCCAAGACTCGCAAGAAGGCGGTCTACACCCCGCCGAAGACGACCCAGCAGGTCAAGATGAGCCCGCGCTGGCTGGCGCCGGTCATGGTGGCCTGCTGGATCATCGGCATCCTGTGGATCTCCATCTACTACGTGGCGCCCGACGCGCCGCTGCTCGGGACGCTCGCCAACTGGAACCTGCTCATCGGGTTCGGTTTCATCATCTTCGGTGTGATCCTCTCGACCCGCTGGCGTTAGGACTTTCCACAGGGCTGTCCACACCCTGGGGACGCGCCGGGGTGTGGATCTCAGCCGGTGAGGCCGTAGAAGGCGTCGAAGGCGTACGGCGGCAGCAGCGCGACCACGGCGACCAGGAGCAGCACGACCGCCGCGCAGCCGGCGAGCTGGACCGCGGTGCGGTTCCGGGCCGGGGCGTGGACGAGGACCGCGGCGACCACGACGCCGGTGACCAGGCCGCCGAGATGACCCTGCCAGCTGATCCCGGGGATCGTGAACGTGATCACCACGTTGATGCCGATCAGCCAGAGCACCCCGCGGACGTCGTAGCCGAGTTTGCGGGAGACCACGAAGAGCGCGCCGAACATGCCGTAGATCGCTCCCGACGCGCCCACCGCGGCGATGCCGAAGAGGTAGACCGCGACCGAGCCGCCGAGCGCGGAGAGCAGGTAGAGCGCCAGGAAGCGCAGCGAGCCGAGGCGGCGCTCCAGCTCGGGGCCGATGGCGTAGAGCGCCCACATGTTGAACAGGATGTGGGTGAGCGCGAAGCCTCCCCCGTCGAGCGGGGAGTGCAGGAAGGCGCCGGTGATCAGGCGCCACCACTCGCCTCTGTAGGCGACGTCCCCCGACGACATGGCCAGGGCGCTGAGAACCTGGTCGGAGACGTTCTCCGCGATGTAGGCCAGCACGTTGAGGACCAGCAGTCCCCAGGTGACGTAGGGCGTGGCGACCGCCCCTCCGCCGAACACCGCCTGCGCCTGCCGCACGCCCCTGTTGCCCTCGGCCACGCACTCGGGGCACTGGAAGCCGACCGCCGCGTCGCGCATGCAGTCGGGGCAGATGGGCCGCTCGCAGCGCTGGCAGCGCACGTAGGTCTCGCGATCCGGATGGCGGTGGCAGGTGGGAACGGCCTGGGCCCCGGACTCGCCGGGGGGCTGGGTGGTCATGACGCGTCGGCGACCCTTTCGACCGTGCTCGGATCCTCACCCAACCCTATGCAGATTTCCGGGCGCCCGTGCGCGGCGGCCGTCACCGCGGCCGCCGCACGGACGGTTCAGCCCTGGACGCGGTCGATCGTGACGCTCTCCAGCACGACCGGGTCGACGGGACGGTCGCCGGGGCCCGTGGGCGTCTTGGCGATGGCGTCGACGACGTCCTGGCCCTCGACGACCTCGCCGAAGATGGTGTGCCGGCCGTTCAGGTGCGGCGTGGGCACCACGGTGATGAAGAACTGCGAGCCGTTGGTGCCGCGGCCCATCTGGATGCCGGCGTTGGCCATGGCGAGCAGGTAGGGGCGGTTGAAGTAGAGGTCCGGGTGGATCTCGTCGTCGAACGTGTAGCCGGGACCGCCGATGCCCTGGCCCAGGGGGTCGCCGCCCTGGATCATGAAGCCGTCGATGACCCGGTGGAAGACGGTGCCGTCGTAGAGCCGGTCGGTGGTCTTCTGGCCGGTCTCGGGGTGCGTCCACTCGCGGGTGCCCTCGGCCAGCTCCACGAAGTTGCGCACGGTCTTGGGCGCGTGGTCCGGGAAGAGCTGCACCTTCACGGTGCCGCGGTTCGTGTTCAGGGTAGCGATCAACTTCTCAGCCACGGTCGGGCTGCCCCCTTCAGGTAATCACGCAGGGCCTGCCTCAGGCGCTGCATTCGTGCCGTTCTGCTAACTATGGCCGTCACCGGCCCGTCAACATCCTCCCACGGCCGGTCATGATTGAGCCGCTTTCGAGCGGGAAGGGGTCGCTGCGGGGCCCCAACGACAGGGGAGGAGTTGCCGTGCCTCTTGCAACACTGTTTGGAAAGCGCACCACCAGCATGGTTCCGGAGACCCGGATGCGACTGGCCAAGCACCAGGCCATGGTGGCCAGAGACCAGGCCATGCTGCAGATCGCCCGAGCCGCCGAACGGGTCGGCCCGATGGCCGCACAGGCCCGTGAGGCCGCCCTCAGCGCCGCGGACGAGAAGATCAGCGAGGCCCGCAGGTGGGCCGCGCCGCAGTTGGACGCCGCCGCGCACACCGTCGAGCAGCAGCTGGCACCCAGGCTGAGCTCGATGTTGTCCCAGGCGGCGACGAAGCTGGATCCCTCACCCCCGGCCTCGGTCAGGTCCCGCAACTGGCCGATGCTCCTGCTGCTCACCGGCCTCGCGGCCGGAGCGGCGGGTTTCGCGATGTACCGCAAGAGCTCCGACCAGTGGACCGCCACGATGAAGGACAGCGCGAGCGACGCGTCCCACTGGGTGAGCGACAAGGCGAAGACCGCGGCCGACAAGGTCTCCGGCGTGGCCGGAGGCGTGAAGTCGAAGGCCGAGGAGTTCAGCCACAAGGCGGAGCCCACGACCGGTGTGACCGGCCAGGGCACCGACGCCGAACGGAGCGAGGTCACCAGGAACATGACCTGACCCGTGATCGCCGCGTACGGCCCGCACCCCGGGGTGCGGGCCGTACGCGTGCCGGGGCCCGCCGGACGGCCGCACGCACGGGACCGCCGGACGGCCGCACGCACGGGACCGCCCGGCGGCCGGGGGCCGTCAGCGCCGCCGCTCGGCGACGCAGATCACGGCTCGCTTGCCGGGCAGCTTCCGCACGCGGGCGGCGTCCTCGGGGCCGGAGGAGTGGAAGGACCCGGATGAACCGTGGCGCGGGACCGGAACGGCCCGGCCCTTGACGACCTCGCACGGCCCCGCACCGGGAAACGCCTTCACGCAGCGCAGTTTCCCGCGGGACCTCTCGCCGGGCACCCGGACCTCGTCCCGCCCCTCCCGGTGGACGACATCGCCCCGCTCCGGCACCCGGGCCTCGGACAGGCCGCCGTCCGGGAGGGCGGGCACCGCGGGCACCGCGGACACCACGTCCTCGTCCCGCACCCGTCCGCGGCCCTCGGCGCGGAGTCGCTCCGCCTCCGCCTCGGTGAGCGCCCGGGTGACGAATCCCTTCCCGCCCTTGCAGGCGATGGTGACGGTGCCGTCCGGCGGGGTCGCCGGGACGGCGAACGAGGAGGTCCCGGAGGAATCGAAGGATTCGGCGGGGGGCGGGGTCACGGCGGCGTTGGCCGCGCCGGTCAGGGTGACCATCAGGGTTCCGGCGGTCACCGCGGCGGCGGCGAGAAAGCGGATGCGCATGTTCGGTTCTCCTCGTCGGGTAGAAGTCCGGTGGGTGCACCGGCCGATGCCCGGCCGGCGTCCGGTGGGGTGCCGGGCGGAGCCCGGCCGGACGTCCGGCCGGACCCCGGCCTCGGCGCCCGGCCCGGACGCCGAGGCCGGAGGTCCGGCCGGAACGTGCGGTCACACCGTCCCCCCCGGAACCTGAAGCCGCCCTGAACGCCGCCGAAGCCGGCTTCAGGTTCTTCCGCCCCGCCCCGCCTTCTTCAGCGGGGCTTTAGGTCGCGTACGGCACGCTGGCGCCATGCGCGTGCTGCTGGTGGAGGACGAGAAGCGCCTGGCCGGCCTGCTGAAGGGCGGGCTGGCCGGCGAGGGGTTCGCAGTGGACGTCGCCCACGACGGGCGGGAGGGGTTGTGGATGGCCGGGGAGAATCCCTACGACGTGATCGTGCTCGACGTCATGCTGCCCCGGATGAACGGCTACACCGTCTGCTCGCGGCTCCGCGACGCGGAGAACTGGACGCCGATCCTGATGCTCACCGCCAAGGACGGCGAGCACGACGAGGCCGAGGCGCTGGACACCGGCGCCGACGACTTCCTGTCCAAGCCGTTCTCCTACGTCGTCCTGCTGGCCCGGCTGCGCGCCCTGGTCCGCCGGGGCGGCCGGGCCCGGCCTGCCTCGATCCGGGTCGGCGACCTGGTCGTCGACCCGGCGGGGCTGCGCTGCCACCGGAGCGGGGTGGAGATCCCCCTCACCCCGAAGGAGTTCGCGGTCCTGCACGGCCTGGCCCGCAGGCAGGGCGAGGTGGTCTCCAAGGGCGAACTGCTCGCCCAGGCGTGGGACTTCGCCTACGACGGGGACCCGAACATCGTCGAGGTCTACGTCAGCGCGCTCCGCCGGAAGATCGACGCCCCGTTCGGCCGGTCGTCCCTGGTGACCGTGCGCGGCGCCGGATACCGGCTGGAGGCCTGAGATGCCGCACCTGTCGGTCCGGGTCCGGGCGACCCTCGCGGCCACCGCGATCGTGGCGGTCGCGCTGGCCGCCGCCTCCGCCCTGCTCGTCGGCGTGCTCAGCGAGAGCCTGATGGCGAGCGCCTCCGACGAGGCCGTCCGGCGCGCCGGAGTCGTCGCCGAATGGATCTCCGGTGAGGCGGGGGCCGCGGCGGAACCCGGCACGAGGGGCGACCCGGACGTGCAGATCCTCACGGAGACCGCGTCCTCCCGGGTCGCGGTTCCCCCGGCCGGGACCTCCCGGGTCGCGGTTCCCCCGGCCGGGACCTCCCGGGTCGCGGTTCCTCCAGCCGGGACCTCCCGGGTCGCGGTTCCTCCAGCCGGGGCGGAATTCTCCGTGCACGCCGTACCCGCCCCGCCCGCGGAGCGGTGGGCGCCGGAGGGCGCCTTCGTCGTGGCCACGACGCCGGTCGGCACCGACGGAGGAACACTGGTCGTGCGGGCCCGCGCCTCCCTGGAACCCGCCCAGGCGGCCCTGCAGATCCTCAGGGGCTTCCTGCTGCCCGGGATTCCCGCGCTGCTCCTGCTGGTCGCCGCCCTCACCTGGCTCGCGGTGGGCCGGGCGCTCGCGCCGGTCTCGGCGATCCGGGCGGAGATGGCCGACATCACCGCCAGCGACCTGCACCGGAGGGTCCCTGTACCGAGATCCCGCGACGAGATCGCCCGGCTGGCCGAGACCACCAATCGCACGCTCGACCGCCTGGAGCTGGCCGTCGGCCGCCACCGGCGCTTCGTCGCCGACGCCGCCCACGAACTGCGCAGCCCGTTGGCCGTTCTGCGGGCCCGCCTGGAACTCGCACCGCCCCAGCCGCCGGCCGCCGAGGCGCTGGCGGACGTGGAGCGGATCCAGGCGCTCATCTCCGACCTGCTGCTGCTGGCCCGCCTGGACGCCGAGGAGCCCGTCCACCGCGACGAGGTTGACCTGGGCCAGGTCGCCGCGGAGGAGGGGACCCGCGCCCGGACGCGGCCGGAGGTGCGGGTGATCCTGGAGGTCGCCGCCGACGTGCTGGTCCGCGGCTCGGCCGAGCAACTGCGCCGCCTGGTGGCCAACCTCGTGGACAACGCCGTGCGGCACGCCGAGTCGGCGGTCACCGTCCGCCTGGCGGCGGAGGGGGACGAGGCCGTGCTGGAGGTGCGCGACGACGGGCCGGGCATCCCCGCCGAGCACCACGAGGCCGTCTTCGATCGCTTCACCCGGCTGGACGAGGCCAGGGACCGGGACGCAGGAGGCGCGGGGCTCGGGCTGGCGATCGCCCGGGACGTCGCGGTACGGCACGGCGGCGGCCTGGCCGTCGCGTCCGGCCCGCCGGGAGCCTGCCTGCGCGCCCGCCTCCCCCTCGCGTCCCCGGCCGCAACCGCGCCGTCACCCGGCTGAGCGGCGCGTATCCGGCGCTACCGGCCGAGCGGCGCGCATCCGACGCTACCGGCTGAGCGGCGCGCGTCCGACGCTACCGGTGACGGAGCCGGACGGCGATCTCCACCATGGTGTCCTCGGGGAACGGCGCCCGGGCGGGGTCGCCGCCGGTCGTGAGGAGCTCGACGGCGGTGACGAGGTCGGCGTGCTGGCGCCGTACGAAGTCGCGGTCGACGACGGCGCCGTGGCCCGGGACGACCGCCCCGCCCGGCAGGTCCAGCAGGCGAGCGAGCGTGTCCGGCCACTCCCGCGGGAACGCGTCCCCGAACTGCGGCGGCGCGCCCTCCTCCACCAGGTCCCCGGCGAAGACCACCCCGGTGTCGGGGACCTCGGCCACGATGTCATTGTCGGTGTGGCCCCGGCCGAGGTACCGCAGGTGGACCGGCCGGCCGCCGAGGTCGAGGGTGACGGAGCCGGTGAACGTGCGGCCCGGCGGGACGATCTCGACCTCGGCGAGCTCCTCCGGGCCCTCGTGCAGCCACTCCCGCCGCTGCGCCTCGCCGGTGGCCTCGGCCGCCTCCGCGCAGCGGACGTGGCCCCAGATGTCGGCGGGCAGGAAGACGGCGTTGCCGAAGAAGTGGTCGAAGTGCGCGTGGGTGTTGACCACGGTCCAGGGCAGCGGAGTGATCTCCCGGACGGCGGCGGCCAGCTCCCGGCCCTGGCGGTGGGACATGCGCGTGTCGACGACCAGGCAGCCCTCGCCGCCGACGACGAGCCCGGCGTTCAGGTCGAACGACGCGTGCCGCCGGACGTAGACGCGGTCACCGATCTCCCGCCACTGCTCGGTCATGTCCCCGAGCCTGCCAGAACCGGGGACGGCCTCGGGACACCCGGCGCGGTCCCGGGCCGGGACCGGATCACCGGGCCGCGGCCAGGGTCAGGGCCACCGGGCCGGCCGCGATCTTCAGTCCCCGCTTCGGGCCGCCGGGCTCGGCGGGAGCGACCGTGACGGTCAGTCTGACCCTCGCCCTCGGAGCCAGTCCGGTGATCGTGCAGCGCACCGCCGTACCGCTGAACCGGCAGCCCTTGCCGGCTTTGACGATCTTCTGGCCGCCGAACGTGCGGCCCGCGAGCGTGAGCGCCCTGACCGGCGCGGCGCCGGTGTTGGTGACCGTCACCGTGTAGGCGTTCCCACGCGCCGCACCCGTCAGCCGGATCTTCGACGGTGCCCGGGTGAGCGCCCTGAGCTGGGACGGCGTGCCGTTGAAGGAGTTCTGGCCGCCGGGCAGGGAATCGCTCTTGTCCGCCGACTGCCAGAAGGCGTGGCGCTTCCAGCCCGCCGGGAGCTCCCCCGGCTCGCCGCCCCACCGGGCCAGCCAGAGCGGGTTGCGGCCGAAGGCGAGGGAGTCGCCGGTGCAGGTGCGCCACCAGCTCGTGGTGGTGTAGATGATCGCGTCCTTGCCGGTCCGCCGCCGGTAGCGCCGGGTGAAGTCGCCGACCCACGTGACCGCCTGCTCCGGGGTGAGCCCGTAGCAGGTGTCGAGGCCGTTCTTCTTGCCGTACGGATTGTCCTCCAGGTCCAGGACGCCCGGCAGCGTCCGGCCGTCGGGGGTCCAGCGGCCGCCGTTCTTCACGAAGAAGTCGGCCTGCTCCGCGCCGCCGGACTCGTGCGGCTGGGCGAAGTGGTAGGCCCCGCGCAGCAGGCCCGCTTCGGCGGCTCCGCCGTACTGCGCGGTGAACCGGGGGCTGACGTAGTCCACGCCCTCGGAGGCGTGCACGAACGCGAAGGCCGCGCCGTTGCCCGCGGCGGCCACCCAGTCGACGTCCCCCGTCCAGTTGCTGACGTCGGTCCCGACGACTCCCGGCGCCCACTGCGCTGCGGGGCCGGAGGAGCGCGCGGGAGCGGAGGCACCCGAAAGGGCGGACCCGGTCGTGAAGGCCGATCCGGCTGTGAAGGCCGATCCGGCTGTGAAGGCCGATCCGGAGGGCAGGGCGGATGCCTGACCGGTTTCCAGGGCCAGCACCCCTGCCGCGACGGCGGCGATCACGGCGGTCCGATGTTTCACGTGAATCCATCCCTTCACCGGCGAAGGAACGATCATGGCGGGTGCCGTCCGCCGTCCGCAAGCACGACGGAGGGTCCGGCCCCGCCCGACGACGGCCCTTCCACCGTCATCACCATGACCGGATCGGAGGCATGATGCTCATGGGGGACGCGATCCCGCGGAGTCGCGCGTCCGCGCCGGAGACCTGAACGGTTCCCGGGTCCGCCCCCGGGCGTCGCGGACCGGACAGGGCCGCGGCCCGCCGTCGCACCCGCCCGAGGAAGACCCGGCAGCGACCCGAGGAGGAGCCGAGCAGGTGTCCGACATCACCATGCGGCCGTACGGCGGCGCCGAGGACCTGCGCAGGATGCAGGAGCTCGTCCGGGCGGGCTGGGGGCCGGGCAGCCGGTGCCATGTGGGGGAGCTCGCCTGGGACCGGTTCCAGCACCTGGGCCGGGAGGCGGAGTGGCCCACGATGTTGTGGGAGCGCGAGGGCCGCACGATCGCCTGGGCCTGGGTCCGCCTCCCCGGCGGCCTGCAGTTCGCGGCGCCCGACGACCTCGCCGACGAGGTGCTCGACTGGTTCCACGAGGTCACCGCGGGCGACCGGCTGGCCACCACGATCCTCGACACCGAGACGGGCCTGGCGGAGGTCCTGACGCGCCGCGGCTACCGCCGGGCCCGGGACGCGCCCTTCCTCCTGCGCATGTCACACGACCTGGAAGGACTTCCCGAGGTGGAGACGCCGCCCGGGTTCACCGTGCGCTCCCTGCGCGGGGACGAGGAGGTCCCCGGCCGGGTGGCCGCGCACCGATCGGCCTTCCACCCGTCCCGGGTCACCGAGGAGAGCTACCGCCGGGTCATGCGGGCCTGGCCGTACCGGCGCGAGCTGGACTGCGTCGTGGAGGCGCCGGACGGACGGCTGGTCTCCTACTGCCTGGCCTGGCTGGACCCGGACAACCGCGTCGGGCAGTTCGAGCCGGTCGGCACCTCCCGGGAGCTCCAGCGGCTCGGACTGGCCCGGGCCGCGTGCCTGTACGCGATGCACCGCCTGCGGGCCGAGGGGGCCGAGGAGGCGATGGTCTACGCCCGGGGGGACGAGGCGTACCCCGCCCCGGCGCGGCTGTACGGCTCGCTGGGATTCCGCGCCGGGGCCCGGACCGAGACCTATACGCGCTCCCGCTGACCGCCGTCCCCGGACGTCTCCCGACGTCCCCGGGCACCGGGCACCGGACACCGGGCACCGGGCACCGGGTACCGCCGGCGCTCCCCGGGACGCGGGGCGGTCGTCCCCGGGACGCGGGGCGGCCGTCAGGTCACGGCGGCGACGACCGCGAGCAGCAGCAGGGAGCCGCCGATCTCGACGAAGCCGAGCTGCTTGGCGGTGGCGGTGCGCCGGGGCAGGACGACGGCCCTGACCAGGTACCAGGTGAACGGGACGGCGTAGAGCGGGGCGACCCAGACCGCCGCCCCGAGCGCGGCCAGGTGGAACACGGCCGAGGCCGTCAGGAGCGCCCGGTTGCCGCGTTCGCGGATGCAGGTCTTGACGAAGAACACGGTCCCGGCGAAGTACAGCAGCATGATCAGGAAGGTCCCGGCGGTCCGTTGGAGCGGCACCCCGTTGACCGCGGCGACCACCGGGACGATGAGCGTCCCGGCGAGCGCCGAGACGAGCCCGTTGGCCAGGGCCCGGTCGTTGCGGTGCGCGGCGAAGAAGGCGTTGGCCGCCAGCACCAGCGCGAAGACCGGCGCGAACGCGAGCAACCGGGGGCGGGCCGCGAGCACCGTCATCCCGGCGGCCAGCGTCACCGCGCCGTACACGGCGAGCTGGGGGCGGATCCGGCCGGGACGGCGGGTCTTGACCGCGAGCAGCGCGAAGTACGACAGCACGTAGCCGGCCGTCCACGCGACGAGCAGCGGTAGGACGGGCCAGGAGAAGCCGGTGGTGATCAGCCCGGCCAGGTAGGGGACGAGCAGCATCGCCCAGGCGCCGTGCTGGGGAGGCACCCAATGCCTCCGGCGGCGGGCGGCGGGCGCCGGGCGACCCGCGCCGGTCCTGCCCGGCCCGCCGGGTCCGCCGGGTCCGCCGGGTCCGCCGGGCCCGCCGGGTCCGCCGGGTCCGCCGGGTGCACCGGGTCCGCCGGGTCCGCCGGGCGCGCCGGGTCCGCCGGGTGCGTCACCGGTGAGCGGCCGGACGGCGATCATCGCCGCGCTCCTCCCCGATCTCGGCGGTGATCCTGTCGAGGAGGCCGCCGAGCACCTCTTCGGCCTGCTCCAGGTCGAAGTCCTCGCCGAGCCGCTTGCGCACCCCGTCGTCGCTGAGCAGGTGGTGGACCGCAGGGGTGACCCCGTGCCGGGCCAGGCAACTGCGCGCGCACTGCAGGACGCAGCCGTCGACGGCGATGACCGGACGTCCGCTGACGGCCTTGCGGACCAGGCTCGGCACGTCACCGCCGACCCCGGCGATGCAGGACATCTCCGCGACGCCGCGGCGGTCGAGCTGGATCGCCAGCCAGTTGGTCATCTGGGCCGCGCTGGAGCAGCCGGAGCAGGAGTAGACGAGGGGGAGGTCACGACGGCGGGCCAATGGAGGAACCCCTTCCCGGAGGAGCGGCGCCCTCGGCGGCGGGGTCACCGGAGCAGGCCCGGTGACGGCGCGGCCTCGGATCCGAACCAATAGAAACAATAGATCTTCGTTTCTATTCGAGGGAAACTGTAGCATCGGGCCATGGCCACCGAGCGGCTGACCGACCCCGCCTCTCCGACCCCCGCCCAGCGCGGTCGTCGCGCAGCCGTCCTGCAGGTCCTGCGCGCTTCGGACGAGCCGCTGGGCGCCGCCGAGGTCGCCGAACGCGTCGGAGCGCACCTCAACACCGCCCGCTTCCACCTCGACGCGCTCGTCGCGGACGGACGGGCGGCCCGGGACACGGTGCCGCGCACCGAACGCGGCCGGCCGAAGGTCGTCTACACCTCCGTCGACGGCGCCCGGAGCGGTGACTCCCGCAGCTTCCGGCTGCTCGCCGAGATCCTCACCGGCATCGTGGCCGCGTCCGTCCCGGACCCGGCCGCCGCCGCGCTGGAGGCCGGCCGCGCCTGGGGCGTCCGGCTGACCGACTCGCCCGCGCCCGGCGAGCGGATCGACGCCGACGAGGCGCAGCGCCGGATCATCGCCGGCCTCGACCGGATGGGCTTCGTCCCCGACGCCGACGAGGAGGGGGACACCCGCCAGCTCCGCCTGCACCACTGCCCGTTCCGCGAGGCGGCCCAGGAGCGGAGCGAGATCGTCTGCACGATCCACCTCGGGCTCATGCGGGGGGCCGTCGCCCGGCTGGACGCCCCGCTCGTGGTGGAGGATCTCACCCCGTTCGTCCGGCCGCACCTGTGCGTCGCCACCCTGCACCGCACCCGCGGATGAGGACCGCCCACCGCACCTGTGCGTCGCCACCCTGCACCGCACCCGCGGATGAGGACCGCCCGCCGCGCTCGCGTCGCCCTGGGCTACGGTGAGCAGCCGTGGACGTCTACGGTTCGATCGCCTCATTCGCCGTCGTCGTGGGAGTGCTCACCCTCACCCCCGGCCTGGACACGGCGCTGATCCTGCGCACCTCACTGCTGGCCGGCCGGAGGCCCGCCTGGGCCGTGGTCCTCGGCATCCAGGCCGGGACGCTCACGTGGGGCCTCCTCACCGCCGCCGGTCTGTCCGCCCTCCTCTCCGCCTCCCGGCTCGCCTACGAGGTGCTGCGCTGGGCGGGCGTCGCCTACCTGGTGTGGATGGGCTGCCGGATGCTCTGGCAGAGCCGCAGGGGCGGCGGGGACGGGACCGCGGCGCCCGAACCGTCCGGCGGCGACGGGACATGGGCGGCGTTCCGCCGCGGTCTGCTGACCAACCTGCTCAACCCGAAGATGGGCGTCTTCTACGTCGCGATGCTCCCCCAGTTCATCCCCGACGACGCGCCGCACGTCGCGATGGGCGTCCTGCTGGCGGGCGTGCACGTCTGCGAGGGACTGCTCTGGAGCGCGCTGCTCATCGGATTCACCGGTCTGGTGCGCGGCTGGCTGGGCAGGCCGTCGGTCAAGCGCGGCCTGGACCGGCTGACGGGCCTCGTCGTGATCGGGTTCGGGCTGCGGCTGGCGACGCAGCCCTCCTCCTGAGCCCCGGGCGCGCCGGCCTCCCCCGAAGACGCGGTGGTCAGAACAGGGTCAGCGGTTCGACCGGCATGGGCGCGGGCAGCGGTTCCACCCCGGGCAGCAGGGCCCGCACCTCGTCGTGGAAGCGGCGGGCGAGCGTCGGTGCGTCGGCGTTGTCGGGAGTGTGCACGAACACGGTCGGCGAACGGCCCTCGCGCAGCCACCCGGCGACCGTGGCGACCCACTCCTGCCAGCCCTCGACCGTACGGGCCGTGTCGTCCCGGCCGAGGTAGCGGACGATCGGGCGGTCGGTGAGGGCGGACGCCCGGCGCGGCACCCGCGGTTTCTTCAGCCACGCGTCCCGCTCGGCGTCACTGGTCGGAGGACTCCGGAAGAAGGCCGCGGTGTCGAACGGGATCCACTCGGCCCCGGCCCCGGCCCCGGCTCCGGAGAGGACCTCTTCGAGGAGCCGCGCGGACCGCTCGTCGTCGAAGAACGCGCGGTGGCGGACCTCGACGGCGTACCTGTACGCGCGGGGGAGCCCGCGGAGGAAACCCGCCAAGGCGCCGAGGTCGGCCGGGCCGAACGACCCCGGCAACTGGATCCAGAGGGCGTGCGCCCGCGGCCCGAGCGGTTCGATCGCCTCCAGGAAGGCCCGGAGCTCCCCGTCGGCGCCGGTGAGGCGGCGCTCGTGCGTGATCGGCTTGGGCAGTTTGAGCACGAAGCGGAAATCGGGGCCGACCTGCCGCGCCCACGACTCCACCGTGCTCCGCGCCGGCGTCGCGTAGAACGTGGTGTTGCCCTCCACCGCGTTGCACCAGGTCGCGTAGGCCCTCAGGCGCTCCTCCGGGGGGAGCGGGTGGGGCAGCAGCCGCCCCTGCCACGCCTTGTGCGTCCACATCGCGCATCCCACATGAAGCCGCATGGCTCCGACGCTATCCAAGGCCGGCGCCGGCGAGCAGCCGTTCGCAGGCGTCGAGCAGCCGCTGCCGCTGCGGCCGCGCCCGCTCGGCGAAGCCCCGCTGCTCGGCGGCGTACTCGGCCCGCCCCTCGGGCGTCTCGATCCGGATCGCCGGGTAGCCGAGCGTGCTCAGGTCGTACGGGCCGGCCCGCATGTCCACCTCGCGGATGTCGCGGGCCAGCGCGAAGCAGTCGGCGACCAGTTCGCCGCTCACCAGCGGCGACAGCTTGTACGCCCACTTGTACAGGTCCATGTTGGCGTGCAGGCAGCCCGGCTGCTCCAGCTCCCGCTGCCGCTCGCGCGTCGGCTGCAGCGCGTTCAGCGGGCGCGCCTCGGGGGTGAAGAAGCGGAACGCGTCGAAATGGCCGCACCGCACGCCCCGCTGCTCCACGACCTCCGCGATCTCCTCGTCGCCGAGCCGGAGCGGCCAGGAGCCGTGCCGTACCTCGGCGGCCTTGTAGACCATCGCCCACTCGTGCAGGCCGAAGCAGCCGAGATAGGCCGGCCGCGACGCGGTGGCGGCCAGCAGCCGCGCGATCCACTCGACGGAGGCCCCGCGCCGCTCCATCAGCGCCGCGGTGTCGAGCACGGCCCCCTCGGGGGTGTCGAGATAGAAGCGGCCGAAGTCGCGCGCCCCCTTCAGCACCACCCCGGCGCCCGGATGCCACCGCCGCAGCCAGGCCGGCCGGTGGTCGTAGTAGACGAACAGGAAGTCCTCGACGGGATGGCTCTCCCCCCGGGCCTTGCGCGCGAGGTACGGCGCCGTCCACTCCTCGACCCGCCGCCGGTGCTCCTCCGCCCGGGCCCGCCACACCTCCGGCTCCAAAACCTCCACCGCCGAATGGTACGCGCGGACCGGTGGCGCCCGGTCATCGGCCGGGCGGCGTCATCAGCGACGCCCGGCCGTCGGTCGGCCGTCGATCGGCCGTCGGTCGGCCGTCGATCGGGCGGCGTCAACGGAACGGCTACGGTTGCGGGTGTGAACACCTCTGCGTCGCCTGAGCGGATCTCCTTCGCCGAAGCCGACGCGCGCCTGGACGGCTCCCTGTCCGTCTGCTTCCAGGGCGACTACGACACGGTCCTGTTCTTCGACGGCGACGTGGTGCTCAGCGGGGACTTTCCGCGGTCCCTCGCCGAACCCGGCGGTCAGGGGACCGACATCGTCGCGATCACCGGAGACCTCACGGTGAGCGGTCGCATCGCCCTGTACGACACCATCCCCGGCCTCTATGTGGAGGGCACCACCCGGGCGGAGACGCTGGAGGGCGGTGACGCCGAGATCTACATCCAAGACGGCGTCTTCACGCATCTGGTCTACGGGTACTACAACCACGGCATCCTGGAAGCAGGACGGGTCGAGACGCCCTGGGTGATCAACTCTGATCACGATCTGCGGATCACCGCCCCGGGCGCCCGGCGGGTGGACAACCACGGGTCGTCCTCCGATGCGGAGTTCACCAGGGACGACATCCCCGAGCGGTTCGTTCCGGAGGTGGTCGACCCCGACCGCGGCTCGATCCTCGTCGAGAGGTTCCTCGACCGGCTCCGCGCCGGACTGCCCGTCCGCTCCTGGTCGTGAGCCCTCCGGCCCTGACGCGGGTGGTCCCGCCCGTCATCCGTCCCCTCCCCGCCGCCGCGTACGGGGCGGTCCTCCGATCGGCATGATCCCCCCTTCCCAGGACTTCCGGGACATTCGGATCGGGCGCTGCATCCCGGCGGATGTGGACTTCCACCCCGATGGCGGCTGCTTCGCCATCGCGGGGGAGGACGGGACGGTGCGCTTGTGGGACACCGCCACCGGTCACGCCGTCGGCCAGGTTCCGGCCGACTCGGCCGAACAGGCCTGGGCGGTGGCCTTTCACCCCCGGGGCCATCTGATCGCCACCGGCTGGTCGGACGGCACCATCCGGATGTTCCGCGCCGACACCCTCCGGCCCGCCGGTGAACCGCCGACCGGCCACGCCGGAGGCGTCACCGCGCTGGCCTTCCACCCCGGCGGCCATCTGCTGGCCGGCGCGGGCCAGGACGGGACGGTACGGCTGTGGCGCACCGGTACCCTCCAGCCCGCCGGTGAACCGCTGGACGGCGCCGGCGGTCCCGTCTACGCGGTGGCCTTCTCCCCCGACGGACGGCTGCTGGCCGGCGCCGCGGGCCGTACCGTGCGGCTGTGGGACGGCGGGACCGGACGGTTCGCCGGCGATCTGCCGGGCGACCACAGCGGGTCCGTCCACGCGGTGGCCTTCCACCCCGGCGGGCGCCTGCTGGCCGCCGCCGGCTACGACCGGAACCAGGTGAGGCTGTGGGACGTCATGACCGGCTGTCCCGTCGGCGAGCCGGTGCGCGGTCATCGCGGGGACCACGTCTGGGCGGTGGCCTTCCACCCCGGCGGCCGGTTCTTCGCGACCACCGGTGACGACCTCACCGTGCGGCTGTGGGACACCGCGACCGTGCAGCCCGCGGGGGAACCGCTGAACGTCCGCACCGGGCATGTCTCCTCGCTGGCCTTCCACCCCCGGGGGCACCTGCTGGCCGCCCCCGAGGCGGGAGGCACGGTACGGCTGTGGCGTACGCCCTCCCGCACCGCGCTGCGCGGCGCGGATCCTTGACGAAGGGCGCCGGTGCTCGTCCCGCTCGGCGCCGAGACCGCAGGCGCCCCGCAGAGGAGCACCCGGACGGCCTTCCCGGAAGCCGTGAGGTCGCCGGTTCCGGCCGTCTCCCGGCGGGGAGGCGGCCGGGCACAGGCTGCGCGGGCCGCAATGCCACGGAGCGGGCCGGGAACCGAATTCCCTCTGCTCAGAGCGGATCCGCCCCGAGCAGATCACGTCGACGCCGGCGCCGATCGCCTCACATGATGAACGCATGAGCGGAGAATCGAATCTTCCCTTGTTCGACGCGCGGGTGAGGCGCGAACTCTACGACCAGCGCGTCCTCGTTCTCGACGGCCCTCTCGACGATGACAACGGCACGCTGCTGGCCACTCAGCTGATAGCACTCGCCACGCAGGACGCGTCCACGGACATCGCACTGTGGATTCACTCGCCGGGCGGGTCGGTTCCCTCGATGCTCGCGATTCGCGACATCATTCGACTGATTCCCTGCGACGTGTCGACCCTCGTGCTGGGCATCGCCTACAGCGCCGGCCAATTCCTGCTGTCGTCGGGCACCCGGGGCAAGCGCCGCGCCCTGCCGCACTCACGCGTCCTGATGCACCAGGGCTCGGCGGGGATCGGTGGCACCGCGGTCGACATCGAACTGCAGGCCGGCGACCTCCGGCACACTCGTGACACGGTGCTCGGCCTCATCGCCGCGGACACGGGGCAGCCCGTCGAGCGCATATTCGAGGACTCCCTGCACGATCGCTGGTACACGGCGCGAGAGGCACTGGACTACGGCTTCATCGACACGATCGTGCAGAACTTCGACGAGATCGCACCACGCAATCGCCCACGGCTCGGATTCGACGTCACCGAAGGGGTCGGCCAGTGACCACGTATACGATTCCGAACGTCATCACCCAGAATTCGCGCGGCGAGCGGATCATGGACGTCTACTCGCATCTTCTCACCGAGCGGATCATCTATCTGGGCACCGCGATCGACGCGGGCGTCGCGAACGCGCTCATCGCACAGCTGATCTTTCTGGAGTCCGACAACCCCGAAGCCGAAATACAGTTCTACATCAACTGCGAAGGCGGGGACCCGAGCGCGATGCTCGCGATATACGACACCATGCGCCATATCCGCCCGCGGATTTCGACGACCTGCGTCGGGCAGGCCGTCGCGGTGGGCGCCGTCCTTCTCGCCGCGGGCGCCGAGGGAAGACGCGCCGCCCTCCCGCACGCCCGGGTGATCCTGCACCAACCCGCTGCTCAGGGACGCGGAACGATCCCCGACCTCATCTTGCAGGCCGACGAGGTCGTCCGGGTCCGCGCGGACATCGAGCGCATACTGTCACGGCACACCGGCCAGACGATCGAGACCCTGCGCGCCGACACCGACCACGATCGCGTGTTCACCGCGACCGCGGCCGTGGAGTACGGACTCATCGATCAGATCGTCGAGGAGCGTTCGTAGGCCCGCGAACGACCCCGGCACGCCACGTTACGCGGCCAGGGCGTACGCCGCCGAGCAGGTGGCGCCCTTCGACGTGCCGCTCTGAGCGGACCGCAGGCTCTCGGCGACGGCGAGGGTCAGATCGATCAGGGTCACGTCCAGCGCGCCGGCGACCGCGGCGATCATTTCGCTCGACGGCTCCTTGACGCCCCGCTCCATCTCGGAGAGGTACTGCGGCGAGACTCCGGCGCGACGTGCCGTCTCGCTCAGCTTCTCACCCCGCTCGTGACGGAGGCCTCTGAGACACTCACCGAGCGCGTGCCGCCACAGCGGCTCGCGAACCGGAGACGGCTTGGAGTCGGTCCGATCGAACACTGGGTGCAGCGGCGGAACAGAAGCGGCCATGCCCCACCTTAGATAGACGGCGCGCTCGATTCCGGCCCGATCCGCGCAGAGCGGAATCGTCCCCGCCTCTTCCCCCGCCCCCTGACGAAGCGGGCAGACTGCCGGCCGGGCCCGTTCTCGCGATGGCCTGCAGGCGGTACGGGATCCCGTACGATCACTCGATCGGACGGGATCCCGCGTTTTCACCGCCCGATGCAGCCGTTCGGTGAGAGGGCGTCGAGCGTCACCCGGCCACGCCCCCGGCCACGCCCCCGGCTCGCCGGAGAACCGCGCGGCGTCCCTGCCCTCGAGGCGGCCCGGCGGCAGGCGCCGCCCGCACAGGACGAGGAGCAGATCCTGGGCGAGGCCGCGGACCGGCGTCCCCTCCCCGTGGCTCCAGTCGAGGTCGGTCGCCCGCAACGCGACTCCCGACAGGTCGGCTCCGAAGAAGGCGATGTTCTTCGGCCGCATTCCGGCCAGGACCATGGCGACCCGTTCGACCGGGACCCGGCGGTCCAGCCCCAGGCCCACCGTGATGTCCAGTCCGTGGATGACGTCGTGCGAGAGCGCCCCGTGAACACCTCCGCCGGGAGGCGTCCACGGGTGCGCGGCGTTGTCCCGCAGTGACGTGAGCAGTCTTCCGGGCGGCAGTTCGGCGGCGTCGCGGCGCGCGCACCGGTCGGCCATGCGGTTGATGTCCCCGCGCGCCTTCACCAGTTCCGCCAGCGTCCGCCAGAGCGGGGTCCGGAAGGGCATCGTCGTGTGGGCGACGACCTCGCGCACGCTCCAGCCCTCGCACAACGTGGGCGCGTCCCACTGCTCGGGCCGCAGGGCGGCGAGCAGGTCTGCCTGCTCACCGCGTTCCGCCGCCACGGCAGCCCGGAGGTGGTCTTCATTCATTTCCGTCCCCTTTCCGGCGCGCGAGCCTGGTGCGCGCTCCGAAGGGGATACGGAGACGGTACCGGAAAGTCATCGGCCGCCGCCCGGCGTGTCGGTGACGGTGCCTATGGTCGAGGGGTGATGGAGACGTCGACCGGTGGGGATTCGCGGCTGGAGCCGTTCCGGACCGAGCTGACCGGCTACTGCTACCGGATGCTGGGTTCCGGCTTCGAGGCGGAGGACGCGGTGCAGGAGACGCTGCTGCGCGCCTGGCGGTCGCTCGACCGCTACGACGAGCGGCGGGCGGCGCTGCGGACCTGGCTCTACCGCATCGCCACCAACGTCTGCCTCGACATGCTGCGCAGCGCGCAGCGCCGGGCTCCGGCCATGGACCTCAGCCAGGCGGCGGACGCCGGAGCGGGCATCGGTGCGCCGCTGCCGGAGCGGGTCTGGATCCAGCCGGTTCCGGACGGCCTCGTGCTGCCGGCGGACGGCGATCCGGAAGAGACGGCCGTGCGGCGCGAGACCGTCCGCCTGGCGTTCGTCGCCGCGCTGCAGCACCTGCCGCCCCGGCAGAGGGCGGTACTGATCCTGCGCGACGTGCTCTGCTGGAAGGCCGAGGAGGTCGCACGCCTCCTGGAGACCACCACCGCGTCGGTGACCAGCGCGCTGCAGCGGGCCAGGACGACGATCGGCGCGGTCGGCGTCGCACCCGGCGAGCCGTACCGGCCGTCCGATCCCGCACAGCGCGAGCTGCTCACCCGCTACTGCTCCGCGTTCGAGCGGCACGACATCACCGCGCTGGTGGCCCTGCTCCGCGAGGACGCCACGATGTCGATGCCGCCCTTCGCCTGGTGGCTCCGCGGCCGTGACCGGATCAGGCAGGCGCTGCTGGCCCCGGAGGCGTCCTGCGAAGGCGCGCGCCTCGTCCCGGTCGAGGCGAACGGCTCACCGGCGTTCTGGCAGCTGCGGCCCGGCCCCGACGGTTCCCACACGCCGTTCGGACTGGTCCTGCTGGACGTGGCCGGAGGGCTGATCAGCGGCGTCACCACGTACCTCGACACCGATCGACTGATCCGGCTCTTCGGTTCTCCGGCCGTCTCCTCCCGACAGCCGGAGACGCTTCCACCGCACCGATGAGTTCTGGGCTTCCCCTCGTAAGGTGGAGACCCAACCTTTCTTGCTTGGGCCTCCACCTTACGAGGGGAAGCCCAACGTTGCCTTTCCCGGAGATCGTGACGACGGCGCTCCGTGCCCGTCGACGGGCACACGACACAGCCCGGGAGGCGGCGGGGGACTCGTGGCAGGAGACGGGCCTCGTCTTCACCACCGCGAGCGGGCGGCCCGTGGAGCCGTCGAACCTCCGGCGCAGCTTCGCCAGGGCGTGCGACCGGGCGGGCGTGCGGAAGGTCAACGTCCACGCGACCCGGAAGACCTGCGCGTCACTCCTCGTCGCCCTCGACGTCCACCCGCGCGTGGCCATGCAGATCCTCCGGCACAGTCAGATCTCGGTGACCATGAACATCTACAGCGAGGTCTCATCGGAGGAGACGCGCAAGGCCCTCAGGAGACTCGGTGATCAATTCGCTTGATGATTGACTGCGCAAAAGGCCATCCCAGTCGGGATGGCCTTTACTTACGCCGGATCCTACGGAAGGACAGCACCCGCAATCTTCTCGGCGATGACCATCACAGAGTCCCGACTGGTCTCGAAACCAGCGAGATCCGGCAAGATGCCGCTGTAGTCTGCGACATCGGCGAACGTGACGCCATGGAGGACAGGGATAAGGGTTGGCTTGTGAAGCAGTGCCCCTAGCTCACGTTCCGTCCAGAAGCGTCCGGCGAGATACGCGGGCGTAAGCAGAGCTATCCCTGCCTTGGCGCACCGCAGTCCTCGATCCATCTGAAGAGACTGGCTCTTTCCAGGCTGAATAGCGATCTCGTCGAACCACACAGCAACACCAAGATCTTCGAGATGTCCCCGCAGCTCGCCTGCCACCTCATATCCGTCGATCCTTGCGTAACTCAGGAAGACGTCGTGCTCTCGTGCGTTCTGCGCCGAGATCGCTTCCTGCACTCTGTCAGCTAGGTGCCGCTCTTCGAGCGTGTAGCGAACAGTGGGCCGTGATTCCGCCGCTCGCAATCGAGGCTCTTCGAACTTAGCCGGGGTCTGAACACTCACCGGGCCGTTCGGGGCTGAGATCGCCTCTTGAGGGAGCCCGCGGCTCTCCTTGATCATTCCTGTTGTCTAGGCAAGAACGACAACAGAAGAGCCGCGAGCATGGTCAACGATACGACCCGGCTGCTGGGCCTGGAGGGCCTGGCCGTCGTCGACGTCATCACAGCAGGTCAGGACGGGAACGAGTGCGGACAGGGGCCGATCGTGCATCTGGTCACCGCCGACGAGACCGCCCGGGCCTGCCCCGAGTGCGGGACGCCGGCGGCCCGGGTCAAGGAGTGGGTGACCACCCGCCCACGTGATCTGCCGGTCGCGGGCCGCCGCTGTGACCTGCGCTGGCGTAAACGCCGCTGGTACTGCGACGAGTCGGCCTGCCCGCGAGGGACGTTCACCGAGCACGTCGCCCAGGTCCCGGCCCGGGCCCGGCTGACGGCGCGATTACGCCAGGCCACCGGGGCGGCGGTCGCCGACGGAGGGAGGACGATCGTGCAGTCGGCTCGCGACCATGGCGTGTCCTGGCCGGTGGCCTGGGCGGCGTTCACCGCGCACGCCGCCCGCGTCCTGCCCGATCAGCCTGCCCCCGTCACGGTGCTGGGGATCGACGAGATCCGCCGTGGCCGGCCCCGCTGGAGCTGGGAGGAGACCACCGGCACCTGGCAGACCGTCGTGGACCGCTGGCATGTCGGCTTCGTCGACATCTCCGGCGGGCAAGGGCTGCTGGGCCAGGTCGAAGGCCGTACCAGCGCCGCCGTCACCGGCTGGCTCGGCGAGCGTAGCCAGGCCTGGCGCGATGGCGTGGCCTTCGTCGCGATCGACATGTGCACCATCTTCAAGTCCGCGGTCCGGGCGGTGTTACCGCAGGCCAGGCTGGTGATCGATCACTTTCATATCGTGCAGCTGGCCAACGCCGCGGTCACCGAGGTCCGCCGCCGCGTCACCGTTCAGGTGCGGGGCCGGCGCGGGCGCAAGGGCAACCGGGAATGGGAGCTGCGCAACCGGCTGACCCGCTCGGCCGCCCGGATGCACGGCTCGCAGCTTGATCCGATGGTCGATGACCTGATGGCGCTGCCGAAGCGGATCGGTGTGCCGATCCTGGCCGCGTGGAACGCCAAGGAAGACCTGCTCGACCTGCTCGCGCTGGCCCGCACGCACCCCGATCGCGCGGTCATCGCCGAGCGGCTGTTTCGCTTCTACGACCGATGCGCGGCCTCCGGCCTGTCCGAGCTCCACCGCTTGGCGAGCACGGTCGAGACCTGGTGGCCCGAGATCCTCGCGTTCATCCAGACCGGCGTCACCAACGCCGGCTCCGAGGGCACCAACCGAGTGATCAAGACGGTCGCCCGAGACGCCTACGGTTTCCGCAATCCCGAAAACCAGCGTCTACGCACCCGCTGCGCCACTACCCGACGAGGTCGCGGATGCCTCAACCCCGCTTAACTTCGAAGAGCCGCAATCGAGCAGTGAGCTGATTGAAGGTTTGTTGGTTTTTGCGGTTAACCTCATCCACCTGCCGGTTGTGGGCAGCAATCACCCTGCGATTGTTCTGCTCCACCTTCCGGTTGTATTGATCGACTTCACGCTTCATCTTCGTTTGAGCGCGCTTGACCTGGCGATTGTGCTCCTGCTGGGCTTTCCGTAGGGCTGCCCTCAGTGCGGCTGCACTGACTTCCTTTGCCATCTGTCCCCTCCTGTCGCTTTCATCCCCCTTGCAACAGTGGCGGTACAAAGATAGAGGGAGGTACCGACAAAAAGCTCTGCGGTGGTGAGCCCGATGCTGACGGATCTCACCGGGAGAAGCGAGGGGAGTTGTGGCCGTTGCTGTACTTTGCAGCTGTACAAGATCGAAAAGGCCGCTTCCCGATCATGGGATGCGGCCTTCGACATGCGGTGGAGCCTAGGAGATTCGAACTCCTGACATCCTGCTTGCAAAGACGCATGCCGATCTTGCTCGACCTGCGAAGACGCAGCTCACGGCACTGATCGCGTTCCCCGTGACTCCCCGCTGTTCCCCCTGGTTTCCCGCCCCATCGGGCACGCGACGGGCACGCCCCTGAGACCCATGCGCGGACGCGCACACCCCGCCCGCCTGATCGTCCCGTCTGCCGTCGACCCGCCCGAAGGGGAAGCGGGCCGGGGGCACGGGGCCAAGGTGGAGCGCCCCACCGGACGAATGACCTTGGCCCCGTGCCCCCGGTCTGCTCGGCTTGTCCCGGGTCGATGGCAGACGGGATGATCAGGCCCCTACCTCAGCCACCTACGGACCGCAGGCAGAAGCTCACAATCATCCCGGAGCCGGAGCGCCCCCGCCGGAGGCTCTCAGCCTTGTTGTGGACCCCGCCCTGTTGTGCCCGACCAAGTGTGGTCGCACAAGGTTCACGGTCTGCCTGGCTGGCGCAGCAAGATGGCTTTAGCCAGGTCGGTGGGTGTTCCGGTGCTGGTGTCTACCGTCATGTCGTACGGGACGCCATGGCTGTGGACCGTCTGAAGATGCCCGCGTGCCAGACCGGGTGGGTTGCGGCGCCCTATTTCTCGTTGCTCGGAGATTTCCAGAGGGCACATCACGCCTACGAGTAGGACATCGAGACCTGCCAGGGCTTTCATCCATATTGGCAGCAGGTCTGGGGTCAGCAGCATTTCGTCGATGACGACGTTGTCGCCGCCATGTGCGAAGGATGCCGCGGCAGTGCAGGCCGAATGGAGCATGCGGCGGCCGACCGGGCCGTAGCGGATGACCACTTGAGGGTGACCGTCCTCGTCCTGGGTGGTGTGGTCGTACCAGAAGCCGGATCGGCTGAGCGGGCCGTCGCGTCCTCCGCCCCAGTTCGGGGGGACGAGGCTGAACAGGGTGTCGATTCCCCAGCGGACGAAGGGGGTGTCGCTCTCGTCTTGGATGGCCTGGGCCAGAGTGGTTTTGCCGGCGCTCGATGTCCCGTTGAGGAAGATGACGCGGCCTCCGGGTCCAACGTGTGACATGCCAGCCACTGTATTGCGGCTGATCTACTAGGGTGCGGTGTGCTTGCGCGGCCCGAGTGGTGGGCGCGCGCGAGAACGGCCCCCAGGCCGCACGCGCAGCGTGCGGCCCGCAAGCTCGGGCCGCGCGGCGGCGCGGAGCGCCGCCCTTGATCCATACAAGAACAATTCGGCAACGCCGCTGCGTTTGGCGGTGGGCCCTCGCTCAAGCTTCCGGGCCTGGCAGCAGTGAATGAGGGCGGTCTACCAGTTCATGGTCCAGACGGACGCCACTCTCCGCCTCGATCACGGCTAGACACACTGCGGTGATGTCCACCTCCGCCTCTGCCTCCTCGCTGTCGTAGCCCTTCAGGAAGAGTTCGGTATAGGCACTCAGCGGGCCGAGATGATCCGTCCAGTGGGTGAAGGGGATCCAGCCCGGCTCGGGATGCTCAAGAAACCCCTCGGCGTTTCCGTAGCGGGCGTACATGACGGTGTTGCCCTCGATGTCGAACGATAGACGCCAGTGCCGGAACCCGTCACCGGCGAGTCGATCGGTCACCTCCGAGGGCTCTTCTCCCATGTCGATCCAGGCCAGAGTGAACCGCCCCGGGTTTGATGGAGACATCGAACACCCGGAAGGATGCCGATCATGGCTGCTCCCCGTAAGTACCCCGACGAGTTGCGCGAACGCGCGACCCGGCTGGCCGTCGAGGCCCGCAAGAACCCCGCGGCACGCGACGGCGCGATCCGGCGCATCGCCGATCAGCTCGATGTCCACCCCGAGGCCCTGCGGACCTGGGTCAAGCGGGCCGAGACCGACGAGGGCCTACGGCCCGGGACCACCAGCCAGGACGCGGCCCGGATCGCCGAACTGGAGCGCGAGGTGAAGGAGCTGAGGCGGGCAAACGCGATCTTGAAGTCCGCGTCGGCTTTCTTCGCGGCGGAGCTGGACCGTCCACTGCGATGAAGGTCGCCTACATCGAGCAGCACAAGGAGAGGTTCGGCGTCCAGCCGATCTGCGAGGCGTTGAAGGACACCGACGCCGAGATCGCGCCGAGCACCTACTACGCCGCCGCCTCGCGCCCGCCCTCGGCCCGTGCCCTGCGCGATGAGGAGCTGACCGAGGAGATCACCATGATCCACGCGGGCAACTACGGCGTCTACGGGGCCAGGAAGATCCACGCGGCGCTCTTGAGAAGCGGCCGCGTGGTGGCCCGCTGCACCGTGGAACGCCTCATGCGCGCCGCCGGCCTGCGCGGGGTGATCCGGGCCAAAGGCCCGCGCACCACCCGCCCCGCCCCCGAAACCGACCGGCCCGCCGACCTGGTCGAGCGGCGGTTCACCGCGACCGCGCCGAACCAGCTGTGGGTGGCCGACATCACCTACATCCGCACCTTCTCCGGCTGGGTCTACGCCGCCTTCGTCATCGACGTCTTCTCCCGCACGGTCGTCGGCTGGCAGGTCGCCACCTCCCTCTACACCGATCTGGCCCTGGACGCCCTGGAGATGGCCCTATGGAAGCGCCGGCACACCGGCGGCGACCTGTCCGGTCTGGTCCACCACTCCGACCGCGGGGTGCAATACCGAGCCGTCCGCTACACCGACCGCCTCGCCGAGGCCGACGCGGTCGCCTCCGTCGGCTCCCGGGGCGACTCCTACGACAACGCCCTGGCCGAGGCGTTCAACAGCCTGTTCAAGGCCGAACTGATCCGCAACAAGGGCCCATGGACCGGCATCAACGACGTCGAGATCGCCGTCGCCGAGTACATCGACTGGTTCAACCAGCGCCGCCTCCACGGCGAGCTCGGCCACGTTCCACCCGCCGAGTTCGAAGCTCTCCACGCGACAACCACTGCACCACAAGCACCCCTGAAAACCAGCTAACCCACTCTCCACGAAACCCGGGGCTTGACAGACAGCAGTTCCGGGCTGGCCTGGGACAGGTCTGATTGGAGGAGTCCGGCGGCGTCGTTGGTCAGTTGGGAGGCGGCGTCGTAGCGGCCGTTGGAGAGCAGGGCGTGGGTGACCGAGCGCAGGAGTGAGGCGACCACGATCTGATCGCCGGAGTTCTGGGCGTAGGTCAGACCGCGTTCGGCGGCGATCCACGCGAGGTCGGTCTCCCCGACCTTGACGAGGATGGTGGCGGCTGCGTGGTAGGTCTGGCCCAGCAGGCTGAGCGCCTGAGTGTGCTGGTCGCCCTGGTAGGCGCCGGCGGCGTGGTGGGCTTCGGCGAGCAGGGCCGGCAGGCGGCGGACCACGAGGCCGTACCGGGATGCCTGGTAGGCGTGCCAGACGTCGGCGATCTCGCTGCGCAGCTCGGTGAGGCTGGGCGGTTCGTGGGCCTGGGCGAGGGCGGCGAGTGGAGTGAGCTGGCGGTAATCGGTGATCGCCGCCCGCAGCGCCGGGACGGTGCGGTCTCCGCTGTCGGGGCTCCAGTCGAGTAGGGACGGCTCGGCAAGGAGGTCGCCGAGAGCGACGTCCAGGGCGACCGCCAGAGATTTGATGACCGACAGGCGGTCGAGATCGATCCGGTCGTTTTCGACTTTGCTGAGCCAGTCGACCGTGCGGCCGACAAGGCCGGCCAGGACTTCCTGTGACATTCCGCGTCGTCGGCGATACCACGCCACGCGTTCCCCGATGGTCAGGTGATCCGTCATGCCTCGCATACCGGTCAGCCTCGCATGGATAACCCGGGGACCCCGGAATTCTTTTCCGGGGCGGAGCGGCCACTGCTTCCTAGTGTCTCGGCATACCGAGAAAACGTCCATGACGACGGAGGAAAAGGAGTGGACACGACGGGCACACGCGAGACCGGCCAGGAGGGCTGCTGCTCGGCCTGCCGGGGCAAGGGGTGGCGATATGCGCAGGTGAGCGCGGCCTACGGCGCGCAGGCCATCGACGGCCGACGCGCGAGGAGAACGCGGAGCGATTGCTTCGACTGCGCCGGAACCGGACGGCAGGGAACATGACAGACAAACTTGTTTGGTGGCGACCGGCTGAACCTACGACTGGCGATCCTTCATATGCCGCCGCGCGCCTCGCCGAGGAACTGCGCAATCTGGGAATGCCCGCCGATATTCACTGCGGTGTCGGAGTCGCATTGGTTTCGGTCTGGATCGACCTGGTCGTCTGGACGAACGGGGTCTCGTATCACTGGTGGTCGGGGAACACCTCGGCACGCGGGCGCCGGCTTTATGCCTTCAGCCCGGTGAGTGATCCGCTGACGGCCGCTCGCCGGGTCGCCGTCCGGTATGCGGAGCTGCGTGGTGCTCATCCATCGTCGAAGCTGGTCGAAGAGGTCCAATGCGTGCTCCCGGATGATCGTCGGCCGGTCGACCTGCGCAGGCAGCGTCTCGCCGCGCCTGCGCAGCCGAGGTGATCGGCGTGACCGTCAACGAGCTGAACGCCGTCTACGGCAGGCGGTGGAGGATCTCGGCGGCTTTGGGAGGCGGGTGGTACGCGGTGCGCCGAGATGACCTGTCCCAGGAGAGCATGCGCCGCGGGCTGTCCTACGTGCGGTGCGGCCGGACCCTGGAGGAGTTGGCCGGCCGTCTGGCGGCCGAGAAGCGCATCGAAGAGCAGTGGCGGACGGTCAGCGTGCCGGGCGAGGTGCTTGACCTGGCTGCCGACGATCCGCCGGAGCAGGCGCGGCAGCGAGGTTGACCGCTGCGGGCGTGCGTCCGACGCCCCGGTGTGTCCTTCGCCTCCGCGTCCCTGGCCCGGTAAGCCTGCCCTCCCACACCTAGGCTTGCCGGGCCTTCCACGTTCAGGCGAAGGGTGGAAGATCCGGACCCTGATGCTACGCTCAACCTGATAGAACATGTTAAAGCTGGTAAGGCGGTTGTAATGGCAGCTCCACGCGGGGACGGCCTCAAGTACGAGCGGGTGCTGAACGCTCTGCGGTCACGCATCGCGGACGGGACCTATCCGCCGGGGATGATGCTGCCCTCCCAGAGCCAGCTTGTCGCCGAGTTCGACGTGTCGCGGCCGACGGTGATCGAGGCACTGCGGCTACTCCGCCAAGAAGGCCTGATCGAGTCCCAGACCGGGCGCGGTTCGTTCGTGCGCGGGAAGGTGCCCGCGCTGAATCTGGAGCGCGCATACCCGGGTCAGCGTCTTCTCGATCTGGCCGAATCGGAGTCCTCGGCCGAACTGCTGCAAGCCGGCATCATCGTCGCCCCTGTCCGGGTCACCACCCTGCTTGAGCTACCCGCCGGGTCCAAGGCTTTCCTGCGGCAGTACGTCCTCAGCGACGAGGACGGTCCCATAGAGCTGGTGTCGGCGTGGTTCCCCATCGACCTGGTCACCGGGACCAAACTGACTTCCCCTGAACCGATGAACGAGGGAATCCGGCGCCATCTGTACGGCCGCAAGCGGCTGCGGCTGGACTACGCCATGGAGCGCACCCTCGCGCGTTCGGCCACGGCGGAGGAGGCGCACGCCCTGAAGATGCCGGCCGGTGCGCCCGTGCTGAATCTCGTGGTGACCGGCCACGATGCCGACGGCAAGGCGCTCCAGCTCGTCGACGCGGTCCTTCCCGGGGATCGTCACGAGCTGCGTGACGCCTACCCCCTGACCTGACATCGCCTGACCGATCTCCTCTGGAATCCAACTTGACATGACAGGTTGGGCGACCTACCTTTATGGAGCAACCTGATAGGTCAGGTTGAGAAGCAAACATCTTCTGTAAAGCTAGGAGTACATGTCATGGCCCTGCAAGGACCCATCCCCGTCAGCTTCGACCAGGTCTTCCCGCATGGCTGCTACCTCGTCGGCGAGGTCGAGCAGGTCAAGGACTTCGACGCCTCGACCAGCAGCCGGACCGTCTACGCCAAGGACAAGACCACCGGCGAACTCGTCTGGCAGATCGCCGTCATGGACGCCGACCCGGCCGTCAAGATCAGCCAGAAGACGGTGGCGGTCAAGATCCTCGCCCCGGTCCAGCCGGTTCCCCCGCCCCCGGTGCCCGGCCTGCCGATCACCCCGGTCGAGTTCGACGGCATGACCGTCACCCCGTACGTCAACCAGTCCACCGGCCGCCTGGCCTACTCCATCCGCGCCACGTCCATGCGGGCTCCCCGCACCGCCGCCCCGGCCAAGCACGCCCCGGCCAGCAAGGACACCGCGGCCTGACAACGAAAGCGGGGCCGCTGGAACTGGCATTCCGGCGGCCCCTGGTCTCCCCAGATGCGATTCAAGAGAGGGCTGAAGTCTAATGTTCAAAAAGATGCCCGGCGACGAGGCACAGCACCTCGTCTCCACCACACCCGATACCGCCGTGGTGTTCCGCCCCGCCGTGGTCCGCACCCCGGCGTTCGTCACGCTCGTCATCTTCGCCTGGCGGGTGCTCGCCGGTCTGGTCCGGCTGCTCTGGCGGCACCCGGTCGCCTCGGCCGTCATCGCCGTCCCGGCTGCGGTGGCGTGGCTGTACGGCTGGCGGCTGGGCCTGGTCCTGATCGCGGTGGCCGTGACCGTGCTCGCGTTGTGGTGCTCGGTGCACCGGCCCTCGTTCCTGCGGCTGGTCGGCTGGCGGCTGCTGGCCTTCTGGCGCTTCGTGTGGATCTACCGGCGGCACTGGCAGGCGGTGATGGTCGTGTCCGGGCTGGGGCGGCACCTGCGCGGCCGGGACTACCTTCCCCACCTGGTCAAGGTCACCTGTACTTCGTGGGCCGACGTGGTCACGGTGAAGATGCTGCACGGCCAAGCGGTCAAGGACTGGGCCGACCGCATCGACCACCTGGCGCACGGCTTCGGCGCGCGCTCCTGCCGGGTCTCGATCGCGCGGGCGGGCCGCCTGGTGCTCGTCTTCCCCCGGCATGATCCCCTGGTCACACCGCTTCCGGCCATGCCGATCCCGGAAGAGGTATCGGTGGGGCCGGTGCGAGTCGGCACCCGCGAGGACGGCTCCCCGTGGCTGCTGAACGTCCACGGCACCCATGTCCTGATCGCCGGAGCCACCGGGGCGGGCAAGGGCTCGGTCCTGTGGTCGACCATCCGCGGCCTGCTCCCCGCCGTCCGTGCGGGCCTGGTGCAGATCTGGGCGCTGGATCCCAAGCGCATGGAGCTGTCCTTCGGCCGATCCCTGTTCGGAGACCGCTACGCGGCGACCCCGGAGCAGTGCGCCGACCTGCTGGACGCGGCCGTGGCGGTGATGCAGGAGCGGGCCGACCGGTTCGCCGGCCTCCAGCGCTCCCACACCCCGACCCCGGAGGACCCGTTCGTCCTGGTGGTCGTCGACGAGGTGGCGTTCCTGACCGCCTACCAATCCGACCGGGCCTTGAAGCAGCGCATCTCCGCCGCCCTGGCCACCCTCACCACGCAGGGTCGTGCGGTCGGGGTCGGGGTGATGGCGGCGCTCCAGGACCCGCGCAAAGACGTGCTCACGATCCGCAACCTGTTCCCCGACAAGATCGCGCTCCGGTTGGACGAGTCCGAGCAGGTGGACATGGTGCTCGGCGACGGCGCCCGGGACCGGGGCGCGTTGGCCGATCACATCTCCCCGATCCCGGAGCAGGGCGCGGGCGTCGGCTACGTCCGCCTGGAAGCCTCCCCGGATCCGATCCGGGTGCGCGCGGCCTACGTCTCCGACGCCGACATCCGCGCGATGGCCGAGGCGGTGGCGGCGTGAGGGTCTGCTTCTACGGCACCGACGAGGAGATCACCCGCCTCTGCGAGCGGCCGATCCTGGCGCTGCTCGGTCCGCACCGCACGCAGCGGGTGGTGGCCTTCGAGCTGTCCGACCCCTCTATCAGCTCCGACCCCTACGGGGCCGTCTACCGGCTGGCAGCCGACCTGGCCGAGATCCACCGCGAGGAGGTGAACGAATGACCACCCCGACGACCGACCGTTCCATCTCCCGGGCGCAGCGGCAGCGGATGCCGGTCGCGCTGGACGTGGCGGTGGAGATCGCCAAGCACAACGGCGTGTGCATCCGCCCGATCGTGCTGCGGCGGCTCGATGTCCGTACCGGGCAGAGCGAGGACGTCAACGTCCCGTGCGGGGCCACTCGGGAGACCGTGTGCCCGCCGTGCGCCAAGCGCAACCGCTACCTGCGCATGGCGCAGTGCCGGGAGGGCTGGCACCTGGACGCCGAACCGGCCAGCACCCCGGACGAGGCGGATGAGCAGCAGCGGTGGCTGATCGAGTTCCGCGCCGATGTGCAGGCCAAGCGAGACCAAGCTGAGCGCGGCGGCACGCCTGAGGAGGTCGCCGACTGGGATGAGGCGATCGCCGAGATCGATGAGGAGATCCGCGCGGCCGGGATGCGCGGCAGCCTGTCCGGCCGGGCGGCCTCCCGGCGTTCCCGGTCGACCCGGCGGCGGCAGGACGCCCCGGACCTGCCCAAGCGGGCCATGAGCTCCACCACGCTCGGGCGGACCTTCACCGGAGCCGATGGGAAGGTCTACCGGCCGTCGATGTTCATCACGCTCACTCTGCCGTCCTACGGACGGATCCGGGCCGGGCAGGGCGTGCCGGTCGACCCGGCCACCTACGACTACCGGCGGGCGGCTCGGGATGCGCTGCACTTCTCCAAGCTGGTCGACCGGTTCGTGCAGAACCTGCGCCGGGTGGCGGGCTATGACGTGCAGTACTTCGCGAGCGTGGAGCCTCAGAAGCGGCTCGCTCCGCATCTGCACATGGCGGTGCGGGGCACCCTGCCCCGGGCGGAGATCAAGGCCATTGCGGCGGCGACCTATCACCAGGTGTGGTGGCCGGCGACCGATGAGATCCGCTTCGAGGGCGATCACCTGCCGGTGTGGGCTCCGCGGGCCGATCTCCCCGAGGGGGGCACCTACCCGGACGGGCAGGACGGCGACTACATCGACCCGGCAACCGGTGAGGTCCTGCCGACCTGGGATGAGTCGCTCGATCAGCTCGATCAGGACGACGAGGTCGAACCCCTGCACGTGCTGCGCTTCGGTGACCAGGTCGACGTTCAAGGCGTCTTGGCCGGCACCCCGGACGCCGACCAGTGCATCCGCTACCTGTCGAAGTACCTGACCAAGTCCCTCGGCGAGAGCCTCGATGCCGACGACCTGGCTCGGCGGGACCACGCGGCCCGGCTGGTCGAAGCCCTGCGCTACGAACCGTGCTCGCCGACGTGCCCGAACTGGCTGCGGTACGGCGTGCAGCCCAAGGGCGCCAAGCCGGGCATGGCTCCGGGCCGGTGCCGGAGCAAGGCGCACAAACCCGAACACCTCGGCTACGCAGGCCGCCGCGTGCTCGTCTCCCGCAAGTGGTCGAACAAGACCCTGGCCGAGCACAAGCGCGACCGGCGCACCTGGGTCCTGGAAGCCCTCGGCCTGGCCGACGACCCCGCCAAGAGCGACCCGCACCGCTACCTCTGGAAGCCCGTCCCGGCCGGAGACGGAGACGTCCCCTCCCTGGCCCTGCGGCTGCTGCGCATGGTCGCCGAACGCCAGCGCTGGCGCGCAACCCTCCTCGCCCTGCAAGAGAAAGCAACCGGACAAGGCCCTTCGGTGATGAGAGAGGCGGCATGACGAGAACGGAGCCCACCTCTCCGCTTCCCGAGTTGGCCGTTGACATGGCCCGGGGCCGGCTGCTGACCGTCGAGGAAGCCGCCGAACGGCTGAACACCACGGTCCGCTTCCCGCGTCGCCTGATCGAGGAACGCCGGATCGCCTTCGTCCACATCGGGCGCAACGTCCGTATCCCCGAAGCGGCGCTTGAGGCATTCGTCGCGGCGGGGTTTGTCGAGCCGATCACCACCACGCGACGCAGGAGGGCTGCGTAATGGCCAAGACCGCACTTGCCGCGCCCGATGAAGAGCCCCGGCGTCCGCGCAAGAGGAAGCCCGCCAAGAGGCGCTTCGGTCGCGTTCGGCGACTGCCCTCGGGCCGGTGGCAGGCTCGGTACTCCGGTCCTGACGGGGTGGACCGCCCGGCCCCGGAGACCTTCGCGACGAAGAAGGACGCCGAGGTCTGGCTGACCAGGAAAGAGACGGAGATCCTCGACGGCGAGTGGATCGACCCGGACGCCGGGAAGATCACAGTCGGCGAGTACGGCCGCGCCTGGATCGAGGAGCGGCCGAACCTCCGTCCCCGGACGGTCGAACTGTACGGCTACCTCCTCCGCGCCCACCTCGTCCCCACCTTCGGAGAGAAGGCGCTGAACGAGATCAAGGACCCGCAGGTACGGCGGTGGCGGAAGAAGCTGCTCGACGCGAAGGTCAGTGAGGTGACCGTCGCCAAGGCGTACCGGCTGTTGAAGGCGATTCTGTCCACAGCTGTGGATGACCAGCTCATCAAGCGGAACCCGTGCCGAATCAAGGGCGCCGGTCAGGAGAAGTCACCGGAACGCCCGGTGCTCACGATCGCCGAGGTCTACAAGCTCGCCGACGCGATCGAACCGCGTTACCGGGCGCTGGTGCTCCTGGCGACCTTCGGCAGTCTGCGGTGGGGCGAGCTGGCCGGCCTCCAGCGCCGAGACCTCGACCTGGACGCCGGAACCGTGCGGGTGGAACGCCAGTTGATGCAGATCACCGGCAAGGGCCTCGTCTTCACCGAACCCAAGTCCGCGGCAGGCAGGCGGACGGTGGTGATCCCCGAACTGATCATCGAGGACCTGCGGGAGCACGTGAAGGACTTCACCCAGGACGGGGACAAGGGTCTGATCTTCGCCGGTCCGGATGACGGACCGCTCCGCAACACCAACTTCAACCGCCGTGTCTGGACTCAGGCGCTCCAGGACACGGGCCTTCCGAAGATCCACTTTCATGACCTCCGGCACACCGGCAACACCCTCGCCGCGAGCGCCGGGGCGTCGATCCGGGAGCTGATGGAGCGCATGGGCCACTCCAGCACGCGCGCCGCGATGATCTACCAGCACTCGACCCACGAGCGGCAACGGGAGGTCGCCCGCAAGCTCGACGGCCTCGCCCGTGGGGCACTTGGGAAGCCATCGGGCACGCAACGGGCACGGGAGCCGGACGAGGCCGAATGAAGATCAAAGCCCAGGTGAGGCGACCATGCCTGACCTGGGCTTTTTCATGTCGTGGAGGTGGTGGAGCCTAGGAGATTCGAACTCCTGACATCCTGCTTGCAAAGCAGGCGCTCTGCCAACTGAGCTAAGGCCCCTCTGCGGGTGACGTGACCTGCGGAAGCGCCGCGAACGGCGAGTCCGTGCTCATCGCACACCGCCAGGACAGCATATAACGCTCCTACTGGCCTGGGCGCCGATCCACGGCATGATCATGATCTCTCTCAGCGGCACCGGCAGAGGGAGCGCTCCCCCGGTAGCACCGGTTCAGGTGAGACCGAGTGCCTGGTCCCAGGCAGGTCCTGCGGGACGCGGCCGGCCGTTCGCACAACCGGACCGCGCCCCGGGCGTGCAACGTCCGCCCGCATCGACGGTCCAGGACCGCGCACGAACCGGTGGCGTACCAGATGCCGCCGCGCCGCCGGATCGTCCAGCCGGGCCAGGCACGCCGGAGGTGTCCGATGACCGCCGCCTGCTCCTCGTCGAAGGTCATGGGAACGATGCCTCCCGTCGCGTCACGCGGCCGTCTCCACAGGTGTGGGCGTCCGCCGCCGGGCTGAGCCGGGTGAGTACGGCGACCGGGAGGCCGTGTGGTGTACGGCGAGCTCACCGGGCCTCGACCGGACCGCCGCCCCGGGTGGCGGCCCGCCGGGAACCAGGTGGCCGATGCCGGTCGTCGAACGCGGCAGCCGTTCACGGGCGGCCACGGCGCGGGCCCGCCGCAGCACGAGCGGTTCCCGGGCGAGCGACAGCCGGAGGGTGCGCGTCTCCCGGGCCTCCACCGGCCGGTCCGCCGTACGGCGCATCTCTGCAGGCACGATCGGCCAGGACGATCCGAGGGCGGGAAGGGCCTTGCCCGGCACGGGCTCGACCGTTCGGGGCGCAGGTACAGCCGGTGTCCGCTCGGCCGGCTGACCGGTGGTGACGTACCGCCGCTCGATGAACGGCCCTGCGGGAACGGACTCCCGTCCGGTGGGCCGCGGGGCGAGGGCGGGCAGGCACTCGGCCGGGCGGACCCAGTCCCGTGCGGGCATCCTCAGCTCGTCCAGCCGGGCGGCCCGGATCAGCTCCCAGCGGGCGGCCACCTGCTCGGCGGAGGGTACCCGGTAGGCGTGCGCCTCGGCGTGCAGGCACCCGTGGTCGTACGGCGGGTGCCCGCAGACGGCGCAGCCCATCGGCAGCGGTGCCGTTCAGCGGAGAAGCACGGGCCGCAGACGGGCTCGTTGCAAGCCGCGAGAGGGCGGGTTGACGGTCTAAAGTTGTCCACGGGTCGGACCTCCTACGTCCGATCGAGGGCCCGGTACGGCGTTCGCGCGCCTGCCGGGCCCGTCCGCTGTCAGGCGTATCAAGCAGAAACGTTACCTCAACATACCTAGTCATTCACATGGGTACTCATGGGTATCCATTGGAGACCATGGTATTCGCAGGGCTGGCGAAGTTTTCTAGCCTTGCCGAGTGATCGAATTTCGCCCGGACGAGCTCAAGTGGCAGGCCATCCTCAACGAGATACGGCGGCGCATCCGTGAAGGTCAGTACCAGCCGGGTCATCCCATCCCGGGGGAACCGCGTCTCGCCGAGGAGTTCGGAGTAGCTCGCGGCACGGCACGACGGGTGATCAATGAACTGCTGGAGTCGGGCGAGGTCTACAGCATCCACGGCAAGGGGACCTTCGTCGCCGTCCTCAAGGACGATGAGAGGCAGGCGGGGAAGCAATAGGCCGGTTCCCGCCGAACCGCCACACGGCAGATGCGGCGAACAGGTCAGCCCCTGAGTCGGCCACGGATACGTTTCCGCCCGCCGTACGGCTCTCCCCGCTGGAGACCGGTCTGGCGGGCGATGACCCTCGGAGCCGGCAGCGCCGTCAGCGCACGGAGGCGGGGGTGCGGTGCTCAGCCAGGGCGTCGTCGAGGACGAGGCCGGGGAAGTCGGCGACGGAGTCCAGGACATGGGTGGCGCCGCCCTTGACGAGCCGGTCCCTGCTGTGGCTCCCGGTCAGGACACCGGCGACCACCGAAGCGCCCGCCCGGCGTCCGCAGAGCATGTCGCTCTCCGAGTCGCCCACGACCGCGACCTCGCGGACGTCCTCGACGCCGAGGCGCAGCAGCGCGGTGAGCACCATGTCGGGCCTCGGACGGCCCCGGCCGCCGACGTCCTCCGGGCTCAGCGCCAGGTCGATCCGGTCGGACCAGGTCAGCGCGGCCAGCACATGGTCGAGGGTCGACCGGCTGAAGCCGGTGATCAGGCAGACCTTGACCCCGGATCCCTGGAGCTTCTCCAGCGCCTCGACGGTTCCCGGGACCGGGGCGAGCCCGGAACGGTCGACCGCGCCCTGATAGGAGCGCTCGAAGGTCAGGTTGGCCGCCTGTGCCTGGGCCTCGTTGTCAGGGAAGATGCCCCGGAACACATCGATCTTGGGGCAACCCCGGGACCGGTGCACATGCACCATGGCACGCGCGTACGCACCGGTCCCGGGCACGATGCCCTGCGTGGCGATCGCCTCGGCGAACGCCCGTTCGACCATGGCGACATCACCGATCGTGGTGCCTGCCAGATCCAGACAGGCAAGCTTGATGGGTGCCATTCCCCCAACCTTGCTCAGGACCGTGGACACACCTCGATCGGCAGCCGCTTCGGTCAGTTCTCGCTGCCGGTCGCCTCGGTCCACAGATCGAGCTCGGCGCGGTCAGCCTGCACCTTACGCCAGACCAGCAGCCCCCCAAGGGCGACGAGCGCCAGAACGAGCAGCTTCTTCACGGTGTGACCCCACTTCTCGACGGTCTCACCTGCCGGGGTGAGACGACGCCCGGTTCCAAACGGTTCCTTGCAGCCTAGCAAGGAACCGAAGCCGGGCCAGGAAGGCTGTTGATCCCAGAGCGGCGAATCTGCGCGCACTACGTGATTTTCATCACGATTCCCTACGGTGAGCGTCGGGACGATCACGATCCGCCACGAGCCGCATCCCTGTTTCCGCTCCTCGTCCGTCCTCGTCCGTCCTCGTTCTCCGGCCGTTTCCCACCGGTGTCTCCCCGTCCGGGCACGGGTGCCGGTCGGCGGATCCGGAGACCGGCTGACCGGGCCCCGGATCCGCCCGGCGGTCACACGTCCGCGACGAGTTCGGCGTAGGTGGGGTGCCGGTCGATCCAGTTCTTCACGAACGAGCAGCGGGGCCGTACCCGCGCGCCCTCGGCGCGCGCCGCGTCCAGGGCCGCACGGGCGAGCGCGCCGCCCACACCCCGGCCCTCGAACGCGGGATCCACTTCGGTGTGGGTGTAGACGATCACGTCGTCCCTGCGGGTGAACTCCAGCCGCCCCGCGTGCTCACCGTCCACCTTGGCCTCGAAGAGGTCCTTCTCCGGCACGAACGCGATGCTGACGGTCATCACAGTCTCCTCGGTCTCTCCTGATGTCAGGGCCAGCCGGTTCCGTCCGGCTTTCATTCCCCGGCCGAACGGACCCGGGCCGACCCTCCCCCTGCCACCGCACTCCCCGTTCATGTACGGCGCGTCCATGTACGGCGCCCATGTACGGCGCCCATGTACGGGGAGTGCGGTGGCACGCCCTGCCGCCGCCCCGGCCCCGATCACGGCCACGGCCGCCGCCGCCCCGGCCCCGGCCACGGCCACGGCCACGGCCACGGCCACGGCCACGGCCACGGCCCGGAAGCGTCGTTCCGCCCTCCGGTGTTCCTCCGGGCGGTCGTACGGTGGCCCCATGGGCATGGTTGAGACAGTGGGGCTCGTACTGCACCCACGACGCGACTCGAAGACGGCCATCGACACGATCATCGAATGGGCCCGTACCCGGAACGTCGCGGTCCTCGGGTCGCCCGAGGAGGTGGGACGCATCGACTGCAGCGCGATCGCGGTCGACGGCGCCGCCCTGATCGACCGCGCCGACCTGCTCGTCAGCCTGGGCGGCGACGGGACGATGCTGCGCACCATGCGACTCATCGCCGGACGACCGACCCCCGTGCTCGGCGTGAACCTCGGGCGGCTCGGCTTCCTGGCCGAGATCGACGTGGACGAGCTGCCGGCCGCGCTGTCGGCGATCGACGGCAACCAGTACACCGTCGAGTCCCGCATGGCGGTGCGGACGACCCTGCCGGAGGGGGCGACGGTGACCGCGTTCAACGACATCGCCCTGGTGCGCACCCCCGGCCACGGGCTGTCCGAGGTGGCGGTCTCCGTGCAGGGACACCCTTTCGTCCGGTACGCCTCCGACGCCGTCATCGTGGCGACCTCCACGGGGTCGACGGCCTACAGCTTCTCCGCCGGCGGCCCCATCGTCTCCCCGACCGTCGAGGGCTTCCTCGTCGTGCCCGCCGCGGCCCACTCGACGTTCAACAGGGCCATCGTGCTCTCCGCCGACGAGGAGGTCACCCTCGACGTCCTTCCCACGAGCGGGCGGCTGGCCGTGGAGGTGGACGGCGCGGTCGTCGGGCACCTGCCGCCGGGGCACCGGCTCACCGTCACCGCGCTGCGCGCCGCCGCCCGCGTCGTCCGGCTGGGGACGACGACCTTCTACGAGCGCGCCCGCCGCAAGCTCCGCGTCGGCGGCAGCGCCGAAGTCGACTGGGAACCGCCCTGATCCGCGCCCTTCCGAGCCTCGGACCCCTTCCGCCCTCGATGCCGTCCCGGCGTCGCCGGACACCAACGAAAATCTACATCGGCCGACGTGACATCCGCTGTCAGCGTGATTAGCGTTTGTTGTGACACAGGGGAAACACCGCCTATGCGGCAGATGTCGATGGCCCTTGTGAGATGGCCGTCGGCCGTGCGGGATCCGCCGCCGACGTGCCGGGCGGCAGCCGAGCCGCCTGCGAGAACGAAGTGATGCCGGCTGTAAGGGAAAGGAGAGTCTGACGCCATCGGAAGCGCCCGCGGACCGACTTCCGCCCTGCGGGCGCCGGCGGTTCCGAACGAACGGGAGGTGGTTTCCGGTCACGCCTGAGCGATTCCCGCATCCCGCCCCTTTCGATGAGGTGGCCGTGCGGATGAGGAAACCGACACGACAGTCGGAAGAATGGTGTTGAACTCCTGGGTCCCGGCGCTGCCAGAGGCACCGGGGCCCTGTCATGTCCCTGCCGGTGCCCTACCGACGCCCTGCCGGCGCCGCCGTGGGCCCGGTCCGTAGAGCCGCCGTGGGCCCCGGTCCGTAGAAGGGCCGGTCCGTAGGAGGGCCGTCATCGCTCGGCGGGCAGGCAGAGGGTGAAGACCGTGCCCGTGTCCTCTCTCGGAGAGGCGACGATGGTGCCGCCGTGCGCCTCGACGATCGCCCGGGTGATCGCCAGTCCCAGGCCGGTCCCCTTGATCCCCGACTCCACCGCGGTCGACGCCCGGAAGAACCGGCCGAACAACCGCGGGTACTGCTCGGCCGGGATGCCGATGCCGGTGTCCGCGACCGTGACCACGGCCGTGCCGCCTGCGCCGCCCCCATCCCCGTCTCCGTACCCGTCGCCGTACCCGTTCCCGTCGCCCGGACGCGCGGTGACGGTGACCTCGCCTCCGTCCGGCGTGTACTTGACCGCGTTGGACAGCAGGTTGTCCAGCACCTGGCGCAGCCGTACCGGATCGGCCCGCACCCGCAATCCGCCGGTCGCCTCCACCGTCACCGCCAGCCGCTTGGCGTCCGCCGCCGGCCGGTGATCGTCGACCGCCTGGCGCACCAGTCCGTCCAGCGCCACCGGCCGCGGATCGAGCACGATCTGCCCGGCGTCCAGGCGCGCCAGGTCCCGCAGATCGTCGACCAGCCGCTGCAGGTGCCCGCTCTTGCGGTCGATCACGTCCGCGAAGGCACGCTGCTCGTCGTTCAATTCCGGATCGTCCCGCAGCAGTACGGCGAGATCGCGGATGGCGCCGATCGGCGAGCGCAGCTCGTGGCCGACCAGTGCCACCAGCTCGTCCTTCATCCGGTCCAGCTCCCGCAGGCGGCGCACCTGCTCCTGCCGGCGGGCCAGCAGGAGCTCGCGCTGCTCGGCCAGGCGATGGCGCTCGGTCACGTCACTGGTGATCCCGTCGACCAGCAGCCGATGGTCTTCGCGGCGCGGCCGGGCCCGGACCCACACCCAGCGGGTCACCCCGTCCAGCCCGATGATGCGGCACTCCAGCTCGGCGGGCCTCGCACGGGTGATGGCGGCGTGGAAGGCGGCGAAGGACTCCTGGTCGTCGGAGTGGACCAGCTCGGCCATGACCTCGGCGGCGTCGGCGTCGGCGGGCAGCCGGCCGCCGAACACGGCGCTGCTGTCGGAGTGCAGCCGGACCGGGCGGATCACACCGCCGTCGGTGACCTCGACCGTCCACACGTAGTCGTCGATCTGGGAGATGATGTGATCCAGGTGGCGGCGATCGGCGTCCAGGGCCAGCGCCAGTTCCTCGGCGCGGCGGCGTTCCAGATAGCGGCCCATGTGGGCGCAGATGCCGTCCAGCATGGCCGTCAGGTCCTCGTCGGCCTCCTGGACGGTGTCGGTGAAGAAGGTCAGCACTCCCCGCACCCGCCGGCCGCTGCGCACCGGCAGGCCCATCGCGGCGCGCAGCCCGACGCGCAGCGCCGCCGCCTTCCGGGTGAAGCCGCGCGTGTCGAGGGCCAGGTCGGGGATCCACATCCGGCGGGCGCTCGCCCACACCGTTCCGGCCAGGCCCTCTCCGCGGGGGAACACATCGGGTTCGCCGCGGGTCAGCGCGTCCAGGTCCCGTCCGGGACGGGACCACAGGCCCAGCCGCCGGATCACGGTCTCGTCGGGGTCCACCTGCCAGTACTCGCCACAGGTCCAGCCCAGGGTGTCGGTGACCGCGGCGGTGACGCCGGCGGCGGCCTGCCCGCTGGAGGCGGCCTCGGCCAGTACCTGGGCCACCGTCTCCTGCGCGGTGCGCAGCAGCCCGGCCCGGTAGCGCTCGGTGATGTCGTGGACGGCGGTCACCGCGCCCAGCCTGCGCCCGTCAGCGGTCTCGATCGGCCGGGCGTTGACCAGGTAGCGGCGCAGACCCGTTCCGGCTCCGGCTCCGGCCCGGCGGGCCATCACCTCGAAACCGTCGATCCGCTCCCCTCGCAACGCCCGTGCCAGCGGCATCTCCTCCGGCCGCAGCGGGGTCCGCCCGTCAGGCTCGTACAGCTCGTAGAGGGCGTTCCAGTCGCCCTTCCGCATCTCCTCCGGGGAGGGCGGCTCGGCGCCCGATCGCGAAGCCGGTTCGATCTCGCGCAACATCCGGTTGACCAGCACCACCTCGCCGTCGCCGTCGCAGGCGACCACCCCGACGTCCAGGCTGTCCATCAGCCCCGCCATGAACCGGCGCTCCTGCTCCAGCCGGCGCCGGGCCGCCACCCGGTGGCCGATGTCGTACAGGAACGCGTGGAGGACCGGCTCACCCCGCTCGGTGCGGGCGTGCAGCACCATCTCCACCGGCAGCTCCCGCCCGGTCCTGTCGAGCGCGGTCAGCTCGACCCGGTGCTCCGCCGGGTACGACGGAGCCGCCCGCCGTACCCGGTCCAGTTCCTCGCGCAGCCACGGCCGGGTCCGCCGCGGGACGATCAGCTCGTCCGCCGGCCGTCCCACGGCCTCGCTCGCCGGTCGGCCGAACAGCCGCTCGGCGGCGGGGTTCCACGCCGTCACGGTTCCGGCGGCGTCGACGGACACGAACGCGTCCTGCGCCCGTTCCAGGACCGCGCTCATCCGTGCCGCCGACAGCCGCGCCCGCCCTTCGTCCAGCCGCACCGCGAGCTGCGCCTCCACCGAGGAGGCCACCTCCTCCGCCAGGCGCAGCCCGCGCGGGTCCCAGCGCCGGGGCCGTACGTCCAGCGCGCACAGCGTGCCCAGGACCGTACCGTCGGGAGCGCGCAGCGGGAAGGACGCACAGGCCCGCGGCTCCGGCCCGTCGACGGCGGGCGAGCCGCCCAGCCGGGCGTCGGCCCGGACGTCGGTCACGGTCAGTGGTGCGTCCGCGGCCAGGATCCACCGGAACAGCGGGTACGGGGCGAGGTCGCGGCCCGTCCAGCGGTCGGCCGGGCCCGTCGCGCCGAGGCACGTCCACCGGTCGCCGTCGGCCAGCGCCACCAGGGCGGCGGGCGCGTCGAGCAGCCGGGCCGCCAGTACGGCCGGCCTGCTCAGCGCGGGCGCGCCGGGTGCGTCGAACAGACCGGCGACCCGCAGCGCCTGCGACCACCGCGACTCCCGAACCGCATCAACCGTCCTGGTCACGCCATATCCCCCGGACTCACTCTTACCCGGTGGATCCGGGCCGTCACCATGCCGGGCACCCGAAGGAGGGCGGCACCCCGTCGGACGCACGAAGGAGGGCGGCACCCCGCCGTATGCCACGGCGAGCGGTCCGGCCGGCGCATCCGCCACCGTCCGGGCGGGGGCACGGACGGAGGCACGGACGGAGGCACGGACGGAGGCACGGACGGAGGCACGGACGGAGGCACCAGGCGAAGGCACCGGAGAGGCACCGGATGGAGGCACCGGGCGGCGCGGGTCAGCGGGACGGGGCCGCTCCGGCGTCGACGGCGGCGGCGGTGCCGGCGTCGGCGTCGGCGTCGGCGGCACCGGTGCCGGTGCCGGTGCCGGTGCCGGTGCCGGCGGCGGCGGCGGCGGCGGGATCAGCGGCGGGATCCGCGGTCGCGTCGGCGGTCGCGTCGGCGGCGGGCTCCGGGGCGCGCAGCCCGCGCACGCCGGGGGAGAGCAGCGCCGCGGTGGCGGACAGCGTGACGATCGCGGCGCAGCCGAGCAGCGCGGGCTCCGGACCGATCAGGGCGGCGACCGGTCCGGCCACCAGCAGACCGATCGGACCGAACATCAGCGACCCCAGGGCGTCGTAGGAGCTGACCCGCGACAGGGACTCGGCCGGGATCTCCCGCTGCATGGTGGTGCTCCACAGCACGCCGAAGACGTCGAAGCAGACGCCCATGACGACCGCCCCGGCGACGATCGTCCACAGCGGGGCGCCCAGCCCGAGCAGGAGGTACGGCAGGCCCGTGGGCGCGGTCAGCAGCGTCGCCACCAGGATGGGACGGCGGGGCCGCAGCCGCATCGCGATGAAGACGCCACCGATCATGCCGACCGCCTCGCCCGCCAGGATCATCGACCAGGCGAACGGACCGCCGAGGCGTTCGTCGGCCACCAGCGGCCCGAGCACGCCGTGCGCGGCCTGCACGGCCATGACCAGCACGGAGAACTGGGCGACGACCACCCAGAGCCACTGCCGGGAGACGAACTCCCGCCAGCCGTCGCGCAGGTCGGCGATGACCGAGTGCCCCTCGCCCGCCGTACGCTCCACCGGGGTCAGGCGCAGCGCCGCGATCAGGACCGCCGCCGTCGCGAACATGGCGGCGCTGACCGCCAGCGCCCAGCCGCCGCCGATCAGGACCACCGTGGCGCCGCTCAGCACGAGACCGGCGACGCGCGAGCTGTTGGCACCCAGCCCGAGCAGCGCGTTGGCGGTCTGCAACCGGTCGGCCGGGACGACGTCGGGGATGATCCCGGTCAGGGCCGGGAAGAGGACCGCCATGGCGACGCCGCTGCACGCCGACGCCGCCACCAGCGCGGGAAGCGGGGTCCAGCCGGTGAGCAGCATCACGGCGAGACAGGCGAACGCCGCCGCGTTGAGCGCCTCACCGGCCATCATCACCCGGTGTCGGGGAAGACGGTCCGCGATCACACCGCCGACGAGCATGAACGCCACCATCGGCAGCGCCTCGGCGGCGAGGACCACCGACAGCGTCGTGGCCGTCGCACCGGGCAGGGCCAGGACGCCGAAGGCGAGGGCGACGGGGGCGAACGAACTGCCCAGGACGGAGATGGTCCGCGCGGCGAGCAGCAGGCTGAAACGCCGGTCGCGAAGCATGTCGATGTCGCGACGGTAGGTGGTCACTGACTGCTCCTCACAGAATCCCGAAGAGGAACCATCCTGTCGTCTTCCTCGCGTGATGTCGCATCGATAAATCCGCGCCACCAGGACGGCGGACCGTGCCGCGGGCAGACGGCGGACCGGGACCGCGATGGGATACCGGACCGGGACCGCGACCGGGAGGAAAATCTCAATCCCGGACGGATGCCTCAGACTGCCGGGTGGAAGCGGTGTGAGAGAGAGCATTCACACCCCGTGTTCGCACATTCACCTGATGTGATCGACCGATTACTGATAGACACATCCGTGGCGGGTGAGGTTATCGAAGGGGGAAGCCGCGCTCGCGTCGGGGGAGGGCGCCTTTGGTCACCGGGGCACGATGACCAGAGGCGCCCACACCCCCGGAGGAAGCCCCGGGGGAGCGCCTTCCGCCTTCCTGCGCGGCGGGACGTCCTCCTTCGCCCCCGCCCCGCAAACGGCCGCCGGTTCACCTCTCACGGATTCACCGACTCACCCGGTTCGCCGTTTCACGGGGTCATCGACTCACCCGGTCCACCGTTTCACGGCGTCACCGGGCAGGTCTCAGCCGGCCAGGGCCGGCGGGTCGAGCGGGTCGGAGCCGAGGCGCACCGCGCGGACGGCCAGCAGCCGGCCGATCTCCTCCCCGGACAGCGGCGGCGCGAAGTGGAAACCCTGAGCCAGTCGGTACCCCAGCTGGTACAGCCTCCTGGCCTGCGCCTCGGTCTCCACGCCCTCGGCCACGGCCTGCAGTCGCAGCGCATGGGCGATCTGCACCAGCGAGGTGGCGATCACCGAGCTCTCGACGGTGCCCGTCACCCCGTCGACGAACAGTTTGTCCACCTTGAGCACGTCGACGGGGCAGGTGCGCAGCAACCCGAGCGAGGAGTGTCCGGTACCGAAGTCGTCGAGGGCGAACCCGACCCCGAGCGCGTGCAGGGCTCGCACCGTCTCCAGCGCGGGCCCGCCGTCGAACACGGCCGTCTCGGTGATCTCCAGCAGGAGGTCCTGCGGCCGGAGCCCGGTCTCCCGCAGCACATCCGTGACGGCCTGCACGAACGACGGTTCCCGGAGCTGCCGGGGCGAGACGTTCACCCCCATCCGCAGAGGGGCGGCGGCGCCGTACCGCCTCCGCCACCCGGCCATCTGGCGGCACGCCTCCCGGAGCACCCAGGCGCCGATCTGGACGATCATCCCGTTGCGCTCCGCGACCGGGACGAACTCCGCCGGGGAGACCAGTCCGCGCTCCGGGTGGCGCCAGCGCACCAGCGCCTCCACGCTGGAGATCTCTCCTTCGGGCAGGATCACCACGGGCTGGTACAGCAGGAACAGCCCGCCGGAGGCCAGGGCGTGCTGCAGTTCGGCGCCCAGCCGGGCATGCTCGACGGTCCGGGCGTCCATCTCCTCGGTGTACCGGACGTGACGGCTCTTTCCCTGCTCCTTGGCCGCGTACATGGCCACGTCGGCCCGGCGCAGCAGCTCGCTGGCGTCCATGCCCGGCCCGCCCGCGACCAGGCCGATGCTGGCCTGCACCAGCAGGTCGTGGTCCGCGGCCCGGGCGGGGGTGCCGAGCGCCACGATGACACGTTCGGCGATGCGGTCGGCCTCCTCCGCCGAGACGTCCAGCAGCAGGACGGCGAACTCGTCCCCGCCCAGCCGCGCAACCGTGTCATGGGGTCCGACGCATTCGCGGAGCCGGTCGGCGACGACCACCAGGAGGGCGTCGCCGACCGCGTGCCCCAGCCGATCGTTGATCGTCTTGAAGTCGTCGAGGTCGACCAGGGCGAGCGCGACCCCCCGGGTCCCGGCGCCCGCACCGGTCCCGGCGTCGTTCCCCGGCCCGGCCCCGGCCTTGATCCCGGCCCCGGCCTTGATCCCGGTCTCGGTACCGGCCCCGGTCTTGATCCCGGCCCCGGTACCGGTACTTGTCTCGGTACCGGTGCGGGCGAGCACGAGGGCGCTCGCCGCCCGCTCGGTGAACAGCGCCCGGTTGGCGAGCCCGGTCAGCGCGTCGTGGGTGGCCTGGTGCGCCAGCTGGTCCTGTACGCGCCTGGTCTCGGTGATGTCGCGGGCGTTGCTCACGATGCCGCGGATCCCGGGATCGTCGATCCGGTTCGTGCCGACGATCTCCAGCCATCGCCAGTCCCCGTCCGCGTGCCGCATGCGGACCTGGCAGGTGGCGGTGGCGCCGGGATCCCGCTTGAGCCTCCGGCCCATCTCCCTCAGGAGTCGTACGTCGTCCGGGTGGGTGCAGTGGGCCACGGGCCGGCCGAGCCAGTGGTCGGGCGGCACGCCGAGGATGCGCCCGACGCTCGAACTGAGGTAGGCGAGGGTCCCGTCGTCGGCGGTGACGGCGATGATGTCGGAGGAGTTCTGCACGAGTGAACGCGACCGCTGATCGTGCCTGCGCAGTTCCAGCATGCTGGCGTCGAGCCGGGCGAGCAGGTCGGCGTTGTCGTAGAAGGCCAGGATCTGGCGTCCCACCACCAACCAGGTGATGACGGTCGCACCCGCGGCGATCATCTGGGTCTCCAGGCCCGCCGTACGCGTCGACACCAGCAGCAGCCCGCCGGTCGCCGCGATCGCGGCGTACGGCAGCAGGCTGAAGGGCCTGCGCCGCTCCGGAGCGCGACGGACGGCCTCCTTCCCCGCCTCCCGCTGCCGGTCGGCCGCGAGCGCCAGGAGGAGGCAGGCGATCGGGATCGTGACGTGGGCGACGTTGAGGTCCGGCCTGGACTGGATCAACGGCATGAGCGCCCCGCCGGTCGCCCCCACGAGGACCGCCGTCCCCAGGATGGACAGCGCCTTCCGGTTCAGCGAGCCGACACCGGCCAGCGCCAGCTTGACGGCGGTGAGCACCGCGACGAAACCCACCACGATGGTGACCAGTCCCGGCAGGGACGAGCCGGTGGCGGCGGCCAGTTCCGGTGAACCGTGCACCGCGAAGGTCCAGGCGAACAGACCGGCGGCCAGCATGATGACGCCCGTGTCCAGCCACAGGGTGAGCCGCTCCCTGCGCGAGCGCCGTACGGCGGGCAGCCGCAGCAGCCCCCAGAGAGCGGCCAGCACGCCCCCGAAGTACCACGCCATGGTCATCGGACCGGGCTGCTGCGTCGGCGCGCCGGGCCCGGCGACCGCGTCGTACGCGTTGCAGGCCCCGCCGACCCCGATGAGGAGCACCGCCGTGCCGAACCACCGCCAGAACAGCCGCGCCTGCGGGTTCAAGGAGGGGGAGGCCGCCGTGCGTCCGCACGCGACCACGCCGAGAACCGCGCTGAGGACCACCGGAACCCAGGCCACGACGGGTGCGTCCAGGTGCCGCACGAAATCGAGGAGGAACCACCCCACGCCGAAGACGGCGAGCAGGCCCAGGGCGGCCGTCAACGACGAGGACCGCGCCCGGGCCAGGGCGCCGACCGGCGGGATTCCAGCCGGAGCACCGGACGGAGCACCGGACGGAGCACGGGTCGGGGCACCGGACGGAGAACGGGTCGGGAGCCGTGTCAGGAGACGAGCTGAAAGCGCACCGCACGGCATGGCGCGCTCACGTCGGCATGCCCGCATACCCCGATCCCCCTACGACGACTCCGGATCTCCTTGCGGGAGCCCATCGGCGCAGGAGGGCCGGACCTGAGGGTTTTCCCACGTGCGGACCGCCCGGTCCCGGTCAGGGGACGCGCCGCGAACCGTGACGGCTCACGGAATCCGCCCCGTCCCGGATTCGGAAAGCCGGGAAGCCGGGAAGCCGGGAATCTCGAAAAAATCATTTGGCATTCCGTACGGGGAAATCTAGTCTTCGAACACAGGGATCGACCGAGAGACGGAAAGGACGGCCGTGAACACATACGATGCCATCGCGCGGCAGTGGCGCGCCCCTCGCGTGCGAGCCGCCCTCGGCGGCCGACTGCCGTCCCCCGGGACCACCGTGTAGACCTTCACCTGCACGGATGCCGCCCCGGGAGACATCACCCGACGGGCGGTTCCTTCATGTGGGGGACGCATCCGTACGGGAGAGATACCGGCGGGGAGGACCGGAACGGCGCGTTCCTGGCCGCCCCGGGACGAAAAACCACCCGATGCACATCGCGCGTCCCGCGCAGGCGCGTTTCCCCGGCCGAATGAACAACGGCCGGCGACGCGCTCCCGACAATTCCACAGAGGAATGCAATTCTTCGTCGAAACCGTCGTCTCCACCGTTTCCGCCGCCGACGCGGCGGCCGACCGCGGGGCCACGGCAGGGTCCGCAGGCCGCGCTCCCCGCGGCGCGGGCCACGACGAACGGTTCCCGGGCCGATGGTGAAGCGGGATCACGCCTGCCTTGCACGCAGGAGTCCAGGGTTCGACTCCCTGCCGGTCCACGGGTGCCCTGAAAGGAGAGGGCACCGGGTCGAGTGCTCGGCGGCGGGATTGGCGACCCCCGCCCGGTTCACGACCCACCCGCGTCCGGCCCGGTTCACGCCGCCCGGATCGGACGCGCGGCTCGCCCGCCCGGCGCGAGCCCGCGTGATGCCGGATCGTCCAATCGGCAGGACACCCGACTCTGGATCGGGGAACGGAGGTTCGACCCCTCCTCCGGCAGCCACGCACCCGTGGGTGAGGTGTCAGCGGAAGCACACGGCCGTGCCGAGGCCGCAGGACGGGTTCGAGTCCCGTCACCCACTCGCCGCCCTGGCCCAACCGGCAGAGGCGCCGCGCTCAGGTCGCGGAGGATCCGGGTTCGAATCCCGGGGGCGGCACGACGACCCCGTATCCCGGGTCCCCGCGAATCCGGGATCCGGGATCCGGGATCCGGGATCCGGGATCCGGGGATGTTGGGGATCCGGGGGATGCGGACGCTCGACGAGGCGGGCGGCCGACGCCGCCTACGCGACGTCGGGCCGGGTCATCAGCGGCGACCGCAGATGCACCACCAGATCGGGGCCGGTCAGGGGCACGGTGTTCCACGTCGCGACCGCCGTGCCCGCGGCGGCGTCGAGCGTCAGCCGGACCCGGTGCGGGGTGGTGATGACGTAGAGGTCGGCGGTGAACGTATCCCCCCGCCAGGCGCCGGCCGCGACGACCGGACGGCCGAGTGGCGAGCTCTCCCGCCAGCCGCCATGGCCGGCCTCGACGTCGAAGGACGACCCGAACCGCAGGAGCCATCCGCCGTCCACGGGATCGACGGTCACCGTGGTCCCGTCGGGCAGCGCCGCGTCCTCGGCGGAGGCGTCGAGCCGCGCCTTGGCCGAACGCTCCGGGGCGGCCGAACCCGGAACCGGCGCGAGGGACAGCCGCCGCAGCCGACCGGCGAGGAGCTCGTCGTCGCGGGCGCTCCCCGCCCGGTCCAGACCGGGCAGCAGGCATTCCCACAGAGGACTGAGCACTTCCTCGATCTGCGTCACCGCACCGGTCACGGCGACCACGAGATCGTGCGACGGGACGACCGCGCACAGCTGGCCGAAGGCGCCTTGGCCGTGGTAACCGTGACGCGACATCCAGAACTGGTAGCCGTATCCGCACAGCGCGTCGGGGTTCTCCGACCAGCCCTCGATCTGCGGGGTGTCGATGTGCCGTCGGGTCGCGAGCTCCACCCATTCGCGCGGGACGAGCTCGCGGCCGTCCCAGAGGCCCCCGCGCAGCAGCAGTTCGCCGAAGGCGGCGACGGCCTCGGTCGTGAGGTGCAGCCCGTGGAAGCCGAAGGCGGCGCCGCTCGCCACCCGGTCCCACTCGGCGTGGTCGACGCCCATCGGCCGGAAGAGGCGCTCGTCGAGCAGCTCCGGCAGCCCGCGGCCGGTGACCCGCTCCACCATCCGGGCCAGGACGAAGGTGGTCGCGTTGTCGTAGGCGTGCCGGGTCCCCTCAGGCGCGGGGAACGGTACGCGCAGGAAGCCCTTGACCAGATCGCCCGGTTCCAGCCGCCAGGCCTCGTCGAGGCTGTCCGTGCCGTGCCCGGCCGTCATGGACAGCAGGTGGTGCACGGTCAGGCGGCGTCCCTGCTCGGAGACGTCGGCCGGAACGTGGTCGGGCAGCACGTCCACCACCCGGTCGTCCAGCGAGAGCAGCCCGTCAGCGATCGCGAGCCCCACGGCGACCGAGGTGAACGACTTGGTCAGCGAGTAGAGCAGGTGCGGGCGTCCGGCCGAGTACGGAGCCCACCAGCCTTCGGCGACGACGTGACCGCGGCGCACGATCATGATCGAGTGGAGCTCGACGGACCGCTCTTCGAACCGGTCCAGCAGCGCGGCGATCGAGCGGGACGAGATCCCCGCGGACGCCGGTGTCGAGCGCGGCAGCAGGGCACGCGGAGAGGGCATGCGGGCACATTAACGAATCCGGCCGATACGCCCCATCGATTTACGAGGCGCGGCTCGGGGCCCGCTCATCCGCCCCTGCCGCCCACCCCGCCCTGCCCTCCGCCCCGCCCCGCCACCCGCCCGTCCCGCTCACCCGGCCCTGTCACGACCCTGTCACCCGGCCCTGTCACGGCCCTGTCACGGCCCTGTCACCCGGCCCTGTCACGGCCCTGTCACGGCCCTCCGATCAGTGAGCACTCCCGCACCTCGCCGGCGTCCGGGCGGACCGCCACGTTGCCGCCGGAGAGGACGGCCGCCACGGGCCCGGCGGGCAGCGCGGCCCGGTGGGCGAAGTAGGCCGCGGCGGCCACCGCGCCGCTGGGCTCGGCGCGTTCCCCCAGGTCCCGCCAGAGGACGTCGGCGGCGGCCTCGATGCCGTCCTCGCTCACGGTCACCATGTCGTCCACGTACCGGCTGATGTGCTCCCAGGCCAGAGCGCCCAGGACCGGGGCGCGCAGGCCGTCGGCCCGGGTGCGGTAGGTCTGCTGCACCGGCCACGCGGTGCGCCGGCCCGAGCGGAAGCTGGCCGCGCCGTCGGCGGCCAGCTCGGGCTCGACGCCGATCACCCGGACCGCCGGGGCGACGGCCTTGGCCGCGACCGCGATCCCGGCCAGCAGGCCGCCGTTGCAGACCGGCACCAGGATCGTGCCGACGCCGGACAGGTCCAGGCCGATCTCGGCCCCGGCGCTGCCGTGCCCGGCGATGACGTCGAAATCGTCGGAGCGGACCACCGTCGCCGCGAGCCGGTCGGCCAGGGCCAGGCAGGTGACCTCCCGCAGCGCCGGTGGCACGATCACCACCTCGGCACCGAGCCCGCGGGCGGCCGCCACCTTCAGTTCCGGCGCGGTGTCGGGCAGGACCACGGTCGCCCGCAGGCCGTACCGTCCGGCGGCGTACGCGACGGCCTGGGCGTGGTTCCCGGAGGACTGGGCGATGACGTGCCCGACGCCCCGCTCGGCCAGCCGCCCCACGGCGTTCAGCGCGCCCCGCACCTTGAACGAGCGGGTGGGCTGCCGGTTCTCGGGCTTGATCCAGAGCCGTTCGCCCGGCAGGCGCAGCAACGGCGTGCGCCGTACGAACGGCGCGATCCGGATCGCGGCGGCGGTCACGTCGGCCGCCGCCACCAGGCCCGTCTCCCCGTCCAGCAGGCTCGCCTCTCCCGCCACCAGGCTCATCTCCCCGTCCAGCAGGCTCGCCTCTCCCGCCACCAGGCCCGTCTCCCCGTCCAGCGGCCTCATCTCTCCAGCACCTCGGCCTGGATGGCGTCCAGATCCGCCGCGGCCTCGGGCGGCGGGGCGGCGTCGGGGACCAGGTCCTCCAGGCGGTGCAGCGGGCGGTACCGCAGCCCGAGCAGCCCCCAGGCCACCAGGAACACGCCGCTGACCAGCAGTACCGCCGCCGCGCCCCGGCCCGGTCCGGAGACGTGCTGCTGGGCCCAGTCGGCCAGCGGGCCCGCGGCCAGGAAGCCCAGCGGCTGCATGGCCGTGGCCAGCATGACGTTGACGGCCAGCACCCGGCCCTGCAGTTCCGGCCCCACCTTCACCTGGATGATGGACAGCCAGTGCGCGTTGCCGATGCTCATGCAGGCCAGCCGGAGGAACAGACCGGCCGCGATCAGCCACACCGCCGGCCAGGCGCCCATCAGCACCACGCCGACGCCGGATCCGATCACGAAGCCGACCATGCCGGTGGCGCGGCGCCGGGTCCCGCCCCAGACCAGCACCACCCCGGTGCCCACGGCCGCGCCGAGGCCGCCGACCGCGGTCACCGTCCCCAGGGCGGCCGGAGAGCCGATGGCCAGCACGACCGGGGTGATCAGCACCCACATCAGCGCGGTGCAGAAGTTGACCACCGCGAAGTAGAACGCCATCACCAGCAGCGGCCGGCGCCGGTTCAGGAACCTCCAGCCGCCGGTCAGCGCCGCGCGGAACGTCTCCTCCTGCCGGTGGAACAGCCGGTCGGGGAAGCGGACCGCCAGCAGCGTCACCACGCCCACCCCGAACGAGACCACGTCGATGGCCACCACTGCCGAGAGCCCGAACACGCCGATCAGCGCGCCGCCGGCGAGCGGCGCCACCACGTTGCCGATCCCGAAGCCCAGGTTGGCCAGGGCGTTGGCCTGCGGGAGGTACGGCTTGGGCACCAGCTGTGCGATCGCGGCCAGGTAGGCGGGTTGCTGGAACGCGGTGACCATCGAGGTGACGCCGACGATGGCGCACACGCTCCACAACTCCAGCCGTCCGGTGACCAGCAGCAGCACCAGCGCCGCCGTGACCAGTCCGGAGACCGCGTCGCAGGCCAGCATGACCCGCCGCCGGTCCACCCGGTCGGCCAGCGCGCCGCCCAGCGGCGTGAGGATCACCGCCGGGATCTGGGAGAGCATCACGATCAGGGCCAGGTCCAGGATCCGGCCGCTGAGCTGGTAGGCCCAGACACCGAGGGCGAACGAACTCAGCGCCGTGCCCACCGCCGACACGAACTGCCCGCCCGCCACGGTGTAGAAGGGGCGCAGGCCGGTCCGCTCGGGTGGACGCACCGGGTCGGGCAGCCGTCCCGACGACCAGCGCAGCAGGTGCTCGACCACCAGGGCGGCCAGCGGTTCGGCCTGGTGCCGCAGGAAGTAGTGGCCGGCGCGGGGCAGCACGGCCGGTTCCACCCGGGGCGCGAAGACCGCCCACTCGGCGTACCGCTCCTCGTGCAGCTCGGTGGCCCGGTCCCGTTCCCCCACCACGCACAGGATCGGGGCGCGCAGCGGCGCCCCGCCCCCGGTCAGCTCGCGGCCGAACCACTCCCGCGCCTCGGTCGCGTCGTGGCGCATCGCCCGCACCGCGGCGCGCACCGCGGCCTCGTCCATGTCGTCCTGCAACCCGCCCGTGGCCCGCAGCGCGTCCCGGTACATCCGGTCGGAGACCCAGCGGTCGCCGCGGAAGAACCGCCGGGTCAGGCCGGGCAGCCGCTCGGCGGCGGGGAAGCTGCCGCCCGCGATCACCCCCAGGACGGGGACCCCGTCCGCCTCCAGCCTGCGAGCCAGGGCCACCGCGAGCGCGGAGCCCACGCAGTGGCCGTAGACCGCGATCGGCCGGGACGCCGTACCGGACACCTCGGCGGCCAGGATCTCCACCAGCCGCTCCAGCGGCAGCGGCGCCTCGTCCGGCCGGGCCGGATCGTGTCCGGGCAGCTCCGCCGCGAGCACCTCCACCCGGTCGCCCAGCGCCCGGGCCAGCGGCTGGTACACCGCCGCCGACCCGCCGCCGTACGGCACGCACACCAGGGTGAACTCGCTGGTACGGCCCCCGCCCAGACGGTGCAGGAGCCCGCCCCCGTCCTCGTCCCCGAGGAAGGCCGCCAGCTCCGCGACCGTGGGCCGGGTGAACAGGTCGATCACCCGCAGCCCGCCGCCGATCTCCTTGACCGCGCGCACCGCGGCGAAGGAGTCCCCGCCCAGGGCGAAGAAGTCGTCGTGCGCCCCGACCTCGGCCACGCCGAGCACCCGGGCCCACACCCGGGCGACCAGTTCCTCGGCGGCGGTGGACGGCGGCACGAACGCGACGGTCTCCGGTTGCGGCTCGGGCAGGGCCGCCCGGTCGATCTTCCCGTTCGGGTTGAGGGGGAGCCGGTCGAGTACGACGAACTGGGTGGGCACCATGTAGTCGGGCAGCCGCTCCCGCAGCGCGGACCGGACCGCCGCCGTGTCCACGACGCCCCGGAGATCCCGGACGTCTCCGGCGTCGCCGATCGCTCCGGCGTCCCCGGCCTGCCCGGCGTCCCCGCCGACGTCCTCAGCGCTCCCGGCGCTCCCGGCGCTCCCGGCGCTTCCGGCGTCCCCAGCACTTCCGACACTTCCGGTGCTCTCGGTGCTCCCGGTGCTCCCGGTGCTCCCGGCACTTCCGGCCGACGGGGTCACCCAGGCGGCGAGCTGCCGGGCCCTGCCCTCGCCCACCGGCAGCACCACGGCCTCGGCGATCTGGGGCAGGGCCCGCAGCGCGGTGACGACCTCGCCCAGCTCGACCCGGTACCCGCGCACCTTGACCTGGTCGTCCACCCGGCCGCGGAACTCCACCTGCCCGTCGGCCGTGACCCGCAGCAGGTCGCCGCTGCGGTAGCAGCGCCCCCGCCCGGTCAGCGGGTCGGGCACGAACCGCTCCGCGGTCAGCTCGGGCAGGCCGATGTAGCCGCGGGTGACCCCCGGGCCGCCGACCACCAGCTCCCCCGGCACACCGGGCGGCACCGGCCGCAGCCTCGCGTCCACCAGGTGCCCGTACACCCCCGGCAGCGGCCGGCCCAGCGGGACGATCCCGGCCCGGCGCGCGGGCTCGATCTCCTCGGTCTCGCAGACCAGGCAGATCATCGTGGACTCGGTGTGCCCGTAGTGGCTCTGGATCCGCAGCCCGGGCCGCGCGGCCCGGGCCCGTTCCACCAGGTCCCACGGGCAGGCCTCCCCGGCCAGGATCAGCAGCTTCTCCGGCAGCACCGCGGCCAGGTCGCCGCCCGAGGCCAGCAGCTCCAGGTGGCTGGGCACGCATTTGACCACGTCGACGCGGTGCGCGCTCAGATATCCGGCGAACGCGTCGGGGTCCATCGCGGTCTCCCGCGGCACCAGGTGCACCGTACCGCCCGTGGTCAGCGCACCGAACACGCAGGTGAGCCCGAAGTCGGCGGCGGGTGTGGAGACCACCGCGTACGAGCCGCCCGGCACCCCGATCCGCGGCAGCATGCCGCTCAGGTAGCTCGTCACGCCCGCGTGCTCGACGGCCACGGCCTTGGGCGTGCCGGTGGACCCGGAGGTGAAGATCACGTGGTGCAGGTGCTCGGGCCGCACGTCGGTCTCCGGCCGGGTCTCCGGCAGGGACGGCAGGCGGTCCAGTTCCAGCACCCGGCGGCCCGGCCCGATCAGACCGGCGAACCCGGCCGTGGTGATCACGGCCCGCACCCCGGCGGCGTCGAGCATGGCGGCGATCCTCGCGGCCGGATAGGCCGGGTCCATCGGCAGGTAGCCGCCGCCCGACTTCTGGATCCCGAACAGGGCGCAGGCCAGGCCCGCCCCCGGTTCCAGCAGCACGCCGACCGGCTCGTCGGCGCCCACCCCGGCGGCCAGCAGCCAGTGGGCGATCCGGTTGGCCGCCGCCTCCAGCTCCGCGTAGGTCAGGCTGCGGTCCGCGCCCACCACGGCCGGCGCGTCGGGGGAGGCGTCCACCCAGCGTTCGATCAGCCGGTGCACCGGGACGCCCGTCGCGGTCGGCGGCCGTCCCGCCACCCCGCCGGACACCGTCGGAGCACCGGACACCGTCGGAGCACCGGACACCGTCGGAGCGTCCGCCGCATCCGGCAGCAGGTCCCCGGCGATGACCGGGCCCGTCACCGGCTCCAGCGGCTGCGCGCCCACGGGGGCGTCCAGATCGGCCAGCATCCCGTCCAGCAGCGCCAGGTACCACCGGGTGAGGCGGGCCGCCGTGGCCGCGTCGAACAGGTCGGTGCGGTAGCCGAGCCCGCCGCGCAGCGGCCGGTCGGGCCCGTCGTCGACCACGTACCAGTTCAGGTCGAACTTCGCCGTCCGCTCGGGCGGCTCGATCCCGGTCGCCTCCAGACCGGGCAGCTCCGGCCGTCCCGCGCCGGGGACGTAGTTCAGCATCACCTGGAACAGCGGGGTCGCCGACAGGTTCCGCTCCGGCCGCAGCCGGTCCACCACCCGGTCGAACGGCGCGCTCGCGTGGGCGAAGGCGCCCAGCGCGGACTCCCGGACCCGGGCCAGCAGCTCCCGGCCGGTCGGGTCGCCGCCCACGTCGGTGCGGACCACCACCGTGTTGAGGAAGCACCCCACCACGCCCTCGGTGGCGGGGTGGTCCCGGCCGGCGACCGGCACGCCGACCGCGATGTCGTCACCCGCCGCCAGCCGGGACAGCAGGGCCTGCAGGGCGGCCAGCAGCACGATGAACGGCGTCGCCCGGCAGGCGGCGGCCACCGCCCGGACCCGCTCGCTCAACTCCGCCGGCAGCTCCAGGTCCACCGAGGCGCCGCCCGGATCGGCCACCGCGGGGCGCGGCCGATCGGTGGGCAGGTCCAGCACCGGCGGCAGGCCGCGCAGCCGCTCGGCCCACCAGTCCAGTTCGGCCAGGTCGGGGACCGGTGCCACCTCGGCGTACTGGGCCGGCGGCGGCTCCGGCGGCGGGCGCAGCCCGAGCCGGGCGGCGTACAGCGCGGCCAGCTCGGACAGCAGCAGCCCGCGGGTCCAGGCGTCGGTGGCGATGTGGTGGAAGGTGAGCGAGAGCACGTGCTCGGTGTCGCCGATCTTGAGCAGCACCGCCCGCATCGGCGGTTCGCGGTCCAGCGCGAACGGCGTGGCCAGGTGCGCGGCCACGGCGTCCTCGACGTCCTCGGCGCGCTCGACGTCCTCGGCGTCCTCGACGTCCTCGGCGCGCTCGCCCTCCGGTCGGCCGACCCGGACCGTGGACACCGGCACGTCCTCGGCCGGCCGTACCACCAGGACCGGTTCGGCGCCGGAGTCGTCGATCACGCTGCGCAGCACGTGGTGCCGCTCGGCCAGGTCCCGCACCGCGCCCAGCAGCGCCTCCGCCTGGAGCGGCCCGCGCAGCCGCAGCGCCACCGGCACGTTGTAGGCCGCGCTCTCCGGCTCCAACTGGGCCAGGAACCAGAGCCTGGCCTGCACCCCGGACAGCGGGACCGGCCCGTCCGCCCGCTCCCGGCGTACGGCGGGCGCCGCGACCGGGTGGGGCAGGGCGGCGGCCAGATCGGCGAGCACCGGGTGCTCGAACAGCAGCCGCACCGCCACCGGCGCGCCCAGGCGCTCCCGCAGCCTGCCGACCACCCGGGTCGCGGCGAAGGAGTGCCCGCCCAGGGCGAAGAAGTCGTCGTCCGCCCACACCTGCGGCAGGTCCAGCACCTCGGCCCAGACCTCGGCGACCAGGCGCTCCCGCGGCGTGCCCGGCGGCACCCGCACCGCCGGAGCGGTCTCGGGGACCGGCAGCGCCGCCCGGTCCACCTTGCCGTTCGGGGTGAGCGGCAGCGCGTCCAGCACGCCGATCGCGGACGGCACCATGTAGTCGGGCAACCGCTCGCGCAGCGCGGCCCGGACCGCCGCGACGTCCACGCCGTCCACGCCGTCCGCGACGCCCGCCGCGCTCTCCGCGTCGCCGGCGTCCCCGGCGACCCCGGCGACCCCGGCGACCCCGGCGACCCCGGCGACCCTGACATCCCCGGCGTCCCCGCGGAAGGGAGTCACCCAGGCCGCCAGGCGGCGCCGCGCCCCGGAGCCGACCGGCTGCACGAAGGCCTCCGCCACCTGCGGCAGGGACCGCAGCGCGGCGGTGACCTCACCGAGCTCCACCCGGAACCCGCGCACCTTCACCTGGTCGTCCGTCCGGCCCAGGAACTCCACCAGCCCGGCCGGGTTCACCCGCACCAGGTCCCCGGTGCGGTACCAGCCGTCCGTGAACCGCTGCGCCGTCAGGTCGGGCCGTCCCAGGTAGCCGCGGGCCACCCCGGGGCCGCCGATCCGCAGCTCCCCCGGCACGCCGTACGGCAGCGGCCGCCCGGCGGGGTCCGTCACCCGGCACCGCACGCCGGGCAGCGGCCGGCCCAGCGGCGCCGCGCCGGATGCCGTCTCGGCCCCGTCGCAGCCCAGTGCCGACACCGTGGTCTCGGTGGGCCCGTAGTGGATCTGCACCTCCAGGGACGGCCGCGCCGCCCGCACCTGCTCCACCAGGTCCCGCGGCACGGCCTCGCCCGCCAGGATCAGCAGCCGCTCCGGCAGCACCGCGGCCAGGTCGCCGCCCGAGGCGAGCAGCTCCAGCTGGCTGGGCACCATCTTGACCACGTCCACCGGGTGCGCGGCCAGGTGGGCGGCGTACGCGGCCGGGTCGGTGGCCGTCTCGTGGTCGACGAGGTGCAGGGCGGCGCCCGAGGTCAGCGCGCACAGCACGTTGGTCAGCCCCAGGTCGGCCGCGGCGGTGGACACCAGCGCGAAGGAGGCGGCCCCCTCGGGCAGGCGCCCGGCCACCGCGTCCAGGTAGTGGGTGATCTGCCGGTGCTCGACCGCGACGCCCTTCGGCTCCCCGGTGGAGCCCGACGTGGAGATCACGTACGCCAGGTGGTCCGGCGGCACGGCCACCTCCGGGCGGTGCGCGGGCCCGTCCGCGGCGTCGGCGAGCCCGGCCTCGGTGAGCACCGTCCGGACGCCGGCGGCGGCCAGGACGGCCTCGGTCCGCCGCGCCGGGTAGACCGGGTCCAGCGGCAGGTAGGCCGCACCGGCCTTGAGCACGCCCAGCAGGGCGACCGCCAGCTCCGGCCGCCGCTCCATCAGCACTCCGACCGGCTCCTGGGGCCGCACGCCGCGGGCCAGCAGCCAGTGCGCCACCTGGTTGGCCCGCCGCTCCAGCTCTGCGTAGCGGATCGGCGCGCGGCCGGGCGACACGACCGCGACCGCGTCGGGGGAGGCGTCGGCCGCCCGCTCGATCAGCGCGTGCAGCGGCGCGCCCGCCGGCGGGCGCGCGGCCGGGCCGTGCAGGTCGGGGTCGGCGGGCAGCAGGACCGGCGCGTCCGGGTCCGTGAGCATCCCGTCCAGCAGCGTCAGGTACCAGTCCACCAGCCGCCGGACGGTCGCCTCGTCGAACAGGTCGGTCCGGTAGCGCAGCTCTCCGGCGAACCGGTCCCCCTCGTCGCCGAGCGTCAGGTTCAGGTCGAACTTGGCCGTCGGCACGGCCGGCGGCTCCGGCCGGACCTCCACGCCGGGCAGGGCCGGCGGCGCGCCCGCGTCGTACACGTTGAGCATCACCTGGAACAGCGGGGTGACCGACAGGTTCCGCTCCGGCCGCAGCCGCTCCACGATCCGCTCGAACGGCGTGCGGGCGTGCGCGAACGCGTCCAGCGCGGCCGCGCGGGCCCGGTCCAGCAGTTCGGCGCCGGTGGGGTCGCCGGAGGTGTCGGTCCGCACCACCAGGGTGTTGATGAAGCAGCCCACCACGCCCTCGGTGTCCGGGTGGCGGCGGCCGGCGTCCGGCACCCCGACGGCGATGTCGTCGCCGCCGGACAGCCGGGACAGCAGCGCCTGCAGACCGGCCAGGAACACCATGAACGGCGTGGTGCCCGCCACCGCGCGCACCTTGGCGGACAGCGGGCCGGGCACCGCGAACGCGACCGCGGCCCCCTCCCAGGTGGGGACGGCCGGGCGGGGCCGGGCGACGGGCAGCTCCAGCACCGGCGGCAGACCGGCCAGGCGCCGCGTCCACCAGTCCAGGTCCTCCTCGGACGGCCCGGCCGCGGCCTCCCACGCGGCCACGTCGGCGTACTGCAGGGCCGGGGGCTCCGGCTGCGGCGCCAGGCCGAGCCGGGCGGCGTAGAGCGCCGCGAGGTCCTGCAGCAGCAGCCGTTCCGACCAGGCGTCGGTGGCGATGTGGTGGAAGGTGAGCGAGAGCACGCACTCGTCCCCGCCGAGCCGGAACACCGCCGCCCGCATGGGGGGTTCGGCGTCCAGCCGGAACGGGCGCCAGGCGTGGCCGGCCAGCTCCCGCTCCAGCGCCGCGGGCTCCACGTCGACCACGGAGACGGGCACGCCGCCGACCGGCCGGATCCGCGTCCCGTCGACGACGCCGCGCAGGATCCAGTGCCGCTCGGCCAGGTCGGCCACCGCGGCGGTGAGGGCCGCGACGTCCACCGGCCCGCTCAGCCGCAGCACCAGCGGCACGTTGTAGGCGGGGGTGTCCGGCTCCAGCTGGGCCAGGAACCACAGCCTCTCCTGGGCCGGGGACAGCGGCATGTCCGCCGCCGACAGCGCCGGGATGCCCGCGGCGCCGGGGTATCCGGTGCCCTCCGGAGTCCCGGGGGTGCCGGGGGTCCCGGGGGTGCCGGGGGTCTCTGCGGCGGCGCGGGCCGCGGCGAACCGGGACCGGACCGCGTCGGCGATCCGGTCCTGAGTGACCTCGGTCATGCGTCGCTCCCGTTCGTCAGTTCAGCGAAGATCAGTTCTTCCAGCGCGGCGGCGAAGTCGGCGAGCACCGGCCGCTCGAACAGCAGCCGCACCGGAACGGTCACCAGCAACGTCTCGCGGAGCCGGCCGACCACCCGGGTCGCGGCGAAGGAGTGCCCGCCCAGGGCGAAGAAGTCGTCGTCGGCCCAGATCGGGGAGCGCTCCAGCACGGCGCTCCAGACGGCGGCCACCAGGCGTTCGGGGTCGGTGCCGGGTGCGACGCGCCCGGCACCGGGGTCGTCGGCCGGGTCGGGCAGGGCCCGCCGGTCCACCTTGCCGTTGGGCAGGGTGGGCAGGGCCGGCAGCGTCACCCACCGCCGGGGCACCATGTGGCCGGGCAGCCGCGACCGCAGATGCCGCTCGGCCGCGGCCGGGTCGGCCGTCTCCGGCGCGAGGTAGCCGACCAGGTGGGCCTGCGCGTCCGCACCGGCCACGGCCACCGTCCCGTCGGCCACCTCGCGCAGCACCGCCTCGATCTCGCCCAGCTCGATCCGGTACCCGCGCACCTTCACCTGGTGGTCCCTGCGGCCGTGGAACTCCAGCGTCCCGTCCGGCCGCCGGCGCACCAGGTCGCCGGTCCGGTAGCACCGGCCGCCGGGGGTGAACGGGTCGTCGACGAACGCGGCCCCGGTCAGGTCGGCCCGCCCCCGGTAGCCCCGGGTCACCCCGGCGCCGCCCAGCAGCAGCTCGCCCACCGCGCCCGGCGGCACCAACCGCAGCGCGGAGTCGACCACGTAGGCCCGTTCCCCGGGCATCGGCAGCCCGATCGGCACCGGGCCCGGCTCGTGCGGGCGGACCCGGTGCTGGATCGAGGCGACGGTGGCCTCGGTGGGGCCGTAGGTGTTCCACAGCTCCCGGACCCGGGGCAGGATCCGCCCGGCCAGGGCCGGATCGAGGGTCTCCCCGCCCGCGATGGCCAGCAGCCCCGGGTCTCCCGCCCAGCCCGCGGCCAGCAGCATCCGGTAGGCGGTGGGCACCAGGTCGACCACCGTGGCCCCGCACTCCGCGATCCGCCCGGCCAGCGCGTGCCCGTCCACCGCCGTGGCCCGGTCCACCACCACGCAGGTGCCACCGACGCTCAGCATGCTCCACAGCTCGGACGCGGAGGTATCGAAGGTCAGGGGCGCCACGACCGGCTGGACGTCCCCGGGTCCCAGTCCCAGTTCGGACGTCAGTCCCGCCACGTAGGCGGCCAGGTTGCCGTGGGTGACCTCCACGCCCTTGGGCGTCCCGGTGGAGCCGGAGGTGTACAGCACGTAGGCCAGGTCCCCGGCCCGCACCTCCGGCAGCTCCGCCGACCCGCCGCGGGCGGCCAGGTCGTCCGCGTCCAGCACGATGAGACCGGGCGCGGCCGCCGCGTCCGGCACGCTGACGCCGGGTACGGCCGCCGCGTCCGGCACGCTGACGCCGGGTACGGCCGCCGCGTCCGGCACGCTGAGACCGGGTACGGCCGCCGCGTCCCGCACCTTGACGCCGGGTACGGCCGCCGCCGCCCCGCCCCGGGTGAGCACCACGCGCGCCCCGGCGTCCTCGGCCAGCAGGCGCAGCCGCTCGGCCGGATGCTCCGGATCCAGCGGCAGGTACGCCGCGCCCGCCCGCCAGACCGCCAGCAGCGCCGCCGGCATCAGGTGGTCCCGGGGCAGGCAGACGCCCACCACCTCGCCCGGCGCCACGCCGTACTCCAGCAGCGCCGCCGCCACCCGGCCCGACCACTCGTGCAGTTCCGGATAGCCGATCGAAGCGCCGTCCGGCCCGACCACGGCGGTCCCGCCGGTATGGGCGGCCAGCGCGTGCGGCACCGTCTCGGGGAACTCCGGCACCGCCGGTCCGGCCGCGGTGGCCAGCAGGGCGGCGCGTTCGTCCGGCGTGACGAGTTCGAAGGCCGACAGCGGCCGGTCCGGGTCGGCCGGCGCGCACCGCAGCAGCCACATCAGCCGGTCCAGGTACGCCTCGGCCCGCACCGGGTCGAGGCGGGCCAGGGCGTACTCCAGCTGCAGCTCGGCGCCGTCCGCCGTCCGGTTGACCAGGACGGCGAGCTCGTGGCCGGTGGCGCCCGACCCCAGGTCGGTGAGGAGTTCCAGGCCGCCCAGGCGCACCGGCACCTCGGCGTGCTGCACCGCCAGCAGCACCGGCGCGCGGGGCAGGTCCTCGACGGGGACCTCCTGGTGGACCAGCGCCCGCGTGGCCGCGTCGGCGGCCTGCCGGACCAGGTCCCGGAAGGTCGGCGCGCCGGCCGGCCGCACCCGCACCGGCAGCGTGTCCACCAGCGGGCCGATGACCCCGGTCAGCTCCGGCCGGGCCCGCCGCGCCGCGACCACCCCGACCAGCGTGTCGGGCTCGCCGCCGGCCAGGGCCAGCCCGGCCAGGTACACCGCGAACGGCGTGACCCCGCACTCCCGGGCCAGCGCGTCCACGCCCGCCTCGAACTCCCCGGACAGCGGCCGGATCACCCGGCCGGCCGTCAGGTCCGCCGGCGCCGGGTCCGCCACCGGCGCCCCGGCCAGCTCCTCCCGCCAGAACTCCCGCAGCCGCACCGGGTCCGGCCGCTCCTGCTCCTGCACGGCCACGTCGCCGAACTGGACGGCCGGCCCGGGGACCGGCTCGCCGGCCAGCTCGGCGGCCAGCTCGCCCATCAGCACCGCGACCGAGCCGCCGTCGAAGGCGAGGTGGTCCACCACGACCACCAGCTCGGCCTCCGCCGCGCCCAGCCAGCACAGCTCGGCCCGGAGCAGCGGCACCTCGCCCGTCAGGTCGAACACGTGCGCCGCGGCGGTCCTGGCCACCTTCTCCGGGTCCTCGCCCACGGGGTGCTCGACCAGCGGCACGGCCACCAGCGGGCGCACCACGGCGTACGGCACGCCGTCCGCGTCGACGGCGATCGTGCTGCGCAGCACCTCGTGCCGGCGCACGACCGCGTCCAGGGCCGCCCTCAGCGGCGCGGCCTCCCGCAGACCGCGCACGCGCAGCCGGATCGCCAGCGTGGTGACCGGGCTGTGCGGGTGGAGCCGGCTCAGGGTCCAGAACTGGCGCTGCATGCCGGTGAGCGGATACCGGGTCCGGCCGCTCCGCCGTACCGCCTCCGGACCGGCCCGGTCCAGCGCCGCGGCCAGACCGGCCGCGGTGGGGGCGGCCAGGAAGTCCGCCAGGGGCACGGTCCGCCCCAGCCTGCGGGACAGCTCGGTGACCACTCTGGCCGCGGCCAGGGAGTGGCCGCCCAGGTCGGTGAACCGGTCGTGCACGCCGACCCGGGGCAGGCCGAGCACGCCGGCGACCACCTCCGCCACCAGCCGCTCGTCCTCGGTGCGGGGCGCGACCGGCGCCGCGCCGGCCGGCCGGGCGGCGCCCAGCGCGGGCAGGGCCGCCCGGTCCACCTTGCCGTTGGGGGCGAGCGGGAGCTCCTCGGCCACGCCGATCCGGGTCGGTACCAGGTGGTCGGGCAGCCGGGCGCGCAGCCAGTCCCGCAGCTCCGGCTCGCCCACCCCGGAGGCCGCGACGTGACCGGCCAGGTAGGCGGTCCCGTCGTCGTCCGCGGCGGCCAGCACGACGGCCCGGCGCACCGCGGGGTGGCGGCCCAGCACGGCCTCCACCTCGCCCGGCTCCACCCGGTAGCCGCGGATCTTGACCTGGTCGTCGGCCCGGCCCGCGTAGTGCAGCGCGCCGTCCACCCGGCGGACCAGGTCGCCGCTGCGGTAGACCCGGGCGCCGTCCGGCCCGGTGCGGAAGGCCGGCGACTCGCGCCCGAGGTAGCCGCGGGTCACCCCGGGCCCGCCGATCCACAGCTCACCCAGCTCGCCGTCCGGGACGGGGTTCCCGTCCGCGTCGCGCACCGAGAGCACCGCACCGGCCATCGGCGCGCCGAGCGGCGGGTCGCCCTCGTGGTCCCGGCCCACCTCCGCGACGGTGCAGGAGGTGGTGCACTCGGTCGGGCCGTACAGGTTCAGCACCCGGCGCACCCCCGGGTTGGCGTAGATCCGCCGGACCAGGGCGCCGGTCAGCCGCTCGCCACCGGAGAAGACCGCGCGCACCCCGCTCGGCAGCGGCTCGCGCAGCAGCACCGCCAGCGCGGAGGGGACCCCGTAGACCGTGGTCACCTCCTCCCTCGCCGGCAGGGTCGGCAGCGCCAGCACGTTGTCGGCCAGGATCACCGTCCCACCGGTGATCAAGGGCAGGAAGAGCTGGGTGATCGACGCGTCGAAGCAGACGGAGGCGCCGGCCAGCATGCCGCGCAGCTCCTCGGCGGTGTACGCCGACGCCTCCCAGTTCAGCAGGTTCATGGTGTTGCGGTGCTCCACCACCACGCCCTTGGGCGTCCCGGTGGAGCCGGAGGTGTAGATGACGTACGCCGCGTCCCCCGGGTCCCCCGGGTCCCCCGCCACCCGGAAAGCCCCCCCGCCCGGCTCCACGTCGTCGACGAGTACGGCCTCGGCCCCGGTCAGGGCGGCGGTACGGCGCAGCGCGGCCGAGGTGACCACCGCGGCCACCGCGGCGTCCTCGGCCATGAACCGCAACCGCTCGGCCGGGTAGGCGGGGTCCAGCGGCACGTAGGCCGCGCCCGACTTCCACACGCCCACCAGCGCCGGGACCAGCCACGCGTCGCGTTCCAGGCAGACGCCGACCAGGTCGCCGCGCCCGATGCCGCGCCCGGCCAGGGTGCGTGCGACGTCGTCGGCCCTGCGGTCCAGTTCGGCGTAGCCGAGGCGGTCGGTGCCCGCCACGACGGCGACGCGCTCCGGAGTGCGCCGGGCCTGCGCCTCTATCGCCTCGTGGACGCGACCCGGCGCTCCGGTCCCCGCGGTCCCCGCGGCCCCCCCGGCCTCCGCCGGGGCGGGACGGCCCGCCGCGTCGATGCGTTCCCTGTCAACGGTCACTTCGTCCTCTTCTCCAGCCGAGATCACACCCGGTGATGAGAAATCTCTGGAATCGTCTGATCGATCGGCGCCTATGGCCGAGAGCATGATTCAGCCGACTTGCGGCCGTCTTGCGATCGACTTGGGTTCGCGCCCACGGAGGCGGATATTCGTGTTTTCCCAGATGAACGCATCAGGGACCGTGGGAATGACGGATTCATCCGGCGCGGGACCCGCGCCGACAAGTGTCCATAATATGAGAATCCGGGTTCCGGCGCGATCTCCTCCGCCCCCGTCCGCCACCGGGAGACGGGCGCGCGCGGCAGGTGCCCTCCGTCCAGAACCCCTTGTTCTCCGGGGTTCCAGCGGATGAGGGCCCCGGACGCCGCCCGGCCGCGCGGTCGCACCCGAGGGCCGCCACCCGGGTCCGGCGACCGGGCGGAGGGAAGCGGCATCCGTATCGAGAATGCGGCGTTCACCGCGGCGCCGGTCGTCTCCGGAACGGCGGAAACGACGGTCGGGTGGATGCGTCGATTCCATGGACGACAGCGGGAAAAGGGCGCCCGACAACGGCGGATAATCCGCGCGGACGATTTCGGCCAGCCGCACACGATGACGCTGCGGAATCCATCCCGTACTCGGCGTGGGCCTTCGCGAAAGGCGGATCTACGAGATCGCGGCCGAGCGGGCGGGGGCGGTCACCGCACCCGGCTCTCCTCGAACGGTTCCGCACTCCAGCGGAACCACGCCTCGTCCTCCTCGATGTGCAGGAGGAACTCCGCGACGGGACCGGACGGCGCCGCCATGGAGACGGCCTTCCGGATCTCTTCGTACACCTCCTCCCATTCGTCCCACCTCCCCTCCTCCATCAGTTCGAGATCGCGATCGAACAGCGGCTTCACCTCGGCGAACGCCGGACCGGGAGTGAAGTGCCCGCCCAGCCACGGGAAGTCGGCGTCCTCAATGGTGATCTCCCCGACGAGCTCCCGCCCGCGCAGCACCCGCCAGATCCCGCCCACGAATCCCATGCCCGCCCTCCATTGCAGCCGATCGGGGCCGTCACGGCTCAGCGTCCCAGACGTCTACGACAGCCGAGCGCGCCGATCGGCCCGCCTGGCCGTACCGCCGACCGTTCCCGTTCACGCGATCGACAGCGACGCGATCACGGGCGTCGAACCACCGGCGCCCCAGGTCAGAGTGATGCCTGCCGACGTATGACCAGCTGGTGCGGCTCGTGCGCAGAGGATCGGCTGGGTGCAGGTGAGGACGTTGTACGACGTACGACCAGAGCGCGACTCCAGCCTGTGAACAGCCATGTTTTCGTTCACGAGATCCCGCCGGAGATCCGCGTCCCAGTACGATGACGAATCCGATGTTGAACCTGCAGGATCCCTGGTCGTACCACTTCACCCATGTGGACAACCTGCCGGGAATCACGGCCGAGGGGTTGCTGGCGGATGGCCGCAACCCCCACGTGTCAGTCGAATGCGCCGAGCCGGGAATCAAGGAACGCCGCAGGTTGAACCGTGTGCCGATCGGGCCCGGTGGCGTGGTCGCCGACTACGTCCCTTTCTACTTCGCACCTCGGTCTCCGATGCTGTACCGCATCCACAAGGGTGGCGTGAGCGGATACCAGCGGAGCCAGGACGAGCTGATCTACCTCGTGACCCGGCTCTCCCGAGTCCAGGCGTACAACCTGAGCTGGGTGGCCAGTGATCTCAACGCCGCGCTGGCCACGGCCACGTTCACCGATCAGGTCGCCGGACTCGAGACTCACCTCGACCGCGAAGTCCTGGAGGCCAGGCTATGGGCCAACACACCAGAGGACGGTTCGCGGATACTGAGCCGATCGTAAGTTCTGATACTTGGCCGGGGGCGGCGGGAGATCGGATCCCGGCGGGGGCATGCTGGAAGTATGGCCAGGAAAGGTCGCAGAGCGACGTTCGAGGAGAAGGTCTTCGCCCTCCGGCTGTTGAAGCAGGGAATGTCGCCGGATCGGGTGGCCGACGCGCTGGACGTGGGTCGCGAATCGGTGTTCCGGTGGAAACGCCAGGCGCGGACGGGCGGCACTGAGGCGCTGCGGATCAAGAAGGCGCCGGGTCGGCCGCGGAAGCTGAGGCCCGGCCAGGAACAGAGCGTCCAGGCGGTGGTGCGCGATGCCACGCCCCGCCAGGTGCTGGGCACGGCGGTGGTGCTGTGGACACGGGCACTGGTGGCGATGGTGATCGCGGCCTGGTTCGGCATCGGGATGTCGGTGGCGGCGGCCGGGCGACTGCTGCACGATCTGGGCCTGTCGGTGCAGCGTCCGGTCTACCGGTCGCCGCGGCGTGATGAGGCGGCCGTCACTTCCTGGGTGAGCACACTCTTCCCGCGGGTCCGCCGCAACGCGCAGCGGCGCGGGGCGGTGGTGCTGTTCGCTGATGAGATGAGCATGCGCGTCGATCACCGTTCGGGCACGACGTGGGGGTTGGTCGGGCGGACCCCGATCGTGCAGGCGGGGGCGGGCCGCCGGTCGGTGAAGATGTTCTCGGCCATCGGCGTCGATGGCACCCTGCGTTATCGGTTGGCGCACGGGTCAATGGATCGGTGGGCGTTCCTGGGTTTCTGCGCGCAGTTGCTGCGCACCATCCGTCGGCCGATCGTCCTGATCGTCGACGGCTCCTCCATCCACACCGCCCGAGCGGTGCGCGATTTCGTCGCGCGGACCGGCGGTCGGCTGCGGCTGTTCTTCCTGCCGGCGTACGCGCCGGATCTCAACCCCGATGAGTGGGTCAATCAGAACGTCAAGGCCCGGGCGGCTCGTGAGGCGGTGGCCGATGAGCATGAACTGGCCGCGGCTATGCATTCCAGCCTGCGCCGGCTGCAAAAGTGCCCGGGCATCGTCCGGGCCTTCTTCGCCGACCCGCATCTGTCCTACATCAGGCCGTAGCGCTGATAGTCCCAGAACTTACGATCAGCTCAGTACCAGGACTTGAACCTGGGACCTCTTCCTTATCAGGCAAGGCCGGTGGGAGCGGGACCATGGATCACACCCGCTCCCACCTGCGCGTACGGTCCACGGTGATCCACCGCCGTCCGGCAATGTCCAGGACGGTTGTCACTCAGTTCGTCACCCAGTGACCATCATTCGGCAGGCTCGTCAGAAGCCCGTCTCCGACCGCTCGGCATGGTCCATCTCGTACAAGGTCTTCTCGATGCGATACACGGACCAGCCGTTTCCCGCCCGCTCCACACCCTGTTCGGCGTAGTCGTCCACATCCCACCCGTCCAGGTCGAACAATGTGTTCATCGCCCCTTCGGGAGAGTCGGTGTGGTCCACCGCCTGTTGCTCGTCCCAGTCGTTCTCGATCAGACGCTGACAGACGTAACGCATCAGGGCGTCGGGGTTCTCCACCACGAAGTCCCATCGCGCTTCCAGGCTCACCCTCAGCGCGGCTTCAGGGGCGGTAAACGTCTCCTCACTCTCATCGTCATCTTCGTCTTCATCCTTGTAGATGTCGGCGAAGACGTTGCCCCACCCTGTGGAATCGAAGATCGCGTCCGTGTACGAGCGTGCGGCTGATCTGACCTCTTGGATGGCGGAGGCCACCGTCGCCGATGAGGCGTCGCTCTGGGACAGCACGGCAGCATGATCACGAAGCGCCTTCACGAGTTGCTCGCAGGCAGGGTCGATATCGGTGGACACGACCAGAACCTATCGAAGATCAGGACTCCCTCAGAAGCAATCATCATTCGCCTGTACGGCCGGCAGCCGCGATCGCCTCCTGCAAGAGGATCGCCTGGGATGACTTCCGCTGCTTGAGAAGGGCTGCGACGTCGATCAGTTCCTTACGAGCGTGGCGGTTCAGCTCGACGGCGTCAACCACGACGGGCAGGCTCACCGCCACGGCCGCCGCCGCGTCGCCGGCCTCGGCGTGGGCCTTGGCCAGGCAGGAGCCGTACCAGGCGCGGTCGCGCTTGTAGCTCTCCGGCAGGCCGGACAGCCCTTCCGTCAGCAGGTCGATCGCCTTGGGCCAGTTGCCGAGTTGCAGTTCGGTCATGCCGCGCTGGAGGCGGAACCACGTCTCGTCGTAGAAGTACATCCACGCGGGCTCGTCGTCGGCGTGTTCGGCGGCCCGGCGGATCAGGGCCTCGGCCTCGGCCAGAAGGGTGCGGGCGGGCCGGGCGTCGCCGGCGAGCGCGTGCCCCCGGGCGGCCATCTGCGCGGCCATCCCCCTCACCCCCGGGGTGACCCGGCCGTCGTGCCAGCGGGCCGCGTCGGCGAGCCGTACGCACCTGCGGGCGTTGCCCGCGCTCCACGCCTGGTGGGCCTTCATGCTGAGCGTGGTGGTGGCCATGTTCACATCACCGATCTCCAGCGCCCAGTCGTGCGCGCGGTCGTACCAGGCGAGTGCGGCGGCCTGGTCGTCGACGTCCAGCGACATCCACGCGACGAACTGGGCGTACTGCGCGGCCAGGTCCACCACCGCGTCGGCGAGCGGGCCACGGGCGTGCTGGGCCAGCTCGACCACCACGCCGAGCTGCCGGCGCACGATCCCGAGCAGCGGGCGGGCACCGATGGTGTCCTCGACCTTGCGGTGTTCGGCCAGGCAGGTCTCCAGCCACGCCACGGTTTGCCGGTCGACCCGGCCGGGGTGCTCGACGGTGCGGGTGATCCGCTCGAACAAGTCCGCGTCGGGCGCGATGGTCGGCAGCGGCAGCGCGGGGACCGGCACGCTCAACGTCTCGGTGACCGTACGGTCCCGCACCGTCCGGCGATCGCCGAACAACTCGGCCTCGTCGGTGCCGAACACGCGGCAGTACAGGACGCGGTAGGGGTCTTTGGGCTGGTGCCTGCCCGCTTCCCAGTCCTTGATCATGCGGACCAGGGACTCGCGTTCGGGCAGGCGGTCACGGGTGCGTGCGTCGGCGGCCTCGGCGAGGTGCTTGGCCATGTCCCGCTGCGTCCACAGCCGTTGCCGTCGCTCGTCGCGCAGCCGTACGGCCCAGCCCGGAAGATCGCGCATCGCGTACACCTCGGGGGAGAGTGGGGGATCCGCTCGTCTCTCCCCCAGTCTCCCTTACTCGCACTGTCAGCGGGCGTGTCTGCGGCGATGTGATGGAAGGACCGCGAAAAGCGGGACCCGCAGGCGATCTCAGCGCCGTACGGGTCCCTTGATCGCACACTGGAGGTGCGACCCATGGACAACTGTAGAGCCGCCCCGTCCGTCGTGGACGAGACCACCGCAGAGCACCAGGACAAGGCCCTGGCCGTGGTGCAACGGCTGCTGAAAGAGCGAGGCATCCGCACCCGGTGCCACCACAGGATCAGCCTCGGCTTGTTCGCCGACCGCGCGGCCGACCACTCCTGGCCGGACAAACCGATGCGGCGCTACTGGATGGACCGCTACCCGCCGGAACTGACCGTGCTCGACCCCGAAGGCCGGTGCGATGCCACCGTGACCGTGGATTCCTGCTCCGGTTACCTGGTGTGGCTGCGTACGGCTTCCGGTCTCCAGCCGTTCCGCAACGATGACCCGTACCTGGTGGTGAACCTGATCGCGGCCCTGTGGCCGGAGCAGCGGTGACGCCGGAGGAACTGAGACGGCGCTACGGACAGATGTGGATCATCTCCCCGGCCGTGGTCGGCGGCTGGTACGCCGTGCGGCGGACCTCCCTGTCGGTGTACGCGCAGGAGCACGGCCTGTCCGAGATCCGCTGCGGAACGAGTCCGACCGAACTGGCGCGTCGTCTGGAGGAGGAGACCCGGCTGGAACAGCGGCCCTGGCAGCGCATCGCGACGAGCCGGGATCGCGCCTCGTAGGCGGGCGTGGCGGCGTGGATCTGGAGGGACGGCGCCGCCACGCCTCTACGCACATCACCCGGCTTCGTTCCGGATGCCTCCCCGGCCGGCCGCGTCATCCAATGGCAACCCGACCCGGAGCGCAAGCCCGCCAGGGCTGAGCACCGGAAGCGGGGCGGCAGGCGGCGGCGCGCACCACGTGGGGTGAGTTCGTTCGGTACAGCGGATTTTCAGAGCGGCGGGCGGCGGGCTTACCCCATCTTTCCCCATGGCAGCGGGGGAGCGTAGTCATTCGGTCAGTCACCCAAGAGATCAAAAAGGCCACTTCCCGTCGCGGGAAATGGCCTGTGAACTGTGTGGGGCTACCAGGACTTGAACCTGGGACCTCTTCCTTATCAGGGAAGCGCTCTAACCGTCTGAGCTATAGCCCCTCGTCGTGCGGAAACCGTACCGCATCCCCGGGGGGAAGGCGAATCCGGCCGCTCGAACAGGGAAAAGCCTACCGTGTTCCGGGACCTGCTCGTGCCACGTCCCCGCATTCCCGCCCGGGGACGTGGCACGAGCGGTTACTCGGCCTCGCTGAAGGTCACCTCGACGCCGCCCACGAGGTCGGAGGCGACGTTGTAGATGACCGCGCCCAAGGTGGACAGGGCGGTGATGAGCACCACGTTCACCGCGCCGATCAGCGCGGTGTAGCCGAGGATCCGGACCGGCTCGAACCAGGGGGAGATGTCGAAGCTGGTCTCGGAGGCCTTGCCGTCCGGGACGGTGAACTGGTTCACGATCTGGATGATCGAGTCGAAGACGCCGAGCGCGTTCAGCACCATGTAGAGCACCGCGACCGCGACGAACAGCACCACGAAGCAGACCAGGGAGACCACGAAGCTGAACTTCATGGCCGACCACGGCTCGATCCTGCGCAGGACCAGGTGCGCCTTGCGGGGCGTCCTGGGCGCGGAGGAGTCCGAGGACTTCCTCCCGTCCATCCGCAGCGGGGAGGCCGAGCCCGGGGCCTTCCCGTCGACCGTGCTCACAGGGCTCGCCGCGTTCCCGGCGGTCCCGGTGTTCCTCACGTTCCCGGTGTTCCCGGCGTTCGGCGAGGAGGCGCCGTTGCCGGCCCGGGGAGCCGCTCCCGGGCGGGGAGCGGCGCTCGGGCCCGGAACCGTACCGGCCGGGGCCGCGCCCGCCGCCGGGCCGCCGGAGGCCGGGCCTGCCGGACCGGCCGGGTTCCGCGGCGGGGACGGCGGCGACCCCGCGGCCCCGGGCGACCAGGACGGGCCAGCGTCGGCGGAGGCCGGGCGGATCCGCACCGTGGAGTCGGCCGGCTTCTCGTCGTCGTTCGCCTTGGTCATACCGGACCTGCCCTCGGTGGTCTCGTCGGTCGCCGAACCGCCGGTCTCCGGCGCGGAGGCCCGGCCGTCGGCCGGGGACTCGACCACCTCCACGACATCCGCTTCAGTGGCCTTGTCCATCTTCTCCGTCACCTGCTCGCGTTTCGGTCGGGAAGGCGAGGACGGCCGTCGACCCGAACTGGCCTGAGCGCTCACCGGCTACTCCCCTTCCCCGTTTTCCTCGATCTCCAACGCCTCGGAGCTCTCCAGCGCCTCGGCGTTGCGGGCGAGGGCCACGACGCTGTCCCCCTCGCTCAGGTTCATCAGCCGCACCCCCATGGTCTGGCGGCCCGACTGCTTGATCTCCCCGGCGCTGGTACGGATGACCCCGCCGCCCGACGTGATCGCGAAGACCTCGTCCTCGGCCCGCACCATCACCGCGCCGACAAGCCTGCCACGAGCGCTGACGATCTTCGCGGTCAGCACGCCCTTGCCGCCTCGGCCCTGCACAGGGTACTGATCCGCCGGGGTGCGCTTGGCATAGCCGCCCTCGGTGGCGACCAGCACGTCGTCACCGTCGGCGATCCGGTTCATCGCGAGGAGCTCGTCGCCGTCCAGGAAGCGCATGCCGATCACGCCGCTGGTCGCCCGTCCCATCGGCCGCAGCGCCTCGTCGGAGGCGGTGAAGCGGATGGACTGGGCGTTGCGGGAGACCATCAGGAGGTCGTCCTCCTCCGACACCAACCGTGCTGCGATCACTTCGTCATCTTCGCGCAGATTGATGGCGATGAGGCCACCGGTGCGCGGCGAGTCGTATTCGGCCAGGCGTGTCTTCTTCACCAGACCGCTCCGGGTGGCCAGCACGAGGTACGGCGCGACGTCGTAGTCGCGCATCGCCAGGACCTCCATCACGACCTCGTCCGGCTGCATGGCCAGCAGGTTCGCCAGGTGCTGGCCGCGGGCGTCCCGGCCGGCGTCGGGCAGCTCGTAGGCCTTGACCCGGTAGACGCGCCCCTTGTTCGTGAAGAACAGCAGCCAGTGGTGCGTCGTGGTGACGAAGAAGTGGTCGACGATGTCGTCCTGGCGGAGCTGCGCGCCGCGCACCCCCTTGCCGCCGCGCTTCTGCGCCCGGTAGAGGTCGGTGTTGGTGCGCTTGGCGTACCCGCCCCGGGTGATCGTGACGACCATGTCCTCCTCGGCGAGGAGGTCCTCGATCGACATGTCCGCCTCATAGGCGATGATCTCCGTCTTGCGCTCGTCGCCGTACTTCGCGGTGATCTCGGAGAGCTCGTCGAAGACGATCGTGCGCTGCCGCTCGGGCGAGGCGAGGATGGCCTGGTAGTCGGTGATCTGCGCCATCAGCGAGTCGTACTCGTCGATGATCTGCTGCCGCTCCAGGGCGGCCAGCTTGCGCAGCTGCATGTCGAGGATGGCCTGCGCCTGGATCTGGTCGATCTCCAGCAGCGCCATCAGACCGCCCTGCGCCTCGGACGCCGAGGGCGATCTGCGGATCAGGGCGATGACCTCGTCCATCCGGTCGAGCGCCTTGAGCAGCGCGCTCAGGATGTGGGCCCGCTCCTCGGCCTTGCGCAGCAGGTAGCGCGTCCGGCGGACGACGACCTCGATCTGGTGGTCGATGTAGTGCCGGACGAACTGGTCGAGCCTGAGGGTGCGCGGCACGCCGTCCACCAGGGCCAGCATGTTGGCGCCGAAGGTGGTCTGCAGCTGGGTGTGCTTGTAGAGGTTGTTCAGCACGACCTTGGCGACCGCGTCGCGCTTGAGCACGATGACCAGGCGCTGCCCGACCCGGGAGGAGCTCTCGTCCCGGACGTCGGCGATGCCGCTGATCCGGCCGTCCTTGACCGACTCGGCGATCGACAGCGCCAGGTTGTCCGGGTTGACCATGTAGGGCAGCTCGGTGATGACCAGGCACTGGCGGCCCTTGGCGTCCTCCTCGACCTCGACGATCGCCCGCATGGTGATCGACCCGCGGCCGGTCCGGTAGGCGTCGTCGATGCCGCGGCGGCCGACGATGAGCGCGCCGGTCGGGAAGTCGGGCCCCTTGACCCGCTCGATCAGCGCCTCGAGCAGCTCGTCGTCGCCCGCCTCGGGGTGCTGCAGGGCCCACTTGACGCCCTCGGCCACCTCGCGCAGGTTGTGCGGCGGGATGTTGGTCGCCATGCCGACCGCGATGCCGGCCGACCCGTTGACCAGCAGGTTCGGGAACCGCGACGGCAGGACCAGCGGCTCCTGCGAGCGCCCGTCGTAGTTGGGCTGGAAGTCGACGGTGTCCTTGTCGATGTCACGGATCATCTCCATGGCGATCGGCGCGAGCTTGCACTCGGTGTAGCGCATGGCGGCCGGCATGTCGTTGCCCGGCGATCCGAAGTTGCCCTGGCCGTCGACCAGGGTGTAGCGCAGCGCCCAGGGCTGCGCCAGCCGTACGACGGTCCCGTAGATCGAGGAGTCGCCGTGCGGGTGGTAGGAGCCCATCACGTCGCCGACGACGCGGGAGCACTTGAAGTAGCCGCGGTCGGGCCGGTAGCCGCCGTCGTACATCGCGTAGAGCACGCGGCGGTGGACCGGCTTGAGTCCGTCGCGGACGTCGGGCAGCGCGCGGGACACGATGACGGACATCGCGTAGTCCATGTAGCTGCGCTGCATCTCCGACTGGATGTCGACCGGCTCGATGCGTTCCGCGGGCGCGGGCGGGAGGTTCACGTCCGTCACGGGTGGTGGATCCTTTTCGGGAGTCGGAGAGGGTCGGTACGGCTGCCGCTACACATCGAGGAAGCGCACGTCCCGCGCGTTCCTGATGATGAAGGAGCGGCGGGCCTCCACGTCCTCTCCCATGAGGACGCTGAACAGCTCGTCGGCCTGGGCCGCGTCGTCCAGGGTGACCTGGCGCAGGAGCCGCGTCTCGGGGTTCATCGTGGTCTCCCAGAGCTGGGCGGCGTTCATCTCGCCCAGGCCCTTGAAGCGCTGGATGCCGTCGTGCGCGCGCGGGTCGCGCTTGCCCCGGGCGATGCCGTCCTCGATGATCGCGTCGCGCTCGGGGTCGGAGTAGGCGTAGGAGGCGTCCTCGCCCCGGCGGTCCCACTTGATCTTGTAGAGCGGGGGCTGGGAGAGGTAGACGTGGCCGGCCTCGATCAGCGGGCGCATGAAGCGGAACAGCAGCGTGAGCAGGAGCGTGTTGATGTGCTGGCCGTCGACGTCGGCGTCCGCCATCAGGATGAGCTTGTGGTAGCGGAGCTTGGCGATGTCGAACTCGTCGTGCACCCCGGTGCCCATCGCGGTGATCAGCGCCTGGACCTCGGCGTTCTTGAGCACCCGGTCGATGCGGGCCTTCTCCACGTTCAGGATCTTGCCGCGGATGGGCAGGATGGCCTGGAACTTGGAGTCGCGGCCGCCCTTGGCCGAGCCGCCCGCCGAGTCGCCCTCGACGATGAACAGCTCGCACTTCTCCGGGTCGCTCCACTGGCAGTCGGCCAGCTTGCCGGGCAGGCCGGAACCCGACTCCAGCAGCGACTTGCGCCGGGTGAGGTCGCGGGCCTGGCGGGCCGCGATGCGGGCGCGGGCGGCCTGCAGGGACTTGTTGATGACGTCCTTGGCCTCGCCCGGGTTGCGCTCGAACCAGTCGCGCAGGTGGTCGTTGCAGGCCTTCTGGACGAACGACTTGGCCTCGGTGTTGCCCAGCTTGGTCTTGGTCTGGCCCTCGAACTGCGGGTCGGCCAGCTTCACCGAGATGATCGCGGTGAGCCCCTCGCGGATGTCCTCACCGGACAGGTTGTCGTCCTTGCCCTCCTTGAGGAACTTCTGCTCGCGCGCGTAGCGGTTGACGATCGACGTCAGCGCGGCGCGGAAGCCCTCCTCGTGGGTGCCGCCCTCGGCCGTGTTGATCGTGTTGGCGAAGGTGTAGACCGACTCGCTGTAGGAGTTGTTCCACTGCATGGCGATCTCGACCGAGATGCCGTCGCCGTGCTCCTCGAAGTCGATCACCGAGACGTGGGCGGGCTCCTTCTTGGAGTTGAGGTGCCGGACGAAGTCGGACAGGCCGCCCTCGTAGTGGTAGACGACCTCGGTGGGCCCGTCCTCGACGCCGTGGTCGGGCCGCTCGTCCCGCAGGGAGATCGTCAGGCCCTTGTTCAGGAAGGCCATCTCCTGGAAGCGGCGCGAGAGCGTCTCGAAGTTCCACGTGGTGGTCTCGAAGATGGTCTCGTCGGCCCAGAAGGTGATGGAGGTGCCGGTCTCGTCCGTCGGCTCGCCCTTGACCAGCGGGCCGGTGGGCCGGGTGTCGGCGTAGCTCTGCCGCCAGTGGTGGCCGTCGGTGCGGATCTCCACATCCAGCCGGGTGGACAGCGCGTTGACCACGGAGACGCCCACGCCGTGCAGGCCGCCGGAGACCGCGTAGGACTTGCTGTCGAACTTGCCGCCCGCGTGCAGCACGGTCAGGACGACCTCGACCGCGGGACGCTTCTCGACGGGGTGCAGGCCGACGGGGATGCCCCGGCCGTTGTCGACGACCCTGACGCCGTTGTCGGCCAGGAGCGTGACCTCGATCCGGTCGGCGTGCCCGGCGAGGGCCTCGTCGACGGAGTTGTCCACGACCTCGTAGACGAGGTGGTGGAGGCCGCGCTCCCCGGTCGATCCGATGTACATGCCCGGGCGTTTGCGGACCGCCTCAAGCCCTTCGAGAACGGTGATTGAGCTAGCGTCGTAGGACAAGTGTGAAATCCTCCTGCCGAGGACACGCGGCGAGAGCACATCAGCTCCGCCGTGCCCGTCACCGTCGTGAATGCCCCGATGCGCTCACCCGAGGGAATCGGCGCTCCTGCCGGGGCGACGCGCAAACGGACGTGTCCGGAATCCTGTTTCATTCTAGCGGCTCCGGACACATCGTGCGGCATTGACGGGGCCTGAAAGCCTCCCAGACGAGTCGATCACCGTTTCGAGCATCCCCCTACGGGGATGGAAGTCGGCGCTCCAGAGGGCCGCTGATCCGTTTCGGCCCGGTCGAGCAGGGGAGGGGAGCCCGATCCGCATGCCGTCCGTCCGCGGGCGTCCCGCCGACGGTCACCCGTAGGTGCCGTCCGTCCGCGGGCGTCCCGCCGACGGTCACCCGTAGGTGTCGCCCGGCCCCCGGCTCCCGGTCACCCGCAGGCCCCCGGTGTGCCGCGGGGCGTTCTGCGGCCCCTGCACGTTGATGCGCCGTACGGTCCCGTCCCCGAGTTCCTCGTTCAGCCGCCTGACCACCTGCCCGGCCAGCCACCGCACCTGCGAGGCCCAGGCGGTGGAGTCGGCGACCACCAGGACCTCGCCGTCGTCGAAGCCCTCCGGCGTGGTGTGCGCGGCCATCTCCGGGCCGACGATCTCGTGCCAGCGCCCGAAGACCCCGCCGACCGCCACCGGCTCCTTCCAGCCCCGGTCGGCGAGCAGGTCGGTGATGGCCTGTCCGAAGAGCTGCGGGTCCCCCGACGCCCGGCGCGGTCCCGCGGCCTTGCGCCGGGGCTCGCGCGGCAGCTGACCGCGCTTGGCCGCGTCGGCCTTCGCCTGGGCCAGTTTCTCCCTGGCCAGCGCCGCTCCCCTGGCTGCGGCGTTCCTCGCGGTCCCCCCGCCGGAGCCCGGCGCGGCTCCCGGCGCGGCTCCCGGCGCGGTGCCGGAGCCCGGCGCGGAGGCCTCCCCGTCTCCGGCCGGCGCCGTCTCCGGCTCGGGCGCCCGCTCAGCGGACACGGGTCACGCTCCCCTCCGCCACGTCGAACCGGGCTCCGGCCAGCTCCGCGGGCACGTCGTCGGGGACCGCGGCGGTGATCAGCACCTGTTCGGCGGGGGCGACGAGCTCGGCCAGCCGACGGCGGCGCTGCGCGTCCAGCTCGGCGAAGACGTCGTCGAGGATCAGCACCGGGTCGCCGCCGTCGGCCCGGAGCAGGTCGTAGGCGGCCAGCCGGAGGGCCAGGGCGAACGACCAGGACTCTCCGTGGCTGGCGTAGCCGCGCGCGGGCAGCTCCCCCAGGCCGAGGAAGAGGTCGTCGCGGTGCGGCCCGACGAGGGTGACCCCGCGTTCCAGCTCGGCGGCGCGGACCTCCAGCAGCCCGGCCCGGAGCCCCTCCTCCAGCGCGGCCCGGTCGGGCGCGTGCACGGCCGCGGGCGCTGCGGGTTCCGCGGGCGCTGCGGGTCCCGCGGGCGCTGCGGGTCCCGCGGGTCCCGCCGACTCTGCGGATCCTCCAGATCCCGCGGACCCGGTGGACAGGGTGCCGCGGTACTCCAGGTCCACCGGTACGGAGCCGGGCGCCAGTGCGGCGTAGGAGGCGGCCACCAGCGGGCGCAGCGCCTCGACGAGCTCCAGCCGGGCCGCCAGCAGTTCGGCTCCGTGCCGGGCCAGGTGCGCGTCCCAGACCTCCAGCGTGCTCAGCACGTCACCGGCCCCGGCCGCCGCGAACGCGGCCTCGCTCTCGGCCCGCCGGCCGCTGCGCGCGGGGCTCCGGCCGCCGCGCCTGGCCTGGGCGGCGGTGCGCAGCAGGGCCCCGCGCTGCTTGAGCACCCGGTCGTAGTCGGCGCGGACCCCGGCGAACCGCGGGGCCCTGGCCACCAGCAGGTCGTCCAGGAACCGGCGGCGCTCGGCGGGGTCGCCCTTGACCAGGGCCAGGTCCTCCGGGGCGAACAGCACCGTGCGCAGCAGCCCGATGACGTCGCGCGGACGGGACACGGGGGAACGGTTCAGCCGGGCCCGGTTGGCCCTGCCGGGATTGATCTCCAGCTCGACCAGCGCCCGTCGGTCGTCGCGCACGACCACCGACCGCACGACGGCCCGCGCCGCCCCCTGCCGGACCAGCGGCCCGTCGGTGGCGACCCGGTGGCTCGACTGCGTGGCCACGTAGCCCAGCGCCTCGACCAGGTTGGTCTTGCCCTGTCCGTTCGGCCCCACGAAGGCCGCGGCGCCCGGCTCCAGGGCGAGTTCCACGGCGTCGTAGGACCGGAAGTCGGTCAGCGAGAGGTGGGCTACGTGCACGCCGTTACGTTAGTGCCTTCCCGTTCCTGCGGTGGCTGGAGGCTCCCGGCCGTACCGAAGGGGCATGAGCGACACAGCCGACACCGCCGACACCGTCGGCGCGGGCGGGTGCATCCGGCGGCGGGGATGCCGCGGTCCACGACCTGTGGACGGAGGGGGCCGCGGTCCACCGCCTGTGGACGGAGGGGGCCGCGGTCCACCGCCTGTGGACGGACGCGGGACGGGCGCGCCGCCGCGCCGTACCCGTCCACAGGCGGTGGACCGGAGCGGGACCTAGCCCTGGGCCTCGACCGGGGGGACGACGTCGGCGCCGGGGGCGTCGGCGCCCTTGGCGACCTCGCCCTCCTTGGCGGTGACGGCGTGCCCGCCGAACTGGTTGCGCAGGGCCGCGACCATCTTCATGGCGGGGGAGTCGTCCTGGCGGGAGGCGAACCGCGCGTACAGCGCGGCGGTGATGACGGGCAGCGGGACCGCGTGGTCCACCGCCGCCTGGACCGTCCACCGGCCCTCGCCGGAGTCCTGGGCGTAACCCCGCAGACCCGACAGGTCGGCGTCCTCGTCCAGCGCGCGGACCAGCAGGTCGAGCAGCCACGAGCGGATGACCGTGCCCTGCCGCCAGCTCTTGAAGGCGCCCGGCACGTCCGTCACGATGTCGGCGGCCTCCAGCAGCTCCCAGCCCTCGGCGAAGGCCTGCATCATGCCGTACTCGATGCCGTTGTGGACCATCTTCGCGAAGTGGCCGGCGCCGATCCGGCCCGCGTGGACGAAGCCGTCCTCGCCCTCGGGCTTGAGGGTCTCGAAGACCGGCCGGAGCCGCTCGATGTCCGCCTCGGCGCCGCCGACCATCAGCGCGTAGCCGTTCTCCAGGCCCCAGACGCCGCCGCTCACGCCGCAGTCGACGAAGCCGATCCCGCGGGCCGCCAGCTCGGCGCCGTGCTTCTGGTCGTCCACGTAGTGCGAGTTGCCGCCGTCGACGACGACGTCCCCGGCCGACAGCAGCTTGCCGAGATCCTCGACCGTCGCCTGGGTCGGGGCCCCGGCCGGGACCATGACCCACACCGTGCGCGGCGTCTGCAACCGGTCCACCAGCTCCTGCAGGCTGCCGACGTCGCTGACGCCCGGATCCCGGTCGTAGCCGACGACCTCGTGGCCGCCGCGGCGCAGCCGCTCGGCCATGTTGCCGCCCATCTTGCCCAGTCCGATCATGCCGATCTGCATGTGCCGTCCCCTTCAGGGTCGCCCAAAACCGTCCGTACCGCTGTGCCCTACGAGCATCCCCTTCCCGGGATCCCCTCATCCACCCGGGTCCGGACGGGCGGGAGCGAACGGCCCGGCACGCCGTGGAAGCCCGCACCGGAGGCGCTGAGCGGCTCCCTGCCCGCCCGGCGGACCTGCGGCGGGTTCCCCCCGCCCTCACCCGTCCCGCCCGCCCCAGCGGCGCGCTGGACGGCCTGCCGTCCCCGCGTCAGCTCGACAGCCGGATCGGCATGATCAGGTAACGGTAGGCGGAGGCGCTCTCGTCGTCCACAGGCTTGCCCGGGGTGAGGATGGCGGGCTTGGTGGAGGTGGTCATCTGCAACCGGGCCACGTCGGAGTCGATCGCGTGCAGACCCTCCAGCAGGAACTGGTGGTTGAAGGCGATGTTGATGTCGTCGCCCTCGAAGTCCACCGGCAGGACCTCCACCGCCTGCGCCTCGTCGCCGCTGCCCGCCTCCAGCACCACCTCGCCGCCGCGGAAGGCCATCCGGACCGGGGTGTTGCGCTCGGCGACCAGCGCCACGCGCTTGACGGCCTCGACGAACGAGGCCGTGGACAGGTCCGCGCGGGCGGAGAACTCGGTCGGCAGCAGCGAGCGGTACTTGGGGAACTCCGGGTCGAGCAGCCGGGTGGTGGTGCGCCGTCCGGCGCTGGAGAAGCCGATCATGCCCTCTCCGGTGCCGCCGACGGAGCTCATCGCGATCTCGACCTGCGCACCGGTCGACCCGAGCGCCTTGGCGGTGTCGGCGAGGGTCTTGCCGGGGATCATCGCGATCGCCGAGATGTCGGCCTGCTCCGGCTGCCACTTCAGCTCGCGCACGGCCAGGCGGTAGCGGTCGGTGGCGGCCAGGGTGACGGTCTCGCCCTCGATCTCCACCCGCACGCCGGTCAGCATCGGCAGCGTGTCGTCCTTGCCCGCGGCCACCGCGACCTGGCCGACCGCGGAGGCGAACACGTCGCTGCCGACGCGCCCGGCCGCCGGCGGCATGGCCGGCAGGGAGGGGTAGTCCTCCACAGGCATGGTGAGCAGGGTGAACCGGGCGCTGCCGCAGGTGACGACGGCCTTGGCCCCCTCCACCACGAAATCCACAGGCTGTGCGGGGAGCGCGCGGGTGATCTCGGCGAGGAGCCTGCCGGAGACGAGCACCACTCCGGCCTCGCCCGTCTGCAGTTCGAGGGTCACCTCCGCGGAGACCTCGTAGTCGAAGCCGGAGAGCTTGAGCTGACCGCCCTCCGTGACCTCGAGGCGCATGCCGGCCAGCACCGGCACGGAGGGACGCGCCGGAAGGCTGCGTGCCGTCCATGCGACCGCCTCTGCGAGCACGTCTCGGTCGACCCGGAACATCACGTGGATCTGCCTCCTGTGTATCGAGCGCTGTCCGCTCGGTGCCGTGGGGGTTCAAGTGTTCACTGTCGCGCGCCTGCGCTGGCCCGGAACCCCTCTATGGGTCTTGAGTTTCTTCTTGAGAGATAAGAGAGGTCGTCACAGTAGGGGGTGTGGAAACTGTGGACGGACCTCGTTTTCGCAGCTCACACCCTGTTTTTTCATCCACCGGGGGTGTGGGCGACGCCTGTGGGAAACCGGCCGTCCTGTGGACAGTCGAACTTTACCCACAGGCCATCCCCAGATCAGGGGTCTCCCGTCCACCGGTAAACGATGGTTATCCACGAGGTTTCCACAGGTTGTCCACGGGGTAGGAGACCGTTTTGTCCTTGGGGATAACTCCGTACACAGGGCGTCCACAGAGCGTCCACAGGTTGTCAACAAGTTCTCCCCAGGTTCTCCCCAGAGTTGTCCCCAGGTGGGGAATAAGGTGAGGCTGACTCATCATCGGCTCGGCTGTACGAATTTTCCTGATCGCCCGGGTTTCTGCAGACAGGAGCGCTGATCCACAAGGTTTTCCACAGGCTGTGCATCATCTGTGGGTGAATCCTTCACCCATTGCGGGACTGCTGCTTGATCCTCGTGGTGAGCTCGTTGACCTGGTTGTAGATCGAACGCCGCTCCGCCATGAGCGAGCGGATCTTCCGGTCGGCGTGCATGACCGTGGTGTGGTCCCGGCCGCCGAACTGCTGGCCGATCTTCGGCAGCGACATGTCGGTGAGCTCCCGGCACAGGTACATGGCGATCTGCCGGGCGGTCACCAGGACCCGCGAGCGCGAGCCGCCGCACAGGTCGTCGATCGACAGGCCGAAGTAGGTGGCGGTCGAGGCCATGATCGTGGCGATGGTGATCTCGGAGTCGGCGTCCTCGGTGATCAGGTCCTTGAGCACGACCTCGGTGAGCTGCAGGTCCACCGACTGCCGGTTGAGGCTGGCGAACGCGGTCACCCGGATCAGCGCGCCCTCCAGCTCGCGGATGTTGGTGGAGATGCGGCTGGCGATGTACTCCAGCACCTCCGGCGGGGCGGCCAGCCCCTCCTGGATCGCCTTCTTGCGCAGGATCGCGATGCGGGTCTCCAGCTCGGGCGGCTGCACGTCGGTGATCAGCCCCCACTCGAACCGGTTGCGCAGCCGGTCCTCCAGGGTGATCAGCTGCTTGGGCGCCCGGTCGCTGGAGATGACGATCTGCTTGTTGGCGTTGTGCAGGGTGTTGAAGGTGTGGAAGAACTCCTCCTGCGTCTGCTCCTTGCCCTCCAGGAACTGGATGTCGTCCACCAGCAGGATGTCCACGGCCCGGTACCGGCCGCGGAAGTTGTCGGCCTTGTGGTCGCGGATGGAGTTGATGAAGTCGTTGGTGAACTCCTCCGAGCTGACGTACCGCACCCGCGCGCCGTCGTAGAGGCTCTGCGCGTAGTGGCCGATCGCGTGCAGCAGGTGGGTCTTGCCCAGACCGGAGTCGCCGTAGATGAACAGCGGGTTGTACGCCTTGGCCGGCGCCTCGGCCACCGCGACCGCTGCGGCGTGCGCGAAGCGGTTGCTGGAGCCGATGACGAAGGTCTCGAAGGTGTACTTGGGGTTCAGCCGGGCCGGCTCCCCGGGCGTGCGTCCGCCGCGGGCGTCCCACCTGTTCTGGGCGGGAGCGGGGACGGGACCGGGCGCCGGGCGCTCGAAGGCGCCGGACTCGGCGCGGGGCGGAGCCGGCTGCGGGGGGTAGCCCCGCCCGCCGTACCCCTGGCCGCGGTCCTGCTCCGCGGGCGGCGGCGCGGGAGCGGGGGGCGCCGGACGGTACGGCCGCGCGTTCTCCTCCCGCGGGGGATAGTCGCCCTCGCCCTGCGGATAGGGGAAGGAGAACCCCTGGCCCTGTGGCCGGGCCTGTGGATAGTCGGTGGACGGCGGTGCGGCCGGGTGCGGTGCGGGATAGGGGTGCTGCTGGCCGGAACCCCCGTGGTGCTGGGCGTTCCCGTCCTGTGCATAACCCTGCTGCGCACCGTTGCCCTGGGGATAACCCGTTTTGGCGTCCTGTGGATAACCCGTCCCGGCGTCCTGGGGATACGGCTCCCGCGGGCGGGAGGCGCCGCCGGTCCGCCCGGCGCCGCCGGCGCCCGGGCCCGGATTCGCGTTCGCGCTCGCGGCGGGGTCCACCATGACCGCGAACCGCATCGGGCGGCCCATCTCCTGGGAGAGGGCCTGGGTGACCAGGGGCCGGAGCTTGTTCTCCAGCACGTCCCGGGCGAAGTCGGTGGGCGCGGCGAGCACCACGGTGTCGTTCATGAGCCCGAAGGGCACGGTCTGACCCAGCCACGCCCGGTGGATGGGCGGGACGTCCTCGTGGAGGGAACTCGCCAGTACCCGCGCCCACACCGCGCCGAGTTCCATTTCGTCCATGGCCCGGCTCCCCTCCTTGACGCGGTCCCCGTGAGCTCACCGCGAATCCGCTCTTCGTCCACACCGATGGCCGCCGAGCGCCTCGGATCTCCCGTTGTCCACACGCCGTCCACACGCCGGCGGCCGTGCGGCCCGTCGTGGTCCCGTCTCGAAATCCACATGGAATCCACAGCGGATCCACAAGCCGTGCACAACCCCGCGCATACGGCAAGGCCGTGTTCTCCAGCGGGAAGATGGTCCGGAGGGGCCGACAGTAGTCCGTGTCCACAGGGTGTTCAAGACGTTGTCCACAGCCTAGTGGCTGTGCGGAGGGGGCTGGGTGCACATCCTGTGGATAAAGAAACACCCGTGGAAAGGACGCCGGTGAGGCTGTGGACAACCGCGTCGGCGAAGGCGCCCGGTTTGACCTGGGACGCATCCGCCCCGTAACGTACGACGGTCGGCTTGCCATGCGGCGGCTATTTCGCATGCCCCGCTTCCGGCAGGCCAGCCATGTCGAACATCCCCATGTGCTGGGGATGCGCCTCAAGCCTGGAGCCCACTCGTGAGCAAGCGTACTTTCCAGCCGAACAACCGCCGTCGCGCGAAGACCCACGGCTTCCGGCTGCGCATGCGCACCCGCGCCGGTCGCGCGATCCTGGCCGCCCGCCGTCGCAAGGGCCGCGCCGAGCTCTCCGCCTGACGCGCGTCCGCCGTGCCCGGTCCGCCGGGCCGGGCAGTGAGCGTCCTGTCGCCCGCCGACCGTGAGGCCCGGCGGGCGACAGCCGTACCTGCCCAGGGTTGAGAAGGTCCTCTCGTGCTGCCGTCCAGCTCCCGCATGCGCCGGGGCGAGGAGTTCAACAGCGCGGTCAGGAAGGGCGGCCGCTCGGGCCGTCCCACGCTGGTCGCGCATCTCGGCATGCGCGCCCCCGACCGCCGGGCCGCCGAACCGCCCCTGGTGGGATTCGTGGTGAGCCGCGCCGTCGGCGGCGCGGTCGTCCGCAACCGGGTCAAGCGCCGGCTGAGACACCTCATGCGCGACCGGCTCGGCCGTCTCCCGCGAGGTAGCCTGCTGGTTGTACGCGCCAATCCACCGGCCGCGTCCGCGCGGAGCGAGCGCCTAGCCGCCGAACTCGACGCCGCGCTCGATCGTTTACTCAGGCGGCGAGAGTCCTCCACGACTCGCCTGGAGGGATGACGATGACGGCGCAGCAGACCGCCGGGGCCTCCCCGGCCGCCCGGACCCTGATGGCTCCGATCCGGTTCTACCGGGCCTTCGTGAGCCCGCTGCTGGGTCCCCGCTGCCGGTTCCATCCCTCGTGCAGCGCCTACGGCCTCGAGGCGATCGCCGTTCACGGCGCGTTGCGCGGCACATGGTTGACGATCCGGAGAATCGGGCGTTGCCACCCATTCCATCCCGGAGGTTTAGACCCGGTGCCCCCACGCCCGGTCCGGTCCCACGAAACGCAAGGGAGCTAGCTCGGTGGAGCTGTCCTGGCTCAACTGGCTGTACACAGCCGTCGCCCAAGTCATCACCTGGATTCACCAGGGCTACAGCACCTTCATCCCGAAGGACAACGGGCTCAACTGGGCGCTGACCATCATCACGCTGACCGTGCTGATGCGGCTGCTGATCTTCCCGCTCTTCCTCAAGCAGATGCGCTCGTCGAAGAAGATGCAGGAGCTCGCGCCCAAGGTCCAGGAGCTGCGCAAGCGCTACAAGAACGACAAGCAGCGCATGAACCAGGAGGTCATGGCGCTGTACCAGGGAGCGGGAGCCAACCCGCTCGGCGGCTGCCTGCCGATCCTGGCGCAGTTCCCCATCTTCATCTCGATGTTCACCGTGCTGCAGGCGATGGCGGCGGGCCAGCCGAAGTTCGGCATGACGCAGGAGCTGGTGAACGACGCCCGGGCGGCGCACATCTTCGGCGCCCCGCTCCCGGCCACCTTCTTCTGGGACGCCAAGGAGGTCACCGCCCTCGGCGCCGACCCGGTCGTCGCCAAGGTGGTGCTCGCGGTCTTCGTGGCGATCAGCTCGCTGACCACGTTCCTCACCGTCCGGCAGAGCGTGACCCGCTCGATGGCGCAGATGCCGGACAACCCCATGGCGCAGCAGCAGAAGATCCTGATGTACATCTCGCCGATGTTCGCGATCTTCTCCCTGAACTTCCCCCTCGGCCTGATCCTCTACTGGGTCACCACCAACCTGTGGACGCTCGGCCAGCAGCACTGGTACTACAGCCGGCACCCCATGCCGGTGCTCGACGCCAAGGGCAACATGGTGACGCCCGCCCCGAAGCCGGGCCTGCTGAGCAAGGTGCGCAAGACCGCACCCGAGCCCGAGGCCCCGCCCGCGCCGCCGGCCCCCAAGGTCACCCGCCAGCAGCCGACCCGCCAGCCCCGCAGCAAGCGGACGGGCGGTAAGAAGTAGTCCCGGCGGATGGCGTGGGTCCCCGGATCCACGGCGCTCCCCGACCCATCCCGACAGCACGAAGGAGTGGCTGGACGTGACTGAGGCCCAGCAGGAGACCGCGGCCAAGGCGGCTCCCGATCTCGCAGCCCTGGAGCAGGAGGGCGAGATCGCGGCCGACTATCTCGAAGGGCTGCTCGACATCGCCGACATCGACGGTGACATCGACATGGACGTCGAGGGCGACCGTGCCGTCGTCTCCGTCGTGGACGTCAAGGGCGGCGACCTGGTGGGTCCCAACGGCGAGGTCCTGGAGGCGCTCCAGGAGCTCACCCGGCTGGCGGTCCACCGGCAGACGGGGGAGCGCTCGCGCCTGATGCTCGACATCGGCGGGTACCGCGACCGCCGCCGGACCGAGCTCCGCGAACTCGGCACCAAGGTCGCCGGGGACGTCAAGCGCTCCGGCGAGCCGAAGTCCCTCCAGCCGATGACGCCGTTCGAGCGCAAGATCGTGCACGACGCCGTGGCCGCCGCGGGCCTGCGCAGCGAGTCCGAGGGCGAGGAGCCGCGCCGCTTCGTGGTGGTCCTCCCCGTGTGACCCCGCTCCGGCGGGCGGACGACCGGCCGCCGTCCCTGGCACGCCAGGGACGGCGGCCTTTTTCGTCCCTCTCATCGGCACGGCGGATCCCTCCGGGCGTCGGCTAACGTTGGGTCGCACAGCGCATGTCGGCAACGGCTCACCCCCCGGGAGTGGCCCGCTGATTCTGAGGAGAGAGTGATCATCCAGTGAGCGACCAGTTGCCCGAACCGCCCGAGGTGGCCCGTGAGGTGTTCACCGGCGAGGCCTGGTCCCGAGCGGAGGCGTTCGCGGAGCTGCTGGCCGGTCCTGGAGTGGTGCGCGGGCTGCTCGGTCCCCGCGAGGTGCCCCGGATCTGGGATCGCCACCTGCTCAACTGCGCGGTGGTCGCCGAGGCCGTCCCCCAGAACGTGCGGCTGGTGGACATCGGCTCCGGTGCGGGACTGCCCGGCCTGGTGCTCGCCATCGTCCGGCCCGACGTCTCGGTCACGCTCCTCGAACCGCTCCTGCGCCGGACGGTCTTCCTCCAGGAGTGCGTCGACTCGCTGAAGCTGGAGAACGTCGAGGTGCTGCGCGGCCGGGCCGAGGAGTTCGCCGGCAAGCGCGAGTTCGACGTGGCCTCCGCGCGGGCGGTGGCGCCGCTCGGCCGGTTGCTCTCCTGGGCGCTGCCGCTGCTCCGCGAAGGCGGAGAGCTGCTCGCGATGAAGGGGGAGCGCGCCGCGGAGGAGCTCGCGGAGGCCGAGGCGCAATTGCGATCCAGCGGAGTGCCGACCGCCGAGCTCGTCTCCGTCGGGCACGGTAAGGTCGAGCCGCATGCAACGCTCATTCGGGTGGTCGCCGGCCGGGCCCCCGAGAGAGCCCGGCAGGCCTCTCGCCGAAAGGATCGCGCTCCGCGCCCCCAACGGGCGCGAGGCCAGTAGACGGACCGGAGAAGCGAGTGCGAGGCCAAGGAGATCCGGTGAGTCGAACGCCCCCCGGTGCGAGCGCCGGCTCCTCCGCGCCGGGCGACCGCGGACGCGCGATCACCGGCACGGCGGACGGTCTCGGCTGGCCGGAGAGGCCCCTCTCCGCTCCGCTCGGCAGCCCTTCCGGCCTGGGATGGCCGGCCTCGGCTCCCCCCGCCGGGGCCCGGCCGGTGGAAAGGAAGACGTCCGTGACCCCCAACTCCCTTAATCCCGGCGACTCGCCGCTGGTACGAGAGGCACTCAGCTCAGTGGTTTCACGTGAAACATCGCCCCAGCAGGCCGCGGTCGCTTCCGGGAGCTCCTCGGCGACCCGGGACGGCGACTGGCCCCGGCCGCCCAAGACCCGGATCTTCACCGTCGCGAACCAGAAGGGCGGGGTGGGAAAGACCACCACCTCGGTCAACCTGGCGGCGGCCCTCTCCATGCACGGCCAGCGCGTTCTGGTGGTGGACCTCGACCCGCAGGGCAACGCCTCGACGGCCCTGGCCATCGAGCACCGCGGTGACGTTCCGGACATGTACAAGGTCCTGGTGGAGGACATGCCGCTCGCCGAGGTGGTGAAGGAGGTCCCGGACATGCCCGGCCTCTACTGCGCCCCCGCCACCATCGACCTCGCGGGCGCGGAGATCGAGCTGGTCTCCATGGTGGCCCGGGAGGCCCGGCTGCAGCGGGCGCTGGCGGCCTACGACGTCATCGAGTTCGACTACATCCTCATCGACTGCCCGCCGTCGCTCGGTCTGCTGACCGTCAACGCGCTGATGGCCGCGAACGAGCTGCTGATCCCGATCCAGTGCGAGTACTACGCGCTGGAGGGCCTGGGCCAGCTGCTCCGGAACGTGGAACTGGTCCGCGCCCATCTGAACCCCACGCTCGACCTGTCCACCATCCTCATGACGATGTACGACGGCCGTACCCGGCTCGCCTCGCAGGTCGCGGAAGAGGTACGGTCTCACTTCGGCGACACGGTGCTGAGCACGCTGATCCCGCGGAGCGTGCGCGTCTCCGAGGCGCCCAGTTACGGACAGTCGGTCATGACCTACGACCCGGGCTCCAGCGGTGCGATGGCCTACATGGACGCCGCCCGTGAGATCGCTTACCGCGGCGCGGCCGTGTGAGCGGCCGGGAGGTCCTCGGCCGTGCCGTCGCGGACACTACTGAGGGCGGGACCTTGAGCCTTGGGGAGGGGCAGTGAGCAAGCAGGCGAGAGGACTGGGCAAAGGGTTGCTGGCGCTGATCCCCACGGCGCCCGCGCCCGCGAAGCCCGCCGTATCCGGCGCGACCGGCGCGACCGGCGCGACCGCGACCATGGTGGCCGCGGAGCCGGTCTCTCAGGAGCAGAGCCCCGAGCCGGTCGTGGGCGCCTACTTCCTGGAGATCCCGGTCGAGGCCATCGCGCCGAACCCCCGGCAGCCCCGGGAGGTCTTCGACGGCGGCGCCCTGGAGAACCTGGCCGCCTCGATCAGAGAGGTCGGCCTGCTCCAGCCCGTCGTGGTCCGGCGGGTCGAGGACGACCGGTACGAGCTCATCATGGGGGAGCGCCGTTGGCGGGCCTCCACGATGGCCGGACTGGAGCTGATCCCGGCGATCGTGCGGGAGACCCAGGAGGACAAGCTCCTCCTGGACGCTCTGATCGAGAACCTCCAGCGCGAGCAGCTCAACGCCCTGGAGGAGGCGGCGGCCTACCGCCAGCTCCTGGACGACTTCGGCGCCACCCACGAGCAGCTCGCTGCCCGCATCGGTCGCTCCCGCTCGCACGTGACGAACACCATCCGGCTCCTCAACCTCCCGCCCCGCGTCCAGAACCGGGTGGCGGCGGGCGTGCTCAGCGCCGGGCATGCGCGAGCGCTGCTGAGTCTGGACGACCCCGCCGCGCAGGAACGCCTCGCCGACCGGATCGTGGCCGAGCTGCTGTCGGTCCGCGCGGTCGAGGAGATCGTGGCGATGGGCGACGCCTCGGCGGCCCCCGCTCCGGAATCCCGTGCTCCGCGCGCCAAGCCGGAGGAGGATCCGTCCCTTCGCCGCCTGGCGGACCGGCTCTCGGACCACTTCGAGACCCGGGTGAAGGTGGACTTCGGCCGTCGCAAGGGACGCATCGTGGTGGAGTTCGCGACCATCGACGACCTGGAGCGCATCATCGCGACGATGGCTCCGGGGCCGGTGGAACCGCCGGAGGAGTAGTGGTTCTCCGCTGAGGCTGCATGCGCGGCCGTCGTGTTTCACGTGAAACACGACGGCCGTTCTCATGTCGGGGGCGGTTCCTTGTGCGGTGGCCGTGCGGTGTCCGGGGGCGGGTCGCGTGGTGGCCGGGGTGGCGCGTACGTGGTGGTTGGAGGGGTACGCGCGCCGTTGGGTGGTCGGGGTGGGCGCGTACGTGGTGGTTAAGGAGTACGCACGCCGTTGGGTGGTCGGGGTGGGGGTGCGCGGAGGCGGGCCGGTGGTCCTGCCGGCCGTCGCAGTCGGGCTCTGGTGGTTCCGGCCTCCGGCCGGGGTCGGGCGCGCGGGGTTCGGTGCTTTATACGCCGGCAGGACCACCGGCCCGCCTCCGCGCCTGTCTGGCCCGCCGTACTGATGCGGGCCGTAGCGTCTCGCTTTCCGGCCGCCCGGCGGCCTCGCCGGCGCTGAAGCGATCCGTGCGGTCCGGTCCATGGTGCTCGCCGTGGCTGAAGCCATCCTGGCGGAAAGGAGCGCAGGGCCGGGCACCGCAGGGTGTCATACGGCATCCAGGCCGGCCTGCGTGAAGGCGCGCAGATCGGCGTTCTCGACCGGGTACCGGCGCAGCAGCCGGTTGGTGCTCCCGTTGGCACCCCGCTGCCAGGGGTCGTGGCCTCAGCGCGGATCCAGGACTGCGATGTCGGAACCGAAACCGACCGCCAGGGAGCCTGACACCGTGGCGGCCAGAGTCGCGATCCGCGCCGGGAACACCAGCGCCGGGCCCGTCTGCCGACCGGTCTCCAGATCCCACACCCGTACTCTCCCGTGCCCGTCCCACCATTCTCCGCAGGCGGCGACGGCCCTCCCATGCACGGTGGAGGTGACCAGCGCATGGGCCCTGACGTCGTCGGCCACCGGTGCGCCGGTCTGCCGGCCGGTCAGCGGATCCCAGATGCGCACCGTGTGGTCCCAACCCTTGGTGACGACCACCAGACGCTCCCCGACCGACGCCACCGCGGCCAAGGACACCTCGCACCCATCACCGAACGGCACCCCGATCCGTCGCCCGGTGCCCGCCTCCCAGACGTGCACCGTCCCGTAGTCGTTGTCCCCGTCAGGGTCGGTCACGGTGACGGCCACCGTCCGATCATGGAACGACGCCGCAGCCGCCGACAGCAGACGGCACTCCTCGACGAGCGGGGACCCGAGCGCCTGTCCGGTGGTCGGATCCCACAGCCGCACCGTGTCGTCCAGGCAGCCGGCGATCACCACCGGGCGGCCGTCGAGTGTCGCGGTGGCCAGAGCGGGGGCGTATCCCGCGTCGGTGAGCACCTCACCGGTTCGCCGGCCGGTGACGGGATCCCACATCCGCACGGTTCCCTCCTCACCGCTACCGGTGATCACCAGCGGGCGGTCATCGATGACCACCACGGCCACCTGGCCGACGCCACCGCCGTCATGGACGGGTCCGCCGATTCGCTGCCCGGTCGCCAGATCATGCAGCTGTACCTCGCCCCCGCTGTCGGCGGAGACGAGGTACCGGCCGTCCGCCGTCACAGCAACCGCGCGTACCTCGGCGCTGTGGCTCGCACGGGCATGCGGAAGCGCATCGGCCAAGCCGGACCCGGTGGCCCAGATCGGACCCCACTGTGCGGCGGGATGAGCGTCCAGTCGTGCCGCGACGATCCGGGCGGCCAGCTCGGAGTCACCCAACCGTGCCGCGTCCAGTGCGAGCACCTGCCGCCGGACGGCGTCGGATGCTCCGCGATGGAAGTCGGCAGAGGTGCGGTACACCGCCGCCAGATGCGCCCGTGCGCCGACGGCCGGTTCCAGCACCGCCTCGACCTCCTCGGGTGCTGCTGTGACGAGAAAACGCAGATCGGTCGGCAGCTCGTCTGCTGCCTCCGGATCGGAGGACGACCACTGACCAGGCATGCCCGGCAGAGTACCCGAACCGATCAAGTGCACCGCAGGCCCGTCGACCGATCATGACGCTACGGTGCCCGGCCCTGCGCTCCTTTCCGCCAGGAGGGCTTCAGCCACGGCGAGCACCATGGACCGGACCGCACGGATCGCTTCAGCGCCGGCGAGGTCACCGGGCGGCCGGAAAGCGAGACGCTACGGCCCGCATCAGTACGGCGGGCCAGACAGGCGCGGAGGCGGGCCGGTGGTCCTGCCGGCGTATAAAGCACCGAACCCCGCGCGCCCGACCCCGGCCGGAGGCCGGAACCACCAGAGCCCGACTGCGACGGCCGGCAGGACCACCGGCCCGCCTCCGCGCACCCCCACCCCGACCACCCAACGGCGCGCGTACTCCTCGACCACCACGTACGCGCCCACCCCGGCCACCCAACGGCGTGCGTACTCCTCGACCACCACGCAACACGCGACCCGCCCCGACCGCCGCACGGGAAGGCGACATGAAGACGACTTCTCCGGGCAGACGAGAAGCCGTGTTTCACGTGAAACACCACCCGCTGAGCCGGTCAGGTTTCACGTGAAACACCCGCCCGCAGTCGTGCGGCTTCCCCGGAAGACCGGATGGAGAGGGCCGGTGTTTCACGTGAAACAGCCGGGAGAGACGCCTCAGGAGCGGGAGAGACGCCTCAGGAGCCGGACCGGACGACGGCGCGGATGTCCGCGACGAAGGTGTCGACGTGCTCGGGGGTGGTGTCGAAGGCGGTCATCCAGCGGACCACGTTCTCCGAGGCGTCCCACGTGTGGAAGAGGTAGCGCTGCTGGAGCTCGGCGATCGCCTTCTCCGGCAGCGCGGGGAAGACGGCGTTGGACTGCACGGGATAGCGGAAGGAGACACCGGGAAGGTCGGCGACGCCGTCGGCGAGCCGATGGGCCATCGCGTTGGCGTGGGCGGCGTTCTCCCGCCAGAGGTCGTCGGTGAGCAGCGCGGTCAACTGGGCGGAGACGAAGCGCATCTTCGAGGCGAGCTGCATCCCCTGCTTGCGGAGGAACAGGGTCGGCGCGTCCAGCTCGGGACGGAGGACGACGAGGGCCTCGGCGCCCATGGCGCCGTTCTTGGTGCCCCCGAAGCTGAGCAGGTCCACTCCCACGTCGGTGGTGAGGGCGCGCATCGGGCAGCCGAGCTCGGCCGCGGCGTTGGCCAGGCGGGAGCCGTCCAGGTGCAGGAAGAGGCCGTGGGCGTGCGCGAACTCCGCGAGCTCCGCGAGCTCCGCGGCGGTGTAGACCGTGCCGCACTCGGTCACCTGGGAGACGGAGATGACGCGCGGCTGGGCGTACTGGGTGTTGCCGACGACGGACAGGTGCTCCCGGACGTCGTCCACGGTGATCTTGCCGTCGTCCGTCGGGAGGGGGATGAGCTTGGCGCCGAGGACCCGCTCGGCGGCGCCGCACTCGTGGGTGTTGATGTGCGCGGTGGCCGGGCAGAGCACGGAGTCGTAGGGGCGCAGCACCAGGCCGAGCCCCACGACGTTGGCTCCGGTGCCGTTGAACATCGCGTACGCCCGCGCGTGCGTGCCGAACCGGCTCCGGAAGGCGTCTTCCATCGCCTGGGTCCAGGGATCGGCGCCGTAGGCGGGAGCGTCTCCGGCGTTGGCTTCCGCGATGGCCGCGAGCACCGCGGGATGCACGCCCGCGTGGTTGTCGCTGGCGAAGCTCTTCGGAAAGAGAGTGGAGGTCAGCACAGGGCCAGCGTAGGGGAGCCGCGCTCCCCGCCGATCAGGCGGTGCTCCGGTCCGCCCGGAGGCGGGGGCCGGAGCGAGGGGCGGGGAGGCGCGGAACTCAGGCCGCGCCGCGGGCGGCGGCCTGCTCCAGCAGCGAGCGGCAGAGGGAGCCGAGGTCGTCGTCGGCGGCCTCGACGGCCATGGGGAAGAGCGAGGTCTCGGTCATGCCGGGGGCGACGTTGACCTCCAGGAAGTGCGGCAGGCCGTCTCCGTCGACGATCAGGTCGGTCCGGGAGATGTCGCGCAGGCCCAGCGCGGTGTGCGCGGTCACGGCCATCTCGGCGCAGGCGGTCGCCAGTTCGGGGGACAGGCGGGCCGGCGCGAAGAACTCCGTACGGCCCGCAGTGTAACGGGCCGCGTAGTCGTAGACGCCGTCGTCGGGGACGATCTCCACCGGCGGCAGGGCGACGGGGCCCTCACCGAGGTCCACCACGGAGACGGCCACCTCGACGCCCTCGACGCAGCGCTCGATCAGGGCGGTGTCCCCGTAGGCGAAGCAGCCCACCATCGCGGAGGGCAGGTCCTCGGCCGTGCGCACGACCGAGGAGCCGAGGGCGGATCCGCCCCGGGACGGCTTGACGAACAGCGGGAGTCCGAGGCGTTCGACGATCCGGGCCAGCACGGCGGAGGCGCCCAGGTCGTGGAACGTCTCCTTGGGGAGCGTCACCGACCGGGGGGTGCGCACGCCGGCGGAGCGGACGACCGTCTTGGCGGTGGGCTTGTCGAAGGCGACCCGGCACGCCTCGGACCTGGCGCCCACGTAGGGGACGGAGAGCAGTTCCAGCACCGAGCGGATGGCGCCGTCCTCACCGGCCCCGCCGTGCAGCGTCACGAAGACGGCGCTGGGCGGGTCGGCCAGCACCCGGGGGACGAGGGACGCGTCGATGTCGCGCGTCTCGACGGAGACGCCCGCCGCACGCAGTACCTCGCTCACCCGGCGCCCCGAGCGCAGCGAGACCTCCCGCTCGTAGGACAGCCCGCCTGCCAGGACGAGCACATGGCCGAGATCACTCATCCGAACACCTTCTCCTTAAGGCCCGCGACCGGGCCCGTCGAAACGCTCTTCTCGGTCGCCGGGCCGGCCGTCGGGCCGGTCGCAGGGCCGGGCTCCGGACCGATCACCGGACGACCGCGTCGGAAGTCACCGTACGGCACCGCCCCGGAGGCGGTCCCACGCGGTGGCCCGCCACGGGGGAACCGGCTCCGCGAGGGGCCGCCGCCCCCGGGGAAGAGGGCGGCGGCCCCGGGTCACGCGAGGTCGGGTCCCGGGGTGTCCACCCCGACGTGGTCGGGGAAGGCGCCGCCGCCGAACGTGTCGCGCAGCTGCAGTTCCTGCTCGATCACCCCGGCCAGCCGGCGCACGCCCTCGTGGATGCGCTCGGGCTCCGGGTAGCAGTAGGACAGCCGCATGTGCCGGGCGCCGCTCCCGTCGGCGAAGAACCCGGTGCCCGGGACGAACGCCACCCGCTCGGCGACCGCCCGGGGCAGCAGCGCCTTGGAGTCCAGCCCTTCGGGGAGGGTGGCCCAGACGAAGAACCCGCCGCCCGGCCGCGTCCAGGAGCACTCGGCGGGCATCAGGGACTCCAGCGAGGAGAGCATGGTGTCCCGGCGCTCGCGGTAGAGCTCCCGGAAGGTCTTGATCTGCTCGCGCCAGGGCTGGGTGGCGAGGTACTCGCCCACGGCGAGCTGGGTGAAGGCGGAGTGCGACAGCACGGCCGACTCCATCGCCAGCACCAGTTTGTCGCGGATGGCGTGCGGGGCGAGCGCCCAGCCCACCCGGAAGCCGGGCGCCAGCGTCTTGGAGAACGAGCCCAGGTAGACCACCCCGTCGGGGTTGTCGGCGCGCAGCGCCCGCATGGGCTCGCCGTCGAAGCCGAGCAGGCCGTACGGATTGTCCTCGACGATGAGCACGCCCGCCCGCTGGCAGATGTCCAGCACCTGCGCCCGGCGCGCGGCGTTGAGCGTCACCCCCGCCGGGTTCTGGAAGGTGGGGATCGTGTAGAGGAACTTGATGCGGCTGCCCGCGGTCTGCAGCGCGTAGACGGTCTGCGCCAGCGACTCGGGGATGAGGCCCTCGTCGTCCATCGCCAGGTGCACGACCTTCGCCTGGTAGGCGGCGAAGGTGCCCAGCGCCCCCACGTAGGAGGGCCCCTCGGCGAGGATGACGTCGCCGGGGTCGATGAAGATGCGGGTGATGAGGTCGAGGGCCTGCTGTGAGCCGACGGTCACCACGACGTCGTCGGCGTGCCCCTCGATCCCCTCCAGGCGCATGACGTCGCAGATCTGCTCGCGCAGGTGCGGGTCGCCCTGGCCGGAGCCGTACTGGAGCGCGACCGGGCCGCGGCGGGCCACGAGGTCGGCGACGAGCTCTCCCACGACGTCCAGGGGGAGGGCGGTGACGTACGGCATGCCGCCGGCCAGCGAGACCACCTCGGGCCTCGACGCGACGGCGAAGAGAGCTCGGACCTCGGAGGCGACCATCCCGGTAGCCCGTGCGGCGTACCGGTCGACGTAGGCATCGATGCGCGACCCGTGGGCCGCGACGGTCCGACCGTGATCCGAATCCTGGGGCACGGTCCACCTCCTCGTCGTAGGGGAGCACAACGTGCTCAAGTTAGATAAACCAGGGTACGTCAGCGGTCCCTGTACCCCCCGTGGGGGATCGGAGCCCTGAAACGATGACCTCCGCTGGGCTACGATGCCAGCTGGGGAAGCGGTTTTCGCGGGTTTTCCCACCGTGGCCAGGAAGGCCTGGGCACTCGTCTCGCACGCGATTGGGGCCAACAGGTGTCGCGTCGGTTGGTGAACGTCACTCTCGACAACCTCGACGACCTGCCGCGCCGCTGCCGCCGGTGCATCTTCTGGGAGCTCGATCCGGTCAGCGGAGACCGGGCCCTGGAGGCCGGCGACCCGGGGCTGGAGAAGGAGGCGTGGATCTCCTCCACCCTGCTGGAGTGGGGCGGCTGCGGGAAGATCGCCTATGTGGACGGCGCCGCGGCCGGCTTCGTGCTCTACGCGCCCCCGCTCTACGTGCCGCGCTCGGCGGCCTTCCCCACCTCGCCGGTCAGCGCCGACGCCGTGCTGCTCATGACCGCGCACATCGTCCCGGAGTTCTCCGGCGGCGGTCTGGGCCGGATGCTGGTCCAGGGCGTGGCCAAGGACCTGACCCGGCGCGGGGTGCGGGCGATCGAGGCGTTCGGGGACCTGAAGTGGGAGCAGCCGGGGGCGTGCGTCATGCCCGCCGACTACCTGCTGGCGGTCGGCTTCAAGACGGTCCGGCCGCACCTGCGCTTCCCCCGGCTCCGCCTGGAGCTCAAGACCGCCGTCTCGTGGCGCGAGGACGTCGAGGTGGCACTGGAGCGGCTCCTGGGGTCGATGAGCCCGGAGCGGGCCCTGCGGCCCGTCTGAGATGAGCTGAACCCCCGCCCGGAAGGCCCGGAGATCCGACGCGGCGCCTCCGGACGCGCGAGAGCCCCCTCGGGGGGAGGGGGCTCTCACTTGGGTGGGTGTGCCGCTCGGAAGCGGGTGGTACGGCCCGGCGTCGCCGTGGGGAGCGACCGGCCGCAGGGGGCGTTCCAGGGGTCCGGAGGCCGCCTAGATGATGCCCTCGAGCTCGCGGAGCAGCATGGCCTTCGGCTTGGCGCCGATGATCTGCTTCACGACCTCTCCGTTCTTATAGACGTTCATCGTCGGGATCTGGAGTACGCCGTACTTCTGGGCGATCGCCTGATTCTCGTCGACGTTGAGCTTGACGATGGTCAGCTTCTCGCCCTGCTCTCCGGCGATCTCCTCCAGGATCGGCGCGACCTGGCGGCACGGGCCGCACCACTCGGCCCAGAAGTCGACGAGGACGGGCTTGTCGCTCTTGAGCACGTCGGCCTCGAAGCTGGCCTCGGTCACGTTCTTGATGGCGCCCACTGTTTGCTCCCTGATGGTCCGGGTCTTGCGTCCCTGCCGACCGGCAGCCGACCGGCTGTCGGTTCGCTGTCGGTTCTGGTGGTCACTGCTCGCCGTGCTCGGCCAGCCAGCGCTCGGCGTCCAGCGACGCGGCGCAGCCGGTGCCCGCGGCGGTGATCGCCTGGCGGTAGGTGTGGTCGACCACGTCGCCGGCGGCGAAGACGCCGTCGAGGTTGGTGCGGGTCGAGGGGGAGTCGACCTTGACGTAGCCCTCGTCGTCGAGGTCCACCTGGCCCTTGACCAGCTCGGTGCGCGGGTCGTGGCCGATCGCGACGAACAGGCCGGTGACGGCGAGTTCGCTCTCCTCGCCGGTCTTGAGGTTGCGCAGCCGTACGCCGGAGACCTTCTCCTCGCCGAGGACGTCGACGACCTCGCTGTCCCAGACGAAACGGATCTTGTCGTTGGCGAACGCGCGCTCCTGCATGATCTTGCTGGCGCGCAGCTCGTTCCGGCGGTGCACGACGGTCACCGAGGCGGCGAACCGGGTGAGGAAGGTGGCCTCCTCCATGGCGGTGTCGCCACCGCCGACGACCACGATGTCCTGGCCGCGGAAGAAGAAGCCGTCGCAGGTGGCGCACCAGGAGACGCCCCGGCCGGAGAGCCGCTTCTCGTTGGGCACGCCCAGCTCGCGGTAGCCCGAGCCGGTGGCCAGGATGACGGTCTTGGCGTGGAAGGTGCCGGTGGCGGTCTTGACGACCTTGGGGGTGACGGTCAGATCGACCTCGACCACGTCGTCCGCGACGAGCTCGGCGCCGAACCGCTCGGCCTGCTTGCGCAGGCCGTCCATCAGGTCGGGGCCCATGATGCCGTCGGGGAACCCGGGGAAGTTCTCCACCTCGGTGGTGTTCATCAGCGCGCCGCCCGCGGTGACCGACCCCTCGAACACCAGGGGGTTGAGGTCGGCGCGTGCGGAGTACACCGCCGATGTGTAACCGGCGGGACCCGATCCGATGATGATCACATTGCGGACGTCCATCACGCGTTGCGCCTCTCCCTCTGCTGTTGCCAGTCGCGTCAACAGATCCTAGGCGTCGATGATTCCCCGTGACGCCGGAGCCCGGCACGGACGGGTCCGTGCCGGGCTCCTGAACGGTCCGGGCGGGGCTACCGCCAGTTCGCGAGCGCGGGCTTGCGCACGGTCTCGCAGGACGGGCCGACCACGTGCACCCGCACGCGGTTCCTGGGCTGGTCGTGCCAGAACAGGATGATGTTGGCCTCCTGCCCGTTGTAGAAGCCCCGGTCGACGGCGAACGGCTGCTTGCCGACCTTCGCGGAGACCTGCCGCACGCAGCGGGTCAGCTCGGAGGTGTCCGCGGTGCCCAGGACGGGCGCCGGGCTGATGTACTCCATCAGCGAGCCGCGGAGCTCCTTGTCGGTGTAGTTCCAGTTGCTGTCGGTCAGCTGGTACTTCGGAGCCACGGTCGGCAGGGGCTGCGCGATCAGCGGCTGCTGCTCCGGCCCGGCCGCCGAGAGCATGCCGGTCGCCATCACGGTCGCTCCGGCGACCGCCGCCGCCACGCCCGCCACCGCGGCGACCGACGCCCAGCGGCGCCGTCCGGCGGTCCTGCGCCGCCGGGCCGGGGTCACCGGGATGACGGTGCCGTCGTCGCCGACGACCCCCAGCACCGGCACCGGCACCGGCTCGGGCTGGATCTCACGCTCGGGCTCCGGCTCCGGTGCGGTGAGCGCGGGCTCCGGCGCCGGGGGAGGTGCGGCCTCCCAGGGCGCGTCGCGCATCATGTCGTCCCAGGCCGGTGCCTCCACCAGCCCGATTCCACCTCCACGGAAGTTCTCGGCCTCGGCGGCCAGCGCCCGGTCGATGCGGAGCGCGACCCCCATCGGCATCGCCGGGGTGGGCGTCGCCGCCAGAAGCTCACGGACCGCTGCGAGGTCGGCGAGGCTCTCACCACAGGGATCGCAGATCGCGAGATGCTCGCGGACCCGCATGGCCGTGGCGGCGTCGAGGAGGCCCTCGGCCAGTTCGGCCAGGACCTCCAGGTCGTAGTGCGTATCACCCGTCACGAAGTTCTGCTCCCTTCGCCGATGAGACGCGAGACAGGTCGGATCGGTTCCGCAGATGCGAAAGAATGGGGACAAGTTTCGCGCGACCACGTGCGCACCGGCTCTTCACGGTACCGCTCGGCACCTGCAGGACCTGGGCCGCGTCCTCGACCGAGTAGCCCATCATGTCGACGAGCACCAGGGCCGCCCGCTGGTCGGCGGGGAGCAGCTTGAGCGCCGACGAGACCTCCATGGAGACCTCGCGCTCGGCCGTCCGGTCGGGCACCGGGCTCTCGCGCTCGGCGGCCTCGATCAGCTCGTCGTCGGCGACGGGCCGGACGGACTTGCGGCGCATGCGGTCCAGGCAGGCGTTCACCACGATGCGGTGCAGCCACGTGGTGACGGCCGCCTCGCCGCGGAAGCTGCCCGCCTTGCGGTAGGCGGAGACGAACGCGTCCTGCACGGCGTCGGCCGCCTCGTCGGGATCGCCCAGCGTGCGCAGGGCGACCGCCCACATGCGGTCGCGGTGGCGCTTGACCAGCTCACTGAAAGCGTGCGGATCCCCGGCGATGTGCCGGGTCAGCAGATCGGCGTCGGACGTGGCCGCCCGCGCCTCCTGCTGATCCGCCATCGGCGGGGTATCGGGTGGGGAATTCACAAGGAAAGTCCTGCTATGCCGATCCGGGAGAACACCTCTACGGAGTAGATGGTGCCACGAAATCTCTCATGATCGGCAAGAAGAGCGGTAAAACAGATCAAATCGCACCGCTTTCGCCTCGCCGCATCCACCGGTCACTTGACCGCGCGGACCTCCACCTCGTTCACCTGCGCGCGGAACCCCCCCTGGTAGTTGGGCACCTTGGTGAACCAGAGCACGACGTACCGGCCCGGCTTCGGGGACTTGACGGTGAACGTCTCCTTGCCTCCGAGATCGGATGCCTTGTCCACCACGCTGAGGTCCTTCAGACTCCTGGAGTCCCCCACCCGCAGCTCCACCGTGCCGCCCGAGACGGGCCCGAAGTCGGCGGTGACCTCCTTGACCGGCACGCTCTCCTTCAGGTCGAGCAGGATGCCGACGCCCTCCTTCAGCCGGCCGAAGTCGGAGGAGTTGTAGGTGTGCGAGTGCCAGTCGGTGGAGGGCTTGCCGTCGACCGCGTCGCGGAGGCGCTGGTTCTGCTCCGCGCCGTCGCCCATGGGGTCGAAGAGCTCGACCGCGGGGGACTTCACCTCGCGGGTGGAGACGGTCCCCGCCGTGGGCGTGGGCGAGGAGCCGCCGCCGGCCTGCGGGGCGTCGCCCGCCTTGCCGATGCTCCGGCCGAGCGTCCAGGCGCCCAGGCCGACCGCGGCCATGACCAGCAGGACGACCACCCCCACGGCCACCTTGCCGAGCGCCCCGCCGCCTCCGGAGGGGGGCGGCTGGTGGACCGGCCGGTACGGCGGAGGCGGGACGTGGCGCTGCGGGGGCGCGGCGGTGTCCAGACCCTCGGAGCGGGAGACCTCCACCGGGGGGGCTGGCGGCGGCGTGGGCATGGGCATGGGGGCGGGCCGCGGCACCGAGCTGAGCGCCTCGGCGACCTCCGCGGGGCTCGTCAACGGGATCTGGCCGCGCTTGCTCTCCGGCAGCAGCGCCCGGCAGACGATGGTGTCGAGGTAGCCGGGCACGCCGGCGGTGACCTGGCGCGGCGTGCAGTAGTTCCCGTTGTCCGTCGGGGCGACGGGCAGCCCGCCGGGGGCGTCCTCGCCCGGCCAGTGGCCGGTCAGCCCGGCGTACAGCAGGCGGCCGAGGCCCTCGGCGTCACCGCGGGCGGCGTCCTCGACCCGCATGTTGTCGTGCACCACGTCGGCGAGGACCGCGTCGACCCCGAGACCGAGCAGCTTGACCGTGCCGCCCGCCGTCCACACCAGGTGCTCGGGGGTCAGGCAGAGGTGGGGGACCCCGGCCTCGTGGGCGTGGGCCAGCGCCTCGGCGACCTCCGCGACCAGCGCGGCGGCGCGCTCGGGCTCCATCGGCCCGGCGGCGACGAGGTCGGCGAGGTTCTCCCCCGTCACCCACTCGCTGACGACGTAGGAGCAGCCGTCGTCCTCGGTGGCGTCGAAGACCTGGGTCAGCCGCGGGTCGGTGAGGCGGCTGGCCGTGCGGGCGGCCGAGATGACCTCGTTGAGGCGCGGGAAGTCGGGATCGAAGGTGTGGACGGCGACGGGCCGGGCGAGCACCTCGTCGATCGCCTTCCAGAGCGTGGCCCCGTTGGACTCCTGGACGCGGTCTTCGAGCCGGAACCGTTCGGCCAGCTTCGTGCCGGGCTCGATCGCCGAGGAGGTGCTCATGAACTCTCCGAAACTGGGAACGCGTCAGCGTCGCGCCCTGCGGGCACGTCAGGCCTCATCACACGATGCCGGGTGGATCCGCCCACGCCCTCCTGCTTCCACTCACCGCGCGTCGTCACACGCGTCGCACCATGGTAGTGCCGCACCGTTCCACCCGTGTTCTCCCTACCGGACGGGCGGGGAAAACATCGGAGTCACCGGTGTCCTCGCCGTGTGACCATTCCAACGATCGAACGCACCTCGGGGATGCGCATGCGGTGCGCGACGACCAGGTAGAGCGCCATACCGGCCCCGCCGCCCGCCACGAGCATGACGGCCGAGCTGAGCGGGGTCAGGTCGGCCAGTTCGCGGGTGAGCCAGAGCACCCCGAGAGCCGCCAGCGTACCCGGAAGGGCGGCGGTGTACATCCGGGAGAGCCCGGAGGCCACCGCGCGCCCGTTCAGCCCCTGGGCGCGGCGTGCGGCGAGCACCCAGGCGACCACGGTGCCCGTCGCATAGGCGGCGGTGAGCGCGCAGGCCAGTCCCATCACCACGTAGCGCGGCGGCAGGACGGCGGCGGCCAGGAGGCTGAGACCGATGCTCACCGCGGTGTTGCCCGCCCCGATGAAGACCGGGGTGCGGGTGTCGCCGAAGGCGTAGAAGACCCGCAGCAGGAGCTGGAAGAGCGAGAACGGGAGCAGTGCCAGGCCGAAGACCTGGAGCACGTTGCCGATGTAGACGGCGTTGTCCAGGCTGTTGTTGCCCCAGGAGTAGATCAGCACGGTGACCGCCGGGCCCAGCACCATCAGCAGCAGCCCGGCCGGGACCAGCAGGACCGCGACGAGCCGCACGCCGGAGGCGAACTCGTCGCGGACCGTGCCGAGGTCGCCCTCGGCGACCGACCGGCTCATCCGGGGCAGCATCGCGGTGATCACCGAGACGGCGATGATCCCGTAGGGGAGCTGGAAGAGCTGGAACGCCTGGGCGTAGGCGGTGTTGCCCGCGCCCTCGACCTCCCCGCCCGCACCGGAGGCGATCATGGTGGTGACCCAGAAGCCGACCTGGGTGATGAGCACGTAGACGATGCCCCAGCCGGCGGTCCGGCCCATCTCGCCCAGGCCCACGCCGCGCAGGCCGAACCGGGGCCGGAAGCGGAAGCCGGCCCGGTGCAGCGCGACCATCAGCACCAGGCACTGGGCCACGATCCCGGCGGTGGTGCCGAGGCCGAGCAGGGCGAGGTCGGCGTCGCTCACCGCCTCCACGTCCGCGCCCGAGCGTCCCGCCGTCACCAGGTAGAGGACCAGGACGCCGATCATCACGACGTTGTTGAGCACCGGCGCCCACATCGGCGCGGCGAAGCGGTCGCGGGTGTTGAGGACGGCCCCGGCGAGCGCCCCGACGCCGACGAAGGCGATCTGCGGCAGCACGTACCGGGCGAGCATGACCGCGACCTCGGTCTGCCGGGCGCTCCAGTCGTCGTCGGTGTACAGGCCGATCAGCGGCCGGGCGAGCAGCACCGCCGCCGCGGTGAGCACCACCAGCGCCACCGTGCCGATCGTCATCAGCCGCTGCTCGTAGGACCGTCCGCCGTCGGGGTCGCTCTTCTGCCGCCGCACGATCGACGGGACCACGACGCTGCTCAGGATCCCGCCGATGAGGAAGTCGAACAGGATGAACGGGATCGCGTTGGCGACGGTGTAGGCGTCGCCCATGTGCGCGCTGCCGAGCGCGGCCACGAGCACCGCGGCCTTGACGAAGCCGGTGACGCGGGAGACCATCGTGCCCGCGGCCATGATCGCGCTTGCACGCAGGACCCTGCTCATGCTTCTTCCTCCGCTGGGTGGACGCCTGCCGGGTGGGGGTGGGGGAGCCGGGACCTCGCCGGCCGGGATCCGGACGTCAGGACTCGGTTCCGGCCGGCACGCCCGCCCGACGGGACGGGACGGCGCCGGCGGCGGCCCGGCGGGCCCCCCGCCGACGCAGGACGCGCAGGCCCACGGCGGCCAGCATCACCAGCAGGGCCGCCCCCGCGATCACCAGCGCGATCCCGGTGTAGCCGGTGCTGCGCACGGTGAGCTTGACCCGCTGGCCGTACGCGCGGCCGTCGGCGGTGGCGAGCTGGACCGTCACCGAGGTCTGACCGCCGGAGCTGCCCGTGATGGTCATCGGGATCCGCACGGTCTGCGTCTGGCCGCCGGCGATGACGAGCACCTCGTCCCGGTACGACTCGATCTTGAGCCGGGCGGGCTTCAGCGAGGTCACCGCGATCCGGAGCCTGACGGTGCTGCTGCCCCCCTTGCGCTCGTTGCGGACGCTGATCGGCACCTCGCCGTCGTTCCCGGCCAGGGTGCGGATCTGCTCCGCCTGCTCGCTGCCGACGATCCTCACCTGGTCGATCCGGTCCTCGACGGTGCTCCGCACCCGCTCGACGTACGGCTCCGCGGCCCGGGCCCTGTCCCGCCAGGCGGAGGAGGTCAGCCGGAGCAGCGCCAGGTCGAACCGGGCGGAGTCGTCGGTCTCCGGGGCGCCCGCGGGGACGTGGGTGACGGAGGTGGCCAGGTTCGCGCGCTCGGCGATCCGCCGGACGCCCGTCAGGTACTTCTTGCCGAGCTCCCTGCCCCGGTCCTGATCGGTGTAGGTGAGCCCGGCGCGCGCGGTGACCACCTTGCCGGGCTTGACCGCGTCGAGCGTGGCGGGGGAGAGCCAGGGCAGGGACGCGGCGGTCTCGATCAGGCCGGTGACGTAGGCCGGGTCGGGCGACCAGCGGCGCGGCGGGGCGGCCACGACGGTCCTGCGGCCGGTGACGGGCTCCGCGCTGATCACCGCGGTCTCGGCGATGAAGCGCCGGCGGTTCAGCAGGGCCCAGTCGGGGCTGGAGGCCGTGGCGCCGACGATGTCGCTCAGCACCGGGTCGGCCACCAGCGCCTGGACCGGGCCGCTCACGCTCTGCAGGGTGGCGACGGCGTTCGGGGTGGTCGCGGGAGGCGGGGCGACGGCCCCCGGGACCGTGACGGCCGGGACGGCGGGCGGCAGGCCGGCCTCGCTCAGCAGCACGCTGCGGACCCCGGCGACGGCCAGGACGTCCAGCCCGTCGTGGTCGACCATCCCGTCGGCCGGCCAGGCGACGTCGGTGACGACGTCGCGACCGAGGAGCTCCCTGCCGGTCCGCGCGGCCGCCGCGACGCCCTTGCGGGTGGTGCCGTCGAGGCCGTTGTGGGCCAGGGCGGCCACGTCCGGGTCGGCGTAGGGGGTGGCCACGACCGGGGAGCCGGCCAGGGCCGTGCGCAGGGCGCCGAGCCACCGGGCCGCCGTGGCGTCGGCGGGACGGCCCGTCGTCCCGGCAGCGGTCCCGGTCCCGGTCCCGGTCTCGGTGCCGGTCTTCACCCGGTGCGCCTTGCCCAGCGCCCGCACGTCGTCGAGGAGGGCGGGGTCGACCACCCAGGTGACCCCCTTGGCCGCGCCCTTGGCCGCGGCGACGCCCTCGGCGGTCTTCAGCAGGTCGTCGAGGCGCCTGCCCTCCGCCAGGCCGGCGGGCAGGTCGTCGTCGAGGAAGGTGTCGTCGTCGGCCCGGTGCGGCTGGTCGATGACCGGCAGGACCACGGCGAGGCGGGTGCGCGGGATCCGCGGGGCCCCGGTCTCCTCCGGCAGGTAGGTCAGGAAGGTGCGCTGCACGGCGACCTGCACGCCTGCGGCGTCGACCGCCTCGACCGTCAGCGGGTAGACGCCGAACCGGTACAGGCCCAGCTGCTGCGGGGTGAAGACGAACTCCCACGGCAGCTTGGCCGAGGCCGCCAGCGGCTGCTGGAGCCAGCTCTCGTCACGCAGGCCGCCCGGCTGGACGTGCTCCTGACCGCTCAGATAGGCGGCCATGTCGGCCCGCCGGACGAAGGGCCGGGCCGAGTAGCGCAACCGGTAGCGCAGGCCGGTCCGGGCCTCGGTGCCGGTGTTCGCCAGCGTGCCGGAGACCCTGATCTCGGTGGCGGGCTCCTTCGGCAGCTCCGGGGTGATCGACCCGATCACGAGCTGGAGGGTCTGGCGGACCGCCGCCGCCGTTCCTGCGGTCGCCGTACCGCCGCCGGCCACGGCCGCGAGGGAGAGCAGCGTGGCGAGCAGGACGACGAGCGGCACGTGCTTGCGGATCACGTGCCGGCCAAGGGTGAAATACGGCGCACGCCCGCAATGCTATGGCCTATCCGACGAGCCGGGCGGTCATCGGCTCTCCTCGGGGGCGGGGGACGGACAGGTCGACGATCTTCCCGGGGATGAGGGAGAGCAGGTCGCCGGCGTCGATCCGGAGCGCCGTGTGGCGTTCTCCCGCCGGGGTGTGGACGGGGCCGTCGATCCGGGTGAGCCGCTCGTCCACCAGCACGGTCAGGCCGTCGGGGAGCAGCAGCGGGCAGACGAGTCCGGCGGCGTAGTCGGTGGCGGAGTTCACGGTGAAGGCGGCGGCCGGGCGGACCCGGCGCACGTCCAGGACGCCGCCGACCGTGCCGGGCCGGGGCGGGGCGCCGACCGGGGCGACGGTCGCGACGACCTCGGGGCCGATCCGGGAGTCGACCTCGAACACGGAGACGCCCACGCAGGTGGCGGGATCGGCGGACAGGACCTCGGGCAGCTCGTCGGCACTCGTCAGCACACGGGGAAGGCGTACGATCTCATGATGGATCTGGAGCGAGAGGAGCCAGCGGTGGATCGCGAGGGCGTCCTTCATACGGGTCCTCCTTGCCTCGGCGCTCGGCTCGGCCCTGACCGCGGCTGAACGTAGCCTGGTGATCGCTGTACGGCGTCTCCCCAGTGGGGAACGTGTTCCCTGACCGAAGGACCTACCCGGTTTGTCCCTTTCAAATCTGTCTGAGAGCCAGCGGCACGGCATGACCGAGCTGTTCCGCAAGATCGCACCGGTCGTCGACGAGCTCGGTGAGCTGTTCGCGGCGCGGGGTTACGAGATCGCCCTGGTGGGCGGCTCGGTCCGCGACGTCTTCCTCGGCCGGATCGGCAACGACCTCGACCTGACGACGGACGCGCGGCCCGAGACGGTCCTGGAGCTCATCCGCGACTGGGTCGACTCGATCTGGACGATCGGCATCGACTTCGGCACGGTCGGCGCGCGCAAGGGCAACTGGCTGCTGGAGATCACCACCTACCGCAGCGAGTCGTACGACCCGAAGTCGCGCAAGCCCGAGGTGGTCTACGGCGACACGCTGGAGGGCGACCTGGCCCGGCGCGACTTCGCGGTCAACGCGATGGCGCTGCGGCTGCCCGGCCGGGAGTTCGAGGACCCGCACGGCGGCCTGGACGACCTGCACGCCAAGGTCCTGCGCACCCCCGGCCCCCCGGAGCGGTCCTTCGACGACGATCCGCTGCGGATGCTGCGCGCCGCCCGGTTCGCCAGCCAGCTCGGGTTCGCCGTGGACCCGGCGGCGCTGGAGGCGATGACCGCGATGGCCGGGCGGATCGAGATCGTCTCCGCCGAGCGCATCCGCGACGAACTGGACAAGCTGATCTGCGGCGACCACCCGCGCGAGGGCCTGCGGCTCCTGGTCGAGTCGGGCCTGGCCGCGCACGTCCTGCCCGAGCTGCCCAGGCTCCGCCTGGAGATCGACGAGCACCACCGGCACAAGGACGTCTACGAGCACACGCTGATCGTGCTGGAGCAGGCGATCGACCTGGAGGAGGGCGGTCCTGACCGCATCCTGCGCTGGTCGGCGCTCCTGCACGACGTGGGCAAGCCCAAGACCCGCCGCCACGAGCCCGGGGGCCGGGTCTCCTTCCACCACCACGAGGTCGTGGGCGCCCAGCTCGCCAAGAAGCGCCTGACGGAGCTGAAGTTCCCCAAGGACGTGGTGGCCGACGTCGCCCGCCTGGTCGAGCTCCACCTGCGCTTCCACGGCTACGGCACGGGCGAGTGGACCGACTCGGCGGTGCGCCGCTACGTCCGGGACGCCGGCCACCTGCTGGAGCGGCTGCACAAGCTGACCCGCGCCGACTGCACCACCCGCAACCGGCGCAAGGCCCAGACGCTCTCGCGCACCTACGACCAGCTCGAAGAGCGCATCGCCCGGCTCGCCGAGGAGGAGGAGCTCGGCAAGATCCGCCCCGAGCTCGACGGCAACGAGATCCAGGAGATCCTCGGGGTGCCGCCGGGCCCGGTGGTCGGGCGCGCCTACAAGTTCCTCCTCGACCTGCGGATGGACGAGGGCGTCGTCGGCAAGGAGGCCGCGGCCGAGGCCCTGCGGGAGTGGGCCGGGGCCAACGGGGTGCTGCCCGGCTGACGGGCCGCGGCCGGTGCGTGCCGTACGGCGGGCCGGCGGGCCCCGGCCGGGTTAGGGTGGCGCGGTGGACGCGATCGATGGGGACGTGCCGGCGCTCGACCGCGCGCACGTGTGGCACCCGTACGCCTCCGTGCCCCCGCAGGTGCCGGTCCACCAGGTGGTGCGGGCCTCCGGGGTGCGGCTGACGCTCGCCGACGGGCGCGAGCTGGTCGACGGGATGTCGTCGTGGTGGGCGGCGATCCACGGCTACGGCCACCCGCGCCTCGACGGCGCCCTGACCGCGCAGCTCGCCGACATGGCGCACGTCATGTTCGGCGGCCTCACCCACGAGCCCGCCGTACGGCTGGCGCGCACGCTGGCGGAGATGACCGGGCTGCCGAAGGTCTTCCTCGCCGATTCCGGCTCGGTGGCCGTCGAGGTGGCGATCAAGATGGCCGTCCAGTTCACCGGGCGGCACCGCCTGCTGACGGTCAGGGGCGGCTACCACGGCGACACCTTCGGGGCGATGGCCGTCTGCGACCCGGTGAACGGCATGCACCACCTGTTCTCCGGCGCGCTCCCGCGGCACGTGTTCGCCCCCCGGCCCCCCGCCGACCACGACGAGGCCTACCTCGCCGAGCTGGCGGAGACGGTCGCCCGGCACGCCTCCGAGCTGGCGGCGATCATCGTCGAGCCGGTCGTCCAGGGCGCCGGCGGCATGCACTTCTACCACCCGGCCCACCTGCGGCGGCTCCGCGAGCTGGCCGACGAGCACGGCCTGCTCCTGATCGCCGACGAGATCGCCACCGGCTTCGGCCGGACCGGCGAGCTGTTCGGCTGCGACCACGCGGGGATCCGGCCCGACATCATGTGCCTGGGCAAGGCGCTGACCGGCGGCTACCTGTCCCTGGCGGCGACGCTGTGCACCGAGCGGGTCGCGGCGGGCATCGGCACGCTGATGCACGGGCCGACCTTCATGGGCAACCCGCTGGCCGCCGCCGTCGCGAACGCCTCCCTGGACCTGCTGGCCGAGCGCCCGTGGCGGCAGGAGGTCGCCCGGATCGAGCGGGGGCTGACCGCGGGCCTGGCCGGGGCGGCGGACGCCCCCGGGGTGAAGGACGTGCGGGTGCTCGGCGCGATCGGCGTGGTCGAGACGCGGGAGCCGGTCGACGTCGGGCGCGTCCAGGACACCGTCATGCGGCACGGCGTCTGGCTCCGGCCCTTCGGCCGGCTGATCTACACGATGCCGCCGTACGCCACGGACGACGACGACCTGGCGCGGATCACGGCCGCGATGACGGCCGCGGTCGCGGACATCGGCCGGGACGCCTGACGGGGATCACGGCCGCGATGACGGCTGCTGCTGCGGATATCGGCCGGGACGCCTGACGATCCGGTAGAGCACGGCGCCGCCGGCGTATCCGGCGGTGACGAGGACCAGCACGGTCAGTGACTTCCCGTCGGCCGGGAGCAGCGCCGCCGCGCAGGCCGCGGCCAGCACGTAGCTGCCGTTGAAGAGCATGTCGTAGATCGAGAACGCCCGGCCGAGGTAGGCGTCGTCGACGTCCCGCTGGACGGCCGTGTCCGCGCAGATCTTGACGCTCTGCCCGGCGATGCCCAGCACGAAGCCGGCCGCCGCGAACCCCCACTGCTGGAACGGCGCGCACAGCGCGAAGGTGAGCACCCCGGCGGTGACGAGCATGGCCGGGACCCAGCGGTGCAGCCCGAACCGCTCGGTGGCCCACGGGGTGACCAGCACGGCCAGGAAGTAGCCGACCCCGGAGGTGGCGACCACGACGGTGACCGCGTCCAGGGCGTCCTCGGCGCTCTCGGCGAAGTAGTAGCGCGAGAGCATGACGAGCATCGCCGTGCACATGCCGTACATGAACCGGTGGGTGGCCATCGCGCCCATCGCGGCGGCGGCGGCGCGGTGGCCCGCGATGTGCCGGGCGCCGTCGGCGAGGCCGCTGAGGACGTGCCGTACGGCCTCGCGGGCCTGCGGCCGGTCCGGGTCGTAGGCCGGGCCGAGCAGCGCCCGGTCCATGGTCCGGGCGATCAGCGCGCTGAGCCCGAAGATCAGGCCGGAGATCAGCAGGAGCACGGCGACGCCCTGGTCGTCGCTGCCGAGGACCTTCCTGAGCAGGATGCCCGCGCCCACGCCGACGAAGGTCAGCACGGTGCCGGAGGTGGGGGTGACCGCGTTGGCCACCATCAGCCGGTCGGCCGGGACGACGTGCGGGAGCGAGGCCCCGAGCGCGGCCAGGAAGAACCGGTTCACCCCGAGCACGCAGAGCGCGGCGGCGTAGAAGACGGCGTCGGGGGCGCCGCCGGCCAGCAGCGCCGCGGTGGCCAGTAGCAGCGTGCCCCGGACCAGCGGCGCGACGACCAGGATCCGCTGCCGGGACCACCGGTCGATGAACACGCCGACGAAGGGCCCCAGCACGGAGTACGGCAGGAGCAGCACGGCCAGGCCGGCGGCGATCTGGACGGCGCTGGTGCTCTGCTCCGGGCTGAAGAACGCGAATCCGGCCACCGCGAACTGGAAGATCCCGTCGGAGAACTGGGAGACCAGGCGGGTGCCGTACAGCCGCCGGAAGTCCCGGCCCTCCAGGACGACGCGGAGATCGGATACGAATGACACGGGCTCAGCCTACGTGCGGGACGGGCCCGGGGGATCGGGGATGCCCCTGAGATCACCAAGGGGCGTATGTTGACTTCCCGCCCCGTATCGCCGAATGGGCGTGATGGGTAGACATGATCACGTACTCTCGATCCGTGACACCTGATGAACACGTCGTGCTCGTCGACGTCGAGGGCAACGCGGTCGGTACGGCGCCGAAGGCGGCGGTGCACGGCCCCGACACCCCTCTGCACCTCGCCTTCTCCAGCTATGTGTTCGACACCGACGGCAGGGTGCTCCTCACCCGGCGGGCGTCGCACAAGCTCACCTGGCCGGACGTGTGGACCAACAGCTGCTGCGGCCACCCCCTGCCGGGCGAGTCGACCCACGACGCGGTGGTCCGGCGGCTGGACTACGAGCTCGGGCTCACGGTCGTCGCGGCGGACCTGCTGCTGCCGCGGTTCTCCTACCGGGCCGTGATGGACAACGGCGTCGTCGAGCGCGAGCTCTGCCCGGTCTACCGGGTCGTCGTCGGCACCGCGACCGGCACCGTGGCCGGCACCGTGGCCGTGCCCAACCCCGACGAGGTCGGGGAGGTGCGGTGGACGCCGTGGAAGGAGTTCGCCCAGGGGGTGCTCGACGGGAGCCTGGCGATCTCCCCGTGGTGCCGGGAGCAGGTTCCCCACCTCGACGGGCTCGGCGCCGACCCCCTGCTCTGGCCCGTCGCCGACCCGGCCGACCTCCCGCCCGCGGCGCGCTGACGCCGGGCGGTCCCGGCCGGGCGCGGTGAGGGCGTGGTCAGTGGCCGCCGCCCGCCAGGTTGAGGCCGATGACGCCGCAGAGGATGAGGGCGATCGAGGCGATCTTGAGGAGGGACGCGTCCTCGCCCAGTGCGATCATGCCCAGCGCGGCGGTGCCGACGGCGCCGATGCCCGTCCAGACGGCGTAGGCCGTGCCGACGTCGAGGCTCTTGAGAGCGAAGGCGAGCAGGCCGAAGCTGAGGACGGCGGAGACGGCGAAGCCGATGCTCGGCAGCGGTGCGGAGAACCCGTCGCTGAGCTTGAGCGAATAGGCCATGGCGACCTCGAACAGGCCGGCGACGACGATCATGATCCAGGCCATGACGGCTCCCTTCGGTGCAGGAGCGTCGTCTTCGCAGGCCGGGTACGGCGCGTCTCGTCCGGGCGGCCCCGGAAGCGGGCCCGCAGCGGTGACAACGGCGGTGGTCTCCAGAGGATTCCCACCCCGGCAGGATGGCCGCAGGCGACGGCGAGATCGAGGCAGGGCCTCGCCTCAGTAGAGATCGGCCAGTGTCACCAGGACGACGTCGCCGCGACGCCGGGCCTCGGCCTCCAGGTCGGCGGTGAAGCCGTTCCTGGCGAAGATCACCAGCTTGGCGTCCTCCGCCGGAACGCGCTTGGCGGTGATGACCGCCCGGAGGTGGTCCAGCCGGTGCAGGTCGGCGCTGCCGCGGGGCTCTGCGGTGTACTTCGCCTCGCCCAGCACACTCACCGCCGGACCCTTCGACCGGGCCTGCTCTCCCGGACCCAGCATGATCACATCGATCTGGTGGCTCTTCCGGCACTCGGGGCATGAGATCGTCGTCTCCCCGACCTCGCCGCCGCCGTCCAGGCCGAGCCGCTCCACGCCGTAGACCCCGGTCCAGCGGCGGCAGACCTCCTCGAAAGCCGGTCCGAGGATCTTGGACTGGACCGTGTCCCGTGCGGCGGCCCAGACCGCCTCCGCGTTTCCCAGTTCGGCGTCGTGGACGCGCGGCTGCACCACCAGGTGGTGGAACCGGAGCAGGGGGTCGCTCAGGCGGTAGGAGATCTTGCGCTGGTAGAGCACGTCCTCCTCCTTGGCGATGAGGCGACGACGCTGGCGATTCGGCCCCGACCGTCAGCAGGCGGCGGGACAGGCGGTGTGCGGAGCCGGATACTGATACCCCTTTTGCCGGGAGAAGCGGCGGTTGAAGATCATCTTTCTCGCCTCCGCGCTCGAACGGCCATGACCATACCTCGAACGGCCATGACCATACAGAGCACGGCCCCCACCAGAGACGTCACCAGGATCGGATTGACATAGGCCGGCACCAGGTCCGTCGTCGTCCCGTCCTCCCAATGGCAGAGATGCCGGATCGGGAACCAGGTCCAGGAGACATATGGGGAACCCAACGGCCTGCTCGTGCAGTATTCGTCGAGCGGGAGCAGCGTCGCGAATTCTCCACTCCATAGGGCGTGCACGTAGATGGCGGCCGCCGTGAGCAGCGCCATGCACGACATCGCGACCCAGCGGCGGGAACTCATGGTTCGTGTCCCATCGCTGCTCCTCATGGATCGGATTCGTGCACCCTCTTCGTTCACTCTGGCGTAGTTCACCTGCAACCGGTCTCGAGAAGAGAAGAGCCCTCCGCCCCGGGAGGACGGAGGGCTCTCGGACATCAGAGGTCAGCGCTCGACCTCGCCGCGGATGAACTTCTCGACGTAGTCGTGGGCCTCCTCGTCGGAGTACTGCTCCGGCGGGGACTTCATGAAGTAGGAGGAGGCCGAGAGGATCGGGCCGGCGACGCCCCGGTCCAGGGCGATCTTGGCGGCGCGGACGGCGTCGATGATGACGCCGGCGGAGTTGGGGGAGTCCCACACCTCCAGCTTGTACTCCAGGTTCAGCGGGGTGTCGCCGAAGGAGCGGCCCTCCAGGCGGACGTAGGCCCACTTGCGGTCGTCCAGCCACGGCACGTGGTCCGACGGGCCGATGTGCACGTCGGCCTTGGCCATCTCGTGCGGGATCTGCGAGGTGACCGACTGGGTCTTGGAGATCTTCTTGGACTGCAGGCGCTTGCGCTCCAGCATGTTCATGAAGTCCATGTTGCCGCCGAAGTTGAGCTGGTAGGTGCGGAGCAGCTCCACGCCGCGGTCCTCGAACAGCTTGGCCATGACCCGGTGGGTGATGGTCGCGCCGACCTGGGACTTGATGTCGTCGCCGACGATCGGCACGCCCGCGTCGGTGAACTTCTGCGCCCACTCGGGGTCGGAGGCGATGAACACCGGCAGCGCGTTGACGAAGGCCACCTTGGCGTCGATGGCGCACTGGGCGTAGAAGCGGTCCGCCTCCTCCGAGCCCACCGGCAGGTAGGAGACGAGCACGTCCACCCGGGCGTCCTTGAGGGCCTGCACGACGTCGACCGGGGCGTCGTCGGACTCCTCGACCATCTCGCGGTAGTACTCGCCGAGGCCGTCGAGGGTGTGGCCGCGCTGCACGGTCACCCCGGTCGGCGGCACGTCGCAGATCTTGATGGTGTTGTTCTCCGAGGCCACGATCGCCTCGGACAGGTCGCGGCCGACCTTCTTGGCGTCGACGTCGAACGCGGCGACGAACTCGACGTCGCCGACGTGGTAGTCGCCGAACTTCACGTGCATCAGGCCCGGCACCCGGGTGCCCGGGTCGGCATCCCTGTAGTAGTGCACGCCCTGCACGAGCGACGCGGCACAGTTGCCTACACCGACAATGGCTACGCGCACCGAACCCATGGCACTCGCTCCCCTTAGTTCTGTTTGATCAGTTGTCCTCCGGAGCGGCGGGCCGCTCCGGGCCATCGGTTCCGGGCGAGGGCGCCCGGGACGTGTCTTCGTGTGCCGGCTGCGGCTCCCCGCCCGCGGCGGGGGCTCCGGGGCCGGCGCCCGGGGCCGCTGCGGACCCCCGCCGCTCGGTCTCGATCAGCTCGTTGAGCCACCGCACCTCGCGCTCGACCGACTCCAGGCCGTGGCGCTGGAGTTCGAGGGTGTAGCCGTCCAGCCGCTCGCGCGTGCGGGCCAGGGCCGTGCGGACGGCGTCGAGCCTCTCCTCCAGGCGGCTGCGGCGCCCCTCCAGGATGCGCAGGCGCACCTCGGCCTCGGTGTGCCGGAAGAAGGCGAAGTGGATCCCGAAGCTCTCGTCCTCCCAGGCGGACGGGCCGGCCTGGGTGAGGAGCTCCTGCAGCCGCTCCTTGCCCTCGGCGGTCAGCCGATAGACGATCTTCGACCGGCGGCCGGGGAGGGGGACGGCGCTCTCGGGGGCGGGGTCCTCCTCGACGATGAGCCCGTCCGTCAGCAGCTGGCGCAGGCACGGGTAGAGCGAGCCGTAGGAGAAGGCGCGGAACATGCCGAGCAGGGCGTTGAGTCGTTTGCGCAGTTCGTAGCCGTGCAGCGGGGTCTCGTGCAGCGACCCGAGCACGGCGAGCTCCAGCACGCCGCCTCGTGAACCGGCCACTGGAACCACCACCTCTCGCGCCGATGTATCGAGCCGATACATCAGAAGGATACGTCGGCTCGACATACTCGGCAACGCGCGACTTTCCCAAGAGGTTGGGAGCAAACGCAAAAAAGCCGTAGTCTGACCGTTATGTGGTCACAGCGAGCGGTGGTGGGCTCCGGCTCGCGCGCGCTCCGGACCGTCGATGGGCACGGGGAATTTCACGTCTGCGCAGGAGAGACCCGTCGTGGTTGCTCCCGGAGCCGCCCGGAGGTCGCGTTCGTCCCCGGGAACGGAGATCCCCCCGAAGAGGTCGGCTACTAGTGAGCCAAGGTGCTGAGATGTCCCCTGTCTAAGAGGTAATCTCACCCGCGCCTGCACGCCGTCGTAGACCCCGATGACCGAACGAGGACGCGTTGAGTTACAGCAGCAGCCATGACCCGGAGCCGAGCGGGCCTCAGCAGCGCCCGGACGGATCGGCTCGTCAGGGGCGGCGCCGTCGCTCGAACCCGGGAGCCGCCGCTCCCCGTACCGTCCCCCCGGGCACACCGTCCCAAACCGGTGATCCGAACCGGGGTCTGCCCCACTCCCAGCCGTACGCGCCGCAGGGACCGACGCGGGGGCAGGGTCCCGACCCGCGGTACGGCGCGGCCCCGCCGGGCCACCCGCAGGGCCAGGGCCACCCGCAGGGTCAGGGCCACAGCCAGGGCCACCCGCAGGGTCAGGGCCACAGCCAGGGCCACCCGCAGGGTCAGAGCCAGGGCCACCCGCAGGGCCCGGGCGCCGACCCGAGGCAGGGCCGTACCCAGGCGGGTCCGGCCGGGCCGGGTCCCCGGCCGGGAGCGGCCCAGGCCCCGGCGGGGCCGGGCCGTCCGGGCGGCGTGCGCCGGCAGGACACCGATCCGCGGGGCCGCCGCCCCGAGGCGGCCTTCGAGGACACCCAGTCCATGATGGCGGCGCAGGCCGCGGAGTCCGGGGGCGGCCGCCCGCCGGGCGACGGCGGCGGGCGGGGCAGGCGGGGCCGGGGCGGACGCGGCTCCGGCGGCGGACCGGGAGGCTCGGGCGGACCGGGAGGTTCGGGCGGACCCGAGGATCCCACGGCGGAGGACGAGCCCCGCCGCAAGGGCTGGAAGCGGTTCGTGCCCAGCTGGAAGATCGTGGTGGCGAGCTTCACGATCCTCACCGCGGGGGTCTTCGGCATGATCGCCGTCGCCTACGCCAACACCCCCATCCCCGAGCTGCCCAAGGAGGACGTGAACGACCGGGGCAGCGTCATCTACTACCGGGACGGCAAGACCCGGATCGCCACGATCGGCGTCAAGCGGACCCCGGTGGAGTACAAGCAGATCCCCCGGCACGTCCAGGACGCGGTGATCGCCGTGGAGAACCGCAGCTTCCGCGAGGACAGCGGCATCGACTTCGTCGGCATGGCCCGGGCGGTCTGGAGCACCGTCAGCGGCACCCAGATCCAGGGCGCGTCGACCATCACCCAGCAGTACGTCCGCGGCTACTACGAGGGCATCAGCAAGGACATCTCCCCCAAGCGGAAGATCACCGAGATCTTCGTCGCGGTCAAGGTCAACAAGCAGTTGTCCAAGGAGGAGATCCTCACCCGGTACCTCAACACCATCTACTTCGGCCGCGGCGCCAACGGCATCGAGGCCGCCGCGAAGGCGTTCTTCAAGAAGCACGTCTGGGAGCTGAGCGTGCCCGAGGCGGCCTACCTCGCGGGCCGCATCCAGAACCCGAGCCGGTTCGACACCCTGGAGCAGAGCGGCAACTTCGCCGCGACCAAGGAGCGCTACGAGTACGCGCTCGACGGCATGGTGCTGATGAACCCGGGGGCGTACGGCAAGTACGCCGAGGTGCCGTTCGAGAAGCTGAAGTTCGAGGAGGTCAAGCACTCCGAGGTCAACAAGGGCCTCAAGGGCTACATGCTCGACATCGTGCGCCGCGAGCTCAAGGCACGCGGCTTCGACGAGGAGCGGCTGGAGACCGGCGGACTCCGGATCGTCACCACCTTCGACAAGGACATGATGCTCGACGCCAAGAGGACGGTGAACGCCAGGACGAAGGGGCTCGACCCCACCATCCACGCCTCGGTGGCCTCGGTGGACCCCAGGAACGGCCGGGTGCTCGCCTTCTACAGCGGTGACGACTACACCCAGGACTTCAACAACCGCGCGTTCGACTCCCTCAAGCAGGCCGCCTCGGCGTTCAAGCCGTACGTGCTGGCCGCCTGGCTGGAGGCGGGCTACTCGCTGGACAGCTACGTCGACGGCAAGAGCACCATCGAGATGCCTGAGACCAAGCCGATCAGCAACTCGGGCAAGCAGAACTTCGGCCCGATCAACATGGTCAAGGCCATGGCCAGCTCGGTCAACACGGTCTTCGTCCAGATGGGCGAGAAGGTCACCCTGGAGAAGGTGGCCGAGGTCGCCAAGGAGGCCGGCGTCGGCGAGCGGGCGAGGACGCACCCCTCCTACGGCGGGAAGAACTCGGTCGACTGGGCGGTGGAGAACCACAAGTACGCCGTGACCATCGGCAGCGCCGCCGTCACCGCGGTCGAGCAGGCCGCGGGCTACTCGATCTTCGCCAACGAGGGCAAGCACGTGAAGTGGCACACCGTCAAGGAGGTCAAGGGCCCGGACGGGACCGTGCTGGCGGCGGAGCAGAAGATGCCCCAGCAGGTGATCAGCCCCGAGGCGGCGGCCGACGCGACCTTCGCCATGCAGGCCGTGGTCAAGGGCGGCACCGGCGGCGCCGCGAACCTGGGCGTGCGGCCGGTGGCCGGCAAGACCGGCACCAACAACGAGTACAAGGACGCCTGGTTCGTCGGCTTCACCCCGCAGCTCGTCACCGCGGTCGGCATGTCCAAGGACGTGCCCTACGACCGGCCGTGGAACAAGCCCGGACGCAAGAAGATCAAGGTCAACACGTACGGCCAGGTCGCCAACCCCGACAAGTTCCAGGGTAAGACGATCTACTGGGACGAGGAGCCGATGCCCTCCTTCATCGGCGGCGGCGGCACCCCCACGCAGATCTGGCACGACTACATGGCCGCCGTGACCGCCAAGGACGAGGTCAAGCAGTTCCCGCCGAAGGCCGGGGTCGGCGAGGTGAACAACCTGGCCACGCCGAAGCCCACGCCCAGCCCGACACCCACCATGGACGGCGGCGGCGAGGACTGGCCGGGCGGGGACGACGGCCTGCCGGAGATGCCCGACGGAACGCAGTGCACGCCGGGTGACTGGGCGTGCGAGTCCAGGAACGACGGCGACCCCCCGGACCTCGGCGGCACCGACGACGGCGGCGGCTTCGACACGAACGTCGGCGGCACCCCGCCGGCGGTCACGCCGAGGCCGACGCCGACGCCGACCGGTCGGCGGCCCTGATGGGCGTCCGGACGGAGGAGCCGCTGCCGGAGTCGCTGACGGGCTTCGGCGCGCGGGCGGTGCCGTACCTGCCCCTGGCCCTGTTCGCGGCGCTGGGGGCGGTCCTGGCCTACGTGTGGAAGTGGCCGTGCCGCTTCGGCGGGGCCTGGAACCACGGCACGCTGCAGTTCACGAACTTCTGCTACACCGACATCTATCCGCTGTGGTGGAACGAGAAGCTCAACGAGGGCATGGTCCCCTACGTCGACTTCCCGGTGGAGTACCCCGTGGGCATCGGGGCCATCATGGAGTTCTTCCGCCGGATCATCCCCGGCGACGCGAACACCACGGCGGCCGGGACGGTGTTCTACGACCTGACCGTGGTCCTCATGGCGGTCTGCCTGGTCGTCGGCGTGCTGCTGATGGCCGCGCTGGCCGGCCCGGCCCGCCGCTGGGACGCGCTCTGGTACGCCCTGGCGCCCGCCCTGATCCTCACCGCGTACATCAACTGGGACCTGGCGGCCAACGCGCTCGCGCTCGGCGCGCTGCTCGCCTGGGCCAAGCGGCGGCAGTGGCTCGCGGGCGTCCTGCTCGGCCTGGCCATCGCCACGAAGTTCTACCCGCTGATGTTCCTGGGCCCGCTCTTCCTGCTGGCCTGGCGGACGGGCCGGTGGAAGCCGTTCCTGCAGACGGCCGCCGGTACGGCCGGCGCCTGGCTGGCCGTCAACGTCCCGGTGATGGTCTTCGCCTTCGACGGCTGGAAGCGGTTCTACGTCTTCAGCGAGGAGCGGCCGGCCGACTGGGGCTCGCTCTGGTACTTCTTCAACCAGAAGCAGTGGCCGATCCTCGGCGACGCCGACCGGCTCGACACCCTGGGCGTGCTGTCGCTCGTCGCGTTCTGCGCGGCCATCGCGGTGCTCACGCTGACGGCGCGGGAACGGCCCCGGCTGATGCAGCTGTGCTTCCTGACCCTGGCCGCCTTCATGCTCACCAACAAGGTCTGGTCGCCGCAGTACGTCCTGTGGCTGATCCCCTTCGCGGTGCTGGCCCGGCCCAACTGGAAGCCGATCGCGCTCTGGATGGCCGCCGAGTGCTGGTACTTCTTCGCGATCTGGCTGTACCTCGTGGGGATCCAGGACGGCAACGAGCATCTGGGCATCGCCGGCGGCACCTACTTCACCGCCGTCTGGGGACGCGCGATCACCATCCTGATCATGATGGCCTTCGTGGTGCGGGACGTCCTCCGGCCGGACGGGGACGCCGTCCGGCGGGACGGGAGCGACGACGCCTCGGGCGGGGTCTTCGACGGCGCCCCCGACCGGTTCCGGGTCGCCCTCACCTGACACCGCAGCGCACACAGCGCCGACACCGCGAAGGGGGCCGGGAGGCCGTGGAGGAGACCGCCGGCGCCGTGCCGGAGGCCGCCGGGACCGCCCGGCGGCCCGCCCGGACCCCGCGGACCGCCGCAGCGGAGGCGCTGACGCTCTGGGCCGCCTCCCGCCTGGGGATCGTCGTCCTCGCCGCCGCGTCCGCCCAAGCCCTGCTGGCCCGAGGAGAGACCGTTGCGCCGTTCCCGGAGCGCTGGAGGCACTGGGACGCCGGCCTGCTCGCCGTCATCGCCGAGCACGGCTACGGCGGTGACCCGTCACGCGATCCGGACGACGGGCTGCCCGCCTTCTTCCCCGGCATGCCCCTGGCGCTGCGCGCGGTGAACCTGATCACGGGCGACTGGTGGCTCGCCGGACTGCTGATCTCCTCCGTGGCCGGGGCCGTCGCGGTGGTCGCGCTGGCCCGGCTCGCCGAGTTCGAGGGGCCGCCCGGCGCCGGGTGGCGGGCGGTGCTGGCGCTGCTGCTCTGGCCGATGTCGGTGTTCCTGTTCGCGGGCTACAGCGAGTCGCTGTTCCTGGCCTTCGCGATCCCCGCCTGGCTGGCCGCCCGGCGGGGCCGCTGGCCGCTGGCCGTACTGCTCGCGGCCGGGGCGTCCTGCGTGCGGATCACCGGCCTGTTCCTGGCGCTCGCCCTGATCGTGGAGTTCGCCGTGCAGCGCCGACCGCTGCGGCGGGCGCCCTGGCTGGCGGTGCCGTTCCTGCCGCTGGCCGCCTACTCCGCCTACCAGTACGGGCGCACCGGCGACTGGATGGCGTGGAAGACCGCCCAGGAGGCCGGGTGGGGCCGGACGATGGTCTGGCCCTGGGAGTCGCTGTCCACGACGTGGGACATGGCCATGGGCGAGGGGCAGTTCGCCTGGGCGTTCCGGATGGAGCTCGCCGGGGCGGCCGTCGGGGTCGCGCTCGTGGCGGTCCTGCTCCTGCTGCGCCGGTGGAGCGAGTTCGTCTACGTGGGGCTGCAGGTGGGGGCGCTGATCTGCTCGGCGTACTACCTGTCGATCCCGCGTTCGGCGCTGCTGTGGTGGCCGCTCTTCCTGCTCGTCGCCCGCGCGGCCACCCCGGGGCCGCGCTGGAGGACGGGCGTCGTCGCCGGCTACGCGCTGGTGCTGGGGCCGCTGACGGTCTTCCACACGATGAGCTTCATGGAGGGGGCCTGGGTGGGATGACCATCCTTACCCCTTTCTGGCGAAAAGTAATCCAGGGAAGTTATCCACAGGCTGGGGACAACCGGGAAGGCGGATCCGGGGGCGCGGATCAGAGGTTCTTCCTGAGGAAGGCGAGGTCCTCGGCCTGACCGGCGGCCGGGGTCTCCAGCACGATCGGCGCGTCCGCCCGCCGGCACACGTCGAGGATGAGCGCGGGGTCGATGGCGCCCGCGCCGAGGTTGGCGTGCCGGTCGGCGCCGGAGTCGAAGGCGTCGCGCGAGTCGTTGCAGTGGACGAGGTCGATCCGGCCGGTGATCGCCATGACCCGGTCGACCACCTCCGACAGCTCCTCGCCCGCCGCGTGCGCGTGGCAGGTGTCCAGGCAGAAGCCCACGTCGAAGCCGTCCAGCGCCTCCCACAGCCGGGCGATCCGCTCCAGTTTCCTGGCCATCGCGTTCCCGCCGCCCGCCGTGTTCTCGATGAGCACCGGCACGGGCCGCTCCTCCATGCGCTCGAACACCTTGCGCCAGTTCGCGAAGCCGTTGGCCGGGTCGTCGCCCGCGCCCACGTGCCCGCCGTGCACGACCAGGCCCTTGGCGCCCACCTCGGCCGCGGCGGCCAGGTGCGCGGTCAGCAGCCTGCGGCTGGGGACGCGGACCCGGTTGTCGGCGGTGGCCACGTTGATCACATAGGGCGCGTGGACGTAGACGTCCACGTCGGAGCCGGCGATCTCGCGGGTCCGCTCGCCGATGACCGGGCCCTTCCAGCTCTGGGGGTCGCCGAGGAAGAACTGCGCGACCTCGGCGCCGCGCGCCCTGGCGTGAGCGAGGGGGTCGTCCGAGTCGACGTGGGCTCCGATGCGCGGCATGCGTCGAGCCTAGCCGCTCGTCACCTTCCGGCCAGGACCGCGGAACCGGCCGTTTCGGCGGGCCGTCCGGGGGAAGCCGCGAGGACGCGTCCCCCCGCCGCCGTCCCGGAGGCGGCCCGGCCCGAGGAGTCGAGAATGGCCCCCTACCGCTACCGCCGAGGCATCGGCCTCGTCGGCCTCATCTACATCCTGATCGGTCTCTACGTCGCCTGGGTTCACGAGTACATCACCCCGGCGCTGCTGCGGGACATCGCCGAGGCGCTGCTCGCCGTCCTGCTCTGGTTCCTGGTCCTGCTCGGCGTGGACCTGCACCTCGGCGGGTAGCCGCCCGGCCGGGCCGCCGTGCGGCGGCCCGGCCGTCACCGGGTGGGCGGCGCCGGGCGTCACGGGATGAAGCCGCCGTGGTAGACGCCCAGGGCCACGCCCACGAAGGAGGCCACGATGCCGACGACGTTGAGCGCCCGCTCCGGCGTCGTGGCCGAGACGTACTGCGAGTAGAAGCCGCCCCAGAAGCCGATCAGCCCCAGCCAGGACGCGGCCACGTGCGCGGCCGTGAAGATCCCGCACACGAAGGCCAGCAGCCCGACGGCGAACGTGGCGAGGCTCAGGCCGTTCTCCAGCGGATGGGGCTCGCCGCCGCCGCCGAGCGGGAGCCTGGCGAACGTCGGCGCCCGCCTGCGGGTGGGACGAGTCGCTCGCGACATGGATCATCACCCCTTTCCCCCTGGTACGGGGGTTCCCGTGGAACGTCCGCCCAACCCTCGGCCCACTGGTAGGCTGGCTCGGCTGCGTCGTATGGGGGCGTGTGTTGTGAGCCGCCCTCCCGGACCGGGCGCCGAAGTGGGCGCGCGGGACGACGACGTCAGCGTCCTCCTGTCACGGCACGGTGTCGTGACCGCAAGAGTCCAGAGGAGGTTGGAAGCCAGCATGCGTCGTTACGAGATGATGGTCATCCTCGACCCTTCGCTCGATGAGCGCACGGTGGCCCCTTCCCTCGACCAGTTCCTCACGGTGGTCCGCAATGACGGCGGCACCGTGGAGAAGGTCGACGTGTGGGGTCGTCGTCGGCTGTCCTACGACATCGCCAAGAAGCCCGAGGGCATCTACGCCGTCATCGACCTGACCGCGGAGCCCGCCACGGTCAAGGAGCTCGACCGGCAGATGAACCTCAACGAGGGCATCCTCCGCACCAAGGTTCTCCGCCCGGACGTGCACTGACCCCGGCTTTTTTGTCGGGCGGCAGCCGTACTCTGAGCCGATAACCAGCCGAGGCCGCAGGAAGGGCACGCTAGCCATGGCAGCAGGCGACACTCAGATCACCATCGTCGGCAACCTCGTCGACGACCCGGAGCTGCGCTTCACCCCCGCGGGGCAAGCGGTGGCCCGGTTCCGCATCGCGTCCACTCCGCGGTTCCTGGACAAGCAGACCAACGAGTGGAAAGACGGCGAAGGTCTCTTTCTTACCTGCAACATCTGGCGGCAGGCGGCGGAGAACGTCGCCGAGAGCCTCCAGCGCGGCATGCGGGTCATCGTTCAGGGACGGCTGCGCCAGAGGTCTTACGAGACCAAGGAAGGCGAGAAGCGCACGGTCTACGAGGTCGAGGTCGACGAGGTCGGCCCGTCCCTGCGCAACGCCACCGCGAAGGTCAACAAGACCGCCCGTCAGGGCGGTGGCGGCGGCTTCGGCGGTCCGGCCGGTGACCCGTGGGCCTCCGCGGCGCCCGCCCCCCAGCAGGGCGGCGGCTACGGCGGCGGCAACAACTACGGGGGCGGCGGCCCGCAGGGCGGCGGCGGCTTCGGCGGCGGTCCCCAGCAGGGCGGCGGCTTCGGCGGCGGCGACTTCAGCGACGAACCGCCTTTCTAACGGGCGTGATCCGCGGCGGGCCTTCCGGCCGCCGCGACCGCGCCCACCCAGTCCCAGTATCCGCAGCGACCATTCCCGCCTGACGGCGGGGCTCTGAAAGGAGCACCACGATGGCCAAGCCGGCACTGCGCAAGCCGAAGAAGAAGGTTTGCCTGTTCTGCCACGACAAGATCTCCTACGTCGACTACAAGGACACGGCGCTGCTTCGGAAGTTCATCTCCGACCGCGGCAAGATCCGTGCCCGCCGGGTGACGGGCAACTGCACCCAGCACCAGCGTGACGTGGCGACCGCTATCAAGAACGCTCGTGAGATGGCGCTCCTGCCGTACATGAGCACCGCGCGCTAAGGAGGTCCGGACCAATGAAGCTCATTCTCACCAGTGAGGTCACCGGCCTCGGCACCCCCGGCGACATCGTCGAGGTCAAGAACGGCTACGGCCGCAACTACCTGCTCCCCCGCGGCTTCGCGATCCTGTGGACGCGCGGCGGCGAGAAGCAGATCGCCTCGATCAAGAAGGCGCGTGACGCCCGCGAGATCCGCGACCTGGGCACCGCCCAGGAGGTCGCGGGCCGGCTCAAGTCCCTCAAGGTGACCCTGAAGACCAAGGCCGGCGCGTCCGGCCGCCTCTTCGGCTCCGTCACCACGGGCGACATCGCCGAGGCCGTCAAGGCCGCCGGCGGCCCCGAGCTGGACCGCCGCCGCATCGAGATCCCCTCGGGGATCAAGAGCCTCGGCTCCCACCGGATCAACGTCAAGCTGCACCCGGAGGTCTCCGCGGCCCTCGACATCGAGGTCGTCGCGGCCTGACCGCCCGCGTGAACGAGGGCCCCTCCCCGATCTTCCGGGGAGGGGCCCTCTTCCGTGCGCCCGGCGGACGCGGAGGCGCCCGGCGGCGGGGTCTCCGGTCCGGGCGCCGGGCCCGTGTGTCCGGATACGGGGGTCTCCGGTCCGGGCGCCGGGCCCGTGTGTCCGGGCACGGGAGGCCGTTTATGCCCTGGTCGGTGCCCCTACGTAGAATTCGGGGGTCATCGCTCTCCCCGGAGGTCTCTCATGCCCCGTCCCTCTCTGCTGCTCGCCCTCGGCGCCCTCGCGGTGACCGCGGTGGCCTGCGCGCCGGTCTCGGACACGACGGGTCAGGCGAGCCCCTCCGCCCCCGCCGGTTCCGCGTCCGCGGACGCCTGCGCCAAGGGCGCACTGCCGCTGAAGACCCCGGGCAAGCTGACCGTCGGCACCGACAAGCCCGCCTACGAGCCCTGGTTCAAGAACGACGACCCGTCGAACGGCGAGGGCTTCGAGAGCGCCGTGGCCTACGCGGTGGCCGGAAAACTCGGTTTCGCCAAGGAGGAGGTCGTCTGGGAGACGGTGCCGTTCGACGCCTCGTTCGCGCCCGGGGCCAAGAAGTTCGACTTCGACGTCAACCAGGTCTCCATCACCCCCGACCGGGCCAAGGTCGTCGACTTCAGCAAGGGCTACTACACGGTCAAACAGGCCGTCGTCGCGCTCAAGGGCGCGAAGTTCGCCTCCGCGACGGAGCTGGCGGCGCTGAAGGAGGCCCGGATCGGGGTGCAGGTCGGCACCACCAGCCTCCAGGCCGTCAAGGACGTCATCGCGCCCACCACCGATCCCAAGGTCTACAGCCAGCAGGTCGACGCGGTGAACGCGCTGAAGAACAAGCAGGTGGACGCGATCGTGGTGGACCTGCCGACGGCGTTCTACGTCACCGCCGCGCAGGTGGAGGGGTCGGCGATCGTCGGCCAGTTCGACGCCGCCGGCGGCGCGCCCGAGCAGTTCGGCCTGGTCTTCGAGAAGGGCAGCGCGCTGGTCTCCTGCGTCGACGCGGCCGTCGAGGAGCTCTCCTCCTCCGGTGAGCTGGCGAAGATCGAGAGCACCTGGCTCGGCTCGGCCGCGGGCGCCCCGGAGCTGAAGTGACCCGTCGCGGCATCCACGGGCCCGGCGCATGAGCGAGCAGCGCACCTGGGTCAAGAGCGAACGGCAGATCCGGCGGGAGAGGATCCGCCGGATCCGGGCGGTCCGGTCGGGCACGGTCGCCACGGTCTCCACGGTCGCCTTCCTCGGCGTGCTGGTGGCGGTGGTCACCGGCTCGCCGGGCTGGCCGCGCGTCCGGGAGACCTTCTTCGACGCCGAGGCCTTCACCCGGGCGTGGCCGGACGTGCTCGCCGGATTCTGGACGAACGTCCAGATCTTCCTGATCGCCGAGCCGATCATCCTGGTCCTCGGCCTGCTCGTCGCCCTGGCCCGGAACCTGCGGGCCCCGGCCTTCTTCCCGCTCCGGGCCCTGGCGGTGGCCTACACCGACGTGTTCCGCGGGGTGCCGACGATCCTGGTGATCCTGCTGGTCGGGTTCGGCATCCCCGCGCTCGGGCTGCAGGGCGCGCCCACCGACGAGATCACCCTCGGGGTCGTCGCCCTGACCCTCTCCTACGGCGCGTACGTCGCCGAGGTGTTCCGGGCGGGCATCGACTCGGTCCATCCGAGCCAGCGGGCCGCCGCCCGGTCCCTGGGGCTGAGCCAGGGCCAGACGATGCGCCACGTGGTGCTGCCGCAGGCCTGGCGCCGGGTCGTCCCGCCGCTGCTCAACGACTTCGTCTCGCTGCAGAAGGACACCGCCCTGGTCTCGACGATCGGCGTGGTCGAGGCGCTGCGCCAGGCGCAGATCTACGCCGCGAGCACGTTCAACTACACCCCCACCCTGGTCGCGGCGCTGCTGTTCATCGCGCTCACCATCCCCATGGCCCGCCTCACCGACCACCTGGCGGCCCGTTCGCAGAGGCGGCGCGGAGCATGAGCCTGCTGACCATCGAGGGCGTCTGGAAGAACTACCACGGTCACAGCGTGCTGCGCGGGATCGACCTGTCGGTCGAGGCGCACGAGGTGGTCTGCCTGATCGGGGCCTCGGGCTCGGGCAAGTCCACCCTGCTGCGCTGCGTGAACCTGCTGGAGACCGTCGACGACGGCGTGATCCGCCTCGACGGCGTCGACGTCACCGACGTCGGGACCGACGCCGACGAGGTGCGCAAGAGCGTCGGCATCGTGTTCCAGGCCTTCAACCTGTTCCCGCACATGACCGTGCTGGACAACATCACGCTGGCCCCCCGCCGGGTGCACGGGATGAGCCGGGCGCGGGCGGAGGAGGAGGCCCGGGAACTGCTGGACAGGTTCGGCCTGGCGGACAAGGCGGGCGCCTACCCCGACCGGCTCTCCGGCGGCCAGCAGCAGCGGGTGGCCGTCATCCGGGCGCTGGCCACCCGGCCGCGCCTGATGCTGCTCGACGAGGTCACCTCGGCGCTGGACCCGGCGCTGGTCGCGGAGGTGCTGGAGATCATCAGGGAGCTCAAGGAGGGCGGGATGACGATGATCCTGACCACCCACGAGATGGGCTTCTGCCGGGAGATCGCGGACACCGTCTGCTTCCTCGACGACGGGGTGCTGCTGGAGCGCGGCACCCCCGAGCAGATCTTCACCGAGCCCCGGGAGCCCCGGACCCGGGAGTTCCTGCGGACGGTGCTCGACGCCCGCCGCCTGTGACCGCGTCCGGCCACCGCCCGGAGACGCGCGTCCGGGCGGTGGCCGGACGCGGTCGTTCGCGGCGTGTCCTGGCTGCGGTCAGCGGCGGTGCCGTCCGCGGACCTCGAAGTCCGGGTCGGCGGGCGGACGGCCCCCGGCCAGCACGCTGTTGCGCCTGCCGTACAGCAGGTAGACCAGCATGCCGAAGGCCATCCAGGCGGCGAAGTACAACCAGGTGACGACCTGCAGGTTCACCGCCAGCCAGAGGGTCGCCAGGATCGAGGCGACGGGCACGTACGGGGAGAGCGGGGTGCGGAAGCCGCGGGGCAGGTCGGGCATCGTCCGGCGCATCCGCAGCACGCCGGCCGCCGCCGCGACGAACACGCACAGGGTGCCGATCACCACCAGCGGCTCCAGGGTGAGCACCGGCACGAACTCGGCGAGCAGGATCGCCACCCCGCCGATGACCAGGGTGGCCCTGGTCGGGCTGTGGTAGGAACGGTTGATCTTCGCCAGCGGCCGGGGGAACAGCCCGTCGCGGGCCATGGAGAAGATCACCCGGGTCAGGCCCACGAGCAGCACCAGGACGACCGTGGTGAGGCCGAGCACCGCTCCGACGTTGATGACGTGCACCATGAAGCCGTCGCCCGTGCGGCGGAAGGCGCTGGCGAGCGGGGCGCCCGGGTCGATCCTGTCATAGGAGGTCATGCCGACCATGACCACCGCGACCGCGATGTAGATCACCGTGGTCGCCACCAGGCTGCGGATGATGCCCCGGGGGATGGACCGGGGGGCGTCCTCGGCCTCCTCCGCGGCCGTCGCCACGACGTCGAAGCCGATGTAGGCGAAGGTGATGGCGGCCGAGGCGGCGAAGATGCCGAACCAGCCGAACGCGGTCGTCTGGCCGAAGACCATGCCCAGGAGCGGGGAGTGCAGGGTGTCCGCGGCCGTCTCGACCGGGGCGGACGGCACCGGGATGGCCGCCAGGTTGCGCTGGTCGAAGTGGGTCGCGCCGACCACGATGACCGCCCCGACGGCCAGCAGCTTGGCGATCACGATGATCCACAGGGCGCGCAGGCCGACCCGGGCGCCGAGCGCCACCACCCCGGTCAGCAGCACCAGGATGAGCAGGGTGAACAGGTCGAAGCCCTCGGCCTGGCCGATGATCCCGGAGAGGGAGCCGGGGAGGGGCACGTCGAGGTCGGTCAGCATCTGGGCGGCGTACAGGGACCAGACGCGGGCCACCACCGCCGCGGCCACGAGCAGTTCCATCACCAGCGCCCAGCCGACGATCCACGCCCAGACCTCGCCGAAGATGACGTAGGTGAAGGTGTAGGCGCTGCCGGAGGCCGGCATGGCGGACGACAGCTCCGCGATGCAGAAGGCCACGAGCAGGCTCGTGATACCGGCGATCATGAAGGAGAGGACCACGCCCGGCCCGGCCATGGTGGCCGCCTGGCGGCCGGCCAGGCTGAAGATGCCCGAGCCGATCATGACGCCGATGCCGAGCACGATGAGGTCGGCCTGCCCGTAGGTCGTGGCCAGGCCGTGGCGCGCGCCGGTCCAGCGGTCCACCGCCTCGCTCGGGAGGAGGCGGCGGGCGATCGACGGAGAACGGTCCTGAGGCACGGGGCGACCAATCCTGTTCGGAAACGTCCTTGTTGCCGGACCTGTTCACAGTGCCGCAGGAGATCACCCGGGACAAGAGACGGGTGATTACGTGGTGGACACCTCCAGATCACGTCCCGGCCACCTCGGGCCGCGGGCGGGCCGGGCGTGCCCCGGCCGCCCCGGGGATCCGCGTCCGTCGTGGCGGATCACACCCGTCCCGGGGGTCCGTATCCGTCGTGGCGGATCACACCCGTCCCGGGGGTCCGTATCCGTCGTGGCGGATCACACCCGTCCCGGACCGGGCCCCGCGCCCGTCACCAGCCAGCCGTCACCGCGTGCCCGCAGGCCCAGCGTCACCGTCCGGGCCGCCATCCACAGCCCGAGCGCCGCCCAGAGCGCGACCAGTCCTCCGCCGGAGACGACGACCAGCAGTACGGCGGGCAGGTAGGCCAGCGTCGTCCACAGCCCCGCCCAGGCCAGGTAGGTCTGGTCGCCGGCCCCGATCAGCACGCCGTCCAGCACGAAGACGACCCCGGCGACCGGCTGCAGGAGCGCCACCGTCCAGAGCAGGGGGAGCAGCTCTCCGGCCACCGCCGGATCGGCGTCGAACAACGCGGGCATGAGCGGTCCGGCCGCGACCACGAGAACGCCCAGCACGACCCCGGAGCCGACGCCCCACGCCACCATCCTCCGGGTCGCCGCCCGGGTCCCCGCCACGTCTCCGGCGCCCAGGGCGTGACCGGTGATGGCCTGCCCGGCGATGGCGATCGCGTCCAGGGCGAAGGCCAGCAGGATCCAGATCCGGAAGACGATCGTGTGGGCCTCCAGCCGCTCGCCGCCCATCCGGGTGGCCACCGCCGTCGCGATGACCAGCACCGCCTGCAGGCAGAGGGTGCGGACGACCAGCGCGGCCCCGGCCGACCCCGCCGCCCTGATCCCGGAGAGGTCGGGCCGGAACGGCGCCCGGTGGCGGCCGAACATCATGGCCAGGTAGACCGCGGCGGCCACCGTCTGGGCCGCCACCGTGCCCCAGGCCGACCCGGTCAGACCCCAGTCGAGGACCAGGACGAACACGCCGTTGAGGACCGCGTTGAGCGCGAAGGAGCCGACGGAGACCAGCAGCGGCGTCGCGGTGTCCTGCATGCCGCGCAGCACCCCGGTCCCGGCCAGCACCAGCAGCATCGACGGCACCCCGAGCAGGCCGATCCGCAGGTAGGCCGCCGCCTGCCGGGCGAGCTCCCCCTCCGCGCCGAGCGTGTGGACGAGGTAGGGCGCGAGCGGCCACACCACCGCGATGACCACCAGCCCGACCCCGGCGGCGAGCCAGAGGCCGTCGACCCCCTGGCGGAGCGCCCGCCGCCGGTCGCCGGCGCCCAGCTGCCGGGCCACCGAGGCGGTCGTGCCGTACGCCAGGAAGACGCACAGGCCCACCAGGGCGCTCAGCACGGTGCCCGCGACCCCCAGCGCGCCGAGCGCGGGCGCGGGCAGGCGGCCGACGATGACGGTGTCGGTGAGCAGGAACAGCGGCTCGGCGACCAGCGCGCCGAAGGCGGGTACGGCCAGCCGGAGGATCCGGCGGTCGTCGGCGGGGAGGGTAAGAGGCACGTACTCATTGTGCCTCTTACCGGTGGCGGCGCACGGCGTCCGGCGGGCGTCCGGGACGTCGGCGAACAGTTCGGGCGCGTGCTCCCGACTTTCTTTCCTCCACAGGCAGTGGATTATGTTTTCCCAGCTCACGCTGGTCTTCGTTCCTGTGGAAAAGAGTTGTCCACAGGTCTGTCCCCAGGGTGTCCCCATGTCTGGGGGTGAACTGCACACGTTATCCACAGGTCTGTCGACAGGTCGCGTTGCCGCCCGGTCCGCGGAGCGGCGAGACTGTCAGACCGGTCGGCTACAACTAGGGGAAGCGCGGCCGCAGCGAACGAGGGGGTGCGCGGTGAGCATCGCAGATCCACCGGTCTTCGAGCCGGGGTTCGAACGCACGCCGCCGAACAACATCGAGGCGGAGCAGTCCGTGCTGGGCGGCATGCTCCTGTCCAAGGACGCCATCGCCGACGTCGTCGAGATCCTGCGGTCCGACGACTTCTACCGCCCGGCCCACCAGCTCGTCTACGACATCATCACCGGCCTCTACGGCCGCGGCGACCCGGCCGACGCCGTCACGGTCTTCGACGAGCTGCAGAAGCGCGGCGAGGTCGCCCGGGTCGGCGGCGGCGCCTACCTCCACACGCTCACCGCCGTCGTGCCCACCGCCGCCAACGCGGGCTACTACGCGCGGATCGTCCGCGAGCAGGCGATCCTCCGCCGCCTCATCGAGGCCGGCACCCGCATCGTCTCCTTCGGGTACGGCGGGCAGGACGAGGAGGTCGACGACCTGGTCGACCGCGCCCAGGCCGAGATCTACAAGGTCACCGAGCGCCGCACCTCCGAGGACTACGCGCCGCTGGCCGACATCATGCCCGGGGCGCTCGACGAGCTGGAGGCCATCGGCGGCCGGAACGGCCAGATGGTCGGCGTCCCCACCGGCTTCCAGGACCTCGACGCCCTCACCAACGGCCTCCACCCCGGCCAGATGATCGTCGTGGCCGCCCGGCCGGCCATCGGCAAGGCGCTCGCGCTCGACACCCCACTTCCCACCCCGGCCGGATGGACGACCATGGGGGAGGTCCAGGTCGGGGACCTCCTGATCGGGGCCGACGGGAAGCCCACCCGTGTCGTCGCGGCGACCGGCGTGATGCACGACCGACCCTGCTACGAGGTGGAGTTCAGCGACGGAACGGTCATTGTCGCCGACGCGCAGCACCAGTGGCGGACGACCACGCGTGCGAGTCGCCGCCAGAGGTCGGAGAACAGGCGTTCTCTCCACTGGTCACCAGAGTCGATCGAACGGGTGAGGGACGCCTACGAGGCCTCGGTGTCCGGGCCGGACCGGCTCATCACGCATCGAGAGGCTCTCTTGGCGGTGGGAGCCGAGTTCCGTAACGTCCTCCACACCGTGGAGAAGGCACTCGGCTCCACGGGCAAGGTGCCTCGCCCTGTCACGGGGCCAACCCGCAGCTATGCCTGGAACACGCCGGCATACGCGAACGGACGTCTCTTCGAGGCGTTGTACTCCCGCGTGACACAGCCGAAGAACGCCGCCACGACCACTGTGCACGATGACGTCGTCACCACCGAGGAGATCGCTGCCACGCTGCGGTGCGCCTCGGCGGATGAACGTCCGAACCACGCGGTGGCCGTTGCGTCGCCGTTCGACCTGGAGGAGCAGGAGCTGCCCCTGTCTCCGTACGTCCTGGGTGTGTGGCTCGGTGACGGTCACAGCGACGGCGCCCGATTCACAACGGCGGACTTGGAGATCGTCTCCAACATAGAGGCGGAAGGCCTGCAGGTCACCCGTACGGCCGCGGAGCTGTCCTACTCGATCAGGTTCCCCGACCCACAGCCTGTGGCGTTGCGTGCCTGCGCCGTCTGCGGGGCATCGTTCATGCCGCAGACGTCCCAGGTGCGTACCTGCGGTCGGTCGTGCGGTGGAAGGGCGCGTTTCGTGTCGGATCCGGCCCCGGTGCCCACATGTCCCGACTGCGGTGAGCCGTCGAGCGGGTTGAGGCGGTGTCAGGTATGCCGGAACCATCACGGAACGGTGCAGGCGGTCCTGCGGACTCTGGGTGTCCTCGGTGACAAGCACATCCCTCGCCAGTACCTCCGGGCATCGGAGGGCCAGCGGAGAGCGCTGCTGGCGGGTCTGCTGGACACGGACGGCTATGTGAGCCGCAGTGGTCAGATCCAGTTCGCGGTCACGAACAAGCGTCTCGCCGAGGACGCCCTGGAACTCGTTCTCAGTCTCGGCTACCGGGCCACCATGCGGACGAGGGAGGTCAAGGGCAGGAGCGCGGACTCCTCTACCTGCTACATGATTAACTTTACGGCGGCGGAGAAAGTGTTCCGTCTCGCCCGCAAGGCCGCCCGGCAGGTGACGGCGGCGCATCCGAAGGCCCTTGTCCGTTACATCGTGGATGTTCGGGCCGTCCCTTCGACGCCGGTGCGGTGCGTCGAGGTCGACAACGCCGACCACATGTATCTGGCGAGCAAGGCGTGTATACCAACCCATAACAGCACCCTTGGACTGGATTTCGCACGCTCTGCTGCTATCAAGCACGGTATGACGACGGTTGTGTTCTCGCTGGAGATGTCCAGAAACGAGATCACGATGCGCCTGCTCTCGGCGGAGGCGCGGGTGGCGCTGCACTCCATGCGGTCGGGCTCGATGACGGACGAGGACTGGGCCAGGCTGGCGCGCCGGATGGGCGAGGTGGCCGAGGCCCCGCTCTACATCGACGACTCGCCCAACATGTCGATGATGGAGATCCGGGCCAAGTGCCGCCGGCTCAAGCAACGGCACGACCTGCGCTTCGTCGTCATCGACTACCTCCAGCTGATGTCCTCGCCGAAGAAGACCGAGAGCCGGCAGAACGAGGTCTCGGAGATCTCTCGTGCGATCAAGCTGCTCGCGAAGGAGCTGGAGGTTCCGGTCATCGCGATCTCGCAGCTGAACCGCGGTCCCGAGCAGCGAACGGACAAAAGGCCCATGGTTAGCGACCTTCGCGAATCCGGCTCCATCGAGCAGGATGCGGACATGGTCATCCTTCTGCATCGGGAGGACGCGTACGAACGCGAATCCCCCCGGGCGGGTGAGGCGGACCTGATCGTGGCCAAGCACCGTAACGGCCCGACCGCCACGGTCACCGTGGCCTTCCAGGGCCACTACAGCCGCTTCGTCGACATGGCCCCCCACTAGGAGACATGGCCCCCGCCGGGAGACGCGGCCCCCACGGGGAGGCACGACCTCCCGCTAGGAGTCGGTCGTCGTCCGCGGCGGGAGGCCGCCCTGCCGCAGTCCGTTCATGAGGAGGGTGAGCAGGCGGTCGGCCTGGGCCGGGCCGTCCGGGGCGTCCTGGGCGGCCCAGGCGATGGCGCCGGTCATCCTCAGCACGTCCGCGTCGCGCACCTCGGCGGCGACCGCGCCTGATCGGCGCGCCCGTGCCAGCAGGGCGGCCCCCACCTCGAATATCTCCGCATGCCAGGCCGATGCCAGGTCGTCCCCGCGGTTGAGCGCCGAGTTCATCACCTCGGCCGCCATGCCCCGATAGGTCAGGGCGTGCGTGAGCACGGCACGCAACCAGGTGGACAACGCGTCGAACTCGTCCTCGGCCGTCAGCAGCGCGCGGCCGAGATCGGCCAGCTCGGTCATCCGCTCGGCGAGCACCGCCGCCATGAGGTCCAGCCGGGTGGGGAAATGCCGGTACAGCGTTCCGCTGGCCACCCCCGCCCGCCGGGCGATCTCGTCCAGGGAGGCGTCCACGCCCGACTCGGCGAACGCGATCTTCGCCTGCTCGACCAGTTGCTCGTAGTTGCGCCGGGCGTCCGCACGCCTCGGACGTCCGGCGCGCGACCGCGACTCGTGATCCACCGGGGTGCTCACCGCATCCTTGCTAAACGGGGACACAGTCCGTTACCGTGCCCATTAACCGGACCGTGTCTCACTTTAACGGCATGGGCCACCCGACTCATGGAAGGCCACCCCGATGGCGCTGTCGGAACAGGACCGGATCGACATCAACGACCTGATCAACCTCCACGGCCACTTCGTGGACGCGGGCAGGCTGGATCAGGCGGGTGAGCTGTTCACCCCGGACGTCACCTATGACATGGAGGACCTGGGCCACGGCTCGCTGCACGGCGTCACGGCCCTGCGCGAGGCCGCGATCGCACTGGGCGGCGCCGGTCCGGTCGGCCATCACGTCACCAACATCGTGATCACCGGGATCGACGACCGCTCGGCGCGGGTCCGATCCAAGGGGATCGGCGTCCAGGCCGACGGAACGGTCGCCAGCGTCGTCTACGACGACATCGTCATCCGCCGGTCCGACGGCTGGAGGATCAGCCGCCGCAAGGTGAGCGCGGGGCACGCCGTCTGATCTGCGCTCCGTCCTGGAGGACGGGTCCGCCCGGCCCGCCGTACGGAGGTCAGGGCACCGTGCGGACGTGGGTGGTGAGGCGGCGGCCGTCGAAGACGTGCAGGGCGAACTGGGGCGGCCGGTCCCGGTCGAGCGGGATCCGCTCGGTGGTCTCCGCGGAGGTCAGGGCGGTGCTGACCACACCGGGGGCGACCAGCAGGGGCAGGCCCGCGAACACGGTGCTCGCCGGGGTGTGGGCGTGCCCGGCGAGCACCGCGACGACCTGCGGGTGCCGGCGGAGCACCGCCTCCAGCCGCTCCGGGGCGCGCAGCCCGATCTCGTCCACGTAGGGGACGCCCAGCGCGACGGCCGGATGGTGCATCCCCACGAGGGCCGGGGTGCCGGGCGCCTCGGCGAGCACGGCGTCCAGCCAGGCGATCGTCTCGTCCTCCAGGAACCCCTCCGGCCGCCCGGGGACACTGGAGTCGCACAGGGCGACGGTGAGACCGCCGAGCCGCAGGACCCGGTTGACGGGACCGTCCCCGTCCTCGCCCCCGCCGTCGCCGTCCTCACCGAGGAGGACCTTGCGGAAGGCCGTGCGGTCGTCGTGGTTGCCCGGGCACACGACCGTGGGGAAGCGGGAGTCCAGCAGGTCGCGCGCGGTCGCGTACTCCTCGGCCAGGCCGTGGTCGGCGATGTCGCCGGTCACCAGGACGGCGTCCAGCGGCCCGGGGAGGCTCTCCAGGTGCCGCATGACGGCCCGGGTCCGGTCGGCGCTGCGCGGGTCGGCGTCGAGATGGGTGTCGCTCAGGTGGGCCAGGGTCAGCATGAGGAGATCCTGGCACGCGGTCCGCTGCGGCGGGCGGGCCACACCGCCCCGCCCGGCGGGGAAGGAGCAGGCCACTTCCCGGCGGCCGGAGAAGATCGGCCGGAGAAGATCGGGCGGAGAAGATCGGGCGGAGAAGATCGGGCGGCGGGTGGTCGGAGCATATGGGGTTTCAAGTCATCCTTAAGTCGCCTATGGCAGGGTTCGCGCCAGTTGTACGACGACTGTGGGGTGGAGATGTTCGGGATCGTTCGGCCATGTCGTCATGGAATGTGCCGAGGGTTGTTCACGTCATGGATGGCGCACCTGTGCGGGCTCTGCCTGGCACTGCGTGACGAGCACGGTCACGCGGCGCGGCTGGTGACCAACTACGACGGGCTGATCGTCTCGGTCCTGGCCGAGGCCCAGGCCCCGGTGCTCTCCCCGCGCCGCCGGGCCGCCCCGTGCGCGCTGCGCGGATTCTCCGGTGCCGAGGTGGTCGGCGCCCGGGCCGAGGGGGTACGGCTGGCGGCGGCGACCTCGCTGATCCTGGCCTCGGGCAAGGTCAGGGACCACATCGCCGACGGCGACGGGATGTACGCCCGGCGCCCGGTCGCCGCGGCGGCGGGCCGGGTGGCCGCGCGCTGGGAGGCCGCCGGGACCCGGACGGCCGCCGCCGTCGGGTTCGACGCGGGGGTGCTGGTGGACGCGGTGGCCCGGCAGGCCCGGCTGGAGGCCGAGCCGGGACTGGCGCTGCTCGCGCTGACCGCCCCGACCGAGGACGCGGTCGCCGCCGCGTTCGCGCACACCGCGGAGCTGGCCGGCACGCCGCACAACGCCGCCGCGCTGGCCGAGGCGGGACGCTGCTTCGGACGGCTCGCGCACCTGGTGGACGCGGTGGAGGACCTGGCGGAGGACCGGGCGGCGGGCGTCTACAACCCGCTGCTCGCCACCGGGACCGACCTCGCCGAGGCCCGGCGGCTCTGCGACGACGCGCTGCTCGGCCTGCGGCTGGCGGTGGCCGACCTGGACCTGGAGGAGCGGGGCCTGGTGAGGGCGCTGCTGGTGAAGGAGGTCGGCCGCTCGGTGGACCGGGTCTTCGCACAGGGTTCCCCGGCGGTCGGCGGGACCGGCATCCGGGAGGCGTCGGGTGACGTCTGCGCCCGGGAGACCGGGGAGACCGGGGAGACCGCGCCCGAGACCGAGATCGGGGAGACCGGCCGGGGACCGGGCCGGGACGCTCCGGCGGCGGCCCGGCGGAAGGGCGGTCCCGGGACGGCCGCGCCCCGCGACCCGCGGCTGAAGCCCGAACCCGGCTGCGGGCCCCGCCTCTGCTTCGCGCTCGGCTTCATGGCCTGCTCCTGCGGGCTCTACCGGCCGCCGTGGGACGAGGACCGCTACAAGCCCTGCGGCGAGCGCCTCGACTGCGGCGGCTGCGACGCCTGCGGGCAGTGCTGCGACGCGTGCTCGGGGTGCTGCGAGGGCTGCTCGTGCTGCTGCGGCGACGGCTGCGGCTGCGACTGCTGACCCCGCCGCTCCTTCACCCCGGCGCCCCTTCACCCCGCCGCTCCTTCACCCCGGCGCCCCTTCACCCCGCCGCTCCTTCACCCCGGCGCCCCCTCACCCCGGCGACTGCTCGCCCCCGCCGGTCCCGCCACCGCGGTGGGCCGGCCGTCCTCAGGGCAGCAGGACCAGGCGGCCGCGGAGGCCCCCCTCGGCCAACCGCCGGTGGGCGGCCGCGGCCTCGGTGAGCGGGAGGGTGTCCGCCACCCGCGGGGTCAGGCGGCCCTCGTCCGCGAGCCGGGCCAGTTCGGCGAGGCGGGTGCCGTCCGCGCGGACCCAGACGTTGGCCACCCGGATGCCGCGCAGCGGCACGGGCGCGGCACCGCCGATCACGGCCACGAACGCGCCTCCGCCGCGCACCGCGTCCAGCGCGGGCAGGCCGACCACGGCCGCGTCGATCGCGCCGTGGGCCCCGCCGGGGACGAGCGCCCGCACGGAGGCGCTCAGCTCGGCGCCGCGGGGGACGAAGAACTCGGCGCCGAGCTTCCTGACGGTCTCCTCGTCGGCCGCGCCCGCCACCGCGATCACCCGCAGCCCGCGGGCCGCGGCGAGCTCGACGGCGTAGCCGCCCACGGCTCCGGCGGCTCCGGTCACCAGCAGCGTCCGCCCCTCCTGCAGACCGGCCAGGTCCAGGGCCTGGGCGGCGGTCAGGCCGTTCAGGGGGATCGTCGCCGCCTCGGCCGGGGTGGCGCGGCGCGGGGCCGGGGCCACCGCGTCGGCGTCGAGGACGATCCGCTCGGCGTATCCGGCGCAGGAGACGTCGAGCCGGTCGGAGATCCCGATGACCCGGTCGCCCGGTGCGAACGCGTCCACCCCCGGGCCGACCTCGTCGACCACCCCGGCCACGTCCCAGCCGATGCCCTGCACCCGGCGGGCGGTCATCAACCCGGCCTCGGCGAGCACCCCCGCCCGGGTGGCGGCGTCGACCGGGTTGACCCCGGCGGCCTCGACCCTGATCCGGACCTGGCCGGCGCCGGTCGCGGGGACCGGGACGTCGACCGTCTCCAGGACCTCCGGACCGCCGAACGAACGGATCACCACAGCGCGCATCCCTGTCTCCTGAATCGTGTTCCGGTGCGGATGCGGCAAACCTATGGAGTGCTACTCTCCCTCGGGAAGTACGCACCTCGGAGTGCGTACCGCACCAAGAGGAGCGCCATGGCCACCAGGACGGCCGAACAACGGCGGCAGGAGACCCGCGCCGCCTACGACGCCTACCTCGCCGCCTGCCCGGCCAGGCAGCTGCTCGACACGATCAGTGACAAGTGGGTCAGCCTGCTGCTGACCGCCCTCGCCGACGGCCCCAGGCGCTACAGCGACCTGTCCCGGATCGTGGCCGGGGTCAGCCAGAAGATGCTCACCCAGACCCTGCGCTCCATGGAGCGCGACGGCCTGGTCTCCCGTACGGTGACCCCGGCCGTCCCGGTCCGGGTCGACTACGAGCTCACCGGTCTGGGCCGGGACCTACAGCCGCTGATGCGCGCCATCAAGTCCTGGGCCGAGTCGCACATCGAGCAGGTCCACGAGGCCCGCGCGGCTTACGACGCACGCACGTGACCGGGGGGTGCGTCCGATCCGGACGCACCCCCCGGTCACGCCGCCGGGAAGCGGGGCCACCGCCTCCGGGCGGGATCACTGCCAGCGGAAGAGCCGGGCCGCCAGCCCGCCGAACAGCAGCAGGGTCACGGCCATCACCGCCAGGTTCAGCGGCTGCGGGGCACCGCCCGCCCAGGTGTCCCGCAGCGCCTGGCCGAAGGGCGCCAGGGGCAGGAAGTCGCCGATCCGCTGGAGCAGGTCGGGCAGGAACTCCCGGGGGAACCACATGCCGGCCATGAACATCAGCGGGAACATCAGGAGCGAGCCGATGGCCGGTGCGGACTTGGCGTTGGGGGCGACCGCGGCGATCAGCAGGCCGACCGCGAACAGCGAGGCGGTGCCGAGGAGGAAGACCCCGACGAAGGGCAGCGGGTTCTTGGGCACGGGCACGTCGAGGAAGAGGTGGCCCAGCACGACCAGCAGGGTCGTGGCGATCACCGAGACGGCGAGGTTGTTCACCAGCTGGGCGGCCAGCACCCTGATCGGACTGACCGGTGTGGTGGACATCCGGCGCAGCACCCCCGCCTCGCGGTAGGCCGCCAGCGTGCCGGGCAGCACGGTCAGCGCCATCGTCACCACGGACAGGATCGTCATCATCGCGGGGAAGTAGCCGTCGATCCCCCGCTGGCCGCCCATCTCCGGGTTCGCCTCCCGCAGGCCGGGGATGACGTTGCCCAGACCGATCAGGAGCACGAGCGGGAGCAGGATCGCGAAGATCAGCCCGCCCGGCTCGCGAAGGAACAGCTTGGCCTCGGTCATGATCATCTTGCTCATCGGGCGTCTCCATGGGTGATCTTCTTGCCGGTGAGGGCGAGGAACGCGTCGTCGAGGGTGGCCTGCTCGACGCGGAGGTCGGCGGGGACGACCCCGGCCGCGGCCAGGGCGGTGGTGATCGCCAGCAGCAGGTCGCCGGTGCCGGTGACCTCGACCCTCCCGCCGGCGCTGTGCACCCCGGTCACCTCGGGCAGCGCCTTCAGCACGGCGTCGTCGAGCGGTCCCGAGGGCCGGAACCTGACGGTCTGCTGCCGGTCGACCCGGGAGATCAGCCCGGCCGGGCTGTCGACGGCGACCACCCGCCCGGAGTCGATCAGCGCGATCCGGTCGCAGAGCCGCTCGGCCTCCTCCATGAAGTGGGTGACCAGCACGATCGTCACGCCGTCCGCCCGGACCTGCTCGATGAGGTCCCAGGTGTCCCGGCGGGCCTGCGGGTCCAGCCCGGTGGTCAGCTCGTCCAGGATCGCCACCTTGGGGTCGCCGACCAGCGCCAGTGCGATGGAGAGCCGCTGCTGCTGGCCGCCGGAGAGCTTGCCGTACCGGGCGTCGCGCTTGTCGGCGAGCCCGACGCGCTCCAGCAGCGCGTTCCAGTCGGCGGGCCGGGAGTAGAAGGACGCGTACAGGTCCAGCGCCTCCCAGACCTTGATCTTCTCGGGGAGCGCGGAGCTCTGCAGCTGCACGCCGAGCTCCTCCTTGAGCGCGTCGCGGTGCAGGCCGCCGAGCACCCGCACCGTGCCGGAGTCGGGGGTGCGCAGGCCGGCGACGCACTCGACGGTGGTCGTCTTGCCGGCGCCGTTGGGGCCGAGAACGCCGAAGATCTCGCCCTCCTCGACGGTGAACGACACGTCGTCCACCGCGAGCCGGTCGCGGTACCGCTTGCGGAGGTTTGCAACCTCGATCACCTTCATGGCGACGACACTAGGAATCGCGGGGTTCGGGCGGAATCGGCCTGGGCACCGAGCCGGGGTGGGGCTATCCCCACCCCGGTACGGCACGCGGCCCCCTGTGCGGAACCCGCCCGATCCACCAGACTTCATGCATGAGGCGGACGGCATGAGGCGATATGCGACGGCCACCGGCCGGTCCCTGCTCCTGGGACTCCTGGCGCTGGCGGACCTGCTCCTGGCGATGGTGACGCTGCTGGGGATCGTCCTCTCGTTCACCCTGGGAATGATCTTCCTCTTCACGCCGGCGGTCCGGGTGATCCGGTGGCGTACGACGCTCGCCAGGAGGCTGAGCGGCAGGTGGCTCGGGCGCGAGGTCGGACCGTCCTACCTGCCGCCCCCGCCGCCGGTCCGGCCCCAGCCCGACGGCTGGTACCGCTACGACCGCCAGCTCTACAAGACACCGCGCTGGCCCGAGTGGAACAACCGCTGGAAGTGGATGTGCAGCGACCCGGCCACCTGGCGGGACGGACTCTGGCTGCTGCTCAACCCGCTCATGGGCGTCGTGCTGCTGCTGCCCGCGGTCGCGGCCGGGTACGGCGCGGCCGCGGCGTGGCGCTGGCATCCGGCGGCGCTGCCCGCGGGTCTGGCCGTCACCGCCGCCGCGGTCGCCGCGGCTCCCCGGCTGCTGCGCTTCTACGGCTGGTGGCACGAGCTGCTGCTCGGCCCCACGGCCAAGTCCCTGCTGGCGAGCCGGATCCACACACTCGACCAGGCCCGCCTGGAGACGGCCGATTCGCAGGCGTCCGAGCTGCGCCGGATCGAGCGCGACCTGCACGACGGGGCCCAGGCCCGGCTGGTGGCCATCGGCATGACGCTCGGCGCCGTCGAGGCGCTGGTGGACTCCGACCCGGCGGCGGCCAAGGCGCTGCTGGCCAAGGCGCGCGACGCCTCGTCCACGGCCCTCACCGAACTGCGCGACCTGGTCCGGGGCATCCACCCGCCGGTGCTGGCCGAACGCGGCCTCGGCGACGCCGTACGGGCCCTGGCCCTGGACAGCCCGCTGAAGGCCGAGGTCACCGTCGACCTGAAGACGCGGCCCGAGGCGCCCGTCGAGTCGGCCGCCTACTTCTCGGTCAGCGAGCTGCTGACCAACGCGGCCCGGCACGGGGGGGCGGACCGCGTCTGGATCGACGTCAGCGGCCGGGGCAAGAGCCTGCGGATCACGGTCACCGACGACGGCTCGGGCGGCGCCGATCCGGAGCGGGGCAGCGGCCTGCGCGGCATCGAGCGGCGGCTGGCCGCCTTCGACGGGGTGCTGGCCGTCAGCAGCCCGCGGGGCGGCCCGACCACCGCCACCATCGACCTGCCGCACGCCCTGGTCTGGGAGGAGGAGCGCGACCCGAGGCCGCGGATGCCCCGGTGGAAGTGGCTGATCGTCGGGCTCGGCTACGGCCTGGGATGGCTCCCGCTCTTCGCGCAGGGCGTGGTCGCGGCGGTGATGAAGGCCGTCGCCCCGGAGAACAAGAGCTGGTTCTACACTCTCTACCTTCCCGAATCGGCGCAGTGGCCGATGATCGCCTTCAACGTCGTCCTCGGCGTCGGCATGTACGCCGCGGCCGTGCTGATCCCGATCCAGCACTCCCGCGAACGCTGGATGGCCGAGGCCACTCCGCGCCGCCTATGGTTGGACCGGTGACCACCCGCACCGACCGGCCGGGCCGATGAGACCCCGCGCCGTCATCGCCGAAGACCTCTACCTGCTCCGCGAGGGCCTCGTCCACCTGCTCCAGGCGCACGGCTTCGAGGTCGTCGCCGCCGTCGAGTCCGGCCCCGAGCTGCTGAAGGCGCTCACCGCCGAGCGCCCCGACGTGGCCGTGGTGGACGTACGGCTCCCGCCCACCTTCACCGACGAGGGCCTCCAGGCCGCGCTGGCCGCCCGCCAGGCGGTCCCCGGCCTGCCGATCCTGGTGCTCTCCCAGCACGTCGAGCAGCTCTACGCCCGCGAGCTGCTCGCCGACGGCTCCGGAGGGATCGGCTACCTGCTGAAGGACCGGGTGTTCAACGCCGACCAGTTCGTCGACGCGGTGCGCCGGGTCGCGGCCGGGGGGACCGCGATGGACCCCGAGGTGATCGCCAAGCTGCTGGCCAGCACTGCCCGGCACGGACCGCTCGCCGCGCTGACCCCGCGCGAGCGGGAGGTGCTGGAGCTGATGGCCGAGGGCCGGTCCAACGCGGCGATCTCCCAGCGGCTGTTCCTCAGCGAGAGCGCGGTCGGCAAGCACACCGCGAACATCTTCGCCAAGCTCGGCCTCGGCCCGTCCGACGACGACAACCGCCGGGTCCTGGCCGTGCTGACCTACCTCAACGCGGCCCGGTCCTGAACGCCCCCGCCGCGATCCGCCGCGGTGCGCCGCGGTGCGCCGCGCGGCGGGGCCGAATGTCGGTGGCAGCGGATAACGTCTTTCTGAGTACGGGCATCCGTCCTCAGAAGGGATTCCGCCGTGAAATTCCGGGTTGACCGTGACATCTTGGCCGAAGCCGTGGCCTGGGCCGCCCGGGCGCTGCCGGCCCGTCCGGCGATCCCCGTCCTGTCCGGCCTGCTCCTGGAGGCCGGACAGGAGGACCTCGTGCTCTCGGCCTTCGACTACGACGTCTCCGCCCGGGCCTCGGTGGAGGCCGCCGTGGCCGAGCCCGGCCGGGTGCTGCTCCCGGGCCGGGTCCTGGCGGAGATCACGCGGAGCCTGCCGGGGGAGGCGGTCGAGGTCGTCGCAGACGGGGCGGAGGCGACGCTCACCTGCGGCAGCGCGGAGTTCACCCTGCGCACCATGCCGGTGGAGGACTTCCCGACGCTGCCCGCCATGCCCCCGAAGATCGGCGCGATCGGCGGCGGGGTCTTCGCGAGCGCGGTCGGCCAGGTCGCCCCCGCGGCCAGCCGCGACGAGACCCTGCCCATGCTGACCGGCGTCCGGGTCGACGTCTCCGGCCGGCACGTGGCGATGGCCGCCACCGACCGCTACCGCATCGCGGCCAGGGAGTTCGACTGGCGGCCGGAGCGGCCCGACGCCGAGGCCGCCGCGGTGGTCCCCGCCCGGGTGCTCGTCGAGGTGGCCAGGTCGCTGCGCGGCGGCGAGGTGGCGGTGGCGCTGGGCGACGGCATCGCGGGGTTCGAGAGCGTCGGGCGGAGCACCACGGTCCGGCTGCTCGACGAGCAGTTCATCGACTACCGCACCCGGCTGACCGGTGACCGGTCCATCCGGGCGGACGTCCGGGTGGCGCCGTTCGTCGAGGCCATCAAGCGGATCCGGCTGGTCGCCGAGCCCACCACCGCGATCCGGCTCTCCTTCGGGCAGGGGCGGGTGACCATCCAGGCGGGGGGCGGCGAGGTGGGCCGGGGGACGGAGGTCCTCGACGCGGAGCTGTCCGGCGGCGACATCCAGATCGCCTTCCAGTCCCAGTTCCTGCTGGACGGCCTCGCGGGGGTCGAGAGCGAGTTCGTCCGCCTCAACATGGAGTCGCCGACGCGCCCCGCCCTCATCACCGAGGTCCCCGGCGACGCCGTGCCCGCCTTCCGCTACCTCGTCATGTCCCTGCGCCAGGCGTGACCGCCTCCCCGCAGCGGGGGTGAGCCCGTCCCCGCGTGCCAGGCGCGGCCCCGGGCCGAGTACGTCTCCCGGGCCGAGTACGTCTCCCGGGCCGAGTACGTCTCCCGGGCCGGGCGCGGGCGACGCCCGGTGCCTCCGCGCGCCGACCCGTGCCCCGCATGCGGAAGGGCCCGTCCCGATGGGGGCGGGCCCTTCCGCGTCGTGTGCGGGAACAGCGCCGCCGGGTCAGGCGGAGACGTCCTGGGAGTCGGTGAGCGCGATCAGGATGTGCTCCATGCACGCGTGTCCCGCACGCTCGGCGGCGGTCACGTCGCCGGCGGCGATGGCGCGGGCGATCGCGTCGTGCGGGATGTAGCTGCTGTCGAGCGCCGTCCCCGCCGCCTTGATGCTGGCGCGCAGGGCGGCCGAGAAGTCCTCGTAGAGGTCGACCAGGACGCGGTTGTGGGTGGCGTGGACGACCGCCATGTGGAAGGCGAGGTCGGCCTCGACGAACCCGTCGGGCTCGCCGAGCTCCCAGGCCCGCTCCCGCACGGCCAGGGCGTCGTCGATGAGGGCGATGTCCTCGTCGGTGCGACGGGTGGCGGCCAGCCGGGCGGCCTCCACCTCCAGGGCGCGCCGCACCTCGAAGATCTCCAGCTGCTCGGCGGCGCGCAGCCGCCGGAGCATGGCCCCGGAGAGCTCGCTCGTGGCGCGCACGTAGGTGCCGTCACCCTGGCGGCACTCCAGCAGGCCCGCGTGGGTGAGCGCCCGGACGGCTTCCCGCACGGTGTTGCGTCCGACCCCGAGCTGATCGGCGAGCACCGTCTCCGTGGGGATCTTCGCGTTCATCTGCCAGGAGTTCGACGTGATCTGCTCTTTCAGCTGATCGATCACCTGGTCGACGAGCGACGCTCGGTGCGCCGTACGCAGACTCACAGTCCGCCTCCTATGGGGAACCAATCATCCTATGAGTCAATGACTGATCGACCCTAATTATTCCGGAGGCATAAATCCAAATCTGGAGCCCTGGGGGCAAGAGAATTCTTACCGCACCAGAGCCGAGTCGACCGTCATTCCCACCAGCGCGCCGCGCACGCCGACTGCCTCGAGTGCCTTACGATACGCCGCGGTCTGCGACTCCTGTGCACCGGCCCGGCCGTACAGGTCGCCGAGCCGGCGCCAGACCCGGGCGGCCTCCCGGCCGGAGCCCGCGAGCGCCGGGCGCAGGCCGTCGAGCAGGGCCTGGGCGTTCCGCAGGCTGCTGAGGGCGTGGCCCTCGCCGTACGCGAGCGCGACCTCGGCGAGCACGAGGTGCGCTGTGGCGCCGATGCCGTCCGGGTGCTCTCCGAGGACGTCGAGGGCCGACCCGGCCAGGCGGACCGCGCCGCCGGGGTCGCCGGTCCGCAGGTGCACGTGGGCGAGCACGACCAGGCTCCTGGCGCGCTCTCCGACGCGGGCGGGGAAGGAGGCGAAGACCTCGCCGGCCGCGTTCGCGAGCTCGGGGATCCCGCTCATGGGCTCGTCGTCGCGCAAGGCCGCCAGCCGGGACCACTCCATCGCGACGAAGGCGAGTCTGAGGGCCATCCGGGCCGGACGCCCGGTCGCGATCGCATCGTCGGCGAGGCGTACGGCGAGCGCCGAGTCCTCTCCTTCGGCGGCGGTCGCACTCGCCTGCCAGAGGGAGCGGACCTCCGCTTCGCGGTTGACCACGGCGGGCACCCCGTTGGCCATGATGACCTGCCGGACGTAGGCCAGCCCCGGGGAGTCCGTCTCCCGGGAGGAGTCCGTCTCCATCAGGGCGGCGGCCAGGTCGACCGCGATCTCCCCCTGGGTCAGCGCCAGCCGGTTCACGTGGGCCAGGGCGTCGTGCGCCAGATCGTGGGCGCGCAGGGTGTCGCCGGCGCGCAGGTAGCACCTGCTCAGGGCGACGGTCAGCGGCAGGTCCGCCAGGCGCTCGGGATGGGCGGCGGCCTCGCGCCGGAGCCGCTCGAACGCCTCGACGGCGGAGCCGAGCCGGCCCTGCGACTCCAGGGCGCGGGCCCGGCCGAACCGGGCGAGGGCGGAGATGACGGCGTTCTCGTCGCCCGCGGCCTTGACGATCTCCGCGAAGCGGTCCGCCGCCAGGGCCGGGTCGCCGTGGTGGAGCTCCAGCTCCGCGTGGCGCAGGCCGAGCTCGGTGTCGATGCGCTGCCGCGGCTCGACCCCGTGCAGGAGGAACTCGGTGGTGCATCCCAGGCGCTCGGCGAGCAGCCGCGCGACCACGGGGGTCGGCGTGCGCTTGCCCGACTCGATGAGGGACACGTAACTGTCGGACAGATCCGGCCCGGCGAGCTGGGCCTGGGACATGCGCCTGCTCAGCCGCAGTCCGCGGACACGGTCACCGATGGTTCCCTGACTCGGCATCTGATCTCTCAGGGCGGGGGATGGTCAATGGTGCAGCCATGATTGCACGAAGCAGTCGAATCGGGTAACCCCCGCGCAGAATCCCTGATCGAACTCGTTCCAATTCCGCTGCGTCACAGCGGACATACAGGGATTAATCATCCGAGTCGTTGCCGCCCGGGAAGAGCATCTGACAGACCTCGAGGTAGAGCGTCTCGGGATAGGGGATGTAGGGGATGGTCGACAGCGCCTGGTCCTGACCCGCCGACTCGAGGACGAACTCGCCGTATCCCAGCATGCGCCCGAGCAGGGAGCGCTGGAAGCTCATGTCCGTCACCTTGCCGAGCGGCATCATGTCGACCCGCCGCGTGATCAGCCCCGTGGTGAGCAGCATGCGCTTGGAGGTCACGACGAAGTAGTCGACCGACCACTCCGCCACCTTCCACACGAAGCGGATGAGCAGCAGCAACCAGGCCCACCAGACGACGAAGATCCCGCCGCCGGCGCCCTGGTCGTTGAGCCACTTGCTGAGCAGGCCGGCGATGATCAGGCCGCCGAAGACCTCGGCGACGGGACGGAGCAGCACGGCCGGGTGACGCCGCACCATGATGACCTGGTGTTCGTGGGGGAGCAGGTAGCGGTTGACCGACGAGGGAGCGGAGTCCCCGTGAGTCACCAGCCTCATGAGAGGTGGGAGACGAACTGGGCCAGGGAATCGGCCGCGGTGTACATCGAGTCGATGGCTCCTCTGACGGTGTGCGCCGCATCATCCGGCCGGGTGAACAGGAAGAACGCCACGAAGATGATGGCACTCCATTTCAAAACCTTCTTGCCCTGCACTGAGGCCTCCAGTTACCACTCACCCACTGCACCCGACGTATACATTACCCACGCATTACGTGGGGTAAAGCGCATGAGCCGATTCGGTCTTCCGCCGTCGGCGGACCTCACCGGCCCGGCACGGGTCTCATCGGTCGCGCCCGCTCGCGGCCGGCGCCAGCACCTGCAGGTGTTTGCGGGCGATCCGCTCCACCAGCCAGGGATGGGCGTGGCCTGTGATCTCCAGCGCACCGTAGCGGGCCGCGTCCACGCAGCGGGTCACGGTGGCCGCCGGATGGATCGCGGAGAACTCCTCCCGCAGCACGGCGCTGAGGTCCGCGTAGGGGTCCGGTTCCGCGGCCGGGATGATGCCCTCGTTCACTGTTCTCCCTGTGTGCGTCCGCGGTCGCCGGGCCGGGCGTGCCGAAGAGATGCCCTGTCGAAACTCTCCGTACCCATGTAATCACGCAATGTAACGGAGGGTGTCGGCGACACCCTCCGTTCGGCGGGAAGGACGGATTCGGCGTAAGGGGGAGGAGGGAAGGCGGAGGGGCGGAAAGAAGGGAGCGAGAAGGAGGGGACCGGCCCTGAGGGGCCGTCAGACCACGCCGTAGAGGCGGTCTCCGGCGTCTCCCAGCCCCGGGACGATGTAGCCGTGCTCGTTGAGCCGCTCGTCGAGGCCGGCCGTGACCAGGCGGATCGGCTTCCCGGTGCCGGCGAAGGCCGCGTCCATGGAGGCGACGCCCTCGGGGGCGGCCAGCAGGCAGATCGCGGTCACGTCGTCGGCGCCGCGCTCGAAGAGGAACTCGATCGCCGCGACCAGGGTGCCGCCGGTGGCCAGCATCGGGTCGACCACGTAGACCTGGCGGCCCGACAGGTCGTCGGGGAGCCGGGTGGCGTAGGTCTCCGCCTGGAGCGTCGACTCGTTGCGGATCATCCCGAGGAAACCGACCTCGGCCGTCGGCAGGAGCCTGGTCATCCCGTCCAGCATGCCCAGGCCGGCCCGCAGGATCGGGACCACCAGGGGGTGCGGGTGGGCCAGGTGCACGCCCTTGGCGGGGGCGACCGGGGTCTCCACGGTGACCTCGCTGACCCGGACGTGCCGGGTCGCCTCGTACGCGAGCAGGGTGACGAGCTCGTCGGCGAGGCGCCGGAAGGTGGGCGAGTCCGTCTTGGCGTCCCGCAGGACGGTCAGCTTGTGGGCCACCAGCGGGTGGTCGACGACCAGGGTCTCCATGGACGTCCACGGTAGCCGGGACCACAGGCAGGTGGATAACGGACGATGTGTGACATGAGTTTCGGGAGGGGATTTTGATCACGATTTGGCCGGAGTGGCGTACGGAGGCGCTCCACTTCTGAAAGCATTGGCATCCGTACAGGTCGGCTCGGTGGAGATGACGATGACAGACGAAGATGCGCTCGACTTCGCCATCGTGGTCTATCGCGAGGAGGACCGCTGGGAGGCGGAGATGCTTCCCGTGGCGCTCACCTCCGACCTCCACGGGCTCATCCACGCCCTGCGCCAGCAGCCCAGCCTGAGCGGCACGATTGGCCTGGTCGCCGTGGGGGATGAGTTCTTCGTGGCGCTACGGGTGTTCGGTGAGCGGGTGGAGGTGTTCCTCTCGGACGTCGCCGCGTCGCTGGACTTCCCGCTCGCGGAGCAGGTGCTGGACTACCTCGACGTCCCGGTGCCCGACGAGGACGAGCTCGACGCGATCCTGCAGGACGAGGAGACGGCGCTCCCCGCGGGGGACCTGTCCATCTTCGCCGACCTGGGCCTCGACGAGATGGAGCTCGGCATCCTCTCCGGGGACATCGACCTGCTTCCCGAGGACGTGCTGTCCAGCATCGCCGCGCGGCTCGGTTTCTCCGAACCGTTCGAACGCGCCATCGACTCCATGTTCGGCTGAGCTCGGGAGATCGCCATGGCCTCCAGACCGTCCGGCAGCAGGCTCTTCTCGGCGGCCTTCGTGCGCACCGCGAACGGCTGGCGGGGCGCCGAGGTCGACCTCGGCGAGGCGGAGATCGTCGACGACCTCGGCGACGTCGTCCAGGAGAGCCTCGGCCTCGACGGCGAGGAGCTGGCCCTGCTCTGCGTCGAGGCCGAGGACGAATGGTTCGCGATCGTCCGCTACCGGGGGGAGTCCGATCCCCGCGCCTTCCTGTCCGACGCGCAGGCCGCGCGCACCGACACGCTCGGCGAGCTCTTCGGCGAACTGGCCGGGGTCGCCCCGGCGGGGGACGCGCCCGAGCTGGGCGTACGGCCGGCGGGTGACTTCGAGCTCCTGAGCGATCTGGGGATGAGCCCCGACGAGCTCATCGAGCTCAGCATGGAGGAGGGCGCGCTCCCGGCGGACACGCTCTCGGTGATCGCCGAGCGGCTGGCCTTCGCGGACGAACTCGACCGCCTGCGGTGAGGGCTCCGGCGGCGTCCGCGGTGAGGGCTCCGGCGGGAGTGAGGAGTCCGATGGAGAGCGGGGATCCGGTGGAGCGGTGAAGGACCCGGTGGAGACGGGTGCCGGGGGGACGGGTGCCTCGGAGGCGGGCCACGGTCCCGCGATGCGGCTGGCCCTGGCGCAGGCCGTACGGGCGGGGGAGCGCGGTGAGGTGCCGGTCGGCGCGGTCGTGCTCGGTCCCGGCGGCGAGGTGCTGTCGCAGGCGGGCAACGACCGCGAGTCCCTGGCGGATCCGACCGCGCACGCCGAGGTGCTGGCCCTGCGGGAGGCGGCGCGCGGGCGGGGCGGGTGGCGGCTGAGCGGGTGCACGCTCGTGGTCACGCTCGAACCCTGCACGATGTGCGCGGGGGCCGCGGTGCTGGCACGGGTGGACCGCGTCGTCTACGGAGCGGTGGACGCCAAGGGCGGGGCCGCGGGCTCGCTGTGGGACGTGCTCAGGGACCGTCGGCTCAATCACCGCCCGGAGGTCGTCATGGGGGTGCTGGCCGACGAGTGCGCCGGGGTCCTCACGCGGTTCTTCGCCGCGCGCAGGCCGCGCGAGCAAGGGTGATTATCCGGTAAGCTGCTCGGCGGTGGTGTCGCCTAGTGGCCGAGGGCGCACGCCTCGAAAGCGTGTGATGGGGCAACTCATCCGTGGGTTCAAATCCCACCACCACCGCCACTGCGAAGGGCCTCCGACCTGTGTGATCAGGTCGGAGGCCCTTCGCATGTCAAGTGATGGGGCCGGTGACGCCGGCGCAGCGGCGTGCGAAGGCGCGGGTGAGCTCGGGCGGGCTGATGACCGTGGTGGCGGTGTCGAAGCGGGCGATGGCGGCGGCGAGGCCGGTCCAGGACCAGGAGCCGAGGGTGAGCCGGCAGCGGCCCGGGCCGATTTCCTCGAGGACGCCGTCGCCGATGTAAGGCGCCAGGGTGGCGGCGTCCTGGTCGAGGATGACGGTGCCCGTGCAGGGCCAGCCGCCCGCGGGGTCGGTGGAGCCGCGGAATCGTCCGGTGACGAAGGCGGCGACGTCACCGCCGGGCAGCTGCCTGGGGGGGAAGCGGGGTCCGTTGGGGGTGCGCAGGGTGATCCGGTCGGCGCGGTAGGTACGCCACTCCTGCTTGTCGAGGTCGTAGGCGACGAGGTACCAGCGCCGGTCCCAGGTGACGACGTGGTGGGGTTCGACGCGGCGGGGAGGCCGGTCGAAGGGGTCGGTGCCGTAGCCGAAGCCGAGCACTTCGCGGTTCCGGGCGGCGGTGCTGAGCGCGAGCAGCACGTCACCGCCCACGGGGGCGGCCGGCTGTGCGGCGGGTCGTTCGACCGCGGTGACCTGCAGGGCGTTGACGCGGTTGCGCAACCGGGCGGGCATGACCTGCCGGATGGTGTTCAGGGCTTGGGCGGCGGGTACGGCGAGGCCGCCGTCGGCGTTGCCGGCGGCGATCTGCAGGGCGACGGTGAGGGCGATGGCCTGGTCGTCGTCGAACAGCAGCGGGGGCGGTTCGGCGCCGGCGCCGAGCCGGTACCCGCCCTCGGGGCCCTTGACCGCGGTGATGGGGTAGCCGAGTTCGCGGAGCCGGTCGACATCGTCGCCCACCACGTCGGCTGACCTCGGCCCGGAGCGGGGGCTGCGACCGTCTCACCGGCCGGGAACGCCTCGGCCGGAGACGGGCGGGGCTCAGGCGTCCGGCGGCAGGTCGAGGACCCTGGCGTGCAGGACCGGGCGCTGGTGCAGGGCCGAGCGCAGGGCCCGGTGCAGGCCGTCCTCCAGATAGAGTTCGCCGCGCCACTGGACCACGTGCGGGAACAGGTCGCCGTAGAAGGTGGAGTCCTTGGCGAGCAGGGAGTGCAGATCGAGCACCGCTTTCGTGGTGATCAGGGTGTCGAGCCGGACCTGTCGCGGCGGTATCTGCGCCCACTCGCGGTTCGAGAGGCCGTGTTCGGGGTAGGGCCGTCCATCGCCGACCAGCTTGAAGATCACCTCATATAGTTTAAGAGACAATCCGGTCGTTCGCCCGCCGGTCCGGTCGCCGCGCTGGTCACGAGCCCGGCCCGGTGCCCGCTCGGTGGCCGGCCCCGCGTCCCGGCTCGGCGCCCGCCCGGCGTCCCGGCTCGGCGCCCGCCCGGCGTCCGCTCAGATGCCGCCGGAGAAGGTGTCGCAGCGCTTCGGGTCGCCGGTCTCGTACCCGGTGGTGAACCACTTGACCCGCTGCGCCGAGGTCCCGTGGGTGAAGCCCTCGGGGTCGACCCGGCCCCGGGTGCGCTCCTGGATGCTGTCGTCCCCCACCGCGGAGGCGGCGCTCAGCGCCTCCTCGATGTCGGTCTGCGTGAACGGCTTGGCGAACAGCCCGGTCTCGTAGGCGTTCTTCGCCCAGGCGCCCGCGTAGCAGTCCGCCTGCAGCTCCACCCGGACCGCGCCGCTCTCCGGCCCCTGCCGGTCGTCCTGCGAACGGCCCAGGACCCCGGTCAGGTTCTGCACGTGGTGGCCGTACTCGTGGCCGATCACGTACGCCTGGGCGAACGGGCCGCCCTTGGCGCCGAAGCGGCTCTGCAACTGGTCGAAGAAGCTCAGGTCGAGGTAGACCCGCCGGTCGCTGGGGCAGTAGAACGGTCCGACGGAGGAGTCGGCGGCGCCGCACCCGGTGTCCACCGCGCCGGAGAAGAGCACGGTCTTGGCCTCCTCGTAGCCGTCCACGGCCGTGGGCCAGTACTCCTGGATGCTGTTGACCACGCCGATCACCCGGCATTCCTCGTTCTGGTCGGCGTCCTGGCCGGTCTTGCACTGCGCCGCGAGGTCGGCGCCCGAGTCGACCGGGGCGGGGGCCGCACCACCGCCGGTGAGGCCGCCGAGGTCCACGCCGAACACCAGCGCCGCGATGAGCGCGATGATCCCGGCGACGCCTCCGCCCACCGCGAGCCCGCCGCCGGGGACGCGACGGCCGCCGCTCTCGACCTGTGAGCTGTCCAGTCGGACATCGTCCTTGAAATCCATCGCCGACGTCCCTTCGATCCGGTCGGGACGCCTCCACTGCCCGTGAAGCGGCGCGGGAAACGGCGGCGGGGCGGGCGAAGCAGGAAGGGACCGGCGGGAGGGGCCGGAGAGAGGGAGAGAGGACGGGAACGCCGGAGGGGCCGGACCGCGTGTGCGGTCCGGCCCCTCTGATGTGGCGGAGGATAGGAGATTCGAACTCCTGAGGGGTTGCCCCCAACACGATTTCCAATCGTGCGCCCTAGGCCAACTAGGCGAATCCTCCGCCGGAAAGCTTAGCGGACTTTCGGGCCCGGGGTGACCGCGTACCCGTGCGACATTCGCGGACCCGAGCACCGCCGCGGGGGGTTAGACTGTGTCCGGACCCCTCGCGCGGCGTCATCCTGTGAACCTCCCCAGGGCCGGAAGGCAGCAAGGATAAGCGGGCTCTGGCGGGTGTGCGAGGGGTTCCTTCGTTGCAGGACCCCTCGCAGGCGGGAGCTCCTTGATGAGTCTGGCGCTCTACCGCAAGTACCGGCCCGGGACCTTCGCCGAGGTCAAGGGCCAGGAACACGTCACGGAGCCGCTCCGGCAGGCGCTGCGCAGCGGCCGGATCAATCACGCCTACCTGTTCAGCGGCCCCCGCGGGTGCGGCAAGACCTCCAGCGCCCGGATCCTGGCCCGCTCGCTCAACTGCGAGAAGGGGCCGACCCCCGACCCGTGCGGTGAGTGCGAGTCCTGCGTGGCGCTCGCCCCCACCGGCCCCGGCCACCTCGACGTCATCGAGATCGACGCGGCCTCGCACGGCGGCGTGGACGACGCCCGCGACCTGAGGGAGCGGGCCTTCTTCGCGCCCGTGTCGGCGCGCTTCAAGATCTACATCATCGACGAGGCGCACATGGTGACCCGGGAGGGGTTCAACGCGCTGCTCAAGCTCGTCGAGGAGCCCCCGCCCCACCTGAAGTTCGTCTTCGCGACCACCGAGCCGGAGAAGGTCATCGGGACGATCAAGTCCCGGACCCACCACTACCCCTTCCGGCTGATCCCGCCCGCCGCGCTGCGCACGCTCATGGAGGAGATCCTCACTTCCGAGGACGTCCCGTTCGAGCCCGCCGCGCTGCCGCTGGTCGTGCGGGCGGGCGCGGGCTCGGCCCGCGACTCCCTGTCGATCCTCGACCAGCTGTTCGCCGGGTCGGACGAGGCCGGCATCACCTACGCGCGGGCGGTCTCCCTGCTGGGCTACACCGACGGGGGCCTGCTCGACGACATGGTCGCCGCGTTCGCGGCGCGGGACGGCGCGCGGGTCTTCCAGGCGGTGAACCAGGTGATCGAGGGCGGCCACGACCCCCGCCGGTTCGCCATGGACCTGCTGGAGCGCTTCCGCGACCTCGTGGTCCTGGCCAACGTGCCCGAGGCGGCCGGCAGCGGCCTGCTCGACCGCCCCGACGACGAGCTGGAGCGGCTCCGGGAGCAGGCCGCCTCGATGGGACCCGCCGACCTGACCCGGGCGGCGGAGGTCTTCAACGCCGGACTGGTCGAGATGCGCGGAGCCGCCTCGCCCCGGCTGCTGCTGGAGCTGATGTGCGCCCGGGTGCTGCTCCCCGGAGCGGCCCAGGACGAGGCGGCGCTGCTGGCCCGGCTGGAGCGGCTGGAGCGGGGCACCGCGGGCCCGCCCGGGGCCCACGCGTTCACCGTCCCAGGACCTACCGCCGGATACACGCCTCCCTCCGCGGGACCCGCCCCGGCCGCCGTGCCCGGACCTCCGGCCGCCGGGTACGCGGCCCCCGCCGCGACCGCGCCCTACACGCCGCCCACCGTCGCGCCGCAGAGCGTCACGGTCCCCGCCGTCGCGCCGCAGGCCGCCGCGTCCGGTCCGGTCGCGGCGCCGCAGACCGGTACGGCCTCCGCCGACGACTGGCCGGTCACGGTCAAGCCCGGCTCGCCGCCCGCCGCTCAGGCCGGGCCGCGGTCCCCGGCGTCCGGACCGTCCTCAGCGCCCGCTCCGGTGCCCGCGCAGCCCGCCGCGCCCCCGGCGCCCCTGACGGGTCCCGCCGCCGGCTCCGAGGTGGCGGCCGTGCAGCAGGCCTGGCCGCAGGTGCTCGGCGCGCTGAAGCAGCGCAGCATCGTCGTCTGGGCGAACGTCAACACCAACGCCCAGGTCGTCGGCGTCGAGGGGAAGATCCTCACGTTGGGCTTCACCCAGGTCGGCGCGATGAAGAACTTCGTCGGCGGCGGAAAGGACGCGGTCGTCGCGGCGGCCCTGCAGGACGTGCTGGGCGGCGCCTGGAAGGTCGAGGCCGTGGTGGGCGGCTCCGGCGGGGCCGCCCCGTTCGGAGGCAACCATCCGCCGGCCGCGCCGCCGCAGCAGCCCTCCGTGCCGGGTCCGGCACCGGAGACCCCCGGCGCCGGGGACCCGGTCCGGAGCGCTCCGCCGGTCCCGCGCGCGCAGGGCGGCCCGGACGGCCCGGGGGGGACCGCCCAGGCCGTCGCCGTCGCCCCCGTCCGCCGGGAGACGGCCGCCACGGACGAGTCGTGGCCCGACGCGCCCCTGCCGGAGGACCCCGGCTCGCCGCCCGCTCCGGGCCCCGGCCTGGCCGCCGCCCGCTCGGCCGCCAGGGCGGCGGCCCAGGGCGGCGTCAGGGCGGGCGCCCCGGCCGGTGCCCGCACGCCCGCCCAGCCCGGGCCGCGCCCGGCCGGCGGCGCGTCCGCCTGGCCGGACGCGATACCGGGTCGCGGGTCCGGCGTCGAGGCCGACGAGGTCGATCCGCTGAACGACGCGGACGCCGACGTCGACGCGCTCACCGGCATGGCGCTCATCCAGCGCGAGCTCGGCGGGCAGATCATCGAGGAGATCGACCACGGCTGACCGGCGGCGCGCCGTACCGGGCCCGGCGGAGGTTCGGCGGGCGCGGTCGGGGAACACGTGCGACCGCCAGTGCGCGAGCCCGCTCCGACCCCGTAGGCTCGTGACGACTGACGTCATGGACGAGGAGCGCACGACGGTGAATCCAGGGGATGTCAACCTCCAGCAGCTGCTGGAGCAGGCACAGCTCATGCAGCAGCAGCTGGTGAGCGCCCAGCAGGAGCTGAACGACGCGGAGATCGAGGGCTCGGCGGGCGGCGGCCTGGTCGTGGCCACGGTCAACGGCGGCGGCGAGCTGCTGGAACTGAAGATCAGTCCTGAGGCCGTGGACCCCGGTGATCCCCAGGAGACCGCCGAGACGATCGCCGACCTGGTGATCGCGGCGATCAGGGACGCCGTCCGCGCGGCCAACGACCTGCAGCAGGAGAAGCTCGGCCCGCTCGCCCAGGGGCTGGGCGGCGGCGGTCTCGGCCAGCTGCCCGGGTTCTAGGCCATGTACGAGGGGGTCGTCCAGAACCTGATCGACGAGCTGGGCATGCTGCCCGGCGTCGGTCCCAAGAGCGCGCAGCGGATCGCGTTCCACCTGCTGGCCGCCGAGCCGGCCGACGTGAAACGGCTCGCGCACGCGCTGCTGGAGGTCAAGGAGAAGGTCCGCTTCTGCCGGGTCTGCGGGAACGTGGCGGCGGAGGAGGAGTGCCGGATCTGCCGTGACGCCCGGCGCGACCCCCACGTGATCTGCGTCGTCGAGGAGTCCAAGGACGTCGTGGCGATCGAGAAGACCCGGGAGTTCCGCGGCCGCTACCACGTGCTCGGCGGGGCGATCAGCCCGATCGACGGCGTCGGCCCCGACGACCTGCGCATCCGGGAGCTGATGACGCGCCTGGCCGACGGCCGGGTGACGGAGCTGATCATCGCCACCGACCCCAACCTGGAGGGGGAGGCGACGGCGACCTACCTCGCCCGGCTGGTGAAGCCGATGGGCCTGAAGGTGACACGACTGGCCAGCGGTCTGCCTGTGGGCGGTGACCTCGAGTACGCCGACGAGGTCACCCTGGGCCGCGCGTTCGAAGGACGGAGGCTGCTGGATGTCTGAGATCTCCAATGAGTGGAGCGCGTTCGCGGACCGGATCGCGGTGCACGCGCAGAACTACCTCGACGGCCTGACCCGGCTGGCGGGCGGCGAGGGCGGGGACGCCGTCCTGCCGCTGCTGCTGGTCGAGGTCGCCCAGGTCAGCTCGGCCGGCGCGCAGCTCGGCGCGAGCCAGGACGTGATCCTGTCGGAGAACTGGGAGCCGCACCTGAGCGCGGACCCCGACGTCGACCCCCTGCGCACGGCCCTCGCCGAGCGGCTGGGCCCGGTGGACGACTACGCCGAGGTCTTCGACCCCTACAAGGACACCGCGGTCACGCCGTACCGCCTCTCGGACGACCTGACGGCGGTGGCGGCCGACCTCATCCACGGCCTGCGGCACTACCGGGCGGGGCGTCCGCTGGAGGCGCTGTGGTGGTGGCAGTACTCCTACTTCAACACCTGGGGCAACCACGCGGGGGCGGCGATGCGGGCGCTCCAAGCGCTCGTCGCCCACACCCGCCTCGACGTGGCGGAAGAGCGGACAACCGTGTGATCGTCCACATAGTGGTCTAAACCAGAGGAAGCCCGGTGCCGCGACAGTAGACTGAGAGCTCCACAGCCCCAGATTGCTTCGGAGACATCTCGTGGCGCTCGTCGTTCAGAAGTACGGTGGTTCGTCCGTCGCCGACGCGTCCTGCATCAAGCGGGTCGCGCAGCGGATCGTCGCGACGAAAAAAGCCGGCAACGACGTCGTGGTGGTCGTCTCGGCGATGGGCGACACGACCGACGAGCTGCTCGACCTCGCCCAGCAGGTCTCGCCGCTGCCGCCGGGCCGCGAGCTCGACATGCTGCTGACCTCCGGCGAGCGCATCTCGATGGCCCTGCTGGCGATGGCGATCGCCAACCTGGGCCACGAGGCGCGCTCGTTCACCGGCTCCCAGGCCGGGGTCATCACCGACTCGACGCACGGCAAGGCGCGGATCATCGACGTGACGCCCAGTCGGATCCGGGGGGCCCTCGACGAGGGCCAGATCGCGATCGTGGCGGGCTTCCAGGGCGTCTCGCAGAACACCAAGGACATCACCACGCTGGGCCGGGGCGGCTCCGACACGACCGCGGTCGCGCTGGCCGCCGCCCTGGACGCCGACGTGTGCGAGATCTACACCGACGTGGACGGCGTCTTCACCGCCGACCCGCGCATCGTGGCGAAGGCCCGCAAGATCCCCCGGATCTCCTACGAGGAGATGATGGAGATGGCGGCCTGCGGGACGAAGATCCTGCACCTGCGCTGCGTCGAGTACGCCCGCAGGTTCAGCCTGCCGATCCACGTCAGAAGCTCGTTCAGCACCAAGGAAGGCACGTGGGTCGTCTCCGACCCCGACAGCGAAGGAAACGAGATGGAGCAGCCGATCATCTCCGGCGTCGCGCACGACCGGAGCGAGGCCAAGATCACCGTTGTCGGGGTGCCCGACAAGGTCGGCGAGGCTGCCACGATCTTCAAAACGCTGGCGGACGCCGAGATCAACATCGACATGATCGTGCAGAACGTGTCGGCGGCGGCGACGGGCCGGACGGACATCTCCTTCACGCTGCCCACGACCGACGGCTCCGCGGCGCTGACCGCGCTGAAGAAGGTCCAGGAGCGGATCGGCTTCGAGTCGCTGCAGTTCGACGACCAGATCGGGAAGGTCTCGCTGATCGGGGCGGGCATGCGCTCGCACCCCGGCGTCACCGCGACGTTCTTCGCCGCCCTCGCCGACGCGGGGGTGAACATCGAGATGATCTCCACCTCGGAGATCCGCATCTCGGTGATCGTCGGGCAGGACGAGGTGGACGCGGCCGTCACCGCCGCGCACCGCGCGTTCGACCTCGACGCCGACCAGGTCGAAGCAGTGATCTACGGAGGTACCGGACGATGAGCCGCAAGCCCACCCTCGCCCTGATCGGCGCGACCGGTGCCGTCGGCACCGTCATGCGCGACATCATCTCCTCCCGCGAGGACGTCTACGGCGAGATCAGGCTCGTCGCCTCCGCCCGCTCCGCGGGCAAGGTCCTGCGGGTCCGCGGTGAGGACGTGGTCGTCCGGGCGCTGGCCCCCGAGGTCTTCGACGGCGTGGACATCGCGATCTTCGACGTCCCCGACGAGGTCTCCGCCGAGTGGGTGCCGATCGCCGCCGGCCGCGGCGCGGTCGTCATCGACAAGTCCGGCACCTTCCGGATGGACCCCGAGGTCCCGCTGGTGGTGCCCGAGGTCAACCCGGAGGCCGCGCGCAACCGGCCGAGGAACATCATCTCCACCCCGAACTGCACCACGCTCTCGATGATGGCCGCGATGGGCGCGCTGCACGAGCAGTACGGCCTGCGCGAGCTGGTGGTCGCCTCCTACCAGGCGGTCTCCGGCGCGGGCGTGGCCGGTTCGGCACGGCTCTACGACGAGGTCGAGGCGCTGGCCGGCGACCGCACGGTGGGCCAGACCGCGGGCGACGTGCGCAAGGCGCTGCAGAACACGCTGGGCGACGGCGAGTCGCCGTTCCCGGCGCCGGTGGCGTTCAACGTCGTGCCGTGGGCGGGCTCGCTCAAGGACGGCGGCTGGGCCTCCGAGGAGCTCAAGCTCCGCAACGAGTCCCGGAAGATCCTGGGCATCGACGACCTGAAGGTCTCGGCGACCTGCGTCCGCGTCCCGGTGATCACCACGCACTCGCTGGCCGTGCACGCGACCTTCGAGCGCGAGATCACCGTCGCCGACGCCCACCGGATCCTGGAGGCCGCCCCCACCGTGGTCGTCATGGACGACCCGGCGAACGGCGTCTACCCGACCCCGGTCGACGTCGTCGGCACCGACCCCACCTATGTGGGCCGGATCCGCCAGGCGCTGGACTTCCCGAACACGCTCGACCTGTTCGTCTGCGGCGACAACCTCCGCAAGGGCGCGGCGCTGAACGCCGCGGAGATCGCCGAGCTGGTCGCGGCCGAGTTCACCGGCTGACGCCTTCCGCACGGGCCGTCGCGGGCCCCTTCCGCCGTGCGGCGGAAGGGGCCCGTCCGTGTGCGGGCCGTCCGCATCCAGGGCCGCCCGTGTGCGGGGCCGCCCGTCTCCGGCCGGCGCGGCCGGGAACGGGTGCTCACGGGTCAGCGGAAGAGGATGTCCCAGTGGGACGGTGTGCGGGCGTAGAGGGCCTCCGGAGAGCCGTAGAGGAGCGCTCCGTCGGACCGCGTGCCGCGGAACGGCCGGGTGGCGGTGATGTGCCGGTCGACGCAGGCGTTGGGCGCCACGTCCAGCTTGTAGCCGTTCCCGTGGCTGTAGCGGCCGACCACGTGACCGATCTCGGTGCCGCCGGTCAGGGTGACCGGGCAGCCGCTGCGGTGCTTGAGCCGGATCGCCCCCCGCAGCGTCCTGGCCCTGATCGCCTCCAGGGAGGTGCACTGCCGCATCCGGCGGTCGGTGCACCCGCCGGACGAGTACAGCCCCAGGCCGGCCCGGTCCAGCCGCCGGGCCGCCTGGCCGTGGCTGAGCCACATCGACCGCGCCCGCCGGGCCGGCGCGCCCGCCAGACGCAGCGGGGCCGCCGGGCGCAGCGGGGCCGCCAGGACCGCCGCGGTCATCGGCGCGGTCGGTGCCGGAGCCGGGCCGCGGGCAGGGACGGCGGTGACGCCGGCCGCTGCGATGAACGTTGTCTGTACGGCGAACAGGGTGCCGGCGGCAAGCCGGACAGCCCTCCGTTCGCAGGGACGTGTCCCCATACACCTTTTCCTTGTCGCGGGTTCGCCCTTCCGCCGAGAAGATCAGTCCCACGCCCGGAACCGGATCACGCCGGGGACGCTCCGATCTTTGCCCTGTGATGTCGATCACCGTGAGGCGCCATGACTCACCGGGGCGCGGGCCGTACAGTGACGAGCGTGGCCGAGCCGACCCGCAGGACCAGGGGATCCGACAGGACCCGCGAAGCGATCGTGGAGACGGCCCTGCGGCTGTTCCGCGAGCGGGGCTACGAGGCGACCACCATGCGGGCCATCGCGGCCGAGGCGGGGGTCTCGGTGGGGAACGCCTACTACTACTTCTCCTCCAAGGAGGCGCTGGTCCAGGCCTACTACGACCGGGCGCAGGCCGAGCACGAGGCGGCGTGCGAGCGGGTGCTGGCCACCGAGCGGTCCCTGGCCGGGCGCCTGGGCGGGGTGCTGCGGGAGTGGGTGCGGGTCTCCGAGCCGTACCACGAGTTCGCGGTGAAGTTCTTCAAGCACGCGGCCGAGCCGAGCAATCCGCTCAGCCCGTTCAGCGCCGACTCCTCGCCCGCCCGGGAGGCGTCGATCGGGATCTACCGCCGGGTGGTCGAGGGCGCGGCCGACCGGATGGACGCCGAGATCAGGGCGGAGCTGCCGGAGCTGCTCTGGCTGCTGTCGATGGGCGTGGTGCTGTTCTGGGTGCACGACGACTCGGCGGGCTGCCGACGGACCCACCGGTTCATCGAGCTGACCGTGCCGCTGGTCGACCGGCTGGTCGGCCTCTCCCATCTGCCGGGTCTGCGGGGCGTGGCCAGGGACTTCATCGCCGGGGTGCACGAGCTGCGTTCCTGACGGTCCCCTCCTTCTGCGCCGCCCCCTCCCCTGACATACCGTCCGGTTGGTACGGTCAGATCGTTGACATCCCCCCGGTCGGGTACGGCAAGCTGGAACAGAATTTCATTCTGTACGGTGGCAGTGCAGTGCAGTGCGGTGGCAGGGATAAGGGCGCAGTGCAGTGCGGTGCGGTGGCAGGGATAAGGGCAGGGGCGGGACCGCGGCGTGGACCGCGGGGCGGAGCCCGGGCACGGAGCATGGGAGGCACATGATGGCGACGGGTGCACGCTGGGGGATGACGGTTCCCTTCTACGACCGCTCGCTGGCGAGCTCGAAGGACCTGGTGGCCGAGCTCCCCGGCCTCGGCTACACCGACGTGTGGTCGGCCGAGGTCAACGGCGTGGACGGCTTCACCCCGCTCGCGCTGGCCAACGAGTGGGCTCCCGGCCTGCGCCTCGGCAGCGCGATCGTCCCCGCCTCGACCCGGGGCCCCGGCCTGCTGGCCATGTCCGCCGCGACGCTCGCCGACCTCGCCCCGGACCGGTTCGTCCTGGGCATCGGGGCCTCCTCCCCGGCCATCGTCGAGCGCTGGAACGCCGGGGAGTTCACCCGGCCCTTCTCCCGGACCCGCGACACGCTGCGCTTCCTGAAGAAGGCCCTGGCGGGCGAGAAGGTCACCGAGAGGTACGAGACGTTCGAGGTCAAGGGCTTCAAGCTGGAGCGCGCCCCCAAGGTCGCCCCGAAGATCGTGCTGGCCGCACTGCGGCCCCGGATGCTCCACCTGGCGGCCGAGGAGGCCGACGGCGCGATCACCAACTGGCTCTCGCCGGAGGACGTCCGGCGGGTCCGTGCCGAGATCGGCCCGGAGACCGAGCTGGTCGCCCGGCTGTTCGTGTGCGTCAGCGAGGACGCGGAGAAGGTCCGGGAACTCGGCCGGTGGATGCTCGCCGGCTACCTGACCGTCCCGGTCTACGCGGCCTTCCACGACTGGCTGGGGCGCGGCGAGGTCCTGCGGCCGATGCACGAGGCGTGGGCCGCCGGGGACCGGCAGGCGGCCCTCGCGGCCATCCCCGACGAGGTCGTGGACGCGCTCATCGTGCACGGTGACGCGGCCACCTGCCGGGCCCGGATCCGCGAGTACGTCGCGAACGGCCTCGACACCCCGGTGCTCGCGCCCATCCCCGGCGGCGAGGTGCCGATCGCGCAGGCCGTACGGGATCTGGCGCCGGACGCGGAGTGAGCCGGGGCCGGTGCCGGACGCGGACGGGGCACGGCGCCGCGCGGAGGGCCCGGCCGCGCGGAGGGCCCGGCGGCGGGCGGATCCGACACGGGTCGGCGGGCGGCCGGTGCGGGGCCGTGGGAACCGGGAAGGATGATCACGCGTTATATCGTGAAAACGCGGGGTAGTGCGCGGTCCGGCGGACGCGTTCTGCGAGGAGGTTCCCGATGGCGAAGGCAGCACGGGCGGCACAGGCGTGGCGGGTGTACCGGGACGTGTCGAAGCCGGGGTCGCCCGGGCTCGGCGCGCGGCTGCGGGCGATGCCGCGGCTGGTCCGGTCGGCGATGGGCGGCCGGTACCCCGGCATGGGCCGGGGCAGGCTGGCGATGATGGGCCTCGGCGTGCTCTACATGGTCTCGCCCGTCGACCTCGTCCCGGACTTCCTGGCACTGGTCGGGGTGGCCGACGACTTCGGCGTCTTCCTCTGGCTGATGGGCTCGCTGCTCGGGGAGAGCGGGCGCTACGTCGAGTGGGAGCGCCGCGCCCTCACCGGGGCCGGCGGTCCCGCCGGGCGGATCGGCGGCTAGATCTGCTCCATTCTGAGCCACGCCCGGGACGGGAGCGGGTGGCCGAACAGGCGGGCGGCGTTGCCGTAGGCCACCCGGGCGATGTCGGCGGGCGGGAGGCTGCCGAGGTTGCGGGCGAGCGCCTGCTGGGTGTCGGGCCAGGTCGAGTCGGAGTGCGGGTAGCCGCTCTCCAGCAGGACGTGCTCCAGTCCGACCGCCAGGCGCACGCCCGACAGCGCGTGGTCGTCGAGCGTGCCGAAGAAGAAGTTGCGGCGCAGGACCTCGCTGGGCTTCAGCCCGCCCTCCCAGGCGGCCTCCCCGGCGACCGGGTGGTCCAGCGCGTAGTCGGCCCGCTCGGCGAGCATCGGCAGCCAGCCCACGCCGCCCTCCACGATCAGGATCCGCAGCGCGGGGAAGCGCAGCGGCACTCCCGACCAGAGCCAGTCGGCGCAGGCGAACATGGCGCTGGCCGGCATGAGCGTGGTGATCGCCTCGACGGGGGTGTCGGGTGAGGGCACCGGGGTCCAGGAGCCCGCGCCGGTGTGCAGGCAGACGACCGTGCCGGTCTCCTCGCAGGCGCGGAAGAACGGGTCCCAGTGCTCGCCGTGGATCGACGGCAGGCGCAGGCGGGTGGGGAACTCGGGGAACAGCACGGCCTTGAACCCGCGTGAGGCGTTGTCCCGGATCTCCTTGGCCGCGAGCTCGGGGTCGGTCAGCCACGGCAGCTGCAGGGCGATGATCCGCTCCGGGTAGGTGCCGGCCCAGACGTCGACGTGCCAGTCGTTCCAGGCCCGCAGGACCGCCAGGCCCAGCTCCTGGTCGCGGGTGCGGGAGAAGACCATGCCCGACTGGCCGGCGAGCATGCCGGGGAAGCAGAGCGCCGCCCAGACGCCCGCGCGGTCCATGTCCTGGACGCGGGCCTCGATGTCGTGGCAGCCCGGGCGCATCTGCTCGAACCGGACGGGGTCGAGCGTCCACTGCTCGCGCGGCAGGCCCGCGCCGACGTCGAGGCCGGCGCACGGGTAGGTGGCCCCGCCGTACCGCCAGACCTGGTGGCCCGACTCGGTCTCCACGACCTTGGGCGCGACCTCGGCGTACTTCGCCGGGAGGCGGCCCTCGAACAGGTCGGGCGGCTCGATCAGGTGGTCGTCGGCCGAGATGATCACATGGTCCCGCCGCCTGGGCTCGGGGTCGGGCAGTAGCGGCGCAGTCACGCGGTCAACGGTACGGCGTTGGCGTCACGCTGGACAAGCGATGGGGTCTCGTGTTGATCCCGAAGGTCAAGCGTTTACCGGCGGCCGGTGTCCGCCCGGCCTTCAGGACCCCTTCAGGACCCCTTCAGGAAGGGGACGCGGTCAGCGTCCCGGCGGTCTCGCGGGCGGCCTGCGCCTTCAGGTCGGCGGCCTCGCGGCGGATCAGCAGGGCCCATCCGCCGACGGCGACGCCGATGAACAGCCACCACTGCACGCCGTACGCCAGGTTGAGCCCGCCGCCCTCGCCGACCTCCGGCTCGGGCACCGGCGCGGGCGCGGCGGCGGCCTCCGGGGACTGCCGGACCAGCTCCACGAATCCGCCGAGCAGGCGGTACGGCAGGCCCGCGCCGAGCGTGGCGGGGTCGATCATCATGATCTGCCCGGAGGGGAGCCCTTTCAGGTCGCGGATGCCCGAGGTCTCCTCGGTCTCGGCGGGGCGGAGCCGTCCGGTGACGGTCACCCGGCCGGGGGCGGGCGCGGGCACCTCGGGGAGGGCGTCGGCGGTGGCGCCGGCCCGGACCCACCCCCGGTTCACCAGGACGGCCCGGCCGTCGCCGGTGACCAGCGGGGTGACCACGTAGAAGCCGACGGCCCCGTCCTGGACGCGGCGGCGGACCAGCAGTTGGTGGGCGGGGTCGAACGTGCCGGTCGCCGTCACCGTGCGGTACTTGTCCTGATCGCGCACGGTGCCGCCCACACCGGTGAGGGCCGTGACGGGGACCGGCGGCGCCTGGAGGTTGGCCGTGGTCCGGTCGCTGCCGGCCGACCGCTCCTCGTAGCGCCCGAACTGCCACCGGCCCAGGAGCACGAAGGCGGGGATGACCAGCAGCACCACGATGTGGAGTGCGATCCACCGGCGGGTCAGAAGGAAGCGGTACACGCCACCAAGGGTAGGCACCGCACCGACCGCCCCGTCCGCCGAGTGGCCCTCAGGGCGTGTCACCGCCGTGCGGAGGGGGTCCGTCAGGCCCCGCGCCCGTCGTCCGGTCCGGTGCGGCGGCCGGTGCGGCGGGCCGCGCGCCGGGGCCCGGCAGCGGGGTGACCTCCCGGGGGCCGGCGACCTCGTGGCCCTCGGCGCACCGGAAGTGCTGCTCGACGGGGGCGCCGCAGTCGCGGTGGGTGAGGAGCACCGGCGGGCCGTCGGAGCCCGACCGGTAGCGGTCGCCCCAGTGCATCAGCGCGACCATGATCGGATAGAGGTCGCGGCCCATCTCGGTCAGGCGGTACTCGTCGCGACGGCGCTGGCCGGGCTCGCGGTAGGGGACCTTGCGGAGCAGCCCTTCGTCCACCAGCCGGGCCAGCCGGGCGCTCAGCACCTGCCGCGGCGCCCCGGTGGCGGCCTGCATGTCGGCGAAGCGGCGCACCCCGCCGAAGGCCTCGCGGAGCACCAGGAAGGTCCACTTCTCGCCCACGACGGCCAGCGTGCGTTCGATCGAGCAGTTGTCCACCCGGAAGGGCATCGCGCCGAGGGTCGCCTCACTCATAGAGGCATCGTAGGCGGCCGTCGCAGCACCTCCAACGGAGCTAAGTCTATTTGACAGACTTAGATGATCCGGGAATTCTGAGTCCATGATGCGAACTCAGCTGGTGCGCCCGTACCGCGACCCGTCGCCGGCCGTACGGCCCGCGGTGCGGAGGGCGGACGCCGGGGATCGGCGGCCGGGGGCGGACGTCGAGGTGCGGAGGGTGGACGTCGAGGTCCGGCGGCCGGGGGCGGACGTCGAGGTGCGGCCGGCGCGGACGGACGACGAGGAGCGGATCCGCCGGTTCCTCGCCGGCCTGTCGCCGCGCACGCAGACCCTGCGCTTCTTCACCGGCCTGGGCCGTCCGGCCGCGAGCCTGGTCCGCGCCCTGCTGGTGGTGGACGAGCGGCGCGACGTGCTGCTGGCGGTCTGCGGGGACGAGGTGGTCGGGCATGCGATGAGCTCCGGCGACGGCGGTGCCGCGGTGGAGATCGCGGTGGTGGTGGCCGACGGCTGGCAGGGGCTCGGGCTCGGCTCCCGGCTGGTCCGCAGGCTGCTGCGCCGGGCGGAGGCGAAGGGGGCGCGGACGGTGGGGATGGACGTCATGGCGGAGAACCGCGGGGTGCTCGCCATGATCGGCAGGAAGTGGCCGGACGCGACCCTGCGGTCCTCCCTCGGGACGGTGGAGGTGACGGCGGCGGTGCGACGGGAGGTGCGGTAAGATCGCCGAGGTCCGGGGCGGTGGGCCGGCATTTGCGGAACAAGGTTCTGTTGCCGCACCATTGACCTCGTGAGGAATGCCAAGAACGGACGTGACGGCCGGACCCGGATCGTCGAGGGAGCCCTGCGGCGGTTCAGCCAGGACGGTGTCTCGGCGACCACGCTGGCCAGCCTCCGTCAGGAGAGCGGCGTCAGCGTCGGCAGCTTCTACCACCACTTCGCGAGCAAGGAACACGTCTTCGGCATGCTCTACGCCGAGACGCTGACCATGTACCAGGACGCCTTCCTGGCGGAGCTGCGCAGCCACGAGGGGGCGCGCGAGGGCGTCGAGGCCATCGTGGCGCTGCACATGTCCTGGTGCGGTGAGCACCGCGAGCGCGCCAACCTGCTGATCAGCGAGCGTCCGCCGAAGCGGGACGAGCCGGGCGGGCCGGAGGTCGCCGAGTCGCGCCGGGCCTTCTTCCGCAACGTCGCCGACTGGTGGCGGCCGCACATGAAGGCGGGCGTGCTCCAGCCGGTCCCTCCCACCATGTGCTACGTGCTCTGGCTCGGTCCGGCGGTGGAGATGTGCCGCCTGTGGTTCGCGGGGGCGCACCAGCCCACGGAGGAGGAGATCGCCGCCATGTGCGGAGCCGCCTGGCAGAGCCTGCGCAGGCACCCCTCCTGACGGCGGGGCCCGGCCGGTCCGGACCGTTCCACGGGGTTCGGGGAGGCGGCGCGGGGCGGAACGGGTGGCGCCGTCGGGCCGGCTGACGGGCGCCTACGGAGCGGCGCCGTCGGGCCGGCTGACGGGCGCCTACGGAGCGGCGCCGTCAGGCCGGCTGACGGGCGCCCACCAGATGGCGCCGTCCGGTGGGGACCCGCCAGACCTTCTCGTCCAGGGAGATGTCCAGGCGCAGATCCTGCCGGTGTCGCCGGAGGCCGGGCACGCGGACGCGGTCGCTCACGTCGAACCTGCCGCTCCGGGGGTAGCCGAACCCGAGCTCCCCGGGCAGGACGCGTAGTTCGTCCTGGTTCCCGCAGCGGGGGCAGGTCCAGGCGACCATGTCCCGCCCGCGGTTGTAGTCGTGGCAGGCGCGGAAGTACTCGTCGGGGCGGAAGCGGGACTCACAGGCCAGGCAGGGGATCAGCATGAGGGATCCTTCTGGGGTCGTGCGTGCGGGTACCAAGGATTACCGCCAAGCGCTTGAGGCCCGCTTACAGATCGCTTACCACTTTGCGTAACGATTTGGTCACTCTGAGTTCCATATGGTGAATGGTGGGACCATGGAGCCGTGAAAGATCCGCTGGTCCGGTTCCGCGAACTGCTGCTCGCGACCGGTTACACCATCGACGGCGTCCGTGAGCGTCTCGGCGACGTCGCCGCCGCCGCCCTCTCCCGCGAGGAGCTCGTCCCCGCCCTGCGCGCGACCCGGGACGGCGATCCGCTCGGCACACTGATCCGGCTGTGGTGGCTCGGCGTCCCGGTGGAGGGCTCCGCCCTTCCCCCGGGTCTGCCCGCGACCGAGCTGGCGGCCGCGGGTCTGCTGGCCGCGGACGGCTCCCGGATCGTGCCGCGGGTCCACCTGCAGCCGTGGGAGACCGGCGGCTACGTGGTCTCCGACCGGAAGGTCCGGCCCGGCGACCCCGCGCTCCGCGCCGACCACGTCGTCGGCGCGGGCGGGGCCTCGGCGAACCTCGCCCAGCTGGTCTCGCGCCGCCCGGTGGAGCGCGCCCTCGACCTGGGCACCGGGTGCGGCGTCCAGGTGCTGCACCTGGCCGGCCGGGCCGAGCGGATCACGGCCACCGACGTCAACCCGCGCGCGCTGGAGCTGGCGCGGCTGAGCTGGGCGCTGTCCGGGGTCGAGGGCGTGGACGCCCGGGAGGGGTCGCTCTTCGACCCGGTGGAGGGCGAGCGCTTCGACCTGGTCGTCTCCAACCCGCCCTTCGTGATCTCCCCTGCCGGGCGGTTCGCCTACCGGGAGTCCGGCTTCGAGGCCGACGGCTTCTGCCGCGACCTGGTACGGCGGGCGCCCGGCTTCCTCGTGCCCGGGGGGACCTGCCAGCTCCTGGCCAACTGGCTGCACGTCGAGGGGGAGGACTGGCGCGACCGGGTCGGCGGCTGGCTGGCCGGGACCGGGTGCGACGGCTGGGTGGTCCAGCGGGACGTCCAGGACCCGGCCGAGTACGTCGAGCTGTGGCTGCGTGACGCCGCCGAGCAGGGCACCGCCCGCTACCGCGAGCTCTACGACGACTGGCTCGGCTGGTTCGAGGAGATGCGCGTCACGGGCGTCGGCTTCGGCTGGATCACCCTGCACGACTCCGGCAGCCTCGACCCGGTCGTCCGGGTGGAGGAGTACGGCCGGCGGGTGGAGCTCCCCGTGGGCGGCTACGTGGAGGACGTGCTCGGCTCGATCGCCGCGGCGCACCGGGCCTCGGACGCGGAACTGCTGGCGGCCCGCCTGGTGGCGGACACGGGGCTGCTGGAGGAGCGGACCGGGGCGCCCGGGGCGGAGGACCCCGCCGTGATCGTGCTCCGGCAGACGCGCGGGCTGCTGCGCAGCGTGCGGGTGGGGACGGTGGAGGCGGCCCTCGCCGGGGTCTGCGACGGCGACTATCCACTGGAGCCCTTGCTGGCCGCGATCGCCGACCTGACCGGGGACGACTCCGCCGAGCTGCCGGTGAAGACCCTGGAGCGGGTCCGCTCTCTGATCGCCGAAGGGTTTTTCCACATATCCACAGGGCGATGATCCACAGGCTGTGGATATCCCGCGATCGGTTGTTGATCGGACGTTGAGCGGGGGGCGGGATGCTCTGCGGGTGGGCACGGATCCGGGGGAAAAGGACCCGTGCCCGCGTCCGGCCGGTCGTCGTGAGAGGCGGCCGGTCACCGTCCGGCGCACCGGTTGATCCCGGGCCCCCTGCGCGCCGCACGGCGACCTGACGACCGGCCGGACCACGTCCCCCGCACCGCGTCGACCCGACCGCGAGGGGGCTCCGGCGCCTGGACCGAGGAGCGAAGGAGCCCGCGAGGGGGCTCCGGCGCCTGGACCGAGGAGCGAAGGAGCGCAGCGGATGAGCGACGAGGGAAGGCGGCGGTCACCGGCCCCCGAGCCGCGGCGCGCAGCGTCGCCGTCGGCACAGGGCGGAGCCCGCCCGTGATCAATCATGTGTGGATGACGCGCCTCGACGACGCCCTATACGACGGGCTCGGCCCCGTCGTCGACCTGGCCGCGGTCGAGCAGGGTGCGCAGGTCCCCGGCCTCGGGGGCGCCCAGCCGGGAGAAGAGGTCGTGGGCGCGGACGAGGCAGGCGCGGCTGCGCCGGGACTCGCCGAGCCCGGAGAGCGCCCGGCCCAGCACCCATAGGGCCTGGGCCTCGCCGTACGGATGGCCGATCTCGCGGCTGACGGTGAGGGCCTGCTCGGCGTGGCGGGTCGCGTCGGAGAAGCGCCCGGCGGCGATGAGCGTCTCGGCCAGGCGCGAGCAGACCCGCTGCTCCCAGACCCGCTGGTTGCCCGCCCGGAAGAAGGCCAGGCACTCGGCGTGGTGGTGGACCGCCTCGTTCAGCCGCCCGACCCGGGACAGCACGATGCCCAGGTGGTAGCGGGCCCGGGCGGTGCCCGCGGCGGAACCGATCTCGCTGAAGACCGCCAGGCCCTGTTCGGCGGCGGCGATCGCCTCCTCGGGCTGGCCGAGGAACAGGTGGTCGCGAGCGGAGTAGCTGAGCGTCAGGGCCGCACCGCCCGGCGCGTCGTTCTCCCGGAACTCCGTGCGGGCCGCGTCGAACCAGGACAGGGCCTCGGTGTGGCGGCGCTGCCGTCCGACCACCACGGCCAGCGCGTTGAGGGCCTCCCCGGTGACGATCCGGTCGCCGTCCGCCGACAGCTCCAGCACGGTCCGGAACTCCTGCTCGGCCTCGGCCAGCCGGTTCGCGCCGAACAGCAGTCTGCCGTTCAGGTAGCGGCAACGCAGCTCGGCGGAGGTCGCGTCCACGCGGCGGGCGGCGGTGAGCACCTCGCGGATCCGCAGGTCGAACTCGCGGACGTGGCTGCCGGACTCCAGCAGCGGTTCCATGGCGAGCAGCAGGTCGGCGGCGGGAAGCAGGCCGGCGGCGTCCCGCGCGCCCGCGGAGGCCTGGGAGATGGACGCGAACAGCCCCTCCGCTTCGGCCGAGAGCCAGGTCACGGCCTCGTCGGCGGAGGAGAACACGTGCCCGCTCCCGGAGACGGCCAGCCGGTCGGCGACCGTGCTGCCCTCGTAGGCGAGCCGGTGCGCCGACCGTGCGGAGGCCAGGTAGAAGCCGAGCAACCGCCGCAGCGCCGCGGCACCGGACTCCGCGCCGGATTCCGCGCGGGGGTGCGCACCGGATTCCGCGCCGGATTCCGCACCGGATCCTGTGCCGGCCTCCGCGCCGGCCTCCGCGCCGGGCTCCGTCCCGGACCCGGTGCCGGACCCGGGACCGGACCCGGTGCCGGGAAGCGCGCCGGAGACGCGCTCGGCGGTCCGGCGGGCGAAGAGCTTGAGCAGGTCGTGGAAGCGGTAGCGGCCGGGGGCCGGGGCCTCCAGCAGACTGGCGTCCACCAGCGACTCCAGCGCGTCCTCGGCGTCCATCGGGTCCAGGTCCAGGACGGCCGAGGCGGCGGAGACCGAGATGTCCGGCCCGCCGGGCAGGGAGAGCAGCCGGAACGCCCGGGCCTGGGCCGGGGTGAGCTGGCCGTACCCGAGGGCGAAGGTCGACTCCACCGCGAGGTCGCCCACCCGCATCTCGTCCAGCCGGCGGCGCTCGTCGGCCAGCCGGGGGACCAGGGAGGCGACCGTCCAGGTGGGGCGGGCGGCCAGGCGGGCCGCGACGATCCGTACGGCCAGCGGGAGGAAGCCGCACGCGGCGACCACGTCCATCGCGGCGGCCCGCTCGGAGTCCACCCGCTCGGTCCCGGCGACCGCGCGCAGCAGCCCCAGCGCCTCGTCCGGCTCCATCACGTCGAGGTCGATCAGGCGCGCCGCGGGCAGGTCGGCCAGTTTGTGGCGGCTGGTCACGATCGCCGCGCATCCGGAGGATCCGGGGAGCAGGTGGCCGACCTGCGCGGCGTCGCGGGCGTTGTCGAGCAGGACCAGCATCCGGCGGTCGGCCAGCAGCGAGCGGAACAGCGCCGAGCGCTCGGCCAGGCCGTCCGGGATGACGTCGGGGGGCAGTCCCAGTCCGCGCAGGAAGGCGGCCAGCGCGGACTCCGGCGCGGTCGGCTCGTCGCCGTACCCGCGCAGGTCGGCGTAGAGCTGCCCGTCGGGGAAGCGGTCGTGCATCGCGTGGGCGACGTGCACCGCCAGGGCGGTCTTGCCGACGCCGCCGATGCCCGAGATGGCTGCGACGGGGACGCCCTCCGGGCCGCCCGTGCCGTCCTGCGCGGAGAGCAGGACGCGGAGCCGGTCGATGATCTGGCGGCGGCCGGTGAAGTCGCCCACGGCCGCGGGCAGCTGCGCCGGGCGGGGCAGTTCCGGGGGATCGAACCCCCCGTCCTTCCCGGAGGCGGAGCCGGTGACGGCCGCGGGCACGGGTGCGGGCGCGGGTGCGGCGGACCGTACCGGGGCAGCGGGAGGGGCGGTGAGGGCCGGGTCGCCGGAGAGGATGCGCCGGTGCAGGGCGGTCAGTTCGGGGCCGGGGTCGATGCCGAGTTCGTCGACGAGCGCCTGGCGGGTGTCGGTGAAGACCGCCAGGGCGTCCGCCTGCCGCCCGCACCGGTAGTAGGCGAGCATGAGCTGGGCGCGCAGCCGCTCGCGGAGCGGGTGGTCGCGGGTGAGCGCGAGCAGGTCGGAGACGACCTCGGCGTGCCGGCCGAGCTCCAGGTCGAGGTCCGTCAGGGTTTCCAGCGCGCTCATCCGGCACTCCGTCAGCCGGTCGCGCTGGTGCTCGACGTAGGGGCCGACGGCTCCGGCCAGCGGTTCACCGGTGCACAGCGCCAGGGCCGCGCGCAGGATCCCGGCGGCCCTGGCGGGGTCCCCGGCGCGGCGGGCCGCCTCCGCCTCCTGGATCCCGGCCTCGAAGCGGTTCAGGTCGAACCAGGCCCCGGCCAGGCGCAGCGCGTAGCCGCGGCCGACCGAGGTGAGCAGCGCCGGCGGGGTGCGGGGGGAGCGGTCCGGTTCGAGTACGGCGCGCAGCCGGGAGACGTAGGTGCGCAGCGCGCCGAGGGCGCGGGGAGGGGCCTCCTCGCCCCAGACGCCGTCGATCATCTCGGTCGGTGTCACGGCCCGGCCCTCGCGGACCAGCAGCATCGCCAGAATGGAACGTTGCAAGGGGGTTCCCAGATCCAGTTCGGCGCCGTCGCGCCATGCCTGGACGGGGCCGAGTACGGCGAAGCGCAGGCCGTTGTCGCCGTCCTGTGCAGCCATGTCCGGTATCTCCACCCTAATGGGAAGTTTTGTGCCCAAATAATAGATCCTTTGCCGCTCGCCCCATAGTTCGCCGGGACGACCGGCCGGTCGGATCGTTGATCGGCCGTTGATCGGGCGTTGAATCCCGGACGGGATGCTGGTGCCGCAGCCGAGCACGGCCCCTACGGGGGCGGCCGTGCCCGGCCGATGGGGGCGCGAAGGCGGCAGGGGGTGCCGCCGACGGAAAAGGCCCGCCCGGGAACGATTTCCGGGCGGGCCTTTTTCCGTTAATTCGAAGGTGCGGGGACGTTCACGCGGCCTCGACGAGTCCGAGCCGCGCGTGCAGGCGTTCTCGCACGAGCGGCCATTCGGAACTCAGGATCGAGTAGAACGCGGTATCTCGGACCGTGTCGTCGGCGCCTCGGCTCTCCGCCCGCCGCACACCGTCGAGGTGTGCGCCGAGGGCCTCGATGGCGGCCCGGGAGCGGACGTTGCGCACGTCCGCCTTGAGGGTGACGCGGTGGACCTGCCAGGTCTCGAAGGCGAGCGAGAGCATCAGGTACTTGCTCTCCCGGTTGACGCCGGTGCCCTGGGCCGAAGCGGCCAGCCAGGTGTAACCGATGTCCGCCACGGACGGGACCTCGCCCACCGCTCCACGCGCGCCCGGCGGCCAGGGCATGGGCCCCTGCCAGTACTCCAGGTTCATGAGACGGGTGGCACCGACGATGCGGTCGGTGTGCAGCCACCGGATGGCGAAGGGCATCGTGCGGCCCTCCGCCTGCTCAGCCAGAGCGGCCTCCACGTAGGAGGCCATCTCGTCCCGGCCATGGGGGACGCGGGTGAACCCGTACGTCGTACGGTCTTCACCCGCCGCGGTGACGAGGTCGTCGACGGCCGCGAGGCTGAGCGGTTCCAGGCGCACGAGGCGCCCGGACAGGGTGACAAAAGCGGGCATGAGCACATGATGAGGGCTCTCTGTGACGCTCAATGCCAAATGGCGCGGGACATCTCCGTGAGCATCCGGGAAAGCGTGCGTCTCCCGGACGGAAGGCCAGCTCAGGAGGGATGAGGCGGACGGTGGGACGGCGCCGCCCGGCTCCCGGTTGCCAAACTGAGACGTGCGGTCCGGCGGAGCACCGCGGCGGGAGGCGGGCGACCTCTCACGCGGCGGCCCCCGGCGCCGCGGACCGGCCGCCGCCGCGGGTCACCGGACGGCGGGCGCGGCGGATACGGCGGGCGCGGCGGACAGGGCGGACAGGGCCTCGCCGAGGTGGTCGAGGGAGGCGGCGATCCAGGGCAGCGCGAGGGGGTCCGGAGCGCTCAGCGCGGCCAGCCGCTGCTCGGTGGTCTCGCCGTACAGGAGGCTGGTCGCCAGCCGGACCCGGAGCGCCGCGGGGTCGTCGCCGAAGGCGTGCCCCGGGAGCACGCCGACGTCGTACGCGTCGAGCAGGAGCGCGGCCAGCCCGGCGGAGGTGGAGACGTCCGCGCCGGGGCCGGCGGGGTCCAGGCGGCCGGTGAGGTCCGGGTAGAGGTAGAAGCCCCCCTGCGGGGCGGCCACCCGCACGCCCGCCCCGGTGAGCCGGGCGTGCGCCGCCCGCGCGACCGCGGCGTGCAGCCGCCTGCTGCGGTCGATCCGCTCGGCGAGCTCGGGCGGCTCGGTGTAGGCGTAGGCCGCCGCCTGCTGGACGGGGGCCGCCGGGCTGGACCAGATCTCGCTGGCCACCGCGAGCAGCCGGTCGCGCAGCCCGGCGGAGGGCAGCCGGGCCACCCCGATCCGCCAGCCGCCCAGGGCCAGGCTCTTGCTGAGCCCGCTGGTGACGACGGTGCGCTCGGGCGCGGCCTCGGCGGGGCTGAGGAAGCCGGCGTCCGGGTCGTGCACGAGGTCGCGGTAGATCTCGTCGGAGATGATCACCAGGTCGAGCGCGCGGGCGATCCCGGCGAGGGCCTCGACCGTGTCGGCTCCCGCGAGCGTCCCGCTGGGGTTGTCGGGGAGCGTGACCAGCAGCGAGCGCACGTCCCGGCCCGCGGCGCGCGCCCGCAGGACGGCGGGGACCACCCGCTCCGGGTCCGGCGCGCCGCCCTCGCCGGGGCACGCCGGAACGGGCACGGAGCGCGCCCCGGCCAGTTCGGCCTGGGCGGCGTAGCTGACCCAGCTCGGCACGGGCAGCACGACGTCGCCGCCGATCGCGAGCAGCAGGCCGTACAGCAGGGGCTTGCTGCCGGGGCCGCAGACGACGAGGCCGGGGTCGGTGGGCAGGCGCCGGCGGGTCCAGTAGCCGGCCGCCGCCTCGCGTAGCGCGGCCGCCCCCGCGACCGGTCCGTACCCGTTCTGCCCGGCCGCGGCGGAGAGCCGTTCCTGAAGGGCGGGGTGGACCGGCAGGCCCGCCTCGCCGAAGGCGAGGTTCAGCACGCGCCGGCCCGCGCGTCGTCTCCGGTCGATCTCCTCGTTCGCTGCCAAAGTGGCGGAAAGTGTGATGTTCATGGCGATTCCCCCCTGTGTTGCGGAACGTTCCCAGCGTGGTGGGATGGAGGCATCAGGACAAGCTTCGATTCGTGTGGGTGGGCGTAAGGAGATCCGATGCTCGATCTGCGCCGACTGATGGTGATCTGCGAATTCGCCCGGAAAGGGAGCATCGCCGCGACCGCCGCCTCCCTCGGATACAGCCCGTCGGCGGTCTCTCAGCAACTGGCCGCCCTGGAGCGCGAGGCCGGCGCCACGCTGATCGACCGGACCGCCCGCAGCGCCGAGCTGACCGACGCCGGCCGCCGGCTCGTCGAGCACGCCGAGCGCATCCTGGCCATGGTGGAGGCCGCCGAGTCCGACCTGTCCGCCCAGGCGGGCACCCCGTCGGGCCGGGTCACGGTCACGGCCTTCCCCACCGCCGCCGTCGCCTTCGCCCCCGCCCTGGCCCGGCTGCTGCGCCGGCACACCGCGCTCACCCTGCGGATGGCGCAGGGCCGCGCGGGGCGGGGGGCCCGCGAGGTCCAGTCGGGCACGGCCGACATCGCCGTGGTGGACGACTGGTACGGCCGGATGCGCGAGTCGGAGACCATGCGGGTCTTCCCGCTGCTGCGCGACCCGCTGGTGCTCGTGGTGCCGCGCACGCACCGCCTCGCCTCGCCCGGCGAACCGGTCGACCTGGCGGAGCTGCGCGACGAGCCGTGGATGGCCACCCCGGACGGCGAGCCCTCCCGGATGGCCGTCGACCAGATGATGGCCGCGGTCGGCGGGGTCGGGCCGGTGCCGTGGGAGTTCGAGGGGCTGAGCACCATCCTCAGCCTGGTCGCCCGGGGCGTCGGCATCGCCGCGGTGCCCGCCCTGGCCCTGGCGGCGGGCGTGCGCGGCATCGCCGTCCGGGAGATCCCCGGCACCCCGGCCGGCCGTGACGTGCACGCGGTCGTCCGCGCCTCCAGCGTGCACCGCCCCGCCGTCGCGGTGACCCTCCGGGCGGTCCACACCGCCGCCCGCTACCTCGCCGCCGACCTCACCGCCCTCGAACCCGCGGCCAGGTGACCGGAGGCCGGAGCGGTACGCGCGCCGGCGAACGGGCGGCGCCGCATTAGACTCCCCACGTGCCCCCCTCCTACGCGCTCGAGAAGCTGCTGTCCGACGGCGGGTCGAAGCCGGTGGCCGGGATCGACGAGGTCGGCCGGGGGGCGTGGGCCGGGCCGGTGGCGGTCTGCGCGGTGGTCACGGACCTGTCCGAGCCGCCCGCCGGGCTCACCGACTCCAAGCTGCTCAGCCGGGCCCGCCGCGAGGCCATGGTCGCCGAGATCACCGGCTGGGCCGTCGGGATCGGGTACGGCGAGGCGTCCCACGAGGAGATCGACGTCCTGGGCATGACCGAGGCGCTGCGCCGGGCCGCCCGCCGCGCCCTCGCCGAGCTGCCGGTCCGGCCCGAGGCGGTGATCCTGGACGGCAGGCACGACTACCTGGGCCCGCCCTGGCAGGTCCGGTGCGAGATCAAGGGCGACCTGTCCTGCGTCTCCGTCGCCGCCGCCTCGGTGATCGCCAAGGTCCGCCGCGACGCCTACATGGCCTCCCTCGGCCTCGACGCGTACGGCTTCGCGAGCAACGCCGGCTACCCCTCCCCGGTCCACCAGCGGGCCCTCGCCGAGCACGGCCCGACCGAGCACCACCGGCTGTCCTGGTCCTACCTCGACAAGCTGCCCCGCTGGCGCCACCTGAGAAGGCACCGCGACGCCGCGGCGGGCGCGGGCCAGCTCGGGCTCTTCGGGTAGCCGGGGCGATGGAGGCGACCGGGGCGGCGGGGGTGGCCGGGCCGATGCGGATCGGCGTCTTCCTGGTGGCGGCGGGCTTCCCCGGCCGCGCGCCGGGCGAGGTGCTGCGGGACACGGTCGAGGCGGTCGCCGCGGCGGAGGAGGCCGGGTTCGACGACGCGTGGATCGCCGAGCACCACTTCATGTCGTACGGCGTGTGCCCGTCGGCGGCGACGCTGGCCGGGGTGGCGCTGGGCCGTACGAGCCGGATCCGGGTGGGGACGGCGGTGAGCGTGCTGTCCACCCGGCACCCCGTCGACCTGGCCGAGCAGGCGGCGGTCCTCGACCAGGTCTCGGGCGGGCGCTTCCTGCTGGGCGTGGGCCGGGGCGGGCCGTGGGTGGACCTGGAGGTGTTCGGCACCGGGCTGGACCGGTTCGAGCGGGGCTTCGCCGAGTCGCTCGACCTGCTCTGCGCGGCGCTGGAGCGGGGCGAGGTCGCGGCCGACGGGGAGTTCTTCCGGTTCCGCCGGGTGCCGGTGGTCCCGGCGGCGCGGCTGCGGCCGGTGGTGGCCTGCACCTCGCCGGGGACCGCGGCGCTGGCCGCCGCCCGGGGACTGCCGATGCTGCTCGGCATGCACGTCGGCGACGAGGAGAAGGCGGCCATGATCCGGTCCTACGACGCCGCCGTCCCCGGACGGGCGGACGCACCGACACCAGGCCCGGCGGGACCCGGCCCGGCGGCGCGCGGTGCGGCGGGACGGCGGGACCCCGGGCACGTCGCCGCCGCCGTGGGCTACGTGGCCGACTCGACGGCGCAGGCCGTACGGGAGCTGAGGGAGAGCATGCCGCGCTGGCTGGAGCCGGGGCTGGCGGGATACGTGCCGGTGGACGGGCGGCCTCGGCCGCGCCGGGACGTCCCGGCCTACGTGGACTTTCTGTGCGCGACGCACCCGGTCGGCTCGGCGGACCACTGCGTCGCGTCGATCGAGCGGACCGTCGCCGCGACGGGCCTGCGGCACCTCATCCTGATGGTCGAGGGCGCGGGCGAGCAGGCCCGGACCCTGGAGAACATCAGACGCCTCGGCGCCGAGGTCCTGCCCCGGATCCGCTGACCGGTCACCGCGTCACGGCCCGTCCGGGCCGATCGGTCCTGCGGGCGGGAGTCGGGTCCGGCGGCGCGCAGTGTCGCGGGTGGCCGGGCGGTGCCTCCGCGCGGAGGCGGGAGTCGGGTGGAGGCGCGCGCCCTGACGCGGGAGTCGGGTGGAGGCGCGCCAGGACGGGGGAAGCGGCTCCGGGCCCGCGGGGCACCGCCCGGCGGGCCCGGAGCCGTGGGGGTTCAGCAGTCGACGAGCTCGGGGGACTGGTTGAGGATCTGGGAGCGGGCGGTGGTGAACTCGGCGTGGGCGGCGGTGGCGGACAGGTCGAAGACCGCGACCCGGTGGCAGTTCTGGAAGGCCAGCTTCACTCCGAAGTGGCGCTCCAGGGCGCCGCGCATGGCGTCGCTGGCCAGGCAGCGCAGGAGCTGGCCCGCGGGCCTCCTCGCTGGGCGGGGGGACGGTGTTGTCGGTGAACTCGGCGCCGGTGCGCGTCCGCTCCCGGACCAGGCCGTCGATCAGGGACCAGGCGTAGGGCAGGGAGTCGCGGACGCAGGCGACGAACGCCGCGTCGTCCACCTCGCCGGCCTCGGCCTGGTCGAGAAGGTCCTTGGAAACGGTCAGCGACATGCTGCGTTCTCCTCTCGGGAAGGGGATCTTTCAGACACTAGATCGGGTCCGTCCGCCGCTCCACCTAGCGCTGGAGCGACACTCGTGTGGGCCCGAAGACGAAATCCGGGTCGACCTGGGCGGCGAGGTCCTCGCCGATGGCCCGGTTCGCCCAGGCCCGGGCGTTGCGCAGGTGGAACTCGACGGTCTGGCGGCCGAACCGCTCCCAGTCCTTCTCCTGGGAGTCGACGTGCTTGAGCAGCACGCCGAGGGCCTCGGCGTTGGCGGGCTCCAGGTCCTCCAGGGTGAACGGCCGGCCCTGCTCCATGGCCCGCACCGCGGCCGAGTGCTCCAGGCAGACGAGCAGGTCGTCGCCGACGTGCTCGCGTAGGAAGGCGACGTCGCCGGGGCCCTGGACCTTGTTGCCGACGACCGCGAGGGGCACGTCGTAGTCGGCGGCGTACTCGCGGTACTGCCGGTAGACGCCGACACCCTGCCGGGTCGGCTCGGCGACCAGGAAGGTCATGTCGAAGCGGGTGAACAGGCCGGAGGCGAAGGAGTCGGCCCCGGCGGTCATGTCCACCACGACGTGCTCGCCGTGGCCGTCGACGAGGTGGTTGAGGTAGAGCTCGACCGCGCCGACCTTGGAGTGGTAGCAGGCGACGCCGAGGTCCTCCTCGCTGAACGGGCCGGTGACCATCAGGCGGGGGCCGTCCGGCGTCGCGGTCGAGAAGCGGGCGTGGACCGGGTCGTCGGCCGGGTCCAGGCTCAGCAGCCGGGAGCCGCGGCCGGGCGGGGTGGTCTTGACCATGGCGGCGGCCGAGGTGATGCGGGGGTTGTCGCCGCGCAGCCACTCCTTGATCTCGGTCAGGTGGGAGCCCATCGGGCGGGGCGGCGCGCCCTCCGCCACGCCCAGGACCATGCCCAGGTGCTGGTTGATGTCGGCGTCGACGGCGACGACCGGGCCGCCCTGACGCGCCGTGTATCTCGCGAACAGCGCCGACAGAGTCGTCTTGCCGCTGCCGCCCTTGCCGACGAATGCCACCCTCACGACGACGATCCAATCTGATTATGAAAACCATTGCAAGCTCTGTGCGTGGCCATCATGCCACGGCGGGTGAGGTCCCGGTGCGGGTTGGCGGAAAGAGGAGCGCGTCATGACCCCTCCTGGGGGCACCCCGGATGCGGACCATACGGCACCGTATGGAATCGTCTCCCGTGGCGACCCGGAGGGGTCCGCCGGGCCGGGACCTCCGGGAATCCGGATCCGGCCGCCCCGCCCTCCTACTCTCCGATCGGGAGCGACCATGCCGTACGCCGTCGAATGGCCGGAGCTCCGCGCCCTCACCGAGGACGCGGACCACGTGGACGTCAAGACAGTCGAGGGGGAGGTCGCCCTCAGGGAGTTCCTGGCCGGCTTCATCTCCTACGAGCCGGGCTGGATCCGCCTCCTCTACCGCGTCCGGGCGGGGTTCGTCCGGCTGCTCGGCATGCGCCAGGACGAGCAGCCCTCGACCGCGGGGACGCGTCCGGAGGACATCCCGTTCACGCCCGGGGAGAAGCTGGCCTTCTTCACCGTCGCCGAGGCCGAGGAGGAGCGCTACTTCGTGGCGGGCGCCACGGAGTCGCACCTGACCGCGTGGGTCGCGGTGGTGGCCGAACCCGGCCGCTTCCACGTCGTGACCGTCGTGAAGTACCACCGCTGGACCGGGCCGGTCTACTTCAACGTCATCCGCCCCTTCCACCATCTGGTCGTCGCGGGCATGGCCAGGGCGGGCGTCGCGCCGCGGGCCGGGACGGCGCGCCCGTAGCGCGGGCCGCCCGCGGAGCCGCCGGTGCTCAGGGGCAGGTCTCGTCGAGGAAGACGGTCTCCTGCGGTGTCGGTGTCGGTGTCGGTGTCGGTGGCGGGGTGGGCGTCGGGGCCGATCCGGAAGCCGGTGCGGGATCCGACGGCGCCGATGCCGATCCCGATCCCGATGCCGATCCCGATCCCGATTCCGGCGCCGATGCCGATGCCGATTCCGGTGCGGCCGACGTCGCCGGTGTGCGTGCCCGGGTCTGCGCTGGTGCCGCCGGTGCCGCCGCCGATGCCGTGGGCGGAGGGGCGGGAGCGGGGACGGGGGCCGGCCGCGCCGCCGGTCCGGGTACGGCGGTGGCGGCCGGGGGAAGCGCGGCGGTGACCTTTCGCCTGATCAGGGCGTAGTCGGGGACGACGGGGTCGATCACCGGCGGGACGAACTGCAGGCTCCTGATCCGGGTGCCCTTCACCTTGTCGGCCAGGTCGACCAGGTGGGGCAGGAGCGCCCGGGGGACGTCGGTGGAGACGGTGTCCAGCGCGGCCTCCGCGATCTCCTCGAAGCCGCCGATGACCGTCACCGGGTCGGCCTGCTTGGCCACGGCGTTCAGCAGGCACTTCTGCCGGCTCATCCGGACGTAGTCGCTGGTGTGGGTGCGGGACCGGCCGTACCAGAGCGCCTCCTCGCCGGACAGGACGCGGGTGCCCGGCCGGACGAGGCCCTCGTTGCGCCTGCCGTACACGATGGGCTCGGGCACGGTGAGGCGCACACCGCCCATCGCGTCGATCATCTTGGCGAAGCCCCGCATGTCGACCATCGCGTAGTAGGGCACGTCCAGGCCGAGGACGTCGCCGACCGTCCTCTTCAGCAGGATGGGACCGCGCTCCCCGTCGGGGGTGCCGGGGACCGTCTCGGGGTGGTCCTCGGCGTACTGCCAGATCTCGTTGAGGATCCCCGGCGTGTGCGGCGGCTCGCCCGTGAAACCGCGCGGGAAGCGGTCGCGGGCCGGGCCGGCCGGCAGGGGGACGTGCGCCAGGTTGCGGGGCAGGCCGAGCAGGACCGTGTCGCCGGTGCGGGTGTCGACGCTCGCCACGGTCACGCTGTCGGTGCGCACGCCGTACCGGCCGGTGGCGGCGTCCGCGCCGACCAGCAGGAGATTGAGCCGCTCCCGGCCCCGCCACGGATCGGCCGGGACGGGTGTGGAGCCGGCCGCGAACAGCGAGGTCATCACGTGCTGGGAGACGTGGGCGAGCCGGGCGGCGTACGCGGCGGGGAGCATCACCAGCACGCAGAGCAGGCCCACGGCGGAGGCGGACAGGCGGCGGGCGGCCCGGCTGAGGCCCTGCGGCCGCAGGAGCCGGTAGGAGCTGATGACCACGGCCACGGTGACGGTCGCCAGCAGCAGCGCCACCGCCCCGAAGGCCTGCAGCCAGCCGGGCCGCACGGCCAGGGTGAGCAGGAAGGAGTCGGCGGTGAGGACCGCGGTCGCGGTCATCGTGATCACGGTCAGGGAGGAGGCCATGAGCAGGGCGCCCGTCCTGCGCCGCCCCGCCCGCAGATGGGCCAGACCCCACAGCACCGCCGAGCCGAGCGTGAACGCCAGACTCGACCCGATGCCCGGACGACGCCTGTGACCTGCCATCTGTTCACTATTCCCGGTCCGTCCCCGGGACTGCCGCAGGTTAGTGCCCGATATTGGCTTATTAAGACATGTATACGGTCATATCCAAATCAGGCGCTGTCGAGGTTCTGCCGGAGGCGCCGGGCCTCAACCGGCCCCGCCGGGCCTCAACCGGCCCCGCCGGGGCCTCAACCGGCCCCGCCGGGGTCCTGTCGAGGTCATGCCGGGGATGCGGACGCCTCCGGGTGCCCCGGTCCGCGGGGCCGCCTGCCCCCCGCTTCGCGGGCGGCCCGGCTCACCAGTCCGCGGCGCCCGCGAACGACGTCGGCGCCGGGCGGTAGCCGAGCACCTCGCGGGCGGCGGTGGTGTCCAGCGTGCGCTCGACGGCCAGATGGCCGACGGCGTACCGGGTCAGGCGGGGTGGACGCGTCCGCCCGAGCAGCCGGGCGGCCGTCTCGGCGACGGCGGCGACGGGTTCGGCGAGCCGGAGCGGCAGGTAGTACGGCTCCGCGGCGACACCCCGCTCCCGCAGGATCGCGCGCAGCGCGTCGTCCAGGACGACCGGCTCGGCGTCGGCGACGTTGAAGACGCCCTGGACGCCGTGGACGCCCTGGACGCCGTGGACGCCGTGGACGCGGTGGTCGCGGTGGACGCGGTGGTCGCCGTGGTCGCGGTGGTCGTCGTGGTCGCCGTGGACGCGGTGGTCGTCGTGGTCGCCGTGGACGCGGTGGTCGTCGTGGTCGCCGTGGACGCGGTGGTCGCCGTGGTCGTGGTGGTCACCGCGGCGTACGGCCTGGGCCGCGAGCAGGCAGGCGCGGGCCAGGTTCCCCACCGAGGTGAGACTGACCCGCTGCCGCCCGTCGCCCACGGCGACCAGCCGTCGGCCCCGGACCGCGCCGAGCACGCGGGGGAGCAGCGTCGTGTCCCCGGGGCCGTAGACGGCGTGCGGGCGCAGGACGATCGTCCGGCCCGGGGCCGCCTCCGCCGCGGCCCGTTCGGCGGCGGCCTTGGACGCGCCGTAGGCGTTGACGTACCGCGCGACCGGGGCCTCGTCCTCGCGCGCCATCACGGTCGGCCGGAACGGGTCGTAGACGCTCGCCGTGCTCACGTGCACGAACCCGGCGCGGGGGAACGCCTCGGCCGCGCTCCGGGTCCCGGCCACGTTGGCCGCCCAGATCTCCGCCGGAGGCCCCCAGTCGGTGACGCCGCCCGCGCAGTGCACCACCGCGTCCACCTCGGGCGGTCCGGGTCGCAGGCCGTGCCCGCCGAGCAGATCCCACGCCAGGTACGGCGCGCCGCCGACGTGGGCGGGCTCCACCGCGGGCCGCCTGCCGAAGGCGTGCACCTCCCAGCCCTCGGCGCGGGCCGCCCGGCACACCGCGCCGCCGACGAACCCGGACGCGCCCGTCACCGCGATCCTCACCGGGCCACCAAGGCGCGGAGTGCGGCGCGGTCGAGCTTGTCGGCGCGGCCGGAGCGGGGGAAGGCGTCGAGCGCGACGATCCGGTCGGGAAGGGCGCCGGCGTCCACCAGGTCCGGCAGGGCTCCGCGCAGCCGTGCCTCGTCGTACCCCGGGGCGGGGACGACGGCGAGCACGACCTCCTCGTCGCCGGTCCCCGGATCGGCCAGACCGACGATGGCGGCCTCGGCGACGCCGGGCAGCGCGGTGATCGCGGGCTCGTAGAGGCCGGGATAGATGTTGAACCCGTCGCGCAGGATCATGTCCTTCTTCCGGCCGAGCAGGACCAGGCGGCCATCGGAGATCCTGACGAGATCACCCGTGGCGACCTCGCGCAGCGGCTCCCCGCCCAGGTAGCGGTCGGCCAGGTGCGGCCCGGAGACCAGCAGCTCGCCGTCCCCTGCCAGGCGCGTCCCCACCCCCGGCAGGGGAGCCCCGAGCAGGTCGCCCTCGGCGCCCGACGCGGTGTGGGAGAGCTTCTCCTCCGCCGAGGCGATCGCGATGGGCAGCGCCTCGGTCATCGCGTAGACCGACAGCACCTCCGGGCCCGCCCCGACCGCCCGGCGGAGCACTCCGGCGGGCGCGGGGGCGGATCCGAGCAGCAGGTGACGGAGCGTCCTCGGCAGCCGGGGCGTCTCGCGGAGCAGCCGGTCCAGGCGGACCGGGACGGCGAAGGCGTGGGTGGCCCCGCGCTCCGCCAGTTCCGCGGCGAGGGGCCCCCGGCCGGGCAGCGACCAGGTGGCCCCGGCCATCAGCGCGGGCAGCCCCAGCATCAGCTGGTCGGTGTGCACGACGTCCCCCGGCCCGAGCGGGAACGCGCCGCGGAACAGCTCCAGTCCCGCCGCGAGCGACCCCCGGGTGTGCACCACCCCGCGCGGACTGGCCGTGGTCCCCGACGTGAAGATCACCGCGGCGGGCTGCTCCGCCCGGGACGGCCGCGGCCCGAGCCCGTCCGGAGGCGCCGGCAGGCGGCTCAGCCGCAGCGCGCCGCGCGGCACCCCCGGCAGCCAGGGCCCCGCGTACAGGTGGCGGACCGGATGGCCGGGGAGGGGGTCGCGCAGGTCGGGCAGGAGCAGGCCGCGGCGGCGGGCCAGGGGTCGGAGCGGCCCGCTCAGGGTGTGCAGCAGCGACTCGGTGACCACCCACCTGGGCCGGGTGGCGGCCATCCGGGCGGCCAGCACCCCCGGCGCCAGGCCGGGATCGGCCAGTACGAGCGTCCCGCCCGCGGCCACCGCGCCCAGCGCCGTCACCACCGCGTCCACGCCGGGCCGTACCGCGAACAGCACCCCGTCCCCCGGCTCCAGCCCGTCCATGGCGGCCCGGACCGCGTCCACCCGGCGGGCCAGCGCGCCGTAGGCGATCTCCCGGCCGCGGCCGTCGACGAGCGCGGTCCGGTACGGCTCCCGCCCGGCGGCGGCCATGATCCCGGTGACGATGTCGTTCATGGAGCGGCGGTCCAGGGGGTGGTAGGGGCCCCGGCGGGGTCCGCGGAACGGCGGACCGGCGGGTTCGGACGGTGCGGAGAGCGCAGGACGTTCATGCGGCGGTGATCCACAGGTGCTCGTAGGTGGGGAGGAGGACCCCGCGGGCGGCGCGCCGCCCCGTGACGCGGATGTCGCGGGACAGCACCGTCGAGGCCACCGCGCGGATCTCCGCCAGCGCCAGGGGATAACCGATGCAGAAGTGCGGGCCCGCGCCGAACCAGAGGCGGCGCAGCTCGGGCGGGTGCGGGCGGGACGGGTCGAAGGGACCGTGGGCACGGGTGCAGTTGTGGGTGACGATCAGCACCCGGTCGCCGGGCCGTACCGCCACCCCGCCGACGCGGGCGGACTCGGCGACCGAGCGGAGCATCAGCGGGGTGGGGGTGGTGATCCGCATGGCCTCGTCGATCACCCGGTCCAGGTCCTCCAGGACGGCGCGGCGGTCGAGGCCGTGGTCGGAGACCAGCGCGACCAGGCGGGGCACGAGGGTGGCGACGGTCTCGGTCCCGGTCAGGAAGAACGCCCCGGCCGCGCCCCGCGCCTCGGCCGCGGACAGCCCGAGCTCCCGCATCCGGCCCATCACCGTGGACGGGTCCCCCGCCTCGTAGGCGGCCTGGGCGATGTCCCCGATCCGGTCCAGGACCCGCCGGGCGACCGCGACCTGCCGGTCCGACAACCGGCGGGAGCGCAGCGAGACCATCGAGACGACCCGCTCTCCCTCGGCGAACAGCTCCCGGGCCCGCGCCTCGGCGACCGCGGCGGACCCCGGGCCCGAGCCGGAGTCGGGGCCCGAACCGGAGTCGAGGTCCGGGCCGGAGTCGGAGCCGGAGCCGGGGCCCGAATCGAGGTCCGAGCCGGGGCCCGAGCCGAGGTCCAGCCCGATGACCCGGCAGATGACGGCTCCGGCCATCACCCGCATGGCGTCCACCAGGTCGACGGTCTCGCCGCGCGCCAGGCGCGCGTCCAGCGCCGCGAGGGGCGCGCGCAGCACCTCGTCCACCAGCCCGGCCACGTAGGCCGGGGTGAACAGCGGCATCAGCTTCCTGCGCAGCGCCAGGTGGTCCGGACCCTCCATGTTGAGCAGCACGGACGGCCCGAGCACCGGTGTCCACAGGTCGCCCGGCGAGCCGGGGCCGTCCTTGCGGAAGCGCCCGTCGGTCAGCACGGCGCGCGCCACGGAGGCGTCGTTGACCACCACGCCCAGTCCCGGCACCCGGACCACCGGGCCGCACCGGGCCAGCAGGCGCATCAGCGGGTAGGCGAACGGGTGGGCGGCCAGGTAGAGCCGCGTCTCGTGGTCCACCGGCCGCCACCGCCACGGCCGCCTCACCGCGCGCTCCACCGGCCGCCACCGGCGTTCCGTCGGCCGCCTCACCGGATGTCGACCACGTCGGGCCGGTAGCGGTGGTCGGCGTACCAGGCCAGGGTGCCGGCCAGGCCGTAGGCGCGCAGCCGCCGGACCGAGCCGTGCACGACGACGTCGCGGCGGGAGCCGTACGCGGCGGTGACCTTCCTGACCCGGTTGACCAGGGCGCGGTCCTCGTGGACCTCCTCGATCGCGGTGCGCGGGAAGCCGCCCGCGCGCTCGTAGAGATCGGCGGTGATCGCCAGGTTGCAGCCGGGCATCATCACGTACGGCCCCTTGTGGAGCGGGTCCCGGTTGCCCGGCCGGAACCGGCCGAACGCCGCCGCCACGTCGATCACGAACGGGATGAGCCGCCGCTCCCAGAACCTCAGCGGGAACTCGTCGGTCCGCGGCACGAGCCGCCCGCCGACCATCTCCAGGCCGTCGCCGAACGCGCGGCGGATGTTCCGCACCCAGTCGGCGCGCGGCAGGCAGTCGGCGTCGGTGCGGGCGACGTGGGTCGCCCCGTGCGCGACGGCGTGCCGCACGCCGGTGTCGGAGGCCGCGCCGGTGCCCTTCCGGGGTTCGGAGACCACCTGCACGCCGTGCCGCCGGACGACCTCGGCGGTGCCGTCGGTGCTCGCGTTGTCCACCACGAGCAGTGTGAAGTCGCGGTCGTCCTGCGCCGCCAGCGCGCGCAGCGTCGCCTCGATGCCGGCGGCCTCGTTGTACGCCGGGACGATCACCCACAGGTCCATCACATCTCCGCCAGCATCACGCCCATGCTGATCCCGCCGCCCAGGCCCAGCAGCGCCACCCGGTCGCCGGGCTCCCAGGAGCCCAGCGCGAGCTGGAGCGGGAGCGTGGCCGAGGCGCAGTTGCCGTGCTCGGGCAGGCTGACGACCAGCCTGTCGTCGGGGATGTCCAGCACCTCGGCCAGGAACCGCAGGTACGGCATCGCGACCTGGTGGACCGCCACGACGGCGAAGTCGTCCCAGGTCAGGCCGGTCCGCTTGAGCGCGTTGAGGAAGATGTCCGGGCCGATGCGCTCGAAGGCCTCCTTCAGCCGCCGCCCGTCGCCCTGGAAGTAGGAGTGCTCGGGGTCGCGGGGATGGACCGAGCCGCCGCCGGGCAGGGTGCCGACCGCCCACGCGGCGGAGTCGGCGGAGAAGTCGCGGTAGAAGACGCCGCGCTCGGCGTCCGCCTCGACCAGCACGGCCGCCCCGCTGTCGGAGAGCGTGTACCCGGCGAAGGAGTCCGCGAACTGCGCCCGGTCCCGGACCCGCCACCGGATCGCCCGCGACGGGGTCTCGCCGGAGCAGACCAGGACCGTGCGGTGCGCCCCGGACAGGATCAGCGCCTCGGCCACCTGGAGGCCGTTGAGCAGGCTGTTGCAGGCGTTCTTGACGTCGAACACCGGGCACGACAGGCCCAGTTTGGCCGCCGCGATGTGCGCGGTGGCGGGCTCGACCATGTCCTGCGAGGCCGAGGCGAAGATCATGAGATCGGCGTCGGAGGCGGGCCGGGGGAGTCTCCGGACGGCCTCCACCGCCAGGTCGGACGCCTGCTGGTCGTCGCGGGCCACGTGCCGCCGCCGGATCCCCGTCATGCGCTCGACGATCCCCCGGCGGGGGGCGTATCCCTCGATCCGGCGCTCCACGTCCGAGCTGGTCAGCGTCCGTTCGGGCAGATACGTCGCGACGCCCGTGATACGGGCCTTCATCGCGCCCCCTCATCCGGTCAGGTCTCCCAGTGCCTGCGCAATGTATAACCCGAAATGGCATTTCTCCTAGTCAGGAGGAGGGAGGAAGCCGGTCGGGGTGTCCGCCGCCGTTCTCGGGGCAGACGTTGATACGATACTCATTATCATTTGAGCAACTGTTCAGGAGTTCATCCATGGAAGTCGTCGCCGGTCTGGACGCGTGCACGACGGTGGAGCCGGACGAGGCGAAGGTGGCGGCGACCCGGGACCGCCTGGTCACCGCGGAGGAGGCCGTACGGCTGGCCGAGCTGTTCCGGCTGCTCGGCGACCCGACCCGGGCCCAGCTCCTCTACGCGCTCCTGGAGGCCGGCGAGCTGTGCGTCTGCGATCTCACCGAGACGGTCGAGGTCAGCGACACGGCCGTCTCCCATGCCCTCCGGCTGCTGCGCACCGCGGGCATCGTGGCCAGCCGCCGGTCCGGCCGGATGATCTACTACCGTCTCGCCGACGCCCACGTGCGCATGCTCCTCGACCTCAGCCGCGAGCACCTGCGGCACGGCTGACCGCGCTTCCGGGGCATCGGGCCCCGCGGGAGCGGCGGACCCGCCCGCCGGAGGCCGGGAACGCGGGCGGCGGGCGGCGGGCGGAAGCGCGGGGTGGAGATCGGGAATGCGCGGGGTGGAGATCGGGAACACGGGCGGCGGGAGACGGAGCCCGTCAGGCACCCGTCAGGCGCCCGCGCAGGAGTCGTGGGTGGCGTCGAATCCCTTGATGCCGTCGGTGTCGTTCGGGTGCGGTTCCCTGACCCCCCGCCAGTCGTCGCCGATCACGAGGACCAGCCTGCCGGTCGTCCCGGCGGGGACGAGCCGTCCGGCGGAGGTCAGCAGGTCGCGGCTGAGGACCGGCGCCCTCGTCGCGCCCCGCGGCGAGTAGACGACCGTGGTCCGGGGCCGCGGCTTGCGCGCCGTGTCGCCGATCCTGGAGACGTGGTAGCCCCGCTCCTCCAGCCGGGCCGCGACGAGTGTGCCCAGCCCGGAGCGCCAGGTCCCGTTGCGCACCTCGACGGTGATCTGCGAGCGCGGCACCGTGGCCTGCCCTCCCCTGATCCCCGACCCGGTGAGCGGCCGGTCGTGCGCGACGGTGCGGAACAGCTTCGTGCTCAGCGGCTCGACCCACTCCACCTTTCCCGGGTGGACGAGCGAGTAGCGCCACGGCGTTGTGACGAAGCGGATCCGCCCCGCGGCCAGCCCCCTGGCGCTGAGCGCGAGGTCCTTCATGACGGCGGGGGTGAGACCGGGATCGGTGGTGACCGACCGGGTGGCCGCGTCCAGGAAGCCGAAGAGCCGGGCGGGGTCGGTGAGCGTCTCGCCGCTCATCACCTTCTTCAGCATCGAGGCGACGAACATCTGCTGCCGCTGGATGCGCCCGATGTCGGAGCCGTCGCCCAGGCTGTAGCGGGCGCGGACGTAGCCGAGGGCCTGCTCGCCCCGGAGCGTCTGCCGTCCGGCGTCGAGGGTGAGCAGGGCCTTGGTGTCGTTGACCGGCGCGGGCAGGCAGACCTCGACCCCGCCGACCGCGTCCACCATGTCCTTGAACCCGGTGAAGTCGACCTTCACGAAGTGGTCGATGCGGATGCCGGTGAGCGTCTCGATCGTCTTCCAGGTGCAGGCGATGCCGCCGTAGTTGAACGACTCGTTGATCATCCCCACATGGGGGTACTGGCCGGGCAGCCCGTGCCGGGCCCGGCAGGCGGGGAGCGGGACCATCGAGTCGCGCGGGAAGCTGACGACCACCGCGTTGTCACGCCTCGGCGAGACGTGCGCGAGCATGATCGTGTCGGTCCGCTCGCCGGGGAGGCGTCCGTACTTCGCGTTCCTGCCGTCGCGCTGGTCGGAACCGACGATCAGGACGTTCACCGCCTTGGTCGCGGCCCTCACCGGGCGCGGCCCGAGATCCTCCGTGCCGACCTCGACGTGCCGGACGTTCCCGGACAGTCTGACGTACGCGCCGACCACCGTCGCGCTCACCCCGACCGTGACGGTCGTCACCGCCGCCGCCAGCCACCATATCCACCGGCGCCGCCGCCGGGGCCTCACCAGGTCCGCGGGCCTCGGAGGCGCGTCGGTCGATCCACTGCTCACCAGTTGTCTCCAGCCTGGAGGGACCGGCCCGCGGGCCGGTCCCTGACGTGACTCCGGAAGGGGACGGGCCAGGGGCGTCCGCCCTGGCAGGGGAGCCGTGCTCCGGCTGCCGCCGAGTCTACTGAGCGCTCCGCGGAGTTCGGTGAAACTCCGTGCGCCCCGCTGACGTGGCGTGATGGCGGAACACGGCTCCTGTTACCATCCGCCGATGGTTATCCGAGATGGTGGCCCTGATGACGTTCGGGCCGTTCTGGGGATGTTCGACAGCGCGGTGGCGTGGCTGACGGCGCAGGGCCGTACCGGGCAGTGGGGCAGCGAGCCGTTCTCCACCGATCCCGCCCGCGTGGCGCGGGTGGGCGAATGGGCGGAGAGCGGCGGGATGCGCATCGCCGAGCTCGACGGCGAGCCGGCCGGCTGCCTCGTCCTCGGACCGGCGCTGCCGTACATCACGCCCGCTCCCGAACCCGAGGTCTACGTCCGCTGCCTGGTCGTCGACCGGCGCTTCCCCGGCCGGGGCGTCGGCGCGGCGCTGCTGGAGCGGGCCCGTGCCGAGGCGGCCGAGCAGGGGATCGCGCTGGTCCGGGTGGACTGCTACGCCGGTGACGACGGGCGCCTGGTGAGGTACTACGAGAGCCAGGGCTTCACCAGCGCAGAGCCGTTCACCGTGGGCGAGTGGCCGGGCCGGCTCCTGGAGATGCGGCTCTGACGGCCGGCCCCTCCGCGGAGGGGCCGACCGGGTGACGCGCCCGTTCGCCTTCGCGGCCCGCCGGCCTTCGCCGGTCCGTCCGCCCGGTACGGTCGTCAGTCGCCGGTCCTCATCGGGTAGATGCGGACCCAGTCGACCTCCATCCACGCCTCCCCGTTGCCGCCCTCGCCGGGGAACCAGTCGAGCTGCAGGCAGAGCGACATGGGGCTGCGGGTGGAGTGGGTCGAGCGGAACCACTCGCGCCCGTCGAGGTAGCCGACGACCCCGGCCGGGCTGTTCTCCACGGCGTAGGTGTGCCAGCCGGTCATGTCCACGTCGGCGTATCCCAGCTCGTGCCCGCCCTTGGGGGTCTCCAGGAAGAAGTCCGCCCGCTGCCGGTTCGGGTCGTTGTAGACCCCCATGAAGTCGATCTCCTCGCGGGTGGCGCTGTACTCGCCTCCGCCCCCGCCGTTCGGCCAGAGCAGGGCCATCGGCCGGTAGGCGCCCGCACCCCGGTACAGGCGGATACGGGTCTCCCAGCGGCCGTACGACTGGGCGTGGCGGGCGCCGAGCCCCGCCGTGGTCCCGTCCGCCAGGCCGTGCAGGTAGAGCGCGCCGTTGCCCAGGTAGAGCTCCTTGGACGTGCGGCGGCCCTTGCCCGCGTGCCCGGGGGTGTCGTAGAAGACCCAGTCGGACGAGTCCAGGTACTCGTCCTCGAACTCGGCGCACCACACCGGCGCCCCCCAGCCGCGGGCCTTGGCGGCGCTGGAACCGTCGGGGGAGGCGGGGCAGGCGGACGAGGCCTCGGCGGGCGCGGTGCCGAGGGCGGTGCCCAGGGCCAGCATCGTCACCATGCTGAGAACGGCTGTCCTGGCGCGGGAACGGAGGATCATGGATTGCTCTCCTGGAATCTGGCGCAGAGCGTGGGTGGGCTGAAGGCCCAGCAACCAACCTGAGCGGGGGCCGAACGGCCCTTGGCAGACGGGTCCGCCGTCGAGGCCGCGGGGAGTGCGAAGACCCATCGAGGCGTCGCCGACGTCTGCTGCCCATCATGCTCCGCCGCAGGTGAGCTGTCAGGAGAATCGGTGGTACGGCCGTGCCAGGGAGCGAGATTCCAGCAGGTCGCGGCGGTGCCGGAGGGCGGACAGAGCTCCTGGGACGACGGCAGGGCAAGCGGCATGACGTCCGGTGCCGCCGGTGGTCCGGATGTGTACGACAGCGGGGACCGGGCCGGAGACGCGCTCTCCGGCGGGACCTCGGCGGCGGTCGTCGGCGAGGGGGGGAGGACTCTCCTCGAAGGGGCCGGATCCGGAGCGGGCCGCGGGGCGGTGGGTCGCGGAGCGGGCGTCCGCGGTCTCGCCGAGGAGCCGGTGCCCGGGGTGGGCCGCCGCGTGCCGGACGGACCGGGCGAGGGCTTCGCGGCGGTCGCGTCCGGTACGGGGTTCGCATCCGGTACGGGATTGGCCGTCCCCTTCTGCGGCTCCTTTCCCGGGTTCTGTCGCGGACCCTCGTCCGTCCCCTTCTGCGGTTCCCTGTCCGGGTTCTGTCGCGGACTCTCGTCCGGGTTCTGCTGCGGTTCCCTGTCGGGCTTCCCGTCCGGTTCGCCGTCCGGGTTCTGCTGCGTGCCGCCCGGCGGCCTGCTCGGCTCCTCGTCCGGCTTCCGGGGGGCGTTCTCGGTGGGCGCGGTGCGCTGAGAACGCGCTGCGCGCGCGGGATCGGACGGTTTCGCCGGGGGCGGGGTGTCATCGGCCCGGCTCCGGGCCGTGTCCCGGGAGGGGGCGTTCCTCCGCTTCTCCGGCGCGTTCCCGGCCCGGTCGGTGCCGGGACCGCGTGTCGAGGCCGGCGGCGTCGAGGGCGCGTCGGCGGGGGGGACGGGCGCCGGATCGTCCGCGCCCTTCGGCGACGGCTCCCGCTCGGACCGCTCCTCGGGAGCGGACTCGGACTCGGGTTCGGGCTTGTTCTCGGGAGCGGGCTCCGACTCCGGTTCGGGCCTGTTCTCGGGAGTGGGCTTGTTCTCGGGTTCGGGCTCGGGCTCCTTCTCGGGCGCCGACTCCGGTTCGGGCCTGTTCTCGGGCTCGGACGCCGGCTCCGGCTCCGCCGGAGGTTCCGGGTCCACCGGGATCGGCAGCGGATCGTCCTGGGCGGCCGACGCCGGTCCGGGGGCCGCCGCGGCGACCCAGGGCTGGGCGATGAGGGCGCCGGCCGTCGCGGACACTCCCGCGAGGAGGAGTCCGGAGATGAGGGCGCGGCGCCGGGGGGAGCTACGTGGGGGCATGAGGGCTCTTCCTCGATCTGTCACGACATGAGGCGGATCGGTCACGGGATCGGGCCGGTCGCGAGGCGGGACCGGCCGGGGCGGATCCGGTCCGGGCCGGACGCGGCGGGTCCGGACCGGGCGGGTGCGCGATCACGGGGTGGGACCGGCGACGGCTTTCCAGCCGGCCGCGGTGAACTCGGGGGTACCGGGAAGGGAGACCTGGGGCACGACCGTGGGCAGCGGGTCGGGCGTGTTGACCCAGTCCCCCGCCCCGGAGCGGACGGTGGGATGCCAGACCATGAGCACGCTCATGGCGACGGGGCTGGAGTACGCCGGTCCGTCGTCCTCGGTGCCCTTGGTGGCGGTCACCCGCACCAGGAGGGAGACCTGAACCTGGTCCTGCGCCCGCCTGTGCCACTGCACGGCGATCGTCTCCGTCCGCAGGGCCGCCCCTTCGGGCAGCTTCCCGTCCGCGGGGAGGCCGATGGTCTCCCGCCAGCCGCGGACGGTGGCCGCGGCGGCCTTGCGGGCGTCGTCCTGCTGCTCCGGCGGGGCGTACAGGACCGCGGCCTGCTCGGCCTGGGCGGAGTCCAGCGTCCAGGCGGTCTCCAACGCGGCCGCCGCCGCCGAGGCCGCGCCCAGCTCGGTACGGGGGAACCCGACGGGGTAACCGGCGTCGCCCTGGTAGGCGGAGGGCGAGGCGAAGGTGACCGTGGCCGGGGCGGTGGCGGACGGCGAGGCGGCGGCGGGCGGCGGAGCCGTACCGGAGCGCAGGAGACGCCACCCCGCGGCAGCCGCCACGATCAGCCCGACGACCGCCAGGACCACGATGACCCTCCGCCGGGAGGCGCGTCCCGGCGGACCGAGGTCGACGTCGAGCACGGAGTCCTCGACGGCCGGCGGCACTAGTGGCTCCGGTCGGGGTGCAGGCTGAACGCCTGGCCCGCCGCCGCGGCCAGCCGCAGGTAGGCGCCCCGGGTGGTGGGTCGCAGGCGGGCCAGGTCCACCTCCGCGCCCTCCTTGAGGTGGGGGTCGTACGGAATGCGGATCACGGTGCGGCACCGGGTGGCGAAGTGGCGTTCCAGCAGGTCCAGGTCCACGTCGGTCTTCGGCTCCACCGCGTTCAGCACCACGATGGCGTTGCGCGCCAGGTCGGCGTGGCCGTGGGCGTTGAGCCAGTCCAGGGTGGCGGCGGCCGAGTTGGCCCCGTCCACCGCGACCAGGCTGACCAGCACGATCTGGTCGGCGAGGTCCAGGGTCGCGCCCATGGCCCCGTGCAGCAGGCCGGTCCCGCAGTCGGTGATGCAGATCGAGTAGTAGCGCTCGATCAACCCGGCGACCGTACGGTAGTCCTCGGCGTTGAACGCCTCGCTGACGGCCGGGTCGGTGTCGGAGGCGAGGATCTCCAGCCGTGCCGGGGACTGCGAGGTGAAGGCGCGGGCGTCCGCGTAGCGGAGGATGTGCGGCGCCTCGGCGAGCAGGGTGCGGATGGTCGCGGCGGTCTCCGACTTGACCTTGAGGCCGAGCGTGCCCCGGTCGGGGTTGGCGTCGATGGCGATCACCCGGTCGCCCCGCAGGGAGGCGAGGGTGTTGCCCAGGGCCGCGGTCGTCGTGGTCTTGCCGACCCCGCCCTTGAGACTCATGACCGCGATCCGATGGTGCCCCCGCGCGACGGGTGTCTGGGCCTGGGCGATCAGCGTGCGCCGCTCGATCTCCGCCGCGGACTCGGAAGGGATGATCTTCTTTCCGGAGAGCAGCCAGACGAGCCGCCGCCAGCCGCCGGAGGGCTCGGACCGCCGGTTGGTGAGCAGGTGCTCCGCGGTGAGCGGGACCGACTCCAGCTGCGCGTCGGACGGGGTGGGCGGGGTGGAGTGGATCTGGGGGGAGGTCTCGGTCATCGTCGGGAGTCCTTTCATGCGGAACGGTGCCGGCGCGGGGGCCGTCAGCAGGTGCGCCAGCGCACCGTCGTGGAGATCGAGTCGTCGGGTCCGTGGAGGGTCAGCGGAACGGTGACGAAGGGGGCGGGGCCGCACCAGTGGCGCACCCGCAGGGCGCGCAGGGTGATCACGCTCGTGTCCCCCCGCTCCAGGGTCCCGCTGGACGGGCTCACCACCAGTCCGGGAGCGGCGGCGCGCCAGGTCAGCGGGTCGCCCGAGGTGACGGTCAGGGTCATACGGCCCCTGCCGTACTCGTCCAGCGTCACCTCGACGGGCAGGGGCACCCGGGCGGCGAGCGTGCCCGCCGCGGCGGTGAGCGTGCTCTCCTCGGGGAAGGCCGCGGGCGGCGGAGACGGCGCGACGGTCGTGGCGGCCCGGGGCCCGGAGGAGGGCAGGGCCCCGGTCGGGCGCTCCCCTCCGGCGGGGCCCAGGAGGTTCATCCCCGTCAGGGTCCCCGCGGTGCCGGCGACGACGATGACGATGATCTTCAATGTCGTCGTCCGGAACCTGTCCCCCGCCCACGTGAGCGCCTCGGCGAAGCGCACCCTCATCCCGTCATGGGGGTGCTCGGGGTCGCGGGCCGTACCGGGGGGACCGGTGGAGGAGGGGATGGAGAGAGGGACGTCGAGGTTCGCGCGCCCGGTGCGGGAGGCGATCTGGGAGAGCAACGCGTCGTAGAGCGGGGTGTCGTGCTCCCGGCCCGCCGGGGGCGCGGGCGCCGGGGGGGACACCGGGGCGGCGAGGGGAACGGTCCTTTCCCTCTGCGGAGGGACCTCCGCGGACGACTGCGGCGGCGTGGTCCGTGCCGGGGACGGTTTTCCGGACCGTGCCGGGTACGGCGGCGTGGTCCGTGCCGGGGACGGTTTTCCGGATCGCGCCGGGTACGGCTTCGTGTACGGCGCGGTCCCGCGACGCGGTGCGGGCAGGCCCGTGCCCGACGGGTCCGCGCGTGACGGGTCCGCGCCCGACGGGTCCGTGCGTGACGGGTCCCTGTATGGGGGGCCCGTACGCGGTGCGTTCGCGGGCGGCGGGTCCGCGGGTGGCGGGTCCGTGGCCGCGGACGGGACGGAGGCCGCGGACGGGACGGAGGCCGCGGACAGGGCGTTCAGGATGCGGGTCCCGGCCTCGGGGGTGAGCGGCGGGAGCGGCGGATGGGAGATCATCTGCGGGACCGTGTAGCGGATGTTGATCGGCCGCGAGCAGGACGGGCACCTGACGATGTGCGCCAGCAGTTCCTCCCGCGCGTGACCGGACGCGCCCGCTCCACCGGACGCGCCGGCCCCATCAGGGCCGGCAGGACCACCATGATCACCGGACCCGCCGGGCCCGCCTGATCCATCGGACCGCTCCGGAGGGCGGCCGGGGAACGCGGAAGCGGCCAGCACGCGGAGTTCGGGGCAGGTCGGCCGTCCGTGGGCGAGGCCGTCCAGTGCGCTCACGAGCGTCTCGATGATGTCCTGGGTCCTGGTCGCCAGCCTGTCGACCTCCTCCACCGGGAGGGCCAGCACGTGCGCGAGGTCCTCGGAGGTCAGCTCGTGGCGGAACATCAGCCGCAGCGTCTCGGTGCCCAGCGGATCGGCGAGCCCCCACCCCTGCTCGATCACCGGGGCGCCCGGCATGCCCGGCCCGGTGCCCGGCACGTATCCGTCGCGGTGGCCGGGCCGGGTGAAGCAGTCCCGCCGCAGGACGGCCAGCATCCGGGCCCGGACCGAGACGTTCCCCGGGGCGGACCGCGCGCCGCACGCGGCGACGGCGGCGGCCACCGCCGCCGTCGCCTTGTCCGGACCGAGGTGGTAGGCGGCGTAGTCCAGCAGGTGCGCGCCGTGCTCGTTCACCCATGCCCTCCACTGGCCGGGGCCGAGCACGGTGTTCCCGGTTCCGGTGGATGAGTTCACGGGCCTGCGTACCCGGCCGGGTCCGGGGCGGGCTGGCCGTAGCCCGGATCGCCGTAACCGCCGGAGTCGCCGTAACCGCCGGGGTCGCCGTAGCCGGGCTGGGCGGGCGGTACGGAATCGAGGCCTCCGGGATCGGACTGCCCGGACGGGGCGGGCTGCTCCTGCCCACCGGACCGTCCCTCGGGCTGTGCGGGCTGAAGGAACGGGTCGGTCTGGTCGCCCTGTTCGTTCTGGCCGGTCTGTTCGCTCTGTTCGTTCTGGCCGGTCTGACCGTTCCGGTCGGTCTGCGGGATGCCGGACTGCGCGGGGGGCGGGTCCGTCACCACGAGTTCCAGACTCTGCTCGGAGAGGCCGGTGAACTTGGTCCAGTTGCTGACCTCGCCGGGGGCCGGGTCGGCGAAGAGCCAGCGGAGGAAGGCGGGCCACCGGCACGAGTCGCGGGGGACGGCGTTCTCGGGAAGGGCCGTACGGCCCTGGGAGGAGCGCAGTTCCGCCAGTTCGGCGGCCGAGTAGTTCCGGCAGGGAGGAGTGCCCGGCGGAGCGATGTTGAGATCCCACACGCCGTTGGCGTCGGTGTACCGCATGTTCCGGTCCAGTCCGAGGGCCTCCTGCGCGCGCCGGAGGAGCTCGGGGTCCCGGAAGACCGGAAGCGAGACGCCGACGTCCGGAGAGTTCTGCCCGGCGGGGGGCGGTGCGTCCCCGTCACGGTTCCCGGACCCGTCCGGGGCCTGGGTGTCAGGGTTCCCGGACCCGCCCGGGGCCTGGGCGGACGGGGCCCGGGTCTCTCCTGGAACGGGTGCCTGGTTCTCCGGGTTCTCCCTGCCGTCCTCGGGCGCGGCCGTCTGCGTGTGCTGTGGCGCGGGTGAGGTCCCGGTGTTCCTGCGATCCGGTGAGTTCTCGGTGTTCCTGCGGTCCGGCGGGGACTGGGCTCCCCGGGAGGGCCGTGCGGGCTTGAGCGTCCTGACGGAGGGCGGTGCGTTCTCGCCCTTCTCCGCGGGCGGCTCGGGATTCGCGGTCCGGGTGGGCTGTTCCGCCGGGTGCGTGGCCTTCCCCGTCTCCGCAGGCTTGTCCGCGGACCTCCGGTTCTCCGCCGGTGTGCTCCTCGGCTTCTTCGTACGGTCGCCCGTACGGCCGTCCGGCGGGGTGGACCGGCGGTCGTCCGTACGGCCGTTCGTGCCGTCCGGCGGGGTGGACCGGCGGTCGTCCGCGGGCGCGCCGTTGCCGTGGGGGTTCATGGTGCCGCGAGGGGAGGGGAAGGTGCGGCCGGACGGTTCCTTCGCGGGCACCTCGACGGCCTGCTTGCTGGCCGGAGGCTGCACGATCCTGCTGCCCTCCCCCAGGTTGTTGCTGATCTGCTTCGTCGGCTTCGGCGCGGGGGCGGGGTCGGAGTTGCCCGACCGGTTCTGCGGCGCGTTCTGCGCGGGTGGGGCGACGTTCTGCCGCCGCGGGGCCGTCTGCTGGGAACCGGAGTTGCCACCGGAGGTGCCGCTGGAGCCCGAGTCACGGGGCTTCGACTCGGACGACTTCGGCGGGTCGGCGGGCTTCTCGGGCGGAGCCGGATCGCTGCTGGGGTTGCCGGGTCGTTGTGCGGCGGCGAGGGCGATGCCGACCGAGGAGAGGGTGGTGCAGCCCTCCCCGCCGCCGTTGACCACCCGGCCGTCCGGGGTGAGGGCGAGGCAGACCCGGGTGTCGGTGGCGGTCGCCGTGCCCGGGTCCCCGGCCGCGACCGGCGCTTCCCCCTGCTCCGGGGACAGGGCCGCCCACGTGCCCGTCCGCGCGTCGAGGAGGTAGGTGCCCGTGCTGAGCCGCACCTCTTCGGCCTCGGCGGGCGGGGAGAGCGCGGAGACGGCGGCCCCGAGCCCGGTGCCGGCCGCGAAGACCCCGATCGCGATGCTCGCAGTGACCACCGTCGCGCGCGAGGGCTTACGTGATGGTGTCGTCATGGATGTTCCTCTTCTTCCGGTGGGAACGTCAGGTGCCGTGGCTCTCCAGAACTTCGGACCACTCGCCGAGCACACGGACCCGTTCGTTGGAACCGGCGGGCGGGATGTAGGCCGCGTACATGCGGCCGTACGTCACACCCGCCGAGTGGGAGAACGCCTTGTTGCCGGTGCGGACCGCGGCCGCACCCTTCAAGGTGACCAGCGCGCCCACCCGCCGGGCGGTGCGCAGGTCGGTGGAGCGGGCGGCGTACCAGACCAGGGCGCCCCCGTCGCTGGTCATGAGGGAGCGCACCGGGCCTTCCTGCCGGTAGGACAGCGAGAGCCGCCACCCGGCCCGCTCCAGCTGGGCGCGCTCCTGCCGCCAGAACAGCGCGGCCTCGCTGGTCCACGGGCCGTCGGCGAACCGCGCGTCCGGCCGGGTGCTCTCCAGGCTCGCCAGATGGGCCCGGGCGACCTGGCGCGGGGTCGCGCGCAGGCCCGTGGCGTTCTCCGGCAGGCTCGTGGCGTAGCCCTCGGCGTCGGTGGCGATCTCGGGCAGCGGCGCGGGGACGGGGCGGGTGTCGGCGGTGGAGCCCACCAGCCGCCAGCCGGCCGGGGTGGAGGCCATCACGTCCATGATCCGGGCGACCTTCTGCTGGTGGGCGACCGCGACGAACCAGTCGGTGGTCCCCGCGGAGTCGCGGGGCACCCAGAGCCTCGGGCGGGGCCACAGACCGGCCGCCACCTGCGTGCCCTCCAGGCGGGCGGTCGCGAACGCCGCCCGTGACATCTCCAGGGCGAGGCCGTGCTCCAGTCGTCCCATCGCCTTGGCGTCCATCTTCGTCTGGGCGATGGACAGCTCCCGGGCGTATCGGCCGTGGATGCGGCGCGCGTCCTTGGCGGTGATCCGCGTCGGCAAGACGTCCGCAGGGGACTCGGGCGCGGACGCGGTGGGCTCCGTGGTGGTGGTCGGGCTTTCCGGAGCAGCCGGGGTGGCGGCCGGATCCGTCGGGGGCTCCGCGGCCGTGGTCGGATCGGCCGGAGTGATCACTTCTCCGGGTCCGGCCTTCTCCGCGGCGTCGGCCGAGGGGGGAGTGCCGGGCGGGAGCACGCCGCCGGCGGAGGGGCCGCCGGACGGGAGCACGCCGCCCGACGGGGGCGGGACCGCCGCCTCCCATGACGTCCTGCTGGGGGCGGGCGTGGTGTGGGCGAGCAGGGTCCGGGGACCGGAGGAGCCGGACAGGACGATCCAGACGCCTACACCGGTGAAGACGGTGACGGCCGTCCCGAACACGGCGATCTTGCGCCATCCGACCGTGGACAGCCGTTCGGGCTCCCAGAGGCCGTCGTCGAAATCCTGTGCGGCAGGGGCATCCATGCGCTGGGAGAGCCAGACTCGCCTGCCCGGGGAATCTGATGCATGCCGCGACATAGATCCCGATATTAGACTGACAATGATCCTGGGGGAAGGTAAAGGGACAGGGTTATTAGCGCTTAAAGCTTCTGTCATATAAATGGCATAACGCCCAAAATCCGGACTATCCGAAACCTGGGATTCGGCGAACGCTCAGAGAGCGGAGATCGTTCTCACCAGGACATCTCTAGAGATTCGTTCCGTCGTCGAGTCCCAGGAAGGCGGCTCCGCAGAGTCCGTTCCGCCGTCTCCGGAGATCCTTCCGGAATCTCATGATCATTACAGGACGTATGACATGAATGCCATTCGTATGTTCATGGCGATCGATGGGGTTGTTCGTATATACGCATTATGGGCCGTCCGTTACTCGGGAGCTCATCGGTGGCCACGTCGATGAGGCACCGAGCGGGATCGGCCCGTCGAACGGTGAGCGGGATCGGCCCGTCGAACGGTGAGCGGCCGGGCGGTGGGAAGGCCGCGCTCCGGGTGTACGGGGCGTTCCGGGTCTCGGCAGGGGCGGCCTGCCGCTGCCGCCCAGAGGCGCGAACACGAGAACGGCCGCACGCTCCCGGATCCGGTGATGCGCGGATCCGGGAGCGTGCGGCCTTCGGCGCCGCCGTGAGACGGCCGTCGGCGATGGCGTGAGGACGCCTGCGGGTGGGCCGTCATCGGCGTGAGGACGCCTACAGGTGGGCCGTCATCCGGTCGGAGCCCTCCGTCTCGCCGGTGCCGTTCGCCCGGGCCGGCAGGAGCAGGGCGGTGACGACCACGGCCACCGACAGGACCGCACTGATGACGAAGGCCAGCCGCATGCCGTCGAGGGCGGCGAGCGCCTCGGTGGTGCCCGTGGACCTCAGGGCATCGGCCCGCGCGCTCATCACGGTGATCACGAGTGCGGTGCCGATGGCTGCGAAGACCTGCTGCAGCGTGCTCAGGATCGAGCTGCCGTAGGAGTAGAGGTGCGGGGGGAGCGATCCGAGCCCGAGGGTGAACACCGGCGTGAAGGTCGCGGCCAGACTCACCATCAGCAGCGCGTGCAGGCCGAGGAGCTGCCAGTACGGCGTGGTCATGGTGATCTGGGTGAAACCGGCGAGCGCGAGCGTGATCCCGACCGCGCCCGGGATGACGAGGACCCGGCCGCCGAACCGGTCGAACAGGCGGCCGACGACCGGTCCGAGCAGACCCATCGCCAGGCCGCCCGGCATCACCAGGAGTCCGGCCTGCAGCTCGTTGAGCCCGCGGAGGTTCTGCAGGTACAGCGGGAGCAGGATCATCGACCCGAGCATCGCCATGAAGGCCACCGCCATCAGGACCAGCGCGACGGCGTAGGTGCGGTGGCGCAGGGTGCGCAGGTCCATCAGCGGCGTGCCGCGCTTCTGCAGCGAGAGCTGGCGGAGGACGAAGACGGCGATGGTGGTCAGGCCGGCCGCCACGATCGCGGCGGCGACGCCGGTGTCACCGCCCTCGAACCGGCTGAGCCCGTAGACCAGGCCGCCGAACCCGATGGCGGCGGTCGCCACGCTGAACCAGTCGATGGTGCCGGCCTGGGGCTCGCCGACGTTCTGGAGCTGCTTCAGGCCGCGCCAGGCGATCAGGGCGGCGATGGGGAGCACCACGGCGAACAGCAGGCGCCAGGACCCGAACTGGAGGATCACCCCCGAGACCGCCGGGCCCATCGCGGGCGCCACCGAGATGGCCAGGGTGACGTTGCCCATCACCCGGCCCCGTTGCGCCTGGGGCACCACCTGCATCAACGTGGTCATCAGCAGCGGCATCATCACGGCCGTCCCGGACGCCTGGACGATGCGCGCGCCCAGCAGCACCTCGAACGACGGCGCGACGGCGGCCAGCGCCGTGCCGAGCAGGAACAGGCCCATCGCGGTGGCGTACGCGGTGCGGGTGGACACCCGCTGCAGGAACCACCCGGTGATCGGGATGACCGCGGCCATGGTCAGCATGAAGGCGGTCGAGAGCCACTGCGCGGTCTGCTCGGTGATGCTCAGCGCACGCATCAACCGCGGGATCGCGTTGATGAGGATCGTCTCGTTGAGGATGACCACGAACGTGGCGAGCACCAGCAGGCGGATCACGGCCGGCGTGCGGCCTGCACCGGCGGCCGCTGGTCGGGCGGGTGAGTCGAGCAGTCGGCTGGACACGGCACCTCGATCGGGGTAGTCGGACATGACGTGGTCAACGGCCGGCGTTCCGGCCTTGACGTGACGAGAGGACATGGCCGAACAAGAGTGACGTACGCCACCGACAGAATTCGTCGACCTCGTCCAACCTTCGGGGAGGTGATCCGAAATGTCACCTGGTTTTCCCGTTCGCGCTGTCCGCGACCGGCGCCCGAGCCGGCCGCCGCACTCCCGGGTGGGGACCGACAAGCCGCCGACGGCCCCGAAGCTGAGGACTCAGCCCCAGCACCACACGCAGCCTGATGTTCCGACCCGTTCGACTGGTGCCGAGGGGTCCTCGACCGCGGCCAGACGCGGCTTGTCCGGGAAAACAAAAGTGAGGGCCGAGGTGAACCTCAGCCCTCACATAGTGAAAGGGTACGTGTCCGAGGGGGGACTTGAACCCCCACGCCCCGCAAAGGGCACTAGCACCTCAAGCTAGCGCGTCTGCCATTCCGCCACCCGGACTTGGTGCCTGCACGTGAGACCGTCATCCCTCGTCGGCGGACCCAGGTTAGCAAACCTTTGAGCACACGTCATATCGGTTACCGCCGAGGTCCCCGGGATGCCGGCGGGACTCCGGCGGCGGCAGGATGGGAGACGCAAGCCGTACCGAACCGAAGGAGTCGACATGACCGCGCTCAATGGTGAGGACGAGGTCGTCGAGCTGTGCCGCGACCTGATCCGGATCGACTCGACCAACGCGGGCGACAACACCGGGCCGGGCGAGCGGGCCGCCGCCGAGTACGTCGCGGAGAAGCTGGCCGAGGTCGGCCTGGAGCCGCGGATCCTGGAGTCCGACGGCCGCCGGGCGAACGTGGTCGCGCGCATCGCCGGGGAGGACTCCTCGCGTGCGGCGCTGCTGCTCCACGGGCACCTCGACGTCGTCCCCTTCAACGCCGACGACTGGACCCACCACCCGCTCAGCGGAGAGATCGCCGACGGGTGCGTCTGGGGGCGCGGTGCGGTCGACATGAAGGACATGGACGCGATGATCCTCGCGGTGGTCCGGCAGCGGCTCAGCGAGGGCCGCCGCCCGCCGCGGGACGTGGTGCTGGCCTTCACCGCCGACGAGGAGGCCGGCGGTTCGTACGGCGCGCAGTGGCTGACCGACAACCACGCCGACCTCTTCGAGGGCTGCACCGAGGCGATCGGCGAGGTCGGCGGGTTCAGCGTCTCCCTCGACGAGGCCCGCAGGCTCTACCTCATCGAGACGGCCGAGAAGGGCATCGCCTGGATGCGCCTGACGGCCCGCGGCCGGGCCGGGCACGGTTCCATGCTCAACCACGAGAACGCCGTCACCGAGCTGGCCGAGGCGGTCGGCAGGATCGGCCGCCACGAGTGGCCGGTACGGCTGACGCAGACCGTCAAGACCTTCCTGACCGAGGTCTCCGAGGCGCTGGAGCTGGAGCTCGACACCGACGACGCCGAGGCGACCGTGGCCAAGCTCGGCCCGCTGGCCCGGATGATCGGCGCCACCCTCCGCAACACCGCCAACCCCACCATGCTGGCGGGCGGCTACAAGGCCAACGTCATCCCGCAGACCGCGACCGCGCACGTGGACGGGCGCTTCCTGCCCGGCTACGAGGACGAGTTCTTCGAGACGATCGACCGGCTGCTCGGCCCCAACGTGACCAGGGAGTTCGTCTACCACGACATCGCGATCGAGACGGGCTTCGACGGGCCCCTGGTGCGCGCGATGGCCGACGCGCTCTCCGCCGAGGACCCGGGGGCGCTGGCGGTGCCGTACACGCTGTCGGGGGGCACCGACCTGAAGGCCTTCAGCCGGCTGGGCATGCGGGGGTTCGGGTTCGCGCCGCTGCGGCTCCCTGCGGACTTGGACTTCTCCGGGATGTTCCACGGGGTGGACGAGAGGGTCCCGACCGATTCGCTCCGATTCGGGGTGCGTGTTCTTGACCGGTTCCTGGACCGCTGCTGAGGCGTTCCCGGAAAAGCCATTGCGCTGACTCGACGTAGTGCTAGCGTAACTCTCCGTTGAAGGGCGGGCCGCGTTCGCGTGGCCCGCGCCAGGAGCTGGGGAGGTCGCGTGGCGCGCACGACGGAAGGGCAGCGGGGGGTTCTCCCGCCCGCCGTCCCGTGCGCGCCCGTGCTCCTCTCCATCGGCGCGCCCGTCGTCCGGGACCCCCGGACCACGCCGTTCACGACGGGCGCCCGGCGGATCGCCGGACGGGTCCTCGCGGCCGGCGGGCTGCTCGCCGCCGGGTGGCTGTTCGCCGTCGTCCTCGGACTCCTCTGCGCCGCTCCGGCGTCCGCGGGCACCACCGCGGAGGCGGCGCCCCCGGTCGCGGGTTCCGGCCCTCTCGACACCGCCGCTTCCGAGCCGATCTCCGAGATCGGTGACTTCCCCACGGAAAGCGGTGACCTGCCGGCGGAAGGAAACGCCGAAGCAATGGCCGGGCGCGGCGTCGACGGGCTCACCAGCCAGTCGGCTCCGGGATTCCCGGCACCCTCCACCGCCGATCACAACGCCGGGGCGAACGGATTCGTGCCCCAGACGAGCGGTGGATCCGGCGCCTTCGGGCCGGGTGTGGGAGACGTCACGCGGTTCGACCACGACCCGCGCCTCAGGGCACAGCGCGCCCCGCTCGCCGGGGTGCTCCCGCCCGTCGTCCGCACAGCGGCGGACGACCCCTCCTTCTCTCCCGACTGATCCCGTCCCATGGACCGGCCGTGTTTCGCGAGACGAAAACGCCGGTCGGGCGGAACGCGCCCTGGTCCTTCTGACGGAGGAGCCGTTCCGCATCACGGGTGATGAGCGATCCCCGTTCTCGTGCCGGCCGCCCGGGCGTCCGCTGTGCGGTCTCCCGCAGGGATCCCGCCTGCCCGCGCGCCTCATGCACGAGATGTCAGGTACCCCCATGAATGAACCACAAGGAGCTTCAAGCATGCGTACGTGGGTTAAGAGCACGACCCCCGCGGCCCTTCTCGCACTGGGCGTCATGTCCCTCGGCACCGGTACGGCCTTCGCCGACGACACCTCGGGCGACGGTTCGATCGGCGGCGGCAACCAGGTCAACCTGCCGATCACCCTGCCGATCGACATCAGCGGCAACTCCGTCGCCGTGATCGGCGAGTCGGAGGCCGGCTCCGTCGGCGGCGCGTCCGTCGAGCAGTCGGGCAAGGGCTCCGGCGCCGGCGGCAACCGGACCAGCGGCGAGCGCAGCATCCTGGGCGGCAACCAGGTCGTGGCGCCGATCACCGCGCCGGTCAACGTCTGCGGCAACGCCGTCGCCGTCATCGGCCGCTCCGCCGCCGGCTGCAAGGGCGGCGCGTCCGTCGAGCAGTCGGGCAAGGGCTCCGGCGCCGGCGGCAACCGGACCAGCGGCGAGCGCAGCATCCTGGGCGGCAACCAGGTCGTGGCGCCGATCACCGCGCCGGTCAACGTCTGCGGCAACGCCGTCGGGGCGGTCGTCGGCCAGGCCTTCGCGGGCTGCAAGGGCGGCGCCTCGGTCAAGAACGGCGGCAAGCCCGGTCACGGCTACCACGGCGGGCACGGCAAGGGCTCCGGCGCGGGTGACAACCGGACCAGCGGCCGTGGCAGCGTCCTGGGCGGCAACCAGGTCGTGGCGCCGATCACCGCGCCGGTCAACGTCTGCGGCAACGCCGTCGGGGCGGTCATCGGCCAGGCCTTCGCGGGCTGCAAGGGCGGCGCCTCGGTCAAGAACGGCGGCGCAGGCGCCGGCGGCAACCGGACCAGCGGCGAGCGCAGCATCCTGGGCGGTAACCAGGTCGTGGCGCCGATCACCGCGCCGGTCAACGTCTGCGGCAACGCGGTGGCCGTGCTGGCCGACGCCGCCGCGGGCTGCCTCGGCGGCGCGCACGTCGGCAGGCCCGGCCACGGACACGGCGGCCACGGGTACGACGGTCACGGCCACGACAAGTGGGGCAAGCGTCCCGGCAAGCACACCGCCGGCCTCCTCCCGGCGCTGCCGGTCGTCCCGGCGCTGAACGGCGCCCAGGACGCCGGCGCCGCCCAGGCGATGCGCGGCGCCTCCTCGTCCGCCCTGCCCGCGGTCGACGGCGTGCCCGGCCTGGCCGAGCTGCCGAACCTGTCCGAGACCGAGAAGCGCGGCGCCCGGCACACCTCCGCCCCGGCGGACGGCCTGCGCGACGCCGTTCCGGGCCTCGACGGGATCGGCCTGATGAGCGCCGCCCAGCCCGCGGGGGTGACCGGGATGACCTCCGGTTCGCTGCTGGCCCTGGTGGTCGGCGCGATGGCGGCGGCCTCCGCCACGCTCTTCGCGACCACCCGCCGGGTCCGCTTCGGCAAGCACAAGGCCTAGCCTCGGCAGGCTCACGAGAGCAACGGCACGATGAGGGCCGGGGAGGCGGAGACCCGCCGAACCGGCCCGCCGATCCGGCTCCCGCCGGGTGGGGCGAGCGGCGGCCGGTCGCTCGCCGTACCGCGCGGCGCGGGGCGTCCCCGGACCTGCCGGGGAGCACAGACGCTTTGCCCGTTCCGGGGGCGTGGCCCGGGACGGGCAAAGCCATGTCCGGAGTCAGGTCAGGAAGGACCCGGCCGGCGACGCGCATCCGGCCCCGGTCGCCGGTCGGCCTCGGTCGCCTGCCGGCGACGCGCACGCGGTTCCGGTCGCCGGTCGGCCTCGGTCGCCGGGCGGTGGCGCGCGCCCGGCCGCCGGCCCGTTCGCGGGCGCGGAGGAGGCGGAGGGACGCGCGGAGGGACGGCCTGTCCGTGACGGCGGACGATGTCCGATTCCGGACAGAGGCGACAGGGTCACATCGTCCGCGTCGCGCGTATGATCTTCCGACGCAGCCGGACGTCCCGGCGGCCGTCGGGATACAGTCGCAGGCGGTCGAGCTCCCAGCCGCCGTATTCTGCGTGTTCGGTGAGGATCTGCCGGGCGGCGTTCCTGGAGGTGCCGCGCGGGAGATGAAGAACCAAGTAGGAGTAGTCGAGCACAGCGGTTAGTCTCCGAGAGGTGGGCTGGGGGACGTCGGTACTCATCGGGCTTTATTCTGCGTCCTTGCGGCTTTCCTCGGGAGTGCCTCCGACCAGGATCGGGTAGCCCGAGAGGGAAGTGAACGGGGAACGAATGCGAACAGCGAGGTAGGAAGCAGCGTGCCAGCCAAGAACGGCAACGCCGGCGGAACCCGCCTGGTGATCGTCGAGTCGCCTTCCAAGGCGAAGACCATCGCCGGGTACCTCGGCCGCGGCTATGTCGTGGAGTCCAGCATCGGCCACATCCGCGACCTCCCGCAGGGCGCCGACGACATCCCCGAGAAGGACAAGGGCAAGCCCTGGGCCCGTCTGGGCGTCAACGTCGACCACGAGTTCGAGCCGCTCTATGTCGTCAACGCCGACAAGAGAGCCCAGGTCAACAAGCTCAAGCAGCTGCTCAAGGACGCCGACGAGCTCTATCTCGCCACCGACGAGGACCGCGAGGGCGAGGCGATCGCCTGGCACCTGCGCGAGGTGCTCAAGCCCAAGGTCCCGGTCCACCGGATGGTGTTCCACGAGATCACCCCGCGGGCGATCCAGGAGGCGGTGGCCAACCCGCGCGAGCTGAACCTGCGGCTGGTCGACGCCCAGGAGACCCGGCGCATCCTCGACCGCCTCTACGGCTACGAGGTCAGCCCCGTCCTGTGGAAGAAGGTCAAGCCCCGCCTGTCCGCCGGCCGCGTGCAGTCGGTGGCGACCCGGCTGGTCGTGGAGCGCGAGCGCGAGCGGCTGGCGTTCACCAGCGCGAGCTACTGGGATCTGCAGGCGCTGTTCGACACCGGCCGCGATGAGGTCCCGCGCGAGTTCACCGCCACGCTGACCGGCGTGGACGGCAGGCGCGTCGCCCAGGGCCGCGACTTCGCGAGCACCGGCGCGCTGAAGAACCCCGGCGTGCTCCACCTGGACGAGGAGGCCGCCCGGGCCCTCGCCGGACGGCTCTCGGGCACCTCCTACACGGTCGGCTCCGTCGAGCGCCGGCCGTACACCCGCAAGCCGTACGCCCCGTTCCGGACGACCACGCTGCAGCAGGAGGCCAGCCGGAAGCTGGGCTTCTCCGCGAAGTTGACCATGCAGATCGCCCAGCGGCTCTACGAGAACGGCTTCATCACCTACATGCGGACCGACAGCACCACGCTGTCGGCGACCGCCGTCGCCGCCGCCCGCAGCCAGGCCGTCAAGCTGTACGGCGCGGCGTACGTCCCGGACAAGCCGCGCGTCTACGCCGGCAAGGTGAAGAACGCGCAGGAGGCGCACGAGGCGATCCGCCCCTCGGGCGAGGAGTTCCGCACGCCGGGCGAGACCGGCCTGAGCGGCGACATGTTCCGGCTGTACGAGCTGATCTGGCAGCGGACCGTGGCCTCGCAGATGAAGGACGCGGTCGGCGAGTCGGTCACGGTCAAGGCGGGCGGCGCCTCCAGCGCCGGCGAGCGGGTCGAGTTCAGCGCCTCGGGCCGGACGATCACCTTCCACGGCTTCCTCAAGGCCTACGTCGAGGGCGCGGACGACCCGTCCACCGACCGCGACGACTCCGAGAAGCGCCTGCCGAACCTGACCGAGGGCGACCGGCTCACCGCGCGCGAGCTCGCCACCCTGGGGCACGCCACCAAGCCGCCCGCGCGCTACACCGAGGCCTCGCTCATCAAGGAGCTGGAGGACCGGGAGATCGGCCGCCCGTCGACCTACGCGTCGATCATCGGGACGATCCTCGACCGGGGCTACGTCTTCAAGAAGGGCACCGCCCTGGTGCCGTCCTTCCTGGCGTTCGCCGTGGTCAACCTGATGGAGCGGCACTTCGCCCACCTCGTCGACTACGACTTCACCGCCGAGATGGAGAAGGTCCTCGACGACATCGCCAACGACCGGGCGGAGCGGGTGCCCGAGCTGCGCCGGTTCTACTACGGCAGCGGGGGTGCGGCGGGATCCGAGGGCGACGAGGGCCTGAAGGAGCTGGTCAGCGACCTCGGCGAGATCGACGCCAAGGAGATCAGCTCGTTCCCGATCCGGGGCACCGACATCGTGATCCGGGTGGGCCGCTACGGCCCCTACCTCGACCGCGACGGCGCCCGGGTGAACATCCCGGAGGACATGGCGCCCGACGAGCTCACCGCCGAGGTGGCCGAGGAGCTGTTCTCCCGTCCGACCGGCGACCGCGAGCTGGGCAGGGACCCGGTGACCGGGAACATGATCGTGGCCAAGGACGGCCGCTACGGGCCGTACGTCACGGAGATCCTGCCCGAGGAGCCGCCGCCGGCCGAGGGGGCGAAGAAGCGGACGAAGAAGGCCGACGCCCCCAAGCCGCGGACCGGCTCGCTGCTGAAGTCGATGTCCCTGGAGACCGTCACGCTCGAGGACGCCGTGCGGCTGCTCTCGCTGCCCCGGGTCCTGGGAGAGATCGACGGCCAGGAGGTCACGGCGCAGAACGGCAGGTTCGGCCCCTACCTGAAGAAGGGCACGGACTCGCGGTCGCTGGCCTCCGAGGAGGAGATGTTCACGGTCACGCTGGAGCAGGCCAAGGAGATCTTCGCCCAGCCCAAGACCCGCGGTCGCCGTGCCGCCGCGGCGCCGCCGCTGCGCGAGCTGGGTGAGGACCCGGTCTCCAAGAAGCCGATCGTGGTCAAGGAGGGTCGTTTCGGCCCGTACGTGACCGACGGCGAGACCAACGCCTCACTGCGCAAGGACGACGACGTCGAGCAGATCACCACCGAGCGCGCCGCCGAGCTCCTGGCCGACCGCCGCGCCCGCGGCCCGGCGCCCAAGCGCCCGACCCGCGCCAAGGCGAAGGCCAAGACCTGAGCCGGAGCTCCTGAGGCGAAGGCCAAGACCTGAGCCGGAGCTCCTGAGGCGAAGGCCAAGACCTGAGCCGGAGCTCCCGACCGGCCCGCGGACCTGAGGCAGGCCTCCGGCCCGGGGCTGAGAATCCTCTCAGACCTGCGGGAACGCATCCGTCGTTCCGGGCGTTCTGGACCAGGACGCGCCGGGTGCGGCGGGCGGGTGCGAGAGGCGAGTGGTGGCGGTCATGGGTTTCGTGGTGCTGGTCTTCGGGGTGGTGGCGCTGGTCCACTACTACCTCTGGCGCCGTCTGGTGAAGGCGACCACGCTTCCCGGCCGGACCCGCCGGGTGCTCACCTGGGTCCTGCTGGGCCTGGGTGCGCTCGTCCCCGTGACGCTCGTCGGCTCCCGCGCCGGGTGGGGCCACCTCCTGGCCTGGCCGGGGTTCTTCTGGATCGCGGTCATGTTCTACCTCCTGGTGTTCCTGGTGGTCCTGGAGGTTCCCCGGGCGCTGGCCCTGTTCGTGCTGAATCGCCGGAGCCGCGGCGGGCCCGAGGCGACGCCCGCCGGGCACCCGTCGGACCGGCGCCCGACCCGCGCGGCCGAACCGGTCCCGGTGGATGAGCCGGTCCCCGCCCGGACGGGCGCGCGCCCGGCGACGGCTCCCGCCGCGGAGCCCCCGGATCCGGCGGAGCCGTCCGCGCGCGGCGGAGAGCCCGAGGCGATCGGCCGCAGGCTCTTCATCGCGCGCACGGCCGCCGCCGTCGCGGGCGTGGGCGCGCTGGCCACGGTCGGGTACGGCGTGCGGACGGCGCTCGGCGATCCGGTGATCGAGTCCGTCAGGGTGACGCTGCCCCGGCTGGACCCCCGGCTGGCCGGGCTGCGGTTCGCGGTGGTCAGCGACATCCACCTCGGCCCGCTCACCGGCCTGGGACACTCCGAGCGCATCGTCCGGATGATCAATTCGCTCCAGGCCGACGTGGTCGCGGTCGTCGGCGACCTGGTCGACGGCACGGTGGCCGAGCTGGGCCGGCTCGCCCGCCCGCTGGCGAACCTGGAGTCCCGCTACGGCTCCTACTTCGTCACCGGCAACCACGAGTACTACACCGCGAACGGTCCGGGCGAGTGGATCGAGGAGCTCGGCGGCCTGGGCGTCCGCGTGCTGCGGAACGAGCGCGTCGAGATCGCCCACGGGGGAGCGGTCCTCGACCTCGCCGGGGTGGACGACGTCACCGGTGGCGCCCCCGGTGGTGTCCCCGGCGGTTCCTCCACCGGCGGAACGGGCGCCGCCGGCGGGCCGGACTTCGAGCGGGCGCTCGGCGGACGGGACCGCTCGCGGTCCGTCGTCCTCCTGGCCCACCAGCCGGTGCAGGCCGTGCAGGCGGCGGAGCACGGCGTGGACCTGCAGCTGTCCGGGCACACGCACGGCGGCCAGATGGCCCCCTTCAACCTGGTCGTGCCGGTGCAGCAGCCGGTGGTCGCGGGACTCGGCGAGGTCGGCGGCACGCAGGTCTACGTCACCCGTGGGGCGGGGTTCTGGGGCCCGCCGGTCAGGGTCGGCGCGCCTCCGGAGATCACCCTGCTCGAATTGCGGTGACGCGCGGGCCGATATATCAGTCCGGCTCACGTTTCCCCCGTCCGGCGGGCACCCGGATACCCTGGCGTCATGACCTCCCCTGGCCGGAGCACCGCGCGCCGCAAGCCCCCCCACGTGCTGGCCAACGCCCCGTTCCGCAAGCTGTGGACCGCGATGTCGGTGTGCAGCCTCGGCGACTGGCTGAACCTGCTGGCGCTCACCGCGCTGGCGGGCAACCTCACCGCCGCGGACGGATACCAGACGCAGAGCCTGGCCATCGGCGGCGTCTTCGTCGTGAAGATGCTCCCGGCCATCGTGCTGGGGCCGCTCGCGGGCGCGTTCGCCGACCGGTTCGACCGGCGGCTGACGATGTTCGCCGCGGACCTGGTGCGGTTCGCGCTGGTCCTGTCGATCCCCCTGACGGACGCCGGCTACCAGTGGCTGCTCGTCGCCACCTTCCTGGTCGAGTGCGTCAACCTCTTCTGGGTCCCGGCCAAGGACGCCACGGTGCCCAACCTGGTGCCCAAGGAGCGGCTGGAGGAGGCCAACCAGCTCAACCTGCTGGTCACGTACGGCACCGCCCCGGTCGCCGCGCTGCTCTTCGCGGTGCTGTCGGTCGCGGGCGACGCGCTGGGCGCCCTCGTGCCGTACTTCGCCGCCCGCGAGACCTATCCGGCCCTGCTGGTCAACGCCCTGGCGTACCTCGTCTCGGCGTTCCTCATCTTCACGCTCCGGGACATCCCCCGCAGGAACGTCGCCGCGGCGACCACCCCGTCGGTGCTCCGGCAGATCGTCGAGGGCTGGCGGTTCGCCGGCGGCGACCGGCTGGTCCGCGGGCTGGTCATCGGCATGATCGGCGCGTTCGCCGCCGGCGGCGCGGTGGTCGGCGTGGCCAAGATCTACGTGGAGGCGCTGGGCGGCGGCGACGCGGCCTACGGCGTGGTGTTCGGGGCGGTCTTCGCCGGCATGGCGTCGGGCATGTTCTTCGGGCCCCGGCTGCTGCGCGGGCTCTCGCGGCGCCGGATGTTCGGGCTCTCGATCGTCGCGGCCGGGCTGGTCCTGGCCGCGACCGCGCTCATCCACAACCTGGTCATCGTGGTCCTGCTGGCCGTGCTGCTCGGCGCGTGCGCCGGGATCGCGTGGATCATCGGCTACACGATGATCGGGCTGGAGGTGGAGGACCACCTGCGGGGCCGGACGTTCTCCTTCCTGCAGTCGCTCGCCCGGGTCACCCTGCTCCTGATCGTCACGGTCGCGCCGGCGCTGGCCGGACTGTACGGCGAGCACACGATCTCGATCGGCGGCGAGCCGGTCTACCGGTTCGACGGCTCCAACCTGGTGCTGCTGGTGGGCGCGCTGCTGGCGTCCGGGGTGGGCCTGCTCGCGCTGCGGCAGATGGACGACCGCCGGGGCGTCCCGATCATCGCGGACCTGGCCGCGGCGGTGCGTGGGAGGCGGCCCGCGCCGGAGGGCGCCGAGGAGCCGCACGGGATGTTCATCGCGTTCGAGGGCGGCGAGGGCTCGGGGAAGACCACGCAGTCGCGGTTGCTGGCGATCTGGCTGCGCGACCAGGGCTTCGACGTGGTGCAGACGCGGGAGCCGGGGTCGACCAAGGTCGGCATGCGGCTGCGGGCGATCCTGCTGGACGCCGTGCACCAGGGGCTGTCGGCCCGCTCGGAGGCGCTGCTGTACGCGGCCGACCGGGCGGAGCACGTGGAGAAGGTCATCCGACCGGCGCTGCGCCGGGGGGCGATGGTGGTCTCCGACCGGTACGTGGACTCCTCGCTGGCCTACCAGGGCGCGGGCCGGGCGCTGGAACCGGAGGACGTGGCCCGGGTCAACGAGTGGGCCACCGGCGGTCTCGTGCCCGATCTGACCGTGCTCATCGACACCCCGCCCTCGGTCGGTCTGACCCGGCTGGGCGGGGCCGCCGACCGGATCGAGTCCGAGCCGCTGGAGTTCCACGAGCGGGTCCGCCGCGAGTTCCGCACCCTGGCCGCCGCCGACCCGGCCCGGTACCTGGTCGTCGACGGGACGCTGGCGCAGGACGAGATCTCCCGGCTCATCCAGGACCGGGTGCGCGAGGTGCTGCCCGACCCGGTGCCCCGGGAGGCCGAGGACGTCACCGGGACCATGCCGGCCATCCGCGACTGACCCGTCCGCCCCGGCTCGCGTGGTCGGCGATCCCGGCGGATCCCGGCGGATCCCCGCGACGCCGGCGGTAGGTTTGACGGCGTGGGAGTCTTCGATGACCTTGTGGGCCAGGAGCGGGCGGCCGGGACGCTCCGCCGGGCCGCCGCGGCCGGCGCCGAGCTCCTGGCGGGGGGCCGCGGGTCGGGGATGACCCACGCGTGGCTGTTCACCGGGCCGCCCGGGTCCGGCCGGGAGGAGGCCGCACGGGCCTTCGCGGCCGCGCTGTTCTGCCCGGACCAGGGCTGCGGCCACTGCGACGTGTGCCACCAGGTGGCGATCGGCTCCCATCCCGACCTGGAGGTCGTCCGCCCCCAGGGGCTCTCGTACGGTGTCAAGGACACCCGGCGGCTCATCCTCCGCGCGGCCGGGGCCCCCACGCTGGGCGGCTGGCGCGTCGTGCTGTTCGAGGACGCCGACCGGGCCACCGAGGGCGCCTCCAACGCCCTGCTCAAGGCGATCGAGGAGCCGCCGCCGAAGACGGTCTGGCTGCTCTGCGCGCCCTCCCCGGACGACATGATGATCACCATCAGGTCCCGCTGCCGGGTGGTCACGCTCGTCACCCCGCCCACCGCCGCCGTCGCCCACGTGCTGGCCACCCGGGAGAACGTGCCGCCGGAGACGGCGGCCTCCGCCGCGAGGGCCGCGCAGGGGCACCTCGACCGGGCCCGCAGACTGGCCCTGGACGCCGAGGCCCGCAGGCGGCGCGAGGACGTGCTGTCCATCCCCGCGTCGCTGACCGGGGTGGGCGAGTGCGTGGCGGCGGCCGAGCGGCTGGTGAAGACCGCCGACGAGGAGGCCGCCGCGGTCACCTCGATCCTCAACGAGGCGGAGACCGCCGAGCTGCGCAAGGTCTACGGCGAGGGCTCCACCGGCAAGGGGCTCAACAAGGGGCTCGTCCGGGGCGGCGCCGGGGCGATGAAGGACCTGGAGGACCGGCAGAAGTCACGGGCCACCCGGACCAAGCGGGACGTCATCGACGCGGCCCTGCTCGACCTGGTGGCGCTCTACCGCGACGTGCTGGCGGTGCAGTTCGGCGCGCCGGTGGAACTGGCGAACGACGACCGCCGGGCCGAGCTCGACGCGCTGGCCCGCTCCTCCTCTCCGGAGGACACCCTGCGCAGGATCGACGCGATCATGCTGTGCCGGCGGCGGCTGTCCGCCAACGTCAATCCGCAGATGGCCGTGGAGGCGATGACGCTCTCCCTGCGGAACCCGCGTCTCTGAGGGGCCCATGTCTCTGAGGGGCCCGTGTCTCTGAGGGGCCCATGTCTCTGAGGGGCCCGTGGCTCTGAGGGGCCCGCGTTTCTGAGGGGCCCCGAGCTCGTCCGCAGCACCTCTGCAGGCTGAACGTTCATCAGGAAAGGGACCGTCCGTTACCGGATGGTCCCTTTTCGTATTTTCTCAGGAAATGGAACCAATTCGGGTCGACTTCCCTCAAAGCACAGGAAGAGATCGTTAGAATCCGATCAAAACTATACTGATTCGTTATAAATCAATCTGAGGCGTGTCTGCTCTACGGGGACGAGCGGAGAGGACCAGGGGGCTGTTGGTCGGCATGGGAACGCGTCGCGAGGTGGGTCCGCCCGGAGTGGGGCGGGCGGTCACGAGCCGGGTGGACGACGACGACACGTTGAGAATCGAATGGTGGGAACCGGGTGACGGGGAGATCCTCCTGCGGCATGCGGAGACCGGTCAGGAACGGTCCGGCACCGACCTGACCGGGCTCGCCGCGGGGACGTGGACGGTGGCGAGGAACGGCATGCCCGTCGCCACCGACGACCCCGGGTTCTCGCTCGACGGGATGGTCGCCTATGCCGCGAGGCCGCGGGACAGGGAGATCCGGGCGTTCCGGACCCCCGTGGGAACCCTCGCCCTGATGGTCCGCGAGGTCCGGCCGTACGTCGAGGTGACCCGGGTCGACCCGGAGGACGGGACGATCGTGGTCGAGGGGGTGCTCGCCTACGGCGAGCCGCCCGCCGGTCCGGCCCGGCTCGTGGCCGTGGCCAGGAAGGGGCCGGAGGCGGACGGCGGCGCCGCGCTCTCCGGGCGGCGTTTCACCGGGGCCCTGCGAATCGGGCCGATGGCCGCCGGGCAGGCGAGGCGGCGGGTCTTCTGGGACCTGTTCGCGCAGGTCGGAGAGGTACGGCTGCCGCTGGCCGCCCGGCTCGACGACATCCCGGGCAAGAAGGAGAAGGTGCGCTTCCCCGCCCAGCGCGTGGACCGGGTGCGGGTCCGGCCGTACTTCACCGACACCGACGCGCTGGCCGTCGCCTGCACGGTCGAGGAGGGGGAGGACGCGTGAAGGTCTCGTTCCTGATCCTCAACGCTTACGGCATGGGCGGCACGATCCGCGCCACCTTCGACCTCGCCACCGAGCTGTCCGCCCGGCACGACGTCGAGGTGATCAGCGTCTTCCGGCACGCCGATGAGCCGTTCCTCCCGCTCGGCCCGAAGGTCCGGCTCCGCGCGCTGGTGGACCTGCGGGAGGGGGCCCGGGTGCGCTGGCCGTACACGAGGAAGGCGGAGCGGCTGAGCGGGGAGCCCAGTGCGCTGGTCCACCCGGAGGAGCGCGCCTACGCCTCCTTCAACGCCTGGAGCGACGAGGTGCTCCGGCGGGAGCTGCGCCGGCTCCGCACCGACGTGCTGGTGACCACGCGGGCCGGGCTCAACATCATGGCCGCCCGGTTCGCGCGCCGCCGGGTCGTCACGATCGCTCAGGAGCACCTGCACTTCGAGGCCCACAAGCCCGGCCTGTTCGAGGAGATCCGGCGGTGGTACCCGGAGCTGGACGCGGTCGTCACCCTCACCGAGGCCGACGAGCGGGACTACCGGGCCATGCTCGGCGGGTCGCGGACCGGGGTGTTCACCATCGGCAACGGGCTGGCCGGCGGGCCGCGCCCGCGCTCCCGGCAGGAGAACCGGATCGTGCTGGCCGCGGGGCGGCTGGTGCCGGTCAAGGGCTACGACCGGCTGCTGAAGGCGTTCGCCCGGGTGGTCGAGGTCCGGCCGGACTGGCGGCTGCGGATCTACGGCGAGGGCCGGGTCTCCGACAAACTGGTCCGGCTGGCCGTGAAGCTGCGCCTGCACAACAACGTCACCTTCATGGGCCCGACCGGTGACATCGAGGGCGAGCTGGCCAAGGCCTCGATCCACGCGGTCAGCTCCCGCTTCGAGGGCTTCGGCATGACCATCATCGAGGCGTTCGCGTGCGGGGTGCCGGTGGTCAGCTTCGACTGCCCGCGGGGGCCGAGGGAGATCATCACCCCCGGCCGCGACGGGCTGCTCGTCCCGCCGGACGACGTCGACGCCCTCGCCGAGGGGCTGCTGACGATGATCGAGGACGAGGAGGGCCGTCACCGGATGGCCGCCAACGCCGTGGAGACGGCCCGCGGCTACGACATCGCCAGGATCGCGGACCGCTGGGAGAAGACCTTCGCGACGCTGGCGGGCTGAGCCGGCGGGCCGGATCGACGGGCTGAGCCGGGGGGCCGGTCCGCAGGCGTCCGATGGGCGGAGGCCCCGGGAGTTCCGGTGGGTAAAGCAGCAGACGGGCCGGTCCGGCGTCTCTGTGACGTGACCATGTCATTGTCGGGGACGACCCCGGAACCCGAGATAGAGCTGCTCTCCCACGGGGAGCCGCTGGCCAGGGACCGCGTCGACGTCGCGGGGCTGTTCGCCGAACACCACCTCGGACTGGTGCGGCTGGCGCTGCTCATGGTGGGCGACCAGGCCACGGCCGAGGACGTCGTCCAGGAGGCGTTCACCCGGACCCACGCCGGCCGGCTCCGCCTGCGCGACCCGCACAGGGCGCTGGCCTACATCCGCTCGGCCGTGCTGAACGGGGCCCGTTCCGTGCTGCGCCGCCGGGCGGTCGCGTTCCGGCGGGCCGTGCCGTACGAGCCGCCGGTCTGGTCCGCCGAGCACGCCGCGCTGCTCGGCGAGGAGCGCCGGGAGGTGCTCCTCGCCCTGCGCGCCCTGCCCGGCAGGCAACGGGAGGCGCTGGTGCTCCGCTACTACCTCGACCTGTCGGACCTGGAGATTGCCGAGACCATGGGGATCGGCGCGAGCACCGCCCGGTCCACCCTCGCCCGCGGCCTCGCCGCGCTCGCCCGAAAGCTCGGGGAGGAATCATGACCGCCGCCGGAAACAGCCCGTCCGGGGAGGGCCTGACGCCTGCCGGAAACCGTCCGTACCGGGAGGGCCCGGCGCCTGCCGGAAGCAGCTCGTACCGGGAGGGCCCGGCGTCTGGCAGAAGCGGCCCGCACCGGGAGCGTCCGGTGTCCGCCATCGGAGACCGTCCGCCCGGGGGAGGCCCGGTGTCCTTCGCCGAGGAGCGGCTGCGCGACGCCCTGGCCGGGGCCGCCGCGACCGCCACCGGGATCCGTCCGCTGCCCGCCGTACCGGCCCGCCGCCGGATCAGGGGCCCGCTGCCGTTCATCGTCCCGTCCCGCCGGAGCCGGGTCCCAGTGCTGCTCGCCACGGCCGCGACGGTCGCCGCGGTGGCCGTCGCGGCCTTCACGGCGATGCGGGTGGTGCCGCCGGACCCGCCCGGCCCCCGGCTGACGAAGGAGCACATCATCGCCATGTCCATGGTCGGGGCCGCTCCTGAGTCGGCCGACACGGTGCACATCTCGGTCTTCCTCTGCAAGAGACTCGATCCCTTCCCGGAGTGCGCGGGAGAGGAGGCGACGGAGGCGCGCAGGGTGGAGATCCGGCGAACGCTCGACGCGCTCCCAGAGGTGGAGAGCATCGTCTTCGAGGACATGCGCACGGCCTACGCGAACTTCACGGCGCACAACCGGGAGAACACGGTGCTGCTCAGGGCGATCCAGGTCGAGGACATGCCCGAGTCCTTCCGGATACGGGTCGTGGATCCCGCCGACCGCCGGATGCGGGAGAAGGTGAAGGCAGCCGTGCAAGGGCTCCCCGGCGTCTCCAACGTCGTCGATTCGTTCTGCCTGTTCCACAGGGAAGAGTGCTGACCCGGGGTGGTCGTCCACAGGGTGTGGACGACCACCCCGTCAGCGGGTGCCCGCGGAGTGCCGGGCGTCACCGAAGGCGGACGGCGGCTCCCGGCCGGTGCGTGGAGGCCTTCGCGGGCCCGTGCCGCCGGTGATGCCCGGCTGCGGCTCCAGCCCACCGACCGGAAGGCGGTTCGCCGTGGACCGTCCCGGATTGCGTGTTATCCCACCGGGACGGCGGTGGCGCGTAGGGTGGGCGGTAGCCGTACTCCGAGCGTGGATCCGGGAGTCGCATGAGCATGATCATGGCCGTGAGCTTCACCCGTTACGGCCGGCTGTACTATCTCGATCCCGGCGGGCACAGCCCCAAGGTCGGCGACAAGGTGCTCGTGCCCACCGAGGCCGGGCCCGAGGTGGCCGAGTGCGTGTGGGCGCCGCAGTGGACCAGCGAGGAGGTCGGCGGCCTGCCGGTCTGCGAGGGGATCGCGACCGAGGAGCACCTCGCCCGCGACGAGGCCAACAAGCGCCGCCGCGCCGAGGCCCGGAGCGTCTCCAAGCGCCTGATCAGACGGCACGAGCTGCCGATGAAGGTCGTCGGCGTCGACTACCTCGACGCGACCGGCGTCTACACGGTCTACTTCTCCGCCCCGAACCGCGTCGACTTCCGCGCGCTCGTGCGCGACCTGGCCCGTAACCTGCGCGCCCGGGTGGAGCTGCGCCAGATCGGACCCCGTGACGAGGCCCGGCTCCAGGGCGGCATCGGACCCTGCGGCCGCGACCTGTGCTGCGCGACTTTCCTCAAGGACTTCGAGCCGGTATCCGTCCGGATGGCCAAGGACCAGGACCTGCCGGTCAACCCGCTGCGCATCGCGGGGGCCTGCGGGCGGCTGATGTGCTGCCTGAAGTACGAGCACCCGCTCTACGTCGAGGCGCACAAGACGATGCCCCGGCTCGGTCTGAAGGTCGACACGCCGGAGGGCTCGGGGACCGTGGTGGGGCGCAACGTCCCCTCGGACGCGGTCGTGGTCCGCCTGGACGACGGCGGGCGCCGCTGCGCCTGCCCGTCCGCCTCGGTCTGCTCGCCGCGCAAGCAGCACGACGCGACGTACGGCGGAGCGGTCGCGGTCGCGGAGGCCGGTCCGGAGGGCTGACCGGGGCGGCTCGCCGTACGGGTACGAGGGTTGACCTGGGCGGCGACCCGCCACGGGTCCGCGGGGCTGATCGGGGCGGATCGCCGTACGGGTCCGGGGAGCCGACCGGGGTGGTGCGCCGACCGGGGTGGTGCGCCGTACGGGCGGGGAAATCCGGTTGCCCGCGGAAACGGCGGCTCGCCATGCTTCGGTCATGAGATTCGCGGTCATCGGGGACATCCACGCCGACTTCACCCTGGCCGACGCGATGATCCGGCGGCACGCGGGTCCCGTCGATGCGATCTTCAGCGTCGGGGACGCCGAGCCGAACCGCGACGAGGCCGAGAGCCTGGGCGTGGCCGGTCCGGCCAAGTACCGCAAGGTCGGGGACTTCCCGCGGTTCGCCGCGGGCCTGCAGGAGATGAGCGCCCCGGTGTACTTCATCGGCGGCAACCACGAGCCCTGGCCGGCGCTCGACGAGCACGGTCCCGGCGAGTGGGCGCCCGGCTTCCACTTCCTGGGGCGCTCCGGTGTGGCGGAGATCGGCGGGCTCCGGGTCGCGTTCCTGTCCGGGATCTACTCGCGGCACTTCAGCGAGCCGGCGCAGCCGCCCGCGGTCGACCCGGAGCGGCTGAAGGAGTACGGCTACTTCACCCGGCCGCACGTCGACCACCTCCTCCGCCAGGCTCGCGACCGGCGGATCGACCTGCTGATCACCCACGACTGGCCCGCAGGTCTGGCCTACCGCCACCACGGCAAGGCGGCCGTGGGCTGCGACCGCATCCGCGCGCTGACCGACGCCCTCAATCCGCAGGTGCACGTCTGCGGCCACATGCACGTGCCGTACCGGGAGCGGATCGGCGCGACGGACGTGGTCTGCCTGTCCCAGGTGCGGCACGGCACCGCCCCGGCGGACACGGTGGCGGTCCTCGAACTCACGGCGGACGGGGTGCTGCGGGAGGCCGCCCCCGCGGGGTGAGCGGTGCCGGGAAGCGCGCGGTCGGTACGGCGGCGGCTCCGGGCTTCCCGCGACCGGCCGCCCGCCTGCGGCTCTAACCGTCGAGCTCGACGACTCCGATGACGTCGGACACCGCGATGGTGCCGCCTCCGGGAGCGTCGCGGTGCCACCTCGAATCGAGGGAGACCGCGCGGTTGTCGCCCTCGATCCACAACCGTCCGGCGGGGACCGTCACCGGGCCGAAAGGGTTCTGGCGGACATCCGGGGACAGGTAGCGCTCTTCGAGAGGGGTGCCGTTCAGCAGCTGCCGCCCGTCCGCGTCGCAGCACTGGACGAAGCTCCCCGGGACACCGATGACGCGCTGGAGGATCGAGCCGTCGATCCCCCACTGGGCCGCGTTGAAGACGACGATGTCACCGACCTTCGGTGCGTAGCCGCCGCGGACCGTCCTGACGGTCACCAGGCTGTTCTTCTTGATCGTGGGCTCCATCGACTCGCCGACCGCGCGGATGACCTCCTTGCCGGAGGCCTTGGAGATCAGGCGGTCTGCCATGAAGCCGCAACCTGACAGCGCTGTGACCAGGGGAACGACGAGCAGGAGGGGGAGCCGGAGGCGGATCATCGTGACATTATCGGAGCAATCGTTTCCAGGGGACAGGGCGGCCCCCGCCGGGAGCGGTCGTGCCCTGATCGGGTGATCCGGGGGCGCGGGGACCCTCCGGGACCGTGTAGACTTCCGTAAGCCATGCGGCACACGCGTGGCACGCCGCCTTAGCTCAGTCGGCCAGAGCACTTCACTCGTAATGAAGGGGTCTGGGGTTCGATTCCCCAAGGCGGCTCCAGGCCAGAGGCCCCCACCGGTTCCCGGTGGGGGCCTCTCGTCGTTGCCCTGCTGACAGGCGGATCGCGTCGGCTTATCGGCGGTCTGCGCATCGAAGATCTGTGCGCGGCCCCGAACCGATCGCGCGGGACCGCTCCGCGCCGCTCCGGCGGATTTCTAGCGCTCCCTGTCCGGATCGTTGAACGTAGCGATCGGCCGACCGGTTCTGGCATCGAGCATCGTCACGCACTCCGGCCTGACGAACCCCCAACCGTAGTCTCCGTCCAGGACCACGAGTGCTCCGCCGTCGAGTGTCCGGAAGCGGTAGTTGACCTCCCCGGAACGGCGGCCTATCTGCTCATCGGCGTGGGCCGGGTCTCGGAACGCTCCGTGAGTGAACTTCGTCCCCGAGAAGTAGTTGTAGTAGAGCCTGCAGTCCTTCCCCTGCCCGGTCGCCACCCTGGTGGGAACCCCGCTGTGCTTCTTGGTGCCCGCCGGTGCGCTGAACCCGGTGCCGATTCGGGTGCGCTGCCAGATCGCGCGTGCGGTGGCCATCGAGCAACTGTCCGGACGGCTTCCGGTGTGTCCGCCCCGGGCGCTCAGGTGAATCCAACCGCACATGTTGACTCCGGAGCCCCGGAGGCGACCGTAGGCGTGGTTCTTCTGAGCGGTTCCCGACTGGATGAAGTCGGATCCGGACATCACCCGGCCGATGTAGTAGCCGAATGGGCGGTTCGCTATCCGGGCACCGGCTCCCAGCTCGTCCTTACCCTCGTTGGGACTGGGGATGGCGCCGTCCTCGACCGTGTACGCCGTTCCGGCGACGGCCGCGAAGGCCGGGAGGAGGGCCAGAGCGACGCTCGCGACGACTGCGGGCGCCGTACGGCGGAGCATGCGGGAACCGGTTGGTCTCATGTCTCTTTCCGGAGGTTTCTGATGGTCGGTGTTCACGGCAGGCTGCGGCGCGGTGGTCAGAGGCACGCCGGGAGGTGCATCGCCTCGATGTAGCCCCATCGTCCGGTGACGGGCGCGTAACCGAGGACCCACTGCTCGGGGTTGTGGCGGCCGCAGGTCGGCCGGGTGAGGTAGAACGCGTCACCGGCGCGCACGTTTCCGATCACGAAGGACGCGGGGGCGCTGCGGTAGGAGCCGACCGACCCGACCTGGATGGGGGTGCCGTGGTGCGTCGCGGGGTGCGGGGCGCTGATGGGGACGGGTTTCACCTGTCCGTGGCCTCCGATGGCCTGCAGGTCCGGCAGCGGGGTGCCCCGGTCGCCCTGGCTGCGGGCGGACGGGTCGCCCAGGCACGACTTGGCGATGAAGCCCCAGTTCGGGCGGTCTTTCCTGCCGTAGTCGAGGACCAGCGCGTAGTCCTTGTAGGTGTAGCGGACCCCTACGGCCTCGCCGGCCTTCTTGCCCCAGGCGCGCTGCGGCACCTCCGGCTTCGGGTAGTTCTCGTGGATCGGGCAGTCGCGCTGCAGGGTGGTCCGGTGGGTGTAGTGCGTCTCCGCCTCCTTGGCGGCCGAGGTCTCCGCCACCGCTGCACCGGAGGCGAGCAGAGGGGCGACGCACCCGGCCAGGAGGAGGGTCCAGCGGGTGATGCCCCACCGGCCGGCTGCGCCCTTCCCGCTCCACCGGGTCCGGGCTTCTTCCCGTGTTCCTCCGACGGGGAGTTCCTGCTGCAAGGTTCGCTCCTTCGGCATGTCGTCCGCGCCAGGCGGACATGAGTATGTCTCCGAATGGGATTCGAGATCACTTCTTCGATCCCCCAGCATTCTTCGAGGCGCCGGGCCGCGGCGGAAGGACTTTCATTGAGAAAATATAGAAAATCATGAAAACGGATGAAAGCGCTGATAACCTGGGCAAACAGGCTCAATGATCGGTCATTGCGGGTAGTGGTTAAATGGGCGAAATGGACAAAAGAGTGGAAATCCGAGAGGTTTCGCCCTCGACTCGAGCCCTCCCGTCGGGAGAGGAGATCAGAAGGAGTCGAGAGGCTGTCGGCATGACCCTGAAGGACATGGTCCGGGAGCTCGGACGAGCCGGGGTGAAGATGTCCGTGCCGACGCTCTCACGCAGCGAGTCGGGTGCCCGTGCCTTCAAGCGGGCCGAGGCCGAGGCCATCGCGGGCGTGCTCGCGGAGAGGGAGGCGGTCTCCCATCCGCCCGCGTACGGCGAGGACGGCGCCGACGCCGCCGGAGATCCCGGGCCGCCGGCTCCGGAGGGGCGGGCGACCGGGGGCGGCTCCGGCGCATCCGGGCGATGGCGCGAGCGGCTCCCCGCGTCCGTCCGGAAACCCCTCGGCCGCCACGCCCGGGCGCTCCGCCTCGGCGGCTTTCTCGGCGTTCTGGTGGCCGCCGCAATGGCGCTCCTGCAGAGTCCCCTCCTGTCGGGGAGCACCGTCGCCCCGGCGCCTTCCCCGCGGCCCGAGGCCCACCGGCCCGAGGCCCACCGGCCCGAGGCCCACCGGCCCTCGGCGCCCGGCTGTGAGCGCTACCGTGTCGCGGCCCGTGACCTGTGGCTGCGCAACCGGTACGGCAGAGGCCTCGTGGAACTGCCGCAGGACACGGAACTCATCCGTTCGGGCCGACGGAACGCGGCCGGCCACTGGGAGGTGACGACGGCCGACGGCAGGCACGGGTGGGTCGATTCCGCGTACCTGGAACCACGGTGCTGAAGCCCGGCCCCGTCCGCCTGGGGTCGTCACCGAGCGGTGCGGCACGCCCCTCGCCGACGGGGAGGGGCGTGCCGCACCGACGGGCCGGGGCGTCACCGCCGGCGCAGCCCCAGGTGGTGGAGCTCGGCGAAGCCGGCGACCGCGAGGGCCTGGGCCACGATGAGGGCGACGCCGAGCGGGTTGGGCTCGACCCAGCCGGTGAACAGCAGCGCGATGCTGTCGACGGTCCACAGCACGTTGATCGCGATCACCGCCTGGACGCCCCGCACGGGAGGAACCGGACGGGTCGCCAGGTAGGCGAGGAACGCGGTGATCGGCAGCAGGACGATCCCGGCCCAGCGGAGCAGCGGCTCGGGGAGGTCGAGCAGGCCGGCCAGCGGGGTCGCGGCGGCGGCCAGGAGGATCCCGAACCCTCCGGTGAGGAGCGTGTCGGCCTGCAGCGCCCTGGTCAGGAAGGGGGTGCTGCGGGTGGGAGCGGTGGTCGCGGTCATCTGTCTCTCCTTCTGCGGGCATCCGCGGACGCGCCTGTGCGCGTCCGCGGGTGCCTCTGCGAGTGCGTCGGCTTCCGACGCCCTCAGCACACCGCCTCACCCGCTGCCAACTGCAGACACGGCACTGCCATTCACTGCCGGTTTCCCGTGCGGAGGTCGTCGGCGACGAGTTTGGCCGCCGCGTTCTGCCAGTTGTAGAGCGTGCGTTCGGGAACCTCGCGGAGGAACCAGTCGAACGCCTGCCGCTCCTCCGGGCTGAGCCCGTCGCGCCCCGCTCCGCGCCGGTAGGGCCGCAGCCCCCGGACGTACGGGAAGTAGAGCACGTTGTAGAACCGCCACTCCTCGCTGGTGCCGAACTCGCCGTCCCGGGGCTTGAGCCGCCGGATGCTCTCCAGCAGCAGGTGCCGCAGCTCGGCGGCCCGTTCCAGGGGGCTGTCCCCGGTGATCCGCTCGTCGATCACCGGCAGGCCGGCGAGCGGGCTGGCGGCGAGCTTGCCCAGGTCGCCGTAGCCCGCCAGGGCGCGCCGCGTCAGGCGGGTGAACTCGGCCTCGTCCAGCGGCGGCGGGCCCGGCTCGCGGCGGGGCAGCGCCTCTGCGGAGTCCCGCAGCTCGGACCGGTCCCGCCGGATCTCCGGGTCGCCGGGGAAGGCGATCCGGTCCAGAACCCGGTGCACCGGCCCGGCCAGCGTCTGTACGGCGACGGCCACGGCGACCACACCGAACAGCAGGGCCGCCAGAGCGGGCGTGGGCCCGCCGAGCACGACGGCCAGGGCGACCTGCCCGCCCGTCGCGACCATCACGACCGCCGCGCCCAGCAGGGAGCGCAGCATGTCGCGCCAGAGCGCCTCGCCCGCCTGGAACGCGCTGGACATCGCGATGGCCACGCCCAGCAGGCCCATGTCCACGTCGATGGCCAGTACGGCGAGCAGCCCGGCCGGTCCCGGCAGCGGGAACACCAGCAGCCCCGCGCCCAGCCCGAAGAACAGCGTGGCGACCACCATCAGCGAGCCCACCCGGGGCGGCCTGGCCCGCACCAGCAGCACCAGCGCCCCGGCCAGCGGCGCCAGCAGCAGCACACCGGTCACCGTCCGCACCGCGGCGTCCGCCTCCGCACCCCGTCCGGAGGCCACCAGCCAGGCGAGGGCGAGGACCGTGACCGGGACGAGCCCCCGCGACCAGGCCCGGTCCAGCCGCCCGCTCCCGGGGACCAGCGTCAGCACGGCACCGGTCCACAGCAGCACCGGCAGGTGGATCAGCACGCTCTCGGCCCCGGCCAGCACGCCCTCGATCCCGGCGGGCGCCCCGGCCGGGGCTGCACCCGATGCCTCGGCCCCGGCGCCTTCCAGGACGGCGCGCACCTGCCCGACCGCCAGCGCGAGGCCGTAGGCGAGCAGCCCCAGTCCCGCCCGCCGCGGTCCGCGCTCCCGCGGGTCCCGCACGATCACGTAGCACCCGAGCCACCAGGTCAGCCCGGCCGCGGCCGCGACGGCGAGAAGCATGGACGTCCCCTTTCCCCGCCCGTGAGCGTACCGATCACGGACCTGACGCCCCGCGGCGGCCGGGTGAGCCCGTGATCCGGCGGTACGCCGTCCGGCCGGGCCCGAGGACCTCTTCGGACGGGCGCCGTCGAGAGGCGGCAGGGCGTCCCCTGTCCGCCGGATCTCAGAGGCCGCGCACCGAGGCGATGGTGAAGGGCCGCCGCGGGGTGCCCTCGCCCAGCGGGCCGCCCCTGTCGAACTGCGAGCGGACCACGTACAGCGTCCCGCGGACCCGCACCAGCGTGGTCGGGAGCCGCAGGGCCTCGTCGGCGACCCGCCGCTCCATCCGGGCGGCGGAGCCGTCCGCGGCGACCCGCCACCGGCTGATGGCGTGGTCGGTGTTGTGGACGGCCCAGAGCCTGCCGTCCTGCAGCTCCAGCCCGTCGGCGTTCAGCAGGTCGCCGCCGTGCAGGGCGACCCTGGCGACCGCGCCGGAGGCCGGGTCGAGGCGGTAGAGGTCGCCGCCGACCATGTCGGCGGTCAGCAGGTGGCGCCCGGAGGGGTCGGCGACGATCCCGTTGAGGCTGAACGCGCCGGGTTCACGCGGATCGAGGACGCCGGTCAGGTCGAAGCGGGGGGTGAGCGTCGCCGTACCGCCGGCCGCCCGGGAGAGCTGGGCCGGGGTGACGCGGTAGACCACGGCGCGCACGCTGTCGGTCAGGTAGGCGCTCCCGTCCGGGGTGAGGGCGAGGTCGTTGACGAACCTCGGCTCCTCCCCGGGGACCTCGAAGCGGGCCAGCAGGCGGCGGCTGCGGGTGTCGTACACCGACACCCCGGCGGTGGAGTCGGTCACCCAGAGCCGCCCGGCCCGGTCCACCTTCAGCCCGTTGGCGGTGTCGCGCCCGTCGGCGCCCGCGGGCAGGAAGACCCGGGCGGTCCGCCGGCCCGGGGTCATCGTGAAGACCGTGCCGTCGGCGAAGGATCCGGCGTAGAGGTCTCCGGTGCGCGGGTCGACGGCGACGCCCTCGGGGTAGACCCGGTCGCCGGGCAGCTCGTGGGCGGTGGAGATCCGGACGCGCGCCTCGGCGGGCGCCGTCACGGCGGGCGCCGCCTCGGAAGGGGCCGTCACGGAGGGGGCCGCCGCGGCCGGTGCCGCGGCGGCACCGGCGGCGGGGGGCGAGGAGAGCGCCGCGGCGAGGACCGCGGCCGTGATGGCGATGGACTGGCGAACTCGGGACATGCTGCCTCTCCGTCCGACTGTTCCCGGCTTTATGAGAACACTAAGGATGATGTGCATCGATAAGCTAGTTAGAACTCTAATGTTCGTCAACAAGCGAACGTTCCCGGCCGTTAGCATGCACGGGTGACGTCGATGCCGGTTCCCGAGCGCCTGGGCTCCCACCTCAAGCGCGCCGCACAGGCGCTCACCGCGGCCAAGCACGCCGTGCTGAAGCCGGCCGGGCTGACGGTGCCGCAGTACGCGGCCCTGCTGCACCTGGCGCAGAACCCCGGCATCTCGGCCGCCGCGCTGGCCCGGGCGTGCGCGGTCACCCCGCCGACGATGAACACGGTGCTCAAGAACCTCCAGGAGGGCGGCCTCATCGAGCGCACCCCGCACGAGTGGCACCGCAACATCCTGGAGACCCGGCTCACCGCCAAGGGCGAGGAGGTGCTGGCCGACGGCGACGCCCGCGCGGTGCGCGTCGAACGGGGGCTCGCCGCCGAGTTCACCCCACAGGAGCTGGAGACGCTGATCGCCCTCCTGGGCCGCTGTGTCGACGTCCTCCAGCGGGAACGTCCGGTGTAGCCTCCGGCCGGAGGGCCCGCGGAGAAGGACGCGCGCGTGCCCGCACGGCCGGCCGTCCGCCGTCCGCCGTGATCCGCTGAACCGCTGATCCGCTGAACCGATGGCCGGGCTCCGTCCCGCCGCCCCGGTGTTCTCCCCGCCGCCCTTCGCCCGCCCACGCCCGCGGGCGCACCGTCCCCCGCCTGCGGACATCCGCAGACGGCCCCGTACGGCCCGCCGGGCCGCACGGGTGTGCTCTGCCGCGCGTTCCGGTCCGCCGGGAGGCGCCCGGAACCCCTGAGGTCGACTGTTGCAGACTCCATCGACGCCGCCGGTCGCCCGGCCGCGCCTCTCCCGCCCGGCCTGGCTCTCGCCGGGTGTCGCCCGCACCGAGGTCCTGTCCGGCCTGGTGGTCGCGCTCGCGCTGATCCCCGAGGCGATCTCCTTCTCCGTCATCGCCGGGGTCGACCCGAGCGTCGGGCTGTTCGCCTCCTTCACCATGGCCGTGGTGATCGCCGTCGTGGGCGGCAGGCCCGCGATGATCTCGGCGGCGACCGGTGCGATCGCCCTGGTGGTCGCGCCGCTCGCCCGTGAGTACGGCCTCGGCCACCTGATCGCCACCGTCATCCTCGGCGGAGTGATCCAGATCGTGCTCGGCGCGCTCGGCGTGGCGAGGCTGATGCGGTTCGTGCCGCGCAGCGTCATGGTGGGCTTCGTCAACTCCCTGGCCATCCTGATCTTCATGGCGCAGGTGCCCGAGCTGCGCGACGTGCCGTGGGCGGTCTACCCGCTGGTGGGCGGGGCGCTGGCCCTCATGGTGCTCTTCCCGCGCATCACCAGGACGGTCCCGGCGCCGCTGGTCTCCATCGCCGCGCTGACCGCGCTGACCGTCGGCGCCGGGATCGCCGTGCCGACCGTGGGCGACCGGGGCGCCCTGCCCTCCTCGCTGCCGGTCCCCGGCCTGCCGGACGTGCCGTTCACCCTGGACACCCTCACCCTGCTCGCGCCGTACGCGCTGGCGTTCGCGCTGGTCGGCCTGATGGAGTCGCTGATGACGGCCAAGCTCGTCGACGACCTGACCGACACCCGCTCCAGCAAGACGCGCGAGGCCGTCGGCCAGGGGATCGCCAACATCGTCACCGGTCTCTTCGGCGGCATGGGCGGCTGCGCGATGATCGGCCAGACGATGATCAACGTCAAGGCCGGCGGTGCCCGGACCCGCCTCTCGACGTTCACCGCCGGGGTCTTCCTGATGGTCCTGTGCGTGGTGTTCGGCCCCTGGGTCTCGCAGATCCCGATGGCCGCCCTGGTCGCGGTGATGATCATGGTCTCCGTGGGCACCTTCGACTGGCACTCGGTCGCCCCGGCCACGCTCCGGCGCATGCCGTACGGCGAGACCGTCGTGATGGCGACCACGGTCGCGGTCGTGGTGGCCACCCACAACCTGGCCGTCGGCGTGGTCGTCGGCTCCGTCGCCGCCATGGTGATCTTCGCGCGGCGGGTCGCCCGCATGGCCGACGTCACCTCGGTCGCCGACCCCGAGGGCGGCCACGTGATCTACGCCGTCACCGGTGAGCTCTTCTTCGCCTCCAGCAACGACCTGGTCTACCGGTTCGACTACGCCGGCGACCCGGACCACGTGGTCATCGACCTGTCGGGCGCCCACATCTGGGACGCCTCCTCGGTGGCGGCGCTGGACGCGATCGAGACGAAGTACGCCGCCCGCGGCACGACCGTGGAGATCATCGGCCTGAACCGGTCCAGCGCGGAGATCCACGGCACGCTGAGCGGGGAGCTCTCCGGAGGGCACTGACGGGCACTGACGGGCACTGACGGGCACTGCTGGAAGAACGGCGGCCCGGGACACTCGTACGCGCGGGGAGCCCTCCGGAGGGCACTGACGGGTGCCGGGCCCTCAGATCCCGCGTTCCGCGGCCGATCTGACGGATGAGCACCGCCGTCTCCAACGTTAGGAAGAACCGCATGTTTCGCCTCGAGGACCTCGGAGTGGGCAGACGACTGGGCCTCGCCTTCCTGCTGGTGTCCCTGCTGATCGCGGCCGCCGTCGGCGTCGGACAGTGGGGGATGGACCGCCAGTCGGAGATCAACACCCGGATGGAGCAGTTGGAGCGGGTCGAGGACGACATCCAGACCTTCGCCTACCACGTCGCCGACGCCACGAGCTGGCAGGGACTGGTGGTGGCCGACGCCGGGGCCTACGGGGGCGAGCGGGCCACCGCGCCCGACTCCTACAACCGCGCGGGCCTGATGGAGACGGAGAAGGCGCTCTTCGCCACCCTGGACAACGCGCACGTGCAGTACCTGACCCCGGCCGAGCGGGCGCGGTTCGACGAGCTCCGGCCCGCCTGGGAGGCCTTCTTCGCCGAGGACGACAAGATCGTCGAACTGCTCCGGCAGGACACGCGTGAGGGCCGGGCCGCGGCGATGGACAGCATCAACGAGGGCGCGGGCGGAGCGGCCTGGGACGTGGGCGTCGAGATCAGCCAGTCCCTGCAGAAGTCGCTCAGCGACCGCGTCGCCGCGCTGGCGAAGGAGGTCGAGCAGGTGGAGGGCGCCGGGCGCCGGGTGCTGTGGGGCACGATGGCGGCCGCGCTGCTGCTGGCCGCGGTGCTGAGCGTCCGGGTGACCCGGTCGGTGGTGCGCCCGCTGGCCGTGGTGGTCGACGCGCTGGGCCGGGTGGCCCGCGGCGACCTGACCGTCCGCCTGGGCATGACCCGCCGCGACGAGCTCGGCCGCCTCGGCCGCGCCATGGACGACACGGCGCAGGCGCTGCACACCACGGTGACGGCGCTGATGGAGCACAGCGGCTCGCTGGCCGCCTCCTCGGCGAACCTGTCCCACGTCTCCGAACGCATCGCCGCCTCCGCCGAGGAGGCCAGCGCCCAGTCCGGCGTGGTCGCCGCCGCCGCCGTCGACGTCTCCCGCAACGTCCGCGTCGTGGCCGCCGGCGGTGAGGAGATGGGCGAAGCCATCCGCGAGATCTCCGCCAGCACCTCCGAAGCCGCCGGCGTCGCCGCCGAGGCCGTCACCGCCGCCCACGCCACCAACACCCTCATGGCCCGGCTCGGCACCTCCTCCACCGAGATCGGCAACGTCGTCAAGACCATCACCTCGATCGCCGAGCAGACCAACCTGCTCGCCCTCAACGCCACCATCGAGGCCGCCCGCGCCGGCGAGTCCGGCAAGGGCTTCGCCGTCGTCGCCGGAGAGGTCAAGGACCTGGCCCAGGAGACGGCCAAGGCCACCGAGGACATCTCCCGCCGGGTCGAGGCCATCCAGGCCGACGTGGCCGGCGCCGTGCAGGCCATCGACCGCATCAGCGCGATCACCGGCCGCATCGACACCCACCAGGCCGCCATCGCCGCCGCCGTCGAGGAGCAGACCGCCACCACCGGCGAGATGAACCGCAACGTCGCCGACGCCGCCGTCTCCAGCGACGAGATCGCCGCCAACATCGCCGGCGTCGCCCGCTCCACCGCCGTCACCACCGAGGGGGTCGAGCAGTCCCGCCGCGCCGCCGCCGAGCTGGCCGGCATGAGCCGCTCCCTGCGCGATCTCGTCGGCCGCTTCACCGTCTGACGGACGGGACGGAACCGTCCGGCGGACGGGGGCGCCGTGCTCCCGCGTCCGGCGGGACGACCGGTGGGTGCGGGAGCCGGACGCCCGGCTCCCGAACCGGCGGGGACGTCGCACTCCGGGATCGCCGGGCGGTCTCACCCGTCAGGCGCTCCGTGGCCTTGGAGGCCGTGCCCGGGGGCACGGCCGCCTCGGCGTCGACGGGCCGGAAGGTCGGCCCTCGCGCTCCTTCCCCGGCCGGCACCTCGGCAACGGCGCCCGGATCACCTGGCTCACCGGAGTCTGACGCACCCGGGCTCCCGTCCGTCTCGACCGCCTCCGTCGGCCGCGCGGTGGAAAACCGGGATGCCGGACCATGAAACCGGCATGTACCCTGCGCGGGGACTTGAGAGTAGGGGAAACATCGTGGGACACGTCGAGGTCGGGCAGCCTACATACAAGATATGACCCCCATGAACCACGGTTTCAGTGTCTGGGGCTGCTGGGATTCGGAAACGAGCTGAGGAACCGGGGCAACCGATCATCCGTCATGTAGATCATGAGGCGTCTGCGGGTTCTCCGGCTGCTTGTAGCTCTGATGGTCTTCGTAGGCCTGGCCGGCGCGGCCTCCGCCTGCACGGTCACCGTCGCCGGCCGCCGACCGCCGCCGAGGCCTGACACGCTGCCGGAGCCGCCGGAGTTGGAGGCGGCCGGTGAGGTGTGGCCGGAGGCGGTGTTCACACTGCCCACGCGCCTCGGGAAAGGCCCATACGTGCAGCCGGTCGCCATGCTGGGCGGGGACGAGGTGCTCATGGTGACCCCCTTCGAACTCCCCCGGTTCCTGGCGTACGACCGCCGGACGAAGAGGCACCGGGTCCTGGCCACGGCACCGCGGTGGGGCGGGTGCAGCCTGTGCTACGAGATCAGGAGCGTGGCCGTGGGGCGGACGCGGATCGCGTGGACGGTCGGGGTCTACCGCTCAGAGCCCTGGAACGCGGGCAAGCGGCATGTGGAGCTGTGGAGCATGCCCCGCTCGGGCGGGCCGATGAGACTGGTGATGTGGCTGACCGGCCATGACGATGTCCCTCTCCACGACGCGCTGGTGATCGACGGAGGCGACGCCGTCTGGCACGACGGAGACGACGCCTACCGGATCTCCCTCACCGCGGCCCGGCCGCGGAAGACGCCGGAGCGCTCCGGGAGCGGGCCGCTGACCGTACCTCATCCGAATGATCACGTGAGCTGCGGGGCCGAGTGGTGCGTGCGGGCGCTTCCTCCGCGTCCGTATGAGCTGACGACGCTCGCGGTGGAGCGCAGGGACGGCTCGGGCCGTACCACCGTCACCGCGTCGTCGGGAGGAGCACTGATCGGGGACAGGTTCGGCCTGTTCGGCCCGCCGTACGTGTACGACGACGGGCCGGTGCACATCACCGTGGGACGGTCGGAGTCGTCGGCGATCCTGTACGACCGGTGCACCGGCGGATCGGCGTGGGCCGGGGCGCGGAAGCGGCCGGAGACGGAGGACGGCACCGGCCAGGACCATGGGATCACACGGGGGACGTGGGGTCCGGACGACCCGATCCTGTTCTGGCGGGAGCTCGGAGGGAAGCGGCACACGGTGCTGGACCTGGCACGTGTCCCTGACCGGCCGTGCGGAGACTGAGCGGGACGGATCTGACGATTCCCCGCTCGCGGGCCGTGTCCTCCGACCCGTACCGCGTCCGGGCACGGGAGCAGGTCGCCACCCGGCCTCCTTACCCTGAGGACGGCCTGTGTACGGCCGGGGCACGGCCGTACACTGCGGTTATGAGCGCGATGCGTGAAGAACTCCATCTGCTGGTGGACCAGCTCCCTGAGGACCGTGTGCCTCCGGTGCTCGCGCTCGTCCGGGAGAACGTCTCGTCGTCCCGTCGGCGCGAGAAGGCACTGGTCGCCCTGGAGCGCATCCGTGGCCGGATGCAAGGGGTGACGGGTGTGGACGAGGATCTGGACAGGCTCCGAGAAGGGCCCCGTGGCTGACGCCTACGTCGTCGACACCGGTGTCTTCCTGCGGTGGTTCGTCGACCAGCCCGGCTTCGAGCATGCCCGTGAGGTTCAAGGGGCGTTTCTGAACGGCCTCGTCAAGCTGGAGACGGCGGACTTCGCCCGGATCGAGGTGGCCGGTGTCCTGCGCAAGAAAGGGCTGCTGACCGGTCGTCTGACAGCGGAGGAGTTCGCGGCGGCCGTGCGGGTCATCGATGACCTCGGCGTGGCGGTTCACCAGATCGGTGCTGACCATCTGGAGCGGGCCGCAGGGCTGGCGGTACGGCTCACACTGCGCATGTACGACGCGGTCTTCGCCCAGCTGGCATTTGATCGGGGAGTTCCGCTGCTCACGACGGACGCCAAGCTCTGTCACGCGGTCGAGGGCGTAGTGAAGACCGAAATACTCAGAGGCGTGGAACAGACCTGACCCCATCCGGCCCCGCGCATGCCGTACCGGCGGAAATTCGGGTGCCCGCGGGTGAAACCGGCATGTACCCTGCGCGGGGACTTGAGAGTAGGGGAAACATCGTGGGACACGTCGAGGTCGGTCATCTGACGTACGTGCTGCCGGACGGCAGGCCGTTGCTGGACGACGTGTCCTTCCGGGTCGGCGACGGGGTGAAGGCGGCGCTCGTCGGGCCGAACGGCGCGGGGAAGACGACGCTGATGCGGCTCATCGCCGGCGACCTCCAGCCGGTGGAGGGGAGCGTCGCCGGCTCCGGCGGGCTGGGGATCATGCGGCAGTTCATCGGCGGCATCCGCGACGGCCGGAGTGTGCACGACCTGCTGGTCAGCGTCGCCCCCGAGCGCGTACGGCGGGCGGCCGAGGCCCTGGAGGCCGCCGAGCTGGTGATGATGGAGCGCGAGGACGAGAAGGCGCAGATGCGCTACGCGCAGGCCATCACGGACTACACCGACGCGGGCGGCTACGACATCGAGGTGCTCTGGGACGCCTGCGCCATGGCCGCCCTCGGCGTGCCGTACGACCGGTGCAAGTACCGCGAGGTGAACACGCTGTCGGGCGGCGAGCAGAAGCGGCTGGTGCTGGAGGCGCTGCTGCGCGGGCCGGACCAGACGCTTCTGCTGGACGAGCCGGACAACTACCTCGACGTGCCGGGCAAGGTCTGGCTGGAGCAGGCGCTGCGCGAGACACCCAAGACGGTGCTGCTGGTCAGCCACGACCGGGAGCTGCTGGCCAACGCCGCCGACCGGATCATCACCGTCGAGTCCGGCAACGTCTGGGTGCACGGCGGCGGCTTCCGGAGCTACGCGCAGGCCCGCAGGGAGCGCAACGAGCGCCTGGAGGAGCTGAAGAAGCGCTGGGACGAGGAGCACGCCAAGCTCAAGCGGCTGGTGAACATGCTCAAGCAGAAGGCGAAGTACATGGACACCATGGCCGCCGCCTACCACTCGGCCCAGACCCGGCTGCGCAGGTTCGAGGAGGCGGGCCCGCCCGAGGCCGCGCCGAAGGACCAGTTCATCAGCATGCGGCTCAGAGGCGGCCGGACGGCCAAGCGGGCGGTGATCTGCGAGGGGCTGGAGCTCACCGGCCTGATGAAGCCGTTCGACCTGGAGATCTGGTACGGCGAGCGGGTCGCGGTGCTGGGCTCCAACGGCTCCGGAAAGTCGCACTTCCTGCGGCTGCTGGCCGGGGAGGACGTCCGGCACACGGGGACGGCCAGGCTCGGCGCGCGGGTCGTCCCCGGGCACTTCGCGCAGACCCACGCCCGGCCGGAGCTCCTCGGCCGGACCCCGTGCGAGATCGTCATGACCGAGCACGCGCGGCTGAAGAACGAGGCGATGAAGGCGCTGGCCCGCTACGAGCTGGCCGGGGGCATCGCCGAGCAGCGCTTCGAGACCCTGTCGGGCGGGCAGCAGGCGCGGCTGCAGATCCTGCTGCTGGAGCTGTCCGGCACCACGATGCTGCTGCTGGACGAGCCGACCGACAACCTGGACCTGGCCAGCGCCGAGGCGCTGCAGCAGGGGCTGGACGCCTTCGACGGGACCGTGGTCGCGGTCACCCACGACCGGTGGTTCGCCGACGACTTCGACCGCTACCTGGTCTTCGGCTCCGACGGGAGGGTGTACGAGGCGCCGGAGCCGGTCTGGGACGAGAGCCGGGTCGTAAGGAAGCGCTGACCCGCCGCCGCGACCGGGACCCGGGCCGGGCCGATCGGCAAGGTCTGCGGCAGCGCGGCTAAAGAGTTCGCTTGACCCCTGCGTGTCCGGGAAGGGCCGCGCGCGGCCGGGGACTATGACGGCTGGGTGGCCTACATCACCCGCACCGCCGGCGTCCTCGGCGCCCTCACCCTGATCCTCCTCACCGGCTGCGCGAGCGAGCGCAGGCAGGACGACGACGTCCCGGGGCTCCGGGCGCTCACGGTCGAGGAGGAGGTCTCCTCGGTCGTCCGCAGCGAGGACCGCCACGACGGGTACGTGGTGAACTGGGCCGGGGTGCTCGCCAACCCCAACCCCTGGCACTTCGGCGAGCACGTGGTCGTCACGGTGGTGGGGCGGGACGCCCGGGGCAAGGAGGTCGTCCGGATGGACCAACCGCTCGACGCGGTGCCCCCGGCGGGATCGCTCTCCTTCACCGGGCAGGCGCTCGCGGTGAAGAAGCCGGTGAAGGTGACCATCGACTACCGCCCGGCCGAGTGGCGCAGGGCGGGCCGCATCGTCTCGGCCTTCAAGCCGTTCCCCGTCTCCGGGGTGAGGACCGGACGGCCGAAGGACGGCGGGTACCTGGTCACCGGGTACGTCGGCACCCCGTACCGGCTCCCCGCGGGGACCCTGGCGGTGACCGCGCTGCTGCGCGACGCGGCGGGCAGGCTGCTCGGCGGGGGGACGACGTTCGTCGACGACGTCCGGGAGAACCGCAGGCGCCGCTTCCTGCTCGACATCGAGAGCGTCGCCGATCCGGCCAGGGTGGCGCGGGCCGAGGTGGTGGCGCGCACCTGGGGGTCGAGCAGCAGGCCGTACGAGGAACTGGCGCTGGGCGGCGCGGTCCCGGTGCACACCGTCAAGCCGACGACCTCCCCGTTCGCCGAGGACCGGGGGCGGCGGGCCGTGCCGGGCGAGACGGGCACCCCCTGACCGTCAATTCCGGCAAATGGCCATTGACTAAGGTTTACGAATGCGCGGAATGCGGCATTTTTTGCAGGGGTTGTTAACATTCTGAATACGGTTGCCGTGTCTTCCAGGAATCGGTGGAACTTGTAGTTACGGCGCTATTACCGTCTGCTACATGAACGACAGCGTCCTGGTCGAAGCCCTGCGCGCCCGTGATGCGGGCGCCCTCGCCGCGCTCTACGACTCCTACGCCGAGGGCGTCTACGGTTACTGCCGGTCCCTGCTGGATGATCCGGACGGCGCCCAGGTGGCCCTCCGGGACACCCTGATCACCGCCGAGGACCGGGTCCACGTGCTCACCGACGCCGGGCGGCTGAAGGCCTGGCTGTACGCCCTGGCCCGGGAGCAGTGCCTGCGGCTGCGCCTGGCCGCGGAGGGCCAGGAGCGGCAGGCGCCGGCCGAGGAGCCGCCCGTCCCGCGCGGCGGCGACGCCGACCTGCGGGTGGTGGCCTGGAACGCCGTCCGGGGCCTGTCCGAGGAGGACCGCGAGATCCTCGAACTGGTCGCCCGGCACGACCTGGACGTCGCCGACGCCGCCGCGGTGATGCGGATCCCGGACCGGGACGCCGAGCGCATGCTCGAAGCCGCCAAGGACCGGCTGCGCGACGCGGTGACCGCCGAGTTCCTCGCCCGCAAGGGCCCCTACGACTGTGCGGAGCGGGCCGAGATCCTGGGCGGGTTCTCCGGGGAGCTCACCTCCGGGACCCGCGAGCGGATGATCGCCCACGTCAACCGCTGCGACGGCTGCTCGCCGCACCGCTCCCGGCAGATCTCCGCGGTCAAGGTCTTCGACCTGCTCCCCGGGGTGACGCTGCCGGACACCGTGCGCGTGCGGGTGATGAGCTGCTTCACCGACCCCGAGCTCGTCCCCTACCGCCGCTATGCCGCCGGCCGGATCGGCGTCCTCGACGCCGCCGGGTTTCCCGCCGCGCGGGTTCGCCGGGATCCTCGCCGGGCTCGCGCGCTGGCCGGTGCGGCGGCTGCGGTCGCGGTGGCGGCCGCAACCGCCATGATCCTCGTCAACGTCGGCGGGGGGCCGGGCGGGGAGCCGTCCGGCATCGCCTCCGGGGTCCTCCCCGCGGTGGGCGGCCCCCCGGGCGTGCGCCTGCCGTGGCAGGTCGAGACCGGAGAGCGCCCGATGGCCCTGGAGTCCGCTCCTCCGGAGCTGGTCGTCCACGCCCTCGGGCCCACCGGCCCGGGGCGGACGCGGCAGTGGCCCGGCGCCGCCGGGCCGGAGGCGCAGCCGGACCGGCTCCCCCCCGGAGCGGGACCCGACCGGCCCGGTCCCGCCGGTCCCGCGGGTCCGGCGCAGCCGTCGTGGCGGCCCGTCCCTCCCGCGCCGGACGGTCCGCCGGACGGGCGGCCGACCGCCCCCGTGCAGCCGCCCCGCGACCACCAGGGAGGACGGCCGGGTCCCAAGCCGTGCCCGACCCCCAAGCCGGCCCCGTCACCGGCCGCCTCCACCTCCACGCCGAAGCCGCCGCCCCCTCCGCCGGCGCCGTCGACCCCGCCGTCGACCCCGCCGCCCGCCTCCTCGACCCCGCCGCCGACCCCGGACACGTCGAGCACACCGACCGCGTCGGAGCCGCCCGCGCCGTCGGCCGCTCCCTCCGCGGCGGGCCCGTGAGGCCGGTCCGGTGCGGTGACGCCCGTCTTCACGGCTCTTCGCCCCGGACAGGTGAATACAACGTCTTGTCTGTCCTTGCTGATTGCCTGGGTTGATTACAGCGTGCCTGTCGCGCTTGGCCGGAGAGTGACGGAGCGTAATCCTGGCTGGCGCCGTACGCCGCGGAAGCGTACGGCGGTCCAGGAGGGTGATGCATGCAGTCCGTCGGTAAGCGGCGCCGTGGCGCCACCGTGATGGCCGGTCTGGCCTGCGCGCTGGTCGTGGTGGCCGGTCTCCCGGCCGACGCCGCACCGGGCGGTCCCGGCCCGTCGGCGGACGAGGTGGCCCGCGCGAGCGCCGAGGCCCGCGAGCAGAGCAGGCGGCTGGGCACGGCCACGGCCCTGCTCGCCGAGGCCGAGGCCGAGCTCGAAGGGCTGACGGCCAGGGCGGAGAAGCTGATCGAGGCCTACAACGGCGAGCTGGTGCGGCTGGCCCAGGCCGAGGAGCGCCAGCGGCGGGCGGACGAGCAGGTCCGCGCGGCCGGCGCCCAGGTGGAGGACTCCCGCCGGGCGGTGGCCGCGCTCGCCGCCGAGAGCTACGGCGGGATGAACCCGATGATGGGCCTGGTGGCCGACGCGGGGGGCGGCGGCGCGGACCCGGCCTACCTGCAGCGGATGAGCATCATGGTCCACGTGGGCGGCGGCCAGGCCGCCCGGCTCGGGCAGCTGCGCGACGCCCGGGAGGTGCTCGTCGTCTTCCAGGAGCAGGCGGAGGCGGCCTACGCCGAGCGGCGGGCGGCGGCGCAGCGCGCGGACGCGGCGAAGTCGGCGGCGCAGCGCGCGGTGGCCGAGCAGGTCGTGCAGACCCGTCGGCTGGCGGCGGAGCGGGCGGTGCTGGAGAGGCGGGCCGACGCGGCGCGCAGCACCGCCGACCGGCTGGCCAGGGAGCGGGCCGAGGCGCTGGAACGGGCCCGGATCGCCCGCGAGCGCGCGGCCCAGGAGCGGGCGCGGCGCGCGGCGCTCCGGCGGGAGCGGGCCCGCACCGGCGGCGGGGACGACTTCGACCGGCCGCCCGGACCGGACTCCCCGGCCCGGGGGGACATCGCCGCCGACTGGGCGCTCACCCAGCTCGGCAAGCCGTACGTCTGGGCGGCGGACGGTCCGGGCAGCTACGACTGCTCGGGGCTGACCATGCGGGCCTGGGAGCGGGTGGGCGTCCGGCTCGACCACTGGACCGGCACGCAGTGGACCTCGGGCCCGCACGTGCCGCTCGACCGGCTCCGCCGGGGCGACCTGGTGTTCTTCGGCCGCGTCACCCGCGACCCGGGCGACATCCACCACGTGGGCATGTACATCGGCGGCGGCATGATGGTCCACGCTCCGCGCACCGGGGACGTCGTGCGGATCGCGCCGATCCGGCGCAGCGACCTCGTCGGCGCGACCCGTCCCACCTGACCCGTGCGGACGCCGGTCTCAGTGCTCGCCGTGTTCCCCGTGCCCGCTGCCCTCGTCGATGACGGCCCGCTCGATGGAGCGGCGGATCTCCTCCTCGGCCTCCACCCGGCCGACCCAGTTGGCGCCCTCGACGGACTTGCCGGGCTCCAGGTCCTTGTAGACCTCGAAGAAGTGCTGGATCTCCAGGCGGTCGAACTCGGGCACGTGGTGGATGTCGCGGATGTGCTCCATCCGGGGGTCGGTGGCGGGGACGCACAGGACCTTGTCGTCGCCGCCCTTCTCGTCGGTCATCCGGAACATGCCCACGGCGCGGCACTGGATCAGGCAGCCGGGGAAGGTCGGCTCCTGGAGCAGGACCAGGGCGTCGAGGGGGTCGCCGTCCTCGCCGAGCGTGCCCTCGATGAAGCCGTAGTCGGCGGGGTACTGCGTGGAGGTGAAGAGCATCCGGTCCAGCCGCATCCGGCCGGTCTTGTGGTCCACCTCGTACTTGTTCCGTTGTCCCTTGGGAATCTCAACGAGAACGTCGAACTCCACCGCGGTTCCTCCGCTCAAGCCCCCGGGCAGTCCCGGTCGGGCGTTAATGTCTCGTAGGCGTGATTGGTTACAGGATCGGTTACAGGGATCGATGAGAGGCCGGCGACATGATGCGGCGTGATCGGTGGGTGGCGCTGGTCACTCTCGTCATGCTGCAGCTTTTCGTCGTCGGGGCCGGCGCCCACCTGCTCGCCAGCGACGCGCTGGGAGAGAAGGAGACGCGGCCGGCGGCCTCGCCCGAGCCGGTGGCCGTCCCCGTCGTCACCGCGGGTCCGGTCCTGGCCGCGGGCGGGAACGGACCTCTCCCGGCCAAGACTACTTTGACAGAACGGCTCACCAGGGCGCTGGGGGACCCCGCACTGGGCGAGAGCGTGGGGGCCGCGGTGGTCGACGTGGAGAGCGGCGAGAGGCTGTTCGCCGACGACGCGGACCGGGGCATCACCCCCGCCTCCACCACGAAGATCGTCACCTCGGTCGCCGCGCTCGCCTCCCTGGGGCCGGACGCCCGGCTGAGCACCCGGGTGGTCCGCGGCTCCTCGCCGGCCTCGATCATCCTGGTCGGCGGGGGCGACCCGACCCTGGCGGCGGGGAAGACCGACCCCTCGGTCTACCCCCGGCCCGCCTCGCTGGCCTCCCTCGCCTCGCGCACGGCCAAGGCGCTCAAGGCCGAGGGCGTCACCAAGGTGACCGTGGCCTACGACGACGGCCTCTACACCGGCCGCCGCACCGCCGCCAGCTGGAAGCCCGGCTACGTGCCCGAGGGCAGCGTCGCCCCGGTGACGGCGCTCATGGTCGACGAGGGCACGACCGCCCCCGGCAGCCGGCAGCGGGTCTCCGACCCCTCCAGGACCGCGCACGCGGCGTTCGTCTCGCTGCTGGCGAAGTACGGGGTCAAGGCCGGCCGGACGGCCAGGCGGGCCGGGGCCGACCCGGGTGCCGAGGAGATCGCCCGGGTCGACTCCGCACCCGTCCACGCCCTGGTCGAGCGGGCGCTGACGCTCAGCGACAACGACCTGTCGGAGGCGCTGGCCCGGCAGGTGGCGCTCAAGGAGGGCGAGCCCGCCTCGTTCGACGGCGGCGCGGCGGCCGTGCACAAGGTGCTGACCCGGCTGGGCGCGGCCGAGGGGATCCGGGTGCACGACGGCAGCGGCCTGTCGCCGAAGAACCGCATCACGGCGGCGGCGCTGGCCCGCCTGGTCGCGGTGGCGGTCTCCCCGGCCAACCCGCGGCTGCACCCGATCGTCAGCGGCATGCCCGTCGCCGGGTTCACCGGGACGCTGGGCCACCGGTTCGGCCGGAGCGACGCCGCCTACGGCCTCGTCCGCGCGAAGACGGGCACCCTCGACGGGGTCAGCACGCTGGCCGGGCTGACCACCACGAAGGACGGCAGACTGGTGGCGTTCGCCTTCATGGCCGACGAGGTCCCACCCGGCTGGGGCAAGGCGGAGGCGGCCCTCGACCGGCTGGCCGCCACCGTGGCCGCCTCCGTGGCGGGGTGAGCGGGCCGGGCCGTGACGGGTAATCCGCGCGGTACGGCGGAGCAGCACGTACGGTGGACGGTATGCAGGTGATCGACTGGGACTTGGCCGTAGCGACCGGAACGCGCCTGGTGCGCCCCGGGCCGCAGGTGAGCCGGGAGGAGGCGCGGGAGGCGGTCGCCGAGTTGCGGCGGCTGTCCCGGGTGGCCGAGGGCCACGTCCGGGAGTTCACCCGGATCGACACCGAGACCGCTCCACAGCCCGCCACGATCGTCGACCGGCCGGGCTGGATCAAGGCCAACGTCGAGGGCTTCCGGGTGGTGCTGGAGCCGCTGACCGAGCGGATGGCCGCCCGCAAGGGACAGACCCCGGCGGTCGTGACCGCGGTGGGCTCGCGCATCACCGGCGTCGAGGTCGGCGCGGTGCTGGCCTTCCTCGCCTCGCGGGTGCTGGGGCAGTACGAGCTCTTCCTCCCGCCGGACCCCTCCGGTCAGGCGGCGGTCGGCCGCCTCACCCTGGTCGCGCCCAACATCGTGCACGCCGAGCGCGAGCTGGGCGTCGACCCCGGCGACTTCCGCCTCTGGGTCTGCCTGCACGAGGAGACCCACCGGGTCCAGTTCACCGGCGTCCCCTGGCTGCGGGCCTACGTCCGGGACCAGATGACCGAGTTCCTGCTCGCCTCCGACCTGGACCTCCCCACGCTCCTCGACCGGCTCCGCTCGGCCGCGGACGCGGTCGCCGACGCGGTCCGGGGCGGCGAGGGCAACCTCATCGACGCGATCCAGACGCCTGAGCAGAAGGAGATCCTCGACCGCCTCACCGCGGTGATGACCCTGGTCGAGGGGCACGGCGACTACGTGATGGACGCCGTCGGGCCCGGCGTGGTCCCCTCGGTCGCCGACATCCGCGCCAAGTTCCACCACCGCCGCGAGGGCGGCTCCCGCCTCGACCGCACGGTCCGCAAGCTGCTCGGCATCGACCTCAAGATGAAGCAGTACGCCGAGGGCTCCGCCTTCGTCCGCACCGTCGCCGGCCGCGCCGGGATGGACGGCTTCAACAAGGTCTGGACCTCCCCCGAGACCCTTCCGACCCAGGACGAGATCGCCCATCCCGAGCGCTGGATCGCCCGCGTCCTCGACGCTCCCGCCCTGCCCGCCCCCGAGATCACCGACTGACCCGTTGTATCCCGAGGGACAAGCCCGCGAGGGGGCTCCGGCGTCCGGACCGAGGAGCGCGCGCAGCCCGCGAGGTGGCTCCGTCGTCCGGACTGAGGAGCGCGCGCAGCGGAGCGAGCACGTGACGAGGGAAGACGGCGGTCACCGGCCCCCGAGCCGCGACGCGCAGCGTCGCCATGTCACAGCGAGCACGCGACGAGGGAAGACGTCGGTCACCGGCCCCCGAGCCGCGACGCGCAGCGTCGCAATGTGACAGATGGGACCGCATCCCGCCGTCGCGGACGTCCGCCGCGCCGTACGGCTCGCGCTGGCCGACCTGGAGCCCGGCGACCTCGTGCTGGCCGCGTGCAGCGGCGGCGCCGACTCGCTCGCGCTGGCCGCCGGGCTCGCGTTCGCCGCGCCCCGCGCGGGGCTGCGGGCCGGGCTGCTGACGGTCGACCACGGGTTGCAGAGCGGGTCGGCGCGCCAGGCGGCCGAGGTGGCGGGGCTCCCGCTCGGCCTCGATCCGGTCGAGGTCCTGACGGTCACGGTGGGGACGTCCGGCGGGCCGGAGAACGCCGCGCGCGAGGCGCGGTACGCGGCGCTGTCGGAGGCGGCCGGGCGGCTCGGGGCGGCGGCCGTGCTGCTCGGGCACACCCGGGACGACCAGGCCGAGACCGTGCTGCTCCGGCTCGCGCGGGGGAGCGGGACGCGCTCGCTGGCGGGGATGCCCGCGCGGACGGGGGTCTACCGGCGGCCGCTGCTGGAGCTCGGGCGCCGCACGACCGTCGCGGCCTGCGCGGCGCTCGGGCTCGTCCCGTGGGAGGACCCGCACAACCGCGACGGCCGCTACGCCCGGGTCCGGGTCCGGACGCGGCTGCTGCCCGCGCTGGAGGACGAGCTCGGCCCCGGCGTCGCGGAGGCGCTCGCCCGCACCGCGGTCCTGTGCCGGGACGACGCGGACGCCCTGGACGCGTGGGCCGAGGAGGCCTACGGCCGGGCGGTCGCCGGTGGCCACGCGCCGGTCGCCGGAGATCGCGCCCCGGTCGGCGGCGGTCGTGCGCCGGTCGCCGGTGACCACGCGCCGGTCGCCGGTGGCCACGCGCCGGTCGCCGGCGATTGCGCCCTCAGCGATATCCCGAAGGGCGTGGCGCTGGCCGTACCGGTGCTGGAGGGGCTGCCGCCGGCGGTCCGGCGGCGGGTGCTGCGGCGGGCCGCGATCGCCGCGGGGGCCCCGCCCGGCGCGCTCTCGGCCGGGCACATCCTGCAGGTCGAGCGTCTGGTCACGGCCTGGCGGGGGCAGCGGTCGGTGGGGGTACCCGGGGGGATCGGCGCGGTCCGGCGGTGTGGCACCCTGATATTCGCCGCAGATGCCCCACGAGGGGACGACGGCGACCCGGACAGCAGGCCACTCCCGTAAGGAAGACCCAGGTGGACGCAGCCGACATGGGCAAGGACCTCGCGAAGGTCCTCATCCCCGAGGACGAGCTCCAGACGAAGATCAAGGAGCTCGCGGCCCGGATCGACGAGGACTACGAGGGCAGGGAGCTGCTGATCGTGGGCGTGCTCAAGGGCGCGGTCATGGCGATGGCCGACCTGGCCCGGGCGCTGCACGTGCCGGTGCAGATGGACTGGATGGCCGTGTCGTCCTACGGCGCGGGCACCAAGTCCTCGGGCGTGGTCCGCGTCCTGAAGGACCTGGACACCGACATCGCGGGCCGCCACGTGCTGGTCGTCGAGGACATCATCGACTCGGGCCTGACCCTGTCGTGGCTGATGCAGAACCTCAAGTCGCGCAACCCGGCCTCCGTCGAGATCTGCACGGTGCTGCGCAAGCCGGACGCCATCAAGGTGCCGATCGACGTCCGTTATGTCGGTTTCGATATCCCGAACGAGTTCGTGATCGGGTACGGCCTGGACTATGCGGAGAAATACCGCAATCTACCCTTTATTGGAACTCTTGCTCCGCACGTCTACGGCGCGAGCTGAAAATACGCCGTGGGCGAAGCGCGCTAGCACGGAATCGGCCGGAAAGCCACATTGCTCAGAGCTCCGGGGAACACGGACCCGCCTGACGTACGTTGGTAAGGCAGAGCCGGTGTCGTGCGGGCGGTTACCCCGCGCGCCGCGCCGGTGTACCTTCGGACGACCGAGAGGTGGTTTCACGCCGTCTCTGGGTAGTCAGGGGGAGCGGTTAGGGATACCGCGAACCCCGGGCTCCGCCCGGGGTTGCCAGGCCTTGGTCAGGAAGGGACGGGCCCGCCGGGGTTCCGCATCGGATGGATCTCAAGCGATTTACACGTGGGCCACTGCTGTGGATCCTGGGCATCGTCGTGCTCCTCGTGCTGGTCAGCACGCTGTGGAGCGGTGACGGCAACTACACGAAGGCCGACACCTCCCTGCTGATGGAGCAGATCCAGGCGGGGAACGTCAAGAGCGCCAGGGTCGTCGACAAGGAGCAGCGGGCGGAGCTGACGCTCGTCAACCCGGTGAGGGTCGCGGGCAAGGAGACGAACCGCATCCAGTCGCCCTGGGTCGACGGCCAGGGGACTCAGATCATGAACCTCCTGGCGGAGAAGAAGAGGACCGGCAGCGTCAAGGAGGGCTACACCGCCGACGTGCCGCAGGAGAACTTCCTGCTCGGCCTGCTGGTCAGCTTCCTGCCGATCGTCTTCATCGTGCTGCTCTTCCTGTTCATCATGAACCAGATGCAGGGCGGCGGCTCGCGGGTGATGAACTTCGGCAAGTCGAAGGCCAAGCTCATCACCAAGGACACCCCCAAGACCACCTTCGCCGACGTCGCGGGCGCCGACGAGGCCATCGAGGAGCTCCAGGAGATCAAGGAGTTCCTCCAGGCCCCGGCCAAGTTCCAGGCGATCGGCGCGAAGATCCCCAAGGGCGTCCTGCTGTACGGCCCGCCCGGAACCGGCAAGACCCTGCTCGCCAGGGCCGTCGCCGGCGAGGCCGGCGTGCCGTTCTACTCGATCTCCGGCTCGGACTTCGTCGAGATGTTCGTCGGCGTCGGCGCCTCGCGCGTCCGCGACCTGTTCGAGCAGGCCAAGGCGAACGCCCCGGCGATCATCTTCATCGACGAGATCGACGCGGTGGGCCGCCACCGCGGCGCCGGTCTCGGCGGCGGGCACGACGAGCGCGAGCAGACGCTGAACCAGCTCCTCGTCGAGATGGACGGCTTCGACGTCAAGGGCGGCGTGATCCTCATCGCCGCGACGAACCGGCCCGACATCCTCGACCCGGCGCTGCTGCGTCCGGGCCGCTTCGACCGCCAGGTCACCGTGGACCGTCCCGACCTGGAGGGCCGCAAGGGCATCCTCAAGGTCCACGGCCGCGGCAAGCCGTTCGCCGAGGGCGTCGACCTCGACATCATCGCCCGCCGGACGCCCGGGTTCACCGGCGCCGACCTGGCGAACGTGATCAACGAGGCCGCGCTGCTCACCGCGCGCGCCGACCAGAAGCTGATCACGATGGAGCTCCTGGAGGAGTCCATCGACCGCGTGATGGCGGGCCCGGAGCGCAAGACCCGCGTCATGTCGGACCAGGAGAAGAAGATCATCGCGTACCACGAGGGCGGTCACGCCCTGGTCGCGCACGCGCTGCCCAACTCCGACCCGGTCCACAAGATCACGATCCTGTCCCGCGGACGCGCCCTCGGCTACACCATGACGCTGCCGATGGAGGACAAGTTCCTCGCGACCCGCTCGGAGATGATGGACCAGCTCGCGATGCTGCTGGGCGGGCGCACCGCGGAGGAGCTCGTGTTCCACGAGCCCACCACGGGCGCCTCCAACGACATCGAGAAGGCCACCTCCATCGCCCGCCGCATGGTCACCGAGTACGGCATGAGCGAGCAGCTCGGCGCCCGCAAGTTCGGCACCGGCAACGGCGAGGTCTTCCTCGGCCGCGAGATGGGCCACGAGCGCGACTACTCCGAGAAGATCGCCTCCACGATCGACGAGGAGGTGCGCAGGCTCATCGAGTCCGCGCACGACCAGGCCTGGGAGATCCTCGTCGAGTACCGCGACGTGCTCGACAACCTGGTGCTGGAGCTGATGGAGAAGGAGACCCTCTCCCGCGAGCAGGTCCTGCAGATCTTCGCCCCGGTCGTGGTCAAGGAGCACCGCCCGTCCTACTCCGGGTACGGCAAGCGGCTGCCCTCCAACCGCCCGCCGATCCTGACCCCGAAGGAGCAGTCCGGCAACGGGGCGCTCCCCGCGGGCGCCGGTCACCCGGACACCGCGGTCAGGGACGGGAACTGAGCGTGGAACCCCCCCAGCCGCTCCAGGTCGACCACGCCCGGATCGAGAAGGCCGTCCGCGAGATCCTGATCGCGATCGGCGAGGACCCGGACCGCGACGGCCTGCTGGAGACGCCGGGCCGGGTGGCCCGCGCCTACGCGGAGCAGTTCGCCGGGCTGGGGCAGGCCCCGGAGGACGTGCTGACCAAGGTCTTCGACGTCGACCACGACGAGATGATCCTGGTGCGCGACATCGAGGTCTACTCCACCTGCGAGCACCACCTGGTCCCGTTCCACGGCCTGGCCCACGTGGGCTACATCCCGAACGAGAAGGGGCAGGTCACCGGCCTGTCCAAGCTCGCCCGCCTCGTCGACGTCTACGCCCGGCGTCCTCAGGTGCAGGAGCGGATGACCTCGCAGATCGCCGACGCGCTCATGCGCGTGCTGGAGCCCCGCGGGGTCATCGTGGTGATCGAGTGCGAGCACCTGTGCATGACCATGCGGGGTGTGCGCAAGCCCGGCGCCAAGACCACCACCTCGGCGGTCCGGGGGATCTTCCGCGACAGCGAGAAGACCCGGGCCGAGGCGATGGCCCTGATCCTGCGCTGATCGGGTGGGTCTGCTGATTCGTTATCGGAGAGGTGGACCCACGCCCCGGCCGGGCGGGCGCGAGCACCTAGGCTTGGCCGCATGACCACACCGCACGGGACAGCGCCACCGGACCCGCGGGAAGGCGGCGGTCACCGGCCTCCGGGCCGCGACGGGCGGCGTCGCGTCGTCCCGGGCCTGCCCGACGAGGGACGCTGCCTGGTGATGGGCGTGGTCAACGTGACCCCCGACTCCTTCTCCGACGGCGGCCGCTGGTTCGACCGGTCGGCCGCCGTCCGGCACGGCCTGGAGCTCGTCGAGCAGGGCGCCGACATCGTGGACGTGGGCGGCGAGTCCACCCGTCCCGGGGCGGCGCGGGTCTCGCTGGAGGAGGAGCTGGCGCGGGTCGAGCCGGTCATCCGGGAGCTGAGCCGCCGGGGCGTCACGGTCAGCGTCGACACCATGCGGGCGGAGGTCGCCAGGGCGGCGGTGGACGCGGGCGCCAAACTGGTCAACGACGTCAGCGGCGGCCTGGCCGACCCCGCGATGCCGCGGGTCGTGGCGGCCTCCGGCGTGGCCTACGTGGTCATGCACTGGCGGGGCCACAGCCACACGATGCAGAGCCGGGCCGTCTACGGCGACGTCGTGACCGAGGTCTGCGACGAGCTCGCCAAGCGGGTCGCGTCGGTGCGGGCCGAGGGGGTCGCCGAGGAGCAGATCGTCCTGGACCCGGGACTGGGCTTCTCCAAGCACCCGGAGCACAACTGGGCGCTGGTCGCCGCGACGGAGCGGCTCGCCGGCCTGGGCCGTCCGCTGCTGATCGGGGCCTCGCGCAAGCGCTTCCTGGGCCGCCTGCTGGCCGGACCGGACGGCGCCCCGCGGCCCTTCGAGGACAGCGACGCCGCCACGCTCGCCGTCACGGCCCTGGCCGCGCAGGCGGGGGCGTGGTGTGTGCGGGTGCACGACGTACGCCCGAACGCGGACGCCGTCCGCGTGGCCGCAGCAGTCGAGGGAGCGAGAGCATGAGCGTCGACACCGCCGCCATCGAGGCGGTCAACCAGGCGTTCTACACCGCGATCGAGAACGCCGACCTCGACCGGATGACCGAGATCTGGGCCGAGGAGACCGGTGCCGAGCAGGTGGGCTGCGTGCACCCGGGCTGGCCGATCGTCACCGGCCGGGCCGAGGTGCTGCGCTCCTGGGCGCTCATCATGGCCAACACCCCCTACATCCAGTTCGTGCTGACGGACGTGAACGTCATGGTCCACGGCGACGTCGCCGTCCTGACGTGTGAGGAGAACATCCTCACCGCGGGCGACGAAGGTGATTCCAGCTTCGCCGCGGGCAAGGTGGTGGCGAGCAACACCTTCGTCCGGACGCCGGAGGGGTGGCGGCTCTGGCTGCACCACGGTTCACCGGTGCTGCAGACCGAAGACGACGAGGACGGGGAAGAGGGCGTGTCGTGACCGGAGGCGCAGCCGGAGACGGGGCCGGGGACCGGATCAGCGTGCGGGGCCTGCGGGCCCGGGGGCGGCACGGGGTGCTGCCCGCGGAGCGGGAGCTCGGCCAGGAGTTCGTCCTCGACGTCACCCTTTTCCTGGACACCTCGCCCGCCGCGGCGGCGGACGACCTCACCAGGACCGTGCACTACGGCGAGCTCGCCGAGGACCTGGTGAAGGTCGTGGAGGGCGAGCCGGTCGACCTGATCGAGACCCTCGCCCAGCGGCTGGCCGACGTGTGCCTGGCGCGCGAACCGGTCACCGCGGCGGAGGTGAGCGTGCACAAGCCCGCCGCCCCGATCCCGCTCCCGTTCGACGACGTGGTCGTGACGATCACCCGGAGCCGGGCATGAGGGCCGTGCTGGCGCTCGGCGGCAACCTCGGCGACCGGCTCGCCACGCTGCAGGGCGGGCTCGACGCGCTGGCCGCCGTGCCGGGCCTCGACCTCGTCGCCGTCTCGCCGGTCTACGAGACCGACCCGGTCGGCGGCCCCGAGCAGGGCCCCTACCTCAACGCCGTCGCGGTCGCCGAGACCTCGCTCCCGCCCCGCGAGCTCCTCGCCCGCGCGCAGGAGACCGAGAACGCCTTCGGCCGGGTGCGGACCGAGCGCTGGGGGGCGCGCACCCTGGACGTCGACCTGATCAGCGTGGGCGAGGTCGTCTCCGACGACCCGGAGCTCACCCTCCCGCACCCCCGCGCGCACGAGCGCGCGTTCGTGCTGGTCCCCTGGCTCCAGGCCGACCCCGAGGCGACGCTCGGCGGCACGCCGGTCGCCGCGCTGCTGGCCGGGCTCGACAAGACCGGGGTACGGCTCCGCGCCGACCTGGCCCTGCGGGGACCCGCATGACGCCGAGCCGTCCCGGGGTGCTCACCGGGCTCACCGTCGTCTTCGCGATCCTCACCTGGGCGGTGCTCCAGCGGGTCTACCAGTTCATCCCGGCCGTGCCGTGGACGGCGATCCCGACGGTCCTGCTGCTCGCACTCGGCGAGGCCCACACCGGCTGGATGACCAAGGCCAGGATCCGGCGCAAGCCGGACACCACGCCGGTCGAGCCGCTGGCGGTGGCCCGCCTCGTCGCCCTCGCCAAGGCCTCGGCGTACGGCGGGGCCGTCTTCGCGGGCGTCTTCGCCGGGTTCACGTTCTACGCGGCCGGCCTGCTCGACCAGGACACGCCGCGCCGCGACTTCTTCATCGCGGGCGGCTCGTTCCTCGGCTGCGTGGCGCTGGTCGGCGCCGCGCTCTACCTGGAGCACTGCTGCCGGGTGCCGGAGGACCCCGACGCCGCCCCCGACCGCTGAGGGCGGGCCGGGCGCCCGGCGGTCATTTGTCGATGTCCCCGACCACGAAGAACATCGAGCCGAGGATCGCCACCATGTCGGCCACCAGGTGGCCGGGGAGCATCTCGCGCAGCACCTGGACGTTGTTGAAGGAGGCCGAGCGGAGCTTCAGCCGCCACGGCGTCTTCTCGCCGCGGGAGACCAGGTAGTAGCCGTTGATGCCGAGCGGGTTCTCCGTCCAGGCGTAGGTGTGGCCCTCGGGCACCTTGAGGACCTTGGGCAGCCGCTGGTCGACCGGGCCCGGGGGCAGCTCGCGGAGCCGTTCCAGGCAGGCGTCGGCCAGGTCCAGGGAGACCTTCGCCTGCTCCAGCAGCACCTCGAAGCGGGCGTGGCAGTCGCCGGCCGAGCGGGTGACGACCTTCACCGGCAGCTCGCCGTAGGCCAGGTAGGGGTCGTCGCGCCGCAGGTCGACGTCCACCCCGGAGGCGCGGGCGATCGGGCCGCTCACGCCGTACTGCATGATCTGCTCGCGGGAGAGCACGCCGACGCCGCGGGTGCGGGCCGTGAAGATCTCGTTCCCCACGAGCAGGTCCTCGATGTCGGGCAGCCGCCGCCGCACGTCCGCGACCGCCCGGGAGACGCGGTCGGTCCAGCCCTCCGGGATCTCCTCCTTCAGGCCGCCCACCCGGTTGAACATGTAGTGCATGCGCCCGCCGGAGATCTCCTCCATCACGGCCTGGAGCGTCTCGCGCTCGCGGAACGCGTAGAAGACCGGGGTGATCGCGCCGAGCTCCAGCGGGTAGGAGCCGAGGAACATCAGGTGGCTGAGGACCCGGTTGAGCTCGGCCATCAGGGTCCTGGTCCACACGGCCCTGACCGGGACCTCCATGCCCAGCATGCGCTCCACCGCCAGGACCACGCCCAGCTCGTTGGCGAAGGCCGAGAGCCAGTCGTGCCGGTTGGCCAGCATGATGATCTGCCGGTAGTCGCGGACCTCGAACAGCTTCTCCGCGCCCCGGTGCATGTAGCCCACGATCGGCTCGGCCGCGCTGATCCGCTCGCCGTCCAGCGTGAGCCGCAGACGCAGCACCCCGTGCGTGGACGGGTGCTGCGGGCCGATGTTGAGGACCATGTCCTCGGTCGCGAGCTCCTTACCGCCACCGACGCCGCCACCGGTGCCGCCACCGCCGCCGACCGCGGCGGCTCCGGCCCCGATTCCCACGACCCGTTCCGTCATAGGGGCCATGCTGCCACGTCAGCCGCGGGAGACAAGCTCCCGGAGGGCCTCGACGAGGCGGTCGACGTGCTCGGCGGTGGTGCCGATGCCGATCGAGGCGCGCACCGCCGAGGCGGTGCCGTCCTCGCAGCCGCCGTCCCTGACGCCGCCCAGCAGGTGCCGGACGAACGGGTGGGCGCAGAACTTCCCGTCGCGCACGCCGATGCCGTACTCGTCGGAGAGCGCCTCGGCGACCTCGCGGGCGGTGCGGCCGTCCACCACGAAGGAGACGATGCCGACCCGGGGGTGGTCCGGGCCCCACAGGGAGAGCTCGTGCACGCCCTCGATCCCGGCGAGCCCGGCGCGCAGGCGGGTGAGCAGCCGCTCCTCCTCGCGGACCAGCGCGGTCCAGCCGGTCGCGGTGAGGGCGTCGCAGGCGGCGGCCAGGGCGACGGCGCCCAGCACGTTGGGGGTGCCCGCCTCGTGCCGGGCCTCGGGGTCGTCGTGCCACTCGATCTCCGCCGCGCCCGCCGTCTCCGTGCCGGGGGCACCCGCCCCCGTCGCCCCGGCCCCCGTCGCGCCCGTGTCGGCGGCGCCGTGCACGGCCCGCACCGCGCCTCCGCCCCGCAGGTACGGCGGGGCCTCCGCGAGCCAGTCGGGACGGCCGACGAGCACGCCCGTGCCGAAGGGCGCGTAGAGCTTGTGACCGGAGAAGACCACGTAGTCCAGGTCGAGCGCGGTCAGGTTGAGCGGGCGGTGCGGGACGAGCTGGGCGGCGTCGACGAGGATCCGGGCGCCGTGGCGGTGGGCGATGTGCGCCAGGGCGGCGATCGGCCAGAGCTCGCCGGTGACGTTGGAGGCGGCGGTCACCACGAGCAGCTTCGGGCCGTCGATCCCGGCCAGGGCGGCGTCGGCCGCGCGGACGGCCTCGCCGGGGAAGGCGGGGGGCGCGAGCCGTACGGTGTCCGCCCAGGGCAGCAGCGAGGCGTGGTGCTCGGTGTCGAAGACCACGACGGTGGTCCCCTCGGGCAGGGCGCGGGCCAGCAGGTTGGTGGCGTCCGTGGTGTTGCGGGTGAAGACCACCGCGTCCCCGGGGCGGGCGCCGGTGAAGGCGCGGACCGTGTGCCGGGCCTGCTCGTAGCGGGCGGTGGTGAGCTGGGAGGCGTAGCCGGCGCCCCGGTGGACGCTGGAGTAGGCCGGGAGCGCGGCGGCGACCGCGGCGCTCACCGGCTCCAGACACGGCGCGCTGGCGGCGTAGTCGAGGTTGGCGTAGGGGACCAGCCTGCCGCCCCGGACGGGGACCTCCAGGTCGGCGCCGAGCACCGCGGGGATCGGCCGGCCCTCCGGGACCGTACGGACCGCCGGGTCCGCCGGGACCGTCACGGCCGCGGCCGGGGCGCCGGACGTCCGGGCGGCGGGCAGGGAGCGGAGGGCGTCGGCACCCGTGCGGGTCCCGTCGCCGACGAGGGCGCCGATACCGGTGCCGGTGGGGGCGGGGGCGAAGATTCCGAGGACGGACACGCCGGGACTCCTTCGAGGTCATCGGACCCCAAGCCCCTCGTGGCGGCGTTGGTGCGTGGAGCCCGCGCTTGCCCGGCACACCTCGTGCCGGACCAGGTCCTCACCCGGGGCACCCCGCCGCGGACGCGAGGGTTGCCGGCCAGCGAGCCGGGGCTTGTCACTGGCACTCATGACCTACAGGCGAACTATAACCATCACCGGGCCCGGTTCCGCAAGTCGGCGGTTCCCCCGGCCGATCGCCCCGCGACCCGCCCGGGGAGAGGGATCGGCCCGGCGATTCTGGGCAGGAACTTCCGGCGTCCGCCGATCGTCTACGCGGCGTGACTGCATGGAACGGCACGATTCCGCGGAGGAGACGGCGATGGACTGGGTGACCGACCCGCAGATCTGGATAGGGTTCCTCACCCTCGTCGGCCTGGAGATCGTCCTGGGCATCGACAACATCATCTTCATCTCGATCCTGGCGGGCAAGCTCCCGCCCGAGCAGCGCGACCGGGCCCGGAAGCTGGGCCTGCTGGCCGCGCTGGTCAGCCGCCTGGCGCTGCTGCTCGCGCTGTCGTGGGTGATCCGGCTCACCGAGCCGCTCTTCGAGGTGGTCGGGCAGGAGATCTCGGGCCGCGACCTGATCCTGATCCTGGGCGGCCTGTTCCTGATCGGCAAGAGCGTCTTCGAGGTCCACGACAACCTGGAGGGCAAGTCCGGCCACGCCGGGGGCAGGGTGGCGGCCTCCTTCGGCGCGGTGATCTTCCAGATCATGATCCTGGACATCGTCTTCTCGCTCGACTCGGTGATCACCGCGGTCGGCATGGTGGACGAGATCGGGGTGATGGTCGCGGCCGTCGTCGTCTCGGTCCTGGTGATGCTGTTCGCCTCCGGGCCGATCAGCCGCTTCGTGGACAAGCACCCGAGCATCAAGATGCTCGCCCTGTCCTTCCTGATCCTGATCGGCGTCGTGCTCCTGGCCGAGGGCTTCGACCAGCACATCTCCAAGGGCTACGTCTACTTCGCGATGGCCTTCTCGCTGCTGGTGGAACTGCTCAACATCCGCGTGCGGAGCAAGGCGGGCGCCGAGGAGCCGGTCGAGCTGCACCACCGCTACGACGAGGAGGAGGAGACGGATAGGCCCGCCGGGGCCTAGCGGGGATTACGATGCGAATGTGAAGTTCGACCCCTGGGATCCGGAATTCGTCGCCCACCCGTACGACGTCTACGCCGAACTGCGGCGGGAGCGGCCGGTCGGTTTCTTCGAGCCGACCGGCCAGTGGCTGGTCGCCCGGCACGCCGACGTCAACGCGCTGCTGCGCGACCGCAGGCTCGGCAGGTCCTACCTGCACGTGGCCACCCACGCGGAGTTCGGCAGGCCGGACGACCCCGCCTTCCAGGACCCGTTCTGGCGGGTGGTCCGGGCCGGGATGCTCGACGTCGAGCCGCCGGTGCACACGCGGCTGCGCCGGCTGGTGTCCAAGGCGTTCACCCCGCGCATGGTCGAGGCCCTGCGTCCCAAGGTCGCCGAGCTGGCCGCCGGGCTCGTCGACCGGTTCGCCGAGGGCGGCGGGGGAGACCTCATCGCCGAGGTGGCCGAGCCGCTCCCGGTGACCGTGATCGCCGAGATGCTCGGTGTGCCCGAGGCCGACCGGCACCTGCTCCGGCCCTGGTCCGCCGAGATCTGCGGCATGTACGAGCTCAACCCCTCGGTCGAGGCCCAGCACACCGCCGTGCGCGCCGCGGAGGAGTTCTCCGACTACCTCGTCGGACTGGCCCGGCACCGGCGGGCGCACCCCGGCGACGACCTGATCAGCGCGCTGGCGCAGGTCGCCGACGAGGGCGACGCGCTCACCGAGGAGGAGCTGGTCGGCACCTGCGTGCTGCTGCTCAACGCCGGGCACGAGGCGACGGTCAACGTCACGGGCAACGGCTGGTGGTCCCTCTTCCGCAACCCCGCCGAGCTGGAGCGGCTCCGCGCCGACCACGGCCTGCTGCCGACCGCGATCGAGGAGCTGATGCGGTGGGACACCCCGCTGCAGATGTTCGAGCGCTGGGTGCTGGAGGACATCACGGTCGGCGGGGTGGACATCCCGCGCGGCAGCGAGGTGGCCCTGCTCTTCGGCTCGGCCAACCGCGATCCCGAGGTGTTCGACGACCCCGACCGCCTCGACGTGGGCCGGCTGGACAACCCGCACATCTCCTTCGGCGCGGGCATCCACTTCTGCCTGGGCGCGCCGCTGGCCCGGATCGAGCTCGCCGAGTCGTTCGGCGCCCTGCTGCGCAGAGCGCCGGCGATGGAGCTCGCCGCCGAGCCCGTCTGGGGTCCGGGCTACGTCATCCGCGGGCTGGAGTCCCTGCACGTCCGCGTGTGACCGGAACCCGCGTCCGTGCCCGGACGGATCCGCCGCCGGACGGAGGCCCGGCGGGCGGGTGGGCGGGCGGGCGCAGGCTCGGCGCAGGCTCAGAGGCGCTCCTGGACGAGCCAGCCGAAGCCGCCCAGGCCGCCGGGATCGATGAGCTCCGCCTCCTCCGAGGCCGTCACCAGGGCGCGGAGGTAGCCGCGCGGGTCGGCGCGGGCGAGGTCGGCCGGGGGCCGGGTCCCGGTGAGGCCGAGGGCGCGCAGGGCCTCGCGCTGCGTGGTCAGCGCCACGGTGGCGGCCCCGGCGCGCTCCCCGGCGACCGCGCAGGCGTCCAGGGCGACGTGCGCGGTGATGTCGCAGGATCCGTCGGGCACGGGCGGGACGGCCGCCCCGTCGCGGTAGCCGGCCAGCGTGCCGTACGGCGGGCGGCGGCCCGAGGCGTGCGCGTAGTCGACGGCGACGGCGCGTCCGCGTGCCAGCCGTACGACGACCTCCGCCCAGGCGTCGTCGCGGGGCGCGCCGACCTCCGCCCGCTCGCCCGTCGCGCGCATCGGCCACCAGCGGTCCAGCCAGGCCAGGTCGGCCGCCGCCGGCGGGCCGCCGAGCCGCTCCTCGCCGGTCGCGGGATCGACCAGTACCAGCCGGGGCCCGTCCGGGGTCTGCTCGACGACGTCCACGGGCACGTTGTCCAGCCACTCGTTGGCGATCGCCAGTCCGTGGATCCGGTCCGGCGGGACGGCCGACCAGGTGATCCCCTCGGGCAGGCCGGGCGGCCGGGGGGCCAGGTCCACCGCGGTCGGCCGGAGTCTGGCCCGCAGGTCCGCGGGAGCGAGCGCCGCGACCCGCGCGGCGAGGGTGCCGTCCCCGGCGCCGACGTCCACCAGGTCGATCTCCGGCGGCCGTCCGAGCGCGTCGTCCACCGCCAGGAGCGCGCGCAGCACGGCCCCGGCGAACGCGGCGGAGGCGCCGACCGAGGTCCGGAAGTGCCGGGAGGGGCTCTCCCGTAGATAGAAGCCGTTCTCGCCGTAGAGCGCCCGCTCCGTCGCGGCGCGCCAGCTCAGCCACATGAGCGGAGACGTTACCCGGCTCCCCGAGGGGTCCGCATGGGACGGAGATGACACGCCGGGGAAACGGGTTACCGCTCCTTGTCGTCACTTTGCGTTAACGTTGCTCACGCCGGTGGCGATCGGTGCCCGGCCCGCTCCCCCAGCGGGCGCGGTCCCGGTGCCCTCCGGCAGCGCTGATCACTCGTGTCGGCACCATCGGGCGTCGGGCCCTGGGGAACGGCCCGGCGCCCGCCGCCGTCTCCGGGCGACCCCCTGTCCGCCGCCGTCTCCGGGCGGCCCCTCCGCCCGCCGTCTCCGGACGGCCTTCCCGTACGGCGGGCCCCGGTCCGGAGGCCTCCTGACGCTCCGTGCGATCAGGGCCCGCCGACGCCACGCCTCCGGGCGGGTGCCGTGACGCCACCCTCGGCGTTCGGCCCGTTACGCTGGTCGACTTGGGCATGTAGTTCCATGTTGGCGAAGGACGGGACATCGTGGACACAGGACACCGCCCGGCCCGGTTGGCGGTCGGGGTGCTCGGCGCCGGACGGGTGGGCTCCGTGCTCGGCGCCGCCCTGGCGAGGGCGGGTCACCGGCTCGTGGCCGTCAGCGGCGTCTCCGACGCCTCCCGGCGCAGGGCCGCCGACCGGCTGGGCCTGACCCCCAGCGCCCCGGAGGACGTGGTGGCCCGCGCGGACCTCGTCCTGCTCACGGTCCCCGACGACGTGCTGCCCGGCCTGGTCGCCGGCCTGGCCGAGACGGGCGCCGACCTGCGCGGCACGCTGCTGGTCCACACCAGCGGCGCGTACGGCCTGGCGGTGCTGAACCCGGCGGTCGAGCGCGGGGCGCTCCCGCTGGCGCTGCACCCGGTGATGACCTTCACCGGCAGGGACGACGACCTGAGCCGGCTGACCGGCATCACGTTCGGGGTCACCGCGCCCGAACCGCTCCGCCCGGTGGCCGAGGCGCTGGTCATCGAGATGGAGGGCGAGCCGGTCTGGATCGAGGAGCACGACCGGGCGCTCTACCACGCGGCCCTGGCGAACGCGGCCAACCACATGGTCACGCTCATCGCGGAGTCCTCCGAGCTGCTGCGGAAGATCGGGGTGGACGAGCCGGGCCGGATGCTCGGCCCGCTGCTCGGCGCCGCCCTGGACAACGTGCTCCGGCTCGGCCTGGCCGGGCTGACCGGCCCCGTGGTGCGGGGCGACGCGGGCACGGTCCGCAAGCACGTGGACGCGCTCATCCTCGCCGCCCCCGAGGCCGCCGACGCCTACGTGGCCCTCGCTAGGCTCACGGCGGACCGGGCGCTCGCGGCCGGGCTGCTCAAGCCCGAGGCCGCCGAGCGCCTCCTGGACGCCCTGGGAGGCAACATATGGACCTGATCGTGGCGGGCGACCGCGCCGAGCTGGCCGAGGCCCGCCGGACCCTGCGCATCGGACGCGCGGTCCCCGCGGGCACGGCCGGCCTGGCGCTGGTGCCGACCATGGGGGCCCTGCACGAGGGCCACCGCTCGCTGATCCGGCTGGCCCGGGAGCGGGCCGACCGCGTCGCGGTGAGCGTCTTCGTCAACCCGCTGCAGTTCGGCCCGGGAGAGGACTACTCGCGCTATCCCCGGACGTTCGACGCCGACCTGGAGGTGTGCGCGGCCGAGGGCGTGGACGTCGTCTTCGCCCCCGCCGCCGAGGATATGTACCTGCCGGACCGGCAGGTCGGCGTGACGTCGGGCGCGATGGGCGCGATCGTCGAGGGCGCGTCCCGGCCGGGGCACTTCGACGGCATGCTGACCGTGGTGCTCAAGCTGTTCAACCTGGTCCGGCCGGACGTGGCGGTGTTCGGCCGCAAGGACGCCCAGCAGCTCGCGCTGATCCGCCGGATGGTCCTCGACCTCGACCTGCCGATCGAGATCGTGGGAGCCCCCACGGTCCGGGAGGCCGACGGGCTGGCGCTGTCCAGCCGCAACCGCTACCTCCTGCCGGAGCAGCGGGGCGCGGCGCTGGCCCTGTCCCGGGCGCTGTTCGCGGGAGCGGAGCGGCGGACCCCGGCGGAGGTCCGCCGTGCGGCGCGCGCCGTGCTGGACGCCGAGCCGGGGGCGGCCCTCGACTACCTGGTGCTGGTGGACCCGGCGACCTTCACCGAGGTGCCCGACGACCACGCGGGGGAGGCGGTCCTCGCCGTCGCCGCGCGGGTGGGGACTACCCGGCTGATCGACAACGTTGTCCTGACGCTGGGCCGACCGTAGTCTGGAACCGCTCTGCAATCCCCTGTCCGGCGTGCACGCCCGTGCGGCGGCGCGACCTCCGAAAGGTGAACGGCGCATGCTCCGAACCATGCTCACCTCCAAGATCCACCGTGCCACCGTCACCCAGGCCGACCTGCACTACGTGGGATCGGTCACCGTCGATGAGGACCTGCTGGACGCGGCCGGGCTGCTGCCCGGGGAGCAGGTCCACATCGTGGACATCGACAACGGGGCGCGCCTGGTCACCTACACCATCGCCGGTCCCAGGGGCTCGGGCGTGATCGGCGTCAACGGCGCCGCCGCCCGGCTCGTCCACGAGGGCGACCTGGTGATCATCATCGCGTACGGCCAGATGGAGGACGCCGAGGCCAGGACCTTCCGGCCCCGGGTCGTGCACGTCGACCGCGGCAACCGGGTCATCGACCTCGGCGACGACCCGGCCGAGCCCGTCCCGGGCTCGGCCGGCCTGCGCGGGGACCTCGTCTCCGGCTGACCCCTGCTCGGGACCTCTCCCCGGACCTCCCCGGGTCTTCCGCCGACCCGGGGAAGTTCCGGCTCGCGCGGGGCGTTATCGTCATGGTGACGAAATCCGTGGACCCCCAGACCTCCACGGGCCCCGCTCGGGGGCTCCGGCCACGTCCCCCGAGCCGCGACGCGCGACGTCGCAACAGACAGGAGGCGACCATGAGCATCCCGATCCCCAGGAAACTGACCGCACCCGAGCCGGGGTGGACCGTCGAGGCGGACGTGGTCGTGGTCGGCTCCGGGATCGCGGGCCTGACCCTGGCCCTGCGCCTGGCGGCCCTGGACCCCGGGGCGAAGGTCCTGGTCGTCACCAAGGACGTGCTCTCGGCGGGCTCCACCCGCTGGGCGCAGGGCGGCATCGCCGCCGTGCTCGACCCCGCCGACAGCCCCGAGGAGCACCTGTACGACACGCTCGTCGCCGGGGTCGGCCTCTGCGACACCGAGGCGGTCCGGGTCCTGGTGACCGAGGGGCCGGGCGCGCTGCACGGGCTGATCGCCGCGGGTGCCCGCTTCGACACCGACGCCGAGGGCGGGCTCCAGCTCACCCGCGAGGGCGGCCACCGGCGCAACCGCATCGTGCACGCGGGCGGCGACGCCACCGGGGCCGAGGTGCAGCGCGCGCTCGTCGCCGCGGTCCGGGCGTCGGAGATCGAGGTGATCGAGCACGCCCTCGTCCTGGACCTGCTGAAGGACGCGCGCGGCCACGCGGCCGGGGTGACCCTGCACGTGATGGGCGAGGGCTCGCGCGACGGCGTGGGCGCCGTGCGCGCCCGCGCCGTGGTGCTCGCCACCGGAGGGATGGGCCAGGTCTACGCCGCCACGACCAACCCGCCGGTCTCCACCGGCGACGGCGTCGCGCTCGCGCTGCGGGCCGGGGCCGTCGTGCGTGACCTGGAGTTCGTCCAGTTCCACCCGACCGTGCTCTGGCTGGGCGGGGATTCCACCGGCCAGCAGCCGCTGATCTCCGAGGCGGTCCGCGGCGAGGGCGCGGTGCTGATCGACTCAGGCGGCGTGCGGTTCATGAAGGACGTGCACGAGCTCGCCGACCTGGCGCCCCGGGACGTGGTGGCCAAGGCGATCATGCGGCGCATGCGGGAGACCGGCGCCGAGCACGTGTACCTCGACGGGCGCCACTTCGGCGAGGACAAGTGGCGCACCCGCTTCCCGACGATCCACGCGGTCTGCCTGGAGCACGGGATCGACCCGGCCGTCCAGCCGATCCCGGTCGCCCCGGCCGCCCACTACGCCAGCGGCGGCGTCCGCACCGACCTGCACGGCCGTACCAGCGTGCCGGGCCTGTACGCCTGCGGCGAGGTGGCCTGCACCGGCGTGCACGGCGCCAACCGGCTGGCCTCCAACTCCCTGCTGGAGGGCCTGGTCTTCGCCGAGCGGATCGCCGCCGACGTGCACGCCGTACGGCCGGCGCCCGGTGAGCCGGCGGCCGACGACAGGGCGGAAGGGCTGGTCGACCCCCGGGCCCGGCCGCGGATCCAGGCGCACATGAGCCGGGGCGCGAGCGTGCTGCGCAGCGGTGAGAGCCTGGCGGAGGTGAGCCGCGCCCTGGTGAACGCCCGCTGGACGCCGGTGGCGGTCGAGCCGTGCACCGAGTCGTGGGAGGCCGCCAACCTGCTCACCGTCGCCTCCGCGCTGGTGGAGGCCGCCCGCGCCCGCGAGGAGACCCGCGGGTCGCACTGGCGGGAGGACTTCCCCGAGCGCGACGACCACCGGTGGCTCGCCCACCTCGACGTGACCCTGACAGGAGAGGGACTGATCATGAACCACCGTCCGCACGGGGGCGCGGTGCCCGTGCACCTGGCCGAGGAGCTGACCGCGGCGGGGCTGGACCCGGCCGAGGTGGGAGCCCTGATCGAGAACGCGCTCCGGGAGGACCTGCAGGAGGCCGGCGACGTGACGAGCATCGCCACGATTCCCGCCGGGCGGACCGCCACCGCCGACGTGGTGGCCAGGGCCGACGGGGTGGTCGCGGGGCTCGCGGTCGCGGAGGCGGTGTTCGCCCGGTTCGGCGCGGACCGCACCGAGCGGCACGTCAAGGACGGCGAGCGGGTGTCCCGGGGGGACGTGCTGATGACCGTCACCGGGACCACCCGGGACCTGCTGACCGCCGAGCGGACCGCGCTGAACCTGCTCACCCACCTGTCCGGCGTCGCCTCGCTCACCGGCCGGTGGGTCCGGGCGGTCGAGGGGACCGGCGCCCGGATCCGCGACAGCCGCAAGACCCTGCCGGGCCTGCGCGCGCTGGAGAAGTACGCCGTCCGGGCGGGCGGCGGGGTCAACCACCGCATGTCGTTGTCGGACGCGGCACTGATCAAGGACAATCACGTGGTGGCCGCGGGCGGGGTGGCCGAGGCGTTCCGCGCGGTCCGCGACGCCCACCCCGGCCTGCCGATCGAGGTCGAGGTCGACCGGATCGACCAGATCGAGCCGGTGCTGGCGGAGGGGGCGGAGGAGATCCTGCTGGACAACTTCACCGTTCCGCAGCTCCGCGAGGCCGTACGCCTGGTCGGCGGGCGGGCGCGCCTGGAGTCCAGCGGGGGGTTGACCTTGGAATCGGCCCGTGACGTGGCCGAAACCGGTGTTGACTACCTTGCGGTGGGCGCGCTCACGCACTCGGCGCCGGCCCTGGACATCGCCTTGGACCTTCGGGGGAACTGATGCTGCTCGCCATCGACGTAGGCAACACTCACACCGTTCTCGGCCTGTTCGAGGGCGAGGAGGTCATCGAGCACTGGCGGATCGCCACCGACGCCCGGCGCACGGCCGACGAGGTCGCGGTCGTGCTGCAGGGACTGCTGGCGCAGTCGCCGCTGCTCAAGGGGACCGACGTCGACGGCATCGCGCTCTGCTCCACGGTGCCGTCGGTGCTCAACGAGATGCGCGAGATGTGCCGCCGCTACTACGGCGACGTGACCGCGGTGATCGTGGAGCCCGGCGTGCGCACCGGGGTGCCGGTCCGGATGGACAACCCGAAGGAGGTCGGCAGCGACCGCATCGTCAACGCGCTGGCGGCCATCCAGCTGTACGGCGGGCCGTGCATCATCGTCGACTTCGGGACCGCGACCTCCTTCGACGCCGTCTCCGCCAAGGGGGAGTACGTCGGGGCCGTCACCGCGCCCGGCATCGAGATCTCGGTGGACGCGCTGGCCGCGGCCGGGGCGCAGCTGCACAAGGTGGAGCTGATCCGGCCCCGGTCGGTGATCGCCAAGAACACGGTCGAGGCGCTCCAGTCCGGCATCATCTACGGCTTCGCCGGCCAGGTGGACGGGATCGTGGAGCGGATGGCGGCCGAGCTGGCCGAGGATCCGGACGAGGTCACGGTGGTCGCGACCGGCAGCGCGGCACCGCTGGTGGCGGGCGAGTCCGCCTCGATCGACGTGCACGAGCCGTGGCTGACGCTGATCGGACTCCGGCTCATCTACCACCGCAACACCATGTAGCCGGGCACAGTCCGGGAGCGGCCCGGACATCGGTAACCTTGACCGCGTGACCGACCATGTGACTGCAGCCGAGGATCTGCCCGAGCAAATGCGCGTGCGCCGGGAGAAGCTCGACCGCCTCCGTGCCGAGGGCGTCGACCCCTACCCGGTGAACTTTCCGCGCACCGCGACCAACGCCGAGATCCGCGAGAGATACGCCGATCTCGCCGCTGACACCGCGACCGGCGAGAAAGTGGGCGTCACGGGCCGCGTCATGCTCTCGCGGACCGGCGGCAAGCTCTGCTTCGCCACCATCCGGGACGGCTCCGGCGACCTGCAGGTCATGATCTCGCTGGACAAGGTGGGCGAGGAGTCCCTGGCCGCCTGGAAGCGCGACGTCGACCTGGGCGACCACATCGGCATCGAGGGCGAGGTCATCACCTCGCGCCGCGGCGAGCTGTCCATCCTGGCGGACCGGTGGGCGATCACCTCCAAGTGCCTGCGCCCGCTGCCGGAGAAGCACGCCGGCCTCACCGACCCCGAGGCGCGGGTACGGCAGCGCTACGTGGACCTCATCGTCAACGACGAGGCCCGCAGGATGGCCCACACCCGCAGCGCCGTCGTCCGCGCGATCCGCGACTTCTGGCACGGCGAGGGCTACCTCGAGGTCGAGACGCCGATGCTCCAGCCGATCCACGGCGGCGCGGCGGCCCGGCCGTTCAGGACCCACATCAACGCCTACGACATGGAGCTCTACCTCCGCATCGCGATCGAGCTCTACCTCAAGCGGCTCGTGGTCGGCGGCATCGAGAAGGTCTTCGAGATCAACCGCAACTTCCGCAACGAGGGCGCGGACGCCACCCACAACCCCGAGTTCACCATGCTCGAGGCGTACGGGACGTATCTCGACTACCACGACATGGCCGACCTGACCCAGCGGATGATCCAGAGCGCGGTCGTGGCCGCGCTGGGCCGCTCCGTGGTGGACCACGGCGGGGTGGAGGTCGACCTCGGGCTGGCGGAGTGGCCGCGGATCACGCTGTACGGCTCCGTCTCGGAGGCGCTCGGCGAGGAGGTCACGACCGAGACCTCCCTGGAGCAGGTCCGCAAGCTGGCCGACGCGCGGGAGATCCACTGGGATCCCAAGTGGGGCCAGGGCAAGGTCGTCCAGGAGATCTTCGAGGCGCTCGTCGAGCACACGCTGATCCAGCCCACGTTCGTGATGGACTACCCGCTGGAGACCTCCCCGCTGACCCGCCAGCACCGCGACAACCCGCTGCTGACCGAGAAGTGGGACCTGATCGGGTTCGGCACCGAGCTGGGCACCGCCTACTCGGAGTTGGTGGACCCGGTCGAGCAGCGCCGCCGCCTCACCGAGCAGTCCCTGCTGGCCGCGGGCGGCGACCCGGAGGCCATGCAGCTCGACGAGGACTTCCTCGCCGCCCTGGAGTACGCGATGCCGCCCACCGGCGGCATGGGGCTCGGCATCGACCGCCTCATCATGGCCTTCACCGGCAAGAACATCCGCGAGACCATCCTGTTCCCGCTGGTCAAGCCGGCCGGCGGAGCCTGACGGACGTCCGCGGCCGGGGGCGGCGCCCCCGGCCGCGACGGCGTCTCCCGGGGGCCGGCCGCCCGGCCGCGCCCTTCGGCGTGCGGCGCGGAAACTCAATTTCGGCCGTGCCCTATATCGCCGGACGATCAATCATCCCGGCGGGTCATTAACGAATGCAGAGAAAGGACCCGCGTCCGCCACGTCGGACCGAGGTTCCTTCTGTTTCTGTTGCGCCCTTCTGTGGCGGACGTGACAAAAATCTCATACCGCCTGTGGATGCGACGGTGGCCTTCCTGGAGGACGCCGCCGCGGGGCGGGCCGTCACCACGGCGTCCGCGGGCGGTCCGTCATCTGTGAGCGCAGGCGGTCGTCCGTGATCGCACGCGGTTTCCGGACGTCCGCCGGTCCGCCGCCCTTCCCGGCCTCCGGCCGTCGGCCGATCTCAGATATCCGTAAAACCCCGACATATCGTCAGTACTTCACGTAATGACCGTTAAGTCAATGTAGGCCCCCGGATCTATGGAGAGCAGAACTTGACGACCTTTGAAGAAGACGTTTACCGTTCCTGACGGGCGACATTGGTTCCGATCACACTCACGGCTGGATGCCGGTGCGGGGGAGGACCTCTAGATGGCATATCCAGAAGTCGTAGTGAACGCCCGTCGCGGCCTTCTGTCCGTGAGCGAGGTGGATCTGAGCGACGAGGATCTCGTCCTCCTGGCGGAGCTCGCCAAGGGGGTGACGGTGGACCGCGTGGGACGGCGCCTCGACATCAGCGGACGCACCGTCCGGCGGAGACTGCGCGGCATCTGCGACCGCATCGGCGTGGCCACGGCCATCGAGGCCGTGGCATGGGCCGCGCGCCGCCGCCTGATCTGATCCCGCGCCGATCCCGTCCCGCCGACCGTCCCTGCCGGTCCGGCCGTGCACCCGCTCCGATCAGGCCCCGGACCGGCGACGTCGTCCGGCCGTGCACCCGCTCCGGCCGCGCACCCGCTCCGACCAGGCCCCGGACCGTCCCTGCCGGTCCGGCCGCGCACCCGCTCCGACCGCGCACCCGTTTCGGATCCGCGTCCGGCCGGGCTCCGCCTCTCAGCCCGAGCCCCGCCTCGGTCCGCGATCCGTACGGGTTCCGCCTCAGTCCGCGATCCGTACGGCGCCGGCGAACGGACGGCCCGCGATCGGGGCGATGCGGACGACGTCGCCGGTCCGGGGCGCGTGGACCATCAGGCCGCCGCCGATGTAGATCCCGACGTGGTGCAGGTCGCTGTGGAAGAAGACGAGGTCTCCGGGACGCATCTCCCCCTTGGAGATGTGCGTTCCCGCGGTCCACTGGTTGCCGGTGTAGTGCGGGAGGCTGATCCCGACCTTCTGGTAGGCCCACATGACCAGGCCCGAGCAGTCGTAGCCGCCGGGCCCCTCGGCGCCCCACACATAGGGCTTGAGCTGCTGGCTGAGCGCCCACCGGGCGGCTTCGGCGGCCTTCCCGCCGCCCACGATCGGCATGTCGACCTTCATGGCCCGGCCCCCGCCGACGGCGCGCTCGCGCACCTCCCGGAACAGGTCGCTCTCGACCCGGGCGACCAGCCGCTCGATCTTGGTGCGCTTCGTGCCGAGCGTGTCGAGAAGGGCGGTGACCTCGGTGGTCCGGGCCTTCGCGCTGGCCTTGGCCCGCTCCGCGGCCTGGATCGCCCGGCTGACCTGGGCGACCTCCTCGCTCTGGCGCTGCTGGAGGGCGTAGGTGGCGGCGGCCTGGTCGAGGAAGGCGTCGGGGTCGCCGGAGGAGGTGAAGGCGAGACCGCCGCCCAGGCCGCCCGTCATGTAGTTGCTCTGCGCGAGCAGACTGGCCTTGTGGCGCCGCGACTCCAGCTGGGACTCGCTGGTGGCGAGGGTCTTCTTGGCGGCGGCGGCGGCCCGCTCGGCCTGCTTGAGCTTGACCCGCTCGCCGTTGTACTGCTCGGTGAGCCGGGCGATCTCCGTGTGCAGCTTGTCGGCCTGCTTGGCGAGCTGCTGGAGGCTCGGCTGGGGATCGGCGGCGGCGACCAGGGGGGTCCCGAGGGTCAGGGAGGCGAAGACGGCTGCGACGGCGGTGATCCGGAGCGGGAATCCGTACGGGGCGCGTTCTCGGTGGCGGGCGTGCCCGCCCGCGTGCTCTCTCCCGCGTTCGCGCGTGCGCTTCACCAACAGGCTCCTCTTCCTCGCACCGCCTACCGGGTTAGCTGACGGGTTCGGGCCGGAGGCAGCCCTACCGAGAGCGCGGGCGGCGTCTCGGATTCACCCCGGGGGACTTCAGGGAGTGGGTCCCCGGTTCTCCGGGCTCGGAGACTCGGCGGGTCGGCTCTCGGGGTGAGCCGACATCGAGCCTGGACACTAGTGCAAGGGGAGTTCAAGCTCAACCAGAACTCTCAACTTGGTAAGGGTTCTCAAACAAGGAAATCACGGACAGGTCACATGAAATCAAGATCAACTTGACATTGTGCCGTCGCTCGTCGGGGCATCGGCCACGGGTGCGGGGTCTTCGCAGGTCTGCGCCGAGGCGACCGGAACGCCCGGAGCCGGAGGAAGAGCCGACGGGATGTGGTGAAGCTCACGTCCGGTGACGCATGATGCTTTTGTGAGGTGAGTTAAGGACGAGCCGTAACCACAGGAGGCAGAGGACGTACCCTGATCCATTGCGACTCCTCCGCTCCCCCGGGAGCGGCTTCCCGCCTTTCTCGACACGAGGGGGGCGACGGCCAGGCCCTGACCGTTTCGAACACGGGAACCACGACGGAGGATCTCCCCCTCACCGGGTGGATCCGGTGGTTCCCCCGCTAGGAGAATGATGGAGCAGGTTGCGGAGCACCCCCCCTCGCCGGCCGTCCCGGACGCCGGGGCGATCACGGTCCGCCGGGCGCGGACCCCGGACGTGCGGTCCATCGGGAGGCTCGTCGACACCTACGCCGGCACGGGCCCGCGTCTGCTGAAGAAGGCCACCGTCACGCTGTACGAGGACGTCCAGGAATTCTGGGTGGCCGAGCGGGCCGGCCGGATCGTCGGCTGCGGCGCGCTCCACGTGCTCTGGGAGGACCTGGCCGAGATCCGCACGGTCGCCGTCGACCCCTCCTGCCGGAAAGCCGGCATCGGCCACCTGATCGTCTCCCAGCTCATCCGCGCCGCCCGCGAACTGGGCCTGCGCCGGGTCTTCTGCCTGACGTTCGAGGTCCATTTCTTCGCCCGGCACGGATTTCGCGAGATCCAGGGGACGCCCGTCTCCCCGGAGGTCTACGCGGAACTGCTCGCCTCCTACGACGAGGGCGTCGCGGAGTTCCTCGATCTTGAACATGTGAAGCCGAACACCTTGGGAAACACCAGGATGCTGCTGCACCTCGGAGAGAATGACGCGGGCGCTGACTCCCAGGAAAGGTGACTGTTCTTACCTATGTCGATACCTTGTGCAGCAGCAAGCATGCATGTCTGACATAAGACGCATGCCCAGTCGAAGTGAGGTGACGCGGTGAGCACCGGACAGCCGCCGTATCCGCAGGATGATCCCGACCGCGATCGCACACCGTCGGGGCAGCCGGAATACGGACAGCAGAACGCATACGGTCAGCACGCCCAGGGCGGGCACGACCCCGACGTGACGATCGTGGGATACCGGGGCGAGGGCACGGGCCCGCAGACCCCGCCCGCCTACGGTCAGCAGCCCGGCTACGGCCAGGCGGCCTCCCACGAGCAGCCGGGCTACGGCCAGCAGGCCGCCCAGCCCGGCTACGGCCAGCAGGGTTACGGCCAGCAGGCCGCCCAGCCCGGCTACGGCCAGCAGCCGGGGTACGGCCAGGCGGCCTCCCACGAGCAGCCGGGCTACGGCCAGCAGGCCGCCCAGCCCGGTTACGGCCAGCAGGGGACGGGCGCCTACGGTCAGCAGCCGGGGTACGGCCAGGCGGCCTCCCACGAGCAGCCGGGCTACGGCCAGCAGCCGGGGTACGGCCAGCAGGGGTACGGTCAGCAGGCCGCCCAGCCGGGCTACGGCCAGCAGCCGGGGTACGGCCAGGCGGCCTCCCACGAGCAGCAGGGCTACGGCCAGCAGGGGTACGGCCAGCAGGCCGCCCAGCCCGGCTACGGCCAGCAGCAGGGCTACGGCCAGCAGGGGTACGGCCAGCAGGCCGCCCAGCCCGGCTACGGCCAGCAGCAGGGCTACGGCCAGCCGGGCTACGGCCAGCAGGGGTACGGCCAGCAGCCCGGCTACGGGCAGCAGGTGCCCGCCTACGGTCAGGGTTATGGTCCGCAGGGCGTGACGCCTCCCGGCGTCCCCGCCCCGCTCGCGGAGTGGTGGCAGCGTCTGCTGGCCCGCCTGGTCGACGGGATCATCCTGGCGATCCCGACGGTCATCCTCTCCTTCGTGTTCGTCGGGCTGGCCGTACCGGCCACCTTCGACGCCAACGGGCTCAACGAGGGGAGCACCTTCCTCTACACGCTGGTCACCACGCTCATCGCCGGGGTGATCTACCTCGCCTACGAGTTCTTCATGCTGCGGCAGAACGGCCAGACGGTCGGCAAGATGGTCATGGGGATCAAGGTGGTCCCGATCGGGAGCCCCTCCATCGCCGGAGGGCTGCCCGTGGAGGCCGCGGGCAAGCGCGCGGGCGTGCTCTACGGCCCGCAGCTCCTGCGCTGGGTGCCGATCGTCGGATGGTTCGTCGGCATCTTCAGCCTGGTGAACGTGCTCTGGCAGTTCTGGGACAAGCCCTTCCAGCAGTGCCTGCACGACAAGGTCGCCTCGACGGCGGTCGTGAAGATCAAATAGCCCGGTGATCGACGGGGCCGGCGGAGGAACCGCCGGCCCCGCTTTCATGCCCGGACGGGAAAACGGTGTCGGGTGCCCCCTCCGGGGCAGAATGCGATGGAACCGCACGACCATTCGCGCCGGCGAGAGGAACGCCATGGCCGTCTCTCCGCGTCCCGAAGACAATCGCCGGCCGGCTTCTCCTCCGGCGGCGGACTCCTATGCGGTCGCATCGGCTCCGCGGCTCCGCGACGGGACCGGTTCCCCTTTTTCCCGGAGCGGGACGACCGGAGGGACGGACGGAGGCCGGACGAGGACTCCCACCCCCTCGGGAGACGGGGGAACGCCATCCGGTAAGGACGTCTTCCGCAGGGGGGATCCGCCGCTTCCGTCGCCGTATCCGAGGGTCCCCGGCGCCCCGCCGCCCGCCGAATGGTGGGAGCGATTGGCGGCCCGCATCATCGACGCCGTCGGCTTCGTGGCGCTCTACTGGATTCTCTCCCTGTCGTTCTACTCGCTCCTGGCGACGGATGAAGGCCGTGCCTCCGATCCCCGGGCGCTGCCGGGGTTGTTCGCCGGCCTGATCGCCTTTGGCGGTTATACGCTCTACGACTATGTTCTGCACGCCCGGGACGGCCGTACCATCGGCAAGAAACTCATGAGGATCAGGCTGGCCCCGTACGGCGGTGCGGACCCGGGTCGGGCCGGTCTGATGGGACGGGCGGCCCTGTACCCCGGTGTTCTCCTCACCGCGGGCATTCCCGCGGTGAACCTCCTGGCCGCGGTGCTCGGCTTCGCGGGAGCGCTGTTCATCCTCATGGACAAGCCTCTTCAACGGGGGCCGCACGACCGGCTCGCCGGGACCGTGGTGGTCAAGGACCTGCGGTGACGCGACCCGCGGGGGAAATCAGTCACTCTGTGACCACTGTGTCACCCTTTTCGTCGGCGCTTTACGGAGTGCAACCGGTAAGACGCCTGGAGAGAAGCATTAAGGTGGTGGATGAGCGCCATGGGCGTCCTGGGACGCACATCGCTCCTGGAAGCCGCTATGGTCATGTGTGGGTTGATCTGCCCGGCCGGCCGTGCCCCGGCCCGCGATGTCGCCACGGAAAATCCCATGACCCGGAATGCCACCCCGGTGCGGAGTGAGGACCAATGTACGAGATAATGTCCGCGTTGATACCTCCTGCGGTCGTCGGCGGAGTCTTCGTGTATGCAGTTTTCAAGCTCCTGCGCAGCGAGGCGGCCGGTCGCCGTCCCGTGAAACGGACCGATCAGGGCGAGTCGCAGAACGGCTGAGCCCTCCTTCCGGGCTTCCGTGGCAGAATCACCGGGCTTCGGAATTGCTGCGCTCTCATCGTGGGTATATGTTTGGCTAGCGAATGAAACAATACTCCGCGAAAGGATTGCGTAGATGGCCAAGCAGATCCAGGAGATTCTCATCGACGACCTCGATGGGGGCGAGGCCAATGAGACTGTCTCCTTCGCGATTGACGGCACCAGCTATGAGATTGACCTGAGTGACGTAAACGCGAAGAAGCTCCGTGACTCCCTCTCGCCTTTCGTGGCGAGCGCCCGTCGCGCCGGCGCCCTGCCCCTCCGCCGCCGCCGTGCCGGCGGGACGAGGGCGCTGACCCGGGAGAAGAGCGCGGACATCCGGGCGTGGGCCAAGTCCCACGGTCTCAACGTCGGCGAGCGCGGCCGGATCGCCTCCAAGATCGTCGAGCAGTACGAGGCCGCGCACTGACCGGTGGTCGGTGAGCGCGGTTTCGCCGGCCGGTGAATCATGCGGTCATGGCGGTCACGGTGGGGTCCGGTGGCGGCCATGACCGCATGATGTGTTCGGGGCCCGCTCCGGGCTCCGGCGGTTCCCCCGACGGCCTCTCCGGGCGCGCAGGGGCCGCGAATGCGGTCTCAATGGTCGATAAACGTCGTTCGCTTGCGGCGTATCGGGAACATCGCACCCCCGACAGGTAGTTGGATAGAGCGTGAACGCCCTGCTCTCGGGGAACGTCTTCTACGTAGAGCGGTCGCCGGGTCGGGGCTACCATGCGGGAGGACAGGGCCCGGATATCCCGGACCTGCCTGACCGCTCTGTGAGGAGCGACGAGATGTTCGAGAGGTTCACCGACCGCGCACGGCGGGTTGTCGTCCTGGCCCAAGAAGAGGCCCGGATGCTCAACCACAACTACATCGGTACGGAGCACATTCTTCTTGGTCTGATCCATGAAGGTGAAGGCGTTGCCGCCAAGGCTCTGGAGAGCCTCGGCATCAGTCTTGAGGGTGTGCGTCAGCAGGTCGAGGAGATCATCGGCCAGGGACAGTCCGCGCCGTCGGGGCACATTCCGTTCACCCCGCGCGCCAAGAAGGTCCTTGAGCTGTCGCTCCGCGAGGCCCTGCAGCTGGGCCACAACTACATCGGCACCGAGCACATCCTGCTCGGCCTCATCCGTGAGGGCGAGGGCGTCGCCGCCCAGGTGCTGGTGAAGCTGGGCGCCGACCTCAACCGGGTGCGTCAGCAGGTCATCCAGTTGCTCCACGGCTACCAGGGCAAGGAGCCGGCCGCCTCGGGCGGGCCGCAGGAGGCCGCGCCGTCGACCTCCCTCGTGCTCGACCAGTTCGGCCGCAACCTGACCCAGGCCGCCCGCGAGGGCAAGCTCGACCCGGTGATCGGCCGCGACAAGGAGATCGAGCGGGTCATGCAGGTCCTCTCCCGGAGGACCAAGAACAACCCGGTCCTGGTGGGCGAGCCCGGCGTCGGCAAGACCGCCGTGGTCGAGGGCCTGTCCCAGAAGATCGTCAAGGGCGAGGTGCCCGAGACCCTCAAGGACAAGCAGCTCTACACCCTGGACCTGGGCGCGCTGGTGGCCGGTTCGCGCTACCGCGGTGACTTCGAGGAGCGCCTGAAGAAGGTCCTCAAGGAGATCCGCACCCGCGGCGACATCATCCTGTTCATCGACGAGCTGCACACGCTCGTCGGCGCGGGCGCCGCGGAGGGCGCGATCGACGCCGCCAGCATCCTCAAGCCGATGCTGGCCCGCGGCGAGCTGCAGACCATCGGCGCCACCACGCTCGACGAGTACCGCAAGCACCTGGAGAAGGACGCGGCGCTGGAGCGGCGCTTCCAGCCGATCCAGGTGGCCGAGCCCAGCCTCAGCCACACGATCGAGATCCTCAAGGGTCTGCGCGACCGCTACGAGGCGCACCACCGGGTCTCCATCACCGACGGCGCCCTGGTGGCCGCCGCGCAGCTGGCCGACCGCTACATCAGCGACCGGTTCCTGCCGGACAAGGCGATCGACCTCATCGACGAGGCCGGCTCGCGCATGCGCATCCGTCGCATGACCGCGCCGCCGGACCTCCGCGAGTACGACGAGAAGATCGCCAACGTGCGGCGCGAGAAGGAGTCCGCGATCGACGCGCAGGACTTCGAGAAGGCCGCGGCCCTGCGCGACCAGGAGAAGCAGCTCCAGCTCAAGCGCGAGCGCAGGGAGAAGGAGTGGAAGGCCGGCGACATGGACGTCGTGGCCGAGGTCACCGAGGAGCTCATCGCCGAGGTCCTCGCCACCGCCACCGGCATCCCGGTCTTCAAGCTCACCGAGGAGGAGTCCCAGCGGCTGCTCCGCATGGAGGACGAGCTGCACAAGCGGATCATCGGCCAGGAGGACGCTGTCAAGGGCCTGTCCCGGTCGATCCGCCGTACCCGCGCCGGTCTGAAGGACCCGCGCCGCCCGGGTGGCTCGTTCATCTTCGCCGGCCCGTCCGGTGTCGGTAAGACCGAGCTGTCCAAGACGCTCGCCGAGTTCCTGTTCGGGGACGAGGAAGCGCTGATCATGCTCGACATGTCCGAGTTCATGGAGAAGCACACCGTCTCCCGGCTGTTCGGCTCCCCGCCCGGCTACGTCGGATACGAGGAGGGCGGCCAGCTCACCGAGAAGGTGCGGCGCAAGCCGTTCTCCGTGGTCCTCTTCGACGAGATCGAGAAGGCCCACCCGGACATCTTCAACTCGCTGCTGCAGATCCTGGAGGACGGTCGCCTGACCGACGCCCAGGGCCGCGTGGTGGACTTCAAGAACACCGTCATCATCATGACGACCAACCTCGGCACCAAGGACATCTCCAAGGGCATCGGGGTGGGCTTCGCGAAGTCCAACGACACCGAGTCGAACTACGACCGGATGAAGGCGAAGGTCCAGGAGGAGCTCAAGCAGCACTTCCGGCCCGAGTTCCTCAACCGCGTCGACGACATCGTGGTCTTCCACCAGCTGACGCCGAAGGAGATCATCAAGATCGTGGACCTGATGCTCGCGCAGGTCGCCGAGCGTCTGAAGGACCGCGACATGGGCCTGGAGGTCTCCCCGGAGGCCAAGCAGCTGCTGGCCGACCGCGGGTACGACCCGGTGATGGGCGCCCGGCCGCTCCGCCGGACGATCCAGCGCGAGCTGGAGGACACGCTCTCGGAGAAGATCCTCTACGGCGAGCTCCGTCCCGGCCAGATCGTCAAGATCGGGATCGAGGGCGAGGGCGAGGAGGCCAAGTTCACCTTCGCCGGTGAGAACGCGCCGGGAGGCAACCGGGTCCCCGACTCGGCCGCCTCCATCGTGGAGCCGATCCAGCACTGACGCGGCGCAGACGGACCCCGGCCGGAGGCCGGACAGGCAGAGGCGGACCCCGCCGTGAGCACCTCACGGCGGGGTCCGCCTATTCGTTACCCGCGGGTGCTTCCCACCACCGAAGGTAGTACTACACTCTGTAGAGCGAACTGGACCACGTCCCGTCGGCGGCCCGGACACCGTTCCGTCCCGGCGGGGACCGGCCCCAGAGATCAGCCCAGCGATGTACGGGCGTGTCAGCTCCGGGAGTGACGCGCGGATCGGCGCCGGTGGGAGATGCTCGACGGACCGGGTCGAGTTCCCGGCAGGGAAGAGACGCGACGGCCCGCGAGGCCGGGCCGCGGGCGCGGCGCGACCGCGGACGACCGGAGTCTCACACGGAACACGCCTGGGAGGCACCCGATGCGCTTGCGGCACGAGGACGGGACGCTCGTTCACCTGGCCTACAACGCGGGCGTGCACCCCGCCGAGGACCTGGAGAACCTGATCGCGCACCTGACCCGCTACGCGGTCCCGGTGCGCAGGCGCCTCGGCGTGGAGCGGATGGGCGTGGGCCTCTGGCTCTCGCCGGCCGTCGCCGACCACCTCATCGCCGACCGGATCGAACTGGTACGGCTCCGCCGTTCCCTGGAGGAGCGCGGCCTGGAGGTGGTGAGCCTCAACGGCACCGGCGGACGCAACCAGGAGGCCCCCGGGCCGGACTGGGCCAAGCCCGAGCGCTACCGCTACACGATGGCGCTGGCCAAGATCCTCGCCTTCCTGCTCCCGGAGGACGTGCGCTTCGGCAGCATCTCCACCATCCCCATCGGCTGGCGCCGCGACTGGCCGGCCGACCTGCACGCGATCGCCGCCCGCCGCCTCGAACGCCTCTCCCGTGAGCTGAGGGGCCTGTACGGCGTGACCGGCAAGACCATCAGGGTCGGCTTCGAGCCCTGGCCCGGCTGCGTGCTGGAGACCACCGAGCAGGCCCTCGAACGGGTCTGCGGCATCGACTCCGAGCACCTCGGGGTCTGCCTGGACGCCTGCCACCTGGCCGGTGGGACGGCGGGCGGCGGGGTCACGGAGGAGGCCGGAACGGCCCTGCGCGGCCTGGCCGCGGCGGGCACCCCCGTGGTGAAACTCGGGCACGTCCACAACCACGCGGGCGACTCCTGCCGGGAGCTGCCGAGCACCCGCCCCGTCCTGGAGGACACGCTCACCGCCATGCTCTCCGGTGCGGTGAACGGCACGGCCCACATCGAGGTCGAGATCCACGACCTGGCCGTGCCGCTGCGGACCAGGGGACCCGGCGCGCTGGTCACCATGCTGGCCGAGGAGCTCGACTGGGCCCGCAGCAACCTCACCGCGCTGGGCCTGCGGCTCGCCGCCTGAGCGGCCGTCACCCGTTCACCGCCGGGCGGCCCCGTGACCCGATCCTGCGCCACCCCGCCGCGCCGCCCGGGGGCTCACCCCGCGCCGGGGGGAGGCGCGGGCGGACCGCCGGGCAGACGGTAGGTGTCGTCGTCGAGCACCTCCGCCAGGCCGTCGGCGACGAGGCCGTCGAGGGCGCGCTCCCGCTGGACGGGCTCGTCCCAGACCGCGTCGAGGGCCGCCTTGGGGACGGGGCCGCGGGCCTCGCGCAGGACGGCCAGGAGACGGCCCCGGCACTGGCGGTCGGTGCCCGCGTAGGTCTGCCCCCGGCGGGCGGGGCCCTCGTAGGCGGGTTTGCCGGCCAGGCGCCAGGCGCACCGGTCACCGATGGGGCAGTCGGCACAGCGGGGGGCGCGGGCCGTACAGACCAGGGCGCCCAGCTCCATCACGGCGACGGCCCAGACGGGGGCGTCCTGCGGGCCGGGGAGCAGCGACTCGGCGAGCGCGCGCTCGGCGGCGGTGGTGGCCTTGGGAGGGTACTGCTCGCCCCGTACGGCACGCGCCAGCACCCGGCGGACGTTGGTGTCGAGCACGGCGTGGCGTCCGCCGAAGGCGAAGCTGGCGACCGCGGCCGCGGTGTACTCGCCGACGCCCGGGAGGGTCAGCAGCGTGGCGTGGTCGGCGGGGACCCGCCCGCCGTGCAGGTCGGTGACCGTGCGGGCGCAGGCGTGCAGGTTGAGGGCGCGGCGCGGGTAGCCGAGCCGGCCCCAGTGGCGCACGGCCTCACCGGGCGGCTCGGCGGCCAGGGCGGCGGGGGTCGGCCAGCGCTCCATCCACTCGGTCCAGACGGGGAGCACCCGGACCACCGGCGTCTGCTGGAGCATGATCTCGCTGACCAGGATCGACCACGGGGTGGCGCCGGGCGCGCGCCACGGCAGCTCGCGGGCGCATCTGGCATACCACTCGAGAACGGGAGTCAGCAGGAGATTGCGCTTGGCCACGCCTCGACGATAGTGCCGTCCGTCGACATGTTCGCCCAAGGAACGGTAGGGGGACGGCGGGTCGCCGCAGGGCTTTTCCAAGGGCTCCCCATACTGTGCGCATGGATCCGGACACGTTCCGCAGTGACATGGGGGTCGACGTCTACTGGAGGCGCCGGCTGATCGCGCTCGTCGCGGTCCTCGTGGTGGTCGCGATCGTGGCGTGGGCCTGTTCGGCGGCGGGCGGGCCGGAGAGCGCCTCGAAGGCGCAGACGGCTCCCACGAGCGGGTCTCCCGTCCCGGACCCGCTCCTGGCCACCCTCCCGGTGGCCGCCATCACCCCCACCCCGACGGCGCCGACGCCCTCTCCGCGACCCGCCAAGCCGGTCCCCCGGCCCAAACGGCCGGGAGACGCCTGCGACCCCGCCGACCTGGTGCTGAGCCTGATGGGGGAGGCGGAGGTCTACCGCGCGGGCGAGCGTCCGCGGTTCATCCTCACGCTGGTCAACACCGGCAAGGTGATGTGCACGGCCGACGTGGGACCGCGGATGACGGAGGTCCGCGTCACCTCCGGCGACGACCGCGTCTGGTCGTCGGCCGACTGCCTCAGCGGTGAGACCGACGACATCCGCAAGCTGGAGCGCGGCATCCCCTACGTCCGGCAGATCCAGTGGGACCGCCGCAGGTCGGGCTCCGACTGCCGGGCGGAGCGGTCCGCGGCCCGTCCGGGGACCTACGTGGCGGTGGTCCGGGCCCCCCGGCTGAAGAGCGACAAAGTGGTCTTCCACCTGCGTTAGGACGGCCGGCCGCCCGCCCGGGGGCCCGTCCTGCGGCGGGGCCGCGGAGTCAGGAGGCCGGCCGGGTGAGCAGCCGCTTCCAGAGCGCGGGGACGAGCGTCGGCTTCCAGTCACCGTAGGCGGTGTGCGACTGAAGGCACCGGTAGCGCACGCCGCGATAGGTGACGACGGCGCCCATCACGTACGTGCGGCCCTGCTTCCACTCCGTCACGGGAGTCGTGCCGGTCGGAGGAGCGGTCGGCGCCGTCGGGGTCGGAGTCGGGGTCGGAGTCGGGGCCGGGGCGGGGGTCCGGGTGGGAGCGGCGGTCGGGGGAGTGGTCGGCGCCGTCGGGGTCGGAGTCGGGGCCGGGGTCCGGGTCGGGGCGGGGGCGGGGGCGGTGCCGCCCGCGCCCACCTGCAGGTCGATGCAGGAGTAGAAGGCGGCGGCGGTGTCGGCGATGTTCCAGACGGCCAGCACCCGCTGCCGGCCGCTGTAGCCGGACAGGTTCACGTTGTGCGTCACCGTCGCACCGGGCTGCCGGCCTCCGTCGTTGAAGGTCGCGATCAGCTTGTCACCGATGTAGTACTCCCAGGTGCTGGTGGCGTGCCGGGCGGTGAGCGCCCAGGTGAAGCCGACGCTGCCGCCGACGGGCGTGGCCGGCCAGGCCTTGCTCTCATCGCTGAGCCGGGCGAACCGGGCGACCCCGCCGTGGCAGTTGCGCTGGCCCTTGGCGCCTTCCACGCTCTGCGGCTCGTAGACGATGTCGCCGCAGCCGCTGACCTTTCCCTGGGCGCACATGGCCTGGCGGCTCGGCGGTGACGACACGTACCCGTGGGCGGAGGCCGGCGTGGCGGTGAGCACCGTGGCGCCCAAGGCGATCGCCGCGGTCGTGGTGAGCGTGGCTGTTCTTCTCAATGTGCTTCCTCGGGTGGGACGGTGAGAACAGGGGACTCTCACGGGTTCACGGGAAGACCGCGGTGCGTGGGAGGTCGTTTTTTTATAGCAACACGGGGGGAGAAAGATCCTTATTTGGACCTTAAATACGTTTTAGGGGATTCCTAATCGGGCGGACGTCCGGCGTGTCAGGAGTTCCGGGGACCGCCGCCCCGTCATGTCACCCCGGGTCGCGGCGGTGCGGGGGCCGGTTGAGGGATCGGCGGAGGCGGGGCGCCGGGCGGACGGCCGTGATCAGCCGCGGGCCAGCCGCAGACCGGACGGGGGTCAGACGTAGCGCTCCAGGATGGACGACTCGGCCAGGCGGGACAGGCCCTCGCGGATGTGGCGGGCGCGGGTCTCGCTGACGCCGCCCGCCTCCTGCAGGTCCTCGGTGCTGGCGGCCAGGAGCTTCTGCAGGCTGCCGAACTGGTCGGCCAGGCGGTCGACGATCGCGGCGGGGAGCCGCGGGACCTTGGCCAGCAGGCGGTGACCGCGCGGGCTCACCGGGGTGTCCAGGGCGTCGGCGCCCGCGTGACCGAGGATGCCGGCGACCGCTGCCAGGTCGAGCAGAGCGGTGGAGGAGAGCCGGTCCAGGTCGTGCAGGGCCCCGGTGACCGTACGGGTCCGGCGGCCCGTCACGGGCAGGTAGTCGCGCACGATGAGCTCGCGGTCGCTCTCCGTCCCGGCGACCAGCTCGTCCAGCTGCAGGGAGAGCAGACGGCCGTCCGTGCCGAGCTCGACGACGTAGTCGGCGATCTCATCGGAGATCCGCCGGACCATCTCCAGCCGCTGCAGGACCACCGCGATGTCGCGGACCGTCACCAGGTCCTCGATCTCCAGCGCCGACAGGGCGCCGGAGACCTCGTTCAGCCGGAATCTGTACCGTTCGAGGGTGGCGAGGGCCTGGTTGGCCCGGGACAGGATCGCCGCCGACTCCTCCAGCACGTAGCGGACGCCGTCCAGGTAGAGGGCGATGATCCGCATGGACTTGCTGAGGGAGACGACGGGGAAGGACGTCTGCACCGAGACGCGCTGGGCGGTCCGGTGCCGGGTGCCGGACTCGTCCGTGGGGATGGAGGGATCGGGCATCAGGTGCACGGCCGCGCGCACGATCCGGTGGTCGCCGCAGTTCAGCACGATGGCGCCGTCCATCTTGGCCAGCTCGCGCAGCCGCGTCGCGGAGAACTCGACGTCCAGCTCGAAGCCGCCGCTGCAGATCTCCTCGACCACCCGGTCGTATCCCAGCACGATCAGGCCGCCGGTGTGCCCGCGCAGGATGCGCTCCAGGCCGTCGCGCAACGCGGTGCCCGGCGCGACCGAGGCCAGGACGGCTCTGCGGCGCTCGTCGAGGCCCTTGTCGGTTGCTGCCACCTGACCCCCGTGGTCCGTGTCGAGAGCCCGGCGGGTCCGGAAAACCGCCGCCGGGGTCCGGCGCCCAGCTTACCGAAGGCCCGCCGACGGCCCCGGTCGTCAGGACGTGACGTGGTTGAGGGCGTCCCAGACGTTCTCCGCCTCGACGACGTCGAAGCCCGGCGCGAAGCTGGACCGGCCGTCGACCCGGACCAGGGAGCTCTCGCCGCGCCTGCCCCTGCCGGCGTCGAGGGAGCCCGCCGGGACCAGCGCGCGGGTGAACCCGAGCCGCGCCGCCTCCGACAGGCGGCGCCGTACGTCGCGGACCTGGCGGAGCTCGCCGGCCAGGCCCACCTCGCCCAGCACCACCAGCCCGGACGGGAGCGCCCGGTCGCCGGCCGCGCTGGCCACCGCGAGCATCACCGACAGGTCGATCGCCGGGTCGCCGAGCTTGATCCCGCCCACGGTCGCGGTGAACACGTCGCAGCCGCCGAGCTTGGCGTTGAGCCGCCGCTCCAGCACGGCCAGCACCATGGTCACCCGGTAGGGGTCGAGGCCGGAGGAGGAGCGGCGCGGCTGCTGGGCCTCGGTCCGCGCGACCAGCGCCTGGACCTCGGCGGGCAGTGGCCGGGTGCCCTCCATGGTGACGGTGACGCACGTGCCAGGGACGGGTTCGGCGCGGTGGGAGACGAACAGCCCGCTGGCGTCGGTGATGCCCTCGATGCCGCCCTCGTGCAGGTCGAAGCAGCCGACCTCGTCGACGGGGCCGTAGCGGTTCTTGATCGCGCGGACCATGCGGAGCCGGGAGTGGCGGTCGCCCTCGAAGTGGAGCACGACGTCGACGAGGTGCTCCAGGGTCCGGGGGCCGGCGATCGAGCCCTCCTTGGTGACGTGGCCGACCAGGACCGTGGACATGCCGCGCTCCTTGGCGAGCCGGACGAGGTTGCCGGCCACCTCCCTGACCTGGGTCACCCCGCCGGGCACGCCGGTCGCCTGCGCCGAGCCGATCGTCTGCACGGAGTCGACCACGAGCAGGCCCGGCTGGACCTTCTCGACGTGGGCGACGAGCGCGCTCAGGTCGGTCTCGGCCGCGAGGTAGAGGTCGTCGTGGATCGCGCCGATCCGGTCGGCCCTGACCCGGACCTGGGCCGCGGACTCCTCACCCGTGACGTAGAGCACGGTCTGCCCACGGGCGATCTTGGAGGCCGCCTCCAGCAGGAGGGTGGACTTGCCGATGCCGGGCTCGCCGGCCAGCAGCACGACCGCACCGGGCACCAGGCCGCCGCCGAGCACCCGGTCGAGCTCGGGCACGCCCGTGCTGCGCGCGTGCGCGACCTCGGCCTTGACCTGGCCGATCGGGACGGCCGGGGCCGACACCGCGCCGGCGGAGGCCACGTGCACGCCGCCGCGGGCGGTCTCCTCCTCGACCGTGCCCCATGCCTGGCACTCGCCGCAGCGCCCCACCCACTTGGCGGTCTGCCAACCGCACTCACCACAGCGATAGCCGACCTTCTTTGCCATGGCCGCACGCTACCGGCCCGGGCCGACAACTTCCGCCCGGAGGCCCGCCCGGAGGCCCGCCCGGAGGCCCGCCCGGAGGCCCGGCCGGGGCGCGGCCGGGTCTCCGGACGGGTCAGATGCAGCCTTCGAGGTCGGCCAGGAGAAGGCGCTTGGGCTTGGCGCCCCTGATCTGCCGGACCACCTCGCCGCCGGAGTAGAGGTTGAGCGTCGGCAGCCCGAGCACGCCGTACCGGGTGGCGATCTGGGGGTGGTCGTCGGCGTTGATCTTGGCGATGGTGAGGCGGTCGCCGTACTCGGCCTCGATCTCCTCCAGCACCGGCGCGATCATCTTGCACGGCCCGCACCACTCGGCCCAGAAGTCCACCAGGACCGGCTTGTCGCTGCGCAGCACCTGCTCGTCGAAGTTCTCCGCGGTCAGAACGATCATTTCTCTCCCTGCCTCCCTGTCGGACATCCCGTGCAGGAGCCGGCCAGCTGCGCGGCCATCTCGGTCCGCCGGGCCAGCAGCGTGCGGATCTCCTCGTCGATCTCGGCCAGCTTCCGCCGGTAGACGGCCGCAGACTCGGCGCACGCGCCGCCCGTGGCGTTCCCGGCCCGCAGGCACGCCACGAACGGCTCGGCGTCCGCGAGCGTGAACCCCACGGTGAGCAGCGCGCGGATCTCGGCGACGAGCCGGAGGTCGCCCTCGTCGTACTCCCGGTACCCGTTGGCCGACCGCCGCGCGGTGATCAGTCCCTGCTGCTCGTAGTAGCGCAGCGACCTGGTGCTGACCCCCGCCCGGCGGGCGAACTCTCCGATCCGCATCCGGACCTCCTCACCCGCGACCGTAATCCCTGACGCCGGTGTCAAGGTCAAGCGGCGGTGTTCTGTTCCGCCGGCGGACCGGCCCGCGGCCCCGCCGGTCCGGGCCGGGTCAGAAGTGCTTCCAGCGCAGCACGTTGGGGTAGGCGAGCTCCAGGCCGGGGGTTTCCCCGGCGGCCTGCGCGGCGACCTCGGGGGTGAACTCGATGCGCAGGACGGCTTCGAGGTCGGCCCGGCGCTCGAAGGCCATGCGCAGGTCCAGGGGCTGGGCCCGCCAGCCGCGGCGGGCCCAGAAGTCCGCCACGGCCTGCGGCGAGTAGGACGGGACGGACCGGCGGAACCAGCGGCCGAAGTCGCCGCGGGAGGCGTCGACGTCGATCACGAAGGCGGTGCCGCCGCGCCGCAGGACCCGGGCGAGCTCGGTCAGGCCGGGTTCGCAGCCGGGGCCGAAGAAGTAGGCCCAGCGGGCGACGGCGACGTCCACCGAGGCGTCCGGGAGGGGCAGGGCCTGCGCGGTCCCGGCGCGGACCTCCACACCGGGCAGGGCCCGGCAGCGCCGCCGGGCGAGCTCGACGAGGTCGGCGTGCGGCTCGACGCCGATGACGCGCGCGGCCTCGGCGGACAGCGCCGGGAGGTGGTAGCCGGTGCCGCAGCCGACGTCGAGGACGGTCGCCCCGGCGATCGGGCGCACGGCGGCCATCGCGGCCCCGGCCCGGCCCTCGGGGTCGACCGCGCGGTTCTCCAGCTCGTAGACGTGCGGGGTGTTCCAGATGTTGGGGCTGGGGATGGCCCCCTTGACGAACCGCGGCATCCCTCCACCGTATCGGGGTGATCGGTCGGTGTGATCCGGGCCGCCCGGGGGTGATCGGTCGGTGTGATCCGGGCCGCACAGGGGTGGCTGGACGCCATTCGGCCCCGGACGCGCTTAGTCTGGCATTGTGGACGAGCGGGGCGCGGGCGCCGCGGCGTCCGCGGCATGGACTCCGACCCCGAAGGCGAGAAGGGCTCCGATGAGCGTCATCCGAGTGCCCAGTGCGAAGATCGCGCTGTCCACGGCGTCGGTGTATCCGGAGCGCACACCGGACGCCTTCGAGCTGGCCGCGCGCCTGGGATACGACGGCGTGGAGATCATGGTGGGCGCCGATCCGGTGAGCCAGGACATCGACGTCCTGGAGCGGCTGTCGGACCACTACCAGCTGCCCATCCTCGCCATCCACGCGCCCTGCCTGCTGGTCACCCAGCGGGTGTGGGGCAAGGACCCGTGGGCCAAGCTCAAGCGCGCCCAGCGGGCCGCGGAGCGGGTGGGGGCGCAGACGGTCGTGGTGCACCCGCCGTTCCGCTGGCAGCGCGACTACGCGCGCGACTTCGAGATCGGCCTGGCCCGGATGCGCGAGGAGACCGACGTGGTCTTCGCGGTGGAGAACATGTTCCCGCTGAAGGCGCGCGGCAACAAGGTCGTGCCCTACTCCCCCGACTGGAACCCCGTCGACCACGACTTCCCGCAGGTCACCCTGGACCTGTCGCACACGGCGGTGTCGGGCTCCGACGCCTGGGAGATGTTCACCAAGCTCGGCGACCGGCTGGCCCACCTGCACCTGGCCGACGGGGTCGGCATCCCCAACCGGGACGAGCACCTGGTCCCGGGGCGGGGCAACCAGCCGTGCGCGCCCATCCTGGAGCGGCTGGCGGCGGGCGGCTTCGGCGGCCTGGTGGTGCTGGAGGTCAACACGCGCAAGGCGGCCAGCCGTACCGAGCGCGTCGACGACCTCGCCGAGGCGCTCGCCTTCGCGCGGCTGCACCTCGCGGCCTCGGCCAACGCGTGACGGTGGCGGACGGGCCGCGTCCGGGACGCCGTCCGGGACGCCGTCCGGGGTCGGCGGACACGCGGGGGGAGATCCTCGCGGCGGCGCGCAGGACGTTCGCCGAGAAGGGGTTCGACAAGGCCACGGTCCGGGGCATCGCCCGGGAGGCGGGCGTGGACCCGGCGCTGGTCCACCACTACTTCGCCGGCAAGGAGGGCGTGTTCGTCGCGGCCATGGAGCTGCCCATCGTCCCGGACGAGGTGGTCCCGCAGATCCTCACCGGGCCGCGCGGGGAGATGGGCGAGCGGCTGGTCCGCTTCATCCTCACGGTGACCTCGGACGCGGAGGCGCGCCAGCCGCTGCTGGCGTTGGTGCGCACGGCGATGACCAACGACAGGGCCGCCGGGATGATCCGGGAGTTCATGACGCACGCCCTGCTGCTGCGGGTCGCCGAGGCGCTGGACATCCCGCCGATCCGGATGGAGGCCGCGTTCGCCCAGCTGTTCGGCGTGGTCCTGGCCCGGTACGTGCTCCGGCTGGAGCCGCTGGCCTCGGCCGGCACCGAGGAACTGGTGGCGCTGCTGGCGCCCGCGATCCAGCGCTATCTGGACGGGTCCCGCTGACCGGGGGGCGCCCGCAGGTGTATAGAGCATTGTTCTAGAATGCGAATTGACCATATGGTGACCACGTTCACCGCGTTTCCCATTCCGGGTGGAAGTTACCCATGGGTAGGATTCGGGGCGACCTGTGGTCGCCGGGGATGACCGGCGGTCATTCGCTGGCAGCCAACGCCGTCTGTGGGAGGACCCGTGCTCTGGGTGGCCATCATCGGGCTCGTCATGACAGTCGTCGCGCTCGCGCTCGCCGCGCGCCGCGTCCTGTTCCTGTACAAGCTCGCCGTCGTCGGGCCGCCCGCGCCCGAGCGGATCGAATACGCCAGGAACAACGTCGGCGCGGAGGTCAAGGCCCAACTGGTCGAGGTCTTCGGGCAGAAGAAGCTGCTGAAGTGGACGCCGTCGGGCGTCGCGCACTTCTTCGTCATGTGGGCGTTCTTCATCCTGGCCACGGTCTACGTCGAGGCGTACGGCGCGATCATCCAGGGGGCGGTCACCGGGACGCCGGACTTCCACATCCCGATCATCGGCACCTGGCCGGTCCTCGGCTTCCTGCAGGACTTCATCGCGGTCGCCTGCCTCCTCGGCCTGGCGGCCTTCACGGCCATCCGGATCAAGAACTCCCCGAAGCGGCTCGGCCGCGGCTCCCGCTTCTCCGGCTCCCACCTGGGCGGCGCCTGGCTCGTCCTGTTCATGATCTTCAACGTGATCTGGACGCTCTTCCTGGCCCGCGGCGCCGCGGTCAACACCGGCAACTTCCCCTACGCCTCGGGCGCGTTCGCCTCCGAGGCGGTCGCCGCGGTCCTGCCCGCCAGCACCCTGCTGGAGGAGATCGGCCTGCTGCTGCACATCGGCGTCATGCTGGTGTTCCTGGTCATCGTGGTGAACTCCAAGCACCTGCACATCTTCACCGCGCCGCTGAACGTGATGTTCTCCCGCCGGCCCGACGCCCTGGGCGCGGCCCCGGAGATGCGCATCGACGGCAAGGTCGTCGACTTCGAGGACGAGGACCTCGACGGCGACCGGCTCGGCCGCGGCAGGATCGCCGACACCACCTGGAAGGGCTTCCTCGACTTCTACACCTGCACCGAGTGCGGCCGCTGCCAGTCGCAGTGCCCGGCGTGGAACACCGACAAGCCGCTCTCCCCGAAGATGCTCATCCTGGACCAGCGCGACCACGCCTTCGCGGTCGCGCCGTACCTGATGATGAGCGAGGAGCAGCGGGCGCACGCGGGCCAGGACGTGCTGGCGCTGCTGGACAAGCCGCTGGTCGGCGAGGACGGCGTCATCCACCCGGACGTGCTGTGGTCCTGCACCAACTGCGGTGCCTGCGTGGAGCAGTGCCCGGTGGACATCGAGCACATCGACCACATCCTCGACATGCGCCGCTACCAGGTGATGGTGGAGTCGAACTTCCCGTCCGAGGCCGGCGTCATGGTCAAGAACCTGGAGAACAAGGGCAACCCGTGGGGCATGTCCGAGATGAAGCGGGCGGACTGGATCGAGGAGCTGGACTTCGAGGTCCAGCTCGTGGACGACAAGATGCCCGAGGACACCGAGTACCTGTTCTGGGTGGGGTGCGCCGGAGCGCTGGAGGACCGGGCCAAGAAGACCACCAAGGCGGTCGCCGAGCTGCTGCACATCGCGGGCGTGAAGTTCGCGGTGCTCGGCCCGATGGAGGCCTGCACCGGTGACCCGGCCCGCCGCCTGGGCATGGAGTTCCTGTTCAACATGCTGGCCCAGCAGAACATCGAGACGCTGAACGAGGCGGGCGTCAAGAAGATCGTGGCCACCTGCCCGCACTGCTTCAACACCCTGGCCAACGAGTATCCCCAGCTGGGCGGGACCTACGAGGTCGTGCACCACACCCAGCTGCTGGCCAGGCTGGTCGACGAGGGAAAGCTGGTCCCGGTCACCCCGATCGAGGAGAAGATCACCTACCACGACCCGTGCTTCCTCGGCCGCCACAACAAGGTCTACTCCCAGCCCCGCGACATCATGGCGAAGGTGCCCGGGGTCACGACGCAGGAGATGCACCGCCACAAGGACCGCGGCTTCTGCTGCGGCGCCGGCGGCGCGCGGATGTGGATGGAGGAGCGGCTCGGCAAGCGCATCAACACCGAGCGCGTGGACGAGGCGCTGACCACCGACCCGGACACCATCTCCACCGCCTGCCCCTTCTGCCTCGTCATGCTGGGCGACTCGATCAACGAGAAGAAGAACTCCGGCGAGGCCAAGCAGACGCTGGAGGTCGTGGACGTCTCGCAGTTGCTGATCAAGTCCGTCAAGGGTGAACCGGTCGAGGCGTCCTGATCGACTTCCGGCCGGAAACCGGGCGCGGTCCGCTTTCTGCGGACCGCGCCTGACTCGTTGTAAAGTCTTTTTGAAAAGGACAGTCGGCCCGAAACTTCTCCGTCGAGGGCAGTCCACATAACGGGAAAATCACGGTAACCTCAACGTCGCGTAGCTCATTCGACGGGGAGGGGGCCGGCGGTGCGTGCCGTCGTCACGGATGCCGAGGTCACCTTGGCCGACGTGCTCTCCCTCCGCCTGGCGATCGACGAGCCCCTGTCCGAGGGCGCCGAGCTGGTCCTGCGCCACCGCACCGCCGCCACCGAGCGCCGGGTCCCGCTGGGCGCCTCGGCCACGAAGGCGCGGGACGCGACGCTCGCCGTCTCCCTCGCCCCGCTGACGCTCACCCCCGGCCGCTGGGACGCCTACCTCGCCCAGGACGGCCCCCGGGCGCGGCTGCGGAGCGTCGACCCCGGTTTCTCCCTCGACCGCCTGGACGCCTACGCGCTGAGCCGCCGCTCGCTGGCCTACCGGGCCTACCGGACCCGGGGCGGCTTCCTCGCCCTGAAGATCGACGAGGTGGAGCCGGTCGCCGAGGTCCGCGCGGTCTGGTTCCGGGAGGGCCGCTTCGAGGTCACCGGCCTGCTGGCCTTCACCGGGCTCGACGACGACGAGTCCCGGCACGAGGCGCGGCTGGCGCTGCGCCGCGGCGAGCCCGAGGCCGAGCTCTCCGTCGCCGCCACGGTCCAGGGCGTGCGCTTCCACGCCGCGCTCTCCCTGTGCGACGTGGTCGGCGCCGCACCCGAGCGGCCGGGCGTCTGGGAGCCCGCGTTGGAGGTCGACGGCCTGCCCGGCCCGCTCCGCCTGGGCGCGCGCCTCGACGACGTGGACGGCAAGCGCCGCCGCCTGCACTACCCGGCCGCCCGGATCGACGGGGTGCCGATCCGGCCCTGCTACACCGCCGACGACGAGCTCAGGATCGAGGTGGGCGGGTGAGGATCTGCCTGCTCGTCCCCTCGGTGTACGGCATGCGCGGCGACGTCCGCTCCGTCGTCAACCTCGCGGGCGAGCTGGCCGAACGCCACGACGTGGAGATCGTCAGCGTCCGCCGCCACAAGGAGCGGCCGTTCTTCCCGGTCGGGTCCAAGGTGCGGCTCTCCTGGGTGGTCGACGCCAGGCCCGGGGCGCGCCACCTGCTCCCGCCCGGCCAGATGCGCACCGAGGTGGCCCTGTGGCGGCGGCTGCGCGGGCTCCGGGCGGACGTGCTGATCACCACCCGGCCGGGGCTGAGCGTGCAGGCGGCCCGGCACGCCCCGCGCGAGACCGTGCGGATCGCCCGCGAGTGGGGCCGTCCACCGGTGCCGGGACCGATCAGGAGGTTCTACCCGCGCCTGGACGCGGTCGTCGCGGCCACCGAGACCGGCCGCGAGGAGTGGGACCGCCTGCTGGGCGGAGGCGGCGGAGGCGGCGGAGGCGCGGGGGAGCCCGGGGGCCCCGGGGGCCCCGGGGGCACGGTCGTCCGGATGATCCCGGACGCGCTGCCCGCAGGGCCCTGGCCGCGTTCCCGGATGGACAACCGCATCGTCGCCGCCGGCGGGCGCTGGGTGCCGGTGAAGGCCTACGACCGCCTGATCCGCGCCTTCGCCCTCATCGCGGGCCGGCGCCCCGACTGGCGGCTGCGGCTGTACGGCGGGGGCCCCGAGGAGCGGCGGCTGCGGGCCCTGGTCACCGAGCTCGACCTGCACAACCACGTCTACTTCATGGGCACCACTCCCGACCTGGGGGGCGAGTTCGCCAAGGCGTCGATCGTGGCGGTGACGTCGCGGGCCGAGGTGCTCGGGATGACCGTGATCGAGGCGATGGCCAGCGGCGTTCCGGTGATCGGCTTCGACAGCGCGCGGGGCCCGGGGGAGTTCGTGGCCGACGGGCGGAGCGGGATCCTGGTCCGCGAGGGGGAGGGCGAGATCGAGGCGTACGCCGCGGCGCTGCTCGGGCTCATCGACGACGAGCGCAGGCGCCGGGAGCTCGCGGCGGGCGCGCTCGACGCCGCGGCCGTCCACGGGGCGCCCGTCGTGGCCGAGCGCTGGGAGAAACTGATCGCCGAGACCTCCGGCCGCTCCTGACCCGGGTACCGTTGGGTCATGCATGGGTACAGCGGAGACAAGCAGGCCTATCTCACCCGGTTGCGGCGGATCGAGGGGCAGATCAGGGGCCTGCAGCGGATGGTCGAGGAGGACTCCTACTGCATCGACGTGCTGACGCAGGTCTCGGCCGCGACCCGGGCGCTGCAGGCCGTGGCGCTGGGTCTGCTGGAGGACCACCTCGGCCACTGCGTCGCGGAGGCCATCGGCACCGGGGGCCCGGAGGCGGAGGAGAAGGTCAAGGAGGCCTCCGCGGCGATCGCCCGGCTGGTGCGCTCCTGACTAGTCATCGGACCGTCCTTTCGGACCACGTCCCGGGCTCCCTGCGGAGGGAGTCCGGGACGTGGGCCGGACGGGTCCACCGTGCCTTGCCGTGGCTTCAGCAGATCGCCGAAGCGCTCAATCCGAGCGCGTTGTCGAGCTCGGCCAAGGTGAGCGGCCGTTCGCTGTCGGCGACGGCGGTAAGCACCTCGGCATAGAGCGCGATCTCGTCCAACGCGACACGGTCGTGGACCCTGAGGTCCAGGTCGTCGTGCCCCACCGCGTCGTCCTTCCTTCCGCAGCCCACACCCACTTCGAGAGTACGGCGGGCGGTCTTTCGTGCCCATGGCCCATCGGGGCCATTCCCTCCGGTACCGGTCGGTACCCGAAGGATCATTTCCCGATTACGGGATCACGATTCAGCCAATTGTGCGGCATGGAGGGAGCGATAAGGGTATAGGGGGAGTAACGGTGAAATAACCGGATTGGTAGTTTAAATCCACCAAGATCCGTCAAAAGTGGCGCGGGTATGGGTACGGCCCCGAGGCATCGGGGAGGGGATCGTCCCGTTCGTGCGTCAGCCGGTGCACCACGGCCGAGGCCGTCGCGAACCCCCGTTCCGGCGCCTCGGTCTCCGACAGCCGGCACCAGGCGAGCCCGGTGGCGTAGGCCGAGCCCAGCAGCGCCGCGGCCGAGGCGCGGTCCGGCGGATGCAGCGCCGAGGGCAGCGCGAAGGCCGACGGGACGTCCGGGACGCCGCCCCGGCGCGGCCAGCAGCCCCGCAGCGGGTGCGCGGGATCGGTGAGCACGACGTGCAGGATGTGCCGGAACTCGGGGTCCAGCCACGGGTAGAGCCGGTCGGCGGCCCGGGGCGCGTGGGCCGACAGGTCGGCGGCGAGCAGCGAGGCGGCCACCGCCCGCGGGTCGGCCCCCTTGCGGGCGATGAAGCCCAGGGCACGCACCAGGTCGTAGAGGGTGTGCTGGAAGTGGTCGCCGGGGGAGGCCTCGGCCAGCGTCACGTGCGACGGGCAGCGCGACAGCCACGCGTGCCGCACCGCGTCGTCGCCGTGGTGGGCCGCGGCGGCGTCCTGTCCGGTCCGGTGCAGGACCGGGGCGACCATCGTCAGCAGCGCCGAGGCCCGGGGCCGGAAGCGGGGGTCGGTCCGGACGGCCTCGGCGGTGGCGGCCATCAGCGCCACCAGCCGGCGGCCCGCCTCGGGGTGACCCGCCCGGACGCGCTCGCCGTACAGGGCGACCAGGTCGCCGAGTGAGGCGGACGGCAGCCAGCGGACCCACTCGTCGCCGGGGAGCGGGCGGGCCAGGAACTCCCCGAACATCGACAGCAGCACCTCGTTGCCGTCGAAGGCCGGGGCGTAGGCGCACCACATGAGCGTGCCCCAGACCGCGGCCACCGGGCTGGCGACCTCGGCCGCGAACAGCCCGGCGAACGGGCCGTGCAGCGGGAAGTCCTCCGGACGCCTGCCCCGCTGGGCGGCGAGCAGGTCGCGGACCCGCTCGGTGATCGCGAACGGCACGTCCGGGCCGACGAAGGCCTGCACCGACCCCCGGTCGGCGGCGAAGTCCGGACCGGCCGGGACGAGCTGGGGCGGGACCGCCGAGGCGATCTGGACGACCCGGGCCTCGGCCCGCAGCAGCGGGTCGGCGGGCGGGTGCGACAGGTGCCAGCGGCCGTCCACCGGATCCTGCCGGTACCACCGCGCGTGGGCGGCGAACCGCCACAGACCGCCGTCGGGCGTGGCCAGCGTGCGCAGCGCGACCGCCTGGGCGCGCGCGGGGAACGGGAGCGCCGGCCACCGGGGGTCGGCGACCATGGTGCGCACGTCGCCCTCGATCGCGTCGAAACCGTCCCACTGCCGCACGGCGTCATGCTACCGAGGCCGTCACCCGCCGCCCGGGTGCACCGGCAGGACGACGGCGGCGCGGTGGCGCGCGGCCTTGGCCGTGTAGTTGTCGGGGGTGCGGGCGAAGGAGGCGCGGTCGTCGTCGGTCAGCTCCCGGACGATCCTGCCCGGGACGCCCGCCACCAGGACGCCGGCCGGGATCTTCCTGCCGGGGCCGACCAGGGCGCCCGCCGCCACCAGGGAGCCCGCGCCGATCCGCGCCCCGCCCAGCACGATCGCGCCGATCCCGACGAGCGCCCCGGTCTCGACGTGCGCGCCGTGGACCACGGCCCTGTGCCCGAGGCTCACCCGCGGCTCCAGGACGGCGGGCTCGCCCGGGTCGGCGTGCAGGCAGCACAGGTCCTGGACGTTGCACTCCTCGCCGACCTCGACGGCCTCGTCGTCGCCGCGCAGGACCGCGCCGTACCAGACGCTGGCCGCGCGGCCGAGCCTCACCCGGCCGACGACCACCGCGCCGGGGGCGACGTAGGCGTCCGGATGGACCTGGGGGGTGGCGTTCCCGTCGAGGGCCGCGAGGTGAGGGACGAGGTTCATACCGTCGATGGTACGAGGGGCACGCTGTCCGATATTTCCGCAAGCATGTCCCCGTTCCGGTTGCGATTGCGGGTGGTTGGCAGCAGAGTCGTCTCTGACTTCTCCTTTTCCGCCCCACGACCTCCACGGGTAGCGCCATGACGAACCAGCACGAGAGCTTTCCCGACCTGATGCATGAGGACTCGTTCGAGGTCGTCATGCGTGGCTACAGCCGTCGCCAGGTGCACGACTACATGATCCGGACGCGCAACCAGATCCGTGATCTGGAGGAGCGGGTCGCGCGGGCGATCGACCAGGCGGAGCAGAGCAGGCTGGAGCTGGCCGAGGCACGGCGCAGGCTCTCGGACGCGCCTCAGGACTACGACGAGCTCGGGCAGCGGCTCAGCCAGATCCTGAAGCTGGGCGAGGAGGAGGCGGCGGCCAAGCGCGAGGTCGCCGACGCCGAGGCGAACCGGCTCCGTGAGGAGGCCGCGGCCGAGGCCGAGCGACTGGTCGGCTCCGCCCGCGAGCGCGCCGAGGGCATCCTGACCGCCGCGCAGCAGGAGGCCGAGCGCCGGGTGACCGAGGCCACCGCCACCGCCGAGCAGCTGCTCTCCCAGGCGGGCGGCGACGCCGAGGAGACTCTGGGCGCGGCGCGGGCGGAGGCCGAGGAGACGCTGGCCCGGGCCAGGAACGAGGCGGAGCGCACGATCGGCTCCGCCCGCCACGAGGCCGAGCGCACGCTGGAGAGCGCCCGCGCGGAGGCCGAGGAGACCCTGACCCGGGCCAGGAACGAGGCGGAGTCGACGGTGTCCTCGGCCAACGCCGAGGCGCACGCCACGCTGAGCTCCGCCCAGCAGCGCGCCGCGGTCCTGGACGAGAGCACGGGCCGCCGGGTCGCCTACCTCACCGACACGCACCGCGAGGTCATGCGTCGCCTCAACGAGATGGGCACGGTCCTCGGCGACCTGCTCCACCGGGAGAGCAGCGCCGGTCCGCTCATCGACGAGGCGGCGGTCCTGCCTCCGGCGGCCGTCGCGCAGCCGTCGCCCGCTCCCGCCGTCCCCGCCGCTCTCGCCGCTCTCGCCGCGCCGTCGCGGCACGCGCGCGGAGACGAGGCGCCCGGCGTGGAGGCCGGACCGGAGAGCGGTCCCGAGGCGGAGGCCGAGATCGACGTCGAGTCCGTCCGCGTGATCGTCGAGGACGAGGACGAGGGCGAGGACGGGCGCCGCCCTGCCGAGGAGCGCCACGTCGTGGTCTCCGGCGACACCGTCTTCGGTGCGGGTCCTGCGCGCGGCGACGGGGAGCCCGGTGCGGGTCGGGCGCGCGGCGGCGACGGGGAGCTCGCCGCCCGCACGTGACGGCGGAGTCCGAGCGGAAGCCCCCGCCCCCGATAGGGTCGGGGGCTTCCGCGATCGTGGGGCCCGGCGCCGGGGCCGCGGGCGCACCGCCGACCACGGCACCGGGCGGCTCTTCGGCGACACCTCACGGGATCGTCCCGCCGGAACGTTCCTCCTGGTCCCGCAGTCGTCGGCGCAGGCCTTCCGCGTCGTCCGCGTCGACGGTCATCGCGCAGCCCGCCTCGCGCTGGATGGAGCTCAGCGGGCGGTGGCGGGTGGCCCACCACCGGCCCGCGTCGCTCCGCCAGATCGTCCAGTCGGGAAACTCCCGGGCCAGCTCCGCCAGATGCCGGTCGAAAGACATCCACGCACCTTCCCCGCGCCCAGGACCGCTGTGACGTTCCACCTCCGACGGTGCGGCACCTCTCTAGAGAAATCAATGATCGTAGGGGTCAGGTCAACCTACCGGTTGACGGATGGCCTTGATCTATGCGTCGAAGTCGTACTGAAGTACATATGAGGCGGCGTCCAGGACCATCTCGTTGACCTCGACGGGAACGCCGTCCGAGGTGTAGGCGGTCCGCATGATCACGATGACCGGGGTGCCCGCCGGGAGGTCGAGCTGGACGGTCTCGTGCGGGTGCGGCATCCGGGCCCGCACCTCCTCGGTGAAGTGGGCCGGGCCGTGGCCGAGGTCGCCCAGGCGCGCGTAGGCGCCGCCGGGGCCGGTGTCCTCGGCGACGATCGCGGTGCCCTCCACCAGGCCGGCGGGGAAATAGGAGACCGAGAGCTGGACCGGCCGCCCGTCCACCGAGTAGCGCCGCCGCCGCACCCAGACCTCGGGCCCGCCCAGCACGCGGGCGACGTCCTCCTCGGCGGTCTCCCGGTCGAGCCGCACCTCGTCCACGGTGTACGGCCGGCCCCGGGTGTCGGAGTCCCAGATGGCCCGCCCCTGCCCCCAGTGCTCGCGGGAGAGCCGCCGGGACCCGTGCCGCCTGATGGGCCGGAACTGCCGGACGTAGACCCCCGAGCCGCGCCTGGGCACGGCCAGTCCTTCGTTGATGAGCACCGACAGCGCCTGCCTGGCGGTCGCACGGGCGATGCCGTACTGCGCCATGAGGGCGTTCTCGCCCGGAAGCCGGTCCCCGTCACGGAGTTCACCGGACAGGATCGCTTCGCGGAGCCCGTCGGCGATGCGCCGATAGATCGGGGTCTCGGGAGGTACCGGGGATTGCTGCACGTTTGATCACCCTCTGTCACCAACCGGGTTTGGCGTCTCCAGAGAACTTGCCCCGCCTTGTCCACGATCGCACAGATACAGAGGTTGGTACCGGGATTCTTTTGAGTGAATCGTGCCCATGTGGTGATTCCCGGGGGTTTTCCTTGTCCGTTTCCCTGGAACGGTCCTGACCGCTATCGGCGGGCCCACCACCGGCGGGTGGCGAGTGCGGCGAGCACGGCTCCCGCGGTGTTGAGGATCACGTCGTCCACGGAGCTCACCCGGCCGAGGCGCAGGCCGTACTGGAGGATCTCCACGGTGGCCGAGGCGGCGGCGGCCACGCCCGCGACCGCGGAGAGCGACGCCAGCCGCGCGGAGCGGACCGGGAGCAGCGCGCCGAGTGCGGCGAAGACCAGAAGATTCCCCCCGACCTGCACGAACGCCGCTCCCGGTGGCAGATGTGCGAGCTGTCGGGCCAGGTCGGCCAGCGGGACGAGGGTCACCCCCCGCGCGGTCCCGGGGGTCAGGATCATCCAGACCCACGGAGCGGTCCCGGCCAGGGCTCCCACGTCGGCGGCGGCGGTGCGCCAGGGGTCGGGGTGCCCGGCGCGTCCGCGGCGGCGGGCCAGCAGGAACACGGCGAGGACGGCCACAGGAACGGCCGAAAGCGCAGTGATGACGACATTTCCCCAAATGTCCCATGCCTGCTTCATGGGGAGATGATGGCAGGACGGCCCCTTCGCCGTTCGGCCCGGCGGGTCGGGTCCGGCGGGTCGGGCTCGTCGGGTCGGGGCCCCGCGGCCCGTCAGGTCGGGGGGAGGTGGCTCCGGAGGAAGGCCGCGGCGTGCGCCCAGGCGGCCCGGGCGGCCTCCGGGTGGTGGAACTGCGGCGCCTCGTGGTTGTGGAAGGCGTGACCGGCCTCCTCCGCGACGTACACCTCGACGTTCGGGCGGACGGCGGCGGCCTTCTCCACCTTGGCGACCTGGTCGCGGGGAATGTAGGGGTCGGCGCCGCCGAAGACGAGCAGCGCCGGGCAGGAGATCTTCTCCATCAGGCCGATCCCGTCCGGCACGCCGGAGCCGTAGAACGAGAGCAGCGCGTCCGTCTCCACCGAGGCGGCCAGGACGTAGGCGATCGAGCCGCCCAGGCAGAACCCGAGGGCCCCGCTGCGGCCCGTGGTCTCCGGCAGCGACCGCAGACGCGCCAGGGCCATGGCCGCGTCGGAGACCGCGTGCGTGAAGTCGAGGCGGGAGGCCACCTCCATGGAGGCCAGCGTCCCGGCCTCGGTGTGATCGGCCTCCCAGTGCGGCTCGATCCGCCAGAAGAGGTCGGGCGCCCCGACGACGTACCCGAGCGCGGCCAGGTCCTCGGCCACCCTGCGGATGTACGGCCCGACCCCGAAGATCTCCTGGACCAGCAGGACGGCCGGGCCGCTACCGCCCGCCGGGAGCCACAGGTGCAGGTCGAACGAGCCGTCGGCGACGGTGACCGTCTCGGTCCGAGCTTCCACGGAGCCCTCCTGGATCTTCGTTCTCCTGACGACCAGCCTAGGACAGCGGAACGGCCGTCCCCGGCATCCGTTCCCCCTCACCGGGTGATACGCGTGGGACCCGGGTAAATGTGAGGATTCGTCTCGCGCGAGCCGCGTCCCGCCGACGATCTCGCGGCCTACCGGATGATCTTTCGGCGTACCGGGCGAGCCCGCGACGCGCCCCGACGATCTCCCGGAGCACCCCGGGAGCCGAGCTCACCCACCGGTGCCGCCCAGTGGCCGCCCAGTGGCCGTACGGGCGCCCGTACGGGATGATGGGAGGACTGGTAAGGGTCGAAACCGGAGATGATTCATGACCATCAGCCGCGCGGACTGCGCCGCCCTCGACGCCGCCGATCCCCTCCGGCACCTCAGGGACGAGTTCGTCCTGCCCGAGGGGACGGTGTACCTGGTCGGCAACTCGCTCGGCGCCCCGCCGAAGGGCGCCGCGGCGGCGGTCACCCGGGTCGTGGCGGAGGAGTGGGGCGGCCGCCTGGTCGGCGCCTGGAACGCCGACGGCTGGTTCGACCTGCCGGTCTCCACCGGCGACCGGCTGGCCCCCCTGATCGGGGCGGGCCCCGGGCAGGTCGTGGTGGGCGACACCACCTCGATCGCGATCGTCAAGGCCGTCTCGGCCGCGCTGCGCCTGCGCCCCGGACGCCGGGTGATCGTCTCGGACCTGGACAACTTCCCGACCGACCGCTACATGGTCCAGGGACTCGCCGGAGCGCTGGGCGGCCACGAGATCCGCGACGTGCGCGGCACCGAGGGCCTCGACGCGGCGCTCGCCGGCGGGGACGTGGCGTGCGTGCTGCTGTCGGAGGTCGACTACCGGACCGGGAACCGGCACGACACCGCCGAGGTGACGGCGCGGGTCCAGGCGGCCGGCGCGCTGATGGTCTGGGACCTGTGCCACAGCGCAGGCGCCTACCGGGTGGACGTGTCCCCGGCCGACTTCGCGGTCGGCTGCACCTACAAGTACCTCAACGGCGGCCCCGGCTCCCCGGCGTTCGTCTACGTGCACCCGCGCCACCACGCCGACGCCGAGCACATCCTGACCGGCTGGCACGGCCACGCCGCGCCGTTCGCGTTCGAGCCCGGCTACCGCCCGGCCGAGGGGGTGCGGCGCTTCGCGGTGAGCACCCCGCACGTGCTCTCCTTCGCCGCGCTCAACGCCTCGCTGGACGTCTGGGAGCGGGCGGACCTGGCCGAGGTGCGGGCCAAGAGCGTGGCGCTCACCTCCCTCTTCATCGACCTGGTCGAGGAGCTGTGCGCGCCGTACGGGCTCGGGCTGGTCACCTCGCGCGACCCGGAGCGCCGGGGCAGCCAGGTGAGCTTCACCCATCCGGAGGGCTACCCGGTCATGCGGGCGCTGATCGACCGGGGCGTGCAGGGGGACTTCCGCGCCCCGGACATCCTGCGGTTCGGGTTCGCCCCGCTGTACATCCGCCACGTGGACGTCCACGACGCCGCGGTCACGCTGGCGGAGGTGCTGGAGAAGGAGCACTGGCGCGACGAGCGGTACATGCGGCGGCTCGCCGTCACCTGACACCCGGCCGGGCGCCCCGGTGGGGCCCGGGAACGGCCGGCGGTCGGCTTCCGCGCTCCTACGCCTGACGGCGGCCGATCGGTCGGCCCGGCCCGGCCCGGTCGGAGGGGCGCCGTGTGCGGGACGCGCGTACGGCCCCCACCGGGGTGTTTGCGCGCCGGGGCGCGGCTGGGTAGCGTTGCCGTCCCCAGCAGTGGACGTACCGGAGGAGGTGAGACCCATCAACGCCAGATCAGGCCGGGTGCTCTCCTCTCACGGCCGTGCGGTCCACCCGGCGTAGGTGACCGAGAGGGCACCCATCGGAATTCCGAAGGGTTCTCATGCCGGCTCAGCCGTCACCGCACGTCCGATCCGCCTCCCCGTCACCCGCCGTGTCACCCGTCGTGCCATCTGCCGTGTCACCTGTCGTGCCACCCGCCGTCCTGTCCGCCGTCGTCGCCAGGCTCCGGGCCGCCGGCTGCGTCTTCGCCGAGGACGAGGCCGACCTGCTCGCCGACGCGGCGCGGACGCCCGCCGACCTCACCGCCATGGTGGAGCGGCGGGTCGCCGGACTCCCCCTTGAGCACGTCCTGGGCTGGGCGGAGTTCTGCGGCCTGAGGACGGCCGTGGATCCCGGGGTCTTCGTGCCCCGGCGCCGCACCGAGTTCCTCGTCCACCGGGCCGCCGCCCTCACCTGCCCGGGAGCCGTCGTCGTCGACCTGTGCTGCGGCTCGGGCGCACTGGGCGCCGCTCTGGCGTCCCTGACCGCGGCCGCGGAGGGGGCGGCCGGCAGGACTCCCGGTGACTCGCAGAGGGCCGGCAGGACTCCCGGTGACTCCCCGAGGGGGCCTGTGGAGGGCGTCCCGGACGGAGCTCCCGCCGGGGTGGAGCTGCACGCCGCCGACATCGACCCCGCCGCGGTGGCCTGCGCCCGCCGCAACCTCGCCGCCCTCGGCGGCCGGGTGTACCGGGGCGACCTCTACGAGCCGCTGCCCGCCGCGCTGCGGGGGCGCGTCGACGTCCTGCTCGCCAACGTGCCCTACGTGCCCACCGGGGAGATCACGCTCCTGCCCCCGGAGGCCCGGCTGTACGAGGCGCGGGTGGCGCTGGACGGCGGCGCGGACGGGCTCGCCGTCCTGCGGCGGGTGGCCGCCGGGGCGCCGCGGTGGCTGGCGCCGGGCGGCCGCCTGCTGTTCGAGACGAGTGAGCGGCAGGTGGCGTCGGCCGTCGGGATCGTCACCGGGGAGGGGCTGGTGCCGGAGGTGGCCGTCTGCGAGGAACTGGACGCCACCGTGGTCGTCGCGACCCGGCCGCCCGGCCCGGCCACCGGGCCGGGCCGGGCGCCCTGAAGGGCCTTCCGCCCGCCGGAGGCGGTCCCGGCCCGCGCTCCTACCCGTCCCGGGCGTCGAGGGCGGCGACGAGTCTCTTGGGGGCCACGGCCCGGTAGCTCTCCTCGACCCAGTCGAGCAGCACCTCGGTCTCCGGGAGCGTCCCCGTCAGCGGGATGGTCACCCACCCGGACCTGCCGAGCCCGTAACCCGAGGGCCGGACGCCGTCGAGGGCCAGGGCGTGGCCGTGCGACCCGGGCAGCTTCACCCCGGCGCTCGGGCTCCACTTGTCGGTCGGCTCCTCGACGCCGAGGAAGAGGAAGATCTTCTTGTTGACCTTGACGACGGTCTCGCCCCAGGGGTGGTCTTCATGGGCCTCCGGGAACCGGAGGGCGAACTCGCGCAGCGTCTCGCGGATCTCGCGCCATTTCTCCATGGCCGCCATTGTGAACGCCGGGTCCGACGTTTTCCCGCCGCCCGGTGGGCGCCGTACGGACTCCCGCCATCCACCGGGCGTCACCCGTCCCTTCCGTCGCCCGGTGCGCGCCAAGAGGTGAGCACCCGGTCTCAGATCCGGCGAGATCCAGTGGACCCGGATTCGTACGTCGCCACGCCCCCAGCCTGCCGTACGGCACGGCCCTGCCGGGGCCGAGGGCGGGTCAGAAGTACCAGGGGAAGGGGCTCCAGTCGGGGTCGCGCTTCTCCAGGAAGGAGTCGCGGCCCTCGACCGCCTCCTCGGTCATGTAGGCCAGCCGGGTGGCCTCGCCCGCGAAGAGCTGCTGGCCGACGAGCCCGTCGTCGGCCGCGTTGAAGGCGTACTTCAGCATGCGCTGGGCCATCGGGCTCTTGCCGTTGACCTTCCGGGCCCACTCCAGGGCGGTCCGCTCCAGCTCCGCGTGGGGCACGACGGCGTTGACCATGCCCATCCGGTGGGCGTCCTCGGCGCTGTAGGCGTCGCCGAGGAAGAAGATCTCGCGGGCGAACTTCTGGCCGACCTGGCGGGCCAGGTAGGCGGAGCCGTACCCGCCGTCGAAGCTGGCCACGTCGGCGTCGGTCTGCTTGAACCGGGCGTGCTCCCGGCTGGCGAGGGTGAGGTCGGCCACCACGTGCAGGCTGTGCCCGCCGCCCGCGGCCCAGCCCGGCACCACGCAGATGACGACCTTCGGCATGAAGCGGATCAGCCGCTGGACCTCCAGGATGTGCAGGCGCCCGGCCCGCGCGGGGTCGATCCGGCCGTCCTCGGCGTACTTGTAGCCGTCGCGGCCCCGGATGCGCTGGTCGCCGCCCGAGCAGAACGCCCACCCGCCGTCCTTCGGCGAGGGCCCGTTCCCGGTGAGCAGCACGCAGCCGACGTCGCTGCTCGTCCGGGCGTGTTCGAGGGCGCGGTAGAGCTCGTCCACCGTCTGCGGGCGGAACGCGTTGCGCACCTCGGGCCGGTCGAAGGCGATGCGCACCGTCCCCTGATCCACGGCCCGGTGGTAGGTGATGTCGGTGAAGTCGAAGCCCTCGACCTCCCGCCACGCCTGCGGGTCGAACAACTCGGAGACCATGCTCGTCACCTCTCCCGGCCCGGTGCGCCGGCGGTTGGGGGAACCGTTCAGTAGGGAAGAGCGTAGGGCGTGAAGCGCGAGGCCATGAAAGGCGCCTTGAACTTCGCGTAGGCGACCGTCGCGACGTCGCCGTCGGAGGTGTAGCGCTCGCCGGGGTTGGCCTTCAGCCAGTCCAGCCAGGCGGTGGAGCAGAAGCGGGCGCAGTCGTCCTTCTTGACCTTGTCCATGGAGCGGATGCGCGGCAGGTTCACCGGGTCGAAGTCCTTGCTGAAGGGCGAGGGCCCGGGGGTGTACCCGGCGCGGAAGACGCCGCCGTAGGCGTAGGAGACGTCCCCCATGCCGCCCTTGAGGGCCCAGGTCGTGGTGCTCGGCTGGTTGCCGTACGGCAGCGCCAGCGTCACCGGGTCGGTGCCGGTCAGCTCGGCGATCAGCTCGTGCCCCTTGGCGATCTCGGTCATCGCCTCCTTCTTCGACAGGCCGAGGAGGTTGCGGTGGCCGTAGGTGTGGTTGCCGACGTCGAAGCCGTTCTCCCGCAGCCAGGTGAGCATCTGCGTCTGCTCCTCCGGCGTGGTCTTGCCGAACAGGTCGCGCGTCACGTAGAAGGTGGCCGTCGGCCGGAACCCCGGGTGCTTCCTGGCGACCTCCTGCAGGATGGCGACGGCGGTGTTCGGCACGGGCGTGCCCGTCCCGTCCAGGGTGAGCTGCGCCGGGGAGGCGTCGTCGAAGGTGAGGACGACCGGGTGCCTGCCGGCGGGGACGCCGATGCGCCCGCGGACGTACTCGGCGGCGGTGATCGGGACGTAGCCCTCGACGGCCATCCGCTCCAGTTCCTTGCGGAACTGCCCGGGGGTGCGGTCGTCGGGGGCCGTGGGCTTGTCCACCACCCGGTGGTACATCATGACGGGGATCTGGCCCAGTTCGTTGGCCTTGACCTTGGCGGCCCTGGCCGCCTTCTCCCTGCGGACGGCGGCCTGGTCGGTCGTGCCGCCCTGGCCCTTCGCGGCGGCGCCGATCTTCTTCTCCGGCTCGTCCTCCCACGGCATGCACCCGGTCAGCGCGGCACACGCCAGCGCGGCGGCCAGGCCGGCCGCGCCTACCTTACGACAGCTCATCAGATCTCCCCGGAACGGTGGAACGGATGCGATGGGGGGTGGCCGCCCTTGCCCCGCAAGGGCGGCGGCGCCCGGCGCTACCGCGCGCCGGCGGTGAGCGGCTGCCCGCCCCGGTCCTTCAGGACGGGCGCGTCGGCGGTCTCGATCCGGCGGGCGCCCGGGTCGATCGGGTCGAGGTGGCCGCCGTGCTGGTCGTGGCGGTCGGCGTCCGGGTCGTCGAACCAGACGCCCCCCTCGGCCAGGTAGCGGAAGCAGATGCCCCGGTGCGCGGGGACGGTGACGGTCACCTGGTAGGTCCCGTCGTCGCCGCGGCGCATCGGGTGGGCGTACGGGTTCCAGTCGTTGAAGTCCCCGACGAGGGAGACCTCGCCGCGGACCTGGTCGACCGGCAGACTGAACGTGAGCTTGACCTGCCCGTTCTTGGCGGGCTTAGCGCGCTTGATCACTGGTGTCCTCCTGAACTCGTTGCCTCATGGCCGCTGCCGCCGTGGCGGTGACGGGGCGCACGGGGCGCCCGGCCCGCACGTACGCCCCGTCCGGCGGACCACGTGCGATCCGCGTGCGGGCCGCACGCGGATCGCACCGTCCACGCGGGTCGCGGTGGACGCGTCGCGGCGGAAGCGGAGGTCCGTCCGGCTGATTGGTACAGACCATGAGAATCTCTACTTCTGGTCCCCATGGGGCGATACGGACACACTGCGTGTTGTGCAGGATTTACGCCTACATGCCGCTATCCCGACGGTGAGCCCGGGAATCCGGCCGGAAGACGGGGCGATCCCGCCGGGGTGATTCCATCGGCTCGGTCACGCTCCGTCAGCGATCCCATCGGTGATCTCGTCAGCGATCTCGTCGGGGGTCCCCTCGGAGGCTCTGTCGGCGGCTCCGCCTGGCTCCGTTACATACCGACCGTTTAGTATGTTGACTCCCGCTCGACGGAGCGGGGGAGGGTCGGAGTGTCGGCGAAGGAGTTCACGTTGGATGCCGGAGAGGTCCGCGAGGAGGACGCGTTCGACGTCGCCGCCCTGCACGCCTGGCTGGCCGGGCGGGTGGAGGGCCTGGGCGGGCCTCCGCGGGTGCGGCAGTTCGGCGGCGGCGTGTCGAACCTGACGTACCTGCTCCGCTACGACGGCCGGGACCTGGTCATGCGCCGCCCGCCGCACGGGCGCAAGGCCGCCTCCGCGCACGACATGCGGCGCGAGTTCACGGTGCAGCGGCGGCTCAAGCCCCACTTCGGCGCCGTCCCGGAGATGCTGGCCTTCTGCGAGGACCCGGCGGTGCTGGGCGGCGAGTTCTACGTGATGGAGCACCTGCAGGGGACGGTGCTGCGCCGCGAGCTCCCGGCGGGGATGGCGCTCGGCGAGGACGAGGCCAGGGCGCTCGGCCACACCGTGGTGGACACCCTGGCTGACCTGCACGCGGTCGACCCGGAGGCGGCCGGCCTGGGCGAACTGGGTCGGGGTCCGGGCTACGTGCGGCGGCAGGTCGAGGGCTGGTCGCGGCGCTACCGCGGCGCGCTGACCGACGACGTGCCCGACGGCGAGGCCGTGATGGCCTGGCTGGCCGGGCACCAGCCGTCCGACACCGCCCTGCGGCTGATCCACAACGACTGGAAGCTCGACAACCTGGTCCTGGACGTGGACGGGCCGCTGCGGGTCGCGGGCGTCCTGGACTGGGAGATGGCGACGGTCGGCGACCCGCTGATGGAGCTGGGCTCGGCCATGGCCTACTGGATCACCGCGGACGACGACGGGCTCTTCGCCCTCCTGCGCCGCCAGCCCACGCACCTGCCCGGCATGCCCACCCGCGAGCAGGTCGTCGAGCGCTACCTGTCGCGGACGGGCCTGCCGATGGGGCGCTGGGACTTCTACGAGGTCTTCGGCCTGTTCCGGCTGGCGGTGATCACCCAGCAGATCTGGTTCCGCTACCGCGCGGGGCAGACCACCAACCCGGCGTTCGCGCCGTTCGGCGACGCGGTGCGGATCCTCATCGACCGCGCCTCGGCCCTGGCCGGAGTGCGGCCGCCCCGCTGAACCCGCCGGGGCGGCCCGCGAGGGCCTCCGCGGGCCCGGCGGAGAGGAGGTCAGGCGGTCCAGGGCGGGGTGATCCGCTCGGCGTCCTTCGGGGCCTGCTCGCACGCGTCCTCGGGCGAGACGCCGCCGGGGTTGTAGGCCCGGCCTCCCGGGAGTGCGGCGACGATCGCGGTGAAGCCGTCCCGGGCGTCGGCGAACACCTGGCGGGGCAGGTCGGCGGGCACGACGACGGTGTCGCCGGCGGCCAGGACGGTCTTCTCGCCGGCCAGGTCGACGGTGGCCCCGCCCTCCAGCAGGGTCCAGATCTGCTCGGTCTCGAAGGCGTGGAGCGGCCCCTCCCTGCCGGGCTCCATGTCCACCCGCCACAGGACCTGCCCGGCGCCGCCCAGGGTGGGCGAGGCGAAGGTGGTCATGACGGCGTTGGGCGTGGTGCTGCGGCGGGCTTGGGCGGCATGGATGACAGGCATCGCTGCGGTCTCCTAAGATGGTCAACGTTGTTGTCCATATAGTCAATCAGGTTGTCTATCATGTCAAGCGACCCGCCCGGCTTCGAGCTCCCGCTCCGGCTGTTCCTCGGCTTCCGCGTCCTCATCGACGAGCTCCACGCCGAACTCGCGCGGCAGGGCCATCCCGACATGCGCCCCATGCACGGGTTCGTGCTCCAGGCGATCCTGCGCGGGGGCGACACCGCCGTGGAGCTCGGCCGTACGCTCGGGGTCTCCAAGCAGGCGGCGGGCAAGACGATCGAGACGCTGGAACGCCTCGGCTACGTCGAGCGCGCCACCGACCCCCGCGACACGCGGCGCAAGATCGTACGGCTCACCGGGCGCGGCGCCGATTCGCTGGCCCTGTCGGCCCGGATCTTCGACGACCTGCGCCGCCGGTGGGCCGACGAGATCGGCGAGGAGCGGCTGCGCGCCCTGGAGGCCGACCTGCGCAGGGTGACGCCGCCGGACGTCCTCCGCCTCGACGTGCCGGGGTGGTTCGGCGGGCAGTGAGATCCCGGCGGGCGGCGGGCTCTCGGTGGGGCGGAGCGGCTCCGGTGGGCGGCGGGTCCCGGCGAGTGCCTCGCGGGAACGGCGGATGCCTCGCGGGAACGGCGGACGGGGGGCGGAACCCCCGCGGCCCCGTGATCGTATACAGGATCGTATACAGGGGAGCGGGCGCCGCTCTCGCGTGCCGGACGGAGCGGAGCCCATGAAGATCGTCAATGTTCCCGTGCAGGTGTGGGGCGCACTCTGCCTGGTGCTGGCCGTGGTGTGGTTCTTCGTGTGGCCCCAGCGCGACGTCGAGGGGCTGCACTACCTGGTCCTGCGGTGGGGGCACGCCCTGGTGTGGCTCCTGCTGGCCCTGGCCGCGTTCCTGGCCCCCGCGACGCCGTCGGCGAGGTTCCCGGCCGTGGCCGCGGGACTGGTGTACGCCGCCTTCCTGGTCGCACTGGTCACCGCGCCCTGACGTCCGGCCGCGGGCCCGGAGAGCCGGGGTGCGGAGAGCCGGGGCCCGCGCGGGTCAGGCCGAGTCGCGGACCACGAGCATGGTGGGCAGGACGACCGGGTTCTCCGGTCGCTCGCCGTCGATGAGGGCGAGCAGGAGCCGTACGGTCTCCTCCGCCACCCGGGCCAGCGGCTGCCGGATCGTGGTGAGCGGCGGGTGGGTGGTGGCGGCCACCGAGGAGTCGTCGAAGCCGCCCACCGCCACGTCCTCGGGGACCCGCCGCCCGGCCGCCCGGAGCGTGGACAGGGCTCCGGCGGCCATCAGGTCGGAGGCGACGAAGACGGCGTCGAGGTCCGGCACGCGCTCCAGGAGCCGGGCCATGGCGCTCTCCCCGCTCAGCTGGGTCCAGTCGCCGTGCTCGATCAGCCTCTTGGCGGCCTTGCGGCCCAGGACGTCGGCGAAGCCCTCCAGCCGCTGGATGCCGCCGGGCGTGTCCATCGGCCCGGTGATGGCGGCGATCCTCCGGCGGCCCTGTCCGACCAGGTGGCGGGTCATCTGCCGGGCCCCCTCGCGGTCGTCGGCCGCCGCGTAGGGGATGACGTTCTCCCGGCCGATGACCGCGCCCTGCGCCACGGCCGGGATCCCGGTGTCCACCAGCGCGTCCACCATCCGGTCGCCCGCGTGGGTGGAGAGCAGGAGGACGCCGTCGGCGTGCCCGCCCCGCACGTAGCGGATCACCCGGTCGCGGTCGCCGTCGTCGCCCGCGACCATCATGACCAGCGACATGTCCCGCTCCGCGAGCATGCGCACGGCGGTGCGGATCATCACGCTGTAGTTGGGGTCCTCGAACAGCTTCTCGTGCGGCTCGGAGAGCACCATCACGACCGAGCCGGTGCGCTGGGTGACCAGGCTGCGGGCGTTGCGGTTGACGACGTAGCCGGTCTCGGCGATGGCCCGCTCGATCGCCACCCGGGCGGTGGTGCTGACGTACCGGTCGCCGTTGAGCAACCGGGACACCGTCCCCCGGGACACGCCCGCCGCCGCCGCGACGTCGTGGATGGTCGGGCGCTTCATGCCCCCATTGTTCCGCCCCGCGGGCCGTTCCCGTCCCATCTATTTCACGGCCCCGTCGGACAGGTCCGTCCGCCAGTAGCGCTGCATGGTCAGGAACAGCGCGATCAGCGGGATGAGGGAGACCAGCGTCCCGGTGAGGATCAGGTTGAACAGCGAGGGCTGGTTGGCCCCGGCCGCGAGCATCGTGTAGAGCCCGACGGTCAGCGGGAACTTCTGGTCGTCGCCGAGCATGATGAAGGGCAGCAGGAAGTTGTTCCAGATCGCGACGAACTGGAACAGGAAGATGGTCACCATGCCGGGCAGCATGAGCGGCAGGGCCACCTTGCGCAGCAGCAGGAAGTGGCCCGCCCCGTCGATGCGCCCGGCCTCCAGCAGCGCGTCGGGGACGGCGGCGGTGGCGTAGACGCGCGCCAGGTAGATGCCGTAGGGGTGCAGGATCTGCGGGAGCAGGACCGACCAGTAGGTGTCCGCCAGGCCGATCTGCGAGAAGAGCAGGTACTGCGGCATGGCCAGCACCACGGAGGGCACCAGGATGCCGCCGATCAGCACGTTGAAGATCAGGTTCCGGCCGGCGAAGCGGTACTTCGCCAGCGCGTAGCCGGACACCGCCGAGACCGCGGTCGACAGCAGCGCGCCGCCGCCCGCGTACAGCAGCGTGTTCAGCCCCCACAGCCAGAAGACGCCGTCCCGGTAGGTGGACAGGTCCGCCAGGTTGGACAGCAGCCCGGTCCCGGGCGCGAAGGCCGCGGTGGAGAAGAGCTCCGCCTTGGACTTGGTGGCGGCCACCGCCACCCAGCTCACCGGGAGCAGGCAGTAGAGCGCGCCGAGCACCAGGATCGCGGTCGGGGCGACGCCGTACGGCCCGCGCCGGCGTGCCCGGCGGCGGCCCGCAGGCGTGATCGGCAGGGTCGCGGTGGACATCAGCCCTCCCCGAAGGCGCGGTCGCGGACGACGCGCAGGAAGCCGAACGACAGCACGAGGGAGATCGCGGCGATGACGATCGAGGTGGCGGCGGCCGAGTAGACGTCGCCGGTGACGAACGCGTCGCGGTAGACCTTCATCAGCGGACTCCAGGTCGAACTGATCGTGTTGGTGAGCGGCCGGAGCGTGGTGGGCTCGGTGAAGACCTGGACGGTGGCGATGACGGAGAACACCGTGGTCAGGATGATCGCGGGCAGCAGGATCGGGATCTTGACGCGGAGCGCGATCTGCAGCTCGCTCGCCCCGTCGAGGCGCGCGGCCTCGTAGTAGGTGCGCGGGACGGCCCGCAGGGTGGTGTAGAGCACCAGCATGTTGAAGCCGGTGCCGCCCCAGACGGCCACGTTGGCCATGGAGAAGGTGACGGTGCCCGCGCCGAGCAGGTCGACGTCGAGGACCTGGCGGATCGGGCTGAGGCTGGGCAGGTAGAGGAAGCCCCACAGCAGGGTGGCGGCCACCCCCGGCACCGCGAACGGCAGGAAGATCGAGATCCGGGAGAACCGGGCGAGCCGCACGTGGGCCGAGTCCAGCAGCAGCGCGAAGAGCAGGGCGAGCCCGAGCATGACGACCAGCACCATCAGGCCGTAGCCGAGGACCCGCAGCCAGCCGGCCCACAGCTCCCCGTCGCCGATCGCGGCGGTGTAGTTGTCCAGGCCGGCGAAGACCTCGGTGCGCGATCCCTTGCCCAGGCCCAGGCCGGAGACCTTCGTCCGGCGCAGGCTGAGGTGGACCGTGTAGCAGATGGGGACGGCCATGAAGACGGCGAACAGCACCAGGGCCGGCAGGAGGAAGAGGTAGGGGGCGGCGCCCGAGGGGGCGCCGCCGCTGCGGCGGGTTCTCATTGCGCGAGCTGGAAGCCGGACTTCTGCATGTCGGCCACCGTGGCGTCCTGCATCTGCCGCACGGCGCCGGAGAAGGCCGACTTCTCCTGGACCGCCTTGTCGAAGGCGTTCTTGAAGGCGTCGTAGGTCACGTTGACGTTGGGGCCGAAGGTGAAGCCCCGCGCGGTGGCGGAGATCGCCGCGGCCTGCTGCCAGAAGTCGGCCTGGCCGGCGAAGTACTCGGGGGCCTCGGTGAGCAGCTCGCCGCCCTTGGTGGCGGCGGGGTAGACCGCGGCCTCCTTGATCAGCAGGTCGAGCGCCTGCGGGTCGGTGTTCAGCCAGGTCGCGAACCGCACGGCGGCGGCCTTGTGCGGGGTCGTGGCGGAGACCGCGGTGGAGGAGCCGCCCCAGAAGCCGCTGACGTTCTCCCCGGCGCTCCACTGCGGCAGCGGGGCGATCGCCCACTTCCCCTTGCCCTTGGGCGCGTTGCTGGCCAGCACGCCCGGCCCCCAGACGGCCGAGGGCCAGGTCAGCAGGGTGCCGTCGTTGAGGGCCTTGTTCCACTCGGGGGTGAAGTACGGCTGGTCGTCGATGACGCCCTCCTTGACCAGGCCGCCCCAGTAGTCGGCGACCTTGACGGTCGCGGCGTCGTCGACGGCGACCTTCCAGGCGTCGCCGCTGATCGACCACCACTGGGCGCCGGCCTGCTGGGCGAGGCCGGCGAAGGAGCCGGGATCCTTGCTGGAGAACGTGCCGAGGAAGACCTTCGGGTCCTTCTTGCGCACGGCGCGGGCGGCCTCGGCGTACTCGTCCCAGGTCTTGGGCACCTCGATGCCGTACTTCTCGAACAGGTCCTGGCGGTAGTAGAGCATCATCGGCCCGCTGTCCTGCGGGATCGCGTAGACGCCGTCGGTGCCCAGGGTGACCTGCCCCCAGGTGCCCTCGCTGAAGGCGGCCTTGGCCTGGGCCGCCTCGGCGGCCAGGTCGGCCACCGCGTCGGCGGCGACGAAGGACGGGAGCATCTGGTACTCGGCCTGGACCAGGTCCGGCGGGTTGCCCGCCTTGGCCGCGGTGAGGTACTTGGCGGCGGCGTCGTCCCCGCCGGCCTGCTTGCTCACCGTGACCTGGACGTCGGGGTGCGCCTCGTTCCAGACCTCGACGACCTTGTCCATGTTGGGGGCCCAGGTCCAGTAGGTGAGCGTGACCGGTCCCGCGGGGGCCGAACTCTGCGCGGCGGCGGCGTCCGGTTCCGGTGCGGCGCCGGTGCTCGTGGAGCATCCGGCGGCCAGGACGGTGGCCAGGGCCGCGGCGGCCGCCGCGGCCAGGCGGGGTGTGCGCATGTGTTCCTCCGGGGGCGGGGGGTGGGGAGACCGGTGGGTGGGGTGTGTGTGTCTCTGTGAACGTTCACAGAGTCTGAGGCGGGGATCGTCGGTGTCAATGCCTGTTACGTTCTTGTTAACTGCAGCGTTGGCCTGGGGTCATCTGAAGGACGCTTCCGGGCATCTCGGAGGATGGACTACTGTGCACGTTCACAGAGTCGATCCGAGGGGGAAACGTGCCCGGATATCCCGCCCTGCCCGAGGGCATCGCCTACGGCGGGGACTACAACCCCGAGCAGTGGCCGGAGGAGGTCTGGCACGAGGACGTCCGCCTGATGCGCGAGGCCGGGGTGAACCTGGTCAGCCTCGGCATCTTCAACTGGGCGCTGATCGAACCCGCCGAGGGCGTCTACGACTTCGGCCGCCTGGACCGGATCGTCGAGCTGCTGCACGCGGCCGGGATCATGATCGGCATGGCGACGCCCACCTCCTCGCCCCCGGCCTGGTTCCGCCGCCGCCACCCCGGCAGCCGCCTGGTCGACTCCGGCGGGCGCGTCGTCGCCGGCGGCTCCCGGCACGGCTTCTGCCCCAGCTCCCCGGAGTACGCCGCCGCCTCGACGCGGATCGCCGGGCGGCTGGCCGCGCGGTACGGCGACCACCCGGCGGTGGCGATGTGGCATGTGCACAACGAGTACGGCTGGGCCAACGCCGAGTGCCACTGCGCCGTCTCCGCCGAGGCGTTCCGCGGCTGGCTGCGGGAGCGGTACGGCGACGTGGACGCGCTGAACGCCGCCTGGGGGACCGTCTTCTGGGGGCTGACCTACGGCTCCTTCGAGGAGGTGGAGGCACCCGGTGTCGCCCCGCCCGGCCAGCTCACCGCCCTGCGGCTGGACTACGCGCGCTTCTCCGTCGACGCGCACATCGCGTGCTTCCGCCGCGAGCGCGAGGCGATCCGCCGGCACAGCGACCGGCCGGTCACCACCAACTTCATGATCCCCAACTGCAAGCCCATGGACTACTGGCGCTGGGCCGGGGAGGTGGACGTGGTCTCCAACGACCACTACCTCGACGCGGCCCGGCCGGACAACCACATCGAGCTGGCGATGGCGGCCGACCTCACCCGCTCGGTGGCGGGCGGCCGGCCGTGGATGCTGATGGAGCACTCCACCGGCGCGGTCAACTGGCAACCGCGCAACCTGGCCAAACGTCCGGGGGAGATGCGGCGCAACAGCCTCGCGCACGTCGCCCGGGGCTCGGACTCGGTGCTGTTCTTCCAGTGGCGCGCCTCCCGGTACGGGGCCGAGAAGTTCCACTCGGCGATGGTCCCGCACGCCGGGACCGGCTCCGGCCTCTGGCGCGAGGTGGCGGACCTGGGCGGCGAGCTCGCCGGGCTGGCGGGCGTCCGCGGCTCCCGGGTCGAGGCCGAGGTGGCGCTGGTGTGGGACTGGGAGTCCTACTGGGCGCTGGAGCTGGAATGGCGGCCCTCGGTGGACCTGCGGTTCCGGGAACGGGTGGAGGCGTTCTACGAGGCGCTCTGGCGCGACCACGTCACGGTCGACTTCGTCCACCCCGCGGCCGACCTGTCCCGCTACCGGCTGGTCGTCGCGCCCAGCGCGTACCTCCTGTCGGCGGAGGCGGGCAAGAACCTGCACCGCTACGTGGAGGCGGGCGGCCACCTGGTCGTCTCCTACTTCTCCGGCATCGTCGACGCCTGCGACGCCGTCCATCCGGGCCCGTACCCGGGGGCGCTGCGGGACGTGCTCGGGCTCTGGGTCGAGGAGTTCCACCCGCTGCCCGAGCACGGGACCGTCACCCTCGGCGGTCCGGTTCCCGGCGGTGAGGCGCCGGGCGGCCCGGCGACCGGACGCGTCTGGTCGGAGCGGGTCCGCCTCGCCGGGGCGCGGGCCGTACGGACCTTCGCGGACGGCCCCGACGCCGGGCATCCCGCGGTGACCTGCCACGAGCTGGGCGCGGGCACGGCCTGGTACGTCGCGACGGCCCTCGACCCGGCACCGGACGGCGCCGGGCGGGACGGCGGCGACCTGCGGGCGCTCCTGGGGCCGGTGCTCGACCGCGCGGGGGTCTCCCGGCCCGCCGGCGTGCCCGACGCCCTCGAACTCGTCCGGCGGGGGGACCACCTCTTCCTGCTCAACCACGGCGACGCGCCGGTCACGGTGGACGGGGTCGAGGGCGTCGAACTGCTCGGCGGGACCGCCTGCGCCGGGACGGTGACCGTGCCTGCGGGCGGGGCGGCGGTCGTCGAGACCGCCCGCCGCCCCGAGGAGCTCGCCGTGCGGGGCGTGACCCTGCGCGGCGTGTGATCCTGCGCGGGGCGTGATCCTGCGCGGGGCGTGACCCTGCGCGGGGCGTGATCCTGCGCGGGGCGTGATCCTGCGCGGGGTGTGACCCTGCGCGGGGCGTGGAACGGGTACGTACGGCCTGCGGGCGGGAACAGGCCGGGAACGCCCCGGCCGCCGGCTCCCCTCGGCCGGGCCCGCAGGCCGGGTCAGGTCTGCGGAGGGAGGAGGATGGGACCTGTGTGAGGTGAACACCGACGACCGATGGTTGGACGATACTGACGATCATGAAAATTGACGCACAGACCAGGCGCAGGATTCTCGGCGGCGCCGTATTCGTGACAGGGGCGCTGCTGGCCGGAGCCGGCCTCGGCGGGACCGCCCTGGCCGAGAGCGCGTTCCGCGCGAGACCGCGGCGCGACGAGCACCCGGAGACCCCTGAGGAGGCGTGGGCGGAGCTGCGCGCGGGCAACCGCCGCTGGGAGTCCGGCATCGCGAACCATCCCCACCAGGGCATGGACAGGCGTTCGGCGGTCGCGCGGAAGCAGGAACCGTACGCGGTGGTGGTGTCGTGCATCGACTCCCGGGTGCCCCCGGAGGTCGTCTTCGACACCGGACTGGGCGACCTGCTGGTGGTGCGGACCGCCGCGCAGACGATCGACCCGCTGGTGACCGGGGCCGTGGAGTACGGCCCGGCGGAGCTGGACGTCCCGCTCATCGTGGTGCTCGGCCACCAGCGCTGCGGCGCGGTCACCGCGACGGCGGAGGCGCTGCGGGAAGGGAGGGAGCTGCCGGGCAGGCTGCGGGACATCGCCTCCGCGCTCCGCCCCGCCTACGAGCGCTCGGGAGGGAACGTCGACGAGATGATCCGGATCAACACCGTCGACGTGGCGGCCCGGCTGAAGGCCGACCGGCTGCTCGCCCCGCGGATCGCGAAGCAGCGGCTCAAGGTGGTGGGCGCCCACTACTCCCTGGACACGGGAAAGGTCACCAGGGTCGTCTGACGCCCCGGCGCCGCCTGCCGGGAGCGGCGTCTGCGCTCCTGTCGGGGGTGCCGTCGGGGTTGCGACCGGCGCTCCGGTCGGACCCGCGGGAGACGAGCGCGCTGGAGAGCGTGGGGTGGACCGGGAAGGCGCGGTCCAGGCCGGTGACGTGCAGCAGCCTGGCCACGGGCGGGCGGGGGGCGGCGATGCGGACCGTGATGCCGGAGGCCATGGCGCGCCGCCGGACGTCGACCAGCACGCTCAGCCCGGAGGCGTCGCAGAACGACACCGCGGACAGATCGAGCACGAGCAGGTCCGTGCTGTGCTGCAGGGTGTTGAGCAGGCGCCGGCGCAGCGCCGGAGCGGTGGCGACGTCGATCTCGCCGTGCAGGGCGACGACGGTGTGCGGGGGGCGGCAGGCGGCCAGCAGGCGCGCGCGGGTACAGGCGTCGACCTGGGTCGTGGTGATCATGCAATCTCCGATCGAGAGGGTGGCGTACGGATTCCGCGCGGGCGGCGGAACACCGTCCGCGCACGGGGTCGCCCGCCGGGAGGCGGGCGGGAACGCCGGGTCCGGCGTGCTGGGGGAAGTGGGCCGGCCGTCGTGATCGGCCAGGTCCGCATCGGTTTCGGAAAGGGTCGCGGCGAATCGCCGCGGGTGCCGCCGGCCGTGTCGTCGGCGCGGGGAAAGCCCTTTGGTGATCACAGTGTACCTCCCGGACGCGGACCGGTGCTCAATCTGCCCGGTCCCGGGCCGGCCGGGGAGCCGGTTCCGCCGCCGGGTGCACGAGCCGGTTCTCGTAGGCGAAGACCACGGCCTGCACCCGGTCGCGCAGTTCCAGCTTCGTCAGGATCCGGCCCAGGTGCGTCTTGACGGTGGCCTCGGCCAGGTGCAGTTCGGCGGCGATCTCGGTGTTGGACAGGCCGCGGGCCACTTCGGTGAGCACCTCCCGCTCGCGGGGGGTGAGCAGCTCCAGCCGCTCGTCGCGCGGCGGGGCGCCCCCGGTGGGGAGCCCGTGGGCGAAGTTCTCCAGCAGGCGCCGGGTGATCCGCGGGGAGACCACCGCGTCGCCCGCGGCGATGCTCCGGATCGCGGCCAGCAGCTCCTCGGGCAGGGCGTTCTTGAGCAGGAAGCCGGACGCCCCGGCCTTCAGCCCGGCGAAGGCGTACTCGTCGAGGTCGAAGGTGGTGAGGATGAGGACCCGGGTCTGCCGGCGGTGCCGGATGATCCGGTCGGTCGCCTCGATCCCGTCGGTGCCCGGCATGCGCACGTCCATCAGGACGACGTCGGGGCGGAGCCGCCGGGCGAGGCGTACGGCCTCGGCGCCGTCCCCCGCCTCGCCCACCACCTCCATGTCCGGCTGGGAGTCCAGGACCATGGTGAACGCCATGCGGAGCAGCGGCTCGTCATCGGCGAGCAGGACGCGGATCGTCACGCGGCACCGCCTCCGGCGGGGACGGGGGCGGGGGCGGGGCGGAGGGCGAGGGTGGCGGAGATCCGCCATCCGCCGCCCGGGAGGGGACCGGCGTCGAGGCTCCCGCCGTACGCGGCGACGCGCTCGCGCATGCCGGAGACGCCGTGCCCGCGGGGCGGCCCGGAGGACGGCGGGTCGGAGGACGGCGGGCCGGAGGACGGCGGGTCGGAGGCGTGCGCGGTGCGGCCGTCGTCGGTGACGTCGAGGGCGACGGCCGTCGGCGAGCAGCGCACCCGGACCTCGGCGCGGGTGCCGGCCGGGGCGTGCTTGAGCGTGTTGGTCAGGGCCTCCTGGACCAGCCGGTAGACGGTGAGCTGCGCGGCGGCGGGAACGGGGGCCGGGTCGCCCGCCACCCGGAGGCGGGTCGGCAGCCCGGCCGCGCGCATCCGGCCGATGAGGGAGTCCAGCTGGGCGATGCCGGGCATCGGGTGGCGTCGCGCGTCCGGTTCGTCGGCCCGCAGGACGCCCAGGAAGCGCCGCATGTCGGTGAGGGCCTGCCGCCCGGTGCCGGAGATCTGCCGCATGGCGGCGGTCGCGCGGTCGGGTGAGCGCTCCTGCGCGAAGACCGCGCCGTCGGCGAGCGCGACCATGACGGACAGGTTGTGGGTGACGATGTCGTGCATCTCGCGGGCGATCCGGGCGCGCTCGTCCGCCGCCGCGAGCCGGGCCCGCTGGTCGCGTTCGCGTTCCAGGCGGACCGCGCGGTCCTCCAGGGAGGCGAGGTAGGCGCGCCGGGTCCGCGCGTTCGTCCCGGTGGCGGCGACGGCGGCGGCCACCGCGCTCAGGAAGACGACCGAGCGGAGGAACCCGCCGTCGGGCGTCGCCCAGCGGGCCGAGGCCAGCACGACGCCGAGCTCCAGCACGGCCCAGGCCGCGAGTGCGCGGCGCGGGGAGGAGCGCGCGGCCACCGTGTACAGGGCGACCAGCAGCGCCACGTCGGTCAGCAGCTGGACGTCGGCGAGCCACTGCGCGAAGGCGGCGGCGGCCACCGCGCAGAACACCGTCAGGGGCGCGCGCCGCCGCCAGACCAGAGGCAGCGCCAGGGCCGCGTGGAGGACCAGGGGGCCGGGCGGCCCCTGGTAGACCTCGCTGGTGAGACCGGCGCTGCCGAGGAGGACCGCGGCGGCCAGCAGCGCGTCGAACGCGATCGGCGGGAACCGGGCGCCTGCCCGGAACAGGGCCCGTACCGGCCGCGCCGCGTACGGGCGGAGAACGGTGAGCCCCCACTGCACGGCCCCAACATAGCCCTTCCCGCCCGGCGGACCGGGGTCGACCGGCCCTCCCCCGGACCGCTCCGGAGGCTCCCGGGTCAGCCCGGAGTCGTACGCGGACCCCCGGGGGCGAGTCCCCCGGCGCGGCCGGGACCGCGGAGAGCCGCAGGTCGGACGCGGCGGCGCCCGGAGGCGCGGCGGCGCGGCCCACGGCACCGGGCGGGACCGGGCGGGGCCGGGAAGCCCGACCGGAGGCGGACGCGCCGGGGCGGCCGTCCGGCCTAGCGTCGTACCCCGTGACGGTGACGGTGCAGAAGGAGAAGAGCGCGATGCGTGGACGAAGGACGGCGGCGGCCGGGGTCGCGACGGCGGCGCTGCTGGCGGGCGCCGCCGTGGCCGCTGCGCCGCCGGCCGCCGGGGCGGCCCCGGAGGAGGCCGGCGGCGGGGTCGGGGTGGTCGCGCAGGGCGCCGGCGGCCGTGCCGGGGCGGACGGTCCGGGGCGGTTCCACGGGCAGGCGATCGACTGGCACCGCTGCCGGACCGGTCCGGACGACGCGGAGGGCGGCCTGCTGGACGAGGCGAAGGCCCAGTGCGCCGAGGTCACCGTACCGCTGGACCACCGCCGCCCCGAGGGACGGACGATCAAGGTCGCGATGTCCCGGCTGAAGGCGGCCGACCCCGCCCGCCGGCGGGGTGTCCTGCTGTACAACCCCGGCGGGCCGGGCGTTCCCGCGATGTCCCTCGTGCTGCAGGTCAAGCGGGCCGCTCCCGAGGTCGCGGCGCACTACGACCTGATCGGGATGGACCCCCGGTTCGTCGGGCGCAGCACCCCCTTCGACTGCGGCTGGCCCGTCCCCGCCGTCGGCTCGGCCGGACCGGACCGGCGCGGCTTCGATCGGACCGCGGCCCTGGCGAAGGACCTGGCCGCCCGGTGCGCGGTGCACCGGGACGTGCTGCCGCACGCCTCCACCCGCGACACCGCCCGGGACATGGACGTGATCCGGGCCGCCCTCGGCGAGCCGAGGCTGTCCTACCTCGGCTCGTCGTACGGCACCCAGCTCGGCATGGTCTACCTGCAGCTGTTCCCCGGCCGCGCCGACCGGGTCGTCCTCGACAGCGCGATGAACCCCGACCTGTTCGGCCCCGACCTGACCCGCACCCAGGGGCCGGCCGTGGCCGCGATGATGGAGGACTGGGCGGCCTGGGCGGCCCGCCGCCACGACCGCTACCGGCTGGGCTCCACCGCGGCCGGGGTCATGGCCACCGTGCGCCGGATCGACCGAGCCGCCGCCCGCGCCCCGCTGAGGGTCGGCCGCCACCGGGTCGACGCCCGCGTGCTGCCCATGATCCTGTTCAACGTGACCGCCGGGGACGGCCCGGAGGCGTACGGTTCCTTCGCCGCCGACGTCCGGGTCCTCAGCGAGGCCGCCCGCGGGGCCGAGGTGACCCCGACCCCCGTCCTGGAGCAGGTCCTGACCGGGCTGGCGGCCCCGGACGCGGGCGGCGCCGCGAGCGTGCAGACCGCGATCCTCTGCGCGGACCGGGCCGCGTCCCGCGACCCCGAGGCCTACTACCGCGACATCCGCGCGCACCGCGCCGCCGAACCGCTGTTCGGCGCGCTGACCCGCAACCTCACCCCCTGCTCGTTCTGGCCGACGGCCCCCGCCGAGCCCCCCGTCCGGGTCCGCAACGACGTCCCGGTCCTGATGGTGGGCGCCACCGGCGACCCGGGCGCCCCCTACGCGGGCCAGCGGGCCGCGCACCGGGCCCTGACCGGCTCCCGCCTGGTGACCCTGCGCGGCGCCTTCCGCCACACCGTGTACGGAGGACTCTTCGCCCCCCGGAACGCCTGCGTCGACGCCGCCGTCGACCGCTACCTGATCCAGGGCGTCATGCCGGCCCGGGACGCCGTCTGCTCCGACGCTCCGGCGGGCTGACCGTCCGGCGGGCCGGCCGTCCGGCGGGCCGGCCGTCCGGCGGGCCGGCCGTCCGGCGGGCCGGCCGTCCGGCGGATTCATCCCTGGTGGGGCGGCCTCCCGGTGGCCGCCCGCACGGTGCGGGTGACCGCATCGTGCGGCCGGCCGCACCGTGCGGCCGGCCGGGGCGTTACGACCGGTTCCGCGGGGGCACGGTCCCTCGTGCGACACCGGTGAAGGCATCCCGTGAGGACAGGAAACGTCATGGACACTCCGACCCGGCCGCTGGCCGTCGTGACCGGCGCCTCCAGCGGCATCGGCTACGAGCTCGCCCGGCAGTTCGCCCAGCACGGCTTCGACCTCGTCGTGGCCGCCGAGGACGAGGGGCTCGTCCCGGCGGCCCGAACCCTGGAGGAGCTGGGCGCGGCGGTCTCCAGCGTGCGCGTCGACCTCGCGCACCACGACGGCGTCGAGGAGCTGCACACCCGCATCACCGCGCCCGGCCGCCCGGTGGACGCGGTCGCGATCAACGCCGGTGTCGGGGTGGGCGGCGACTTCGCCCGCGAGACCGACCTGGACGCGGAGCTGAAGCTGATCAAGCTGAACGTCATCTCCTCGGTGCACCTGGCCAAGCGGGTGCTGCCGGACATGGTCCGGCGCGGCCGGGGCCGGGTGCTGTTCACCTCCTCCATCGCCGGCACGATGCCGGGGCCGTTCCACGCGGTGTACGCCGCCTCCAAGGCCTTCCTGTACTCCTTCTCCGAGGCGATCCGGGAGGAGCTCAAGGACACCGGCGTCACCGTCACCGCCCTGCTGCCCGGTCCCACCGACACCGACTTCTTCCGCCGCGCCGGCATGGAGGACACCAAGGTGGCCACCGGCAGGAAGGACGACCCGGCCGAGGTGGCGCGCCAGGGCTTCGAGGCGTTGATGGCCGGCGACGACCACGTCGTGGCCGGGTCGAAGAAGAACGTGCTGCAGAGCGTCGCCGGCAGGCTCGCACCCGAGACCGCCCAGGCGAAGATGGCCCGCCCGATGGCCGAGCCCGGCGGCGGGCGGGACGACGCGTCCGAGGAGGACCGGCGCCGCCCGTAGGGATACGGCGGGGCCGGACCGGCGGGGCCGGGCGGGGGGAGTACGGCGCGCAGCGGCCACCGACGGCCCCGCCTACCAGCTGATGCCCGCGGTGCGGGGCCCGATCCTCAACCTGGCGGTCCTGTTCGCCTTCGCGGTCACGGCGGTCAGCGCGCTCGCCGTGCGCGGAGGACCGTCAGAGGAGGTGGCTACCCTTCCGAACATGTCGGATATCTCCACGGAACAGCCCCGAGAAGCGGACGCGTCGCCGCCCGATCTGACGTTCGTGGTGTCCGCGGAGCCGGAACGGGTCCTGGCCGCGCTGGACGGCATGCCGGGCCCGCGGGCGCGGTTCGTGGCGGCGGTGTACCGGGCCTCGGCGGAGACGCACCGTGACATGAGCGCCGACCTGCGCCGGCAGGTGCTGGCGATGGACGCGGCCCGGTCGGGGGACCGGGACCTGGCCGCCGGGTTCGCGGCCGTGGACCTGCCCGGCCGGCCCTCCCCGGAGTGGACGGTCGCCTGGGCGAGCGGCTCGCTGCTGGACCACCGGCTGCTGCACGTGCTTACCGGCCACACCGGCCGGGTCCTCACGGTGGCCACCGCGGTGGTGGACGGCCGGCCCGTCGCCGTCACCGGCGGTTCGGACACGACGGTCCGGGTCTGGGACCTGGCCACCGCCGACCAGATCCACGCCCCCCTGTACGGCGAGACCGATCCGGTGTCGTCGGTGACGGCCGAAGCGTTCGCCCTCTCCACCGCGGTGGTGGCGGGGCGGCCCGTCGCCGTCGCCGCCGACAGCGACGGGCGCGTGCCGGTCGTGGACCTGACCACGGGGACGTACCTGCGCGAGCGTCTCCCCGGACACGGGGACGGGGTGGTCGCGGTGGCCACGGCCGTACTGGAGGGACGACCGGTCGCCGTGACCGCCGGCCGGGACGGCATCCTGCGCGTCTGGGACCTGCGCACCGGCCGGAGGGCCGGCGCGTCCGGCGCGGAGGACCCCGTCCGGATCGGCTCCCCGCAGGCGATGGCCGCCGCGACGGTGGACGGCGTTCCGGTCGTCCTCGTCGCGGGCAGGGACGGGACGCTCCTGATCTGGTCGCTGGAACCCGTCGGCCCGCCCGCTCCCGGAGCGGTCAGGACCTCGTTCGCGAAGGTCGGGCTGCGGTTGCGCGACCGGCTCGCCGGGCACGAGGGACAGGTGCCGGCGGTGGCCGCGACGGCGGTGGACGGGCGGCCGGTCGCGGTCACCGGAGGCGCGGATCACACGGTGCGGGTGTGGGATCTGGCCACCGGCCGTCCGGTGGGCGGGCCGCTGACCGGTCACACCGGCCGGGTGCAGGCGGTGGCCGCGACGGCGGTGGACGGGCGGCCGGTCGCGGTCACCGCGGGCGCGGATCACACGGTGCGGGTGTGGGATCTGGAGGCGGGCCGTCCGGTGGGCGGGCCGCTGACCGGTCACACCGGCCGGGTGTGGGCGGTGGCGACCGCGACCGTGGACCGCAGGCCGGTGGCGGTGACCGCGGGCGCGGATCACACGGTGCGGGTGTGGGACCTGTCGGGGGAGGACGGCGCGGGCCGCGCCGGTCACACCGGTCAGGTCCTGGCGGTGGCCACCGCGGTCGCGGGCGGGCGGCCGGTGGCCGTGACCGGCGGGGCGGACCGCACGGTGCGGGTCTGGGACCTCGCCACCGGACACCGGAGCGGCCCGCCCGTCACCGGCTTCCCGGAGGGGGTGTCGATACTGGCCACGGCCGTGCTGGACGGGCGGACCGCCGTCGTCACCGTCGACGCGGACTCGGCCGTGGGCACGTGGGACCTCGCCACCGGTCGTCGGACGGGACGGTCCCCGGCGGGACACGCGGGGCGGGTCCTGGCGATGGCCACCGCGGTCGTGGGCGGGCGGCCGGTGGCCGTGACCGGCGGGGCGGACCGCACGGTGCGGGTGTGGGATCTGGAGGCGGGCCGTCCGGTGGGCGGGCCGCTGACCGGTCACGGCGGCCGGGTGACGGCGGTGGCCGCGGCCGTGCTGGACGGGCGGCCCGTCGCCGTCACCGGGAGCTGGGACGCGACGGTGCGGGTGTGGGATCTGGAGGCGGGCCGTCCGGTGGGCGGGCCGCTGACCGGTCACGGCGACTGGGTGACGGCGGTGGCCGCGGCCGTGCTGGACGGGCGGCCCGTCGCCGTCACCGGGAGCCGCGACGGGACGGTGCGGGTGTGGGACCTGGCCACCGGCCGTCCGGTGGGCGGGCCGCTGACCGGTGATCCGGTGCGGACCATGGCCGTCACGGCCGCGGGCGGGCGACCCGCCGTCGCGATCGGCGGGAACGGGCCGGTGCGGGTCCGGGATCTGCGGACCGGCCGCCGGATCGGGCCGGAACTCGTCTTCCCGCTGCCGGTGGGACCGCTCGCCTCGGCCCCGGACGGCGCGCTGCTCGCCGGATTCGGCGCGGAGGTCGCGCTGCTCGCCCCGCGCTGACGGCCCGGCGCGACCGTGTCCGGCGTCGCGGAGGATCCCGGCGCGACCGTGTCCGGCGTCGCGGAGGATCCCGGCGCGGCCGTGTCCGGGGCGGATCACCGCGCAACAATCCTGATCAAGTATTGATTACATGATTACAAACGATGCATAGTTGGCCGGAGCCCGCTCCCGCCTCCGGAGGACGACCATGATCGTTGAGTACATCCGCTACCGCGTTCCCGACGACCGGTCGGCCGCGTTCGAGGAGGCCTACGCCAGGGCGGCGCTCCTCCTCGCGAAGGCGCCGCAGTGCGTGGACCACGAGCTCGGCCGCTGCACGGACGAGCCCGCCTCCTACATCCTGCGGATCACCTGGACCTCGGCCGAGGACCACCTGGAGGGCTTCAGGAAGGGCGAGCTGTTCCCCGGCTTCCTCGCGGAGGTCCGCCCCTACGTCGGCATGATCGAGGAGATGCGCCACTACGCGCCGACGGCGGTGCGCGGCGCCGGCGGCGCCGTCCCCAGCCTGTACGACTGGGCGGGCGGGGCCGAGGCCTTCGAGCGGCTCACCGAGCGGTTCTACGAGGCGGTCAGGGCCGACGACGTGGTCGGGCCGCTCTTCGCCCACATGGACCCCGGCCACCCCCGGTACGTCGCCATGTGGCTGGCGGAGGTCTTCGGCGGCCCGGCGCGCTACACCGGCGAGCGGGGCGGCTACGCGCACATGCTGGGCATGCACCTGAACCGGGCGATCACCGAGGCCCAGCGCCGCCGCTGGGTGAACCTGCTGGCCGACGCCGCCGACGAGGTCGGCCTGCCGGACGACCCGGAGTTCCGCGCCGCGTTCATGGGATACATCGAGTGGGGCACCCGCCTGGCCTTCGCCAACTCCCAGCCCGGCGCCGCGCCCGTGCGGCAGGCGCCGGTGCCGCGGTGGGGCTGGGGTGTCGCGCCCCCCTACCGGGGCTGATCCGCGAAGGCGCGGGCCCCGACCCCGGCCGGGGGCCGGGTGCGGGGCCGGGCGCGGGCGGAGAGGGCCCGGCGCCTCAGGCGAGGGCGGTGGCCGCCAGGGCGAGGACCGAGGCGCCGAACACCACGGTGTGCCGGACGGTCTGCAGGGTCCAGGTCCAGGCGGGGAAGCCGTCTTCGGCGGCCTTGAGCAGGGCGGGCACGTCGATGCGGGCGAGCATCGGGTCGCCCTTGCGGGCGAAGGCGGCCTGGACGGAGGCGGTGGCGGTCAGCTGGCTGTAGAGGATGAGGCAGTTGGCGGCCAGGACGAGGGACTGGAGGATCAGGGTCAGGGGGCCGGCCCAGTCGCCGCCGGTCAGGTTGAGTGCGGCCAGTGCGGTCATGACGGCGGCGACGGCGGCCGGGGCGGCGGTCTCGTGGCCGCCGGCGTCGAAGCGCATGCCGTTCTCGGTCAGGACGGTGGTGCGGACGCCCTGGCGGGCCAGTTCGGCCTGGGCGCCGGCCATGGCGGTGGCGCCGTAGCGGTGGCGGACCAGGGGGATGCTGACGAAGGCGCCGGCGACGAGCAGCTGCATGGTGGCGGTGAGGGCGTTCACGGGGGTCTCCTCGATGAAGGCGGCGAGGGCGCCGTCCTGTCTTGCACTAAGTTCAAGTGAACCGTACCCCGTCTGTTGAACTAAGTGCAAGAGAGTTCTTGAACTTTGTGCAAGAACGGTCGGATGCCCTATCGTGTGCGCATGCCGCGCGACACGCTGACCAAGGAGCAGATCGTCCGGACCGCGATCGAGCTGCTCGACGACGAGGGGCTGGACGGCCTCAACATGCGCAGCCTGGGCAAGCGGCTGGGTGCCGCCGCCACCGCGGTCTACTGGCACGTCAAGAACAAGGACGACCTCATCCTGCTGGCCGGCGACCGGGTCTGGGAGGAGATCGACCTGCCCGACCCCGAGGCGGCCGGCTGGCGCACCGCGGCCACCGCGCTGGCCACCGGCCTGCACGCGATGTTCAGCCGGCACCCCTGGCTGGTGCAGGCCCTCGGCTCCCACCTCTTCCACGGCCCCGGCAAGGCGCGCCACGACGACCGCAGCCTCGCCGTCTACGAGGCGGCCGGTTTCACCGCGGCGCAGGCCGACCGGGCCGCCGCCGCCGTCTTCACCTTCGTCCTGGGCAACGTCCTGGGCGCCTCGGCCATGGTCTCCCTCACCCGGCGGCTGAGCCGGGAGGGCGCGGACGCCGAGGCGCTCATCGAGGACACGATGATCAGGGCGCGCGAGGTCGCGATGGACTTCCCCCGGCTGCGCGCCCGCCTGGAGACCCCGATGGCCGCCGACTACGCCGCCGCCCCCGAGCAGACCTTCATGTACGGCCTGCAGGCCCTCCTCGACGGACTGGAGGCCCGGCTCGCCGCGGGATCCGCGTGAGCGGCCCCGCGGCCGCACCGTCACACGGCGACGGACCGGCGGACACCGGTGACGTCCGAGGGGAACCGGTGGAAGTGACACAAGTCACATCCGGAAACCGTGAAAGCGGATCGGCGGATCGGGCGATAAGAGACGACCGTTGATCTCGTCGAGAGGGTGTCCATGCCGGGGAGACCATCGTGACCGCGCCGCCCCGGGCCGTGCTGCCGGCGGAGGACGCCGGGACCGGTCCGCTCCCCTTGGACGCCCCGGAGGCGTTCGGCGCGGTCTTCGACGCCTGCTTCGCAGAGATCCACCGCTACGTCGCCCAGCGGCTCGGCCCCGACCACGCCGAGGACGTCGTCGCCGAGACGTTCCTCACCGCGTTCCGCAAGCGGGACTCCTACGACCCCTCCCGGGCGAGCGTGCGGGCGTGGCTGTACGGGATCGCCACCAACCTCATCGGCAGGCACCGCCGCCTGGAGGTGCGCACGCTGCGCGCGCTCGGGCGCTACGGCCCGGACCCCGACGCCCCCGGCCACGACGAGCGCGTCGCCGCGCGGGTCAGCGCGCAGAGCCTGCGGCCGGAGCTCGCGGCGGCCGTGGCCGGGCTCGACCGGCGCGACCGCGACGTCCTGCTGCTGGTCGCCCTGGCCGGGCTGAGCCACGAGGAGATCGCCGCCGTGCTGGGCATCCCGTACGGGACCGTCGGGTCCCGGCTCAGCCGGGCCAGGAGGAAGCTGCGCGCCGCGCTGGGCGGCGGCAACCCGATGCTCGACCCCGAGGAGGCCGGCCGTGGATGAGCTGACGTCGCTCCGCGAGCTGTACGGCGAGCCGGAAGCCGACCCGCTGCTCGAGGCCAGGGTGCGCAGCCGGGTGCAGGCGGGGGTGCGCGGCCGGGCGCCGGCCGGGGCCCGCGGGCGTCCGGCGGCCTGGTTCCGCCGGGACCCGGGCTCCGGACTCCGCGGGCGTCCGCGGGCGGGACTCCTCCGGCGGACGGAACCGGACCTGCGCCGCCTGCGGTGGCCGTGGGCGCCGATCGTGGCCGGGCTCGCCGCGGCGGCGGCGGTGGCGGCGGCGGTCGTGGTCCCGGGGACGACGGCCGGCGAGCCGGGCGGCTCGGGCCGGATCGCGGCGCTCTCCGGGCGGTCGATCCTGCTGGCGGCGGCGAGCACGGCCGCCTCCGAGCCCGCGCCGACCGGCGCGTACTGGAGGGTCAGGAAGCTGCACCGCCAGACGCATCCGGAGCCGCTCGGCCGGGGCGGGAACCGCTACCGGCTGGTGGAGTCGCGGGTCACCGAGCAGTGGGCGGCCAGGGACGGCCGGGTCTGGTCCGGCTCCCGGGCGCTGGGGGCGCGCCCGGCGAGCAAGGCCGACGAGGACGCCTGGCGGCGGGACGGCTCGCCCGCCGAGTGGTCGAGCGGGGGGCGCACGCTGTCCACCGCGGCGGAGGAGGGGCGGCTCACGGCGACCGCGGGCGGGACGGCGTTCAGCATGGCCGGCCGCGCGATGACCTTCGAGCAGGTCCAGGGGCTGCCGACCGAGACCGCCGCGCTGAAGGAGTGGGTGAGCCGGACGGTGCGGGAGGAGCAGGCGGCCGGCACCCCCGCGGCCGGTCCGCCCGGCTCGTTCGACGGTGTCGTCGCCGACGCGCTGAGCGGCCTGCTGTGGAGCAAGCCGTCGCCGCCCGCCGTGCGGGCGGCCGCCTACCGGGCGCTGGCGGAGCTGCCGGACGTCCGCTACCTGGGCGAGGCCACGGACGAGCGGGGGCGCAGGGGCGCCGCGTTCTCCTTCGCCCTGCGGACCGCTCCCGTCGTCCGGCGGACGCTGGTCATCGACCCCGCTGACTCGCAGGTGCTCTCCTCCACGGTCACCGGCCCGCCGGGGTCCGGAGGCGACCGGGTGGAACTGGTGCTGGAGGCGGGCTGGACCGACGACGAACCGGTCGCGCCCGAACTGCCGTAACCCGCCGCGCCGGGACGGTCCCGGGATCGCTTCCGGTCCGTCCCCCTCTGGGCCCTTCCCGCCCGACCCTTCCGCTCTGATCCCTCCCTCCCGTCCCGGCCCGCCCGCGCGGTCCCGGCGGCCCGCGGGCACGCGGGGCGCCGTCCGCGAGCGCACCGGGGCCGCTCGCGTCATCTATTGGAGCAAGCACTTGTTCAATTACATCGCCACGGTGCCCGGTCCCGTCACGTACCGGCCCGCCGTACCGGCCCGGCTGCGCCGTGCGGGTGCGGCCCTGCTGCGCCGGGTCGCCGCGTGGACCCCGGGGGAGCGGTCCGCCGTACCGGACCCGTCGGCCGGCGGGGGCCCGGCGGTCTGCGTGCCCGGCGGCTTCCCCAGGGTCGAGGCCGCCGAGGTCCTGCGGGGCCGGGTCGCGTTCGCCGGCCTCCCGCCCGTCGACCTCGGCACGGGGAGGATCGACTGGCGCCTCGACCCGCACGGGAGCCGTTCCTGGGCGCTCAACCTGCACGCGCTGCGCTGGATGGGCAGCCTGGTCCTGGAGTACGAGCGCTCCGGGAACCGGGAGTTCCTCGACCGCGCCGCCGCGATCGCCGAGGACTGGGTGCGGAGCAACCCCGAGGGCGGAGCGGGGGTCAGCCCGTGGGCCTGGGCCGAGCACCCGGTCGCGCTGCGCGGCCCGGCCCTGGTCTGCCTCAGCGCGCACGTGCGCGCCGACTGGCTGCACCGGAGCCTGGCCGAGCACGGCCGGGTCCTGGCCGATCCGGCGCTCTACCGCCGGGGCCACAACCACGGATTGGACCAGGACATCGCGCTGCTGGTGATCGGCTCCCGCCTCGGCCGCCGGCCGTGGCGGGAACTGGCCGTCCGGCGGATGACCGACTCGGCGCTGCTGGCGATCGACGAGCAGGGGGCGCTGCACGAGCAGGCGCCGCGGTACGGCCTGTACGTCCACCGGCGGCTGGGGGCCGCGCTGGAGACGATCGCCGGGTGCGGGATGGAGGTCCCGCCCGCCCTGGCCGCGCGGCGCGCGTCGCTGGAGTCCTACGTCGCCCACGCCACCCAGCCCGACGGCCGCCTGGTGCCGATCGGCGACGGTCCGGCCGGAGTGCGCCCGGTGGGGTTCCCCGCCCCGCGGGAGACGGTGAAGGTGTTCGACGCCGGCTACGTCTTCGCCCGGACCGCCTGGGACGACCCGGCCTCGGCGTACTACTCGATCAGGTTCGGTCCCGGGCGCAGGCTGCACGGCCACGAGGACCACCTGGGCGTCACCTACCACGCCCGGGGTCGCGCCGTCCTCGTCGAGGCGGGCTTCCACTCCTACGAGCGCACGCCGTACCAGCGGTGGACGGCCTCGCCCGAGGCGCACAACGTCCCGGTCGTGCCGGGCGCGGCGTTCCGGGAGGGTACGGCGACGCGGCTGGTGAGCGCGTCCACCGGCCCGGAGCGGCAGTGCTTCCGGCTCACCGACGACGCCTACGGCGTCCGCCGCACCCGCTCGGTCCTGGTCACCCACGGCGCCGACCTGATGGCCGTGCTGGACGAGGTCCCGGCCGGATCGGAGCTGCGCAGCCTGTGGCACTTCGACCCGTCGCTCACCGCGGTCTCCGTCCGCGACGGCCGGGTGGTGCTGGCGGACGGGGATCGGCGGGTGACGCTGGTCCAGCTCTCCCCGGACTCGGGCCTGCCGCTCGGCGGGCAGGAGGTGGAGTCCCAGGAGATCGCGACCGGCCACCTGCGGACGGCGCGGTCGGCGACGGTCCTGTCGCCCGCGGCGCGCTCCGTGCTGACCCTGGTCGTCCCCGGCACCGGTGATCCCGAGGTGACCTGCTCCGGCGGCCGGGTGACCGTCCGCACCCCCGGCGGTCCTGTCTCCTTCCCGCTCGCGCTCGGCCGGTGACGGCGCCGATCTCCTCCCGGCCGACGGCTCTTCCCGACTGACGGCTGAGCCGCCCCCAGCCGGCCGGTGGAGCAGTCCTCCCCGGCCGGTGGCGGCGACCGGACCCCTCGGAGACGAGGACGTCCGGGCCGGCCCGTGCGGGCCGGCCCGGACGCCGGGACCGTCAGGAGAGCGCGATCGTCAGGAGAGGTCGAACCGGTCGAGGTTCATGACCTTGTCCCACGCCGCGACGAAGTCCTTCACGAACTTCTCCTTCGCGTCGTCGCTCGCGTAGACCTCCGCGAGCGCGCGCAGCTCGGAGTTCGCCCCGAAGACGAGGTCGGCGCGGGTGCCGGTCCACTCGATCGAGCCGGCGGCGTCGCGGCCCTCGAACGTGCTCGCGTCCTCCGACGTCGCCGTCCACTCCGTGCCCAGGTCGAGCAGGTTGACGAAGAAGTCGTTGGTCAGGACGCCGGGCGTCTTGGTGAAGACGCCGTGCGGCGACCGCCCGTGGTTGGCGCCCAGCACGCGCAGACCGCCGACGAGCACCGTCATCTCGGGGGCGCTCAGGGTCAGCAGGTTCGCCCGGTCGATGAGCAGGTACTCGGCCGGCAGCCGGTCGCCCTTGCCGAGGTGGTTGCGGAACCCGTCGGCGACCGGCTCCAGCGCGGCGAACGACTCCACGTCGGTCTGCTCCTGCGAGGCGTCCACGCGACCCGGGGTGAAGGGGACCTCGACGTCGAAACCGGCGTCCTTGGCGGCCTTCTCGACGGCCGCGCAGCCGCCGAGCACGATCAGGTCGGCGAGCGAGACCCGCTTGCCGCCGGTCTGGGCGGCGTTGAAGGCCTCCTGGATCCCCTCCAGGGTGCGCAGCACCGGGGCGAGCCGGTCGGGGTCGTTGACCTCCCAGCCGTTCTGCGGCTCCAGGCGGATGCGCGCGCCGTTGGCGCCGCCGCGCTTGTCGCTGCCGCGGAAGGACGAGGCGGACGCCCACGCGGTGAACACCAGGTCGGCCACCGTCAGGCCCGAGGCGAGGACGGTGCCCTTGAGGGAGGCGACGTCGGCCGCGTCGACGAGCTCGTGGGTCCGCTCCGGGAGCGGGTCCTGCCAGATCAGCACCTCGCTCGGCACCTCAGGACCGAGGTAGCGCGCGACCGGGCCCATGTCGCGGTGGGTCAGCTTGAACCACGCGCGGGCGAAGGCGTCGGCGAACGCGTCGGGGTTCTCCAGGAAGCGCCGCGAGATCTGCTCGTAGACCGGGTCGAGCCGGAGCGCCATGTCGGCCGTCGTCATCATCGGGGCGTGGCGCTTGGCCGGGTCGTGCGCGTCGGGGACGGTGCCGTCGCCGGTGCCGGCCTTCGGCCGCCACTGGTGCGCGCCGGCGGGGCTCTTCGTGAGCTCCCACTCGTAGCCGAAGAGGATCTCGAAGAAGCTGTTGTCCCACTGGGTCGGGGTGTTCGTCCACGCACCCTCGATGCCGCTGGTGATCGTGTCGCCGCCCCGGCCCGCGCCGAAGGTGTTCTTCCAGCCCAGACCCTGCTGCTCGATCGGGGCGGCCTCGGGGTCGGGGCCGACGTTCTCGGCCGGGCCCGCGCCGTGGGCCTTGCCGAAGGTGTGGCCGCCCGCGACCAGGGCGACCGTCTCCTCGTCGTTCATCGCCATCCGGCGGAACGTCTCACGGATGTCGCGGGCCGAGGCGAGCGGGTCCGGGTTGCCGTTCGGGCCCTCGGGGTTGACGTAGATGAGGCCCATCTGGACCGCGGCGAGGGGGTTCTCCAGCTCCCGGTCGCCGCTGTAGCGCTCGTCGCCGAGCCAGGTGGTCTCGGGGCCCCAGTAGACGTCCTCGTCGGGCTCCCAGACGTCCGCGCGGCCGCCGGCGAAGCCGAAGGTCGTGAAGCCCATCGTCTCCAGGGCGACGTTGCCGGTGAGGATCATGAGGTCGGCCCAGGAGATCTTCTGGCCGTACTTCTTCTTGACCGGCCAGAGCAGGCGGCGGGCCTTGTCGAGGTTGGCGTTGTCCGGCCAGCTGTTGAGCGGGGCGAAGCGCTGCTGGCCGGCCCCGGCGCCGCCGCGGCCGTCGCTGATCCGGTAGGTGCCGGCGCTGTGCCAGGCCATCCGGATCATGAGCGGGCCGTAGTTGCCGTAGTCGGCCGGCCACCAGTCCTGGGAGGTCGTCAGGACCTCCGCGATGTCCCGCTTCACGGCCGCGAGGTCGAGGCTGTTGAACGCCTCGGCGTAGTCGAAGTCCTCGCCGAGGGGGTTGGCCACGGCGGGGTTCTTCGCGAGGATCTTCAGGTTGAGCCGCTCAGGCCACCACCGGTGGTTCCCGCCGCCCTGGGCGGGGTGCGAGGCGCGCCCGTGCGCGACGGGGCAGCCGCCGCCCTCCTCGGGCTTCGGGTCGGTGACGATCGCATCGTGGTTCTCGGACATGGAAATCCTTCCGGACTGAGGGGAGGAGGGTGTCTCAGGAGTCGTCGGTGGATCCGGTGGAGCAGGCGGGGCACAGGCCCCAGTAGATGACCTCGGCCTCGTCGATCGAGAAGCCGTGGGCATCGGACGCGGTCAGGCAGGGCGCCTCGCCGACCGCGCAGTCGACGTCGGCGACGACGCCGCACGACCGGCACATGACGTGGTGGTGGTTGTCCCCGACGCGGCCCTCGAACCGGGCGGGGCTGCCGGCCGGTTCGATGCGGCGCAGGAGCCCCGCCGCGGTGAGCGCGTGGAGGGCCTCGTAGACGGCCTGCAGGGAGATGTGGCCCACGCGATCGCGCACCCCGGAGGCGATCGCCTCGACGTCGAGGTGGTCGCCCGCCCGGACGGTCTCGAGCAGTGCGACGCGGGCGGCCGTCACCCGCAGGCCCACCCCGCGCAACTCCTCGGCGGTGGTCGGGGTCTTGGGTGCGGTCATGGCGCCCAACCTACCTCCGTAAACACGAATGGTTCAAGACAGCGAATGATTTAAGTCTAATGTCACACCAGGTGGGGTTCGCACCATTGCGGGGCGCCACGCGGCGGCCGTCCGGGGGCCCGTCCGATGTGCCGGTATGTACTAGATTGGGGCGGCACGGTGGTGACCGGCCACGACGCGCGTCCCGGCGCGTCCGGGGCCGCCGTCCCCCGCTCCGCACGTGCCTTAGGAGAGCCTCGCCCATGGGCGCCGACCATTCCCACGGTTCACACGGCCGCGTCCCGGCGGGCTCGCGGGCGGCGGTGCGGGCGATCCTGGCCGTGATCGTCCCGCTGGCGGTCGTCACCGTGGCGGCGCTGGCCTGGCTGTGGCCGACCGGACCGGTCTCCACCGCCGAGCAGCCGACGCTGCAGCGGGTGAACGGGACCGTCACCGCGGTCACCCTCACGCCCTGCCCGCAGGAGCCGCCCCTCGAAGGGGAACCGCAGGCGGCGCCGCCGACGCCGGACCCGGCCACCTGCGGTGACGCCCGCGTCCGGCTGACCACCGGCCCGCAGGCCGGTCAGAGCGTCACCTCCCCGCTGCCCAGCGGGCCGGGTGCGCAGCGCTTCGCCGCCGGTGACGACGTGGTGCTCATCCACACCCCCGACAGCGAGCTGGAGGTGCCGCCGTACCAGATCTCCGACCACGACCGGTCCTCCCCGCTGCTGCTGACCGGCGCCGCCTTCGCGCTGGCGGTGATCGCGTTCGGCCGCTGGCGGGGGGTGATGGCCCTGATCGGGCTGGGCATCACCTTCGTGCTCCTGCTGGCCTTCGTCATCCCGGCGATCCTGGCCGGTGAGCCGCCGCTGCTGGTGGCCGTCGTCGGCGCCGCGGCGATCATGCTGGCCGTGCTCTACCTCACCCACGGCTTCACCGTCACCACCTCGGTGGCGATCGTGGGCACCGTGACCAGCCTGGCCCTGACCGGCGTGCTGGCCTATGCGGCCATCGGCCTCGTCCAGCTCAACGGCATCACCGACGAGAGCTCCTTCTACCTCGACACCAGCCACCGCATCAACACCCAGGGGCTGCTGCTGGCCAGCATCATCATCGGCTCCCTGGGCGTGCTGGACGACGTCACCGTCACCCAGGCCGCCACCGTCGCCGAGCTGGCCCACGCCAATCCCGGGTACGGGTTCGCCCGGCTGTACCGGGCCGCGGCCCGGGTCGGCCGCTCCCACATCGCCTCGGTGATCAACACGATCGTGCTCGCCTACGCCGGCGCGTCACTGCCGCTGCTGCTGCTGATCAGCGTCGGTGAGCAGCCCCTGGGCGACGTGCTGACCAATCCGGTGCTCGCCCAGGAGATCGTCCGCAGCGTGGTGGGCACCCTCGGGCTGATCGCGGCCGTGCCGATCACGACCGCGCTGGCCGCGCTGACCGGTGCCCGGCACGCCGGCCCCGACCGCGACGACCCCCCGCGTCGGGCCCGGCACGCCGGACCCGGATCCGGACCCGGGTCCGACGATCCGCCGCGCAGTGCTCCGCACGCCGGTCCCGGCTCCGACCGCGACGACCCGCCGCGCCGGGCCCGTCACCGGGCGGGCCTCAGCCGGGAGTGATCAGGCCGCGCCGGTAGGCGCGGACCAGGCGGCGGGGCACCAGCAGTCCCCGCCCGTCCACGGTGATCGGCACCAGATCGGGAGTCGCGGCCTTCCACCGGGAGCGGCGGTGGCGGGTGTTGCTGCGCGAGGTCCTGCGCTTGGGGACGGCCACCTCACCAGCTCGCCTTCGTCACGCCGGGCAGCTCGCCGCGGTGGGCCATCTCGCGGAAGCGGATGCGCGACAGGCCGAACTTCGTCAGGTGGCCGCGGGGGCGGCCGTCGACGGAGTCGCGGTTGCGCACCCGGGTGGCGGAGGCGTCGCGCGGCTGCCGGGCCAGCGCCCGTACGGCCTGCTCGCGTTCCTCGGCGCTCCCGGTACGGACGACCCGCTTCAGCTTGGCGCGGCGCGCGGCGTGGCGGGCCACGACGGCCTTGCGGCGCTCGTTGGCGGCGATCTTGCTCTTCTTGGCCATCAGACCTTTCCTCCCCGGGCGCGGATGCGGGCCACGGCGGCCTCGATGCCGATCTTGTCGACGGTCTTGACCGCCCTGGCGCTGAGCGTGAGCCGGACGAACCGGCCCTCGCTCGGCAGCCGGTAGCGGCGGTGCTGGATGTTGGGGTCCCACCGGCGGCGGGTGCGCCGGTGGGAGTGGGAGACGCGGTTGCCGAAGACGGGCGCGGCGCCGGTGAGCATGCAGTGCGCCGACATCAGGCCCTCCCGTAGCGCTGCTTGAAGCGCTCGACGCGGCCGGCGGTGTCCAGCACGCGGGTCCGGCCGGTGTAGAAGGGGTGGCTGGCCGAGGAGACGTCGACGTCGACGACCGGGTAGGTGTTGCCGTCCTCCCACTCGACGGTCCTGGTGCTGGTGATCGTCGACCGGGTCAGGAACGCGAAGTCCGCGCTCGGGTCGCGGAACACGACGGGGCGGTAGTCGGGGTGGATGCCCTTCTTCATCGTTCCTCCTTGAAGAGAACGTGCTCGCGGACGACCGGGTCGTACTTGCGCAGGGTGAGCCGGTCGGGGTCGTTGCGCCGGTTCTTGCGGGTCACGTAGGTGTAGCCGGTGCCCGCGCTCGATCTGAGTTTGATCACGGGGCGGAGTTCGTTCCTGGCCATGGGGCTCCTCTCGGGCGGCCTGTGCATGTAATGATAACGGGAACGGTTTTCATTCCCGCAAGCGTGGCGGCCTCCGGACCGGCCGGGGCGGGGGAAAACCGTTCGCCTCCCGCTTGAGCCCTGCGGCACCATGGCCAGGGCGGTGTCGGCGTTCGGGAGGGCTGATGGCGGTGCTCGGATCGGTCGACGGCCTCGGTGGCGACCCCGGTGGAGGCCCTGGTGGAGGCCCTGGTGGAGGCCCTGGTGGAGGCCCTGGTGGCGGTTCCGGTGGCGGCCCCTCCGCGCGGAGGTCGGCGGTTCTGCTGGCGCTGCGCCACTACTGCGGTGAGCTGAGGCGCCAGTGGCGGGTCGCGGTGCCGGCGCTGACGTTGCCGGCGATGGGCAACATCTGCCTGTACTACCTGGCGCCGCTGGCGGTGGCCGGGCTCGTGGGGCACCTGTCCGGCGGCGGGGACGGCTCCGTCGGCGCGCTGCTGCCCTACGTGCTCGGCTTCGGCGCGCTGCTGCTGGCCGGCGAGGTGCTGTGGCGGGTGGGGCTGCACTTCCTCAACCGCACCGACGCCCGGGGCATCGAGCGGCTCGGCGTGGTGGGCATGGACGCGCTGCTCGCCAAGGACGCGGCCTTCTTCCACGACAACTTCGCCGGATCGCTGACCAAGCGGGTGCTCGGATTCTCCTCCCGGTTCGAGGAGTTCGCCGACACGCTCGCGTTCTCGATCGTGGCCAAGGTGGTCCCCCTGGCCTTCGCCTCGGTGGTGCTGTGGCGGTACCACCCGTTGCTGGTCCTCGTGCTCGTGGGCCTCATCGTCGTCACCGGCGTCCTCGTCGTCCCGCTCATCCGCCGTCGCCAGGCGCTGGTCGACGAGCGCGAGGCCGCCAAGGTGCGGGTCTCGGGCCACGTCGCCGACGTGCTGGCCAACATGGACACGGTCCGCGCGTTCGCCGCGGAGGAGCGCGAGGCCGTCGAATACCGGGCCAGGCTCGCCGAGCAGCACCGGCTGTCCCTGCGCTCCTGGGACTACGGCAACCTCCGGGTGGACACCGTCGTCGCCCCGCTGTCGGTGCTCACCAGCACCGTGGGCCTGCTCCTCGCCGTGGCGCTCCGCGGTGGCCTCGGGGTGGAGGCCATCGTGGTGACGTTCACCTACTACTCGAACGCGATCAGCATCATGTTCGAGTTCAACCAGATCTACCGGCGCATGGAGAGCGTGCTCACCGAGGCGGCGCAGTTCACCGAACTGCTCCTCGTGCCGCCGACCGTGGTGGATCCGCCCGATCCGCAGCCGCTGCGCCCGGTCGGCGCGGGCATCCGCTTCGAGGGCGTGAGGTTCGGCTACGACGGCGGCCCGCCGCTCTTCGAGGACCTGGACCTGGACATCCCCAGCGGCGCGAAGATCGGGCTGGTCGGCCGGTCGGGCGGAGGCAAGAGCACCCTCAGCCGGCTGCTGCTGCGCCTCATGGACGTGGACGGCGGCAGGATCCTGATCGGCGGCCAGGACATCGCCCGGCTGCGCCAGGCGGACCTGCGCAGCCTCATCGCCTACGTCCCCCAGGAACCGGCCATGTTCCACCGGTCCGTGCGGGACAACCTCGCGTTCGCCCGGCCGGGGGCCACCGACGCCGAGATCCTCCGGGCCGCGCGGGCGGCGCACGTCACGGAGTTCGTCGAGTCCCTGCCGGACGGATTCGACACCCTGGTCGGGGAACGCGGTGTCAAGCTCTCCGGCGGTCAGCGGCAGCGCATCGCCCTCGCGCGCGCCATCCTGCGCGACGCCCCGGTCCTGCTGCTGGACGAGGCGACCAGCGCCCTGGACTCCGAGAGCGAGATCCTCGTCCAGGAAGCCCTGTGGCGCCTGATGCAGGACCGCACCGCGCTCGTGGTCGCGCACCGCCTGAGCACGGTCGTCCGCATGGACCGGCTCGTCGTCCTCGACCGGGGGCGCATCGCCGAGCAGGGCACCCACGGTGAGCTGCTCCAGGCCCAGGGCTCCTACGCCCGGCTCTGGCACCACCAGTCCGGAGGCTTCCTGCTGGAGGACGAGATTCCGGACGCGCTCCACCGCTGACCGGCGTCCGCCCGCGGGCCCGCGCCGGTACGGCTCCGCACCGGTCCGGGCGACCACCGTTCCGCGGTGGTGCGTGTCAGTGCGTCAGTGCGTCGTGGTGGCGGTGCGCTGGCGTCAGTGCGTCGTGGTGGCGGTGCGCTGGCGTCAGTACATCGTGGTGGCGGTGCGCTGGCGTCAGTACATCGTGGTGGCGGTGCGCTGGACGACGGCGGGGGCCAGGCGGACGCGTCCCGCGGTGACCCGGTGCCCGCGGGTGTCGGTGACCCGCACGGCGAAGGGGCCCCGACCCGCGCCGGATGCGGCGATCCAGTGGTTGTGGTCGGCCCGGACCAGCCTGCGCCACGCGCCTCCGGCGGTCTTCACCTCCACGGAGACCAGCGGGTTGCCGTGGTCGATGACCAGCAGGGCCAGCCACCACCGCGACGACCCCTCCTTGACGCGGAAGGAGAGCGGCCGGCCGATCCGCGGATCACGGACCGGGCGGTAGACGACCCGCGCCGTGCCCCTGCCGGAGCCGGCCACGCGGGTGAAGGCCGTACGGCTCAGGTCGATGTGCCCCGCCGGGCACTCCGGGCACTGGTCGACGACCTTGACCCGGACGGAGCCCTTGGGCCCGGTGACGTTCAGATAGCCGCCGCAGGAGGCGGCGGCGGCGTACTCGCCGGGGGAGAGCGCGGCGTAGAGGCCGTCGGCCGGAGGCGACGGATACGAGCAGTTGCCCGCGCCGGGCTGCAGTTCGTAGAAGGTCGCCTTCCCCCGGACGGTCGTCCGGGTCGTCTTCTCCCGGAGCGCCCTCTCTCCGGCCGATCCTCCTCCGGTCGCCTCCGCCGACCCGCGGGCGGTCGCGGTGCCCTCCCCGGCCGGGACGGACCGCGCCAGGGCCGGGGACGGGAGGAGCGAGCCCGCGGCGAGCACGGCCGCGAGGACGGAGGGGAGACGCTGCATCCGGGGGTTCCTCTCACGGGGGGACGGACGCGACGCGACGACGCCCCGGCGGCGGAGCCGAGGCGGCGGCGCCGGCACCGGCTAGGCGAGGTTGCGGTGGGCGCGTGCGTGCAGGGCGATGCCCACCGACACGGAGACGTTGAGGGACTCGGCCGCGGGGTTCATCGGGATCGACACCGACTCGGTGGAGATGCCGGAGAACCCGCCCGACGCGCCGGTCTTCTCGCTGCCGAACATGAGGGCGAGGCGTTCGTCGATGCCGCCGAGGTCGCCGACCGTGAGGGCTCCGCCGGCCTCGAAGGCCACCAGGCGCATGCCGTTGTCCTGGAAGTGGCCGAGCGCCTCGGCCCGGGAGGCGAGGACGATCGGGAGCGAGAAGACGTAACCGCGGCTCGCCCGGATCAGACGCCGGTCCGCGATGCTGACGAGGTCGCTGTCCACGAGCACGATGCCCGAGGCGCCGAGGGCGAAGGAGGTCCGCACGATGGCGCCGATGTTGCCGACGATCTTCACCCCGTCCAGGAGGACGAGGTCGCCCTTCAGGCCGGCCAGGTCGGCGAAGCCGCAGGGACGCGGGACCCGGCAGATGCCGAACGCCTTGGGCTTCTTCTCGGTCTTGAAGACCTGGTTGGCGATCGCGGGGGAGAGCAGCCGGACCGGGATGCGGCGCTGCTCGCACGCGGCGAGCAGCTCGCCGGGCAGGGGGACGGTCTCCAGCCCGTAGACCTCGATGAGCTCCACCCCGGCGCGGATGCTCTGCAGGAGCGGCTCGGGGTCCTCGATCAGCGCCGTGCGGACGACGGACCGCGACGGCTTCGTGACATCGATGATCCGCTGTACGGCGGGATCGGAGCGCTCGGTGATGACGTCAAGGCTGGACACGGCGAAGAGGCTAACACGGGCGTCGTCAGGCCTTCGGGCCGGTCGCCTCCGGCCGGAAGGCCGCGGCCTTCTGCGAACCTTAAGGCCGCGGCCTTCTGCGAACCTTCGGTAAAGCGGTGGGCCGTCGCGGTGGGGATCGGCGCGTGCGCGCCTAGCATCACCGCCATGGCGACAGACCGCGACCGCAGGCGGCACGAGGACGTCGGCGAGGGCGAGAACGGCGGCGACGGGGCGGTGCACCGGTTCCTGCGCGAGTACCGGGAGGAGTTCCTGCGGGAGCTCGGCGACTGGGTGCGCATCGCCTCGGTCTCCTCGGTGCCCGAGCACGGCGCGGACCTGCTGCGCTCGGCCAACTGGCTGACCGGCCGGCTGCGGGAGATCGGGTTCCCCTCCGTGGAGCTGTGGCAGGTCGACGGCGGCATGCCCGCGGTCCACGCCGCCTGGTGCGAGGCGCCCGGTGCGCCGACCGTGCTCGTCTACAGCCACCACGACGTGCGCGCCGTACACGCCGAGACCTGGGGCGAGTCGCTGCCGTTCGAGCCGCAGGTGCGCGACGGCAGGATCTACGGCCGCGGCGCCTCCGACGCCAAGGGGCAGGTCCTGGCCCACCTGTGGGGACTGCGCGCCCACCTGGCGGCGACCGGCCGCGGCGCGCCGCCGGTCAACCTCAAACTGCTCGTCGAGGGCGAGGAGGAGATCGGCTCCCCGCACCTGGCCACGCTGCTGAAGGACCACCGCGACGAACTGGCCGCCGACCTGGTCGTGCTCTCGGACACGCTGCTGTGGTCGCTGGAGGCCCCGGCGCTCTGCACCGGGCTGCGGGGCATGCTCAGCGCCAGGCTGCAGGTGTTCGGGCCGTACCGGGACGTGCACAGCGGCGCCGTCTCCGGGGCCGCGCCCAACCCGTGCGCCGAGCTGTGCAAGCTGGTGGCGCAGCTGTACGACGGACGGGGGAGGGTGACGCTGCCCGGCTTCTACGACCGGGTGGTGGAGCCGACCGCGGAGGAACGGGAGCAGATCGGCGCCCTGCCCTACAGCGACGCCGACTGGCTGGAGCGCACCGAGACCCGCTCGGTCGGCGGCGAGGACGGCTACAGCGTGCTGGAGCGGGTGTGGATCCGCCCGGCGGTGGAGATCCTCTCCTTCATCGGCGGCGACCCGGTGGGCGCCTCCCGCGGTGCGATCCCCTCGGTGGCCTCGGTGGACATGAACCTGCGCCTGGTGCCGGACCAGAAGGTCGCCGAGGCCGCCGAGCAGCTGAAGGCCTGGGTGGCCGAGCGGATCGGCGACACGGTCGACTACCAGCTGGACGTCTCGCTGGAGGCCGCGCAGGAGCCCTACCGCACCCCGCCGGGGCACCCGGCGCTGGCCGCGCTGGGCCGGGCGATGGAACGCGGGTTCGGCGTCCCGGTGGCCGGGCGGATGCGCAACGGCGGCGGCGGTCCCGCCGACCTGCTGCAGTCGTCCCTGGACGCGCCGGTGATCTTCTTCGGGACCGGTCTGCCGACCGACCGCTGGCACGACAGTGACGAGCGGGCCGAGATCGACGCGCTGCTCAAGGGGGCGGCCACGCTGGCGTTCCTCTGGACCGAGCTCACCGGGCCTGCTCCCGCGTGACGCGGCGGCGCCGGACCGGCAGCCCGAGCGTCGGGTTGGCGACGGCCCAGGCGGCGCCCCTGCAGACCAGTTCCTTGTAGACGGCGGCGAGCCGTCCGGTCAGGGCCGCCCGCACGGCGCGGTCGTCGGCGGTGACGTACTGGATCAGACCTTCCCCGCGGCCCAGCGAGACGCACTGGTTGACGTAGCGGATCGGCGCCTTCGGGAGCCTCCCTCCGGTCAGGCGCGCCGTGATCGCGTCGGCGGCCCGCCAGGCGGCCGGAGTACCCGAGGCGCACGACATCCGCAGCGGCCTGTTCCCGGCGCCCGTCGCCAGGGCCGCGTCGCCGACGGCGTACACGTCCGGGTGCGAGACCGAGCGCATGGTCCCGTCGACCACGATCCGACCGGTGCCGGAGACCTCCAGGGTGGTCGCCTCCGCGATCGGGTGGACCGCGAAACCGGTGGTCCACACGGTGACCGCGGCCGGGATGACCCCGCCGTCGGCGGTGGTGACGCGGTCGGCGCCGACGCCGGTGACGGCGGTGTGCTCGTGCACGGTGATCCCGAGCCCGCCGAGGACCTTCCGCAGGTGCCCGCGGCCCCGGGGGGAGAGCCGTCCACCGAGGTCGCCGCGGACGGCGAGGGCGACGGCGAGGTCCGGGCGGGCCTCGGCGATCTCGGCCGCGGCCTCCAGCCCGGTGAGGCCGCCACCGACGACGACGACGGCCTGCCCGGCGTCGATCCGGGCCAGGCGCGCACGCAGCCGGAGCGCTCCGGGGCGATCGGCGATTCCGTAGGCGTGCTCGGCGGCCCCGGGGACGCCCTGGTCGTCCCAGCCGCTGCCGAGGGCGTAGACGAGCGTGTCGTAGGCCAGTTCTCCGGAGGCGGGTCCGGATGCGGTCATTGCGGCGCCGGGTCCGGATGCGGTCATTGCGGTGCCGGGCTCGGGCGCGGTCACCGCGGCGCCGTTCGCGTCGACGACGGTGACGGTCCTGCGGTCGGCGTCGACGCCGGTGACCCTCGCGATCCTCAGTTCGACACCGGTGCCCGCGAACATCTCGCGCAGCGGCCGGGGCCTGAGGTCCTGGCCGGCCGCCAGCTGGTGCATGCGGACGCGTTCGACGAAGTCGGGTTCGGCGTTGACGAGGGTGATGGAGACGTCCTCGCGGCGGAGCCGCCTGGCGAGGCGTCCGGCGGCGACGGCTCCGGCGTATCCGGCTCCGAGGACGATGATGCGGTGCTGCATGCCCTTGCTCCTGTCTTGCGCGGGTTCGCCCCTTGAACCGGACGGCCCGCCGTTTCCTGACAGGAAGGCGGTGTGAAGCGCGTCACATCGTCCTCAGAGAGGACCGACCAGGGGCTCCCCGTGGTCGACGACCGCCCAGCGCGCGGTCGCGCGGTCGAGCTTGTCGGGGTTGACCTGGCTGCGGAGTGCGGCGATGCCCTCGGCGGTGACCTCCAGGCACATGACGCCGACGACCCGGTCGCCCACCACGGCCACGACGGCGGGACCGCCGTTGGCGGTCCAGGCGTAGACCTCGGGCGTGCCGCCGACCAGGGCGCGCTTGGCCTGGCCGGGTTTGAACAGGCCGCGCAGGAACGTCGCCACCGCGACGGCGCCCTCGAACGCCTTGGCGCGGGCCGGGACCTTCCCGCCGCCGTCGGTGACCGAGACGGCGTCCTCGGTGAGCAGGCGCACGAGCGGTTCGACCCGGCCGCCGGCGGCGGCGGCCAGGAACTCCGCGATGACCCGCCGGGCCGCGGCCCCGTCGACCTCGGTGCGGGCCCTGCCGTCCGCGACGTGCTGCTTGGCGCGGTGGAGGATCTGCTGGCTGGCGGCCTCGGTGATGTCGAGGATCTCGGCGATCTCCCGGTGCGGATGGCCGAAGGCCTCCCGCAGCACGTACACCGCCCGCTCGACGGGGGAGAGGCGCTCCATGAGGGTGAGGACCGCGTACGAGACCGATTCGCGCTGCTCGGCGGTCTCGGCCGGACCGAGCATGGGATCCCCGGCGAGCAGCGGCTCCGGGAGCCACCGGCCCACGTAGGTCTCGCGGCGCGCCCGGGCGGAGGCGAGCTGGTTGAGGCACAGATTGGTGAGGACCTTCGTCAGCCAGGCCTCGAGGACCTCGATGCGGTCGGTGTCGGCGGCCTGCCAGCGCAGGAACGTCTCCTGCACGGCGTCCTCGGCCTCCCCGGCGGAGCCGAGGAGGCGGTAGGCGATGGCCTCCAGGCGCGGCCTGGCGGCCTCGAACCGGTCGACGTCGTCCTCGGTCGGGGGCATGTCCCGATCCTAGGAGGCCCGCGGGCCGGGAGGGTACGGCGGTGCGGGTGCGTCGGGCTCTGGGCCGGGAGGGTACGGCGGTGCGGGTGCGTCGGGCTCTGGGCCGGGAGGGTACGGCGGTGCGGGTCCGTCAGGCCCGGAGGTAGGCGAGGACGGCGAGCACCCGGCGGTGGTGGGCGTCGTCGGGCGGCAGGCCGAGCTTGGCGAAGACGTTGCCGATGTGCTTCTCCACGGTGCTGGCGGAGACCACCAGCCGCTCGGCGATGGCCGTGTTGGAATGGCCCTCGGCCATCAGCGCCAGGAGCTGGCGTTCCCGCGCGGTCAGCGCTCCCAGGGCGTCGTCCCGGCGCTGCCCCGCCAGCAGCTGCGCGACGACCTGCGGATCGAGCACCGTCGCGCCCCGGGCGACCCGGTCCAGGGCGTCCAGGAACTCCCCGACCCTGGCGACCCGGTTCTTCAGCAGGTACCCGACGGCACCGGAGCCGTCCGCGAGCAGATCGCCGGCGTAGGAGGCCTCCACGTACTGGCTGAGCACCAGCACGGGGGCGCCGGGCACCCGCGAGCGGACCGTGATCGCCGCGCGCAGTCCCTCGTCCGTGTAGGTCGGCGGCATCCGCACATCGACGATCGACACGTCCGGGCGGTGGGTGAGCACCGCCTCGACCAGGGCCGGGCCGTCTCCCACCGCGGCCACCACCTGGTGACCGTCCTCGGTGAGCAGGCGGACCAGGCCTTCGCGCAGCAGTACCGCGTCGTCGGCCAGGACGATCCGCAGCGGTCCGCGCGCCGCGTGATCCGGGGGCGGCCCGAGGGCGGTTCCGTCCGGGTTCACGGGGGCGGTTCCGTCCGGGTTCGCGGGGGCGGTTCCGTCCGGGTTCACGGGGGCGGTTCCGTCCGGGTTCAGCGGCACGGCAGCTCCGCGGTGACGGTCGTCGGGCCGCCGCGAGGGCTGGTGATCCGCAGCAGGCCGCCGACCGCCTGCAGCCGGTCCTCCAGTCCCCGCAGCCCGTGGCCCTTGTCCGGCGCGGCGCCGCCCACCCCGTCGTCCGTCACCCAGACCCGCAGGTTTCCCGCGTCGTGGCGCAGTCCGATCACGCACCGGCCGGCGCGGCTGTGCTTGGCGACGTTGGTCAGCGCCTCGGCGACCACGAAGTACGCGGCCGTCTCGGCGGCGGCGTCCAGCCGGCGGTCCAGGGGGCCGGCGTCGAGGTCGGCGGGGACGGTCGAGCGCGCGGCCAGGGCGGTGAGCGCCGCGTGCAGGCCGCGGTCGACGAGGATCGGCGGGGCGATGCCGCGTGACAGGGCCCGTAGCTCCTCCAGCGCCTCCTCGGTCTGGACGATCGCGTCGGCGAGCGCCGTGCGCACGGCCTCCGGTCTGCTGTCGAAGTGATGCTGGGCGCGGCCCAGTTCCATCGCCAGGCGGACCAGCCGCTGCTGGGGCCCGTCGTGGATGTCGCGTTCGAGCCGGCGCAGCGCGATCGCCTCGGCCGTCACCACGGCGACGGTCTGCGCTCGGGCGGCGTCCCGCTCCTGCTCCAGCCCGCTGATCCTGCGGTGCAGCGCGGACGTGTCCGACAGCAGCGCCTCCCCCAGCCCGGCCTGGACGGCGACGCACGCCCGGGTCACCAGCGGCAGGGTGAGCAGCAGCAGCAGACCGACCGCGGTCCCGAAGGCGAGCCGCTCGGCCGGCGACGTCAGTCCCAGGCTCAACGCGATGTGGGACCGGGCATCGCCCACGGTCAAGGTCAGGGGCCGCATCTGCCCGGTGGACGAATAGGGGTTGCGCAGGGCGGACGTGCCGCCTCCGAGGCCGGCGAACCACCACATCGCCGTGACCGCCGAGGTGACCAGGGCCACGGGGAGCACCGCCACCGCGTGCGCCAGGCCGAGCCAGAGTCCCGGATCGGACGCGGCGGCCGTCTCCCCCGGTCTTCGCCGCCGTCCCGCGTCCTCCGCCCCGGCGGTCGTGGCACGGACCTCCGCAGTCGTGCCACGGACCTCCGCAGTCGTGGCACGGACCTCCGCGGCCGTGCCACGGACCTCCGCGGCCGTGGTACGGACCTCCGCGGCCGTGGTACGGACCTCCGCGACCGGGGCACGGGCTCCGGCGGAGGAGCGGAGCCTGGTGATCCGCCACCGCTCCACGTCGGCGAACCACCGCACCGGCGCCAGCCCGCGGACCGCGACCGGTGCCGCGCCCGGCACCAGCAGGCCGACCGCTCCGACGCACAGGCCGACGAGCACCAGCAGCAGGCCGGCCGCGGCGGTCACCGGCGCGGTGAGCAGGTAAAGGGATTCCGCGATCGTGCGACGTCCCGTGCGGAGGACGGATCCGGCACCCGCCCGGAACCGGCGCCGGACCGCGGAGGGGAACGGGCCGGTCATGATCTCAGCCTAGTCGGCCGGGGATGGTGGGGCAGGCCCCACCCCCGGGTGTCCGGCGTCCCCCGATGACCGGAGGGGCGCCGCTGCGGAAGGGTGGTCGGAACGACGGCGGCGCCGCCGCTCGCCGGCACGCACGAACGGTCCCCGGCACGACCCGTCGCACGGTCCCCGACCGGCGGACCCCCGGGCCGGCGCGGCGCCCGCACCCCTGATCGAGCCGAAGGAGTCTCCTTGCGCAGTCCCGCAGCCCCGCCGCGATCCGTGGACGCCCCCGGTCGTCTGCTCGCCGTGCTCGCAGCCCTCGCCGCGGCCCTCGTCGCCGCCTTCGTCATCGCCCCGCACACGCTGGCGGCGGGCAGGGCGGACGACGGTCTCTCCGACGCGCGCGGCCTGACCGGAGCCGTCCGCGAGGCGTTCGCCGCGTACTGGCGTTCCGGCGGCCCGGATCTCCCCGCGGCCCTGGAGAGGGTCGTCGACTACTGGGCCCGCTACCACGTGGCCAAGGCCGTGATCGCCGCGAGCGCGCTGGTCGTGCTCGTCGCACTCGGCGTCCTGCTCTGGAAGGCGTTCCTGAGGGCCGGTGGCGCCGGGGCGGGCGGGAGGGCCGCCCTCGCGGCGGCCGGCGTCCTCACCACGGTGCTCGCGCTGTGCTCGCTGGCGGCGGTGATGGCCAACGTCCAGGGGGCGGCGGCACCCTTCTCCTCGCTGCTGCCGATGCTGACGGCCGGTGAGACCGGCGGCGGGATCGCCGGCACGCTCGACGACGTCAGGGGGCGGCTGGCGGACTCCCTGAGCGCGGGCGGCCCGGTCCCGCCCGCCCTGGAGGTGATGATCGACGACTTCTCCCGGTACCACGTGGTGCTGGCCGGGGCCGCCGCGGTCGCGGCGGCCGTCCTCATCGGCGTGAGCGCGGCGTCGTGGAGGGGGTTCGCGGCAGCGGGGCCGTCCGGCGGGCGGACGAGGCGCGTGCTGGGGGCGTCCGGCGTCCTGTCGGCGGCGGTGTCGCTGCTCCTGATCGTCATCGGGGTGGCGAACACGACCACCGCGGCGGACCCGGCGCCGGCGCTCCTGGCCTTCTTCGACGGCGGATGGTGAGGCGCCCGGCGGGCCTCAACCCACCGCCCGCCGTACCAGCGCGGCGATGCGCTCCTCCACCTCGGCCGTCACCTCGGTCAGGGCGAAGGCGGTCGGCCACATCGCGCCCTCGTCCAGCTTCGCCGGGTCGTTGAACCCGAGCGTCGCGTAGCGCGACGTGAACTTCGCCGCGCTCTGGAAGAAGCAGACGATCTTGCCGTCCAGGGCGTAGGCGGGCATGCCGTACCAGAGCTTCGGTGCGAGGGCCGGGGCGTTGGCCGTGACGACGGCGTGCACGCGCTCGGCCATGATCCGGTCCTCGGTCGTCATCTCGGCGATCTTCGCGAGCACGTCCCGCTCCGCCTCCGCCGCCTTGTCCGCCCGCGACGCGCGGCGCGCCGCCTTCTTCTGCTCCTGGGCGTGCTCCTTCATCGCGGCCCGCTCCTCGGCCGTGAACCCCTCGTACGTGGTGCTCTCGGTGTCGCTCATCGTTTTCTCCCTCATCGGTGCCGTGTGGGACAAGAGTGGCCGATCGGATTGATACATCCACGATGCGACGACGATGCGCCCGCGGACCCGCGGGGCCGGAGACGCGGCGGGTCGTCCGGTGACGGGCCGCGGCGCGGTGCGGGTCACCTCGCGTCGGCGGGGACCCGTTCGCCGCCCAGGGACTCTTCGGAGTCCTTGTTCCGGGTGAGGTGGACGTAGGCCAGCGCGCCCAGGAACAGGGCGACCGACGTCCACTGGTTCAGCCGCATGCCGAGGATCTCGTTGGCCGGGTCGACGCGCAGGCCCTCGATCCAGAACCGGCCCGCGGTGTAGCCCGCCACGTACAGCGCGAAGAGCCGGCCGTGCCGCAGCGCGAAGCGACCGCCGATCCAGATCAGCGCCAGTGCCAGGCTCAGGCTCCACAGCGACTCGTAGAGGAACGTGGGGTGGTAGGTGGTGACGCCCGGCACGGTCCCCGGGCGGCCCGGATCGATCTCCAGCCCCCAGGGCAGGTCGGTCGGGCCGCCGAACAGCTCCTGGTTGAAGTAGTTGCACCACCGGCCGATGGCCTGGCCGAGGGCGACGGCCGGGGCCACGGTGTCGGCGACCGCGCTCAGGGAGATGCCCCGGCGGCGGGCGGCGATCCACACGCCCACCCCGCCCAGGGCGATGCCGCCCCAGACGCCCAGACCGCGCCAGCCCGGCCCGGAATCGCTCCAGATCAGGATCGCGTCGATCGGCCGGTGCGGGGCGTCGGGCCCGAAGTACAGCTGCCAGTCGGTGACGACGTGGTACAGCCGCGCACCGACGATGCCGAACGGGAGCCCCCAGGTCGCCAGGTCCAGCATGGTCCCCGGCGCCCCGCCGCGGCTTCGCCAGCGGCGCTCGGCGAGGACGACGGCCGCCACGACGCCGAGCATGATGCAGACCGTGTAACCGCGGATGGGCAGCGGGCCCAGGTACCAGACCCCCTCGGAGGGACTGGGGATGCTGGCGAGCGACATGGCAGGCAATCTAGTGCAGCCCGCGGCGATCACACATCCCCCTGTCCTGCGCCGCCCTCGGGGATTCTTCGCCCTCGGGGATGCGGCGCCTTCCGGGATCCCCCGTCACCGCTTGGAGACGACGGTGACCGCGCGGGGTCCCGAGGGCCGGTGGCGGACGACGTCGGCGAGGAACGCCGCCAGGTCGGCGCGGTGCAGGGACTGCGACGCCCCGACCCGCCCGGTGACCTCCAGCGCCCCGGTCGCCGGCCCGTCGTCGAGCTTCGGGGGCCGCACCAGGGTCGCCGGGAGCGTCGCGCCGGTGACGAGGCGTTCCTGGCGGTCGACCTCGGCCAGCCGTTCGCGCCCCACGGCCGCAGCGTAGATCATCCGGCCGAACCAGGACAGCTGCCCGGCGCTGGCGGCGCCGCCGAGCGCGGAGACCAGCACCAGATGCGCGCCGGGCGCCGCCTCCCGGGCGGCGGAGAGCAGGACGCCGGTGGCCTGGGAGCGCACCGTGCCCGGAGCCTCCCCGCGGGGCGCGGCGACCAGGGTGACCACCGCCTCCGCGGCGGCGACGGCGTCGCGGACGGCCGCCGGGTCGGTCGCGTCGCCCCGGCGGAGCCGGGTGCCGGGCGATCCCGCGGCCACCCGGTCCGGCCGGCGCGCCAGGACCGTCACGTCGTGGTCGCGCTCCAGGAGCGGGAGGAGCAGGGCGCCGGTGGCGCCGGTGGCGCCGAGCAGGGTCACTCTCATCGGGTCTCCAGGCGACTTCCTATGTTGATAGTGTCAACATAGGACCATAGCCGTCAATCTAGACAGCGTCAACATTGAGAGGGGATGCCGGTGACCGAGCGGGCGTACCACCACGGGAACCTGCGGGAAGCGCTGGTCGACGCGGGCCTGCGGCTCCTGGACGAGGGAGGGGTCGAGGCGGTGGGCATCCGGAGCGCGGCGCGCCTGGTCGGAGTCAGCCACGCCGCCCCGGCGCGCTGCTTCCCGACGGCGACGAGCTTCCTGGCCGCCGTCGCGGCGGTCGGCTACGGACGGCTCGCCGCCGCGTTGACCGAGGCCGTGGACGCGGCCGAGGACACGCTCTCGGCCTTCCGCGCCGTGGGCCTGGCCTACGTCGGCTTCGCCCGCCGGGAACCGAACACCTTCCGGATGCTCACCCATCCGTCCCTGGCCGACAAGTCCCGGCACCCCGATCTGCTGGAGGCCTCCAACCGCGCCTTCGACGTGCTGCGGGAGGCGGTCCTGCGCGCGCAGGACGACGGTCACGTCGCCCCCGCCTCCCCGGCGGCGCTGGCGCTGACGGCGTGGTCCACCGTGCACGGGATCAGCGCGCTCATCGTCGACGACCAGCTCGCGGCGAAGGGCTACACCGGAGACCCGGACGACCTGGCCGACGAGGTGCTCGCCACGTTGTTCCTGGGCATGCGGCCCGTACCGGGCCCGCCGGCCTGACCCGTACCGGGCCCGCCGGCCTGACCCGGGCCGGCCCTCACCGTGCGGCGGCTGCCCGACGACTGAGAGATCCGCGCGGTGCTGCGTAACGTTGCTGGTGGGCACAGATACGGGACGGAGACTCTCGGGGGAGATGGGACCGTGTCGGCAACAGATCGCGTTCACGACGGGCGGCGGCTGAGGACGCTGCACGCCACCGGACTGCTGGAGGCGGACGGGGCGCCCCTGCTGGACCGGGTGACCCGGCTGGCGGTGCGATGGCTGGGAGTGCCGTCGGCGATGGTGTCGCTGATCGACGCCGACCGGCAGGTCATCGTCAGCGCGGCCGGGCCCGTCGCCTCCGGCGGCGGCCGGCGGACGCCCCCGCCGCCGTCGCTGGGCCGGCACATCGTGGCGACCGACGCGCCGCTGACCGTGCCCGACGCCCGCGCCGACGCCCGCTGGGGGGGAACCGGGGCCGCCGTCGCCGGGCTCCCGCGCTCCTACGCCGGGGTGCCGCTGCGGTCCGGGGACGGCCAGGTGCTGGGCGCGCTGTGCGTGATCGACGCCGAGCCCCGGCAGTGGAGCGGTGAGCAGATGGAGACGCTGGAGGAGCTGGCCGCGCTGGCGGAGGCGGAGATCGCGGTACGGCTGGCCCGGACCGGGACCCGCCGGGGGCCGGAGGACGGGCAGGTGGTGCTCGACCGGGTGCCGGAGGACGGGCAGGTGGTGCTCGACCGGGGGCCGGAGGACGGGCAGGCGGTGCTCGACCGGGTGCCGGAGGACGGGCAGGCGGTGCTCGACCGGGTGCCGGAGGACGGGCAGGCGGTGCTCGACCGGGTGCCGGAGGCGATCGCCCGCCTGGACGCCGCCGGCGCGGTGACCGGGTGGAACGGCGCGGCGACACGTCTGTTCGGCTGGTCCGCGGCCGAGGCCGCCGGTCGGCCGCTCAGCGAGCTGATCAGTCCTGAACGGCTGCGGGGCGACTGCGCGCGGCTCCTGCGCCGGGCGTGCGGCGAGCCGACGCCCGGCCCGGAGCCGCACCGGCTGGAGCTGACCGCCGCCGACCGGTCGGGGCGGGAGTTCCCCGCCGAGGTCGTGGTGCAGGGCCGCCCCGGACCCGGCGGGACGCGGTGCCACGTCGTCCTGCACGACATCAGCGACCGCCACGAGGCCCGGCGGCGGCTCGAAGACGAGCACAGGTTCATGCAGGCGCTGCTGGACAGCCTGGACGTCGGGGTCGACGTCTGCGACGGCGACGGCCGGGTGATCCTGACCAACCTGCCGCTGCGGCGGATCCGCCCGCGGGAGCCCCGCGCCCTGGAGGAGGGGGAGACCGTCCAGATCTTCGCCGCCGACGGGCGCACGCCGCTGCGCGGCCCCCGGGTGCCGCTGGCGCGGGCCCTGGCCGGCGAGCGGATCGACGGAGAGGAGGTCATCGTCCGCCCCCCGGACATCGAGCCGCGCCGGTTCGTCGTCAACGGCCGGCCGATCGACGCGCCCGACGGGCGCCGCCTGGGCGCGGTGGTCACCCTGCACGACATCACCGTCCGGCACCGTGCCCAGACGCTGCGCTCGGCCCAGCACGCCGTGGCCCAGGCGCTGGCCGACGCCGGCTCGACCCGGGAGGCCGCCGCCGGCGTGGCCGCCGCGGTCACCGAGGCACTGGGATGGACCTACGGCGAGTACTGGCAGGTCGACGAGGACCGGGCCGCCCTGACCCGCCTCGGCCTGTGGACCAGGCCCGGACGGGATCTGTCGTCCTTCACCCGCGAGCATCCGGACGTGTTCGCCCCGGGGGAGGAACTGCCCGGAACGGCGTGGGCGCGCGACGAGGCGGTCTGGATCGCGGACAACGCCGCGGCCCCGCACGCCTTCTCCCGGGCGCAGGCGGCGCTCCGGGCCGGTCTGCGCTCGGCCATGGCCCTGCCGGTGCGCAGCGGCGGGCAGGTGCTCGGGGTGCTCGTCTTCGCCGCCGACCACCCCCAGGAGCCCGACGACGACCTGGTGGACCTGCTGGACGGCGTCTGCGCCCACGTCGGCCGGTACATGGAACGCCGCCGCGCCGAGGAGCTCACCCTCGCCCTGGCCGCGAGCCGCCGCCGGTTCGACCAGGTCGTCTCCGGCGTCAGCGACAACGTGTGGAGCGTGGAGGTGGGCGCGGACGGCTCGCTCCACTCGATGTACCAGAGCCGGAGGGCCACCCTGTTCGGTCGCCCGCTCCCGGAGTCCGCCGACGTGCCCGACCTGATCGAGCGCCGGGCCCACCCCGAGGACCGGGCACTGTACGCCGCCTTCCTCGACACCCTGCGCGGCGGGGAACCGGCCGAGGTCGAGTTCCGCATCCTCGGCCTGGACGGCGTCACGCGGTGGCTGTGGATGCGCGCCACCCCCCGCCGCGAGGGGGAACGGATGTTCATCGACGGCATCTCCACCGACGTCACCGACCGCCACGAACTGGCCGAGCAGCGCGAACGCCTGCTGATCCAGCAGCGGCAGCAGATGGAGCGCCTGCGGCAGATCGACGAGTTGAAGAACCAGTTCCTGCGCACGGTCAACCACGAACTGCGCACCCCCCTGGCCTCGGTCCGCTCCGCGGTGCAGCTCATGCACGACGACGGCATGGACGCCGCCACCCGGGAGCGGTTCCTCGGGGTGCTCGACCGCAACAGCGTCCGGCTGGAACACCTGCTGAACGAACTGCTGCTGATGGCCAGTCTGAACGCCGGGGACGTCGCGTTCGCCCCGGCCGAGACCGATCTGAGCACGCTGGCCCGCCAGGCCGTGCGGGCGCTCGCCGTCCGAGAGGGCGCCGACCGCCTGACCGTGACGGTGCGCGCCCCCGCCGCGGTGACGGCCTGGGCCGACGCCGGACGCCTGGGCCACGCGCTGGCGCACCTGCTGGACAACGCGGTCAAGTTCACCCCGGCCGGCGGTCGCGTCGACGTCACCGTCACCGCCGACCCGGTCCCGTCGATCGAGATCGCCGACACCGGCATCGGCATCGACCCGCAGGACCTCCCGCACGTCTGCGACGACTTCTACCGCGGCGCCGCCGCCGAGCGGCAGGCGATCGGCGGCACCGGCGTGGGCCTGGCCCTGGTCCGCAAGATCGTCCGCATGCACGGCGGGGACCTGCGCATCGAGAGCGAACCCGGCGGCGGCACCCGGGTCCGCCTCGCCTTCCCGGGCCCCGCCGCCGCGCCGCCGGCGGACTGACACCGTGTGCCGGACCGGACCGGACCGGATCGGCCCGGCGCCCCGGACCGCGGCCTCCTTCCGTTTGACCTTGACACGGTGACAAGGTCTTCACTGGGGCCGAGGAGGTGGTCCCGATGACCATGCCGGAAGAGGACACGAACATGGGGCGAGCACTCCGGGGGTTGGAGGACGACAGCCCGTCGGTGCGGCTGCGGGCGGCGCTGGCCGTCGGCTCGGCCCCTGACCCGCGGTTCGTCGGCAAGCTCGTCGAACGGTGCGCGATCGAGCCCGAGTTCTCCGTACGCGACATGCTGACCTGGGCGCTCACCCGGCACCCGGCGTCCGTGACGGTTCCGGGGCTTCTCCGGGAGCTCCGCTCGGAGCGCGCGCAGGCGCGGAGCCAGGCGCTGCACACGTTGTCCAAGATCGGGGACCGGCGGGCGTGGCCGGCGATCACGCGGGCGCTGCTGACCGACGCCGACGACGAGGTGGCGCGGAGCGCCTGGCGGGCGGCGGTCGCCCTGGTGCCCGAAGGGGAGGAGCCCGAGCTGGCCGGAACACTGGCGACACAGCTCGGCCGCGGCGGGCGGGAGACGCAGGTGAGCCTCAGCCGGGCGCTGGTCGCGCTCGGCGGGGCGGTCACGGCGATCCTGCGCGCCGCGGCGGTGGACCCCGACCCGCGCGTGCGCCGGCACGCGATCGCCACGGAACGGCTGCTGCGCGATCCCGAGGCCGGATTCGCGTTCGCGATCGAGGAGGCGAAGCGCATCATGGCCCTCGGCGCGGCCGGCCGTGAGGGGTGAGGGGCGGTGCTGATCGGTGACGTGGCACGGCGGTCCGGGGTCAGCGCCCGCATGCTCCGGCACTACGACGCGCTCGGCCTGGTGCGGCCGACGGGCCGTACCGGGGCCGGCTACCGGGAGTACTCCGACGAGGACATCCGGCGGATCTTCCACATCGAGAGCCTGCGATCGCTGGGGCTGTCGCTGAGCGACGTCGGGCGCGTGCTCGACGACCCCGGCTTCGCGCCCGCGGAGCTCGTCGACGACCTCGTCCGCCGGACGCGGGAACGCATCGCGGCGGAGACGGAGCTGCTCACGCGGCTCCGCCGGGTCGCCGCCGCGGAACCCGGAAGCTGGGAGGAGGTCCTCCGGATCGTCGCCCTGCTGCGGGACCTGGGGTCGAAGAGCGCCGGCAGGCGCCAGCACGCGGCCCTGTCCTCGGTCGAGGCGGCTCCGGCACCGGTGGAGGCACTGGCCGAGGCGGTGCTGAGCGAGACGGACCCCAATGTCGCCGGAGCCCTGCGGTGGGCTCTGGCGCAGTCGGGCGACGGCGCTCTGGCACCGCTGGCGGAGGGCCTCGGCTCACCGGTGGCCGAGGTGCGCGGACGCGCCGTCCAGTCCGTCGCCGAGATTCCGGGCGCCGCGGCGACCGCACTGCTGGAGGACGCCCTCGCCGACTCCGACATCGCGGTCCGCAGGCGTGCGGCCCTGGCGCTCGGGGCGCGCGGGGTGGCCGACGCGGTCCCGACGCTCATCGACATGATCGTCGATGCGGCGCACGACGTCGACGCGGCCGACGCGCTGAGCGCGCTGGCGAGCCGTCCCGCGTCGGCGGAGCGGATCACCGCCGGGCTCGTCGACCGCCTCGCCCGCGGCGCGGTCGACGTCGAACCGGCCGCACGCCTGCGGCTGACCCAGGCGCTCGCGGACATCCCGGGAACCGCGGCGTCGCGTGCCCTCGCGGACCTGTCCCATGACGACGACCGCGCCGTCGCGCTCACCGCGGCGTACATCATCGGGATACGCGACTCCGTCGCCGATCGGGACACGCGACTCCGCCCCCGTCAGCCGAAGGCGCGCACCTCCAGCAGGCCGACCGAGGCCTGACCGCTCTTCAGCACGATCCGGAGCCTGGTGGTCGTGACGGCTTTGAACGTCACCGCGTTGTAGGCGCCGGCCTTGATCCCGTAACCGCTCGCCCCGGAGACGTTGGCGTACTTCTTGCCGTTCCAGTACTGCAGCTTCCACGAGGCCGGGACGCGCACCCCGCCGCCGTCGTCGAAGAAACGGACCTGCGCCGACCTGATCGTCCGAGCCGACGGCCAGGTCAGCTCGGCCCACTGGGTGCCGGTCTCGGGCCAGGTGCCCCAGCGCGGATCGGAGTCGCGGCCGTCGTTGATCGCCGCGACGCTCTCCCAGGGCGAGGTGTACGAGGCCGAGGCCTTCGCGGCCGTGGCCAGGTTGACCGGGGCGGTGCCGCCGCCGGTCGTGGGGGTCGGGGTCGGGGTGCCGCCGCCGGTCGTGGGGGTGGGCTTGGGGGTGGCGGTGCCGTTTCCGGCGGTGGCGGTGGGGGTGGGCTTGGGGGTGGTGGTGCCGTTTCCGGCGGTGGGGGTGGGCTTGGGGGTGGCGGTGCCGTTTCCGGCGGTGGCGGTGGGGGTGGGCTTGGGGGTGGTGGTGCCGCCGGTCGTCGGGGTCGGGGTCGGGGTCGGGGTGGTGCCGCCGGCGAAGGCGAGGTCGTCGTCGCTGAAGACCGGATGCGACGGGTTCACGTCCGACTCGCCGGCGCGGCCGTCGCAGCCCCGGTCCGGGGCGAACATCAGGTACGTCCCCGAGGCACAGGCCTCGGCGGGTTCGGCGTCGCCGCCGACGACCACGCTGCCGCTGAGCCTGGCCCCGCCCTGGACCAGGGCGTTGCCCTTGACCACCGCGTTGCCGCCGACCGTGGCGCCGCTGTTGACCCAGGCCAGGTCCTCGATGCGGGCGTTCCCGGTCACCGTGGCGTTGCCGTACACGGCGGCCCGGGGGCCGACGTAGGCGGTGGCGGCCACATTCGCCCGGTTGTCCACCCAGCCGCCGCCGTTGGAGTGCCAGTGGCCGCCTCCCGGTGCGGCGGGCCGTACGTGACCCGGTTCGAAGCCCCAGGGGACGGCCCCCTGGAGGCGGAACTGGTAGGGATGGCGGTACTGGCGGGGGTGGCCGTCCCGGAAGAAGTCGGGCTTGTGCACGGTCTTCGGCGCGCCGGTGACCACGAGGTAGACGTCCTTCTCGCCCGGCTGGGTCTGGAAGGTCACCTCGCCGTCGGGGGAGCCGTGGACGGAGCCGTAGCGGGGCTTGCCGTCCTTCACCGCGACGAACCCGTACGACCATCCCGACTGCGCCGCGGCGTTGACGTGGCCCTTGAACCGCAGCCGGATGAGGCCGCCGTCGCCGCTCGGCACGAGGCGGATCTTGTTGTAGCCGTAGTCGCCGGGGGCCAGCGCGTCGGGGATGCGGAAGTGGCCGGCCTTGGCGTTGACCGCCTCCACCGCGACGCCGTTGTAGGCCGTGACGAACGGATACAGGTCGTTGATGAACGGCATGACGTCCGCCCGGTTGGAGTAGTCCCAGGTGACGTTGCGCTGGGCGTACTCGCCGAGGCGCCGGTTGAGCTCCGCCTGGTCGATGCCCGCGACCCTGCGGTACACCTCCAGCGGGTGCTCGCTCTCCCGCGCCTCGTTCCAGATGCGGTTGACCATGGCCAGGCCGTCGCGGTCCTTGATGTACTGCAGGAGCATCCAGGCGCCGTAGTGGTGGCGGCTGCTGCTGTAGGCGAGGTTCTCCGTGCGGATGAACCGGGTGAGGTCGCCCGCGGCCGTCTTGGGATAGACCTGCATGGCCATGAACTCGGCGCTCGCCTCCCAGAACGTCCCGGCGCTCTGGTGGGTGAACCCGTAACCGGGCCTGCCGAGGAACGTGTAGTTCTGGAACACGTGGGCCAGTTCGTGGGCCAGGCCCCAGGAGCCCGGCTGCGCGGCCCCGGGGGCGACGTTGATGACGCCGACCTTGCCGTCGGTCGAGCCGCCCGTCGCCCACGCGTCGAGCGGCGCGTCGGACCAGGTCGTGGTGACGATCACAATGATCTTGTGCTGTGCCAGCAGACCGGTCTCCGGCGTGAAGCGCATGGTGTCGACGTAGAAGGAGTAGAGCTTCTCCAACTGGCCGAGCACGTCGGCGGGGTCGAACCGGTACTGCGCGGGCGCCTTCGTGGGGTCGGTGCCCGCCTTGTCGCCCCAGAGCAGGACGAAGTTGGCCGACTCCTTCGTCCGCTCCTTGACCCAGGGCACCTCGCCGGTCTTGGCCCAGCGCTCCGGGATGAAGACGGTCTTGGCCAGGGCGGAGGCGGACCTCGCCGCGGCGACGGCGGGACGGCCGTGCTCCGCGGTCGCCGGCGGTGCGGACAGGACGGACGTGCCGAGGAGCGTGAGGAACGCGGTCGTTCCCGCCCACGATCGCCGCATGCAAGGACCTCCAGGACAATGCCGAGTGTTAGCGTTAACACTTCGTGGTCGTGGTCACGGGGTGTGACGTCTTCAAGCGGACATGAGTATTGGCCCGGCTATAAACCCTGTCAAGGCCGGTCCCTGTTCCGAGAGGGGAATCCGGCCGGTGGTCTGCGGAACCCCTCCGTCGCGCCGCTGAAAGTTACACGGCCCCGCCGCAGGGCCGTCGGAGGTCGCGCGGCCTTCGCCGCTGCGCCGTCAGAGGCCGCACGGTCGTGCCGTCGTGCCGTCGCGTCGTCGCGTCGTCGTGCCGTCGCGTCGTCGCGTCGTCGTGCCGTCGGAAGGTCGCGTCGTCGCGTCGTCGCGTCGTCGGAAGGTCGCGCGGCGCGCCTCGGGCGGGGATCGGAGGCGTCAGCGGCGCCACTGGCCCGGCTGGACGAGGCCGGACTCGTAGGCGCAGATGACCGCCTGGATCCGGTCGCGCAGGCCGAGCTTGGACAGCACGTTGCTGACGTGGCTCTTCACCGTGTGCTCGCTGACCACCAGGGCCTCGGCGATCTCGGGGTTGGACAGGCCGCGGCCGAGGAGGGCCAGGGTCTCCCGCTCACGGGCGGTCAGGGCGTCCATGCCCGGCACCGCGACCGGGGGGCGGGCGCCGCGCCGGATGACGTCGTCGATGAGCCTGCGGGTCACGGCGGGGGCGAGCAGCGACTCCCCGGCCCTGACGACGCGGACGGCGTGCACCAGGTCGTCCCGCCGCACGTCCTTCAGCAGGAAGCCGCTGGCCCCCGCGTGCAGGGCCCGGTAGACGTACTCGTCGTTGTCGAACGTGGTCAGGATGATCACCCTGGCGGCGGTCTCGGCGCAGATCAGCTCGGCGGCGGCGATGCCGTCCATGACGGGCATGTGGATGTCGAGCAGGACCACGTCGGGCGCGTGGAGGCGCGCCGCCTCCACGGCCCGGGCCCCGTCGCCGGCCTCCGCCACGACCGTGATGTCCGGCTGCGTGTCGAGGATCAGGGTGAAGCCGCTGCGCACGAGCTCCTGGTCGTCGGCGACCACGACGCGGATGGTCACGCGGCGGCTCCCGGCAGGCGCACCGAGAGGGCGAAGCCGCGCCGGCCCGGCCCGTGGCCGAAGGACGCCGTCCCGCCGCAGGCCGCCGCGCGCTCGCGGACGCCCACCAGCCCGCGCCCCGCTCCGCCGGTGTGGCCGCGGCCGTCGTCGACCACGTCGATCACGAGCGCGTCCGCCCGCCAGTCGAGCCCGACCGCGACCGTGCTCGCGCGGGCGTGCTTGACGACGTTGGTGAGCGCCTCCTGGACCACCCGGTAGGCGGCGGCCTCCACGTCCGGCGGCAGCGGACGCGGGGTCCCGCTGACGGTCAGGGCGACGGGCTGCCCGGCGCGGTCCACGCTCTCGACCAATGCCCCGATGCGGGCCACCGTCGGGGCGCCCTCGGACGACTCCTCCCCCAGCAGGCCGAGCAGGCGGCGCAACTGGTCCATCGCGTTGCGCCCGGCCGCGGCGATGGCGTCGAAGGCCGCCTCGGCGCGATCGGGAGCGGGCCGTACGGCCAGCGGCCCGGCCTCGGCCTGCACCACCATCAGACTGATCGCGTGGCCGAGGATGTCGTGCATGTCCCGGGCGATCGCCGCCCGCTCCCGCTCGACGGCCCGGCGCGCCTCCATCTCCTTCTCGCGTTCGAGCTGGCGGGCGTGGGCCTGCCGGGTGGCCGCCGCCCGGCCCATCGCCCAGGCCGCGACGTACATCACCAGCCCGCGCACCGTCGTGTCCGCGCTCGGCGCGCGCAGGACCACTCCGGCGAGCTGGGCGGCGGCGGCGCCGGTGAGGAGGGCCAGCCCCCAGGCCCGCTCGCGCCGCGAGCCGTGCACGGCCACCGTGTGGACCGCGATCAGCAGCGCGTACGGGACGGGCTGCGGCGCGGTGTCGGGATCGTTCAGCAGGTACGCGCCGGTCGCTGCGGCCACCGCGAGCAGGACCGCCAGCGGTGCGCGCCGCCGCCAGACCAGCGGCAGCACCTGGCCGAGCACCGGAAGGTACTGCAGGATCGTGTAGCCCGCGACCGGGTCGGCCTCCCGGGCCGTCAGCAGGAAGGGGGCCGAGTGCGCGGCCAGGGCGGCCAGGGTGACGGCGATGTCCGTGGCGAGCGGCGGGATCCGACGGACGGCACGGACAGTGGTGCTCATAAGTGAGTGGATCATAGCTCAGGTGTGCGTGAGGCCGGCGAGGTTGTACGTGACCGCCACGACGGCGAACGCGGTCACGCCCAGGGCGACCAGCGTGTAGGCGATCCGGCCCGGCGTCCGCCACCAGCGCTTCCGCCAGGCCGCCGCAGCGCAGACCAGCAGGGCGGCGGCCAGCGGCACCGTCAGCGACGCCACCGCCAGCAGCGCGATCAGCACGGGCGCCCCCTCCAGGACCAGCGGCAGCGCCCGGGCCTCGTCGGCGAGCAGACTGCCGAATCCGGCGGTGAAGACGACCACGAGGGCGCCGGCCAGCCAGGCGAGCAGGCGCGGGAGCCGGGGCCCGGCAGGAGCCGGAGACGACCGCCGGCGGGCCGCCCGCACCGCCGACGCCACGGGGAACCCCAGCAGGGCGGCCAGCGAGGCGAGGAGCCCGGCGGCCAGCAGGGCGAGGTGCAGCGACGGGTGGTCCAGCGGGCCGATCCGGTCGAAGACGACCGTGCTGCGGCTGATCGCCAGTTGCCCCGGCTCGGGGAAGGCGATCCGGTCCCAGCCGCCCTCCTCCTGGAAGACGCCGGGCGCGAACTGCGTCCAGCGGACCTGCCGGCCCTTGAACCCGGTGGTGAGGACGCCGCCGTCGGCGGTCGCGGTGACGTGCACCGGGGAGTCCGTGAGCGCCTGCACCTTCAGGATGCTGCCGTGGCTGGTCCGGCTGCTCTGGTACCAGCCCTCGTACCGCTCCGCGGAGGCGCCGGGCAGGGCCGTGACGGCCGGCGGGCGCGCGTCCGGGAGGTAGCGATCGATGATCTTGTGGACCAGCTCGAACCCGTCCAGCCCGTGCCGCCCGGTGCCGTCGCCGTTGGACATGACGTGGACGCCGATGCCCCGCTCCGGCAGCAGGAACATGTAGGTGTGCATGCCGGGCATGTCACCGGCCTTGAAGAGCAGGCGGTGCCCCTTGTACGGCGACTCCTCCCACATGAAGCCCATGCCGGGCAGCCGGGGGTCCTCGGTGTGCTGGCGCCGCTGCATCTCGGCCGCCACCCCGGCCCCGAGCCGGGAGTCCAGCTCCAGCTGGGCCTGCAGGTACGCGGCCATGTCCGAGGAGGTCGAGGTGGGTCCCGCACCGGAGGCGGCGAAGTTCGCGCAGTCGGCCGTGGTCGTCGAGCCGTCCGCCAGGTAGGCCTTGGTGTCCCCGAGCCCGCCGCAGGCGATCGCCGAGTCCTTCATGCCGAGAGGGGCGAACACGTGGCGTTCGACGTACTCCTCGAACGGCGTCCCCGAGACCGTCTCCACCAGGTGTCCGGCCAGGGCGACGCCGTAGTTGCTGTAGGAGACGCCGGTGCCGGGCGGGCGCAGCCGGGCGGGCTGGGTCGCGGCCAGCGCCTCGCCCAGCGGCCGGACGTCCGAACCGCTGCCCAGGACGTGGTCCTCGTCGAATCCGGCCGTGTGCGTGAGCAGGTGCCGCAGGGTGACCGGACGGCCCGGGTAGGTGTCGCGGATCTCGAAGGAGGTCAGGTAGGTGTTGACGTCGGCGTCCAGGTCCAGCTTCCCCTCGTGGACCAGCTGCAGGGCCGCCTGGGCCGTGAACAGCTTCGTCTCCGACCCGATCAGGAAGCGCGTGCGCTCGGGATCCACCGGCAGGCGGCGCTCCGCGTCGGCCCAGCCGTACCCCTTGTCGACCACCCGCCGGCCGTCGGCGACCACCGTGACGGTCACGCCGGGGATCTTCTCCGCGGCCATGGCCGCGGAGACGTGCTCGTCGACGAGCGCGCCGACCTCCGGGAGATCCGAGGGCGGGGCGGCCTGCGCCGGGGTGGTCGCGAGGACCAGGGCGGTGATGAGTTCCAGCAACATGCCCCAAGACTCGCGCGGCGCCCCCCTCCGGCACATCGCCGACGCCACCCATCCCGTCGTCCCCCGCGCGGGGGAGGGGCCGCCGCAGGCGGAGGAGCGGCCCGGCCGCCATCCGGTCTTCCGGCGGGTCTCGTCCGGTCTTCCGGCGGGGTCCCCTGACCGGTGCACGGCACGAGGCCCCCGGAACCGCAGGGCGTTCCGGGGGCCTCCTCACCGGCCGGTGAGGAGCGTCTCGAAGGGCGTGGGGTCGACGAACGGGTCGGCGGCGGCGGCTCGCGGTCGCCGGGCGACCAGGTCGGCCAGCTCCCCGCCGGCCCGCCGGACGCGGTCGCCCAGCGCCGCGCCGGTCGCCTCGCCGCCGGCCCAGTCCTCCGACGCGGCGAACACGGCGGTGGGCGCGACGACGGCCCGCAGATAGGCGAACAGGGGCCGCATCCCGTGCTCCAGGGCCAGCGAGTGCCGGGCGGTCCCGGCGGTCGCGCCCATCAGCACGGGCTTTCCGGTCAGCGCCTCCTTGTCGAGCACGTCGAAGAAGGTCTTGAACAGGCCGCTGTAGGAGGCGGAGAAGATCGGCGTGACGGCGATCAGCCCGTCGGCGCCGGTCACCGTGTCGACGGCCGCCCGCAGAGCGGTGTTCGGGAAACCGGTGAGGAGGTTGTCGGCCAGGTCGCGGGCGTGCTCCCGCAGCTCGACGACCTCGACGGCGGCGTCGACGCCCCGGGCGGCCAGCGCCGCGACGCCGGCCTGCGCGAGCCGGTCCGCCAGCAGCCGGGTCGACGACGGCGCCGACAGCCCGGCGCTGACCACGGCGAGGGTGCGCGTGCTCATCAGGCCTGCACCTCCTGGCCGGACCGGCCGGTCACGTCGTCGGCGGGCGCGTACACGGTGGCGTCCTGGGCGCCGCCCCGGGCGGCGACCCGGGCGGCGTGGGTGGGCGCGTCGGGGACGTGGGCGGGCTTGAGCGCCGCGAACTCCCTGCGCAGCACCGGCACGACCTCCTCGCCGAGGAGGTCGAGCTGCTCCAGCACGGTCTTCAGCGGCAGGCCGGCGTGGTCGATGAGGAACAGCTGCCGCTGGTAGTCGCCGACGTAGTCGCGGAAGGCCAGGGTACGGTCGATGACCTGCTGCGGGCTGCCCACGGTCAGCGGCGTCTCGCGCGTGAACTCCTCCAGCGACGGGCCGTGGCCGTAGACCGGGGCGTTGTCGAAGTAGGGGCGGAACTCGCGCACCGCGTCCTGGGAGTTCCTGCGCATGAACACCTGCCCGCCGAGGCCGACGACGGCCTGGTCGGCCGAGCCGTGACCGTAGTGCTCGAAGCGCTGCCGGTACAGGGCGACCATCCGCTGGGTGTGCTCCTTGGGCCAGAAGATGTGGTTGTGGAAGAAGCCGTCGCCGTAGTAGGCGGCCTGCTCGGCGATCTCGGGGCTGCGGATCGAGCCGTGCCAGACGAACGGCGGGACGCCGTCGAGCGGCCGGGGGGTCGAGGTGAAGCCCTGCAGCGGGGTGCGGAAGCGGCCCTGCCAGTCCACCACGTCCTCGCGCCAGAGCCGGTGCAGCAGCGCGTAGTTCTCGACGGCCAGCGGGATGCCCTGCCGGATGTCCTGCCCGAACCAGGGATAGACCGGTCCGGTGTTGCCGCGGCCGAGCATGAGGTCGACGCGCCCGCCGGCCAGGTGCTGCAGCATCGCGTAGTCCTCGGCGATCTTCACCGGGTCGTTGGTGGTGATCAGCGTGGTCGCCGTCGACAGCTGCAGCCGCTGCGTCCGGGCGGCGATGTAGCCCAGGGTGGTGGTCGGCGAGGACGAGAAGAACGGCGGGTTGTGGTGCTCGCCGAGTGCGAACACGTCCAGACCGACCTCCTCGGCCTTCTCGGCGATCGTGACGATCGCCCGGATCCGCTCGGCCTCACGGGGCGTCCGCCCGGTCGTGGGGTCGGCGGTGATGTCGCTGACTGAAAAGACACCGAACTGCATGACGTTCCCCGTCCGCTCGTGGATGACATGTCGTGCTGTCTCCCGGCTGAACGTGCATGACACGTCATTTATTTCACGGCCGACGGGCGGAGGCGGGCGGGCGGAGGGCGCCGGTCGACGGGCGGAGGCGGGCGGGTGGAGGGCGCCGGTCGACGGGCGGAGGCGGGTGGAAGGCGAGGGGGCGGCGCAGGGGGCGGCCGGGGCCTCCGGCGCCGCGCGGGTCCGCGGGCTCGTCAGTCGTCGATCGCCTGGTAGAGCGTGGTCCAGAAGTCGTGGATCAGCTGCGCCGGATCCGGGACGGACATCCCGACCTGGGTGAGCAGGATCCCGGTGAGCCGGTTGTGCGGGTCGGCGTAGGCCGAGGTGCCGGTCCCGCCGTCCCAGCCGAACTGTCCGACGGGCGCGTAGTCACCGCGGTGGGTGCGCACCGCCATTCCGAAGCCCCAGCCGCCGTGCTGCCCCTGGCCGTGCGAGACGTGGACGTTGCCCGCGGCCAGGGCGTTGCGGGCGGCGTTCTGTCCGGGCGTGAGCCGGTCGGTGGTCATCAGCTCGACGGCGGGCCGCGACAGGATCCGCTCCCCCCGGTGCATCCCGCCGTTGAGCAGCATCGAGAAGTAGGCGTGGTAGTCGTCGACGGTGGAGACCAGCCCGCCGCCGCCGCCCTGGAACGCCGGAGGTTCGCTCCATCGTCCTCCCTCGGCCTCGTCCCACACGAGGAACTCGCCGCTGTGCGGGTCGGGGGCGTACAGGGTCGGCAGCCGGTCGATCGTGTCGGCGGACGCGTGGAAGGCGGTGTCGGCCATGCCCAGCGGACCGAAGATGCGCTCGCGCAGGAACGCCTCGAACGACCGGCCGGTGACCCGGGCCACCAGCACGCCGAGCAGGTCGTTGCTGATGTGGTACTGCCAGTGCTCGCCGGGCTGGTGCATCAGCGGCAGTGCGCCCAGGCGGCGCATCCACTCGTCCGGCTCGGGCATCGGCGTCGGCAGGTTGGGGGTGAGCCCCTGCTCGAAGACGGCGTTCATGATCGGGGTGCCCAGCGCCGTCAGGTCCATGCCGAGGCCGAACGTGGAGGTCAGCAGGTCCCGTACGGTGATCGGCCGCCGCGCCGGCACGGTGTCGTCCAGCGGCCCGTCGACGCGGTTGAGCACCTGCCGGTCGGCGAGCTCGGGCAGCCACCGGTCCACCACGTCGTCCAGCCGGATCCGGCACTCGTCGAGCAGGACCATCGCCGCCGCGACCGTGACCGGCTTGGAGGTGGAGGCCATCCGGAAGACCGTGTCCCGGCGCATCGGCGCACCACCGTCATGCCGCATCGTGCCGAGCGCCTCGACGTGCGTCGCGTCGCCCCGGCCGACCAGGGCGACGAGCCCGGGGATCCGTCCGGACTCGACGTGCCGCGCCAGCACCGCGCGCAGTCTGCGCAGCCCCGCCTCCGACAGGACGCTCTTGCCGTTCTCCATGCTGAATCTCCTCGCTCGCGGTGGTCGATCGGTGAGAACCGTCCAGGTCCCGGTCCCCGGCCCCGGACCCGCAGTTCCGGGATCGCGCGCCGAACCGTTCGCCGAACCGTTCATGACGTCCACGGTCGCCGACGGCCCTGATACCGGGCCGTCGCCGTCCTGACGCGGCCCCTGACGCGGCCCCTGACGCGGGCGCGGTCGGGACGCCGCCCCGTTCAGCCCGAACGCACCGACCGCATGCCGTCCGTGCGAACGGCATGCGGTCGGTGCTCGATGAGGGGGTCGGCCACCGCTGGTCCGGGGCGTCATCCTCTCGGGCCGAAGGCCGTCATGAGGACGTGCACGCCGATGAGGACGGCGACCCAGATCATGGCGCGCCGGGTCGGCCGGGGGCCGTTGCGCAGCAGCGAGACGCCCAGGGGGATGAAGGCGAGGCACAGGCCGCCCACGGCGAGGAAGGACTGCGGTTCGGTGCCCTTGAGCGTTCCGAGGGCGAGCACCGACATCAGGCCCAGGGAGATGGAGCGGCCCAGGCCCAGGGCGCCGGAGCGGTAGGCGCCGATGGCCAGCACGATCCAGCCGAAGAAGGCCGGTCCGGACATGGACCGGAACGGGTGCCAGTGCGTGTCGCGCCAGGCGTCGTAGTAGCCGTCGATGCCGTCGAGCATGGTCGGCAGGCCCAGGACGTCGGTCAGGTGGAAGGCCAGGTGGTCGGTGCCGAACTGGAAGGTGCGGGTGAACAGGCCGACGATCACCAGGCAGCCGCCCCACAGTCCCCACATCGGGCTGGTGGCGCAGATCCGCTGCGCCAGGGTGACGACCGCGGGCAGCAGCAGTACGAATCCGAGGGCGAAGCAGGTGTAGGCGGCGGTGATGAGGGCGGGGTGCTGGGTGTAGGCGGTGAGCTGGTACGGGACGAAGTAGTAGAACGGGGAGCGCAGGAGGGTCCCGGTCATGATCAGGGTGGGGCCGGCGATCAGTGAGATGGCGCTCACCCAGCGGCCGGGGAAGACGGGCGGGCGGTCCAGGTTGGCGGCGGCGTTGGCGGCCCGTCGGTCCGCGCCGGTCCGACGTCGTCGCGTGAGGCGCTCGCGAAGATCGATAGCCATGGTTTCCCGTCCCTCTTGTCCGTGATCGGTGTGCCTGGACCGGTGCGTCCGGGGCACACCGAAATGGTGCTGGACGGGGCGGGGCGTAGGCGTCTGGCTCGGGTCGCATCCTGCCGGGCGGGGTGGGGCGGGGGGTGCGACCGTGGGCGGACGCGGATGTCCGACCGTGGGCGGATGCCGGGTGATCGGGCCGACCTACCCGATCTCCGGGGGGATGCTTGAGGCGATCTCGCCGGCCGGGCCGACGCGCACCGCGCAGTCCTCGCCGCCGCCGACGGCCTCCGCGGCCGATTCCGTCTCCGCTCGGCCGTTGACCCTCTTGTCCACCGTACAATACGATCTTCTTGGCCGCTGTACAGGAAAGTGTGCCGGGGGGTGCGGGGACCGGCGGAGGCCGAATCCGGGAGAGGAGCCGAACCGTGCCCCTGCAGGGCGCATGAGGGACGTGCGCCGAGGACGACGGCCGCCGGGCCGTCGGCAACCGAAGGAGAGCAGGATGTCCGTACTGAACAGGGTCGGCGGGGCCGCGTCGACAGGACCCGCCGGGTGGCGGACGGCGTCGGCCGCCGTCCTGGCGGCGGCGCTCGCGCTGGGGACCGCGGCGGCTCCGGCCGCCGCGGCGGCACTGCCGCGGTCGGCCGCGGCGGCGGCCGTCTCCTCGGCCTCGGCCGGAGGATTCGGGCCGTCCGGATTCGGCGGGGTGCGACTCGGGATGAGCGCCAAGAAGGCCAGGTCCACCAAGAAGATCGTGTATGTTCTCGGGTCCGGCGCGTGCACGGGGTGGGACCTGAAGGCGTACCCGGGTGGCGCCGACGACGTGGGCCTGTACATCTCCAGGAGACACGGCGTGGCCGTGATCGCCGCCCCCAAGGGCGTGAAGACCCCGCAGGGGGTCACGATCGGCTCCACCGGCAAGCGACTGAAGAAGGCCTACCCCGGGATACGGCGGGCGGCCAACGGATACTCCACCGTCACCGTTCCCGGCAACCCGAAGGCCGACTACCTCTTCCAGCTGTCGCGCGGCAAGGTCAGCGAGATGATCCTGGCTCTGAAGGACCAGGACTGCGTCAACTGACGGTGCTCTGATCCCTCCGGAGGTCCGGTGGTCCGGCGGGGAGTTCCCCGCCGGATCGCCCGTCGCCCGCCGGACGGTCCGTCGCCCGCCGGACCGTCCGCCGGATCGCCCGTCGCCCGCCGGACGGTCCGTCGCCCGCCGGACCGTCCGCCGGACCGTCCGTCGCCCGCCGGGCCGCTCCTCGCCCGCCGGGCCCGGCGGAGGACGGAGGCCGCCCGGCAGGCGGGCGCCCCGTCCGGTCGGCTCCTGCTCACCCGGCCGCTCGTGCGGTCAGGCCGTCCAGGATCGCCTCGATCCCGGTCGCGAAACTCGCCTCCAGGTCGAGATCGCGGATCTCTCCGGCCAGCCGGTGGGTGGCGGGGAAATCGGCGGCGGGCAGCGCCGACAACCGGTCGAACTCGCTCTCGTCCGGCGGCCCGATGGCGGCGTTGACTTCGGCGAGCGTGAAGCCGGTGGCGTAGGAGAAGATCAGGTTGCTCGCGTGCACGATGCGCACCGGAGCGAGACCGGCCTCCTCCAGCGCGCGGTACAGCTCCTCGTAGATCCTGTACTCCTGCACGGTGCTCTCCGGATAGGAGACCAGGTAGGGGAAGAGCCGCGGATGGGCGTGCGCGACCTGCCGCAGGGCCAGGCACAGCGCCCGTATCCGGTCCCGCCAGCCGCCGGTGCGGGCCCGGGTGAGGTCCATCTCCTCCAGGACGGTCTCCACGACGCCGCGCAGCACCGCGTTCCTGGTCGGCAGGTAGTAGTACAGCGCGGTCGGGAACACGCCGAGGTCGGCGGCGAGCCGCCGGACGCTCAGTGCCTCCACTCCGGCGTCGTCGATCATTTCCAGGGCCCGTCGCAGGATCAGTTCCCGGGACAGCGGCTCTCGTTCCGGATCGGCCGCCCGGCGGGTGCGGCCTCCGGCCATCTTCTCGACCATGTTGTTCACCGTACAATAGATTTTCTGCTGTTCACCGTACAACGCCATCTACCGGGGACGATGAGGAAAGCGTGCGCTTGACCAGGAAAGAGCTGCTGGCGGGGGTGGCCGGGCTGTCCGTCGCCGCCGCCGGGACCGTCGTCGGTTACCAGGCCGGCGCGTCGTCGGTCCGGCGTCCCGCCGGAGGCAGGTGGGAGGTCGGCCGCGACGGCGGTCCCCCGCCGGGCGGCGTCGTGGGCGAGGTCACCCGCGTCATCGTGATCGGGGCGGGTCTGGCCGGTCTCGCCGCGGCCAACGCCCTGGCCTCGGCGGGGGTGGAGGTGCTGGTCCTGGAGGCGAGGGATCGGCTGGGCGGCCGGATCCGCACAGCCGAGATCGGCGGGTCCGACATCGACCTGGGCGCCGCGTGGATCCACGACCCCCGGGGCAACCCGCTGACACGGCTGTGCGAGCGGGCGGGCGTCCGGCGCCTGCCGTACGCCCTGGACGACCTGATCGCCGGGGCCGCGCTGGTGGGGGAAGGAGGCGTGCGGGTGCGCGGATCCGGCCGATCGCGCCTGGTGCGCGACGCGGCCGGCTTCGAGGACGCCGCAGCGGGACTCGCCGCCCGTGCCGCGTCCTCCGGCGGTCCCGCCGCCCGTGCCGGGTCCTCCGGCGGTCCCGCCGCCCGTGCCGGGTCCTCCGGCGGTCCCGCCGCCCCGGGCGGCGCCGCGGAGGCCGGGCGGGAGGCGACGCTCGGTGCCCTGATCGACGCCTACTGCGCCAGGGAGGCCGACGCCGACCGGCGCGAATGGACGCGGTTCATTCTCCGGACGGTCGTCGAGACGGAACTCGCCGCCTCGGCCGCCGAGCTGTCCGCGGCGGTGCTGGACGTCCCCGAGCCGTACGGCGGCGGCGACGACGTTCCGGAAGGCGGGTACCGCCGCCTGATCACGGCGCTCATCCCCGACGCGGCCGTCCGGACGGGCGCGGCCGTCCGGACGGTCCGGGCCGAGGGCTCCGGCGTCACCGTCGAGACGACCGACGGCCGCACCGAGCGCGGCTCGCACGTGCTGGTCACCGTCCCCCTCGGCGTGCTCAAGGCCGGGGCGATCGGCTTCCTGCCGGCCCTGCCCCCGCCGAAGGCGCGGGCCGTTGCGGCGCTCGGCTTCGGCGACTTCGAGAAGGTGGTGCTGCGGTACGGCTCCCGCCACTGGGACGAGGCCGTGACCGGTTTCCTGGTCCGACACGGAAACACCCCGCTGCGCGCCTGGATCGACGCCACCGGCCCGGCCGGCGCGCCCACCCTGGTCGCGCTGGCCGGCGGCCCGGCGGGGCGGGCGCTGTCCGCCCTGGCGGAGGAGGAGGTGCTGCGGCGCGCCCGGGACGTGCTCGCCACCGCGACCGGCGCGCGGCTCCCGGCTCCGGAGGCCTCGGCCGTCACCCGCTGGAGGAACGATCCGTTCGCCCGCGGCGCCTATGCCCACCTCACCCCCGGCGCCGGCGTCGCGGCGATCGAGGCGCTGGCGGCCCCGGTCGCCGGTCGCGTGCTGTTCGCCGGTGAGGCGACCTGCCCGGTGCGGTTCGGCCACGCCGACGGCGCCTTCGTCTCCGGGGTCCGCGAGGCCAAGCGCCTGCTGGGGGTCCCGGCGGTGGAGCTGAGGCTCCAGACCTGATCTCTCCGCCGCGCGGGCCCCTCGACCCGCTGCCAGGATGCGCTGCCGTTACCGCCGCCGCCGCCGCCGTCGCTGCGGCTGCGGTTGCGGCTGCGGTTGCCGTTGCCGTTGCCGCGGGGGGGAGGAACCGCGTGTCACCCGGCGGCCCGTTCCGCGCCCGCGGTCCGGGGCGGGAGCGCCGGCGGGATGCGGGAGCCCACGGTCAGGGTGTGAGTGCGGGTGACCGCGATGAGGTCGCCGTCCTCCCTGGTGGCGGCGACCAGGCCGGGAGGCCTGGGGACGAAGCCCGGCGCCGTGCCCAGGCCGTCGGTCTCGGCGATGGCGATGAGGCGGATCCGGTCCGTTCCCGGCATGCGCACGGTGATCCGGACTCCCCGGGCGGGGATGCCGCGGAAGCGGACCTCCGAGGGCCAGGTGCCGGTCCGGATGCCGGTGACGGGCACGCTCGCCGACCCGAATCCGCCGGCCGACGCGGTGACGCGCGTGATCGGCCGGTCGAACCTGAGCGTCGCCGAGCGCACGCCCTTCCCGGGGGCCACGTGCAGTTCCAGCGTGTCCGCGTCGTGGGCCAGGACGGTGGTCCGCAGGCCGTCGGCGGCGATCGCCGGCGCGGGACCGGTCCACAGGGTGCCCCGTGCGTATCCGGCGGGCAGCGCGGAGGTGTCGCGACCGGACACGTACCGCCTGGTCCACCGCGCCGGCTCCGCGTCGGCGCTGACCCAGTGGGCGGTGCGGGTGTCGGCGTCCATGACGTACGCCAGATGCGTGCGCCGCGGCCGGTCGGCGTCGAAGTCGTCCACCGCGAACCCGGCGGCGGCCAGTCCCGCCGCGAGGAGCACGGCCGTCACGGGCACCGCGAGGACGACGGTCCGTCCCGGCAGGGTGACGGGGTCGGGCAGGAACGGTTCCGCCATCGGCACCACGGCCAGCCCGAACAGTGCCAGCACCAGCGCGCTCACCCCGCCGAGCGCCAGTCCCATCCCGTCGAAGACGTCCCCGGCCAGGGACGGCAGCAGCACCGCGGCCGTGAGCGGCCCCAGCATCGCCATGACCGTCCGCGCCCAGGCGGGCGTGCGGAGCAGGATCGCGGCCGGCCAGCCGAGCGCGCCCGCCAGCGCCGGCAGGGTGAACAGGAAGGACGCGCCGGGAGCGACCTGGGCGCACAGCAGGCCCAGTCCGGCGAGCCAGGTCAGCGACCCGATCGCCAGCGCCGCCGGGCCGAGCCCGCGCCGCAGCGCCAGGTACCAGCCGAGGACCGCCGCCGCGCACAGGAACGCGATCGCCGCCCGGTACGGCTCCGGACGGTGCAGCAGCCCGCCCATCGAGTCGTAGGCGGGCCGCCAGGCCACCAGCAGCTCCCACAGCCCCTGCGCCGAGGCGGCCGACACCGCCAGGGGCACCGCGGCCGAGGCCGCCGCCGCGATCAGCCGGGGCAGGCTCAGCAGCCGCCTGACGCGGGCCAGCACCGCCAGGCCCGCCACCGCGAGGACGGCCAGCACCGCCAGCGGCCACACGAGCCGGTCCGGATACACGATCATGGTGCCGAGCGCCCGGAAGTAGGTGGCGTCGTGATCGGAGGCGGTCGTCCGCAGGTCCGCGTCCCCGAGGGCGCGCGCCAGCGCCAGCATGTTGGTGCCGTGGTGCTGCAGGCTGCCCCGGTCGAGGTTGGCGATGGAGTCGCCCGCGGTGTGGTACAGCGAGGAACGCTGGATGTAGGCGAAGTTCATGCCGGTGAAGCCGGCCTTGGTCAACGGGGTGAAGTCGGTGGTGTTGGGCAGCAGCCGATACAGCTCGACCATGGCGGAGTGCCCCCGCGGAGCGGGGACGGCGTCGGCGAAGGTCTCGACCAGGCGGGCGTTGTCCGCGGAGGTCTCGAACAGCAGCGAGGGGCCGCTGACCCCGCGGGCCTCCCAGTTCAGCAGCACGCCCCCGGCCCTGCCCAGGGGGTGGCCGCGGACGAAGGCCTCGGCGCCGAGGACGCCGTCCTCCTCGCCGTCCGACATGAGCAGCACGACGTCGTTGCGGAGACGGGGGCCCGCGCGCAGCGCCCGGACGGTCTCGATCATCGCGGCGACCGCGGCGCCGTCGTCGGAGGCGCCCGGTCCCATGGCCGCGGAGTCGTAGTGCGCGGCGATGAGCACGGTGCCGGTCGAGGCCGTGCCCGGCAGCCGGCCCACGATGTTGTCGACCCGGCCGAACGTCGCCAGTCCCGTCGCGGACCGGGCGCCGACCGAGCGCTGGATCTCGACCTGGAGCCCGGCCGCGCGCAGCCGCCCGGCCAGGTAGTCCCTGGCGCGGCCGCTCGCGGGGCTGCCGATGGGACGCGGTTCGGCGGCGAACCGCTTCAGGTGGACCAGCGCGCGTTCGGCGCTGAACCGCTCGCCGGGAGCGGAGGCGGGCAGGGGCTGCATGGTGCTGTCGGCCATGGCGGACAACATGACCACGGCGGCCAGTGCGAACAGGGCCGCCAGCCCGGCGGGCAGCCGCCGCGGGACGTCGAACAACTTTCCGATCATGGCCAGGGACGGTAGGCGGGGCCGTCCGCCCGGCGGAATGAGGCGCCTGCCCGCTCGCCCGTGTGGTTTTCCGCAACCCGGAACGGCCACGCACCTCATTCCGGGCCTATCATGGCCGCTCATAGCCTTCGAGGCATGACGGATTGGCTGATCGAACTGATGGAGATCCTCGGAGCGCCGGGTGCGGGTCTGGCGATCGCACTGGAGAACCTCTTCCCGCCCCTGCCCAGCGAGGTGATCCTCCCGCTGGCCGGCTTCACCTCCTCCGAGGGCGGGATGAACCTGCTGAGCGTGCTGGCCTGGACCACGGCGGGCTCGGTCGTGGGCGCGCTGGCGCTGTACTGGGCGGGGGCCCTGCTCGGCCGCGAGCGCACCCTGGCCCTGGCCGCCCGGATCCCGCTGCTGAAGGTCTCCGACATCACCAGGACCGAGGCGTGGTTCCTCAAGCACGGCCGCAAGACCGTGTTCTTCGGGCGCATGATCCCCATCTTCCGCAGCCTCATCTCGGTCCCGGCCGGGGTGGAGCGCATGTCCCTGGGCGTCTTCACGCTGCTGACCGCGGCCGGCAGCCTCATCTGGAACACGGTCTTCGTGCTGGCGGGCTACGTCCTGGCCGAGAACTGGTCGCTGGTCGAGGCCTACGTCGGGATGGGCACCAACACGGTGATCGGCCTGGTGCTGCTGGCCCTGCTCGTCTTCGTGGGCACCAGGCTGGCGGAACGGGGCAGAGGACGGCATGCGTTCCGTGGTTGAAGGGCTGCGCCTGCTGGGGGCGGTGATCCTCGGGACCTTCACCGCCCTGCTCGGCCTGGTCGTCCTCCTCGCGGCGCTGCCGTTCGCCCGCCGTCGCGCCGTGCGGGAGGCGGCGCGGCGGCTGGCCGTGCTGGACGCCCGCCGCCTGCGGCTGGACCCCGCGGCCCTGGGACTCGGCGCGGTCCGCGGGGACGGGCAGGAACTGCGCTACCTGGCGACCAGGGCGCCGGTGGGCGTCCTCGGCGGCCTGGTCGTCGCCTTGCTGGGCGTCGGCGTCCGGGTGGCCGGAGCCCTGGCCTGGTCGTGGGGACGGGGGCTGCCGTTCGACGGCATGGCGCCGACCGCGCCGCTGCTGGCCTACGCCGCCCTGGCGGGGACGGTGCTGCTGTTCCTGAACCTGTCGGGCCTGGCGGGCGTGCACGCGCTGGAGCGGCGGCTGGCGCGGCGCATGCTCGGCCCCGACCCCACCGAGGCGCTGCGGCGCCGCATCACCGAGCTGGCCGAGAGCCGCGCGGGTGTGCTGGAGGCCGTCGACGCCGAACGGCGCCGGATCGAACGGGACCTGCACGACGGGCTGCAGCAGCGGCTGGTGGCGCTGTCCATGCTGGCCGGGCGGGCCCGCCGGGGGCGGCCCGAACTGCTCGCCCAGATACACGAGCAGGCGCAGCAGGCGGTGGGCGAGCTGCGCGAGGTGGCCTGGCGGGTCTACCCGTCGGGACTGGACGCGCTCGGGCTCGCCGACGCGCTGGCCGGCGTGGCCGAGCGCTCCGGCATCCCGGTCAAGGTCGTGTGCGAGCTGCCCGCGCGCCCGCCGATGGCGGTGGAGACGGTGTCGTACTTCGTGGCCAGCGAGGCGGTGACGAACGCGGTCAAGCATTCCGGTGCCGGCGAAGTGACCGTCGAGGTGCGCGAACAGGGCACAATGATCGTCGTGCGCGTACACGACGACGGGATGGGCGGGGCGGATCCGGCGGGCGGCGGCCTGTCGGGGCTGGCGCGGCGGGTGGCCGCGCTGGACGGCCGGTTCACCGTGACCAGCCCGCCCGGGGGGCCCACCGTGATCACGGCGGAGCTGCCGTGCGGGTGATCCTGGCCGAGGACTCCGCCCTGCTCCGCGAGGGCCTCGTGCGGCTCCTGGAGGACGAGGGCCACGAGGTGCTCGCCGCGGTCGGCGACGGCCGGGCGCTGGTCGAGGCGGTGGAGGCGCGGGAACCGGACGCGGTCGTCGTGGACGTGCGGATGCCGCCCACGCACACCGACGAAGGACTGCGCGCGGCCCTGGAGATCAGGAGCCGCCGGCCGCGGGTGAAGGTGCTGGTGCTGTCGCAGTACGTGGAGAAGACGTACGCCACCGAGCTGATGAGCGGGGACATCGACGGCGTCGGCTACCTGCTCAAGGACCGGGTGGCGCAGGTCGGCGACTTCCTGGACGCGCTGGAGCGGGTCGGCGCCGGGGGCACGGCCTTCGACCCGGAGGTGGTGCGGCAGCTGCTGGCCCGTACCAGCCACGCCGACCCCCTGACCCGGCTGACCGCCCGGGAGCGCGAGGTGCTGGAGCTGATGGCGCAGGGCCTGACCAACGCCTCGATCGCCCAGACGCTGCACGTCTCGCAGAGCGCGGTGGAAAAGCACGTCAACGCGCTGTTCGACAAGCTGTCGCTGTCCCACACCTCCGGCTACAGCCGCCGGGTCCTGGCCGTCCTGCGTTACCTCGGCTCCTGAGGCCGTACGGCGGGCACCCCGGCCCTGGACGCCCTGGCGTCCTTCCGGCGGGCCCCCGTCCTTCCGGCGGGCCCCTGTCCTTCCGGCGGGCCCCCGGCGGGTCGGCGTTTCCACGGGGTGGGGTTTACCGCACCTTGGAACGGCCACGCGCCTCATCCCGGGTCCGGCCGGATGTCCATAGTCTCTTGGACGCGACGCGTCGGCCGGTCGAGGACGTGCCGTACAGCGTACGGGCGGAAGGAGAACACACGATGGAAGATCCCATGGACGGGACGACGGCCGACCGGCCGGTAGGTGAACCGCCGCTGGTCGGAGCGTTCCGGTTGCCGGACGGCTCCTGGGTCCGCGGTCGCGGCCTGCGCCGTCCGCTGCCGGAGGGGCCGACGCCTGACTTCGGCCTCTACCTCGGATCCGACCGGCTCCGCAGCCGCCACGAGAGCGGGCTGCGGTGGCCGCACGAGTGGATCCGGTGGCCCGACTTCCTCCTGCCCCGCGACCCCGATCTGGCGGTACGGCGGATCCGCGACCTGCACGAGAGGGCGCGGGCGGGTGCCGCGGTGGAGGTCGCGTGCGAAGGCGGCGTCGGCCGCACCGGCACGGTCGTCGCCTGCCTGGCCGTCCTGGCCGGTCTCGACCCGGCCGAGGCCGTCGCCTGGACGCGTGAGCACCACCATCGTCGGGCCGTCGAGACCCCGTGGCAGCGCCGCTGGGTGCTGCGCTTCCCGCGGCCCCTCCCTCCGGAGGCGCGTGACCAGGGCGCCGGCCCTGAGGCGGCACGCTGAGTCTGGACCGCCGTTCCCGCCGGGCCGAACGCCGGAGGGCGCGGCGGGATCACCCCCGTACGGGAGGGTGGGGCCAGCCCTACCGCGGGAAGCCTGCCGACAGGATCGATCCCCGGCCCGGCGGCTCGTAGCGTTGGCCCCATGAGATCCCTCGCGCGCCGCCTCGGCATCGACACCCGCTACCTGCTCCTCGGCCTCCCCCTGGCGGTGATCGCCTTCTGCCTGCTGGTCGCCGGTCTCTCGGTCGGCGTCTCGACGGCCATCCTGTGGATCGGGGTGCCGATCCTGGGGGCGGCCCTGCTGCTCGCCCGGGGCTTCGCCGACCTGGAGCGCCGGATGCTGCCGGAGGTGCTGGGCGGCTCGGTGGCCAGACCGCGCTACCGGCCGGCCCCGCAGGGCGCCGGTCGGTTCCGCCGGATGGTGAACCCGCTGACCAGCGGGCAGTCGTGGCTGGACCTGCTCCACGGCATCGTGAACCTCCCGGTCGCGATCGCGACGTTCTGCCTCACGGTGATCTGGTGGGCCGGGGCGGTTCTCGGGCTGACCTATCCGATCTACGGGTGGGTCCTCGAGGCGATCCCGGACAACGACGGCCTGCCCGAGCTGCTGGGCTTCGGCGACGGCGCCCTGGTCGGCGTGGTCCTCACCACCGCGGTCGGCGTGCTGTTCGCGATCACGCTGCCGCTCGTCGTCCGCGGCGCGGCGCTGGTGCAGGCCGGGTTCAGCCGGGCTCTGCTGACCGGCGTCGCCGAACTGCACGGGCACGGCGACGGTCCGGCCCGTACCGGTGAGTCCCCGCTCGTCTTCGCCGGCCGGACCGGCGAGCGCCGCGCCGCCTTCACCGCCTGAGAAAGGCCGCTCCGGTGTCCACCGTTCCCCGTACCGCGTCGAAAGTCGGCGTGGGGTGCGTGGCCCGGAGCCGTGGACCGACCCGACGCGGTGGCACGGGCAGGCTCGGCCCGTTCCGGCCTGCACCGGAGAATGCCGCTGAAGAGTCCGGAGACCCATGAACGGTTCGGACCGGCGCACCACGTCCGGCTCGTCGGATTCCCGACCACTTCGAGGGCGCCATTCTGAAGGGGCAGAGTCGTGAAGTTGGAGATCAGGCACGTGCGCCTGCTTCTGGCGCTGGTCGAGGAGCGGAGCATCCGGCGAACCGCGCAGCGGCTGGGTCTGCCGCAGCCGGCCTTGAGTTCGCAGCTGTCCAGGATCGAGGAGACCCTGGGCAGGAAACTGTTCCAGCGCAGCACGAGGGGGGTGGTGCTCACCGAGGACGGGGCGAGACTGCTGCATCACCTGCACGCCGTGGATGCCGGAATGAAAGCGCTCGAGCGGGAGATCATGGAAGCGCGGAAGGATCCGCCGGACGTGATGCGCGTGGGGGTGTCATGGTCTGGGCTGTTGGGCTACCTGGAACACGAGCTGGCGGCGGCCAAGCGGGCGGCGCAGTTCGTTCTTGTCGAGGAGCACGAAGGGCCGGCCGCGTCCGCACGGGGTGTGCTGGACTTCCTCGAGGTCATGGAGGCGTCCGACTCCCCGCTGAAGTTCCCGCACCGGTTTCGGACGGCCACCGTGGCGGAGGTCCCGATCGGCGTGATAGTGCCCTCAGGGCACCCGTTGTCCGGACATGGCCAGATCACCGGGGAGGATCTGGCGCGCGCGGGGTGGGTGTCGGCGCTTCCGGACACGTGGTGGCATCAAAAACTGATGGACTTCTGCGCCATCGTGGGATTTGTGCCGAATATTCAATATTTAACCGCCTCGCAGTCGACGCTGCCTGAGCTGCTGGCCGCACGGCCGACGCTCGCCGTAGGCAGCGCCGTGCACGCTGCCGCGGTGGGCGGCCGGCTGCTCCGGTTCGGGTGGAAGGACGGCCAACGGGTGGTTGCCGCCTGGGACCCTGCGACCTGCCCGGACGACGTGGCCCGGGACCTGCTCTCCCTGGTCCGTTCCTGGTACGGGTCGCAGGTCCCACCGGCGGGTTCGTAGCGGCTCAGGGCGACGGCGGGGATCCGGTTTCCCCTGATGCGGGGCACGGCCGAGCCGGATTTTACGACTGCGCCACCCGATCGAGGATATATCACGTTACTATTCGTTTCCGGATGAGTGTTATATCCCTTCTGTCGGAACGAGTACGTAGCATTGCCACCGGATCGCACCGATATATCCGGTCCCGGAAAACTCCATTCCGGTCATCCGCTTCAGGAGGTGTGCGATGCGCTACTACCACTGATCCGCCGTTTTCCGAATTCGCTGGGCCGGTCCGCGCCGCCGCGGCGGGCGGACCGGCTCGCAAACGGAGCTCTGCCTAGGACGAAGGAACGACGAGGTGTTCACACCCCTTGCGCCGGAAATGCTGCGCGACCCGTATCCGAGGTACGCCGAGCTGCGCCGTGAGGCGCCCGTGCAGTGGTTCGAGCCGCTGCGGGCATGGCTGGTGCTGCGGCATGCCGACTGCACACGGGTGGTCACCGACTCGACCACCTTCAGCAATGATCTGGCGGTGCTGGGCGAAGAGCCGCCCACGGCGATTCTGGGTCTGCAGAACCTGGACCCACCCGAGCACACCTCGGTGCGGCATGCGTTGGTGCGCGCCCTCAAGAGCGTGGACGTGGGCATCTGGGCACGCGAGAGCGCCGCGCATGCGGAGCGGCTGCTCGCGGATGCGGACCTGAACGGCTTCGACTTCGTATCGGAGTTCGCCGAACCGCTGTCCGCGGAGAGCATGCGCATCCTGTTCGGCGTACCCGACTTCGGCGCCCCCGATGAGTTCCACGCCGCACAGCGTGCCCTGGTTCTCAGCATGGACGCCGGGCTGGAGCCGGAGCGGGGCGCCCCGGGCGTGCGGGCTCGCGACCACCTGTCCGGTGTCCTGGAACCCTGGGTGATGCGGCCGCCGAAGAACGGCCTGCTCAGTGGGATCGACATCGCCTCCGCCGGACGCCTGCGCCGCTACCTGGTGAACTCACTGCGCCAGATACTCGTGGCCGGCTTCTCCTCGTCCAGCAGCATGCTGGGCCTGGCCCTGAAGACTCTGGCCGAGCAGGGTCTGCTCGACCGCGACGAGCCGCTGGCGGTGACACCGACCGCCTACAACGAGGTGGTCCGCCACTCGGGTGCGGTGCAGGTGGACAGCCGGGCGTGCGCGCAGGACGTCGAACTGGGCGGGCGGCTCATCCGGCGCGGTGACGAAGTGGTGGCCGTCATCGCGGCGGCCAACCGTGATCCCGACGTCTTCGAGCGGCCGGACGACCTGGTCGTGGACCGGTCTCCCAACCCGCACCTCGGCTTCGGCCGCGGTGTTCACTCGTGCCTGGGCACCGCCTTGGCGACGGCGTTGCACGCACGGGTGCTGACCACGCTCTCCGAGCGCTATCGCGTCCGGCTCGACGGGACACCGGTGATGCGCCCGACCGCCACCTTGCACGGGCTCGACCGGCTCCCGGTCGTCCTTCTCCCCCGCTAGGCCTGTTCTCCGCATCGGGGACCGTCGGGCATCTCCGATGTGACGCGTTGATCGCGGCAGGCCGGGGCGGCGGTTCCCGGGGCCGTGAGACGGCCTGCGCGGTTCGGCGGCCCGGGTGCGGAGAAGGGCGCTCGATGAGGTGCTCCGCGACCTCCGGACTCATGGCGAACCCTACGCGGGTCCGTGTCCGGAGGTCATGGGGCACCTCAGACGTGCACCGCCGGCCAGCGGCCGGCCCCGTCGCCGACGTAGCCGGACGCGAGCCTGGCCGCGGAGACGGGGATCGCCGTCTTCAACGTCGCCTTCGCCCACTGGATCACCACGCCGGGCCGATCCGGCCTCCGGGAGCTACTGCACGCGTCCCTGGAGCGGCTGAAAGGCATGATCGCGGATGGACCCGCCGGATCAACGGCCTCCCGCCGTCCGGCCGCGTCGACGCCCTGAACGGAAGGGCGTGGCGTTCCGCGGCGCGGCACCGGGCGGCGAGCACGGCGGCCGGGCCCCGCAGGCCCCGCCCCCGCAGGCCCCGCCCCCGCTCAGCTGCGCCTGCCGATAATGGCTGCTCTGGAGAAACCTCAGGTCAAGCCCTATGCGATGAGTTGTGAAGCGGTAGAGGGCTCCGCCTGACAGGCGCCGGAGGCGCGGAAGGGTTCGGCGAGCTGGACCAGATAGGCGGTGGGATAGTCGGGTTTGGCGGCCATGCCCAGTTGCTCGGAGGTGAAGCGCCGGGTCGGGTCGTAGGAGAAGGTGCCGAGCAGGTGGTCCCACGCCAGGGTGAACAGCCCGAAGTTGACGTCGCCGATGCCGGCCCACTTGAGGTGGTGGAAACGGTGGCCCTCGTTGAGCGCGAGCACGTACTTCAAGGCACCGATGCGGTAGTCGGCGTTGGAGTGCTGGAGCAGCAGCTGGACGGCGACGGCGAGGGCCAGGGCGGAGGCGACGTCGACCGGCAGGCCGATGAGGATGAGCGGGGCGACGCCGGCGCTCATCTCCAGGGCCTGGTGCAGGGGGTGCTTCATCAGGCCGTTGAAGCCGTAGAAGCGCTTGATCGAGTGGTGAACGGCGTGGAAACGCCACAGCAGGCCGATCTTGTGGCTGGCGTAGTGGGTCAGCGTGATGCCCAGGTCGGCGATCAGAACCGCGGCCAGTACCTGCAGCGCGAACGGCCAGGAGTGCGGCCACACGTCGGCGACGGTGACGGTGGCGGCCAGAGCCGGGAGGACGCCCACGCTGATGAGCAGGAGCAGCTCGTTGACGCCGGCGTGGGCGACGTCACGGCCGCCGTCTCCGGCCGGGCTGTTCCACTCCGCCTCGTACGGCAGGGCTCGTTCGGCGGCGAACGAGCAGCCGATCGCGGCCAGCAGCAGGACGATCAGCCACAGCTTGGAGGCGCCGGAGGCGGCCAGGGCGATGGCGGTGCCGTTGACACCCAGCAGCATGAACGGCACGTAGCCGTAACGGACGACGAATTTCAGCATGCGCAACAGCGTCGCGGCCGCCGGCCCCCTCGGGCTTGGATGAATCCGCTGGCCCGCGAAGCAGGCCATGCCGTTCCCGCCAGGCGACCGGGCGGGGCCGGCTGACGTCGTTTCGGGTCACGTCCCGGACGACGTCCTGGGCCGGGGTGTCGGACAGCAGGTGTCGGACAGCAGGCGTCAGGCTTCAGGCGGTGGGGCGTACGAGGTGGACCAGGTGAGAGGGGGCCAGGCCGAACATCTCGTGGCAGACGCGGGTCAGGTGAGAGCTGTCGGCGAAGCCGGCACCGTGCGCGGCCTCGGTGAGCGTGGCGCCGCCCCGCACCGCCTCGATCGCGTGCAGCAGACGGGCCCAGCGCCGCCAGGCCGGAAACGGCAGCTGCAGATGCTCGGCGAACAGGTGCCCCAGACGGCTGGCCGACACCCCGGCTCGGGCAGCCAGCTCGCCCAGCAGCAGCGGCCCGTCGATGAGCTGAGGGGCCGCCTCCAGCGCGCGGGACAGAGCGGCGGGAAATCCTCTCGTGTCGGCGGCCGGCCCGATCGAGCACCGCACGCCGGGCAGAGTCTCCGGGCCGGTGACCGCGGCGGTGACCGCGGCGGTGGCCGGCAGGCGGGCGGCGGCCTGCCAGGTGCTCACGATGTCCGCGTCTCCGGCCGTGGCGATGCGGGCGCCGGCCGCGCGCGCGGCCGGATGGGCCGGATCGAGGTAGGCCAGCAGGCCATGAGCGCCGGGGGCGGCTCGCAGTCCGTGCCGGACACCGGCCGGGATGATCGCTGCCTCGGTGCGGCACCGGTGACCGTGCCGGTCGGTCAGCATCACCTCGCCGTCGAGCACCAGCAGGACCTGCACCGCGGCGTGCGCGTGCGGTGCGGCCGACCCGATCGCGCCGGTGAAGGCGAGCAGGCCCGGGACGGCCGTGACCGTGCCCGCCCAACGCGCTGCCTGCGCCTGCTCGCCGCACGGCATTCCTGGTCCTCCACCCGGGTCCGCGTCACCAGCCGCAAAGGAGCGCTGAGCAACCGTCACCGCCCTACGTGTTCGCGAGGCCGGTCATCTCGGCGTCGAATGGCCTTCCGGTTCCCGACATCCCGCGTCACCGGCGGGGCGACGGCCGCGAAACGCCCTCTGGAACGGCATGCGCAGGACCTGCGGCTCAGTCGTGTGCCGCCGGTGTCAGGGAGGCGTTCCAGAAGCCGGCGTAGCGGCCGCCGCGGCGGAGCAGTTCATCGTGGCGTCCTTCTTCCACGATCCGGCCGCCGTCGAGAAAGGCGATGCGATCAGCGCGTCGGACCGTCCGCATCCGATGAGCGACCATCACGACCGTCCGGCCGGCCATCAGGCGTTCGATGCCCTCGTGGACGGCCGCCTCGTTCACCGGGTCCAGCGCGGAGGTCACCTCGTCCAGCAGCACGATGGGCGCGTCCTTCAGCAGCGCCCGGGCTATCGAGACGCGCTGGCGTTCGCCTCCCGACAGCAGCGCGCCGCCCTCGCCGACGTTGGCCGCCCATCCGCCGGGCAGCCGCTCGACCACCTCGTCCAGCCGCGCGGCGCTCGCCGCCGCCCGCAGCTCGGCCTCGGTGGCTTCGGGGCGGCCCAGCCGTACGTTGTCCTCGATCGTGCCGTCGAAGAGGTAGACGTCCTGGAAGACGATGGCGATCCGGGCCATCAGCTCCTCGGTGCCGATGGCGCGCACGTCCACGCCGCCCACGCGCACCGCGCCCGCGTCCACGTCGTGGAAGCGCGCGAGCAACTGCAGCAGGGTGCTCTTGCCCGCGCCTGACGGGCCGACCACGGCGAGCCGCCGTCCCTCGGGTACGGACAAGGACAGGCCGTCGAACACCGTGCGGTCGCCATGCCGGAAGGCGACGGACTCCAGATCCAAGCCGTGACCTACCGGCTGGATCGGTTCCGGTGCCTCCGGCAGCGGTTCGGTGCGCAGGACCGCGTCGAGTCTGGCCAGTTCGGAACGCGCGGCGCGGAGCTTGCCGCCGAGGTCGGCCAGTGACAGGACCGGATCGGCGCAGCGAGCGGCCAGCACCAGGATCGTCAGGACCTCCGCGACACCGATGCTCCCGCTGAGCGCGAGGTAGGCGCCCAGCACCAGCAACCCGGTGAACACCGCCTGCACCACGAGCGTCAAGCCGATCAGGCCGGGCAGCACCGACAACACGGTACGGCGGGACGCGCGCTGAAGTTCCCCCAGCGCGTCGTCGAGCAGCGCGAAGCGTTGCACGCTCCGGCCGCCGGCGCGCAGCACCGGCTGGGCCTGGAGGAACTCGATGACCCGCCCGGTGGCCTCGGTGTCACGTTCGTGGCGGTCGGCATCGCCCGCGGCCATCGAGCGGCCGGTCCAGATCTGGATCGCCGCCACGAGCGGCACGGCGACCAGCGCGGCCAGCCCCAGCTGCCAGTTGAAGGCGAGCATCACACCGACGATCGTCACAGGGGTGACGAAGGCGGAGATGTAGGGCGCCAGCAGATGCGCGATCACGCCCATCGTCTCCAGCACGCCCTGGCCGGCCAGGACGGACACCTCTCCGACGCGGCCGGTGCTGTACCAGCCGAGGGGCAGCCGGGCCAGGTGATCGCCGAGCCGGTGGTACATGCCACGCAACAACGTGGTTCCGGCGCGGAAGCCGAACAGATCGCTGACATAGCGCAGCACCGCGTAGATCGCGATCACGCCGCCGAACGCGATCAGCCAGGGCAGCGCGTCCACGGGGTCGCCGCCCAGCAGGGTCCGCAGCACGGGAACCAGCAGGGCGTAGGACAGACCCTCGACGATCGAGGTCATCGTCATCAAGGCCACGGTACGGCGCACCGGCCGGGCGTGGTCATGGCCCAGGACGCGCAGCAGCATGCGGATCATCGGTACTCCTTGGATCGCCAGAAGGCGGCGAACCTTCCGTTCTCCGCCAGGAGGTCGGCGGGTCTGCCCTGCTCGACGATCGACCCGTCGTCCAGCATCACGACGGTGTCGGCGTCGGCGACCGTCTCCAGGCGGTGGGCGATGACCAGGATCGTGCGATCGCCCTCCAGCGCCGCCAACGCCTGCCGTACCGCCTGCTCGGTCTGCGGGTCGGCGAACGCGGTCGCCTCGTCCAGCACCAGGACGGGTGTGGCGGCGAGCAGCGCACGGGCGAGTGCGATCCGCTGCGCCTCGCCACCTGACAGCCCGGCCTCCTGCCCGAGCACCGTGTCGTAGCCGCGTGGCAGCTCAAGAATCCGATCATGGATGTTCGCCATCCGGGCGGCGCGGACCACGTCGTCGAAATCGGCGTGCGGTACGGCGAGCGCGATGTTGTCCGCGACCGAGGCGCGCAGCAGGCGAACGTCCTGGAAGACGAAGGAGACCGTCCGGTAGAGGTCGGAGCCGGCGAGCTCGCGCAGATCGACGCCGCCCAGGGTGATCGAACCGTGGGTCGGGTCGAAGAAGCGCGGCAGCAACCGGACCAGTGTGGACTTGCCGCTGCCCGAGGGCCCGACGACCGCGGTGACCGTGCCCGGTTCGAGGACCAGGTCGATCCCGCGCAGCACCTCGCGGCCGTCCTCGTAGCCGAAGCGGACGTCACGCAGTTCCACCCGGTGGCCCTGCGGCGCGATCGGGTGCGCGGGCTCCGGCAGCGGCGCCACCTCGAGCACGTCCCGGATCCGGCCGATCGCGCGCCTGGCGGCCTGCAGGTCGTCGAGACCATGGGCGATGAGGGCCGCCACCGGAGCGGTCAGGCCCAGTCCCAGCAGCAGGAAAGGCAGCAGGTCGGCCGGGGGCAGGCCACCTGCCGCGATCAGGGCGGTGCCGCCGATCAGGACGACCAGCAGCACGAACGGCGGTGACAGCACCAGTTGCATTCCGGCGGCGATCACGGAGAGGCCGCGCACGAAGCGGTGGTAGATGCCGACGAAATCGTCGGTGGCCGTGCGGAACCGGCGGTGGGCGCGTCCGGAACCGCCGAACGCCTTGACCACCGAGATGCCCTGGACGAACTCGACGACGGAATCGGCGATCCGCCCCATGGCCGCATCGAACTGCTTCTCCTCACGCAGCCGGGTCGGGGTCATCATCAGCGGGAGGTGCGCCACGGCCAGCACCACCGGGATCAGCGTGATCAACGTGAGCCGCCAGTCGACGGTGAACAGGTAGACCAGGGAGAGCAGCGGCACCACGAACGCGGTGATGAGCTCGCCGGGAGCGTGGGCGATGAACGGGTGTACGGCGCTGACGTCCTCGCCCACCACCTTGGCCAGCTCGCCGGTCCGGCGCCGGGAGAACCAGCCGATCGGCACGCGCCCCAGCCGCGCGGCCAGCTGCCGGCGAAGGGCCAGTTGCACCCGGCCGTCGAGAAGGTGCCCGATTCCGGATGACGCGGCCGTGAACAGCAACCGGACGAGCAAGCCGACCGCACCGGCGATCACGACGAACCAGACACGATCATGATCGATCGGGCCGGGCGCCAGCAGGCCGCGCCCCAGTTCGATGACCGCCAGCAGCGGCGCCAGCCCCGCGACGGCGCCGATCACCTGGAAGGCGACGACGGCCGCGAAGCTCCAGGCGTACGGGCGCAGCAGCCTGCTCAGGCGGAATCCGTGCGCGGGATCGGGGCCGGGCGGCGGCGTGGGCGGCGGCGTGGGCGGCGGCCCGGCCTGGACGTGTCCGGCGTCGGAGGCGATTGTCATGCCGAATGTCCTTCCTTGTGTCGAGCGGTCAGGGGGCGATCCCCAGCGGGTGGCGGGAGCCGGCGGTGTCGCCCTGATCGAGGCCATCGCGGTGGACGGGGTACGGCCGGACGCGGTCGTCCCGGCCGACGGCCGGGTGCGGACGAGCGCGCCGGCCCATCCGGACGGCCGGGTGCGGACGAGCGCGCCGGCCCATCCGGACGGCCGGGTGCGGACGAGCGCGCCGGCCCATCCGGACGGCCGGGTGCGGACGAGCACGCCGGCCCATCCGGACGGCCGGTTCCAGGTCGCCTGCGCCGGGTGTCACTCGCCGAGGGACTCCTGGAGGAAGGCGAGGATCTCCGCCCGGGCGGGCGTCGCCTGGGGTGCCATGCCCGGCATGCTCAGGAACGCGTGCCCCGCCTCCGGGTACTCGCTGAGCCGCGCGGGCGTCCCGGCCGCCTGGAGCCGCTCGGCGTAGCGGCGGCCGTGGTCGGCGATCGGGTCGCACGTCGGCACCACCACGAGCGCCGGGGCCAGCCCGTCCAGATCGTCGGCGTACAGCGGCGACAGCGCGCGGGCGTCGGCGCCGTCGGGGACGGCCAGCCGCTGGAAGAACCGCAGCAGCGGTACGGACAGGGTGGGCGTCTCCGCGTACCGGGCCGTCGAGTCGTACGTCCAGGCCGTCGAGGTCACGTCGACCGCCGGGTTGACCAGCACCTGCGCCCGCAGCCCGAGACCGGCCCGCCTGGCCCTGATGGCCGCCAGCGCGCTGATCAGCCCGCCGCAGCTCTCGCCGAAGACGGCGACGCGGGCCGGATCGATGTCCCACGTCCCGGCGTGCTCCACCACGTGCTGGAGCACGTCCCAGCCGTCGTCGGCGGCGGCGGACAGCGGCGTCTCCCAGTCGAGGAGGCGGTGCTCGACCGAGACGACGACCGCCGGCAGGCAGGCGGCGAGGTGGCTGTTGACCCAGTCGCTCTGCGTGGCCGTACCGACGAAGGCGCCTCCGTGCACGTGGATCACGAGGGGCAGGGCGCCCGCGGCCGAGGGCCGGTACACCCGGACGGGGAGTTCGCGGCCGGGCAGCGCCACCCGCTGCCAGCCGATCGCGGCACCGGGGTCCGGCTCCCCGGTGATCACGCGTGCGGCCGTGGACGCCCGGACGCGGTTCTCGGCGTCGCGGAAGGCGATCAGTTCCTCGGCCGTCACCGTGGACCAGTCCGGCTCCGCCGGTCGCCGCATCGCGGTGATGTCGCTCATGGACCCCTCCTGAAGTTTCGATACCCAAGGTTTTGAAACCTACGGTAGCGCAACTCGGTATCGTGTGGACGTGAGCATGACTTCGAGTACACCCGCCCGGCCGCCCGGCCGCCCGCGTTCCGGCATCAACGACGTGGTCTTCGCCGCGACGCTGAGCACGGTCCACGAACTGGGCTACGCGCGTGCCACGGTGGAGCGCATCGCCGCCGCGACCGGCATCGCGAAGACGACGATCTACCGTCGCTGGCCGACGAAGGGGACGCTGATCGTGGACTGTCTGCTCGACGCGTTCGGCCCGGTGCCGCTGGAAGGCGATAGTCGGGCCGAGATCATGTCCTCGGCCATCCGCTGGATCGCGGGCAAGATCGGCGAGCCGGGGGTGGGCGACGCGTTCGCGGGCGTGTTCAGCGACGCCGTCAGCGACCCGGGGCTGCGCGAGGTCCTCTCCTCCCGGCTGCAGGACCCCTACCGGCTCGCGCTCCAGGACGCGCTCGGCGAGCCGGAGCACCGGATCCTGTTTCTCATCGACGTCGTCGTCGGGACCCTGCTCCACCGAATGGGCATGACCGGCGAGCCGATGGTCGACGATGACGTCGACGCACTGGTGGAGATGGTTCTGCCGTTCTTCCACTGAGCGGGCGTTTTGCTGCGTCTCGTGAGGTGAGGTCCTCTATGTCCTCGGCCCGACTCGCACGGTTTGCCTCGGTATCCGTATATCCGTCGCCCGGAGCATGATCCCTTCAATGCCCGTTTCGTGACGCGATGTGACCGAGATTCCGCCTGGCGTAGCCTTGCGGTGGACACGCCATTTTTCGGAGGTCGCGGGATGCCGAAGTCGTCCCCCGCAACTCAGGCATCAAGGGCTTCCACGTGCTCAAACGGCGCTGGGTCGTCGAACGTACGCTCGGCTGGCCGATGCTCCACCGCCGCCTCGCCCGGGACTGTGAAGCATTGCCGACGAGCTCCGAAGCCATGACCTACATCGCGATGATTGACAATGTCGGCAAGCGCATTACTGGCGAAACCACTCAACTTGGCGAGGGACGTACTAGGACGAACTTCTCAAATCAAACGCCCCCTGAAGCCTGCCGCCTGAAATCGGTGTTCACGTTCATGGGGGAAGCCCTGTTGTTACTCCCCCCACGAGCATGACGTGACACGGTACGCCGCCGCACACCCACCGACGCGCAAGTAGGGGAGGTGATGGTCTGCACGCTGGAAGAGGTGCCCGAAGGCGCCACCCGCTGGTCGCGGCGGGAACTGCGCGCCCGGGTGGAGGAGTCCAAGGTTCTGACCGATCCGCTGCTGATCGACAATGTCCGGGACGTGGCGGGTCCGTACCCGTCCCGCCCGAGCATGCGACGGTCTTCTCCGCCGATGACAGGCCGCACGTCCAGGCGATCGGGCAGCTCGCGCCGGTGCTGCCGATGGTGCCCGGCACTCTGCGGCGGCCCAGCCGCGACCATCACCGGCAGAGCACTGTGACCAGCGGAACCCGGAATGTACTCGGGATCCGCCAGCCCCCACCTACCAGGATGGGACGCGCTGACGGCGCTGCGGCTCAGGCGTTGTAGCCGCCGTGGGCGTCTAGCTTGGCGCCTGTGACGTACGACGCGGCGGGGCTGGCCAGGAAGGCGATTGCCGCGGCGATCTCGTCGGGGTGTCCCATGCGTTGCAGGGACAGCGAGCTGAGCAGGGCCTTGAGGGTTTCGGGATCCGGTGCGTCCATGCCGCCTTCCATCAGCCCGGCTTCCACGACGTTGGCGGTGATGCCTCGGGAGCCGAGGTCGCGGGCGACGCCCATGGTGTACCGCTCGACCCCCGCTTTGGTCGCCGCGTAGTCGGCCACGCCTGGGACGCCGACTCGGGTGCCCAGCCCGGAGCTCACCGTGATGATGCGGCCGCCCTCGCGCAGCACTCGGGAGGCGGCCCGGGTGACGGCGATCACGCCGAGGTAGTTGGTGGCGTGCATCCGGTCCAGGGCGGAGGTGTGGGCATCCGGGTCGTCCACCGTGCCGCTCACCGAGATCGCGGCGTTGTTGACGAGGATGTCCAGGGCACCGAAGTGCGCGACCACGTCGTCGATCAGTGCCGGCGCTTGGCTCACGTCCGCCTGGTCGGACTTGAACGCGGCGGCCTTCGCTCCCTTGCCGCGCACCTCGTCGACGATGGCCTGGGCCTGCTTGTCGGAGTTGACGTAGGTGAACGCGACGTCGGAGCCCTGCTCGGCAAGCAGCCGTACGGTGGCGGCTCCGAGCCCGCGGGACCCTCCGGTGACCAGGGCGACCTTGCCTGTCAGCGGCTTGTTCATTCTTCACCTCACTGGTTGACCCTCTTCGAGCTGTCGTAACAATAATAGTTACATCGCTATGTCGCAACCTTGGCTGTTACGACAGTCGTTGTCGTAACATCGGGAGTTGCGATCGGAAGGAACGGGTTCATGAGCGCCAACAGCAGGTTGACCATCGCCGCCCACGCGCTGGCCTGGATCGGCCTCTACCAGCGCCAGGGCCATGAGGTCGCCACCTCCGAGCAGATCGCGGCCAGCGCGAGCACCAATCCCGTGGTGATCCGCCGGCTTCTCGGCGACCTGCGCCAGGCGGGGCTCGTGGAGTCCCGGCGCGGGGTGGGCGCGGGCTGGTCGCTGGCACGCGACCTGGAATCGATGACCCTGCTCGACGTGTACGAGGCGGTGGAGCCCGGCCCGCTGTTCGCGCTGCACCGTGCCGCCCCCGACCCGGGATGCGTGGTGGGCCACGGCATCCAGCCGGCGATGCAGCGCATCTACGACGTCATTGAGGAGACCCTCCGGCGCGAGCTGGCCCGCGTCACGCTGAAGGACGTACTCCAGGACGTCCTGGCAGTACCTCGCTAACTACGACAACGACAGGTCGTTATGAGCGTCTTCGCTTATGGTGACTGGCTCGAGCCCGCGCTTGGCTGAGCCGGCGCCAGACCGACCAGGCAAGGACATGACCGATCGGGTGCGCGGTCGGTGCGGCGATGCGGTTGAACAGCCGCCGCACCTCCTGGACCTGCGCTTGCCGATAATGTCATCCGGCCAGGTCATGGGCTTGTTGAGGGTTGCCTGATGTGCGTGATCCCCAGCCGCTCGGAGTGCGGCATGATGATCGTTTGTGCTTTTTCGTCTGGCCTATCTCGCCGTCACGAACACCTTCGCCGCGCTGCGGCTGCTGCCGATGGGCGATCGAGAGAAGGACGCCGAGATCCTCGCTCTCCGCCACCAGATCACCGTTCTCGAACGGCAGCTCAGCATCGGCACCAGGGTGCGATTCGCCCCCGAGGACCGCGCCTTCCTCGCCGCCCTGCTGACGTCGCTGCCCCGCGAGGTCCTGCGCCGGGTGCGGCTCCTCGTCCGCCCGGACACCGTCCTGCGCTGGCACCGCGATCTGATGAGACGCCGTCATGCCCGCACGTGTCGGCCGAAGCGGCCCCGGTGCCCGCCTACGGTCCGCTCCATCCGCGCACTCATCCTGCGCCTGGTCCGGGAGAACCCGTCCTGGGGATATCGGCGGGTGCACGGTGAGCTGGCCATGCTCGGTATCACGGTCGCCGCGTCCACGGTCTGGGAGATCCTCAGCGGGCGTTTGATCCTTTATCGCGGGAAATGCGGCGGTAAGCACATGAGGCCGTGTCCACTTTTGTCCGGCTGGGCCGGCAGAGCGAGCCCCGCCCAGAGCGGGGGGAATCCACAAAACAGCAGGTCAGAGGCATGATCTTTACGTCTCATCCCAACCTGCCCCATATGTCGCCCCTCGTGGTGATCGTCAACGCTTGGGGACTGGGCAACCCGGACATCACGCGGTACGCCGGAAGCATGACGACGCGTCCCTACTCCAGCGATCTGTCTGACGCCCGGTGGGCGCCGATCGAACCCACCCTGACCACTTGGCGCGCCGACCGCCAACGCCAGGGCCTGGACATCGGCCGGCCACCCGGGCACGAACTGCGCACCATCCTCAACGCCATCCTCTACGTCGACCGCACCGGCGTCCCCTGGCGCTTCCTCCCCCATGATTTCCCGCCCTGGCAGACCGTCTACGGCTACTTCGCCGCCTGGCAGAGAGACGGCATCTTCGCCCAGCTCAACGGGCTGCTGCGCCGCCTGGTCCGCACCGCCTCCGGCCGCCGGGCCGAGCCGTCGGCCACCGTCGTGGACTCCCAGAGCATCAAGACCGCCGTCGGCGTGCCCCTGGCCACACAAGGAACCGATCCCGCAAAGAAGATCGTCGGCAGGAAGCGGACCATCGCCACCGACACCCTGGGACTGCTGCTGTCCGTGCCGGTCACCGCGGCCAGCGTGCACGACAACACCGCCGGGATGCACGTGCTGGACCAGATCGCCGCCGCTCATCCCACGATCACCAAGGCCTGGGTGGACAGCGGCTACAAGAACGCGATGGTCGAGCACGGCGCCACCCGTGGCATCGACGTCGAGGTGTTCACCAGACAACCAGGTCAACGAGGATTCAAGGTGCTTCCTCGGCGCTGGGTGGTCGAACGAACGCTGGGCTGGATCATGCTCCACCGCCGCCTGGCCCGCGACCACGAAGCGCGACCCGACCGCTCCGAAGCCATGATCCACCTCGCGATGATCGACATCATGAGCCGCCGCCTCACCAAAGAATCCGCCCCAACCTGGCGAAACGCCTGAAACCACGCAAGACGCAACCTAAAGGATCAAACGCCCACTGAGACGGCCGACCGCTGGACCTGGCTGATCGTCGCCGCCTACACCCAGCTGCGCCTGGCCCGGCAGCTGGTGGAGGACCTGCGTCGTCCGTGGGAGAGACCCGCCCTGCCCGGGCGGCTGAGTCCGGCCCGGGTACGGCGGGGGTTTCGGAACATCCGCCCGGCGATGTCGTGTCCGGCTCGTGCGCCTAAACCGGGCAGGCCCGGCCCGGGACGTCCGCCCGGCTCCCGCAACCAGCGCCGTGCTCCCCGCTACGAGCTGGGGAAAGTCAACAAGCGACCGAAGTCCCTAACCGCTGAACGCGATCTCGGAGGTTAAACAACAAGCTTAATCCGGCCACCGGTGGTGACCTCGAACTGGCCACCTATGGGGATTTTTACATGGCCACGGACAGCCCGCCCAGTTCAACGAGGTAGGGCGTCTGGGACTCGAACCCAGAACCTACGGATTAAAAGCCCACGGGTTCACTGCCGTCCAGTGCCGCGACCTGTCATCTCGTACCGTTCTGCCCGCCGGCGTCCCCGCCGGTCTGCCGGACGATGCCACCGCGTACCGGGCCGTACCGCGACAGGCGAGCAACCACCGAGCAAACATGGGCCCTTGACCATCGCCCACCCGCGGGGATGGTTCAGGCGACCTTGACGGTGTGGTCGCCGAAGTCGGCCACCACGTCCAGCGTGCCGCCCAGAGCGGTGACGTAGGAGCGCACGGACCTGGATGCCGAGGCGGAAGCCGGGGAAGTCGGCGGCGTGCTCGTGGCCGTCACGCAGGGAACCGCCTGCCAGGTCGCGGATCGTGGTGTTGAGGCGGAGGACGAATCGGGTGGCCGCTCCGAGCCGGTAGCGGTCGCGGTCGTCATCGTTGGGAAGGAGATGCCGGCTGTAGGTGCCGGTGGTCAGGGACTGGTCGTGTCCGCTGTTGTAACGGGCGCGGGCCGCCTTTCCGCTGCTTTCCAGCGCGGTGTAGAAATCGTCGCCGGAGCCGTCTTCGCGGACTCCTGCGGCGACCAGCCAGGTGGGGACCTCGGCGTCGGGGTCGTCGGTCCAGACGGCGCCGCGCCAGCGCTGCACCTTCACCTTGAACAGGACCACGTCGTCGATGGCACGGATGCGCTCGTGCGCGGTGTCGGGATCGGCGAACTGCTCGGCGGCCTTGTCCAGCAGGGGATGGCTGATCGCATCCAGAGGAGTGCGGGCGGAGGGCAGCGGCAGTTTCAGGTCATCGCGCAGGACACGGAGAGTGGGACGCACACGGGACACGGCGCTGTCTACTCCTCCCAGTCGCCGGTGCCGCCGAGCTCGTCGATGCGCTCGGGGGACAGGCCGGTGAGCAGGGACACACTGGAGCTGAGGGAGCCGTCCAGGACCTTCATCGACTCGATCATGCCGCGCCGGATCTGCTCGCGTTGTTGTTCGAGGTAGACGCGGACGGCGGCGGCGACCAGGTCCTTCTTGGTCACCCCGAGGAAGTGCGCGCCCTGGGAGATCAGCTCGTCGGTCGCCGGGTCGACTTTCAGCGGTGACTGTCGCTTGGTGGTGTGAGGTGTGGTCATCGGCTCCTCCTGGGGTCATAGTACCCAGGTACCTCTCCGCGCGGCGAGGCTTTTGCGCCTGCCGGTAACGTGTACCGCTTCAAAAGTCGTCGCAGGGCGCTTGACCTGCAGGTCGACCTGATGCCGCGTTAGGGGCAAGATCGGTTCTTGTGCTTCTCCTTGCTGGCCGTCGGCTTCTTCCACGTCGACACGATCTCCTTGAAGCGCCTGTACGTGCTGTTCGTCATGGAAGTGGCCACCCGGCGTGTTCATGTCCTCGGCGTGACCGCCAACCCGACCGGCGCCTGGACGGCCCAGCAGGCCCGCAACCTGCTCATGGACCTCGGGATGCGGGCCAGTTCCTTCCGCTTCCTCATCCGCGACCGAGATGCCAAGTTCACCAATGTCTTCGATGCGGTCTTCGCCGGCGCGGGCGTGGCGGTGGTGAAGATCCCGCCGCGCACGCCGCGGGCCAACTGCTATGCCGAGCGATGGGTGCGCACCGTACGGGCCGAGTGCACCGACCGCATGCTGATCTACGACGAACGGCACCTGCGGTCCGTTTTGGCCGAGTACGCCGATCACTACAACGGGCACCGGCCGCACCAGTCCCGCGCGCAGCGGCCACCCGATCACGATGAGCGGGCCGTCGTACCGCTGGAAGGCCGGATCGAACGCCGGAGGGTGCTCGGCGGGCTGATCAACGAGTACCACCGAGCCGCATAGCCACTCCGGAGAATTCCCAGCTCAAGCCCTATGCGATGAATTTCGAAGCGGTACAGGCCACTTGACCCGTTCGGCTATCCCTACGGTGGCCGTTTCAGGCGGTGATCACCTGGATCTGGGATTCGAGTCCGGCGAAGTCGTCGGGGTTCCGGGCGACCAGGGGAAGAGCGTTGGCCGCGGCGACCGATGCGATCGGCAGGTCGGCGAGCCGCTTGCGCGGCCGGCGGCCGAGGTCCAGCACGAGCGCGTAGATGATCCCGTAGGCGCGGGCCGCGTCGGTGTCGAAGGGGATCGGGGCGAAGGTGGACTCCGCCCATTGCAGCACCGCCTGCCGTACGGCTCGCGCGTCGGCGGTCTTGGCCGCGTGCGGACCGGCCGCGAGTTCGGCCATCGAGATGGAGCTGACCGCCGGGCGCAGGTCGCCCGGCCGGCAGCCGAGTGCGCCGGCGATGTGCTGCTCGTCGAGCCGTTCGAGATCGATGATGGCGGAGGTGTCCAGCAGGAGGTTGTGCGGGTCGCTCACCGCGTGTCCCCGAGCAGGGTGTCGAAGTCGATCGCGGCGTCGACGTCGCTGCGGAACTCGGCGTGGTCGATGCGCGGAAGGCGGGCGGCGGTGCGCCTGAGCTCGCTCCACGGCACGAAGGTCCGGCGGCCGGTGACCAGCCGGAGCGCGTGGGCGCGGACCTCGACCAATTGGTCGGGGGTCAGCTGCTCGACGAGGTGGTGCACGTCGTCGTAGTCATGGGCGGCGGTCATGTCTTCGAGTGTACGCACGGCCCCTGCCCATACGGTTGAAACTACTGTGGGCATCGGAGACGCGGTCCGGCTGTGTCGCGGATCCGGATCATGTCGTGCCGAGATCCGCCTGGCACGGTAGAGCCGCCCGCGGTGATGTCCTGGCCGATAGGGTGGCGTGTCCATGGACTCTGGACTCTCCTTCGAGATCGGGCGGTGCGGTGCGTTCGCCGCCGCACGTGAGATCTCCGTCTGGGTGGGGGACGGCCGGGCGGTCACCCCCGGTGGTGCGCTCAAGCCCGCGCTGGTACCGCAGGCGGCCGAGACGCTGGGGGCGCCGTGCCCGCCCAAGGTCCGGCGGCTCGGTGACGTTCCCGCGGTCCACCGCGCCTGGACGACCGCGGTGGCGGCCGGGCTCATCACGATCTCCGGCAGTAAGGCCGTACAGCGGCAGGCCCCGGGGGAGCCGACCGGGCAGGAATGGCTTGAGGCGCTGGAACAGGTGCTCCGCGCACAGGTGAGCGATCCGTGTGGCGCCGATCCGCGCATCGTGTGCCAGGTGACGCTGCTGGTGCTGGCCGAGCAGGAGCCGCCGTTGGGCGGTGCGCTGCGTGAGGCGGTCGCCGAGGTGATGCGCGGGCGCGGAGACTGGGACTGGCGCGCCGTCTACCTGGCCGGCGAGGGCAGGGTGCATCCCGTCGACCGGGTGGTGGAGATCCTGCGCGACTTCGGTGCGCTGGACGAGCGCATGGCACTGACAGCTCTGGGGGAGTACTCCCGGGCTGAACTGGACCGCAGGGTTCCGCCGCCGATCACTCCGGATCTGCCCGCCGCTCGTGTGCTGGATCTGCTGGCCGCGCTGCCCGAGGAGGAGGTCCGGGAGCCGGTGTGGCGCTGGATCGGCCCCTTCCCCGGCGACCGTACCGGCGACCCGTTGCGGGAGCTGCTGCACGCCGCCGCGGACGCCACTCCGGCCGGGCGGATCACCGCCGTCGAGATGGTCGGCGAACGCGGTGAGTACGCCCTGCCGCTCTGGCGCGAGATACGCGACCACCTTGTGCTGGGCGCCCACGCCCGGCGCGTCCTGGCGGATCTGGACGGCGGCCCCGCCCCCGCGGAGCGGGACATGCGCTGGGTCGCGGTCGACTACGCGCTGGCCGCTCTGGATCGCTACGGCACGACCGACGCCCGGTACGTCCTGCTGGACGCCGTCGAGGGGGATGTCCGCGAAGCCGTACAGGGCAGCGGCCACCCCGAGGCCGAGCGGCTACTGGCCGTACTACCGTCCGTGCCGCCGCCGATCCCGGCCTACCAGCTCAAGATCTCCCTGTACGGCGGGCTGTGGCGGCGCGTGCTGGTTCCCGAGAACATGACGTTGGGCGCTCTGCACGAGGTGATCCGGGTCCTGTTCGGCTGGGGCGACGATCATCTGCACGTGTTCGAGACCGCCAAGCGCAGGTACGCCGACCCGTTCTTCGGGCTGGAGGAGTGCGGTGACGAGTACGCCTGTCGCGTCAACCGGGCGATGCCGTCGCCCCGTTCGAAGATGACGTACGTCTACGATCTCGGTGACTGCTGGACGCATGAGATCCTTTTGGAGAAGGTCTGCGGCGAGGTCGCCCATCCGGTCTGCGCGGGCGGCAGGGGGGACAACCCGATCGAGCACTACGACCCTGAGTATCCCGAAGAACCGGTTCCCTTCAACCAGGACGCCGTCAACGAGCGGCTGGCGGTGCCGCCGTACCCGGCCGAGACTTGAGCGGTGTCCTGTACCGTTTTGAAAATCATTCCAGGGTGCTTGACCTGTGGGTCGACCTGGTGCGGTGGTACGGCCAAGATCGGTTCTTGTGTCTCTCCGTCTCCTGTATCTGATCGTGATCCGGGTGTTCGGCTGGCTGGCGCTCCTGGGCCGAAGCGGGGCGGTCAAGGATGCCGAGATTCCGGTGCTCCGGCATGAGGTGGCGGTGCTGCACCTGCGCTTGCCGATAATGTCGTCCGGCCAGGTCATGGGCTTGCTGGGGATCTCCTGACGCGAGTGACTCCCTGTTGCTCGGGGTGCGGCATGATGATCGTCCGTGCTGCTTCGCCTGACCTATCTCGCCGTCACGAACGCCTTCGCCGCGCTGCGGTTGCTGCCGATGAGCGATCGAGACAAGGACGTCGAGATCCTCGCTCTCCGCCACCAGATCACCGTTCTCGAACGGCAGCTCGGTGCCGGTACCAGGGTGCGATTCGCTCCCGAGGACCGTGCCTTCCTCGCCGCCCTGCTGACATCACTGCCCCGCGAGGTCCTGCGCCGGGTGCGGCTCATCGTCCGTCCGGATACGGTCCTGCGCTGGCACTGCGATCTCATTAGACGGCGGCACGCCCGCATCAGTAAGCCCAGGCGGTCGGGGCGCCCGCTCACGGTCCGCTCCATCCGAGCGCTCGTCCTGCGCCTGGTCCGGGAGAACCCGTCCTGGGGATATCGGCGAGTACACGGCGAGCTGGCCGTGCTCGGCATCACGGTCGCGCCCTCCACTGTGTGGGAGATCCTCAAGCAGGAAGGCGTTGATCCGGCACCTGAGCGGGCGTCGGTCACCTGGGCCGACTTCCTGCGCTCGCAAGCCGATGCGCTGCTGGCCTGCGACTTCATCGAGACCGTCACCCTCACCGGGCAGCGCCAGTACATCTTGGCCGTCATCGAGCACGCCAGCAGGCGCGTCCGCGTGCTGGGCGCCACCGCCCATCCGACCGCATGCTGGGTCGTCCAGGCGATGAAGAACCTCGTGATGGACCTGGAAGAGGCCGGCTGCCGGGCGGGCTACCTGATCCGGGACCGGGGCGGGAAGTTCCCCGCCCTCATGGACGAGATCCTGGCCGAGGCCGGCATCCGGACCGTGCTCACCGGTGTCCGAGTACCGCGCATGAACGCGGTCATGGAGCGGTGGGTGCAGTTATGCCGCCGTGAGCTGCTCGACCGCTGCCTGGTATGGAACGAGCGCCATCTGCGGCATGCTCTACGGGAGTACGAGCGCTTCTACAACCGGCACCGTGTCCATCAGGCCCTGGATCAAGCGGCCCCGCTACGCGCCGTTCCGGGCCCGATCACGGATCCGACGCGACTCGCCGAGCTGAGCGCACGCAGGCGGGACCGACTCGGCGGAGTCCTCCACGAGTACTCACATGCCGCTTGACCTGCACGGACGGAATTTTCGGCAGGCGCACCTTCGCCGTGTCGGCTCCCACACTCCCGGAACCGTTCCGGCGGCTCTTGGAATCCGGGTGCTGACCTGGACGGACGGGCGCGGTTCCATTCCGCGTATGTTCCGCGACCAGTGGCAGGCAGTGGCATCCGGCTGCATCCGACTGCACGTGCCGGGAGAGGTGGCCAGGAACGAAGGCCCAGGTCAGGGCCTACGTTCCTGCTCACGAGTGGTAGGGCGCCTGGGACTCGAACCCAGAACCTACGGATTAAAAGTCGACGGGTCCACTGCCGTCCGGTGCCGCGACCTGCCATCTCGTACCGTTCTGTCCGCCGGCGTCCCCGCCGGTCTGCCGGGTGCTGTCACCGTGTGCCGGGCCGTATCGCGACAGACGAGCAACCACCGAGCAAACATGGGTCCTTGACCATGGACCGTATCGGGGTAAGGCGGCCTTCACGGTGTGGTCGCCGAAGTCGGTCACGCTGATGGCTTGCCCGTGTGGGGTTGCGTCATCGAAGGGGTGGGGCTCCGGCGGAAATGTCACACTGGAGGCATGGACAGGGCGCTCAATTACGCGAACATCCGCCCGTATGCGGTTCCCCGCGCTCTGGAGGAGCTGACCGGGCCTGCGGACGGGATCGTCACGCTGCCCGGCTGGTTGGACTGGAGCCCGCGACGCTCCTACGACCTGTCCGATCCGACGGCGTTGCGGGTGATGTACGAGCAGGTGATCCAGGAAGGCCGAGAACAAGATCTCAAGGCGTACCTGAACACCGATCTGCTGGTCCGCATCTGGCCTGATCTGATCTTGCCGGTGCGGGTCCGCCGACTGTGGGAGTCACGCTTCACCTGGCTTCGTGATCAGGTCGCGTGATGGACCCCTTCCACCGACGACTGATCGAGATCGGTCTCAGCGTCGCCGATCAGTACGGCTTCGCACTGGCCGGTGGGTACGCGGTGCAGGCGTACGGGATCGTGGAGCGGCCGAGCGAGGACGTCGATCTGTTCGGTGCGCTGGACATGGACTGCCCGGCGGCGGCGGACCAGGTGGCCGAGGCGTACCGAACAGCCGGGTACCAGGCTGAGATCTTGCAGAGCACTGAACGGTATGTCCGGATGTGGATCTCTGAGCGTGGCACAGGTCATGGCTGCAAGGTCGAGGTCGTCGCGGACGTGCGCTTTCAGCCGCCGGTGCGGATGGAGATGGGCCCGGTCCTCCATCCGGATGACGTCGCGGCCGGGAAGACCGAGGCGTTGTTCAACCGCGCGCTCGCTCGTGACTTCATCGATGTGGACGCGCTCGTGGAGTCGGGCCGGTACACGCGCGATCAGCTTCTGGATCTGGCCGCTCGCCGGGATGCCGGGTTCGATCGGGAGGTGTTCGCGGAGATGCTGGCGTACGTGCGTCGCCGTACCGATGAGGAGTTCGCCGTGTACGGCGTCGATGCGGCCGGGGCTGAGGCGCTCAGGGAGCGTTTCGGCGTGTGGGAGAAAGAACTGCGGAAGGGCGGGTGACCCCGAACCTGCCGATAATGTCATCCGGCCAGGTCATGGGCTTGCTGGGGATCGCGTGATGCGCGTGATCCTCCGTCGCTCGGAGTGCAGCATGATGATCGTTCGTGCTCTTTCGTCTGGCGTATCTCGCCGTTACGAACGCCTTCGCCGCGCTGAGGTTGCTGCCGATGAGCGAGCCGCTTGAACTGCACGGATGTAATTTTCGGCAGGCGCAACCCGCCGGAACCGTCAGGCGATGGCGGCGATGTCGCCGTCGTCGAAGTAGATCGACTGATGGAGCCGGCCGCCGAGGGCGGCGGCGTAGCGGGCCAGGATGTCCTGGCCGGAGATCTTGCCCTGCTCGATCTGGGAGACGCGTCCCTTGGTGACTCCCATACGCTCGGCGACCTGCTGCTGGGTCAGGCCACGCCCGCGGCGGATCTCCGCCAGCCGGTGTCCCTGGACCTCGGCCAGGAGTTCCCGCTTGCCGGCCTGGACGGCCTCCTCGCCGCCGGCCCGCTGGACGTGCTCGGCCCGGATGTCCTTCCACCGCACGTATCCGCTCATCTGCCGTCCTCCTGTCGGGCGCGTTCCTTCACGTAGACCTCATATCGGTGCTCGGCCAGCGGAATGGCCTCCTCGTACCAGCTCTTCCACCGTCCGGCTTTGTCGCCTGCGACCAGCAGGATGTTGGAACGCCATGGGTCGAAGGCGAACAGGATGCGCACCGTGCCGGGCCGGAGCTCTTTGAGGTTCTGGATCGACGACCCGATGATCGTGTCGACCAGGGGCCGTCCCAGTCCGGGGCCGCCTTCGGCGAGCGCGTCGATGGCTTGCACCACCCGGGCATGGGTGGCGTCGTCGAGTTGCTCGATCCATTCGCGGACCTCGGTCACGACGTAGATGTCCCATTCGTCTCCGGCCACTCATGAAGTATAGCTATAGGTATACCCCGGTGTCCGGGGATGCCGAGGATGCATCCATATGGCCTGCTCACGTGTCGTGGGCATCCGGGAGGTCGAACAGCGGGCCCGCGGCCTGCAGGACCGGCTGGACCGCGTCGAGGATCAATGCCCGCTGGGCGGGTGTCTGCCGGCCGGAGTGGCCCGCGGTGGTCTGGTACGAGGCGTGTCCGGCCACCAGTTGCATCACCCCGGGGGGCACGCCGCGTCCCGGAGCATGGTGATCATCCTGTGCCGCAGGGCGTGAGGGGTGATGTGCCTGGCCAGGCCGCGTTCCCGGGCGAGCGCGAGCGTGAGTGCGGGCTGCAGGATGTCGTTGTGCTGGTTGCCGTAGTCGATGTAGCCGCCTGTCCGCTTCTGGAAGAGCGGCTCGTCGGACCTCTTGCCCTGCACCCGCCCGGACAGCAGTCCGGCCGACTCCTCGCTGATCGGTACGTCCCGGCGTTTCTTTCCCTTCGGGTACGGCTCGATGCGCCACTCCCAGCGGCCGGTGTGCTCGTTCAGCAGCCGGGCGTAGGTCTGGACGACGTGGATCACGCACCCCGCCGCGTCCAGGCCGCTCACGTGCAGGCCTGCCAGCTCACCCCAGCGAAGGCCGGTGGCCGTCATGGTGACGATGAACAGCGCGGTGTCGCGGTCGACGTCACCGACCGCGGTGAGGTAGACGGCGACCTCCGGCCCGTACAGGACCTCGCGGACACGCACCGGCGCGGGCGGCAGGCGGAACCCGTCGCAGGGCGACGAACGCAGCAGCGGTGGCTCGCCGTCCTCTCCCTGCCGCATCGCCGCCCTCAGTACCGGCCTGATAGAACCCCGGTAGATCTTCGTGACCGTGGCGGGGGAGAGTGTCCCCTGATCCGGTCGCGCCGGGCGGGGGGAACCCGCCTCGCGCCAGCGCCGCAGCACGTCGGGTGAGACACGTCCGGTCGGCTTCACGGCGGGACCGCCGGTCTGTGCCCACCGGCGTGCGGCCTGCTCGTCGGAGAGGGGCCGGTGTGGCTGGTGGGCGTTGCGGGCGGACGGCTTGGTGAGCATCTGCTGTGCCCACTCCCGCAGCACCCGGCGGGTGACCTCGTCCAGCCGGAGGTGGCCGAGGAACGGGAAGACGTGCCGTTCGGCGTCGGTCAGGTAGGTGAACCGCTGTGTCGGGGAGGCGCCCGGCCGGCCGGCGTACTCGGTGCGCGCGTAGGCCTCGAACGTCGGCATGCCCGGGGTGCGGTCATCGCGGAAACGGGGGTCCTGAAGGCCGTGGCAGCCCTTCGGGTAGCCCGGTGGCCGCCGCTCGCCGTTGTCCTCGACCAGTTCGGCGAAGGACTCGGCGATCGTCCTGTCGTAGCAGGTCTCGAAGTCCTCCTTGCCGGCTCGCCCGCCGCCGATCCGCCACTTCACCAGCCATGATTTCGCGCCGCTCTTGGCCGTGCGCTCGATGATCCGCGCCACCTGTGATCCCCTCGTCTCGATGGCCGCAGGGTGGCGCAGAATGCTCGCACGGCTCATGGAGATGATCGCGGTACCTGTCAAACCGGTTGGAACATCAAGCTACGTGCGGTGTTTGTGGTGAGGCCTCGGCTTCGGGAGCCGTTGACGGCTTGTTGATCCACACCCGGGAGGGCAGCGGCGGCGGACAGGGCCGCCGGCCGCGGAACCGTTCGGGGTGGGCCAAGAAGGCCGCGTCCAAGGTCGCGACCCGCCGGGCGTGAATCTCGACCGCGGAGCCGTCGTGCACCGACGCCGGAGTGTGCATGCCGATCCCAGAATGGCGATGCTCGTTATTGTAATACTGGAAGAACTGCCCGCAGAAGACGTTGGCATCTTCAATGGAACCGAATTCCCCGGGAAATGCCGGACAATATTTGAGTGTTTTAAACTGCGCTTCGGAATACGGGTTGTCGTTGGACACGCGCGGACGGGAATGAGACTGATCGATTCCCAGCAGTGCGAGCAGGCCGGAAACGGTGTTCGACGTCATCGAGGTACCCCGGTCGGCATGAATCGCCTCCGGGGCGATCCCGCCGTTGGCCTCGATCGCGTGCTCGATGAACTCCTTGGCGAGGATCCCGGTCTCCGTCGGCCAGATCTCCCACCAGACGGTTTTCCGCGAGAAGATGTCGATGATGACGTACAGCAGATAGTACGTACCGCGCGAGGGGCCTTTCAGCTTCGTGATGTCCCACGACCACACCTGGTTCGGGCCGTCGGCCTCCAGCTCGGGTTTCTTCTTGGCCGGGTGGACGGCCTGGGCCCGGCGCTCACCGGCCGTGCCGCGCATCCGCAGCAGCCGGTACATGGTGGCCTGCGAGCACAGGTAGACGCCCTCGTCCAGCAGCATCGCCCACGCCTGGCCCGGAGACTTGTCGGCGAAGCGGGGCGAGTCCAGCACCGCCAGCACCTGCGCCCGCTCGTCCTCGGACAGTTCGGCCGGATGGTGAAACGGGCGGCGCGGTCCCAGCCGGGGCGGGACGGGATTGCGGTGCCGGTGCAGCGTGGCCCGGGATCTCCCCAGGACCGCACATGCCCTGACCGTGCCGATCGTTTCCTCCATCGCGGGGAAATGCTCGTCGAGGATCCGGTTCAGCTCTTGTCGGAGTCCGCGCTGCTTGAGATGTCCTGCAGCAGCGCGAATGCTTTTCCCGCGATGTCCAGGGCGGTCCTGGTCTTCCCCAGCTCGCCGGCGAGTCTTTCATTGCGGGCTTCGAGTTTGGCCGCGTCGGCCTTGAGCTTCTTGTTCTCGGCGCGCAGCCGGGCCATTTCCTCGGACTCGGCGCTGCGCGCGGGCTTTCCCGTCGAGGCGGCCAGGGTGCCGCCTTCAGCCTGCTTGCGCCAGTGCTCGATGTGGGAGTGGTACAGCCGTTCCCTGCGCAGCAGGGCGCCGCGCTCGGGGCTGCCTTCGGGCAGGGCGTCGAAGGCCGCCAGGATCCGCGCCTTGTAGGCCTTGGTGAAGGTGCGCCGCTTGGGCCGGCCCGGCTGCTGGGAGGTCACGCGACCATCCTGCCCGGTCATGGCGGTCTGGTCGGCGAGTGTCATCGTCACTGTCGTGGTGGTCCTGTCTCGCCCTGCTTCATATCAGAGGGAATCGTACGTCCCATGTCTCACAGCAGTCTGACAGAGAGGGTCGGGAATCGACCGCGGCGTGGTGGAACGCGGGAACACCGAGGGAACATGATCTAGGAAACGGCCCGGCCCGACCCCGCTGACATCAACAGGATCGGGTCGATGACCTGCGTAAACATCGGTAGGGCGCCTGGGACTCGAACCCAGAACCTACGGATTAAAAGTCCGTGGCCCTACTGTCGTCCGGTGTTACGGCGTGCTGTCTTGTGTCGTCCTGTCCGGAAGCGTCCCTGCCGTTCTGCCGGGCCGTGACATCGAGTGCCACGCCGTATCAGGACACACGAGCAACCACCGAGCAAACATAGGGTCCTTGACCATTATTCACCGTCGGCCACCAAGGGAAATCCGCTTCAATGAAGTACCAGGTCAAGCCTTATGTGACGAGTTTTGACGCGGCACACACTCAGAATGATCGCCGCAATCATTGTATACTCAGCGCTTTTCAGAGTACAAATATCTTGCATGCCATGTCAAGGATCCATGTGTGCCGTTGCTTGAACTCGGCCAGGGTCCATTGAGTATACGAGCTTAGATGCCTAGTCATATTTATCCTGCTAGGCGAATAGAAGTCTTTGGATTTAGCCGGGAAATTCTTATTTCCGGCATCCGAATTATCCTTCGGACCAAAGAAGGAAAGATTTCCCAGATAATCGACATACTTGTCTAGATCTGTATCTCGATCGGAGGCTGCAGGCTTCTGTGGATAAATATGTTCGATTGTTACATGATTCAGATCAACGACATACGTCATGTCTGGAACAGGAGGCCCGCTACAGCCCTTCTGGATCCAGCCATGGTGATCCTCTATGGTTGTTAGAAGCTCGCGGATGTTCGGTTTCTGGGATCCGCGACTGTATTGGAGCTTGTTTTGGAGATCGTCTCTAAATTTTTCTGAAGGAGCCGCGTAATCGAGCAGCTTGTTTAGTTGATCTCGCAGACGAGACCAGGTTTGTCTGGTCCTGATGGAAGCCTGCTCGCGCAGAATCTTGGCTTCCTTGTAGTAAATATTGCTTGCGGACGTTGCGTGACCGCCACATACAGATTTGTATCTGAAGGCGAACTTTTCAATCATGAAGACAAGTTTCGCAAACTCTTCTTCCTTGCACGAAGAAGCGGCTGCAAGCAAGAGGGGAAGCGCGAGCTCGTGCTTAAGGGTGAGGATCAGCCTCTTGAGGCGATCCTCATGCCAATTGAACACTTTCGGTGTTTCACCCACCGACAGCTGGTTGCCAAATGGCCACTCGCCATTCGCGAGCTTTGTGAAGGTGATCATTTCACGTTGGAAGGATTCGACTTGCTCAACGATATCCACAACGGCGGGTGATTCGTTGGGCGCCTGGGGCGCGAAATACTGATCTACGAGTTTCTTGAACATTGGCGCACCAGCACGTTTCCCAGTTGTTGAGGGAAAGTACGCCTTAAAGAACGCGCTGGTGTCTTTCGTAGTAGCAGAAAGGATCTCATCCCACAGGACGGCAACCTTTTCCTGCTCAGCAGGGTGCTCTTGGAGCAAGTCCAGTGTATGGCTCCTGAGTAGGTCCGCATCCTCCAGAGATCTGCCGCGATCGTTTAGCACGCTAAAAAGCTGATACGCGCGCTCTCTATCGCTAGAGACAACTTGAATAACGTGGGATTGTTCGATTAGTCCAGTCCGAACACGATATAGCTGCTGAGCCTTTTCTGTAACCGATCCTGAGTCTTCAAGGATGGGCTTGATGATATCATCAAAGATGATTTTGTTTGCGGCTATCAGAAGTTCATGGCTTTCGCGTGAAGCGGACGGCTTGGATCCGTCAACAAGGCTCTGAAACACCGGATCGTCTACTTTGGAGAGTCTTAGACGAGGCCGACCTTCTATGCGGCCCTCGCTGACAATAGCGTGGCGCCATTTTAGAAATCGACTCTCTGTGTCGTCTGCCAAAGTCTCTGCCACAGCTTTAGCTGGATCGTCACCTCGATCCTCCGCCAACTGCTTTAGGTTTCTAGCGGCATGTGTGATTTGAGCCAAGGCAAGGACAAATGTGGCAAGTCTCTGCTGCCCGTCAATAATTTCGTAACTATGAGGGCGGGAGAGTGAATGGTCTGTATGTTCAATACAGACGAGGCCGCCGAAAAAGTGGGCATTCGGTGAGGAATTCTGGAGAAGCTCGGCCACGTCCCCAGTAAAGTCAGAAACTTGGCTGTCCCATGAGTAGGCTCGCTGGTATCTTGGAACCCAGAAAGGGTGATGCTCTTCAAGCAGCGCCCCTACGGTGATGCTTCTAGGCGTGACCGAAGCGGCTCCAGCCGGCATGTGCTACTCCTAGCGATGACGGTGAGGGGTATGTGAGTTAGTTCGGGAGGATACCCGGAGCTTGACTGACCGTCCACTAGAAATTAATCCTATTTATGTGGTTGCATGCAATATGTCCGATATGATGCCCTGTATGGCTCACCGATCTAGATCTGGGCCATGTGATGGCCGCTGGCGTGGTGGGGCGAGGATCGGAGCAAGATTTCGTAGCGGAAGAGTCGCGAGTCAAGTCAACGAGATGGTCCGCACCATGGCCATCGCGATAATCGTGGATATCGGGGACCCGGAGGGGAACTTGGAGAAGGCTGAGGAGCCTCAACCGCGGACCATCGCCACAGGATGTGTATCGCCAGGATGAAGAACTGGGGTAAGCACGGCCCGGGTGATGCGGACGATCACGCGATTTGTATGATGGTCGACTCGTGACTCTTGCAAAGCCTGGCTGAGCGAGGCAACTTCTGCGGCAGAGTAGAGCGTTAAATGGGGGACCAGCCGGCCGTAGCTTCAGCCGCCACTGCCGTGCTGGCCTTTTCCCCGTGGACGTTAGCTCTCTTGTTGCAGCCCTCGTACGCAGCTGCAGCTCGAATCAGTTCCTCACGCTGTGAGGAATCGGCGGACTCAGCAGACGTTCCCATGCAGCGTCGATCCGCATGAAATACTCTGAAGTCCGCCAAGTTTGCGGCGCAATCAAGATAGCAAGTTGGGTGAATTCCTAAATATAAGCGTGAGAGCTAGGATTGCTGAGCTATAGGTCGGAAGCTGGAAATGCGAGGCTCAGCATGTCACTCACGGTCTCTAGGTCGGTCCGCCCAGCCAGATGAGCAATCCCTCGATGGAGATGGATGGAGAAAGTCTTTTCGATCACTTCTGGGGAAGGTTCCTCTCCATCCACAACGCACCGATGCTTGATCAATGCGAGATAGACGTCGCCATATTCCCCTGAGAACGTCTTCCAAGACATCTCCAGGTTGGAATCCGGAACAATATCCCGCACCAGTGGAGTTGAAGCGTCAGAAAGAGATATAGCAAGGGCCCACCGGCACAGGATATTCCACGTCTTGATGCCGGTGATGCGCTTGAGCTTGATGAGCTGGTCTCTTGCTGGCTGGGACAGCCGAATTGTGTCAAGCGACATATTGCGTCTTTCCCCAGCCGTAGCCGTTCTCGACCTTGGTGGTAAACGTCTTGTCGTCGTGGACCAGCGTGTAGGTCCTGGCGATGGCCGGGATCAACTCCTGAAGAAGCTGGTCGTCGATCTCCTTGTCGGTGGACAGAAGAAGAACCTGCTCGCTGGCATACGGAAAGTAGCGCTGCACAAGGTTCTGGCGGTGTCGACTGTCCAAACGGCCCAGAGGAGTATCGATGACGCTCGGCAGGCGGTTGCCGGCTACCCGTGCGAGGCCCCACAGCAGAGAGACGGCGAGAAGTTGGCGTTCGCCCGCACTCAGCCGAGCGGGATTGATTTCATCCTCGTCGGCGCCGATCAGTGTCAGGGTGAACTTCTCCGTATCGATACGGAGATCCTGAACGAGCCCCTCCTTGCGCATCAGGCGTTTGAAGCTCTCCAGGACTGCGACCTCAAGCCGATTGATATGGCGCTGCAACAAGAGCTCACCGAACTTCTCCAGAGTGTTGCGCGCACGATCGGAGTAAGTGACCACACGTTCGCGATGCTCGGTTTCTGCGATGCCCTTGGCGTACTTGCTGTAGGCGCGATCTCTCGCCGCAATGAGCTGCTCGTTTTCACGACCATGGGCGTCATGGACATCCTGCGCCGCGGCGAGTTCTCTTTCGAGGTTGTTCACACGCTGTCTGGCCTTGTCCTGCTGCGTGATTAGGTCGGCGATGGCCTCTTCGGCAGGCACTCCGGCAAGCTGGCGGTCCAGGGCCTCCAGCTCTTCTTGAAGCTCTTCAACCTCAGCGAGCAGTGTCCTAGCGCGGATGGATTCAGCTTCGATCACGTGTTTCAGGGAGTTGAGCTGCTGGATCCCGGACGCTGACATGTTCAAGACTCGCACCACATCGGTCGACGCAGCACGCTTTTCGCGGTCCTCATCGAGGTACTGGACGATTCGGCTCAGCTGATCGGGTGAAGCGTCCGAACGCAGTAGAGAAAGAAGTGCATCATCCCGCTCCTTCAGAGCGTCTAGAACCCGCTTAGCTCGTGATGCCTCCTCTTCGCGAGTGACTTGGTCCTGCAGGGTCTTTAGCTGATCCGACAACAGGAGTAGAGGCAGCGGCCCTGCGGCTAGGCTGCCGGCAAGAGTCTCATTGAGAGAATCCAGCCGCTTGCTCGCCAGGGACCTCTGGCTCTCCAACTCGGCCCGTCTGCGGAAGAGCTCGCCGCCGCGCTTGGCGAACGTCGCCTCAATAGTCGCGAGTTCCTTGCGCTCTTGGTGCAGGCCTAACTTGATGGAAGCGATGCGCTGATAGGCATCAGCTCGGGCAACTTCATTCTGAACTAGCTGAGACTCGATCCGGTCGATCTCTTCCCGGGCATCCTTGTACTCCTGAGTCACCTTTTGACGTCGCTGGAGCGCGAGCAGGTCTGTCCGAAGTTGTTCGACTGTGCTCACACCCAGAAGTGACTGAACCGCGGACTCAATCACGGGAGCGGCACGTTCGGGATCGGCCAGAGACTCGATCTTTTCGCCGTCGAAGAAGAAGAGCGAGGCCACCTCCAAAGGGAGGAGATCTTCAATATAGTCCGCCCAGTTCGTACTCACGGCCTTGTCGTGCTTGCCGTCGATAAAGACTCTGAGTGTCTCTGGCACTGACTTTCCTGTGATCTTCCAGGAACGCTCGACCTCGTACTGCCGCTCTGTGCCTTCGATCATTACGGAGAAGTGCAGCGTCACGCTGGCCGCTTTGGGGTCAGCCTGGCGGTTCACACTGTCTCGGAGGAACGATTCATATGAGCGAGCGCCGCGGCCACTACAGCGCGCTCGCGATCCGTATAGAGCCAACTGGATGGCATCGAGCAGCGTCGTCTTGCCACAACCATTGAGTCCACCGATCAGAATGATCGGACGTCCAGGTTTGGGCGAGAGTGTGAGCGGGTTGGAACCCTTGTAAGCCCCGAAGTTCTCAAGCGTGATCTCATGCAGAAGCATCGGTGCTCACTTCGTCAAACCCGGGCAGCGTGGGAGCGGTCTTGTTCCGCTGATTCCGCAGCGCCATATCCACAGCGTCTTCTTTGTCGGCGTAATAGCCTTTCTTGATGGTCTTCTCTAGCGCCTCGAAGAGACCGGAACGTCGGGTCATGGTCCTGAACTTGCGCTCGACTGCGAGGAGTTCCCGCATAGTCTGGAAATGAAGCTCATCGTCGCCGCAAACTTCGCGCAGCAGCTCCACCTCATCGGTGGCGACGGCGAGATGTTGATCGAGGGCGTCGCCGGGGAAGTCCTCGCCGGTCTCCTTCTTGAAGATGCGGGGGAGTGAGTCTTCGACCTCGTGCTTCTCGAAGACCCAGATGCGTCTGATCTCGTGCAGCTCATCCATCGTGATGAGCTCGATGTCTCGAACGGATTCCGGTGCGTGGTCACGGATCCAGGTCTGAGCGTTGAGCAGCTTCGAGAGCCAGTCTTCACGTGCCTTCTGCGTGTAGGGCCCGGGCACGTTGCGGTCATGGAAAAGCTGAATGGTGCCGTTCATCTTGCGCCAGTCACGTAGGTGACTGTCATCGGCAACGTCCAGCTCGTTCCGCAACTTCAGGAGTGGGAGCATCCACTCCTTCTCCTCGTCATTCTGAATCATCGCCGACATGGACTTGTCCTTGTCCACCAGGGTACAAGTCCAGCAGCCGAATCGGCTGTCGCCGCAAGAAGGTGTGGAGCTGTCTACGACAAGCGGACACTCACCATCGCTGGAGGCGCCCTGATACATGGTCAGCAGGTCTTTGTTCGCATGACCCCAAGGGTTGGGCTGCTGCATCAGGAAGGTCCACACCTCGTCGTTGCTCCAGTCCTCGATCGGGCTGTAGACAAGGGAGTTCGGCAGGTTGCCGTTCGGAGAGAGACGGTCGCGGACACGGCGCTTCTCATGGCGTTCCATCACTCGGGCACGTGCCTGGCTCTCAGCCTTGCGAATGCCCAAGACCAGAATGGCTTCACCGTGATCATGGACAACACGGCGTATGAACGAGTTGGAAGGGCGAATCTTCAATCGTTCTGTGCACCAGCGGAACTTGGGGCGAGGTGCTGGGTAGCCCTTGCCAATGAGCCCGACCCAGAAGGTGTCCTTAATGTCTGGGGTCAGTCGATTGGGCTGAATGGGCAAGTTCTGGGCTTCTGCCGCCTTGCTCATGGTGTTGAGCGACCCCGTCACCCAGGACGCAACCACCGGGTTCTCCACCAGGGTGTCGGTACTGATCACATAGACTGGCTTAGTGCGCTGCTTGGCAGGCAACCCTTGGAGCGCTATCCATACGAGTTGAAGGACGGCGGTGGAGTCCTTGCCTCCGCTGTAGCCGACAACCCACGGCACCTGGTCCGCGGTGTAGAGCTCCCTGATCTCACTGGTGATCTCGCCGACGGCAGCAGCCAGACCACCCTTGTCCTCGAAAGGTATGGCACGTCTGGTGGGAGTGTTCAGCATGACGGCGCTACGCGGCAGGGTAGTCATCGGTCTCCTCGCTTGTACGCGGTCTCGGCCTGCTGCTCCTCAGCGCTCAGTCTGAGTCCGAGCTGTTGTCGTAGGTAATTAACGGTCAGTACGACATTTTGATGATTCTTGGAGACGCGACCACCGATGATCGCGCGGCCTTCCCAGTCCGGATTCGATCTTGACCAGTCCACCTGACCTAGCGGAGCCAGCCGCGGCTTCCAGTCTTCAGGATCAAGCGAGTCCTGCAGCAACGTGTTTCCCACCAGGCCGAGTGCATGGAGAGCGATGCCGTGGGTGTGCAGGTACTGCTTGCGTACCTCGGACGCTAGAAGCTGTCGCGATCGGACCTCCCGCCAGTCGGGGGTTAGCTCATCGATCGCGAGCCAGAAAGCTTCGGACACCGTCCGAGCTGCCTCGGTGCTATCGAGCTTCAGATCCTGCAGCAACGCCGTGGTGGCTGAGTACAGGGCGCTGAGCGTGAAGAGCTTGCGCGACTTCGCAGACAGGGTGCTGCGCTCCATCTCAACCGAGTCCTTGAAGACCGGGGACTTTAGAGCCAGAAGCCGTGTGAGCTGGGAGACCTCGTCGCGATGATCGTAAAGAACGCCGATGGATCTCGCCGGCCGTACAGCATGGCGATTGAGGTCGGCAAACATCTGCTGGCTTCGCTCGAGGCCAGCGTCATAGAAGAAGACTATGGCGATCGTCTCGTCACCCAGAGAAGGGTTCTCGCGTAGTGCGGCTTCGATGGCCGCGCGACGATGCTGGCCGTCGTTGATCAGGAAGCGTGAAGTCATTGGGATGTGTAGCTGGCCAACGCGCATGCCAGGACCCTCGTCGGCGAAGCCGACGAACTTCATCACGCCATCGACCGAGGCTGTGAGCGCTGAGAAGACGTAGTCATCTGGATTGTCCAGGATGTACCGAGTCAGGGCTGGAACTCGCCCCTTGTTCAAGATTCGCTGTGCGCGCACCTCGGGGGCAAGTTCGTCATCGTCGAACAGGAAGATCCTCGGGATGAGCCGGAGAGGGCACATCGATGCGTAGTATTCCCGTCCAGCCTGGACACCCCGGATCGCTGGGAAGATGTACTCGAACCCGGCGGTTGAGGTGTCACCGTTACGTGTAGCCAGCCCGCGTGTTTCCACTCGCAACACAGTACCCTACGTACGCATCTCTGACGTAAGAACGTCACTGTTTTAACGTTCCCAGCTGTCGACTTGGATCGAGGGTGAGTCTGTGGTCGTCTACCTTGACGCCGCCGCCACGACAAGGGTGTTCCCTGAGGTGGCTGAGATCGTCCTGCACTGGATGCGAGATGAGTTCGGCAACGCGGGATCCCGCACGCATGGGTACGGGACGCGCGCCAAGAAGGCGGTAGCACGTGCCAGAGAGGGGCTTGCGGCACACCTGATGGCTCGTCCGGATGAGCTGATCTTCACCAGCGGCGCTACAGAGTCGAACAACATCGCCATCCTCGGGCTGGCACCCTTCGGGGTAAAGTGTGACCGACGTCACATCATCAGCACTGCCATCGAACATAAGGCGGTTCTAGAGCCCCTGGAGCACCTGGCGTCTCAGGGTTTCGAAATCGACCTGATTGAACCTGGCATCTCGGGCAGGGTAGAAGCCGAGGCGGTGATAGAGCGCCTTCGACCTGACACCCTGTTGGTCTCGGTTATGCAGGTCAACAACGAGACCGGCGTGATTCAGCCGGTCGCGGAGCTGGCTGAGCATCTACGAGGCACGCCAACCTACTTCCACGTTGACGCAGCTCAGGGGTTCGGCAAGTTCCCCGACGACCTCCGAGCACCGATCGATCTCATTAGCTTCAGCGGGCACAAGCTCGGTGCTCCGAAAGGAGTGGGTGGGCTCCTGGTACGACGGCGGGGTCATGACTCGGTTCCGCTAACCCCGCTCATGTACGGCGGTGGCCAGGAACGCAAGCTCCGGCCTGGGACCCTTCCCGTCCCGCTGGTGATGGGCCTGGCAAAGGCTCTGGAGGTTTTCGAGCTTGATCGGGCTGACTGGTTCAAGGCTGCCAGTGATTTCCGAGCCCAACTCCTTACAGCGCTGGGGCGGACCAGGTTCCATCTGCACGGTGATCAGGACCATGTGGTCCCGCACATTCTCAACCTTTCCTTCGAAGGCGTCGATACCGAAGCGTTGATCCTTCAACTGAAGAATTACGCAGCTGTGGCAACCGGATCGGCATGCACAAGTGCCTCTTACACTCCCAGCCACGTCTTGGCGGCAATGGGATTGCCGGCTAAGCAGGCCTCGAACGGGCTCAGACTCTCTTGGTTCCCCGACCAGGTGCAGGAGCTGGACGTCGATGAGTTCGTCGACCTGATCGCCGGCTACCAAGCGGACGTCAGGTTCGCTTGATCAGCCGGTGACCACGTAGAACTCGACCGCAGCGGATCAACTCCGCCTCCCAGCCTTGCTCAGTGCCGATGAGGTGCGGGTTGGCGTAGAGGCCAGCCCGCACTTCGCGCTCGGTCAGCCGCCTGTACTTGGGCGCGTCTGGATCGTCCGGGGATAGGAACTCATGCTTGCGATGGAGCAGTGGGCGGTTAGACGACTCGTCATACGACGTGAACGACGTCTTTAGCGTGGTCAGATCAACCGTGTAGGAGGAACGGAGGCGTGGGTGGGGATCGGTATCAAACTCGGGATAATCCAACCAGCTCACCCCCCGTCCTTGATGACACAGCTTGATCAATGACCAGGTGGGTGGACGCCCAGTAGCAATCGATGCGCAGTGCTCGTAGAGACGCAGCACGGTCGGTATCTGGTGGATCCAGCGTCTGTGTACGTACAGGGCGGTGGGCGTTAGTTTTCCGATCTTCGACGCCTGCATGGCGCCTCTGACGTAGGCGTCGTCCCGCAGCTTCAGCAACAGTCGGTCAGCGCGTTGACAGGCCTCCTTGTATGAGGAGAAGAAGGCTCTGATGTCCACCTGCAGCGACATTGGCAAGCTGCCGTACGGGCCGCGCCCGTTGAATAACTCGACGCCGAGCACCAGGAGCGTGGAGAGCGTCGATGCTCTGGCTCCTGCCTCAATCTTCTCCGCGGCTGCAGACCTTCGAACAATCCGTTGGAGCTCTGCAGGCTGGAGGTGTGAGAGGAGTTTGGCCATGTCCTCAGGCATCTCTTCCAGCCTCGGTAAGCGTCCGCGTCGCTCGGTGTAGTCCACCACAGCCGCGATTGCTGAGCCGGTGTCCTCGGAAGCGAGCCAGGAGGCATCCGGAGTGATCTTGCGTGCTATGTATCGAAGCCGTGCATCATCTCTCTTGAAAGCGTAAACCACGCCAGGAGCAGCAGCGACACACCGGACGCCGGTTGTCTCCTCGACGTAGGAGCGAAGGTCGGCCGGGCTGAATAGGTGTTGAAACGTCCGTCGGCTCGTCAGGACGCCGTCCTCGAATTGCTGCCCGCGGACCCGTGACCGATCCCAGGTGAGGCGACTCGTCACGACGAGGAGGCGCTCCGCGAATCCCCATGCCCGCCGTAGTGCCTCACGGCGCTCCTCCGCGTTCTCGATAACGTTGATGACGTAGGTCAACAGCACCACGTCTGCTGGCGCGGGGGATGCATCGGGGGCGTAGTAAGGATCCCAGCCTTGAGCGTTAACCTGCATCTCACACAGGGCGGCGACGTCGTCGCCGCGTCCGCTGCCGTAGTCCAGGACGCTGGTGGAGGCGTTGACCTCATCATCGATGACGGCCTGTCGGGCAGCTACCGATAGCGTCGTGCGGCCGATCGCGGTGAGGCGTCGATCACTCTCCCAGTGCAGATCGGACATACTGCTCCTGTCGGCGCCAGGCTTATCCTCAGCTATTCATCCTGAGTTTCGCTGTGAAGATCGGTAGCTGAAGAAGGTGCCTCCGACCTGCGATGATCGGATTGCTGAGATCACGGAACCGCAGAGAACGGATGCAACTTCCGAGTGAACGCTACGGCATGGGACCGCCACTTGTCAGTCCGCGGCGATGGCAAGGGACTCATCAGGCACGCCGGTGCTGTGCTCTTACGTAAATGCGTTGATCAGGCCGGGTTGACCGGCGCGCTCGATGTCGTGTTCGCCCGACTGGGCGGCTCGCCGGTGTGGGACCGGGGCGTCGTCCTGGTGCAGCTCACGGTAGCGATCATCCTCGGGCCAGCAGCATGCGGCAGGTCGCATTACTCGTCTACCAAGAGTCACTCTTCGGCGCCGCTCTCGGACTCGACCGTCCGGCGAACCCTGGAAGCGGTCGGCGCCGATGAACTGCTGCGCATCAGGCTCGCCCGCGCACAGGCACGCATCCGACGACAGGCGTGGGACCTGATCGCCGTCACCGAGACCGGATTTCCCTGGCTGCGCGTCGTCGGCAAGGTCGTACGCCAACCGACATCAGAGGCCGTACGCGGACACCGTCTACCGCGACCACACCGAGGTCGAGGACCGCGTGCACCAACAAGGCGACGGGGCTGCGGAACCTGCAGCCCAAAACGTGGAAGGGTGTAGCTCTTTCTCAGGGACTGGCCTGATCAAGCGGTGAGGTCGAGTTCCTCCTGGTAGCGGGCCTGGTGAACCCGACGGTGGTCTTGAGCGAGATGGAACCGCCAGTAGGCGTCGAAGTCACCGTTCGCGATCACGGCCCGGAGCGTGAGGATCGCTTCGGCACCCGCAAGACCCCAGCGGGCACCGGTGATATCGAGGCGATCGTTGACCAGATGGCGGCAGGCTCCCTCGATGACGCCGGTGGCGATCGGCCATCCGGCCGCCAACGCCTCGTCATAGCGCAGGAACGCGGCGTTGCCACGCAGATAACGGATCGCCGCGTCCACCCCGCCGCGGCGATCACGAGCCAGACCCGCGGTAGTGGCCTGGGCGTCGATGACGGCCGCAGCATCCTCGACACGGCCGGCCAGCACGGACAGCGCATGGGTGGCGACCCAGTCCTCGGCGGCCGGATCACCGCCCGCATGCAGGCACCACGCCGCCTTCCACAGATACTCCAGGACGTGGATCACATCGATGACGACGTTGATCCGCACCCCGCGGCGCCCGGCCTCGGTATGGATGAGATCCATCTGGTGGCGGGCGCCGTCGATGAGGACCACCCAGGTCCGCGCGTGCAGCGGGTCGCGGGCCTCGGCCTGGTCGAACACCTTGGCGATCACCTCGCCGGGATCAGCGGACACCGAAGCGCACAGCCACTTGCCGCGGGCCTTGGGTCCGGGACGAGCGGGCCGGTCCCCGCTGCGGCCACCCGGGACGGCGATCACATCATGGGGCCGGCGGGGCGCGGGAGCGGCGTCGTAGACCACGCCCAGGGTGGCCATGCGCTTGCGGCAGGGCTTCTCCCCGGAGGCCAGCCGGGTGCGGAAGGTGCGCCTGCGCCGCTCGGCCGCTTTACGGGTGTCCGACCGCAAGCCCTCGGGGCGCATCACCACCCCCTTGCCGTCCACACTGATGACCAGCAGCTCCTCAGGAGTGCGCGGTAGCACGATCCGCCGGGCGTAGAAGGCGTCGATGTCGGCCGCTCCGGCCACCACCGCCTCCTCCAGCTGCCGTTTGCCGATCACCGGCCCGCACCGGGAGACGATCGCCGCCTTGGCCGCGTCGAAGCTCCCGCGCACCGCCTCACACACCGCCAGCCGGGCCAGCCCTTGGCTATGCCGTCCGGCCGGCAGCGACAGCGCCGCATCGGCCGGGTACACATTCGGCGCGCCCGCAGCGCGCCAGGCGCACCGCGTGACGGTCACCGTCCCCACCAGCGTGGACAGCAGCCGGTGATGGCCGGTCTCCAGGCGGCGCCGCGCCACCCCGTCGGTGCCGGCCACGGCGGCGCCGGCATCGTGACGGGAGCGGACCGCCGCCCGCCGCTCCCGCTCGGCCCGCAGGTCCAGGTGGGCCTGCAGCAGCAGGCGCAGCAGCTCGCGGCCCTGCTGCACGAGCATCTCCTCCAGCACGTCATGAGTGAGCGCCGCGGTCGCGGGACCGGTGAGCTGTCCGATCAGACAGTTGAAGGTGTTCTTCGCGGATGCAAAGCAGTCAGCCATCGCGGCCGTGTCGTACTGTTCCACCGGGCTCTTCCTTCTCCACCGGCTCCGGCCGGGTTCGACATGGTTGGCACCTTCGAACCTGAAGAGGAAGAGCCCTCCTGCGCAATCACCCGCCCGGTGACGCCGCGGTATCACACCCCGACGACCCGGCCGAGCCGGACCGTCCGCCGAGCCGGATGCGGACCTGCCCGGTCATCCGAGCCGGGTGCGGACCTGCCCGGTCATCGTGAACACCCCCGGGATGTCCTCGCTCAGCCAGCCCCGCTCCACCAGCCGCTTCAATTTCGAGCGCAGGCCCTCGACCTTGGCCGCCTCGACCGGCAGCCCCAGCGCCGCCACGATCTTCCCCGCCCGCATACCGCCACCGGCATCGGCCAGCACCTCCAGCACATCCTGATACGCCCGCGGCAGCACCGAGGAGTTCATGCCCGGACGCCACCGCGGCACCGTCACCACCCCGATCGGCGACCCGCCCGTCCCCGCCACCCGGTTCCCGCCGGCCGTGTCGTGATCGTCTGGTTCATCACCTGCGCCGGTCTGCGGCCGTTGCACCGGTGAAGCCGTCTCGCCCAGGATCTCCTCCACCGTCTGGCGGGTGACCACCAGCCGCGACAGCGTCTGTTCCTCGGCCGCCAGCCGCTCACGCAACCGCTCGACCCGTTCCCGGGCCGCCGCTTCCCGCCGGGCCAGCTCCTCCAGCAACGAACCCATCGCGATCGCCTCCACCACGCACGGTAGACAACCCGGGCGACCACGACCAGACCCTCAAAATCCCAGATCAACCAGTCCCTACAGAAGAGCTACACCCTTAGAAGAACTCGTCCAGCAGCCGGTAGAAGGCGATGCGGCCGGGGTCGGGCGTGATGCCGTAACGGGCCAGGAATCGTTTCGCGTAGGCGGGGCCGTACTGCGGGTTCAGGTCTTCCTCGGCCAGGCTGCGGGTGGCCAGGGCCAGGTCGGCGTAGCGGTCGGCGACCCCGAGCCGGCCGGCGTCGATCACCCCGGTGACCTCCAGCGTCTCCGGGTCCAGCAGGACGTTGGGCAGGCACAGGTCGCCGTGGCAGACGACCCGGTCCTCGACGGCGGGGACACTCGCCTCCAGGGCGGTGAGCAGCTGTTCGGCGTCCCAGCCGCGGCGCTCGTCATCGAGGTCGTCGAGGTCCACCAGACCGGCGGTCGCAGCCTGACGGGCATGCGCGAGAGTCACCGCCAAGCCCCGGTCGAACGGACAGTCGTCGATCGGGAGCGCGTGCAGCGTGCGGGCCAGGTCGGCGAGGGCATCGACCACCGCGTCCCGCTGCCCCTGCGGCCAGGGGGCCGCGGCCGATCGGCCCGGGACCACGGTCGTCACCAGCCACATCACGCCGTCGCGGGTGCCGTGCTCGACGACCTCGGGGGCGGGGATGCCTCGGTCGCGCAGCCAGATGAGGCGCTCGGCCTCGGCGCTGAGGCAGAAGCCGCTGTCGGGGTGCTCCGGCTGCGAGGCGATCTTCGCGAAGTAGGCCGGTCGGCCGTCCAGCCGCCACACGGCCGCGCCGGACATGCCTTCCTGCACCGGGTTCCACTCGTGCCGGTGGTAGCGGCGGCGCAGCAGTCCGGGTATGCCTTCCATAATGATCAGCGTGCCAGACCGGCCGCACGGTCCGGAGCCGCTTCGGCAAGGAGATCGGCTCGGTGGCGGGGGAAGGATACGGCCAAGGGCTTCCCCGCGGCCGAGCGGCTGAGAAGGGGCGTGGAATCTGCCCAGCTCATCGCTGTATATCCGGATAAGAACACCAGCTGCGGGAGAAGCGGTCCACAACCTGTGGACTACTTGCCGTTCCTGGCCGCAGAACCCGCCGTCTGGAGAAGCGGCGGCTTGGACAAGACCCGGCCGCCGTTATGGCCTTTCCGGGCGTGGCGGCCCGGTGGGGTCTTCTGCCGTGGTCTTCCGGTGCCCGTCTGCGGGGTCTGACCTGAAGAAACGGCTCTAAATGATCTTCCGTGTGCCCGGTCCGTGCCCGCGAGCAAACATGGAGCAAACATCGCCGTTCTCCGGCTCGCGCCGAGCCCGTCTGAACCGAGAAAGCGCAGGTCAGACGGGGTGCGAGTGGTAGGGCGCCTGGGACTCGAACCCAGAACCTACGGATTAAAAGCTCGGGCACGGGCTGTTCCGGGCAGTTCAATGCAGGTCAGAGAGTATGAGCGGTCTCTCCTGAACGACGTTGAACGCCCTGGAACTGCAACGGGGATTGCAACTGATCCCCGGTTCACCAAGGACGGGGAGGGATGCGTCCACCGACTATCGTCCATGCGTAGTTGCATCCCCTTCCTTCCGGGCGCCACATAGTGCAGCCAAGGAAGGGGCCGTGTTCGACGCTGAACCGCTCGATGATCGTTCCGTAACCACAGAGACAGGGCATGCCTGGCGCCGCGTCGTGCCGGGGGCGTGCTGGTTGGAATGAGTAGTTCGCCGAACGAGGCCGCCGTGATCGAGAGCGGGGGTCGCCGAAGAGGATGCGGAAGAGGCCCAATGTGATCTCCGGGGAAGTCGCTACGTCCCTTACAGAGATCCTTACTGGGATCGCCACGGTATGCAACCGCAGTGCCTCGCGGCCGTTCGGCAACCCGGCGGGCGGATGAGCGGGCCGCACGTATGGCGTTCAGTGGGCCGGTGCTGAGGAACGAAGCTCCGGACCGTCGATCGCCCCCGACCCTGGGCGGAGATCAGCCGCAGTCAGGCGATCGTGAGGGCGGTACCGGCTTCCTCGCTGGACCTGCCCGGGAGTGGCGGGGCCTGCCAAATGCCGTAGGCACCCGAAGGGCGAGTTTGGCCGGCCACGGCACGGCGGAGAGATGACCTCTGACAACAAGCCGCGATACTGAACCGATGACGATAGACGCGGCGCTGGTTGCGAGGATGTTCGACCTCGGTGAGGTCTGCTCGTCACCGCTGCTTCTTCCCGGCCACAGCCCCGCGGGTACCTGGAAGCTGCACACGACAACCGGACGGTGGGTGGTCAAGACTCTGCGGCCGTCTGAGGGCTGGGAGTTCGAGGCCATGCAGCAGGCCGGAGACCTTGAGAGGGCGGTTCTTTCGGCAGGCGTCTTGACCCCGCGCCCCGTCGAAGCGTGCGGCATCTCCGGGGGCTACTGGCTGGCCATGTCGGAAGAGCCGAAGTACGTCCGGGTCAGCGAATGGCTGGAAGGCACACAGCCGGAGATCCCGGCAAGCGAGGACCTGGCCGCCTGGCTGGGACGGAGCGTGGCGGCTATGGCGGCGGTGTCCCTGCCCGTCACCGTCGATGAGGGGCGGGGCTATCCCCTCTATCCTCTCGCCGTCTGGCATGAGTGGCTGGACAAGGCGTACGCAATGGAGATCGTCACCGCCAAGCAGCGCGCTCAACTCCTGGCGGCCGTGGCGGACGGTACGCAGCTCGTTGAAGCGGGACTTGCCACGGACTCGTCTTTCCTGCTCTGCCACCGGGACATCAACCACCGGAACATCCTGCTCACCGCGCGGGGACCGGCGCTCATCGACTTCGACCACTCGGGGCCGGAGGTGCCGTGGTGGGAGCTGGTGCACTTCGCGTTGCTGCTGGCCTGCCGCAGTCTCGGGGATGACGAGCCTGATCCTCGTTTGGTGAAGACCGCCGTGTCGGCCTTCGTCGAGAACGGCGGTGAGGTGGGGACGGATGACGAGATCGCTTTCGCGGGCCTGATCCGCGGGATGATGGAGTGGCCGGCGTGCAGACTCATGACGCTTCTCGGCAGTGCTGAGACAGCCTCGCCGACGTGGGCTGACACCGTCGCCCAGGTGCACGAAGCCGCGGAACTCCTTCCGGTGATGGTGCGCTCTGTCGGACGATGGACCGCGCTCCTTCGCTGAGAGAGTTATGAATGGGGGCATGACTGTCCTGCGCGCCGCGTGCCCGAGTGCGGCCCCGGCCGTGACCGGCCCCCAGGCCGCATGCGCGGCCGGGGTCCGCGACGAGGGCCGCGGCGGCGCGCAGCGCCGCCGCCTTGATACCCATAAGAACAATTCGGCAGTGGTAGAAGTCGCGCCGTGGAAGTCGTGCGGTGCGTGTGGCGGTCCGAGGGAACCGGGGCTGTTGCGCGTAGTAGTAGGCCATGCTTTGGTGTATGGGTTGGTTGCCAAGAGAGGGAGTCAGCGTCACACCATGCCGGAGAGCTCGGTCACTGAAGAGAACGGCCCCCAAGTCGGCAAGCCCAAGACACCTCAGGTGGAAATAGGCGATATCGATCAAATTTTGCTCGATGCGCAGAAGAATCAGCGGGCATCCCTGATCAAGGATTACCTTGCGAAGAATGTCGGTGATGACTCGTTAGACTGGATCGGGGAGCTTTGCGTTAAGGCCGTGAAGTATGGCCTGTCGATTCAGGAGATCCGATCGGTAGTTACGGACCTGGCTTGGATAAGTCGTGAAAAGGGTGAGCGGCTTCCTTCGGAAGCGGTTCCCATCCCCGTCTCGGCGCATCAGCACTATGACCTATACCGATTGGTGCGAGCGTACGCGCTGGGTCAGCGACTGAGGTTTGATTTCAAGTTCGATTCCCTCAGAGATGTGTCTCAGGGATGGCTGAATGATTTCGACAGCGACGCGCTGATCCTGAGCTTCGTTGCCTTTGCCGCGCTCGGCCTTCGTCAGCCTCATGGGCTCGATCTCTATCAGAGGGCACTCGACGCTCCGGATGCCGATCGGCGGAGTCGTCATGTCTGCCTCTCCGGCATGTGGCTGGCCTATCAGGTCGAGGGGCAAGCGGAGAAGATGCTAGAGCTCTCCGGCCAGATGATGGCGAAGGGGGAGATCGATGAAAACGTCTTCTTCCGCAGGGCCTCGGCGCTCCGGAAGCTCGGGAAGTATGAACAGGCGCTAGAAGAGATAGACCACGCAATCCACATGCTTGGAATCGGCAACAATGCTGTGCACCAAGATTATGTGCGTGAACGCGAGTCAATCATAGTCAGTATGCAGATGCGGCAGTATGCGGAATCTCTGGCTAAGTCGATCGGCAATGAGGTCGTAGAGATCGCAGAAAAAAGGATCGAGGAGGCTTCTCGATCCTTAACCCATAAAATCGAGACCGCCCAACGAGTGGTTTCGGAATCTCTGCTCAAGATCGTTGAAATCTTGGGCCTCTTTGTGACGCTCTCCGGCTTCCTGGTAGGCTCGGGAGTGGTTGTGTTCAAGGCGACTACGTTCAGTGAGCGGGCCATAGTAATGACCCTGTTCGTTGTCGGGTCGTTGATCTTCTTTACCCTGCTCCGGTTGGTGACAGGGTTCCGTAGGAGAGAGCGCCGTGAGCGACGGATCAAATAAGATTTTCTATCCCGAAATCATCTCTCCTGTTCGGAGGATCGGACAGAGGGAATTCAACTTCGATCGCCAGGTTGCGGTAATGGCGATTATTAATCGGACGCCGAACTCATTCCATGATCAAGGGCGTACGTTTGAGCTTTCAAGTGCCGTCGAAGCCGCTGAAAAGGCGGTATCCGACGGGGCGGACTGGGTCGATATCGGTGGATTCGCCTTCAGTGCGGCTCAAGCTGAGATAAGCGTTTCCGAAGAGATTGATAGAGTCGTTCCCGTCATTGAGGGGATCAGAGGTGTCACGGATGCGGTTATCTCCGTGGACACTCATCGGGCCGAAGTTGCTCGGGCGGCCTTCGCGGCCGGCGCGGATGTCCTCAACGACACGAACGGACTTCGTGATCCTGAGATCGCAGCGGCGGCGGCGGAAGCCGGGGTCAGTGTCATTGTGACTCACAGCCTGGGCGGGCCTGGCAAGATGGTCTTCCGCCCCAGCTACAACGATGTCGTCTCCGAGGTCGCCGACTTCCTGCGGCAACGGGTCTTCCATGCACTGAACGCGGGAATCCCCGCCGATCGAATCATCATCGATCCTGGGCATGATCTGAACAAGAACACGCATCACTCGTTGGAGCTGACGAGACGGCTCACTGAGATCACGTCGATCGGCTATCCGACCTTGGTTGCCATTTCAAACAAGGACTTCATCGGGGAGACGCTCGATCTTCCGCGAGACCAACGGCGAGAAGGAACGATTGCGGCCAACGTCGTTTGCATCTTGCAGGGTGCTCGGATTCTCCGTGTCCATGACGTTCGCGATACCGTCGCGGCGGTTCGCATGACTGAGGCCATGCTGGGTTGGCGGGGGCCGATGGCTCCTCGCCACAACCTGGTGTGAACATTGCGACTCAGGTCGTTGAAGCAGGGGTCAACGTCGATTCCGACCAGCTATTCAGGCTTTCGGCAATGAAGACGTGGCGTTGTCCTGCATGACCAGGGGAAGATGCCGCCTGGATTTCACTCCTTCCCCGTCCCCGCGGTCTCCTCGCTTCTCTCGCTCGGTCTCGACTCCGTCTTGGGTGGGGTGGGCGGTGTGCGTCGGGGTGAACGGACACGCGCTGACGGAGTCGGGCCTTGCTCGGATTGCGAGATCGAGCACCGCGGGGGCGGGGAAGAAGGTGATCAGGAGTCGTGACGAACTCCTGATGAGGCGTGGCGGCGCCGTCCCTCCATGGCCCACGCCGCCACGCCCGTCTATCGGGCTCGTCCGGACAATAGGTCCGCCCAGATCGCCCGCGCTTCGTTGAGCGACCACCTCGGGGACTCGTGGATCTGGTGGCCGCCATCGGATTGGATGGTCTTCCGGATGAACGCCTGTCCACCGCCCTCGCAGAGCTCGTAGACGGTGGCGAGACATTTGCATGTCCAGCTCACCGGGCGCACTCGTTCAAGCGTCCGGTACGGCTCTCGCCAGTCCAGCCGCGTGTGATTCCGCTGCGCCGTGGCTACGTGAGGGCTCAGGCACTCATCAAGAGCGATCACGCGCCGTGCTCCTGACGAGCTCGAACAAGGCGTGTTCGTCTTCCGGGTTCTTCGCGTACCGCTCCCGGCGGAGTGCTCCGTACCGGCTCGCGATGCGCTGTGCCGCGGTCAGGGGGTCCTTCGCATCGTGGTAGGCGTAGCTCCGCCGATTCGTCCTCGGGCAGTGCCGGCCGGACCACCACAGGTAGTAATCGCCGTTCGTCCACACCACGAGGTCAGCCCAGAGGGAGACCAGGGCCAGACCGTAGCCGTCGTGAACGTCGCCGATGATGCCGAGAGACCTCAGCTCGTACACGAGGGCGTCGGTGGCGAGAAGGGCCGGCGACTTCGGGGAGATGCGAGGCGGGCGCGCGTGGAACTGGGGGAGAACGAGCTCCGGGGGCGATTGGATGGTCATTTCACAGGCACCACCTGTGTGTTGTCGATCACGAACCGGTCGCACCTGAGGATGATGATCGCGGTCTCGACGGGTACCCGGCTGTAGTGCGTCCGCTCGATCTCGAACACGGGGACGCCGACAGGAACCCTCATTTCGTGGACCTCGTCCGGGGTGGGCATGCGGGAGCGGATGCGCTCGCGTACCTCGTCCACGGGAAGGCCGATGGAGTCGAACCGAGCGATGACGTCGGGCTCATCCACGAGACCGGAAGACGGCTTCTCGATCGGCGTTCCCCTGGTCAGTGAGAGCGGTTCCCACTGGGTGCTGACCTGGACGGTCTCCCCGTCGACGCGCCAGCGGTAGACCACTTCACTGACCATGTCGCCGTGGGGGATGTGCAGGCGGTCGGCCACCTCCGGAGACGCCTGGACCTGGCGGAACTCGGCGCTCACGTCGGCCTGCCACCCTCCGTCCTTCTCCTCCAGGCGGTTGGGCTTCTGGTCTCGGCTGTAGCGGGTGCCGGTGTAGCGAACGAGCTCGGCCCCTCCCCGGACGAAGCTGCCGCGCCCCTGCTGACTGACAACCAGTCCTTCAGCACGAAGTTGGGCGACGGCCTGCCTTGCCACGGGCTGGGAGACCCCGAACTCCTCGCGGATCTCACGCTCGGTCGGGACCTGGTCCCCCGGCGCGAGCTCCCCGCTCTTGATGCGTCGCCGTAGATGATCAGCGATCACGGCGTACTGCGGCGGTGTGATAGCCATCACACTTCACCTCCTTGTTGTTTAGATTAGCCGTAGTGTACTCATTAGGTTATTGTAATAAGTACACGAACCCAGCATCACGGAGGACAGATGGCTCTGCAAGGTCCGATCCCGGTCAACTTCGACCAGGTCTTCCCGCACGGCTGCTACCTCGTCGGGGAGGTGGAGCAGGTCAAGGACTTCACCGCCTCGACCAACGGCCGGACCGTCTACGCCAAGGACAAGACGACCGGCGAACTCGTCTGGCAGGTCGCGGTGATGGACGCCGACCCGGCCGTGAAGATCAGCCAGAAGACGGTTGCGGTCAAGATCCTCGCCCCGGTCCAGCCGGTTCCGCCGTCCCCGGTGCCCGGTCTACCGATCATCCCCGTCGAGTTCGACGGCATGACCGTCACGCCGTACGTCGCTCAGACCACGGGGCGGCTGGCCTACTCGATCCGGGCCACGGGCATGCGGGCTCCCCGCGCTGCTGCGGCCCCGGCGAAGGCTCCGGCCGGCAAGGACGTGGCGGCATGAAGAAGCGCAAGCCGTACACCTACGTCACTGCATCGATCGACGAGGAGGGAACCCGGTTCAGCATCGCCTTCCACACGCCTGACCTGTCGGTCGCAGCGATGGGAGCCGAGAGCGGTCGGCCCTTCCTGAACATCTCCAGCGCTGAGGCGGCCGTGGTGATCACGGTTCCGGGCTGTGAGGAGGTCACCGAGCAGGACGTGACCCTGGCGCGCGAGATCGTCAACGCGGCCACGCGCTACCTGGCCGACTGCGAGCGCCTGCACGCCGAACAGTTCGCCGTCTCCGCCGACGAGAACGCGGCCTGACATGCAAGCGGGGCCGCTGGAACTGGCATTCCGGCGGCCCCTCGGTTCTCCCCAGACACCAAATCAAGGAAGAGGACTCAAGCTTAGATGCTCCGAAGACTGCCCGGTGAAGAGGCCCGCGGCCTCGTCTCAACGACTCCTGACACGGCGGTGGTGTTCCGTCCGGCCGTCGTCCGCACTCCCGCGATCGTCACCATCGTCATCTTCCTCTGGCGGGTGCTCGCCGGCCTGGTCCGCCTGGTCTGGCGTCACCCGATCGCGGTCTCTGCCGTCGCCGTACCCGCCGCGGTGGCGTGGCTGTACGGCTGGCGCCTCGGCCTGGTCGTGCTCTGGGCTCCCTTCGCGGTCCTGGCGGTCTGGGCGCTGGTTCACCGGGACTCGTTCAAGAGCTGGGTCGGCTGGCGGCTCGTCGCCTTCTGGCGGCTGCTGTGGGTCTACCGGAGGCACTGGCAACCGGTGATGGTGGTCTCCGGCCTGAGCCGTTCCCACAAGGGCCGTGACTACATGCCGGGCCTCGTGCGGGTCCGCTGCACCTCGTGGGCCGATCTCGTCACGGTCAAGATGCTGCACGGTCAGGCGGTCAAGGACTGGGCCGACCGGATCGAACACCTCGCGCACGGCTTCGGCGCGACCTCCTGCCGGGTCACCGTGCAACGGTCGGGCCGTCTGGTGCTGACCTTCCCCCGGCATGACCCGCTGGCCGAACCGCTGCCCGCCGTCCCGCTACCTGACGTGGCCTCGGTCGGACCGGTTGAGATCGGGCGGTGCGAGGACGGCACGCCGTACCGGCTCAACGTCCACGGCACTCACGTTCTCATCGCCGGTGCGACCGGGTCGGGTAAGGGCTCCTTCCTGTGGTCGGCGGTCCGCGGTCTCATTCCGGCCATGTGGACGGGCCTGGCTGAGGTCTGGGCGCTGGACCCCAAACGGATGGAACTGTCCTTCGGCCGTGAGCTGTTCGGGAAGCGCTACGCCGCCGATCCGGCCGCTTGCGCCGATCTCCTCGATGAGGCCGTGAGGATCATGCAGGAGCGGGCCGACCGGTTCGCCGGAGTCCGGCGCAACCACATCCCCACCGTGGAAGACCCGTTCATCCTCGTCATCGTTGACGAGGTCGCGTTCCTGACCGCCTACCAGTCCGACCGGACCTTGAAACAGCGCATCTCCGCGGCCCTGGCCACCCTGACCACGCAGGGGCGGGCGGTCGGCATCGGTGTCATGGCGGCTCTCCAGGACCCGCGTAAGGACGTGCTCACGATCCGGAACCTGTTCCCCGACAAGATCGCGCTTCGGCTGGACGAGTCCGAACAGGTGGACATGGTCCTCGGCGACGGCGCTCGGGACCGCGGCGCGCTGGCCGATCACATCTCGTCCATCCCCGAGCGGGGCGCGGGTGTCGGCTACGTGCGGCGGGAGACCTCGCCCGACCCGATCCGGGTCCGCGCGGCCTACGTCTCCGACACCGACATCCGCGACATGGTCGCCCTGTTCACAGAGGACGCAGCCTGATGAAGATCACCATTCACGGCACTCAGGCCGACATCGACGCCCTGCCCTTCCGCCGGCTGCGGGCCTCCGACGGCTCCGACCTCGGTGAGGTCGTCTTGGTCATCGATCTGAACTCCGCCCAGCTTCGCAAAGACCCCTACAGCGATGCCTACCGGCTCTGCGTCGATCTGGTGGACCCTCAGGAGGTCATGTGACCGACCTGGCCCCCGTCCCTCCTACCTCCCCGATCGAGACCTTGCCGGACGCCTCTGATCGGAACCTTCCCCGCCTCGTCCGCGGCAGCCTCCCTCTGGCCCTGGACGTGGCGGTGGAGGTCGCCAAGCTCAACGGCGTGTGCATCCGCCCGATCGAGATGCGGCGGCTCGACACCCTGACCGGCAAGAGCGAACCGTTCGACATCCCCTGCGGGGCCACGCAGGAGGCGAAGTGCCCGCCGTGCGCCAAGCGGAACAAGCAGCTCCGCAAGGCCCAGTGTCGGGAGGGCTGGCACCTGGACGCCGAACCGATCAGCGAACCGAACCCCTCGACGGAGGAGCAGCGGTGGCTGATCGAGTTCCGGGCCGACGTGCAGGCCAAGCGCGATGCGGCCGAACGCGACGGCGAAGAGGTCGCCGACTGGGACGAGGCGATCCAGGCCGTTGACGCCGAGATCAACGCCGCGGGCATGCGGGGCAACGTGCTGGGCGGGCGGACGGTCCCCAAGCGCTCCCGCTCGACCCGGAGGCGGCAGGATGCCCCGGACCTGCCCAAGCGGGCCAGGGAGAACACCACGCTCGGCCGGACCTTCATCGACCAGGGCGGCAGGGTCTACCGGCCGTCGATGTTCATCACGCTGACCCTGCCCTCCTACGGGCGGATCTGGTCCGGACAAGGCGTGCCGGCAGACCCGGCGAACTACGACTACGCCCGTGCCGCGCGCGACGCCCTGCACTTCTCCAAGCTGGTGGACCGGTTCGTGCAGAACCTCCGGCGCGTGGCGGGCTATGACGTGCAGTACTTCGCCACCGTGGAGCCTCAGAAGCGGCTCGCCCCCCATCTGCACATGGCGATCCGGGGCACCCTGCCCCGTGCGGAGATCAAGCAGATCGCCGCCGCGACGTACCACCAAGTGTGGTGGCCGGCGGTTGATGAAGTCCGCTTCGAGGGTGACCACCTCCCGGTCTGGACCCCGCGGGCCGACCTGGGCGACGGCACGGTCTACCCGGACGGGCAGAGCGGCGACTACCTCGACCCTGAAACGGGGGAACTGCTGCCCACCTGGGATGACGCGCTCGACCAGCTCGACCAGGACGACGACGCCGAACCCCTGCACGTCCTGCGCTTCGGCTCGCAGGTCGATGTTCAAGGCGTGCTCGCCGGAACCCCGGATGCCGACCAGTGCATCCGCTACCTGTCCAAGTACCTGACCAAGAGCCTCGGTGACACCCTCGACCCCGACGAGCCTGGTTATAAGGCACGGCGCGACCACGCGGCCCGCATGGTGGAAGCGCTGCGCTACGAACCCTGCTCGCCGACGTGCCCGAACTGGCTGCGCTACGGCGTGCAGCCCAAGGGCGCCAAGGCCGGGATGGCTCCGGGCCGGTGCCGGGGCAAGGCGCACAAGCCCGAACACCTCGGCTACGCGGGCCGCCGCGTGCTCGTCTCCCGCAAGTGGTCGAACAAGACGCTCCGGGAGCACAAGGCCGACCGGCGGGCCTGGGTCCTCGACATGCTCGGCCTCGCCGACGACTCCGCCGAGAACGACCCGCACCGCTACATCTGGCGGCCGGTCTCCACGAAAGATCCGACCCGTACCCCGCTTGCTCTGCGGCTCCTGCGAGGTGTCGCCGACCGGCAACGCACCCGCGCGCGGCTCCTCGAACTCCAGGCCAGAGCTGAAGGAAAACCGATCGGAGATCTTTCGGCAATCGGAGAGGCGGCCTGACATGGAACCACTGTTCTACCGGGCGAAGGACGCGGCCCTCATCCTCGGCATCAGCCGTACGGCCGTCTTCCGCCTGATCAAGACGGGTGAACTCAAGTCGATCAAGAAGGAGGGATACCGCCTGGTCCCTCGGTGGGCGCTCTACGAGTTCGCCCGTGAGCTGGAGGCCAAGGCGGGCCTTTCACCGGAGGAGGAGGCGGCCTGATGGCCACGAGGAAGCCCAACAGCCGGTCCTCGATCTACCTCGGCAAGGACGGCAAGTGGCACGGCTGGGTGACGATGGGCGTCAAGGACGACGGCACCCCCGATCGCCGACACCGTGAGGGCAAGACGGAAGCCGAGGTCACCGCGAAGGTTCGGGAACTGGAGCAGAAACGCGACTCCGGGAAGACGACCAAGTCGGGGAAGGTGCCCACGGTCGGCCAGTGGATGCGGACCTACATCAACGAGATCGCTCCCATGCGGGTCAGTCAGCTCACGATCGACAGCACGTATCGGCCGAAGGTGGAACGGTGGATCATTCCCCGGCTCGGCGCGCACCGGCTGGACCGTCTCCGGCCGGAGCACCTGGACGCCTTCTATACCGGGCTCGTCAAGGAGGGTTTGGCGCCCAACACGATCGTGCAGATTCACCGCATCCTGTCGCGGGCTCTCAAGCTCGCCGTCCGGAGAGAGCTCGTCGCGCGCAACGTCTGCAGCATGATCGACGCGCCGACCGGTGAGGACACCGAGATAGAGCCGCTTCTCCGGGAGGAGGCACAAGACATCCTCGACGTGGTCAAGGAGCGGCGCAACGGCACGCGCTGGTCGGTGGCTCTGGCGCTGGGACTTCGGCAATCGGAGTCGCTGGGCATGCGCTGGAAGTATGTGGACCTGGACAAGGGCGTGATCCGGGTCTTCTGGCAGATCAAGCGACTTCGCTACCGGCACGGCTGCAAGGACCCGAACGCCTGCGGCGCTCGCCTCCACCGCTACCCGTGCCCGAAGGACTGCCCCAAGGCCAAGCGCACCTCTGGCCGGCGGCACACCTGCCTCACCGCGTGCCGCAAGAACTGCACGAAGCACGGGGGAGCGTGCCCGAAGTTCTGCGCCCCGGACTGCGCCAACCACGCCGTGGCCTGTCCGGACCGTACCGGCGGTTGGACGTTCATCAAGCCGAAGGGCAAGGGCAAGCGCTCCATCGCCCTGCCGTCTCCTCTCGTGGCGCTCCTCAAGCTCCACCGTCAGGCGCAGGACGTCGAACGTGAGGCGGCGGGGGACAAGTGGCAGGACTGGGACCTCGTGTGGTGCATGCCGGACGGGAGCCCCATCGACGCCGGGGACGACTGGGACGAGTGGAAAGAGATCCTTGGACTCGCCGAGATCGACAAGGACGCCCGCGTTCACGACGCGCGCCACACCGCGGCGACGCTCCTCCTCGAACAGGGCGTGGACATCCGGGTGGTTCAGGCGGTGCTCGGGCACTCCCAGCTCACCACGACGAAGCGGTACACCCACATCACGGAGACCCTGGCGAGTGAGGCGGCGGCTCGGATGGGGCGGGCGCTGTGGGACGCCTGACGGCAACGTGACAGCAACGAATGCAACGGGAAATGCAACTGGGCGGGCTCCCCGATCAAGAAGATTGGGGAGTCCGCCCAGTTCAGCGAGGTAGGGCGCCTGGGACTCGAACCCAGAACCTACGGATTAAAAGTCCGCAGCTCTAACCATTGAGCTAACGCCCCGCTGGAGACAGGGTACAGAGGATAGTGACCGTTGGTGTTCGTCGCCAGGCCTGCGGCAGGTCGCTCATCCGTCGGGGAAGGCGGTCGTCCGCGAAGCCGTTCGCCCGAGAAGCGGGCGAGCACCGCCGTTCTCTTCCTACAGTGGCATCTGTGACGAGATCAGGACCGGAGCTGGACCGCTCCCTCCGCCTGCCCGCGCGGGGCGGCTATGTCGTGGTGGACGTGGAGACCACGGGCTTCTCCCCGGCCAAGGGCGACCGGATCTGCGAGATCGCGCTGGTCTCCCTGGACGAGGGCGGCGCCACCGTCGACGAGTGGCACTCGCTGGTCAACCCCCTCCGGAACACCGGGGCAGCGCACGTCCACCGCATCACCGACGCGATGGTCGCCGACGCTCCGGTGATCGACGAGGTGCTGGACGAGGTCTGGCAGCGGATCGCCGGACGGGTCCTGGTCGCCCACAACGCCTCCTTCGACCTCCGCTTCCTCAAGGTCCTCCCCGGCAGCCACTGGGTGACGGAGACCCTGTGCACCCAGCGGCTCGCCCCCGGCTTCCTCCCGGACGGCAAGTGGACCCTCGCAGCCTGCTGCGAGCGGGCGGGCATCCCGCTCCGGAACGCCCACTCCGCGCTCGCGGACGCCCGGGCGACCGCCGAGCTGTTGCGCCACTTCATGAGCCGGGGCGCGTCCTGGGAGGAGCACCTGGGCCGGGCGGCGGCGCAGGCCCCCGAGTGGAGGCCGTGCGGCCTGCCCCAGCGGGCTCCGCACCGGCGGTAGGCCGGAGGCCCGGCGGAAAGGCGGGCCGGAGGCGGACCGGGAGATCAGAAGACCGAGGGCGAAGGCGCCGGCGGGGGCGCCGGTCAGCGGTAGGCGGGGATGCCGGTCAGGGCCTCGCCGAGGACGAGCGTGTGGATCTCCTGGGTCCCCTCGTAGGTCAGCACCGACTCCAGGTTGTTCATGTGCCTGATCACGGGGTACTCCAGCGTGATCCCGTTGCCGCCGAGGATCGAGCGGGCCTGGCGGGCGATGTCCAGCGCGGCGCGGACGTTGGCCAGCTTGCCGAAGCTGACCTGCTGCGGGGTGATCTTCCCCTCGTCCTTCAGCCGGCCCAGGTGCAGGGCGGTCAGCTGCGACTGGCCGAGCCCGACGTACATCCAGGCGAGCTTCTCCTGGGTCAGCTGGAAACCGCCGATGGGCCGGCCGAACTGGACGCGGCTCCCGGCGTAGTCGACGGCGGACTCCAGGCAGGCGCGGGCCGCGCCGACGACGCCCCACAGGATGCCGAACCGGGCCTCCGACAGGCAGGACAGCGGGCCCTTCAGCCCGCGCACCTCCGGCAGTACGGCGGAGGCCGGCAGCCGGACGTCGTCGAGGTACAGGGACGAGGTCACCGAGGCGCGCAGGGACATCTTCTTGTGGATCTCCGGGGCGGAGAAACCCGGCGTGTCAGTGGGCACCACGAAGCCGCGCACGCCCTCCTCGGTCTGCGCCCAGACCACGGCGACGTCGGCCACCGAGCCGTTGGTGATCCACATTTTGGCGCCGTTGAGGATCCAGTCACCGGAGGGGTCCTGCTTGGCGTGGGTGCGCATGCCGGCCGGGTCGGAGCCGTGGTCGGGCTCGGTCAGGCCGAAGCAGCCGATCGCCTCCCCGGCCGCCATCCGGGGCAGCCACTCCTCCTTCTGCTCCGCCGAGCCGTACTTCCAGATCGGGAACATGGCCAAAGACCCCTGGACCGACACGAACGAGCGCAGGCCGGAGTCGCCGGCCTCCAGTTCGCGGCAGGCCACGCCGTAGGAGACCGCGTCGAGCCCGGCGCAGCCGTACCCCTGCAGGTGCATGCCGAGCAGGCCGAGTCCGCCGAGCACGGGGGCCAGCTCGCGGGCCGGGAAGACGGCCTCCTCGAACCAGTCGCCGACGTGGGGGAGGATCCGGTCGCCGACGAACCCCTTCACGGTGTCGCGGATGAGCCGCTGCTCCTCGGAGAGCGTGTCGTCGGTGCGCAGGAGATCGTCCATGGCAGGGTCCTCTCGTCCGTGATGACCCTGCCAGGGTATTGCGGGGAGTTCAGGGTCGGGCCAGGGGGAATCCCGATGTGACGGGGAGGTCTCACCGGGCAGGCTGAAGACATGAACGAAAACGACTTCTCGGGCATCAAGCAGCTCCGCCGGACCAGGGACGGGCGCATCGTCGCGGGGGTGGCCTCGGGCCTCGGCCGCTACGTCGGAATCGATCCGAACATCATCCGCGCGGTCCTGGCCGCCTCCTGCCTCTTCGGCGGGCTCGGCCTGGGCGTCTACGCGATCGGTTGGCTCCTCCTGCCCGAGGAGGGCAAGGAGACCTCGATCCTGCAGGACCTGGTGAACAACAACAAGGACAACCCGGTCTGGCAGGACGCCAGGGCCAAGGCCGAACAGGGCTGGGCGAAGGCCGAGCGGAGCTGGAACGACAGGACCGGCGGCCGGTCGACCGGGTACGGCCCGGACTACCCGGTTCCGCCGCAGGACTCCCAGGCCTCGCCGTACGCGGGGCAGCACCCGGCGCCGTACCCGACGCACCAGGACCCGGCGCAGCCGTACCCCGCGTCGGTGCCGCCGCGGGGCGAGGACGAGTCCAAGCCGCAGGCGTGAGTCAGGCGGGCGCCTCGGCGCGCACCCTCTCGATGATCTCCCTGCGGGAGTCGGTCCAGAGTACGGCCAGCGCGGCGGCGACGAGCAGTCCCGCCGCGCCGGCCAGTGCGACGACGGGCTCGGGGCCGAGCTCGTCGGCGGCGGCGCCGCCGACGAGGATGCCGAGGCCCTGGGCGGCCAGCAGGCCCGACTGGACGAGTCCGAAGGCCTGGCCCCGCCGTTCGGCGGGCACACACCGCACGAAGGCGGCGTTGGCGGCCAGCTGGTAGGCGCCGCCGACGCCCGAGACGAACCAGAGCACCAGCACCACGGCGAGCGGCGGCCGCAGCGCGCAGAGGATCAGCGGCGCGCAGGTCAGCATCGCCATCCAGCCCATGGAGCGGAGTCTCCCGGAAGGGCTGACGTACCGGCTGAACAGGAAGGCGCCGACGACCGTCCCGGTCGGGATGGAGCCCATCAGCAGCCCGGCGACGAACGAGACCCGCTGCGGGTCGTCGGTCAGGGCGGCGGCGTACGGGGTCGCGATGCCCTCGGGGAGCACGTAGAAGCCGCACAGCCAGGCGAAGAGCACCAGGGTCCGCAACCGGGGGTCGCCGAAGACCAGCTTGGCCCCGGCGTGCGTCATCTTCCACATCGAGGGGCGGCCGGAGCCGCTGCGGGCGGGGGCGGGTCGCCGCCGGACCCCCGAGACGAGGATCAGCGCGGAGGCCATGAACGTCGCCGCGTCCAGGGCCAGCGCGCGGTACGGCCCCATCCCCATGATCAGGGCGCCGCCGATGGCGAAGCCGAGCATCTGGGCGGCCTGGTTGGTCATGTTCTGCAGGGCCGAGCCCGCGACGTACCGGTCGCCTTCGAGGAGTTCGGGCAGGAGCGCCGCGCGGGCGGCCGAGAACGGCGCGCTGAGCAGCACCACGCAGAAGACCAGCGCGCACAGGGCCGTGAACGAGGTGCCGGGGATCGCCATGAACGCGACCAGGAGGGCCCGGAGCATGTCGCAGACGATCATGATGCGCCGCCGGGCGTAGTGGTCGGCGAGGCCCGACAGCAGCGGCCCGCCGACGATCGGCGGCAGGTAGGTGAGCGCATAGACCGACGCGGTGGCCAGGGGCGACTCGGTCCGCTCGAAGACGAGGACGGACAGCGCGACCCGGGAGAGCTGGTCGCCGAGGAGGGAGAGCGCCTGGCCGGCCCAGAGCGCGCGGAACTCGCCGATGGCGAGGACCTCGCCGTAGGTGGCTTGACGTTCGGCTGGGCGACGGTGCCGACCGCCTGGCCGCCCGGGCTTGATGGCCGCCATGGGACTCCGGTGAGCTTGCAGGCGCATCTGACTGTTGGTGTTTGCTACGTGACCTACAGTGCCCGGTGAGGGGCGGCTTCGCAACCCAAAGCGACCAAGCGCATCCGGTGCGTATCGCAAATCGTGAAATGTCGTCTATCGAGCGTCCAGGAAGCCGACGGCGCTCCGGCACCGCCCCGGTCGTCGTCGCTCCGTGCCATCGCCGCTCTGGTCGTCGCCATCCCGGTCGTCGTCGTGCCGCCGCAGCGCCGTACGCCGCCCGGTTCCGGGCGTCACCAGCCGAGTTCGTGCAGCCTGTCGTCGTCGATGCCGAAATGGTGGGCGATCTCGTGGACGACGGTGATCTGGACCTCCTCCACCACGTCGTCCTCGGTCTCGCAGATCGCGCAGATGGGATTCCGGTAGATCTCGATCCGGTCGGGCAGCACGCCCGCGTACCAGTCGCCGCGCTCGGTGAGGGGGATGCCCGTGTAGAGGCCCAGCAGATCGGGCTCCGGGGGGTCGTCCACGACCGTCACCACGACGTTGTCCATGACGTTCGTCAGCTCCGGGGGAATCGTGTCCAGAGCCTCGGCCACCAGCTCCTCGAACTTCTCCCGCGAGACCTCGATCACACTGTCATTCTGCCCTGCTTTTCCGGGTAACCGACTTGTCGGGACTTCGGGTAGACAGGAAGACGCATGCATCTCACGCGCTGGACCCAGGCCATCCGCCGTGTCGCCATGGGGCGGACGATGCGGTTGATCGCGCGCGCCGTGGCGGGCTCGGTGGTCGCGGCCGTCGGCGTCTGGCTGGGCATGGCCCTGGGCGGCCCGGTGCTGGCCACCGTGGGGCCGGTGGACGTCGGGATGTCCGCGGAGCTGTCCCCGCGGGGGGAGACCGTCGTCGACGCCCACCCGCTGGGCAGCCTGCTGTTCGACACCCACGACGCCCCGGTACGGCTGCGCGTCACCCTGGAGAACATCGACTCCAACCAGGCGCGCGCCATGCTGGAGGACCCCCGCCTCTCCGACCGGCTCCCCGCACTGCTGGAGAAGGAGCTGCGGGAGGGGGTGAGCGCCCTGGCCCTGCGCTCCATCGCCTGCGGTCTGGCCGGCGCCCTGATCTTCTCCCTCATCGTCTTCCGCGGCCTCAGGGCGGCGCTGGCGGGCCTGCTGGCCGGCATCGTGATGATCGCCGGCATCGGCACGACCGCCCTGCTGACGTTCCGGCCGGACTCGGTGGTCGAGCCGGAGTACACCGGCCTGCTCGCCGGGGCGCCGTCCCTGGTCGGCGACGCCGAGTCCATCGTGACCAGGTTCGAGTCCTACCGCGGGCAGCTCGTCAAGCTGGTCGACAACGTCTCCCAGCTCTACGACGTGGTCTCCTCCCTGCCGATCTACGACGCCGACCCCACCTCGATCCGGGTCCTGCACGTCTCCGACATCCACCTCAACCCCATCGCGTGGAACCTCATCCGCTCGGTCACCGCCCAGTTCAAGATCGATGCGGTGGTCGACACCGGTGACCTGACCGACCACGGAACCGGTCCCGAGGACAACTTCGTCGAGGAGATCGGCAGGCTCGGCGTGCCGTACGTCTTCGTCCGCGGGAACCACGACTCCAAGGCCACCCAGCGGGCGGTGGCCAGGCAGAAGGGCGCGATCGTCCTGGACGACTCGGTCGAGGAGGTGGCGGGCCTGCGCGTCTACGGGCTGGGCGACCCCCGGTTCACCCCCGACAAGTCCGTGCCGGTCGACTCCGATCTGGAGTCCCTCGCCGCCCTCGGCCGCGCCCACGCCGGACGGCTGTCGCAGGCGCTCGGGCCGGTCGACCTGGTGGCGGTGCACGACCCGACGATCGCCAAGGGGTTCTCCGGCTCGGCGCCCATGGTCCTGACGGGCCACTCCCACGCCCGCTCCACCGAACTGCTCCCCTCGGGCACCCGCGTGCTGGTCCAGGGCTCGACCGGCGGCGCCGGGCTGCGCGCCCTGGAGCACGACGAGCCCACCCCGGTCATGGCCTCGGTCCTGTACTTCGACCGGGAGACGCGCCGCCTGCGGGCCTGGGACGACATCACCCTCGGAGGGCTGGGCGAGCAGTCGGTGCAGATCCAGCGTCACGTCGAGAACGACCCGGGGCGTACAATTTCACCGGAGCCGACGATCGCCCCGTCCCCGACGGGTTCGCCCGTCGGCACCGCGACGCCGTGATGACGCCGTGATCCGGGAAGCCGCTTTGGCATCAGGGGCAAACGTCCCCTATGCTTCAGAGGTCTCCAGCGGAAGACGGCGACGGAACGGGATGAGAATCCTGAGCCCCCATCGTCTAGTGGCCTAGGACACCGCCCTTTCAAGGCGGCGACACGGGTTCGAATCCCGTTGGGGGCACGGTCGAGCGAAAGCTCACCAGGGAAACGGCAGGTCGAAGACCTCCGAAGAGCTGGTAAGCTAAGCGAGGCAGAAAGAACGGAAACGCAAGTTTCCGACAAAAGCAAGGTCCTGTAGAGCAGTTTGGAGTGCTCGCCACCCTGTCAAGGTGGAGGTCGCGGGTTCAAGTCCCGTCAGGACCGCTCTGGTAGGTGTTCGATCCACCACCGAGGTCAGGTAGCTCAGTCGGTACGAGCGTCCGCCTGAAAAGCGGAAGGTCGGCGGTTCGACCCCGCCCCTGACCACATCAGCTGAGCAGCACAGAAGCCCCGAACGATCACCGTTCGGGGCTTTCCCGTTCTCTGGGGACAGCGGTGATCGGGGAGATCCGGCGTCGGGCGGCTGCCCGGGCGGACGCGGGGCCCGCGACCGGGGCCGCCGTCCGTCGTGGCGGACGGCGGCCTCCGGGCGCCGCTACCGGGTCGTGCAGACGGTTCCGTTGAGGGTGAAGACGGCGGGCAGCACGTTCGGGCCGCTGTAGTTGCCGACGAAGCCGACCGTGGTCGATCCGCCGGTGGGCAGTGAGCCGTTGCCGGAGTCGTTGACGACCCTGACGTCCCGTCCGTCCTGTGTCCAGACGGCGCTCCAGCCGCTGCCCAGGCTCTGCCACGCCCGGGGCCAGCTGAAGTCCAGGGTCCACCCGTTGATCGGCGCACCGTGGTTGGTGATCTCGATGGCGCCGACGTAGCCGCTGGCCCAGTCGGACTGCTTGGCCAGCCGTACCGAGCACGGGCCGGAGGCGGGCGTGCCGGTGGTGAACGTCAGAGGGGCGGAGGGCGGCGAGGCGCCGCCGCCGCCGTCCCGCGCGATCACGTTGACCGTGTAGTCCGTGCCCGGCTTCAGGTTGCCCACGGTGAGCGAGGTGCCGGCGGTCTCGCCGAGCTGCTCGCTGACGGCTCCGTTCTGCCGGTGGACCTCGTACTTCACCACCGGGTGCGCGCCGGCGGAGGCGGCGGGCCAGGAGATCGTGGCGGCCCTGTCCGTCACGTCCGAGACGACCGGCTGTCCCGGTGTGCCGGGCAGACCGGTCGGGGCGGTGGCGGGCCGCAGGACGATCGTGGTCATCGAGAGCGGGGGCAGCGTCCGGTCGGTCGCGCTGCCCGCGGTCGCGCTGGTGACGGCCGTGGCGCCGTTGGTGTGGGTCAGCACGGTGGGGGCCCCGGCCGCCGGGCTGAAGCCGGCGTAGTCGATCGTGACGGGGTAGGACGTGTCGGACGAGGTGTTGATCAGCAGGACGGCCAGGCCGCCGTCGGCGCGGCGCACGGCGTGCGCGGCGACCTTCGCCTGGTCGGTCGCGGCCCGGACGAACCGGTCGCCGGGGCGGGCGAACCTGCTCACCATCTGCAGCGCGTAGTACGGCGCGAAGGGCGTGTTCACCTGCGGTTCGCAGACGCTGCCGTCGGAGGTGCACGTCCCGCTCGACAGCAGTCCGAAGTCGCCGTAGTCGGTGTGCCCCTCGACCTGCGTGACGTTGCCGATGCCGTTGCGGACGTTCCACCAGTCGACGGTGAAGACCCCGTTCGCCAGCAGCGTCGCGTAGGCGTCGGCGGCGGCCAGCGCGCCGGGCTGGGTGTTCGTGCCGTTGCTGCTGCTGCCGGTGTTGAACTCGGTCATCGCGATGCCGATCCGCTCGGAGCCGGGCCCCGCGTGCTTCGCGATCTGCCGCCGGGTGAGGCGGATCATGTCGGGGATGTGCGCGGCCTTGTCGAGGGCGCCGGGGTACCAGTGCAGGATCACGAAGTCGATCTTCGATCCGGCGGCCGACAGGACGACCTCGTTCCAGGTTCCGGCGTCACCTTCGGCGACCAGTCCGTCGGGCCAGTCGGCCGGAGTGGTCAGCACCGCGCCGATCTTGATGGTCGGGTCGACGGCCTTCATCGCGTCGGCGTAGGCGACGACGTGGCGGGCGTACTCGGCCGGGCTCTTGTCGGCGTGCTCGTCCGCCTCCCAGGCGGTGCCGTAGCGGCCGTTGCCGTAGTTCTCGTTGCCGATCTCCCAGTACGTGACGCCGTAGCCCTTGGTGACGTTGGCGTACCGCACCCAGGCGGCGGCCTCCTGCGCCGTCCCGGTGCCGTAGTTGGCGGTCACCATCGGCTGCGCCCCGGTGCGCCGGACGCCGCGCATGAAGGTGTCGAAGTCGGTGTCGGGGGCCACGTACCCGCCGGGAGCGGTGTGGTCGGCCCAGTGGTAGATGTCGGAGTACGAGCCGCCGGGATAGCGCAGCAGCTTCACGCCCGCGTCCTTGAGCAGGTCGGCGGTCTCGTCGGTGCCCAGGCGGCTGTCCCAGATCGCGTGGTTGGTGCCGATGCCGGTCTCGGGGACCGGGGCCAGCGCGGCGCGGGCGTTGACGGTCACCGCGACCGGGGCGCCCTCCTCGGCGTGCGCCGCAGGGGCGTTCAGGGCGGCCAGCGTCAGCAGGACGGCGGACACGGTCCGTAACAGGGTTCTCGGCATCGGCGCACCTCGCAGTGGGAAGCGGTATTCACTCGACGCCCCCCCTGACCGGAGGCAAGATGATCGTGGACGGCCGCCTCACATCCGTCAACCGGCGCTGAAACTTTCACGCTCCGGCCCGATCCGAGGTGATCGCATGATCCGGCGCGGGCGCGGGGCGTTCCGCGTCGAGTTCGGCGGCGGCCTCACGGCGGCGTGCGAGCCTCTCCGTCCGCGTTCACTTTCCGCGTCTCAGGAGCTCTCCGGTCATCAGGTCGAGGCTGTAGACGCGTTCGCTCTCGTAGCCGCGGAGCAGGAAACGGCCCTGCTTCGACCAGCCGAGGCCGACGTCGACGAAGTCGTCACCGGGGAACTCGGGCGTGACCCGGGACAGCCGATCGCCGGTCTCCGGATCGTAGGTCTCGACGCGCCCTTCGTAATGCCGGATGACCACGAAGCGCTCGCCGTCCCGCCGGAGGTGGTAGGTGTCCTCGGAAGCGTCCTGCGGCAGCTTCCTGAGGGGGATGCTCATCCGGGTCCTGCCCCGATGGTCGAGCACGAGCACCCGGGTGGCCGTCGTGGCCACGATCCCGCTCCGGTTGAGGTCGTGGACCCGCCGGACACCGGGGACCGACACCGTCTTCCAGGTCTCGGTGTCGGTGATCCGCGTGCCGCCCTCCCCGGTCAGGGCGACGTACCTGTTCTGACCGGCGAACGTGGTCACGGGCACTTCGGTGTCGGCCAGGCGGCCGGTGAGGGGGTGGACGCCCCCGGCGTCCTGATACATCATGCGGCGGCTGTGCCTGTCCAGATAGACGACGGCCTTCTCGTCGGGGCGGACCGCGAACGGCGCCCGCCCGGGTGCTCCGCCCTTTCTGACGACGTACGGCGCGGCCTGCGGGAACGGCTCCTCGTTCACCAGCCACGATCGGCAGGGAGCGTCCATCTCGTCGAACCACGGGCAGGTGGGTCCCTTGTGGTTCTCCACCGTCGTGAACACGGCCGTGTGCTCAGGGAACGATCGGGGCATCGAGTACTCGGGCAGTTCGCGCCGGGGCGGCTGGCCGGGGGTGAGCAGCGCGCCCGCCAGCACGATCGCGGTTCCCGCGAGATAGAGCGCCCGCGTCGACCAGCGGCGGACGGCGAGTTCGGCCCGGGCGGTGTCATCCGCCGTGTCATCCGCCGTGTCGAGTGCCGTGTCGAGTGCCGTGTCATCCGTCGTGTCGGGCGCCGGTCCGGCGGCCGGGTTCCGGGCGGCGAGCGGTACGGCCACCGCCACGGCGACGACGACGGCGGCATGGGCCAGCCACGTCGGTGTGGCCCCCCTGTCCAGCAGCTGATGGGCGGCGGCCACCACGGCTCCGCCCAGACCGAGCAGCCACGCCCTCCGGTAGATCCTCATGCCGCCGTGGAGGTGCGGTGCCCGGCTCGGCGACCGTACGTCACGGAGGACGGAGACGGCACACCAGCCCACGACCAGGTAGAACGGGTCGTCGGTGAGGCAGGCCAGGGGAACGGCCGGGGCGAGGGAGACCAACCGCCACCGGCGCAGGGCGGTGAAGTGGTCGATGACCCGGCGGGCGTTGGCCGGGGTGACGGAGAGACCGGTCAGCGCGGTGAACCTGGTGAGCCGTTCGGATGTGACCGGTACGGCCGCCACGAGTATGGCGGCCGCGGCGACCGCCCAGAGGACCGCCGGGGATATCGTCACGACACGACACCATATATGGTTTTAGATCATGGATTCAGGCGACATATGGCAGCAATTCGGTGTTGCTACATGGCGTGGCAGGCATATGCGCCAGTTGTCGCTGGTCGCGGTCTCCGGTTTCCTGTCGCTGGTGATCCTGTCGGCGTTCCTGTGGTGGTCGGGGGCCGTCACTCCGTACATCCGCTGGAGTGTCGACGATTTCTTCCTCCATGCCCAGGTGGACGAGAACGGCGTGCTTTCGGCCGTGGTGCTCATCGAGCTGGAGAACGAAGGGCCGGCCTCCTTCACACTCACCGGCATCTCGATGGAAATTCCGGGTCTCCGGTTGCTGCCCGCCGACGAGAAGAAAGGCGAGCGTTCGGTGGTCACCGTGGAAAGCGGTGGCTACGAGACCCTGGAGAGGCGTGTCGTCATCACCGACTGCGCGGCCGTGCCACACGAGCCCCAGCCGGTCGGCTTCACCTACCGCACCTGGATCGGCTCGGGGTCGGCGGAGGTCACCTGGAACTCGTGGTGGGTGACGGGCCCCGAGGAGAGGCTCCCGATCGCCTGGCAGCGCGGCCTCGCCGTCAAGGTCTGCAGCGACGCGGTGAACCCGGACCTGTTCTGACGGCGGACCCGTCCCCGGACCCGCCGGACGACGACACACCTGGAAGGCCATGGCGCATGCGACCCGTCACGAAGATCGCCACCGGTTTCGTTCTCGCCTTCGGCGCCCTCCGTATCAACGGCTTCGACCTGCTGCTCGACCCCGTCGGGTGGGCTCTGTGCGCGTCGGGGGCGTCCGCGCTGCGGCGAACCGTCGATGACCCCTTCAGCCGGGTCGGGCTCGCCGCCGTCACCATGGTCTGGACCTCGCTGGTCATCATGGCCACGTATTTCGTGGATGAGGATCGTCCCCTGATGGATTCACCTGTCGGACACATGATGGGCGTCGCCGGCACGGTGGGCGCCCTGATCACCGTCTGGCTGGCGGCCGACGCCGTCATCAGGCGGATCCGCTTCTGCGGAGACGTCTCCAGGGCCGGCCTCCTCGACGTGTTGCGCTGGGCCGTGGCCGGCCTGGGAGCGCTCGGCGTGCCGGCCGGGTACGGCTACGCGGATCCAGGGGTCGTCCTGCCCATCGTCTGGTTCGCGGCCCTCGTGGCCCTGATCGTCGTGCTCTACCGCGCGGCCCGCCTGCCGTGCCTTTCTGAGGAGTGGGAACCCGCGGCGGTTTAGGCACGCGTCATCCCCGCCCGTCGCGGGCCGCCGGGTCAGCCGCCCGGCGGCGGTCCCGCTGGTCCCGGGTCCGCGACGGGGAGGACCACCCGGAAGGCGGCGCCCCGGCCGGGGGCCGTACGGAGCTCCACCCGGCCGCCGTGGGCGGTGACGACGGAGCGGGCGATGGACAGGCCCAGGCCCGTTCCACCGCCCGTGGCGCGGCTGCGCGAGGCGTCCGCGCGGTAGAAGCGGTCGAACACGCGGGCCGCCTGCTCGGCGGTCATTCCGGGGCCGGTGTCCTCGATGACGAGCACGGCCTCGTCCCCGGCCGTGCCGACGCCGATCCGCACCGGGGTGCCCGGCGGGGTGTGGGCGACCGCGTTGCCGACGAGGTTGCTCGTCACCTGCCGGAGCCGAGCCTCGTCGCCGTGGACCGGGGCCGCCGACGGAGGACCTCCGTCCGGGCCGGTCAGCGTGACCCGGCGGGCGGGGTCCAGGGCGTGCAGGTCGTGGCGGGCGTCGGCGGCGAGTGTGCGCAGGTCCATGGGTGCGAGATTCATCGGCAGGACGCTCTCGCCCTCGTCCAGCCGGGCCAGCAGGAGCAGGTCCTCGATCAGCCGGGCCAGGCGGGACGCCTCGCTCTCGATCCGGCTCATCGCCCGGTCGGTGTCGGGCAGGCCGCCCATCCGGTGCAGCTCGGAGAAGCCCTTGATGCCGAAGAGCGGTGTGCGCAGTTCATGGCTGGCGTCCGCGACGAAGCGCCGCATCCGGGCCTCCGACGCCTCCCTCTCGGCGAAGGCCGTCTCGAGCTGGCCGAGCATGCCGTTGAGCGCGGCCGACAGGCGGCCCACCTCGGTGCCCGGCGGGGCCGTGCCGGGCACCCGCCGGGACAGGTCGCCTCCGGCGATGGCCGCCGCGGTCTCCTCGATCTCGCGCAGCGGCCGCAGTCCCTTGCCCACGGCGAACCAGCCGGCACCGGTCAGCAGAGCCAGCAGCACGACCGCGGTGACCAGGCAGACCAGAGCGAGGCGGGTGATCGTGGACCGCACGCCGTTCAACGGCGCGGCCACGACGACGGCACCGTTCTCCGCAGAGGCCGGCCGTTCCGAGGCCGGCCGTCCCGGGGACGGGTGCGGTCCGGTCCGCGGCACCACGATCACCCGCCAGTTCGCGGTGCCCGTCCACCCGGGAGCGTCGAAGGGTCGTCCGGAGAGCCGGGCGACGGCTCCGGCGTCGAGCGTAGGCAGCCGAGGAGTATCGCCCGAGCCCCGGGCCGACAGGTTCCCCCGGTCCAGGACGGTCCCGTCCGGGGCGAGGTGGGCGACGTGCACCTGGTCGATCAGACCCATGCCGGGAAGCGCCGGCAGGACTCCGTCGCCCTCGTCGGCCGGGGACCGTCCGAGGAGGGCGGCGGGGAGACGCGCCAGCAGCGTCGCGAGCGGTCTCAGCTGCTCGTCCACGCGGTCGACCAGGTGGGCGCGGAGGGTGGCGATCGCGACCGTGCCGCTGACCAGCAGACCCACCGCCAGCAGAGCCGAGGCGATCAGCAGGAGGCGCCCGCGGAGTGAGAGGCCCCCGGACCGCCGTCCGGCCCGGGATCCCGCCGGTGCGCCCGTTCGGATCCTGCCCGCGTCGGCCGATGCGCTCATGTCGATCCCGTCCCGTCGAGGTCCGCGTCCGTCCCGTCGAGGTCCGCGTCCGTGCCGTTCCCGTCCGCGCCGTGCCGTTCCCGTCCGCGCCCGCGCCAGGGTCCGGCTCCGGGGACGGCGCTCACGTCCTGGGCCTGCGCAGGACGTATCCGACACCGTGCACGGTGTGGATGAGCTTGGGGTCGGTGGTGTCGGCCTTGCGCCGCACGTAGCTCACGTAGGTGTCGACGATGCTGGAGTCGCCCGCGAAGTCGTACTGCCAGACGTGCTCCAGGATCTGGGCCTTGGAGACCACCCTCCCCGTGTTCAGGATCAGATAGTGCAGCAGCCGGAACTCCGTGGGCGAGAGCCGTACCGGGCGGCCGGCCTTGAGGACCTGGTGGCCGTCGGGGTCGACCTCCAGGTCACCCGCGCGCAGCGTCCGGTCGTCGGGCGCGGGCCCGGTGCGGCGGAGCACGGCCTGGATCCGGGCGAGCAGCTCCTCCAGGTCGAACGGCTTCGTCACGTAGTCGTCGCCGCCCAGCCGGAGCCCGTTGACCTTGTCCGCCGCGGCGTCGCGGGCGGTGAGGAACAGCACGGGGATCCGGCCCGGGCGACCGGCGCCCAGCGGCCGGGGGAGCTCCCGGAGGCGGCGGACGACCTCGAAGCCGTCCATGTCCGGCAGCATCACGTCCAGCAGCACCAGGTCGGGAGGTTCGTGCCGGGCGGCGTCCAGCGCCTCGGATCCGGTGGCGGCGGAGCCGACCGTGTATCCGGCGAAGCGCAGGGTGGCCGAGAGCAGCTCCCGCACCACGGGCTCGTCGTCGACCACCAGCAACCGGTTCCCGTCCATCGGTCTCCCTCCAACGCCGGTGTTCTCTTCCGGAGGCGTTCCGCCCGGGGCGGGTGTGCCGCCTCCGAGGATAGGGAGCGGCGCGGTTCGCGGGACCCGGCATGGGCTCCGTACGGCGCCTTCCCGGTGCGGGCTCCGGGCTCCGGTACGGGCGTTCCTCCCGGTGCGGGCTCCGAACCGGCAGGGGCGCCTTCCCGGTGCGGGCGCCCCTCCCCACGCGCGCCTCCGGAGCCCGGCGGGACCCGGTGCGGGCGTCAGACGTCCCGTGCGCGGAAGAGGGCCGACGCGGCCAGCAGCAGGGCGAGCACGGTCGCGGCGAGTACGGCGAACCCGGCCCGGGGCGGGAGTCCGTCGGCGTTCAGTCCGGCCCAGAAGAGCTGGGCGCCCGCGGAGGTCGGCCAGTACGTCAGGACCGCCCGGGCCAGCCATTCGGGGAACAGGGAGGCCATCGCGGGCAGGATCAGCAGGAACGTGCCGAGGGTGACCGCTCCCGCCGTCCTGCGGAGCAGGAACCCCATGGCGACGCCGTACAGGCCGATCAGGGTGATGTACAGCCCGGCGCCGGCGATCGCGCCCGGCACGCCCGGATCCGTCAGGGCGAGGCCGGGGGCGCCCTGGGCGGTGAGCGTCGCCTGGCTGGTCAGGAAGGACGCGAGCGCGAGCAACGGCCCGCAGGGCAGCATGAGCAGGGCGACGAGGGCCGCCTTGCCCGCCAGGAGGCGCCCCCGCCGGGGCACGGCGGTCACGCTGGTCCGCATCGTCCCCGAGGCGTACTCGGAGGTGACGGTGAGCGCCCCCGCGGCGCTGACGAGCAGCTGCGCGAGCATGAGGGCGCGGAACGCGGTCTGGCGGGGGTCGAAGGAGGCCTGCTCCCCGGGCGGGGCGCCCAGGTACTCCCTGCCGTTCGCGGTGCCGAACAGCAGGCCGTAGCAGACGACGACCACGAAGGCGCCGGCCAGCGTGCCCACGGTGGCGCGGACGGTGCGGAACTTGGTCCACTCCGAGCGCAGGACGGCGGCGGGACCCGGCGTCGTCCCCGGGCGCGGGGCGACGGGACGGAGGGCCGTCATCGCTCCCCCTCCGGGCCGGACTCCGCGCCGCCGAACTCCACGCTGTCGCGGGTGAGCTCCATGTACGCCTCCTCCAGGGAGGTCCGGTGCGGCGTCAGCTCGTGCAGCACCACCCCGTGCGCCATCGCGACCTTCCCGATCACCGCGCTCTCCATCCCCGTCACCACCAGGGCGTCCGGCGCCTGTGCGACGCCGGGCCGTACGGTCCCGCCGGCGTCGCGCAGCCGGTGGGCGAGCTCCTCTGCGTCCGGGGTGCGCACCAGGACGGTCTCCCGCGAGTTCGCGCGGATGAACGCGTCGAGCCCGGCGTCGGCGAGCAGCCGACCCCGGCCGATGACGACCAGGTGGTCGGCGGTCAGCGCCGTCTCGCTCATCAGGTGGCTGGAGACCAGCACCGTCCGGCCCTCCGCGGCGAGGTCGCGCATGAGGGTGCGGATCCACACGACGCCCTCCGGGTCGAGCCCGTTGACCGGCTCGTCGAACACCAGCACGGCCGGGTCCCCGAGCAGGGCCGCGGCGATGCCGAGTCGCTGGCTCATGCCCAGGGACAGGTCGCCCGCCCGCCGGCCGGCGACCCGGGAGAGGCCGACGGCGCCGAGCACCTCGTCGACCCGGCTCCGCGCGATGCCGCTGCTCTGCGCCAGGGACAGCAGATGGGCGCGCACGCTCCGGTTCGGGTGCGCGGCGCGGGCGTCCAGCAGCGCGCCGACCTCGCGCATCGGGAAGGGGAGGTCGGCGTACCGGCGTCCGCGGATCGTGGCCGTGCCGCTCGTCGGCGCGTCCAGGCCCAGGATCATCCGCATCGTGGTGGTCTTGCCCGCGCCGTTCGGGCCGAGGAAACCGGTGACCGCACCCGGTCTGACGTCGAAGCTCAGGTCGCTCACCGCCGTGGTCCGGCCGTGGCGTTTGGTCAATCGCCGTAACTCGATCATGTGACCGATCCTGGGCCGGGCGGCTGGACGGCCCGTGAGAGGTTCTGTGAGCTCTCTGTGAGGTCCCCGGTTCGGACCGGGCGCCGCGGCGGTGCACGGGCCGGACGGCAGGCCCGGCCGTGCCGATCTCACAGGAGATTCACGCCGGACGGCGGCATTCCGGCAGGCGGAGCGCCCCCGCTCCGGGCCGACGGGGTCAGCGCTCTGCGGTCCGGGCCGACGGGGTCAGCGCTCTGCGGTCCGGGCCGACGGGGTCAGCGCTCTGCGGTCCGGGCCGACGGGGTCAGCGCTCTGCGGTCCGGGCCGACGGGGTCAGCGCTTGCGGGCGAGGGTGACGCCGTCGCGCACGGGCAGCATCACCGAGTCGACGCGGCCGTCCGCGACGACGGTCGCGTTCATCCGGCGCATGGCCGCGTCGCCCTCGTCCTGGCAGCCCGGGTCGAGCACGCGGCCCGCCCGCAGCACGTTGTCCAGGACGATCAGCCCGCCCGGCCGGAGCCGGGGGACCAGCTCCTCGTAGTAGAGCGGGTAGCCGGTCTTGTCGGCGTCGACGAACGCGAAGTCGAGGTGCGGCTCGGCGGGCAGCGCGCGGAGCGTCTCCAGTGCGGGGGCGATCCGCAGGTCGATCCGGTCGGCGACGCCGGCCCGCTTCCAGTAGCGCCGGGCGATCGACGTCCACTCCTCGCTGACGTCGCACGCCAGCAGGCGGCCGCCCTCGGACAGCCCCCGGGCGATGCAGATCGACGAGTAGCCGGTGAACACCCCCACCTCGACGGCGTGCCGTGCGCCGGTGAGCCGGACGAGCATGGTGAGCAGTTCGCCCTCGTCATGGGAGATCTGCATGCCCGCGGAGCGGGGGAACGCCTCCCGGGTCTCGGCGGCCAGCTCGCGCAGCAGGTCGTCGGCGGGGGTGCAGTGGGAGAGCAGGTAGTCGCTCACCCCGGGGTCGATGATGTCCATGCGCTGTCCGCTCCTCCGTGTCGTCCGCCGGGCGGGGACTCCTCCGTGTCGTCCGCCGGGCGGGGACGCGGTCCGGTCGGTGGTGTCCGCCCAGACGATGATCGCCGGTCGGGTGGGTACCGGCAAGCGGTTTCCCTCACCGGCGTGTTAAGCGGATCAAGCGGCTCCCCTCACCGGTGCGCGGCGTCCCGGAAGCACTCCGCGAGCCGGTGCGCCCCCGCCTCGATCCGCCCCGGCGGGATCGCCCCGCACCCGATGACGAGTCCCGTCGCGTACGGAGCGGCCGAAACGCTTCCCCGGATCGGTGTTTCGAACTAGAGTTCACATGTGAGACAAGTCCTTCTCGTGTTCGACGCCCGGCGCAGCCCGCTCCGGACGCCCGCGCCGGGGGCCGGAGCGGCGCCCGATGAGCGGTCGGCCGCGGACACGATCGCCGTGCTGCTGGAACGTGCCCGTGCCGCCGGGGCCCCCGTTGTCTTCGTCCGCGGTGACGGCTCCGCGGGTGATCCCGGCCGTTCCGGGACGCCCGGTGGGGAGCCGGTCCACGAGGCGCTGCCCGGGGAGCACGTGATCGACGGGCACGCGCCGGACGCGTTCGACGGGACCGACCTGGCCTGGGTGCTCCCGCCGGTGGCCTCGGTCGTGGTGGCCGGGATGCGGAGCGAGCGGTCCGTCCGGGAGACCTCCCTGGCGGCGCTGGCGCGCGGGCACGCCGTCACGCTCGTCCGGGGGGTCCGCGCCGCCTGCGACGGCGACGAGCCCGCCGCGGTCGTCTCCCGGAGGGTGGAGGAGGAGCTGACCGCGGCGGGAGCCATGGTGGCTACGCCGTACGAGCTGTTCTGAGTCCTCCGGATCCCGCCGCGTTCCGCTCCCGGCGCCGCGGGCGCAGGAGCAGCGCGTTGGCGGCCACCGCGACGCAGACCAGGCCGAGCAGGAAGCCCCAGCTCACGTCGCTCAGGTGGTGCATGCCGCGGTACATCCGCGAGTAGGCGATCCCGAGCGGGACGCCCAGGCCGACCAGCCACCACAGCACACTCAGGATCCTGTGGCGGTGGGTGTGCAGGGTGAGCACCAGCGCGACGCCGCAGTAGAAGGCGACCGCCGCACTGGTGTGCCCGGAGGGGAAGCTGGAGGTGGGCGGCGCGGGGTCCAGATGCTGGACCGCGGGCCGCTTGCGCTCCGCCAGGACGGTGGAGAGCAGGAAGATCAGCGACTGCGACCAGACGGCCGTCACCAGGAAGAGCGACTCGTTCCAGCGCTTGAAGGCCAGCCGGAACACGATCACGAGCACGGCGGTGGCGCCGACGATCACCGGGGTGTCCGACAGGTCGGAGACCACGTCGGTGACGTCGCTCCAGAAGGTCGTGCGCTCCCGGGCCATCTCCTCGTTGACCCCGCGGTCGTTCGCGCCGATGGTCGTCGGCTCCAGCACCTTGGTGATCAGCAGCCCGACGCCGACCGTCAGGGCGGCCATGAGGGAGAGCGGGAGCAGGATGAGCCGTACGGCGCCCCGGACATCGATCGGCAATTTCGACATGGGGCGCGGACTACCCCGAAAACGACCGCGGGAACGTCCGCGAGGCGTTCACTCCGCGCGGCCGGGACTCTCCCGGCCGTCCTCCTCCATCTCCGGCTCCACGCCCTCCTCGTACGGCACGGCGGGCCTGCGGCCCTCGTCGCGTCGCCAGGTCTCGTACCCCGCGGCCGTCGCCGCCACGGTCGCCAGCCCCAGGGTGACGCCCGCCACCACGTCGCTCACCCAGTGCACGCCGAGCGCCACCCGGCTGTAGGCCACGAACGCGGTGACGGCCGCGGCGCAGCCCCAGGCGGCCAGATGGGCGGCCCGGCTCCGCAGGAAGGGGAGCAGGAGGAGTACGGCCATGCTCGCCCCCGTCGCCGCGGCCATCGCGTGTCCGGAGGGGAAGGACGCGCCCGGCGCCCAGGAGATCGGGTCGGGCAGCGCCGGCCGGGCCCGGTCCACGAGCTCCTTGACCGCGAGGTTCAGCAGGCCGCTGACGGTGATCGTGACGATGGTCCAGACGGCCAGGCGCCGCCGCCCCCGGCGCCAGAGCCAGATCGCGGCCAGCACCATCAGGACGCGCCATGTCGTCGGGCCGAACACCTCCGTCGCCACGTTGAGGAAGTCCCCGTAGCCGGGTTGGGAGAGCGTGTGCGCGTGCGCCCGCTCGGCGATCCGCTGATCGAAGTCGTTGAGCGGGGAGAAGGACGAGACCACCAGTGCCAGCAGCAGGACGAACGGTGCCGAGAACAGCGCCACGGCCACCACCGCGACGGTGAGCCGCATGCCCAGACGGCGATCCGAGTCCTGGTGTTCGAGGAAAGCGACCATCGTCAATGGCTACCCGCTGAGACGCGTCCATGCGCGGAAACGGGGACGCGATCGGGACCCGGGCGGCGTGCCGGACCTGCCGGCGGACGGCTCCGAGCTGCCGGGTCTTCCCCGCGGGCGGCCGGATCGGCGCACCGGGCCCTCGGTGACTGCCGGGCGCGTCGTATCCCGTGGCGGGCGGCTCAGGCGGCGCGTCGTATCCCGTGGCGGGCGGCTCAGGCGGCGCGTCGTATCCCGTGGCGGGCGGCTCAGGCGGCGTGCCGTGCCTCCCGGCGGGCGGTCCAGCGCAGCACGTCGCAGTGGCGGCGCTCGGCCTCGGCGAGGGCGGGTTCACCGGCATAGGCGTCGAGCACGAGCCGCAGGTACGGCAGCTGCTCCGTCACGTCGGCCCACGCCTGCCCGGGATCCCCCGCGCCGAGTTCGATCAGCGCGTCCAGGTGCACGGCGTAGGCCGTCCACCACTGGCGGCTCAGCTCCGCCAGGAACCCGTCCAGCCCGCCGAACTCGCGTGCGATCTCGTCCTCCCACCATGGCGGGACGGTGGTGTGCCCGGTCTCCGCCAGGTCGCGCAGCACGACGTGGGCCAGGGTGCGGCGGCGGCGGACGGCGGTGGAACGTGAAGGAATGTTCATGCGAACAGCGTGCCGATCTTCACTTGCCGAATTCTTAACGCCGCATTGACGCCGGTTGCCGGATCCTCCGGCCGCTCCGAACCGGTCCCGAGCCGCTCCCCGAACCGGGCCCCGGGCCGGTCCCGAACCGGGCCTCGGGCCGGTCCCGAGCCGCCGTCCGCGGGACCGGCGGTCACGGTCCGGTGAATTCCCGCCCATGAATCCTCCGTTTCTGGGCAGCCGGGGATCCCGAGTCAGGTGGTGGGACGTCACGGCGAAAGGCGTAGCGCACATGTCGTATCTCGATCCGGAAGCATTGGTCGCGGGTCTGCGGCGGGCCCGTGCGGAGGCCCCCGAGACGGGGATCGTCCAGCAGCTCGAACGGGCCGTCGGGGTCGTGGACACGTTGCTGGGCTATTCGGGCGCGGGTCTGATGTTCGCCGAGGAGGGCAAGGAACTGCGCTACCTGGTCGCCACCGACGACCCCGGGCGCAGCCTGGAGGGAGCCCAGCTCCACCTCGGCCAGGGCCCGTGCGTGTCCGCCTACGAGCAGGACACGGCGATCACCTGCGCCGACGTGCGCACGGATCCGCGCTGGCCGGAGCTGGCCGTACGGCTCCACCCCGGGGTGCGGGCGGTCGCCGGGGTGCCCGTACGGCTCGGCGGCCGACCGGTGGGCACGCTGAACGTCTACCAGTCCACCCCCTACGCGTGGACCGGGGCCGACGTCCAGACCCTGCACGCCTACGCCGATGTGATCGAGCAGCTGCTCACCGCCGCGACGGCGGCCGAGGAGAAGAGCGTCCTGGCCGGTCAGCTCCAGCACGCCCTCGACTACCGGGTCCTCATCGAGCGCGCCATCGGCTACCTGATGGGCAAGCACGACCTCACCGCCGCCCAGGCGTTCACCGGGCTGCGCAAGCGGGCCAGGGACAGCCGCCGCAAGGTCGCCGACCTGGCGGCCGAGGTGCTCGGCGAGGGGCCGGTCGGCGCGGGCGGCGCCCGGCCGGGGGACTAACCTGGCCGGTGATGTATCGATTCCTTTTCACCCAGCTGCTCAGCCGTCTCGACCCGGAGGATGCGCACCATCTGACGGTCGGCGCGCTCCGTCTCCTCTCCGCGGCGCCGGTGGTCAAGAAGGCGGTCCACCGCCGCCTCGCCCCGCGCGACCCGGCGCTCCGCGTGCAGGCGTTCGGCGTGCACTTCCCGGGCCCCTTCGGGCTGGCGGCCGGCTTCGACAAGGACGCCGGGTGCGTGGAGGCCATGTCGGCGCTCGGCTTCGGCCACGTCGAGGTGGGCACGATCACCGCGCACGCCCAGCCGGGCAACGCCAGGCCCCGGCTCTTCCGGCTGATCCGGGAGCGGGCGATCATCAACCGGATGGGCTTCAACAACGCGGGTGCGGCCGCCGCGGCCCGGGCGCTGGGCAGGACCCGCGGCGTCCCGGCGGTCGTCGGGGTCAACATCGGCAAGACCAAGGTCGTCCCCGAGGCGGAGGCCGCGGCCGACTACGTGGCGAGTGCGAGGGAACTGGCCCCGCTCGCCGACTACCTGGTCGTCAACGTCAGCTCGCCCAACACCCCCGGCCTGCGGAACCTCCAGGCCGTCGAGCTGCTGCGCCCGCTGCTGGCGGTGGTCAAGGAGGTCGCGGACGGCACCCCGAAGCGCACCCCGCTGCTCGTCAAGATCGCCCCCGACCTGGCCGACGAGGACGTGGACGCGGTCGCCGACCTGGCCCTGGAGCTGGGGCTCGACGGCATCATCGCGACCAACACCACGATCGGGCGCGAGGGCGTCTCCAGCACCGAGACCGGCGGCCTGTCCGGGCGTCCGCTGAAGGCCCGGTCGCTGGCGGTGCTGCGCCGGCTCCGGGCGCGGGTCGGCGACCGGCTCACGCTCGTCTCCGTCGGCGGCGTCGAGGACGTCGACGACGTCTGGGAGCGCCTGCTCGCCGGGGCGACCCTGGTCCAGGGCTACACCGGCCTGATCTACCACGGGCCGCTGTGGGCGTACCGCGTCCACCGGGGGCTCGCCCGCCGCATGCGCCGGCACGGCGTCTCCGATCTGCGCGAGATCGTCGGTCGCACCGCGGGCTGATTGATACCCTGGGGGGGTAGTATCGGGCCGTTGAGATCATCGAGATCGGAGCCATCATGAGCGTCGCCACCTACACCGTCACCGGCATGACCTGCGGCCACTGCGTGAGCTCGGTCAAGGAAGAGGTCGGCGAGGTCCCCGGCGTCACCGCGGTCGAGGTCGACCTGGAGTCCGGCCGGGTGGACGTCACCGCCGACCCCCTCGACGACGCGGCCGTCCGCGCCGCGATCAAGGAGGCCGGCTACGAGGTGGCCGGCTGACGTCCGTACATCCCGCGCCCCGGCCCGGCGGCGTCCGTGCCGCCGGGGCCGGGAGTGTCACCGGGCCGGGAGCGTCACCGGCCTTCCCCGCCCGTCACGGGCGGCGCCCCTGAGGGAGAAGGCGGTCAGAGGCTCGTGCTGGGGCGGGTGGAGTCGGCGCTGCGGGTCAGCTCCTCCACGTGCTTCACGGCGTCCTCGACCCTGACGACGCCCGGCCGGTGGCGGCGCCACCCGGTCCCGCCCCGCTGCCAGGGGCGTGGGCCGGAGAGCGGCCGGTACTCCACGCCCAGCGCGTCCAGCCGTCCGAGGTGCCGCTCCAGCCGGGCGCCGAACGAGGCGTCGGCGGAGCCCGACCAGGCGACCTCCGCCAGCGCGCACCCCCGGGGCCACGCCCGGTAGTCGACGGCCCGCCCGTCGGGAAGCCGTTCGCTCCACAGCTGGAACTGCGCGCCCAGCACCCGCCCGGCCTCCTCGGGCCCCCACGCCCCCGGAACCGGGGCGAACCCCGCCACGTCCGCCACCGTGATCGCCTCCCCGATGGCGACGGGCTCGTCCTCCGACGCCGCCTCCGCATAGTCGAAGTAGAGCGGGAAGATCGGCGTCTGCACCACGTCGTGCCCGGCCGCGGCGGCCCGGCGGGCCACCTCGGGACCGCGCCAGGGCATCACGACCGTGTCCGGCCGGAGCGCGCCGCTGACGAACGCCTCGTCCCAGACGACCGCCCGGCCGCCCCGCTCCGCCAGCGCGTCCGCGAGCCGCCGCAGGAACCACGCGTGCAGCTCGCCCGGGCCGGACAGGCCCAGCTCCGCCTGGAAGGCGGTGATCCGCGCGGACGCCGCCCAGTCGTCGAGCACGCACTCGTCCCCGCCGATGTGCACGTACGGCGTCTCGCCCAGCGCGCCGAGCAGTTCGTCGAGGACGGTGGTCAGGAAGTCGATCGTCGGGGGGAGCGGGGAGAGGATCGCGGGGGAGATGCCCCAGCGGTCCAGCACCCCGAACGGTTCCGGCACCCGCCCGTCCGCGGCCCGCGCGCCGAGCTCCGGATGGGCGGCGAGGATCGCCGAGGCGTGCCCCGGCACGTCGATCTCCGGGACGACCGTCACGGCCCGGTCCCGCGCGTAGGCGGCGATCTCGGCCAGGTCCGCCAGCGTGTAGTACCCGCCGTGGGGGACGCCGTCGAAGGTCTCCTCCTCGTGGTAGTGGCTGGTGACCGTCCGCGGCCGGTGCGAGGCCACCTCGTGCAGCCGGGGGTACGCCCGGCTCTCGATCCGCCACCCCTGGTCGTCCACCAGGTGCAGGTGGAGCCGGTTCAGCTTGTGCGCGGCCATGAGGTCGATCATCCGCAACACCTCCCGCTTCGGCAGGAAGTGCCGGGCCACGTCCAGGTGCGCGCCGCGCCAGGAGAACCGCGGCGCGTCCTCGATCCGCACCGCCGGGACGCTCCCGCCGGCCGGGACGGCGCGGAAGGCCGTGTCGGGCAGGAGCTGGCGCAGGGTCTGCGCGGCGTAGAACGCCCCCGCCTGTCCGGCCACCGCGATCCGCACGCCCCGGTCCGACACCTCCAGACGGTAGGCCTCGGGGCCCAGCGCCGCGTCCCGCTCGGTCACGACCGCCGCCGTGCCCGCCGCATCGACGGCCGTTCCCGCCGCCGTGCCGCCCGCCTCCGGAGGGACTCCCCGCCCCGCCGGGCCCGTGCCGTCCCCGGCGGGGCGCAGGTCCAGGGTCGGAAGCGCCCGCCGTACGGCGGCCACCAGGTCGGCGGGCCCGCAGATCGGGTCGCCGGGGGACAGGTCGAAGGAGCCGGGGCCGTACTCGGCGGACACGGGACGGGGAAGCAGGTCGGTCATGGCCCCGATCATGCCGAACCCGCACGGAAATAGGAAGGAAACCTTCCGGATATGCCGCAGGGCGGACCGCGCCCGGGAGCGGCGCCGGTACGGGCCGGAGCCCGGCCGCGGGGCGCTCCGCGACCGGAGCCTATGTGAGGTAGTCCTGCACCCCGTTGGCGAGGGAGAGCGCGATCCTCTTCCGGAACTCCGCGTTCCGGAACTTCCGCGCCTCGGCGGCGTTGCGCATGTTCCCGCACTCGATGAAGACCTTCGGGACCGTGGAGAGGTTCAACCCGCCGAGGTCGTTGCGGAAGCTCATCGCGTTGCGTCCGATGTAGGTGGAGTACGGCAGGCCGGTGCCGCTCCTGAAGGCCTTCCGCACGGCGCGGCCGAGCCTCTCGGAGTCGTCCACGACCGGGTCCACCGGACCGTTGATCTTCTTCGGCATGATCACGTGGAAGCCGTGGTCGGCGGCGCCCGCCCCGTCGGCGTGCACCGAGATGGCCGCGTCCGCCCGCGCCCGGTTGCCGATGGCCGCCCGTTCGGTGATGCACGGGCCGACGCCCGTGTTGCTTGTGCGGGTCAGCTTCACCGTGGCGCCCCTGGACTCCAGGATCGCCTTCAGCTGCCGGGACACGTCCCAGGTGAAGGCCGCCTCGGCATAGCCGTCGTTGGTGGCGGTCCCGGTGGTGTCGCACGCCTTCTTGTGGGTCAGGACGTCGACCTGCCGGTTGATCGCCGAGGGGTTGCGGTAGTTGTGTCCGTTGTGGCCGGGGTCGATGACCACGATCTTGCCGCTCAGCGGCTTGACCGCGGAGCTCCCGGCCGGCGCGGGGACCGTCGAGTCGGAGGTCGCGGTGGTCTCGTCGGCGGGGGAACCGGTGTCCTCCTCGGCGGGAGGGGCCGACGACTCGGCGCCGGGGTCCGGGGAACCGGAGTCAGAGCCGGAGGAGTCCGGTGAACCGGCAGGTGAGGAGGGGCCGGGGTCCGCCGGGCCCGTGGCGGGTCCGGAGGCCGCCGGGCCCGCCGTCCCGTCGTCCGGGGCGCCGCCGCAGGCGGCGACGCCCAGGCAGCACAGGACGAGGGCCGTCGCGAGTGCTCTGCTGGTCACGTTCTTCCCTTCGCGCGGAACCGTCGGCACCCCAACCTACGCGGCCGGGTGCCGTGATCGGCGCCGTCTCCGGTCCTGGACGCGCTCAGGTCACCAGGCGCGCTCGCCCGTCTCCTGCCGCTGCAGGAGCGCGGCGAGCTCCTGAGCCTCCTCGGCGTCCACGCCCAGCACCACGCGCGGGCGTCCCCAGGGATGGTCGATCGAATGGGCGACGTAGCTGGCCACGGAACCCGCCGTGGCGTCGGCTCCGGCCTCCGCGCCGCGGCCCCGGGCGCTCCGCCACAGCGTCCACGCCCGCTCCAGGTCGGAGGCGGCGCGCTGGGCGCATGACACCAGTTCTGGATCACGCATGATTACCCCCTTGTCACGCCAGAGTCAACACCAGGGACGCGAGGCGGCTTCGGAGGTTTGCCCAGCCTTGGTGCCCGCCTGGGAACGGGGTGACCCTCCCGGCGGGTCTTCTCGGCGGGTCTTCCCGGCGGGGATGTTTCGCGGCGGGGATGTTTCGCGGCGGGACCCCTCCCGGCGGGCGCCCTACGCCTCCGCGGGTCCCGTGCTGCGCCGTACCACCAGTGCGGGGGTGACCTGCCGCAGGCGGGACGCCTTGCGGGGGTCGCCGATCCGGTCGCTGAGCAGTGCCGCGGCGGAGCGGCCCATGGCCCGCCGGGGCTGGCCGACGGTGGTGAGGGAGATCGCGGGCACGCCCGCCAGGTGGGTGTCGTCGTATCCGACGACGGACAGGTCCTCGGGGACCCGCAGGCCGAGCTCGGCCGCGGCGGCCAGCACGCCCATGGCCACCATGTCGTCGGCGGCGAAGATCGCGGTGGGCCGGGGGTCGCGGGTCAGCAGGCTCCGCGCGGCCCGGGCGCCGCCCTCCTCGGTGGGGTCGCTCTGCTCGACCATGATGTACGGCGCCAGCGCGTGCCGGCGCATCGCCACCAGATAGCCCTCGCACCGGAACCGGCCGGAGGAGGACCGGGTGCCCTCGATGTGGGCGATCCGGCGATGGCCCAGCTCCACGAGGTGGTCGACGGCCAGGCGCGCGCCCAGCCGGTCGTCGTCCACCACGGCGTCCACGCCGTCGAGATCGATGTCGCGCTCGCCCACCACGACCATGGGCGTGTATCCGGTGGCCTCGATGAGCGTCTCGCTGGTCGGCGGGATGCCGAGCAGGACGAGCCCGTCCACCCGCAGTTCCAGGAAGGCCTCGACGGCCTCGTCCTCGAAGGCCGGGTCCCACTGGCTGTTGCCGATGAGCAGCCGCAGCCCGTCGCCGTGCAGGCTCTCCTGCAGGCCCTCCAGGAACTCGGCGTAGAAGGGGTTGTGCAGGTCGGCGACGAGCGCCCCGACCAGGTGGGTGCGGCCCTCGACCAGGCTCCGCGCGACCGCGTTGGGCCGGTAGCCGAGGTCTCGGGCGGCCTGCAGCACGGCCTGCCTGCGGTGCTCGCTGACGTGCGGAGAGCCGCGGAGCACGAGCGAGACCAGCGATTTGGAGACACCGGCTCGTTCGGCGACGTTGCGGATGGTCGGGCGCGGGCGCGGCCCGCCGTCCGGCGGGACGGCGGCGGCGAACGCCCGGGCTCGGGTGACGGTGGTGTCGACCGGCGGTCCTGACATGGCTCTCCCCCGGAATGGTGGGTGGGCACCTGCGGAGGGTGTCCTGACGCCCTCTCACTCCAAACGATCGAGTTCCGGATGGGGTACGGCTTCCGCGGAACGGAACCGGATCCGACCTCCGCGGGGCGGAACCCGGATCCCGACGGGGCCGCCGCCGGTTCCCACTCCGATAGTGTGCGCACTGTGGGTTCGAGATCCGGGGCCGCGAGGCAGGAGAAGTCCGGCGACGCGCGACCGGCGCGGCGCAGGCTCAGCGTGGACCGGCGCCGCGAGGAGCTCATGGCCGCGGCGCTGGAGCTGTTCAGCAGGCACGACGCCGAGGACGTCTCCATCGACGACGTCGCCGCGGCGGCGGGGGCGTCACGAGCCCTGGTCTACCACTACTTCGGCGGCAAGCAGGAGCTGTACGTCGCCGCGCTGAAGAGCGCCGCCGCGCAGTTGGAGGCGCGGCTGCGCCCCCAGGGGAACGGCCGCCCGATGGATGAGCTGGCCCTGGGACTGGAGCGCTACTTCGACTTCGTCGAGGAGCACGCGGCGGGCTTCGCCGCCCTCCTCAAGGGCGGCCCGGCCGACCGCAGCGGCGAGATCGGCGAGATCGTCGACAGCGTCCGGCACCGTCTGCTCCGCCTCATCATGCGGCAGATGCGGGTCGAGGAGCCCGGCCCGGCCCTGCGCATCACGCTGCGCTCGTGGATCGCCTCGGTCGAGACGGCCGGCCTCGACTGGCTGGAGCACCGGGACATCGAGCGGCCCACACTGGAACGCATGCTGGTCGACCACATGGTGGCGCTGCTCGGGGTCGCCGCCAACCACGACCCGCAGGTCGAGGGGCTGCTTGAGGAACTGGCCCGGGACCAGCTGTTCTGACGGGACCGGTTGTTCCACCGGGACCGGTTGTCCCGTCGGGACCCGGAGGGGAGCCTCACCGACCGACGAGTGGGGCCGGCCGATCGGACGGCATTCGGCGGAGCGAGCCGCCCCTTGACGGAGCGTGATCGATCGCTCCACGTCACCGGTGACGGAGCGTCACGACCGACGGAGCGTCACCGGCCGGTGGGGCGGCGCCGGGCGGGCGGCGCCGCTCTCCACAGAGCCTGTGCGGTCCACGCGCCCACACTCCCGGTGAGCGCGCGATGTGATCCCCCGGATCCGAGTACGGCCCCCGCCCTACTCGGAGCGCTGCTGCGGAATCCCCGCGAGCAGCGCGCGAACCTCGGTCTCCCTGTAGCGGCGGTGCCCACCCAGCGTGCGGATGGACGTCAACTTGCCCGCCTTCGCCCACCGTGTGACGGTCTTGGGGTCGACGCGGAACATGGTTGCGACCTCCGCCGGGGTGAGCAGCGGCTCGGCCTCAGGTGTACGAGCTGACATTTGTGCGGCCTCTCCTCCGTGTGGACCGACGACAGCGATCCTGCGACTTGACGCTTGTCACGGATGTCCCCCTATGGTCCTTTGCGTGCGGCAGTTCGGACCATATGCGGCATCACCCGATGTGACCATACAGCCACACAGAGCGATTGGCGAGTCTTTGGGGCGACTCATCTCTCTTGTGTATGCGGCGTTGTCACGCTCGGTGATTCTAGCGACACGTTTCGTGGTATCGCAGTGAAAACGGCAAATTACTCAGTTCGCAGATGCGTCCCCGGACGTTGACAGCCTCACTTATGCAGGTCAGAGGGGTGATATGCGACTCAGTTTGCTGATTCGAGAAGTTGTATTGACCGCCAGCGGGTGATCACCCTCTGATACATGGCGAAGGCCAGCTCTTCCTGGCCGGTGTCCAGACCCGTCAGCGCGGCGGCGAGCTCGGCCACGGACTGGTCGGCCCGGAGCCTCTCGTCGTCCATCAGGTGGACGATGCCGCCGTAGTCCAGCTCCACCAGCGAGTGCGGGTGGAACTCCTCCAGCCAGCGGGCCACATCCTCCACCTCCTCGGTGATGCCGACGTCGCCGACCTGGCGGCGGAGGATCTGCAGTGCGCGGGCCACGCGGCGGCGGGCGTGCGCCATGGAGGTGACGTAGATCAGGTTTCGGGTGGTGGTCGTGCCCCCGGCCGCCGCCTCGCCGTCGAGGGCCAGCCAGCGCTCGCCCCCGTCGAAGGGCAGGAACCAGGACGTCGGGATGTGCCAGGTCGAGGTGCGGATGTGGGTGCGCAGCGCGGACGCCCCGCCGCGCCGCTTGAACCGGTCGAAGTCGTCGGCGGTCTGCTCGGCGATCGACAGCGGCACGAACCGCTCCGCCACCGTGGTCGGAGTCGTCCCGCGGAAGCGCGAGAAGGCCAGCCACGAGCGCAGCCTGCTCTGCCAGGGGCAGACGTACAGCACGTCGTCCACGCGCCTCAGGTAGGCGTTGGAGCTCTCGTGGACCGGGGCCGGGACGGGCGGGACGCCGATGAGGCGCGCGACCGCCTCGCCGTGTTCGGTGTGGAGCGCGCTCGCCCGCCGGGGCCGGTCGGACGTCTCGGCGTAGGCCTGCCAGGAGACGCGCTCGGTGGGGCTGAACGCGGTCAGAGGTTCATAGACGCGGAGGTACGCGGCATAGGGCAGCACGCTCGCATCGTGCCATGAAGAGGCGGTCCTTGTCCGGTACCGGCCCGTGCCGGGCTCCCACCTCCCGGCGCGGCCTGATGCGGCGTGACCCGCCGCGGCGTGACCCGCCGCGGTGCGGCCCGCCGCGGTGCGGCCCGCCGCGGTGCGGTCGCGGTGCGGCGCGCCGTTCCCGGCCAGTGAAGGGGCGCTCACCGGTCGTCACACTCGGGGGGTTGTGGTTACCCTGAGGCTGATCTCCGCCGCGACGGAGCGGCGGACCGGACGACGGGAGTCACCACCGTGACGGACGTCTTCGGGCTCTCCCACAAGGACAGCAGCCCGGTGAGCACCCCGATGAGCGGCCAGGCCGGACACGAGCAGGTCGTCTTCTGCTCCGACGAGCGCAGCGGCCTCCGCGCGATCATCGCGATCCACAACACCGCCCTGGGCCCGGCCCTCGGGGGGACCCGGTTCTACCCCTACGAGAGCGAGCAGGCCGCGCTGGCGGACGTGCTCAACCTCTCGCGGGCGATGGCCTACAAGAACGCCCTGGCGGGTCTCGACCTCGGCGGGGGCAAGGCCGTCATCATCGGCGATCCGGAGACGGACAAGAACGAGGCGATGCTCCGGGCCTACGGCCGGTTCGTCCAGTCCCTGGGCGGGCGCTACCTCACCGCGTGCGACGTCGGCACCTACAGCGAGGACATGGACCTCATCGCGCGCGAGACCCCCTACGTCACCGGTCGCACCCTGGCCCAGGGCGGCGCCGGCGACTCGTCCATCCTGACCGCCTTCGGCGTCTTCCAGGGCATGCGGGCCGCCTGCGAGCACGTCTTCGGCGCCTCGCCGCTGCGCGGCAGGCGGGTCGGGGTCGAGGGCGTCGGCAAGGTGGGCCACCGGCTGGTCGACCACCTCGTCGAGGACGGCGCGGAGGTGGTGGTCTGCGACGTGAACGAGCGGGCGGTCGAACTCGTCCGGCGCAGGCACCCCGGGGTGGAGGTCGTGGCCGATCGGTCCGCCCTGACCTCGGCCGACATCGACGTCTACGCGCCGTGCGCCCTCGGCGGGGCACTGGACGACGGGACGGTCGCCCGGCTGCGGGCCTCGATCGTCTGCGGCGGGGCGAACAACCAGCTCGCCCACCCCGGGGTGGAGAAGCAGCTCGCCGACCGCGGCATCCTGTACGCGCCCGACTACGTCGTCAACTCCGGCGGAGTCATCCAGGTCGCCGACGAGATCCAGGGGTTCGACATGGACCGGGCGAGGGCAAAGGCCGAGAAGATCTACGCTACGACTCTCAAGATTTTCACCACGGCGACGGAGGACGGCGTCCCACCGGCCGTCGCAGCAGATAGGCTGGCCGAGCGCAGAATGTCGGAAGTCGGGCGGATTAGGGGCATTTGGCTAGGTCGCTAGCCCTCATGCCCCCGCGGCGTACCGAGGCGGGCGCAAAACAGGTACGGTTGTAGTCGAACGAGAACTGACGCCTCAGTCAGGTGGCGTCAGTGCGTGGTGCGTTAGCGACGAGGGGTCGGGCACGACCCCACACGAGGGGGTCGAGCCAATGGGGCGCGGCCGAGCAAAGGCCAAGCAGGTCAAGGTTGCTCGCCAGCTGAAGTACAACAGCGGTGGCACTGATCTTGAGCGTCTTCGCAACGAGCTCGGAGTCAGAGACGACTCCGTCCACAAGGACGACGCTGACGACTCCTACGATGATCTCGCGGATCGGTATGCCGATTACGCCGATGACTTCGACCCCGGAGACGACCGGGACAACGGGACGTCCGGCCGCCGTTAGGCGGTCCGCACACTGAGCGGGTGGGAACGCCCGGCGGCCGACCGCCGGGCGTTCTTTCCGCGTCCGCCCCTGTCCGCCGGCTCGCCGGGCGTTCCAGGATCCGTCCGGAGCGCCTCCCGGTCCGCCCGCGGACGTCCGCCATCCCCAGGGACGGTCTCCCTCGGCGGAAAGACGGCTTCACGACGGAAAGACGGCTTCACGAAAGACGGCTTCACGGCGGGGGCCGACCCGGGGAACGCGTCGCTTCGGCGGCCCGGGAGCAGCTTCCGGCGCCGCGACCGGCCCGGGCGCGCGGGGCCCGCCGGAGCGGGGACGGCACGCCCGGGGAGCGGCTAGCGGTACCGGGCGCGGCCGGCGCCGGGGACGATCTCACCCAGGACCCACGCGGGAAGGCCCCGCTCCTTCAGCAGCGCCAGGGCCGGGTCGACCGCGTCGGCGGGGACGATCGCCGCCATGCCCACACCCAGGTTGAAGGTGCGGTCCATGTCGGCCTGCGCGACCTTGCCGTGCCCGGCGAGCACGCCGAAGACCGCGGGCGGGGTCCATGACGACCGGTCCAGCAGGGCGTCCAGCTCCGGGGGGAGCGACCGCGACAGGTTGCCCTCCAGCCCGCCGCCGGTGATGTGGGCGTAGGCGTGCACCTCGACCGAGCGGGCGAGCGCCAGGCAGTCGAGGGCGTAGATCCGGGTCGGCTCCAGCAGTTCCTCGCCGAGCGTCCGGCCGAACTCCGGGACCTGGCGCTCCAGCGAGAGCCCGGCGAGCCTGATGATGTGCCGGACCAGCGAGTAGCCGTTGGAGTGCACACCGGAGGAGGCCAGCGCCAGCACCACGTCGCCCGCGCGGACCCGGTCGCGGCCCAGCATGGCGTCGGCCTCCACCACACCGGTGGCCGCGCCCGCCAGGTCGTACTCGTCGGCGCCCATGGCCCCCGGGTGCTCGGCCGTCTCGCCGCCGATGAGCGCGGTGCCCGCCAGGCGGCAGCCCTCGGCGACCCCGCCCACGATCTCGGCGATCCGCTCCGGGACGACCTTGCCGCAGGCGATGTAGTCGGTCATGAACAGCGGCTCGGCGCCGCAGACCACCAGGTCGTCGACGACCATGCCGACCAGGTCGATGCCGATCGTGTCGTGCCTGCCCAGCTGCTGGGCCAGCATGACCTTGGTCCCGACCCCGTCGGTCGAGGTCGTCAGCAGCGGGCGGCGGTAGCCCAGCAGGGCCGAGGCGTCGAAGAGGCCGGCGAACCCGCTGGCGTCGTCGACGACCTCGGGCCGGCGCGACCGCGCGACCTTCGCCTTCATCAGCTCGACGGCGCGCTCGCCCGCGTCGATGTCCACCCCGGCCGCGGCGTAGCTCGTCACGCGTCCTCCTCCGTCGGTCGTACGGCCTCGGCGCCGCAGGTGATGGCCCGGACGCGCACGCCGCCGACGGGCCGCGTGTCCGGCGCGGCGGTGTCCCCGATGTCCCCGGCGCGGATGCTCACGCCTTGGCCTCCAGGACGTACTTGCCCACGCTGTCGCGGTCGACGGCGATGGGGTACTCCCCGGTGAAGCAGGCCCGGCAGAGCCGCTCGGAGGGGATCGTGGTGGCCTCGGTCAGGCCCTCCAGCGAGATGTACCCCAGGGAGTCGGCGCCGAGGGAGTCGCGGATCTCCTCCACGCTGAGCGAACCGGCGATCAGCTCGGCCCTCGTGGCGAAGTCGATGCCGTAGAAGCACGGCCAGGCGACCGGGGGCGAGGAGATCCGGACGTGGACCTCGCGCGCACCCGCCTCGCGCAGCATCTTGACGATCGCCCGCTGGGTGTTGCCCCGCACGATCGAGTCGTCCACGACGACCAGGCGCTTGCCGGCGACGACCTCCTTCAGCGGGTTCAGCTTGAGCCGGATGCCCAGCTGGCGGATCGTCTGGGACGGCTGGATGAAGGTCCGGCCGACGTAGGAGTTCTTCACCAGGCCCTGGCCGTACGGGATCCCGCTCTCCTCGGCGTAGCCGACGGCGGCCGGGGTGCCGGACTCGGGCGTGGGGATGACCAGGTCGGCCTCGACGGGGTGCTCGCGGGCGAGCACCCGGCCGACCTCGACCCGGGTGGTCTGCACGCCGCGCCCGGCGATGGTGGTGTCGGGGCGGGCCAGGTAGACGTACTCGAACAGGCAGCCCTTGGGCTCGGCCAGCGCGAACCTGCGGGACCGCACGCCGCGCTCGTCGATGGTCAGCAGCTCGCCCGGCTCGATCTCCCGGACGAAGGTGGCGCCCACGATGTCCAGGGCGGCCGTCTCGGAGGCGACCGCCCAGCCGCGCTCCAGCCTGCCGAGGACCAGCGGGCGGATGCCCTGCGGGTCGCGGGCGGCGTAGAGCGTCTTCTCGTCCATGAAGACGAGCGAGTAGGCGCCCTTCACCTGGGGGAGCAGCTCGGCCGCCGCGTCCTCGACCGGCTGGGTGCGGTCCTGGGCCAGCAGCGCGGCCAGCACCTCGGTGTCGGTGGTCGCCCTGGTGGTGCCCGGCGCCAGCCGCTCGGCCAGCTCCCGGGTGTTGATCAGGTTGCCGTTGTGCGCGAGCGCGAGCCCGCCGCCGTCGGTGGAGCTCAGCGTCGGCTGGGCGTTCTCCCAGACGCTCGACCCGGTGGTCGAGTAGCGGCAGTGGCCGACGGCCAGGTGGCCGCGGAGGGTGCCCAGCACCGACTCGTCGAAGACCTGGGCCACCAGGCCCATGTCCTTGTAGACGAGGATGCGGCTGCCTTCGCTGACCGCGATGCCGGCGGATTCCTGTCCGCGGTGTTGCAACGCGTACAGCCCGTAGTAGGTGAGTTTGGAGACTTCCTCCCCGGGGGCCCATACGCCGAAGACACCGCACGCGTCTTTCGGGGGTCGGTCATGGGGGTCAAGGTCATGGCTCAGATGGCCGTCGCCCTTCAGCACGTGCCTCAGTCTAGGTCGGCCTCCCGGCTGCTCGTACCCCGGGGCCGCCCATCCGGCTTGCCACACCCTGACCGAACGATCGTCCGGGGTTTGCCGGGCCGGTCCGCACCGTTGGCGGAGGCCGGGAGAAAGTGGGGTCTCCGGCATCTCTACGCGTCGGGAGAGCGGACGTGACGACACCTGTGGACCCAGACCAGCCCGAACCGCGGCGGGAACCGGGGGAGCCGAGGCCGCCGGAGGAGCCGAGGCCGCCGCATCCGGACGTGCCGGACGCGCCGGAGGTGCCGGAGCCGTTCCGGGTCGAGCCGGACCCCGCCGAGGGCCCCTCCATCGGGGCGGGCGCCTCGGGACCGTCGCGGTACGAGCCGCCGACCCCTCCTCCGGGGCTCTCCCCGGTCCCGTCCCAGGCCACCGAGCCGGTGGGCGAGGACCTCCCGCCGGGGACGCCGCCCCTGCCGGGCCGGCCGCCGGCGCCCGGCGACCCCTACGGTGGTCCGTCCGCCGGGGGGACCGGTGGTCCGTACGGCGGTCCGCCGCCGGGGACGTCCGGCGGCGCACACCCGTACACCCCCTCCGCTCCGCCGTCGGGCGGATCTCCATATGAGGCGCCGCCCGCGGGCGGGCCGTACTCCTCCGCCCCGCCGGGCTCGCCGCAGGCGTCCTGGCCGGGCGGTCCCACATATCCGGGAGGCCCGGCGCGGTATCCGGCGCCTCCCCCCGATGTCCGGGTCACGGCCGGGCGGGGCGGGGGCATCGGCACCGCCGCGCTCGTGTTCGGCGTCGTCAGCCTCTTCCTGCTGTTCGCCTGCGGGCTGGGGACGCTGACGGCGGTCGTGGGCCTGATCGTCGGTTTCGTCGCGGTCGCCAAGGACTCCAACCGGGGCCGCGCCTGGGTGGGCATCGGTCTGAGCGTCCTCACACTGATCGCGGCCGCGGCGTTCGTCGCCTGGTTCTTCAGCCGGGCGGGCGTCTGCATGGATCTGCCCCCGGGGGCCCGGGAGCGCTGCCTGGAGGAGAGGTTCGGGGTGCGCTTCGACGTGCCCTGAACCCGGGGATCCCGCGGAGGGGTGCCCCGACCGGGGCGAGGCGTCCGGGGCCGTGGGCTCCGGACGTCGGCGGGCGGGCGCCCGCCCGCCGACGCGCCCGGGCGACCGCCAGGCGGCCACGGCAGGTGGGCGGTGAGACCGGTTCAGGTGACCGGCGGGTGGCCGCGACCGGCAGGCGGGCGGTGAGACCGGTTCAGGCGACCGGCAGGTGGGCGGTGAGATCGGCCCGTGCCCCGCTCGCCGAGACCCGGCCCGCCGCCGTCGCGTCGGCCCACGTCAACCGGCCGGTGGCCAGCTCCAGCCAGGTCCGGGCGTCCGTCTCCACCACGTTCGGCGGGGTGCCCCGGGTGTGCCGGGGGCCCTCCACGCACTGCACGGCCGCGTACGGCGGGACCCGCACCTCGACGGTCCGCCCCGGGGCCGCGGCGGCGAGCCGGTCCAGCAGGTGCCGTACGGCCAGCCGCGCGGCCTCCCGCTCCGGCCGGATCCCCCGCTCGTAGGCGCGCAGGACCGCCGCCGCGCACGCGCCCAGCAGGGCGCCGAGATCCTCCGGCCCGTCGTAGGACGGCTCGTCCAGGGCGGCCAGTTGGGCGTCCAGCGCGGTGCGGACCCTCTCGGGGTCGGGCTTGTGAGGTGGCACGCCCCCATCATGCCCGCCCTCCCCGACGATCCGGCCCGTCAGTCCGCCCTTCCGGTCCGGCTCGCCGGTCGGTCCGCCCTTCCGGTCCGGCTCGCCGGTCGGTCCGCCCCGATGATCCGGCGGGGCGGCGGGGGCGGCGGGGCCGTCCGGTCGCAGGTCGATCGGTCGCAGGTCGATCGGACATCGACGACGAACGGTTCATCACTCGGGCAAACCACGTTCACCTCGGGTTCGGCCGGCACCCGTAGCGTCCCCGCTCGGAAACGCCTGTGCACAATCTTGGAGGCCCCTGTGGCGAACCCGTCGCCGCGCCGAACGCTCCCGCTGCTCAGCACCCCGCACAAGAGCGGGCGCTCTGCGCTGACCTGCGAATTCCGCTGCGGCAACGCCTGCGCGCACGATGTCCCGAACACCGGCGACAACACGTACTTCGGCGACGTGGTCACCTCGGTCCTGTCCCGCCGCGGAATGCTCCGGGCGGGGGCGCTCGGCGCCGTCGCGGTCGGGGCGGGCGCGCTCGGCGTGGCGGGAGCCGTACCCGCCGCCGCCGACCCCGGGGCGGAGGTCCAGGGTCTCGGCCACGGGAACGGCCATGGGAACGGCGGGCGGGGCGGCCTGCGCTTCGCGGCCGTCGCGCCGAACCGGGAGGACCGCGTCACGGTCCCCGACGGCTACGCGTCGGCCGCCGTCGTGCGCTGGGGCGACCCCGTCCTGCCCGACGCCCCGGCGTTCGACTACGAGAACCAGACCGCCGAGGCGCAGGCCAAGCAGTTCGGCTACAACTGCGACTTCGTGACGTTCTTCCCGATGGGCGGCCGCCGCGGCCTGCTCTGGGTGAACCACGAGTACTCCGACGAGGCGCTCATGTTCCGCGGCTACACCGGCGGGACCGCCGCGACCGAGGAGCAGATCAAGATCGCCATGGCCGCGCACGGCGGCTCGGTGGTCGAGATCGAGCGGGTGGGGAACACCGGCCAGTGGAGGCTGGTCACCCGGGGCCGCCGCCGCTACAACCGGCGGATCACCGCGCAGACCCCCATGCGGTTCACCGGCCCGGCCGCGGGCAGCGACCTGCTGAAGACCGCCGCCGACCCGTCCGGCACCGCCGTCCTCGGCATGCTGAACAACTGCGCGGGCGGCACCACCCCGTGGGGCACCGTGCTGACCGCCGAGGAGAACTTCAACCAGTACTTCGTGCTGGGCAGCGGCGCCCCCGAGGACCAGAAGGCCGGCCTCAAGCGGTACGGCATCGACATCGCCTCGACCACCCCGGGCGGGCGCCGCTTCGACCGGGTCGAGGAGCGCTTCGACCTGTCCAAGCACCCGCACGAGGCCAACCGCTTCGGCTGGATCGTGGAGATCGACCCGTTCGATCCCGACTCCACCCCGGTCAAGCGCACCGCCCTGGGCCGCTTCGCCCACGAGGGCGCCACCACCACCCTCGCCAGGGACGGCCGCCTCGTCGCCTACATGGGTGACGACTCCCGCTTCGAGTACGTCTACAAGTTCGTCTCCAAGAAGCGCTACATCCCCGGCTTCGACCGCCACAACCGCACCCTGCTCGACGAGGGCACGCTGTACGTCGCGAAGTTCACCGGCGACAGCCCCGCCGAGATCGACGGCTCCGGCAGGCTCCCCGCCGACGGCGGGTTCGACGGTTCGGGCGAGTGGCTCCCGCTGGTCACCGGGAACGTCTCGCACGTGCCGGGCATGACCGCCGCGGAGGTCCTGGTCTTCACCCGCCTGGCCGCCGACAAGGCCGGGGCGACCAAGATGGACCGCCCCGAGGACATCGAGCGCAACCCCGTCACCGGCGGCGTCTACCTGGCGCTGACCAACAACTCCAACCGGACCCCGGCGCAGGTGGACGAGGCCAACCCGCGTCCCGCCAACAAGCACGGCCACGTGCTGGAGATCACCGAGCGCCGCAACGACGCCGCGGCCACGACCTTCGCCTGGTCGCTCCCGCTGGTCTGCGGCGACCCGGCCGACGCCTCGACGTACTTCGCCGGGTTCGACAAGGGCAGGGTCTCGCCGATCTCCTGCCCGGACAACGTCACCTTCGACCGCGACGGCAACCTGTGGATCTCCACGGACGGCAACGCGCTCGGCTCCAACGACGGCCTGTTCGTCATGCCGGTCACCGGCCCCGAGCGCGGGTACCTGCGCCAGTTCCTCAGTGTGCCGATCGGCGCGGAGACCTGCGGCCCGTTCGTCACCGAGGACCAGCGCAGCGTCTTCGTCGCGGTGCAGCACCCGGGCGAGATCGACGGCGCCTCGCCCGAGGCCCCCGCCAGCCACTGGCCCGACGGCGGCGAGAGCCAGCCCCGCCCGTCGGTGGCCGTGGCCTGGCACACCCGGGGCAAGAAGATCGGCTCCTGACGCCGGGCGGCCTCCCGGCGCGGTCGGTCCCCGGTGGAGGGTCGGTCCCCGGTGGAGGGTCGGTCCCGGCCGGGTAGGCGGGCGCCTCGCCGTTATCCCACGGGGTACGGCGGGGCGCCCGTCCCGGTCTCCGCCGGGGCCGCCTGCGGCCGCGCGGTCAGCCCTCCCCGGCGGCCGGATCCCGGCGCGGTCCGGCCAGGGCGGCCAGCAGGGCGCCGGTCAGGGCGACGGCGAACAGCACGCCGTACGTCTGCCGGAAGCCGTCCATGAGCTGCTGCACGGCGACCGGGGAGACGCGGGAGAGCGTGCCCGCGTAGACCTGGTCGCGCAGCCGCGGGCTGACCGAGCCGGTGAGCACGCTCAGCGTGACGGCGACGCTGAGCACGATCCCCACATTCATGATCATGAGCCGGAAGCCGTTCACCACGCCGAGGCTCCCCGGCGGCAGGGCCTGCATGACCTGGGTGGTGTTCCCGGTGAGGAACGTCCCGCTGCCGCAGCCGCACAGGAACAGCCCCGCGCCGATCACCCAGTACGGCGTGGCGGGCGCGGTGTTGAGCAGCAGGACCCCCAGTCCGGAGGCGCTGAACAGGCAGCCGCCGACGGAGAGCGCGTAGGGGGAGATCCGGCGGCCGAGGGCGCCCGCGAGCGGGGAGGCGAGGGCCATGCCGACCGGGACCGGGAGCACGCCCAGGGCGGCGGTGACCGCGTCGACGCCCCGGGCCGCCTGGAAGTAGAGGGCGACCAGCAGGATCAGCGCCGAGCGGGCCAGCGCGTTGCAGAACGAGGCGAGGTTGGCGAAGGCCAGCACGCGTGCGCCGAACAGGCGCACGTCGAGCACCGGGTGGGCGGCGCGGCGCTCCACGACGACGAGGACCGGGACCAGCAGCACCGCCACCAGCGCGCCGGTGATCACGACCGGGCTGCCCGGACCGCGCGAACCGGCTTCGGAGAGGGCGATGAGCGCGGCGGACAGCAGCGCGAAGACCACCAGGTTGCCCGGGGCGTCGACCGTCTCGCGGGGTGCGCGGGGGTCGCGGCCGGCCTTGCGCAGGATGAACGCGCCCCAGCCGAAGGCGATCAGCCCGGCCGGCACGTTCACCCAGAAGATCCACTGCCAGCCGGCCGTCTCGGCGATCAGGCCGCCCACGGTGGGGCCGGCGAGCTGGGCGACCGAGAGCGTGCCGACGTAGACGCCCATGCCCTGGCTGAGCCGGTCGGGTGGGAAGGCGTCGGTGATGATCACGGTCCCGTTGGCCAGGATCATCGCCGCGCCGACCGCCTGGACCACCCGCATCGCGATCAGGAACCAGACGCCGGGGGAGAGCCCCGCGAGCAGCGAGGCGGCGGTGAACAGGGCGAATCCGGCGAGGTAGACCTCCCGGCGGCCGAGGAGGTCGGCGACCCTGCCGAAGAACACCAGGGTCGCCGTGTTGACGAGCATGAACGAGAGCAGGATCCAGCCGGAGGCGAAGGCGTCGGCCCGGAAGTGCCGGACCACCGCGGGGAGGGCGACGTTCAGGGTGCTTCCGGAGACGCCGATCAGCACCAGTCCGAGGCTGGTGACCGAGCAGACGCGCCAGGCGTAGCGGAGCCGGGCGGAGTATTCGGGCGAGCCGGGCAGGTCCTGGGGGATCGCGACCATACCGATCAGTCTGACGCACGCGGTGCGCCCGATTTGTCTGGGGTCGTGCGGCCGGTCACCGCGCGCGCCGGCGCAGCCCCTCCATGTCGTGGATGATCACGCGGCGGCGGCCGGTCTCGATCAGGCCCCGGTCCCGGAGCGAGCGCAGGGCCTTGCTGACCGCCTCGCGGGAGGAGCCGGTCCACCCGGCCAGCTCGTCCTGGGAGAGCGGCAGCGCCACCCGCACCCCGCCGGCCGCCGGCTCGCCGTACCGGTCGGCCAGCTCCAGGAGGCGGGTGGCGACCCGGCCGGCGGTGTCGAACGCGCCGTACTCGATCCGCTTGCGGTCGGCGTCGCGCATCCGGCCGGTCACTATCTGCAGGAGCAGGACCGCCACCCGGCCGTGCGCGCGGAGGAAGGCCGTGAAGTCACGGACGACGATCCCCTCGACCGGCTCCAGCGCGGTCACCGTGGCCGACCTCGGCAGGCCGTCGATGACCGAGAACTCGCCGAGCAGCGCGCCGGTTCCCCGTACGGCCAGCACGACCTCGGTGCCGGAGGCGGTGTGCGAGGAGACCTTGACCCGGCCGGACGTCAGCACGAGCACCCAGTCGGCCGCGTCGCCCTCGGTCATCAGCGTCGTGCCCCGGTCCCACCGCCGGGGCCGTCCGGCCGCGCGCAGCCCGGCGGCCTCCTCGGGGGTGAGGAGGGAGAGGAACTCACCGGGCTCGGACACGGACGCGGCGGGGGGTGCGGACGGATTCACGGGGGCCTCCTCGGAAAGGGGTGCGGGTGGCATGGGACGGCGGGCCGGTACGGCGCGCGGCGCGGCCGTACCGGTGCCCGGACACCCCGTCCCGGCCGGATCAGGTCAGTCCGGACAGGACGTAGGCGTGCACGGGATGCTCCTTGCCCTTGAGGCTCAGCCCGCCCAGCGGCTGGACCTTCGCCCCGGGACCGATCCGGTCGAGCGTGCTCTGGCCGATCACGACGGTACCGGGTTCGGCCACGCCCTCCAGCCGGGCGGCCACGTTCACGCAGTCGCCCATCGCGTTGAACCCGCGCAGCTGGGGGCTGCCGATGTTGCCGACCAGCGCGGGCCCGGTGTTGATCCCGATCCTGAACCGGGGGTAGCCGGGCGTCCCGGTGGCGATCTCCTCGGCGGCCTCCTGCATGGCCAGCGCCGCCCGGGCCGCGGCCTCGGCGTGGTCGGGCTGCCGGGCCGGGGCGTTGAACAGCGCCAGCATCGCGTCGCCGACGAACTGCACGATCGTGCCGCCGTTGGCGAGCACGATCGGCACGGCCGCGCCGTGGTAGCGGTTCAGCATGTCCACGATCTCCCCGGGGGCGACCCGTTCGGAGAAGCTCGTGAAGCCCTTCAGGTCGGCGAAGAGCGCGGTCAGCTCGACCAGCTCGCCGCCCAGCTCGGCCCGGCGGGGGTCGGCCAGCAGCGCCTGCGCCACGTCCGGGGACATGTAGTTGCGGAAGAGCCCCTCCAGCTCCTGGTAGAGCCGGGCGTTCTCCAGGGAGATCGAGAGCTGCGCGGCCAGGGTCGCCGCGAGCGCCTCGTCCTGCGGAGTGCGGCCCACCGGGACCGTCAGCGCCCCGGCGAGGCGGCCCTTGACGGTCAGCGGGTGCAGGACCGCGTCACCGCGCCGGACCGGCCCGCCGCCGGGGAAGTCCCGGTCGGTGTAGGCGGCGGAGCCGACCGTGACCCGCCCGTCCGCGACCAGGCTGATGCGCACGTCGCCGTAGGCCTGCCGGACCCGCTCCATCGCATGGGAGAGCAGCTCCCCCTCGGGCAGGCCCACCCGGGCCCGGTTGCCCAGGTCCACCAGGGCGGCCAGCCGTTCGGACAGCTCGCGCTCGGTGGCCAGCGCCTCGCCCGCCCGGTCGAGCACGGCGGCCTGCGCCTCGGTGAGCCCGAACCTGCCCGCGAGCCGGGTCGCGACCGGGACCCCGGCGCCGGTCCCGCCGCCCGCACCGCCGTCCCCCCGGCCGTCCTCGCGGCGGCGCAGGTGGGCGACGAGCTCCTCCAGCGCCTGGGTGTACTCGCCGCGCATCCTGCGGACGGTCGCGTTGAGCGCGACCGCGTCGAACAGCCCGGCGCCGGAGCCCTCGCGGCGGAACTGCAGGTGGGCGCTGTAGGCGACGAAGGCGAAGGCGAGGGTGAGCAGCACGTGCCAGAGCCACCAGGACAGGTGCCAGTTGTGGTGGGACATCCCCGCGACCACCGTCTCGGCGAGCAGGGCATAGGCGGTGACCAGGCTGATCAGCATCGCCGCCGGGCGCCTGCGGTGCAGCCGGAACACCATCACCGCGGCGGCGCCGTACAGGGCGACGGCGAGCAGTTCGGCCCCGCCGAGGTCCGCGCCGTGCGCGGGCGGCCTGGTGCTCAGCGGGGTGAGGCCCGGCACCAGGCAGGCCGCCGCCCAGCCGACGACCAGTACGGCGAGGCCGCCGCGCAGCAGGTTGCGCGACCGGAGCACGGCGCCGGCCGCCCGCTCGCCCAGCGGCAGCGCCGAGGCGAACGCGAAGGCGGCGGAGATCATGAGGCCGACCGGGTGGGACAGGTCGAACCCGTGGCTCGGGCCGTCGAGGACGACCTTCGGGGTGGTCAGTCCGTGCACGGAGAAGAAGCCCGCACTGCTCAGGAAGACCAGCGAGACCAGGAGCAGCCGGGCGTCCGCGCGCCGGGTGGAGGACCGGCTGACCAGCGCGCCCAGGACCAGGCTGATCCCGGCCACGGCGTTGATCAGCCAGAAGTGGGCGGGGTTGTCCTGCCATCGGGCGTTGAGATGGGGCTGGGCGAGCAGCAGCCAGAGCCCGAGCATCGGCAGGGCCAGGTGCAGCACCCAGACCACCGCGCGGACCGGCTGGGTCGCCGGAGGGAGGTACGGCTCGGGCCCGGCGCTGCCGGCGTCCGGCGCGGCCGTCGAGTGGTTCGTCGGCACAGGGGCCTCCGTGTTCGTCGGGGGTCCGGTGACCCCCTGTCGCGTCCGCCCCGCCCGCGGGCGGGTTCCCCCGAACGCCCCGATTATCCCGGCACACCGCCGTCGCCGCCAACGCCTTTCCTTCCTCGGAAATCTCCGCTCGGTCCTCGCCGGTAAGCGTCCGTACCGGATGTGACCGGCGGCCCGCGGTCCGGCGCCGGATGAATGTCATCGTCCGCCGGAAATGAGAAGGTGGACGGGCGAGGCATTCGTGGAAAGAGCTGAGATGAGCGGAGGTGCGCCGTAAAGTGACAACGGATTCGGAGGGGGACGAGATGACCGCTGAAGTGCTGCCTTCCTGGTTCTATCCGCCGGCCGACGGCTGGGTCGCGGAGGATCTGGACCGGCTCCCCCCCGAAGCGCCGCGCCGCCTCGAACTCGTCGATGGAGCCCTCATCGTGATGTCCCCGCAGACCAAGTTCCACATGAGGGTCATCGACAACCTCACCCGGGTGCTGCGGTCCTCGGCACCGGAAGGGCTCGACGTGGTGCGCGAGATGACGGTCACGCTGGGACGGCGTCAGCGGCCGGAGCCGGATGTCATGGTCGTCCGGGAACCCTCCGGGGCGGGACTGGAGCGCACGACCTACCGGCCCGAGGAGGTCGTCCTCGCGGTCGAGGTGGTCTCACCCGACTCGGAGGAGCGCGACCGGAGGGTCAAGCCGGAGCGGTACGCGCAGGCCGGTATCCGTCACTTCTGGCGGATCGAGAACGAGAACAGCCGCCCTGCCGTGCACGTGTACGAGCTGGACGACACCACCGGTGCCTACGTGCCGATCGGCATCGAGCGGGAGAAGCTCCGGCTCGCGGTGCCCTTTCCCATCACCGTCACGATGCGGGAACTGCTCTCCTGATCTCTTCGGCGCGCTCACGGGCGTCGTCCGGCGGGACACGGCGGAGGGGTACGGCTCGCGCGAGCCGTACCCCTCCGCCGTGCGTGGATCAGCCGAAGAGCGCCGGGAGCGCGCCGGTGTGGGTCTCCCGGAGCTCGGCGACCGGGATGTCCAGGACGCCCTCCACGACCAGCGCGGCGCCGCCGGTGGTGCCCAGGCCGTAGCAGGGCACCTCGTGGGCGGCGCAGAGCTCGGCGAAGGCCCCGAAGGACTCCGGCCGGACGGTCACCAGGGCCCGGGAGGCCGACTCGCTGAACAGGTCGACGAACGCGTCGTCGCCGGTGAGCGAGACCGTGCAGCCGACGCCCTGGGCCAGGCACGCCTCGGCCAGCGCGATGGCCAGGCCGCCGTCGGACAGGTCGTGGGAGCCGGTGAGCAGGCCCCGCGAGGCCGCCTCGGTGAGCACCCGCCCCAGAGCGCGCTCGGCCTCCAGGTCCACCGCGGGCGGGAGGCCGCCCAGGTGGCCGTGGGCGACGTGCGCCCACTCCGAGCCGCCGAACTCCGCGCCGGTCTCGCCGAGCAGGACGACCTTGTCGCCGTTGCCGGTGAAGCCGCTGCGCACCCGCTTGGCCACGTCCTCGATCACGCCCAGCACGCCCACGACCGGGGTCGGGTGGATCGCGGTGGAGCCCGTCTGGTTGTAGAACGAGACGTTGCCGCCGGTGACCGGGACGCCCAGGGTCTTGCAGGCGTCGGCCAGGCCGCGCACGGCCTCGGAGAACTGCCACATGACCTCGGGGTCCTCGGGAGAGCCGAAGTTGAGGCAGTTGGTGACCGCGAGCGGGACGGCGCCGGTCACGGCGACGTTCCGGTAGGCCTCGGCCAGGGCGAGCTGGGCCCCGGCGTAGGGGTCCAGCCGGGCGTAGCGGCCGTTGCCGTCGGTGGCCAGCGCGATGCCCCGGGTGGTCTCCTCGGCGCCGGGCATGACCTCGCTGATCCGGAGCATCCCGGCGTCGGCGGGCTGGGCCAGCACGGTGTTGCCCCGGACGTACCGGTCGTACTGGGAGGTCACCCACTCCTTGGAGGCCAGGTTCGGCGAGCCGAGCAGCTGCAGCAGCGCGGCGCGCAGGTCCTCGGGGCGCGGCAGGTCCGCGGGCGAGGCGGCGTTCAGCGCGGCCTGCCCGGCCGGCTCGTGGAAGGGCCGCTCGTAGACCGGGCCCTCGTCGGCCGCGGTGCCCGGCGGGATGTCCACGATGGTCTCGCCGTGCCAGGTCATGACCAGGCGGCCGGAGTCGGTGACCTCGCCGATCACGGTCGCGGGGATGTCCCACTTGGCGCAGATCGCCATGAAGGCGTCGATGTCGTCGGGGGCGACGACCGCCATCATGCGCTCCTGCGACTCGCTCATCAGGATCTCCTCGGGCCGCAGCGACGGGTCGCGCAGCGGGACGAGGTCCAGCCGGACGTCCATGCCGCCGGTGCCCTTGGCCGCGAGCTCGGTGGTGGCGCAGGAGACGCCGGCCGCGCCGAGGTCCTGGATGCCGACGACCACGTCGGCCTGGTAGAGCTCCAGGCAGCACTCGATCAGCAGCTTCTCCATGAACGGGTCGCCGACCTGCACGCTGGGGCGCTTGGCGTGGGACTCGTCCTCGAAGGTGGCGCTGGCCAGCACCGACGCGCCGCCGATGCCGTCGGGGCCGGTCAGCGCGCCGAAGAGCACGACCTTGTTGCCCGCGCCCGGCGCGATGGCCAGCTTGATCTGGTCCTTGCGGAGCAGACCGACGCACAGGGCGTTGACCAGCGGGTTGCCGAGGTAGCAGGGGTCGAAGACGACCTCGCCGCCGATGTTGGGCAGGCCCAGGCAGTTGCCGTAGTGGCTGATGCCCTCGACCACGCCGGGCAGCACCCGGCGGGTGTCGGCCGCCTCGGCGCCGCCGAAGCGCAGCGCGTCCATGACCGCGATCGGCCGGGCGCCCATCGACATGATGTCGCGGACGATGCCGCCGACGCCGGTGGCCGCGCCCTGGTGCGGCTCGACGTAGGACGGGTGGTTGTGCGACTCGATCTTGAAGGTGGCCGCCCAGCCGTCGCCGATGTCCACGACGCCGGCGTTCTCGCCCATGCCGACCAGGAGCGCGTCGGACTGCGGCGCCTTGGTGCCGAACTGCCGCAGGTGCACCTTGGAGGACTTGTAGGAGCAGTGCTCGCTCCACATGACGCTGTAGATGGCCAGCTCGGAACCGGTCGGCCGGCGGCCGAGGATCTCCTTGACCCGGTCGTACTCGTCGGGCTTCATGCCCAGCTCGGCGTACGGCTGGCGCTCGTCGGGGGTGTCCGCGGCGCGCTTGACGGTGTCGAGGTTCACGCGTTCACCAGCTTCTTGAGGATCGAGGTGAAGAAGGCGCGGCCGTCCGTGCTCGGGGCGCCGGTCAGGTCCTCGACGGCGTGCTCGGGGTGGGGCATCAGGCCGACGATGTTGCCCGCCTCGTTGCGGATGCCGGCGATGTCGTTCAGGGAGCCGTTGGGGTTGCCCCCGGTGTAGCGGAAGACGACCTGGCCGCCGGCCTCGATCGCCGCGAGGGTCGCCGGGTCGGCGACGTAGCGGCCCTCGCCGTGCTTGATCGGCAGCACGATCTCCTGGCCCTCGGTGAAGTCCGAGGTCCAGGGGGTGGCGGTGGTCTCGACCCGGATGCCCTGGTCGCGGCAGACATAGTGAAGCCCGGCGTTGCGCATCAGCGCGCCGGGCAGCAGGTGGGCCTCGCAGAGGATCTGGAAGCCGTTGCAGGTCCCCAGGACGGGGAGTCCGGCCCTGGCGGCGGGGATCAGCTCCTCCATCAGCGGGGCGAACCTGGAGATCGCCCCGCACCGGAGGTAGTCCCCGTAGGAGAACCCGCCGGGCAGGAAGACCGCGTCCACCCCCTTGAGGTCGGGGTCGGCGTGCCACAGCGGGACGGCTTCGCCGCCCGCATGGCGCACGGCACGGGCCGCGTCCTGATCGTCAAGAGTCCCGGGAAAAGTGACGACGCCCACGCGGGCAGCACTCATGGCAGCGTTCCCCTCCACAAACGAGCGCCGCGCCGACGTCTCACACATCGGACGGCGGTCTGCGGCGGTGCGCCCAGGCTATCCGCTCTGCGGGGAGAGCTCACAACGAGGTGGACGGCCCGCCCCCCGGACCCGGCGGCGACCGGCCCGGGGGCGGGACTCCGATCATGGGATCCGCGGCGCCGCGGCGGGCGGGCGCGGCCGGACGGCGGTCAGACGGCGGCCAGCTCACGGCGGCGGGCGGGCGCGGGGTCGTCGTAGCGGTGGAGCCGCTTGCGCAGGTGCACGGTGGTGCCCCGGCCGGGGGCGATGTCGAAGGAGATCTCGTCCACCACGGACTGCATGATCAGGATGCCGCGGCCGTTCTCGATGTCGCTCGGCGGGTAGTGCTCCGGCATCCGGACCAGACCGCGGCCCCGGTCGGTGATGCGGACGTCGCAGCGGTCGGAGCCGATGGCGGTCTCGACCTCGTAGCGGTTGTCCGGGCCGCCGTGGCGCACGGCGTTGGTGCACGCCTCGGTGACCGCGAGCAGGATGTCGGAGACGCAGCTCCTGGTCACGCCGCGGAAGGCCAGGGAGTCGCCGATGATCCTGCGGACCATCGGGATGCCGACGGCCTCTCTTGGCAGAGCCAATGCGAACTCGAAATCCACCGGATCCCTCCCGGGCCAGACGTCACCCAGTGAAGGTTTCCCTCGGGAATCCGGGCTAACCGCAAAATAACTGTGATGTTATCCACTGTTAGTCAGGACGTGGTGTGGGATGCCCCCAGGGGTGAATTTAACCGGCATAGAGGGATTCTGCTGACGATATCCGGCTATTTACTCTTCGATGGTGACCGTGTAGTCCTCGATCACGGTGTTGGCCAGCAGGGTCTCGGCCATCTTGCGGACGTCCGAAAGGGCGGCCTCGTCGGCCGGGCCGTCGAGCTCCACCTCGAACCGCTTGCCCTGCCGTACCGCGGAGACGCCGGAGAAGCCGAGCCGGGGGAGCGCCCGGGCGATGGCCTGCCCCTGGGCGTCGAGAATCTCGGGCTTCAGCATGACGTCGACGATGACGCGCGCCACGGTGTTCCTCCAGGGTGCAGCGGGGTCGGTTGGGCGCCTCAAGCGTAACGGTCCCCGACCGCGGCCCGTCGCCGGGTCCGTTCCGGGTCCGTTCCGGATTCGTCGCCGGGTCCGTTCCGGATTCGTCCCGGGTCCGTTCCGGGTCCGCACGGGTGCGGAGAGGGCCGGAGGGGAACGGGGACCGTATGGACGGCGGAGCAGGTCTTGCGCGCGGGTATGTGACGTCTGCCACGATGTCCCCAAGCGCCGACGAACCGCCATCAACCGGATCCGACGCGTCGCCAACCGGCCGGACGCGAGCGGTGACCCCGCTCGGACGGCCCCGAGCACACAGGAGCGGCACGTGACAGCCGACGCCTCTCGCGGTGCGCAGGCACCCCCCGAGCTCGTCCAGTTGCTGACCCCCGAGGGCGAGCGGGTCGAACACCCCGACTACGCCATCGACCTGACGCCCGAGGAGATCCGCGGCCTCTACCGCGACCTGGTCCTGGTGCGCCGGATCGACCTGGAGGCCGTCGCCCTGCAGCGCCAGGGCGAACTGGGCCTGTGGGCCTCGCTGCTCGGTCAGGAGGCCGCGCAGATCGGCTCCGGCCGGGCCCTGACGGACGCGGACATGGCGTTCCCGACCTACCGCGAGCACGGCGTGGCCTGGTGCCGCGGCGTCGACCCGGTCAACCTCCTCGGCCTGTTCCGGGGGGTCAACCACGGCGGCTGGGACCCCGCCGAGCACAACTTCCACCTCTACACGATCGTGATCGGCAGCCAGACCCTGCACGCGGTCGGCTACGCGATGGGCATGCAGCGCGACGGGGCCGTCGGTGAGGACGGCGCGGCCTCGATCGTCTACTTCGGCGACGGCGCCACCTCCCAGGGCGACGTGAACGAGGCGTTCATCTGGGCGTCGGTGTTCAACGCGCCGGTGGTGTTCTTCTGCCAGAACAACCAGTGGGCCATCTCCGAGCCGCTGGAGAAGCAGACCCGCATCCCGCTCTACCGCCGGGCCAGCGGGTTCGGCTTCCCCGGCGTCCGGGTGGACGGCAACGACGTGCTCGCCTGCCTGGCGGTCACCCGCAAGGCGCTGGCCGACGCCCGCTCCGGGCAGGGGCCGGTGCTGATCGAGGCCTACACCTACCGGATGGGCGCGCACACCACCTCCGACGACCCGACCCGCTACCGGGTGGCCGACGAACTGGAGGCGTGGAAGCTCAAGGACCCGATCGAGCGGGTCAAGGCCTACCTCGTCCGCAACCGGCTCGCCGACCAGGCGTTCTTCGAGGGGGTCGACGCCGAGGCCGACGCGCTCGGCAAGGACGTGCGCAGGCGCTGCCTGGAGATGCCCGACCCCGGGCCGATGGAGATGTTCGAGCACGTCTACGCCGAGTCGCACGGCCTGGTCGAGGCCGAGCGCGCCGAGTTCTCCGCCTACCTCGCCGGATTCGAGACCGAGGGGGTCGAGGGATGACGACGCTCACCATGGCCAAGGCCCTGAACGAGGGCATGCGCAAGGCGATGGAGGACGACCCCAAGGTCCTCGTCATGGGCGAGGACGTGGGCAAGCTCGGCGGCGTGTTCCGCGTCACCGACGGCCTGCAGAAGGACTTCGGCGAGCAGCGGGTCATCGACACCCCGCTGGCCGAGTCCGGCATCATCGGCACGGCCATCGGCCTGGCGCTCCGCGGCTACCGGCCGGTGTGCGAGATCCAGTTCGACGGGTTCGTCTTCCCCGCCGCCGACCAGATCATCACCCAGCTCGCCAAGATGCCGATGCGCTCGCTGGGCAAGCTCAGGCTCCCCGTCGTGGTCCGCATCCCCTGCGGCGGCGGCATCGGCGCGGTGGAGCACCACAGCGAGTCCCCCGAGGCGTACTTCACGCACACCGCGGGCCTGCGCGTGGTGACCTGCTCCAACCCGGCGGACGCCTACGCGATGATCCAGCAGGCGATCCGGTGCGACGACCCGGTCGTCTTCTTCGAGCCCAAGCGCCGCTACTGGGACAAGGCCGAGGTCGACACCTCCGGTTCGGCGGACTGGCTCCCCCTCGACCGGGCCCGTGTCGTGCGGTCCGGCGCGGACGCCACGCTGCTGGCCTACGGGCCGATGGTGAAGACCTGCCTGGAGGTCGCCGCGGCGGCCCAGGAGGACGGCCGCTCGCTGGAAGTGGTGGACCTGCGTTCGCTCAACCCGCTGGACCTGCCCGCGGTCGTGGAGTCGGTACGGCGCACCGGGCGGTGCGTCGTGGTGCACGAGGCGCCCGTCTTCAGCGGGTACGGCGCCGAACTGGCCGCCCGGGTCACCGAGGAGTGCTTCTACCACCTGGAGGCGCCGGTGCTGCGCGTGGGCGGGCCGTCCACGCCGTACCCGCCCTCCCGGCTGGAGGACCACTACCTGCCGGATCTGGACCGGGTCCTCGACGCGGTCGACCGCGCGTTCGCGTTCTGAGAGGGGGAGACGGTGAAGGAGTTCAAGCTCCCCGACGTGGGCGAGGGCCTGACCGAGGCGGAGATCGTCCGCTGGCACGTGAAGGCCGGCGACCCGGTCGAGGTGAACCAGACCATCGTGGAGATCGAGACCGCCAAGGCGGTCGTCGAGCTGCCCTGCCCGTTCGAGGGCGTGGTGGCCGCCCTGCTGGTGGAGGAGGGCGAGACCGTCGACGTGGGCAGGCCGATCATCGCGGTCGACGACGGCTCCGCGGACCCGGCCCCGCCGCCCCCGGCGGCGGCGGCCCCCGGGGACCGGGAGGCGCTGGCCGACGACCTGGTCCCCGCCGTGCCCGCCGTTCCCGAGGAGGCGGGCCGGAACGGGACCGCCGCGGGCGGCGGGGAGAAGCGCCGGCCCGTGCTGGTCGGCTACGGCGTCAAACCGGGCGCGGCCAAACGCCGCCCCCGCAGGCAGCCGCCCGCCGCCTCGGGCCCGCAGGGCGCCGCGCCGGGCGCCGTGCCGGACCGGTCGGCCGCCGTGCCGGGTCCGCAGGCCGCGGTGCCGGGCGGCGTGCCGGGCCCGGCGTCCGTCGCGACCGGTCCGCAGGCCGCGGCGGGACGCGCGGCGGTGCTGGCCAAGCCCCCGGTGCGCAAGCTCGCCAAGGACCTCGGGATCGACCTGGCCGCGCTCACCGGGACCGGGCCGCAGGGCTCGATCACCCGGGAGGACGTGCACGCCGCGGCGGCCGCGCCGGTACGGCCGGCGGCGCGGGCCGGGACGGCGGACGAGGAGCGGATCCCCGTCAGGGGCGTGCGCAAGGCGACCGCCCAGGCCATGGTGGCCTCGGCGTTCACCGCCCCGCACGTCACCGAGTTCCTCCAGGTGGACGTGACCGGGACCATGGAGGCGGTCGCGCGGCTGCGCGCCCTCGACGACTTCGCCGGGGTCAAGGTCTCGCCGCTGCTCCTGGTCGCCAAGGCGCTGCTCGTCGCGGTCCGTCGCCACCCGATGGTCAACTCGGCGTGGGACGAGGCGGCGCAGGAGATCGTGGTCAAGCACCGGGTGAACCTGGGCATCGCCGCCGCGACCCCCCGCGGCCTGCTCGTGCCCAACGTCAAGGACGCCCAGTCCCTGTCGCTGCCGGAGCTGGCGGCGGCCCTGACGGAGCTGGCCGAGACCGCGCGGGCCGGTCGCACCCGGCCGGCGGACATGGCGGGCGGCACGATCACGATCACCAACGTGGGCGTGTTCGGGGTGGACGCCGGGACGCCGATCCTCAACCCGGGCGAGTCCGCGATCCTGGCCCTCGGCCAGGTCAGGGACATGCCGTGGGTGGTGGACGGGCAGATCGCGGTGCGCAAGGTGTGCACGCTCGCGCTCTCCTTCGACCACCGGGTGGTGGACGGCGAGCTCGGCTCCCTGTTCCTGCGCGACGTCGGGGCCATGCTCCAGGACCCGCTGCGCATGCTCGCCTGGGGCTGAGGCCGTACGGCCGCCGGGCCGGGACCGGACCAGCACCGGAGGACCGGGACCGGCACCATAAGCCGGAGCCGGCACCATAAGCCGGAGCCGGAGCCGGAGCCGGCACCATAAGCCGGAGCCGGAGCCGGGCGGCCGGAGACCGGCGGGGCCCGCCGTGCACCGGCGGGGCCCGCCGTGCACCGGCGGGGCCCGCCGTGCACCGGCGGGGCCCGCCGTGCACCGGTGGGGCCCGCCGTACGCTGGCGGGCATCCGAACCGCGAGGGAGACAGGACCGACCATGTTCCGCCACATCGTGCTGCTCGCCTGGACCGAGGACGCCACCGACGAGCAGAAGGCCGCCGTGGCGGCCGGACTGGGCAGGCTGCCGGCCCTGATCCCGCAGCTGCGCTCCTACGTGATCGGCCCCGACGCGGGGGTGAGTCCCGGCAACCACGACTTCGCGGTGGTCGCGGACTTCGACAGCGCCGAGGACTACGCCGTCTACCGGGACCACCCCGAGCACCAGGCCGTGATCGCCGAGCGGATCAAGCCGATCCTGGCCTCCCGCGCCGCCGTGCAGTACCACGTCTAGACCGCCGGCCGGATCCGGCCCCCGGCGGAGGCGAGCAGCGCCTTGTCCGCGGCGGTCGGGCCGGAGGAGCCGAGCCACACGGGCACGCCCAGCGCCCCGGCGACCGCCTCCGGCCAGTCGTCGACCCCGTCGGCGTAGTGCGGCCGGGCCCGCGCCAGCCGGGCGGTGAGCCGGGCCTGGCCCTCCAGGTCGCCCCGGCGGCCCTGCGGCAGCTCGCCGATGTCGTAGGAGTCGCACATCCGCGAGACCGGCGCGTCCAGGTGGGTGAGGGCCAGGGCGTCCGCCCCGCCCGCCGCCGACAGCGCGTAGCGGTGCGCGACGGCGTCGAAGTGCCCGGTCCGGAACGGGCCCTGCCAGCGGCCGTCCCGGTTGTGCGGCTCGGGCAGGCGCAGTTCCGGGTCCTCGGTGACCAGCGGGCCCGGCCCGTGCCGGGTCGTGTAGGTGCGCAGCACGCCGAGCCGTACGGCCGGGGCCCCGTCGAGCAGCGCCAGCGCGTTGCCGAAGGTCGTCGTGCTCCAGGTCGTGTAGGGGTGGAAGCCGTGCCACTCGTCGAGCAGCACCCCCTGGGCGCCCTCGAAGACGACGGGCCGCCGGCGCAGCAGGCCGGTGACGTGGGAGGGGTCGACCAGGGCGACCCGCTCGGCGAACGCCCGGTAGGCCGCCACGCAGTCGGCGACCGGCGGTCCGCCGACGCCGAGCCGCTCGCGCAGCGCCTCCAGCTTGCGGGTCAGCGCCCACGGCCGCTCGCAGTCGCCGGCCTTGGGGGCCATGAAGGGGTGCTCCAGCGCGTAGGCCATCGCCTCGCCGACGCCCATCCCGCAGGACCCGTGCCGGTCCGCGCCGCGGGCGAGCTCGCGGGCCCGCCCGGCCGCCACGTGGTACGGCGTGGCGAGCAGGGCCTCCCGGTCGACGGTGAGCAGGCCGTAGGGGTCCGGGACGCCGATCCGGCGCAGGTGGTCGGCCTCGGCGGTGAGCGCGAAGGGGTCCACCACGGTGTACCGGGACAGGTGGGTCGGCACGCCGCGCAGAGTCCCCGACCCGAACTGGGAGAACGTGTGGTGCCGCCCGTCGGGCAGCACCACGTTGTGCCCCGCCTGGGCGCCTCCGTTGAACCTGACCACCGCCGAGACGTCGCCGCGGGCGCAGAGCCAGTCGACGACGGTGCCCTTGCCGGCGTCGCCGTACCCGAGGTCGACGACGATCACGTGGTCCTTCACAGCCGGGTCACCCCGCTGCCGCCGCCGAAGGCGGAGGGGTCGTCCGGGCCGTGCGGACGGAGCGCGCCGCCCGCGCCGCGGGGGCCCGAGGGACCGCCGGGACCGAGCGCGCCGCGCGGGCCGGGGGACACGCCGAGGGCCGGGGAGTCCACCACCGCCGCGTTCCGCTCCAGACCGGCCAGCGCCCGGGAGACCGGTCCCTGCGCGGTGGAGCCGAACTCGGCCAGGTCCGCCAGCCCCTCGTCGAGGCCGACCGCGTCCTCGCCCAGCCCGACGGTGAGCGCGATGGTCTCGCAGACCGCGTCCAGGTCGTCCAGCTCCAGCACGTTCTGCCCGAGCAGCCTGCGCCAGGCGGTCAGCACGTGGCCGTTGCGGGCGTGGCTCGCCCCGGCGGGGAGGATGAAGTAGACGTCGTACATCCGGGTCAGCTCGGCGACGACGTCCTCGGTGGGGATGTCCCGCCGCAGCCGGTCGCCGATCACCCCGGCGACCTCGCGCCGCTTGACCGCCGGGTACGGCAGCTCGTCGCCGATGATGAACAGGTAGCCCCGGCGGCCCCGCTTCTCGTAGCAGTCGATCGAGGTGTGCCGGGCCATGAAGTACATCGCCAGCTCGTAGGACTCGGTCATCTGGCCGCCGCCCCCGCCCTCCAGCAGGACCTTGCCGAGGTGCTCGTCCATCCGGTTGTCGGACTCGAACTGGGCGACCTGCAGCGGCGCCCGGTCGCAGGTGGCGTCGCCGATCGCGCCGAACAGGATCTGCGGGTCGGTGGCGTAGCCCTTGCGCAGCAGCAGGCCGAGCAGGTCGGGCAGCCGGGTCTGCAGGGTGCGCGGCACGCCGCCCATCGAGCCGGTCACGTCGAAGAGCACGGCCACCGCCAGGGAGGCGGGGTGCTCGGACGAGTCGCGGCTCTCCCGGGCGGCCACGCCGTGCGGGTTCAGGTCGTCGTGCACGGTGCGCGCGCCGGAGTCGCTGTAGGCGAAGGCGCTGGCGCCCTTGGCCGCCCGGAGGCGGGAGGCGGCGGAGTAGACGTCGGTGGACCAGATTCCGCTTCCCATGGGGGTTCTTCTTCCGTGAGGGGTCGGGATCGCTACAGGTGGAGGGGCCGGTACGTGCGCGGCCCGTACAGGTCGTCGAGGAGCTCGTCGAGCTCGGCCAGGAGCCGCCAGGCGTCGCGCGGCGGGGCGAGCAGGCTGCCGCGCAGGAAGGCGCGCATCGGCCCGGGGACGCGCCCGGCCGGGGCGCCGGGACCGGAGGGGGCGAGGCCGTCGGGGCGCACGCCCATGAGGGCGGCGACGCAGCGGGTGGCCAGGCGGATGTCCAGGGCCTCGGTCGCCGGCCCGCGGGCCAGGACGTCCGGCGGGTAGTCCGCGCGGCGGCGGGTGACCAGGGCGGTCAGCGGGCTGCCGACCGGCACCGACTGGCTCCAGTCGACGAGGACCAGGCCGTGCTCGACGGGGTGGACCAGGACGTGCTGCCCGAAGACGGCCCCGTGCACGACCCCGGCCCGGTGCGCGGTGCCGACCGCGACCAGCAGCCGCCGCCAGATCCAGGCCGCGTCGCGGGGGTCCAGCACGGGCCGCCGCCGCCGGACCTCCTCCAGGGTCAGGAACCCGTCGGGCGCCCGGCTGATCACGTTGACCCGCCGCTCGACCCCGTCCGCGCGGTGCCGGAAGGACTCCACCAGGCGCGGCACGTACGGCAGGAGCAGCGGGTCGCCCTCGCGTTCGAGCGTCCGGAGCGACGCGGCCTCGCGCCGCATGAGGTCGTTGTCGGCCGGGCTGAGGGGCAGTTTGAGCAGCATGTCCTGCTCGCACGCGCGGAGCGCGGCCGTGGCGCCCCGGTGGAGCGTTCCGCCGATCCGGTAGGTCCCGCCCGGGGTGGTGATCACCGTCTCCGGCTCGGCGTGCTCGCCGGCGGGGTCCCGGTGCAGCGCCGCCCAGAGCGCGGACAGCCGGGCGAAGGCCTCCGGGGCGCCGGGGGCGGTGGTCAGGTCGGGGTGCAGGCACCGGGCGAGCCGCCGGTAGGTCCGGTGCGGAGCGTCCCCGCCGAACAGGTTCTGCGGTGTCACGGCGGCGTTGACCAGGGCGATCGCCTCGGCGGTGGTGGTCACCGGACCTCCTCCTCCCGCTCGGGCCGCAGCAGGGCCGGGTGCAGGAGCCGGGCGTCGCCCGCGCGGTAGAGCCTGGCCCGGGGGCCGCCCCGGGGGCCGCCGCTCTCGGTGGTCTCCCCGGTGCTCTCCACGAACCCGGGGACCGACAGGACCTTGCGGTGGAAGTTGCCGGCGTGCAGCGGCACCCCCCAGACCGCCTCGTAGACCCCCCGCAGCTCGGAGATGGTGAACGTCTCGCCGACGAAGGCGGTGGCCAGCGGGGTGTACTCCAGCTTGGCCCGCGCCCGGTCGAGGGCGTGGTCGAGGATGCGCGCGTGGTCGAAGGCCAGCTCGGGCAGGTGGTCGACGCCGTACCAGGCGGCGTCGGCGGCGTCCGACCCCGCCCGGGGATCGGGCAGGTCGGGGGCGAAGGCCAGGTAGGAGACCGAGACGATCCGCATCCGGGGGTCGCGGTCCGGCGCCCCGTAGCTGGCGAGCTGCTCGATGTGGACGCGGTCGGCCATCCCGGTCTCCTCGGCCAGCTCCCGGGAGGCGGCCTGGTCGAGGTCCTCGCCCGGCCGGATGAAGCCGCCGGGCAGCGCCCAGCGCCCCGCGAACGGCGGCTCGCCCCGCTCGACGAGGAGCACGTGCAGCACCCCGCCGAGGATGGTGAGCGCCACCACGTCGACGGTCACGGCGACCGGCGGGAACTCCCGCGGGTCGTAGGCCGCCAGGTACTCGGTTTCACCGCTCATCACACGTCCTTCTCAATCTGAGATGGTCTCAGTATGAGAAGAACGAGAGGCGATGTCAATCCCGGGTCCTCCGCGGCGGGCCGCCCACCGGCGGACGGGCCGTACGGCGTGCGGGGCGGGCCGTACGGCGCGTGCCGGGCGCGATGGAGGGCGGCCGGGGGAACCGCCCCGGAGCATGCGGAAGGGGCGGTCCCGTGTCACGGGACCGCCCCTCATCGCCGACCTACCGCAGGAGCAGGGGGGGTGACGCCCCCCGGGGCGGCCGTCTCAGGCCCGCCCGGTGGAGGGACCGCTCAGAACGCGTCCTCCGGGAGCTCCATCAGGTCCTGGCCGGTGGCGGCGAGGATGCGGCGCTCGGCGGAGATCCGGGGCAGCACGGTCTGGGCGAAGAAGGAGGCCGCGGCCACCTTGCCGGTGTAGAAGGACTTGTCGCTCCGGTCCGCGCCCGAGGCCGGCGCGATGTCGGCCGAGCCCAGCGCGGCCAGGGCGATCTCGGCCTGGCGCAGGAGCAGCCAGCCGATCACCAGGTCGCCCAGGGCGAGCAGGAACCGGGTGGTGTTGAGGCCGACCTTGTAGACCTCCTTCGGGTCCTCCATCGAGCCGATCGCCCAGCCGGCCATCGTGTCGGCCATGGCCTTGACCTCGTCGGCGGCCTCGTCGAGCAGGGCGCGCTCCGCCTTCAGGCGGCCGTTGCCCGCCTCGGAGGCGGCGAAGGCCTTGACGTCGGCGTGCAGCGAGCCGAGCGCGGCGCCCTGGTTGCGCAGGACCTTGCGGAAGAACAGGTCCAGGCCCTGGATCGCGGTGGTGCCCTCGTAGAGGGAGTCGATCTTGGCGTCCCGGATGTACTGCTCGATCGGGTACTCCTGCAGGTAGCCGGAGCCGCCCAGGGTCTGCAGCGAACGGGAGAGCATCTCGTAGGAGCGCTCGGAGCCGACGCCCTTGACCAGCGGGAGCAGCAGGTCGTTCATCGCCTCGGCGTGCTCGTCCCGGCGGCCCTCGAACTCGGCGATCTGCACCGCGTCCTGGTAGGTGGCGGTGAGCAGGACCAGCGCCCGCATGCCCTCGGCGTACGACTTCTGGAGCATGAGCTCGCGGCGGACGTCCGGGTGGTGCGTGACGGTCACGCGCGGGGCGGTCTTGTCGGCCATCTGGGTCAGGTCGGCGCCCTGCACGCGGGCTTTGGCGTACTCCAGCGCGTTGAGGTATCCGGTGGACAAGGTGGCGATCGCCTTGGTGCCCACCATCATGCGGGCCTGCTCGATGACGAGGAACATCTGCTTGATGCCCTCGTGCACGTCGCCGATCAGCGTGCCGATCGCCGGGTGCTTGTCGCCGAAGGTGAGCTCGCAGGTCGTGGAGACCTTCAGGCCCATCTTCTTCTCGACGTTGGTGACGTAGACGCCGTTGCGCTCGCCGAGCGCGCCGGTCTCCAGGTCCACGTGGTACTTCGGCACCAGGAACATCGACAGGCCCTTGGTGCCGGGGCCGTGGCCCTCGGGGCGGGCCAGCACGAGGTGGAAGATGTTCTCGGCCATGTCGTGCTCGGCGCTGGTGATGAAGCGCTTGACGCCCTCGATGTGCCAGGTGCCGTCGGGCTGCTGCACGGCCCTGGCCCGGCCGGCGCCCACGTCGGAGCCCGCGTCGGGCTCGGTGAGCACCATGGTGGCGCCCCACTGGCGCTCGATGGCCAGCTCGGCGAAGCGCTTCTGCTCGTCGTTGCCGATGGTGTGCAGGATGTGGGCGAAGCCGGGGCCGCTGGAGTACATCCACAGCGCCGGGTTGGAGCCGAGGATGAGCTCGGCCAGGGCCCACGCCACGCTGCGGGGCACGCCGGGGCCGCCCATCTCGGCGGGCAGGTCGAGGTTGGTCCAGCCGGCGTCGCGCATGGCGAAGTAGGACTTCTTGACGCCCTCGGGCATCGTCACCGCGCTGGTCGCCGCGTCGAACACCGGAGGCGTGCGGTCGCCCTCCTCGAAGGAGTCGGCGAGCACGCCGGTGGCCATCCGGTTGAGCTCCTCCAGCATGCTGCGGACGACGTCCTCGTCCAGGTCGGCGTAGCGACCTGTGCCCAGGATCTCCCGGCGTCCGAACATCTCGAAGAGATTGAACTCCAGGTCACGGATGTTGCTCTTGTAGTGGCCCATGGGGTCTGCTCCTTGAAGCCGGGGATCCGGGGTCGCGTGTACTCGGGACGGGCATGTACTCGCCAGTAACCTTACCGAGAATGCTACCCGCCGGTAACCGATGAAAAACAGACCCGACAGGGACGTTTGTCACATGGTTATGGGGAAACAGGTGACCTTCATGGCCCTCCCCGGGTCCGGAGACCGTCCGGAGACTCCGGACGGTCTCCGGACCCGGGGAGGGCGACCGGTGGTCGTGCCGGTGGTCGTCGTGTTCTCCGGCCGCCTCGCGGTGTCGACGCTGATTGGCCGGTTCGGCGAGCTCTTCCGGGGCCGGGGCGGTCCCGGCGTAGGCTCGGCGGCATGGAGGAGCGGGAGACGCCGGACGACCTGGACGAACGCTGGCGGACGGACCTGGCGGGGTGGGGCATCCCCGCCGAGATCGCGGCCGCGGCCCGGAGCGATCCGTGGGAGCACTCGCCCGCCCGGTTCGGTGAGCGCACCGACCGCGCGCTGGCCGTGCCCGAAGGTCCGACCCTGCTCCGGGCGGCCGAGGCGCTGCCGCCGGGAGGGAGCGTGCTGGACGTGGGCGCGGGCACCGGGGCGGCCTCCCTGCCGCTGGCCCGGCTGGGCGGGCTCATCGCGGTCGACACCTCCGCGGCGATGCTGGCCGAACTGGAGGTGCGCGCGGGCAGGCTGGGCGTGCCGGTACGGCCGGTCCTGGGCCGCTGGCCCGACGTCGCCGGTGAGACTCCGCCGGCCGACGTCGCGGTGGCCGCCCACGTCGTCTACAACGTGCCGGACCTGTCCGCCTTCCTGGCCGCGCTGACCGCCCACGCCCGTCACCGGGTCGTCCTGGAGCTCACCCACCGGCACCCGATGAGCTGGCTCAGCCCTCTCTGGGCGCACTTCCACGGGCTCGTCCGGCCGACGCGGCCCACCGCCGACGACGTGGCCGCGCTCGCCCGGCGGCTGGGGTACGGCGTGCGGCAGGAGGAGCGTCCGGCCCCGCTGCCCCGTTTCCCGAGCCTGGAGGCGATGGCCGAGAGCGCCTGCCGTCGGCTCTGCCTCGACCCCGCGCGGGCGGAGGAGGTCGTCGCGGCGGCGGTCGAGCTGGACATGTGGCCGGTGCTCAGGGACCGGTGGGTCACGCTCTGGTGGGACACGGCATAACCGTCATCGGCATTTCGGTGGTTACGTAACCGCCTTGACGGTTTAGATGGTGTCGAGGTTGGCTGTGCGCATGATTGCGATCGACTACGTCACCTTCGACTGCGCCCGGCCGTACGAACTGGCGGCCTTCTGGCGCGAGGCCACGGGCTTCGAATTCTCCCCGGGGACCGGCGCGGACGACGACGAGGTCCTCCTGTGCGGCACGGTCAACCTGCTGTTCATCCGGGTCCCCGAGGGCAAGGCGGTCAAGAACCGCGTGCACCTGGACGTCACCGGCTCCGAGGGCTCCACCCGCGACCGGGAGGTCGAGCGGCTGCTCGCCCTCGGGGCCGCGGTCCAGTCCGACCGGCGCGCCCCCGACGGCTCCGGTTGGGTGACCATGCTCGACCCCGAGGGCAACGAGTTCTGCGTCTGCCGGAGCCAGGCCGAGGCCTCCGGCGCGGCCGGGGCGGAGTAGCCGCGGGGACGGGCCCGCCCGCCGCGGTCCGTCCCGCGGTCCGTCCCGCGGTCCGTCCCGCGGTCCGTCCCGCGGTCCGTCCCGCGCCGAGCGGGACGGCCTCGGGGATCGTCCCCCCGCGCGGTCCCCGGGGACCCGTTCGGCGGTCCCTCGGGGGAACGCCCGCTCAGTGGCCGCGGGGCAGGGACGCCTGCCTGCGCCCCCCGAGGACCAGGGCGAGCACCGCGGTGACCAGGTAGACCGCGACGCCGCCCTGGAGCGCGTCCAGGGCCGCGCTGAACGGGCCCTCGCGGTCGACGAGGAGCTGGACCGGGTACATCAGCACGGCGGAGCCGAGCGCGGGGTACAGCGAGAAGCGCCAGGGGTGGTTGCGCGCCCACTGGCGGGCCGACCGGGTCACCCGGTCGGCGACGTCCGGCCTGGTGACCGAGCCGACCGCCGCGACCATCGAGAACAGGCTGATCCCGAGGCACAGGGCCCAGGTCAGGCTGGCGTCGCCCGGCAGGACGGCCCCCAGGATGAGGCTGGTGGCCGTCGCCGTGCCGCCGGTCGCCGCCGCGGCCTTCCAGGGGGCGCCGCGCAGGGCCGCGCCGGACAGGGACATCTCGTCACGTCGAGTCAGTTCCTCTTTCATGCCTCCAGGCTGCCCTTCCGGCCCCCTTGCGCACATCGGGGGGCGACCCTGATTCCTCCCCTACCTGCGGACGCGTCCGGCCTCGGGATCTCCGCCGATCCGGCCCGTGCCGGGAACGTCCGGGGCCGGCCGGGAGACGCCGCCCGTGAACGTCTGGGGCCGTCCGGGAGACGCCGCCCGCTTTTTCGAAAGAATGTGCGAGTTGTCCGTGCGGGGCGGCCGGAGACGGGATAGCGTTGGGGCCGTCGGACGTCGGGCGCCCCCCTTCGGCATTCACCGAGCCTCACCGGGCTCCACCGAGCTTCACCAGGGGGATCGATGCTCGCCCTCGCTCGCTGGCAGCGGGTCGCGGTGGTCGCGCTGCTCATCCTGCCGATCCTCGTGATCGTCCTGCTCTCCGTGCCGGTCTGGATGTCCTGGCCCTGGCTGCAGGCCGAGCGCCGGGCGGACGTGCTCGCCCTGGTCGAGAAGCTCACCGCCTGCCTCCGGGCGTTCGTCCGGGCCGACCGGCTCGCCTCCGGCGAGCCCGAACGCCGCCGATAGGGTGATCACCATGCCGGTGACCTTCCGCCCCGCCCGTTCCGCCGACCTCCCCCACGTCGTGGCCATGATCGCCGACGACGCCATCGCCGCCGCCCGCACGGGCGCCTACGGCGACGAGCACCGCGCCGCCTTCGCCGCCATCGAGGCCGACCCGAACAACGAGCTGATCGTGGCCGAGCAGGACGGGGAGATCGTGGGAACCCTGCAGCTGACCTACATCCCGGGGATCTCCCGGCGCGGGGCCTGGCGCCTGCAGATCGAGGCCGTACGGATCACCGCCGCCCTGCGCGGGCGGGGGCTCGGCCGGACGATGATGGCGTGGGCGATCGAGCGGGGCCGGGCGCGCGGCTGCACGACGGTCCAGCTCACCACCGACAAGGCGCGCAAGGACGCCCACCGGTTCTACGAGTCCCTCGGCTTCGCCGCCTCCCACGAGGGCTACAAGCTCGACCTCGCGGGACGGAACGGCTAGCCGGTCCGCGGACGCGGAGCCGTGGAGACCCCGCGCTCCGCGGGCCCGGCCCCGCAGGGCGCGGCCTCACGCCGGGGCGATCTCCACCAGGTTGTCGTGGTAGGTCGCGCCCCGGCCCAGATCGGCGTCGCGTTCGGCCACCACGGCGTTGACCGTCGACCCGCCCGGACTGAGCTTGCGCCAGTGCCCCTTGACCGACGCCACCACGCCGGGCCGCACGCTCTCGGTGACCTCCACCTCGGCCTCGAAGGCGCCGCCGTCGTTGAAGACGCGGGCCCGCACGCCGTCGGCCAGGCCCCGCGCCGCCGCGTCGGCCGGGTTCACCAGGACCCGGGGGCCCTTCGAGCGCCGCCGCAGCTCGGGATTGTTGCCGAAGGTGGTGTTCAGCGAGGTGTGGGACGCCGGGGTGACCAGGGTCAGCGGATACGCCTCCCGCGGAGCCGTGGCCGTGTGCGGCGGGACGTAGGCCGTCCCCCGGGGGAAGCGCAGCCGGCCCGAGGGGGTGGGGAACCCCTCGGCGAAGGGCAGGAACGGCCGCGGCACGTTCAGCCGGACCCAGCCCTCCTTGCGGAGCCGGTCCACCGTGATCCCGTCCAGGGACGGGTGGCCGGAGGAGAGCAGCTGCTCGGCCAGCTCCAGGTCGGAGTCGAACAGCGACGGCTCGGTCAGGCCCATGTGCCGGGCCAGCCGGCGGAACGTCTCGGTGGTGGACAGGCACTCGCCCGGCGGCGGGACGGCCGGCTCGTTCCACAGCAGGTACATGTGGCCGTAGCCGGCGTGCAGGTCCGGGTGCTCGGTCTGCATCGTCGCGGGGAGCACGAGGTCGGCGTAGTCGACGGTGTCGGTCGCGAACTGCTCCATCACGACCGTGAACAGGTCCTCGCGCAGCAGCCGCTCGCGGATGCGGTTCTGGTCGGGGGAGGAGCCCACCGGGTTGGCGCCGTAGACCCACAGGCACTTGACCGACTCGTCCAGCTCGCTCGCGAGCCGGGTCATGGTGAGCGTGCGGACCGGCCGGGCCAGCAGGTCGTCGCGGGTGTCGATGTCCAGGTGGATGTGGCCGCTGGTGGAGTAGGCGATCCCGCCGCCGGGCCGGCGCCAGTCGCCGGTCACCGCGGGGATCGCCGCGAGCGCTCGCAGCGCCGCCCCGCCGCCCGCGTGCCGCTGGATCCCCATCGTGGCGCGGATGCCGGTGGGCCGGGTGCGGGCCAGGCGCAGGCCCAGGGCCCGGACGTCCTCCTCGGGCAGGCCGGTGATCTCCGCCACCCGCTCCGGGGGGTGGCGGAGGATCTCCTCGCGGAACGCCTCCCAGCCCTCGGTGTGCCGCTCCAGGTAGTCGCGGTCCTCCGCGCCCTCGGCCAGCACGACGTGGAGCAGCCCGAGCGCCAGGGCCGCGTCGGTGCCCGGCCGGATCGGCAGGTGCTCGTCGGCCTGCTCGGCGGTGCGGGTCCGGATCGGGTCGATCGCCACCACGTGGGCCCCGGCCGCGCGGGCGTCCTGGACGAACTTCCACAGGTGGTGCCCGCTGGTCAGCGTGTTGGTGCCCCAGAGCAGGATCAGCCTCGACGAGGCGAAGTCCTCGGGGTCCATGCCGCCGGGGGTGCCGTTGACCTCCGTCAGGCCCGCGTTGCCCGCCGCCGAGCAGATGTTCAGGTGGTGCCGGGACGCGCCGAGCGCGTTCCAGAACCGGCGGCCCGCCACGCCCTCGCAGCCCTGCAGGTAGCCGAGGCTCCCGGTGCCGTTGTAGGGCCAGATCGCCTCGCCGCCGTGCTCGTCGACGATCGCGCGCAGCCGTACGGAGATCTCCTCCAGGGCCTCGTCCCAGGTGATCCGCTCGAACGCGCCCGAGCCCTTGGGCCCGACGCGCCGCATCGGGTGCAGCAGGCGGTCGGCCGCCCGGGTGTGCTCCAGGTAGCGGTTGACCTTCACGCACAGCGCGCCGCGCGTGTAGGGGTGGTCGGGGTTGCCGCGCATCTTCACGGCCTGGCCGCCGGCGACCGTCACCACCCACGAGCACGTGTCCGGGCAGTCCAGCGGACACGCCCCCAGAATCTGCAGTTCACCCGACATGAGCCCGACTGTAGCCGCGGACGCCGCACGGGTGGGAAAAGGGGGTACGGCCGTCCGGCCGTACCCCCTTCCTGTGGTCGTCCGCTACGCGGGCGCGTCCGCGTGGCCGTGGCCGTGGTCGTGGCCGAGGTCGTGGTCGTGGCCGAGGTCGAGGCCGCCCCCGCCGGAGGCCGTCCGGCCGGAGCCCCCGCCCGGGGCGGCTCGGCCGGAGCGCGTGCCGCCGGGCAGGACCGGGCTGTAGGCGTAGGTGAACGCCGCGGTGGCGATGGCCCCGCTGTTCACCCGCAGGGCCTTGTCGCTGACGTTGCCGATGGTGTCGCAGGCCTTGTGGTAGCACGCGTCGTACGCGACCCCGGCCCGGCCGCCGAACTTCGCGGCCTCCGCCGCGGTCTTGACGCCCTCGGCGCCGGTGAACAGCCCGCCCGCGGGGATGCCCGCCGCGATGAAGGGGCCGTAGTCGGAGCGGCCGGTGAAGTCGGTCCCGGTGTACGGCTGGCGGACGGCCCTGAAGTACGACGCGAAGAGCTTCTCGATCGTGTCCGAGCCCGCCGGACCGGCCGGGGAGCCGGTCCGGTCCGAGTCGTCGCCGTCGTAGACGCCGAAGACGTGGTTCGGGGACGCGATCATGTCGAAGTTCAGGTAGAGCCTGATCCGGGCCTTCTCCGCGGCGGTCAGCTCCGCCATGTAGTGCTTGGAGCCGAGCAGGCCCAGCTCCTCGGCGCCCCAGAAGGCGAAGCGCAGCCGGTTCCTCGTCTGCAGGCCCCCGGCCTGGATCGCGGTCTCCAGCACGCCCGCGCTGCCCGAGCCGTTGTCGTTGATGCCGGGGCCCTCCGGGACGCTGTCCAGGTGCGCGCCGAGCATGACGACCTTGCCCGGGTCGCCCCAGCGGCTCTCGGCCAGCACGTTGTGCGTCCTGCGCTTCGGGTCGCCCTCGGTGCGCGCGGTGAGGGTCACCACCGTCCCGGCGGCGGCCAGCTCCCTGCCGACCGCGAACGTGGTCCCGACGACCGGGAGGTTCACGGTCGTCCCGCCGAGGGTGCCGCCGAGCAGGCCCCGCCGGTCGGCCGTGCCCGTGCCGGCCTGCCCCTCGTTGAAGATGATCACGGCGCGGGCCCCGGCGGCCTGCGCGTTCTCCGCCTTGACCTGGAAACTGCAGGTGCCGCGCTGCAGGAGCGCGATGTTGCCCGGAACGAAGCGGGCGAAGTCGGCGGCCTCGCAGCCGGAGGTGGAGCCGCCGGCGGTCGCGGGCGCCGGCAGCTTCACGTCCACGGCCTGGACCGCGGCGGTGACGCTGCCCGACCCGGAGTACGTCATGACCCGGAAGTGGGTCATGCGGGTGTAGGCCTTCGCGGTGGGGGCGACCCGGCGCATCGTGGTCGCGGTGATCTCACGGAAGAAGGGGAACTCGAACTCCTGCAGGGTGACCCGGTAGCCGGCCGCGCGCAGCCGGTCGGCCACGTAGCCGGCCGACGCGTCGTAGCCGGAGGTCCCCGCCGCACGGGTGCCGCCGTTCGCGTCGGCGATCTCCTGGAACCGCTGCAGATGCCGCTTGACGGCGGGGGCCTTGACCGCCTGGCTGAGCGTCCGGGGATCCGGGGCGGCGCCGGCCGGGGCGGCGGAGACGACGGGCAGGACCACGGCCGAAACCGCGGTGGCGGCGGCCAGCAGGCCCCTGTACGCGCGCGTGCGCATGCGGAACTCCTCCTCTGAACCAGTGGAGCGGGGAAATCCCCGTGATCACGATCAAGCGGGACATGTCCGGGGCGAATGGAACCTGATTAGCGTTTCTCGACTTTTGTTATCGAACCGGGTCAGATAACAGGTGATACTGCAGGTGGCAGGGCATGGGACGAGCTTTCCAGGTCGGTCCCGGAGCGGCCCGCCGATCGCGCGAACCGGCGGGTCAATTCTCCGTCTCGGACGGGTGCAGGCCGTCTCCGGCGGCCGTTCCGGGCGGGACCGTGGAGGCCGGTGGGATAGGAGCGGCCGCGTCCGTGGAGACTGGAAGGAAAGATCGGTGACGCGGATCTAGTACGAAACAGGCAGAATCGCAGGCGGTGAGAAACATCAAGGAACGCGGTGAGAGAGCTCCCGCCGTCGGCGCGCCGGGCGGCGGCCCCGCCGTGCTCGTCGTCGAACCGCTGCTGCCCCAGCGCATCCGCCGCCCTTCCGACGCGCTGCGTTTCCTGGTCACCCTGCTGGCGCTGGTGGCCGTGATCCTCCTCGCGCTGGTCGCCAAGAAGACGCTCAACGGCCTGGAGGCCGACGTCACCGAGGGCACCCGGCGCGTGCCGTTCCTGCTGAGCGGCCTGGTCGGTGTGCTGGGCGGTGGCGCCATGCTCGCGATCCCCGCCGCCTACGCGGTCGAGCGGGTGATCCACCGCGACGGCCTGCGCGTCGCCGAGGGCCTGTTCGCCGCCATCGCCGGCATGGTCCTGTCCTTCGTCCTCGGCGAGTGGATCATCGCCGCCGGCGCCGAGGACCTGCGCCTGCTGCTCACCGGCGGACGCGCCGGGGTCGAGCCGCTCAACACCCTGCTCACCTCGGTCATCGCCTACACCACCGCGGTGCGCATCTCCAACCGCCCCACCTGGCGCGCCGCCCTGTGGACGGCGGTCGCGGTGAACGCGGTCGCGCTCTTCGCCGGACTGGCCGCCACCGTGCTCGGCATCGTCGTCTCCATCCTGGTCGGCCTCTCCGTCGGCTACGCCACGCTGTACGGCGTGGGCAGCCCCAACACCCGCCCGCCCGGCAGCGCGATCGTCGCCGCGGTCCGCAAGCTCGGCTTCCACCCGGTCAAGGCCCGCAGGCTCGACGACGACCACCAGGGCAGCCGCCGGTACGCCGTGGGACTGCGGGACGGCAGCCGCCTCGACGTCACCGTCCTCGACCGCGACCGCCAGGTCGCCGGCCTGCTCTACCGCCTCTGGCGCCGCATCCGCCTCAGCTCCGAGACCCGCCGCAAGGCCATCCGCTCGCTCCGCGCCGAACTGGAGCGCGAGGCCCTGATGGCGTACGCCGCGCACGCCGCCGGGGTCGGCACCCCCCGGCTGGTCGGCACCAGCGAGATTGGCTCCGACGCCGCGCTGCTCGTCTACGAGCACATCTCGACCCGCGCGCTGGAGGACATCCCCGACGAGGAGATCAGCGACGACCTGCTTGCCCAGATCTGGGAGCAGGTCCTCCTGCTGCAGGTCCAGCGGCTCGCCCACCGGCGGCTGACCGGTGACAGCATCCACGTCGACGACGAGGGCCGGGTCGTCCTGATGGACGCCCGCAGCGGCGAGATCGCCGCCGGGGACATCCTGCTCAGCCTCGACGTCGTCCAGCTGCTCACCTACCTCAGCCTCCGGGTCGGCGCCGAGCGCGCGGTCCGCGCCGCCACGACCGTGGCGGGGCCGCACACGCTGGCCTCGGCGCTCCCGCTGCTCCAGCGGATCGCGCTCACCCGTGAGACCCGGCTGGCGCTGAGCAAGGACAAGGCACTGCTGCCCGCGATCCGGGAGCGGATCGTCGAACTGGAGCCCCGGGCCGAGGCCGAGACGGTCCGCCTGGAGCGGTTCCGCCCGAAGACCCTCTTCACGATCGTCGCCAGCGCCTTCGCCGCGTACTTCCTGGTCACCTACCTGGCCCGGACCAACCTGAACGCGATCACCTCGGCGGACTGGCGCTGGACGGGGGTGGCGTTCGCCGCCGCGATGCTGAGCTACGTCGCGGCCGCCCTGATGCTCATGGGCTTCGTGCCGGAGAGGCTCCCGCTCGGCCGGACCGTGCTCGTCCAGTTCGCCGGGTCGTTCGTCAAACTGGTCGCCCCGGCCGCGGTGAGCGGCGTCGCCATCAACACCCGCTACCTGCAGCGGCGGGGCATCCCGCCGGGCCAGGCGGTGGCCAGCGTCGGCGCCTCCCAGCTCGTCGGGCTCGCCTTCCACATCACGCTGCTGGTGCTGTTCGCCTACGTCACCGGCTCCGGCACGGCCGCCTCCTTCACCCCGTCACGCACCCTGGTCTTCGTGCTGCTGGCCGTCGCCGTGCTGGTGCTCTTCCTGATGGGCGTGCCGCGGCTGCGCCGCATGGTGACCTCGCGGGTGCGCTCGCTCTTCTCCGGGGTGGTTCCGCGCCTGCTGGACGTGCTCCAGTCCCCCCGGAAGATCGCCGAGGGTTTCACCGGCACCCTGCTGCTGACGGTCTTCTTCGTCGTCTGCCTGGACGCCTGCGTGCGCGCCTTCGGCGGCGACCTCAACTTCGCCGCCGTCGCCGTGGTCTTCCTCGCCGGCAACGCCATCGGCTCGGCCGCCCCCACCCCCGGCGGACTGGGGGCGGTGGAGCTCTCCCTGGCGACCGGCCTGACCCTCGCCAGCCTCGAACCGGGGACCGCCGCCTCCGCCGTGCTGCTGTTCCGGCTGCTCACCTTCTGGTTCCCGGTCCTGCCCGGCTGGGCCTCGTTCGCCTACCTGCAGCGGAACGAGGCCCTGTAGCCGGGCCGGACCCGGCGTCCCACACGGTCCTCCCGTACGGCCGTCCCGTACGGCCGTCCCGCACGGCCGTCCTGCCCGCGGCCGGACGTCCCCGTACGGTCAGCCGGTCCCGAGGTCGACGCCGGCCTTGACCGCGTCCTCGTCGATGGCCGCCAGCTCCTCAGGGGTGAAGGAGAGGTTCCGCACCGCCCCGAGGCTGTCCTCCAGCTGCCGCACACTGCTCGCGCCGATCAGCACCGAGGTCACCCGCCGGTCCCGCAGCGCCCAGGCCAGCGCCATCTGCGCCAGCGACTGGCCGCGCGCCGAGGCGATCTCGTTGAGCCGCCGCACGTGCCGCATGACCTGATCGGTGAGCATCTCCGGCTTCAGGAAGCGCCCCAGCGAGGCCCGCGACCCCTCCGGGATCCCGTCGAGGTAGCGGTCGGTCAGCCTGCCCTGCGCCAGCGGCGAGAACGCGATGCAGCCCGCCCCCTCGGCCTCCAGCACGTCCAGCAGGCCGCCCTCGATCCACCGGTTGAGCATCGAGTACGACGGCTGGTGGATCAGCAGCGGCGTGCCCATCTCGCGCAGGATCCGCGCCGCCTCGGCGGTCTGCTCCGGAGAGTAGGACGAGATCCCGGCGTACAGCGCCCGCCCGGACCGGACCGCGTGGTCCAGCGCGCCCATCGTCTCCTCCAGCGGCGTGTCCGGGTCGGGCCGGTGGCTGTAGAAGACGTCGACGTAGTCCAGGCCCATCCGCTTGAGCGACTGGTCCAGGCTGGCCAGCAGGTACTTGCGCGACCCCCACTCGCCGTACGGCCCGGGCCACATGTCGTAGCCCGCCTTGGTGGAGATGACCAGCTCGTCGCGGTAGGGGGCGAAGTCCTCCCGCAGGTGCCGCCCGAAGTTCGCCTCCGCCGAGCCGTACGGCGGGCCGTAGTTGTTGGCCAGGTCGAAGTGGGTCACCCCGAGGTCGAAGGCCCGGCGCAGGATGGCCCGCTGCACCTCGAACGGCTTGTCGTCGCCGAAGTTGTGCCAGAGCCCCAGCGAGACCGCGGGCAGTCTGAGCCCGCTCCGGCCGACCCGGTTGTACGGCTGCCGCCCGTCGTAGCGGTCGCCCGCGGCCGTGTAGCTCACTGCGCCGCCTTCGCGGTGTCGAGGATCCAGGAGAGGGTGAAGGCCTCCTCGCGCCAGGAGTCGTACCTGCCGCTGCGGCCGCCGTGCCCGGCGCCCATCTCCGTCTTGAGCAGGAACGGCCCGCCGCGGGCGGTGGCGCGGAGCCGGGCGACCCACTTGGCGGGCTCGTGGTAGAGCACCCGGGTGTCGTTGAGACTGGTGATCGCCAGGATCGGCGGGTAGACCCGCCCGTCCACGTTCTCGTACGGCGAGTACGACTTCATGTACGCGTACACGTCCGGGTCGTGCAGCGGGTCGCCCCACTCGTCCCACTCGATGACGGTGAGCGGGAGCGACGGGTCGAGGATCGTGTTCAGCGCGTCCACGAACGGCACCTCGGCGACCACGCCGGCGAAGGACTCGGGCGCGAGGTTGGCGACCGCGCCCATCAGCAGCCCGCCCGCCGACCCGCCGCGCGCGATGACGCCGGAGGACCAGCCGGCGGCCTTGAGGTGCTCGGCGCAGGCGACGAAGTCGGTGAAGGTGTTCTTCTTCTGCTGGAACTTGCCGTCCTCGTACCACCGGCGGCCCATCTCGCCGCCGCCCCTGATGTGCGCGACGGCGAAGACGAAGCCCCGGTCCAGCAGGCTGAGCCGGGCCACCGAGAACGACGGGTCGATCGAGGTCTCGTAGCTGCCGTAGCCGTACAGGACCGTGGGGGCCGGCCGCTCGGTGCCCTTCTTCACCGCGATCGAGATCGGCACGCGGGTGCCGTCCGGGGCCGTCGCCCACTCGCGGAACTGCTCGTAGTCGGCCGGGTCGTACCCGCCGAGCACGGGCTTGCGCTTCAGCAGGATCAGCTCCCGCGACGCCAGGTCGTAGTCGTAGACCGACGGCGGCGTGATCATGCTGGTGTAGCCGAGGCGGAGCCGCCCGGTGACGAACTCCGGGTTCCCCGAGGGCGCCACGTCGTAGATCGGCTCGGGCATGGGGATCTCGTACGGCTCGCCGCCCTCGGGCAGGACGCGGATGCCGGTGAGGCCGTCGCGGCGGAAGTGCACGACGGTGTGGCCGGAGAAGGCGTCGACGTCCAGCAGCCGGGTGTCCTCGCGGTGCGCGATCAGCGGCGTCCAGGTGCCGGGGTCGTCGAGCGGGGCCGTGGCCAGCTCGAAGTTCTCGGCGTTCTTGTTGTGCAGGACCAGGAAGCGGTCACCGGCGTGGTCGAGGCCGTACTCGACGCCGGTCTCGCGGGGCCGCACGACGCGGAACCCGCCGGTCGGGCGGTCCGCCTCCAGGATCCGGATCTCGCTGGTGATCTTGCTCCCGGCGGAGAGGATCAGGTAGCGCTCGCTGCGGGTGAGGCCGACGCCGATCCAGAACCGCTCGTCCTCCTCCTCGTGGACGAGCACGTCCTCGCCGGCCGGGGTGCCGACGGTGTGCCGGTAGACCCGGTAGGGGCGCCAGGCCTCGTCGACCGTCGTGTAGAAGAACGTGGTCCCGTCGGCGGACCAGGCACCGCCGTAGAAGATGCCGGGGATCTCGTCGGTGAGGGTCCGGCCGGTGACGAGGTTCTTCATCTTGAGGGTGAAGCGCTCGTCGCCGGTGAAGTTCACCGAGTAGGCCAGCAGGGTGCCGTCCGGGCTCACCGCGCTGGTGCCGAGGGCGAAGAAGTCGCTCTCACCGGCCAGCTCGTTGCCGTCGAGCATGACCTGCTCGCCGGGGAGCGGCTCGCCGGCCTTCAGCTCCGGAGGGGTCTCGCCCGCGGCGGCGACCCGGCACTGGATGCCGTACTGCTTGCCCTCCTCGGTGCGGGAGTAGTACCACCAGTCGCCCTTGCGGGTGGGGACGGACAGATCCGTCTCCAGGGTCCGGCCCTTGATCTCCTGGAAGATCGTCTCCTGGAGGGGCTTCAGGTGGGCGGTCATCTGCTGGGTGTAGGCGTTCTCGGCCTCGAGATAGGCGATCGTCTCGGGATCGTCCTTGGCCGTCAGCCATGCGTAGTCGTCGATCACGGTGTCCCCGTGGTGCACGCGCTCGCTGGGGACCTTCTTCGCCGTAGGCGGCATCTCGCTGCTCACCCCGTCGAGTCTATGGTTCCGGCGGCTTCGGACCCGATCAGGGAATCAGCTCGTTGCCCCGGTGCGTTGTCATGGTTCGGCCCCGCTCGAATGCGTTCATCCGAGTACGGTCGCACCCCGGGCGGGCCGGCCCGCTTCGCGGTTCCGTCCCGAGCGGTCCCCGGGACTGCTAATCTTTTGACGTCGCCAGATCCGGCGCAAACCACTCCACTCACTCCGGTGACTTCGGTGTGGTCTGCTGTGTTCTGTCGGCAATCCCCTGAAACCAACGGCTTCAGAGATCGGTTCGCAGAACCTCTCAAGGGCTGGTAAGTTTGAGGGGTTGCCCCAGAAACGGGGCGGTCTGAATTCCAGGCGGATCGGCCGGACCGGGTCAAATTGACACGGAAAAGCGGATCCGACAGAATGAAGACACAACGGAACGAACGAAACGCCCCGCGAGATGCGGCCTCCGGGCCCGTCGGACGGTGAACGCGTCCGTTTCTTGAGAACTCAACAGTGTGCTAAAAGCCAGTGCATGATGCACAACCCCGTCCCACCCGGACCTGTCATGGTCGGGGAGGACGGATTCCTTTGGTTGGATCATCCATCATGGATGCTTTCAGCCGGGATGCAACTGTTCAGACATTGTTTGGAGAGTTTGATCCTGGCTCAGGACGAACGCTGGCGGCGTGCTTAACACATGCAAGTCGAGCGGAAAGGCCCTTCGGGGTACTCGAGCGGCGAACGGGTGAGTAACACGTGAGTAACCTGCCCCTGACTCTGGGATAAGCCCGGGAAACTGGGTCTAATACCGGATACGACCCGCGGTCGCATGGCCTGCGGGTGGAAAGTTTTTTCGGTCGGGGATGGACTCGCGGCCTATCAGCTTGTTGGTGAGGTAGTGGCTCACCAAGGCGACGACGGGTAGCCGGCCTGAGAGGGCGACCGGCCACACTGGGACTGAGACACGGCCCAGACTCCTACGGGAGGCAGCAGTGGGGAATATTGCGCAATGGGCGGAAGCCTGACGCAGCGACGCCGCGTGGGGGATGACGGCCTTCGGGTTGTAAACCTCTTTCAGCAGGGACGAAGGTGACGTGTACCTGCAGAAGAAGCGCCGGCTAACTACGTGCCAGCAGCCGCGGTAATACGTAGGGCGCAAGCGTTGTCCGGAATTATTGGGCGTAAAGAGCTCGTAGGTGGCTTGTCGCGTCGGATGTGAAAGCTTGGGGCTTAACTCCAGGTCTGCATTCGATACGGGCTGGCTAGAGGTAGGTAGGGGCAAGCGGAATTCCTGGTGTAGCGGTGAAATGCGCAGATATCAGGAGGAACACCGGTGGCGAAGGCGGCTTGCTGGGCCTTACCTGACGCTGAGGAGCGAAAGCGTGGGGAGCGAACAGGATTAGATACCCTGGTAGTCCACGCTGTAAACGTTGGGCGCTAGGTGTGGGGGCCTTCCACGGTTTCCGCGCCGTAGCTAACGCATTAAGCGCCCCGCCTGGGGAGTACGGCCGCAAGGCTAAAACTCAAAGGAATTGACGGGGGCCCGCACAAGCGGCGGAGCATGTTGCTTAATTCGACGCAACGCGAAGAACCGTACCAAGGCTTGACATCGCCCGGTAACCCTCAGTGCTGGGGGCCTCTTCGGACTGGGTGGCAGGGGGTGCCTGGCTGTCGTCAGCTGGTGGCGTGAGATGTTGGGTTAAGTCCCGCAACGAGCGCAACCCTTGTTCCATGTTGCCAGCGGCGTCCTTCGGGGCGGCCGGGGACTCATGGGAGACTGCCGGGGTCAACTCGGAGGAAGGTGGGGATGACGTCAAGTCATCATGCCCCTTATGTCTTGGGCTGCAAACATGCTACAATGGCCGGTACAGAGGGTTGCGATACCGTGAGGTGGAGCGAATCCCTAAAAGCCGGTCTCAGTTCGGATTGGGGTCTGCAACTCGACCCCATGAAGTCGGAGTCGCTAGTAATCGCAGATCAGCAACGCTGCGGTGAATACGTTCCCGGGCCTTGTACACACCGCCCGTCACGTCACGAAAGTCGGCAACACCCGAAGCCCGTGGCCCAACCCACTTGTGGGGGGGAGCGGTCGAAGGTGGGGCTGGCGATTGGGACGAAGTCGTAACAAGGTAGCCGTACCGGAAGGTGCGGCTGGATCACCTCCTTTCTAAGGAGCACCGGCCGGAAGTCCGGGTGGGGGTGACCTCGCCGGGTTCTGGTCCATGTCGCGGTCATCGGCGAGTGTCCGGTGCGCGGCGCGCTCATTAGTGGAGCACTGGTTATTCGGTTCGGCGTGGTCGCCGGCCGGCTAGTACCGCCCAGCCCTCTCGAGGGGTGGGAGTGGGAACGGCGGTCCGGGGGGCGTGCGGTTCCGGGCACACTGTTGGGTCCTGAGGGAACGGACCATGTGGGGCGCGGCTCCCGCCGATGGCGGGTAGGTCGCGTTCCGGCTCGCCTCGACGTGGTCGGGGTGGGAGGGTTCGTGGTGTTCCTCGGACGGGGCCGATCTTCTGTCATACCGGTTCGCCGGGTGGAGGCTTGTGAAGTCTTCGCCGGTGCGGGTGTCTGGTGGCGGGTGGGGTCGGTGGCTGTTTGTTGTTTGAGATTTGCATAGTGGACGCGAGCATCTTTGTGGCCAAGTTTTTTAGGGCACACGGTGGATGCCTTGGCATCAGGAGCCGATGAAGGACGTGGGAGGCTGCGTTAAGCCTCGGGGAGTCGCCAACCAGACGTTGATCCGGGGATGTCCGAATGGGGAAACCTAGCACCCGTCATGGGGTGTTGCCTCCGCCTGAATGTATAGGGCGGTTGGTGGTAACGCGGGGAAGTGAAACATCTCAGTACCCGTAGGAAGAGAAAACAACATGTGATTCCGTGAGTAGTGGTGAGCGAAAGCGGATGAGGCTAAACCGTATGCGTGTGATAGCCGGCAGGCGTTGCGTGTGCGGGGTCGTGGGACCTTCTGGCGGTTTCTGCCGAGACCGCGAGCAGTGAGAAATCCAGTGGGTAGTCGAAGTCTCTGGGAAGGGACGCCGTAGACCGTGAGAGCCGGGTAGGCGAAACCTGTTGGACTGCTGGAGGGGATCCCAAGTAGCACGGGGCCCGAGAAATCCTGTGTGAATCTGCCAGGACCACCTGGTAAGCCTAAATACTCCCTGATGACCGATAGTGCACTAGTACCGTGAGGGAAAGGTGAAAAGCACCCCGGTGAGGGGTCGTGAAATAGTACCTGAAACCGTGTGCCTACAAGCCGTAGGAGCGTGCACAGCTTGCTGTGCGTGATGTGACTGCGTGCCTTTTGAAGAATGAGCCTGCGAGTTATGGTGTGTGGCGAGGTTAACCCGTGTGGGGGAGCCGTAGGGAAACCGAGTCTGAAGAGGGCGTTTGAGTCGCATGCTGTAGACCCGAAGCGGAGTGATCTAGGCATGGGCAGGTTGAAGCGTGGGTAAGACTGCGTGGAGGACCGAACCCACCAGGGTTGAAAACCTGGGGGATGACCTGTGTTTAGGGGTGAAAGGCCAATCAAACTCCGTGATAGCTGGTTCTCCCCGAAATGCATTTAGGTGCAGCGTTGCGTGTTTCTTGCCGGAGGTAGAGCACTGGATGGCCGATGGGCCCGACAAGGTTACTGACGTCAGCCAAACTCCGAATGCCGGTAAGTGAGAGCGTGGCAGTGAGACTGCGGGGGATAAGCTCCGTAGTCGAGAGGGAAACAGCCCAGACCACCGACTAAGGCCCCTAAGCGTGTGCTAAGTGGGAAAGGATGTGGAGTCGCAGTGACAACCAGGAGGTTGGCTTAGAAGCAGCCATCCTTGAAAGAGTGCGTAATAGCTCACTGGTCAAGTGATTCCGCGCCGACAATGTAGCGGGGCTCAAGTGCACCGCCGAAGTCGTGGCATTCACACGTTGAGCCTGGCAGCGCGAGCTGTCTGGGTGTGTGGATGGGTAGGGGAGCGTCGTGCGGCCGGCGAAGCAGCCGAGTGATCGAGTTGTGGAGGCCGTGCGAGTGAGAATGCAGGCATGAGTAGCGAATCAGAAGTGAGAAACTTCTGCGCCGGATGACCAAGGGTTCCTGGGCCAGGCTAATCCGCCCAGGGTAAGTCGGGACCTAAGGCGAGGCCGACAGGCGTAGTCGATGGACAACGGGTTGATATTCCCGTACCCGTGGTGATGCGCCCATATCGAATCCAGTGATACTAAGGGTCCTTAAGCCCTTCTGCCCTTCGGGGTGGGGGTGAGGCTGAACGCCTGGCCTGATCTGGTAGTAGGTAAGCGATGGGGTGACGCAGGAAGGTAGCCCATCCCAGGCGATGGTAGTCCTGGGGTAAGCGTGTAGGGAGAGAGGTAGGCAAATCCGCCTCTCATGTATCTTGAGACGTGATGCCGAGCCGATTGTGGCGAAGTGGGTGATCCTATGCTGCCGAGAAAAGCCTCTAGCGAGCATCGTTGCGGCCCGTACCCGAAACCGACTCAGGTGGTCAGGTAGAGAATACCAAGGCGATCGGGTGAACTGTGGTTAAGGAACTCGGCAAATTGCCCCCGTAACTTCGGGAGAAGGGGGGCCTTCGCTGGTGACGAGTCTTGCGCTCTGAGCTGGTGGGGGCCGCAGTGGCCAGGGGGAAGCGACTGTTTACTAAAAACACAGGTCCGTGCGAAGTCGTAAGACGATGTATACGGACTGACGCCTGCCCGGTGCTGGAACGTTAAGGGGACCGGTTAGCGGGTGCAAGCCTGCGACGCTGAGAACTTAAGCGCCAGTAAACGGCGGTGGTAACTATAACCATCCTAAGGTAGCGAAATTCCTTGTCGGGTAAGTTCCGACCTGCACGAATGGCGTAACGACTTCCCCGCTGTCTCAACCGCAGACCCGGCGAAATTGCACTACGAGTAAAGATGCTCGTTACGCGCAGCAGGACGGAAAGACCCCGGGACCTTCACTACAGCTTGACATTGGCGTTTGGAGCGTCTTGTGTAGGATAGGTGGGAGACGGTGAAGCTCGGACGCTAGTTCGGGTGGAGTCATTGGTGAAATACCACTCTGGTCGTTTTGAACGTCTAACTTCGGTCCGTGATCCGGATCAGGGACAGTGTCTGGTGGGTAGTTTAACTGGGGCGGTTGCCTCCTAAAGGGTAACGGAGGCGCCCAAAGGTTCCCTCAGCCTGGTTGGCAATCAGGTGTCGAGTGTAAGTGCACAAGGGAGCTTGACTGTGAGACCGACGGGTCGAGCAGGAGCGAAAGCTGGGACTAGTGATCCGGCGGTGGCATGTGGAAGCGCCGTCGCTCAACGGCTAAAAGGTACCCCGGGGATAACAGGCTGATCTTCCCCAAGAGTCCATATCGACGGGATGGTTTGGCACCTCGATGTCGGCTCGTCGCATCCTGGGGCTGGAGTAGGTCCCAAGGGTTGGGCTGTTCGCCCATTAAAGCGGTACGCGAGCTGGGTTTAGAACGTCGCGAGACAGTTCGGTCCCTATCCGCTGCGCGCGCAGGAGACTTGAAAGGGGCTGTCCCTAGTACGAGAGGACCGGGACGGACGAACCTCTGGTGTGCCAGTTGTTCCGCCAGGAGCACGGCTGGTTGGCTACGTTCGGAAGGGATAACCGCTGAAAGCATCTAAGCGGGAAGCTCGCCTTGAGATGAGGTCTCCCACCCTGTGAGGGGGTAAGGCTCCCGGTAGACGACCGGGTTGATAGGCCGGAGGTGGAAGCGCAGTAATGTGTGGAGCTGACCGGTACTAATAGGCCGAGGACTTGACCTCAAAG
>NZ_JABTEX010000002.1 GCF_015711645.1 Planomonospora sp. ID82291
TTCTTGCTCGCGTCCACTAGGCAATTCTGAGACAACAGGCATCTGCTTGTGTGTTTCATGGGGTTACGGCGGTTATGGCGAAGGGGAAACACCCGGTTACATTCCGAACCCGGAAGTTAAGCTCTTCAGCGCCGATGGTACTGCACTCGGGAGGGTGTGGGAGAGTAGGTCGCCGCCGGACATTTTTTGTGGAGAGGGCCGTCCCTGTGGGGCGGCCCTTTCTGTGTTTTCGGGGGGTTTCCCGGGGGTTCGGGGTGTCATCCGTTTTCCCGGGGTGTGCGGGGTCTGCTGGTCCGGGGTGCCGTGCCGGCCTCCGGACTGCTCTCGGACACCGGCCGGGGGCGGGACCGTTCCGCTGTTCCAGGCGTCTCAGGCGTGGAGCTCGCCGGAGAGCACGGTCACCGCGCGTCCTGTCAGGTCGACCCGGTCGCCGCGCACGGTCGTGTGGATCTCGCCGCCACGCTCGGAGAGCTGTCGGCCGACGAGAGCGTCTCTGCCGAGTCTGGCCGACCAGTAGGGAGCGAGCGCGCAGTGTGCCGAGCCGGTCACCGGGTCCTCGGGAACGCCGACCCTGGGCGCGAAGAAGCGGGACACGTAGTCCGCCTCGTCTCCCGCGGATTCGGCGGTCACGATGACGCCACGGGCGTCCACGGCCGCCAGGGCGGTGAAGTCCGGTGAGGCGGACCGCACGGCTCCCTCGTCCTCGAGCTCGATGAGGTAGTCCCACTCGTTCCTGTGGATTCGGACCGACTCGGCGCCGAGCGCCTCGATCAGACCTTCCGGAGGGGTCGCCTCCGTCACGGTCTTCGCCGGGAAGTCCATGGTGAGCAGACCGTCCGCGTCACGCGTCACGGAGAGGATTCCGCTCTTCGTCGAGAATTCGAGCGTCTGCGGGGCGGTTCCGGTGGAGTAGAGCACGTGTGCGGTGGCGAGCGTGGCATGCCCGCAGAGGGCGACCTCGGTCGCCGGGGTGAACCAGCGCAGGGAATAGGGGCCGTTGCGCTCTCCTGCCCGAACGAAGGCCGTCTCGGAGTGTCTCATCTCGGCGGCGACGGACTGCATCCACGCATCGGGCATCGAACCATCGAGGAGGCAGACGCCCGCCGGGTTGCCACGAAAAACCCGATCGGTAAAGGAGTCGACAGTGTAGATGCGCATGACGAGATACTAGGGGGGTCATCGACGGGGGATTGAAGGCAGGCCTGGGGGGCAGGCAGGCCTTGACGTTGACCGTACGAATTGGAATTACATGCTGGGCGTGTCGCGTGGCGAACTTCTGGGCGTCGGCTAGCGTCAAAGATGTAGGGACACACGCCGGACGAGGCGGAGTCCTGCGGAAAGGAAGTGCCGATGGGGGCAGTGCGCAAGGTGGCGACATACCTTGGCCTGGGCGGGGCAGAGCATTATGACGACTCCTACGACTACGAGTACGAGGAAGAGATCGAGGCCGAGGACGAGAACTGGCGGCCGGCTTCCGAGCGCGCGGCCAAGCGCTGGCGCGCGGTGAGCGAGCCCTCGCGGATCGTGATGCTGACGCCGCGCAAGTACAACGATGCCCCCATCATCGGACGGCACTTCCGCGAGCGGCAGGCCGTGATCATGGATGTCAACGAGATGACCGCTGCAGAGGCGACGCGGATGGTCGACTTCGCGGCGGGACTGGCCTACGGCTGCGAGGGCCGCATCGAGCGGATCGCGGAGAAGGTCTTCCTGCTGGCCCCGGCCGACATGGAGATCACCACTGGTTGAGACGGTGATCCACCGGTCGAGACCCTGATGTGAGACCGTCGCCGTCCCCCGGGGACGGCGGACCCCCCGCTCCGCTCCCGCCGCGGTCTCACGTCTGCGGTCCTTCCGGCCTCCCACGGCGTTCTCAGACCGCCGGTCCTTGTCCGCGCCGGTCGTGTTCTCCCGGCTCCGGTCAGCCGGCCCGGGGACCGCGACGCAGCAGACGGGTCAGTTCGGCCAGGTCCGAGGCGGCGGTCTGCGCGCGTTTCTCGGCCTCCCTGGCGTACTCGTGCAGGGCCCACACGGCTCCGTCGGCGAGTTCGTGCAATTCCCCGAGCCGGGCCGCGACGTGGTCGGCGTCCTCCTGCTCGCGGGCGCGCCGCTGCCAGAGCAGGTAGGCGCCCCCCGCCGACAGCAGGAGCGCGAGTGCCGCCGCCGGGAGCGGCGTCGGGATGAGGAAGGCCGCGGCCAGGAGCACCGCGCCGAGGGCGAACAATGCGTAGGCGGGCCAGGGGAGCCCTCGGGCGGGGACGCTCTCGGCCACCAGGTGCTTCTCGGCTGCGGCGAGCGAGGCGGGATCGGGGCCTTCCGGCCGGAGGGCCACGTCGTGGCCGAGCAGGGAGACGGTGACCGCCGACGGGGGGACGGCCCGGGTGGCCTCGACGAGCTCCTCTGCCGCGCTCCGCACGATCGGTGCGGCCACGTGCAGGGCGATGGCCGCGAGCCGGGAATCGGATCCGGGGCGCAGATCCGCCAAGAGGTAGTCGGTCAGGGAGCGTGCCCGGTCTTCGGTCTCTCCGGAGACGATCAGACGGCGCAGCACCGCCGACGGTTCGTCCTCGGAGACGGAAGAGGGCGGGCGGCGGGTCGTACCGCCGGGGCCGCCGCGGTCTTCGCGGACCGAGGTGATCTCGACGCAGCGGCCGCGGAGCCGGGCCAGCTGGATGGCGGCGTGCACGGGCCGGGCCAGTTCGGGGAGTTGGGCGATCTCCGGGAAGTCGGCCAGGGACGGGGGGACCACGATCGAGGGTTCGTCGGGGGCCAGCGCGCGGAGCCAGCGGGCGGGGTCGGAGTCGGCGGAGAGGGAGACCGCGTCGAGCTTGCGCAGCACGAAGATCTTCCCTGCGGGACCGTACGCGCCCTGGGCGGCGGCGAGCCAGAGGGCCCGCTGACCAGGGGTGACGGGCCGGTCCATGGAGAGGTCGCCGAAGGCGGTGCCGAACCAGGAGGCGTGGATCCGGTCGCCCTGGCCGGCGGCGGCGAGGGCGAGGCAGAGGAAGAGAGCGGTCCTGCGCTCGTCGCACTGGGCGGCGCGGCCGAGCGGGCCCAGCGCGTCGTCGCCTTGGACGAGGGCGGCCAGGGCCTCGACGGCCGGAGGCAGCCAGTGGTCGGGCGCGTCCGTGAGTTCCCGCGGCGGTGGCGCCGGGGGAGCGTCGGTGGAGAGACTCGCCAGGAGTGCGTCGGCGTAGCGGTGCAACTCCGCCCCGGCGTGGGGGGTCGCGGTCAGGTCCGTGCTCAAGGGCGGGGAACTCTTTCGAAGTCGTGACCGTTGACCGCGCCAGCGTAGTCCGCTGCGGAGATCACCGTTGGGAGGCGCGCCGTACCGGTCTTTGCCGGACGATCACCCGGATTTGACGAATCCGGGTGATCGCCCGGCGGGCGGGGTCACATGCGCTCGGGCACCGGGACGCCGAGGAGGTCCAGCCCGGTCTCCAGCACACGCAGGGTCAGAGCGCACAGCGCGAGGCGTGAGGCGCGGGTGGCCTCGTCGACGCCCTCCTTCAGGACCGGGCAGTTCTCGTAGAACGCGGTGAACGCACTGGCGGTGTCGAAGAGATAGGCGCACAGGCGGTGCGGTTCGGCCAGGGCCCCGGCCTGCTCGACCACCGCGCCGAAGCCCAGCAGCTGCAGGGCCAGCCCGCGCTCGGCCGCATGGCCCAGCGTGATCGGACCGGTCGCCGCGGCGGGGTCGGCGCCGCCCCGGCGGAAGATGGAGCGGATGCGGGCCGTGGCGTACTGCATGTAGGGGCCGGTGTTGCCGGTGAACCCGAGCATGCGGTCGAAGTCGAAGATGTACTCGCTGTCGTGGCTGACCGACAGGTCGGCGTACTTGACCGCGCCCATGCCGACGGAGTGGGCGATCTCGTTCTGGGTCGCCTCGTCGTAGCCGCGTTCGGCGATGGCCGCCCTGGCCCGGTCGACGGCCTCGGTGAGCAGCTCCGTCAACTTGACGGTCTCGCCGCTGCGGGTCCGGAACCGGCGGCCGTCGGCGCCCAGCATCATGCCGATCTGGATGTGCTCGGCGGAGACCGCGTCGGGCAGCCAGCCGGCCATCCGGGCCGCGGCGAAGATCATCCGGAAGTGCAGTGCCTGGTCGGCGCCGACGACGTACAGGATCCGGTCGACCTTGAGGTCGTTGACCCGGTAGCGGATGGCGGCCATGTCGGTGGTGGCGTAGCCGTACCCGCCGTCGCTCTTGCGGATCATGAGCGGGAGCGGCCTGTCGTCGCTGCCGGTGAAGCCGGGCGGGAAGACGCAGAGGGCGCCTTCGCTCATCGTCGCCACGCCCGAGGCCTCCAGGTCGGCGCAGGTCGTGGCGAGCATGGGGTTGTACATGCTCTCGCCGGCGATGTCCTCGTCGGTGAGCGTGACGCCGAGCATGGAGTAGATCTTGTCGAAGTAGCGGATGGTGGCGTCCATGAACAGGTGCCAGAGCCGCATGGTCTCCGGATCTCCGGCCTGCAGGGTCGACACGCGCTCCCGCGACCGCTGCTTGAACGCGGCGTCGGAGTCGAACTTGGCGCGGGCCTCCTGGTAGTACTCGCTGCCCTCGCCGGCTTCCAGCCGGGCGATGGCGGCGTCCTCGCCGATGTCCAGCAGGTGCTCGATGAGCATGCCGAACGGGGTGCCCCAGTCGCCGAGGTGGTTCTGCCGCACGACGCGGTTGCCGAGGTGTTCGAGCGTGCGGGCCAGGGAGTCGCCGACGATGGTCGTGCGCAGGTGGCCGACGTGCATCTCCTTGGCCGCGTTCGGCGCGGAGTAGTCGATCACGATGGTCTGCGGCGGAGTGGTGGTCCCGACACCGGTGCGCGGGTCGGCGAGGATCTCGGAGGCCCGGTCGGCGATCCAGGAGTCGTCGAGCGCGATGTTGAGGAAGCCGGGGCCGCTGACCTCGGCGGTTCCGGGGAAGGCGGGGTCCGCGGTGAGCCGGTCGGCGATCTCCTGGGCGACCTCCCGCGGGGCACGTCGCAGGCGCTTGCTCAGGCTCATCGCGACGTTCGCCTGGTAGTCGGCGAACTGCGAGGGGCGGATCAGCGGGTCTGCGTCGGAGTACTCGGCACCGAAGGCGGCGGCCAGCGCCTGCTGGACGCGCTCGGTGAGGACGAGCTGCGGGTCGGTCATGTGTCAAGGATATCGGTAGTGCCGACCCGGCTCCGGGACATCACGCTCATATGTGATCATGGCCCGTCGCGATCGCCCGTGCGTCGCGGTTCCGGGGCCGGATCGAGGCCGGATCGAGGCCGGATCGGGGCCGTCCGGCGCGCTCCGTGTCGCCGTCGCCCCCGGTGCCCGCGGGTACGGTCGACCCGTTCGGGTTCACCTGGCCGGTGGCCGTCGTCGTGGTGCCCGCGGGTACGGTTCGCGCGGTGGTGCGGCCGGTGCGGTGGTCACCAGAGGTGGTGCGGCCGGTGCGGTGGTCACCAGAGGCGGTGCGGCCGGTGGGTGGGGCCGAGGCGCTCGCCGATGCGGGCCACCACGCCCCGGTGGGCCAGCGTGGCGGCCAGGGCGCAGGCGGCGCTCACGCCCGGCGCCCGGGTGGCCCCGTGCGCGATGACCACGGTGCCGTTCAGCCCGAGCAGTACGGCGCCGCCGTACGCCTCCGGGTCCAGCCGGCGGCGGAGTTCCAGGATGCGTTTGCGCTGCAGCAGCCCGCCCAGCCGGGCGGTGCGGCTCTCCTGGATCGTCTCGCGCAGCTCGGCGAAGGCGTAGCGGACGCTGCCCTCCATGGTCTTGAGCGCCACGTTGCCGGTGAAGCCGTCGGCGACGACGACGTCCACGGACCCGGTGAGCAGGTCGTGGCCCTCGACGTTGCCGGCGAAGTCGAGGCCGGGGGCGGCCGAGAGCAGTTCGTGCGCCCGCCTGACGAGCTTGTTGCCCTTCCCTGGTTCGCTGCCGATGGTCAGCAGGCCGATGCGGGGGCCGGTGACGCCGAGCGCGGTCTCGGCGTAGGCGGCGCCGAGGTGGGCGAACTGGACCAGCGTCTCCGGCTTGACCTCGGCGTTCGCTCCGGCGTCCAGGAGGATGCGGGGGCGGGGGCGGGTGGGCAGGGCCACCGCGATCGCGGGCCGGAGCACGCCGGGCTGCCCTTTGAGTCGGAGCTTGCCGGTGGCCACGACGCCGGCGGTGGAGCCGGCCGAGACGACGGCGCACGCGTCGCCCCGCCGGACGAGGTGGCAGGCGACGGCGATGCTGGAGCGCGGGCGGCGCAGGCTGGCGAGGGCGCCCTCGTCCATGGCCAGTGCCTCCTCGGCGCGGACGATCGGGATCTCGGCGGTGGCGTCGTGCCGGGCCAGCGCCTCGTGGATCGGGCGGGGGGCGCCGACGAGGACGACGGGGATCCCGTGCTCCCGGACGGCCTGCACGGCTCCGGCGACGATCTCGCCGGGGGCGTGGTCGCCGCCCATCGCGTCCAGCGCGACGGGGGCGCCGGAGACGTCGGCGGTGTCAGGCAAGCGGTCACCTCGTACGGGATGGGGCCCCGCGTCGTAGGCGCCTCGGTGGCGGGCGGCGGTCACCTCGCGCGGAGTGGGATCCCCGCATCGTAGGCGCCGCGACCGGGCGCCACACAGGCGGGGGCGATCAGGGAGCGCTCGGGATGTTCCCGTCGGTTCTCTCCCGGGAGACGACGACCTTGCCCGAGGTCACCCGGCCGGTGACCCGGATGACCGGGCCGTCGCGGTCGCCCGCGCCGCCGGAGACGCGCCGTTCGGCGAACGGCGAACGGCGAACCGAGCCGGCCGAGGACGGCGACCGCGCGATCGCGATCCGTGTCGGAGGCGCGGAGCGCGGGAGCGGGGATGGGGGCGGTCATGGCCCGAGTCTAGGCGAATTCGCGATATGTCGTGAGATGTGCGCCGGTGGAGTTCGGTATCGGATGGAACCGATCCTCCGGCGGGGGCGTCCGGTAGGTAAGCGCGATGGACGCGCGAATGGTCGAAGAGGTTTACGCATAAAAGGTAAAAGCGAGAGGAATCACTTAGTGATCTTTAAAGAGGCGTCCACCCGGGGGTTCCGCGCCTACACGGCGAAACACCTCGACGACCTGCTGCGACGGGCCGGTCTCGACGAGGAGGAGCGGCTCCGGGTCCGGGCGGTGGCGACCGTACTGCCCTTCCGCACCAACGCCTACGTGGTCGAGGAGCTGATCGACTGGTCGGCGGTGCCCGAGGACCCGATCTACCGGCTGGTCTTCCCCCAGCCCGACATGCTGCCCGCCGCGGACGTCACCCGGCTGGCGGACCTGCTGCGCGACGGCGCCCCGAGCGCGCGGCTCCAGGCGGCGGCGAACGAGGTGCGGATGCGGCTCAACCCGCACCCGGCCGGGCAGCTCGACCTCAACGTCCCGCGCGTCGGGACCGAGCCCGTGCCCGGAATGCAGCACAAGTACCCGGAGACGGTGCTGTTCTTCCCCAAGCAGGGGCAGACCTGCCACGCCTACTGCACCTACTGCTTCCGGTGGGCGCAGTTCATCGGGGAGCCCGACCTGAAGTTCGCCTCCGACGACGTGGCCGCGCTGGTGTCCTACCTGCGGTCCCACCCCGAGGTGACCAGCGTGCTGCTGACCGGCGGCGATCCCATGATCATGGGGGAGGCGGTGCTCCGCCGCTACCTGGAGCCGCTGCTCGCGGTGGAGCAGCTGGAGTCCATCCGGATCGGCACCAAGTCCCTGGGGTACTGGCCGCAGCGGTTCGTCTCGGACCCGGACGCCGACGAGACCCTCAAGCTGCTCGCCTCCGTGGTGGACGCGGGCAAGAACCTCGCCTTCATGGCGCACTTCTCCCATCCCCGGGAGATGGACTCCCCGCTGGTGGAGGCGGCGGTGGCCGGGATCCTCGGCACGGGCGCGGTGATCCGCACCCAGGCGCCGCTGATCAGGTCGGTCAACGACGATCCGGCCGTCTGGTCGTCGATGTGGCGCCGGCAGCACGTGATGGGCATGGTGCCGTACTACATGTTCGTCGAGCGGGACACCGGGCCGCAGGACTACTTCGCGGTGCCGCTGGCCCGGGCCCACGAGATCTTCCGGGACGCCTATGCGGGCGTCTCGGGGCTCTGCCGCACCGTGCGCGGCCCTTCGATGTCGGCCACCCCCGGCAAGGTCTGCGTCGACGGTGTCGCGGAGGTCGCCGGGCGGAAGGTCTTCGTGCTCCACCTCATCCAGGCCCGCGACCCCGATCTGGTCGGGCGGCCGTTCTTCGCCGCGTACGACCCCGAGGCGGTGTGGCTCACCGACCTGCGGCCGGCCTTCGCCGACCGCTTCCCCTTCGAGCCGGTCACGGCCGACGCGCGGCTGTCGGCCTGACCCCGTCCGGTCAAGCCGGTCCCCGCGGACGGGAAAGTCCGGGGCGGTGGTCCGTGAGGGTCGTTTTCCCCCTTCTTTCCCCGCGGTCCGTCCCGTGCGCGGAAAGGCCCTTCCCGATTTCCGGGATGTTCCCGGCGTACGGGGGTCACATCGTTCTCGTTCGTTGGGACATTTCCGTTTTCACGGTCTCGCGGGACGGGCCTCCAGGCCCTCCCGTGCAGGCGGAAAGCCCTCCCTGGCCTTGCTTCAACAGGTGCTCTGGTCATCGTAAACAGGCCGGAACGCCCGACGCGGCGGTGATAGAAATTCGCAGGACAGCTTCCGGTCGGTGCGCCCCCCGTAATCCTCGCAAACCGCGCCACCGGCGAAAAACGGAGTCTTGGGGCCCGCATTCTCTGAAACGGCAGGGGGAGCGGGCCGATCACGAGCTGGGAAGGCAATCATGAAGCGAGTCATCAAGGCGGCCGTGGCCGTTGCGACACTGGGGCTGGCGGCGGCGATCTGCACGCCCGCCCAGGCGCAGGCGATCCCGTCCCTCGGCGGTCAGGACGCGGCCGAGACGGTCTCCATGGCGATCCGGGGGCTCGCCGGCGGCCTTACCGGTGGCCGGCTGGACGGTCTGGCGGGCGGTCGGGGACTGGAGGGCCTGACGGGCGGGCAGGGCGCACCGCCGCTCACCGAGGGCGTGTTCGGGAGGGCCTCGGCCGCCGTGGAGCGGCTGCTGGGCGTCCCCGTCGAGCATCTGACGCAGGGCGGCGCCCCGCTGCGGGGCCTCACCGGGGAGACCCCGCTGCGGGGCGTCACCGGTGAGGCCGGACCGCTGGCCGGGACCACCGACAGCGCCGGGCACCTCGTCGGCACGGCGAACGGGCTGACCCACACCGGGGCGCGCTCGCTGGAGAACGTCCAGGGGGCCGTGGAGGGCGCCGAGGGGTTCACCCACCAGCGGCCCCGGGTCGAGGGTCTGGTGGACGGCCTGAACCAGGCGATCCCGCAGGGGGCCGAGCGGGCGGGCACCGTCGCCCCGCTCGTGAGCGGCCTGGCCCCGGCCGAGGCCCGTCCGCTCGTGGGCGCGGTCGAGCCGGTCACCCGCTCGGCCTCCATCGACGAGCTCTCGCCGCTGCTGGGCAACCGCAGCGCGCAGAGCGGCGAGGCCGCGGCCGGGATGCTCGACTCGGTGACCGGCGCGGTCCGGGGCGTCACGGAGAACCTCTCCCGGTAGCCGCCCACCGGACGCTCCGCGCGGAGGTCCGGGCATACGGGCGAAGAGACCGGCCGGTGCGCACCGGCCGGTCTCTTCGTGTGATCGTCCAGGACGGGGGCCGCTCAGCCGCCGGGAGTCCGGACGGAGGTGCGGCGGGCGATCTGGGCCTGGAGCCTGGCCATCTGCCAGTGCAGCTCGATGAGCTGCTGGGTGAGCTGGAGATGGGGGATCTCGGACGGATCTTCTGCGGCCAGGTGGTCGATCGCGGTCGACAGCTCTCGCATCGCGCGCCCCCACTCCATGACGGGCTTCCCGGTAAGAAGGCTGATCGAAACAACGTTCGAATCATAACCGAACGCCGGTCCCGATGTCAGTCGATCGCCCCAGGACACGCCGGTGCGCCGTCCGCGGCGGTCAGCCCGCCTCGTAGACGGGCGCGAGGTGGCCGCGGGCGAGGGTGGCGGCGGTGATGTTGAAACCGACCACGGCCGGCGGGGCGTCGGCGTCCACGCCCAGCTTCTCCACACTCAGGGCGTGTACGGCGAACAGGTAGCGGTGCGGGTGGCCGGGCGGTGGGGCGGCGCCGCCGTACTCCTTGGTGCTGTAGTCGTTGCGGCCGTGCAGGCCGAGGCGGGTGTCGGCGGTGCCCGCGCCCCGGGGCAGCTCGGTGACGTCGGCGGGGATGTCGTACAGCAGCCAGTGCCAGAACCCGCTGCCGGTGGGGGCGTCGGGGTCGAAGCAGGTGACCGCGTAGCTCCGGGTGCCCTCGGGGGCGCCCGACCAGCGCAGGTGCGGGGAGACGTTCCCGCCGGACATGCCCCAGCCGTCGAAGACGTGGGCCTCCGGCAGGGTCTCGCCGTCGCGGACGTCGTCGCTCTCGACGGCGAGCGCGGGGACGGGCGGCAGGAAGTCGTACGGGACGGGTGGCCGTGGGGACACCGTTCACCTCCGGTGAGGAACGTCGTTTCGGACGCTCCTCATCCTGCCCCCTCGTCAGCCCTTGTTGTAGGCGGCGAGCACCGTCTTCGGGTCGCCGTCCATCTTGATCTTGCCCTTGTGCAGCCAGATGACCCGGTTGCAGGTCTCCTCGATCACGTCGAGGTTGTGCGCGACCAGGAAGACCGTGCCGGCCTCCTCGCGCATCTTCTTGATGCGCTCCTGGCTCTTGCGCTTGAAGTCGCGGTCGCCGGTGGCCAGGGCCTCGTCGATGAGCAGCACGTCGTGGGCCTTGGCGGAGGCGATGGCGAAGCGGAGCCGGGCGCCCATGCCGGAGGAGTAGGTGGACATGGGGAACTGGACGAACTCCCCGATGCCGGAGAAGTCGACGATGTCGTCGTACTTCTCCCTGACCTGCTGGGGGTTGAGTCCCATCGCGTAGCAGCCGAGCACGATGTTGCGCTCGCCGGTGAGCTCGCGCATCAGGGCGGCGTTGACGCCCAGCAGGGACGGCTGGCCGTCGGTGTAGACCGCGCCGGAGTGCGGGGGGAGCAGGCCGGCGATGGCGCGCAGCAGGGTGGACTTGCCGGAGCCGTTGCGGCCGACGATGCCGATGGCGTCGCCGTGGTAGGCGACGAAGGAGACGCCGCGGACGGCGTGCACCTCCTTCATCTGGGGGCGGCCCTGGCGCTTGAGCAGGCGCATCAGGGCGTTGGCCGCGTTGCCCTTCTCCGCCTCGGTGGCGGCGCCGTACACCCGGTAGATGATGTGCAGGTCGTCGACGACGACCGTGGGGGTGCGGGGCGCCTGCGGGGGCTCGGGGGCGGGGTGCACCCGGACGTCCGTGCGGGGGGCGCCGGGTTCCTCGGCCTTCACTCGGGACAGCTCCTCGGTCGACTCAGCCACGGCCGTACTTCTCCTCGGCTCGCCAGAAGTACCAGAAGCCGCCGATCAGGGCGAACACCGCCCAGAATACGCAGACGGACCAGATGTACGGCCGCGGTTCGTGGGTCTGCATGAGCAGGTCGCGCATGAGTTCGATGTAGGCGGCCGCCGGGTTGGCGTACATGGCGTCCGCGACCCACTGCGGCAGTCCGGCGGAGTCCACGACCTTGTCGCCGATGGAGAAGAAGACGCCGGAGGCGTACAGCCAGGTGCGCATGATGAAGGGCAGGAGCTGGTTCAGGTCGCGGGCGGTGGCGCCGACGCGGGCCAGGACCAGGCTGGCGCCGACGTTGAACATGGTCTGCAGCAGCAGGGCCACCGGGATGAGCAGCCAGTACCAGGTGACCGCCTCCTGGGTGGCGAGCACCAGGGCGAAGAGCACGCCCATGGAGATCAGGAGCTGCTGGAACTCCTGGATCGTGTAGGCCAGCGGGAGCGCCGCGCGGGGGAAGTGCAGGGCGCGGATCAGCGACAGGTTGCCGGAGATCGACTTGGCGCCGCCGCTCACCGAGCGCTGGGTGTAGGTGAAGACGAACATCCCGGTGATGAGGAAGGCCGGGTAGTTCTCGATGTCCTTGCTCGCGCCGAGGATCAGGCCGAACATCAGCCAGTAGATCGCGGCGTTGAGCAGCGGGGTGAGGACCTGCCAGAGCTGGCCCAGGGCGGAGTTGCTGTACTTCGAGACGTTGCGCGAGGTCGCGTACGTCATGACGAAGTGCCGACGCTCCCACAGCTGTCGCAGGTAGGCGGGCAGGCTCGGGCGTGCGATGGCACGCCGAAGACCGTGACGCGCGGCGAGCTCGGCCAGCGGCTCCTGCCCCTTGGCGGGGGTGCCGTCACTAGGGCCGCCCGCCTGGGCGTCCGCGATGGCGGATTCCGGCTGGCTCATGGCAAGGACTCTATTGGATGGTGGTGGATGACATGCCTGCGGCGGTGGGCCCGCCGCACATTGGACGGGATCACCGGCCTGAAGGTTCCATGTGGATTGTGTGGATTCTTCCCGGACTCCGGCTCCCACCTCCCGGTCGACGGTAGCCCGGGTGCCGGCCGGGTGCCGGTCGAGTGCGGGCCGGGGGCGGGCCCCAGTATGAGCACCTCGGTCGCGACGGTATCTTGACGAGGCCATTCCTGTGCCACATATGCATTAATGTCTCTTTTGTATGCATGTGGGAGCCTGCGTCACGCGGAGCGGTCACCATGTGACACTCGGCAGCGCGCGCGTGACCGAACTGCAACGCCACGGAGACGACCCGGTGGGGAGCGGTGCGGAATAGTCGCGTTCGACCGGTGTGGCGTCAGTGCGATGGCCGGGTCGATCGGAGCCGGGGTGCGCGCATCCTCCGTCCGGCTGCCCCGGGCATCGGAGCTCAGTGTCGACGCCCACCTGTAAAAGGAGGATTTACCACCAATGCGTGTCACCAAGGGCGCGAAGTTCATCGCCGGTACCGTGCTGCTCGCGCTGGGGCTCGCCGCGTGTGGCAGCGGGACCTCCGAGGGCGGGGCCACCGGTGCCGACCAGCCCGTGCGCATGAAGATCGGCGAGCCGCGGAACCTGTTCTCCCCCGCCGACACCACCGAGGCCGAAGGTGGTGAGGTCATGGCGGCGATCTTCGCCCCGCTCGTGAAGTACGACGAGAACAAGCAGGTCATCGACTTCGTCGCCGACTCGATCTCGTCGACCGACAACAAGGTCTGGACGATCAAGATCGAGCCCGGGTTCACCTGGCACAACGGCGACAAGCTGACCGCGCAGAACTACGTGGACGCGTGGAACTACGCGGCCAACCAGGAGAACGCGCAGAGCGGCAACTACTTCTTCGCCCGCATCCTGGGCTACGCCGACCTGAACCCGGGTGAGGGCAAGACCCCCTCCACCACGGAGATGAAGGGCCTGCGGGTCATCGACGACGAGACCTTCCGGGTGACCCTCAGCCAGCCGTTCTCGCAGTTCCGGACGATGCTCGGGTACACCGTGTTCTACCCGCTGCCCAAGGTCGCCTTCGGCGACGACGGGAAGATCACCGAGGCGTACGCCAAGCAGCCGATCGGCCAGGGCTACTTCAAGATGGACAAGCCCTATGACAAGGGCACCGACCAGACGATCAACCTGACGCGCTACGAGTACTTCCCCGAGGTCAAGCCGAAGTTCCAGAAGCTGCAGTTCAGGATCTACACCAGCGCCGAGACGGCCTGGAACGACCTGCAGGGCGGCACGATCGACATCCTGGAGCAGCTGCCGCCGTCGGCGATCTCGACCGCCAAGGAGCTCGGCGAGCGCTACATCGACCAGGCCGACGCCGGCGTGGGCTACGTGGGCTTCCCGCTCATGGCCAACAAGGCGTACGAGAACCCGCAGATCCGCCGGGCCATCTCGATGGCCATCGACCGCAAGACCATCACCCAGACGGTCTTCTCCGGCACGCGCGCCCCGGCCGACGACTTCATCAACCCGCTGCTGGACGGCTACCGCCCCGGCGCCTGCACGGCCTGCTCCTACGACCCGGCCCAGGCCAAGCGGCTCTACGACGAGGCCGGCGGGCCGAAGCGGCTGGAGCTCGCCTCCAACATGGACGGCGGCCACAAGGAGTGGATCGAGGCGGTCGCCAACAACCTCCGCTCGAACCTGGGCATCGAGGTCACGGTCAGGCCGTTCGAGAAGCTCCAGCAGATCCTGGAGGAGCTGTACAGCAAGAAGTACGGCGGCATGTACCGGATGGGCTGGAGCATCGACTACCCGTCCCCGGAGAACTACCTGACCCCGATGTTCTCCACCGGCGCCATCAAGACCGGCTCGAACTTCTCGGGCTACTCCAACACCGAGTTCGACGATCTCGTGGCCAAGGGCGACACCGCCGGCAGCCAGGAGGACAGCCTGAGGTACTACCAGAAGGCCGACGACCTGCTCCTGCGCGACCTGCCGATGATCCCGATCTTCTTCTACCGGTTGAACGCCGCGTTCTCGGAGCACGTCCGGGGAGTCAAGATCAATCTGATCAACCAGGTCGAGTGGACCACGGTCGAGAAGGCCGTCTAGGTCCCACCGGGCCCCGAGGGGCTCCCGGACGGCGCGGCCCGGCCCGGCGCCCTCCCACGAGGAGGCGCCGGGCGGTCCCGCCCGTCCCCCGTTGACGAAAGGCCACCCGTGAAGCGCCTCCCCCGCCGGTCGATCCCGGCACGCCCCTAGCCGGACCCGATGGGCCGCTACGTCATCCGGCGCCTGCTGCAGGTGATCCCTGTGCTGCTGGGCGCCACACTGCTCATCTTCTTCGTCGTCTTCGCCCTGCCGGGCGACCCGATCGCGTCGCTGTCCGGCGACAAGCGGACGCCGCCCCACATCGCCGCCGAACTCACCGCGCGGTACCACCTGGACGACCCCTTCCTCGTCCAGTACGGGCACTACCTGGCGGGACTCCTCCGGGGAGACTTCGGCGAGACGTTCTCGGGGGTCCGCGTCTCGGAGATCGTCGCCGGCAGGTTCCAGATCTCGCTGAACCTCGCGCTCACCGCGCTGGTCATGGAGGCCGTCATCGGCGTCGGCCTCGGCTTCTACGCCGCGCTGCGCCGGGGCCGGGCCCAGGACACGCTGGTGCTGGCCGCCACCCTCCTGCTGATCTCCGTCCCGACGCTGGTCACCGGCTTCGTGCTGCAGCTCCTGCTCGGCGTCGAGCTGAGGCGGAGCACCGGGATCGACTTCTTCCCCATCTCCGGGGCCTTCGACGGATGGCGCAGCTACCTGCTGCCGGGCTTCGTGCTCGCCGGGACGTCGATCGCCTACCTGACCCGGCTCACCCGGACCACGCTGGCGGAGGTCCTGCGCGCCGACTACGTCCGCACGGCGGTGGCCAAGGGGCTGCCCCGGCGCCGGATCGTCGGGCGGCACGCGCTGCGCAACGCGCTCGTCCCCGTGGTCACCTACCTCGGCGCCGACCTCGGCACCCTGATGGGGAGCGCGGTGATCACCGAGACCATCTTCAACCTGCCCGGTCTGGGACAGGAGCTGTTCCGCTCGATCTACGAGCGCCAGCAACCCGTCGTCGTGGGCATCGTGACGCTCCTGGTCCTGGTCTACGTGCTGGCCAACCTGGTCGTCGACCTGCTCTACGCCGTGCTCGACCCGAGGATCCGCTATGAGTAGCGCCGCACCCGCCAAGGGCGCGCCCCCGAACACCCGGCGCGCCCGGCACGCCAGGTCCTCCCGGCCTCCGGGCCGCGGCGCCCGGACGGCCAGGCCCGCCGGGCTCTGGCGCGACGCCTGGCACGACCTGCGCCGCCGTCCGCTCTTCGCCGTCTCGGCCGTCCTGATCGCGGTGATCCTGGTGATGGCCGCGGCGCCCGGGCTGTTCACCTCCGTGGACCCGTACGACGCGGCGGGCTGCGTGCTCGGCGAGGCCCGCGGGGGACCGAGCGCCGCGCACTGGTTCGGCACCGACAACCAGGGCTGCGACACCTACGCCCGGACCGTGTACGGCGCCCGCAACTCGGTGCTGGTGGGGCTGAGCACCACCGTGCTCACCGCGCTCGCCGGCGGGCTGCTCGGCCTGGTGGCCGGGTTCCGGGGCGGGTGGCTCGACGCGGTGCTGTCCCGGGTGACGGAGGTGTTCTTCGCGATCCCGTCGGTCCTCGGCGCGCTGCTGATCCTGTCGGTCTTCCGGACCGGCACGGTGTGGACGGTCACGCTGGCGCTGGCCGTACTGGCGTGGCCGATGACGTTCCGCATCATGCGGGCGTCGGTGATCACGGCCAGGGGCCAGGACTACGTGGTCGCGGCCCGGGGGCTCGGCGCGTCCGCGGGGCGGCTCATGTTCCGGCACATCCTGCCGAACGCGATCGCCCCGCTGATCGTGGTCTCCACCATCAACCTCGGCGTGTTCATCGCCGCCGAGGCGGGCCTGTCGTTCCTCGGGCTCGGCGTCCAGTCGCCGGACATCACCTGGGGGCTGATGATCGCCGACGCCCGGGCGCGCTTCCACGAGGCCGCCGGGCCGCTGCTGTTCCCCGCGGGACTGCTGAGCGTCACGGTGCTGGCCTTCATCATGCTGGGCGATGCGGTGCGCGACGCCCTCGATCCGAAGCTGCGGTAGGGGGAGAGCATGACCGGCATCACGGGCGGAACGCCATCGGTGCTGCCCGCCTGGGAAGGCGGCGCCGCGCCGCGCCGCGAGCCGCTGCTGGCCGTCGAGGACCTGCACGTGGAGTTCGCCACCCGGCAGGGCGTCGTGCAGGCGGTCAACGGGGTGGACTACGCGCTGGAGGCGGGCCAGACGCTGGCCGTGCTCGGCGAGTCGGGATCGGGCAAGTCCGTGACCGCCCAGGCGATCATGGGCATCCTCGACACGCCCCCGGCGCGCGTCACCCGGGGGCGGATCCTCTTCCGGGGCACGGACCTGCTCGGGCTGAGCGAGGAGAACCGGGCGCGGGTCCGGGGCCGCCGGATCGCGATGATCTTCCAGGACGCGCTCTCCGCGCTGAACCCGGTCTTCACCGTGGGGTGGCAGATCGGCGAGATGTTCCGGGTGCACCAGGGCGCCTCCCGGCGCGAGGCCGAGCGCCGGGCCGTCGAGCTGATGGACCGGGTCCGCATCCCCGGCGCCGCCCGCCGGCTGCACGACTACCCGCACCAGTTCTCCGGCGGCATGCGCCAGCGCATCATGATCGCGATGGCGGTCGCGCTGGAGCCGGAGCTGCTGATCGCCGACGAGCCCACCACGGCGCTCGACGTGACGGTGCAGGCGCAGATCATGGAGCTGCTCGCCGAGATCCAGCGCGAGAGCGGCATGGGGATGATCCTGATCACCCACGACCTCGGCGTGGTGGCCGACGCGGCCGACCGGATCGCCGTCATGTACGGCGGGCGGATCGTCGAGCACGCCCTCGTGCACGACGCCTACCGGGCCCCGGCCCACCCCTACACCCGGGGTCTGCTGGACTCGATCCCGCGCGTCGACCGCAAGGGACGCGAACTGCACGCGATCACGGGCCAGCCGCCGAACCTGCTGGACCTGCCGCCGGGCTGCTCCTTCGCCCCGCGCTGCCCCTACCGGCAGGGGGACTGCGCCGTCGAGGCGCCGCCGCTGCACCGGATCGGCCCGACCCGCGGCAGCGCCTGCCACTACTGGAGGGAGGTCCTCGATGGCAGCCACGGGTGACCCGGTTCTCGAGGTCCGCGACCTGGTCAAGCACTTCCCGGTGACCCAGGGGGTCCTGGCCAGGAGGCAGGTCGGCGCGATCAGGGCGGTGGACGGCGTCTCCTTCGACCTGCGCCGGGGCGAGACGCTCGGCATCGTGGGCGAGTCCGGCTGCGGGAAGTCCACCCTGGCCAGGCTGCTGACGGCGCTGGAGCGGCCGACCTCGGGATCGGTGCGGGTCGGCGGCCGGGAGATCACCCGGATGAAGGGCGCCGAGCTCAAGCGGGTCCGCCGCAACATCCAGCTGGTGATGCAGGACCCGTACACCTCGCTGAACCCGCGGATGACCGTCGGGGACATCGTCGGCGAGCCGTACGAGATCCACCCGGACGTGGTGCCCGCGGGCCGGCGCCGGCGCAGGGTGCAGGAGCTCCTGGAGATCGTGGGCCTGGACCCCGACCACGCCGACCGCTACCCGCACCAGTTCTCCGGCGGGCAGCGCCAGCGCATCGGCATCGCGCGCGGGCTGGCGCTCCGGCCGGAGGTCATCATCTGCGACGAGCCGGTCTCGGCGCTCGACGTGTCGATCCAGGCGCAGGTCGTCAACCTGCTGGGGCGGCTGCAGCGCGAGTTCGGCCTGTCCTACGTCTTCATCGCCCACGACCTGTCGGTGGTCCGGCACATCTCCGACCGCGTCGGCGTGATGTACCTCGGCACGATGGTCGAGCTCGGCCGGGACGCCGACATCTACGGCCGGCCGGAGCACCCCTACACCCTGGCGCTGCTGTCGGCGGCCCCGGTCCCCGACCCGGACGGGCGCGAACGGCGTGAGCGGATCGTCCTGCGGGGGGACCCGCCCTCGCCGGCCGACCCGCCGTCGGGCTGCCGGTTCCGCACGCGGTGCTGGAAGGCGCGGGACGTCTGCGCCCAGCAGGAACCGCCGCTGCAGGTACGGCCCGGCGCCTCGCACGAGAGCGCCTGCCACTTCCCCGAGCTGTACGCGGGGCCCCGTCCCCGCTGACCTCCGCTCCCCGCGCCGTGCCCGGCGCCCCGCACGGGAGCGCCTGCGGCCTCCTTCAGCCGTCTCCTTCAGCCGTCTCCGCCGGTCCCCGTCTCCGCCGGACTCCTGCGCGGGTCACCGGCCGCGGTGGGCGGGGGAGCGGCGCCGCCGGGTCAGCCGGTGGACCGTCAGGGCGAGGGCGAGCAGGACCGGCAGGACGCAGACGGCCCGGCGGGAGAGCGCCGCCTCGGCGAGCAGGCCGGGCGGGCTCCACTGCGGGGCGGAGGCCCGGAGCGGCCGGCGGCGGATCCCGGCCGCCTCCTCCAGAGCCCGGGCGGCGTTGACCACGCCGTGGCCGTAGACCGGGTCGTGCCCGTCCGCCGGGGCGTGCACGGTGCCGCGCTCGACGGCCCGGCGGACCTCGGCGGGCTTCAGATCGGGGAAGGCCGCCCTGACCAGCGCCGCCACCCCGGCGACCAGGGCGGCGGCGGAGCTCGTGCCGTCCCCCACCATGTAGGAGTCCGGCCCGTCGGCGGTGAGGATCCCGCTGCCCGGCGCGACCACCGACAGGTAGCCCTGCCGGTTGGAGAAGGACGTCACCCGCATCCGCTCGTCCACCGCGCCCACCGCGATCACCCCCGGATAGGCCGCGGGGAAGTTCCGCCGGTTCGGGCCCGCGCCGTCGTTGCCGGAGGAGGCCACCAGCACCGCGCCCCTGCCGAGGGCGTACCGCACCGCCCGCTCCTCGGCCGCGGAGCCCTTCCACGATCCGCCGCCGCCGCCCAGGGACATGCTGATCACCTGGGCGCCGTGGTCGGCGGCGTAGCGGATGCCCCGGGCCAGCGCGTCCTCGCCCCGCGCGCGGTCCCGGCCGCGCCGGGGGTCGTCGTTCTCCAGCGCGACCCGGACGGACAGGACCGTCACGGCGGGGGCGACCCCGGTGACGCCCGGCGAGCGGCCGTCGCCGTGCCCGCGGCCGGCGATGACGCTGGCCATGGCGGTGCCGTGGCGCCCCCACAGCGCTCTCCTGCGCGCCGTGCCCGTCAGGTCGGGGCCCTCGACCACCGCGCCCGCCAGGTCGGGGTGGGAGGCGTCGACCCCCGTGTCCAGCACCGCGACGGTCACCCCCTCGCCGCGGGTGGTCCGCCAGGCGTCCCGGGCCTCCAGCGCGGTCAGCGCCCACTGCGGCTCCGTCCGGCTCCGGGGCGCGGGGGACCCGTCGGCGGGGGCGGCGGGCCAGGTGAACGCGGTCAGGACGGTCACGGCCAGAGCGGCGCCGAACGCGCGTGCAGAGGACACGGCGACCTCGTCAAAGGGGGAGGGGAGATGTCACGGGGGATTCTGACACGTGATCACCGGGTCGGTCCGGTGCTTTCAGTAAACGAGACAATACGGATGGTTATGACCTTTAGTCACACCGGCATCATCGGTGAGGCGGCGTGTGCCGTATGCGGTGTATGGGCCGGTAGGAGGGCCGGCACCGGGCGTCGGGTCCGGTGCGGGGACCGGTGCGGGCCGCACGCGGGCTCCGGACGGCGGGCCGGACGGCGGGCCGGACGGTGGACCGGACGGTGGACCGGTACCGGGCACCAGGGGCCGGCGCCGGGCTCAGGGGGCCGGCGCGAGCCGCACGTGGGCTCCGGGCGGGAGGCCGAGGCGCTGCGAGGCGTCGCCGGAGTGCACCGCCAGCGCGATCAGCCCGGCCGAGTCGGTGAAGGCGACCAGGTCGCCCGGGGGGACCGCGGCGAACGTCTCGCGGAACGGCACCGCGATCTGCCGCCTGCCCAGCCGGACCGCCAGCACGCTGCCCGCCCGCACGCCCAGGGAGCCCAGGTCGCCCGAGCTGATGGAGAGCTGGACGTTGCCGTAGCGGTCCACCGACAGCACCTCGCCCTCCACGGCGCCCTCCCGGAGCAGGGAGGCCGGGGCGGGGAAGGCGAACAGCCGGTCCGGCGGGATCGCCGGGCCGAGCTCGGCCGGAGCGCGGCCGGTCGCCAGGTGGGCGGCCACGGGGGCGAAGACGTCGCGTCCCTGGAACGTCGGCGAGACCCGGTCCAGGAAGAACTCCGGGCGGACGAGCTCGTGGGCCGCCCGCGCGCCGCCGGCGGCGTGGACCGCCCAGGACAGCACCCCGTTGTCCGGACCGAGGAAGACGTGGTCGCCCGCCTCCACCGCCACGGCCCGCCGGGAGCCGCCGGGGCCGGGGTCGATGACGGCGACGTGTACGCCCGCGGGGAGATAGGGAACCGTCTGTGCCAGGATCGCCGCGCCGCGCCGTACGTCGCCGGAGGGCACGAGGTGGCACACGTCGATGATGCGGATCCCCGGTGCGATCCCGGCGATGACGCCGTGGCACATGGCGACGTAGCCGTCTTCCAGCCCGTAGTCGGTGAGGAGGGTGATGACAGAGGTCACATCAGGTGACTGTACGTCCGACCATCTGCCATGAACAGCCGGAAATTCCCGACTATCCTGGCATCGGGCCGCGTGCGCGCGGTGGATCACCGTGCGCCCGACCGAGGAGGACACCCATGGACACTGCGCCGATCCCCGGTGACGGTGCTGCTCCGGACGCCGTCCGGCACGCCGCTCAGGACGGCGCCCGGGAGGCCGCTCAGGACGGCGCCCGGGACGGCGCCCGGGAGGCCGCTCAGGACGGCGCCCGGGACGGCGCCCGGGAGGCCGCTCAGGACGGTGCCCGGGACGGTGCCCGGGAGGCCGCTCAGGACGGTGCCCGGGACGGTGCCCGGGAGGCCGCCGCGCGGGCCCTCACCGAGCGGGAGCGGGAGCTGCTCGCCTTCGAGCGCCAGTGGTGGCGCTACGCGGGCGCCAAGGAGCAGGCCATCCGCGAGGCGTTCGGCCTGTCCGCCACCCGTTACTACCAGTTGCTCAGCGAGCTCGTCGAGCGGCCCGAGGCCCTCGCCCACGACCCGATGCTGGTCAAGCGCCTGCGCCGGCTCCGCGAGAGCCGCAGGCGCGACCGCGCCGCCCGGCGGCTGGGCTTGCGCCCCTGATCCGCGGGTACGGCACCGGCGGCCCCGTCCCGGCGGGCACCCCGGGGGTACGGGATCCGGCAGGACGGGCAGCGAACCATGATCTTCAACAGGACGGGTGGCGAAGCATGATCGAAGCACTGGAGGCGATCGTGGCCGACCCCGCCGGAGCGGTGGTCGGCCTCGACTTCGACGGCACGCTCGCGCCGATCGTGCCCGATCCGGAGGCGGCCAGGATCCACCCGGCCGGGCCCGGGGCGCTGGCCCGGCTCGGCGGACTGGTCGGCTCCCTGGTCGTGGTCACGGGCCGCCCGGCGGCCACGGCCGTCGAGTACGGCTCGCTGGCCGCGGTGCCCGGCCTGGTCGTGCTCGGCCACTACGGCCTCGAACGCTGGGAGGGCGGCGAGCTGTCCAGTCCGCCGCCGCACCCCGGCCTGACCGCGGTCAGGGCCGAGCTGCCCGCGCTGGTCGCCGGGATCGCCGGGGTGCGGATCGAGGACAAGGGGCGGGCGGTGGCCGTGCACACCCGGCGGACCGCGGCGCCGCAGGCCGCGCTCGACGCACTGGCCGGACCGGTCGCCGCGCTGGCCGCCGAGACGGGCCTGGCGGTCGAGCCGGGCAAGTTCGTGCTGGAGCTCCGGCCGCCGGGCACGGACAAGGGGCTGGCGCTGAGCGGCTTCCTGCGGGAGCGCTCGGCGCGCTCGGTGCTGTTCGCCGGGGACGACCTGGGCGACCTGGCGGCCTTCGAGGCCGTACGGACCTGCGGGCTGCCCGGCGTGACGGTGTTCAGCGGGTCGGCCGAACTCAGCGTGGCGGCCGACGTCGTGGTGGACGGGCCCGCCGGCGTCGTCGAGCTGCTCGACGCGATCAGCGACGCGATCATCGCGCGCCGGTCGTGATCCGGGGCGGCACAACCGGCCGTCAAGTCGGCGGCAAGTGGCGGCCGGTAGCTTGCCCGGCATGAGAAAGCGATCTTTCGTCCTCGCCGCGCTGGCCGGCGTCACCGTGCTCGCCGCCCCGGTCACTGCCTCGGCCGCCGCTGGAGCCGCTCCCGGGGCCGCTTCCGGGGCCGCTTCCGGGGCCGCTTCCGGGGCCGCGGAGACCTCGGGGCCGACGGCCGCGCAGGCCGCGGGGACCCGGACCGTCTCCTTCCGGGGGATGAGGCTGCGGGTGCCCTCCGGCTGGCAGGTGCACCGCCAGGGCGACTGGATGCTGGTGCAGACGGGCCGGTGCGACCGGCCCGCCTACTTCGCCCCCGGGTGCAAGGGCTTCTGGGTGCTCGGCCCGAAGGCGATCAAGTACGGCCGCGAGGGCTTCGGCCCCTACAGCGGCGAGCAGCCCTTCTACCCGGCCAGTGACGTGCAGTCCTGCCCCTTCAGCGCCAAGACCGGCCAGGTCCTCGGCAAGCCCACCGCGGTAGGCCTGCGCCGGGTCGGGCCCGGGCACACGGCGAAGTACGTCTCCTGGTTCGGCCGGTGCGTGACGCACCAGGGCGGGCGGCAGACGGCGACCTTCGCCCAGCGGGAGTGGTTCCTGCCCACCTCGAAGATCCTGGTGGTGGACGTGTGGAACACCCCGGGGCTGTCGAAGGTGCTGAAGAACGCCACCTGGAGCTGACCGGCGGGGAGGCGGGACCGGGCCGGCGGGGCGCTGCCCCGCCCGCCGCGGGGCCGGCTACCGGCCGCCGGCCAGGATCCCGCCGACGGCCAGGCCGATCAGCACGGGGACCATGAGGAAGGCCCGCTGGGCGCCGAACCCGTCGGCCAGCGCGCCCAGCACGAACGGTCCGGCACCGATGGCCAGGCCGGAGAAGACGGAGGCCACGGCCGAGGCCCGGTCCGGGCGGCCGCCGGAGGCGGCGAGCAGCCGTGAGAGCGCCAGCGGGAAGTGCAGCGCGACACCGGTCCCGGACAGCACCAGGCCCAGGTAGGACACGACGGGGTTCCCGCTCGCCCAGAAGACCGCCCAGCCCGCGCCGGTGAGCGCGAGCGCGCCGACGAACAGCGCGGCCGGCGCGACCCGCAGGGCCAGCCGGGCGCCGCCCCACCGGCCGACGGCCATGCCGGCGGTGAACGCGGTCAGGGCGGTCGCCGCCACCGCCGGGGACAGCCCCGTCTGGTCGGCGACCAGTTTCGCCGCCCACAGGTTGAAGCAGAACTCCATCGCCACGCAGCAGAACAGCACCGTGCCGGCCAGGTAGAACCGCCCGCCGAACCGCCGCCCGGCCACCGGGGCCGCGCCGTCCGCCGCGGGACCGGCTCCGGGGAACCGGACGCGGCCCATGGCCAGGACGAGCAGGACGCTCGCGACCGGGGTGGCCAGCAGCGCGGCCCGCCAGCCGAGCGCGCTCTGCGCGGCCAGGCTGACCAGGAACGGCACCGCCACGCCGACGGTCACGCACACCGCGTTGGCCTCGCTGATCGCCGCGGGACCCGCCGGGCCGTGGTGGTCGCTGAGCACGGCCATGCCCGAGTAGAGCATGATCGAGGCCATTCCGCCGGCGACGGCGTACCCGAGGAGGGTGACCGGCAGGACGCCGCCGGACAGCACTAGCAGCACGCCGGCGTTCATCCCGGCCAGGCCGGTCCAGGTGACGGCCCGGCGGCCGATCGCGCGGGTCAGCCGGGGCAGCGCGAGTCCGGTCAGGACGGCGCCGGCCGCCATGGCGGTGCCGTGCAGTCCGGCGACCGCCTGGGTGAGCCCCAGGTCGAGGCGGAGCAGCGGCAGGACCGCGCTGAGACCGTACAGGTAGGTGGCGAAGACGCCGAGCTGGAGGTAGACGAGCCAGGTGGCGCGGTCACGGACCAGCCGGACGGACGTGATCGCGGTCACCGGTGTTCCCCCAGCGGACGGAAGGCGAGATGTCCACCGAAACTACCGCAGCCCGTCGGGCGCCCAGCCGAGGGCCGCCAGCTGCTCGGCGAACCACAGGCGCGGCGGGAGGGCGGCGGCCGCGGCGGCCAGCCGGGCGCCCCGGCGCCGGCGCTCCTGCTCGGGCATCACCAGCCCCCGGTGCAGGGCCTCGGCCGTGGCCGAGACGTCGTAGGGGTTGATCGTCAGGGCGTCCGGGCCCAGCTCGACCGCGGCGCCCGCCTCCCGGGACAGGACCAGGGCACCGGCGGGGGAGAGGATGGGGCCCTCCTTGGCCACCAGGTTCATGCCGTCGCGGATGGGGTTGACCAGCAGCACGTCGGCCATCCGGTAGGCGGCCAGGGAGCGCGGGTAGTCGTCGTTGACGTTGAGGATGAGCGGATCCCAGTCCTCGGTGGCGTAGGTGTCCTCGATCTCCTTGGCGCAGCGCTGCACCGCGGCGGTGTACTCCCGGTACTCGGGCAGGTCGTGCCGGGACGGGTAGGCGAAGGCCAGGTGCACCACGCGGCCGTGCCACTCCGGATGGGCGGCGAGGAACTCGCGGTAGGCGGCCAGTCCCCGGACGATGTTCTTGGACAGCTCGGTCCGGTCGATCCTGACGATCAGCTTCCGGTCGCCGATCTGGTCGCGCAGGGCCGTCATGTGCGACTCGACGTCGGGCTCGCGCGCCCTGGCCCACAGCGCCTCGGCGTCCACGCCCAGCGGGTGCACGCCGATCCGGGTGGTACGGCCGGCGTGGGAGACGGTGTGGTCGGCGTGGTCGACCTCGGCGCCCAGGACGGCCGCGCAGCAGTCCATGAACGCGCCGGCCCAGCGCGCGGTCAGGAACCCCGCGTGGTCGGCGCCCAGCACGCCCTCCAGCAGTTCGACGGCGACGTCGTCGGGGAGCAGGGCGAAGTACTCGGGAGGGGCCCAGGGGGTGTGCGAGAAGTGCGCGATGCGCAGGTCGGGCCGCTCCACCCGGAGCATCGCCGGGGTCAGGCTGAGGTGGTAGTCCTGGACCAGCACCTGGGCGCCGTGGGCGGCCTCCTCGGCCAGCGCCAGCGAGAACGCGGCGTTGTAGGACTGGTAGGACTCCCACTCCCGGCGGAAGCGCGCGTCGAAGTGCGGGGTGTTGGCGGTGTCGTAGAGCAGGTGGTGGACGAACCAGAGGGTGGAGTTGGCCACCGCGTTGTAGGCCCGGTGGAACGTCGCCGGGGGGATGTCCAGCATGCGCAGCGCGCCGGTGTCGTAGCCGGCCTGGTCGATGCGGCCGCCGGGCGCCAGCCGTACGGCGCCGCGGTCGCCGTCGGAGAGCGCGGCGCAGACCCAGAGCAGGTCGAGCTCCCCGGTCACCTCCGACAGACCGGACACCAGCCCGCCGCCGCCCCTGCGCATGCAGAGGGAACCGTCCTCCGACACGGTGAACGAGACGGGACCGCGGTTGGACGCCACCAGGATCGGGTTCATCTGATTTTTCCTCGTCTAGGACATGCCCCTTGTCCCCTGCCTACTGCGGACGGCGGCCGGTCGGTCCGTCCCGGGGCACGCTTGCCCCAGAGGTTAACCAAACATTGCCGCCGCCCATAGGATGTCCACCGACTGTGATCGCTGATGGGGGCTCGGGATGGCGCTGGACGAGACGACCGAGGCACTCGCCCGCGCGGCCGCCCAGGGCGACCACCGCGCGCTGGGCGAGCTGCTCAAGCGGATCGAGCCCGAGGTGCTGCGGCACTGCGGCCGGATCCTGCCCTACCGGCAGGACGCCGAGGAGGCGTGCCAGGACACCCTGCTGGCGGTGGCCCGCAACATCGGCCGCTTCGAGGGCCGGGCCCGGTTCACCACCTGGCTGCACATCGTCACGGCGAACTGCGCCCGGACGACCTACCGCTCGCTGAAGCGCCGGGCGGCCGAGCAGAGCTCCGACGAGCTGCCGCTGCAGAAGCCCGACGTGGCCCGGGTGAGCGTGATCGCCGGGTCCCGGCTGGACCTGCTCGACGTGATGGAGGCGCTGGAGGCGGAGAAGCCCGAGCTGGCCCAGGCGCTGGTGCTGCGCGACATCTGCCAGCTCGACTACAACGAGGTGGCCGAGCAGCTCGGCATCCCGCTGGGCACCGCCAAGTCCCGCATCCACCAGGCGCGCAAGTACGTCCAGAACGCGCTGGGCGACGCCTACGGCTTCTGAACGCCGGTCCGGCGGCCCCGGTCCGGCGGCCCCGGTCCGGCGGCCCCGGTCCGGCGGCCCCGGTCCGGCGGCCCCGGTCCGGCGGCCCCGGTCCGGCGGCCCCGGTCCGGCGGGTGCGGTCCGGCGGGTGCGCGGGGCGTCCGCCGACCGGCATGTCCCGTCTCGGGAGATGAGACGGATGGCCGAAGCGGTGAACGGCCGGGGTAGAGTGCTTGCAACCTGCTCAGCAGGTTCGACAACTGAATATTGCTCATCCAGAGGGGTGGAGGGACCGGCCCTGCGAAGCCCCGGCAACCCTCCCGGCGCACGACCCGTGATCTGACGGGGTCGGCCGGGACAGGTGCCAATTCCGGTCTGCGACCACGGTGGCCGCAGACGAAGATGAGGGAAAGGCCTCGCTTCATGGCGCTTGCAAGCACCGAAACCACCACCTCGCCCCTCCGTGCCGGAGACGCCCGTGACGGGGACTTCGGTCCGGCCGTCGCGCTCTCCTGTCGCGAGTGCGGCGCACGATCACCGCTCGGCCCGGACTTCGCCTGTACCGAGTGTTTCGGCCCCCTGGAGATCGCCTACGAGTTCCCGAAGGTCACCCGCGAGGAGATCGCCGCGGGACCGGCGAACATCTGGCGCTACCGCGCGCTGCTCCCCGTCCCCGCGGACGTGGCCGCCAAGCGCAACATGGCCCCCGGCTGGACCCGGCTGGTCAAGGCCGACAACCTCGCCCGCGAGCTGGGCCTGCGCTCCCTGCACGTGAAGGACGACTCCGGCAACCCCACGCACTCCTTCAAGGACCGCGTGGTGGCCATCGCGGTCGAGGCGGCCCGCAACTTCGGCTTCCACACCCTGTCCTGCTCCTCCACCGGCAACCTCGCGGGCGCGGTCACCGCCGCCGCCGCGCGGGCCGGACTGGACGCCTGCGTGTTCATCCCCTCGGACCTGGAGCAGGCCAAGATCGTCATGGCCTCGGTGTACGGCGGGCGCCTGGTGGCCATCGACGGCAGCTACGACGACGTCAACCGCTTCTGCTCGGAGCTCATCGGCGACGAGCTGGGCGACCGGTGGGGCTTCGTCAACGTCAACCTCCGCCCGTACTACGCGGAGGGCTCCAAGACATTGGCCTTCGAGATCGCCGAGCAGCTCGGCTGGCGGCTCCCCGACCAGATCATCGTCCCGGTGGCCTCCGGCTCCCAGCTGACGAAGATCGACAAGGGGTTCAAGGAACTGGTCGCCCTCGGCCTCGTCGAGGACCGGCCGTACAAGATCTTCGCCGCGCAGGCCGAGGGGTGCTCGCCGGTCTCGGCGGCCTACAAGGCCGGCCACGACGTGATCCGCCCGGTCAAGCCGGACACCATCGCCAAGTCGCTGGCGATCGGCAACCCGGCCGACGGCCCGTACGTCCTGGACATCGCCCGGCGCACCGGCGGCGCGGTGGAGGACGTGACGGACGCCGAGATCGTCGACGCGATCCGGCTGCTGGCCCGGACCGAGGGCGTCTTCGCCGAGACCGCGGGCGGCGTCACCGTCGGCGTGCTCCGCAAGCTGGTCGCCGAGGGCAGGCTCGACCCCGACGCCGAGACGGTCGTCCTCAACACCGGGGAGGGGCTCAAGACCCTCGACGCGGTCGCCGACCAGGCGCGGCCCACCGCGGTCATCCGGCCGTCCCTTGACGCATTCCGCGCCGCCCTCGCCTGAGAACTCCTGAAAGGTACTGGACTATGAGCGTTTCTGTGCGGATTCCGACGATTCTTCGCACGTACACCAATGGCGCGGCCGAGGTGAGCGGTGAGGGGGCGACGCTGCGGGAGGTTCTGGAGAAGCTCGACGCGGACTTCCCCGGCATCGGCGCCCGGATCCTCGATGAAACGGGCAAGATCCGGCGTTTTGTCAACGTTTATGTGGGAGAAGAGGACGTCCGTTTCGCCGACAACCTCGACACCGCCACGCCCTCCGGCGCGCAGATCTCCATCATCCCGGCGGTCGCCGGAGGCTGATCCTCCGGGCCGTCCCCGGCCGCTCGTCGTCCCCGTATGAGGCCCGCGCGAGGCCCGCGCGAGGCCCGCTTGAGGCCCGCTTGAGGTCCACGGGACGCCCGCACGACACCTGCGTGACACCGCGCGACACCTGCGTGATGCCGCCGACACCCGCACGCCGCTCCGGCCGCGTGCGGGTGTCGTGCTTTGTGGCGCCCGCTCATATCTGGGGCGTGAGGAAACAATGCAATATTGAACCAAACGGTACGAGGTTAAAACGTTGTTCTCCCGACAAAGGCGGGAGTGGAGGGACGATTAGCGGATTGACTCTGTTGCCCTACGGCGTCCCACAGGTATGGTCGAGAACGATCGATGCGGACAAGGTCTTCACCGCGGAGATCGAAGGCTTCGCGAGTGGAATGGGCGTGGTCTTCAAGGCCGGTAAGAGGAGTCAGAAGTGGCGCAGGGCACCGTCAAATGGTTCAACGCGGACAAGGGCTACGGCTTCATCGCGGTAGACGGTGGTAAGGATGTCTTCGTCCATTACTCCGCGATCATGATGGACGGCTATCGCGCGCTCGAGCAGGGCCAGCGGGTCGAGTTCGAGATCACCCAGGGGCAGAAGGGCCCGCAGGCGGAGTCCGTCCGGGCCGTCTGAAAGCGACCGGGCGGCCGTCCGCGCTTTTCCCGAAGCGACCGGGCGGCCGTCCGCGCTTTTCCCGAAGCGGTCGGGCGGCCGTCCGGGTCTTCCGGGCGGTCGGGTCCTCCGGGAGCGGTCGGGCGGCCGTCGGAGCCGTCCGGAGCCGTCCGGAGCCGTCCGGAGCCGTCCGGAGCCGCCGGGGGTCCGGGCCTCCCGGGGGCGGTCGGGCGGCGGGCGGGCCGGAGACGGCCGGAGACGGCTGGAGACGGCCGGAGGCGGCTGGAGATCCGGTCGCGAGGAGATCCGTTCACCGGGTCTTCGCCGCGCGTTGACGCCTTCGCCCTGAGCGAATCCCAGCTCAGGGCGGCGTGGCTTGCACTCGTCAGGGTAGAGTGCTAAACAGTTCGTTGGCACTCTCTGTTTGAGAGTGCCAACCCTGGATCGAGACGATGGGACCCGCCGAACGGAGTCGCGGGTCCACATGCCGTCGCGGGCGTCGGCTCGATCCGGTGCACGCCACCCTGTGTTTGGGAGGTCTAGCCGTATGGCAGCCAAGATGATCGCGTTTGACGAGGACGCCCGGCGCGGTCTCGAGCGTGGTATGAACCAGCTCGCGGACGCCGTGAAGGTGACCCTCGGCCCCAAGGGCCGTAACGTCGTTCTGGAGAAGAAGTGGGGCGCCCCCACGATCACCAACGACGGTGTCTCCATCGCCAAGGAGATCGAGCTCGAGGACCCGTGGGAGAAGATCGGGGCCGAGCTCGTCAAGGAAGTCGCCAAGAAGACCGACGACGTCGCGGGTGACGGCACCACCACCGCCACCGTGCTCGCCCAGGCGCTGGTCCGCGAGGGCCTGCGCAACGTCGCCGCCGGCGCCAACCCGATGGCCCTGAAGAAGGGCATCGAGGCCGCCGTCGAGCGCGTCAGCGAGGAGCTCTCCAAGCTGGCCAAGGACGTGGAGACGAAGGCGCAGATCGCCTCCACGGCCTCCATCTCCGCGGGCGACCCGCAGATCGGCGAGATGATCGCCGAGGCGATGGACAAGGTCGGCAAGGAAGGCGTCATCACCGTCGAGGAGAGCAACACCTTCGGCCTGGAGCTCGAGCTCACCGAGGGCATGCGCTTCGACAAGGGTTACATCTCGCCCTACTTCGTGACCGACCCGGAGCGTATGGAGGCCGTCCTCGACGACCCGTACATCCTCGTCGTCAACTCCAAGGTCTCCGCCAACAAGGACCTGCTCCCGGTCCTCGACAAGGTCGTGCAGGCCGGCAAGCCGCTGCTGATCATCGCCGAGGACGTCGAGGGCGAGGCCCTGGCCACCCTGGTCGTCAACAAGATCCGCGGCCTGTTCCGCTCGGTCGCCGTCAAGGCCCCGGGCTTCGGTGACCGCCGCAAGGCGATGCTGGGCGACATCGGCATCCTGACCGGCGCCCAGGTCATCAGCGAGGACCTCGGCCTCAAGCTCGAGTCCACCGCGCTGGACCAGCTCGGCCGCGCCCGCCAGGTCATCATCACCAAGGACGAGACCACCATCGTCGACGGTGCCGGTGACGCCGAGCAGATCGCCGGCCGGGTCAACCAGATCCGCGCCGAGATCGAGAACACCGACTCCGACTACGACCGCGAGAAGCTCCAGGAGCGTCTGGCCAAGCTGGCCGGCGGCGTCGCCGTCATCAAGGCCGGCGCGGCGACCGAGGTCGAGCTCAAGGAGCGCAAGCACCGCATCGAGGACGCCGTGCGCAACGCCAAGGCGGCCGTCGAGGAGGGCATCGTCCCCGGCGGTGGCGTGGCCCTGCTGCAGGCCGGCGCCAAGGCGTTCGACAAGCTCGAGCTGCTCGGTGACGAGGCCACCGGCGCCGCGATCGTCCGCAAGGCGCTCGAGGAGCCGCTGAAGCAGATCGCCGTCAACGCCGGCCTCGAGGGCGGCGTCGTGGTGGAGAAGGTGCGCAACCTCACCCCGGGTGAGGGCCTGAACGCCGCCACCGGCGACTACGTCAACATGTTCGAGTCGGGCATCATCGACCCGGCCAAGGTGACCCGTTCCGCGCTGCAGAACGCGGCGTCCATCGCGGCGCTGTTCCTCACCACCGAGGCCGTCATCGCCGAGAAGCCCGAGAAGAACCCCGCTCCGGCCGGCGGCATGCCGGGCGGCGGCGACATGGACTTCTAGTCCGGCGCCTGCTCAGAAGAAGAGGCCGGTCCCGCACGGGACCGGCCCTTTCCTCTTTCCGGCCGGTCTTTCCGGCCGGTCTTCCCCGCCGGTCTTTCCCGCCGGTCTTCTGGGCCGGTCCTCTACGGTCGGTCTTCTCCGCTCAAGGGCTTGACCCAGCGGGCCCACTGCGGCTGGGGGGCGTAACCGACGGCGCCCCAGGCGCGGTGGGCGGGCTCGTTGTCGTGCAGGACCATCGCGTCGGCCCGGAAGGCTCCGAACGCCGCGAAGCGCTCCTCGGCCGCCCGGATCAGCGCGCTCCCGATGCCCTGCCGCCGCCGGGCGGGGTCCACGGCCAGCCGGTAGAGGTGCGCCCGCCAGCCGTCCCACCCCGCGATCAGCGTGCCGGCGGTCTCTCCGCCCACCTCGGCGATGAGGACGGCCTCGGGGTCGCGCTCGATGAGCGCCGTGACCTTGGCCGGGTCGTCGTGCCGGTCGGTCCCCTCCGCGGCAACGAGCCAGAAGGCCAGCAGCGCCTCGACGTCATCGATCCGCCCGTATCGGATGGCCACGTCCATGACCGAGAAGGTACCAGCTCCGCCCGGCCGGGCGGTCAGCCGGTCAGCTCGGGCGGGAGGTCCCCGGCGTGCAGCACCGTCAGGGAGGTGACCGCGCGGGTCAGCACCACGTACAGCCTGGCCAGGCCCCGGGGCTCGGCCGCCACGATGTCGGCCGGTTCGACGACGACGACGTGGTCGTACTCCAGCCCCTTGGCCAGGCTCGCGGGGACGACCAGGAGGCGGTGCTCCTCGACGGAGTCGGGCGCCAGCACGCGGTGGTCGAACCCGGACAGCGCCTCGGAGGCGGCGGCGACCCCGGCGTCGGCGACGATGACGCCGATCGAGCCCTCCCGGGAGAGCGCCTGCGCGACCGCCTCGGCCAGGGAGGCGGCCGGGTCGGGCGCGTGCCGTACTGACAGGGAGCCCGCTCCGGGGCGGAGCGACCGGGGCGCGGCCAGATCCGGGGCGATCGAGGGCAGCAGGCGGGCGGCGTAGTCCAGGACCTCGCGGGGGACGCGGAAGCCGAGGGTCAGCTCGGTCACCGCGCCTCCGCCGCCTCCGCCGCCCCGGCCGTCTGCGCCGTCCTCCCCGCCGCCCGGCGGGAAGCCGAGGTGGTGCAGGACCTCGGTCCAGGAGCGCGCCGACCAGGGGGTGGTGCCCTGGGCGAGGTCGCCCAGGACGGTGGCCGACCCCGTACGGCACCGCCGTCCCAGGGCGCGCAGCTGCATCGCCGACAGGTCCTGGGCCTCGTCCACGACCAGGTGGCCGAGGGACGGCGTGCGCTCCATCATGTCCCCGAGCTCGTCCAGCAGCGCGGCGTCGGCCGCCGACCACTTCGCCGAGCGGAACGACTTGGACGGCCTGGCCCACAGCAGCGCGGCCTGCTCGTCCGGGGTGAGGTCGTCCTTGGCCGAGGCGGCCAGGAACGCGGGGTCGCTCAGCAGCCGGTGCAGGACCTGCCGGGGGGTGAGCCTGGGCCAGACCTGCTCCACCAGCTGCTTGACCGGCTTGGAGCGGGCGACGGCGTCCTGCACCCGGTCGTCGGGGGACTCGCCGCGCTGCTCCATCCGGACCAGCACCAGGTGGGCCAGGCGCTGGGCGAGGGTCGCGCGGCCGGGGTCGTAGCGGGTGGTGCCGCGCAGGGCGGCGACGATCTCGCGGACCTCGTGGTCGGCCACCCGGTAGCGGTTGATCCCCCGGGTGTACAGCAGGCCCTCGGCCGGCTTGACGACGTGCGCCCACAGCGCCCGCCGCAGCACCGGCACCATCCGGGCGTCGCCCTTGACCGCGGCCACCGCGGGGTCCTCCGGGGCGGCGTGGTCGCCCAGCATCCCGGCGACCGTGGTCTGGTCGACCTTGACCTCGCCCAGCGCGGGGAGCACCGAGGAGATGTAGGACAGGAAGGCCCGGTTGGGCCCGACGATCATCACCCCGGACCGGGCGAGCCTCTCCCGGTGGGTGAAGAGCAGGTAGGCGGCGCGGTGCAGGCCGACGGCGGTCTTGCCGGTGCCGGGGGCGCCCTGGACGCACACCGTCCGGGTCAGGTCGTCGCGGACGATCTCGTCCTGGTCGGGCTGGATGGTGGCGACGATGTCGCGCATCGGGCCGGAGCGGGGGCGCTCGATCTCCTCGGTGAGGATCTTCGACTGCCGGAGCGCCTCCCCCCGGTCGAGCCGCTCGTCCTCGAAGGCGGTGAGCTCGCCGCCGTGGTAGCCGAACCGGCGGCGGCGGGAGACGCCCATCGGGTCGGCCGGGCTGGCCTGGTAGAACGCCCGGGAGACCGGGGCCCGCCAGTCGACGACCAGAGGGCGGCTGCGGTCGTCGTGGACGTGCCGGCGCCCGACGTGGACGGTGCCCGGCAGGTCGTCGGTGACGGAGCGGTCCAGGCGGCCGAAGAAGAGCGGGGTGCCGGAGTGGTCGGCGAGCGCGGCCACCCGCTGGTCCAGCAGCGCCTGCAGGATCTGCTGGGAGACCCAGTCTCCGGCGGCGTCCGAGGACAGGGACTGCGCGTGCTCGCGCATCGCGCGCAGGGCGGCGCGGGAGGCGGCCAGGTGCGCGCGTTCGGCGGCGAGGATCCGGGCCGCGGACGCCTCGTCGGAGGTCGCGTCGGCCTCGTCGGAGGCCCTCTCGGAGACCCCCGGGGAGGCCTCCGGGGAGGCCTCCGGGGAGGCCCCCTCGGACGCTCCGCCGGGGGAGCGGGAGACGGGCGGACCGTCCGCGGAGGGACCGGAGGAGGACGGACCGGAGGAGGACGGACCGGGGGAGGACGGACCGGGGGAGGACGGACCGGAAGAGGGGGGATCGTCCGCGGAGGGGTCGGCGTCGGTGCCGGAGAGCAGTCGTTCGGCGGGCATGCGGAAAGCGCCTCACATTCGATAAACGGAGGTGGTGGTCATCAGGCAGCGAATCGACTAGCTTACCGAGGGGCCGGGCGGCGCTCAAAAGGATTGTTCCCGTGCCCGCGAGACCGGACGGCACGCCGTCGCGTGCGGCGGTACGGGCTCCCCGCCCACCGGGCGGAGGCCCGGTGCGGTGCGGGAACCCGGCCGATCAGGCGGAGGCGGCCGCAGCCGAACGGGATTCGTGAAAAGGCGCACGCTTCACCGGGGAAATGCGCGGCAGGTGACTATTCGGTGACCGTCCGTCATTTCTCTGCGGGGGCGCCAAAAAGGTAGGCAAATCTGGTGAAGCGTGCAGAATACGGGGTATGCCGCCACTGTTTGTCGCGGTCCAAAGGAGGGGGTGGTTCCTTTGTCCAAGACCCGCGGGCTTTCGTGGATCTGACAGTGGATCTGACACGGCCATGCGGCGCTCGCCGGCGCGATCTCAGTCGCCGGCGAGCACGTCGTCCGCGTCGATGATCTGGTAGGCGTACCCCTGCTCGGCGAGGAACCGCTGCCGGTGCGCGGCGAACTCCTGGTCGACGGTGTCCCGGCTGACCACCGAGTAGAACCTGGCCCCGCCCCCGCCCGCCTTGGGCCGCAGCACCCGGCCGAGCCGCTGCGCCTCCTCCTGGCGCGAGCCGAACGTCCCCGACACCTGGACGGCCACCGACGCCTCCGGCAGGTCGATGGAGAAGTTGGCGACCTTGGAGACCACCAGGACCCGGATCTCCCGGTCGCGGAAGGCCTGGAAGAGCCGCTCCCGCTCCTTGACCTTGGTGTCCCCCTTGATCACCGGAGCGCCCAGGTGCTCGCCGAGCTCGTCGAGCTGGTCGATGTACTGCCCGATGACCAGCACCTGCTCGTCGGGGTGCCGGTTCACCAGCGCCTCGGTGACCCGGGTCTTGGACGGCGTGGTGGCGCAGAACCGGTAGCGCTCCTCGGCCTCGGCCATCGCGTAGGCGAGCCGCTCGTCGTCGGTGAGCGTGACCCGGACCTCGACGCAGTCGGCCGGGGCGATCCAGCCCTGGTTCTCCATGTCCTTCCACGGCGCGTCGTAGCGCTTGGGACCGATCAGGGAGAACACGTCGCCCTCCCGGCCGTCCTCGCGCACCAGCGTCGCGGTCAGCCCGACCCGCCGCCTGGCCTGCAGGTCGGCGGTCATCCGGAAGATCGGCGCGGGCAGCAGGTGCACCTCGTCGTAGATGACCAGCCCCCAGTCGCGGGCGTCGAACAGCTCCAGGTGGCGGTAGGCGCCCTGCCGCCGGGTCGTCATCACCTGGTAGGTGGCGATGGTGACCGGGCGGATCTCCTTCCTGGTCCCGGTGTACTCGCCGATCTCGTCCTCGGTCAGCGACGTCCGCTTGATCAGCTCCTGCTTCCACTGGTGGGCCGAGACCGTGTTCGTCACCAGGATCAGCGTGGTGGCCCTGGCGTGCGCCATCGCCGCCGCGCCCACGATCGTCTTGCCCGCGCCGCAGGGCAGCACGACCACGCCCGAACCGCCGTGCCAGAACGCCTCGGCCGCCTCCCGCTGGTACGGGCGCAGCTCCCAGCCGTCCTCGGCCAGGGTGATCGGGTGGTGCTCGCCGTCGACGTAGCCGGCGAGGTCCTCGGCCGGCCAGCCCAGCTTGAGCAGGAGCTGCTTGATGTTGCCGCGCTCGCTCGGGTGGACCGCCACCGCGCCGCCGTCGTCGCCGTCCAGCCGTTCGCCCAGCAGCGGCTGGATCTTCTTGGAGCGCAGCACCTCCTCCAGCACGGCCCGGTCGGTGCCGGTCAGGACGAGCCCGTGCGCGGGATGCTTCTCCAGCCGGAGCCGGCCGTAGCGCGCCATGGTCTCGGCGATGTCCACCAGCAGCGCGTGCGGCACCGGGTAGCGGCTGTAGGTGATCAGCGCGTCGATCACCTGCTCGGCGTCGTGGCCCGCGGCGCGCGCGTTCCACAGCGCCAGCGGGGTGACCCGGTAGGTGTGCACGTGCTCGGGCGCGCGCTCCAGTTCGGAGAACGGCGCGATCGCCTTCCGGCAGGCGTCGGCCTGCTCATGGTCGACTTCCAGCAGCAGTGTCTTGTCGGACTGGACGATCAGCGGGCCGTCGGCCACAGACTTCTCCCTCGTGTACGGCTACCGCCTGTCCAACGCCGGATGACGCCTCCGCAGTCCCGGAACGGGCGGACTCCGGTCGGGCCCCGGCCGGGTCAGGCGCCGGCCGCCGTGGCGAACACGGCGACCAGGCCCAGCACGAGCAGCCCGATGTTGGCGCCGATGCCGATCCAGGTCCACGTGAGCAGTTTCCTGGCGTAGGAGGTGTCGGTCTCGACCTTACCGAGCGCGATCCCCGACAGGATCGCGCCGAGGAGACCGCCGAGGCTGACGAAGCAGCTCATCGCCAGCGTGATGCTGACGACCAGCGCGACGATCGCGTGCGTCCTGACGCCGTCGACGTTCCGGTGCGGCCGGGCGCCGTACGGGTCGCCGTAGCCCGGGGTCCCGTAGCCGGGATCGTACGCCGGCGTTCCGTAGCCCTGGGCTCCGTGACCCAGGTCGTACGTGGAGGCCCCGTAGCCCGGGTCGTGGCCGGGGCCGTACGCGGGGGCCCCGTAGCCCGGGTCGTGGCCGGGGGACCCGTACGTCGGGGCGCCGTGGTCCCGCCCGTGTCCGGTCCGGCCGTAGGGGTCGCCGGGCGCACCGTAGGGGTCGCCGGTCCGGCCGTAGGCATCGCCGGGCGCGCCGTGCCCCTGCGGGTCGCGGTCGTGGGGCTGCGCGCCGTACCCCGGGACCCCGCCGGGGCCTGTGCGGTAGGGGCTCCTCCAGTCGTCCGGGTTCGGGCTGGGGCCTTCGGGGGTGCCACTGCTCACGGGGAACTCGCCTCACCTCTACGAACGGTCTGCCTCAACAGATACCACGACCGGGACGGAACGGTCGCAAGGATGCCGGGACGGACACCTCGCCCGGGGGCCGCCGGAGGCCGTGACCGGTCCGCGGCCGGACGCGGACCCGGTCTACGGCTGGACATCGGCCACCCCGGTGATGCGGTGCAGGGCGAAGCGGTGGACCGCCGCCCGCGTCTCGTCGTAGGCGGTGAGGTAGCCGCCCTCCATGCGGGCGGGCTCCAGGATGCGGCTGGTGGCGTTGCCCTGCGAGTCGAGGTAGCCGATCCAGACCTGCGAGCCCTGCCGGATGGCCTCGCGCAGGGCGCCGATCGTGGCGGTCGCCGGGGAGCGGGGCACCTGCCCGTCGGGGGCGGCGGCGGGCTTGCGCCGGGCCCGGTGGGCGGCGTCCCCGGCCCGCACCGCGCGGACCGCGGCCGTGATCACCTCGGCGTCCAGGCCGCCGGACACGGCCGGGGCGCGGAGCTGCGGCGGGCCCTCGGTCCTGCGCACGTCGAGCCTGGTGATGATCACGTCGCCCTCCAGCGACTCGGCCACCGGGGCGTAGCCCATCGCGCGCAGCGAGTCGACGAGGGCCGACCGGGCGGTCTTGGACGCGATCACGGTGGGCGCCAGGCGGCGCAGCCGCAGCGGGGCGGCCCGCCGGTCGGCCATCACCTCGTCGAGCGCGGAGGGGTCGTCGCAGCGCACGTAGGAGCCGGCCGTGCCGACCCGCATGCGGCCGTGGCGGCGGGCCACGTCGGCGACCAGGTAGCCGAGCGGCTGCGGGACCGGAGTGGTCGAGTGCCGTTCCAGCATGGCCAGCATCTCGTCGGCGCCCTGCCCGGCGTCCAGCGCCCGCCGGATCGAGTGCTCACCGAACCGGTAGACCGTCGCGCCGCCGGTGGACTCCACGTCGGCGGCGAGCGCCAGCCAGCGGCTCAGCTCGCCGGTGAGCGGGCCCGGCGCCACCGCGGTCAGGTCGGCCTGGAGCAGCACGTGGTCGAGCGGCACGGGCAGCAGCGGGGCCAGCAGCCCGGCGGCCGTTCCCGCGCCGGTCCCCGCGCCACTCCCCGGGCCCGCTCCCGTCCCGGACTCCGTACGGCCCGCGGCGTCGTCGCCGGCCCGCGCGGGCAGCAGGGCGCGGCCGTGGCGGGCGAGGGCGCCGAGACCGGTGACCCCGATCTGCTCGGCCTCGCGCAGGGTGAACTCCACCAGCCGGTCGCGATGGGGACCGCGGCGGCGCGGCTGCTCCCAGGCCAGGCGCTCCCGGACCGAGTCGAGGGTCGGCGCCAGCGGCGCGGTCGCGGCGTCCCCGGCCGTCGCCAGGACGCCGAGCACGGCCGCGCGGACCTCCGGCGCGGCGGCGCGGCGCAGATCGGGATGGAGCGCGTTGAGCAGCCGGTCGCGCTCGTCACGGTCGCCGATCACCCCGGGCACGCGGTCCGTGGCGAGCCAGGTCGACGCCAGCACGACCCAGCGCTCCTCGGTGGCGCGCACCCGCCAGCCGTCGTAGACGGGGGTGGGCATCCAGTCGCCGTCGACCGCGCCGCTCGCCGCCACCAGGCCGGCGGCGTGCGCCACCTCGATGACCAGCCCGGCCGCCCACTCGGGCAGGTCGAGCAGGGCCGCGGCGCGCTTCAGGTCGCGTACGGCCAGGCCGCCGCCGCGGAGCACACCGGGAGGTTCGGCGCCCCACCGTTCGCAGAGCTCCTCCACCGCGCGGGTGAAGGCGAACGCCTGCCCGGCGGCCGTCCGGTCGGTGAGGTCGCGGGTGCGCTCGGTGCCGGCGAGCGGCGGGGGGACGGGAGACAGCTCGCGGTGGATCCGGCCGCCGCGCAGGAACAGCCCGACCTCGCGCGGCAGCACGACGGACTCCTCCCCGGTCGCGCAGAGCAGCGCCCGGGCGAGCAGCTGCTCGATCGGCGACCGGGCGGTGGCGGCCCGCACCTCGCGGCGGGCGTTGGCCACCCGGCCGCTGGCCGGACCCCAGGCCAGCTCGTCGAGGGCGGACCGGGCCTGCGGGGAGACCTCTCCGACCAGCCGGGCGACGACCTCGGGGTCGGCCAGCAGCGCGCCGAGGGCCTCCGCGGTGTCGCCGCCACCGCCGAGGTCCCCGACCAGCTCGGCCAGGCGCTCGCGGTGGTAGTGCCGGAACGCCTCCCGCGCCGGAGGGCCCAGGCCCGCGGGGCCGTCCAGGACCTCCCGCACGCCGGGCGCCGGGGTCAGGGCGCGGTCGGGGCCGTAGACCAGGGCCAGCGTCCGCAGCCGGTCGACGGTCTGCCGGAACCGGGCCTCGAAGGCGGAGTCCGCCGGCCCGGACAGCGCGCGGGCGACTCCGGCGCGGAGCGGCCGGTAGGAGACCGGGGAGGGGAGCACCGCGAGCGTCTCCACGACCGCGAAGGTGAAGCGGTCGAGCCGGTCGAGCACCCGGCCGACCGCCGACGGGCTGCTCGCCCGCCCGGCCAGCCCCTCGACGTGGGCGGGGACGGGGGTGATGAGCTCGGGGCGCAGGGTGACGAGCTCACGCAGCTGCTCGTCGCTCCGGCCGCGCAACCACTTGGTGAACTCCGTGCTCATTTCCACAATGGTAGGAGTCCCGGCCGACAGCGCGCGGACCGGTACGGTCCCGGGAGACGGGCCGGGGCGGGACCGGCGGCCGGATCAGCCGATCGCCTGCACGGCGGGACGGGGCATGAGGCCGAGCGCGAGCCGTACCCAGGAGTCGACGAAGCGGTCCCTGTCGGCGCGGCCGGGGGGCTCGCCGACGGTCTCCTGGAACAGCCGGTAGTGGATGACCGCGCCGCCCAGCACCGCGCCGATCGCGGGCCAGTCGAGGTCGGCGCCGGCGTACTCGGGCTGAGCCCGGAACCACGTGGTGATCGCGTCGAACATGGGCTGCAGCAGCCCCTCGCGCACCACCGCGACCAGCTCGGGGAACTGGCTGAGGTCACGGAAGAAGACGCGCGTCAGCTCGCTCTCCTCGCGCACCTTGGCCAGCCCCGACCGGCACAGGTGGGCCAGGCGCTCCTCGATGGCCAGGTCCGCCTCGACGGTGCTCATCTCGGCCAGCGTCTCGGCGATCTGCGTGCTGGTCCGGGCGGCGTGCTCGTTCATCGCCGCGGCGAGCACCTCGTACTTCGACTTGAAGTGCCGGTAGAGCCCTCCGGCGCCGGGGGACAGCCCGGAGGCGGCCTCGATCTCGGCGACCGAGGTCGCCGAGTAGCCCCGTTCGGCGAACAGGCGCAGGGCCTCGTCGATGATCCGCTCGCGCGTCGATCTGGTCATTTGTCTGCCGATACCTCCGTCATGACCCTATCCAGTCGCAACCCGTCAGGATGCGGTTCACCGGATGCAACCGGTGGACCCGGGTGCGGCGGCGCACCGGTGGTCCACCGGTCGGGGGAGTAAGCGACCCCTTTTGCAAAGGGTTGCACAGCCGTCGCGGCGGCGTACAGGGAGGGGGGCTCCGGGGACGCGGGACGGGCGGACGCCGGGTCGGGGCGTCCAGCGGCGGCGCGGTGGCGGTGGCGGTGGCGCGGTGGTGGTGGCGCGGTGGCGGTGGCGCGGTGGCGGTGGCGGTGGGAGTCGGCCGAGATACCCGGAGCCGCCGCGGCCGGTTGATTCGTCCCTTTTTACACGGTCGCTCTGGGCGGCCTATGGGCATAACCTACTTCCATCCCCTACACCACAGTCTGAACGAGGTCACCCCTGTGCCGAGTGGCAAGGTCAAGTGGTACGACGCCGACAAGGGTTTCGGCTTCCTCACCCGCGACGACGGCGGTGAGGTCTTCGTGCATTCCTCCGCGCTGCCCGGCGGCGTGGACTCCCTCAAGCCGGGTCAGAAGGTCGAGTTCGGCGTGGCCGAAGGGCGCCGCGGCCAGCAGGCGCTCTCGGTCCGGGTGATCGACCAGCCCCCGGTCCTCGACAGGACCGCCAAACCGAAGGGCAAGCGCAAGAAGCCCGACGAGATGGTGGTCATCGTCGAGGACCTGATCAAGCTCCTCGACACGGTCTCCATGTCCTACCAGAAGGGCAAGCACCCGGACGCCGCGCACGCCAAGAAGATCGCGACCGTGCTCCGCGCGGTCGCCGACGACCTGGACGGCTGACCCGGACCCTGGACGGCCGGCCCGGACTCTGGCTGACCCGGCCCCCGGCTCAGCCGTGGGGGTTGGTCAGGGGCTTGGTCCGCTGCTCGGCGGGCGGTTCGCCGCGCCGTACGACGGCGGTCGTGGTGCCCGCGGGCCGCTTGCCCGGGCGCGCCTTCCCCCGCCCGCGCCCGGCGGCCTCCGGGCCGGGCGGCGCGGGCGCGGGTCCGGACTCGGGCGCCTCCTGCGGGTCGCGGCGCCCGGGGTCATCCGATCCCTCCGGGCCCTCCGGTCCCCGGGAGGAGTCCGCGGCGGCGGCGCGGGCGGCCCGCGCCCGCGCGTCCCTGGCCCGGACGCGCGCGCGCCGCCGTACGACCAGCCAGCCGAGTGAACCGGCCAGCAGCGCGGCCATCGCGGCCAGCCCGCCGGGCCCGGCGGCGAACAGCGAGAGCAGCAGCCCGATCAGCCCGCCGACCACCCAGGCGATCTGCAGGAACGCCTCGACCACGCCGAAGGTGGACGAGCGGATCTCCTCGCCGATCTCGCGCTGCACGATCGCGTCCAGCGCGAGCTTGCCCAGTCCCTGGGAGAAGGCGGCCGCCAGCGCGACGGCCACCGCGGTCCACAGGCCGAACACCGCGGCCGCCACGACCGTGACCGCGCCCGACAGCGCGAGCGTGGCCAGCACGATGACCTGCGGGGAGTGGCTCCGCGCCCACGAGGCCACCCCGGCCCCGGCCAGACCGCCCGCCCCGGCGGCCAGGGCCAGCACGCCGATCGCCACCGCCGGGGGCATGCCGGGCAGCTTCTTCTCCTGCACCAGGAAGAGCAGGTAGAACAGCAGGAAGCCGGAGTGGAACCGGATCGCCACGTTGGCCAGCATCGACTCGGCGACCACCGGGCCGACGTTGATCATGGTCCGCCAGCGCGGCGGGCGCTCCTCGCCCTCCTGCAGCTCGTCGAGGTCGGGGGAGTCCACGTGGCGCGGGAGCCGTACGGCCAGCACGCCCTGGACCAGGAAGAGCACCGTCGCCGCGCGCAGCACCCACTCGGCGCCGAGCCAGGCGCTGACGCCCGCGCCGAGGGGCACCGCGACCCCCGCCGAGACCAGGGCGAACAGGGCGACCCGGGCGTTGGCGGTGACCAGGGCGATGTCGGCGGGCAGCACGCTCGGCATGATCGCGGCCCGGGAGACGTTGTAGGCCTTGGAGAGCACCAGCACGGCCAGCGCCGCGGGGAAGATGGTGAAGACGTCGCCGGGGGCGACCGCCGCGGCCATGGCGAAGCAGAGCAGCCCCCGGCCGAACAGCGTGCCCGCCATGACGAAGCGGCGGCCGGAGCGGAACCGGTCGAGGACCGGGCCGACGAACGGCGCGACCACCACGAACGGGATCATCGTGATCAGCAGGTAGAGCGCCACCTGGCCCCGGGCCTCGTTGACCGGGAGCTTGAACAGCGTGCCGGCCAGGGCCGCGGTGACCAGCGCGTCGCCCGCGCTGTGCGCGGCGGTCAGCTCGATCAGCTGGCCCAGCCCGGTGCGGCCCGCTCCTTGGGCGTGGGTCAGCCGGCGCGCCGCCCTGCCGACCCCCAGGGTCGCGTCCGCCGCGCCGCGCCCGGCCCGCCCGGCCGCCCGGCCGGTGCCCCGGGCCGCCCGCGCGGCCGCCCGGCCCGCCTGGGCGCCCGCCCGGCCCGCCCGCGCGGCGGCGCGGCCGACGCGGCGGGAGGCCTCCCCCGCACTCCGCCGTGCCCGTTCCCAGTCCGCTGCCACGCCTCCAGTCATACCCGACCGGTGGCCGCCCTGTCCGATGCGGCGTGCCGGCCGGGGACGGGCGGTCGGCGGGGAGGGGCGGCGGACCTCCGATGATCATTTGATATCGGGACGAGCCGGTGCACAGCGGGACGTCGTCCGGTACGCGGTGCCGTTCGCTCCGGGCATAGGCGAGAATGAATTACGTGACCCGTACTCGATCTCGCGCTGTAGCTCTCGACCAGGCCTGCGTCGCCGCCGTCGATCTGGCCCGCTCCGCGATCGAGGAGAACGTCAGACCGGATCAGATCGGCGAGCACCTGGGGGTCGAGGGCGAGGGCGACCGGGTGGTCACCCACCACTTCGCCTGCCTGGACCGCGCCTACCGGGGCTGGCGCTGGGCCGTCACCGTCGCGCGGGCCTCGCGGGCCCGCAACGTCACGGTCAGCGAGGTCGTGCTGCTGCCCGGTCCCGGCGCTCTCCTGGCGCCCCAGTGGGTGCCGTGGAGCGAGCGGCTGCGCCCCGGCGACCTCGGCGTGGGCGACCTGCTGCCCACCGGCGAGGACGACGACCGGCTCGCCCCCGGCTTCACCGACACCGGCGACGAGACCGGCGGCGAGATCGACCACCAGATGATCTTCGAGTACGGCCTCGGCCGGGCCCGGGTGCTCTCCCCGATCGGCCGCGACCTCGCGGTGCGGCGCTGGCACTCCGGCGAGGCCGGTCCGCACACCCCGATCGCCCACGCCGCTCCCGCCCAGTGCTCCACCTGCGGGTTCTACTGGCCGCTGGCCGGTGCGCTGCGCACCGGGTTCGGTGTCTGCGCCAACGAGTACGCCCCCGACGACGGCCGCGTGGTGGCCGCCGACCACGGCTGCGGCGCGCACTCCGAGGCCACCGTGGTGCCGCACCAGGTGGTGCCCACCTCGCCGATCCTCGACGACCACCTCTACGACGTCGAGGAGGAGGCGGGGGAGGCCGACCTGGCCGGTTCCGTGGACGACGGCTCCTCCGACGAGCCCCTGGGCCACTCCTGACCCGACCGGTCCGGCACCGCCCCGCGCCCCGCCGGGGCCGCCGGTTCGCCTCCGCTCCGGTCCGGTTCGCCTCCGCTCTGGTCCGCCTCCGCTCCGGTCCGCCTTCGCTCCGCTCCGGTCCGGTCCGCCGGGCCGTCTCCCGGTCCGGTCCGCCGGGTCGCCGGGCCGCCTTCCGCACCGGTCCGCGCCACCGTGGTGACCGGGGCCCTGACCTTTGGGAACATCGCTGTGACTGACTTCTTCGGCACCGACCGCCTCCGCTCCGCCGTGCTCGCGGCGTGGACCGCCTCGCCCGCGCGCTTCCGCGAGGACGCCAACGCGGAGGAGGACTTCGCCCTCGGCGGTTACCGCGACCGGCTGATCGTCGAGCTGGCCCAGAACGCCGCGGACGCCGCGCTCCGCGCCGGGGTGCCGGGACGGCTCCGGCTGTCGCTGCGCGAGGGCGTGCTCTCCGCGGCCAACACCGGCGCGCCGATCGACGCCGCCGGGATCGAAGGGCTGTCGACGCTGCGCGTCTCCGCCAAGCGCGGCGAGTCCGGCACGGCGGGCCGGTTCGGCGTCGGCTTCGCGGCCGTGGTCTCGGTCTGCGACGAGCCGGTGATCGGCTCCCTGGGGACCGGGGTGGTCCGCTGGTCCCGCGAGCAGACCGCCGCGCTGGTGGCCGCCGAGCCCGCGCTGGCCGCCGAGCTCGCCGAACGCGGCGGGCACGTGCCGCTGCTGCGCCTGCCGTTCCCCGCCGGTCCCGTGGAGATCCCCGCCGGGTTCGACACGCTGGTGCGGCTCCCGCTGCGCGACGGCGCGGCGGTGGAGGCCGTGCGGCGGATGCTCCACCAGGCCGGTCCCGCGCTGCTGCTGGGGCTGCCCGCGCTGGAGACGATCGAGATCGATGTGGACGGCGAGACCCGGGTGATCGTCCCCGGCGGCTGGCGGGTCGTCGCGGCCTCCGGGCAGTTCACCCCCGAGCAGGTGGCCGAGCTGTTCGCCGACCGGCCGACCGAGGAGCGGGCCCGGCCGTACTGGACGGTCCGCTGGGCCGTACCGGTCTCCCCGGAGGACGGCCCGGCGGGGGCCGAGCCCCGGCCGCTGCCGGAGCGGGTGCCGCCCGTGGTGCACGCGCCGACGCCGAGCGACGAGCCGCTGGACCTGCCCGCGCTGCTGATCGCGTCCTTCCCGATGGCCACCGACCGGCGGCACGTGGCCGCGGGGCCCCTGGCGGAGTTCCTGGTCGAGCGCGCCGCGGAGCTCTACGTCGAGCTGCTGTCGGGCCTGCCCCGGACGCCGAAGCTGCTCGACCTCGTCCCCGGACTGATGGGCAAGGGCGAGCTCGACGCCCGGATCCGCCGGGCGATCCTGCGCCTGCTCCCGGATGCGCCGCTGCTGCCCGCGCTCTCCCCGCCCGCCGAGGCCCGGGAGGCGGCCGGAGCCGCCGCTTCCGGCGGCCCGGGTGGGTCCGGTGGGTCCGCCGGCTCCGGTGGCTCTGTCGGCTCCGGTGACGCGGTCGACGGCCGTCCCGGCGGCGGGTTCGTCGTGTCCGGCCGGCGGGCGAGCGTGGTGGCGGCCCCCGGCGAGCTGCTGGAGCGGATCGCCGGGACGGTCCCCGGCCTGCTGCCCGCCGGCTGGCCGGCCCGGCACCCCGCGATCACCACGCTCGGCGTCCGGCGGGTCGAGCTCGCCGACGTCGTGGACCTGCTCGCCGGGGACCTGTCGGGCGAGACGGCCGCCGGCCGGGACCCGGTCTGGTGGCGCTCGCTGTACGAGGTGCTGCCCGCCGACGACCTGGAGGCGCTGGGCGCGCTGCCGGTCCCGCTCTCCGACGGCCGCCTGGTCCGCGGCCCGCGCGGCACGCTGGTGCTGACCGAGCGCGGCGCCCTGGACCCGGACGTGCTCGCCCCGCTCGGACTCCGCGTGGTCCACCCGGACGCCGCCCACCCGCTGCTGCTCCGCCTCGGCGCCGCCGAGGCGACGCCGCGCACGGTCCTGGAGGACCCGCTCACCCGCAGGGCCGTCGCCGAGTCCCTGGAGAGCGCCGACCCCGAGCCGGTGGCCCAGGCCGTGCTCGCCCTGGTCGACGCCGCCGGGCTGACCGCGGGCGAGGCTCCGTGGCTGGCCGAGCTGGCGCTGCGCGGCGCCGACGGCGAGCTCTACCCGGCGGGCGAGCTGCTGCTGGCCGACGGCGCGCTGGCCGGGCTGCTGGACACCGCGACCCACTTCGGCACGGCCGCGCCGGAGCTGGTCGAGCGGTACGGCCCGCGGGTGCTGGCCGCGACCGGGGTGCTCGACGGCTTCGCGGTCGTCAACGACAGCGACGTGATGATCGACCCGGACGACTGCGACCACGACCTCGACCGCGAGGACGAGTGGCTGGAGGCCGTGCTCGACCTGCTGCCGGAGCTGGACGTGCCCCCGGTCGCCAGGGAGTTCTCCGCCGTCCGCGACCTGGAGTACGTCGCCGACTGGCCCTCCGCGCTGGCGCTGCTCTCGCGCCCGCCGCTGCGGGCGGTCCTGCACCCGCTGCGCGTCGTGGCGGCGGGCGAGGTCGTGGAGGTGCCGTCCTACACCTCGTGGTGGCTGTCCACCCACCCGGTGCTCGGCGGGAAGCGCCCCACCCAGCTGCGCCTGCCGGGCGGCGACCCGCTCCTGTTCGGCCTGTACGGCGACGCCCCGCCCGCGGCCGACGCGGCGGCGCTGGCGATGATCGGCGTGCGGACCACGCTGGCCGACCTGCTCGCCTCGCACGGCGGGCCGGACGAGCTCCTCGACCTGCTCGCCGACCCCTCCGTCGAGGTGGACCGGGCGCAGCTCCGGGCGCTGTGGGTGGCCCTGGCCGCCGTCGACCCGGCCCGCGTCGCGCCTCCGCGGGCGGTCCGCGCGGTCCTCGGCGGTGAGATCGTCGTCGCCGACGCCGAGGACGGCCGCCTGCTGTCCGGCGGTTCCGGGTCGGGTTCCCCGGTCGGTTCCGGCTCGGGTGCCGGGGCCGTTTCCGGGGCGGGCCCGGCGGAGGCGGGCGAGCCGGTCGTGGTCGAGGCCCCCGACCTGCTCCCGCTGGTCGCGGACCGGCCGCTGGTCCTGGCCCCGTTCGACCTGGCCGAGGCGCTGTCGGAGCTGCTCGACCTGCCGCTGGCGGGTGAGGAGGCGGCCGGCGAGGTGACGTCGGCGGGCGAGGTCCGGCAGGTCCCGCCCGCGGTGCGGTCGCTGCTGCCCACCGCTCCCGCGACCTACGTGGAGCACGAGAAGCTGCTCGTGGACGGCGTCCCCGCCGCCTGGCGGTTCTTCGAGGGCACGGTGCACGCCTCCGGCGTGGAGGGCCTGGCGCGCGGTCTCGCGTGGGCGTCGGGCCAGTGGGGCGACCGGCTCGCGGTCGCCGCGCTGCTGCGCGACCCCGCCGCGGTGCCGCTGCTGCTCGCCGAGGCCGACCTGGACAGCTGGACCGCCTCGACCACGTGACGGGCGGTGGAGGGCGGGCGCCGCCTCAGCCGGTGAGGGGACGGCCCGAGTCCTCGGAGGCGCCGGTGGACTCCGGCTCCGCGCCCGGGACGCCCGCAGTGGGCTCGGCGGGCCCGACGGGCTCGGCGCCCGGGATGCCCGCAGTGGGCTCGGCGGGCCCGACGGGCTCGGCGCCCGGGACGGACGGCATGTGGGAGGCGGGCGGGACGGCCGTGGCGGGTTCCAGGGGCTCCTCGGCGGCGGGCAGCGGGGCGGGATGGTGACGGGGCCGGACGTACCAGAGGCCGAACACGCCGAGGACCAGACCCGACACGCAGGTCCAGATCCACCAGCGGTCCTGCGGGTCCGGTCCGAGCAGCAGGAGCACGACCAGGGCGATCGCCCACAGGACCATGCCCATGAGGATCGTGGCCGTGTCGTTGGTCTTCAACGGCTGGAGATCCTGACGGCGAGGCTGGTTCACGTGCTCCAGCGTAGGCGACGACTTCTCACTATCCGCAAAACGGGCGCGGTGAAGGCGCGGATCGGTTGCGATCCCATCACCATCAGGGCGGGGACCTTCCTCGGGACGAGGTGCGATGTCACGCTGAACGCCCGTGAGTGATACCAAAACAAGCTCAATGAGCGCTCTTGACCGTTTCTTCCATATCTCTGCTCGCGGTTCCACGGTGGGGCGGGAGGTCCGCGGCGGTCTCGCGACCTTCTTCACGATGGCCTACATCGTGGTGCTCAACCCGCTGATCATCGCCACCGCCAAGGACGCCGAGGGCCAGTACATCGCCGACGCGACCTCCGCGCCGATCCCCCTGGTCGCCGCGGGCACCGCCTTCGTCGCCGGCGTGCTGAGCATCCTGATGGGCGTGGTCGGCCGGGTGCCGTTCGCGATGGCGGCGGGCCTCGGCCTGAACGCCTTCGTCACGTTCGGCATCGCCACGCAGATGTCGTGGGAGGCGGCGATGGGCCTGGTCTTCCTGGAGGGCGTGATCATCGCTCTGCTGGTGCTGACCGGCTTCCGCACCGCGGTGTTCAACGCCATCCCGGCCCAGCTCAAGACCGCGATCAGCGTCGGCATCGGCCTGTTCATCGCGCTGATCGGCTTCGTGGACGCCGGTTTCGTCCGCAGCGGGTCCGGCGTGCCGGTGGACCTCGGCATCGGCGGCAAGCTGACCAGCTGGCCGATGGTCGTGTTCGTGGTCGGCCTGCTGCTGATCGCCGTCCTGGTGGCCCGGAAGGTGAAGGGCGCCATCCTGATCGGCATCGTCGCCACCACGATCCTCGCGATCGCCGTCGAGGCGCTGGTCAAGGCCGGCGGCTCCGGCACGCCGGACGCGCCGAACCCCCAGGGCTGGCGGCTCAACGTCCCCGCGCTGCCCGAGCGGGTCCTCGGCTTCGAGAACCCGCTCCGGCTCTTCACCGAGTTCGACCCCCTCGGCGCGTTCGGTTCGGTCTCGGTGACCCTGGCGGTGCTGCTCGTCTTCACTCTCCTGATCACCGACTTCTTCGACACCATGGGCACGATCGTCGGCGTGGGCACCCAGGCGGGGCTGGTCGAGGAGGACGGCTCGCTGCCCCGCACCCGCGAGATCCTGCTCGTCGACTCGATCGGCGCGGCGGTCGGCGGCGCGGGCTCCGTCTCCTCCAACACGACCTACGTCGAGTCGGCCGCGGGCGTCGGCGAGGGCGCGCGCACCGGCCTGGCCAGCGTGGTCACCGGCGTGCTCTTCCTGCTGGCGGTCTTCCTCTCGCCGCTGGTCGGGATCGTCCCGCACGAGGCCGCCGCCCCCGCGCTGGTCATCGTCGGCTTCCTGATGATGACGGCGATCCGCGAGATCGACTGGACCGACTACGAGATCGCCATCCCGGCCTTCCTGATGATCGTGCTCATGCCGTTCACCTACTCCATCGCCAACGGCATCGGCGCCGGCTTCCTCGCCTTCGTGCTGATCAAGGCCGTCAAGGGCAAGGCGCGCGAGGTCCACTCGCTGATGTGGCTCGTCGCGGCGCTCTTCGTGCTCTACTTCGCCCGCGGCGCGATCGAGGCGCTGCTCGCCTGAGCGGCACCCCGCCGGAGGGGCCGCCCGGCCGCGGGCTCCGGGCCGTACGGCCTGCGCCCGCGGCCAGGGTGGCGTCCGGTGCCACGTCAGGTGGTCCGGCGCCACGTCAGGCGGTGGTGGCGTCCGGTGCCACGCCAGGCGGTGCGGGTGCGGCAGGCCCGCCAGGGCGGGCGCGGATCCCCGCACGGGGGAATTCTTTGTCCGCGGGATGGATAAGCGGATTCGCCGGCCGGGTACGTACGCGGTCGGGCACCTATGTGGCCGATTGAGGACGTCGGCCGAGGTTGCCCGGAAGATATTCTCGCCCTAATATCGCAGGGCGAAAGAATTTGTGGCCGATCGCCGGCGAATTCTGGAGCGTCGATATCCGTTTCCGGCGGGGCGCCGATCCGACCGGTCCGCCGCTTCGCCGTGTCGAACGCCGCAGAACGCGGTGGACATTCCCAGGGAGACGTTCATGCGAATCCAGTCGTTCGTCCACGTCCGCGTCAGGTGGTTCACCGCGCTCTGCACGGCCTCCGCGGCGGGTCTGGCGGTGTCGCTCGGCGCCGTGCCCGCCGTGGCCGGAACGTTCGCGCCGGACGGACCGACCGGCTCCTACCTGCTGCAGGTGGCCCGGGAGGACGGCTCGGGGCCGACCAGGACGGCGACGCTGACCTGCGGTCCCGACGGCGGCACGCATCCCCGGCCGGTCCTGGCCTGCGGTCAGCTCCGCCGGGCCGGGGGCCGGGTGGAGGCCGTTCCCGAGAGGCCGGGGGCGTGCACGCTGGAGTACGTGCCGGTCCGCCTCACCGCCACCGGGACGTGGCAGGGACGGCGGTACCGCTACGCCGAGACCCATCCGAACCGGTGCGCGGCGATACGCGCCACGGGGGGCGTCCTCTTCGCTTTCTGATTCGTTGCCCAGTGGAATGTTTCCGGTGGAATGATTTACGGCCGGTCGTCCGGTGAAAGCCTTTTCCGGCTGACCGTCCGAAGGAATTCCCGCACGGGGCCGTCCTCCGGGATCTGTTAATTCATCCGGAGGTCGCCGTCGGTTCACCGGTGGATTCGCGTCCGCGGATTCCCGGTGCCGTGACGCCCGGAGTCCGGGCTGAAACCGGATGCCCGGAGTCCGCGCCGCCCTCGTGGAAGCCGGGTGCGCCGGTGAACGCGCGCTCCGGTGTCTCGATCGTCCCGCGACACGTCCGCTCTTCCCCCACCGTTTGGAGACGACGCATGCAGCCCATCTACCACGAGCGGCCCGTCCAGGACGCGGCCGGCCTGCTGCACGACGCCGTGGACCGGGCCGTTCACGGCAGGCCGGGGGCCGACGCCCTGGCACTGGCGGGGATCGGCCTGGCCCTGGTGGATCTCACGACGGAGCTGAGGGCGGCGCGGGAGGGCTCCGGGAGGGGCTCCGGTCGCACGGCCTGAGGGCGGCGCGGATCCGGCCGCGGGTTGGGGATCTCCGTCGTGTCTGACACGCTGTACGGCTCACGGGAATGAGACCCGGGCCGGAGGGAATACGGATGCGATCAGACATCGTTAGCAAGGGTAATGAGACCTGCTAATGAGCTACCCCAACAAGAAGGATCCCGCCGCGAACCTGCGCAGCGACGCCGGTCTGGCCTCGGCGCTGCGCGTGTCACTGGCGCGGCTGACCCGGCGCCTGCGCAGGCAGGCCGCAAGTCACTCGCTGACCCCCACCCAGGTCGCGACGCTCGTCGCCGTGGAACGGCATTCCGGGATAACCCCCGGCGAATTGGCCGAGCACGAGAAGGTGCAGCCGCCCTCGATGACCCGCGTGATCGCCGCGCTGGAAGAGCGGGGGCTGGTGTCGCGTACCCCGCACCCGACCGACCGGCGGCAGGTGACCGTGACCGTGACCGAGGCGGGTTCGGCCCTGCTGAAGGAGGAGCGCCGCCGCAGGGACGCCTGGCTGACCCAGCGGCTGAAGGAGCTCACCCCCGAGGAGAGGGCGGTGCTCCGGCAGGCGGCGCCGATTCTGGAGAAGCTCAGCCGGATCTAGCCGAACCCGAGGAACCCTGCGCCTCGGCCGTCTCCGCGGCGGCCGAGGCACCGGCGGCGGCCGGGCGGGAGCCGCAGGCGGCCGGGACCGGGGGCGCCCCGACCGCAGCGGAGACCCGGGGCTCGATGTTCCGGTCGCTGGGCAACCGCAACTACCGGCTCTTCGCGATCGGCGGCGTGGTCTCCAACGTCGGCGGATGGATGCAGCGCACCGCGCAGGACCTGCTGGTGTTCGACCTCAGCGGGGGCAGCGCCGCCGCGCTGGGCGTGACCACCGCGCTGCAGTTCCTGCCGACGCTGCTGCTCGGCCTCTGGGGCGGCGTGATCGCCGACCGCTACCCCAAGCGGCGGCTGCTGTTCGTCGCCCAGTCCCTGCTGGGCGTGCTCGCGCTCACCATGGGCGTGCTCACCGTGACCGGCGCCGTGCAGGTCTGGCACATCTACGTGATGGCGCTCGTGCTCGGCCTCATCGCCTGCGTCGAGGTGCCGACCCGGCAGTCGTTCGTGGTCGAGATGGTCGGGCGGGAGGACCTGCCCAACGCGATCGCGCTGAACGCCTCCAGCTTCAACCTGGCCCGCGTGGCCGGCCCGGCCGCCGCGGGTGTGCTGATCCACCTGTACGGCGGCGCCGGACCGATCTTCCTCATCAACGCGGTCTCGTTCCTCGCCGTGCTCGGCGGCCTCGCCCTGATGCGCGGCTCCGAGCTGACCGTCCCCGAGCCGGTGCCCCGGGCCAAGGGGCAGATGCGCGAGGGCCTGCGCTACGTCAAGGACCGGCCGGACCTGCTGCTGCCGATCCTGCTGGTCGCCTTCGGTTCGCTGACCGCGCAGTCGTTCGCGATGTCCATCGTGCTGATGGCCCGCGGGGTCTTCGCCGCGGACGCGTCCTCCTTCGGCGTGGCCTCCAGCATGTTCGCCGTCGGCGCGCTGGCCGGCGCCCTCATGGCGGCGCGGCGCACCGAGCCCAGCCGGAAGCTGCTGATCGGCGGAGCGGTCGCGTTCGGCCTGTTCCAGATCGTCGCGGCGCTGGCCCCGTGGTACCCGCTCTATCTGCTCCTGCTCATCCCCGCGGGGCTCGCGCAGATCACCCTCAACACCACCGCCAACGCCAGTGTGCAGCTCGCCGCCGCGCCGGAGATGCGCGGCCGGGTGATGGGCCTGTACGTGCTGGTGTTCACCGGCGGGGCCCCGGTCGGCGCCTCGCTGCTCGGCTGGATCGCCGAGGTCGGCGGCCCCCGGGCGGGCATCATGGTCGGCGGGGCGCTCACCCTGGTCGGCGTCGGCGCGGCGATAATGCTGACGAAGGCGATCGGCAGGAGGACGCATGCGGCTGTTCGTGGCGTTGCTGCCGCCGCGGCCGGTGCGCGATGAGCTCGCCCGCGCGCTCGCGCCGCACCGGGAGCACTGGCCTCGGTTGCGCTGGACCGATCCGGACGACTGGCATCTGACGCTGGCGTTCCTGGGCGAGGTGGCCGAGGAGCTGCTGCCCGCGCTCCGGACGCGCCTCGCCCGTGCCGCGTCGCGGTACGAGCCGATGACGCTGGCGTTCGCCGGGGCCGGGGCGTTCCCCTCGGCCCGGCGGGCCCGGGTCCTTTGGGCCGGACTGCGCGGAGGCGGATCGCGTGGGGGCGACGCGCCGTACGGCGGTGACGCGCCGCACGGAGGCGGATCGCGTGGGGGCGACGCGCCGTACGGAGGTGACGCGCCGCACGGAGGCGGATCACGCGGGGACGACGCGCCGTACGGCGGTGCGGCGGGCGGGGACGCCGGGCCGCGCGGGGGCGGCTCGCACGGCGGCCGGTCCGGGATCGTCCGCCTGGCCGACTCCGTCGGCGCCGCGGCGCGGCGCGAGGGCATCGCGGTGGACGAGCGCCGGTTCCGGCCGCACCTCACCCTGGCCAGGGCCAGGACCAGGGGCGACGTCGATCTGCGCCCGCTGGTCGAGGCCCTGGCGCCGTTCGCGGGCGGCCCGTGGGAGGCGGACGCCGTGCATCTGATGCGGAGCCACCTGGGCGGCCGGGTCCGTTACGAGACGGTCGAGAGATGGCCGCTCAGGGCGCGGGCATCCCGCGGGCAGGGCTAGGCTCCAGGGCGTGGATCGTCCCCGTCGCTGGCTGCTGCCCACGGTGCTCGCACTGCTCGTGCTCCTCGTGGTGGTCGGAGCCCTGGTCTCCTAGCGTCCCGTCCCCCGGTCGGAGCCCTGGTCTCCCGGAGCCTCCGGGGCGCCGCCCTCCCGGGAGGGAGCCCTCCGGGGAGGGCGCGCCCGTCGGCCGGTGCCCGCTACCAGGCGTACTCCTCCGGAGCGGTCTTGAAGCCGGGGAAGATCTCGTCGAGACGGGCCAGGGCCTTCTCGTCGAGCGTGACCTCCAGGGCCTTGACGGTCCCGTCGAGCTGCTCCAGCGTGCGCGGGCCGATGATCGGCGCGGTGACGGCCCGCTGGTGGAGCAGCCAGGCCAGGCCGACGTTGGCCGGGTCCTCGCCGAGCTCGTCGCAGAACGCCTCGTACCGCTCGATCTTGTCGCGGTGCCTGTCCAGCTCCTTGACGATGGTCTCCGAGGCCGAGCGGCCCTTGTCGATCTTCCGGAGGACGCCGCCGAGCAGGCCGCCCGCGAGCGGGCTCCACGGGATCAGGCCGAGGCCGTAGTCCTCGGCTGCCGGGATGACCTCCAGCTCGGCGGCCCGGACGATCAGGTTGTAGTGGGACTGCTCGGAGACCAGGCCCACGGTGCCCCGGCGGCGGGCCTCCTCCTGGGCCTTGGCGATGTGCCAGCCCGCGAAGTTGGACGACCCGACGTACAGGATCTTGCCCTGCTGCTTGAGGATGTCCATGGCCTCCCAGAACTCCTCGAACGGGGTGTCCCGGTCGACGTGGTGCGCCTGGTAGAGGTCGATGTGGTCGGTCTGCATGCGCTTGAGCGAGGCGTCGCAGGCGCGGCGGATGTGGAGCGCCGAGAGCCGGCCCTCGTTGGGCCAGTCGCCCATCGGGCCGTAGAGCTTGGTGGCGATGACCGTCTTCTCCCGGCGGCCGCCGCCCTGGGCGAACCAGCGCCCGATGATGTTCTCGGTGATGCCCTCGCCCTTCTTCCACCCGTAGACGTCGGCGGTGTCGAAGAAGTTGATCCCCAGCTCGTGGGCGTGGTCCATGATCGCGAAGGAGTCGTCCTCCGTGGTCACGGGGCCGAAGTTCATCGTGCCGAGGCACAGGCGGCTGACCTTCAGGCCGGTACGGCCAAGCTGCGTGTATTCCATGTGTTCCACCCTAGGGACCTGGAGTGTGCTCCAGGCGAGTCCCTTCGGACGTACCGGACGCGCGGTGCCCGATCGCCGCGGGGGTCGCCCTGGACGGGCGGTGGGCGGGGCATGATGGCTGAATGCGCAGCAGACCGGGGGAAGTCCTGATTCGGGTGCTCGCCGCGGCCGGGGTGGTCGCGGCGACGGTGTTCGCCGGACCCGGCGTGCAGGCGGTGGGACGTACGGCGGGCCCGCAGACGGCGGACGCGGGCGGCGGGCGGACGGCGGCGGACGGCGGCGGGCGGACGGGCGGCGCCGGGGTGACGGGCGGCGGCGGGCGGACGGCGGACGCGGGCGGCGTGCGGACGGCGGGCGCGGGCGGTGCCGGGGCGGGCGGGCCGACGGAGCCGGCAGGGGACGGCGAGGCGGACCGGGTCCTGTTCCGCTTCGCGGACGAGCGGATCACCGAGTCGAGCGGGCTGGCGGTCTCGCCGACCCACGAGGACGTCTACTACACCCACAACGACAGCGAGGCCGGAGCGGTCTTCTTCGCGGTCGGCGGGGACGGGCGGACCCGGGCGGTGTTCACCCTGCGGGGCGCGGGCGCCCGCGACTGGGAGGGGATGGCGGTCTCCAAGGACCCGAAGACGGGCCGGGGAGTGCTCTGGTTCGCCGACATCGGCGACAACTTCGACGGCGCCTGGCCGGACGTCTCGGTCTACAAGGTGGCCGAGCCCGCCGCGCTGAAGGACGCCGTGCTCCCGGCCGTGCGCTACCGCTTCCGCTACGAGGACGGGGGGCACAACGCCGAGGGCGTCATGGTCGACCCCCGGAGCGGGCGGCTCCACATCGTGACCAAGGAGTTCGCCGGGGCGGTCTACGCGGCGCCCAAGCGCCTGCGCACCGGGCGGGTCAACGTGCTGCGCAGGGTCGGCTCCGCGCCGATCATGGCGACCGACGCCGCCTACGCGCCCGACGGGTCGAGCTTCGTGGTCCGGACCTACATCTCCGCGACGGTCTACCGCGACTTCGACGAGCAGCTCGCCCGGGTCTCGATGCCCCCGCTGGAGCAGGCCGAGTCGATCGCCTACACCGCGGACGGCAGGGCCCTGCTGACCGGCTCCGAGGGCGCCGACAGCCCGGTCCACCTGGTGCCGCTGCCCGATCGGGTCCTGGAGGCGGTCGCCCCCGCGCCCACGCCGACCCCGGAGGGTACGGCGCGCACGGAGCCGGCCGGTCCGGCGGGCGCGGTCGAGGACGCCGGGGAGGACGGTGAGGAGGACGCCGGGGTGCCGGTCTCGGCGGTGCTGCTCTGGCTGCTCGTGGCCGTCGGAGCCACCGGCGTCATCGTCTTCATCGCCCGCCGTACCGGGTAGGCACGTCGTACCCGGCGTGCTGCGCGGGGCGGGGACCGTCAGCGGCGGCGCCTCCGGCGGAGCGTGAGCAGGACGGGGAGGACGACGACGGCGGCGCCGATCAGGAGGCCCCCGACGAAGTCCAGCCCGAACTCGTGGTCGCCGCCGGAGAGCGGGCCGATGCCGGAGACGACGCCGACGGCGAGGGCGGCCATGAAGAGCGTCCAGACGACGATGAAGACGTAGAAGCGCCGGCCGAAGAACACCCGGCGGGCGGGAACGGCGGGGGCGTCGTCGAGCTCGCCGGCGGGCCCTTCGGTGACGGCCTTGGGGCGCTTGAAGTACAGGAAGTACATCCAGTCGCCGCAGGGCTCCCAGCCGTCCGGGGCCAGGCGCGCGACGAGGGCGTCGTGACGCGCCGGCAGCGCGGTCTCGCGGCGGTACTCCCAGCGGAGCGGGTGCTCGGGGGCGCGGCGGCTGACGAAGCGGCCCAGGTGGTCGATGCGCTCGACCTCCCAGCCCTGCTCGCCGTACCTGTTGAGGTAGGCGCGGTCCCGGAAGGCGTCGGCGGTCCAGACCCAGGTCTCGGCGACCGGGTCGGGGTGGCTCTCCGGGGCGGCCTCCTCCGCGGCGGGGGCCAGGGTGGCGGCGAAGCCGGCCGCGGGGCCGAACTCCTCCTCCGGGTCGGCGCCGCTCTCGGCGGCGTAGGCGGCGAGGTCGTCGACCGTCGCGGCGACCTCCTCGGCGGGGACGCCGCGCTCGCGCAGGAGCGCGGCGAGGTCGTCGAAGTAGGCGGTGGTCATCGGACGCCTCCCCGGGAGAGCGCGGAACGGACGGATTCGTCGAAGGTCAGCCAGAGCGCGCCCTGCTCGGCGAGCGTGTCGCGGCCCTGTCGGGTGAGGGTGTAGTAACGGCGGCCGGGGCCGCGCTCGGTGGCGCGGAACTCCGCGGTGACCAGGCCGGCCTCCTCGAGCCGGTTGAGCACCGGGTAGAGCGTGCCGCCCTTGATGTCGAACCCGATCTCGGCGAGGCCCTTGGCGATCTCGTAGCCGTAGTTCTCGCCCTCGGTGAGGCCGGCGAGCACCAGCAGGTCGAGGACGCCCTTCAGCCAGCTGGCGCGGCGGTCGGTCGCCATGGGGCTAGCGGCGGCCACGGGCGAACTGCCAGACCAGGGCGATGGCGGAGACGGTGAAAAGACCGGTCAGGAACCCGGAGAGGAAGTCCTGGTCGACGTACCGGCCGACGATGATGCGGGCCGTGCTGAGGATCCAGAAGGCGGCGAAGGTGTACTGGAAGCGCCTGTCGGAGAAGAGCGCGCTGCGGGCGGGGGCGGCCGGGGTCGAGGAGGCGGGCTGTGCGGCGGTCATGTGATCTTCCCCTTGGGGTGTCGGGCGGGCGGATTCTTCGACGGCCGGCTCCGGAGGAGCCGTCGCCTTCGCTACGTAGAAATTACAGCCATCTAGTTAGGAATGCAACATAGATTGCTGCGGAGCCATCCACTGGAGCCCCGGCTCGCCGGGCCGCCGCCGCCTCCGCCGTCCTGGCCGAGCGGACCGCCACCCACGCGGCGCTCGTCCGCCTCCTGCTCGTCTGGGCCGCGGCCGCCCTCCTCACCAGGACGCGGGCCGTACGCCTCCTCGGCACCGGGCTCGCGGCGGTGTTCGCGGGTGGCGAGATCCTGGCGGTCGAGGCGTCACTGGGCTGGCCGGCCCGGCAGGCGGCGTTCGGATGCGGTGACCGGAGATCGCCGTTAGCTTTCGAAGAATGTGTGCTCCCGGGAGGGGACATCCTGTTTCGGAGGTCGTGTCATGGACGTCGGGATCGTGGGGGCCGGCATCGTCGGCCTGGCGGTGGCCAGGGAGCTGGCGCTGACCCGCGGTGCGCGGGTGACCGTCCTGGACAAGGAGGACCGGGTCGGGGCCCACCAGACCGGGCACAACAGCGGGGTCGTGCACGCCGGCCTCTACTACCGGCCGGGATCGCTCAAGGCGGAGCTCTGCCGGGAGGGCATGGCCCTGCTGCGGGAGTACTGCGCCGAGCACGCCATCGCCTACGACGAGGTCGGCAAGCTCGTCATCGCCGCCACCGCCGCCGAGCGGCCCGCCCTGCGGGCGATCGCCGAGCGGGCCAGGGCGAACGGCGTGTCCGGCGTCGCCGAGCTGGACGCGCTGGCCCTGCGCGAGGTCGAGCCGCACGCCGTCGGGGTGGCCGCCGTGCACTCCCCGCGCACCGCGATCACCGACTTCCCCGCCGTCGCCCGCCGGCTGGCCCGCGACGTGGAGGAGGCCGGCGGCGCCGTACGGCTCGCGCACCCGGTCCGCGCGCTGCGCCAGACCGCGGACGGGGTGGAGGTGGTCGCCGCAGGGAGCAGGATGCGCTTCGACCGGCTGGTCGTCTGCGCCGGGCTCGGCACCGACGCGGTGGCCCGGATGGCCGGGTCGCCCGGTGAGGTGCGGATCGTCCCCTTCCGCGGGGAGTACCGCGCGCTCGCCGGACGGGCCAGGGACCTGGTCCGCGGCCTGGTCTACCCGGTGCCCGACCCCCGCTACCCGTTCCTCGGCGTGCACCTGACCCGCAGGATCGACGGGGAGGTGCTCGTCGGCCCCAACGCGGTCATGGCGCCGGCGCTGGAGGGCTACTCCTGGCGGGACGTCGACCTGGCCGACCTGCGCCGGGTCGCGGCCTGGCCGGGGACCCGGCGGCTCGCCGCGCGGCACTGGCGGACGGGGGTCGCGGAGGCGCTCGGCTCGCTGTCCGGGTCCGCCTTCCTGGCGGCGGCGCGCCGCTACGTCCCCGCGATCACCGCCGCCGACCTCGTCCCGGCCGGAGGCGGGGTCCGGGCGCAGGCCGTGGCCCGCGACGGGAGCATGCCGGACGACTTCGTGATCGACGTGCACGGCCTGGTCACCCTGGTGCGCAACGCCCCTTCGCCTGCGGCGACGTCCAGTCTGGCGATAGCCAGGCATCTTGTCGGGATAACCTCTGTTCTGACTTTTTAACGGCTTTCTCATACGGGCGGGTGAGGATGGTTCTCGTGAACGAATCCCCCGAGGCCCGTCTGCTGATCGTCGAGGACGAGCCCAACATCCTCGAACTGCTGGCGGCGAGCCTGCGGTTCGCCGGCTTCGGAGTGAACACCGCGGGCAACGGCGCCGACGCCGTCGCCGCCGTGCAGCGCCACCGCCCGGACCTGATCGTGCTCGACGTGATGCTCCCCGACATGGACGGCTTCGACGTGGTGCGGCGGCTGCGCGGCGGGGGGACCGACACGCCGGTGCTCTTCCTCACCGCCCGGGACGCCACCGAGGACAAGATCCGCGGGCTGACCGTGGGCGGGGACGACTACGTGACCAAGCCGTTCAGCCTGGAGGAGGTCGTGGCCCGCATCCGGGCCGTGCTGCGCCGTACCGGCGGGGGCGACGCGTTCGCCCGGCCGCCCCGGCTCACCTTCGCCGACGTCGAGCTCGACGAGGAGAGCCACGAGGTGTGGCGCGGGGGCCGGGCGGTGGCGCTCTCGCCGACGGAGTTCAAGCTGCTGCGCTACTTCATGGTGAACGCGGGCCGGGTGCTGTCCAAGGCCCAGATCCTCGACCACGTCTGGGACTACGACTTCCGCGGCGACGTCGGGATCGTCGAGTCCTACGTCTCCGTGCTCCGCCGCAAGATCGACAATGCGGATCCCCGGCTGATCCACACGCTGCGCGGGGTCGGCTACGTGCTCCGCTGCCCGCCGGGTGCGCCGGGTTCCTGATGTTCGCCCGCAGCCCTCTGCGCGTCCGGCTGATCGGCGTCATCCTGGTCCTGCTGGCGATCGCGCTGGTCCTGATCAGCGTCGGCAGCGTCTCGATCATGCGGGGCTACCTGATCGACCGGGTGGACAACCAGATCGCCCTGACCACCGCGACCGTCCTGCGCCGCCTGCACACCCCGGGGCCCTTCACCCTGACCGGCAGGGCGCTGCCGCCCGACATGAAGGTGGAGCTCCGCGGCGCGGAGGGCCGGGTCCTCGTCACGGTCAGCGGAGGGGACGCGGAGGGCCGTCCGATGCCGGCGGTGCCCCGCGATCCGGGTCCGGAACCGTTCAACGACGGTGAGTGGCGGATCCGGGTGACCCCGCTGGACACCGGAGAGAGCATCGTCGTGGCCGTCGGCCTGGACGAGGTCCGGCAGATCGTCGGCCAGCTCGCGCTGGTGGAGCTCCTCGGCGGCGGCGGGCTGATGCTGGCGCTGGCGCTGGTGGGCGTGGTGGTCATCCGGCGGAGCCTGCGCCCGCTGGAGGAGATCGAGCACACCGCCGAGGCCATCGCCGCCGGGGACCTGAGCCGCCGCGTCCCCGACGCGGACCCCCGCACCGAGGTCGGACGCCTCGGCCGGTCGCTGAACGGCATGCTCGCGCAGATCGAGGCGGCCTTCCGGGCCAGGTCCGAGTCCGAGGCCGCGGCCCGCGGCTCCGAGGAGCGCATGCGCCGGTTCGTCGCCGACGCCTCGCACGAGCTCCGCACGCCGCTGACGTCGATCCGGGGGTTCGCCGAGTTCTACCGGCAGGCGCCCGGGATCGACGCCGCGCCGCTGATGCGCCGGGTGGAGTCGGAGGCGGTCCGGATGGGCCTGCTCGTGGACGACCTGCTGCTGCTCGCCCGGATGGACCGGCAGCGGCCGATGTCCATGCGTCCGGTGGATCTGCTGGCCATCGCCGCCGACGCCGTCCACGACGCCCGGATCCTCGCCCCGGGGCGGGAGGTCTCGCTCTCCGTCGACGGCGCCGCGCTGATCGTCTCGGGCGACGAGGTACGGCTCCGCCAGGTCGTCGGCAACCTGATGAACAACGCGCTCGTCCACACCCCCGAGGGCACGCCGGTGCGGGTGCTGCTCCGCGCCGAGGACGGCGCGGCCGTCGTGGAGGTGGCGGACGAGGGGCCGGGCCTGACCGCGGAGCAGCGCGAGCGCGTCTTCGAGCGGTTCTACCGCGTCGACTCCGCCCGTGGCCGCCGCGCCCCGGAGGACGGCGGCAGCGGGCTGGGGCTGGCCATCGTCGCGGCGATGGTCGAGGCGCACGGCGGCACGGTGTCCGTCGACTCCGCGCCCGGCGAGGGGGCCGCCTTCAGCGTCCGGCTCCCTCTGGCGCCCGACCTCGGCTGAGACCGGTCGGGTCGGGCCTCCGGCCTTCTCCCGGCGCCGTGCCGACGGAGTCGGCACGGCGCCGGCCGGGCACGGGGGTCAGGGCGCGGCGGGGGCCGCGGTGGATGCGCCTCCCGGCCAGCCGCCGTCGGGGAAGCCACCGGAGGACGCGCCGCCGGGGAGCACGACCTGGTCGTTCTCGGCGAGGCCCTCGACGATCTCGATGTACCGGTCGCCGCGGACGCCCGTCCGCACGACCCGCTGCCTGCCGTCCTGGACCGTCACCACCGGCGACCCGTCGGAACCGGTCCGCACGGCCTGCGCCGGGACGTAGAGCGCCTCCTGCGCCTCGTCGACCGTCACCGTGATCGAGGCGCTCTGGCCGATCATGAGGTCCTCCGGGGGGTCGTCGAAGGCGACCGTGACGGCGTATCTCACGAGCCGGTCCGTGGTCGTCGCGGTCGGCGCGATGTGCGTGACCGTGCCGGCGTGCTTCTCGCCCGGCCGGGTCGCCAGGGTGATCACCGCACGCCCGCCGAGTTCGAGGCGGCCGATGTCCGACTCGGTGAACATCGCCGCCACCTGCAGTTCGTTCAGGTCTCCCAGGGTGACGAACGCGCCGGTGCCCGCGCTGTCACCGACGGCGCCGGAGACGGACAGGACGGTCCCGTCCTTCGGCGCGACGATCCGCACGCCCGCCAGCTCCTCCTCGGCGTCGGTCACCTCGGCCTCGGCGCGCTTCATCTCGGCCTCGGCGTGCTCCACGCCGAGCACGTCCCGCCCGCCGGCCGCGTCCGTTCCGATGCCGGCGGCGTCGCGTGTGCCGGTGCCGGTGCCGGTGCCGGTGCCGGTGCCGGTGCCGGTGTTTCCGGTGCCCCGGCCGCCGGGCCGCTCCGTGCAGGCGGGGGTGGCCCGCGGGGTCGCGGTCCTCCCTGTGCCGGGTTTCGCGCTCGGCGTCGCCGTGCCCGCGGACCTTCCGGTGGCGGTGGGCCGCGCGGCGGCGGAATCGCCCTGTCCTCCGCGTCCGCCCTGTTGTTCCCCGCGGCCGGAGGGGCCCGCGTCCGCCGCACCCGGCGGGGCCACCGTCACGGTCACAGTGGCGGTGGCGGTGGCTGTGGCGGTGGCGGTCACGGTGGCGGTGGCCGTCACGGTCACCGCCGGGGCCGCCGTGGCGGTCACGGTGGGGGGAACCGGAGGATCCGAGGGGACGGGGGTGGGAGTCGGGGTGATGGCGGGGGGCCGGGAGGGGGTCACAGAGAGGGACGGGGCAGGGTGGGGGACGTACGCGGCGGGTGCGACACCACCGGCGGGGAGGACCTCCGCAGGTGCCCGCCGTCCCGCGGACGGCGCCGGGGAACCGCCCTGAGCGGAGGCGGTGGGGCGGGCGGAGCCTCCGGCCGCGGTGGGGCGGGCGGAGACGGGGGCGGTGGGGCGGCCCGAGGCTCCGGGAGTGGTGGTGGGGCGGCCCGAAGGGGTCGGCCCGCTCGCGGGAGCGCAGGCCGTACCGGCGGAGTCCGAGCCGGACGGGGTTCCGGCGCCCGTCGCGCCTCCGGTCCCGCCGGTCCCGCCGGAGCCTCCCGTCCCGCCGGAACCGGTGGAGGCGCTCGCGCTCTCGGCCTCCTCCAGGGACTCCTGTGCGGCGGCGAGGCGCGCCCGGGCGGCGGTGAGGCGCTCGCGGGCGCGGGTGGAGTCGATCCTGGCGAGCACGTCGCCCTCATCGACCTTGCTCCCCGGCCTGACGTAGACCCTCGTGACCTTCCCCGAGGAGCCGAAGCCCAGTTCGCGGGTGTCACCGTCGACGGTGCTGCCCGCCGCGGACACCGCGGCGGTCACCGTTCCCCGCCGGGCGGCGGCGAGCTCGATGCCCGGAGCCTCGGCCGCGTCGTCACCGAGCACGTAGAACGCGCCGGTCCCCACCAGGACGAGGGCGGCCAGGGCCAGTCCTCCCGTCCGCAGGGTCTTCGGGAGATCGGTCGGTCTCATGGCGGACCATCCTGGTCCCTGTGATTCCCATCCCCCTCAGGGGGACCTGAGGATCACCTGAGCGTCCCGCCTCCCCGCGGCGCATGCAGCGAACACTCAGCTCGAGCCGGGTCATCCCCCAGCCTCATGCGTCAGGGTCTGGTGTCGTGAAGCTGTCGACCAAGCGCAGAGCGCTGATCGTGAACGGGACCCTGGGGGTCCTGTTGCTGGGCGGCGCGGGGATCGCCTACGGCTCTCTCGGCGCCCCGGCCTCGCCCGTCGACGCCGGGTCCGCGACCGGATCCGGGACCGCGGTGCGCACCGTGAAGGTGGGCCGGGCCACGGTGACCGCCTCCGTATCGGCGTCCGGGAGGCTGGAGAGCGGCCGGGCGAGATCGCTGGACTTCGGGTCGAGCGGCACGGTGGAGAAGATCTACGTCAAGGCGGGGGACGAGGTCGAGAAGGGCCGGGTCCTCGCGCGACTGGACGACACCGCCGCGCGGGAGGGCCTGGACGCCGCCGCCGCCGCGCTGGACGCCGCGGACGACGACACCTCGACGGCCGCCGGGTACGCCCGGTACGTCGAGGCGAGGAACACCTACCGGGAGGCGCGTCGCGTCGTGGCCGGGACGGTGATCAAAGCTCCGTTCGCCGGTACGGTCACCGCCGTCAACGGCACGGTCGGCGGCTCGCCGGGATCCGCTGCCTCGTCGGGTTCATCTGGTTCCGGCGGTTCTGGCGGTTCGGATGATTCGGGTGGTTCGGGCGGTTCGTCCGGAGGCTTCGTCGAGCTCGCCGACGTGGGGAGGCTCCAGATCGTCGGGACCTTCACGGAGTCGGACGTGGCCAGGCTGAAGGTCGGCCAGGCCGCGAGGATCACGTTCGACGCGCTGACCGGTGTCACGGCCGCGGGGAAGGTCACCCAGATCCAGCCCACCGCCTCCACCGGCGACAACGTGGTCACGTACCCGGTGACGGTCTCTCTCACGGAGGTGCCGGACGAGGTCAGGCTCGGTCAGACCGCGACGGTGAAGGTCGTCGTGGACGAGGTCGAGAACGCGCTCGCGGTCTCCTCGGCGGTGATCTCCGGCACGGGCGGGCGGAGCACCGTGACCGTCCTGCGCGACGGCGTGCAGTCCACCGTCCAGGTCAGGGTGGGGGTGAAGGGCGACCGGCTCACAGAGATCGTTTCCGGTCTTTCCGAGGGGGACCAGGTCGTCCGTCCGGCCGCCACGACCTCCACCTCCCAGGAGGACGGTGGGTTCCCCGGCTTCGGCGGCGGCGGCGGCCGGCGGGGCGGCGGGCCGATGGGCGGTGGCGGCCGATGACCGCCCCGGTGCTGGAGGTCCGGGACCTCGTCAAGGAGTACGGGGAGGGGGAGGCGCGGGTGCACGCCCTGCGGGGGGTGTCCCTCACCGTCGAGCGGGGCGACTACGTGGCCGTCATGGGCGCGTCCGGTTCCGGCAAGTCCACGCTCATGAACATCCTCGGCTGCCTCGACGTGCCCTCCTCCGGCCGGTACCTCATCGACGGCACGGACGTCGGGGCGCTGAGCGAGGGGCGGCTCGCGGTCCTGCGGAACCGCAAGATCGGGTTCGTGTTCCAGTCGTTCAACCTCATCCCGCGGATGAGCGCGCTGGCCAACGTGGAACTGCCCATGGCCTACGGCGGGGTCGGCGCGCCCGAGCGCCGGGCGCGGGCGCTGGCCGCGCTGGAGCAGGTCGGACTCGCCGACCGGGTCCGCCACGAGCCGAACGAGCTCTCCGGGGGCCAGCAGCAGCGGGTGGCCGTGGCCAGGGCGCTGGTCACCTCGCCCGCGCTGCTCCTCGCCGACGAGCCGACCGGCAACCTCGACACCGCCTCCACCGGGGACGTGCTGGACATCTTCGACCGGCTGAGCGCCTCGGGCAGGACCATAGTGATCATCACCCACGAGGACGACGTGGCCGCCCGCGCCAAGCGGGTCATCCGCCTGGTGGACGGCCGGATCGTCGAGGACCGCCGCCGGATCCCGGCCGGCGGACCGCCACCCCGGGCGGCCTCCGGAACGGGCGAGGACACGGCGGCAGGAACGGTGGCGGGTGCGGCGGCGGACGTGGAGGCGGCAGGGTGAGCCCGTTCGAGATCCTCCGCTTCGCGTTGCGCGGTCTGGCGGCCAACAAGCTCCGCAGCTTCCTGACGACGCTCGGCATCCTCATCGGGGTCGCGGCGGTGATCCTCCTGGTGGCCTTCGGGGAGGGCGCCTCACAGGGCGTCCAGCAGAGCATCCAGCGGCTCGGCGCCAACACGCTCACCATCTCGGCCTCGTTCGGCGGAGGCGGAGGTGGTGGCGGTGGCGCCAGGCAGCAGGGGGGACCCCGTACCCAGGCCAGGCAGCTGACGCTGGAGGACGCCAGGGCGCTGGCGGACCCGGCGGAGGCCCCGTCGGTCAAGAGCGTCTCCCCGGTCGTGGCCGCGGAAGCGGCCGTCGCCGTGCACGACGGCGCGAGCCATGCGCTCTCTCAGCTCATCGGGACCCATCCGAGCTACTTCGAGGCCGTCAACAAGCCCGTCGAGGCCGGAGCCTACTTCGTCAACGACGACGTGCTCGCCGCACGGAAGGTCATGGTGATCGGGCGGACCGTGGCCGAGGCGCTGTTCGGCGCGGTCGACCCGGTCGGCCGGCAGATCAGCGTCTCGGGGGTGCCGTTCACGGTGGTCGGGGTGCTGAAGGAGTCGGGCTCGTCCGGCATGCAGGACGCCGACGACATCGCGATCGCACCGCTGCCCGCCGTGCAGCAGAGCCTGACCGGATTCGGGCCGCTCGGTTCGATCATCGTGCAGGCGACCGGCGCGGACACCACGGAGACGGCCCAGGCCGAGGTCACGGCCCTGCTGAACCAGCGGCACGGGATCACCCCGACCGGGACGGCCGACTACCGCATCCTCAACCAGGCCGCCCTGCAGGAGACCGTCAGTTCGACGATCGGCACCTTCACCGCGCTGCTCGGCGCGGTCGCGGCGATCTCGCTCCTGGTCGGCGGCATCGGGATCACCAACATCATGCTGGTCACGGTCACCGAGCGGACCCGGGAGATCGGCATCAGGAAGGCCATCGGGGCGCCGCGGAGCGCGATCCTCGGCCAGTTCCTGGTGGAGTCGACGGTGCTGAGCCTGGTGGGCGGCCTGGCCGGCCTCCTGGTCGCGTTCGTCGGCACCCGGTTCACCGTCGCCGGGATCGATCCGGTGCTGGTGCCGTCGTCGATCGTGCTGGCGCTCGGCGTCTCGGTGGGCATCGGCCTGTTCTTCGGGAGCTACCCGGCCAACCGGGCGGCCAAGCTCCGCCCCATCCAGGCCCTGCGCCACGAGTAGCGCCCCGCTCCGGGCGGCGTCCGCGGATCGGCGTCCGCGGATCGGCGGGCGGGGTCTCCGCGGGCGGGGGGTTCGCGGGCGGGGTCTCCGCGGGCGCCGAACGGGATCTCAGCAAACGTTCAGCGGGCCCGGAGCGGCTCCCCAGGGAGGTGGGAAAGCCTCGTGGTCGTGCCGGACAGAGTTGAGGCCCGCCTGCTGGTGGTGGACGACGAGCCGAACATCAGGGAGCTGCTCTCCGCGAGCCTGCGCATGTCCGGCTTCGAGGTCGTGACCGCGGCGGACGGCGGGGAGGCGGTGCGGTTCGCCCAGCGGATCCGCCCCGACCTCGTGGTGCTCGACGTGATGCTGCCCGACATGGACGGCTTCGCGGTGGCCGGTCGGCTGCGGGAGCTGGGCGGCCGGACGCCCGTGCTCTTCCTCACCGCCCGGGACGGCGTCGCCGACAAGGTCGCGGGGCTGCGGCTGGCCGACGACTACGTGACCAAGCCGTTCAGCCTGGAGGAGGTCCTGGCACGGATCCGGGCCGTGCTCCGCCGTACCCGGGGGGACCTCGACCTGCCGAGCCGCCTCCGGGTCGCCGACCTGGAGCTGGACGAGGAGGCCCACCAGGTCTGGAAGGCGGGGGAACCCGTACGGCTCTCGCCGACGGAGTTCAAGCTGCTGCACCACCTCATGGTCAACACCGGCCGGGTGCTGTCGAAGGCGCAGATCCTGGACCACGTGTGGAACTACGACTTCGGCGGCGACGCCGGAGTCGTCGAGTCCTACGTCTCCTACCTGCGGCGGAAGGTCGACACGGCCGAGCCGCGGCTCATCCGCACCCTGCGCGGGGTGGGCTACGTGCTGCGCCCGCCGCCGGGTGATTGAACTTTCAGCCAGTTTTCAGCTCCGCCTGACCTGGTCCTGAGTTTGATGGGTTCCAATGGGCGGTGCGTGACCCCAGACCTCCCGGAACGGCGGCGGGTCCGGGATCGTCTCCAGCTGCGGGGGAGATGAGCCCGGTCGAGACCCGCCGGTCGGAGCCGGGGGACCGGCCTCATCGCTCGACCGGGTTCGCCCCCGTGACCCGGTCGAGCGGTGGGGCCATTCGCGTCTAGGGGGTCTTTCCTCGGGAATGACCCGTTCTATGAAGGAAAGCGACGGTCTGCTGGGAGCGCTGCGGGAACTCCGGCGCCACCTCGACCATGAGCTGTTCCCCCTGGCGGCCGGGGACGCGGCGGCCGACCGGCGGGCGCTGCGGGAGCTGACCGGCCAGCTCGACGACTACCTGATCCCGCGCCTGAGCGCGATCGACGCCCCGCTGCTGGCCGTCGTCGGCGGATCCACCGGGGCGGGCAAGTCCACCCTGGTGAACTCCCTGGTCGGCGCGGACGTCTCCGAACCCGGCGTGCTCCGCCCCACCACCCTGGCCCCCACGCTGGTGACCGCTCCCGCCGACCGGGACTGGTTCACCGGCCGCCACCTCCTGCCCGGTCTGCCCCGGGCGACCGGGAGGGGCCCCGGCGAGCCGGGCACGCTCCGGGTGGTCGTCGCCGAGGCGCTCCCGCCCGGCCTGGCCCTGCTCGACGCGCCCGACATCGACTCGGTCGTCACCGCCAACCGCGAGCTGGCCGCCCAGCTCCTGGCGGCGGCCGACCTGTGGCTGTTCACCACCACCGCCGCCCGCTACGCCGACGAGGTGCCCTGGGGGTTCCTGCGCGCGGCCCGGGAGCGGAGCACGGCGCTGGCGCTGATCCTCTCCCGCGTCCCGCCGGAGGCGGCGGGCGTGGTCGCGCACGACCTGGCGCGGCTGCTGGAGGCCAACGGGCTGGGCGGGACCCGGCTGTTCGAGGTGCCGGAGCTGCCGCTGCCCGAGGAGAACGCCCGGCTGCCGCGCGAGGCGGTGCGGCCGGTCGCCGAGTGGCTGGACGGCATCGCGGCCGACGCGGCGGCCCGCGCGGAGGTGGTGCGCCAGACCCTCTCCGGCGCGCTGGGGAGCCTCGCCGTCCGCGTCCCCGCGCTCGCCGAGGCGGTGGACCGCCAGCACGCGGCGGACGCCGAGCTGCGGGCGGCGACCGCCGCCGCCTACGCCGAGGGCATGGCCCGCTTCGAGGAGGGCATGCTGGACGGCACGCTGCTCCGGGGCGAGGTGCTGGCCCGCTGGCAGGACTTCATCGGCACCGGCGACCTGATGCGGTCCCTGGAGAGCCGGGTGGGGTGGCTGCGCGACCGCGTGGTCGCGCTGTTCACCGGCCGGCCCGCCCCGGAGAGCGAGCTGCGGGTCGCGCTGGAGAGCGGGGTGGAGGCCCTGATCCGGGCGTCGTCCGACAGCGCCGCCGAGCGCGCGCTGGAGTCGTGGGCCGCCAGGGAGGCGGGCCGCGCGCTGCTGGAGCAGGCGGGCGCCGTCGAGGCCGGGCGCCTGGGCCGCTCCTCGCCGGACCTGCGCCGCTCCGCGGAGGAGGCGGTCCGGGGCTGGCAGGGGTACGTGCTCGACCTGGTCCGGCAGGAGGGCGCGGAGCGGCGGACCACCGCCAGGATCGCCTCCTACGGGGTCAACGGGGCCGGGCTGCTGCTCATGATCGCGGTCTTCGCCTCCACCGGGGGCCTGACCGGGATCGAGGTCGGCATCGCCGGAGGCACCAGCGTGCTCAGCCAGAAGCTCCTGGAGGCCGTCTTCGGGGACCAGGCCGTCCGCACCCTGACGCTGCGGGCGCGCGAGGACCTGCGCGCCCGGGTCGAGGACATCCTCGCCCGGGAGGCCGTCCGCTTCACCGGCCTCCTCGACGCGGTCCGGCCGCCCGAGGGGAGCGCCCCGGCGTTGCGTGCGGCGGCGCAGGCCGTACGGGAGCACCGGCGGGAGATCCCCGTGGTCGGCATCGACGGGCGCGGCGCGGCGCAGGACTCCGCCGGGACCGGCTCCCGGGAGGGGCCTCGGTCCGGAGAGCGGGAGGGGCCTCGGTCCGGAGCCGCGGCGAGGCCGCAGGAGGATCCCCGGCGGGCCGTCGCGGGCAAGCGGGCGGGTGACCGGTGAAGCTGCTCAGACGCACGGGCCGCGGGAGCGGGCCCTCCCTGGACGACCGGCTGACGGCCCTGGCGGAGGCCGCCGGACTGGCCGACGGGCGGCTGGACGCCGGTGCGGTCGCGCGGGCGCGCGCGGTGGCCGACCGGGCGGGCGCGCGGCGGAGCCTGTCGGTGGACCACACCGCGGTCGCGCTGGCCGGGGCGACGGGCAGCGGCAAGTCGTCCCTGTTCAACCTGCTGTCCGGCACCACGCTGGCCAGGGTCGGGGTGACCCGGCCCACCACGTCCACCGCGCAGGCGGCGCTGTGGGACGGCGCCGGGGCCGGGCCGCTGCTCGACTGGCTGCAGATCCCCGGCCGCCACGAGGTGGACGGTACGGCGGAGCACCGTACGGCGGGCGCCGCACGTGACGGAACCGGGTACAGCGGGGAGAGCGGCTCGGTGGGCGGTGCGGGGAGCGACGCGTGGAACGGCGCTGCAGGCGGTGCTGCAGGCGGTGCTGCAGGCGGTGCAAGAGACGGTGCGAGAGACGGTGCGGGCGACGCCGGTCTGAGCGGGCTGGTCCTGCTCGACCTGCCCGATCACGACTCGATCGAGCGGGCGCACCGCCTGGAGGTGGACCGGCTCGCCGGGCTGGTCGACCTGCTGGTGTGGGTGCTCGACCCGCAGAAGTACGCCGACGCGGCCGTGCACGACCTCTACCTGGCTCCACTGGCCCGGCACCGGGACGTCACGGTGGTCGTCCTCAACCAGATCGACCGGCTCTCCCCCGTCGCGGCGGAGCGGTGCCTGGCGGACCTGCGGCGGCTGCTGGAGGCCGACGGGCTGGCCGGGGTGCCGGTGCTCGGCGTCTCGGCGCGGACCGGCGCGGGCGTCGGCGAGCTGCGCGCGCTGCTGGCCTCCCGGGTCACCGGCCGCCGCTCCTGGGCCGACCGCCTGGCCGCCGACGCGGAGAGCGCCGCCGACGCGCTGGCCCGCGCGTCGGACGGAGCCGCACCCGGGGCCGCACCGAATGGAGCCGCGCCCGGAGCCGGGTCGAAGGGCCCGTCCGGCACGGCGGTCGTGGCGTCCCCGGCAGCTACGGCGTCCACGGCGTCCACGACGTCCACGGTGTCCACGACGTCCACGGTGTCCCCGGCGGTCATGGCGTCCCCGGCGTCCCCGGCGGCGCTCACCGGGCCGCTGGCCGCCGCGCTCGCGCAGGCGGCCGGGGTGCCGGTCGTGGTCCAGGCGGTGGCGAAGGCGCACCGGCACCGTTCGGTCGCCGCCACCGGCTGGCCGGTGACCCGGTGGGCCCGCCGGCTCCGGCCCGACCCGCTGCGCCGCCTCCGCCTGGGCGGCGGCTCCCCGGGCCCGGACGCGGTCGGCGAGGCCGTCGGGCGCACCTCGATCCCCGCCGCCGGGGCGGTCCAGCGCTCCCGGCTGGACACCGCCCTGCGCGACACGGCCGCCGCCGCCTCGGCGGGGCTGCCCGAACCGTGGGCGGCGGCCGTACGGCGTGCGGCGCGGTCGCACGCGGACGAGCTGGAGGACGCGCTCGACCGGGCGGTGGCGACCACCTCGATCGGCGCGTCCCGCAGGCCGCTGTGGTGGCGGGTGGCCGGGGCGGCGCAGTGGCTGGTGCTCGCGGCGGCGGTGGCGGGCGCGCTCTGGCTGCTCGGCCTGTTCGCCATGGACTACCTGCACCTGCCCGAACCGCCCGTGCCGACCGCCGGTGAGCTGCCGTGGCCCACCCTGCTGCTGCTCGGCGGGCTGCTGCTCGGCGTCGTGCTCGCGCTGCTCTCCCGGGCCGTCGCCTGGCTCGGCGGGCGGCGCCGGGCCCGGAAGGCGGCCGGGGCGTTGCGCGCGAGCGTGGAGCGGGTCGGCCGCGAACTCGTCCTGGACCCCGTGCAGGACGAGCTGACCCGCCACCGCCGCTTCACCGAGGCGGTCGCCACGGCCCGGCGTGGAGCCTAGGAGCCCTCGGCGAGCCGCTCGAGATCGATGATCACGTACTTCCCCTTGAGCGGGTACGCCACCAGGCGGCCGTCGTTCACACCGGGACTCAGGGTGATCGCGATCGACTCGCCCCGGGCATTGGGGCGCAGTCCCAGGTCACCTGATCTGCCGGTGAGCCGGTCGTACAGGTACTGGCCGCCCAGCGGCCTGGGCAGGTGCACGGCGTAGAAGCGGTCGAGGGCCGGCTCCGCGGACACGCCCGAAGGGAGATCGAGCTCCTGCGAGCCGTCGCGCGACCGGTGGAACGACGTGCCGTCGCCCCGGTCGCCGGCGCACACCGTCACCCCGCATCGCACGTTCCGCTCACCCGGACGGACCGCCGCCCTGCTCGTCTCGCCGGTCTCGGCGTTGAGCAGTTCCTCGAAGCTCGGTTCCCCGTCCGGCGTGTACTCACTGGGCGTGCCGACCCAGGGCCAGCGCAGGATGTGGTGCCGGTCGGCCCCCGGCACCGGCTCGACGGTCCCGCCCCCGAGGGGGACCGTGAAGACGCCGCCCTCGAAGCGGGAGAAGGCCAGCCTGCCGCCGGTCACGGCGAGCCGGTCGCCGCGTCCCACGACCGGGCGGTCCGTGGTGACGGCCGTGGGTTCCCCGCCCCCGACCGGGACCGACCAGAACTTCGTGACCCGGGTCCCCTTGCTCTCGTCGCCGGCGCCCTCCTCGATCGTCTGCCAGACGATCCGTCCCTCGCCGACCGAGTATCCGGAGGCGAACACCCCCTTCGGGGTGCGGATGTCGGTGACCTTCCGGACGTCTCCGGTTTCCAGGTCGTAGGCGTAGAGCGCGTTCGCCTTCTCGAAGCTCTGCCACGTCTCCAGCAGGACCGTGCGGTCGTCGATGAACGCCCGAGGCTGGAACTTCCCCCCGCCGGGCAGCCTGGCCGGGATCTTCCAGACCGCCTGCGGCCAGACCTCCTCCACCGGTTCGGGGACGGCGGGCGGGGACGGCGTCCTGGAGGCGGTCCCGGCGGTCGATGCCGGGGACGGGCTCAGGACCGGCGGGGCGGTGTCGCCTCCGGCGCCCCGTACGGCCAGCCCGGTCCCGCCCGCGACCACGACGACGGCGGCGGCGGCGAACAGCGCGTGGGCGCGCGCCCTGCGCCGCCGGGAGCGGGCCGCGACCTGGGACGACAGCGCGCCCGGTGCCCGGGGCGCGCGCTCGGCGGCGCGGTGGAGGGCCGCGTGCAGGTTCTCTTCCAGTCCGTCGCTCATCGCGCGCTCCTGTCGGCGGTGGTCGGGTGCGGTACGGCGGAGCGGAGCCTGCCCAGGCCGAGCGAGGCGTGGCTGCGGACGGTCCCCCTGGACACGCCGAGCACCCGGGCGATCTCCGCGTCGGTCAGCTGTTCGTAGTAGCGCAGGACGAGCACGGCCCGCTGCTTGCGCGGCAGGTCCTCCAACGCCCGCCAGAGCCCCTGCTCGGTGTCGGAGGGCGGAGCGTCCAGGTGCGCGCCCTCCGGCAGGTCCCACACGAGCCGCTCACGCCGCCGCAGCCGCCAGACGCCGACGTGCAACCGGGCCATGGTCGTCCTGACGTAGCTCTCCGGGTCGCTCTTGCGGCGCACCCGGGACCAGGCCCGGTGCAGCCGGGTCAGCGCCTCCTGGGTGAGGTCGGCCGCGTCGTGCGGATCACCGCTGAGCACGTAGCCGTAACGCAGCAGCGCGTCGGCCCGCTCGGCGACGAAGTCCGCGAAGCGGGAGTCGTCGTCCAATGTCTCTGCCTTTCCGAGTCCGTCACATCCCAGACGAACTCGGCCGCCGAAGTGTTGAATCCCGACCTGTCCACGGCGGCCGAAGACGCTTCCGCGCCCGTCCCCGATCACTGGACCGGGAGCCGTCTCGTCGACGCAGGCGCGCAAGCTGAAGATCTTCGGATGGGGCGGATGTGTCTTCGGTCCCGCCGAACGCCGGTCCTCCGGCCGGGAGGAGCGTCAGGGTTCCGCCCGTGGGGCCGAGGGGATCAGCTCAGCGCGGTCAGCTCAGGGCGGTGGCGGTGTGCCGGAGGGCGTCGAGCAGGGGGACGAGCAGGGGGTGGCGCTCGGCGCCGCGCCGTACGGCGGCGAAGACCCGGCGCTGCGGGCCCTCGACGGGGCGGATCACCACGCCGGACAGGTCGGCGCCGCGCAGCGCCAGGCGCGGCACCATCGCCACGCCCGCTCCGGCCGAGGCCAGGGCGACCACCGCGCGGAAGTCGTCGGAGGAGTGCGCGAAGGCGGGGGTGAACCCGGCGTGCTCGCAGGCCAGGGCGATCACGTCGTGGCAGGGGTTGCCCGGGTAGGGGCCGATCCAGGGCTCGCCCGCCAGGTCCGCGACGGTGATCATGTCCCCGCGGCGGAGCGCGTCCGCCGCGGGGACACCCGCCGTGTCCGCTGTGCCGGCGTTCTCCGTTCCGGTGTCCGCCGTGTGCGTGTCCGTCGTGTGCGTGTCCGTCGTGTGCGCGAGGCGGTGGTCGCGGGGCAGGACGACGTCGAACGGCTCGGCGTAGAGCGGGATGCGGGAGAGCCGCCGGTCGTCCTCGGCCGGGGCCCCGCGGTACTCGACGGCGACGGCGGCGTCCACCGCGCCGTCCAGCACCATGGTGAGGCTCTGGTCCCCCTCGGCGTCCAGGACGCGCACCCGCAGGCCCGGTTCCTTCTCCCGGAGCAGGCCCACCGCCGGGGCCACCACGAGGCCGATCGCGGTGGCGAAGGAGGCGACCTGCACCTCGCCCGCCGTTCCGGTCGTGTAGGCGGCGATGTCGGCCTCGGCCCGCTCCAGCCGGGCGAGGACCTCGTGGGCGTGGCCGAGCAGGATGCGGCCGACGGCGGTCAGCCGCACGCCCCGCGCGTCGCGCTCCAGCAGCCGGTGGCCGACCTCGTGCTCCAGGGCGGTGAGCTGCTGGGAGACCGCGGAGGGCGTCAGGTGCAGCGCCGCCGCGGCGGCGGTGACCGTCCGGTGGTCGGCCACCGCGCGCAGGGTCCGCAGCCGCCGGGTGTCAATCACCCCTTCATTGTCGACCGGTGTCCGCGGTGCGCGGGCCCGGCGTGCGTCGCGGGCACGCGTCCGCCCCGCGGACGGGCCGGCCCCGGGAAGCCGTTCGCGGGTGGCTGTTCGCGGGGCGGCCGTTTGCGGGCTGGCCGTTCGCGGGGCGGCCGTTTGCGGGCTGGCCGTTCGCGGGCTGGCCGTTCGCGGGGCGGACGGAGCGCCGCTCACCGGACCAGGCCGAACGCCCCCCTGGCGAGGGAGATCATCTCGCCGGCGGCGGTGGCCTCGTCGACGGGCGCACGGGTGTCGCTCGCCAGGGTGGTGACGACGTACGTCTTCCCTCCGGCGGCGCGCGCCAGGTGGGCCATCGCCAGGACCCCGACCTCCGAGCCGCCCTTGTACCAGACGGCCGGCCACGTGCCGGGGTCGAGGCCGAGCCCGGCGTCGTTGGCGGAGAGCACCTCGTGGAGGCGGTCGCCGCTCCGCTTGAGCAGCCCGGCGTAGGCGCGGCAGACGTCGCGGGGGGAACCGAACCACTCGATGTCGTCGATCTTCCGGGGGCGCCGCCAGTCCTCGTACGCGGCGTCCGCGACCGCGAGCCCGGCGACGACGTCCTTCAGGTAGGCGCGACGGCCCTCGGCGCCGCGTGCCAGGTAGGCGCGGGCGTGCCGGGGGTAGTCGACGGTCTTCAGCAGGAACCACTCGCGCGTGGTGAGGAAGGGGAGGTTCCGGGCGGCGTGGTCCGACCACTGGCGGACCTTCTTCTCCACCGCCTTGCGTCCGACCGTCTTGATGAGCAGGTCGGTGGCGGTGTTGTCGCTGATGGAGATCATCAGCTTGGCCGCCTCGCGGACCGTGACGGTGCTGTTGTCGGGCCGGGTGCCCAGGCCGTCCTGGGCGGGGAGCTTCACGTCGGGCGTGACGGTGAGCTCGGTCTCCCAGCTCAGCCTGCCCGAGTGGATCCGGTCCGCCACCGCGCCCAGCACGTAGAGCTTGAAGATCGACCCCAGCGGCCGGGCGGTGTCCGCGCCGACGCCGTGGACGGTCCGGCACCGGCCCCGCCCGTCGATCTCGGCGGCGAGGAAACCGGCCCGGGGGGCGATCTTCCGGAGCCGGGCGTCGAGCTCGGACCAGCCGGTGGGAGCGGGCGGGATCGACGGCCTGACCAGCAGGCCGTCGATCCTCCCCGCCGCGTCCACGCTGAGCCGGAACTCGAACTTCTGCCCGCCGGCGGACATCGTGCCGGTGAGCAGGTTCGGGGCGGTGCTGCTCAGCCCGTCGAGCCGGATCCCGGCCAGGCCCTTGAGGAACCCGTTGAAGCCGTCGACGGTCACCTCCTTCAGGAAGGCGGCGCTCACATGCTGCTCGATCTCGCTCGCGGCGAGCGGCGCCCGGCCCGCGGCCTCCAGGACCCAGCGGAGCCGCCGCCCGGCCGGGCTGTCGGGGATCTCGGGGGCGGCGCCGGCGTCGGCCCGCCACCCGGGCGCCGCGGCGGCCTGCCGTACGGTGTCCGGGGCGGCCTGCCGTACGGTGTCCGCGGCGGCGGGGGACGTTCCGCCGAGGGCCAGGGGGACGGTCACGGTGAGGACGGTCAGGGCCAGGGCACGGGTCGTCCGGGGCCGGAGGCGCATGGCTGTCTCCTTCACGGGCTGCGGTTTCACGGGCTGCGGTCCGCCACCACCGTGGCGGTGGCGGCCGTGACCCACACGCTAGGAAGGGCGCGGCGGACGGGGTATCCGGCGGGCCGCCGCCTTCCGGGGTGCGGCTGTCCCCCGCGGATGTGAGGCCAGCCTCATAGACGCCGGTCCGCCCGGGGGGCCACACTGCGTCCCGTGCTCTCCCCGACCTCGACCCGTCTCCTCGCCGCGGCCATGGCGGCGGCGGCGATCCTCGGCACCGTCGTCGGCACGGTGCTGGAGACGGGGTTCCCCATGGCGGCCGGCCAGTGGGCGTTCGTCCTGCTGACGCCGCTCCTGCCCGCGCTGGGCTGGCTCATCGCCCACCGGCGGCCCGGCAACCCGTACGGCTGGCTGCTCCTGGCCACCGCGGACTGCCTGGGCCTGGGCACCCTCGGCGTCGGCCTGCTGGCCTCGGTCGGGACGCAGACGCCCGCGCCGCTGCTCGTCCTCGCCGCCCTGCTGGCCTCCCTCTTCGCTCCCTTCTACGGGCTTTCCTGGGTGTTCGTCCCGTTGTTCTTCCCGGACGGGCGGCTCCCCTCGCGGCGCTGGCGCGTGGGGGCGTGGATCGGCGGGACGGCCATCGCGGTGCACTGGCTGGGATTGCTGCTGGCCCCGGACGATGTCTACGTCATCTCCCCGATCGGCAACCCGCTCAGCATCACGGGACCGGGCGAGCTGGTCGTGGCCGGCCTGGGCGGTCTGGGGCAGACCGTCGTCTTCGGCACGGCGCTGGCGGTGCTGGTCTCCCTCCTGGCCCGCACGCGCCGCGGCTCCGGCGCCGAGCGGCGGCGGCTCCGCTGGATGGCCGCCGGGCTCGCCGTCACCCTCGGCGGGTTCGTCCTCGCCACGTTCTTCCTCGTCACGGAGTCGGCGGCGCTCTGGATCGGCATCGCCCCCGTGCTGGGCGCGCTGCCCGCCGCGATCGGGGTGACCGTGTTCCGGCACAACCTGCTCGACATCCGGGTGGGCCTGCGGGGGTCGCGTTTCTTCCTCGTCTTCGACCTGCGGCCCACGGTGGACGAGCTGCTGTCGGAGCTGGCGCCCGACCTGGAGGAGGCGGAGCCGGGCGAGCAGCTCGGACGGCTGGCGGAGGCCGTGCGGACGGCGCTGGAGGCCCGGTGGGCCGCCGTCACGCTCGCCGACGGCACCCGGGTCGTGGCCGGGGAGGAGCAGGGCGCGGCGGAGCTGACCGTTCCCGCGGGGCGGGGGACCATCGCGTGCGGGCCCAGGGAGGGCGGCTTCACCGGCGAGGACCGGCGGCTGCTGCGCGCGCTGGCCGTACCGGTCGGACTGGCCATCCAGAGCGCGGGCCTGGCCGCCCGGCTGGTCAACGCGCAGGAGGCCGAGCGGCGGCGGATCGAGCGCAACATCCACGACGGGGTGCAGCAGGAGATCGTCGCGCTCATCGCGGGGCTGGAGCTGGCCAGGGCCGTCGGGGCCGACGCCGGGACGCTGGCGCTCCTGCGCGACCAGGCCCGGCAGACCCTGGACGACCTGCGGGAACTGGCGGCGGGCATCCACCCGTCGGTGCTCAGCCAGGGCGGCCTGGCCGAGGCGCTGGAGGAGCGCTGCTCACGCCTCCCGGTGGCCTCGGCGCTGAGCGTCGACGAGGAGATGCGGGTGAGACGCTTTCCCGACGAGATCGAAGGGGCGGTGTACTTCACCGCGAGCGAGGTGCTCGCCAACACGCTCAAGCACGCCCGCGCCTCCGCCGTGGACGTACGGCTGACGCTCTCCGGCGGGCGGCTGCAGGTCACGGTCGCCGACGACGGGACGGGGTTCGACCCGAAGGCGGCCGTCCGGCGGGGGCTGGCGGCCCTCGCCGACCGGCTGGCCGCGCTCGGCGGCGGGCTGGACGTGGTGAGCGCGGTGGGAGAGGGGACGAGAGTGAGAGCGTGGGTGCCGGTCCATGAGTGAGCCGCCGATCCCACCGGTCCAGGCGTCGCCGGTCCCGAGCACACCGGCCTCGCGCTCACCGGTCCCGCGGCCGTCGGCTCCGGCCGGGGATCCGGAGACGGTTCCGTCGCCGTCGCCGTCGGAGGCGGTGCGCGTCGTCGTCGCCGACGACCACTACCTGGTCCGGGAGGGCGTACGGCGGCTGCTGGAGACGTCCGGTGAGGCCGTCGTCGCCGGGACCGTGGGCAGCGCCGGCGAACTGCTGGACGCCATGCGCAGGCTCCGGCCGGACGTGGTGATCACCGACATCCGCATGCCGGGCGGCCCCTTTCGGGCGGGCTTCGAGGGCATCGACGCGGCACACCGGGTCCGCGCCGAGCACGCGGGGGTCGGCGTCGTGGTGCTCTCCCAGTTCTCCGACGCGCTCTACGCCTTCGAGCTGTTCAAGCACGGTACCGAGGGCTTCGCCTACCTGCTGAAGGACCGGGTCGGCGACCTGGAGGAGCTGCTCGGCGCGGTGCGGGCGGTGGCCGGCGGCGGTTCGGTCATCGACCCCAAGGTCGTGGAAGGGCTGCTGGCCCGCCGCGCCGTACGGAGCGACCGGGGGGAGGATCTGACCCCGCGCGAGCGCGACGTGCTGCGCGAGATGGCGCACGGCAGGTCTAACGGCGGCATCGCCCGGGCGCTCCACCTGTCGGTCTCGGCCGTGGAGAAGAACGTCAACTCGATCTTCATGAAGCTGGGGCTGGAGAGCAGCCCCGACACCCACCGGCGGGTGGCGGCGGTCCTGGCCTACCTCGGCGCGTAGCCGCCGCTCCTGTCTGCCTGTTCTGCCCGCTCCTGCCGCTCCCGCCTGCCCGTCCTGCCCGTCCTGCCCGCTCCGGCCCCGTCCGGCGGGTCATCCTCCGGCCGCGCGGACGGCGTAGCCGCCGAGCGCGGGTTCCAGCGTGTCGAAGGCGGTGCGGATGTGGTCGGTGAGCGCCGCCGCGATCTCCGCGTCGTCCTGCCCGTCGAGGGTGCGGCGGAGCGTCTCGTCGAACAGCAGCCGGTGGACGCCGCCCAGCAGGGCCGCGGCCACGCTGGGCAGGATGTCGCCGGGTCCGGCGCCGGCCTCCTCGGCGAGGGCGGCGGCCAGCGCCTTCTCCCGCTCGTCGTGGAACTCCCGCAGCCGGGCCGTCAGCGCCGGGCTGTCGGTGATCATCCTGGCGAACGCGGGACCGGAGAAACCGATGACGGGGCTGTGCTCGGCGACCGCCGCCAGGTAGGCGCGGCGCAGCGCGGCCGGTGCCGACTCGCCCGGCTCCCGCTCCCGGACGGTCCGGGCCAGGGACTGCACGAACGCCTCGCTCAGGTCGAGGGCGAGGTCCTCCTTGCGTGGAAAGTAGTTGGTGACCGTCATTTTGGACACCTGCGCGGCCGCCGCCACGTCGGCGATCGTCACCTTGTCGAAGCCGCGTTCGAGGAACAGCCGGGTGGCGTGGTCGGAGATGTTCTCCCTGGTCTGCTGTTTCTTCAGCTCTCGGAGGCCGGTCGTCTGGGTGCTCATGCCCTCACCCTACATCGGCTTGACCTAAATTTAGTGTTGACATATTTCTATGTCCGACATAAATTTATGTCGAGTAAGTGATCGCGATCGCAAGGGAGATCCGCATGGCCGAGAAGACCTCCGACGCCGCCCGCCTCGCCGAGGCGATCCGGACGGCGGACCGGCGCGACCGCCGCGCCGAGGGCATGCGGCGGGGGCGGGGGCACCGCGTTCCGGCACACCGTCCCCGCCGGGTGCCCGGCCGCGGCTGAGCGTCCCCGCCGGGTGCCCGGCCGCCGTTGCGCACCGCGGCAGCGCACCCGGCGTCCGGGGAATCGATCGCCCCGTTCCCGTGTTCCCGTCGATCCCGACCGATGAGAGGACCCCCTTGAGCGCTACCGCCACCGCTTCCCGTCCTGCCCGCCCTGCGAACGGAGCCGTCGACGTCGACCCGATCAAGGACTACCTCCGGCAGATCGGACGCACCCCGCTGCTGACCGCCGAGCAGGAAGTGGAACTGGGTGAGCGCATCGAGGCCGGGACGCTCGCGCGGGAGCACCTGGCCGCCGCGGGTGACGCGCTCTCCCCCGCCGGACGGCGTGAGCTGGAGCGGCGGGTCGCCGACGGCCGCCGCGCCAGGGACCACATGGTCGAGGCCAACCTGCGGCTGGTCGTCTCGATCGCCAGGCGCTACGCCGCCGCCGGCGGGATGCCGCTGCTGGACCTCGTCCAGGAGGGGACCATCGGCATGATGCGCGCGGTGGAGAAGTTCGACCACCGGCGCGGCCTCAAGTTCTCCACCTACGCCACCTGGTGGATCAAGCAGGCGGTCGGCCGCGCGCTGGCCGACCAGAGTCGGACGGTCCGTCTCCCGGCGCACGTGGTCGAGGTCCTCAACCGGGTGACCCGCCTCCGGCGGGAGATGTCGCAGACCCTGGGCAGGGAGGCCACGCCGGAGGAACTGGCGGCCGGGCTCGGCCTGACCTCCGAGAAGGTGGAGGAGCTGCTGCGGCACGCCCGCGAGCCGGTCTCGCTGCACCTGCGGCTCGGCGACGACGGCGACGCCGAGCTGGGCGACCTCATCGAGGACGACGCCCCCGACCCGGCCGACACGGTCGCCGCCGCCTCGCTGCGCGGCCGGTTGGCGGCGGTGCTGGCCACTCTGACCGAGCGGGAGGCGGACGTGATCGCCCTCCGGTACGGCCTGGCCGACGGTGAGACCAGGACCCTGGAGCAGATCGGCAGGAGGTTCGGGGTGACCCGCGAGCGCGTCCGCCAGATCGAGTCGGCGGGCATGCGCAAGCTCCGGCACCCCGCCCGGACCCGGGCTCTCGCCGACCTCCTGTCCTGAGCGCACTCCTTACGGCCTGCGGCGACCGGAAGCGGGCCCGGCCGGGAGTGATCCGAAAGATCGTTTAAAGTGGCCTGCCGGGCGTCGAGAGCGGTTCCCGCCCTCCCCGGCTCCGGTCACCCGCGCAGAGAGAAGAAGAGGTCCCCGCATGCCGTCCGCGATCCCCGACCCCGGCCTCGTGCACCCGCTGGCCGAGCACCCGCGCGTGGTGCTGCTCAAGCCGCTGGTCACGGACCCGCGCATCGAGGTGGGCGAGTTCACCTACTACGACGACCCGGACGACGCGACGTCGTTCGAGACGCGCAACGTCCTGTACGCCTACGGCCCGGAGAAGCTGGTGATCGGCAGGTACTGCGCGATCGCCTCCGGCACCCGCTTCCTCATGGCGGGGGCCGAGCACCCCACCATGGGCGTGTCCACGTTCCCGTTCACCATGTTCGGCGGGAGCTGGACCGAGGCCACGCTCGACCTGGTCACCGGCATGCCCAGCCGCGGCGACACGGTGGTGGGCAACGACGTGTGGCTCGGCTACGGGGTCACGGTCATGCCCGGGGTGCGGATCGGCGACGGCGCGATCGTCGCGGCGGGCGCGGTGGTCACCGCCGACGTCCCGCCGTACACCGTCGTGGGCGGCAACCCGGCCCGGCCCATCCGCGCCCGCTTCGCGCCGGAGGACGTGGCCAGGCTGCAGCGCGCCGCCTGGTGGGACTGGCCGGTCGAGCTCGTCACCCGGCACGTCCGCACCATCATGGCCGGGACCCCGGCCGAGATCGAGGCCGTCGCGGAGCGGGAACTCCCGTAGGCCGGGGCCCTTCGACCGTGCCCGACCGGCGAGCCCGCCTCGGCCCGGACCGGCTCCGCTTCCGGTGCCTCCGGCCTCCGGTCCGGCTCCGGCCTCCGGTCCGGCTCCGGTCCGGGCTCCGGCTCCGGTCCGGGCTCCGGTCCCGGTCCCGGTCCGGGCTCCGGTCCCGGCGGGCTCATCCCCGGGCGGCGACGAACGCCTCCACCGCGCGGTCGACGTCCTCGGTGGAGTGGGCGGCCGAGAGCTGCACGCGGATGCGGGCCTGGCCGTGCGGGACCACCGGATAGGAGAAGCCGATCACGTAGACGCCCCGGTCGAGCAGGCGCTCGGCCATCGCGGACGCCTCCGCCGCGTCCCCGATCATCACCGGGACGATCGGGTGGTCGCCCGGCAGGATGGCGAAGCCCTCCTCGGCCATCCGGGAGCGGAAGCGCGCGGTGTTGGCGCGCAGCCGCTCCCGGGCCTCGCCGGAGCCGCTGACCAGGTCCAGGACGCGCAGCGAGGCGGCGGCGATCACCGGGGCGAGGGAGTTGGAGAACAGGTAGGGGCGCGAGCGCTGGCGGAGCAGGTCGCAGATCTCCCTGCGCGCCGCCGTGTAGCCGCCGCTCGCCCCGCCGAGGGCCTTGCCGAGCGTGCCGGTGATGATGTCGACCCGGTCGCGCACGCCGTACAGCTCCGGGGTGCCCGCGCCGTCCGCGCCGACGAAGCCGACCGCGTGGGAGTCGTCGACCATGACCATGGCGCCGTACCGGTCGGCCAGGTCGCAGATCTCGTCCAGCGGGGCGAGGTGGCCGTCCATGGAGAACACGCCGTCGGTGACGATCAGGCGGCGGCGGGCGTCGGCGGACTCCTTGAGGCGGGCCTCCAGCTCGGCCATGTCCCGGTTGGCGTAGCGCAGGCGGCGGGCCTTGCACAGCCGGATGCCGTCGATGATGCTCGCGTGGTTGAGCGCGTCGGAGATCACCGCGTCGCGGTCGTCGAGCAGCGTCTCGAAGACACCGCCGTTGGCGTCGAAGCAGGAGCTGTACAGGACGGTGTCCTCCTGGCCGAGGAACGCGGAAAGGCGCGCCTCCAGCTCCTTGTGCACCTCCTGGGTGCCGCAGATGAAGCGCACCGAGGCCATGCCGAAGCCCCAGCGGTCCAGCGCCTCCTTCGCGGCAGCGATCACCTCGGGGTGGTCGGCCAGGCCCAGGTAGTTGTTGGCGCAGAAGTTCAGCACCTCGCGGGGCCCGCCGGAGGCCCCCGCCCCCGGCACGGCCACGCCGTCCGGCACCGCCACGCCGCCCGGTGCGGTGCCGCCGCCCGGTGCGGTGCCGCCCGCGACGGCGATGCCGGCGCGCTGCGGGGTGGTGATGACGCGCTCGGGCTTGAGCAGGCCGGCCGAGGCGATCTCGTCGAGGGTCGCGCGCAGGTCGTCGCGGACGTTGTCGAACATCAGGCGGTCCAATCCATGATGATCTTGCCGGTTCTGCCGCTCGCGGCGGCGTCGAAGGCCGCGTCGAAGTCGCGGTGGGAGAAGCGGTCGGTGATGACGGGGGAGAGGTCGAGGCCCTTCTCCAGGAGCACGGACATGGCGTACCACGTCTCGTACATCTCGCGGCCGTAGACGCCCTTGAGGGTGATCATCGAGGTCACGATCGTCGCGAAGTCGACCGCGAACTCCTCCGCGGGCAGGCCCAGCATGGCGATCTTCCCGCCGTGCGTCATGGTGGCGATCATGTCGCGGAGCGCCTGGGGGTTCCCGGACATCTCCAGGCCCACGTCGAAGCCCTCGCGCATGCCGAGCTTCGCCACGCCCTCGGCGATCGGCGTCTCGGCGGCGTTCAGCGCCAGGGTGACGCCGAGCTTGTCGGCGATGGCCAGCCGTTCGGGACTGAGGTCGGTGATGACGACGTTGCGCGCGCCGACGTGCGTGGCGACCGCCGCGGCCATCAGCCCGATCGGTCCCGCGCCGGTGATCAGCACGTCCTCGCCGACCAGCGGGAACGACAGGGCGGTGTGCACGGCGTTGCCGAACGGATCGAAGATCGCCGCCACGTCGGGGTCCACCGGCGTGCGGTGCACCCACACGTTGGAGGCGGGCAGCACGACGTACTCGGCGAAGGCGCCGTCGCGGTTCACCCCGAGCCCGATCGTGTTGCGGCACAGGTGCCGCCGCCCGGCCATGCAGTTGCGGCACTTGCCGCAGACGATGTGCCCCTCGCCGCTGACCAGGTCGCCGACCGCGATGTCCTCGACCCCCGGCGCCACCTCCACGACCTCGCCGCAGAACTCGTGCCCGACGACGAGCGGCGTGCGCAGCGTCTGCCGCGCCCAGGCGTCGAAACCGCGGATGTGCAGGTCCGTGCCGCAGATCCCGGTGCGCAGCACCCGGATCAGCACCTCGCCCGGCCCCGCCTCCGGCTCGGGCACGTCCATCAACCACAGGCCCGGCTCGGCCCGCTCCTTGACCAGTGCTTTCATCCCAGGTCCCCCCTCACCTTCCGACCCTACGCACTGTGCCGGGCCGCCTCCGGCGGTGTCCATCGCGCTTTTCTTAACCCGGTCCACAGCGTGGCTTCACACCGGTGGCGGAACCGCCGTACGGCGGGTGCGGGCCGTACGGTGCCGGGCCGTGCGGCGGGGGTCGGTGCGCGTGGCGGGATCGCCGGGCCGTACGGTGCCGGGCCGGATCGGCGTGCGTGGCGGGATCGGCCGGAACGGCGAGAAGGCCCCTCCCGGGGGGACGGGAGGGGCCTTCTCCTGGGGAATCGGCCCGGTGGGCCGGACCGGCCGCGGGGAAGGGGTGCGGCCGGTGGGGGAGGGTCAGCTCGTGGGGAAGTCGTCCGCGGTGCGGATGCGGTCGCGGATGTAGACGCCCGACGGGTTGAGCGCCCCGGTGCCCGCGAAGGCGCCGGCCGAGCAGGTGCCCGGCTTGAAGGCGGCGCTGCTCTCCGGGGCGTCGGAGTAGGTCCAGTTGGCGTAGCCGATCTTCAGCTGGTCCAGCATGTCGATCCACGCGGCGGTGCTGGCGAGGTCGACCTCGCCGTTGCCGCTGGCCGTCACCGTGCCGAACTCGGAGACGAACAGCGGGAGCTTGGCCGCCGCCCGGCTCACCACGGCCCGGTAGTTGTCCTTGTGCGAGGCGGCGTAGAAGTGGAAGGCGTACATGATGTTCTTGGCGTCGACCGGGTTGTTGACGATCTCGGACTCGTTGGAGCCCTCCGAGACGCCCAGCGACGACCACGCCCGGGTGCCGACGATGACCACCGCGTCCGGGTCCGCCGCGCGGATCACCGGGATGACCTGCTCGGCGTAGCTCTTGATCGAGGCCCAGCTCACCCCGTTGGGCTCGTTGGCGATCTCGTAGATGACGTTGTCCTTGCCCGCGTTGCGGGCGGCGACCGAGGCGAAGAAGGTCTTCGCGCGGGCCAGGTTGTGGTTGGGGTCACCCGGCGTCAGCGTGTGGAAGTCGACGATCGCGTACATGCCGCGCGCGGTGGCCATGTCGACGTACTTGTTCACCTGCTCGGTGAAGGCGGCCGGGTTGGTCTCGTACCCGCCCTCCTGCACGTACATGGAGACCCGGAAGAGGTCGGACTTCCAGTCGTTCGCGAGCGCGTCCAGCGAGGCGTCGGTGTAGCACTTGGGGAACCACTGGATGCCGTGGGTGCTCATGCCGCGCAGCTGGACCGGGCGGTTGTACCGGTTGCAGAGGTGGACGCCGCACACGTGCAGCTTGCCGTTGATCCCGACGGGCGTGCCGGTGGCCGGGGCCTTCGTGGGGGTCGGCGTGGGGGTGGCCGTACGGGTCGCGGTCGGCGTGGGCGTCGCCGTACGGGTCGGCACGGGGGTGGCCGTGGGCGCCGGGGTGGCGGTGCGGGTCGCGGTCGCCGTGGGGGACGCGGTGGGAGCCGCCGTGGGGGCGGCGGTGGCCGTGCGGGTGGGCGTCGGCGCGGCGGTGGCCGTGCGGGTGGGCGTCGGCGCAGCGGTCGGCGGCGCGGGCGGCCTGGTGGCGGTGTCGTTGCAGGTGACGCCGTTGAGGGTGAACGTCGCCGGGATCGGGTTGTTGTCGGTCGTGGTCCCGATGAACCCGATGTGCGCCGAGGCGCCGGAGGCCAGCGACTTGTTGTAGCCGACGTTGCCCGCCGTGACGGCGGTGCCCTTCTGGTCGTAGACCGCCGACCAGCCGTGCCCGACCTTCTGGCCGGCGCTCGGGAAGGAGAAGCCCAGCTTCCAGCCGTCGACGGCGGCGCCGAGGTTCTTGACGGTGATGTTGGCGCTGAATCCGCCCGGCCAGCTGCTGGTGGTGTAGGTGACCGCGCAGCCGGGGGCGGCGACCGCGGTGGCGGCGGCCGGTGCGGCCGTCAGCGCCCCCAGCGCGAGCGCGGCGGCGCCGGCCATGAGGAGGGCGCGACCGCGGCGCGGGCGTGCGGGATATTTCACGACGGTGACCTTTCGCGTTCTGGTCCGGCTCCGGCGAGCGCGAGCGGGCGCCTGTCCGGGCGCTCCGCTCCGCTCCGCCTCATCACAGGCCGGAGGAAGGTCGCGGCTCCCGGCAGGAGTGCCGGGAGCCGCCAAGTCCGGAGTGATTTTCGCCGATTTGCGCGACATGTGGCATATCGGCGCTGAGGTAAAGGACAGCCGGAACCGTGGGGGGAATCCGCCGAAATCCGCATCGTCCCTGGTCAGGCGTTGCCGGACGGGGTGGGCCGTCGTCGTGCACGCCGATGAAAGTTTCATCGGCCGGGGGCCGCCGCGGCTTCACGCCGTGCCGTCCTGCGGCGGCTTCCCGCTCCGTGGTGCCCGCGGCGGCTCTGCGCCGTGCCGTCCTACGGCGGCTTCCCGCTCCGTGGTGCCCGCGGCGGCTCTGCGCCGTGCCGTCCTACGGCGGCTTCCCGCGGTGGTTCCTGTGGTGCTTTCCCGCGGTGGTCTCCCGCGGTGGTGCCCGCCGTGGTGCCCGCGATGGTCTCCCGCGGTCGTCTCCTACCGGGACCGCTCCTCCCGCGCGGGCTGGTCGTCGACGAGGTGGGTGAGGGCGTCCGGGGTGACGGGGCCGGGACCGAGCCGGCCGGGACCGAGCTGGCGGGGACCCGCGGAGGGGTCGGCGTCGGCGGCCTCGGCCACCGCCTCGGCGGCGGCCTGCTGGGCCTCGGCCGCCTCCTGCCGGGCCACCTGCTGCGCCTCGCCGTCGTCGCGCCGCACGGCCCGGCCGTCGCGGGACGGCGGCGCCTCGCGGGTGGCGGGGGAGGCCGGCAGCGCCTCGGTGAAGGCCCGGGAGACGCTCTGCAGGGCGGAGGTGACCTCGCCGGGGATGACCCAGAACGTGTTGCCCTCGCCCTTGGCCAGCTCCGGCAGGACCTGGAGGTACTGGTAGGCCAGCAGCTTGGGGTCGGGGTCGTTGCGGTGCACGGCCTGGAAGACCTCGTCGATGGCCTGGGACTGGCCCTGCGCCCTGAGGATGGCGGCGCTGCGCTCGCCCTCGGCGCGCAGGACGGCGCTCTGCTTGTCGCCCTCGGCGGTGAGGATCTGGGACTGGCGCTGGCCCTCGGCGGTGAGGATGGCGGCGCGCTTGTCCCGCTCGGCGCGCATCTGCTTCTCCATCGCGTCCTTGATGCTCTTCGGCGGGTCGATGGCCTTGATCTCGACCCGGTTGACCCGGATGCCCCACTTGCCGGTCGCCTCGTCCAGCACGCCCCGCAGCTGACTGTTGATCGTGTCGCGGGAGGTGAGCGTCATCTCCAGGTCCATCGAGCCGATGACGTTGCGCAGCGTGGTCACCGTGAGCTGCTCGATCGCCTGGATGTAGTTGGCGATCTCGTACGCCGCCGCGCGCGGGTCGGTGACCTGGAAGTACAGCACCGTGTCGATCTCGACGACGAGGTTGTCCTCGGTGATCACCGGTTGGGGCTGGAAGGAGACGACCTGCTCGCGCAGGTCGATCATCGGGTAGACCCGGTCGATGTACGGGATCACGAAGTTGAGACCGGGTTTGAGGGTGGTGTGGTAGCGGCCGAGCCGCTCGACGTTCCTGGCCCGCGCCTGGGGCACGATCCGCACCGACTTGGTGACGGTGAACACCGCGAACAGGACGATGAGCACACCGACGATCAGCAGCGGGTCCATCCGGATCACTACTCCCTGGGGTAGACGAGCGCGGTCGCGCCCTCGATCTCGATGACGTCGACGGAGACGCCGGCCGGGATCACCAGCGTCTCGTCGTAGGCCCGGGCCGACCACTCCTCGCCGCCGATGCGGACCCGGCCGTCCCGGCCGGTCACCTCGCGGGTCACGTAGGCGGTCCTGCCGACGAGGGCCTGGACGCCGAACCGCTGGTCCGGTGGGGGCGGCTTCAGGTGCCGCCGGGCGATGGGCCGGATCAGGACCACCCCGGCCACGAGGGACCCGGCGAAGGCGATCAGCTGCAGTGGGACCGGGAGCCCGAGGAGGGCCGCGGCGGAGGCGAACAGCGCCGCCCCGCCGAGCAGGCCGAGCGCGGTGGTCAGGGTGAAGATCTCGGCGACGCCCAGCACCACGGCGAGGATCAACCAGATGAGCCAATCATCCATGTCGCGGCCCTCCTGTCCTGCCAACGGCTCCGGCGTCCGGCGGGTTCCCGGTTTCCACCGTATGCCCCCGCCGACCGCGCTGTCAGGGCCCGTGCGGGACGGTCAGAGGCTGCGGCGGAGGGTGTCGCCGGCGTTCTCGCCGGAGTCGCGCACGAGGTCGTCGTGGAGGGCGCTGCCCGCCAGCCACTCGGCCCAGGAGAGCTGCCAGTAGCCCCAGCCGTTGTCCCACTCCAGCTCGCGGTCGGTGCCGCGGATGACGACAGGGTCGCCGCGCAGGGAGGTGGAGTAGAACCAGGCGGCCTGGTCGGGGCGGGCGTTGACGCACCCGTGGCTGACGTTGACCCGGCCCTGGGCCCAGACGTTGTCCTTGGCGTGGACGTACTCGCCGCTGTTCGAGATGCGCACGGCGTGGCCGATCATGACGTCGTAGTAGCCCGGGTCGCCCTTGCTCCGGTTCGGCGAGATCATGCGGACCGGGTTGGCCTTGTCCATCGTCAGGTGCACGCCGCTCGTCGTGGTGTACTCGCGGGTCGTGGCCATGCCCGCGCTGATGGCCATGCGCTGGACGACCTTCCCGTCGCGCTCGACCGTCATCCGGTGGGTCCGGGTGTCGATGGCGCTGGTCTGCCGGCGGCCGACGCCGAACCGCACGCCGTGGTCGGAGGTGCCGTAGACGTCCTTGGCGGCGCGGACCCCGGACAGGTGGGCGACGAAGTCGACCTTCGTCCCGGCCGGCCAGTAGCGGCGGGGGCGGTAGATCACCCGGGTGTCGCCCGCCCAGTGCCAGGCGCCCTCGACCGGTGCGTCGGTGCGCACCTCCAGGGCCCGTTCGACGGATACCCGGTCCTTCACCGGGGTGTCGAAGTCGACGATGATCGGCATGCCGACGCCGACCGTCTCGCCGGGCGACGGGGTGACGGCCGCCACCGTGAAGGTCTGGGCGGGGGTGAACGTGCGGAAGGCGCCGGTGGCGCTCGCCCGGGTGCCGCCGGGCCCCGCCGCGGTGGCGCTCACGGCGTAGTCCCGGCCGGGGGTCAGGGCGTGGTCGGAGCGCCAGACGGTCCTGCCGGGGTCGAAGCGGCCCGCGACCGGGGCGCCGCCCGCGGAGACGGCCACCCCGGTCAGCGCGCCCGCGCTGGTGCGGACGGTCAGGCCCCGGGTGGTCGGCGCCTGCCGGGAACCGGGCGCCGGGTCGATCGTGATGGAGGGCGTCGCGGCCTTCTCCCCGGGTGCGTCACCGTCGGTGAACCAGGAGCAGCCCGCCGCGAGGAGGGCGGACAGCGCCAGGAGCGCGAGGAGGAGGGGGAGGGGGGCCGCGGGGCGCCGCATCGGTTCCTGCCTTTGGAGTGCGTGGACGGTCGGCTGTCAAGAGTAGCGGCAGGTTACCGTTCGAGCACTCCGAGTGACAATATGCGCTTACCGGGCGGGCAGGATGGTTCCGGACACCTCGCCGAGGGTGATCAGACCCCCCTCCGGACCCGGCGCGGTGGCGGTGACGGTGACCGTGTCGCCGTCCTCCAGGAAGGCCCGGACCGATCCGTCGGAGAGCGTGACCGGCTCGGCCCCGTTCCAGGTGAGCTCGATCAGCGACCCCCGCTGGCCGGCCTCGGGACCGGAGACCGTACCGCTGGCGAACAGGTCGCCGACCCTTAAGGAAGCGCCGTTGACGGTCATGTGGGCGAGCATCTGGTCGGGGGTCCAGTACATCCCCCGGTACGGCGGGCGGGAGACGACCTCCCCGTTCAGCCGCACCTCCAGGGTCAGGTCGAGCCCCCAGTCCTCGGTGCGCCGCAGGTAGTCGAGCGGCTCGGGATCCTGCGCGCGGCCCGGCACGCGGGCGCCGGCCAGGGCCTCCAGCGGGGTGATCCACGGGGAGACCGAGGTGGCGAAGGATTTACCGAGAAAGGGCCCGAGCGGGACGTACTCCCAGGCCTGGATGTCGCGCGCGCTCCAGTCGTTGACGAGCGTCACCCCGAAGACGTGGTCGGCGAACCGGCCCGGCCGCTCGCCCAGCGCGGTCGGCGCGCCGACGACGAAGCCGAGCTCCGCCTCGATGTCCAGCTTGGCCGAGGGGCCGAAGACCCCGGCGCCGCGCTGCCCGGACGGCCGGACGACCGGGGTGCCGGAGGCGACGACGGTCCCGGCCCGGCCGTGGTAGCCGACCGGCAGGTGCCGCCAGTTGGGCTTCAGCGGCTCCTCGTCGGGCCGGAACATCCGGCCGAGGTTGGCGGCGTGCTCCAGCGAGCAGTAGAAGTCGACGTAGTCGGCCACCTCGATCGGCAGGTGCAGCTCCACCCGGTCGAGCGGGACCAGGTGGAGTCCGGCGGCGACCGGGTCGGTGGCCAGCTTGCTGCGGATCAGCGCCCGGGTGTCGTGCCAGGCCGCGGAGCCCCTGGCCAGGAAGGCGTTGAGCGAGCCGGTGGCGAACACCTCGTCGTGCAGCGCCTCGGCCAGGTCGAGCACGTGGTCGCCGTACCGGACGCCGACCCGGGGGGTCGCGCCGGGCCGGTCGGCCCGGGTGAAGACCCCGTAGGGCAGGTGGTCGAGGCCCCAGGGGGATGCGGCCGTCACGCGTTCTCCTCTCCGGGCCGGATCCCGGTCCCGGGTCCGTTCCCGTTCCCGGCTCCGGTCCCGGCTCCGTTCCCGGTCCCGGCTCCGTTCCCGGTCCCGGGTTCGGTCGCGAGTCCGGGCTCGATCAGGTCGAGGGCCAGCAGGTCCTCGATCGGGGTGGCCGTGTTGCACGAGCCGTACGACACCAGCAGCTCCCGGGCCCGCCGGGCGGCGTCACCGGGCACCGCGCGCGCCTGCCGTACCAGCTCGCCCACGTCGGTCAGCTTGAGCACCGGCACCGGGTCGCGGCCCTCGACCGCCGCGCAGACCGCCAGGACCAGGTTGACGAAGCCGTGCCGGTCGGTGCCGAGCGCCGGGTCGAAGTGCCGGACCGCGTGGTGCAGCCCGGCCGTGGCCTTGAAGGGGGTGCCGCGGCGGACGCAGTGGGCGATGAAGGCCCCCAGGTCGTGGGCGCTGGGGAAGTCCTCCGGCTCCGAGCCGCCGCACCGGACCTTCAGCCCGACCCCGTCGGGCAGGCGGACGGGCAGCTGGGCGGGGGCGACCTCGACGAACTGGCGGGCCTTGGAGTCCGTCTCCAGCGGGGGCCGCCCGGCCGGCGGCTCGATCCGCCCGGAAGGCGTCGCGAAGCGCGCGCCCGGGATCTCGATCAGCTCGACCTCCAGGCCGTCGAGCGGCGGCGGCTCCTCGGTGTCGAGGATCAGCCCGAGCCGGAGCGGCAGGGGCGCCTCCTCCAGGTGGACGCGGAGCACCGGCAGACGGCTGGCCGGGCAGAGGAAGCGGTGGGTGAGCACCGGGTCGCGCCGCTCCAGGTCGGCCCGGTGCCGGGCCAGCGCCTCGTCCATGGGCAGCGCGGTGGGCGGGAACAGCCCGGCGTCGTCGACGAGGTCGTGGAAGAGGTTCACCGCGACCACGTCCAGGCGTAGGCGGGGTCCTCGACCGAGAGCCCGGCGGGGCCCAGGTCGAGCGGGCGGAAGGTGTCGACCATGACGGCCAGCTCGTTGGTGCGGGTGTGGCCCTGCCGCACCGCCTCCAGCACGGCCTCGACGGCGCCGGGCTGCGGCCCGTGGGTGAACCCGGCGGGGTGCAGCGAGACCGAGCCGACGTCGATGCCGGAGCCCTTGCGCGCGGTGTAGTCGCCGCCCGCGTAGAACATCAGCTCGTCGGAGTCGACGTTGTGGTGGTTGTACGGGATCGGCACGGCGTCCGGGTGGAAGTCCAGCGGGCGCGGGCAGAAGGAGCAGATCACGAAGTTCGGGCCCTCGAAGGTCTGGTGGACCGGCGGCGGGGCGTGGATGCCCTTCACGATCGGCTCGAAGTCGTTGATGTTGAACGCGTAGGGGTACAGGCAGCCGTCCCAGCCGACCACGTCGAAGGGGTGGTTGCGGTAGACCAGCCGGGTCAGCCCGCCGCGCGTGCGGACCAGCACCGGGACGTCCTCGCCCTCGGCGGTCAGCGGCTCGGCCGGGGTGCGCAGGTCGCGCTCGCAGTAGGGGGCGTGCTCCAGGAACTGGCCGTACTTCGACAGGTAGCGCTTGGGCGGGCGGATGTGCCCGGACGCCTCGACGACGAAGGCCGTCACCCGGCCCCGCGGCACCCAGCGGTGGATCGTGCCGGTCGGCACCACCACGTAGTCGCCCTCGCCGGCCTCGATGGCGCCGTAGGTCGACTCGAAGGCGACCCGGCCGCTCGCGACGTAGACGCACTCGTCGCCCATGGAGTTGCGGTAGAGGCCGCTGGGCGCCTCGGTCGCGGCGTACGACAGGCGGACGTCGGCGTTGCCCGCGATCAGCCCGCGGCCGGTGACGAGGTCGCCCCCGGCGGGCAGGTCCTGGGTGCGGAAGTGGCGGGGGGAGAGCGGCAGGTTGGGCGTCAGGACGGCGGCCTCGTCGGGCTCCACCGCCTCGGCCTTGACGATCGCCGTGGGCAGGTGGCGGTGGTAGAGGAGCGAGGAGTCGCTGGAGAACCCCTCCTCGCCCATCAGTTCCTCGGCGTACAGCCCGCCGTCGGGCCGCCGGAACTGGACGTGCCGTTTGCGGGGTACCTCCCCCACGACGCGGTAGTACGGCATGCGCTTCTCCCGTATTTGTCCGTTTATCGGACGTAAGTGTCCTCTATACGAACAACCATCCGCCACCGCGCCGGGTGCTGTCAAACATCGCCGCCGGAGCCTTCCCCGGGTTCGGCTCCGGCACGGCTCGGTCTCCTCCACGCCGACGGGAGGCCGCGACGTACGGCGGGAGACGGTCCTCGCCTGCGAAGGCCGCGCGGGGACGGGCGGTCGAGTACCGCCGCCGGAGCCTCGACGAGACCGACCAGAAGATCATCGATCACGTCCGGGAGTACGGCTTCGTCACCAACCGGACGATTCAGCGGTTGTTCGACATCCACCTGTTCGCGGCGAGGGACATCCTGAACTCCCTCCGGGAGCGGGAACTCCTCGACAAGATCGGAGAAGCCAGGGGCGGGAAGGGCGTCCGTTACGGACCCGGACCGAAGTTTCCCAGGTGAGCTGTGACCCGTCCTCGGCCGGTCACCCGAGGACGAGGCCCGCCAGGCGGCCGAGGGCCACCGCGGCGGCCACGGCGGCGAGGGCCAGGCCGATCGAGAGCAGGCAGCCCGTCCCGCCGTCCCATCTCTTCCGCGGCGCCGGTTCCCGCTCCGGGCCGAACCAGATCGGCCGGGGTTCGAGCAGGAGGAACAGGAGCGCGCCGAGCTGCCCGACGGTGAACAGCCAGAACCACGCCCACCGGTTGCCCAGCCGGGGCGTCGAGCCCAGCATGATGAGGAAGGCCGCCACCCAGGCCACGCCGACCCACCGGCCGAGGCCGTCGCCGGGGACGGCGAACGGCCAGTCGGGGAAGAATCCGTCGGCGTCCGGGTCGTGTTCCGGTTCGGCGAGTCTGGGCCGGTCCGCGCCGAGATCGCGGTGGAGCCGCGCGACCGGGTAGACCGCGGGGCCGTCGCCCACCGGCAGGCCCTGGACCTCGCGCCAGGCCAGCGGCCCCTCCGCCCACGCCAGCCGGTAGACGTCACCGTCCTGCTCCCGGTAGTCGACGTGGGTGACCCGGCCGGCTCCGGCCGCGGCGCGGAAGTCCTCCAGGGTGCGCTCCGCCGGGGACGCGCGCAGCGCGGAGACCAGCACGCCCCAGAGCAGGAGCGCGAGCAGCGCGATCCGTACGGCGAGCCCCACGGCCCACCACGGCGTGCGCGTCCGCTCCGGTGCCATGTTTTCTTTCTACTCGATCACCGCTCGCCGGGAGCGCTCCGATCACCCGGTGGTCCGCGGACAGCATCCGGAACCGGTACTCCCACATCCGCCGGTCGGCGATCGCCGCGTGCACGAACACCACGGCGGGTCCCCGACCGGCCCCGTGGTCGTCCTGCCGGACGGTGTGTGGTCGTTCTGCCGATGGGGTGGTGGTCGTTCTGCCGCTGATTCGGTTAGCGATCTGCCGGGGCATGCGTGGGCGGTCCGCCGAAGGGCGCACGACCGCTCCGCCGTCGGGGCGTGCCGAAGGAGGACGTCTCCGGACGCGGGCGGCGAGGGGCGGAAAACCGTTTGCGCGCGGGTGAGGCCGGTGCCTAGCCTGGGCCGCATGTCGCTTCCGTGCCATGGGCCGATCTTCTTCGTCCGCATCCGCCGCAGCCCGGCTCCGGGCCGGTAGGGGGAGGGGACCCGCTTCCTCCTGCGCGTGCCCTGGGGCCTCCGAGACCTGTTCATCTCGGACCCGAAAGGGCAACACTGTGGCGCAGTCCTTCGCTCACGGAAACCATTCGCACACCCAGCGCGCCGTCCGCAACGGCGGCGGCGGCCGTACCGGTGGCCGGACGGCCCGCGACCGGGACCGGCGTGTCCTGTCGCAGAATCTCATGGTCGACCCGGACGCGGTCACCCGCGTGGTCGAGGCCGCCGGCCCGCACGACCTGGTCCTCGAACCGGGCGCGGGGGAGGGCGTGCTGACCCGGGCGTTCGCCGAGACCTGCGGTCAGGTCGTCGGCTACGAGATCGACCCGCTGCTCGCCGGGAAGCTGGCCGCCCGCACTTCGGGCGATGAGCGCATCCGCGTCGTCCGGGGGGACTTCCTGGCCGCCCGCGCGCCGCGCGAGCCGTTCGCGGTCGCCGGGAACATCCCCTACGCGGTCACCTCGAAGATCGTGGACTGGTGCCTGCGGGCGCCTGGACTCACCTCGGCCACCCTGGTGACCCAGTCGGAGTACGCGCGCAAGCGCACCGGCGACTTCGGCCGCTGGAGCATGCTGACCGTGCGGACGTGGCCCTGGTACCGCTGGGAGCTGCTGGACGGCATCGGCCGCGAGGCGTTCCGGCCCGTCCCCGCGGTCGACTCCGCGATCCTGCGGATCGAGCGCCGTACGGCCGCACCCGGGCAGGCCGTGCCCGACCTGCCCGGTTACCGGGACTTCGTCGAGTACGGCTTCACCGGGCTGGGCGGCTCCCTGCACGCGACCCTGCGGCTCCGCCACCCGGCGGACCGGGTCGACGCGGCCTTCGCCGCCGCGGGCGTCGACCCGGACGCGGTCGTCGCGCACGTCCACCCCGACCGGTGGCGGGTCCTCTACGAGCACCTGCACCGGTGACCGCACGGCCGGGGCCGTGCCGTACGGTCACCGGCCGTCCGGCCGGGGTCAGCCGAGGGCGCGGGAGAGGTCGGCGGCGGCGGCGGCGACGCGGGGGCCGACCGTGTCCGGGTCGAGCGGGGTGAAGGCGATCACACCCACGGACGCCTCCAGCCAGGGCAGACCGGGAACGGGGGCGGCGATGCCGCGGGCGCCCTCCTGGAGCTGGCCCTCGGTGGAGACGTAGCCGCCGCGGCCCGCGCGGAGGGCGAGGACCGCCCGACCCGCCGCGCCCCGGTCGAGGGGGTGGCGGGAGCCCTCGCGGTAGGCGACGTGCATGTCGGTCCAGGACGGCTCGACCACCGCGACGGCCAGGCCCTCGTCGCCCTCGGCCACCGTGAGGTGGGCGGTGGCGCCGACCTCCTCGGCGAGCCCGCGCAGGGTGGGCAGGGCGCCCTCGCGCAGCAGCGGCTGCACGGCGCGGGCCAGGACCAGCACGCCGAACCCCAGGTGGACGCGGCCGTCGCCGTCGCGGCGGACGAAGCCCTCGCGCTGCAGAGTGGTCAGCAGGCGGTAGACCGCGGGGCGGCTCAGCTCCAGCTCGGCCGCGATCTCGGTCGGGGTCCGCCCCCGGAGCTCGCCGGAGAGCAGGCGGAGCAGGCGCAGGCCGCGCTCCAGGGTCTGCGAGGATTCGGCCGCCATGTCCTCGATTATCGGGGTGGCCGGGCGGGTGCCCCGATGGCGGGGTGACCGGTTGTCATGGGGGTGACAACCGGCGGCCGGGAATGTGCGGGCGGTTGGCAAGAACCGCGCGCGCGGCCTGCCGTAGCTTGCTAGGTCCCTGCACTCCGGCGAGGGGACCTTCGAGCATGAGCGAGCCGCTGATCGCCCGTGTCGCGCGGTGGGCGGGAGAGATCCCGGACGCCCCGGCGTACACCTTCCTCGACTACTCGGCCGCTCGTGACGGGACCCGGCACACGCTCTCCTGGTCCCAGGTGGACCTGCGGGCCAGGGCGCTGGCCGTACGGCTGCGCGAGATCGCGCAGCCCGGGGAGCGGGCGGCGATCCTGGCGCCGCAGGGGCTGGAGTACGTCGTCGCGATGCTCGGCGCGATGTACGCCCGGGTGGTCGCGGTGCCGCTGTTCGCCCCCGGCCTGCCCGGCCACGCCGACCGGCTGGTCCGGGCCTACGCCGACGCCGATCCGGTCTGCGTGCTCACCGCGACGTCCGCGCTGGACGCGGTCCGGGCCTTCCTGGACGAGGGCGGCGGGAGCGGCGGGAACGGTGGGAACGGTGGGAACGGTGGGAACGCAGTGCCCCGTCCGAAGCACGTCGTCGCCGTGGACGAGGTCTCCGGCCTGCTCGCCGACGAGTGGGAGCCCGAGCCGATCGGCCTCGGCGACCTGGCCTACCTGCAGTACACCTCCGGATCCACCCGCGCCCCCGCCGGGGTGGAGATCAGCCACGGCAACGTCACCGCCAACGCCGAGCAGCTCTGGACCGCCTTCCGCGCCGTGCCGCGGGTCTCCACGGCGGCGCTGTGGCTGCCGCTCTTCCACGACATGGGGCTGATCGCGACCATCGCCGCGCCGATCGTCGGCGGCAACCGGTCGGTCTTCATGGACCCGGTCGCGTTCGTCATGCATCCGGTCCGCTGGCTGCGGATGCTCGCCGACTACGAGGACGTGTTCACCGGCGGACCGAACTTCGCCTACGAGTACACCGCGAGCCGCGTCACCGAGGAGGAGAAGGCCACGCTCGACCTGTCGGGGGTGGCGGTCATGCTCAACGGTGCCGAGCCGCTGCGGGCCGGCACGATCGGGCACTTCTCCGAGGCGTTCGCCGGGTGCGGGCTCCGCCCCGAGGCGCACACCCCGGCCTACGGGCTGGCGGAGGCGACGGTGTTCGTCACCGCGATGGCCCGCGACCTGCCGCCGCGGACGACGGCGTTCGACCGGGACGCGCTGGCCGCCGGCCGGGCGGTGCCGGTCGCGGAGCAGGCCGCCTCACCCACCGCGGAACCGTGCGCCGCGCCGTACGGCGGGCGGGGGAGGGAGACCGCGGGCGGGACGGCGGGTGATCGGGCCGGGGGCGCGGGCGGGACGGCGGGTGATCGGGCCGGGGGCGCGGGCGGGACGGCGGGCGATCGGGCCGGGGGCGTCGAGCTGGTCTCCTGCGGGGTGCCGACGGGGCAGCGCGTCGTGATCGCCGCGCCGGACGGCACGGCCAGGCCCGACGGCGAGGTCGGCGAGATCTGGGTCCAGGGGTCGAACGTGGCGCGGGCCTACTGGCGGGACGCCGGGCACAGCGCCGAGGTCTTCGGGAACGTGCTCCGGGGCGAGGAGGGGACCTGGCTGCGCACCGGTGACCTGGGCGTGGTCCACGCGGGCGAGCTCTACGTCACCGGGCGGATCAAGGATCTGATCATCGTCGACGGGCGCAACCACTATCCACAGGATGTGGAGGCCACGGTCCAGGAGGCCGACCCGGCCGTCCGCCGGGACCGCGTGGCGGCGTTCGCCGTGCCGGGGGAGGAGACGGAGCGGCTGGTCGTGGTGGCCGAGCGGTCGCGCGGGGCCGGGGGCAGGGACCCGGCCGAGGTGGAGGCGAACGTCAGGGCCGCCGTCGCGAGGGGGCACGACTTGCGGCTGGACGAGTTCGTGCTGGTGGAGGCGGGCGCCGTACCCCGCACGTCGAGCGGGAAGATCGCCCGCCGCGCGTGCGCCCGGGCCTACCTGGACGGCGCCTTCGCGGGCGCCGCGCCCGCCTCCGGCTCCGCTCAGGGGTCCGGCTCCGGGGACGGGACCGGTCCGGGCGTCGCGGCGGGGACCGGGAGCGACTCCGGGGACGCCGGTTCCTGATGTTCGAGTCGCTGGGGCGGTTCGTCCACCGCCGGCGCTGGGCGATCCTCGCGGCGGGGACGGTCTTCGCGGTCCTGGCGGGGGTGTTCGGGGCGGGGCTGTTCGGCCGGATGACGGACGGCGGGTTCGAGGACCCGGACGCCGAGTCGACCTCGGCCGCGCGCTGGAGCCGGGAGTGGTTCGGCGGCAGTTCGCCCGACGTGGTCGTGCTCTACACGAACCCCGCCGTCGAGGCTCGCGACGAGCGCTTCCGCAAGGACGTGGAGAAGGCGCTGGAGGCGCTGCCCGCCGAGCACGTCGCCGAGGTCTCCACCTACTGGAAGACCGAGGCGAAGGAGCTCGTCTCGGCCGACGGGCACTCCACCTACGCGCTGGTCACCCTGAAGGGCGAGGAGCAGGCCAGGCAACGCGGGTACGAGGCGGTCGAGGAGCGGCTCCGGCAGGGCCCGGCCGGGTACGACGTCCGGATCGGCGGCCGGATCCCGCTGCTGGCGGACCTCAACGCGCAGACCGCCGCGGACCTGCGGCAGGCCGAGATGATCTCGATGCCGGTCCTGCTCGTCCTGCTCGTCGTGGTCTTCGGCAGCCTGGTCGCGGCCGGTCTCCCGCTCGTCGTCGGCGTGCTCTCGGTGATCGGCGCGCTCGCGCTGCTCCGGCTGCTCACCGAGGTCACCGACGTCTCGGTCTTCTCGCTGAACGTCGTCACGATGCTGGGCCTCGGCCTGGCCATCGACTACTCGCTCTTCGTGCTCAGCGCCTTCCGCGAGGAGACCCGCCGGGGAGCGCCCGTGGAGGCGGCCGTCGTGCGGACCATCGCGACGGCCGGGCGGACCGTCGCCTTCTCCGGGCTGACCGTGGCGACCGCGCTGTGCGGGCTGCTGCTGTTCCCGCAGATGTTCCTGCGCTCGATCGGACTGGGCGCGGCGGCGGTGGTGCTGGTCGCGATGGCGGCGGCGCTGGTCGTGCTGCCCGCGCTGCTGGCCGTCCTGGGACCGAGGGTCGACGCGCTGAACGTGATGCCCGACTTCGGACGGCGGCGCCGGGGAAGCTGGCACGGGATCGCGTCCAGCGTGATGCGGCGTCCCGTCGCCTACCTCGTCGGGGTCGGCGCGGTGCTGCTCGCGCTGGCCGCGCCGTTCCTGCACGTGCGGTTCGGCGGGGTGGACCACCGGGTGCTGCCCGAGCACGTCGAGAGCCGCCAGGTCGCCGAGCGGATCGACCGGGAGTTCGCCAGGAACGCCATGTCCCCCATCGAGGTCGTCGTGCTCGTCGAGCGCGACCTCGTCGGCCCGATGACGGCCGCCGCGCCCGGCGCGCTGCCCTCGGAGGTGGGCGGGCGGCTCGGCCCGGTCGGCGTGGAGAACTCCGGGCCCGTCCCGGTCACCGAGGTCGGCCCGCTGGACGTGAAGGTCTTCGCGGACCGGCTGAAGGAGCTCGACCACGTCACCGGGGTCGACGTCACCGGGGTCTCGCAGGCCGGCGGCGCGGTGCGGCTCGCGGTCCGCCACGACGGCGACCCGGCGTCGGACGAGGCCCGCGCGCTGGTCGAGCGGATCCGGGCGCTGCCCCCCGAGCCGAACGTCCAGGACGTGGTCGTCGGCGGGCCCACCGCCGCCCAGCTCGACCTGGAGGACAGCCTGACGGCCACGCTGCCGTGGACCGCGCTCGTCGTCTGCCTGATGACCGGCCTGCTGCTGTTCGCCGCGTTCGGCTCGGTCCTGCTGCCGCTCAAGGCGATCCTGATGAACGTCCTGTCCCTGGGCGCGTCCTTCGGCGTGATCGTCTGGGCCTTCCAGGACGGGAACCTGGCCGGGCTCCTCGGCTTCACCCCGACCGGGAGCGTCGAGGCGACGATCACCGTGCTGATCCTGGCGGTGGTGTTCGGGCTGTCGATGGACTACGAGCTCTTCCTGCTCAGCCGGGTGCGGGCGGAGTGGCTGCGGACCGGGGACAACACCGCGGCCGTGGCGATCGGCCTGGAGCGGACGGGCGGGCTGATCAGCAGTGCCGCGCTGCTGCTGCTGGTGGTCATCGCGGCCTTCTCCACCGCGGGGATCACGATCGTGAAGATGCTGGGCGTCGGCATGTTCGTGGCCATCGTGGTGGACGCGACGCTGGTGCGGGGACTGCTGGTGCCCGCGACGATGCGGCTGATGGGGGAGGCCAACTGGTGGCTCCCGGCCCCTCTGCGGGACCTCCACCGGCGGATCGGCCTGCGGGAGCACCACGACCCGCGCGACCCGCGCGGTCCGTACGGCCGCCCGGCCGCCTATGTGACGGTGGAGCGCGAGGACGACCCGGCGGCCGGGCCGGGTACGGAGGTCCGCGGGCCGCGCGACGCCCCCCGGGCCCTCCCCGCCGGGGACTCGGCGGACCCGCCGCGGATCATCCCGCCCCAGGCTCCGCGGATCGCCCAGGTGCGGCGGATCCGGCAGGCTCCGGTGTCCGCGTCCGAGGCGGTCGTGTCCGCGTCCGAGGCGGTCGTGTCCGCGGAGGCCGTCGTGTCCGCGTCCGAGGCTCCGGTTCCTCCGTCCGAGGCTCCGGTTCCTCCGTCCGAGGTCCGGCAGGTTCCTCCGTCCGAGGTCCGGCCTCCGCCCGACGTTTCGCGGGTCACCGCGCCCGCGCCCGTCCGGGACGCCCGGGTGCCCGTGTCCGCGCCACCGCCCCGGCGGCACGGGTCGAATCCTTATCCGCTGCCTCCCCTCCCGGTCAACGGGGCGGCGGCGGGGCCGCCCGTCCCCGCGCGCACGGAGCAGGCCGTGCTGGCGCGCACGGAGCAGGCCGTCCCCGCGCGCACGGAGCAGGCCGTGCCGGCGGATCCGGTGCAGCGGCGCAGGAAGGTGGTCAAACCCAATCTGGACGGTCCCGGCTGGCACTGGGAGGAGGAGGGCACGGTCCCCTCACCGCCGCAGCCCCTGCTGACCGTCGAGGACGCGGTGGGACACCCTCCGCACGCTCCCCTGCACTCCCCGGTCCCGGACGGCCCCCGTCCCGCCCCCTCTCTCCCCTCTCCGGCTCCGCCGTCCCCCTCTCCGGCTTCTCCTCCGCCCGCCCCGGAGGCCGGACGGGGACCGGAGCCCGTTCCTCCCGCGCGGAGCCTCCCGGCGATCAGTCCGCACCTCATCGACCGGCTGGAACCACCGGTGCGGCGGCAGGACAGCAGGCCGATCGTGCCCATCGCCGGGCGTCCGGAACCCGCTCGGGAACCGGTGGAGGAGATGGAGGCCACGGAGCCCCTGCCCCGCCCGCCCCTGCCCGAGCCTCTTGTGCCCGAGCGCCCCCTGGCCGGGCCTCTTGTGCCCGAGCGCCCCCTGCCCGGGCCTCTTGTGCCCGAGCGCCCCCTGCCCGCGTCCACCGCGCCCGAGCGCCCCGCGTCCCGGGAGGGCTGGGACGGCGCGCGGGAGAGGGGCGAGGGCTGGGTGCCCGTCGGGCGGAGGACGACGAGAGTGGTGCGGCCCACGCCGGACGGGTCGGGCTGGGCCTGGGTGGAGGTGGACGAATGAGCGGCCTCACCGCGGGATCCGCCGGGAGCAGCGGGAAAGCCGTGCCTGCGGGACCCGCCGGGAGCAGCGGGAAAGCCGTGCCTGCGGGACCCGCCGGGAGCAGCGGGAAAGCCGTGCCCGCACGTCCCGCCATAGCCGACCGGCGCGGGCCGCTGCTCCTGGTCGTCGGCCTGGCCGGGTTCGTGACCACCCTGGACAACACGGTCGTCACGGTGGCCCTGCCCACCCTCCGGACCGAGCTGGGCGCGTCCCTGGCGGTGCTGGAGTGGGTCGTCACCGGGTACGTCCTCACCTTCTCCGGGCTGATGCTCGCCGGGGGGCGCCTGGCCGACGTCTACGGGCGCCGCCGGGTCCTCATCGCCGGGCTCGCGGTCTTCACCGCCGCCTCCCTCGCCGCCGGGCTGGCTGCCTCGGCGGGCGCGCTCGTCGCGGCCCGGCTCGTCCAGGGCTGCGGGGCGGCGCTGATCCTGCCCGCGATGCTGGCCGTGGTCGCGGTCGCGGGCGGCGGGCGGGAGCGCTCGACCGGCGTCGCCGTCTGGATGGCCTCGGGGGCGGCGGCGCTCGCGCTCGGCCCGGTCGTCGGCGGTTACCTCGCCCAGCACGCCCACTGGAGCTGGATCTTCCTGCTCAACGTGCCCCTCGGCGTGCTGTGCGTGGCCCTGGCGGCGTTCGCCGTACCCGAGTCGCGTGACGAGACCGCCGCCCGCGTCGACGTGCCGGGGGTCGCGGCCTCGATCGCCGTGCTGTCGGCGGGCACGTTCGGCCTGACCTTCGCCGCCGAGCTGGGCTGGACCTCGCCGATGATCGTGGCCGCCCTCGCGGTCAGCGCGGTCTCGGCCGTGGCCTTCGCCGTCGTGGAGCGGCTGGGCCGGGACCCCATGGTGGACCTGGCGCTGTTCCGGGCGCGGGCGTTCACCGGCGGGGTGATCGCCCAGGTGCTCTGGGGGCTGGGGGTCAACGGGGTGTTCTTCTTCACCGCGTTGTTCCTGCAGGGGGTGCTCGGCTTCAGTCCCACCGCCTCGGGACTCGCCTTCGTGCCGCTGGCGCTGCTCGTCGCCGTGGTCACGCCGCTGGTCCCGTTCGCCGAACGCCGTCTCGGCGCGGCCCGCACGGTCGCGCTGGGGCTCGTGCTGGTGGCGGGCGGCATGGTCGCGGTGGCGTTCCTGCGGGCGGGCGACGGCTGGGCCGAGCTGCTGCCCGCCGTGTGCGTGATCGGGATCGGCTCGGCGCTGACCATGCCGCTGGGCTCGGCCGTGCTGGGCGCCGTGCCCGAGGGGCGCGCAGGCGTCGCGGGAGGGGTGTTCAGCGTGGCGCGAGAGATGTCGGGGCTGTTCGGCATCGCGGTCGTCGGCGTGATCGTGAACGGCTCCGCGAGCTTCACCGCCGGTTACTCGACCGGCCTGCTCACCGCCGCCGCGCTGGTCGCCGCCGGAGCGGCCGTCAGCCTGGTGGCGCTCCGATGAGCGGCCGCGCGGCCCCGGCGGTGCGCGGCGGGGCAGCGGTGGTCCCGGTGACGCTCCCGTGAGGATCGCGGTCCTGGCGTTCGGGTCGCGGGGGGACACCCAGCCGTGCGTGGCGCTGGGGGCCGGGCTCGCCGCGCGCGGGCACGAGGTGACCGTGGTCGCGGCGGGCAGGTACGGCGGGCTGGTCGAGGAGGCGGGGCTCGCGCTGAGCCCGCTCGGCGTGGACCCGCAGGGCATCGTGGAGTCCGAGGAGGGGCAGGCGTGGCTGCGGAGCGGCCCGGCCGGGTTCGTCCGGGGCTTCCGCCGGGTGGTGGAACCGCTCGCCGAGCGGCTCGTCGCCGAGGCGGACGCGGCCTGCTCGGGCGCGGACCTGGTGCTGGCCCCGGCGCTGGGCGGGATCGGGCATCACCTGTCCGAGCGGTACGGCATGCCGTACGCGCTGCTGCACTTCCAGCCGAGTGAGCCGACCCGGGCCTTCCCCAACCCGCTGGTCCCGCTGCGCACGCTGGGGCCCTGGGGCAACCGGGGCAGCTACGCGCTGGTGGAGGGGCTGAGCGGGCTGCTGCTCGGCCGGATGGCCGACCGGCTGCGGGCACGGGTGCTCGGTCTCGGTCCCCTGCGGGGCGGGGTGTTCCGGAGGGCGCGGGCGGACCGGGTGCCGGTGCTGTGCGGGGTGAGCCCCGTAGTCGTCGCCCGCCCGGCGGACTGGCCGGAGCACGTGCACCTGACCGGCTACTGGTTCGCGGAGCGTTCCTGGAGCCCGCCGCCGGAGCTGGAGGCGTTCCTGGCGGCGGGCCCGCCCCCGGTCTACGCGGGCTTCGGCAGCATGGCCCCCGCCGACCCGGCCGCGACGGCGCGGGCGGTGGTGGCGGGACTGCGGGCGGCCGGGGTGCGCGGGATCCTCCAGGGCCTGCCGTACGGCGGGGCGGACGACATGCTCGTGATCGGCGAGGCGGACCACGGGTGGCTGTTCCCCCGGACGGCGGCCGTGGTGCACCACGGGGGCGCGGGGACGACGGCGGCCGGGCTGCGGGCGGGGGTGCCGTCGGTGGTGTGCCCGTTCTTCTCCGACCAGCCGTTCTGGGGCGCCCGGGTGGCCCTGCTGGGCGCGGGTCCCGCGCCGCTGCCGGTGCGCCGGCTCACCGCCGGCGCGCTGGCCGGACGGGTGGCGGCGGCCGTACGGGATCCCGGGATCCGGGCGGCGGCGGCCCGGCTGGGGGAGCGGCTGCGCGCCGAGGACGGGGTCGCGCGGGCGTGCGAGGCGCTCGGCGCCTGAACGCCGTCCGCGCGGCGGCGCACGGCTCCGCCTGCGCGCCCGGACGCCGTCCCCCGGCGGTTCGGCCCCGCACGCGCCGGCCGTCCGCCTCGCCGCTCCCGTCAGGGGTCGCGCCCTTCGGACCGTCTCCGTCCGGGGCCGCTCCCGTCAGGGATCGTGGACGAGCAGGTCACCCGGCTGGCAGTCGAGCTCGCGGCAGATCGCGCTGAGGGTGGAGAACCGGATGGCCCGGGCGTGGCCGTTCTTCAGGATCGACAGGTTGACGATCGTCACGCCCACCCGATCGGCCAGCTCGGTCAGGGTCATCCCGCGGTCGGCCAGCAGCTTGTCCAGCCGGACGGCGATGCGGTGCTCCTCCTCGGGGGGCATCAGACCAGTCCCTGGGTGTCGGCGCGGAGCCTGCCGCCCTGGCGGAAGACCTCGGCCAGGGCGAGGACGGCGAACCCGGTGAAGAGGGCCCAGGAGAAGTCCTCACCGGCGAAGACGCTCAGGTCCTCCAGCGGGGTGCCGGAGAGCAGCAGGTTCAGGCTCAGCGCCTCCACCTGCGGGATGCCGGCGATTCCCAGGAGCAGGAAGCCGATCGCCGCGAGCCGCCGCGCGTTCCCGGGGATGAAGGGGTCGCCTTCCCGGAAGGTCCGGACCGTCTGCAGCAGGATCACGGCGACGGCGCTCAGCGCGACGGTGAGCAGCAGGTCCGGGAGCACGAGCAGGAAGCGCTGGGACAGGTCGGGGTCGATGACGGCGAGGGTGCGGTCGAAGGAGGGCATGGCGATCCTGACCGTGCCCGGCGGGCCGGTCGGGGCGGGCGCCGGGTCGTCGGCCGCGGTCGTCGTCTGGTAGGGGTTGACGCCGATGTGGCGAGTGTCGACACCGGAGTCGCTGAAGATGCCGTGGAGGCACATCACGAGGCCGAGCAGGGCGAACCCCACCCCCGTCCAGGTGATCCCCTCCAGGACCCGGATGCTCGCGGGCGGCTTCGCCATGGCCGGACCTCCTCCACCGGATATCGAATCTCGATAAAACGATAAACGATAAATCGCCGCCGGGGAAGCCTCGCTCCGGTCGCCGGTCGCCGGTCGCCGGTCGCCGGTCGCCGGTCGCCGGGGACGGCTCGGGCCGGAGCCCGGCGTCCCGGTGTGTTTTCCTGACAGGGCCTGTTCGGACAGCAATGATCTCGGTAAGGTGCGAAACGATCGTTAACACCGGCTATACCGGGGAGTTTCACGACATGCGACTCACTCTGCGGCGGGCCGTCGCCGCCGGTTCGATGCTCGCGCTGATCGGTGCCGTGGCTCCCGCGGCGGCAGCCCACGCCCAGGACGATCCCCGCAGTTGCCGGGACCTGCTCGGCGCGGACACCCCGGCGTACGTCCAGTGCCACTGGCTGGCCACGCCCGAGGAGGCGCGTGAGATCGCCCTGTTCTGGGGGGCGGACGACAACGCCAACCTCAAGGAGGCGGCGCCGTACCCGGGGCGGTTCATCGACTGCGCGGCGCCCGGCAGCTCGTGCCCGGCCCCGCCGGACGGCGGCGCCGAGGGCGACGAGAACTCCCCGCTCCCCGAGGACGCGGAGGAGGGCGGCACGCCCGAGTGCGAGACCGGCGGCCAGGAGTGCGCCGTCGGCGGGTCCGAACCGGGCGGCGACGGCACGGTCGCCGGCCCCGAGACGGGCACCGGCACCGGCACCGCGAAGACCGCGACCGCGCAGACGGGCCCGAACGGGCAGACGGGGCAGACGGGGCAGGCCGGGCAGACGGGGCAGGTCGCGGCGCAGCCGCCGACCGCGGCGGAGGTCGCCGCGGCCGCGCAGACCCCCGGCGGCCAGGCCGTCACCGCGGCGAGGACGGCGGGCCTGCGGGTCTGGTTGGACACCGAGCTGGCCGACGACTGGAAGGCGGGCCCCGCGGCCTTCGCCGCCGCGGTGAAGCGGATCGGCGCGCTGGCCGCGCGCCCCGAGGTGGCCGGGATCCGGTTCTCCACCCAGCTCGGCTACGACGCGACGTTCACCACCCACGAGGAGGTCGCGGCCTTCGCCGCCGCCGCCTCCGCCGCGCTGCGCCAGGCGGCCCCGGGCAAGCAGCTGGGCGTGCACACGGTCGTGCCGGAGTTCGCCTGCGGCGCCGTCGAGGCGTGCAAGACGGAGACGGCGAAGAGGTACCCGCTGCTGGCCCCGGAGCGGATCGAGTCCTATCTGAGCGCCGGAGGCGTCGACCAGCTCACCTTGGACGGCGGCCTGCTGCGCGGCGGCTACACGACCTGGAAGATCGACGCGAAGACGGCCCGGCGCAACCAGTCGATCCAGCTCCGCGCCCGCGCCTGGGACGTGCTCACCCGGGTGGCCGCCGAGGAGACCGGCCTCGTCGGCGACGTGAGCGCCCAGGAGGTCGCCGACCGGATCTCCGCCCCGCTCCGGGACGGCGCCGCCCAGCAGGTCAACGTCTGGACCCGGCTCCAGGACGCCCAGGGCGGGGTCAAGCGCCTGACCGCCTGGGAGGCGCTGGAGAGGCTCGGCCCGCTCCAGCGCCGGATGGCCGCGGTCTACGACCCGGCCACCCCCGAGACGGACACGGCCGCCGACCTGAAGAAGATCGCCGAGGTCTTCGGCCAGGTCTACCTGACCACGGCCTGAGCGACCGCGGACATCCGGCTGATCAGGCGAGGCGCGGTGTCCGTGCCGCGCGGCGGCCGGAGGGGTCCTTGTGGCCCGGTGCGCGCGGGCCGAAGATGATCCGGGGACCGTGCGTGCCGGTGCGGGCGCGCACGGAGTCGTCCGAGCAGCCGATCCCGTCCGAGGAGTGCGATCCATGCCCGATTTCGTCGGAGCCGTCGACCAGGGGACGACGAGCACCCGCTTCATGATCTTCGACCACGGCGGCAACGAGGTGGCGCGGCACCAGCTGGAGCACGAGCAGATCCTGCCGCGGTCCGGCTGGGTGGAGCACAACCCCACCGAGATCTGGGAGCGGACCCGGTCGGTCATCGAGACGACGCTGAACCGGGCGGACCTGGCCGCCTCCGACCTGGCCGCGCTGGGCGTCACCAACCAGCGGGAGACCACGCTGGTCTGGAACCGCAGGACCGGCAGGCCGTACTGCAACGCGATCGTCTGGCAGGACACCCGGACCGACCGGATCGCCGCCGCGCTGGACCGCGACGGCCGGGGCGAGGTCATCCGGCACCGCGCCGGGCTGCCCCCGGCGACCTACTTCTCCGGCGGCAAGATCCAGTGGATCCTGGAGAACGTCGACGGCGTGCGGGCGGCGGCCGAGGCCGGCGACGCGATCTTCGGCACCACCGACACCTGGCTGCTGTGGAACCTCACCGGCGGCCCCGACGGCGGCGTGCACGTCACCGACCCGACCAACGCCGGCCGCACCATGCTCATGGACCTGGAGACGCTGGACTGGGACGACGAGCTGCTCTCGTTCTTCGGCGTCCCCCGCGCGATGCTGCCGGAGATCAAGCCGTCGTCCCACCCGGGCCTGTACGGCGTGACCCGGGCGACCGGGCCGCTCGGCGGCGAGGTCCCCCTCTCCGGCGACCTCGGCGACCAGCAGGCCGCGACCGTCGGGCAGGTCTGCTTCGCCCCCGGCGAGGCCAAGAACACCTACGGCACCGGCAACTTCCTGCTGCTCAACACCGGCCAGGAACTCGTCCGCTCCGAGCACGGCCTGCTCACCACCGTCTGCTACCGGTTCGGCGACGACAAGCCGGTCTACGCGCTGGAGGGCTCGATCGCGGTCACCGGCTCGGCGGTGCAGTGGCTCCGCGACCAGCTCGGCATCATCTCGGGCGCGGCGCAGAGCGAGGCGCTCGCCCGGCAGGTGGACGACAACGGCGGCGTCTACTTCGTGCCCGCCTTCTCCGGCCTGTTCGCGCCCTACTGGCGCTCCGACGCCCGCGGCGCCATCGTCGGACTGTCCCGCTACAACACCAACGCGCACCTGGCCCGCGCCACCCTGGAGTCGATCTGCTACCAGACCCGGGACGTGGTCGAGGCGATGCAGCAGGACTCCGGCGTCGTGCTCGACGTGCTCCGGGTGGACGGCGGGGTCACCGCCAACGACCTGTGCATGCAGCTGCAGGCCGACATCCTCGGGGTGCCGGTCTCCAAGCCCGTCGTGGCCGAGACCACGGCGCTCGGCGCCGCCTACGCCGCCGGGCTGGCCGTCGGCTTCTGGTCGTCGACCGAGGAGCTGCGGAGCAACTGGCGGGAGGACCGGCGCTGGGAGCCGGGCTGGTCCGACGGGCAGCGCTCCCGCGGCTACGCCGGCTGGCGCAAGGCCGTCACCCGGACCCTGGACTGGGTCGACGTCGACTGAGCCCCGCGGGACCCGTCCCCGCCCGTCCGGACTCTCCCAGAAGCGGAATGCCGGCCCGCGCCCGAGGGCTCTACCGCCCGCAGGACGGCGCCGGCGCGACCGCAAGCCCGGCCGGCCACTCGACCGCTGATCGCCTGCGATCACCGACGATCATCCGGAACGACTCGTCTGATTGAGGAAGTGCACGTCCAGCTCACCGTCGAGCAGGCTCGCCGACCGGCCGAGGAAGTCGGTGATGTGCGGGGACTCCAGGTTCGCGGCGTGGTCCTCGGAGCCGTGCCACACCTCGTAGAACCAGAAGCGCGCGGGCTCGCCCACCTCGGTGTGCAGGTCGTACGCCAGGCAGCCCGGCGCCCGCCGGGTCGGTGCGACGAGCGCGGTCAGGGCGTCGTGCAGGGCGGCCTCGCAACCGGCCTTCGCGCGCATCCGCGCGATGACGGTCACGGGGGTGGTGTTCGTCGGTGCCATGGTGTTCTCCTCCGCGATCCAGGCCCCGGAACGGGGCCGATCCAGAGGTTACGGCGGAGTGGTCCGGTGCTACATTCCATTCAAATGTCATTAAACCGGACCAATCGCATCACCGGTCTTCTCCTCGACGTGCCCGACGACGGGCGGGCGCTGCACGAACGCCTGACGGCCGCGATCAGAGCCGCCGTTCTGGCGGGCCGCCTCGGCCCCGGTGACGCGCTGCCCCCGAGCCGGGCGCTCGCCGAGGAGCTGGGCTGCTCGCGCTGGGTCGTCAACGAGGCGTACGTGCAGCTCGTCGCCGAAGGGCACCTCACGGCACGGCAGGGGTCGGGCACGCGGGTGGCGCCGGACGCGCCGGACGTGCCCACGCGACCGGTGGTCCCGCCGTCCAGGGCCTCCGCGCGGGCGCCCTCGCCGGTCGTGGCCGATCTCCGGCCCGGCGCGCCCGACGTGGCGCGCTTCCCCGCCGCCGCCTGGAACCGGGCGATGCACCACGTCCTCACGGCCGGCGGGGGCGCGGACGTGTTCCCGCCGCCCGGAGGCGTGCAGCGGCTGCGCGAGGTCGTCTCCGGTTACCTGGGACGGACCCGGGGAGTGGCGGTCTCGCCCGAGGAGGTGGTCGTCACCTGCGGCACCACGCACGCGGTGGGGCTGCTGGCCGGCGTCCTGGCCCGGCGCTCCGCGTCGCGGCTGGCGGTGGAGGACCCCGGATGGAGCCGGCTCGGCGATGCGGCCGCCCACGCGGGGCTGGCGGTCGAACCGGTGGCCGTCGACGGCGAGGGCGTCGACGTCGGGAGACTGAGACGGACGGGCGCGGACGCGGTGCTCTGCTCACCCGCCCACCAGTTCCCCACCGGCGCCGCGCTGTCGGCGGAGCGGCGGCGGGCGCTGCTGGCGTGGGCGGCGGAGCGCTCGGCCGTCGTGCTGGAGGACGACTACGACGCCGAGTTCCGGTACGACCGCAAGCCGATCGGCGCGCTGGCGGCCCTCGACCGGGACAACGTCGCCTACCTGGGTTCCGTGAGCAAGACCCTGCACCCGGGCCTGCGGATGGGCTGGATGGTCCCCCCCGCCCACCTGAGGGACCCGGTGGTCGAAGCCCTTGAGAGGTCGGGCGCGGGTCCCGGCGTGTTCGACCAGCTGGCGCTCGCCCGGCTCATCGGCACCGGTGACTACGACAGGCACCTGCGCCGCGCCCGCACGCTGTACCGCGAGCGGCGGGAGGCGGTGCTCGCGGCGCTGTACGGCCACGCCGTCATCCGCGACGCCGGTCCCGTCGAGGGGATCGCCGCGGGGTTGCACCTGGTGCTCTCGCTGCCGCCCGCGCACGACGACCGCGACGTCGCCGACCGCCTGGAGCGCCGGGGCGTGGCCGTGATGCCGCTGTCGAGCTACACCCGCCGCCGTCTCCGGCCCGCCCTGGTCATCGGGTACGGCCGGCTCTCGCCGTCCCGGGCGCCCTTCGCCGCGGCGGAGATCGCGGCGGCGCTCGAAAGCGGTGCCCGCCGGTAGCGCGAGGCCGTGCTCCTCGCGCGGTACCGTCGTCGGTCACGTGAACGCGACGACGGCGTATCTCTCGCCTCTCTCGCCGGTGACGGTCCGCCCCCGCAGGACGGGATCAGTCACCGCCTCCATCAAACCCGGGGCGGTTCACATCGCAGTGCGCCGCCTTCCTGCGGCGGACCGGCTCGCTCCGGCTCACCGCCTCGGCACGGCGGGCCGACTCGTTGCGGCGGGCCGACTCGTTGCGGTGGGCCGCCGTGACGGCCAGGGCCGCCAGCACCGCGGTCATGACGGCCGTCGCCGCGAGCGCGGTCCAGGTGGCCGCGTCGGGGTGGATCAGCGACTGGCCGCGCAGCGCCTGCCAGGCGGTGATGGTGAACAGCGCGCCGTAGCCCAGGATGACGACCCCGGTGAGCCGGGCGCGTACGCGTTCGTGGCGTAGCCGGCCGATCCGGGTCGCGAGGGCGGTGAGAACCAGCACCGTGAGCACGAACACCTGGATGGAGTGCAGACCGATGAAGTGGGGGACGCGCAGGTCGCCGCCTATGGTGCTCCAGTTCGTGATCGGCATGCCGCCGCCGTCCGGTGCCCCGACCCCGTGCCCGCCCACCAGCGGAACCGGGCTGCCGTAGGCGTCCTCGACCGTGCGGGGCCCGGCCGACGAGGTCCACCCGGTGATGAAGGACGCCAGCGCCATGCCGAGGACGGCCAGTCCGATCCCGGCACGCAGGGCCCAGGTGAGCGCCGCATCGCCGATGCGCTGGAACAGCAGCATGACGGCGACGATCAAGCTCGTCCCGAACAGCCCGAACACACCGGTGGAGAAGATCCGCTGCCCGATCTGGTTGAACGTGTCGGTGCCGGCGTTGAAGTGGCTGAAGGTGCCGCGGGCGGCCTGCACCGCGATGAAACCGACGTCGATCAGCCCGGCGACGGCGAAGACCGTTCCGGCGGTCCACATCGTGCGCCGCGCCCGGCGCAGTTTCGGTATCAGCCAGGCGAGCGTCGCGCCGTACATGACGAACGACGCCCCGAACTTCAGCGGCTTGGCCCAGATCGACTGTTGCAGGAGCTCGCGACCGTCGGCGAAGAGACCGACGCTCGCGACGACGACGAGCGCGGACATGGCCGCCACCATGATCGTAAGCGGCCGATGCCACGACCGTACGTCGGCATACGAGATGGACAGCCGGCTCCCCGACCGGTTCATGCGGCCTCCGTCGGCCATGCCGAGGCCCCCGCCCAACGCCCTCGCCAGGCTGTCGCCCTCGCCCGCCGCATGCATGCGTACGACGTATCAGATGTCATGCGTACATCGTATGAGAACACCGCGCTCAAATGATGAAATTCCCGCTCATAGGCGATATATGTGTACTAGTGTGCTGAATAGTGAACTAGTACACTGAAGGCAAGCACGCGACAACCGTCAAGGGATGGGAAGACGCTCATGACCTCGGCCGCACAACGTCCGGACCCGCCCTACCGGCGCATCATCGCGGAGCTCCGTACCCGGATTCTGGCCGGCGACCTGCGGCCGGGCGATCGCGTGCCGTCCATCCGGCAGATCGCCCAGCGATGGGGTGTCGCGGTCGCGACCGCGACCAAGGTCGTGGCGGCCTTGCGTGACGAGGGGCTGGTCGAGGCGAAGGTCGGCGCCGGTACGGTGGTCAGCGCACGCGCGAGCCGACAGGAACGGCCGGCCGATCCGGCTCCGTCGCCGACGGCGCGGCAGGCCGGCGTCCCCAAGGGCTCGCTGAACCGCAAGCACGTCCTGCGCACCGCCATCGCGATCGCCGACGCCGAAGGGCTCGGCGCGGTGTCCATGCGGCGGCTCGCGGCCGAGCTCGGCGCGGGCCCGATGTCGCTGTATCGGCACGTGACGGGCAAGGACGAACTGGTGACGCAGATGGCCGACGAGGTCTTCGGCGAAGCGGAGCTGCCCGTCCCGGGGCCGGAGGGGTGGCGCGCCAAGCTCGAGCTGATCGCTCGCCTGCAATGGGAGCTGTCCCGGCGACACCTCTGGCTCCCCAGGGCCGTCTCGTTCACCCGCCCCTTGCTGGTGCCCAACATGATGGCCCACACCGAGTGGACCCTGCGCGCACTCGACGAGCTCGAGTTGCCCATGGAGACCCGGATCCGCGAGGCGCTCACGCTGCCCGCGCTGGTCCACACCGTGGCGCTGTCCATGTCGGAGGAGACCGAAGCCGCGCAGGAGACCGGCGTGACGCTCGACGGGTGGTGGCTACTCCAGCGCAGGCGGGCCGACGAACTCCTCAGCACTGGACGATTCCCGCTCCTGGCCATGCTCTCCGCGGAGACGGTGTCGGACCTGGACGGGATGTTCGACCACATCCTGGCACGCCATCTCGACGGGTTCGCCGTCATGCTGAGCAGGGGTGCGGCTCGTCCTCGGTGATCGGGCGGCCTGGGTTCGCGCCTCCTCCGACGCGGCGACGGACCCGCCGTCCTTCCACGACGCCCCTGACACGCTGCGCGGAGCACCGGCCGGGTCCTCGATGAGGCGTTCCCGGCGGCCGAAGTCCTGCCGGTGCTGTTCGCCGGACACCGGCGCACCGCCCATCAGCACACGTGCTGCCATCAGTCGGGCTGCACCCTGTCCCGTTCGGCGTTCACGCACCTGACGGAGTACGGCTCCGACACCGTCGAACGGGCCATACGCGTCGAAGGCCTCGTCGCCGGACAGGGCAGGGGCGGAGCCGCTCGGTCGCCGGACAGGGCGGGGACGGAGCCGCTCGGTCGCCGGACAGGGCGGGGGCGGAGCCGCTCACCAGGTCAGCGGCTCCGTTCGACCGGCTCCTTCGAGCCGGCGGGCAGCCCCCGGGCGTCCGCCCGGGCGAACGGGTCCTCGCCGGAGGACTCGCCGGAGGACTCGTCGGAGGACGGCTGCTCGTCGCGGGACAGGCCGAGAGCGGTGAGGATCATCGGGTAGGAGCGGGTGAACTCGCGCCTCCAGTACGGCCAGCTGTGGGTGCCGTCCCGGTAGAGGTGGACCACCGGCCTGATCCCGTGCCGGCGGAGTCGGGCGACCAGGTCCTTGGTGGTGTAGGCGGAGACCGGCTCGCTCAGGTGGGCGGGCGACCAGGGGGTGCCGGGCGCGTCCAGCTCGCCGGGGAGGCTGGTCGTACCGCTGGAGATGTAGATGCCCGTCCCGCGCAGGTTCCGGGCCAGGTGCGCCGGGTCGTTGGCCTTCCAGACGCTCCGGTTCCTGACCGGGTCGCCCCACAGCGCCTTGGGGTCCTTGCCCTCGGCGGCCTGGGCGTTCATGATCAGGTCCGGGACGCCGGGCAGCCGGGTGGACATGACCCCGCTGTAGGCGCCGACGAAGCGGAACATGCCGGGGTGCCTGGCGGCGTACTTCATCGCGCCGTAGGCGCCCATGGACAGGCCCGCGACGGCCCGGCGGGTCCCGGCCCGGTAGCCGCTCTCCAGCAGGCGGCGCAGCTCCTTGGTGTGGAAGGTCTCCCAGCCGGGCGGGCCGCCCCTGCCGCCGTTGTGCCAGTCGCTGTAGTTCCCGGCCCGGCCGGCCTCGGGCATCACGACGATCGCGTCGAGGTCCTCGGTGATCTCCTCGATGTCGGTCATCCGGGTCCAGGAGGTGTAGTCGTCCGCGCCGCCGTGCAGCAGGTAGAGCACCGGCCAGGTGCGGCGCGCCTGCTTCGACCAGCCGCTGGGGACCATCACCCGCACCGGGAGCCGGGCGTTCACCGCCGGGGACGAGATCGTGAGGTCGACCATGCGCAGGCCGAACCAGCGCTCCTTGACCACGCGCGCCCCGCCGCGCAGCGCCGCCGGCCAGGGGCCCGCCGGGCTCCGGCCCGCCTTCACGGCGGAGGCCGGCCCGGTGGAGGAGCGCGGGGACGCGCTCGGGTCCGGGCTCGGCTTGGAGGAGGGACGCGGTTTCACCGCCGGAGCCGCCGCTGGAGCGACCGCCGGAGCGACCGCCGGAGCCGTCTCGGCGTGCGCGGTCCCCGGCGGCCCGAGGAGCAGCGAGGCCGACAGCGCGATCATCAGTGAGGTCGACGGCGGGATCGGCCGGGAGGTCGACGGCGGGATCGGCAGTGAGGCCGGCAGTGGGGCCGAGGGAACCGGGAGTCCGCGTCGGACAGGGCGCATCGTCATTCCTCCACCGGCCCGGGGCGGTGAGGGCCGTGGGAGGCGACCTTAGGCCGGGCGGCGGGACGCGGATATGGGCGTCCGCAACGAATCGCCGGACCCGCTTGAGCGCCGGCGACAAACCCGTCCGCGCCTGCGGCACCCTACCGGCCCGTTGTCACGTCCATGACAAAACGCCCTGGTGGATTGTGGTCCGCCAGGGATCCCTCCCGCCGACCCCCTGGGTAAGTTGGCCGATCACCTCGGCCGTTCTCAGGAGTCGCCCCGTGGACCTGCTCGGTGAAGACGACATCCGCCGCTTCCTCGCGGAGCGGATCGCGGCCCGCTGCCGCCTGCCCCTCGCCGACGTCGACGTCGACCGTCCCCTGGAGGAGTTCGGGCTGTCCTCGCGTGACGCGGTCGCAGTGGCGGGGGAGCTGGAGACGCTGCTCGGCCGGGAGCTGGGGCCCACCCTGGTCTGGGAGCACCCCACGATCGACCGCCTGGCCCGCGGTCTGGCCCCGCGCGCGGCGGACACCGCCCCGGACACCGCCCCGCAGGCCGTACGGCCTGTCGCATGGCGGGCCGCGGCGGGCGAGCCGGTCGCGGTGATCGGCCTCGGCTGCCGGCTGCCCGGCTCCGTCCGCGGGCCCGAGGACTTCTGGCGGCTGCTCCTGGCGGGCGGCGACGCGGTCGGCGAGGTCCCCGAGGGCCGGTGGGAGGAGTTCGGCGACGGCTCCCCCCGCACCGCCGAGGCGCTGGCCGCCACCACCCGGCACGGCGGCTTCCTCGACGACGTGGCCGGGTTCGACGCCGGCTTCTTCGGGATCGTCCCCGGCGAGGCCGCGACCATGGACCCGCAGCAGCGGCTGCTGCTGGAGACGGCCTGGGAGGCGCTGGAGCACGCCGGGATCGCGCCGCGCTCGCTGCGCGGCAGCCGTACCGGGGCGTTCGTCGGGATCTCCGGCAACGAGTACGCCTACCTGACCACCGCCGACGTCTCCCGGGTGGACGCCTGGACGGCGACCGGAGCGGCGTCCAGCATCGCCGCGAACCGGCTCTCCTACGTGCTCGACCTGCGCGGGCCCAGCCTCGCGGTGGACACGGCCTGCTCCTCGTCGCTGGTGGCCGTCGACCTGGCGGTGCGCAGCCTGCGGGAGGGGGAGAGCGACCTGGCGCTGGCGGCCGGGGTGAACCTGCTGCTCTCACCGGTGGTCACGATGGCGTTCGACCGGGGCGGCGGGACCGCGCCGGACGGCCGGTGCAAGGCGTTCGACGCGGCGGCCGACGGCATGGTCCGGGCCGAGGGCTGCGGCGTGGCGGTGCTCAAGCGCCTGTCCGACGCGTTGCGCGACGGCGACCGGGTGCTGGCCGTGGTGCGCGCCACGGCGGTGAACCAGGACGGCCGCTCCAACGGTCTGGTCGCGCCCAACCCCGAGGCCCAGGAGGCGCTGCTGCGCACGGCCTACGCGGGGCTGGAACCGCCGGACTACGTCGAGGCGCACGGCACCGGCACCTTCCTCGGCGATCCGATCGAGGCGCGGGCGATCGACGCGGCCCTGCCGCCGGGGCACCGGGTCCTGCTCGGGTCGGCCAAGAGCAACCTCGGCCACCTGGAGGCCGCCGCCGGGATCACCGGCCTGATCAAGACCGTCCTGGCCCTGCACCACGGGATCGTCCCGCCCAGCGCGCACTTCCACCGGCCCAACCCGCACATCCCCTGGGACCGGCTGGAGGTCGTCACCGCTCCCACCCCCTGGCCGGTCAGACCGGGCGCGCGTCCCCGGGCGGGCGTCTCCTCCTTCGGCTTCGGCGGCACCAACGCCCACGTCGTCCTCGACGCCGCCCCCCGGGAGCCCGCCGCTCCAGCGGACGCCCGGTCCGGAGTCGAGGACGCGGCCGGGGTACGGGGCGCGCGGGTGTTCCTGCTGACGGACGCCTCGGCGGACCGGGTACGGGAGCACGCCGGGCGGCTCGCCGAGTGGATCGACGGCACCCGGACCGGCCCGAGCGGCTCGAACGACCCGGGCGCTCCGAAAACGGTGGAGGCGGCGCGAGCCGGGAGCCGGACGGCCGACCTGGACGATGTGGCCCGCACACTCGCCCGGCGCGCCGGGCGGGGCCGGGCCGGGGCCGCCGTGGTGGCCCGGGACGCGCGGGAGCTGGCCGCCGGGCTGCGGGCCGTGCACGAGGGGCGGCCCGCTCCGGGCACGGCGGCCGGTACGGCGGTCACGGCGACCGGAACGGCGACCGGAACGGCGGCCGGTACGGCGGTCACGGCGGTGGGCACGGTGACCGGAACGGCGACCGGAACGGCGGCCGGAACGGCGGCCGGCGGGCGGGGGCCCGTCTGGGTGTTCGGCGGGTACGGCGCGCAGTGGGCCGGGATGGGATCGCGGCTGTACGCGCTGGAGCCCGTCTTCGCCCGCGCGATCGACGAGCTGGACCCCCTCTTCCGCCGGGAGGCGGACATCCCCCTGAAGGAGATCGTCGCGGAGGGGCGGGACCCCGGAGGGGTGGCCACCGCCCAGCCGCTGATCTTCGCCGTGCAGCTCGCGCTGGCCCGGCTCTGGAACTCCCACGGCGTACGGCCCGCGGCCGTGGTCGGACACTCGATGGGCGAGATCGCCGCCGCCGTGGTCGCGGGCGGGATCGGCCCGCAGGACGGGGTCCGGGTGGTCTGCCGCCGGGCCCGGCTGCTCGGCACCCTCGGCGGCGGCGGCGCGATGGCCGTGCTGGAGATGGCGGCCGAGGAGGTCCCGGCCGACCTGCACGTCGCCGTGCACTCCTCACCGAGGCAGTGCGTCGTCACCGGCGACCCCGACCGGGTCGCGGCCCTCGCCGCCGAGGTGGCGGCCCGCGGCCTGCTCGCCCGGCCGCTGACCGCGGAGGGCGCCGGGCACTCGCCCCAGGTCAAGCCGCTCCTGCCGAGGCTGCGCGAGGAGCTCGCCGGGATCGAGGGGGGCACGCCCGGCCTCCCCTTCTACTCGACCGTGTTCGACGACCCCCGCGAGGTCCCCGTCTTCGAGCCCGCCTACTGGGCCGCCGGGGTCCGCCGCCCGGTCCGGTTGATGGCCGCGCTCCGGGCCGCCGCCGAGGACGGGCACACCGTCTTCACCGAGATCGGCCCGCATCCGGTCCTGGCCGCGGCCCTGCGCGACACCCTGCCGGCGGGCGCGGTGGTCACGCACTCGCTCCGCCGGGGGCACGACGAGGAGTTCGCCGCCCAGCTGGCGGCCGTCGCCGTGGCGCTGCCCTCGGCGGAGCTGGCCCCGTACGGCGCGGTCACCGACCTGCCCCGGCCCGCGTGGCGGCACGAGCGCCACTGGGTCTCCGCCGCCCGGCGCACCGCGCTCCCGCCGGGGTCCCACCCGCTGCTCGGCACGCACGTCGAGAGTCCCGCCGGGCACGTGTGGACCGCGACCGTCGACGACCTCGCCGACGCCCCCTGGCGGCTGGACCCCGAGCATTGGCGGATCCACGGCCTGCCGGTGCTGCCGCTGGCCGCGGTGGCGGCCCTGGCCCAGGCGGCGGCCGCGGAGGCCTGCGGCCGGACCGAGCTGACCGACGTCGTCCTGGACGGACTGCTCCCGCTGCCCGCCGAGGTCGTCACCACCGTCACCCGGTGCGGCGAGGTGGAGATCGACGCGAGGAACGCCGCGGGGACCTGGACCCGGTACGGCACCGCGACCGTCGTCACCGACGGGCCCCCGACCGGGACGGCGGTCCCGCGCCCGGCGGAGCTCGCCGCCCGGCTGCACGGACGGACGGCGGCGGCGCCGGGCGGGCCGACCGGGACACCGGGCGGATCCGTGACGGCGGCGCCGGGCGGATCCTCGATGCGGGGCGGATCCCCGATGCCGGGCGGGCTCCCGACGGCGGTGTCCGGCGTGCCGGTGCCCGTCGAGATCGGGTACCTCGGTCCGGACGGCACGCCGGAGGACGTCCGGGTCCGGCGGATCCCGGCCACCGCCGTGCCGGTCCCGCTCGCGGCCAAGCTGGTCGGCCGCGTGTGGGCGGAGACCCCGGCCGGTGGAGCTCCGGCCGGTGGAGCTCCGGCCGGTGGAGCTCCGGCCGGTGGAGCTCCGGACCCGTCCGGTCCCGGGGCGAGCCCCGCCAGGTCCTGGCTGCTCGTGGCGGCGGAAGGGGATCCGCGGGCCGGACGGCTCGCCACCGGCCTCGCGGGCGCGGGCCACACCGTCCACCACGCGTCCCTGCTCCAGAGCCCGCCCCCCGGCCCCCGCTCCGGTCCCGGTCCCCGCTCCGGTCCCGGCCCTGGTTCCGGTCCCGGCCCTGGTTCCGGTCCCGGCCTCATCCCGGCCCAGCGCCCCGCACCCGGCCCGGACGCGGATGACCCGGGCGGTCCGGCACCGGCCGCCGAGGAGGTCGTGGTGCTGGTCCCCGCGGGGCTGGCCCCGGCCGGTGCCGAGGACGTGCTGCTCGCCGTCACCCGCCTCGTCCGCGGCCTCACCGGCACCGGTGCGCGACTGCGGCTGGTCACCGAGCGGGCGCAGGCCGTACTGCCGGGAGAGGGCGCCGATCCCGGAGCGGCGGCCCTGCGCGGCCTGGTGCGGGTGCTGGCCTTCGAACACCCGGGTCTGCGCGCCTGCCTGATCGACGCCGACGACCCGGCCGCGCTCCTGACGGAGCTGATCGGCGCCGCCCCGGGCGCCTCCGGCACGCGCCGCGCGCCCGGCCCCGGCGGCTCTGCGGACACCGGGGGCTCCGGGGGCTCTGCGGGCACCGGGGGCTCCGGGGGCTCTGCGGACATTGGGGGCTCCGGGGGTTCCGACGACGAGGTCGCCTGGCGCGGAGGCGTCCGCCGGGCCGCCCGTCTGGCCGCGCTGCCCCTGCCCGCCCCGCCGCCGCCCGGTACGGCGGCGCCGGTGGTGCGGCGGGGCGAGAGCTACCTGATCACCGGCGGGTACGGCGGGCTGGGGCTGGTGGTGGCCCGGTGGCTGGCGGAGCAGGGAGCCGGGCGGATCGTGCTCGGCGGCCGTTCGGGACCGGCGCCCTCGGGGATCGCGGCCATCGAGGAACTGCGGGACCTGGGGACGGACGTCCGGGTGGTGACCGGGGACCTGGCCGTGCCGGGGACGGCCGGGCGGATGGTGGCCGCGGCCGTCGCGGGCGGCCTGCGGCTGCGCGGGGTGGTGCACGCCGCGGGCGTGCTGGACGACCGGCTGGTCGCCGACGTCGGGGCCGCGGACCTGCGCCGGGTCTGGTCGGCGAAGGTCCGCGGCGGGCTGGCGCTGCACGAGGCGACCCGGGGACCCGGCCTGGACTGGTGGGTGGCGTTCTCGTCGGCCGCCGCGCTGCTCGGCTCGCCGGGGCAGGCGGCCTACGCCGCGGCGAACGCCTGGCTGGACGCGCTCTGCGAGCTGCGCCGGGCGGAGGGGCTGCCCGGGACGAGCGTCAACTGGGGCACGTGGGCCGAGGTCGGCGGGGCGGGGCGGGCGGTGCTGCCCGCCGTCTCGCCGATCACCCCCGATGAGGGCGTCGAGGCGCTGGAGGCACTGCTGGCCAGGGGCGTGCCCGCGGCCGGGGTGGTCCGTCTGGACGCGGCGGCGGCCGTGGCGGCCTTCCCCGGGATCGCGCGCATGCCGTACTTCGCCGGGGTGGCGGGGACGGCGGGCGGCACCGGGGACGACGCCGGGAGCGGCTCCGGATGGCCGGGTGCGGAGACGCTGGACGGCCTGGACCCGGACGCCGCCGTGGCGGCGATCACGGCCAGGCTCGCCGAGCGGACGGCCGCCGTGCTGGGCTTCGAGCGGGACGGGCTCCGGGAGGACACGGTGCTGACCGAGGCGGGGCTCGATTCGCTGGCGGCGACCCGGGTGCGCGGCGCGGTCGAGCTCGACTTCGGGGTGACCGTCCCGGCGGCCCTGCTGCTGAACGGGGCGACGCTCGGCGGCGTCGCCGCGGCCGTGGCCGCGGAGCTCGGCGTGCGCGCCGGGGCGGTGTCCGGGGAGACCCCGTCCGGGGCGGCGTCCGGGGAGACCTCGTCCGGAGAGACCTCATCCGGGGTGACGGCCGGAGGGGAACCGGCCGGAGGGGAGCCGGTCGGGAGGGCGCCGACCGGGATGCGGCGGGCCGATCCCCGGCGGGCCGATCCCCGGCGGGCCGATCCCGTACGGCGGGCCGGAGCCGGGGGCGGGGAGGAGGCCGCACGGGACGTCGTCCGGCCCCTCACCCCGGCGGCCCGCGCCTGCCTGGCGGGGGAGAGCGGGACGGGGACGCCGCTGTTCCTGGCGCACGCGGCGGGCGGGACCACGGAGGTCTACGCGCGGCTGGTGGAACTGCTGGGCGCCGGCCGGGTGGTGTTCGGGCTGGAGCGGCTGGACGGCCTGGGGGTGGCGGAGCGGGCGGAGCGCTACGCGGCGGAGATCAGGAGGGTGCGGCCGGAGGGGCCGTACCGGCTGGGCGGCTGGTCGTTCGGCGGGGTCCTGGCCTTCGAGACCGCGCGGCGGCTCGGCGCGCGGGACGTCGAGCTGGTGGCGATGATCGACTCCGGCCTGCCGGACGAGACGTCCCCGCAGGAGCGGATCCGGATCACCGCCCGCCGCTACGCCGACTTCGCCGCCTACCTGCACGAGACGTACGGCGTGCCCGTCGAGCTCGGCTACGAGGAACTGGCGGCCCTGGACGAGGCCGGGCAGCTCGCGCTCACCGAGGAGCGCGTCGCCGCCTCGGGGGTGACCGGCCTGCTGAGCGAGGCGGTCCTGCGCCACCAGGTCACCTCGCACGCCGACACCCGGGCGCTGGAGGCCTACCGGCCGGGGGTCTACCCCGGCCGCGTGGTCCTCTACCGCTCCACCGAGCCGACCCCGTGGGCGGTCCACGACGTCCGGTACGTCCACGACGGCGACCCCTCCCGGGGCTTCGGCCCCTACAGCCCGGCCCTGGAGGTCGTCACCGTCCCGGGCTCGCACCACCTCGACCTGCTCGACCCGCCCCACGTCGACGTCATCGCCGCTCACCTCGCCAACCACGCTGGAGGCCAGCCATGACCCTCGCCCAGGCCGTCGTCGACGGCGCCGACCCCGAAGAGCTCGCCCGCCTGGAGGTCCCCTCGTCCTTCCGGGCGGCCCACACCCGCAAGGACCAGGTCGGCGTGTTCGGCAGGGTCCCGCACGGCACCGACGGCGTGGACAAGGACATCACGACGTCCGTCCACGTCGGCGAGGTGCCGATGCCCGAGCTCGCCCCCGACGAGGTGCTGATCGCCGTCATGGCGAGTGCGATCAACTTCAACACCGTGTGGACGGCCATGTTCGAGCCGATCCCCACCTTCGCCTTCCTGGAGCGGTTCGGCCGAACCGACCCCCGGCACGACCGGGACTTCCACGTGCTCGGCTCGGACGCCTCCGGGGTGGTCGTCCGGATGGGCGCGGCCGTGCGGCGCTGGCGGATCGGCGACCGGGTCGTCGTCTCGCCCGCCTACGTCGACGTGCAGGAGCCGATCACCCACGCCGACTCGATGCTCGGCGAGGACCTGCGGGCCTGGGGGTTCGAGACCAACTACGGCGGGCTGGCCGAGTTCGCCGTGGTCAAGGCCACCCAGCTGCTGCCCAAGCCCCGGCACCTGAGCTGGGAGGAGGCCGCCTGCAACATGCTGTGCGCCTCCACCGCCTACCGGATGCTGGTCAGCCCGCGCGGCGCCCGCATGAAGCAGGGCGACGTGGTGCTCGTCTGGGGCGCCGCCGGCGGGCTCGGCGCGTACGGCGTGCAGCTGGTGCGCAACGGCGGCGGCATCCCGGTCGGCGTGGTCGGCTCGGAGGAGAAGGCGGACCTGCTGCGCCGGCTGGGCTGCGAGCACATCGTGAACCGCGCGCAGTTCGAGCACCTCGACGACGAGAAGGCCTGGCGCGCCTTCGGCGCCGAGATCCGCCGCCAGGTCGGGGAGGACCCGCACATCGTCTTCGAGCACACCGGCCGGGACACCTTCGGCGCGTCCGTCTACGTGGCCCGGCGCGGCGGCTCCGTCGTCACCTGCGGCTCCTCCAGCGGGTACGCGCACTCCTACGACAACCGGCACCTGTGGATGAAGCTGAAGAGCATCGTCGGCTCGCACGGCGCGAACTACCAGGAGTGCCACGAGGTCAACCGGCTGCTCGCGCTGGGCATGCTGCAGCCCACCCTGTCGGCGGTCTACCCGCTGGCGCGGACCGGCGAGGCGGCCCGCGCCGTGCAGCTCAACCGGCACGTGGGCAAGGTCGGCGTGCTGGCGCTGGCCCCCGCCGAGGACCTCGGGATCGAGGACCACGGGCTGCGCGAGCGCATCGGCGAGGACCGGATCAGGACCTTCCGGAGGTGACGGGCCGGCCGGGCGGGTCAGGCCGGGCGAGGACCGATCGCCTGCCGGGCGGGTCAGGCCGGGCGGGGGCCGATCGCCTGCCGGGCGGGTCAGGCCGGGCGGGGGCCGATCGCCTGCCGGGCCCGCAGGACGATCTCCAGCTCGAAGCGGACGTCGGGGTCGGCGAGCTGGTCGCCGTAGAGCTCCTCCAACTGCCGCAGCCGGTAGCGCACGGTCTGCGGGTGCACGTGGAGCCGGGCGGCGACCTCGCCGGCGCCCCGGCCGTGCCGCAGCCACGCCAGCAGAGTCTCGGCCAGCCGGTCCTGCTGGCTGGGACGCAGGTGGGCCAGGGGCGCGAGCCGTACCTCGGCGAGGGCGTCGACGAGCTCCTCGTCCCTGAACACGACGAGGGTGGCCATGTGGTCGGAGCAGCGGACCAGGCCGCGCGTGCCGGAGAGCACGCCGCGCCGACCCAGCTCCAGCGTCTCGCGGGCCCAGCGGAGCGAGGTGGCGGCGGCGGACAGCGGCACGGCGGGGCCGATCGCCGCCTTCCAGCCGCGCAGCCCGGCCTCCAGGGTCTGCGCCCGGCCGGGTCCGCCGGGATCGGGCACGATCAGGCAGGGGTTGGGCCGGTCGAGCCCGGCCAGCACGTCCGGCGGGAGCGACGGCGGGCGGTAGCCGCCGCACTGCTCGTCCAGCGCGACCCCGGCGACCGTCCTGGGCAGCCGCCAGCCGGCGGCCTTGGCCAGGTCCCCGATGGCGTCGGGGGAGGCCGGAGGCTTGCTGAGCAGCAGGTTCAGCAGGCGGTGGCGGCGGCGCTCCATCTCCCCGGCGGTGCGCGCGCGGGCCTCGTCGAAGCCCTCGGCGGCGGCGTCGGCGAGCTGGTCGAGGTAGACGAAGATGGCCTCGCCCAGGTCGTACAGCTGCTGCGGGGTGAGCCCGAGGTCCTCGGCCTGCTCGGTCAGGCGCCGCCAGGCCACCCGGGCGCCCAGGCGCATCGCGGTCTGCAGCGGGTCGAGGTTGCGGCCCTCGTTGGCCTCGCCGCGCCCGATCGTGCGGAACACGTCGGCCTCCAGCGGTCGGCTGGGGTTCTCGATCCGGTCCACGAACTGGCGCAGCGCCTCGTCCACGGCCAGTCGCACGATCTTGACGTACGTCTCGTCGGCCGGCCGGGAGTACTCGGGGATGCGCAGGACGATCTCGTCGATCACCTGCTCGGCGATCCGGGACAGGCCCGGCCGGAGCAGCCGGGCCACCGCGGACGGGGTGGAGCCCCAGAGCCGCTGGTCGGACACCGTGTCGTTCGATCTGCCGGTGCGGCCGCCCAGTCCCCGGACCGCGATCCTCATGTGTTCCTTCGTCGCCACAGACCCTCCCGTCGGAGTGCGCCTCATGTTCTGACGTGATAACACTCGGCAGTAAGCAAACGCTTGTTAGCGTCGCAAATGCAACACCTGACGCATCCGGCGGGAGGGATTGAGACCTATCCGAGATAGGCGGCCTATCCGAGATAGGCGGCGAACTCGTCCAGGGAGATGAGCCCGTCGCCGTCCTCGTCCATCCTGGCGATCGCCGCGGCGGCGGCCTCGGGGGTGAGGGGCTGGCCGAGCACCTCCATGAGACGCGCCAGTTCGACGGCCGAGATCAGGCCGTCGCCGTCGACGTCGACCATGTTGAACGTCAGCGCGTAGTCGTTGGCCATGGGTGGATCCGCCTTCCGGATGCGGAGGAATCAGACGGGATGCACCTTAGCGGCCCGGCTCCGGGACCCCGGAGGAATCCCCGGGGTCCTGGACCGCGCGGCTTCGGAGGAATCCCCGGGGTCCTGGACCGCGCGGCTCCGGGACTCCGGACGAGTCCCTGGGGACCGGGCCGCGCGGACCTCAGACGACCGCCCCGGAGCCCTGCCGGGGACGGGCGGTCCGCTTGAGCTTGGGCTGCGGCGGCGGGGCCGGGTTGCGCTTCTCGAACCGGATCGCCAGCGGCGCCGCGACGAACGCCGACGACAGGGTGCCGACGATGACGCCGATCAGCAGCGCCACCGCGAAGTCGGTGAGGGAGGAGCCGCCGAGCACGGCCAGCGCGGCCAGGATGAAGATCGCGCCCAGGCCGGTGTTCACCGTGCGCGGCACGGTCTGCAGGATCGCGGTGTTGGCCACCGCGGCGAACGCCTCCTTGGGCCGTTCCCCCCACAGCTCGCGGACCCGGTCGAAGACCACGACCTTGTCGTTGACCGAGTAGCCGATCACGGTCAGCATGGCCGCCAGGAACACCCCGTCGATCGGCTTGTTCAGCCACGCGAACGCGCCGACCACGACCGCCGCGTCGACGGCGAGGGTCAGCACGGCCGCCAGACCGAAGGTCCAGCGGAACCGGAAGGCCAGGTAGGCCAGCTGTGCGGCGAGCGCCACGGCCAGCGCGATCAGCGCGTTGCGGCGCAGCTCCGCGCCCATGCTCGGGCCGATGAGCTCGTCGCGGACCTTGTCCACCCGCCCGGCCCCGCGCTCCAGCGACGCCTCGATCCGGTTCACCTCGGCGTTGCCGATCTGACCGGTCCGCACGGAGATGTCCTTTCCGGAGGTCTGCACCACGGCGCTGGGGAACCCGGCGTCGGCGACCAGCTCGCGCGCGGTGTCGGCGGTGATCGCCTGCGTGGTGGAGTACTCGACGATCCGGCCGCCGGTGAACTCCACGCCGTAGTTCAGCCCGCGCACCGCGAGCCCGGCCAGCGCCGCGACCGTCACCGCGGCGGCGACCACGAGGTAGGCCAGGTGGTGGCGCATCAGGTCGGGGCCGTGCTCGTTCAGCCACGTGCGCAGCCGTCCGATGCCGGCGATGCCGGTGATCGCCGGCCGGGCGGCGACGGCCCGGCGGTTGACCGCCCACTGGGCGATGACCCGGGTGACGACCATCGCGGTGACCATGGAGGCGAGCACACCGATGGAGAGCGTCACCCCGAAGCCGCGCACCGGGCCGGAGGCCAGGAAGAACAGCAGCCCGGCGGCGAGCAGCGTGGTGACGTTGGAGTCGGCCACCGCGCTCCAGGCGTTGCGGAAGCCCTTCTCCAACGCCTGCCGGAGCCGCGTCCCGCCCCCGGCCGCCGCGGCCTCCCGCCGCTCCCCGGCCTGCTTCGCGCCCCCGGCTCCGTCCCCGGACCCGGACCCGGACCCGGCCCCGGACCGCGGCCGGGCGGCGTACTCCTCCCTGGCCCGCTCGAAGACCAGCACGTTGGCGTCCACCGCCATGCCGATGGCGAGCACGAAGCCCGCCAGGCCGGGCAGCGTGAGGGTCGCGCCGAGCGCCACCAGCGCCGCGTAGGAGATCAGCCCGTAGCAGGCCAGCGCGAAGGCCGCGACGAGCCCCACCAGCCGGTAGGTGATGACGATGAACAGCGCGGTGAGCGCGACGCCGATGACGGCGGCCTGGGCGCTGGCGGCGATCGCGGCGGCGCCGAGCGTCGGCCCGACGGTCCGCTGCTCGACGATCGCGACCGGGACCGGGAGCGAACCGCCCTCGATCAGCACGGCCAGCTCCTTGGACTCCTCGGCGGTGAAGGAGCCGGTGATCTGGGTGGAGTTGCCCGGCAGGCCCACGTTGCAGGCCACGTCCTCGTTCACCTGCGGGGAGACGAGGACCTTGCCGTCGAGCACGATGGCGACCCGCCGCTTGGGGTCGCCGGAGGGGTTGCAGGCCGCCTCGCCGGTCAGCTTCGGCCACTCCTGGGCGCCCTTGCCGCGGAAGTCGATGGTGACGAACCAGCCGCCGCCCGACTGCGGGTCGATGCCGGCCTCGGCGGCGCCGACGTCGTCGCCGGTGAGCCGGGCCGGGCCGACGAGGATGCGGGAGCCGTCCTCGTCGGCGATGACCTGCTCGCCCGCACCGGGCTTGGTGGTCGCGTCGGCCACCGCGATGACGGGATGGACGGTCAGCTGGGCGGTCTTGCCGATGACCTCGGCGGCCTTGCTCGGGTCCAGCACACCGGGCAGCTCGACGATGATCCGCCGCTCGCCGGAGCGGGACAGCGGCGCCTCCGCCACGCCCAGCGCGTCGGTGCGGCGGCGGAGCACCTCCAGGGTGCGGTCGGTGGTCTCGGCGTCGGCCTTGACCGTCGGGGAGTCCTTGGTCTCCAGCACGATCTGGGTCCCGCCGCGCAGGTCGAGACCGAGGGTCGGGCGCATGGTCAGGGCGACGTAGAGCGACGCGGCGATCACGGCGAACGCCGCTATCGCGCGTATCAGCGGAGCACGCGACATGGAAGCCTCCACAGGCTCGAGAAAGGAAGGAAGCGGTCCCGCGCACGGCCGGCCGCCCCGGCGCGGACCCGCGGAACCCCGCCGGGTACGGCGGAGCGCCCCGGAGCCGGGTCCGCGGAACGCCGGCCGCCGGGTACGGCGGGACGCCCGGAGACCGGGTGCGGGGAGAGGTCCGGAGGACGGGTCCGGGGGGACGTCGGCCGACGGGTACGGCGGAGCACCCCGGAACGCGGGAACGCGGGGTGCCTCAGCCGCCTGTGGAGGGAGGCGCGCGGCCGGACCTGACCAGCAGGGCCGCGAGCGGGCGGGGATCGTCGCCGCGGGCCGGGCGCACGGCCCGGCCGGGAGAGGACGGCGGACCCGGCAGGGAGCGCGGCGGGGCCGCGGCCGGATGGCCGCCGCCCGCACCGGTCCCGGTGAAGGCCGGAGCGGACGCGAGGTGGCGCTCGCCCAGCGGGACCTGACGGGAGAAGGGATGGTGGTCGCCGGGCGCCTTGGCGACGGCCGGCCGGTGCTGCGCGCCGTACGACAGGGCGGCGGGCGCGTTCAGCCCGCCGGAGACGAACAGCGGGAGCAGCAGGGCGAGCAGCCAGCCGAAGGGCGCACCGCACCTTCGCTGCCGCATGGCGCCCTCCGGCGGATCAGGACCACCTCGTGTGATCCCACCCACCATAGCCGGTCGCCACCGCCCGGTCCGGGGAGCGATGCCGCCGAAGCCTCATGAAAGCCTCACCGGAGGGTAGTGCGCCCGCATGCGACTGACCTACACCGGAGACCTGTGGTGGAAGAACGCCGTGGTCTACTGCCTGGACGTCGAGACCTACAAGGACGGCGACGGCGACGGCATCGGCGACTTCCGGGGCCTGACCCAGCAGATCGACCACCTCGACCGGCTCGGGGTGACCTGCATCTGGCTGATGCCGTTCTTCCCCACCCCCGGCCGCGACGACGGCTACGACATCACCGACTTCTACTCCGTGGACCCCCGGCTGGGCACCCTGGGCGACTTCGTGGAGTTCATGCGGACCGCCAGGGACCGGGGCATCCGGGTCATCGCCGACCTCGTGGTCAACCACACCTCCGACGAGCACCCCTGGTTCAAGGAGTCGCGCGCCGGCCGGGACTCGGCCAAGCGCGACTGGTACGTCTGGCGGGACGAGCCGGAGCCCTTCGACCCCAAGGCCATCGTCTTCCCGGACGAGGAGGACAGCCTCTGGGAGCTCGACGAGGGGACCGGGCAGTACTACTACCACAGCTTCTACCGGTTCCAGCCGGACCTGAACACCGCCAACCCCGAGGTCCGCGACGAGATCGCGCGCATCCTCGGCTTCTGGATGGAGCTCGGGCTGTCCGGCTTCCGGGTCGACGCGGTGCCGTTCCTGATCGAGGGCATCGACGGCGGCCCGCACGAGTTCCTGGCCGACCTGCGGGCCTTCATGAACCGGCGGGACGGCACCTCGATCCTGCTGGGCGAGGTCAACCTGCCCTACCCGGAGCTGACGGAGTACTTCGGCGACGGCAACGGCGACGAGGTCACCATGTGCTTCGACTTCGTCGCCATGCAGCGCTTCCACCTGTCCATGGCCCGCAAGAACCCGAAGGCGCTGGCCGAGGCGCTGCGCGAGCGGCCCACGGCGCCCGACGACGCCCAGTGGGCGATGTTCGTGCGCAACCACGACGAGCTGACCCTGGACAAGCTCACCGAGGCCGAGAAGCACGAGGTCTTCGACGCCTTCGGCCCGGACGAGGACATGCGGCTCTTCGACCGGGGACTGCGCCGCCGCGTGCCGCCGATGCTCGGCGGCGACCTGAGCCGCCTCAAGCTGGCCTACAGCGTGCTGTTCTCCCTGCCGGGCACCCCCGTGCTCTTCTACGGCGAGGAGATCGGGCTGGGCGAGAACCTCCAGGCCAAGGGGCGCATGGCCGTACGGGTGCCCATGCAGTGGGCGCCGAGCGGCGGGTTCTCCCGGGGGGAGGTGCGCACCCCCGTGCCGCCGGTGACCGGCGCGTTCGGCCCGCGCCACGTCAACGTCGAGGCCCAGCGCCGCGACCCCGACTCGCTGCTGCACTGGGTGACGACGCTGATCGAGCGCTACCGCGAGTGCCCGGAGCTGGCCTGGGGCGACTACGACGTCCTCGACGCCGGGGACGAGGCCGTGCTGGCCCACCGGGCCGACGCCGAGGGCGGCACCGTGGTCGCCGTGCACAACTTCGCCGACCGCGAGGCGGAGGTGGAGCTGGTCCTGGAGGGCCTCGGCGACCCGTGCGTCCTGGTCGACCTGCTGGTGGACGGGACGCAGGACGTCGGGCCCGGCGGGCGCGTGCGCTTCACCATGGGTCCGTACGGCTGCCGCTGGTTCCGGGTGGCCGAGCCCGACGAGCTCCCGGAGGACGCCTCGGCCAAGGGCCACTGACCAAGTGGCTCCTAGAACTCAAGGACGGCCTTAAGTCGATGGCCAGGCCGCTCCTGTGCGAATCGCACCACATGGTGATCTTATGATCACTTTGAGTGACGTGTCATGGGGTGTCCATCGCGAAAGGCGACGGCTGGTGCATCGGTCAACGCCGAGGGTGGCACCACGGTCGCCGTGCACGACCTCACCGATTGCGAGGTAGGCGTTGATGTTGTCGATATGGCTCGAAAGCGCGAGCCTTTCCAGCCATGTCGACCATCTCGATGGGCCGGCTCGCCGGTGGCGACATCCCTTGGGAGTGCGGAATCCCCTCAACCCCGTATGCTACGGGCCGATATTGTCATCGACCCGGTTCCCAGAGAAGGAAGTTCACCGTGTACAAGGAGTTCGCGATCGAGGCCGTGGTGTGGCTGATCCCCGTGGCCGTGCTCCTCGGCCTGGCCTGGATGATCACGGCGACGGCCTGACCCGGACGGCGCCGCGATCAGCGCGCTGCGCAGAAGGGGACGACGGGTCCTTCTCGAGACCTCATGATCTCCGCGACGCGGCCGCGTCCCGCCCTCCGGCGGGGCGCGGCCGTTCCGTGTCCGGAGAGGGCGCCGATCGCGGGCCCGGCCGGCCCCTCCCGCCGCGGGCGCACCGGCGGAGGATCATGACGTCGCCGTTCCAGCGGCCCCGGCCGTTCCAGCGACTCCAGCGGCTTCAGTCGTTCCAGCGGCTCCGGCGGCTCCGGCGGCTCCGGCCGTTCTCGCCGTCCCCGCCCCGGGGCGGGCGAGGACCCGCCAGAGCCACACCTGGGTTCCCACCAGCAGGGGTGTGAGGATCGCGGCGGCGGGGGTGAGCAGGGCGAGCGTCGCCGGGTCGGCGAGGTGCTCCGCCAGCGGCAGGCGGGATCCGGCCGCCAGCCCGGCCGACACGATGGCGGCCGAGGTCAGGGCGTAGGCGGCGCGCTCGCCCAGCGCGCCGAAGGGCCGCCGCGCCCGCCGCCACGGCACCCCCGCCTCTCCGCCGGATGTCTTCCCTGTCTCTGTGCGCAGTGCATCTCCGCCGGATGCCTTCCCTGTCTCTGCGCGCGAGGTCTCCCCGCGCAGCCGGAGCGCGGCCAGCGCCAGCCCCTGGGCGCAGAACAGCGCGGCGGCGGCGGCGACCGCCGCGGCCAGGACCGGCGGCGCCGCTCCCGCACTCCCCGTGCTCCCCGCGAGGACGAACCCCCAGCTCAGCGCCACCGCCCAGCTCCCGATGACCACCGCCGCCTCGCACCCGGTCCGCCACGCCGCCCGGTCCACCCGTCCCCGCAGCAGGATCCCCGCGTCCCGCGCCACCCAGCCGAGCAGCAGCACGGTGAACGCCGCGTAGTTCTCCGCGAGGAACCCGCCCTCCAGGACGGGGAAGGCCCCGGCGAAGAAGCCGACCGCGACGACCAGCCAGACCTCGTCGGCCAGGAAGAACGGCGTGATCACGTCCAGCACCCGGCCGCGCTCGCCGGGGGAGCGTCCGAGGTACGGCAGGAGCATGCCGATCCCGAAGTCGGCCCCCGAGAGCACGAGGTACCCGGCGGTGAAGAAGGCGAGGAGGGCGATTTCCATCGTGGTTCCTTGTCGGCGGGGGCAGGGGCGGGGACACCGCAGAGCGGTTCGGGGCCGGCGGCCGGAACGCCGCCGGGGTGCGGCTTTCGGGGTGCGGATCAGAACACGGCCGCCGGGGTGCGGCTTCCGGGGTGCGGATCAGAACACGGCCGCCGGGGTGCGGCTTCCGGGGTGCGGATCAGAACACGGCCGCCGGGACCGGTTCGTCCCGGGCGGGCGGGGAACCGGTCGGGAGGTCCGGAGCACCGGGAGCCGGGTCGTCGGCGGGGCCGGGGCCCCGGCGGGCGGTGCGGACGAGCATCCAGGCGTTGAGCGCGACCAGGACCGCGAACAGCACGGTGAAGGCGGCCAGCGAGAACCGGAGCAGGCCGGGCGGCAGGTCGCTCAGCGCCTCCTCGGTGGTGAGCAGTCCCTGCACGGCCCACGGCTGGCGGCCCGCCTCGCGCAGCACCCACCCGCCGAGCACGGCGGCGAACGGCAGCGGGACCGCCGCGATCAGCAGCACGTGCCAGGCGCGCAGCCCCCGGACCGCCCGGGAGGACAGGGCCGGCGGCACGCTCACCAGCGAGACGAGCGCCATCACCCCGAACAGGCCCAGCATCGCGATCCCCCCGGCCTGCACCGGGAGCGCGGGCGGCACGTGGTCCACGAGATCCGCCAGACCCCCGGCTCCTCCCGCTCCCTCCCGGACCGCCCCGTACGCCGCGGCGGCCTCCGCCCGGAGCCGGTCGATCTCCGCGGCGTCCCCCTCGAAGACGGCCCACTTCATCGGCTGCACCGTGGAGAAGCTGAGCTCGCCGAAGGCGAGGACGGCCAGCAGGCCGGGCAGGCCGGTGAACACGCCGATCCGCAGCGAGCGGCGGAAGAACTCCTGCTCGGCGGTCCGGCGGCGCAGGTGGTGGGCGCTCACCCCGGCCAGGAAGAACCCGGCGGTGACCAGCGAGGCGGCCAGGACGTGCCCGAAGGCGGTGAGCGCCGCCGGGTTGGCCAGCACCGCCGCCGCGTCGGTGAGCCGGAGCGTCCCGCCGGACGACTCGGCGCCGACCGGGTTCTGCATGAACCCGTTGGCCACCAGCACCCAGTAGGCCGAGGCGTAGGCGGTGAGCGTCACCACCCAGAACACCGCCAGGTGCGCCCACCGGTTCAGCCGCCCCCAGCCGAAGATCCACAGCCCCAGGAAGGTGGACTCGACGAAGAACGCGACCAGCGTCTCCATCGCCAGCGCCGCCCCGAAGACGTTGCCCGCGAAGTGCGACAGCCCGTTCCACGCCATCCCGAGCTGGAACTCCATCACCAGCCCGGTGACGATGCCCATCACGTAGTTGATCACGTAGAGCCGTCCCCAGAACCGCGTCATCCGCTCGTGCACGGTGGAGCGGGTCAGCGTGGCCCGGGTCTGCACGACCGCGATGAGCGTGGCCAGGCCGAGGGTGAGGGCGACGAACAGGAAGTGCGTCCCCGCGGTGAGGGCGAACTGCAGCCGGGCCAGGTCGAGCGTGTCCATGGCCCCAGCGTCCCGGTACGGCCCCGCCCGCGCGTCCCCCCGGGGATGACGCCCGCCGTACCCCACGGGTTGCGCTCCCCCGCCGCCCGCCTGCACCCGGCGCTCCCCCGTACCCGGCGGGCCCCCGTACCCGCCGGGCACCGGCACACCGCGGCCCGGCCGTGAGCTCACCGATCGGCGCGCGGGAGCGGCCTCGGTCCCGCCGGTCGGTGCGCGCCGGTCAGTGCGCGACGGTCACCACGATCTTGCCGATCTGGGCGTTCGACTCCAGGTACCGGTGGGCCTCGACGATCTCGTCCAGCTCGAAGGTCCGGTCCACCACGGGCCGGAAGGCGCCCGAGCGCAGCCCGGAGGCCACGAAGGCCGCGGCCCGGCGCAGCCGCTCGGGCCGGGTGGTCGTCTCCAGCATGGTGTAGGTGCGCATGTTCACCGGGGGCATGCCCAGACCGATCATCGGATAGGGGGTCGGCTCGCCGCTGAGCGCGCCGTACACCAGGATCGTGCCGTCGCCCGCGACGATCCTGGCCAGGTCCGTCACGCCGGGTCCGGCGACGGCGTCGAAGACGAACTCGGCGCCCCGGCCGCCGGTCGCCGCGAGCACCCGCTCGACCACGTCCTCCGACTCGCCGACGACCACCTCCGCGGCCCCCTCCTTCAGCAGCGCCTCCCTCTTGGCGGCGGTGCGGGTGACGGCGATCGGCACGGCGCCGATCCGGTCGGCGACCCGGATGGCGGCCAGTCCCACGCTGCTGGAGGCCGCGTTCAGCACGACCGTGTCGCCGGGCCGCATCCCGCCGACCTCCACCAGCGCGCCGTAGGCCGTCACGTACGGCATCCACACCGCGGCGCCCTCGACCGGGCCGACCCCCTCGGGGCGGTGCAGCACCGCCGCGGCGGGCACGATCGCCCGCTCGGCGTAGACGCCGTAGTCGTTCTGCGAGAACGTCTGCACGGTGCTGACCGCCTGGCCGGGTCGCAGCCCGGTGACGCCCTCGCCGACCGCCTCGACCACGCCGGCGGCCTCGGAGCCCAGCCTAGCGGGGAAGCGCCGCACCGGTTCGATGTAGTGACCGCTGCGGAACAGCACCTCGGCCCGGTTCAGGCCGATCGCGTCCACCCGGATCCGCACCTCGCCCGGCCCCGGCTCGCCGACCGGGGCGTCCTCCAGCCGCAGCACCTCGGGCCCGCCGAGTTCGTGGAACAGCACCGTTCTGGTCATCGCGTCGTCCTCTCGCCCCTCCGCCGGGAAGTGGATCTCCACTCAAGCCCAGAACTACGATGGCTGTCAAACTTTGATGTCCGTCGTAATATGGGTGCATGGACGCCGACCGCATCCCGCCGCATCCCGACGTACGGACGATCACTCTGCAGCAGGTCCTCGACGCCCTCGTCGACCCGGTGCGGCGGAGCATCGTCACGCAGCTGCGCGACGCCCCGGCCGACCTCAGGTGCGGCGGTTTCGACCTCCCCGTCAGCACCTCCACGGCCACACACCACTTCCGGGTGCTGCGCGAGGCCGGACTCATCCGGCAGTACTACGTCGGCGCCTCACGGATGAACACCCTGCGGAGCGACGAGGTCGACGAGGTCTTCCCCGGCCTCCTCGACGCCGTCGTGGCCGCCGACCGCGCCTCCTCCCGCGGCGGCGCACCCGTCTGAGGCCGTCGCGTCCGCGGGCCCGGCGAGGACCACGGGGCCGACCGGCCGAGGCCGGCCGGTCGGCCCCGGCCGTCAGACGCGGAAGCGTCCCACCAGCGCGTTGAGGTGCGCGGAGTTGTGCGCCAGTTCCTCCGAGGCCCACCGGTCGGCCCCGGCCGTCAGACGCGGAAGCGTCCCACCAGCGCGTTGAGGTGCGCGGAGTTGTGCGCCAGTTCCTCCGAGGCCCGCCGCACCTCGCCGATGCTGCCCACGGTCGCCTGCGCGGTGGCGGCGATCTGCTGGACGCTCTGCGCGATGGCGGTCGCGCCGGAGGCGGCCTCGGAGATGTTGTTCGCCATGCTGTCGGTGGTGCTGCTCTGCTCCTCCACCGCACCGGCAATGCTGCCCTGGTGGTCGTTGACCTCGCCGATCACCTGGGCGGTCGTGGAGATCGACGCCACCGCCACGGCCACGTCGCCCTGGATGGCGGTGATGCGCGCGGTGATGTCCTCGGTCGCCTTGGCGGTCTCCTGGGCCAGGTCCTTGACCTCGGAGGCGACCACGGCGAAGCCCTTGCCGGCGTCCCCGGCGCGGGCCGCCTCGATGGTCGCGTTCAACGCGAGCAGGTTGGTCTGCTCGGCGATCGAGTTGATCAGCGCCACCACGCTGCTGACCGCCTCGGACGACTCTCCCAGCCGGGAGATGGCGGTGCTGGCCTCGGCGGCGCGGGTCACCGCGGCGTGGCCGGCGGTGCTGGCCTCGGCCGCGCTGCGGGAGATCTCCCGGATCGAGGCGCCCATCTCCTCGCTGGCGGTGGCCACCGTCTGCACGTTGCCGGAGACCTGCTCGGCCGTGGCCGCGGCGTTGACGGCCTGGGCCGAGGCGTTCTCCGTCTGCTTGCCGATCTCCACGCTGATGGCCGACAGCTCCTGCGCCGCCGCCGAGGAGGCGGCCGCCGAGTCGTTGATCTGGCGGACCAGGTCGGCGATGTTGCCGACGAACCGGTTGAACAGCGTGGCCAGGGTGCCGATCTCGTCGCGGCGGGACTCGTCCACCCGCTGGGTCAGGTCGCCGTCGCCGTCGGCGATGTCGCGCAGGCGCCGCGCCAGGTCGCCGACCGGCCGGGTGACGCTGCGCGTCAGGAACCAGGCCAGCCCGAGCAGCACGACGACGGCCAGCCCGGTGCCGAACAGCACCACGTTCTTGGTCGTCGCCGCGGTCGCCGCGGCCTCCTCGGCCCGCACGGTCAGCAGGGACGCCTCGGCCTCGCGCATCTCGCTCAGGGTGGCGCGGATCTCGTCCATGGTCGCCTTGCCCTTGTCGGACAGCACGACGGCGCGTGCGGCCTCGAAGCCCTCGCCGCGGCGCAGGTCGACGGTCTGCTGCATCTCGGTGAACTTGGCGTCGATCAGCGGGCGCAGGGTCTGGATGCGCTTCTGCTGGGCGGCGTTGTCCGAGGTGAGCTCCGCGGTCTCGTCCAGCAGGTCGCCGACGGCCTTCTTCGCCTCGGTGTAGGGGCCGAGGTAGGAGTCCTCGGCGGTGATCAGGTAGCCGCGCTGGCCGGTCTCGGCGTCCTTCAGCGTCGACAGCACGCCGTCGAGCCTGCCGATGACCGTGTGGGTGTGGGCCACCCATCCCTCGTTCTCGACCAGGTCGACGGTGTTGGTGTAGGAGACGGCGCCGATGGCGCCCATCATGACCAGCGCGGTCACGAACCCGGCGGTCAGCCGGCGGCCGATGGTCCAGTTCCAACCCCACCGTCCGCCGGTGGTCGCTTCCACTACCCGGTCAGGCCTGTCGGCCATCGTGTGCTCTCCCTCGTCAGGTCGGTCGGTGTCGATCCGTCCATCAGCGGCGGCACGGGATTTCCGAGTCTTCTCCGCGGCGAAGCCGATTCTTTGCCCGGTGGAACGACCGAGGTCCTCGGCACCCCCTCCGTGCCGGCCGTCTCCGTCGCGACCCGCTCCGTGCGCCCGATGCGCGCGAAAGTCCGGCCGATGCCGGTGAACACGGCGACCGGAACCCGCCTCCCGGCCCACCGGGCGGCATCACTTCGAGCGGAGACGCCTCGGTTCAGCTGCTTTCGACGACCCGAAGGGGTTCCGGACCGGGAGGGACCGCAGGGTGAGGGCGGCGGCGAGGCAGGCGACAGGGATGACGGGCAGGACGTAGCGGTGGTCGAAGTCGAGCACCGCCACCGGGCCGACGAGCAGGATCGCTGCCACACTCCAGGGCAGCGGTACGGCACGGCGCCGGAGCAGCGCGCCCGCCGCGCCGACGAGCAGGATCGCCGCCAGCAGCGGCCCGCGCAGATACGCCGGGTACTGGTAGGCGACCAGGAAGTCGGCGTACGGCCGGACCGAGTACAGCCCTCTGATGTCCGGGTCGTACTCCCGTTTCACCTTGCCGATCAGCGGCTGCTCCGGCAGCGGCCAGTCACCGTGCCCGAAGCCGAAGGCGGGGGTGACCCGTTTCGGGTGGGCGACGGGAGCCCAGGAGAAGGCGATGGAGGTGTCCTTCGCGACCTCGCGGAGGTAGTCGAGCGGTTGGGCGGCGATGGCCCGCAGGGCGAAGGCCCGAGCGGCCTCGTTGTGGGAGAACCGGTCGCCGGGGAGCCGGTTGAGCGAGGCCCCGGGAGCCCAGACGTACTCCGAGGCGGCGTCCACGACGGTGCCGTTCGGGCAGAGCGCCGCCAGTTCCGGTGGAGGTTCGACGACCGCGCAGTCGGCGAAGGTCATCGTGCGGGCCCAGAGCGCGACCCCGTCCGCGCCGCTGAGCGCGAACCTGCCGTGGTGCGCGCCGTACCAGGCGGCGTAGGCGGCCAGCGGCACCGTTCCGGCCAGGGCCATGGCGACCAGAGGCCGCCACCCGGTGCGCTGGACGGCGAGGACGAACAGGACGAGCAGGAGCAGCGGGAGCGCGACCGTCCGGGTGAGCGCCGCCGCCGCGAACAGCAGGCCCGCCCCCGTGGCGGCCCGTACGGAGAGGCGGGGCGACCACATGAGTGCGGTGAGCCCGGCGACGATCAGGAAGATGAACAGCATGTCCGACAGGACCGCGTGCTCCAACCGGAGGAACGAGGCGTCGAACAGGGCCGGCACGGTCGCCAGGGTCGCGCCCCAGCCGGGCAGCGACCGGCGGCGCAGCAGCGCGTAGACCATCACCCCGACGGCCAGGCCCATCATGTGCTGCACGGCCGCGATCACCTCGACACTGTGCAGCGGCCACAGGGCCCGGAGCAGTAGCGGGTAGCCGATCGGATGGAAGGACGCCGACGGCCGCAGGTGGACGGCCGTGTCCAGGTAGGTGAAGGAGTCGTACCAGTAGAGCTGGGCGGGCCGGTATCCGAGCATGGTCACCACGCGGAGCGCGGCGGCGAGAGCGAGGACCACGGCGAAGAGCCGGTGATCCGCGAGGGCGGTGCGGAGGGCGGGGACGGCTCGGCGGAGCCGGAGCGGTGCGGCTGACGGGGCGTCGGTGAGCACGCGGAATCCGATCGTCGTCGGGAGGCCGGGAGGCGGGGAGGCGGGGAGGGCGGTGGGGGACCGAGAGGGAACCGGCCGGGAAGCCCGGAAAGCGCCGGGAAGGCACACGGGTGGGGACGCGGGCATGCGGAACGGGCCGCGCGGCGCGGAGAGGCGCCCGGGAGGCGGCGGGAGCGCTCAACGGGAACGGAAGCGCTTGACGGGGAACCGGTGACAGGGAGGCGCGGGCCGGGGAGCGGAGGATCGGCCCGCGCCCTCTCAGGAGGCCGGCGGGCTCTGGGAAGGTCCGGGGTCCAGCGGGCCCGTCGGGTCCGGAGAGCTCGACGGGCCTTCGGGGCAGAAGACCTTCAGCGGCCGGGGAGTGCGGTGCGGTGTGGGATTGGCCAGGATGCGCGCGGTGGTCGCCGAGGTCATGAAACCCTCGTATACATACCAGTCACCGGGGACCGAGGGCCGGAACCTCATCTCGGCGTAGGAGGTCCAACTCGGTGTCACGCCGCGCCTCCGCAGCGCCGTCGTCACCTCTTCGACGGTCCTGTTGGCGTACTGGACGCAGTGAAAGATCTGGTGGGGCGCGCCGAGATCCGGCCGGTCCGCGTACTCCTCACCGGGCAGGGCGGCTCGCCCGAGGGAGATCTCCGCGGTGTCCGCGTAGTCCACGGGCACCTTCAGGCCGATCGTGCAGGGGAACAGGGTGGGACACGAGTCGGATGAGTCGACGCTGGTGATGGTTCCCTCGCCGGGTACGATGGTCTGCCCCGACTTCAGCTTTCCCTCCTCGACGAGACGGCGGATGCGCTGCAGTTCACCCTCCTCGCGGACATCGAGCAACCGGCCCACCTCTCCTTCCGAGGCGGGCTCGATGCTGAGCCTGATGTCCAGGCCGAGGGTCCTGAGCTCGGACTCGTACTTCTCCGGATCGGCGTAGAGATCCTTCACCGTGATGACGTAGTGGTCGCCCTCCCGCACGATGTCGAGCGCGGCGGAGGCGGGGGCCGCTCCCAGGGAGCCGGGAAGCACCCAGCCCGCCATCATCACCACGGCGGTGGCGGGCAGCACGAGCCGGCGGCGCCACCGGGCGGGCCGGGTCGTCCGGGCCTGCGGCGGAAGGGCGAACCACCGACGGCGGGCGGGCACGGCGGGTGCGAGGGCCGGGGCCGCAGCGGTGATCTCCTCGAACAGCTCCCTGGCTCCCGGGGTCATGCCGGGGCCGGGATCGGGGGCGATGCCCGCCACGAGGCGGTCGACGTCGTGCATCACGCTTCTCCCCTCGCCAGCGCGACCGCGCGCGAGCCGTACCGGGTCAGGTTCAGTCCGGCGGAGTCCAGTTCCCGGGCGAGCCGCTTGCGGGCCCGATGCAGCCGGAGGCGTACGGCCCCGCGCGAGCAGCCCAGCACGGTCGCGATTTCCCCGGCGTCCAGGCCCTCCCAGCTGACCAGCGCGAGCAGTTCCCGGTCATCGGCGCTCAGCCGCCGGAAGGCCTCCCGCACCCCGCCCCGATCGTGTCCGGCGGCGCCTCCGGGAGCTCCGGCGTCACCGGTGTGCTCGGCCCAGACGGCGAGCTCGGCGCGGAGCCGTACGGCCAGCTCGGTCCGGCGGTCCGCGGCCCGGCGGCCGTTGGCCAGCACGCGCCGGGCCGTGCCGTACAGCCAGAGCCGGGCGGCGTGCCCCTCGGGGACGTCGTCCAGGCGGCGCCAGGCCGTGGTGAACGTCTCGGCGAGCGCGTCGGCGGCGTCGTCGGGGGAGGCGGTACGGCGGCGCACGTAGGCGAGGAGGTCGGGGTAGTGCGCGGTGTAGATCTCCTCGAAGCGCCGCTGGGGGTCGGGGGGGCCCACACTGTCTCCTTCCCTGGAGGGCTCGTCACCCCGTACGTGTCCGGCACCGGAACCCCGTTTCCTGCCTATCCAGATTTTTCCGGAAAAGGTGTCCTGTTCCTCTCGCCTCATCCGCATCGGCCCGCTCCGCCGGAGAGCCGTGCCGTGCCGTCCCGTGCCCGGCCGGGCGGTGTAGGCGGCCGGGCGGTGTAGGCGGCCGGGCGGTGCAGGCGGTCAGGCCGTCTGCCGGGCGGCGGCGCGGCCGGCGGCCCGGCCGGACAGCAGGCAGCCGCCGAGGAAGGTCCCCTCCAGGGCGTTGTAGCCGTGCACCCCGCCGCCGCCGAACCCGGCGACCTCCCCGGCGGCGTACAGGCCGGGGACCGGCCGCCCGTCCCGGTCCAGGGCGCGGGAGTCGAGGTCGGTCTGGATCCCGCCGAGGGTCTTGCGGGTGAGGACGTGCAGCTTCACGCCGATCAGCGGCCCGGCCGCCGGGTCGAGGATCCGGTGCGGGGGGACGGCGCGGCCGAGGCGGTCGCCCACGTAGCGGCGGGCGTTGTGGATGCCCTGGACCTGGACGTCCTTGCCGTAGGGGTGGGCGACCTGCAGGTCGCGGGCCTCGATCTGGGCGCGGACGGCCGCGGCGTCGAGCAGCGGCTCGTCGGTGAGCCCGTTCATCCGCGCCACCAGCTCCTCCAGGGTGGCGGCCACGACGAAGTCGGCGCCGTTGCGCTTGAACGCCTCCACCGGGGCGGGCGCGCCCTTGCCGAGGACGCGGGAGCGCAGGAACGCCCTGCGGTCCTTGGCGGTGATGTCGGGGTTCTGCTCCGAGCCGGAGAGCGCGAACTCCTTGGCGATGATCCGCTGGTTGAGGATGAACCAGGAGTGGTCGTACCCGGCGAGGTCCGGGGTGGTGCGCAGGTGCTTGAGCGTGCCCAGCGTGTCGTAGCCGGGCAGGCACGGCTCGGGCAGCCGCCGGCCGAGGGCGTCGAACCACAGCGGCGACGGGCCGGGCAGGATGCGGATGCCGTGCCCGGGCCAGATCGGGTCCCAGTTGTGCAGGCCCTCGGTGTAGTGCCACATGCGGTCGCGGTTGACCAGCCGGGCCCCGGCGTCCTCGGCGATGCCGAGCATCCGCCCGTCGACGTAGGCCGGGACGCCGGTGACCATGTGCGCCGGGGGACGGCCGAGCCGCTCGGGCCAGTGGCGCCGCACGAGGTCGTGGTCGGCGCCGATCCCGCCGGTCGTGACGATCACCGCCTGGGCGCTCAGCTCGAACGCGCCGACCGCGTCGCGGTTGGAGGCGACCCCGCGGGGGGAGTCGTCGTCGGCCAGCACCGTCCCGCGCACCCCGGTGACCGCGCCGCCGGTCACCACCAGCTCGTCCACCCGGTGCCGGTGGTGGAAACGGAGCAGCCCGGCGGCGGCGGCCCGGTGCGCGGAGCGGGCGAACGGCTCGACCACGCCGGTCCCGGTGCCCCAGGCGATGTGGAAGCGCGGCACGGAGTTGCCGTGCCCGCCGGCGCGCAGGCCGCCGCGCTCGGCCCACCCGACGGTCGGCAGGAACGTGACGCCGTGCCCGGCCAGCCAGGAGCGCTTCTCCCCGGCGGCGAACTCCACGTAGGCACGCGCCCACGCGACCGCCCAGGCGTCCTCGTCGTCCAGGCGGTCGAACCCGGCGCTGCCCGTCCAGTCGCTCCAGGCCAGCTCGAAGGAGTCCTTGACGCCCAGGCGGCGCTGCTCGGGCGTGCCGACCAGGAACAGGCCGCCGAAGGACCAGAACGCCTGCCCGCCGAGGTTGGCGGCGTTCTCCTGGTCGACCAGGACGACCTTCTTCCCTGCGGCGGTCAGCTCGTGGACGGCCACCAGACCGGCCAGGCCCGCGCCGACGACGATGACGTCTGCGTCCATGGGGGGTGCTCCTCACTTCCGGATGTCACCGGACATTCCATGACATCGGGGACCGATGAGGGCCCACCGTATTGGCCCCGCGGGAGCGGAGGCCAGAGGGCGGACGCGATCGCCCGCCGGGGCCGTGGCGCCCACCCGCCGGGGCCGTGGCGCCCACCCGCCGCCATGGATCGTGGCTCCCGCACCGTTTTATCCGCTATTAATATGAATTACCAATTCTTGCGGCTTTCCTCCTATTCAGGGGCGAAGTGAAGGAAGGGAGGCGGGGTTTTTGCATGGAGGTCCTTGCCTTTCGGGAACCCTCGATTGATCATGAAAAGGATTTCCGCACTGGTAACGGGAATCTCCGGCGTCATATTCGGGGGATAGCGATGATGAGACTCGTCAAGAAGAAAGCCGCTCTGGCGGTGCTGGCCGCCGCTGCCGCCACCACCGTGGTTCCCGCCCAGGCGGCCTCGGCCGTGACGAACCCCTACAGGGCCGAGTCGGTGTGCGGTTCGGGCTTCACGAAGGTCCCCGGTGCGATGCGCCCGATGCGGGCGGGCTTCCCCGGCGGGGTCGTCGGTTACCTCTACCTGCTGCACAACCGCGAGACCCGGCAGCACTGCGTGGTCGTCATGAAGGCGACGTCCCTGGGCACCGCCACGACGACCCAGGCGAGCCTGGAGGTCGACTCGGAGAACGGCAACGGGCGCGGCTACAACCAGGCGATCCAGGGCAAGTACCGGTACTACGCCGGGCCCGTCAGGCTGCGGACGGACGGCCGGTGCGTCCGCTACTCCGGCATGATCTACAGCGTGGACGGGACCATGCCGGCCTACGCCGAGGGCACCCACGGCTGCGAGGGCCGGCAGAACTGGGGCTTCCCCGGATCGCCGATGGGTCAGGGCGGACCGTTCGCCCCGATGGACGGCGGCGTCCCCGCCATGCCGGGCCTCGTCCCGCCCGCCCTCGGCGTGTAGCCGGTCTCCGCCCGCTTCCGGTGTGCGGTCGGGCCTCGTCCGTCCGATCCCGGCCGGTGGAGGCCGTGCTCGATCCTTCTCCGGGAAGCGCACGCTTCCGGCCCTGTCCTGGCGTGCACTTCCCGGAAAAGGATCTCCATGCCGTACGGCGCCGCGGCCTCCGGGGAGGGGGCTGCGTTTCGCCCGGAGGCCGCGGTGACCTGTGCTTTCGCGGCGCACCGCGGCCCGGCCCGGTGACCTGTGCTTTCACGGCGCACCGCGGCCCGGCCCGGTGACCTGTGCTTTCGCGGCGCACCGCGGCCCGGTCCGGTCGGTCTCCGGGTGAAGGGCCCGGCTGAAACTTTCATCTCCGCCCACGCGTCCGGAGGGCGCATCGTCCCAGCGTGCGGCGACAGCATGGGCAAGCGCTTTCCGAAGCTCCGTCGCTCCTTTATTGACTCGTGATTTTCGGTCCCCGTAACGTCCGTCTCCACATCGCGGCCGGGCCGTACCGAGTCGGAGGAGTGACATGCGAGACAGCGGAAGGGCGCCCGCCCTCAGGTGCAGGATCAGGGCCGTGGCAGCCGGACTGGCCGGAACGGCCCTCGTGGCGACGGCGCTCTCCGCGCCGGCCGGAGCCGCCGCCGGGACCGCCACCGGAACCGCCGCGGGAACCGGATCCGGGACCGCCGCCGGGACCGCCGCGGGAACCGGATCCGGGACCGCCGCCGGGACCGCCGCGGGAACGGGATCCGGGGCCGCCGGAAGCGCGCTGGCCTGCGGGGACGGCGCCCACCAGGCGGAGGCCGTACTGAGCGGGAGCACGTGGACCGCGCGCAACGGCGGCAGGACCGTCTACACCGGCACCGACATGCGCGCGGCGATGCAGGCCGCGGTGAACAGCCTGACCTCGGGCCGCACGTCCAAGCAGCGGGTCGTCGTGCGGGGCTCGGGATCGATGAGCGCCAACTCCCGGCTCTCCCTGCCGAGCTACACCGTGCTGGACGTCTGCGGCACGGTCAACGTCACCGGCTCGGGCAGCGGCGACCAGGCCGTGGTGTACGCCAGAGGCGTGACCGACGTCGAGGTGCAGAACCTCAAGGTCACCGGTGTCCCCCGCTACGGGATCTTCGTCCGCAACGGCGTGAACGTCACGCTCGGCCAGATCGACATGCGCCTGTCCAGCGGCCTCGGCGTCCGGATCGACAACCACGGCGACCGGAGCGTCCGGACCCGCAACGTCCGGATCGGCAGCGTCTACGTCTCCGGCTCCAGCTCGCACGCCGTCGAGACCTACGGCGTGGACGGTCTGACGATCGGCACCGTGACGGCCCGTGACACCGGCGAGTCCGGGCTGCTGCTGAACGACACCACCAACGCCACGGTGACCAAGGTCGACGCCCAGGGCGCCGGGACCGGCACCGGTTACGCGGCCTTCCGCATGGCCAACCGGAACGGCCGGATCGGCGGTTCCTACCCGGTGAACATCCGGGTCGGCGAGGTCGTCGCCCGCGGCGGCGGACGCGGCGTCTTCTGCGTCTCGGAGAGCGGCGGCGCGGTCATCGACCGGGTGGACATCGCCCGGACGGGCAGCAACTCCATCCTGATCGAGAACTGCCACAACGTCACCGTCGCCGCGCAGAGCGGCACCGTCACCGGCCCCGGCGACATCCGGCTCGCCTCCCGGACCGAGTTCCCCAAGAACTCCGGCATCACCATCCAGAACCTGCGGGTGACGAACTCGGCCATCATCGAGAAGCCCTGCGGCACCGACACCCGGATCCGCAACAACACCCTGGTCAACAGCGAGCAGACCGTCTGCTGACCCGCCCCCGGTGCCGACCGGCCGGTCCTCCGCGATCTCAGGGGCGGGAACAGGCCGGTCACGGCCGTCCGACCCGTGTCCGTACGGCAGGCAGGCGGTCGTCATCTTCCGGAGCGGGACGCGGCCACGTAGTTTCCGTATACGGCCACGGATGTCGGGTGGCCGCGCCGATCTGCCGACCGGAAGGCGAGGGAACGATGCCGGAGCGGATGAGAAGCCACTGGTGGTGGCGTCCGGGCTGGCGGGCCGGACGGGAACTGTACGCCGTGCACACCACCTTCGGCGGCCAGGACGGTCTGCACGATCTCGTCCGCGCCTGGCAGGAACCGCTCCGCGGTCTTCCCGGGCTCGACGTCCTGCCGATCGAGTGGCTCCACCTGACCATGCAGGGGCTCGGCTTCACCGATGAGGTCGAGGACGTGGACGCGATCGCGGAGGCCGTACGGCTCCGCCTCGCCGAGGTCGAGCCGGCGCGCCTGACCTTCGACCGGCCCGTGGTGGACCCCGAGTCCGTGCAGTTCCGGCCGTTGCCGGCGGAGGGCATCGACCGGGCCCGCCGCGCCGTACGGCAGGGCGTCCGGGAGGTCCGGGGCGAGGTGGACGAGGACGACGGCTGGACGCCGCACATGAGCATCGCCTACAGCGACGCGGACGGACCGGCCGAGCCGTACGAGCGGGCGCTCGCCACCGTGACCGCCGCCCCGGCCACCATCACCGTCCGGCGGATCCAGCTGATCGTCATCCGGCGCGACGGCCACCTCTACCGCTGGAAGGTCCACACCCCGCTGGACCTCGCCGGGTGACCTCCGGGTCGCGGGCGAAGTCCTCGTCGACGTCGCGGATCGTCCCGGATCGCCTTGTGACGGTACGGCGACGTCGCGGATCGTCCCGGGTCGCCTTGTGGTCGAAGTTGTTCGGCCGGATGATCGTCCACTCCACCCCCGAACCGCGTACGGCCTGCTCCGCGGCGATCATCCCCTGGCCGAAGTCGCCGCCGGCCGCGTGCTCGATGCCCCGCCCGGACAGCGCCACGAACCGGCGGACGCCCGCGTCCACCGCCCGCACGGTCCGGCCCGCCTCCCGCAGCCGCCGCACCACCCGCCGCCCGGTCTTGCCGGTGCCGCCCAGTACCAGGATCCGATCCGCATGTGCCGTCGTCATGCCGTCGAGTCAACCGCCCGGCGCGGGCACCGGGCCATGGCCGTCCGTACGGCGTGCATGCGTGATCGTCCGCTCCGCCCGGCCGTACGGCGGGCGGGCCGTACGGCGGGCTTATGGTGACGGTCATGGACCCGTTCGACAATCTGCTCCGGGGCGTGCGCGCCGACGGCGCCGTCTTCGGCCGGTCGGTGCTGTCGCCGCCGTGGGCGCTGCGCTTCACCGAGCCGGTGGGCGAGTCCCCGCTGGCGTACCTGACCGGGTGGCGGATGGCGCTCGCCGCCGACCTGCTCGCCGAACCGGCCGCCACGGTCACCTCGGTGGCCCGCCGGGTCGGCTACGCCGACGCGTTCGGCTTCAGCGCGGCCTTCAAGCGGGTCCGCGGCATGAGCCCCACCGCGTACCGCAAGGAGGTCTCGGCCGTCGGCGCGTAGCCGCGGCACACCGGCCCGCAGACCCCCGGAACCGCCGTCACGAAGGATGATCCAGCCCCTCCCGGAGCAGCTCGTCATGCCGTTCGGAGACATCGCTGCGTCCCGAAGCTCCCAGTTCGACGAATGACAGCTTCCGCTGCGCGGTTTCGGGGGCTGAAGCCTCGGCGAACACGGCGGTCAGCCTGATACCGCTGTTTCTTCGCAGACCTGGAACCAGACCGCGGTGCCGGTCTCCTCGTCGTGGTGGACGCTCCACTTCGCGGCCAGCAGGTCCACCAGAGCCAGGCCGCGCCCGTTCTCGCCGTCGGGGGTCGCGGCCCGGAGGAAGGGCATGGTGGTCGCCGAGCCGTCGTCGAGCACCTCGACGTGGGCCAGGCCGTCGAGGGCGCCCAGATGGACGGTCACCGACCCGCCCGGGACGCGACCGGAGTCGGAGTGCACCACGGAGTTGGTGAACACCTCGCTGAGCAGGAGCAGCGCGACGTCGAGGGTGTCACCGGAGACCTGTCCGGTCAGGTGCTCCCGCGCCCAGGCGCGGGCCTCGGACACGGAGGCGGGGACGCCGGGGAACTCCCGGCGCCGGAGCACGTCGAGTACGGCGTGGCGCGCCTGCGGGGGCCTGTCCCGGTGGATTCGCTGCGGCGCGCTCACGCGATCGCCTCCGCGACGATGATGTCGGCCGCGTTGTCCGCCTCGGCGCAGACCGACCCGTCCCGCCGCAGGAACCGCGCCCACCAGGGCCGCCAGGTGAACACCCACTCGCGGTCCCGCCGTACGGCCGTGATCCGGACGCGCGTCTCGCCTCCGCACATGACCTCCAGCACCGGCTGACCGGTGGCGGGGAGGACGAGCGCGGTGCCGACCCCGAGGGTCCGCAGGTCCCACCCCAGCCGCAGGAGGTGGATGAACTGCGCCTGGGGATTGTGTGGCTTCATCGTCTGGCCCTTCGTGACGGATGAGGCTCCTCCTGCGATGTCAAGGCCTGATCCTCACGCAGGGTGACGAGCCGTACGCTTGGAGCATGCATGAGCAATCGCGTTTGCGCAATTGCGTTCGCGCGAAAACTTCGAACCGATTGTGTTTGCGCAGGCTGAAGGGCTTTGCCAAGCTGGGGGCCCAACAGGAGGGTGAGGATGCCCATCAGTCCTACGGCTCGACGGCGTCGGCTCGGGATCGAACTGCGACGCCTGCGGGAAGCCTCCGGCCTCAACGGGACCGAGGTGGCCGCCACTCTGGGATGGTCCGCGACCAAGGTCTCCCGCATAGAGACCGGGCGGGTGAGCGTCCATCACGGAGATGTCAGCGACCTGCTCGACCACTACAAGGTCACCGACGACACGCTCCGGCGGGAACTGGTCGCGCTGGCGCGGGAGTCCCGGCAGAAGGGCTGGTGGCATCGCCACCGGGACGCCATGAAGGCCGGCTTCGACTCCTATATCGGATTCGAAGCCGACGCGGCGGTGGTCCGGACGTATGAGGTCCAGGTCATTCCCGGCCTGCTGCAGACCGAGGCGTACGCACGGGCGGTGATCGAGGCGACGGCCATGCGCCCCAGTGCGGGCCACTTGGAGAAGAAGATCGGCGTACGCCTCGCCCGCCAGCGACTGCTCACCCGGGACGATCCGATCCGGCTGCACGTGGTGCTCGACGAGGCGGCTCTGGTGCGCGAGGTGGGAGGCCCGGAGACGATGAGCGGCCAGCTCGCCTCCCTGCTCCGATGGAGCGAGCTGCCGAACGTCACGATCCAGGTGCTCCCCTTCCGGAGCGGGGCCCATCCGGCGATGGACGGCCCGTTCGTTCTCCTGGAGTTCCCCGATCCGGCGGATCCCGACCTCGTCTACCTCGAACAGGCCACCAGCGGCCTGGTACTCGAAGATGCCGACGAACTCGCGAAGTATGCGCAGATGTTCGAAGATCTGATCAATCGGGCACTCGCCGCAGAGGAGTCGGTTACCCTCATCTCCTCCATGATCAGCTCATAGCCTAGGGCTCATCGAAGGAAGGTGGTCGCGGGATGACCTCGAACGTGGACTGGTCCCATGCCGAGTGGCGCAAAAGCAGCTACAGCACCGACGGCGGCAACTGCGTAGAGGTGGCCGGCAACCTCCCCGGCGTCGTGGCCGTCCGCGACAGCAAGGATCCCGACGGCCCGGTCCTGACGTTCTCCCCGGATCAGTGGAGGGCCTTCACCGGTGGCGTCAAGGACGGCGAATTCGACGATGACCACCTCCTGAAGACCCGCTGAGCCGTGTAGCGGGGCCCGTCGTCGTCCGATCGATCGTGACCGGAACGTGCGAGGTCTTTGCGGCGGTCATGGTCGTCGTGCGCGCACCTTCTCAGCGACCCGAATCGCCGCCTTGTCGGGATCGTCGTGCTCCCAGACGCGGATGACCACCCAATCGGCTTCGGCGAGCAACCGATCGGTCTCGGCGTCCCGCTCGCGATTGCGGGTCACCTTCTCCGCCCAGTAGCCGGCGTTGGTCACCGCCTTGGTGTGGTGCTCGGGGCATCCGTGCCAGAAACAGCCGTCGAGGAAGACCGCGACCTTGGCCTTGGTGAACACCAGGTCGGCCGTACGGCGGATCTTCGGAAGGGGCCGGATCGACACTCGGTAACGGAGGCCGAGCGCGTGCACCGCGCGCCGCAGGGCGAGTTCGGGCTTGGTGTCCCGCCCCTTGTTCGCCCGCATGCTCTTGCGCACGCCTTCGCTGGACGCGCCGACGGGTCTCGCCGCAGTCATGGGTTCACCGTACGGAACGTTGAACGGCGCCCGTCACTGGATCACCATGAGAGGAGGTGGTTGGATCGATCCATACCGGGATCTCCTTGGCGAGGGAGTCGACGATGGCGAGGTTCACCAGTCTGGAGATCTGCGCGGGTGCGGGGGGTCAGGCCCTCGGTCTGGAAAAGGCGGGCTTCGATCCGGTGATGCTCATCGACGACGATCCGCACGCCTGCGCCACGCTCCACGCGAACCGTCCGGAGTGGGACGTGAGGAAACTCGATCTCCTGGAGTTCGTCGGTCACGACCATCCGCAGGTCCTCGACGTCGATCTACTGGCGGGTGGGCTTCCTCGGCTCCCCTACTCCTCCGCCGCCAAGCCTCGTCACGTCGACGATCGGCATGATCTCCTCCGGGCGGCGATCTGGTTGGCGTTGGAGGTACGACCGAGAGCGATCATGCTCGAGAACGTGCCGGCTCTGGCCAAGGCCCCCGCCTTCGCCGAGACGCGCGGCTTCGTGGAGGAGGAGCTCAAGAACGGCGGCTACGAACACGCGTGGAGGGTTCTCGACGCCCAGGAGTACGGAGTTCCCCAGCGTCGGGAACACGGAGTGCTGGTGGCGATGCGCCCCGACGACTTCGTTCGGTTCACTTGGCCGGAGCCGGCGGGTGCCGCCGCCACTGTCGGTGACGTCCTGTGGCGTTCGATGGGAAGCAGGGGTTGGGGCGGAGCCGAGGAATGGCGGCTCGTGGCGAACGAGGTCGCACCGACGATCGTCGGCGGTTCGAAGGACAGGGGCGGCGCCGACCTCGGTCCGACCAGGTCGAAGAACATCTGGGCCAGGCTTGGTGTCAACGGTGGCGGTATCGCCGACGACGTTCCGGGGCCCGACTTCGTGATGAGGACTGAGGATGACCCCCGCGACCGGAAAGGCCTGCCCAAACTGACCGTCGCACAGGTCGCGGTCCTTCAGGGGTTCCCTCCAGAGTGGACGTTCGCGGGCGGCAAGACGGCACGCTACCGACAGGTCGGGCATGCTTTCCCACCTCCGTTGGCGGCAGCCTTAGGCGACAGGATTGCAGCCGCGCTGGCCGGTGCCCACTGAGATCCACGTGAGTTCACGGACACGGGTGCATGCTCAGTCCGCTGTCGGCAGACCCCCGAGCCGTCCTCAGCCCAGGTGGGGATGATTCCGTGACCACGGGGTCTGCTGAGTAAGGTGGCCGTCATGACCGCTGGACCCGACAATCACATCAACATCATCGATCTGTTCGCGGGCTGCGGCGGTTTCACTCAGGGATTCCACGAGTTCGTGCCGGACGGTTGGGATCGTTCGCCCTTCCGGACCGTCGGAGCCGTCGAGTGGGACATGGCGGCGGCGACGACGTACGCGGCGAACTTCGCGGCCGAGGCCGGTGGTACCGATCACATCTTCCCCGGTGACATCAAGGACTGGAACCCCGGTGACATCGACGCCGAGGTTGATGTCATCTTGGGAGGACCACCGTGCCAGGGTTTCTCAGGCCTGGGAAAGGAAGATCCCGAAGATCCGCGGAACAAGCTCTGGCGTGAGTACATCAGGGTTGTGAAGAAGCTCGAGCCGAAGCTCTTCGTGATCGAGAACGTGGACCGTTTCTTCATCTCCGATGAGTACGCCGCGCTTCGTGAGGCCGCCGACGGAGGCGAACTGAAGGACTACGTGTTGCAGGCCGATCGCTTGGTCGCGGCTGACTACGGGGTTCCACAGGCCAGGAAGCGCACCATCGTTCTGGCGACCCGTCGCGATCTGATCGAGGCGCACCCTGAGAAGGTCCCACTGCGGCACCCTGCTCCCACACACTTCGATCCGAAGAAGTACGCCACTGGGCTGCTGGAAGGGGTCGAAGGACTGACTCCATGGGTGCCAGTACGTACCGTCTTCGGTGAGCCAGGGAAACCGACGACCTTGGAACATCCGGTCAGTACGGAGCTTCCATCCGGCCGGAGGGACCTTCTCGGCAAGGAACTACCAGGGCCATTCAGGACTACCGAATTGCACATCGGACGTAATCCGACGAAGCAGTCGATCGAACGATACATGGACATCCCGCCGGGTGGTAACAGGCATGATATCGCCCCTGCCCGCTCCACTGAGAGTTGGATGAGACACCGCAGCGGTTCCCATGACGTGATGGGAAGGATGTACCTCGATCGCCCTTCCGTGACCATCCGTACAGAGTTCTACAAGCCGGAGAAGGGACGCTACCTTCATCCGTGGGCCCATCGGCCGATCACCCACTACGAGGCCGCACGGCTTCAGGGTTTCCCTGAGGAGTTCCTCTGGTACGGCAGCAAGACCGAGATCGCCCGTCAGATCGGCAATGCCGTACCGGTCGACCTGTCCCGTGCCATCGCGAGACAGGTCCATGACTACCTCAGGGCCGCCGGCCAAATGGCGTGGTAGAAGGGGGACGCCGATCGGTGATCGACGTCCCCGACCTCAATGATCGGTCTTCTTGCCGCGGACCGGAGCCTCGGCGAAGAGACGCTCGAACAGTGGAACGAGTGCGTTCACGGCGGAGAGCGGCACCTTCCCGTCGTCCGGTCCGTTGGGGAGGGCTTCCAACGGAGGCAGCGAGCTCCTGAGCTCCTCGATCCAATCCCGATAGGCGTCCGGATCCGGGGCCGCGTCCGGCGCGATCGCCTCGAAGAACAGGGTGGTCCCCGCGCTGTTGACCGCCTGGGCGAGGGCGTTGATGTCTCGACCCGTGCGTGCGGTCTCGTTGCCCAGCAACCGGAGCATGGCCTGGGCCACAGGCCGGTGCAGGATCACCTCCAGGCGGAGTGCGGTGTTCAGCACGTCCTGGTTTCCACAGGCCAGGACGGCGGGGCGGTAGTCGTAGCCGTCACGGAACAGTTCGGCGGACCACCACAGGCGGGCGAACGCCTGAGAGTAGAAGGGTCCGGAGAATCGGCTGCGGTTGACCGTGGGCACCGGATGATTCTGGGACGGTCGGCCCGGATGCCGCCAGAAGACATAGTCCGGGGCCATGCGAAGAGCGAGATGGTTCCACAGGCGGTTGTCCGCGGCCTCTCTACGGGTGAGACGAAGGGTGGCGTGCAGCCGGGGAGCGAGCCAGGCGTCGGCTCCGGTTCGTGAGTCGTCGAACCGCTTCATCGCCTCGTCGAAGAGCTCGCGGATCGGTTCCGTGGCCCACCGGACCTCGGGGGAGAGCGGCTCGCACGATCGATCGATCGCTGTTGTCCGCAGTGGTTCGAGTCCTTGGAGGACGGCGGTCGTCAGGTGCTTGGCCGCGATTTCGTCGGGGAGCAGGGCGAGACGCTCCGGTGTCGTGGTGTTCACTCGTCCTCCTGACCGGTACGGCGCAGCGTACGGATGAAACCGCCGAGGTTCCGGGGGAGCCGCGACTGTTTGGCGGCTGCGTGCAGGAGACGTGTCTGGAGGTCTCCGCCTCCGTCTCCCGCATGCCGGCGGTTCACGATCTCGACCAGGGCGTCATCAGGGGAGAGATCAGGGAAGACGTCGGGCAGCATCCTCCGGAGGACGGACTCGTGCCAGCCACCGGGCCATTCCGGGCGCCCGTCCTCGATCTCGGCCGTGTACACGGCCGCGTTGAAGAGCGCGGCCCAGACGTCCGCCGCGATCTGCGCGGCGATGGCGTCACGTGCGGCGCGTTCCGCCGATCGAGTGCTCTTGAGCAGTGCGTCGAGACCTTCGAAGCCCATGTTGAGATAGAGCACCGGTTCCTCGCCGACGGCCTCGACGGTCCACGGATCCTCACGGAACGGGTGCAGATGCGGGTTGCGCTCGTCCCTGAAGTCGGCCCACACGGTCTTGATGCTCTTCTTCTTGACCGGTGCGCGTGCCTGGAGATCGACCGTCCAACGCTCGTTCGCCGTACCGATCACTCGGCCCGCGATCCCCTCGACGGATCCCACCACGTGAGCGGTGAGCTCTACCTGACCACGGTGGTGGTCCCGGTGGAGGACGACCTCACCCGTCCAGTTTCCAGGGGTCTCCTCTCGGAGACGCGACGACGTGCGCATGTTGGTCCGTCGCTCGGAGAGCACGGCGAAACAAGAGGGGTTCGACCACGGCCCGGTTTTCAGATCCTGCGGCGTGCGCAGCCGTACGGAGAGTCGCGCGGACTCCCACTCGTCGCGTTCCACCGCGTGGAGCGCGACGACGAGTTCCTGCTTGGAGACCATGGCGAAGGGCAGAGCCACATCGTCCAGCCGGACCTCCCGGACGTCCAGCGAGACATCACCGGCGAGGATCGGGTACGGGACCAGCCGCTTCATGAGGTTCTCTCCTTCACCCGTACCAGGTCGACTTCGGCCATGGCCATCGTGGCCGAGACCGGATGACTCTCCACGGCGCTCACACCGGTGAAGGCCGCGGTACGGGCACCACCGGTGAATCTCAGCCGTCCGTCCGAGATCACCTCACAGTTGGATTCCGCGGTGAGCTCGGCCCACTCGGCCTGAGGCCGAGGCCCCGAGCGGGTGGCGAAGCGCAGGACGGGGGAGAGCAGCCACGGATCCTCCCGTTCCGGGAGGCGCACCTCCACCCTGACGTGCCAGGCGCCATCGGCACCGACCGATCCGATGGCGCTTTTGATCGTCGGGAACCCGGGGGAACGGTTCGGCGGCGGAGGGTCGAGTCGGAGCAGCTCCCGGAGAACGGGAGGAGTCTCATCGGTCTTCACCTCGGGAGGTCTGACCACGGCACGGACCTGGTCCAACATGGCTCGGCGGAACTCACGGATCCGGGAGGCCGCCCCCCTGGCATAGGACGCGGTCAGGTCGTCGGTCTGTTTCCAATCGTTGTGCTCGGGTGGTTCGGCGGCCCGGAGGAACTCCTCGGCCAGTACGGCGTCGAAGGTCTCCTGACCGGTGGCCCTCCCGGCGAGCAGGACCGCCTGGAACGGTGAAGTTCCCAAGGGGATGTCGCTCACCGGGCGTTCCATGACGACCATCCGGTTGCTGCGCATGCACACCAGACGATTACGACGGTCGTCGTCGTCGTCATCGGCGGAGGTGACCAGGAGGACGGCCCGATGCTTCTCCGGATCGGCACGTCCCACGTCCTTGCGCGGCGGGACCGTGAGAGGGACGGAGGCCAGTACGACGTCCTCCGCCGTGGTCATCTCCGTGACGGTCTCACCGTTGAGAAAGGCCCGGACGGCCCGTGACCGCGCGGGCTCGTAACGGTGGGGGTCGACCCGCTCCTCCGCGATGACCGTCTGCCCGTCCCGCAGCGCTTCGACCGAGGCCTCCAGCATCGGGGTGGAGTCTCGGCCTGTGACCATGGAGGCCCAGAAGTTGGCGGCGAGGCTCTGGACGAGTTTGCCGTGCATCTTCTCCAGGTCGAGGGTCTCCTCCGTGGCGTCGTGTGCACCGATGATGAGGAAGGACGTACCCGGATCGTTGCTCGCCCTGGTCAGGTGGAGTTCCTCCACGGTCCGCTCGTCCGCCCACCAGGATCGTGCGGCCCCTTCACGCTGGGGGTCCGCTTCACCCAGCCAGGCGGGCCCGGCGTACTGCCGGCCGTCGACCGAGCGCCACGGCAGGTCCAGACGGCCGATCAGCCGTCGTTCCCGGCGGCCTTCGTGTGGCTCCGACAACGTGCTGTGCATGAGCACGAGGCCGAACCGGCTCGTGGCCCAGAGAGTGGCCTTGCCCAGACCGAACGAGCCGCCGGCCGACCTGCCCTTGTGGCTGTCGAGCTGACGACGGACGACCGCGGCGAACTTGCCGTCGTCGTACTCCGGACCGGTGAGGCCTGATGCGTTGTAGTCGTCCACTCTCAGCAGGAGAAGACTGCTGCTCTCGCGAAGCTCCTGAAGGCCGTTGGCCAGGACGCGACCGACCTTCTGCCGGCGATCGGCAGCGGCCTCGAAGTGTTTCATCAGGTCGTTCCAGCGCAAGGCGTCAAGGAACCGGTACAGCCGTTCGCCTGTGAGCTCATGCAGGACGTAACGCACCCGGACCGGCCGCGCCCGGTCGTGCCACTCGTCGATGCTGTTCTGCGTGGCCTCCCGGGCGAGGACGGCCAGGTTCGAGTCGAAGGCGAAGGCCGCGGCGTTACCGAGTTCTCGTCCGCCGTCCGTGTAGGCGGGACGGTGATACCAGTCGATGCTTCCCGCCGAGTCCGGAGCCTCGCTCCGGATCACCGATGCGCCGGTGGTCAGCCCCAGAATCTCCTCGATCACCTGGATCTTCTCCAGTCGAGGCTCGGCGCGCCCGGTGATCCATGCCGAGACGGCGGCGCGGGTCACGTCGAGCCGAGCGGCCAGGTCGGCCTGGCTCATTCCCTTGCGCCGTAGTTGCCGGCCCAACCATGCTCCGAACGGCTCCGCTTCGCTCACTTTCGCTCCTGTCCTCTCGTCTCCGGGCTCCTGACGAGGAGTCTTTGACACATGAGGATACGTCAAATCATCTTTGACGGTGATGTGACGGGTTTCCTCCTATGGGAGAAGATGATCGTTGATGGTGATCGCAATCGATCATGAGGGTACCGGCTGCTCCGATGCTGCTCGGCGACCATGGTTGACGATCGTGCATGCGTCAACGCTTGCGTCCCGGTCTTCCCTATGACTCTCGGAGAAGCGTGGAGGCGGTGGTCCTTGCCTCGGGAGGCCGACGCGCGCGCCTCCGTGTGTCCGGGGTTCGGTTCGGCCCTCCACTCCGTACACCTGTACCCGCCGCGGGTATGGAGAGAGATGCATTTATATGTCCTTTTCCTAAGGAAATTCCGATAAGCGGCTTGCGTGCCCGGTGGACCTTATGACAGTGTGGTCCGCAGTCGTGATCCGGCCGAGCCGGGGCGGGTTCCGTTGCTTATTGTCATTTTCATAGAGTGGGTTCCCCTGGCTTGGTGTGGCTTTCATGGGCCTCCCCATGTCCTCCTTCCTTCGTTGATCGGTTCCCCTTTCGGGTCCGTTGACTCGACGGGTTGTTCGGTGATCGATTGGAAGCGTTCGTCAACCATCCCTGGATTCGATGGAGAAAGGAAGCGGTTCAGTGCGGTCCAGGGACTGATCAACATGCTGAGTCCGGTTGTACGAGACGGATCTCTCGCCGGACGTGCGGGGCCGCCCGAGAATTTGGCCTCGTATGCGACCATGCGGTGGATGAAGTTCCATCGACTAAATGACAGAAGCGTCGGTGGGTCGGGCTTTTTGTGCGACCGCGGCCGCGCCTTTGTCGCCGCGCTCTCAAGCGATCATTCTCTTGTCATGGAGGACGTTTATGATCACCGATATCAGCGCCGCTCTCACCCTCTACAGTCATGACCTCCGGTCCTGTTGGACCGCTTACCTCTTCTACCGGGCGAGCGATCCGTACTTCGTCAGGGTTCTCACCCATTGGGGAGCCGTCGACGTGGCGCGGGAAGTCCTCATCGAAGGACCGAACCGGCCGATCAGTCTGGGGGCGGTATCGCTTGGACCGTCGGATCGGCACGAATGGCTCATCGCAACCGTCCATCTCGAGTCGGCCGACGCTCCTCTGCCTCTCTGCGTTCTGAGGGAGCCGCTCGCGAACTTCGTGGCCGAGGTTCTCCGTCTGGTTCCTCCGGACGGCGAATCCGCGTGGATCGATTGGGACGAGTTCCTTCCGCCCGGCGATCGGTCCTGAGCTTCGGATCTTCGCACGTGTGGGGAACGTGATCTGGGAGGGCCGGCACCGGCCCTCCCAGATCACGGCCTCCTCCGGGAGCCGGCTTCGATGTCGATTGGAGCAGGGTTTCACCATCGAAATCGATGACGTCGACCGAGTAGATTCAACCTCGATGTTCGAGGTCCGTCTTCAAGGAGGAAAAGGTCCGTGCTCTCCCCTCAGAATTCTTCCGTCCTCCAAGTCGTCCTCGAGCAGTCGCGGCGCGTGCTCGAGACGTACCGCATCGATCCCGGTCTCATTCAGGAGCACGCCAACGGTGAGCGTCGCATCACCCAGGGCGGTTATGGCGATCGGCAGATCTACGAGCTCGTCCAGAACGGTGCGGACGAGTTGAGACACGACCCCGGCGGCAGGATCAGCGTCGTTCTCACCCGGGCCTACCTTTACTGCGCGAACCAGGGTGCCGCGATGACGCCGGAAGGGGCCGACACCATCCTGCGGATGAGCGTCTCCCGTAAGCGCGGCGGCCAGATCGGGCGTTTCGGCGTGGGGGTGAAGTCGGTCCTCGCCATCACCGACTCGCCGCAGTTCTTCAGCAGGGACGACGACAAGAGCTTCGGGTTCGATCGGGAATGGGCGACGGAGGAGATCAAGGCTGTTCGACCGGACGCCGAGGAGATTCCGGTGCTGCGGATGGCCCAGCCGTTGGATCGTGACAAGGCCGCCGCGGCGGACCCGGTCCTCGCGGAACTTCTGGAGTGGGCGACGACCGTCGTCCGTCTCCCGCTCAAGCCGTCGCAGGTGGACCGCCTCGGCAAGGATCTGGAGGCGTTCCCCGACGAGTTCTCCCTCTTCTCCCCGCATGTCGGCACTGTGATCCTCGAGGATCGCCGGAGCGCCAGGGCCGTCACACGTCAGATCTTCCAGCGGATCGACGGTGACCGCCGCACGCTCACGGTGAAGAAGAGCCCCGGCGGGACCAAGGACGAGTCGTGGCGGGTCTTCAGCAGGACGCACCGTCCGTCCACCAAGGCTCTGGGCGAGGCCGGCGAGCTCCATGACCGTCCGGAGATCGACGTCTCCTGGGCGGTGCCCGACCGGACCGGCCGGGAAACCGGTCTCGGTGAGTTCTGGGCCTACTTCCCGACCAACTTCAAGACCACCCTCCGCGGGATTATCAACGCTCCGTGGAAGACCAGCGAGGACCGGCAGAACCTCTACGACGCCAACGCCTTCAACAAGGAACTGATCCAGGTGGCCGCCGGACTGGTGGTCGACTCCTTGCCGCTTCTCTCCCGCGCGGACGACCGCTGCGCCTACCTCGACCAGGTCCCCGCGCGAGGCCGGGAAGAACCCCAGTTCGCGGCGACCGAGCTCGTCAGAACGATCTGGGAGATCGCGGCGGTTCGGTCGACCCTGGTGGATCAGGACGGCCGGTTCGGTACGGCCACGGAGGTCCGTCTCCACCCTGAGGACCTCCGTGAGGAATGGCGCGAGCTGTGGGCCGGATACCCGGGCCGACCGAGGAACTGGTGTCACCACTCGGTGGAGCGGACTCCTCACCGCAGGCAGAGCGCCGAACGCATCCTCAGCATCGCGAAGGTTCCGGTCGCGTCGGTCCGCGAGTGGTTGGAAGCGCTCGTCCAGGACGAGTCCCCCGAGGCCTCGGCGCGGGCGATCCGGATCGTGGCCGACATGAAGTCGAGGAACCACAGGCTCTCGGAGGAGGCGCTCAAGGCGAAGGTCATCCTGACCGAGGCCCACGGTCTCGTGGCGCCCTCGCCCAAGGTCTTCCGCCGCACCTCGACCGATTCGCTCTCCGACCAGATGGTCTACGTCGATGACAGGGTCTTGGCCGACGACTCGATCCGGCGGAGGCTCGATGAACTCGGCGTGCACGAGGCCGACGCCGCAGGGCGCTTCGCCTCCGTGCTGGAGCAGGGCTTCTTCGGTTACGGAGACGTCCAGTGGACCGCCTTCTGGGAGCTCTCCCGTCAGGCGGGACCGGCCGACACCCTCGCCGCCCTTCGAGCCGCCAAGATCGACGCTGCCGGGCAACTCAAGGTTCGGACGGTTTCGGGCGAGTTCCGCCCTATCTCCGAATGTCTGCTCCCCGGAAAGGTGGTGCCCGCCGACGGTTCGCGGGACGCCCGGATCGCGGTGGACCTGAACTTCCATGATTCCGACCGGATCATCCTTCGTGATCTGGGCCTTCTCGACGGGCCGGTCACGAGCGTCGACCCCACCTCGGAACCTTGGTACAGGGAGTACACCGAGAAACTGTGGAACCTCTACTGCAAGAGACTGCCCGCTTCGACCCGTGGCCGACCACAGCTGACCACGATGCGGTTCGATGGCGCGGCGCCCGCCGGGCCGCTGCACTTCCTGACGGAGTTGTCCTCGGAGGGAAGAGCGGCCTTCCTCCAGCACATCCCGTCTCATGGTCTCGTCACCAAGTGGACGATGGAGGACAGCCGCCAACGGTCGACCCGCCAGGCCGTGGTGTCCCCACTGGTGTGGATGGCCCGTACCCATGGTCGTCTGCAAACCTCCTGGGGTATCCGCCCGGTCCGTGATTGCGTGAGTCCTCTGCTGCGGCAGTACGCCGACGTGTTGCCGGTCGCGGACGTGCCCGTCAACCTGGCCGAGGTCTTGAGGCTTCCCACGACCCTGGGAGATGTACAGGCCCAGATCTGGTCCGAGACCGTCAAGAAGGCCTCAGCCAGCCAGGATGACTCGTTCCCGGGCAGGGTCTATGCCCTGCTCTTCGAGGCCGGCGCGGCGTGGCCGGAAGGGGCGACGACGCGTTGCAAGGTCGGCGACGAGTGGACGTCGGATCAGCCTGACGGCGAGATCGCGGTGACGGCGAACCGGGCGGAGTACGACGCCCTCGTCCGGGAGCGCATCCCCGCGCTTCTCGCCCCCACCTCCGAGGCCGCCGAGCAGATGCGCGAGACCTGGGGGATGCTCGACCCGTCGGCGGTCATCCAGAAGGAAGTGCGCTTCGTCCCGCAGGAGGAGCCGGTGCTGCTAGCTGAGGAGTTCCCGCACCTGCGGGTGCAGCATCGCGCCAAGGTCGACGGGTGGCATCTGGTCCGATGCGACGAACTGGAGGAGATCACCCGCACGCCCCACGGGATGCGGACGACGTCCGTCAAGGCCGCTATCCACGAACGGTCGGTCCTCGTGCTCAAGCCCGCGGACGATCTGGCCGCGCTGATGGCGGTGGATCGCGAGCTCAAGCTGGGCCTGGGCCGCTACGGTTGCGAGGGGATCATCCAGCGCCGGGAGCAGCAGCGCAACAACGAGCGCCTGCGCCGGGCCCGTGAGGCTGCGGATACAGCCTCCAAGGTGCTGGAGTTGGTGGGTGAGGAGGCCCTCCGGCGTGGTCTTCCCCAGGGACTGGTCGAGAGTGAGCAGGCCGAGAGCGGTCGGGTGCCCGATGCTCGCCGCATCGCCGAACTGGCCGTCCATGCTCATGGACCGGCCATCCTTCGGCACTACAACAAGGACATCGCGGCGAACGTCCCTGAAGCGGCAGGCAGCTTCAGCGGTGACAACAGGTCGATGCAGATCGTCAACCAGCTTCGGCTCCCCGAGTCCTTCGCGGGCGCCAGAGCCCAACGTCTGGACCCCACCGAGGTGATCTCGGGTCCGACCGAGTTCCCGCGTCTGCACGACTACCAGGAGCGGCTCGCGAGTAACATGTTCGACCTGCTCACCCGGTACAGGGCCGGTAGGGGGATGCTCTGTCTGCCGACCGGTGCCGGCAAGACGCGCGTGGCGGTCGAGGCCGTCATCCGCGTCATCAAGGAGCAGGGGCTTCAGAGGCGTCCGGTGTTGTGGATCGCGCAGACGGAGGAGCTCTGTGAGCAGGCCGTGCAGAGCTGGAAATTCGTCTGGTCGAAAGTAGGGCCCGAAGACCGGCTCACGATCAGCCGACTCTGGAGCGGCAACGAGGCCGCCGCCGTCCGGGACACCCACCACCTGGTGGTCGCCACGGACGCCAAGTTGGAGCGGTGTCTCGACACCTCGGACTACGAGTGGCTCCGTGACGCGGCGCTCGTCCTGATCGACGAGGCGCACACCTCCATCACTCCGCGCTACACCCAACTGCTGGCCTCACTCGGGATCACCTATCGCTCGTCGGAGCGGCCGTTGATCGGACTCACCGCCACTCCCTTCCGCGGTTTCAACGTCGAGGAGACCAGACGGCTCGTCGATCGTTACGGGAAGACACGTCTGGACGACGGCATCTTCGAAAGCGATGATCCGTACGCCGAGCTCCAGAAACTGGGGGTGTTGGCCCAGGTCGAACACCGGGAGCTCAAGGGCGCGACGATCAAGTTGACCGCCGGTGAGCTGGCGAACATCGACTTCCAGGGGCGCCTGCCCGCCGCGGTGGAGGAACAGCTGGCGCAGGACCAGGAGCGCAACGACATGCTGATCGACGAGATCCTGAACCTGCCTGACGACGGTCCCGTCCTGCTCTTCGCGACCTCCGTCAATCACGCCAAACTGATGGCCGCCAGGCTGACGGGTAAGGGCGTCGAAGCCGAAGCGGTCGACGCGGCCACACCCGCCTCCGAGCGCCGGGCCATCGTGGAACGTTTCCGTTCGGGCAGGACCCGGGTCCTCACCAACTATGGCGTGCTCGCGCAGGGGTTCGACGCGCCCGCGACCCGGACGGTGGTCGTGGCGCGTCCGACCTACAGCCCCAATGTCTACCAGCAGATGATCGGACGTGGTCTGCGCGGCCCTCGCAACGGTGGCAAGGAGACCTGTCTGATCCTCGACGTGCACGACAACATCACCAACTACGACAAGCAGCTCGCCTTCACCGGGTTCGAGCACCTGTGGAGCAGGAAGTGAGCACCGTCTACACCGACAGCCCGTCGCTCACCGCCGAGCAGCGGGCGGTGGTGGAACGGCCCGCCGATGCACGGGTCCTGGTCACCGCCGGAGCGGGAGCCGGCAAGACGCACACTCTGGTCCGCCGGCTCGACTTCCTCATCGAGGAAGAAGAACTGAGCGCCGGGGAACTCCTGGTGCTCACCTTCTCCAGAGCGGCGGTCCGGGAACTGCGTGACCGACTGGCCGCTCACGGGGACGCGGCCCGCCACGTCCGCGTACAGACCTTCGACTCCTGGGCGCTCGATCTGCTGACGCAGGTCGACGCCACGGGAGGCTGGCACGAGAGATCGTTCGACGATCGGATCGCCGGCGCCCGCAAGGCCATCGAGGACGGGCTCGCCGAGGAGCTGTACGGAGAGGATCTCCTCCACGTCGTCGTCGACGAGGTCCAAGACCTCGTCGGGGCCCGTCGTGAACTGGTGGAGGTGCTCCTGGACGAGTTCGACTGCGGCTTCACCATGGTGGGGGATCCGGCCCAGTCGATCTACGGGTTCACGGTCCGGGACGTCGAGCAGCGCGTAGGAGAGGCCAACCAGTTCTTCGTCTGGCTGCGCAACACGTTCGGGGAGGAGCTGATCGAGCTCAGCCTCACCGAGAACTTCCGGGCCAGGAGCGAGGAGGCCAGGACCGCCCTGCGGTACGGCCCTCTGCTTCGACAGGCGATCGAGGCCGGCCCGGTGAAGGACGATCGGATGTACGAGGACCTGCGTGCTGTACTGCGTGGGACGCTCAACCTCGGTGAGCTGGACGAGTTCGCCTGCGCGGGTCTCGCCGCTTACGAGGGGACCACCGCCGTGTTGTGCCGGAACAACGGTCAGGCCATGGTGGTCTCCGAACTTCTGGCCGCCAACGGGGTCGAGCACCGGCTCCAGCGTTCCGCCCGGGACCGGGTCGTGCCGGCATGGCTGGGGCTGATGTTCCGAGCCGTCGATGGTGGAATTTTGACCAGGGCCCGCTTCGACGATCTCGTGCGGTCGCTGACGCCGTCCTCGGAAGCAGGGCCGGACCGGCTCTGGAGCCTGCTGCTGCGCACCGGCTCGGGTCATGACCGGAACGTCGATCTCGGCCGACTTCGTACGGCACTGGCCACCGGGCGGTTGCCGGACGAGTTGACCGCACAGCCGCCCGCCAGGTTGGTGGTGTCGTCGTTCCATCGGGCCAAGGGGTTGGAGTTCGACCGTGTGGTGGTCGCGGATCCGGGTCCGCTCCGGATCGAGTCCGTCTCCAAGGAGGGGAAGAAGGCCAGGAAACCTCGGGAGGTCGACTTCGCCGAGGAGACCCGACTTCTCTACGTCGCGATGACGAGACCCCGCGACGAACTGTTGTGGATCGATATTCCGGATACCAGGTTCGTCCGTACCAACCCGGAGCTCGGCCGGTGGGCCCGTTACTCCTATACGTACTGGGCACGACTCGGTCTGGAGGTGCGCGGCGGAGACGTGCACACCGAGCAGCCCGCCGGAGTGCACGACTTCGAAGCGGATGCGGTGGAACTTCAGGAGCATCTGGCGACCAAGGTCCTGCCGGGGGACGAGGTCGTGTTGGAGCGTCTCCACCCGGACGCCATCGGGCTCAAGGAGAGCCCGCCGTACCTGATCGTGCACAAGGAACGACCGATCGGCACGGTGTCCTACCGGTTCCGCTCCCATCTGTACCGCCAGATGAAGCTCAGTGGGAACTACGAACCGTGGAATTGGCCGAAGCTGCTGACGGGTGTCCGTATCGACGCCGTCGAGACGGTCGCGGGCAGCGAGGCTGCGGGGATCCATGCCGGTCTCGGTCCCCACGGTGTGTGGCTCGCCCCCCGACTCATGGGTTTGAGCAGGTTCATCTACGACGAGAAGAACGCGCAGGAGGAGGAGACCGGTGTCACGACACGGTGAGCACTACCGATTCAGATCGGAACTCGTCGAACGGCTCCAGCGTGACCTGCTCGGCCCCGTCGGAGGCGAGGAGGAGATCCTCTCCGATGCGCCGGTCACCACGTATGCCACCGGGGTCCTCTTCCCCAGGCGGATGAACGAGGATCGCGTCACTGCTGCCAGAACCGAGCGCGACGTCGACCTGACCACGGCGACGATGACGGTGGATGAGATCCCGGACACGGGGGTCTCGCTCGCCAATCTGCAGACGCCCTCGTCGATGGGGATGACCTTCGCGGTCGATCCGGACAAGGCGCCCGTCCTCACGATCGCCGTTACCGCGGCCATGTACGAGCCGATCGACAAGAACGGTGGCCCTGTCCGGGCTCGGCGGGGAGAGCGTCGGAGCACCGAGGAACAGGATCTGCGATGGCGTCGCAGGGCGTTGGACATCACGCCCGTCCAGGTTGATGTGACCAGGCCCGGTCAGTCCGCGGAGAGCGTTGCTCCGGGACTGGAACTCAGGGTCCGGGTCCGCCCGCGTACCGGTGAGCATGACGCGGTCTCGGTCACCACCGCGCTCGTCAACGTCCACGAGGTCGACGCTTACGACCTGCAGGACGCGCACTGTTTCTTCCAACCGGGGATCAGGGCGACGGGACCCGAGGGAACCACCGCCTTGGTCGAGCGGCCGGTGCCGGTGGGCGCCGACGAGGACGAGGTGCGCGTCAACAAGCTGCTCTACAGACATGCGCCGACGTTCGCCGTCGGTCATGGATGCGCCGCCGACTGGGAATGGCGGCCGTCCTCCCCGCGTGACAGGACACCACCGGAGGGTCGACCCGCCGCCGTCTCCGCGGTCTGGACGGCGTTCGTCCCTACGGCCGAAGTTCTGCTGACCGACTCCAATCCCGACATCGACAGCTCGAAGTTGGAGATGCGTCACCTCGCGGAGGCACCGGACACCGAGATCCTTGACGCGCTGCGCGGGTTGGTGGATGGCTACCGCGCATGGATCGCCGAACGGAACGAAGAGGCCGACCTGCTGGAGGCGACGGAGTACGGCCATGTGGCCAAGGAGCAGATAGCCCAGTGTGAATCCGTTCGCCTGCGGATGGAATCCGGGATCAGGCTTCTCGAGGAGAAGCCCGATGTGATGGCCGCGTTCCGCCGCGCCAACCTGGCGATGGCGGTTCAGCGTGGTCGAACCGTCTGGATCAAGGCGGGACATGACGGTATGCCACGACTCGACGGTCGTTGGCGCCCCTTTCAGATCGCCTTCCTGCTGCTCTGTCTGGACGGCATCGCCGACCGCGGCCATCCTGACCGGAAACGGGCGGATCTCCTCTGGTTCCCGACAGGAGGTGGAAAGACCGAGGCGTATCTCGGTCTCATCGCGTTCACCGTCTTCCTCCGGCGGCAGCGTAAGGGATTGCAAGGCGGTGGAGTCACCGCGCTCATGCGCTATACGCTTCGGCTGCTCACCCTGCAACAGTTCGAAAGGGCGGCCACGCTCATCTGTGCGATGGAGATGATGCGTCGGCGGAATCCGGAAGAACTGGGGGATGAGGAGATCTCTCTCGGCATGTGGGTGGGGCGGGCGGCCACGCCCAACACGTTGGTGGAGGCCGCCGACAGCCTGAAACAATTGCGTGCCGGCAAGGAGCTCCAGGAGAGGAACCCTGTTCAGCTCCGTGGCTGCCCCTGGTGCGGTGCCGCGATGGACGCCTGGCACTACCAGGTGGACGCCGAGGTCTCGTCCATGCGGATCTTCTGTCCGTCGGTGGAGTGCGAGTTCCATCGGGAACTTCCGGTCCACGTGGTCGATGAGATGATCTATCGGGTGCGGCCGACGTTGGTCATCGCGACGGTGGACAAGTTCGCGCAGATCGCTTGGCGGGCGGAGGTCGCCACCCTGTTCAACAGGAACAAGGACGACGGCACGCCTCCGCCTGAGCTGATCGTTCAGGACGAGCTGCACCTGATCTCCGGTCCGCTCGGCAGCCTCGTCGGACTGTATGAGACGGCGATCGACGCCGCCGCCGACAAACCTAAGATCATCGCTTCCACGGCGACGATCAGACGGGCGAAGGAGCAGGGACGTCGGTTGTTCGATCGGGAGGTGCGGCAGTTCCCACCCGCCGGGTTGGACGCCCGGGACTCCTGGTTCGCGGTCGAGACCCCGGCGGAGGACAAGGCGTCTCGGCGGTACGTCGGATTGCTGACCCCGGGTACCAGTCAGGCCACCCTGTTGGTCAGGGCATATGCGGCGCTGCTGCACCACGCCGCCGACATCGAGGGTGAGGACGCCGTCCGTGATGCTTACTGGACCCTGGTGGGCTACTTCAACAGCCTCCGGCTACTCGCCGCAGCGGACCTTCAGGTCCGTGACGACGTCCAGGACCGGCTCCGGCTGTTGGCGGAGAGACAGGGGGTCGAGCCTCGGCCCGCCGAGCTGATCTCTGAGCTCACCAGCCGGGTGAAGTCCAGCGACATACCCAGGCGGCTAAAGGATCTAGAGCTGGGCCTGTCGAGTAAGGACACCGATGTCCTCGATACGGTGCTCGCCACCAACATGATCTCAGTCGGGGTGGACGTCGACCGACTCGGTCTGATGGCGATCACGGGACAGCCGCAGACGACGGCCGAGTACATCCAGTCCAGCAGCCGGGTCGGCCGTCAGCATCCCGGACTGGTGGTCGTTCTGTTCAATGCGGCCCGATCCCGGGACCGCTCCCACTACGAGAGTTTCGTCTCGTACCACTCGGCGCTCTATCGTCAGGTCGAATCCACCAGCGTGACGCCGTTCTCCGCCAGGGCGAGGGATCGGGCGCTTCACGCCGTGCTCGTGGGGATGGTCAGGTTGCTGTACCCCGAGGCCCGCCCGAACTCCGCCGCCGCGAATGTCAAGGGCTTCGAGCATCGAATCGATGAGGTGAAGAGCATGATCCTTGACAGGGTGAAGGGAACCGGGGATGAAGAGTCGCTCGGCACCGAGGGCGATCTGGATTACGTCATCGACGAATGGATGACGTTGGCGGAGGGAAATCCGGATCTGGTCTATGAGGCACCGCCGAACTTCGATCGAAGCGAGAAACGTCTCCGGGACGCCGCACTGCTGTGCTCCCATTCGGACGAGGATCTCGAGGAGGCTTTCCCGACGTTATGGAGCATGCGTGACGTCGATGTCGAGTCCGACCTCTATTTGGAGCGATGAAGAATGGCGATGCGTGAGGCAAGGAATCGACGCAACCGGGCCGGTCGAGAGAACGATGACCGTGAGGTGTCGCGCGCGCCGCTCGGTGGGGTTCGACGGGCCCAAATGATCACGACCTATGGCGTCGGCGCAATGGTGGCGGTGGGTGACCGTTCGTACATCGTCAGCGGCCTGGACGGTTGGAAGGTGGATGAGGCGTTCTCCATCCGTGAACCCAGGCTGCAGTACTGGTTGAAGGTGCACGGTTTCAAGCTCCCTCCTGCCGCGGATCCGCCCGCGGGTGATGGAGTGCGAGTCCGGCTGTTCCCAGAGATCTACTCCTGCTCGAACTGTCACGCTCTCAAGGAATTCCGCAGGTTCGGCTCGCCGAGGGGCAAGAGTCAGTGTGGGGCGTGCGAGAGGCCGCTCACTCCCTCCAGATTCGTGGTCGCCTGTGAGAACGGACATCTGGACGACTTTCCGTATTTCGCCTGGGTGCACAAGAAAACCTCGCCCGCCGACGCTTCGAGTGACGTCCGGCACGAACTCACCCTGCACAGCACTGGACGGACCGCCTCGCTCAGGTCCGTGGTGGTCCGCTGTTCATGTGGTAAGGCGGCGTCCCTTGAAGGCGCGTTCGGCAAGGGGGCGATGCGGGCGCTGGGCATCTCGTGCAGCGGTCGTCGGCCGTGGCTCGGGCGCGGCTCGGAACAGCGTGACTGTCCGGCGGCTCCACGAACCCTGCAACGTGGTTCCTCGGCGGCGTGGTTCCCGATCAGTCGGTCCGCGATCTCCATCCCGCCGTGGTCGCAGACGATCCAGAAGCGGATCGATCCTTATTACGCGACATTCAAGACACTGTTGGAAAGGCAGGTGGACGAGAACATCGTCATCGAGACCATCAGGTCGTCAGGCGTTCTCAAAGGCGCGCGTTTTACGGAGTGGAACGTTCTGGAGGCGGTCAGACGTCGTCAGGGACTCGAGGCCGCCGAGCATCCTGATCCCGAAGAGTGGAGCGGTTTCGAGCCGGCGGGTGAACTGCGGCGCGAGGAGTACGAGCAGTTGCTCTTCGGCACGGCGAATGTCGATCAGGGTGATGATTTCGAGTGCGTGGCGCCGTCGGGCGACTCGGGAACGTCTCTACCGCGGGGAATCGGCCGCACGATGCTGGTGAAGCGACTCCGGGAGGTGCGTGCTCTCCAGTCCTTCACTCGGGTTGAGATGCCTACGGCATTGGCCGGCGATACCCGGCGATCCGCCATGTCCAACACGGACGTGGGATGGCTGCCGGCGGTCGAGGTCAGTGGGGAAGGGGTCTTCCTCACTCTGGACGCCGAGGAGCTGCGTCGGTGGGAGACGAAGGCGGGCCCTCGCGTGCGGGCCGGGCAGATCCATGACAATCACACCGCTTTGATGCGTCGCCGTATCATGATCGCCGCAGGCACGGCGGCGATCAGTGAGATCTGGTCGCCCATCGATGCCCGGTATGTGCTCCTGCACACCCTCGCTCATGTGTTGATCAACGAATGGAGTCTGGACGCCGGTTACCCGACGGCCGCGCTCCGCGAACGGCTGTACGTGTCCGAGGACATGGCCGGGGTGCTCATCTACACCGCCACCAGCGACTCTGCCGGCAGCCTCGGTGGGGTCGTGGCCCAAGGAGAGCACAAGAGGCTGCGCATCTCCCTGGAATCGGCCCTGAGCCGGGTGTCGTGGTGCTCGCAGGACCCGCCGTGCATGGAGGCGGAGGCCACTGGAGTCGACAGCCTCAACCTGGCGGCCTGCTATGCCTGCGTGCTTCTCCCTGAGACGAGTTGCGAGACCAACAACACCTTTCTCGATCGAGCGTTGCTCGTCGGCACTCCGGACGACCCGTCGATCGGGTTCTTCTCCCGGGAAGGTCTGGGCACGGTCTGACCTGTCGAATCCCCTGCCGGGCTTCGAGCCGAGGAGAGGTGCTGAGGATCGGTTCGTCGGTGAGTCCGCCCTCCGATGGACCGGCCAGACCCTCGATTAGGATGATCTTGGAGTTCGCGGCTTCGCCGGAATCGGACGGAGCGCAGCCCTGAAGCTGTGGAGACCGTACGAACTGATTCCGTGGGTGATGGGCCGGTGGCCGTGCGGAGCGGCCATGCGTCCGGCTTGAGAGTGAGGATGATCGAGATGGCCAGGACCGTTCAGCACCGCACCTACACGATCCGGGAGGGTCTGCTGGAGGAGTGGGCGGAGAAGTGGCGTGCCCAGATCGTGCCGTTGCGCCTCACGTTCGGATTCGAGATCCACGGGGCATGGCTGGACCACGAGCGGAGCCGGTTCGTCTGGGTGGTCTCCTACGACGGACCGGAGGGCTTCGCGGAGCGGAACCAGCAGTACTGGGCCTCTCCCGAACGCGCCGCGATGGCACTGGACCCGTCGGACTACCTGGTGGACAGGGACGTTCGCGAGGTGACCGCCGTCTACTGACGATCACGGAGGGGGAGCATGTGGCTCCGCCGCTCCTCCTCCGTCAGATTCCGGTAGACCCGGCTCCGTGCCAGCGCCTGTAGCCGCGCCAGGTCGGGCTCGGCCTGCCAGATCCGGGCGGTGCCGTCGGATGACGCGGTGAGCAGGGATCGACCGTCCGCCGACCAGGCGACGGAAGTGATCCTCCCGCAGTGGACGCCGGCGATGGCGATCTCCTCGCGGCTCGCCGGATCCCAGACCCGTACGGTGCGATCATCGGAGCCGGTGGCTATCCGTGTTCCGTCCGGAGACCACGCCACCGCGTGGACACGGCCTTCATGACCCTGGAGGACACCGGTCTGCCGACCGGAGGCGACATCCCAGATGCGGGCGGTGCGATCTGCCGAGCCCGTGACCACGGAAGTCCCGTCGGCGGACCAGGAGACGCAGTCGACCCATCCCTCGTGGCCGCGCAGGACGGTGTGCTGTTCTCCGGCGGCGATGTTCCAGATGCGGGCGGTCCGGTCGTCGGACGTCGAGGCCAGCATCCGCTGGTCCGGTGACCAGGCGAGGTGAATGATCCAGTCCTGGTGGCCGGTCAGCGTCGTGAGCTGCCGTCCGTCGGCGGCGTCCCAGACGCGGAGGACGCGGTCGTGGCCGCCGGTGACCAGCCGCGTCCCGTCATGCGACCATGCGAGGCACTCGACGATCGAGCCGCCGGGATCCAGCCAGGTGGTCGCCGAATGCGCGTCCGCCCGCCAGATCTGCACGCTCCGGTCGCTGGAGCAGCTCGCCAGCGTGGCGCCGTCCGGTGACCAGCGGACCTGCCGCACCAGATCGTCATGGCCGTCGAACACGTGCTGGAGCCGGCCGCTCCCGGCGTCCCACAGCCGTACGGTGCCGTCCTCCGAACAGGTCGCCGCCCGCGCGCCGTCCGGTGACCATGCCGCGTCGTGCACGGTGCCGCCGTGCCCGGCGAACAGCATGGTCTCCGCTCCGCGCTGCTGCGGATCCCAGACGCGTGCGCTGCCGTCCGCGCAGGCCGTGGCGATGCGGGATCCGTCCGGGGACCAGGCGGCGCCCCACACCCCGTCGCCGTGACCGCGTAGCACGCCGAGCGGGCGGGCGTCGTACGGGTCCCAGATGCGGGCGGTGCCGTCGGCTGACGCGGATACGAGCATGCGGCCGTCCGGTGACCAGTCGACGTTCCAGACGGGTTCACGGTGGCCGCGGATCAACAATGTCTGACGGCCGTCGCCGGCGTCCCAGATCCGGATGGTCTGGTCGCCCGACGACGTCGCCACCCGGGTCCCGTCGGGTGACCAGGCGATCCCCTCGACGTAGTCCTGGTGCCCCTCCAGCGTCAGATCCGCCCTGTTCTCCGCGACGTTCCAGATGATCACCGTACGGTCATGTGACGCGGTGGCGAGGCGATGGCCGTCGGGAGACCAGGCGATGCCGATCACATTGTCACGATGTCCCCGCAGCTCACGCACGGTCTCACCGGACGCGGCATCCCAGATCCGTACCACCAGATCCCGTGAGGCGCCCGCGACATGCCGGCCGTCCGGCGCCCAGTCCACACCGCGCACGACGTCCCGCGCCCCGGTCAGCACACGCCTGACGTCACCGGTTCCGGCGTCCCACAGGCGAATGGTCTGATCCCGGGACGCGGTCGCGACCATGGAGGAGTCGGGTGACCACGAGGCCATCTCGACCATCCCCTCGTGCCCGGACAGTACGGCCGACGTCCGGCCGGTGACGGCGTCCCACACTCTTCCCGTACCGTCTCGTGAGGCGGTGACGACGCGCGTCCCGTCGGGCGACCAGGCGAGGTTCCGGACGGTGTCGGTGTGCCCGTCCAGGGCCACGGTGGAATGGCTGAACGTCAGCGCGGTCATCAGGCCGCGCAGCGCGGCCGGGGTCATGACGCACTCGTCCAGCGCCGCCAGAGAGAGCAGCAGGGACGTCTCGGGCGACCGCTCGGCGGAGACGAGCACATGACGGCCGATCCCATCCGAGATCCGGCGGAGGAAAGCCAGGTCGCGGCGCTGGGAGACATCGACCAGTTCGCGTACGCCCTCCGTGATCTGACCGGCCTCCGCCAGCCCGGCCGTCCACTGCTGGGCGAGGGCGAGCCGGCTTCCCGTCAGCAGATAGTCGTCACTGCGTCCGGAGCGCTGCCAGTCGACCGCCCACCGTTCCAGCTCGGCGCGTTGGCGTAGCTGTTCGACGCGTGCTTCGATCTCCTGCCGGAGCGGTGGCCACTGACGGAACATGGCCTCGTGCGCGACCTGCCCTATCGGCTGGTCGTCCCGCACGTCGGTGACGAGTAGCCGGGCCTCCACGAACGCATCGACGATTCGCCGTTCGTCGGGGTTCAGCTCGCTGAGGACGACTTTCCGCCGGGTCGCTTCCTGACCTTCGACGGTGACGAACTTCAGCAGCACGGAGAGGACCGCGCCGATGCCGATCTCTCCGTGGAACTCCACGACGACCTGGTCGGCCTGACGCGCCATGGCTCCGCCCACGCCGCCGAGAGAACGGTAGTGCGTGATGGTGGCCGTCCTGCCCGATCCCACGGAGTCGTACAGCTCCTGCAGGAGGTAGGCCAGGAGCGGCAGGGCGTCGCTGGTGCCCGCCTCCTGCACGACGAGATCGACCAGGCCGGGTGCGAAGCCCATCCCCGCCAGCCGCCCGGGTTCCTCGACGGCCTGTGCCAGTTCGAGGCGGCTGATCGCTCCGATGGCCGCCGGGTTCTCGAACAGTTCCGTCTGCGTGGTCTCCAGGAAATCGCGGAGGAACTCGATCCGCAGGGTGGCCAGGATCCACAGTCTCCGGTCCCGGTCAAGGGCCGTGCGGATGGCGGACAGGAACAGTTCTCGCTCGTGCTCGCCGACCGTGGTGAGCAGTTCCTCGAACTGATCGACGACCAGCAGCAACCGGCTGAACCGGTTCCCCGTCGTCGATCTGAACCTCTGGAGGTGACGGGCGAGCGCGTCGGGCGACTGCCGTAGTCTGCGGAGCAGGGCATGGGCGTCGGTCGCGCCTGTGGTGCCGCTCAGGGCGTCGGCGAGCGCCGCCATCGGGTTGCTTCCCGGAGTCATGACGGGAGGTATCACCCAGCGTCTTTCGCGCAGCCTCGGGACCACCCCGGCCTGCGCCAGCGATGACTTGCCGCTTCCGGAGGCGCCGACCAGCGCGACGAACCGGTCGCTCGCCGCAGCGGAAGGGTCGTGCAGCCGCCGTACGAGGTCGTTGATCTGCCGGTCGCGGCCGAAGAAGATCGAGGCCTCATCCTCCCTGAAGGCGTCCAGCCCGGGATACGGCGGTCGGCTGGAATCCCATTTTCTTTTGGGTGAAGGAGGGTTCTCCAGGCGATGCGTGACAATGGTGACAGAAATCAAGACGAGAATCAGCACGCCGATCGAGGGGGCCGCGATCTGCTGAAGTACGCGTAGGGGAAACGCGCCCTGATCGGCGTCGGTCGCGTAGTTCGTCACGATGCCCAGCAGCGCGGCCACCACGACCAGCAGGACCTGGAGGAACAACGTCAGCCACCGATGCCTGCTCATGGTGCTTCCCAGAGTCGGGCGGGCATCCGGCAACCCCTGTCGCGTCGGCCTTCATGAGTCTTACGGACGTATATCAGAGATGTGCGTTCCTGGTCTTACGGGTTCGGCGCTAATCTCCTTTCCGGCGCATCTCAATATGCGGAATCCCTGTCCGTGGAGGCCGCGCGGGAGCCGGCCCGTTCATCCCGTGCCGGAGGCCGGGGCCGTGAGGGCTCGCCAGGCGGCGTCCACGAGTTCGTCGACGTCGGCGTCGGTGATGTCGCCCGCGACCAGGCCCCGGTAGACCAGCGGTCCGGCGAGCAGGTCGCGGGCGGTGGCCGGGGAGGTGCCGGGCGGGAGGTCGCCGCGGGCGATGCCGCGGGTGACGACGTCGGTGATCGTGCCGAGCCGGGGTCGCAGGTACAGTTCGCGCAGCGGCCCGGCCAGCTCCTCGCGTCCGATGCTGTCGGCGTGCAGGGCGAGGATGACCGGGGCCAGGCCGGTGCGGACCAGGCGGTCGACGAGGCCGTGCGCCAGCAGGTGCAGGTCGGTGCGGGTGTCGCCGGTGTCCGGCGCGGCGGCGATCGGCACCGCCCTGGACAGGGCGTCGATGGCGAGGTGGGCCTTGTCGGGCCAGCGCCGGTAGACGGTGGGCCGGGTCACCCCGGCGCGGACCGCGACCGCCTCGATGGACAGGCCTCCGTAACCGGCCTCGCGCAGCAGCTCCATCGCGGCGTCCAGGATCGCCGGGCCGGTCTCCGCCCGCCGGGGACGGCCTCGTCTGTCGACCACGTCACACCTTCTTTACTTTACGATTCGTAACGTAAATTATAAGGGCATGACGAGCGAACGAGACGGCGAACTGCCCGCGGCGGTCACCTGGGGTCTCCTGGCGGCCTGGGCGATCCACGACAGCGAGGAACTTTTCACCATGAGCGGCTGGACGGAGCAGGCCGTGCCCCGGCTGAGGGAGCGGTTTCCGCAGGTGCCGCCCCAGGTGTGGGAGAAACTGCGGACCACCCCCGCGCAGGCCGCCGTCGCCATCGGGATCATGGGCGGCCTGGTGGCCGCCGCCTCGGCCCGCGGCGCGGCCACCGGCGGGCGCAGCCGCCTGTACCAGACCGTGCTGGCCGGGTTCGGCCTGCACGCGATCACCCACGTCGCCCAGGCCGCGGCCGTCCGCGGCTACACCCCCGGCGTGGTGACCGCGCCGCTGGTCGTCGCGCCGTTCTCGATCTGGGCCTGGCGGCGTCTGCGCGCGGCCGGGGTGCCCACCGGCGGCGGCGCCTCGTCGGCGGGGGCGCTCCTGGCGCTCCCGGCCGTCGCCGCGGCCTGCCACGCGGCGGCCCGTGCGCTGGCTCCGGTCCGCTCCCGCTGAGGGGCCGATGAGGGGCCGATGAGGGGCCGACGGGCCCGTACGGCGGCGCGGGTGGCCGGTCGGGCCGTCGTCCTCGTCCTCGTCCTCCGCTGACGGCGACGGTGACGCTGACGGTGACGGCGGCGGCGGCGACGGTGACAGCGTGGACGCCGTGGGCGATAGTGGCCCTCATGAAGGTACCGCTGGTCCTCATGAAGGTACCGCGGCGAGCGGCGGCGCTCGTGCTGCTCGGGCTGGCGGTGACGGCCTGCGGCGGTCCGCCACCGCGGGACCCGGCCGCTTCGTCGGCTCCGTTGCCGCGGGACCCGGCCGCTTCGCCGATACCGCCGCCGTCGGCCTCGGCGTCCTCGGCGGCGTTGACGCCCCGGCCGCTCCGGATCCCCCGCGTCCCGGCGGGAGGCGAATGCCCCACCACCGCCCCGCGCCCGTGGTCCGGACCCGGCGTGGCGACGGCGGTGCTCGGCGACGGGCCGGTGTATCCGGTCGCCGACTACTTCAGGGCCGGCACCGTCCTGGAGCTGCGCGCCGAGGACCGCGGGCCCGACGGCTCCTACGTGAAGAAGGTCCGCTGGATCAGCGCGGGATACATCGGGCCGGTCCTCGTCCGGGCCGCCCGGATCGACGGGAAGGGCACCGCGAGCAGCGGGTTCGCCTACACCGGCGAAGAGCGCCACGGAGGCCACTACGCCGAACTCGATTCTCCGGCGCGCGATCTGCCGGGGACGACGACGGTCGGCGGGCCCGGCTGCTACGTCCTGCAGGTCGACGGCACGACGTTCACCACGACCGTCGTGTTCCGCGCCGCCTGAGCTCCTGCGCCGTCCGAGCTTCCGGGGCACCTGGACCCCGGTGCCGCCCGGACTCCGGGGCGTCTCATCTGATCATTCCTGAGAACCGGTGAATGGTAGAACGTCCCGATATGGAATTCTTCTGCTATCACCGTGATCGGCCCGGTTCCGCTGCGCTGCGCGACGAACTGCTGGAAGCGCACTGGTCCTACATGGACCGGTACGCGGCGGAGCTGATCGCCCGCGGTCCGACCTTCGAACGCGCCGACGACACGGCCACCGGCAGCGTGCACATCGTCGACCTGCCGGATGCCGCAGCCGCCCGCGCGTTCGCCTTCGACGAGCCCAACTACCAGGCCGGTGTCTACCGGGACGTGATGGTGCGCCGATGGCGCAACGTGCTGGGGCGCACCATGTGGGACTTCCCCGGCGGCCGGGACGGCGGCAACCGGTACCTGGTGCTGGGCCTCGGCTCCGGGCCGGCCGCCGACCTCGTCCCGCCGCCCGGCCGGGACGAGCTGATCGCCTACGGGCCGCTGCTGTCCGACGACGGTGCCACCTGGCTGGGTACGGCGCTGCTGGTCCGGGCGTCGGACCCGGACGCGGCACGTGCCGTCCTGACCCCGGACCGGTACGCCGACGTCGAGGTCCACGACTGGGAGTTCGGCGGACGGCGGTGAGCGCGGACCGGACGGGAAGCCCCTCCCGGCTGCGGAACCCGGTCATCGTGCGCCGGAGGAGACGGGAACCGCTCCGATAGCCTCGACGCCGATCACCGAAGGCGATCGGGAGGATTCCGGAATGAACCCGCCCGCCCGTACCCCGGAGCGGCGCGAGCAGGACACCCTCGCCCGGCTCGAACGCGACGTCGACGCGTGGGTGTCCACGGCGGACGGGGAGAGCGGAAGCCCCTGCACGGTGCCGCGGCGGCCGGTCGCGTACCCCGTGTCGCGGCGGTCGGTCGCGCCGGGCCGCAGGACGGTCCCGGCTCGCGGCGCGCGTGTTGAGTACACCGGTCGTCGCTGGGCAGGGGATCGCCGTAGGGGCGGCGGCACGGGCCGCGGTCCCTTTGATCCGATTGCTGAGGGACATGCCGCATGACGTTCACCACGCCTCCTTCACCGGCCGCCCGGCACCTCGTGCCGGTCCCGTCCACGGCACCGGACCCCGCGGCTCCGGAGTCCGCGGTCGCGCGGGAGTCCCGCACGACGCGCTCCGGCGACGTGCGGGCGTTCGTGGGCGCCGTCCTGCAGCGGCCCTCCACCATCGGGGCCATGGCGCCCACCGGCGCGCGGGTGGCCCGCCTGCTGGCCACGGTCGTGCCCAGCACGCGCGAGGCCGTCGTGGTCGAGCTCGGCGCCGGGACGGGTCCGGTCAGCGACGCCGTCCAGGACCGGCTCCGGCCCGGGAGCCGGCACCTGGCCGTCGAACTCGACCGGGACCTGGCCGAGCACCTGCGGGCGACCCGGCCCCGGATCGACGTCGTCCAGGGCGACGCGGCCGACCTGCGGCGGTTGCTCGACGCCGCCGGCATCGGCGCCGGCGAGGTGGACGCGGTCGTCAGCGCGCTGCCATGGACCCTGTTCGACGGGCCCCAGCAGGAGCGGATCCTGGACCAGATCTGCGCCGTGCTGCGGCCGGGGGCGGCGTTCGCCACCATCTCCGCGCATCCGTCGAGCCTCTTCCCGGCGGCCGGGGAGTTCCGCCGCCGCCTGCACGAGCGGTTCGACGAGCTCGTCGTGAGCCGTACGGTGTGGCGGAACGTGCCGCCCGCCCGCGTGCTGGTCTGCCGCCGCCCCCGGCTCCGGGCCCTGCGCTGAACGATCCTCCCGAGCCGGGCGGAACGGCCGGAGGTCAGGCGGGCCCCTGGTCCGGTTCCGGACCCGGGAGGGCGAGCCTGCGGAGGCGGTCCTCCGCGCCCAGGATCCGCAGCGCCCGGACGAGGGGCTCGCGGTGGATCTCCTTCTCCGCCCTGTCGTACATCAGCGTGAGCGCGTCGCGCAGCTTGGCGGCCTCCGCCGCCAGCGCCTGCGCGGCGGTGACCCCGGCGTAGGTGTACTCGGCGGAGGCCGGGTTGATCCGGCCCAGGAGTTCGAGGATCCGCAGGTAGTGATCGAGGAAGTCCTGCTCGGCCCGGGTCAGGGCCGGAAGCGGGCGATCGGGCTGCATCGTCGTCACGCGGAGCCGCGGTCGTGGCGCCAGGTGAGCAGGGAGACGGTGCCGTCGCCGCGGTCCCGGACGACGGGCTCGTCGTCGGTGAGGCGGAAACCCGCGGAGCGCGCGACCGCGGCGCTGGCCTCGTTGTCCGGGGCGATGCGCAGCAGCACCCGGTCCACCGCCAGGGTGCCGTAGGCGTAGCCGGTCATCAGCCGGACGGCCCGGGTCGCCAGGCCCCGCCGCCGGTGCGCGGCGCCGATCGCGTAGCCGAGCTCCGCGTCGCGCTCGTCCGGGGAGGCGCGGAAGAGCAGCACCTCGCCCAGCGGGGTCCCGCCGTCCTCGGTGACCGCCAGCTGGAGGCGGAGACCGGCGGCGCGGCCCTCCCGGGCCCGCGTGAGGTAGGCCCGCGCGGTCTCCAGGGTGAACGGCGAGCGGAGCGGGGTCCACCGGTCCACCTGCGGCTCGTCGAAGAGCGCGGCCATCGCCGGCAGGTCCTCGTCGGTCCAGTCGCGTAGCCGGAGACCGAGCCCCGAGACGCTGACGGAGGGGGCGAACGCGGCGCGGGGGAGGTCGGAGGTCGTCATCTGCCTGATTCTGCTATCGCGGGCCGACCGTGTCAGCACGCCGACGATCACCGTTCCTCCCCTCGGGAGCCGGGGGAACCGATGACCGGGGCAGGGCGAGGTGGACGCACACGCCCTCGTGCAGCTCTTTCTCCATCCGGGCGGTGCCGCCGTGCATCTCCATGATCTTCTCGACGATGGACAGGCCGATCCCGGTGCCCTCGGCGGCCTGCTCCTCGGCCTGCGGGGTGCAGTAGAACTCCTCGAAGACGCGCCGCAGGTCGTCCGACTCCACCCCGATGCCGGTGTCGTGGACCTCCACCTCGGGTGCGGGGTCGGAGACGACGACCACGTCGACGGCGCCACCGTGGCAGGTGAACTTGATCGCGTTGTCCAGGACCTGCAGCAGCGCGCTGCACAGCTGCTCGACGTCGGCCCAGACCTCCACCCGCTCGGGGGCGTGCAGGTTCAGCGCCAGGTGCTTGAACTCGGCGGCCGGGGCGGACCGTTCGACCGCCTGACGGGCCAGCTCGGCGAGGTCGACGCGGACCGGGCTGAAGGTGGCGGTCTGCGCCTTCAGGCTGGCCATCAGGAGCAACGTGTTGACCAGGTGCAGCATGCGGTCGCTGTTGCGTTCGACGCCCTGCAGGAAGCGCCGCCCGGTCGTCTCGTCCAGGCCGCCTTCCTGGACCAGTTCCAGGTAGCTGCGGATCGCGGTGAGCGGGGTGCGCAGCTCGTGGTTGATCCTGGTCAGGAACTGGTTCTTCAGCTGCTCCAGGGCGTGCAGCCGCCGGACGACCTCGTCGGCGTGGTGGGCCCGGCCGTGCAGCTCGATCAGGGTGACGGCGTGGGTGGCCAGGGTGTGCAGGGTCTGGCGCTGGGCGTCGTCCAGCCGGTCCGGGCGGCGGTCCATCACGCAGACCGTGCCCAGGGCGTTGCCCTGGCGGCTGATCATGGGGGCGCCCGCGTAGAAGCGCACCCGCGGGGGGTCGGTCACGATCGGGTCGTCGCGGAAACGCGGGTCGGCGTGGGCGTCGGGGATCTCCAGCAGCTCCCGTCCGGCGATGGTGTGATCGCAGAAGGGGACCGGCGGGTTCACACCGGTCAGGTCGGTGCCGGCGCGGCCCTTGACGTACTGGCGGTTCTCGGCGACCAGGTTGACCAGCGCGATCGGCGCCCGGCAGACGTGCGCGGCGGAGATGGCGATGGCCTGGAAGTCCGGCTCCAGCAGACTCTCCAGGGCGTTCAGCTCGTCGAGCTCCCGCACGCGCCCGGTCTCGTCGGCGGCCACCGGTTTCCTGGTCATCTCCGGCCTCCCCGTCCGTTCGCCCGTCGTCGGGTTCCCACCGGTAAGCCCTACCCGGTTCCGGCCGCCGAGTGCCCACCGCACCCGGCGGGCCGGTAAAGACCGGGTCAGATCCGTCCACGCAGGTGGAAGGCGGCACGTACCGCCACCGTCGTGGCCGGGTTCTCCGGCGCGGCCGGGAAGCGGTCCCGGTCCGGCCTCACCTCCCGCCCGCCCGCGCCCGCCCGCGCTCAGCCGTGCCCGTCCGTTCCTGTCCGTACCCGCCCGTGCTCAGCCGCGCGCAGGCGCGAGCGTGTCGCGCAGGGCCCGTACGGCGGCGCGGACCGCCGGGATCTGGTCGGCCTCGCGGGGGTGGACCAGGTGCAGGGTCCGGGGGAGCAGCCCGGCGGCCGGGCGGACGGCGACGCCGGGGGCGGTGAAGGCGTCCAGGGCGAGCCGGGGGAGCAGCCCGATGCCCAGCCCCCGGGCGATCAGCGCCTGGGTGACCACGTAGTCGTCGGTGCCGTGCCGTACGTCGGGGGTGAACCCGGCCTCCCGGCAGGTCCGCAGCAGGCTCGCCGCGCACCGTGCGCAGCCCGCGATCCACTTCTCCGCCGCCAGGGTCCGCAGGTCCACCGGCTCGTCGCCGCCCGCGGCGTGCGGGTGGGAGCGCGGCAGGACCAGCCGGACCGGGTCCTCGCCGACGGCCGTCCGCACCAGGCCGGGCTGCTCGTCCGGCTCCTGCCCGGCGTGCGCGAACGTCACCGCCAGGTCGGCCTCCCCGGCGGCGAGCAGGGCGAGCGCCTCGGGGGGCTCGGCCTCGCGGAGCCGTACGTCCACCCCGGGGTGGCGGCGGCCCAGCAGGCTCATCGCGGCCGGGACGACCGTGGCGCTCGCCGAGGGGAAGGCCGCCAGCCGTACGGTGCCCTCCCGCAGCTGGACCAGGGCGGCCAGGTCGTCGGCGGCGGCGTGCAGCCGGACGGCGATGGCGTCGGCGTGGCGGAGCAGGACCTCGCCCGCCTCGGTGAGCCGCACGCCGCGCGGGCGGCGCAGCACCAGGGCGGTCCCGGCCTGTCGTTCCAGGTGGCGCAGGTGCTGGCTGACGGCGGGCTGGGTCCAGCCGAGCGTGCGGGCCGCGCCCGCGACGGACCCGGCGCGGGCGATCTCCCGGAAGACGAGGAGGCGGTGGACGTCCATTCCCTGGGGCACGGGTATAAGTATTCCTTTGGGGTCGGCCAACGAGGAGACGTCTACCTATGGGGTCGCGCGCCGGACAGGATGGCACGCATGACACGAACCCTCCGAACCCCGCAGATCCGGCAGATCCCGCGGACCATCGGCCTGATCGGCGGCATGAGCTGGGAGTCCTCGGCGGAGTACTACCGCCTGCTCAACGAGGAGGTCCGCCGCCGCCTGGGCGGTCACCACTGCGCCCGGAGCCTGCTGCTGACCGTGGACTTCGCCGAGGTGGAGGAGATGCAGCGGGCGGGCGACTGGGAGGCGGCCGGGCGGCTGCTCGCCGGGGCGGCCCGGACCCTCGAAGCCGGCGGGGCCGAACTGGTCCTGCTCTGCACCAACACGATGCACCGGGTGGCGGCGGAGGTGGAGGCCGCGCTCACCGTCCCGTTCGTGCACCTCGTCGACGCGACGGCCGAACGGATCACCGCCGCCGGGCTCACCACCGTGGGACTGCTCGGCACCCGGTTCACCATGGAGATGGCGTTCTACCGCGACCGGATGCGCGGGCACGGGATCGAGGTGCTGGTCCCGGACGGGCCCGGCCGCACCCTGGTGCACGACGTCATCTACCGGGAGCTGACCCGGGGGCGGGTGGAGGACGCCTCCCGCGACGCCTACCGGCGGGTCATCGCGGACCTGGCCGCCCGGGGGGCCGAGGGGGTGGTCCTCGGCTGCACCGAGATCACCCTGCTCGTCGGCCCCCGCGACAGCGCGGTCCCGGTGTTCGACTCCACCCGCATCCACGTCGGGCGCGCCGTGGACCTGGCCCTGGCCGCGCCGGTCCCGGAGGCCGGCGAGTAGGGAGTACGGCCGAGGCCGGGCGTGGAAGGTGCCGCCGCCGGAGCCCCGGCCGGAGTCAGCGGGAGTGCCAGGCGGCGAGGATCTCGGCCTCGCGGGCGGGGACGATGGTGGTCTCCACCGAGAAGTCCGCCTCGGAGGCGCGGATCTCGCGCACCGACCGCCGGAAGGGGCGCGGGTTCAGTCCGGCGGCGCGGGCGGCGGACGGGTCCGCGGTGTTGATCGAGGTGTCCTCTCCCCCGCCCCAGAGCGGGAGCGAGCGCCCGTCCTGGCCGACGGCGTGCAGGAAGTCGGCGTCCACCCAGGTCAGCGTGGTGCCGGGTGGGGCGACCTCGGCCGCGATCTGCTCCAGCATGTCGCCGAAGGTGAACGGCGGGGGCGGGCTGACCGCGTGGAACGTGCCGCCGTCGCCGCGCTCGACCATGGCGACGGTCCAGGCGGCCATGTCGCGTCCGTCGATCACCTGGATCGGGGCGGACGGGTCTCCGGGGGCCAGGACCTCACCACCGCGGGCGAGGCGGTTGACCCAGTAGGTGAAGCGGCCGGTGTGGTCGTACGGGCCGATCACGTAGGTGGGCCGGACGACGAGCGTGCCGGGGCCGAACCTCTCGATCGCGGTCCGCTCGCACAGGACCTTCAGCGGGCCGTACGTCTCGCCCGTCACGGTGTCCGGGACCGGGCCGTCGCCGCCGAGCCCGGTGAGCGGGGAGTCCTCGGTGAAGCCCGGCTTCTGGCCGCGGGCGTAGACGGCCGTGGTGGAGACGAAGGCGTACCGGCCGGTGGAGACGGAGTCGGCCAGGGACGCGACCTGGGACGGCAGGTAGGCGCTGACGTCGATCGTCGCGTCCCACGCGCGGCCGTCCAGGACGGCGAGGCCGGCGTCGCGGTCGGCGAGCAGGTGCTCCGCCTCGGGGAAGAGCTCCGGGCCGGTCCGGCCGCGGTGCAGGAGGGAGACGTCGTGCCCGGCCGCCAGCGCGGCGGCGGTGAGGTGCCGGCCGACGAACCGGGTGCCGCCGATGATCAGAATGCGCATGCATGCCATCCTTCCCCACGCGGTGCCGCCCTTCTCCTCACGCGGCGGGGTCCTCCTGCGCGGCGCGGACCACACGGAGCGCGGCCGGCGTGATCGGGCCGATCAGCCCCTGTTCAGGGCGTCTTTCCCCGCGCGCGACCCCGGATGCCTTTTCCCATCCGCCCGGGGAGCGGGTACGTTGAGGCAGTCGATTGTCTATTTTCGGGGTGGTCCGTTTGACAATCCAGCCCAGGGCCAATCCGGACGGCCCGCCCCGCACGACCCTGCCCGACCCGCCGGTCTCCCCCGTCCGGCGGTCCTGCCCGCCGGGGCTGACGATCAACCTGATCGAGCCCCTCTCCGGGCTGGAGGTGATCGGAGAGATCGACCGCACGACCAGGAAGGCGTGGCATGAGGCGCTGGCCGCGGTGGCGTCCAGGAACGAGGACGTCCACCTCTACCTGGCGGAGCTCAGGTTCATCGATGTCCGGGGGACATGGTTGATCACCGATGTGGCGGGCACCCTCCCTGCCGGCAGACGGATGTTCCTGCATCATCCGCCCCGCATACTGAAAACCGTACTGACCCTGATCGGATCGGGCAGCCTTCCGGTCGTGGTGGAGAGCCCATGAACATCGCACCGCCCGCACCCGCCGAGCCCTTCGAGCATCCGGCGCTCTTCTACCGGGACGCCGACGAGTACCTCGCGGGGACCGTGCCCTTCGTCCTGCAGGGCCTGGCCGCGGACGAGCCGACCGCGGTGGCGGTGCCGGACGGGAACCTGAGGCTGATCCGCGAGGCGCTGGGCGCGGAGGCGGCCGGGGTGCGGCTGATCGACATGGGCGAGGCCGGGCGCAACCCCGGGCGCATCATCCCCGGCGTGCTGCGGGCCTTCGCCGACCTCCATCCGGGCCGGCGCGTCCGCATCATCGGCGAGCCGATCTGGGCGGGCCGGTCGGCGACCGAATACCCGGCGTGCGTCCAGCACGAGGCGCTGATCAACCTCGCGTTCTCCGGCAGGGACGTCACCATCCTGTGCCCCTACGACCTCGACGGGCTGCCCCCCGAGGTCATCGAGGACGCGCGGATGACCCATCCCGTCCTCGTGGACGGCTCCGGCGCGTCGGTGAGCGCCCACTACGCGGTGGAGCGCGTCCTGCGGGACTGCAACCGGCCGCTGTCCGCCCCGGAGGGCGCCGCGGTGATGCGCTACGGCCAGGGCTTCGGCGACGACCCGCTGGGCCGGGTCCGGACCTTCGCCACCGAGCACGCCGCCCGGATGGGCCTCGCGGGCGAGCGCCTGGACGACCTGCGGCTGATCGCCAGCGAACTGGCGGCCAACAGCCTCGACTACGGCGGCGGCGCGGGGACCCTGCGCGTCTGGCAGGAGGGCGGCCGGGTGGTGTTCGACGTCAGCGACGGCGGCCACATCGCCGACCCGCTCGCCGGACGGTGCCCGACCCCGGTCCACCAGCTCGGTTCGCGCGGGCTGCTCGTGACGAACCTCCTCAGCGACCTGGTCCGCATCCACACCGATCGGGACGGCACCACGATCCGCGTGTACTTCGACGTGGACGGCGCCGACCCGCTGGAGCAGCTCAAGGGCATCGGCGGCGCCGGCACCGCCGACGGCGTCGAGGGCATGACGGGAGGGTCCGCGGAGGCGGCGGAACCCGCGGGCCGCTGAGCCCGGGGCGGGCCGGGCCCACCGGCGGGCCGGGCTCGGGGGCGGGGGGTTCAGGGGGTGTCGAGCCAGGTGTCCGTCGTGCGGGTCCTGCCGGTGTCGGTGCGGGGCAGGAGCGTGGCCCGGGTCTCCGTCACGGTGAAGCCGGTGACGACGTGGCGGTTGTGCAGCAGGAACCCCACCACGCCCGCGACGGCCTGCACGCTGTCGGGGGCGGACGTCCGGCCGGTCAGCAGGTAGACGAGCGGGGTGGAGGGCTGGTCGATGGCGAAACCGCGGCCGTGCCGGTGGACGTCCTGGAGGGTCCTGATGGGGATCGGCCGGGGGGCGGTGAACCAGGCGGCGACGTCCCAGGAGGGCATCCCGGAGTCGGGCGCCGACGCCTCCTCGTAGCAGGTCACGCAACCGCGGCGGGCGTCCTGCCCGTGGGGGCAGATCCAGGACGCCGCGTCGTTCGGCATGCTGCGTTCAGACATGTGCCGACCGTACCTCGTCGGTTCCGCCGCGCTCACGGTGGTCAGGGCAGCCCGGCGGCCTTGCAGGCGGCCCGGATGTCGCCGGCGCAGATCTCCTCGACGGTCCAGAAACCGTCCTCGACCACGGTCTCCTTGATGTTGTCCCTGGTGACCAGGATCGGCTGGATGATCAGTGCGGGGATCGGGGAGCCGCTCCCGTTGTCCACGGTCGTGGTGCCCCGCGCGGTCCTGCCGGAGCCGAGGTCGAAGGCCAGGCGCGCGGCGTTCCTCGCCTCGGGCTTGATCGGCTTGTAGACGGTCATCGTCTGGGCGCCGAGCAGGATGCGCCGGATGGCGGCGAGGTCGGCGTCCTGGCCGGTCAGCGGGGTGCTCTCGGGCATCCCGGCGTCCCGTATCGCCCGCGCGACGCCGCCGGCCATGCCGTCGTTGGCGGAGTAGACCCCGATGACCTCGTCCGGGCCGAGCACGGTGAACGCCTCGGCCGCCGCGGTGCCGGCCCGGTCGGCGCTCCAGTCCGGGGTGTCGTACTCCCGGCCGACGTCCACCCGGCCGTCGAGGACGGAGTGGGCGCCCTTCTTGAACTCGCCCGCGTTCGGGTCGGCGGGCGAGCCGTTGATCATCACGATCGGGCCGCGTCCGGGGTCGCCGCCCTTCTTGAGGGCGTTGAGCAGCGCCTCGCCCTGCATCCTGCCGACCTGCACGTTGTCGAAGGAGGTGTAGGCGTCGACCGGGCCCTCGGCGAGCCGGTCGTAGGCGACCACGCGCACGCCCCGCTGCCGGGCCTTCGCCACCGAGGGGGCGATCGCCCGGGCGTCCACCGCGTCGAGGATGAGCACCCTGGCGCCGGCGGTGAGCATCGCGTCGACCTGCTGGCGCTGGCGGTCCGGGTCCTCGCCGGCGTTGGCGTAGACGACCTCGCAGGCGGGGCAGAGCACCGCGATCTCCTGCGTGATGTACGGCCGGTCGAACTTCTCGTAGCGCGCGGTCCTCACCCCCGGCAGCAGCAGGCCGATCGTGAAGCTCGACGCGCCGGTGCCGCCCGTGGCGCCGGGGGACGTGCTGGCGGGGGTCAGGGTGCCGCCTTCGCCCGGCTCTCGCAGACTCCCGCAGGCCGCCATCCCGAACGACAGGACGAGCGCGGCACCGCCCACCGCCCACCGAACCGTCTTCACGCCGTCCCCCGATCACGCACCGGAACCGGTGCCGTCCGTACAGGCTGGCCGTACCCGGGAGTGAAATAGGGATTCGTCATGGGAATCGGCTTTGACGATGACTTGGGGAGAAAGCTGCAGGCCAGATGGGCTTGTGGTGGATCAGGAGACCTGGGGTGAATGTAAAAAATTAGCTGGATATGAGGTTTCAAATTGTTTTGAGAGGTTCGTGTATGCCGGAAGGGCCCGGGGGCAGAGGCCGCGGCAACCGAGGATGCACGACCTTTGGAGGCATCGGTGAACGAGTACCCAACCAGGGCGGGGGAGCGCCCGGCGGAGGGCGGGGAGCTCCGCGAGACGGCCAGAGAGGCCGCGCAGCAGACCAGGTCGGCCGTCGGGGAGGTGGCCGGCACCGCCAAGGAGCAGACGAGAGCGGTGGCCGGAGAGGCCAGGGAGCAGGCCCGCCGCGTGGCGGACCAGTTGCGTGAGCGGGCGAACGAGCAGGCGCGGCAGCAGAGCCGGCGCGCCGCCCAGGGGATCCGGCAGTGGGCCGACGAGCTGGCCTCGGTCGGCGACACGGTCAAGCCCGACTCCCCGGTCTCCGGGGTGGTGCAGCAGGTCGCCGACGGAGGACGGCGAGCGGCCGACTACCTGGACGAGCACGGCCTGGCCGGCGTGGTGCAGGAGGTCCAGAACTTCGCGCGCCGCCGCCCCGGAGCGTTCCTCGCCGGGGCGCTGGCCGCGGGCTTCCTGGTCGGCCGGATCGCCAAGGCGGCCTCGGACACCGGCGGCTCGACCGGCACCGGCGGACCGACCGGCACCGGTACGGCGGGCACGTGGAACGGCACGGGCGGCACGGGTACCGCCGCGGGATCCTGGGGCCCGGCCGCCGCGGGGAGCACGGCGGGCACGTGGAGCGGCGCGGGCGAACCGGGCGCCGGCGCGCCCGGTTCGCCGACGGCCCCGATCCCGCCGGTCGCCCCGGCCGGCCCGGTCACGCCCGCCGCCCCGCCCGCCGCTCCGGGAACGGCCGGATCCGAGCCGGGCTTCGGGGAGGAGCGCTTCCCCGGGACCCCCGTCACCCCGCCGCCGACGGGCTGGGAAGGTGATCGGCGATGAGCTCGCCCCTCGAACCCGAGCCGCCCTCGCTGGGGCAGCTGGTCGGTGAGATCGGGGAGGACCTGTCGAGGCTGTTCCGCCAGGAGGTGGAACTGGCCAAGGCCGAGATCCGCCAGGAGGCCGCCAAGGCCGGCAAGGCCGCCGGTCTGCTCGGCGGGGCGGGGTTCGCCGGCTACATGGTCGCGCTGCTGGTGACCCTGGCGGTCATGTTCGGCCTCGGCAACGTCATGGACCTGGGCTGGGCCGCGCTCATCGTCGCGGCCCTGTGGGCAGGGGCCGGTGCGGCCCTGTTCGTGACCGGCAAGGCCCGGTTGCGGCAGGTGTCGCCCAAGCCGGAGCAGACGATCGAAACGCTCAAGGAGGATGCGCGATGGGCGCGGAACCTGACCAGATAAGGGCCGAGATCGCGGCCACCCGGGCGGAGCTGGCCGCGGACGTGGACCGGCTCGCGGACAAGACCAGCCCGGCGCGGATCGTGCAGCGCCGTACCGGCCGGATGCGCCGGCGGATGCAGGCGGTCCGCGAGCGGGTGATGGGCACCCCGGTGCACGCCGCCCACCAGGTGCGGCGGCAGGCCGGGCAGGCCGCCCACGGCGTCCGCGACACGGCGGCGGGCGCCGCCGGGACCGTGCGCGATACGGCGGCGGGCGCCGCCGGGACCGTTCGCGACACGGCGGCCGAGGCCGCCGGGACCATCAAGGAGACCGCCGTGGAGGCCGCCGGAACCGTCAAGCAAGGTGCGCAGCAGGCCGCGGAGGCGGTCCGGGAGGCACCGGAGCAGGCGCTGCGGGGGACCCAGGGAAACCCGCTGGCCGCCGGACTGATCGCCTTCGGCGCGGGACTGCTCGCGGCCACCCTCATCCCGAAGACCGAGGCCGAGCAGCGGGCCGCCGAGCAGCTCCGCGACCAGGCCGGCGAGATGGTCGCGCCGGTCAAGGACGCGGTGCTGGAGTCGGCCCAGCGCCTCGGCGAGGAGGCCAAGGAGGCCGCGCAGGAGGCGGGCCGGCAGGTCAAGGAGACCGCCGCCGAGGCGGCGAGGGCCACCGGCGACCACGCCCGTGAGCAGGCTCAGCAGGTCGCGGGTCAGACCCGCTCCACGCTCGGCTCCTGACCCGGGCGGCGGGGCGCTCCACGCGGCCGGAGAGGGCCGGAACGGGGGCGCCCCACGCGCCCGGAGAGGGCCGGAACGGGGGCGCCCCACGCGGCCGGAGAAGGCCGGAACGGGGCGCCCGACGCGGCCGGAGAAGGCCGGAACGGGGCGCCCGACGCGGCCGAGAGGGCCGGGGCGCCCCGTCCGGCCGGTCCTAGAGGCCGGGCGGGGCGCTCCTCCCGGCCCGCGGAAGACCGGGAGGAGATTCCTCCCCGGATCCGTCTCCGGCCTTGTCGTAAAGTAAATGCTTACTTACGATGGTCGCATGAGCGACGGACTGTTCGAGGACGACGACCTGGTCAGAGTGATCGGGCGCGAGGCCGTGCTGATCGCCGCAGGAGGCGCGGCCTCACTGCTGCAGACCGCCCACCCGAAGGTGGCGCAGGGGGTCTACGACCACAGCTACACCGCCGAGGATCCGCTCGGACGGCTCCGGGGAACCATGCAGTGGGTCTACGCCGTCTCCTGGGGCACCCGCGAGGAGGCCGAGTCGCTGAGCGCGATCGTGACGCGGATGCACGACGGGGTGACCGGTCCCGGCTACCGGGCCAACGACCCCGAGCTCCAGGTCTGGGTGGCCGCCACGCTCTTCGCCACGGCCGTGCACGTCTACGAGGCGGTCTTCCGGCGGCTGTCCGCCGACGAGCTGGCCGCCTACTACGAGCAGTCGAAGATCTTCGCCACCATCCTCGGCTGCCCGCCGGACATGATGCCGCGGACCTACGCCGACTTCCGCGTCTACTACGCGGACATGCTGGCGAACCTCAAGATCAGCGACGCCTCGCGGGCCGTCGCCGAGCAGGTCCTCCATCCCGACGTGCCCTGGTTCGCACGGGCCGGCCTGCCGGTGATCAGACTCGTCACCGCGGGCCTGATGCCCGCCCCGATCCGCGAGCAGTACGGCTGGAGCTGGACCCCCGCCCGCAGGGCGCGCTTCCACCTGCTCATGAGGCTCCTGGCCGTCGTCTACCCGAGGCTGCCGCTGCGGGTCCGCACGCTGCCCCGGGACGTCTACCTGGGCTCCCTGCGCAGGAGGATGGCCGGGCGGCGCCCCGCGATGTCATGACCTGAGGGGAAAGGCGCCCCCGGTGACGGACCCGGGCCCGCCGGGAGGTCCTCGCTACTGGAATTCGGTGACCTGTCGCATTACTGTGACTACTCTACGTGGTTACCTCTTCTTGACCAGCGAGGACATGTCATGTGGCGACGGTGCGCCATCTATGGGCCGCTGACGACCTGGGCCGTCGTCACGTGCATGCTCACCGGGTGTCAGTCCGCGCCCGCCGAGTCCGTCTCCGTCCTGGAGCCGACCGCCCTGCCCCCGGCCACCCCGTCGGCGGACCCGCGGGCCGCCGCCGAGGAGGCCGTGCTCGCCGCCTACCGCGGCATGTGGCGCGATTTCGTCTCCGCGGCCGGGACCGCGGACTGGAAGGCCGGGGGCCTCGGCGGGCACGCGACCGGCGACGCGCTGACCATCCTGCGGCACGGCCTCTGGCTCGCCCGGCAGAGGGGCCAGGTGATCGAAGGCGAACCGGTCCTGAGCCCGGAGGTCGCCTCGCTGCGACCCGGGGCCGGGCCCACCCGGGCCAAGGTCATCGACTGCGTGGACGACACCGGGTTCCTGACCCGCACGCGGGCCGGGGCACGGGTGGGCGGAGGATCCCCCACGGGCAGGCACCGGACCACCGCCGGCCTCGTCCTGCGTGACGGCTCCTGGTACGTCAGGAGCTTCGTGCTCAAGGAGGCCGGGACATGCTGAGACACGCCGCGGCGATCACCACCCTCTGCTGCACGGCCCTCGCCGTCGTCTCCGGCTCCGGGACCGCGGTCCCCGGCGCCGAAGCGGCCGTCCGTACCGGGGCCGTCGGGGCCGCCGGGGCCGCCGGGGCAGCCGGGACGGTCGGGGCCGCCGGGACGGTCGGGGCCGCCGGGACGGTCGGGGCCGCCGGGACGGTCGGGGCCGCCGGGTCCGTCGCCCCGGGCGTCGAAGGGGAGGTCGAGGCGACGGGGGGCGTGGCCGCGTTCATCGGGTGCGGCTCCGAGGGCGGACCGGGGTGCGCGGCGCGGGCCAGGCGCTGGTGGAAGCGGCTGGCCGCCGCCGGGAGGCTCCCGGCGGGCGGCGGAGCGGACGCGGACCCGCGCGCGGACCGCCCCGAGGCCGCCGGCCGCTCGGGGCTCCGGGGCCGGCCGGGCCTGCCGTACACACCGGACCCCCGCGGCCCGCTGGATCCGCGGGAAGACTCCCGGAGCCCGCTGGACCACCCGCTGGACCTCCTGGAGCCGCTGGACCCGCTGAACCCCCTGAGGCCGCGCCCGCGGGCGGACGAGGACGGCGCGGGCGGAGGCCGGGCCGCCGGGACCCCGGTGCCCCCGGCCGCCGTCCTGGAGGCGGTGGACCGCCTCGTCCTGCCCGAGCCGGAGATCGGCTCCTCGCCGCGCCCCGAGGACCTGCAACTGGTCCGGCTGCCGATCTGGCTCACGATCTCGCGGGCGTCCTGGCGCCCCCGCACGGCCACCGGTACGGCGGGCGGGACCACCGCGACCGTCCTGGCCCGGCCGGTCCGGGTGAACTGGGACATGGGCGACGGCACCACGGTGGTCTGCCGGGGGCCGGGCACGGCGTACCGCGAGGGGCGGGACGATCCGCGCCGCCCCTCGCCCACCTGCGGCCACACCTACCGCGATTCGAGCGTGGACGCCCCGAACGGCGAGTACCGGGTGACCGCCACGGTCGTCTGGGAGGTCACCTGGACCGCCGCCGGGCGGAGCGGCCCGCTCCCGTCCCTGACCACCACGGCGAGCGAGGAGTTCCTCGTCGCCGAGTCCCAAGCGGTCGTCACCGCATGACGACGGCGATCACCACAGCCTGAAGATCGTCACAGCCTGAAGAGGGGGAAGCAGTGGCCACGACGGCGGTCAGACCGGCGCGACCGACGACCGGTGCGCCGAGGAGGCGCCGGAGCACCGGCAGGATGCTGCTCGGAGGCGTCCTCGTGGCGGCGTGCGCGCTCGGCTCGGCCGCGGTCACCCTGCGGGCCGGGACCCCGGCGGGAGCGGTGGCCGTACGCGCCGACCTCCCGGCCGGGCACGTCCTCGGCGCCGATGACCTGCGCACGGTGAACGGCACCGTGGACGCCGGCCTCGTCCCGGCGAGCCGGGCCGGCGACCTGGTCGGCAGGAAGCTCACGGTCCCGGTGGTGGCCGGGACCCTGCTCACCGAGAAGAACGTCGGTGGGAGCGCCGCCCATCCCCGGCCCGACCAGGCGTTGATCGGGGCGGCGGTGCGCCCGGGGCAGTACGCCCCGGGCCTGGCCCCCGGAGACCGGGTCGCCGTCACCGAGATCCCCGGCGACACCGTCACCGCCGGCACCGGCGCGACCCGGACGCGGTCGCAGTCCGTGGTCGCCGTGGTGACCGAGGTCCGCAGGCCCGAGCAGCCGCAGAGCCCAGCCGTGGTCACGCTGCTGCTGCCGCGCGGCGACGCGGAGAAGATCGCGGCCCCGGTCGCGCAGGGCATGTTCACCCTGGTGCAGGTCGCCCAGGGGGCGCGGTGACCGTCATCGGCGTCGCCTCGATGAAGAACTCGCCGGGCGCGACCACCTTCGCCCTCGCCCTCGCGGCCACCTGGCCCGGCCCCGACGTCGTCCTGGCCGAACTGGACGCCTCCGGCGGGGAGCTCGCCGGGTACTTCCGGCTCGAACCCACCCCGGGGACCGTCTCGCTGGCCGCCGAGACCCGCAGCGAACGCGACGCGGAGGCGCTGCGACGCCACACGCAGGCCCTGCCCGGAGGACTGCGGGTGATCGCCGGCCCCGCCCGGCCGGACCGCGCGCACGCCGCGCTCATGACGCTCAGCGCCACGCTGCCGGAGGTGTTCGGCAAGCTCCCGGCGGGCGCGGCCGTCGTCGCCGACCTGGGACGGCTGGCGGGCCCGGCGGCGGAGCTCGCCGTGAGCATGGACCGCGTCCTGGTCCTGGCGCGCCCCCGGCTGGCGGATCTGGCGCATCTGGAGGGCCTGGCGGAGCTCCTGCCCCACGCCGAGCTGGTCCTGGTCGGCCGGGGCTGCTATCCGCCCCGGGAGGTGACCGACGCGATCGGCGTGCGGATCCGCGCGCACATCGCCCACGACCCGGCCGCCCAGGCGTTCCTGGAGGGACGCCGGCAGCGGACCCGCCTGGTCCGGGCCGCCCGCCGGATCTCCGGCGCGCTCGCCGCGGTCGCCCCGCTGGAAGGAGTGGCGTGACCGCTCAGGTGCTGACCGCTCAGGTGCTGACCGCTCAGGTGCTGACCGCTCAGGTGCTGTTGGCGGTGCTGGCCGGCGCGGGCGCCGGCGCGGGGCTGCTCCTGGTCGCCTCGGGGCTGCGCGGCCGGGAGGCGGTACAGGAGCACCCGGGGCATCGGGGTCACCCGGCCCTCCGGAGCCCTTGGGGGTCCGGGAGGGCCGGAGCGTACGGCGCGGAGTCCGGGCGCCGGACGCCGGCACGGCTCGCCGCCGCGGCCCTCGCGGCCGGAGCCGTCGGCGCGCTCACCCACTGGCCCGCCGGCACGGTCCTGGCCGGGCTGGCCGGCTGGTTCCTGCCGGGCGTGCTCGGTCCGGACCACGAGCACGCGCGGGCCATGGAGCGGATCGAGGCCATCGCGGGCTGGGCCGAGATGCTCCGCGACGTCCTCGTCGCCCCGACGAGGCTGCAGCAGGTCGTCACCGCGACCGCGCCGATCGCCCCGGCGGCGATCCGGCCCCGGATCGTCTGGCTGGCCGCGCGCGTCGGCCGGGGGGAACCGCTCCCCGCCGCGCTCCGGCAGCTCGCCGACGAACTCGCCGACCCGACCGGCGACCTGGTGTGCGCCGCGCTGATCCTGGCCTCCGGGCGGCGGACCGACCGGCTCGGCGTCCTGCTCGGCGCGGTGGCCGAGGCCGCCCGCGCGCACGCCTCCGTGCGGCTGCGCGTCACGTCCGCGCGCGCCAGGGCCAGGTCGTCGGCCCGCGCGATCGTCGCCGCCACGGCGGTGGCGGCGGGCGGTCTGGTGCTGTTCAACCGCGAGTTCCTCGCCCCCTACGACACTCCGGCCGGGCAACTCGTCCTGCTGGCGGCGGGGCTCGTCTCCGCGGGGTCGTTCCTGCTGCTCCACCGGCTCGGCCGCGTCCCCGGACCGCCGCGCCTGCCGCTCCGCGCGGACGGGGGTGAGGCCTGATGGCGCTCGCGCTGCTGCTCGGAGCGGGCACCGGGCTGGGACTCGCCTCGATCCTCTTCGGGCTCTGGCCCGCCCGCCCCACGCTGGCCCAGGAGCTCCACCGGCTCCGTCACGGGACGCCGGTGCGCCCCGCCGATCCCGGCGCGGGCCTGCTCGCGCGCCTCGGCCGCCCGCTGGCCAGGCCGCTGGCCGCCTGGGGGCTGCCCGGCGTGGCGGCCCGCCGCGACCTGGCCGTCTGCGGCGGGAGCACGAACGGCCTGCTCGGGGAGAAGGCCGTCGTCGGGATCACGGGCGCGCTGCTCGCCCCCGCCGCCTGCGTGGCCGCGGCGTTCGCGGACGTCCCCGCGTCCTGGCAGGTCTCCGCCGGGGCGTCCGCGCTCCTGGGGACGGCGGGCTTCCTCGCCCCCGACCTGGTGCTGCGGTCCCGTGCGGTCCGGCGCCGCGACGAGCTCCGCCACGCGCTCTCGGCCTTCCTGGACCTGGCCGTCATCGCCCTCGCCGAGGACCGCGACATCGACGGCGCGCTGACCGAGGCGGCGCGGGCCGGTGCGGGATGGGCGCCCGAACGGCTCGGCGCCGCGGTCCGGGCCGCCCTGACCTCCGGCCGTCCCCCCTGGGCCGCGCTCGGACGGATGGGGGAGGAGTACGGCGTGCGCGAGCTGGCCGGGCTCGCCGTCGCGGGCGGCCTCGCCGGAGCCGACGCCGCCCGACTGCGCGCCTCGCTCGCCGCCAGGGCGGCGGAGCTCCGGGCCCGGCGGCTCACCGAGGCCGAGATCGCCGCCCGGGCCGCGACCGAGCGCATGGGCCTGCCCGTCGCCGGGCTGCTCCTCGCCTTCCTGATCTTCACCGGCTACCCGGCCGTCGCCTCGGTCCTGGCCGGGCTCTGAGCGGCTGGAGGGATCCTGAACGCCTGGAGGAGCGACCGGAACGGCCGGGGGCACGGCCGGGGGAACCGGGGGCACGGCCGGGGGAACCGGGGGCACGGCCGCACGGACACCGCCCGCACCCGCGCGTGGTCCCGGCGGTCCGTACCGGACCGGGGGGCGGCGACGGTCCAGGCGGCGGTGGCGTTCCCCGCCGCGCTGGTGCTCGTCCTGCTCGTCGTGCAGTTCGGGGTGTGGCGGCACGCCGTACACGTCGCGGAGGCGACGGCGGCCGAGGCGCTGGCGTCCGCCCGGGTCCACGGGGCCGGTGCGGAGGCCGGCCGGGTGAAGGCGGCGCTGCTGCTGTCCCAGCTCGGGCGTCCGGCGCTGCGCGACGCGCGGGCCTCGGTGTCCCGTACGGCGGACGACGCCCGCGCCGAGGTGACCGGGGTCGCCCAGGCGGTCGTGCCGTTCCTGGAGCTTCCGGTGCGGGTGGTCGTGCACGGCCCGGTGGAGAGGCCGGGCGGCACGGGGGACGGCTGGTGAGGCTCCCGCTCGGTGCGGCGGTCCGGGGTGGAGGGCCCCGGGCCGGCCGTGGGGTGGTCCGGGGCGGGGGGTTCCGGTGCGGCGGTGGGGCGGCCCGGCGTGCGGAGTCCGCGCCCGGTGGTGGGGTGGTCCGGGGCGGGGGGTTCCGGTGCGGCGGTGGGGCGGCCCGGCGTGATCGAGGGGGTGCGGCGGTGGGACCGGCCCTGCTGGTGCCCCTGCTGCTCCTGCTGGTCCTGACCGCGGTCGCGGCGGGCGGCCTGGTCAGCGCGCGGTTGGAGGTCGACGGCGCCGCCCGTCAGGCCGCCCGGGCCGCGGCGACCGCCCGGGACCCGGCCGGGGCGGCCTCGGCGGCGCGGTCCGCGGCCGAGGCGGCGCTCGCCTCGGGCCGCAGCGGGTGCGGCGGCCCGGCGGGCGGGGGACCGGACGTGGGCGTCGGCCTCTTCCGGCCGGGCGGCGCCGTCACCGTGACCGTCACCTGCCGGATACGGCTGGCGGACGCGGCGATGGCGCACCTTCCGGGCGAGGTGGCCCTCACCTCGGCCTTCACCGCGCCGGTGCACTCCTGGAGGTCGCGGTGAACGGGTTCGCGGCGGGCGTCGTCGGAGCACTGCTCCTGCTGGCCGGGATCGTCGTGGACGGAGGGCTGGTGCTCGCGGCCCGGGTGCGGGCGGTCAACGAGGCGTACGAGGCCGCGCGGTCGGGGGCCCGGCAGCTCGACTTCGGCGCCTACCGCCGGGACGGGGAGGTGCGGCTCGACCCCGGCCGGGCCCGGACCGCCGCACTGGCCCACGTCGCGGCGGCCTCCGGCACCGCCGCGGTGGAGGTCTCCGGCGACACCGTGACGGTCGTCGTCCGGGTGGTCCAGCCGCCCCGGATCCTCGGCCTCGCCGGGATGGGCGCCTTCGAGGTCTCCGGCCGGGCGTCGGTGACGGCGCAGCGCGGAGTGACGGGGACGCCGCGATGAGGAAGGCCCCGGAGGCCGCCGATCGTCCGGGGGCGCGGGCGGCCGATCGCGCGGGCGCGGGGACGCGTGCGGCGGGGCGTCCGGGGACGCGCGCCCCCGCGTGGACGACCGTGCGGACGGGACTGCGGCGGGCGGGACGGGCGGCCGGGCGGGCGGTGCGCGTTCTCGGGGCGGTCGTGCTGCTCTCGGCGGTCGAGGCGGGTCTCCCGGTGGCGCTGGTCCGCCTGGGCGGTCCGCCGACCCTGCGGATCCCGCGGATCCCGCGGGAGGTCCCGTCCTGGGAGGAGGTCCGGCGGATGCTCTCGGGCCCGCTTCCGGACGACCTGCCGTACACGCTCCTGACCGGTGGGCTCTGGCTGCTGTGGGCGGCGTTCACGGTCGCGCTGCTCACCGAGGCCGCCGTCGCGGCCCGGGGCGTGGAGATCCGCCTTCCGCTGCTCGGGCCGTTGAGGACCGTCGCGGAGAGGCTGCTCGGCGTGCTCGCCGCCGCGGCCCCTCCACCCGGTCCGCGGTCGGCCGGGCGGAGGAGGCCCTCGACCATCGTGGTGGCCGCCGCGGGCGAGGTGGCGGTGGCCGCGGGCGACTCGTGGCCGACGGCTCCGATGAGAAGGATCACGCTGGAGCAGGACGCGACCGATCCGGGCGGCCTGCCACCGGCCTCCCGAGCCCGGACCGCGCAGGCGCGGGTCGCCCGGGACAGGCGGCCCTCGTTCCGGGAGGCCTCGCCGGCGGCGCATCCGGGAGTCCCGCCGGCCGCGCACCGGGAAGCCTCGCCGGTGGCGTGCCCGGAAGCCTCGCCGGTGGCGTGCCCGGAAGCCTCGCCGGTGGTACGGCCGGCGGTTCCGCTGGTTCCGGTCGCCGACGGTCGGCGGGACCCGGTCCACGTGTCGGAGTCCGTGCCGGTCCACGTGTCGGAGTCCGTGCCCTCAGGGGCGTCCGTCGTGGCGACCCCGTCGGGTGGAGCCGTCTCCCCGGCGTTCGCCGCCGGTATCAGCACCGCTTACGCCACCGTGCGCTTCCACCGTCACCGCCGCCGGAGGATCCCCCCGCCGGCCTCGATCGGACCGGAAACCGTGTCGGGGGCCGGAACCGGACCGGAGATCCGGACCGAGACCAGAGCCGGGACGGAGATCCGGACCGAGACCAGAGCCGGGACGGAGATCCGGACCGGGGCCGGGGCCGGGGCCGGAGTGGGAGCGGGGACCGGAGTCCGGGCGGGGACCGGGAGGGAGGGAGGGCCGGAGGAGGAGCCGGAGCCCGCTCCCGTCGTCGGCGCGTTGCGCCGGGCCCATCTGCGGACCTACGCGGACAGGGGGAAGGAGTCGCCGGCGGACGCCGATCTGGTGCGGGAGGCGTTCTCCCTCGACGTGCCGGACCGGCTGCTCGCCGGTCACCGCGACGACCGGACCGGCGTCGAGGTCGAGCTCGCCGGACTGAGCCTGGGACTCATGGGGCCGGGGGCGGTCCGGTCCGCCCGCGCGATCGTCCTGGACCTGCTGCGGCAGGCCGGGCGGTTCCGTGCCGAGGTCGTCGTCCGTACGGCGGACGCGCGGGAGCTGTTCGGGCCCGCCGGGAGCGGATGGGAGGCTTCGGCGGGAGCCGTACCGGGGCTGACGGTCGTCGAGTCGGCCGACGCGGCGGTCGACCGGTTCACCGAGGCGCACTTCAGCAGGCGCCGGATGCTGATCGAACGCGGCGCCGCCGACGTCGCGGAGCTCCGGGAGCGTGATCCGGGCGAGGTGCTGCCCGCCGTCCTGCTCGTCGCGTCGGTGACCGAGGAGATCTTCGACTGGGACGTGGCCGCGCTGCTGGCCTCCTCCGCGCGGACCGGCACCGGAGCGCTGCTGCTGGGCGACTGGCCGCCGGGGACCACCTGGGAGGTCGGGGCGGACGGCCGGATCGGCGAGGTGAGGGGAGCGCAGGCCGAAGGACTGCTCGGCGCACGGCTCTTCGGGCTCTCCGCCCGGGACGGGGGCGACTGCCTGCGCCTGCTCGCCGAGGCGGCCGCCGGCGACGGCGACGGCGACGGCGACGGTGGCGGTGGCGGTGGCGACGACGGAGGCGGTGGCGGTGGCGACGACGGAGGGGGCGGTCGCGGTGACGGCGGGGGCGGAGAGGACGGCGGGGCGGACGTAGAGGGTGTTCTCGGGGGGTGCGGTGCCCGCGGACCCGGCCGGGAGCAGGCGGGCGTGGACGGGCTGCCCGTCTGGGAGGGACCGGAGCCCGTGCGCCTCTCGATCCTCGGACGGCCGGTCGTCCAGGCGAAGGGCCGTCCCGGGGCGGTGCCCGTGGACGGTCCCCGGCTGCTCCTGCTCGTCCTGCTCGCCCTCCACCCGGAAGGGCTGCGGACGGAGGAGATCCGTACCGCGCTGTGGCCGGGGACGACGGTGGACGCATGCGTCCACGACACCCTGCGGAGCCTGCGCGACGCGCTGCGGGCCGCCACCGACGGAGCGGACCGGGGCCGCCGCGACTCCCCGTTCATCGTCGGGGACGGCGGGACCTACCGCATCGAGCCGGCCATGGTCGCGGTGGACCTGTGGGACTTCGAGGCCGTGGTCGGGGAGGCGCGCACGGCCGCCGACGACAGGTCGCGGATCGACGCCCTGGACTGCGCCGCCCGGCTCTGCCGGGGGACGCTGGCCGAAGGGCTCGCCGCCGGGTGGCTCGACGACCGGCGCAACGGGCAGCGGGAGGCCCAGGCCGGCGTGCTCGTCCGGCTCGCCGAACTCCGGGCGTCCGGAGACCCGCGGGGCGCACTCGACGTCCTGGAGCGGGCCGTCGCCCTGGACCCGGATCCGGAGGACCCCTGGCGCCGCCTCATCCGCCTCCAACTGGAGCTCGGGCACCGGGACCGGGCGGCTGAGACGGCGGTGCTGCTGCGCAGGCGCCTGTGCGCGATGGGCGTACGGCCGACCCGTGAGACGGAGCGTCTCCTGTCGGAGCTGTGAGACGGAGCGCCCCCTGCTGGAGCCGTGAGCCGGAGCGCCTCCTGTCCGAGCCGTGAGCGGCGGGAAGGAGACGGATGCTCATCTCCCCGGCACCGGCGAGTTGCCCGCCCATCAACCGGTTGTCATGTCCATCCGTCAAGTTCAGGTCGCAGGACGCCTCTCCCGACCCGAGGAGACCCATGTTCCGACGACCCGTCCTCATCCTCACGACCGCGGCGGCGGTGCTCGCGGCGGTCGTCCCCGCCGCGAACGTCCCCGCCGCCGCCGCCGCGCCGCCGGCGGTCGTCGGCGTCGCCCACCGCGGCGCCTCCGCGTACGCCCCGGAGAACACCGTCGCCGCCTTCGAGCTGGCGCATGAGCAGCACGCCGACATGTTCGAGCTCGACGTGCAGGAGACGAAGGACCACGCGCTGGTCCTGATGCACGATACGACGCTGGCCCGCACCACCGACGTCGAAAGGGTCTTCCCGGGCCGGGCGCCCTGGCGGGTCGGCGACTTCACGCTCGAGGAGATCCGGAGGCTGGACGCCGGCGCGTGGTTCGCCCCGCGCTACGGGGGCGAACCGGTGCCCACGCTCGGCGAGGCGCTACGCGCGATGGACGGGGCCGGGATGGGCCTGCTGCTGGAGGTCAAGGCGCCGGGGCTCTACCCGGGCATCGAGGCCCGCATCGTCCGCGAGCTGCGGCGCAACCCCGCCTGGCTGCGTCCCGGCAGGCTCGTCGTGCAGTCGTTCGACTGGAATTCGATGCGCAGGTTCCACCGGGCCGCTCCCGAGGTCCCGGTCGGGCTGCTCGGCACCCCGGCGGTCGCGCGGCTCCCGGAACTGGCGGAGTTCGCCGACCAGGTCAACCCGCCCCATGCGGACCTGACACCGGAGTACGTCCGGCGCGTCCACGCCCACCGGATGGAGGTCTTCACCTGGACGGTGGACGACCCGGCGACCATGCGCCGCATGGTCGCCCACGGGGTGGACGGCATCATCACCAACAGGCCCGACGTGCTGAACGACCTCGTCGGGGGCTGACCGGGGGCTGACCGGGGGCGGTCGTCCGTACACTGATCCTCCCCTTCCGCGGCAGAGGAGCGTGCCGATGACCCGGCCCCGTGTTCTCGTCGTCGACGACGACCCGGCGATCCTGCGCTCCCTGGGGCGGGGCCTGCGGCTGGCGGGCTTCGCCGTGGAGACCGCCGGGTCCGGGGGGCGGGCGCTGGAGCTGACCGGTGGCTTCTCACCCGACGCCATCGTGCTGGACGTCTGCATGCCCGGACTGTCGGGGATCGAGGTGTGCGACCGGCTGCGGGCCCGCGGCGGGGACGTGCCGGTGCTGATGCTCTCGGCCATGGACGAGGTCGCCGACCGGGTGGCGGGGCTGGCCGCGGGGGCCGACGACTACGTCGTCAAGCCGTTCGCGCTGGAGGAACTGGTGCTGCGGGTCCGGGCCCTGCTGCGCCGGGCCGGGCGCGCGCCGGGCGCGGTGGTGCGGGTGGGCCCGCTGGAGATGGACCCGGCCGCGCGCCGGGTCACCGTGGAGGGCGGGGAGGTCGAGCTGACCCGCAGGGAGTTCGACCTGCTGGAGGTGCTGGCGTGCAACGCGGGCATCGTGCTCTCCCGGGACGTCCTGCTCGAACGGGTCTGGGGATACGACTTCGAGGTGACCGGCAACGCCGTGGACACCTTCGTCGGCTACCTGCGGCGCAAGCTGGAGGCCGGAGGCCGTCCGCGCATGGTGCACACGGTGCGCGGGGTCGGGTTCGTGCTGCGGGAGCCGCGGCCGTGAGGCTCCCGCCCGGCGCCGCCCGTGAGGCTTCCCGGCCGGTCGCCCTGCCCGCCGCCCGTGACACGTGCCGCCGGACGCCCGGTGCGGCGCGGATGAGGATCTCCACCCGGTTCGCCGCCTGCTTCGCCGTACTGGTCCCGCTGCTGGTGCTGCTGGCCGGGCTGCTCGTACTGAACCTCGTCTCGCGCGACCTGCACGCCGAGCGGGACCGGCAGCTCTCGGCGCGGCTGAGCGCCCTGAAACCGGTGGCCGCCGCGTACGTCTGGCGGGTGCGCTCGCTGCCCGGCATCCCGCCGGCCTTCCTGGAGCACCGGATGGCCACGACGGCCGCGGGGACCGGGAGCACGGGCGGGGCGTACCTCGCCGTCACCGGGTCCGAACCGCTCGCCGTCGGGAACGTGCCCGCCGTGCCGCCCGCCGCGCTGCCCGCGGGGGGTACGGCGCGGCCGGCCGGCTTCTCCGGAGGAGGGCGGGAGTGGCGGTTCATGGCGGCCGACCTCGGGCTCCGGGAGGGAAGCGCCCGCCTGTGGGTGTTCGACCCGGAGGAGCGCCTGGCCGGGCAGATCAGGCTGCTCGCTCGGAGGGTGGTGGCGGCGACGCTGGTCGCAGCGGGGGCGGGGGCCGCGGGGGGGCTCGCCCTCGGCCGGTTCGCGGTGCGGCCGCTGGCGGTCCTGCGGCGGCAGGCGCGCACGATCGGCGCGCCGTCCCGTACGGGGGTCCGGCTGACGACCGGTTCCGGGGTCGCCGAGGTCGATGAGCTGGCGGGCCTGTTCAACACGCTGCTGGACCGGCGGGACGCCGCGGTGGTCCGCACCGGGGAGGCGCTGGAGAGCGCCCGGGCCTTCGCGGTCACGGCCGCGCACGAGCTGCGCACCCCGCTGACCAGCATGGGGACAAATCTGGACCTGCTCGGCCACCCGGAGCTGGACGAGCAGGAGCAGGCCGAGGTCATCGCTGATCTGAGGGCCGAGCACGCCCGGATGCAGCGGACGATCACGATGCTGCGCCGGCTGTCGCTGGGGGAGCTGCTCGACCCCGAGACCTTCACCGGCACCGACCTGGCCGGGATCGTCGCCGACGCGGTGGAGGAGGCCCGGAGGCGCCATCCGCACGCCGAGATCGCCTGCCTGCCGGCCCCGGCGGCGGGATCGGCGGAGCCGGTGGTGCACGGGTGGGCGGAAGGGCTCCGGACGATGGTGGACAACCTTCTCGACAACGCGGCGGTCCACGGCGCGGACGAGCACGGCCGGGCCGCCGTCGTGGTCACCATCGGGCTCGTCCCGGACGAAGGGGCCGCCGGAGAGGCCGAAGCGGCCGGGACCACCGGATCGGCCAGAGCGGCAGGGACCATCCGATCGGCAGGAGGCGTTGGGACCGTCGTCCTCACGGTTCAGGACAGTGGACCCGGGATCCCGTCCGCCGACCGGGAGGCGGTCTTCACCCGGTTCCACCGCCGGGCCGGGAGTCCCGGTTCCGGCCTCGGGCTCACGCTGGTCCGCCAGCAGGTGGCGCTGCACGGCGGCACCGTGACCGTGACCGCCCCGGAGGAGGGCCGCGGAACACGGATCGAGGTACGGCTTCCCGCGGCAGGCCGGTCGGCGCCGCGTCCGGCGGCCCGTTCCTGGCTGGAACGCCCGCCCTCGATCTGATCCTCAGCGTCCTCGGGACCCGTGACCCCGGGATCCGTGACCCCGTGACCTGGGACTCGGGATCCGTGATCCCGGAAATCCAGGGTCTGGGAACCGCGGTCCCGGAATGCCAGAGAACTGCCAGAGAAGGCCGTCATCATGCCTGCCGTACCACCGGAAAGTTCTCAGAATGGTTTGTCACTTCGTTCTCTTTGGAGCACCGATGCCCTCAAGAGTCCCGGCCTCGAGATTCCTGCCCGTGAGATTCGTGGCCGCAGGGCTTCTCGCCGTCGTGACCGCGGGGGTGCCGGCCGCCGGCGCGGCGGTCCCCGCGCAGGCGGCGGCCTCACCCCGGTCCGCCGCGGCGGCCGCCCCCGAGCCCATGCCCGCCGGCCTCCTGCGCCCGTCGGCCCACCCGGTCCGGCTGCGCAGCGATCCCCGGCCGTTGTCCGTCACCTACACCGCCGGGGGGAAGGAGCGCACGCTCGACGAGTTCCTCGAACGCACCCGGACCAACGGCTTCGTGGTGCTGGACGGGCAGCGGATCGTGTACGAGCGGTACCGCGACGCCACCTCCGCCACCCGGTTCCAGTCATGGTCCGTGGCGAAGTCCTTCACCTCCGCGGCCGTCGGCGTCGCCCTGCACGAAGGGATCATCCGATCGATCGACGACCCGGTCACCCGATACGTTCCCGAGCTCAAGGGCTCCGGCTACGACGGGGCCTCCCTCCTGAACCTGCTGCGGATGTCCTCGGGCATCGAGTGGGATGAACGCTCCGACGTGGTGAGACTGCACCGGGCCGCGAGCCGGGGACTGCCGCTCACGGAGCTGGCGGCGCGGCGGGTCCGGGGCTGGGAACCCGGCAGCCGGTTCGAGTACACCAGCCTGAACTCCTTCGTCCTCGCCGAGGCGGTGAGCCGGGCCGCGCGCATGCCGTACCACCGCTACGTGGAGAAGAAGATCTGGAAGCCCGCCGGCATGGCGGACACGGCCCGCGTCGACGAGAGCGCCGGGGACGCTCTCGGCTACTGCTGCTACCACGCGACCGCCCGCGACTACGCCCGCTTCGGCCTGCTCTACCTCCGCGACGGCAGGGTGCGGGGGCGCCAGGTGGTGCCGCGTTCGTGGGTTGAGGCGTCGACCCGGCCCTCCGCCTCCTTCAACCCCACGTACGGCCTGCACTGGTGGCTGGGCGACGGGGACGAGGGCGACTTCATGGCCGCCGGGTTCGGCGGGCAGTACGTCTACGTCTCGCCGAGGCACGGGGTCGTCATCGTCAAGTCGACCCGGTCCACCGCCCCCCACGACCGCGCCGAGGCGCTCGCCGCCTTCCGCGCGGTGGCCGCGGAGGTGGCGAGAACCCGCGGGCGGGCGCGGTGAGGCGGCGGTCGCGGGCCGGGCGGCGGAGCGGCGGGCCGGCCCCGTCCACCCGTCCCTTGGCCCGATCGTTCCATGCGGATTTGGCCCTTACATCCGGCCGGTGCCGTTCCTAGGGTGCTCATCGCGGGCTCCGCCGGCGCTCATCCGGGTCCTTCCGGGGAAACCGGGCGGCGTCCGCCGCGGCCCCGGCGTCCTTCGCGCGCCGGAGCGTGACGAGACGGGAAAGCCGGATTCCGAACCGGGGGTGTGCGCCTGTGAGCCGACGCGGCTGGGTCCTGTTCGCCGTGATGAGCGTCGTCTGGGGGATCCCGTACCTGCTGATCAAGGTGGCGGTGGACGAGGTGTCCGTCCCCGTGCTGGTGTTCGCGCGGACCGCGGTGGGCGCCGCCGTCCTGCTGCCGGCGGCGCTGTACGGAGGGCGGTCGCGCGGGATCCTCCGGCACCGGCGCCCGCTGGCGGCCTTCGCGACGATCGAGATCATCGTGCCGGGGTGGCTGCTGTCGGACGCCACCTGACCAGCTCGATGACCGGCCTGCTCATCGCTGCCTCGCCCATCGTCGCGGTGATCCTGGAACGGCTGACGGGAGGCGCCGAACGGCTCGGCCCCCTCAGGTGGACGGGCCTGGCCGCGGGGTTCGCCGGGGTGGTCGTGCTGGCCGCGCTCGCCGGGCTGGCCGTCGTCTGCACCGCGTTGGCGTTCATCGTGTTCTTCGCGCTCATCCGGGAGGCTGGACGGTCCCGGTAGGAGGCGGCCGGGACCGCCGGGCGGAAGCAGAGGTCTGCAGAGAGCCTCCAGGGGGCCGGCACCGGACCGTCAGGCGGGACCGGCGTGGGTGGCCAGGACGCGCCAGCCGTACCCGTCGTCGTGGACCCAGGTTCGGGTGTAGCGCATCCGCCCGGCGAACGGCTCACCCGCGAACGTGCCCGCCAGCCTGCCCAGGAAGCAGGTCACCCCGGTCCGCCCCTCGACGAGCACGGTGAGGTCCTCCTGGACGACCTCGGTCATGACCTGCGTCCGCGAGCGGTGGTTGTGCAGGTCGAGTCGCTTGACGCCGGTGACGCAGGCGCCGCCCGGCGGGCCGGTGAAGACCAGCCGCTCGTGGAGCAGCCGGTCCAGCTCCTCGACGTCCCCGGCGAGCTGAGCCGCCTGCAGGCGCCGCTCGGCCTCGTGCAGTTCGTCCGTGAGCGTCTGGTCGGACATGGGAAACCCTTCTCTCCGCCGTCTCCGCTGCGCGCGGCCACTGACGTGGACATGATGCCTCCCGGTGCGGACACGCGGGAAGGAACCGCCCGCTCCATCCGCACGCCGTCCGTGCCGGTCCGCGCGGTTCACCGGAACCGCCGGCCACGGCCGCCGCCTGGAACGCTCCTCCGGGATTCCCCGGGTAGATTGATGATCGGCCGGGCCTTACCGGGCCTCGCCCCGTGATTCATCGATCCGGCCCGGCGAGACGGGGGCGTGAGCGTGACCGAACCGGAGGACGGGCGGCTCCCGGCCAAGGAGGCGGACGCCCTCTGCCGGGACGCGCACCGCCTGCTCGGCGACGCACGCGCCCTGCTCGGCGAGTACGCCCGAGCCCGGAAGGAGGCCGAAGGGGCGCTCGGCGCGCTCCGCTCCGGTCTGGCCCGGGCCGAGCTGGGCTCGATCCCCGTCGCCCGTCTCAAGGACGTGACCGGCGGGCGGCTCCGCCTCGGCGCGCTGGAAGGCTCCGGATACACCACGGTCCTGGACGTCCTGGAGTCCTCGCCGTACTACCTGCAGCTGATCCCCGGGATCGGCACGCGCACGGTGAAACAGATGCACGCCGCGGCGCGCCAGATCGCGCAGGCCGTCGAGGAGGCCGTCAGGGTCCGCATCGACGTCGAACGGCACGATCCTCTGACCACCGGCCTGCTGATCGCACTGCACCGGCTGGTGACCGCCGGTCCCGAACTGGCGGGCGCCCGCGAGGTGGCGCACGACCTGGACAAGCGGCTCGGACCGCTGCTGGCGGACGCGCGTCCGGCCCGTGGGCGCCTGTGGATGATGCTCACCCGCCCGGAGCGCCGCCGTCGCGCCCGGGAGGCGCTCGCGGAGCTCTCGAACCTGCTCGGCCGCGCCCGGGAGACCCGTCTCCTGCTCACCCAGGTCACCACCGATCTGCTCCGCCCGGCGGTGTCGGAGTTCGAGGCGTGGACCGACTTCGAGTTCCGCGCGCCGGACTACTACGGCCTGCTCGCCGAACTGGCCGGCGGGTTCGGCGCGGCGGGTCACGGTCTGCTCCCCGACGAGCTGATCGCGAAGATAGACGCCCAGGAGCTCGACGGTACCCACCGCAGGGTCTCCCTGCGCGGATACCAGGCCTTCGGAGCCCGCTTCGCCCTCGCCCAGCGCCGGGTGATCCTCGGCGACGAGATGGGCCTGGGCAAGTCGATCGAGGCCATCGCCGCCCTGGCGCACCTCAGGGCCGAGGGGAGGACCCATTTCCTGGTGGTCTGCCCCACCAGCGTTCTGATCAACTGGCTGCGCGAGCTCCGTTCGCGCAGCACCCTGAGCGTGCATCCGCTGCACGGGACCGACCGTCCGGCGGCCGAGGAGGAATGGGTACGGCAGGGCGGCGTGGCCGTGGTCACCCTCGACAGCCTCTACCGGTTGAAGGCGCCGCGCACCGTCGAGGTCGGCATGCTAGTGGTCGACGAGGCGCACTACGTCAAGAACCCGCAGACCAGGCGCTCCACAGCCGTCGCCCGGTGGTGCCGGCACGCCGAACGGGTGCTCTTCCTGACCGGGACACCGATGGAGAACCGGGTGGAGGAGTTCCGCGTCCTGGTCTCCTACCTTCAGCCGGAGCTGGCCGCGAGTCTCCGCGACAGCGACGCCGTCGCCGGAGCGCGGGCCTTCCGCAAGGCCGTCGCCCCCGCCTACCTGCGCCGCAACCAGCAGGACGTGCTCACCGAGCTGCCGGACGTGGTCCGTGCGGAGGAGTGGGTGGAGTTCAGCGGAGCCGACCTCGCCGCCTACCGGCAGGCGGTCACGGCGGGCGACTTCATGGCCATGCGCCGCGCTGCCTACGCCTCTCCCGGCACCTCGGCCAAGCTGAAGCGGCTGCTCGAACTGGTCGAGGACGCCCGGGTCAACGGGCTCAAGGTCCTGGTCTTCTCCTACTTCCGGGACGTGCTCGCGAGCGTCGGGGAGGCCCTGGACGGTCGGGCGCACGGGCCGATCTCCGGTGACCTCACCCCGGCCCGCCGCCAGCAGCTGGTGGACGAGTTCTCGGACGCCGAGGGCCACGTGGTCCTGCTCGGCCAGATCCAGGCGGGTGGCGTGGGCCTCAACCTGCAGGCCGCCTCAGTCGTGATCATGTGCGAGCCGCAGGTCAAGCCGACCGCGGAGGCCCAGGCCGTGGCCCGCGCCCACCGGATGGGCCAGGTGCGCAAGGTGCAGGTGCACCGGCTCCTGGCAGTGGACAGCGTCGACCAGCGCATGCTCGACATCCTGGGCTCCAAGGAGGAACTCTTCGACGCCTACGCGCGCCGGAGCGACCTGGCAGAATCCAGCGCCGACGCCGTGGACGTCTCCGAGCAGGAACTGGCACGCCGGATCGTCGAGGAGGAACGACGCCGCCTCGCCGTACGACGCGGCTAGGTTCCGGTACGGAGCCGTACGACGCGGCTAGGTTCCGGTACGGAGGTGGTCCCGGCTCCGTTCCGAGAACCGGTCCTGTGCGGCGAGCACGTCGCCCGCGTGACGCACGGCCCACTCGCCCATCGCCCGCATCGGCCCGAGCAGCGCCTTTCCGGCCTCCGTCAGCGCGTAGTCCACGCGGGGCGGCGCCTCCGCGTACGCCCGCCGGACGACCAGGCCGTTGTACTCCAGCCGTCGCAGCGTCTCGTTGAGGACCTTGGGGCTGATACCGCCGATCCGGGTCACCAGCGCCCGCGGCCGCATCGGGCCGGCCTCGCCGAGCGTGTAGACCACGACGCCGTCCCAGCGGTTCGCGAGCACTTCGAACGCGAGACGCGCCTGGCAGTCGGCGGTGTAGTCGGATTCCGGCGGGCCGGGGGACTTCTCCATGCCCCCATCCTGTCCGGTCCGATGCACACCGTGCGGTGTGCATCGGACCGCCTAGCGTCACGGACCGGTGCCCCTCCCCGGGGCGCTTCGGAGCACACGGATCCCTCGGAGCACACCGGATCACTGACGATCCGGGGACAGGAGCCGCATCATGCGCATCGGAATCCTCGGTACGGGCGCGATGGCCACGACACTGGGCGGAGCGTGGGTCCGCGCGGGACACGACGTCCTCGTCGGCGGGCGCGATCGGACGGCCGCCGCGGCGACCGCGGCCCGCATCGGCGCCGCCGGGCACGGAACCCCGGCCGACGGGGCGGCCTACGGAGACCTCGTCCTGATCGCGGTCCCGGCGGACGCGGCACCCGGGTTGGCGAAGGAGTTCGGCGGCACGCTCGCCGGGCGGACGGTGATCGACTGCACGAACCCCGTCGTACCGACCGACGACGGCCTGACGCTGACGACGGGCGGCACGACGTCGATCGCCCGGCGGATGGCGGAAGCCGCACCGGGAGCCCACGTGGTCAAGGCGTTCAACCTCTGCCACGAGAGCATCTGGACGTTGCCGCGGCCGGTGTTCGAGGGTGCTCCCCTCGCCGTGCCGTTCTGCGGCGACGACCCGGGGAGCCTCGATCTGCTCGCCGGGCTGGTCACGTCGATGGGCTGCACGCCCATGCCCTGCGGGGGGCTCTCCCGCGCGGCCTACCTGGAGGCGACGGCGGTGTTCGCGATCGGGGTGTGGTGGTCCGGAGCGGAGACGCGATTCGCCTTTCCGACACCCGCGGAGGCCCCGCGGACTCCTTAGCGTCACCTGGCCCGTTTCCGGCCGCACCCGGCCCGTCTCCGGGAGCACCTCCCGGTTCACCGGAGGAGGGGCGCCGGGGCCGGGCGCTCAGGGGCCGGTGAGGCGGCGGTCGCCGCGCGTGGTGACCACGAACACCTGCCAGTTGTAGTAGGCGTAGTAGTTGCGGATGTCGCGCTTGATCTGGCGCGCGTGCAGCCGCACCGCGTCGACGTACGCCCAGGAGTGGTTGTAGGCGTACAGCGCGCGCCGGTAGTCGCGCGGCGCGCCCGAGGCGCGCAGGTAGTTGGCCGCGGCGAGCAGGGCGTCGCGGGTGTCGTGGACGTCGCCGCCCATCCCGTAGGCGGCCCAGGTCCCCGGCATGAACTGCATGGGCCCCTTGGCGCCCGTGTGGCTGGGGGAGCGTACGCGGCCGAACTTCGTCTCGACGAACATCACCGCCGCCAGCACCTCCCAGTCGACGCCGAACCGGCGCTCGGCGTGCCGGAAGTGCTTGAGCAGGACGTCGGCGGGCTCGGGCTCCCGGACGCGGAACCTCGCGGGCCTGCTGACGGGGTGGACCAGGGAGAGCAGGTTCCGGCCGGCCGTCACGTTGGCCCTCGCCTCCCCGGCCAGGGCCTTCGACAACCCGGGGTAGGTGCGGGAGGCGGTCTTCGGGTCGCGGGCGAGGTGACGGTAGATGCGCTGCTGGTGCAGGGCCAGCAGCACCACCGCCTCGGGAGCCCTCCCCTCGGCGGGGTCGCCGTCGCGGATCCAGTCGTCGATCGCCCGACGGAGCCGCGCCGTGGTGTCGGTCAGGGCGCGGGCCAGCCGGGCCGGGTCCTCGGGGATCGCCGCACCGGGGGCGGGCAGATCGGCGACGGCCTCACGCGCGGGCTGCGTCGCCGGTGCCGTCGGTGCCGCGGTCCGCTCCGGAACCGTTCGCTCCGCCGTACGGCCGGCGGCGGCGGAGGAGGTGGAGGCGGTGGAGGCCGCGCCCTGCGAGGCGGCGCAGCCGGAGACGGCGACGGCCAGGGCGAGAAGCGAGGCGGCCGCCGGCCCGCCGCGCCACCGGCCCGCGCGCACGTCCGCCGGCCCGCCGCCCGGAGAGCCTCCCCGCGCGGGAATCGTCCACCGGTCAGGTCGTGCGATCTTCGTCTGCTGCTGCTCCACCGGCCCCAACGTACCCGAGCGACGACCTCTCAGGCCGTTTCCCCGCTCGGCCGGTGAGCCGTCCGGGCGAGGGCGGAGCGGGCCGGGCCGGCTACCAGCCGAACGGGAAGGGGACGTGACCGGGGGTGACGTAGGAGTAGTCCCGGGACTCGACGACCAGGCCCCGGGCGTCGAAGCGGAGCATCGTGCACCCCGAGATGGTCAGCGGGCCGCTGTCGTAGCGGCACAGCGCCCAGTACTCCGCCGCGGCCTGCTCCCCCCGGACCAGCGGCGCGGCGAAGCGGGCCCGCGTCGGCTCGACCTCCGACGCGAACGCGTCCTGGAGATACTTCCTGAGCCCGGCGCGTCCCCGGTGGGGAGAGCCGAAGGGCGTCGACCAGTGGACGCCGTCCTCGGCCTGGAGTTCGACGATGGCCTCGGCGTCCTGCTGGGCCCATCCTGTCGTCCACACCTGTGTCCAGCGCAACGCGGCCTCGTGAACGTCCACGGCGATCCTCCGCGGTTGATGATCGGTTCCCGTCGCCGCGAACACTACGACCTGCCCGACCGGTGTGCCAGGTCGGGAGGATCATCGGCCGAGGATCCCGGCCGCCCTCCGGATCTTCGCCCCGCCGTACTCGCCGAGGTCGACGCATACCGGGCACGGAGGCGTGCCGTGGGCGTCCGGCCGGTATCTCCAGCCGGTCACCTGGTTCACGGAGCGGACGCGGTGGATCTCCCGGCGGTGATCGCGCGGGAGACGAAGCCCTCGTGACCCCGGGGGCCCTCGTGCTCGGCGACCAGGGCGGCGGTCTCGGCGGCGGACAGCCGGGTGTGTCCCCGCCCGTAGGGCCCGGCGTGGACCGGCCAACGTGCTCTATCCGCGGGAGCGAGTTGTCGGTGCCGTCTGGTTCGGTGGTCAGGACAGATCGCAGGGGCGGTCATGAGAGGCGGCGGACATGAGAGATCAGCGGCTCCCGGTGGGGGACGAGGAACGGTTCTGGGGGCTGGTGGAGGCGGCCTGGGCGCCGCTGGGGGCGGAGGTCGAGCGGGCGCGACGGGCGCTGACGCACCGGGCGGCCGGTCCCGGCGGAGACTCCCGCGGCGCGTCGATCGCCGTGGTCGAAGCCGCTCTGCCGAAGTTCCTGGGCAACCTCCGCTCCGCAGGCGAGGGGCTGTCGGCGCAGGAGCTGACCGATCTCGACCGGGTGGTCGAGCGCAAGCTCCACGACATCGACCGCGCCGACGTCCAGGCGGTCACCGACGGCTCCGACGACGGCTTCCTGTACGCGCGCGGCTTCATCGTGGCGATGGGCCGGGACTTCTACACGGCGGTGGCCGAGGACCCGGAGACTGCGGTGCCGGACGCCGAGTGCGAGCGGATGTGCTACTTCTTCGCGCACCTGCACCATGAGCGCCACGGGGCCTTCCCGGACACCGGATCGGGGATCTCCCGCGAGTCGTGCTCGAACCCGGCCGGCTGGCCCCGCTGACCCGCCTCCCGCGGCGCCCGTCCGCTCCCGCCGCACGGCTGCGGGAGCGGACGGCGGCGGTCCGGACGGGCCGGCGTCCGCTCTCCGGGGCGGATCTCCGATACGGCCCCCTGACCGGTCCCGCTCGTCGGAAGGGCCGCCCGAATGCGGCTCACCGACGTGTGCGGAGGGCCTGGACGGCGGTGGTGATCGCCTTCCTGCGATAGCCGTTGACGGGCATGGTGGCACCGTGGGCGTGGCGGACGACGCCCTGGGAATCGATGAGGACGCTGCCCGACTGCTGCACCGCGCCGAAGACCTTCCTGCTCAGGCCGATCATCTCGTGCGGGCTGCCGAGGCGGCCGGTGAGGACGGGGAACGGGATCCGGCGCTCGGTCTTCCACTCGGCCGCCGTCCGGCGATCTTCGGGAACCGCGACGAACACCAGGATGTCCTCGGCGGCGAACTCGTCGCGGTGCCGGATGAGGTCTCGGACGTGCCGGTTGCAGACCGGGCACGACGTCGACCGCATGAAGTAGATGAGCACGGCGTGACCGCCCCGGTGGCGCGCAGCGAACCGATCTTCCGGTAGAGGATGATCAGCGCTTCCTGCGCGGCGTCCTCGGCATCCTGCGGGGAGGCGCAGAGATGCTCCGCGAAACGCCGCACATGGGAGTGGGCACCGTGGACCACCGCAGCGATCGACTCTCGATCACCGGCCTGTGCGGCCTCGATGAGTTGCGCGCTCGCCCAGCCGCGGTCAGCCACGTCCGCGCCCCTGCCACCGGACAACCTGGAGGCCGTGCTCGGCGAGGCCGGGATGTCCCTCGCCGACCTGGTCCGGCTCAACGTCTACACCACCGACGTGGACCGGCTCTTCGAGCACTACGGCGTGCTGGCGGCGCGGCTGGGCGCCGCCGGGGCGGCACCGCCCACCACGATGCTCGGGGTGACACGGCTGGCGATCCCCGACCTGACGGTCGAACTCGAGGGGACCGCCGTCGCGTGATGCGGCCTCGCCGCCTCCGGCAGGACCGCCGGAGGCGGCACGAGTGGGCCTGACCCGCCGGTCGGGTTCGAGTTCCTGGGCTCAAGTGCTCTCAGGTTCGAGTTCCCGGGTTCGAGTGCCCTCGGGTTCAAGCACCCCCGGCCTTGGGCGCCCTCGGGTTCAAGCGCTCTCAGGCTTGAGCACCCCCGAGGAAGGCGCGCACCTCGTCGATCTCGGGGACGCCGAGCTCCTCGTAGAGCCCCAGGGCCGAGCGCCCGTGCTCACGCGCTCGGTCGCCCTGCCCGAGGCCGAGGTGGGCCCTGGCCAGGCCGTCGTGTGCCCGGGCCTGCTCGGGCCGGTTGCGGGCCGCACCGGCGAGGGCGAGCGCCGCGGTGTGCTCGTCGACCGCCCGCGCCGGATCGCCCAGCGCCAGGGCCGCCTCGCCCAGCCCGTTGAGGGCCGAGGCCTCGTCACCGCCGTTGCCCATGGCCCGGTAGAGCTCCCCGGCCCGGCGGTGGCGGGCCATCGCCTCCTCGGCCCTGCCCTGGTGCCGCAGGGCCGAGCCGAGGTGGTTGAGCACCCGGGCCTCGCCGAGCCGGTCGCCCTCCTTGCGGTGCAGGGCCAGTGCCAGGTCGAGGTGGCGCCGGGCCTCCTCGTGGCGGCCCGTCTGGACCAGGATCCTGCCGAGGTCGGCGAGGACGAACCCCTCCCGGGGCCGGTCGCCGGCGATCCGGGTGAGGTCGAGCGCCTCCCTGAGGCACCGCTCGGCCTGCGTGCTCTCCCGGCGGCGCCAGGCCACGTTGCCGAGCGCGTTGAGCGCGAGCGACCGCTCGTGCGGGTCCTCGCAGACCGCGAGCGCCTGGTGGGCGAAGGACTCGGACCGCTCGTAGTCGCCGCGCCGCCAGTGGGTCCAGGACAGGTCGGCCAGTGCGCGGCCCGGCGGCATGGCGCGTTCCCCGAGCGCGCGGCTGCGCTGCAGCGCGATGGTGTGCAGGGTCAGGGCGTCGTCGTGGTGGGCCCGGCGGTCGAGATAGGGGCTCAGCGCCACGGCGAGGTGGCTGATGCACACCTCGGGCCCGTGGACCACGGTCGCGATGATGTTGGCGCGCTCGGCGTCGAGCCAGCCGATGGCCTCGGCCGCGTCGCCGACGGGCTCCACGGGGGTGAGCTGGGGCGGCGTGTTCGGCCGGTCGGGGATGCTGTGCGGGAACAGCCGCAGGACCGCCGAGCGGGACCGGTGCAGGTAGTGCAGGAGCAGCCGGATGAGCGCCCCGCCGTCCGCGTCGTCGTTCGTGCCGCCGTCCGTGCGGTGGTTCGTGCCGCCGTCCGTGCGGTGGTTCGCGTCGCCGTCCGTGTCGCGGCCTTCGGCGAGGGAACGGGCGTGCTCGCGCAGCAGGTCGTGGAGGGTGTAGCGGCCGGGCTCGTGCTGCAGGAGCATGTGCGCGTCCAGGAGGCTCTCCAGCAGCTCCTCGGCCTCGACCGCGGAGACGCCGGCGAGGGCCGCCGCGGCGTGCGGCTCGATGTCCCGGCCGGGGACCGTCCCGAGCAGCCGGAACATCCGCCGCTCCGCCGTACCGAGTTGCTCGTACGAGACGGTGAACGCCGCCCCGACGCTCCGCTCGGGCGTCGCGAGCTCGGCGAGCCGCCGCCGCTCGTCGTGCAGGCGGCCGGCCAGGTAGGACACCGTCCAGCGGGGCCGGTGCTGCAGCCGCGCCGCGCAGATCCGGAGGGCGAGCGGGAGATGCCCGCACAGCTCCAGCACCCGGCGTACGGCCTCCGGCTCGGCGGCGGCCCGCTCGCCCACGATGCTCCCGAAGAGCGCGACGGCGTCGCGGGGCGGCAGCACCTCCACGGACAGCGCGTGCGCGCCGTCCAGGCCGATCAGCCGCCGCCGGCTGGTGATCAGCAGGAGGCTCCCGGAGGCGCCGGGGAGCAGCGGACGCACGTGCTCGCCGTCCGCCGCGTTGTCGAGGACGGCGACGACGCGGCGTCGCGCCAGCTCGGCACGCCACAGGGCGCTCCGCTCGCTCTCCGCCGTCGGGATGTCGGTCAGGCCGAGCTGCCGCAGCAGGGCCTCCAGCGCGGCGGAGGCCGGGAGCGGATCCCGGCCCGCGGCGTGCGCCCGCAGGTCGATGAAGAGTTGGCCGTCAGGGAAGCGGTCGGCCAGGCGGTGGGCGGCGCGGACGGCGAGCGTGGTCTTGCCGATGCCGGCCATGCCGTCGATCGTCACGATCGGACTCCGCCGTTCCGCGACGAGCCGGTCCAGTTCGGCGGTACGGCCGGCGAAGTCGGGGATGTCGTAGGGCAGGAAGTTCGACCGGGCCCTGCCCACGTCCCTGCCCGCGTCCGTGTCTTCGGCTGTGTCCCCGGTCCCGGGTCCGGCCTGGGTCTCGGGTCTGGTCCCGGTCTCGGTCCCGGGTCCGGCCTGGGTCTCGGGTCTGGTCCCGGTCTCGGTCCCGGCCTGGGTCTCGGGTCTGAGGGCGGGGGCGTCGGTCAGGACCGCCCGCTCCAGCGCGGTGAAGGCGCGGCCGGGGTCGAGGCCCTGTTCCTCGGCCAGAGCCGTACGGTACGACCGGGCCGCGGCGAGGGCGTCGGCCTGCCGTCCGGAGCGGTGCAGGGCCAGGACGAGCTGGCCGACGAGCCGTTCCCGCAGCGGCTGGGCCGCCACGTGACCGGCCAGCTCGTCGAGCACCCGGTGGTGATGCCCCGCGTCGAGCTCGGCCTCCATGAGGCGTTCGACCGCGCTCAGCCGCCGGTCGTCCAGCAGCGCCCGCGCGCCCCGCGCATAGGCGGCGTGCACGTCGGCCAGGGCGTCGCCGTTCCACAGCTCCAGCGCGTCCCGGAACCGGCCCGCCGCGACCAGTTCGGTGAAGTCCTGCACGTCGAGCCGGCCGGGCCCGGGAATCGCGACGTAACCGCCCGGCCGCGTCTCGAGGACGTCGTCGGCGCCGATCCCGCGGAGCGCCCTGCGCAGGGCGGTGATCGCGGCGTGGATCTGCGACCGTGCGGTGTCGGGGCGGTCGTGCCCCCACATGGCGTCGATCAGCCGCTCCATGCCGATCACCCGGCCGGCGTTGAGCAGCAGGTGGGCGAGGACCGCGCGATGCCGTGGAGCGATGCCCCGCACCGCTTCACCGTCGGCGAGCACCTGCACCGGCCCCAGGAGCGTGAAGCGGATCTCCACGTATCGCCCTTCCATCGTCATCGCATCGGGAACCTATCAATCCGGACGGACATCCTCGTTCCCGTCAGTACGACGGCACGACAACGGCGGCAGCCGGCCTCGATCCTCCTGCTGACCGCCGTGACCAATCTGTTCAACCGCCTCAACACCCCCGTCCGGCAGACCGCCGGCAGCCGGTGAAGGAGTCCTCCCATGTCCGTCCTCCGGTTCCACACCTACGCGGTCGACCCCGCCGACCTCGAGGAGTTCCTGGCCCGCCGGGCCTTGCTGATCGGCACCGTCCGCGAGACGCATCCGGGGCTGACGTCGGCCCTGCTGGTCGAGCTGGACGACGGCACGTACAGCGACACCTGGCGCTGGGAGAGCGAGACCCGGATGGGTGCCGCGCTCGCCGCCATCGCCACCTTCCCGGAGGCCCCGCTGACCATGGCGCTCACCAGGGACCCGACGGCGCAGAACGGCCGGGTCGTCGACGAGCGCTGAGCCTCCGCCGGAACGGCGCCGCCACGGCACCCGCGATCGGCGCTCCGATCCCCACGGCGGACCGGTGTCCGAGGGAACTCCTGTTTCGCACGGGATGTCTCTCGTCCTATGCCCGGGGGTGCAAAGCGCCTCAAATGGTGCCGTTGCGGAGATGAATGCTTGGACATGCGGCAATCGGATAATTCATCATAGTCACATATCAAGTCGCCTTATTTCTCCCAATAGAGGAGCCCGTTAAACTCTTTGATGATCTTTCGTGTCAAGAGTTGACGTTCATTGCCTTATGCGGGGTGATCGGATGTAGGCTTATGGCCGATGCCGTTCAAGATCATGGGACGGGGCGATGACGGGTCGCTGGGATTTCTTCGTCTCCTACACAAGTGCGGACGCGGCCTGGGCGGAATGGATCGCCTGGCAGCTGGAGGCCGCCGAGTACCACGTCCTGCTGCAGCGATGGGACATCCTCCCGGGGAATCACTGGCTGGCCGACATGGAAATGGGCGTCAGGAAGGCCGAGCGCACCCTCGCGGTCCTGTCGGAGGATTATCTGGAGTCCGACTACGGAAAAATCGAGTGGACCGCGGCGCTGCGGGCCGACCCCGGCGGATCCGGCCGGAAACTGATTCCGATCAGGATCACCGAATTCCGTACGCCCACCATCCTCGGCGGAATCGTCTGGGTCGACCTGGTGGGGCTCGTCGAGGACGAGGCGCGTCACCGGTTGCTGGCCGCGATGGAAGAGGTGCGCTCGGGCCGGGCCAAGCCCTCGCAGAGCCCCGCTTTCCCCGGAGTCTCGCCCAGCCGCGTCCCCGGACGCGATCTCTACCCGCCGACGCCTCCGCCGTCGTTTCCCGGGTCGGGGTGGAAGACCGGGGGCTCCGGCCCTGTGACCCCCCTGGTCTTCCGCCGGTGGAACCCGGAGCGGGCGATGCCGCTCACGGAGTCGGATCCGCCGAGCGCCGGCGCCTACACTCTGCGCCACCGCCTCAGCCTGGGCGGTGACAGTACGGTCTACCTGGGCGAGGACGACGCGGGAAAGCCGGTCGCGGTGAAGATGCTGCACCGGCACCTGCGGGACGACGAGGAGACCCGGGCGCGTTTCGCTCGGGAGGCCGCCCACGGCCGTGCCGTTCGCAGCGCCCACGTGCCCGCCGTGCTGGCCGCGGACCTCGAAGCGGTCCGGCCCTACCTGGTGACCGAGTTCGCCGACGGGCCGACGCTCGGCGAACGCGTCCGCCGGCGAGGACCGTTCAGCGGGACCGCCCTGCGTCAGCTGGCCGTTCACCTGCTGACCGCTCTCGGGGACCTGCACCGGGCCGGGATCGCACACGGTGACCTGAGCCCGGCCAACGTCATCCTCTCCAGCAGCGGTCCGCAACTGATAGACCTCGGCGCGTCCCGAACCGCGCGGGAGGCGCAGGCGTGGCGGCCGGCCGGAACCGTCTGGCTTCTCGCCCCCGAACGGTGGCAGGGCGGACGGGCCGCCGCGGCGGCCGACGTGTTCGCCTGGGGATGCCTGGTCGCGTACGCCGGGACCGGGCGCCGGCCGTTCCCCGGGGAGAGCGAACCCGAGCTGCGCCGTTCGATTCTGCGGGGCGCGCCCGATCTGACCGGTCTCGACGGGGCGATGCACGCCGTGGTGGAGGCCGCTCTGCACCGGGATCCCGCTGCCCGCCCCACCATCGTGGAGCTCTCCGCCCGGTTGAACGCGCCCGCCGACCCGGCCGCGCCGCCCGCTCCGCCGGAACGGACGACCGAGCGGATCGGCCGCAGGACCGTCCTGGGAACCGCGGCCGCGGCCTTGGCCGGCCTGGGACTGGCCGCCGACTCCGTACCCCCCGCGCCCGGCCTGCGCGGTGACCGGGAGAGCCAGGCGAACGCGGTGGCGGCGAGGGCCGATGGTCTGCGGGCTGACGACGCGGCGCTGGCGCGCAGGCTGGACCTGGCCGCCTACCTGATACGGCCCACCCCCCTCACCCGGGCCAACCTGCTGCGGCATTCCCCGGTCAGGACGTTGGAGGGCCATGCCGCTCCGGTGAAAGGGCTGGCCTTCCATCCGGTGAGCGGCATGCTGGCCAGCGCGGGTTCGGACGGGACGGCCAGACTGTGGGACATCCCGGGCCGCGGCCTCACCCCGGTGATGCTGAGCAACGGCGCGGAGGTCCTGAGCGTCGCGTTCGGCCCCGGCGGCACGCTGCTCCTCGGCGGCGCGGACGGCCGGGTGACGGTGGGCGACGTCCGGAAAGGCGCCTGGAGGCCTCGGCGGTTCGAGGCCCACGAGAGGGGGTCGCAGGTGCTGCGGCTGCGGTTCAGCCGGAACGGCCGCCTGCTGGCCACGGCGGGGTCCGACGGTGTCGCCAGGATATGGAACCCCGCCGACCTGACCAGACCGCTGAGACAGGTGATGCATCACGCGGCCCCCGCACAGCCACCCCCGTATGTGTGGGGGGTGGCCTTCTGCTCGGCCGACCGGGTGCTCGTGACGGCGGGAGACGCCGAGGACGGACCCCTGATCAAACTGTGGCGTCTCGACGATCTCGACCCCGGCCGCCCCGACCCGGCGCCGGTGGAGGAGCCGGTCCTGCGCGTGCCCGGTAAATTCGGGTACATCGGTGACATCGCGCATGACCCCGGAGACGACCGCGCCGTGGCGGTGGTCAGCAGCGAGATCGGCGGACGCAATCCGGTACGGCGCCTGCGGATCACCGACCCCTCGGGTCCGGGTGATCCCGTGGACGAGTTCGGCGGCTTCGACAGCCGCACCCGTGAGACCAACCATTCCGTGTCGTTCAGCCCGGACGGCGCCATGCTCGCCACCGGGAACGCCGGCGACGGACACGCGACGGTGCGGTTGTGGGCGCTGGAGGACACCGTTGTCTCCACGCCGTTGTCCGGCCATCGGGGGCCCGTGTGGAGCACGGCGTTCGGTCCCGGCGGGAAGTCGCTGGCTGCGGGGGGCGACGACAAGATCGTATACCTGTGGGACATCGACCCGGATGCGGTGCTGACACGACTGTACACCTCGCCCTCCGCGCTGCCCTCGGCCGCCTTGTGGCACCAGGAGTTCCCCTCCGTCCCCCATCCCGGCCTTACCGGTAGGCCCCGATGAGCGCCGGGAGCAGCGAGGAACGGCCGGGCACCCCGCTCCGGCAGGACGATCCGGAGGACATCGGCCCGTACCGGCTGCTGCGGCGTCTCGGCGCAGGCGGCATGGGCACGGTGTACCTGGCGAGCGCACCGGACGGGCGGCCGGTGGCGGTGAAGGTCGTCCATGAGCATCTGGCCGAGCGGTCCGATTTCCGATTGCGGTTCGCCCGCGAGATCGCCAACACGAAGCTGCTCCGGAGCCCTCACACGCTCACGCTGGTGGAGGCCGACCACACGTCACCTCGCCCGTATCTGGTCACCGAGTACGTGGCGGGCCCGACCCTCGCCCAGGAGATCGAACGTCTTGAACGCCTGCCCGCGCCTAGGCTGAAGCGGCTCGCCGTCGACCTGCTCCGGGGCATCATCGAGTTCCACCGGCTGGGAATCGCCCACCGCGACATCAAGCCCTCGAACATCATCTTGTCGGCTCACGGAGCCTGCATCATCGATCTCGGGCTCGCGCGCAGTCTGCGTGATCCGCTCGATCTGACCCGGGGAGAAGGCCAGCCGGGCACACCGCAGCTCATGGCGCCCGAGCAGTGGGACGGTACGGAACCGCGGCTCGCCACGGACGTGTTCGCCTGGGGAGTGGTCGTCGCCTTCGCGGGCACCGGGCGCTGGCCCTTCTCCGGTACGAACGAGCACGAACTCCGGCACGCCATCATGAGCGCCCCCCCGGAACTCCGGGGGCTGGATCCGCACCTACGGGCGCCGGTGGCCCGATCGCTGGACAAGGCGGCAGAGAAACGTCCCGACCCGGCGGAGCTGCTGCGCGGGATCACGCGGACGAGGACGGCGACGTACGCGGCCTGGGCGGCTCTGGGGTCGGCCGGATCACTCGTGGTGGCGGTCACGCAGGGCGTGCTCCTGGGATGGCACGAGGCCCTGCCCTACGGGACGCCGGCCCTGGTGTCGCCTGCGCTGGCGATCTTGGCGGTGGGTGCGCTGCTGGCGGTCTACTGCCGGCTCGCCCCACCGGAACGATCCGCCCCCGGCCCGCCGGAACCAGCCGCGAGGTGGGAGGCGCACCTGCGCGCTCCGGCGCTGCTTCAGCCGTTGCTGTGCGCGGCCGTCACCGGTGCGGTGGCGGCGGCCGGATTCGGCTGGGGGTACGGGGCGATCGTCGGGCTGGTGCTCGGAGCGGGGGCCGACCGGAGGGTGTGCGCCCGCGGCCTGTGGCCGATCACGCTGGGTCCGGTCCCACCGGAGAGGGGCCGCAAGGTCGTCGCCTTCGGACTCGCGGCCGGAGCGGGGCTCCTGGTCACGGTCGTGTCCGGTCACCTGATCGCAGGAGCGATGGTCGCCGTAGGGGCCGGAGGCGTCGCGGCATGGCAGACCATCCTGGCTCCTTCCATCGCGGTGCCCGACGCCCGGCCGGCCCTCCACCGTGACGCGCTGCTCTCCTCGGTGGGGGCGGCCCTCCTGGCCGTGGTGTCGGGAAACGCGGCCGGCACGGTCTTGTTCGTCGCGGCCACGTTCATGGGGGGCTTCGAAGGCTTTTCCATCCGCAATCTTCCCGGCTCGGGGGAGATGTTCGACCAGTTTTCCGAAATGGCGCGGGAAGCGTGGTTCGCGGTGGGCGTGGAAACGGGGATCTGGTATCTCCTGACCAGTGCCACCGCCAGGTTCCTGGTCGCCCGGGGATGGCTTCTCCTTTTCTCCGACGAGCACCGCCCGGCGCCGGCGGTGGTGCCGTCCCTCCCGTTCCGGGGTGCCGTGGGGGCGGTGATGGCGCTGTCGATGATGGCGCCGTACCTCGTTCACTCCCTACCGCCGGTCGATGCGTGCGACGGTTATCTGGGGCGTCGCCAGCGGGTCGGAGAGCTGCAGCGGGACTTTCGGGAGGGCATGCCCGTCCAGATCGTTTCCCCGGGTGGTTCTGCGAGCTTCAGACTCCGCTGGTCGTCGGACCCGGCGTGCGCCTGGGCCCTGATCACGAGCCCACAGGTCCGGACGCGGGTATGGCTGGAGCGGATCACCCGCGAGGGGAGCGCGCTGCTGGGATCCCGTGACGTCCTCGACGGTTCGCATACCGGTGCATATGCATTCAATAAAGGGCGTATCCGCGCTTGTGGCAGGATGTCGGGCCGCACCGAATGCACGGCGTGGGTGCCGTAGTCGCATTAGCCGATCTTTAACCACGGATGGGTCGATGCTGTCAATATTCGGGGCCGGCATGGATCGAATGTCGAACAGGCCATACTTTCATGACCGATGGCTTGAGTCCCGGCGGATCGGCTGATATAGATTAATCGCGGTACACGGCGTGTCGTGCATCGATTTCGGCCGAAGGAGAAAAATGCCTCGCGGATTTCGTCGCGCCCTGAACGCGCTCTGGGTCTCGGGATTGGGAGCGCTGCTCTTCTCCGGAGGCCTGCCCGCTGCGGCGGCGACACCGGCCGGGTCCACCGAGACCCTTGAGGCGATGACCGACAGATATCTGTTCGACTCCTCCCTCGCCGATTTCTCGGCGGCGTCGGACGAGAAGAGGGACCGCCCCGACGAGCCGCTGATCTGGAGTTCCGACGACTGCTCCTTCATTGGCGACCAGGGCGTCTTCGACTTCACCGCCTCCTGCCGGCGCCACGACTTCGGATACCGTAACTACAAGCAGCAGAACCGATTCACGAAGGAAGGCCGCCGGCGCATAGACGAGAACTTCAGAAATGATATGAACGCGACCTGCAACCGCTACAGCGGATGGCGGTCCGCCCAGGGCGTGGTATGTCGAGCGGAGGCACGGGCATATTATTCGTTCGTTCGCGTCGTCGGACGCGCCCATCCGATTCGCTCCGTCTTCCTGTTCGGCAGGAGGATACGTCTCTACGTCAGCTCCGACGACCCCTACGCCTCCGGTTACCTCTCGAACGGCTCCCCGAGGGACTCGGTCTGGCTGGACCGGTCCGGCGACGGGGGAAGAACGTGGGAGCAGCTGCACGTGACGAGGGTCCCCTGGAAAATGCGCCGCGCGTTGACGTTTCCGGTCAGGTCCGCTGGATACACGCTGCGGGCTTGCGGCAAGGCCGGGAACAGAAGCGAAATCGCATGTACGGAATGGGTCGCACTGTGACGTCGGGGTGAATCACGGGTCGTGTCCACGGAAGCCCTCTCTGCCGGACTGCCATGAGGCAGGGGACGCCGGAGTCCTCCTGGCGTCGGGCAGGGCGAGACAGGACGATCACGACAGTGACGATGACCCGCGCCGACCAGCCCGTCAGGCCGCCAGTTCGTCAGCCCGTCAGCCCGTCAGCTCACCGGGCTTATGCGCGACCGGGCTTATGCGCGGGACCACGTCCTTTGCGTGGAGGCGGATCTTCGGTTCCGTCACGCCGAAGGTCTCACCGAGGGCTGCGCCGTACCGGCGGCTGTCGGGCGGGCGGTCAGGAAAGCCGACGCGGTACGAGGTGAAGCCGGACGGCCGTTTCCGGAGATGACGCCCAAGGGCGCTTCAAGGGCACTTCGGCGACGACAAGCGGGATTTCGGATCCCCTTCACCGATGACGACCTGTCAAGGCGCTCCGGAGCCCCGAATCAGGGTCGGTCGCTTGGCGCCGGTGCGGTGGTTCCGGTGATGTCCTCCGGTCGCGGACGATAAAAAGCCCCCTCTTCGGAGGGGGCCGGACCTTTTTTCAGTGGGCCGCCTCGTACTGTTCCACGATCGATGAGGCGATCCGGCCGCGCTCGCTGACGTTCAGGCCCTGCGCCTTGGCCCATTCGCGGACCTTGGCGCTCTTCTCGCGGTCCATGGAGCGGCTGCCCGCGGTGCTTCCCCGGCGACCGCGGCCCGGCCGCTCCTGGCGGACCGGGCGGGCGGCGTTGATGAAGGGAGCCAGCGCCTTGCGCAGCTTGTCGGCGTTCTCGTCGCTCAGGTCGATCTCGTAGGCGGATCCTTCGAGGGTGAAGGAGACGGTGCCCGATGCCTCGCCGCCGTCGAGGTCGTCAACGAAAGTCTCCACGACCTTCTTAGCCATGTCATGCTCCAGATATGTTGTGGTGGGGCGTACCTTAGCGGTTCGCGGTGGTTCTTCAAATCAACGGGCTCGGATGTGGCGGCTTGCGGAGCCCGCTCCGGTAAGAAGGGCTACCAGAAGCGGTGCGGCCACCGTACCCCGATCCCGCGATCATAGTCGGTTCACGCCGGACCCCGCGGTTTTCGATTTCCTTCCGTCCTCTGCCGTCACGGTTCCCGGGAGGGGCGGAGGAAACCCGTCACGACTCCCCGGAGGCCGAGAGGAAACGGAGGAGTTCCGCACTCCGAAGCCGTTGCGCCCTCTCCGCGGGGGCGGGGCATCGGGATTCACCGCGGCGGCCGGATCCGTCGGCGGCCATGTTCTGCCGACCGGTCGAAATGTTCTTCGCTCCCGTGTCTCGATGATCATGATCCTGTGGACGGCGGTCCCGGCGCGGCCGCCCGGCCCGCGCGGCGATCGCGGTACCGGTCGCCGCGCGCTGCTGTGCGGCGTGCCGGGTGACGCCGGCGACGGGGGCCGGTTCCGGACCTCCGAGGGGCGCCCGTTCTCCTCCTCTGCCTACTCGGCGTCCGGCAGGAAGCCCGGCGGCGGGCCCTCACCGCCGAGCAGGTCGCCTGGCCGCTCGCGACCCGGCCGTACGGCCTGCGGCACGCCGCCGTGTCCCTGTGGCTCAACGCCGGGGTCCCGGCAACCGAGGTGGCCAAGCGGGCGGGGCACAGCGTCGACGTGCTCCTGAGCGTCTACGCCAAGTGCATCGAGGGACAGCGGTCCCGTGCCAACCGACAGATCTCCGATGCTCTCGATGACTAATTCATGATCCACATTGAAGGTCCTGGACCTGTTCCGGGGCCTTCGGCATGTCTGGCGCCTGGCATACTTCTCCGGCGTCCGAGCAGCTGAGCCGCAAGTTCACGGCCCGTCGCGCATGGCCATGGTTCGCCCTGGCGGTGGTCGCCTCACTGGCGCCCTGGGCGCTCATGGCCGCGACCGAGAGCGGCGGCGCAGATTACACGCCGCTCGTCTCCTTCACGGCCCTCTTCGTCGCTGCCGCCGCGCGTTCGCTCTTCGCCCTGGACGCCTTCGTCACCGGCGGCCTGCCGCTGCTGGTCCTGCTCGTGGCCGTCTGCTGCCGCCGGTGGTGGCCGGTGGGGGCGGTCGTCGCGGTTGTTCTCGGTGTCATGGCGGTGATCAATTTGGCGCTTTTCCTCGGAGAGCTTCCCCGCGATGTCCTCACGGACGATGTCAGCGCTGGCGCTCAGCCGGACTTCTATGTCAGCGCTGGGGAACCCGGAATCGCCATGCTGGCCGCGGTGGCGTACATTCTCGCGGCCGTGGCACTCGCTGTGGGGTCATGTCGCTCCAAGGCGTCGGCTCATCCCGTGAGAGGCTGAGACGCGGGTTACGACCTGGGAAAACGCTGTCAAGATCGGATCGCGTATGGTTCGCGATCACTGGCCTACGGCTGCACACGACGGCACCCGACTGCATGTGATCGCTGGGAGGGCACACGCCAAGCCCCTGGTCAGGGGCCTGGCGGCTGGTCACGGTGGTGCCCCCGGCATGATTCGAACATGCGACACCCGCTTTAGGAGAGCGGTGCTCTATCCCCTGAGCTACGGAGGCAAGGGCTGTCTGTAAGAGTAGCGAAGATGTCGAGTCTGTGCCCAGTCGGAGCGAGAGGAGATGGCGGCGGCGGGTCATCGCTTTCCTGAGGCGGGTCAAAGGGATGACAAGCGGGTGAGCCGCCGTGGCGTCCGCATGGCTACTGTCACGCTCTGTGATCAGAATGCGGCGGAAGCGGATTCCCGGTCGTCGAGCATCGCGGCCGATGGTGCTGGGCGTGGCGATGCTGGTGCCGGCCCTGCTGGCGGGCGGCCTCATGATGGCCGAGGTCACCGGCTACGACCTGGTGGTGAGCGGAACCGCCGTGGACGTGCAGGCGGGAGAAGCGTCCGGTGGTGCCGCTCCGATCGCGGCCGGATCGCCGGGGTCCTCCGGGACGTCCAGGGTCCCCGTCGCGACCAGGGCGGCCGGGGGCGAGTCGGCGGGTGAGGGTGGAGCGGTGGACGACGCGCCGTCCGATGGCACGGCGAACGGCGGTGCGACGACCGGTCGTACGGTGACCCGGGGTGCGGTGACGGAAAGTGAGCTGGTCGGGAACCGGATGACGGAGCCCAGTTTCGTGCCGCCGCCCTTGCGGCCCTATCGGGTGTATGACGGCTGGATGCCGCCGGAGACGGTCAGCCTGGTCTACCTCCGGCCCGCGGGTCCCTCCGAAGAGGCGGGGAGAGCGGCGGAGGCGGCCGAAGGCAGGCGGAAGCGGCGGGGCTCCGGAGGAGGCGGGGAGAAGCCGCCGGAGAAGGCGCACGGGCCGGGTACGGGGCGCGCACAGGGGCCTGCGGAGTCCACGGACGGGGAGGCGCCGGATCGGGCGCCCGCGCCGTCCCCCACGCCTTCACCGACGCCGTCGTCCGAGGAGTCGGCGGACGCGGAGGCGGAGTGCTCGCAGGAATGGCGGGACACCTGGCTCTGGGAGATCTGCCTGGACGGCAACCGGCAGAAGGTCTGAGGGCTCCCGCGGCGGGTGGGGGGCCGGAGACGCTCCGTGATCCCCCCGGGTGCGATCGGCGGGAAGTCAGGGACGGAGCTTGCTAAATGGGGCGTTCGGTGCATAGCGGCCGTGAAGAGTCTGGTTCGGGCATCCGGTGAGCTGTAGTAACGTGCGTGCCTGACCCGGGTCACGAGTTCGCAAACGGAGGGGTCGAACGTGCTACCTCGTCGATCAGCGGGTCTGATCGTCGTCGTCGCGACGATGACTTCCCTCGTTCCGGGGGTCGCCACCGCGCAGCGGTCACCGGTGAAGGCCGAGGCCGTGGCGGGGCGGGCGCACGCGCAACCCCGGGCCGTCGCGGACCGGGTGGTGAACCCGCCGGCCGGCTTGGACTCCTCGGCCGTCCCGACCTCCCTGGCCGTCCCGAACTCCCCGATCGGTCTGGGGTCCCCGGCCGGTGGGTGGCGGGGCGTACCCGCCGGGAGCCGGGCCGCCGCCCGGCGTGATCCGGTGAACCTCACCGAGCTCCGCAGGGACGCCGAGAAGGCGGCGAAGGACCTGGAGGTCGCCACCAAGGCGCTGGAACAGAGACGCACGAAGATCCGTGAGGCGCAGAAGGCGCTGACCGCCAAGTTGCGGGAACTGCAGACCGCGGAACGGGCCTTCGCCCAGGTACGGCAGCCGCTGTCCGACCTCATCGGGCTGCTCTACCAGCAGCCGGCCGGAGGGGACGTGACGGGCCTGCTGTCCGGAGACTCCAGCGGTGACACGCTCCGTGCCATGACGGGGGTCACCCAGCTCATCGCCGAGCGGAACCAGGTGCTGGAGGAGAGCAGTCGCCTGCAGGCCGAGCGGGAGCGGCTGGCGGCCGAGGCGCAGGAGCTGCGGGCGGGGACGCTGCTGGCGGAGGCCCAGATGGGGGCGGAGATCAAGACGCTCCAGGCGCGCTCGGACAAGCTGGTGAAGACGCTCACCAAGGCACTCGTGAAGCTGGGAATCAAGATCGACAAGGTCGGCCGGGCGGCGCTCGGGTGCGACCCGACGAAGGTGAACTCGGCGGGGGAGTTCCCCAACGGCCTGATCCCGAAGGCCTACCTGTGCCCCCTCCAGCAGCCCGGCCACCAGCTCCGGGCCGACGCGGCGATCGCGTTCATCAGCATGAACGAGTCCTACCGCAAGAGATTCGGCAAGCCCATGTGCGTGACGGACGCCTACCGGAACCTGGCCGAGCAGCAGTCGGTCTACTATCGCCGTCCCGGCCTGGCCGCCGTCCCGGGCCGCAGCAACCACGGACTGGGGCTCGCCGTCGACCTGTGCGGAGGCGTGCAGAACTTCCGCTCGGCGGAGTTCAACTGGGTGGAGGCCAACGGCAAGAAGTTCGGGTGGATCCACCCTCAATGGGCGTATTCCAGTCCTTTCGAGCCCTGGCACTGGGAGTACGACCCGAAGCTCGGCTCGCTTCTCTGACCGCTCGTAGATCGGGCCTCCTGCCGACCGGGTTCCTGCCGGCTGAACCTCCTGCCGGCTGAACCTTCTACCGGCCGGGCCTTCTGGAGGCCTGGCCCCGGCCGGTCGGTGACAGGCGATCCGGCGGGGCGCCCGGGGCCGCCTGTGTCGGGCCGGAGCCGCCGGATGAGGCCACCGGTCCGGTCCGGGCCGCGGCGGAGAGGATCCGAACGCCGGATCCGGTCACGTCATCGGGGCGACCTGGGCGGTGCAGTGGCGGCAGCGGACGGCGGCCTTGGGGATCTCCGAGAGGCACTCGGGGCACTCGCGCAGCTTCGTCTCCTCCGGCGTGGCGAACCGGGCGGTGATCCTCTCGTAGGGGGTGATGACCAGGAAGTAGATGACCGCCGCGATCAGCAGGAACGAGATCACCGCGTTGAGGAAGTTGCCGTACGTGAGCGTGCCGGAGCCGATTTTCAGCGTCAGGTGGCTGAAGTCGGGCTTGCCGACGATGGCGGCGATGAGCGGGTTGATGAGGTCTTTGACGAAGGAGTTCACGATGGCGGTGAAGGCGGCGCCGACGACCACCGCGACGGCGAGGTCGAGCACGTTGCCGCGCATCAGGAACTTCTTGAATCCACTCAGCATGACCACTCCTTACCCGGGACCTTCGGCCTCCGGGGTCGTTCGTCTTCGGGGGTGAGGGCGCTATTACCCTGCCACGGCCGGATCATCACCGGGGAGGGGCGATCGTGATCGACAACCGGCCGCCGGACTGGGCGGAGGCCAGCTCGACCGCCTGATCCGAGGTCGTGGCGAGCATGAGGAGCGCGTCCCGGTCGCTCCCGGCCGCGGGGACGGTGAGGACGGGGACGCCCTCGGCCACGATCCGAGCCGGGGCGGAGGAGCCGTCCCAGCCGGTCGGCGCGGCGAGCACGTTCACCACGTCTCCGGGGGAGAGCAGGCGGGCGCTCTCAGGGTCGGCGACGCGGACCGGCGCGGCGACCGTGCCGGGCGCGTGGGCGGCCAGCAGACTCGGGCCGAGCAGCCGGACGTCGGTGAGGGGCTCTCCGCGCCGCGCGGGACCCGCCAGGACCCGTCCGGCGACCGGTGCGCCCGGCCGCAGGGCGCCGTCGGGGGCCGTACCGGGCCGCAGGGCGACCGGTTCCACGTCGGCGGCGGACAGGACGCCGCCGGGCAGGTCGCGGGCCGCCGCGAGCACGGTCACCGACGAGGTCTCGGGTCGCAGACCGACCACGGCGCACGCCGCGGCCAAGGCCGCGAGGACGGCGGCGGCGAGGCGGTGACGGCGGCCGAGGAGGCGGCGGCCGGGAAGGAGACGGCCCGGCAGACGCAGGCCGGGAAGGAGACGGACGGCGGACATGGCTGGCTCCACAGGAGGTCACCGGAGGCGGCGGGAGGCCGCCGGGCGGAAGGAACACCGGAGGCGGGGGCGGAGGTCACCGGTCGAGGCGGGGAAGGGAGCCCGGCGGGACGGGAAGGGCGCCCGGCGGGACGGGAAGAGGGCCCGGCGGCGGGAGGTCACCAGGGTAGGTCGAAGGGGAGCTGCAGGCCGTCCAGGGCCGTGGCGCAGTGGCAGGTGCGGTCCTTGGGCAGGGACCCGACGACGTCGGTGACCAGGGACCGCATGCGGGTGACGTTGGCGGCGAAGAAGGCCAGGACCTCCTCATGGGTGACCCCCTCGCCGGCCTCGACACCCGCGTCGTGGTCGGTGACCAGGGACAGCGAGGTGTAGCACATGGCGAGCTCGCGGGCGAGGAGGGACTCGGGGAAGCCCGTCATGCCGACGATCGTCCAGCCGTTGGCGGTGAACCAGCGGGACTCGGCCCGGGTGGAGAAGCGGGGGCCCTCGATGACGACCAGCGTGCCGTCGCCGACCGTCTCCCACCCCGCGGCCCGGCCCGCGGCGACGGCCGCGGCCCGGCCCGTAGGGCAGTAGGGGTCGGCGAAGGGGACGTGGACCACGCCGCCGGCGTCGTAGTAGGTCTGGGCGCGGCCGGAGGTGCGGTCGACGAGCTGGTCGGGGACCACGAGGGCGCCGGGCCCGATCTCGGGGCGGAGCGAGCCGACCGCGCTGGGCGCGAGGACCTGGCGCACGCCGAGGGAGCGCAGGGCCCACAGATTCGCCCGGTAGGGGATGCGGTGCGGCGGGAAGCGGTGGTCGCGCCCGTGGCGGGGGAGGAACGCCACCTCCCGCGAGCCGACGCGACCGATGCTGACGACGTCGCTCGGCGGGCCGTACGGCGTGCTGACCGTGACCTCCGTGACGTCGTCGAGCAGCGAATAGAACCCTGAACCGCCGATGACCCCGACGTCCGCGCGATTGACCATGGCGCAGACACTAGCGTCACCGCCGCCTCGGAAGAGGGGGGAGGGGGAGCCTGTGGATAACTCCGGGGATCGATGTGACCGTGTGGGTGCACGGGGTATGACCTGCCCCATGGTCGATCGGGGGAACGAGACGAGTGCGCGGCGGGCCCGGAGGACGATGCCCGGAGAGGGAGAGGCGGAGCGCAGGCCCGCGGGGGAGCTGGGGCTCATCATCGGGGCGCTCATGCTCGCCATGCTGCTGGCGGCGCTCGACCAGACGATCGTCGCCACCGCGCTCCCGACCATCGTCGGCGACCTGGGCGGCCTGAACCACCTCTCCTGGGTGGTGACCGCCTACATGCTCGCCTCGACGGTCTCCACGCCCCTGTGGGGCAAGCTCGGCGACCAGTACGGCCGCAAGACCCTCTTCCAGGCCGCGATCGTGATCTTCCTCGCCGGATCGGCCCTGTGCGGCCTGGCGCAGGGCATGGGCCAGCTGATCGGGTTCCGCGCGCTGCAGGGACTCGGCGGCGGCGGGCTCATGGTGCTCGCGCAGGCGATCGTCGCGGACGTGGTGCCCGCCCGCGAGCGGGGGAGGTACCAGGGGTTCTTCGGCGCGGTCTTCGCCGTCTCCAGCGTCGCCGGCCCGCTGCTCGGCGGACTGTTCGTGGACCACCTGTCCTGGCACTGGGTCTTCTACGTCAACCTGCCGATCGGCCTGCTCGCGCTCGCCGTGGTGGCCTGGGCGCTGCCGGCCGGCGTACGCTCCACCGGGCACGTCATCGACTACGCCGGCATCGCCTTCCTCGGCGGCGCCACCGCCTGCCTGGTGCTGGCCACCACCTGGGGCGGGAGCACCTACCCGTGGGGCGGTCCGGTCATCATCGGGCTGGGTGTCGCCGCCGCGGCGCTGGCGGTGCTGTGGTGGCTGGCCGAGCGCCGGGCGCCGGAGCCGGTGCTCCCGCTGCACCTGTTCACGCTGCGGGTCTTCAACGTGGCCTCGCTGATCGGCTTCATCGTGGGCCTGGCGATGTTCGGCTCCCTCACCTACCTGCCGCTCTTCCTCCAGGTCGTGCAGGGGGTCTCGCCCACGATGTCGGGCCTGCACCTGCTGCCGATGATGGGCGGCCTGCTCGTCTCCTCGATCGTCAGCGGCCAGATCATCACGACCACCGGGCGCTACAAGGCCTTCCCGATCGCGGGCACCGCGACCGCGGCGCTCGGGCTGTACCTGCTCTCCCGCATCCACCCCGGCATCGGGGCCCTGGAGCTGAGCGCCTGCCTGCTCGTCCTGGGCGTCGGGATCGGCATGGTCATGCAGGTCCTGGTGATCGTGGTGCAGAACGCCGTGGGCTTCGAGGACCTGGGGACGGCGACCTCGGGCGCCACGTTCTTCCGCGCGATCGGCGGCTCGTTCGGCGTCGCGCTGGCGGGTTCGGTCTTCACCGCGCAGCTCTCCGGCGACCTGGCCGCGCTCTCCCGCGCGGTACGGCTCCCGCCGGGCATCGAGAGCGCGGTCCGGCAGGACCCGACGGTCATCCGGCGGCTGCCGCCGGAGGTCGCCGGCGCCTTCCTGGAGGCGTACTCCGACGCGATCGCCCGGGTCTTCCTGCTCGGCGCCCCGGTGGCGCTGCTGGCCTTCGCGGCGGCCTGGCTCCTGCCCGAGCTGCCGCTGCGGGAGACCACCAAGGCGACCGACCCGGGCGAGGGCTACGGCGCGGTGCCCACCGAGCGGTCGTCGCTCGACGAGGTGGAGAGGGGGCTGTGGCGGCTGGCGGACGAGGCCATGCGCCGTGACTACTACCGGCGGCTCGGCGACCTGGCGGGCCTGCACGACCTGCCGTCCGGTTCGGTCTGGCTGATCGCCCGCCTGGGCACCCGGGGACGGCAGGCGGGCGCGGACCTTGCGGAGAGGGCGGGGGTGACCATCGACAGGGGGCGCCCGTACGTCGCCCACCTGGTGGAGCGCGAGCTGGTCCGCCGGGCGGCGGACGGCCTCGCTCTGGAGCTGACCCCGGAGGGGGAACGGGTGGCCGACCGCCTGGTCGCGGAGGCCAGGGAAGGGCTTGCCCGGGTGATCCGGGACTGGGCTCCGGAAGAGCACCCCGGACTGCGCGAGCTGCTGGACCGGCTGCCCGGGGAGATGCTCGGCGCGATGACCGACCGCCCCGCGACCCGCTGAGACCGGCCGCTCCGCGACCCGCTGAGACCGACCGCCCGGGGAGCCGGCCGGGCGGGCAGGACGGGTGGGCCTGGCCGCCCGGGGAGCCGGCCGACCGCGCACCGGCCCGCCGTCGGACCGGTCACACGTCAGGTCGCGGAGACGGGGCGGCCGGTGCGGGCCGGTCACACGGGAGCCGTCGGCGGGTGGGGCCGGCCGCGCGCCCGTTCCTCAGGAGGCGGCGGCCGCGGGGGCCGGAGCGGCGGCGGGCTTGGACTCCGTCGACCCCGAGGAGGACGCGGCGGACGACGAGGAGCCCGAGGAGTTCGAGGAGCCCGACGTGGTGGAGCTCACCGTGCTCGAACCGGACGACCGGCTGTCCGTCCGGTAGAAACCGGACCCCTTGAAGACGATGCCGACCGCAGAGAACACCTTGCGCAGCTCGCCCTGGCAGCTCGGGCACACGGTGAGCGCGTCATCCGAGAACTTCTGAACGATCTCGAACTGGTTGTCACAGGCGGTGCAGGCGTACTGGTAGGTGGGCACGCTCTCCTCCTCATTCGGTCCGCGCCGATTGGCACTCGACTGGCGCGACTGCTAATGGTACGGCGTCGACAAGCATAAACGCGAGCGGAGGATGCCACATTCCGGCATGCGCCTTCGGGCCGGGCCTCCGCCACCGTCCTGCAACCCGTCCCGCAACCCGTTCCACGTCCGGTCTGTGATCCGGTCCGCAGCCTGTTCCGGTCCGCAACCCGTTCCGTGTCCCGGTCCGCGACCCGTTCCGTGTCCCGGTCCGCGACCCGTTCCATGTCCCGGTCCGCGGTCCGGCGCGGGAGGTCAGGCGCCGTGCTCGCCGAACCAGCCGGCCAGCTTGCCCCGGCGGCTGATCGCACGGATCCGCTTCTCGACGACCTCCCGGCAGGCGACGGTGGCCACCACGAGGAGCTGGTCGTCGGCCCTGATCCGGGTGGACTCCGACGGCACGAACGACTTGCCCTCCCGGACGATGAGCGTGACCTGGGCGTCGGCCGGGAGCCGGAGCTCGAAGACCTCCACGCCGTGCAGCCTGGACGCCGGCGGCACCCTGATCTGCAGGAGGTCGGCGTTGAGCTCCTCCAGGGGAGCCGACTCCACCGCCAGGTCGCGGGCCTCCTCCGGAGCGGTGACCCCGAGCCTGCGCGCCGCCCACGGCAGCGTGGGCCCCTGGAGCAGGGTGTAGACGACCACGATGACGAAGACCTCGTTGAACACGAGTTTGGCGGTGGCGTCGTCGATCGACGTGGCGGCCCAGGGGATCGTGGCCAGCACGATGGGCACCGCTCCGCGGAGCCCGGCCCACGACAGGAACGCCTGCTCGCGCCAGTTCAGCCGGTCGACCCCCGTGACCCGCAGCAGGAGGGCGGAGACCATGATGGACAGCGGCCGGGCGACCGCGACCAGGATCAGCCCCGCGACCAGCCCCGGGACGATCGCGTCCGGCATCTCCGAGGGGCTCGCCAGCAGGCCGAGCATGACGAACAGGCCGATCTGGGCCAGCCAGGCGACGCCCTCGGCGAAGCCCCGGCTGGCCGCCCGGTGCGGCATCCGGGAGTTGCCCATGACCAGCGCCGCCAGGTAGACCGCCAGGAATCCGCTGCCGTGCAGGGCGGCGGCGCCGGCGTAGGCGACGAAGGCCAGCGCGAGCACCGCGATCGGGTACAGGCCGGCGGCCGGCAGCGCGACGCGGCGCAGCGCGTAGACGCCGACCGGGCCGACCGCGAGGCCGATGGCCGCGCCCACCACGAGCTCGAAGACCACTTCCAGCAGGGCGATCCCGAGGCTGGGCGAGGCGTCGGTGCTCAGCAGCACCACCGCGATGACGACGGGGGCGTCGTTGAACCCGGACTCGGCTTCCAGGATGCCCGACAGGCGCGGCGGCAGGGGCAGGCGGCGCAGGACGGAGAAGACCGCGGCGGCGTCGGTCGAGGCGAGGACCGCGCCGAGCAGGAGCGCGGTCCGCCAGTCCATGCCGAGCAGGAGGCGCACCGGGAGCGCGACGGCGGCGATGCTCACCGCGACGCCCGCGGTGGCCAGCACCACGGCGGTGGGGATGGAGTCCCTGACGTGGCTCCAGGTGGTCGTCAGGCCTCCCTCGGCCAGGATGATCGCCAGCGCGATCAGGCCCATCTGCTGGGCGAGCCCCGTGTCCTCGAACTGCAGGCCGAACCCGGACTCACCGATGACCAGGCCGAACCCGAGGAAGAGCAGAAGGCTGGGGAGACCGCTGCGGTGGGCGACGCGCACCGCGATGATGGAGGCGATGACGATCCCCGCGCCGAGCAGCAGCCCGACGTTCATGTCCATCGGCTGTCCATCGGCTGTTCAGGATCCGGTGAGACGGTCGGCGCGGTCGTGCGACGGAGGGTTCGCTCCCTTGGCGGGCCCCCGCGCGGAACCGCCGGGGCGTGTGCGTCGCCTGTCCCGGACGGGAAAAGCGGGGAACCGCTCCCTCGCCGGGAGCGAAGAGTCACCTGTCCCCTCCTCTCACTTCGGGGACCATTCTGTCCTATTCGGCGGGTCGGCCCTCCCCGAGGCGGACGACGCCGCCGGGCACGGCGGCGTAGCGGACCGGCCGGTCGTGCGGTTCGGCGGGGACGCCGTCGAGCAGCTCGCCGTCGTGCAGCAGCGCCACCGTCGGCACGTTCGGGCCGACCCGGGCCAGGGCCCGGTCGTAGGAGCCGCCGCCCTGGCCGAGCCGTACGCCGGTGGAGCGGTCGACCGCCAGCGCCGGGACGATCACCAGGGCCACGGTCCTGACCGCGTCGACGCCGCGCCGTACGTCCACCGGCTCCATGATCCCGAAGCGGCCGGGGGCGAGGGTGTCGGGCCCGTCGTACACCGCCCAGTCGAGGTCCGCGTCGTCGCGGAGCACCGGGAGCAGCACCGTCGCGCCGTGCTTCCACAGCGCGAAGACCAGCCCGTGCGTCGCCGGCTCGGCCCCGGTCGACCAGTAGCACGCGACCAGCCCGGCCATCTGCACCCACGGCCGGTCCAGCAGCGCCTCCCGGATCTGGACAGAGGCCGCATACCGCTCGTCCTCCGGGATAGAGGCACGCCGCTGCCGGATCGACGACCGCAGCTTCCGCTTGTCCACAGGTCCCTCCACTAAGGTTTTGATATGGCCGACTTCGATCCCGTGACGAAAGCCGTCGTGCCGGCGGCGGGTCTGGGCACCCGCTTCCTGCCTGCGACCAAGGCGACGCCCAAGGAGATGCTGCCGATCGTCGACAAACCCGCGATCCAGTATGTCGTCGAGGAGGCCGTCTCCGCCGGACTGCTCGACCTGCTCATGGTGACCGGCAAGAACAAGCGCTCGATCGAGGACCACTTCGACCGGGCCGTCGAGCTGGAGGAGGTCCTGGAGGCCAAGGGCGACGACGAGCGCCTCTCCCAGGTCCGCGAGCCCGCCGACCTGGCGACCCTGCACTACGTACGGCAGGGCGAGCCGCGCGGTCTCGGCCACGCCGTCCTCTGCGCCAAGCAGCACGTGGGCGACAGCCCGTTCGCCTGCCTGCTCGGCGACGACCTGATCGACCCCCGCGACGAACTGCTCAAGCGCATGATCGACGTCCGCAACACCTACGGCGGCAGCGTCATCGCGCTGATGGAGGTGCCGCGCGACCACGTCTCCCTGTACGGCTGCGCGGCCATCGAGGCCACCGCCGAGGACGACGTGGTCCGGGTGACCGACCTGGTGGAGAAGCCGCCGGCCGAGGAGGCGCCGTCCAACTGGGCCGTCATCGGCCGCTACGTGATCGACCCGGCCGTCTTCGAGGTCCTGGAGAACACGCCGCCGGGCCGCGGCGGCGAGATCCAGCTGACCGACGCCCTGCGCACCCTGGCCGGCCGCGGTGGCGCGGACGGCGGACCGGTCCACGGCGTGCTGTTCCGGGGCCGCCGCTACGACACCGGCAACAAGCTTGACTACCTGCGCACGGTCGTGCAGTTCGCCGCCGACCGCTCCGACCTCGCGCCGGAGTTCCTGCCCTGGCTCAAGGAGTTCCTGGCCTCGCGATGACCCTTCCGACGAGCCCGCAGGCGGCCCCCATGAGCCCGATGAGATCGGTCGACGAGCACCTCGGCGACATCCTGCGCACCGTGCGGGCGCTCGCCCCGCTGGAACTGGAGCTGGAACGGGCGCTGGGCACGACCCTGGCCGAGGAGGTCACCTCCCCGGTCCCGCTGCCGCCCTTCGACAACTCGGCGATGGACGGCTACGCCGTACGGGCCGAGGACGTCGCCGACGTCCCGGTGACGCTGCCGGTGGTCGACGACGTCGCGGCCGGGGACGGCCGCCTGCACGCGCTCGGGCCGGGGATGGCCCTGCGGATCATGACCGGCGCGCCGCTGCCGGCCGGGGCCGGCGCGGTGGTCCCGGTGGAGTGGACCGACGGCGGCACCGCCCGGGTCACGATCGACCGGTCGGCGCCGAAGGGCAACGCGATCCGCCTGGCCGGCGAGGACGTGCGCGCCGGGGAGGTGGTCCTGCCCGCCGGGACCCGGATCGGCCCCGCCCAGCTCGGCATCCTGGCCGGAGTCGGCCGCCGCCGGGTGCTGGTACGGCCCCGCCCGCGGGTCGTGGTGATCTCCACCGGCGCGGAGCTGGCCGAACCGGGCACGCCCCTGGCGCCCGGCCAGATCTGGGAGTCCAACAGCTACACCCTGATCGCCGCGGTCCGGGAGGCCGGCGGGGAGGGCTACCGCGCCGGGATCGTCGGCGACGACGCGGCGGGCTTCGCCGAACAGCTCGACGCCCAACTGGTCAGGGCCGATGTGGTGATCACCAGCGGCGGGGTCTCGATGGGCGCGTACGAGCCGGTCAAGGAGGCCCTCGGGCCGCTGGGCACCGTACGCTTCGAACGCGTCGCCATGCAGCCGGGCATGCCCCAGGGGTTCGGCGTGGTGGGCGACGACCAGGTGCCCATCTTCGCGCTGCCCGGGAACCCGGTCTCCTCTTTCGTGTCGTTCATGCTGTTCGTCCGCCCGGCGCTGCGGAAGATGCAGGGCCTGCCCACGGGGCCCGCCGAGACCGTGACGGCCGTGACCACGGCGCCGCTCCGCTCGCCCGCGGGCAAGCGCTCCTACCTGCGCGGCAGGCTCGGCCCGCAGGGCGCCGTGACCCCGGTGCGGCGGCAGGGCTCCCACCAGCTCGCCGCCCTGGCCGAGGCCGACGCGCTGATCGTGGTCCCCGAGGACGTCACCGACCTTCCCGAGGGCGCGACCGTGGAGATCATTCCCCTGTGAACGGGGACGACAGACCGTACCGGTCAGGAGGCAGGGCAGGCGGATGAGCGGTTTCTCACACCTCGACGAGACCGGCGCGGCGCGCATGGTGGACGTCTCGGCCAAGGACGTCTCGGCGCGCGCGGCCGTCGCGACCGGCAGGGTGCTGCTGTCCGCCGAGGCGGTGGCCCTGCTGCGGTCGGGGGAGATCCCCAAGGGGGACGCGCTGGGCACGGCGAGGATCGCGGGCATCATGGGCGCCAAGCGCACCCCCGACCTGATCCCGCTCTGCCACCCGATCGCGCTGCACGGCGTGAAGGTCGAGCTGACCGTGGCCGACGACGGCGTGGAGATCTCCGCCCGGGTCAGGACCGCCGACCGGACCGGGGTCGAGATGGAGGCGCTGACCTCGGTCGCCGTCGCCGCGCTGGCACTGATCGACATGGTGAAGGCGGTGGACCCGGCGGCCGTCATCACGGACGTCAGGGTCGAGGAGAAGACCGGCGGGAAGACCGGCGTCTGGACACGGCCCTGAGCGCGGACGGGAAGGCGCGCCGCGGTGGCGGTGCTGCGGTGGCGCGGTGGCGCGGTGGCGGTGCTGCGGTGGCGCGGTGGCGGTGCTGCGGTGACGATGCTGCGGCGGGGCGGTAAGGGTACGGCGGTGGCGGGGAAGGCGGGTCGCGCATGCGGGCTCTGGTGATCACGGCGTCCAACCGGGCCGCCGCCGGGGTGTACGAGGACTCCTCCGGCAGGCTCCTGGCGGAACTGCTCGCGGCGGCCGGGTGCGAGGTGGACGGCCCGGTGGTGGTCCCCGACGGCGCGCCGGTCGAGGAGGCGCTCCGGTCCGGGGTGGCCGGCGGCTACGACGTGATCGTCACCACCGGCGGCACCGGCCTGACCCCGGCCGACCTGACCCCCGAGATGACCGCGCGGGTGCTCGACCGCGAGATCCCCGGCATCGCCGAGGCGATCCGGCAGGCGAACCGGGAGAAGGTGCCCGCCTCCATCCTGTCCCGCGGGCTGGCGGGCCAGGCGGGTTCCACCCTGGTCGTGAACCTCCCCGGCTCCTCCGGCGGGGTCCGCGACGGCATGGCCGTACTGGCGCCCGTGCTGCGGCACGCCGTGGACCAGATCCGGGGGGGAGACCACCCCCGGTGATCTCCCCGGGTCCCTCCCGGGGGCTCTCCTGTGGTCGCTCCGTGGCACGCCGGTGCGGCTTGGGGGGATGATGAGGGGGTGGATCGACTTCGTGGCTGGCCGGTGACCCTGACGGAGGGCCCGGTGGGACTCCGGCCGCTGCGCCTGCGGGACGTGCGGGTCTGGCGTGATTCACGGCTGCGCAACGCCGACTGGCTCCGGCCGTGGGAACCGAGCAATCCGGAGACGCCCCTGTTCCGGACCGGACTGGGCCCGTACGTCTCGATGGCCGGGACGCTGCGCCGGGAGGCCCGGCAGGGGCTGGCGCTGCCGTGGGTCGTCACCTACGAGGGGGCCTTCGCGGGCCAGCTCACCGTCGGCGCGATCGTCTGGGGGTCGGCCAGGTCCGCCCAGATCGGCTACTGGGTGGACGGTGCGCTGGCCGGCCGGGGGATCATCCCGACCGCCGTGGCGCTGGCGGTGGACCACTGCTTCTTCACCACCGGGCTGCACCGGGTCGAGGCCAACATCCGGCCGGAGAACCAGGCCAGCCGCAGGGTGGTTGAGAAGCTCGGTTTCCGGGAAGAAGGAATCCGGCGCCGTCATCTGCACATCGACGGAGCGTGGCGCGACCACATCTGCTACGCCCTCACGATCGAGGACGCGCCCAGGGGCCTGCTCGCGCGATGGCGACACGCCCGGGAGGCCACGGCCCCCGGCGGTCCCTCGCACGAAGAGGTGTGACGATCTGGCGACACACCGAACTGAATACTCGTCAAATAGTGACACGCGGTCTTACGGTGCGTGACGTGAGCACAGTGAGGACGCCCCGCGGTCAGGCGTGCCTTCGTGCTGCGCGGAGGCGGCCGTGAGCAGCGTCCTCCTCTATCTCGCCATCGTCGTCATGTGGCTGTGCGTCCTCGTGCCCATGTGGCTGCGCCGCGACCGGACCACGTTCGTGGAGATCGACGAGCGGGACGAGGTCACCGGATCATACGACCTGACCGGATCGTACGACCTCACGGGCGCGCCGACGGGGAGCCCGGTCGAGGAGGGTCCGTCCGGGTCCCTTCCCGGGTCCGCGGGGTCCGCGGGGTCCGCCGCCGGGTCGGCAGCGCCGTCGGGCGCGGCGACCGCCACCGGGTCTGCCGCCGCGCCGTCGGGGGCGGGGTCCGCCGCCGCACCGGACGCCGCGTTCCGGACGTCGAGGGGTGCCGTTCCGCGGACCGCGCCCGGGGCGGTGCCCTCAGGAGGGGAAGACGGATCGGGCTCCCGGCGGGCGGAGCTCCGCCGTGCCGCACAGCGCCGCCGGGCGGCGCTCGTGGCCAAGCGGCGGCGGCTGACACTCTGGTGCGCGCTGCTGCTCCTGGCCTCGGCGGTGACCTCGGCGGTCCGGGTGATCCCCTGGTGGGGCGCGGTGCCCTCGGTGGTCCTCCTGGGCATCCATCTGGCGGTCCTGCGGGTCGCGGTCCGGATCGACGGCGAACGGCGCCGAGCGGCCGCCCAGGCCCGTGCGGAACGTGCCAGGCGCGCCCGGCGGCGGGCCGCGGAGGCGGCGGCTCGGCGGGCGGCGGCCCCGCAGGCGGAGGTCATCGATCTCTCCGAGCACCGTGACGAGCTCTTCGACCAGTACGCCGAGCCGTCCCGCCGCGCGGTCGGAGACTGATGGTGCCCCGGATGGCGCGAGCGCCCTCGGATGTTTGCTAACCTAGTCCACGTCTTGGGGATGTAGCGCAGTCCGGTAGCGCACTTCGTTCGCATCGAAGGGGTCAGGGGTTCGAATCCCCTCATCTCCACCCAGGTCAGAGGCCGCTTCCGAGAGATCGGGAGCGGCCTTCTGCGTTGCCGGGTGACCAACTGAGTGACCATGGCTCTGATCGCTTCTTCGGGCTCTGTCCTGAAGGGTTCGAGCCGCGTGCATGATCTGGCGCACCGGAGCCACTCCCACTACCGTCAGCCATCTGTGATCACATGATTTCTTCGGCCGCCCGCAAGCTGAGAGCCGGCCATGAGGACGGTGAGCGGTGTCTGATCCGGTGCAGCTGGACATGGGTGATCTCGACGTGTCTGGACACGGCCCGGTCAGGCCGGGCATGAGTGATCCCCCGGTGGCTGACCGATCCATCCCCTCCGCTCAGCCAGATCCCATAACCCCCGGAGCTGGTGGCTACACGATTTCTGTTGGCAGGAGCGTGGAGGCGTCAGCCGTGTCGACGCGACCGTCATTCTTTCGCCGAAGCTTCTGGTGGATCCTCGCAACGGCACTTTCAGGAGTGTTGGCCGCTGTTATATGGCCTTCCTCCGATCTGCTGGGGCATCACGACGACCCAGTCGCGGCGGTGGCGGTGGGGAAACTGGAGGGTCGACCAGTCGCCGTAAGCACTGGTAATGGCTACTACGACAGCACCTTGCGGATGTGGGACCTGACCACAGGCGATCCAATCGGTGAACCGATCGCCGCTCATCCGGAGGGTGTCACATCGCTGGTGCTCGGGGAAGTGGACGGTCAGCCGGTAGCCGTTACAGGTGGCTACGACAACGCTGTACGGATCTGGGACCTGACTACACGCAGACTCGTCGGCGACCCGATAAGGATCGGCAACACCGAACGCGTCGATGCGGTGGCGGTCGGAGAGGTGAGCGGTCGAGCTGTCGTCATCGCCGCAGGAGACTGGGGTGACGCCACCCATAAGCTGCCTGTGCGGGTGTGGGACCTGGCCACGCACGAACCTTTCGGCGAACCGCTGGTCGGACACACCGGACTCGTCTGGAGCGTGGCGCTCGGCGAGATGAACGGTCGAGTAATCGTCGTTACCGGCAGCAACGACGGCACGACACGAGTGTGGGACCTGACCACCCGCAAGCAGATAGGCGACCCGATGATCAGCAGTACCGGTGTCGGGGATGTCGCGCTCGGCTGGGTGGACGGCAGACAGGTCGTTATCTCCAGCGATGAGAAGGACATTCGGGTGTGGGACTTGGCCGCCCACCAGCTGATCGGTGCCCCCATACCGACAGGCCACACCTACGGGGTCAGGGCACTAACGGTTGGGGAAGTCAACGGCCGACCAGTCGTCCTCACCGGTGGTGGTTACGACGAAGACGGTGGTGGTGCCGTGCAGGTTTGGGATCTGCGCACGCACAAGCCGCTTGGTGGGCGAATGAGATACGCCAACTGGGTCGGGGACATAGCGATCGGACATGTGGCCGGAAAAGTGGTCGCCGTCACCGGAGACGGTGACGGCGACGTGCGAATGCGGGACTTGAGCGCCTCCACACGATGAGTCGGCCTCACCACAAACACCACATGTAGCCTGATGTTCCAACCGGTTTGACAGGTACCGCCAGGGTTCGCATCGAAGGGGTCAGGGGTTCGAATCCCCTCATCTCCACCCAGGTCAGAGGCCGCTTCCGAGAGATCGGGAGCGGCCTTCTGTATTTCTGAGTGACCATCATAAGCGTCGTCGGAATTTCCGTGATGACCGGTCCACCGGACACCTGCCCGGCAGCCGGATCACGACGAAGTGCCGTCCGTTCCGGCTCACCCGCTAACGGGGCTCTTCGAAGTTAAGCGGGGTTGAGGCATCCGCGACCTCGTCGGGTAGTGGCGCAGCGGGTGCGTAGACGCTGGTTTTCGGGATTGCGGAAACCGTAGGCGTCTCGGGCGACCGTCTTGATCACTCGGTTGGTGCCCTCGGAGCCGGCGTTGGTGACGCCGGTCTGGATGAACGCGAGGATCTCGGGCCACCAGGTCTCGACCGTGCTCGCCAAGCGGTGGAGCTCGGACAGGCCGGAGGCCGCGCATCGGTCGTAGAAGCGAAACAGCCGCTCGGCGATGACCGCGCGATCGGGGTGCGTGCGGGCCAGCGCGAGCAGGTCGAGCAGGTCTTCCTTGGCGTTCCACGCGGCCAGGATCGGCACACCGATCCGCTTCGGCAGCGCCATCAGGTCATCGACCATCGGATCAAGCTGCGAGCCGTGCATCCGGGCGGCCGAGCGGGTCAGCCGGTTGCGCAGCTCCCATTCCCGGTTGCCCTTGCGCCCGCGCCGGCCCCGCACCTGAACGGTGACGCGGCGGCGGACCTCGGTGACCGCGGCGTTGGCCAGCTGCACGATATGAAAGTGATCGATCACCAGCCTGGCCTGCGGTAACACCGCCCGGACCGCGGACTTGAAGATGGTGCACATGTCGATCGCGACGAAGGCCACGCCATCGCGCCAGGCCTGGCTACGCTCGCCGAGCCAGCCGGTGACGGCGGCGCTGGTACGGCCTTCGACCTGGCCCAGCAGCCCTTGCCCGCCGGAGATGTCGACGAAGCCGACATGCCAGCGGTCCACGACGGTCTGCCAGGTGCCGGTGGTCTCCTCCCAGCTCCAGCGGGGCCGGCCACGGCGGATCTCGTCGATCCCCAGCACCGTGACGGGGGCAGGCTGATCGGGCAGGACGCGGGCGGCGTGCGCGGTGAACGCCGCCCAGGCCACCGGCCAGGACACGCCATGGTCGCGAGCCGACTGCACGATCGTCCTCCCTCCGTCGGCGACCGCCGCCCCGGTGGCCTGGCGTAATCGCGCCGTCAGCCGGGCCCGGGCCGGGACCTGGGCGACGTGCTCGGTGAACGTCCCTCGCGGGCAGGCCGACTCGTCGCAGTACCAGCGGCGTTTACGCCAGCGCAGGTCACAGCGGCGGCCCGCGACCGGCAGATCACGTGGGCGGGTGGTCACCCACTCCTTGACCCGGGCCGCCGGCGTCCCGCACTCGGGGCAGGCCCGGGCGGTCTCGTCGGCGGTGACCAGATGCACGATCGGCCCCTGTCCGCACTCGTTCCCGTCCTGACCTGCTGTGATGACGTCGACGACGGCCAGGCCCTCCAGGCCCAGCAGCCGGGTCGTATCGTTGACCATGCTCGCGGCTCTTCTGTTGTCGTTCTTGCCTAGACAACAGGAATGATCAAGGAGAGCCGCGGGCTCCCTCAAGAGGCGATCTCAGCCCCGAACGGCCCGGTGAGTGTTCAGACCCCGGCTAAGTTCGAAGAGCCGCTAACGGACATGAGGAAACCCCAGTGGCAGGAGATCCCACAGGGCATTCAACAGCGCATCCCACCCCGCTGCCAGCATCCACCACGCGCCCGCAGCGAGCACGACGCCCAACAGCAGCGTCAGCATGGTCAATTTCGCCAAGGTGCGCCCGGGGGACCGGTTCGGGCTCCGGAAAGTCGTCACGACATCAGCCAATCAAACAGGTATGCGGCACACCAGCCCTTACGGCCGGCGCACATGGCACCCCAGAACCCGGTGCGGTTCGTTATCACCTCATGGTGACGGTGGTCGGCGGCCGTTTCTCCGTCCACGGTGCTTCCAGCGGCCGGGTCACGGAGGTCGACCTCGCCCAGGCGCAGCGACGCGGAGTCGAGGGGATCGGGATCGAGCAACTCTTCATCGTCCCGTGACGACCGGGCTTGTCGGTTCCGGCCGGCAGCATGGCGAGATGACCATGCAGCCCCTCGACGCCTCCTGGCTCCGCGGCGAATACGCCGAGGAGTTCTACAGCTTCATCTACATCCGTGCCGCACCCGAACAGGTGGTCGCCCGCCTCGGCGGCCGATGGGAGGACTTCACGCCGGGTCCCTTCCCCGACGACCCAGATGACCACCCGGTTTGCGAGTCTTTCGGCGTTGCCGCCATCGGTGACTGGACGTTCGTTTTCGACCCTGGCTGGCTCGGTACCCGCGAAGATGTGATCACCGGACTCTCCGAGGGCACCCGCCTCGTCTCCCAGGCCGTACTGGCCATCAAGGGCCTGGACTACTTCTACTGGTGTGAGGACGGCGAGATCAGATTCGCCTGGGGAGACGAGGACAACCACTTCGAGCAGACCTCGGACGAACTCGCGGACACGATGGCGGAGATCTACAGCCTCTACCCATCGCGTCTCGACTTCCACGAAGGGCCGGCTTTCCTGCTCGTCGAACACCTGACCGGGATCAGGGTGACGGAGCGGTTGCTGAAGGGCTCCACGTTCATGTGGGGCGTCGTCCCAGAGTCGGCCGCGCCCTGACGCCGACCGGCGGCGGGCCTTCTTCGTCCTGAAGCAACAGCCCAGAGCGGGGACGTGTTCACGGAAGTGGCGGCAGAGGCGAAGGACCGGCCTGAGCCGGTGTCGAGGTGCTGGAATCACTGGATCGCGGTCTCGGCCGGTGACCGGGCGGGCGTCATGGACGTCCTGGGCCTGTCCTCGCCCCGGCCGGTCACGTTCGCCGAGGCCCGACAGATGATCGATGCCGACGGACATGGTGACCCGACTGCAGACCTGCCTGGATCGGCTTGGTGAACCTCGTCTCGATGGGATCCATGATCATTTCATCGGTCCCGCTCGGGTAGCCTGAGCCACATGTCGGGCTGTTCGGTGATCGATCGGGCGTCGGTCGGCCGCAGGCCCGCGCCGGCGAAGCAGTAGGCCACGGCTCGGCCGTGGTAGAGGTAGGTGGCGAGGATCTCCTCGGCGGGCTGGTCGGCGGAGACGTTGCCGCCGCCGGGGTGGGTGTCCCATTCCTCGATGACGCCGTCGCGGGCGACGGCCCCCTGGTTGCCGCTCTTGAGGTTGGCGTACATCCCGTGGCAGACGGTGCCGACCGACAGGCGCTCGATGACGCCGGGGTCGGACGCCGTGTACGCCCACGGCTGGAAGACGACGCATCCGCCGGGTACGTCCGTGACGCCGATGACGGCCAGGCTGTCGTCCTCGTCTTCCCAGGGGTCCTCCAGGATCTCTTCGACGTCGGCGTCATCGACCGGTACGGCCTCCAGCCGCCGTGCCGCCTCGGCCGCGGTGACGCCGGCCACACAGGCGAGGCTGAAGCCGTCGTGCCCCAGGCGTCCCAACGCGGGGATCAGGCGCCTGGCCTCCGTCGCGGCGGCGGTCTCGGCGGTGGACAGACCGGCCTCGCCGTCGGGAAGGTCGGGAAGAGGGAACAGGCCAGGAGCGGGGGAGGCCAGGCTGAGCCGTCCGGGGGACCAGCCGTTCATCATCGGCCGCCACGGGTCGGCTCCGGCGGCGACCAGCGCGCGGGCGTTGCGGGGGCGGTCGTTGAAGACGGCCACCCAGAGCGCGGTACGGCCCTCATGCTCGGCGTCGACGTCGTCAACGCGCCGGGCCAGTTCCGCGACCACCTCGGGTGAGCCGTGCTCGGCCGCCACGTGCAGCGGCGGTCCGAGGAAGGGCACCTCTGAATTCGGGTCGGCGCCCGCGTCGAGCCGGGCACGGATCGGACGGAGGTCCGTCCAACTGTCCCAACCGACACCGGACCATCCGGTTTCGTCGTCGACGACCATGACACTCCTCCAAGGACATGCGGGATACATGAGTGCTGATCATGGCGTGCGGGGCCGACGGATTCGGGCTGGGACCGCAGGCGTCACAGGATGAGGGCGGCGTCCTCCGCTGGCCGTACCGGCCTGTGGACGGCTGGGCGGAGTCGGCGGAAAGTCAGCGGGCTCGCCGACACGGGGGGCGGCCGAGGCGACCGGACATCGTCGTCACGGCACCTGACGGCACCGGGCGGCATCCGTTGAGGAGGCCTGCGGGGGGCGTGGATCACCATCCGTGCCCTCGCTTCGCCACGGATCGACGGCGTACCGGACGGCCGCGGCGGACACGTCTGCGCCGCGGTTCACCGCGTCAGCCGGCGTGGTCGAGACGGGAGCCGCCGTCGTACGACTCGCGGGCGTCGAGCAGCTCGTCCCAGTGCTCCCGCGCCCAGGCGCAGGAGATCGCCATCGGTCCGAGCACGCTGCGGCCGAGCGGGGTCAGCTCGTATTCGACATGCGGGGCGGCGCCCGCGTAGACCGTGCGCTCGACCAGGCCGTCCCGTTCGAGGGCGCGCAGCGACCGCGTGAGGACCTTGGGGGTGACGCGGCTCAGCGGCACACGCAGCTCGGAGAACCGGCGCGGCCCGTGCTCGAGGCAGCGGATGATGAGCGCCGCCCACTTGTCGCCGAACCGGATGGGATTGAGCGAGGACGGACACAGCTCGTCGAACATGTCGGCGGGCAGAGGTTCCCTCATGATCTCACGATAGCCGGTATCCCCGTGGTAACCGCCGCCCTCGGTAGCGTCCGTGAAGCGGCCGGGCGGACGGGACCCGGCCCTGGTGGAAGGCGGTTCGCCATGAACATCGTGATCTTCGGCGCGGGCGGCAGGGCCGGGAGGCAGGCCGTTGCCGAGGCGCGCCGGCGTGGGCACCGGGTCACCGCTGTGGTGCGTGACCCCGCACGCCACAGCGATCTGACCGACGTGCGGACGGTGGCGGGTGACGTCACGGACGGAACGGGCGTCGCGCACGCGGCAGCGGGCCATGACGCGGTCGTCAGCGCCGCCGTGGACCTGTCCGTCCCGCCGCACGAGTTCTTCACCGCGTCGGCTCGCGCCCTTACCGCCGGTCTGGCGAAGGCGGGCGTGCGCCGGCTGGCGGTGGTCGGCCTGGCATCGATCATGCCTGGAGCGTCGGGTGCTCCCCTGATGGACGAGCCCGGTTACCCCAACGAGCACCGTGCCTTCTACCTCGGCCACGCGGCAGGGCTCGCCGTGCTTCAGGACTCAGGCCTCGACTGGGCGTACGTCGCGCCGGCGGGCGACTTCGACCATGCCGGCACGCCCACCGGCCGGTACCGGATCGCCGATCACGCGGACCCGGCCAGCAGGATCACGTACGCGGACTTCGCGGTGGCGCTGCTCGACGAGATCGAGGTCCCCCGTCACCGCCGCGCCGCCGTCAGCATCCGGGAGGCGTGATGCCCGAGGTGGTCGTCTTCTCGTCCGCCGGGCGCTCCGCGACCGCGCGGCAGGAGCACTTCCACCCCGCCGACGGGGACTCGGACCAGGGGTCCCGCATAGGTGATCTTGTGGCAAGATCTCGAAATGCTGCGACTCACCGATTTCATCATCGACTGCCCGGACACGATGGCGTCGGCGGCCTTCTACGCTGAGGTGACGGGCCGACCGATCAAGGAAGGCAGCGACGAGAACTGGGCCGGCATCAGGTTCGGCGAGGTCGAGCTGGCCTTCATCCGGGTGGACGACTACCGCGCTCCGCAGTGGCCCGACAGCGAGCACCCCAAGCAGTTCCACCTCGACTTCGAAGTGGATGAGATCGAGTCCGAGCAGCGCCGCGTCCTCGACCTCGGCGCGACGCTGCGACAGGACTTCACCGGCCCCGACGGCTACGGCTGGCGGATCTACACCGACCCGATCGGCCACCCCTTCTGCCTGTGCCGCAACAAGGGCGTCGTCTGGGCCGACCAGGGCCCGATCTGGCCCCGGCGCGCTTAGGAGGCGCCCTCCGGCGGGATGCCGGAATCTGACGGCGACGAGACGACGCCGTGCCGCGTCTTGCGGGGGCGTCCGCCGGGGACCTCGGGGGGCGGCACCACGGTCCGCGTCACCGGCGTCCGTACGTCAGCCGCCGCAGCGCGGCCTCGGCCGGCCCCCTGCGCCCGCCGGGGGCCAGCGCCGCGGCGAGCACCACGGTGGCCAGCCAGGTCGTCACGGCGATGCCGGACGCGGCGGCGTCGCCCACGCGCGTGCTGAGCCCTCCTGCGTACGGTGCGAACACCGCCACGAAGATCACCGATTGGAGGAGGTAGCAGGTCAGCGACCACTGGCCGCACGCGACGAGGGCTCTGACGGCCCGGCCGGGCCGTCCGCCCCGCATCCGGTCGGCGGCGAGCCCGATGATCGCCGCGTACGCGAGCCCTCCGGCGATGCCCGTCACGCTGTGCAGGACGTACGCGGGTACGGCCACCATGTCGGACGGCGTCCAGATCCGGGTGTCGATCAGCATCAGCGGCACCCCGCCGACGACGGCCAGCCCCGTGCCCGTGACCGCGACCCGGGAGAGCAGGTCCCGGTGCCGTGCGGGGTCCTCCAGCACGTGGCGCCGGGCCGCCCAGATCCCGAAGAGGAAGGCCGGTACCACGCCGACGGCGAAGTAGGTGGGCGTCATCCCGGACCACCCGATCAGCCGCATCACCGTCGCCTCGATCGGGTCCGCCATGGCGGCGGGCGTGTCGCCCTTGGGAGCGGAGACGGTGAGCAGCCCGAATGCGGCCATCACCACGACGTGCAGCGCGAGCCCGATGACGGCGGCCCGCAGCACGACCCTGTCCTCGCGCCGGACGAAGCCGGCGAGCACGAGCCCGATCAGCCCGTACGCCCCGAGGATGTCGCCGAAGAACAGCAGCAGCGCGTGGCAGAACCCGAACGCCAGCAGCCAGAGGCTCCGGCGGCGCAGCACCGCGCGCACCTGCGGCCAGCTCCTGCCCGCGGCGAGCTGCCGGTTGGTGAGCTGGACCAGGCCGTAGCCGAACAGGGCGGCGAACATCGGCAGTGCGCGCCCGTCCACCAGGAGGATCTGCACGCCGGCGGTCAGCCGGTCGAGGGCGCCCCCGTCGAGGGCGTAGCCGCGGAAGCCCGTCTCGTGGCCTGACAGGTACATGTGCGCGTGCGCCACCGCGATGAGCAGCAGCATCAGCCCGCGTGCGAGATCGGGCGCGAGCGCGCGGTGGGTGACGGGAGTGGCCCCGCGTGCGGAGGCCGGTGGGGCGATGGACATGGCGGTCCCCTCAAAATTAGATACATGAGTGTAGCTAATACTCAAGGTAAGATACACCCATGTATCTCGGCAAGGGGTGGTGATGGGCGACCACAGCGCCAGGCCGCGCCGGCGCGGCGAAGAACTGATCAAGGCCATCCACGACGCCGTGCTGGAAGAGGTGCTGGAGGTCGGCGTGGGACGGCTGACCATGGACGGCATCGGCCGCCGCGCGGCCACACCCCGCACCACGCTGTACCGCCGCTGGTCGGATCCGGTCGAGGTGCTCCTCGACGCGCTCCACCACCAGCATCCGGTCGAGGAGCCGACTCCCGGGGCCGACGACCTGCACGGTGATCTCGTCCACGCCCTGCGCCTCATGGTCGAGTGGGCCCTCAGCCCCGCAGGCCGTGCGGTCGCCGCCATCCTCACCGACCCGAGGAGCGCCGCGCTGATGTCCGAGGCGCTGTTCGAACGGGTCTTCGCCGATCGGGGCGGCACGTTCACCCGCACCGTGCTGCGGTACTACGCCGACCGCGGCTGCTTCCCGGCCGAGTTGCTCACCCCCGTGGTGGCCGACATCGGCGAGGCCCTCGTCACCAAGCGCCTGATCGACACCGGGGCGCCGCCCACCGACGAGGAGCTCGCGGCGATCGTCGAGCAGGCGATCCTGCCCGCGATCGGGCTCGGGCCGAGAGCGCCGCGGCCCTGAGCCCGAGGAACGGCGCTCTCCCTTCGTCGATCACGTGTTGATCCGCGTCGTCGTCGTGCAGGATCGTTTACCAATGCAATGGCGGGCATCGCCGGTGCGGACCGCCGGCGGCGACGGCCGACCGGAACGGGATCGGCCGACGGACCCGCCCGTGCGGACCGGTATGAGCGGGACACCGCGGCCCGACAGCCCACGACCAGAGGAGAGGCGCATGTCGTTCCAGGCGTATTTGGACACCATCGAGGACAGGACCGGCCTCACCCCGCGTGAGTTCATCGCGATGGCCGAGGAGCGCGGTTTCGATGATCCGTCCACGAAAGCCGGTGTGATCATCGATTGGCTGAAGCAGGACTACGGCCTCGGGCGTGGACACGCGATGGCACTGGTGCATGTGATCAAGAACGGTCCGAAGATCGATGCCAAACACGTCGGGAGCTCCGGTTCGCACCGGGACGAGTCCGACGTGCTCTGGCTGGACGGGAAGCAGAACCGGCCCTGACGCGGCGGTCGGCCGTCGGAGGCGGCGGAGGCGACGGCGACCGTACGGATGCGGAACCCGAACGCCTCCGCCACGGCCATGCGCATGAGGCGTTCGGGAAGCGGCCTCCACGGAACCCGGCGCGGTTCAGCGGGGGACGTCCCGCAGGCTCGGTGGCCGCCGCCGTACCCGACCGGTCCGGTGGCCGCCGCCGTACCCGACCGTGCCGGGCACGGGATGTCGGGTACGGCGGGACCGGTCCCTCCTAGCGTGGTGGGCGCAAGGGAAGGAGACCGGAGTGCTGGAGCGGCTGAACCAGGCCATGGAGTACATCGAGCACCACCTCGACCAGCCGATCGAGACGGCCGAGCTGGCGCGGATCGCTCTGACGTCGGAGTACCACTTCCGGCGGCTGTTCTCCGCGCTGGCGGGCGTCCCGCTGTCGGAGTACGTCCGCCGCAGGCGGCTCACCGTGGCGGGCGCCGAGGTGCTCGCCGGGAAGGAGACGCTGCTCGACATCGCGGTGCGCTACGGCTACGGCTCCGGGGAGGCGTTCGCCCGCGCGTTCCGCGCCCTGCACGGCGTCGGCCCGGGTGAGGCCAGGCGGTGCGGTGCGGCGCTGTACTCCCAGCCCCGGATGTCCTTCCGCCTCGTCGTCGAAGGGAGCGGTGGCATGCGGTACCGGATCGTGGAGAAAGAGGAGTTCCGCCTGGTGGGCAGGAGGGCGCGGGTCCCCCTCGTGCACGAGGGGATGAACCCCGCGATCGTCGAGTTCCTCCGGAGCGTCGGGCAGGAGACCCTGCGGCGGCTGGGGGAGCTCTCCGACCAGGAGCCGCGGGGGGTCGTCAACGTGGCCCACCACGTCGACGAGAGCCGGGCGGAGGGCACCGAGCTCGACTACTACTGCGGCGTGGTGACCGGCGCCCCGGCGCCCGAGGACATGGAGGTCCTCGCCGTCCCGGCGGGGACGTGGGCGGTGTTCGAGAGCTCGGGCGCGTTCCCGCAGACGCTGCAGTACCTGTGGCGGGACGTGTTCACCCAGTGGTTCCCGTCCAACCCGTACCGGAGCAGGCCGGGCCCCGAGATCACCGGCACGCGGATCTCGGAGGACGGGAAGGAGGCGGACGCCGAGCTCTGGATCCCGGTGGAGCGGGTCGAGGGCTGACGCCCCGCCGGGGTGGCGCGGCGGACGCACCGCGCCACCCCGGCGGGCGAGACGGGTCTCCGGCGGACCCGGTGGGTACGGCGGGGCGGATCCGGTGGGTACGGCGGGCGCCCGCCGTACCCACCGGGCCGTCAGAGGCGCTCCTGGCGGGGCAGGACGACCTCGCGGAGGATGAGCAGGACGGCGGCGGCCATCGGGATGCCCAGCAGGGCCCCGACGACGCCGAGCAGCGCGCCGCCGAGCAGGGCGCCGACGATCGTGGCCAGCGGCGGGACGTCCACCGAGCTCTTCATCACCCTCGGCGCGATCAGGTAGTTCTCGACCTGCTGGTAGAGGGTGAAGAAGACGACGCAGACGATGCCCACCGTCGGGGAGACGAAGAGCCCGACGAAGGAGGCCACCCCGGCGCCGATGAAGGCGCCGACCAGGGGGATCAGGTCGGTCAGCGCCACGATCAGGGCCAGGGCCAGGGCGTACGGGACCTGCATGACGCTCAGGAAGACGAACGTCGTCACGCCGGCGATCAGGGAGACGATCAGGTTCCCGCCGACGTAGCCGCCGATGCGCTGGATGATCTCGTCGCCGAGCAGGCGGGTGCGGGTCCGGCGGGACCGGGGGACCAGGCGGTAGCCCATCTCCTTGATCGAGGTGAGCGAGCCGAGGAAGTAGAGCGTGAGGACCAGCACGGTCAGGGAGTTGAAGACCGCGCCGAGCAGGACCGTGCCGAGGCCGAGCACTCCGCCGAACATCTGGGTGCCGAAGGCGCCGCTGGTGACGTACTGCTGGAGTTTCTCCAGCAGTTGGAAGCGCTGGTCCAGGTCCCGGATGAGCGGATGGTTCTGCAGCTCCTGGACGTACGTCGGGACGTTGGCCACGAATTCGGCGGACTGCGTGGTCAGCGGGGGCACCACCGCCAGACCGAAGATCGCGAAGACGGTGATGACGCCGAGGAAGACCGTCGTGATCGCCAGCCAGCGCGGCAGGGCGCGCTGCTGGAGCGCCTCGACGGCGGGGTTGAGGCCGACCGCGAGGAAGAGCGAGACCACGATGAGGATCAGCACCGACCCCGCGCTCGCGACGGCCTGCACCAGCCACCACGCGGTGAGCACGCCGAGGGCGGCGGTGAAGCCGAACACGAACGGGTTGCCCCGCATGGAACGGCCGGGCCGCCCGAAGGGGGCGTCGGCCGCCGGTGCGGCGGCGGGCGCCGCGGCGGCGGTGTCGGCGGCGGGGGGAGCGGTCATCGGGACCGGTGCGGCGGGGGGCGCGGTGGGCAGCGGACCCGCCGAGGTGAGGAACGGCTCGGACCTCGCGTCCGGCGGCGGACCGGCCGCGGCCGCTCCCGGTTCGGGAGGGGGACCGGGCGCCGTGCCGGGCACTGTGCCGGATGCAGTGCCGGATGCAGTGCCGGATGCAGCGCCGGGCACTGTGCCGGATGTGGTGCCGGGTGCGTGCGGCGGCGTACTCCGGGAGGTGTCCGGGGCGGGTTCCGGCTGTGGGGCACCGTCGTGGGAGGTGGGTTCGGGCACGTCCCGTTATTGCCCCTTATGGGAAGGAATAGTCGGTCAAAAAGCGGCCTGGGCCTGGCCGCCGATCCGCTGCGGAGCGATGTGAGCCGGGTCGGTCGGGTCTGCGTGAGCAGGGTCAGCCCAGGCTGACGTACCGGCGGGGCCGCAGGGCATGGCCGCGCAGCGCCGCCAGCGCGGCGGCGCGGCCCGCCGAGGTGAGTCCGCCGCCCTCCGCCCGCAGACCGAACGCGTCCAGGAGACGGGTCAGCCCGGTCAGCGAGGCGTCGATCTCCGGCCGGCGCTCCTCGTCGCAGCCGATCACGCCGGCCACGCTCTCTCCGTCGGCGGGCAGGCCGTCGGCCAGGAGCATGAGCGCCACCTCCCTGGCGGAGACGCCGAGGTCCTGCTCGCGCGAGCCGGGCGAGAGCAGTGCGGACGCCGCGGCCTCCCAGAGCAGGTCCGCGTCGCCGAGCAGGCGCCGCCCGGTGGCGGTGGTCACCAGGGCGCGGCCGTCCCGGTCCAGTGCGCCCATCCGCCGGGCGGCCTCTCCCGCCGCGGTCAGCTCGTCGCCGCTCCAACCGCCCGGCGTCTCCGCGGGCGCCACGAGTACGGCGGGCACGACGGCGGCGGGGTCGTCCGGGTCGTTCGGGCCCCGCGTGGCCGACGAGGCCGGCGGGACCGGGGCGAGCGGGATCCCGCCGGGCTCTTCGCCCCGGTGCAGCAGCCAGCGCAGCGCCGCCAGGTGCTCTCCGGCCGGAGCGGGGATCGGGGCGTGCAGCCGGACCTCGAAGGGCTGGGCCAGCTCGCGCCAGGCCGCTCCCCGGCCCAGCACCCACCGGTTCAGCCGCTCCCCCTGGACCCGGTGCAGCCAGTTGTCCCCGCCCAGCTCGACGCGGGGCGTGGTCAGCCAGCGGCGGGTCAGGGCCGTGCGGTCGCGGGTGGAACCGGGCGCGAGCTCGCCCGAGACGATGGCCAGCTCCAGGGCGGCCGAGCAGGCGCCGTGGGCGCCCAGCTCCTCCGGTCCCATGATCGAGCTCCACCGCAGCTCGGGCACGTCGGGCGGGAGCACCCCGCGGGCGTCCAGCGCCGACTGGTAGGCGGCGATCCCGGCGTCCTCGCCGGACCGGGCGTAGGTGCGCAGGATCTGCGCGGTGACGGGGGAGGAGCACAGCGCGGCGTAGCGCTCCAGCCCGCCCAGGCGGAGCAGCCGGCCCAGCGCGCGGGCCGTCGTCGGTCGGTCGCCGGAGACCTTGGTGGGCAGCGTGTACCAGAGGAACTCGCACACGGCGAGCTCGGTGATCGTCTCCAGCGGCTCGCCGCCGCTCAGCCACTCGATCGCACTGCGGGCCTCCTCGGCGGAGTCGGGATCGGACCGTTCGAGATCGGCGAGGAGCGCGGCCACGTCCGGTGCAGGCATGCCTCGAAGTCTGCCGTATGACGGCCTGCCCTGACGATGAACGTGACGTAGTGGATCGTGCACGTCGCCCACCCTACGAAATCGGCTCTAAGCAACTCGTATGTGGACGGTCAGATCCACCTCTGGAAGAGCATTCTCGCGTGCCATTCGGCGTACGGGATGCTCTCCGCGGTGAGCACGGGATAGAGGTACCAGAAATTGAGCAGCGCGAGCAGCACGAACGCGCCCACGACCCCCGCACCGATCATGCGCCGAGTGCCGATCATGTGCCGAGTGCCGATCATGCGCTGCTTCGGTGGGGCGTGCGCCGGGCCGATGACGAGTCCGGCGGCCAGGACGATGGCCAGGATCATGAACGGGACCATGGGGACGGCGTAGAACATGAACATGGTGCGGTCGTCGGCCAGGGCGTAGTAGAACCAGGGCAGCCAGCCGGCGGCGTAGGCCAGGAGCACGGCTCCGGCGCGCCAGTCGCGGGTGGCGACGTACCAGGCGACCATGGCGATGAGGGCGGCCAGGGCGCCGTACCAGATGACCGGCGTGCCGACCCCGAGCACGGCCTGGGAGCAGCCGCTGGGATCGCCGCAGCCGGGTTTGGCCGTCTCGTAGTGGAAGGCGACCGGGCGCAGCAGCAGCGGCCACTCCCACGGCTCGGACTGGTAGTTGTGCGGGGTGGTGAGGCCGGTGTGGAAGCCGAGGACCTGGACGTGGTAGGCCAGCCAGGAGCGGAGGGAGTCGAAGACGAAGTAGTAGGGGCCCTGGGAGGTGGCCTGGGCCCAGTTGCGGCCCCAGCCGCCGGCGGAGGCGAACCAGCCGCTCCAGGAGGCCAGGTAGGTCAGGGCGGGGGTCAGGGCCAGGGCGGTCAGGGCGGTGGGCAGGTCGCGGGTGAGGGTGCCGCTGTAGGGGCGGCGCAGGCCGACGGCGCGGCGGGCGCCGGCGTCCCACAGCAGGGTCAGGAGGGTGAAGGCGGCCAGGAAGAAGACGCCGGACCATTTGACGGCGCAGGCGGCGCCGAGCATGGTGCCGGCGGCCAGGCGCCAGGGGCGCGGGCCGAGGTGGGGGCCCTGTTCGGTGAGGGGGGAGGTGGCGTACCAGGCGGCGAGGCGGGTGCGGGTGTGGTCGCGGTCGGTGACCAGGCAGGCGAAGCCGGCCAGGACGAAGAGCATGAGGAAGATGTCGAGCAGGGCGGTGCGGGACAGGACCAGGTGCAGGCCGTCGAGGGCGAGCAGGAGTCCGGCCAGGCAGCCGAGCAGGGTGGAGCGGGTCATGCGGCGGGCGGTGCGGGCGAGGATGAGGATGGAGAGCACGCCGGCGGTGGCGGCGGCGAAGCGCCAGCCGAAGGGGGTCATGCCGAACAGGTGCTCGCCGGTGGCGATCAGCCATTTGCCCAGCGGCGGGTGGACGACGTACGACGCGCACTTGTCCAGCTCGGCCGGGGCGCACTGCTCCCAGATCGCCGTGTTGCCCTGCATCAGGAGCTTGTCGGCGTCCTTGACGGCGTTCTTCTCGGCGCCGGAGGTGAGCAGCGCGAACGCGTCCTTGGCGTAGTAGGTCTCGTCGAACATGACCGCGTTCGGGCGGCCCAGGTTCACGAAGCGCAGGACCGCGCCGAACGCCGCCACCAGCAGCGGGCCGATCCAGCCCCACAGGACGTCTCCCGGCATGGGCGGCACCAGCCGATCGCGCACGGAGTCCTCCGGTCGGCTGCCCGGCCGGGGCTCCGGCTGCTCGGACACCTGCTCAGGGAAATCGGTCACGGCCACCCGGACATCGTACGGGCCTCGTCACCCGTGCACCTCAAGAAACATCCCGTAGGTACCCAACGGGGGAGCTTCTCCACGGGGAGCCGGCAGGACTCCGGAGGCGGGGACCGAGGGCGGGAACGGTGGGCGGGATGGGAGAAGATGGAAGGGTGACGGACAACGGCAGGCTGGTGCTGGCGGGGGCTCCGATCGGGCAGGCGGGCGACGTCTCCCCGCGTCTCCGCGGGGCGCTGGAGACGGCCGACGTGGTCGCGGCGGAGGACACCCGGCGGCTGCGCCGGCTGGCCTCGGACCTGGGCGCGGAGATCGGCGGCCGGATCGTCTCCTACTACGACGCCAACGAGGTCGCGCGGGCGGCCGAGCTCCTGGAGGTGCTCCAGGCCGGCCACACCGTGCTGATCGTCACCGACGCGGGCATGCCGGGGGTCTCCGACCCCGGTTACCGCCTGACCCGCCTGGCCGTCGACGCCGGGATCCCGGTCACCTCGTTGCCCGGCCCCTCCGCGGTCACCACGGCCCTGGCGGTCTCCGGCCTGCCCAGCGACCGGTTCTGCTTCGAGGGGTTCCCGCCGCGCAAGCAGGGCGAGCGGGCGCGCCGGCTGGCCTCCCTGGCGGCCGAGGAGCGCACGATGGTGTTCTTCGAGGCCCCGCACCGGCTGGCGGGCTCCCTGGCGGCGATGGCCGAGGCGTTCGGGGCCGACCGCCCCGCCGCGGTCTGCCGGGAGCTCACCAAGACCTACGAGGAGGTACGGCGCGGCGGCCTGGGCGAGCTCGCCGAGTGGGCCGCGCCGGGGGTCAAGGGCGAGATCACCGTGGTCGTCGCCGGGCACGTCCAGGAGGCCCTGGAACCGGTCATCGAGGACCTGGTGGCCGAGGTCGCCCGGCGTGAGGAGGCCGGGGTGCCGAGGAAGCACGCGATCGTGGACGTGGCCAAGGCCGCGGGCATCCCCAAACGCGACCTCTACGACGCCGTCCATCGAGGCTGACGTATCACCGTGATCTCCTGAATAATCACCCGAATGGGATCGACGCGCGACCGGCTGGTGCCGCCCATGCCGGAAGGCGTCCTGCGGGGCTGGATCGGCCCGCTGCTGGTGGCGGCGTTCGGCGCGGTCCTGCGCTTCGTGAACCTGGGCCGCCCGCACGCGGTGGTGTTCGACGAGACCTACTACGCCAAGGACGCGTTCGCGCTGCTCACCTTCGGCGTGGAGCGCAAGGCCCTCGGCAGCGTGGAGGACCCGGTCGCCGACCGGATGCTCATCGCCGGGGACACCCGCATCTGGGAGACGTGCGTCCCCGCGGACGCCGATCCCTGCCCGCTCTACGTGGCGCACCCGCCGCTGGGCAAGTGGCTGATCGCCACCGGCGAGCACCTGTTCGGCATGACCCCCTTCGGCTGGCGCTTCGCCGCCGCCACCGCCGGCGTGCTCTCCATCCTCATCCTGGCCCGCACCGCCCGCCGCATGACCCGCTCCACCCTGCTCGGCTGCCTGGCCGGACTCCTGCTCGCCCTCGACGGCCTGCACCTGGTCCTGTCCCGCACCGCCCTGCTCGACATCTTCCTCATGCTCTTCGTCCTGGCCGGCTTCGCCTGCCTGGTCACCGACCGCGACCACACCCGCACCCGCCTCGCCGCCTGGTACGCCACCTCCCCCCTCACCGAACAGGGCCCCCACCTCGGCCCGCGCCCCTGGCGCCTGGCCGCCGGCACCATGCTCGGCGCCGCCTGCGCCGTCAAATGGTCCGGCGTCTTCTTCCTGGCCGCCTTCACCCTCCTGACCCTGCTGTGGGACGCCGGCGCCCGCCGCGCCGTCGGCCTGCGCCGCCCCTACAGCGGCACCCTCACCCGCGACCTGCCCACCGCCCTGACCGCCCTGGCCCTGACCCCCGCCCTGACCTACCTGGCCTCCTGGAGCGGCTGGTTCGCCTCCGCCGGCGGCTGGGGCCGCAACTGGGCCCAGGCCACCTCCCAGGGCCCCTACTACTTCGTCTTCGACTCCCTCCGCTCCTGGCTGGCCTACCACGTCCAGGTCCTCGGCTTCCACACCGGCCTCACCACCCCGCACAACTACCAGTCCGAGCCGTGGGAGTGGCCGCTGCTGCTGCGCCCGGTCGCCTTCCACTGGCAGCCCTCCGCGAGCGGGTGCGGCGGGGGGAACTGCGCACAGGAGATCCTCGCGGTCGGCACGCCGGTCATCTGGTACGGCGCCCTGGCCGCCCTCATCGCCATGGTCGCCTGGTACGTCGCCACCCGCGACTGGCGCGCCGGAGCCGTGCTCCTGGCCTACGCCGCCGGCTGGCTGCCCTGGTTCTACTACGCCCTGGCCGACGACCGCACCATGTTCATGTTCTACGCCGTCCCCATGGTCCCGTTCATGATCCTGGCCATCGTCCTGGCCGCCGGACTCGTCATCGGCCCGGCGCACGCCCCGCCGGGCCGCAGGGCGCTGGGGGCCGCGCTGGCCGGGACGTTCACGCTGCTCGCGCTGGCCGACCTCTGGTGGCTCCACCCGGTGCTGACCGCCGAGGTCATCCCGTACGAGGACTGGTGGTCGCGGATGCTCATCCGCGGCTGGGCCGGACCCGGCTGAACCGGATCCCGCGGCGCAGGGTGATCGCCGCGGCGAGGCAGGCCAGCGGCACCGCGGGCAGCAGGTAGCGGTAGTCGAACTCGGCGGTCGCGGCGGGGGCCAGGACGAGCCCGAAGGCGGCCAGCCACGGCAGCAGCACCGGCCCGCCCAGCGTGCGCCAGCGCACGACCACCCCGCCCAGGCCGATCAGCAGCAGCGCGCCGAGCACGATGCCGGGCAGCCGGACGATCCGCTGGTAGCCCTGGAGGAAGGCCGCCCACGGGTCGTGGACGTCGGTGCCGATCACCCGGAGCCTGCCCTCGATCTGCGTGGTGGGCAGGCCGGGGTCGTAGATCTGCGCGTCCCGGTCGGTGGTGCCGCCCTTGGGCGAGGACCAGGCGGGCAGCACCTTGTTCTCCGGGAGGAACTCGTACTGCCGGTAGGTGTTGGCGTCCGGGAAGCGCGGCCGGTCCCAGTGGAAGGCGCGGAAGAAGTCCCGGGCGACGAGGGCGAGGTAATCGCCGGGCTGGGAGAGGATGGCGCGCTTGGCGAAGTCCCCGGCGGTCTTGTTCATCTCGGGGGTGAAGGTCGTGCCGACCCCGAAGGCGTGGAAGCGCTGGCCGTTCTGCGCCCACCACAGGTACTTCTGCCCGGAGAAGTGACGCTCCCGCGGCGGCTCGCTGATGCACAGCAGCGCCAGCTCCAGTTCGCGGCGCTTGTCGATCGACATCCGGTTGCAGTCGGCGAACAGCGCGGTCCGCATGTAGAGGATCGCGCCGTCGCTGTTGGTCATCGCGACGTTGCCGTGCGCCGAGGCGAACCAGGCCATGTAGCCGGCCACCGGGATCGCGCACGCGGTCACCATGGCCGTGATCGGCTTCCACCCGGACCGCTTGACCAGCAGGTAGACCACCACCAGGGCGAGGATGGGCAGCCCGATCGAGCGGGTCAGCGCGGTGATCGCGAGCAGCAGGCCGATCACCGCCCCCATCGGCCAGGTCATCCGCCGGTGCCAGAGCACGAGGGTGACGACGCCCACCACCAGCAGGATGAACATCGTGTCCGACATGATCAGGTGTTCGAGCTGGATCTGGTAGGCGTCGAACAGCACCGGCGCCGCGGCCAGCGCCGCCCCCCAGCCCGGCAGTCCGAACCTCCGGCGCAGCAGGGCGTACAGCAGCACGCCGACGCCCAGGCCCATCAGATGCTGGGTGAAGGCCACCAGGCCGAAACTGCGGAACGGCCGCAGCAGGAGCAGCCAGAAGGAATAACCGTTCGGCCGCAGGGCACTGGGCCTTTCGGGGTGGACGGCTCCGGAGACGTACTCGTAGGAGTCGTTGAACCACAGCGCCGGGCCGTACCCGAGCATGGTGACCACGCGCAGGGCGAACGCCGCCGCCAGCACGGCCGCGAACACGCGGTGGCGGTGCAGGAACGCCAGCAGGCGCGCGCGCGCACCGGCCGGGGGCGTGTCCAGACGTGGAGGATCCGCGACGGTCACCATGCATTACAGAATGCCAGCCGTTCGGCGGACTCGACGCGGGCACCCGGACGAGAGGGCATCATGGTGGGATTGCCTGTGCCGTGACTGAAGGGTTCGAGACGTGGAACTGACCGTGGTCATGCCGTGCCTCAACGAGGCGGAGACCGTGGAGACCTGCGTACGCAAGGCCCTGGCCTGCATGCGGGAACACGGGATCGACGGAGAAGTCCTGATAGCCGACAACGGGAGTACCGACGGTTCGCAGCAGCTGGCCAGGGACGCCGGCGCGCGGGTCGTGCACGTGGACGCCAAGGGGTACGGCAACGCCCTCATCGGCGGCATCCGCGCCGCCCGCGGGACGTACGTCATCATGGGCGACGCCGACGACTCCTACGACTTCACCGCGCTGCTGCCGTTCGTCGAGCAGCTGCGCGACGGCGCCGACCTGGTGATGGGCAACCGCTTCAAGGGCGGGATCGCGCCGGGCGCCATGCCCCCGCTCCACCGCTACCTCGGCAACCCGGTGCTCTCCTTCATCGGACGCCTGTTCTTCCCCAGCGCCATCGGCGACTTCCACTGCGGTCTGCGCGGTTTCCGGCGCGACTCCATCCTCAGGCTCGGCCTGCAGACCGGCGGCATGGAGTTCGCCAGCGAGATGGTGGTGCGCTCGACGCTGTCCGGGCTGGACGTGCGCGAGGTGCCCACCACGCTCTCCCCGGACGGGCGGAGCCGGCCCCCGCACCTGCGCTCCTGGCGCGACGGCTGGCGCCACCTGCGCTTCCTGCTGCTGTACAGCCCGCGCTGGCTGTTCTTCATCCCCGGCCTGGTCATGATGACCATCGGCCTGGTCGCGGGCACCCTGCTGACCTTCGGCCCGGTCTACATCGGCAAGCTCGCCTTCGACGTCGACACCCTCGTCGGCGCCTCGGCCATGCTGGTGATCGGCTTCCAGGCGGTGCTGTTCGCCCTGTTCACCAAGGTGTACGCCGCCGAGGAGGGGTTCCTGCCGGAGGACCGGCGGGTGCGCAAGCTCGTCGACATCGTGAGCCTGGAGAAGGGCCTGATCGCCGGCGGCCTGCTGGCCCTGGCCGGGGTGGGCGGCCTGGTCGCCTCGCTGGTCCACTGGCAGACCCGCAGCTTCGGGCCGCTGATCCCGTCCGAGTCGCTGCGCATCGTGGTGCCCTCGGCCACCGCGCTGATCATGAGCTTCCAGACCATCTTCGCGGCGCTGTTCATCAGCATCCTCGGCATCCGCCGCACCAAGGAGACGCCCATCGACGTGGCCGCCTCCGCCGCGGAGGAGGCCGCCGAGGCGGTCAGCCGGGACGGCGCCGGGATGACCGGCGCCGCGGCCGACGGCGTCCCGGTGGAGACGGCCGCGGACAGCGGTACGGCGTGACCCGCCGGCGGGGACCGGGCCGGCCGGCGGGGCGGCGCGGTACGGCGTGACCCGCCGGCCGGGCGCCGCCGCCCGGCCGGGCGGAAGATTCACACGACAGGCTCTAGGCTTGGAGACATGTCCCAGCACATCCTGACCGCGGTCGCCTGGCCCTACGCCAACGGCCCCCGCCACATCGGGCACGTCTCCGGATTCGGCGTGCCGTCCGACGTCTTCAGCCGCTACCAGCGGATGGCGGGCAACAAGGTCCTCATGGTGAGCGGGACCGACGAGCACGGCACGCCCATCCAGGTCCAGGCCGACAAGGAGGGCCTGGGCGTCCGCGAGGTCGCCGACCGCTACAACCGGCTGATCGCCGAGGACCTCACGGCCCTGGGGCTGTCCTACGACCTGTTCACCCGGACCACCACGGCCAACCACTACGCGGTGGCGCAGGAGATCTTCCGCGGCCTGCACGCCAACGGCTACATCTTCCCCAAGACCACGATGGGGGCGATCTCGCCGTCCACCGGCCGCACCCTGCCCGACCGCTACATCGAGGGCACCTGCCCGATCTGCTCCTACGACGGGGCCCGCGGCGACCAGTGCGACAACTGCGGCAACCAGCTCGACCCGATCGAGCTGATCAACCCGGTCAGCCGGATCAACGGCGAGACGCCGGTCTTCGTGGAGACCGAGCACTTCATGCTCGACCTGCCCGCCTTCGCCGAGGTGCTCGGCACCTGGCTGCAGTCCAAGCAGGGCGAGTGGCGGCCGAACGTGCTGAAGTTCTCCCTCAACCTCCTCGGCGACCTGCAGCCGCGCGCGATCACCCGCGACCTCGACTGGGGTGTGCCGATCCCGCTGGAGGGCTGGAGCGACCAGGCCAACAAGCGGCTCTACGTCTGGTTCGACGCCGTCATCGGCTACCTGAGCGCCTCCATCGAGTGGGCCCGCCGCTCCGGCGACCCGGAGGCCTGGCGGCAGTGGTGGCAGAACCCCGAGGCCCGCGGCTACTACTTCATGGGCAAGGACAACATCGTCTTCCACTCGGAGATCTGGCCCGCCCTGCTGCTCGGCTACAACGGCCAGGGCGCGCGCGGCGGGCAGCCGGGCTCGCTCGGCGCGCTGAACCTGCCCTCCGAGGTCGTCTCCAGCGAGTTCCTGACCATGGAGGGGCGCAAGTTCTCCTCCTCCCGCCAGGTCGTCATCTACGTCCGCGACTTCCTGGCCCGCTACGACGCCGACGCGCTGCGCTACTACATCGCGGTGGCCGGGCCGGAGAACCAGGACACCGACTTCACCTGGTCGGAGTTCCTCAACCGGAACAACGGCGAGCTGGTGGCGGCCTGGGGCAACCTGGTCAACCGCTCGATCTCCATGGCCGCCAAGAACGTCGGGGTCGTCCCGGAGGCGGGCGAGCTCACCGACGCCGACCGCGCCCTGCTGGCCAGGTCCCGCGCGGCCTTCGGCCCGGTGGGCGCGGAGCTGAACCGCTCCCGGTTCAAGAACGCGGCCAACGAGGCGTTCGACGTCGTCCGCGACGCGAACAGGTACCTCGCGGAGCAGGAGCCGTGGAAGATCAAGGACGACCCCGAGCGGGTCAAGTCCATCCTGCACGTCGCCCTGCAGGTCGTCGACGACGCCAAGACGCTGCTGACCCCGTTCCTGCCCACCTCCTCCAACAAGATCTACGAGATGCTCGGCGGCACCGGCGTCTGGTCGGGCATGCCGGAGATGCAGGAGGTCGACGAGGAGGGCCGGAGCTACCCGGTCATCACCGGGTCCTACGAGGGCGCCGCCCGCTGGGAGTCCGTCCCCATCCGGCCCGGCACCCCGCTGGCCCCGCCGACCCCGCTGTTCCGCAAGCTCGACCCGAAGATCGTCGATGAGGAGCTCGCCCGCCTGGGCGAGTAGCCGCGCCCGCGGGTCTCCCCCCGCCGGTTTCCGTGGAGCCGCCCGGACCGCCCGAGGTCCGGGCGGCTCGTGCGTCTTCCCGGAGGCCGGCGAGGGCCCGGCGTTCAGGGACGCGGGCGCAGGCCGTTCAGGGCGGTCTCGACGACGCGGTCGGCGTATTCGGGGGTGAGCGGCCCGCCGCGCTGCATCCACCGGTTGAGCAGCGGTCCCCACACCATCTCGACGGCCACGTCGAGGTCGAGGTCCTCCGCCAGTTGCCCGGCCCGCTGGGCGCTGCGCAGCCGCGCCTTCTTGAGCTCTCGCATCGGCCCGTCCAGCCGTTCGGCGTAGGCGGCGGCCAGCTCCGGGTCGTGCGTGATCTCGGTGGTCAGGGCGCGCATCGGCTCGTCGTAGCGCGGGTCGTTCAGCTCCGCGACGGTGGCGCGCAGGACCGTCTTCAGGTCGGCCTCCAGGTCCCCGGTGTCGGGCAGGGCGGGCTCACCGCCCGCTCCCTCGCTGAGCATGAGGAAGGCGTCGAAGAGCACCGCGCCCTTGGAGGGCCACCAGCGGTAGATCGTCTGCTTGCCGACGCCGGCCCGGGCGGCGATGCCCTCGATGCTCAGTTTGGTGTACCCGACCTCGCCCACCAGGCCGAACGCGGCGGTGAGGATGGCCCGCCGGGAGGCCTCACTGCGGCGGGCGGCGTTGGCGGAGGTCGTGCGCCGCATCGTCATGCGGTCCAATCTAACAAATAGCTAGACGAGACGGACCGTCTTGACAGGGTGTCGACGGGACCGTACGGTCGTCTTCAACAAGACGAGACGGATCGTCTCGAACTGAACGGACGCCGAACGAACGGAGCCGCACATGCGCACCCCGGATGCCGCCGCGAACGCCGCGTCGGACGCCGCCGCCCCCCGCCCCGTGCGCACCTGGTTCATCACGGGCGCCAGCCGCGGCCTGGGCCGTGCGTTCGCCCAGGCCGCGCTGGAACGCGGCGACCAGGTGGCCGCCGCCGCCCGCACCGTCACGCCGCAGGACTTCGGCGGCCGGTACGGTGACCGGCTGCTGGCCCTCCCCCTGGACGTGACCGACCGGGCCGCGGTGTTCGCCGCCGTGGACACCGCCGCCGAGCACTTCGGCCGGCTGGACATCGTGGTGAACAACGCCGGAACCCTGTCCTCCGGGATGGTGGAGGAGTTCACCGAGGCCGAGGCCCGCGCCCAGTTCGAGGTCAACCTCTTCGGGGCGATGTGGGTCTGCCAGGCCGCGCTGCCGCACCTGCGCGGGCAGGGCTCCGGCCACATCCTGCAGATCTCCAGCATCGCCGCCCTCGGCGGCTTCCCGACGACCGGGATGTACAGCGCGAGCAAGTTCGCGCTGGAGGGCATGAGCGAGGCGCTGGCGATGGAGGCCGCGGCCTTCGGCGTCAAGGTGACCATCGTGCAGCCCGGCGGCTACTGGACCGACCTGTACACCACCGGCCTGGCCGTGACCGCGCCCCTGGAACCGTACGGTCCGCTCCGCGCCGAGATGGAGCGGCAGTGGGCGGAGAACTCGATCGACAGCGAGCCGCGCCTGGCCGCCGAGGCGGTGCTGAAGCTGGTCGACAGTGAGGACCCGCCGCTGCGGCTGCTGCTCGGCAGCATGGTCTACGATCTGGCCTTCGACATCTCCCGGCGGCGGATGGACACCTGGTCCGGCTGGGAGGAGGTCAGCCGCGCCGCCGAGCACGCCGTACCCGCCCCCGGGACCCTCCGGGAGCCGTGACGGCCGATCTCCAGGCGGTAGGTTGGGCGGCGTGACCACGATGCCCGCCGCGCCGGAGCCGTTGACCGGCGAAGTGTTCGACAGCCACTGCCACCTCGACATCATGGTGGGCAACCGCCAGGCGTCCTCCGGGGATCCGGTCGCCCAGGCCGCGCAGGCGGCCGAGGCGAGCGTGGAGCGGATCGTCGAGGAGGCGCGCGCGGTCGGGGTGACCCGGCTGATCACGGTCGGCTACGACCTCGCCTCGTCCCGGTGGAACGCCGACGTCGCCCGGCTGCACCGCGACGTCTACGCCGGGGTGGCGATCCACCCCAACGAGGCGCACGCCTCGACCCCGGAGGTCCTCGCGGAGATCGAGGAGCTCGCCGGGGAGCCGCAGGTCAGGGCCGTCGGCGAGACCGGCCTCGACTACTACCGCGACTGGGCGTCCAGGGACGACCAGCACGCCAGCTTCCGGGCGCACATCGAGATCGCCAAGCGGACCGGCAAGGCCCTGGTGATCCACGACCGGGAGGCCCACGACGACGTGCTCCGGGTGCTCGCCGAGGCGGGCGCGCCCGACGTCGTGGTCTTCCACAGCTACTCCGGCGACGCGGAGATGGCGAAGCGGTGCGCGGACGCCGGCTACTTCATGTCCTTCTCCGGACCGGTGACCTACAAGAACGCCGGCTACCTCCGGGAGGCCGCGGTGGTGGCCCCGGCGGAGCTGATCCTGGTCGAGACCGACGCGCCCTACCTCCCGCCCGTCCCGCACCGGGGCAAGCCGAACGCGCCCTACCTCATCCCGCTGATCGTGCGCTGCCTGGCCGAGGTCAAGGGGATGGGGGCGGACGAGCTCGCCGCCGCCGTCAGCGCGAACGGGGAGAGGGCCTTCGGCGCCTGGTGACGGTCGCCGCGCCCGGCGGTCCGACGCGTCCGGCGGTCCGACGCGTCCGGACCGGTCGGGGTGCTCGGCCGGGGTGCTCGGCCGGGGTCCTCTGCCGGGGTGCGGAGGACCCCGATCCTCGGCCGGGGTGCCGAGGATCCCGGCCGGACGACGCCCGCGGGCCTCAGCCCGCCGCCGCGCCGAAGTCGACGGAGGCGCCGCCGGTGACGGCGGGGATCCGGCCCGCGCCGGGGGAGAGCAGGGTGAACGCCCCGTCGTTGCGGCCCAGCAGCGCCACGGCTCCGGACGGACCGTGGTCCGGGGCGCCCGCGACCAGCTTGTTCCCGCCGGCCGCCAGCGACCAGCCCAGGCGTCCGCCCGGCTCGGTCCCGTGCACCGTCCGGGCGCGGGCGGGGTCGGCGAGCGGGACCAGGTGGACGCCGCCCCGCTGGTCCGGTCCGTCGAACGGCGCGCCCACGGCCAGCCGTACGTCCCCGCCGGCGGCGAACGCCAGCGCGGAGCCGTACCCGCCGCCGGGGGAGCCCTCCGCGCCCCGGCTGAGCACGGGGCCCGGCGTGACCTCCGCGGTGCCGGAGGCCTGGAAGAGCTGGACCAGGCCGGAGTCCTTCACCGGTCCGCCGTCGCCGAGCGGGGCGCCCACCGCCAGGTAGGACGTGTCGCCCTGCTCGGTGTAGGCGAGGGCGTAGCCGAACCGGTCGCCCGCGTCGGCGTTCAGGATCTCGCGCAGGTCCCACTTCCTGGAGAGCTGCGCGTCGGGCCTGGCCCGCACGTCGAACAGGACGGTCACCGCGCCCGAGTCGGGCTTCCCCCCGCCGTCCTGCACGCCCTGCCCGTCGTCGTTCTCGTACGGCAGGCCGACCACGAGGTCGGGCTCCCCGGCGCTCCCGCCCAGCCTGCCGATCTCCACGGCCCAGCCGAACATGTCCCCGGCCTCGCCGTTGCCGGTGACCCCGTCGGTGTTCTGGGAGAGCCGCCGGCCGGTGCCGAGCGCGGGCGCCTCGAACAGGTAGACCGCCCCGGAGTCGACCACCTGATCGGCGTCCTCGTGCGGGGCTCCGACCGCGACCAGGGGGCCGCGCCCGGCCAGGGACCAGCCGAAGTGGGCGTCGGCCTCCGGCGCCGGGGCGACCAGGCGGACGGGCCTGCGCCGCCCCCCGCCGTACACCGCGTAGACCGCGCCCGCGTCCCGCACGCCCGCCACGTCCGTGTACGGCGCGCCGACGAGCAGGTCGGCGCAGCGGTCGCCGTCGAGGTGGACCCGCCTGACCGACCAGCCGAACCCGTCGCCCGCGGCGGGGGAGGAGGCGGGGGAGGAGGCGGTCACGATCGTCGCCTCCCCGCCCTGCCCGGCCACGCCCGACAGCACGTGCACGGCCCCGGCGCCCTCGATCCTCCCGGAGCCCTCGGGGCCCTCGACGTCCGCCAGCGGGTCGCCGACCACGGCGTCGTCCACCCCGTCGCCGTCGATGTCGCCGTCGATGTCGCCGTCGGAGGCTCCGCCGGGGTCCTCCGTGCCGGTGCCGGTGCCGGTGCCGGTGCAGGCGGACGCGGAGAGGGGGGCCGCGGGGGCCGGGAGCGGGGGGAGGGCCGGGAGCGCGGGGAGCGCCAGCGCGGCGACGAGGGCGGTCAGGAGCCTCACGACACTCTCACCTCGATGTTCTTGCCGCCCTCGATCCCGGGGCCGGTGAGCTTGAACGGTTTGCGGGGCGGCGGCAGGTCGTAGACGAGGACCCCGTCCGCCCTGCCGCCGGGTGCCAGGACGGCCGGCGGCCCGGACGAGACCGGGGCGGGGGTGTGCGTGGAGCCGCGGTCGTCCACCAGGACGAGCGGGGCCCGGCTCACCCGGACCTCCGTGCCGCCGGTGTTGAGCAGGGTCCAGCGGATCACGCAGAACCGCCCGCGGACCGGGGTGGCCCCCCGGTAGGAGGTCAGGTTGCAGGAGGGCGCGATGGGCACGATCAGCTGCGGGTCGCCGAAGGCGGCGCCGAGCGCGATCCGGCGGCCCACGTCGCTGCCCGCGGCGGAGGCCGACGGCGTCGCCGGGCTCGGGCCCCCGCCGATGGCGTTCGCCAGCACGGCCCCGGTGAGGGCCAGCGCGGCGACCAGGGCCAGTCCGGCGAGCACCCACCGCCACCGGGGCGTCCTGCCGGACCGGCCGGAGGGCTCCGCGGGGATCACCGGACCCACCGGTACCGCGGAGGGGGCGGGAACCGCCGGGGAGGCGGGCGAGAAGACGGCTCCCGAGGCGGCGGCCGGTCCCGGGGACGGGGAGGACGCGGCCGGGACGGGGCCGGGAGCCGGGGAGGGCGCGGCGGCGGGACCGGTGGGCGTCCGGGGGCCGCCGGGGGCGGCGGACGCGGTGCGCGCCGGAGGGGCCGCGGAGGCGCCCGGAGGCGTGGCGGACCCCAGGGGCGGGAGGTCGGCCGGGATCCGGAGGTCGAGGACGTCGAGGGTCAGCGTGGCGTCCGACTCGACGTTCGGCGGGGCCTGCCACGACTCGGCCAGCGCGTCGGCGGCGATCAGCGTGGGCGGGTCCGCCGGAGCGGCCGCCGCGGGGGCCCCCGGCGCTGCGGAGGACGCTCCGGGGGACGCTGCGGGCCCTGTGGGAGACGCTGTGGGGGACGCCGTGGAGGGCCCTGCGGCGGGTGCCGCGGGGGTGGGGAGCGCGATGCCGCCGCCGCCCACCAGGGCGATCAGCAGGTCCTGGGCGGTCGGGCGCTGGGCGGGGTCCATCGAGGTGGCCACCCGGGCCAGGTCGTTCAGCGGGGCGGGGAGCGCGCCCAGGTCGGGCGGGCCGTTGAGCAGCCGGGAGGCCATGGTGATCATGTTCCCTCGGCCGTAGGGATGGCGGCCGTTCCCGGCGTAGGCGACCAGGCAGCCCCAGGCGAAGACGTCGGCCGCCGGGGTGATCTCCTGGCCGCGTACCTGCTCCGGAGCCCACCAGCCGGGACTGCCGAGCACCTCGCCGGACTTGGTGAAGCCGGAGGTGGAGTCCAGCGCGCGGGCGATGCCGAAGTCGATCACCCGGGGCCCGGACAGCGACAGGATCACGTTGGCCGGTTTGAGGTCCCGGTGGACCAGTCCGGCGACGTGGATCGCGGCCAGCGCGGCGGCCACGCCGAGGGCGACGCCGTGCAGCGGGCCCGGTTCGAGCGCGCCGTACTGGAAGATCTGCCGGGACAGGGGGGTGCCCGCGATGTACTCGGTCACCATGTACGGCCGGCCGTCGTCGGCGTTGCCGTTGTCGAGCACCTGGGCGGTGCAGAACGAGGCCACCCGCCGGGCGTTCTCCACCTCCGCGTGGAACCGGGCGGCGAACCCCTCCTCGATCGCGAACTCGGCCTTGACCACCTTGACCGCGACCGCCCGCCCGGTCGGCGCCTGCGCCAGGTAGACGGTCCCCATGCCGCCCTCGCCGAGGCGCCCGAGCAGGCGGTACGGCCCGATCCGCGCGGGATCGCCGGTGTGGAGCGGCTCGGCGCCGGGCTGGTTCACGACCACCTCATCTAAAAGATCATCATCCCGCGAACCCTCGAATGAGCCCTCGAAGGCCGTCCCCCGGGGGACAACGGTATCCACAGGCGGGCCTTCCGTGTCCAGGATGCGTCTTCGCACGGCATTCGATGCGCGAGACTTGTCGGATGGCATGGGGAGAGGGAAAGTGATCGGACGCGGACGAGACCGCAGGCACGGCGGGGTGCGCACCTGCGCCGCGCCCGGGGGCGGGGATCGAGCATGAGCCTGCTGGGCCCGGTGGAGATACGTGATCTGGCACGCCGGCTGGACATCCGCCCCACGAAGAAGCTCGGCCAGAACTTCGTGATCGACGCCGGCACGGTGCGCCGGATCGTCCGGACCGCGGAGCTGCGCCCCGACGACGTGGTGATCGAGGTCGGCCCCGGCCTGGGCTCGCTCACGCTGGCCCTGCTGCCGGAGGTCCGCTCGGTGGTCGCGGTGGAGATCGACCCGGTCCTCGCCGCGCAGCTCCCGGCGACCGTCGCCGAGCACGCCCCCGGGCTGGCCGACCGGCTCACGGTGGTGCTCGCCGACGCCATGCGCGTCCTGCCGGAGGAGCTGCCGGAGGAGAGGCCGACCGCGCTGGTGGCCAACCTGCCCTACAACGTCTCCGTGCCGGTGGTGCTGCACCTGCTGGAGGTCCTGCCCTCGCTCCGCAACGTCCTGATCATGGTGCAGTCGGAGGTGGCCGACCGGCTGGCGGCCGCGCCGGGTTCGAAGGTCTACGGGATCCCCTCGGTCAAGGCGGCGTGGTACGCCGCCGTCCGCCGCGCCGGTCCGGTCGGCCGCACGGTCTTCTGGCCCGTGCCCAACGTGGACTCCGGGCTGGTGGCGATGACCCGCCGACGGCCCCCGGCGACCGGGGCGAGCCGCGAGGAGGTCTTCGCCGTCGTGGACGCCGCCTTCGCGCAGCGCCGCAAGACCCTCCGCGCGGCCCTGGCCTCCTGGGCGGGTACGGCCGCCGCCGCCGAGAGCGCGCTGCGCGCCGCGGGGATCGACCCCTCGCGGCGGGGGGAGCAGCTCACGGTGGACGACTTCGCCCGGATCGCGGAGAACCGCGTATAGCGTGAGCGGAGAGCCGCCTATGGCAGGGTTCGCGGTGCTCCGGCGTGAGCGGGGCGGTGACCCCGTTACCATCGGTGACCATGCATGAGCAAGAGCCGGTGGGGGGCGCCGCCATGAACTCCGTGACCGTGCGCGTCCCCGCCAAGGTCAACCTGCAGCTCGCGGTCGGGCCGCTCCGGGACGACGGTTACCACGACCTGGTCAACGTCTTCCACGCGGTCTCGCTCTTCGACGAGGTGACGGCCGCCGCGGAGACCGGGATGCGCGTCCGGGTCGAGGGCGCGTCCGCCGACCAGGTGCCCGAGGACGACGACAACCTCGCCATCCGGGCCGCCGCCGCGCTGGCCCGGCACGCGGGCCGGCCGTACGGCGTGAGCCTGGCCATCCGCAAGGCGATCCCGGTGGCCGGCGGCATGGCCGGGGGCAGCGCCGACGCCGCCGCCGCGCTGGTCGCCTGCAACGAGCTGTGGGGTCTCGGCCTGCCGCTGGAGGACCTGATGGAGATCGCCGCCGACATCGGCAGCGACGTGCCGTTCGCGCTGCTCGGCGGCAGCGCCGTCGGCACCGGCCGGGGCGAGCGGCTGACCCCGCTGGAGGCGGCCGGGCCGTTCCACTGGGTGTTCGCGCTGGCCGACGGCGGCCTGTCCACGGCGACGGTCTACGCCGAGTGCGACCGCATCCGGGCGGAGGAGGGCCTGCCGGTCGCCGAGCCCCGGGCCGCGGAGGCGCTGCTGGCCGCGCTCCGCGAGGGCGACGCCGAGGCGCTCGGCGCCGAGTTGACCAACGACCTGCAGCCGGCCGCCCTGCGGCTGCGCCCCTCCCTGGCCGCCACCCTGGACGCCGGGCGCGGGCACGGCGCCCTCGGCGCGCTCGTCTCCGGCTCCGGGCCGACCTGCGCCTTCCTCGCCGCCTCCGCGGCGCACGCCGGGGAGCTGGCCGGGGCGCTGCGGGCCGCGGACGTGGCCCGCGAGGTCCTGACCGCCCACGGCCCCGTCCCGGGCCCCACCGTCAGGTAGCCGTCGTACACGGCCCCGTCCCGCTCCGGGCGGGGCCCGTCCGTCGTGCAGGGCCCCGCCCGGAGCGGGGCGGGAGGCGACGATCGGGGCCGCCCGGCCGGGGCCGCGACGCGGAGGAGCCGGAGCCCCGCACCGCCTCGGATACCCTGGTGCCACGATGAATCTGGTCAACCTTGAGTCGGTCTCCCACTCCTACGGTCCCAAGCCGCTGCTGAAGGACGTCTCCCTCGGCATCGAGGCGGGCGACCGCATCGGCGTGGTGGGCCGCAACGGCGGCGGCAAGACGACGCTGATCTCGGTGATCGCCGGGCGCCTGAAGCCCAACGAGGGCCGGGTCACGCACAACCGGGGCCTGCACGTCGGCACCCTGTCGCAGGGCGACGACCTCGATCCCGCGCGCTCGGTGGCCGAGATCGTCCTCGGCGACCGGCCGGAGCACGAGTGGGCGGGCGACGCGGGCATCCGCGAGATCCTCGCCAACCTGCTCGGCGACCTCGACCTGACCGCCCCGGCGCGGAGCCTGTCCGGCGGTGAGCGGCGCCGTACGGCCCTGGCCCGGCTCCTCATCGAGGAGCACGACCTGATCATCCTGGACGAGCCCACCAACCACCTGGACATCGAGGCCATCGACTGGCTGGCCAGGCACCTGTCCGCCCGGCGGACCGCGCTGGTGGTCGTCACCCACGACCGGTGGTTCCTCGACGCGGTCTCCACCCGGACGTGGGAGGTCGTCGACGGCGCGGTCGAGCGCTACGAGGGCGGGTACGCCGCCTACGTGCTGGCCAAGGCCGAGCGCGCCCGCATCGCCGCGGCCTCCGAGGCCCGGCGGCAGAACCTCATGCGCAAGGAGATCGCCTGGCTGCGCCGCGGCCCGCCCGCGCGCACCTCCAAGCCCAAGTTCCGCATCGACGCGGCCCAGGCGCTGATCGCCGACGAGCCGCCGCCGCGGGAGAGCGTCGAGCTGGTGAAGTTCGCCGCCGCCCGGCTGGGCCGTACGGTCTACGACCTGGAGGACGTGACCCTGCACGCGGGCGGTCCCGGCCAGGGCCCGCTGGTGCTCGACCGCTGCACCTGGCAGTTCGGCCCCGGCGACCGGATCGGCCTGATCGGGGTGAACGGCTCGGGCAAGTCCTCGCTGCTGCGGCTGCTGTCCGGCACCGTCCAGCCCGACTCCGGCACGGTCGTGCGCGGCCGGACGGTACGGCTGGCGCACCTGTCGCAGGAGCTGGGCGAGCTCGACCCGTCCCGCCGGGTGCTGGAGACCGTCGAGGAGATCCGCAAGTTCGTCCAGGTCGGCAAGAAGGAGTGGACGGCCTCGGCGCTGCTGGAGCGCCTCGGCTTCAAGGGCGAGGCGCAGTGGAAGGTCGTCGGCGACCTGTCGGGCGGCGAGCGCCGCCGCCTGCAGCTGCTCCGGCTGCTCATGGACGACCCGAACGTGCTGCTGCTCGACGAGCCGACCAACGACCTCGACATCGAGACGCTGAACGAGCTGGAGGACCTGCTCGACGGCTGGCCCGGCACACTGATCCTGGTCAGCCACGACCGCTACTTCCTGGAGCGGGTCGCCGACCGCTGCGTGGCGCTGCTGGGCGACGGGAGGCTGTCGCTGCTCCCCGGCGGCGTGGACGAGTACCTCCAGCGGCGCGCCTCGGGCGCGGCCCTGTCGGCGCGCGCGGCGTCGGGCTCCGGCGCGGCCCTCTCGGGTGCCGCCGCGTCCGCCGCCCCGGTCGCGCAGGCGGGGCCGGGCCTGTCGGCGAAGGAGGAGCGCGAGCTGCGCAAGGAGCTCTCCCGGCTGGAGCGCCAGCTCGACAAGCTGGCCGGCCGCGAGGCGACGCTGCACGACTCCATGGCCGCCGCCGCCGCCGACTACGGTCGCCTGGCCGAGCTGGACGCGGAGCTCAAGGCGGTCCGGGCCGAGAAGGACGAGATCGAGACCGCGTGGATGGAGTTCGCCGACCGCCTCGGCGAATGAGATTCCACCGATCGCGTTTATCCGCCGCAGGGCGGGCACAGAGAGTCCTGTGGTTCAGGGTGCTCCGGTGTCCGTGGCGTCAAAAGGGATGAGCAGCGTGCGCAGCAGGCCCGCGAGGGTCTGCTGCTCATGCTGTCCGAGGCCGGCCAGCAGTTCGTGCTCGCGGCGGAGCAGATCGGCGAAGGCGCCGTCCACGCGCGTGCGGCCCGCGTCGGTCAGCGAGACCAGGACGCCGCGCCGGTCCTCGGGGTCGGGGCGGCGGGTGACGAGGCCGGCGGCGGCGAGGCGGTCGATCCGGTTGGTCATGGTCCCGGAGGTGACGAGGGTCGCGCGCAGCAGGGCCCCCGGGCTCATCTCGTACGGCTCGCCGGCCCGGCGCAGGGCGGTGAGCACGTCGAACTCCCAGATCTCCAGGTCGTGTCCGGCGAACGACGCCCGGCGGGCCCGGTCGAGGTGGCGTGCCAGCCGGGAGACGCGGCTGAGCACCTGGAGCGGTTCCACGTCGAGGTCGGGACGTTCCTGCCGCCAGGCGGCGACCAGGCGGTCGACTTCGTCCTCGGTCCTGTCCGGGTGGTGCGGGGTCATGACGGGGAGTCTATCTGTCTTGACATCGAGATATCTAACTTGGTATCGATCATCTTGATGTCGAGAGATATGTGGGACCCCGAGGTCTACGCCCGCTACGCCGAGGAGCGGGCGCGCCCCTTCCGCGACCTGGTCGCCCGGATCGGCGCACAGCGTCCAGGGTACGTCGTCGATGCGGGCTGCGGCACCGGCGAGCTCACCGCGGAGCTGGCGCGGCGCTGGCCGGAGGCCGAGGTGCACGGCTTCGACGCCTCGCCCGCGATGATCGAGCGGGCCCCGGCCGGCGACCGGCTGGCCTTCTCCGTCGGCGATGTCGCCGACTGGCGTCCCGGGCGGCCGGTGGACGTGATCGTGTGCAACGCGGTCCTGCAGTGGGTGCCGGACCACCCGGAGCTGCTGACCCGCTGGGTCGAGGCCCTCGCCCCCGGCGGGTGGCTCGCCTTCCAGGTCCCCGGCAACTTCCACGCGCCCAGCCACGAGGCGGTCCGCGAGGTGGTCCGGGTCAAGTGGTTCGAGTGGCTCGGCGACCTGGTCCGGCCCGACCCGGTGGGCGGTCCCGCCGACTACCTGGACCTGCTCGCCGGGCCGGGTCGCGAGGTGGACGCCTGGGAGACCACCTACCTGCACGTCCTGCCGGGCCGGAACGCCGTCCTGGGGTGGGTCGCGGGCACGGCCCTGCGCCCCATGCTCGACCGCCTGCCCGAGGCCGAGCACGAGGAGTTCCTCGCCGACTGCGGGATCCTGCTGGACGAGGTCTATCCCCGCCGGCCGTACGGCACGCCCTTCCCCTTCCGGCGCGTCTTCGCCGTGGTGCACAAGGTCGCCGCCGACGAATAACGGATTATCGATAAGTCCTGCGATAACGTGGTAAATAGTCGGGCAAAAGGGGTGGGCTTGTGGCGATGGAGATCGAGGACAAGTTCGACGTCCCGGAGGGCTACGCGCTCCCCGACCTGACGGGCCTGCCCGGCTGCGACGAGATCGTCGGCCCCAAGTCCCACCGGCTGGTCGCCATCTACTTCGACACCCCCGACCTGCGGCTCGCCGCTCGCGGCATCACCCTGCGCCGCCGCAGGGGAGGGCCCGACCTCGGCTGGCACCTCAAACTGCCCAAGGCCAAGGGCGTCCGCCAGGAGGTCACCTGCCCGCTGACCCCCAGCACCAAGATCGTCCCCGCCGAGCTGGCGGGCCTCGTCCTCGCCTCCACCAGGGGCGCCCCCCTCACCCCGGTCGCCGAGCTGGACACCCGCCGTTCGGTCACCCACCTGCGCAACGGCGCGGGCGTGCGCCTGGTGGAGATCGCCGACGACCGGGTCAAGGGCACCGTGCTCGGCGACGAGCCGTACGTCGAGCGCTGGCGCGAGGTCGAGGCCGAACTGGTCGAAGGCGACGAGAGGCTCCTGCGCAAGGTCGGCAAGCGGCTCCGCAAGGCCGGGGCGAGTCCCGCCGGATCCGCCAGCAAGCTCGACCGCCTGCTGGGCGCCGCCCGCGGGATCCCCCGCCCGCAGATCGCGCGGACCGCGCCGGGCAGCGCCGGAGAGGCCGTCGTCGGCTACCTGGCCTCCCAGGTCGCCGCCCTGCTCGCCGAGGACCCCCGGGTGCGCCGGAACGAGGAGGACGCCGTCCACAAGATGCGCGTCGCCTGCCGCCGGATGCGCAGCGCCCTGAAGTCCTTCAAGGGGGTCGTCGCCGGCACCCGCCCGCTGCAGGACGAGCTGCGGTGGCTGGGCGAGGTCCTCGGCGAGGCCCGCGACCTGGAGGTCATCAGGGAGCGCTTCTCCCGCGCGCTGGACGGCCTGGACGGCGACCTGATCGTGGGTCCGGTCCGCGCCCGCCTCGGCTCCGACCTGCTCGACGACGAGCACGAGGCCCACGACCGCATCCGGGAGGCGCTCGGCGGCGAACGCTACTTCGCCCTGCTCGACGCCCTCGACGACCTCCTCGCCACGCCGGCGCTCACCAAGGGCGCCGGCCGGCCCGCCGCCTCCCTGGCCGCCGTCGCGGCCAAGGGCTGGCACCGCGTCACCCGCGCCTACGACGCCGCCCAGGAGATGGAGGACCCCGCCGCGCGGGAGACCGCCCTGCACGAGGTGCGCAAGGCCGCCAAACGGGCCCGCTACACCGCCGAGTCGCTCGGCATGACCGCGCTCGCCGAACAGGCGGAGGCCGTACAGGAGGTGCTCGGCGCCCACCAGGACGGCGTGGTGGCCCAGCGGCGGCTGGCGGACGAGGCCGCCGCCGCGCGGCAGGCCGGGGAGGACACGTTCACCTACGGCGTCCTGACCGGTCTGGAGCGGGCCCGCGCCGACCGCGCCGACGCGGACTTCCCCGCGGTGTGGCGGAAGACGGCCGAGGCCGCCGCCCGGCTCCTGTGAGCAGCCGCCCGGCCCGGCGGCCCCGGGCCGCCGCCGGCCGGTCGTCGTCCGGCCCGTCCCCGTCCGGCCGGTCGTCGTCCGGCCCGTCCCCGTCCGGCCGGTCGCCCGGGGGCCGTCGCCGATCCCGTCCGCGTCAGGCGGGATAGCGGTCCGTGGCGACGGTCCGGCCGTCCGCCCGGTGCACGACCAGGAACGCGCCCTTGTCGAGCCGTACCTCCTCCGGCCCGCCGACCAGCCCGGCGATCAGCTCCGGGAGCACCTTGCCGTGGCTGCACAGCACCGCCGGCGCACCCGACTCCAGCACCGCCGAGGCCGCGCGCAGGGTCGCGCCGGGGTCGTGGTCCCGCTCCGAGAGCAGCGGCTCGCGGCGGACCCGCAGCCCCGCCCGCGCGGCGTACGGCTCCAGGGTCTGCACGCACCGCAGGCTCGGCGAGCTGACCAGCTCCGCCGGGCGGTAGCCCGCCAGCGCGTCCGCCAGCCGCTCCGCCTGCGCCCTGCCCGTCCCGTCCAGGGGACGCAGGTCGTCGTCGCCCTCCCAGGCGTCCCGCGAGCCCGCCACCCCGTGCCGGGCGAGGACCAGCGGCACGGTCGCCAGCGGAGCCCCGGACAGCGACTGGAGCAGCTCGGCGTCCCACTCGTAGGTCAGCCGCCGCCAGGCCTCCTCCAGCGGCAGCCAGGCCACCTCGTCCACCTCGTCCGCCGCGGTGGGCTCCCCCTCGGCGACCGCCCGCGCCACCCAGTAGTCGACCCGCTTGAGCCGGCCGCCCCTCATGTAGTGGGCCGGGGGCAGCGACCGCCCCAGCACCACCGTCGCCCCGGTCTCCTCGGCCACCTCGCGCAGCGCCCCGGCGATCACGTGCTCGCCCGGCTTCAGCTTGCCCTTCGGCAGGGACCAGTCGCCGTACCTGGGCCGGTGGACGAGGGCGATCTGCGGCGCCGACTCCTCGCCCCGCCACACCACCGCCCCGGCGGCGCGGATCATGCCGCCCGGGCGGGTCCGCGCCTGAACGGACTCAGTCATCGACCGACCTCCACCGCCGCGTGCCCAGCAGGTGACTCTGCAGGTCCTCGCCCGGGTGGCGGGTCCAGGAGCCGTCCGCGTTCAGCCACCACGTCGCCGTGTCCTCCGCCGTCGCCCGGTCCAGCAGGTCGCTGAGGTACAGCCGGTGCTTCTGGCTGGTCACCTTCACCAGCGCCTCCACCCGGCGGTCCAGGTTGCGGCGCATCAGGTCGGCGCTGCCGATCCAGATCTCCGGCCTGCGGCCCTGGCCGAACTCGTAGATCCGCGAGTGCTCCAGGAACCGGCCCAGCACGCTCCTGACCCGGATGTTCTCCGACAGCCCCGGGATGCCCGGCCGCAGCGTGCAGACCCCGCGCACCCACAGGTCCACCGGGACGCCCGCCTGCGAGGCCCGGTACAGCGCGTCGATGAGCGGCTCGTCCACCAGGGAGTTGGTCTTCATCCGTATCCTGGCCGGCCGCCCCGCCTGCTGGTGGGAGATCTCCCGGTCGATCCTGGCCAGCAGACCGCCGCGCAGCGAGTGCGGGGCGACCAGCAGCCGCCGGTAGGCCGTGTGGTTGGAGTAGCCCGTCAGGTGGATGAACAGGTCCGTGACGTCCTCGCCCACCAGCGGGTCGGCGGTCAGCAGCCCCAGGTCCTCGTACAGCCGCGCCGTCTTGGGGTTGTAGTTCCCCGTGCCGATGTGGCAGTAGGTGCGCAGCTCGCCGGAGGGCTCCTGCCGGACGACCAGGGCCAGCTTGCAGTGCGTCTTCAGGCCCACCACGCCGTAGACCACGTGGCACCCGGCCCGCTCCAGCTTGCGGGCCCAGCTGATGTTGGCGTGCTCGTCGAACCGCGCCTTGATCTCCACCACCACGACGACCTGCTTGCCCGCCTCGGCCGCGTCGATGAGCGCGTCCACGATCGGCGAGTCGCCGCTGGTCCGGTAGAGCGTCTGCTTGATGGCCAGCACGCCCGGGTCGGCGGCGGCCTGCTCGATGAAGCGCTGCACGCTCGTGGCGAACGAGTCGTACGGGTGGTGCAGCAGCACGTCCCGCTCCCGCAGCACCGTGAAGATGTCGTCCTCGACGTGCACGACCTCGGCCGGCACGAACGGGCGGAAGCTCAGCTCCCCCCGGTCCAGGTCGGCGATCGTGTGCAGCCCCGTCAGGTCCAGCGGGCCGGGCAGCCGGTAGATCTCGTGCTCGGCCACGCCCAGCTCGTCGACCAGCAGGTCGAGCACCTCGGGCGTGATGGTGTCCTCCACCTCCAGCCGGACCGGCGGGCCGAACCGCCGCTTGAGCAGCTCCTTCTCCAGCGCCTGCATGAGGTTCTCGGTGACGTCCTCGTCGACGTCCAGGTCCTCGTTGCGGGTGACCCGGAAGACGTGGTGCTCGACGACCTCCATGCCCTTGAACAACTGGCCCAGGTGGGCCGCGATCACGTCCTCCAGGGGCACGAAGCGGTCCCTGGACGCCGCGACGAAGCGCGGCAGCCGGCCCGGCACCTTCACCCGGGCGAACACCGTGTGCCCGGTCGCCGGATTGCGGACGGTCACCGCGAGGTTGAGCGAGAGCCCGGAGATGTACGGGAAGGGGTGGGCGGGGTCGACGGCGAGCGGCGTCAGCACCGGCCGGATCCGTTCACGGAACAACTTGCGCATCTCGGTGCGCTCGTCGCGGGTCAGGTCGTTCCAGCGGACGATCGCGATGCCCTCGGCGGTGAGCTGGGGCCGCACCCGCTCGTGGAAGCAGGCGGCGTGGCGCTGCGCGAGGCCGTCGGCGATCGCCGCGATCCTCGCCAGCTCCTCGCGCGGCTTCAGCCCGCTCTTGGTGCGGAGCAGCAGGCCGGTTGCCATCCGGCGCTTGAGGCCGGCCACCCGGACGCGGAAGAACTCGTCCAGGTTGCTGGCGAAGATCGCCAGGAACCTGACCCTCTCCAGCAGGGGCAGGGAGGGATCCTCCGCCATCTCCAGGACACGCTGGTTGAACTGGAGCCAGCTCTCCTCGCGATTGAGGAAACGCTCTTGGGGGAGGGGGATCCCTTCCGGAGAGGGGAGTGCAGGTTCTGCGGACATATGACCAGAATGCCCGCTTTCGTTGAACGTAACGTTAACTACGGCTCAACGGACGCTGTTGCTTCTCCCGGCTTCCCCTCCCCGATCACTCCCGGGAAGGGGAAGCCCCCTGGTCAGCCTCCCTTTCGGCCGCCTTGGCCAGCCGCGTGCCTTCGGCCGCCTTGGCCAGCCGCGCGGCCTCCCGTTCGGCGGCCCGCGCCTCCCGGAGGCGGATCTTCTCCCGCTCCCGGGCCTCCCGCTCGCGGGCCTTCTCCTGCTCGCGCAGCACCCGCTCCTGCTCCTTGAGCTCCCGCTCGCGGGCCTTCTCCCGCTCCCGGGCCTCCCGCTGCCGGACCTTCTCCTGCTCCCTCGCCAGTTTCTCCGCCTCGCGCTGCTCCCGCTCGCGGATCCTCTCCAGCTCCTTGAGCTCCCGCTCGCGGGCCTTCTCCCGTTCGCGCAGCTCCTTCTCCGTCGGCCGGGGCGCCACCGGGCGGCGCTTCTCCGCCTCCCGCGAGGTCGCCGTCAGCCGAGGACGCGGATCCAGTCCCGTCAGGCCGTTCCAGGAGAGGTTGACCAGATGCGCGGCCACCTCCTCGCGCGAGGGTCGGCGCGCGTCCAGCCACCACTGCCCGGTCAGCGCCACCATGCCCACCAGCATCTGCGCGTACATCGGCGCCAGCTTCGGGTCGTAGCCGCGCTCCGCGAACTCGGCCACCATGACGTCCTCGACCTGGCTGGCGATGTCGTTGATCAGACTGGCGAACGTGCCCGTCCCCGATGCCGCGTGCGAGTCGCGCACCAGGATCCGGAACCCCTCGCTGTTCTCCTCGACGTACGCCAGCAGCGCCAGCGCCGCCCGCTCCAGCTTCACCAGCGCGTGCGAGGCCGAGAGCGCCTCCGTCACCATGCCCAGCAGCTTCTGCATCTCCCGGTCGACGACGACCGCGTAGACGCCCTCCTTGCCGCCGAAGTGCTCGTAGACCACCGGCTTGGAGACGTGGGCGCTCGCCGCGATCTCCTCCACCGAGGTGCCGTCGAACCCCTTCTCCGCGAACAGGGTGCGGCTGACCTGGATCAGCTGCTCCCTGCGCTCCTTACCGGTCATCCGCCGCCGAGGTTCGTTCACACGTACCATGATGACGCCGGCGCCCGGGGCGGCGGACGTCGTGCGGGACGGAACCACCGCGGGCGCGGCGCCGGGCAGGACCGCCAGCGCGGTCCCCGGAGCGGTTCCCCGGGCGCCCGGGGCGGGGCCGGTCACCGCCGCCGGGCCCGGAGGCACCGGCGGACCCGGGACCGCCGCCGGCACCGGGACCGCCGGAACGGCCCTCACGGGCCGGTCAGCCTCCAACGCGCTTCGCCGCCAGGCGCTCTGGCGTCGGCCAGCGGACGTCGTGGGCCCAGCCCGCCTTCTCGAACCAGCGGATCACCCCGGCGCTGAGGTCGATCTGACCCTTGAGCGCGCCGTGCCGGGCGCAGGTCGGGTCGGAGTGGTGCAGGTTGTGCCAGGACTCGCCGAAGGACGGGATGGCCAGCCACCACACGTTGCGGGACTTGTCGCGGGACTCGAACGCCTCCTCGCCGAAGACGTGGCAGATGGAGTTGATCGACCACGTCACGTGGTGCAGCAGCCCGATCCGGACCAGCGTTCCCCAGAAGAACGCCGTCGCCGCACCCCACCAGGACCAGGTCAGCAGCCCGCCCAGGACGGCCGGGGCGGCCAGGGAGGTGATCGCCAGCACCGGGAACCACCGGTGCAGCTTGATGATGTCGGGATCCTTCAGCAGATCCGGGGCGTACTTCTCCCGGTTCGTGCGGTGCGTCTCGAACAGCCAGCCCATGTGCGCCCAGAGCAGGCCCTTGGCCATCGCCCAGAACCCCGGCCCGAACCGCCACGGCGAGTGCGGGTCGCCCTCCTTGTCGGAGAACTTGTGGTGCTTGCGGTGGGTGGCCACCCAGTCGAGCACCGACATCTCCAGGGAGATGCTGCCCGCGATGCCCAGCGCCAGCTTCAGCGGGCGCTTCGCCTTGAAGGAGCCGTGCGTGAAGTAGCGGTGGAACCCGACCGTCACCCCCAGCCCGGACACCACGTAGAAGACGGCGGCGATCGCGACGTCGACCCAGCCCAGCCCCCAGCCCCAGGCGAACGGGATCGCGACGACCAGGGCGATCAGCGGGGCGGCCACGACCACGCCGAAGGTGATGAGCTCGGGGAGCGTCTTCGGCTCCGGGTCGATCTCCGGCTTGGGACCCGGCGCGGGGCGGTCGGATACGACTGTCATGCGGTACCTCATGAGATCGGGAAGGCGGTGCGTTCTGCTTGCCTACGCAACCGTAACCTACGCAACAGTAAGTTAGAAGCCCTGAAGCGGCAACGCGGTGAACAGGACTCTTTCCCGGCGATTTCCTGGCATCACCGTGACGTGCCGTCCTCCGGTCGGCCTGCTAGGGATCCCGTCGCCGTTCCGCTGCCCTCCCCGCTGATCGCTAATCCTGCCTGCGCCTTCCCGTCCGCCGCGGTCGTACGGCGGGCGGGCGGCGGGTGCGGGGCGGGTGCACGGCGGGCGGCGGGGTCCGCAGGAAGGCGGAGATCGGCGCGCACCGGAACGGAAGGGCTCGGTATCGTAGGGGTGTCCGACCTTCGGAGTCCGTCCGAATCGTTGGATCGATCCGGCATTGGGTAATTGGCAGCCCCCAAGGTTTTGGTCCTTGTTGTCCAGGTTCGAGTCCTGGTGCCGGAGCTGTGATGTTTATCCGGTTTGGTAGGCGGCTGGTCGGCTGGGGGGATTCCCGGGGGGAAGGTATCCTCACGTTGTCGAGCGGGTGACGGTGCGGTGCCCTGGCGGTAGCCGTCGGTCATCCCGTTTCGTCATGTCTCAGCCGCGATGCCGAGGGAGCCTCGCCCGTGAGTGTGCCGCGTCCGGCCGCCGTCATCGTCCTCGCCGCAGGCGAGGGCACCCGGATGAAGTCGAGAACACCGAAGATCCTCCACGAACTGTGCGGTCGCGCGCTGGTCGACCACATGCTCGCCGCCGCCCGAGGGCTGGAGCCCGAACGGCTGATCGTCGTCATCGGCCACGAGCGGGAGCGGGTCCGGGCGCACCTGGAGGTGAGCGGCCCCGACGTGCTGGCCGTGGTCCAGGAGGAGCAGAAGGGGACCGGTCACGCGGTGCGGACGGTCCTGGAGGCCGTCGGCACGGTCGCCGGCACGGTCCTGGTGACCTACGGGGACACGCCGCTGCTGCGCACCGGCACCCTGGCGGGACTGCTGGAGCGGCACGCCGAGGACGGCAACGCCGTCACCGTGCTGACCGCGGAGGTCCCCGACCCGCACGGGTACGGGCGGATCGTCCGCGACCCCTCGGGGGCGGTCCTGGCGATCGTCGAGGAGAAGGACGCCGATCCGGAGCAGCGGGCGATCAGGGAGATGAACTCCGGCGTCTACGCGTTCGACGGCCTGCTGCTGGCCGACGCGGTCAAGCGGGTGTCGGCCGCCAACGCCCAGGGCGAGGAGTACCTCACGGACGTGCTGTCCATCCTGCGCGAGGACGGCCACCGGGTCGGCGCGCACGTCGCGGCGGACCACGTCGAGGTGGAGGGTGTCAACGACCGGGTGCAGCTGGCCTTCGCGCGCGGGGTGCTCAACGCCCGGCTGCTGGAGGGGCACATGCGGGCGGGGGTGACGGTGGTCGACCCGGCCAGCACGTGGGTGGACGTGGACGTCGTGCTGGGGCGGGACGTGGTGGTCCACCCCGGCACCCAGCTGCAGGGCCGTACGACGGTCGCGGAGGGCGCGGAGATCGGCCCGGCCTGCACGCTGACCGACACGGTCGTCGGCGAGGGGGCGGTGGTCCGCAACGCGGTCTGCACGGGTGCGGAGGTGGGGCCGGAGGCGACGGTCGGGCCGTACGCCTATCTGCGGCCGGGCGCCGTGCTGGGCCGCGGGGCCAAGGCGGGGACGTACGTCGAGCTGAAGAACGCCCGGGTGGGCGACGGCTCGAAGGTGCCGCACCTGTCCTACGTGGGCGACGCCACGATCGGCGCCGGGTCGAACATCGGCGCGTCCTCGGTCTTCGTCAACTACGACGGAGTGAACAAGCACCACACGACGGTGGGCGACCACGCCTTCGTCGGGTGCGACACCATGCTCGTCGCGCCGGTGAACATCGGCGACGGCGCCTACACCGCCGCGGGTTCGGTCATCGACTCCGACGTCCCCGCCGGGGCGATCGGGGTGGCCCGGGGGCGGCAGCGCAACATTGAAGGGTGGACGGTGCGCAAGCGCCCGGGCACCAGATCGGCGCAGGCGGCGCAGCGGGCCGCCGAGGCCGGAGATCAGCAGGGGAGCACCTCCGAATGAGCAGCATCAAGCAGACCGGCGAGAAGAAACTGATGTTCTTCTCCGGGCGCGGATATCCGGAGCTGGCGGAGGAGGTGGCCAGCCACCTGGGGATCGGCACGAGCCCGACCACGCTGCGCGACTTCGCCAACGGTGAGATCTACGCGCGCTACCAGGAGTCGGTCCGGGGCTGCGACGCGTTCGTGATCCAGAGCCACACCGAGCCGATCAACCAGTGGGTCATGGAGCAGCTGATCATGGTGGACGCGCTCAAGCGCGCCTCCGCCAAGCGGATCACCGTGATCATGCCGTTCTTCGGCTACGCCCGGCAGGACAAGAAGGGCCGGGGCCGCGAGCCGATCACGGCCCGGCTGATGGCCGACCTGTTCAAGACCGCCGGCGCCGACCGGCTGATGTCGATCGACCTGCACACCTCGCAGATCCAGGGGTTCTTCGACGGCCCGGTGGACCACCTGTTCGCGATGCCGGTGCTGGTCAACTACCTGAAGGACAAGCTGGACCTGGCCAACACGACGGTCGTCTCGCCGGACACCGGCCGCGTGCGGCTCTCGGAGCGCTGGGCGGACACGCTGGGCACCCCGCTGGCCTTCATCCACAAGCGCCGCGACCTGGACATGGCCAACCAGGTGAAGGTGAACGAGGTGGTCGGCCGGGTGAAGGGCCGCACCTGCGTGCTGATCGACGACATGATCGACACGGCGGGCACGATCTGCAAGGCGGCCGACGCGCTGTACGAGCAGGGCGCGACCGACGTGGTGGTGGCGGCGACGCACGCGGTCTTCTCCGACCCGGCGGTGGACCGGCTGAAGAACTCGCGCATCTCCGAGGTCATCGTCACGAACACGCTTCCGCTGGCGGAGGACAAGCGGTTCGACAACCTGACGGTCCTGTCGATCGCGCCGCTGATCGCGCGGGCGATCACCGAGGTGTTCAGCGACGGCTCGGTGACGAGCATGTTCGAGGGCGACAGCTAGACGAGTAAGTCCGGATCGCGTCCGTCCGGATCGCGTCCGTCCGGATCGCGTCCGCCTCCCCGCGGGGAGGCGGACGGAGTCCTGCGCCGAGCCGATAGGCTGTGCAGGTTGCGCGCGCTCGTAACGCCTTCCGCTAGGGCGGGTGAGGGGGAGCGCGCTTCCACCGCCGAGGATCCCTAGGAGATCTGCCGTGTCTGAAGTAGTCATCGCCGCCGAATCGCGTACCGGGTTCGGCAAGGGCGCCGCCCGCAAGATCCGCCGCGAGCACAAGGTGCCCGTCGTCCTCTACGGGCACGGCACGGACCCCCGGCACCTGTCCCTGCCGGGGCACGAGCTGCTGCTGGCCCTGCGCACGCCGAACGTGCTGATCCGCCTCGAGGGCGCGGTCACCGAGCTGGCGATCCCGAAGGGCGTGCAGCGCGACCCGATCAAGGGCTTCCTGGAGCACGTCGACCTGCTGCTGGTCAAGCGCGGTGAGAAGGTCACCGTCGACATCCCGGTCACCGTGGTCGGCGAGGTCGCCGACGGCATCCTCGACCAGCAGATGGTCTCGGTCTCGGTCGAGACCGAGGCGACCCACATCCCCGAGGGCGTCGAGGTCGACGTCGCGGGCCTGGAGGTCGGCGCCCAGATCAGCGCGGGCGACCTGAAGCTGCCCAAGGGCACGACGCTGGTCGCCGACCCGGAGGCGCTGGTCCTGATCGTCTCCGGCGCGCAGGCCGCGGAGCCGGTCGAGGGCGAGGCCGCCGAGGGCGAGGCCGCCGAGACCGCCGAGGGCGAGTCCGCGGAGGCCGCCGCCGAGGGCGAGTCCGCCGAGTAGTTCTCTCTGCTACACCTGTCAGGGCGGCCCGGCACCGGGCTGCCCTGACGCGCATGGAAGGGGTGCCGGCTGTGGACCGCTGGCTGGTGGTCGGCCTGGGCAATCCGGGGCCGGAGTACGCCGGGAACCGGCACAACGCGGGGTTCATGGTGCTGGACGAGCTGGCCGCGCGGGCCGGCGGGCGGTTCAAGGCGCACCGGTCGCGGGCCGAGGTGCTGGAGGGCCGGCTGGCGGACGCCCCCGCGGTCCTGGCCAAACCGCTGTCGTTCATGAACCTGTCGGGCGGCCCGGTGAAGGCGCTGGCGGACTTCTACAAGGCCGATCCGGCGCGGGTGGTCGTCGTCCACGACGAGCTGGACGTGCCGTACGGCGCGCTGCGGGCGAAGTTGGGCGGGGGCGACAACGGCCACAACGGGCTGAAGTCGATCACGAAGTCGCTGGCGACCCGGGACTACCTGCGGGTGCGGTTCGGCATCGGCCGCCCGCCGGGCCGGATGGACACCGCGGCGTACGTCCTGCGGGACTTCGCGACCGCGGAGCGCAAGGACCTGGCGTTCCTGGTGGACCGGGCGGCGGACGTGGTGGAGTCGCTGGTCCGGGTGGGGCTGGAGGCGACGCAGAACGCCTTCCACGCCGTCGATCTGAAACCGTCGGGTCCGCCCCGCTAGCGGAGGCGCCCCGCGGGCCGGGGGCGGCTCGCGGAGGCGGGTGTTCGGGCGTTCGCCCCCCGTTCCTTCTCCTCGCCGATACCATTCCATTACTGTCCGTAGGTGAATGGTTACGCGGAGGGGTGCGTGCGCGACGTAACGGCTCTCCATGTGGTGTCGGGGCCCGTGCCGGCGGCGCGCTGGCGGGAGCCGGGCTGGGTGCGCGGCCATCGGGTACGGGCGGTCGTCGCCGACTTCGGGTGCGCCTCCCTGTCGGGCGCCCTGGCGTTCTTCGTGCGGTTCGGCGAGGTCACGCCGTACGTCGTCCCCTATGTGGTGCTCAGTGCGGCGCTGCCCGTCGTGTGGGTGTGCGTGATCGCGCTCAACCGGGCCTACGAGGCGCGGTTGATCGGTCTGGGACCGGAGGAGTTCCAGCGGGTCCTGCAGTGCGGCTTCATGATCACCGCGGCGCTCGCGGTCGGTGCGTACGTGACGAAGACCGAGGTGGCGCGCGGTTACGTGGTGCTGGCGGTCCCGCTGGCCACGGCCCTGACGCTGCTGGCGCGCTACCGCCTGCGCCGGGCCCTGCACCGCAGGCGGGTGCGGGGCGGGTGCATGCGGCGGGTGGTGGCGGTGGGCCACCGGGCGGCGGCGGCGGAACTGGTCGGCCGGCTGCGCCGGGAGCGCTACCACGGCATGGAGGTCGTGGGGGTGTGCGTGCCGCGCGGCGGCGGTCCCGAGGTGGCGGGGGTGCCCGTGCTGGGCGGCCTGACGGACGTGCCGCTGGTGGTGGGGCAGGCGGAGGCGGACACGGTGGCGGTGCTGGCCTGCCCGGAGATGGACGGCACGGCGCTGCGGCGGCTGGCCTGGCGGCTGGAGAAGACGCACACGGACCTGGTGGTGGCTCCGGCGCTGATGGACGTGGCCGGGCCGCGGACCACGATCCGCCCGGTGGCGGGCCTGCCGCTGCTGCACGTGGACCACCCGGAGCTGGCGGGGCTCCGCCAGGTGGTCAAGACGCTCTTCGACCGGGTGGGGGCGGGGGCGCTGCTGGTGCTGCTGGCGCCGCTGCTGCTGGTGCTGGCGCTGGCCGTACGGGCGTCGGGGCCGGGACCGGTGCTGTTCCGGCAGACACGGGTGGGCCGGGACGGCGCGGAGTTCACGATCTACAAGTTCCGGACGATGGTGACCGACGCGGAGCAGCGGAAGATCACCCTGATGAGCGACGACGGGGGGGTGCTGTTCAAGATCCGGAACGATCCGCGGGTGACCCCGGTCGGCGCCTGGCTGCGCCGCCACTCCATGGACGAGCTGCCGCAGCTGATCAACGTGGTGCTCGGCCACATGTCGCTGGTGGGCCCCCGGCCGCCGCTGCCGGAGGAGGTGGCCCGGTACGGTGACGACGTCCGGCGGCGGCTGCTGGTCCGGCCGGGGATGACGGGGCTGTGGCAGGTGAGCGGGAGGTCCGACCTGGGCTGGGAGGAATCGGTCAGGTTGGACCTGCGTTACGTGGAGAACTGGTCCCTCATGCTGGACCTGCAGATCCTGTGGAAGACTTGGTCGGCTGTCGCGCGAGGGGCTGGAGCTTACTGATGACGATTCGCGACGATCATGTCCTGGCCGGGGATCTGGCGGCGGAGGCCGGTGAGAGGCTGCTGGCGCTGCGGGAGAAGGAGGGTTTCGGCGATCCGTCCGCACTGCGGGCGAGAGGCGACGCCGAGTCCCACCGGTTCCTGACGGAGGCCCTGGCGCGGCTGCGCCCGAGCGACAGCGTGCTGTCGGAGGAGGCGACCCAGCAGGAACGCCTCGCCTCCCGGCGGCTGTCGGCGGAGCGGGTGTGGATCGTCGACCCGCTGGACGGCACCCGCGAGTTCGCGGAGGAGGGCCGGGCGGACTGGGCGGTCCACGTGGCGCTGTGGGAGCGGGGCGCGCTGACCGCCGGGGCGGTGGCGCTGCCCGCGCAGGGCAGGACGCTCTCCACCGCGGAGCCGCCGGTGCTGCCCGGCCCGCTCCCCGCTCCGGCGGCGGGCACGGTAGCGGGCGCGGTGGCGGGCGCGGTGGCGGGTACGGAGACGGGCGCGCGGGCGGTCATCCGGCCGGGCGGCGGCCGGGTGCGGATCGCGGTGAGCCGGACGCGCCCGCCGGAGTTCGTGCAGAAGCTCGCCTACCTCGTCGGCGCGGACCTGGTGCCGATCGGCTCGGCGGGAGCGAAGATCTCGGCGGTGCTGACCGGCGAGGTGGAGGCGTACGTGCACGCCGGCGGCCAGTACGAGTGGGACTCGGCGGCTCCCGTCGCGGTGGCGCTGGCCTCCGGGGCGCACGCGAGCCGGATCGACGGCTCCGCGCTGACCTACAACCAGGACGACCCCTCGCTACCGGATATTCTGGTATCCCTACCAGGACTGGCGCCAACGCTGCTCGCCGGAATCCGGGATCTGCACCGATAGGGGCCCGCCCCCAATCCCCGATGGGAGAGTCAGATGCTTCAGCGCGACTACACCACGTCGCAGCTCGACGTCCTCGAGGCGGAGGCCGTCCACATCATGCGTGAGGTGGCGGCGGAGTTCGAGCGCCCCTGTCTGCTCTTCTCCGGGGGCAAGGACTCCATCGTGATGCTCCGCATCGCGGAGAAGGCGTTCTGGCCCGCGCCGATCCCGTTCCCGCTGATGCACGTGGACACCGGCCACAACTTCTCCGAGGTCATCGAGTTCCGCGACCGGCGGGCCGCGGAGCTGGGCGCGCGCCTGGTCGTGGCGTCCGTCCAGGACTCCATCGACGCCGGGCGCGTGGTGGAGGAGACCGGCCGCCGGGCCTCCCGCAACCGCCTGCAGACCACCACGCTGCTGGACGCGATCGAGGACCACGAGTTCGACGCGGTGTTCGGCGGCGCCCGCCGCGACGAGGAGAAGGCCCGCGCGAAGGAGCGGGTGTTCTCCTTCCGGGACGACTTCGGCCAGTGGGACCCGAAGAACCAGCGGCCGGAGCTGTGGAACCTCTACAACGCGAAGATCCGCAAGGGCGAGCACATCCGGGTCTTCCCGCTCTCCAACTGGACCGAACTGGATATCTGGGACTACATCCGGCGTGAGGGCATCGAGATCCCGTCGATCTACTACGCGCACACGCGCAAGGTGTTCGAGCGCGACGGCATGCTGCTGGCCGACAGCGAGTTCGTCACCCGCGACGAGGACGAGCCGCTGCTGGAGATGACGGTCCGCTACCGCACGGTCGGCGACATCACCTGCACCGGCGCCGTGCAGTCCACCGCCGCGACCGTCGAGGAGATCATCGAGGAGATCGCCGCGACCCGGATCACCGAGCGGGGCGCCACCCGTGCCGACGACCGCGCGTCGGAGGCCTCGATGGAGGACCGCAAGCGGATGGGCTACTTCTGATGCGGCTCCTCCCCTCCCCGTCCCCCAGCGCACGCCGTACGACCTCTGGAGAGCAGAACTGATGGACATCCTCCGCTTCGCCACCGCGGGAAGTGTCGACGACGGGAAGTCGACCTTGATCGGCCGGCTGCTCTTCGACTCCAAGGCGATCTTCGAGGACCAGCTCGAGGCGGTCGAGCGCACCTCCCGCGACCGGGGCACCGAGTACACCGACCTGTCGCTGCTCACCGACGGCCTGCGGGCCGAGCGGGAGCAGGGCATCACGATCGACGTGGCCTACCGCTACTTCGCCACGCCCAAGCGCAAGTTCATCATCGCCGACACCCCCGGGCACATCCAGTACACCCGCAACATGGTCACCGGCGCCTCCACGGCGGACCTGGCGGTCGTGCTGATCGACGCGCGCAAGGGCGTGCTGGAGCAGTCGCGCCGGCACGCGTTCCTGACGACGCTGCTGCGCGTCCCCCACCTGGTGCTGGCCGTCAACAAGATGGACCTGGTCGACTACTCCCAGGAGCGGTTCGAGGAGATCCGCGAGGAGTTCACCGCGTTCGCCTCGAAGCTCAACGCGCCGGACCTGACGTTCATCCCGATCTCGGCGCTGCACGGCGACAACGTGGTCTCCCGGTCGGAGAACATGCCGTGGTACAACGGCTCGTCGCTCCTGCACCACCTGGAGAACGTGCACATCGCCTCCGACCGGAACCTGGTCGACGTGCGCTTCCCGGTGCAGTACGTCATCCGCCCGCAGAAGGCGACCGACCCCGCCTTCCACGACTACCGCGGCTACGCGGGGCAGGTGGCGGGCGGCGTGCTCAAGCCCGGCGACGAGGTCGTGCACCTGCCGTCCGGGCTGACCACGCGCATCGCCTCCATCGACACCTTCGACGGGCCGGTGGAGGAGGCGTTCGCGCCGATGTCGGTCACCCTCCGGCTGGAGGACGACATCGACATCTCGCGCGGCGACATGATCTGCCGCCCGAACAACCAGCCGCACGTCGCGCAGGAGGTGGAGGCGATGGTCTGCTGGATGACCGACGCCTCCAAGCTGGCCCCGCGCACGAAGCTGACGATCAAGCACACCACCAGGACGGCCCGCGCGCTGGTGCGCGACCTGCACTACCGGCTCGACGTCAACACCCTGCACCGCGACGAGTCGGCGACCGCGCTCGGCCTGAACGAGATCGGCCGGGTCTCGCTGCGCGTCACCCAGCCGCTGTTCGTGGACGACTACGCCCGCAACCGGCTCACCGGCGGTTTCATCCTCGTGGACGAGGCCACCAACAACACCGTCGCGGCCGGCATGGTCGTCGACGCGCGGTAGCCGGTCGGTCACTCGGCGCAGGTAGATCCTTTGACCGTTCACTGACTGCGAGGTTACTCTCCGCGATATCGTCGGCACGTTCCGTATCCATAACGGTGAGGATTCGTGCCTGTGTCTGTTCGTCCGTCGCCCACCCGGGTGGTCTTCCTGGGCGGGCTTGGCCGTAGCGGGACCACGCTGCTGGAGCGCCTGCTCGGCGAGCTCCCCGGCTGCGTCGCCCTCGGCGAGGTGGTCCACCTCTGGGCACGGGGGGTGCTGGCGGACGAGGCCTGCGGCTGCGGCGAGCCGTTCGGCGCGTGCCCGTTCTGGCGGAAGGTCGGCGACCAGGCGTTCGGCGGCTGGTCCGCGGAGCGGGCCGAGCGGGTGCTCGAACTGCGGCGCCGGGTGGACCGCACCCGGCGGATCCCGGGCCTGGCCCGGCTGCTCGCCGAGGAGCGGGCCGGCGCCGGGGCGTGGCGGTCGCCGACGGCGACCGAGGAGCTGGGCGAGTACGCCACCGCCTACCGCCGCCTCTACGAGGCGGCGGCCGAGGTCGCCGGCAGCCCGGTCGTCGTCGACTCCAGCAAGCACGCCTCCCTGGCGTTCTGCCTGGCGGCGGCCGGAGTCGACGTGCACGTCGTGCACGTCGTGCGCGACCCCCGCGCGGTCGCGCACTCCTGGCGCCGCAGGGTCGTGCGCCCGGAGAACGGCACCCTCATGACCAGCTGGTCGCCCGCCTGGACCGCGCTGCACTGGCTGACCCAGAACCTCGGCCTCGAACTGCTGGCCCGCGAGGGCGTGCCCGTCACCCGCATCCGCTACGAGGACCTGCTGGGCTCTCCCGCCAGGACGCTGCGCCGCCTGGCCGCCGGGCTCGGCGTCCGCCCGAGCCTGGGCTTCCTCGGCGACGGCGAGGCCGAGCTGTCGGTGGCGCACACCGCGTCGGGCAATCCCATGCGGTTCACCGCCGGCCGGATCGGCCTGACGCGGGACGACGGCTGGCGCACCGGCGCCCCGCCCCGGCAACGGAGTCTGGTCACCGCACTGACCTGGCCCCTCATGCTCAAGTACGACTATCCCTGGAGGCTCTCGTGAGTCCATCGGTGGGCGTGGTCATCCCCACGCGCGGAGACCGGCCCGACCACCTGCGCGCGGCCACGTGCGCCGCTCTCGCGCAGGACTACCCGGGCTCCGTCGAGATCGTCGTCGTCGTCGACGGCGGGGAGCCGTCACGGGTGGCCGGCCAGGTGGCCGACCTCCTCGCGGGACGGGCCCTGGCGGTCCGGGGGCGGACCTCACCGGGGGAGCGCGGCGTGCGGGTGCTGGCCAACCGGCTCACCCCCGGCCTGCCGGGTGCGCGCAACACCGGCATCGCCGCCCTCGGCACCGATCTGGTGGCCTTCTGCGACGACGACGACCGGTGGCTGCCGGGGAAGGTCGCCGCTCAGGTCGCGGCGGTGGAGGCGGAGCCGGGAGCGGAGTTCGCCAGCTGCGCCATCGAGGTGGAGCACGGCTCCCGCCGGATCCCCCGCCTGGCCGGCACCCGCCGGGTGACCCGTGAGCAGCTCGTCCGCTCGCGCATGGTGATGGTCCACTCCTCGACGTTCCTGTTCCGGCGCGGAGCCCTCTGGGTGGACGAGAGCGCCCCCGCGGGCCAGAACGAGGACTGGGACCTGGCCCTGCGCGCGGCCGGCCGCCGTCCGATCGTGCATGTCGACCGCCCGCTGGTGCGGGTGCGCTGGGGCGGTTCCATGTACGCGACCCGCTGGGCCGATCGCATCGCAGGTCTGGAGTGGATGCTGGCCCGGCACCCGGATCTGGCCGTAGACCCGCGCGGCGCGGCGCGGATCTACGGCCAACTCGCCTTCCACCACGCGGCCCTGGGCCGCCGGAGGGAGGCGGGCCGCTGGGCCTGGCGGGCCTTCACCGCCAGGCGCGGCGAACCCCGCGCGCCGATCGCCCTGGCCGTGGCCCTCGGCCTGGTGCCCGCGCAGGCGGTCCTGCACCGCCTGCACCACCACGGACACGGCATCTGATGCGGGCCGGGGCGGGCCACGCGCCGGTGGTCGCGGACGGGCGTCTGGCGATGGCCCTGACACCGGACGCCCCGCGGGGCCCGGCAGGGCCGGCGGGAGCGGCGAAACCGGTGAAGGCGGTGAGGTCGGCGCTCGCCGCGGACCCGGTGCGGGCGGTGCGGCCGGGACGATCCGGGAAACCGGAGAAGGCGGCCTCCGCGGGCGCGCCGGTCCCGCGGCAGCGGCCGCGACCCGACAAGGCCACCCGCAGGCGGCTCCGCCGCCGCGTCCGGGTGGCGGGTCTCGCGATCGACCCGATGACCGAGACCGAGGTGGTCGACCACGTGGTGGCCGCGTTGAAACGGGGCGAGGGCGGTCACATCGTCACCCCGAACGTGGACATCAGCCGGGCCGTGGCCCGCGATGCGGCGCTGCGCCGGCTGGTCGAGGGCGCCGATCTCGCGGTCGCCGACGGCATGCCGCTGGTGTGGGCGGCGAGGCTGCTCGGCACCCCTCTGCCCGGCCGGGTCACCGGTGCGGACCTGATCTGGTCCCTGTCGGAGGCGGCGGCCTTCTACCGCTACCCGATCTACCTGCTGGGCGGCCCGCCGGGCGTGGCGGAGCAGGCGGCGGTCAGGCTGGCGGACCGCCATCCGGGACTGCTCGTCTCCGGGGTGGACGCGCCGCCGTACGGGTTCGAGGACGTCCCCGGCGGCTACGACCGCATCCGGGAGGCGATCGTGGCCGCCGGTCCCCGGGTGGTCTTCGTCGGGCTGGGCTTCCCCAAGCAGGACCGGCTGATCGCCAGGCTCCGTGAGGAGCTGCCGGGCACCTGGTTCATCGGCTGCGGGTCGGCCATCGCCTTCGCCGCCGGGGCCGTGCGCCGTGCGCCGACGTGGATGCAGCGGTCCGGCCTGGAGTGGCTCTTCCGGCTGCTCAGCGAGCCGGGCCGGCTGGCCCGCCGCTACCTGGCCGAGGACCTGCCGTACGCGCTGAAACTGCTCACCGTCTGCCTGGTCAAGCGGCTGTTCTCCTGAGACCCGGGCCGCCCGCTCAACCGCGGGCCAGCTCCCTGACCCGCCGGGCCTCCTCCTCGCTGAGGCGACCGCCCGCCTCGGCGAGGGCCCGGCGGGAGTCCATCGGCCGGTAGGCCGTGCGGGACAGGCCGTGCCAGGCGAAGCCGCGGGCGGTGGAGCCCGGGGCCGTGCAGGCGTGGCGGATGCGGCCCTCGGCCCGCGCCGACCAGGTCAGTCCGGCCCAGTCGTACAGGCGGCGGAACCCCTCCACCGGGGCGGCGGCCAGCTCCTCGTAGCGGACCAGCAGGATCTCCGGGTGCCGGGCGGCCAGGTCGGCGGCGACGGCGGCGGCGGTCCGCCAGAGGGCGACGTTCTTGACCAGCGGGTCCTGGCAGCCGACCAGCGGACGCAGTTCCTCCACCCGGGGGTGGTCCCGGACCAGCAGCGGCTGCTCCAGCAGCTCGTGGAAGTACACCGTCCAGCCGAGCCGCCGCCAGCTCCCGGCGAACGCCACCGGGTCGCGGACCAGGATGATCACCCGGCAGCCCAGCCGGTGGGCGAACCAGCCCGCGGAGAACAGCGCGAACGGGTCGTCGAGCAGCGCCCGGCGGCCGGTCAGCCGCCCGAAGGTGAACGCGGCGCCGTACCGGACCATGCGGGCCAGGTCGTACGGCGCGCGGTTGCGGCGCAACTCGGCCAGGAACCGGTAGCGCAGGGAGACGGTGTCGGTGAAGGCCCGCAGCCAGGCCTCGTCGTCGTCGGCGCAGATGTACTGGAAGCGGTGGGTGACGTCGGCGTCGAGCACGCCGGGGGAGCGGCCCGGCCGGGGCAGCGGGTTGAGCGGCTCGTTGACGTAGACCAGCTCGCCGCCCGCCGCGAGCATCCGGCCCGTCCAGCTGGTGCCGCTCCGGGGCAGCCCGGTCACCAGCACGGGGGTCACCGGCCGCCTCCGGCCGCGCGCGGTGTCAGGACCGCCACGACGGCTCCGCGCCGAGCCAGGAGGTCAGCAGGGCGTCGGACGCCTCGAAGCGGGCGGCCAGCTCGCGGCGGAGCGACGGGGGCATCGGAGCGGGCCGGGGACGGGCGTTGTGCCGGTCGACGACCGGGTCGCCGAGGTGCGGCAGGCCGAGGAACCGCAGGACCCGGTCGTAGACGGGCGCCGGCCGGGCGAAGAACTCCCCGCTGTCCAGCACGAGGACCCGGTCCCGGCCGACCAGCGGCTCCAGCCGGGCGAGCTGCTCGGCGTAGCGGCCCCGGGCCAGGTAGGCGTGGTGGCGGTGGGCGTGGTGCGCCGAGTACGGCGCGGCGACGAGGGACTCCTCCGCCCCGGCCAGCCGCTCCTCCTCCAGCTCCACGGCCCGGGCGAAGCAGGGTTCGGTCTCGAAACCCCGGGCCAGCTCGTGGGCGTGCGCGGAGAAGGCGCGCTCGACCGGGTCGCGGACCAGCACGATCAGCTTCACCCCCGGCAGGTCCGCGGCGATCCGGGCGGCGGCCAGCGGGTGGAACAGGTAGTAGGGCGCCGACTCGAAGGCCTGGGGACGCTGGCCGTACCGGCGGGACAGGCGCAGGGTCGCCCCCCGCAGCGGGAAGTGCGCCCGGTACCAGGCCAGGCCGCGGTCGTAGGCCACGTCGAAGTAGTGCACGCCCTTGTGCAGGACGGGCTTGAGGACGAGCGGATGGCGGGCCAGCGCCCGGTAGAGCGAGGTCGTGCCGGAGCGCTGCGCCCCGACGACCAGGAAGGACGGCAGGACCCGGTTGCCGGAGGTGAGCCGTCCCGTGGTCCGGGAGACGGCGTGCACGGAGCGTTTGAGCGCGGGTCTCACGTCAGGACCTCCTGGGCGTCGACGGCGGGGTTGAGCCACGTGGCGGGCGGGCCGAGCGGCTCGTGCCCGTCGGCGGCGTGCCGGTGGGCCAGCGCGGTCAGGTAGTGGACCGCGGCCGACCGGGCCTCGCCCGCCGACAGGCCGAACGGGGCCAGCAGCGGCAGCGCCTGCGCCAGGCACGCGCGGGCGGCGGTCGCCGGGTCCATCCGGCGCAGGGCCCGCTGCAGGAAGTGGTGGAGCGCGTCGAAGCCGGGCGGCACGCCGGTGCCGAACCGCTCCCAGTCCCACACCAGCAGCCGGTCGTCCGGGCCGCGCGCGATGTTCCACGGGGAGAAGTCGCCGTGCCAGGCGAAGGGCTGCTCGCCGATCCCGCTGATCTCGCGGATCGCCTCGGTGCGCAGGTCCTCCCCGGCGGTGCCGCGCCGGACGGGCAGGGGGGACAGCGCGAGGACCGACAGGCCGCGCCAGGAGCCGTGGTGGAGCACGGTCGGCGGGACGACGGTCTTCAGCGGCGTCTCGGCGAGCAGGGCGAGCGTCCGCGCCTCGTGCGCGACGAGCTCCCGGGCGCGCTCGGTGTCGCCGATCTTGACGAAGGCGATCGGGCCGTCCGGTCCCCGGGCCTCCAGGATCGGTTTGCGGTTGGCCCGCCGGGCGGGGCGCACGTGGAGGATCACCCGGATCGGGGTGTCCAGCACCTCGCTGAGGTGGGTCTCGATGCTGTCCCGCCCGGCGGGGACCATGACCCTGCCGCCGGGGTGCCACCAGGCCCGCGGGACGAGCCGGCGGGGGAGCAGGGGGTGCGGGAGCAGGCTGTACGGCCGGGCCTCGCCGGGACCGGGGAACAGCAGGCCGATCGTCCGGTCGAGGTAGCGCAGCCGGACCCGCGCGTCGTTCATACGGTGGCCCCCCGTGCCATGGTGTTCCTCCAGAGCAGTGCGAAGGAGATCAGATAGAGGCTGAGCGGCGTGACCAGCCCGTCGTAGACGAACATGTAGAGCAGGGTGAGGATCATCACCAGGACGCCGGCCATGCCGATCGGCGACCGGTCGGACCAGTGGCGGCGGACGGCTCCGGCGAAGAACGCGACGTAGAGCGCGGCGCCGACGAAACCCTGAGTGATCATCAGATGCCAGAGCTGGCCGTCGCTGCCCAGCGGCGGGTGGCCGCAGGTGTCGCACCAGTCGCTCTTGCCGGTGGTGATCGTCCGGTAGTTGCCCCGGGCGCTGCGGTTGTTGCCGTAGCCGATGAAGGGGGAGGTGCGCGCCGCGGCGATGGTGGCCGACACGGTGAAGGCGCGGATGTCGTTGCTGTGCGGGTTGTCCAGCCGCTGGGCGACCAGCGGCTGGAGCGGGCTGAGCGCGAAGGCCAGCGCCCCGGCCGCGACGGCGGCGCAGATCGCCAGGCGGCGCCGTGCGCCCGTCCTCAGGACCAGGTAGGCGGCGGCGACGCCCAGGCCGATCCAGAGGCCGCGGTTGAGCGAGTAGACGACCGGGATCGAGGCGAGGGCGAGCAGCGCGAGCGCGGCCAGGCGCCGGTGCGGCCCGCCGTACACCCACCAGCCGACCGCGAACCAGACGAGCAGGACCGAGAGGTTGCCGCCCCAGGCGTTGGCCCACTCGAAGGGCGCCTCGGGGCGCGGGGAGGCGTGGCCGAGGACCTTCTGCATCTGGGCGGCGGTGGGGTGGATCAGGTTCTGGACGAAGGCGTTGCCGCTGATCCACCCGGGCAGGAGCCGCTCCAGGGGCGAGGTGAACTGCACGTGCGGCGCGAACACGCCCAGCAGGCCGCCCGCGACGGTCGTGACGAACAGCGCGCCGAGCATGCGGACCAGCGCGAGCTGCGGCAGTTCCTGCTCGGTGAGGTTCCCCAGGTAGAGGACCATGATCGTCAGAGAGAGGTAGAGGGCCAGGCGCATCAGGTAGCCGATCACCCGTCCCGCGCCGAACTCGCCGTAGGTGTCCGGGGGCATCTCGCCGAGCATGAGCGCGCTGACCAGGTAGCCGGCGAGCAGCAGCAGCCAGATCCCGAATCCCTTCGGCACCCGGACCGGCCGTCGCCGCCACAGGACGACCGCCATCGGGGGAGCGAGCACGATCACCGCCAGCCCGCCGAAGCCCAGCATCCACCAGACGGGGTAGCCGACGAGGAACGCGGCGATGGGCCAGCTCGCCGGGTGGGGGCCTCTCACGGGGGGAACACCCGCCTGCCGGTGGGCGGCGTCCCGTGCAGGGCGGCGCGCATGTCGGAGAGGGCGATCTCGGCGGTGGCGTCGGCCTCGGGGAGGGGGGCGCGGGGGTTCCCGCCGCCGGAGGGGATCAGCGTGCCCCCGGTGGGCTCGACGAGGCGCACGGCCCGCGGCCTGTCGGGGGCCGCCTCCGTGGCGACGACCGCACCGGCCACCGGGACGCGGCTCTCGCGCAGCTGCCGTACGGCCCGCGCCACGTCCCGGGACGACGTCCCGGGAAGGGGGATCAGCAGCACGGCGCCGTCCGCGCCCGTCAGGTCCGCCACCTCCTGGCCGGTGACGAGGTCGATGCCGGTCAGGCGGGCGAGGTCGCGGGGCTCGCGGATCCGGGTGTCGAGGCGGTCGCGGATCCAGGCGAGGCCGACTCCGGCGAGCAGGCCGATCATGAACCCGCTGCCGAGGTACAGCGGGGGGCTGGGGGTGCTGGGGCGGTCCGGGGCGACCGCCTCGCTGATCACCGAGCCCGGGGTGACCGCGACGGTCTTGAGCGCGTCGTACTTGACGGTGAGGTTGTAGACCTGGCGGCTGAGGACGCTCCGCCGCTGCAGGGCGATGGTGTGGCCGGCGGTCCCCCGGTCCAGTCCGGGCAGGTCGGCGACCACCTCGGTGAGGCTCTCGTTGACCTGCCGGAGCTTGCTCAGGAGCGTCTTGAGCTGGACGGCCAGGGCCTCGTCGGCGGCCTCGCGGCGGTGGGCCAGGTAGGCCTGGGCGTACGCGCTGGCCCCCGCGGCGGCGCTGTGGGGGTCGGCGGCGGTGTAGGAGATCTCCAGGACCGAGGTGTTGGGCGGCACGGCGACGTCGACGGGGCCGGGGCTGCTCTTGAGCGCGGCCTGGGCCTTCCTGGCGACCACGGCGGACCGGGCGATCTGGGCCTCGGTGTCGAGGTTGAGGGCCTCCCGCTGCCGGTTGGTCACCTGGTTGGTCTGCTCCTGCACGCCGGTCGGGGTCACCAGGACGTAGGTGGAGGCGGTGTAGGCGGGCGGGGTGGCCCAGAGCAGGGCGCCGCCGCCGCCGGTCCCGGCGACGAGGCAGAGCAGGAGGGTCAGCCAGCGGCGGCGGAGCAGGGACGCGTAATCCGCCAGGTCTCCGCCGGAGCGGCGGACGGGAGGGTCCGGCGACAGGCTCATGCGTGTGGTCCCTCTCGGGGCTGGGCCTCGCGGGGGGAGGCTGACGCTGGGAACCCTAGGACTATAGGCCGGAATGCTATTTTCCTGACCGCATACCTAAGATTTTCTTGGTGCGCCGACGGCCGATCACGTCGAGATAACGGGCGTTCATCCGATATTTCCCCGTCGCTGCGCCGCGCGGGCGGCACGGTCCGGCAAAGTATGCGACGCGGCACGTCGGAGAGGTGGGAGGGTGTGACCCGCGGAAGGTAAAGAAATGTGCGGACGGACCGGCTGCGAGGAACCGTTGTATCGGATAAATGCCGATTTAAGGCCAATTCTGAGGGTGTCCCTGGCCGCCGGCGCCGGCCTGGCCCTCGTACTGGGGCTGGGCGCGTGCGGCCAGGCGTCGGGCGTCGCCTCGGAGACGCCGCGGCAGAGCGCGCCCCGCGGCAGGCTGCTGGACCTGCACGCGACGTCGGCGGCGGCCTGCGAGGCCAGTGTGAAGCTCATCCCCTCGTGCGGAGCCTGGTGGGGCCTGGCCCCGGAGGTCTTCACCGGCCGGCCGCCCGACCGGGCGCTGGCCCGGGCCGAGAAGCGCATGGGCCGCAGGGCCGGTGTCGTGCACGTCTACCACCGGGAGGGGGAGCTCTTCCCCACCCCGCAGGAGCTGGCGATCGCCCGCGACCCCGCCGGGCGCAGGCTGCTGCTGGTCAACTGGAAGCCGTCGTTCGACCGCACCTGGGCGGAGATCGCCGCCGGGGCCCTGGACGAGCGGATCGACCGGCTGGCCGCGCACATCCGCACGACCTTCCCCGAGCGGTTCTTCCTGACCGTCCACCACGAGCCGGAGAACGACGTGCGGGACGACCCGGCCTCCGGGATGACCGCCCGCGACTACGCGGCGATGTACCGGCACGTGGTGACGCGCCTGCGGGCCGGCGGCGTGCGGAACGCGATCACCGTCATGACCTACATGGGTGCGCCGAACTGGGCGGCCGAGCCCTGGTTCGAGCAGCTCTACCCCGGCGACGACGTGGTCGACTGGGTCGCCATGGACCCCTACGCCGACGACCGGGTCCAGACCTTCGACGGACTGGTCAACAAGACCCGCAAGGAGTTCCCCGACTGGCCGGGGTTCTACCGCTGGATGCAGTGGCGCTTCCCGGGCAAGCCCATCATGGTCGCCGAGTGGGGGGTGTTCGAGCGCCGGGAGCAGCCGTGGTTCAAGTCGGCGTTCTTCACCTCCGTCCGCCAGGAGCTGCGGCGCTACCCGCAGATCAAGGCGCTGGTCTACTTCGACTCACCGAGCGCCCCGCGGGGCGACACCCGGTTCGACACCACTCCCGCCGGACGCCGCGCCTTCCGGGAGCTCGCCCGCGATCCCCACCTGGGCGCCACCGCGGTTCCGCAGAAGTGACCAGCCGGCCGCCCCGGCGGCCGTCGCGCCGCCCAGGATCCAGAGCGTGGCCGCGTTGCCCACGCCGAGGAGCTTGAGCGCCGAGGCCAGCAGCACCACCGCCAGCAGCGCGCGGATGACGCCGCCGGGGGCCCGGGAGGAGATCCGCGCGCCGAGGTAGACGCCGGGGATCGAGCCGACGAGCAGCGAGGTGGTGAGGTCGAGCTGGAAGTCGCCGAAGAACAGGTGGCCGAGGGCGGCCGAGGCCACCAGCGGGACCGCCTGGACCAGGTCGGTGCCGACGAGCTGGTTGGCGCGCAGCGCCGGGTAGAGCGCGAGCAGCGCCACGATGATCAGGGATCCGGAGCCCACCGAGGAGATGCCGACCACGACGCCTCCGACCATACCGACCAGTAAGGTCGGGATGGGGCGCACGGTGATCTCGTCGAGGTCCGCCGCGGCCGGGCCCTCGTGCCGGGCCAGCCAGGCCTTGGCGACCAGGCCCGCGACGGCCAGCAGCAGCGCGACGCCCAGGGCGTACTTGACCGTCTGCTGGACCTGCTCGCCGTCGCCGAAGGCGCGCGCGATGAGCACCCCGCTGAAGGCGGCCGGCACCGACCCCGCGCACAGCCAGCCCACCAGCCGCAGGTTCACGGTGCCGCGGCGCATGTGCACGACCCCGCCGACCGGCTTCATCACGGCCGAGGCCACCAGGTCGCTGGAGACCGCGGCGAGCGGCGGCACGTTGAAGAACAGCATCATCATCGGCGTCATCAGCGCGCCGCCGCCCATGCCGGTCAGGCCGACGACGATCGCGACGAAGAACGACCCGATCACCAGGGGAAGGTCGATGCCCATCAGGCGCTCACCGCTTCCTCGCCCGCTCCGCGGGCGGTCCGTGTCCTCGGCGTCCCCGGCGTGCTCGGCGTCCCCGACAGTCCAGACATCCCGGAAATCCCCGGCATCCCCGGCGTCCGGGCGGAGGTCCCGCTCATCGCACCCAGCCCCCCTGCAGGAGGGGGTCCAGTACGGCCGCCACGGCCTGCCCGACCGTGATGCCGGTGGTGTCGACGACCAGGTCGGCGTCGTCGGGCTCCTCGTAGGGGGCGGAGATCCCGGTGAACTCGGGGATCAGCCCCGCCCTCGCCTTGGCGTACAGGCCCTTGCGGTCGCGCCGCTCGCACTCGGCCAGCGGGGTGGCGACGTGGACGAGCAGGAAGTCGGCGCCCACGGCCTCGACCATCGCGCGGACCTCGTCCCGCGTCGCGGCGTAGGGCGCGATGGGCGCGCAGATCGCCAGGCCGCCGTGCCGGGCCGCCTCGGCGGCGACGAAGCCGATCCGCCGGATGTTGAGGTCGCGGTCCTCGCGGGAGAAGCCCAGCCCGGCCGAGAGCAGGTGGCGGACCACGTCGCCGTCGAGGTAGGTCACCGTACGGCTGCCGCGCTCGGCGAGCGCGTCCCGCAGGCCCCGGGCGACGGTCGACTTGCCCGAGCCGGACAGGCCGGTGAAGAAGACCACCAGCCCGCGCCGGTGCGGCGGCCCGGGGAGCGTCACCGGCTCCGGGCCGGCCAGGTGCTCGGCGGCGCCGTAGGCCTCGGCGACGCGCTCGCGCAGTTCCAGGTCGACGGCGTGGTCCTCGCGGGGCGCCAGCGGCACCACGGCGACCGAGACGCCCTTCACGGCGCTCCCCGTGCCTCGGGCGCCCTTGGCACCCTCGCCGTCCCCGCCGCCTGCCAGGAGCCGGTCGCGGGCCCGCAGCGCGGCGCGGACCACCGCGGGGCCGCCCTCGCCGAAGGCCAGCGGCAGCAGCAGGACCGCCGCGCCGAGCTCCTCGGCGGTCGCCTCGATCTCCGCCAGGTCGTCCAGCGGGCCGCGCATGGTGACGGCCAGGACCTCCCGGCCGGCCAGCTCCTCGCGGACCTCGGCGGGGGTGCGGCGCAGCCGGGCGAACGGTCCGTGCTCGGGGGCGCCCAGCGCCTCGACCGGCCCGGCGGCCAGGCCGCCGGCGCGCTCGGTGACGGTCAGCGCGGCCAGCGGGGCGCCCTCGGGGTCGCGCAGGACGACCCGGTCGCCGGGGGCGGCCGGGTGGTCGCCGGGCAGCGCGAGCGTGACCGGGGCCGGCCACGGCGTGCCGTCGGCGAGCGTGCCGTGCTCGGCCACGGAGTGGGCGTCGGTCGGTCCCATGAAGCCCGTCAGGGGGTGGTAGGCGCCGGAGAGCAGCAGCTCCAGGTCGGCGAGCTCGCGGGCGTCGGGGGTCCACTCGAAGGGCGCCGTCATCTGCTCCACATTCCCGATCGACTTAGTCGGATATGGCCACTGTAGCCACTCCGGTTGTCCCACATCAACCGGTCGGGTTCAGAGCACTCGGGTGAAATAGTCCTCCGGCTTTCGAATGATCATGGTGATCTCGTCGTGCGAGGCGGGGATGCGGCCCCGCGAGACGGCCTCGATCACCGAGCACGCGGCGCGCACCAGCGGCCGGTCGGCCGCCGGGCTGCTGGTGCCGAGGAACTCGTCGGTGACCACCAGCCCCCGGGTCAGGCAGTAGGCGCGGATGCCCTCCCGTGAGATGGCCGGGCCGTACACCTTGGGCAGCGGCCCCGGCGTGCCCGCGGGGACCAGCTTGGGCCACAGCAGCCGCCGCAGCGGCCACGGGGTCAGCCGGGCGCACGTGCCGTAGGCCGACTCCCGGTCGCGCATCCGCAGCAGCAGCAGCCCGTTCGGCCGCAGGCCCCCGAGCAGCCGGTCGAGCACGAGCTCGGGGTGCTCCAGCCGCTCCAGCAGGAAGGGCGCGTAGACCACGTCGAAGGCCCGGGGCGGCACCGGGACCGACCGCAGGTCGCCCAGGGCCCAGGAGGTGAGGTCCCCCCGCGCCGAGGTGTTCGCCCGCACCACCGGGTGGTCCTCGTCGATCCCGACGACGCGGCTCTCCATCTCCAGTTTCAGCGGGTCGGGCCAGCCGCAGCCCGCGATCAGGACGTCGAGCCGGCGCCCGCGCCGCTCCGTCCACCGCTCCTGGATCCGTCGCTCGAAGAGGTCGCCCTGTGCGGCGACCGGTCGCATTCCTCTCATATCACCTAGAGTAGTCGATTGACTACGATCGGTCACATGCCCCCCGATCGTTCCCGCGGGCCGGACCCGGGCAAGTAGTCTGGGACGCGCAACCCCCGTGCCCTGCGTTCCGGGGGCCTTTCGTGTTGCCGTCATGGGGGCTGTGGGCGATTTCAATGAGCCTTTCCGGACTGCTCGACCTCGTCGTGGCCGACCCGGCCCTGGCCTCCGCGCTGGCGGACCTGCGCCGGGGCGACCCGTCGGGCGTCTCCCTCGTCGCGCCGCCCGCGCTGCGGCCCTTCGCCGCGGCCGCGCTGGCCGGCGGCGGGACCGCCGGGCGGGACGGGACGCCCGGGCCCGGCCCGCGGACCGTGCTCGCGGTGACCGCGACCGGGCGCGAGGCCGAGGACCTCGCCTCGGCGCTCTCCAGCCTGCTGGGAGAGAACGCCGTCGCGGTCTTCCCCGCCTGGGAGACCCTGCCGCACGAGCGCCTGTCGCCGCGCAGCGACACCGTCGGCCAGCGCCTGGCCGTCCTGCGGCGGCTCTCGCACCCGGTGGCCGGCGACGCCTCCGCCGGGCCGCTGCGCGTCGTCGTCGCGCCGGTCCGGGCGGTGCTCCAGCCGATCGTGCGCGGCCTGGGCGACCTGCCGCCGGTACGGCTGCGCGCGGGCGACGACGCCGACCTCGACGGCGTGGTCCACGCCCTGGTGGGCAGCGGCTACCACCGGGTGGACATGGTCGAGAAGCGCGGCGAGGTGGCGGTGCGGGGCGGCCTGCTGGACGTCTTCCCGCCGACCGAGGAGCACCCCCTGCGCCTGGAGTTCTGGGGCGACACGGTCGAGGAGATCCGCTGGTTCAAGGTCGCCGACCAGCGGTCGCTGGAGGTGGCGCAGGACGGGTTGTTCGCCCCGCCCTGCCGGGAACTGCTGCTCACGCCCGAGGTGCGCGAGCGGGCCGCGGCGCTGGCCGCCGAGCACCCGGCGCTGGCCGAGACCCTCGACCGGCTGGCCGAGGGCGTGCCGGTCGAGGGCATGGAGGCGTTCGCACCCGTGCTCGCCGGAGAGATGGACCTGCTCGTCGACCACCTGCCCGGACCGGCGGCGGTCCTCGTCTGCGACCCCGAGCGGATCAGGAGCCGGGCCGAGGAGCTCGTGCGGACCAGCCAGGAGTTCCTGGAGGCCTCCTGGATCAACGCCGCGGCCGGCGGGGAGGCCCCGATCGACCTGGGCGCGGCGGCCTTCCGGACGCTGGAGGAGATCCGCGACCACGCCCGCACGCTGGCCCAGCCGTGGTGGTCGATCGCCCCGTTCGGCGGCGGCGACGACCTCGGGGACGGGTCCGGGGGCGACCTCGGGGGCGCGACCGGCGCCCTGGTCCTGGACGCCCAGGAGGCGGAGGCCTACCGGGGCGACACCCAGCGGGCGCTGGCCGACGTCAAGGGCTGGCTGGAATCCGGCCGGACCGTCGTGCTGCTCAGTGAGGGCCACGGCCCGGCCGAGCGCATGGTGGAGCTGCTCAAGGGCGTCGACCTGCCCGCGCGGCTGGACCCGGAGATCGGCCCGGCGCCCGACCCCCGGGTCGTGCACGTCACCACGGGCCTGGTCGACCACGGCTTCACCACCCCGTCGCTGGCGGTGCTGACCCACCTGGACCTGGTCGGGCAGAAGGCCTCCACCAAGGACATGCGCCGGCTCCCCAGCCGCCGCCGCAACATGGTGGACCCGCTCCAGCTCAAGGTCGGCGACCACGTCGTGCACGAGCAGCACGGCGTGGGCCGCTACGTCGAGATGGTGCAGCGGACCGTGCAGGGCGCGACCCGCGAGTACCTCGTGATCGAGTACGCCAAGGGCGACCGGCTGTACGTGCCGACCGACCAGCTCGACGAGGTCACCCGCTACGTCGGCGGCGAGTCGCCCACCCTCAACCGGATGGGCGGCGCCGACTGGGCCAAGGCCAAGACCCGGGCCAAGAAGGCCGTCAAGGAGATCGCCGGCGAGCTCATCCGCCTCTACAGCGCCCGGATGGCCTCGCCGGGGCACGCCTTCGGGCCGGACACGCCGTGGCAGCGGGAGATGGAGGACGCCTTCCCCTACGCCGAGACCGGCGACCAGCTGGAGGCCATCGACGAGGTCAAGCGCGACATGGAGCGCCCGATCCCGATGGACCGGCTGATCTGCGGCGACGTCGGCTACGGCAAGACCGAGATCGCGGTGCGGGCGGCGTTCAAGGCCGTGCAGGACGGCAAGCAGGTCGCGGTGCTGGTGCCCACCACGCTCCTGGTCCAGCAGCACCTGTCCACCTTCGCCGAGCGGTTCTCCGGGTTCCCGCTGAACGTGCGGCCGATGTCGCGCTTCCAGACCGACGCCGAGGTCAAGGAGACCCTGCGCGGGCTTTCGGAGGGGTCGGTGGACATCGTCATCGGCACCCACCGGCTGCTCTCGCCGGAGGCCAGGTTCAAGAACCTCGGGCTGATCATCATCGACGAGGAGCAGCGCTTCGGCGTCGAGCACAAGGAGGCCATGAAGCACCTGCGCACGCAGGTCGACGTGCTGGCCATGTCCGCCACGCCGATCCCGCGCACGCTGGAGATGGGCCTGACCGGCATCCGCGAGATGTCCACCATCCTCACCCCGCCGGAGGAGCGGCACCCGATCCTCACCTTCGTCGGCCCCTACGACGAGAAGCAGATCGCCGCCGCGATCCGGCGCGAGCTGATGCGCGACGGACAGATCTTCTTCGTGCACAACCGGGTCGCCAGCATCAACAAGGTGGCGGCCCGCCTGCACGAGCTCGTCCCCGAGGCGCGCATCGCCGTCGCGCACGGCCAGATGAACGAGCAGCAGCTCGAAAAGATCATGGTGGGCTTCTGGGAGCGCGAGTTCGACCTGCTCGTCTGCACCACGATCGTCGAGTCCGGCCTCGACGTGCCCAACGCCAACACGCTGATCGTGGACCGGGCCGACAACTACGGCCTGTCCCAGCTGCACCAGCTCCGCGGTCGCGTCGGCCGGGGCCGCGAGCGCGGCTACGCCTACTTCCTCTACCCGCCGGAGAAGCCGCTCACCGAGACCGCCCACGAGCGGCTGGCCACCATCTCCCAGCACACCGAGATGGGCGCGGGCATGTACGTCGCGATGAAGGATCTGGAGATCCGCGGCGCGGGCAACATCCTGGGCGCCGAGCAGTCGGGCTTCATCGCCGGCGTCGGCTTCGACCTGTACGTGCGGATGATGTCCGAGGCCGTGCAGGAGCAGAAGGCGAAACTGACCGGGGCCGAGCCGGAGGAGCGGCCCGACGTCAAGGTCGAGCTGCCGGTCAACGCGCACATCCCGCACGACTACGTGACCTCCGAGCGGCTGCGCCTGGAGGCCTACAAGCGCCTCGCGGCGATCTGCACCGACGACGACATCGCGGCGGTCCGCGACGAGCTCACCGACCGGTACGGCCGGCCGCCCCAGGAGGTCGACAACCTGCTGGCGGTCGCGCGCTTCCGGATCCGCGCCCGCCGGGCGGGACTCACCGACGTCACCCTGCAGGGCCAGCACATCCGGTTCGCTCCCGTGGACCTGCGCGACTCCCAGCAGGTCAGGCTCCAGCGGCTCTACCCGAAGGCGCTGCTGAAGCAGGCGACCGGTACGTTGCTGGTGCCCGTCCCCAAGACCAGACCGCTCGGCGGCCAGCCGCTGCGCGACCTGGACCTGCTCAAGTGGTGCGGCGACCTGGTCGAGGCGATGTTCCTGGAGAACATGCCGGTAAAGTGAAGCGGCGTTTGTCGTGAAGGGATCGCAAGTGAAGTCGACTCGAGTGCGCGTCATCCTGGCGGCCGTGGCCGTGGCGGCCACCCTGACGGCCTGTTCCCAGGAGCAGATCGGGGCCGCCGCCGTCGTGGGCGACCAGCGGATCGGCTCCGGCGAGCTGGAAGCCGACGTCAAGGAGTACGAGGCGGCGGTGGTCGCCTCCGGTCTGGACAAGAGCCAGCTCCAGCTCCGGGGGTCGGTCCCGCAGGCCGTGCTGACCAACGTGATCGCCATCGAGCAGCTGGAGCAGCTCGGCGCGCGCAAGGGCGTCACGGTCACCGAGACGGAGGTCGACACCTTCCTCAACCAGATCGCCACCCAGGGCGGGCAGAGCCGGCGCATGCCCGACGAGCAGATCGCCGTCAACGTCGGCGTGCCCCCGTCGAAGCTGCGCGACCTGGTCCGCATCACCCTGGTCGAGCGGAAGCTGCTGGCCGGGTTCGGCGCCGGACAGGACGAGGCCTCGCAGCAGGCCGCGTCCCAGAAGCTCGCCCAGGAGGCGGCGACCATCAAGGTCGTGCGGAGCCCGCGCTACGGCGTGGTCAATCCGCAGTCGCAGGGCGGCGCGGACTCCTACGTCGACGCCGGCCGCTTCGGCGCGATCCCCGCGTCCTCGTAGCCGTCGACGGGCGCGACGGACATGCCGCTGATCCTCGTCACCACCTCGCCCCGGGTCGCGCCGGGCCTGCTGAGCCACCGCGCCTGGCAGGTCCTGGCCGCCGGCCCGGTGCGCACCGCCTCGCCGGACCACCCGCACCTGCCGTTCCTGGCCGAGGCGGGGATCGAGGTCGAGGTCACGGCGCCGGATCCGGCCGCCCTGGTGCGCGAGGCGCAGGGCGGGGACGTGGTCTGGCTGGAGGCCGACGAGGCGCTGATGCGCCTGATCGGGCACGCGGCGGTCGCCCTCGACGACCCGCCGGTGATCGAGGTCGTGCCCGGCTCCTACGACCTGCCGGGCGCGCGCCTGCTCGACCTCGTCGCGGTGATGGACCGGCTCCGCACCCGGTGCCCGTGGGACGCCGAGCAGACCCACGAGTCGCTGGCGCCGTACCTCCTGGAGGAGGCCTACGAGGTGCTGGAGACGATCGAGGAGGGCGACCGCGGCGCGCTCCGCGAGGAGCTGGGCGACCTGCTCCTGCAGGTGGCCTTCCACGCGCGCGTCGCGGCCGACCGCCCCGCCGACGAGGGCGGGTTCGACGTCGACGACGTGGCGGCGGGCATCGTGGACAAGCTGGTCCGGCGCCACCCGCACGTGTTCGCGGCCGTCGAGGTGGACGGCGCCGAGCAGGTCAGCGACAACTGGGAGACGATCAAGGCGGCCGAGCGCGCCGCCAAGAGCGGCGGCGACGCCGGCTCCCCGGTCGACGGCGTGCCCATGGGCCAGCCCGCGCTCTCCCTCGCCGCGCAGCTGCTGCGCCGCGCCGGACGCGCCGGCCTCCCCGCCGGTCTGCCGGAGGGCGTCCCGGCCGACGGCCTCGGCGCCCGCCTGTTCGCGCTGGTACGGCAGGCGCAGGCCGAAGGGCTGGACCCGGAGGCGGAACTGCGGGCGGTGGCCCGCGCCTACCGCGACATGGTCCGCCGACGACCCTGAGCGGACGGTCCCGGCGGGCGGCTTCCGAGGGCGGTCACCGGGGCGGGGCCGTACGCGGAAGGCTCTGCGGTGGGGCGGTCGCCGTGCTGGGAAGCAGAGGTCGATAGGCTTTTGCAGCAAGCTATTCTACGACCTTAGGAGCACTTCGTGGCTTCCATCGAGGGCGTACGCGCCCGCGAGATCCTTGACTCCCGGGGTAACCCGACGGTCGAGGTCGACATCCTGCTGGACGACGGCAGCGAGGGTCGCGCCGCCGTGCCGAGCGGCGCCTCCACCGGCCAGTTCGAGGCCGTCGAGCTGCGCGACGGAGACACGCGCTACGGCGGCAAGGGGGTCGAGAAGGCCGTCCTCGGGGTGACCGACGAGATCGCCGACGAGATCCTCGGCTTCGACGCCGCCGAGCAGCGCAGCATCGACCAGGTCATGATCGACCTCGACGGCACCCCGAACAAGGCCCGGCTGGGCGCCAACGCCGTCCTGGGCGTCTCCCTGGCCGTGGCCAAGGCCGCCGCCGAGAGCGCCGAGCAGCCGCTCTTCCGCTACCTCGGCGGTCCGAACGCGCACGTCCTCCCGGTGCCGATGATGAACATCCTGAACGGCGGCGCGCACGCCGACACCAACGTGGACATCCAGGAGTTCATGATCGCTCCGATCGGCGCGGAGAGCTTCCGCGAGGCCGTGCGGATGGGCACCGAGGTCTACCACGCGCTCAAGTCCGTGCTGAAGGAGAAGGGCTACACCACCGGCCTGGGCGACGAGGGCGGCTTCGCGCCGAGCCTGCCGTCCAACCGCGACGCGCTGGACCTGATCCTGGTCGCCATCGAGAAGGCCGGCTACACGCCGGGCGAGGACATCGGCCTGGCCCTCGACGTGGCCGCCTCCGAGTTCCACAACGAGGGCGTCTACACGCTCGAAGGCAAGGGCCTGTCGTCCGCCGAGATGATCGCCTTCTACGAGGACCTCGTCGCCAACTACCCGCTGGTCTCCATCGAGGACCCGCTGGACGAGAGCGACTGGGAGGGCTGGAACGCCATCACCAAGGCGCTCGGCGACAAGGTCCAGCTCGTCGGCGACGACCTGTTCGTGACCAACCCCGAGCGGCTGGCCCGCGGCATCGCCGAGGGCACCGCCAACGCGCTGCTGGTCAAGGTCAACCAGATCGGCACCCTGACCGAGACCCTGGACGCCGTGGACCTGGCCCACCGCAGCGGCTACCGCTGCATGATGAGCCACCGCTCCGGCGAGACCGAGGACACCACGATCGCCGACCTCGCCGTGGCCACCAACTGCGGTCAGATCAAGACCGGCGCCCCGGCCCGCTCCGACCGGGTGGCCAAGTACAACCAGCTGCTCCGCATCGAGGAGCTCCTGGACGACGCCGCCCGCTACGCGGGCCGCGCCGCGTTCCCGCGCTTCCAGCGCTAGCGTGACAGCGTACGACTCGCGCCCGTCGTCACATCCCGGGCGCGAGCCGTACCGGCACGGCCCCGGACACGACGCGCGGCGCCCGGACCGAGGAGCGAGGGAGCCCGCGAGGGGGCTCCGGCGTCCGGACCGAGGAGCGAGGGAGCCCGCGAGGGGGCTCCGGCGTCTGGACCGAGGAGCGAAGGAGCCCGCGAGGGGGCTCCGGCGTCTGGACCGAGGAGCGAAGGAGCCCGCGAGGGGGCTCCGGCGTCTGGACTGAGGAGCGAAGGAGCGCAGCGGATGAGCGACGAGGGAAGACGCCGGTCACCGGCCCCCGAGCCGCGACGCGCAGCGTCGCAATCAGCACAGCGGATGAGCGACGAGGGAAGACGCCGGTCACCGGCCCCCGAGCCGCGGCGCGCAGCGTCGCAATCAGCAGAGCGGATGAGCGACGAGGGAAGACGCCGGTCACCGGCCCCCGAGCCGCGGCGCGCGGGCGTCGCCGCCGGCACGGTGAAACGGCCGCAGTTGACGGCGCGGGCCGCAGTGCTCGCGGTCGTGGTGTGCGCGATCGCGATGAGCCTCGCCTACCCCGTCAGGGAGTACATCGCACTGCGCCGCAACATCGCGCAGCTGGAGCAGGAGAAGGCCAGGGAGCTGGCGGCGATCAGGGCGCTGGAGGACCGGCGCAGGCAGCTGGAGGACCCCGGCTACAAGAAGCAGGTGGCCCGGGAGCGGTTGTTCTACTGCGAGCCCGGACGCAAGTGCTACGTCGTGATGGACGACGAGCCCGCGGGCGCGAAGGGCGCCGCCGCGCAGCGGAAGGCCGCCGTCCCACCGTGGTACCAGACGCTCTGGGAGTCGGTCGAGGCCGCGGACACGGGCAAGGGGCGCCGGGCGCCCGCCACCGGCGGCGGGACCGGCGCGGCGCGGCCCGGGGGGTGACCGGCCTCCCTCCGCGGGTCCGGGGAGGCGATAACCTGGACGCCGTTTTCCCGTGGGGGTGTGGCGAATGGTCGACGACCGCGATGTGGCCGCGGTGCGACAGCAGCTCGGCCGGGCGCCGAGAGGGCTGCGGGCGGTGGCGCACCGCTGCCCGTGCGGGCTGCCGGACGTGGTGGAGACCGCGCCGCGGCTGCCGGACGGCTCCCCCTTCCCGACGCTGTTCTACCTGACCTGCCCTCGGGCCAACTCCGCCATCGGGACCCTGGAGAGCACGGGGATGATGCGGGAGATGCGGGAGCGGCTCGCCGGGGACCCGGAGCTGGCCGAGGCCTACCGCCTGGCGCACGAGGACTACGTCGCGCGCCGCGACGAGGCCGCCGCGGCGGAGGGACTGGAGCCGCTGCCCCGGGGCATGCAGAGCAGTGGCGGCATGCCCGACCGGGTCAAGTGCCTGCACGCGCTGGTCGCGCACGAGCTGGCGGCGCCGGGGAGCAATCCCTTCGGCCGCGAGGCGCTCGACGCGCTCGGCGCATGGTGGGCCGACGGTCCGTGCTGCCGGGTGGAGGGGGCGGACCCGCCCCGCACGACCGACTCCGAGGAGGACGACCAGTGACCCGTGTCGCCGCGATCGACTGCGGTACCAACTCCGTCCGTCTGCTGATCGCGGACATCCATCAGGACTCGCTGCACGAGGTCGAGCGGCGGATGGAGATCGTCCGGCTCGGCCAGGGGGTGGACGAGACGGGGAGGCTGGCCCCGGAGGCGCTGGAGCGGACCTTCGCCGCGATGCGCGGCTATGCCGGGCTGATCGAGGGGCACGGGGCCGTCGCGGTCCGCGTGGTGGCCACCAGCGCCACCAGGGACGCGGCCAACCGGCAGGACTTCGCCGCCGGGGTACGGGAGATCTTCGGGGTCGAGCCGGAGGTGGTCACGGGCGCCGAGGAGGCGCAGCTGTCGTTCACCGGGGCGACCGGCGATCTGGTGAGCCTCTCGCCCGAGACCGGCCTGCCCACCCCCGTCGGCACCCGCCCGCCGTACCTGGTGGTGGACATCGGCGGGGGCTCCACGGAGTTCGTGGTCGGCTCGACGCACGCGGAGGCGGCGCTCTCGGTGGACATCGGCTGCGTCCGGCTGGCCGAGCGGCACCTGCGCGGGGCGGGCGACCCGCCCTCGGCCGAGGCCGTCGAGGCGATGACCGCGGACATCGACGACGCGCTCGACCGGGTCGCGGAGGAGGTGCCGGTGGAGCGGGCGCTGACCATGGTCGGGCTCGCGGGTTCGGTGACCACGGTCGCCGGGATGGCCCTTGAGCTGGACGAATATAACGCGGATAAAATCCACCACGCGCGGATTCCGGCAGATCGGGCGCATGGAATAGCGCGCCGCTTGCTGGAGATGTCCCACGACGAGCGGCTGGCCGTGCCGGTCATGCATCCCGGCAGGGCCGACGTCATCGGGGCGGGCGCGCTCATCCTGGACCGGATCCTCCAGCGGTACGGCTTCGCCGAGGTCGTCGTCAGCGAGAGGGACATCCTCGACGGGATCGCCTGGTCGCTCAGCAAATCTTGACAATATCCGGACAAAACGCCATTCGTTATCAATTGAGTGGTCCATCCGTTTTATGGTTAGGTAAAGAAGCTTTAGTGAGGCTCTGCCGTAGGCCCGGCACGGCTGGTGTCGGGGCGGCAACCGTCTCCGGAGCGCACCCGCTTCCTAACGAAACGGAGCATCCCCTCATGAAGTCCGGTCTAGCGCGCAAGCTGGCCGCCGTCGGAGCCGGCGCGGCCATGCTGGCGACGATGGCGACGGGCCTGCTGGCCACGCCCGCAGCGGCGGCCACTGGGTCCACCGCGGGGAAGGCGACTTCCTCGCACACCAAGCCGGCGGTCTCCGTCGGCACCCCCAAGGTCTCCCTCTCGAACTACGAGGGAGAGTGCCCGGTGCGGGTCACCTTCTCCTCGTGGATCAAGGTGAAGGCCGTCAAGGGCAAGACCACGGTCGCCTACCGGTGGCTGCGCGGCAACGGCTCCCAGAGCTCGGTCAAGACCCTCACCGTGGGCAAGGGCGTCAAGTACGTCACGGTGAAGGAGACCCACAAGATCGGTGGCGACACCAAGGGCTGGGAGGCGCTGCAGGTCCTGGCGCCGCGCAAGGTCACCTCGAAGAAGGCCTACTTCAAGGTCTCCTGCGATGAGGGCGACGGCGTCGGCCACAAGGAGGAGGTCCACGACCGCCGCCTGTACACCAAGGTGTGGGCGGACGAGGGCAACTGCAAGGCCACCCTGGTCGGCCGTATCAGCACCTCCGGCCCGAGCTGGGTGCGCTACCGCTGGGTGGTCAACGGCCACGTCGTGGACCGCGGCACCGTCCGCGTGGACGGCTCGCGCAACGTCTACCACGTGATCCGCGCGCGGGAGACCGTACGCGGCTGGGCGGCCCTGGAGGTCGGGGACCGCTACCAGAGCAGCTCCGACCGCACCTGGTTCAAGATCACTTGTAGGGACTGGTCGAGGCCGCACGTGCCGGGCCACGACCACAACGTGGTCACCAAGGTCGGGAACGTGTCCGCCGGCCAGAGCGCGGCGGAGTGCCCGAAGGCGACGGTGACCGCCGTCGGCAGCATCTACGCCAGCGGCCCGGCCAAGGTCAGGTACCAGTGGCTCGCCAACGGCAGCGTCGTCGGCGGCGGCGTCGTGGAGATCGGTCGCCACGGCGGCACCCAGACGGTCTCCTACGGCGGGTCGTCGGACGGTCTGAAGGGCGGCGTCATCGTGCTGAAGATCGACGGTGACTCCAAGTCGGACGACTACGCCGCGGTCTGCCCCAAGCCCGAGCCGAAGCCCGAGCCCGAGCCGAAGCCCGAGCCGAAGCCCGAGCCGAAGCCCTCCGCTTCCACTCCGGCGACGGAGGAGAAGCCCGCGACGCCGACCGGCGTCTGACTCCGGGACTGAGCGCTCCGGCATGAGCCGGGGGAGCTGAGCCGGGGAGGTTCGAAGAGGCGGTGCCCGCTCCGTGCGGGTGCCGCCTCCGTCGTTTCGCCCCTCTCCGCCGTGAGCGGAGCGCGGCGGTGGCACGATCGGGACATGACCTTCGTTCCTCCGGGGTCCGGATGGCCGGACGACCCGGCCCGGCCCGACACGCCCGTCGCGAACGATCCCGGCGAGGTGGAGGGGCTCGCGTCGGCGAGCCGTACCCTCGCCGAGCTCACGGCCCGCCAGTCGGTCTGCCGCGCCTGCCCCCGCCTGGTGGAGTGGCGCGAGGAGGTCGCGACCGTCAGGCGGCGGGCGTTCGCCACGGAGACCTACTGGGGCAGGCCCGTCGCCGGATGGGGCGAGGACAGGCCGCAGATCCTGATCGTGGGACTGGCCCCGGCCGCGCACGGCGGCAACCGCACCGGACGGATCTTCACCGGGGACCGGAGCGGGGACTGGCTGTTCGCCTCGCTGCACCGGACGGGCCTGGCCGCGCGGGAGACCAGCGTCCGGGCGGGGGACGGGCAGCGGCTCCTCGGCACCCGGATGGCGGCCGCCGTCCGCTGCGCGCCGCCGGAGAACAAGCCGGCGCCGCAGGAGCGGGCCGCCTGCTTCCCCTGGCTCGCCCGTGAGGTCGAGCTGGTCGCGGAGAGCCTGCGGGTGGTGGTGGCGCTGGGCGGCTTCGCCTGGCAGGCCGTCTGGCCCGCGTTGCGGGAGGCGGGGTACGCCCTGCCGCGACCGAGACCCGCCTTCGGGCACGGAGTCGAGGTCGAGCTCTCCCGCGGTGGAACCTCCGCGCGTCTTCTCGGCTGCTACCACCCCAGCCAGCAGAACACCTTCACCGGCAGGGTGACGGCGGAGATGCTCGACGAGGTCTTCACCAGGGCCGATGTGCTCCGAGGCCTGTGAGGTCCATCACAAAATAGAATAATTGCAGAATTTTCCCGCGAAACTACGGAAAAAAGTCCGTTACGTGTAATTTTCGATGAAGTTGCCCGGGGGGCCCCTGGTGTCATCGGAAAGTCCGACGTATTCTTGTGAAAGCTTTCACAAGGCCTCGGACCGAAGGATGGCACCGAAGTGAACCGCAACTCCAAGCACATCGTGGTCGTCGGCGGCGGCTATGTCGGCCTCTACACCGTGCTGCGGCTGCAGCGCACGCTCCGCAGGGAGCTGCGCGAGGGCAGTGTGCGCATCACCGTCCTGACCCCCGAATCCCACATGACCTACCAGCCCTTCCTCCCGGAGGCGGCGGCCGGCAACCTCTCCCCCCGTCACGTGGTGGTCCCGCTCCGCCGAGTCCTGCCGAAGGCGACGATCCTCAACGGCAAGGCCACCAAGATCGATCATGCGGCCAAGCGGGTGTGCTTCGAACCGAACGTGGGCGCCCCCTACGAGCTCGACTACGACATCGTGGTGATGGCCGCCGGTTCGGTCTCCCGCACGCTGCCCATCCCGGGCCTGGCGGACGCCGCGATCGGCTTCAAGACGGTCGGTGAGGCGATCGCCCTGCGCAACCGGGTGCTCGGCCTGCTCGACCGGGCGGAGAGCAGCGGCGACGAGGCCCTGCGCCGCAGGGCGCTGACGTTCGTCGTGGTCGGCGGCGGCTTCGCGGGCATCGAGGCGCTGGCCGAGCTGGAGGACATGGCGCTCGACGCGGCCCGCTACTACCACGACGTCCGGCGCGAGGACATGCGCTGGGTCCTGGTCGAGGCCACCGACCGCATCCTGCCCGAGGTCGGCCCCGAGATGGGCATGTGGACCGCCGAGCAGCTGCGCGAGCGCGGCATCGAGGTCAAGATGAAGACCCGGCTGGAGTCCTGCGAGGGCGGCCTGGTCACGCTCTCCGACGGTGACGAGTTCGAGTCGGCCACCATCGTGTGGACCGCCGGCGTGAAGCCGAGCCCGGTCGTGAACGCCGGGGACCTGCCGCTGGACGAGCGCGGCCGGATCAAGACGAGCACCCGGCTGACCGTGGTCGGGGTCCAGGACGCCTTCGCCGCGGGAGACGTGGCGGGGGTGCCCGACATGACCAACCCGGGCCAGTACTGCGCGCCCAACGCCCAGCACGCGGTCCGTCAGGCCAAGGTGCTCGCCGACAACATCACCCGTCGGCTCCGCGGACAGGAGATGGTCGACTACCGGCACAGGTACGTCGGCTCGGTCGCCGGTCTGGGCCTGTACAAGGGCGTCGCCAACGTCTACGGCGTCAAGCTCCGCGGACTGCCCGCATGGTTCATGCACCGCACCTACCACCTGTCGCGGGTGCCGACCCTCAACCGCAAGGTCCGGGTGATGGCGGACTGGACGCTGGCGCTGTTCTTCAAGCGTGAGACCGTCTCGCTGGGGGAGATCGAGGCCCCGCGCGAGGAGTTCCGCGCGGCGGCCACGGCCTGAGCCGCCGGCCCTCGGGCGGCCGGTCACGGGGGGCGCGCCGATCACCGTGCCCGCGCGGTCGCCGGTCCGTCCACCGGACGGACCGGCGACCGCGGGGACGGATGGCGCGAGCGGTTACGCCTGAGTGGTCCGTTACGTATGATTGCGGCGCCCCCGTAGCCCAATGGCAGAGGCATACCCCTTAAAAGGGTCGAGGTGCGGGTTCGAATCCCGCCGGGGGCACTCGCGCGGTCCGGCCGCGGGCTCCGCCGGTGGGGCGGTGCGCTCCCCAGGGTGTCGTGAGGTCGTGGCGGGAACCGGGAACTCAGAAGAGGAACCGGTCGTTGGAAGAGGCGGCGGTAGCCGTACGGCCAATCGCGCACGATGGATATGAGCACGATACGGCTGTGTGACGAACGATCGAATACGCTGATCGTGTTAGGTCGCAGCGTGGAGGCAGCGATGGAGAGCAAGAACCCCGTATTCAAGAGGCAGTCCCAGGGCCAGCAGGCCTGGGGCGGGCCGACCCCGACCCCTGAGCAGCTTCAGGGCATGTACGACACCCCGTCGTACGCACCGCCCGCGCAGCGGGCCATGACGATCGACGACGTGGTCGTGCGGGGCTTCATCACCCTGGGCACGCTCGTCGTCTCGGCCGCCGCGGCCTGGGTGCTCAACCTCGGCTGGGGCGCGGCGATGGTCGGCGTGCTCGTCGGCCTGGTGCTGGCGCTGGTGATCTCGTTCAAGCAGAGCACCAACCCGGCGCTGATCCTCGGCTACTCGGTCGCCTACGGCGTCGCCGTCGGCGTGATCAGCCACTTGATGGAGGCCCGCTTCCCGGGCATCGTCATCCAGGCGGTCCTCGGCACGGCCATGGCCTTCGGCGGGATGCTGACCGTCTACTCCCTGCGCATCGTCCGGGTGACGCCGAAGTTCACCAAGTTCGTCGTGGCGGCGACGCTCGGCCTGATGGCCGCGCTGCTCGTCAACTGGATCGCGAGCTTCTTCGTCGCCGGCGGCCTCGGCCTCCGTGAGGCGGGTCCGATCGGCTACCTCGTCAGCGTCGCGGCGATCCTGATCGGCTGCTTCTTCCTGCTGCTCGACTTCGACGAGGTCGAGCGGGGCGTCCGGGCCGGCGCTCCGGCGAAGTACTCCTGGCTGATGGCCTTCGGTCTGACGGTGACCCTGGTCTGGATCTACCTGGAGATCCTGCGCCTGCTGAGCTACTTCAGCAGCAGCGACTGATCGCACCCCAGAAAAACGGACAAACCCCACCGGATCGCCCCGGTGGGGTTTTTCTATGCAAAAACGGGAACATTATGAGCGAAACGCAGCTGGAGATCAACGAAATGTGACAGGAGAGACCCTCCGCAGGTCTTGCCATTCCGTAGTGCCGTGAGGCACTGTCGAGCAAAGGAGCCCTATCCGTGGAGGTGCCCATGCCGATGAACCACTCACCGGAGACGCATAGCAAGCTGATCGCAAGAGTCCCGGACATCACGGGGCGCGCGCTCCCCGAGTGGTTTCAAGCCATCGACAACGGTCCGTCGTTCCTTCGCTGCGACGAGCGCGCCAACTGGCTCGCCGCAGAGCACGGACTGACCCACGGCTACGCCGCCGCCATCGTGCACGAGCACGAGCGGCACCGCCGTCACCACTTCTGACTCGCCGTCCTCATGAGGGCTCCGCCGCCGCCGGTGGCGGAGTCCTCGCCTGCGCGGGGATGATGGGCCCATGGATCTCGACAGAGCACGTGAGTTCATCCGGAGCAACCACCGGGCGGTCATGCTGACCTGGCACGCCGACGGGCGGCCCCAGCTCTCCCCGGTCACGGTGGGGCTGGACTCCGCGGGAAACCCCGTCATCAGCACCCGGGAGACGGCGGCGAAGGTCCGCAACCTCCGCAAGGACCCCCGGGTGGCGCTCTGCGTGACCACGGACGCGTTCTTCGGCGAGTGGATCCAGATCGAGGGGACGGCCGAGGTCGTGCCGCTGCCGGAGGCGATGGACCTGCTGGTGGCGTACTACCGCGACATCTCCGGGGAGCATCCCGACTGGGACGACTACCGGGCGGCCATGGAGCGGGACCGGCGGGTGATCGTGAGGATCGACCTCACCCGCGCCGGTCCCGACGTCCACGGCTGACGGCTCCGGAGCGCGCAGGCTAGCCGAGGCGCTCCAGGACCATGGCCATGCCCTGGCCGCCGCCCACGCACATGGTCTCCAGGCCGATGGACTTGTCGTGGAACCGGAGGCTGTTGATCAGCGTGGAGGTGATCCGGGCGCCGGTCATGCCGAACGGGTGGCCCACCGCGATGGCGCCCCCGTTGACGTTGAGCCGGTCGAGGTCGATGCCCAGTTCCTTGTAGGACGGGATGACCTGGGCGGCGAAGGCCTCGTTGATCTCCACGAGGTCGACGTCGTCGATGGACATGCCCGCCCGCGCCAGGGCCTGCCGGCTGGCCTCGACCGGGCCCAGGCCCATGATCTCGGGGGACAGCCCGCTCACGCCGGTGGACACGACGCGGGCGAGTGGCGTGATGCCCAGTTCCGCGGCCTTGGTGTCGCTCATCACGATCACGGCGGCGGCGCCGTCGTTGAGCGGGCAGCAGTTGCCCGCCGTGACGGTGCCGTCGGGGCGGAACACCGGCTTGAGCCGGGAGACGGCCTCGTAGGTGGTGCCGGCGCGGGGGCCGTCGTCCTTGCTGACCACGGTGCCGTCGGGCAGGGTCACCGGGGTGATGTCCTGCTCCCAGAAGCCGTTGGCGATCGCCTTCTCGGCGAGGTTCTGGGACCGGACGCCGAACTCGTCCTGCTCCTGGCGGGAGACGCCCTTGAGGCCGGCCACGTTCTCCGCGGTCTGGCCCATCGCGATGTAGACGTCCGGCAGCGCGCCGTCCTCACGGGGGTCGCGCCAGGCGGGGGCGCCGCCCTCGGCGGCCTTCTTCCCCCGGGCCTGCGCGTCGAGGAAGAGCGGGTTCTGCGTGTCGGACACGCCGTCGGCGCTGCCCTTGGCGAGGCGGGAGACGCACTCCACACCGGCCGAGATGAAGACGTCCCCCTCGCCCGCCTTGATGGCGTGCATGGCCATCCGGGTGGTCTGCAGCGAGGACGAGCAGTACCGGTTGACGGTGGTGCCGGGCACGCCGTCCAGACCGAGCAGGGTGGAGACCACCTTGGCCATGTTGAAGCCCTGCTCGCCGCCCGGCTGGCCGCAGCCCAGCATCAGGTCGTCGATGGTGTTCGGGTCGAGCTGGGGGACCTTGGCCAGTGCGGCCTTGATCATTTGCGCCGTCAGGTCGTCAGGACGGATGTCCTTGAGCGATCCCTTGAAGGCGCGTCCGATGGGCGAGCGCGCGGTCGCGACGATGACTGCCTCGGGCATGTGGCCTCCTGTGGTGACGGCGACGCCGCGCGTCGCGGCTCGCGGGTCCTTCGTCGATCGCTTCTCTGCGGAGGTTACCGTGCGGTAGCCCGGAAGCCACGACCCGGGGCGGGAAGAAACAGAACTTTGTTACGGAATGCCAAAGGGTCCCGCTGTTCGGCGGGACCCGGGCACAGTCGCGGACGGGGGAGCCGTCGGCGGGGCGCCGGAACGCTAGCCGTACATCCCCGGAGCGGTGGCGGTGGCGTCCTGGACGCCGTGCAGGCCGCCCTTCTCGTCGCGCCAGATGCGCCAGCCGTTCTGGCTGCCGGTGAACCAGCCGGGCGGGGCGCCGGCGCCGGTCACCCGCTTCCCGGTGGCCAGGTCGAACTCGCACAGCGAGGCCACGGAGTAGAACCCGGGGGCCTGGCCCTTCAGCGCGAGGGGCTGGGGGTCGGTGACGCAGAAGGACCAGCCGCGTTCCTCCTCGACCTCGGCCGGCCTGCCGGTGGCGAGGTCGAAGGCGGTCCCGCGCTTGCCGTGCTTGAGGAAGCCGATCCGGTCCATCCGCGCGGGGAAGGCCAGCCACCAGCCCGACCCCGGGACGTCGGTCGCCGGGATCTGACCGAGGACCCGGCCGCTCTCGGGGTCGAGCCGGGCGAACCCGCCGTACTGGCCCTGCTGGTCGACCGGGCGGACGACGGGGGCGAACCCCGGGCTGCCGCTGGGGTAGACGCGCACGACCGAGGGGCGGATCCAGTTGACCGAGCCGTCGGAGAGCTTCACGGAGAAGAGCCCGAAGGCGGAGACCTTCTTCGTCCTGGGGTCGGTGTAGGGGGCGACGTAGCCGATGAGGTTCTCGGCCGTCGAGCCGAACGACCACCCGCCCGACATGTTGACGCCGGAGCCGAGGGCCTGCTCGACGGGCTGCTGCCAGACGACCTTCCCGGTCCGCAGGTCGTAGGCCTCCAGCAGGGGGTTGCGGGCCAGTCGCAGGAAGACCGCGCGCGAGGCGTTGGACCACTGCACCTCCGCGATGCCGGGGAGCCTCCACCGCGGCCTCCCGGTGGCCGGATCGAGCACGACGACCCGCGCCGTGGACAGGGCGGTGTTCTCCGACAGGCACACGAACATCCCGCACTTCTGCGGCCCGAAGGTGGAGTGGAGCGGCCGGGTCCACCGCGTGTTCCCGGTCTTCGCGTCGCGGCCGACGAGCGCGGCGGTCCGCCGCCGTTTCACGGACGGGTCGACGGTGACGACGACGGTCTGGTCGCGGCCCGTCTCGATGATCGCCGGAGCGGGGATCCCCATCCCGGGCAGCCGGCCCGCCATGGTCGCGGGAGCGGACCACAGCCGCTTGCCGGAGCCGAGGTCGAGGGCGACGGTCTCCAGCGTGCCGTCGGGTCGGAGCGACGTCGTCGCGGCGACGTCACCGGCGATGGCGGTGCGGCTGACCGCGTTCACCTCGGCGGTGTGCCAGCGGGGGTAGTCGGGGGTGGCCGCTTCACTGCCGGAGCAGCCGGCCAGGGTCAGGGCTCCGGCGAGCACCATGGCTGGTTTCGCGTGAGGCCGGATCACAGGCAATCCACTCCAAAGAGGCGAGGCGTCACGACATCGCCGCGGAGGGTGACCGGGCTCAGGCGTCGTGAGGCAGCGGCTCAGGCCTCCGGCGGAGCAGCGTCACCCATCGTCCGTGGGGACCCGTGGCTCGACCGGCGACCCGGGTCGCGGACACCTCGGCGCCGGGCTCCTCCGCGGCCTTAGCCGCAGCAAGGTAAATCGACTGACCGCGCACGGGCTGCGGTTCGGGCCACAGCTCCAACGCAGTGCAAACAGAAGGTAGCACCGCGTAAGCGACTTGCGTGTAGCCTCGGCGAGATGGATGGTAACGGTCGGGTCCGAACATTTCGTGGGGGTTTGCCGCGAATTCCTCACCCAGGAGGTCGGCGAAGGCCACCGTCCGCCCGCCCGCCTCGATGACCGCGACGGTCTGCGCGGCGGCGAGCTGCCGGCTCCAGCGCCTGGTCACCCAGCGCAGCGGCTGCGGGAGCGGCCGGACCGTGCCCAGGTCCGGGCAGGTGCCCACGACCACCTCGGCTCCGGCCTCGCGCAGCCGCCGCACCGCCTTCTGCAGATGCCGTACGGCCTGCGCCGGGAAGGTCTGCGTGGTGACGTCGTTGGCCCCGATGAAGACGACCGCGACCTCCGGGCGCGCCTCCAGCGCCCGGTCCACCTGCTCGTCGAGATCGGCGGAGGCCGCCCCCGACACGCCGGCCACGGTGAGCCGTACCGGCCGCTCGGCGACGGCGGCCACGCCGCACGCGATGAGCACGCCGGGGGTGTCGGCGGGGTCGGTCATGCCCAGGCCGACCGAGGTGGAGTCGCCGAGCATGGCCATCCGGATCGGCTCGCCGCCGAACTCGCCGTAGAGCCCGTCCGAGGGCGGCCCCTCCATGCCGTGGGGGCGCCCGACGATCCGCCGGGCCAGCACGCCCTCGGCGAACAGGATCCCGTAGGTGGCCGCGCCGAGCAGGGTCAGTCCGCCCCCTCCCACGGCCGCCGCCGCCGCGATGCGCCGCGCGGCCCGAGCCGCGCCGGGTGTCCAGGCCACGTGTCCGCGTCCTCCTCCGCTGTCGTGCTCCCCAGATGACCGGTTGACTTCGTCGTACCCGTGGCGACACGGTGCGTCGCGGTGCGACGGTAGCGTTTGAGGGGAAACCGACCGGGTCCCGGTCACCCCCTGGGATCTTGGCATCCGACAGAACAAGCTGACAAAGCTTCGGTATTTCGAGGTGATCAACGCGATGCGCGTACATGACTCGCTGGTGGAGCTGATGGGCGACACCCCGCTCGTCAGGCTGCACAAGGTGACCGCGGGCCTGCCGGCCCAGGTGCTCGCCAAGGTCGAGTACTTCAACCCCGGCGGCTCGGTGAAGGACCGCATCGCGGTGCGCATGATCGACGCCGCGGAGAAGTCGGGCGCGCTGCGTCCGGGAGGCACGATCGTGGAGCCCACCTCGGGCAACACCGGCGTCGGCCTGGCCATCGTGGCGCAGCAGCGCGGGTACAGGTGCCTGTTCGTGGTGCCGGACAAGGTCGCCCAGGACAAGATCGCCGTGCTCCGGGCCTACGGGGCCGAGGTCGTCGTCTGCCCGACCGCCGTCTCGCCCGACCACCCCGACTCCTACTACTCCGTCTCCGACCGGCTGGCCAGGGAGGTCCCCAACGCCTGGAAGCCCGACCAGTACTCCAACCCGCAGAACCCCGAGAGCCACTACCACACCACCGGTCCGGAGATCTGGGAGCAGACCGAGGGGCGGATCACCCACTTCGTGGCGGGTGTCGGCACGGGCGGCACGATCAGCGGCACCGGCCGCTACCTCAAGGAGGTCTCCGGCGGCCGGGTGAAGATCATCGGAGCCGACCCCGAAGGTTCGGTCTACTCCGGCGGCACCGGCCGGCCGTACCTCGTGGAGGGCGTCGGCGAGGACATCTGGCCGGCCACCTACGACACCGGGATCTGCGACGAGATCATCGCGGTCTCCGACAAGGACTCCTTCGGCATGACCCGCCGGCTGGCCCGCGAGGAGGCCCTGCTGGTGGGCGGCTCCTGCGGCATGGCCACGGTCGCGGCGCTGCGCGTGGCGCAGCAGGCCGGGCCGGACGACGTGGTCGTGGTGCTGCTGCCCGACGGCGGCCGCGGCTACCTGTCCAAGATCTTCAATGACGAGTGGATGGCCGACTACGGCTTCCTGACCACCTCCTCCGAGGAGGGACTGGTGCGGGACGTGCTGGTCCGCAAGGGCACCGGTCTGCCGGAGTTCGTGCACACGCACCCGCACGAGTCGGTGGACACCGCGATCGCCATCATGCGGGAGTACGGCGTCTCGCAGCTCCCGGTGATGAAGGAGGAGCCGCCGGTCATGGCGGCGGAGGTGGTCGGCTCGATCGTGGAGCGCGACCTGCTCGACGCCCTCTACCGGGGACGGCTCCGCCCGGACGAGCCGCTGGCCGGGCACATGTCGCCGCCGCTCCCCATGATCGGCGCCGGCGAGCCCGTCGCGCACGCGGTCGAGGCCCTGGAGAAGGCCGACGCCGCCGTGGTCCTCGACGACGGCAAGCCCGTCGGCCTGCTCACCCGCCAGGACCTGCTGGCCTTCCTGGTCACCCACTAGCCGCCGCCCCCGACCCGCGGCGCGCAGCGTCGCGATCGACCCGCGAGGGGGCTCCGGTGTCTGGACTGAGGAGCGCGCGCAGCGAAGCGAGCACGCGACGAGGGAAGACACCGGTCACCGGCCCCCGAGCCGCGGCGCGCAGCGTCGCGATCGACCCGCGGCGCGCAGCGTCGCGATCAAACAGGGAATTCGGCGAACACCTCCCAGGCGCCCTCGGGGGTGGGACCCGCGTAGAGACGGCCGCCGAGCGCCTCGACGCGCTCGGCCATGCCGACCAGGCCGAAGCCGCCGCCGAGGCGGGAGACCCTGATGTCGGAGGCCGAGGCGTAGTTGCGCACGCGCAGCCGTACGCACCGGTTCACCAGCCGCAGGTCGGCCTCCACCCAGCCGGCGCCGGGAGCGTGGCGGCGGACGTTGGTGAGGGACTCCTGCAGCACGCGGTGGAGGGTGGTCAGCACCTCCGGCGGCAGGGTGTCGTCGGTGATGTCCTGGCCGACCTCGAAGGCGACCCTGGGACCACCGTGGGCCGAGAACCGCTCCGCGAGCACGCGCATGTCCGCCAGGCGCGTGCCGGGGGTGCGGGCGGCCTCGTCCGCCCGCAGGACGCCGACCAGACGGCGCATCGAGGTCAGCGCGTCGGCTCCGGCGTTCGCGATCGCGTCGAGCGCGGGGGCCACCGCCTCCGGCTTCGCCTCGGCGACGACCTTGGCCGCCTGCGCCTGGACCACGATCCCGGTGATGTGGTGGGCGACCAGATCGTGCAGTTCGCGGGCGAGCTCCAGCCGTTCGGCGCGCCGTACCGAGTGCACGGCTTCGCGGCGGCGCTCCAGTTGGAAGCGGAGGTAGGCGCCGACGCCGGCGGCCATGGACCAGGTGAAGAAGAGCAGGAAGCCCAGGACGAGGGAGGGCTCGGACTGGCCGACCCGGCCGGCCGAGGACTCCAGCATGAGCATCGCCACCACGGCGAAGATCGCAGCGTTCTTGACCGGCTCGATCCAGCGCAGCCCGCCGACGGTGAGGACGAGCAGCGCCCCGGTCTCGGCGAGACCGGGGCCGGCGTCGCCGGGCTGGATCGCCGCGGCGGCGACGGTGGCGGCGAACGACAGCCCCAGCAGGATCGCGTACGGCAGGACGCGGCTGCGGTGGCGGCGCCACACCGCGTAGATCCCGTAGGCGCCGCAGCCGAAGGAGAGCAGATGCTCCGGGTTCTCTCCCCCCAGCGCTATCGCGAGGTCCAGCAGGAGCAGCAGCCCGAGCCAGCAGAGCAGGACGATCTCGCTGAGCCGTCGGATCCAGTAGACAACGCGATGCGATTCCCCCACGGCCGATGAGCCTAATCCGGATGGTCGAGGTGACATATCGGCCGTTCGGCCGAAGGCCCTCCCGCGGGACCGGCCCTTCAGCGGAGGCGGGACCCCCGGTCCCCGGCGGATGCTTGAAGCGTCGAAGGGGAGAGGGAAATGATCGTCATCGGGATCGTGTTGCTGGCAGTCGGACTCGTCGTCGCGTTGTGCCTGGCGCTCGCCGACCCGGTCCTGCTCTCGCGCATCAACGGGGAGCCCGCCGTGGGGGCGAGCGGCCGGCACATCCAGGCACCGCCGGTCACCGCCATCGCCGGGGTCACCGCCATCGCCGGGGGCGCCGCCGGGGTCGGTGACGAGGGCGCCGAGGTGGTGCCGTTCAGGCCGCGGCGCCCGGGTGACGGCGAGCCGCAGGCCGCGTAGCAGACCACCGGACGCTCCGGGAGCACGGCGGTTGGGGGACCGTCGCCCGGAGACCGCCGGCCCGCGTCCCGCCTCTGGAACTCCAGGGAGGCGGAACGCGGGCCGGTCCGCGTTCGGGCGGGCGGACTCGTGCGGGATCGGTCCGTGTCCCGGCGGACCGGCCCCGCACGGACGCGGGCCGGGCCGCGTCCTGCGGGACGCGAAGCGGAGTAGCGTGACCCGTATGAGTGAAGGATTCGAGACCCTGGCCATCCACGCCGGTCAGGAGGCCGACCCCCAGACCGGGGCCGTCGTGCCGCCCATCTACGCGGTGTCCACCTACAAGCAGGACGGCGTGGGAGGACTGCGCTCCGGATACGAGTACAGCCGGTCGGCCAACCCGACCAGGACCGCCCTGGAGGAGGCGATCGCCGCCGTCGAGGGCGGCGTCCGCGGCCTTGCCTTCGCCTCCGGCCTGGCGGCCGAGGACACCGTGCTGCGCACGGTCTGCAGGCCGGGCGACCACGTGATCATCCCGAACGACGCCTACGGCGGCACCTACCGCCTGTTCGCGAAGGTCCACGAGAACTGGGGGCTGCACTACGACCCGGTGCCGCTGGGCGACCTGGCCGCGGTGGCCGCCGCCATCACCCAGAAGACCCGGGTCATCTGGGTGGAGACGCCCACCAACCCGCTGCTCGGCATCGCCGACATCGCCGCCCTGGCGCAGCTGGCGCACGACTGCGGCGCGCTGCTGGTGGTGGACAACACCTTCGCCTCGCCGTACCTGCAGCAGCCGCTGGCGCTGGGCGCGGACGTCGTGGTGCACTCCACCACCAAGTACGTCGGCGGTCACTCCGACGTGGTCGGCGGGGCGCTCGTCGCCCGGGACGCCGAGCTCGGCGAGCGGCTGGCCTACCACCAGAACGCGATGGGCGCGGTGGCCGGTCCGTTCGACGCGTGGCTGACGCTGCGGGGGCTCAAGACGCTCGCGGTGCGGATGGACCGCCACTGCGACAACGCCGAGCGGGTGGTCGACCTCCTGCTCGCCCACCCGAGGGTGACCTCGGTGCTCTATCCGGGCCTGCCCGAGCACCCCGGCCACGAGGTGGCGGCCAAGCAGATGCGGCGCTTCGGCGGCATGATCTCCTTCCGGGTCGCCGGCGGCGAGGCGGAGGCGGTCGAGGTCTGCAACCGGGCCCGGCTGTTCACCCTGGGCGAGTCGCTGGGCGGCGTGGAGTCGCTGATCGAGCACCCGGGCCGGATGACCCACGCCTCCGCCGCGGGCTCGCCGCTGGAGGTCCCCGGCGACCTGGTCCGCCTCTCGGTCGGCATCGAGACGGTCGACGACCTGCTCGCCGACCTCACTCAGGCGCTCGGCTAGCCGTACCGGCCGCGCGGGTCAGGGCCGGCCCCAGACCGGGATCAGGGGTTGCCCCAGACCATCAGCACGAGGATGACCATCCAGATCCCGGTGATCAGCCCGGAGAGGGTGGCGATCCGGCCGGTCTGCACCTTGGCGTCGTCCTGAGGGTCCTCACTGGTCAGGGCCCGCAGGGCGGCGCGCTGGTCCCGCTCGACGACGGCCAGGAGCACGGCGGCGACGATGAAGAGCGTCATGGAGACCGACAGGTACGGCCTGCCGAGGTAGTCCAGGCCGACCAGTACGCCGAACAGGAAGACCCCGGCGGAGGCGATGGCGTAGATGCGCGTCGTCTTGTGCAGGTAGCGCAGGACGTCGACGTTGCGGGCGCGGATGAACCGGGGCGTGGACATGGTCACGGCGACGACCGGCCCCAGAGTGAAGATCGCGAAACCGATGTGCAGCCAGAGCAGCAGATCTGTCATGGACCGACCTTAGCCGTCGGCGATCTCGCCGGGGTACGGCTCGGGCGGCATCCGCGGTCCGGGCGCGCCGTACTCCTCCCCGCCGGGCGGCCGGGGCCGGGTCCGTGCCGGGGGCGGGTCCGTGCTGGGGCGAGGTCGGGGCCGGGTCCGTGCCGGGGCGAGGTCGGGGCGGGGTCCGTGCCGGGGCGAGGTCGGGGCCGGGTCCGTGCCGGGGCCGGGTCCGTGATGAGGGCGAATCGCCCGTTCCCGCCCTGAGCACCCCGGCCGAGTGAGTAGGATCACCCCGGAGCCCGTTCCCGTGCAGAGGGGCCGCCGGCGGCGGAGCCCGGACCGTGCCGGGCGGGCCGTCGAGATCGAGATCGTGCACAAGGCACAAGGGAGTGCCCGTCGTGGCTGTAAGACATGTCGAGCCGTACACCGACGAATGGCGGCACCAGCCCGTCTCCTACCTGCGACTGGTCGCCGAGGCGCTGGGCGCGCAGGCCGAGGCGTGGTGGGAGGGACCGTGCGACCCCCGGGCCGGGACGATCCGGCTGACCGGCGGGGACGCGCTGGTGTGGGACGAGGAGAGCGGCTGGCGCTGGGGCCGGTTCGTCTCCGGCGGCCCGGACCGCTGCACCGTCCTGACCGGCCACCGCTACCTCGGCGGCGGCCTGCTGCTCCGCCCCGACCGGGTCCCCGGCGCGGTCGCCGAAGCCCGCGCAGGCGTGGGCAACAGTACGGCCTGGCGTCCGTGCTACCGCTCCTACCGCCACTACCGCGACGGCTTCGACGTCGCCCTGGACCACTACGCGGCCCTCAGCGGCTCGTGATCCGGTTCCTGGTTCGAGGGCCTGTTCCTCCTGACGTTCCCGTCCGGCTCATGCCAATGGGTAGCCCAGGATCATTACCCGGTTGAGGGGTAAGCGAGGAAGCGGCGGAGATATCATCTGCAAGCCATCTCCGACGGGTGGGAGAAACCGGCATGGCGACTGAACCGCGTGGTCCGCCGAGAGACCCGTCCGGCTGACGGTGACCGTGTACGAGGGCTCCAGCACCCAGCTCGCCTATGAGATCGACGACCTCTCCTGATCCGGCGAGCCGGGATCTTCCGGCTCCGTCTGAAGGCGGGCCACGCTGGAGGCCGGCGTCGTCACTCCTCCGCTGATTCCTCCTCGGCCCGGTTCTCCTGCCCTGGACCTTGCTGGAGGCTGTTCCGGTCGGCTCCTGACCGGAGAGTGACGGTCAGCTCGCACCCGGCGGCGAGCAGGACGAGGACGGCGAGGATGGTCTCGTTCATGGGTTCACCTCCTTCAGTGGCGTGCCTGGGGCTGGTGGAACGCGCGGTGGCATTTGGGGCAGGCGTACTCGGGATTGCTGACATACCGGCAGCAGGTGTGGTCGACGTGCAGGCCCAGGATCCGCCGGACCCCGGCGGTCACGCGGCCGGGTGCGCGACCGGTGGCGGAACCCTTGCTGTCCTCGGTGCGGATACCGATGATGACCACCGCGAAGGTGCCGCTCATGATCCCTGTAAGGATCAGGGCGATGACGACGACCAGATTCCACATGCCGGCTCCTCTCCTGTCTCTGTGGAGTTTTTGATCCTGGGTGAATGACAGGAGACTCGGAACCGGACTACATTGGCCTTGTCCTTCTTGCGCCTGCCGTACTTCTCGTCTTACTTGTACCAACGAGTAGATCGGGACTAACCGGTCCATATGGTGAGAGGCATCTATCGGCGGGGATTCGACCGGGAGGAGGGACAGGATGCCTGAACCTCTCTATCGGCAGCTCGCGGAACGCCTCCGCGCCCGGATCGACGCCGGTGACCTGCGGCCGGGCGATCAGATCCCTTCGGAGGCGGAGCTCGGCGAGGAGTTCGGCGTCTCCCGCAACACGGTGCGACTGGCCGTCACGGCGCTGGCGAACGAGGGCCTGATCGAATCACGGGCGGGCCGGGGGACCTTCGTCCGGCAGCGCCGGACGGTCACCGTGCTGCACCCGCTCGATCCCAGCGGTGTGCCACCGGGTCCCAAGGACGCGTTCAAGTCCACGCTGGAGCGTGAGGGCGTCAAGCCGACCCAGGAGAACTTCCGGGTGGAGTTCCGACGGGCCACCGCGGAGGTCGCCGCCCGTCTGGGGATCGAGGAGGGCGACCGGGTCGTGGTCCGCCGGATGGACAGGCTCGTCGACGGGGAGCCCTGGTCGCGGCAGGAGTCGTTCTATCCGGTGGAGATCGCGGAGGGGACGGAGCTCATGTCCCCGGACGACATTCCGCGGGGAACGATCCGGGTGCTCAAGGAGAACGGGCACGCCCAGGTGGGCTTCCGCGATGAGATCAACTGCCGGATGCCGACCCGGGACGAGTCGGGCTTCCTGGGGAGTCCGCCCGGCGTCCCCGTCCTGGAGCTCTTCCGGGTCGCCTATTCGGAGGAGCGTCCGATCCGGCTCACGATCACCGTCTACGCCGGCGACAGCACCCAGTTCGCCTATGAGGTCGGTGACGTCTCCGCGCGGGGGGAGACCGGTCGGGGCAGTCGCGACAGAGAGGACGGCTGATCGCAGCGGCGAGGATGCTGCGCGGTCCGCCTCGTTCCCATGCTTCCCCCTGATCATTCCAGAGAAAGGAGAACCGCCATGACTCCCTACAGCGAGGAATGGCTCGACCTTCCCGTCGCCTACGTCCGGCAGGTCGCCGAAACCCTCGGCGACCTGGTCGCGACCTGGTGGGACGACCCGTGCGACCCGCGGGACGCCACGATCCGCCTGACCGACGGTACGGCGCTCGTCTGGGACGAGGAGTCCGGTTGGAGGCGCGGTCGTTTCTTCTCAGGCGAGAAGGGAGAACGTACCGTTTTGACGGAGACCCTTTACCTGGGCGGTGGAGTCCTGCCTGAGCCCACGAAGGTGGCGAGGTCGCTCGCGCCGCTGCGGGCCGGGAGAAACGGAGGCACGGTCGACCGTCCGATCTACCGTTCGTTCCGTGACCATCACGACGGATTCGACGCGCTTCTGGCGCACTACGCCGAGGGCCTGGTGACGGCCTGACAGAGTGCCTGCCGTCCCCCGGACATCCGGAGGGCGGCAGGACACGCCGGAGCGCGCCGCGCCGAGGCTGGAGTCAGGTTGTGCATCCCGCAGATGCGTCAGGCGGTCGAGGATGACGTGGAGTCCATCCTCTCCATGCGGGCGGAGGCCTCCGAGTGGCTAGCCCTGCGGAAACAGGTCAACCAGTGGGAGAAAGCGTGGCCGACCTCAGAGGCGCAGGAGCGGCGCATCCTGGAGGCGATCCGCAAGGGGCGGACGTGGATGTTCCACGCCGTGCGGGGGCATCCCTGCGCCACCGTCACTCTCTGCGATGAGGACGGGGCCGGTTTCTGGCGCAGAACCGTGGACGACGAGCCCGCCGTCTACGTCCACCGGCTGATCGTCCGGCGTGAGTTCCACGGGAGAGCGCTCGGCGCGCGGATCCTGGACTGGGCGGCCGAACGGGGGAGCCGCCGGGGGATGAAGTGGATGCGCATCGACATCTGGCGAGGCAACCCCGGTCTGGAGGAGTACTACGTCCGGCAGGGGTTCGCCAAGGCCGGAGACATCCCCCAGCGTGTCCTCGACGAGCTCGGCATGCCGGACTACCCTTCGACGGTGCTCATGCAGCGGGCGGTCCGGTGCCGGAGCGGTCCGCGGGTCAGCGCTTACGGCGGGTGCGCAGGAAGTCGCTGACGACGTACTCGCCCAGGCGGTCGGCGCCGGCGGAGAAGACCCGGCCGCCGTTGCGGCGGGCGACCTCGTCGACGAACTCCTTCAGCCGTTCGTCCTCGGCCAGCATGAACACGTTGAGCGTCGCCCGGCGCCGGGTCATCTTGTCGACCTCGGCGAGCGTCAGCTCCAGCGTCTCGCGGGTGGGCGGCCACTCGAAGGCGTAGCTGCCGTTGCGGCGCAGGTGCGAGGTGGGCTCGCCGTCGGTGACCACGAGCACGACCGGTTCGAAGTCGGGGTGGCGGTCCAGGTGGCGGCCCGCGATCAGCAGGGCGTGGTGCAGGTTGGTGCCCTGGACCATGTCCCACTCCAGCCCGGCCAGCTCGTCGGGCTGGAGGACCCGGGCGTAGTTGGAGAAGCCGACGATCTGCACCGAGTCCTGCGGGAACGTGGAGCTGACCAGCGCCTGCAGGGCCATCGCGGTCTGCTTGGCCGCCGCCCAGGTGCCGCGCAGGGCCATGGAGTAGGACAGGTCCACCAGCAGGCAGACGGCCGCCGCGGTGCGCCGTTCGGTCTCGGCCACCTCGAAGTCGTCCACCGACAGGGTCACGGCGCCGCGGCGGTCTTCCCGGTGGCTCTCCCCGCGGCCTCCGGCGGGACCGGGGCCGCGCCGTACGGCGTTGACGACCGTGCGGACCACGTCGATGGGCTGCTCGTCGCCGAACCGCCAGGGGCGGGTGGAGCCGGTGAGCTCCCCGGCCGCGCCCGCGTCGACCTGGTCGTGGTCGCCGCGGCGGCCCGACTCCAGGGAGGCGAAGACCCGGCGCAGGGCGGTCTCGCCGAGGCGGCGGACGGCCTTGGGGGTGAGTTCCAGCTTGCCGCGCCGACGCTGCAGGTAGCCCTGCTGCTCCAGCTCGCGCTCGATCCGCCGGAGCGCCCGCAGGTCGTCGACCGCCGAGCGGCCGAGCGCGCGCCGGATCGCGGCCTCGTCGACGTCGTCCAGCCGGGCGCCCGGGTAGTCCTGGCGGAGGACGGCCTCCAACTGGGTCAGGTCGGCGAGCTCGTCCAGCGCGGTCACCGCGTCGGCCATGCCCAGCGGCTCGTCGCCGCCGAGCCGCTCCGGGGTGTTCCAGGCCAGGTCGGGACGGCGGGACCGGAGGGACTCGCCCAGGCGGTGCATCTGGTCGGCGAGCCCGGCCTGCTCCAGGGCCTGGTTGATCAGGCCCGCGAGCTCCTCCCGCTGGGCCGGGGTGAGCGAGGCCAGCAGGCGCTGGGTCGCGGCGGCCCGGCGGGCGAGGACGTCGACCAGCTCCTCCAGGTTTCGCGGCCTCTCCGGGAACATGTCCCCGTATTCCGACATGAAGTCATCGAAATCGCGCTGGGTGTGCTCGCCCCGCGCGTCCCGGTCGAGCATGTCGTTCAGCGCGGTCATCATCCGGCGGACCCGTTCCAGCGCGGCCGGGTCGGAGCCGGCCAGTGCCTGCCGCATGCCCCGGAACTGGCTGTCGAGCACCTCCCTGCGGAGCAGGTCGCGCAGCTCCGCGAAGGTCTCCCGGGCCGCGGCGGAGCGCCAGTCGTAGGCGCTCAGCGACTGGATGGCGCCCGCCGGGTCGTCCGGCACACCGTCCAGCACCGACAGACGCAGCCGCGTCTCGTCGTCGGACGGATCCGGACCGCGCCCACCCGGGGGAGACCCCCCGGAGCCCCCCATGAGCTCCGCCCGCTCCTGGCCGATCGCCTTGTCCAGCAGCGCCCTGGCCCGCTCCAGCGTCCCGTCCAGCCGCCCGCGCTCGCGCAGCTCGCGGCGGCGGCGGCGCACCTCCCGAAGCAGGTCGTCCAGGCCGCGCCGGTCCTCCGCGCCGGGCAGGCCCCGCCTGAGCAGGTCGCGCAGGGCGTGGCCGGGGTTGGAGCCGGACAGGACGGCGTCGCCCATCTGGTCGAGCGCGGCGCGCACGTCGTACGGCGCGGCGAGCGGGTCGGGCCCGTCCCGGTACTCGCCGTAGCGGTAGCTCATCGCCCGCCCCCTCTCCGGCGGCGCGGTGCGGGCGGGGCGGAGGGCACGGAACGGTCGGGCATGGCGGTCTCCTCGGTCGTCCTGGAGTGCGGCACGGGCACCGCTAGGTGCGGTAGACCGTGGTGCCGTCCACCTCGTCCTTGGACAATCGGCGCAGGAGGTAGAGGCCCTCCAGCGCGAACTCCAGGGCGGCCGCGGCGTGGCCGGGGGACTCGTCGCCGATGCCGAGCCGGGACATGATCCTGGCCAGGCCGTTCACCGGGCCGATCCGCTGCAGCAGCTCGGCGGCGGGCACCAGGGGGCCGGACTCGACCTGGACCCCCTCGGAGAAGCGCTCCAGCAGCGCCGACAGGTCGGCGCCGCCGAGCGTGCCGCGGAACGTCTCGGCGACGGCCCGGCGGAGCAGGTGCGCGAGGACCTCGGTCTCCCGCCCCTCCTCGCTGACCTCGAACTCCACCTTGCCCCGGAGGGTGTGCACGATGCCCGGCAGGTCGGCGACCCGGGCCACCGCGCGCTCCTCACCGGTCAGCGCGGCCCGCCGCAGCGCGGAGGCGGCGGCGGTCTCGGCGGCGGCGATGGAGAAGCGGGCCGAGACCCCGGAGCGCGAGTCCACCGCGGTGGACTCGCGGACCAGCCGGGTGAAGCGGGCGATCACCTCGACCAGGTGGTCGGGCAGGTCGGCCCCCACGTGGTCGAGCGCCGCCTCCTGCCGGATGAGCACGAGCTCGTCCTCGACGGAGGCCGGGTAGTGGGTGCGGATCTCCGCGCCGAAGCGGTCCTTCAGCGGGGTGATGATCCGGCCGCGGTTGGTGTAGTCCTCGGGGTTGGCGCTGGCGATCAGCAGGATGTCCAGGGGCAGGCGGAGGTTGTAGCCCCGTACCTGGACGTCGCGCTCCTCCAGCACGTTGAGCAGCGACACCTGGATCCGCTCGGCCAGGTCGGGCAGCTCGTTGACGGAGAAGACGCCCCGGTTGCTCCGCGGCACCAGGCCGTAGTGCACGGTCTCCGGATCGCCGAGCGTGCGCCCCTCGGCGATCTTGATCGGGTCGACGTCGCCGATGAGGTCGCCGACGGAGGTGTCGGGGGTGGCGAGCTTCTCGCCGTAGCGCTCGTCGCGGTGCCGCCAGGAGACCGCGAGCTCCTCGCCCTCGGACCCGGCCAGGCGGCGGCAGCGGACGCAGGAGGGCGCGTAGGGGTGGTCGTTGATCTCGCACCCGTCGACGACCGGGGTCCACTCGTCGAGCAGCCCGGTGACGGTGCGGATGAGCCGGGTCTTGCCCTGGCCGCGCTCACCGAGCAGGACCAGGTCGTGACCGGCGAGCAGGGCCCGCTCCAGGTGGGGCAGGACCGTGTCGTCGAAGCCCACGATGCCGGGGAAGCGCGTCTCGCCGGACCGGAGCCGGGCCAGGAGGTTCTCCCGGATCTCCGCCTTCACCGTGCGGTGGATATGGCCGCTCGCGCGAAGCTCGCGCAGAGTCCGTGGCTCTGGGATGTGAGGCACGGGATCGAGCCTACGTGGCCTGAGCCGAAACCGGCAGTCTCATCCTGATTGCGAGTCTCCCGCATTGCGTGGAGGCGGACGCGCGTGCCCGCCGTCCCAGTGGGGAGAATCGCTCAAGGGAAGCCGGGGCGGTCCGGAGAGGACTCCGGGCGGGAAGGCTTCGCACACGAGAGGGAGGCGAGACGAGTGGCGCTGTTGACGAGCCGCTTCGCCGATGGTCTCGCCGTGGGCTCCGACCTGGTCGCGGCGGCGGAATCCGCGGTGAACCAGGCCCTGCGCGGACTGGACACGTCGCCGGACCTGGTCTGTTTCTTCGTCTGCGGTGACGACCCCGACGACGTCTCCCGCGCGGGGCTGCGCGCGATGGACATGGTCCAGGGAGCCTCGGTGGTCGGCTGCAGTTCCACCGGGGTGATCGGTGACGGGCAGGGGGTGGAGATCACTCCGGCGGTGAGCGTCTGGGCCGCCGTCCTCGACGGGGCCAGACTGACGACCTTCGCCCTGGACAGCCTCCGCACGGAGGACCAGTTCGTCGTGGTCGGCCTGCCCGAGTGCGCCCCGGACGACCAGGTGGCGATCATGTTCGCCGACCCCTACAGCTTCCCGACGGACGGCTTCGTCGAGCGCTCCGGGGAGGTCCTCGGCGGTCTCCCGCTGATCGGCGGCCTGGCCAACTCGCTGCAGGGCCGGGGCGCGGTGCGGCTGTTCGCCGACGGCAAGGTCTACACCGAGGGCGCCGTCGGGGTGCTGATCGGCGGCGCGGTCAACGTCAGCACCGTGGTCAGCCAGGGCTGCCGCCCGATCGGCCCGTCCATGGCCGTCACCGGGGTGGAGGACAACCTCCTGCTCGAACTCGCCGGGCAGCCCGCCCTGGCGCGGCTGGAGGAGATCGTCAGCGCGCTGGACGAGGACGACCGCGACCTGGTCGCCGCCGGGCTGCAGATCGGCATCGCCATCGACGAGTACGCCGAGCGGCACGAGCGCGGCGACTTCCTGATCCGGGGCGTGCTCGGCATCGACCCCGACCGCGAGGCCGTGGCCATCGGGGACGTCGTCGACATCGGCCGCACCGTCCGCTTCCAGGTGCGGGACGCGGCGACCGCCGACGAGGACCTCTACGAGCTGCTCGACGCGCACCGCGAGGAGTTCGGCAGGGTGGAGGGCGCGCTCCTGTTCGCCTGCAACGGCCGGGGCTCGGCCATGTTCGGCAGCGCCGACCACGACACGACGGCGGTCAACGACATCCTGGGACCCGTCGGAGTGGCCGGGTTCTTCTCGGCGGGGGAGATCGGCCCGGTCGGGGGCCAGAACCACGTGCACGGGTTCACCGCGAGCCTCCTGGTCTTCTCGTCCCGCTCGTCCGCCGGTCAGCCGTATGATCGCTGAATGCCGGGATCAGTGCTTGCCGTCGACATCGGCGGGACGAAGTTCGCCGCCGCGCTGGTCGGCTCCGACGGGGGCGTCCGGGCGGCGGAGCGGGTCGCGACCCCGCCGGGCGGCGACGCCGAGACCCTGTGGACGGCGCTCGACGCGCTGATCACCGCCGTCGTGGGCGACACCCCGGTCGACGGGGTGGGGATCGGCTGCGGCGGCCCGATGACCTGGCCCGAGGGAGCCGTCTCCCCGCTCAACATGCCCGGCTGGCGGGCCTTCCCGCTCCGCGACCGGCTGGCCGCCCGCTTCGCCGGCGTCCCGGTCCGCATCCACAACGACGCCGTCTGCGTGGCCGCCGCCGAGCACTGGCGGGGCGCCGGCCGGGGCAGCGCCAACATGCTCGGCATGGTCGTGTCCACGGGCGTGGGCGGCGGGCTGATCCTCGGCGACCGGCTGATCGACGGCGGCAGCGGCAACGCCGGACACATCGGGCACGTCGTGGTCGACCCGGACGGACCCGCCTGCGCGTGCGGCGGGCGCGGCTGCCTGGAGGCCGTCGCCCGCGGCCCGGGCCTGGCCGCCTGGGCCCTGGCGCAGGGCTGGACCCCGGGCGGGGCCGCGGGGTCCGGTACGGCGGGCGTCGCCGACCCGGCCTGTGTGGAGGCCGCGGGGTCCGGTACGGCGGGCGTCGCCGTACCGGCCTATGTGGAGGCCACGGCGGCCAGCGGGCGGCGGCTCGCGCTCGACGCCGCCGCGGGGGACCCGATCGCCCTGGCCGCCATGGACCGGGCCGGGCGGGCGGTGGGCCTGGCCGTGGCCTCCGCCGCCCACTTGTGCGACCTCGACGTCGTCACCGTCGGCGGGGGCCTGTCCCAGGCCGGGCGGCTGCTGTTCGACCCGCTGGAGGAGACCCTCCGCGCGCACGTCCGGCTGGACTTCGCCCGGCGGGTGCGCGTCGTCCCGGCCGCCCTGGGCCAGGACGCCGGCCTCGTCGGCGCCGCCGCGCTCGTCCTGGCCGCCGACCGCTACTGGTCGCCCCGTGACTGAGCGGATACGGCCCGCGGCGCGGTCCCGCCCGGCCTCCCCGGCCTCCCCGGCTTCCCCGGCCTCCCGCGCGGACGGCGGGGCACGCGACGACGAGACGGCGGGACACGCGACGAGAGGACGACCGCCGTGCCGGTGCCGCAGGTGACCTTCGAGGACGTGCTCGCCGCCCGGGAGCTCCTGGCCGACGTCGCGCTGCGGACCCCGGTGGTGCACTCGCGCGTGCTGTCCGACCTGCTCGGCGCACCCGTCCACCTCAAGTGCGAGAACCTCCAGCGCTCGGGCTCGTTCAAGGTGCGCGGCGCCTACGTCAGGATCGCCCGGCTGGGCCCCGGGGAGCTGCGGCGGGGCGTGGTGGCGGCCAGCGCGGGCAACCACGCGCAGGGGGTGGCGCTCGGTGCGGGACTCCTGGGGGCGGAGGCGACGGTCTACATGCCGGAGGGGGCGCCGCTGCCCAAGGTGGCCGCGACCCGCTCCTACGGCGCCGAGGTGGTCTTCGCCGGACACGGCGTGGACACCGCGCTGACCGGCGCGCGGGAGCACGCCGAGCGGACCGGCGCGGTGTTCATCCACCCCTTCGACCATCCCGACGTCGTCGCCGGGCAGGGCACCATCGGACTGGAGATCCTGGAGCAGCTCCCGGAGACCGGCACCATCGCGGTCTCCATCGGCGGCGGCGGGCTCGCCGCCGGGGTCGCGCTGGCGGCCAAGTCGCTCCGGCCGGGGGTGCGGGTCGTCGGCGTGCAGGCCGAGCGGGCCGCCGCCTACCCCGCCTCGCTCGCCGCGGGGCACCCCGTCACCGTGCGGCCCGCCACCACGATGGCCGACGGCATCGCGGTGGGACGGCCGGGCGACCTGCCCTTCGAGCTGATCCACTACCTGGTCGACAGCGTCGTCACGGTCACCGAGCAGCAGATCTCCCGGGCCCTGGTGCTCTGCCTGGAGCGCGCCAAGCAGGTGGTCGAGCCCGCCGGGGTGGCCGGGGTCGCCGCGATCATGGCGTATCCGGAGGTCTTCGAGCCCCCCGTGACGGCCGTGCTCTCCGGCGGGAACATCGACCCGCTGCTGCTGGTGAAGGTGCTCCGGCACGGCCTGGCCGCGGCGGGCCGCTACCTGACGCTGCGCCTGTCGCTGCCCGACCGGCCGGGCACGCTGGCGGCGCTGATGGCCGAGGTGGCGGCGCTGCGCGCCAACGTGCTGGACATCGCGCACGAGCGGGTCGGCGTCAACCTGGGCGAGGTCGAGGTCCAGCTCCAGCTGGAGACCCGGGGACCCGACCACGCCGAGGAGGTGCTGGACTCCCTCAGGAGGCAGGGCTACCGGATCGTCTCCACCTGACCCGCCCGCCGTACGGCCTGCCCGCCGTACGGCCGTACGGGGCGCCCGCCGTACGGCCGGCCGGGGCGCCGTGCGGGCCGGGGCGTCAGGCGGCGGGCTTGCGCTCCTGGAACAGCCAGGCGTCGAAGAGCGCGTCGAGCTCCTCACCGGAGACCTTCTCGGCCAGCGCGGTGAACTCCTCCGTGGTGACGTATCCGTACCGGTGCTCGCGGTTCCAGGTCTTCAGCAGCTCGAAGAAGTCGGCGTCGCCGATCTTCCGCCGGAGGGCGTGCAGGGTCATGCCGCCCCGGGTGTAGACCGAGTCGTTGAACAGGTCGTCGGCCCGGGCGCGGCCCGGGGCGTACGCCCAGATGGGGTCCCCGGCGGGCGCCGCGTAGTGCAGCCGGAAGGTCTGCTCGGCGGTGGCGTCGCCCTGGTGCTCCTCCCAGAGCCACTCGGCGTAGGTGGCGAAGCCCTCGTTGAGCCAGAGGTCCTTCCAGCGCTTGATGCTGAGGCTGTTGCCGAACCACTGGTGGGCCAGCTCGTGGGCGATGATGCCCTCGCCCGGGGAGAAGCCGCCGTACATCGGCTTGGTCTGGTTCTCCAGGGCGTAACCGGCGGAGAAGTCGTCCACCACACCGCCGGTCGAGGAGAACGGGTAGGGGCCGAAGACCGTGGCCCAGTGGTCGGTGATCTTTCCGGACAGGGTGTGGAGCTTGTCCAGCGAGCCGCGGAAGCGCGGGTCCACGGCGGCCAGGTTCCTGATGCCCGAGGCGGTCCTGCCCTCGCGCAGGGTGAACCTCCCCAGCGTCATGGTGGCCAGGTAGGTCACCATCGGGTGGTCCTCCCGCCAGGAGTAGGTCGTCTTCCCGCCGCGGGTCACCGGCTCGCCGGTGAGCTCGCCGTTGGCCAGCGCGGTGATCCCCTCCGGGACGGTGATCTCGAACGCGAAGAGCGCCTTGTCCGCCGGGTGGTCGTTGCCGGGGAACCAGGTCTTGGCGCCGTTGGGCTCGCAGGTGACGAAGGCCCCGTCCCGGGTGGGGATGAAGCCGTAGGTGCCGAGGTTGGACGAGCCGGTGACGGGCTTGGGCTCCCCGGCGTAGGCGACCTCGACGGTGAAGTCGGACCGGTCGGCCAGGGGCCGGTCGGGGATCACGGTGAGCTCGGTCCCGGACCGCTCGAACCTGGCGGCGCGGCCGTCCACGGTGACCCGGCCGACGGTGAAGCCGGACAGGTCCAGGTTGAAGCGGGTCAGCTCCTGCGTGGCCTTCGCGTGGATCGCGGCGGTGCCGGACAGGTGCCGGGTGGCGGGGTCGTAGCCGAGCGCGAGGTGGTAGCGGGCGACGTCGTAGCCGCCGTTGCCGTCGGTGGGGAAGTCGGGGTCGCCGATCCCGGGCGCGCCCGCGCCGGGCGGGAGGGAACCGGTCGCGGTCGGCTGCGGTGCGGTGGCGCCGGACGGCACGGTCCTCCCGGCGGAGGACGGGGAGGCGCCGCTCCCCCCGCCGGGGGAGGCGCAGGCGGCCGTTCCGGCGGTCGTGCAGAGCAGGACGGCGGCCGCCGCGAGGGCCTGCCGGCGTGACGGCGTCGTCGCCATGGTCTGGATGTCCCCCTTCCGGCCCGGACCGTGCCGGGGCGCGTTCGCAGACTACGCGAGCGGCCCCGGCCGGGTCAGGCCGTCAGAGGTTGCCGCGGCGCTCCTGCTCGCGCTCGATGGCCTCGAACAGGGCCTTGAAGTTGCCCTTGCCGAAGCCCAGGGAGCCGTGCCGCTCGATGAGCTCGAAGAAGACCGTCGGGCGGTCCTGCACCGGCTTGGTGAAGATCTGCAGCAGGTAGCCGTCCTCGTCGCGGTCGACCAGGATCCGGCGCTTCTTCAGCTCCTCGATCGGCGCGCGGACCTCGCCGATGCGCTCGCGCAGCTCCGGGTCGTCGTAGTAGGAGTCGGGCGTGTCCAGGAACTGCACCCCGGCCGCGCGCATGTGGTCGACCGTGGTCAGGATGTCGTTGGTGGCCAGCGCGATGTGCTGCACGCCGGGGCCGCCGTAGAACTCCAGGTACTCGTCGATCTGGGACCTCTTCTTGGCGACCGCCGGCTCGTTGAGCGGGAACTTCACCTTGCGGGTGCCGTCCGCGACCACCTTGGACATCAGCGCCGAGTACTCGGTGGCGATGTCGTCGCCGATGAACTCCGCCATGTTGGTGAAGCCCATGACCCGCTTGTAGAACTCCACCCACTCGTCCATCCGGCCGAGCTCCACGTTCCCGACGCAGTGGTCGACGGCCTGGAACAGCCGGCCGTTCCTGACATCCGGCGGGGCGACGAGCGGCTCGGCCGCGACGTAGCCGGGCAGGTACGGCCCGCTGTAGTTGGCGCGGTCGACCAGGGTGTGCCGGGTCTCGCCGTAGGTGGCGATGGCGGCGAGGACCACCTTGCCGTGCTCGTCCTCCAGCGTGTGCGGCTCGGCCAGCCCGCGCGCGCCCTGGGCGAGCGCGTGGGTGTAGGCGGCCTCCACGTCGGGGACCTCGATGGCCAGGTCGATCACACCGTCGCTGTGCTCGGCCACGTGCCGGGCCAGGTCGGTGCCCGGCCGCAGCGAGCCCCGGAGCTCGAAGCGGGCGCTGCCGGAGGTGAGGACATAGGCCACCTCGTCGCGGCTGCCGTTCTCGGGGCCGCGGTAGGCCACCAGCCGCATGCCGAACGCGGTGGAGTAGTAGTGGGCGGCCTGCTTGGCGTTGCCGACGGCGAAGACCACGGCGTCCATGCCGTTCACAGGAAAGATGTCGCTCATGCGGATACTGTCGGTTTCAATGGTCTTACTGCGCAAGAGTTACTTGTTCTGGTGGTCAATCTGCCCGGTTACCCGCTGGTCAGCGAGGAGTGGTTGGACATCATGACGATCGACGGGCTCGACGCCCGGCTCATCACCCTGCTGGCCGCCGAGCCCCGGCTCGGCGTGCTGGAGTGCTCGCGCCGGCTCGGGGTGGCGCGGGGGACCGTCCAGGCCCGCCTCGACCGGCTGACCGCCCGGGGCGTGATCACCGGATTCGGCCCCGACGTCGATCCCGCCGCGCTCGGCTACGACGTGACCGCCTTCGTCACGCTGCAGATCCGCCAGGTCAGCGGGCACGACCCGGTCGCCGTCCAGCTCGCGGCCATCCCGCAGGTGCTGGAGGTGCACACGATCACCGGGGGCGACGACATGCACTGCCGGGTGGTGGCGCGCAGCAACGCCGACCTGCAGCGGGTGATCGACCGGATCGTCGACGTCCGGGGCGTGGTCAGGACCTCCTCGGTGATCGCCTTGGACACACCTGTGCCCTATCGGGTGATGCCTTTGGTGTCAGAGGTCCCCCATCGGGCAGAGGGCTAGCCGTACCATCCCAAGAGGGAATCAGGCACCGTTATCCACCGTTTACCCTTAACGGTTCGCGCGGCGGGCGGGGGGTCGGCCGCGGAGCCGGATCGGGGGCACGCTTGTCGAAGGGCGCAGGGAAGGCGCGACCGCGCAGGAGGAGGTTCCTGCGGGTCGCGCTGGTCGTCTTCGGAGCCGGCGTCGTGGCGCTGCTCGGCCTGTTCGCCGTGGCGTGGGCGATGACCCCCATCCCGGAGAGCACGCAGGCCGCGGCCACCGCGCAGGGATCGGTGATCTACTACCGCGACGGCAGGACCGTGCTCGCCAAGCAGGGCGTCAACCGCCGGGCCGTCGCGCTGGACAAGGTCCCGCGGCACCTCAGGAACGCCGTCATCGCCGCCGAGAACCGCTCGTTCTACCAGGACCAGGGCGTCTCGCTGCGGGGCACCGCCCGCGCCGTGTGGTCGACGGTCAGCGGACGGCAGCTGCAGGGCGGCTCGACGATCACCCAGCAGATGGTCCGCAACTACTACAGCGGCCTCAGCCAGGAGCGCTCCGCGGTCCGCAAGCTCAAAGAGATCATGATCTCCCTCAAGGTGGACCGCTCGAAGTCCAAGGACTGGGTGCTGGAGCAGTACCTCAACACGATCTACTTCGGCCGGGGCGCGCACGGCGTGCAGGCCGCGGCGGACGCCTACTTCCGCAAGGACGTCTCCGACCTCACCCTCTCCGAGGGCGCCTACCTCGCCACGGTGATCCAGCAGCCGACCAGGTTCGCCGACCCCCGGGGCGACGACCTGGCCGCGGCCCGGTCCCGCTGGAGCTGGGTGGTCGGCGGCATGGTCACGACCGGCGCGATCACCCCGGCCGAGGCCGCGAAGGCCGGGTTCCCCAAGCTGAAGAAGCCCCGGGACGTCTTCGAGCCCGAGGGCCAGGAGGGCTACATGCTCGACCAGGTCATGGCCGAGCTGCGCCGCCGGGGCTACACCGACGAGGACGTCAACCAGGGCGGACTGAAGATCGTCTCGACGTTCGACAAGAAGCTGATGGAGGCCGCCGAGCGGGCCGTCACCTCGGTCCTGCCGGAGGACACCCCGAAGAAGGTCCGCACCGGCCTGGCCGCCGTCGACCCCGCGACCGGCGAGGTCGCCGCCTTCTACGGCGGGCGGGACTACGACGCCAACAAGTTCGACAACGCCTTCTCCGCCGAGGTGCCGGCCGGATCCACCTTCAAGGCCTACGTGCTGGCCGCGGCCCTGGAGAACGGCCTCGGCCTCGGCACCCGGGTCGAGGGGAACTCGCCGATGCGGGTCGCCTCCGCCCCCGAGGCCATCCCCAACTCCGGCGGCGCCTCCTACGGCAGGGTCGACCTGGTGCGGGCCATGCGCCACTCGGTGAACACCGCCTTCGTCGACCTCGGCCAGAAGGTCGGCCTGGACAAGGTGACCGAGGCCGCCGAGGCCGCGGGCATCCCCGTCGACCAGCTCACCCCCCACCAGGCCGCGCCCACGCTGCCGCTGGGCGTGGCCTCGGTGAGCGCCGTGCAGAACGCCTCCGGATTCGCCGTCTTCGCCGCGGACGGCGTGCACCGCCGGGCCCACGTGATCCGCTCGATCACCGGCACCGAGGGCAAGCTGAAGATCACGGAGAAGGGTGAGCGGGTCTTCTCCGAGCGGACCGCCGCCGACGTCACCTACGCGCTGACCCAGGTGGTCACGGGCGGTACCGGTACGGCGGCCCGCCTGCACGACCGCCCGGCGGCCGGCAAGACCGGCACCACGGACGAGTCCGCGTCCGCCTGGTTCACCGGCTTCACCCCGCAGCTGTCGGTCGCGGTGGACATGTTCCGCGACGACAACAAGCCGGTGGTCGTGGGCGGCGCGGCCCAGTCCGGCGGGCAGTACCCCGCCCAGATCTGGCGCGCCTTCATGGCCGAGGCGATGGCCGGCAAGCCCGTCGAGACGTTCCCCGAGCCGTCCTCCCACGGCCACTCCGCCCCCTCCACCGACGACACCCCGGGCCACTGGGGCGACCCCGAGGTCGGCACCGGCGACCCCGGTCACTGGGGCGACCCCGTCCCGGAGGAGCCGGCCTCTCCGACACCGGACGAGCCGACCGCGCCCGCCCCCGACGAGCCGGACGTTCCCGACCCGGGGCGGCCGACCGCCCCTCCGCCGCCGGACGAGCCGACGGTCCCCGCCCCGGACGACCCGGAGCCCGGCCCCGGGGACGGGACGGGAGACGGGACAGGGACAGGGACCGGGACAGGGACCGGGACAGGCGGCGGCTCCGGGGACGGGACCGGCGTGGAGTCCACCGGCCAGGCCGCGGTCCCGGTGGGCTGACCGGGGGCACGCCGGGGACGCCGGCGCCGGGGACGCGGGCCCGCCGGGATCCCCGCCGCGGAGCGGTCCTCCGCTGAGGAACGGTTCTCCGCCCCGGAGACGCCCGGGACGGAGGGCGCCCCTCTCAGGAGGTCCGGGCGGCGTCGCCCAGCTCCGTCCTGAGCGCGTCCGGGGTGGTGACCGGCATCCGGCAGGTGAAGCCCCGGCACACGTACGCCGCGGGGGAACCGCCGACCGGCCCCCGGCCCTCCAGCAGCGGCACCCCGGACGAACCGGGCTCGCCCAGCGCGACGACCAGGCCGGGCACGGCCGACAGCAGCGCGGCCCGGTGCAGCGCGGCGGTGGCCGGGTCGTCCGCGGGGCCCACGACCGCGACCTCGACGGGACCGGCGACGGCCGCCTGCGCCACGGCCAGGCCCCATCCGGCGAACCGGGCGTGCCGGGGGGCCAGCACGCTCACCGTGCCGAGGGCCGCCTCCGCGGCCTCCCGGTGGCGGGCGGAACCGGTCAGCGCCGCGTAGGAGAGCAGGGCCCCGGCCGCGGCGAACCGCCCCGAGGGCGTGGCGTTGTCGGTGGGGTCCTGGGGCCGCTGGAACAGCCGCTCGGCGTCGTCGGCAGTGTCGAAGAACCCGCCGGAGCCGTCGGAGAAGCGGTCGAGCACGGTGTCCAGCAGCGCCCCGGCGCGCCGGAACCAGCGGACCTCCCCGGTCACCGCGTAGAGCGCGAGCAGTCCCTCCGCCAGGTCCGCGTAGTCCTCCAGGACGCCCGCGTGCCCGCCCGCCCGGCCGTCGCGCGAGGTGCGCAGCAGCCGGTCGCCGTCCAGGTGCAGCCCGTCCAGGAGCAGGGCCGCCTCCCGGGCCGCCGCCACCAGGTCGGGCCGGTCGAACAGCGCTCCGGCCTCGGCGAGCGCGGCGACGGCCAGACCGTTCCAGGCGGCGACGACCTTGTCGTCCCGGCCCGGCCGCACCCGCCGGGAGCGGGCCCGCAGCAGGGCGGCGCGCACCCGTTCGAACCGGGCGGGGTCGTCGGGGTCGGCGGGGAGCTGGAGCACCGAGGTGCCGTGCTCGAAGGTCCCGGTCACCGCGAACAGCCCGACCGCCCAGTCGCCGTCGTCGGGCCCCAGGACCTCGCGCAGCTCCTCGGGCGTCCAGGCGTAGAACCTGCCCTCCACGCCTTCGCTGTCGGCGTCCAGGGCCGAGGCGAAGCCGCCCTGCGGGGTGCGCATCTCCGACAGCAGCCAGTCGGCGGTCTCCAGGGCCACCCGCCGGCCCAGCACCGAGCCGGTGGCGCGCCACCAGTGCGCGTAGACCCGCAGCAGCAGCGCGTTGTCGTAGAGCATCTTCTCGAAGTGCGGCACGACCCACCCGGCGTCCACGCTGTAGCGGGCGAACCCCCCGGCGAGCTGGTCGTAGATGCCGCCCCGGGCCATGGCCTCCAGCGTGCGCCCGGCCATGCGGAGCGCGTCCGGCCCGCCGTGCCGGAGCAGGAACTCCAGCACCATCGACGGCGGGAACTTGGGCGCCCCGCCGAAACCGCCGCGGACCGGGTCGAAGGACTCGGCCAGGCCGCGCACCGCCTCCTCCAGCGTCTCGGCCGAGGGGACCGGGCCGGCCGGGAACGCGGTGTGCTCGTTCAGCGCCTCGACGATCTTCGAGCCCTGGGTGAGGACGGCCTCGCGGTCGTTGCGCCAGGCGTTCGAGACCCCGACGAGCAGGCGCTGGAACTGCGGCCGGGGGAAGTAGGTGCCGGTGTAGAAGGGGTGGCCCTCCGGCGTGGCGAAGACCGTCATCGGCCAGCCGCCGTGGCCGGTCATCGCCTGCGTGGCCGCCATGTAGACCGCGTCCACGTCGGGCCGCTCCTCGCGGTCCACCTTGACGTTGACGAAGTGCTCGTTCATCAGCTCGGCGGTGCCGGCGTCCTCGAACGACTCGTGCGCCATGACATGGCACCAAGAATGACGGGATGCTAGAAGCGGGGTAACCAATGGCAGGACGAGTAGCCGATCGAAATCAGCAGTGGTACGTCCCGCCTTCGCGCTTCCAGCATCGCCTCCTTCCCCCACGGCCGCCAATCCACCGGATTGGCGGCGTGCTGTAGGAGGTAGGGAGACGTCTCTCTACCGAGCTGATTCATGACCTCAGCATGTCACACCACCATGGCCGTGATCATCATGACCCCGGAGAAGGGCCAGGACGACGGGTCGGTTGGATGTGCGGATTGCTGAGCGGCCTGCCTCCTCGCCGGGGTGGGCAGGCAAGAAGCGACAACGGTCAGGCAGCCGGCTGGGCGTTCACTTCCGATGAACCTCATTGACAGGCGTCTGGCGACCCTCTCTCCATACGATCTTGATGTCCTTGGCTGAGGCGGTCTTCACACCCCTGCCGACGGGGTGAACGATGACGGCGGTGAACATGCCCTTGATCGTGGCGCGTCGCTGACGCAGGTCCATGGCGTTATCCCAGAGATGGTCGATGTCTCCGGAGAGGAGATGCGCCTCCGTCTGCTTGGCCGTCCAGTCGGCACGCTCTAGCTGAAGCTCTTTCAGATGATCTTCAATCTTCGCGGTGAGCCGGAAGTGGCAGTCATCGCTGATCTTGCTGGCGACCCACCGCTGCGCGAGTGCGTTGAGCTTCCGGTCGAGTTCCTGGAGGAGTTCGTCCTTCTCCCATGCGGGCTCCGGGGCGGCAAGGGCTGCACGCTCCTTGAGCTCGGCCTTCACCAGGTTGGTGATCAACTCGTCCAGTGCCGCGCCCGAGCGGCCGACTCCTGAGCAACCAGCACTGGTTTTGGGCGGGCAGACGTAGACGTACCCGGACTTGCTGCGCTTGTCGGGACTTCCGCGGAGTTTGGCCATGCACATGCGGCCGGTGCCAGGGATGATCTTTCCGCAGCTCAAGATGCCGGAGAGCAGGTATTTAGTCGCCTTGTCCGTGCTGAGTGCCTCGCGTGGAGCGGTCGTCCAGGTGCGCTCGTCTTCGCGGGGCGGTGGGGCGCCTCGGTCCGGCCTTCGGATGCGTGGTTTACCGCGTTCCCAGACCTTGTAGATCTCCTCGGCGCTGCAAACGGTCTCCCATTCTCCGATCTTGGGCTTACCTGTGCGGTCATCGACGTAGATCTCTCCGTCGATGACGCGCAGGCCGGCGTTCCTGGGGTTTCGGACGATCTGTTTGACGGTCTGGTCGCGCCAGGGCCCACCCTTGCGCGTGGGAATGCCGGACTCTTGGAAGATTCGCGTGATGGATCCCCAGGATTTTCCGTCGATGCACGCTTCGATCGCTCTGCGTACCACCGGGGATTCGACGGGGTCGAGTTTCATGCCGTCGGCTGAGAAGCCGAAGGGCCTGCCTCCGGTATGAGGGATGCCGCGTATGGCGAGGCCTTCGTGCCAGAGCCGGGTGCGAGCCTTCTTCTTGCGGATCTCGCCCATGGAGATGGTGATGCTGGCCAGACCACGGATCTCGGAACCTTCGACGTACAGGTCTTGATCACCGGCGTGGTCGATGAAGTGCCGTCCGGGCCGGCTGCGGAAGGCCGCGATGAAGCGCTCCCGCTGCGAGGGGAGACGGTAGATGCGGTCCTCGTCGACGGTGATGACTCCGCCGACGGGATAGCCTTCCGGCGTCGTTCCGCGGGCGAGGTCGGAGAGCATGGCTTCGAAGTCGGGCCGGTATTCGTCTTTCGCGCTCGACAGGCCGTTGTCTGTGTAGCGGCGGACGATGAGGTACTGAGGGCCCAAACGGCGTATGCGGGCGCGCATGCTCCCGTGCTGGGTGGAGACACCGCCGGTTTCGTTCTTGCCTGTGCGGGTGTCGGAGATTCGGGCATAGGCGATGAGGCAGATGAGGTTCTGCTCGATGCATTCGATGACGCTGGGAAGCCCGGCGGGGACACCGCGTTCCGCTAGATCGGCCAGCGTTTCCGGAATCGGTTGCGAGTCGATCGCCACTGATGGCCCCTTCCCTGATGATTTTATTACTCGCATCATGAAATCGCATTGATTAATGGAAGGCGGGTAATTCGCGCTGCCCACCGGTTACACCTGGTCGCGCCTCGGGCGGCGGGCGGTGGTGTCCCGGACCGTACTGCTGGACGATGCCTCGGCGCACGTGGCCAAGGCGTTCAGGGGCAGACGAGAGCAACTGGCCGAGATCGGGGTGGGGCTGCTCTCCCTGCCGCCGCGCAGTCCGGAGTTGAACGACATCGAGCGGGTCTGGCACGCGGCGAAGTACGAGGATTACCCGCGGTGTGCCCAGACCACCGTCGATGCCATCGGTGAAGCCGTGGACCGGGCCATGACCCGGCAACGAGATCGGATTCAGGGATCAGGGCGATGGGGATGATCAGCAGATGTCCCGCGTTCCGCGGCCACCAGGGGGGCAGATCATCGCGAAGACGCGCTCGTCGCGGTAGACCACCTCGGGTTCCGGGTCCGAGGTGAGGTGGCAGAACGGGTAGTGGTGGTCGGCGGGCTCGTGGTTGTGCACCGGGCGCCTCCCGGGCTGGTCGTCGACGTCCGTGGAGCCTGGTTTCGGCGAGGTCCACGCACCCCTTCAGGGCGCAAACCGCAGCGAATTTCACCGAAACCGCTTGGAGTCCTCTCGTCGCGCGCAACAACCTCGCCTTCTACCCGCGAGGAACGGGGAACGCGGACTTGGTGGTGACCCGGTTGTAGGACGTGGCCGACAGGTTGCGCGCTGTACGACCCTTTCCGTCGGAGCCGGACATCCTGGGGGGTTCCGATGCGGCCGTCCTCCCGCCGGAGGCGGGAGGGGCGTAGGCTCACCGGGCGTGGACCTCGACTTCATCTGTGTGCACGCGGGGCGTCCGGCGTCGGAGCTGACCCGGCGCGACGTGGCCCGCGCGCTCCTGGCGGTGCCCTCGGGGGTGGCGCTGGTGGCCCTCGGCGACCTGCGGCGGGCCATGCTGGCGGCGGGCAACCCGCTCTCGGCGGTCTTCTGGGAGTCGGCCAGGGCGACGCTGGGGGCGATCGAGTCCGGGAGCGCGACCATCGGCGACGTGCAGCGCTGGCTGGAGGCCACCGGGACCGAGCCGCTGCTGCTGACCCGGAGCTTCTTCGTCTGGCCGGAGGAGGACGAGCGGGGACCGGTCGCCGGGGAGATGTTCGGCCGGCTGGTCGCCCGGCTGGAGGAGCTGGTCGCGGCGGGGGAGATCGACCCGGACGCGCTCGCCCGGGGCGACGCGGCGGCCCGCACGGCCTACGAGGACCTGCAGGAGGCGTGGCTGTCCGGCCCGCTGCCCGACGGCCGGGTCCCCGGGCCGGCGGTGAGCGACGAGCAGGACGAGGAGCTGTTCGCGGCCTGGGACGAGGAGGAGGCCTTCGCCCTCGACGAGCTGCGGCGCATCCTGGCCGGACTGCCCGATCCGGTGCGGCCCGAGGCCGAGCTGCGGGCCGCCTGCGCACGGCTGCGCGCGGTGCTGGCCGACCCCGGGTATCCCGGGAGCGTGCTGCGGGCGTGCGCCGGGTACGGCGACGGGCCGCTGCCCGCCGACGACGAGGAGCTCTGGCTGGCCGTCGCGGCCGGCATCGCCGGACCGGTCTCCGACCTGCCGGAGGACGACGACGGGGTGGAGGACGACGACGGGGTGGAGGAGACCGCCGACGCGGAGGGCGGGTTCGGCGCCGAGGACACGGCGCTGGCCTCGTTGTGCGCGATCCACCACGCCGACTGGCTGGCCGCGGTGGCCGCGCTGGCCAGGCGCGGCCCCGGGGTGCTGGCTTCGCCCGAGCGGATCGCGCGGCTCATCGCCGAGTCCGACGACATCGACGTCGACATGGACGAGCCGGAGGACCTGGAGGCGACCGAGGCGCTGTTCGGCGCGGTCACGCCCCTGTGGCGGTCGCTGGGCGTCGTCGACGGCAGCGGGATCCTCACCCCGCTGGGCCACTGGGGCCTGCCCCGGGCGCTGGAGCGGGCCTGGTCGTCGTCGGACGCGCTCGGCGACTGACGGCCCGCCGTACGGGCGCCGGGCCTACGGGGCCCGGGTGGCGCCGTTCGGCGTGCCGTCCGCGTCCTCCCGGTCGGTCTCGGAGGGTAGCTCGATCTTCGAGATCTGCTTCCTCATCGACTTGACGAGCAGGAAGAGCGCGAGGCCCAGCGCCGCCACGACCAGGAACCCCAGGAGGCCCGGGCTGACGTCACCCTTGGGGACGGTGTCGAATGCAATCACGCGTCAAGTCTGCCACCGCGGGTCCGCGGTCGGTTCAGGGGCGGGAGGCGTGGCTCACCTCGTCGGCGTGGATGCCGGCGAAGAGGTCGTCCTCGGGCAGCTCGGTGTCCACCAGGGAACGGGCCAGGTGGTAGTCCTCGGTCGGCCAGATCTCGCGCTGCAGGTCGCGCGGGCAGACGAACCAGAACCCGTCGGGGTCGACCTGCGTGGCGTGCGCGAGCAGGGCCTCGTCGCGGACCTCGAAGTAGTCGCCGCACGGGACGCGGCTGGTCACCGGCCACTTCTGCGGGCGGTCCTCCCAGCGGGCGATCCAGTCGGCGTACGGCGAGCCGATGCCGCGCGCGGTCATGGCCTCGTGCAGCGCCTCGAACCGGTCCTTGGTGAAGCCCATGTGGTAGTAGAGCTTCAGCGGCTGCCAGGGCTCGCCCGCCTCGGGGTAGCGGTCGGGGTCGCCGGCGGCCTCGAAGGCCTCCACCGAGACGCGGTTGGTCATGATGTGGTCGGGGTGCGGGTAGCCGCCGTCGTCGTCGTAGGTCAGGATGACGTGCGGCCGGAACTCGCGGACCGCGGCGACCAGCGGCGCCGAGGCGACCTCCAGGGGCTGCAACGCGAAGCATCCCTCCGGCAGCGGCTCGGTCTCGTCATCGGGCAGGCCGGAGTCGACGAAACCGAGGAAACGCTGCTTCACCCCGAGGATCTCGCGCGCCCGCTCCATCTCCAGGCGCCGCACCTCGCCGATGTTCTCAAGGATGTCGGGGCGGTCCATCTTGGGGTTCAGGATCGAGCCCCGCTCCCCCCCGGTGAGGGTGCACACGAGCACGTCCACGCCTTCGGCGACGTAGCGTGCCATCGTGGCGGCGCCCTTGCTCGACTCATCGTCGGGATGCGCGTGAACGGCCATCAGCCTCAGCGGTGCACTCACGGCTCGACGTCTCCTCTTTCAGTGGTGCGGCTCGGACCCCCGCCGGCCTCGCGGCTTGGCCTGGATCACTCCAGGAAGAGGCTAGTTTCTCTATGGCGGTCGCGAGAGCGGGGCCCCCGCAAGGGACAATTGTCTCGGATAACGCCGAGGTAGTGCAGGGAGATTCCGTCATGGCCACCAACGAGGCCGACGAGGGCCGGTTCGAGGGCCCCGTCCTCGGCACCCCGGGCGACTTCCCCGACCGGCCGGAGCGCCGGGGGCGTTTCGTCGTCCACGTGGTGATCGCGATCCTGTGCGCGGTGACGGCGGGCGGGTGGGGGTACGTGATGTGGGCGGCCAAGGGCGAGACCGAGGTCATCAAGCAGATCATCGCGTTCGACGTCGGCCGGCCCGGCTCCGCGCAGATCACCTTCGAGGTGATCAAGCCCTCCGACCGGGCGGCCGTGTGCCGGTTGCGCGCCATGGACGTCGGCCACGCGGAGGTCGGGAGCCGCGAGCTGGACATTCCCGCTGGTGAGGGATATGTCCGCCTTACTGAACGGCTAGAGACCAGTGCTCAGGCCACTTCTGCTGACGTCGAATACTGCTATCTCGTATAGTGAGACATTTGGGGAAGCGTTCGAGCGGTTAACTTGTTAGCCTGTCGAGATTCGACCGTCCGCTCATCCCCAGCACGATGCCCCACAGAGGAAGCAAGGAGAACCCGTGGCCGACTCCCACATCGAGAGCGTCACCTGGCTCACTCAGGAGGCGTACGACCGCCTGAAGGCGGAGTTCGAATACCTCTCGGGGCCCGGGCGCGTCGACATCGCCAAGAAGATCGAGGCCGCCCGCGAAGAGGGCGACCTGAAGGAGAACGGCGGCTACCACGCCGCCAAGGACGAGCAGGGCAAGATGGAGGCCCGCATCTTCCACCTCCGCCAGATCCTGGACACCGCCAAGGTCGGTGAGGCGCCGCGCACCGAGGGCGTCGTCGGACCCGGCATGACCGTCACCGTCCGGTTCGAGGGCGACGACGAGGAGGTGGCGTTCCTGCTGGCCTCCCGCGAGGAGAGCGGCGCCCCGATCGACGTCTACTCGCCCAAGTCCCCGCTCGGCGCGGCGATCAACGGCAAGAAGGTCGGCGAGAAGGCCACCTACACGATGCCGAACGGCCGCTCCAACACGGTGGAGATCCTGGAGGCCGTGCCGTACAACGGCGGCAACTGACCGACGAGGACGGTTGGACCGATCCGCCGGGACAGGGTCCCGGCGGATCGCCATGTCTCCGGGGGAGTTTCCATTCCCGTCGGTGACCATGGTGCGGGTAGTGACTGTTTCGGCGGGTTCGCGTGCATCCGTCGGCGGAGTACGGCAGGCTCGTGGGCCGGACCCCGTCCGAGGGGGACGGCCGGGCGGAACGGGTGGAGTTCGACGGAGGGGGAGACGGCGTGTTCGAGCGGCGGACGCGTGTCTCCGACGTGGTCCGGGAGGTCTGCCGCGACCTGGCCTACCGCCCGCGTCTGCGGCCCGGCGGACGCGGCCGGGGTGCGCCGGGGCGGTCCGCCCCGGCGGTCGCGGTGCCGGCGGTCGCGGTCCTGCTGGTCGCGGTGCTGGCGGCGGACCTGGTGGTGCTGAGCCGGATGCCGGAGCAGGCGCCGGAGCGCGGCGGTGCGGACACCGTCGCCGCCCGCCGGTCCGCCGACCGGCGGGAACTGGCCCGCACCACGACGGCCGCGGCGTCCGTCCCGTCCTCCGGCGTCCCGTCCCCCGCGGTCCCGCCGCCCGTCGCCCCGCTGACCGAGATGCGCAAGCCGCACCTGTTCGTGGTCGCGAACCGGCCGCTGAGCTCCGCCGTCGTGGCGAGGGCGGCACGGATCAAGGGGATCCGGTCGATCGAGCGGGCCGACGCCGCCGAGGTCGTGATGGACGACAAGCGGGTGCAGACGCTGGGGGTGGACCCCTCGACGTTCCGCGCCTACACGCCCCGGCCGACCGCCACCTCCGACAAGCTCTGGCGCAACGTCGCGGCGGGAGAGGTCGCCGTCTCCTTCGTCCTCGGCAACGACGGGGGCCTGGCGCTGGGCCGGACCGTCGCCAGCGGCGGGCGCGCCCTGCGGGTGGGCGCCTACGCCACGATGGGCATGGGCGCCATCGACGCGGTGGTCTCCCGGCGGACGGCGCGCGAGCTCGGCATCCCGGAGAACAACGCCCTGGTGGTGAGCGCCCCGAAGGCCGACTCGACCCGGCTCCGCGCGGCCCTGCTCAAGGTCCTGCCGAAGGGCAGCCAGGTCGTCGCGATCAACCCGGTCTTCAAGGCCGCGCCGCGGAAGGTCTGGCCGGTGTCGGCCTTCATGAGCCCGGACCAGGTGCGGACCGCGCTCACCGCGGCGATCGGCAAGCTGGGCCGCCCGTACGTCTGGGGCGCCGAGGGGCCGGACACCTTCGACTGCTCCGGCCTGGTGCAGTGGGCCTACGCGCAGGCGGGCGTCCGGGTCCCCCGGGTGACGCACCAGCAGTTCGTGTCGGGTCCGCAGATCCCGCTCTCCCAGGCCCAGCCGGGCGACCTGCTGTTCTGGCGGCACGACCCGACCAACCCCGGCTACGTCTCGCACGTGGCGATCTACTGGGGCGGCGGGAAGATGCTGCACGCCCCGCGGACGGGCGACGTGGTCAAACTCGTCCCGGTCTCCACGCGGAACTTCGCCGGGGCCGTCCGCGTCAGCCCGCAGCTCGCCGCACGGGCGGGCTGAGCCGGGTCTCCGCGCGGGCCCCGGCCCTGGGCGGCGCGGTCGCCGTGCCGGACGCGGCCGTGTCAGGGACGCAGGCCCGACTCCAGGAGGGCGAGGGTCTCGTCGACGATGTCGGCCAGCGGGCGGGTCCCGTCGCTCCCGGCCCAGGAGAACAGCGCGGCCAGCATGGCGCCGACCACCGCCCCGGCCGCCGTCCGGGCGAGCAGGTCGGCGGCGGGTCGGTCGGGGGGAACGCGGTCGGCGGCGGGTCGGTCGGCGGGGGCGGGGGCCATGCGCGCGGCGAGCGCCCGGGTGAACACGTCGATGGTGGCGATCATGTTGTCGACGGCGCGGGCGCGCAGCGCGGGGTGGCTGAGCTGGAGCCTGGTGCGGGCCCGGATCTGCTCCTCCTCCTCGGGGGGGATCTGCGCGAACGCCTCGCGCATCGCGGCGCGCAGCGCGGGCACCGGGTCCAGGCCGGCGGGCTGGGCGGCCAGCGCGGCCAGCATGACGGGGTCGTAGTCGTCCTGGACGACCACGTCCTCCTTGGTGGGGAAGTAGCGGAAGAACGTGCTGGGCGAGATCTCGGCGGCCTCCGCGATCTGCTCGACCGTCGTCGCCTCGTAGCCCTGCTCGGCGAACAGTCGCAGGGCCTGCTCCTGGATCGTCCGCCGGGTCCGGGCCTTCTTGCGTTCGCGCAGTCCCTCAGGGCGCGGAGGTGAGCTCATGCGCAGATTCTCGCGCGTCGTCCGCGCGCATGAACACCGCCACGGCCGCGGCGCCCGCCGCGGCCAGCGCCGCGCACACCAGCAGTACGTCGCTCATGCCGCCGGTGAAGGACTCCCGGGCGGCGGCGGCGAGCGCGGGGTCGCCGAGCCGTACGGCGGCGGCCACGGAGTCCCGTGCGGCCTCCGGAGCGCCCCCGGGCAGCCCGTCCGCGTAGCCGGCGGAGAGCAGGCTGCCCAGTCCGGCGACGCCGAACACGCCGCCGACCTGCCGCAGCGCCTGCAGCGTGCCGGAGCCCGCGCCCACCCGCTCCTGGGGCAGTACGGCCAGCACGCCGTCCATCGCCGGGACCATCGCCAGCCCCACGCCGGCCCCCGCCACGGTCAGCCAGACGGCGATGAAGCCGTATCCGGAGGAGGCGCCGGTCAGGGCGCCGAGGGCGAGGCCGCCGGCGAGCAGCGCCAGGCCGGCCGGCAGGAGCACACGCAGGCTCAGCCGGCCCAGCAGGCGCTCGCCGGCCAGGCCGCCGGCCATCAGGCCGAGCACCATGGGCACGACGCGGATCCCGGTGCCGAACGCGTCGTGTCCCAGGACGGCCTGGAGGTGGAGCGGGACCACGAACAGCACGCCCATCATGGCCAGCGAGACGAGGGTCGCGCCGGCGGAGCCCCACAGGAAGACCCGGTCGGTGAAGAGGCGGAGGTCCATCATGGGCGCGGGGGAGCGGGCCTCCACCATGACGAACGCGGTGAGCAGGACCACGCCGGCGGCGAGCGGGACCAGCACGGCGGGTGAGGTCCAGCCGGCCGAGGGCGCCTCGATCACGCCGTGGACCAGCGCGGCGAGCCCGCCGACCGAGAGCAGCGCGCCGGGCAGGTCGAAGCGGGGCCGCCGCTCGTCGCGCGACTCCGGCAGCAGCACCGCGGCCGCCGCCAGGGCGACGGCCACCACGGGGAGGTTGATCAGGAAGATCGAGCCCCAGTGGAAGCGGTCGAGCAGATAGCCGCCGAGGATCGGTCCCAGTGGCAGGCCGAGGGCCATCCCCGCCGACCAGGCCGCGATGGCCTTCGAACGCTCGTGCGGAGGGAAGAGGCTCGGCAGGATCGACACGGAGAGCGGCATGATCAGGGCGCCCCCGGCGCCGAGGAGTACGCGGGCGGCGATGAGCGCCGCCGAACCCCCGGCCGTCGCGGCGAGGAGCGAGGCCGCGCCGAAGACGGCCAGCCCGGTCAGGAGGAGGCGCTTGCGGCCGAAGCGGTCACCGAGGACGCCGGCGGGGAGGAGGAGGGCGGCGAAGGGGATCAGGTAGGCGTCCACGATCCACTGCAGCTCGCCGGTCGAGGCGCCGAGGTCCACGGCGAGCGTGGGCAGGGCGACGTTCAGGATCGTCGCGTCCAGTCCGATGACGAGAACGCTCAGCACCAGCGCGGCCAGGGCCCACCAGCGACGGGAAGAAATGATAGCAACCATGATTTGAGAGTAACTCTCAAAATCTAGCTTGTGTCAAAATATTTCCCGGCCCATCTTTGTGAAATGGTGTAATCTTCATTACATGGAGAACGAAGAAGTAGAGGCGCAGCTGCGCGGTTGGTTCACGGGCCGGCTGCCCGAGGAGTGGTTCGACGGTCCGCTCGAGATCACCCTGGACCGCGAGGAGATCACGGTGGTGGGTGCGCTCCGCCCGCCCGCGTCCGCCGCGGGCTCCTCGGAGGTGGAGCGGGTCGCCGCCGTGGAGGGCGCCGTGCAGCGCTTCCGGGAGGAGACCCGGGAGCGGCGCATCGAGGTCGCCCTGGAGGCCGAGCACCGGTTCCGGCGGAAGGTCTCCTGGGGGGTCGCGGTCGAGGGGGAGCGGGTGATGTTCACCACACTGTCGGTCCCCGTCATGACGCGGCTGCGCCAGTCCGAGCGCCGGGTGCTGGACACCCTCGTGGCCGCCGGAGTGGCGCGCAGCCGCAGTGACGCGCTCGCCTGGTGCGTGCGCCTGGTGGGCCGGCACGCCGACACCTGGCTGGCCGATCTGCGGGACGCGCTCCAGCACGTCGACCGGGTGCGGGCGGCGGGCCCCGACGTGACGTCCTGAGGCTGGGCAGGGAAAAGGCCCTGTCGCGTGGTCTGAACCTTTCGGCTCATTGGTTTAGACCTTCCGCAATGGCCTATACCAATCTTTGGTGCGGTTTATTTAAGCTCGCTTCTTTTGGGTAGGGGAACGCAATCATCGCGGCCTCTGCCAGCCCATACGTCCGACGGTGGGACCGGGCGGAGGTCGTGGAGACGCGCGCCGGGAGTAATTCACTGGTCTATGCCAATTGGATTGCATCCGGTTTCTTGTCGATGATGATTCCGCCTGAGAAGCGTGAGGAGCCGCCACAGTGACCGCAACCGTTGACGTATCCACCTCCAGTCCGACCACCCACGAGGAACTGATCGCCTGGGTCAACGAGATCGCCGAGCTCACCCGTCCGGACCGGATCGAGTGGTGCGACGGCTCGGAGGCCGAGTGGACGCGCCTGACGAACCTGCTGGTCGAGCAGGGCACGTTCAAGCGCCTGGCCAAGCGGCAGAACAGCTTCTACGCCGCCTCCGACCCGAGCGACGTCGCCCGCGTCGAGGACCGCACCTACATCTGCTCCGAGAAGGAGGAGGACGCCGGGCCGACCAACAACTGGATCGCCCCGGCCGAGATGCGGGCGACCTTCGGCGAGCTGTTCGCCGGCTGCATGCGCGGGCGCACGATGTACGTGGTCCCGTTCTGCATGGGCCCGCTCGGCGGCGAGATCTCCCAGCTCGGCGTCGAGATCACCGACTCGCCCTACGTGGCGGTCTCGATGCGGATCATGACCAGGATGGGCGAGCCCGCCCTCCGCCTCATCGAGGAGCGCGGCGACTTCGTCAAGGCCGTGCACTCGGTCGGCGCCCCCCTGGAGCCCGGCCAGGCCGACGTGCCGTGGCCGTGCAGCTCCACCAAGTACATCAGCCACTTCCCCGAGACCCGCGAGATCTGGTCCTACGGCTCCGGGTACGGCGGCAACGCCCTGCTCGGCAAGAAGTGCTACGCGCTGCGCATCGCCAGCACCATGGCCCGGGACGAGGGCTGGCTGGCCGAGCACATGCTCATCCTCAAGCTCACCCCGCCGGCCGGGGAGACCCGCTACATCGCGGCGGCCTTCCCCTCCGCGTGCGGCAAGACCAACCTCGCCATGCTCCAGCCGACGATCCCGGGCTGGAAGGTCGAGACGATCGGCGACGACATCGCCTGGATGCGCTTCGGCGACGACGGCCGGCTGTACGCGATCAACCCGGAGGCGGGCTTCTTCGGCGTCGCGCCCGGCACCGGCGAGTCCACCAACGCCAACGCGGTCAAGGCGCTCTGGGGCAACAGCATCTTCACCAACGTCGCCCTCACCGATGACGGCGACGTGTGGTGGGAGGGCCTGACCGACGAGCCCCCGGCGCACCTGACCGACTGGAAGGGGCGCGACTGGACCCCGGGCGGCGACGAGCCCGCCGCCCACCCGAACGCCCGCTTCACGGTGCCCGCCGGCCAGTGCCCGACCATCGCCCCCGAGTGGCAGGACCCCGCGGGGGTGCCGATCTCGGCGATCCTGTTCGGCGGACGCCGGGCCACCGCGGTCCCGCTGGTCACCGAGGCGCGCGATTGGAACCACGGCGTCTTCATCGGGGCGAACATCGCCTCCGAGAAGACCGCCGCCGCCGAGGGCAAGGTCGGCGAGCTGCGCCGCGACCCCTTCGCGATGCTGCCGTTCTGCGGGTACAACATGGGCGACTACTTCGCCCACTGGGTCCGGATCGGCGAGCGCGCGGGCGCGCGGCTGCCGCGGATCTACTACGTGAACTGGTTCCGCAAGAACGCCGACGGCGCGTTCATCTGGCCCGGCTTCGGCGAGAACAGCCGCGTGCTCAAGTGGATCGTGGACCGCCTCAACGGGCGGGCCGAGGCCGTCGAGACGCCCATCGGCATGCTCCCGGCCGAGCTGGACACCGAGGGCCTCGACCTGTCCGAGGAGGACCTGGCCACCCTGTTCACCGTGGACCGGGAGGTCTGGCGGGAGGAGACGAAGCTGATCCCGCCCTTCTTCGAGACCTTCGGCGACCACCTGCCCCGCGAACTCTGGGACGAGTACAACGCCCTGGTCGAGCGCCTGGGCTGACGGCGGGGACGCCGGCGGCCGGGGCCTCCCGGCGGAGCCCGGCTCCCCGCCTGACCGACCACGTGCGTGTCCGACGGGACCCGCCGGCTCCATCCGGGAGGCCCCGGCCGCCGGCAGGTCCGCCCGGCCGGGGCCGCGCGGTACGGCCGGGGCCGCGTGGTACGGCCGGGGCCGCGCGGTACGGCCCGGCGGCGTCCGCCCGGCCGGGGCCGCGCCGTACGGCGGCAGGCCGGGGAACGGGGTGCTCCGGTGGAGCGACCGGATTGAGACCTCCGGGCTGAAACTTCCTCGGGGTCCCGGGCGTCTACCTGACAAACGGGGCCGACACCCCTTCCCAGGAGGCGGACGTGGAAGTCGTACTGTTCGTCATCGCGGTCATCCTGCTCGGGGCCGTGGTCACCTTGTCGACGGTCCTGAGCGGGCAGCAGCGTGAGGTCCGCGAGGCCGCCGCGTACCACCAGGGGCGGCCGATCACCCCCTACCACCTGGCCTACCTGGCCGGCGGGCCGCGCCGTACGGTCAACACCGCGTTCGCCATGCTCGCCAGGGGCGGCGGCATCCGGGTCGCGCGCGGCGGGCGGATCGGTCTCGTGGCCGGGGCCCCGCCGTCTCCGGACGGCATCGAGCACGCCGTCCTGTCGGCCCTGGCCGCCCGCTCCGGCACCTGCCCGGTCGGGGAGCTGCGCCGTACGGTGGCCGAGGGGCCGGCCATGGCGGCCCTGCGCGGCGACCTGGAGGGCATGGGCCTGCTGGTGCCCGGCGGCGCGCTGGACGGGGCGGGCAGGTCGCTGAGGCGGCTCCTGGTCGTCTCGCTGCTCGCGGCGTTCCTCACCGCCGACGCCGTCGTGCTGCTCGCCGTCCTGGACCTCGCGGAGCCCGGGCTGGGCATCGGCGCGGTGCTGATCGGCTTCGCGGCGGCGCTGATCGGCCTGATCACCTACGGTACGCAGCGCAGGGCGCTGCGCAACGTGCTCACCCGGGCCGGGCGCGACGTGCTCGACTCCGCCCGCCGCGTGCACATCCGGGGGGCCGCCCACCCGGCGGGCGGCGACCTGGCCTTCGCGGTCGGCGCCCCGGTCGCCCTGTACGGCCTCAGCGAGGCCGGCGACCCCGCGCTGGAGGAGGAGCTGAAGCAGTCCGACGGCGGCGCCGGCTCCGTGGGCGGCGCGTGCGGCGGCGGCGACTTCGGCTCCGGAGGCTCGGGCGACGCCACCTACGGCGGCGGGGACTTCGGCTCGGGAGGCGACTCCGGGGGCGGTTCCGGAGGCGACTCGGGCGGCGGGTCCAGTTGCGGGGGCGGTGGCTGCGGCGGCGGCTGCGGCGGCGGATGAGCGAGGGGCGGCCGGAGACCGGAGAACGTTCGCCGGTGGTGACGGAGGGGGAGGCGGCGGTGGGTGAGCGGCTCGGCGTCGGGATCGGCTGGCGGCCGGAGATCGACCTGACCGTGGAACGCCTGCCCGGCGTCGACTTCGTCGAGGTCGTCGCGGAGAACGTCCGCCCCGATCGGCTCCCGGAGTCGCTGCGGGTGCTGCGCGCCCGCAGTGTGCCGGTGATCCCGCACGGGGTCGGGCTGGGCGTCGGCGGGGCCGAGCCGCCGGACCCCGGTCGGCTGGCGCACCTGGCGGCCTGCGCGGAGGCGCTGGACGCGCCGCTGGTCAGCGAGCACCTCGCCTTCGTGCGGGCGGGCGGGCTGGAGGCGGGCCACCTGCTGCCGGTCCCGCGGACCCGGCGGGCGCTCGCGGTCGTGACGGAGAACGTGCGGCGGGCACAGGACGCCCTGCCCGTCCCGCTGGCGCTGGAGAACGTGGCGGCGCTCTTCGGCTGGCCGGAGGACGAGATGACCGAGGCGGAGTTCCTCGGCGAGCTGGTCGCCGCGACCGGGGTCGGGCTCCTCGTCGACGTGGCCAACCTCTACACCAACCAGGTCAACCTGGGCCTGTCGGCCGTCGGGGCGCTGGACGCGCTGCCGCTGTCCGCGCTCGCCTACGTCCACGTGGCGGGTGGCCACGAGCACGGCGGGCTCTGGCACGACACCCACACCGCGCACGTCTCCGACGAGATCCTGGCCGTCCTGTCGGAGCTCTGCGCCCGGGTGGACCCGCCCGGGGTGCTGCTGGAGTGGGACGCCGACTACCCGAGCGACGCGGTGCTGGAGTCCGAGCTGGACCGGATCCGCGAGGCGATGGCCCGTGGCTGAGGCCGCTCCTCGGCAGGAGCCCGCCGGGGCGCGGGCGGCGGACCGGGAGGAGCCCGCCGGGGCGCGGGCGGCGGACCGGGAGGGATCGGGCCCCGGCGGGCGGTGCGGGCGGGAGGAGCTGGCGAGGGCGCAGGCCGAGCTGCTGGCCGCCCTGGTGGCGGGGGCGCAGGCGCCCCCGGGGTTCGACGGGGAGCGCCTGCGGATCCAGGCGGCGAGCCTGGTCGCCAAGCGGCGGAGCCTGGTGGCCCGGCTCCGCCCGGACCTGGTGCAGGCCCTCGGTGAGGGCTTCCGGGCCGAGTTCGCCGCCTACGCCTCCGGCCGGCCCAGGCCGCCGGGCGGTTCCCGCGCCGACGCCGCGGACTTCGCCGAGCACCTCGCCCGGACCGGGCGGATCGCGGCCGGGAACGGGATCGCGGCAGGGAACACGACCGCGGCAGGGAACGCGGCAGGGAACACGACCGCGACGGGGAACGGGACCCGGGCCGGGGGCGGAGCCGTCGCCGACCCGTCGCGGACGCCGGGCCGGTGGGCCCGCCTGGTCCGGTGGCTGGTCCGGTGGCTGGGCGGGGAGCGGGAGACGAGGGAGGGTGACGGACGGTGAGCGGGACGTTTTGCCGGGGCGAGGCGGGATACGCTCCCTGACGTGGGGGAACTTCGCTGCGTCGACGGATCATGCCTGACCGTCACGCCCGTGGTGTGCCGGGACAGCGTCGGCGAGCCGTACGAGATCACGCTCGAACTCCGCCGCGACGGCCTGCCGTACGGGACGGTGGGAGAGCGGTGCGGCTGGTTCCTCGCCCGGCTGGCGCGGGGGGTGGCCGAGGCCCGCGCCGACCGGGCGGCGAAGTGGCCCGACCCCGACGACCGCTTCCCCGGGCCGCCGGACCGCCCGGGCGGCGGGGAGGGCGGCGAGCGGGACGAGGAACTGTTCGCCTTTCGTTACCGGACCCGCAGGGGCGCGGCCGGCGGCGGCGAACTCCGCTGCCGGCTGCGCACGGTCCCGGTCTGGGTCCCCGGGGGCGAGGACGCCGGCCGGGGCGCTCCGGGCGGGTGGCGGCTGACCCGCCGGGCGTTCCTGGAGGCCTGGGGGAGCGGCGGGGTGGGGCTGCGCGCCGTGCTGACCTCGGCCGAGCTGGGCGTCTTCGTGCGGGAGCTCGTCGAGGAGGCCGAGGAGCGGCTGCGGTCCCAGGCGCCCGGGGACGCCGCACGCACCTGAGCGCGGGGGCGGAGAGGTCCCCGGGGCGGCGATAATTGCCTGTCGGCGTCCACAGGCGACGGGCGCCCGCGGGAGGGAAATCCACATGGGCGTGCGCGATCTCGTGTACCGGCTGTACGAACGGCGGCTGGAGACCAGGCTGTCCCGTGACGGCGACATGGTCCCCCGCCACGTCGGTGTGATCGTGGACGGCAACCGGCGCTGGGCGCGGTCGATGGGCATCGACGACGTCAGCCGGGGGCACCGCAAGGGCGCGGACAAGATCTCCGAACTGCTCTGCTGGTGCCGGGAGGCCGGCGTCGAGGTCGTCACCGTGTGGCTGCTGTCCAGCGAGAACATCAACCGCTCCAAGGACGAGCTGGAACCCCTCATGAAGATCATCGAGGATGTGGTCCAGGAGCTCGTGGCCGACGGCTGGCACATCAAGCCGGTGGGAGCGCTCGATCTGCTGCCCGATCACACGGCACATGTCCTGAAAAATGCAAAAGAAGAAACATCGCACCGTCCAGGTTTGATTGTGAACGTTGCGGTTGGGTATGGAGGAAGGCGTGAGATCGCTGATGCGGTGCGCTCCCTCCTGCTGGAGCACGCCAGCAAGGGGGCGACCATCGAGGACCTGGTCGAGGTCCTCGATGTGGAGCAGATCGCGGAGCATCTCTACACGCGCGGCCAGCCCGACCCGGACCTGGTCATCCGGACCTCGGGAGAGCAGCGGCTCTCCGGCTTCCTGCTCTGGCAGAGCGCCCACTCCGAGTTCTACTTCTGCGAGGCCTACTGGCCCGACTTCCGCAAGGTGGACTTCCTCCGGGCGCTCCGCTCCTACGCCGCGCGGCATCGCCGGTACGGCACCTGAAACGCAACGTGAACACCCCCTTTCGGTCACGCATGGCCCATTGGACGGTGGGTATTCAGGACGTACCGTAAGAAGTGGGCGGGCGAAGCCCGTCCACTCCGGAGAGGGCCCGCCTTTGCGTCACGACCTGCTGAGGGGGGCCGGTCGCCGGCGCCCGCTCGGCATGCCGCGAGCGCGGTCCCGGGTCCGGTCCGCATCCCAGCTCATGGCAGGGCGCCCCCCAGGGCGCCCGGGGGAGAACGCGTGGCACACCCTTCGTCCGCATCCACGTCTCCGGCCGGCAACCGGAAGACGTACGTTCTGGACACCTCGGTCCTGCTGGCGGATCCGGCGGCGATAAGCCGCTTCGCCGAGCACGAGGTCGTCCTCCCGATCGTCGTCGTCACCGAGTTGGAGGCCAAGCGCCATCATCCCGAGCTCGGCTACTTCGCGCGCAAGGCGCTGCGCCACCTCGACGACCTGAGGGTGACCCACGGACGTCTGGACGAGCCCATGCCGATCGGCGAGGGCACCATCCGGGTCGAGCTCAACCACAGCGACCCGTCCATCCTGCCCGCCGGGTTCCGCCTCGGCGACAACGACACCCGCATCCTGACCGTCGCGCGCTCCCTGGCCTCCGAGGGCCTCGACGTGGTGCTGGTCTCCAAGGACCTCCCGATGCGGATCAAGGCCGCCTCCGTCGGGCTGGCCGCGGAGGAGTACCGCGCCGAGCTCGTCGTGGAGTCCGGCTGGACCGGCATGGCCGAGCTGCAGGTGACCGAGGAGGACATCGAGACGCTCTTCGAGCACCGCGTCGCCGACCTGGCCGAGGCCCGCGAACTGCCCACGCACACCGGCCTGCGGCTGCTGTCCAGCCGGGGTTCGGCACTGGGCCGGGTGCTGCCCGACAAGTCCGTCCGGCTGGTCCGCGGCGACCGCGAGGTGTTCGGCGTGCACGGCCGCTCCGCCGAGCAGCGCATCGCCCTGGACCTGCTCATGGACCCCGAGGTCGGCATCGTCTCGATGGGCGGCCGGGCCGGCACCGGCAAGTCCGCGCTCGCGCTCTGCGCGGGCCTGGAGGCGGTCCTGGAGCGCCGCCAGCACCGCAAGGTCATCGTCTTCCGCCCGCTGTACGCCGTGGGCGGCCAGGAGCTGGGCTACCTGCCCGGTTCCGAGAACGAGAAGATGGGCCCGTGGGCGCAGGCCGTCTACGACACCCTGGGCGCGGTGACCACGCCCGAGGTGATCGAGGAGGTCATGGACCGGGGGATGCTGGAGGTGCTCCCGCTCACCCACATCCGCGGGCGCTCGCTGCACGACGCCTTCGTGATCGTCGACGAGGCGCAGTCCCTGGAGCGCGGGGTGCTGCTCACGGTGCTGAGCCGGATCGGCGCCAACTCCCGGGTGGTGCTCACCCACGACGTCGCCCAGCGGGACAACCTGCGGGTGGGCCGGCACGACGGCGTGGTCGCGGTGGTGGAGAAGCTCAAGGGCCACCCGCTGTTCGCGCACGTCACGCTGACCCGTTCGGAGCGCTCGCCGATCGCCGCGCTGGTCACCGAGATGCTGGAGGACTTCACGGCGTAGGCCGGTCCCGCCGTCCCCTCCCGGGAGGGGACGGCGGGACGCGCCCGCGGTCGCCGCCGTACACGGGGCCTCCTCCGCACGCGGGAGGGGCGCGTACGGCGCGGCAGGACGCGTCGCGCGGTCCGGGCGCGCCGTACGGCTCACGGGGGCAGGCGCACCCCCCGGCCCGCCAGGTCCTGGTACTCGGAGCAGCCGTGCTCGCCCAGCGACTCCGGGCGGCCGGGGAAGAGCCGGGTGATCTCGACGCTCCAGATGCTCGCCTGCTTGTTCTGCCGGACGGTGCAGGTGATCTGGGCGAGTCCCAGCCGGGTGATCCGGCCCTCGCCGGTGACGATCACGTTCAGCCGGTAGCCCAGGTCGTCGACGGGTTCGCTGCGCTGCGCGGTTCCGGCGTACCGGGTGGTCTTGATGTCGTAGTAGTCGAACCCGGTCAGCTCGCTGGTCAGCCCCGGCCGCGGCGGCTGCTGACCGGCGCGGAAGAGGCTCTTGACGACGTTCTCGGTCGAGTCCGACGCCACCGGGACCCGGACGGGCTGCAGGGTGCCGTCGTCGACCATGTAGACCGTCACCCACGTCGGGCTGTAGCTGATCACCGGCGGACGGCCGGCGTCCCGCACAGCGGTGGGGGAGACGCCGCACCCCGTCGCCGCCGTCGCCGCCAGTACGGCCAGCAGCGCGGCGGCCGGAGCCGCGCTCCGCCGCGGGCGGGTGCGCCGCGTGCGGGTACGGAACGCCGGGCGGGCATCCGTGCGGGGACCTGTGGAGAGGGGCGCGCGGGCGCCCGTGCGGAGGTTCATGCGGGAGCCTGCGCGGGAGGCCGCGTCGAGGGCAGCCAGACCGTGAAGAGCGTGCCCGGCCGCTGCGGGCGCACCGAGATCGTGCCGCCGTGCAACTGGGCGTTGGAGCGGGCGATGGAGAGCCCGAGCCCGCTGCCGTCGCCTCGGCGGCCGGCCTTGTAGAAGCGGTTGAACACGTGCGGCAGGTCCGTCGGGGGGATCCCCCCGCCGTGGTCGCGCACCTTCACCTCCAGGCCGTGGGCGGTGGCGCGGGCGGTGACCACGACCGGGGGCTCACCGTGGCGCAGGGCGTTGCCGACCAGGTTGGCGAGGATGACGTCGAAGCGCGGCGGATCGACGGAGAAGGCGAGCCCCGCCGGGACCGCCACCTCCACCTGCTCCGACCAGCCCCGGATCTCCAGGCAGTCGTGGATCGCGTCGGCGACGCTCACGGTCTCCGGATTGAGGACGGCCGTGCCCGAGTCGAACCGGCTCGCCTCGATGAGCTGCTCCACGAGGGTGCGGAGCCGTTCGATCTCGCGCAGCACCAGCCGGACGGCGGTGGCCGGTTCGCGGGGCAGCCGCCCGGCCTCCTCCGAGAGCATGTCCGTCACCGCGGTCATCGCGGTCAGCGGGGTCCGCAGCTCGTGCGAGACGTCGGCCACGAACCGGCGGGACATCGCCTCCAGCGCCCGCAGCTCGGACACGCTCCGCTCCAGCGCCGCGGCGGTGTCGTTGAACGTCGCGGTGAGCTCGGCGAGCTCGTCCTGCCCGCGCACGGGGAGCCGGGTGTCCAGGTGCCCGGCGCCGAGCGCGCGGGCGGCCGAGCCGAGCCGCCGGACCGGGAGCAGCACGCGCTGGGCCGAGAACAGGGCCACGGTGAGCGCGACGACGAGCATGATGGCGGTCGCCGCCGCGAGCGGCCGGCGCATGCCGACCAGGAGCTGCTCCTCCTGGGACAGGGGGACGAACACGAAGACGCTCATGCCGGTGGGCTGGGCGATGTGGATGGGCTCCACCCGCCACACGGGGGTGCCGATCACCAGCCACATGGCGCCCCGGATCTCCTGCCTCTTGGTCACCATGCGGTCGGCGGCGCGGGTGCGCAGGTCGGCGGGGACGTCGCCGAGGCCGAACTCCCCGTCGGGGTACAGGTAGTCCTCGTACAGGACGACCACGGACCGGCTCTGCGCGCGCAGGCTCATCTGCAGGGCGGAGATCTCCAGGTCGGTCGGGGGGCCGTCCCCGGGCCAGAGCGCGCCGATGGGGACCCGGGAGCCTTCGAGGGTCTCGCGCACGTCGGCCACGGCCACCTCCTCCGCGCGTTCGATGACCCGGTTCTTGACGAGCTCGTAGCCGATCCCCGCGACCAGCGCGGAGGCCGTGACGGCGATCAGGGTGAAGGCGGCGACCAGCCGCCCGCGCAGCCCGGTGTACACCCGCTTCACGGCGGGCTGAACCGGTAGCCGAAGCCCCGCACGGTGTGGATGAACACGGGTTCGGCGGGCACGGGCTCGATCTTGGCGCGGATCCGCTGCACGCAGGCGTCCACCAGCCGGGAGTCCGCGGCGTGGGTGTGGTCCCACACGACCCGGAGCAGGTATCTGCGGTTGAGCACCTGGCCGGGATGGCGGACCAGCTCCAGCAGCAGGCGCAGCTCGGTGGGGGTCAGGTGGATCTCGTGGCCGGCCAGCGAGACCTTCAGCGCGCCCTTGTCGATGACCAGGTCGCCGAAGGTGACGCGGTCGGAGGAGACGGATTCGGCGCGGCGCAGGACCGCTCGGATCCGCGCGTCCAGCACCCGGGGCTCCACGGGCTTGACCACGTAGTCGTCGGCTCCCGCCTCCAGGCCCACGACCACGTCGAGGTCGTCGCCCCGGGCGGTGAGGAGGATCACCGGCAGCTGGTCCATCCTGCGGATCCGGCGGCACACCTCGACGCCGTCGATCCCGGGCAGCATGACGTCCAGGACGGCGATCTCCGGACGGCGCGACCGGATGTGGTCGAGCGCCTCCTCGCCGGTGGCGTAGGAGGTCACGGAGTGCCCCTGCCGGGCCAGTGCCAGTTCGAGACCGGTCCGGACGGAGGGGTCGTCTTCGACGAGGAGTATGCCGGCCACCCGGTCATTATTCTTCCAACGCCTCATAGCGCCCTACTCGTCATGAAAACGTGACATGGTCGGCGGGCGGCCGCGAGGAGATCGGGGCGGAGGCGGAGCCGGTGGAAAGCGCCGTTCCCGCCGGGGGAGGGGAGGTCGTTCGATAGATCGGTTTCTATGTGACCAAAGTCACATTTTTAATCTCGGAGTAAGCAAAGTCCCCGGTAATCAGGCGATCGGTCATGAAAAGGTCATGGGACGCTCCAGGGAAAACCATCCGGATCTCCCGTTCCGGTTGCGGACCACCCCCCGGGTCACGGCAAGCTCATAGGTCGTGAGTCCAGGATCGTCGCACCCCGAGGGAGAGCGCCCGCAGGACGCGGGGCGCCAGGCCCGCCGTTCCCGCCGCGCGTCCGGGAGACCGGCCAGGAGCGCGCCCGGCGGCGCCGCACCGGCCGGCGGCACGCCCGCCGCGGGTGAGCCGCCCAGGAGCGGGAGGCGCGGCCCCGGAAGCGGCGGGAGGCGCGGCGGGCCGAGGCCCAAGCACATCGCCGTCATCGCCGCGGTGACCGTGGTGCTCGTCGGAGGCGGGGCCTACACCGCGCACACCGCGATCCAGAACGCCTCCGCCCCCCCGCAGGAGCCGCTCGCCCTGGAGGAGCTGGCCAGGGCGTTCAGCGGGGACCCGTTCGGGCCCGATCCCGCGGCGGACGCGCTGAAGGCCCAGGCGGTCCAGGCGCTCAAGGAGGACGCGCTCCGGCGCAAGCGCGAGGGCCGGGAGCCGCTCGACCACATCAAGATCGTCAAGGAGGCGCCGGGCGGCGGCGGGTTCGACCCCAAGGAGCTCCCGGCGGGCACCGCGAACCCGACCGGCAACAAGGCCCTGGGCAAGCAGATGCTGGAGGCCCGCGGCTGGGGCGACCAGTGGGGCTGCCTGGAGAAGCTCTGGATGAAGGAGAGCGGCTGGAACGAGCGGGCGATGAACCGCTCCAGCGGCGCCTACGGCATCCCCCAGTCGCTGCCCGGCCACAAGATGGCCAGCGCCGGCGGTGACTGGCAGACCAACCCCGCCACCCAGATCGAGTGGGGCCTGAGCTACATCAAGGGCCGGTACGGCACTCCCTGCGGAGCGTGGGGCCATTCCCAGGCCAAGGGCTGGTACTGACGCGCGAGGCCACTCCCCGGCCAAGCGCCGGTACGGAAACGTCAGAAAGCGGCACGTCTGACCGGCCGGGGGAGGTAAGCGCCGCATCCTGGCCGCATGGGTGTGAAGGTCAGCGTGGTGGTGCCGGTCCGCGATCCCGGTGATACCGCCAACGCGTGTATCCACTCGGCGGTCGAGCAGTCGATGTCCCCGGAGGAGTTCGAGGTCATCTTCGCCGACGACGGGTCGGACGACGGGACGCGGCAGCGGCTGGCCATGGTCGCCGCGGCGTGGCCGAACGTCCGCGTGCTGCACCTGCCGCCCACCGGTTCGCCGATGCGGGGCCGCAACGCCGCCCTGGAGGTCGCCAAGGGCGAGTACGTCTACCTGATGGGCCAGACGGACCGGCTGGAGCGCACCGCCCTGGAACGGATGTACGAGCGCGCGACGGCGACCGGCGCGGACATCCTCGTCGGGCGGCTGGAGGGGGGCGACGGCCCGCCGCCGAGGGCGTTCGACGCCGACCGGGAGCACGCCGACATCCTCACCGACGGACTGCTCTCCCTGCTCACCCCGCACAAGCTCTACCGCAGGGCGTTCCTGGCGGCCGAACGGCTCACCTTCCCCGAACCCGGCGGGATCCTGTCGGAGCAGGCCTTCGCGGTCCGGGCCTACCTGCGGGCGGGGAACATCACCGTCATGGCGGGGGAGGTCTGCTGCCACCTCGGGGAGCGGCCGGAGCCGCCGGTCGCCCCGGCCGTCCAGGCGGCGGAGCTGCGCGCGCTGCTCGACGCCGTCGACGAGGCCGTGCCCGACGGGCGCAGGCGCGACCGCATGTACGCGCACTGGTTCCGCACCGCGATCCTGCCGCAGCTCGGCGGGGACGTCTTCAGCCTCTCCTCGCGGGAGCGGTCGGCCACCTTCACCGCGCTGCGGGAGCTGGTCCTGGCCCGCTTCCCCGAACGGCTCGACGACCGCCTCCCCGTCCACCTGCGCATGCGCGCGGCGCTGCTGCGCGCCGGCCGGCCCGACCAGCTCGTCATGCTCTCGCAGGCCACCCGCGAGACCCACCTGAAGGCCGACCTGAAGGAGCTCGCCTGGAACGGCGGCGTGCTGGAGCTGGGCATCGCGATGGAGCTGATGTGGACCGGCGACACCCCCACCTGCTTCGTCCCGCACGGCGACCGCCTGGTCTGGAAGCCGCCGATCCCGCTGGAAGGACTCGGCTCCCTGGAACGGGTGGCCGACGTCACCGAGGCGGTGGCCGCCGCCGGGTTCGACGCCTACCTCCGCCACCGCGACACCGGGATGGTCCACATGCTCCCGGTGACGTGCTCGGTGCTCCGTCTCCCGCACCGCGACCGGATGCGGGTGCAGATCACCGGGACGGCCTCGTTCGACGTCACCGCCACCTTCCTCGGCCAGCCGCTGCCGTCCGGGTTCTGGGAGATCCACGTCCGCATGTACGGCGGGCCGCACCGGGCCCGCGCCCGGGTGACCGGGGAGCCGTTCGAGCACTCGGGGGCGCTGGCCGACTACCCCGGGCGGCCGGTCGTCCCCTGGTGGTGCGACGAGGGGCTGCCCGGCGTCTGCGTGGAGCCCCGGCTGCTGTCCGACGCGATCGCCCTCGTCTCGCAGGACGCCACGAGCGTGCGCCGCCGCGACCACGTCTTCTTCGTCGTGCCCGTGCCGTACCTGCCGGAGGGGGGCGGGCCCCCCGGCGAGCTGGTGCTGCGCCGGGCGGGCGGGCGGCGCGAGATCTCCGTGCCGGCCCTGGTCGAGCCCGGCGAGCCCGGCATGATCGGCGGGAGCCTGGTGGCCAAGGTGCCGACCCGGCGGCTGCCCCAGCGCGATCTGCTGGTCCCCGGCCGCTGGACGCCGTTCCTGCGGATGGACGGCCAGGAGGTCGGGCTCCGCTTCCGGGTGCGGATGAGCCGCTTCGGCGGGGTGGAGGTCCACCCCGCCGCCGCGGCCCGCCTGCCCGAACGGCGCTACCCGCTGCTGCGGCGCATCGCGGTGCGCATCCCGGGGGTCCGCAACATGATGCGGTTCACCCGGACCCTGCAGCGGCGCTACCTGCCCGGCTGACGGCCGTCCGCGGGCTCATCCGGGGCGGGCTCATCCGGGGCGGGCTCATCCGGGGCGGGAAGGGATCGCCCGCCGCCGGGGTTCGGAGGAATGTCGCAGGCGCGGTCTAGGGTCGGGAGAGGTCCGGGCCGATCGCCCCCGCGGCCCAGACATCCAGGACACCGAAGACCCCCGAGGACGCCCATGACCGCGAACCCGCTGCGCCTGATGGCCGTGCACGCCCACCCCGACGACGAGTCCAGCAAGGGGGCGGCGACGACGGCCCGCTACGTCTCCGAGGGGGTGGACGTGCTGGTCTGCACCTGCACCGGAGGAGAGCGCGGCGACGTGCTCAATCCCGCGATGGACCGGCCCGGCGTGCTGGAGGACATGGCGGAGATCCGGCGCAAGGAGATGGCCGAGGCCGCCGCGATCCTCGGGATCGGCCACCGCTGGCTCGGCTTCGTCGACTCGGGGCTGCCGGGCGAGGGGGAGCCGCTGCCGGAGGGGTGCTTCGCGCTGCAGGACCCGGTGGTCGCCGCGGAGCCGCTGGTGGCGGCGATCCGGGAGTTCCGGCCGCACGTGATCGTCACCTACGACGAGAGCGGGGGCTACCCGCACCCCGACCACATCATGACCAACCGGGTGGCCGTCGAGGCGTTCGAGGCGGCGGGCGACCCGGAGCGCCACCCCGGGACCGGGGAGCCCTGGCAGCCGCTCAAGCTCTACTACATCGCGTCGTTCTCCCGCGCGTGGTTCACCGCGATCCACGAGGGGCTGCTGGCCCGGGGGCTGCCGTCCCCGCTGGCGGAGATGGTGACCGACGACTGGTTCGAGGGGATGCCGGAGCTGGCGGTGACCACCCGGGTGACCTGCGACGACCACTTCGAGATCCGTGACCGGGCGATGAAGGCCCACGCCACCCAGATCGACCCGGACGGCCCCTGGTTCGCCCACCCCCGCGACCTGGAGCGCGAGGTGTGGCCCACGGAGGACTACCACCTCGCCCGCTCCCTGGTGGAGACGGAGCTGCCCGAGACCGACCTGTTCGCCGGGATCAGACCGTGACCGGGTAGGTCAGCGCCAGCTCGTCGCCGGGGACGCCCCGGATGCCCCAGTTCACCTGGGGCGACTCCATGATCACGATCTCCAGGTCGTCGGCGGGGAGGCCGAGCGCCTCACCGGTCCGGGCGAACAGCGTCCGGATCAGCTCCCGCTTGGCCTCCTCCGACCGGCCCTGGAAGCAGACGATCTCCACGATCAGGTAGCGCTCGCTCCGCTGCGGGCAGACGAGGTCCTCGGCGTCCAGCAGCAGGAACCGGTGGAACCGCTTGTCCTCGGGGAGTCTCCACGCCTCGGTCAGGCAGCCGTGCACGACGTCGGAGAGCTCCCGGCGGAGCGGGGCCCAGACGTCGCGGCGGCCGTAGAACTTGATCTGCGCCATGGCGCCGAGTCTCGCAGATCGCCGCGCACGACGCCCGGCCGGGCACGGAGCGGACCGCTGCTCCCGCCCGGGGCGGAGCGGTCCGCGCTCCCGGTTCTGCGGACGGCCCGGTCAGGCGGCCGGTCCGCGCTCCCGGTTCTGCGGACGGCCCGGTCAGGCGGGCGGGGTGGGCGGACGGGTCATGGAGAGCACGTCGAGCAGCGCGTCGAGCCGTTCTTCGGTGATGGTGCCGTTCGCGACGTGCCCGCGCTCGACGACGACCTCGCGGATGGTCTTCCGCTCGGCCAGCGCCTGCTTGGCGATCTTCGCCGCCTCCTCGTAGCCGACGTAGCGGTTGAGCGGGGTGACGATGGACGGCGACGACTCGGCGTACTCCCGCAGGCGCGCGGTGTTGGCCGTGACGCCGTGCACGCAGCGGTCGGCCAGCAGCCGGGAGACGTTGGCCAGCAGCCGGATGGACTCCAGGGCGTTGCGGGCCATGACCGGCAGGGCGACGTTGAGCTCGAAGGTGCCCGAGGCTCCGGCGAAGGCGATGGCCGCGTCGTTCCCGATGACCTGCGCGGCGACCATGCACACGGCCTCGGGGATGACGGGGTTGACCTTGCCGGGCATGATCGACGAGCCCGGCTGGAGGTCGGGCAGGTTGATCTCGCCGAGTCCCGCGCGCGGACCCGACCCCATCCAGCGGAGATCGTTCGCGATCTTGTTGAGGGAGACCGCGACCGTCCGGAGCTGCCCGGAGAGCTCCACGACGGCGTCCCGGGCGCTCTGCGCCTCGAAGTGGTCGGGAGCCTCGCAGAAGGGGAGGTCGGTGACGTCGCGGAGCTTCGCGATGACCTTCGTGGCGAAACCCGGCGGGGTGTTGATCCCGGTCCCGACGGCCGTGCCGCCCAGCGGGAGCTGGGCGAGGTGGGGCAGCGCGCTCCGCACCCGGGCGACGGCGTTGTCGATCTGGGTGGCGTACCCCCCGAACTCCTGGCCGAGCGTGACCGGGGTGGCGTCCATCAGGTGCGTACGGCCCGCCTTGACCACCTCGTCGAACTCGATCGACTTCTCGCGCAGCGCGGTGGCCAGGTGCCGCAGGGAGGGGATCAGGTGGTAGGTCACCTCGGTCAGGGCGGCGACGTGGATGGAGGTGGGGAACACGTCGTTGGACGACTGGGAGGCGTTGACGTGGTCGTTGGGGTGGACCGGGCGGCCCAGCCGCTCCTCGGCGAGCGTGGCGATGACCTCGTTGACGTTCATGTTGGAGGAGGTCCCCGAGCCGGTCTGGAAGACGTCGACCGGGAACTCGCCGTCCCACTCGTTCTCCGCGATGTCGGTGGCGGCCTCGGCGATCGCCTGGGCCAGCTCCTTGTCGAGCACTCCCAGCTCGGCGTTGACCTCGGCGGCGACCGCCTTGATCAGGCCGAGGGCGGCGATGTGGGGACTCTCCAGACCGCGCCCCGAGACGGGGAAGTTCTCTATCGCCCGCTGGGTCTGGGCCCGCCACTTCGCGCTCGCCGGAACGTGCACTTCGCCCATGGAGTCATGTTCGATCCGATACTCGCTCATGGACCCAGTCTGCAACGCGGGGGATGAGGCGGACGTTCCAGGCGGACCTCTACCGCCGTCGTCCGGTCCGGTTCGGACCGCCCGGACCGTCGCCCGGGCGGTCGTCCGGACGACGGCGCACGCTCATCCCGCATAGAGGATCGCCAGGACGAGGACGATGATGACCACCAGCGCGGCGGTCGCCACGCCCATCAGGACGAGCGCCCCGGCCCGCTTCTTCTGCTGCTGCGCGGCCTGCTGCTCCCCCGGTCCGACGATCGAGAACAACTCGGTCCCCAGACCGGGCGCGGAGTCGTCGTCACCGGGCCACCCCGGGCCGGCTCCCTGCGAGGGCGGGCCGGGCCGCCCCCCCGGCGCTCCCGGTCCGGCGGGTCCGTTCGGTCCGCCGAACCCGCCGGGTCCGTTCGGTCCGCCGAACCCGGCGGGTCCGTTCGGCCCACCGAACCCGCCGGGTCCGTTCGGCCCACCGGATCCGCCGGGTCCCGGGAGCGCTCCGGTCTCCGTCGGCCCGTCGCCCGGGGCGAACCCTCCCGGACCCGTCGGCGGTACGCCGTGGAACGGCGGCCCCGAGGGGCCCTGTCCGTCGGAGAACCCTCGCGGAGGTGCCGGAGGGCCACCCGTCGGCGACCCGCCCGGACCCCCGGGTCCCGGATTCCCCGGCCCCGAGGCGCCGGGCACCGGGGCCCCCGGACCCCCGGGCTCTCCCCGGCGACCCGGAGCGACCGGCCCCCGGGCCACCGGGGTGCCCAGGCCGGAGACGGGGCCGGAGGCGGCCTGGGGCCGGGACGCGGGTGGTGCGGGTGGGGCCGGGGGAGTCCGGCCGGTGCCGGGGAGGGGGCGCCCGATCGTGGGACGGGCGACCATCATCGTCCGGTCGGCGTCGAACTCCTCGTCCGGCCCCGTACCGTTGGCGCCGCCGCCCGTGGCGCCGCCCCCGGTCCACGCCCGGCCCTCGGCGCCGGAGCCGTGACGGGGGGCGGAACCGGCTCCGCCGCCCGCCGCGGGAGAGGACCCCGCCGGGGCCCGAGACGCCTCAGGAGGCGCCGCCGCGGCCAGGGGGGTGTCCGCCACGGCCCGGAGCATGGCGATCGCCTGGGAGGGCGTGAGCCGTACCGTGTGGTCCTTCTCCAGCAACTGCTCCAGGACCGGGCGGAGCGGGCCCGCCTGGACCGGCGGGTCGACGCTCTCGGTCATCAGCGCGGCGAGCGTCTCGGCCATCGTGGACCGTTCGTACGCCGGCCGGCCCTCGACCGCGAAGTACAGCGTGGCCCCGAGCGACCAGAGGTCGGACGCGGGTCCGGTGTGCTCCCCCCGGGCCCGCTCGGGCGCCGTGTACCCCGGGGAACCGATCACCATGCCGGTCTGGGTGAGGCTCGTGTCCCCCTCGGCCTTGGCGATGCCGAAGTCGGTCAGGACGACCCGGCCGCTCTCGGTGATCAGCACGTTCCCGGGCTTCACGTCGCGGTGGAGCACGCCTTGGGCGTGGGCGGCCCGCAGCGCGTCCAGCAGGTCGACCCCGATCGCGGCCACGAGCCGGGGCGGGAGGGGCCCCTCCTCCTCGACCACCTGCTCCAGGGAGCGGGCCTGCACCAGCTCCATGATGATCCAGGGGCTGCCGTCCTCGATGATCGCATCGTGGACGGTGGCGACGGAGGGATGGCTGATGCGGGCGGCGGTACGACCCTCGCGGATCATGCGCTCCCGCAGTTCGGCGCGCTGTGCCTCGCTGAGCCCGGGCTCCTGGCGGATCTCCTTGATCGCCACCTCGCGGCCCAGGGAACGGTCGTGGGCACGCCAAACGGTGCCCATCGTCCCCCGGCCGAGCGGGGTGATCAGCTCATAACGGCCAGCGAGCACGCGCGTCTGCTGTTCCGGCATGAGAAGAAGATAAGCGATTACTCCTTGAGGAACGCTTTAGCCTCGCTTGCGGAGTTCCCTGGGCCAGAGACTGCGGGGCAGCATCAGCCGGATGACCGGTGACATGAGGCGCACCAGAGGGTGGACCAGGGGGCGCGGCGTGGACCTCGGCGCCAGCGGCGGCTTGCGGTGGTTCCCCTCGGCAGGACGCCGGTGCCCGCGGGGCGGCGGCACCGGGGTGGCGACCGGCGGCGGGGGCGGGACCGGCGCGGTGCCGGCCCGGTGCAGGCCGCGATGCTGGGGCCTGCGGGTGAACGAGGGCACGCCGATCGCCGGGGCGGGCCGTACGGGCTTGCCCGCGGAGCGGCCGAGGGGCTCCTCGGGGGTCCCGCCGGCCGCCACCCGGGCCAGCATGAGCGAGGCGCGGACCGGGTCGAGCCGGGTGGCGGGATCGATCGTGAGCAGTCCGCGGAGCACCGGGGCCAGGGGGCCCGCCTTCTCCATCGGGATCGGCTCGCCGCTGGTCAGCGCGGCCAGCGCGGCGGCGGCCGTGCGCCGTCCGTGCAGGCCCCGGCCCTCGACGGCGGTGTAGAGGGTCGCGCCGAGGGACCACAGGTCGGCGGCCGGGCTCGCCTTGGAGCCCAGCACCCGCTCCGGCGCGATGTAGCCGGCCGAGCCGAGCACGATGCCGGCCTGGGTGATCGAGACCTCGCCCTCCAGCGCGGCGAGGCCGAAGTCGGTGAGGACCGCGCGCTCGTCGGTCACCAGGACGTTGCTGGGCTTCACGTCGCGGTGCAGGATGCCCTTGGCGTGCACGGCGCGCAGCGCGCCCAGCACCTGCCGCCCGATCTCGGCGGCCTGGCGCGGCGGGAGCGGCCCCTCCTGCTGGACCAGCTGCTCCAGGGACCTGGCCCTGAGCAGCTCCATGACGATCCAGGGGCGCTCGTCCTCGGTGACGACGTCGAAGACCGTGATCACCGAGGGGTGCGCGACCATCGCGGTCGCCCGCCCCTCGCGCTCGGTCCGCGCGCACAGCTCGGCCCGCAGCTCCTCGTCGAGGACCAGCGGCAGCCGCACCTCCTTGACCGCCACCTCACGGTCGAGCAGCTCGTCGTGCGCTCGCCAAACGGTGCCCATGCCGCCGCGCCCGACCGGCTCGGCGAGCCGGTAGCGCGCGGCAAGAAGGTATCCGGACGGCGCACGCATGATGGGCAGCTTACCGATTTGCGTAGTGCGACCAGTAGAGACAGGGCCGAAAGTTCTTGTCCATTGCGGTCAGATTCTTTCTCGGGTGACTGTCAGTGTGCGCACGGTGATCGGTTCCGGGGATCGGCGCCGGGCCGTACGGTCCCCGGCGGGGCGGGACGGGACGGTTCCCGGCGGGGCGGGGCGGGGTGGTGGGGCGTCAGCTCCCTGAACCGGATGCCGTGCGGGCGGTGCCGGACGGCGTGCGCGCCGCGTACGCCGCGGCCGAGTCGGTGAGGGTGTGCAGGAGGCCCTGCAGCCGGACGATGGCCGCGCCGTCGATGCCCACGGCCTCGCCGATGACGTCCGGGATGTGCCGCGCCCGCTCCCGCAGGGCCCGTCCCTCCTCGGTGAGGGTGACGGTCACGGAACGCTCGTCGTCGGCGCGCCGGCGCCGCTCCAGCAGGCCGTTCGCCTCCAGGCGTTTGAGCAGGGGGGAGACGGTGTTGTAGTCGAGCCGCAGCTCGTCGACGATCGCGCGGACCGGGCTCTCCTCCCGCCGCCAGAGCAGGACCATCACGAGGTACTGCGGATAGGTCAGGCCCAGAGGGTCGAGCAGGGTGCGGTAGACGGAGGTGACGCTGCGTGAGGCGGCGTACAGGTCGAAGCAGAGCATCGCGGCCAGCGGTCCGGAGCCGCCGGCCCGCGGGTCGTCCGTGCCGGGGCGGTGCGTGTCCGAGTCCATGGACCGAGTGTAGGCGGAAAAGGGCGACGGCGACCGGATCGTGCGCGATTCGATCTCCCGTTATTGAAGCGGGACCGGTCCCCTGACCGGCGGCCGCAGGGCCGCCGGTCGCCCCTGTGAAGGATTCCGGCCCGATGCGACAAGTACAGATGACCGCAAACGCCAGGAAAGGTCGGCATGCATGACAATCCTCCACGAAGTCGCCGAAGTCGCCGAAGTCGACGACGCGATCCTCATTGGGAGATCACTGGACGAATCCGAGGTCTTCGCCGTCCTGTTCGACCGGCATGCGCCGCTCCTGCACCGCTACGTGACCAGGCGCCTGGGCCCCAGCGCGGCGGAGGACGTGGTGGCCGACACCTTCCTGGCCGCCTTCCAGCGCCGCGGCGACTACGACCGGAGCCGCTCCGACGCCCGGCCGTGGCTGTACGGCATCGCCTCCAACCTGATCGGCCGCCGGCGGCGCACCGAGACGGGCCTCTGCCGCGCGTATGTCCGCAGCGGCGTGCACCCGGCGGAGCTGTCCGGCTCCCGGATCGAGGACGGGGTCACCGCCCTGGCCGTCAACCGGCCGCTCGCGCTGGCCCTGATGGGGCTCGCGCAGGCCGATCGCGACGTGCTGCTGCTCGTCGCGCGGGCCGAACTGAGCTACCGGGACCGAGACCGCCGCCTACGCGGTCACCGAGGGAGCGGACGGCACGGTCAGGGTCGCCGTCAACGAGCTGCGCGACCCCGCCGGGCTGGAGGCCAGGCTGGGCGAGGCGGGCGTCAAGGCCGACGTGACCTTCCTGGCCCCGGGCACGTGGTGCGCGGCCCCCCGGTTCACCGGCGTGGACCGGACCTATGGCGGGGCGCCCGTCGCGCCGTCCTCGACGGTCCCGAGGGTGATGCAGATCACATCGCTGTCGACTATCTCGTGTACGATGTAATCGGGTACGTTTTGATCACTTCGAAAAACCGCTTCCCCGGAGGACCCGATGACCCGCTTCGCCCGCCCCCTCACCGCTCTGCTCGCCACGGCCGCCGCGGCCTCCGCGCTCACCGCCGCCGCTCCGGCGGCCTCCGCCGGGGCCTCCGCCGGAACCGCGGACGCGGCCAAGCCCACCATCGTGCTTGTGCACGGCGCGTTCGCCGACGCCTCCAGCTGGAACGGCGTGGCCGAGCGGCTCCAGCGCCGGGGCTACACCGTGATCGCGTCGGCGAACCCGCTGCGCGGCCTGGCCGACGACGCCGCCGCCACCGCCGCCCTGCTCAAGAGCGTCAAGGGCCCCGTCGTCCTGGCCGGCCACTCGTACGGCGGCGCGGTCATCACCAACGCGGCCCGCGGCAACGACGCCGTCAAGGCCCTCGTCTACGTCGCGGCCTTCATCCCGGAGCAGGGCGAGAGCGCCGCCGACCTGGCCGGCAAGTACCCCGGCAGCACCCTCGGCGAGACCCTGCGGGAGGTGCCGCTGCCCGGCGGCGGGACCGACCTCTACGTCCGCCAGGACAGGTTCCGCAAGCAGTTCGCCCACGACGTCCCCGCCCGCGACGCCAAGCTGATGGCCGCCGCCCAGCGCCCCGTCACCGCCGCCGCGCTCAACGAGCCCTCCGGCGCCCCCGCCTGGAAGGACGTCGCCTCCTGGGCGCTGATCCCGACCGGCGACAAGAACATCCCGCCGGCCTCGCTGCGCTTCATGGCCGAGCGCGCCGGGGCCCGCGCCGCCGTCGAGGTCGAGGGCGCCTCGCACGCCGTCCTGGTCTCCCGCCCCGACGCGGTGGCGGACCTGATCGAGCGCGCCGCCGCCGGCCGCCGCTAGAGGATCGATCGCACCGCCGCGGGGGAGCCGCCGGACGGGTGTCCGCAGGGCGGCCGGTGCTCCCCGATCTCTGGCGGCCGCCGCCGGGCCGCCTCCGCGTCCCGTCCCGTTCACCTCTTCGCCGCAGTTAATCCGTACATTCGCCCCAGTAGTGATCTCATGCACCACGAAGGAATGAAAATGGCCTACATCACCGTCGGTACCGAGAACTCCACCCCCGTCGAGCTCTACTACGAGGACCACGGCGCCGGCCGGCCGGTCGTGCTCATCCACGGCTACCCCCTCGACGGGCACTCCTGGGAGAAGCAGCTCCCGGCCCTGCTGGAGACCGGCCACCGGGTCATCACCTACGACCGGCGCGGGTTCGGCCGCTCCAGCCGGCCCACCACGGGCTACGACTACGACACCTTCGCCGCGGACCTCGACGTCCTGATGCGCACCCTCGACCTGCGCGACGCCGTGCTCGTCGGGTTCTCCATGGGCAGCGGCGAGGTCACCCGCTACCTGAGCACCTACGGCACCGAGCGGGTCGGCAAGGCCGCCTTCCTCGCGTTGCTCCAGCCGTTCCTGCTCAAGACCGACGACAACCCCGACGGCGTCGACCAGTCCGTCTTCGACGGGATCCTCCAGGCCGTCACCGACGACCGCTACGCCTACTTCGACGCCTTCTACGCCGACTTCTACAACACCGACGAGAACCTCGGCGGACGTCTCAGCGAGGCGGCCCTGCGGTCGAGCTGGAACGTGGCCGCCGGGTCCTCGGCCTACGCCTCGGCCGCGTGCGTGCCGACCTGGATCACCGACTTCCGCGCCGACGTCGCCGCCATCGCCGCCTCCGGGATCCCCGCGCTGATCCTGCACGGCACCGCCGACCGCATCCTGCCCATCGATGCCACCGCCCGTCAGCTGCACAAGGCACTGCCGGAGGCGGCCTACGTCGAGATCGACGGCGCCCCGCACGGCCTGCTGTGGACCCACGCCGCCGAGGTCAACAAGGCGCTCGTCGACTTCCTCACCGACTGAGCGTCCCCGGGTCCCGGCGTCTGCGCTCACGGCGTCCGCGGTCACGGCGGCCCGGCGGCCGTGCCCCGGTCACCGTGTCCCGGTCACCGCCTCCCGCCCCGCCGGCCCGTCCCCGAACCCCGCGGTCAGCTCCGGCGGCCGATGGACAGGGCCGGGCCGGTGCGGTCCACGAAGAAGTCCTCGCCCTTGTCGTCGACCACGATGAAGGCGGGGAAGTCCTCGACCTCGATCTTCCAGACGGCCTCCATGCCGAGCTCCGGGTACTCCAGGACCTCGACCTTGCGGATGCAGTCCTGGGCCAGGCGGGCGGCCGGACCGCCGATGGAGCCCAGGTAGAAGCCGCCGTACCGCTGGCAGGCCTCGGTGACCTGCTTGGAGCGGTTGCCCTTGGCGAGCATCACCATGGAGCCGCCCGCGGCCTGGAAGCGCTCGACGTAGGAGTCCATGCGACCGGCGGTGGTCGGGCCGAAGGAGCCGGAGGCGTAGCCCTCGGGGGTCTTGGCCGGACCGGCGTAGTAGACGGCGTGGTCCTTCAGGTACTGCGGCATCTCGCCGCCCGCGTCGAGCAGCTCGCCGATCTTGGCGTGCGCGATGTCGCGGGCGACGACCAGCGGGCCGGTCAGCGAGAGGCGGGTCTTGACCGGGTACTTCGTCAGCTCGGCGAGGATCTCCGCCATCGGCCGGTTGAGGTCGATCTTCACCACGTCGTCCGAGAGGTGCTCGTCGGTGGTGTCCGGCAGGAACCGGGCCGGGTCGGTCTCCAGCCGCTCCAGGAAGACCCCCTCGGGGGTGATCTTCGCCAGGGCCTGGCGGTCGGCGCTGCAGGAGACCGCGACGGCCACCGGGCAGGAGGCGCCGTGCCGGGGCAGGCGGATCACCCGGACGTCGTGGCAGAAGTACTTGCCGCCGAACTGGGCGCCGATGCCGAGCCTCTGGGTGAGCTCGAAGACCTTGGCCTCCAGCTCGGTGTCGCGGAAGCCGTGCCCGCTGGGGGAGCCGGAGGTGGGGATGGAGTCCAGGTAGCGGGCGCTGGCGTACTTCGCCGTCTTCAGCGCGTACTCGGCCGAGGTGCCGCCCACCACGATCGCCAGGTGGTACGGCGGGCAGGCCGCGGTGCCCAGGGAGCGGATCTTCTCCTCCAGGAAGGCCAGCATGCGCTTCTCGTTGAGGACGGCCTTGGTCTCCTGGTAGAGGAACGACTTGTTGGCGCTGCCGCCGCCCTTGGCCATGAACAGCAGCTTGTACTCGTCCGGGTGGCCGTGCGGGTCCTCGGCGTACAGCTCGATCTGGGCGGGGAGGTTGGAGCCGGTGTTCCTCTCCTCCCACATGGTGATCGGGGCCATCTGCGAGTAGCGCAGGTTCAGCCGGGTGTAGGCGTCGTAGACGCCGCGCGAGATGTGCGCGGCGTCGGCGCCGTCGGTCAGCACGTGCCGGCCGCGCTTGCCCATCACGATGGCGGTGCCGGTGTCCTGGCACATCGGCAGCACGCCGCCGGCCGAGATGGAGGCGTTCTTCAGCAGGTCGAGGGCGACGAAGCGGTCGTTGCCGCTGGACTCGGGATCGTCGATGATCTTCCGGAGCTGGGCGAGGTGCGACGACCGGAGGTAGTGCGAGATGTCGTGGATCGCGGTCTCGGTGAGCAGCCGCAGCGCCTCGGGGTCGACCTCCAGGAACCTGCGGCCCGCGGCCTCGACGACGCGCACCCCCTCGCTGCTGACCAGGCGGTACTCCGTCTCGTCCGTTCCCAGGGGGAGCAGGTCGGTGTAGTCGAACTCGGGCATCGTCTTCGATCCTCCGTGCCGGGGCCTTCTGCCGGTTCTCGCCGGCTCCTGCTAGAGGGTACGGCCTCCCGCCGGGCGTTCCGGAAGGCGTCCGCCGTACGGCTCCGCGGGCTCCCGCCGGGCGCTGCCGCCTTCCGGGCGGATTGGGCGAACCATGACGCGCCCGGGACGTCCGCTTGCCCGCGCGGCGACGGAGGGATGAGGGAAAGGATCCATTCCGCTCCACCGAGGGGGAAGCCATGGAAGCCAGTCAGATCGTGATGCTGGGATTCGGCCTTCTGGTGCTCGCCGGGCTGCTCGTGCCGCTGATCGGGCTCGTTCTGCACGAACTGGGCGCCCGGGACCAGGAGTGGCCGATCGCCCGCCGCTGAGGACCGCGGGCCGGATCCGGGCGCCCCTTCCCGCGCCCGGCGCCCGTCCGGGGGAACGCCCTTGGCGGGCCCATGCGGTTTCCGTGCCGTTCCTTGCCCGCACGGGGAGCACGACCGGCGGAGGATGGACATTGAGGCCGTATGAACTGGATGTCCGGCATCTCAGGGGAAAATCATGGAAATCGGCTCTTATGTTCTGTTCGCCATCGGCTTGCTCATCATCGGCGGGCTCGTGGGGTCACTGCTCACCATCGTGCTCCACATGGTCGCCGAGGAGAACAAGGACCAGCGCCCGCTGCACCGCTGACGCGCCGTCACCCGTCAGGCCCGCTCCGCCACCGCGGACGCCGGTCGGGCCGTCACCCATCAGGCCCGCTCCGCCACCGCGGACGCCGGTCGGCCGGGGACGGCCTCTCCGCGCCCGGATCCGGCCGTGAGCCCGACGGCGATCCCGGTGACGACCAGCGCGGCCCCGGCCAGGTCGGCGGTGGACGGCGCGCCGAACCCGAGCACCGCGCCGGTGGCCATCGCGCCGACCGGGATCAGCCCGGCGAACAGCCCGGCCGCGGCGGCGCCGAGCCGGGGCAGCGCGTCGTACCAGAGGAAGAACGCCACGGCGGTGACGACGACCGCCTGGTAGCCCAGGCCCGCCGCCTCGGCGGCGGTCGGCGCGCGCAGCGCCGCGGTCCCGTCGGCCAGCAGCCCGATCACCCCCAGCAGCGGTACGGCCAGCGCGGCGGAGTAGGCCGAGACCCGCAGCGCGCCCAGCCGGGGCAGCAGCGGAATGGCCAGCACCGAGAAGCAGACCTCGCAGGCCAGCGCGCCCAGCGACCACAGCAGCCCGGCCGGCTCGCCGCTGCCCAGGCCGGTGGCCACGGTGGCCCCGGTGACCACGACCGCCGCCGCCCCGAGCACCCGGGGGGAGGGCCGTCCGCCGATCAGGGCGAGCGCCAGCGGGACGGTGCCGAGCACGGTGCCGACCAGCGCGGGCCCCCCGTGCCGGGTGGCCTCGATCACGCAGACGTTGAAGACCGCCAGCCCGGTGAGGGCGAGGGCGGCCAGCAGGGCGGCCTCGCGCGGCGACGGCCGGACGAACCGCAGGCCCGACAGCCGGACGACGGCCAGCAGGATCACCGCGGCCAGCAGGTAGCGCACCGCCTGCCCGCCGTAGACCGGATAGTCCCCGATCAGACCGGAGACCCCGGCCAGGGTGCCCACCAGGAACATCGCCCCGGCCGCCTGGGCGGGACCGCGGAACCGGGCCGCGCGGATGGTGAGGGTGTCGCTCATGCCCGGAATGCTAGGGAGATAATGGTTTCCTCGTTCAGTCCAATCATCGCGGAGGAGAGAGGACCAATTGGCCGATCTCCATCTGAGCGTCGACCGGGCCGCGGGCGGGATCGCCGGGCAGATCACCCGCGAGCTGCGCGAGGCCGTACGGCAGGGCCGGCTGACCGCCGGGGCGCGGCTGCCGGCGAGCCGGGAGCTGGCCAGGGACCTCGGGCTGTCGCGGGGCGTCGTCGTCGAGGCGTACGAGCAGCTGGTCGCCGAGGGGTTCCTGGTCGCGCGGATCGGGGCCGGGACCCGGGTGGCGCCCGCCGCGGGCCGTACCGCCGGGGCCGGCCCCGGCGCATCCGGGGCGGAGGTCCGCGAGCACGACTACGGGCGTCGTCCCACCTCTCCCGACCTGCGGACCTTCCCCCGGGAGCGGTGGCTGGCCGCGACCCGGCGGGTGCTCGCCTCCCTGCCCGCCGGAGGCCTGGACTACGGCGACCCCGGCGGCGTCCGCGAGCTGCGCGAGGAGCTGGCCGCCTACCTGCGCCGGGTCCGGGGCGCCGACGCGAACCCGGACGACCTGGTGATCGTGGGCGGGGTCGCCCAGGGGCTCAGCCTCACCGTCCAGGTGCTCGCCGGGCGCTTCCCCGAGGCGCGACCCGGCCGCGACCTCGGCTGGTTCACCGGCCCCGCCGCGCGCCCGGCGGGCCGCGACCGCGGCGTACGGCTCGCGGTGGAGGACCCGACCGGCCTGCGCCAGCTGCCGCTGCTGCGGGCCGCGGGCGCCGACCTGGTCGCCGTCCCGGTCGACGGGGAGGGTGTCGACGTGGCGGCGCTGGCCGCGACGGAGGCGCGGGCGGTGCTGCTCACCCCGGCCCACCACTACCCGACCGGGGTGGTGCTCTCCCCGCGCCGCCGCGCGGAGCTGACCGCGTGGGCCGCGGCGGCGGGCGCGGTGGTCCTGGAGGACGACTACGACGCGGAGTTCCGGTTCGACCGCGACCCGGTGGGCTGCCTGCAGGGACTGGCCCCCGGCCGGGTGGTCCTCGCCGGGAGCGTCAGCAAGTCCCTGGCCCCGGGGCTCCGGCTCGGCTGGGTGGCGGCCCCGCCGCACATCGCCGCGGCGGTACGGCGGGCGCGGGCGGAGCAGGACATGGGATCCCCGGTGCTGGAGCAGCACGTGCTGGCGGACCTGCTGCGGACCGGGGCCTACGACCGGCACCTGCGGCGGATGCGCCGGGAGTACCGGGCCCGGCGGGACGCCCTCGTACGGGCCCTGGCCGAGCACCTCCCCGAGATCACGGTGCGGGGCGTCTCCGCGGGGCTGCACCTGCTCGCCGAACTGCCCGGCGGCTGGGACGAGCGGGCCGTCGCGGCGGCGGCCCGGGCCCGTGGCCTGGCGGCCGAGCCGGTGGGCCCGATGCGCCGCCGGCCGGGCCCGCCCGCCCTGGTCATGGGGTTCGCGCGGCTCCCGGCCCACCGCGCCGGAGAGATCGTCGCCGCGGTCACCGGGGACCTCCCCCGCTGACGGCGGTGGCGGTCCTCAGCCGGAAGCCGCCGGCCAGCGGCACGATCAGGGCGATCAGCACCACCGCGGGCACGAACGCCGCCCGCACGTCCACGGCGTCGTTGATCGTGCCGACCGCGGCGGCGCCGACGACGAACCCGACGTAGTTGAACAGGTTGACCCGCGCGATCGCCGTCTCGGCTCCGGCGCCGAGCCGTCCCGCCGCCGAGAACGACTGCGGGGCGATGACGGACAGACCCACCCCGACCAGGCCGAACGCCAGGACGGCCACGACCGGGCCGGGGGCGGCGACGACGCCGAGCGCGCCCAGCGCCCCGACCACCGCGCCCGCGCGGACCACGGGGGCCGGGCCGTGGCGGCGGACGGCGAGGTCGCCGGGGACCCGCGCCAGGAGCATGGCGGCCTGGTAGGCGAAGTAGGCCAGCGGCACCAGCCACCCGCTCGCGGCGAGCGCCTTCTCCATGTAGACCGTGCCGTAGTTGGAGACCGCCGCGTCGCCGACGTAGAGGAACGCCATCGCCAGGCAGAGCGGGATGATCGGCCGCCACGGCACCCGGACCGGCGCGGCGTCCTCCACCGTGTGCTCCGTTGCGGGATCTGCGGCCGTCCGGCGCGGGGCCCGCTCCTCGGCGGCGCCGTACAGGCGGGGGAGCAGGGCCAGCGAGACGAGCGCGCCGAGCAGCATCGGGAGGGAGAAGGCCCAGAACAGGTCCACCTCCAGGGCGCTGAAGGCGGAGTTGAGCCCGGCCCCCAGCATCGAGCCGACGCTCCAGACCGCGTGGAAGCCGGTCAGCACGCTCATGCCGTACCGGCGCTCGACCGCCACCGCCTGCATGTTCATGGCCGCGTCGACCGCCCCGACGAAGAGCCCGAAGGCGGCGCTCAGGCCGTAGAGCCCGGCGAGCCGGTCGTTGGAGGCCATCAGGACCACGACGGCGCAGACGGCGAGCTGGGAGAGCCTCAGGACGGGGGCGCTGCCGTAGCGCGCGGCCAGGGGGGCGGCGGCGACGCTCCCGACGCCCGCGATCAACGGCACCAGCAGCAGGACCAGTGTGAGGTCGCCGTCGCTCAGGCCGAACGCGCGCTGCAGGTCGATCACGTGGGTGAGCAGGGTGGCGAAGCACAGGCCCTGGACGAAGAAGGCGGCCCAGGTCGCCACCCGTGCCTGCCGGTCACGCGGGGTCGGCATCGCGACCTCCAGAGAACATGAGGGGGGTTCAAGTTCTCGTCAGGCTAGGCGCGTCTCTCCTCCGGGTCAACGGTCGTCCGCGTGCCGGGCGCATCCGGTTCCGGCAGGGATTATCGTCGAGGCGTGGACGATCCCAGACCTCCCGCGACACCATCCGCGCCGCCTCCGGCGAGGCGTCCCGCGGTCCGGGGGAACGCGCCGGAACCGCGTCCCGGCGACCTGCGGGCGGGGGACTCCGACCGGGAGCGGGTGGCCGCGGTCCTGGGCGACGCGCTCGCCGACGGCAGACTGGACCACGACGAGCACGAGGAGCGGCTGGAGGCGGTCTACCGGGCCCGCACGCTGGGCGAGCTCGCCGCGATCACCACCGACCTGCTCCCGCCCGAGGCCCAGCCGCTGCGCACCGACGCCCGGCCCGTGACGGCCTTCTTCGGCTCGGAGAAGCGCTCGGGCCGCTGGGTGGTGCCCACCCGCTTCTCCGCCACCGCGGTCTGCGCCAACGTCACCCTGGACCTGTGCGAGGCGCTGCTCCAGTCCAGCCACGTGACCCTCCAGGTCACCGTGATCGGGGGGACGCTCACGCTGGTCGTCCCGGAGGGCGTGCGGATCGAGATGCCCGCCTCGATCTTCCTGGGCGGGAAGAGGAACCAGGTCCGCCCCTCTCCCGACGGCCCGGTCATCGAGATCACCGGCCTCGTCTCCATGGGCAGCGTGATCGCCAAGTCGCCCAAGCGGCCCCGCCGTTCCTGGTTCCGCCGCTGACCCGCGGGCCCCAGCGGCTCCGCGGCCGGTCTGAGGCCGGTCGGTCGGTCCGCGGCCGGTCTGAGGCGGGTCCACGCGGTCGGTCCGCGGCCGGTTCTCCGGCCTGCTCCCGGCCCGGCCCGGCCGCGGACGCGCCGGGCCCGCCCGCGGCCGGGCCTCAGCCGGCGCTGTCGAAGTTGATCGCGCTGTAGGCGCGGAGCTTCCAGAGCTGGTGCTCCGACTCGATCTTGCGGATCGTGCCGGACCGGCCGCGCATCACCAGGGAGCCGGTCACGGCCCGGCCGCCCCGGTAGCGCACACCCTGCATGATCTCCCCGTCGGTGATCCCGGAGGCCGCGAAGAACACGTCGTCGGACTTGACCAGGTCGTCGGTGGTCAGCGTGGCGTCCAGGTCGAGGCCCGCGTCCAGCGCCTTGCGGCGTTCGGCGTCGTCCCGCGGCCACAGCCTGCCCTGGATCACCCCGCCCAGGCACTTGAGCGCGCAGGCCGCGATGATGCCCTCGGGCGTGCCGCCGACGCCGAGCATGAGGTCGATGCCGGTGCCCGTGCGGGCCGCCATGATCGCACCGGCCACGTCGCCGTCGGTGATGAGCTTGATCCGTGCGCCGGCCTCCCGGATCTCGCTGATGATCTTCTCGTGCCGGGGCCGGTCGAGGACGACCACGGTCACGTCCGAGGACTCGCACCCCTTGGCGCGGGCCACCGCGGCGATGTTGTCGGCCACCGGCGCGTTGATGTCCACCGAGGAGGCGGCCTCCGGGCCGGTCACCAGCTTGTCCATGTAGAAGACGGCGGACGGGTCGTACATCGAGCCGCGCTCGCTGACCGCGATCACCGAGATGGCGTTGGGCATGCCCAGCGCGGTGAGGCGGGTGCCGTCGATCGGGTCCACGGCCACGTCGCACTCCGCGCCGGTGCCGTCGCCCACGGACTCGCCGTTGTAGAGCATCGGCGCGTTGTCCTTCTCGCCCTCGCCGATCACGACCACGCCGTTCATCGACACGGTGTTGATCAGCTGGCGCATCGCGTTGACGGCCGCGCCGTCGGCGCCGTTCTTGTCACCCCGCCCGACCCAGCGGGCGGCGGCCATCGCGGCGGCCTCGGTCACCCGGACCAGCTCCAGGGCGAGGTTGCGATCGGGCGCGTGCGCGCCCGTGGCGAGGGCGGCGGGAACGGAGGTCTGCTCGGACATGCGAAAGGCCCCTCTCGTGGATTACTGCAACGATCGTAGTTGTCCCCCTCTTGCCTGCCCGGGAAGGGATAATCTGCCGACCATGAGCAGCGACACGGATCGGTCGGCGACGGGCGTGACCGCACGGACCTCGGAGCGGGGCGCCGCCACGCGCGTCGCGCTCCTGGCGGCGGCCAGGGAGGTCTTCGTCACGAGCGGCTTCGCCGACGCCGGGGTCACCGAGGTGGTCGCGCGCGCGGGGGCGAGCGTGGGCAGCCTCTACCACCACTTCTCCGGCAAGGCCGATCTCTACCTGACCCTCTTCGAGGAGTTCCAGGCCCGGCAGACCCAGCGCACCAAGCAGGCGCTCCAGACGGTCAGGTCCGAGGGCGAGACCGACCCGATGCGGCTGTTCATCGCCGGGGCCCGCGCCTACCTGGAGGGCTGCCTGGCCGAGCGCGAGCTCGCCGCGCTGTTCCTGCGCGGCGACGGCCCGCCCGGCTTCGAGCTCGTCGTGCGCGACCGGCTGCGCCAGTGGGCCAAGCGCAACGCCGCGCTGTTCGACGGCGACGAGGGCGCGCTGGTCGTGGTCGTCACCGGGGCGCTCGCCGCCGCCGTCTCCGAGATCGTCCTGTCGCCGGACGAGGACGCCTCCCGCCGGCTCGCCGAGGACGTGCTCGCCATCATCGGGCGGATCCCCGGCCCGCAGGCGTGACACCCCGCCCGGCCGCACCTGCAGGCCGGACCGCGCCCCCGGACGGGTAGTCTCGCCACTCGTGCAACGGTTCACTGAGGGTTTCCGCGGCTACGTCGCCGCGATGCTGATCTGCCTCCTCGGCGTGTTCGTCTTCCTGTTGGTCACGCCGCAGAGCAGGGAAGAGCACATCCCCAGGATCGACTACTCCATCGACGTCGCCAACATGCGGCGGGACGCGCCGTACCGGGTCTGGACGCCCGAGCCGGTGCCCGCCGACTGGATCCCCACCAGTTCCCGGAAGACCGCGCAGCGGGGCGTGGTGACCTGGCGGCTCGGCTTCGCCACCGCCAAGGGCGCCGACGGCGAGCGCGAGCACGTGATGCTCGCGCAGAGCGACGAGAAGCCCGCCGCCGGGTTCGCCGACCGGATGGCCAACAGCGACCGGGCCCTGGGCACCGTCCCGATCGCCGGCGCGGTCTGGGAGAAGCGCCAGCGGGAGGACAAGGACCAGCGCTCGCTGGTGCGGATCCTGCCCGACTGCGTGATCGTCGTCACCGGCACCGCCGGGTGGGACGAGCTGACCGCCTTCGCCGGCTCGCTGAAGCAGCAGCCGAAGGTCACCTCCTAGCCGGACCCGCGGAGGCCGGGGAAGGAGCCCCGCGGAGGGCGCAGGGGAGGGCTCAGAAGGGCTCGTCCCCGCCCGGGTCGGGCCGCCCGCGCTGCGCCATGGCCGCGGCGAGCTTCACCCGGGCGCCCTGCAGCCACTCCTCGCAGAGCGCGGCCAGCCGCTCGCCGCGCTCCCACAGCTCGATCGACTCCTCCAGGGTGAGCCCGCCCGCCTCCAGGCGGCGGACCACCTCGGTCAGCTCCTCGCGAGCCTGCTCGTACGACGGTGTCTTCTCCTCGGCCACGCACCCACCCTAGCGGTGCGCCGCCGGGCGGGCCGGTCGTGGCCGGACCGGCGGGCCCCGGCGTGGACGCCGGGGCGGGGTCGTACCGGGTTCGGCGGGGAGAGGGATCTCCGGTCCCCTGCGCGGACGATTGCCGTACTCTCCTATCTCTGTTAGATATATCTAACAGAGATAGGGAGGCGTCGATGGCACGGCGAAGTCAGACGGAGACGGCGGTGCTGGGGGCGTTGAGCATGCACCCGATGACGGCTTACGCGCTCAGGGAGGCCATCCGGGATGTGCTCGGGCACTTCTGGAGCGAGAGCTTCGGGCAGATCTACCCGACGCTCGGCGCCCTCGAACAGCAGGGCCACGTGGAACGCCGCGAGGGGTCGCGTTCCGGCTCGTCGACCTTCGCCATCACCGACTCCGGAAGCGCCCGCCTGCGCGAGCTGCTGAGCGAGCCGATCGCGGCGACGCCGCCGCGGAGCGGGCTCCTGTTGCGGCTGTTCTTCGGCCGGACCCTGGGCGTGCGCAAGTGCCGGGAGCTGCTGCTGGAGACCAGGGCGGACGCCGAGCGGAGCCTGGCCGAGTACGAAGGCATGGCCCGCACGATCTCCGCCGAGGAGGCGGGCTCTCCGGACCTGCCCTACGTCCTGATGACCATATCCGCCGGCCGGCACAACGCCGTGGCCGCCATCGCCTGGGCCGACGAGGCCCTCGCTCTGCTCGAGGCCGTCCCCGGAGACGACCCCGCCGGGGACGGCCCCCCTGCGAACGGAGAGTCATGATGACCACCTCGGCCCGCCCCCTGGACGGCGCGGAGCGGCTCCGGCCGGTCTCGCGCCTGCGCGCCCGGATCAACTTCGCCGTCTTCTCGGCCGTCACCGTAGGCGGCGGCTGGCTCTTCGCCGCCATGGACCGGGCCACCGGGCAGACCGTCGGCACCGGGAGCGTGACCTCCGCCGCCGGCGGCACGAACGGGCAGGGACTGTGGATCGCCGTCCCGGCGCTGACCGCGCTCGTCCTGTACTTCCTCAACCGGGACGGCGCGGGACGCCTGGGGCTCACGCTGCGGTTCGCGGGCCGGGCCCGCTGGTTCGCGTTCGCGGCGGTGTTCTCCCCGGCCGTGGCCGCCGTCGCGGTGGCGGCGGCCACGGCCTCCGGCGCCGCGACGTTCTCCGCCGCCCCGCGCGCCGGCGAGCAGCCCCTCCTCGCCGCCTTCGCCACCGCGCTCGGCTTCCTGGTGGTCAAGAACCTGCTGGAGGAGTTCATCTTCCGCGGCTACGGCACGCGCACCGCGATGGCGCTCGGCCTGCGCGGTGTCGCCCCGCACGTCCTCGTCGGACTGGTCTGGGGACTGTGGCACCTCCCGCTGTACACCGTCTGGATGTCCCAGGCGGACTTCCGCCAGAGCACGACGCTGCCGTGGGCGTGGTACCTGCCGACCTTCCTCGCGGGCATCGTGGCGATGGCCGTCCTCTACGGCGAGATGCGCGTGCGGACCGGCTCGATCTGGCCCGGCGTGGTGCTCCATACGGTGAGCAACGCCCTCACGACCCCGCTCCTGATCAACGGCCATGTGCGCTACGAGGACCACGGCGACGTGGTGTTCGGCCTCGCCGGCAACTCGGTCGTCTCGGTCCTCTTCTTCGGCGTGCCCGGGCTCCTCCTCCTGCGCCGTCGGAACCGGGGGCGCCCGGCCTCCGGGGAGTGAGCCCGCGGCCCGGCCCGTCAGGCCGGCCTGACGGAGCGCCACCGGACGGCTGGAAGACTGGCGGGGTGAGTGTGCGTGACGCGACCCCCGGCGACATCCCCGAGCTGGTCCGCCTGCGGGAGATCCTGACCGAACGGATGGCCAGGGACGGGACCTACCCGCTCTCCGAGCACTGGCAGGAGTCCTACGCCGACAGCCTCGCCGAGCGGATCGGCACCCCCGACACGGCCGTCTACGTGGTGGACGCCCCCGGGGGAGGCCTCGCCTCCTGCGGGATCGGCCTGGTCTTCAACCGCTTCCCGGGACCGTCCCTCCCCGACGGCCGGTACGGCTACATCCAGGGGATGACCACCGACCCCCGGCACCGGCGCAGGGGACACGGCCGGGCCGTCCTGGGCGCGCTCCTGGACTGGTACCGGGCGGGCGGCGTCCGGAAGGTGGACCTGCACGCGACCTCGGACGGGGAGCCGCTCTACCGCGAGCTCGGCTTCGTCGAGGACGGCTACCCCTCGCTCACCTGGCGGGACCCCTGCTGACCCGGTTCGCCCGGCGGGCGCCTTCCCGGGTCCCTCAGTCTGACCGGCGGGCGCCTTCCCGGTCCCTCCGGGCAGCCGGGATCCCTCCGGGCGGTGACGACCTCCCCGCTCACGCGCCGGGATCCCTCCGGGCGGTGACGACCGTGATCCGGTCGTCGGGGAAGCGGACCGTCAGCTCGTCGCCTCCGGTCACGTCGGCCGCCCGCCGTACGACGTCGCCGGAGGGGCGCTGCACGATCGCGTAGCCGCGCTCCAGGGTGGCGGCGGGGGAGAGGGCGACCAGGCGGGCGCGCAGGTGGCCGAGGGAGTCCTGGGCGCGGTCCAGGGAGCCGGTGAGCGCGCGCCGGGTCCGGTCCCGCAGCTGCTCGGCCTGCTCGGCCCGGCGCTCGATCTCGCGGACCGGGTCGGACAGGGACGGCCGGGAGCGGACCGCCGCCAGCCAGGCCGTCTCGCGGTCCAGCCAGCCGCCCGCCACCCGGCGGCCCCGGTCGCGGAGCTGGCGCACCAGCGCGAGCTGCTCGCCGACGTCCGGCACGACCTTCTTGGCCGCGTCGGTCGGAGTGGAGGCCCGCACGTCGGCGACCAGGTCGAGCAGCGGGCCGTCCTGCTCGTGGCCGATCGCGCTGACCACCGGCGTCAGGCACGCGGCCACCGCCCGGACCAGCGCCTCGTCGGAGAAGGGCAGCAGGTCCTCCATCGACCCGCCGCCCCGGGCGATCACGATGACCTCGACCTCGCCGTCGGCGTCGAGCCGGTGCAGCGCCTCGGTGACCTCGCCCACGGCGTACGGTCCCTGCACGGCCGCCTGCTCGACCTTGAACCGCACCGCGGGCCAGCGGCGCCGCGCGTTCTCCAGCACGTCGCGCTCGGCCGCCGAGTCGCGGCCGCAGATCAGCCCGACCGTGCCGGGCAGGAACGGCAGGCGGCGCTTGCGGTCGGCGGCGAAGAGCCCCTCGGCGGCGAGCACCTGGCGCAGCCGCTCCAGCCGGGCCAGCAGCTCGCCGACGCCGACCGGGCGCATCTCCAGGGCGGTGAACGCGAAGGAGCCCCGGTTGACCCAGAAGTCGGGCTTCAGATTCATCACGACCCGGGCGCCGTCCACCGGGCGGGGGACGGTCGCCTCGTAGACCCCGCGGGGACAGGTCACCTTGGTGGACACGTTCGCCACCGGGTCGCGCAGCGTCAGGAACACCGTGCCGCCCCGCGCGGTCAGCTCGGTGATCTGCCCCTCGACCCAGACGGTGCCGAGCCTGCCGATCCAGCCGCCGACCATCTGCAGGACGGTGCGGACCGGCAGCGGCTGCTCCGGAGTGGTCTTCGACGTCATGCCGGAAGCCTAGGGGGCGGAGGCGGTCACTCGGCGGCCTCCAGCTTCGCGAGGCGGTTCTCGTACATCCGCACGACCTCGGGGCGGGCCGTGGTCGCCTGCTCGTAGGCGATCATGATCCTGATCTGCTGGGCGCTCTTGCCGCGCATGCGGGCGCGGAGCGAGGCGACGGTCAACCCGGAGTAACCGGGCAGCGGCTCGGCGGGCACGTCCTCACCGGCCGTCGCGGGTGCGGCGGTCCCGGGCTCGGCGGCGGGTGCGACGGTCTTCGCGGTCCGGGCGGCCTTCACGGGGGCGGGACCCGCCGCCTCCTTGCGCACCTTGGCCTTCGCGGCCTTCGCCCGGGTGGTCGCGGACGCGGCGAGCTCGGGCTCGGCGGGCTTGGTCTTCACGACCTCGACCTCGGCCTCGACCGGGGCGGCGCCGGCGGCGTCGGGCGTCTCGACCTCCACCTCGACCTCGGCCACCTCGACCTTCACCGCGGGCGGTACGGCGATCACGGGCTCGGGCGCGGGCTCGGCGGCCGTGGGCGCGGGCGCGAAGACGACCGGCGCGGGCCGGGTCCTGCCGCCATTGGAGCCGGACTCGGGCTCGGTGGGCTCGGAGCCGGACTCGGGCTCGGTGGGCTCGGAGCCGGACTCGGGCTCGGTGGGCTCGGAGCCGGACTCGGGCTCGGTGGGCTCGGAGCCGGACTCGGGCTCGGTGGGCTCGGAGCCGGCGGGCTCGACGGCCTCCGGTTCGGTCGGGGAGGTTCCGGTCTGCGCGGGGGCGGCGGTCGCGGTCTCCGTCTCGGGCCCCGTCTCGGGCCCCGTCTCGGGCGCGGGCTTGGGCTTGGCGGGGGCGAAGATGACCGGCTCGCGACGGGCGGGCCGCTCCTCCGCGGTCCCGGCCGTCCCGGCCTGCTCGCCGGTCCCGGCCGCCTGCTCGGACGCCGCCGGACGCTCCTGGTCGAGGTCGTCGGCGCCACCGGCCATGCGCTTGATCCTGCCGCGGACCCGGTCGCCGAGCATCAGCGCCTGACCGACGCCGCTCAGAGTGGTCTGCAGCACGTAGAGGGGGAGTTCCTTCGCCTTCCCGGCGACGTTGCGGAAGAGATCCGGGACTGACATTTCATCTCCTGGAGCACGGTATCGGACGGCTGATTGCGGAAAATAAGCGCTTTGTGAGGTCAAGAGGCACGTGAACGGGCCCCATGGATACTCCACGTAGCATAAGAACATGACTTCAAAGACCCGCGCGACTCGACGCGTGCTTGTGGCGAAGCCCCGTGGTTACTGCGCGGGGGTTGATCGTGCGGTCCAGGCGGTCGAGAGGGCCCTGGAGCAGTACGGCGCGCCGATCTACGTGCGCAAGCAGATCGTGCACAACACCCATGTGGTCAAGACGCTCGAGGCGCGCGGGGCCGTCTTCGTCGAGGAGACCGAGGAGGTCCCCGAGGGGGCCATCGTGGTCTTCTCCGCCCACGGCGTCTCGCCCGCCGTGCACCAGGAGGCCGCCCAGCGCCGTCTGAAGACGATCGACGCCACCTGCCCGCTCGTCACCAAGGTGCACAACGAGGCCAAGCGCTTCGCCTCCCAGGACTACGACATCCTGCTGATCGGCCACGAGGGCCACGAGGAGGTCGAGGGCACCGCGGGCGAGGCGCCCGAGCACATCCAGCTCGTGGACGGCCTCGGCTCGGTCGGCTCCGTCCAGGTGAAGGACCCCGACCGGCTGGTGTGGCTCTCCCAGACCACGCTCTCGGTGGACGAGACGACCGAGACGGTCACCCGGCTCAAGGAGCGCTTCCCGAACCTGATCGACCCGCCGAGCGACGACATCTGCTACGCCACCCAGAACCGCCAGGTCGCGGTGAAGGAGATCGCCGCCGAGGCCGAGCTGGTCATCGTCGTCGGCTCGGAGAACTCCTCCAACTCCAAGCGCCTGGTCGAGGTGGCCCTCGACCACGGCGCCGACGCCTCCTACCTGGTCGACAACGCCTCGTTCATCCGGGACGAGTGGCTGGAGGGCGTCACCACGGTCGGCGTGACCAGCGGCGCCTCGGTTCCCGAGGAGCTCGTCGCCGAGGTCCTGGCCCGCCTGGCCGGCCACGGCTTCGAGGACGTCGAGGAGGTCGAGTCGGTCGAGGAGAGCGTGCGCTTCGCCCTCCCGCACGAGCTCCGCAAGGACCTGCGCGCCGGGGTCTGAGCCGGACGGGCCCGGGTCCCGCGAGCCTTCGGTCCCGGCACGTCCGGAAGGGCGCCGGAGTCCGGGGAGCAGGAGACCCGCAGGGGCCGGTCCGCGGATCCTCCCGCGGGGGGCTACTGCCCCTCGCGGGGCGAGCCGTACATCCTGGGCTCGAAGTAGCCCTCGGGCTCGGGAGCGAACCCGGCCGCCGCTCCGGCGGCCCCGCCCGCGCGCGGCCGGGGGACGGCGGGCCCGGAGGCGCGCAGTTCGTCGCGCAGGTCGCGGACGCAGCGGGTCAGTCCGCGCCGCCAGGCGATGAGCAGCACCAGCGCCGATCCGGCGAAGAGCCAGGGGGCGCCCCGGGACAGCGAGCTGTAGATCCCCAGCCCGAAGGCCGCCGCCGGCGAGGGCGCGGCCAGGGACCGCACCGCCTCGGCGAGCAGCACGGCGGCGAAGAAGACCAGGGGCGGGGAGACCACGAGCGAGAGCAGGTCGCGCGGGTTGACCAGGGAGACGGCGGCGACGCAGCCGCCCACGAACGCCAGGCCGACGACCGCCGGCAGTCCGAGCACCGTGTTCAGCACGCTGCCCAGCAGCGTGAACACCAGCACGGACGCCACCGCGCCCCGTGCGGTCAGCCGGATGCCGGATGCCGGGTCCCGTCCACTCATGCGATCACCTCACCCGTCCCCCCTCGCGCTGCTCCTGCACGTCTCCAGTGTGGGGCACCCCCCGGTTTCAGGAAACGGCTTTCAAAGCAGGTCGTTGGCCAACTTACCGTTCAGGTGCGGGACGGGGGACGCGCTTGGCGTCTCTTCTTCCAGCAGTTCGGGCGAGGCCAGCGTGCGCGGCAGGTCCTCGACCATCTGCGGCCGGTCGAGGTCGGCGTCGACCAGCCCCAGGTCGTTCAGCTTGCGCGCGCTCACCAGGACCCGGGTCTCCAGGGAGCCCACGGTCCGGTTGTAGGACTCCACGGCCCGGCCCAGCGAGCGGCCCAGCGTGTCCAGGTTCCGCCCCATGCTGCCCAGCCGCTCGTAGAGCTCCTTGCCGAGTTCGAAGACCGCGCGCGCGTTCTCGCTGAGCGCGGCCTGCTGCCAGGCGTACTGCGCGGTGCGCAGCATGGTGACCAGCGTGGTGGGGGTGGCGATGTGGACCCGCTTGCGCATGGCGTACTCCAGCAGGCCGGGATCGCGCTCCAGCGCGGGGGCCAGGAACGCCTCTCCGGGGATGAAGAGCACCATGAACTCCGGCGCGGGGCTGAACGCCTGCCAGTAGGCCTTGGCGGACAGCCGGTCCACGTGGTCGCGCACGTGCCGGGCGTGGGCGTCGAGCCGGGCGGAGCGCCGGTCGGGGTCACCGGTCTCCGCGGCCTCCAGATAGGCGGCCAGGGAGACCTTCGCGTCGACGACGATGTTCTTGCCGCCGGCCAGCCGTACCACCATGTCGGGCCGGAGGGCGCCGTCGGCGGTGGCCACGTTCGCCTGCTCCTCGAAGTCGCAGAACCGCTGCATGCCGGCGATCTCGGCGACCCTGCGCAGCTGCAGCTCCCCCCACCGGCCGCCGGCCTCGGGCCGCTGCAGGGCGCGCACCAGGGCGTTCGTCTGGTCGCGGAGGCGGTCGTTGCTCTCTCTGACGATCTCGATGTGCCGGGCCAGCTCCGCGTGGGCGGCCCGCTGGCCCGACTGGGTGTCGCGCAGCTGCGCCTCGACGCGGGCCAGGGTGTCCTTCAGGGGTTCGATCAGGTGCTCGACCGCCTGCTTGCGCTGCTCCAGCTCTCCCGCGGCCTCGGCGCGGCCGGCGGCCATCCGGGTCTCGGCCAGCTCAAGGAAGCGCAGGTTGTTGACGTCGAGCGCGCGGGCCGACAGGGCCTGGAAGCGCTCGGCGAGCTGCTCCTCGACGTAGGCGACCTTCTCCTCGGCGGCCCGCGCCCGGGCCTCGGCGTCCGCCAGGCGGGCGACGGCGTCGGCGGTCGCGGCCGAGGCCCGGGCCCGGCCCAGCAGGAAGCCGATCGCGAGCCCCGCCGCGAGTCCCACGGCGAGCTGGAAGGCGAGTGCCATGACGTTCATGTCCGCAGATGATCCCAGGTCCGGCGGCCGGGGCCGGGCCGACACGCCTAGCGGACCGGCCGGGCCGTTCCGCTTGTGCACACGTCCTCCATCACTCAAAGTTTCATTGTGAACACGTAAAGTAGGGGGAATTCGTGGGGACACGGGGCTTACGTCTGAGAATGGCGCCGGTGCTGGGGGGTGCGCTCGTCATCGTCGCCACCGCCGGTGCCGCCGCGATCGGGCTCATCGCCGGCCAGGGGGGCGCGGTGCCGGACACCGCGGCGGCGGGCGTCGGCGGGGAGTCCCCGGCCGTGCTCGCCTGGGGCCGGGGGGCCTGCGTCGACCGGCGGGGCGCCAGGTTCGACCTGGTGCCCTGCGCGGCGGCCGACGGCACGGTCATCTCCGTGGTCGGCGTCCGCGCGTCCGAGTGCCCCGCCGAGACGGACGAGCTGGTCGTGATCTCCGGTGCGCCGGCCGCGCCGGGCCGGGCGGGGGCGGCCGGGGAGGTGGCCCCGCAGAGCCTGCGGACGGGCCGTACGGCGTGCGTGCGCGACCTGCGGGGGCCGCGCGCCGGAGAGCCGGGCCGGGGCGGCGGGGTGCTGCGCGCGGGTGACTGCCTGGCGCTGCGCGGCGGGGAGCTGCCGTGCTCGGCGCGGGGCTGGTACGGCAGGGTGCTGGCGGTGGTCGGCGCGGAGGAGACGTGCCCGGACGGCGCGCTCGACGCGCTCGCCGTCGGCGGCAGGGAGGTCGCCTGCCTGGGTGAGGGGGGCGGGGTGCTCGCCGTGGGCGACTGCGTGGTGCGGCCCCGGGAGCGGCTGGTCAGCCGCCTGGCACTCACCAGGGCGCCGTGCGGCTCTTCGCGCGCCTGGGCCCGGGTGACGGCCCGGGCCGGCTCCACCGACGGCTGCCCGGCCGGTTCGGACCGCTATCTGCGGGTGCGCGGGCCGGGGATTCCCCGTCCTGTGACCTGCCTGCGGCGAGTGGCACTGCACGGCTCCCCGTAGACTCGGGTCGCGTGAGCCTGAGCATCGGCATCGTCGGACTGCCCAACGTCGGCAAGTCCACGCTTTTCAACGCGCTGACCAAGACCGCCAACGCCCTGGCGGCGAACTACCCGTTCGCCACCATCGAGCCCAACGTGGGCATCGTCGGCGTGCCCGACCCGCGTCTGGAGAAGCTGGCCGAGATCTTCGGCTCCGCCCGGATCCTGCCCGCGAAGGTCGAGTTCGTCGACATCGCCGGTCTGGTCAAAGGCGCCTCCGAAGGACAGGGCCGGGGTAACCAGTTCCTCGCCAACATCCGGGAGACCGACGCGATCTGCCAGGTCATCCGGGTCTTCAGCGACCCGGACGTGACCCACGTGGACGGCGCGATCGCCCCCGAGCGCGACATCGAGACCATCAACACCGAGCTGATCCTGGCCGACCTGCAGACGCTGGAGAAGGCGGTCCCGCGTCTGCAGAAGGAGTCCAGGACCAACAAGGACCGCAGGGCGGCGCTGGAGGCGGCCGAGGCCGCGGTCAAGCTCCTGGACGGGGGCACGACGCTGTACGCCGGGGCCAAGGGCGCCGGGATCGACCCGGCGGACCTGCGGGACCTGCACCTGCTGACCGCCAAGCCGTTCCTGTACGTCTTCAACCTCGACGCCGACGAACTGGTCGACACCGAGCTGCGGGACCGGCTGTCGGCGCTCGTCGCGCCGGCCGAGGCCGTCTTCCTGGACGCCAAGATCGAGTCCGAGCTGGTCGAGCTCTCCGACGAGGAGGCGCTGGAGCTGCTCCAGTCCGTCGGCCAGGAGGAGTCGGGTCTGGCGCAGCTCGCCCGGGTCGGCTTCGCGACCCTGGGCCTGCAGACCTACCTGACGGCGGGGCCCAAGGAGACGCGGGCCTGGACGATCCCCAAGGGCGCGACCGCCCCCGAGGCGGCCGGCGTCATCCACACGGACTTCCAGCGCGGCTTCATCAAGGCGGAGGTCGTCTCCTTCGACGACCTGGTGGAGACCGGCTCCATCGCCGCGGCGCGGCAGGCGGGCAAGGCCCGGATCGAGGGCAAGGACTACGTGATGCGCGACGGCGACGTCGTGGAGTTCCGCTTCAACGTCTGAAGCGTCCGGCCGGAGGCTCCTCCCGCCCTCCTCCGGGAGCGCGGACCCGCACGGGGCGGGCATAGACGGGCACGGGGCGGGCACGGGGCGGGCACGGTCCGGCGGGATCGTGCCCGCCCCGTGCCCTGTCACGCTCCGTGAAGACGGATCCGGCAAATACGCAGGTCGGGACAGTGGGCACGCTTTTTGGATAGCAATGGGTGGCGTTTGGGTAACCGATAGGGGCGCTGGCCAGGAGGAATGCGCTTTGTCCGCCATGCCGGTAGGAGACGGGGAGCCCGGACGGTTCCAGACCCGGTTTGCTCAGTCCATACGATGACTGCAGCATGGGCGTGGTTTTCCTGGAAGAATCGGCGAGGCAGTTAAGGCAGACGCTTCACCATGGCTAACGGGGTCAGGAGCAGTACGACACCGCGCCGGCCGGGGGGATCGGCGCGAGCGGAGGCGTGATGGCTCGAAGGTCAACCGTCCAGCAGGATCCTCGGACCGCTGGTGACCCTGAGCTTTCGGCGTACCCGGGGGCGCCCGACGATTTCGATCTCGATCCCGCCGCCACCCGGGGGCGGGGCGTTCCGCGCCGCGGCCGCTGGTCGGGCGGGGGCGGTCGCTGGCTGGTCTGGGCCGGCCGCGTCATCCTCTGGGCGCTGATCGTGGTCATCCTGGTGAACGGCATTCGTGCACCTTTTGAGCGATTTACCCGAGAAAATGCCAATACGGGCTCAACGCCCGTTTCTGTCGACGCCGGATTCCCGACCACGAAGGCCACGTCCTTCGCCAGTCAGTTCGCGACCGTCTACCTGAATTTCGACGCCGTGCGCACGGCGGAGCGGGCCGGGCGACTGGCTCCGTTCCTGCCCGACGGAGCCGAGCCCCAGTTCGGCTGGGACGGCCTCGGCCGGATGAGCGCCGGGGCGATCCAGCCCTACGGGATCGAGGTCGCCGACGCGGAGAACGCCGTCGTGACGCTGGCGTTCCAGTCGGGCGACCGCCGGCAGCTCCTGTCCGTCCCGGTCTTCCATGACAAGGAGACCGGCAGGTTCGTGGTCTCCGGGCGTCCGGGCATCCTGCCGGCGCCGGCGCCCGCGGTCCTGCCGCCCGTCGCCGAGCCCGACCGCGACCAGGCCGCGGAGCAGGAACTGCGCACGCCCATGGCGAACTTCTTCAAGGCCTACGCCGCCAGCGACACCGCCTCCCTGCAGCAGTACGCGGCGGAGGGGACCGTGCTCCAGGGGTTCGGCGGGTCCCTGGCCTTCCTGGAGTTCAAGGACCTGCTCGTGCCGCTGACCACGGGCGCCACCCGGGAGGTGACCGCGACGGTGGTCTGGGGGGTGCCCGCGGGCGCGGCCCCGTCCGCCGGTCCCACGCCGAGCGACCCGGGGGGCGTGAGCGGCAGGCTGGAGCAGGCCTACGTCCTCACCGTGGTCAAGCAGGGCGACAAATGGTTCGTCCAGAGCATCCGTGGCGCCGGACGGTCCGTGGGGTGACGCATGATCGAATGGTGGCAGTCCACAGTGAACAGACCCCCCTGGCCGACGAGCCGGCGGTGCGGCGGTCGGCGCGCACGCGCCGCGGCCCCGCGTCCCCCCCGGCGTGGGCGACCGTGAGCACGGAGGACGAGAAGTGACCCTGAAGACCATCCTGCTGAGTGTGATCGACTTCGCTCAGCAGCCGACCGGCCAGCCGACCGCGCCTCCGGCAGGTGTGAACACCGAGGGGCTGGCGGACTTCCTCCGCCGGTTCTTCGCCCCGCTCTTCCTCGTCATCGTCTCCGTGGTGGCCCTGTTCTTCCTGTTCACCCGTGAGATCACCAGGTTCGTCCAGTTCATCATCCTCGCGATCGCCATCGGCGTGATCTTCTACGTGCCCAACATCATCGAGGTGACGGCCAAGGCGATCGCGGGCGCTCTGGGCATCACGGGGAGCTGAGGCCGCGCGGCGGCCGGACGACGAGAGGCGGAGAGGAGGAGCGCATGGACCTGCCCACGTATACCAATATCTGGCGGATCGAGAAGCGGCTCTACAAGCTGTACGACCTACGGCTGCCGATGCCGCTTCCGATCGTCTGGATCGGTGTGTTCGTGGGGGTGACGGCTCCGTGGTCGTTCCTGCTCGCGATGCTCGGCCTGCCCTTCGACGCCCCCTGGCACGTGGTCTACCTGGTGCCGCCGGGGGTGGTGACGTGGCTGTCCACCCGCCCGGTGATCGAGGGCAAGCGGCTCACCGAGCTGCTCCAGTCGCAGTCGCGCTACCTGGGGGAGCCGCGGACCTGGTGCCGGATGGCCCCCGCGGCCGAACCCTCGGAGATCACCCTCGTCGGGCGGGTCTGGCGGACGCTTCCGCAGCAGGCCGCGCCGGTCCGGGTGAAGGCCGCACGCCGTGCCCGCCACGCCGCGCCGTCCAGGCGCGCCGCCGAGGCGTCCCGCGCGGTCCGTCCCGCGGTGGCCGCCGCGGCCGCCGCCGCGGCGACCGCCCCGGTCACCGGTGATCGCCTCACCTGGGGTGCGGTCGCTCCCCGCAGGGGCACCGCCCCGGCTCTGGGCCAGGCGGTCCCGCCCGCCGGTACGGCCTCCGCGGTGCCGGCCGGGCCCGCGCCGACCGGGTCCTCGGCGTCCCCGGCGTCCCCGGCCGCGTCTTTCGCGGCGGTCGCACCGGCCGACGCGTCCGCGCCGTCCACCCCCCCCGAGGCGTCGGTGTCCTCCCCCGAGGCACCGGCGTCCCCTGCGGTGTCGGCGGTGGTCGGCGTCTTCGGTGAGAGACCACAGGGGTCCGCACCGCTGGAGGCGCCTGCGTCCGCGCCGGAGCCGGAACAGGTCCCCGCCACCCCGATCGACAGCGAGGCGCTGCGACGCCTGCGCCGGCTCGCCGCCTCCGCGGAGGCCGGGAGGGCCGAGCCCCCGCCGCCGTCCGGCCCGGTCCCCTCCAGCGCAGCGGGCCTGCCGGCCGTCTCCGGGCAGGGCCGGGAGCGTCCGTCCGTTCCGCCCGTTCCGCGCATCATGCCGAGGTTCGTCGGTCCGGCGCAGGAGGTGCGGGCCGAGGACGTGCGGGCCGTACCGGACCAGGCCGAGGAGGTGCGGGCCGAGGGTGCGCGGGCCGTACCGGATCGGGCCGAGGGTGCGCGGGCCGTACCGGATCGGGCCGAGGAGGTGCGGGAGCGTCGCCGCGAGGGGGAGCGGCAGGAGAGCGGCCGGCGTTCCGGGGACGAGCGGAGGTCCTGGCCGCAGGAGCGGCCGACGGTCGTGCCGGGCGGATTCTCGATCCGGGCCGTGCCCGCCGGTCCCGCCGCCCAGGTCACCCCCGCGGCGCCGGTCCCCGCCGCTCCCGCGGCGCCGCCTGCCCAGGCGGAGCCCAGGGTCCGCCGGGTGGAGTCGGTCATCGGCCGCGACTCCGAGGGCGGCTGGCGGCGGCTGGCCCAGGTGGTGATGGGGCCGGGGAGCGGGAGCCGTACGGACGGCTCGGAGGTCGACGAGGCGCGCGCCCGGGGGGCCTTCGGCGGCAGCCGCCGGGTGGTGGTGCTGGGCTGCACCGGCGGTGCGGGGCAGACCACGACGGCGCTCATGCTCGGCCACACGCTCGCCCGCCTCCGCGGTGACCGGGTGCTGGCCATCGACGCCAGCACCGGCGCGCACGCCCTGTCCGGCCGGATCCGGGGAGAGTCGCCCGAGACGCTGAGCTCCCTGCTGGCGGGCCTGGACGGCGTCCAGGGGTACCTGGGCATGCGCGCCTACACCAGCCGCTGCGCCTCCGGCCTGGAGGTCCTCGGCGGCGACAGCGACGCGGGCGCCGAGCAGCGGCTGTCGGACCGGGCGCTCTTCTCCGACCGCAGGCTCGGCCAGGCGATGGACCTGCTGGACCGCCACTACAAGCTGGTCGTGGTGGATCCGGCCGCGGCCCTGGCGGCGCGCGTCCTGCCCTACGCCGACCAGTTGATCATGGTGGCCCCCGCCAGCGAGGACGGGGCCGACGCGGTCGCGATGACGTACGAATGGCTCGACGGGCACGGCTGCACGGACCTCCGGCGCAGGGCGATCATGGTGGTCAACGGGGTGAGCCGCCGCAGCATGGCCGACGTGGAGCAGGCGGAGGCGGTCGCGCGCGGCCGGTGCCGGGCGATCGTGCGGGTGCCCTGGGAGGACGAGCTGGCCCCCGGCAGGTCCGAGCGGGTGGAGCCGTCCCATCTGCGGGCGCCGGGCCGCCGGGCCTACCTGGCCCTGGCCGGGGTCGTGGTGGCCGGACTGGGAGCGATGCGGACGAACCGAACGAGCGAGGAGGAGCTGGCCCAGTGAGACCCGGCGCGGGAGAAGACGTGATGTTCCTGTGAGGGAACGGTTCGTACGGACGGCGGAGGGGGCCGCGGGCGGGTACGGCGGCCCCCGGTCCGCACGACCGGCGGAGGGGGGCGCATGAGCCGCGCGTCGCGGGCCCGCAGCCGCCTCGCCGTCCGCTACTTCGACGACCGGATCCTGCTGACCGACTCCGCGGCGTGGGCCTACTTCCGCCTGCCGACCGTGAGCTACGAGTTCATCACCTCCGAGGAGCGCGAGGCGCTGGCCACCAACATCACGATCGCACTGGCCGCGATCCGGATGCCGGACGCCGAGGTGCACCTGCGGGTGGCCCACCGCACCTACCCGGCCGCCGAGTGGGCGCTGGCGCTCAACACCACCTCCGACGAGGGCCCCGGCTGGCGCGACTACCTGGAGGAGCTGTACCGGCACGTCTGGGCCAAGGACTTCTGGACCAAGGAGGTCTACCTCGGCGTACGGCTCGGCCCGCGCGGCGCGCAGCTGGGCGACGGGGTGTTCTCCCAGCTCTTCGGCTTCTACCAGCGCGGGGAGAAGGCCCTGGGCCTGGAGGACGACCACGTCCCCAAGGCCGAGGTCGCCAAGTGGACCGGCCACGCCGAACGGCTCGGCCGGGCCCTGGCCGCCAGCGCCCTCTACGCCCGGCACGCCGCCTCCACCGAGATCGCCTGGCTCTTCCAGCACGCCGCGACCGGCTCCCTCGGGGACCCGCCGCCCTCGGCCAGCCCGAAGCGGCGCTGGGGCAGGGGCGAGATCGAGTCCCTGGTCGAGGGGCAGATCCACAACGGCAGGTCGCTGCTGAGGGTCGAGCAGCCGCACGGCGAGTCCTACGTCGCCCACCTGTCCTTCGCCCGGTTCCCGGACCTGATGGCCTTCCCCGACGGCGAGCCGTGGATGCACTTCGCCGACCAGCTGCCCTTCCCGGTGGAGATCAGCTCCCGGATGCGGCTGATCTCGCCGGTCAAGGCCAGCAAGGACGTCGCGCGCAAGCTCGCCCACGCCCGCGACATGGACATCCACATCCGGGAGGCGGGCGCGGAGGCGCCGCTGGCCCTGGCCGAGCAGATCGACGCGGCCCGGATGCTGGAGCACGGCATCACCAAGGAGCGCCTGCCCTTCGTGTACGGCTGGCACCGGCTGATCGTGTCCGCGCCGACCGAGGAGATCTGCGTGCAGCGGGTCGAGGCGGTCGTCGAGCACTACCGCGACATGGGCATCGACATCGTCAACTCCACCGGCGACCAGTTCTCGCTGTTCTGCGAGGCGCTGCCCGGTGAGCGGGTCCGGGTCAACGCCTACGCCCAGCGGCAGCCGCTGCGCACCATCGCGGGCGGCATGGCCACGGCCACCGTGGACCTCGGCGACCGGGTGGACGAGACGAACGCCGGCTGGATGGGACCGTACATCGGCGAGACCCTGGGCCGGGCCCGCAGCATCGTGCACTTCGACCCGCTGGTGGCGGCGGCGCGCAACCGGCCGACGGCCATCGCGATCACCGGCGAGCCGGGCGGCGGCAAGACGACGCTGGCGCTGCTGATGATCTACCAGATGGCGCTGCGCGGGGTCACGGTCGCGGTGATCGACCCCAAGGGCGACGCCGACTCCCTGGTCCGGCTCCTGCAGGAGCGGGGCAGGAAGGCGCGGATCATCCCGCTCGGCTCGGCCGCGCCCGGCCTGCTCGACCCGTTCTCGTTCGGCGACGACCTCGCGGCCAAGAAGACGATGGCCACCGAGACCCTGCGGCTGCTGCTCCCGCGCATGTCGGAGGAGCGCGAGTCGGCGATGATCCAGGCGGTCGCGGCGGTCTCCAACGGGCCGGACCCCTCGCTCGGCAAGGTCGTCGACTTCCTGGAGCGGGCCGGGGACGCCGCCTCGAAGAACCTGGGCGCGGTGCTCCGCTCGATGTCGGAGATGCACCTGGCCCGGCTCTGCTTCGACCCCTCCGGCGGCGACCAGATCGACACCGAGGGCTGGACCACGGTCTTCACGCTCGGCGGGCTGATCCTGCCGGACGCCGCCACCGGCCGCGACGACTACTCCTACGAGCAGCGCCTGTCGGTGGCGCTGCTCTACCTCGTCGCGCAGTTCGCCCGGGGGCTGATGAACGGTCTCGACCGGCGGGCGCCGAAGGCGATCTTCCTGGACGAGGCCTGGGCGATCACCTCCACGCCGGAGGGCGCCAAACTGGTGCCCGAGGTGAGCCGGATGGGCCGCTCGCGCAACACGGCGCTCGTGCTGGTCTCGCAGAACGCCGGCGACCTGCTGAACGAGCAGGTGACGAACTGCCTGTCGTCCGTCTTCGCCTTCCGCTCCACCGAGCGGATCGAGGTGGAGAACGTGATGGCGCTGCTCGGGGTGGACCCCTCCGAGGAGCACAAGGCGGTGCTGCGCTCCCTGGGCAACGGCGAGTGCGTCTTCCGCGACCTGGACGGCCGGGCGGGCCGGATCGGGGTGGACCTCGTCTCCGGTGAGCTGCTGAGACGACTCGACACCAATCCGACACATGACAAGCCCGACGACAACGTGCACGATCTGTCGGGGGGCGACAGAGTCGGCAGGCCGGGGACGACGGCGCTGGAGGCGAGGTCATGAAGGGCTCCGACGAGGGACTGAGGCGTTCCGGGCTGGGACGTTCCAGGTCGAGGCGTTCCGGATCGGGACGTCCTGAGCCGGGACGTTTCGGGCTGAGGCGTTCCCTGAGGGAACGGTGGACGGACCGGGCGGCGCGCGGACCGTTCCGACGGCCGGAGGGTCCGCGGCCGGAGGGTCCGCGGCCGGAGGGTCCGCGGCCGGGACTCCGGGGATCCGGCGGGCGGCGGCTGAACCGGCGATCGGGCCGGCGACTGGGCCGACGACTGGGCCGACGACTGGGCCGGCGGCTCGCCGTCGCGCTGGTGGCGGTCGTGGCGCTCACGGCGCTGCCGCTGGCGTTCCCGACCGGCGGGTCGATCGCCGCGGCGGCGGCGCCCTGCGACCTCTCCCCGGACCTGGCGCCCGAGGTGGTGGGCGGCGGGGTGGACGGCCTGGTCAAGCCGCCGCCCCCGGACGCGGCCGTGGGGGCCGCCGCGCCGCCCCCGGCCGTCCAGACGAACTACGCCACCTACGGCATGAGCGGCCTGTTCTGGCACACCCACGAACTGGGCTGCGACGACGTCGCCGCGGTGCTGGGCAACGCCTGGGCCAACACGGTCTTCTCCTGGGCCAAGGCGCTGGACCGGCTGACCATCACGACCTACCAGGCGGCGGCCAGCGAGGGCCCGCTGGAGGCGATCAAGAACGTCGTCGACGACATCGTGATCAGGCTCTCCGACGCGATGTACTGGCCGTTCCTGCGGCCGGTGGTGATCCTCGGCGCGATCTGGCTGGCGTGGTACGGGCTGATCCGCAAGCGCGCGACCACGACCGCCGAGGGCGTCATCTGGATGGTCCTCGCGGTCACCGTCGCGGTCTGGTTCTTCAGCCGCCCCGGCGACTTCACCGGATTGGGCAAGACCGTCACCGACAAGACCGGAGAGGTCGTCAACTCGGCCTTCTCCGGCCTGCCCGGCGCGGGCGGGGCCTCGTGCCTGCCCGCCAAGGGGGAGACGGCCCCGCAGGCGCAGCCCGGCGGCTACGGCCGGACCGGCACGCCGAGCATCGACCAGAACGCCGACGCGCTCTGGTCGACCCTCGTCTGCAAGCCGTGGCTGATGGGCATGTTCGGAACCGCCGACCCCGAGTCCCCCGCGGTGAAGAACTTCGGCGCCAAGGCGCTGGACATCCAGGCCCTGGACCTGGCCGAGCAGAAGGCCACCCAGACGCCGAACACGAGCGCCCACCAGGCCCGCTACGAGGAGGAGATGGCCAAGTACATCGAGAGCAGCCCGGTCTACTTCCTCTTCCAGGGCAAGGACTGGACGAACCGGCTGGGCATCGCGATCGGCGCGCTCCTGGCCGCGATGGTCGCCGGGACGCTGATCTTCCTGGTCGCGGTCTCGCTGCTGGCGCTCAAGGTCGGGTTCCTGCTCCTGCTCATCCTCGCCCCGGTCTTCCTGCTGATCGGGGTGCATCCGGGCTCCGGCCGGATCATCGCGATGCGCTGGGTGGAGATGCTGGTCGGCACGCTGCTCCGGCAGGCGGTGCTGGCCCTCGTGCTGGGCGTGCTGGTGTACGGCTACGCGCTGATCATCTCCACCGCGATGCCGTGGGGCATGCAGGTCATGTTCATGGCACTGCTGACGATCGCGGTCTTCTTCTACCGGCGGCCGTTCCAGCACCTGTTCGCCTCGATGGACGGGCACACCCTCACCACCCGCATGCTGGGCGACGCGGCCAGCGCGCCGACCCTGCAGCGCGCGGCGGGCGTGCTCCCGCCGGTCGCGGCGGCCCGGGCCGGCCGGTGGGGCATGCGCAAGGCCGAACCCCTGCTGCAGGCGGCCGCGGTCGCCGGCGGCGCGGGCGCGGGCGCGGCCGCGGCGGTCGCCCAGGGCCGGGTCCGGGGCCAGGAGGACGCGGGGGGCACCCCCTCGGGCGCCCGGGTCCCCGTCGCGGCGCAACCCGCGCCGCTGGACGCCGACGCCAAGGCCGCCGGGCGCCGGGCCGCCGCGGGCCGCCCGGTCACCACGGCCCGCCCCGGTGCGGCGCCTCCGCTCGACCTCTCCGGGAACCGTACGGCGGGCGGCGCGGCTCCCACGCGCTCGGGCGGCTCCGGCGGGGGCGGCGGCTGGTTCGGCGGGCGGGCCGGCGGCTGGGCCCCGCGCGGTGGTTCGGGGTCCGGCGGGGGAGCGGCCCCGGCTCCGTCGGGCGGGCGGTCCTCCTCCGGAGGCGGCGGCCGGTCCGGCGGGAGCGTCTTCGGCGGGTCCCGGGGGTCGTCCGGGTCGGGTTCGCGCGGCTCCTCGGCGGGCGCGCGGAACGGCGGCGGGTCCCGGAGCTCCTCGGGATCGGGCGGGAGCATCTTCGGCGGCGGGTCCCGGAGCTCGTCCGGGTCCGGGGGGAGCGTCTTCGGCGGCGGGTCCCGGAGCTCGTCGGGTTCGCGCGGCTCGTCCGGGTCCGGCGGAAGCGTCTTCGGCGGCGGGTCCCGGGGCTCTGCGGGAGGCCCGTCGAGGAGCGGCGGCGCGGACAGGCCGTCCGAGGCGCCCCCGCTCTGGCTGCCGAGCAGGTCGGACCGGGGCCGACGGGCCGACGAGGCCCCCACGCCGTTCTGGCTGCGCCCCTCCGGACCGGACGGGGACTGACGGACGATGGCCAAGATCGGTGGCCGCAGGGGGATCGTCTTCGCGGTCCTCGTCGGGCTCCTGGCGGCGGTCGGGATCTACCTGACCATGTGGGAGAGCGGGTGGGAGAAGGAGACGGACGGCGGGCGGGCGCAGGCCGGGCCGGCGGGCGTCAGCGGCACCGGGACGGAGCCGGGGGCGGGGCGGCAGGCGAGCCCGGAGCCGCCGCGCCCGTCGGCGACGGCCAGCGACGCGCCGTTCGACGTCTACTCCTACCTGCCGATGACCAAGCAGGAACTCGCCGCCGCCGCCGACTACGCCGAGCGGTTCACGGCCGAGTACGGCACCTACGCCCATGACGAGGACCCGGCGGCCTACGGGGACCGGCTGAAGGGCTACGCCACGACGGAGTTCGCCGAGGTCCTGGTGCGGGCCCGCACGTCGCCGGGGTTCGTCGAGGCGAACCGCGCCGACGAGGTGGTCTCCACCGCTTCGGCGAAGGTGCGGCAGATCCGGCAGGTCCAGGACTCCTCGGTGGTGTTCGTGGTCGCCTGCACCGAGCGGGTCGCCGCGAAGAGCGGCGCGACGGAGCGCACCGACGAGTACGCCGTCACGCTCGTCCCGGTCGGAGCCGACTGGCGGGTCCACGACCTGCAGCCCGCCGACGAGGGCCAGGAGGGGGACGAGCGGCCCTCCGGGACCGGCGGATGAGCGACGACGGCAGGAAGGTCCGGATCGGAGCGGTCCTGGCCGCGGTGGGGCTCTGCCTGGTCGGGCTGATCATGGCTCCGATGATGATGGTGAGCACCTTCCCGACGATCACCGGCGGGGGGCTGCCCGACTGCGAGGAGACCGCCGGGCGGGCGGACGGCGAGTCGCAGACGGCGGTGTCCGACATCCCGCCGGAGTACCTGGAGCTCTACCGCGAGCACGGCGAGGAGGTCGGCGTCCAGTGGAACGTGCTCGCCGGGGTCGGCAAGCGCGAGACCGACCACGGGCGCTCCACGCTCCCGGGCGTGCGCAGCGGCACCAACAGCGCCGGGGCGGCCGGGCCGATGCAGTTCCTGATCAGCACCTGGGGCGGGAAGGCGAAGATCAAGATCCCGTCGGAGTTCAACGGCTACGCCTCCGACGGCGACGGCGACGGATGGGCCGACGTCTACAACCCGGCCGACGCCATCCTCGGCGCGGCGAAGATGCTCAAGCGCAACGGCGCGCCGGAGAACGTGCGGCGCTCGCTGTTCGTCTACAACCGGGCCTGGTGGTACGTCGACCAGGTCATGGAGATCGCCGGGAGGTACGCCGAGGACGGCGCGGTCAGCGTCCCGCCCGAGGCGGAGCCGGCCTGCGACGAGCCGCTGGTCGAGGCGGCCCCGGACGACGTGGTTGCGCAGATCCTGGAGTACGCGCTGGCTCAGCGCGGCAAGCCGTACCTGTGGGGCGGAACCGGACCGGACGCGTTCGACTGCTCGGGGATCGTCTACATGGCCTACCGGAGCGCGGGCCTGTCCATCCCGCGCACCACGTTCGGCCAGTGGCCGTTCGGCGTGCAGGTCTCCGCGGGCGAGGAGCAGGCGGGCGACCTGGTCTTCTTCAACTCCGGCCCCGGTACCGGCCCGGACCGGCCCGGGCACGTCGGCATGGTGGTCTCGCCCGGCAAGATGATCGAGGCCCGGTGCCGCCTGTGCGGGCCGATCAAGGTCACCTCCTACCGCGGGCGGACCGGCATCGTCGGCTTCACCCGCCCCCTGCAGAATCCGGCGGTCCAGGAGCAGCTCAGGCTGAAGGCGCAGGGCTGAGCCGCGACGCGCAGCGTCGCCGTTGATGCAGAATCAGGGTCCATGAGAAAAGTCGTCGTGGGAGCGGCCATCGTCGACGGGGCGGGCCGGCTGCTCGCCGCGCAGCGCGCCGAACCGCCGGAGCTGGCGGGGGGCTGGGAGTTCCCCGGAGGGAAGGTCGATCCGGGGGAGGACGACCACACGGCGCTGGTCCGGGAGTGCCGCGAGGAACTGGGCGTCCTGATCGAGGTCGGGGCGGCGGTCGGCGGCGACTGGCCGCTGAGCGGGGACTCCGTGCTGCGGGTCTGGCTGGCGTCGGTGGTGGAGGGGGTACCGGAGGCGAAGGAGCACCGGGAACTGCGCTGGCTCACCCTCGACGAGGTGGACGGGGTCCCCTGGCTGCCCGCGGACCTGCCGATCGTCCGAGCCGTGCGAGAACTGCTCGGCGGGATTGAACGGTAGCTGATCGTGACATAACTGCTACAGAGCGTGTTGTCGTCATGCGTTCGCATCGGGGGATCGGAGACGCGCGGTGACCGTACTGTACAGAAGATGGTGGAAGTACGCGGCGATGGTGTCGGCGCTGGGGACGGGGGTGCTGCTCCCGGCCGGCTGGCCGGCCGGGCACGCGTTCGAGCCGGAGCCCGTCGCCCCCCCGCTCGATCTGCTCGGAGCGGCCGTGCCGGTCCCGTCCCTGGTGCCCGTCCCGCCGGTGCCGCCCATCGCGCCGGTCCCGCCCGTCCCGTTCCGGCCGCCCACCCGGCTGCCGGGCAAGCCGTCCCCCAAACCGTCCCGGCCCGCACCGCTGCCCGACCGGACGATGCCGTCCAGGAGTCCGGGGACCCTCCAGGAGGACGTCGGGGAGGGCGCGGCGGCCGTTCCCGCGCCGGGGCATCTCACCTTTCCGGTTCCCACCGGCGCGATGGTCCCGCCCGTCCCGCTGCTCACGCCGCCGGAGGCGGACGACGGGCGGCCGTGCGCGTGCGGACCCGAGGATCTGCTGCCCGTCCCGGGGGAGACGGAGGAGGGGGCCGGCGCGGAGCCGTACGAGGTCTTCTACGACTTCCAGGGCGTGGAAGGGCTGCCGGGGACGGGGCGTCCGCGCCGTCCCGGCAGGGGCGGGGCGGCGCCGAAGCGGCCGAGGGCGCAGACCGGTGCGGAGACGGCGGCGCAGGGGGAGGCCCCGGCCGCCGAGGAGCCCATGGGGGTCGCCGGGACCGCGGGCCTGGCGGCTCCCGCCCCGCTGCCCGCACCCGCACCCGCACCCGTACCCGCACCCGCTCCGGCTCAGGCTGCGGCTCCGGCGTGGGTCTGGCCGCCCCCGCCGTGGGCGTGGCCGGCTCCGGCGGGGCAGCCGCCCGTGACCTGGCCCACCCCGGAGATCCGGATGCCGACGGCCGTGCCCTCTCCGACCGAGGCCCGGTCGCAGGGTGGCGCGCCGCTACCGCTGGAGGTGAGCGGCCGGAGCCGGGAGATCGAGATCACCGCGGAGACGGAACCGGCGGTGGAGATGCGGGGACTGCCCGCCACGGGGGTCGCGATCGGCGGCCTGCTCTGCCTGCTCTGGCTGCAGGCGAAAGTGCAGCAGAAACGTGCCATGCGGGCGATGCGCGAAGAACAGCTTTGCTGATAATTTTACCCGGCTGGTATTTTCTTGACTGAGTCGCCCGGGAATCGCACGGAGGCAGCCGGTGACGAGATCCCACCGCACGGCAGCCGTCTCGGCCGTGCTCGTGTCGCTGGGGCTGAGCGCGGTGGTCGTGACCGCCGCCGCCTCGCTCGCCGGGGCCGGTGAGGCCGCCGCGGCCACCGGGACGGTCCGCGCCGAGCCCTCGCAGATCCCCGGATGTGACGTCGATCCCGCGGCCGAGTGCCAGGACCTGCCCGAGGAGCCCGAGGAACCCGCACCGGTCGTCACGGTCACGGTGACCGCCAACCCCGACGGGACCGTGCCCAAGCCCGCCACCAGCACGCCGGGACAGGTGACGGTCACCGCCACGGTGACCGCGTCGCCGAAGAAGCCCGCCAAGGCGACCGCGACCGCCGCGACCACCACCTCGGCTCCGCCGCCGGCGCCGACGCAGACCGTCCAGCAGCCGGTTCAGCCGCCGGTTCAGCCGCCCGTGAACCCCGTCGAGCCGCCGGTGACCCCAACTCCCGAGACCGAGGCGGCGGAGCCGCAGTTCCCCGTCGCCGAGCCGAGCCCGACGGGGACGCTGCCGACCGCGGCGCCCGAGCAGAGCCCCAGCACGTTCGCCGAGTCCGACCCCGCCGCGGTGCCGTACGAGATCCGCAACGCGACCTCCGGCACCAGTCCGGCGGTGCTGAGCCAGCAGCTCGGCATTCCGGCGCTGATCCTCGTGCTGCTCGTGCTGTTCGGGGTCCTGATCTTCGAAGGGAGGCTGCGCCGCCTGGCGCACGCCGCCGCCGTCCGCAGGGCCGGTCCCCGGGTGGCCGATCCCCGCGGCTACCCCGTGGGGCCGGGTTACGCCGCCGCTCCGGGACTGCCGTACGGGAGCCACCAGGGGGGCACGGCCTACGCCCCGATCATCAGCTTCGTCCCGATGCAGATGTATCCGCAGGTCCACCCCGAGGCCTATCCGGCCGGCCGGCCCTACGACCCGGCCGGCGCGTACCTGCCCCCGCCGGGTTTCGCCGAGCCGTACCCGTACGGCGCCTCCGAGCAGCACCCGTACGAGCAGCACCCGTACGGGCCGTCCGAGCAGTATCCGCAGGGGCCGTCCGAGCAGCGCCCGCACGGGCCGGAGGCGGCGGGGGAGATGTTCCAGGGACAGGCACCGTCAGGAGCGATGTTCCGGGAGCAGGCGCCGCCGGCCGGGCCCGCGCCCTCCGGGGAGTTCCGCGGCGGACCGCTTCCGCCGTACGGTGACCCGTTCCCGAGGGATCCCGCCCTGTCCGATCCGCTGCCCCGGGACCGCTTCCCCCAGGATCCGGCGTCGCCGGGCGGCGACCGGCTCCCGCAGGATCCACCGCCTGCCGAGGACCGGTCTCCGGCCGGTCCGGAGGGCGACGCGCCTTCGCCCGCGGGTCCCGCGGCCACGGCCGTCTACCCCCTGCCGGGGCAGGAGCCGAAGAAGAAGCGCCGCCTCTTCGGCCGCGGCCCGAAGTAGCGCGGAGGCGGCCGGGCCGTACGCCCGGCCCTGTACGGCCCGGCCGTACGCCCGGTCCCGTACGGGACGACGGGACGCCCGGCCGAACGGGGACGCGGCTCGGAGTGGTGCGGAGGAGCCTGACCGGACGCGGACGGCCGGTCACGCGGGAACGTGACCGGCCGTCGGGGAAGGGCCGCGGGACGGAACCTAGCTCTTCGAGCCGGAACGCTTGAAGATCTTGTTGCCCAGCCAGACCAGCGGGTCGTACTTGCGGTCGACGACGCGCTCCTTCATCGGGATCAGCGCGTTGTCCGTGATCTTGATGTGCTCGGGGCAGACCTCGGTGCAGCACTTGGTGATGTTGCAGTAGCCGAGACCGTGCTCCTCCTGCGCGGCGTCCTTGCGGTCGACCACGTCGTAGGGGTGCATGTCCAGCTCGGCGATCCGCATCAGGAAGCGCGGACCGGCGAAGCCGGGCTTGTTCTCCTCGTGGTCGCGGATCACGTGGCAGACGTTGTTGCACATGAAGCACTCGATGCACTTGCGGAACTCCTGGCTCCGCTCGACGTCGATCTGCTGCATGCGGTACTCGCCCGGCTTCACGTCGGCCGGCGGGGTGAAGGACGGGATCTCCCGGGCCTTCTGATAGTTGAACGACACGTCCGTGACCAGGTCCTTGATCACGGGGAACGTCCGCATGGGCGTCACCGTGATGGTCTCGTCCTCGGTGAAGGTGGACATCCGGGTCATGCAGCCGAGCCGGGGCTTGCCGTTGATCTCCATCGAGCAGGACCCGCACTTGCCGGCCTTGCAGTTCCACCGGACGGCCAGGTCGGGGGCCTGGGTGGCCTGGAGCCGGTGGATGATGTCGAGGACGACCTCGCCCTCGTTCACCTCGACGGTGAAGTCCTCCAGCCTGCCCTCGCCGCCCTCGCCCCGCCAGACGCGGAACTTCGCCTTGTAGCTCACGGCTCTACTCCTTCACCAGCGCGTCGAAGTCGGCCAGTTCCTCTGAGGTGATGTACTTCTCCAGCTCGGCCCGGTCGAAGAGGGTGATCAGGTCGTCCCGCATCGCGGGCTGGACCTTCTCCTCGACGGTCACCGCCGAGCCGTCGGGGGAGGCTCCGCAGACCAGCAGCCTGCGCCGCCACTCGGCCGACATGCCGGGGAAGTCGTCGCGGGTGTGGCCGCCGCGGCTCTCCTCGCGCAGCAGCGCCGCCCTGGCCACGCACTCCGACACCAGCAGCATGTTGCGCAGGTCCAGCGCGAGGTGCCAGCCGGGGTTGTAGATCCGGCCGCCGGCCGCGCCGACGTTCCGCGCCCGCTCCTTGAGCTTCCCGACCGCCTCCAGCGCCTCGGTGACCTCGTCGGCGTTGCGGATGATGCCGACCAGTTCGTTCATGGTCCGCTGCAGCTCCTGGTGGACCTCGTAGGGGTTCTCCCCCGAGCGCTCCAGCGGGGCCAGCGCCTCGGTCCTGGCCGCGGCCACCGACTCCTCCGGGACCGACGGCCGGGCCGCCAGCCGGTCGACGTAGGCGGCGGCCCCGGCCCCGGCCCGGCGGCCGAAGACCAGCAGGTCGGAGAGCGAGTTGCCGCCCAGCCGGTTGGACCCGTGCATGCCGCCGGAGACCTCGCCCGCCGCGAACAGGCCGGGGACGGCGGCCGCGCCGGTGTCCGCGTCGACCTCGACGCCGCCCATGATGTAGTGGCAGGTCGGGCCGACCTGCATCGGCTCGGCGGTGATGTCGACGTCCGCCAGCTCCTTGAACTGGTGGTGCATCGACGGCAGCCGCCGGACGATCTCGGCGGCCGGGAGCCGGGTGGAGACGTCGAGGTAGACGCCGCCCTGGGGCGAGCCGCGCCCGGCCTTGACCTCGGCGTTGATGGCGCGGGCCACCTCGTCGCGGGGGAGCAGCTCCGGAGGGCGCCGGTTGTTGGCCTGGTCGGTGTACCAGCGGTCGCCCTCCTCCTCGGTCGTGGCGTACTTGTCCTTGAAGACCTCGGGGATGTAGTCGAACATGAAGCGCCTGCCCTCGGAGTTGCGCAGCACGCCGCCGTCGCCCCGGACGGACTCGGTGACGAGGATGCCGCGGACCGACGGCGGCCAGACCATCCCGGTCGGGTGGAACTGGATGAACTCCATGTTGATCAGCTTCGCCCCGGCCAGCAGCGCCAGCGCGTGGCCGTCCCCGGTGTACTCCCAGGAGTTGGAGGTGACCACGTAGGACTTGCCGATGCCGCCGGTGGCCAGCACCACCGCGGGTGCGTCGAACAGGATGAGCCTGCCGTGCTCCCGCCAGTAGCCGAACGCGCCGGCGATGGCGCCGCCGGGGCCGTGCGCGGGGCCGTGGTCCTTCAGCAGCCGGGTGATCGTGCACTCGGCGAAGACCTTGATGTACGCCTCGGCGTCGCCGTGCAGCCGCTCGTCCTCCTGCTGGAGCGCGACCACCCGCTGCTGGAGCGTGCGGATCATCTCCAGGCCGGTACGGTCGCCCACGTGGGCCAGCCGGGGGTACTCGTGCCCGCCGAAGTTGCGCTGGCTGATCTTCCCGTCCTTGGTGCGGTCGAACAGCGCGCCCCAGGCCTCCAGCTCCCAGACCCGGTCCGGGGCCTCCTTGGCGTGCAGCTCGGCCATCCGCCAGTTGTTGAGGAACTTGCCGCCGCGCATGGTGTCGCGGAAGTGCACCATCCAGTTGTCGTCGCTGTTGACGTTGCCCATGGCCGCCGCCGCGCCGCCCTCCGCCATGACGGTGTGCGCCTTGCCGAACAGCGACTTGCAGACGATCGCGGTGCGCTTGCCCTGCTGCCGGGCCTCGATGGCCGCCCGCAGCCCTGCCCCGCCGGCGCCGATGACGACGACGTCGTATTCGTGACGCTCGATTTCCACAGGTGATCCTTATGCGAACGGGAAGGAGACGATGCCCTTGGCGACCAGCCGTACGTAGAGGTCGGCGCCCATGACCGAGAACATGGAGACCAGGGCCAGTTCCTGGTGCTTGGCGTTGAGCTTGGAGACGACGGTCCACGCCTTGTAGCGGACGGGGTGCCGGGAGAAGTGGGTCAGGCGGCCGGCCGTGATGTGGCGGCAGGAGTGGCACGAGAGCGTGTAGAGGTTGATCAGGATCGCGTTGGCGATCAGGATCCACGTGCCGAGGCCCGCCGGCTTGTGGACGAGCGCCAGCACCGCGTCGTAGGCGAGGATCAGGCCGATCACGATCGCCGCGTAGAAGAAGTAGCGGTGCACGTTCTGCAGGATGAGCGGGAACCGCGACTCACCGGTGTACGTGCGGTGCGGCTCGCCGACGGCGCACGCCGGCGGGGAGAGCCAGAAGCCCCGGTAGTAGGCCTTGCGGTAGTAGTAGCAGGTGAAGCGGAACCCCGCGGGCAGGCCGAGGATGAGGATGCCCGGCGGCCAGGTGTACCAGTCGCCGAACGGGGCGAGGCCGAACAGGCGGGCCTCCTCGGGACAGCTCGTCGCCAGGCACGGCGACGCGAACGGCGCGTGGTACGGCGAGACGAAGTAGTCCATATCGAAGATCGCCCACGTGGCGTAGACGAGGAACGCCGTGAAGATGATGAAGGTGACCAGCGGATAGCGCCACCACTGGTCGGTGCGTAGGGTGCGCTCCTTGATCTGTGCGCGCTGCCTTCTGGCCGGGCTGTCGGCCGCTGTCTGGGTCATCGAGACCTCTCCACCTCCCGCGGACCCTGCTCGCAGGGGGTCCGGGTCGTTTTCAGTCGTGCCGCGCGCCGAGCCGCCGCGGCGGCTCACACGGGCGCGCGGACGTTGGTGGGGGATACGTTACGACGGGACCCGGAGCTTGTGTGAGAAGCATCACTCACATTTTCACGGACCAGGTGTGATTCCTGTCACTTCGGTCCGGCGGCGGAGGCGGCGCGCGGGAAGCGCTCAGTCGGCGCTGGGCAGCTTCACGACGGTGACGAAGAAGTCGTCGATCCGCCGGACCACGCTGATGAACTGCTCGAAGTCCACGGGCTTGGAGACGTAGGCGTTGGCGTGCAGGTTGTAGCTGCGCAGGATGTCCTCCTCCGCCTCGGAGGTGGTCAGCACGACCACCGGGATGCGGCGCAGGTCCTCGTCGCCCTTGATGTCCTGGAGCACCTCGCGGCCGTCCTTGCGGGGCAGGTTGAGGTCGAGCAGGATCAGGTCGGGACGGGGTGCGTCGGCGTAGCCGTCCTCCCTGCGGAGGAAGGCCATGGCCTGCTCGCCGTCGTTGACGACGTGCAGCTTGTTCCTGACCTTGTTGAGCTCGAACGCCTCCTTGGTCAGCAGGATGTCGCCCGGGTCGTCCTCGACCAGCAGCACGTCGATCCAGCGCATCTCGTTCATTCGCGTCTCCAGGAGGAAGGGCCGGGCGGACCATGGTCCCACGGGCCGGCGGTCGGGAAGGGGACGTCGGCCGTCAGGCGCTCCGCGGCCCCCTGGCGATGAGCACGGTGGCCAGGTCGTCGGTGAGCGCCTCCTCGTTCAGCTCGATGACCCGCTCGATGAGCCGGTCGAGGTGGACGCCGCCCTGGTCGGCGATGAGCCGCAGCAGGCCCTCGGTCCCGAGCAGGTCGGGGCCGCCTCCCACGGTGGCCTCGATCAGGCCGTCGGTGTAGAGCAGGACGGACCACTCCTGGCCGAGCGAGACGTCGATGGGCGTCCAGTCCACGTCCGGGAAGATGCCCAGCGGCGGCCCGGAGGGGGTGCCCGGCGTCACCTCGGTCACGCCGTCGCGGATCAGCACGGGCGGCGGGTGACCGACGACGTGCAGGCGGGCGTGCTCCAGCGACGGGTCGACGGTCATCGTGCAGAGCGTGGTGAAGATCTCCGCGGACTTGCGTTCGAGTCGGAGGACCGCGTCGAGCGTGTGCAGCACGTCGTTGCCGGTGTGCCCGGCCAGGACCAGCGTGCGCCAGGCGATCCGGAGCGCCACCCCCAGCGCGGCCTCGTCGGGACCGTGCCCGCAGACGTCGCCGACCACCACGTGCACGGCGCCGTCGGGGCTCTGCACGGTGTCCCAGAAGTCCCCGGCGAGCAGCGTCCGCTGGCGGCCGGGCAGGTAGCGCGACTCGTGGTGGAGGGTTCCCGGCTCCAGCAGGGGGACGGGCAGCAGCCCGTGCTCCAGGCGGGAGTTCTCCTTGGTGACGAGCTCGGCCTCGACCAGCCTGCGCTGGGCCATGTCGGCGCGTTTGCGCTCCATGGCGTAGCGGACCGCGCGGATCAGCAGGCGGGCGTCGATGTCCTGTTTGACGAGGAAGTCCTGGGCTCCGGCGGCGACCGCCTCCACGCCCACGTGCGAGTCGTTGAGCCCGGTCAGCACGAGCACGGCGGCGTGCGGGGCCATCGCCAGCACCTGCTGGAGCGCCTCCAGGCCGTGGGCGTCGGGCAGGGAGAGGTCGACCAGCACGCACGCGACCTCGTCGGTCAGCCGGATCAGGCTCTCCGCGAGGCTGCGCACCCAGATGATCTTCGGAGGGTTCTCCGCCTCGTTGAGCAGCTCTTCCACGAGGAAGGCGTCACCCGCGTCATCCTCGATCAGGAGGATCGTGAGTGTTTCGTTGGGAGGGGCGGTCACGAACGCCTCTTCGTGGGGTCGGGGGAAACATGGCAGCTCTACGAGAATAGTGCTGCCACCCCGGTGATGCGGATGGGTGATCGAATCCGCCGTCCGGCCGGGGTCCCCTCGGCGTCCGGCTCCGGGCGGCGTTCGGCTCCGGGTGGTCCTCGGTGTCCGGCTCTGAGCGGTGTCCGGCTCTGAGCGGTGTCCGGCTCCGGGCGGCGTCCGGCTCCGGGCGGCGTCCGGCTCCGGGCGGTGTCCGGCTCCGGGGGGTCCTCGGCGCCCGGACCGCCGGGATCCGGGCGCCGAGGACACGGGCGGGCCCACCCGGGGCCACCGACGACCTCAGCAGCGGAAATGCGCCACCAGGTCGCGCAGCTCGCCCGCCATCACGTTCAGCTCGCCCACCGCCTGCTGGGAACGCGCCACGCTCTCGGTGGTCGTCTGCGACGCCCGCGCGATCTCGGCGATGTTCACCGCGATGTCGCGCGAGCCCTCGGCCACCGCGGTGACGCTGCGGCTCATCTCGTTGGTCGTGGCGGTCTGCTCCTCCACCGCGCTGGCGATGACCCCCTGGGAATCGTTGATCTGCCCGATCACCGAGCTGATCCGGCCGATCGCGGTCACCGCCCCGGCCGTGTCGTCCTGGATCGCCTGCACCCGCCGGGAGATGTCCTCGGTGGCCCGCGCGGTCTCCTGCGCCAGTTCCTTGACCTCGCTGGCCACCACCGCGAAGCCCTTGCCCGACTCCCCGGCCCGCGCCGCCTCGATGGTGGCGTTGAGCGCCAGCAGGTTGGTCTGCTCGGCGATCGAGGTGATCAGCGCGACCACGGTGGCGATCTCCCGGGAGGACTCGCCCAGCTTGCCGATCTGCACGGTCGTCTGGCCGGCGACCTCGACGGCCTGCCCGGCCACCCGGGCGGCGCCCAGCGCGCTGCCGGCGATCTCCTGGATCGAGGCGCCCATCTCCTCCGACCCGGTGGCGACCATCTCGACGTTCTGCGAGACCGACGCGGCGGTGTCGGAGACGGCCTGGGCCTCGGTGGCGGCGCGGCGGGCCGAGGCGGCCACCGCGTCGGTGGCCGAGGCCATCTCCTGGGCGGCGGCGGCCACCGCCCGTGCCGAGGCCGACACCGAGGCGACCACGTTGCGGACGCTGGCCTGGGCCTGGTCCATGGCGCGGGCCATCTGGCCGACCTCGTCGGTGGTGGTCACGTCGCTGGTGACGGTCATGTCGCCGTCGGCCATGGCGGTCAGGGAGCGGCGCACCCGCAGCAGCGGGCGGGTGATGGAGATGACCACGACGCGGGCCAGGCCGGCCAGGATGACGGCGGTGACGAGCACGGTGATGAGGATCAGCCGGGTGGCCTGCTCGCGGCTGGCGGCGGCGTCGGCGGTGGCCTGCTCGATGCTGCGGGCGAAGAAGGCGCGCTCGTTGCGGGTGACGGCGCTGGTGAGGTAGTTGTCGACGCCGATCTGCTCCCAGCTGCGCCGGGCCTGGGACTGGTCGGCGGCGGCGCTGTCGACGAAGCGGCCGATCACGTCGGTGTAGTCGGTGAAGGCGGTGGTGATGCGGGTGATGGAGGCGCGCTGGTCGGCGGGCACGTCGATGGCCTGCAGGTGCTGCAGTGTCTTGTGGGTGGCGGTGGTCTGGGCCTGCAGGGTCTGGCGCTGCTGGGCGGGGGTGTCGCGGATGACGGCTTCCAGGCCGTTGACCTTCAGGTCGGCGGCCAGGCGGTCGAGTTGCAGGACGACGGCGTTGGCCTCGTTGAGGCGGCCGAGGCGTTCGTTGGCGGTGTCGACGGCGCGGTTGTTGACGACGGTGACGGCGAAGCAGGCGGTCAGGGCCAGGAGGCTGGCGCCGACCAGGGTCATGAGTTTGACGGCGATGGGCCGGTTGAGGAAGCCGGTGGCCAGGCGGCCTCGGCGTCGGGGGGCGGGGTGGGGCGGGGTGTTCATGGAAGAGGGCTCCTTAGGCGACAAGCGTCGGGCGTCGGTGGCGCTGCACGGTCACGGGGCAGGGGGCGGCGGCCCGCCGGGCCCGCCGGGGCGCGGACCAGGGCCGGGGCGGGGCGCGGATGCGGCGGCCGGCCGGGCGGACGGCCGGGCCCGCCGGTCGGCGAGGTCCGGCCGCACGGCGGTCCGGCGGATCCGGTGGGACCGGCGGACCCCGCAGGGCCGACCTGCCGGGCGGTCCGCCGGATCCGGCCCGAGAGGCGGTCAGCCGCTGAGCTGCTCGGCGGTGTAGTAGCCGCCGTCGACGAGGATCCGCTGGTAGTTCGACTTGTCGACCTCCACCGGCTGCAGCAGGAAGGTGGACATGACCTTCACCCCGTTGTGGTACTGCTCGGTGTCGTTGACCGGGGGCGTCTCGCCCCGCAGCAGCATGTCGGTCATCCGGACCGCGACCTTGGCCAGCTCACGGGTGTCCTTGAACACCGTCTGGACCTGCCCGCCGCCGCCGGCGATCAGCTTCACCGAGTCCACCTCCACGTCCTGCCCGGTGATGACGGGCAGGGGCTTGGCGGCGGTGCCGTACCCGCCCGCCTTGAGGGCATCGGTGATCCCCAGGGACATCCGGTCCAGCGGCGAGAGCACCGCGTGGAGGGGGGCCGAGCCGTAGTGCTTGGTCAGCAACCCGGCCATCCGGGTCTGGGCGAGCTTCCGCTCGTAGCCGACGGTGCTGACGTCGGCGAACTCGTGCTTGCCGCTTCTGAGCACCAGCTTCCCGGAGGAGATGTGGGGCCGCAGCACGCTCATCGCGCCGTTGAAGAAGAACGTGGCGTTGTTGTCGGTGGGCGACCCGGCGAACAGTTCGAGGTTGAAGGGGCCCTTGGCCGTGGCGAGCTTGAGCCGGTCGACGATGGCCTTGCCCTGCAGCACGCCGACCCGGAAGTTGTCGAAGGTGGCGTAGTAGTCGACGTTCGGGGTGCCCCGGATCAACCGGTCGTAGGAGATCACCGGGATGTCGTCCGCGGCGGCCTTCTCCAGCGCGTCCTTCATCAGAGGACCGTCGATGGCGGCGATGATCAGAGCCTCGACCCCGTTGTCCACCATCTCCTCGACCTGGTCGGCCTGGGCGGCGGCGTCGTCCTCGGCGTACTTCAGATCGGTCGTGTAGCCGAGCAGCTCGAACTGCTTCTTCATGTTGTCGCCGTCCTTGACCCAGCGCGGCCGCGCCGTCGTGGGCAGCGTGATCCCGATGGTGCCCTGGGCGGCCGGTTCGGCGACCGCCGCACCGTCGACGGCGCAGCCCGCCGCCGACAGCATCAGCGCGCCCATCGCAATGGCGATCTTCGAAATCGTGCCACGCACCTTCGTCCTCCAGCAGGTCGTTCGGGGAGTTCACCCGCCGGAGGACGTCCTCCGGGGGCAAGGAGCGGAGACCACCGCTCTTCCAGGCAAATCGACTCCCCGGACTGCGAACTGAACGAAACCCGGCAACGGATCACGGCGGCGGGTTCAGTTCTCGGCGACCAGCTCGACCCCTGGCGGGAGGCTGCCGTCGTGGGCGGCCTCGGCGAGGAAGAACAGCAGCGTGGCGCGGAACGCCTGGGCGGCGCGGGTGGGTTCGACGTCCTTGCGATGGGCGATGGCGATCGTACGGCGCAGCCCCGGCGGCGCCAGCGGCGTCCCGGTCAGCCCCGGGCGGCCGTCCAGGACCATCGAGGGCACGAGCGCGACGCCCAGGCCCGCCTCCACGAAGCGGAGCACGGCGTCCATCTCCCCGCCCTCCACCGTGAAGCGCGGTTCGAACCCCGCCTGGCGGCACGCGCTCAGCGTGGCCTCCCGCAGGTCGTAACCGCGCCGGAACATCACCATCGGACGCCCGCGCAGGTCCTCGATCCGCAGGTACGGCCTGCGCGACCGGGTGATCGAGGGGGAGACGACCACCAGGTTCTCCCGCAGGATCTCCTCGGTGACGAGGGAGGGGTCGTCGCTCTGCAGCGGCATGATGATCAGTGCCAGGTCGAGCTGGCCCCGGGCCAGCGCCCGGACCAGGTCGCGGGAGCCGTCCTCCTCCACGAGCAGCTCGATGCCGGGGTAGGCGCGGTGGAAGCGGGCCAGGGCGTCGGCCATCAGCCCGGCGCAGAGCGAGGGGGTGGCGCCCAGCCGTACCCGGCCCCGGCGCAGCCCGGCCAGCTCGCCGATCTCCCGCCGGGCGGTGTCGGCGTCGGCGAGCATGCGGCGGGCCAGCGGGAGCAGCGCCTCCCCCGCGGGGGTGAGGGTGACGTTGCCCCGGGCGCGGCTGAGCAGCGGCGCACCGAGCTCGGCTTCCAGGGCCTTGATCTGCTTGCTCAGCGACGGCTGTGCGACGCGCATCCGCTCGGCTGCCTGGGTGAAGTGCCGGGCCTCGGCGACCGCCACGAAATAGGCCAGTTGCTGGAGCTGCACGCTTCCCTAGCGTAGGGATCCCCCGGCCCCCGATCCGGGGCGGGGTCGCCCACGGGGGAGAACGGTCACCGCGGCCTCCCGGCCGCGACGCGCAGCGTCGCCGTGAACGTCGCCGTGAACACTGTGAGATTGCTCGCACCCGCTGACACGGTGTCATCGCCCAAGCTCCAGGACGCAGAAGCAATAGCCGTCGGCTATGGAAACCACGCCCGTGATGACTTGGACGGGACCAAAGTCCTTTTCTTAGCTTCTGGGTCGTGACTGCCATGATTGAGCGCGGAGCCTCCACCGCGCAGGTCGACCCCCCCGCGGGCGCTCCCGCGAAGCCCGTGACGCCTCCCAGGGCCGCACCCGCCAGGAAGAAGGGCGGGTTCCTCGGTTCCTCCAACGGGAGGAAGGCCGTGATGGCCGTCACGGGCGCCGTCCTCGTGCTGTTCCTCGTCGGCCACATGGTCGGCAACCTCAAGGCGTTCCTCGGTGCCGACTCCTTCAACGAGTACGCCACCTTCCTGCGCACCATGGGCGCACCGCTGCTCACCTACCGGGTGGCGCTGACGGTCGTGGAGGTGGTGCTCGCCGTCGCGATCGTCCTGCACATGTGGGCGGCGATCACGCTGGCCCGCCGGGCGGGCAGGGCGCGGCCGGTCAAGTACGCGGCCAGGCGCAAGTCCCAGGCGAACGGCTACGCCGTCCACACCATGCGCTACGGCGGCGTCATCGTCCTGCTCTTCGTGGTCTACCACCTGCTCGACCTGACGATCGGCGTGGTCAACCCGGCCGGCTGGGGCGGCACGCCGTACGAGCGCCTGGTGGCGAGCTTCGCGCCCGAGCGCTGGTGGGTCACCGCCTTCTACGTGGTGGGCGTCGTCATGGTCGGCCTGCACCTGCGCCACGGCCTGTGGAGCGCCCTGCAGACCCTCGGCCTGGCGAGCGGCCGCAGCCACCGTCCGCTGAAGGCCGCGGCCGCCGCGGTCTCCGCGGTGCTGGTCCTCGGCTTCCTCGTGGTCCCCGTCGCGGTCATGATCGGAGTCATCAAGTGAGCGAGCGTAGCGAACACGTCGGCGAGCACAGCGGTTCTGCGAACGTGCCCGACGAAGGAGGGCGCGTGGGCAGGCACTACACCGAGGGCGAGCCGATCCGCGACACCAAGGCTCCGGCCGGTCCGATCGAGGAGCGCTGGGAGAAGCGGAAGTTCGGCGCCAAGCTGGTCAACCCGGCCAACAAGCGCAAGATGCACGTCATCGTGGTCGGCACCGGCCTGGCCGGCGGTTCGGCCGCCGCGACCCTCGGCGAGCTCGGCTACAACGTCACGTCGTTCTGCTACCAGGACTCGCCCCGGCGCGCGCACTCGATCGCGGCGCAGGGCGGCATCAACGCCGCCAAGAACTACCGCGGCGACGGCGACTCGATCTACCGGCTGTTCTACGACACCGTCAAGGGCGGCGACTTCCGCGCCCGCGAGTCGAACGTCTACCGCCTGGCCCAGGTCAGCGTGAACATCATCGACCAGGCCGTGGCGCAGGGCGTGCCGTTCGCCCGCGAGTACGGCGGCCTGCTCGACACCCGCTCCTTCGGCGGGGCCCAGGTCTCCCGGACCTTCTACGCCCGCGGCCAGACGGGTCAGCAGCTGCTGCTCGGCGCCTACCAGGCCCTGGAGCGGCAGATCGCGGCCGGGACCGTGAAGATGAACACCCGCCACGAGATGCTCGACCTGATCGTCAGCGACGGCCGGGCGCGCGGCGTCATCGTCCGCGACATGGTGACCGGCGAGATCGAGCGGCACCTCGCCGACGCGGTCGTGCTGGCCACCGGCGGCTACGGCAACGTGTTCTTCCTGTCCACCAACGCCAAGGGCTGCAACACCACCGCGATCTGGCGGGCGCACCGGCGCGGCGCGATGTTCGCCAACCCCTGCTACACGCAGATCCACCCGACCTGCATCCCGGTCAGCGGCGACTACCAGTCCAAGCTGACCCTGATGTCGGAGTCGCTGCGCAACGACGGCCGCGTCTGGGTGCCGGTCAAGGCCGGCGACACGCGCCCCGCCGCGGAGATCCCCGAGCAGGAGCGCGACTACTACCTGGAGCGCATCTACCCGGCGTTCGGCAACCTGGTCCCGCGCGACATCGCCTCCCGGGCCGCCAAGAACGTCTGCGACGAGGGCCGCGGCGTCGGCCCCGGCGGGCTGGGCGTCTACCTCGACTTCGCCGACGCGATCAGCCGGCTCGGCCGCGACGCCGTGGAGAAGAAGTACGGCAACCTGTTCGAGATGTACGAGCGCATCACCGGCGAGGACCCGTACAGCCAGCCGATGCGCATCTACCCCGCCGTGCACTACACGATGGGCGGCCTGTGGGTGGACTACGACCTGCAGTCCACCATCCCGGGCCTGTTCGTGGTCGGCGAGGCCAACTTCTCCGACCACGGCGCCAACCGCCTCGGCGCGTCCGCGCTGATGCAGGGCCTGGCCGACGGCTACTTCGTGCTGCCGACCACGATCGGCGACTACCTCGCCAACGGCCCCTACGGAGAGGTCGACGACGAGGCCGTGGCCGAGGCCGAGGCCGCGGTGCAGAGCAAGATCGAGAGGCTGCTCTCGGTGAACGGCACCCGCACCGCCGACTCCTACCACCGCGAGCTGGGCAAGCTCATGTGGGACTACTGCGGCATGGAGCGCACCGAGGAGTCCCTGCGCAAGGCGCTGGAGCGGATCCCCGAGCTCCGCGAGGAGTTCTGGCGGAACGTCAAGGTGTCCGGCACCGCCGACGAGCTCAACCAGGCGCTGGAGCGGGCCGGCCGGGTCGCCGACTTCTTCGACCTGGCCGAGCTGATGTGCATCGACGCCCTGCACCGCACCGAGTCGTGCGGCGGCCACTTCCGGGCCGAGTCGCAGGACGCCGACGGCGAGGCCCTGCGCGACGACGAGAACTTCGCCTACGTCGCGGCCTGGGAGTACGGCGAGCAGGGCCCGGTCCTGCACAAGGAAGCCCTGGAATACGAGTACGTCACGATGAGCCAGCGGAGCTACAAGTGAGCGAGCGCAGCGAGCGAGCCAATAGGCACAGCAATATCATTCGTGCCCGCGATCTTGGGCGAGTGAGCGTAGCGAGGGAGCCGCGGGCATGAATCTCACACTCAAGGTCTGGCGCCAGCGCGGGCCGCAGGACAAGGGCCGCATGGTCACCTACCGGGTCGAGGACGTGTCCCCGGACATGTCCTTCCTGGAGATGCTCGACGTGCTCAACGAGCGGCTCATCCTGGAGGGCGACGACCCGATCGCCTTCGACCACGACTGCCGCGAGGGCATCTGCGGCATGTGCGGCATGGTCATCAACGGCTACGCCCACGGCGAGCAGGTGGCGACCACCACCTGCCAGCTGCACATGCGGCACTTCGAGGACGAGGCCGTCATCACCGTCGAGCCGTGGCGCGCCGCGCCGTTCCCGGTGGTCAAGGACCTGGTCGTGGACCGCTCGTCGTTCGACCGGATCATCCAGGCGGGCGGCTTCATCTCCGTCCCCGCCGGATCGGCCCCCGACGCGCACAGCGTCCCGGTGAAGAAGGCCGACGCCGACGCCGCGTTCGACGCGGCCACCTGCATCGGCTGCGGCGCCTGCGTGGCGGCCTGCCCGAACGGCTCGGCCTCCCTCTTCACCGCCGCGAAGATCACCCACCTGTCCCTGCTCCCGCAGGGCCAGCCCGAGCGCGACTCCCGCGCCCGGGCCATGGTGGAGCAGATGGACGCCGAGGGCTTCGGCGGCTGCACCAACACCGGCGAGTGCACGGCGTCCTGCCCCAAGGGCATCCCGCTGGACACCATCGCGCAGATGAACCGGGACTACCTCAGGGCGTCCAAGTGACCTGAGGGGCGTATGCTCCCTTCCTGCCGGGCGGTGGCCCGGCCTCCGGCGTGAGCCACCGCGGGCCGCACCTTCGTGGGGAGGTGCGGCCCGCGGGGTCTTCCGGGGCGGTCAGCGGATCCCGCGGGTCTCGAAGGCGGGATGACCCGGCGGCAGGGCGTCTGCCCGCCTCCGGCGACCTCCCGGAGCAGCGGCCGCGTCGTCCGGGCGGGCCCGGGAACTCCTCCGGCGCGCTCGCCGCCGCCCGGCGGTGCCGCAGACGCCTCCTCGTCGGAACCGGCCCGCGGAGCGAGCAGGCGGGGATCCTCTGTGCGATCCACCGCTCCTCCTTCTCCTCTCTTCCTTTCTCTTCCTTCTCCTTCTCCTTCTCCTTCTCCCCGGACGTCGCGTTCCCCTCGAACGCGCCGAGCCCGCCGTGGCGCGCTCGCAGCCGCGCGCGGCCGGCACGGTCGTGGCGCGTTCCCGGCACTCCCCGGCGCAGTCGGTCTGTCGCCGTCCGGCGTGGCATGCTACGGTTTCACCTATAAGAAAATTCTTACAGGTGAAGGAATGCGATGACGGAGGATCGGCCGACAGGCGACGACCTGGTCGCGGTGCTGGCCGCGCTGGCCAATCCGCTGCGGCTGCGCATCGTCGCGCGCCTGGCCGGCGGCCGTGACTACGTGAGCCGCCTGGCCCGCGAGATCGGCATCAGCCGCCCGCTCCTCCACATGCACCTGCAGCGGCTGGAGGCCGCCGGCCTGATCGTCGGCACCCTCGAGCTGTCGGAGGACGGCAAGGCCATGAAGTACTACGAGGTCGCGGACTTCGACCTGCGGCTGACCCCCCCGGCGCTCGCCGAGGCGGCCGAGACCCTGACCAGATCGGACCCGGAGAAGGGTCCCACCCCCAAGGAGCAGCGCTCATGAACCTCGGTGCGGCCGAGACGACCACCTGGCCCGGTACGGTCCTCATCCTCGGAGTGCTGCTCCTGGCCCTGGTCTTCCTCATCGCCGTCATGGCGAACTTCCAGGAGCTCCGCAAGACGAAGCTGCTGGCGGCCCGGGAGGAGGACCTGCGGCAGCTCGTCCGCCGTTACGAGCAGCTCGCCGAGAACACCCTCGACGCCCAGCAGCGGACCGCCGCCGACCTGGCGGAACTGCGGTCGCGCACGACCTCGATCGAGCAGATCCTGCGGACCGTCGAATGACGGAGAACGGAGAGCACGCCGTGTCCACACCCGAGACGGGCCAGACGACCACGATGAGGGCGATCGTCCGGGACCGGTACGGTTCCCCCGACGTCCTGCGCCCGGAGGAGACCGGCAGGCCGGTGGCCGGGGACGGCGAGGTGCTGGTGCGCGTCCACGCGGCCGCCGTCAACTCCGCCGACGGCAAGCTGCTGCGGGGCGAGCCGTCGCTGATCCGCCTCATGGGGTACGGCGTGCTCCGGCCCAGGCAGCGGATCCTGGGCCGGGACTTCGCCGGCCGGGTCGAGGCGGTCGGCCGGAACGTGCGGGATCTCCGTCCCGGGGACGAGGTGTTCGGCGAGGCGGACGGCGGGGCCTTCGCCGAGTACGTCTCCGTCCGGGAGGGCGCGCTGGGGCCGAAGCCGGAGAACCTGACGTTCGAGCAGGCGGCCGCGGTGCCCCTGGCGGGGAGCACCGCCCTGCAGGGCCTGCGCGACCGGGCAGAGGTGCGGCCGGGGCAGCGGGTCCTGGTCAACGGCGCGTCGGGGGGCGTGGGCACGTTCGCCGTGCAGATCGCCAAGGCGCTCGGGGCGGAGGTGACCGGCGTGTGCAGTGCGAGGAACGCCGCCCTGGTCCGCTCGCTCGGCGCCGACCACGTCGTCGACTACGCGGCGGAGGACTTCGTCCGGGGCGGGCGGCGCTACGACGTCGTCCTGGACGTGGCGGGGAACCGCTCGCTGCGGGATCTCCGGCGCGTACTGACCGCCTCGGGGACGCTCGTCCTGTGCTCGGGCGACGGAGGCCGCCGGATCGGCCCCATGGGCCGCATCGTCGGCGCGCTCGCGCTCTCGCCGTTCACGGGCCGGCGCCTGCGCCCGCTCGCGGCGAAGACGACCGCGGAGAGCCTGGCCGCCCTCAAGGAGCTCGTCGAGGCCGGGAAGGTCGTCCCGGCCGTCGACAGGACGTATCCGCTGAGCGGGGTCCCCGAGGCCATGCGCTATCTGGAAGAGGAGCACGCCCGGGCGAAGGTCGTCATCACCGTGTGAGTCGCGGCCCTCCGCCCGGCGCGGCGGCTCAGCCCAGTTCGGCGACGAGCTCCTGGCGCAGGGTCTCCAGGTCGATGCCCGCCCCGGACAGGACGCGGTGCGCCGGGCCGGGACCGGCGCGCAGGACGCCCAGGAGGAGGTGGCCGTCGGAGATGTGCCGGTGCTTCAGGGCCAGGGCCTCGCGCAGGGACAGCTCCAGGGCCTTCTTCGCCGGGGCGGTGAAGGCGATGTGCCGGCCGCTGACCAGGCGGCCCCGGTGGGTGCGCTGCGGCGGCCGGTCCAGGGCGCCGGGGCCGAAGGCGGCCTCGACCCGCTCCCGGATGGCGGACAGGTCGATGCCGATCGTCTCCAGCGCGTCGGCGTCGAGCCGATCGCCCGCGCGCGGCGGGATCATGTCGAAGACGGACCGGTAGGCCCGCTCGTGGTCCAGGCCGTGCCGGGTCAGCAGCCGGGCCGAGACGCTCTCCGGCCGGTCGAGCAGGCCCAGCAGGAGGTGCTCGCCGCCGATGAAGTGGTGGTTGAGCCGCCGGGCGTTGTCCTGGGCGAGCTTGACGGCCTGGCGGGCGTCCTGGGTGAACCGTTCGAACATGCCTACTTCTCCCTTCTGAGGAGACCGCGGCCCCCCGCGTACTTCTTGTGCACCGCCTGTTTGGAGACCTCCAGGCAGTAGGCGATCTCCTGCCAGGACCAGCCCTGCTCGCGCGCGTTCTCCACCTGGAGGGCCTCCAGTCGGTCGACGAGCATCCGCAGCGCCCGCACGGCCCGCAGGCCGACGGCGGGGTCGCGGCTGCCGGCGTCGGAGGCCAGCTGTGCCGTATCGCTCATGACGTCAATGTAAGTTGACGGAGGCCTTTAGTCAACTCTTGTTGACGAAGGGCCGGCGTGCGGGCCGGCGTGCGGGCCGGCGTACTGACGGAAAACGGTTTGCTGCTCAGAGGGGAATTTGTCAACCTGGACGGGCCATGCGCTCCTTACCCGCCGCTGATCCCGGCATCCCCGACGCCCGAAGCCCGGTCCGCTACCTGCTCTGGATCGCCCGCAACCAGGCCGGTCCCCTCGCCGTCGGCATCGCCTACGCCGTCCTGTGGTGGCTGGCGATGGCGCTGGTCCCCGCCGCCGTGGGCAACGGCATCGACGCCATCGCCGGCAAGGACCTGCCCGGACTGCTCACCTGGAGCGCCCTGACGTTCGCCCTGGGCGTCGCGCAGGCGGTCACCGGGGTCATGCGGCACCGGATGGCCGTCTACAACTGGCTGAGCGCCGCCTACCGGACGGTCCAGGTCACCGTCCGGCAGGCGACCCGGCTGGGGGCGACGCTGCCCCGCCGGATGTCCACCGGCGAGGTGGTCAGCGTCGGCAACTCCGACATCGCCCACATCGGCAACGCGATCGACATCCTGCTCCGCGGCACCGGCGCGGTCGTCGCCGTCGCCGCGGTGACCGTCATCATGTTCCGGATGTCGCCGGTGCTCGGCCTGACGGTGCTGGCCGGCGTCCCGCTCATGGCGGTCGCGGTGGCGCCGCTGCTCAAGCCGCTGCACCGGCGCCAGCACGCCCACCGCGACCTGCAGGGCGAGCTGTCCACCCGGGCCGCCGACATCGTCGCCGGCCTGCGCGTGCTGCGGGGCGTCGGCGGCGAGCAGGTCTTCGCCGACCGCTACGCCGCCGAGTCGCAGCAGGTACGGCGTGCGGGCGTCCGGGTGGCCGCGGTGGACTCGGCGCTGGAGGGCGCGCAGGTCCTGCTGCCCGGCCTGCTGATCGCCGCCGTGACCTGGCTCGGTGCGACCCTCGCGCTCCAGGGCCGGATCACCCCGGGCGGCCTGGTCACCTTCTACGGCTACGCGGTCTTCCTCGTCGCCCCGATGCGGACCCTCACCGAGGCGGCCGACAAGCTGACCAAGGGGCACGTCTCCGCCCGCCGGGTGGTGCGGATCCTGAGCCTTGCGCCGGAGATGACCGGCGGCGCCGCCCGATCGGACGGCGGCCTGCTCCGCGACGTGGCCTCCGGGGTCGCGGTCCGCCCCGGCGCGTTCACCGCCGTCGCGGCGGCCACGCCCGAGGAGGCCGTCGCCGTCGCGGAACGGCTCGGCCGCTACGCCGACGGCGACGTGGACTTCGGGGACGTGCCGCTGGACACGCTGCCGCTCGCCGAGGTCCGCCGCCGGATCCTGGTGGCCGACAACGGCGCGCGGCTGTTCGCCGGGGTGCTCCGCGACGAGCTGGACGCCGCGGGCACGGCCTCCGACGACGATCTGGCCGAGGCGTTGCACGCCGCGTGCGCCGAGGACGTCGTCGAGGCGCTCCCCGGCGGCCTGGACGCGCCCGTCGCCGAGGCCGGCCGGGAGTTCTCCGGCGGCCAGCGGCAGCGGCTCCGGCTCGCCCGGGCCCTGGCGGCCGACCCGGAGGTGCTCATCCTGGTCGAGCCCACCAGCGCCGTCGACGCGCACACCGAGGCCCGCATCGCCGACCGGCTCGCCAAGGCCCGGCAGGGCAGGACCACGCTGGTCTGCACGACCAGCCCGCTGGTGCTCGACCGCGCCGACCACGTGATCTACGTCGAGGACGGCCTCGCGCGCGCCCAGGGCACCCACCGCGAGCTGCTGGCCGCCGCGCCCGCCTACGCCGCCACCGTCACCCGAGGAGAGGACTGATCCGTCGTGAGCGAACGAGCGGACGGACCGGTCACAGGACCCGCCGCAGGACCGGCGACAGGACCGGCGACAGGACCCGTCGCAGGACCGGCGACAGGACCCGTCGCAGGACCCGTCGCAGGACCGGTCGCAGGACCGGCCGTGCCGGACGGCGGGCGGATCCTGCCGGTCGCCGACCGGGCGCAGGTCCGCGCCTACGCCCGGCGGCTCACCCTGAAGTACCCCCGGGCGCTGGCGGCGGCCCTGGCCCTGCACGGCCTGGCCGCCGCCTGCGGCCTGGCCGTGCCGTGGCTGCTGGGCGGGCTCGTCCAGGACGTGCACGACGGCGCCGGGGCCGATCCCGCCGCGGTGGCGCTGGCCGTGGCCGGCTTCCTGGCCGGCCAGGCCGTGCTGGTCAGATACGCCGTCTACGCCTCCTCCGCGCTCGGTGAGAAGGTCCTCGCCGAGCTGCGCGAGGAGTTCGTCGGCCGGGTGCTCGGGCTGCCGCTCTCGGTGGTCGAGCGCGCCGGGTCGGGCGACCTCATCACCCGGACCTCCCGGGACGTCGACTCGCTGTCGCGGACCGTGCGGCACGCCGTCCCCGAGACGCTGATCGCGCTGGTCACCTGCGCCGTCACGGTCGGCGCGCTGGTGCTGGTGGGCCCGCTGCTGGTGCTGCCCTCGCTGCTGGCCGCCCCGGTGCTCTGGTTCGCCACCCGGTGGTACCTCAGGCGCGCCCGGGACGGTTACCTGCGGGAGAGCGCCGCCTACGCGGACATGACCGACGGCCTCGCCGAGACCGTCGACGGCGCCCGCACGGTGGAGGCGCTGGGCCTGCAGGAGCGGCGCCACCGGCGCACGGACGCCGACATCGCCCGGTCGTGGGCGGCCGAGCGCTACACCCTCGGCCTGCGCACGGTCTGGTTCCCGGCGGTCGAGTTCGGCTACGTGATCCCGATCGTGGCCACGCTGGTCGCCGGCGGCGCGTTCTACATCGAGGGCTGGGCCTCGATCGAGCAGGTCACCGCGGCCGTGATCTACGTGCAGCAGCTCATCGACCCGCTCGACCGGCTGCTCATGTGGATCGACGAGCTCCAGGTCGGCGGGGCCTCCATGGCCCGCCTGCTGGGCGTCTCCGAGGTGCCGGACGACCGGGAGGCCGGCACCGCCGCCCCGGACGGCCGGGAGCTGCGGGCCGAGGGCGTGCGCTACGCCTACCGCGGGGGCCGCGACGTGCTGCACGGCATCGACCTGGCGATCCGGCAGGGGGAGCGGCTGGCCGTGGTCGGCCCGTCCGGCGCGGGCAAGTCCACGCTGGGCAGGCTGCTCGCGGGCATCCACGGCCCGCGTGCGGGGAAGGTCACGGTCGGCGGCGCGCCGCTGGTCGAGCTCCCCCTGGACGACCTGCGCGGCCAGGTGGCCCTGGTGACCCAGGAGCACCACGTGTTCCGGGGCACGCTCCGCGACAACCTGCTGATCGCCCGCCCGGAGGCGGACGACGACGCCATCCGGGTGGCCCTCGCGGCGGTGGACGCCGGAGAGTGGGTCGCGGCGCTGCCGGACGGCCTGGACACCGCCGTCGGCTCCGGCGGCGCGGAGGTCTCCCCGGCCCGGGCCCAGCAGCTGGCGCTGGCCCGCCTGGTCCTGGCCGACCCGCACACCCTGGTCCTCGACGAGGCGACCTCGCTGATCGACCCGCGCGCGGCCCGCCACCTGGAGCGGTCGCTGGCCGCGGTCCTCGACGGCCGCACGGTGATCGCCATCGCGCACCGCCTGCACACGGCGCACGACGCCGACCGGGTCGCGGTGGTCGAGGGCGGCCGGATCAGCGAGCTGGGCTCCCACGACGAGCTCGTCGCCGCGGGCGGTTCCTACGCCGCCCTGTGGAGCAGCTGGCACGGCACGCCGCGGTAGCCGTACCCGCCCGGACCGGGTACGGCGGGCCGGACCGGCTCAGCCGACGCCGAGGGACCTCTTGAGGAAGTCGACCTGGAGCAGGAGGAGGTTCTCGGCCACGACCTCCTGCGGGGTCATGTGGGTCACCCCGGACAGCGGGAGCACGTTGTGCGGGCGGCCCGCCGACAGCAGCGCGGAGGACAGCCGCAGGGTGTGCGCGGCGACCACGTTGTCGTCGGCCAGGCCGTGGATCAGCAGGAGCGGCCGGTCGAGCTTCTCGGCGTCGGCGAAGAGCGACGAGGCGTCGTAGTGGCCCTCGTCCGGCTGCCCGAGGTAGCGCTCGGTGTAGCAGGTGTCGTAGAGCCGCCAGTCGGTCACCGGCGCTCCGGCGATGGCCGCGTGGAACACGTCGGGGCGGCGCATCACGGCCAGGGCCGCGAGGTAGCCGCCGAAGGACCAGCCCCGGATGGCCACCCGGGACAGGTCCAGGTCGTCTCCGAAGCGCTCGGCGACGCCGTGCAGGGCGTCCACCTGGTCGTCGAGGATCGGCCCCGCCAGGTCGTGCAGGATGGCCCGCTCGAACTCCGGGCCCCGTCCGGGGGTGCCCCGGCCGTCGGCGACGATCACCGCGAACCCCTGGTCGGCGAACCACTGGCTGGTCAGGTAGGCGTTGGAGGCGGCCAGCACGCGCTGGGCGTGCGGCCCGCCGTACGGGTCCATCAGGACCGGGAGCCGGGCCGAGCCGGGCACGTGGCCGCTGGGCAGGACCACGGCGGTGGACAGCTCGCGCTCGCCCGCGCGGATCAGGGAGACCCGCAGGTCCAGGCCGTGCCGTTCGGCGTGCGAGGCGATGTGGCCGCGCGACCGGTGGTGGTGCAGGACCTGGACCGCCGGGCCCTCGGTGCCGAGCGTCTGACCGACGAGCACAAGGGTGCCGCCCGCGGCGCGGCCGGTGTAGACGCCGCTCTCGGGCGGGCTGACCAGGGTGATCCGGCCGTCGCGGTAGGCCCAGACGGCGATCTCGGCGGGGTCGCCGCCGCTGGCCCGGAAGAGCACGGTGTCGCCGTCGACGTCGAGGACCTCGCGGACCTGGAGGGTGGGCGGGGTGACCGGTTCGTCCCCGATGACCAGCCGCCGCCCGCCGCCGGAGTCGGCGACCCAGACCAGGGCGCCGTCGGACAGGTGGCCGGGCACGCCGGTGACGATCTCCACCCAGGCGTCGTCGGTGTCCTCGCGGACGAGGGCCGACCCCCCGGTGGCCGGGTCCACCCTGAACAGCTTCATCGACCGCTGGTCGCGGGAGAGGGTGACGATCGCCAGGCCGTGGGCGTCCCAGCGGGCGTCGACGAGGTACTCGTCGGTGAAGGGGACCGGGACGCGGGAGCCGCTCAGGCCGAGGACGAAGAGCTCGACCGTCGCGTTCGGGGTGCCCGCGGCGGGGTAGCGCTGCGGGACGGCGGGCCGGGACGGGTTCGCCGGGTCGGCGACGAACCACTCCTGGACCGCCGACTCGTCGGCCCGCGCGACCAGCACCGCGTCACCCGCCGGGGACCACCAGTGGCCCCGCATGCGGTTCATCTCCTCGGCCGCGATGAACTCCGCCAGGCCGTAGGTCACCCCGGCGCCCTCGGGACGGGCCAGGGCGTGGTCCACCCCGTCCGCCAGGTCCTGCACGTGGAAGGCGCCGCCGGTCACGTAGCCGACGTAGCCCCCGTCGGGGGACAGCCGCGGATCGATCACCGGGCCGGGCGTGGTCAGGCGGCGCACGCCCGCGGTCTTCAGGTCCACCGCGTACAGCCCGCCGGCGAGGGTGAAGACGGCCGTGGCGACCGCGCCGTCGGTGCTGTAGCCGACGATGCCGCCGGCCTGCTCGCGGCTGCGCTCGCGGCGGGCGCGCTCCTCCGGGGGCAGGTCCTCCTCGTCCGCGGCGAGCGCGCGCGGATCGGCGATCAGCCGCTCGCGGCCCCCGGCGACGTCGAACTCCCACAGGCAGGTGACCGGGTCCGAGCCGCTCCTCGTCCGCAGGAAGACGACCCGGGAGCCGTCGGGCGAGATCGTGAAGCCGCGCGGCACCCCCAGGGTGAAGCGGCGGGTGCGGGCGTGCAGACGAGGGAAGCTCTCACTCATGCCGCCCATCCTGCCAGCTTGACAACGCATTCCACGGTGCGCGCAGGCGTTCGAGTGAAGGCTGTTATGAAAGAAAATGGGCATACGAGACTTACGGCGCGAATTACCTGTCCCCGGGGGGCGCCTGCGGCCCATACGTTCCTCCGCGCCCCGGCCGTCCGCGACGCCCCGATACGCTCTGAGTCATGAACGATCGGCGCCTGCTGCTGGTACACGCCCATCCCGACGACGAGACGATCGGCACCGGGGCCACGATGGCCAAGTACGCCGCGGAGGGCGCCCACGTCACCCTGGTCACCTGCACGCTGGGCGAGGAGGGCGAGGTCATCCCGCCGGAGCTCGCCCATCTGGCCGCCGACCGCGACGACACCCTGGGCGCGCACCGCGTCGGCGAACTGGCGGCGGCCTGCGCGGCGCTCGGCGTCGCCGACCACCGCTTCCTGGGCGGCGCCGGGCGCTGGCGCGACTCGGGCATGATGGGCGCGGCCTCCAACCACCGCCCGAACGCCTTCTGGCAGGCCGACCTCGACGAGGCCGCCGGGGAACTGGTGAAGGTGATCCGCGAGGTGCGCCCCCAGGTCCTCGTCACCTACGACGCCAACGGCTTCTACGGCCACCCCGACCACGTCCAGGCCCACCGCGTCTCCTGGCGGGCCTTCGAGCTGGCCGGCGACCCCGCTTTCGGCGAGGGCGAGCCGTGGCGGATCGCCAAGTTCTACTTCACCGCGATGGCCAGGTCCGCCATCCGCCGGGCCACCGAGGTGATGCGCGAGACGGGCGCGGCCTTCCGGATCGCCGAGGTCGAGGACCTGCCCTACGGCTGCGCGGACGAGGACGTCACGACCGAGATCGACGCCCGCGAGCACGTCGGCGCCAAGCTGGAGGCGATGCGCGCGCACGCCACCCAGATCAGCGTGGACCCGCCCTGGTTCGCCCTGTCCAACGGCGTCGGGCAGCAGGCGTTCGGGGTCGAGCAGTACATCCTGCGCCGCGGCGTGCCCGGACCCGCCGGACCGGGGGCGCCGGTCGAGTCCGGCGGCATCGGCGAGCCGTACGACCGCGAGGACGATCTGTTCGCGGGCATCCACTAACCTCGGTGGTCGTGGAGGGAATTCCGGAGAGGGGCCCCGAGACGGGCCCTGCGACGGGCCCCCGGGCGGGCGGGGGGCGGACGCCGACGGCCGCGGGGCCGTCCTCGGCGCCGGTCGCCGTGGCGGCCTACGCCGTCCTCGGCCTCCTCGGCGCCCTCATGGGCCTCCTCGGCGGCTTCCAGCACTCGTGGTACCTCCGGCCGGTCCCGGCCTCGGCCATCGGCTGGGTCCTGGCGCTCTTCGCCGTCTGCCACGGCGCGGGGCGCGCGATGGGCGGCCGGGGCGGGGCCATGGCGCCCGCGGGGGGCTGGCTGGCGGTCACGACGCTCTGGCTGTCGGCGCGCCCCGAGGGCGACCTGGTCATCGCCGACGACGTCTCGGGCTACGTCTACCTGTACGGCGGGCTGCTCGCCGTGCTCGCGGGCGTCCTGCTCGTCCCGGCGGGCGCCGGGTCGTGGCTGCTCAGCGGCTACCCGCACGGATCGCACCCGGTGAGATCGGATTCGCCCTGATTGCGTAGGGTGGCGTGCGTGCAAGGTGAGCAGCCAGTGGACCGTGACGCCTACCGCAGGGCCGTCGGCCGTTTCGCGACCGGCATCGCCGTCGTGACCACCAGGCTCGACGGGATCGACCATGCGATGACCATGAACTCCTTCGCGTCGGTCTCCCTGGACCCGCTGCTCGCGCTGTTCTGCGTGGAGAAGATCGCCCGCTTCCACGCCGCGGTGCTCGCCGCCGGAGTGTGGGGGGTCTCGGTCCTGCCCGACACCGCCGAGGACGTCTCGCGCCTCTTCGCCCACCGGGGCCGCCCGCTCGAAGGCCAGCTCGACGGCCACCCGCACCACCGCGGCGGGCTCGGCGTCCCGCTGCTCGACGGCGCGCTGGCCACCCTGGAGTGCCGGACCACCGCCGTCCACGACGCCGGGGACCACTCCATCCTGGTCGGCGCGGTGCTCGCGGTGGCGACCCCGGCGGAGGGCTCGCCGCTGCTCTACCACGAGGGCCGCTACCGCCGGCTGGCCTGAGGGCGCACAATCGCCGTATGCGACGGTGGCACCGGGCGCGGCGGGCGCTCAACTACGCGAACCTCTCCACCCCGCTGGGGCTGCTGGTGGCCCGCCTGGGCCGCGCCCGGCTGACCGCCGGTCCGGACGGCCTCCTGCTGGCGTACGGCTACCGCATCCCGTTCCCGGTGGCCGGGGCGTTCACGGTCGGCAACGTGGTCCTGACCCGGCACGGGGAGGGCTACCTGACCGGCGCCCTGCTCCGCCACGAGGCCCGGCACGCCTCGCAGTACGCCGCCTGCGCCGGCCTGCCCATGCTCCCGCTCTACGCCGCCGCGGTGGCCGTCTCGGTGCTGGTCTGCGGGAACCCCGGCTCCTGGAACGCCTTCGAGCGCCTGGCGGACCTGGAGGACGGCGGCTACCCCCGCACGCCGCCGTGGTGGACCCGGGCGCGGCGCGGCGGACGACCCGGGCGGGACGGGCCGTGACCGCGTCCGGGAGAATGCGGCCCATGGAGTTCACGACCGCCGACCTGATCGACGCCCACGGCGACGTCCTGGCGAGCTGCGTGACGCAGTTCCGCTCGTACGGCCTGCGCGCCCGCTTCGCCGGGCCGATCGCCACCGTCCGCTGCCTGGAGGACAACGCCCTGGTCAAGCAGGTCCTGGCCACACCCGGAGAGGGCCGGGTCCTGGTGGTGGACGGCGCGGGCTCGCTGCGCACCGCGCTGATGGGCGACCTGATCGCCGCCTCCGCCGTCGCCTCGGGCTGGTCGGGGGTGGTCGTCAACGGCGCGGTCCGCGACACCGCCGCCCTCGCCGGGCTCGACCTCGGCGTCAAGGCGCTGGGCTCCAACCCCCGCAAGAGCGCCAAGGCGGGCAGGGGCGACCTCGACGTCCCCGTCACCTTCGGCGAGGTCGCCTTCACCCCCGGCGCCTGGCTCTACAGCGACGAGGACGGCATCGTCGTCAGCCCGCACGCCCTCCCGTAGGCTCCGCCGGCTCCGCGGGCACACTCGGGCTCGCCCACCATGACGGGCACCTTGGCGCGTTCGCGTCGCCCGATCACCACGGCGTCGATCCCGTCCTGCCCGTCGGCCCGCCACCACGGACCGGCCGCGATCACCGGGGGACCGGGTCGTCTGCTCCTGCGAGCGAACTGACACGGCCCGTTGCCGACGTACGGCGTCGGTTGCGTGTCATGCCGGTCAGAGGGTCGCCTCCAGGACCGTGGAGCGGGTCGCGAAGCCGTGGCGCAGGTAGAAGCGCACGGCGCCCTCGTTTCCCGCGTAGGCCGTCACCCCGGCGTACTGCGCGCCGTGTTCGCGCGCCCAGGCCCGGAACTCCGCCACCAGCCGGGCTCCGACGCCGCGCCCCCGGTAGGGCGGCTGGACGTACATGCTGCCGAGCGTCGCGACCGCGACCGGCCGCATCGCGGTGGGACCGGACAGCGATCCGGTCAGGTGGCCGACGATCCGTCCTGCGTCGTCGGCCACCAGGACCAGGCGGGCGGGGTCGTCCATCGCCGCGGCGAACCGGGCCGCGCCGTGCTCGCGCGGCCAGGCGATGTTCAGCGACGGGTCCCGCGTCCCGGCGTCCTCGGCGAACAGCGCCGCGCTGCAGGCCACCACCCCGTCCAGGTCCTGCGCCTGGGCGGGCCGTACGACAACACCGATCTCACTCATGATCGGGACACTAACCGGCGGGACCGACATTCAGCCTGGATCGGGCAGGACGTCAGTACCAGGACTGGCCCTGCGGGGCGTCAGTACCAGGACTGGCCCTGCGGGGCGTCAGTACCAGGACTGGCCCTGCGGGGTGTCGGCGACCTCGACGCCCAGCGCGGCCAGCTCCCGCGTGAGCAGGTCGCAGGCGGCCTGGTCGCCGGACCCGCGCGCGACGCGGCGCCGCTCCAGCAGCTCGGCGGCGCCCGGCGGCAGGGTCCTGGGCCGGCCGATGTCCAGCGGCAGGTCCAGGCCGAGGACCTGGTCCAGGTGGAGGAAGGCCTCGAAGCGCGAGCCCGGGGCGAGCGACGGGTCCGTCTCCATCTCGTCCAGCAGCCGCAGCGCCAGCGGCGTGTCGAGGTCGTCGTCGAGGGCGGCCTCGATCCGGGCGACGTGCTCGGCGGGCATCGGCCGGCTCGGGGACTCCGACCACTCCGCGACGCGGGCCCGCCGGCGCCGCAGCGCCCGGTCGGCGGCGCGCAGGGCGTCCCAGGTGAGGTCCACCGGCTCGCGGTGGCGGTGCTCCAGCAGCGCCAGCCGTACGGCGAGCGGATCGAGGCCCGCCGCGGCCACGTCCCCGAGGGACACGTCCGCCGTCCCGCCCTCGAAGCGCAGCGGTGCGGTGCGGACCGGCCGCCGGGCCGCCCCCGGCACGGCCGCCTCCAGCAGGACGGTCTCCTCGGGGGCGCGCAGGGGGAGGTCCTCCCCGGCGAGGAGGGGAGTCCCCGGGACGACGGCCATCTCGGCGAGCAGGACGGCCGCCTCGCTCCCGCGGGGGGAGTGCTCGGGCGGACGCAGGTTCAGCGCCGTCGTGTCCGCGCCGAACCCCTCGCCGCGGGTCCCACCGGGAGCTCCGCGGTCCGCCCCGCCGTAGGTTCCGCCGGAGGTCTCCGCAGCCCCGCCGGGAAGCCTGCCGGAGGTCTCCGCAGCCCCGCCGGGAAGCCCGTCGGCGTCCCCGGCCACGCGGTACAGGACCACCCGGAGCCGGTGCCGCTCGCACACCCGCCGGACCAGGTCGGCCAGGAGGTGCGCCCGCAGGTCGCCCAGCCGGGCGGGACGGCCGGCGGGCGGGGCGCAGGTGTACATCCGCAGGGAGCGGGCCCCCTCGGGCACGACCCGCTCGGCCCGGCCGCCGGGATCACGGAGTCGCAGCACGGAGCGGCTCCCGTCGGCGGGTCGGGCGGCGTGCGCCGGAAGGGGTCATCAGGCGGTCCCCTCCAGGAAGGCGAGGATGTCGCGGTCGCCGCGGTCCCGCAGCCGGGCCAGGACCTCGTCGCGGGCGGCGCCCTCGGACAGGCCGATGCGTCCGCCGATCAGGCGCAGGCCCTCGGCCTCCGAGGCCACCGGGGCGGTGTAGCCGATCAGGTGCAGGGCCCGGTTCAGCACCGGGATGCCGGGGACCGCCGCGGGCAGGTAGCGGGTGAGCAGCTCGCCGCCGTCGGAGACCGTCAGGAAGACGTGGTCGCCCTCGGAGGCGCCCGCCGCCACCAGGACCGGGCGGATGGAGCCCATGGTCGGCTGGTTGTGCCAGCTGATCACCACGTCGCCCGACGGGGTGGAGGCGGTGAGCTGGCCCCCCGGGGCCATGCCGAGGTAGGCGGCGAAGCCGGTGGGCAGCGGCGAGCCGGAGCCGCGCAGGTGCTCGGCGTTGACGTCCACCCGGTGCCACCAGCGGCCGTCCCTGCTGCGGAAGCAGCGGCGGGTCGAGGCGACGTCGCGGCGCGGCTGGTAGTCGCTCGGCTCGGCCCCGGCCACCCGGATCCACCCGCGCTGGGTGCGCTCGAAGCCGGGACCGCCCGCGTAGGCGCGCACCGAGCTCTCGCTCACGTCGTAGCGGGAGGTCAGGCTGGTGACGATCGTGTTGACCGGCGCCTCTCCACCGGCCCGCTCGATCTCCCGGGCGATCATCTCGCGGATGCCGAGGTACTGCTCGCCGCCCCAGCGCGTCAGGCCGTACTTGTTGCGGTCCAGCCGCAGGAAGCGGTCGTCGGCGGTGAGCTGGTTGCGGATGCCGACCAGGCTGTAGTCCTCGCCGATGCGCTCCTGGATCTCCTCGGGGGTCAGCGCGCCGCCGGCCACCGCGAGCACGGCCTCCGCCTTGTCGTTGACGCTGCGCGGCCAGGGCACCACGTGGTCCTCCAGCACCCGCAACTGGGGCACCGAGACGAGCCACCGCTCGGCCACGTCCTCGCGGATGCCGAGCTGACTGGCCAGCGTGACGGCCTCCGCCAGGGGCCGGGGCCCGTCGGTGAACAGCTGCCGGGTCTTCTCCCGCAGCTCGTCGGCGCCCCCCGCGACCAGCCACCCGTCGACCTGCTCGTAGCCGGTCAGCAGGGTCCGCACGAACCGCCAGGCCGGGATGGAGAGCGTCTTGAGCTCCGTGCGGTGCCACGGCACCGCCGCCGCCAGGTCGTCGGCGGGGACCGCCGAGCCGAGCCGGCCGCGCAGCCACGACACGTGCGCCACCAGCGGGGCCGCGTCCGGGCCGGAGAGCCAGGTGTCCACGTGGTCGCGCAGGTCGCGCTCGATCTGCCGGATGCGCTCGCGCGTCACCGAGAACCGCTGCGCCAGCTCGTCCAGCGTGACCCGCTGGGAGGCGTACAGGCGGTCCCGGGCGATGGCGCGCTGGCGCTCGTCCAGGGTGGCGAAGACCTCGTCGATCAGCTCCGGCAGCGGCCGGTCCGGCCGCGCGGCGGGGACGGGGGCGACGCTGTCCTCGGTCACCGGTTCGAGCAATCGCTCCAGCACCCCGGTGAAGAGTTTGTGCACGGTCTCGCGGCCGAGCCCCTCGGGCGTGTGCACGCTCGACGCCGGGTCGGCGAACCTGAGCAGGGGCAGGACGTCGCCGAGCATCAGATGGCCCCAGCACGACAGGGCGAGGTCGGCGAGCCGCCCCGCGACCTCGGGGGTCCCGACGATGGAGCAGGCACGCTCCAGCGGAAGCGCCTGCCACCACGCCTCGGGGAGGCGGGGATCGTTGGCGATCGGCGCTACCTGGCCGGGAGAGGTCCAGCGCAGGGGTGGCGCGATGTCGCTCAGGCTGAGGTTCATTGAGGTCCAACCGGCAAGGGGAATGTATCCGCAGTTCAGAGTATGTGATCAGAGGGGAAGGAACGGGCTGGCCCGCCCGGAGTGGGAGACGTAGAGCAGCTCCCGCGCCCGGGTGCAGGCCACGTACAGCAGGCCCCGTTCGCGCTGGAGGTCGTGCGCCCGGGCCGAGAGGTCCTCCCCGGCCGGGGTGAGCGAGTCGGGGGCGGGCACCACCCCGTCGGCGACGCCGATCACGGCCACCCGCCGGAACTCCCGCCCCTTCATGCCGTGCAGCGTGCTCACCCGTACCCCCGAATCGCCCAGGGCGGCCCTGGCCTCCCGGACGAGCCCGGCGGTCCTGGCGGCCACGGCGATCTCCGCCGGAGGCACGCCGTCCTCCCGGATCCACCGCCAGACGTGTGCGACCAGGCCGTTCAGCTCGTCCTCCGGTGAGTCGTAGGCGCGGACCACGGGATGCGGGCCGTGTCGGGTGGCGCGGAAACCGTACAGCTCCTGCACTCCGGCCACCAGCCCGTCGGCCGGTCCGCCCCCGCGCAGCCGTACCCCCCAGGAGAGGATTTCCCCCGGAAGGCGGTAGGACACCTGAAGCCGCTGCTGGACCGCGTCGATCCCGAGCGAGGCGAGCGAGACCCGGGTGTCGAGGACGCGCTGGTGCGGGTCGCCCACGATGAACAGGTCGTCCGGCGCGTGCGGCACCGCGGCGCGCAGCAGCCGCCACTGCACCGGGTGCAGGTCCTGCGCCTCGTCCACCACGATGTGCCGGTACGGCTCCCGCCGGGGCGCGGCCTCCTCCAGCAGGTCCCCGGTGGTCTGGCCGAGCAGGAGCGACGCCTCGGCCGCGAGCTGGAGCAGGGTGCGCTTGCCGCGCTCGGCCAGCCGCCCGGTGACGTGCTCGACCGCCGCCCACACGGCGGTCCGCTCCTCGGCGGGGAGCGCGACGCCGCGGCCCGGCCGGGGGGCGGACAGGTACTCCTCCAGGGTGCGCAGGTTCTGCGCCAGGATCACCTGCTCCCACTCGCGCAGCAGGAACGCCGGGCTGCGTCCGCCGGCCGCCTCCCGCCAGAGCGCGCCCAGCTCCTCCGAGCCGACCAGGACGGGCGGGTGCCCCTCGGCGCCGGAGACGATGCGGTGGGCCAGCCGGTCCACGTTGCCGACCTCGACGCGCTTGCGGACCGCCCCGTCCTCGATCAGCAGGTCGAGCCGGGAGGAGAGCTCGGCGCTCAGCCCCTGGGAGAAGGCGACCAGCAGGACCGGGCCCGCGCCGCGCGCGGCCAGGAAGGCGGCCCGGTGCAGGGCGAGGAGGGTCTTGCCGGTGCCCGCGCCGCCGGTGACCAGGACCGGCCGGTCGTAGGACTCCCGGTAGGCGAGCCGGTGCTGGGCGGGGTGCAGGAACACGCACCAGCCGGGTGCGTCGAGCACGTGGTTCAGCTCGCGCGGGTCCGCGGCGAAGACGGCGCGGTCCGGGCTGCGCACGAGCGCGGCGGCGAGGTCGTCGGGGTCGATCGGGGCGGGATCGGGAGCGGGGTCGACCGCGCGGCAGGCGTCCAGTTCCCGCCAGGCCGCGGCGACGGACGCCCCCCGGGCGAGCGCGGCCAGCGGGGCGTACTGCGTCGGCGGCAGCAGCGGCTCCAGCGCCTCCAGCCGCAGCTCGTCGGTGATCGACCGGACCAGGGGCAGGAAGCGGTGGTCGACGCCCAGCTCGATCAGGTCGGTGTCGCAGGTGTCGGCGAACAGCCGGGCCGGGGACGAGGCCGCCGACCGGCGGACCGCCGCCTCCGCCCGCTCCAGGGCCTCGGCGTCCCACACCTCGACGACGCCGAGCACGGGGTTGACCCCGAAGCGGTACCGCTGCGCGTAGGCCCACGCCTCGGCGTCCGGCAGGATCGTCAGCAGCCAGTAGACGTCCCGCTGCCGGACCACCACCCCGCGGTGCCGCTCGGCGAGGCGGAGCGTCGCCACGCGATCGTCCCGGGCGCCCCTGACCCGCTCCGGATGGGGCGCGCCGGCGGCGTTCTGCAGGAACCTGCGCACGGAGACCAGTGCGTCCCGGCGCGCCGGCTGGGGCAGTGCGCCGAGCTCCGCGGGGAACTCCGGGGCGATCGCGAGTCGGGGCATCGGCTACGCCAGCAGGGACTGCAGGTCGCGGTCGCCGCGCTCGCCCAGGCGGGCCAGGAGGTCGGCCTGGCTCACCGGTCCCGTCATCCCGATCCGGGTGGCGATGACCCGGGCGGCCTGCTCGGCCGTGCCGCTCGGCGCGGTGTAGCCCACCAGCCGCAGGGCCCGGGCGATCGGCTCGGTCCCGGGGACCGCGGCGGGCAGGTGCCTGGCGCGCAGGACCCCCTCCTCCGACAGCGTCAGGAACAGGTGGCCGCCCTCCTTGGCGCCCACGTCGTGCAGGAGGAGCACGAGCGACTCCAGGGCCGGCCGGTCGCGCCAGCGCAGCGTCATCTCCCCCACCATGCTGGTGACCGTACGGCCGTCGCCGGGCGCCAGGCCCAGATAGGCGGCGAACCCGCTGGGCAGCGGGCACTCGGCGCCCGCGAGGTGGTCGGCGGTGATGTCGACCCGCAGCCACCAGCGGCCGTCCGGCTGGCGGAAGCAGCGCCGGGTGAGCGACACGTCCTTGAGCGGCCGGGCGACGGCGTCGGGCGGGAACGAGGCCTCGAAGAAGCCGGCGCCGGGGGAGCCCGCGTCCTCGGGCGGGGCCGGCGGTCCCGCGTCGCCGGCCGGTTCCCGGGCGGGCGCCGGAGCGGGGCGCGGGGAGGGCTCCGGGTCCGCGGCCGGGCGGGGTTCCGGGGCGGGGCGGGGTTCCGGGGCGGGCGGGGCCTGCCGCGGGGACGCGCCGTTGGCGCGGCGGGCCGACTCGCCGGCGCCGAGGATGCGCAGCTGCGGCACGTTCTCCAGCCACTCCTTGGCGACCTCGGGGTGGATGCCGAGGGTGGAGACCAGTTCCAGGGCCCGGCCGACGGTCGGCGGGCGTTCGGCGCCGCTGATCAGGTCGCGGGTCCGGTGGCGCAGGTCGGCGATGTCGCCGTCCACCAGCCAGTCGCCGACCAGGTAGTAGTCGGGCAGGGTGGCCAGCACGAACTGCCAGGCGGGCACGTCGAGGGAGTGCAGCTCCCAGGCGTGCCAGTCGGCCGCGTCGATCAGCCGGTCGACGGGCGCGGCCTTGCCGAGGGTCTTCCTGAGCGCGGTCAGGTGGTCGCGGTACGGCGCCGCCTCATCGGAGGCGAGCCAGCGCCGCAGCCGCGCGCGCAGCTCGGCCTCGGCGTCCCGGACCACCTCGGGCTGGACCGCGAAGAGCTTGGACAGCGACTCCACCGCCGCGGGGTCGTCGGTGAAGACCCTGTTCTGCGCGACGGCCCAGCTCAGGTCCTCCAGGTCGAGGAAGACCGCGTCGAGCAGGGCGTGCAGGTCCGACACGCGCCGCGGCGCGGCCGTCCCGGAGGCCCCGTCCTCCGCCCGGTCCGCCTCCTGGGCGTCGTCGTCCTGGGCGTCGTCGTCCTGCGCGTCGTTCCCCGCGTCCTCCGCCGCGTCGTCCGCCCGGTCCGCGGGCGCCGGGACGGCGGCCCGCTCCTTCGGGACGTCGCCGGCCCCGGAGAGCGAGGGCCCGTGCTCGGGCTCCGCTTCGGGCGCGGCCTCCGGCTCCGGCCCGGCCGCGTGCCCGGGGAAGGGCAGGGGCTCGAAGACGCTGAGCCTCGGGGGGCGGCCGGACCCGTGCACGGGTCCGGGGGCGCTCTCGGATGCGGGCGCGGCCTCGGGTTCGGGCGCGAGCACCGGTTCGGGCGCGGCCTCCGGTTCGGGCGCGAGCACCGGCTCGGGCACGGCCTCCGGCTCGGGCGCGCGTACGGGTTCGGGCGTGTGCGCGGGCTCGGGCTGAGGGGCGGCCTCGGGCTCGGGCCGGGGCGCGGGTTCGGGCGTGTGCGCGGGAGTGCGCCCGGACCGGGGGGCGGTCTCGCGCACCGGTTCCGGAGCGGCGCCCCGGGAGCCGCCGGGCACCGGGGAGAGCCGGGCGAAGACCGCGCCGAAGAGCGTGCGCAGCAGCGGGCGGGGCTGGACGAAGGGCTGGTCCCGCAGGTCGTGGCCGGTGAAGGAGAGCAGCCCCGCCCAGGAGCCGGCCCGGTCGAGGGCGATGGCCGTGCAGGGCTCGTCGGCCTCGTCGGGGTCCAGGACGTACAGGGCGGGCAGGACGTCGCCCACCGACGCGGCGGGCCAGTGCTCCAGGGCGATCTCCGTGACGATCTCCGCGAGCCGCTCGGGCCCCAGCACGACGAGCACCGCGGGCAGGGGCAGGCTCCGCCACCAGGCGTCCGGCAGGTCGGGCTGGTCGCGCAGGAGCGGTATCGCGGCCGCGTCGCTCCAGCGCAACGGCGGCACGAGGTCACTCAGACAGACGTTCATCCGCACCCTTCACCAGCACCTCTGATTTGCCCGAGTCACTCCTCGTCGCTGGAGAACGAGACTCATGGAACAGACCATAGTCTGGCAAATCGCCTTAGCGCATCGGGTGGTATCGGCGGGCTCAGCGGCGGACGGCCGCGAACCGGAGCCGCACGTAGTCGGCCATCCACCCGGTCTCCCGCCGCAGCGCGGGCGCTGCCAGCTCGTTCACCCGCCGCAGCAGGGATTCGATCAGCTCCGCCGGGAGCGGGTGCAGCAGCGAACCGGCGAACATCCGGACCCAGTCCGCCGCTCCGTTGGGGCACTCGTCAAGTGGAGTCGGCCGGTCGAAGTACTCGAGAATGCGGACGACGAAGCCGCCCTTCTCCAGCCGGCCGGCGTACTCGGCGGGGGTCGGGAAGTACCACGGGAGGTCCGGATCGGGCAGCCCGTGCTCCCGCCAGGCGGTGGAGACCGCCGCCGTCAGCGCGGCGCAGTTGCCCGCCCCGCCCATCTCGGCCACGAACCGGCCGCCCGGGGCCAGCGCCTCCCGGACACTGGAGATCACCGCGTCCGGCTCGCTGCCCATCCAGTGCAGGGCCGCGTTGGAGAAGACCGCGTCGTAGGGCTGGGCGACCACGAAGTCGCGGCCGTCGCCGACGATGAAGTCCAGCCCGGGGTACTGCGCCAGCGCTTTCTCGATCATGGCGGGGGAGCCGTCGAGTCCCAGGACGCAGGCGCCCCGGGAGGCGATCTCCGCCGTCAGCACGCCGGTGCCGCAGCCGAGGTCGACGATGCGCTCCCCGGGCCGGGGGTCCAGCAGGTCGACCAGGGGGGCGCCGTGCGCCGAGACGTATCCGAAGCCGCCGTCGTAGGTGCGAGCGTTCCATGTCATCAGGCTCGGCGTGTCGTATCGCACGATGATCAGCTCACATTCCGAGGCCGTCCGGCCCCACGCCGGTACCCACCGGACACTTTAGAGCCTCGGACATCGTGCGACGTAGCAGTCACGCCTGTCCCGCGGTCACCCGGCGTCGCGGTCCCACTCCCGCATGATCACGGCCTTCGCCGCGTCGGTCTCCGGAACGGTGAGGACCACCGGCCGGGCCTTCGTCGCCGGGAGCCGGGCGGCGAGCTCGGCGTCCAGGGTGCCGGCCATCCGCATGGCCTCCATCCGGACGGGCCGGGCGTACCCCTTCAGGAACAGGTTCTGCCCCCGGTCGGAGAACAGGAACTCCTGCCAGAGCCGGGCCGCGGCCGGGTGGGGCGCGGTGGCGCTGACGGCCTGGACGTAGTAGGAGGCGATCACGGCGTCGCCGGGGATCGCCACCTTCCAGTCGGGCCCGCCCGCCTCCGGCCTCCCGGCGGCCCGCGCGGCGTTGAGGAAGTCCCAGTCCAGCACGACCGAGGGCGGCCGCCCGCCGGTCGCGAGGTTCCCGGCCGCCGCCAGGTCGTCGAAGAACCGCACGCCCCGCGCCGCGTCGGCCCGGCCGCCGCGCAGGGAGGCCGTCATCACGGCGCCGAAGGCGGCCGCGTTCCGCCGCGGGTCGCCGGGGAGCCACACGCCGTGGCCCGGCTTGAGGAGGTCGGCGTAGGAGGCCGGGGCCGCGACCCGGCGCGCGTCGTACCCGATGGACAGGTAGCCGCCGTAGGCCGCGTACCACGTGCCGGAGTGGTCCTTGAGGTGGTCGGGGAGGTCCTGCCAGCCGCGGACCTTGTACGGGGCCAGGGAGGCCGCCTCGGCGACCGCCACCTCCAGGCTCAGGTCGAACACGTCGGGCTTGAGGTGCCCGGCCGCCTCGATCGCCCGCCGGCCGCTCGCGCCGGGTTCGAGCTCGTGCACCTCGATGCCGTACTCGTCGGAGAAGGCGTCGATGACCTCGCCGTAGTTCACCCAGTCCCGGGAGAGCCCGACCACGTTGAGCGAGCCCTCCTTCCTGGCCGCCTCGACGAGGCGCTCCATGCTGGTGAAGCCCTCCTCCAGGGAGGCGGCCTGGAGCTTGACCGGGGGCAGCGGCGTGCCCTCGGTGGCCGGCGCACCGCCGCATCCGGTGATCGCGGCGGCGAGGATCACGGCGGTGGCGATGGCGAATCGGGTGCATGCAGTCACACCGCGCATACTCTTGGCGGTGATCGGGGCGGGTCGAGGAGGCGCGGCCGTTCTTGGTGAACGGCTTACGCCCGGCCCGGGACGACTTTGGCCGCCACGAGCGTCCGCTCGTCGATCTCGACCAGGGAGCCGTCGCGCCTGCGCACGCCGAGCACGCCGTCCCGCCAGAATTCCAGCTCGCCGACGGCGTCCCGGAAACCCTCCGGGACCTTTCTCCGGGTCGTTACTCTTTTCCCCACGTCAGAGAGGGTTATCGTGATACTGAGGCGGGCGCCGAGGCCAGGGTTCATCGCGTTTGCCCCCCTCCCGTTTCAGAGTCCCGGTGAGCACGGCAATACTAGGGCGTAGCAACCCGCGGTCGAAGTCGTGCCTAGGTGCGTAAAGAAGAAGGAGCCCGAGGTGACCTACGTCATCGCGCAGCCTTGCGTGGACGTGCTTGACAAGGCGTGCATCGAGGAGTGCCCCGTCGATTGCATCTACGAGGGCGAGCGCATGCTCTACATCCACCCCGACGAGTGTGTGGACTGCGGTGCGTGCGAGCCTGTCTGCCCCGTCGAGGCGATCTTCTACGAGGACGACCTTCCCGAGCAGTGGAAGGACTTCTACAAGGCCAACGTGGACTTCTTCGAGGACCTCGGCTCGCCCGGCGGCGCCTCCAAGGTCGGCAAGATCGAGAAGGACCACCCGATCGTCGCGGCCCTGCCGCCGCAGGCCGAGGACCACTAGCCGGCCGCGGGCGGGGGCGGCGCGCGAAGCCGCGGCCCCCGCCGACCGGACCCACCGACGACCTTTCCCCCGCTCGCCCCGGGCCGGGGGCGCTAGCGGAGAGAACTGTGATCGGGCTGCCTGACTTCCCCTGGGACCGCCTCACGCCGTACAAGGAGCTGGCGCTGCAGCATCCCGGCGGGATCGTCGACCTGTCGGTGGGCACCCCCGTCGACCCGGTGCCCGACGTCGTACGGCGGGCGCTGGCGGACGCCTCCGACAGCCCCGGCTACCCGCTGACCTACGGCTCCGAGCGGCTGCGCGCCGCCGCGGCCGGGTGGCTGCGGCGGCGGCACGGCGTGGTCGTCGACGCCGCGGCCGTGCTGCCGCTGATCGGCTCCAAGGAGTTCGTGGCCTGGCTGCCGACGCTGCTCGGCGTCGGGCCCGGCGAGCGGGTGATCTTCCCCGAGCTGGCCTACCCCACCTACGACGTGGGCGCCCGCCTGGCCGGCGCGGAGCCGTACGCCACGGACGGGCTGGTCGCGCTCGGGCCGGAGCGCGTGCCGCTGGTCTGGGTGAACTCCCCGTCCAACCCCACCGGCCGGGTCCTGCCCGCCGAGCACCTGCGCAAGGTCGTCTCCTGGGCGCGCGAGCACGGCGCGGTCGTCGCCTCCGACGAGTGCTACATCGAGCTGGGCTGGGAGGAGGAGCCGATCTCGATCCTCCACCCCGACGTGTGCGGCGGCTCCCACGAGGGACTGCTCGCGGTGCACTCGCTGTCCAAGCGCTCCAACCTGGCGGGCTACCGCGCGGGCTTCGTCACCGGCGACCCCGCGCTGGTCAAGCGGCTGCTGGAGGTCCGCAAGCACGCGGGCATGATGGTCCCGGCGCCGGTCCAGGCGGCGATGGCCGCGGCGCTGGACGACGACGCGCACGCCGCCGAGCAGCGGACCCGCTACGCGGCCCGGCGGGCGGCGCTGCGCCCCGCGCTGGAGGCGGCGGGCTGGCGGATCGAGCACTCCGCCGCCGGGCTCTACCTGTGGGCGTCCGACGGCACCGGCTGCTGGGACCAGGTGCGCACCCTGGCCGAGAAGGGGATCCTCGTCGCACCCGGGGAGTTCTACGGCACGGCCGGTGGTGGACATGTCCGGATCGCCCTGACGGCGAGTGACGAACGGATCGGTGCGGCGGTGCTCCGCCTCCAGTAGGATCGCGCGGCATGACCCCTGAGGTCGCCGTGATACTCGGCCTGAGTGTGCTGACCGTCGTCCTGCTGCTGGGCGCGTTCTACGCGACCACCCGCCAGGACCGCAGGACGACGGGGTCCGGGCCGTCCGGCGAGACGCCCACCGCTCCGGCCGGGAGCGCGCGACCGCCGCGGTCCGCGGCGCCGTCCCCTCCGGCGTCCGGGCCGCAGGACCCGGGCCACGTCGGCATCGACTACCCCGACCCCCGCACGATCAAGGTCGGCGACACGATCGACCACCAGGGCGTGCGGGCCCGCGTGCTCGGTGCGATGCACCTGTCGTGGCAGGGCGTGCAGTGGACGGAGTACCTCCTCGACGACGGGACCCGCCGGCGCCAGTGGCTCTCGGTCGAGATGCGCCCCGGCGCGGCTCCCGGCGACGCGCCCCACCTGGAGGTGCTGCTGTGGACGCCGGTCCCGTCCGAGGGGATGGTCCCGGCCAAGACGATGATCATCGTGGAGGGCGTGGAGTTCTTCCCCGCCGACCGGGGCACCGCGGCGTTCCGCTCGGAGGGCTTCACCGGGATGCCCGACCGCGGGCTGCTGGACTTCGCCGACTACCGCGCCGCCGACGGCCGGCTGCTCTCCTTCGAGCGGGTGCAGGGCGAGGGCTGGAACCCCTCCTACGCCCGGTCGCTGCCGCCCGGGTCGATCACGATCCTGCGCAGGGGCTAGGAGATCCGGACCGCGCTGCGGGAGGCGTCGGGGTCGGCCGTCCAGCCCTGCTCCTCGCCGCCCTCCGCGCTCCAGGCCCGGCCGTCGTAGCCGATGCGGCGCAGGCCGTACCTCTGGGCGTGGGCGAGGGACCAGGAGGCGATCAGCCAGCCCTGCCTGCGGGAGGAGGCCTTCAGGGTGGTCCCGGCGCCGAGCGTGCGGGCCAGTTCCTTGACCGCCTTGGCCGGCGCGGGCGCCGGGACGGGCGTCTCGCCGCCCTCCAGGGGGAACCAGCAGTGCAGCGCGCCGGGAACCCGCCCGGTGAACGCCGCCGCGAGGATCTTCGCGTTCTCCTCGTGCTGGGCGTACAGCGAGCCGTCGGCCGAGCGCTGCACCTCCTGGGCGGCCTCGTGCAGCGGGATCTTCCGGTAGTCCTTCACCTTGACCAGCGCCGAGAAGAACCTGCCGGCGGTGTAGGCCGGGTCGAGCAGCTGCTCGGGGGTGCCCCAGCCCTGCGAGGGCCGCTGCTGGAACACCCCCACGGAGTCGCGGTCGCCGAACGGCAGGTTGTACAGCTTGGACTCCTGGATGCCCGTGGCGTAGGCGATCACGACGGCCCGCTCGGGCAGCCTGCGGCGGTGGGCCACACCGGCGATGGTCGCGGCCACCTGGGCCTGCTCGAGCTCCAGGTCGAGGGTGCCGCCGGCCGCGGTGACCCGGCAGCCCTCGTCCGTCGAGGGCCGATCGAACAGCGCGAACAGGCCCACGGTGATGGTCACCGCGAGCACGGCCACGATCGCGATGATCGCGATGGCACCTGGGGAGAACCGCCGTCGCACGGTGAAGAACCTACCGGGCGCCGGAGCGGCGTGCGGCCCGCCGGAGCCGGGGCCCGGAGCCGCGGAATGCCCCGTCCGGGGACGGGAGGGGCCGGGCCGCCGGGCGGATGTAGGGTCGCCTGCATGGACACGCGGCTGGACCTCACCCAGGACGTCGGCGCGCTCACCGCGCGGATCGTGGACGTCGCGTCGGTGAGCGGGAACGAGAAGGCGCTCGCCGACGCGGTGGAGGAGGCGCTGCGCGCCCTGCCGCACCTGCGGGTGGAGCGCGACGGCGATGCGGTCGTGGCCCGCACCGGGCTCGGCCGGGGCGAGCGGGTGGTGATCGCCGGGCACATCGACACGGTCCCGGTGGCGGGCAACCTGCCCAGCCGGGTCGAGGGCGACCTGCTGTACGGCTGCGGCGCCTCCGACATGAAGAGCGGCGTCGCGGTGGCCCTGAGGCTGGCCGCCGCCCTGGAGGCGCCGAACCGGGACGTGACCTACGTCTTCTACGACTGCGAGGAGATCGAGGCCGAGCGCAACGGGCTGCTCCGGCTCAGCCGGGAGCACCCCGGCTGGCTCGCCGGGGACTTCGCCGTGCTGATGGAGCCGACCGACGGGGTGATCGAGGGCGGTTGCCAGGGCACCCTGCGGGCGCAGGTCGTCACCCGGGGCAAGCGCGCGCACAGCGCCAGGTCCTGGCTCGGCGTCAACGCGATCCACGCCGCCGGGCCGGTGCTGGACGTCCTGAACGCCTACCGGGCCAGGACGCCGGTGGTGGACGGGCTGGAGTACCACGAGGGCCTGAACGCGGTCGGCGTCGCCGGCGGCGTCGCGGGCAACGTGATCCCCGACGAGTGCGTGGTGACGGTCAACTACCGCTTCGCCCCCGACCTGTCGCTGGAGGAGGCCCGCGAGCACGTGCGCGAGGTCTTCGACGGGTTCGAGCTCCGCTTCACCGACGGCGCCCCGGCCGCGCGGCCCGGCCTGACCCACCCGGTCGCGGCGGCGTTCGTGACGGCCGTCGGCGGCGTCCCGCGGGCCAAGCTCGGCTGGACGGACGTCTCGCTCTTCTCCGGGCTGGGCGTCCCCGCCGTCAACTACGGCCCCGGCGACCCGAACCTGGCCCACCAGCGCGGGGAGTTCGTCTCCCTGTCCAAGATCGCCGAAGCCGAACGGCGCCTGCTCGCCTGGCTCTCCTGAGCCCTCGGGAACGGACCCGCGAGGGGGCTCCGTCGTCTGGACCGAGGAGCGCGCGCAGCCCGCGAGGGGGCTCCGTCGTCTGGACTGAGGAGCGCGCGCAGCGAAGCGAGCACGTGACGAGGGAAGACGGCGGTTACCGGCCCCCGAGCCGCGACGCGCAGCGTCGCCATGTCACAGCGAGCACGTGACGAGGGAAGACGGCGGTTACCGGCCCCCGAGCCGCGACGCGCAGCGTCGCCATGTCACAGCGAGCACGTGACGAGGGAAGACGGCGGTTACCGGCCCCCGAGCCGCGACGCGCAGCGTCGCCATGTCACAGCGAGCACGTGACGAGGGAAGACGGCGGTTACCGGCCCCCGAGCCGCGACGCGCAGCGTCGCCATGTCACAGCGAGCACGTGACGAGGGAAGACGGCGGTTACCGGCCCCCGAGCCGCGACGCGCAGCGTCGCCGTGAAAACGAGAAAGTGGCTTTCCTCGCCGGCCATTTGGCGGGGAAAGCCACTTTCAGTCCCGAGCAGCACCCTCGCCGATTAGACGCGGGCCCGTCGGAATCCGGTTCCGTGTTTTCGCGGAGAATTTTCAAGATTTTTCCCGGCGCGGCGCTAGCGTGATCGTATGAGGAAGACACGTCCGGAGCGCCGTCAGGGATCCGCAGTGGTCCGCGGTGACTTCGTCCCCGATTCCACCTATGACCAGCGACTTCTCGACCGGCGCGGGCCGGCCGACTGGCTGCACATGGACCCGTGGCGGGTGCTGCGCATCCAGGCGGAGTTCGTCGAGGGGTTCGGCCTGCTGGCCGAGCTGCCCCGGGCGGTGACGGTCTTCGGCTCGGCGCGCACACCGGTGGACTCGCCGGACTACGAGCTGGGCGTGCGGCTCGGCCGGGGGCTCGCCGAGGCGGGGTACGCCGTCATCACCGGTGGCGGGCCGGGCTGCATGGAGGCGGCGAACAAGGGAGCGGTCGAGGCGGGCGGGATCTCGGTCGGGCTCGGCATCGAGCTCCCCTTCGAGCAGCACATGAACGAGTACGTCGACCTCGGGATCGAATTCCGCTACTTCTTCGTCCGCAAGACCATGTTCGTGAAGTACGCCTGCGGCTTCGTCGCGCTGCCGGGCGGGTTCGGCACGCTGGACGAGCTGTTCGAGGAGCTGACCCTCGTCCAGACGCGAAAGATCACCTCCTTCCCCGTGGTGCTGCTGGGCACGGAGTTCTGGGGCGGCCTGCTCGACTGGATCAGGACGACGCTCGTGTCCACGGGGAAGATCTCCCCGGCCGACGTCGAGCTGATCCACGTCACCGACGACCCGGCCGAGGCCGTACGGATCATCGCCGAGGCGGACGCGGGCCGGTCGGAGCAGCTGGAGAAGGAGCGGGAGGCGGCGGAGAGCACGGTGGCCGCCGCCGAATAGGGTTGTCCGGTGTTCATCTGCGTTTTCCTGGCATCGAGCCAGCGGATCGATCCCAAGTACCTGCGACTGGCGGAGGAGGTGGGCGCCGAGCTCGCCCGGCGCGGGCACACGCTGGTCAGCGGCGGGGCCCGGGTGTCGTGCATGGGCGCGGTGGCCCGCGCGGTCCGCGCGGGCGGCGGCCGCACGGTGGGGGTCATCCCGCAGGCCCTGGTGGACGTCGAGGTGGCCGACACCGACTCCGACGAGCTGATCGTCACCGCCGACATGCGGGAGCGCAAGGGGGCGATGGACGCCCGCTCCGACGCCTTCCTCGTGCTCCCCGGCGGCATCGGCACGCTGGAGGAGCTCTTCGAGATCTGGACCGCGCGGACGCTGGGGCTGCACGACAAGCCGCTGGTCCTGCTGGACCCGTGGGGCCTCTACGCGCCGCTGAAGGAGCTGGTGCAGGGCATGCACGAGGCGGGCTTCACCCGGGCCGGCGTCTTCGACGCGATCTCCTGGACCACCACGGTCGAGGAGGCGTTCGAACATCTGGAGAAGCCCGCGGGGCGCCTGGCGCCGAGCCTCGACGAACTGGGCGAGGCCACGGCGGGCTAGGCGAGGCCGCGGCGGGCCAGCGCGGGCGGGCGCCTCCCGGCCAGGGACTCGGTCATCGCGACCGCGAGCCGTACCTGGTCCGGGCGGGCGGTGCGGAAGACCCGGGCGCCCAGCCAGGCGCAGATCGAGGCGGCGGCGAGTTCGGCGGCCTCGTCGTCCTCCGGGTCCCGGAAGGCCGCCGCGCCCTCCGCGGCCGCTGCGCCCCCGGCGTCCTGTACGCCCTGGGTGTCCCCGGCGGTTACGGCGCCCGCTGCGCCCCCGGCGGCCCCCGCCGTCCGCGTCGAGGTCCGTACCGAAGCCCGTACGGAGGCCCGTGCCAGTGCGGACGGGGTGACGACGACGGTGCGACCGGCCCGGACGAGGCGCTCGACCTCGTCGAGCGAGTGGGCCTCGACCCAGCCGGGTCCGTTCTCCGTGTCCGCTCCGACCACCAGGGGATCCGCCATGCGGCGATCATAGGTCCTGGCGCCGTGGACCTTGCCGGATGCCCGGTACGGAGCCCGGGGGAAGGGAGTTGTGGCACGATTCGTATGTGCTGGTCGTACTCGTTCTCGCTGCCCTGGCCATCCTCGCCGGCGTGGTGCTGGTCGCCACGGGCCGCGGCGGTGAGCTCAAGGAGTTCGCCCCCGACGTGCCGCCTCTGGCCCTGCCCGCCGCCGGACAGCTCACCGCGGTGGACTTCATGGCCCTGCGGCTGCCGGTGAGCCTGGTCGGCTACCACACGCAGAGCGTGGACGAGACGCTGCAGCGCGCCGCGAACGCGCTGAGCGAGCGCGACACCCGGATCGCGGTGCTGGAGCAGCGGGTGTCGGAGCTGCTGGCGAGCAGGCTCCAGGCGCGTCAGGAGATGCACGCCGCTCCGGCGTACGGGCCGGTCACCGAGCACCGGCCCGGCGCGCCCCGGCAGGATCTCGCCGCGGCGGGCGGGGACGCGGCCGTCTCCGCCCCCGCCGCTCCCGCCTCGCTCGGTGACCTGGAGGAGCCGGAGGACCCCGGCGACCCGGCGGAGGCCGGCCGTTTCGAGGGGCCGGGGGACGCCGGGGACCGGGAGGGTCCGGGAGGGGCCGGTGCCGAGGAGGCCGCGGACCGGGACCCGCGGGACGACCCGGAGCGCGAGCCCGGCGCCGCCTCCGCCCGGCGGGCGGGCGGACCGGCGGACGAGGCGGGACGCGGGTGACCGGGCCCGTCCGGTGCGGATGGGTGAGCTCCGCCCCCGAGTACATCGCCTACCACGACGAGGAGTGGGGCCGCCCGGTCGAGGGCGACGACCGCGTGTTCGAGCGGCTCACCCTGGAGGCGTTCCAGTCGGGCCTGTCGTGGATCACGATCCTGCGCAAGCGGGAGAACTTCCGGAGCGCGTTCGCGGGCTTCTCCATCCCCGCCGTGGCCGCGTTCGGCCAGGACGACGTGGACCGCCTCCTGGCCGACCCGGGCATCGTCCGCAACCGGGCCAAGATCGAGGCCGCGGTCTCCAACGCGCGGGCCGCGCTCGGCGTCGGCCTGTCCGACCTCGTCTGGCGCCACGCCGATCCCGGCGCCCCGGCGCCCGCGAGCGGCGCCGACGTGCCCGCCCTGACCCCCGGCTCCGTGGCGCTGGCCAAGGAGCTGAAGCAGAACGGCTTCCGCTTCGTCGGACCCACCACCGCCTATGCGCTGATGCAGGCCATCGGGCTCGTCAACGACCACGTCGCCGACTGCTGGGTCCGGGGCCGGATCTAGCGCTCCGCCGGGTTCTCCCGGTCCGCCGGGTCCGCGCAGGCGTCCTGGCGCCCGGCCTCCGGACGGGGGCGGGCCCCTCACGGGTCGGTCAGGTGGCGGTCGACGAAGGCCGAGGCCGCGGGGAGCAGGCGGGCGGCCTCCCGCTCGAAGTAGGCGCGGGCCTTCTCCCCGGGCCAGCCGCCCGGCAGCAGCTCGGCGGGCAGGCCCGGGTCGCGGAACAGGAAGTTGCGCCAGCCGTGCAGCAGCCTGCTCCGCACGGCGAACACCCGGTCGTCGTCGGCGTCGTCCGGCAGCGAGCCGAGCAGTTCCGTCGCCAGGGTCAGCCATTCCTCGTAGGCGGCCGCGATGGCGTCCAGGTCCCAGGTGCGGGCGACGAGCGTCCGGGGGTCGCCGTCGAGGACCGCTTCGAAGCGTTCGGCGCGGACCCCCTCGCCCGCGAGCAGCGGGTCGAGCTCGGGGGAGGGGCGCGGGCTGATCCAGGTGCCCTCCGTCAGCGGCGCGTACCCGAGGAAGGACAGGTCGGCCCGGAGCCGCTCCCGCCGGGGCCGCTCGCGTACCGGTTCGATCACGAGCAGGTGCCACCGGCCCGACCAGGCGGCGGCGCCGGGCCGGTAGATCCGCAGCGCGGCCTCGTCGAGCCGCCGCACGCATTTCGGGGTGACCTCGTAGCCGGGCCCCTGGGGCAGCCGGGCGGGTGCGAGCCAGCCCTGCCGGACCATGCGGGAGATGGCGGTGCGCACGGCCGGGGCCGCGATCTCCAGCGGGGCGAGCAGGCGGACGAGGGCGGCGACGGACGCGCGGCCGCCCCGCGAGCGCAGGTGGTCCCCGTACAGGTCGAAGAGTGCGGCGCGGGCGTTCACGGGGACCAGTCTGGTCGGCCGAGGGGTCCCGGACAACGGTATCGGACCTCCGCCGGAACCGGTCGCGAACCTGATCGTTCCCATTCCGAGCGTGGAGGCGGGATAATAGGACATCACAGAAGACGTGAATGCGTCGGCCACCCTCGGGTCAGTCGGAGATCCGGAGCCCGAAGCAGGAAGGGATACACGCATGGCGGCGATGAAGCCGAGGACCGGTGATGGTCCGCTGGAGGTCGTCAAGGAAGGCAGGGGGATCGTCATGCGGGTTCCCCTGGAGGGTGGCGGCCGGCTCGTCGTCGAGCTCTCCGCGGACGAGGCCGGCGCCCTGGGTGAGGAGCTGAAGAAGGTCGTCGGCTGAGACCGGACCGATGACACGGACCGACGACACGGCCCTGGCCGCAGGGCCGCCCCCGCGGCGGCCCGCGCCGGGGCCGCGGCGTCTCGCCCCGGCCCCGCGTCGGAGTCGTCGGAGTCACCGAGGCCCCGCCCGGAAGCCGGGACCTCCGCGTTGGAAGGAATGAGCGACGTGCCCCTGGAGACCTCGATCAGTACGGCCGTGCGGGCGCCGGAGGACGCCGCGTTGCTCGCGGTCCCCTTCGCGGCGGATCTCGACCCGCCGGTCGGGCTGCCCGTGCCCGCCGCCGAGCTGCTGGCCTCCTACCAGGCCAAGGGAGAGGCGGGGGAGATCGTCGAGGTGCCGGTGGCCCGGGGTGAGGCCGTCGGCCGGATCCTGCTGTACGGGATCGGCGACGGCTCGGCCGACGCGCTGCGCAGGGCGGGCGCGGCGGTGGCCCGCCGGGGCCGGGGCCGCGAGGAGATCGCCGTCGTGCCGCCGCCCGGGGCGTCCGCGGGATCGGTGGCCGCGTTCACGGAGGGCGCGCTGCTGGCCGCCTACGCCTTCCGGATCGGCGAGACCGTCCTCTCGTCCCGGCCGGTGGCCTCGATCCTGCTCGTCACCGGGGACTCCGGGGACTCCGGGGGGACGGACGGGGCGGCGGGAAGCGCCGAGACCGCGGGGACCGCGGCGGCGGCCGTCGAGGCCGGGATCGCCCGGGGGAGGGCCGTGGCCGGCGCCGTCGCGCTCGCCAGGGACCTGGCCAACACCCCGGCGTCGGTGAAGACCCCCGCCTGGCTCGCCGAGCGCGCCGCCGAGCAGGGCGTCGCCGTCCGGGTCTGGGACGAGCGGGAACTGCGGGCCGGCGGGTTCGGCGGCATCCTCGCCGTCGGGCAGGGCTCGGTGAGCCCTCCGCGGCTCATCCAGCTCTCCTACGAGCCGGAGGGCGAGGCCGCCGGGCACGTGGTCCTCGTCGGCAAGGGCATCACCTACGACACCGGCGGCCTCTCGCTCAAGCCGACCGAGGGCATGAAGTTCATGAAGACCGACATGGCGGGCGGCGCGGTCGTCATCGCCGTCCTGGGCGCGCTGGCCGCACTCGGCGCGCGGGTCCGCGTCACCGGCCTGATCGCCGCGGCGGAGAACTCCTTCTCCGGCGCGGCGCAGCGCCCCGGCGACGTGATCACGCAGTACGGCGGGCGGACCGTCGAGGTGCTCAACACCGACGCCGAGGGCCGGCTGGTGATGGCCGACGCGCTGGCCTACGCCGACGCCGAGCTGGACCCGGACGTCATGGTGGACATCGCCACGCTGACCGGGGCGATCGGCATCGCCCTCGGCAAGGGCCTGGGAGCGCTCTTCGCCTCCGACGACGGGCTGGCCGCGGAGCTGGCCGGGGCCGGAGAGGCCAGCGGCGAGCGGCTCTGGCGGATGCCGCTGATCGACGACTACGTCCCGGCGCTGGAGTCCTCCGTGGCCGACCTGGCCAACATCGAGGCCGGGTCCGCCTACGGCGCGGGCTCGATCACCGCGGCGCTGTTCCTGCGCGAGTTCACCGGAAAGCGGCCGTGGGCGCATCTGGACATCGCGGGCGTCGGCCGCAGCACGGTGGACGAGGGCCTGTCCGCCAAGGGGGCGACCGGCTTCGGGGTCCGCCTGCTGCTGGAGTGGCTGTCCGGCCGCTGAGCCCGGCCGCTGAGTCCGGCCGCTGAGCCCGGACGTGACCGGTGGCCGGGTCAGCCGGCGAGCTTGACCGCGGCGAGGATGCCGCCGCCGAGGGGGAGCAGCAGGGGGCGGAGCCGCTCGTCGGTGCGGACCAGCCGGCCCAGCTCGCGGACGGCGACGGTGTCCGGGTCGCGCCGGGCGGGGTCGGCGACCCGGTGGTGCCAGAGCGCGTTGTCGAAGACGACGACGCCGCCCACCCGCAGCAGCCGGACGGACTCGGCCAGGTAGTCGCCGTACTCCTGCATGGCGCCGTCGCAGAAGACCATGTCGTAGCCGCCGTCGGACAGGCGCGGCAGGACGTCCAGGGCCCGGCCGGTGATCAGCCGGACGCGGCCGCCGGAGAAGCCCGCCTGGGCGAAGGTCTGCCGGGCCAGCCGCTGCAGCTCGGGCTCCACGTCCACGCTGGTGAGCGTGCCGTCGGCGCGCATGCCGCGGAGCAGCCAGAGACCGGACACCCCGCAGCCGGTGCCGATCTCCACGACGGCGCGGGCGTTGACGGCGCTGGCGAGGAAGCAGAGGGCGGCGCCGCCGCTGGGCGAGGTCGGGGAGATCCCCACCTCCAGGCTCCGCTGCCGGGCGAGGAGGAGGATCTCGTCCTCGGGATGGAAGTCCTCGGCATAGGCCAGAGTGGCCTCCAACGGACTTGTCGGCGTCTCTGCCATCGGCCTCTCCTCCCGCTCTCTCGTGCACAGTCGCATGGGCGCTGGGTCGCAGCCTAAGGGAGGCGGCCCGGATCGGGAACTCATGCCCCGGGCAGGACGTTGCATGGATTAAAGCGGCGTTTGCCGGTCCTGTGGGTAGTGAGCGCGCACGAAGGGACGAAACCAGGCACTATGGCGATAGCGGTGGTCCCGAAGAGAGGGGTGCTGGTGGACGAGCCCGACCACCAGGTGGATGCTCCCGTGTCCGACTGGAAGCCTCCCACCTGGGACGAGGTCGTCCGGACCCACTCGGCGCGCGTCTACCGGCTGGCCTACCGGCTGACCGGCAACGTCCACGACGCCGAGGACCTGACCCAGGAGGTGTTCGTCCGGGTCTTCAGGTCCCTGTCGAACTACACGCCCGGCACGTTCGAGGGCTGGCTGCACCGCATCACCACCAACCTGTTCCTCGACATGGCGCGGCGCAAGCAGCGCATCAGGTTCGAGGGGCTCGCCGACGACGCGGCCGAGCGGCTGCGCGGGCGCGAGCCGTCCCCCGCCCAGGTGTACGACGACACCCACCTGGACGCCGACATCCAGGCGGCGCTGGACGCGCTGGCCCCCGAGTTCCGCGCAGCCGTCGTGCTGTGCGACATCGAGGGGCTCTCCTACGAGGAGATCGCCGCGACGCTCGGCGTGAAGCTCGGGACCGTCCGCAGCCGGATCCATCGCGGCCGGGCACAGCTGCGTGACGCGCTGGAGCACCGCGCGCCCCGGAGCGAGCAGTCCCCCCCGACCATCACCCGCGGGGAGGAGTTCGCATGACAGACCACAGACATCCGAAGCGACGGACCGGGAGCGGAAGCGTGAACGCGAGGCGAGGACCCGGATCGGCCCCGGCCGTCAAGGGCGACGTCCACGACTTCCACGACGAGCCGTTCGGCAAGGAGTCGGTATGAGTCATCTCGGAGAACGCGTTTCCGCGCTCGTCGACGGCGAGCTGAACCACCACGAGCGCGACCGCGCCCTGGCGCACCTGACCTTCTGCGCCGGCTGCCGCGCCGAGGTCGACGCCGTACGGGCGCTGAAGAGCCGGCTGCGGTCCCTGGAGGGGCCGTCGATGCCGACGGACCTGACCATGTCGCTGCTGCGGATGGCCGAGCCCGGTGGCCCGCTGCCGCCGCGGGAGCGGCCCTTCCCCGCCTCCCGGACCTTCGGGGGGGCGCCGATCCCGGGCATGCACAGCATCGCGCCGCCGGACAACCGGCCGCGCGGCCGGGCCGGCGGAGCGCGGCGGTCACGCCGGGCGGGCTACATGGCCGTGGGGTTCGCCTCCGCGGCGGTGGCGCTCGGCACGCTGTTCGTCGTCGGGGGCGCCGAGTCCAACCCGCGCGTGCCGCCGGTCGACATGTTCGCCAACCAGCCCGGGAGTCCCGCGAGCACCGTGCACCGCGGCGGTACGACGACACCCGTGCCCTCGCTGACGCCGTCGCCCGCTCGGTGACCCGCCCGCCCGTCACCGGGCCGCCGGAGGCCGCGCGCCCCCGGAGCAGGTGGCGGGCGGCCTCGTTTCCGCGGTCCCGCCGGGCGGAGCGCGGGGCCGCGGCTCGTGCACGGCGAGTCTCCGGGATACTGGTATCCGAGGCATTCGGACGGGCAAACCGCGCTTTACGTCTCTCGTATGCAGCTCCGGGGAAGATTGCCTGGCTGCCGCCGGCGAGCGGCCTCATACGAGGCAAGGAGTAGTGAGTATCCGATGACGACCGACGACCCCCGCACCCACGAGGCGCACGATGCCGAGGGACGTGCGCCGTCGGACTTCAACGGCGGCCGGGGCCCGGCCCCGGAGTCCTCGCGGCCCGACTTCCTGCCCGCGGGCGAGACCGCGGGCCTCCCCGGCGAGCGGAGCGGGCAGCAGGGCGACGAGGGGTGGAGCCAGCTGGGGAGGCCGCCGGCGCCGGGCGGATGGAGCCAGGAGCAGCCGGCGGCCCCGGCCGCGCAACAGGGCCGGGACGGCTGGGCCGACGCGCCGGAGGAGAGCGGCTGGGGCGACCCCTCCGGCCGTCCGCGCCCGGAGCCCGCGGTCGCGGGCCCGCCGTACGGGCAGGCGCCCGGCCACACGGCGGTCCTGGCCGCCCCGCCCCCGCCCCCGCCCCCGCAGGCGCTCGGCATGGGCTCCGGCTGGGCCCCGCCCCCGCCGCTCCCGCCGACCGCCGGCCCGGCGGGCGCCACGGCGGCGGCCGGGCGGCGCGGACCGGGCACGAGGACGCTCGTCGCCCTCGCGGTGGTGATCGCACTGCTCGCCTCGGTGCTCGGCAGCGTCGGCACCTACCTGCTGACCCGGCCGGGCGGCTCGGGGCTGGACCCGTCCTACCGGATCCCCGCGGCTGCCGGCGGCGCCACCGCCCGGCCGCCGGAGTCGGTCGCGGGCGTGGCCTCCAAGGTGCTGCCGAGCGTGGTCTCCCTGGCCGTCGAGGCCGGCGGCGGCGCGGGCACCGGCTCGGGCTTCCTGATCAAGGGCGGCTACGTGGTGACCAACAACCACGTGGTCGCGGCGGCGGCGGGCGGCGGGCAGATCCAGATCCAGTTCAACAACCGCAAGTCCACCGCGGCCAGGATCGTCGGCCGCGACCCCGAGTCCGACCTGGCCGTGGTCAAGCCGGACGACACCTTCGGCATGCCGGAGATCACCCTCGGCAACTCCGACAACGTGGTGGTGGGCGACCCGGTCATCGCGATCGGCTCGCCGCTCGGCCTGACCGGCACGGTCACCACCGGCATCGTCAGCTCGCTCAACCGGCCGGTCCAGGCGGGGGAGGAGAACAGCTCCGACACCACCTGGTTCAGCGCGATCCAGACCGACGCCGCCATCAACCCCGGCAACTCCGGAGGCCCGCTGGTCAACGCGCGCGGCGAGGTGATCGGCGTCAACTCGGCGATCGCCACCCTCGGCAGGCAGGTCGGCGGGCAGAGCGGCAGCATCGGCCTGGGCTTCGCGATCCCGGTCAACCACGCCCGCCGGGTCGCCGAAGAGCTGGTCACCACCGGCTCCGCGAGCAAGTCGCGGATCGGCGTGCTCATCGACCAGGCCTACCAGGGCACCGGCGTGCGGATCAGGAGCGAGGCGCAGGACGGCCAGGCGCCGGTCTCGCCCGGCGGCGCGGCCGACAAGGCGGGCCTCAAGCCCGGAGACGTCATCCTGGAGGTCAACGGCCTGACGTTGCAGGACGGTAACGAGCTGATCGCGCTGGTCCGGGGCCGGGCTCCCGGTGACAAGCTGGAGGTCACCTTCCAGCGGGGCGGCCAGGAGAAGACGACCACCGTGATCGTGCAGGCCGATCGCGCCACGCCCACGCCACGGCCCTCCTGACCGGCGCTTCATGGGAGTGTCCTCGCGGTTGGGGGCATTAGTCTGGAAGTGCTCCGGGACCCGTCCCGGAGCACTGACCTGAAGGGGGGCCGATGAACCCGCGCTCGAGAAGGGCCGCATCGGCAGGGCACCCCCTCGTGCTGAGCCGCTAGGAGATCGCCGTGTTCGGACTCGGGTGGTTTGAGGTCGCGGCACTGGTGGTCATCGCCCTGCTCGTCTTCGGGCCGGAGAAGCTTCCTCAGGCCGCCGCGCAGGCGGGCCGGACGCTGCGCAACCTGCGGCGGATGGCCAACAACGCCAAGGACGACCTCCAGGCGGGGCTGGGGCCGGAGTTCGCCGACTTCGACCCGGCGGACCTCAATCCGAAGAACTTCGTCCGCAAGCACCTGACGGCCGACCTGGAGGACGACTGGAACGGCGCCGCGTCGGCCGCGGTGCTCGCCTCACCCGCCTACACCCCGTCGTCGTACGCGGCCGAGGCGGCCGGAGAACTCGGCTACGGCGAGATCCCGCCGTACGACCCCGAGGCCACCTGAGGCGCGGCGGGGCCGCGGCGGAAGACGGCGACGCGCGAGGAGGCGCCCCCGGCGTGGGGCGCCTCCTCGCGCGTCTCCGTGCGCCGTGCGTCGTGTCCCGCGGATCCGGAAGGACGCCGTGCGTCGTGTCCCGCGGATCCGGAAGGACGCCGCTCAGCGGCCCCGGGTGGGGGAGATGCCGAGTTGCAGGCCCTTGAGGCTGGTGGACTTCTTGCTCAGGCCGGCGGCGATGCGGTGCAGTTCGGCCGCGGCGGGGGCGTCCGGGTCGGTGAGCACGAGGGGCTTGCCCTCGTCGCCGCCCTCACGCAGCCGCATGTCGATCGGGACCTGGCCGAGCAGCGGGACCCGGGCGCCGAGCGTGCGGGTCAGCGCGTCGGCCACGGACTGGCCGCCGCCCTCGCCGAAGACCGAGATCCGCTCGTCGCAGTGGGGGCACGGCAGCCAGGACATGTTCTCGATGACGCCGGCGATCTGCTGGTGGGTCTGCGCCGCGATCGACCCGGCCCGCTCGGCCACCTCGGCGGCGGCCTGCTGCGGGGTGGTCACCACGAGGATCTCGGCGGAGGGCATGCGCTGCGCCACCGAGATCGCGATGTCGCCGGTGCCCGGCGGCAGGTCCATCAGCAGGACGTCGAGGTCGCCCCAGTAGACGTCGGCGAGGAACTGGTGCAGCGCCCGGTCCAGCATCGGCCCGCGCCACACCACCGGGGTGTTGCCCTCCGGCTTGAACATGCCGACCGAGATGACCTTGATGTCATGCGCCACCGGCGGCATGATCATGTCCTCGACCTTGGTGGGCCGCTCGGAGACGCCCAGCATGCGGGGCACGCTGTGGCCGTAGATGTCGGCGTCCACCACGCCGACCTTGAGCCCGTTGGCGGCCATGGCGGCGGCGAGGTTCACCGTGACGGAGGACTTGCCGACGCCGCCCTTGCCGGAGGCGACGGCGAAGACGCGGGTCAGCGAGCCGGGCTTGGCGAAGGGGATCTCCTTCTCCGGTCCCCGGTCGCCGCGGAGCCTGGTCTGCAGCTCCTTGCGCTGCTCGGCGCTCATGACGTCCATCTCGACCTGGACGCCGGTCACCCCGTCGACGCGCGAGACCGCGGCGGTGACGTCGCGGGTGATGGTGTCCTTCATGGGACAGCCCGACACCGTGAGGAAGACGCCGACGCGCACCACCCCTTCGGGGGAGATGTCGACGCTCTTGACCATGCCGAGCTCGGTGATCGGCCGACGGATCTCAGGGTCGTTGACGGTCGCGAGAGCGGCCGTGACGAGTTCCGGGGTAGGTGCCATCGAAGTGTGGGCACGAGACCGCCACCGGTGAGGGCGACGGGGGATGCCGTCCCTCCTTGTCTGTGTGTCGTCCGGGCGTTCCGCGGGCGGGTCCATCGTATGAACCCGGGTGGGGTGCGAAGAATTCCGGGTGCTCGGTGCGGCGGAGGCGTCTTTGACGTCCCGTTACCCGCCGGGGGCGGGGGTTCGGAGGCGCCTCGTCGCGTGATCCGGACAATTCGCTATGTAGATGCGTGTGCAACGTTCTAAGGTTACTGGGTGACCCTGACGGCGGGCGAGTCAAGAGATGCCATCGGCTCGGAGGAGCTGGAGGTCTGGCGCATGCTCCAGCGGGCCCAGGTGCGGATCACCCGGCTGCTGGAGGCGGACCTGATGGTCGCGCACGACCTGGCGCTGGCCTCCTACGACGTGCTCGACCAGTTGGCGGAGTCGCCCGGCCGGCGGCTGCGGATGAACGACCTGGCCGAGCGGGTGCTGCTCTCGCGCAGCGGCCTGACCCGGCTCGTCGACCGGCTCCAGCGCGACGGGCTGGTAGAGCGGGAGGCCTGCACCAGCGACGCGCGGGGCCTGTTCGCGGTGCTGACCGACGCCGGCGCCGACCGGCTGGCCGAGGCCGCCCCCACCTACCTGCGCGGCATCCGCAGCCGCTTCCTGGACGTGCTCGACGAGGACGAGCTGCGCCAGTGCGCGGCCATGCTGACCAAGCTGTTCCCGGAGTCCGCCGGATAGCGGGCCGCGACGGGTCCCGGCGGTCAGCGGGGGCCCTTCGACCGGGCGGGGACCGGCTCGTACGGCCCGTGCGGCTCGCGGAGCTCCTCGGCGAGGTGCTGGAGCTCCGAGCGGAGGTAGTCGCGGGTGGCCACCTCGCCGAGCGCGATGCGCAGCGCGGCGATCTCCCGGGTCAGGTACTCGACATCGGCCTGGTTGCGCTCGGCGGCCCTGCGGTCGTGCTCGTTCTGCACCCGGTCCCGGTCGTCCTGCCGGTTCTGGGCGAGCAGGATCAGCGGGGCGGCGTAGGAGGCCTGGAGCGAGAGCATGAGCGTCAGGAAGATGAACGGGAAGGGGTCGAACCGCAGGCTCTCCGGGGCGAAGACGTTCCACAGGATCCAGACCGCGACGAACACCGTCATGTAGACGATGAAGCGCGCGGTGCCGAGGAACCGGGCGATCTGCTCCGAGAGCCGTCCGAACGCCTCCGGGTCGTAGTGCGGGCGCAGGCGCAGGCCCAGCTCGCGGGGCTGGTCGAGGCGTTCGGTCACGGGTTCCCTCCGCTGTCCTCGTCTTCCCGCCAGTCGCCGGGAAGCAGGTGGTCGAGCACGTCGTCCACGGTGACCGCGCCGACGAGCCGGCCCGCGTCGTCCACCACGGGCGCGGCCACCAGGTCGTAGGTGGCCAGATAGGACGTCACCTGCCTCAGGGTGAGGCCGGGTCTGATCGGGTCGAGCGAGTCGTCCATGACCGTGCCGAGCAGGGTGGACGGGCGCTCGCGCAGCAGCCGCTGGAAGTGGACCAGGCCGAGGAACCTGCCGGTCGGCGTCTCGACGGGCGGGCGGGTCACGTAGACCTGCGTGGCCACGGCCGGGATGTGGTCCTGCTGCCGGACGACCGCCAGCGCCTCGGCGACGGTGGCGGTCGGGGGCATGATCAGCGGCTCGGACGTCATGATGCCGCCGGCGGTGTTCTCGGGGTAGACCAGCAGCCGCCGGACCGGTGCGGCCTCCTCGGGCTCCATCAGCGCCATCAGCGCCTCGGCCTGCTCGGGGGAGAGGTCCTGGAGGAGGTCGGCGGCGTCGTCGGGGTTCATCTCCTCCAGCACGTCGGCGGCCCGCTCCGGGTTCAGGCGGCTCAGGATGCCGATCTGGTCGCGCTCGGGGAGCTCCTCCAGCACGTCGGCCAGCCGTACGTCGTCCAGGGCGGCGGCGACCTCGACCCGCCGCTTGTCGGACAGGGTGTGCAGGGCGCTGGCCAGGTCGGCCGCGCGCATGGTCTCGAAGGCGGCCAGCAGGCTCGCCGCGCCCTGGTCCTTCTGCACCGCGTCGAAGCCCTCGACCTCCCCCCAGTCCACGACCCTGCTCGCGCCGCGCCGCCGCAGGCCCAGCGTCCCGCCGCTCCTGGCCAGCGCGACCTTGGTGACCAGCCACTCGGAGGCGCGGGTCTTCTCCATGGCGAGGTCGAGCACCGTCATCCGCGTGCCGTCGACCTCCACGGCCAGGTCGAGCATCTCACCGATGACCAGGGTCTCCGAGGCCCGCTGCTCGAACCGGCGCAGGTTGAGCCGGCCGCTGAAGACCAGCGCGCCCGCCTCGACGGCGAGCACGCGGGTGATCGGGAGGAAGACCCGGCGGCGCGGCTGCATCTCCACCACGAGGCCGTGCACGTGAGGCGGGGCGGACCCGGCGACGGTGACCACCACGTCCCGGACCCGGCCGATCTGGTCCCCGGCGGGGTCGAAGACGGGCGTGCCGGCGAGCCGGGCGATGAAGATCCTCACATGTGAAGCGTAGGCAATGGGGCGGGGAGGCGGGCCGAGGCACGCTCACATGCCGGACATTTCTTGCCCCGGCCTCTCCGGCATGACAGCATCAAAACTCCTGAACGGTAGTTACATGGATGGTGTCACATGCGGCGTTCCGGCCTGCTGACCGCGTTCGCGTCCTCCTGGTGCTTCGCCTTCTCCGGACCGATGGCCAAGTACCTCGGCGGCGGCGGGCTGGCGCCGCTGGAGTCGGTCTGGGTCCGGCTGGCGGGGGCCGGGCTGCTGCTCGTCGGCGTCCTGGCGGCGGTCCGGCCCCGGGCGCTGCGCATCCCGCGCGCCCGGCTGCCCTTCTTCGGCGCCTACGCGGTGGTCGCGGTGGCGGGCGTGCAGGCGCTGTACTTCGCGGCGATCACCCGGCTGCCGGTGGGCGTCACCCTGCTGATCGAGTTCACCGCGCCGGTGTTCGTCGTGCTCTGGGTGCGCTTCGTCCGCCGGGTACGGCTGCCGCGGGCGGCCTTCACCGGGGCGGTGGTCGCCGTGGCCGGGCTCGGCATCGTGGTGGAGGTCTGGTCGGGCCTGAGCCTGGACCCGCTCGGCCTGCTGCCGGCCTTCGGCGCCGCGGCGTGCTGCGCCGGGTACTTCCTGCTCAGCGACGGTTTCGGCGACGACGTCGACCCGCTCGGCCTGATCGCCTGGGGCCTGGTCGGCGCGGCGGCCGTGCTCGTCCCGGTCTCCCGGCCCTGGGACATCCCGTGGGAGGCGTTCGGCGACGCCGTCGCGCCGTCACCGGGCGCCCCCGTGCTGCCGGTGGCGGCGGCGGCGCTCTGGATGATCCTGATCGCCACGGTCGCCGCCTACATCCTCGGCGTCACCGCGGTGCGCCGGCTGTCGGCCGCGGTCGGCTCCACGGTCGCCTCGCTGGAGGTCATCGCCGGAGCGGTGGTCGCCTGGCTGCTGATCGGCGAGGCCCTGGGCGTCTTCCAGATCCTCGGCGGCCTCATCGTCCTGACAGGGGCCTACCTCGCCCAGCGGGCCACCGCCGACCTTCCGGTCCGGGCGGGTTCGGCGGATCCGGCCGGGGAGCCGGTCGCCGCGGGGTGAGCCGTACGGCCCGCGACCGGAAGCCGGTCGCGGGGAGCGAGCCGTACGCGACAGGAGGTCGGCTACCGCGGGGTGAGCCGTACCACCTGGGACTCGGCGGCCCAGCGGGCGGTCAGGCCCGCGCCGTCGGCGGCGTTGAGCCGGTCCTTGGCCAGCGCGGCCACCGCCTCGGCGGCCTCGGCCTGGTCCACCACCTCCACGGAGGCCTCGAAGGAGACCAGCCGCGCGCCGTTGTCCTTGCTCCGCAGGGTCACCTGGACCCGGCCGGTCTCGGTCAGCCCGGGCAGCGACTGCTCGCCGCCGCCGGTGACCACGTAGATCGCGCCGTCGTGCCAGGTGTGCCAGGCCAGCCGGGGCCGGTCCAGCGCGAGCCACAGCACACCCGACTTCTTCGCGCCCTCCTCGATCACACTCATGCCACGAATGTACGGCCCGCGCCCCTGCGAGCCCCGGGCGCGGGCCGTACACGATCGGAGCGGATCAGCGGCGGGCGAGCCTCCAGGCGGCGGGGAGCAGCCCGGCCGCGGCGAGGATCTTGAGGCCGTCGCCGATCAGGAAGGGCAGGACGCCTCCGGCGAAGGCGGTGCCGAGGTCCAGGTCCTTGGCGACCATGAGCCAGGGCAGGCCGAAGGCGTAGATGATCAGGGTGCCGAGCGCCATCGTGCCGAGCGTGCGGACCGGGGTGCGGTCGCCGCCGCGGCCGGCGAGCGCGCCCACCACCGAGGCCGCCACCACGAAGCCGACGACGTAGCCGAGCGTCGCGTTGCCCCCGGCGGGGGAGAACCACGGCACGCCCAGCTGGCCGAGGGCGAGGTACAGGGCCATGCCCAGGAACGCGCGCGGCAGGCCGAGCGCGGCTCCCGAGAGCAGGACGGCGAAGGTCTGCATGGTCAGGGGGACGTCGGTGCCCGGGATGGGGAAGCTGAGCTGGGCGGCCACGCCGGTCAGCGCGGCGGCGCCCACGACGAGGGCGGCGTCGCGGACCCAGGTCCCCGGGATGAGGTCGGACAGGACGGCGGGCTGAGCCACCGGAGAAGCGTTTGCCATCGTTTCGTCTCCCTTTGCCGAAGCGTGCTCCCCATTATTCGGACATCCGGCCCGGGGTCCGCTCAAGAGGTGCGCCAAGAAACAGGGGGCGGAGTTTGTGCGGGCGCGACAGCGCCCCCGTCCGCGGAGTCTGCCGGGGCGCCCGCTACGGTGTGGCCATGCGCTCCCGACGTTCGTGCCTGGCGGTCCCCGGCAGCAGCCCCCGGTTCCTGGAGAAGGCGCAGGGCCTGGCCGTCGACGAGGTCTTCCTCGACCTGGAGGACTCCGTCGCGCCGCTGGCCAAGGAGGAGGCGCGGGGGAACATCGTGGCCGCGCTGCGCGAGGGCGACTGGTCGGGCCGGGTCCGGGTGGTCCGGGTCAACGACCTGTCCACGCAGTGGACCTACCGGGACGTCATCGAGGTCGTCGAGGGGGCGGGGGCGTTCCTCGACTGCCTGATGCTGCCCAAGGTCGAGGACGCCGGGCAGGTGGCCTGGCTGGACACCCTGCTGACCCAGATCGAGCGGACCTGCGGGCTGCCGGTCGGCCGGATCGGCATCGAGGCGCAGATCGAGAGCGCCCGCGGCCTGGTCAACGTGGACGCCATCGCCGCCGCGTCGCCCCGCCTGGAGACGCTGGTCTTCGGCCCCGCCGACTTCATGGCCTCGATCAACATGCGGACCCTGGTCGTCGGCGAGCAGCCGCCGGGCTACACCGAGGGCGACGCCTACCACTACATCCTGATGCGCATCCTGATGGCCGCCCGCGCGTACGGCCTGCAGGCGATCGACGGCCCCTACCTCGCGATCAAGGACCTGGACGGCTACCGGCGGGTGGCCGCGCGCTCGGCGGCCCTCGGCTTCGACGGCAAGTGGGTGCTCCACCCGACGCAGATCGAGGCGGCCAACGAGGTCTTCTCGCCGTCCCAGGCGGACTACGACCGCGCCGAGCTCATCCTCGACGCGTACGGGTACTACACGACGGTGGAGCGGCGCGGCGCGGTCATGCTGGGCGACGAGATGATCGACGAGGCGTCCCGGAAGATGGCGCTGGTGGTGGCGGCCAAGGGCCGCGCGGCCGGGCTGCCGCGCACCACCGCCTTCACCCCGCCTACGGCCTGACCCCGATGGCGGTGAAGGACCGCGGCGGCCTCCAGCCCGCCTAGAGTTTGACCCCGATGGCGGTGAAGAACCACAGCGACGAGGTCACCCAGAGGCCGGCCAGCGCGGTGAACGCCAGCCCGCCGAGCAGCGGGAGGGTCCAGCCGGGCAGCCCGCGCTTGGGCAGGGCCAGCATCTTCGCGGTGAACACGCCGTAGAAGAAGCAGCCCAGCAGCGAGTGGACCAGCACGCGGGCCACGTCGAACTGGGCGCCCAGCGCGTACAGGCAGTGGAAGGCCACCGGGATCGTGAGCAGGAACGCGGCCCGGCCCGACCAGCGGTGCAGGGCGCCGATCCACGGTACGTCCAGCCTGATGCGGCCCCACATCACCAGCGCGGAGAAGACCTGGACCCCGGCGAGCAGGAACGCGCCGGTGGTGAGCCAGGACTTCATGGCCAGCGGTCCGGAGAACCCGGCGGGGCCGACCGCGAAGCCGGTGGGCGTGTGGGCGCGGCCGTAGACGCCGAGCGCGACCGCGACCAGCCCGCCGACGAGGAGCGGGACAAGCAGCGGGGCGAGGTTCCGCCGGGGCGGGACCCGCAGGGCCTGCGTGTCGTCGGCCGTGCGGTCCGCCGAGGTGTCGCTCATCAGAACTCCTCTATGAACTCGTCGACGTCCTTGGGATCGACCTGCTCGCCGTTGACGGTCGCGTTCTCCCCGGGCTCGGGGACGGCGACGTCGGCGGGCGCGCCGTCGACCAGGGTCAGGCCGACGCGGGTGCCGTCGGCGAGGTAGATCCATCCGGCCCGGACCTTCGCGCCGCGGACGATCGCGGTGGCCCGGTAGAGGCCCGACGGCTTCTTGACCGTCGGCGCGGTGAAGTCCCACTCCTTCGCGCCGAACTCCAGCGTCCCGGTGGCCTTGCCGCCGCCGAGCGCGGCGGTGAGGGAGGCGCCCCCGGGTCCGGTCAGGACGACCTTGCCGTCGGCGGCCCTCCCCCGGAGCCAGGCCTCGACCCTGCCGTCGCAGAAGTAGCCGACGGCCTTGCCGTCGCGGATGGAGACGGCGACGAGCCCGCCGTTGCCCCGGACCCGGCCCGCGTAGTCGGCCTTGGCGGGGACGGGCCTGGCGGTCCTGGACGGCGCGGGCGCGGCGGTGGCCGCCGAGGTGGCCTCGGCCACCGCCGCGGGCTCGCCCGCGGCGCCCGCGTCCCGGGTCGGGGGTGCGGCGGTGGCGCTGAGCGCGCCGAGCACGGCGGTCGTCGCCGCGCCGGCCGCCAGCGTGAGTACGGGCCCCAGCCGTTTCATGTTCACTCCCTGGGGTCGGGGTTTCCTGCCCTCATGAAAGCTCCCACCGGCCGTGGTGTCTGTGAAGTAATGCGCACTGGGGCGGAGAGGAGAGATTCCTGTGCTCCCAAGAGGGGACGAAAGCGGATTCGCGATCTCCGACGGTGACGAATCCGGCGCTGGACCGATAAATCTCGCTAGAGAGGTCTCGCCAGGAGGGCTCCGGCGTGTTGGTCTGGATGGGGCGGCCCGCCGGGACCGCGCGACGGTGAGAGGTGATCGTTTCAATGGGACGGGGTAGGAGTAGGGTCGCGTACGATTTGCCGTTTCCATAAGGGATTGCGGTCGGGCGTCAGAGACGACTGGAACGGTCCGGAACCCGTGGATCCGGATGCGTAGGCTTCCTTCGAGGAGGTGCTGAGCGTGGCCTCGGGCCCTCACGACCCGCGCTCGCGAGAACGGCCGCCGGACGACGGCGGCCCGCCGGGCGGGACGGCGCACGGGACGGGGTCCCAGGAGCCCCGGGAGCCCCGGGAGCCCCGGGAGCCCTGGAGGAACCAGGAGTCCCGTAGCCCTGCCGGGTCCCCGTCCCCGCCGACGATCCAGCACTTCCCCCCGGGGCCCTCCGACGGCCGCCCGCGCGGTCTCCCGCTCTCCTCGCCCTGGGTCGCGCCCCCCTTCGCGGCCCCCGCCCTCGAGGAGGCCGATCTCCCTTCCCCCTCCCGGGCCTCCGGCGCCGGTCGCCGCCGTCCCTACGCCCAGCCGTACGCCTCGCCTTCCGCGGCCGCCTCGTCACCCGGCTCGGCGGAGCCGGGAGGCCCCGCCGAGCCGGGAGGCCCCGAGACGCCGGGGGGCTCCTCTGGGGCGCCCGCCACCGAACGGCGAACCCCGGAGACCTCCGCCGCCGAGCCGGGAGCGGGACCCCGCCCGCGGGGGAGAGCGGCGGACCGTCCCGATCGCCTGGTGGCCTCCGGGCCTGCCTCCGCCGTGCCCCCCTCCGCTCCGCCTCCCGGTCCGGAACAGGGAGCGGAGTCCCGCACGTCCCGAGGACCGGCGGACCGGCCGGACCGGCTGGTGGCGTCCGGCCCCGCTCGTCGGGTCCGGAGGCCTCAGGACGGACCTCAGGACGGACCTCAGGACGGACCGCAGGACGATCGGGGAGACCGGCCGCAGGCCGGAGCGGACTCCGGACCGGAGACCGGGCCGAGGGTGGGACCGTGGGTGGGACCGGCCTCCGAGCCCGAGCCCGTCTCCGGGCGGACCCCCGCGCCCGAGCCGCCCGCCGTACCCGGGGGCGGTACGGTGCCCGGACCGCCCGCCGTACCGCGGGAGGAAGCGAGAGGACGGGAGCCCGGGCGGCAGGACGACGTCGAGCCCGTGCGGCGGGTGGGGCGCCCGCCCGGCGGAAGACCGGCCCGGCCGGACCTCCTGGTGGCCCAGGGGCCTCCCCGGCGCGGGCCGGGCGGAGGGCGCCACCGGCCGGCCGTCGCGCCCTCGGCCGCCCGCCGTTCCAGCCCGAAGCGGGGCAGGGGCGGGCGCGGACTGGTCGTCCCCCTGGTCCTGGTCCTGGTCCTGACCGCGGCGGCCGGCGGGGGCCTGGCGCTGTGGGGCTGGGTGAGAGACTCGCTGGGCACGGGGCTGCGCCTGGCGGGCGGTGACTTCCAGCCGGCGGACGGGACCTTCGCCTCGCCCGCCGACGGCGGCGGCGACGGTTCCAGCCAGGTGCTCAACGCCATCGCCGCGGTGGGGCCGACCGTGGTGGCGGTCGGCAGCGACACCACCAGCCCCGTGCCCCGGCCGCTGTTCCTCGTCTCGCCGGACGGCGGCACGACCTGGCGGCTGGGGAAGGTGACCGGGTTCACCGGGCAGGAGGGCGGACCGACCACGGTCGGCCTGGTCGCGGGCGGCGACGGCCGGTGGCTGGCGGCCGGCAACGAGCCGTCCGGCGCCGGACGGCCCGCCGGAGGACGCACGGTGGGGCTGTGGACCAGCGTCGACGGCCACCGCTGGAGCGCGGTGGACGCCGAAGGGCTGACCGCGTTCACGGGCGGCGACAGGATCACGGACCTGGCCCGGACCTCGTCCGGCTTCGTCGTGGTCGGCACCACCGTCCTCGGTGACGGCACGCTGGGAGCCGTCGCCTGGACCTCGCCCGACGGCCGGAGCTGGACCAGGGTGGAGACCCGCGACATCGGCACCCCCGACCGGGTCCGCGGCCTCCGGGCGGTCGCCGCCCGGGGGAACGCCGTGGTCGCGCTGGCCGACCCGGCGCAGGGCGGTTCGGGATCGGTCGTGCTGCGCTCCGGCGACGGCGGGCGGTCCTGGCTCTCGTCCGGCGTGGCGCTGGACGGCGTCCTCCCGCAGCCCGGCACGCTCGCCGTGGCGGGCAAGGGGTTCGTCCTGGTCCCGCTCCAGCAGCGCAGCGCCAAGGGAGAGGTGCGGGTCCACTGCTCCGACGACGGCGGGAAGTGGGAGGCCTGCGGCGCCATCACCGGCCTGGACGCGCAGGGGTCGGGCGTCAAGCGCCTGACCTCCTCCCCCGACGGGGTGGCCGCGGTCACCGAGACGGACCTGGAGCGCTACGCCGTGCACACCAGCGCGGACGGCCGCGAGTGGAGCCGGGCCGCCGACCTCGGCCGGCGGCCCGGGTCGCTGCGGGCCCTGGCGGTCTCCGGCACGGGCACGCTCGTCGTCGGCGGCGACGAGCGCGCCGCCGAGGTGGACAACCGGCTCGTCCTCATCACGGCGGCCGAGGGGGGCGAGGCGAAGGCGGTCCCGCTGACCGAGATCCGGGGCCTGGTCCGGGCCGCCCGCGAGACGGCCCGGGTGGCCGCGGGGGAGGGCCGGTTCGTCGCCGTCGGCTCCGTCTTCGGCGACGCCGGGATCTGGAGCAGCACCGACGGGGAGGAGTGGCGGGCCGCCGGATCGGCGCAGATCCTCGGCGGCGCGCACCGGCAGGCCCTCGGCGACGTGGTGTACGGCAGGCGGGGCTGGCTCGCGGTGGGCACGGCCATGAGCGGCGCCTCCTCGACGGAGCCGCTGCTCGTCACCTCCGCCGACGGCGGCGACTGGCGCAGGGTCCCGGCCGCCGACGCCCTGAAGCCCGCGGGCGACCGCGACTTCCTCGCCCCCCACGCGGTCGCGGCCGGCCCGTCCGGCTACGTCCTGGCGGGCGAGGAGCGGGGCGCCGCCACCGCCGCCCCCGTCCTGTGGTTCTCCGCCGACCTGAAGCGCTTCACCCGGGCGGCGGATCTGCCCGCGGGCGGCGCGGGGGTGCGCCTGCACGACGTCTCGCCCACCTCGTCCGGCTACATGGCCGTCGGCGGCTCCGGTACGGCGGGGCACGAGACCGGCGTGGTCTGGGTCTCGGCCGACGGCGTCGCCTGGACCGCGCGCCGGCCCGTCCTCCCGGTCGGCGCCACGTCGGCGGGACTGCGGCACGTGGTCACGTACGGCGGGCAGGCCGTCGCGATCGGCGCGGCCGAGACCCCCGACGGCGACCGGGCGTTCGGCGCCGTCTCCCGGGACAACGGGGCGACGTGGGAGACGGTCTGGCTGCCCGCCGACCGGACGGCCGCCGTGCACGACCTGGCCGCGACCCCGGACGGGGTCGTGGCGGTGGGCCGGCAGGGTGCTCCGGGAGAGGGGGACAGCGCGGTGTGGACCTCCCCCGACGGACGGTCCTGGCAACCGCACACGCCCACCCAGGGGCACCTCGCCGGCGGCGGCGTCCAGTGGCTCGGTGCCGTCGCGGTCTCCGGCGGCCAGGTGGTGGCGCTGGGCCGGTCCACCACCTACGACGCCGACCACCTCACCCTGTGGCGCTCGACCCTGACGGCGGACCGATGACCGTTCGGAGAATCTCAGTGATTCTCATTCCTGATTCGCTGGCGTCTGCCAGGCCGGAACCTGGTCTTACGTCGCCTCCACAGGCGTTTAGCGTCTCCGGGGAACTGCCCGGCGACACAGGCTTACGCGGCCTGTTGCTCCAGCGCCATCGCGACGAGCAGATTGCGTGCCGCGTTGACGTCCCGATCGTGAACGGTGCCGCACTCGCACGTCCACACCCGGTCAGCCAAGGTCAGCCCGGCGTTGACCGCCCCGCACCCGCCGCACAGTTTCGACGAGGGGAACCAGCGACCGGCCGCCCACACGGTCGAGCCGTACCAGTCCGTCTTGTAGGCGAGCTGGCGGAAGAACTCCCCGAATCCGAGATCGGAGATCGCCCGCGACAGCCGCCGGTTGGTGACCATCCCGGCGACGTTCAGGGTTTCCACGGCGATGGCCTGCTTGGATCTCGCGAGCATCGTCGTGGTCTTGTGCAGGAAGTCCGCCCGCTGGTGAGCGACGTCCAGGTGGATCCGCCCGACGCGGCGGGCGGCCTTGGCCCGGTTCTTCGAGCCTTTCTGCGTGCGGGCCAGCGCCTTGTTCGCCCTGCGGAGCTTGCGCAGCGCGTTCTTGAGTGGCTTGGGAGCGTGGATCTCGGTGACGGTACCGTCGTCGTCCACGATGGTGGCGAAGGTTTTGACACCGACGTCGATGCCGCACGCGGGCGCGTCGGCGGCAACGGTACGGCGGGCGTTGACGTCGGTGCGGTCGATCTCCACCTGGAAGGAGATCCACCACCGGCCCGCGATCTCACGGATCGTGGCCCCGATGACGCGCGCCCGCTCGTCGTCGAGCCGGTCGGTCAGCCACGTCATGGCCTCGCGGGTACGCACGGTGCCGATACCCGGCAGCTTCACCGCCCGTTGCCCGGCCGGGCGGGCGCGGTCGGCGTCGTAGCGGAACCTCGATCCGTGCTTGCGCTTGCGCCACGCGGGGAATCCGACCTTGCGGCCTTTGCGCCTGCCTGCGCGGGAGTCGAAGAAGTTCTTGAAGGCGGCGGCCCGGACCCGGCACGCCTCCTTTGGTATCCGCGAGGACAGGCCGTCAGCGGTGAACCAGGGGAAGCGCCGCCAGTGTTCGGCACGCCAGGCCCGCTCCAGCGCGGGAGCCGACCACGGCACCGGGGTCAGGTCTTTTTCGTCCACGCCGTAGGTCTTCTCCGCTTCCCGCTGGTCGAGAGCGGCGCGGACCTTTTCCAGGCAGAAGTTCTCCACCACCCGCGACAGCCCGGCGTGCCGCCCCAGGCGGGCACGCTGGGCGGGGGTGGGATCCAGCTCGATCCGGAAGCCCTGACGGTCGCTCACGCGGTCTCGCCTGCGGCTCGGAGTGCGGCCTTGGCCCGGCGGGAAGCCGAGCGGCGGTCGTACAGGCGGGCGCAGAACGAGGTGAGGATCTCGGTCATGTCCCGCACGAGGTCGTCGTCGACTTCGGTGTCGTCGATGACGACGATGCGCCGCCCGGTCGCTTCCAGCGCGGCGGTCAGGTGCTCGATCCCGAACCGGGTCAGCCGGTCACGGTGCTCGACCACGATCGTGGTGACCTGCGGGTCGCGCAGCAGCCGGGCCAGTTTCGGCCGTCTGCTGTTCAGGCCGGAGCCGACCTCGCTCACCACGTCGGCGATGGCCAGTCCCATGCCGGTGGCTGCGGCGACGACTCGTCCGGCCTGTCGCTCCAGGTCGGTCTTCTGGTCGGCGCTGGAGACCCGGCAGTACGCCACCGTCCGTCCTTCGGCGGTGGTGGTGTGCTGTTCGAGTACGAGGTATCGGCCGGTGGCGGTTTTGACGACCGGGACGGGCATCTTTCCGTCTCGCGCCCACTGCCAGGCGGTCTGGTAGTGCACGCCGTTCCGCCGCGCCCATTCCGAAAGCTTCACGCCTTGATGATCTCAGATTAAAGCTGATGAACACTGATGATTTCGCTATCAGCTAACAACCCCAGTCGGCGAGGGCCTCCAGCAGGCCGGGGGTCACCGGCAGGCGGGACAGCTCGCCGGGGGCGAACCAGCGGGCGTCGGCGGCGTCGTCGCCGGGGGCGAGCGCGCCGCCGGCGACCTCGGCCAGGTAGTCGCGGATCTCGTAGACCACGCCCGGCGGGCCCGGACGCTCCACCGTGCCCGCCAGCGGTCCGACCGCGACCGTCAGCCCGGTCTCCTCCGCCACCTCCCGGACGACCGCCTCGGCGTCGGACTCGCCGGGCTCCACCCGGCCGCCGGGAACCGACCAGAACCCCTCGCCGGGCGGGCGGCCGCGGCGGACGAGGAGCAGCCGCCGGGAGTCGTCGCGGACGATCGCCCCCACACAATTTACGCGCACCTGAACAAGATTACGGCTCCATAACGGACTGCGCTCTTGACTGACCGGTCATCGGGAGAGCACCGTGGGTAGGCGTGAGAGCATCGCCTACCTGCCCGCGCTGTTTCGGCCCGCTTCGCCCGCCGAGTGCTTGGTCAAGCGCCTGGCGATGCGGCCCGCACGGTGACGTCCTGCCCCTGCAGCCGCCCCTGCAGCCGTCGGAGGCGGCCGTGGAGGCCGTCGTCCGCCAGGCCCGCGTCCCGGTCTGGATGCCGTGGCCGCTGCCGGCCGGTTGGCTGGTGACGGGGTTCACCGCGGCGGGAGACGAGCGCACCGGCACCCGGGCCACCGTCGTCGCGATGTCCGGTCCCTCGCTGACCCAGGGCCCCGCCGACCTGCTGATCATCGCGGAGGAGCCCGGGGTCGGGCTCGGCGCGGGGTTCGCCGGACTGCCGGGCCCCGACCCGGGGGAGGGGTTCGGCGAGGGCCCGCCGCACGCGAAGATCGATGTGAACGGCCACCCCACCGCGCTCTGGTGCGTGAGCGGCGCCTCCGACCGGGCGGTCTACGCCGGCGAGGCGATGGGCGACTGGCTGTGGGCCGTGGTCTGGCCCGCCGACGCGGGCTGCCTGGTCGCCCTCTTCGAGCTCTCCCTGCGCGACCTGCGCGACGACGGCCAGGTGTTCGACCTGCCCTTCGGGGCCTTCTCGCCGCGCCTGGAGGTCGGAGAGGCCTGACACCCCGGCAGGCCGCGGCGCGGGTCGGACGGCTAGCATTGAGGCGGTCCCCCCTCCGCCGCGGCCAGGGGGACGCGTGTTCGACATCCAGTTCTTCGTCGAGGCGTTCGTCACGATGTTCGTCATCATGGACCCGCCCGGCATCATCCCGCTCTTCCTCGCCTACACCGGCGGCCTCGGCACGGCGGAGCGCAAGCGGATCGCCTGGCAGGCGCCCATCGTCGCGTTCTGCCTCGTCGTGCTGTTCGCGGTCTTCGGGCAGGCGATCCTCGGCTACCTGCACGTCGAGGTGGCGGCCATGCAGATCGCCGGCGGCCTGCTGCTCCTGCTGGTCGCCCTCCAACTGCTCACCGGGGAGACCGAGCCGCCCGCCAACACGATGAAGTCCAATGTGAACGTCGCCCTCGTCCCCCTCGGCACGCCCCTGCTCGCCGGTCCCGGCGCGATCGTCGCGACCATCGTCTTCGCCCAGCAGGCCGAGGCCAAGAGCGGCGGCATCCTCGCGCTCGCCCTGGCCATCGGGGTCGTGCACATCCTGCTCTGGGTGTTCATGCGCTTCTCGCTGGCCATCGTCCGGGTCGTCAAGGAGAACGGCATCGAGCTCGTCACCCGCATCGCGGGCCTGCTGCTCTCGGCGCTCGCCGTACAGCTCATCATCACCGCCATGCGCACGCTCCTGGGCGTGACGCCGTGACGCCGTGACGCCGTGACGCCGTGACGCCGTGACGCCGTGACGTCGTGACGTCGTGACGCCGTGACGCCGTGACGCCGTGACGCGCGGCGTCGCCGCCGGCGGAGGCAGTAAAGTGCTGAAGCGTGACAGCCCGTATCGAGCGAGTGGTGACCGAGGGTGCCGTCGACGTCGACGGCACCGAGCACAAGGTCGAGAACAACACCTGGATCGTGGGTGACGATGACGAGGTCATCGTCATCGACCCCGCGCGCGACGCGGAGAAGATCCTGGAGCAGGTCGGCGAGCGGGAGGTGCTCGCCGTCATCTGCACCCACGGCCTGCCCGACCACGTCGGCGCCGCCATCGAGGTGGCCGCGCGCGACGAGGCCGTGGTCGCCATGCATCCCAAGGACAAGCCGCTGTGGCGCCGGACCTGGCCGGACACCTGGCCGGACATCGAGCTGGAGGACGAGGGCGTGTTCGCCGTCGCCGACGTGGAGCTGGAGGTCATGACGACCCCCGGCGTCACGCTGGGCGGCATCTCGCTCTACTGCGAGGCCCTGGACGCGGTCTTCACCGGCAAGACGCTCCTGGCCGACGGCCCCGGCAGGCTCGGCGGCGAGTACCCCGCGCTGGCCGACCAGCTGTCCACGATCGGCGGACGGCTGTTCACCCTGCGCCACGACATCCGCGTGCTGCCCGCGCACGGCGAGGAGGCCGTCATCGGCGACCTGGAGCCGCAGTTCGACGCCTGGCTGTCCGGTTCGCTGACCCGCGGCTCCGCGGAGGCGGAGGACGAGGGCCCGCTGAAGGACGGGACGCGTGCCGCGGGGATCCGGCTGAACCTCGACGGCGACTAGCCCTCGATGGACCAGCTCCCGCTGGAGGGCGTGCCGCGGCGGCTCTACTCCTGCACGCCGTCGCGGCTGAACGGCTGGCTGGACTGCCCCCGGCGCTACCGGTTCGGCTACCTCGACCGGCCCGCGCCGCAGCGGGGGCCGCGGTGGGCGCACACCAGCGTGGGCGTGAGCGTGCACAACGCCCTGGCCGGCTGGTGGCGGGAGCCGTACGACCGGCGCACCCCGGCGACGGCGGAGATCCTGCTGGCCCGGGGGTGGATCGCCGACGGGTTCCGGGACGCCGGGCAGTCGGCGGCCTGGCTCGACCGGGCGCGGGCGATGGTCGCCCGCTACACCGCGACGCTCGACCCGGCGGACGAGCCCGTCGGCGTCGAGCGGACCGTGGCGACCAGGACGTCCGTGCTCGCGCTGTCCGGGCGGGTCGACCGGCTCGACCGCAGGGGCGGGGAACTGGTCGTGGTCGACTACAAGACCGGCCGCCGCCCGCCGGCCGAGGACGACGCCCGCTCCTCGCTGGCGCTGGCCGTCTACGCCCTGGCCTCGGCGCGGATGCTGCACCGGCCGTGCCGGCGGGTCGAGCTCCACCACCTGCCGACCGGATCGATCGTGGCGTGGGAGCACACGGACGAGTCCCTGGAGCGCCACCTGCGCCGGGCGGAGGAGATCGCGGCCGAGGCCGCCGAGGCCGACGAGCGCTACGGGGCCTGGGCGGAGGCGGCGGGGCGGAACCCGCGCGCGGGGGCGGGCCGGGGACGGGCCGGGGCCGCGGACCCGGTTCGGGGCCGGGTCGCGGCCGGAGGCGCGGACCGCGCGCCGCCGGAGGTCCCGCCGGAGGTCGACGCGCTCTTCCCGCCGAGGACCGGCCCGCTCTGCTCGTGGTGCGACTTCCGCCGCCACTGCCCCGAGGGACGGGCGGCGGCGCCGGACAAGCTCCCCTGGGAGGGCCTGGCCGACCCCTGAGGGGCCCGCTGCGCGTCCGCGGGCCCTGCGCGGTTCTGGGGACTCAGGCGGCGAGGGAGGCCCCACCCGGCCAGCGCCGGGGATCGGTCAGCCCCTTCAGACCCCGGCTCACGTCGTAGCCCGCCGCGCCCAGCCGCTCGCGGGAGGCGGTGAGCATGGCGCGGGTCTGCGGGGTGAAGGCACGGTCGTGGACGGGCTCGGGGAGCGCGTTCATGCTCAGCCGGAATGCCCGCAGGGCCGCGGTGACCGCGCTGCGGGGCACCTCGGGCAGCACGCCGTACATCTGCCTGGCCCAGCCGGGCAGCGAGGAGTAGCACAGGGTGCCGAACGGGAAGTAGGCCGGTTTGCCGGGGTTGAGCATGCGGAGCTCGGCGGGCAGGCGCGGCCAGAGCAGGAAGCGGACGGTCGCGGCGGCCTCGGGGGTGACCTTGAGCGCGGGCCGGACCCCGGCGAAGTAGTCGTCCAGCTCGGCCAGCGAGCCCGGCACGTCCTCGGCGTGCAGGCCCACGTAGCCGGCGCTGCGGCGCTGCTCGGCGAGGTAGCGGTCGGCCTGGCGGTCGGTGAGCGCGAGACCCGCCCGCCGCGCCACCGACAGGTAGGACGAGACCTCGGCGCAGTGCACCCAGAGCAGCAGTTCGGGGTCGTCCACCCGGTGGATCCGGCCGGTGTCGGGATCGTCGATGCGCAGGCTCCGGTGGATGCCCCGCACCCGGCGGCCGATCTCCGCGGCCTCCGCGGGGCTGCCGAAGGTCACCCGGCCCACGAAGTCGGCGGTACGGCGGAGCCGCCCGAACGGGTCGTCCTGGAAGGTGGAGTTCTGCCAGACCCCGCGCATCGCGAGGGGGTGCAGGGCCTGGAGCATGAGGCCGCGGACCCCGCCGACCCACATGGAGCGGTCGATGTGCACGAGCCAGGTCGCGGTGTGCGGGGGCTGGACGACGATGTCTTCGATGCTCACCATAGTAAGTAGATGATTACACGGAATTGGACGGATCGTCCAACAGTGGTGTCTCCGCGGTCGGGGACCGCCCGGTGAGGCGCGGTCCACGGCGACCGCCGCGCGGGGTGCCGCCTCCCCGGCCGGGGACCGCCCTGCGCGCGGTCCACCGTGACGCCGCGGGGCGCCGCCTGCGCGACCGGGGCGCCGGGCGGTCAGCTCAGCAGCCGGGCCTCGGCGGCGTTCCAGAACCGGATGAGGGCGGCGGCCGTGGTCTCGGGGGCCTCCACGGCGGGGGAGTGCGCCGCGCCGGGGACGACCACGCACTCGGCGTCCAGCCGGTGCGCCATCTCGGCCTGCAGGTGCGGGGGCCAGCCGTCGTCGTGCTCGCCGTACAGGACCAGGGTGGCCACGCCGACCTGGGCGAGGTCGTCGCAGCGGTCGGGGGCGGAGAGCACCTGCCGGGTCATGGTGGCCATGCCCGTCGGCGAGTTGGAGAACAGCCGCTTGCGCAGGAACGCGACGATCTCGTCGGGCACCCCGGCGGCCAGCGCCTCCGGCTCCATCCGGTGGTGCCACAGGTGCTCCATGCCGAACTCGGGCAGCTCGGTGAGCATGGCGCGGCCGAAGCGCTCGCGCGGGCCGATGATCGCGCCCGGCCCCGAGCTCATCAGCGTGTAGGAGGCGAACTTGGTGCGGCCGTCGATGACCGCCTCCCGGGTGACCAGCCCGCCGAAGGAGTGGCCGACCAGGTGGAGGGGCTCGTCCCGGCGGACCGTCTGGGCCAGCAGGTCGACGTCGTTGCCGAGCGCCGCGCAGGTGTAGGCGGCGGGGTCTTCCGGGCCGCTCGTCTCGAACTGGCCGCGCATGTCGACCGCGATGACCCGGCGGCCCGACTGGGCGAGCGTCTGGAGGACGGAGATGAAGTCCTCCTTGCTTCCCGTGAGGCCGGGGACCATCAGGGCGGGCCAGCGCTCGGGGACGCCGCTGACGGGCAGCGCCTCCAGCGCGGCGAACGTGCCCGCCGCCGTGTCGATCGAGATCGGACGGACGCCGGGAGGCAGGGTCAGAAAACGCGGCGTGCTCACGTGAGACCACGATACCTCTCTGGTCGGGACGGCCTGCCGTCCCCGCGGCCGGGAGGGGCGCCGGGCGACACGCCCGGCGCCCCTCCCGCGATCACGGCTGGCTGCCGCGGCGGGGACCTCGCTGCTGGCCCCGGGCCGCCGGACGGCGGCGGTTCTGGACGCGCTCGGAGGCCGCCGAGGGGGCGATCTCGTCGTCGTCCGTCGCCAGATCGGGAGATTTGAAGATCACCGCGAACGGGCTCGGCGGAATGATCTTCTCCGGCTCGGGCCGCGGCTGCTGAGGCGCGGGCGTCGGCTCCTCGGCGGGGACGTCGGGGGCCTCGGCGTCCGCGGCGGGGACGCCGGGGGCCTCGGCGGTCGCCGGCTCGACGTCGGCGGGAGCGATCTCCGCGTTCCGCCCGGTCCTGCGGGTGCGGCCGCGCCGGGGCGCGGACCCACCGTCGTGCGGTGCCACATCTGCCTCCACCTGGGGGAGTTCGACGGGGGGAACCGGGACCTCCGCGGTCTCGACCGGCGCCGCGGTCCCGACCGGGGCCTGGACCTCCTCGGCGGCGACCGGCTCCGAGGCCTCCGCGCCGCTCCGGCCGCCGCGCGTGCGGCGGCGCTCGCGGGGGGCGCGGGCGGGGCGCTCGCGGCGCTCCTCCCGCTCCTCGTCGCGGCCCCTGCGGGTCGTGCGCGAACGGATGCGGCCGGTCTCGCCGAGGTCCTCGACCTCCTCGGCGGCCAGGCCGGCGCGGGACCGGTTGGCGCGCGGCAGCACACCCTTGGTGCCCTCGGGGATGCCCAGGGCGCTGTAGATGTGCGGAGAGGTCGAGTAGCTCTCGACGGGCTCGGCGAAGTCCAGCGAGAGCGCGGTGTTGATGACCTTCCAGCGGGTGAGGTCCTCCCACTCCACGAAGGTCACCGCGACGCCGGTGCGGCCGGCGCGGCCGGTGCGGCCGATCCGGTGCACGTACGCCTTCTCGTCCTGCGGGCAGTCGTAGTTGACGACGTGGGTGACGTCGTCGACGTCGATGCCGCGCGCCGCGACGTCGGTCGCGACCAGGACGTCGATCTTGCCGTTGCGGAAGGCCCGCAGGGCCTGCTCGCGCTGGCCCTGCCCGAGGTCGCCGTGGACGGCGGCGGCGGCGAAGCCGCGCTCCTTGAGGTCCTCCACGACCCGGTCGCAGGCGCGCTTGGTCTCGCAGAAGACCATCGTGAGCCCGCGGCCCTCGCACTGGAGAAGGCGGCCGAGGATCTCGATCTTGTCCATCCGGTGCGTGCGCCAGACGAACTGCGTGGTCTGCGGGGTCGCCTCGGCCTCGGCGTCGTTGTTCTCGGCCCGCACGTGGGTGGGGCGGTTGAGGTAGCGCCGGGACAGGCCGACGATCTCGCCCGGCAGGGTGGCGGAGAACAGCATGGTCTGCCGCTCGGCCGGGACGAGCTTGATGATCCGCTCGATGTCGGGCAGGAAGCCCAGGTCGAGCATGCGGTCGGCCTCGTCCAGGACGAGCACGCCGATCTGCGAGAGGTCCAGGTGCTTCTGCTTGACCAGGTCGAGCAGGCGGCCGGGGGTGCCGACGATGACGTCGACGCCCTGCTTGAGGGCCTCGATCTGGGGTTCGTAGGCGCGCCCGCCGTACACGGTGAGGATCCGGGAGCCCAGCTTGCCCGCGGCCGTGACCAGGTCCTCGGTGACCTGGACGGCGAGCTCGCGGGTCGGCACGACGATCAGCCCGCGGGGCTTCTTCCGGTTCTTCCTGGGCTTGCCGACACGTTGCAGCATCGCCACGCCGAAGGCGTAGGTCTTGCCGGTGCCGGTGCGCGCCTGGCCGATGATGTCCTGGCCCGCGAGGGCCAGGGGGAGTGCCATCTCCTGGATCGGGAACGGCGTGGTGATGCCCTCGGTGTCGAGGGCGTCAGCGATCTCTGGTGTGACTCCGAGGTCTCGGAACGTCGTCAGCTTGGCCTGCCTAAATCTCCGTTGAAGGCAGTCCTGCCGGGACCACGGGCGAGCAACTCCCCGTGCCGGGTCCTCGCGGAAGGGCCAGCCCTCTCAATGTCATCAGCGACCGCTGCGGCGTCACGCCGACTTCCGGGGGGCGTTCAGGATGGATCTCCTGGATTAACACAGTGCGGTCGCACTTTCACAGGGAAGTGTACCCGATACCACAACCGGGAACCGATTTCCCGGTATTCCGCACGAATAAGACCGGTGGCCCGGGACCGGTTCACCGGCGTCCCCGGGTACTCGTAGTCTGCCCCCATGAGTGATTCCCGTCCTGGCGTCGCCGACCTGCTCGGTGTGCTCGCCTACGCCGAGCTGACCGCGTTCCTCCGCCTCGCGGAGGAGGCCGCGCGGCACGCGCCGACGCTCACCGACCGGGCCGCACTCGGTGAGCTCGCGGCGGCCGAGTACGCGCATTTCCGGCTGCTCCGCGACCGGCTCGCCTCGATGGGCGCCGACCCGGAGGAGGCGATGGCGCCCTTCGTCGCGGCGCTGGACGGCTGGCACGAGCGGACCGCGCCGAACGACTGGCTGGAGGCCCTGGTCAAGGCGTACGTCGGCACGGGGATCGCCCTCGACTTCTACCGCGAGGCCGCCGCCCACGTGGACGCCGGGACGCGGTCGCTGGTGGAGGAGGTGCTGGCCGACGAGGGCCGGTGCCAGTTCGCGGTGGACCGGGTCGGCGCGGCCCTGGAGAAGGACCCCGCGCTGGGCGGACGGCTGGCGCTGTGGTCCCGGCGGATGGTGGGTGAGGCGCTGAGCCAGGCCCGGCGGGTCGCCGAGGCCCGGCCGGAGTTGGCGGTGCTGCTGGTGAGCGCGGACGGGGAGGACGTCACCCGGATGTTCAACCGGCTGACCGAGGCGCACGGCCGGCGGATGGCCGCCCTGGGGCTGACCCCGGGGCCGTGACCCGGGGCCGGGCCACGGCCCCGGGACGCGGGGGTCGGCGCCGCCGGATCAGAGGGTGCCGCCGAAACCGACGGGCCGGGCCTCCTCCTCGCCGATCTCGATGAAGCCGAGCGAGCTGATCGGGACGAGGACCCGGCGGCCCTTGACGTCGGTGAGGGAGAAGATGCCCCGGTCGGCGGCGAGGGCCTTGCCGAGTTCGTTCTCGACCTCCTCGGCCGAGAGGTCGGTCTCCACCACGAGCTCGCGGTGCACGGACCGCACGCCGATCTTGATTTCCATGTGCTGTGCTCCCTTTCGATGAGGGCTGCCTGTCTCATCGTCGCCCCTCGGGGAGCCCGGCGCGCCGGTTGATCGCGTCAAGCGAACAGATCCGCCGGTGCCCGGCGGTCGTGATCAGCCGGGACGGGACGGCGGTCAGCCGGTGCGGGGGAAGCCGGAGATGCCGCGCCAGGCCAGGCGGGCCATGAGCTGGGTGGCGGCGTCCTTGGGGATGGAGCCGTTGCTGCTGAGCCAGTAGCGGGCGCTGACCTCGGCCATGCCGACCAGGCCGACGCCCAGGAGGTGGGCCTCGTCGCTGGAGCAGCCGGTGTCCTCCTGGATGACGTGGCTGATCATCTCGGCGCTCTCGCGGAGGTTGCGCTCGATGCGCTGGCGGACCGGGGCCACGTTGCGCAGGTCGGACTCGAAGACGAGGCGGAACGCCTCGCCCTGCCCGGAGACGAAGTCGAAGAAGGCCCCGATCGCCGCCTGGACGCGCTGCTTGTTGTCGGTGGTGGAGGCGAGGGCGTCCCGGCAGCGGGTGATCATGTCGTCCACGTGCAGGTCGAGCAGGGCGAGGTAGAGCTCCTGCTTGCCGGGGAAGTGCTGGTAGAGAACCGGCTTGCTGACCCCGGCCCGCTCGGCGATCTCGTCCATCGCGGCCGCGTGGTAGCCGTTCTCCACGAACACTTCCTGCGCCGCGCTGAGCAGCTGACGGCGGCGGGCCATCCGGGGCAGCCGGGTGCCCCGGGGCTTGGCGTCCGGGGTAGTGGTCACGGCGTTCTCCTTGCGGGATGCTCCTGCGTCTCCTACGTCTCGGGCCATCCTACGCGCGGGTAACCAGGTCAGCGATAGTCGTCCTCGTCGAGCTCCACCTCGCGGCTCTGGTCCGTGGCGTCGGCGGGGTCGGCGTCGAAGGGGATCCGGTCGGGCCAGCTCCGGCTCACGGCGCCCATCCCGCGGTGCTGCTCGACGGCGTCCGCCTCGGGGGTCTCGAGGTCCGTCGCCGGGCCCGTCTCGGGGGACAGGGCGTCGTCGAGCTCCTCGAGGGTGGTGTCGTTCACGTCCATCTCCGACATCGGCCCGTCCTTCCGTCCTGCTGCGAACAAGGGACGCCCCCCAGCGTACGTCCCCCGCGCCCCCGGGCTCGGCAAGACAGGGCATCGGATGTGCCGTGGTGGGTATGTCCCTCATTGGTCAGTGTTTCCATATGCTTGGCGCTTTTCCCGAACATATGAGCGAGAATCGGTGGAGGAGTTCCGAGGCAGGGAGACGACATGCGGAGCATCTGGAACGGCGCGGTGGCGTTCGGGCTCGTCACGATCCCGATCAGGCTGTACGCCGCGACGGAGCAGCGCGGCGTCGCCTTCAACCAGGTGCACCGGGAGGACGGCGGGCGCATCCGGTTCCGCCGGGTCTGCGAGGTCTGCGGCGAGGAGGTGCCCTTCGCCGACGTGGCCAAGGGGTACGGCCTGCCGACCGGCGAGACCGTGGTGCTCGACGACGCCGACTTCGAGGACCTGCCGCTGTCGACCTCGCACCGGATCGAGGTCCTGCGGTTCAGTCCCGCCGACCAGATCGATCCCGTCCTGCTGGCCCGGCCCTACTACCTGGAGCCGGAGCCGGCCGGGGTGAAGCCGTACGTGCTGCTCCGCGACGCGCTGGAGCGGTCGGGCCGGGTGGCGGTCGCGAAGGTGGCGCTGCGCCGGCGCGAGTCGCTCGCGGCGCTGCGGGTCAGGGAGGGGGTCCTGGTGCTGGAGACCATGCTCTGGCCCGACGAGGTGCGCGAGGCGGATTTCGCGTTCCTGGAGCAGTCCGTGGAGATCCGGGCGCCGGAGGCGCGGATGGCAGAGTCGCTCGTCGCGACCATGAGCGGGGACTTCGACCCCGCCGCGCACCGGGACGCCTACCGGGAGGCGCTGCTGGAGGTGGTCGAGGCCAAGGCGGCGGGTCGCCAGGTCGTCCGGCCGCCGGCGCCGGTCGGGCAGGGCGGCCCCGAGGCCGACCTGATGGCGGTGCTGCGGGCCAGCGTGGACGCGGCCAAGCGGAACCGGGGGGCCGGAGGAGCCGGTGGGGCCGGTGGGGCCAGGGGGGACGCGGTCGGACGACGGGACCGTGTGGAGGACACCGGGAACACCGGGAACACCGGGGACGGGGAGGGCGCGGAGGACACGGAGGGGCGGGAGCGGGGCGGGCCGGAGCGCAGGCCGCGCCGGAGCCGCCGGCCGGCCTGACGAGGGACGGGCCGGCGGCCCCGTGCGGGAGCGTGCGGCGGGCGGGGCCCGGACGCGGCCGTGCCGTGGAGCCCTCGCGGGCACCACGGCACGGGAGTCACCTGCGGAATCGGTTACGAGCCGTTGGCGGACTCCTCGGTCGCGATCTTCGGACCCTTCTTCACATAGGCCTTGTGGACGTGGCCCTCGACGCCCGAGTCGCCGTAGACCTTGCGCCAGTTCTCCCGGGAGCGCTTGCAGTTGCCGGTGGTGACCTGCTCGGCGTACAGGACGTCCACGGTCTTGTGCCGCTTGTTCCAGGACTTGGGGGTCTTGCCCGGCTTCTTGCGCACCTTGAGGTAGCTGTCGGCGGCGACGTTGCGCACCTGGTAGAGGCAGGTGTCCTGGGCGTGGGCGGGAGTCGCCGTGACGGCGGTGAGGGCGACCAGGCCGCTGCCGGTCACGGCGGCGGCCGCAAGGGCACTGGCGATTCGCTTGGAGAGCATTCGTCACTCCTTCTCTATCGATGTTGTGACTAAGGCGTTGATGTCCGGATTCATTCTGCGAAAACGGGCACAGAGCGTGATATACCAAATACATAGAGTTACGATGTTCTATCTTTGGTACTTAACGGACAAAAGGGACGAAATAAACGACCCCTTCGGAGGAGGGGGACCGGTGCGGGTCGGGGGATGCCGCTGCAACCTGTCTGGAACGTGGATGTTTTTCCGGCTTCGTCCCGGTGGATATCGTCCTAACAGGCAGCGAATCCGCAGGAGGAAACATGGGGGACAACCCGATTCCGTGCTGGCCCGGCAGGACGGTCGAGCTCGGCGAGCGTCGCGTCCACGTGCGCTCGACCCCGCGCGGCCCCGCGGAGACGGCGGTCTACGTGCACGGTCTGGCGGGGTCGGCGACCAACTGGACCGACCTGATGGGCGAGCTGTCCGACGTGGTGACCGGCCATGCGATCGACCTGCCGGGCTCCGGCTACTCCCCGGAGCCGTACGACGGCGACTACTCCGTCGGCGCCCACGCCCGGACGGTCGCCGCGCTCATCGAGGAGCTCGCCGACCGGCCCGTCCACCTGTTCGGCAACTCCCTGGGCGGCGCCGTCTCGGTACGGCTCGCCGCCACCCGGCCCGACCTGGTCCGCTCGCTCACCCTGGTCTCCCCGGCGCTGCCCGACCTGGTCCTGCGGTACGGCCCGGCGCGCGTGGCCCTGTCCACGGTGCCCGTGCTGGGGGAGTGGGCCTTCGACCGGCTGCGGCTCCTGCCCCCGGAGCGCAGGCTCAACGCCACGCTCGGCATGTGCTACGCGGACCTCGGCCGGGTCCACCCGGAGCGGCTGCGCGAGGCGGTCGAGGAGCTGCGCCGCCGCGACGGGCTGCCGTACGCCGGGGCGGCGGTGATCAACTCGGCCCGCGGCCTCGTCGCGGAGTACCTCAGGGAGTACGTCAGCCGCGGGGCGGACAGCCTCTGGCGGCAGGCGGCCCTGGTGCGGGCGCCCACGCTGGTGATCCACGGCCGCCACGACCGGCTTGTCCACCCGCGGATGGCCGCGCGGGCGGGCCGTACGTTCCCGGACGTGCGGCTGGTCCTGCTGCCGGACGCCGGGCACGTGGCCCAGATGGAGGTGCCCGAGCGGGTGGCCCGGGAGGCCCGGCGTCTGATATCTGAGACGGCGGCCGTCTCGATTGGGGAATGAGCGCAGCCCCCGGCTAGGTTGTGAGTGGTGCGCTAGCCGCATCCGTCAAGACCCCTGAAACGGGAGCAGAACTGTGTCGTTGCCACCGCTGGTAGAGCCGGCAGCCGAGCTGACCGTCGACGAGGTGCGCCGTTACTCGCGTCACCTGATCATCCCCGACGTGGGCATGGCCGGGCAGAAGCGCCTGAAGAACGCCAAGGTGCTCTGCGTGGGCGCCGGAGGACTGGGATCCCCGGCCCTGCTGTACCTCGCGGCCGCGGGCGTCGGCACGCTGGGCGTCATCGACTTCGACGTCGTCGACGAGTCCAACCTGCAGCGCCAGGTCATCCACGGGCAGTCCGACGTCGGCCGCCCCAAGGCCGAGAGCGCCGCGGCCTCGGTCCGGGAGATCAACCCGCTGATCGACGTGGTCGTCCACAACGAGGTGCTGACCACCGAGAACGTCATGGAGGTCTTCTCCGGCTACGACCTGATCGTGGACGGCACCGACAACTTCGCCACCCGCTACATGGTGAACGACGCGGCGGTCCTGCTCGGCAAGCCGTACGTCTGGGGGTCGATCTACCGCTTCGACGGCCAGGCCAGCGTCTTCTGGGCCGAGCACGGCCCCTGCTACCGCTGCCTCTACCCCGAGCCCCCGCCGCCCGGCATGGTGCCCTCCTGCGCCGAGGGCGGCGTGCTCGGCGTGCTGTGCGCGTCGATCGGCTCCATCCAGGTCAACGAGGCCATCAAGGTGCTCACCGGCATCGGCGAGCCGCTGGTCGGCCGCCTGATGATCTACGACGCCCTGGAGATGACCTACCGCTCGGTCAAGGTCCGCAAGGACCCCGAGTGCGTGCTCTGCGGCAAGAACCCCACGGTCACCGCGCTCCTGGAGGACTACGAGGCGTTCTGCGGCGCGGTCTCCGCCGAGGCGCAGGAGGCGGCCTCCGGTTCGACGATCACCGCGGCCGAGCTCAAGTCCTGGCAGGACGCGGGTGAGAACGTCTACGTGGTCGACGTCCGCGAGCCGAACGAGTACGAGATCGTCTCCATCCCGGGCGCCGTGCTCATCCCCAAGGGCGAGTTCCTCAACGGCTCCGCCCTGGAGCGGCTCCCGCAGGACAAGAGGATCGTGCTGCACTGCAAGTCCGGCGCCCGCTCCGCCGAGTGCCTGGCGATCGTCAAGAACGCCGGCTTCGCCGACGCGGTCCACGTCGGCGGCGGCGTGCTGAGCTGGATCAAGACGGTCGACCCGAGCCTGCCGGCCTACTAGGCCCGCCGGCCCGGCCCCGCCGTCGTCCGTACGGCGCGCGCCCCGTGGAGCTCTGCTCCGCGGGGCGTCCGCCGTTTCGGGGAGGGCCCGTCCGGATCGGGCGGGCCGGTCCGGGGCGGGCGCCCCTCACTCCGGGGTGAGGCTGAGCCCCGACTGCGCGACGATCGCCTGCAGGGCCGCCACGTGGGCGAGGTAGGCCCCGCGTCCGGGCGCGGAGAGCTTCAGCCAGGTCCGGGGCCGCTTGCCGACGTATCCCTTGCGGATCTCGACGTATCCGGCGCCCTCCAGGGCGCTCGCGTGCTTGGAGAGCACCGAGTCGCTCACCCCGACCTGGTCGCGGACGAACCCGAACTCGGCCTCGTCCGCCGCCGCCAGCAGCGCGACGATCTGCAGCCGCACGGGCGCGTGGATGACCGGGTCGAGGTGCATCACTCACCCCTTTCGATCTTGGCGGCGTTGCGGCGGGAGATCCAGCGGGCGAGGAGCGGGCCGGTGAGGCCCATGACCGCGGTCAGCGTCAGGCAGGCCCACGTCGCGGCGTACGGGACCTCCCGCGCGGCCAGGAACAGGGCGAACGCCACGGTGAGGCCGACCAGCGAGAAGACCCAGACCATGTAGCCGGCGAATCCCGCCATGTCGAGGACGCTCTTGTGGGCCCGCATGCTGCCGCTGCGGCCGACCGCGATGGAGCACCCGGTGATCCCGGCCACCGCCAGCACGATGCCCGCGATCCGCAGGGGCAGCGGGGTCAGGGGGTCACTGGCGACCTGGATCAGGGTGACCGACAGGCCGATGCCCACCACGAACCAGGCGGGGAACCACGGGGTGGAGCGCACGGCCCGCGCCTGCGTGGCGCGGATGCCGGACAGGGCGCGGGCGGCCTCCTCCGGGGAGAGGTCCATGCTCTCGGGGGTGGCGTTCATGAGGGCTCCTTCTCCGGGCTTCTCCGGGCGGCTTCCCGCCGGCCCTTTCCGTTCTCTTTCCAATAAGGAAAGTACTTTCTGCTTTCCGCTCCGTCAAGTACTTTCCGGTGTCCCTGATCTCGGGAGAATGGGGAATGGCACCGGTCCGCCCGCACTAAGGTCGGGGGCGTGAACGACGTGCCGGGCCGGCGGCGGGCGCGGTCCGCGCTGGTGGCGGCGTCCGCCCTCACCCTGACCTGCGCGGCCGTGGCCGGTGTCGCCGCGAGCGCCGCGGGAGCCGAGCTCGTCCGGGGCCCGAGCGCGGCGGAGCTGGACCGGGCCGCCGCCGCCGAGGTGGCCCGCCGATGGCGGGTCTGGCCCGCGGGGAAGGTCTTCCCCGCGACGGTGCGCTACTCCGCCGAGCAGGGCGGGACCGAGCGGGCCCGCAGGGTGGGCATCTCCCCGGAGACGGACTGCGACCGGGCCGTGGACGCCGCGCTGCGCGAGGCGCTGACCCGGGCGGGCTGCCGGGGGATCCTGCGCGCCACCTACCTCGACGCCCTCCAGGGCGTCGTCCTCACCGTCGGCGTCGCGGCGTTCCCCGGGGAGGCCCGGGCGGCCTCGGCCGCGGCGGGACTGCCCAGGGGCGGGCGCCCTTCCCCGGGCCTGAGGGCCCTGGCCTTCCCCGGCACGGTCGCCGACCGGTTCACCCAGGCGGGCCGGCAGGCGAGCACGGTGCGCGCCGGCGGGCCGTACCTGGTGATGGTCACCGCGGGGCGGGCCGACGGGCGCCCGGCGAAGACGGCGGGCCGCCAGCGGCCGACCCTGTTCGCCTTCACCGGCGACATCGCCGACCGGATCCTCGCGGACCTGTCCGCTCCCGCCCGGCCGGACTGCTCCGCCCCGGGGTGGCGGTGCTGAGGCGACGGTCCCGGTGGCGGGGGCGGGCGCGGTGGCGGGCCCGGCGGGCGGTCCGGTGGACGGCCGCGGCCGGGACGCTGGCCGCGCTCGCCTGCGGGTTCGTCCCGGTCCTCCCCGCCGGGGCCGCCCACGCCGACGAGGTCAGGAGCAGACAGCGGGAGGTGCTGCGGACCCTGGACCTGCCCCGGGCCTGGCGGACCTCCCAGGGACACGGGGTGACCGTCGCGGTGCTGGACTCCGGGGTGGACGCACGCCACCGCGACCTGGCGGGCTCGGTGACCGAGGGCAGGGACTTCACGGCCGGGGCCAACCCGCCGGGCACGGCGCCCCCGCGGCTGCACGGCACCTACATGGCCTCCCTGATCGCCGGGCACGGCCACGGCCCGGGCGGCGCCGACGGGGTGATCGGGGTCGCGCCCCGGGCGCGGGTGCTCTCGGTGCGGGTGATCCTGGAGGACGAGGAGCCGGGGTTCCGGGAGTTCAACGCCGCCGAGCGGTTCGAGAACGTGGTGGCCAGGGGCATCCGGTACGCCGTGGACCACGGCGCCGACGTGATCAACATGTCGATCTCGAAGGAGCTGGCCACCGGTGAGGAGCGGGCGGCGATCCGCTACGCGGTCTCCCGGGGGGTGGTGCTCGTGGCGGCGGCCGGGAACGAGGGCGCGGGGAAGGCCGCCGACGACGGGTACGCGCCCTACTCCTATCCGGCGTCCTTCCCGGGGGTGGTCTCGGTGGCGGCCACGGGGCCGGGCCTGCGCCGGGCCTCCTTCTCCAACGCCAACCCCTCGGTCCTGGTGGCGGCGCCCGGCGTGGACGTCCTCGGGGCGGGCCCCGGCGACGCGTACTGGGTCGGCCGCGGCACCTCCCAGGCGACCGCGCTGGTCTCCGGCGTGGCCGCACTGATCAAGTCGGAGCATCCGGAGATGTCGCCCGCGCTGGTGGCGCAGGCGCTCACCGCGGGCGCGACCCGGCGGCCGGCGGGCGGCTACGACACCGGCACGGGTTTCGGCGTGGTCAACGCCGCCCGGGCGCTCGCCGAGGCGGCCCGGATCTCCCGCCACACCCACACCGCCGCGGGACCGGGGGTCCACGATCCGGCCCGCCCGCTGGGCGCGGACTCGCGAGCGGCCGGACCGGTCCGGGTGGTCCACCGGGACCGGCGCCGGATCGCCGTCTACGCGGGGGTGGCGCTGGCCGGCGGGATCGGGGCCGTCGCGTCCCTCGCGGTGATCGCGGTCACCGCCGGGCGGGTGCGGACGGCGGACCCGGTGCCCGTCCCGGCCGCCCACGAACCCGTACCCGCGCCCTGACCCGGCGGCCTGCCCGGCCATGTACCCCCGTGCCCCGGCCATGTACCCCGGCCATGTACCCCCGTGCCTCGGCTCGTGCCCGTACCCCGGCCCGGACTCCCGCTCCGGCCCGGACGACGTGTCCGGCCCGGACGGCGTGTCCGGCCCGGGGCGGCATCGCGGGCGCGCTCCGTGACGGCACGAGCACGGTCCGGCCATGGGGCGGGGAGGAGGCGCGACGTAGCATCGGAGTATGTCGCAGCCCGGGAGGTCCCAGGAGCCGGAACGGCGCCTGGAAACCTCACCGCCGCGTGCCCGCGGAGGCTGGCCGCCGGCGGGCGCCGGAGTGCGGCGCGCCGGGGCCGCGCGGGCCGGGGGAGGCCCCCCGCGTCCCGCCGCACGCCGGGCCAGGGTCCGCCCCTGGCCCCGGTCGTTCCGCGACCGGACGGCGGTCCGCGCCGCCGAGGCGGCCTCGATCGAGCGGGGGATCCGGTTCCGTGCGGTCTTCCTGCTGCTGGTGGGGATGATCCTCACCGTCGCCGCGACGGACGTGCTGGCCGGCGCGGTCGGCCTGCTCCGCGAGACCGCCTCCCGCCCGCTGACCCAGGCCGAGAAGGCGCGCTACGTCCAGGAGAACATCGCCGCGCGGTGGCGCACCTGGCCGGCGACCCTGGTCTTCCCGCCGGAACTGGAGTACATCGGTCTCGGCCGGGTCCAGCTCTACGCCCGCAGGGTCGGCATCGCCCCCGAGACGGCCTGCCGCTCCGGCGCGGACGCCGCGGTCGGGGCGGTCCTGGAGGAGCACGGGTGCCGCACGCTCCTGCGCGCCACGTACGTGGACCAGACGTCCGCGTTCGCGGTCACCGTGGGCGTCGCCGTCATGGAGGACGCCGAGCGGCGGCAGGCGGCGACCGGCGAGCTGTCGAGCGACGACCGGGTGGGCGTCCGGCCGGTGGCCTTCCGCGGCACCGCCACCGAGCTGTTCGGCGCGGCCCAGCGCCAGCGCAACGCCTGGGTGGGGGTCGGGCCGTACATCGTCTTCTCCACCGCCGGTTACACCGACGGCCGCACCCGCCAGTCGGTCGACCCCGGGGAGATCCTGCACAGCGAGCTGTGGCCGACGGCCCAGGCCGTGGCCGGGCGCATCGCCCGCGCGCTGGGCGACGAGCCCGCCGTACCCCGCTGCACCCAGGGGAACGTGTGCTGAGGCGGTGGCGGCTCCGGGCGGTGGGCGCGCCGGTCGCCGCCCTCGCGCTGGTCGCCGGGCCGGTCGCGGCGCCGGTCGCCGCCGACGTCCGGGAGGACCAGCGCTGGGTGCTGGAGGCGCTCGGCGTCGAGCAGGCCTGGCGGGCCACCAAGGGCGCGGGGGTCACCGTGGCCCTGGTGGACGGCGAGGTGGACGCGCAGGTCGCCGAGCTGCGCGGCAGGGTCACCGCCGGGCCGCAGATGGGACCGGGCGGACCGGACGGCCCGGCGGGCTCCGGCGGTGCGGACCCCGCCGGGCGGCGGCACGGCACCGCGATGGCCTCCCTCATCGCCGGCGCGGGCCGGGGCGAGGGCGGCCTGCTCGGCGTCGCCCCGGAGGCGCGCGTCCTGTCGCTGCCGCTGGTGCTGGACGACGGGCTCCCCGCGGCCTCGGACGAGGACCTGCGCACCCGCACCGACAGCCCGCTGGCCCGGGCGATCCGCTACGCCACCGACCACGGGGCCGCGGTCGTCAGCATGTCGCTGGGCGCCTACGGCCCGCACCGGGCCGAGCGGGAGGCGGTCTCCTACGCGCTCTCCCGGGGGGTGGTGCTCGTCGCCGCGGTGGGCAACGACGGCGACAGCGAGCACGCCGAGCGCGCCGGCACCTCCTTCTGGAGCTTCCCGGCCGGGTACTCCGGTGTCATCGGGGTGGGGGCGGTCGACAGGGCGGGCCGGCCCGCCCCGTTCAGCAGCGACAACCTGTCGGTCCTGGTCGCGGCGCCGGGCGTGGACGTGCCGGTGGTCACCCCCGGCGGGGCGTACGGGCCCTCGGACGGGACGAGTTCGGCGGCCGCCCTGGTGGCGGGGGTCGCCGCGCTCATCAAGGCGGAGCACCCGCGGATGCCGCCGGACATGGTCGCGCGCGCCATCGCCTCCACGGCGGACTCCGGCCCGGTGCCCGGATACGACGAGTACGTCGGATTCGGCACGGTGGACGCCGGGAAGGCGCTCGCCAAGGCGGGGGAGCTGATGGCGGCCGCGACCCCTGGCCTGGCGGACGAGGGCCGCCGCTTCGGCGGGGGGACGGCCTCGCAGGAGGCGCCCCGGCCGGGCGCCGACCCGTTCCGCCTCTGGCTGTACGCTGCAGGCCTGGCCTTCGGCGTGCTCGCCTTCGGCGGCGCCATGGTCGTCCTCACCCGCAGGCCCGCGCCGCGCTGAGGCCCGCGCCGCGCGGCGCGGGGCCCCGGGCGTCCGGGGCGTCCGGGGCGTCCGGAGGCGCGACTCGATTCGAACTCGATTCGAACTCGATTCGAACGCGTTTCGGACACCGTTCGGGCACTGTTCGGCCGCGGTGGCCCCGATGTCGGCCTTTCCGGCTCCGCGGGCCGGGGGAGATTCGCTAGGGTCGCGCATCATGGGGTACGAGTTGCGGGTGGAACGCCCGGCGCCGCTCACGTTCGCGGAACTCGCGGACGTGCTGGGGCGGGCGGGGTTCGAGTACCGCGGTTCGCAGGAGGCCGGCGAGGTCCTCGCGCGTCACGGCGACGGGGTCCACGCCGTCGCCGACTGGAACGGGACGCTGTCCGGCGCGCCCGGGTCGGACTGGCAGGTGGCCCAGCTGGTGCGGGTGTCCGCGCTGCTCGGGGCCCGCCTGGTCGGCGAGGACGGCGAGTCCTACGCGGTCCGCGACGGCGTGGTCGAGCAGGTGAACGGCACCGCGTCCTACGAGTTCGGCAGGATCGACGAGATCCTCGCGGCGGGTCCCGCCGTATGGCGGAGCTAGGCCGCCGGGGCGATCCCACCCCCTACGCCGAGCGGGTGCTCGACCTGGTCGAGCGCATCCCGCCGGGCAGGGTGATGTCCTACGGCGACATCGCCGAGTACCTCGGGGAGGGCGGCCCCCGGCAGGTCGGCAGGGTGATGTCCGTCTGGGGCGGCGGCGTCCCCTGGTGGCGGGTGGCGCGCGCCGACGGCACCCCGCCTCCCGGGCACGAGCGGCGCTGCCTGGACCGCTGGAGCGCGGAGGGCACCCCGCTGCGGGGCGCACGGGCGGACATGCGTCTCGCGCGATGGGACGGCCGTCCGGAACACGGTCCGATCCGTCCGGAGAACGACCGGTAACCGCTTCCTGCGCGGCCCACTACCATGACGGGGAACGGACAGTTCTGCCCGAAAGGCGGTGCCTCCCCGATGGCCACCGGCGCTTCACCCGCGCGAGCGACCGGCGACCCCGTCGCTGACCGTCTGCGGGTCGTCCAGGACCTCTGCGACCGGGGAGAACCCCTCGACTCGATCATGGCCGAGGTGCTCGCCGAAGGGCTGACCCCCGCGCAGCGCCGGAGGTTCGACGCCGAGGCGCTGGCCGGGCCCCTCGGTTCCCGGCTCGACATCGCGGCCAAGCGCGGAGCCGCCCGCCGCCGGGAGTTCGCCACCGCGGTCAAACCGTACCTCGCCGGGGTGGACGCGCGCGTCAAACGCGACCTGCCCGTCGCCCGGCGGCTGGCCTTCCACCTGATCGAGCGGCGCGGGGTGGACGAGCTGGCCGACGGCGACGCCCTGCGCAAGCTCGTCGCCGCCGCCGCGGAGCCGTCCCGGCGGGTCCGCCGGAGCCTGCGCTGGTACGCCGACCTGCCGCTCCGCGACGAGCTGCCGGAGCCGCTGTTTCGGCTGCGCGCCGCCGACCTCACCCCGGTCACCCAGGTCGAGGACGTCTCCTGGTCCGGCGGACGGCTGCGGATCAGCGGTCACGCCTACCTGGCGGGCCTGTCGGTCCGGAGCCGCCGCTTCAACCGGGCCGTCGTCGTGCTGCGCGGCCCGCGCTGGCTGCCCCCGATCCGGCTGCGCACCCGCAGGACCCACCACCCGGAGGCCACGCACGGCGCCCGGGAGGCGGGCTGCAACTACGACTGGTCCGGGTTCACCGCCGAGCTGAGCCCGTGGGCGCTGCGCTGGCGCGCCGCCCTGCGGGCCGTCGTCCGCGGGGGCAAGCGGCTGCTCCGCCGCCGGGCGACCGTACGCGACACGACCACCTGGCGCGCCGAGATCGTGATCTGGAGCCGGGGCGCCCGCGCGGTCGGCCTGCTCCGCGGCCCCTCCAGCGGCCGGACCGAGCGTCCCTCGGGCCTGGAGACCCGTCCGGGCTGGTGGATCCGGCCGGTCTGGACCTCCGACCGCGCCCTGCAGGTCGTGCTGCAGCCCACCCGGGCCGAGCTGACCGGGGTGCGGCTGGACGGCGAGCGGCTGGAGCTGAGGGTGTTCCTGCCCGACCGGAGGTTCACCCGGGGCCAGGCCCGGCTGGACGGCCACCGGGTGGCGGCGGACTTCAGCCCGGTCGAGGGCGGCACCGAGGTCGTCGTGCCGTTCGCGGTGGACGCGCTGCTCTCCGAGCGCGACGGCGGCAGGCTCTGGATCGAGCCCAAGGGCGACCCCGCGGCCCCCGTCATGCTGGGCCGGGCGGCGGAGAGCCGGACCGTCATCGGCGAGCGGGAGATCACCGTCCTGGGCGACCGGCGCGACCGGGTGATCGTCTCCGCGCACCGGATCCGGCCCGTCGTCTCCTCGGCGGTCTGGGAGCCGGACGGGACCCTCGTCCTGGAGGGCTCCTACCCCGGATCCGGCCCGGCCGAGCTGACGCTCCGCCACCGCAGCGGGCTGCTGTACACGACGCCGATGAAGCGCGAGGAGTCCCGCTTCGTCGTGCGCCTCGCCCCGGCGGCGATGCCCCGCTTCGGCGAGACCGTCCCGCTGGGCAGCGGCACCTGGAGCATCGCGGCGCGCGAGGCGTCCGGGGAGATCGTCCCGGTCCGGATGGACCACGCGGCCCTGGCGACGCTGGACGAGAGCCCGACGACCGTCGGCGGGCGCGAGTACCGCCTGGTCTCCACCCGGTTCGACGTGCCGGTGCTGGCGGTGGCCGAGAGCCGCCCCGACGACGAGAAGGGGCCGGGCGGGCTGCACCTGCTCCAGCGCTCCTTCTACCCGGCGCAGCGCGGCAGGGAGCTGCGCGAGGCCACCGTCTACGTGGCCTACGACGGCCGGCAGTACGAGGGCAACGTCCGCGCGGTCTACGAGGAGCGGCTGCGGCGCGGCGACGACCGCGAGCACGTCTGGGTGGTCAAGGACGGCGCGTTCACGCCGCCGGGGGCCGGGGAGCTCGGACTCGGCACCGGGATCGAGCCGACCGTGGTCCGCGCGGGCAGCCGGGAGCACTACGAGGTGCTGGCCCGCTCGCGGCACGTGGTGACCAACGGGCTCCTGCCGCCGTGGTTCCGGGCGCGCGAGGACCAGATGGTCGTGCAGACCTGGCACGGCAGCCCGCTCAAGCGCATGGGCAACGACCTGCCGCACATGTCCCGCGACCCCCGCCCGGCGGCCTGGCACCGGCAGGCGGCCGAGGTCCGGGGCTGGGACCTGCTGGTCTCGCAGAGCCCGTGGGCCACCCCGATCCTGCGCAAGGCCTTCGGCTACCAGGGCGAGGTCCTGGAGAGCGGCTACCCGCGCAACGACGTGCTGGCGTCGCCCGACCCGGCGGCCGCGGCGCGGGTGCGCGCGCGGCTCGGCGTCGGCGAGGACGTCAGGCTGGTGCTGTACGCGCCGACCTTCCGCGACTACGACCGCAGGAGCAACTCGATCCGGTTCGACCTGGAGCGGGCGCGGCGGGCGCTGGGGCCCGGCCACCGGTTCCTGATCAGGGCGCACTCCATGCAGGCGGCGCCCAACGTGCCGGAGGGCCTCGCCCTGGACGTCACCACCTATCCGGACATCGCCGACCTGCTGCTGGTCGCCGACGTGCTGATCACCGACTACTCGTCGGTGATGTTCGACTTCGCCGCGACCGGGCGGCCGATGCTCTTCTTCACCTACGACCTGCAGCGCTACTCGGCCAAGCGCGGCCTCTACCTCGACCTGGCCGCGCAGGCCCCGGGACCGCTGCTGTCGACCGGCGCCGAGGTGGTCGAGGCGCTGCGGGACGTCGAGGGACTGGCCGCCGCGCACGCCGAACGCTACGAGCGCTTCCGGCGCACCTACGCGCCCCGCGACGACGGCAAGGCCACCGCCCGGCTGGTCGACCGGGTCTTCGGCTCCTGACGCGTCCGCCGGCTCCGGCGGAGCCGGTGGCGGTCCGGTAGCGGCCCGGTAGCGGTCCTGCGGCGGCCGGGAGGGCGGACCGCGGGGGGAGCGGGCCTTCCGCGCCGGAGATCCGGACCGGAGGGGCCGAGTGGGCACGATCACTGCCCGACATCTGGTGGAATGGCGAGCTGTGAGGGGTCAGAACTGGCGGCTGGTGCGCCGTGAGGGTGCGGGGAAGGCCGTTGCCCCCGTGCTGGACGTGCACCAGCGGGCCGTGGTGGCCCACGGGAGCGGCCCGCTGCTCGTCCTGGCGGGTCCCGGCACCGGGAAGACCACCACGATCGTGGAGACCGTGGTGGACCGGGTCGAGCGCCGGGGCGTCGATCCCGAGCGGGTGCTCGTCCTGACCTTCAGCCGCAAGGCCGCCGACGAGCTGCGCGAGCGCATCACCGGCCGGATGCGCCGCACGACCCGCACGCCGCTCGCGCTCACCTTCCACAGCTACGCCTACGCCCTGCTCCGCCGCGAGGCCGTACTGGCCGGAGCGCCCGCGCCCCGGCTGCTCACCGGTCCCGAGCAGCTCCTGGAGATCCGCCGGATGCTCCTCGGCGAGCTGGAGGAGGGCGCGCCGCACTGGCCGGAGGACATGCGCGAGGCGCTCAAGACCCGCGGGTTCGCCGCCGAGCTGCGCGACTTCGTCGCCCGCGCCGCCGAGCGCGGCCTCGACGGGCCGGAGCTGGTGGAGCTGGGCCGCCGGCACGGCCGTGCCGACTGGGTGGCCGCCGGGCGCTTCGCGGACCGCTACCAGGCCCGCTTCGACCTGGACCCGGAACCGGTGCTCGACTACCCCGAGCTGATCCGCGCCGCCGCCGCCCTGCTCGCCGACCCCGGGGTGCGGCTCCGCGAGCGCTCGGCCTACGACGTCGTCCTGGTGGACGAGTACCAGGACACCGACCCGGCCCAGGAGCTCCTGCTCCAGCGGCTCGCCGGGGAGGGGCGCGACCTGATCGCGGTCGGCGACCCCGACCAGTCGATCTACGGGTTCCGGGGCGCGGACGTCCACGGGATCATGAACTTCCCCGACCGGTTCCGCGACGTCCGCGGGGAGAAGGCGCCCGTCGTCGCGCTGCGCGTCTGCCGCCGGAGCGGGCCCGGCCTGCTGGCGGCCACCCGCCGTGTCGCCGCCCGCCTGCCCGCCGTTCCCGGCGGGGCCGCCCACCGCGACCTCACGCCGGTGGACGGGGAGGAGCACGGGGACGTCCGGGTCGTGGTGGCCGAGGGGGCCGCCCAGGAGGCGGCGGTCGTCGCCGACACCCTGCGCCGGGCGCACCTGCTGGACGGGGTGCCCTGGTCGCGGATGGCCGTGCTGGTCCGCTCGGCGGCCCGGCAGGTGCCGCTGCTGCGCCGGGCGCTGGTCGCGGCCGGGGTGCCGGTCGTGGTGGGCGGCGGCGAGGCGCCGCTGATCCAGGAGCCGGGGGTGCGCCCGCTGATCCGGCTGATCCAGGTGGCCCTGCACCCGGAGACCCTCGACGAGGGCATGGCGGAGGAACTGCTGACCGGCGCGCTCGGCGGCACCGACATGATCGGCGTGCGCCGGCTGCGCCGGGCGCTGCGCGTCGCCGAGCACGAGGCCATGGCGCTGCCGGTGGAGGTCGGGGAGCGGGCCCCCGGGGAGCGCGGTCCGGACGCCTCCGCCGCCGGGCCGTCCGGCGGCAGGCCGAGGTCCTCGGGCGAACTGCTCGTCGCGGCGCTCAAGGACGCGCGGGAGCTGGTCCTGGTGGAGCCGCACATCGCGCTCCCCGCCGAGCGGCTCGCCAAGCTCATCGCCGCCGCCACCGAGGCCGTACGGCAGGGCGGCACGGCCGAGGACGCGCTCTGGGCCGTCTGGCGGCTCACCGGCCTGGCCGGGAAGTGGAGCGAGACGAGCGCCGCGGGCGGGCACCGGGGCCGGCAGGCCGACCGCGACCTGGACGCGGTCATGGTGCTGTTCGACCGCGCCGCCAAGTTCGTCGACCGGCTCCCGCACGCGGGCGTCGACGTGTTCGTGCAGGACCTCGTCTCCCAGGAGATCCCCGAGGACTCCCTCGCCCCGCGGGCCCCGGAGAGCGACGCGGTGCACATCATGACCGCCCACCGCGCCAAGGGCCTGGAATGGGACCTCGTGGTCGTCGCGGGGGTCCAGGAGGGGACCTGGCCCGACCTGCGGCCGCGGGGGTCGGTCCTGGCCACCGACGACATGTGCGCCCGGGCGGAGGGCTCCGGGCACCAGGACCCGGCCGCGGTCCGCGCCGCGCTCGCCTCCCAGCTGCTGGCCGAGGAGCGCCGCCTGTTCTACGTGGCCGCGACCCGGGCGCGCACCAGGCTCGTCGTCACCGCCGTGGGCGGGGAGGACGTCGAGGAGCGGCCGTCGAGGTTCCTGGCCGAGCTGGTGCCCGGCACGGGCGAGGAGGCGGCGGCCCTCGACGACCGGTCCCGGTGGCTGACCATGCCCGCGCTGGTGGCCGACCTGCGCGCGGCGGTCTGCGACCCGGCCCGGCCGGAGTCCCTGCGCCAGGTCGCCGCCGAGCACCTGGCCCGGCTCGCCGCGGCCGGCGTGAAGGGCGCCCACCCCGACGAGTGGTACGCCCTCACCCCGATCTCCGACGACCGCCCGCTCGGCTGGCCCGACGACGTCGTGCGCATCTCGCCCTCGGCGGTGGAGAGCTTCACCGCGTGCGGCCTGCGCTGGCTGCTGGAGACCTCCGTGGGCACGGGCGGCACGGACGCGACCCGCGGCCTGGGCACGGTCGTCCACGCGCTGGCCGTGCTCGCCGCCGACGGCATGCCCAGCGAGGAGACCCTCGCCAAGCACCTGGACAAGGTCTGGGACGAGCTGGACTTCGGCGGCGTCTGGTACAACCGCAAACAGCGCCGGGTCGCCGAGAAGATGATCGCCAGGTTCGTCGAGTGGAACCGGAAGAACCCCCGGACGCTGCTCGCCACCGAGGAGTCCTTCGTCGCGATGGTCACCGAGGGCGTGCAGATCAAGGGCCGGGTGGACCGGATCGAGCGCGACGGGCAGGGCCGCGCCGTGATCATCGACATCAAGACCGGCGGGAGCAAGCCCTCCGATGCCGACCTCGACCGCCATCCCCAGCTCGGCGTCTACCAGCTCGCCGCGCTGCTCGGCGCCTTCCAGCGGCACGGCCTGCACGAGCCCGGCGGCGCCGCCCTCGTGCAGGTCGGCAACGCGGCGGGCAAGGAGGCCAGGGAGCAGGTCCAGCGGCCGCTGGCGGAGGATCCCGAGCCCGGCTGGGCCCACGACATGGTGGACACCGTCGCGCGGGGCATGTCCCTGCCCTTCTTCCACGCCCGGGTCAACGACGGCTGCCGCACCTGCGCCGCGCGGGCGAGCTGCCCGGTCAACGAGAACGGGGGCCAGGTGTGCTGAGCCGTACCGCGCGGGGCCGTGCCGGGTCGTGCCGTATCGCGCCGGGCCGTACCGATGGAGGCCGGGGGTGCTGAGTCCGATCCGGCTCGCCGACAAGCTGGGCATCCTTCCCCCGACTCCGGAACAGGTCGCGGTGATCGAGGCCGGGCTCGAACCCATGGTCGTGATGGCCGGGGCCGGGTCGGGCAAGAGCGAGACCATGGCGGGGCGGGTCGTCTGGCTGGTCGCCAACGGCCTGGTCCGGCCCGAGCAGGTGCTCGGCCTGACCTTCACCAGGAAGGCGGCGAGCGAGCTCTCCCACCGGGTCCGCGAGCGGCTGGGCGCCCTCGGCCGCGACGTGTCCGCGGACCCGCTGGCGGGCGAGCCGACCATCTCGACGTACCACGCCTACGCCGCCCGGCTGGTGACCGACCACGCCCTGCGCGAGGCGCTGGAGCCCACCATGCGGCTGATCACCCCGGCCGTCGCCTGGCAGCTCGCCGGGCACGTGGTCAGCGCCTACGACGGGCCGATGGAGCAGCTCGACTGGGGGCCGGCCACGGTCACCCGGGCGGTGCTGGAGCTGGCCGGCGAGCTGGCCGAGCACATGCGCGAGCCGCAGGACGTGCGGGAGGTGGGCGCCTGGCTGAAGGAGCGGTACGACGCGCTGCCCGGCTCCCCGGTCGTCGCCCAGCGCAGGCCGCTGGCCGTGCAGCAGGCCAGGGAGCAGCTGCTCCCGCTGGTGGAGGCCTACACCCGGCTCAAGCGCAGGCGCGAGGTGGTCGACCACGGCGACCAGATGGCGCTGGCCGCCCGGATCGCGGCCGGGCACCCCGAGGTCGGCCGGATCGAGCGGGACCGGTTCGCCGTCGTCCTGCTGGACGAGTACCAGGACACCGGCCACGCCCAGCTCGTCCTGCTCCGCGCGCTGTTCGGCGGCGGCCACCCGGTCACCGCCGTCGGCGACCCCTGCCAGTCCATCTACGGCTGGCGCGGCGCCTCGGCCGGGAACCTCACCCGCTTCCCCCGCGACTTCCGCACGGCCTCCGGAGAGCCCGCCCAGGTCCGCCGGCTCTCGGTCAGCTTCCGCAACGGCGACGCCGTCCTCGACGTCGCCGCCCGGGTGCAGCTCCCGCTGCGGATGGAGGCGCGGGAGGTGCCGGTGCTGGTGCCCGGCGGCAACCGGGTCGAGCGCGGCCGGGTGCTGTGCGCCTTCCACGAGACGGCCGAGGACGAGGCCCGCTGGGTCGCCGACCAGGTGTGCGGGCTGCTCGGGAGCGAGACCGCCCCGGACGGCCTGCCGTGGGGCGAGGGCGAGCGCAGGAAGGCCAGGCAGAGCATGTGGGGCGGCCCGCACTGCCTGCAACCGCACGACGTGGCGATCCTCGCCCGCAAACGCTCGCAGTTCCCCGCGCTGCGCAGGGCCCTGGAGGAGCGCGGCGTCCCGGTCGAGGTGGTCGGCCTGGGCGGCCTGCTCACCGTGCCCGAGGTCGCCGACCTGGTGGCCATGCTGCGCGTGCTCTACGACCCGACGGCCGGGGACGCCCTGGTCCGGTTGCTGTCCGGCCCCCGCTGGCGGATCGGCCCGGCCGACCTGAAGGAGCTGGGCGAGCGGGCCCGCGAGCTGAACCGGGAGATCCGCGCGGCCGGTTCCCCGGTCGACGACCTGCTGGACCAGGTCGTCGCGGAGCTGTCGGAGGAGCGCGGCAGCCTGATCGACGCGCTGGACGAGCTGCCCGACCGGCCCGAGTGGCAGGAGGTGTTCTCGCCGCTGGCCTGGGTACGGCTGGTCGCCCTGGCGCAGGAGCTGCGGACCCTGCGCGGCCACGTGGGGCAGCCGCTCCCCGACCTGATCACCGAGGTCGAGCGCCGCCTCGGCCTGGACATCGAGGTGGCGGCCCGGGGGTCGGCCGCGGGCCCGTTCGCCGCCCGGGCCGACCTGGACGCCTTCGTCGACGCCGCCTCCCGGTTCGCCGGCGACTCCGAGGACCCGACGCTGGGCGCGTTCCTGGCGTTCCTCAAGGCGGCCGACGAGGAGGAGAACGGCCTGGACGCCGGGCGGGTGGGCGAGAGCAACAGCGTGAAGCTGATGACCGTGCACGCCTCCAAGGGCCTGGAGTGGCCGGTCGTGATCGTGCCCGGGATGTCGCAGGTGCTGTCGAAGGCCGGCACGCCGACCGTCGGCACCGTCTTCCCGGCCCGGCCGGTGGTGAGCCCCCGGTGGACGGAGAACCCGCGCAGGCTGCCCTATCCGCTGCGCGGGGACGCCTCCGACCTGCCCCGGCTGGCCGGGCTGGCCAGGGAGGAGCTCGCCGAGTTCGACGAGCGCTGCCGCGACCGCGACCTGCTGGAGGAGCGGCGGCTCGCCTATGTCGCGGTCACCCGCGCCCACTACCTGCTGATCGCTTCGGGCTACCGCTGGGGCGGCGCGGCCAAGCCCCTGGAGCCGTCGGAGTTCCTGCTGGAGATCCGCGAGACCTGCGGCCGGGTGGCCACCTGGCCGCCGCCGCTCGAGCAGGGCGCCACGAACCCCCTCCTCGCCGAGCCCGCCGAGTCCGTCTGGCCGGTCACCCCCGCCGGGGCCCGGTACGAGGCCGTCGTCGACGGCTCCTTCCTCGTCGAGGCCGCCCTCCGCTCCCTCACGGAATCCGCGGGGAGCCCAGGGAGCGCGGGGAGTCCAGGGAGCGCGGGGAGCCCAGGGAACGCCGGGGACGTGGGGAACGCCGGGGACGTGGGGAACGCCGGGGACGTGGGGAACGCCGGACGCCCCCGGACCGGGGCGCCCGCCGTACCCGTGCACGGTCCGGACGGCGACGGCGACGGCGACGGGGCCGGGTCCGGTGCGGCGGAGGGCGGGGAGGACCCGCGCCTGGCGGAGCTGCGCGGCTGGGACCGGGACCGGGCCAGGGCCTGGGAGCGGGACACCGAGCTCCTGCTCCGGGAACGGGAGCGGAACCGGCGGCGGGGCGGGCGCCAGGTCGAGCTGCCCGCCCGGCTCACCGTCTCGGACCTCGTCGCCCTGGCCGCCGACCCGGAGGCCCTGGCCCGGCGGATCCGCCGCCCCGTCCCGGAGCGGCCCGCGCCCCTGGCCCGCCGCGGCACCTCCTTCCACCGGTGGCTGGAGACGCGCTGGGGCCAGCAGCGGCTCCTCGACGAGTTCGAGCTCCCCGGCGCCGGCGAGGAGGCGGAAGAGGCCGAGGTCCTCCTGGCGGAGCTGCGCGCGAGGTTCGAGGAGAGCGAGTGGGCGGGCCGGGAACCGCTCGACGTCGAGGTCCCGTTCGAGATGATGATCGCCGATCGGCTGGTCCGCGGCCGGATGGACGCCGTCTTCCGCACCCCGGACGGCGGCTACGAGGTCGTCGACTGGAAGACGGGCCGCCGCCTGATGGAGACGACGCGGGCCGCGGCCTCCGTCCAGCTCGCCGCCTACCGCCTGGCCTGGTCCCGCCTGGCCGGCGTCCCCCTGGACCGGGTGGGCGCGGCCTTCCACTACGTGCGCTTCAACGAGACGGTCCGCCCGGTGGACCTCCTCGACGAGCGCGGCCTGGTCGCGCTCGTCGAGTCGGTCCCCGCGCTCAGGCGGGCGGGCGGACCGTGACGCTCAGGCGAACAGCGCGGCGACGTCGATCCGCAGGCCGAACGGCTCCGGCAGCTCCAGCGACCCGCCGCTGTGCACGGTGACCGTCTTGAGGTACGGCTCCCGCTCGTCGAAGGGGGCGGGGTCCTCGACCGGCTCGCTCATCAGGGTGACCTTCGGCGGCTCGGCCGTCGGGTCGACGATGAGGTAGAGCGGCACTCCGGCCCGGGCGTACTCGGTCGGCTTCTCCCGGTAGTCGACCGATGCCGTGCCACCCGAGCAGACCTCCACGACCAGCAGCGTCGAGTGCCCGTAGATGTGCATCTCGTCGTAGTCCTCCGCGTCGAGCGGAGCGACGATCAGGTCCGGAAGCCGCATGTCACGAAAAGGAGGGATGTGTATGCCGGAACTCTGGTAGAGAGCCCAGCCCATCTCCCGCTTCAGCTGGTACAGCAGATCGGTGAGCCGGTCGATGATCTTGTCGTTCCGGCGGGACGTCCACGGGCTCACGATGACCTGCTCCCGGACGATCTCCGCGGAGTATCCGCCTTCGTTGAGCTCTTCGCAGAGCCGGAGAGTCTGGTCGTCGACTGTTCCTGGCCATGGCCGGTGGGGCGCGTCTCTCCGGGCGCATGGCTGGTGGGTGGTCTGGTATCGAGGTAGGGACATGACCATTCCGGCATCCTCTCGGGACTCCTTACGCTGGCATCGTATGTCGATCCCCTCACATCCCGTCGCCGACCGTACCAGTGCCGTCTACACAATGTGACGAACTCTCCAGGCCGGTCGGCCGCAGGTAGCGGAAGCCCGGACGCGGGTGCATCAGGAAGTCGTGGTGGGAGATGTTCCAGGCGTAGGCCCCGGCCATCGCGAACTCGACCACGTCCCCCGGCTCCAGCCGGACCGGCGCCCGCCTGGCCAGCACGTCCTTCGGGGTGCACAGCTGCCCGACGATCGTGACCGGCTCGCCGGGCCCGCCCGGGCCGCCGGCCGAGGTCCAGCCGGCCAGCGGCTGGTCGTGGCCCTTGGTGGCGGGGGTCCGCAGGTGGTGGGTGCCCCCGGCGACCACCGCGAACAGCTCGCCGTGCACCCGCTTGACGTCGATCACCCGGGTGACGTACCGCCCGCAGTAGACGGTGAGCGACCGCCCCGGTTCGACCCGCAGCACCTCGCCGGGCCGCCGGAGTCCCGCCAGGCCCGCGCCGTACGCCTTCCAGTCGAACCGGGCGTCCGGGTCGGCGTACGACACGGCCATGCCGCCGCCCAGGTTGACCTCGGCCGCGCCGATCCCGCGGGCGTAGTCCAGGACGGCCTCCGCCAGCCCCAGCATCCGCGGTGCGTCCAGCCCGCTGGCCAGGTGGGCGTGCACGCCCCGCCAGCGGAGGAGGTCCTGGCCGCGGAGCAGGGCGAGGCACTCGGCGATCCCGCCGGGGTCCATGCCGAACGGGGTCGCGCCGCCACCCATGGCCAGCGAGGCCCCCTCGACGGGCAGGTCCAGGTTGACGCGGAGCAGGACGTCGGCCGGCCACCCGAGGGCGAGCAGCCGCCGCAGCTCTCCGGGGCTCTCCACGTGCAGCCGGTGGACGGGCGGGGCGCCGCCCGAGCCTCCCCGACCGCCCGAGTCTTCCCGACCGCCCGAGCCTCCCCGGCCGCCGGAGCCTCCCCGACCGCCCGAGCCTCCCCGACCGCCCGAGCCTCCCCGGCCGCCGGAGCCTCCCCGGCTGCCGGAGTCTTCCCGACCGCCCGAGCCTCCCGGGGTTTCCGGGCCGCGAGAGCCGCCAGGACCTCCCGGGTTCCCCGGACCTGCCGGGCCGTCCGCCGGGCGGACGGCGGCGGCCAGCTCGGCGTCGGTCTTGCCCGGACCGCCCATCGCGACCGGCACCTCGGGGAACAGCGCCCGCACGTGCGCCAGCTCCCCGCCCGAGGCCACCTCGAAGCCGTCCACGTACCGGGCGAGCACCCGCAGCAGCTCCGGGTCGGGATTGGCCTTCACCGCGTAGTGCAGTTCGACCCCGTCCAGCGCCGCCCGGACCTCGGCCACGTGGGTGTCCAGCTCCCGCAGGTCGTAGACGTAGGCGGGCGGCTCCCCCGGAACCACCGGGCACCCGTCGTGCGCGTGCTCGGAGGTCGTCCGGCACCCGTCGTGCGCGTGCTCGGAGGTCGTCCGGCACCCGTCGTGTGCGCGCTCGGAGGTCATCGGGCACCCGCCGCGTGCGCGCTCCGGGCGGAGCCCGGCTCGGCCGCCGCCGGTGGGCCGATGACAGGCCTGGCCGCCGGGGCCGCCAGCGGGTTGGCCACCGCGACGTACCCCGCCGCACGGTCCGCCGCCCGTGACCACCGGACCGCCAGGTTGGCCTTGGCCGGCAGCGGCGCGCCCGACAGCAGGTCCGCCAGGGGCGGCGGCCACCCCCGCGCGCCCGCGTAGCCGGTCAGGACCTCCCCGGCCGCCGCCCACAGCTCCCGCACCGGCCCGTCGCCGGCCAGCGCGGCGGCGACCTCCGCGAGGTGGTTGACGACCAGGCAGTAGACCACCCGGTTCCAGCCGCCGGCGGCATCGTAGGTGAGGGCTTCGGCGACCCGGGGCGGCAGGGCCGACAGGTCGTGGCGGCCGGCGACGAGCTTGGTCCCCTCCAGGTCGCGGAAGACCGCCTCCACCGGCGTCCCCGCCGGGTCCACACCGACCAGGACGTTCTGCAGGTGCGGTTCCAGCACCACGCCGTGGGCGAGGTAGGCCTCCAGCACCGGCGGTGCGACGCACTCCACGTAGGCCCGCCACCACCGCACCGGGTCGGCGGCGGCGGACGCGGGGAGCGGGGAGGCGGAGCCGGGGGGCGGGGAGGCGGCGAGGGCGCCGCTCAGCAGCGGGGTCACGCCCGGCCCGCAGACCTGCCGGGGGCTCGCCCGGACGATCACGCTCAGCCCCTCCAGCAGCCGGGTGCCGAGGTCCGCCGAACGGTAGCCGGGCTCGGGGAGCCAGCGGGTGCCGGGGAACCGCTCCGCCAGGTCGCGGAAGACCGGCTCCAGGCGCGCGGTCAGCTCGACCGCCCCGGCCAGCTCGTACCAGGCGTTCTTGCGGACGCAGTTGGTGATCCGCACGTCCAGGCTGAACTTCAGGCACCGTTCGATCGACGGCTCGTAGACCGTGCGGACCGACGAGGTGGGGACCGCCTCGTGGGAGCCGTGTCCCAGGTCGACCAGCCGCCCGTCGGCCAGCGGCGCGGCCAGCTCGGCGGCGAGCAGGTCGAGCTGCCAGGGGTGGGCGGGCAGCAGCGCGTACCCGGGCGGCGCGCAGCCCAGCGCGTCCAGCGCCGTCGTCTCGCCCGCCCCGGCCAGCACGTCGTGCCGGACCCCGAGCAGCCGGAGCGGGAAGCCCGCGTGCGCCTCCGGGGCGTAGGCGAGCCAGCCCGCGCCGGAGGCCGCGTCACGGGTCCCGCCGTCCCGGGCGCTCCCGTCGTGGATCCCGCCGCGGCGCCGGACGGTCCCGCCGTCGTGCGAGGTGCCCGCGCGGTGCGCCCCGTCCCCCTCCGGACGGCGGGGGCCGTCGGGGCCGTCGGAACCGCCGCCCCGCGCCTTGGGGCTGGGATGGAAGGGGTGCCCGAAGACCAGCGCCTGTTCGGACGCCAGCCACGGATCGGCCGGGGGGACGGCGTCGCGGCGGCGTTCCAGCAGCGCGGCCACGGCCGCCCGGCTCGACCGCACCTGGGCGGCGAACTCGTCGTTGCCCCCGCCCAGCTCGGCCTCCAGCAGCCGGACGAGCCGGTCGGCGGAGAGCGGGTGCCAGCAGCCGTCGCGGTGCCACTCGGCGGGACCGGTGAACCGGAGCGCGAGCCCGCCGTGCGTCCGCACCCGCAGCGGGGTGCCCGCCACGTGCAGCAGCAGGTGGGGCCCGTCCCGCCGGACCCGGCCGCGCGGCCCGGCGACCTCCCGTACGGCGCAGCGCAGCAGCGCGGCCAGCGTCGCCTCCTCGGCGACGGCGGCCGGGGAGGCGAGAACGGGGTCGAGAACGGGAGCGGTCATGGGGTCCTCTGGGTGATCACGGGCCGGACGGCCGCGGGAGGATGGCGGAGGTAGTTGGGGCCGCTGGTGCCGTAGAACTTGTTCACGTCGCGCGCTCCGGTGCGCGCCTTGTCCACCAGCGTCCCGGCGGTGACCATCGACTTGCCGACGAGCCGGGCGGCGTCGAGGGTCCTGGCCCGCAGCAGCCGGGCCGCCGGGTCGTCGCCGTACGGCTCCAGCGCCTCGGCGAGCGTGTCCCGCAGCAGCCGGGAGGCCCGCGCGGGCGGCAGCGCGCCGAAGGCCGGCGCGGCGGCGGCCAGGTGCAGGGTGATGGTCACGAACACGTCGGCGAGCGCGTGCGGGTCGTCGGTGAGCATGCGCCCGTCGGCGAAGTCCGGGACGGCGGTCCCCGCGGCCCGCAGGCGGCCCGGCGAGGCCAGCAGCCCGTCGTTGTCCTTGACCAGCAGTCGCGGGGGGCCGTCGCCGTCCAGCACGAGCGCGAGGTTCTGCTGGTGGGCCTCCAGCGCGACGCCGTACCGGACGAAGAGCCGCACCCCGGAGGCGAACAGCGGGCGGAGGTACTCGGTCAGCAGCGCCTCGACGCCGACACCGCCGACACCGTCGACACCGCCGGCGCCGCGGCCCCCCGCTCCGCCGCCGTGCCGCCGCGCGGCGAGCTCCTCGGCGACCGTGCCGCCGCCCGGCAGGGGGGCGAGCAGCGCGGCCACGGGGACGATCTCACCCGGCGGGAGCCGGCGGACGAGCCAGGCGAGGTACTCGTGCCCGGTGTGGGCGTGGAGCTGCTCGTCGGCCAGGAGGAGCCGCGGACCGGCGATCCGGCGCAGCAGCAGCTCGGCCCGGGCTCCGTCCGCCAGCGTGCCCGGCTTGATCGACCGCCGGTTGCGCAGGCCCAGCGTGCTGGTGGGCAGCGGCAGCTTCAGGTGCGTGCGCGCGTCCACCTCGACCGTGCGCATGGACAGGGTGGGCCGGACGGTCAGGTACGGTTCCGGCGCCACGACCGCCCACGGGATCGCGCGGACGGCGGGGAGCGCCAGCGGGTGCACCGGGAACAGCGCGTGCGTGTCCGCGAGCCCTCCGGGCAGCCCGACGCGGGCGAAGTCCGGCGCCATCGGCGGCCCGCCGGGGGCGGAACCGGTCACCCGCTCGCGGGGCACCGCCGCCCACCGCAGCGCGAAGCTCGGGGCGAACTCCGGCGCGTAGGCCGTCAGGTCCTCGTCCGAGAGCCCGGCACGGCAGCGCGCCGTCGGGTAGACGGGATGGTCGAGGAAGGCCGCCAGCGCCTCGTAGCGGGCGGATCCGGCCGGGCCGCGCCGCAGCCGGGCGAGCACGTCCCGGCGGTGGGCGTCGTGCAGGTCGAGGGCGCGCAGGGCCTGGAGGCACTCCCCGGCGAACGCCTCGACCCCCGCGGCGTCCGCCGGGTGCGCGACCGCCCGCAGGGCGCCGAGCACCTCGGGCAGGCCGAGGCGCTCGGCGGGGGCGACGGTGAAGTCCTGGAACGGCGAGCCCGGCACCAGCCGGACCAGGCGTCCGCCCGGCCCCGGCAGGTGGAGGACGACGCCGTCCTTGCGCCGGGCCACCCGCCCGGCCAGGCCGCCGTAGTCCTCCCGCAGCAGGGCGTCCAGGACCCGGGCCGCGAGGTACGGCTCCCGCCCGGTGACGGCGTGTTCCGCGATCACGAGATCACCCAGGGGTCGGCGGCGGTGAAGGCCGAGACGGCCTCGTCCACGCTCGCCCGGTCGGGTCCGACGGCGCGGACGATGCCCAGATAGTCGCGGTTCGTATGGCTCCGGTCGATACGGTCGCCCACCGACCGGAGCGGCCGGTGCCAGAGCCGCACGTGATCGCCGGGGGAGGGCGCCGTGATCCCGGGGGCCCTCGTCACGGTCCCCGACCGCTCCGCCACCAGGCTCAGAGCGGTTCCGTGCCCGGCGGCGCGCCCGGGGCCCGACCCGGGATCCGGGCCGAGGCCCAGGCCGAGGTGCACGCCGAGGATCCGCTCGAAGAGCGGGACGCCCAGCAGGTCGGCGAGGAGGAAGTCGCAGTGGTCGCCGATCACCCGGTAGTTGACCTCGATGATCCGCGGTCCGTCCGCCGTCATCACGTACTCGGTGTGGCAGGCCCCGAAACCCACGCCCAGGGCCCGCAGCGCCCGGAGCACGTGGTCGGCCGCGGGCGGCGGCTCCCAGTCCAGCCGCTCCTCCACGAAGTGCGGCAGCGGCCCGAGCGTGGTCCGGAAGCCGCCGAGCACCCGGACGGTCCGGCCGTCGCCCAGGGTCTCCAGCGTGTGCAGCGGGCCGTCGAGGTACTCCTCCACGACCAGGGTCTCGCCCGGCCGGCGCGCGCGGATCGCCCGGACGGCCTCGGCCAGCTCGCGCCCGTCCCGGACCAGCACGACGTCCTCGCTGGCGACGCCCTGGCTCGGCTTGACCACGGCGGGCAGCGGCACGTCCCCGCCGGGTGCGGAACCGTCCCCGCCGGGCACCGGAGCGTCCGGCGCGAGCCGTACGGAGCGCACGCTCTCCACGCCGGCCGCGGCCAGCCGCCGCCGGGTGAGCGCCTTGTTCTTGGCCGTCGCACACGCCCGCCAGTCCTTGCCCGGCAGGTCGAAGTAGGCGGCGGCCAGGGCGGTCTCGGCCTGGATGTGGTCGGAGTTGGAGAAGACCGCGGCGGGCGGGTGGTGGTGCGCGATGACGTCGATCACCGCCCGCGCGTCGCGCACGTCGCAGGCGAGCGTCTCGGCTCCGGACGCGGCGTACCGCTCCGGCCGGTCGGTCAGGATGGTGACGTCGCAACCCAGCGCACGGGCGGCGGGCAGGAACCCGTCGGTGACGGAGTCGGTCGGTTTGAGCGTGGTGAGGTACAGCCGCAATGCGAACCCCCGATATCAGGTAAGGCTAACCTAACCAGCGGCATCGTAGCCGAACGGAGATCATCATGTGACGGGACCGGGGAATCGTCATCGATGTCCCGTTCGCGGGAAGACGAGAAGCCTCTCACCGTCGCCTCCTCCTGCGCTCCCCGGGCGACGCCTACGGTGGACATCATGGGCCGTGCCTCCTCAGGCGTCACCCCCGCGGGAAGGGCGGCCGGTGGAGGCCCCGCCGCGCGGAGCGGCCGCCGTCCCGCCGTCCCGCCGTCCGGCCGTCCACGCGGCCTCCGGGGGCCGCGCATCCGTGGCGGTGAAGGGCCGCGCGCGGAGCGTCGTTAGGATGTGTCCGGCTCGGGGAGGGTGTGACGGCGTGGACATCACGGCAGACGAAGGACCACTGGGACCGCTGCTGCTCGCGCGCGGCGCCGTCGACCGCTCGGCCGCGCGCCGCGGGGACGCCGGGTGGATCGAGCGGGCGTGGGCGGACCCCGCGACCCGGGTCCTGGTCGTCGACGGCGGTCAGGCCCTGGTCAGAGCGGAGGGCGGGGCGGTCGGCCTCGTCCTGCGGTCTCCGGGGGAGGCGCCGGAGGGCGAGCGCTACCTGCTCGGCGTGGACGCCGGCGGCACCGCCTACTTCGCGGTGGCCGCCCCGATCGAGGGCGCCGTCCGCGAGGAGCCGGGCGCCAGGATCGTCCCGCCGCGGGACCCGGCGGCCTGGCCGGAGGGGGAGGCCGTCCCGGCAGGTCTGCGCCAGGTCGGCGCGCTCCTCGGCGATCTGGACGCCGGTCTGCTGGTCTACGCGGTCGCCCTGGAGTCCTGGCACTCCACCCACGAGTTCTGCCCGCGCTGCGGGAGCCGTACGGAGGTCCGGACGGGCGGGCACGTGCGGGCCTGTCCGCAGGACGGCAGCCAGCACTTCCCCCGGGTGGACCCCGCCGTGATCATGCTGGTGCACGACGAGGAGGACCGGTGCCTGCTGGCCCGGGGCCCGCAGTGGCCCGAGGGGCGGCTGTCGGTGCTCGCCGGGTTCGTGGAGCCCGGCGAGTCGCTGGAGGGCGCGGTGGTCCGGGAGGTGGCGGAGGAGGTCGGCGTGCGGGTCGCCGCCCCGCGCTACCTGGGCAGTCAGCCCTGGCCGTTCCCGCGCAGCCTGATGCTCGGCTTCTTCGCCCGGGCGCTCTCCACCGAGCTCGTCCCCGACCGCGAGGAGATCGCCGAGGCCCGCTGGTTCGGCCGCGCCGAACTGCTGGCCGCGATGGAGAGCGGTGAGGTGCGCCTGCCGCCGCCGGTGTCGATCGCCCGCCGGCTGATCGAGACCTGGTACGGCGGAAGGCTCGACGGGGACTGGTGACCGGCCGGGCCGCCTCTGGGCGGGCCGCCTGCGGGTGAGCCTCCACCGGCGGGCGGACGGGTGCGGCTGCTGCCGGCGGGGTGTCCGCGTCGTCGTTCACTTTACGTGTTTGAACGGATACTCTTCGTGTTTTGGGGGACGGGTGCCGGGTATGGAGTCGGGCATCCCGGCCCGCCTCGCCGGCAGGCGGCAGGGACGGACGACCGAACCCCTGCAGGCCCTCGCGAAGGGAAAGAAATGATCAAGAAGACAGTGTGCCGCCTCGCCGCCGTCGGGGTGCTGGCCCCGACCCTCGCACTCGGCGGAGCCGGGGCCGTGCTGGCCGACGACGGCGCCCTGTGGCAGCGCTCCGACGCGCGGGCCACCATCGACGGTGCGAGCCTGAAGATCGTGCGGGCCTACACCGACGGATCGGGCAAGGTCTTCTTCGAGGAACTCCACTTCACGGCGGACCGCAACGGCGCCACGATCCACCGCACCCGAAGCGGCGCCAGCGCGGGGTAGACCCGGCCGCGACCGGGAGGATCCCGAAGGGTCCGCCCGGTCGCGCGGCAGGCTCGCCCGGCCGCGGGGCCGGGGCAGGTCCGCCCGGCCGCGGGGCGGAGCCCGCCGCGGGCGGGCCGGTGTCCCGCCCTCACCGGCCGGAAACGGCTCAGGCGGCGCTTCCGAGGAGCCGCTTCACCTCGGCGACGGAGGGGTTCGTCACGGCCACCCGCCCGGCGGGGGACTCGACGACGACCGTCGGCACGGTCTGGTTGCCGTTGTTGACGCTCATGACGAACTCGGCGGCATCGGGGTTCCGCTCGATGTCGATCTCCTGGTAGGCGATGCCCTCCCTGGTCAGCTGAGCCTTCAGCCGCTTGCAGGGACCGCACCAGGTGGTGGTGTAAACGGTGAGCGCCATGGCGTTGGAAACCCCTTCAGACGATGTTCGCGCTCATTGGCAACATCCGGGGGGCGTCCGGTCTTCCCGGCGGACTAGAAGACCTTGTCCGCGATCCACTCCTGCACCCGCTCCGCCACACCCGGCATCCGGTAGAGGGGGGCGCTGTGGTTGATCCCCGCCTCGGTCAGCACCGTGACCTCGACCCCGACCTGCCGGAGGCGGTCGCGCAGCTGCTCGCTGTGGCTGGACGGCACGAACTCGTCCGCCGAGTGCACGCTCAGCACGGGGGCGTCGCCCCGGCTCGCGTGCTCCGGCACCTCCATGCTCTGCCAGATCCTCGCGCACTTGCCCGAGGGCTCGCAGCCTCCGGCGAGCCGGATGGCGGACTCGCGCAGTTTGCGCTTGTTCAGATCCAGGGTCTCGGCGCCGTCGAGGTAGGCCGTGAGCGGGGAGACCACCGGTGAGATGCCGACCACGCCCTTCAGACCCGGCAGGCCGCTCTTGTAGGTGCCGGCCGCGGTGGCGAGATGACCGCCCGCCGAGAACCCCACGACCACGTAGTTGTTCGGGTCGAAGGACCACAGGGCGGCGTGCCGCCGCGCGGTGGCGATGGCGTCGAGGGTGTCGGTGCGCTGGGCGGGCCACGGCGCGTCGGACGAGAGCCGGTAGTTGATGGTGAAGACGGTGTATCCGAGCTCGGCGTAACTCCGGCTGACCTCGGTCATGTACTTCTTGTCGCCCGACGACCACCAGCCGCCGTGGATCAGGAAGACCCCCGGCCGCCGCAGTTCGTCGGTCTGGTGCCAGACGTCCATGCGCTGCCGGGCGTGCCTGCCGTACGCGACGGTGTCGACGATGGTGCCCTGGACCAGCGGGTCGGGGTCCGCCGACGCCGGGGTCGACGGGGCGGGCGTCGGCTCGGCCCTGTTCGCCGAGGTCCTGCGCGATGCGGTGGAGGCCTGGGTGGCGTGCGCGGCGACGGCCGCGGCGGTGGCCGCGGTCCCGGAGGAGGGGGCTGTGGGGACCGCCGCCGTGTCCGCGTGCACCCCGGAGGGCGCGAGCACCAGTGCCGCCAGGGCGAGCGCGCTCACGGTTGCCGCAGTTCGCACAGGAGTCTTTCCTTTCCCCCGGGGTTCTCTTGAAGACTCCATTGTGGGGTAAGGCACCCTGTTTGCGCATCTCAGCAGGAACCCGGGTGGGCGGCGGGATGGTGTCAGAATGGTCCATGACCGGCCGGCGACCGGGAGGACGCCGGCGCCCGGTCATCGGACGGCGTGTCACGGCCTGGTAAGGAGAGCCCCCATGGAGCCCGCTGACGTGCTGGCGGGACTGGATCCCGAGCAGCGTGAGGTCGCCCAGGCCGTACGGGGTCCCGTCTGCGTTCTGGCGGGGGCGGGCACCGGCAAGACGCGGGCCATCACGCACCGCATCGCCTACGCCGTGCACAGCGGGGCGGTGGACGCCACGGGCGTGCTGGCGGTGACCTTCACCACACGGGCCGCCGGAGAACTGCGGCAGCGGCTGCGCGCGCTCGGCGTGCCGGGGGTGCAGGCCCGTACCTTCCACGCGGCCGCGCTCCGCCAGCTCACCTACTTCTGGCCGCGCGTCATCGGCGGCGACCCGCCCGCGGTGATCGAGTCGAAGCTGCCGCTGCTGCGCACCGTGCGCCGCTCCGCGGGGCCGGAGGCCGCGCAGGCCGAGCCGCGCGACCTGGCCTCCGAGATCGAGTGGGCCAAGGCCGGGCAGATCCACCCCGAGGACTACGCCGAGGCGGTCAGGAAGATCGGCCGCACGCCCCCGGTCCCGGCCGAGGAGATGGCCCGCGTCTACGACGCCTACGAGACGCTCCGCCGCGAGCGGCACCTGCTCGACTTCGAGACCATCCTGGAGCTCACCGCCGCGCTGATCACCGAGCACGGCGAGGTGGCCGCCCAGGTCAGGCAGCAGTACCGCCACTTCGTCGTCGACGAGTACCAGGACGTCAACCCGCTGCAGAAGCTGCTGCTCGACACCTGGCTCGGCGACCGCGACGACCTGTGCGTCGTCGGCGACCCCAACCAGACGATCTACTCCTTCACCGGCGCCACCTCCCAGTACCTGACCGGGTTCCCGGTCGAGCACCCCGGCGCCGCGGTGATCAAGCTGGTCCGCGACTACCGCTCCACGCCCCAGGTGGTCGCGCTGGCCAACCGGGTGCTGGAGGTGGCGCGCTCCCCGCACCGGCTCTCCCTGGTCGCCCAGCGCCCCGACGGGCCCGAACCCGCCTTCACCGAGTACGCCGACGAGACCGCCGAGGCCGCGGGCGTCGCGCGCACGGTGCGGGCCCTGGCCGACCGCGGCGTCCCGCTGCGCGAGACGGCCGTGCTCTTCCGGGTCAACGCCCAGTCGCAGGCCTACGAGCAGGCCTTCGCCGAGGCGGGCGTGCCCTACCTCGTACGCGGCGCCGACCGGTTCTTCGAGCGTCCCGAGGTCCGCAAGGCGGTCGTGCTGCTGCGCGGCGCGGCCCGCTCGGCGGGGGCCGACGACGACCTGGCCCCGGCCGTGCACCACATCCTGTCCGGCATCGGCCTGACCCCCGAGCCTCCGGCGGGGGGGAAGGCCAGGGAGGAGTGGGAGTCGCTGCGGGCCCTGGCCGAGCTGGCGGAGGACCTGGCCGCCCGGGGCGCCGGCCTGCCGGGCTTCGTCGCCGAACTGGAGCGGCGGGCCGCCGAGCAGCACGCGCCGGAGGTCGAGGGCGTGACGCTGGCCTCCCTGCACGCGGCCAAGGGCCTGGAGTGGGACGCGGTCTTCCTGGTGGGGGTCACCGAGGGGATGCTGCCGATCGTCCACGCCAAGACGCCGGAGCAGATCGAGGAGGAGCGGCGCCTCCTCTACGTGGGCGTCACCCGGGCCAGGATCCACCTCGGGGTGTCGTGGGCGCTGGCCCGCTCCCCGGGAGGGCGGCCCCGGCGGCCGTCCCGCTTCCTCGACGGCCTCGCCGGCCGCCCCGCGCGGGTCCGCACCCCGGTCGCCCCCCGCGAGCGCCGTACGGCGGCCGCGACGGTGAGCTGCCGGGTCTGCGGCAAGACGCTGGCCGCCGCCGCCGAGCAGAAGCTCGGCCGGTGCGCCGCCTGCCCCGTCGACTACGACGAGGCCCTGCTGGAGCGGCTCAAGGCGTGGCGCGCGGGGGCGGCCAAGGAGGCCAAGGTGCCGTCCTACGTGATCTTCACCGACGTCACGTTGCAGGCCATCGCGGAGCGGGCGCCGACCTCCGAACAGGACCTGATGGCGATAACGGGTATAGGGCGCGTCAAACTGGAGCGGTACGGCGAGGCGGTGCTCGCCATCTGCCGTGCGGCCGGAGACCAGACGGAGGACGCGTGAACGAGGCTCTCAAGGAGCTGCTGGACCTGCTCGACCTGGAGCAGATCGAGCTCGACATCTACCGGGGGCGCAGCCCCGAGGAGCGCATCCAGCGCGTCTTCGGCGGGCAGGTGGCCGCCCAGGCGCTGGTCGCCGCGGGCCGTACGGTCCCGGCGGACCGGGACGTCCACTCGCTGCACGCCTACTTCATCCGGCCGGGGGACCCGGCAATCCCGATCGTCTACAACGTGGAGCGGGTCCGCGACGGGCGGTCGTTCACCACGCGCCGGGTCGTGGCCGTCCAGCACGGCAAGGCGATCTTCACCATGTCGGCCTCCTTCCACGTCGCCGAGAGCGGGGTCGAGCACCAGGCGGCGGTGATGCCGCAGGTCGCCGCGCCGGAGGAGCTGCCCACGATCCAGGAGCGGATGCGGGAGGTCGTGGGGGAGGACTCGCCGTGGCGCGAGTGGCTGACCCGGCCGCGCCCGGTGGACTCCCGCTACGTGACCCCGCTCACCTGGGAGGCGCACCGCGACCCCGGGCTGCGCGGGGCGGAGACGAACGTGTGGTTCCGCTACGACGCGGACCTGCCCGACGACCCGCTGCTCCACGTGGTCCTGGCCGCCTACGCCTCGGACTTCACCCTGGTCGACACGGTGCTGCTGGCCCACGGCCTGGCCTGGGGGGCCTCCAACCTCTCCGGGGCCTCGCTGGACCACGCGATGTGGTTCCACCGGCCCTTCCGCGTCGACGACTGGATGCTGTACGCCCAGGAATCGCCCTGGTCGGGGGCGGCGCGGGGGCTGGCCCGGGGGCAGATGTTCACCCGCTCCGGCGACCTGGCGGTGTCCGTGGTGCAGGAGGCGATGATCCGCGTGCTGGAGCCGTAAAACTGCAGGTAGAAAATGTGTTGCCCCTTCCCGGTGACCGGGTTTAGGGTCTTGGTCAAGCGAGTCGGACGATCCGTCCGGCGATCTACGAATGGAGGTGAGTCCGCTGTGAAGATCAACCTGATGTCGGCCCAGCCGGGACTCACTTCCGCACGCCCTGGCACCACCCTGCCCGTCTTCGGCGGCCAGATCATCCTCGCGGATGCAGCGGTCGTCCCCATGCGACGGGACGAGTCCGTCATCTTCCAGGTCCAGGTCAGCCGTGAGGCCGCCCTGCTCGCCATTCCGGCGACGGGCGTTCCGGCTGCCCCGGCGGCAGAAGCCGGCGACTACGCACAGCAGACCGAGCACACCGGAAACGGTGGGCTGCGCGGTCCGCAACCCTGGAGGCACCCTCAGGTCATATGACCTGACGAGGGAGAGCCACCAGGCCGCGGATCCGCAGACAGGATCCGCGGCCTTCTTGTTTTGCCGCACATCCTGACCCCCACCCACGAGGTAACCGCAAGACCCACACCCAACAGAGAGGTGAAGCAGATGGGGGCCAAGACGATCATGGACCTGATCGACGAAGCCGAAATCCCCTGTCGTACCGACCCCGACCTCTGGTTCGCCGAGTCCCCGGAGGACGTGGAGTTCGCCAAGGCGCTCTGCGGGGGCTGCCCGATCCAGCAGGCCTGCCTGGCCCGCGCGCTCGAGCGCGAGGAGCCGTGGGGCGTCTGGGGCGGAGAGCTCATCCTGCGGGGGGCCGTCGTCCCGAGGAAGCGTCCGCGCGGACGTCCCCGCAAGACCCCGGTCGCAGCCTGACCGGTCACCGCCCGACCCGATGATCGACCGAACGTTCTGAGAGTTCCCAGAGAGGACCGCTTCCGATGACCTTCTTCACCGGCCGAGGCCTGGACCTGCCATCTATGCATGAGGAATTGGTGCGTGACCGAATACGGACGCTCCACCGGGAGGCGGAAGAGCACCGCCGCGCGGCCGGAGTCCAGCGGCTCCGGCGCGCCCGGCGCGACGCGGAACGCGCCTCCGCGCGCCTTCGCCAGGCGCTCCTGACCCTGGTCTGATCCTCTCCGCCAGGACCGCCTCCCCAACGTCCGGGGCGGCCACGTCCCCCGGACCGGTGACCGCCGAAGGCCGCCGGGCCGGGGTCGACAACCGCCGCGGGCGGCCGGGCTCGACGGAGCCCGGCACCGGGGAGCGGCGGGCGGGAAGCACGGCACGGCACCCGCCGTGACAGTACGAGGAAAGGGCGGTCTCCGGTGAGACCGCCCTTTCCCGTTTTCCCGCGGAGGCCCGGTACACGGTGGGCGACACGTCGCTCACCTGGGCATCCGGACCCACCGGATGCGGGTGCTCAGCCCGGCTGCGGGCGCTCAGCTTGCGATGGCGTCCTCGGTGGGCTCCTGGCCGGGTTCCTCCGCGGCGAACCCCGGGACCCAGCGGATGACCTCGTCGCGGAAGCGGGCGGTGGCGCCGAGCTGGCAGAGCACGCCCACGCCGGCCGCGTGCACCCGGTGGATGAGGACGTAGGAGACCGGAAGGTTGAGCTGGCGCACCACGTTGCCGGGACGCAGGTCCGTGGCGGTGGCGGCCTGCTGCTGCAGCCACTCGCGGCTGAAGGTGAACTCCTCCACGGCGGTCGGCTCGACGTAGGGGGCGAGGAACGCGCGCAGGGCCTCGGGGTCCACCTCGATGTGCGGGAGGATGAAGCCCTCGTCGCGCAGGCCCTGGATCACGCTCTCCATGTCGCCCTGATTGAAGATGCGGGTCAGTATGCCGAAGACCGGCGGGTAGCCGTCGGGCATCCGGTTGACCGCGCCGAAGTCGAGCACGCACATCCGCCCGTCCTCGGTGATCCGGAAGTTGCCGGGGTGGGGGTCGGCGTGGAGCATGCCCGCCCGGGAGGGGGAGCAGAACAGGAACCGGACGAACCGCAGCCCAGCACGGTCGCGCTCCTCCTTGGTCCCGTCGGCGATGACGCGTGACAACGGGGTGCCGTCCACCCACTCCGAGACCAGGATCTGCTCGTTGGCGGCGATGACGTCCGGGATCAGGAAGTCGGGGTCGTCCTTGAACGCCTGGGCGAAGGCGTGCTGGGCCTCGGCTTCACGCAGATAGTCGAGCTCTTCGACGATCCGCTCGCGCAGTTCGGCGAGCACGGCCTTGATGTCGAGACCGGGCAGCAGCACTCCGAAGAGCTTGCCGAGGCGGGCGAGCTGGGTGAAGTCGGAGAGCAGCGCCTTTCCGGCCCCCGGATACTGGATCTTGACGGCGACCGTGCGGCCGTCGTGCCAGACGGCTTTGTGCACCTGCCCGATCGAGGCGGCCGCGGTGGGCAGGTCCTCGAACGACTGGAAGTTCTCCCGCCAGTCGTCTCCCAACTGCTCGGTGAGCACCTTGTGCACGGTCGTGGCGGGAAGGGGAGGGGCGGCGTCCTGCAGCTTGGTCAGGGTCGCACGGTAGGGGCCGACGACCTCCGGAGGCAGGGCGGCCTCGAAGATGGACAGCGCCTGACCGAGCTTCATGGCTCCGCCCTTGAGCTCGCCGAGGACCTTGAAGATCTGCTCGGCGGTCCGCTCCTGGATCTCCTGGGCGACGATCTCGGCTGATTTGCCCCCGATGCGTTTCCCCAGACCGAGGGCGGTGCGTCCGGCGAAACCGATGGGAAGAGCCGCCAGCTTGGCGGAGCGCGTGACGGCGCGGCGCGGAAGGTCACTCACCTTGGTTCGCGGCGTGCCCTCCGTGGAGCGCGATACGCCGCTCCCTCCCTTCGCGGTGGTGTCTGTCACCGGCAGATAGCCGACGCGACCATTGTCGGCGAACCGAACTGGTTTCGGAAGCAACGACATAGAGGGTGAACGTTCCAGGATCGCTGTTTCCATCTCCAATCAGGCGATACATCTAATGTGCTGTTGGTCACAGGCGGCTCTCGTCCGTCGAGGAAGGCAAGGGCATGACCTGCCGCGACGGCGGCGACCAGGGCTGAGACCGCCACTCCGCAGGCGGTCTCGCCCGCCGGGTAACCGCCCAGTCGGGCACTGACGACCGGCCACCCCGGATCACGGTCGCGCCGGGCGAGATCGAGGCAGTTCAGGCACGCGCTCCTTCCCGGCAGGACCAGGGGGCCGACCGACCCGGCGCCCTCGAAGGCGGAGGCCAGCAGATGCGGGACGCTCCAGTCGATCAGATCGCGTACGAGCAGGCCGTCCAGCGGCCCCACCGGCGCGAGCACCACCAGGTCGGGCCGTCGGGCACCGTCGGAGAGGTGGGCCGCCTCCTTTCCGGTCCACGCCATGAGAGCGGGGGCGATGCGCCGGGCCACGGCCATCGCGCCCTCCTGCCGGCTCATCCCCACCTCCTCGGGGGTGAGGCCGCCGGGGGCGACGTCCCGGGGCCGGGCCGTACCGGGATCGACCACGCAGAGCCGCCCCACTCCGGAGGCGGCGAGCACGGAGACGATCTGTGCGCCCACCCGGCCCGCGCCGTACACCCGCACCTGGGCGGCGCGTCTGCGCTCCAGGACGGAGAGTCCGCCGTCGGTCGTGCCGGGAGCCAGGGAGAGGGCGTCCAGATCGGGCTGGAGCCGGTCGCGCTCGGCCAGCGTGAGCGCGCGCGGCGGACGCGAGGCCGCCCCGGCGTCCTCCACCAGCCCTCGGTCGACCAGCAGATCGAGCAGGACCCGCCCGCGCTCCTCCCCGATCCCGGCGTCGGCCGCGGCCGCCAGCACCGCCGCGAGGTCGCGCACGCCGTCGAGGCTCTCGACCCAGCGCCGGACCCGGGGTTCGAGATCGGTGAGCACGACCGCGTGCCCGGGGTGCACGCCGAACTGCAGGGTGCGCTCGTCACGGGTGATCCGGCGGAGCGCGGGCTTCAGACGTGGTCTCATCGTGGCCTTCCTGGGGAGGAGGCGCTCAGCGTGTCACGGGCCGGCCGGGCCCGGCGGAGCCTTCCGGGACCTGTGGAAAACCCCGGAGCGAGGACCGCCCGCTGTGGACGATGAATGACCCGGATGACCCGGACGGCCGCGGATGAGGGGGACGACGATCTGTCCGGTGTGTTGCGGGTCCGGCCGTCGGCGGCCCGGTGTCCACTACGATCCCGACATGAACGAGCTCTTGGTCGACCGGCGGGACGACGGCGTCGTGGTGCTCACCCTGAACCGTCCCGACCGGCGCAACGCGATGACCGATGGGATGACCGAGGAGTGGCGACGGGCCGTCGACGGCCTGAAGCGGGACGGGGACGCGCGGTGCGTCGTCGTCACCGGGGCGGGAAGCGCGTTCTGCTCGGGAGGGGATCTGTCCTGGCTGGCGGAGCGGGGCGCGGAGAACGTGCCCGCCCTGCGTGACCGGATGCTGGGGTTCTACCGGACGTGGCTGTCGATCGCGGAGCTGGAGGTGCCGACCATCGCCGCGATCAACGGCGCCGCGGTCGGAGCGGGCCTCTGCTTCGCCCTCGCCTGCGACCTGGTCTACGCGGCCGAGGACGCCAAGCTGCTCGTCCCCTTCACCTCGCTGGGCCTGCACCCCGGCATGGCGGCGACCTACCTGCTGCCCAGGGTCGCGGGCGTCGGCGTGGCCAGGGAGATGCTGCTGACCGGGCGGACGGTGCTCGGCGCGGAGGCGGCCGTCACGGGGCTCGTCACCAGGGCGTTCCCCCGGGAGTCGCTCCTGGCGGAGGTGCTGGGGATCGCGTCGGCGACGGCGGCCAACGCCCCCGTCGCCACCCGGCTGACCAAGGTCGCCCTCGCGGGCGGCGGCCACGCCGACCTCGACGCCGCGCTGCGCTGGGAGTCCCTGGCCCAGCCGGTGACGATGGCCACGGGAGACCTGCGGGAAGGGCTGGCCGCTCAGAGAGAACGCCGGTCCCCGCGATTCGGGAACTCCTGAGACAGGCGATATCCACGTTAATTCGATAAGCCATGGTCATAACCGCCCGGTCTCGCTGAACAATCCACGAACGGTGATTGACCAGCAGGAACGTCCCCCGCCCTCTGGTGGGAATTAACCATTCTCGGCTACCGTGCATAGGTGCCCCCCGAGACAGTCGAGGTTCGTCGAAGTTCTCGTCGTCGGCGGACCGTTTCTGCGTACCGCGACGGCGAGAAAACGGTCGTGCTGCTCCCAGACGGCCTGAGCAGGACCGATGAGGAGCAGTGGGTGCGCCGGATGCTCGACCGGCTCGCCGCCAAGGAGCAGCGAAGACGCCCCTCGGACGACGACCTGATGGAGCGGGCCGTCGACCTGTCCGCCCGCTACCTCGACGGGGCGGCCCTGCCGTCGAGCGTGCGATGGGTGGAGAACCAGCGGCACCGCTGGGGCTCGTGCACCCCCGACCACGGCACCATCAGGATCTCCACGCGGTTGCGGGGCATGCCCGCCTGGGTGGTCGACTACGTGATCATGCACGAGCTGGTGCACCTGCTCGTGCCGAGCCACGGCCCCCGGTTCTGGACCCTGGTGGAACGCTACCCCAAGGCCGAGCGGGCGCGGGGCTTCCTCGAAGGATTCTCCATGGCGGCCAACGGCGCCGCGGAGGAGTGGTGACGGCCGGGGACCCGGCCGTCGGGGAACGGTCCGGAGAGCGGCTGGCGGCGGTCCTCGTCACCGAGACGGCCGCCGCCGCCGCGCCCCCGGGCGTCGATCCCGGCGCGTTCCTGGCCGCGGTAGCCGAGGACACCTACGAGATGGCCGCCGGACTCGACTTCGTGACGCCTGTCCTGGTCACGAGTGTGCCGGGACTGGAGGAGATCGTCTGGCCGGGGACCCCGATCCTGGAGATCGCCCCCGGGCTGTCCGGCGGCGCCCTGGTGGCGGCGGCCTTCGCCGCCCTGCCGTACGGCGGGCAGGCGGTCCTGGTCAGCGCGGACGCCCCCGACCTGCCGCCGCTGCTGGTCGGCAAGCTCTTCCGGGCGCTGGGACGGGCCCGGATCGCCGTCTGTCCCGCGGAGGGCGGCGGCGCCGTGGCGCTGGCGGCCCACCTGCCCTATCCCGAGTGGGCCGACGCCGGATTCGACGACCCCGACCCGGTCGGGACGCTGCGCGCCCGCGCCCCGGGCGGCCGGATGGTCGCCACCGGCCCCGGCTGGCACCGCCTGCGCGCCCCCGGCGACCTCGGATGGCTCGACCCCGGCCTCGAAGGCTGGGACAACACCCGGGCGCTGCTGTCGGCGTGACGCCCGGCGCCACCCGACGCCGTCCTGGAACCGCGGTGACGTCCGGCGCCGTCCTGGAACCGCGGTGACGTCCGGCGCCGTCCCGGAACCGCGGGGGACACGGGGACCGCGGAGATCAGGCGGGCGCTCTAGGGGAGCCGGGCGGGCAGGCGGAGATCGGCGAAGACGGCGCGGTGGTCGGTGCCGGGCAGGGTGTGGATCCCGACCTCGTTCACGAGGACCCGCCGGTCCACCAGGACGTGGTCGATGGTGATGATCGGCGGGATCCGCCTGCCGGAGGGCCAGGTGGCGACGAGCCCCCGCCCGACCCGGTCGGCCGCGTCGGCGTACCCCCGCTCCAGGAGCCGCCGCATCACCGCGTGGTCGAGACTGGCGTTGAAGTCGCCCGCCAGGATGCGGACCGTGCCGGGGGCGGGCGGCGGAAGGGCCTCGATGCCGGCCTCCCACCCGTCCACCAGCTCGCCGATCGGCGCGTACGTGTGCACGGCGACGATCTCCACCGGGCCGGCGCCGGGTGGCGCGACCACGGCTGCGGGCATGTTGTGGCCGATCACCCGGAACAGCCCGGTGCGGGGGGTCAGCGGGTACCGGGAGTACAGGCCGCTGCCCGTCGCCCCCGCGTCCGCCTGCAGGACACGGTGCGGGAGCAGCTCGGCGATCCCCGCCGCGTCCAGCTCCTGCACCATCTCCGGTGTGAGCTCCTGGGTGCTCAGCACGTCCGGCCGCAACCGCCTGACCAGGTCCATGACGGCCGTGACGTCGGCGCCGCCGAACAGCATGTTGGCGGTCAGCACCCGCAGCGGCGTCCCGGCCCCGGCCTCCGCCGGGGAGCCCACGGCCCTGGGGACCACACTGGAGCCGAGCGCGACCGCGGTGACCAGCGCGACGGCCGTGGCCGTCCGGCTGCGGGCCAGCACGCCGATGAGCAGGGGCACCAGCGAGCCCGCCGCCACGTACGGCGTGCCGGTCATGAACTGGGCGGGCAGCGAGCCCCGCTCCAGCCCGGCCACCCGGGTGACGGCCCACAGGGCGAACGGCGCGACCGCGACCCAGGCGAAGGTCCGGGAGACACGCCACCGGCGCCGGCCGGGGACGACGACCACGCCGCCGGCCTCCCCCTGGGACGAGGCGTCCACATCCACACTGCTCTGATCCATCGATCGCCCCCCTGCGGGGACGACGCTATCCGAGGGAAGGTGAAACGTATGTAAAACGGTTCGATCAGCCGGAGCGCAGCGTCTCCCTGGCCCGGCGGGCCAGACGGCGGGTGGCCTCGTCGCTGGGATCCGGGATCCCGTCCACCGGGAACCAGCGCAGGTCCAGGGACTCCTCGCTGATCACCGCCTCGGCCTCGGCGGGCGCCACCGCACCGTACTCGACGTCGAGGTGGTGGCTGAACGGCGGATGGCACCAGACGCGGTGCCTGTCCAGGGCCAGCGGCCCGGGCAGCAGCCGCAGCCCGGGGATGCCCGACTCCTCGGTCGCCTCCCGCAGCGCCACGTCCTCCAGGGACAGGTCACCGGGCTCGCAGTGGCCGCCCATCGGCAGCCACATCCCGGCCTTGCCGTGCAGCGTCAGCAGCACCCGCTCGCCGTCGTGGGAGAGGACCGCGGTGGTGGCCGTCAGATGGCCGGGCACGCATTCGCGGTACATCCCGTCGCCGTGGGCGTGCAGATGCGCCAGGAACTCCTCGCGCAGCGCCTCCTCGGCGTCCGTCGGGGCCCGCCACGCCTCCAGCACGGCCCGCGCGTCGGCGTGGAGGGCCCCGGAGGAGGGGCCGCCACCGGAGGCGAGAAGATCACCGCGGCCGGGCGGGCCGCCCCGATCGGGAAGGCTCACGCGCCGTCGTCCCTCGCGCCGCCGGTGTCGTCCTCGTCGTCACCGGCGTCCCCCGACTCCTCCGACTCCCGCAGCGAGGCCTCGAGGTCCGACAGGTCGAAGTCGGGTTCGCCGCGGGCGAAGCGCTCGGGGTCGTCGAGGTCGGCGGCGGTGGGCATCAGGTCGGGGTGGTTCCACACCGCGTCCCTGCCGTCCACGCCGCGGCCCGTCTCCAGGGTCTTCCACAGGACGGCCGCGTCGCGCAGGCGGCGCGGCCGCAGCTCCAGCCCGACGAGGGTGGCGAAGGTCTGCTCGGCGGGACCGCCGGTCGCGCGGCGGCGCCGTACCGTCTCCCCCAGGGCCGCGGCGGACGGCAGTTTGCCCGCGGCGGCGGCCTCCACCACGGTGCCGACCCAGCCCTCGACCAGGGCGAGCGCCGTCTCCAGGCGGGACAGGGCGGCCTTCTGCCGCTCGGTCTCCTCGGGCTTGAGCAGGTTGCCGCCGCTGAGGGCCTGCTGCAGCTGCTCGGGGCTGTTGAGGTCGAGGCCGCGGAGCTGCTCCTCCAGCGCGGACACGTCCACCGTGATGCCCCTGGCGTACTCTTCCACCGCGCCGAGCAGGTGCCCGCGCAACCACGGCACGTGCTGGAAGAGCCGGTGGTGGGCCGCCTCGCGCAGGGCCAGGTAGAGGCGGATCTCCTCGGCGGGGGTCTCCAGCCCCTGGCTGAACGCGGCGATCCCGCCCGGGAGCAGGGCGGCGTCACCGGAGAGCGGCAGTCCGATGTCGGTGGAGCCGACCACCTCGCGGGCGAGCGAACCGAGGGCCTGGCCGATCTGCTGGCCGACCATCATCCCGCCCATCTGCTTCATCATGCCCATCAGCGGCCCCGCCATGGCCTGGGCCTCGGCGGGCAGACCGGCGGCGCCGAGCGTGCCGCCCATGGTCTCGACCATGCGCTCGGCGATCGGGTCGCAGAGCTGCCGCCAGACGGGGACGGTCTTCTCGATCCACTCCGACCTGCTCCACGCCTGGGGCGAGCCGACGCCGCTGGGCAGCGCGGTGACCTCGTTCAGCCACAGGTCGGCGAGGTTCAGCGCGTCGACGATCTGACGGCGCTCGCCCTCCATCACGCTCGGATCGCCCTCGGCGGCCACCGCGTGTCGGGCGATGTTCTTGGCCATGTCCCAGTTGACGGGGCCGGCCCCCTGGGGAGCGGACAGCATGTCGGCGAACTGCCGCATCGCCGCGGCGATCTGCTCCGGGTTGCCGAACATGGCGAACGGGTTCTCGTCGGGGTCGTTTTCCCGACCTGGGAAGTCAGTCACGGCTCTACCTCGTGCAGGATGGAGGAGTCCACATCCGCCACGTTATCCGTCGCATGGCGGATCAGCGCAAAGTGAGGACCTGGTGCCTACCTCGAAACGCCTCCGGCCCCCGGTCGTCGCCGTCACCGGCGCGGCCTCGGGCATCGGCCGCGCGTTCCTCGCGAAGGTCGCCTCGTCTGCGGATTTCCGCAGAGTGGTGGCCATCGACGAGCAGCGCGGCGACGTGCCCGACGTCACGTGGCGGGTGATCGACGTCCGAGATCCGCTCTTGGCGAACCGGATCTCCGACATCGACGTGCTCGTCCACCTGACGGCCGACTACGGCCTCGACTCCGACCCCGGCGAGCGGCGCGCGTACAACCTGCGCGCGGCGCAGACGGTGCTCACGGCCAGCGCCGCCGCCCGGGTGCGCCGCGTCGTGCTGGTCACCAGCGCCATGGTGTACGGCGCGGCGCCCGACAACCCGGTCCCCCTGCCGGAGGACTCGCCCGTCGCGGCCGAGTCCGACACCGGCGTGGTCGGCGACCATCTGGAGATCGAGGCGCTGGCCAGGCGTTCGCTCCGCAGCCATCCGGGCCTGGAGGTGACCGTGCTCCGCCCCGCCGCACTGGTCGGCCCGGGCATCGACAGCGTGGTCACCCGGCACTTCGAGGCGCCCCGGCTGCTCACCGTGAAGGGCTGCAGCCCCCGCTGGCAGTTCTGCCACGTCGACGACCTGGTCTCCGCGCTGGAGCTGGCCGCTCTCGGCACGGTCTCCGGCGTGGTCGCCGTGGGAGGGGAGGGCTGGCTGGAGCAGGAGCAGGTGGAGGAGATCTCCGGACTGCGCCGGTTGGAACTGCCCGCCGGACTGACCTTCGGCACCGCCCAGCGGCTGCACCGGCTGGGCATCACCCCGGCGCCCGCCACCGACCTGCACCACGTGGTCTACCCCTGGGTGGTCGACTGCACGGGGCTCCGCGAGGCGGGCTGGAAACCCCAGTGGACCAACGAGGCCGCGTTCGCGCAGCTCCTGGAGCTCCGCGGAGGCCGGCACACGGTCGTCGGCCGACGCCTGTCCGGCAAGGAGGCCACGCTCACCGCCGCCGGTGCGACCGTCGCGGTCCTCGGCACCGCCGCGATCGTCCGTGTCGCCCGCAAGAAGCGCCGCACCTGACGGCGCCGTTCTCCGAAACCGGTCAGCCGGCGCTCCACACCGGGGAGGTAGTCTTTCCGGCGTGGACGTCATCCGGCTGCTGGGAATTCGCGACAGCGCCCTCTCCCTGGACGAGGTGTTCGCGGCGGTGGGCGACCACGCCGCGGGCGGGACCGCGCTCTTCGTCGGGACCGTGCGCGACCAGGACCACGGCAAGCCGGTCACCCGGCTGTCCTACTCGGCCCATCCGAGCGCCGAGGAGCAACTGCACCGGGTGGCCGAGAAGATCGCCGCGGACTTCCCGGTCACCGCGCTGGCCGCGGTGCACCGGGTCGGCGATCTGGAGCTCGGCGACATCGCGGTCATCGTGGCCGTCGCCTGCCCCCACCGCCAGGAGGCGTTCGCGGCCTCCCGCCGCCTCATCGACGACCTCAAGGCCGAGGTCCCGATCTGGAAGAACCAGCTCTTCGCCGACGGCACCACCGAGTGGGTCGGGGCCTGCGCGTGAGCGCCCGCGTCCGGGCACCCGCCGCCTCGGACCTCCGATCGGGGACCCCCGGCCGAGGGGAGCCGGGAGTCCGCGGCCGGGAACGCGGACGCGATTGAGGGGAACCGGGAGTCCGCGGCCGGGAGCGCGGACGCCGTAGCGCCGATCTCGCCCGGTCGCCGGGACCGCATAGGCTTTCCCTCATGTCCCGACGTGCGCTGACCCTCATGGTGGCCGGCTTCCTCACCCTCGTGCTGGGCGTCGCCGGCACCCTGCTGCCGGTGCCGTACGTCGTGTTGAGTCCCGGGCCGACGGAGAACACCATCGGCGACGTCAAGGGCACTCCGGTGATCAGCATCGAGGGACGTCCGACCTACCCGACCGACGGCAAGCTCAGCCTCGTCACGGTCGCCTACCAGGGCGGGCCCGGCAGCAGGATCGACCTGTTCACGGCGTTGCGGGGCTGGGTCGATCCGACCATCGCGGTCGTCCCTGAGGAGACGATCTTCCCTCCGGCGACCACCGCGGAGGAGGTCGAGGAGCAGAACACCCAGGAGATGACCAACTCCCAGGACGACGCGACCGCCGCGGCGCTCAAGGAACTGGAGATCCCCTACACCTCGTTCGTGACCGTCGGCGCCACGCAGAAGGGCCTCCCGGCCCACGGCAGGTTCAACCAGGGCGACGAGATCGTCTCCGTGGACGGCGTGGCCGCCGAGGACCGCGAGACCGTCTCGGCGACCGTCCGCAAGCACAAGGCGGGGGAGCAGGTGACCTTCGTCGTCAGACGCGGCGGGCGGGACACGACCGTCACCGTGCCCACCGTCGCGTCCGCGGACGGCACACCCGTCGTGGGCATCTCCATGGCGGTCGGCTACAGGTTCCCGTTCGAGGTCAACATCAACGTGGGCGACGTCGGCGGGCCGAGCGCGGGGATGATGTTCTCGCTCGGGATCATCGACAAGCTCACTCCCGGCGCGATGACCGGGGGAAAGGCCGTGGCCGGCACCGGGACGATCGACCCTCAGGGCGTGGTCGGCCCGATCGGGGGCATCCAGCAGAAGATGGTGGGGGCCCGAGAGGCCGGGGCCACGGTCTTCCTCACCCCCGCGGACAACTGCGCGGAGGCGCTCGCCGCGGCCCCCGACGGGCTCAGGCTGGTCAGGGTCGAGACGCTCCACGAGGCCGTTCAGGCGCTGGACGCGGTGCGTACCGGCTCGGGCGCCGTACCCGCCTGCTCGGCGGGCTGAGAACCCGCAGCCGCGGGCGGGGATCCCCGAGCCGCGGGCGCCGGGAACCGGACGGTCCGGGACGGGAGGAACGAGTGCGGCGGACGGGGCACCGATCGCGGTTCCCGTGCGTTGGTCCTACTGAGCCGAGACCTGCGGAGGTCGTGTCCGCACCGTGCCGAACGGTTGAACGCGACGCAACCCCCGCCGGTGTAGGTTGCCAGACACGGACCGTGCTCTTACGACAAGGGGTTGGCCTTGAGCTTCCGGACCCCCGGAGCCGGTAGGGCGATGCGCTTGCCCCGCCGGCCACGACTGATGCTTCCTGTCGCGATCGCGCTCGTCGCGCTCGTGGTGTTCTTCTTCCTCTTCGCCGGCGTCTTCACCGACTACCTCTGGTACGACTCGGTGGACTACACGGCGGTGTTCTCCGGTGTGGTCGTCACGCAGATCGTGCTCTTCATCGTGGGCGCGCTGCTGATGGTCGGCATCGTGGGCGGCAACATGCTGCTCGCCTACCGGATGCGGCCGATGTTCGGCCCCGGCATGTTCGGCGGCGCCAGCGGCGCCGACCGCTACCGGATGGCCCTCGACCCGCACCGAAAGATGATCTTCATCATCGGTGTCGCGGTGCTCGCGCTGTTCACCGGCTCCTCCTTCGCCGGCCAGTGGAAGACCTGGCTGGAGTTCGTCAACGCCACGCCGTTCAACGAGAACGACGCGCTGTTCGGCATGGACGTCTCGTTCTTCATGTTCACCTATCCGTTCATCCGGATGGTGCTGAACTTCCTGTTCACCGCGGTGGTGCTCTCGGCCGTGACGGCCACGGTCGTGCACTACCTGTACGGCGGGTTCCGGCTCCAGTCGCCCGGGGTGCACGCCTCCCGCGCGGCGCGGGCGCACCTGTCGGTGCTGCTCGGCGTTTTCGTGCTGCTGAAGGCGGTCGCCTACTGGGTCGACCGCTACGGTCTGGTCTTCTCCGAGCGGGGCTTCGTGCACGGCGCCTCGTACACCGACGTCAGCGCGGTGCTCCCGGCCAAGACCATCCTGGCGATCATCGCGCTGATCTGCGCCGCCCTGTTCTTCGCCGGCATCGTACGGCCCGGCGGCATGCTGCCGGGCGTCGCCTTCGGCCTCCTGGTGCTCTCCGCCATCCTGATCGGCGGGGTCTACCCGGCGCTCGTCCAGCAGTTCCAGGTCAAGCCGAACGAGCAGGCGCGCGAGCAGGTCTACATCAAGCGCAACATCGAGGCCACCCGGAAGGCGTACGGCGTCGACAACGCCGAGGTCACGAACTACGCGGCGCAGGGCGACGCGAGCAAGGCCAACGTCACCGCCGACACCTCGATCTCCGGCGTGCGCCTGCTCGACCCGAACCTGGTCTCCGAGACGTACGCGCAGAAGCAGCGGATCCGCGGTTTCTACGACTTCCACGACCCGCTGGACGTCGACCGCTACCCGGACGCCTCGGGCAACATGCGCGACACGGTGGTGGCGGTGCGCGAGCTCACCGGTCCGCCGCCGGAGCAGAACAACTGGATCAACCGGCACCTGGTCTACACCCACGGCTACGGTTTCGTGGCCGCGCCGGGCAACGAGGTCGACGCCGGGGGCCTGCCCAACTTCACCGCGAAGGACATGCCGGTCATCGGCCCGCTGGCCGAGCAGACCGGGTTGAAGGAGTCGAGGATCTACTACGGCGAGTCCCCGACCGCGCCGCCGTACGTCATCGTGGGCGGCGACGGCAAGAGGAACCAGGAGCTCGACTACCCCGGCAGCGGCAACACCGGTCAGCAGAACACCACCTACACCGGCAAGGGCGGCGTGCCCGTCGGCTCGTTCTTCAACCGGATGCTCTACGCGGCCAAGTACAGCGAGATCAACCTGCTGCTCTCGGGCGACGTCAACGAGAAGTCGAAGATCCTGTACGAGCGCGACCCGGCCCAGCGCGTCGCCAAGGTCGCGCCGTTCCTCAGCCTGGACAACAACGCCTATCCCGCCATCGTCGGCGGCCGGGTGGTATGGATCATCGACGCCTACACCACCTCCAACGCCTATCCCTACTCCACGAGCAAGAGCCTGGAGGAGATGACGCGGGACACGGCCACCGACCCGCGCCTGGCCGTGCAGCAACCGCGCGACAAGATCAACTACATGCGCAACTCGGCCAAGGCCGTGGTCGACGCCTACGACGGCACCGTTCAGCTCTACGCCTGGGACGAGAAGGACCCGATCCTGCAGACCTGGCGCAAGGCGTTCCCCGGTGTCCTCAAGCCGAAGACCGAGATGTCGCAGCAGCTCCTGCAGCACGTCCGCTATCCCGAGGCGCTGTTCAAGGTCCAGCGTGACGTGCTGTCCCGGTATCACATCACCGACCCCGACGCCTTCTACGGCGGGCAGGACTTCTGGAACGTCCCCGACGACCCGTCGTCGGACGAGCGCAACGTCAAGCAGCCGCCGTACTACCTGTCGGTCAAGATGCCGGGGTCGAACGCCCCGTCGTTCTCGCTGACCACCACGTTCGTACCGCGCCAGGGGCCCAACCTCGCCGCGTTCATGGCGGTCGACGCCACGCCGGGGGCGGACTACGGAAAGCTGCGCATCCTGCGCATGCCGTCCAACACCACGATCCCCGGTCCGGGTCAGGTGCAGAACAACTTCCGGAACAAGTTCTCCGGTGAGCTCAACCTGCTCAACATCGGCGGGGCGAAGGTCCGCTACGGCAACCTGCTGACCCTGCCGTTCGCCGACGGGCTGGTCTACGTCGAGCCGGTCTACGTGGAGACCGCCCCGGGTCCGGGGCAGGAGCCGTACCCGATCCTCCGCCGGGTGCTGGTGGGCTACGGGGACAAGTTCGGCTTCGGCGGCACGCTCGAAGACGCGCTGAAGCAGGTCTTCGGCGAGGACATTCCGCGGACCCCGACCGACGGCAAACCGGAGACCCCCGTCGAGGACAAGCCCGAGCAGCCGGCCCTGTCCGAGGCGGACCTCGCCAAGGCGATCGCCGACGCGCAGGCCGCCTACACCGCGGCGCAGGGCGCGCTGGCGAAGAACCCGCCGGACTGGCAGGCCTACGGCGAAGCCCAGAAGAAGCTCCAGGAGGCTCTGGAGAAGCTGAAGGGCGTGGCGAACCCCGCCGCAAGCCCGTCTCCGACCGCAAGCCCGTCTCCGACCACGAGCCCGTCCCCGACGGCCAGCCCGAGCCCGTCCGCCACGCCCGCGGCGACCCCGTCGGGGACACCCGCGCCCTCGCCCACCTCGTAGGGACGCCGCACTGATCGATTCGCCTCCACCGTCGAAGTCGGGTAGTCTTCAGACACGCCGACGCGGGGTGGAGCAGCTCGGTAGCTCGCTGGGCTCATAACCCAGAGGTCGCAGGTTCAAATCCTGTCCCCGCTACCAAGAGAAGGCCCGGATCTCATCGAGATCCGGGCCTTCGTCATTGGAGCGTCGATTTGCCCTTCCCCCCGGGGCCGGGTAGTCTTCAGACACACACCGACGCGGGGTGGAGCAGTTCGGTAGCTCGCTGGGCTCATAACCCAGAGGTCGCAGGTTCAAATCCTGTCCCCGCTACCAAGAGAAGGCCCGGATCTCATCGAGATCCGGGCCTTCGTCATTTCCCCGTACCTCGCCGCCGTCCTGGAGGCGGTGCCGTACGCGCGGCGTCCGGGCAGGACAAGTAACGTTCGCAGGGTGGCCGACATGTACCGCCCTTCCGTGCTGCGCTGGCGCGTGCGCCGTGAGGTCCTCCTCCTGAAGGCCGCAGGAGCGCTCGCTCTCGCGGTGGTCACCGTGCTGAGCCACGGTGACGTGCGCGGGATGCTCCTGGCGGGTGCGGGGGCCGTCATGCTCGCGGTGCTGGCGCTCCGTGACCTCCTGGCCCCGGTACGGCTCACCGCGGACGGGGAGGGCATCGTGGCGACGAAGGGCTTCGCCGGCTCGGAACGGGTGCCGTGGGGCGCGGTCGAACGGATCCGGGTCGACAGGCGGGTCCGCTTCACGTCGCGGACGGAGTTCCTGGAGATCGAGACGCGGGACGGGCTCTTCCTCCTGAGCCGTTTCGACCTCGGCGTTCCGGTCCAGCAGGTCGCCGATGAACTGTGCGCCTTCCGGACCGGCCTTTGATCTCCGCGTGCTCAGCTCCTGACCCGCCGGTGGCGGGGTGCGAACTTCGGTTCGGTATGACGGAGCAGAAGGACGGCCTTGTACAGGGCCCAGCCGGTGAGGAGGGAACCGAAGACGGTCTGTCCGATCCGGGCCCATATCGAAACATCGGTTGCTGCGAAAACCACGACACCGACCCAGAGAACACCGAAGACGCCCACGAGGGTCGTCGCAGCCCAATTCATTCCCTGCTGCCACATGCCTGAAGTCTTACAGATCTTGGTTCAAGGCCAGGTCAACGACGCGGAACGGGTCATCGTGGGAGAGTACGGCTGGTGCCGGCGCACCTTCGGGCACGCGCCCCCTGCCCTGGTGTCCTCATCGGGGTCTGCGGCCGTGCCGGAGACTGCTCCAGGGAGGCGACCAGGGCGGCCGCGGTGCGGGCGTCGGCCAGGATCCGGTTCACCTCCTCTTCGCCGGCCGGCAACTGGCCGCGTTCGGCGAGTTCGGCGACGAGGAAGGTGAGCGGTGCCGGGTGACCTGCGGCCTCCGCCGCGACCGTCGCCCGAGCGGAGGTCAGGAGACGCAGGTAGTAGGAGCGCAGGGTGGCCTCGCGCATCCGTGCGGCCTCGAGGTCGTCCAGCAACGACCGTGCGAGCAGGAGAAGGTCGTCATGATGATCGGCTTCCGCGGCGATGTGCGCGCGAATGTCGTCGAACTCCGAGCGGGTCATCTAGGTCACCTCCGTGACGGAGTCAGAGTCCTGACCCTCGTGCCTACGTCGTATCCGAGCGCGATTGCGGATGACTTGCGATCTGGTTGTCCGCACCGGCAGGTTTGGGACGCGCGAGCCCCGGGGATGGTTGGCAAGTTGGTCATGTTGCTCCTGGGCCCTGCTAAGGTTTCCTCTTGCGGGGCGAGCCCCCGCACCCCCTCTCTCATCATCCGGTGAAGCCTGTGTGGACACGCGAGTGGACACGGACGGAATGCTGGAGTAAGTTTGAGGGGTTGCCTCGGAAACGGGGCGGTCTGAATTCCAGACGGATCGGCCGGACCGGGTCAAATTGACACGGAAAAGCGGATCCGACAGAATGAAGACACAACGGAACGAACGAAACGCCCCGCGAGATGCGGCCTCCGGGCCCGTCGGACGGTGAACGCGTCCGTTTCTTGAGAACTCAACAGTGTGCTAAAAGCCAGTGCATGATGCACAACCCCGTCCCACCCGGACCTGTCATGGTCGGGGAGGACGGATTCCTTTGGTTGGATCATCCATCATGGATGCTTTCAGCCGGGATGCAACTGTTCAGACATTGTTTGGAGAGTTTGATCCTGGCTCAGGACGAACGCTGGCGGCGTGCTTAACACATGCAAGTCGAGCGGAAAGGCCCTTCGGGGTACTCGAGCGGCGAACGGGTGAGTAACACGTGAGTAACCTGCCCCTGACTCTGGGATAAGCCCGGGAAACTGGGTCTAATACCGGATACGACCCGCGGTCGCATGGCCTGCGGGTGGAAAGTTTTTTCGGTCGGGGATGGACTCGCGGCCTATCAGCTTGTTGGTGAGGTAGTGGCTCACCAAGGCGACGACGGGTAGCCGGCCTGAGAGGGCGACCGGCCACACTGGGACTGAGACACGGCCCAGACTCCTACGGGAGGCAGCAGTGGGGAATATTGCGCAATGGGCGGAAGCCTGACGCAGCGACGCCGCGTGGGGGATGACGGCCTTCGGGTTGTAAACCTCTTTCAGCAGGGACGAAGGTGACGTGTACCTGCAGAAGAAGCGCCGGCTAACTACGTGCCAGCAGCCGCGGTAATACGTAGGGCGCAAGCGTTGTCCGGAATTATTGGGCGTAAAGAGCTCGTAGGTGGCTTGTCGCGTCGGATGTGAAAGCTTGGGGCTTAACTCCAGGTCTGCATTCGATACGGGCTGGCTAGAGGTAGGTAGGGGCAAGCGGAATTCCTGGTGTAGCGGTGAAATGCGCAGATATCAGGAGGAACACCGGTGGCGAAGGCGGCTTGCTGGGCCTTACCTGACGCTGAGGAGCGAAAGCGTGGGGAGCGAACAGGATTAGATACCCTGGTAGTCCACGCTGTAAACGTTGGGCGCTAGGTGTGGGGGCCTTCCACGGTTTCCGCGCCGTAGCTAACGCATTAAGCGCCCCGCCTGGGGAGTACGGCCGCAAGGCTAAAACTCAAAGGAATTGACGGGGGCCCGCACAAGCGGCGGAGCATGTTGCTTAATTCGACGCAACGCGAAGAACCTTACCAAGGCTTGACATCGCCCGGAAACCCTCAGAGATGGGGGCCTCTTCGGACTGGGTGACAGGTGGTGCATGGCTGTCGTCAGCTCGTGTCGTGAGATGTTGGGTTAAGTCCCGCAACGAGCGCAACCCTTGTTCCATGTTGCCAGCGGCGTCCTTCGGGGCGGCCGGGGACTCATGGGAGACTGCCGGGGTCAACTCGGAGGAAGGTGGGGATGACGTCAAGTCATCATGCCCCTTATGTCTTGGGCTGCAAACATGCTACAATGGCCGGTACAGAGGGTTGCGATACCGTGAGGTGGAGCGAATCCCTAAAAGCCGGTCTCAGTTCGGATTGGGGTCTGCAACTCGACCCCATGAAGTCGGAGTCGCTAGTAATCGCAGATCAGCAACGCTGCGGTGAATACGTTCCCGGGCCTTGTACACACCGCCCGTCACGTCACGAAAGTCGGCAACACCCGAAGCCCGTGGCCCAACCCACTTGTGGGGGGGAGCGGTCGAAGGTGGGGCTGGCGATTGGGACGAAGTCGTAACAAGGTAGCCGTACCGGAAGGTGCGGCTGGATCACCTCCTTTCTAAGGAGCACCGGCCAGGGTCCGCGTGAGCGGTTCTGGTCCATGTCGCGGTCATCGGCGAGTGTCCGGTGCGCGGCGCGCTCATTAGTGGAGCACTGGTTATTCGGTTCGGCGTGGTCGCCGGCCGGCTAGTACCGCCTGGTCGTCTCCTTCGGGAGGGGGTCGGGAGTGGGAACGGCGGTCCGGGGGGCGTGCGGTTCCGGGCACACTGTTGGGTCCTGAGGGAACGGACCATGTGGGGCGCGGCTCCCGCCGATGGCGGGTAGGTCGCGTTCCGGCTCGCCTCGACGTGGTCGGGGTGGGAGGGTTCGTGGTGTTCCTCGGACGGGGCCGATCTTCTGTCATACCGGTTCGCCGGGTGGAGGCTTGTGAAGTCTTCGCCGGTGCGGGTGTCTGGTGGCGGGTGGGGTCGGTGGCTGTTTGTTGTTTGAGATTTGCATAGTGGACGCGAGCATCTTTGTGGCCAAGTTTTTTAGGGCACACGGTGGATGCCTTGGCATCAGGAGCCGATGAAGGACGTGGGAGGCTGCGTTAAGCCTCGGGGAGTCGCCAACCAGACGTTGATCCGGGGATGTCCGAATGGGGAAACCTAGCACCCGTCATGGGGTGTTGCCTCCGCCTGAATGTATAGGGCGGTTGGTGGTAACGCGGGGAAGTGAAACATCTCAGTACCCGTAGGAAGAGAAAACAACATGTGATTCCGTGAGTAGTGGTGAGCGAAAGCGGATGAGGCTAAACCGTATGCGTGTGATAGCCGGCAGGCGTTGCGTGTGCGGGGTCGTGGGACCTTCTGGCGGTTTCTGCCGAGACCGCGAGCAGTGAGAAATCCAGTGGGTAGTCGAAGTCTCTGGGAAGGGACGCCGTAGACCGTGAGAGCCGGGTAGGCGAAACCTGTTGGACTGCTGGAGGGGATCCCAAGTAGCACGGGGCCCGAGAAATCCTGTGTGAATCTGCCAGGACCACCTGGTAAGCCTAAATACTCCCTGATGACCGATAGTGCACTAGTACCGTGAGGGAAAGGTGAAAAGCACCCCGGTGAGGGGTCGTGAAATAGTACCTGAAACCGTGTGCCTACAAGCCGTAGGAGCGTGCACAGCTTGCTGTGCGTGATGTGACTGCGTGCCTTTTGAAGAATGAGCCTGCGAGTTATGGTGTGTGGCGAGGTTAACCCGTGTGGGGGAGCCGTAGGGAAACCGAGTCTGAAGAGGGCGTTTGAGTCGCATGCTGTAGACCCGAAGCGGATTGATCTAGGCATGGGCAGGTTGAAGCGTGGGTAAGACTGCGTGGAGGACCGAACCCACCAGGGTTGAAAACCTGGGGGATGACCTGTGTTTAGGGGTGAAAGGCCAATCAAACTCCGTGATAGCTGGTTCTCCCCGAAATGCATTTAGGTGCAGCGTTGCGTGTTTCTTGCCGGAGGTAGAGCACTGGATGGCCGATGGGCCCGACAAGGTTACTGACGTCAGCCAAACTCCGAATGCCGGTAAGTGAGAGCGTGGCAGTGAGACTGCGGGGGATAAGCTCCGTAGTCGAGAGGGAAACAGCCCAGACCACCGACTAAGGCCCCTAAGCGTGTGCTAAGTGGGAAAGGATGTGGAGTCGCAGTGACAACCAGGAGGTTGGCTTAGAAGCAGCCATCCTTGAAAGAGTGCGTAATAGCTCACTGGTCAAGTGATTCCGCGCCGACAATGTAGCGGGGCTCAAGTGCACCGCCGAAGTCGTGGCATTCACACGTTGAGCCTGGCAGCGCGAGCTGTCTGGGTGTGTGGATGGGTAGGGGAGCGTCGTGCGGCCGGCGAAGCAGCCGAGTGATCGAGTTGTGGAGGCCGTGCGAGTGAGAATGCAGGCATGAGTAGCGAATCAGAAGTGAGAAACTTCTGCGCCGGATGACCAAGGGTTCCTGGGCCAGGCTAATCCGCCCAGGGTAAGTCGGGACCTAAGGCGAGGCCGACAGGCGTAGTCGATGGACAACGGGTTGATATTCCCGTACCCGTGGTGATGCGCCCATATCGAATCCAGTGATACTAAGGGTCCTTAAGCCCTTCTGCCCTTCGGGGTGGGGGTGAGGCTGAACGCCTGGCCTGATCTGGTAGTAGGTAAGCGATGGGGTGACGCAGGAAGGTAGCCCATCCCAGGCGATGGTAGTCCTGGGGTAAGCGTGTAGGGAGAGAGGTAGGCAAATCCGCCTCTCATGTATCTTGAGACGTGATGCCGAGCCGATTGTGGCGAAGTGGGTGATCCTATGCTGCCGAGAAAAGCCTCTAGCGAGCATCGTTGCGGCCCGTACCCGAAACCGACTCAGGTGGTCAGGTAGAGAATACCAAGGCGATCGGGTGAACTGTGGTTAAGGAACTCGGCAAATTGCCCCCGTAACTTCGGGAGAAGGGGGGCCTTCGCTGGTGACGAGTCTTGCGCTCTGAGCTGGTGGGGGCCGCAGTGGCCAGGGGGAAGCGACTGTTTACTAAAAACACAGGTCCGTGCGAAGTCGTAAGACGATGTATACGGACTGACGCCTGCCCGGTGCTGGAACGTTAAGGGGACCGGTTAGCGGGTGCAAGCCTGCGACGCTGAGAACTTAAGCGCCAGTAAACGGCGGTGGTAACTATAACCATCCTAAGGTAGCGAAATTCCTTGTCGGGTAAGTTCCGACCTGCACGAATGGCGTAACGACTTCCCCGCTGTCTCAACCGCAGACCCGGCGAAATTGCACTACGAGTAAAGATGCTCGTTACGCGCAGCAGGACGGAAAGACCCCGGGACCTTCACTACAGCTTGACATTGGCGTTTGGAGCGTCTTGTGTAGGATAGGTGGGAGACGGTGAAGCTCGGACGCTAGTTCGGGTGGAGTCATTGGTGAAATACCACTCTGGTCGTTTTGAACGTCTAACTTCGGTCCGTGATCCGGATCAGGGACAGTGTCTGGTGGGTAGTTTAACTGGGGCGGTTGCCTCCTAAAGGGTAACGGAGGCGCCCAAAGGTTCCCTCAGCCTGGTTGGCAATCAGGTGTCGAGTGTAAGTGCACAAGGGAGCTTGACTGTGAGACCGACGGGTCGAGCAGGAGCGAAAGCTGGGACTAGTGATCCGGCGGTGGCATGTGGAAGCGCCGTCGCTCAACGGCTAAAAGGTACCCCGGGGATAACAGGCTGATCTTCCCCAAGAGTCCATATCGACGGGATGGTTTGGCACCTCGATGTCGGCTCGTCGCATCCTGGGGCTGGAGTAGGTCCCAAGGGTTGGGCTGTTCGCCCATTAAAGCGGTACGCGAGCTGGGTTTAGAACGTCGCGAGACAGTTCGGTCCCTATCCGCTGCGCGCGCAGGAGACTTGAAAGGGGCTGTCCCTAGTACGAGAGGACCGGGACGGACGAACCTCTGGTGTGCCAGTTGTTCCGCCAGGAGCACGGCTGGTTGGCTACGTTCGGAAGGGATAACCGCTGAAAGCATCTAAGCGGGAAGCTCGCCTTGAGATGAGGTCTCCCACCCTGTGAGGGGGTAAGGCTCCCGGTAGACGACCGGGTTGATAGGCCGGAGGTGGAAGCGCAGTAATGTGTGGAGCTGACCGGTACTAATAGGCCGAGGACTTGACCTCAAAGCATGTTTTTCTTGCTCGCGTCCACTAGGCAATTCTGAGACAACAGGCATCTGCTTGTGTGTTTCATGGGGTTACGGCGGTTATGGCGAAGGGGAAACACCCGGTTACATTCCGAACCCGGAAGTTAAGCTCTTCAGCGCCGATGGTACTGCACTCGGGAGGGTGTGGGAGAGTAGGTCGCCGCCGGACATTTTTTGTGGAGAGGGCCGTCCCTGTGGGGACGGCCCTTTCTGTGTTTTCGGAGGGTTCTCCGGTCGTCCGGGTCGTGGTCGTTGTTGTCCGGGGTCGTCGTCTGCTTCCCGACAGCACGCCGGAGGACGAAGACCGGTTCCGTGATCGTGAGGCTCCGGAGCAGGGCGGCTGCCGTGTCATCGATCGTCCGTGCCGATGCGACGCCGTACGTCGTCGACCGGTGCGGTGAGGGCTGAGAAGCAGGACGAGTCCGTGAGGACGAGGTCAGGTCCGGGCCGTGGCCTCGGCTGCCCTGCTCGGGACCGCGCGTAGCAGCGGTTCGATCCGGAACGGGACCTGCACCGACAGGGCGACCGTGGTGTCGGTGCGCTGTACGGCGGGGGAGGCCAGGATGCGAGCGATGACCTCCTGCAGCTCCGGAGTGCTCCGCGCGACCACGCGGCAGAGCAGGTCGGACTGGCCGCTGGTGCCGTACACCTCGAGGATCTCGGGGAGGGCCCGCAGCGCCTGGACGGCCTCGGCCAGCCGGCCCTGGGAGATCTGCAGGGAGACGAAGGCCAGGATCGGGTAGCCGACGCCCTCGGGGGTGACCGTGGGGCCGAAGTCGGCGATGACGCCGCGTGCCGTGAGCTTCTCGACCCGCGCCTGCACGGTGCCGCGGGCCACGCCGAGCAGGCGGGCGAGTTCGGTGAGCCCGATCCGGGGGTGGGCGCGCATGGTCACCAGGAGGCGGCTGTCCAGCTCGTCGATGACCATGGCGTCAGACTAGGCGATATGACCAGTCGGGGCCAGGCACGACCAGTCGATCTTGCGCGGATCGTCCACTTCGCATGCCCGCTCTTGCCAGCGAATCCGAGAATTGCTGTCATTTCATTCATGTTCGAGGAAGCACAGTACTTCGCGCCGGTGGCGACCAACGACGACGGCACGGTCGAGGTCCGGCTCGCCGCGAGTCACCCCGGCTTCGCGGACCCCGTCTACCGGGCCCGTCGCAACGCCATCGCGGCGCTCGCCGTCGGCTACGTGCCCGGCACGCCGATCCCGACGGCCGAGTACACCGAGCAGGAGCACGAGGTGTGGGCGATCGTCAGCCGGGAGCTGGCGCTCAAGCACCGGAAGTACGCGACCGCCGAGTACCAGCGGGCCGCGGCGCGCCTGGGGCTGCCGGGCGACCGCATCCCGCAGCTCCAGGAGGTGGGCGACCTGCTGGAGCCGCTCACCGGGTTCCGGTACATCCCGGCGGCCGGGCTCGTCCCGCTCCGGGACTTCTACGGGGTCCTGGCGGACGGGCTCTTCCACTCGACGCAGTACATCCGCCACCACTCCACGCCGCTGTACACGCCCGAACCCGATGTGATCCACGAGGTCATCGGGCACGCCAACGCGCTCGCCTCCGACCGCTACGCGGCGCTCTACCGGCTGGCCGGACAGGCGGCGCGCCGGGTGGAGAGCGACGAGGCGCTGGAGTTCATCTCGAAGGTCTTCTGGTTCACGCTGGAGTTCGGGGTGATGACCGACGAGGGCGAACTGCGGGCGTACGGCGCGGGCATCCTGTCGTCCTACGGCGAGATCGAGGAGTTCCGGGGGATGGACATCCGCCCGCTGGACCTCGTGGCGATGGGCACCACCCACTACGACATCACGAAGTACCAGGACGTGCTGTTCCGGGCGGACTCGCCGGCGCACCTGGAGGACGTGGTCGGCGGGTTCTGGGAGAGCTGCGACGACGAGGCCGTGCTCCGGCTAATCGCGGAGGGGCGTCAAGGCTAGGTAATTCACCGGCCCGCCGTTCCAGGAAACCGCCTCCGTTCGGCAGGAGCCCTTCTCACCCATCCTCATATGCCGCATTAATGAGATAAGTCCGATTTGTGGCTTCATGGGGAAGGCGGTGAGGCCGATGACGCGTCCGAGATGTCCGTCCGCCGTGGCCGCGGCCGTCCTGGTGCCCGCGTTGCTGGGCGGGTGCGTGGCCCAGCGCGCCGTCCCCCGGGACCTGGGACGGCCGCGCGCGGGACCACCGTCCGCGACCGCCTGGCCGGTTCCGCTCGGCGGGGCCCCGGTCGTGACGTCGCGGCCCGCACCGCCGGAGTCGTCCGCGCTGTCCGGAGCCGGGCTCACCCGTGTTCTGGACCGCTTCCTGGGCGTGCACGGCGGCGACGTCACGGCCGCGGTGCGGGACCTGACCACCGGTAGGACCTATCATTACCACGCGGACCTGCAACTGCCGACCGCCAGTACCTCCAAGGTCGACATCCTGATGGCGCTGCTGCTGCGGACGCCGTGGCGTGAGCTGGACGCGCGGGCGCGGCGCGACGCCGACCGGATGATCCGCCTCAGCGACAACGACGCGGCGGACCGGCTGTACGAGCGCATCGGCCTGGAGACGGGGTTGGCCGAGGCGAACCGGAGATTCGGTCTCGAACGCACCGACGCGCCGCCCGGGCGGTGCGTCGACCTCTACTGCTGGGGCATCACGCGGACCACCGCGGAGGACCAGATCCGGCTGCTCACGGCGCTGGCCACGGAGACGAGCCCGCTGGCGGCGGAGGACCGCGGGCAGGTGCTCCGGTTGATGGGGGAGGTGATCCCCGAGCAGAGATGGGGGATCACCGCGGCGGCGTGCGACGGGGACCGGGTGGCGCTCAAGAACGGCTGGCTGCGGCGGGTGTCCAACGGTCGCTGGGTGGTCGTGAGCGCGGGGCTGATCAGCGGAGGCGGACGCGACTACGCCGTGGCGGTGCTCACCGAGGACAACGGGAGCATGGGGGAGGGCGTGCTCAGGGTCGAGGGTACGGCTGAGCGGATGCTGTCCGCGGTCCGTGGCGGCCGGAAGTGCCGTGAAGACGGCCCTCGGGCCGGCGGCGGTGATGACGGCGCGAACGGGAGAGCCCGGGAAAGCCTGGAACGCCGAGGCCGCTGACAACGCTCAGAACGTGGGGAACAGAACGGAAAGGAAGAGCACCGGGAGGCGCGGAGAAGGGCGCCGGGAATGGCAAAAAGCCCCTGACGGGTGAGTGCCGTTGGCCAGACGACTCTCACGTCAGGGGCTTCCGTGCCGTTTCCGAGATGATTCACGTCGGGCTGTTCCGGCCGGCCAGGAAAACCCGGAGGCGGATCATCTCCGAACGGCACCGCCCGGTATGGGAGACCGGGCGTGCGTCATCGCCTCTAAGGGAGAAGCTCAGTTCTCGATGATGCCGAGAAGGGCGAGGTCGATGAGGTCGTTCAGGATCTCGTTGTGGTTGCTGTCGTCGACGTAGGTGAAGTTGGGACGCTGCCTGTCGTCCCAGTCACCGGCCGACGCGACACCGGCCGTGGCCAGGCCCGCGAAAGCGGCGATCCCTGCGATGGCCGCACCGGCGAGAATACGACGGATCATGATGCTTCCTCCATGGAAACGAAACGGGGAACTTCTGGTGACTCCTGCTGCAAGCCGTGTCCGGCTGACCGCTCGTTGTCGCGAATAAACATCTCGCACTGGCCGGACCGCTTCAACGAATTAGCGCCAGGTTTCGGTCAAGGGCTGATGGCGCTTCTTTTGAAGTGACCCGGTACCGGGAGTCTCCGGGCGTTTCCCCGCATCGATCGGAGGTGATTGGAATATTTCACGGCCATGGGGCCGGGTTGTTTCGATCGACCGGTTTGCGGAAGTCGTCCGATCGCTTCGGGCGGCGCGGCGCATCGCGGTTCTCTCCCGCGGCGTTCTTCGGCGCCTTCCCGGTGTCCTCCGGCTCTCGCCGGCCGTTCCGGTTCCCCCGCCGCCTGCCGCGTCCTCCCGCCGGTCCGGCGGGAGGACGCGGACGGAGCTGTGCTCAGTGGTGGTCGACCAGGCGGTAACCCACGCCGCGCACCGTCTGGATGAGCCGGTCGTCGTTGTCCCCGAGCCGGGCGCGCAACCGCTTGACGTGCACCGCGATGGTGTTGGTCGAGGTGGTGTCGGTGGAGTTCCACACGTGCCGCATGATCTGCTCGCGGGTGACCGTGCGGTGCGCGTTGCGCATCAGGTAGTGCAGCAGTTCGAACTCGCGCAGCGGAAGGTGGACGACCCTGCCGTCGACCTTCACCTGGTAGGCGTTGACGTCGAGTTCCACGTTGCCGACCACGAGCGTCCGGCGGACCCCCGCGTCCCCCTCGATGGCGGCCTGCACGAGGGGGAGGAGCTCGGGCACCCGGTACGGCCTGGCCACGCAGGCGGTGGCTCCGGCCGTGAGCGCCTGGACGGCCTGCTCGGCGTGGCCCTCGCCCACACCGAGCAGGACGGGCACGGCCCGCGTCAGCCGTACGGCGCGGATGAACTCTACGGCGCCGATGACGGGCAGCGAGGCGCTGACGAGCACGACGTCGGGCCGGAGCGCCCCGGCCTGCAACAGGGCCTGGGCGCCGTCGGGGACGCCCAGGACCTCCACGCCCTCGCGTTCGAGGGTCATGGCGAGCTCCTCGACCAGGGCCGACTCCGGATCGGCCACCAGCAGCATGGGCGCTGTCCGTGTGTCCCCGTCCACTTCGGGTGCCGTCTGCGGCTGGATCACCCGGATCCTCCAAGTAGGGATATGTGGTTCAGCCGAAGCGGCCGGTGATGTAGTCCTCGGTCCGCTTGTCGCTCGGGTTGGTGAAGATGCGGCTGGTCTCGTCGAACTCGACCAGCCGGCCGTGCCGTACGCCGTCGGCGTCCACCTCGGCGGTGAAGAAGGCCGTGCGGTCGGAGACGCGGGCCGCCTGCTGCATGTTGTGCGTGACGATGACGATCGTGTAGTCGCGCGTCAGCTCCTGCATCAGGTCTTCGATCTTGGTGGTCGCGATCGGGTCGAGGGCCGAGCAGGGCTCGTCCATCAGGATCACGTCGGGCTTGACCGCGATGGCCCGGGCGATGCACAGACGCTGCTGCTGACCGCCGGACAGGGAGAGCGCGTTCTGCTTGATCTTGTCCTTGACCTCGTCCCAGAGGGCGGCCTTGGTCAGCGCCTCCTCGACGATGTCGTCCATCTTCCCCTTCACGCCGTTGACCTTCGGGCCGTAGGCGATGTTGTCGTAGATCGACTTGGGGAAGGGGTTCGGCTTCTGGAAGACCATGCCGATCCGGCGGCGGACCTCGATCGGGTCGACGTGGTCGCCGTACAGGTCCTCGTCGTGGTAGAGGATCTTGCCGGCCGCGCGGGCTCCGGGGATGAGGTCGTTCATCCGGTTGAAGCAGCGCAGGACGGTGCTCTTGCCGCAGCCGGACGGGCCGATCATGGCCGTGATCTCGCGGTTGCCGATGGTCATGTCGACGCCGCGGACCGCCTCGTAGTCGCCGTAGAAGACGCTGAGGCCGGAGACGGTGAAGACGGGGTCGAGGGCTTCGATGGTGCGGGGGACCTCGGGGCCGCGCACGGAGACGTTCGGCACGGAAATTCCAATCTCAGTTGTCCCGGAAGTCGGCAGGGGGTTGCGGGACGCAGCCGTCCCAGAGGCCGGAAGGGGGTTGCGGTAGTCGGTCATTGCGTTCCTCACCAGCGCTTCTGGTAGCGGTTACGGAGCCAGATGGCGACGGAGTTCATCAGCAGCAGGATCGCGAGGAGGACCACGATCGCGGCGGCGGCGAGGACGGCGAACTCCTCCTGCGGCCGGGCGATGAAGCTGTAGATCTGCAGCGGCAGCACGGTGAAGGTGCTCCAGACGCCCTCCGGGTTGAACCGGACCAGCGTCGCGGCGCCGAGCATCAGGAACGGCGCGGCCTCGCCGATCGCGCGGGAGAGCGCCAGGATCGAGCCGGTCGCGATGCCGGGGATGGAGGCCGGGAGGACCTGCCGGTAGATGGTCTGCCACTGGGTCGCCCCGAGCGCCAGCGAACCCTCGCGGATCGACGGCGGCACCGCGCGGATGGCCTCCCGCGCGGAGATGATCACGATGGGCAGCACCAGCAGGGAGACGGTGATCGCGCCGGTCATGACGGTGAAGCCGAACGCCATCCAGCGGGCGATCATGCCGAGACCGAGGATGCCGTAGACGATCGAGGGCACCGCGGCCAGGTTGGAGATGTTCAGCTCGATCAGCCGGTTGTACCACTTGGTCTTGTCCGCGTACTCCTCCAGGTAGATCGCGGCCAGGATCCCGGTGGGCAGCGCCATCAGCGCGGTCAGGCCGATGATCCACAGGGTGCCGAAGATGCCGGACTGGATGCCGGCGGTCTCCGGGCGGCGGATCGAGGGCTGGTTCTCCCAGAGCGTCGAGTCGAGCCGGGGCCAGCCCTCCTCGACCACATAGATGATCAGCATCGCCAGGAAGGCGATGGCGACGGCGAGGCTGGCCAGCAGCGCGATGCGGAACAGGTGCTCCCTGAGCGGGCGGCCCTTGCTCGCGAGCTGCACGGCGGAGCGCGGCGTGGAGAGGATGGCCATCAGTCGTAGACCTCGCGATACTTCTGGACCATGCGGGCACTGAGGTAGTTCATGGCGAAGGTCATGATGAACAGCAGCGAGCCCACCGCGAAGATGGTCTTGTAGGCGGTGGAGCCGACCGACGCGTCACCGGAGCCGGCCTGCGCGATGAACGCGGCCATCGTGGCCATCTCGTCCGCGGGGTTGAGGGTGAAGACGGACTTGAAGCCGCCCGCGATCGCGACGATCATCGTCTCGCCCGCGGCCCGGGAGATCGCGAGGATGATCGCGGCGACGATGCCGGAGAAGGCGGCCGGGACGACGACCCGCACCGAGGTGATCATCTTGGAGGCGCCGAGGGCGTAGGAGCCCTCCCGCAGGCCGTTCGGGACCGCGGCCATCGAGTCCTCCGAGAGCGACGCGACGATCGGGATGATCATCACGCCGACCAGGAGGCCGGCGCTGAGCGCGTTCTTGCCGTCCAGGCCGAGGAAGGGGAACACGTCCTGCAGCAGCGGGGTGACGAAGGTGAGGGCGAAGAAGCCGAAGACCACGGTGGGCACGCCGGCCAGGACCTCCAGGACCGGCTTGAGGACCTTGCGGACGCGCGGGGTGGCGTACTCCGACAGGTAGATCGCGGCGGCCAGACCGAGCGGCACGGCGACCACGATCGCGATCAGCGTGATCTCGGTGGTGGCGACGATGATCGGCCACACGCCGAACGCCGGCGGGTTGAAGAGCGGTCCCCAGGTGGTCGAGCCGAAGAACTCGCCGAAGCTGACCTCGGAGAAGAACTCGATGGTCGGCTCCAGCAGGGCCACCACGATGCCGACGGTGGTCACCACCGAGACCAGGGCCGCCAGCAGCAGGACGGCCTTGACGGCGAACTCGCCGTAACGCGGGCGCGACCGCGCCAGGGACCCGGAGGTCCTTGGCGCGGCCGTACGGTGCTGTGCCGACATCAGCCCTGGCTCTTCAGGGCGTCGAGGTCGGACTTGAGCTTGGCCTCCTGCTCGGGGTTGAGCGGGATGAACTTGGCGTCCTTGGCGATCGCGCCGATGTTCGCCACGTAGTAGTCGAGGAACGCGGCGACCTCGGGCCGCTTGACCGCGGCGGCCGACGGGTAGACGAACAGCGGACGGGCCAGCGGGGTGTACTTGCCGCCCTGGGCCGCCTCGACGCTCGGGGCGACGCAGCCGCTGCCGGAGTCGATCTCGAGGGCCTTCAGCTTGTCGGCGTTCTCCTCGAAGTAGGTGAAGCCGAAGTAGCCCAGACCGCCCTTGGCGCCGGAGACGCCGGTGACGATGTCGTTGTCGTTCTCCGAAGGGCTGTAGTCCTTGCGGCTCGCGCCCTCCTCACCGTTGATCTCGTCGGTGAAGTAGTCGAACGTGCCGGAGTCGGTGCCCGGACCGTAGAGCTTGAGCTCCTCGGCGGGGAACTTGGGGTCGACGTCCTTCCAGGTCTTGACCTTGCCCTCGGCCGCCGGCTCCCACATCTTCTTGAGCTGGTCGGTGGTCAGGCAGGTGGCCCAGTCGTTCTCCTTGGAGACGACCACGGTCAGGGCGTCGGTGGCCACCGTGAGCTCGGTGAACTTGATGCCCTTGGCCTCGCAGGCCGCCTTCTCCTCGTCCTTGATCGGGCGGGAGGCGTTGGAGATGTCCGTCTCGCCGTTGCAGAACTTCTCGAAGCCGCCGCCGGTGCCGGAGCTGCCGACCGGCACCTTGACCTGCGGCTGCTCCTCGCTGAACAGCTCGGAGGCGGCCTGGGTGAGGGGCGCCACGGTGCTGGAGCCGTCGGTCTTGACCTCACCGCTCAGCGCGGCGCCCTGGGACTCGCCCGGGGCGGAGGCGGCGGCGGAAGAGGTGCCTTCGCTGGTGGGCTTGGCGTCGCCGCCGCAGGCCGCCGCGAGGGAAACGACGAGCGCGGCCGTCGCCACCGCGCTGAGGCGGCGCTGTCCACTGGTCACGGTTATGTTCCTTCTCCGTCGTGAGATCCGTTCTCGATGGCTCTGATGTAACCGAGCGAAAGTGAACGGAAATGAAACGACCAATGACCGGAGCCGGAAGACGTGAGCATTGCCGTGTGAATACCGTTCCGGGTGATCTTCATGGCTCTCACGTGGGGTTTCGCGCCCTTGGAACGTGACAGGAGGACGACCCGGCGCCCGATCGGGCACCGGGTCGTGGCCGGACGGTGGAGCGGGTGGGCGGGCCGGCTCGGACCGGCAGCGTGGGCGGGCCGGCTCAGACCGGCAGGGTGAGCGGGCCGCCGCCGAGGCGCTCGAGGACCTCTCCGTGCAGGGGGCCGTTGGTGCAGACCAGGCTCCCGCCGTCCAGGCCGGGGACGCCGGACAGGTCGGTCCAGATGCCGCCGGCCTCCTCGACGATCACGGTCAGCGCCGCGATGTCCCAGGGGGAGAGCTCGGGCTCGGCGGACAGGTCGACCGCGCCCTCGGCGACCATCACGTGGGACCAGAAGTCGCCGTAGGCGCGGCTGCGCCAGACGGAGCGGTTCAGGTCGAGGAAGCGGTCGAGTTTCCCGGCCTCCTCCCAGCCGCCGAGGCTGGAGTAGGACAGGGAGGCGTCCTCCAGGCGGGTGACGGAGGAGACCCGGCAGCGGGTGGCCTTGGTCAGGCTCCTGCCGGTCCACGCGCCGCCGTCGCGGGCGGCCCACCAGCGGCGGCCGAGCGCCGGGGCGGAGACCAGGCCGACGACGACGCGGCCCTGGTCCATCAGGGCGATGAGCGTGGCCCAGACGGGCACGCCGCGCACGTAGTTCTTGGTGCCGTCGATCGGGTCGACGATCCACGAGCGCGCGCCGTGGCCGGTCGTGCCGAACTCCTCGCCGACGATCGCGTCGCGTGGGCGGGCGCGCCGGAGCGTGTTCCGGATCGCCTCCTCCACCGCGCGGTCGGCGTCGCTCACCGGGGTCAGGTCGGGCTTGGTCTCGACCCGCAGGTCCACGGCCTTGAAGCGGCGCATGGTCATGTCGTCGGCGGCGTCGGCCATGACGTGGGCGAGGCGGAGGTCGTCGTTGTAACCCGTCACGGGGGGCAACGCTATCGCGTCGGCGTGCCGTACAGGAGGGGCGGCGTGCCTCCGGGCGGGTGGGCCGGGGCGGGCCTCCCGGCCGCGGCGTGCGGGCGTCCCCGGCCGGGATACGGCGTCCCGGGCCGGGATACGGCGTCCCGGTCTCTCCGGAGTGCGGCGTGCCGACGTCTCCGGTCGGGCCGCGGCGTGCGGGCGTGCGGACTCCGGCGCGGCGTCCGTTGGAACTTTTATTACTCGCAAGTAGCATCGAGGGCATGACCTTCGACGTGGGTGCCTTCATGCTGCAGAGCGTGCCGTTCGCGCGGACGCTGGACATCGCGTTCGAGAAGGTGGAACCGGGCCTCGCGGTCTGCCGCATGCCGGACCGGCCCGACCTGCACAACCACCTGGGCGGCCCGCACGCCGGAGCCCTGTTCACCCTGGCCGAGTCGGCCTCGGGCGCGGCGATGCTGTCGGCCTTCGGCGACCAGCTGTCGCGGGCGACCCCGCTGGCCGCGAACGCGGCGATCCGCTACGTGAAGCTCGCGATGGGCGAGGTCGTGGCCGAGGCCCGCCTCCAGGCGGACCGCGAGGAGGTCGTGGCCCTGCTCGACGCCGGCCGCCGGCCCGAGTTCGACGTCGCCGTCACCGTCGCGACCGCCGACGGCACCCCGGTCGCGGAGATGACCGTCACCTGGACCCTGCGCCCCAACCGCTGACACCGGGACCCGTCAGGGGGCGTCCGGCCGGCGGTCGTCGTCGGGGGCGCCCTCGCGGCTGGCGAGGAGACGGCGGAGCGAGACGAGCCGGACAGGGTCGGCGTGGCCGGCCGCCGTCCACGCGTCCAGGGCGCACTCCTCCCCGAGATGGTTGCAGCCCTTGGGACAGGCGACCGTGCCCTCGACGAGGTCGGGGAAGCCCGCCAGCACGGTCTCGACCGAGACGTGGGCCAGCCCGAAGCTCCGCACCCCCGGCGTGTCGATGATCCAGCCGCCGTCCGGCAGGGCCAGGGCCACGGCCGAGGTGGAGGTGTGCCGGCCCCGGCCGGTCACCGCGTTGACGTGCGAGACGGCCCGGTCGGCCCCCGGCACCAGGGCGTTCACCATCGTCGACTTGCCGACCCCCGAGTGGCCGACGAGCACGCTGATCCGGTCGCGCAACCGCTCCCGGACCTCGTCGAGCGTCCCGCCCCTGCCGACCACGACGTACGGCACGCCGAGCGGCGCGTACAGCGAGACGAGCTCCTCCGGCGGCGCGAGGTCGGACTTGGTGAGGCAGAGCAGGGGCTCGACGTCGGCGTCGAAGGCCGCCACGAGCATCCGGTCGATCATGCGGGGCCGCGGCGGCGGGTCCGCCAGCGCCGTGACGATCACGAGCTGGTCGGCGTTGGCGACCACGGGCCGCTCGATGCCGTCGGTGTCCTCGGTGTCGTCGGCGGAGCGCCGGAGCATCGACACGCGCGGCTCCACCCGGACGACGCGGGCCAGCGTGTCGGGCGCGCCGGACACGTCGCCGACCAGCGAGACCCGGTCGCCGACCACGATCCCCTTGCGGCCCAGCTCGCGCGCCTTCATCGCGACGACCAGTCGGCCGTCGTCCCCGGCCCCCGAGGCCCGGTCCCTCGCGCGGCGCCGCTTCTCCCCGGCCGGGGGCCCCGCGGTGACCAGGCACGTGTAGCGGCCCCGGTCGACCGCCACGACGAACCCCTCGACCGCGTCCTCGTGCGCGGGGCGGAGCCGGGTCCGGGGCCGGGAGCCCTTGCCCGGCCGGATCCGGACGTCGTCCTCGTCGTACTGCCGCTTCCTCAGCGGTCGCCTCCCAACATCCGCGCCCACATCGAGGCGAACTCCGGCAGGGTCTTGCCCGTGGTGGCGATGTCCTCCACCGACACCCCGGGGACGGCCAGGCCGATCACCGCGCCGGCCGTGGCCATGCGGTGATCGGCGTAGGAGTGGAACACGCCGCCGGACAGCGGGCGGGGCCGGATCTCCAGCCCGTCGTCGGTCTCGTTCGCGTCGCCGCCCAGCGCGTTGATCTCGGCGACCAGCGCGGCCAGCCGGTCGGTCTCGTGCCCGCGGATGTGCGCGACGCCCCGGATCCGGCTGGGGGAGTCGGCCAGGGCCGCCAGGGCGGCGATCGTCGGGGTCAGCTCGGCGACGTCGCGCAGGTCGGCGTCGATGCCGGAGATCCGGCCGGTGCCGGTGACCGCCAGTCCTTCGGAGGTGACCGCGACGGAGGCGCCCATACCGGCCAGGAGCCCGCGGAGCTGGTCGCCGGGCTGCGTCGTCTCGGCGGGCCAGTCGGGGATGACGACCGTGCCGCCGGCGACCATCGCGGCCGACAGGAACGGCGCCGCGTTGGACAGGTCGGGCTCCACGGTGAAGTCGGTGGCCCGGATCGGGCCGGGCTCGACCCGCCAGACGTCCGGCTCGGAGTCGTCGACGTGCACGCCGCGCTCGCGGAGCATCTGGAGCGTCATCCGGATGTGCGGCTGCGACGGGATCGGCGGACCGGAGTGCCGGACCGTCACGCCCTTGGGGAACCGGGCGGCGACCAGCAGCAGGCCGGAGAGGAACTGCGAGGAGCCGGACGCGTCGAGCACGACCTCCCCGCCGGTCAGCGGTCCCCGTACGGTGAACGGCAGCGCGTCCCCGGTGACCTGCGCGCCCAGGGCGCGCAGCGCGGCCAGGATCACGCCCATCGGGCGCTTGCGCGCGTGCGGGTCGCCGTCGAAGGCGACCTCGCCGTCGGCCAGCGCGGCCATCGGCGGCACGAAGCGCATCACGGTCCCGGCGAGGCCCACGTCGATCCGACCCCCGGCGGTGACCGGCCCGGGGACGACGGTCCAGTCGAGGCTGGAGCCGGCCTCGTTGGAGGAGGTCATCGTGGTGCCGAGCGCGCGCAGGGCGTCGGCCATCAGGTCGGAGTCGCGGCTGCGCAGCGCCAGCCGTACGGTGCCGGGGCCGTCGGCCAGCGCGGCGAGCAGCAGCGCGCGGTTGGTCACGGACTTCGATCCCGGCACCGGGACCGTCGCGTGGACGGGTTCGGTCGCGGTCGGGGCGGGCCACAGCGGAGCGGACGACATGTGATGAGCCTACCGAGGCCGGTCCGCCGGGCGGGAAACGCCATGGGCGGTGGAGAACAGGGTGTCGGACGCGAGCCGGACGGCGGAGGCGGGACCGGACGGCGGAGGCGGGACCGGACGGCGGGGGCGGGAGGGGCGTCCGGGAGGCGGCGGAGGCGCGGGAGGTGGCAGAGTGGGGACATGTGCGGAAGATTCGCGTCTGCGCGCGGCAAGCAGCGGCTGCTGGAGGAGTTCGAGGTCGAGGTCGACGGGGCCGCGGACTCCGAGCTCCGGCCCGACTACAACGTCGCGCCGACCAAACCGGTCTACACCGTGCTCAGCCGGGTGCCGAAGGCCGGCGTCGAGGGTGGCGCCGAGAACGGCCGGGCGGTGCGCCAGCTCCGCGTCATGCGCTGGGGGCTGGTCCCGTCCTGGGCGAAGGACCCGTCGATCGGCTCCAAGATGATCAACGCGCGGGTGGAGACCGTGGCGGAGAAGCCCTCGTTCCGCAGGGCGTTCAAGGAGCGCCGGTGCCTGGTCCCTGCCGACGGCTACTACGAGTGGACCGTGCTGGAGGAGACCGACGCCCGGGGCAGGCCGAAGAAGCAGCCGCACTACATCCGGCCGGCGGACGGCGGGATCATGGCGATGGCGGGGCTGTACGAGTTCTGGCGGGACCGGGGCAGGCCCGACGACGACCCGGACGCCTGGCTCGTGACGTGCACGGTCCTGACCACCTCCGCGGTCGACGCGGCGGGCAGGGTGCACGACCGCATGCCGATGCTGATCGAGCGCGACCGGTGGGGCGAGTGGCTCGATCCCGGGGTGCCCGACGCGCAGGGGTTCCTCATCCCGGCCGGCTCGACGGGCCTGGTGACCCATCCCGTCTCCACCGCGGTGAACTCGGTCCGCAACAACGGACCCGAACTGATCGAGCCGCTGCCGGAGGGGTGAGGACAGGATCCGGCGCCGTCGGGGAGAACGGCTGGTGACCGGTGTAAGAAGCGCGCCGAGCGGGCATCCGGTGAGGAAAGCGAATCCTCCGGCCGAACCTCCGCGGTGACGCGGTACGGCGACGCCGGAGATCCCACCCCCTCGTGCCCGGCGGGAGATCCGGGGAATCCCGCCGAAGGCCGCCCCCACGTCCCGGAGGTGCGGGTCCGTGAACGACGCGACCGCGCGTGTGCGCCTGGAGAGCATGCTCAGCGAACTCGACCGCTCCATCGGCATCCTGCGGGGGGATCCCGCGAGCCCGCGCGACCGCTCGGCGGCGGACGCCGGGTCCGACCTGGTCGACGCGGACCGCAACCAGGCCATGCTGGAGGTGGCCGCCCGGCACCGCCGTTCGGTCCTGGAGGCGCTCCGACGGATCGACGACGGCTGCTACGGCCTGTGCGTGGACTGCGGCCGGTCCGTGCCGGAGGGCAGGCTGGAGGCACGGCCCGAGGCCTCCCGGTGCGTGGAGTGCCAGTCCCGGAGGGAGCGCCGCCGCTGACCCGCCGCATCCGCCGCAGATCCGGCCGACCCGGCGGGTCCGGCGGGTCCGGCGGGTGCTCAGACCCGCCGGGCGCTGGCGACCAGGTGGATGCCCACGGTGTCGTCGTCGTCCGGGTGGGCCTCCAACTCGGTGCGGACCAGCCAGTTCAGCGCGCGGGAGTCGGAGGCCAGGACGTGGTCGACCGTCGAGGGGGACAGCACGGTGCGGGGCCGTATCCACTCGACCTCCAGCCCCGCGTCGGTGAGCAGCTCGCGCAGCTGGGCGCTGCTGAAGCAGCGGGTGATGCTCCCGTCGGGCCAGGGCACGAGCATGACCTCGCTGGTCTGACGCAGGTGGGCCCAGTAGTTCTGCTCGGCGAGGATCGCCATCCCCAGGACCAGGGAGTCGACGCAGACCAGCGCCCGCCCGCCGGGTCGCAGCACCCGGGCGACGTCGCCGATCGCGGACTCGGCCATGAGCTCCAGGGACATCGACCGATCCTCGGCGAGCACGGCGTCGACGCTGCCGTCGGGCAGGAAGCGCAGGTCGTCGGCGCGGACCTGGCGGACCCGCTCGGCGTCGCGCAGGACGGGCTGGCCCTCCGCCACCGCCCGGCGGAAGTCGACCACCTCGATCACCCGGTGCCCGGCCCGGGCCGCCTGCGCGGACCAGCGGCCCTGACCGCGGGAGAGGTCGAGGACGACGGAGGGGCTCCGGGGGAGCCAGCGGTTCAGCTGCTCGGCGACGACCGCGCGGTAAAAGGTCCAGTACGGCCCGAGCGTTCCTGAGCCGTTCAGCTCTTCGGCCGGGATGGGCAGCACAAGCGGCTCCTGGCGTCGGGGGTCCGGTGGTCTGAAGCTACCTGCCGGTACGTATCTTTTTCCCCGTACCGGTTCGTTCGTCACCTTCCATAGTGAGGGAACAGACGACCGGACGGGCGTGTTGCCAACGAACAGCGCACACCCTTCCGGGAGGTTGGCAAGCGAATGCTCGCACTGATCGAACCCGTCGCCCGCCCCGGTGACCGGGCCTTCCCTGACGAGCGGGTATCCTCCGCTCAGTACGGTGTCCCGCGTGAGCCGGACTCCGGAGATCCTAAGGGGGTGGGTCCGGTCCCTGCGACAGATGCGGAGACTCTGGAACAGCGGAGCGAGCGGTTCGAGCGGGACGTGATGCCCTACCTCGACCAGCTCTACTCCGCCGCGCTCCGGATGACCAGGAACCCCGCGGATGCGGAGGACCTCCTCCAGGAGACCTTCGCCAAGGCCTTCGCCTCCTTCCACCAGTTCCAGGAGGGCACCAACCTCAAGGCCTGGCTCTACCGCATCCTCACCAACACCTTCATCAACAGCTACCGCAAGAAGCAGCGCGAGCCCAAGCAGGCCGGCACCGAGGAGATCGAGGACTGGCAGCTGGCGCGGGCGGGGTCGCACACCTCGACGGGCCTGAAGTCCGCCGAGATCGAGGCGCTCGACCACCTTCCGGACAGCGACGTCAAGGACGCGCTGGCGGCGCTCCCGGAGGACTTCCGGATCGCCGTCTACCTCGCCGACGTCGAGGGCTTCCCCTACAAGGAGATCGCCGAGATCATGGGGACCCCCATCGGGACCGTGATGTCGCGGCTCCACCGTGGCCGCCGTCAGCTGCGGACGCAACTCGAGGACTACGCCCGGGAGCGTGGCCTGGTTCCTGCGGAGGGTGCGAAGTGAGCTGTGGAGACCACCACGACACGGACTGCCGCGAGGTCCTGGACAAGGTCTACACCTACCTCGACGGCGAGCTCGGCGAGGGCGACTGCGCCGACATCCGGCAGCACCTGGACGAATGCGGCCCCTGCCTGCGGGAGTACGGCCTGGACCAGGTGGTCAAGCAGCTGGTGGCCAGGCACTGCGGCTGCGACGCGGCGCCCGAGGACCTGCGGGCCAGGATCCGCGACCGGATCGACCAGGTCCGCAGCGAGCTGGCGACCTGACCTCTAGGATCGGCCCTACGACAACGGCCGCGCGGGCGCGCCGGTGAGCCCTCCCCGGAAAGGGCGAGGGGTCCCGCACGAGTCCGGCCGCGGCCAGGCAACGAGAACGGGGGTCGGCATGCGGGTGCTCGTCACCGGAGGAGCCGGGTTCATCGGGTCGCACCTGGTGGACCGGCTGCTGGCGGAGGGTCACGAGGTGGGGGTCGTGGACGACCTGTCCTCGGGGAGCCGGCGCAACCTGGCCGCCGCCGAGGAGGACCCGCGCTTCGCCCTGTACGAGATGGACGTCCTGGACCCCGCCCTGGCCGGCCTGGCCGCCGACTTCCGGCCGGAGGTGGTCTGCCACCTCGCCGCTCAGATCAGTGTGCGCAAGAGCGTGGCCGACCCGGTGCGCGACGCCCGGCTCAACGTGGAGGGCACCGCCGCGGTCCTGTCCGCCGCCTGCCGGGGCGGCACGCGCAAGGTCGTCTTCGCCTCCTCCGTCGCGGTGTACGGCCGCCCCGCGGTCATTCCCGTCCCCGGGGACGCGGCCACCGACCCGCGCTCGCCGTACGCGGCCTCGAAGCTGAGCGCGGAGATCTACCTCGCGACCTTCAGGGCGCTGCACGGCATCGACTACACCACGCTGGTGCTCGCCAATGTCTACGGTCCCCGCCAGTCCCCCGACGGGGAGGCCGGGGTGGTCGCCATCTTCACCGACGCGCTGCTCAACGGGGCCCCCACCGTGGTGTACGGCGACGGCGCGCAGACCCGCGACTACGTCCACGTCGACGACGTGGTGGACGGCTTCGCCCGCGCGTGCGGAGAGGCGGGCGGCGGCGGGCGGTTCAACCTGGGCACCGGGGTGCAGACCACGGACCGGGAGCTGCACCGCCTGGTCGCGGCGGCGGCGGGGGCTCCCGACGAGCCGGGGAGCGCGCCCGCGCGGCTGGGCGACCTGCCGGCGATGGCGGTCGACCCCGCCCCCGCGGGCCGGGCCCTCGGCTGGCGGCCCCGGACGGATCTGGTGACCGGACTGAAGAACACCGTCGAGTGGGCGAGGAGCCGTTCCGCGGCCCGTCAGGGCTGACGGTGGAGCGCGGCGGGCCGGGCCGCAGGCCAACTCCCCGTGCTGGGTTGGTTACGCTTTGCTTGCGATTACCGGTCGGTCCTGCCGGATCTGATTCGCTTCTGTAGCCTGAGAGGCGAAATCAACGTGGAGGCAGCGCATGTCGAAGGAAACGGTCAGCCGGGCGCACCCGGGGATCTCCTGGACCTGAACACGCGCCCGTAGGACCCCTAGGGTGGCCGCATTGCGTGGACTGCCATGGTTTGCCAAGGTCTACCTTGTCGCCGTGATCGGGACGGCCTTCGGGCTGCTCGCCCACGGCGTGGCCGGGAACAGCAGGATCGAGCAGCTCGAATGGTCCACCCTGCTGGTGCTGGCCCTGCTGTTCCTGGTGTGCGAGTCGATGCCGACGCTGCTCAGCGTCCGGCAGGCCGCGGTCTCGGTCAGCTTCTCGGCCGCGCTCGCCGCGGTGGTGCTGGCGGGCCCCGAGGGCGCGGCGCTCGTCGGCATGACGGCCGTGCTCAGCGTGCGCCCCGGACTGCCGCTGGTGAAGCGGTTGTTCAACGGCGCGCAGTTCGCCCTCTGCGGTTACGTCGCGGGCCGGGTCTACGAGAGCCTGCTCGGCCGGAGCGCCGGGGTGCCGGGCGTCGGAGGCGCCGGGGGCGCGGGGGGGATCGCGTTCAGCGATCTGATCGTGCCGTTCGCGGGCGCGGCGGCGGTGTTCGTACCGCTGAACTTCGTGCTGATCGCGCTGGTCCTGGCGGCGACCGGCCAGGCCGACCAGGTGCCGTTGCGGGGGCTGGCCCAGTTCATGGTCTCCTACCTGGGATACGCCACCTTCGGCCTGCTGATCGCCGGGCTCTGGGCGACGGTCAACTCGATCGCCGCGGTGCTGGTGCTGATCCCGCTGTTCGTCGCCCGCTGGGCCTTCGGCCAGTACCTCGCCCAGCAGCGCTCCTACGACGCCACGATCGCCGCGCTCTGCCAGGCGGTGGAGACGAAGGACTACTACACCCGCGGCCACTGCACCCGCGTCTCCCGCGCCTCCGGGATGATCGCCGAGGAGATCGGGATGGGCTCGGAGCGGCTGCGGGCGATCCGCTACGCCGGGATGCTCCACGACGTGGGCAAGCTGGGCGTGCCGACGAAGGTCCTGCAGAAGGAGGGGCCGCTCACCGAGGAGGAGTTCGCCGCCATCCAGCTCCACCCGATGCGGGGACTGGAGATCGTGCGGGGCATCGACTTCCTGGACGAGGCCTTCGCCGGGATCATGCACCACCACGAGCGGCAGGACGGCAGAGGCTACCCGATGGGGCTGGCCGGGGACGAGATCCCGGAGTTCGCCCGGATCATCGCGGTGGCCGACGCCTTCGACGCGATGACCTCCGACCGCTCCTACCGCAACGCGCGGTCGGTCGAGGTCGCCACGGAGGAGCTGCGCAAGAGCGCGGGCGCCCAGTTCGACCCGGTCATGGTGAACGCCTTCCTGCGCGCCCTGGACCGCCAGGGGTGGGAACCGCCGCGCACGGTCGCGGTCCCGCCGGCGGACACGGCGGAGACCACCACCAAGGACCACGACGACCCGACCGCCCCGATCCAGGTGGTGTCGGACGTGACCACGGGGACGGAACGATGACGGGCACGGCCGCTCTCACGGCCACGCGGGCGTTCCGCCGACTCGACTCCGGGCAGGTCCTGCTCATCTCCGCCGCAGGTCTGATGGCGCTGGCGGGGGTGGCGTACACGGCGGCGGTGGGGCTGGTCCAGGCCGAGTTCGCCATCGGGTTCGGCGCGTTGATCGCGGCGGGGGAGCTGGCCAGGCTCACCATGCCGGGCAACCGGGAGGTGGCGCCGATCGGAGCCGCCGCGGCGCTCGGCTACACCCTGCTGCTGGACGTGGGGACCACCCGGGCGGGACACCCCGCGCTGCAGGTCGTCGCGGTGACGGCGGTCGGGATGGTGGCCGGGGCGCTGCCCCACCTGGCGGTCGGGCGCCCGCCGCAGCTCGACGCGCTGGCCCGGCGGCTGCTCACCGGCTCCCTGCTGGCGATCGCCTACCGTCCGCTCGCCGAGCCGCTCCACCGGACGACCCTCCCGCCCGACGGGAGCTGGACGCCGGCGCTGGGCGTGATGGCCGTGCTGATCCTGGTGACGGTGCTGGTGGACGTGCTGCTGGCGGCCGTCCTCCGGGCCGAGCAGGTGCGCGCCGCGTTCGCGGTGGCCGTCCGCGACGAGCTGCGGATGGCCGCCCCGCTGGGCGCCGCGGTGGCGGCCTCCGGCGTCCTGCTGGCGCTGGCCGCGCACAGCATGGCCATGGCGGCGCTGCTGGTCTTCGCCGCCCCGCTGCTGGTGACCCAGGTGGCGTTCCGCAAGTACGCCGGGATCCGGGCCACCTACCTGCAGACCGTACGGGCGCTGTCGCAGGTGACGGAGGTGGCCGGCTACGTCGAGCCGGGGCACTCGCGCCGGGTGAGCCGCCTGTCGGTCGCCGCGGGGCGGGAGCTGGGCATGGCGGAGCCCGAGCTGCTGGAGCTGGAGTACGCCGCGCTCATGCACGACATCGGCCAGCTCTCGCTCCGTGACCCGATCCCCGGCGGCGCGACCGTGCTCACCGACCCGGAGCAGGCGCACCGCATCGCCGAGCTGGGTGCCGAGGTGATCCGGCAGACGGGGGTGCTGGACCGGGTGGCGGAGATCGTCCGCCGCCAGTGCGAGCCCTGCGGCGCGGCGCCACCGCCGTCGAGCCGCATCATCAAGGCCGCCAACGCCTACGACGACCTGGTCGGCGGCTCCACCGACCGCGATCGGGCGGGGGCCGCGCTGGAACGGCTCCGCCTCGGCTCCGGGGTGGAGTACGACCCGGCCGTCGTCGAGGCGCTGGCCCGGGTCACCGGGCGCCTGGCCCGTTACTGATCCGCTGCGGATCCGCTCGTGAGGTGCGTCTTCACGGCTTGTCGCGCCGGGATTTCCCGCCCCGCGCGTTGTAAGTTTCCTACAGTTCGCGCTGCTGTGATCAGTGGCGTCGGGCGAAAGGCTGTGCCGAGATCTCGGCCATAGGGTGGAGCGGTCGAAAGGGGCCACTACGTGTTCGAGTCTGTCCTGGTCGCGAACCGAGGCGAAATCGCCCGGCGCGTCATCCGTACGGTCCGCCGCATGGGGGCGAGGGCCATCGCGGTGTACTCCGAGGCCGACGCGGACCTGCCGTTCGTGAAGGAGGCCGACGAGGCGATCCTGTTGGGTCCCGCCAATCCGGTGCAGAGCTACCTCGATGCGGACAAGGTGATCGAGGCCGCCCGCGCGTCGGGTGCGCAGGCGGTCCACCCCGGATACGGCTTCTTCTCCGAGAACGCGGACTTCGCACGCGCCGTGATCGACGCGGGGCTGGTCTGGATCGGTCCCGCGCCCGAGGCGATCGAGCGGATGGGCGACAAGATCAACGCCCGCAACCTGATGGAGGCCGCGGGCGTGCCCGTCGCGGCCGGGACCAGGGAGCCGGTCACCGACCTGGAGCAGGCCGCGGCCGCCGCGGCCGGGATCGGCTACCCGGTCATGGTGAAGACGGCCGGTGGAGGCGGCGGCATCGGGATGGGCGTCGCCCACGACGAAGCGGAGCTGGCCAAGGCCTTCGAGACCGCCGCGCGCGCCGCGGCGCGGTTCGGCGGAGCCGGAGGGGGCCCCGCGATCCTGCTCGAGCGCTACATCGAGCGCGCCCGCCACGTCGAGGTGCAGATCCTCGGCCTCCCGGACGGCACGGTCGTCGCGCTGGGCGAGCGGGACTGCTCGGTGCAGCGCCGCCACCAGAAGGTCGTGGAGGAGACGCCCTCTCCCGGCATCACCCCGGAGCTGCGCGCGCGCATGCTGGCCGCGGCCGTACGGGCGGGCGAGGCCGTCGGCTACCTCGGAGCCGGGACGGTGGAGTGCCTGGTCGACGCGGACGCGCAGGATTTCGTGTTCCTGGAGATGAACACCCGGCTCCAGGTCGAGCATCCCGTCACCGAGCTGGTCACCGGGGTGGACCTGGTGGAGCAGCAGCTGCGGATCGCCGCGGGCGAGGCGGTGGACCTGCGGGCGGCCCCCGCCGGGCACGCGATCGAGTTCCGGGTCTACGCCGAGGACCCCAAGCGGTTCTTCCCCGGCCCCGGGAAGATCGACGTGTGGGAGGAGCCGTCCGGGGAGGGCGTGCGGATCGACTCCGGCTACGCCGCCGGCAACACGGTCACGCCGTTCTACGACCCGCTCATGGCCAAGCTGTGCGTCTTCGGCCGGACGCGGGACGAGGCCCTGGAGCGTGCCCGCAAGGCGGTGGCGGGCTTCCTCGTCGAGGGTCCCAAGAACAACCTGCCGTTCTGCGCCGAGCTGCTGGAGCATCCCGAGTTCGTCTCCGGCGACTACGACACCGGACTGGTGTCCCGCATGAGGGCCTGATCGTTCTGGCACAGTGGGAAGGCGCGGGCGGCGGGCCGGGCACGGGGGGACGGGCGCGTACGGCGCGGCATGACTCGTGCGGCCGGCGGAGGCCGGAGCGAGCACGATCGTTGACAGTGACAGTGATGGGAGTTCCCGGTGGCTGAAGTGCGCGCGGAGATGGTGGCGAACGTCTGGAAGGTGCTCGTCAAGGAGGGCGACACCGTGCAGGACGGCGACACCCTGGTCATCCTGGAGTCGATGAAGATGGAGATCCCGGTCATCGCGGAGGACGACGGTGTGGTGGCGCAGCTCAAGGTGGCCGAGGGAGACGTCATCCAGGAGGGCGACCTCATCGCCGTCATCGAGTAGCGCCCCATCGGCCGGCCCGGCGGGCGGAGACGCGCCGCGCCGGCGGCGACCGCCGCGTGCCGGGAGACGCGCCGCGCCCGCCGGGCTCGCCGGGCCGGCCGCGGACCGGCGAGCCCGGCGGGCGCGGTCAGCGGGCGTGCCTGGCGAGGAAGCGCTCGCGGTCGACGACCACGCGCTCGATCGTCCCCGTCGCGACGGTGGACTCCCGGCCGCGTACGGTGACGGCGAAGACCAGCCGGCGGCCGTCGACCTCGGTGAGCTCGGCGGAGATCTCGACGTGGGCGCCGATCGGGCTGGCCGTCAGGTGCTCCAGGGCGACTCTGGTTCCCACGGAGGTCTGGCCGGGTCCGAGGGCGTCCGCGACCGCCTGGACGGTGGCGCGCTCGGCGAGGGCGAGCAGGCGGGGGGTGCCCAGCACGGGGACGTCGCCGCTGCCGATCTGCAGGGCGGTGTCCTCTCTCTCCACCATGATGAGCAGCCGGGAGCGCAGACCGGGAGCGAGCGTCATGCGCGCCAGCATAGGGTCTGAACCGTGACCCCATACTGCGATCACTGCGGTCTCCCGGCCGGCGAGGGCGAGCACGCGTCCTGCCGTGCCGCGCGGGCGATGGAGCCGCCGCGCTACTGCTCCCGCTGCCGCCGCCGGATGGTGGTCCAGGTGACCCCGCTGGGCTGGTCGGCCCGGTGTGTGGAGCACGGCACGCTCACCGGATGAACCGGTTCGCGGGCCGCCGGGCGGACTCGCCGCCGCGTACGCCGGACGTCACCGGACCCGCCGTGGAGGGCGCGGAGCCGTGGGCCGTGGAGGGCGCGAAGCCGTGGTGAAGGCCGGGTCGCCCGGCGGGACGTGGCAAAATGGATAAATACCCCCGAAGTTTGGACTTTTGTGTCATGCTGCCGCTCGTCCCACAGTGATGCGGAGAGGCGGCATACCGGCCTTCGTTACGCTTCTGTGACGTTGTCGCGATACAAATCCGCTTTGTTGGAGAACCCTGGGGTGGGAGTGGAGAGGGTTACGGGGGAGTAGCCATGGTGGCCCAAGGCACGACGCTGGCCGGGCGGTATCGCTTAGATACCCGCATCGGTGCCGGCGGCATGGGCGAAGTGTGGCGCGGCGAGGACACCGTCCTGGCCCGCACCGTCGCGGTGAAGGTGTTGCTCCCGGGCCGCACCGACGACCCGGGGTTCCTGGTGAGGTTCCAGGGCGAGGCCCGGGCGATGGCGACGATCAACCACCCGGGGGTCGTCGACGTCTACGACTACGGGGTTCACGAGGTGCCCGGCGCGGGGGCGACGGCGTACCTGGTGATGAAGTTCGTGGACGGCGAGCCGCTCGACCGGCTGCTCAGCCGGCTGGGCAGCATCGCCCCCGGGGCCGCGATGGAGCTCATCGCCCAGGCGGCCTCGGCCCTGCAGGCGGTCCACGACCAGGGCATCGTCCACCGGGACGTCAAACCCGGCAACCTGCTGGTCCGGTCCGACGGCACGCTCGTGCTCACCGACTTCGGCATCGCCCGGTCCGACGCGGCCAGCCGGCTGACCGACGCGGGCATGGTGCTCGGCACCGCCTCCTACTGCGCGCCCGAGCAGGCCGAGGGTGCACCGGTGACCCCCGCGGTGGACATCTACGCCCTGGGCGTGGTCGCCTACGAGTGCCTGGCGGGTCAGCGGCCCTTCGACGGCGACAGCCCGGTCACGATCGCGCTCAAGCACATCCGGGAGGCCCCGCCGCCGCTGCCCGAGCGCATCCCGTCGGCGATCCGGGCCCTGGTGGAACGGGCCCTGTCCAAGGACCCGGCCCGGCGCTTCCCCAGCGCCGCCGCGATGAGCACCGCCGCGCGGCAGGCGGTGGCCGGACCGGAGACCGGGGCCACGGCGCTCCCGCCGGTTCAGCAGCCGGCGGCCGGAGCCGTCCACGGGCTGCCCGGCCAGGGCGTCGCCCCGCGGTCGGACGGTCCGTACCCCGAGACCGGCTGGAGCACGGCCGCGCAGCCGACGGCGGGCTGGCAGGCGGCCTCGCCGGCGCCGCCCGGCACGCCCACGGAGCTCTCCTCCGGCAGGCGGGGGCGCCGGAGCGCGCAGAGGCCCAGGCGCCGGGGCGGGCTGGTCGCCGTGGCCTCGGCGGGCGCCGTCGTGGTCTGCGCCGGGCTGGCCGCGGTGGTGATCAACACCATGGCGGCGAGTTCCGAGGTGCCGCCCCTCGACAGGGAGAGGCTCGCGGCGAGCGATCCGGCCGCGAAGCCCGTCGTCACCGAGCCGACGAAGAGCCCGTCGCCGAAGCCGCACCGGACCCGCGCCAGGCCCACGCCGACGCAGAACCGCCCGGTCCCCGATCCCACGCCCGAGGTCAGCGAGGAGCCGGAGCCCACTCCGACGGCGACGAAGAGCCCGTCGCCGAAGCCCACCCCCCGCAAGGGGACCCCGACTCCCACCCCGACCCCGACCCCGGTGGCGAAGAAGAGGGTGCCGAACGTCACCCAGCTGCCGCTCGCGGCGGCGCTCCAGCAGCTCAAGGCCGCCGGGCTCAAGGCGCGGCCGGAGTACAGCGGTGGGTTCGACGCGGAGAAGTGCTGGATCGTCTACCAGCAGCACCCCTCCGCGGAGGAGATGCTGGATCCCCGGATCCCGGTCAAGCTGGTCGCGGACGCGGTGCCGTGTTCGGGCGGCTCGACGCCGACTCCCACGCCCGCGGCGACCAAGGGCTGACCCGCCGGGACGCCCGGTCGAGCGTCCGCCCTGCGGAGGGGTGTCCGTCCGGTGACCCGCGTAGAGGCCCGGCCTCTACGCGGGGGGCCTCACACGCCGGTGGTGGTGCGCGGGTAGGCCACGGACGGGTCGGTGGCGATGTTCACCAGGTACGGCACGCCGGAGTCGAACGCACGGCGCAACGCGGGACCGATCTGCGACGGGTCGGTGACGAGCTCACCGCCGCCGCCCAGGGCGGTCACCACCTGGTCGTAGCGGCACTGCGGCTGGAGTTCGGCGGCCACGTCGTAGCCGTAGAGCATCTGCATGGGGTGCTTCTCCAGGCCCCACATGCCGTTGTTGCCGCAGATCATCACGACCGGCAGGCGGTGCCGCACCAGCGTGTCGACGTCCATCAGGGAGAAGCCGGCCGCGCCGTCGCCGAGCAGCAGCACGACCTGCGAGGAGGGCCGGGCCAGCCGGGCGGCGATCGCGTAGCCCAGGCCGGTGCCCAGGCAGCCGTACGGGCCCGGGTCGAGCCAGTTGCCCGGCTGGCGGGGCTCGACGTACTTGCCCGCGTAGGAGACGAAGTCGCCGCCGTCGCCGATCACCACGGCGTCGTCGGCGAGGATCCTGCCGAGCTCGCCGTAGATCCGCATCGGGTGGATCGGGTCGGAGGCGGACTCCAGCAGCTGGACGTCGCCGGCGATGGCCGCCCTGGACGCCTCGGCCAGGGCCGACAGCCACGGGGCGTAGGCCGCGGGGGAGACGCCCGCCTCCGCGCAGGCCGAGGACAGGCCCCAGAAGACCAGGGACAGGTCGCCGGCGGCGGCCCCGGCGGGCTTGACGTGCGTGGCGGCCTGTGACGGGGCGTCGGTCAGGTGCACGACCTTCGCCAGGGGAGCGCCCTCCTTTCCGCCGAACCAGCCGTAGCCGAGCCGGAAGTCCAGCGGGGTGCCCGCCACGATCACCAGATCGGCCTGGGCGAAGGCCTGGCCCCGGGCGCGGTTGACCAGCAGCTCGTGTCCGGCGGGCAGGATGCCGCGGCCCTGGCCGTTGGGGATGACCGGCAGGCGGTACTCCTCGGCGAAGCCCCGGGCGACTTCTTCGGCGCGGTCCATCCACACGTCGGAGCCGAGCACCAGGACCGGCCGCTCGGCCTCGGCGAGCAGCCGGGCGATCTGCGCGAGGGCGCCCGCGTCGGGTTCGAGCGGCGAGGGGGTGAGCGTCTCGGTGTGGTGCTCGGCCGCGGGGGCGAACAGGTCGTCCATGTGGAAGTCGAGGAAGACCGGGCCCCGGTGCGGGGCGATGGCCGTGCGGAAGGCCATCTCGACGTCCTGCCCGACGGAGTCGGCGCCCGAGCCGGTGAAGGCGAGCTTGGTGACCGGCGCCAGCAGCGGCGGGTGGTCCATCTCCTGCAGCGCTCCGGAACCCCAGCGGGATCGCGGGGCCCGCCCTCCCATGACGACGACGGGGGAGCCGTTGAAGTGCGCGGTGGCCACGCCGCTGACGCCGTTGGTGACGCCGGGTCCCGCGGTGAGCACGGCCAGGCCGGGCCTGCGGGTCAGGCGGGCGGTGGCCTCGGCGGCGAAGACCGCGCTCTGCTCGTGCCGCACGTCGAGGATGGACACGCCTTCGTGCACCGCCCCGTCGTAGAGCGGGAAGACGTGCCCGCCGGACAGGGTGAACATGGTTTCGATGCCGTAGGCCTTGGAGACGGCGACCGCGATGTCACCGGCGTGCTTGGGGGACTCCATACCGCGAAACCTACCAGTCAGTCACTTAGCCGGACAGGGGAGTTGCTTGGCGTGCTCGTGGCCTTCTACCTCCCCAGATTCCCCTCTGTCACACGCGCGCGCGCAGAGATCTGCGGTACGGTAAGCGACTGTCCCGTTACTCTCCGATGAAACGGTGGGCGGGTCGACGTACGGAACGGCGCGCGCCCCGCGGACCCGGCGTACGGCCCCGGCGGGTCCGCCGGGCCCGGTGGGTCACAGCGTGTCGGAGAGTGCCTTGATCGGCATCCGCAGGTCCGCCAGCAGCCCCAGGTCCTGCTCGGCGGTGCGGCCGAGGGTGGTCAGGTAGTTGCCGACGATGATCGCGTTGATCCCGCCGAGCATGCCGTCACGGGTGCCCAGGTCGCCCAGGGTCAGCTCGCGGCCGCCGGCGTAGCGCAGGATCGTGCGCGGCAGCGCCAGCCGGAAGGTCGCGATCGTCCTGAGCGCCTCGCCGCCCTCCAGGAGCGGGAACCGTTCGAACGGTGTGCCGGGGCGCGGGTTGAGGAAGTTGAGCGGGACCTCGTCGGGCGCCAGCTCGCCGAGCTGTCCGGCGAACTCGGCCCGCTGCTCCAGCGTCTCGCCCATGCCCACGATGCCCCCGCAGCACAGCTCCATGCCGGCCTCGCGGACCATCAGGCAGGTGTCCCAGCGCTCCTCCCAGGTGTGGGTGGTGACGACCTTGCCGAAGTGCGACCTGGCGGTCTCCAGGTTGTGGTTGTAGCGGTGCACGCCGAGGGCGGCCAGCTCCTCCACCTGCTCCCGGGTGAGCATGCCCAGCGAGCAGGCGACGTTGATGTCGACCGCCTCCCGGATCGCCGCCACGCCCTCGCGGACCTGGTCCATCAGGCGCCGGTCGGGCCCGCGCACGGCGGCCACGATGCAGAACTCCGTGGCGCCGGTCGCCGCGGTCTCCTTCGCGGCCCGGACGAGCGAGGGGATGTCCAGCCAGGCGGCGCGGACCGGGGAGGGGAACCGCCCCGACTGGGAGCAGAAGTGGCAGTCCTCGGGGCAGCCGCCGGTCTTGAGGGAGACGATCCCCTCGACCTCCACCTCCGGGCCGCACCACTTCATCCGCACCTCGTGCGCGAGGGCCAGGAGGTCGGCCAGGCGGTCGTCGGGCAGCTTCAGGCACTCCAGCGCCTGGGCGGCGTCGAGGCCCCGGCCCTCATCGAGGACCTGCACCCGGGCGATCTCGAGGATGTCGCTCAACGTCTGACTCCAACTCTGCGGGGACGGTTACGGGGGACTGCGGGGAACCGGCGCTGACGGGGACTCACGGGGAGCTGCGAGGACTCGCCGGGACTCGCCGGGACTCGCCGGGACTCACGGGGCGAGCGTAAGGGCGTTCCGGAAGACGCCGGGGTCGAAGCCGCCGCCCAGGACCGGGCTCAGCCCCGCGCGCGCCACCCTGGCGAAGGACGCGCGGTCCAGTCCGCCGGCCCCTTCGGGGAGCACGCCCGCCAGCGGCCGGGCGGCCAGCATCTCCAGGTCCGCCACGTTGCACCGCTCGGCCAGACCGGGATCCGGCGGCCACGAGCCGATCACCAGGCCGGCCAGGTCGAGGCCGCGACCCGCCACGGCCTCCAGCGTCAGCGCGGTGTGGTTGAGCGTGCCCAGCGACGCCCGGGCCACCACCAGCACCGGCGCGTGCAGCATCCGGGCCAGGTCCGCCAGCGTGAACCCCTCCTCGTCGAAGCGGACGAGGAGTCCGCCCGCGCCCTCCACGACGACCAGCCGGTGCGACCCGGTCAGCTCCTTGATCCGCACGGCGGCCTCGGCGAGGGAGACCGGGGGCAGTCCCGAGACCCGCGCGGCGGCGGCCGGGGCCAGCGGGTCGGGGAACCTGGCGAGCTCGAAGGTGGTCGTCACCCCGGACAGGCGGATGACGTCGTCCAGGTCGCCGGGCTCGTTCTCGCCCACGCCGGTCTGGGCGGGCTTGACCACCGCGACGGTCGAGCCCCGCTCCCGGGCCAGCGCCGCCACGGCGGCCGTGACGACCGTCTTGCCCACCCCGGTGTCGGTCCCGGTGACCACGAGAATGCTCACCCGCCTCACCCTACGGGGAGCCGGGCCGCGTGACGGGGCGGCGCGGCCGATCCGCCGGGGGCGGCGCGGACGGGCGCTCCCGGCGGAGGCGGCGCGGACGGGCGCTCTCGTCAGGGACGGCGCAGGCGGGTGACGAACTTGTAGCGGTCGCCGCGGTAGAGCGACTGCGCCCACTCCACGGGGTTGCCGTCGGCGTCGAAGGCGTGCCGGGTGAGCAGCAGCATCGGCAGGCCGACGTCGACGCTCAGCACCTGGGCGTCGTACGGCGTCGCCAGCACGGTCTCGATGATCTCCTCGGCGTCCATCAGCCGCACGTTGTAGGCGTTGTGCAGCGTCTCGTACAGCGAGGAGTGCACCTCCAGCTCCCGCCGGAGCCGGGGGAAGCGGCGGGCGGACAGGTGGGTGGTGTCGATCGACATCGGCTCGCCGTTGGCCAGGCGGAGCCGGTGGATGCGGAGCACGCGCCCACCGGGGTTGATGGCCAGCCGGCGGGCCAGGGGCTCGTCGGCCGTGACGTAGCTGATGTCCAGGATCTTGGTGTCGGGTTCCAGGCCGACGGTCCGCAGGTCGCCGGTGTAGGAGGTCAGCTGGAGGACCTGGGCGACCTTCGGCTGCGCGACGAACGTGCCCTTGCCCTGGATGCGGACCAGGCGGCCCTCCACCACGAGCTCCGAGAGCGCCTGGCGCACGGTGGTCCGCGACGTCTCGAAGCGGACCGCGAGCGTCCTCTCCGGAGGCAGCGCGCTGCCCGCCGGCAGGCTCTTGGTGAGGGAGAGGAGGCTCCGCTTGACGTCGTAGTACTTCGGGATCCGGGGGGAGTCGTCCGTCATGGAAGCTCCTCGCCCGCAGGCGCGGAACCCGTCCGGCCGGCCGTGCCGTACCGGCCGTGCCGGCCGGGCCGCTCACCGCGTTCGCTCACTTGCCCACCTTCAACTCGGCGACGGCGGTGAGGGCACCCCGGATCACCGCGAGATCATCGGAACTCAGATTGGCCCGCGCGGTCAACCGCAGGCAAGAGCGGCCGGCCGGCACCGAGGGCGGCCGGAAGCATCCGGCCCGCACTCCGTGCTCCGCGCAGATGGCGGCGGCCCGCAGTGCGGTCTCGGGCCGGCCGAGGACGACGGGGACGACCGCACCCGCCGGCTCGCCGGTCTCCAGGCCGAGTTCGCGGGCCATCGAGGCCAGCTCCCTCGCTCTGGTCCGCACGCGTCCGGGCAGCTCGGGCCGATGGTGAAGGATATCGATCGCGGCGAGTGCCGCGGCCGCGCTGCCCGGGGCCAGCCCGGTGTCGAAGATGAACGAGCGGCCCGTGTCCACCAGGGTCTCCACGACCTCGGGCGCGGCGAGCACGGCCCCGCCCTGGGAGCCCAGCGACTTCGACAGTGTGACCGTTCTCACAACCGTCCGTTCACCGGCCAGACCCGCGGCGTACACCGCGCCCCGCCCGCCCGGCCCCACCACGCCGAGCGAGTGCGCCTCGTCCACCACCAGCAGCGCGCCCTGCCGTACGGCCGCGGCGTGCAGCTCCTCCAGCGGAGCCAGGTCCCCGTCGACGGAGAAGATCGCGTCGGTGACGACGACGGCGTGCTCCTCGGCGCGGTCGGCCAGGGCCTTCTCCACGGCCGCCGCGTCCCCGTGCGGGGTGACCGCCACGCGGGAGCGGGAGAGCCTGCAGGCGTCCACGATCGAGGCGTGGTTGCCCGCGTCGGAGACCACCAGCGCGCCGGCGCCCAGCGTCGCGACGGCCGCCAGGTTGGCGAGGTAGCCGGAGGAGAAGACCAGCGCGGCCTCGGCCCCGGCGAAGGCGGCCAGCGCCTCCTCCAGCCGGGCGTGCAGCGCGGTGGAGCCGGTGACCAGGCGGGAGCCGGTGGAGCCGGTGCCCCAGGTGCGGGTGGCCTCGACGGCGGCCTCGGCCGGCCGCGGGTCCCTGGCCAGCCCGAGGTAGTCGTTGGAGGCCAGGTCGATCAGGCCGTCGTCGTCGGGTGTGCGGGCGCGCAGGGTCCGCCGCAGTCCTGCCGCACGGCGTGCTTCGGCGGCGGTCCGCAGGCGGGCCAGGGGATCCGGGGTCTGCTCCATGGGGGCATCTTCGCAGTTCCGGATCGGCCGATTCGCATTCGGAGCGGCAAAGAACGCATGATGCACGGGTGCCGACTCTTAGCGACCTGGCGGTCCGCCACACCGCGCTCGACGACGCGGACCTCGATTGGATGCACTCGCTGGTCTCCGACTGGCAGCTCCTGGCCGACCTGTCGTTCGCCGACCTCATCCTGTGGATCCCCCTCAAGGACGGGTCGGGGTGGATCGCGGTCGCGCAGATGCGCCCCACCACCGGGCCCACCGTCTACCACGACGACGTCGTGGGCACGACCATCGCCAGGGGCGAGCGCGAGCTCATCGACACCGCCTGGGACGAGCGGAGGATCTGCCGCGAGGGCGACCCCGACTGGTCCACCGGCGTCCCGGTGCGGGAGGAGACCATCCCGGTACGGCGGGCTGACCCGGCCGGAGGCGCCCTCGGCGGGCTCGCGTCGGGCGGGCCCGCGTCCGGTGGGCCCGCGTCCGGCGGGTCTCCGGGCGGCGGGTCTCCGGGCGGCAGGGCGGCGAACGGGACCGCCCCCGTCGGGCCCGCGAACGGGGCGGCTCCCGGGCAGCGCTACCTGGGGGTGATCCAGCGCTCGACGAACCTGTCGTCGGCGCGTACGCCGTCCCGCCTGGAGCTCACCTACCTGCAGAGCGCCTCGGACCTGGCCCAGATGGTGGCCGAGGGCCGCTTCCCGTTCTCCGGCGCGGAGCCGATCCTGGTCCGCTCGCCGCGCGTGGGCGACGGCCTGCTCCGGCTGGACCGGGCGGGCCGGGTGACCTACGCCTCGCCCAACGCCCTGTCGGCCTATCGGCGGCTGGGCCTGACCGCGGACCTGGTCGGCGCGGAACTGGGCCGCACGACCGCCACGCTCTGCTACGCCGGTGAGCCCATCAACGAGAACCTGATGATCGTGGCGAGCGGCAGGGAGCCCCGGGAGACCGAGGTGGAGGCGGGCGGCACGGTCGTGCAGCTGCGGGCGATCCCGCTGGTGGTCGGGGGCGGGCGGATCGGCGCGCTGGTGCTCATCCGCGACGTGACCGAGCTGCGGCGGCGCGAGCGCGAGCTGATGACCAAGGACGCCACGATCCGGGAGATCCACCACCGGGTGAAGAACAACCTGCAGACGGTGGCGGCGCTGCTGCGGCTGCAGGCCCGGCGGCTGCGGGTGCCTGAGGGGCGGGAGGCGCTGGAGGAGGCGGTCCGCAGGGTCGGGTCGATCGCGATCGTGCACGAGACGCTGTCCCACACGCCCGAGGAGCAGGTGGACTTCGACGACATCGCCGACCGGGTGATCGCGATGGCCAGCGAGGTCTCGGCCCCGGAGGCGCAGGTGGTGCCGCGCCGCGTCGGGACGTTCGGGGTGCTGAAGTCGGAGATCGCCACCCCGCTGGCGATGGTCCTCACCGAGCTGCTGCAGAACGCCGTCCAGCACGGGCTGGCGCAGCGGCCGGGCCGGCTGCAGGTGATCGTCTCGCGGGAGGCCGACCGGCTGGACGTGGTCGTCTCCGATGACGGCGCCGGTCTGCCGGAGGGGTTCGACCTCGAACTGTCCACCAGTCTGGGCCTGCAGATCGTGCGGACCCTGGTGGTGGGGGAGCTCTCCGGACGGCTGGCCATCGAGCCGCGTCAGGGCGGCGGGACCGAGGTCACCCTGGCGATCCCCCTGCCGGGGATCTGACGGGCGGGTCCGCGGAGAGCGGCCGGGCGGCGGTGCGGGCCGCCGCGGCGGGGCCCGGGCGCATCCCCGGGGCCCCGTGCCGGTGGGGCGCGGTTCAGGCGGTGGCGCGGGCGCGGGCGCGGGCCGTGCGGCGCTTGAAGGCGCGGCGCTCGTCCTCGCTCAGACCGCCCCAGACGCCGGCGTCCTGCCCGGACTCCAGAGCCCACTTCAGACAGGCGTCGCTCACGGTGCACGTCCGGCAGACCTGCTTGGCCTCTTCGATCTGCATCAGGGCGGGGCCGGTGTTGCCGATCGGGAAGAACAGCTCGGGGTCCACGTCACGGCAGGCGGCTCGGTGGCGCCAGTCCATGCGTCCACTCCTTCGTAAGAGGAGCCCTTGCTCGGCTCCGACGGCTCACTTTGTGAAGACTTTCACTAACAGGCGCGAACGACCTCCCGGTCCTGAACCGGTCCGGAGGTGCTCGCGGTGATCGTCGGTGACCTCAGCGTGATTACGGCCACTCAAAGGTCCTACGTTCCGACGTCACTGTTGAGAGTGGCAGCTACCCGGAGGGCAAGCAAGAGGTTTGGTAAAAGGTTTTGGGGGAGAAGAGTGTCGGATACGTCACACAATGACGATATGTAACCCACTATGCCAATACTTGTAACGCATTGGGGGTAGAGCGGAAGATCACCTGCTCGACCTCCCCCAGATAGTCGCCGTCGAGCTGGAAGGCCACCGGGCGCTCGGCGGTCAGCGTGAACTCCTTCTCGTCGTGCAGTTGCACCAGGTGCCGCCCGGTCGGCAGGGTCTCGCGCGTGCCCATGATCTGCGGCATCAGGTGGAGCATGGACGGCAGGCCGAGGCGCTGGAGCCCGAGCAGGTCCAGACCCGTCTCGAAGCTCGCCCACGGGGTCGGGCAGACCGGCCGGGGGCCGATGAAGCTCCAGGGCGAGGTGTTGGAGACCACCGCCATGAAGATGCCGGAGGCCGGGGGCACCCCGGGGCCCTCCAGGCGCATCGCCGCGCGGCGCTTGTCGGTCGACAGGTAGTGGCGCAGCGCGGTGTTCACGTAGCGCGCGGGGGTGGCCTTGCGGCCCGTGCCGCGCATGCCCTCGACCGCCCGGATCACCTCGGCGTCGTATCCCAGGCCGCTGCAGAACGTGAAGTAGCGGCTCTGCCCGTCCCAGAGGGCCTGGCCGAGCCCGACCGTGCGCCGCCGGTCGCGGCCGACCGCCTCCAGCACCACTCCGGTGGCCTCGACCGGGTCGTTCGGCAGGCCGAGCGCGCGGGCGAAGACGTTCGCGCTCCCGCCGGGGATCACCAGCAGCGCCGGCCGGTCGGCCGCCACCTCGCCGTCCTCGGCGTCGAGCAGGCCGTTCACCGTCTCGTTGATCGTGCCGTCGCCGCCGAGCACCGCGACCACGCCGAACCCGTCGGCATGGGCCGTGCGGGCGAGATGGGCGGCGTGCCCCCGGTAGCCGGTCTCCTCGACGGTCAGGTCCATCGTCGCGCCCAGCGCCCTGATGAGCACGTCCCGCGTCCGCTGGTTGGTGGTCGTGGCCTTGGGGTTCACCAGGAGCATCGCGCGCATGGCGCCAGCGTATCCGGCAATAACGGCACATAGGCGGTCAAAGGGGAGCCCATCGGTACCGGCTGTAGGGTTGCCCTGTGCAGAACCGCCCGCCGACCCTCACCGTCGCCGCCGCCGTCCTCGCGCTGGAAGGGCTGACCGCGCTGCTCCTCGGCGGCTACGTCGCGGTCGAGACCGCGGTCGGGAACCCGTCCGACACGATGAGCTCGGCCTTCGTCGCCGGGTTCGGGCTCCTCGTGGGAGCGGTCCTGCTCCGGGTGGCCTGGGGTCTGCTGCGGGCCGAGAAATGGACGCGGAGCCCGGGGGTGCTGACCCAGATCTTCATGGTCCCGGTCGTGGCCACGCTGCTGGAGTCGGGCTGGACGCTGTCCGGCGGCCTCCTGGCCGCCGCGGTGGTGACCGCGCTGGTCGCGCTGCTCTCCCCGCCGACGACCCGGGTCCTCTACGGGGACGCGGAGCCGTCGGACGGGATCGGGAGCGGCGGGGCCTGAGCGGGCCGGTCCGGCGGGTCAGTCCTCGGCGGTGAGGCCCTCGCGGAGCTGGGTCAGGGTCCTGGCCAGCAGCCGGGAGACGTGCATCTGCGAGATGCCCAGCTCGGTGGCGATCTGCGACTGCGTCATGTTGCCGAAGAACCGCAGCAGCAGGATCCGCTTCTCGCGCGGCGGGAGCCGTTCGAGCAGCGGCTTGAGCGACTCGCGGTACTCGACGCCCTCCAGGGAGTCGTCCACGATGCCGAGGGAGTCGGCGACCGCGGGCGCGTCGTCGTCACCGGAGTCGGGGGCGTCCAGGGAGACCGTGGAGTAGGCGTTGGCCGACTCCAGGCCCTCCAGGACCTCCTCCTCGCTCATCTTCAGGAACGCCGCGAGCTCGGCGACGGTGGGCGCCCGCCCCTCGCGCTGCGACAGCTCGCTGATCGCCTTGGTGAGCGAGAGCTTGAGCTCCTGCAGGCGGCGCGGCACGCGGACCGCCCAGCCCTTGTCGCGGAAGTGCCGCTTGATCTCGCCCACGATGGTGGGCGTGGCGTAGGTGGAGAACTCCACCCCGCGGTCCAGGTCGAAGCGGTCGATCGACTTGATCAGGCCGATGGTGGCGACCTGCGTCAGGTCGTCGAGCCACTCGCCCCGGTTGCGGAAGCGCCGGGCGAGGTATTCGACCAGGGGCAGGTGGAGCTCGACGAGCTCGTCGCGGATGCGCTGGCGTCGCGGGTCGTCGGGGGTCAACTCCGCCAGTTCACCGAAGAGCGTGCGCGCGCGAACCCTGTCGGGGACCGCGTGGTCGCTGGTGGCCATGGCACGAGTCCTTTCCGTCACGCCGGCCTCGCCGCGCCTCGACGCTTGCGGAGCACGATCGCCATACGGTCGGGGGAGTCGGTCACGGCGTCCACGTCGTCCGCCAGAGCGGTGAGCACCATCCAGGCGAACTCGTCGCGCTTGGGCGGGGAGCTGCCCACCGTGCTGACCTCGACCCGGACCCGCATCTCCTGTCCGGTGAGCTCGAACTCGGCCGTCAGGTCGGTGCCCGGGACGGCCTGGGTCAACAACATCGCACACGCCTCGTCGACCGCGATCCGGAGATCCTCGATCTCGTCGAGCGTGAAGTCCAGACGGGCGGCCAGCCCTGCGGTGGCCGTACGTAAAACGGACAGATATGCGCTCACAGCCGGCAGCCGGACGCTCACCACGTCACGGATCCCGCCCGCGTCGACCGCGGGCGCCTCGGTGTGCTCAGTCACGTTCCTCCTCGCAAGGTCGCTGACTGCAACCTACCGCCCCAAGGTGGCCGTTGGCCCGATCAGACGCGCGATCGGGATGATTTGGAACGGGAAAAAAGGACGTTCCGCGAGGTGGGAGAGGCGCACCGGAGCCTCTGGGGGCGCCGGTGCGCCGTGCCCTGCGCGGTCGCCGATCCGGCCGCGGCGGCGGATCAGGCGGCCTTGGTCTCCCAGAAGATCTTGGAGATCTCCTCGATCTTGGCCAGGAGCTCGTCGGCCTTGGAGGAGTCGACGGTGCCCTTGGCCGCGGCGGCGCCCGCCAGCTTGGTGGCCTCCCAGAACAGCTGGTGCAGCTGGGGGTAGGCCTCCAGGTGCTGCGGCTTGAAGTAGTCGGTCCACAGCACCCACAGGTGGTGCTTGACCAGCTGGGCCCGCTCCTCCTTGATGATCAGTGCGCGCGTGCGGAAGACCGGGTCCTCGTTCGCGGCGTACTTCTCCATGATGGCCTTGACGGACTCGGCCTCGATCCGGGCCTGGGCCGGGTCGTAGACGCCGCAGGGCAGGTCGCAGTGGGCGGACGCGACGTGCCTGGGGCGCAGAAGTCGTGCGAGCATCGGAGAATCCTTCCTTGATGCTGAGATCGACATGGTCCTCGAACGACCTTACTCGCCTTCGCAGGCCCGTACAGGAAGGGGGTTGGCGCTCATGAGAGTCCGTGTCGAGGGGGATTCCATGCTGCCCGCGCTGCGCCCCGGCGACTGGCTCTGGGTCCGGCGCGGCGCCCCGGTCCGGTCCGGGGACCTCGTCCTCGCCCGGCTCCCCGCCGATCCGTCCCGGCTGATCGTCAAACGCGCCGCGTGGCGCGACGGCGAGGACTGGTGGCTGGAGAGCGACAACCAGCGCGCCTCCGGCCGCCGGGACAGCTGGGACTTCGGCCCGGTCCCGGTGGTGGGCCGGGTGGTGGCGCGCTACAGGCCGCCGCTGTCCTGGCCGACCTTCTTCCGGGCCCGGTAGGCGGCGACGTTCGCCCGGCTGGCGCACCGCTCCGAGCAGTAGCGCCGGGAGCGGTTGGAGGAGGTGTCGAGGTAGGCCCGGCGGCACGGCGCCGCCCGGCAGAGGCCGAGCCGGTCCGCGCCGAGGTCGGTGACGATGGTGGCCAGACCCATCACCGCGCCCACGATGTACTGGTCGCAGAAGCGCCCGCCCTCGGTGAGGTGCAGGTGCCACGGCTCGCCGTCGTGCGCGGCGATCTGCGGGTGGACGGGATGGCGGCGGAGCAGCGCGTTGAGCCGGTCGACGACCTCCCGCTCGTCTCCGGCGGCGGCGGCCTCGAAGACGGTCACGAGCTCCGTGCGCAGCCCGCGCAGGGCGTCGAGGTCCCCGGGGGCGAGGCGGTCGGCCTGCGGGGGGCGGCCGCTCTCCTCCAGCAGGGTCCGCACCCCTTCCAGGCCGGTGAGGCGGTCGGGGCGGTTGACGAGCAGCACGGCCAGCTCGGCGTAGGAGATCAGATCCACCGGGGGTTTCCGTCGAGGTGTTCGGAGTGTCGAGGTAAGGGGTCTGCCGGGATTCAAGTATTACATGTGAGCAGGTTAACGTTCCCGGTGACGAAAGTGTGCGTTCTCTGTCACCTGCGGGAGTCTCACCATGTGGCACAATCGAGCAACGGGTGACCCCCGAACCCTCCAGGCGACCGTCCTCCAGTGAGCACGTCCCGAGCGGCTACCGAAGCCGGGCCGACCTCCTCCGGCGCCTACGAAGGAAAATGTCCGTCTGACTGATTACAGGGGTCGCTGTGGCAATCTCGTCATCTTCCATCTCCCTCGAAGCCCTCGATCTGGATCCGGCCTTCGCCCTGCACCGCGGGGGCAAGCTGGAGGTCCGCTCGACCGTCCCGGTCCGCAACGCCGACGACCTGGCCCTCGCCTACACCCCGGGCGTGGCCAAGGTCTGCACCGCGATCGCCGAGGAGCCCGAGCTGGCCGCCGACTACACCTGGGTCTCGAACGTCGTGGCCGTCGTCTCCGACGGCACCGCGGTGCTCGGGCTCGGTGACATCGGGCCCGCCGCCGCCATGCCCGTCATGGAGGGCAAGGCCCTGCTGTTCAAGGAGTTCGCCGGCGTCGACGCCGTGCCGATCTGCCTCGACTGCACCGACGTGGACGCCCTGGTCGAGACCGTCGTCCGGCTCGCACCCTCGTTCGGCGGCATCAACCTGGAGGACATCAGCGCGCCCCGGTGCTTCGAGGTCGAGGAGCGGCTGCGCGACCTGCTGGACATCCCGGTCTTCCACGACGACCAGCACGGCACCGCGATCGTCGTGCTGGCCGCGCTGAAGAACGCCGCCCGGCTGACCGGCCGCCCGCTGGGCGAGCTGCGGGCCGTGGTGGCCGGCGCCGGCGCCTCCGGGGTGGCGGTCAGCCGCATCCTGCTCAACGCGGGCATCGGCGACATCGCGGTCTCCGACTCCAAGGGCCTCGTCCACCGGGGCCGCGACGACCTCAACCCGGTCAAGGAGGCGCTGGCCCGCGACACGAACCGGGCGGACCTGCGCGGCTCCACCGAGGAGGCGCTGGCCGGGGCCGACGTGTTCGTCGGCCTGTCGGGCTCGACGGTCTCCGAGCGGGCCATCGCCTCGATGGCGCCCGGCGCGATCGTGTTCGCGCTGTCCAACCCGACGCCCGAGGTCCACCCCGAGGTGGCCAGGAAGCACGCCCGGGTGGTCGCCACCGGCCGCTCGGACTTCCCCAACCAGATCAACAACGTGCTGGCCTTCCCCGGCGTCTTCCGCGGGGCGCTCGACGTGCGGGCCAGCGCCATCACCGAGAACATGAAGGTCGCCGCCGCCGAGGCGCTGGCCGCCGTGGTCGGCGACGACGAGCTCTCGGCCGACTCGGTGATCCCCAGCCCGTTCGACGAGCGGGTCGCCCCCGCGGTCACCGCCGCGGTCATCGCCCAGGCGCGCGCCGACGGGGTCGCCCGGCTGTAGCCGCCTGATCCGGCCGGCCCGCTCGGCCCGTCCGGCTGATCCGGCCCGTCCGGCTGATCCGGCCCGTCCGGCTGATCCGGCCCGTCCGGCTGATCCGCCCCGGGCGGCCGGTCCGCCCGGAGCGGCGATCCCGGTCAGGGAGCGGCGCTCGCGGTCCGGGCCGCACCGGCCCGTCTCCCGGCGCCCCTCCGGCCCACCCTCCGAAGACGCCCCCGCCCGACCGGCGGGGGCGTCTTCTTTGCCAAAGAATCGCAATTACTTTACGGAACGTGCTATAACAAGTTCTCTCCGTTACCTTTACCTTCCGGGCAGGGCACGCGGGCACCCGTACGCCCGCGGACCGTCCAGGCGCACCATCATGCGCTCCGGGATTCTCGACGGCGAGGAGAACGATGGAACGCCAGCCGAACCGCTCCCTCCGACGGCTCATCGCCGAGGCCGGATTCACCTACAAGGGACTGGCCCGCGAACTCAACGAGCTCGGCCGGGCGCGCGGCCTGTCCGGGCTGAGGTACGACCACAGCTCCGTCCTGCGCTGGCTCGGCGGCCAGCGCCCCCGCGACCCGGTCCCGGCCCTGCTGGCGGAGATCTTCTCGCTGCGGCTCGGCCGGACGGTCACCCCGCAGGACATGGACATGTCCGCGGTGACTACGCCTCTCGACGTGGGGCAGGAGTTCCCGCACACCTGGGACGAAGGGGTCGCGAGCGTGACGGCGTTGTGGCGGGCGGACGTGGAGCGGCGCAGGTTCCTGGTGGACTCCACCTTCGCGATCGGGGCCGGTTCGGTCGGCGCGGTGCGCTGGCTGACCCTCCCGGCGGAGACCCGCCCCGCCGCGGGCGGCTCCCGGCGGGTGGGCATGGCCGACATCTCCGCGATCCGGGAGGTCACCCGGTCCTTCGGCGAACTGGACAACAGGTTCGGCGGCGGCCGGATCCGTGCGGCGGTGGTGAAGTACCTCGACACGGCCGTCGCCCCGCTGCTCAACGACGGCTCCTACGCCGAGGCCACCGGCAGGGAGCTCGCCTCGGCCGCCGCCGAGCTGACCCGGCTGGCCGGCTGGATGGCCTACGACCTGGAGCACCACGGGGTCGCCCAGCGCTACCTGATCCAGGCGCTGCGCCTGGCCAGGGGGGCGGGGGACCACGGCCTCGGCGGGGAGATCCTCGCCGGCATGAGCCACCAGGCCGCCTACATCGGGCAGCCCGCCCACGCCCTCGACCTCGCCCGCGCCGCCCAGCTCTCGGCCCGGCGCGCCGGGATCGCCTCCCTGCTGGCCGAGGCGCACGTGCTGGAGGCCCACGCGCAGGCGCTGCTGGGCGACCGTACGGCCTGCCGCGCCGCGCTGCACCAGGCGGAGCTGGCCTTCGACCAGAGGAAACCCGGGGACGAGCCCGAGTGGATCGCGTACTTCGACGAGGCCTACCTGTCGGCGAAGACCGCTCACTGCTTCCGCGACCTGCGCGACGGGCCGCAGGCCGTACGGCACGCGCGGCGGTCGCTGGAGATGGACGGGCGGTTCGTGCGCGGGCGCATGTTCAACCTGTCGCTGCTCGCCGCGGGGCTGCTGGAATGCGGCGAGCTGGAGGAGGCCTGCCCGGCGGCCGGCGAGGCGCTGGAGCTGGCGGGCGGGTTGCAGTCGGCCCGGACCCGGTCCTATGTCACCGACCTGCGCCGGCGGCTGGAGCCGCACGCCGCCGAGCCCGCGGTGGTGGAGCTGGACGAGCGGATCAGGGAGCTCGCCCCGGCCTGAGCGGGAACGTTCCACCGGGAGACCCCGGTGCCCCGGGGTCTCGTCCTGACAGGCGGCCTGTGGGGAGTCCTGCCGGTCTTCCCGGGGCGTTCTCGTTCGTCGGGGGAATGGCCGAGGGGCCCGGCGGGAATCCGCCGGGCCCCTCGGGTGGAGCAGGGTGAGTCGTCAGGGTGTGGACCCCTGGAGGACTCGGGTGATCGTCGGGTGTTACTTGACGATCGAGCCGGACCAGACAGCCGCGGCCTTGGTGTAGATGGCGTTGGTCTCGCCATCGAAGTAGGCCGAGGTGCTCAGGTCGTAGCGGTTGTTCTTGTCCTGGTCACCGAAGAGGCTGGTGACACCGTTGACGTAGCCCAGACGCTTGGCGTTGCTGTACTTGATGAGCCACGGGGAGCCGTCGGCGCCCGGGGTCATCGCGCACTTGAGGCCGACGTGCTCCTCGACCTTGGTCGCGGCGTGGGTGTAGGTCTTGCCGGTGGTGGTGCCGTAGCACCACTTGGCGGTCACGCCGGTGTAGGCCTTGTGGCCGTCGGGGTGGGCGTCGGCCGGGTAACCGAAGATGTAGACCTTCTGGCCGGTCTTCTGGTTCCAGGCGAAGCCCTGGCCACCGACGTTGTCGCCGAGGCGGCCGGTGTCCTTGATGAAGTCCGCGGCCAGCCAGTAGGTCTCGACCCAGTACTGCATCTGGACCGTGGACTTGACCCACTTCTTGACGTAGAACTGCTGCTTGGCCCAGCCGATGACCTTGTCACCCTGCTTGACCTCGGTCAGCTCACCGAGGAAGTTGCCGTCGGCCTTCTTGGCCTTCAGCTCGTTGTACTCCTCGAGGCTGATCGGCACCGGCTTGCTGTCGGACTTGCCGACGTACTGGTTGCCGTTCTCCAGGCCGTCACCGGCAGCGGTGTAGACGGACTTGACGACCTCGACGCCGACCAGCTTGACGCCGTCCTTGCCGTCCTCGTCGGTGTAGTCGTGGACGTTGGCCCCGGTCACGTTCGCCGGCTTGGCGATGTGCTCGACCTTGGGGTCGGCGGCCTTCGACTGGTACGGGCCGTTCTCGCCGAACTTCTCGCGGCCGGCGATGAAGGTCTTCTCGTCGATGGCCTTCGTGTCGACGAACTTGCCCGGGCCGGTGGCCTTGTCGAACTCGCTCTTCGAGACCTGCTTGGCGGAGCCGCCGCCGACCTGCACGCCGTTGTAGACGGTGACGAACGCGTAGTCGCGGTCGCGGTCCTCGAAGGCGGCGAAGTCGTAGTGGGTGTAGGCGGTCTTACCGACGTACACGCCCCACGGAGCCTTGCCCTGGTAGTAACCCGGGACGAAGATCCACTTGTCCATGACGCTGGAGTTCTTGGCGTCGTCGTAGACGCAGTGGCCCGCGGTCGCGACCAGGTTGCGGTACTTGGCCTCGATCGAGGTGGCGGAGCACCACTTCAGGCCGCCGTCGGAGTCGACGAAGAACACCTTGCCGATGGTCTTGGGCAGGTTGATGTTCTTGACGACCGAGGTGGCCTTCTTGCCCTCGCCGGTCGGCAGCACCGAGCCGGGCTTGCCGTCGGGGGTGTAGCCGCCGCCGACGCTCAGCTTCGGCGTGGCCTTGGTCTCCCAGGTGTAGGGCGTGGCCTTGGCGAGGTTGTTGGTCTTGTAGTTGGCGCCCAGCCAGAACTCCGCGGTCTCGAGCGCGGTGGGGGCGTCCTTGGCCATCGTGTCGAAGGCCCACTGCGGGTCGGCCTGAGCGGTGCCGGCCAGACCGGCGGCCAGCAGACCGGTGGCCAGAACGGCGCCACCGGCGGGGAGGAGGATGCGCTTCAAGGGAAACTCCTTGGTCTGTCGTGGAACGCATCTTGCGTCCCATGCGTCAGTAAAGGGATAGCCAGGAACATACAGCCCCGATCTTGAAAAACGGAAGCCGCTTCGCGGGTGAAAAACGGCACCCATCCGAGCGTGACCGTTCCGTTATCTGATCTGAGGTTTGGAAACATTGATCTCGCATGACCTGGTGGGTCGCGTTTGTGCAGATCACCATAAGGATGTTGTAAGTGGTGATGATGTGACGTGAGTGTTCCGATACGTTCCGTTACGACAGCCCTGTGATGCAGATCACAGGGAACGGATGGCACCGATTCGGGGTCCGCCACGTCTAACGCTGTCGACATCGGAGGGGCCCGGCGATCGCCGGGCCCCTCTTTCGATGTTCGTGCGCTGCCGGTGAGACCGCCGGGCCGGATCCGGCGGCGGGAAAGATCCCTGCGCCGCCCTCCGGTTGCTCCCGCCGTGAACCCTGGAGCGTCCGTGCGGAGCGAGTGGGTCCGGGCGCCGTGGCCGGGGCGGAAACGTGCGTGGGAGCCGGATGATCGCTCCTGTGACGGGCCCCGCCCGTCGCAGGGAAACCGTTCCCGCGGTCGGCAGGCGCGTCCGCGGCCGGCTGATCCGCTGCGGACGGAGGCCGTTCCCCCTGTCGGGGGAACGGCCGAGGGGCCCGGCGGGAATCCGCCGGGCCCCTCGGGTGGAGCAGGGTGAGTCGTCAGGGTGTGGACCCCTGGAGGACTCGGGTGATCGTCGGGTGTTACTTGACGATCGAGCCGGACCAGACAGCCGCGGCCTTGGTGTAGATGGCGTTGGTCTCGCCATCGAAGTAGGCCGAGGTGCTCAGGTCGTAGCGGTTGTTCTTGTCCTGGTCACCGAAGAGGCTGGTGACACCGTTGACGTAGCCCAGACGCTTGGCGTTGCTGTACTTGATGAGCCACGGGGAGCCGTCGGCGCCCGGGGTCATCGCGCACTTGAGGCCGACGTGCTCCTCGACCTTGGTCGCGGCGTGGGTGTAGGTCTTGCCGGTGGTGGTGCCGTAGCACCACTTGGCGGTCACGCCGGTGTAGGCCTTGTGGCCGTCGGGGTGGGCGTCGGCCGGGTAACCGAAGATGTAGACCTTCTGGCCGGTCTTCTGGTTCCAGGCGAAGCCCTGGCCACCGACGTTGTCGCCGAGGCGGCCGGTGTCCTTGATGAAGTCCGCGGCCAGCCAGTAGGTCTCGACCCAGTACTGCATCTGGACCGTGGACTTGACCCACTTCTTGACGTAGAACTGCTGCTTGGCCCAGCCGATGACCTTGTCACCCTGCTTGACCTCGGTCAGCTCACCGAGGAAGTTGCCGTCGGCCTTCTTGGCCTTCAGCTCGTTGTACTCCTCGAGGCTGATCGGCACCGGCTTGCTGTCGGACTTGCCGACGTACTGGTTGCCGTTCTCCAGGCCGTCACCGGCAGCGGTGTAGACGGACTTGACGACCTCGACGCCGACCAGCTTGACGCCGTCCTTGCCGTCCTCGTCGGTGTAGTCGTGGACGTTGGCCCCGGTCACGTTCGCCGGCTTGGCGATGTGCTCGACCTTGGGGTCGGCGGCCTTCGACTGGTACGGGCCGTTCTCGCCGAACTTCTCGCGGCCGGCGATGAAGGTCTTCTCGTCGATGGCCTTCGTGTCGACGAACTTGCCCGGGCCGGTGGCCTTGTCGAACTCGCTCTTCGAGACCTGCTTGGCGGAGCCGCCGCCGACCTGCACGCCGTTGTAGACGGTGACGAACGCGTAGTCGCGGTCGCGGTCCTCGAAGGCGGCGAAGTCGTAGTGGGTGTAGGCGGTCTTACCGACGTACACGCCCCACGGAGCCTTGCCCTGGTAGTAACCCGGGACGAAGATCCACTTGTCCATGACGCTGGAGTTCTTGGCGTCGTCGTAGACGCAGTGGCCCGCGGTCGCGACCAGGTTGCGGTACTTGGCCTCGATCGAGGTGGCGGAGCACCACTTCAGGCCGCCGTCGGAGTCGACGAAGAACACCTTGCCGATGGTCTTGGGCAGGTTGATGTTCTTGACGACCGAGGTGGCCTTCTTGCCCTCGCCGGTCGGCAGCACCGAGCCGGGCTTGCCGTCGGGGGTGTAGCCGCCGCCGACGCTCAGCTTCGGCGTGGCCTTGGTCTCCCAGGTGTAGGGCGTGGCCTTGGCGAGGTTGTTGGTCTTGTAGTTGGCGCCCAGCCAGAACTCCGCGGTCTCGAGCGCGGTGGGGGCGTCCTTGGCCATCGTGTCGAAGGCCCACTGCGGGTCGGCCTGAGCGGTGCCGGCCAGACCGGCGGCCAGCAGACCGGTGGCCAGAACGGCGCCACCGGCGGGGAGGAGGATGCGCTTCAAGGGAAACTCCTTGGTCTGTCGTGGAACGCATCTTGCGTCCCATGCGTCAGTAAAGGGATAGCCAGGAACATACAGCCCCGATCTTGAAAAACGGAAGCCGATCGGGAACCGGCGAAGCCGGTCACATCCGCCGATATCATTCCGTTACCTATGGCCACCACTGGACCCCTTGTTGGCCTTGGGGGTGGAGTGCCGTGTCTTCGCAGCTAGGTCGAGGGTTGTGATGAATGCGACGGATGTTGTGTAGTCGGACGTGTACCGTGGGTGGCGAACCCTCTGTGACGCAGATCACAGGGAACGGACGGCACCGATTCGGCGCCCGCCACGTCTAACGGAACTCGAAAGGGCCCCGGCGGATCGCCGAGGCCCTTCATGCCGTCCGGACCGGTCCCGCGACGGGGGATCAGTCCACGCGCTGGCTGCCCGCGTACCGGTAGACGACATAGGTCGACAGGGTGAAGTACGGCGAGGAGATCAGGTCGTACCGCTTGTCGACGTCGGTGTCCCAGGCGAAGCTGTTGACCCCGTTGAGGTAGCCGAGGCCGCGCTTGATGTCGTATGCGATCAGCCACGGACCGCCGCTGGCGCCGGCGGTGAACCCGCACTTCAGTGCGACGCCGTACTCCACCAGGCGGGCGGGGGCCGCCTGCTTGCGCGTCTGGCCGTCGCACGACTTCAGCTCCTGGCCGTTGAAGGGCTTGCTGCCGTCGAGGTGGGGGGCGGCGGGGTAGCCGAAGGCGAAGGTGTACCTGCCCGGACCGTGCCGGAAGACCAGCCCCTGTCCGCCGACGTTGTCCTCCAGGCTGCCCGTGGGCTCCATCTCGTGGGAACCCGCGGTCTTGCCGGCCTTCCACCGGAAGCCGTCGTGCACGGTGACGAAGGCGTAGTCGTAGTCGTAGTCGCCCTTGCCGACGAAGCTCTCGTGCAGGTTGAGGGAGTGGCCGACGTAGATTCCGTACGGCGTGGCGCCTCTGTCGTAGCCCGGGATGAAGATCCAGTACTCGGCGGACCTGCCCGTCTTGGCGTCGTAGGCGCAGTGGGCGGCCGTCGCGACCAGGTTCCTGCCCGCGGAGGCCACGGCGGAGGCCGAGCACCAGTAGTCCTTGTCCCCGATCCGGAAGAACACCTTCCCGACGGTGATGGGAGCGGGGCCGGCGGCCTGCGCCTTCTTCTTCGGCGAGGTGGGTTCGATGACCGGAGAGGAGCCCGCGGTGGTGGTCACGGTGGTGGTCGTCCGCTCTCCGCCGGTCGTGACGGTCGGGGCGGTCGAGGTGGTGGCCGTCTGCTCTCCCGCCGCCGCGGCGGTGGTGGCCTGGCCGGCGCCGCCGGGGGTGGGGGAGGCCGGGGGCGGCGTGGGGGCGCTCTCGCTGGGCTTGACCCCGGGGATCGCCGGGGTGTTGTCCTGCGCCTGCTTGAGCCGTTCCGGGCTCCAGTAGCCCGCGATCCGCTTCATGTCGGCGTGGTTCCGAGTCAGCGTGACGGACGTGACGCCGTTCGGCACCCCGTCCCACGGACTGGCCGCGGCGCTCCCGGGGAAGGCGGACATCGCGGTCGCACAGACGGCGACCAGGGCGCCGAATGTGGCCGTGAGCCGCCGGACGCGGGAGGACATGAAGAACGGTCCTTTCAGGGGTGCGGAGCGCGATGTGTGCGTAAAGGAGGATTTTTCCAGATCAACTGGCTTTTGGGCAGCTTGGTGGACCGATCCGGTCCGACGTCGTCGTCCCGCCCAGCGTGCTCCCCGCGGTATAAGAGCCCCGTGAAGACGGGAAAGGGCCCGGCGTGGTCACCAGGCCCTCCCCCATCGGATCTCCGCGCTCAGGCCGGGAGCTTGCCGGTCCACAGGTTGGCGGCGTGCTTGTAGATGCCGTAGGTCTCCCCGTTGAAGTACGGGGTGGTGACCCGGTCGTAGCGGTTGTTGCCGTCGCTGTCGATCGTGAGGCTCACGACGCCGTTGACGTATCCGGTCCGCTTGCTGTTCTTGTAGCGCAGCAGGAAGGGGCTGCCGCTGGACCCCGGAGTGAAGGCGCACTTGATGGCCTGGTGCTCCTGGGCGTTGTACTTCGGCACGTCCGGAGCGTTGCCGGTGGCGCCGTAGCACCACTTCATGGTGTGGCCGCTGTACGGCTTGTGGCCGTCCAGGTGGGCGTAGGCCGGGTAGCCGAAGGTGAAGACCTTCTTGCCCAGCTTCTGGTTCCAGCTGAAGCCCTGGCCGCCGACGTTGTCGCCCAGGCGGCCGGCGTCGGCCAGCGTGATCACGAAGTACCGGGTGTGGAAGTACAGCTCCTTCACCGTGATCTTGACCCACTTCTTCACGAAGTACTGGGACTTGAACCAGGCGATCTCGTTGCCGTTGACGTCCTTGGTGGCCTCGAGCCTGCCGAGGAAGCCGCCGTCCGCCTTCTGCTTGACGAGCCTGTCGTACTCTTCCTTGCTGATCGGCGTCCTGACGGTCTTGCGCTCGAACCTGTTGCCGTTCTCCAGGCCCTTGGGAGCCTTGTCGTAGACGCTCTCGACGACCTCGACGGCCGTCAGCTTGATGCCGTTGCGGCCGCCGGCGACGTACTCCTCGATGTGCTTCGCGGCATCGGCCGGCTTGGCGACGTGCTCGACGGTCGGGTCGACCGCCTTCTTCCAGTACGGGCCGAGCTCGCCGTACCTCTCGTAGCCCTTCTCGAACTCCTCCTTGGAGATCGCCCGGTCCTCGGTGTACTTGAAGCCCTTGGCGGCCGTGTACGCGGACTTGCCGACCTCCTTCACGCCCGTCTGCCTGATGCCGTTGTAGACGTTGACGAACGCGTAGTCGTAGTCGTAGTCCTCGTAGACGTCGAAGTCGTGGTGCATGTTGACCTTGGCGCCGACGTAGATGCCCCAGGGGGCCTTGCCCTGGTAGTAGCCGGGGATGAACACGAAGTTGCTGAAGGGCTTGTTCGTGTCGGTGTCGTAGACGCAGTGGCCGGCGGTGGCGACCAGGTTGCGGTACTTCGACTGGACCGAGGTGCCGGAGCACCAGCGCTCCTGGCCCTTGTCGTCGAGGAAGAAGACCTTGCCGACGGTGATCGGCAGGTTGACGTTCCTGGACCGGCCGGCGGACTTGCCGCCCTCGCCGGTCGGCGCGACGATGCCGGGCCTGCCGTCGGCGGAGGCCTTCGTGCCGCCCACCTGCAGCTTGCCGGTGGCGGTGGACTCGGCGAGGTAGGTCTTCGCCTCCTTCAGCTTCGAGGAGGTCCAGTAGCCCGCGATGGCCTGCGCGTTGGCAGAGGGGGCGAGCGTCGCCGACGTCAGGTCGGGCTCGGCGTGGGCGGTGCCGGCGAGGGCGCCGCCGGCCACGGAGGCGGCCACGAGAGCACCTCCCAGGGGGAGGGCGAGGTGCTTGACTCGGGGGTTCACGGTAGCTCCTTCTTTGTCATGAGCGCTCGGGTGGCTCACGCGTACGTAAAGAGACAAGAGGAGACGGTACTCAGCAAAGATGGTGTAAAGGGGCAGTAATCCGGCATCAAGATGGACCGTTATGTTTTCGTTGCGGAATCAGCGGAACCGAAAGATCCTGACCAGCGTCGGATCTTCTCCTGATCGGCATTCGTCGGCGATGCCCTCCGTACGGCCATCCTGAGCTGCGGAGACGTCGGACCGCCCGCCGCCCGGAGGCGGTGTCCGCAGGGTGCCGGAGGAATCTTCCATGACTGGGGCTCCGCGGGTTTCCGGGCAACCCATCAGTCGGTGCCCGGAGGGTTTCCGTCAAGCGCCCGCACTTCGCCGGGGCGGCCCGCCCGGAACGAGGCCACCGTCACCGGTTCGGCGGGAGGTGGTCGGCCGGGCCGCCGAGGCCGACGGTCAGGGGAACGTCCTGTGCGTCACGAGGCCGTCACACGGGCACGATGGTCACCATGCTGTCGAGCCCTTTGAAGTCGGCGCCGTTACGCGTGTAGAGCGGTAGGCCGTGGGCTGACGCCACTGCCGCGATCAGCAAGTCCATCCTGCGGGGGCGAGGGTCGCGACCGGAGGAGATCGTGAGGGCGACCAGAGTCCCGTAACGGGCGGCGGCGTCACGGTCGAAAGGCAGCGGTTCGAAGTCGGTGACGGCCGCCCCCAGCTTCTCCATGCGGGCGGCCCGGGCCCCGGCGTCCTTGGCCATGGCGACGCCCTGGTGAAGCTCGGCAAGAGTGATCGAGGTGATCTCGGGAACGGTCGGCAACCGTTCCGGGTCGATGAGGTCCAGATCGATGTATGTGCAGGTGTCGATCACTCCGGACTCGTCGCGGTCAGGCACGGTCGGACTCCCACGGGTCGCCGTCGCCGACGCGGTCCTCGGTGCCGAAGAACTCGTCGGCCTCCTGGCGCATGCGCGCGTAGTCCACGCGCGGGAGCTTGCGGTGCCGGGCGACGAGCTCTTCTGCGGTCAGCCGCCGCCGGCGGGGCAGGGGACGGAGCTCCGCGACCCCGATGCCGTTACGGGTGATGTGGTAGACCTCGCCTGCCTCCACCGCGTCCATGACGGCCGCGGAGTTGTTGCGGAACTCACGCTGTGTGATCGTCTTCATCGTTCTATTGTAGCTCCCTGTGTCTCGTGGGGCTACGACTCAGAGGGGACGGCGGCCGGGTCGTCCGAACGCCGTCCCCTGAGCCGGACTACTTCGTCCAGCGGTTGGCCGCGACCCTGTAGACCTGGTGGGTGTCGCCGTTGAAGTACGGCGAGGAGACGTGGTCGTAGCGGTCGTTCTTGTCGGTGTCCCAGGCGACGCTGTTGACGCCGTTGAGGTAGCCGGTGCGGGTGGAGCTCCGGTACTTCAGCAGGAACGGGCCGCCGCTGGCGCCCGCGGTGAAGGCGCACCGGAAGCCGACGTGCTCCTGGATGGTGTACTTCGGCGCGGCGGGCATGGCGGCGGTCGCACCGTAGCACCACTTCATCGTGCGCCCGGTGAACGGCTTGTCGCCGTCGGGGTGGGGTCCGGCCGGGTAGCCGAAGGAGAAGACCTTGTTCTTCACCTTCTGGTTCCAGGCGAAGCCCTGGCCGCCGACGTTGTCACCGAGCCGGCCGACGTTCTTGACGACCGGCTTCCACTTGCCGTCCTTGTCCTTCTCCCAGCTCACCTTGACGCCGGAGTGGACGTTGACGAAGGCGTAGTCGTAGTCGTAGTCCTCCTTCACGACGAAGTCGTCGTGCGCGTTGAACCACTTGGCCGCGTAGACGCCGTACGGGTTCTTGCCGTCCCAGGCCTGGGTGCCGTCCCAGTAGGACGGGATGAAGACCCAGTTGTCGTAGAACTGGTTGGTCTTCACGTCGTAGACGCAGTGCGCCGAGGTGGCGACCAGGTTGCGGTACCTGCTCTGGATCGAGGTGCCGGAGCAGTACTTCCAGCTCTTCGGGTCCAGCGGGTCGGCCTTGGGCAGCGTGAAGAAGACCCGGCCGACCGTGTTGGGCAGGTTGACCTGCTTGCTCTTGGTGGCCGCGCCGCCTCCGGGGCCGCTCGGCGGGACGGCTCCGGCCTTGCCGGTGGGCCCGGCCGCCGAGGAGGCCTTGCCGCCCCGGACGCTGAGGTCGACGTCGCCGGTGGCGTCGGTGGCCTTTCGCATGCGCTCCGGCGACCAGAAGGAGGTCGCCTCGGCAGGGGTCTCCGACGCGGTGGACGTCACCACGTCGGAGGGTGCCCCCGTACCGGTGACGCCGGTGGCGCTCGCGGCGCTCGCGCCGGCGGAGGTGGCGCCCATCGCTCCGGCGACCATGAGGAGGCCGGTGAGGGGGACGGTGAGGCGCCGTGCTCGGGGATTCAATGGAGCTCCTTTCGTCTTCGGCGGCGGGCGGGACGTCCCGTCGCCGGGAAAACGTTGGGAACGCTACTGAGTGGATCAGAAGTCCGGCCATGAATTGACGGGAAAAAGTCTGGGACGGTTCCCTTCGATGCGTTTCCGTTATTGAAATGCCCATTGGTTATCATTTAACGAAACGGCATCTCTGCAGGCAGAGGCCGGTGTGAGGCCTTTTTCAAGGCGTCTCCCGCATCACCGGCACCAGTGATGGACGTGCATTTCTCGGGCCCCTTCCGCGCACGCCGCACTATCCAAACCGAACGACGTTCTGGTTTGATGGGCGCATGAGCGTGGACCCACGGACCCCCTGCCTCGTCGGCGTCGCCCAGCACACCGTCCGCGAGCAGCCGGGGCCGGAGCCGCTGGACCTGTGGGAGCTGGCCGCCCGCGGGGCCGCCGCCGACGCGGGGGCCCCCGGCCTGCTGGAGCGGCTCGACTCGATCCAGGTCGTCTACACCGAGTCCTGGCAGTACGACGACCCCGCTGCCCGGCTCGCCGAGCGCCTGGCGGCCGCACCCCGCCACCGCGCCTACTCCACGGTGAGCGGTACGGCCCCGCAGACGCTCCTCGGCACGGCCGCCGCCGCGATCGCCGCCGGGGAGATGGACGCGGCCCTGGTCGCCGGCGGTGAGGCGCTGGCCACCCGGCGGGCCCTGCGCCGGGCGGGGGAGCGTCCCGCGTGGAGCCACCGCGCCCACCCCAAGCCGCCCTACGGCTGGGAGCGCCCGCCGCACCCGGCCGAGCTGGCCCACGAGCTCTTCCTGCCCGTGCACACCTACGCGATCATGGAGACCGCGCGCCGGGCCGCCGCCGGGGAGTCCGTCGAGGACGAGCGGGAGGCCCGGGGCCGGATGATGGCCCCGATGACCCGCGTCGCCGCGGCCAACCCGCACGCCTGGCACCGCCGGGCCTGGACGCCGGAGGAGCTCGTCACCCCGGGCCCGGACAACCGCGTCGTCGGCTGGCCGTACACCAAGCGGACCGTCGCGTTCATGGACGTCGACCAGGCCGCGGCCGTGATCATGGTCAGCTCGGGGCTCGCCGACCGGCTCGGGATCGCCCGCGACCGCCGCGTCCACCTGCGGGGCTGGGCGTACGCCGAGGATCCCTGGGAGGTCGCGGCCCGGCCGGTCCTGGGCGAGTCCCCCGCGATGGCGGCCGTGGCCCGGCACGCCCTGGCCCGGGCGGGCACGGACCTGGACGGGATCGGCGCGCTGGACCTCTACAGCTGCTTCGCGGTCGCCCTCCGTACGGCCTGCGCCGCGACGGGCCTGGACCCGACGGACGGGCGGGGGCTGACGGTCACCGGCGGCCTGCCGTACGCCGGGGCCCCGGTCAGCGTCTACGTGCTGCACTCCACCGCGGCGATGGCCGAACGGCTGCGGGCGGGGACGGAGCCCGGGCACGGCCTGGTCACCGGGGTGGGGATGCACCTGACCAAGCACACCTGGGCCGTCTGGTCCACCGAGCCGGGAGAGGACTTCCGGGAGGGACGGGGCGACGGGCTCGCGGCGCTGCGCGGGGCGGGCGAGCCGGTGCACGTCACCGGAGCCGTGCCGATCGCCGACGCCGCCGACGCCGACGGGGGGACGGGGACCGTCGCCGGCTACACCGTCGCGCACGGCAGGGACGGCGCGGCCGAGCGCGGGATCCTGGTCGTGGACCTGCCGGACGGCGCCCGCGCGCACGCCCTCGTCCGCGACCCCGGCCTGATCGCCGAGGCCGAGGCCGCCGAACTCGTCGGCCGGCGGGTCCGGCTGACCCCCGACGGGCCGGTGAACGTCGCCACCTGGTGAGCCGCCGCCCGGTGCGGGGAGCGGGGGCGTAGGGTGCGGCCATGTTCGCCGTAACCGCAACCCAGACCGATTTCGACGACCCCCTCGCCGGGCTGACGCTCGGTGAGCACCCCGAACCGGAGGTCCCCGACGGCTGGACCACCGTCACCGTGAAGGCCGCCGCCCTCAACCACCACGACCTGTGGACCCTCAAGGGCGTGGGCATCCGCCAGGAAAGGCTGCCCATCGTGCTCGGCTGCGACGCCGCCGGGATCGACGAGGACGGCAACGAGGTCATCGTGCACGCGGTGATCGGCACGGAGACGGGCGCGGGGGCCGACGAGACGCTGGACCCGAAGCGGTCGCTGCTGTCGGAGGTGCACGACGGGACCTTCGCCGAGCGGGTCGCCGTGCCCCGCCGGAACCTGGTGCCCAAGCCCGCCGCGCTCGGCTTCGAGGAGGCGGCCTGTCTGCCCACCGCGTGGCTGACCGCCTACCGGATGCTGTTCGACAAGGCGGGGTTGGAGCCCGGCTCGACCGTGCTGGTCCAGGGGGCGGGCGGCGGCGTGGCCACCGCGCTGATCGCGCTGGGCCGGGCCGGCGGCTACCGGGTCTGGGCCACCAGCCGGTCGGAGGCCAAGCGGGCCCGCGCCCTGGAGCTCGGCGCCGACCGGGTCTTCGAGCCCGGAGCGCGACTGCCCGAGCGGGTGGACGCGGTCATGGAGACCGTGGGCCAGGCCACCTGGGACCACTCGCTCAAGTCGCTGCGCCCCGGCGGCCGGATCGTGGTCTCCGGCGCGACCAGCGGCGCGGTGCCCCCGGCGGACCTGAACCGGGTCTTCTTCCTGCAGCTGTCAGTGGTCGGCTCGACCATGGGCAGCCGGGACCAGCTCGCCCGGCTGGCCCGCTTCCTGGAGCAGACCGGCACCCGTCCCCTGATCGACCGGGTGCTCCCGCTGGCCCGGGCCCGGGAGGGCTTCGCGGCCATGCACGGGGGCGAGGTCTTCGGGAAGGTCGTCTTCACTCCCTGAGCGCACCGAGCAGCCCGGCGGCAGCGGGCACCCCTGCGGCGCGGGGCGTGCCGGGAAGGCGGGGCGCGCCCGGCGCGGCAGCGGCGGTCCCGCCCGGAGGAGAGGCGGGGCCGCCCGGATCAGGAGGATCACCGCAGGGCGTCCCTGATCCGGCGGGCCGCGTCGTAGAGCGCGTCCTGCGCGGCGGCCAGCGTCTCCTCGGTGACCTGCCGGCCGGCCGCGTCCCCGCGGACCTCCTCGGCGAACTCGGCGAGCATCTGCCCGAGCCGGTCGTCGCCCTCGGCGGAGCCGGAGCCGGTGAAGCCGGTGGCCCAGATGCGCTTCCACTCCTGCTGCCAGCGCTCGGTCTCGTGCTTCCACTCGTGCCTGTGCCGCTGCCACTCGGCCTTCTGCTCCCGCCAGGCCTCGCGCTGCTCCCGCTTGGCCCGCCGGAACCCGTCCTTGGCCGCGCGCTCCTCCTGCCGGGTGCTCTGCCGCACGTCGCGGGCCATCTGCGTGAGCTCCTCGCGCAGCGACTTGACCGTCTCGCGCACGTCCTCCTTCACCTCGCGGGCGATGTCGCGAACGGAGTCGGTGATCTCCTGCTCCAGCTCCGCCAGCTCGTCCATCCGGGACTCCAGCTCGGCGCGGCCCGCCTCGGTGAGGGTGAAGACCTTCTTGCCGGCCACGACCTCGTGGGTGACCAGTCCCTCCTCCTCCAACCGGGCCAGCCGCGGGTAGATCGTGCCGGGCGAGGGGGAGTAGACGCCCAGGAAGCGGTCCTGGAGCAGCCGGATCACCTCGTAGCCGTGGCGCGGGCTCTCCTGGAGCAGCTTGAGCAGGTAGAGCCGGAGTCGCCCGTGGCCGAAGACGGGGCTCACGACGCCCTCCCGCCCGGGACCGGTCCGGAGGCGCGGCCGGTGTCGAACGAACCGTTCACGAGGGCTCTCCCTTCAGAAGAGTGACGTCGCCGGAGACGGTGGTGGCCGACAGGGAGGCCATGCCCCCGCCGATCCGGCCGGTGAGCGCCTTCCTGCCGGGCTGGTCGACCCGGTCGAGCCCGGAGAAGGCGGTGCCGATCCGGCCGTTGGTGGAGCGGACCGCGACGTCGGTCTCCACGGAGTGCGGGAGCCGTACCACGATCTCGCCGGAGACGCTGTTCAGCGTGACGTGGCCGGTCGGCGGGAGCTCCAGGTCGGCGGTGATCCGGCCGGAGACGGTGCCGGCCTTCAACCGGCGGGGCGTGCCCCGGGCGACGGTCAGGTCACCCGAGATGCTCTTGAAGGACAGGTCGCCGACCAGGCTGCGGCTCTCCACGGGACCGGAGACGGTGTCGGCGTGGACCTCGCCGCTCACCCCGTCGAGCACGATCTCGCCGGAGACGCTCTTGACCGCGGTGCGGGCCTCGAAGCCCGCCACGACGGCCGAGGCGGAGACCACCCCGGCACTGACCGGGCAGTCCTTCGGCACGGTGAGCGTCAGCACGCTCTCGCGGCTGCCGGGGCGGAGCCAGCTGAGCAGCCCGTCCCAGGTGAGGTCCTGGTAGGTGACGGTGAGCACGCCGTCGTCGTCGTGCGTCACGACCAGCGGGAGGTCACCGACGGAGGTGACCTCCAGCGCGGGCGGGCCGTCGCTGGCCAGCACCGCCAGCCTGCCCGCCACGATCCGCACGTTCAACCTGCTCACCGGGTCGAACGTGATCTGCTCGGGTTTCCCGACCGTCCATTCACGCATGTCTGCGACCTCCTTGGATAAAACACGATATGTCGCGTCACACGGAAGGTCAAGATATATCGTGTTTTATCCGCCGGGAGGCCGGCCCGCTCCGGCCGTTCCCGGGTCACCCGTTCCCGTCCGTCGCCCGTCCCCGCCGGCCGCTCCTCTCCGTCCGCCCGTCCGTCCGTCCGTCGTCCGTCCGTCCGTCGTCCGTCCGTCCGTTGCCCGTCCGTCCGTCGCCCGTCCGCGCCGTCGTTCGTCTCCGTCCGTCACTCGTCCTCGTCGTCCAGGCGGGCCAGCCAGGTGGCCAGCCGGTCCACCGGGATCTCGAACTCGGGGTTGAGATCCACGAACTCGCGCAGCCGCTCGGCCAGCCAGCCGATGCCGACCTCCTCCTCGCCGCGGCGGGTGACGAGCTCCTCGATGCCCCGGTCGGTGAAGTACATGTTCCCCTCCTGATAGCGGGAGGTCCCCCACAGCCGTGCTGTGGGGGACCTCCCGGTCGGACTTTCCGGAAACCCGGCGCGCCGGACCGCCGTCGCGGCCCGGTGCCCGGATCAGGCGTAGACCTCCGCCAGCATCTGGCGCAGCTCCACCTCGTGCGTGGAGTGCGACCCGGTCGCCGGGGACGAGTTGGCCTTGCGGGAGACCCGCTTGATCGGCCGGCCGCCGAACACGCGGGGGTTCTCGGCCAGCTTGAGCGTCAGGAACGGCCACGGGCCCATGTTGGCCGGCTCGTCCTGCGCCCAGACCAGCTCGACGTCCCCGTAGCGGTCCAGCTCCGTCGCCAGCGGGTTCGCCGGGAACGGGTAGAGCCGCTCCAGGCGGACGATCGCCACGTCGGTACGGCCCTGCGCCTCGCGGGCCGCGGCCAGGTCGTAGTAGATCTTTCCGGAGCAGAGCACGACCTTGCGCACGCCCGCCGGGTCCACCGTGCCGTCGCCGATGACCGGCCGGAACGCGCCCGTCGTGAAGTCGGCGACCGGCGAGACCGCCGCCTTGTGCCGCAGCAGCGACTTGGGCGTGAAGACCACCAGCGGCCGGTGCCGGTTCGACTTCGTCTGCCAGCGCAGCAGGTGGAAGTAGTTCGCCGGCAGCGTCGGCTGGGCCACGGTCATGTTGTCCTGGGCGCACATCTGCAGGAAGCGCTCGATGCGGGCCGAGGAGTGGTCCGGGCCCTGGCCCTCGTAGCCGTGCGGCAGCAGCAGGGTCACGCCGGAGCGCTGGCCCCACTTCTGCTCGCCCGCGGTGATGTACTCGTCGATGACGGACTGCGCGCCGTTGACGAAGTCGCCGAACTGCGCCTCCCAGCAGACCAGGGCCTCGGGGCGCTCCACGCTGTAGCCGTACTCGAAGCCGAGCGCGGCGTACTCGCTGAGCAGCGAGTCGTAGACGTAGAACTTCGTGGTGCCCTGGTTGAACGTCTTGAGCGGGGTGTGCTCCTCGCCCGTGACGCGGTCCACGAGCACCGCGTGCCGCTGCACGAAGGTGCCGCGCCGGGAGTCCTGGCCCACCAGGCGGACCGGGTGGCCGTCGATGAGCAGCGAGCCGAAGGCCAGGGTCTCGCCCATGCCCCAGTCGATGCGGTCCTCGGCGACCATCTGGCCGCGGCGCTGGATGACCGGGAGCAGGCGCGGGTGGACGGTGAAGCCCTCCGGCAGGTTGAGCTGGGTGTCGACGATCCGCTTGATGGTCTCCTCGGAGACGCCCGTCGGCGTGTCCTCGTGCGACCAGGGGATGGCCTCCAGGTCCGCCGGCCGGGCGAACTCGCCCGTCTGCTCCCTGGTCGCCTCCCGGGTCTCGGCGAAGGCGTTCTCCAGCTTGGCCTGGTAGTCGCGGAGCGCGCTCTCGGCCTCCTCGACCGTGATGTCGCCCCGGCCGATCAGCGCCTCGGTGTAGAGCTTGCGGGTGGAGCGCTTGGCGTCGATCAGGTCGTACATCAGCGGCTGGGTGAAGCTGGGGTTGTCGGCCTCGTTGTGGCCGCGGCGCCGGTAGCAGATGAGGTCGATCACGACGTCCTTGCGGAACGCCTTGCGGTACTCGAAGGCCAGGCGGCCGACCCGGACCACGGCCTCGGGGTCGTCCCCGTTGACGTGGAAGATCGGGGCCTGGATCATCCGGGCCACGTCGGTGGCGTACACGCTGGAGCGCGAGCTCGCCGGGCTGGTGGTGAACCCGACCTGGTTGTTGACCACGATGTGCACGGTGCCGCCGGTGCGGTAGCCGCGCAGCTGCGACAGGTTCAGCGTCTCGGCCACCACGCCCTGGCCGGCGAAGGCCGCGTCGCCGTGGATGAGCACCGGCAGGACGCTGAAGCCCTCCTCGCCGCGTTCCAGCAGGTCCTGCTTGGCGCGGACCACGCCCTCCAGGACCGGGTCGACCGTCTCCAGGTGGGAGGGGTTGGCCACGACCGAGGTCTTGAGCTTGGAGCCGTCGGGCGAGACGAAGTCGCCGGTGGCGCCCAGGTGGTACTTCACGTCGCCGGAGCCGTGCGAGGTCCGCGGGTCGAGGTTGCCCTCGAACTCGCCGAAGATCTGCCCGTAGGACTTGCCCACGATGTTGGCCAGCACGTTGAGCCGGCCGCGGTGGGCCATGCCGACGACGGCCTCGTCCAGGTCGTCCTGGGCGGCGGCGCAGAGCACCGAGTCGATCAGCGGGATGAGCGACTCGCCGCCCTCCAGCGAGAAGCGCTTCTGGCCGACGAACTTGGTCTGCAGGAACGTCTCGAACGCCTCGGCGGTGTTGAGCCGCTCCAGGATGCGCAGCTGCTCCTCGCGGGCGGGCTTGTCGTACGGACGCTCCACCCGCGCCTGGATCCAGGCCCGCTCCTCGGGGTTCTGGATGTGCATGTACTCCACGCCGATGGTGCGGCAGTAGGAGTCGCGCAGCACGCCGAGGATGTCGCGGAGCTTCATCAGCGGCTTGCCGCCGAAGCCGCCGGTGGCGAACTCGCGCTCCAGGTCCCACAGGGTCAGCCCGTGCGACTTGATGTCGAGGTCGGGGTGCTTGCGCTGCTTGTACTCCAGCGGGTCGGTGTCGGCCATGAGGTGGCCGCGGACCCGGTAGGCGTGGATCAGCTCCAGCACGCGCGCGGACTTGGCCACGTCGTCGTCGTGCGTGGTCGAGATGTCCTGGACCCAGCGGACCGGCTCGTAGGGGATCCGGAGGGACTCGAAGATCTCGTCGTAGAAGGAGTTCCCCTCGCCCAGGAGCAGGCGGTGGACCTGGCGCAGGAAGTCGCCCGACTGGGCGCCCTGGATGATCCGGTGGTCGTAGGTGCTGGTGAGCGTCATGACCTTGCTCACCGCCAGGCGGGAGAGCGTCTCGGGGGAGGCGCCCTGGTACTCGGCGGGGTACTCCATCGCGCCGACGCCGATGATCGCGCCCTGGCCGGGCATCAGGCGCGGCACCGAGTGCACGGTGCCGATGGTGCCCGGGTTGGTCAGCGAGATCGTGGTGCCCGCGAAGTCGTCGACGCCGAGCTTGCCGGCCCTGGCCTTGCGCACGACCTCCTCGTACGCCGTCCAGAACTGGCGGAAGTCCATCCGCTCGCAGGCCTTGATCGACGGCACCAGGAGCTGGCGGGTGTCACCCTTCTGGATGTCGATGGCCAGGCCCAGGTTGACGTGCTCGGGCTTGACCAGCACCGGCTTGCCGTCGACCTCGGTGTAGGAGTGGTTCATCTCCGGCAGGGCCGCGAGGGCCTTGACGACGGCGAACCCGATGAGGTGCGTGAACGACACCTTGCCGCCGCGACCGCGCGACAGGTGGTTGTTGATCACGATGCGGTTGTCGATGAGCAGCTTGGCCGGGACGGCGCGTACGCTGGTGGCCGTCGGGACGACGAGGCTGGCCTCCATGTTCAGCGCGGTCCTGGCGGCCGCACCGCGGAGTCGGACTTCCTCGGCACCGGCGGGCAACTGCGTCTCCTGCGTGGGCTTGTCCGCCGGGGCCGCCGGGGCCTTCGGCGCGGTGGGGGTGGTCGTCGCGGCGGCCGGAGTGGCCGGGGCCGTGGCGGGGGTCGGGGGAGCGGCGGGCGCCGCACCCGGGGCCGCGGCTCTGCCGGACCCGGAATCAGGGGTGTAGTCAGCGAAGAAGTTCCACCAGGCGCGGTCCACGGACTCGGGATCCTGGAGGTACTTCTGGTACAGCTCGTCGACTAGCCATTCGTTTTGACCGAAGGCTGCCAGCGGGTTTGTCCGCGACGACTCAGACGACACGGCGGAAATCGCCCTCTTCCGCAGATCGGCGTTGATGATAAGAGAACCTGTCCAAGGCTACTCTCCTGGGCATGGGCCCGCGCCAGTCCGGCCGCAGCCCCCGGAGCGATCCTCTCAGAACCGTTAAAAACGGTCACGTTCGGGGGCTGTCCGGAGGGTGTGAGCATGGTCACTCCGTTCCCGGGCGCGTCACCGGGGCGCCGACCGGTCGTCGCCCGCCGTCCATCCGCCGTCCGTTCACGGGCGGACCGGCTTCCCCCGGCGGGCGGCCGGCTTCCCCGGCGGGCTACGCGGTGACGAGGCGCGTCTCGACGCGCAGGCCCGGGGTGATCTCCTCCAGCAGGGCGGTCAGCTCGTCCCCGGCGGTCCGGAGCTCCTCCAGGGACATGGGGGCCAGCCGCTCCAGCAGGAACAGGGCGTCGGAGGTCTCCTCGGTGATCCGGGTCCGCACGCACTGCCGCCAGTTCCACCGCCGGCAGGTGACGCCGAGGTCGTCCCGCCAGACCACCTCGCCGACCTCCGGGTGGTCGACCGCGGGCTCGCCCTTCTCCACGACCTCGAACGGCTCGTCCCCCTCGGCCCGGACCAGCCTGGCGGTCCCCGCGTAGCGGGCCAGGTCCTCGCCGCCGATCGGCAGGCCGTGGCCGACGCTGACCGCGTTGTAGGCGTCCACCACCAGGTTGATCTCCGGCAGCGGCATCCGCCGGACCAGCGCGTCCACCGACGGCCGGGTCCGCTGCGGCTTGGCGCCGAACGCCCGGTAGGCGTCCCGCCACGCCTCGACCTTCGGGTCGTCCGGCGTCACCGCCCGGTCGGCCGCCGCGGCCAGCCAGGCCCGGGACCGGTCGTCCGTCGGCCCGTTGCGCAGGCCGTACACCGTCACGGCCAGCACCGCGAAGTCCGGCCTGAGCTCGGTGACGGCCGGATCCACCCAGATGTCCTCGATCACAGCCGTCAGTTTACGGCCGGGCCGGTCCCGGGCGGATCGGGAGGAGCCCGCGGGACGGGCCTTTCAGGGAACGGACAGGGCGGCCGCCGGAGGAGTGCGGCCGCCCTGGTCTGGGGGCGTCCGCCCGGCGGGGTGCCGCCGGGCGGGAGGGGGCTACCGGGCGAGGGTCCCGTTGACGATGAAGCGCTCCGGCTTGGGGTTGGGGCCGGGCGCGTCGGCGCCGATGAAACCGACGGTGACCGAGCGGCCGGGCTTGATCACGCGGTTCCACGGCAGGTTCTTCGCGGTCACCGTCGCGCCGTCCTGGGACAGCTCGGCGTTCCAGTGCCGGCGCACCTGCTGGCCGCCGAGGAAGGACCACTTCAGGGTCCAGCCCTCGATCGGCTCGTCACCGGTGTTGGTGAGGGTGATCTGGGTGTTGAACCCGTCGGGCCACTGGCCGTGGTTGGTGTAGGTCACCTTCACGTCGCCCGCCGGGACGGGGTCGGCGAGGAAGGAGGCGATCCAGGAGAGCGGGGAGTTCCAGTTGATGGTCAGCTCGTTGGTGGACCACGACTCGATGTCGTCGATGTAGCAGAACTGCGGCTTGCAGCCCCGGAGCTTGGCCTGCGCGACCGGGTCCTGGATCGCGGAGTTCGGGCCGCCCGACAGGGTGCCCTTCGGCGGGTTCGGCAGGGACGGGTCGAGCTGGCGGGCGTACCAGCGGCTGTGCTGGTTCTTGGCGGCGACCTCGCCGTAGCCGGTCACGTAGGACTGGTTGAGCGCGTTGCGGCCCAGGATGTAGTCCATGCCCTCCAGCACGGCCTCGCGGTACTTCGCCTCCCCGCTGATGTCGTGCGCGACGGCCATCACGACCATGTTGTTCAGGACGAGGTTGTTGGAGCCCCAGTCGAAGTCCGGCGGGCCGTACGGCAGGCCGTACGCGCTGGCCTTCTGCACCGCCAGGTACGTGTCGGCGCCCTGGAGCACCGAGGCGCGCACCCGGGCGCGGTCGGGCAGGCCGTTGGGCACGGCGGCGAGCTGGAGCCTGCCGAGTTGGGCGGTGTTGCCCCAGTCGAAGCCCCGGTCGCGCCAGATGTCGCCGGTGTGGTGCGGGGAGGCCAGGACGAAGTCCTTGAACTCCTTCTCACCGGTGGTGATGTAGAGCTCGGCGGCGGCCCAGTAGAACTCGTCGGTCACGTCGCCGTCGGGATAGGCGCCGCCGCCGGTGCCGTCGGCGGGGTCGGCGTAGCGGGCGGGGTCGGCCTTGGCCGCCGCCCACGCCTTCTTCGCGGCCGCGAGGTTCCGCGCGGCGAACGCGGCGTCGTACGGCGCGAACAGGCGGGCCGCCTGGGCGGCGGTGGCCGCCAGGTTGAGGGTGGCGGCGGTGGAGACCGGGTGCAGCTCGCGCTTCTGCGGGTCGAGGTGGGGCATCATCGGCAGGCCGGTCCAGGCCGCGTCGTGGATCTTGTGGTGGACCATCCCGGCGTGCGGCTTTCCGTCCGGGACCTGCATGCTCAGCAGGAACTCCTGCTCCCAGCGGGCCTCGTCGAGGATGTCCGGCACGCCGTTGCCGCTCTCGGGGATGTCCAGGTCCCCGTCGGCGTGGGTGCCGTCGGCCTTGGCCCGCTCGAAGGCGGACATGATCTGGTGGACGGAGATGCCGCCGTTGACGACGTACTTGCCGTGGTCGCCCGCGTCGTACCAGCCGCCCCGGACGTCGAGCGTGTAGTCGCACACGCCGGCCTGGCAGGGCACCCGCGTGTCGCCCTGGTTCGGGGCGACGCCGAGGTGGCCGGCGGGCCTGCCGTACCCGGGGCGCAGGGCGTCGAGGATCTCGATGCCGCTGCGCTGGGTGTAGTAGAACTTCAGCGCGTCGGTCTTCAGGTCGTCGTAGAGGCCGGCGGCGATGTCGAACGGGCGGCTGGTCTCGCCGTCGGCGGTGAGGGTGTAGCCGGTGCCGGCGTCCTCGACGGAGCCGAAGTCGATCGAGTGCACGTTCTGGCCGGAGCTCGCGTCCACGCCGCGCGGCACGGTCTCGCCCTCGGCCACCGTCCGGCCGTCGCGCTCCAGCCTCCACTCGACGGCCTCGGTCCGCTCGGTGACCAGGGTGGCGTTCTTCGGGCCGGACGGCAGGTAGCCGACCATGTTCACCCGGACGCGGGGGCCGGTGTCGGGGGTGTGGACGTCGGGTTCGGCTCCGCCCTTGAGCGAGACGTTGTCCACGCAGAACCTCCAGGGGGTCGCGCTGCCGCCGACCTGGAAGGCCACCTGGGCGTTCGGCAGGTCCACCGGCGCGGTGAACGTGTACGAGTAGTCGTTGCCGGACACGCTCAGCTCGGGGTTGACCGCCAGGAACTGGGTCCACGGCTCCACCGGGAGCTGGACCAGGGCCTTGGCGACCTTGCCGGGGGACGCGACGCCGAAGAACGAGAACGCATAGGTCTCGTCCTTGACCAGGGGGATGTCGTTCTGGCCGATGATGACGTCCCACGGGTTGGCGGTCCCGCCGGGGATGTCGGCGCAGAGCCGCCCGCCGTCGAGTTCGAGCGCGGTGTTGGCCGTGCTCCACCAGGGAGCGGTGCCGGAGTCGAAGGTGCCGTTGACGATCTGCTCGGGCCCTTCGGCGGCGGCGGTCGCGGGGGCCGGCGCCAGGACGGCGGCGGCCAGCGCGGCGGAGAGGGAGAGGGCGAGCCAGGCGGGGGGTCTGATCACGGGAGGTCCTTCGGAAAGGGTGGCGCGATCGTGTGGGAGCGCTCCCACTCGGGGGGTCCCCTGATTGTTCCCGGGCGGTTTCGGCGCCGTCAACGGAGCGGTGCCGCGATCTCCCGGCTGACCGGCACGATGTCCGCTTTGTCCGATGAAATTTTCACGGGCGGCCTCTCTGGGGCCCGATGGCCCGCGGGGACCCCTGTATAGAACATAATTCGGTCCACGGGGCACAATCGGGGGCGACGAAGGGAGAGGGCCGATGACCATGGTGACGCCGGCCAGCGAGGCGCAGCGGGACGCGTGGCGGAGCAGGACGCTGCCGGAGGTGGAGCGGGTCCGGCCGGGGCTGTGGTCGATCCCGGTGCCGCTGCCCATCCCCCTGCGTTACGTGCTGGTCTACGCGCTGGAGCTGCCCGGCGGGGTGGCGCTCGTGGACGCGGGCTGGAACACCGACGAGGCGTACGGCGCGCTGGCCGCCGGGCTGGAGGTCGCCGGGTATGCGATGACCGACGTCAAGGCGGTGCTGGTCACCCACATCCACCCCGACCACTACGGCCTGGCCGGGCGGGTCCGGGAGGTGTCAGGGGCCTGGATCGGCCTGCACCCGGCGGACGCCGCCCTGATCCACGGCCGCTACGACCCGGAGGCGGTCGAGGTGCTGGTGGAGCAGGAGCGGGGGCTGCTGGCGCGCTCCGGGGTGCCCGCGGCGACCCTGGACGAACTGGCCGGGGCCTCGCTGATGATCCGGCAGTTCGTGACCATGGCCGGACCCGACCGGCTGATCGAGGACGGCGACCGCCTCGACCTGCCCGGCTGGGACCTGCGCGCGATCTGGACGCCCGGCCACTCGCCGGGGCACCTGTGCTTCGCCGAGCCGGAACGGCGGCTGCTGTTCTCCGGCGACCACGTACTGGCGAAGATCACGCCGATCGTGGCGGTGCACGCGCAGTCCGTGCCCAACCCGCTGGCCGACTACCTCGACTCGCTGGCGGCCGTGCGCAAGCTCGACGTGGACGAGGTGCTGCCCGCGCACGAGTACCGGTTCCTGGAGCTGGCCGAGCGGGTCGACCACGTGACGGGCCACCACGAGGAGCGGCTGGCCGAGATCGAGGCGCTGGTCGGCGGGGACGGCGGGGGCGTCACCTGCTGGGCCGCGGCCACCCGGCTGACCTGGTCGCGGCCGTGGGAGGACATCCCGCCGCACATGCGCCGGGCGGCCAACAACGAGACCCTGGCCCACCTGGTCTGGCTGGAGGCGCGCGGCCGGCTGCGCCGGGTCCCGGGTGAGCCCGAGCTCTGGTACCCCGTCTGACCCGTTCCCCGCCCGAGCTCCGGTGGTCGGCCCGGCCCGTGCCCCGCCGTGGAGGGCGGGGCCCCTCCGCGGACCCCCGCGGCGGTCTCTCCGGGGCCCGTCCGCCTATTTTCATGCAAAGCCAGTAGGAAATGTTGACTTAGTGCTCCGGGGTGCGTACCTTCATGGGCATGGGCCTTTACCTGACCCGGTGCGCACACGTGGACTTCTGCCGCGTCGTCAGCGCCCAGTGTCTGTGATCACGAGCTGACGACGATCCCGTCCCCGGCACGGCCGCCGCTGCCCGTGCCCTCCCTCATGACGTGAGCCCTCCGGCGTGTCCCGCCCGGCGCGAGCATGCCCAGATTCCGCAAGGACCGAATTCCCGTGATCAGAACCAGACACGTCCTCCTCTCCCTCCTGCTGGCCGGCTCCCTGACCGCCTGCTCCGCCGCCTCCGGAGCGACCGGGAGCGGCGGTGACGAGGTCACCGAGATCCGCTACCAGGGCTGGGTCGGCCAGGTCACCTACCCCGAGCTGGCCGAGAGCCTGGGCTACCTCGGAGACCTCAAGTTGAAGTGGGTCGGCAACACGATCTCCGGCCCGCAGGACATCCAGGCCACCGCGACCGGCCAGGTCGACGCCGGCGGCGCCTTCAACGGCGCGATCGTCAAGCTCAGGGCGAGCGGCGCCCGGGTCAAGGCGGTGGTCGGCTACTACGGCGTCGACAAGGAGTCCTACACCGGCTTCTACGTGCTGGACGGCAGCCCCGTCACGAAGCCGCGCGACCTGATCGGCAAGAAGATCGGCGTCAACACCCTCGGCGCGCACAGCGAGGCCATCACCAAGGAGTACCTCAAGCGGGGCGGCCTCACCCCGGAGGAGGTCGACAAGGTCGAGCTGGTCGTCGTGCCGCCGGTCAACACCGAGCAGGCGCTGCGGCAGAAGCAGATCGACGTCGCCTCGCTCAGCGGCATCCTCCGCGACAAGGCGCTGTCGCGCGGCGGGATCCACCCGCTCTACACCGACGTCGACCTGTTCGGGCCGTTCACCGCGGGCAGCTTCGTGCTCCGCGAGGACTTCATCGCGGAGAACCCGACCACCACGAAGAAGTTCGTGCAGGCCTTCGCCAAGGCGGTCGAGTGGACGCAGTCGCGCCCGAGGGAGGAGGTGATCGCCAAGTACAAGGAGATCATCACCAAGCGCGGGCGGAACGAGGACGCCGCCACCATCGACTTCTGGAAGAGCAGCGGGGTGGCCGGCAAGGGCGGGGTGATCGCCGACCGGGAGTTCCAGACCTGGATCGACTGGCTGGAGCGCGAGGGCGACGTCAAGCCCGGCCAGGTCAAGGCCGCTGACATCTACACCAACGCGTTCAACCCCTTCACGTCCGGGAGCACCTCGTGAACCGGGACCTCGACCGGCGGCGTGACCGGACGGCGCAGGAGGAACGATGACCGTCACCCAGACCCAGACCCAGACCCAGACTCGGAACCGGACGCGGATCCGGACGGAGAACCCGGCGCAGGACCGGCCGGAGCGGCAGGCGAAGATCGTCATCCGCGACGTCGGCAAGGTCTTCCGGATCCGCGGGACCGACCGGCCCTTCATCGCGGTCGACGGCATCGACCTGGACGTGCGGGACGGGGAGTTCCTCACCCTGGTCGGCCCGAGCGGCTGCGGGAAGTCCACCCTGCTCGACCTGATCGCCGGTCTCACCGCCCCGACCACCGGGGAGATCCTCATCGACGGCGAGGCCGTCACCGGCCCCGGCCTGGACCGCGGGATCGTGTTCCAGCAGTACGCGCTGTTCCCGTGGCGCACGGCGCTGGCCAACATCGAGTTCGGCCTGGAGGCGAAGGCCGTACCGAGGAAGGAGCGCAGGGAGCGGGCGCGGCACTACCTGGACCTGGTCGGGCTGACCGGGTTCGAGCACCGCTACCCGCACGAGCTGTCCGGCGGCATGCGCCAGCGGGTGGCGATCGCCCGGAGCCTGGCCTTCGACCCGGACGTGCTGCTGATGGACGAGCCGTTCGCCGCGCTCGACGCGCAGACCAGGGAGTCGCTCCAGGAGGAGCTGCTGCGCATCTGGGAGAAGACGAACAAGACCATCGTGTTCATCACCCACGGCATCGACGAGGCCGTCTACCTCGGCCAGCGGGTCGCGGTGATGACGTCCCGGCCGGGCCGGATCAAGAGGGTCATCGACATCGCGTTCGAGTCGCGCGAGGGCGACCTGCGCGCGGATCCGCGCTTCGGCGCCTACCGGCACGAGATCTGGACCCTGCTGCGCGACGAGGTCGCCGCGGCCCAGGAACAGGAGCGGACCATTGGCTGACACGCTCGCCGCCGTCCCCGCCGTCCCCGCCACCGGGACCCCTGCCGGGACCGTCCCCGCCGGGACCGCCACCGGGACCCCTGCCGGGACCCCCGCCGTGTCCCCGCGCGGGGACGTGCCCACCGCCGACGACCGGGCCACCAACTTCTTCCGGGTCGCGGCCGGGGTGCGGTCCTCGGCGCTGCCGAGGCTGTCGCTGCTGCTGCGCCGTACCGCGGCCCTCGCGCTGCTGGCCGGGCTCTGGGAGACGCTGCCCCGGCTCGGCGTGGTGGACCGGGTGTTCGCCCCGCCGCTGTCGGAGGTCCTCGTCGCCTGGTACGACCTGCTGGTCGGCGGGCAGCTCGTCGAGCACTTCCAGGCGTCCCTGATCCGGTCGCTGTCGGGCTTCGCCCTGGCCATCGCGCTGACCATCCCGCTCGGGCTGGCGATCGGCTGGTACCGGCCGGTCGCCGACTTCCTCAGCCCGGTGCTGGAGCTGTTCCGCAACACCTCGGCCGTCGCCCTGCTGCCCGTCTTCATCCTGATCTTCGGTCTGGGCGAGCCATCGAAGATCATCTTCGTGTTCTACGCCTGCTCCTGGCCGATCCTGCTCAACACCATCAGCGGCGTGCGGACCGTGGAACCGCTCCTGGTGAAGTCGGCCCGGTCCATGGGCCTGAGCCCGTTCCGCCTCTTCCAGAAGGTCATCCTGCCCGCCGCGGTGCCGACCATCTTCACCGGCGTCCGGCTGGCCGGGGCCTACTCGATCCTCACGCTGCTGTTCGCCGAGATGGTGGGCGCCAAGGCCGGGCTCGGCTACCTCATCCAGGACGCCCAGTTCAGCTTCCGCATCCCCGACATGTACGCCGGGATCATCACCATCTCCGTGCTCGGCCTGCTGTTCAACCTGCTGCTCGTCACCGTGGAGCGCCGCTTCTCGACGTGGAGGACCACCTCATGACCGCCCGCACGCTGCACCTGAACGCCTTCCTGATGGGCGTCGGCCACCACGAGGCCGCCTGGCGGCACCCGCGGACCGAGCCCTCCCACCTCACCGACGTCCGGCACTACCAGCGGCTCGCCCTGGCCGCCGAGCGGGGCAGGCTCGACTCGGTCTTCCTGGCCGACGGCCTGGCCCTGCAGGGCGACGTCCGGCACAACGCGCTCGGCGGGCTCGAACCCCTCACCCTGCTGTCCGCGCTGGCCGCCGTCACCGACCACGTCGGCCTGATCGCGACCGTCTCCACCACCTACAACGAGCCGTTCCACGTGGCCCGCAAGTTCGCCTCGCTGGACCACATCAGCGGCGGCCGGGCCGGCTGGAACATCGTCACCTCCGCCGGCGAGGCCGAGGCGCGCAACTTCGGGATCGAGCGCCCCGCGCACGCCGAGCGCTACGCCAGGGCGGCGGAGTTCCTCCAAGTCGTCACCGGCCTGTGGGACAGCTGGGAGGACGACGCGATCCTGGGCGACCGCCGCAGCGGGGAGTACGCCGACACCGGCAGGATCCACCCGCTCGACCACACCGGCCCCCACTTCCGGGTCAGCGGCCCGCTGAACACCTCCCGCCCCCCGCAGGGCCACCCCCTGCTGGTCCAGGCCGGGTCGTCGGAGGGCGGCAAGGAGTTCGCCGCCCGCTTCGCCGAGGCGGTCTTCACCGCCCAGCAGACCCTCGCCGAGGGCCGGGAGTTCTACGCCGACCTCAAGGGCCGCCTGGCCCGGTACGGCCGGCACGAGGGCGAGCTGCTGGTCCTGCCCGGCATCTCCCCGATCATCGGCTCCACCGAGCGGGAGGCGCTGCGCCTGGAGCGGGAGCTGGAGGAGCTCATCATCCCGGCGTACGGCCTCAGCCAGCTCTCCCACATGGTGGGCATCGAGCTGACGGAGGACGCGCTGGACCGGCCACTGCCGGAGGTCTCCGCCGAGACGGAGGGGGCGCAGAGCCGCCGCAGGCTCGTCATCGACCTCGCCCGCCGGGAGCGGCTGACCGTGCGGCAGCTCCTCGGCCGCCTGGCGGGCGGCCGGGGGCACCGGGTCGTGGCCGGGACCCCGGAGCGGATCGCCGACGAGATCCAGACCTGGTTCGAGGGCGGCGCGGCCGACGGCTTCAACATCATGCCGCCCCTGCTCCCGAGCGGCCTGGAGGACTTCGTCGACCACGTCGTCCCGGTGCTGCAGACCCGCGGCCTGTTCCGCACCGAGTACAAGGGCCGGACCCTGCGGGAGAACTACGGGCTGGAGCGCCCCGCCTCCCGCCACGCGCGCAAGGTCGCGGTGGCCTCGTGAACGCGCCACGCGCACAAGGCCGCGGCGGCCTCGTGAACACGCCGCGCGACGGGCGGACCGCGGGTGCGGGAGCGCACCGGGAGACGGGAGGAGGGCGATGAGCGTCGTGACCCTGGTGGGCAACCCGCGCAGCGGATCGCGCACCCACGAGGCGGCGGTCCGCGCCGCCGGGACGCTGGCCGGGCGCCTCGGCCACGACGGGCCCGGAGAGGTCGTCGACCTGTCCGCGCTGGCGCCGCTGCTGCTGGCGCCCGGCGCGTCGTCCGGTGTGGAGATCGCGCTGGAGCAGGTCGCCGAGGCGCGGGTGCTGGTCGTGGCGAGCCCGGTGTACAAGGGCACCTACACCGGCCTGCTCAAGGTGTTCCTCGACCGGCTGCCGGGCGGGGCGCTGGCCGGGGCCGTCGCCCTCCCGCTGCTGGTGCTGGGGGACGCCCGGCACTCCCTGGCGGTGGAGGTGCACCTGCGGCCCCTCCTGGTCGAGCTGGGCGCCGCGGTGCCCACGCCGGGCCTGGCCCTGCTGGAGTCGGAGCTGGCCGACCTGGACGCGCGTCTGGGCCCCTGGGCCGACCGGGTGGCCCCCCAGGCGGCCGCCCTCCTGGCGGAGCGGAGCGTGGCCCGATGACCGAGACGCTTCCGGGGACGCTTCCGGGGACGCTGCCGGAGCGGGCGGTCGACGCGGAGCGGTTCCGCCGGGCGCTCGCCGTACACGCGGCCGGGGTCGTGGTGGTGACCGCGCAGACCGAGGGCGTGCCGGTCGGTCTGACGGCCACCTCGTTCTCCTCGGTGAGCCTGGAGCCGCCGCTGGTCTCCTTCTACGTGGACCGGGCCTCGACCACCTGGCCCTGGCTCCGCCGGGCGGGGCACTTCGCGGTCAACATCCTGGCCGGCGACCAGGCCGACCTCGCCTCCCGGTTCGCCCGCAAGGGCGTCGACCGCTTCGCCCCGCCCACGCGGTGGCGTCCCGGCCCGCTGGGCGTCCCCCTGCTGGGCGGGGTCTCCGCCCACCTGGTCTGCGCCCCGCACTCCACCACCGAGATCGGCGACCACGTCCTGGTGGTCGGTCTCGTGACCGAGGCCCGCCTCGGTACGGAGCACCGCCCGCTCCTGTACCACCAGGGCCGGTTCGGCCGGTTCGCCCCCCACGTCTGACGTCCGGGCACCCGCCGGGGCCTCCCCGGCGGGCGCGGTGGCGGGACGGGCCCGCGGGCCGCGCCGGGACCCGGACGGGTTCCGGCGCGGCCCGGGGCATAACCTGGCTGTGAGCCGGGACCCGGGGGGCGGGCCCGGCTGTACGGCCGGGCGGGGGCGTCGCCGGCTCGGCGGCGGTTCCGGACGCCCGGGGGAGGCGCGATCGATGGCGGAGACGCCGATACCGCCCGACGAGGCCGAGCGGCTGCGGGACCTGGACGAGCTGGGGGCGCTGGAGGCCCCGCTCGAACCCGACTTCGACGCGGTCGCCACGCTGGCCGCGCACATCTGCCGGGCGCCGGTCGCGATGGTCAACCTGCTGGACGGGGAGCGGCAGCACTTCAGGGGCAGGGCGGGCACCACCTGGACCGGCGCCGACCGGAGCAGCGGCTACTGCCAGTACGCGGTCTGCGGGCGGGAGCTGCTGGAGATCCCCGACACCCTGGCCGACCCGCGCTACCGCGAGAACGCCGTCGCCCAGGGCGAGCCGTACCTCCGCTACTACGCGGGCGTGCCGCTGGTCAGCGGCCGGGGGCACGCGCTGGGCACCGTGTGCGTGGTGGACCACCGCCCGCGCCTGCTGACCTCCGAGCAGCGGGAGACCCTGCAGATCCTGGCCGAGAGCGTCGTGACGATGCTGGAGCTGCACCGGCGCGCCCGCGAGGCCGGCAGGACCGAGGTCCCGCGCCCGCCTGGGCTGGAGCGGCTCAAGGACCGCTTCCTGAGCAGCATCAACCACGAGCTGCGCACCCCGGTGACCTCGATCCGCAGCGCCCTGCAGCTGCTGCGGGAGGGCGGCCTGGACGAGGAGACCGAACGCCGCTTCCTGCTGGTGATGGAGCGCAACAACGAGCGGTTGCTGGGGCTGCTGGACGAACTGCTCCTGGTGACCAGCCTCAACGCCGGAACCGCCGTCTTCGCGCCGCAGCGGACCGATCTGGCCGAGACCGTACGGCGGGCGGTGGACGACGTCGCCGACGGCGCGCGGCAGCGGCGGCACGCCCTGCGCGTGCACGCCCGGAGCGGGGTGGCGGTGCGGGCCGACGCCGAGCGGCTGCGGCTCGCGCTGCGGCACGTGCTGGACAACGCGGTCAAGTTCACCCCGCCGGGCGGTGCGATCGACGTCGTGGTCACGGCGGATCCGCGGCCCGCCGTGGAGGTCCGCGACACCGGGATCGGCATCCGGCCCGAGGACCTGGGCCACGTCCTGGAGGACTTCTATCGCGCTCCGGAGATGGAGGAGCGGGCCATCGGCGGCACCGGGCTGGGCCTGGCCATCGTCGACAAGATCATCCGGTTGCACGGGGGCGAGGTGCGGGTGGAGAGCGAACCCGGCGGAGGCACCCGGGTGCGCCTCACCCTGCCGGTGTTCACGGGTCCCGACACGGGCCGGTCGGCCTCGCCGCCGTCTTCCCCGGGTCCCTCCGGTTCCCCGGGTCCTTGCGGGCCGGAGGAGGACGGCGGCGAGGCCGCCACCGGAACCCGGTGACGGCCTCGTGGCGTCCTGCCCGGCGGGACCGGGGGCCTCGGAACCGGGGGACCGGTGTCCGGCCGGTCCCCCGGCCCCGCGGCCGGGCGGTGGTCAGCCGACGCGGAGCGTCAGCCCGTACACCGAGAGGATCTCGTTGACCGGCTGGTGGTAGGTGGTGCCGCCGGTGGTGCAGTTGCCGGAGCCGCCCGAGGTCACGCCCTGGGCCTGGCTGCCGGAGATGAACGAGCCGCCGGAGTCGCCGGGCTGCGCGCAGACCGTGGTGCGGGTCAGCCCGCCGACGGTGCCCTGCGGGTAGGTGACGCTGGCGTTGTGCTGCTGGATGACGCCGCAGCGCCAGCCGGTGGTCGAGCCGGAGCGGCAGATGGACGCGCCGACCACGGCCTGGGTGGACCCGCGGACGATGACGTTGGCGCCGCCCGAGCCCCGCACCCACGGCTGGGGGGTGTGGCCGGGGGTGGCGACCCAGGCGTAGTCGTTGCCGGGGAACGAGGAGCCCTGGAAGGTGCCGGTCGGGTTGGTGGTCCGGGAACCGGCCCGGCCGCAGTGGCCGGCGGTGACGAACCCGGGGGTGCTGCCGCGGGTGACGGAGAAGCCGATGCTGCAGCGGCTGGAGCCGATGTAGTAGGCCGCGCCGCCGATGATGTTCATGAAGGGCTGCGGCCGCTCGCCGGAGACCTCCACCCGGACCGTGCCGGCGTCCACGCCCGCTGCGGCGGCGAGGGCCTCGCCCGCGGCCTGGTCGGCGGCCTTGATCACCACGCTGTTGGTGGTGACGTCGACGTACCAGAGGGCGGCGCCGGTCTTGGCCTGATCCGCGACCTGGTCGAGCCGGTCCTTGGCGGCGTTGAGCTGGGCGAGCGTCCGGGGGACGACCACCGGCAGGGCGCCCTGCGCCTTGATCGCCTCGCTCTGCGCCGCGTCGGTGGTGGCGACGGTGAGCCGGGAGGCGTCCCCGTTGAGCCAGGAACCGGCGTAGGCCTCGCCGAGGGAGGAGCTCAGGGAGGAGTCCGCCCGGGCGGCGCGCTCCTCGTTGGCCAGCCGGGTGACGGCCTGCTGCTCGCTGAGCCCGAGGTCGCGCTGGAGGGCTTCGAGCATCGAGCTCTCCGGTGCGGAGGGGGAGGGACCGGACTGCGCGGAGGCGGTGGTGGTGGTGCCGGCCAGGCAGAGGGCCACGAGGGCGGTCCCGGCCAGCAGGGAGCGTTGACTCAACATGTGCACTCCTGTGTGAGGGGTGCTGTCAAGGTATTCCGCGACCCGGGGCCGTGTGATGTAGCAAAAGATCCCTATCGCGGCGTTATGGGTGGGGGGTGCGGCTGCGGGCCGGGGGAGCGGCTGCGGTTCACGGGTCGGGGGTGTGGGCGCGGGCCGGGGGCTGCGGGCGGGGAGTGGCGTCGCCGATGGGCGGGGTCCGTGGATTCGCGAGGGCGGGCAGGATATCCTGATCCGCACTAGAACTTTATTCTCGTGGGAGGGCTGCTCATGTCAGAGCTGCGGTTCGACGGCAGGGTCGCGGTCGTCACCGGCGCCGGACACGGCCTCGGCCGGTCGCACGCGCTGTCACTGGCCGAGCGCGGCGCCAAGGTGGTCGTCAACGACCTCGGCGGCGCGCTGGACGGCACCGGCGCGTCCACCGGCCCGGCCGCCGAGGTGGTCGAGCTGATCACCAAGAACGGCGGCGAGGCGGTCGTGAGCGGGGACAACGTCGCCACTCCGGAGGGCGCCAAGGCGATCGTGCAGTCGGCGATCGACGCCTTCGGGCGGATCGACGTCGTCGTCAACAACGCGGGCATCCTGCGGGACAGGTCGTTCGGGAAGATGAGCGTCGAGGAGTGGGACGCCGTCATCGCCGTCCACCTCCGCGGCGCGTTCCTGGTCACCCACGCGGCCTTCCCCTACCTGAAGGAGCAGGCCTACGGCCGGATCGTCAACACCTCCTCGCCCTCCGGCCTGTTCGGCAGCTTCGGCCAGGCGAACTACTCCACGGCCAAGATGGGGCTGGTCGGCCTGACCAAGACCCTCGGTCTGGAAGGCGCCCGGGCGAACATCCGCGTCAACGCGATCGCCCCGATCGCCTGGACCCGGATGACCGAGTCGCTGCTCCCGGCCGAGTTCGAGGCCAGGTTCACCCCGGAGCGGATCAGCCCCCTGGTGGCGTACCTGGCGCACGAGTCCTGCGAGACCAGCGGCGAGGTCTTCAGCGTCGGGGCCGGCCGGGTCGCGCGGGTGTTCGTCGCCGAGGGGCCGGGCTGGAAGCAGGACGGACCCGGCGACCACACGGCCGAGGACGTCCGGGACAACTGGGAGGCCATCATGGCCGAGCAGCCCTACCTGACGCCGACCACCCTCGGCCAGCAGTCGGGCGCGTCGATGAAGGCCATGCTCTGACCTCGGCCGGCAGTCGGGCGCGTCGATGAAGGCCATGCCCTGAGGTCCGTCCCGCGCGTTTCCCTCGCGGGGCCCCGCCGGGCCGCCGATCCGTCAGGCCCGGCGCACCGGGGCCGCGTGACGGCCCGGGGCGGTGATCCCGGTCGCGGTACCCGCTCGGTGCGTGACGGCCCGGGTCAGCGGCCCCGGTTGACGTGCGCGCTCAGGTACCGCGCCGCCGCGGTCGCCTCGGCGGCCCTCGTCCGGCGGTTCAGCCGCTGCGTCTCCGCGCGCGTCACGGCGCTCCTGAACGTGGTCGTCCTGGAGATCCGCTCGGAGTCCTCGTAGACGCCGTGGCTCCAGTTGAGCCACGCGGCCAGCAGCTCGCGGTCCAGGAGCGCCTTGCCGGACGTCCCCCTGAGGACCTTGGCGGCGGCGGTGAGCGATCCCGCGCCCACGGCCTCGGGGAAGACCCTGCTGCGGCTGCCGGCCATGTTCAGGTAGCACTGCAGGGTCTCGTTCCTGAGGCCGGCGGCGCCGTTGGAGGTCTCCCGGGCCCACTCGGCGGCGGTCAGGGACCTGCGCCCGGCGCCGCGGAGGCACGGGGCCGGCGCGGGGGGCGGCGAGGGCGTCGCCGTCGGTGCGGGCGTCGGTGCGGAGGTGGGAGCCGGTGTCGGCGTGGGAGTGGGCGTGGGTGTCGGCGCCGGTGCGGCCGTCGGTGTCGGTACGGGACTCACCGTGGGGACCGGTGCGGGCGGGGGAGCCGTCGTGGGCGCAGGCGCCGGGGCGAGCCGTCCGAGGGCCGCGAACAGGTCGATCCGGCGCGCGGGGAACCACCCGCCGGAGTAGGGGACCACCGTGCCGGTCGTCGCGAGGGCGTCGAGGGCCTGGGCGGGGGTGAGGGCCGGGTGACCGCTGCGCAGCAGCGCGAACGCGCCGGCCACGTGCGGTGCGGCCATCGAGGTGCCGCTGAAGACGGCGTAGGCGTCGTCGGGCACCGAGGAATTGATCGACACCCCCGGAGCGAGCAGGTCGATCAGGAGGCCGCGGTTGGAGAAGGACGCGAACAGGTCGGAGCCGGTCGTCGCGCCGACGGCGACGGCCGAGGAGACGCAGGCGGGCCAGCTGACCGCCCGCTCCCAGCCGTTGTTGCCGGCGGCCACCACGGTCGCCACCCCCTTGGCCAGGAGCTGGTCGATGATCGGCTTGATGTAGCGGCCCTCGTCGGTGGAATCGCACGCAGTGCCGTACGCTCCGCCGCCGAGGCTGAGGTTGGCCGCGGCGATCCGGTGACCGGCGGCCAGCGCGCCCACGTGGCCGAGCGCCTCCCGGATCTGCCCGTCGAAGGCCAGGACGCAGGGGCTGCGGCCCGTTCCGCAGTAGAGGTCGTCGTCGACGCGGCTGAAGACCTGGATGGCGACGATCTTCGAGCCGGGGGCCACGCCGTCGGAGCCGCCTCCCGCGTTCCGGCCCGCGGCGATGCCCGCGACATGGCTGCCGTGGTCGCAGAGGTTCTCGCCCCCGTCCAGGCACTGGGGCGTCTCGGCGTCGGCCGCGCCCGCCCCGATCTGGGTCTGCTGCCCGTTCGGGCAGAGCGACCGGATGCCGCTGTTCGGCGCGGAGGCCGAGAAGCACGCCTCGGCAGCGATCCGGTCCGCGAAGAACGGGTGGTCGCGGTCGATCCCGGTGTCCAGGACGGCGACGGCCTGTCCCGCGCCGGTGACCCCCGTCCGGTGGACCTTGTCGCCGCCTATCGTCGTGAGGCCGTCGACCAGCGCGGGCGGGACGGCCCTCTCCCTGCGGATCGACAGGACGTCGTCGTCGGCCGCCAGTTTCTCCAGATCGTCACCGTCGGCGGTCACCACGATGAACGAGCCGCGCCGAGGCTCCTGGACGACCTCGGTGTCGGGGAGCCGCTCGGCGGCCTCGGCCACGGAGTCCACGCTGGCGGGACTCCGGAGTTCCACGATGACGCGGTGCTCCCGGGTGGAGTCCGCCAGCGCAGGAGCGATCTTGTCGTCGGGGGAGTCGGTCACGGCGGCCACGGGGGTGGCGGTGAAGGTGACCGAGACGACCGTGAGAGCCAGGAAAGCGGCCAGGATGTCGCGGGGTCTCATGGGCTTTTCCGGGAGGGACGGTCGTGCTCGGGGCACGTTCGGTGAACAGGGGGAACGGCTCGTCTGGGGGTCGGGCCTGGCGAGATCCGCCTCGTCCTGTCGCATCAGGGAAAGCGTTTCATCTCCTCTGTCAGGCTAAATCTTCCTATATAGCGATAAATGTGATCAAACGGAAAAAATAAGCAAATATCGGCATCGCGGCCACTCGCCGTCGCGAGCACCCGCCCCCGGCTCGCGGCGGGTGCTCGCGACGGCGAGTGGCCGCGGGCCGGGGCCGCGCCGGACGGACTGGATGGGCCGGGTGACCGCGCGACGGGCCGGAGGCCGCGCCGGACAGGCCGGACAGGCCGGGTGACCGTGCCGGACGGGCCGGACGCGCCAGGGGCTGCGTCGAAGGGGCGGGTGCGGGATCGCCCTCGGGCGTCGTCGTCTCCGACTTTTGCTGAAATCAGCGAAAGTCTGACGACAACCGATAGAAGGGTCTTCCCAAGCGGGCGGAACAGAGTTAGCTTCTGCATCACCGACTCCGAATCCCGGAGGTCGGGAGCCGCCGAGACGGGAGAGCCCGTGTCCGGAGACACCCCTCTGCTGCTGATGCGGGGGATCGTCAAGCAGTTCCCCGGCGTCCGCGCCCTCGACGGGGTCGACCTGGAGGTGCGGCGCGGCGAGGTGCACTGCCTGCTGGGCCAGAACGGCGCCGGCAAGTCCACCCTCATCAAGATCCTCTCGGGGGCGCACCAGCCCGACGAGGGCGTCATCGCGCTGGCCGGGGAGGAGACGCGCCTGGCGACGCCGACCGCCGCGATCAGGGCCGGCATCTCCACGATCTACCAGGAGCTCGATCTGGTCGACGGCCTCAGCGTGGCCGAGAACGTCTTCCTCGGCCACGAGCGCACCCGGTTCGGCTTCGTCCGCTCCCGCGAGGCCGACCGCGCCGCGCACGCGCTCCTCACCCGGCTCGGGCATCCCGAGATCCGCCCGTCCACCGAGGTGGGCCGCCTCTCGCCGGCCGCCCAGCAGGTCGTCAGCATGGCCCGCGCCCTCTCCCGCGACACCCGGCTGATCATCATGGACGAGCCGTCGGCGGCGCTGGCCCACGACGAGGTCGCCAACCTCTTCCGGATCGTCCGGGAGCTGACCGGCCAGGGCGTCGCCGTCGTCTACATCTCCCACCGGCTGGAGGAGATCCGGGAGATCGGCGACCGGGTGACGGTCCTGAAGGACGGCCGGACGGCGGCGGTCGGCCTGCCCGCCCGGACCACCCCCACCGCGCAGATCGTCTCCCTGATGACCGGCCGCGCGGTCGAGTACGTCTTCCCGCCGCGCCGCCCGCGCACCGGGGCGGCCCTTTCCGGACCCGCCGCGCCCGAGGTGCTGAGGGTGGAGGGGCTCACCGCGCCGGGGGCGTTCGCCGACGTCTCCTTCACCGTCCGGGCCGGGGAGATCGTGGGCCTGGCCGGGCTCGTCGGCTCGGGCCGCTCGGAGATCGTCGAGGCGGTCTACGGCGCGCGCCGCGCCTCGGGCTCCGTCGTGCTGGACGGACGCCGCCTGGGACGCGGCGGCACGACGACCGCGGTCCGGCTCGGCATGGGCCTGGCCCCGGAGGAGCGCAAGGCCCAGGCGCTGCTGCTGGACCAGAGCGTCGCCCGCAACATCACGCTGGCCGGTCTCGGCCGGTACTCCCGGTTCGGCTGGCTCGACCGCCGCCGCGAGGGCGCGAAGGCGCGGGAGCTGATCGCGACCCTCGGCATCCGGCCCGCCGACCCGGACCGGCCGGTGCGGACGCTGTCGGGCGGCAACCAGCAGAAGGCGGTGCTCGCCCGGTGGCTGGTCGGCGACCGCCGGCTGCTCCTGCTGGACGAGCCGACCCGCGGCGTGGACGTCGGCGCCCGCGCCGAGCTGTACGCCGTCATCCGCGAACTGGCCGACACCGGGATCGGCGTGCTGCTGGTCTCCAGCGAGGTGCCCGAGGTCCTCGGCCTGGCCGACCGGGTGCTGGTGGTCCGGGAGGGCCGGATCATCCACGAGTCCGACGCCCGCGACCTGGACGAGCACCGGGTCCTCGACATGATCATGGAAGGGAGCACGCTGTGACCGACACCCGCGGGCCGCAGGCCGGCGAGGACGCGGAGGGCGGCGCGGGAGGCCGGGACGCGGAGGGCGGCGCGGACGCGGTCGGCGCGGCAGGCGGGGAAGGAACCGTGGCCGGGACGCCCGCACGGCGGCGGGGCGCCCCGCGGGGCGGGCCGCTGGCGCGGCTGGGCGAGGCCCGGCACCTCGGCCTGGTGGCGGCGCTGGTGCTGCTGGCGCTGGTCGGCCTGGTGACCCGGCCGGAGAACTTCGCCACCGCCTCCAACCTGGTCAGCATCCTGTCCCTGGCCGCCACCATCGGTGTGATCACCGTCGGCATGACGTTCGTGATCATCGGCGGCGGCATCGACCTGTCCGTGGGCGCGATCATGGCGCTCGCCTCGGTCTGGGCGACCACGCTGGCCACCCAGTCCTACGGGCCGTTCGTGATGGTCGTCTGCGCGGTCCTGGTCGGCACCGGCGCGGGCCTGGTCAACGGGCTGCTCATCGCCTACGGACGGCTGGTGCCGTTCATCGCCACGCTCGCCATGCTGGTGGCGGCCCGGGGCCTGGCCCAGCGCATGTCGGACCGGCGGACCCAGCTGGTCCAGCAGGGCAACGAGGCCATCGTGGAGCTGTCCACCACCCGGGTGCTCGGCCTGCCGCTGCTGGTCTACGTCTTCGCGCTGGTCGTCGCCGCGGGCTGGGTGCTGCTCAACCGCACCACCTTCGGCCGCCGCACCTACGCGGTCGGCGGCAACCCCGAGGCCGCCCGGCTGGCCGGCATCGACGTGCGCAGGCACACCGTGCTGCTGTACGCGCTGTCCGGGCTGTGCTGCGGCATCGCCGCGGTGCTCATCATGGCCAGGACCACCACCGGCTCCTCCACCCACGGCGACCTGTACGAGCTGGACGCGATCGCCGCCGTCATCATCGGCGGCACGCTCCTGACCGGGGGCCGCGGCTCCATCATCGGCTCCATCCTCGGACTGCTGATCTTCACGCTGATCACGAACCTCTTCATCCTCAACGGCCTCAACACCAGCGACCAGCTGATCGCCAAGGGGCTGATCATCGTCGTGGCCGTGCTGCTCCAGCGGCGCGGCCTGCGCTCGCCCACCTGAAAGAGACCGGCGCCCCCGCGGACCGGTCAGGGACCCGCGGGGGCGCCTTCGCCCGCACCCCCCGCACGGCAGCAGAAGGAGCACGATCATGTCCAACCCACTCGCCCGCCGGGGATTCCTCGTCGGCGGGGCGGTCATCGGGGCGGGAGCCCTGGTGAGCGCCTGCACGAGCAACGAGCCCGCCGCCCCGCCGAGCGCCGCTGCGGCGCCGTCGGCCGCCCCCGCCGCCGGGGGCGGCAACGACACGCCCGGCGAGAAGGTCGTCATCGGCTTCTCCGCCCCGGCCGCCGACCACGGCTGGATCGCCGCGATCGCCAAGAACGCCGAGGCCGCGGCCAAGCAGTACACCGACGTGGAGTTCAAGCCGGTCGAGCCGACCAACGACATCAACGCGCAGATCTCCGCCGTCGAGTCGCTCATCGCGGCCAAGGTCTCGGCGCTGGTGATCCTGCCCAACGACGGCCGGCAGCTCAACCAGATCGCCCGCCGGGCGAGCGACGCGGGCATCCCGGTGGTCAACCTGGACCGCGTCTTCCCCGACAAGCTCTCCTACCGGACCTGGATCGGCGGCGACAACTACGGCATGGGCGTGGCCGCCGGGCACTACGTCGGCAAGCGGCTCAAGGACAAGGGCGTCGCGGACCCGGTGATCCTGGAGATCCAGGGCATCGCGACGCTCCCGCTCACCCAGGACCGGAGCAAGGGCTTCGCCGACGCGCTCACGACGTACGGCTTCCGCGTGACGGCCCAGCAGGACGCCCAGTTCACCGTGGAGTCCGGCACCGAGGTCGCCGGGAACCTGCTCCAGGCGCACAAGAAGATCGACGCCCTCTGGAACCACGACGACGACCAGGGCATCGGCGTGCTGGCGGCGATCAAGGAGGCCGGCCGCAGCGAGTTCTTCATGGTCGGCGGGGCGGGCTCGGCCAACGCGATGCGCGAGATCCAGGCCGGCACCGGCGTGCTGGAGGCCACCGTCACCTACAGCCCGACGATGGCCTCCTCGGCGGTCAGGCTGGCCCGGCTCATCGCCCAGGGCAAGGGGATGAGCGACCTGGTGGAGAACCAGGTGCCGCAGTCCATCACGCTGGCCTCGGAGACCGTCACCAAGGAGAACGTCGCCGACTACCTGCCGCTGGGCTTCGAATCGTGACGCCGGTCCTCGGGGTGGGCATGGTCGGGCACGCGTTCATGGGGCGGGTGCACTCCCAGGCCTGGCGGAGCGTCTCCGCCTTCTTCGACCTGCCCGCCGTCCCGTCCATGGCGGTGCTCGGCGGGCGCTCGCCGGAGCGTACGGCCGAGGCCGCGCGGCGGCTCGGCTGGGCGGCGGCCGAGACGGACTGGAAGCGGCTCGTCCAGCGCGACGACGTGCAGATCGTGGACGTCTGCACGCCCGGCGACTCGCACGCCGAGATCGCGATCGCGGCACTGGCCGCGGGCAAGCACGTCATCTGCGAGAAACCGCTGGCCAACACGGTCGCCGAGGCCGAGGCGATGGCGCAGGCGGCCCGCGAGGCGGCGGCCCGGGGCGTGCGCGCGATGGTCGCCTTCAACTACCGCCGGGTCCCGGCGGTGGCGCTGGCCCGCCGGCTGGTGGCCGAGGGCCGGCTGGGGGAGCTGCGCCACGTCCGGGCGCAGTACCTGCAGGACTGGATCACGGACCCGGAGTTCCCGCTGGTCTGGCGGCTGCGCCGGGACCGCGCGGGCTCCGGCGCGCTCGGCGACATCGGGGCGCACATCGTGGACACCGCCCAGTTCGTCACCGGCCGGAACCTGACGGGCGTCTCGGCGCTCACCGAGACGTTCGTCCGGGAACGCCCGCTGGCGGAGTCCTCGCAAGGACTCGCGGGGCTCGCGGGCGCGGGCCGTACCGGGGAGAAGGGCGCGGTCGACGTCGACGACGCCGCATTGTTCATCGGGCGGCTGGAAGGCGGGGCGCTGGCCTCGTTCGAGGCCACCCGGTTCGCCGCGGGGCGCAAGAACGCGCTGCGGATCGAGGTCAACGGCTCGAAGGGGAGCCTGGCCTTCGACTTCGAGGCGATGAACGAGCTGTGGTTCCACGACCACACGCTCGACGAGGCCGAGGCGGGCTTCCGGCGGATCCTGGTCACCGAGTCCGGTCATCCGTACGCGGGGGCCTGGTGGCCGCCGGGGCACGGGCTCGGCTACGAGCACACCTTCACCCACGAGGTGAAGGACTTCCTGGAGGCGGTCGCCGCCGGCACGGACCCGTCACCGTCCTTCGAGGACGGGCTGCGGGTGCAGCGGGTGCTGGCGGCGGTCGAGGCGAGCGCGGCGGACGAGAGCCGCTGGACGGTGGTGTGAGATGAGCAGGCCGATCACGTTGTTCACCGGCCAGTGGGCCGACCTGCCCTTCGAGGAGGTCTGCCGGCTGGCCGCCGGATGGGGCTACGACGGGCTGGAGATCGCCTGCTGGGGCGACCACTTCGAGGTCGACAAGGCCCTCGCGGACGACTCCTACACCGAGCGGAAGCTGGAGACGCTCGCCGAGCACGGCCTGAAGGTGTGGGCGGTCTCCAACCACCTCGTCGGCCAGGCGGTCTGCGACCACCCGATCGACGAGCGGCACCGGGCCATCCTGCCCGCGCGGATCTGGGGCTCCGGCGACCCGGAGGAGGTGCGGCGGGCGGCGGCCGAGGAGATGAAGGACACCGCGCGGGCCGCGGCGAAGCTGGGCGTGGACACGGTCGTGGGCTTCACCGGCTCGTCGATCTGGCACACGGTCGCGATGTTCCCGCCGGTGCCGGCGTCGATGGTGGAGGCGGGCTACGCCGACTTCGCCGCCCGGTGGAACCCGATCCTGGACGTGTTCGACGAGGTCGGGGTCCGCTTCGCGCACGAGGTGCACCCGAGCGAGATCGCCTACGACTACCACACGACGGTGCGGACCCTGGAGGCGATCGGCCGCCGGGAGGCGTTCGGGCTGAACTGGGACCCGTCCCACATGGTCTGGCAGGACCTGGACCCGGTCGGCTTCATCCTGGACTTCGCCGACCGGATCTACCACGTGGACTGCAAGGACGCCAAGGTCAGGTGCGGCGACGGGCGGCGCGGGCGGCTCGCCTCCCACCTGCCCTGGGCGGACCTGCGGCGCGGCTGGGACTTCGTCTCCACCGGGCGCGGCGACGTGCCCTGGGAGGACTGCTTCCGGGCGCTGAACTCCATCGGGTACGGCGGGCCGATCTCGATCGAGTGGGAGGACGCCGGGATGGACCGCCTGGACGGCGCCCCCGAGGCGCTGGACTTCGTCCGGCGGCTCAACGCCATCACGCCCCCGGCGGCCTCGTTCGACGCGGCCTTCAGCGGGGAGTGAGCGGAGCCGGACGCCGTCCGGGGGCGCTCACCCGCCGGAACCGGCGGCGCGGCATCGGGGCGGGCCCCGCCGTCAGTCGCGCCGGGCCGCACTGCTCCGAATCAGGCAGAACGGGTGCCCGGCCGGGTCGAGCATGACGACCAGGTCGGGATCGTCCGGGTCCTGATGCCGGGCCGGGCGGGCTCCCAGCGGCAGCAGCCGCTGGGCGGCGGCATGGGGATCCTCGACGACGTACTCGAAGTGCGAGTGCAGCGGCACTTCGGGCGAAGGCCACGTCGGGGGCCGGTGGTCCGGAACGGCCCGGAATATGATCAGTCGGCCCTCGGCGTCCACGCGTGCCTCGTCAGCGCTCTGTCGTGTCACCTCTCCACCGAGCAGGACCGCGTAGAAATCCGCCATGACGCCCGGATCGGGACAGTCGACCGTCAGGGCCGTCCACTCGACCAGTCCCGGCCGCCGTCGATCGTCGATCATGCGGCCATCCTCGCACAGAGGCCTCGGGCGTCTCCCAGGCGAAGCGCGGTTGTGAGTGTCACTCTGCGAACCAAGGATTGCGCTTATTTCAGATATCTCTTGCTGCCGCTGCAGTCGCGTGTGCTGGAACTGCGCAATGACCTCACCGCCTACGACGGCATGTACGTCGCACTCGCGGAACTGCTGGGAGTGCCGCTGCTCACGGACGACGCCGAGTTCGCCGGTTCGACGGGGCATCGGGCGGAGATCCACCGCTACCCGCCGCCGTTGACGTAGGTGTCGGCCCGCAGCGGCGGCGGGCGGCACGGCCATGACCGCGCCGGCTGTGGATGAACGCCTCCGGCCGCCTCCTGCGGCGTCTCGTTCAGGCTCCCAGGCCGAGCGGCGGGCCGTCCCCGTAGAGAGCGGCCAGGTCGACCAGGAGCACGTCCGGACGCCGGGCGGCGACGGTGACGAGGTCCGGGTGGAAGCCGTTCATCGAGAACAGCGCGAGGACCGCCCGGTCTGTGTGATGTCCCTGTCCGGACAGCACGGTGCGCAGGTGCTCCAGGCGGGCGAGGTCGGCGCCGCCGCGGCGGTCGAGCGTCGCCTTGGCCTCGCCGATGACGGCGATCCGGGCTCGTGGACGCTGTGTGGACTGGCCGAGTGCGAGGGCGAGCACGTCGATCTCGTGTTTGGCGCGTCCGGCCTGGTCGGTGAGCTCGCAGGTGCCCACGGCGCCGGGCAGTCCGTCGGGCAGGATCTCGTGGGCGTGCCGACGGGTCCATTCGCGGGCGAGCGCCTCGAAGTGCGGGCCCAGGATCTTGGAGTTGAAGGCGGGGGCCGAGGCCCGCCACGCTTCGGCGGAGAATCCCTGGTCGATGACCGACGCCTGCGGCAGGGTGATGAGCTGGTTGAAGCGGATCACGGGGTCGGTCAGGGTGATGATCGGGCTGCGGGCCCTGAGCAGGTCCTGTTCCCTCGTCACGTAGCCCGTCGATTCCAGGACCTCGAGGGGATAGGTGACCGCGCCGCGCTCCCGGCCGAGCGCGGCACCGATCCTGCTCGGGGTGCAGGCTCCGTGTGCGATCGCGGAGAGCAGATCGTAGTAGAGGGTGTGCTGGGTGATGCGCGGGTCCTCGCGCAGGAGATACTCCGCCTCGGTTCTGGAGAACACGGCGCGGCCGGGGTCGAGCACCGTCCGGGTCACCCAGGTGTCGAAATCGGCGGCCTGGACGGGAGCCGGACGCCCGGCCAGCGGCAGGTAACCGGGAGCCCCGCCCAGTACGGCATGTACCCGGAGCGCGGCCTCCGGCGACTCGATGCCCCAGTGCGTCCGGGCGGTGCGGTGGTCGAAGGCCTGGAGCCTGAGGTCGATCACCGCTCTGCCGCGGAGCGGCTTGGTGCCGGAGAGCAGTTCGTGCATGATGCTCATCGCCGATCCGCACAGGATGAGGCGGACCGGCGGGTGCTCGCCGAACTGGGTCTCGTCGTAGAGCGCCTGGAGGATGCCGGGCACCTCGGGTGAGTGCTGCATCAGGTAGGGCAGCTCGTCGATGATCAGCAGGGGATGTCCGGCGGGCCGTGCCCTGGTGACCACCTGGAGGGCGTTACGCAGCAGTGCCCACCAGTCGTCGAAGCGGAGGCTCCCCGCCTGAAGTCCCGCATACGCGGCGATCTCGTCGGAGAGCCGGCGCAGCGCGGGGGCGCGGCCTTCCTCACGCACCGCCGTCAGGTAGAGGCCGTCCGCGGCCTCGGCCAGAGCGTGCAGCAGGAAGGACTTCCCGTGGCGGCGGCGCCCCGAGACGACGGCGATGCGCAGGGCGGGTGCCGGGTCGGCGAGGAAGTCGCAGAGCAGGTCCCACTCGCGGTCGCGGGCCAACAGCCGCTCCGGCTTGTCCATCCAGATTCACCTCCGCACCGGCATATCGAATTCAACGGATTATGTAGAACTCCATTTATACATGGTCGAGATCCGTATCGCGCGTTCCGGTGGACCGCTGCCGCGGGGCGGGAGGTCACGGCGGAGAGGCGTGACGATTCCGGTCGTGGAGTCATGATCCGACCAGGCGGCGGGCGGGGGCGGTCGCCGGGCCGGAGTCGTCTCGCATGGGGAGACGTCGTGGACCATCAGGGGCGGTAGGCGTCCCGGCGATGTTTGATCGTCTGGATCGACACGGTGTGCTTGTCCTCGTCGATGCGGTAGACGACTCGGTAGGTCCCCCGCCGGGCGACGTGCAGGCCGTCGTACGGCTCCTGGAGAGGTTTGCCGACACGCCACGGCTCCCGGGCGATCGCACCGGTGATGAGTTCCCACGCCGCGGCGGCCACGCTCTCCGGGAGACCGGTGGCGAGGGCTCGGTGAGCCGGAGGAGCGAGGAGGACCGTGTACCGGTCGTCCTGCTCGCTCACGCGCTCGCCCTGCCGAGGCGGGCGGCCATGACGGCGGCCATCTCCTCTTCTGTGGTCACGTCGCCGCTCGCCTCGGCGGACGCGGCCTCGACCAGGTCGGCGCGTGTCTCCGGGTCGGCGAGGATCTCCAGGGTCTCCTGGAGGGACTCCCACTCGGCCACGGACACGATGACGGCATGAGGCCTTCCGTTGCGGGTGAGCGTGAAGTGGTCGTGCTCACGAGCGGCTCGATCGGCCAGCTCGGTCAGGCGATCCTTCGCTTCGCTGATCGGAATGATTTCCATGGACCTATCGTAGCTCTATGGCTTGAATACCAGCCAAGACCCCGGCCAAGACTCCGGCCAAGGATCATCGGCGACATCATCCGGCCTACAGGCCGTCCCGCGGCGTCCACAGGCAGCGCACCCCTCCGGGTGGGCCAGGGGGTCCTCAGAGGGTCTGGAGTCGGCCGTGCCGGGAGGCGCTCGTCCACGCGCCCAGGCCGAGCGGTGGGCCGTCCCCGTAGACGGGAGCCGGGCGCCCGGCCAGCGGCAGGTAACCGGGAGCCCCACCCAGTACGGCATGCACCCGGAGCGCGGCCTCCGGCGACTCCATGCCCCAGTGCGTCCGGGCGGTGCGGTGGTCGAAGGCCTGGAGCCTGAGGTCGATCACCGCTCTGCCGCGGAGCGGCTTGGTGCCGGAGAGCAGACGGAAGCCATGATTCGATCGGGTGGCGGGTGAGGCGGCCTCCGGGCCGGAATCCGGAGGCCGCGGCGGTCTTCTTCAGTCGGCGACCAGGCGCTGACCGCCGCCGGGGAACCGGGCGTGGTGGCCGAGTTCGCGCTGCCGTCGTACGACATAGGTCCCCGGGGTGAAGCCGGTCGCGCCGTGCTCGGGATGGAGCAGGTAGGCGGGGGCGGTGTTGCGGAAGACGCCGAGGGCCAGTCCGAGGCTGTCGCGGACCTCGGCGGTCCACTCGCAGGCCCCGGGATCGGCGACGAGGGCGTGCGGGTTGCCGCCCGCCGCGCCGCGCAGCAGTTCCAGGCCGGTGGCGGGCACCTCGTGCCAGCGGGCCCACCCGTGCACGGTGACGGCGACGGCGACCGTCGGTGCCGGGACGACGAGGAGGTCGCCCTGGGCCTGGAGCCCGTCGAGGACGGGGACGGCGGCCTGCCGCTCCAGGTGGTCCAGGACCGCGAGGCCGGTGCGGTGGGACAGTGCGGCGAGACTGACGGTCATCGGATCACCTCTCATGTGCGCCGGACGAGCCGGGAGTAGTGGTCGGCGGACAGGCCGTAGGTCCATGCGGCCGCGGCGACGGGGTCGTCCAGGAAGCGGGGCACGCCGAGCCCGTAGCGCCGCCGCCGGCCGTCGCGCTCCACGGAGCCGTTGACGGTGAGCAGGACCCGGGCCGGGCGGCCCCAGACCGCGTCGGGCAGGTCGTACAGCCGCAGGTCGGAGCCGGGGTTCCCGGGATCGGGCGCGGTCGCGACCAGCCGCAGCCCGGCCTGCTCGATGTAGGTCTCCCAGCCGATCCGTTCGATCGCGCAGCGGCGCACCTCGACGTTCGGCTCCCGCGCGATGCGGTCGGGAGTCGGATCGGTGATGACCCACCGCGGCACGCGGGTGCCCTCCCAGGCGTGCACGGCCCAGCCGTCGGCGTACGCGACGGCGGGTCCCTCGGCGTCGTGCAGCCGGCCGTCCCGGGTGCGTATCGCGACCGGCCGCTCGGAGACGACGCACGATCCGTCCAGCGGCCACCACCAGCCGCACGAGCGGGCGAGCACGGCCCAGAGGTCGAACACCCGGTCCAGGCACCGGTAGGTCCGGCCGCCGACCCGCCTCCAGGCGTCGTAGTGGGCCACCCAGTACGCGTCGTGCTGCCCGTACCAGGTGAGCCGGCCGGTCGGCGGGAGGGCGAGCCGTACCGGGGTGCAGATCCGGTCCCTGACGAAGTCGCGGAGCGGATCGCGGCCTCGGCGGCCGCCCTGTCGGCGGGCAGCGTCGAGAGCGCCCAGCCCAGCCATTCGTCGTGGATGTCGGCGGCCTCCGGCCGCCTACGGACGCTCACCGGTTACGGGCGGCGCCGCCCCTTTCGTTGATCATGCCGTAAGGGTGGCATCCTTTCGCCCTCTCCACAAGGGCGGTGTGGCACGGCGTCCGGCCCTCGGGCGCCGATATTCTCCGCGGCCGCCCGGCGGTGCCGGCTTCCACAGGGTGACGAGGGCGTCTTCGGTGCATGCAATATGCATGCTAATTTGTATGCATGGGAACCATGCAGATTCGAGATGTCCCCGACGAGACCGAGCGGACGCTGAAGGCGCGAGCCGAGCGTGAGGGCAAGTCGTTGACGGCCTACCTGCGCGATCTCCTCAACGAGGAGGCGGCCACCCCGACGCTCGACGAGGTCATGGCCAGGGTCGCAGCCGACGAGCCGGTGCCGTACGATCCGGACTTCGTCCGCGAGACGCTGCGCGAGGGTCGCCGGTGAGCCTGGTCGTCGACGCCTCGATCGTCTTCCGCCTGCTGGCCAACGTGAAAGGCGACGATCTGCTCCGTCAGCGGCTGGCCCGCAGGCTGCACGCCCCGGCACTGATCGACGTCGAGATCGCCTCGGTGGTGCGCGGGCATGTGATCACGAGTAAGCCGGAGGTGCGCATCTCCGAGGAGCGGGCCGGCGTCATGCTGGAGCGGTACGCCCAGTTGAAGATCGTCCGCCATCCGATGCTGCCGCTGCAGTCGCGTGTGCTGGAACTGCGCAATGACCTCACCGCCTACGACGGCATGTACGTCGCGCTCGCGGAACTGCTGGGGGTGCCGCTGCTCACGGACGACGCCGAGTTCGCCGGTTCGACGGGGCACCGGGCGGAGATCCACCGCTACCCGCCGCCGTTGGCGTAGACCGTCGTCCCGCGACAGCCTCAGACGGCTCCACCGCGCCCGTGCCGTCTGCGGGTGAACGCCTCCCCGGCGCGGCGGGTCCCTGCGGACCAGGGCCGGCCGTGCCGGGGAGGCGCTCACCCGCGTTCGCGCTGTCAGTCCAGGACGACGACCTGGCGCAGGACCTCGCCGCCGCGCAGGGCCGCGACGGCGTCGTTGAGGTCGGCGAGCCTGATCCGGGAGCTGATCATGCTCTCCAGGTCGAGCTTGCCGGCCTTGTACAGCTCGGCGAAGAACGGGAAGTCCCGGCGCACGTCCGCCCCGCCGTACATCGAGCTGAGGATGTTCTTGCCCTCGAACAGCAGGCTGAAGGCGCTCAGCGGGACGATGTCGTCCATCGCGCCAGCGCCGACGACGATCATGTCGCCGCCGCGGCGGGTCGCCTGCCAGGCGGTCATGATCGCGGCGGACTTGCCGACGGCCTCGAATCCGTAGTCGAAGCCCTTGCCCCCGGTCAGCGTGCCGATCGCGTCCATCAGCTCATCGGGCGTGACCGCGTGGGTGGCGCCGACCTTCTCGGCCAGCGCGTGCTTGGACTCCAGCGGGTCGATCGCCAGGATCGTGGTCGCGCCGGAGATCCGGGCGCCCTGGATGATCGACAGGCCGATCCCGCCGCAGCCGACCACGGCCACGGTCGAGCCCGCGCGGACCCTGGCCGTGTTGAGCGCCGCGCCGACGCCGGTGGTGACGCCGCAGCCGATCAGCGCCGCCACCTCGAAGGGCACCTCCGGGTCGACCTTGACCGCGCCCTGCCAGGGCACGACGATCTCCTCGCACCAGGTGCCGCAGCCGGCCATGCCGAACGCCGGGGTGTCGCCGCCGTAGCGGAACCGGGCGTTGACGAAGCTGTCCATGACGTAGGTCATGCACAGGAACGGCTGGTTCACCAGGCAGTTGGGGCAGGTGCCGCAGGCCGGGGTCCAGTTGACGATGACGTGGTCGCCGGGCTGGACCGTGGTCACGTGGTCGCCGACCTCGACGACCTCGCCCGCGCCCTCGTGGCCGGGGATGACCGGGAGCGGCATCGGCAGCACGCCGCTCAGCACCGACAGGTCGGAGTGGCAGACGCCGGTGGCCCTGACCTTGATCCGGACGTCCGCCGGACCGATCGGGGCCAGGGTGAAGTCGTCGCGGATGTCGAGCTTGTCGTCGCCGACGGCGTGGAGCAGCGCACCGCGCATGGGGGTCCTCCTGGGTCCGGGGTTATGCCTTCTCCTCGGGGGTCTCCTCGAGGGAGAGGGCGGCTTTGGGGCAGGACCGCACGGCGTGCCGGACGCGGTCCATCATCTCCGGCGGCGGCTCAGGCAGCAGCACGTGCAGCTGGTCGTCGTCGTCGACGTCGAAGACCTCCGGGGCGAGTCCCATGCAGACGGCGTTGGCCTCGCAGACCAGATAGTCGACCTTGATCTTCATGAGCGTGAACCTCCTCAACCGGACTGGATCGGCGTGCCGAGCTTACGGTGGTCCCAGGAGACCACCCGGGTGGGCTCGACGACGAACGCGACCCTTTTCCGGCCGGTGTGGGCGACGTACTCGGAGACGAGCTCCTCGGAGTCCGGCATCCCCGCCATCCGCCGGGTCACGCCCATGCCGACGCGCAGCACGCCCTCCGGGTCGTCGATCACGCGCGCGACGCCGTACACCAGGACGCCGCGCAGCGCGGCGTAGTCGTCCCCGGCCTCGATGAGGCAGCTCACCCGGGCGTCCCGCTCGATGTTGCGGGTCTTCTGGGCCTTGCCGTAGGTCCAGAAAGCGATCTTCCCCTCGTCCAGCCCGTAGAACATGGTGACCAGGTGGGGCGTGCCGTCGGGGTTGATCGTGCCGAGCTGGAGTTTCCGCGACTCCGCGATGAAGGCGGTGACCTCGTCGTCGGACATCGCTATGCGCGCGCGCTGATTCACGGTGCAAAGTAGAACATGTTCCATAAGGCCCGGCAAGGGCCGTTCCGAATGTTGTTCGGTGTGGGTAGGCTGCTCCGATGAGCAACGCCACCGGGCCTTCCGGCCTGCCCGCGGACGCGCCCCCCGGCCCGCCGCCGAGCATGCCCGCGGACCTGCTGCAGGCCGCCCAGCGCGCCAAGGGGTTCATGCCCCGGGCCGAGGGGATCGCCCTGTTCGAGACCGCCGCCGCGTACGGCGCGCGCGGGCCGATCTGCGAGATCGGCACCTACTGCGGCAAGTCCGCCGTCTACCTCGGCGCGGGCGCCCGTCTGTCCGGCTCCGTCGTGCTGACCGTGGACCACCACCGGGGCTCGGAGGAGATCCAGCCGGGCTGGGCCCACCACGACCCCACGCTGGTCGACCCCCGCTTCGGCAAGATGGACTCCCTGCCGACCTTCCGCTGCACGATCGCCGCGGCCGGGCTGGAGGAGGAGGTCATCGCGATCGTCGGCCGGTCGGAGAAGGTCGCCGGGTTCTGGAACACCCCGCTGGGGATGCTGTTCATCGACGGCGGCCACTCCGAGGAGCCGGTGACCAAGGACTACGAGGGCTGGGCCCCGCACGTGGTGCAGGGCGGCGCGCTGGTCTTCCACGACATCTACCCCGACCCGGCCGACGGCGGGCAGGCGCCGTACCGCGTCCACCAGCGGGCGCTGGCCTCCGGGGCGTTCACGGAGGTCCGGCGGGAGGGCTCGCTGCGGGTGCTGGAGCGGATCGGCCCCGGCATCGGCTGACCGGGCCGCCCCGGGCCGCGGCACTCGCCGCCCCGGCCCCGGCCGCCCCGGCGCTCGTCGGCCCCGGCCGCCCCGGCCCCGGCCGGTCAGCCGAGGGAGGGGGCGTGGCTGCAGCCGCAGGCCGCGGTGGGGCGGTCCGTGGCGCAGGCGCCCGCGTCGCGGAAGAGGCCCGCCGCGGGGGTGAGGCCGTACAGCGCGTCGGCGGCGAGCACGACGGCGGCCGCGGTGTAGGCCGAGCGCTCGTGCGGGAACCACTTCTCGTTCACGAACTGCCAGCCGGTCCAGTAGGACCCGTCCTCGTGCCGCAGGTGCTGCATGTCGGCGAAGAGCTTCTCGGCCCGCTCCCGGTCGCCCAGGGCGTCCAGCGCCAGCACCAGCTCGCACGTCTCCGCGCCGGTCACCCAGGGCTGGTCGGAGACGCAGCGGATGCCCAGGCCCGGCTCGACGAAGGTGTCCCACTCCTCGGCCAGCCGGGCGTGGGCCGCCGGGCCGCGCAGGGCGCCGCCGAGGATCGGGTAGTACCAGTCCATCGAGAAGCGGCTCTTGTCGGCGAACGCCTCGGGGTGGGCGGCCAAAACGTGGCCGAGCTGGTCGGCCGCCAGCTCCCAGTCGGGCTGCGGGTCGCCCAGGTGCTCGCCGAGCAGCACGCCGCAGCGCAGGCCCTGGTGGACGGAGGCGCAGCCGGTCAGCAGGGCGTAGGAGGCCGCCCGGCCGTCCGCGGCCCGCTCCCAGACGATCTCGCCCCGGGTGGTCTGCAGGCCGACGGTGAAGTCGAGGGCGGAGCGCACGACGGGCCACATCTCGCGGGCGAAGCCCTCGTCGCCGGTGACCAGCAGCTCGTGCCAGACGCCGACCGCGACGTAGGCCGCGTGGTTGGACTCCCCGCCGTGCTCGACGGCCCGGCCGCCGACCAGCTTCATCGGCCAGGACCCGTCGGCCCGCTGGGTGCGGACCAGCCAGTCGTATCCCCGGCGGACCGGCCCGGCCAGCCCGGCCACGCTCATCGCCATCAGGCACTCGACGTGGTTCCAGGCGTCGACGTGGCCCTCGGGCCAGGGGACGCCGCCGTCGGCCTCCTGCACGGCCGCGATGCTCCGCGCGGTCTGGACGACCCGTTCCCGGTCCATCGCTCAGGCGGGCTTCCGGACGTAGAGCACGACGCTCTTGCCGATGAGCGGGTTGAGCAGCGCCTCGGCGATGCGGGTGGCGGCCGGGCGCTTCATGATGTCCCAGACGAGGATCTCGTGGTACGCCTTGGCCAGCGGGTGGTCGTCGTTGTTCACGCCGACCGCGCACTTGATCCACCAGTACGGCGCGTGCAGGCCGTGGGCGTGGTGGTGCGGGCCGATGACGAACCCGGTGGCCTTGAGCTTGGCGCCGAGCTCGGCGAGCGTGTAGATCCGCACGTGCCCGCCGGGAGCGGTGTGGTAGTCCTCGTCCAGCGCCCAGCAGATCCGCTCGGGCAGGAAGCTGGGCACCGTGACCGCGGCCAGGCCGCCCGGCTTGAGCACCCGGAAGATCTCCCGCATCGCCGCCATGTCGTCGGGGATGTGCTCCAGGACCTCGGCGGCGATCACCCGGTCGAAGGAGGCGTCCTCGAACGGCATGTCCAGCGCGTCGCCGGTCACCGTCTCGGCGGTCGCCTCGTCGGGCACCTCGCCGGCCTGCTCCATCGCGGCGAACATGGTCGCCACGCCCTTCAGCTCCTCGGCGTCCATGTCGAACGCGACCACGTCGGCGCCCCGGCGCAGCACCTCGAAGGCGTGCCGCCCGCCGCCGCAGCCGAGATCGAGGACCCGGGTCCCGGGCCCGACGGGCAACCGGCCGAAGTCGACAGTCAGCACGTACCGCTCCTCGCAGAGATCCAGGTGGGAAAGGGGTCGATCACGTCGTACTGGTCGTGGGGTGGACCCGGATGGCCTCGCGGTAGGCCTCCACGGTCCGCTGCGCGACGACCTTCCAGGTGTAGCGCTCCATCGCGCGCTCGTAGCCGCGCCGGCCGACCTCGGCCCGCTCCTCGGGGGAGTCGTGCAGGCGGCGCAGCACGGCGGCCAGCTCCTCGGGGTCGCCGGGGGCGACCTGGACCGCGGCGTCGCCGACGACCTCCGGCAGCGCGCCGGTCCGCGAGGCGACGAGCGGGGTCCCGCAGGCCATGTGCTCGACGGCCGGGAGGGAGAAGCCCTCGTAGAGCGAGGGGACGACCGCGATCTCCGAGGTGGCGATCAGCTCGCCCAGCTCGGTGTCGGAGATGCCGTGCACGAACCGGACCCGGTCGGCCAGGGAGAGCTCGGCCACCAGCTTCTCGGTCGGGCCGCCCGGAGTCGGCCTGCTCACCACGGTCAGGTTCACGTCGCGCTCGGTGGCGAGCTTGGCCACCGCGCGCAGCAGCGTCGCCACGCCCTTCATCGGCGAGTCGGCGCTGGCCACCGCGACGATCGAGCCGGGGCGCTTGGGCAGCTCCGGGCGCGGGTGGAAGTAGCGGGTGTCCACGCCCAGCGGGATGAGCCGCATGTTGGCCTGCGGGACGTTGAAGTCGCGGTGGATGTCGGCCAGGGAGGACTCGCTGACGGTCAGGATCGGGTTCAGCCGCGGGGCGACCTTGGCCTGCATGCGCACGAAGCCGTACCAGCGCCGCATCGAGAACTGCTTGCGCAGCGGGGCGGCCTTGAGCTCGATCCGCCGGTCGACGCTGATCGGGTGGTGGATGGTGCCGACCACCGGGAAGAGCTTGGCGATGCCGAGCAGGCCGTAGCCGAGGGTCTGGTTGTCCTGGACCACGTCGAAGTCGCCGACGCGCTTGGCGAGCTCGCGGCGGGCGCGCAGGCTGAAGGTGAGCGGCTCGGGGAACCCGGCGGTCCACATGGTCGCGACCTCGAGCACGTCGATCCAGTCGCGGAACTCGCGCAGCCCGGGGGTGCGGAAGGGGTCCTCGTCGCGGTAGAGGTCCAGGCTGGGGACCTTGGTGAGGACGACGCCCTCGTCGAGCTCGGGGTACGGCTGGCCGGAGAGGACCTCCACGCGGTGGCCGAGGGCGACCAGTTCGCGGCTGAGGTGGCGCAGGTAGACCCCCTGGCCGCCGCAGGTCGGCTTGCTCCGGTAGGACAGCAGAGCGATCCGCAGCGAGTCCGCACCTGGCACGGCAACCCCTTCCTCACCCTGTCCGGGTGAGGACAGGTACCGTGAAAGATGACCTTAGTCCTCGGACCCTACCATTCGGTAGGTCTCACCCTTCTAATGTGGAATTGTGCTCAGTGTCACTTTCAGGGCATGCGAGCTGCGGCGTTGGTCCATCCGATCGTGATTCGGTGCAACGGGTTCTAGTGACACGATCCCCGGTATGGTGCCCATAGCAGGGCAGGGCGGTACATTCGCCAGTCAACGGCATACCGTCCGGGGAGGACCCGGTCCGGGAGCAGGCCCCGCCCGACGAGCAAGGAGGACGCGTTGGCCAGGCGCGCGCTGATCACCGGCATCACCGGGCAGGACGGTTCCTACCTGGCCGAATGCCTGCTGAGCGAGGGCTACGAGGTCTGGGGACTCGTCCGGGGGCAGGCCAACCCGCGCGTCTCCCGGGTGCGCCGGCTCCTGCAGGACGTCCAGCTGGTCCGCGGCGACCTGCTCGACCAGGGCTCGCTCATCTCCGCGGTGGAGAAGGTCCAGCCCGACGAGGTCTACAACCTGGGCGCCATCTCGTTCGTGCCGATGTCGTGGGAGCAGGCCGAGCTGACCGCCGAGGTCACCGGCATGGGCGTGCTGCGCATGCTGGAGGCCATCCGGGTCTGCTCGGGGATCTCCTCCGCGCGGACCGCCGGCGGCTCCGGCCAGATCCGGTTCTACCAGGCGTCGTCGTCGGAGATGTTCGGCCAGGTCCGGGAGACCCCGCAGGCGGAGACCACCCCGTTCCACCCCCGCTCGCCGTACGGCGTGGCCAAGGCCTACGGCCACTTCCTGACCCAGAACTACCGCGAGTCCTACGGGATGTTCGCGGTCAGCGGCATCCTGTTCAACCACGAGTCGCCGCGCCGCGGCGCCGAGTTCGTCACCCGCAAGGTCTCCCTCGGCGTGGCCCGCATCAAGCTGGGCCTGGCCTCGGAGCTGCGCCTGGGCAACCTGGAGGCCCGCCGCGACTGGGGCTACGCCGGCGACTACGTCCGGGCGATGCACCTGATGCTCCAGGCCGACACGCCCGAGGACTACGTCATCGGCACCGGCCGGACCCAGTCGGTGCGCGAGCTGGTGGAGGCGGCCTTCACCGCCGCCGGTCTCGACTGGGAGCGGTACGTGGTCGCCGACCGGTCCCTGCACCGCCCGGCCGAGGTCGACCTGCTCTGCGCCGACCCGAAGAAGGCCCGCGTCCAGCTCGGCTGGGAGCCCTCGGTCTCCTTCGAGGAACTGGTCGCCATGATGGTCGAGGCCGACGTCAAGCTCCTGTCCGAGGGCGGCGACCCCGACCAGGACTCCTCCTGGCCATGAGACCCGCCCGGCCGGTCCTGGAGCACGGAGGGACCGGGCCGCCCGCCAGGTGCGGGCCCGGCCGGTCCCTCTGCGCGGTCAACCGACTTTCAGCTGCTCGTCGCCGAAGTCGGCGATCAGTTTGAGGGTGCCGCCGAGGGCGGCGACATAGCGGTCCAGGACCTCGCGGGTCGACACGTCACCCTTCTCGATCTGGGACACCCGGGCCACGGAGATGCCCATGCGATCGGCGACCTGGGCCTGGGTGAGACCTCGGCGCTTGCGCATCTCGCTCAACCGCCACCCCTGAGCCTGTGTCTGTCCGGGGGTCGGGTGTGCCGGTTCCTCGGGGGGCGGGCCGAGCCCGCTGAAAGGCGTCTCAGCGGTCCTCAGCTCCCGCACAGCCAGGCTCAGCGTCCGCTCAGGAAGGGTGGGGCAGTGTGGAGGGCGATCCCCGGAAGAGGGGTCCCGTCACGGAGGAGTCCGTCATGCTCGTCCACGCCACGCGCCCCGCGGGTCCGGAAGAGGTCCTGTCCGGCCCGGCCGTCTCCGCCGGGTTGCGGCAGGTGGAGAGGCGCCTGCGGAGCCTGAGCGCCTCGTCCCGGCTGCCCTCCGTCAACCGGGCGGTCGCCCGGATCACCGGTGCGGGGGGCAAGCGGCTCCGTCCCGCGCTGACCCTGGCCGCGGCGCTCGCCCTGGGAGGGCGGATCGATCGGCGGACGGTGACCGCGGCGGCGTGCGTGGAGCTCGTCCACGCGGGCTCGCTGGTCCACGACGACCTGATGGACGGCGCGGCCGAGCGCCGCGGCGTGCGGACCCTCAACGCCGAGCTGGGCGGCGCCCGGGCGCTGTTGGTGGGCGACTTCATGCTGGCCAGGGCGGCGCTCACGGCGCTCTCCTCGGTCTCCAAGCCGGTGGCCGCGACGCTGGCCGCCACCGTCGTCGAACTGGCCGAGGGCCAGTTCCAGGAGACGGCCGAGCTCTTCGACGCGGACCGCACCCCGCAGAGCGCCCTGCGCTCCGTCCGCCGCAAGACCGCCTCCCTGTTCCGGGCGAGCTGCCTGGTCGCGCACCCGGACGGGCAGGCACTGGCGGAGTACGGCGAGCGGTTCGGCATGATGTTCCAGATCCTGGACGACCTGCTGGACCTGTGCTCCACGACCGAGCTGCTCGGCAAGCCGGCCGGCAACGACCTCCGGCAGGGGGTCTACACCTTCCCCCTGATCACGGCGGTGTCCCGGGACTGCGCGGACCTGCGCCCGTTCCTCGGCCGGCGGCTGACCGAGGACGAGGTCGCGACCGTGCTGGACCGGCTGAGAGGCGGCGGCATGGCGGAGGAGACGCTCGCGCACTGCCGGGGCCTGGCGGCGGACGCCGTCGCCGCGCTGCCCCCCATCGCCGACCCCGAGGCCGCCGCCGCCCTGTACGGCCTGCCGTCCGCCTACCTCGGCCGGGCGGAGTCCCTGCTGCTCAGGTGAGGTCGACCGGCAGTTCCTTGATGCCGTTGATGAAGTTGGAGCGCAGGCGCCGGGCCGGGCCGGTCTGGGAGATCTTCGGCAGCCGCTCGGCCAGCACCTCGAACAGGACCCGGAGCTCCAGCTTGGCGAGGTGGTTGCCGAGGCAGAAGTGGGCCCCGCCGCCGCCGAACCCGATGTGCGGGTTGGGGTCGCGGCCGATGTCGAAGACGCCGGGGGAGTCGAACACGGACTCGTCCCGGTTGGCCGAGCTGTAGAAGACCACGACCTTGTCGTTCTCGCGGATCTCCTGCCCTCCGATCACCGTGTCCGCGGTCGCCGTGCGGCGGAAGAGGTTGACCGGGGAGACCCAGCGGACGATCTCCTCGGCCGCGGTGGGGGCGAGCGCCGGTTCGGCCACCAGGCGGGACCACTGCTCGGGGTGCTCGAAGAGGGTGAGCATGCCGCCGGAGGCCGCGTTGCGGGTCGTCTCGTTGCCCGCGACCACCAGCAGGAGCACGAACAGGTCGAACTCGTTCTCGTCGAGCGCCTCGCCGTCCTCGGCGGGCTGCAGGAGCCTGGTGATGATGTCGTCGCGCGGCTCCGCCCGGCGCTGGGCGGCCAGGGTGTTGGCGTAGGCGTAGACCTCCGAGGCCGCGTCGCGCCCCTGCGACGGGTCGGCCGCGTAGTCCGGGTCCTCGGCGCCGATCATCTGGTTGGACCAGGTGAACAGCTTGTCGCGGTCCTCGACGGGCGCGCCTAGCAGCTCGCAGATGACGTAGAGCGGCAGCGGGGCGGCGATGTCCCGGACGAAGTCGGCCGAGCCGCGGCCCCTGGCCTCGTCGACCAGGTCGTGGCAGATGTCGCGGATGTGCTGCTCCAGCCGTCCGATGACCCGCGGGGTGAAGCCCCGGTTGACCAGGGAGCGCCGCCGGGTGTGCTCCGGCGGGTCCTGGTTGAGCATCATCATCCGCTGGAGCTCGCGCTCCTCCTCGGGCATCTCGTTGATCAGGGCGAGCTTGCGGTGGGAGGAGAACAGGTCGGAGTGGCGGGAGACGTGGACCACGTCGGCGTGCCGGGTCACCGCCCAGAACCCGGGGCCTTCGGGGTCGGGGTGCCAGTGGACCGGGTCGTTGGCGCGCAGCCAGGCGAACTGCTCGTGGGGAGGACCGTGCTCCGCGTAGACGTCCTGGTCGATGACGTTGATGTCCATTGCTCTCCCCTGCGGACCGTACGGGCGGCTTCCCCGGCTGTCCCGCGCGGCGCCGGGACGCGGCCCGGCCGCGCCCCGACCGGCGGCGCATCCGGTCGGTCACTGATCGATCACTTGGTTGAACATGTTTCTGAAACGTGTTCTATTACGGGCCGGGGTGACAGTCAAGGGCGGCGGCGAGGGGGACCCGTCGGCCGGGGCCGGCGACCTCCGTGCGATCGGGCTCAGGCCAGGACGCCGCGGAGCCACTCCTCGACGCCGGCGACGTGCACGGTGGCCCAGGCGCGGGCGACCTCCGGCTGGCGGGAGGCGATGGCCTCGCAGATCGCGGCGTGCTGCTCGCGGGTCCTGTCCAGCGAGCCCCCCTGGGTGAGGCCGCGCCAGATGCGGGCCCGGGTGGTCGGGCCGGACAGGCTCTCGATCAGCGAGCAGAGCACCGGGTTCCCCGAGCCCTCGGCGATGCGCCGGTGGAACCGCAGGTCGTTGGCGACGAGCTGCTCGACGCTCGGGTCGCCGGGCAGCGAGTCGAGGATCCCGCGCAGCTCGGCGACCCCGGCCTCGTCCATCCGGGTCGCGGCCATGGCGGTGGCCGCCGGTTCCAGGATCCGCCGGACCTGGAAGAACTGCAGCACGGTGTCGTCCTGGTGGAAGTCCACCACGAACGACATGGCGTCCAGCAGCAGCCCCGGCTCCAGGCTGGTCACGTAGGTGCCGTCGCCCTGGCGCACGTCCAGCACGTTGATCAGGGCCAGGGCCCGGACGGCCTCGCGCAGGGAGTTGCGGGACAGGCCGAGCCGCTCGGCGAGGTCGGCCTCCTTCGGCAGACGGCTGCCCGGGGCGAGCTCCCCGGAGAGGATCATCTGCTTGATCTTGTCGATCGCGGCGTCGGTGACCGCCACGCTTCACCGTCCCAGGCTCGCCCGTACATCGGATGTCCAGGAGTGTAGGGGGCGCTGGGAACCGGCTCCGGTCTCACGAGGGGGGAGCGGCCGGGAAATCGGCGAACAGGCGGGTGGCGACGATCTCGATGCGCCACTGGATCTGCTCGTACGTCCGCCGTCCGCGCAGCATCTCCAGCAGCTCGTGGACCCAGACGCTCGCCAGCGAACCGGCGAGGGCGACCTGCTCCTCGGTCGGGCCGTCCCCCTCGCCGGGGCGCTCCCCGGCGACGCGGACGAGCAGGCCCGCCATGCGGTCGCCGAACGGGGTCTCCACCTCGGTCATGATCAGCGAGCGGATGAGCGCGTCGGCGAGCTCGGGTTCGCGCATGAGACCGCGGGTGGCCCGCATCAGCACGTCGACCGCGCGGCCCGCCGGATCCGCGGCACCGGGCGGCCGGCGCTCGATGCTGCTCTCCAGCAGGTCGATCTCCTCGCCCACGACGGCGACGACCAGGTCCATCTTCGAGGGGAAGTAGCGGTAGAGGGTGCCCAGCGCGACGCCCGCGCGCTCGGCGACGGTGCGCATCTGCATGGCCTCGACGCCGCCGCGGGAGGCCAGGGCCGCGGCGGCCTGGATGATGCGCTTGCGCCGCTGGTGCTGGCTCCTCGTGCGGACGCCGGTGGCTGAGGGTTCGCCGTGCACGCCTGCCCCCTTGCTCGTGACGGGTCCGGCGGTGCTCGGGGCGGACGTGCCGGCGAGGCGCGGGGTCTCCGGCACCTCGATGGTCATATGCGGAGTACGCATGAGAACACGTTATCTGATTTCCTCCTCCTCCGATGAGTTACCCACCGGTCACCAGTCCCCTCTTCTCTCCATGAGATATGTCTCACGGCGATGTTCTGTGCGATGGTGCGAAGAGATGCTCTGGACAGTTATTGGAATGTGTTCTAATTTCTGGTCGAGTGATTCGGGCACCACCGCCGGGAGGCGCCAGTGGACTTCACCCTTGACGAGGCGCAGGACGAGCTGCGCGGGCTCGCGGCGGGGCTGCTCGGGCGGGAGGCGGCCCCGGCCCGGATCGAGGCCCACGAGCGGAGCGGCGAGCCGTACGACGCGGGGCTGTGGCGCTCCCTCGCCCGCGCCGGGCTGCTCGGCGCGGTCCTGCCCGAGGAGGCGGGCGGCGCCGGTCTGGGGCCGGTGGAGCTGGCGGTGATCCTGCGCGAGGTCGGCGCCCACGTCGCCCCCGTCCCCGTCCAGCAGAGCCTGGTCGCCGCGATGACCGTCGCCCGGTACGGCTCGGCCGCGCAGCGCCGGGCGCTGGCCCCGCTGGCCGAGGGCGGGCTGGTGCTGAGCGCGGCGGCGGATTCCGGCGCGGCGACGGCCCGGCGGGCCACGGGAGGCGGCTGGGCGCTCGACGGCCGCACCGGCGTCGCGCCCTACGCCGCCCAGGCGGACCGGGTGCTGGTCCCGGCCGCGGTGGACGGCGGGACCGGGCTGTTCCTGGTCGATCCGGGGACGGCGGAGCCGCTGACCATCCCCCTGCCGTCCGGCGAGCCGGGGGCCGTGCTGGTGCTGGACGGCGTCCCCGCCGAACCGGTCGGCCCGGCCGGGGACGGACAGGCGCTGCGGGGCCTGCGGCACCTGTCCGTCGCGGGGGCCGTCGCCACCGCCTCCGGCGTGCTGGCCGGAGCCCTGGCGCTGACCACCGGCTACCTCGGGACGCGCCGGCAGTTCGGCCGGGCGCTGGCCGAGTTCCAGGCGGTGACCATGCAGATCGCCGACGTCTACATCGCCGGCAGGGCCCTGGACGTGGCCCTGTGGTCGGCGGTCTGGCGGCTGGCGGAGGGGCCGCCCGAGGAGGCGGAGGCGGACCTGGAGGTGGGCGCGTTCACCGCGGCCGGCCCCGCGCTGAAGGCGCTGTACACCTGCCAGCACCTGCACGGCGGGATCGGGCTGGACGTGACCTACCCGCTGCACCGCCACTTCGCCTGGGCCAGGCACCAGGCCCACCTGCTGGGCGGGGCGGAGGCCCGGCTCGACCGGATCGGAGCGCTCACCGCATGATGATCGACCTGACCGCGGAGCAGAAGCGGCTCCGCCACGAGCTGCGCGAGTACTTCCAGGGCTGCCTGACCGCCGAGGAGCGCGCGAAGATCGACGCCGACCCGTTCGGCGACGCCTACATGGAGCACTGCCGGCGGCTCGGCCGCGACGGCAGGCTCGGCCTGGGCTGGCCGAAGGAGTACGGCGGCGGCGGGTACGGTCCGCTGGAGCAGCAGATCTTCGCCAACGAGATCGCCCGGGCCGAGGTGCCCTACCCGCTCATCACCGTGCAGACCGTCGGCCCGACCCTCATGCAGTACGGCACGCCCGCCCAGAAGGACCGCTTCCTCCCGCGCATCCTGGCCGGGGAGTGCCACTTCGCGATCGGCTACAGCGAGCCGGAGGCGGGCACCGACCTGGCGTCCCTGCGCACCACGGCGGTCCTCGACGGCGACCACTACGTGGTGGACGGGCAGAAGACGTTCACCTCGGGCGCCCACTACGCGGACCACATCTGGCTGGCCGCCCGTACCGACCCGGCGGCGAAGCGGCACCGCGGCATCACGATGATGATCGTCGACTGCGCCGACCCGGGCTTCTCCTGGACGCCGATCGTCACCATGGACGGGCGGCACCACACCAACGCCACCTACTACTCCGGGGTGCGGGTGCCGGTGGACATGGTGGTGGGGGAGGTGAACCGCGGCTGGGACCTGATCGTCGACCAGCTCAACCACGAGCGGGTCACGCTCGGTCCGGCGGGCAACCTCGGCCGCCTCCAGGACCGGTTCCTGGACTGGGCGCGGGGCGCGGGACTGGACGGCGAGCCGGCGGTGCGCCGCGCGCTCGGCCGCCTGCACGTGCTGTTCCGCACCAACGAGCTGCTCAACTGGCAGGTCGCGGCGGGCATGGACCGCGGCTGGCTGGGCGCCCCGGACGCCTCCGCGACCAAGGTCTACGCCTCGGAGGCGATGCAGGAGGCCGGCCGGCTCCTCGGCGACGTCCTGGCCCGCTTCGGCGACCTGGCCGATCCGGAGACGGCGGCGTTCGCCGACCGGCTCGACCGCCTGGCCAGGGGCGCGCTCGTGCTGACCTTCGGCGGCGGCGTCAACGAGGTGCAGCGCGAGCTGATCGCCATGCTCGGGCTGGGCCTGCCGAGGCCGCCTCGCTGAGCCCGGCTCCCTCGCCGTCCCGGCGGGGCGGCGTACGGCACATCCTCTCCGAAAAAGCGGACATATAGAATGAACGGCTATTTATGTCCACTGTGGAGAAGAGGACGAGACCATGGCGACAGGCGCGCCCTCCCCCTCACCCTCACCCTCATCCGAACGGCAGACGGCGGGCCCGGACAGGCGGACGGCGGGCCCGGGCAGACGACGGCGCGCGGGCGGCTGGACGGTGAGCAGGCTGCTCGCGGTCGGCTACGCCCTCGCGTTCGGCGCCCTCGCCGTCATCGGGATCAGCTCCTACATCCGCATCGGCACGCTGTCCGAGGAGCGCAGGGCGGTCGAGCGCACGCAGCAGACCCTCGACCGGATCGCGAGCCTCCGCGACCTGCTCAAGGACGCGGAGAGGGGTCAGCGCGGCTACGTCATCACCGGACAGGACCGCTACCTCCATCCGTACCGGCAGGCGCTCCCCGGCATCGAGGAGGACCTCGCGGAGCTGCGCCGGATGACCGCGGACAACCCGCGCCAGCAGGAGATCCTCACCCGGCTCCAGGTGCCGATGCGCGAGAAGCTCGGGGTGCTCGACGAGACGATCCGGCTCCGCCGCGAGCAGAGTTTCGAGGCCGCCCGCGACGTCGTCCTGACCGACCGCGGCGTGTGGAGCATGGCCCGGACCGAGACGTCGCTGAACCAGATGAGGGAGGAGGAGCAGCGGCTGCTGGAGATACGGCAGCGCAGCAGCGCCGAGAGCGCCGCCGACACCCGGAACGTCATCCTGTGGGGCTCGCTGCTCGCGGCCCTGCTGGTCGCCGTCGCGGCGCGGTGGGCGACGCGCAAGGTGACCGGTTCCGTCGAGGAGGTGTCGTCCGCGGCCAGACGGGTCGCGGCCGGCGACGTGACCCGCCCGGCCCAGGTGACCGAGCCGGTGGAGCTGGCGCAGATGGCCGAGGCCGTCAACGCCTCGGTGCAGCTCATCGCCCGGACACGGGACGAGGCGCTCGACGCGGCGGCGGCCAAGGCCTCGTTCCTGGCCACCATGAGCCACGAGATCCGCACCCCCATGAACGCCGTCATCGGGATGACGGACCTGCTGCTGGAGACCGAGCTCGACACCGACCAGCGGGAGCTCGCCGACACCGTGCGCAACAGCGGTGAGGCCCTGCTCGCCGTGATCAACGACATCCTGGACTACTCCAAGATCGAGGCCGGGCAGCTCGATCTCGACGACGAGCCGTTCGACGTGCGCGAGTGCGTGGAGGGCACGCTCTCGCTGATGGCCCTCGCCGCCGAGAGCAAGGGCCTCGAACTCGTCGGGGACATCGCCCCGGACTGCCCGCGGATGCTGCGCGGCGACGTGACGCGGCTCCGGCAGGTGATCGTCAACCTGCTCAGCAACGCCGTGAAGTTCACCGACCAGGGCGAGATCGTCGTCACGGTGGACGGGCGGCGGCTCCCCGCGGAGGGCGACGGCGCGGTCCGCCTCCGGGTGGCGGTCAGGGACACCGGTATCGGCATCCCGGCCGAGCGCATGGACCGGCTGTTCCGCTCGTTCAGCCAGGTGGACTCCTCGACCACCCGGGTCTACGGGGGCACCGGCCTCGGCCTGGCGATCAGCCGGCGGCTCGCTCGGGCCATGGGCGGGGACCTGGCCGTCGAGAGCGAGGTCGGCGCCGGCTCCACCTTCACCCTGACCGCGGTGCTGGCCGGCTGCCCCGAGTGCCCGGCGCCCGCGCCGACACCCGCCGACGTGGCGCTCAGCGGGAAGTCCGCCCTGGTCGTGGACGACAACGCGACCAACCGGCGCGTCCTGCGGCTGCAGCTGGCGGGCTGGGGGATGGAGTGCACCGATGTCGGCACCCCGGGCGAGGCGGTGGACCTGGTCACCGGCGGCCACTCCTACGACGTCGCGGTCCTGGACATGCACATGCCGGAGATGAGCGGAGAGCAGCTGGCCGGCGTCCTGCGCGACCTCCCCGTCGGCCGGGACCTGCCGCTGGTGCTGCTGACGAGCGTGCACTGGCGGGCCCGGCTCGAACAGAAGGAGCTGTTCGACGCGGTGTTGACCAAACCCGCCCGCAGCACCGTACTGCGGGAGAAGATGACGGGCGCGATAGCCCGCAGGGGGGCGGCGGTCTCCGGGACGGAGACGGCGGGAGAGCTCCGGGAGGGCGCCGAGCCGGAGGCGGGCGCCGGGAAGGGCGTCCTCAATGTGCTGCTCGCCGAGGACAACCCGGTCAACCAGAAGGTCGCCCAGCTCATGCTGGCCAGGCTCGGTCACCGGGTCGACACGGTCGACGACGGCGTGCAGGCGGTGGAGGCGGTACGGCGCGCCTCCTACGACGTGATCCTCATGGACATGCACATGCCGAACATGGACGGGCTGGAGGCGACCCGGCGGATCCGCGCCGAGCAGCGGGACGCCCGGCCGTACATCGTGGCGCTGACCGCCAGCGTGCTCGGCGAGGACCAGGAGGCCTGCCGGAACGCGGGCATGGACGACTACCTGGCCAAGCCGGTGCGCGCGCACGAGCTGGGTGAGCTCCTCGAACCGCTGCGGCCCGCGCAGGCCGGTCCGGCCGCGCCGGAACCCGCCCCGCCGGAACCCGCCCCGCCGGAACCCGCTCCGCCGGAACCCGCTCCGGCCGCGTCGTCCGCTCCGGCCGCGTCGTCCGCTCCGGCGCGGTCCTCCGGTACGGCGCCGCCCGTTCCGGCGGCGGACGCGCCCGGCGGCGTCCCGTCTCCGGAGGGATCCGTCCCGTCCCGGAAGGAACCGGTGCCCGCGGAGCGGCCGGCGCCTCCGGAGGAGGCGTCCGGGCGGCCGTCACGGGAGACCTCCATCAGGGAGCGCCTCGACGAGCTGGCCGGACCGGACGCGGGGGAGGACGACTGGGAGATGGTCGACTATCTGGCGACCTCGTTCGTCGCCAAGGCCCCGGGCGCCCTGGAAGAGCTGGAGGAGGCCGTCTCCCGGGGGCACGCCGGGGACGTGGAGAAGCGGGCGCACAGCCTGAAGGGCTCCGCCGTCAACATGGGGGCGACCGCGCTGGCCGAGCTGTGCGCCCGGCTGGAGGCGCAGGGCAGGTCGGGGGAGCTCTCGGCCACGGTGGAGACGCTGCGACCACTGCGGGAGGAGCTCGACCTCGCCTGCCGCATCCTCCGGACCCTGCGCCCCGCCGTCGGCGAGGAGCAGGAGCCCGCGGCGCACGGCGAGGGACCGCGTCACCCGGGATGACGGGGCCGGCCGCTCCGCCCGGGGCCGGTTGTGCTGTCCGGGACCGGTTGTGTTGTCCGGGGCGGGCCGCTCCGTCCGGGGCCGGCCGCGCCGGTCGGGGCCGGCCGCGCCGGTCGGGGCCGGCCGCGCCGGTCGGGCGGCGGCCGGGCACGTCCTACGGGGTGACGATGGTGGGGACGGCGAAGAAGACGAGCATCGCGATGGTGACGCAGATCAGGAAGCCGACGACCTCCCAGACCCAGTCGTGGTGGCGCTCGCCGCGCCCGGTCTGCCTGCGCCTGCGGCGGCTCCCGGTCGGCGCGGGAGCGGAACGGGCCCGGCGGTCCGCCTCACCGTCCTCCGGAGCCTTGCGGGGCCGGGCCGTCTCCCCGTGCGCCGCGCCGCCCGGGAGGCCGGACGGACTTCCGGTGGGAGCCGGAACGGGGGGCCCCGCGGAAGCCGCCGCCGGAATCTCCGGTGGCGTTCTGAACGGGGCCGAGGCGACCAGCTTGTCGGTGTAGGCCAGGGCCGCCCGGACCTCCGGGCTGAGCGGGCGGAACAGGTCCTCCCCCGGGCTCTCCCCCGGGGCGGGGCCGTCCACCGTCGGAGGCGAGTCGAGCACGTCGCCGGGGACCGGGGCGGGCAGCACGGGCGCCGCGCGCCGCGGCCTCGGCCGGCGCGGCCGGGGGCGGGGGGTGCGCAGGGGAGGATCGGGGACGACGGCCGTGCCGGAGGGCCGGTCGAGCGCCCCGTCGGGCGCCCCGTCGGGCGCCCCGTCGGGCGCCGTGTCGGGTGCGGTGTCGAGGGCGGTCAGCACCGCGTCGGGTGCGGTGTCGAAGGCCGTGTCGGGTGCGGTGTCGAGGGCGGTCAGCACCGCGTCGCGCAGCCTGGGCATCGGCTCGGTGGTCGCCTCGTGGGCGGAGACGGCGTCCGGGTCCGGTGGAAGGAACAGGCGGGTGCTGGTCAGCGCGTGCGGCTCGGTGAGCGGCAGCGGCCAGGCGGGAGCGGTCGGCCAGAGCCTCTTGAGCGGCAGGGCGGAGGTCCGGCCGGCCGGAGCCGTGCCCGCCGCGGTGCCGGAGGCCGTGCCGGGCGCCGCGCCGGAGGCCGTGCCCGGCGCGGCGGCCAGTACGGCGGCACGCAGCCCCGACGGAGGGGCGGCCCACGGGGCGCGGGCCAGGACGTCGCGGATCGGGGCGGTGCCCAGGAGGGCGAAGACGCCGGCCAGGCGGGCCGGCGGACGCGCCGAGGGCAGGGCCAGGCCCAGGGACTGGGCGAAGCGGCGGCAGGCGCTCACGGTCAGCTCGTCGGCGGTGTCCGCCGCCACGTCGAGCACCCAGGAGAGCTCGGAGACGTCCATCCCGCACACGCCGGACAGGTACAGCACCTCGCGCTGGTGCGGCCGGAGGTCCCGCAGGACCCGCCCGAGGAAGGCGGCGACCGGGTCGGCGCCGGCGGGGGGCGGGGCGTGCACGACGTCGCGCCGCTGGATCTCGCCGCGGGCCATGGCGTACAGCCCGGCGCGCGGGGGGTGCCGCTCGGCGGGCACCCCGGACAGGACGGACAGGACCGCGGCGGAGGCGGTGTCGGGATCACCGAGCTGGTCGTGGCAGTAGGCGAACAGACCGGGGGCGTGGAGGTCGTAGAGCTCGCCGATCGAGTCGCTGAGCGATCGCCGGCCGAGGAGCGGTTGGGTCACGGCGGGACCGGTTCCTGAAGGGGGCGGGCGGGGTGGGGTGGGGTGGGGGAGGAGCGTGTGGCATGTGTGACGTGGGTGGTCGGGGTGCCCACGATATGGGCAATGATGCCAAGTCATCGAGGTTCTTCGCACTATTGGGTGCCTATTTGATGTCGAAGACCTGCGGGGCGGCGGAAAGAGCGGGAGGTAGCGGGACAGATCGGAAGCGGACACCATAGGCTGTTGCGCGAGGGATCATGGGGGCGGTTGCGGCAGGGGGGCCGTACCCCGGCCGGAGACCAGGGGTTGGACATGATCACATTTGACGGCGTCACCAAGCGGTACGCCGGCGGGACCGTCGCGGTCGACGGTCTCGACCTGGAGATCCCCACGGGGCGGATCACCGTGTTCGTCGGCCCGTCCGGCTGCGGGAAGACCACGTCGCTCCGCATGATCAACAGGATGGTCGACCCGACCGGCGGGCGGATCCTGCTCGACGGCGTGGACGTGACGACCATCGACCCGCCGACCCTGCGGCGCGGCATCGGCTACGTCATCCAGCAGGCCGGGCTCTTCCCGCACCGGAAGGTGGCCGACAACGTGGCCACGGTACCCCGCCTGCTCGGCTGGGACCGGCGCCGGGCCCGGGCGCGGGCCATGGAGCTGCTGGAGCGGGTCGGACTCGACGCCTCGCTGGCCGACCGCTACCCCTTCCAGCTCTCCGGCGGCCAGCAGCAGCGCGTCGGGGTGGCCCGGGCGCTGGCGGCGGACCCGCCGGTGCTGCTGATGGACGAGCCGTTCAGCGCGGTGGACCCGGTGGTACGCGCGAGCCTGCAGGAGGAGCTGCTGCGCCTGCAGGCCGAGCTGCGCAAGACGATCGTGTTCGTCACCCACGACATCGACGAGGCGATCAAACTCGGCGACCGGGTGGCCGTGCTCCGCGTCGGCGGCCGGCTGGCCCAGCTCGACGCGCCGGCGCGGTTGCTGGCCGAGCCCGCCGACGACTTCGTCCGCGCGTTCCTCGGCCGCGACCGGGGCATCCGCCGGCTCTCGTTCGTCCCGAGCGGAGACCTGCCGCTCCGCACCGACCTGACCGTCCCGGCCTCGGCCGCCGCGGTCTCGGCGCGTGCCGCGGCCGAGCCCTGGCTGGTGGCGGTGGACGACGGCGGCAGGCCGCTGGGCTGGATCGCCCGGGAGAGCCCGCCGGACTCCGGCGCGCGGCCGGAGCCGTACGGGACGTTCGTCCGGGGCCGGGACCCGCTGCGCTCGGTACTGGACGCGGCGCTGCTGTCCCCCTCGGGCCACGCGATCGCGGTGGACGCCTCCGGCCGGGTCGAGGGAGTGGTGACCCGCGAGGCGCTGGACGCGGCGCTGGCGCGGGCCGCGGCGGGCGACCCGGCGACCGGGGACGACGGCGGTCCCGCAGTCGGTCCCGCAGTCGGCTCCGCCGGTGCGGGTTCCGACGGAACCGCCGGCGCGGTGGCGGCCGGCCCTTCCGACGGAACCGCCGGCGGGGTTTCGGGGGGCGCCCGTGGGTGAGGAGCCGCTGATCCGCTGGGACTGGATCGGGCGCAACCTGCCCCTGCTCTGGGAACTGCTGGTGGACAACGCCGTCATGGCGCTGGTCCCGGTGGTCGCCGGGCTGCTCCTGGCGCTCCCCCTCGGGCTGGCGGGCGTGCGCTGGCGCCGGCTCTACCAGCCCACGGTGGGCGTGATGAACGTGGTCTACTCGCTGCCCTCGCTGGCGGTCTTCATCGTGCTCATCCCGGTCACCGGTCTGGCGACCCGGCTGACCGTCATGGTCCCGCTCACCTTCTACGCGATGGCGGTGCTGGTCCCGGCCGTGGTGGACGGGCTGGGCGCGGTGCCCGACCACGTCCGCCAGTCCGCGGTGGCCATGGGCTTCACCCCGCTGCGGCGGCTGCTCGCGGTGGAGTTGCCGATCGCGGTGCCGGTCGTGCTCGCCGGGCTGCGGGTGGCGACGGTCTCCAGCGTCAGCCTGGTCAGCGTGGGCGCGCTGGTCGGCAGGGGCGGGCTCGGCTACCTGTTCATCGACGGCTGGCAGCGGCAGTTCCCCACCCCGATCATCGCGGGCATCGCGCTGATCGTGCTCCTGGCCGGGGCCGCCGACCTGCTGCTGGTCGGCGCGCAGCGCCTGCTGACGCCGTGGGCCGGATCCCTGGAGAGGGGGCGGGCGTGAACTGGCTGATCGAGTTCCTCGGTGACCCGGCCAACTGGGCCGGCGCGGACGGCATCCCGGTCCGGCTGGCCGAGCACCTGGAGTTCGCCGGGCTCTCGCTGCTGCTGGCCACGGCCGTCGCGGTGCCGCTGGGCCTGTGGATCGGGCACACCGGCCGGGGCGCGCTGCTGGTGGTGCTGAGCGCCAACGCGGCGCGGGCCCTGCCGACGCTGGGCCTGCTCGTGCTGATCGTGCTCCTGATGGGGGTCGGCACGATCGTCCCGGTGCTGATCCCGCTGGTGGCGCTGGCCGTGCCGCCCATCCTGGTCAACGCCTACGAGGGCGTGCGGGGGGTGGACCCCGAGCTGCGCGACGCCGCCTACGGCATGGGCCTGCGCGGCCGCCAGGTGCTGTCCGGGGTGCTGGTGCCGGTGGCGCTCCCGCTGATCCTGCTCGGTCTGCGCACGGCCGCCATCCAGGTGGTGGCGACCGCGACGGTCGCCGCCTACGTGGGTCTGGGCGGTCTGGGCCGCTACGTCATCGACGGCCTGGCGACCCAGGACTACCCGCGCGCCGTCGGCGGGGCCGTCCTCGTGGCGGGGCTCGCGCTGGCCGTCCAGGGGATGTTCGCGCTCCTGTCGCGTGTTGTGGTGTCGCCGGGGGTGAGCCGCCGGCAGGACATCCGATAATCTCCTATTTTCCTCCCGTTTCAGAAGGGAATCGCGATGAAGCGCCTGCTCCGTACCGCGGTCGTCGTCCTGTCCGCGGCGTTCACGCTCAGCGCGTGCGGGGGCGGCGACCCGCTCACCAGCGCGTCGCCCTCTCCGGCGGACTCCGGGTCCGCGACCGCTCCCGCCTCGGGAGGGAAGGTCGTCGTCGGTTCGGCCAACTTCCCGGAGAACGTCCTGCTGGCCGAGATCTACGCCCAAGCCCTGGAGGCCAAGGGCGTGCAGGTCGAGAAGAAGCTCAACATCGGCAGCCGCGAGGTCCTCTACGACCAGGTCAAGGGCGGCGGCCTGACGATCCTGCCGGAGTACGCCGGCTCGCTGCTGGCCTACGTCGACAAGTCCAGCACCGCCAGGACCAAGGACGACGTCGTCGCCGCGCTCAAGGAGAAGCTCCCCGCGGAGCTGGAGATCCTGGAGCCCGCCGCGGCCGAGGACAACAACTCGCTGACCGTCACCCGGGCCACCGCCGAGAAGGAGGGCCTGACCACGATCGAGGACCTGGCCAAGGTCGCCAAGGGCTACGCGGTGGGCGGTCCGCCGGAGTTCCAGTCGCGCCAGGAGCAGAACTTCAAGGACGTCTACGGCCTGGAGTTCAAGGAGTGGAAGAAGACCGGCGCCGCCACCGCCGACGCGATCAAGGACGGCACCGTCCAGGTCGGCAACGTCTTCACCACCGATCCCAAGATCGTCCTCAACGACCTCGTCTCGCTCAAGGACAGCAAGAGCGCCTTCGCCGCCGAGAACGTCACGCCGCTGGTGCACAAGGCGGGCGTGGACGACACGGTGCGGACCGCGCTGAACGCGGTCTCCGCCAAGCTCGACACCGCCGGCCTGGTCGCGCTGATGAAGCGCGTCGCGGTCGACAAGGACGACGCCGCCGTCGTGGCCAAGGACTGGCTGACGCAGAACGGCCTGGTCTGACCGTAGGGTGGTCGGGGTGAGGGGGTGCGGGTGAGCGCGTTCACCGAGGCGATGGCGCAGGTCGCCGGGGCGGTGTCCGTGGTGACCGTCCGGGACGGGCGCGACGACGTGGGCGCGACCGTGACCACCTTCACCTCGATCTCGCTCGACCCGCCGCTGGTCATGGTCAGCCTGGCCGGCGGCGGTTACCTCAACGAGCTGCTGCTCCGCTGCGACCGCTGGGCCGTCAGCGTGCTCTCGGCGGAGCAGAAGGCCGTCGCCAGCCGGTTCGCCGCCGCCGGCCGCCCCGGTGCCCGGCTCCTGCTCGCGGGCACCCCGCACCACCGGGGCCCGCTGAGCGAGGCGCTCGTCGTGGAGAAGGGCGTGACCGCCCTGGAGGCCGAGACGACCCAGGTCGTCCCCGCCGGAGACCACACCCTCCACCTCGCCCGGGTCCTGGGCGTCGACTACGTCGACGCGGCCGCCGCCCCGCTCGTACGGCTCCGCGGCCGCTACCGCGCCCTGGGCTGAGGTCCGCCCGCCCGGGTGGAGCCGCCGCCCGGGCGGGCGGCCGGAACCGAAGGCGCTCCGGCGGATTCCACGGGCGGCACGGACGTCGCGGGATCCGGTGGCGGGCACGGCGACGCCCCGCCGTACGGCTCGCGCCGGGGCGGGGCGTACGGCGGGGCGTCGCCGGAGACGATCCGGGCCGGGAACGGGCTCCTAGCGGATCGTCCAGGAGCCCGGGAGCGTGAGCGGGCCGTACGACGGCAGGCCGAGCTCGGAGGCGAGGGAGGCCAGCGGGCCCCAGGCCTCCAGCCGGACCCGGGCGAGCGCGGCGGCCCTGTCCTCGCTGGACTCCGCCGGGCGCAGGCGCTCCAGCGGGTTCAGCCGCGGGTAGGGGCGCACCGGGGCGTCGGCCGCGAGCCCGGCCTTCTTCCTGGCCAGGGCCAGGGCGTCCTCCAGCCCGCCGAGCTCGTCCACCAGGCCGCTCGCGTGAGCGTCGGCGCCGGTCCAGACCCGTCCCCGGGCCAGCTCGTGGGCGCGCTCGCGGGTCAGGCCGCGGCCCTCGGCCACCTTGCCCACGAAGTCGTCGTAGATCCGGTCCAGCCAGGCGTTGACCCGGTCCCACTGGGCGTCGGAGAAGCCGTGCGTGGGCGAGAACATCGCCGCGTTGGCGCCCTCGCGCACGGTCTCGGAGGTCACGCCGATCCTGCCCAGCAGCTCGCCGATGACGGGCTTGCCGCCGAACACGCCGATGGAGCCGGTGAGCGTGCCGGGCTGGGCCATGATCACGTCGGCGGCCATGGCGACGAAGTAGCCGCCGGAGGCCGCCACGTCCCCCATCGAGACGATGACGGGCTTGCCCGCCTGACGGGTGAGCACGACCTCGCGCCAGACGGCGTCGGAGGCGACGTAGGAACCGCCGGGACTGTCCACCCGGAACACGACCGCCCGCACGTGCTCGTCGCGGCGGGCCGCGCGCAGGGCGGCGCAGACGGTGTCGGAGCCCATCGCGCCGCCGCCCACGGGGCCGCGCCCGCTCCGGCCGAGCTTGATCGGCCCGCTGCCCTGCACCAGCGCCACGACCTGCTCGCCCGGGTGCGGCAGCTTCCTGGCGAGCGCGCCCTTGTGGTAGCGGGAGACGTACAGCAGCAGGGCGTCCGGGCCCGCCTCCCGCCGGACCTCGTCGTAGACCTCGTCGCGGTAGGCCAGGCCGTCCACCAGCCCGGCCTCCACCGCCTCGGCGCCGATGAACGGCCCGGCGTCGACGAGCTCGCGCACCTTGGCCGGGTCGAGCCGGCGGCCCTCGGCGATGCCCGCGACGACCTGCTCGGTGACCGACGCGGCGATCCGGGCCACCGACTCGCGGTGCGGCTCGGTCATGCCCTCCCGGGTGAACATGTCGGCGGCCGTCTTGTACTCGTGGCGCTGGCCGAGCTGGTACTCGACGCCGAGCTTCTCCAGCGCGCCGCGCACGAAGCGCTGCTCCAGCGCGATGCCGGTCAGCCCGACGTCGCCCGAGGGCTGCAGGTAGACCCGGTCGAAGGCGCTGGCCAGGTAGTAGGGGACGGTGCCCGCGCCGAACTCGCCGAACGACTCGGCGAACACCACCGCCCGCTTGCCCGCCGCCCGGAACCGGAGCACCGCCTGGCGCAGCTCCTGCACCACGGCCAGCCCCAGGTGGTGTGTGCCGATCTTGACGACCAGGCCCTTGACCCGGTCGTCCGTCCTGGCCCGTTTGAGCCCGGACAGCACGTCGGACAGGCGCGTCCTGCGCATGGACAGGACCGCGCTCAGCGGGTCGGCCGGGGGCCGGTCGATGAGGCCCTCGCTGAGGTCGAGTTCGAGGACCAGCGGAGCGGTCCGCCGCTGCCGGATCCTGTCGACGGTGTCGATGATCGCCTTCGTCGCGTCCATGACCTCACCCTAAGCGACGCTTTCGCGGCTCATGCGGCCCGGCGTGCGTTCACCTGCTTTCGCAGGGCGGAGGCGGATCCGCCGGGGGACGTCCCCGCCAGGCGGCGCTTCTCGGCCGTCGCGAGCACGCCCCTGACCGTGTCCGTAGCGCCCGGCCCGCCGGTCTTGGCGCCGAGGTCGGCCGCGCCGTGCGCCCAGTTCAGCCAGGCGGCCAGCAGTTCACGGTCCAGTACGGCCCGCTTCGTCCGCTTGGCGGGTGTGAGCACCCGGTGGGCGGCGCTCAGCGTGGAGGCGCGGACGGCCTCGGAGAAGACCGTGCTGGCCTTGCCGACCAGGCGCAGGTAGCAGGCGAGCGTCCCGTCCGGCAGGTCCCCCCGGCCGCGGGTGAGCTCGGCGGCCCACCGCGCGGCGGTCAGGGCCTGCTTCGCCGTGCCCCGGGTGCAGACCGCCCGCGCGGCGGGTGCGGCGGGCGCGGGGGCCGGGGTGGCGGTGACGGTCACGGTGACGGTGACCGTGGGCAGCGGGACCGGTGCCGGGTCGGCGGGCGAGGGGTCCTGCGGGCCGGGAGCCGGCCGTGGGCCCGCGCTCGGGTCGGGGCGCGGGTCGTCGGCAGGGTCGTCGGCCGGACCGTCGGACGGGTCGTCCGGCACGGTGCCCTCCTCCGGACCCGGAGGGGTGATCCCGGGTGCGGGCGTCCCGCCGTTGAGCGCGACGGCCAGGTCGATCCGGGGCGTGCTCGCGCCGCCGTAGGAGACCGGGCGGCCCGCGGCCCGCAGCCTGCCCAGGAGCGCGTCGGGGGCGTCGTCGGCGTCCTGCTGCGCCAGCAGCGCGAACGCGCCGGCCACGTGCGGAGCCGCCATGGAGGTCCCGCTGTAGACCTGGGTGCCGCCGCCGGGGACCGCGGAGTCGACCCCGACGCCGGGGGCGAACAGGTCGAGCCCGGGACCGTGGTTGGACCAGTGGGGGACGCGGTCGTCGTCGGCGGTCGCGCCCACGGTCACCGCGCCGGAGAAGCACCCGGGGGCGCCGGCTCCGGCGGAGCCCTCGTTCCCGGCCGCGGCGACGACCGCCACGCCCTTGGCCCGCAGGGTCTCCACCCGGTCCCGCATGGCCTGCAGCCCCGGTACGGCGTCGCACGCGCCGTCGAACATCCCGCCGCCCAGACTGAGGTTGACCGCGACGAGGCCGGGGACGGTGTCCTTCAGCGCGGCGACGTGGTCGAGGGCGAGCAGGAGCGAGGACTCGTAGGCGGTCAGGCAGGCCGTCTCGCCCTCCCAGCAGTCGGAGATCCGGCTGAAGACCTGGACGGCGACGAGATCGGCGGCGGGGGCGACCGCGTGGGCGATGCCCGCGACGTGGGTGCCGTGGTCGCACAGGTTGGCGCCCTCGTGCACGCACGCGGCCGTCTCGGCGTCGGCGGAGGCGTCCTCGGCCTGCCCGTTGGGGCACAGGGACCGCGCGCCGCCGTCCGTGGCGGAGAAGCACGCCTGCCGGACGACCCTGCCGCCCAGGGCGGGGTGGTCGGCGTCGACGCCGGTGTCGACGATCGCGATGGTCTGGCCCTGGCCGGTCGTCCCGGCCGCGTGCGCCTTGTCGGCCCCGATCACCTGCAGCCCCGAGGCCAGGGAGACGGGGGAGTAGGTGCGGTCCCGCCGTACCGAGACCACCCGGGGATCGGCCGCCAGCGCGGCCAGGGACTCACCGGTCGCCTCGACCACGATGAACGAGGTGTCCGGCGGCCGGAGCACGACCTCCGACTCCGGCAGGGCCTCGGCCGCGCCCGCCACCGGGGCGGCCTCGGCGGGGGCGGTCACCTCGACGATGACGCGGGTCCCGTCCTCGTCGGCGGCGAGGCCGTCCTCCAGCTTCGGCGCCTCCGGCGCCGGGGCTCCGTCCTGGGCCGGCGTCCCGTCCTGGGCTGGAGGAGCGTCGGCGGGGGCGTCCGGCGCCTCATCGTCGGTCGGCGTCCCATCGGTCGCCGGAGCCGGTACGGCGGGGCTCCCGGTGGCCGCCGGGGCCGGTGCGGCGGGGTCCTCGGCGACCGCGGGCAGGGCAGGGGTGATGGTGAGCACGATCGCCAGGGCCACGGCAGCTCGAAGTCGCACACGTCCTCCGGGGGATGAAGCGGGCGATTCGGAGTCTAGGCAGCGGTTCGCGCCCGGTGAATACCCTCGTCCCGGATTCGTGGATCTTCGCAGCGGTTCTTCGGGATCTCTGACCGTGGACCTCTGACCGTGGACCCCTGGTCGCGGGCACCTGACCGCAGGCCCGCCCCTGACGCGGACCTCTGGCACGCGTCCCCGCCGCGCGCCCCGGAAGTCCGCCCGGCCCCCGGTCGTGGATCCCGGACGGGATCTCCGGGGCCGGACGCGGCTCGACCCCCCGCGGCGTTGCGCACGCGGAGGGCCGAGTGCCCGAAATATTACTTCAGTCCGTTGGCGATCGCGGTGATGAGCTCGCCGTTGGCCGTGTCGCCGCTGGTCTCCCAGAAGAAGGCGCCGCCCAGGCCCTGGTCCTTGGCGTAGGTCATCTTGCCCTTGACGGTGCTCGGGGTGTCGTAGCTCCACCACTCGCCGTTGCAGAAGCCGTAGGCGGTGCCGCCCACGGTGCCGGTGGCCGGGCACTTGCTCTTGAGGACCTTGTAGTCCTCGATGCCGGCCTCGTAGGTGCCCTGCGCCGCGCCGGTGGCGGTGCCGCCCGGAGCCGCCTGGGTCACGCCGCTCCAGCCGCGGCCGTAGAAGCCGATGCCCAGCAGGAGCTTGCTCGCCGGGACGCCCTTGGCCTTGAACTTCTTGATCGCGGAGTCGGAGTCGAACCCGGCCTGCGGGATGCCGGTGTAGGAGGTCAGCGGCGAGTGCGGGGCCGTCGGGCCCTTGGGTGCGAACGCGCCGAAGTAGTCGTAGGTCATCGGCATGAGCCAGTCGAGGTCCCCGATGGCGCCGGCGTAGTCGGCGGCGTCGATCTTGCCGCCGCCGGAGCCGTCGGCGGTGGTCGCCGCGGTGATCAGGGCCTTGGAGCCGAACTCGGCGCGCAGGGCCCGGACCACCTTCTTGAAGGCGTCCGGCCCGCTGGTGTCACAGGACAGGCCGCAGGCGTTGGGGTACTCCCAGTCGACGTCGATGCCGTCGAACACGTCGGCCCAGCGCGGGTCCTCGACCAGGTCGTGGCAGGACTCGGCGAACGCGGCCGGGTTGGCCGCGGCCTGGGTGAAGCCGCCGGACCAGGTCCAGCCGCCGAAGGACCAGATCACCTTGATGTGCGGGTAGGCCTTCTTCAGCTTGCGGAGCTGGCCGAAGTTGCCGCGCAGCGCCCCGGTGTCCCAGGTGTCGGCGACGCCGTCGACGCTCTGGTCGGCGGTGTAGGCCTTGTCGTAGTCGGCGTAGGAGTCGCCGATCGTGCACTTTCCGCCGGTGGTGTTGCCGAAGGCGTACAGGATGTGGGTCAGCTTCGCCGCCGAGCCGCTGGTGACCAGGTTCTTCACGTGGTAGTTGCGCCCGTAGACGCCCCAGTTGGTGAAGTAGCCGACGATCTTCTTGCCGGACGGGCCGGGGTCGACGGTCGGGGTGACCGTGGGGGTGACGGTCGGCTTGACCGTCGGGGTGACCGTGGGGGTCGCGGTGGGGGTCGCGGTGGGCGTGGCCGTGGGGGTGACGGTCGGCTTGACCGTCGGGGTGGCGGTCGGGGTGGGCTCGGTGGTGCCGCCGCCGCTGCAGGAGGCGCCGTTGAGCTTGCAGTTCGTGAGGCTCTTCACCCCGCCGGGCGCGCCGATGAAGCCGAAGCTCATCGTGGTCCCCGCCGCCAGGGACTTGTTCCACGACTTGCCGGTGAAGGCGTAGCGGCTGCCGCTCCTGCTCATCTCCGCGTCCCAGGCGGAGGAGATCGAGGTGCCGGAGGGGAGGTCGAACTCGACCTTCCAGTCGTTGAGGGCGGTGCCGCCCGCCTTGACGGTGATCTTGCCCTCGAAGCCGTTGCCCCAGTCGGAGGTGGTCACGTAGGTGGCGGTGGCCGAGGCGGCGGCGCTCGCCGTGCCCATGGTCGCGATCCCCGTGGGGATCAGCAGTGCTGTTGCCGCAACCAGAGAGCCGATGGTGATTCTTCGCAAAGATCGCTCCAGGTCAGAGAGTGTACGGCCCCCGTATTCATAGGAAAGTTTCCTATTGATTTTGGAGCGTAAGACCATGTTCCCGCGGCGGTCAACGTCCCGATGGCCCCATAAGCCGGACATAAGCCAGATTTAAGGTGTGACGGATGTCGAACCGCACGCCCTGTCCCCACCTCCGGCGGAGGGCGCGAATCTCGTTGATGTTGTCGGAATGGCTTGATCGGCGCGCCTGATCGAGCCATTCCGACAACATCAACGAGCGTTGAAGATCTCCCGGCAGGGGGTGAGCCTCCAGACGCTCTGTCATGTCCGCCGTGCGGCAGCACGACGGCGCCGAGCAGGCGGGTGCCGTCGTGCTGCCGTACGGCGGGCGCCGGCCCATCGCGACCCGGCCGTCCCCGCGGTCATTCAGGAAACGATGAGTGCCGACGTGATCATCGAATCGAGTGGTGTCCCGCCGGACGAGTGCGAGATCATCTTCGGTGATGGAAGTGATCACGCCTCGACTGTGGCTGCGCGAGTTCGGCTCCGCCCGGTGCGGTCGGCGGCCGTCGGCTCTGTCCGGCGGCCACCCAGGTCATCCGCCCCCTGAATCGGAGCATCGTGACAAGTCGCAACAAATTCGATCAATGGTCGTATTTCGAGGAACGGGGCCTGGAAGACAGGTTCGAGTGCGCGTGGGTCGAGGCGCCCGACTACCGCGCGGTGGTCACCGCGCTGCGAGCGGAGGAGGAGACGGTCGCGTGCGACCTGAACCAGGCGCAGCGATGGTACCGCTCCTATCCGAAAGGGGACGCCCAGGTCATGTGGGTGGCCGAGCAGGGCCCCGGCTGGGTCAAGATGTTCACTGTGTCCGGGTTGTTCCCGTGGCGGGCCCTCGAATCGCTCCCGCAGCCGGGCTGCCGGGCCTACCATCTGCTCTACTTTGCGGGCGAAATCGACGAACCGATCTATTTCAACGGGGGCGAGTGGGAGGACATCCCCGAGGATCATTGGGACCGCCCCAGACAGGAGGGCGCGGGTCTCGTCGGATCCTCCGGCATCGCCCAGGAGATGAACTTCTACCTCGCCGCGATGGGATACATGACCGGCAGGTTCATCGACGACACCTGGTTCACCACGCCAGGGCTGCTCTGCCGCATCCCGGAGGGAGCGTGGCCCTGTGGCTGACCAGTGGGAGCTCCTGCGCGGCGCGGGACTGGGCCGCGGATTCACCGGCACCTGGGTCGAGTCGGGCGACGCCGAGGCCGTGGCCGCCCTGCTCGGCGCGGACCTCGCCTCCCTCCAGGACTGCGACCTGACCACCGCCATGGCCCATTATCGGCCGATGGCCTTCACCGAACGCATCTGGACCGGCCCGCACGCCGACGGCTGGACCCACGCCCTCACCATCAGCGGCCCGCCCCCGATGACCACCGGCCTGACGGAAGCGGGCCTGCGGTTCCTCCAGATCCGCACCATGGACGACTACGTTTACGACCTCCTCTACGGTGACGGCGTCATGACCGCCTGGCTGACCCAGCGCTGGTACGGCGAGGTCGTCGTCGAGCCCGGCTCCATGGTCGAGCCCTACCTCCGGGAGATCGACCCGCCCGTGATGCCGGAGGCCGTGCACTCCGGATCCGGAACCACCGAACCCGAGTACCACAACCTGGTCTGCCTGGAGATCTATCTCCTCCTCACCGCACGCATGAGCGGCCGGTTCGTCGACCGCGCATGGCTGGACGAGGAGAGAGCCCTCTACACCGTCCCGGTGCCGCCGCCGACGTGACGGAACACGTCGCTCTCGGCGACATCGGCGACATCGGCGACATCGGCGAGAGTCGGCGCCTCCGCCGGTTCCGGCGGAGGCGGACGGAGTCTCCGCGCGGATCAGGTCAGGCGATCTCCCCGCTGGGAGCCACCTCGACGTCCTCCCCGGCCGGCTCGCCGGTCTCCTGCGGGGCCTCGCGCCGGAGCCAGAGGGCGCCGAGCGGCGGGACGCGCAGGCGGGCGGAGTACGGCAGGCCGTGCCGGGGCTCGGCGACGGCCTCCACCGCGCCGAGGTTGCCGATGCCGCTGCCCGCGTAGTCGTAGGCGTCGGTGTTGACGACCTCCGTCCAGGCGCCGCCGTACGGCAGGCCGAGGTGGTAGTCCTCGTGCGGCCCGCCGGAGAAGTTGGCCACGCAGGCCACGGCCGAGCCGTCGGGGGCCTGCCGGAGGAAGGAGAACACGTTGCCCGGCGCGTCGTCGGCGTCGATCCAGCGGAACCCGTCGGGCGAGGTGTCCAGCCGCCACATGGCCGGGGTCTCCCGGTAGGCCCGGTTGAGGTCGCGCACCAGCCGCTGGACGCCCTTGTGCCCGTCGAAGTCGAGCACCCACCAGTCGAGCCCGCGCTCCTCCGACCACTCCGAGCCCTGGCCGAACTCGCCGCCCATGAACAGCAGCTGCTTGCCGGGGTGGGCCCACATGAACGCCAGCAGCGCGCGCAGGTTGGCGAAGCGCTGCCACTCGTCGCCGGGCATCTTGCCCAGCAGCGAGCCCTTGCCGTGCACCACCTCGTCGTGCGAGAGCGGCAGCACGAAGTTCTCCGAGTAGGCGTACATCAGGGAGAACGTCATCTGGTGGTGGTGGTACTGCCGGAAGACCGGTTCGTGCTTCAGATAGGCGAGCGTGTCGTGCATCCAGCCCATGTTCCACTTGAACCCGAAGCCCAGTCCGCCCAGGTAGGCGGGGCGGGAGACGCCCGGCCAGGCGGTCGACTCCTCGGCGATCGTGACGATCCCCGGGGCCTCGCGGTAGCAGACCGCGTTCATCTCCTTGAGGAACTCCACCGCGTCCAGGTTCTCGCGCCCGCCGTACTGGTTGGGGGTCCACTCGCCCTCGCGCCGCGAGTAGTCGAGGTAGAGCATCGAGGCGACCGCGTCCACCCGCAGGCCGTCGATGTGGAACTCCTTCAGCCAGTACAGCGCGTTGGCGACCAGGAAGTTGCGCACCTCCCGGCGCCCGAAGTCGAAGATGAGCGTGCCCCACTCGGGGTGCTCGCCGCGCGCCGGGTCGGAGTGCTCGTACAGGGGCGTGCCGTCGAAGCGGGCCAGCGCCCAGGCGTCCTTGGGGAAGTGCGCCGGCACCCAGTCGAGGATCACGCCGATCCCGGCCTGGTGCAGCCGGTCCACCAGGTGCCGGAACTCGTCGGGCGAGCCGAACCGGGAGGTCGGCGCGTAGTAGGAGGTCACCTGGTAGCCCCAGGAGCCGCCGAACGGGTGCTCGGCCACCGGCAGGAGCTCCACGTGCGTGAACCCCATGTCCCGGACGTACTCGACCAGCTCGTCGGCGAGCCGCAGGTAGGACAGGCCGGGCCGCCACGAGGCCAGGTGCACCTCGTAGACGCTCATCGGCTCCTCCAGCGCCCGCCGCCGCGGGCGCGCGTCCATCCACGCCCCGTCCTGCCAGCCGTACTCCGAGCGCTCGACCACCGACGCGGTCGCGGGCGGAACCTCGGTACGGCGGGCCATCGGGTCGGCCTTCTCCCGCCAGACGCTGTCGGCGCCCAGGACCGCGAACTTGTAGCGCGCGCCCTCGCCGACCCCGGGGACGAACAGCTCCCACACCCCCGAACCGCCCAGGGAGCGCATCGGGTGGCCGACGCCGTCCCAGTGGTTGAAGTCGCCGATCACCCGGATCCCGCGCGCGTTCGGCGCCCAGACGGAGAAGGCCGTGCCGTCCACGTCCTGGTGCCGCATGGGCCGCGCGCCGAGCACCTCCCAGAGCCGCTCGTGGCGTCCCTCGCCGATCAGGTGCAGGTCCACCTCGCCCAGCGTGGGCCAGAACCGGTAGGGGTCGGCCGTCTCGTACGGCTCGGCCCCCGCGTAGGACACCCGGAGCCGGTAGTCGGGGACCTTGTCCAGCCCCGGGACCGTCACCTCGAACACGCCGGAGTCGAGGTGCTCCATGTCGTGGACGTCGCCGTCGACGAGCACCTGGACCTTCTCCGCCAACGGCCGCAGCGCCCTGATCGTGACACCGCCCGGCCCCGGATGCGCGCCGAGGATCGAGTGCGGGTCGTGGTGGGCTCCGCCTGCCAGCCGGTTCAGGTCCAGGTCCGCGTTCATGGATCAACTCCCGTTGGTCGATATTCCCTAACCCTGCCCGCCTGTCGGCGTTCAACCCACTCGGTGGGCGGCATGCCAGGAAAGATCTTCTCGCGATCGCCGCCTCCCCGGAAGCGGGGGAGGCGGCGCCGGCCGGGACCGCGCAGAACCCGCGCCGGGCCCGGCCTGCGCGGGTCCGGGCCGGGACCGGCACGGGGTCGGCGGAGGCCCGGCGGAGGTTCAGGCCGGGACCGGCACGGGGTCGGCGGAGGCTCGGCGGAGGTTCAGGACGGGTTCTTCGCGGTCACGTCGCGCGGGGTGATCCGGAAGCCCTGCCAGTGGGTGGGCATGGGGTCGGCGTCCTCGTCGCGGGCGACGTGGTGGAATCCCACGTTGACCCAGACCACGGGGTCGGTGAGCCGCTTGCCGTCGGCGACGTAGCGGTCGAGGCTCTTGCCGCAGCCGGGCGTGGGGTTGGTGCTCGCCAGCCGCTCGCACGCCCGGTAGTCGGTCACGTAGAGGTCGGCGCGGGTGAAGGCCTCGTCGGCGGGCCCCCGGTACTCCGCGCTGGCGAGGTTGTTGATCTCCCAGGAGACCGGGTGGCGGTCGGCGTTGCGCACGCCGGAGTCGACCACCCGCCACCACCGCATCCGGCCGTTGACGGCCTTGGTCTCCTCGTCGAAGACGGTCTTGACGAGCTTCCGCTTCGACGTGCCGGACCCCGCGAAGTCGTACTGCTCGACGACGTCGCCGCGCGAGCCCTCGATGTCGAAGTCGAGCCGCCAGAAGACGTTGTGGTTGTGGCTCTCCTCGAACTTCGTCGAGCCCACCCCGATCGGCCAGCCGTACCCGGGCGTGGTGGTGAAGCCGGAGAGCGAGCCGGTCGCCCCGATGCGCGGGGTGATCGCGCCGTCGTCGCCGAACGCCCACTCGACCAGGTAGGTGTACCAGCCCAGCTGGAAGGCGGCGAACACCACCAGGTCGGTCCCCTGCACGGACGTGCTCACCCCCTCGCCGTCCGACTTCATGTAGCCGTGGCCGCGCGCCCGCGTGGTGACGCAGACGAACTGGCTGCGGCGCTCGCCGCCGGGGCAGTCGGCGGACTTCAGTGCGATGGCGTCGTCGCCGATGGTGCCGATGTCGTGGAAGCGCGGCTCGCCGCTGTCGTAGGGGACGTGGATCTGCGCCAGCGCGGTGCTGCGCAGCACGCCGGTCGGCTCGCCGCCGTCGGGGGTGTAGGTGACGTCGGTGAGGGTCAGCCCCTCGATGGTGCGCATCTCCCAGCACAGCTGCCAGCGCGCGCCGTTCGGCAGCGTCTTGTCGATCCGGTACGGCGAGCTGCACGACGGCTGGGAGCCGGGTGCGGCCTGCGCGGCCCGGGCGGCGCCCGCGGACCCGGCGGCGGCCCGGACGGCTTCCGCGGCCCCGGCGGTCCCGGCGGTCTCCGTGGACCCGGCGGTGCTCCCGGTGGCTCCGGTGAGCCCGGCGGCGAGCAGGGCGGAGGAGAGGGTCAGGCGGAGGAACACGGTCACCACTCCAGGGTGAGGATCTTCTTGGCGGACAGGTCGACGACGATCCGGCTGGTGTCCAGCCAGCTGCCGTCGGGCAGCCGGACGAACAACCGGACGCACCGGTGGACCTCGCAGGCCCCGGCGACCCGGTCTCCGGGGCGCGGGGTGAAGGTCAGCGCCCGCAGCCCCAGGTCGGCGGCGGAGACCAGCGGCCTGCCGCCCGCCTTCAGGTGCGCCGCGCGCACCCGCCCGCCGTACTTCGGGTCGGCCAGCAGCAGCTCGGCGGCGGCGGTCTCCTCGCCGCGGGAGGGCGGCGGCTGCACGCCGCGGCCGGTCCTCTCCTCCACGACCTCGCCCCTGGCCAGGTCCACGGTCCGCACGACGAGCCGGTCGGTGCGGTAGTCGTAGATGTAGGCGTCGGCCCGGCGCCGCTCGCCGGCCGCCTTGTCGTCGTCGCGCTCGACGTAGAGCAGCTCGGCCCGTCCGGTCGTCATGTGGCTGCGCCAGGTCGCCGAGGCGATCCGACCCGCCCGGGTGACCTCGTCACCGGTCAGCGGGTCTCCCGGCGAGGGCGGGCGGGCCACGGACTGGGCCGCCTGCGATCCCGTCTCCCCCGGAACCAGGGACAGCACCCCCACGACGGCCGTCGCCCCGGCGACGGCGAACGCCATCATGATCCGTGCCCGTCTCATCTCATACCTACTCTCCGCGCGTTTTCGTATGCGAAGAGTAGTGAATCCGGGACGGCCGGTCAGGGGGAATGGGGAACCGTTGGCTCAGGAACCGAAAGCGGCCAGGGGCACCGGCAGCCAGGAGGGGCGGTTGCGCGCCTCGTAGACGACCTCGTAGACGGCCTTGGACAGCTCCAGGGCGCGCAGCAGGACGGCGTCCTCCCCCAGCAGCCGCCCGCCGCCCGCCGAGTAGCCGGCCAGGAACGACGAGCGGTTGAGCTCGGCCCACTCCGCGGCCTGCGGGAGCAGGTTGCCGGCCTCCGGGTGGTCGGCCAGCAGGTGCCGCGCGGCGTAGTCGAAGGAGCGCAGCATCCCGGCCACGTCGCGCAGCGGGGACGACAGCGCCCGGCGCTCGGCCAGCGGCTGGCCGGGCTCGCCCTCGAAGTCGAGGATGATCCAGTCCGTCGGGGTGCGCATCACCTGGCCCAGGTGGTAGTCGCCGTGCACCCGCTGGACGGGCACGGCGTGCGCCACGTCCACGACCCGCTGGTAGGCCTCCTCGGCGACCGGCGCGCAGACGGCCAGCTCGGGGACCTCCTCGACGGCGCGGGCCAGGCGGCGGCGCTGGTCCTCCATCAGGTGCTTGACCTCGGCCGCCTCCATCACGCCGACCGGGAACGCGGCGGCCAGCTCCTGGTGGATCTCGGCCGTGGCGGTGCCGAGCCGGAAGGACTCGGCGCTGAAGTCGCCGCCCGCGTCCGAGGCCGACTGTTCCGGGGAGCCGTACAGGTCGCGGACGCTCGCCAGGGCGAGCGCCCAGCCGTCGTTGGCGTTGGGCAGGAACTCCTGGGTCATCGCGAGCGTGGTCGGCTCGCCGTCGAGGTCGGTCTCGATCCAGCCGTACGGCTGCGCGATGTGGGCCGCCTTGCGCAGGGCCAGGGCGTTGACGATCTCCAGCTCCGGGTTGACGCCCGGGATCAGCCGGCGGAACAGCTTGCAGATGTAGGCGTCGCCGTACACCAGGGAGGTGTTGGACTGCTCGGCGCCGAGCACCAGGCTCCGCTGCGAGGTGTCGAGCGCGGTGCCCTCCAGGTGGCGGAAGCGCAGGGGGCCGAGGTCGCGCCCGGCGGCCATGGCCTCCAGCAGGGTGCCGGTGAGGTCGGCGTCGTGCGCCGCGTCGTACAGGCCCCGGCCGTCGTCGTGGCCGATCAGCACATGGGTGAGCCGGTCGGGGACGTGGTCGCGGCAGCCCAGCAGGAGCTGGTAGCGGTCGCGGTCGCCCCCCTGGCGCACCGAGACGATCAGGTGACGGAGTCCCGGGACGAGTTCGAGGTCGGAGTCGACCGCCAGCTCGTCGATGGGGCGCCCCTTACCGGCGAACCATCGCTGATGCGCTATCCAACCGGCAAGGAGCTCCGTCAACACGGCCTACGCCTCCTGGGTCGCGGGTGGCAGGGTGAACCAGTAGAACCCATGCCCAGGAAGCGTCAGAAGATACGGAAGTTCGCCAATTGGTGGGAAGGGGACGCCGCCCATGGTCTCCACCGGGACCGAGCCCTCGAACCGGCGCAGGTCCAGCTCGACCGGCTGCGGGAACCGGGAGAGGTTGTTGACGCAGAGCATCCGGTCGTCGCCCAGCTCGCGCACGTAGGCCAGGACGCTGGGGTTGGAGGCGTTCAGCTCGGTGAACGCGCCCAGGCCGAAGACCGGGTGGCGCTTGCGGATCTCGATCATGCGCTTGGTCCAGTGCAGCAGCGAGCCGACGCTCTTCTGCTGGGCCTCGACGTTGATCGCCTGGTAGCCGTAGATCGGGTCCATGATCACCGGCAGGTAGAGCCGGCCCGGGTCGCAGTCGGAGAACCCGGCGTTGCGGTCGGGGCTCCACTGCATCGGGGTGCGGACGCCGTCGCGGTCGCCCAGCCAGATGTTGTCGCCCATGCCGATCTCGTCGCCGTAGTAGAGCACGGGGGAGCCGGGCAGGGAGAGCAGCAGCGCGGTGAACAGCTCGATCTGGTTGCGGTCGTTCTCCAGCAGCGGGGCCAGCCGCCGCCGGATGCCGACGTTGGCGCGCATGCGCGGGTCCTTGGCGTACTCGGAGTACATGTAGTCGCGCTCGTCGTCGGTCACCATCTCGAGCGTGAGCTCGTCGTGGTTGCGCAGGAAGATGCCCCACTGGCAGTTCTCGGGGATCTTCGGCGTCTGGGCCAGGATCTCCGAGATCGGGTAGCGGGACTCCCGGCGCACGGCCATGAAGATGCGCGGCATCAGCGGGAAGTGGAACGCCATGTGGCACTCGTCGCCGCCGGTGGCCGGGTCGCCGAAGTACTCGACCACGTCGGCGGGCCACTGGTTGGCCTCGGCCAGCAGCACCCGGTCGGGGTAGAGCCGGTCCACCTCCGCCCGGACCCGCTTGAGGTACTCGTGGGTCCGGGGCAGGTTCTCGCAGTTGGTCCCGTCGGCCTCGAACAGGTAGGGGATGGCGTCCATCCGGAAGCCGTCGATGCCCAGGTCCAGCCAGAAGCGCAGCACCTCCAGCATCGCGTCCTGCACGTCCGGGTTCTCGTAGTTGAGGTCCGGCTGGTGGGAGAAGAAGCGGTGCCAGTAGTACTGCTGGCGCACCGGGTCGTAGGTCCAGTTGGACGACTCGGTGTCGACGAAGATGATCCGGGCGTCCTTGTAGAGCTCGTCGGTGTCGGACCAGACGTAGAAGTCGCCGAACGGGCCCTCGGGGTCGTGCCGGGAGGCCTGGAACCAGGGGTGGGCGTCGCTGGTGTGGTTCATCACCAGGTCGGCGATGACGCGCATGCCGCGCTTGTGCGCCTCGTCCACCAGCTTCACGAAGTCCCCGAGGTCGCCGAAGTCGGGCAGGATCTTCATGAAGTCGGCGATGTCGTAGCCGCCGTCGCGGAGCGGCGACTCGTACAGGGGCAGCAGCCACAGGCAGTCGACGCCCAGCCACTGGAGGTAGTCCAGCTTCTGGATGAGGCCGCGGATGTCTCCGGTGCCGTCCCCGTTGGAGTCGGCGAATCCCCGGATCAGCACCTCGTAGAAGACCGCGCGCTTGAACCAGTAGGGGTCGCGCGGCTCCTCCTCGTCGAAGGTGTTCGGAATGGGTTCGGACAAATGGCTCATGGCTCCCCGCTGTTCTGCCGGATCGCGCACCCGGCCGGCTTACCTTGGGTTCGCCGCCGCGCGCAGGGTGAAGACGTGCGCTGGTTGGACGTGGGGATCAAGGCGCACGTAGTTCGACTGCCGCCAGCGGTAGGACTCGCCGGACAGCTCGTCGTCGACGACGAACTCGTCCTGCCAGTCGAGACCGAGGGCGGGCATGTCCAGGGACACCGTCGCCTCATGGGTGTGGTGAGGATCGAGGTTGACGACGGCCAGGACGACGTCACCCGCGCCGTGCCGTCGTGTGGCCGTGTCGCGGGCCCCCGGGAGCCGCTTGGACAAGCAGATCAGGTCCGGGTGGTCGACGCTGTGGAACCGTAGATTACGCAATTCCTGAAGAGCCGGGTGCGCTCTTCGCAACAAATTCAGGCGCGTGAGGAAAGGCGCCAGACTCCGTCCTTCCTGCTCTGCTCTGACCCAGTCGCGAGGTCTGTACTGATATTTCTCACTATCCAGGTATTCTTCGCTGCCCGGTCGGACCGGGACGTTCTCCCCGAGCTCGTACCCGGCGTACACCCCCCAGGTCGGCGCGCCCAGCGCCGCGATGACCGCCCTGATCTTGAACGCCGGGATCCCGCCGTGCTGGAGGTACTCGTGCAGGATGTCCGGGGTGTTGACGAAGAGGTTCGGCCGCATGAAGTGCGACGTCTCGTAGGCCAGCTCGTTCAGGTACTCCTCGATCTCCTGGCGGGAGTTGCGCCAGGTGAAGTACGTGTACGACTGGTGGTAGCCGACCTTGGCCAGGGCCCGCATCATCGGCGGGCGGGTGAACGCCTCGGCCAGGAACAGCACGTCGGGGTCGGTGGTGTGGATGTCGGCCAGCAGCCGCTCCCAGAAGGCCACCGGCTTGGTGTGCGGGTTGTCCACCCGGAAGATCCGCACGCCGTGGTCCATCCAGAGCCGCACCACCCGCTTGACCTCTTCGTAGAGTCCCTCGGGGTCCTTGTCGAAGTTGACCGGGTAGATGTCCTGGTACTTCTTCGGCGGGTTCTCGGCGTAGGCGATCGAGCCGTCGGCGCGCACGGTGAACCACTCCGGGTGCTCCTTGACCCAGGGGTGGTCGGGCGAGCACTGCAGCGCCAGGTCGAGGGCGACCTCCATGCCGAGCCGCCGGGCCTTGGCGACGAACGCGTCGAAGTCGTCGAAGGTGCCGAGGTCGGGGTGGATCGCGTCGTGCCCGCCCGCCTCGGAGCCGATCGCCCACGGCGATCCGGGGTCGTGCTCCTCGGGCGTCAGCGTGTTGTTGCGCCCCTTGCGGAAGGCGTGCCCGATCGGGTGGATCGGCGGCAGGTAGACGACGTCGAAGCCCATCTGCGCGACCGCGGGGAGCCGTTCGGCCGCGGTCTGGAAGGTGCCCGACTTGGGGGCGGACCCCGGCTCGACGATCGCGCCCTCGGAGCGCGGGAAGAACTCGTACCAGGAGCCGAACAGCGCCCTGCGCCGGTGGACCTGGACCGTGTGCCGGGCCGACCGCGTCACCAGGTCCCGCAGCGGGTGCGCCTGCAGGATCGCGGCCGTCTCCGGCAGCTGCACCGCCGCGAACCGGGCCCGGGGGTCGCGGCCCTCGTCGCGCAGCGCGGCGGCGATCGCCGACAGCGCCGCCCGGTGCCCGCAGGCCCCGTGGCCGTTCCTGCCGGTGCCGGTGCCGGTGCCGGTGCCGCGCGCCGTGCCGTTCCCGGCGGCGCCGCCCTCGGCGGCCTCGGCCCCGCCGCCGTCGCCGTCCGCCGGCGGCAGGCCCCTGCCGGAGCAGTCCGCCGGCCGTACGGCCCGCGCCGCGCGCTCGAAGAGCCGGGCGCCCTCCTCGCACATCAGGTCGGCGTCCATGCCGCGCGGGATCTTGATGCCCGCGTCGTGCAGCCAGGTGGCGATGGGGTCGCTCCACGCCTCGACGCGGAAGTGCCACGTGCCCTCGGCGGGCAGCGTCACGTCCACGCCCCAGCGGTCGGTCCCCGGAGCCAGCGCGCGCATGCGCAGCAGCGGGCCGCGCGCGCCGTCCGGGTCGGTCAGCACGACTCCGGCGGCGACCGCGTCGTGTCCCTCCCGGAACACGACGGCGGAGATCTCGAAGGTCTCACCCGCGGCGGCCTTGGCGGGGTAGCGCCCGCAGTCGACCACGGGGTGGATGTCCTGAATAGGGATTCGTCCGATCATCGCGTCTCACGGTAGCGGCGGCACGCCCGGTGCCGCCGGGATGGTCCGGCCAAGAAAGACCCTTCGCTTCTCAAGCATCCCCTGACCGGCCGCGGGGCAGGACGAGGCACCGCCTCCCGTGCGGACGGCCGGATCCCGGAGGCAGGGCGGATGACTCATTATGTGGGTTGCCCCGATAGTGACGCTTCATGCCTCGCGGAGCGAAGATCCGGAGAGCTTCCTTCACGAGGATTTCTTCTCCCCGTCGCCGCGCCATCAACTCACGGGGACGTGTTTGGAGGACGGTGATTGCGGTGAGGGGGAGACGCGTGAGCATTCTGGTCGCCCCTGTGGCGTTGAGTAACTAGGGTCTGGCAGCGTGAGAGCTATCCGCAGGTTCACCGTCCGCACCGTCCTGCCTCCGGAGCTGGCCGCCCTCGGCGAGCTCGTGCACAACCTCCGCTGGTCCTGGCATCCCGAGACACTCGATCTTTTCGCCGAGGTGGATCCGGACACCTGGGAGAGGGTGGGCCACGACCCCGTGGCCCTGCTGGGCGCCGTCGAGCCCGAGCGCCTGCGCGAGCTGGCCGCCGACCGCCGCTTCCTGCGGCGGCTCGCCGACGCGGCCGACGACCTCCGCGAGTACATGACCGCCCCGCGCTGGTACCAGTCGCTGCCGGAGGCCGCGCGGGCCATCGCCTACTTCTCCCCCGAGTACGGCATCGCCGCCGCCCTGCCGCAGTACTCCGGTGGCCTGGGCATCCTGGCCGGAGACCACCTCAAGGCGGCCAGCGACCTCGGGGTGCCGATCCTCGCGGTCGGCCTGCTGTACCGGCACGGCTACTTCACCCAGTCCCTCTCGCCCGAGGGCTGGCAGCTGGAGCACTACCCGTCGCTCGACCCGGGCGGGCTGCCGCTGACCCTCCTGAAGGAGGCCGACGGCTCCCCGGTCCGGATCCGGATCGGCCTGCCCGAGCACCGCACCCTCCACTCCCAGGTCTGGGTGGCCCAGGTGGGCCGGGTCCCGCTGCTGCTGCTCGACTCCGACGTGGCCGAGAACGACAACGCCGAGCGCGACGTGACCGACCGCCTGTACGGCGGGGGCACCGACCACCGCCTGAAGCAGGAGCTGCTGCTGGGCATCGGCGGCGTCCGGGCGATCCGCGCCTACTGCCGGATCGGCGGCCACCCCGAGCCGGAGGTCTTCCACACCAACGAGGGCCACGCCGGCTTCCTCGGCCTGGAGCGCATCCGCGAGCTCACCGAGGCCCGGCTCTCCTTCGAGGAGGCCCTGGAGGCGGTCCGGGCCGGGACCGTCTTCACCACGCACACCCCCGTGCCCGCGGGCATCGACCGCTTCCCGACCGAGCTGATCGGCCGGCAGTTCGGCGGCGACAACGCCTGGCCCACCGTCCCGGTGGACCGCATCCTCGCGCTCGGCGCCGAGGAGGAGCCCGGCAAGTTCAACATGGCGGCGATGGGCATGCGCCTGGCCCAGCGGGTCAACGGCGTCTCGCAGCTGCACGGCGAGGTCAGCCGGGAGATGTTCCAGGGGCTGTGGCCGGGCTTCGACGTCGACGAGGTACCGATCGGGTCGATCACCAACGGCGTGCACGCGCCCACCTGGGTCGGCCGGGAGATCATGGAGCTGGCCGGGCGGGAGCTGCCCTCGCTGGTGGACCGCGCCCAGGGCTGGGAGGGCGTGAACAAGATCTCCGACGAGGACATCTGGAGCATCCGCGGGCGGATGCGCGAGCGCCTGGTCGAGGCGGCCCGCGTCCGGCTCCGCCGCTCCTGGATCGCCCGCGGCGCCTCCCCGGCCGAGCTCGGCTGGATCGACGAGGCCCTCGACCCCGAGGTGCTGACGATCGGCTTCGCCCGCCGCGTGCCCTCCTACAAGCGGCTCACGCTGATGCTCTCCGACCCGGCGCGCCTGCGCGAGCTGCTGCTCCACCCCGAGCGGCCGGTCCAGATCGTGATCGCCGGCAAGGCCCACCCGGCCGACGAGGGGGGCAAGAAGCTCATCCAGCAGGTCGTGAAGTTCGCCGACACCGAGGACGTCCGCCACCGCATCGTCTTCCTGCCCGACTACGACATGGCCCTCGGCCAGCTCCTGGTCCAGGGCTGCGACGTGTGGATGAACAACCCGCTCCGCCCGCTGGAGGCCTGCGGGACCAGCGGGATGAAGGCCGCGCTGAACGGCGGGCTCAACCTGTCGATCCGCGACGGCTGGTGGGACGAGTGGTACGACGGCACCAACGGCTGGGCCATCCCCACCGCCGACGGCGTCACCGACCCCGACCGCCGCGACGAGCTGGAGGCCGGCGCGCTGTACGACCTGATCGAGCACGAGGTGGCCGACCGGTTCTACGACCGCCCCGTCGACGGACTGCCCCGCCGCTGGCTGGAGATGGTCCGCCACACCCTGACCTCCCTCGGCCCGAAGGTCCTGGCCGGGCGCATGCTGCGCGACTACGTCGTCGGCCTCTACAGCCCGGCGGCGCAGGCCGCGCGCGCCCTGTCGGACGGCGGGCACGACCGGGCCAAGGACTTCGCCTCCTGGAAGCTGCGGGTCGGCCGGGCCTGGCCCGGCGTGCGGGTCGAGCACGTCGAGGCGTCCGGGCTGGGGGACACGCCAGAGGTCGGCGCCTCCCTGGAGCTGCGGGCCACGATCGCCCTCGGTGAGCTCGGCCCCGGCGACATCGAGGTCCAGGTCGCCTACGGCCGGGTGGGACTCCACGACGAGCTGGTGGACCCCGACTACGCGTCGCTGACCGCCGACTCCCGGAGCGACGACGGCAGGGCCGTGTTCAACGGCGCGATCCCGCTGCAGCGCACCGGGGCCTTCGGCTACACCGTCCGGGTCGTCCCGTCCCACCCGCTGATGGCCGCCCCCGCCGAGCTGGGCCTGGTCGCCGTCCCGCAGGAGCCCGAGGGCATGACCAACGGCACCCTGCGCTGACACCGCAGACCGGCCGGGAGAGCGCTCCTCTCCCGGCCGGCACCGCTCTTGGGGCTCATCCGGATGCCCCTGGCGGGGGAACCGGCCCGAAGTCGCCCTCGGGCTCACGGGTGACCAGCGCGAGCAGCGCCGGATCGGCGTGGACTTCCGCGGTGTGGCGCCACTGGGTCAGCAGCACCGCGATGGGGGCGAGGTTGTCGAGTGAAGCCGCTCCACGGGCCACTGCCACCAACTCGTGAAGGAATGTCTCGGCGTCGTCGTCGGGCAGGAATGACACCCAGGGCAGCGCTTCGCGCAGTGCCGCCCTCAACAGGGCCGGATCACCCACGCGCACCAGGCCGGCCAGCAGACCGGCGGTGAAGTCGACCACTGCCCCGTCATGCTCGAGCTGGTCGATCCGCATCAGCGCGAGATCACCCGCATCGCGCCGCCGTAACCGCAGGGCGCGGACCGTGCGCAACCGATCGGTCGTGGCGGCGGGCCGGTGCAGCAACTCGCTGAACGGCACTTCTTCATAGGCGGCGCTCATGACATCCACACTACTTCGGATGTCCATGGTCGAGGAGCCCGGTGGCGGAATCGGCGTGGCGTAGGTCTCTTCGCCGGGAGAGCGAGAATCGCAGCCAGTCCTCGGAACGGCGGGCGGAGAGGTTGTGAAGTGTCCCGTCAGCGGCCGTAGGTGAAGAAGAGGTGGATCGCGGCGTCCCGGATCAGCAGGATGCCGATGATCGCCACACTCCAGCTGACGGCCGACGCCGCGTGCCTGGCCAGCCAGGCCCGCAGCCGCTCCAGCTTCGGCTCCAGCCACCTCCGGGCGAGGACGCGGAGGGCGAGCAGCGCCAGCGAAGGCGTGATCATGATGAGGACGTAGACCGCGAGCAGCGGCAGCCACTGCCCGGCGGGCAGTTCGGAGGCCGTCATGATGCCGACCGCGGCGAGGTAGGGGACCATCGTCGCGACCTCCAGCAGCCCGGCGGTCAGCCCCAGCAGCACCATGGCTCGCGGACCGCCGGGCTTCGGCTCGAACCGGTGCTCGGGCCTGCCCCGTTTCCTGCGCCACTTGGGGTCGAGGCGGTAGCTCAGCGCGACCAGCCCCACGCCGACCGCGAGCCGGATCCAGTGGGCCGGCCGACTGCGCAGCGCTTCGCCGAAGTTCTCCAGCGCCGCGGACAGCCCCAGCATGAGGGCGACGCCCACGAGGAAGTAGAAGGCGGCGACGGTCCCGAGATAGACCAGCAGGCGCGGCGACCGGGACCGGTCGAACGCCAGCAGCAGGTAGACCGGGATGCCGAGAGTGCCGAAACTCGTGCTATCGATGATCGCCAGAGCGGCGAGAGCGAGCAGCAGGCCTGTCGTCACGCGGTGATCTTCCCTTGGGGAAGGCGGGACGCGCCTCCTCCGGGAGGAGGATCCGAGATGCGCTCTCCCCGGTCCGTCCGGACAGGACATCGGAGGCGGACGGGATTCGGAAGGTCGTGGAGGTGCCGCGGGCCGGGGTCCCCGGCGGGGGGCTCCGGTGGGCTCAGTCGCTCTCGGGTCCGGAGGGCCGGTCGGGGCGGCCCTCCCGCACCGTGCGGCCCTCCCGCTCGATCTCCCGGTTGAGGAAGAAGTTCAGCGCGGTCCGGATGGCGGCGATCGCCGCGAGCTGCCCGATCTGGGGGAAGCTCGGCGCGATGGCCGTGCGGAGCACGTCCCCGGCCAGCTGGAACTCCAGGCCCAGCGCGAGGAACCGGCCCAGGAACAGGCGGACGGCGACGAAGTCGTCGTGGCCGCGGCGCCGTACGGTGACCGCCAGGAACCGCACGAAGGCCACGGCCGCGCCGACGAAGATGACGATCGCACCCGCGGCCTCGACGAAGCGGACGAGCAGGTCGACGGCCTCGCGGAGGAACGCCTCGGGGAAGAGCTCCGGCATGCCTCCGCCGGTACCCGGGAACGGCGGCGACAAGCGGATCCCGGGGCGTTCCGGATCCGGGGCCGCCCGCCTCTGGGCGGACGCGCGATCGTCGTGGAGACTGGGGGCATGGCGGTTGAACGCGTTCAAAGGATGGCGGTCGCCGGCCGGACGCTCGGCACCGGCCTCCTGGGCGGCGCCGCGGCGGGAGCGGCCTCGGCGGTGCTCCTCATCGTCGCGCTCGCCCTCGCCGGGGGCGGGAACGCCGAGGACGCCGGCGACTGGTTGACGGGCATCCTGCTCGTGATCCCCGCGTCGGTCAACGCGGGGGCGGTCGGCGCCCTGATCGGGCTGGTCGCGGGGTTCGCCGTCGCCGTGCCCGCCGCGGCGGTGATGGCGCTCGCGGCCCCCCGGCTGAGGGCGCGGCCGGCGCGGGCGCGGGCGGTGTGCGCGGCGGCGGTCCTGGCCGCCGCGGTCGGGCTGGAGGCCGCCGTCCTGATGGCGACCGGGGGTGGGGTGACCGACTCCCCGTGGACCGATGTCATGATCGTCTCGCCCGCCCTGGTGGCGGCGGGCGTCGTGGGATGGAGGAGAGGGCCGGCGCTGGTCGCCGGGCCGGTCGGCCGAGGGGAAGGCGGGAGTCCTGTGGCAGGAGCGGACGGAGGCGGGTACGGCGCGGCCGATGCGGCGGGGGAGGGGCGGGGCGGGCCCGACCCGGTGACGAAGGCCGGGTACGTGCTGGAGTTCGAGGACGTCTTCGAGGGGGACCGGCTCGACGAGGGCCGCTGGGTGCCGTACTACCTGCCGCAGTGGAACGGGCGCGCCGCCTCCGCGGCCCGGTACGCGGTCGGCGGCGGACGCCTGGACCTGCTGATCGAGGAGGACCAGCCGCCCTGGTACCCCGAGCGGGAAGGGGGGCTGCGCGTCTCGTCCCTGCAGACCGGCGTCTTCGCCGGGCCGCTGGGCAGCGCCGTCGGGCAGCACGGGCGCGGCTCCGGCATGGCGGTGCGCGAGGAGCAGGACGCCGTGCGGCTCTACACCCCGCGGTACGGCCTGGTCGAGATGCGGGCCAGGGCGATCGACGACCCGCGCTCCATGGTGGCGCTGTGGATGATCGGCTACGAGGACCGGCCCGAGCGGTCGGCGGAGATCTGCGTCTGCGAGATCTTCGGCCGCGACGTCGGGGCGGACACCGCCAAGGTCGGGATGGGCCTGCACCCCTTCGGCGACCCGGAGATCACCGACGACTTCACGGTGGAGACCCTGGCCATCGACGCGCGGGAGTTCCACGTCTACGCCGCCGAGTGGACCCCCGACCGGGTCTCCTTCCTCGTCGACGGCCGGCACGTCAGGACCGTCCGCCAGTCGCCGCGCTACCCGATGCAGCTCATGCTCAACATCTACGAGTTCCCGGAGGCGCCGGAGCGGGACACCCCGCCGGCGCCGGAGCATCCGTACCCCAAGCGGTTCACCGTCGACTACGTCCGGGGCTACCGCCCGACGGCCAAGGCGGGGAGCCACGTCCGGAGCGGTCTTCCGGTGGCCGGGACGGAGCGGGCCGGGAACGGCTGAAGGGCCGTGCCGTTCCGGTTGTAACGCCCTGAAGTGCGCTTTCGTTGTTCCTTTCGGGATGAAAGGGGAATGGCTCAGGAGCCGGGAACCTTCCACATCGCGGAGACAACAGTGAACGCATGGACGTTCGAGGGCCAGCCGGGAGCACTGGGCGGCACCACGGTGACCCTGGTCGAGGGCGGCTCCTTCTGCGTGTCCACCTGCAACGGCGACATCACCCCGGGCGGCGCCCAGGGGCTGTACCACGCCGACACCCGCCTGGTGTCGCGCCTGGAGCTGAAGGTGGACGAGGCGCCGATCGAGTCGCTCCGGACGATCAACCCCGAGCCGTACCACGCGATCTTCCTCGGCCGGACCGGCCCCCGGCCGGGCCAGGCGGAGAGCACCATGCTGGTGATCAGGGACCGCTACGTCGGCGGGGGCCTCCGCGAGGACCTGACCCTGCGCAACATGTCCGACGAGGCGGCCGGGTGCACGATCACCCTGAACGTCGGATCCGACCTGGCCGACCTGTTCGAGGTGAAGGCCGGGCGGATCCTGCACGTGACGGACGTGGAGATGTCGTCCGACATCTCGGGCCTGCTGGTCGTGTCCACCACCCGGGGGCGCGGGGCCAGGCTCCTGACGAACCCCCTGCCGGTCGTCGCCACGGGGCTGCTCAGCTTCCGGGCGGTGGTGCCCGCGCGCGGCGACTGGACCGTGGCCCTGCAGGTCAACCCGATCGTCGAGGGGGAGGAGGCGCACGCCTGGTTCTCCACCCACCACCCGGTGGAGCACGCCGAGCCCGCCCGGCGCCGCGCCGACTGGGAGCGGCTCGCGCCGGTCATCACGACCTCCAGCCGGGCCGTCGCCCAGGTCCTGTCCAAGTCGAGGGAGGACCTCGGCTCGCTCCGGCTCTTCGAGGAGGACAAGCCCGGCGAGCCGCCGTCGATCGCCGCGGGCGCGCCGTGGTTCATGACGCTGTTCGGCCGCGACTCGCTGCTGGCCTCGTGGATGGCGCTCCCGATGGACCAGTCCCTGGCCCTGGGCACCCTGCGCAGGCTGGCCCGGATGCAGGGCCGGATGGAGGACCCGATCTCGGAGGAGGAGCCGGGCAAGATCCTGCACGAGATCCGCTTCGGCGTGCAGGACGGCGTCTCGGCCCACGGCGGCCACGTCTACTTCGGCTCGGTCGACTCCACCCCGCTGTTCGTGATGCTCCTGGGCGAGCTGCGCCGGTGGGGCCTGTACGAGGAGGCGGTCGAGGAACTGCTGCCGAACGCCGACGCCGCCCTCGACTGGATCACCAGGTCGGCCGACCCGTTCCTGTACTACCGGCGCAAGACCGACCACGGCCTGCTCAACCAGGGCTGGAAGGACTCCGTCGACGGCGTCAACTTCGCCGACGGCACGCTGGCCCGCCCGCCGATCGCGCTGGCCGAGGTCCAGGGCTACGTCTACGCCGCGTACATCGCGCGGGCGCACTTCGCCCGGGAGGCCGGCGACCTGGCGCTCCGGGAGGAGTGGATCGACCGGGCGATGCGGCTGCGGGACGCCTTCGACGAGCACTTCTGGCTGCCGGACCAGGGGTACTACGCCATGGGCCTGGACCGGGCGGGCCGTCCCATCGACGGCCTCGGCTCCAACATGGGGCACTGCCTGTGGACCGGCATCGTGAACGAGGAGCGGGCCGCCTCCGTCGCCGAGCACCTGCTCTCACCGGAGATGTTCACCGGGTTCGGCGTCCGGACCCTGGCCTCCAGCATGGGCGCCTACAACCCGATGAGCTACCACAACGGCTCGGTCTGGCCGCACGACAGCGCCCTGGTCGCCGCGGGCCTGATGCGCTACGGCTTCGAGGAGGAGGCCCGGCAGGTCGCGTTCGGCCTGCTGGACGCGGCCAAGGCCTTCAACTGGCGGCTGCCGGAGCTGTACTGCGGGTTCGACCGGACCGAGTTCCCCGAGCCGGTGCCGTTCCCCACCTCCTGCTCCCCGCAGGCCTGGGCCTCGGCCGCCCCCATCCAGCTGATGCGCAGCCTGCTCCGCCTCGACCCGTGCGTGCCGCAGAACAAGGTGTGGATGTCGCCCGTCGGGCTGACCAGCATGAAGATCACCGGTCTGCAGCTCGCGGATTCCCGGGTCACGATCGACGTCGACGGCGGCGAGGTCACGGTCACCGGGCTCCCGGAGCAGGTCACCGTGGTCGGCGCGCCGCGACCGCCGCTGACCGCCGTCCTGGAGGAGATCCACTGATCCTCCCGGGCGGACGCCCTCTTCGATCTCTCCCCGATCAATGGTCCGGATGTCCTTGACAAGGCCGGTCGGCCGTAGGCGAGGTTGAGATGGTTTCCGCAACGGGTCTCCCGGAACGGCGCGGCGCGCTGCGCATCGTGATGGTCGCGCCGCCCTGGTACGAGGTGCCGCCCCGCGGTTACGGGGGGATCGAGTCGGTGCTGGCCGAGCTGATCGCCGGGCTGTCCCGGCGCGGGCACGAGGTCACGCTGGTGGCGGCGGGCAGGCCGGGGACGTCCGCGCGGTTCCTGCGCACCTACGCCTCGCCCCCCTCCGGGCGGATCGGCCAGGCGCTGCCCGAGGTGCTGCACGCGGCCCGGGCGCACGACCTGCTCTCCGGGATCGACGCCGACGTCGTCCACGACCACTCGCTGGCCGGGCCGCTGACCGCCGCCGCACGCACCGCCCCGACCGTGGTCACCTGCCACCACGAGGTGGACGGCGAGTTCGGCGAGTACTACCGGGCGCTCGGCGGTGAGGTCTCCATGGTCGGCATCTCCGCCGCCCAGCGACGGCTCGCCCCCGACCTGAACTGGGCGGGAGTGGTCCACAACGCCGTCGAGACCGGCTCGTTCCCCTTCCGCGAGCGGAAGGAGGACTGGGTGCTGTGGCTGGGCCGGTTCAACGAGGACAAGGGGGCGCACCTGGCCGTCGAGGCGGCCCGCGCGGCGGGGCGGCGGATCCTGCTCGCCGGGCGGATCACCGAGCCGGGGGAGCGGGAGTACTTCGACCGGGAGGTCGGCCCCCGGCTGGGACCCGACGCGGTGTACGTCGGCGAGGCCGACGCCGTCCGCAAGCGCGAGCTGCTGGCGGGCGCCCGCTGCCTGCTCTTCCCGATCCTCTGGGAGGAGCCGTTCGGGATGGTGATGATCGAGGCCATGGCCTGCGGCACCCCGGTGGTGGCCCTCGCCCGGGGGGCGGTACCGGAGGTGGTGGCCGACGGCCTCACCGGATTCGTCCGCGACCGCCCGGAGGAACTCGCCGAGGCGGTGGAGGCGGCCGGCGGGATCGACCCGCGGGCCTGCCGGTCCCGGGTCAGGCGCCGCTTCGACGTCGCGGTGATGGCCGAGGGCTACGAGAGGGTCTACCGGGCGGCGGCGGCCGGACCCGACGGTCCCCCCGGCGTCGCCGACGGGACGGGGGAGGCGGCGTTATCCACGCGCTGACGCCTCCCGTCCGCTCCCGCCGTACGCCGTCCGTTCCCGCCGTACGGCCTCCGCCCGCTCCCGCCGTACGGCCCCGCCGGATCGGGAGCGGGCGGGCGCGGCTCTATGGTGGGGGGCGACACGGTGGGACGACGGCGTTTCCATGGAGGGACGGCGATGGGTGAGTTCGTACGGGTCGAGTCCGCCGGCGGGGTCGCGACGATCAGGCTCGATCGGCCGAAGATGAACGCGCTCAACGGGCAGGTCCAGCGGGAGATCGCGGAGTGCGCCCGGCAGGTGGACGCCGACCCCGGCGTGCACGCGGTGGTCCTCTACGGCGGTGAGCGGGTCTTCGCGGCGGGAGCCGACGTCAAGGAGATGGCGGACATGCCGTACGCGGAGATGTCGGCGCACTCGTCGGTGCTCCAGGACTGCTTCACCGCGGTGGCGGAGATCGGCAAGCCCGTCATCGCGGCGATCACCGGGTACGCGCTCGGCGGCGGCTGCGAGCTCGCGCTGTGCGCGGACATCCGCATCGCCGGCGAGTCCGCCAAGCTGGGCCAGCCGGAGATCCTGCTGGGCATCATCCCGGGCGCGGGCGGCACCCAGCGCCTGCCCCGGCTGGTCGGCCCGGCCAAGGCCAAGGACCTCATCTTCACCGGCCGCCACGTGACCGCCGCCGAGGCGCTGGAGATCGGGCTGGTCGACCGGGTCGTCCCCGACGCCGACGTCCACGCCGAGGCCCTCGCCTACGCCGCCCGGTTCGCCGGCGGCCCGGCCGCGGCCCTGCGCGCCGCCAAGCGGGCGATCGACCACGGCCTGGAGACCGACCTCGGCACGGGCCTGGAGATCGAGCGGCTGGCGTTCTCCGGGCTGTTCGCCACCGACGACGCGCGGATCGGCATGCGCGCGTTCGCCGGGAAGACCCGGGCGGAGTTCACCGGACGCTGACCGCCGCGGGCTCCCGGGGAGCCGGTCCGCGTCCCGAGCCGGTCCGCGTCCGGGGGACGACGACCCGGGGGACGACGACCCGGGGGACGATCCGGCGGGATGAGACCAAGGTGATATCGGTTCATCCGGTTAGATCATTCTTTGCAGGTAATCTCCCGGACTATGGCGCGGTTGGTGAAACACGTTCTGATGCCCGCACGCCTGCGGCGGGTGGTCCGCGACTGGTTCGACTCCCGCTACATCTCGCGGGCCGACCACCGGCGGGACGTCAGGGACGCCCTGTGGGAGGTCCAGACCCTGGGACGGGAGGTCGCCGCGCTCCGGGCGGAGACCGACGGGCTCCGCAGGGAGGTCGGCCGTCTCCGGGAGCAGCCGGCCGGGACGAGGATCGACCCGGCACGGGCCGACCGGTGGGACGACGCCCACCGGCTGGCGCAGGAGACGGCGGCGGCGCTGGAGCGGGTGCTCCAGAACGAGGTCCTGCTCTGGCAGGCGGTGGACCGCGTCTCCGGAGGACGGGAGGCCGGGGAGGGCGCGCCGGCCGGGAGGACGGTGTGAGGGTCGCCTGGACGGCCGGGAACGCCGGGAACGCCGGAGACGCCGGGAACGCCGGGAGCACGGGAGGCGCGGTCCGGCACCTGGCCTTCCGGCTGGACGCCGAGGACGGCATCACCGGCCGGTGCACCGACGGCGAGCCCCTGAAGATGGCCACCAACTCCTGCCGGATCGAGCTGCCGTACGAGCCGGGGGAGGTCCACCCCGATCTGCTCGCGCTGGCCGCGTGGACGGTCGTCGCGCCGTGGACGCGGCGGCGGGTCGTCTTCGACCGGCCGGTCTCCCCGGAGTTCGCCGCGGCGATCGAGGAGGGCTGGGGGATCGCGGCCGGGCCGGTGGGCGGTTCCCCCCGGCCCGGCGGGCGCGGGCTGGCGATCTCCTACAGCGGCGGGGCGGACTCGGCGGCCGTCGCCGCGATGCTGCCCGACGTCCCGTTCGTGCACTTCCAGCGGGTCCCGCACCCCCGGGTGCCCAACCGCTGGACCCACTACCGGTCGGACACCCTGGCCCGGCTGGCCGCCGGGACCGGCCGCGAGTCGGTGACGGTCCGCTCCGACCTCGAGTTCGTCCTGGCCGAACCCCGTCCCGGCTATCCCGAGCACCACGCCGTGACCGCCGGGGCGCTGCTGCTGGCCGACGCGCTCGGCCTGGGCGGGATCGCCCTGGGCTACGAGATGGGCTCGCGCTGGCTGGGCGGGGGCCGCTATCTGCACCGGTACACCCCCGACAACCCGATGTGGGCCCCGCACGGCGCCTGGGGACGGGCGTTCGCCGCGGCGGGGGTGCGCCTCGTGCTCCCGGTCGGCGGGGTCAGCGAGGCGGTCACCATGCGGCTCGCCCTGGCCTCGCCCCTGCGCGAGCACGTCCGCTGGTGCCTGCGCGGGACCGGCGGACCCTGCGGGACGTGCGGCAAGTGCCTGTACAAGGAGCTCATCCAGGCCGCGATCGAGCGCCGCCCGCTGCGCACCTCGATCACCGCGGACCGCGGGGTCGCCCGCAAGTGGCAGCGGCCCCCGCCGTACGGCGGGCAGGAGATGATCGAGTACGGCTGCGCCCGGGTGCCCGGCATCGAGGACACGCCCTTCGCGAAGGCCGCGGCGTTCCTGGGCGCCACCGAGGAGTCGACCGCCTGGCTGGACCGCTGCTACCCGCCCGCGGTCGAGGAGGTCCCCGCGCCGTGGCGGGAGCGGATCCGCGCGTTCATGGCCGCCGAGGTCGGGTTCATGAGCCAGGATGAGGCGCGCCGGGTCGAGACGTGGGGGCTGTGAGGGGGCCGTGGTGAAGGTGTACGTGTCGGTGGACATGGAGGGCGTCACCGGGCTGACCGACCCGGAGGAGATGCGGGCGGGGGGACGGGGCTACGAGCGCGGCTGCGAGCTGATGACCGCCGACGCCAACGCGGTGGTGCAGGGCGCCTTCGACGCCGGGGCGCGGGCCGTACGGGTCAACGACGCCCACGGGTCGACCAAGAACCTCAGGATCGACCTGCTGGACCCGCGGGCCACGCTCGTGCGGGGACCGGGCAAGCCGCTGCGGATGGGCCAGGGGCTCGACGGGACCTACGCGGCGGCCTGCTTCGCGGGCTACCACGCGCGGGCCGGGGTGCGGCACGGCGTGCTCAACCACACCTGGATGGGCAAGGAGATCCAGAACGTCCGCCTCAACGGGGAGGTCTGCGGGGAGACGCGCCTGGTCGCGGCGTTCGCCGGCTCGCTCGGCGTGCCGGTGGCGCTGGTGACCGGGGACGAGGCCGCCTGCGAGGAGGCGCGCGAGCTGCTCGGCGACGTCGAGACGGTCGCGGTGAAGACGGGCGTCGACCGGTTCTCCGCCGAGCTCCTGCCGCCGGTCGTCGCCCAGGCCCGGATCCGGGGGGCCGCCGCCCGCGCGCTCGGCCGTCTGGGCGACTTCCGTCCGTACGCGGTCGAGCCGCCCTACACGCTGGGGGTGGAGTGGAACTCCACCGCGATCGCGGCCGGGTGCGCGCTCATCCCCGGGGTGCGGGCCACGGGACCCCGGGAGACCGAGTTCACCACCGGCGACTTCGGGCAGATCATGTCCCTGTTCGGCGTCTTCGCCATGGTCGGCGGCCAGATCGCCTGCGGCAGCGGGATCTATGGCTGAGCCGGACGGGCCCGCCGGGAGCGGGCCGCAGGGAGAGCCGTCCGGGGCGGGGCGCGCGGCGGCGTCCGGGCCGGTGCCCGAAGCGGCGTCCGGGTCGGGGTCCGGGGCGGGGCGCGCGGCGGCGTCCGGGCCGGGACCCGGGCCGGGGGTTCCCACGCCGGACGGCCGGTCCGGGGCGGGAGCGCCGGGCGCGCTGACGCGGCGGGCGCTGCTCGTCGGCGTCGGCGCGGCGGGCGGCGCGGGGGCGATGTTCGCCGCGATGGGCGCGCTCGGGCTGGCCCCCGACTCCCAGGACCGGGCGTTCGCCCCGCCGCAGCGCTCCGACTTCTCCCTCACCGGCAGGGGCGCGGCGAAGGTCGTGGTGCTCGGTGCCGGGGTGGCGGGGCTGACCTGCGCCTACGAGCTGGGCAAGGCCGGGTACGACTGCACGGTCCTGGAGGCCGCCGACCGGGTGGGCGGCAGGAACCTCACGGTCCGGGGCGGGGACCGGCTGACGGAGCTGGGCGGGGAGACGCAGACGGCGGAGTTCGGGCCGGACGTCTACTTCAACGCCGGTCCCGGCCGGATCGCGCAGTGGATGGTCACCATGGACTACTGCCGCGAACTGGGCGTGCCCCTGGAGGTCTTCGTCAACGGCAACGCCTCGGGCTACGTCCGCACCCACGCGATGGACGCCCCGGTCCGCGTCCGCACGGCCCGCGCGGACATGTACGGCTACATCGCCGAGCTGCTGGCCAAGGCCGCCGGCGCGGGCGCGCTGGACCGGAGGCTGACGAAGGAGGACCGCGAGCGGCTGACGGAGTTCCTGCGCCGCTTCGGCGACCTCGGCCCGGACCTGACCTACCGGGGCTCCGCGCGCCGGGGGTTCACCGTCCATCCGGGGACCGGGAGCGGCGAGCCCCTGCCCGGGCCGCCGTCGCTGAGCGAGGTGCTCGCCGCGGGGACCGGGCGGGCCCTCACCGCGGACTTCGGCTTCGAGCAGGCCATGCCGATGTTCCAGCCGGTCGGCGGGATGGACGCGATCGTGCGGGCCCTGGCGCGGGAGGTCGGCGAGGCGCGGATCCTGACCGGGGCCCCGGTCACCGGCGTGCGGAACCTGCCCGACGGCGTCGAGGTGACGTACTCCGGGGGTCCCGGCGGCTCCGGCGGCGCGGTCCGCGCCGACTACTGCGTGGCCACCCTCCCGCCCCACGTGCTCGCGCGCGTCCCGCACAACCTGGGCGCCGCGATCACCGCCGCGCTGCGGACCCCCACGCCGGTCGCCGCGGGCAAACTGGGGCTGGAGTACGGCAGGCGCTGGTGGGAGACCGACGACCGGATCTACGGCGGCATCACCGAGACCGACCTGGACATCACCCACATCTGGTACCCCTCGCACGGCTACCACGGCAGGACCGGCCTGCTCGTCGGCTACTACAACACCGGGGCGGAGGCCCAGCTGTACGGGAGCCTGACGCACCCCGAGAGGCAGGCCCGCGCGCTCACCCAGGGCAAGAAGATCCACGGCGAGAAGTACCGCGCCGAGCTGCGCTCCAGCGTCTCGGTCGCCTGGCACCGCCGTCCGCACGTCGAGGGCGGGTGGGCCGTGTGGCCGTCCTACGGCGGGGAGTTCACCGTCCTGCAGCAGCCCGCCGGCCGGGTCCACTTCGCCGGAGACTGGCTCACCCACCTGGTCGCCTGGCAGGCCGGCGCCATGGAGTCGGCGCGCAAGGCCGTGACCGCCCTGCACCAGCGGGTCCTGGCGACCTCCTAAGGGGCGTCGATTCTGATCATCATGATCTCCGGGCGGACTTTGGCGATGGCGGCGAAGTCCTGGTCAGCGTGGATCAGCGTGAGGCCGTTCGCCTGAGCGGTCAGGGCGATCATGATGTCCATCGGAGACGGACCCCGATGGTGGCCGATCTTGATGAGATCCCTCTGGACGGCGAGGACCTGCCGCCAGGGGGCGTCCACCGCCGGGCACCACCCGAAGACCCGGCTGAGCATGGCGAAGAAGGGTTCGTGGTCCCGGTCGGCGCGGACGCCCACCATGAGTTCCGCTTCGACCGGCGGGCACAGCGCCACCAGGCCTCGCGCGATGTTGTGCGGCCAGGGCTCGCCGATCTGCCTGCGCAGAATCCGCCAGACGGCCGACGTGTCGGCGAGGTACGTCACCGGTGCGGCCGCTCCTGCTCCGCGAGTGCGTCGAAGTCGATGAAGCACTCCGCGTTGTCCTGGAGCCAGGCCAGGCCGCGGCTGCGGTCGTCCGCACTGGTACCGGCCGCGACGGCGAGGGCGCGATTGATCGTCTCGCGCTTCGTCTTGGTCCCCAACTGCTGCTGGGCGAGGGTGAGCATTCCCTCATCCAGGTCGATCACGGTTCTCGCCATGAGCCCTCCTCGTCTTCTATGCATGCTTTGATATAAGGATATCACTATGTATATACGCGGAGGATCGTCGGAGGCGGTGCCGCCTGCCGCCTCGCCGCTGATCCCGCCGGGTCGGCCGGGCCTGCGCGCAGGGAGGGGTCCGCACCTGGCAAACTGACGCCGAAATGAGATTGCGCGTTACCTCCGCTTGGGAAACCGTTGAGGCGTGCCAGACGTTGTTCGAACGGGGAATGTGGCCTGATGGTTCATCTCGTAGGCGGGGTTTAAGCCGGTATGGTGCTTCATGCCATGAATCAGGACGATCGACTGGGCCCGTACCGGCTGCTGCGGCGGCTCGGCGAAGGCGGCATGGGCGTGGTGCACCTCGCCGTCGACCCCCAGGGGCGGCAGGTCGCGGTGAAGGTCCTGCGCTCGGAGGTGGCGGGCGACGACGTCGCGCGCCGCCGCCTCTCCCGCGAGGTGGAGACCATGCGGCGGGTGCGCAGCGAGTACATCGCGGAGGTGCTCGACGCCGACGTGACCGGCCGTCGCCCCTACATCGTCACCCGGTACGTCGCCGGCGACCCGCTGGACGAGGTCGTCAAGCAGGAGGGCCCGCTCGACCTGCCCGCGCTGCTCCAGGTCGGCCACGGCGTCGCCTCCGCGCTGGCCTCCGTGCACTCCGTCGGGGTGATCCACCGCGACCTCAAGCCCGGCAACGTGCTCATCCTGAACGGCCGGCCGGTCCTCATCGACTTCGGCATCGCCCAGGCCGTGGACGCCACCCGGCTCACCCAGACGGGCATGTTCATCGGCACGCCCGGCTACCTGGCCCCCGAGATCATCGAGGGGCACGAGGCGGGGCCGGAGGTGGACGTGCACGCCTGGGCGGGCACGCTCGTCTTCGCCGCCACCGGCCAGCCGCCCTTCGGCAAGGGCACGCTGGAAATGATCTTCTACAACATCACCGCGGGCCGGGCGAACGTGGACGGCGCGCCGCCGGAGCTGCAGCCCGTGCTGCGCGCCGCGCTCCAGCGCGACCCGGCCAAGCGGCCCCCGGCGGCGGAGCTGGCCGCCGAGACGGCGCGCCTGCTGGCCAGGACGGGCCGGGGTCGCCCCCGCGTCCCCGACGAGGTCACCACCGTCCCGAGCTTCGACGACCCGGTCCCGGGCGGGCGCGGAGGCGCCGGCGGGCACGCGGGCCCGGACGGAGGCGCCGGCGGGCGGGGCACCGGCGGCCCGGGGGCGCCGACCGGGGCCGCGGCCTTCGCCACGGGCTCGCTCCTGCCCGCCGATCCGGGGGACGTGCCGACGCCGGTGTCCTCCCGGCCGACGGGTTCCGCCCCGTCCACGCCCTGGCCCCCGGCTCCGGCGGCCGGGTCGGGCGAGTACTCCTCGCTGCTCGACGCCGACCGGCCCGACCCGTGGCCGACCCGCAGGGTCACGTCCGAGGAACTGCGCCAGGCGGTGCCCCCGGCGCCCCCGGGGGCACCGCCGTCTGGGTCGTCTGCGCCGTCTGCGCGGCCGCCGGCCCCGCGGCCCTCGCACGACCTGCCCACCGGGCTGCTCGGCCAGGAGGACGTCCCCACCAGCAGGGTCCCGGGCCGCGACCGGACGGGGCCTGCGGCCCAGCCGGGGCAGGACGGACCGGGACGGCCCGGCCCGGCGGGGCGGGGCGGGCCGGAGCACGGCGGACCGGGCCGGACGGGACCGCACGGGTCCGGCGCGGCCGGACTGCTCGGCCCCACGGCACCGGTGCCCGACGGGGACATCCCGACCCAGCGGGTCCGCCCCCAGGACCTGCCGGAGCACCTGCGCGGCCCCGGCTCGCCCCCGCAGTCGTACCGGCAGCCGCAGCAGCCGTCCTCGCGGTCCTACCAGCAGCCGCAGCCGTATCCGCCGCACGCCTCGTTCGAGCAGCCGCCCTCCTCGTTCGAGCGGACGCCGCACGTCCGCCCGTCCGCGTCGCCCCCGTACCCGTACCCCCCGGCGGACCGGCACCACGAGGCCGCCTCCGGCCCGTTCCACCCGGACGGACGGCGGTCCCGGAACCCGGAGCACCAGGGGCACCAGGGACACCAGGGACACCAGGGACACCAGGGACAGCAGGGGCAGGGCCGCGCGCCGCAGCACTCGGGGGCGCACGGCGTGGCGAGCGTGCTGCTGCTGGTCGTCATGACGGTCGCGGCGGCCATGCTGCCGGCCCTCGTCACGCTCGCCGCACTCCCGGTCGTCGTCCTGCTGCGCGCCGCCGACATCGCCCAGCCGCGGCTCAACGCGCGCCGTCCGGCCGGTGCGGCGGCGGCCGACGTGCTGCGGGTGCTCGCCCTGCCGGGCGCGCTGCTGAGGTCGGCCGGCGTCACGGTCGCGCTCGTGCCGTACGGACTCATCCTCGGCCTGCCGGTGACGCTGCTGCTCGCCGTGCTGGTCCCGGGGATGCCCGCGGCCAACGCGCTCGGCTGGGGGGCGGCGGTCGCCCTGGCGACGATCTGCGCCGGTCCCGGAGTCGAAGGCCCCGGCCGCCAGATGCGACGTACGCTGGCATCACTGGTGCCGTCGCGGAACGGGGCCGTGGCCGTGGCCGCCGCCCTGGGCGTGGTGGCCGCGTTCCTGGTCTACCTCGTGGGCGACACCGTGGGGACCGGTGCGAGGAAGGCGGAGTGGAGGCCCGCGGACGTCGGGGCGGTGGTGAAGGAACTGAACGGGCTACGAAAGAAGGCGCGATGACGGGGGACACGCAGGCGCCCGAACGGCTGGGGCCGTACCGGCTGCTGAGGAAGATCGGCGAGGGCGGCATGGGGGCCGTCCACCTGGGGCTCGACGAGGACGGGCGCGAGGTGGCCGTCAAGGTCCTGCACCCGCACGTGGCGGCCGACCTCAAGGCGCGCGACCGGCTGACCCGCGAGGTGGAGACCATGCGGCGGGTGCGCAGCCCGCACGTGGCGGAGGTGCTGGACGCCCGGCTGACCGGCGCGCAGCCGTACATCGTGACCCGTTTCGCGCCCGGCCGGACGCTGGAGGAGACGGTCCTGGCGGACGGCCCGCTCCCCGACGACCAGGTGATCCGGCTGGCGCGGGGCCTGTGCGCCGCGCTGGTGGCCATCCACGCCGCCGACGTGGTCCACCGCGACCTCAAGCCGGCCAACGTGATGCTCATCGACGGCGATCCGCTGGTCATCGACTTCGGCATCGCGCACCTGGTCAACGCGACCCGGCTGACCCAGACGGGCATGTTCGTCGGCACGCCCGGATACCTCGCTCCGGAGATCATCCGGGACTCCGAGATCACCCAGGCGGCCGACGTGCACGCGCTGGCCTCCACGGTCTTCTTCGCCGCGACCGGCAGGCCGCCGTTCGGCACGGGCAGCTTCGAGGTCGTCTGCTTCAACATCATGGAGGGCCGGGCCAGCCTCGACCTGGCCCCCGCCTGGCTGCGCGGCTGGCTCCGGCGGGCGCTGGACGTCGACGCCGCGGCCCGGCCGGGCGCCCAGGAGCTCTACCGGACGGCGCGCTCCCTCGACCCCGCGGTGGCGGCGTTCCACTCCGAGCCGCACACCGGCTCCCCCGCGGGGTCCCGCACCGCCGTGCTCGGCGGCACGCGGGTGCCGGCCGGAGAGTCCCCGCCGGACGGCACGAAGATCATTCCGCAGGCCCCGCCGGACGGGACCGAGGTGATCGACCGGGTCCCGCCGGACGGGACGAAGATCATCGATCCGGTCCCGCCGGACGGGACGAAGATCATCGATCCGGTGCCGGCCGCGCCCGCGAACGGCACCCGGGCCCTGGCGCAGGACGAGACGTTCTCCGACCTGCTCCCCCCGGTGGAGTACGCCAAGCCCGACCGGCGCGACCGCAGGGGCCGTGACGCCGGCGATCCCCGCGAGCCCCGCGACGGCCGGGGCCGTTCCGCCGCGGCGCCGCCGCCCTACGTCCCGGCCGGTCCGCCGCCGCCGTACGTCCCCGCGCCGCCCGCCGCGCGGCGGGGCGGGCTCGCCCCGCCGCCCTACCCCGACCAGCGGGTCGCCGGCTATCCGGCGCCACCGCCGACGGGGCCGGCGCAGCCGTACCCGGCCCCGGACACCCGGCCCCGGGGCCACACCCCGCCCGCGCCGCCGCGCCACACCCCGCCGGCTCCGGAGCGGCAGGCCCGCCCGCCGTACCGCACCGGTCAGCCGCTGGCCGCGCTGCTGCTGCTGGTGATCGCGGTGGCGCTGGCCTGCGTGCTGCCCGTCGCGGTGAGCGTGATCGCGCTGGTGGCGGTGCTCTGCCTGCGGGTCGGCGAGAACCTCTTCGGCGGCCTGGCCGAGCGTCGCTCGGTGCGGGGCAGCAGCGCCTCCGACCCGCTGATCGTGCTGGTCGGCACGCCGTGGGCGCTGCTGAAGGCCGCGACGGCGACGCTGCTCACCGGCCCGCTGGCCGCGATGTTCGGCATGTGCGTCTGGGGGGCGCTGGTCTACATCGGCCAGATGGGCACCGACCGGGCCGCCTCCTACGCGGCGGGCGCCTTCGTGGCCGGGCTGTTCGTGCTGCCCGGCGGGGGCAAGCCCCGCAAGGCGGTCTCCCGTGCGCTGACCGGGGTGATCCGCAGTCCGGGCGCCGCCATGGTGACCACGCTCGTCCTGGGCACGCTGGCCTTCTTCGCGGTGATGGCGGCGCTGGGGATGAGCCCGTCGTTCGAGCCGTGGCGGCCGCCGTCCGTGGTGGTCCGTGAGCTGACCGAGAGCTGGAAGGCCCAGGCGAACGAGACCGCGATGGGCACGCTGGACCTCATCGGGGGCCTGGTGGACGACCTGCTCAAGAGCGTCGGCCTCGGCTTCCTGTCCTTCTGGAACTGACCGCCCCTCCCCGGCGGGAGGGGGTCGTCGGCGCAGGCCGCCTCCGGGAGCGGCACTCCCGGAGGTCTCCGCGCCCGGCGGGCCCGATGACCGTCCCTTGTGCCGGGTGCGGCGGGCGGGTGCCGTTCGGCCCGGGTTCCATGTCCGGAGATGGGGGGTTTCTTGCCCGGGCCCCGTGCGATCCCGCGATCCCTGGGGGACGATGAGGGGGAAGCCGCCGGAGGGAGTCGCATGGGAGCGCCGGACGACGGGCACTGCGGGCCGTACCGACTGCTCTCGCCGCTGGGGGCGGGAGGCTTCGGAGCGGTCCACCTCGCGCTGGACCCCGAAGGGCGCACGGTGGCGGTCAAGGTCCTGCACCCGCACGTGGCGGCCGACGGCACGGCCCTGGCCCGGCTGGCCCGCGAGGTGGAGGCCATGCGCCGGGTGCGCAGCCCGCACGTCGCCGAACTCCTCGACGCCTCGCTGGACGGCGACCGCCCCTACCTGGCCACCCGCTACGTTCAGGGCCGCCCGCTCGGCGCGGTGGTCGCCGCCGACGGCCCGGTCGCCGGGGACGACCTCGTCCGGCTGGCGCGCGGCCTGGCCGAGGCGCTGGCCGCGATCCACGCCGCGGGGGTGGTCCACCGCGACCTGAAGCCCGCCAACGTCATCTGCGAGGGCGGCGAGCCGGTCGTGATCGACTTCGGCATCGCGTGCCTGCTCGACTCCGCGGCGGTCACCGCCTCCGGCGCGGTCCTCGGCACGCCGGGCTACCTCGCGCCGGAGGTCCTGGAGGGCGGCGGGGCGGGGCCGGAGGCCGACGTCTTCGCCTTCGCGGCCACGCTGGCCCACGCGGCGACCGGCCGCCACCCGTACGGCACCGGCCCGGCCTCGGCGGTCGGCTACCGGGTCGTGCACCACGATCCCGACCTCGACGACGTGCCGTCCTGGCTGGAGCCGCTGCTGCGGGAGTGCCTGGCCCGCGATCCGGCCGACCGGCCGACCGCGGCTCTGCTGCCGCTGCGGCTCGGCGCCCCGGAGCCGGGGGTCCGTGCGGTCCGTGCGGGTGGCGGTGTTCCGGAGGCGGAGGTCCGTGCGGTCCGTGCGGGTGGCGGTGTTCCGGAGCCGGGGGTCCGTGCGGTCCGTGCGGGCGGCGGCGCCCCCGAAGCGGCGGTCCATGAGGCCTCGGCCGCCGGTGTGCAGGGGCTGAGCACCCGGGAGTGGCGTCCGGGCCGCCGCGTCCGGCCCGCGACCTTCCCGTCGGAGGCCCGCGAGCGCCGCCGGGCCGTGCTCCACCGGCGCTGGGTCGTCGGGACCGGCCTGTTCACGGCGCTGGCGGCCGCGACGGCCAAGCATCCGCTGCCCGAGGTCTCGCTGCTGCTGCTGACCCTCTACGGCTCGGCGATGCTCGTCGACGGGGGCGTGGCCCTGTTCGCGCGGCGGAACCGCGGTCGCGCGATCCTCGACCTGTCCTGCGCCGCCGGCGTCGTCGCGCTCTGGGTCGCGCTGGCGGCGTTCTTCAGCCCGCTCACCCTGGGCCTGGCGCTGGGCACCGTCGTCCTCGTGCTGGTGGTCATCCTGCTGAGCAGTTGAGCCCCGCCCGCCCACCGGTTCCGGAATATAGTTCGGTATGGTGGAGGGGGTGATTCGCCGGGTAGGAGCCCACCGGGCGGTGGAAGCCGTGCGGGGCGGCGGTTTGCGCCTAAGCTACCGATGGGTAACATGAGGGCGGGGGACCAGGCTCGGGCGTGTCCCGGCCGGGCCACCCGCTGTCACAACGCCCTCGGGCACCTGGCAGTCTTGGCATCCGCGTGCACGTGCCCCGCGTGCGCGTACCGAGCATCCGGCGTCAGCCGCGGCGACGCGGCGGCGCACGCGAACACGGGAGGTCGGCCACCGGCCATGAACATCGTCGTCTGCGTGAAGCAGGTCCCCGACACGGCGACCGAGCGCAAGCTGAGGTCCGATGACAAGACGCTCGACCGCGATGCCGCCGACGGCGTCATCAACGAGCTGTGTGAGTACGCGGTCGAGGAGGCGCTGCTGCTGAAGGAGGCCCACGGCGGTGAGGTGACCGTCCTCACCATGGGTCCCGACAAGGCCAGCGACACCATCCGCAAGGCGCTGGCCATGGGCGCCGACAAGGCCGTCCACCTGGTCGACGACGCACTGCACGGCTCGGACGCGCTGGGCACCTCCCACGCCATGGCCCAGGCGCTGAAGAAGATCGGTTTCGACCTGGTCATCCTCGGCTCCGAGTCCACCGACGCCCGCACCGGCGTGCTCGCCGCCATGCTGGCCGAGCGCCTGGGCGTGCCGCAGCTCACCTTCGCCAAGAAGGTCGAGGTGGGCAAGGGGACGATCACCGTCCAGCGCGTCACCGACTACGGCTACGACAAGGTCGAGGCCTCGCTGCCGGCCGTCGTCTCCGTGGTCGAGAAGATCAACGAGCCGCGCTACCCGTCCTTCAAGGGCATCATGGCGGCCAAGAAGAAGCCGGTCGAGAAGCTCGGCGTCGCCGACGCCGGGATCGACGCCTCCCAGGTCGGCCTGGCCAACTCCTGGAGCGAGGTCGTCGACTTCGCCGCGGCCCCGCCGCGCGCGGCCGGCACGATCGTCAAGGACGAGGGCGACGGCGGCGCGAAGGCCGCCGAGTTCCTCGCGTCGAAGAAGTTCGTCTGAGGACGGGGGAATAGCTGACATGTCCGAAGTTCTCGTTCTCGTCGAGCACGTCGAAGGCCAGATCAAGAAGGTCACGCTGGAACTGCTGACGCTCGCCCGCAGGCTGGGCGCCCCGTCGGCCGTCTGGACCGGACCGGGCTACTCCGCCGAGGCCAGGGCCAAGCTGGCCGAGCACGGCGCCGAGAAGATCTACGTCGCCGACTCCGCCGACATCACCGACTACGTGGTCGCGCCCAAGGTGGACCTGCTGGCCCAGCTCGTCTCCTCGGCCTCCCCGGCCGCGGTGCTCGTCGCCGCCACGGCGGAGGCGAAGGAGATCGCCGGCCGGCTCGCCGTACGGACCGACTCCGGGGTGCTGACCGACGTCGTCGGGATCGAGGAGGGCCTGGTCGCCGACCAGTCCATCTTCGGCGGCGGCGTCAACGTCCGCGCGCGCGTCACCAAGGGCCTGCCGATCATCGCGGTCCGCCCGAACGCGAGCCCGGTCGAGGCCGCCGCGGGCGCGGGCGCCGAGGAGCAGGTCAGCGTGGCCGTCTCCGACGCGTCCAAGACCGCCAGGGTCGTGGAGCGGGTCAAGGAGGAGAAGGGCGCCCGTCCGGAGCTCACCGAGGCCGCCATCGTGGTCTCCGGCGGGCGGGGCGTGGGCTCGGCCGAGAACTTCTCGATCATCGAGAAGCTGGCCGACTCGCTCGGCGCGGCCGTCGGCGCCTCCCGCGCCGCCACCGACGCCGGCTGGTACCCGCACCAGTTCCAGGTCGGCCAGACCGGCAAGACCGTCTCGCCGCAGCTCTACATCGCGGCGGGCATCTCCGGGGCCATCCAGCACCGGGCCGGCATGCAGACCGCCAAGACGATCGTCGCCATCAACAAGGACCCCGAGGCGCCGATCTTCGAGCTCGCCGACTTCGGCGTCGTGGGCGACCTCAACCAGGTCGTCCCGCAGCTGACCGAGGAGATCGCCAAGCGCACGTAGGCCCACGCGGGCGGCGCGGAGGGGGCGGAGAGCACCTGCTCTCCGCCCCCTCCTCCGTTCCGCGCCGGCCCTCCGGGGCGGACCCGGAGAACCGCCGGCCTTCCCGCGTCCGGCCCTCCGCGGGGACGGGCCGGTGGGCCGTCAGCCGGCCAGGGTGAGCTCGGAGGACCGGGCCGGGGCGGCGGAGGCCGTACCCGCGCCGCTCCGGGGCAGCAGACGGGCGGTCACGGCGATCAGGACGCCGAGCGCGACGGCGCTGCCGAGCGCGGTCCGCAGCGACGACAGGTCCGACAGGAAGCCGATGACCACCGGGCCGAGCAGCAGGCCGGCGTAGCCCATCGCACCCGTCTGGGCGATGGCCGGGCCGGGGTTGCGGGTCGCCTCGCCGGCCATGGACAGGGCCACCGGGGAGACCGTCGCCACGGCCAGGCCCACGAGGAACATGGCCGCCAGGGCGACCGCCGCCGAGGGGACGGTGATGACCACGGCGAAGGTGGCGGCGGTGGCCAGTCCGGAGAAGGCGACCATGGTCCGGGGGCCGAACCTGGCCCGGACGCGGTCGCCGGCGAGGCGGGCCAGCAGCATGCCGACCTCGAAGACCGGGTAGCCGAGGGCGGCGACGGCCTCCGGGGCGCCCAGGGTGTCGCGCAGGTACAGGCCGTTCCAGTCGGCGATCGTGCCCTCGACCATGAACGCGCAGAACGCGATCACGCCGAGCAGGTAGACCACCGGGGGCATGCGGCGGCGCGTTCCGGTCCGGCCGGCCGGCTCCGGGGCGGGGTCGGGAAGGTAGGAGCGGCTGACGGCGACCAGCACGGGCAGGGCGGCCAGCGCGACGAGGACCAGGTGGACCGTGACGGACAGGCCCGCCGCGATGGCCGCGGTGCCGACCACGCCGGCGGTGATCGCGCCGACGCACCAGCCGGCGTGCATGCCGTTCATCAGCGGGCGGCCGTGGGCGCGCTCGACGGTCGAGCCCTGCGCGTTCATCGCGACGTCCACCGCGCCGAACGCCAGGCCGAACAGCGCGGCGGCGGCCAGCAGCAGCGGGAAGGTCGGCGCGAACGCCAGCAGGACCAGAGCCGCGGCGCACAGGGGGGCGCCGACCCGCAGGACGCTCCGGCTGCCGACGCGCGTCATCACGCCGCGCATCGACTGCATGGTCACCAGCGCGCCCAGGCCCCACACGAGCAGGGTGACGCCGATCGACGACTCGGACAGGCCGAGCTTGTCGGACAGCGCGGGCAGGCGCACGGTCATCGATCCACACAGCAGGCCGCCGAGGACGAAAGTGAGGATTGCCCCGTTACGGGCCCTCCTCAGGTCGCGGGTCATGAATCGATCCCTTCATCAGAGGTTTGCAGGTGATGGCTATCGGGCAGACACAAGCCGGTCGCTTCCGCCGCGCGCGGGAGCGACCACCAACGCGTCGCGTGCGGGCGGAGCCGTCCACGGCCGGAGCGGGCGGGCGCGATCCCGCCCGCCGGGCGGGGGCCGCGGACCGGTGAGGGCGGGTCGGCGGCGGGGCGGTCAGCCGCCGAGCAGGTCCAGCAGCCGCCGTTTCAGCTCGGCGTAGTGCCGCTCGTCGTAGAGCCCGGGGTCGTGGGTGGCCACGTCCCACACGCCCTCGCAGGCCAGCCGCACGATCTGCGCGGCCACCGGGTCGGGCTCGCTCTCCAGCCCCTCGCGGTGCCAGCGGGCCATCGCCTCGCGCAGCGGGGTGAGGAGATGGAGGGTGCCGGAGGCCCCGCTGACCACCGCCCAGCGGCGCAGCCTGCCGCTCTGGACGGCGGCGAACGTGGCGGCCAGGTAGTTCTCGGTGTAGGTGCCGTGGCCCTGGGCGGCGACGAGTTCGTCGAACTCCTCGATCAGCCGCTCGACCATGCCCTTGATCAGGGCCTCCTTGGTGGCGAAGTGATAGAGCAGGCCGCCCTTGCTGCAGCCGGCCCGCTCGGCGACGGCCGCCAGGGTGAGCGCCGAGGAGCCCTGGTCGGACAGCAGGCCCTCGGCCGCGTCCAGCAGCTCGTCGCGTCTCATGGCGAGCACTGTACCGTCCGGACGGTACAGCAGCAAGCGGGGGCGGCGCCCGTCACGGACGCGGATACGCTTGGAGGGCTGAGAAGAATCGCGGAGGGGGAGTGCGGCTGTGGAGTCCGCCTATCTCGACCATGCGGCGACCACGCCGATGCTTCCCGAGGCGATCGAGGCGATGACCGCCCACCTCGGCAGGGTGGGGAACGCCTCCTCCCTGCACACGGCGGGCCGCCGCGTCCGCCGGGTGGTGGAGGAGTCGCGCGAGTCCATCGCGGACGCGCTCGGCGCCCGGCCCAGCGAGGTCGTCTTCACCGCGGGGGGCACCGAGGCCGACAACCTGGCGATCAAGGGCCTCTACTGGTCGCGGCGGGCCGCCGGGGCGACCCGCATCCTGGTCAGCGCGGTCGAGCACCACGCCGCGCTCGACCCCGCGCACTGGCTGGCCGACCACCAGGGCGCCACCGTCGAGCCGCTCGACGTCGACGAGTTCGGCCGGGTGCACCCGCAGACGCTCCGCGAGGCCGTCGAGCGCGACCCGGACGGCGTCGCCCTGGTGAGCGTGATGTGGGCCAACAACGAGGTCGGCACCGTCCAGCCCGTCCGGGTGCTCGCCGCCATCGCCCGCGACCACGGCATCCCGTTCCACACCGACGCGGTCCAGGCCGTCGGCCAGCTCCCGGTGGTCTTCGCCGACTCCGGGGTGGACGCGCTGACGCTCTCGGGGCACAAGGTCGGCGGCCCGATGGGCGTCGGCGCGCTGCTGCTGGCCCGCGGCGTCGAGCCGGTGCCGGTGCTGCACGGCGGCGGCCAGGAGCGCGACGTGCGTTCGGGCACCCTCGACGCCCCGGCGATCGCCGGGCTCGCCGCGGCCGTCCGGACCGCGGTCGCCCGGCAGGCCGAGACCGCCGCCCGGCTGGCGGAGCTCCGCGACGACCTCGTCCGCCGCGTACGGCGGGCCGTCCCCGACGTGGTCCTCAACGGGGATCCGGTGAACCGCCTGCCCGGCAACGCGCACTTCTCCTTCCCCGGGTGCGAGGGCGACGCCCTGCTCATGCTGCTGGACGCCAAGGGCGTGGAGTGCTCCACCGGCTCGGCCTGCTCGGCCGGGGTCGCCCAGCCCTCCCACGTGCTGCTCGCCATGGGCGCGGACGGGGTCAGGGCCCGGGGCTCGCTGCGCTTCTCCCTCGGCCACACCTCCACCGGGGCCGACGTCGACCGCGTCGCCGACGTCATCGGCGCGGTCGTGGAGCGCGCCCGCCGCGCCGGCCTGACCTGACCGGTCCGGGAGCCGCCCGGTCCCGCCCGCCGCGGGCGGCCGGTGACCGCACCGGGCCGGGCCGGTTCACCCGTCGAGCCGGTACAGGCGCAGGAAGTCGTTGTCGACCGGCAGCACGGTGCAGCGCCGGAAACCGGCCTCGGCCGCGTACCCGCGCAGGACGCCGGAGCGCAGCACCGTGCCGGTGGCCGCCGACGGCCGCTCGACCAGCTGGGTGGGCAGGCAGTGCGTGACGCTCCAGCCGTACATCATCCGCTCGACCCGGTCGCCGGGCGCGGTGAACCGGTCGGCCACCCGCTCGTCGGCGACCAGCACCGCGCCGCCGGGGGCGAGGGCGGCGCGGACGGCCCGCAGCGCCTCCACCGGCCGGGCGAAGTCGTGCAGCGCCTCCAGGACGAGCACCAGGTCGTAGGGTCCGGAACCGGCCATCGAGGCCGCGTCGCCGCAGGTCAGACGGGTACGGTCGCCGAGGCCGGCCCGTTCCGCCTGGTCGCGCGCGTCGGCGATCGAGGCCTCGTCCAGGTCGACGCCCTCCACCAGGGCGTGCGGGAAGGCCCGGGCCAGTGCCAGGACCGCCCAGCCCTGCCCGCACCCCACGTCGGCGACGCGCGGTCGCCGGCCCGTCCCCGGGGCCGCCTCCAGGCGGGCGACCACGTCGGGCAGGGCGGCCAGCCAGGCGGTGGGCAGCTCGCGGGTGAAGGCCGGCCGGTTGATGCGCCCCTGGCCGTGCCGGAACGCCGCGCCGTACGCCTCGTAGGGCACGCCCTCGCCGGTGCGGTAGGCCGCGGCCACCTGCGGCAGGACGCCGCCGATCCCGGCGAGCAGGTGGGCGAACGGCGCGACGTGCGCGGGGTCGTCGGCGTGCAGCAGCACCCGGGCGTGCGCGGGGTCCAGCCGGTAGCGGCGCTCGTCGGCGGACTCCTCGCCGCCCGCCTCCAGCAGCCCGGCGACGGCCTGCTGCTCCAGCCACTCGCGGGCGTAGCGCGGCGCGATCCCGGCCCGCCCGGCCAGCCCGGCCGGGGTCAGCGGGCCGTGCCGTTCGAGGGCCCGGTAGAGGCCGAGCTCGGTGCCGAGGTAGACCGAGAAGAGCTCCAGGGCGCCGACGGCGCCGTCGGACAGCCGCTGGGCGAGCAGTTCCCCGCGGTCGGTCCCCGGCTGCGGGGAGAGGTCGGTGTCCGGCGCGGTCACGGCCGATCCTTCCTGGTGGACGACGGTGTCCCCCCAGGATTTCCGGGACGGGCGCGCGGCGGTATGCCGGAATGCGCACAACGCGGTACGGATGCGGCATGGATACGGCATGGATTCGGTCAGGCGGCGGACGCCCGGCACCGGAGCGGGGGCCACGCGGATCCGGTCCGGTCTGTCAGCGGTCCGTCCGCCGTCGGCCCGGCATGGTCCGCGTCGGCCTGATCCGCGCCGGCGTGTTCAGCTCAGGAAGGGGGAGACCGCGATCCAGCCGGGGTCGGTGACGACGTCCACCCGGGGCAGGCCCTCCTCCCAGCTCACCACGAGCTCCTTGGCGTGGATCGCCGCGTCCCCCGCCGGGTCGGCGTAGACGTGCAGCACCCGCTGGCCCTCGGCGCTGGTGTGCGCGGCGAGCACGGCGGCGCCGTGCAACCGGCTGATCCGCCCGGCCAGGCGCTCCTCGAAGTCGCGCAGCGCGTCCAGGGAGGGCCCGGCGGGCAGGCCGTCGGCGTCGCGGTGCAGGTAGGGCAGGGTGATCGCGATGTGCTGGTCGAGCAGCGGGTGGTCGACCGGGCGGAGCGGGTAGCGGGCGGTGGCGATCAGGCGGGCGCCGCCGGCGGTCTCGCCCTCCAGCAGCGCCCACTGCTCCTCCCGGAAGCCGGAGGCCAGGTCGGCCACCACCGCGGGCAGGTGCACGGCGGGCACGGCGTCGATCGGCGGGAACCGGGAGGCGGAGACGTCGCCGACCCAGCGGGCCACGTCGTCCTCGCCGAGCAGCCAGTCGAGGGCGAGCAGCGTCGCCTCGGTCCGGGTCTCCTCGTCGACGAGGTCGAAGATCGGGTGGTGGGCGACCACGTCGACGCGGGGGGCGCCGAGCGGGGCGCGCAGCCCCAGGACGAGCCCGTCCAGCCCGAATCCGTGGCCCGCCACGTCGAGGGTGAGGGTCATGGCCTCCGGGTTGGCCTGCCGGGACGGGTGGAACTCCCACCGGGCGTCGGCGGGCGGTGCGGCGGCGGCCCAGCGGTGCGCGACGGGACGCAGCTCGGGATCCCCGGCGGCGGTGACCACCAGGGCCTGGTCGGCGGCCAGGCCGGGGGCGATCTCCCACACCAGGGAGGGGTGGACCGCCTGCACGGCGGGCGCGATCCACTCGGCCAGCCGGTCGGCCTCCCCGGCGGCGACCATCGCGTCCAGCTCCGGTCGCGCGCCCGCCCACCACGACCAGAATCCGGCGATGCCGTCGGCGGGTTCTCCGGAGGGCTCGCTCTTGCGCCCGAACAGTCGCATGGTCCCGGATTCTCCCAGCACGGCGGGGCACCTGCCAACGCGGGTAGGCTCAGGGGGTTATGGCTCTCCGTGTGCTTGCCGCCATGTCGGGCGGCGTCGACTCAGCCGTGGCCGCCGCTCGCATCGCCGAGGCGGGCCACGACGTCACGGGCGTGCACCTGGCGCTCTCGGCCAACCCGCGGTCCTACCGGACCGGCGCCCGGGGATGCTGCACGATCGAGGACTCGCGCGACGCCCGCCGGGCCGCCGACGTGATCGGCATCCCCTTCTACATCTGGGACATGGCCGAGCGGTTCCACCGGGACGTGGTCGAGGACTTCGTCAGCGAGTACGCCGCCGGGCGCACGCCCAACCCGTGCCTGCGCTGCAACGAGAAGATCAAGTTCGAGGCGGTGCTCGACCGGGCCCTGGCCCTCGGCTTCGACGCCGTCGCCACCGGGCACCACGCCCGGATCGTCGACGGCGTGCTGCGCCGCAGCCCCGACGAGGGCAAGGACCAGTCTTACGTGCTCGGCGTGCTCACCCGCGAGCAGCTCGGCCGCGCGGTCTTCCCGCTCGGCGACTCGACCAAGGCCGAGGTCCGCGCGGAGGCCGCGCGCCGCGGGCTCATGGTGGCCGACAAGCCCGACAGCCACGACATCTGCTTCATCGCCGACGGCGACACCCGGGGCTTCCTGGCCGACCGCCTCGGCGCGGCCGAGGGCCCGATCGTGGACGAGGCGGGCGAGGTCGTGGGCAGCCACGGGGGCGCCTACGGGTTCACCGTGGGCCAGCGCAAGGGCCTGCGCATCGACCGCCCGGCCGCCGACGGCAGGCCGCGCTACGTGCTGTCCATCGAGCCGGTCTCCAACACGGTCACGGTCGGCCCGCGCTCGTCCCTGGAGGTCAGGGCCATCGAGGCCGTCCGCCCGGTCTGGAACGGCCCGGTGGACGCGCCCCGCGAGCCGCTGGACTGCGTCGTCCAGCTCCGCGCGCACGGCGAGGTGTACGGCTGCCGCGCCCGGGTCTCCGGCGACGGGGAGCGGGTCCACCTGGAGCTGGACTCCCCGGCGACGGGGGTGGCGGCGGGCCAGGCGGCGGTGTTCTACCTCGGGGACGCCGTGATCGGCTCGGCCACCATCGCGTCGGCGGCCTGACCGGCGGTCAGGTCACCACCGCGTCGGCGGCCTGACCGGCGCGGCTCCCGGCGGCGGTCCAGCCGCCCCGCCGTGCGGTGCGGAGGCCGGCGCCGCCTACGGCAGGGTGACCGACTCGCCGGGCTTGAGACGGCGCATGTCGGCCCGCTGCTTCTCCGACTCCAGCTCCAGCCACCGGTCGACGATGCCCAGGCCGATCTCGTTGAGCAGCCCGTCATGGGTGGAGAAGGCCCGCGCGGGGCGCACCTCGCGCAGGTAGGCGATCAGCTCCGCGCCCTTCAGCCACGGCGCGTTGGTCGGCGCCAGCAGCGTGGGCACCTCGACGCCCGGCAGGGTGAGCGCGTCGCCGGGGTAGAAGACCTCCTCGTCGATCAGGAAGCCGACGTTCTGCACGATCGGCTGGTCGGGGTGGTTCGGCGCGTGCCACTCGCCGACGGCCTTCACCTGGAACCCGGCCGTGCCGAACGCGTCGCCGTCCCGCACCACGTGGATCTCGGCCGGGACGCCGGCCAGCGCGGCGGCCACGCCCTCGCAGGTCCAGATCTCCAAAGACGGGTCGGCCTCGGCGGCCCGGCGCAGCCGCTCGGGCTCGACGTGGTCGACGTGCTCGTGGGTGATGAGCACGGCCCGGGCGCCGTCGAGCGCGGACTCCTCGCTGAAGGACCCCGGGTCGATCACCAGTGCCGAATCGCCTTTCTCCAGGCGCACGCACGCATGTCCGAACTTCGTGAGCTTCATGGTCGCACCCTACAGAGACGCGGCCCGGGGCCCGGGGAGCCCTCCCGGCGGGGTGGGAGCCGGAGCACGGCCGTCGCGGCGGGACCGGAGCGCTCCCGGCGGGACGGAGGACCGGGTCCCGGCCCGGCGGACGCCGGCGGATCCGGGGCGGGGATCACCGGGATCGTCCGGACGGTCAGTAGCCGACGTAGCCGGTGCCGTTCTTCGTGCCGACCACTCCGGGCACCGCCGAGACGGATCCGTAGCGTTCGATGGCGTACCGGACCCCGGCGATGATGTTGTCCACCGGCGCGTAGATGTCCTTGTGGCCGGGGAGCGACCAGCGGTCGAAGGTCGGGTCGATGGTCTGCATCAGCCCCTTGGACGGGATGCCCGCCGCCGCGTTGGAGTCCCAGTTGTTGATCGCGTGCGGGTTCCCGCCGGACTCGTGCTGGATGATCATCCAGATGTCGCTGGGGTTCATCTTCTCGGCGGGGTACCCCTGGGCCTTGAGGATCTCGATCGCCTGCTCGATCCACTGCTTGACCTGACCGGTCGGCGCGGGCCCGCCGCCGGGCGGGGGCGGCCCGCTCGACCCGTAGCCGCCGAAGCCGCCGCCGCCGTTCCCGCCGGTGCCGTCGCCGCCGGTGCCGTCGCCGCCGTTCCCGGATCCGCCCTGCGGCCGGTAGCCCGCGGTCCGCTCCCAGTCGACGGTACGGCCCGGCGCGGGCACGAACCGCTCGTCGCCCGGCGCCGCGATGCCCTCGAAGGTCGCGGGCCGCCCGGCCAGGTGCCCGGTGACCGCGTCCTTGGCCGCGGTCACGGCCTTGCCCGCGGTCTCGACGTGCGGACGGGCGTCCGAGACGGCCCGGCCGACCAGCGACCTGATGCCCGGCTCCAGGTCCTTGTCGGATTTCCCGGGGTTCCTGCCGCGGTGGGCGGCCACCTGGTCCAGGAGCGTGCCCATGAGGGAACCGATTCTGGCCTCGGCGCTCTCCAGGGCCCCGGCCGCCGTGTCGAGGGCGGTCGCGCAGTCGGTCAGCGCGTCGTGCAGGGCGTCGCCGGCGCGGCCGTACCGGCGCATGTAGACGGCGAAGGCGTCGGCGGAGCCGCCCTGCCAGGCCGCGTCCACGTCGGAGACCGCGCCGCCGAGGCCGCCGGTGTACTCGCTCACCCGGCCCGCCGCGCTCCGCCAGCGGGCGGCGACGGCGCGGACGGCGGCCGGGTCGCCGTCGACCTTGCCCGCGAGTTCGGACAGCTCGGCGCCGCCCGGCAGCCGGGCCACCTCGTCCCTGAGGCTCACGCCGCCCCCGCCCCGCCGGCCCGGTTCGCGCCGCGGACGTTGTCCTGCACGAGGTCCAGCGCGCGCTCGACGCCCTTCAGCCTGCTCGCGGCGTGTCCGAGCTCGCCGTCGACCGCGGTCTCGACCCGGTCGACGGCGGTGGCCAGCGCCGCGGAGTCGGCGAGTCTCCCGAAGACGGACGAGTCGGTGCCCTGGGCGGGGTATCCGGCGCCGAGGTCGGCGAACTTCCCCGCCAGGGTCCTGGCCGCGGTGCGGCAGCGTTCGAGTGCCTCGTAGTGGAGGTCGACACCCGCCATCCGGCTGTCTCCTTCCGGCCGCTACGGAGTCGGACCCGGTCGAGCATAGTAGATCCGGATCTTCCGGGAAGAGGCCGTCCTCCCCGCGCCGCCGGACGTCTCACCCGGCGGCGGGGAGCACGCCGACGCTACCCGGTCCCGGTCTCGGTGGCGGTCCCGGTCTCGGTGGCGGTTCCGGTCCCGGTCTCGGTGGCGGTTCCGGGCGGCGGCGGGGGGGCGAGGAAGGCCGTCTGCACCAGGCGCGCGCCGTGCCGGCGGTCGGTGTGGTAGCCCCGGCCGGGCGGGAGCGGGTGCGGGCGCACGTTGCCGAACAGGGTGCCCTCGTCCTTGTTGCCGGACAGGATGACGGCCGGGGAGGCCATGTCCTTGATCCGCTGGATGACCGGGTCGAACATCGCCCGGCCGACGCCGCCCATCGCCCGCGACACGACCAGGTGCAGTCCGATGTCGCGGGCCTGCGGGATCAGGTCGACCAGGGGCAGCAGCGGGTTGGACGAGGTCGCCACCAGGTCGTAGTCCTCGACCACGATGTACAGGTCCGATCCCTGCCACCAGCTCCTGGAGCGCAGCTCCTCGGCGGTGAGGTTCGCCGGGGGCAGCCGCTTGAGCAGGGCGGCGCGCGCGTCGTTGACCAGTTCGAGCGCGGCCGCTCCGGAGGCGGCGTAGCCGATGCGGTGCTCGGTGGCGGCCGAGTCCAGCAGCGACCGCCGGTAGTCGATCACGATCATCATGGCCTCCTGCGGCGTGCGCCGGGCGACCAGTCCCTCGGTGACGAGCCGGAGCAGGTTGGACTTGCCGCTCTCGGTGTCGCCCACCACGATGAAGTGCGGGTCGGCGTCGAAGTCCACCAGGACGGGGGAGAGGGACGCCTCGTCGATGCCGATGGGGATCCGGCTCCCGGTCTGCTCGGTTCCCGGCAGCGTCTCGGCGGGCAGCACCGCCGGCAGCAGCCGCACCCGCGGGGCCGCGGGGCCCTGCCAGGCGTCCCTGACCGCCTGGACGAGCGCGCGCACCCCGGCCGGCAGGTCCTCGGCGCTGCGGACGCCGTCGATCCGGGGGACCGCCGACAGGAAGTGCAGCCCCTCCTTGGTGAGGCCGCGGCCCGGCACGCCCTCGGGCACGGCGAGCGAGGCCTTGCGGTTGACCTCCGACTCGTAGGCGTCGCCGAGCTTGAGCTCGATCCGGGTGCCGAACAGGTCGCGGATGCCGGGGCGGAACTCCGACCACTTGTTGGTGGCGGCCACCACATGGATGCCGTACCCGAGGCCGCGCGCGGCCAGGTCGGTGATGACGGGTTCGAGCGTCTCGAACTCCTGCCGGACGGTCAGCCAGCCGTCGACCACCAGGAAGACGTCGCCCCAGCCGTCGCCCTGAATCGCGCCGTCGGCGAGCTGCCGCCGGTAGGCGGCGATCGACTCGATGCCCTGCGCGGCGAAGTCCCGCTCGCGCCGCTGCAGGAGGGCGGCGATCTCGGCCACCGTACGGCGCACGCGGTCGGCGTCCAGACGGGTGGCGATCCCGCCCACGTGCGGCAGGGCCTCCAGCGAGGCGAGCGAGCCGCCGCCGAAGTCCAGGCAGTAGAACTGGACCTCGCGCGGCGTGTGGGTGAGCGCCATGCCGGTGATGAGCGTGCGCAGCACCGTGCTCTTGCCGCTCTGCGTCCCGCCGGCGACGCCGACGTGGCCGGCCGCGCCCGACAGGTCGAGCCAGAACGGATCGCTGCGCTGCTCGAACGGCCGGTCGACGACGCCGGCGACGGCGTGCAGCCGGCCACGGCCGGCCCAGCCGGCCGTGGTGAGGCCGAGCTGCGGCGTGACGGACAGCGGCGGGAGCAGGTCGGCGAGGGTGGGGGGATCGCCCAGCGGGGGCAGCCAGATGCGGTGGGCGGGAGGGCCCTGGCCGCGCAGCCGGCCGACCACGACGTCGAGCAGGCTGGCGGCGTCCCTGCCGCCGTCCCCGCCGGTCCCGCCGTCCCCGCCGCCGGCCCGGTCCGGCGGCCCGTCCTGCGCCTCCGGCCGGCCGGCGGGCTCCTCGACGACGGGGAACGGGACGAACGCCGGGCCGTACGGCACGACCTGGCGGACGGGCCCGTGCGCGCCCGCCGCCCCCTGGTGCGGGTCCGCCTGGTAGGGGCCGGAGACGTAGGCGGCCTTGAACCGGGTCATCCCGGTGGTGTCGAACTTGAGGTAGCCGTTGCCGGGAGCGGGCGGCAGCTCGTAGGCGTCGGCGACGCCCAGCACGACCCGGCTCTCCATCGCCGAGAAGGTGCGCAGGCCGACCCGGTAGGACAGGTGGGTGTCCAGGCCGCGCAGCCGGCCCTCCTCCAGCCGCTGGGAGGCCAGCAGCAGGTGGACGCCGAGCGACCGGCCCAGCCGGCCGATCATCACGAACAGCTCGATGAACTCGGGCTTGGCCGCGAGCAGCTCGCTGAACTCGTCGATGACGACGAACAGGGTGGGCAGCGGCTGCAGCGGGACGCCCTGCTCGCGGGCGCGCTCGTAGTCGCGCAGCGAGGCGTAGTTGCCCGCGGCGCGCAGCAGCTCCTGGCGGCGGACCATCTCGCCGTGCAGCGCGTCGTGCATGCGGTCGACGAGGGGGAGCTCGTCCTCCAGGTTGGTGATGACCGCGGAGACGTGGGAGAGGGAGTCCAGGCCGAGGAAGGTGGCGCCGCCCTTGAAGTCGACCAGGACGAAGTTCAGGATCTCCGACGAGTGGGTCATGGCCAGGCCGAGGACCAGGGTCCGCAGCAGCTCGCTCTTGCCCGAGCCGGTGGCGCCGATGACCAGGCCGTGCGGGCCCATGCCGCCCTGCGCCGACTCCTTGATGTCGAGTTCGACCACCCGGCCGTCCCCGCCGAGGCCGATCGGCACCCGCAGCCGGTTGCGCCCGGCCCGGGGCCGCCAGACCACCGCCGGGTCGAGGAGGGCCGGGTCGCCCACCCCGAGCAGGTCGGTCAGCGAGGTGTTCGCCGTGAGCACGTCCTGCTCCTCGCCGCCCCGGGCGGTCGAGGCGCGCAGCGGGGCGAGCTGCCGGGCCAGGCCCTCGGCCCGCAGGAAGTCCAGCCGGTCGGGGTCGCCCAGCCGGGTCGAGCTCTCCTTGCCCGCGTGGTCGACCTTGATCATGAAGAAGCCGTCCGGCCGGACGTCCAGCCGGAGCGTGCTCTTCTCCTCCACGGCGCCGGCGGTCCCGGACAGGTCGATGACGGTCACGCCCTGGATGGCGTCGGCGCCGAGCTGGGAGTCGTGCGGGATGTGCCCGCCGTCGACGATCAGCACGTGGTACGGCAGGGCGTCGGCGGAGGCGCCGGGCCGGAAGCGGGCGCGCTCCTTCAGGTCCTCGCCGACCAGCCGGTCGAGGTCGGCCAGGGTGCCGGACATGAGCCGGGCCTGGCCCGCGGCGTCGGCCTCCTCGGGGTGCAGCGCGTGCGGCAGCCACTTGACCCAGTCCCACTGCGCCATCCACTCGTCGCCCGCGCAGATCATGATCCGCAGGTCGTCGGGGGAGTGGAACACGGCCATCTGGGCGACCATCGCCCGGACCAGCGCGCGGACGGCCACCGGGTCGCCGGTCAGCCGGATCCGGGCGAAGGAGTGCAGGGCCACGGCGACCGGGAGGTGCGGGACGGTCGAGTGCGTCCGGACGAACCTGCGCAGCGCGCCGGCCGAGAGGGCGTCGAGGTCCTCGACCGGCTTGGAGTCCGGGGGGATCAGCTGCACGGCGAGCTTCTGCACGCCGGTGCCGAGCCGTACGGTGCCGAAGTCGTCGTCGCGGGGCCGCCGCTCCCACAGGCGCGGTCCCATGGCGATCCACCACAGGGAGTCGGGGGCGGGGCTGCTCCATTCGAGCGCTTCCCGCTGCTGCACGGCGGCGCGCCGTACCCGCTTGCGGACCTGGGACAGGTAGCGGAAGTAGTCGCGGCGCAGGCCGTTGAGGCGGGACTTGCGCTCCCCGGACTGGCGGCCGAGCTGGCCGACGGTCATGCCGACCATGGACAGCGCGAACAGGCCGCTGGCGACGTACATGACCGGGTTGGCGTTGCCCCCGGCGGTGAACATCAGGCCCATGGCGGCGCCGCCCGCCAGCATGGGCAGGTAGGTCATCACCCCGGCGAAGCCCTGCGACTGGACCTCGGGGATCTCCGGAGGGGATTCGAGGAGGATCTCGCCCCGCGGCGGCTTGGGCGGGGGACGGCGCTCGGGACGCCGCACGACGACGATGCTCACCCTGGAAATGCCCTCCTGTGCCCGGACGTCTTTCCCGCCGCCGGCGGACGCGTCCACCGGCGCGGCCCGGCGGCGCCTGACGGCCGACCGCCGCGCGTGATCCACATTGTGCCGCTACCGTATCGGCCATATCCGAGATATCCCCTATGTCGGTGATATTCGTGATGCCCACGGGAGAGGGAAACGGCTGTGCTACCGCTGAGTCAACCACCCGTCCAGGGACCGGGACCGCAGGGGGTGGCGGTCCGGTCCGCCGCGCCGCTGCCGCCGCTGTGCCACGTCACGATCGTGGCCCCCCGCGTGAAGGCCGACCTGGCGCTGCCCGCGGACATCCCGCTGCCGCACATCCTGCCGGGCCTGCTGCAGGCGGTGGGCGAGACGGGCGGCGGCGCCGCCGCGGTCCCCGTCTGGGTGCTCCAGCGGATCGGGGGCGCCCCCCTCGACCTCGGACAGAGCCTGGGCGCCCTGGGGGTGCTCGACGGCGAGGTGCTCTACCTGCGCCCCCGCGACGCGGTGCTGCCCCCGGCGGTCTTCGACGACGTGGCCGACGTGGTCGCCACCAGCGTCAAGGAGGGGCCGAGCAACTGGGAGAAGCGGCACACCCGGCTGACCGGGCTGGGGGCCGCGATGGCGCTCCTGCTGACCGGGACGGTGGCGCTGGTGGCCGCCGGGCCTCCCTGGACGGTCCCCGCGGTGCTCGCCGGGGTGCTGGCGCTCCTGCTGGTCGGCGCCGGCGGCGCGGTCTCGCGGGCGCTGGGCGACTCCGCGGCGGGCGCGCTGATCGGCTACGCGGCCCTGCCGTACGGCTTCCTCGCCGGACTGCTGGCCCCGGCCGGCCTGGCGGACTCCCCGGGCGGGTTCGGCGCGCCGCACCTGCTGTCGGCGTTCGCCGTCACCGTCTTCACGGCCACCGCCGGCGGGATCGCGATCGCCGACGGCGTGCCGGGCTTCATGGGGACCGGCGTGGCCGCGGCGGCCGGGGCGGCGGCGGCCGGGATCGTGATGCTCTCGGACGCCTCCCCCGCCGGGGTGGCGGCGGTGACGGCCTCGATCCTGCTGGCGCTCGGCTCCGCGGTCCCGATGCTGGCGTTCCGGATCGCCCGGCTGCCGATGCCGGCGATGCCGACCAACGCCGAGGAACTGCGCGCCGACAACCAGCGGGTCGACGGCGAGGCCATCCGGGAGCGCACCGGCCGGGCGCAGCGCTACGCGACCGGGATGGTGGCCGGGATCGCGCTGGCGGCGCTGGTCACCCAGGCGTACCTGCTGCTGGACGGCCGCTGGATCGCGATCGCCACGGCGCTGGTGCTGGCGGCGGCGCTCGTCATGCGGGCCCGCGTCTTCCAGGGACTCGGCCAGCGGCTCTGGCTGACGCTCGCCGCGGTCGCCGGGCTCGCGGCGTTCGCGGTCGGGCAGGCGGTCACCGGCGGCGGCGGTGCGGCGATCGCCGTGGTGGTGGCGCTGCTGTGGGCCGCCGCGGTCCCCGCGGGCCTGGGGTTGTGGCTCCCGTCGGGCCGGCCGTCGCCGTTCTGGGGGCGGGCCGGCGACATCATCGAGGTCCTGCTCGTGGTCGCGCTGTTCCCGCTCGCCCTCGGCGTGCTGGACGTCTACGCCTGGGTGCGCGGCCTGGCGGGGTGAGGACGGCCCGCGCCCGCGGACGTGCCGCGGCGCGGGGAGGAGAATCCGGCGTGCCGCCGGACCGGGGCCCCGGCCCGCGGGACGCGGCGGCGTCCACGAGGAGGGATGAGCGATGACGGCCGAGTTCGGGGATTTCGCGAACATCGATGTCGACAAACTGCTGAACATGCGGTTCGACCAGGTGCAGGGCGTGCAGAAGGCCGTGGCCGAGCTGGTCGGGCGGGCCGAGGACGAGAGCGGCCTGGTCGCGGTGGAGTACGGCAGCCAGGGACTGAGCGAGCTGGAGCTCCACCCCAAGGCGATGCGGCTGAGCGCGGGCGAGCTGGCGGAGATGATCAAGGCGACGGTCCGCGCCGCCGCCGGGGACTTCAACACGCGGTTCGAGGACCTGATGGACGAGGCCTTCGGCGGGCCGGGCGGCCTGTCACGGGAGGCCCGCGACCCGGAGGCGCTGCAGGACCGGGTCAAGGAGATGGAGGCGGCCTACGACCGCACCATCAACGATGTTATGGGCGAACTTGACCGTATTCGTCACCGTTTGGGGCTGTAACGACAGCTAAGAGGAGAAGCTAACGCTATTGCACTGTTTTTACAGATATATGCCACAAGTGTGACATTTGCCGCAATAGACGGCAAAGTTATCTGTCCGTAATATGCATTCTTGTTATCCAGGGCCGGAGAGATCACTAGCATGCCTGGTGATGATGTTCGCGGAAGCAGTCCGTCGTGTCGGTGATGCGGCATCGGGTCACCCGACCGGCACGGAGGCTGGGCCGCGACCGGCAAGCAGGTCCTATGTCACGGAGGTGACCGGTGGCGGATTTCTTCGGTGCCAGTCCGGCACAGATCAAGCAGGCGTCGGAGCTCGTCGTCGACACCGCGCAGTACATCGAGGGTCTCCGCAAGGGCGTGCAGACCACTGCGCAGGAGCTGACCGCCACGGGGTGGCTGGGCACCGCGTCGGCCAGGTTCCTGCAGGCCATGACCAAGTGGGACGAGCAGATGATGATCGTCCGGCGTGACCTGGAGTCCATCGCGCAGAAGATGGGCGACAACTCCATCACCTACAGCGCGGCCGACCAGGACGTGCAGAGCGGCATGAACAGGGTGGACGCCCTCATCAACACCGGCGCCCGGTGACCTGAGGCCCGCTCACCCCCGCATTCCCCTCACGATCCCTCCACGGCAAGGACGGAGAGCACAGTGTCCGACTATACGAAGGTCAACTTCGTGCAGATGGAGCAGGCCCAGGTGGGACTCCTCCAGGTCGTCACCAACATGGACAAGGCCACCGACGACCTCATCACCAAGCTCAAGACGGTTCTGGGCGACAGCTGGGCCGGCGACGCCGCGGACTTCTTCGAGGAGCACCGCAAGATCTGGGACGCCGCCGAGCAGGAGATGGGGCGCCAGCTCAACGAGGCCGCCGTCGCCCTCGGCACCGCCAACGAGAACTACAAGGCGGCCGAGGCGCGCAACCGGGCGATCTGGTCCGACAGCTGACCCGGGCGGCGCACCGGCCGGGCTCCGCACGGCCGCCGCGGGACGCGGCGGTCGCGCCCGGCCGGTGCGTTCCGCGGGCCGCCACGGCGGGGGTCGGCCGAGGAGTCTTCGGAGTCTTCACGGAAGTCTTCAAGGAGAACGATGGGTAACGAGCTCTCCCCGGATCCGAACTGGCCCGGCGTGCACAACTACGTGACGGGGACCGAGTTCGACGTCGCGCGGATGCGGAAGGTCGCCGAGGACCTGGAGCGCTGCGCCGGCGAGATGAAGAGCGGGGCCGGGTCGGCGACCGGCCTCTGGCAGGACTCCGCCCTGACCGAGGTCCAGGTGGGGACCTGGCCGGCGGCCAGCGCGTTCGCCCGGAGCGTCGGCCGCAACCACTCCCCCGAGGGCGTCGCGGGCATGTACGTCGGACCGGTGTCGAACACGCTGGCCTACGTCTACGGGATGTTCGCCGTCCGGCTGGAGGACGCCGCCAAGGCGATCCGGGCCAACGCCGACGAGTACGACAGGGTCCGCCGCGCCAACGGTGGCTGACGGCGGGCGGAAGCGATCACAGGAGGGTCGTCGTGGGCAGTGAGAGCGGGAGCCTGGACGTCCGGTCCGCCAGCGCGGTCCCCAGCGCGGGCCAGGTGTCCGCGTCGAAGGAGGAGATCGAGCGGTGGCTGCGCGCCACGGCGCCGGAGAAGGTGACGGCCGCCGCGGCCTCCTACCAGGCCGGCGTGGCCGTCCTCGGCTCCGTCCGCGAGGCCCTGGCCCGCAACGCCAAGGAGCTCGCCGGGGCGTGGAGCGGGCCCGCGTCCGTCGAGGTCCAGCGGGCGCTGCAGATGCTGCACGCCACCGGCGCGGAGCTGGGCGAGAAGATGGGGCAGATGGCCTCCGTCCTGCAGACGTACGGCGGGACCGCCCTGCCCCAGGCGCTGGACGAACTGGAGCGGCTGAAGGTCGATCCCAACCCGCAGCCGCACCCCTCACCAGGGCCGGCGCCGTCGCCGTCGGCCACCGCCTCGCCGTCGCCGTCCGCCTCGGCCTCCCCCTCCACCGCGCCGTCCACGATCGGGCCGCTGAACGAACCCGCTCCGGGCCTGACGCCTTCGGCGCAGGCCGCCATGAACGGCGACCACGCGGCCCGGGAGGTGCTCCGCAAGCTGGACACGAGGATCGTCCAGCTCTACCAGAGCGTTCCGGCGAACGTGACGTACAACCTGCCGACCGTGACCATCCCGGAGGGGTCCGGCGGCTACACGCCCGTGGAGTACCCGCCGGGCGGCAGCCCCTACGAGGGCGGCTCGCCCCCCGGGGGGAACGGCGGATCGGTCCCGGCCTACTCCGGTGACCCCGGCGGCACCGGCGGCTCGGGCCGGCCGGGCGCGGGGGGCGGTCCCGGCTCCGGCGGCGGTCCCGGTTCGGGCGGCGGTCCCGGCGGGGCCGACCCCGTACCGGGCGGCCCGGGCTCCGGCCCCGGCGGCCCCGGCTCCGGAGGCGGGACCGATCCCGGTGGAACCGATCCCGGCGGGAACGGGCCAGGCAACGGGAACGGGCCCGGCGGCGGGAACGGCGGGAACGGCGGGAACGGCGCGTCCACGGGCGCGGGCGTCACGGATGACGGTACGGTCCCCCCCGTGCTCGGGCAGGAGGGGAACCCGGCCGGGAACCCCCGGACCACCGAGGTCGCGGCCTTCACCCCGAACGACCCGGCCACGTCCCTGGCGCCCGTGCAGAATCCGACGGCCACCGCCACGCAGCCCGGTGCGGGATTCGGCCCGGGGCCCGGTGCGGGGTCCGGTGCGGTGTTCCGGCCGAACCCGCTCGGGATCGGCGGGCCGACGACCAGTGTGCCCCCGGTCCTGGGCGGTCCCGGCGCCGGTGGCGGGACGTCCCTGCCCGCGCTGCGCGGCGCCGCGGCGGGCGGCATGCCGATGATGCCGTTCATGCCGATGTCCGGCGCAGCCGGCGGCGAGGACTCCCAGGGCCAGGAGCGGACGAGCTGGCTGACCGAGGAGCACGACGTCTGGAACACCGGCCACGAGGTGATCCCTCCGATCATCACCTGACCCCCGCCCGGCTCCTGGAAGGCACGGCATGGCGTTTCAACTGGATGCAGACTGGCCCGGCCTGACGGAGGCCGACCGCAAGCACGGCGCCGAGGTGGACCGCACGCAGGTGAAGCGGATCGCGGGCCTGCTGGAGGAGGAGCTGAAGACGCTGACCACGGGCGGCGCGGAGCCCGCGGCGGCGGGCGAGCACAAGCCCGGTGACGCGTTCTCGGCGCCTCCGCCCCCTCCGCCGGGCGCGGGGGCGCTGCCCGACCTGCAGCGCCACTGCGCGCTGAGCGAGACCCAGCTCGGCCAGTGGCAGACCGCGCAGCAGTTCTCCATGGGGATCGTCTCGGCCTACGCCGTCCTCGTCGGGGATCCGGGCAGTCCGGGCGGCGGCCTGTACGCCGCGCTGGTCCGGCAGTACGGGGAGTCCGTCAACGCGCTGCTGGAGTCGGCCAGGTCCTACGACGGCGCGGAACAGGCCTACGGTCAGCCGGGCGACCGGCGCTGAGTGCGGAGCGGACGGTCATGGCGGACGTGCAGAAGATCAGGGTCAAGCCCACGGACGGGCCGCTGGCCACCGAGGAGACGGAGATCTTCTACTTCGACTACCTGGAGAAGCGGATCCAGGAGTGGATCGACGGCGCCGACCCGGTCGCGGTGCGGCGGGCGGGCGACTACTACGCCGCCGGTCACGGGGCGCTGGAGGCCGGCGCGGCGGCGCTCAAGGCGCGGGCCGCGGAGCTGGCCGGGTTCCTGAAGGGTCCGGCGGGCGTCGAGGTGCAGAAGCAGCTGCAGTTCCTGCACGCGACCATGCGCGAGCTCGCCGAGAAGCTGAACGCCACCGGCACGGTGCTGCGGAAGTACGCCGACACGATCGCCTGGGCGCAGCGCGAGGTGGTCGTCCAGCAGGGCCGCGACTCGCGGACGGACCGGGACATCGACTGGGCCGACCTCACCCCGTTCTACGGGGTCTACCGGGTCCAGCGCCGGGCCAGGGACCACTTCTACGCGGTGAACGAGAAGATCCGCGAGCTCTACGCGGAGCTGCCCTCCGAGGTCCAGCAGGCGCTGCCCACCCCCACGGAGGTGGACCTGCCCGAGTTCACGCCGACCGACCTCCCCGGCGGACCGTCCCCGAAGCTCCCCTCCGGCCTCCTGGGCGGAGGGCCGTCCGGGGCCGGCGCCTCCGTGCCCGGTCTGGACGGTGATCCGTACGGGCTCGGAGGGCTCCCCGGAGACGGGGGGGCGGTGCCGGGCGGTCTGGACCCGTCGGGGCTGGTCCACCCGCTCCCGGAGGGGACGGCGGGGCCGCCGGGTCCTGCGGGGACGGGTGCGGGCGGGGCGGTGAACACGGGCGACGCCGCCGCGCGCCTCCCCGGGGCGCCGGACGCCGGCGTCCCGGCGCCGGGATCGTCCGCGACGACGCTCGCCGGCCTGCGTGACCCCTCGATGCCCGGATCGCCTTCCCTGCCGGGGACGGCCCAGTTCCCCGGCGGCCCCTCCGGAGCGGCCGGGCCCGGGGCCGGACCGGGAGGCGGGGCCTTCCCCGGCGGGGCCTTCGGCGCCGCGGGCGGACCCGGGGGAGCCGCAAGCGCCGGAAGCGCCGGGGGAGCCGGGAACAGGGTGAAGGCGGGCGGCGGCGCGCCGATGACGCCGTTCATGCCGATGGGCGCCGCCGCGAAGGGCGGCGCGGGGGGCGGCGAGGAGCGGGACCCGGAGAACGGCACCTGGCTGCTGGAGGACGACGACGTCTGGGGCGGCGGCGGCGACACGATCCCGCCGGTGATCGGCTGACGGCCGGGGGAGCGGCCGTCGGCCGGTCCTTCCTGCCGGTCCGCCCGGTCCGCCCGGCCGTCCGCCGGGGACGCCGGCGGACGGCCGCACCGGGGGCCGGTGCCGCGGGTCACTTCTTGGGCGGGTCCGCCTGGTACGGCTCCGGCAGCTCGCGCTTGGGGGCCACCCGCAGCGAGGGCGGCTCGGTGGAGATGACCGCCCGCTTGAAGTCGATCGCGACGCCGTCGGTCGGCTTGATGTTGAACATCTGGCCCAGGGACTGGGTGGCGGTGCCGAAGGTGGTCCCCGCCACGCCGAGGAAGGCGACGAGGATCTTCGTGTTCTGGGCGACGAGCCAGTTGGTGAGGGCGACCAGTTTCTGGAGCCACACCTCGGAGGCGAATCTCAGGTGCGGGAGGGCCTTCATGGCCTGGGCGGCCGTCACGTAGCCGAGGACGGTGGCCGCGAGGGCCGCCGCCTCCAGCCAGTAGTAGTTGAAGGCGTCACGGACCTGGTCGACCTGGCCCTCCAGGTTGTAGCAGAGACCGCTCAACTTCTGCAGGTCGCCGCCGAACACCGCCACCGCGTTCAGGAACGCCTCGCGGTCGTCGGCGATCCAGTCGGCCCGGGACAGGAAGACGGCGTTGCCGATCAGGTTCGGGTACTCCACCTCCAGGACCTTGGCCAGGGCGTTCCAGTTGGCCTTGGCGTCGCCCATGCCGGGGACGTTGGCGACGGCGGTGAGCAGGATGCCCACGGCCACCGCCAGGCCCGGAGCCCGGGGGACCGCTTTCTTGAACGCGTCCATGGCCTGGGTGGAGGCCGCTGCGGCGTTGCCGGCTGTCACACGCATGTTCCGGTGCTCCTCGGGGTTGTCACCTGTAGACGACGGTGCTGTTCTCCTCGGCCGCGCGCCAGTTCCGCTTGATGGTCTCCAGCGCGGCGACCCACGCCTCGACGGTGCTGACGGCCTCGTCGGTCATCTTCCGGACGTCCTCCTGCACGCCGTCGTACTTGCCGCCGAACACCATGCCGAGGAGACCGAACCCGGGGAGACCGACGCCGGTGCTGTCGATGTCCTTCCTGAGGTCGCGGAGCGCGGGCAGGACCTTGTCATCGAGATTCCGTTGAATGTTGGAGATGCAGGTGGAAGTGACGTATTTGTCCTGACTCATACGAAAATCTCCCTACGCTACAAATGTCCGCCTTTGACTGATGGCTTCTCAGTCTTAGGGAAGAATTCATCTGGCGGGATAGTATCTTGCGATACGTCCGATATGAGAGAGATCTGGGCGGTCAATGATCGCTCGGTGCCGGGAGGGTACGCGTGTCCGAACCCCGTTTCGATCCCTCCGGTTTCGATCCGGAGAACTTCGACCCCGATGACCTGGACCGCGTCATCCGGGATGCTGAGCAGGCGATGAGCCGTCTGGCGGACGTGCAGGAGGAGCTCGCCGGGATCCGGGGGCGGGGCACCGGGGCCGGGGACCTGATCGACGTGGTCACCGACGCGACCGGGCGGGTGGAGCGGATCGACCTCAACCCGCGGGTGATGCGGATGGACAGCCGTACCCTCGCCGAGGAGCTGATGAGCACGATCCGCTCGGCCCAGGAGGACGGCGAGCGCCGGGCGCGCGAGCTGCTCGCCGGAGCGGGCCTGTCGGTTCCCGGTTCCGGCTCCGACTTCGGCGAGGTGGAGAAGCGGATGACGCGGAACCACGAGTCGTTCGCCCGCGAGATGAACCGGCGCATGGCGGGAGGGCCGGGGCGGCCCGCCGACGGCTGAGAACCGGCCGGGACGGCCGCTCCGGGGGCGGGGGCCGGACGCCCTTCCCGGACGGGGCCGGCCGCCGTCCGTTCCACGGTGATCTGTACGGCGGTGCGCCGCGACAGTAGCCTGAACGGGTGACATGATCACGGACCTCGCGGGCCGGGACGGCCCGCGGAGGCTGCGGAGGGGGGGACGATGGGCGGATCATCCGGCGGCGGACAGACGCTCGGAGACTACGGGCTGAACGGGCCGGGGGTCTCCTTCAGCGACGAGAAGCTGAAGGCGCTCGGGAAGGACTACGACACCCACGCCGGAACGATCGAGAACGTCTCCGACCGGACGAAGACGATCGGCGTCCCGTTCCCCGGGTTCGGCGTGGTCGGTTTCGGGCTGCACACGGCGCACGACCAGGTCCGGGAGAACGCCGCCTCCTCCCTCGACGCGGCCAAGGAGGTGCTGGCGTCGTGGCGGACGGCTCTCGAATCGGCCAGCAGCACCTACAAGGCCGCCGAGGACTACAGCACGCTGCCGAAGCCGGACCTCCCCGGCGGTCTACCGGGCGGTCTGCCGGGCGGTCTGCCGGGCGGGGGCCTGCCGGGTGGCGGTCTGCCCGGTTCGGATCTACCGGGCGGTCTGCCGGGCGGGGGCCTGCCGGGCGGCGGTCTGCCGGGAGGCGGCGCGCCGGGTTCGGATCTGCCGGGTGGCGGTCTGCCCGGTTCGGATCTGCCGGGTGGCGGTCTGCCGGGCGGCGGCGCGCCGGGTTCGGATCTGCCGGGAGGGGGCCTGCCGGGTGGCGGTCTGCCGGGAACCGGCGGCCTCCCCGGAGGCGGAGGGCTCGACGGCCAGGTCCCCGGGCTGCCCGGCCAGACGGCGACCGGGCTGCCCGGGCAGGATCTCGGCGCGATCGACCCGCGCCGGACGGACCTGTCCGCTTATACGCCCGCCGGGCCGTCCGTGCCGCGGTTCACGGTTCCGGAGACCGTGACCTGGACGGGCGACCAGAGCGGGCCGGGCACGGCGGGCCGGGGAAGCGGGGCGTTCCCCGCGGGGACGGGAAGCGGCCTCCCGGGCGGGCCGGGCGGCCTGCAGGCGGGCGTGCGCGGGGCCGGTGCGAACGGCGGCATGCCGATGATGCCGATGATGCCGATGGGCGGCGCCGGGGCGGGCGAGCAGGAGCGCGACCGCGACCAGACCACCTGGCTCTCGGAGGACGAGGGGGTCTGGGGCGGAGACCAGGACGTCGCCCCCTCGGTGATCGGGCAGGAGCCGTGATCCGGGCGGGACACGGCGGGACGGGAGGCTGACGGCATGGCGTACGAGAACGACAAGCAGATGTACTACGCGGCGGTGGCGCTGGCGGTCATCGCGGCCGGAGTCCTCAGGCGCCCCTTGGCGTACTCCGTCGTCGCGACGCTCGGTCTGCTGGTCTCCGACCCGGGCGCCATGAGCACGGCGGCCAAGGAGTGGGACCAGGCCGATCTCGACGGGCTCAAGCGGGAGATCACCGCGCTGAAGGAGCGGCTGAAGAAGGACGGCAAGTGGGAGGGCGAGGCCTTCAAGGCGTTCGACGAGGCCGTCATGAAGTTCAACGAGGAACTGGGCAACGCGCAGAACCTCCGCAGGGGCATGAGCGACGCCCTGGAGCAGACCGCCCTCGTCTACCACGTGGGCGCGATCATCGCGATGTCCGTCGCGGTCATCCTGCAGTCGTTGGCGGCGCTCTCCATCGTCTTCCTCGCCAACCCCGGCGGGAAGGTGGCCTTCGAGATCGCGCTCAACGGCGTGCTCAACACGATCGACAAGGCGCTCAAGTCGATGGTCGGCAAGAAGCGGCTGACCGTCGGCAAGGTCGCGGCGATCCTCTACGGCGTGGCCGTCCTCCACGCCAACATGGGCAAGCTGTTCGTCGGGATGAAGGCCATGCCCGAGGGGACGCCGGACTTCAGCCAGGCCGGCCTGACCTACGACCCGGCCGCCGGGCTGAAGAAGTCCGAGCTGCCCAACATGAACCCGAATCCGGGAGGGCTCGTCTTCCCCGGCATGCCCTCCTGACCACCCGGGACCGCGGCGGCCGGGGCCCCGCCCGGGCCCCGGTCCCGGCCCGCTCCGGCTACGGCCCCGCTCCGGCTACGGCCGGGCCGGGGCCGCCGCCGGCTGCTCGACCCGCACCGGCACCCGAGCGGCGGCCGGGTCGAGCGCCGGTCCCTCCGGGATCAGGTGCACCAGGTGGGCCGGGAGCGGGGCGACGTCCCCGTCGGCGTAGCCGAGGCTCTGCAGCGCCTCCGGTGAGGGGATCGCGTGCCGCCGCCCCTGGTCGCCGATCAGGTAGAGCGAGCGCACCGCGTCCAGCCGGCCGTCCCCCGGCAGCAGTCCCACGAGCGCGCCGGAGCCGGGCGGGAGCACCACCTGGTCGACCGTGGCCTGGTCGAAGCGCTCGTTCGGGGGCGCGGGGATCCGTACCGTGCTCTCGACGGTCAGCGTCGCCTGCGCCGATCCGCGCGCCGTGCCGGAGTAGACGGCGCAGAGCGGGTCCGCCGGGTCCGGCTCGATGACCTTCGGCATGGTCTCGGGGAGCCCGGTGGCGTCCAGGCGGGTCTTGGAGACCCGCGTCGCGTTCGCGGTCGCGGCGTCCAGCGTGATCGCCCGGACCGGCGCGCGGCCGTACGCCTTCTTGGTGGCGGGGTTCTGCAGGAGCAGGTCCGCCTGGACGGGGGTGAGGCTCGCCAGCCCGTCGGGGAGCAGCACGTACCACTTGGCGGGGCCGCCGACGGCCGGCGGCACGGTGTACACCCGGCCCGCCGCGGCCGTGCGGCCGTCCGGCCCGCGCATCGCGCGGCCCAGCCCCGGGATCCACGGGCTGCGCAGGTCGGGCCCGGCGGGCAGCGCGTTGAGCCAGGCGGCCGGGACCTGCCGGCGCCCTCCCTCCGGCATCGCCCGCACGCTGTCGGACGCCACCCGCATCCGCCGGTTCGACCAGAGCATCCAGGTCTGTCCGCCCTCCTCGACCACCATGGCGGAGTCCTGCCCGATCGGGCGCCCCCCGACCTCGAAGCCGCCGATCAGGGACGTGTACGGCCTGCGCGCGCCGGCGGCGTCGGTGCCCTCCACCACGCAGGCCGACCACGGGGAGCGGACCAGGCGGCCGGGCGCGGGCAGCGACTCCGGCGCGCCCGGGATGCCCACCAGCGTGCCCCGGGTGAAGCGGGCGAGCGAGGCCGAGGTCACCGTCCGGACCTTCGCGTCCTGCGTGCCCAGGAGCAGCCGGGCGGAGGCCACGTTGGCGACGGGGATCATCCGCCGCTGCGGGGCGCTGTAGACGAACGTCGCGCCCGACTCCTCCTCGACGAGGACCGTGCCGGGTTCGGTGAGCGCGGTCGCGCCGCCCGGGCGCAGCAGTCCCAGCACGCCGAAGACGACCGCCACCAGGACGGCGGCCAGGACGGCGCAGAACATCGCCACGTTGTACCGGCGCATCGGCGACTCGGGTAGATCCGGCTCGCCCTGCAGCAGAGCCGTGCCCAGCCGCTGGGTCATCAGCCGGTAGGCCTGGTAGAGATCGCGACGGGTCTGCATTCCACCTCCGTCTCGCCGGACACGCGATAGCCGACAGCATAGAAGCGCGATCAAGGAGTTGCCCCGTCCGAGACGGAAAAGGGATCTTCTTCCCTTCCCGGGCCGGCGCCGGACCGGCGGAAGGGGGCCGCCGGGCCGCGGGGACGGGAGCGGTCGCAGGGCTCGGGGAAGCGGCCGGAAAGCCCGCGGACATCCGCAGGTCGCCGGGCGTTCACACGGGCCTCGTAGTCTCGGGGCCGTTGCCGGGCCGTTGCCGGGCCGTACGCGCCGCGATGCGCGGCCCGGCCGGTCCGGGGACGGCCAGACGGTGCGGAGACGATGTCGGAGGCGGGTCGATTGGCTCCTCAGCAGCCCGGATACGAGGTGGCCGCCGGGCACCTGGAGAAGTTCGCGGGAATCACGGGGGCGGCGGCCACCGAGGTGCAGGGCACGGTGGACGGCACCCCGCGCTTCGAGGGGTGGAACCTCGTCCCGCTCGCGGGCGTCCCCCTCGTCGGCCTGCTCTTCGTCAACCGGCTCAACGCCGTCGCCGACACCTGGGCGGACGGCGCGAAGATCCTGCGGGAGACCCTCGGCTCGGACGCCGAGCGGCTGATGCGGGTGGCCGCCACGTACGTGCAGGTGGAGCGGGCGAACGAGGCGAGAGGGAATCGGTGAGCGAGAGTCCGTTGCTCCCGGACAGGCCGAAGTCCGGAGGCACGCTGTACGTCACGAACAGCAGCGGCGCGGTCCAGCGGACCGTGCAGGTGGCGCCGGCCGCGCCGGTCGGGCAGGCCCGGACAGACCCGGGCTTCTTCCGCAAGCTGGTGGGATCGCTGAACGTGCTGCGGCAGCCGACCCGGACCGCCATGGTGATGTCGGGCGTGGGCGCCGCCGCCCTGGCCCTGGACGTCGCCGCGACCGCGAACATCGGCAACCCCTTCCTCTTCGCGAACCGCAGGGACACCTGGAAGGAGATCTCCCAGCGGCTGGAGGGCGGCCGGGCGGACCTGTGGCGGGGGTACTTCGACGAGGTCTCCCCGAACTGGCAGGGCGAGGCCAAGCAGGCGCTCCAGACGCACCTGCGCTTCAACACCAACGGCCTGTTCAGTGTGCTGAACAAGGTCTCCGGCGACATGAGCACCACCATGCAGGGCCAGTACAAGGAGGTCCTGGAGTACGACCTCTCGGTCTTCGCGATCTACGCGGCCTCCGCGCCGATCTTCAAGACGCTCACGGCGCTCAGCGGGACCAACCCGGTCGCCAGGGGAGCCCTCATGGCCTACGTGGCGACCTTCGCCGGCGGCCTGGGCAACCTGGTCAAGCAGTTCGCCGACGTCTACAACGGCTACGAGACCGAGCTCAACAAGCTCGAACTCAAGCTGAACGAGCTGCGGGCCGCCTTCTGGACCGGCGGGGACCCGGACAGGGGAGCGCGGGAGCTGGGGATCCCCTCCGGCGTGACCGACCCCGGCAACATCAACGACGACTACTGGAAGCGCGCCCCGCAGCACAGATGAGGGGCGCGTCCCGGACGAGCGGGGACGGGCGGGAGATGGAACGGACAGGGCAGATCGCTGCATTCGCCGCCGGTCGCGGGGATGACGTCGCGGGCCTCCTGCGGGAGGTCGGCGAGCAGGTCGACCGGCTGACCGGCGCGCTCCGCGAGCTGAGCGGGCGGGAGGTGGAGGCGGAGGCGGCCGGCGGCGGGATCCGGGTGAGGGTGTCGGGGGCGGGCCGGCTGCTCGCCGTCACCGTCGGAGCCCGGGCGATGCGCGACCTCGACCACGAGGAGCTGGGACGGGCCGTCGTGGAGGCGATCGGGCGGGCGCGCGAGGCCGCCGGGGCGGAACTGGCCGAGGCGCTCGCCGAGACGACCGGCACGCGGCCACCGGACCCGGCGGACCCGGACGGCGTGCGCGTCCCGGCGGACCCGCTGGCGCCGGCCCTCGACGCGCTGCTGAGGGGGGCGTGACCGTGGACGAGCGTGAACTGCTCGATCTCGTCGAGCGGCTCCCCGAGGCGCTCGCGGGCATGGAGGCGGCGGTGGAGGGGTGGAGCGCCGGGCGCTTCCGGGGGACCGCGGACGAAGGACGCGTCGTCGCCACGGTCGACGCGGTCGGCTCGCTCCTCGACCTGGAGATCCACGTGCTCAGCAAGCGCCGGCTCGACGGCGCCTCCCTCGGCGAGGCCGTCGTCGCGGCGGTCGCGGCCGCGGAGGAGGCCGCGGCGCGGGCGAAGGACGAGATGATGGACGGGCTGCGCCTGGGCGGCCTGCCCAGCCTGGGAGAGCTGCTCGGCGGCGCGCGCCGGGACTTCGAGAGGCGCAGCGGCTTTTCCGCCTAGCCGTACGCGGTGACGGGGTGGGGCGCTCTGTTCGGAGGGGCGTGCCGAGGGCGGAGGGCTCCGGTCAGAGGAGGGCGCGCCGCGGTCCGCCGGACGGAGCGGCGGGGCGCCGGCCGCCCGGCCGCCATCCGCGCCGCCGGCCCAGCGGGACGACCACCCCGGCCAGGACGGCCAGGACGGCCGCGGAGAGGGAGAACAGGGCCACCCGGCCCGCGATCGCCATCCCCTGGACGTCCTCGGCGGGCGCCGGCCGCACCGCGCCGGGCGGCAGCGGGGCGGGGTCCTGCGGCGCGATCGCGACCGTCTCCGGCAGGATGGCGGACACGGCCAGCAGCGGGTTGACCATCCCCGCGCCGGTGCCGGAACCGGAGGCGCCGTCGGCGGTCAGCTCGATGCGCCGCCGTACCCGCACCTGGTCCAGCCCGGGATGGCGGGCGCGCACCAGCGCGGCCACCCCCGCGACGTACGGCGCGGCGAAACTGGTCCCCTCCAGGTCCTCCCGGTAGGCGCGGCCCGGCCAGGGGGCGGTGACGGCGGTGCCGGGGGCGAGGACGGAGACGGGGGTCGACGCGTTGGACGAGCCCGCCCTGCCGCCCTCGGGGCCCGCCGAACCGACGGAGAGCACGCCCGGGTAGGCGGCCGGGTAGGCGGGCGCCGCCGAGCCGTCGGCCCGCTGGACGTTGCCCGCCGCGGCGACCACCACCACGTCCTGGGCCAGGGCGTAGTCGACCGCGGCCTTCAGGTCCGGTTGGTCGGCCGCCTGGATGGAGACGTTGATCACGTCCGCGCCGAGCTCGACGGCGCGCACGATCCCCTGGGCCAGCTTGCCCACGTCGCCGTTGCTCTCGTTGGTCTGCTTGATCGAGATCAGCTTGGCGCGGGGGGCGACGCCCGTGAACGGCACCCCCCGGATCTCGGTTCCCGCGATGATGCCCGCCACGGCCGTGCCGTGCCCGACGCAGTCGTAGTCGTGCGTGCCGGTGAGGTCGACCGACGAGGCCACCTTCAGCTGCGGGTGCCGGGTGTCCACGCCGCTGTCCACGATCGCCACCGTCACCCCCACGCCCTTGGTGAGCCGCCAGACCTCCGGCAGGTTCAGGCGCCGCTGCGCCCACGACTCGCCGATGCTCGTCGTCCCGCGCTGCGGAGTGCAGTCGGAGCGCGCGGCCCCGCCCGTCGCCCCGCCCGCCGTGCTCCCCGCGGCGGACGGGGCGACGACCGCGAGCGCCAGCGCACCCGCGGCGAGCCTTGTGATCACGGAATCCTCACCTCCGTGCGGACGGCCGCGGTACGGCCGCCCGCCGAACTCGATCGGGCGCCGTCCCCGCGGGTTCCGGAAGAGGGACCGCGGAAACGGCCGGAAGGCCCCTCCCGGAGGCGGGGGCCGTCCGGGAGGGGCGTCGCGGTCTCAGGCCCGGAGCGGGCCCTCAGGACGGGATCAGCCGCAGTTCCCCCAGTCCGAGGAGGTCTGGCCGCCGGGGCCGCCGCCGGAGAAGCGCACGCACTTGCCCCTGGCGGGCAGGACGACCGGTCCGGCGTGGCCCTCGGAGCCCCTGCCGCTCAGGGAACCGCCTCCCTGCACGTCGAGCGTGGCCCAGAGCGGGCCCGCCTTGCCCGCGTCGGCGCCCTTGACGGTGACGACGCAGGTGTTCCCGGTGGACGCGTTGTGCAGCTGGTGGACCGTCCCGCCGGTGAACGACAGGGAGCGCTGCGGGACGTACCCCGCTCCGCAGATCTCCTGCGGGCTACGGAACGTTATGAGCTGCGACGGGTCGAACCCCGTGGCGGTGGGCTTGGCCGTGCTGGGCGGGTTCCACGTGGGAATCGAGCCGTCCGCGGTGGGCTTGGCCGTGGGGACCGGGGCGGTCGGCTTGGCCGGCACCGTGGGCTTGGCCGTCGGCTTGGCCGTGGGGGCCAGGGCGGTCGGCTTGACCGTGGCCGTCGGCTTGGCCGTGGCCGTGGGCTTGGCCGTCGGCTTGGCCGTGACCGTCGGCTTGGCCGTGACCGTCGGCTTGGCCGGGGCGGTCGGCTTGGCCGTGGGCGTCACCGACGGGGTCACCGTGAGACCTGCCGAGGGCGCCACCGTGGGGAGCGCCGAGGGCGACACCGTGGGGAGCGCCGAGGGCGCCACCGAGGGCGACACCGTGGGGAGCGCCGACGGTGACACCGAGGGCGACACCGTGGGGCTCGCCGTGGGGCTCACCGAGGGCGACGGCACGGGCGAGTCCGTGGGCTGCGGGGACTCCGGAGCCGGTTGCGGCGTCACCGTGAGGGTCACCGTGGGCTGCGGCGTCGGCGGCTGCTGCGTCGTGGTGGCCGAGGCGGCCGGCGCGGCGGTGGGGGTCTGCTGCGTGCCGGACCGGTCCGTCGGCTGCGGCGCCGCGGTCGACGGGACGGGGACCGGCGGGGGGGTGAGCGAGCTCAGCGTCGGAACGGGTGCGCCGGTGGGGACGGCGGGGACGTCGGTGGGCAGCTGCAGCGGCCCGACGTCGCCCTCCCGCGGCTCCGGCGTCGTCCCCCAGGGCACCGTGACCCGGTTCACCGGGGCGTCCCCGGTGCCCTGCCCCGTACCCGATCCCTGGCCACCGTCCGTGCCCTGGTCCTCTCCCCGTCCGGCCAGTTCCAGCGGGATCCGGGGATCGGCCCCGTCGGCGGCCGTCCGCCCGGCGTTCTCCAGGGAGGTGTAATTGCCCGCGGCCCAGACGCCGAGCCCTGACAGCAGGGCGACCACGCCCACGCAGACCGCCAGCAGGAGGGAGAGCCCTCCGGTCTTCGGCCGCTCCTTGACGGGTGCGGTGAGCACCGTCACGTTCGCCGGCGGCGCCTGATCCCCCGGCAGGGGCGGCGCGCCCCAGATCTGGGGCGGGGCGGGCGGGGGCGCGCCGACACCGGGCTGCCCGGCGGCACCCGGCACGACCTCTCCCCGCAGGTCGTCGCCGGGGAGGACCGGACGGTGCTCCGGGGGGACGGGTACGGCGGACAGGACGCGGTCCTCGGGGCGTTCGCCGAGCAGCCGCAGCATGGCCGCTCCCGCGTCCGGCCGGGCCTCCGGGCGCTTGTCCAGGCAGGCCGCGATGAGCGGGCGGAGCGTCGCCGGGATGCCGTCCAGATGGGCGGGCCCCTCCAGCACCAGCTCGGGCCGGCCTCCGTAGGGCGGCCGCCCCGTGGCCGCGTAGGCGACCGTGGCGGCCCAGGCGAACAGGTCGGCGGGCTTCGCGGCCGCCACGGGGGCGGGAGCCGTGCCCGGAGCCGGGGCCGGGGACGCGCCGACGGCGCCGGGGACGCCTCCGGGCGGGAAGCCCGCCCGGAGGCGTTCGGGCGCGACGTAGTCCGGCTCGGAGCCCGCCGCGCCGAGGCCGATGTCGCAGACCCGGGGGCCGTCGGGACCCAGGAGCACCGTGTCGGGGGTGAGCCCGCCGTGGACGATTCCGGACATGTGGACGGCGGTGAGGGCGTTGAGCGTGCCCACGGCGAGCCGTTCCAGCGCGTCCCCGGTGAGCGGTCCGTCCTCGGCCACCGTCTCGCGGAGCGAACGCCCGTCGACGTGCTCGCGGACCACGTACGGCACGTCGTCGAACCAGCCCGCCTCGATCAGCCGGGCGGTGTGGGCTCCCGAGACCCGCCTGGCCGCGTTCAGACCGTTGGTGATCCGCTCCCGGGCCTGCGGATCGGCATCCGGGCAGGGGGCCAGCATGCGGATCACACGGGGTGTGTCGTCGTCCAGCAGATGACCCAGGTAGACGGCCTGCCCAGGATCGGGGGAGAACCGCCCCACCAGAACGTATATACCGATACGTTCCGGATCACTAGGCAGCAATGGGTGTAAATCGCCCATGAAATTCCTTCCAGCCCCGCTATCGATATAAGCGTCTATGGGTTGATCTAGTACCATCAAAGCAAATCTGTCTCGTCCCCATCACCCGCTTCGTCGGTATTTCATGTTTCGTTTCCTAACGAATCGGGAAGCCGGACGTTCCGGGTCGTGCCGGAGCATCGAGGGCCCCGGTCGCCGGGCGGGGTGATCGTCCCAGGTCGTCCGCCGGGCCTAAGCTGACCGTCGTGAACGTGTTTCCGTGGGACGAGGCGGCCGCGACCGGCGTCGGGTCGCATCCGGGTGAGGACCACGCCGAGGCGGTCAGGGTCGTCTTCGGCGAGCTGCCCGCTCTGCCGTACCTGCCGGAGCTCCCGGCGCGCGGCGTCGGCGCGGACATGGTCGGCAGGGCCGCGTCCCTGCTGGTGGAGCTGCCCGTGGAGGTGCGGCCCTCGGGCTGGCGCTTCACCGACAGGCCCGGCCGGGACGCCAAGCGGGCCCGTGACCACCTGTTGCGCGACCTCGACGGCCTGGAGGAGGCGTCCCAGGGGTACGCGGGCCCCTTCAAGATCCAGGTGTGCGGGCCGTGGACCCTGGCCGGAGCCGTCGAGCTGCGCCACGGCGACCGGACGCTCGCCGACCCCGGAGCCGTGCGCGACCTCGTGGCGTCCTACGCCGAAGGGCTCGCCCTGCACCTCGCCGAGGTCCGCAAGCGGGTGCCGGGCGCGACGGAGGTCGTCGTCCAGCTCGACGAGCCGGGCCTGCCCGGCGTGCTCGCCGGCACGGTGCCGACGGCGTCGGGTTTCGGCCGGCTGCGCGCCGTCGAGGCGCCGGTGGTCGCCGAGCGGCTCCGGTCGGTGCTCCCGGAGGGCGCCTTCCCGGTCGTGCACTGCTGCGCCCCCGGCGTGCCCTTCCGGGTCCTGCGCGAGGCGGGGGCGCGGGGCGTCTCGCTGGACGCCGCCCTGCTGCGGCGGCGCGACGAGGACGCGATCGGCGAGTCCGTCGAGGCCGGGGCGGCGTTCCTCCTCGGGGTCGTGCCCGGCGCCGACGCCCCGCTCCCCGACGTCGGGGAGGTCGCCCGGCCCGCGGTGGAGCTCTGGCGCCGCCTGGGCTTCCCCTCCGCGACGCTGGCCTCCCAGGTCGTGCTCACCCCCGCCTGCGGCCTGGCCGGCGCCTCGCCCGCCTACGCCAGGGCCGCGCTGGCGACGTGCCGGAAGGCGGCCCGGGTGCTCCGCGAGGACCCGGGCGAATAGGACGACGGTCCGGGCGCGGCCGGATGTCGGTGCCCGGCGATAGATTCTCCCTGGCCGGTCCGACGAGGGGAGAAGCAGGCGATGGGCGTAGAGGTCGAGGGCGTTCCGGTGACGGCGCTGGAGCGGCACGCGGAGCTGAGCGAGCTGGTCGAGGAGGCCAACTGGCGCTACTACGTGCTCGACGCGCCGACCGCCAGCGACGCGCAGTACGACACGTGGATGCGCGAGCTGCACGCCCTGGAGGAGGAGCACCCCGCGCTGCGCACCCCCGACTCGCCGACGCAGAAGGTCGGCGCGCCGATCTCGGGCGACTTCACGCCGGTCGAGCACCTGAGCCGGATGGAGAGCCTGGACAACGCGTTCGACGCCGACGACCTGGCCTCCTGGCAGGCGCGGATCGAACGGCTGGCCGAGCAGGACCCCGGGCCCTACCTGTGCGAGCTGAAGATCGACGGCCTGGCGATCTCCCTGGTCTACGAGAAGGGCAGGCTGGCCCGCGGGGTGGTCCGGGGCGACGGCCGGGTCGGCGACGACGTGACGGCCAACGTGCGCACCATCGCCGACATCCCGCACCGCCTGACCGGCGACGGCGTGCCCGACCTGGTCGAGGTCCGGGGCGAGGTCTACATCCCGGTCGAGGAGTTCGCCCGGCTGAACGAGCGGCTGGCCGAGGCGGGCAGGGCGCGGTTCGCCAACCCGCGCAACTCCGCGGCGGGCTCGCTGCGGCAGAAGGACCCGCGGATCACCGCCCGGCGCCCGCTGCGGATGATCGTCCACGGGGTCGGCGTGTGGCAGGGGAGCGAGCGGCCGCGCGCCCAGTCGGAGGTCTACGACCGGCTCCGGGAGTTCGGCCTGCCGGTGAGCGACCTCTACCGGGTCGTCGACGACCTCGACGGGGTCAACGCGTTCATCGAGTTCTACCGGGAGCACCGCCACGACCCGGCCTACGAGATCGACGGCGTCGTGGTGAAGGCCGACCGGGTCGAGATCCAGCGCAACCTCGGCTCCACCAGCCGGGCGCCGCGCTGGGCGATCGCCTACAAGTACCCCCCGGAGGAGGTCAACACCACGCTCCTCGACATCCAGGTGGGCGTCGGCCGCACCGGCAGGGTCACGCCGTTCGGGGTCATGGAGCCGGTGGTGGTGGCGGGCTCCACGGTCGAGCGGGCCACGCTCCACAACGGCTCGGAGGTCGCGCGCAAGGGCGTGCGGATCGGCGACACCGTGGTGCTGCGCAAGGCGGGTGACGTGATCCCGGAGATCGTCAAGCCGGTCGAGGAGCTGCGCGACGGCACCGAGCGCGCGTTCACCATGCCGACGCACTGCCCGGAGTGCGGCACCGAGCTGGCCTACGAGAAGGAGGGCGACGCCGACCTGCGCTGCCCCAACACCCGGGCCTGCCCGGCCCAGCTCCGCGAGCGCATCCACTTCGCCGCCGGGCGCAAGGCCCTCGACGTCGAGGGCCTGGGCTACGTGGCGGCGACCGCGCTGACCCAGCCGCTGCCCCCGCACGAGCCGCCGGTCCGTACCGAGGCCGACCTGTTCGACCTGACCATCGAGCGGCTGCTGCCGATCGAGTCGGTCGTCCGCGACATCGACACCGGCCTGCCCAAGACCGACCCGGAGACCGGTGCGGCCAAGGTCGTCACCTTCTTCGCCAACAAGAACGGCACGCCCAGCAAGAACGCCGAGAAGATGCTCCAGGAGCTGGAGAAGGCCAAGGACCGGCCGCTCTGGCGGGTCCTGGCGGCGCTCTCCATCCGGCACGTCGGCCCGCCCACCGCCCAGGCCGTCGCCGCCGAGTTCGGCTCGATGGACGCGATCATGGCGGCCTCCGAGGAGGAGCTCGCCGCGGTCGAGGGCGTCGGCCCGCGGGTGGCCGCGGCGATCCGCGACTGGTTCGCGGTCGACTGGCACCGGGAGATCGTCGACCGCTGGCGGGCCGCCGGGGTCCGGATGGAGGACGCGCCGCCGGCCGACCTGCCGCCGCAGACCCTGGCCGGGCTGACCTTCGTGGTGACCGGCACGCTGGCGGGCTACACCCGCGACGAGGCGGGGGCCGCCCTGGCGGGCCGGGGAGGGAAGGTCTCCGGCTCGGTGTCGAAGAAGACCTCCTTCGTGATCGCCGGAGAGAACGCCGGCTCCAAGTTCGACAAGGCGGTCAAACTCGGCGTGCCGATCCTCGACGAGAGCGGCCTGGAGGTCCTCCTCGCGCAGGGGCCGGAGGCCGCGGCGGCCAGAGCGGTCCAGCCGGAGGCGTGACGCGGGGAGCGGCCCGCAGGGGTGACGGAGTGTGACGGCGGGCGCCTCCGTGTGCACGTTCTCGGTATCCCGTCACAGAACGTGCCCAATCGGTTTCGCGAAGTGGCCCGAAGGCCGTACTCTCCCATAGTGAACTAATGGGGGTTTTATTACTCATGGCCGACCCAACAGATACACGCGACACCGGACCACGCGCGGGTTCACCCCTGTGGGCCTACCTCACGGCGGTCACCGTCACCGGGATCGCGGTCCTGGTCGTGGCGCTGTGGCGGATCAGCCCCGGCGCCCCGGCGGAGCTCGCGCGCTCCCCGCTGTTCTGGACGCTCATGGTCCTGACCGCGCTGGGAGACCTGCGACCGGTGCTGCTCTCGTCGTCGACGGCGGCGGGGGGCACCTACCCGTCGACGATGTTCACCTTCGCCGCGCTGCTCCACTACGGGCTGCCGGTCGCCGTGCTGATGCAGGCGGCGGGCATCCTGTTCAACGGGGCGGTCACCCGAAAGGCCTGGCACCGGGTCCTGTTCAACGTCGCCCAGGTGACGCTGGCCTGCACGGCGGCCGGGGTGGTGCTCGTGCTGTCCGGCCACCGGCCGGAGGCCGCCTGGGTCCCGGCCGGCACCGACCTGCTCGCCATCGGACTGGCCGGACTGGCCTACTTCGTGACGAGAGGGCTGCTGGTGTGCGGGGCGGTCGCGCTGCACGAGCGGCGCTCGGTCCACCGGGTGATCCGGACCACGATCGGCCACCAGAGCCTGGTCTACGCCGCGCTGCTCGGCCTGGCCCCGCTCGTCGTGGTGGTCATGAACCACTCCCCGGCGCTGGTGCCGCTGTTCGTCGCGCCGATGGCCGCCGTCTACTTCACCGCCACGATCTCGGTCCGCCGCGACCACCAGGCGATGCACGACGGGCTGACCGGGCTGCCGAACCGCAAGCTGCTCGTGCTGCGCACCGAGGAGGCGCTCGCCGAGGCGCGGGCGCGCCAGGGGGAGCGGGTCGGCCTGCTCCTGCTGGACCTCGACCGCTTCAAGGAGGTCAACGACACGCTCGGGCACCCGGTGGGCGACCGGCTGCTGCAGACGGTGGCGCACCGGCTGATCCACAGCGTGCGGCCGGGGGACGTGGTCGCCCGGCTCGGCGGTGACGAGTTCGCGGTGCTGCTCCCGTCGGTCAGGGACGCCGCCGCGGCGCGCGAGGTGGCCGCGCGGCTCCGGGTGGCGCTCACCGAGCCGGTCCGGCTGGAGGGCATGACCTTCGACATGGACGCCTCGATCGGCATCGCGCTCCACCCCGACCACGCGCCGGACTTCGAGCTGCTGCTGCAGCGCGCCGACGTGGCGATGTACCTCGCCAAGGAGGGCCGGACCGGCGTCGAGCTCTACGTCGCCGACAAGGACCGCAACAGCCCCGAACGGCTCGGCCTCCTGGGCGACCTGCGCCGGGCCATCGACCGCGCCGAACTGGTGCTGCACTACCAGCCGAAGATGGACCTGGCCGTGGGGCAGGTGCGGGGGGTGGAGGCGCTGCTGCGCTGGCGCCACCCGGTGCGGGGGACGGTCTACCCGGACGACTTCATCCCGCTCGCCGAGCAGTCCTATCTGATGCGCCAGCTCACCGAGTACGTCATCGACGCGGCGCTGGAGCAGGCCGCCGCCTGGTGGCGCGCCGGGGTGCACGAGCAGATCTCCGTCAACGTCTCGGCCCGCGACCTGCTGGACGCCGCCCTCGCCGAACGGCTGGAGGCCGGCCTGGCGGAACACCGGCTGCCGCCCAAGGCGATCCAGCTGGAGGTCACCGAGCGCATCCTGATGACGGACCAGGCCTACACCGCCGACGCCGTCCGGGCGCTGAACTCCCTGGGCGTGCCGCTGGCCCTGGACGACTTCGGCACCGGCTACTCGTCGCTGGTCCGCCTGCAGCGGCTCCCGGTCGCCGAGGTCAAGATCGACGCCTCGTTCGTGCGGCGGATCTGCGAGTCCCGGGACGACGAGCGGATCGTCCGCTCCATCGTCGACCTGGTCCGCTCCCTGGGGTTGCGCTCGGTCGCCGAGGGCGTCGAGTCGGCCGAGGTGGCCGCGCGCCTGGAGGAGATGGGCTGCGACCTGGCCCAGGGCCGGTGGTTCGCCGCGCCGATGTCCGCCGCCGACGCCACGGCCTGGCTGCGCGAGCACCGCGCCCCGGTCCGGCCCGCCTTCCGGGTGCCCGACCCCGCCGGGCTCCTCGACCCCCAGACGGCCTGAATGCATAGGAGTACGCTTCGTCGAAGTACAGTCCTATGTTTTCGGGGGTCAAGGTGCTTCCCAAGCCCGACAGGATCTTCGCCCGTGACTTCGAGTGGCGGCATTTAGCGGCCTTCGTGGAGAGAGGCGCCGATTCGGTGCAGTTCGGAGTGGTGAGCGGTCGGCGCCGTCAAGGCAAGACCTTTCTGCTCGAAGCCCTGACCAGGGAGGCCAACGGGTTCTACTTCGGGGCGACCCAGGCCACCGAGGCCGAATCCCTGAACCTCTTCGCGGCCGCGCTGAGCGGTTACTCCGGCACCGCCGCACCGATGAGGTTCGCGGACTGGGACGAGGCCGTCAGGCAGTTGTTCGCGGTCGCCGACGCCACCGGCAGGCCGATCGTGATCGACGAGTTCCCCTATCTCAGCAAGGCCTCTCCCGCGCTTCCCTCGATCGTGCAGCGGGAGGTGGACCGGGCGATCTCCGAAGGGGGGCGGCTGGCGCTTCTGCTCTGCGGTTCGGCGATGTCCGTCATGGGAGGCCTGCTGTCGGGGAGTGCCCCCCTGCGTGGCCGGGCGACCCTCGAACTGGTCGTCAAGCCCTTCGACTACCCGCTCGCCGCGAGGTACTGGAAGGTCAGTGATCCAACGCTGGCCGCGCGGCTGCACGCGGTGGTCGGAGGCACCCCGGCCTATCTGCGATTCCTCAACGGGGACGTGCCCGGGGCGCTGGACGACTTCGACGACTGGGTGCTGCGCACGGTGCTCGACCCCGGCACACCGCTGTTCCGGGAGGCCCGGTACCTCCTGGAGGAGGAGACGGACGTCCGCGATGCCGCGCTGTACCATTCGGTGCTGGCCGCGGTGGCGGCAGGCAACAACACCCGGGGCGGGATCGCCAGTTATATAGGCCGAAAGGCAGCTGATATCGGACATCATCTCAATGTGCTGGAGGACAGCCGTCTGCTCCGGCGGGAACCGGACGTCTTCCGCCCGGGACGGTCGGTCTACCGGGTGGCCGAGCCGCTGATCACCTTCTATCAGGTGATCATGCGTCCGCAGTGGGGGTTGTTGGAGAGCGGGCGGGCCGAGGCGGTCTGGGCGGACGCCGCGTCCCGATTCCGATCCCAGATCATGGGGCCGCACTTCGAGGAACTGTGCCGGCAGTTCGCTTCGGTCGAACCGGTCTTCGGCGGATTGCCGGGAGAGGTGGGGGCCGGAGCTCTCACCGACCATGCCCGGCGCACACAGATCCAGGTGGATGTCGCCGTGTTCGCCCCAGCGGTTCCGGGGCAGCCGAGGAAGGTGCTCTCGCTGGGGGAGGCGAAGTGGGGCGACGTCATGGGCGGACGGCATATCGAGCGGCTGCGCCGTGCGCGCGACCTGCTCGCCGAAAAGGGCTACGACACCCGGGAGACGGTGCTCGCCTGCTACAGCGGTGCGGGGTTCGAGCCCGCCCTGCGCTCGGAAGGCGACGTCCGCACGATCGGCCTGGCGGAGCTGTACGCCTGACCGCCCCTGTCGTGAGGTGACGGAGTGAACACTTTCGCCGCCGGTACCGTCGCAGCCATGAATGGAAACATGTCCGAATCATGGCAGGGGGAATCTGTCGGTTCCGGCTGATATCCATGATCACTCAGAGTTTCCGATCATCAGTGGAGCCGTGTCATGACGTCAGCGGGCAGTTGGGACCACACGGACCCGGCCACGAGGGCTGTCTACCAGCGGTTCGACGAACTCACCGAGCAGGGACTCGACCCCGGCCCCGGCGTCGACTGGCGGGTTTACGGCGCCTACGCGCAGATGAAGCTCTGGCTGGGGCCGGAAGGCGGCCACGACTACGACGAGCGGGTGCTGCGCGTGGTCCGGTCGGTGGCCGAGCGCGACATCGACTTCACCTACCGGGAAGCGCACCACCTCATGGGCCGGGCGGAGTACTGGGTGCGGCAGGGGCACACCCGCTACGAGGAGCTGTTCCGGATCCCGCTTGCGGCGGCCCGCCGGTTCGACTACCAGCTGCGCCGGGACCTGCTGCACTGGCTGGCGTCGGGACCATGGTTGAAGGACGCGCGGGCGCTCCTGGCCGAGCAGGTGACCGAGCTGCTCACCGAACCCGCCGAGCACGGCCCGGCCGGGGTGGTCCGGACCGAGATCGGAGACACCGACCACTTCGCCCGCATGCTGGCCGAGGAGTACGGCCTGCGCCTGGTCGAGGTGCTGCCGCTGTTCCGCCACTGGAACACCGCCCGCTCGACCAAGCCCAGCGCCCGGTGGCTCAGGAACGCCGCGCGGATGCTCACTCCCGGCGCGGTCGCCCTGGTCCGTGAGCTGCTCACGCGGCTGGTGGCCTACCGGGGCGGAGACTGGGTCGTCCGCTATGACGACGAGGAGTGGTGGGACAAGGTCTTCCTCAAGGAGCAGACCATCGTCGTGGTGCGCGGCATCCTGTGGACCTGCCAGGTCATCGACGAGCGCTGGGTGACCTCGCTCGTCACCGACGTCGCGATGACCTGCGGCACCGGCAGCAACGGGATGGGCTCCACGTGCCGCTGCGAACCCGTCACCAACGCCGCCGTCGGCGTCCTGGCCCGCAGGGGCGGCCTCGACGTGATCGTCCCGCTGTCCAGGATCCAGGCGAAGGTGCGCGCGAGGTCCGTACAGAGGAATCTGAGTTTCGCCCTCGACGCGGTGGCCGGTGAGAACGGGCTGACCCGCGAGCAGCTGCTCGACCGGACGGTCCCCACCTTCGGCCTGGACGCCGACGGCGTCCGCGAGGAGAAGATCGGCGACTACCGGGTCAGGCTCTGCGCTGACGTGCCCGCCCTGCGCTACGTGAACGCCGCCGGCAAGACCGTCAAGTCGCTGCCGAAGGATCTGCGCGCGGAGTTGTCCGATCTGCGAGCCATCCTGAAGGAGCTCAAACTGGCGCAGGCGGCCGAGCGGTCCCGCTTGGAACAGGCGCTCGTCCATGAACGGACGTGGCAGTGGCGCGAGGTGACCGAATACTTCCTCGACCATCCCGTCACCGGCCCCTACGCCCGCGCCCTGGTCTGGCAGATCGCCGGCGGTCCGGCGGCCCTGCCGGTCAAGACCGCCGACGGCTGGGAACTGGCCGGCCACCGTCCTGCACCCGACGCCGTGGCAGGCCTGTGGCACCCGATCCATGCGACCGCCGACGAGGTGGCGGCATGGCGCGACCGTCTTCTCGAGGGTGGTGTACGCCAGCCGTTCAAGCAGGTCTTCCGCGAGCTCTACCTGCTGACCCCCGCCGAGGAGCGGACCGGCACCTTCTCCCGCCGTTTCGCCGGCCACGTTCTGCGCTACGGCCAAGCCCGGACCCTGCTGGGCCAGCGAGGCTGGACCGGCCGGTCGATCGGCAACTGGGACTACGAGAACGGCGGCGACCAGGGCGAGGTGGTGCGCGACCTGGCGGGCTGGCAGGCCCGCTGGGCCATGCACATCGTCTCCGGCCCCGGGGCCGAGACCACCATGCTGTGCGCCACCGAGCGCATCACCTTCCACCGCGACGGGCAACCGGCGTCGATGGCCGATCTGCCACCGCTGGTGCTGTCGGAAATCCTCCGCGAGGCCGACCTCGCCGTGGGCGTGGCATCGGTCGCCCGCGACGACCAGGCGCTGATCGGCCATGAACGCTATTGGCGCTCCCACGGCTTCGGCGAGCTGACGGAGACGGCCAAGACCCGGCGCGAGGTGCTGGCGCGGCTGCTGCCGAAACTGAAGATCGCCCCCCGGGTGGAGCTGACCGACAGGTTCCTTCTGGTACGAGGTGATCTGAAGACGTACAAGATCCATCTGGGGTCGACGAACGTTCTGATGGAGCCCAACGACGCGTATCTGTGCATCGTCCCGGCGAGCGGGCGCGCGGCCGGATCGGTGTTCCTGCCGTTCGAGGACGACGGGGGGACGCTGTCGGTGATCCTTTCGAAGGCGTTCCTCCTGGCCGACGACACGGCTATCACGGACCCGACGATCACCCGGCAGCTCGGCTGAACGACCGCTCGGACATCGTCGTATCAGTTCCAGGCGCCCATCAGGTCGTCGGGGCCGTACGAGGCGGCCAGGCCCGAGCAGGAGACCCCGTTGCGGGAGACGGCGACGAGGGGGACGGGTTCATCGGTGAGGGCGGCGCGGTGCCTGGCCAGCGCGGCCAGGTCGTGGTCGTCGAAGGCGGCGTTCTCCAGCCACTTGATCGATCCGAGGAAGCGGAGCTCCCGCGCGACCGGTCCGCGGTCGGCTCCGACGATGTCGATCTCCACATCGTTGCTCCGGGTCCAGTAGGAGCCGACCGTCGGAGCCTCCGGGAGCCTGTCGTCGGGCAGCAGCCTGGCCAGCGACTCGCGCACGAGCGGCTCGATGGCGCGTCCCCGCCAGGTGCTCCACCGTGAGACGATCCGCCGGAGGGTGAGATCGCCCCGGCGGCGCTCGATCTCGGGCATGTGCGGGTGGAGGAAGGAGAGCCAGAAGCGCAGGTAGGGATCGGTGACCCGGTAGCGGCGCTCCTTCGATGGGCGCAGGGACACGGGAAGCTCACCGGCGACCGTCCCCTTGGTGATCAGCAGCTCGGCCGCGCGGGACAACGTGCTGTGGGAGATGCCGCCCGCCTCCCGGGCGATGTTGGTGAACGTGCGTTCGCCACTGCCGATCGCCTGCAGCACCTGCCGTGCCTGTGCCCCTACCGGGAACTCGGCCGCGAGCGAGCGTTCGGCGGACACCAGGAGCGCGGAGACCGGATTCGTCAGGGCGTCGTGCAGGTACTCCCAGAGCGGCGCTCCGCGCGGCCACTCGCCGCAGATGAGGGGGAGACCGCCCGTGACGACGGTGGCGTCGAACGCGTCGGCAGAGGAGAGCTGGAGCATGCGCTGGATCTCGCGGGGGTTGAGCGGTCCGACCACCATCTCGGTTCCCCGCTGGTGGAACGGGCGCTCATGGCTGTTCAGGGCCTCCATCGTCGACAGGTCGGAGCCGATGAGGACGAGCAGGACGGGTTTCCGGCTGAGGAACCGGTCCCAGGCGCGCTGCAGAAGACCTTCGAAGGCGTCGACGCGTTCCATGAGGTAGGGAACCTCGTCGAAGACGATGATGGAGGGGCCGTCTTCGGGCAGTGCGTCCGCCAGGAGTTGCAGTGCGCCGTTCCACGTGCTCGGAGCCGTCTCGGTGAAGACGTCCTTTCCCGGCAGCCCGGAAGCGGAGACGTCGTCCATGAGCTGTCGCAGCTCGGTACGGGCATCGGCGCGCGCCGCCGTGTAGAACAGCGACGGCAGCCCGCTCCGGTTGACGAACTCCTCAGCCAGCGCCGACTTCCCGATCCGCCGCCGTCCGCGCATCAGCACGCATCTGCCGGGACGCGCCGTGGAGATCTCCGCCCGTACCTGGTCGAGCAGGGAGTCGAGCGATGCCAGTTCGTGCTCCCGGCCGACGAATCCGCCCATGCCGCCCCTAGGACTTCTTCTGTGAATACTATCGGAGCAGATACTATCTCTGTCGATAGTATCTTCAGGAGAAGCAGGACTGCATTTCGACGAAGTGTGCTCCTCCACTTCCATCACCCCGATGATCAGGGGCAGAAGCGGTGACAGGAGGGAAGGCAGGGGCCGGAACGTCACGATCGGGTCATCCGGCGGTGCCCGGAGGGCTCCGCTCCCCGGCCGGTGGGGCCCGCCCGGGAGCATAGAAGTCGGGCACGCCGAGTGACGCACTCTAGGATGAGAGTGTCCGATTGCCATTCCACGAAACGGGTTCAACGACTCATGTCCGCCATAACCCGCGACGAGGTCGCTCACCTCGCCCGGCTGTCCAGGCTGGCGCTGTCCGACGAGGAGCTCGACCACTTCGCCGCCCAGCTCGATGTGATCATCGGTGCGGTCGCCCGCGTCGCCGAGGTGGCGGCCGACGACATCCCGCCGTCCTCGCACGCGCTCCCGCTCACCAACGTCTACCGTCCCGACGAGGTCCGGCCCGGCCTGACGCCCGAGGCGGCGCTGTCCGGCGCCCCGGCCGTCGAGGAGAACCGCTTCCGCGTCCCGCGCATCCTCGGGGAGGAGGCATGAGCCTGATCCACAAGACCGCCGCCGAGCTCGGCGCGCTGATCGCGAGCGGCGAGACCTCGGCCGTCGAGGTCGCCCAGGCGCATCTCGACCGGATCGCCGCCGTCGAACCGCAGGTCAACGCGTTCCTGCACGTCGACGCCGAGACGACCCTGGCGCAGGCCCGGAGGGTCGACGAGCGCCGGGCCGCGGGCGAGGAGCTCGGCCCGCTGGCCGGCGTGCCGATCGCGCACAAGGACGTCTTCACCACCACGGACATGCCCACCACGGCGGGGTCGAAGATCCTCGAAGGCTGGCGCCCGCCGTACGACGCGACCGTGACGCGGCGGCTGCGCGAGGCCGGGCTGGTGATCCTCGGCAAGACCAACCTGGACGAGTTCGCGATGGGCTCCTCCACCGAGAACTCCGCCTACGGCGTCACCCGCAACCCGTGGGACCTGTCCCGCATCCCGGGCGGCTCCTCCGGCGGCTCGTCCGCGGCGGTCGCCGCCTACGAGGCCCCGCTGTCCACCGGCACCGACACCGGCGGCTCCATCCGGCAGCCCGCCGCCGTCACCGGCATCGTCGGCATGAAGCCGACCTACGGCGGCTCCTCCCGCTACGGCCTGATCGCCTTCGCCAGCTCCCTGGACACCCCGGGCCCGTTCGCCCGCACCGTGCTGGACGCGGCGCTGCTGCACGAGGCGTTCTCCGGGCACGACGCGCTGGACTCCACCTCCATCGACGCCGCCGTGCCGCGGGTCGCCGAGGCGGCCCGCGAGGGCGACGTGGCAGGCCTGCGGATCGGCGTGGTCAAGGAGTTCGGCGGGGACGGCTACCAGCCGGGCGTGCTGGCCCGCTTCCGGGAGACCGTGGAGCTGCTGGAGTCCCTCGGCGCCAAGGTCGTCGAGGTCTCCTGCCCGTCGTTCACCACCGCGCTGCCCGCCTACTACCTCATCGCCCCCTCCGAGTGCTCGTCCAACCTGGCCCGCTTCGACGCGATGCGCTACGGCCTGCGCGTCGGCGACGACGGCACCCGCTCGGCCGAGGAGGTCATGGCGCTGACCCGGGCGCAGGGCTTCGGCCCCGAGGTCAAGCGGCGCATCATCCTGGGCACCTACGCGCTGTCCAGCGGCTACTACGACGCCTACTACGGCCAGGCGCAGAAGGTCCGCACGCTGATCGCGCGCGACTTCGAGGCGGCCTTCCACCAGGTGGACGTGCTCATCTCGCCGACCACGCCGACCACCGCGTTCCCGATCGGCGAGCGCGCCGACGACCCCATGGCGATGTACCTCGCCGACCTGTGCACGATCCCCACCAACCTGGCCGGCAACGCGGCCATCTCGGTGCCGTGCGGTCTGGCGGACGAGGACGGCCTCCCGGTCGGCCTGCAGATCATGGCGCCCGTGCTCGGCGACGACCGCTGCTACCGGGTCGGCGCCGCCGTGGAGCGGGCCCTGACGGACCGCTGGGGCGGCGGCCTGCTGGCCAAGGCGCCCGCGCTCTAGGCGCGGACAGGGCACCGGGGAGGAAACGGGGGCGTGATCACTCGCATCGAGATCGACGGGTTCAAGTCGTTCCTGGACTTCGCGATCGACGTGCCGCCGTTCCTCGCGCTGGTCGGTCCGAACGCCGGGGGCAAGTCCAACCTGTTCGACGCGCTGGAGTTCGTCGCCGACGAGGTCGGCGGTCCCGGCGGTCTCCTCGGCGCGCGCCGGGGCGCGCCGAACGAGCAGTTCCACCGGGTCGCCCAGGGCGCTCCGGTGGCGGCGTTCACCGTCGCGGTGGAGGCCCTGGTCTCCCCGGAGCCCGGGGCGCTGCTCCCGGTCCGCCTCGACACGGGCGCGGAGATGGTGCTGCGCATCCCGAGGTCCACCGGGACGGCCGTCAGCCACGTGGCCCGGCGGCTCCCGCCGGAGCTGCTGGAGCTCATGGTCGTGGACCCGGACCCGGCGGCCACGCCCCGCCGCACGGTCGCCGCGTGGCGCCGCCACGCCCCGGTCCCGCGCGCCATGCGCGGGCGGGGCGCGCCGGCCGACCGCGGGCCGCTGGCCGCCGACGGGGCGAACCTCGCCGCGGTGCTCGGCCGGATGGCGGGTACGGCGGCCCTCGCCGACCTGGTGGCCGACCTCGCCGCGCTGGTCCCCGGCGCGGCCGGGCTGGCGCCCCGGCTGGAGCGCGGGGAGTGGCTCTTCGACCTCGTCATGGAGGGCCAGGGCGCGGTCCCGGCGGCGCTGCTGTCGGACGGGGTCCTGCGGATCACCGGCCTGCTGGCGGCCTTGCACGACCCGGACCACCCGGCCACCCTCCTGGTGGAGGAGATCGAGGGCGGCGTGCACCCCGAGCGGCTGGGGGAGCTGCTCCGGCGGGTCCGGCGGCGGGTCCGCGAGCCCGGCGGCGCGGAGCCGTACCGGCAGGTGATCGTGACCAGCCACTCGCCGGTGGTGGTCGCCGAGCTCAGCCGGACGGCGCCGGAGTCGCTGGTCTTCCTGGACGCGGTGGTGCGCGTCGACCCGGAGGCCGAGCGGACCTCCCGGGTGAGCGTGGCCAAACCGGTCCTGCCGGACGGCGAGCCGGGCACGTTCGTCTCGCCCCGGCAGCTCCGCCGCTACCTCGGCGCGGCGGCATGAGCCGCCCCCTGGTCGCCGGCCTGGTCGCCGAGGGGGACGCGGACGGAGGCTTCCTGAGCGTGGTGATCCCCCGGCAGCTCCGCGAGCTCGTGCGGGACGCGCCGTACGCGGTGGACGTCGAGGCCACCCGGGTCGCCGTGTGCGACCGCGAGCACCTGGTGGCGGCGCTGGAGGAGCTGGCGGGCGACTGCCATCTGATCTTCGCCCGGTCCGGCGACCGCGAGCGCGGCCGGTCGGACGGGATCCGCTACCACTCGCACTACCTGGTGCCGGTGGTCGGCCTGGGCGACACCGAGGCCTGGCCGCTGGCCGATCCCGCCGTGTGGGCCGGGCTGCCGGGCAGCGACCCGTCCCGGCTGCCCGCCGGTCCCGCCGACGTCGAGCGGATCGCCTACCCGCGGGAGGTGCTGGCCGCGACCGCGCCCCGGCGGGGCAAGCCGGTCGGCGACTACTTCGAGTACATCGGACGCAACATCGACCTCGCCGTCCTGGCCCGGGTCCCCGGGTACGCCGGCTGGGTCGCCGAGACGCGCAACGCCCTGAAGGGACTCGGATACCTTTGACGTCCTCCACGGCCCGCGCCGGCGGCCCACGGCGGCGGCGTGCGACCACGGCGCGGCCACGGCACGGTCATCGCAGAACACTCCGGACACTCCGGCTCTCCCGGATCGGACTGAGGAAATGGTGAACAAATCATGAGTACAGGCACGCTCATGCCGTACGACGAGGCGCTGGAGCGCTTCGAGCCGGTGCTGGGCCTGGAGACGCACGTCGAGCTCGGCACGGCCTCGAAGATGTTCTGCGCCTGCCCGACGACGTTCGGCGCGCCGCCGAACACCCACGTCTGCCCGGTCTGCCTGGCGCTGCCGGGCGCACTGCCCACGGCCAACGCCACGGCGATCGAGTCGACGATCCGGATCGGCCTGGCGCTGAACTGCTCCATCGCCGAGTGGTGCCGCTTCGCCCGGAAGAACTACTTCTATCCGGACATGCCGAAGAACTACCAGATCAGCCAGTACGACGAGCCGCTCTGCTTCGACGGCTACCTCGACGTCGAGGTGGACGGCCGGACGGTGCGCATCGAGATCGAGCGCGTGCACCTGGAGGAGGACACCGGAAAGTCCACCCACATGGGCGGCGCGACCGGCCGCATCCACGGCGCCGACTACTCGATCGTCGACTACAACCGCGCGGGCATCCCGCTGGTGGAGATCGTCACCAAGCCGATCCCCGGCACCGACCGGCTCGCGCCGGAGGTCGCCCGCGCCTACGTCACCGAGCTGCGCGAGGTCATGCGCTCCCTCGGCGTCTCCGACGTGCGCATGGAGGAGGGCTCCATGCGGTGCGACGTCAACGTCTCCCTCATGCCGCGCGGCGCCTCCGAGTGGGGCACCCGGACCGAGACCAAGAACGTCAACTCGCTGCGCAGCGTCGAGCGGTCGGTCCGCAGCGAGATCGAGCGCCAGGCCGGGATCCTCGCCGCCGGCGGCCGGATCGTCCAGGAGACCCGCCACTTCCACGAGGACACCGGCACCACCACCTCGGGCCGGTCCAAGGAGGAGGCGCAGGACTACCGCTACTTCCCCGAGCCCGACCTGGTGCCGATCGCCCCGGACTTCGCCTGGGTGGCCGCGCTCAAGACGGCCCTGCCCGAGCTGCCGCGCCTGAAGCGCAAGCGGCTCCAGCAGGAGTGGGGCGTGTCCGGCCTGGACATGGAGGCCATGCACAACGCCGACGCGATCGACCTGGTCGAGGCGACGGTGTCGGCCGGAGCGCCGCCCGCGGACGCCCGCAAGTGGTGGATGGGCGAGCTGGCCCGCCGCGCCAACGAGGCCGGCGTGCCGCTGAGCGCGCTGCGGATCACCCCGGACGAGATCGCGCGGGTCTGCGCGATGGTCGCCGGGGGCGCGCTCAACGACAAGCTGGCCCGGCAGGTGCTGGAGGGCGTGCTGAACGGCGAGGGCTCGCCGGACGACGTGGTGGCCGCCCGCGGCCTGCAGATCGTCAACGACGAGGGCGAGCTGTCGGCGATCATCGACCAGGTGCTGGCGGACAACGCCGACGCGGCGGACAAGGTCCGCAGCGGCAAGATCGCCGCCGTCGGCGCGCTGGTCGGCGGCGTGATGAAGGCCAGCCGGGGCAAGGCCGACGCCGGCCGGGCGCGGGAGCTGATCCTCGACAAGCTCGGCGTCTCCGGGTAGCCCGCCCGTGGGGCGGCCGTCCCGGACCGGCCCCGGACCGCCTCCGGACCGGCCCCGGACCGGCCCCGATCCCGCCGGGGCCCCGGTCAGGGGACGGTGCCCCGGTCCCGCTCGGCGCTCCGGCCAGGGGACGGTTCCCCGGTCAGGGGACGGTGCCCTGGCCGGGGACGGTGCCCCGGTGCGGGGACGGCGGCCTGGTCCCGACCGCGTGGTCCGCGGGAGGAGGCGGCGACGGCTCGCGGGGCGGGGCGCCGTAGCGGGTGGCGATCGCGACGGCGCGGTCGCGCAGGGAGTCGCGCAGCCACTGCGGGGCCAGGGCCTCGGCGTCCGTGGCGAGCCGCCACAGCGCCCATTCGGCGTGCCGCGGATCCTGGAAGGTCACCTCCAGCCGCAGCCGGCCGTCCGGGTCGGACTCTTCGGAGAGGACGGCCAGCGCGGTGCCCAGCAGGTCCTCCCGCCGCGCCGGGTCCACCCGCGCCAGCACGGTGACCTGGTCGCCGCCGGTCCGGAACCGCGTGCCGCGTTCCCGCCAGGCCCGGTCCAGGTCGACCTGGACCGGTCGCCGCGCGGGCTCGGAGAGCGCCTCGGCGGCCAGGACCCGGGAGAGCCGGTAGGTGCGGTCCGCGCCGGACCGCGTGGCCAGCAGGTAGCCCCGGTCGCGCACGGTGACCAGGCCGACCGGGTCCACCGTGCGCCACCGCGGGGCCTGGTCCGCGGCCGCGTAGTGAATGCGCAGCCGGTGCCCGGCGAACACCGCGCGCAGCACCTCGGCCACCACGGCGTCGGGCGCCTCCTCGTCGGCCAGCCGGCGCGAGAGGAGGTCGGTCTCCGGGTCGATGAGCAGTCGCCCGGCCGCGCCGGCCACGGTGTCCCGATAGCTCTCGGGCAGCGCGTCGACCACCTTGAGCATCGCCGAGGCGAGCGCCGAACCGAGGCCGAACGCCTGCGCGCCGCGCCGCGACCCGGCGACCAGCAGGGCGAGGGCCTCGTCGTGGCTCAGCCCGGTGAGCTCGGTCCGGAAACCGGGCAGCAACGCGAAACCGCCGTGCCTGCCGCGCTCGGCGTAGACCGGGACGCCGGCCGCGGACAGCGCCTCGACGTCGCGCAGCACGGTGCGGGTGGACACCTCCAGCTCGCGGGCCAGCGCGGTCGCGGACAGTCGGCCGTGCTGGCGCAGCAGCAGCACCAGGGAGACCAGCCGGTCGGCGCGCATGGGAAAACTCTATCGAGATACACGACACAGGATGTCGTGATTTACCGGAAAGCTGATCGTCATCACCGGAGAGACGGTGGCCACCGCGCCGGCGGACGTACGGACGCCGGCGGATCGAATGGAGCTGACAGGACGATGGAGCGAACGGCGGTCAACCCGTGGACGTGGTCGGAGGCGCTGGGGTACAACCAGGGCGAGGTCGTCTCCGGGCACACCCGCACCCTGTACTGCGCCGGGCAGGCCGCGATGGGCGACGACGGCACGCCCCGGCACGCCGGTGACATGGCGGCGCAGCTGGCGCTGAGCCTGGACAACCTGGAGGCCGTGCTCGGCGAGGCCGGCATGTCCCTGGCGAACCTCGTCCGGCTCAACGTCTACACCACCGACGTCGACCGGCTCTTCGAGCACTACGGCGTGCTGGCGGCGCGGCTGGGCGCCGCCGGGGCGGCGCCGCCCACCACGATGCTCGGGGTGGCGCGGCTGGCGATCCCCGACCTGATGGTCGAGCTCGAGGGGACCGCCGTCGCGTGATGCGACCGCGCCGGCGCGGCGGGGCCCGCGGGCGGGCCGGCGCGGAACGACGCGGTACTCCCGGCCTCCGGGCCGGGGGGCGTCGACCATGGACCGGTCGATTTGTTATCCCTTCGGGGACGGCGGCTGACCATTGTGGTTTAGGGTTGCCAAGGGGAGAAAACGTGAAGGAGGGGACGGAGGCCGTGCGGAACGCCGGAAGGCCAACGGAACCACCCACGGATCCGTTCGCCGCGGTTCCCCTGCCCTCGCACCCCATCCGCCCGGGCGCCGCCGCCGGCTCGCGGGATCCGCGCCGGCCCGGCGCGGACCGGCCGAGGTCCGGGCCGGACGGCGCCCCCGGCGCCGTCCCCGATGGCGGCCCCCGCCTCCCCCCGGGCGTCTCGCCCGACATCTTCGGGCCCTCCGGCGATCCCGGCTTCGGCCGGACCGCCGGACCGGCCGCGGGGGGAACGGGCCTGCCGGCGGCCGCGTCCCCGCCCCAGCCCTGGCGGATGGCGGCCCCGCCGCCCGAGCAGCCGCTCCCGCCCCGTCCGCCGCAGGCCGGTCCCGGCGGGCCCCCGTCCGCCGGTCCCGCCGGCGAGGGGGAGCCGGCGCCGCGCGGCCGGAGCCGGAGGCTCCTCCTCGTCACCGTGCTCCTGCTGCTCCTGGCCGCGCTCGCCTACGCGGTCCCCGCGGTCGCCATGTCCGGCAAGATCCTGCCCGGCACCCGGGTCCAGGGCATCGACATCGGCGGGCTCACCGCGACCGAGGCGGCCGACCGGCTCAGAGAACGGCTGGCGGATCGGGCGGACGAGCCGATGCTGCTCACGGCCTTCGGCGAGCGCCATGACCTGGACCCCGAGAAGGCGGGCCTCGAACTCGACGTGGTCGCCACCATCGACCAGGCGCCCAGCGACTTCCCCACTCCGGCGGAGGTGTGGCGCGCGCTCACCGGCACCACCGAGCTGGCCCCCCGGCACTCGGTCGACTCCGAGCGGCTGGACGCCGCGGTGGCGGCGCTGGCCGAGGACATCGACCGGGAGGTCGTGGAGGGCGCGGTCCGCTTCAAGGGCGTCAAGCCGGTGACCGTGAAACCCCAGGACGGCCGCGAGCTGGAGAAGGGGGCCGCGGTCGCCGCGATCCGGAAGGCCTACCTCGGCCCGGCCGGCCCGGTCGAGCTCCCGATCACGGTGATCAAGCCGAAGGTCACCGCCGCCGTGGTCGCCGAGACCGCGGCCTCCGCGGGCAAGGCCCTGTCCGGCCCGATCACCCTGACGGCCGGAGCACGGCGGGCGGTCCTGCCGGTCGGGACCGTCGCCGCCCACCTGTCCTTCGCGCCCGACGACTCCGGCGGCATGCGGCCCGTCTTCGACGCCAGGAAGGCCGTCGCGACGGTCGAGAAGGACCTGGTCGACCAGGCGCAGGCACCCCGCGAACCCACCTTCCGGATCGTCGGCGGCAAGCCCGAGCTCGTCCCGGGCCGCAAGGGCAGGGGCGTGGACGACAAGAAGCTCGCCGCCGCGGTGGCGGATCTGGTCTCCGAGGGCGGCAGCCGGACGATCCCGGTCAGCCTCACGACGGTCCGGCCGCGCACCTCCGAGGCCGAACTGCGCAAGCTCGGCATCAAGGAGAAGATCAGCGAGTTCACCACGCCGTTCGAGTGCTGCCCTCCCCGGGTCACCAACATCCGCACGATCGCCAAGCTGCTCGACGGCCACCTGGTCAAGCCCGGCGAGACCTTCTCCCTCAACGGCGTCGTCGGCGAGCGCGACACGGCGCGCGGCTTCGTCGAGGCCCCGATGATCGCCGGCGGCCGGCTGGTCCCCTCCGTCGGCGGAGGCATCTCCCAGTTCGTCACGACGATGTACAACGCGGTGTTCTTCGGCGGCCTCCAGGACGTCCAGCACATGGCGCACGAGTTCTACATCTCCCGCTACCCGGCCGGGCGCGAGTCCACGGTCTCCTGGCCGGCGCCGGACTTCCGCTGGAAGAACGACTCGCCGTACGGCGTGCTGGTGAAGACCTCGACCACGAGCACCTCGGTCACCGTCGCCTTCTGGAGCACCAAGCGCTACGAGATCGAGTCCGTCTCCTCGGAGCGCTACGACATCACCCCGTTCGAGCGGAAGACCGACAGCGGCCCGGACTGCATTCCGATGGTCGGCCAGCAGGGATTCACCATCGACGTGACCCGCGTCTTCAAGAAGGACGGCAAGGAGGTCAAGCGGGAGACGGAGAAGACCGTCTACAGGCCCGAGACCGACCTCACGTGCGTCGCCGCCCCCGCCCAGGCCCCCGCCGAGGGCGACTAGCCCCCGGAGGGAGCCCGGTGCTCACCGGTCGCGGCCGGGGAGGGGCGTGCGCAGGTCCGGCATCGCCGGCAGCGGCTCCTCGGGCTGCCAGTCCTCGCCGTCCAGGACCGAGCCGGCCGCCGGCGCCTTGATCGTGATCTTGGTCCCCCAGGCCCTGAAGACGCTGGTGGCGGTGACCTCGGTGCGCCAGCTGCCCTGCAGGCTCTGCGTCGACTCGGTGTAGGAGCTGACCAGCTTGCGGGTGCGCTGCCTGCCGTCCTGCCACAGCTTCCAGTCGATGACGAGGTCGCCGGTCGCCCCCTGCGGCTTCTCGACGAGCAGCCGTCGCAGGGAGGGCGAGGCCGCATAGAGTTTGCGGACCGTGATGGACCCCGTGCGGAGGGTCGTGGAGACGCCGTCGATCTTTCCGCCGCGGCGCTGCTTCTCCGTGGTGGCCAGCAGGCCCTTGAGCGTGGAGGGCTCCAGGACGTTGACCACCGGGGAGGGGAGGCCGTCCGCGTCCGGCCAGCGCAGCCAGGTCTTGCCCGCGGGCAGCGTGCCTTCGTAGACGTCGCCGGAGGTGTAGGACGCGTTGCGCGTCGTGATGGCCCGCATCCCGAGATCGCCGTAGGTGAAGTCGGAGGCCGCCACACCGGAGGCGCCGAACATGTACGCGCCCGCCGCCCGGAGCGGGAAAGTGAACGTGTTCCCGCCGTCGGTATGCCGGGTGGTGATCGTCTCCGTGGCCTTGACGCCGCGACCGGCGACGAACTGACGCTTGAGCGCGGCCACCGCCTCCGTGGCCGAGGCCCGCGCGTACCGGCGCTTGAGCACGGCACGGGCTTCCTTGGGAAGGGCCCGCGCCTGCTCGCGCTCGGACGCGATCACCGGTCGCTTGGGAGCGGCCTGCGCGTGCGCGGGCGCGACCAGGGCCGGTGCGGTCGTTGCGGCGGCGACCGCGACGGTGACTGTGGCGATCCATCGCCTCATGGATGTACTCCCTGTAGATCCCCTCTTCCATGAGGGGATGGAAATCGTCCGGACGCGGGACTCCTCGCGTCCGTGAACGTGTGCCTACAGAGGGTAAACGATCCCTTTGTGTCGAATGTACGGGTAAATGAGTTTTCGGGGCATTTCACCCGTGATTCCGGCTTCAGCGCCCGGCCTCTCCGGTCCGCCACCGGATAGGCCTCGCCGTAGGCGTCCCTGAGGTAGAGGGGCCGTCGGCCGCCCGGTCCCCGTGCCGCCCCCGCTCTTCGCGGCCGGTCGGGCGGCCGGTCGGCCGATCGGGCGGTCGGCCGGTCGGTCGGGCGCCGGCCCGCACCGCGCCCGTGCCGGGGTCAGGGGACGAGCGTGAAGAGGCGGTCGTCGCCGGAGGCGGGCGAGCCGCGGCCGTCCTTGTTGCTGGTGCCGAACCACAGGGAGCCGCCGGGCGCGGCGGCGACCGCGCGGAGCCTGCCGTACCGGCCGGTGAAGAGCGGGGCGGGCGCGCCGGCCGCGCCGTCCGCGGAGAGCGGGATCCGCCAGAGCCGGGCGCCGCGCAGGGCGGCCATCCACAGGGAGCCGCCGGCGTAGGCCAGGCCGGAGGGGGAGGCCTCGTCGGTGCTCCAGGTGGCGATCGGGTCGATGAAGCGGGAGTCGCCGCCGGTGCCCTCGACCTCGGGCCAGCCGTAGTTGCCGCCCTTGGTGATCAGGTTGAGCTCGTCGAAGGAGTTCTGCCCGAACTCGCTGGCGTACATCCGCCCCGCCGGGTCCCAGGCCAGGCCCTGGACGTTGCGGTGGCCGTAGCTCCAGACCACGCTGGAGAACGGGTTGCCGGGGGCGGGCCTGCCGTCCGGGGTCATCCGGAGGATCTTGCCGGCGAGGGAGCCCCGGTCCTGGGCGAGGGAGCGGTCGCCGACCTCCCCCGTGGAGGCGTACAGGTGGCCGTCGGGACCGAACGCCAGACGGCCGCCGTTGTGGATGGCGCCCTTGGGGATGCCGTCGAGGACGACCGCGGCGCCGGTCAGGGTGCGGTCGTAGCGGTAGCGCACGATCCGGTTGTCGGAGGCGGCGGTGTAGTAGAGGAAGACGTGCCGGTCCTCCTCGAACGAGGGGGAGACCGCGACCCCCATCAGGCCGCCCTCGCCGTCCGGCCGGACACCGTCGACCTTCGCGACCTCGGTGACCTTTCCGGCCGCCGTCACCCGGAGCAGCCGGGCGGTGTCCCGCTCGGTGACCAGCGCGTCGCCGCCGGGCAGGAACGCGATCCCCCACGGCACCGCGAGGTTCCCCGCCAGGACGCGGGGCGCGGCGGCCGGTCCGGGCTCCTGGGCCGGAGAGGCCGCCGGCGGTGACTCCGCCGGCGCCTGCGGCGGTGACCCCGGCGGGGAGGACCGGGCCGGCTGGGAGACCGCGGGGGCCGGGGTCTCCGAGCACCCGCCCGCCAGCGCGGCGGACGCCGCGACCACGAGGGCCGCCCAGCGTGTGCGGCCCGTGCCGTATGAGGTCGTGCCGGTCATGGGCCTCTCCCGTCGCGTCCGTCCCGCTGCCCCTCCATCCCTACATGATCGGTGCCGCGGACGGGCCCGGGGCGCGCAGGGTGATAATTCGTGCCATGAAGATCTGGGTGCCCTCCGAGGCCGCCGCCGGCGTCCTGAGCGATCTGCCCGACGCGGAGTGCGTCGTCTACGACGGTTCCGGGCCGGCGCCCGCGGGGGCGCAGGAGGTCGAGGTCTGGATCCCGCCGCTGGTCGCGGTGGAGGGGATCGCGGAGCTGCTGGGCCGGATGCCCCGCCTGCGGCTGCTGCAGACCGTCACCGCCGGCGTGGAGCCGTACCGGCCGCACCTGCCGGAGGGGGTGACGCTGTGCAACGCGCGGGGCGTGCACGACGCGGGCACCGCCGAGTGGGCGGTCGGCGCGATGATCGCGGCCCTGCGGGGGTTCCCCGGCTTCGTCCGGGCCCAGGAGCGGGGCGAGTGGACCTACCGCCACACGGGCGTGCTGGCCGACTCGACCGTGCTGATCGTCGGGTACGGCTCGATCGGCGCGGCCCTGGAGCGGCGGCTGGCCGGGTTCGAGGTGGAGGTGGTCCGGGTGGCCAGGACCGCGCGCGAGGGCGTGCACGGGCAGGACGAGCTGCCCGCGCTGCTGCCCCGGGCGGACGTGGTGGTGCTGCTGGTCCCGGCCACGCCCGACACCGCCGGGCTGGTCGACGCGGCGTTCCTGGGGGCGATGAAGGACGGCGCGCTGCTGGTGAACGCGGCCCGGGGAGGGGTGGTGGACACCGGCGCGCTGGTGGCCGAGCTGGAGAGGGGCCGGATCCTGGCCGCGCTCGACGTGACCGACCCCGAGCCGCTGCCGCCCGGCCACCCGCTGTGGACGGCCCCCGGGGCCTTCCTCACCCCGCACGTCGCGGGCAGCACCCCCGCCTCGGCCCGGCGCACGCTGCGCCTGCTCCGTTCGCAGCTGCTGCGCTACCTCGCAGGTGAGCCGCTCAAGAACGTCATTACCGGATCTTACTGACACAGCAAGGCAGGCGAGAAAAGGAATCCGGACCGTGGCTGCTCCGTGACCTTCGGTGGATATCGTGGTCTCCGGCGACCCTGATCGCCCGCATGGTTATCAGAACGGTGACGACTGCGGTGTTGTCACCTCCCGCGCTCAACGGAGAGCCCACACTGGCCCTGTGCTCTTTCGAGGATCTCGCAGGACTTGTCGGGTTCCGGAGGACTTCGGAGGACACGGAGACACAGGACGACGTGCCCGAGGGGCACCGCGAGCGCGACGGACAGAGGAACGCCGCGCGAGCGGGACGAATCGACACTGGATGGGCAGACGACATTGATCCGCTGGCGTGATCCCCGCATACCGCTGACGGCCGCCGCCGCGGCCGGCGTGACGGGGTTCGGTGCCGCTCTCGTCGGCGGCGTGCAGGCCGCGGGCGCGGTGGCGGGCGCCGTGGCGGCCGGGATCGCCGCGGTGTCGCTGCTGGCCGCGGCCTCCCGGGCGGCGGGCCGCCGCCGGGCGCTCTCCTGGCGCTGGCTCGCGGCGGGGTCGATCACCTGGCTGGCCGGGACCGCCGTCCGGCCGTTCGCCGACGGCGCGCCGTTCGCGGTGAACTTCGCCGACCTGGTGCTGCTGACCGGTGCGGCGATGCTGGCGGTGGGCACGGGCCTTTCAGCGGCCCGGCCCGCGTACGGCCGGGCGTTCCTGCGGGACCTGTCCGACGCCTACGTCTGCGCGGCCTCCCTCCTGGTGACCGCCTGGGTGCTCGTGCTGGGCCCGGTCTACCGGGAGGCGGCCGGGGCGGGGGACTTCGCGGTCGACTTCGCCCCGCCGCTGCTCTGCCTGCTGCTGACCTGCGTCGTCGGCCCGGCGGTGGTGCCGATCCGCAGGTCGGCCTGGCCGGTGGGGCTGGCGGCGCTGGCCGTGCTCGCGGCGATCACCGTCGCGGAGACGGCCACCGCGGTGGCCCGGCTCACCGGGGAGACCCCGCCGGCGGTCTGGGCGTGGCCCGCCGTGGCGGCGTTCCTGCTGCTCGCCGCGGTCCCCTGGAACGACCGCGCGCCGGCGGGCGAGGGGGGGCGGCCGGTGCCGCCGCCCGACCCGCCGCTGATCACGGCGCTGCCGCTGCTGCTGGTCGCCGCGGCCACCGCGGTCGTGCTCTTCCGGGTGCTCAGGGGCGGCGCGCAGGGACCGGTGCAGGTCCTGGCCGTCGTCTCGGCGTCGGTCGTGGTCGTGCTGCTGGTCCGGCTGTCCACCGCGCTGGCGGAGATCGGCCGCGCGCGGGTCCTGGTCGACCTCGGCGAGCGGCAGCTGCGCGACCTGGCGGAGAGCACCGGCGACGTGGTCCTGCTGTGCGACCACGGCGGCGTGATGCACGAGGTCGGCGCCGGCGTGGAGATCCTGTACGGCTACCGCCCCGACGAGCTGACCGGCCGGTCGATCTTCGACTACGTCCACCCCGAGGACCTGCCCGGGATCCAGGAGGCGCTGCGCGCGATGAGCCTGGAGGAGGAGCCGGTCAGGGGCCCGGAGGCCTTCATGGTCGCCTGCCGGGTCCGGGCGGCCGACGGCACCTGGCGGCCGACCGAGTCGGTGGCCACCCGGCACGTGCGCGGACAGGACCTGCTGCTGATCACCACCCGCGACGTCAGCGACGAGGAGGCCCTGCGCAACCAGGTCACCCACCTCACCTTCCACGACGGCGTCACCGGCCTGCCCAACCGGGCCTACTTCGAGGAGCGCACCCGGGAGGTGCTGGCCCGCCCCGGCGAGAGCCGCGCCGTCGTGGTCTTCCTCGACCTGGACGGCTTCACCTCGGTCAACGACTCGGTCGGCCACGCCAGCGGCGACTACCTGCTCGGCCAGGCCGCGCGCCGGCTGCGCGCCGCCGTACGGGCCGACGACACCCTGGCGCGCTGGGGCGGCGACGAGTTCGCGGTGCTGCTGGAGACGGGGGCGGACGCCCAGACGGCGGTGGACCTGGCCGAACTGCTGGTCCACACGGTCTCCTCCGAGCCGTTCCGGGTGGCCGACCGCGACATCGCGCTGACCGCGAGCGTCGGGGTGGCCTTCGCCGACGACGAGGTGCCCTCGGCCGACCTGATCCGCAACGCCGACGTGGCGATGGCCCGCGCCAAGGAGCTGGGCGGGCGCCGGGTCGAGGTGTTCGCCGCGCACATGCACGCCGACGTGGTCCGGCGCCTGGAGCTGGCCGCGGACCTGCAGCGGGCGCTGCTGGAGAACCAGTTCGCGATCGAGTACCAGCCGGTGGTGGACCTGGCGACCTCGCGCGTCACCGCGGTGGAGGCGCTGGTGCGCTGGTGGCGGGGGAGCGCGTTCGTGCCGCCGGAGCAGTTCCTGGGCCCGGCCGAGGACACCGGCCTGATCGTGCCGCTGAGCGAGTGGATCCTGCGCCAGGCGTGCCAGGAGGTGGCCGCGTGGCGGGCGTCGTCGTGGGACATCGGGCTCTCGGTCAACCTGTCGGCCCGGCAGATCATCGCGCCGCGCTTCGTGGAGACCGTGGAGTCGGCGCTGGCCGAGAGCGGCCTGCCGCCCAGCGCACTCACCCTCGAAGTCATCGAGGAGATGCTGGTCGAGGACGCCGAAGAGATCATCGACCGCCTCTCGGCGCTGCGGAACCTGGGCGTACGGCTGGCGATCGACGACTTCGGCACCGGTTACGCCTCGCTGGCGTTCCTGCGGCAGCTCCCCGTGGACATGATCAAGATCGATCCGTCCTTCGTGTCGGGGCTGGGCTCGGACGAGACGCTGACGCTGCTGACCCGCACGATCGTGCGGCTCGGGCACGACCTCGGGCTCACCGTGGTCGCGGAGGGCATCGAGCGCGCCGAGCAGCTGGAGCTGCTGCGCGAGATGGGCTGCACGCACGGCCAGGGATACCTGGTGGCGCGGCCGATGACCGCCCGGGGCGTCGACTCGCTGATGCCGGCCGGCGCCTCCAGCCTGCAGGGCAGTGTCTGACATCTCGTATCCTGAGACATGCGTTCCATGGATTTGACGCCGGAACGCTCCGTCGGTCATGGTGGAGCCATGCATCACCGTGGGATTCGCGTAGTACTTCGCCGGCGCGCAGGCCGTTAAGCGAAGCACTCCGACCTGCGCGCCGCCCCGGCTCCGCCTCTCGTAGGCGGACGGGGCATTTTTTATGCCAGCAGAAAGCTCAGCCACGCATCAGCCACGCATCAGCCAGGCAAGGAACGAGCCGATGACCGAACAGATGACAGGAGCCCAGGCCCTCGTGAGGGCGCTGGAGCACGTCGGGGTCGACACCGTGTTCGGGATTCCGGGTGGGGCGATCCTCCCCGCCTACGATCCCCTCTACGATTCGACCAAGGTCCGGCACGTGCTTGTACGGCACGAGCAGGGCGCCGGGCACGCGGCCCAGGGCTACGCGCAGGCCACCGGCAGGGTCGGGGTGTGCATGGCCACCAGCGGTCCGGGCGCGACCAACCTGGTCACCCCGATCGCCGACGCCTACATGGACTCGGTCCCGATGGTCGCGATCACCGGCCAGGTGGCGAGTCACGCGATCGGCACCGACGCGTTCCAGGAAGCCGACATCTCCGGCATCACCATGCCGATCACCAAGCACAACTTCCTGATCACCGATCCCGCCGACATCGCGCGGACGATTCTGGAGGCCTTCCACATCGCCTCCACCGGCCGCCCCGGTCCGGTCCTGGTCGACATCTCCAAGGACGCCCTCCAGGCGACGACGACCTTCCCGAGCTGGCCGCCGGCGATGCAGCTGCCCGGCTACCGGCCGGTGACCCGGCCGCACTCCAAGCAGATCCGCGAGGCGGCCAAGCTGATCGCCGAGGCGAAGCGGCCGGTGCTGTACGTCGGCGGCGGCGTGCACAAGGCGGGCGCCTCGGCGGAGCTGCGCGAGTTCGCCGAGCTGACCGGCATCCCGGTGGTCACCACCCTGATGGCGCGCGGCACCTTCCCCGACAGCCACCCGCAGCACATGGGCATGCCCGGCATGCACGGCTCGGTGTCGGCGGTCGGTGCGCTGCAGAAGTCGGACCTGATCATCGGGCTGGGCGTGCGCTTCGACGACCGGGTCACCGGCGAGCTGTCCAGCTTCGCGCCGTACGCCAAGGTGGTGCACGCCGACATCGACCCGGCCGAGATCTCCAAGAACCGGCACGCGGACGTCCCGATCGTGGGCGACTGCAAGGAGGTCCTCACCGAGCTGATCGCCGCGGTGCGCGCGGACGACCGCAAGGGCGACTACACCGACTGGTGGACGGCGCTGAACACCTACAAGACGACCTACCCCCTGGGCTACGCCGAGTTCGAGGACGGCTCCCTGGCCCCGCAGTACGTCATGGAGCGGCTGAGCGCGATCGTCGGCCCGGACGCGATCTACACCGCGGGCGTCGGCCAGCACCAGATGTGGGCCGCGCAGTTCATCGGCTACGAGAGGCCGGGCACGTTCATCAACTCCGGCGGAGCCGGCACGATGGGCTTCTCGCTCCCGGCCGCGATGGGCGCCAAGATGGGCCGCCCCGACGCCACGGTCTGGGCGATCGACGGCGACGGCTGCTTCCAGATGACGAACCAGGAGCTGGCCACCTGCACCATCGAGGGCGTGCCGATCAAGGTCGCGATCATCAACAACGGCAACCTCGGCATGGTCCGCCAGTGGCAGACGCTCTTCTACAACGAGCGCTACTCCAACACCGACCTGCAGACGGTCCGCCGGATCCCCGACTTCGTCAAGCTCGCGGAAGCGTACGGTTGTGTGGGCCTGCGCTGCGAGCGTCCCGAGGACGTGGACGCCACCATCGAGAAGGCGATGGAGATCAACGACGTGCCGGTGGTGATCGACTTCGTCGTCCACCAGGACGCGATGGTCTGGCCGATGGTCGCCGCCGGGACCAGCAACGACGACATCAAGTTCGCGCGCGACATGGCGCCGGTCTGGGACAGCGAGGAGTAGGACGTGAGCGAGCGCAGCGAGCGAATCAAGAGACACAGCGGGCTTGCGAATGCGTCGACGAGCCGCCAGGCGAGGAGGAACGCATGAGCAGGCACACGCTCTCCGTCCTGGTGGAGAACAAGCCCGGCGTGCTCGCGCGCGTCGCGGCGCTGTTCAGCCGTCGCGGGTTCAACATTGACTCGCTGGCGGTCGGGCCGACCGAGCACGCGGACATCTCGCGGATGACCATCGTGGTCAACGTCGAGGAACTGCCGTTGGAGCAGGTCACCAAGCAGCTCAACAAGCTGGTCAACGTGCTGAAGATCGTGGAGCTCGACCCGGGCCAGGCGGTCCAGCGCGAGCTCATGCTGATCAAGGTGCGGGCCGACGCCGACACCCGGTCGAACGTGCTGGAACTGGTCAACCTGTTCCGCGCGCGCTGCGTCGACGTCGCCTCCGACGCGGTGACCATCGAGGTCACCGGGACGCCGGACAAGCTGGAGGCCTTCATCAAGGTCCTGGAGCCGTTCGGCATCAAGGAACTCGTCCAGTCGGGCATGGTGGCCATCGGCCGCGGCGCCCGTTCCATCACCGACCGCTCCCTCCGGGCCCTGGACCGGACCGCGTAGAGGGCGGATCGCCGAGCGCGCGGGGCGGCCGACCGGAGCGGATCCGGACGGCCGCGCCGCACGCGCGGAGAGGGGCCCGACCGTGAGCAGAGCCGTACAAAACCCTGAAAGGTTCAAGTAAGTGACTGAGATCTTCTACGACGACCAGGCCGACCTGTCGATCATCCAGGGCCGCGTCGTGGCCGTCATCGGGTACGGCAGCCAGGGCCACGCCCACGCGCTCTCCCTGCGGGACTCCGGCGTGGACGTCCGCGTCGGCCTGCCCGAGGGCTCCAAGAGCCGGGAGAAGGCCGAGGCCGACGGCCTGCGCGTGCTGACCCCGGCGGAGGCGGCCGCCGAGGCCGACCTGATCATGATCCTCGCGCCGGACCACATCCAGCGCCACCTGTACGCGCAGGACATCCAGCCGAACCTGCAGCCGGGCGACGCGCTCTTCTTCGGTCACGGCCTGAACATCCGCTACGGCCTCATCGAGGCGCCCGAGGGCGTCGACGTCGCGATGGTCGCCCCCAAGGGCCCCGGCCACCTCGTCCGCCGCCAGTACGCCGCGGGCCGCGGCGTGCCGTGCCTGGTCGCCGTCGAGAAGGACGCCACCGGAGGCGCCTGGCCGCTGGTCCTGTCGTACGCCAAGGGCATCGGCGGCACTCGGGCGGGCGCGCTGAAGACCACCTTCACCGAGGAGACCGAGACCGACCTGTTCGGCGAGCAGGCCGTGCTGTGCGGCGGCGTCTCGGAGCTGATCAAGGCCGGGTTCGAGACCCTGATCGAGGCCGGCTACCAGCCCGAGGTCGCCTACTTCGAGTGCCTGCACGAGATGAAGCTGATCGTCGACCTCATGTACGAGGGCGGCATCCACAAGATGTACTGGTCGGTCTCCGACACCGCCGAGTACGGCGGCTACTCCCGCGGCCCGCGCGTCGTGACGCCGGAGACGAAGAAGGAGATGCAGCGCATCCTGGCGGAGATCCAGTCCGGCGAGTTCGCCAAGGAGCTCGTCGACGAGTTCGACGGCGGCCAGAAGCGCTTCACCGCCTACCGCGAGGAGCTGGCCGAGCACCCGATCGAGAAGACCGGCGCCACGCTCCGCCCGATGATGAGCTGGCTCAAGGACAAGTAGGCCCTTTCCCGGGCACGGTTCCGCACGGCCGTACGGAGGTCCTCCCCGTACGGCGACGCCCCCGCGACGGATGACCGTCGTGGGGGCGTCGTCTTCTCCCGGTGGGGGGTCGGCCGGGAGCGCCCCGCGGATCCTCCCGCCCGCCGCGACCGCCCGGACGGCGGCGGCGGCGGAGGACGGAAGGGCCCGCAGGAGCGGGGGAGCGGCGAGGAGGCCCCTCGGCCGTCCGCGGGTCCTACTTGGTGGCGAAGTTCTGGGTCCAGTAGATCTGGCCCTGCGCGTTCTTGGCCGCGCCGACGCCGATGAGGTTGTAGCCGCAGTTCATGATGTTGTCCTTGTGGCCGGGGCTCTTCATCCAGCCGTCGACCACGGCGGCCGGGTTCGGGTAGCCCCAGGCGATGTTCTCGGCGAAGGCCCTGCCCCCGGTGAAGCCGGCCCCGCGGATGCGGTCCATGAAGGAGCGGCCGTCCTGGGAGGTGTGGTCGAAGTAGCCCTTGGCCGCCATGTCGGCGGAGTGGCCGTAGGCGGACTGGCGCAGCTGCGGGTCGTGCTTGAGGGGGGCGCAGCCGCCCTTGGCCCGCTCGACGTTGGTCAGCCGCACGACCTCGTTCTCCTCGGCCGTGCCCACGCCGCCGGGCGTGCCGGGCGAGTTGCTCGGCGGGGCCGGGGTGGTGGGCTTGCTCGTCGGCGGGGCCGGGGTGGTGGGCTTGCTGCTCGGCGGGGCCGGGGTGGTGGGCTTGCTCGTCGGCGGAGCGGGGGTGGTGGGCGTGGCCGTGGGCTTGGCGGTGGGCTTGGCGGTGGGGGTGCCGCTCGGCGGGGCCGGGGTGGTGGGCTTGCCGCTCGGCACCGCGGTGGCCGTGGGGGACGGGAAGCCCGGCAGCGAGCAGGACAGCCGGACCGGCAGGGAGCGGGCCCGGTTGCCCCGGTAGTCGACGACCTCGGTGTAGTACGTGCCGATGGTCTTGCTGCACTCCAGGCTGAGGTCCAACCGGCCGTTGACGATCCCTCGCTGGGATCCGCTCTTGACGGTGCGGTCGGGACCGGGCTGGACGCGCTTGATGCGGAGCCGGACCAGAGAGGTGTTCTCGCAGCCGGCGCGGGCCGCGGACGCCTCGATCTTCCCGGCAGGCGTGACATAGGGGGCGCTCACCGACACGCCGCACATGTCCCCCGGGCCCGCCTCGGCGTGGGCCGCGGCGGCGGGGGCGCTCAGGGCCGCCAGACTTCCGAGGCACACGAGTGCTCCGAACGGTCTGCGCATGTGGGTTCCTCCAGATGGGTGGACGCTGGATGGGTCCGCATTCTGGTCCCCACAGACCTGTCTTGTCACGAAATTTCGGACAAAAATCTGAGGCGCCGGTAAACCGAAGGGGCTACTGGAGCGTCGCGAAACGCCGTTGGACCGATTCCGACCAGGCATATTCCGGTGCGAGATATGTCCGGAAAGATCGGAAAGTGTCCGAAAAAATCTTGTGCGGGGAGGACCGGGCCGAGACGGACGGCCCCGTGCCGGATCACCGCCGCGGGGCCGCGCGTCCCCGTCCGGGACGCGCGGGGAGGAGTCCTCCCCGCGGCCCGCGGGCGGTCACTGCTTGGCGGCGAAGTTCTGCGTCCAGTACGGCCTCCCGCTGCTGTTCTTGGCCAGGCCCACCCCGATGTCGGCGTAGCCGCAGTTCATGATGTTGGCCCGGTGCCCGGGGCTGTTCATCCAGGCCGTGACCACCGCGGACGGGGTCTGCTGGCCCCAGGCGATGTTCTCCGCCCAGCGCCGGGCCCCGGTGTAGCCGGCCGCCCTGATGCGGTCGCCGACGGTCCGGCCGTCCTTGGAGGTGTGGCTGAAGTAGTTCTGGGTGGCCATGTCGAGCGAGTGGCGGTAGGCGGCCGTGCGGAGGTACGGGTTGTTGGCGAGAGCGCGGCAGCCGCCCTTCTGGCGCTGGAGGTTCGTCAGCCGCACCACCTCGTCCTCCTCGGGGGTCGCCGCCACGCCGCTCGTCGCGGTGGGGGCGGCGGTCGGCTCGACCGCGGGGGCGGCGACGGCCGGGCTGCTCAGGGCCGTCGCGGCGCCGAGGCACACGAGTGCTCCTAGCGGTCTGCGCATGTCGGTTCCTCCATCCTGCAGATGGTCTGACCTGGATGAATTCCGCGATCCGCGGCCAACGAACGCCTCTTTAGCGAAATTTCGGACAAAACGGCATGAAAATGGCAGTCGTGTGTCTATGGGGATATTTCAGGCCGTGAGTGGCGGGAGGGCGCCGCCGATGGAACGGTCCCGAGGGAAGAGCGCCGGATGGGCCTACCAAGCGAGCACTTGGTGCGATTCAATGTGATGATGATCACGCCGACGTCCGGAGTCCCCGTCCCCGCCGTCCCCGCCGTCCTGCGCGGCGTGCGCCTCGGCTACGGCGTCGGCTCGGTCTGCACGGCCACCTTCGGCACCGTCCCGGGCCTGCTGCTGCTGTTCTACATGACCGACGTGCTGGCCGTACCCGCCTGGATCGCGGGCCTGGTGGCCTTCCTCCCCAAGGTCTGGGACGTCGTCGTCAACCCCTGGGTCGGCCAGCGCTCCGACCGGACGGTCTCCCGGTTCGGCGCCCGCCGCCCCTGGATGCTGCTGGGCGCGCTCACCCTGCCGCCGGCGTTCGCCGCGATGTTCGCGGGTCCGCCGCTCACCGGTCCGCCCGCCGCGGCGTACGTCGCGGTCTGCTACCTGCTCACCGCCACGGCCTACGCCTGCTACGAGGTCCCCTACAAGGCGATGCCGGCCGAGATGACCGGCGACTACCACGAGCGCTCGGCGATCCTGCAGTGGAAGATGGTCTTCATCGGCCTGGCGATCCTGCTGTCCGGTTCCGTCGCGCCCGCGATCGCGGGCACCGAGGTGTCCGGCTACCGGCGCATGGGCCTGGTCGTCGCCGCGGTGCTGCTCGTGTCGATGCTGGCCTCCTTCTTCGGTACGGCCCGCGCCCCGGTGACCGTCCGGGCCGAGGCCGAGCCGTCGCTGCGGGCGCAGTTCGCCGCGGCCCGCACGAACCGGCCGTTCCTGCTGCTGCTCGCGCTGAGCTGCGCCCAGATGTTCGCCGCCGGGACGCTGCTCGCGGGCGCGCCGTACTTCGCGACCTACACGCTGGGCGATCCCGGGGCGACCAGCACCCTCCTGCTGTGCATCGTGGGACCGCTGCTGGTGACGATGCCGGGCTGGGTCGCCCTGTCGCGGCGCTACGACAAGCGCGGGGCGATGCTCGCGGCCTCGGCGCTGTTCGCCGCCGGCGCGGCCGCGATGGCGCTGACCGAGGAGCTCGGGCCGGTCTACGCGCACGCGTGCGTGCTGGTCGTCGGCGTCGGCTACGCCGGGCTGCAGCTGCTGCAGTACTCGATGCTCTCCGACGTGATCGTCCACGACGCGGCGGTCACCGGCAGGAACCGCGCCGGGGTGTTCACCGGCCTGTGGACGGCGGCCGAGACGGTGGTCTTCGCCTTCGGCGCGCTGGTGCTCGGCTGGCTGCTGGGCGTGGCGGGCTTCGTGGAGTCCGGCTCGGGCGCGGCGGTCGAGCAGCCCGCGTCGGCGGTCCGGGCCGTGCTGTACGGCGGCACGCTGGTGCCCGCCCTCTTCGCCGGGATCGCCGTGCTGCTGACGACGCGCTATCTCCTCACGGAGGAGGAGATCAGGTCGGCTGGGGCGTGACCACCACGAACGCGCAGTCGCCGAAGGAGATCACGTCGCCCGGCCGGACCCGCGCCGGGCCGACCAGCCGCCAGTCGTTCAGCCGGGTGCCGTTGAGCGAGCCGAGGTCGACGAGGATCCAGTCGTCGTCGTCCCGGCGGAGCTCGGCGTGGATCCGGGAGACGGTCAGGTCGGCCAGGACCAGGTCGCAGGCCGAGCCCCGGCCCACCACGTAGCGGCTGCGGGCGTCGCCGGGCAGGGCCAGCTTGGGCAGCCGCGGCCGGCGCCAGGCGGACTCCACCCGCGTGGTGAAGTCGGAGATCGACGAGACGACCTCCGTCACCATGCGGCGCAGCCGGCCGCGCTGCGGCAGGTCGGCGACCAGGTGCTCCAGCTCGCCCTGGCTGCGGGCGCGCAGGGCCATGTCGACGCGTCCGAGGAACGTGTCGTGCGACAGCCGTCCCTCGACGGCGCGGTCCCGGAGCTCGTTGATCGCACGATCGCGGTCCCCGTCGGATGCGCGGGCCGGGGGATGCGTCGAGCTCATCCCCCGAGTATCGGTGCCAACCACGATTCCTGTCCAGAATATGCGGATCCCCGCCCCCAGGTTGCCGTGACCATACTGAGTATGCATACTCAGTATCCATGGCGATCCGACATGGGCTGCTCGCCCTGCTGAGCCAGGGACCCCGCTACGGCTACCAGCTGCGCTCCGAGTTCGAGGCGTCGACGGGGGCGATCTGGCCGCTCAACATCGGCCAGGTCTACACGACGCTCTCGCGCCTGGAACGCGACGGCCTGGTGGCCCCCGGCGAGCAGGACGCCCAGGGCCGGGTCGTCTACACGATCACCGAGGCCGGCCGGGCCGAGATGGAGCGATGGCTCAGCACCCCCGTCGCCCGGTCCGACCGGCCCCGGGACGAACTGGTCGTCAAGCTCGCCATGGCGGTCGCGGCCGGCGCCGACCCGCGCCCGGTGATCCGGGCCCAGCGCACCGCGACCATGCGCGCGCTGCAGGAGCTCACCCGCGCCATGGCGGGCGCCGAGGGCCCGGCGCAGCGGCTGGTGCTCGACTCGATGGTCTTCCAGGCCGAGGCGGAGCAGCGCTGGCTCGACCACTGCGAGGCCGTGCTCGCGGCCTCCCCCCGCACGCAGGAGACACCGCAGGCCCCCCGCTTCCCGGAGCCGGGATCCGGGCCCTTCCCCGATGAGGAGTTCTGAGATGAGCGTCGATCCGGTCGTACGGCTGGCGGACGTGACCCGCGTCCACGGCGACGGCCCGCAGGCCGTACCCGCGCTGCGCGGGGTGAGCCTGGACGTCGCGGCCGGAGAGCTGGTCGCGGTGATGGGACCGTCGGGGTCCGGCAAGTCGACCCTGCTGAACCTGGCCGGCGGGCTGGACGCGCCCACCTCGGGCGAGGTGACCGTCGAGGGCACGCCGCTGTCCGGGCTGTCCGCCAAGGAGCTCGCGGCGCTGCGCCGCAGGCGCGTCGGCTACGTCTTCCAGGACCTCAACCTGATCCCGTCGCTGACCGCCGCCGAGAACGTGATGCTCCCGCGCGAGCTGGACGGCGTGCGGGCGCGGCAGGCCCGGAGCGAGGCGGTGGAGATCCTCGCCGAGATCGGGATCACCGAGCCCGGCCGCTTCCCCGACGAGCTCTCCGGCGGCCAGCGGCAGCGGGTCGCCATCGCCCGGGCCCTCGTCGGCGGGCGGCGGCTGATCCTGGCCGACGAGCCCACCGGCGCGCTGGACACCCCCACCGGCGATGACGTCCTGCGCCTGCTGCGCGCCCGCTGCGACGCCGGCGCGGCCGTGCTGCTGGTCACCCACGAGCCGCGCTACGCCGCCTGGGCCGACCGGGTGGTCTTCCTGTGCGACGGCGAGGTCGCCGACTCCACCGCCGCGCCCCTGGAGAGTGCCCGATGAGCGCCGGCCGGACGGGGAGGACCACCCGCTCCCCGCTGGCGGCCCTGCTCGCCGCCCTGCGGATCTCCCGCCGCGACGCCCTGCGGTCCAAGGGGCGCAGCGCCCTGATCATTGCCATGATCGGTCTGCCCGTGCTCGTCGTCACCGCCTTCCTGACCCTCGCGGAGACCGCCGACATCGACCCGCGCGAGGGCCTGACCGCCGCCCTCGGCACGGCCGACGCCCACATCAGGACGGCCCCCGCACGGGCGCCGCTCCGGCAGGACCTCGTCGGCAGGGCCTGGAGTTCCCCGGGCGGGGACTTCGAGGCGCCGCCTCCTCCGCCGTGGACGGAGACCGAGGTGGCCGGTCTCCTGGAGACCGGGACCCGGCTGCTGCCGGCGAACGAGGGCACCGTCGAGTTCCGCGGACCGGACGGCTACGACCAGGCGGACGCCCTGGAGACGGACCTGCGCGACCCGCTGACCGCGGGCATGTTCCGCCTGCTGGAGGGGCGGTTCCCCGCCTCCTCGCAAGAGGTCGTGGTGACCGCCGCGCTGCGCGGGCAGGGCCTCCGACGGGGCGCGGCGCTGGCGGTGACCCGGCAGGACCGGCCGGTGCGGATCGTCGGTGTGGTCGAGCATCCGCACCGGATCGACTGGCCGCAGATCGTGGGATTCCCCGGGGTCCTGCTCCTGGACCGGCGCGACGGGTCCGGGACCGGCTGGCTGGCGGACACCCCCGGTCCGGTGGTCTGGGAGACCGTGCGGAAGCTGAACGCGGCCGGGCTGCTCGTGCACTCCCGTGCCGCGGTGCAGAACCCGCCCGCCCCCGAGCAGCTGGGTCTGCCGTCAGGCCGCCGCCTGGAGTCGGTCGTGGCGATCGGGCTCACCGGGACCATGATCGTGCTGGAGGTGGTGCTGCTCGCCGGTCCCGCCTTCGCGGTGGGGCTGCGCCGCCGCCGCCGGGAGCTCGCGCTGCTCGCCGCGCAGGGCGGCTCCCCGGGGCAGCTGCGCACGGTCGTGCTCGCCGACGGCCTGGTCCTGGGCGGTACGGCGGCGCTGCTCGGGCTCGTCCTGGGCGTGGGCGGGGCGTCCCTGGCGGCGCTGCTGGAGGCGGGGCGGCTGATCGGTCGGGCGGGTCCGCTGGACGTCCCGTGGGGATGGGTCGTGGGCATCGCGGTGCTGGGTACGGTCAGCGGGTTGGCCGCCGCCGTGGCGCCCGCCGTACAGGCGGCCCGGCAGGACCCGGCGGCGGTGCTGGGCGGGCGCAGGAACCGGGCGCGCGAGCGGGCGGGCCGGCCCGTGCTCGGCACGGTCCTGCTCGTCGCGGGGATCGCCGCGGCGGTGTTCGCGGTCCGGTTCGACGCGATCTGGGTCCTCGCCGCCGCGCTGCTCTCCCAGCTCGGGCTGATCGCGCTGACGCCCCGGCTGGTCAGGGCCGCCGCGGGGCTGGCGGGCCGCCTCCCGCTCCCGTTCCGCCTGGCCGCCCGGGACGCCTCCCGGCACCGGATCCGCACGGCCTCCGCCGTCGCGGCGGTCATGACCGCGACCGCCGCGTTCACGGCGGCAGGCGTCGCGGTGAGCAGCGACTTCGCCGAGAACCGGGACTCCTTCCAGGCGTTCGTCCCGGCGGGGACCCTGGTGGTCGAGGGCAGGGATCTGGACGACGCCGCCTGGGCGAAGGTCAGGGAGGCCGTCCGGGAGAGGCTGCCGGACGCGCCGCTGATCGAGGCCGCCGAGGTGCGGGACGAGGCGGGGCGGGGCATGGGGATAGAGGTCGTGCCGCCCTCCGACTCCAGGCGGGTCTTCCGGGGGGCGGAGCTGCCGGTCGGGGACGGCCGGCTGCTCCACCTCGTCCAGGGCCGGCCGGACCCGGTGGCGGGGGCGGCGTTCGCCGCGGGCGCTGCCGTGGTCTTCGACCCGGGCCTGCTGCGCGACGGGCGGCTGACGCTGGAGCTCTGGCCGCACGGTGAAGGCGAGTCGCGCCGGGTGACGGTCCCCGCGGTCGCCGCGCGGGCCGTGAACCCCGAGCACGCCGTCGTGGTGCTGCCCGTCTCCGCTCTCCGCGCCGCCGGGCTGCAGACCGCCCCGCGCCGGCTGTACGTCCCTCCGGACGGCCACCGGCTCGGCACCGAGGAGGAGATCCGGTTCAGGCGGGACCTCGCGGCGGTGTCGGCGGGCAAGGCCGGAAGCTACCTGGAACTGGGCTTCGACGGCGGCTACCTCGCTCCGCAGCTGTGGATCCTGCTGGGGGCGGCGCTCGTCCTGGTGCTGGGCGGCACGTTCGTCGCCACCGGGCTCGCCGCGGCCGACCTGCGGCCGGACCTCGCGACCATGGCCGCCGTGGGGGCGCCGCCCGGCATCCGCAGACTGGTCATCGCCGGACAGGCGGGGTTCATCGCCGGGCTCGGCGTGCTGGTCGGCGCCCTGGCCGGAGTGGTCACGGGCATCGGGGTCGCCTGGCCGATGACGACGCGGACACACGATCTCGCCTATCTGATGGAGACGCACGGGGGGATGCGGCCGTTCCCGCAGGGGCCGCCGACGGTCGAGCTGCCCTGGCTCTTCCTCGCGGCGGTGGTGGTCGGCCTGCCGGTGCTCGCCGCGGCGGTCGCGGCCCTGTTCGCCCGCACGAAGGTGACGCTCACCCGCCGAATCGCCTGACCCCGGCCCGGTCCTCCTGCGCCGAAGCACCGGGGGAGGACCGGGCGGTGCGGCGCACGGTGTCGCACGGCACCGGGCAGCACCGGACGGCACCGGGCGGCACCGGGGGTACGGCCTACGGCAGGGTGATGCGGATCTTGGACTGCTTGTGCGGGAGCTCCTCCCAGTCGTCCATGAACTTGGCCGTCAGGCCGTGCCGGGCGGCCAGGTTCACCAGCGTCTCGGTCCGGTAGTAGAAGTCCTCGCGCAGCACCTGGTGCTCGCGGCCCTCGGTCCGGTCGAAGGTGAAGTCGAACCAGCCGCCGGGCCGCATGACGCGGCCCACGTGGGCGAAGCACTCCTCGATCACGTGCAGCGGGGAGTGGGAGAAGACGCTGTGCGCGTGGACCACGTCGAAGTGCGCGTCGGGCAGGAACTCCAGCCTCAGGTCCCGGACCGGGGTCAGGTGCGGGAGCTTGTCGCGCAGGCCGTACTCGACGAGGGTCTTCTGGGCGGCGACGAGGATGTCGGGGGAGATGTCGAGGCCGTAGTAGCCGCCGGCGTCGAGGTAGTCGATGAACAGGCGGCCGGCGCGCAGGTTGCCGCAGCCGATCTCCAGCATCCGGTGCTCCGGGCGCAGGCCGTGCCCGACCAGGTAGTCGAACTGCATCCGGCCGAGGGCCAGCCAGCGCTCGTGCGACTTGCTGCCCACCGCCGCCTCGGGGTTGCGCGCCGTGTCCGACCTCATCACGGCCCGGTAGTAGCTGACGTGGTCGCTGGTGCGCAGCCGGAACCAGGTGTCCCGGGCCAGCCGCCGCACGTGCGGGACGATGCGGTCCGGATGCCGTACGGCATAGCGCAGCTGATGGATCGGGTTGGAACGGGTCATCTCCGCTGAACCTCCGCGAGCCGGTGCGTGCAGGTCGTCGGCGCCGCGGTGAAGCTGACCACCGCGGGGACGGCGGCCTGGCCGGCCGGGGCGCGCAGCGCCCGCGAGGCCGCTGGACGGCCAGACCCGCAAGGGCATGGGTACCAGAACCGCGCAGGCCGCGGCCGTCAGCGGCGGTCCGGGAGCGTCCGGGACGTACGCCGCGAAGTACGGCGCGGCGACCCGATCCCGCGGGGGCGCCGGACCGCGGATTCCCCGGTCCGCGACGCTCCGCGGCGTCCCGCGACACCGCGGAGAACCCGCGGAGAGCCCGCGGAGAGCCCATGGAGAACCCGCGGCTGTTCCGCGGCGGTCCCGTGTCGGCCCGCGGTCAGTCCCGCACGTCGGCGCAGACCACGTGGGCGCCGACCTCGATCATGCGCTGCTCGCTGCGCGCGTCGGCGACCCGCGCCATGAGGATCGGCGCGTCGCTCGCCGCCAGCTGGGGCAGCCGGGCCCGCACCATGCGGTGCAGGTCCCGCACCACGTCCTCGGCCGCGGACATGTGCACCTTGACGTGGAGCATGATCCCGGGAGCGCCCGAGGCGGTCCGGGCCTCGGAGATCCACACGTGGTGGATCAGCGGGAAGTCGGCGAGCAGCTGGGCGATCGCCACGCGCAGCGCGGGCAGGATCGGGTGGGCGCACCGCTTGTAGCCCGGATCGACCATCTGCATCGGCCCCGACAGGTGGGGGCGCGGCGCGGGGATCCACGGCTGGGCGGAGGCCGCCGGCACGGGGGTGGTCATCGGCCGGGCCGGTGGGAGCGGCCGGCTCGGCGGGGCGGGAGGGCCCGCGGCGACCGGGGGCGCGGGCGAGGCCAGCGGGCCCATCGATCCGGCCGGGGCCAGCGGACCCATCGATCCGGTGGGGGCCAGCGGGGGAGCCGAGGCCACCGGGTCGGCCGCCCGCACCGCCGAGGCGCGGCGGACCGTCGCCATCGCCCCCGTCGCGTAGGCGGTCGGGGCGGTGCCCGACAGGCCCGACAGCGCCGGCGTGGGGCCGGTGCGGGTGGAGCGCAGGTACCGCAGGAGGTCCTCGATCGGCACGGCCGCGGCCGTGGGCCCGGCGGCGTCGATCACGATCTCGCGCACGCCGGTGACGCGCTGGATGTCGAGGATGGTGTCGGCGTCGCAGTCCGACAGGGAGTGGCTGCCGCCGTGCCGCGCGTAGGTGCTCGCGGAGGTGTAGCCGAGCAGCACCCGGTCACCGGTCTGCGTCGTCCCGAGGACCACGGAGCGGTCCGGCCGGACCGCGACGAGGAGCCCCCCTTCGGCAAGCGCGGCCAGCAGCCGGTGCGGGCCGCCGTGTTGCGCGAGCACATCGCCGAGAGCGGGGTTGCCGATGCTCATATGACGAACGATAGGTAGAGGACCACGGCTTATGAGGGTAATCGTGAAGATTTATCGCAGCAATACCAAGTTGAAGGTTCCGTGCATGAGATTCGCGGGGATTGGGTACCCGTCCCGGCCCGCAGGCCGCAGGTGATCTCCGTCTCGGATCGCGGGACACTCGTGAACACGTTCACAAGCGTCGATAGACTGCGTGAGATCCGGTGCAGCCCTCCCCGTCTCGTAAGGAACCATCAGTGAACAAGCCCGTCGTCCTGGTCGCAGAGGAACTCTCCGAGGCCGGTCTCGCGGTCCTTGGCGCGGACTTCGAGGTCCGTCACACCGACGGCGCCGACCGCGCCCAGTTCCTGCCCGCCCTCGCCGACGTGGACGCGCTCATCGTGCGCAGCGCCACCCAGGTGGACGCCGAAGCCATCGCGAACGCGCCCCGGCTCCGCGTCGTCGCCCGCGCGGGCGTCGGCCTGGACAACGTGGACGTGGAGGCGGCGACCAAGGCCGGCGTCATGGTCGTCAACGCGCCGACCTCCAACATCACCAGCGCCGCCGAGCACACCGTCGCGCTGATCCTCGCCTCCGCCCGCAACGTCGCCCAGGCGCACGCCGCGCTCAAGGGCGGCGAGTGGAAGCGCTCGAAGTACACCGGAGTGGAGCTCGACGAGAAGGTCGTCGCGATCCTCGGCCTCGGCAAGATCGGCCAGCTGGTCGCCCAGCGGCTGCAGCCGTTCGGCGTCCAGCTGATCGCCTACGACCCCTACCTGCAGCCGGCCCGCGCCGCGCAGATGGGCGTGCGCCTGGTCTCGCTGGAGGAGGCGCTGCGCGAGGCCGACTTCATCACCGTGCACCTGCCGAAGTCCAAGGAGACCATCGGGCTCATCGGCGACAAGGAGCTGCACCTGGTCAAGCCGTCGGCCCGGCTGATCAACGTGGCCCGCGGCGGCATCATCGACGAGGGCGCCCTGTACTCCGCGATCAAGGAGGGCCGGGTCGCCGGCGCCGGCATCGACGTGTTCCCCAAGGAGCCCGTCACCGACAGCCCGCTGTTCGAGCTGGACCAGGTCGTCGTCACCCCGCACCTGGGCGCCTCCACCCACGAGGCCCAGGAGAAGGCCGGCACCCAGGTCGCGCGGAGCGTGAAGCTCGCCCTGGCCGGCGAGTTCGTGCCGGACGCGGTCAACGTCCAGGGCGGCGCCGTCGCCGAGGACGTCAAGCCGGGCCTGCCGCTGGCCGAGAAGCTCGGCCGGGTGTTCACCGCCCTGGCCGGCGAGGTCGCCACCGGGCTCGACGTCGAGGTCCGCGGCGAGATCGCCTCCCAGGACGTGCGGGTGCTGGAGCTGGCCGCCCTCAAGGGCGTCTTCACCGACGTGGTCGAGGACGCCGTCACCTACGTCAACGCCCCGCTCCTGGCCAAGGACCGCGGTGTGACGGTGGAGCTGGTCACCAGCTCCGAGAGCCCCGACTGGCGCAACGTGGTGACCGTCCGCGGCGTCCTGGCCGACGGCCGCACGGTCTCGGTCTCGGGCACCCTGTCCGGCCCGCGGCAGATCACGAAGATCGTCGAGGTCAACGGCTACCAGATCGAGATCGAGCCGACCGACCACCTGTCGTTCTTCACCTACTCCGACCGTCCCGGCGTCGTCGGCGTCGTCGGCCGCATCCTGGGCGACCACGGCATCAACATCGCCTCCATGCAGGTGGCCCGGCACGCCAAGGGCGGCAAGGCGCTCATCGCGCTGACCGTCGACACCGCCATCCCGGCCGAGGTCGTCGAGCAGATCGTCACCGAGATCGGCGCCGAGGAAGGCCGCTCGGTCACCCTGGCCGACTAGCGGCCCGCACCCGCGGCGATCGGCGGGCCCCGCCCGCTCGCTCGCGGACGGCCCGCACCCGCGGCGACGCTCTCCGAGACGGCCGCCGTCCCTCACCGGGACGGCGGCCGTCTCAGCATCCGGGAAGTTCGTACACCGGGCGAGACGGCACCGCGATGACCAGGTAATCTGAGATGAAATGCGCCAGGTTCTCGTCATCCTCACCTGCCGCGGCGGGGTCTGACGGGCAGGCCGGCGACCCGTCGCGGTGCGGTGGCGATCGCCGGCCGGAAGCCCCCTCGTCGCCGGTCCGCGATCCGGACCCGCGACCCCAGGCCCGGTCCGGAGCCGCGATCGGACCTCCGGACCTCCTCCCCCCTGGTTCCGTGCCGTTTCCCGTACGATCGAGATGAGAGTCGCCATGTACGACATGTATCCCTGGAACCGTCCCGAGGACGCCAAGGAGGAGGCCGCCGAGGCCCTCCAGGCGGCGCTGGACCGCCGCGACAACGGCGGTGCGCCGAACCGCTAGCCGTACGGCCCGCGCGGGCGGTGCGGCCGGGCGCCGCACGGCATCCGGCAGTACCGCCCTGCTCAGCCGGTATGTCCCGGATATGCGAAGTGTCCGATCGGTGAGATGGGTGTCCGACCACCGGGACGGACCGGTAAGGTTCCAGCATGGATTCGCGTAACATCCGCCTGGCGGTCATCCCGGGTGACGGGATCGGGACCGAAGTCGTCACCGAGGGCCTGAAGGTCCTCGAAGCGGTCGGGGCGAAGGTGGAGACCACCACCTACGACCTCGGCGCCAAGCGCTACCACGAGACCGGCGAGACCCTCCCGGACGCGGTCCTGGACGAGCTGCGCGGCTACGACGCGATCCTCCTCGGCGCGATCGGCGACCCCAGCGTGCCCCCGGGCGTCCTGGAGCGCGACCTGCTGCTGCGGCTCCGCTTCGAGTTGGACCACTACGTCAACCTCCGCCCGGTCAGGCTCTTCCCCGGCGTGGAGACCCCGCTCGGCGGGGCCCGTCCCGAGGACATCGACATGGTCGTCGTGCGCGAGGGCACCGAGGGGCTGTACGCCGGGGCCGGCGGCGTGCTGCGCCGCGGCACCCCGCACGAGATCGCCACCCAGGAGTCGGTGAACACCGCCCACGGCGTCGAGCGCGTCGTCCGCTACGCCTTCGACAAGGCGCTCGCCCGCCCCCGCAGGAAGCTGACGCTGGTCCACAAGACCAACGTGCTGACCTACGCGGGCGACCTGTGGGCCCGCACCGTCGACCGCGTCAGCCTGGAGTACCCCGACGTCGAGACCGACTACTGCCACATCGACGCGGCCTCGATGTTCTTCGTCAACCAGCCGCAGCGGTTCGACGTGATCGTCACCGACAACCTCTTCGGCGACATCATCACCGACATCGGCGCGGCGATCGCCGGCGGCATCGGCCTGGCGGCCAGCGGAAACGTCAACCCCGACCGCACCGCGCCGAGCATGTTCGAGCCGGTCCACGGCAGCGCCCCCGACATCGCCGGCCAGGGCAAGGCCGACCCCACCGCCACGATCCTGTCGGTCGCCATGCTCCTGGACCACCTGGGCCTGGCCGAGGAGGCCGCCCGGGTCGAGCAGGCCGTCGCCGACGACCTGGTCGAGCGGCAGACCGGCTGGAGCGGCCGGACCACCCAGGAGATCGGCGACGACGTCACCGCCCGAGTAGCCGGCTGAGGAAGCCGCCCACCTCGATCCCAGACGCGCCCGGCGGCTCCCAGTGAGCCACCGGGCGCGTCTTCGCGTATCCGGACCCCTCCGCGGGTCCCGCCGCCTGCCGATCACCGGCCGGAATGCAGTAGTTTCCCGTTACCCGGTCCGTCGCAGAATGGACTTAAAGGGTAGACCCGTCACAAAGAGAAGGATCTCCGTCATGACGACCGCTCAGAAGCTCAGCTTCGATGTGCAGCTCTCCGACCACGCGCGCACCGCGGCAGAGCGCGAGCGGGTAATGGAGAGCCCCGGGTTCGGGCAGGTCTTCACCGACCACATGATCTCGATCGACTACACCGAGGGCGAGGGCTGGCACGACGCCCGGCTCACGCCGTACGGCCCGCTGACGCTGGACCCGGCGACCTCGGTCTTCCACTACGCCCAGGAGCTCTTCGAGGGTCTGAAGGCCTACCGGCAGCCGAGCAGCGGGGCGATCGTCTCCTTCCGGCCGTACGCCAACGCGGCCCGCTTCAACGCCTCCGCGGTGCGCATGGCCATGCCCGAGCTGCCCGAGGAGACGTTCGTCGAGTCGCTGGAGCTGCTCGTCCAGACCGACCGCGAGTGGGTGCCGACGACCGAGGGGCACAGCCTCTACCTGCGGCCCTTCATGATCGCCACACAGCCCGCGCTCGGCGTGAACTACCCGTCGAGGACCTACCGGTACATGGCGATCGCCTCTCCGGCCGCCGCCTACTTCGGCGCCAGCAAGGCGGTCTCGGTCTGGCTCTCCACCGAGTACACCCGGGCGGCCCCCGGCGGCACCGGCTTCGCCAAGTGCGGCGGCAACTACGCGGCGGCCTTCGTGGCCCAGCGCCAGGCCGTCGAGCAGGGCTGCGACCAGGTGGTCTGGCTGGACGCCAACGAGCACCGCCACGTCGAGGAGATGGGCGGGATGAACCTGTTCTTCGTCTACGGCGACCGCCTGCTCACCCCGGCGCTCACCGGCACGCTGCTGCCGGGCATCACCCGCGACTCGATCCTCACCCTGGCCGGCGGCCTCGGCCTCACCGCCGAGGAGGGCCGCATCTCGATCGAGGAGTGGCAGGCGGGCTGCGAGTCGGGCGAGCTCACCGAGGTCTTCGCCTGCGGCACCGCGGCGGTCGTCACCCCGGTCGGCTCGGTCAAGGGCGCCGACCGCGCCTGGACGGTCGGCGACGGCACCCCGGGCCCGGTCACCCGGCGCATCCGCGAGGAGCTCACCGGCATCCAGTACGGCACCCGCCCCGACGTGCACGGCTGGATCCACAAGATCTGCTGATCGGCGCGTCCCTCCGCCCGCGCCCGTCCGGGAGTCCGAGGGTCCGGGCCGTCCGGGACCCGCTTTCGGCCCGGTCCCGGACGAGGCCGGCCGGTCCGGAGGGGCGCGGCCCTCCCTCAGCGCTTCCGGATCATGGTCAGGCCGTCGGCCATGGGGAGCATGATCGAGGTGGTCCGGGGGTCGGCCATGACCATGTCGTTGAACTCGCGCATCACCTGGGTGGTCTCGTCGCGCTCCTTGGGGCGGGCGACCTTGCCCTCCCACAGGGTGTTGTCGACGAGGATCACCCCGCCCGGTGCCAGGACGGACATCAGGATCTCGTAGTAGACCGGGTAGCCGGGCTTGTCGGCGTCGATGAAGGCCAGGTCGACGGGAGGGCCGCCGACCAGCTCGCGCAGCCGTACCGCGGCCGGGCCGAGCCGGAGCTCGACGCGGTCGGCGACCCCGGCCTCCTCCCAGTAGCGCCGGGCCACCGCGGTCCACTCCTCGTCGGCGTCGAAGCAGGTCAGCCGGCCGCCGGGAGCCAGGCCGCGGGCCAGGCAGACGGAGGAGTACCCGGTGAAGGTGCCGACCTCCACGGCGTTCCGGGCGCCGGAGATCTGCGCGATCATGGTGAGGAAGCGGCCCTGGTCGGGGGCGATCTGCATGTTCGCCCGCTCGCCCATGAGCTCGCGCGTCTCCACGGCCAGGGCGTCCAGCAGCTCGTCGGGCCGGGCGGTGTGCGCGAGCAGGTACTGCCCGACGGCCGGTTCGAGGTAAGTCGCCTTCATCCGGCCATTCTCGCCGGTCCGAGTCGATCTCCCGGGAGGGGCCCCCTCCCGCCGGGCCGGGCCGTACGTCTCGGATCCCGAGATCAATGTGTCAGCTGGTGGCCGCGTATGGCAGACTCGGCATCATGTTCTACGGTCTGCTCATTATCGGCAGGCGCGCCGGCTGAAAAGGGACACCGCCGGCGCGCAGACCTCTCACGTCCGTGAGGGGTCTTTTTGCTTCCCGGGGCCGGACGGGTGCTTCCCGGGGCCGGACGGGCGCGCGGCGATCACCGCACCGCGAAGGAGATCCTCGATGACCGACGACCGCTTCCACGTCTACGACACCACGCTCCGGGACGGGGCGCAGCAGGAGGGCCTCAACCTGACGGTGGCCGACAAACTGGTCGTCGCGCGCCACCTGGACGGCCTGGGCGTCGGGTTCATCGAGGGCGGCTGGCCCGGCGCGAACCCCAAGGACACCGAGTTCTTCCGGCGGGCTCGGACCGAGCTCGACCTGAAGCACGCGCAGCTCGCCGCGTTCGGCGCGACCCGCCGGGCGGGCGTGAAGGCGGCCGACGACCCGCTGGTCGCCGCGCTGCGCGAGTCCGGCGCGCCGGTCGTGACCCTCGTCGCCAAGAGCCACGACCGGCACGTCGAGCTGGCCCTGCGCACGACCTTGGAGGAGAATCTCGCGATGATCCGCGACACGGTCTCCCACCTCCGGGCGGAGGGCCGGCGGGTCTTCGTCGACGCCGAGCACTTCTTCGACGGCTACGCCTCCAACCCGGCCTACGCCCTGGAGGTCCTGCGGACCGCCGCGGAGGCGGGCGCCTCGGTGGTCGCGCTCTGCGACACCAACGGCGGCATGCTCCCCGACGAGCTCGCCGAGGTCGTCCACGAGGCGGTCGGCACCGGTGCCCGCGTCGGCATCCACTGCCACGACGACACCGGCTGCGCGGTGGCCAACACGCTGGCCGCGGTCAAGGCCGGCGCCACCCACGTGCAGGGCTGCGCCAACGGGTACGGCGAGCGCTCCGGCAACGCCAACCTGTTCACCGTGGTGGCCAACCTCCAGCTCAAGCGGGGCTACGACCTGGTGCCGCGGGAGGCGCTGGCCGACATGACCCGCATCGCGCACGCGATCACCGAGGTGACCAACGTCACCCCGAACTCCCACGCCCCCTATGTCGGGGTCTCCGCCTTCGCGCACAAGGCCGGGCTGCACGCCAGCGCGATCAAGGTCGACCCCAACCTCTACCAGCACATCGACCCGGCCCAGGTCGGCAACGACATGCGGATGCTCGTTTCCGACATGGCCGGACGCGCCTCGGTCGAGCTCAAGGGGCGCGAGCTGGGCTACGAGCTGTCGCCCGAGACCTCGCGCGACCTGGTGGACCGGGTCAAGGACCTGGAGGCGCGGGGCTACACGTTCGAGGCGGCCGACGCCTCCTTCGAGCTGCTGCTCCGCGACACCGTGGCGGGCGAGCGCAGGCGGCACTTCGCGGTCGAGTCCTGGCGGGTCATCGTCGAGCGCACGCGCGGCGGCGAGCTGGTCAGCGAGGCCACCGTCAAGCTGCACGCCAAGGGCGAGCGCATCGTGGCCACCGGCGAGGGCAACGGCCCGGTCAACGCGCTGGACCGGGCGGTGCGGGCCGGGCTGGAGCGGCTCTACCCGGAACTGGCCGGGGTCGAGCTGATCGACTTCAAGGTGCGGATCCTGGAGGGCACCCACGGCACCGACGCGGTCACCCGCGTGCTGATCACCTCCAGCGACGCGACCGCCGAATGGGCGACCGTGGGCGTCGACGAGAACATCATCGAGGCCTCCTGGCAGGCCCTGGAGCAGGCCGTCACCTACGGCCTGCTGCGCGCGGGGCACGAGGCGGACTGAGCACCGGGGCACGAGGCGGGCCGGGCACCGGGGCGCGAGGCGGGCTGGGCACCGGGGCACGAGGCGGGCTGGGCACCGGGGCACGAGGCGGGCCGGGCACCGGGGCGCGAGGCGGGCCGGGCACCGGGGCGCGAGGCGGGCTGGGCACCGGGGCGCGAGGCGGGCTGGGCACCGGGGCGCGAGGCGGGCTGAGCACCGGGGCGCGAGGCGGGCTGAGCACCGGGCCGGTCCGGCGGGGTACGGGCCGGCCGCGGGCCGCCCGTATCCCGCCGGACCGGCCGCGCCTCAGGAGAGGTCCGCGCGACCGGCCTTGAAGGAGACCGAGCCCTTGGCGGTCTCCAGCTTCACCCGGCCGCCGGAGCAGGAGACCGAGGGCTGGTCGGTGCCGGGCACCACCACGGTCAGCAGCCCGCCCGCGACCGCGGGGGAGACGACGGCCGGGGCGGCCTCCTTCTTCAGGTAGGCGTTGGAGACCCAGCCCTGGTAGGGGCTGCTCGCGCCGCGGACGACCTTCTGGCCGCCGACCGGTGTGCAGGCCGGCATCGCGAGCTGGACCAGCGTCGCCTTCCAGCCCGCCTTGTCCTTGACGACGACCCGGCCGCCCTCGGCGGAGACCACCGACAGCCCCGCGGCGAAGTGCCACAGGTTGCCGACCTTCGCGCCCGCGGGCACCGTGTCGAGCACGGCCATCACGTCCTCGCCGTGGTTGACCAGGACCGAGCGGGTGCGCGGCACGCCGTACGCCTTGTCGGTGAGGCGGAAGCTCTGCCGGTCCCCGCCGATCGACGACCGGGTCAGCGCGGTCGCGGTCCGGGGCCGGAAGCGGGCGCCGGCCACGACCGGCACGTTGTGCGCCTCGGGGGACATCGTCCAGCGGCGGTAGCCGTTGTCCTCGTAGGAGTGGAAGCCCGCGTCGACCAGGACGTCGCGGCCCTGGGCGTAGTAGGTGACGCCCAGGTGGTCCTCGTGGCCGTGGTACCTGGTGCCCGGACCGAACCGGATGGAGTAGAACGCCGACTCCGGCTTGTCCCAGGCGGTCCGGCCGTAGACGTAGCCGTTGCCGAACACCTTCACGGTCTTCTTCGGGCTGTCGTAGCCGACCGGGCGCACGTCGGCGCCGCCGTCGCCGATCGGCACCATGAAGCCGTTGGGCTGGGTGGAGTGGGCGACGAAGCCCTTGAGCGACTCCCAGCGCTTCTCGATCGAGGACGGCACCTTCCGGCCGCACTCCTCGATGTCGTCCATGGCCACCTTGAGCCGGTCGTGGACGTAGGTCGCGTAGCGGGGGGCCTGCTCGCGCAGCGCGCCCTGGGAGTCGACGTCGAGATCGACGGTCTCGGTCAGCCGGCGGATCGCCAGCGAGGACCACTCGTCGCGCTTGTAGCGGCAGCCGATGCCCAGCAGCGCGATGTCCTGGTCGATGCCGTGGTTGTGGCCCTTCTCGTACAGTTTCGGGTTCGACAGCATCGCGGCGTGCTCGGCCAGGCTCCGGGTCAGCCAGGATTCGCCGACGTGCTTGCTCAGGCAGACCAGCGCGGGGGCGCGCAGCGCGATCGGGTGCTCCTGCCAGGCGTACGGGCTGCCCCCGCCGCGGCGGGGGTTGTCCGCCACCCAGTCCCGGGCGATCTCGGCGGCGCGGGCCAGGTACGCCTTGTCCCCGGTGGTCTCGTAGTCGGCCACCAGGCGGCCCATCCAGCGCAGGGAGTGGAAGACCATGCTCCAGGAGCGGTTGCGGTAGGGGTCGGTCCGCCAGTCGACGTCCTTGCCCACCTTGACCGGGGGCAGGGCGAGGAACTCCACCTCCCCGGCCATGATGTCCGACGAGGTCGGGGTGGCGGGCAGCCAGTCGCCCTGGCACTCGGCCGTGCGTTTGACCGCGGTGGCGTGCGCGCCGGCGGTCTGGGCGGTGCCGACCATCGCGCCGCAGGTCAGCAGGAGGGCGGTGGGGAGTACGAGTGCTCGTGTGCGGCGGCGCACGCCAGTTCCTTCCAGGCCGAGTGAAGAGGGCGGATCATGCTGACCGAATCCCACCAAACCGGTCAAGTCGGAAGGCCCTCTTCCCGCACATCGTTAGCAACCAGATGCACGGGGACGGTTTACGCCGGGGAGGAGCCGCGGGTGCTCGCCCAGATGCCGGTCAGGGGCAGCGGCTCGCCCGCCTCCACCGCGGCGGCCCACTCGGCGGTGGTGGCCACCGAGGCGAAGTTGGAGTCCATCACCACCAGCACGTGCTCGTGCACCTGCCGGGCGGTCAGGGTCCCCGCCCGGTTCGACAGCGCGACCGTGCCGGTGGCGTCCGCGAGGAACTCCACGGCGAGGCCCCGGTGGAAGGCGTCGCGGGCGGTGGACTCGTCGCAGTTCTGGGTCATGTACCCGGCGACGGTCAGCGTGTCGACCCCGCGCGCCTCCAGCCACGCCCCGAGGTCCGTTTCGGCGAAGGCGGAGGCCCTCGTCTTGTCCATCAACCGGTCGTACGGCCTGCCCGCCACCTCCTCGCGCAGCTCCCATCCGGGTCCGCCGGAGGCGAAGATCGGCGACGAGGCCGGGGCGGTGTGCCGGACCACGACCACCGGGACGCCGTGCTCGCGGGCGCCGTCCATCGCGGTCAGGACGTTGGCCAGGCTCTCCTTGCGCGGCGGGTGGGCGATCGGCAGGGCGCCGGTGAAGTACTCGTTCTGGACGTCGATGACGACGAGGGCTCGTTTCATGCCTCCAGCCTCGCGGTGCGGCCGGGCCCGGCGTGAGCGCCCGCTCAGCCGACCACCGCGGGATTCACGCCATCCGCGCCACGGATGCGCACCGGGCCGCCCGCCGTGTCCGCCGTGTCCGCCGGGCCGAAGGCCTCCCGGTAGGCGGTGGGGGGCACCCCCACCTGGCGGCGGAAGTGGGGCCGCAGCGCCACCGCGGAGGCGAAGCCCGACCGGCGGGCCACCCGCTCGACCGGTTCGGCGGTCGTCTCCAGCAGCCGCTGGGCGTGCAGGACGCGGTGGTGGAGCAGCCACTGGGCGGGCGTGGTCCCGGTGGCCTGCCGGAAGCGCCGGTCGAAGGTGCGGCGGCTCATCAGCGCCCGGGCGGCGAGCGCGTCGACGCCCAGCTCCCGGTCCAGGTGGCGCAGGGCCCAGTCGAGGGCGTCGCCGAACGGGTCGCCGGTCGCCGGAGCCGGGACGGGGTGGTCGATGTACTGGGCCTGACCGCCGGCCCGGTGCGGCGGCGTGACGAGGCTTCTGGCGATGGTGTTGGCGACCTGCGTGCCGTACGCGCGGCGGACCAGGTGCAGGCAGAGGTCGATGCCGCCGGTGCTGCCCGCCGAGGTGAGGATGTCCCCCTCGTCCACGTAGAGCACGTCGGGCCGGACCTCGACGCGCGGGTACGCCGAGGCCAGGAGTCCCGCGTAGCGCCAGTGCGTCGTGGCCGGACGCCCGTCCAGCAGCCCGGTGGCCGCCAGCACGAACGTGCCCAGGCACAGGGAGACGACCGTCGCGCCCCGGCCGTGGGCCCGGCGCAGCGAGTCCAGCGCCTCCGGCGACGGCGGGCGGCCCGCGGACGGGTTCCGCCAGGTCGGCACGATCACCAGGTCGGCGTCGTCGACGGCGTCCAGGTCGTACGGCGCGGCGAGGGTCATGCCGGCGTCCGTGCGCACCGGGCCGCCCTCGGCGGCCACCGCCCGGACGTCGAGCTCCGGCATGCCCTCCCGCCGCTCGCCGAAGACCGCGATCGGCACCGACGCCTCGAAGAGGGGGATCTCGTCGAAGAGCAGCACCGCGACCGTCGAGAAGCCCGTCGGGGGGAGCGTCGGGGAGGGGCCTGCCGAGGAGGGGCCCGCCGGGGGGAGGCCGGTCACGGGCGGGCCCGCATCGGACGCGTCCCCGGGAGGAGCGGCGCTGCCGGAGGATTCATGGCCGGATCCTATCGACGGATGTCCTCCCGGCCACTCGTCCGGTCCCGCACCGGCCGACATGCTGGTCGGCATGAGATTCGCCGACATCACGGTCCCCGACACCGCCGTCTGCCGCGCAGCCCTGGAGACGGCCGCGGCCTACTGCTCGCCCTCCCTGCTGAACCACTCGGTGCGGGCCTACCTGTGGGCGGCGGCCTACGCGCAGGCCCGCGAGATCGCCTTCGACGCCGAACTGCTGTACGTCGCGGCGATGTTCCACGACATCGGGCTGGTGCCGGAGTTCGACAGCCACACGGTCCCGTTCGAGGAGGCCGGGGGGCACGTCGCGTGGGTCTTCGCCGCGGGCGCGGGCTGGCCGGTCGAGCGCCGCAGGCGCGCCTCGGAGGTGATCGTGCGGCACATGTGGGCCGAGGTGGACCTCGCCGCCGATCCCGAGGGGCACCTGCTGGAGCTCTCCACCGGCCTGGACATCTCCGGCCGGCGGCCGGAGGACTGGCCCGCCGGCCTGCGGGCCGAGGTGCTGGAGCGCCACCCCCGGCTGGAGATCGGCAAGGAGTTCGCCGCCTGCATCACGGCGCAGGGCGAGCGCAAGCCGGAGAGCCTGGCCGGGGGATTCGTCCGCAACGGCGTCGTCGGTCGCATCGAGGCCAACCCGCTGGACCGCTGACCGTCCGGCTCCGGGCTCACCCCTGGGGGCCGGTGCGCCGGCCGTCCGGCTCCGGGCTCACCCCTGAGGACCGGTGCTCTGCACGACCTCGAACGACCAGAGCTCGGCCCCGGAGGCGGCGGGGCCGCCCTGTCCGTGACCGTGTCCGTGGCCCTGTCCGTGTCCGTGTCCCTGCTCCTGGCCCTGCTCCTGACCATGGCCGTGGCCCTGCGCGCCGGCCTCGGCCGCGGCCTGGGCGTGGCCCCGCTGGAACGCCTGGCTCTCGGTCCAGCGCGTGAAGTCCTCCTCGGACCGCCAGCGCGTGTAGACCAGGTAGCGATCGGTGCCGTCGACCGGGCGGAGCAGCTCGAACCACTCGAACCCGTCGGCCGACTCCACGATCCCGGCCCGGTTCGAGAACCGGCGCTCCAGTTCCTCGCGCATCTCCGCGGACACCGTGAGCACGTTCATCTTCACAACCGACATGAGGGCTCCCTTCAGGACGTCTTCTCCGATCACCCTACGATCCCCGTCCCGAGGGCCGGGGGACCGTTCCGGCGGGCGCGTCGGGGGGCGTCGGGGGGGCGTCGGGGGCGTCGGGGGCACCGTATCCGGCGGGGCGGTCCGGCGGGACCGCGGGCACGACTAGCCTTGTGGGGTGCGTATAGCGAGGTTCTCCACAGGTGACGGTGTCGGATTCGGGGTGGTCGAGGGCGGCCCCGGCGAGGAGTTCGTCTCCGGGATCTCCGGGCACCCGTTCGGCCCGATCCGGTTCACCGGGGAGCGGCACGCGCTCTCGCAGGTCAGGCTGCTCGCGCCCATGCTGCCCAGCAAGGTCGTCGCCATCGGCAAGAACTACGCCGAGCACGCCCGCGAGATGGGCGGGGAGGTCCCCGACGAGCCGCTGGTGTTCCTGAAGCCGTCCACCTCGGTGATCGGCCCGTCGGAGGCCGTCGCCTACCCCGTCGGCCTCTCCCGGCGGGTCGACTTCGAGGGCGAGCTGGCGGTGGTCATCGGCAGGCTCTGCCGGGAGGTGCCCGTCGAGCGGGCCCACGAGGTGGTCTTCGGCTACACCTGCGCCAACGACGTCACCGCCCGCGACCTGCAGAAGAAGGACGTGCAGTTCACCCGGGCCAAGGGCTTCGACACCTTCTGCCCGCTCGGCCCGTGGATCCAGACCGAGCTCGACCCGGCCGACCTGGGCATCACCACGAAGGTGAACGGCGAGGTCCGGCAGAGCTCGCGCACCTCCAAGCTCATGTACGACATCCCCGCGCTGATCGCGCACGTGAGCGCGGTCATGACCCTGATCCCCGGCGACGTCATCCTGACCGGGACGCCCGAAGGGGTCGGGCCGCTCGAGATCGGCGACGAGGTCAGCGTCAGCATCGAAGGTATCGGCACTCTCAGCAACCGGGTGGTCTCGCGATGATCAGGGTTCGTTTCGCTCCTTCGCCGACCGGCATGTTCCATGTCGGCGGCGCCCGCTCGGCGCTGTTCAACTGGGCCCTGGCCGAGCGGTCCGGCGGGCGGTTCGTGCTGCGCATCGAGGACACCGACGCGGCGCGCAACCGGCCCGAGTGGACCGAGGGCATCCTGTCCGCGCTGGCCTGGATCGGCATCAGCGGCGACAACCCGGTCTTCGAGGGCCCGCACTTCCAGTCGGAGAACGAGCCGCAGCACCGCGAGGCCGTCGCCAAGCTGCTCGCCGACGGCAGGGCCTACCACTGCGACTGCACCCGCGAGCTGCTCCAGGAGCGCACCGGCTCCGAGCACAAGGGCTACGACGGCTTCTGCCGCGACCGGGGTCTGTCCGCGGGCGCGGTCCGCTTCCGCACCCCCGACGAGGGCGTCACGGTCGTGGACGACGTGATCCGCGGCCGGGTGGAGTTCCCGAACGACGCGCAGGAGGACTTCGTCGTCGCGCGCAGCGACGGCTCCCCGCTGTACGTCCTGGCCAACGCCGTCGACGACATCACCCAGGGGATCACCCACGTGGTCCGAGGCGAGGAGCATCTGGCCAACGCCCAGCGCCAGCAGCTGCTCTGGCCCGCGCTCGGCGCGAACCCGCCGGTCTGGGCGCACCTGCCGGTGATCGTCAACGAGCAGCGCAAGAAGCTCTCCAAGCGCCGGGACAAGGTGGCCCTGGAGTCCTACCGCGACGAGGGCTACCTGGCCGAGGCGATGGTCAACTACCTGATGCTGCTCGGCTGGGGCCCCGGCGAGGACCGGGAGATCATGCCCTGGTCGGAGATGGTGCCGCTGTTCCGGCTGGAGGACGTCAACTCCGCCAACGCGTTCTTCGACGAGAAGAAGCTGCGCGCCTTCAACGGCGAGTACATCCGGGCCCTGCCGCCGGAGGAGTTCGCCGCCCGCTGCGAGCCCTGGCTCGACCCGAGCTGGGACCGGGGGCTGTTCGCGAAGGTCGCACCGCTGGCGCAGACCCGCATCGCGGTCCTGTCGGAGATCACCGCCAACGTGGACTTCCTCTTCCTGGACGAGCCGGTCTTCGACCAGGCCTCGTGGGACAAGGCGATGAAGAACTCCCCGGAGGAGATCCTCGGCGGCTACCTCGCCCGGCTGGAGACGGCGGAGATGGACCCCGAGTCGCTGAAGGCCGCGCTGGAGGCGGTCGGCGCCGAGCACGGCCTCAAGCTCGGCAAGGCCCAGGCCCCGGTCCGGGTGGCGGTCACCGGCCGGACGGTCGGCCTGCCGCTGTTCGAGTCGATCGAGGCCCTCGGCCGGGAGCGCTCGATCGAGCGCCTGCGCGCCGCCCTGGCGCGCCTGCGCGGCTGAGCGCGGTCCCGGCCGCCATCGACACGGCCGGACGAACGAGGCCGAGCGCGGTCCCGGCCGCCATCGACGCGGCTGAGCGCGGTCCCGGCCGCCATCGACGCGGCCGGACGGAGGAGGCCGGGGAGGCGGGAGCCGCCTCCCCGGGCTCAGCGCCCCCAGGGGTCCGGGGCGGCTCTCCGCCCCGGGCTCAGGCCAGCAGGCCCCGCCGCTCCAGCAGGGGCTCGATGCGCGGGTCGCGCCCGCGGAAGTCGCGGAAGGCGTCCATCGCGTCCTTGGACCCGCCGACCGACAGCAGCGTGGTGCGGAAGTGGTCGCCGTTCTCCCGCCGCAGGCCGCCGTTCTCGGTGAACCACTCGACGCTGTCGGCGTCGAGGACCTCGCTCCAGATGTAGGAGTAGTAACCGGCGCTGTAGCCGCCCACGCCGGACGAGAAGCTGTGCGCGAAGTAGTTCGTCCGGTAGCGGGGGCGGACCAGCTCCAGGGCGATCCCGGCGCGTTCCAGGGCCGCGGCCTCGAACGCCTCGGGGTCCTCGACGGTCTCGCCCGGGACGAGCCGGTGCCAGGCCCAGTCCAGCAGCGCCGCGGCGAGGTACTCCACGGTCGCGAAGCCCTGGTTGAACCTCTCCGCGGCCCGCATCTTCTCCAGCAGCTCCGCCGGGACGGGCTCGCCCGTCTCGTGGTGCCGGGCGAAGCCCTCCAGGACGGACGGCCAGGTCGCCCACATCTCGTTGACCTGCGAGGGGTACTCCACGAAGTCGCGGGGGACCGCGGTGCCGGAGACGCGCGGGAAGCGCACGTCGGAGAAGAGGCCGTGCAGGGCGTGGCCGAACTCGTGGAAGGCGGTGTTGACCTCGTCGAAGGTCAGCAGCGTCGGCCCCTGCGCGGGCTTGGTGATGTTGAGGTTGTTCATCACCACGGGCGGCTCGCCGAACAGGCGGGACTGGTCCACCAGGTTGTTCATCCACGCGCCGCCCCGCTTGGTGGGCCGTGCGTAGGGGTCGAGGACGAACAGGCCGAGCGGTGACCCGTCGGCGTCCGCGACCTCGTAGACCCGCACGTCGGGGTGGTAGCCGTCCAGATCGGGGCGCTCGGTGAAGGCGACGCCGTACAGCGCGCCGGCGGCGCGGAAGACGCCGTCCCGCAGCACCCGGTCCAGCTCGAAGTAGGGGCGCAGCTCGGCGCCGTCGAAGTCGTAGCGGGCCTTGCGCACCTTCTCCGCGTAGAACGACCAGTCCCACGGCTCGATGGCGAACCCGGCCTGCTCGCTCAGCGCCTCGGCCTCCCGCCGGGCGTTGGCCACCGCCGGGCCCACCAGCCTGCCGAGCAGCTCCTCGACGGCGTCGGTGGTCTTGGCGGTCTGGTCGGCCACGGAGTAGGCCGCGTGGCTCGGGAAGCCGAGCAGGGCCGCCCGCTCGGCGCGGAGCGCCGCCATCCTGGCCGCCAGTCCGAAGTTCTCCGGCGCCCGGTTCACCGAGAGCTCGTACAGCCGGCGGCGGGTCTCCCGGTCGGTCAGCTCGGCGAGGGCCGGCTGGTTGGTGAAGTTGAGCAGCGGCAGGACGTACCGGCCGTCCTTCTCGGCCGCCCTGATGGCGCTCTCGGCGAGCCCGTCCAGTTCCTTGGCGTCCTCGACGACCAGCGCCGAGGCGGTGGAGGCCGTCAGCAGGTTCTGGGAGAAGGCCGTGGCGAGCGTGGAGAGCTCCTCGTTGAGGGCCCTCAGCCGCTCCTGCTCGGTCTCCGACAGCTCGGCCCCGGCCCGGACGAAGTCCTCGCGGTACCTCTCCAGCAGCCAGGCCTCCTCGGGGTCGTCGGTGGAGACCCGCGTGATCCGGGCGTAGAGCGCGCGGTCGAGGCGGATGGCGTCGGAGTGCTTGGTCAGCCGGGGGGCGATCTCCTTCTCGATCGCCCGGATGCCGTCGGTGGCGTCGGAGGCGGCGAGACTGAAGAAGACGGTCGCGGTCCGTTTCAGGATCCGCCCGGAGCGTTCGAGGGCCTCGACGGTGTTGGCGAAGGTGGGCGGCTCGGTGCTGCCCGCGATCGCCGCCACCTCCTGCAACTGCTCGGCCATGCCGCGCTCGAACGCGGGCAGGTAGTGCTCCTCGCGGATCTCGGCGAAGGGCGGCAGGCGGTAGGGCAGTGGGCTGACGGTGAAGAAGGGGTTCGGCGGGTTCTCGGCCAAGGCGTGCACTCCTCGCGTGCGGACGGATCTCCTGAGCAGCGTTACACAGACCGGCCCGGCCGGACACTCCGGCGTCACGGGCGGCGGGCCCCGGGCGGGCCGGCGGCAATCGTTTTGGTCCTTGCACTCAAGGTGGGCTATTCTTTCGGAGTCGCCAGGGCGCTCCGCAGGGAGAGCCCGAAGCGGTGGGGTATGGTGTAATTGGCAGCACGACTGATTCTGGTTCAGTTAGTCTAGGTTCGAGTCCTGGTACCCCAGCTGCGGTCTCCTCGCGGAGGCCGCTGCGGATCCGGTCCCCTCCGGATCCGATGACAGTGTGTAGGGTCCCGTCGTCTAGTGGCCCAGGACGCCGCCCTCTCAAGGCGGTAGCGCCGGTTCGAATCCGGTCGGGACTACCACTGTCATGCGTGCAAGGCTCCGTCGTCTAGTGGCCTAGGACGCCGCCCTCTCAAGGCGGTAGCGCCGGTTCGAATCCGGTCGGGGCTACATCGCAGGACCCCTGGAAGCAGTCGCTTCCAGGGGTTTTTCGCGTTTCCGGACCGAGCTCCGGGCGTTTCCGGACCGATCTCTTGATTGGATAGCCATGCTGTCCGATAATTGGATACCAAAGCTATCTGATGGAGGTCGATGATGATCACCCTGCTGGCGGACGGGCGCGAGGAGATGATCGACGGTCTGGTCGTGCCGTACGGGGTGCCGGTGCTCGGCTGGGAGCGCAAGCCGCACGGCTGGTGCCGGGGCGAGGCGTGCATCCCGTCGTTCCGGGCCGCGGCGGCCGAGACCGCCGAGGGCGTGGACCTGGTCGCCTTCGCCGGACTGCTCGGCCGGCAGGCGGTGGCCGACCCGGACGAGGGCGTGGTCGCGATCGGGGAACCCGTCGAGCCCGTGCTGGACCGGGCGCCGGAGTTCGGGCCGCTGCCCGGCCTGCGCGGCACCAAGGTCGCGCTGGTCTTCTGGGCCTCCTGGTGCGGCTGCCGCTACGACCTGCCGGCCTGGGAGGAGCTCCACCGCGAGCTGGGCGGGTACGGCTTCAGCGTGGTCAGCGTCTCCCTCGACCGCGATCCCGGCCATGCCGCGGAGTGGCTGAAGGGCCTGACCCACCCGGCGGTGGTCGACGCCGACGGCCGGATCGCCGAGCTGTACAACGTGGTCAACGTGCCGACCGTGGTCTGGATCGCCCCCGACGGCCGCATCGCCCGCCCCCAGGACACCATGACGGCGACCGACACCTTCCGGTCGATGAACGGCCTGTCCTCCGAGCGGGCCGCCGCCGCCCTGCGCCGGTGGGTGGTCGAGGACGAGACGGGGACGGACCTGCGCGAGCTGCGCGCCCCCACCGCCGACGAGCGCCTGGCCCGGCTGCACGGCCGGGTGGCGGCGTGGCTGCTGCGCGCCGGCCGCACCGCCGCGGCCGGGCGGCACCGGGAGGCGGCCGCCGCGCTCGCCCCGCACGACCTGGCCGTCCGGCGCGGTCTCCTGCCGCTGGCCGGGGTGGACCCGTTCGGCGAGGAGTACTTCAGGATCCGGGAGGAGCTGGAGGCCGCGGGCGTCCCGATCTACCGGCCGCTCCCCGACTGGCAGGAGGCCGCCGGGTGAGGGACCGGAACGGGACCGGGGAAGACCCGGGCGCGGCGGACCCGGCGGACCACGCGCGCCGTCCGGCGCGCTAGTTGCTGCCCGAGCGGGCCTTGAACAGGGCCCGCTTGGCGGCCTTGCCCACCTGCCGGTCCGGGTGGGACTCGGCGATGGTCTCCAGCAGCTCCTCCAGGTGCGGGTGGGGGATCTTCCAGATGACGTCCAGCAGGTCGACCAGCATCGCGGTCGGGCCGATGTCGTCCAGACTGCCGACGAACTCGGAACGGCCGAGCCCGGCGGAGATGGTCAGCATGTCGAGGATCAGCCAGTGGGTGTCGGCCTGGGTCGGCGCGGGAACGTCCTCGACGCCCAGCTGGGCCAGGTGCGTGGCGGCGTAGGGGTGCAGGGAGGGCTCGTCCAGGGCCCGGCGCCAGGCCGGCACGGCCACCTCGCCCAGCGAACCGACCACGCTGGCGGCCTGGACGCGTACCAGCGCGTCCGCGTCGTCCTCCGCCGCGGCCGCCAGCAGCTCCTCGGCGGCCCTGGCGGGCTCGCGCAGCTCCATCCACGCGGCGAACTCCGCGTCGGCCTCCTCCTCGGGCAGCTCCGCGCTGAAGGAGAGCAGGTCCAGGGCCGTCATCGCGTCGATGGCGGGCCGGGCGTCCAGCTCGATGTCGGCCTCGTCCACCAGGTGGACGAGACCCTCCATGCCCAGCGGCGTCAGCCGCACCTGGTCGTGCTCGACCTCGACCATGCCGTACCCCGACAGCCAGTCCAGCACCGGGTTGAGCGGGTCGCCGTACTGCGCGGCGGCGGCGTCCCAGGCCTCGGCGCCGAGGTCGTCGTACTCGGCGGCGGCCTCGGCCAGCTCGGTGCGGAGTTCGTCGACGGGCTTGGAGCCGGTGGCCAGCAGGACCCGGACCAGCAGTGCCCGGGTCAGCCCGGACAGGGCGATCGTGGCGTCCTCGTCGTCCAGCTCGGGGTCGCCGTAGTCGATCGACTGCAGCCCGGCCAGCCAGGCGTCCAGGACGTCGTCGTCCTCCTCGAAGGGCCAGTCGGCGGCGTCGGGGTCGGCGCTGACGGTGTCCTCGCCCTCGGGCTGGAGGAAGTCCAGGTCGATCGCGAGGTTCCAGACGTTCCACAGCGCGGGCACGGCCTCGGCCAGCCGGCCGTCCACCGCCTCCGGCGCCGGGAACCCCAGAACGGCCAGCGCCTCGGCGATCTCGGCGTCGGTGAGCAGGTCCTCCTCGCCCACCCGGCGCTCGGTGCCGACCCAGACGGCCAGGTCCCGGGCCTTGGCGAGCAGGACGGACCTGCGCGCCGCCCCGGCCAGCTCGGCGTCGGGGCGGAGCCGGATCGTCGGCAGCGCGGCGAGCCGGTCGGCGAACGGCTCGAAGTCGCCCAGCCCCTCGAACTCCTCGTCGTCGTACGCCTCGTCGTCCTCGTCGTCCTCGGCGAGCACGTCCTCCATCGCGTCGGCGACGTCGTCCTCGATCTCGTCGAGCTCGGCCAGCATCTCCTTCAGCGGGGAGGAGCCCGCCGCCAGGCGGGCGGTGTCCGACAGATAGGCCAGGTAGGCACGGACGGCGGGCACCAGTCCCTCCACGGCGGCCTCGGGGTCCTCCACCACCTTCGGCATCCGCTCCAGGAGCACCGTGCGCAGATCGGAGGTCCTCCAGCGGCCGACGTCGTCGGAGGCGACCAAGCGGTGCCACAGGGCGACGGAGCCCACCAGGTTCGAGTCGCTGCCGGGCGCGTTCTCGCGGGCCCAGAGGATGAATTCTTGGAGCAGGGGGCGCAGTTCAGCGGCGGCTGCCTCGATGCGATCTGTCACCCGCCCAGCCTAGGGGGCCGCGGGGGTGCTCGCCTCCTCATATCGGGGGGAGACGGCCGGGGCGCACGGTGTCCCCGCACGGTGTCCCCGCACGGTGTCCCGCGGGCGGCGCCGTACGGCTCAGCCGTTCCGGCGCATCGCTTCGGTGATGCGCTCGGCGGCGGCGACCACGGGGGCGGCGTGCATCCGGCCGGGGGTGCGGGTGAGGCGCTCGATCGGCCCGGACACCGAGATCGCGGCGATCACCTTGCCGCCGGTGCCCCGTATCGGAGCCGAGACGCTGGCCACCCCCTGCTCGCGCTCGCCGACGCTGTGCGCCCAGCCCCGGCGGCGGACGCTCGACAGGGTGGCGGCGGTGAACTTGGCCCCGCGCAGGCCGCGGTGGAGGCGGTCGGGCTCCTCCCAGGCCAGCAGGATCTGCGCGGCCGAGCCGGCGAACATCGGCAGGGCCGAACCGACGGGCACGGTGTCGCGCAGCCCGCTGGAGCGCTCGGCGGCGGCCACGCAGACCCGCTCATCACCTTGGCGGCGGTAAAGTTGTGCACTTTCTCCAGTCATGTCCCGCAACTGGGTGAGGACCGGTGAGGCGACGGCCAGCAGCCGGTCCTCCCCGGCGGCCGTGGACAGCTCCGAGAGCCGCGATCCCAGGACGAACCGGCCCTGCGTGTCGCGGGAGACGATGCGGTGGTGCTCCAGCGCGACCGCCAGCCGGTGGGCGGTGGGGCGGGCCAGGCCGGTCGCCTGGACGAGCTGCGCGAGGGATGCCGGGCCGGCCTCGAGGGCGTTGAGCACCAGAACGGCCTTGTCGAGTACGCCGACTCCGCTAGAGTTGTCCATACACCGATACTGCAGTCTCGACATATGAGAAGGCAAGTCGGGCGACGACGCACAGCGTCGCAACGAAAGGGAGGCGACAATGGGCCGCACGCTGGCGGAGAAGGTCTGGGAGCAGCACGTCGTGCGACGTGCCGAGGGAGAGCCCGACCTGCTCTACATCGACCTGCACCTCATCCACGAGGTGACCAGCCCGCAGGCGTTCGACGGCCTGCGCATGGCGGGGCGGACCGTGCGGCGGCCGGACCTCACCATCGCCACCGAGGACCACAACGTCCCGACCCTGCTCGGCCCGATCACCGACCCGGTCTCCAAGACCCAGGTCGAGACGCTGCGCAAGAACTGCGCCGAGTTCGGCGTCCGCCTGCACCCGATGGGCGACGCGGGCCAGGGCGTCGTGCACATCATCGGCCCGCAGTTCGGCCTGACCCAGCCCGGCATGACCATCGTGTGCGGCGACTCCCACACCTCGACGCACGGCGCCTTCGGCGGCATCGCGTTCGGCATCGGCACCTCCGAGGTGGAGCACGTGCTGGCCACCCAGACGCTGCCCGCCTACCGCCCCAAGACGATGGCCATCGAGGTCTCCGGCGAACTGCCGGTCGGCGTCACGGCCAAGGACCTGATCCTGGCGATCATCGCGAAGATCGGCACCGGCGGCGGTCAGGGTCACATCGTCGAGTACCGCGGCGAGGCCATCCGCAGGCTCTCCATGGAGGGCCGGATGACCATCTGCAACATGTCCATCGAGGCCGGCGCCCGCGCGGGCATGATCGCCCCCGACGAGACCACGTTCGCGTACCTGAAGGGACGGCCGCACGCCCCGGCCGGCGCGCAGTGGGACGCCGCCGTCGCGTACTGGAAGTCCCTGGTCACCGACGACGACGCCGTCTTCGACACCGTCGTGGAGATCGACGCCTCGACCCTGACCCCGTTCGTCACCTGGGGGACCAACCCCGGCCAGGGCGCTCCGCTGGGCGCGGCCGTGCCGGTGCCGGAGGAGACCGACGACCCGGCCGCGGCCCGCCGCGCGCTGGAGTACATGGGGCTCGCCCCGGGCACCCCGCTCCGCGAGGTCGAGGTGGACACCGTCTTCGTGGGGTCCTGCACCAACGGCCGGCTGGAGGACCTGCGCGCCGCGGCCGAGGTGCTGCGCGGTCGCCGGGTCGTGACCCGGACGCTGATCGTCCCCGGTTCGATGCTGGTCAAACTCCAGGCCGAGCAGGAGGGCCTGCACGAGGTGTTCAAGGCCGCCGGCGCCGAGTGGCGCGAGGCGGGCTGCTCGATGTGCCTGGGCATGAACCCCGACACCCTCGCCCCCGGCGAGCGCAGCGCCTCGACCTCCAACCGCAACTTCGAGGGGCGTCAGGGCAAGGGCGGCCGCACCCACCTGGTCTCGCCGGCCGTCGCCGCCGCCACCGCCGTCACCGGCAAGCTGACCGCCCCCGCCGACCTGGCCTAGGAGACACGATCATGGATTCCTTCACCGCGCACACCGGTCGGGCCGTGCCGCTGCGCCGCAGCAACGTCGACACCGACCAGATCATCCCGGCCGTCTGGCTCAAGCAGGTCAGCCGGACCGGCTTCGAGAAGGGCCTGTTCTCCGCCTGGCGCGAGGACCCCGACTTCGTCCTGAACCAGCCCGCCTACCAGGGCGCCTCGATCCTCGTGTCCGGGCCGGACTTCGGCACCGGCTCCTCGCGCGAGCACGCGGTCTGGGCCCTGCAGCAGTACGGCTTCCGCGTCGTGATCGCGGCCCGGTTCGGTGACATCTTCCGCAACAACTCCACCAAGATGGGACTGCTGCCGGTCGTGCTGCCGGCCGCGACCGTCGAGGCGCTGCAGTCGGCCGTGGAGGCCGACCCCGCCCTGGAGGTCACCGTCGACCTCGGGGAGCGCCGGGTGCGCTGGGGCGCCGAGTCCGCCGGTTTCGAGATCGACGACTACACCCGCTGGCGGCTGATGGAGGGCCTGGACGACATCGGCCTGACCCTGCGCAACGCCGACGCCGTGGCGGCGTACGAGAATGGTCGGCAGCCATGGCTGCCGACGACGGTCTGACCCGTTCAGAACGAGAGCTGGCGCGGCTGCTGCGCGAGGCGCACAGCCGCGTCCGCGTGCTGCCCGTGCCCCCGGAGGCGCGGCGGCGCCTCGTCAAACGCCTGCTGGCCATCTGCGGAGCGGCCAAGCACGACCTGGACCGTGCGGCCACACGCCTGGAATCGTTCCTGATTGACCTCGATGACCTGGTTTCAGACACACGGAGTGCTGGAAATATTGCGGAAGGTGATTGAGTCACACGCTTCCGTCCCCTAATTTCAAGCGGGTAAGGGGTCTCGCGCTCCACCTGAGACCCCGCTCGGCGACAAATCGGGTGAGACGGGCTTCCTGTCTTGAGACCCACTCCCGGACATCGGCAACAAGGGACAATCTTCATGAACAAGAAAGAACTCGTCGACGCCATCGCGGATCGGGTGGGCGACAAGAAGACGGCCACCGAGGCCGTGAACGCCGTGCTCGACACCATCCAGAAGGCCGTCGCCAGCGGCGACAAGGTCTCCATCACGGGGTTCGGCGCCTTCGAGATGGCGCACAAGCCGGCCCGCACGGCCCGCAACCCCTCCACGGGCGCCGAGATCAAGGTGGCCGAGAGCTGGGCGCCGAAGTTCCGCGCCGGCTCCGACTTCAAGGACCTCGTCAACGAGGGCGGCAAGAAGGCCGCCAAGAAGTAGCACCCGCGAACAGACGGCATCCGCCGAGCGGCGGACTCGCACATCGGGCGCCCGGATCCCCGCGTGGGACCGGGCGCTCGGCGTGCGCGGCGCCGGGGCCGGAGGGCTCAGCCCGGCAGCGGGAAGGTCGAGAGCGTCACGTAGGTCACCAGGCCGCCGTCCACGGAGATGTTCACCCGCTGGCCGGGCCGGAGCAGCCGGAGCGGCCCGGCGTCGAACGCCTCGGCGCCGAAGGGGACCTCGGTCCCGTCGTCCAGGAACACCGACCCGGACCGGGTCGCGGGGTCGAAGGTCCTCACCGTCGCCTGCACGCCCACCACCCTAACGCGGTCCGGATTCATCGGAAGGACTCCGCGTCCGGAGGCTCCGCCCCGATGAGCCCGGCCACCACGCGGGTGCGCGGGCCGGTGCCCAGGGCGAGGGCGGCGCGCAGGTCGTCGGGGGTGTCCACGTCCCGGCGCACCGAGTCGACCTGCGCCAGGCAGAGCTCCTTGGCGCCGCGCCGCAGATGGCGGTCGCGGGAGGCGCCGCCGAACCCGGGAGCGAACGGGACGCCGGGCCGCGTGCCGTAGAAGGTCGTGCCGACCTCGGCGGCGTCCGGCAGGAAGGCCTGGTCGAACTCGGCCGCGGCGGCCAGCACGAGCGCCAGTTCCGCGGGGCGCAGGGCCGGCAGGTCGGCCTGGAGCGCGCCGACCGCGTCGCCGGGCGCCAGCCGTACGGCCTCGCCCGCGCCGTGGCGCAGCGCCGCGTTGAGCCCCGCCTCCGGGTCGCCGACCACGTGGGCGCCCACGGCGGACAGCGCCCCGGCCGCCACCGGATCGCCCGTGACCACCACGACGCGCGCGACGGGGCCGCAGCCCAGCGCGGCCTCGACGGTGTCGCAGGCGATCGCCACGGCCAGCGCGGCGCGGTGCGGGCCCGCGGCCTCGGACAGCCGGGTCTTGGCTGCCACCAGGGTCTTGACCGGGACGACGAGGGTCCAGTCGGGGCTCTCGGGAGGAGGCATACCCTTAAGCATCCCGTCTCGACGGCCTCCGGAGCCAACCGGAGGGCCCGAGGAGCACCCCCCGCAGTGCATGGAGGAGCGGATGAGACGCCCCGGATGGCCGACCAGGTTCTGGGTCGCGGTGGCCGTCGCGATCGTCAAGCCGGTCTCGTGGCTCCTGGTGAAGAAGGAGTGGCGGCACGCCGAGCGGCTGCCGCGCCAGGGCGCGATCATCATGGTGACCAACCACCTGTCGTGGGTGGACCCCTTCCTGGTCGCGCACTTCCTGTACGACCACGGGCGCTGGCCGGTGGTCCTGGCCAAGTCCGGGCTCTTCACCGTGCCGGTGATCGGCCGCATGGTGCGGGCGATGCGGGCGATCCCCGTCCACCGGGGCAGCGCCGACGCGGCCCGTTCGCTGGAGGCGTCCCGGGAGCGGCTCGACGAGGGGGCGTGCGTGATGTTCTACCCCGAGGGCACCTGCACCCGCGATCCGGACTTCTGGCCCATGGAGGGGAAGACGGGCGCGGCGCGGCTGGCCCTGGAGACCGGCGTGCCGGTGATCCCGGTGGCGCACTGGGGCGCGCAGGAGATCCTGCCCTACGGCGGCAGGCGGCCCCGCCTCCTGCCCCGCACGACGTTCCGCGTGCAGGTCGGGCCCCCGGTGGACCTGTCGCGGTACCGCGAGGAGCTCGCCGGGCGCCCGCCCGGGGCCGAGACGCTGCGCGCGGCGACCGCCGACATCATGGCGGCCATCACGGCGCAGCTGGCCGGACTGCGGGGGGAGAAGCCGCCGGAGACCCCGTTCAAGCGGCCCTCTCACGGCTGACTTCGGCGTACGGTGATGAAATGACCAAGGCTGCCGTGTTCGGGACGGGTTCATGGGGCACGACGTTCGCGATGATCCTCGCCGGGACGGGCACCCGGACGACCCTGTGGGGCAGGCGCCCGGAGATCGTCGAGGCGATCGACCGCCGGCAGGAGAACCCCGACTACCTGCCGGGCACGACGCTGCCCGAGACGCTGCGCGCCACCACCGAGCCGGCCGAGGCGCTCGACGGCGCCGACTTCGTGGTGCTCGCCGTGCCCTCGCAGACCCTGCGCGGCAACCTGACCGCCTGGAAGCCCGACCTGCCGGACGACGCGGTCCTGGTGAGCCTGATGAAGGGCATCGAACTCGGCACCACCAAGCGGATGAGCGAGGTGATCTGCGAGGTCGCCGAGGTGCCGGCGGAGCGGGTCGCGGTGGTGTCGGGTCCCAACCTGGTCGGTGAGATCGTCCGCGGCCAGCCCGCCGCGACGGTGGTCGCCTGCCCCGACGAGGGGGCCATGGAGCGGCTGCAGGCGGCCTGCCACCTGCCGCCGTGGTTCCGCCCCTACACCAACCCCGACGTGGTCGGCGTGGAACTCGGCGGAGCGGTCAAGAACGTCATCGCGCTCGCGGTCGGGGTCTCGGCGGGCATGGGGATGGGCGACAACGTCAGTGCGATGCTCATGACCCGCGGGCTGGCGGAGATCTCCCGGCTCGGCGCGGCGCTCGGCGCCGATCCGCACACGTTCGCGGGGCTGGCGGGGATGGGCGATCTGGTGGCGACCTGTACCTCACCATTGTCCCGGAACCGTACCTTCGGTGAGAATCTGGGGCGGGGCATGACCCTGGCCGAGGTCGTCGCCGCCACCAAGCAGACCGCAGAGGGCGTCAAGTCCTGCGAGTCGGTCCTCGAACTGGCCAGAAAGCACGACGTGGAGATGCCGATCACCGAGGTCGTCGTGGCCGTCGTCCATGACGGCATGCCTCCCCGCGAAGCCGCGATGCTGCTGATGTCGCGGACCCCCAAACCCGAACGGTACGGCGTGTGAACCGCCCCGCGCGCCGGCAGCGGGGCGAGAACACCCGCTCGGCGCACCTGCCGGCCCCGGCGGGCCCTCCGGGCAGCCCTCTCGGCCTGCCGGTGTGGCGCAGCTCCGCGTGGAGCCGCACCGACCCGCCCGGCGGACCGGAGACGGCCGGGGAGGACGGCGCCGACCGCGTCGACAACCCCACCACCGCCGCCTTCGCCGCGGCCGTCGCCTCCCTGGAGGGCGCGGCCGCACCCGAGGACGTCGCGGGCCAGGCCTTCGCCTCGGGGATGGCCGCGGTCACCGCGGTGCTGATGACCTTCCTGCGCTCCGGGGCGCACCTCGTCGCCCCCGCCCCGGTCCACGACCGGACCCACTCGCTCATCACGAACGTGCTGGCCAGGTTCGGGGTGAGCGCGGACTTCGTCGACTACGCCGATCTCGGCAGGGTGGACGCGACGGTCCGGCGGAGCACGAAGATCATATACGCGGAGACGCTCTCCACCCCGTCGGCGGCCGTGGCCGACGTCCGCGGCCTCTACCGGATCGCCCGCTCCGCCGGAGCCCTCCTGGTGGTCGACTCGACCTTCGCCACGCCGGTCGTGTGCCGGCCCCTGGAGCACGGCGCCGACCTCGTGGTCCACTCCGCCACCACCTATCTCGGGGGGCACGACGACTGCACCGGCGGTGTCGTCGTGGGCCGCCCCGACCTGATCGCCCGCCTCCGCCGGGTCCGCGTCGACACGGGGGCCGAGCTCTCCCCGGACGACGCCTTCCTGCTCCGCCGGGGCCTGGAGACGCTGCCGCTGCGGGTGCGCCGCATGTGCTCCACCGCGATGCTGTTCGCCGCGGCCGTGGCCAAGCACCCCGTGGTCCGCCGGGTCGACTACCCCGGCCTTCCCGGGCACCCCGGCCACCGGCTCGCCCGGCACCTGTTCGACTCCGGTCCGGAGGGCACCCGGTACGGCGCCTGCGTGACGGTGACCCCGCACGGCGGCCATGACGCGGGCGTGCGGCTGGCCGGTGCGCTCCGGCTGGTCTCGGCCGCCTCCTCGGCGGGCGGCACGCGCACCAAGGCCGTGTGCGCCGCCTCCCTCGGCCACCGCCCCGGCGAGGGGGCCGAGGGCGACGCGGGGGCGGTGCGGTTCTCGATCGGGCTGGAGGACGCCGAGGACCTCATCGTGGACGTCACCAGGGCGCTCGACTCCCTGGCCGCTTCGGGGGACGGGCGCGTCTGACAACCGGATTCACCTCCCAGAGGGGGTAGATTCGGTCATCATGAGCGAGCAGCACGCACCTCGGCCACGGGTGGCGATTCTCTTCGGTGGCCGCAACTCCGAGCACGCCGTCTCCGTCCTCGGAGCCGGCAGCGTGCTGGAGGTGATCGACCGGTCCAGATACGAGGTGATCCCCATCGGGATCGCCCGGGACGGGCGGTGGGTGCTCGCCTCCGGCGACCAGCGCTACGCGATCGAGAGCGGCGAGCTGCCGGTGGTGGACGCCCGGGGGACCGAGCTCGTGCTGCCGTCCGGCGGCGGCCCGCTGGTGGCCTACGGCGCCTCCGACGTCCCGGCCGAGCTCGGGCGGGTGGACGTGGTCTTCCCGGTCATGCACGGCCCGTTCGCCGAGGACGGCACCATCCAGGGCCTGCTGGAGATGGCGGGGGTCCGCTACGTCGGCTCGGGCGTGCTGGCCAGCGCGGTCGGCATGGACAAGGCCTACATGAAGATGGTGCTGGCGGCCTCCGGCCTGCCCGTGGGCCCCTACGTCACGATCCGCGACCGCGACTGGCGGGTGGACCGCGACCGGGTCCTCAAGGAGGTCCAGGAGCTCGGCTGGCCGGTCTTCGTCAAGCCGGCCCGGGCCGGATCGAGCCAGGGCATCTCCAAGGCCGCGGACCTCGACGAGCTGGAGCGGGCCGTCGAGCTGGCCCGGGAGCACGACCCCAAGGTGCTGGTCGAGGCCGCGATCACCGGCAGGGAGATCGAGTGCGCCGTGCTGGAGTCCCTGGGTGACGAGCCGCCGCAGGCCAGCCTCCCGGGGGAGGTCCTGGTCCACGGCGACCACGAGTTCTACGACTTCGAGGCCAAGTACGTCGGGGACGACATGTCCCTGGTCGTGCCGGCGGACCTGCCCGGCGAGCTGACCGAGGACCTGCGGGCCATGGCCGTGCGGGCGTTCGAGGCGCTGGGCTGCGAGGGGCTGGCCCGGGTCGACTTCTTCTGCACCGACGACGGCAGGCTGCTGCTCAACGAGATCAACACGATGCCGGGCTTCACCGCGATGTCGGCCGCGCCGCGGCTGTGGGAGGCCACCGGCCTGCCGTACGCCGAGCTGGTCGACCGGATGGTCCGGCTCGCGCTGGAGCGCTCACCCGGTCTGCGGTAGCGCCGCCTTGACGGGGACCGCGAGCTCGACGAGCACGCTCTCCGGGGCGTGCGCGCGGGAGATCGTCACCTCGACGTAGGCCGCCCGCCCGATCGCGGTGAACAGCGCGGGCCGGGCGGGGTCGGCGAACCACGCCACGTCGTCGACCACCGGCACCTGGTCGGTGGCGGCCATGTTCGCCGGGCGCGGCACCCCGCAGCGCAGCCCGATCTCCCCGGCCCCCCACACCGCGACGTACGGCGAGGGGGGGTCCGACTCCGTCCGCTCGGCGCCGTCGAGCACCTGCGGCAGGCGTCCGGCGAGCGCCCGGCACGCGGCGGCGGCCGACGGCTCCGGCGAGGGCGGGTCCACCCGGACCGCCCCGCCGCATCCGGCGAGGGCCAGCAGGGCGCAGACCCCGCCGGCCCGGCGGGCGAACCGGGAAGACCGGCCGGTCCCGCGGGCGAACCGGAGAGACACGCCTTCGCCCCGCGGGATCAGATGTGGACGATGGGGCAGGTGAGGGTCCGCGTGATCCCCTCCACCGCCTGGATCTGCGCCACCACGAGTTTGCCGAGCTCGTCCACGTTCCGGGCCTCCGCGCGCACGATCACGTCGTAGGGACCGGTGACGTCCTCGGCCTGCGTGACGCCGGAGATCGAGGAGATCTGACGGGCAACGTCGGCGGCCTTGCCGACTTCGGTCTGGATAAGGATGTAGGCCTGCACCATCACGTCCTCCCGGGCGATTGGATCAGTACCGGAGGGCAACCGTACCCTGTGATGAACGGGAGGTGCGTCATCACAGTCGGAGATCTCGGCGAATTCGGAATCGTTGCACGTATTGCCGGACGCTTGCCGCAGGGCCGGACCGTCCTGCTCGGCCCGGGGGACGATGCCGCGGTCGTGGGTGCGCCCGATGGACGGGTCGTCGTCACAACAGACTTACTGCTTGAGAATAGACATTTCCGTCTTGATTGGTCTAGTGCCTACGATATTGGGCGTAAAGCCGCGGCGCAGAACCTCTCGGACGTCGTCGCCATGGGCGCGGACCCCACCGGCATCGTGGTCGGACTCGGCCTGCCCGCCACCGCCGCCGCGGGCTGGCTGGACGACCTCGCCGACGGTTTCCGGGACGAGTGCGACCTGGTCGGAGCCAGTGTCGTGGGCGGTGACACCACCCGCTGCGACCTGGTGGTGATCGGCGTGACGGCCCTCGGCGACCTGGGCGGGCGCGCGCCGGTCACCCGGTCGGGGGCCCGCCCCGGTGACGTGGTCGCGGTGGCGGGACGCCTCGGCCACGCCGCGGCCGGGCTCGCGCTGCTCCGGTCCGGCCGCGCCGCGGGCGCGGAGCCCGGCGATCCGGAACCGCCGGCGGCGCTGGTGGCGCTGGTGGACGCCCACCGCCGTCCGCGACCGCCCTACGCGTGCGGGGTCCAGGCCGCCGAACTGGGCGCGACCGCGATGCTGGACGTCAGCGACGGGCTGATGCAGGACCTCGGCCACATCGCCGACGCCGGCGGCGTGGGCATCGTGCTGGACCCGGCCGCCCTCGCCGTCCCCGCCGAACTGGAGGCCGCGGCCCGCCTGCTCGGCGCCGACCCGCTGGACTGGATGCTCACGGGAGGGGACGACCACGCGCTGGCCGCGGCGTTCCCCCGCGGCGTACGGCTCCCGCCCCCCTGGACGGAGATCGGCCGGGTGGTGGAGGGGGCGGGCGTCGAGGCCGGAGGCCGTACCTCGGAGCGCGGCGGTTGGGACCACTTTCGGGCGTGATGTCCGTAACCGATCGGTAAAGGGTGAAAAATTATGACAGATCTTTACCGAAATGGTAGGAAGATGGGCGGTCGACGTCCCCCGAGAACGAGGAGCCATGGGTAGACACGAGCTGCAGGAGGAGGGCGCTCTCCAGCACGGCGGGCGGCCCGAGCCCGAGGCCGTGCCGGAGCCGTTCGCCGCCGCGCCGGCCGGGCGCAGGCTCCGCCCTGAGCAGTCGGCGGCGCCCGGCGTCCCTCCGGCGCCGGTGGACCGGGTGAGGACCGGCCGCGTGGAGGCGGGCCGGTCCGGTGGGCGGCGGCGCGTCGGAGCGCCGGTCAAGGCGGCGGTGCTGACGGTCACCGCCGCCGCGGCGATGCTGGGCGGCACCGTGGTCGGCGTCCAGGCGTGGAAGGACCCGGCCGGACCGCGGCTCGACTGCCCGGCCGAGAAGTGCCCGACCGCGGACCCGGAGGGGGACGCCTCCGGGGCGGGGGAGCCCGTCCCCGGGGAGGAGCGCCCGCGGCCGGAGAGCTCCCGGACCGCGACGCCGTCCCCGTCCCGGTCCCCCTCCCCTCCGTCCTCCCCGAGGCGGACCGGTCGCCCGGAGGCGAGCCGTACCCCGAAGGGCCGCCCCGCCACGCAGGCGCCCACCCGGCGCCCCCGGCAGACCGGACTGGTGTTCAATGGCGGCGGGGACCGGACGCAGGGGCAGCCCGGAGAGAGGACCGCCCCGCCCGCCGAGGAGACGCCCACGCAGAGCGCCCCGCCGCAGGAGCCCGCACCCACGGCCTCCCCGCAGGAGCCTCCGCCCACCTCGTCCTCCGGGTCCGACGGCGGGAGCGATCCTCCGGCGCCCGCCCCGTCCGCCGGGAACGGCTGAGAGCGGCCCGCGGGCGCGGTGGGGAGCCGTCGCCGGGCCCGCGGGCCGCGCGGACGGCCGCCCGCGGGGGAGCGCGACGCCGCGGACTCCGGCGGAAGCTGGTTGGATGAGGTTCATGACCGTTTCGTCCCCTCCCCGCGTGCTGACCGTCGCCGGCTCCGACTCCGGCGGCGGCGCGGGCATCCAGGCCGACCTGAAGACCATGCTCGCCCTCGGCGTGCACGGCATGAGCGTCATCGCCGCGGTGACGGCGCAGAACTCGCTGGGCGTGCAGGGCTACTGGGAGCTCCCGCCCGAGGCGGTACGGGCCCAGCTCGACTCGGTGCTCGGCGACATCGGGACCCAGGCCGTCAAGACGGGCATGCTGGCCTCGGCGGTGCTCGTGGAGACCGTCGCCGAGGCGCTGTCCGGGCTGGACGCGCCGGTGGTGGTGGACCCGGTCGGCGTCTCCAAGCACGGGGACGCCCTGCTGGCGCCCGAGGCGGTGGAGACCGTCAAGTCCCGGCTGCTGCCCGTGGCCACGGTCGTCACCCCCAACCTCTGGGAGGTCTCCCAGCTCACCGGGGTGAAGGTCGAGGGCGAGGGGGACCTGCGCCGGGCCGCGGAGGCGGTCCTGGAGCTCGGTCCCGCCTGGGCGCTGATCAAGGGCGGCCATCTGCCGGGCGCCCCGGTGGACCTGCTGACCGACGGGGACCGGGAGTTCCGCTTCACCGCCGAGCGCCACGACAACCGGCACACCCACGGTACGGGCTGCACCCTGGCCTCGGCGGTCGCCTCCTGGCTGGCCCTCGGCGAGGACGTCCCGTCCGCGGTGGGCAAGGCCAAGCAGTACGTCACCGGAGCGATCGCCCGGGGGTTCGCGCTCGGCGCGGGCATCGGGCCGGTGGACCACGCCTGGCGGCAGCGCGTCTGACGAGGCCGCCTCAGACGTCGATGATCACGCGGTCCAGCGCGCCGTCGACGCGCGTGATGCCGTCGCGGTCGCCGGTGAGCACGATGGCGTCGACGACCCCGGAAGGGGAACTGCGGGCGCACAGGGCGACGTTCACGTCGACCACGTCGTCGTGGCCGCACTCGCCGATCTTCCGGCCGATCTCCGCGGCGCGCTCGGGGGTCAGCTCGTCGATCACCAGCGAGCCGTGGCGGATGCGCCGGGCGCGGTTGAACGCCGCGGCCAGCCGTACCCGGCGGGTCCCGTCCCGCCCGGCCTCGGCCAGCACGGTGCGGGGCACGACGCCCTCCAGCTCACCGGCGAGGATCCGCTCCAGGACCTCGATCACATCGGGGTTGCCCCGTTCGAGCCCGACGAGGGCCCCGGTGTCGAACACGAAGCGCCGCAGACCGGCGGGCCGCCTCACGCCGGTCGCCCCCTTCGGACCGGCTCGGTCTCCTGGATCGTGCACAGGGCGTCGACGGCCTCGTCGATCCGCTTCCCGCTCTCCGCGGTCGGCGGGCCGAACTCCGCCTTGAGGTCGGCGAGGAGCGCGGACAGCTCCGCCCGGCTGCGCTGGTGCTCGACGACCTCCGCGATCAACCCGGAGATGGAGGGGGCCCGACCGGCCCTGACCTCGGACTGCATCCACCGGTACAGGTCATCGGGGAGGTCGACGCCGATCTTCTTGGTCGTGTCGCGCACGGTGCCGCGAGGGAAGCAGGTGATGGTCACGCTGCGACGATAGAGAGTCACGGTCCGTGGGGTGGACATGTTGCGAAAACATGTGGACCGCCGGTGGCTCCGTTGAACCGACCGCCCGCCGCCGGGGATCCGGCCCTGTCGCCGCCGGGAGCCCCGGGGGGCCGGGGACCCCCGATGGGGTCCCGGCGGAGGAAGGCCGGCGCTGTCGCCGACCGGAGAGGCCTACGGCTCCGGAACGCAGACGGCCCGCGGCCCCTCGGCGGAGGGGCTGCGGGCCGTGCGCGGAGTCCGGGGCTAGCGGGTGACCTTGCCGGCCTTGATGCAGGAGGTGCACACGTTCAGCCGCTTCGGCGTGCCGTTCACGACCGCGCGCACGGGCTGGATGTTCGGGCTCCAGCTGCGACGGGTGCGGCGGTGCGAGTGGGAGACGTTGTTGCCGAAGATCGGCTTCTTAGCGCAAACGTCGCAGACGGAAGCCACGGTTCGCTCCTTATATCAGTCGAGAGACCCGATCCGCTGGGCGGTCATCGGGCATGCCGGGACGACCGGCTGGCCAAACGAGGATATCCGATGCCTGACCGTGCGTGCCAACGCGAGCTGCCACGACTGGCCGAACGGGGATAATCTCCGAGGGACAACCGTAGCGCATTCCCGGAGGCCGCGGCGGCGGACCGGGGCCGGGAGCGGACGCGCCGGACGCGCCCGCGGGAAGGCGCGACCGGCGGGCACGAGGGGCGGACGCGCCCGCAGGCACGGAGGGCAGGCATGCTGCAGGTTCTCGACCCGCCGGCGGTCCGGCGGTGGTCATGGCTGGCCGCGGAGACGCTGGGCCGGGCCCGGGAGGAGATCGACGCCCTCAACGTCTTCCCCGTGCCCGACGGCGACACCGGCACCAACCTCCACCTGACCATGCTCTCGGCGGCCGAGGCGCTGGACGGGCTGCCCGGCGACGCGGACGCGGACGCCACCTGGCGGACCCTCGCCCAGGGCGCGCTGATCGGCGCGCGGGGCAACTCGGGGGTCATCGTCAGCCAGGCGCTCCGCGGCCTCGCCGACGTGCTGAAGACGGCCGAGGGCGGCGGCGCGGACCTCGGACGGGGCCTGGCCCGGGCCGCGGAGCTGGCCCGCGGCGCGGTGGAGCGGCCGGTCGAGGGCACGCTGCTGAGCGTGCTCGGCGCGGTGGCCGCCGCGGTGCGCGACCTGTCCGGCGACCTGGCCGCGGTGGCCGGCAGGGCCGCGCAGGAGGCCCGCGCCGCGCTCCGGCGCACCCCGGAGCAACTGGAGGTGCTGGCCCGCAACGGCGTGGTGGACGCGGGCGCGGCGGGCCTGACGCTCATCCTGGAGAGCCTCGCCGCGGTGGTGACCGGCTCCTACGCCGAGCGCCCCGACGTCCCCGCCCCGGTCCGCAGGGTCGTCCCGCAGCCCGAGGGGCACCCGGGCTACGAGGTCATGTACCTGCTGGACGCCGGGGACGAGGCCGTGGAGACCCTGCGCGCGGAACTGGACGCCCTCGGCGACTCGCTGGTGGTCGTGGGCGGGGACGGCCTGTGGAACGTGCACGTGCACGTGGACGACGCGGGCGCGGCGATCGAGGCGGCCCTGCGGGCGGGCGGGCGGCCGCACCGGATCAAGGTGACCTATCTGACCCGATCCGGCCGGACGCGGCCGGCCGCGGGCGGGCGGGGCGTGGTGGCGGTGGCGGCGGGACCCGCCCTGGGCGAGGTGTTCGAGCGTTCCGGGGCGGTCGTGGTCCGGCGCGAGCCGGGTGCCAGCCCGTCCCTGGCCGCGCTGCTGGCCGCGATCCGGGAGGCGGGCGCGGAGGTCGTGGTGCTGCCGAACGACAGCGGGACGCGCGAGGTCGCCGCGGCCGCCGCGGAGGTCGCCCGGGAGGAGGGGCTCGTGGTGAGCGTGCTGCCCACCCGGGCGTCGGTGCAGGGCCTGGCGGCGCTGGCCGTGCACGACCCGCTGCGGCGCTTCGACGACGACGTGGTCGCGATGACCGAGGCGGCCGCGCACACCCGCCACGGGCACGTGTGGGTGGCCGACCGGGAGGTCATGACGAGCGCGGGGCTGATCCGGCCCGGGACCGTGCTCGGCGTGATCGACGGGGACGCCGCCCTGGTCGGCGCGGACCTGGTGGAGACCGCGCTGCGGGTCGCCGGCCGCATGGTCTCCTCCAGCAGCGAGCTGGTCACCCTGCTGGAGGGCGCGGACGCGCCCGCCGGGCTGGCGCAGGCCGTACAGGACCATCTGGCCGCCACCAGGCCGGACATCGAGGTCGTCCGCTACGGGGCCGGGCAGGGCGGTTACCCGCTGCTCATCGGGGTCGAGTGAGGCGGGACGGCGGATGCGGGTGAATTCTGTCGCCCGGAGGCGGTAGAAAGCTGGCGTGACGAGCTTCGACGAGCCGACGGGCAAGGTGCTGGACCCCCGCACGGCCAAGCTGCTGGAGAGCGTCCTGGACCTGCGGACCGTCGGCGACCTGCTCCGGCACTATCCGCGGCGCTACGCCCAGCGGGGCGAGCTGACCGACCTCGACGACCTGCGGGTCGACGAGCACGTCACGGTGGTCGGCGAGGTCACCCGGGTGATGCGCAAGCCGATGCGCAACAAGGGCGGCACCTGGCTGGAGGTCGAGGTCGTCGACGGCCGTCGGAGCAAGATCTACCTGTCGTTCTTCGGCAAGGCCTCGCACATCGCCGAGACGCGGCTGCGTCCGGGCGCCCGGGGCATGTTCGCCGGGAAGGTCGGCGCGTTCGGCCAGGGCGAGCGGCGCAAGTGGCAGCTCTCCCACCCCGAGTTCGAGATGATCGACGAGACCGAGCGCGAGGCGGGGGAGTTCGCCGCGGCGCTGGTGCCGATCTACCCGGCGGGCCGGGACGTGACGCCCTGGGCGCTGCGGCGGGCCCTGGGCGTGGTCCTCGACACCATGGGCGCCCTGGAGGACCCCCTCCCGGCGGACCTGCGCGCCCGGCACGGGCTGCCCGGCCTGACCGAGGCGCTGCTGGCGATCCACCGGCCGCGCGACCACGCCGACGTGAGCCGGGCGCGCAAGCGGCTCAGGTTCGACGAGGCGTTCCTGCTCCAGGCCGTGCTGCTGCAGCGGAAGATGGCCGCCGCCGCCTGGTCGGCGACGCCCCGGCCGCGGCGCGGCGACGGGCTGCTGGCCGACTTCGACGGGCGGCTGCCGTTCCGGCTCACCGAGGGGCAGCGGAGCGTGGGCGAGGAGATCGCCGCCGACCTGGCCCTCGACCACCCGATGCACCGGCTGCTCCAGGGCGAGGTCGGCGCGGGCAAGACGGTGGTGGCGCTGCGGGCCATGCTGCAGGTGGTCGACGCCGGCGGCCAGGCGGTGCTGCTCGCCCCCACCGAGGTGCTCGCCCAGCAGCACCACCGGTCGATCACCGCCATGCTCGGCGACCTGGCCGCCGGCGGCATGTTCGGCGGCACCGCGGTCGCCCTGCTGACCGGCTCGCTCGGCGCCGCGGCCCGCCGTACGGCGATGCTCGACGCCGCCTCCGGCGCGGCCGGGATCGTGGTCGGCACCCACGCCGTGCTCCAGGAGCGGGTCCAGTTCGCCGACCTGGGGCTCGTCGTGGTCGACGAGCAGCACCGCTTCGGCGTGGAGCAGCGCGACGCGCTGCGCGAGAAGGCGGGCGGCGGGCGCCCGCACGTGCTGGTCATGACCGCGACCCCGATCCCGCGCACGGTCGCGATGACCGTCTTCGGCGACCTGACCGTCTCCACGCTCTCGCAGCTGCCCTCCGGCCGCGCCCCGATCACCACGCACGTGGTGCCCGTCGCCGAGAAACCGCACTTCCTGGACCGCGCGTGGGTCCGGGTGCGCGAGGAGATCGAGCTCGGCCGGCAGGCCTACGTCGTGTGCCCGCGCATCGGCGACCTGGAGGGCGACGAGGGCGACCTGGACAAGGCCGACGACGAGCGGCGGCCGCCGCTGGCGGTGCTGGACGTGGCGGCGACGCTCGCCGACGGCCCGCTGAAGGGACTGCGCACCGCCGTGCTCCACGGCAAGCTGCCGCCGGAGGAGAAGGACGCCGTGATGCGGGCCTTCGCCCGCGGCGAGGTCGACGTCCTGGTGGCGACCACGGTGATCGAGGTCGGCGTGGACGTGCCGAACTCGTCGGTCATGGTGATCATGGATGCCGACCGCTTCGGCGTCTCCCAGCTCCACCAGCTGCGCGGGCGCGTCGGGCGGGGCGGACTGCCGGGCCTGTGCCTGCTGGTGAGCGAGGCGCCGCAGGGCACCCCCGCGCGCGAGCGGCTCGACGCGGTCGCCTCGACCCTGGACGGCTTCGAGCTGTCCCGGGTGGACCTGGAGCAGCGCAGGGAGGGCGACGTGCTGGGCGTGGCCCAGTCGGGCCGCAGGTCGTCACTGAAGATGCTCCGGCTGCTCCGGGACGAGGACGTCATCCAGGCCGCCCGGGACGAGGCGGAGGCGATGCTGGCGGCCGATCCGGACCTGGCCGGGCATCCGGTCCTGCGGGCGGAGATCGACCGGCTGCTCGCCGACGAGCGGGCGGGGTACCTCGAGAAGGCGTGACGGGCGGGTGCCCGGGGCAGGGAAGGCGCGAGGGGCGGGTGCCCGGCGCAGGGGCCGCAGGGGCGCCGGTTTCGTGGGGGTGGCCGCGGAACGCCCGGTCCCGGGAGGGCGATCACCGGCGGGAAGGTCCGCGCACCGGCGCGCGCCCGGTCGCCGCACCGGACCGAACGCCCAGTTGCGGGGACGGCCTCCCCCCGAATGCCGTCCCCGCCTGGGCCCATCTCTCGGGTCAGGTGCCGAGAGTACCGGCGTGCGGAAGGGCTCACGATCACGCCGGCCGGCCTTCTCCTGGGTCACTCGAAGGCCGCAGGACTCATCATGCAGGGCGGGGGGACCCGAGGGAACGACCCTTGCGCTTTCGTCGCCGCCCCTTGCCCACTCTTGACCGAGATCGACGACCTCGACCCGTCTGACCTGCGGTTATTCATTCGGCTGCGACACGGGACAATGGACGGGTGAGTCGAGTCATCGCGGGTGTCGCAGGGGGAAGAAGGCTGGCCGTGCCGCCGGGGAACCGGACCCGGCCGACGAGCGACCGGGCCAGGGAGGGGATCTTCTCCACGGTGGGCTCGCTGCTCGGGCCGCTGGACGGGGTCCGGGTGCTGGACCTGTACGCCGGGTCCGGCGCGATCGGGCTGGAGGCGCTGTCGCGCGGGGCGGCCCGCGCGCTGCTGGTGGAGTCCGACGCCAGGGCGGTCAGGACGATCAGGGAGAACATCGCCTCCCTCGGGCTGCCGGGCGCCGAGCTCGCCGCCGACCGGGTGGAGCGGGTGCTCGCCCGGGGCGCCGCCGAGCCGTACGACCTCGTCTTCGCCGACCCGCCCTACGCGGTGACGGCCGAGGAGGTCGACGCGGTGCTGGAGCGGCTGCGCGACGGCGGATGGCTCGCTGCGGACGCGCTGGTCGCGGTGGAACGGGAGAGCCGGGGGAAGGACCTGGTCTGGCCGGCCGGATACGAAGAGGAGAGGGTCCGTCGTTACGGCGAAGCGTCCGTTTGGTACGGTCGCGCCGCCGGGAATCCGTAAACCTGGGGGTCGCCTTGCGTCGCGTCGTCTGTCCGGGGTCCTTCGACCCCGTCACCAACGGTCATCTGGACATCATCGGCCGGGCCTCCCGGCAGTACGACGAGGTCGTCGTCGCGGTCCTGATCAACATCGAGAAGAAGAGCCTGTTCACGGTCGAGGAGCGCATCCAGATGCTGCAGACCGTGACGAAGGAGTACGGCAACGTGCGCGTGGACAAGTTCCACGGCCTGCTGGTGGACTACTGCAGGCAGCAGGAGATCCCCGCGATCGTCAAGGGCCTGCGCGCGGTCAGCGACTTCGACTACGAGCTCCAGATGGCCCAGCTGAACTACCGGATGTCCGGGGTCGAGACGCTGTTCATGGCGACCGGTCCCGAGGTGTCGTTCCTGTCGTCCAGCCGGATCAAGGAGATCGTCCGGTACGGCGGGAGCGTGGCCGGGCTGGTCCCCGACCTCGTCCAGGACCTCCTGGTCGAGCGGCTCAGGGGCTGACGGGGTCCGGGCGGCCCGCCGGCGCTCCGGTGCGCGGCGGGCGCTCCGGTGTGCGGCGGGCGAGGGCTCGCGAAGCAGGTCCGGACCCCTGGTATTCTCTTATTTCGGCCTTGCACGACGGCGGTGATTCGCCATGCCTGATGAGAGCGGAATGACTCTGCACCTTGACCCTCGCGCCCCCTGGGTGGTCTCCACCCACGAACTGGGGCGGCGTCCGGGGGCCATGAAGCAGCTGCGCCTGACTCTTCCGGCACCGGCGGAGACCGGCGTCGACATGATCGGCGTCCCCAGGGACGCCGATGTCGAGCTGGACATCCGGCTTGAGTCGGTCATGGAAGGCGTGCTCGTCACGGGCACGGCGCGGTCCCCGCTGCGGGGGGAGTGCGCACGGTGCCTGGAGCCGGTCACCTCGGAGAACGAGGTGTCGTTCCAGGAGCTGTACTTCTACTCGGCTGAGGATGCAGCCGAGGACGACCTCCTCCTCGACGGTGACCTGCTCGACCTCGAACCGGTGTTCCGCGACGCGGTGGTGCTCACACTGCCGCTGAGCCCGCTGTGCAGTGAGGACTGCGCCGGGCTCTGCGCGGAGTGCGGGGTCAGGCTGGCTGACGCCGGGCCTGGCCACGGGCACGAGGTGATCGACGCCCGCTGGGCGAAGTTGCAAGGTCTGGTTCCGGAACATAACAACGATCAGGAGAGCTGACGTGGCTGTCCCCAAGCGCAAAATGTCGCGGAGCAACACTCGCTCCCGCCGGTCGCAGTGGAAGGCCGCCGCGGTTTCGCTCGTGAGCTGCCCCCAGTGCCGCTCGCCGAAGCGCCCGCACATGGCGTGCCCGACCTGCGGCACCTACAACCGCCGTCAGGTGATCGAGCCCTCCGCCTGATCGCATTCTGACCGACGGACGCCGGCCGGGCGCGTTTCGCCCCCGGTCGGCGTCACCGTTCGCCCGCCAGTGCGATGGCGGTCCGCCCGCGGCCGTGGTGGACGCCGGGGTCCGCGACCACGCGTACCCTCCCGGCGCCCACCACGTCTTCGGAGTCTTCGGAGTCTCCGGACGATCCCTCGTCTCGCCTCTTCGCCATCGCGCATTCGATCGACCGTCGTGCGAGGAGAAGCAGACGTGGCACCAAGCGTGAAGCCCGTGGCCGTGGAGGCCGTCCGGGACGAGCTGGAAGAGGTCCTGGCCGTGCGGCTGGACGCGGCGATCCTGGAGCGGGCGCTGACCCACCGCTCCTACGCCTACGAGAACGGCGGCCTGCCCACCAACGAGCGCCTGGAGTTCCTCGGCGACTCGGTGCTGGGGCTCGTCGTCACCGACACCCTCTACCGCAACCACCCCGACCTGCCCGAGGGCCAGCTGGCCAAGCTGCGGGCCGCGGTGGTCAACATGCGCGCGCTCGCCGAGGTGGCGCGCGGGCTGGGACTGGGCAGGTTCCTGCGGCTCGGCCGGGGCGAGGAGGGCACCGGAGGGCGCGACAAGTCCTCGATCCTCGCCGACACCCTTGAGGCGCTGATCGGCTCGGTCTACGTGGACAAGGGCCTGGACGAGTCGTTCCGCGTCGTCCACCTGCTCTTCGATCCCCTCATCGCGCACTCGGCCTCGCTGGGCGCGGGACTCGACTGGAAGACCTCCCTGCAGGAGCTGACGGCCTCGGAGTCGCTCGGCGTGCCCGAGTACCACGTCGCCGAGAGCGGCCCCGACCACGCCAAGTCCTTCACCGCGGTCGTCCGCCTGGGCGGCGAGGAGTACGGCGCGGGCTCCGGCCGGTCGAAGAAGGAGGCCGAGCAGCAGGCCGCCGAGGCCGCCTGGAACCGCATCAGAGCCGACCGGGACGCGCGCGAGGCGAGCTGAGACGGCCGGCCGGAAGGGACGCGCATGCCCGAGTTGCCCGAGGTCGAGGTCGTCCGGCGGGGTCTGGAGCGCTGGATCGCCGGGCGGACCGTCGTCCGGGCCGAGGTGCTCCACCCGCGGGCGGTCCGGCGCCACGTTCCGGGGGCGGAGGAGTTCGCCGCCCGGCTGGCGGGCCGGACGATCGGCTCGGCCGAGCGCCGGGGGAAGTACCTCTGGCTCCCGCTGGACGGGTCCGACGCGATCCTGGCGCACCTCGGGATGAGCGGCCAGCTGCTGGTGGTCGAGCCGGACGCGGCCCCCGAGCGGCACCTGCGGATCCGGCTGGGCTTCGCCGACGGCGGCCCCGAACTCCGCTTCGTCGACCAGCGCACCTTCGGGCACGTGCTGGTCGCCCCGATGACCCTCCGGCCGTCGCGGTGGGTGCCGGAGCCCATCGCGCACATCGCGGCGGACCCCTTCGAGGACGCGTTCGACGACGAGCGCTTCGCCGTCGACCTGCGGCGCAGGCGGACCGAGGTCAAGCGGGCGCTGCTGGACCAGTCGCTGATCAGCGGGGTCGGCAACATCTACGCCGACGAGGCGCTCTGGCGGGCCCGGCTGCACGGCACGCGGCCCACGGACACGCTGACCCGGCCGAAGATCGCGGAGCTCCTGGCGGCCGCCCGCGCGGTGATGAGCGAGGCCCTGGCCGAGGGCGGCACATCTTTCGACAGTCTCTACGTGAATGTCAATGGCGAGAGCGGCTACTTCGAGCGGTCACTCGCCGTGTACGGCAGGCGCGACGGGCCGTGCCGGAGGTGCGGCACCCCGATCGTCCGGGAGGCGTTCATGAACCGCTCCTCCTACAGCTGCCCCCGCTGTCAGCCCGCCCCCCGGCGGTCCCGGAGGATGGGGTCATGACGGCGGTACGGCTGACCGCATGGGTCAGGGGCAGGGTGCAGGGCGTGGGTTTCCGCTGGTGGACACGGGCGCGGGCGCTGGAGCTCGGCCTGGTCGGCTGGGCGAGGAACACCGACGACGGCCGGGTGGAGGTCGTGGCGGAAGGGCCGGAGAAGGCGGCCGGCGAGTTGCTGGAGCTGCTCCGGGGCGGCGGCACTCCCGGCCGGGTGGACACGGTCGTGGAACGCTGGGGTGAGGCCAGAGGAAACCTATCCGGTTTCGTGGAGCGCTGACGCTTCCCTTGAAACGCCTTAATGGGGTACATTTAGCTGTCGAGAGTGCCCACAGGTGCATCCATGCGGAGTGTTCAACTTGACCGTCTCCCTCACCGGTGCGACTCTTGATAGGAACCACGCGCACCCCTCCCGCGGCAAGAAGTGCGCGAACCAGTCTGGTCACTCAGCGTGGAGGACCCTTAACCATGGCGAAGGCTCTACTCGGCCACGTCGGCGGTCCTGACCCTCGGATGGTCTCGGAGATGCGCCGCCTTCAGCAGCGCATCCGCGACCTCGAGGCAGAGCTCACCCGGCTCCAGGCCCAGAACGACGAACTCGCGGCAGGCAACCGCGAAGAGGCGTTCCCCCGCCTGCAGGATCGCGAGCCGGCTCTCACCTAGGGGCCTTTTCCTGAACCTTCGCCCATCGGGGGCGGCGGATCCGAGTCGGATCCGGCGTGGATGCGCGGGGGTCAGGAACGGGTTCCCGAGGCCGGCGCGGAGCACCATCTGTCCAGGGACGCCTCACCGGGGCGTCCCTCGTCATTTCCCTCTCCCGCGTCCTCAGACGTGGATGTGACGGGAGATGAAGGCAAGCTGCTCGGGCAGGACCCGGCGGCGGTAGGCGGCGTTGTGGCACCCGCCGGAGATCCCCCCCTCGGCGGTCGCGCCCAGCGCCTTCAGACCCTTCAACATCGTCTCGGTCTGCTTGGCCCAGCCGTCGCGGTCGCCGCAGCCCAGCCAGACGGGGATGTCCACCAGCTCGCGCAGCGGGGCCTGCGCCGTGGTGATGGCCGGGGCGACCGCCACGACCACGGCCACCTTCCCGGCGCCCAGCGCGGCGGCGAGCCGGAGGGCTCCGGCGCCTCCGGCCGACCAGCCCATCAGTCCGATCCTGCCGGTGTCGAGCCCGCAGTCGCGCAGGTAGGGCAGGAGCTGTCCCTCGATGTCCGCCGAGGGCCAGTCGTCGATCGAGGCCACCGCGAAGCGCCCGCCCCCCGCGGCCAGGTAGCGGTCCACCGCGTAGAGCTCGAACGGGGTCAGCGCGTCGCCCGCGGCCCCGTGCAGCATGACCACCACCGGGATCCTGCCCCGGGTGCCCGGAGGGATGCCGATCACCACCCTGCGGTCGTCCAGCGTGCTGCGCTGCAGCGTGCCCGGCGGCCCCGCCGGAGGGTCGGGCATCCTGCCGCACCTGATCTGCCCGTAGGCCTTCCGGACGCCGTCCGGACCGGCCATCACGGCGGTGACGCCGACGCCGAGCAGCGCCAGGCCGCCGGCGATCATAAAACTTCGTCTTTTGAGCGGATTTTCCCTGTTCTGGGGGGGTAGTGGCGCTCCCCGCTCGCCGCGCTCCACGTCCATGCAGGGCACCATAAGCCGTGCATGGGCGGGCGCGGGCGAAGAACGGTAGTCTTCCCCGCTAAGGGCCCGCCGGCGGCCCGGATCGTGCGCCGGTCCCGTGCGGCCCCGGGCTCACGGGGGCACCGGACCCCGGGCTGACCCGGGGGCACCGGAGGGCGCCGGCCCGGCCCGCGCACCGGGCGTCCGGCCGGCGATCCGCGCAGACCAGGGGACGAGGGGGTTTTCCGTGTATCTGAAGACCCTCACCCTGCGCGGCTTCAAGTCCTTCGCCTCGGCGACGACGCTCCGCTTCGAGCCGGGCATCACCGCCGTCGTCGGCCCCAACGGCTCGGGCAAGTCCAACGTGGTCGACGCCCTGGCCTGGGTCATGGGCGAGCACAGCGCCAAATCCCTGCGCGGCGGCAAGATGGAGGACGTCATCTTCGCCGGGACCTCCTCACGCGCCCCGCTGGGCCGCGCCGAGGTCACGCTCACCATCGACAACACCGACGGCGCCCTGCCGATCGACTACACCGAGGTCACCATCAGCCGCCTGATGTTCCGGGGCGGCCAGAGCGAGTACGCCATCAACGGCGACACCTGCCGCCTCCTCGACATCCAGGAACTGCTGTCGGACTCCGGCATCGGCCGCGAGATGCACGTCATCGTCGGTCAGGGCCAGCTCGACCAGGTCCTGCACGCCGGCCCCGAGGACCGCCGGGCGTTCATCGAGGAGGCCGCCGGGGTCCTGAAGCACCGCAAGCGCAAGGAGAAGGCGCTGCGGAAGCTGGACGCGATGCAGGCCAACATGACCCGCGTCCAGGACCTCACCACCGAGCTGCGCCGCCAGCTCAAGCCGCTGGGCCGCCAGGCGGAGATCGCCCGCCGGGCCGCCGTGATCCAGGCCGATCTGCGGGACGCGCGGCTGCGCCTGCTCGCCGACGACGTGCTCACCCTGCGGACCGCGCTGGAGCGCGAGGCGGCGGACGAGGCCGCGATCCTGGCCCGCCGCAGGGCCGTGGAGGCGGAGCTGGAGCAGGGGCAGCACGGCGAGACCGAGCTGGAGGCCGCCGAGGCCGAGGCCCAGCCGCGTCTGACCGCCGCCCAGGAGACCTTCTTCCGGCTCTCCTCGATCCGCGACCGGCTGCGCGGCCTGGCCGGGCTGGCCGCCGAGCGGCGCCGGCACGCCGCCGACACCGGCGTGGAACGGCGCGGGCGCGACCCCGAGGACCTCGAACGCGAGGCCGAGGAGGTCCGCGAGCAGGAACGGGTCCTGGCCGAGCTGCTGGAGCAGGAGCAGGAGGCGCTCGCCCGGGAGACGGCCCGCCGGGCCGAGGCCGAGGGGGCGCTCGCCGCGGAGGAGCGCCGGCTGGCCGCCGAGGCCCGGGCCGCGGCCGACCGGCGCGAAGGGCTCGCCCGGCTCCGGGGGCAGGTCGGCGCGGCGCGCAGCCGGACCGAGGCGGCCGCCGAGGAGATCGGCCGGCTGACCCGCTCGCTCGCCGAGGCCGAGCGCCGGGCCGCGCTGGCCCAGGCCGAGCACGACGGTCAGGAGCAGGCCGATCCGGCGGCCGACCCCGCGCTGGCCGAGGAGCTGGAGATCGCTCTGGGGGCCGTGGAGTCGGCAGGGCTGGCCGTCGAGGCGGCCGAGGCCGCGGCCGAGGAGGCGCGGGCGGCCGTCGCGGGCCCGGACGCGGAGCTGCGCGCGGCCGGGGCCGTCCTGGCGGACGCGCGCACCGCCGACCAGGAGGCGCAGCGCCGGGTGGCCGCGCTGGAGGCGAGGTTCGAGGCGCTGGAACTGAGCCTGGCCACGGGCACGGACGGCGGCGCGGCGCTGCTGGCCGCCACCGGTGAGCTCGGCGCCGGGGTGCTCGGCCCGGTCGCCACGATGCTGACCGTCCGGCCGGGCGCGGAGGCGGCCGTGGCCGCGGTGCTGGGCGCGGCGGCCGAGGCCGTCGCGGTCGGATCGCTGCAGTCCGCGGTGGACGCCATGGAGCTCCTGCGGGCCACCGGCCAGGGGCGGGCGTCCCTGGTCATCGCCGCCGAGGGGCCCTGCCCGCCGGCCGGGCCGGTGCCGCCGGCCGGGGCCGAGTGGGCCGCCGACCTGGTGACCGCGCCGGACGGCCTGCGGGCGGCCGTCGCCGCGCTGCTGGCGGACGTGCTCGTCGTCGACGACCTGCCCACGGCCCGCAAGGCGGTCGAGCAGCACCCCGGACTGCGGGCCGTCACCCGCTCCGGCGACCTGCTGGGCGCCTACGCGGCCCGGGGCGGCTCCGAGCCGGGGTCGTCGGCCCTGGCGGTGCGGGCCGCGCTGGACGCGGCCGCGGCCGACCTGGCCGAGGCCAGGGCGGCGGCCGGGCGGACCGCGGCGGTCATGGAGGAGGCGGCGCGGGCCGAGGAGGCGGCGCGGCTCGCCGTGGAGGCGGCCCGGACCCGGGCGGCGGAGGCCCAGACGGGCGTGCGGACCGCCCAGGCCGGGGTCAGCGCGGCGCAGACCGCGCTGGACGGGCTCCGGGGCCGGCAGCGCGACGCCGACCAGCAGGCCGCCGCGGCGGCCCGGCGGCTCGCCCGGCTGGGCGCGGCGGCGCAGGCGGCCCGCGACGAGTGCCTGCGACTGGCCGAGGGCGTGCGGGCCGCGGAGGAGGCGCGCGGGCGGGGCATGGCCGAGCTGGCCGGGCTGGAGGAGCGGCTGGCCGCGGCCACGGACGCCGTGGAGCCGGAGGACGAGCCGTCCACCGAGGTCCGCGACGAGCTGGCCGAGCTCTGCGCCGAGGCCCGGCAGGCCGAGATGGAGGCCCGCCTGGCCGTGCGGACGGCCGAGGAGCGGGTCAAGGGCATCGCGGGCCGGGCCGAGGGGCTGGTGCGGGCGGCCGAGCGGGAGCGCGAGGAGCGGGCCCGGGCGGCCGAGCTGCGGGAGCGGCGGCGCCGCCAGGCCGAGACGGCCGAGGCGGTCGTGCGGGGCGCGGAGCTGACCCTGCGCGCGCTGGAGGCCTCGATCGCCGCCGCCGCCGTCCAGCGCGACGAGGCCGAGCAGGCCCGCGGCCGGATCGACGCCGCGCTGCGGTCCGTCCGCGCCCGGGTCCGGGAGCTCTCCGCCGAGCTCGACAAGCTGGTCGACCGGGTGCACGGCAGCGAGATGGCCAGGACCGAGCAGCGGCTGCGCCTGGAGCAGCTGCAGACCCGCGCGGTGGAGGAGTACGGCGTCGAGCCGGACGTGCTCATCGCCGAGTACGGCCCCGGCGAGCCGGTCCCGTCGGCCGACGGCGAGCCGGTGCCGTACGACCGGCAGGAGCAGGAGAAGCGGGCCCGGGCGGCCGAGCGGCAGATGGCGCAGCTGGGCAAGGTGAACCCGCTGGCGCTGGAGGAGTTCGCGGCGCTGGAGGAGCGGCACGCGTTCCTCACCTCGCAGCTGGAGGACCTCAAGAAGACCCGCCGCGACCTGCTGCTGGTGGTCAAGGAGGTCGACGAGCGGGTCGAGCAGGTCTTCTCCGCCGCCTACGCGGACGTGGCCAGGGAGTTCCAGACGATCTTCGGCAGGGTCTTCCCCGGCGGGGAGGGCCGGCTGCTGCTCACCGACCCCGAGGACATGCTGACCACCGGGGTCGAGGTCGAGGCGCGCCCGCCCGGGAAGAAGGTCAAGCGGCTCTCGCTGCTGTCGGGCGGTGAGCGCTCGCTGACCGCGGTGGCGTTCCTGGTGGCCATCTTCAAGGCGCGGCCCTCGCCGTTCTACGTGATGGACGAGGTCGAGGCGGCCCTGGACGACACCAACACCCAGCGGCTGCTGACCCTCTTCGAGGAGCTGCGGGAGACCTCCCAGCTCATCGTGATCACCCACCAGAAGCGGACCATGGAGATCGCCGACGCGCTGTACGGAGTGTCGATGCGGGGCGACGGCGTCACCCAGGTGATCAGCCAGCGGCTGAAGGCCGACTCCTGACCCGGCGGGCACGACATCCCATCAGCGATCACTTCTCCCGGCCGACCGGCAGGGGCACGGTCTTTCGTCAGGACTCAAGGTCCAGGACACCGGAGTGCTCACCCGTCGGCGGCTACCACCAGGACTCTGCCGGATGGCTCGCTCCCAGAACTGATATAGGACACGGAACGTCCCGAACCTCGAAAGGTCGGACTAGCGCCGGTCGTCTGGGAAACTAGGCGGTTGTGGAGAGCTATCTCGGCCTGATCCTGATCATCGCCGCCGTCGTCGTGCTGACGGCGGGCGGCATGTTCCTGCTGTTCCGACAGGGACGGAAGGCGCCGCCGCCGGTGAGACCGCCGGAGGCGCCGCCGATCCCGGAGGAGGAGGGGCAGGCGCCGCCCCGGGGCGCCGTCATCGAGGACGAGGCGACGACCACCGTCCCGCCCCCGGCCCGGCCGGTGGAGGTCCCGGTCGCCCCGCCGGTCGAGCTCCCGCCGCCGTCCGCGGGCCGGATGGTACGGCTCCGCGCCCGGCTGGCCCGCTCCCAGAGCACCCTCGGCAAGGGCCTGCTGGAGCTGCTCTCCCGCGACCGCCTCGACGACGACGTCTGGGACGAGATCGAGGAGACCCTGATCACCGCCGACGTGGGCGTCGCGCCGACCCAGGCGATGGTCGAGGAGCTGCGCACCCGGGTGAAGGTGCTGGGCAGCAGGACGCCGGACGAGGTCCGCGGCCTGCTGAAGGAGCAGCTGCTCACCCAGATCGGCGCCGACACCGACCGCGCCCTGCAGGTCGCCAAGCACGGCGAGCGCCCGGCCGTCGTGCTCGTGGTGGGCGTCAACGGCACGGGCAAGACCACCACCACCGGCAAGCTGGCCCGGTCCCTGATCGGCGACGGCAACCGGGTGGTGCTCGGCGCCGCCGACACCTTCCGCGCCGCCGCCGCCGACCAGCTCCAGACCTGGGGCGACCGGGTCGGGGCCGAGGTGGTGCGCGGCCCCGAGGGCGGCGACCCCGCCTCCGTCGCGTTCGACGCCGTGGCCAGGGGCATGGACGAGAAGGTCGACGTCGTGATCGTGGACACGGCCGGCCGCCTGCACACCAAGACCGGACTGATGGACGAGCTCGGCAAGGTCAAGCGCGTCATCGAGAAGAAGGCCACGGTGGACGAGGTGCTGCTGGTCCTCGACGCCACCACCGGCCAGAACGGCATGCGCCAGGCCCAGGTGTTCGCCGAGGTCGTCAACATCACCGGCATCGCCCTGACCAAGCTCGACGGCACCGCCAAGGGCGGCATCGTCATCTCCGTCCAGCGCGAGCTGGGCGTCCCGGTCAAGCTCGTCGGCCTCGGCGAGGGCCCCGACGACCTGGCCCCGTTCGACCCCGAGGTCTTCGTGGACGCGCTGCTGGGCGACTGATCCCGTACCGGCGCGACGGGCCGCCTCCCCGGGGATCCGGCGGGGCGGCCCGTCGCGTTCCGGAGCGGCGGTCCCTTTCCCGGCGGTCCCTTTTTCGGCGGCCCGTTCCCCGGCGGCCCGGAGCGCCGCCCGCGCCGGGACGGGCGGGCGGCGCCGGCGGAGTGCGGGGACCGGAGGGGTCAGCCCCGGACCGCCGGCTGGCGCACCCCGATGGGGACGACCAGCGGGGTGCCCGCGACGGGGTCCTCGATGACCTTGGCGTCGAGGTCGAAGACCTGCGAGAGCAGCGATTCGGTGAGCACCTCCGCCGGGGCGCCCGCGGCGACGACCCTGCCGTCGCGCATGGCGACCAGCCGGTCGGCGTAGCGGGCGGCCAGGTTGAGGTCGTGCAGGACCATCACCACGGTGCGGCCCAGCTCGCCGTGGAGCCTGCGGACGAGCTCCAGCACCTCGACCTGGTGGGCCAGGTCGAGGAAGGTCGTCGGCTCGTCGAGCAGGAGCAGGTCGGTGCCCTGCGCCAGGGCCATGGAGATCCAGGCGCGCTGGCGCTGACCGCCGGAGAGCTCGTCCAGCGGGCGCTCACCCAGGTCGAGCAGGCCCGTCATGGACAGCGCCTCGCTCACCGCGGACTCGTCGTCGGACGACCACTGCCGGTACCAGGTCTGGTGCGGGTGCCGCCCCCGGGCCACCAGGTCGGCCACGGTCAGCCCTTCGGGGGCCGTCGGCGCCTGCGGGAGCACGCCCAGGACCTTGGCGACCTCCTTGGTGGGCATCCGGTCGATGCGCTTGCCGTCCAGCAGCACCTCGCCGCCGGAGGGCTTGAGCAGCCGCCCCAGCGCGCGCAGCAGCGTGGACTTGCCGCACCCGTTGGGGCCGATGATCGTGGTCACCGTGCCGGTCTCGACGCCGAGGTCGAGTCCGTCGACGATGACGCGATCGCCGTACCCGAGCCTGACGTCGACGGCTTGAAGTCTCATGAACGGGCCTCTCTGCGCACGCGGACGAGAAGATGGATCAGATAGGGGGCGCCGAGGACGGCGGTGACCACGCCCACCGGCAGTTCGACGGGGCTGAACGCGGTCCGCGCGACCAGGTCGGCGGCGGTGGTGAGCAGCGCGCCGGTCAGCGCGGAGACCGCCAGCGGGGGCTGGGCCGTACCGGCCAGGCGGAGCGCGATCTGCGGGGCGGCCAGGGCGACGAAGGCGACGGGCCCGGCGGAGGCCGTGGCGACCGCGGCGAGCAGCACCGCGGCGAGGATCATCAGGCCGCGCACGAGGTTCGTCCGCACGCCCAGCCCGGCCACCGTGTCGTCGCCGAAGCGCAGCGCGCCGAGCGAGCGGGTGCCGAGCAGGGCCAGCGGGACGAGCACGGCCAGCGCGAGCGCGACCGGATGGACGTGCTCCCAGCCCCGGCCGTGCAGCGAGCCGCTGATCCAGACCATGGCGCGGCTGCTGTCGTTGACGTCGCCGACGGTCAGCAGCCAGTACTTGACGTTGCCGAACACGGCGGTGACGCCGATGCCGACCAGGACCAGGCGGTAGCCGTCCAGCCCGCCCCGCCAGGCCAGCAGGTAGACGGCCAGCGCGCCGGCCAGGCCGCCCGCCAGGGCCAGGAGCGGGATGCCGAAGGTGACCAGGGCGCCGCTGGGGCCGCCGGCGGTGCTCCCCGCGGCCACGATGGCGGCGACCACGGCCACACTGGCGCCGGTGGTGACGCCGAGGACGTCGGGGCTGGCCAGCGGGTTGCGGGCGACGGCCTGGGTGATCGCGCCGGACAGCGCGAACGCCGCGCCGGCCAGCACGCCGGCCAGCGCGCGGGGGAGCCGGAGCTCCATCACCACGAAGTGGGCCGGTCCGTCGCCGGTGATCGCCCCGATCACCTCGGGCACCGTCATCGGCAGGTCGCCGATGCGCATGCCGAGCCCCATCAGCAGCAGCGCGGCGGCCAGCAGGACCAGGCAGACGGCCGTGGAACGCAGGCGCAGCAGCCACGAGGCGGGGCCGAGGCGGACCGGCCGCCCGTGCGGGAGCCGGACGCGGGCGGAGGAGGCCCCCGCGCCGCGGGGCGGGCCGACGGGCGGGCGGGCGGAGGAGGTTCCCGCGCCGGCGGGCGGGCGGGCGGGGCTGCGGGTCACAGGCGCACCGGCTTCCTGCGGCGGACGAGGGCGACGAAGAACGGCGCGCCGATGAGGGCGAGCACGACGCCGACCTCCAGCTCTCCGGGGCGGGCGACGACCCGGCCGACCACGTCGGACAGCAGGAGCGCGATCGCGCCGGCCAGCCCGGAGTACGGCAGGAGCCAGCGGTGGTCCGGGCCGGACAGGGGGCGGACCAGGTGCGGGACCATCAGGCCCACGAAGGCGAGCGAGCCGCAGGCCGCGACCGCGCCGCCGGTGAGCAGGGTGACCGCGGCGACGCCGACCGCGCGGGTCAGCGCGACGTTCTGGCCGAGGGAGCGGGCGACGTCCTCGCCCAGGGAGAGCGCGTTGAGGCCGGGGGCGTTGACGAGCGCCAGGACCAGGCCGGCGGCGATGAACGGCAGCGCCTGCCAGGCGGTCGTGGCGCCGCGCGCGGCGATGGACCCCGTCTGCCAGAACCGGAAGACGTCCATGGCCTGGTCGTCGGCGAGCACGAGGGCCGAGGTGAGGCCGTACAGGAAGGCGCTGACCGCGGTGCCGGCCAGGGCCAGGGTGACCGGGGTGGGCCCGCCGCGCCCGCCGGCCATGCCGAGCGCGAAGACGCCCACGCTGGCGGTCAGCGCGCCGGCCATGCCGAACCAGACGTAGGCGGACAGGTCGGTGACGCCCAGGACCGTGATGCTCAGCACCATCGCGAACGCCGCGCCCTGGGTGACGCCGAGCAGTCCGGGGTCGGCCAGGGGGTTGCGGGTGTGGCCCTGCATGAGCGCGCCCGCGACGCCGAGCGCGACCCCGGCCAGGACGCCGAGCGCGGTCCGGGGCACCCGCAGCGAGCGGACGATGATGTCGCTCTCGGTGCCGGTCGGCCCGGTGAGGCCGCGCCAGACGTCGGCGAGCGGGACGGACTTCGCGCCGATCATGATGCTCAGCACGACCGCCGCGGCGAGCGCGGCGGACAGCCCGGCCAGGACGAGCAGGAGGCGTCCCCGGCGGACCCGGAGCGTCCGCGCGCGATCGGGGGACGGCGGCCGCGCCGCGGCTACCGCTGTGCTCACCTGCGCCCCTCTCGTTCGCCGGTCGTTTGCCGGAACGGCTCCGAGTATGCCAGTTTAGGCATGGCTAAGCTAAATAAGGTTAGCCTTGCCTTTGCGAAAGGACCTCCAGATGAGAGCGCTACGTACGCTGACCGTGAGTGTGGCGGGAGCCGTACTGGCTCTCGGACTCGCGGCCTGCGGCTCGGACGCCTCCGGCACGGCGGGCGGCTCGGCCTCGGCTGCGCCGTCGGCTCCCGCGGCGGGCGGCGCGGCGTACCCGCGGACGGTGAAGCACGCCATGGGCGAGACCGAGATCCCGGCGCAGCCCCAGCGGGTCGTCGCACTGGACCAGAGCTTCGTCGACGCGGTGCTGACGCTGGACACCGAGGTCGTCGGCTACACCGTCTACCGGGGCATCGACGAGAAGCTCCCCGACTACCTGGCCCCGGTCATGGACCAGGCGCAGAACATCACGCCGGTCGGCACCCTGGAGGCGCCGAGCCTGGAGAAGATCATCGCGCTCAAGCCCGACCTGATCGTCTCGGCGAAGATCCGCCACGAGGCGCTGTACGACAAGCTCACCCGGATCGCGCCGACGGTGTTCAGCGAGACCACCGGCGCCATCTGGAAGGACAACCTCCGGCTGATGGGCCGGGCGCTGGGCAAGGAGGCCCTCGCCGACGAGCGGATCAAGGCCTACGAGGACCGCGCGGCCAAGATCGGCGAGGCCGTCAAGGCCAAGGAGGGCGCGATGCCCACGGTCTCCGTCGCCCGCTTCGCCGGCGAGCCGACCGTCCGGCTGTACGTGGAGAACTCCTACTCCGGCCTGGTGCTCAAGGACGTGGGCTTCCCGCGCCCCGAGGGCCAGCCGACCACCACTGAGACGATCATGGTGCCGATCAGCGAGGAGAACATCCCGCAGCTCGACGCCGACCACATCTTCGTCGTCTCCTACCCGGACCCGGAGGTCCAGGCGGTCCAGAAGAAGTTCCAGGCCAACCCGCTGTGGGGCAAGCTCAAGGGCGCCCAGCACGTGGTCGACGACACCACCTGGATGGCGGCCGTCGGCCTCCAGGGCGCCCACGTCGTCCTCGACGACCTGGCGAAGATCTTCGGGGTCGACCCGGCCAGGGCCGGCTGACCGCGTCTTCCCGCGGGCGGGCCCGGCGCCGTCGTGGTGCCGGGCCGTCGTGGTGCCGGGGCCGTGGAGGGCCGGGCCGTCGTGGTGCCGGGGCCGTGGAGGGCCGGGTCAGGGCCGGGCGAGGAAGGCGCGGAGCTCCTCCAGGTGCGGGGCGACGTCCAGGCCGCGGCCGGCCAGCCAGGCGTCGTCGGCGTAGGTGCCGCGGTAGCGCTCGCCGCCGTCGCAGATCAGCGTCACCACGCTGCCCTGCTCGCCCGCCTCGCGCATCTCCCCGATGATCTGCACGGCCGCCGCCACGTTGGTCCCGGTGGAGCCGCCCACGTCGCGGCCGGTGACCTCGCGGACCCAGCGCATGGCGGCGATGGACCGGGCGTCGGGGACCTGGATCATGCGGTCGATCACGGCGGGCATGAAGGACGGCTCGACCCGGGGGCGGCCGATGCCCTCGATGAGGGAGCCGGGGGCGGTGACCTCCGGGTCGCCGGAGCACCAGGAGGGGTAGAAGGCCGAGCCCTCGGGGTCCACCACGGCCAGCCGGGTGGCGTGGCGGCGGTAGCGGATGTGGCGGCCGATGGTGGAGGAGGTGCCGCCGGTCCCCGCGCCGACCACGATCCAGGCGGGCTCGGGGTGGGGCTCCATCGCCATCTGGTTGAAGATGCTCTCGGCGATGTTGTTGTTGCCCCGCCAGTCGGTGGCCCGCTCGGCGTAGGTGAACTGGTCCATGAAGTGCCCGTTCGTCTCGGCGGCCAGCCGCCGGGACTCGGAGTAGATCGTCCCGGGGTCGTCCACCAGGTGGCACTTGCCGCCGTGGAACTCGATCAGGGCGATCTTCTCGGGTGAGGTGGAGGCGGGCATCACCGCGATGAACGGCAGGCCGAGCAGGCGGGCGAAGTAGGCCTCGCTCACCGCGGTCGACCCGCTGGAGGCCTCCACGACCGTGGTGGAGGGGCCGATCCAGCCGCCGGCCAGGCCGTACAGGAACAACGAGCGGGCCAGGCGGTGCTTGAGTGAACCGGTGGGGTGGACGGACTCGTCTTTCAGGTAGAGGTTTACTCCCCAGTGCGCGGGCAGCGGAAAGACGTGGAGATGAGTGTCGCAGCTACGGTTGGCGTCGGCCTCGACGAGGCGGATGGCCTCGGCCACCCAGGAGCGGGTCTCGGGGTCGTGTCGGTCCACGTATCGCATGCCCCTAAAGGTAGCTCTACCAGGTGTTATGTGATACCAGACACATTCTCTGTCAAGTCGAGTGAGGGATGTTACGATAACGATACTTGTCCGACTGTAGGGCGTGTCGCCTCCGCCCACGGCACGGACGCCCCTCGACCTTTCGACCGTGCGGAATCCTTAACGGCTCTCTTACGGGGCCGATGGGACCATGAGCCGGACCGTCGAGAAGACTGTGCCGTATCCGGGGCAGACGGTCGTGGGGGGAAGCACACGAGGGGGATGACATGATCTCGATAACCGACGAGCAGCGGCAGGACTGGTTCGAACGCGACGTCGTGCCGGTCACCGGGCAGCTCTACGCATCCGCCATGCGTCTGACCCGCAACTCCGCCGATGCCGAGGACCTGGTGCAGGAGACGGTCACCAAGGCGTTCACCTCGTACCACCAGTTCCGCGAGGGCACCAACCTCAAGGCGTGGCTGCACCGGATCCTCACCAACAACTTCATCAACGACTACCGCAAGAAGCAGCGCTCGCCGAAGCTCTCGGCCACCGAGGAGATCGAGGACTGGCAGCTCGCCGCGGCCGAGTCCCACACCTCCACCGGCCTGAAGTCCGCCGAGACCGAGGCCCTGGAGCAGCTCCCCGACAACGCGGTGATGAACGCCCTGCGCTCCCTGCCCGAGGACTTCCGGGTGGCCGTCTACCTCGCCGACGTGGAGGGCTTCTCCTACAAGGAGATCGCCGAGCGGATGGGCACCCCCATCGGCACGGTCATGTCCCGGTTGCACCGCGGCCGCCGGCAGCTCCGCACCATGCTGCAGGACTACGCCCACGAGGAGGGCGCGCTCCGGCTGCCGGAGCAGCGCCGGGCCGCCTAGCCGGCGGACCGGGCGGGACGACGGGGGGTCGTCCCGCGGCGGCGGGGCCGCGCTCCTCCGGCGGCGCCCGGCGGGAGCGCGTTCGGCGGTCGGCGCGACCGCGGCCCCGGCCGTGGTCAGCCCGCGGCGATCAGCGCGACCGCGGCCAGGGTGGTCCCGATCCCGGCCAGCTGCACTCCGTTGAGCCGTTCGCCGAGCACGTAGCGGGCCAGCACCAGCGTGCTCGCCGGGTACAGCGAGGCCAGCACGCCGACCAGGGCGATCATGCCGCGCTGCTCGGCCAGCACGAACAGGACGTTGGCCGCCATGTCCAGCGCCCCGGCCGCCACGATGATCCGCAGCGTGCCGCCGCTCCCGGGGCGCAGCGTGCGGCGGGTGGACACGGCCAGCAGGGCGATGAGCGCCACCGAGGCGAGCCGCGCGCCGAACAGCGGCCACATGCCGCCGTCCTCGGGGCTGCGGGCGAGCAGGACGAAGAAGCAGCCGAAGCCCGCGCCGGCGCCCAGCGCGGCCAGGACCGGGCCGTAGGCGCGGCCCGCCGCGGCGGGGGAGGAGTCGCGGCTGACCAGGACCACCGCCACCAGGGCCAGCACGATGCCGCCCAGCGCGACCGGCTGCGGGCGCTCACCGGTCGCCAGGCCGTACAGCACCGGGAGGCTCGCCGAGGTCGCCGCGGTGACCGGCGCCACCACGGACATCACACCGGTGGCGAGGGCGCGGTAGAACAGCACCAGCGCCGCGGTTCCGGCCACCCCGGCCGCCGTGCCCCAGCCGAAGGCGGCGGGGCTGGGGACGCCCGGCAGGAGCGGCAGCAGCGCCGCGACCAGGGCCAGGCCCGCCGACTGGGAGAGCACGACCACCGCGAGCACTTGGGAGCGCCGCGTGGCGAGCCCGCCGAAGAAGTCCGCCGTGCCGTACACCAGGGCGCAGGCCGTCGCCAGGACCACCGCTGTCATCATTCACCTCAGTTCACTGGATTGCACTATTAGTACATCATATTGAGAGCAGTGCAATGTACGCGCGGTTCACTACACTGCACTCATGGATCCGGAGACGATCACCGCCGCCATCGCCAACAACGTGCGCGCCCAGCGGGCGCACCGGCAGATGACGCTCGACGAGCTCGCGGCGCGCTCCGGGGTGAGCCGGGGCATGCTGGTCCAGGTCGAGCAGGGCAGGACGAACCCCAGCATCAACACGCTCACCCGGATCGCCGACGCCCTCGGGGTGACGGTGGCGCGGATGGTCGAGGTCTCCGACACGCCCGTGGTCCGCGTCGTGCACGCGGCCGACATGGTCACCTTCGCGCACGGCAGGGCGAGCGCGGCCCGCCTGCTGGTCGGGACCGACGCGCCCGCGATCCTGGAGCTGTGGGAGTGGCGGCTGGCCCCCGGCGACCACCACGACGGCGACGCCCATCCGCCGGGCACCCGGGAGATGCTGACGGTGATCGAGGGCGAGCTGACGCTCACGGTGTACGGCCGCAGCCATGTCGTCGGCACCGACGGGGCGGTCGTGTTCAGCGCGGACCGCCCGCACAAGTACGCCAACGAGGGGCAGGGGCCGCTCCGGTTCGTGATGGTCGTGACGGAGCCGCGCGAGACGCCCGACCAGTGACGCCGGAGGGCTCCGCGGAGCCCTCCGGCGCCGTCTCCGCCCGGACCGGCCCCTGCGGACCGGCCCCGGACCAGCCCCTGCGGACCGGCCCCGGACCGGCCCCTGCGGACCGGCCGGACGGCGCGCCTCCGCGACGGCTTCCACCGGTGACGGCAGGTGTCAGTGAAACGTTGTCATTTGGGTACAGATGTCACTGAATGTGCCATTCGGATGGCGCGCCGCTACGCCGAGTTGCAGACCGACGTCCCACCCCGGTGGGAGGACCTGGCCGAGATCGTGCGAGAGGGGGCGGCGGAGGACCGCCGCCGACCTCCGCGGTGCTTCAGGGGGACTCATGCGATTGTGGACGGCACCTCTTGCCCTGCTGCTCGGGATCGGATCGCCGGTCCCGCTCCCGCCGGATCCGGAGACCCTCGCCCGGGACCTCGCCGAGATCCAGCCGCAGTGGCCGGCCGCCCGGTTCCCCGTCCCGCCCGCGGCGCGGAAGGTGGACTGCGCCAGGATCCGGTGCGTGGCGCTCACCTTCGACGACGGGCCGGGCGAGTACACCGGGCCGCTGCTCGACACCCTCGCCGCCCACCGGGCCAGGGCGACCTTCTTCGTGATCGGGCGGATGGTGGCCGACGGCGACGGCGCGGACCTCCGCCGCATGGTGGCCGAGGGGCATGAGCTGGGCAACCACTCCTGGAGTCACGCCGACCTCACCGGGCTGCCGGAGGACGGCATCGAGGAGGAGCTGCGCCGTACCCAGGAGGCCGTGCGGCGGATCACCGGCGTACGGATGGCCCTCATGCGCCCGCCGTACGGCGCCACCGACCACAGGGTCGCCTCGACGACCCGCCGCGCGGGGCTGGCCCAGATCCTGTGGAGCGTCGACACCCTGGACTGGCTGGAACGGGACGCCCCGGCCCTGCTGCGCCGCGCGGGCCGGGCCGAGCCGGGCTCCATCGTGCTGATGCACGACATCCACCGCGTGACGGTGGAGACCGTCCCCGCGCTGCTGGAGGACCTCACGGCCAGGGGCTACACGTTCGTGACGCTCTCGGAGCTGTACGGCCGCGCGCTGACGCCGGGCCGGGCGTATCTGAGGCGCTGACGCCGGGCCGGGCGGGCCTGAACCGGGCGTACCCGCAGCCGGGGCCGGTCGGAGCCGGGGCGGCCGGAGCGGGTCAGCGCTCGGTGAGCACGCCGCAGGCGAGGTGCCGGCCGGAGTCGCCGCCCTTCAGGGTCACGGCGTCGGGGCCCTTGGCCGTGGGACCGGCGCCGGGGCTCGCCGTGGCCTCCGGGTGGCCGTAGCGATCGGGGATGTTGGCCTGGTTGTCCGGCTTCTCGTGGATGATGACGGCGGTCCCGTCGCCGTCGAAGAGCTGCCGCACCTGGAAGCGGTCGGTGGCGAAGGAGGCGGCGCCCATGCCGTCCATGCCGACCAGGAGATCGGGCATGTCGCCGGTGTGGTCCGGGTGGGAGGCCTCCTGGAGGCTGAGGTGCGTGCCCGCGCCGGCGAACGGGCCGCCGGTGGCGGGGTCGGTCTGCCCGGCGTCGCAGACCCCCTTGCCGTGGAGGTGGAAGCCGTGGAAGCCGATCGGCACCCCCTTGACGGTGACCGTCACCACGGACCTGCCGTTCTCCTCCTCGACGCTGAAGGTGCCGACGGACCGGCCCTCGGCGTCCTTGATGTCGGCCCGGGCCGAGGCGCCGCCCGCTCCGGGGGAGGCCGGGGAGGCCGTGCCGGTCGGAGAAGGCTGCTGCCCGGTGGGACCGCCCGGGTCGAGCGGGTCGTCGACGACGTCACCCGGCGCGGAGTCCTGGTCCGCCGTGCCGGTCGGCGCGGGCAGGTCGGGCAGGTCGGGCGGTTCCGGCGAGGCCTCGGCCGAGGCGCCTCCGGCGGCGAGCGCTCCCGCGCCCAGGACCGCGGCCAGGAGCAGATGCGGTGTGCGAAGCATGGAAGATCCCCCATGGTCTCGTGGCTGTGCTCCGCTTCGATGCGGAGAAAAACCTCGAATGTCTCCATACCGCCGTCAATGGGGTGCAACCCTACAAGTGTCCATATATGGGACAAAAGGGGTTTGCGGGGGATAGGGAGAGGGGCTGCGGCCCGCCGCGTGCGCGGCGGGCCGCAGCCCCTCCCGATACGGCCGTGCCGGGCCCCGGCGGGCGCTCAGCCGCCGCGCTTGGCGCGGGCGGCGCTGCGGCCGCGGATGGCGGCGTCGAGGACGACCTTGCGGATGCGGACGGACTCGGGGGTGATCTCCACGCACTCGTCCTCGCGGATGAACTCCAGCGCCTGCTCCAGGGAGAGCTGGCGCGGCGGGATGACCTTCTCGGTCTCGTCCGCGGTGGAGGAGCGCATGTTGGTGAGCTTCTTCTCCTTGGTGATGTTCACGTCCATGTCGTCGGAGCGGGAGTTCTCACCGACGATCATGCCCTCGTAGACCTCGGTGCCCGGCGAGACGAACAGCACGCCGCGCTCCTGCAGGTTGAGCATGGCGAACGCGGTCACCGGGCCGGAGCGGTCGGCGACCAGGGAGCCGTTGTTGCGGGTGCGCAGCTCGCCGAACCACGGCTCGTAGGACTCGAAGACGTGGTGGACCAGGCCGGTGCCGCGGGTCTCGGTGAGGAACTCGGTCCGGAAGCCGATCAGGCCGCGGGCCGGGACCACGAACTCCATCCGGATCCAGCCGGTGCCGTGGTTGGTCATGTGCTCCATGCGGCCCTTGCGGACGGCCAGCAGCTGGGTGACGGCGCCGAGGTACTCCTCCGGGCAGTCGACGGTCAGGCGCTCGACCGGCTCGTGCAGCTTGCCGTCGACCGTCTTGGTGACGACCTGCGGCTTGCCGACGGTCAGCTCGTAGCCCTCCCGCCGCATCTGCTCGACCAGGATGGCCAGCGCCAGCTCGCCGCGGCCCTGGACCTCCCAGGCGTCCGGGCGCTCGGTCGGCAGCACGCGCAGCGAGACGTTGCCGACGAGCTCCTTGTCCAGGCGGTCCTTGACCATGCGGGCGGTCACCTTGGAGCCCTTGACCTTGCCGACCAGCGGCGAGGTGTTGGTGCCGATGACCATCGAGATGGCGGGCTCGTCCACGGTGATCAGCGGGAGCGGGCGCGGGTCCTCGGGGTCGGCGAGCGTCTCACCGATCATGATCTCCGGGATGCCGGCGATCGCGATGATGTCGCCGGGGCCGGCCTCCTCGGCGGGCTTGCGCTCCAGCGCCTCGGTCATCAGCAGCTCGGTGATCTTCACCTTCTGGATGGTGCCGTCGGTGCGGCACCAGGAGACCTGCTGGCCCTTCTTGATGGTGCCCTGGTGGACGCGGCACAGCGCGATCCGGCCCAGGTAGGACGAGGCGTCCAGGTTGGTGACGTGCGCCTGCAGCGGGGCCGACGGGTCGTAGGTCGGCGCCGGGATGGTGTCCTTGATGACCTGGAACAGCGGCTCCAGGTCGTCGGAGTCCGGCATGCCGCCGTCCTCGGGACGGTTCATCGAGGCGCGGCCGGCCTTGGCCGAGGCGTAGACGATCGGGAAGTCGATCTGCTCCTCGGTGGCGTCCAGGTCCATGAAGAGCTCGTAGACCTCGTCCACGACCTCCTTGATCCGGGCGTCGGGACGGTCGACCTTGTTGATGCAGAGGATGACGGGCATCTTGGCGGCGAACGCCTTGCGCAGCACGAACCGCGTCTGCGGCAGCGGGCCCTCGGAGGCGTCCACCAGCAGCACGACGCCGTCGACCATCGACAGGCCGCGCTCGACCTCGCCGCCGAAGTCGGCGTGGCCGGGGGTGTCGATGATGTTGAGGGTCATGCCGCCGTGCTTGACGGCGGTGTTCTTCGCGAGAATGGTGATGCCCTTCTCGCGCTCGAGGTCGTTGGAGTCCATGACACGGTCGTCCACGTCCTGGTTGGCGCGGAAGGCGCCGGATTGCCAGAGCATGGCATCCACGAGAGTGGTCTTGCCGTGGTCGACGTGCGCGATGATCGCGATGTTCCGCAGGTCGTCGCGGCTGTTCAAAGGCATGATGGAGTCTCACTCTGTGATCGTGGAGGCTGGCCGCGGACGTGCGGCCGTACCATTTTAGTTGATTCCCGCCTTCGGTAACGCGCTCTCGGCGTCAAGCGCCTCCCGTTCACCCTCCGGACACCCGCGTTCCCCCCCGGTCCGGACGCCCGGCGGGCGCCGCCTAAGCTCGGCACATGGCCTTGGCCCCTTCCCTCCCCGCGACGCTCATCACCCGGGACGGCGTGCGGATCGCCGCCGCGCACACCCCGCCGGCAGGCGGCGACGGGAGACTGGGGATCGTGCTGGCGCACGGGTTCACCGGCTCGTTCCGGGCGCGGGCCACCCGGCGGATCGCCCACGTGCTCAGCGCCTTCGGCGGGGTGGTCGCGCTCGACTTCCGGGGCCACGGCGGGTCCGGCGGAGAGTCGACCGTCGGGAACCTGGAGATCCACGATCTGGACGCGGCCGTGCGGCACGCGCGGGTGATCGGCTACGCCAGGGTCGTGACCGTCGGGTTCTCGATGGGCGGGGCGGTGGCGCTCCGGCACGCGGGCCTGCTGAAGGGCGTGGACGGCGTGGTCGCGGTCAGCGCCCCCGCCCGCTGGTACTACCGGGGGACCCGGCCGATGCGGCAGGTCCACTGGGCGATCGAGCGGCCGGCCGGGCGGCTGGCGGCGCGGCTGGGCACGGGCACGAGGATCTCCCGGAGGTCGTGGGACCCGGTCCCGCCCGCGCCGTACGAGGCGGCCGCGCACATCGCCCCGGCGCCGCTGCTCGTCGTGCACGGCGACGCCGACGCCTTCTTCCCGCTCGACCACGCGCACCGGATCCACGACTGCGCGCGGGACCCGAAGGAGCTGTGGGTCGAGCCCGGATACGGCCATGCGGAGACGGCGGCCACGCCCACCCTGATCCGCCGGATCGGACGATGGGCGGCCATGGTTTAGTCCTGGTATGGACGGCAACTGGTCGAAGCGGGGGTAAATGGGCATGCGGAGCATCTACGTGGCCGGTCTCGGTCCGGGGGACGGGCGGCAGATCGTCGAGCTCGGGCTGATGGAGCTGCTGACCCGCCGGGTCGGCCGCATCGGGGTGTTCCGGCCGATCACCCGGAGCGAGCGCGCCTCCGAACTCCTCGACGACCGGTACCACCCGGTCGCCTCGGCGATCGGGGTGACCTCCGAGGACGCCGCCGAGATCTACGCCCAGCAGGGCGCGGAGGAGCTGATCGGGCGGCTGGTCGCCCGTTTCCACACGCTGGAGCGCGAGTGCGACGCGCTGCTGGTGCTGGGCAGTTCCTTCGCCACCGACGACCTCCCGCGCGAGCTGGCCTTCAACGCCCGCCTCGCCGCCGAGTTCGGCGCCCCGGTGATCGTGGTGGTCGGCGCGCACGCGGACTCCGCCGACGAGATCTCGATGGAGATGCGCACCGGCTACCAGGTCTTCTCCGACCTGGGCTGCACGGTCCTGGCGGTGATCGCCAACCGGGTGCCGCCCGAGATGACCGTGGAACCCGAGCTGCCGGTGCCCTTCTACGTCATCCCCGAGCACCCGTCGCTGTCGGCGCCGACCGTCGGCCAGGTGGCGCAGGCCGTACAGGCCAAGCAGATCCAGGGGGAGGAGGACGGGCTGCGCCGGGACGTGACCGGGTTCGTGTTCGGCGGCGCGACGATCCCGCTCTTCCTCTCGCACCTGGTGGACGGGGCGCTGGTGATCACCCCCGGCGACCGGTCCGACCTGCTGCTGGCCTCGCTGGCCGCCGAGGCGGCCGGGACGGCCCGCCCCTCCGGGGTGGTGCTCACGCTGGGCGAGGAGCCCACCGCCAACGTGCGGGCGCTCACCGCGCGGCTGGCCCCCGGCATGCCGGTGCTGGCGGCCGCCGACGACAGCTTCACCGTGGCCACCACCCTGGCCGGGCTGGAGGGGCGGCTCGGCGCGGACAACCCCCACAAGATCGAGACGGCGCTCGGCCACTTCGACGCGCACGTCGACACCGCCGGCCTCGCCGACCGCATCGAGCTGGCCCGTTCCAAGCGCGTCACCCCGATGATGTTCGAGCACACCCTGCTGGAGCGGGCGCGCTCCGACCGCAGGCACATCGTGCTGCCCGAGGGCGAGGAGGACCGCATCCTGCGGGCCGCCGACGTCCTCGTCCGCCGCGGCATCGTGGACCTCACCCTGCTGGGCCGCGAGGACCTGGTCCGGCGGCGGATCGCCGACCTCGGCCTCGACCTGGACGGGGTGGCCGTGACCGACCCGCTGACCTCGCCGCTGCGCGACGCCTTCGCCGAGGAGTACGCCGCGCTCCGGGCGCACAAGGGCATCACCCTGGAACGGGCCAGGGACGTGGTCACCGACGTCAACTTCTTCGGCACGATGATGCTGCACCGGGGCGAGGTGGACGGCATGGTCTCCGGCGCCGCGCACACCACCGCCGCCACGATCCTGCCCGCCTTCCAGATCGTCAGGACGGTCCCGGGCACCTCGATCGTCTCCTCGGTGTTCTTCATGTGCCTGGCCGACCGGGTGCTCGTCTACGGCGACTGCGCGATCAACCCCGACCCGGACGCCGGGCAGCTCGCCGACATCGCGATCTCCTCGGCCCGTACGGCGGAGCGGTTCGGCGTCGAGCCCCGGATCGCGATGCTGTCGTACTCCACCGGGCGCTCGGGCAGCGGCGCGGACGTCGACAAGGTCCGCGAGGCCACCGCCATGGTCGCCGAGCGGGCACCGGACCTGCTGGTGGAGGGGCCCATCCAGTACGACGCGGCGGTGGACCCGCGCGTCGCCGAGGCCAAGCTGCCCGGCTCGCAGGTGGCCGGGCGGGCGACCGTACTGATCTTCCCGGATCTGAACACCGGCAACAACACCTACAAGGCGGTGCAGCGCTCGGCCGGGGCGGTCGCCGTCGGCCCGGTCCTGCAGGGTCTGCGCAAACCGGTCAACGACCTGTCGCGGGGCGCGCTGGTCACCGACATCGTCAGCACGGTGGCCATCACCGCCATCCAGGCTCAGGGAGAAGCCCGATGACCCACATTCTAGTGATCAACTCCGGATCGTCGTCTCTGAAGTACCGGTTGCTCTCCGTCGGAGCGTGGCCGGCGCCGCAGGCGGCCGTGCGCCTGGCCTCGGGCACGGTGGAGCGCATCGGCGAGCCCGGTTCCCCGGTCGCCGACCACGGCGCGGCGCTGGACGCGGTCGCCGCGGAGCTGGCCGCCGTCGGGTTCGGCCTCGACTCGCCGGAGCTGACCGCGATCGGGCACCGGGTCGTCCACGGCGGCCGGGACTTCACCGAGCCCACGCTGATCACCGACGAGGTGGCCGAGCGGATCGAGCGGCTCATCCCGCTCGCGCCCCTGCACAACCCGGCGAACCTGGCCGGGATCGAGGTGGCCCGGCGGTTCCGTCCCGACCTGCCGCAGGTCGCGGTCTTCGACACCGCCTTCCACGGCACGATCCCGGCCGCCGCCGCGACCTACGCGATCGACCGCGAGACCGCCGAGCGGCACGGCGTCCGGCGCTACGGCTTCCACGGCACCTCGCACGCCTACGTCTCGCGTGAGGCGGCGGAGCTGGCGGACCGGCCGGGACCCGGCGGGCCCAACGTGATCGTGCTGCACCTGGGCAACGGCGCCAGCGCCTCGGCGGTGGCGGGCGGGCGGTGCGTGGAGACCTCCATGGGCCTGACCCCGCTGGAGGGGCTCGTCATGGGCACCCGGAGCGGCGACGTGGACCCCGGGGTGCTGATGCACCTGCACCGCGAGGCCGGGATGGGGATCGAGCAGATCGACGAACTGCTCAACCGGCGCAGCGGCCTGCTCGGCCTGTGCGGTGACAACGACATGCGGGCGGTGGAGCGGAGGGTGGCCGCCGGGGACCCGGAGGCGGAGCTGGCCCACGCGGTCTACTGCCACCGGCTGCGCAAGTACGTCGGCGCCTACTACGCGGTGCTCGGGACGGTGGACGTGATCGCGTTCACCGGCGGCATCGGGGAGAACTCCTCCCTGGTCAGGGAGCGGACGCTGAGCGGCCTGGACGGGCTCGGGATCGTCCTGGACGCCGACCGCAACGCGGCGGGCAAGGGCCTGATCTCGGCCGACGACTCGCGGGTCAGGGTGGCGGTGGTGCCCACCGACGAGGAGCTGGAGATCGCCCGCCAGACTCTCGACGTCATCTCCCGAACCGATCGCGGATAAAAGGCGTCTACCTACAGTGGATGGATGAAATCCGCCGGGAGAAGCCCAGGGGACGCGAACCACTGCCAACCGGTGGTCGTGGGGCATACTTCATGCAGTCGGGCGGTCGCCCAGCGTCGCGGGGGCGCGCTGGGCGGGTCATCCGCCGGGCGGGTGCGCCGGTACGGCGGGCGGGAGCCGTACCGGCGCGCGGGTCGGGCCGTTGAGTCGAGCCGTTGAGGCCGGAGGCGCGAGGCCGTCCGACCGCGGGGCCGTCCGACCGCCGGGGCCGTCCGACCGCCGGGGCTCAGCCCAGGCGGGCGATGGACTTGTACTCCAGGTAGGAGGCCAGGCCCTCGGGGCCGAGCTCGCGCCCGAGGCCGCTGCTCTTGAACCCGCCGAACGGGGAACTGGTCTCGATCATGAAGAGGTTGACGCCGTAGGTGCCGGTGCGCACCTGGCGGGCCACCTCCATGCCGCGCTCGGTGTCGGCGGTCCACACCGTGCCCGCCAGGCCGTAGTCGCTGTCGTTGGCGATGCGGACCGCGTCGGCCTCGTCCTCGTAGGGGATCACGGTCAGGACCGGGCCGAAGATCTCCTCGCGGGCGATCCGCATCTCGTTGGTGGCGCCGGCGAAGACGGTCGGGGCGACGTACCAGCCCCGGTCGAGGGGGCGCTCCAGGCCGCCGACGACCGGCTTGGCGCCCTCGTCGATGCCGATCCTGATGTAGTTCTCCACCCGCTCCTGCTGGCGCTGGGCGACCAGCGGGCCGATGCCGGTGGCCGGGTCGGCGGGGTCGCCGACCGGCATGCCCCGCACCATCGCCGCGACCGCGTCCACGACCTCGTCGTAGCGGTTGCGGGAGGCGAGGATCCGGGTCTGCGCGACGCACGCCTGGCCGTTGTTCATCAGCGAGGCGATGGCCAGGAAGCCCGTCGCGGAGGACAGGTCGCAGTCGTCCAGGATGATCGCGGCGGACTTGCCGCCGAGTTCCAGGGTGCAGCGCTTGAGCTGCTCGCCGCAGATGCTCCCGATGCGGCGGCCGGCCGCCGTGGAGCCGGTGAAGGCGACCTTGTCCACGCCGGGGTGGGAGACCAGGTGCTCGCCGGCCTCGCGCCCGGCGGCGACGATGTTGACGACGCCGTCGGGGATCCCGGCCTCCTTGACCATCTCGGCCAGCAGGTAGGCGTCGAGCGGGGTCTCCGGCGCGGGCTTGACCACGATCGTGCAGCCCGCGACGAGGGCGGGGGCCAGCTTGATCATGATGACGAACTGCGGGACGTTCCACGGGACGATCGCGGCGACCACGCCGACGGGCTCGCGCCGTACGGTCACCGGGCCGAACGTGCCGGGCCGCTCCTCCTCCACGGGGAAGGTCGCGCCGAGCTCGGCGTAGTACTGCAGCATGCCGAGCGGCTGGGGGGCCTGGGCCATCTGGGAGAAGGTGATGGGCGAGCCCATCTCCTCGGTGATGATCTCCGCCATCTCGCCCTGCCGGGCCGCGTAGAGCTCGGCGAGCCTGCCGACGACGGCGGCGCGCTCGGCCATCGTCATCCGGGGCCACGGGCCGTGGTCGAAGGCCTGGCGGGCGGCGGCCACCGCGCGGTCCATGTCGGCGGGGGTGCCGTCGGGGACGCGGCCGACGACCTCCTCGGTGTGGGGCGAGACGACGTCGATGGTCCCGGTGCCCGCCGGGGCCACCCAGTCGCCTCCGATGAACAGCGTGTCGTGCTGGCGCATGATGTCTTGCCTCCTGGTGGGCGGACCGGGGCCGGTGTTTTCGAGCGAGTGCTTGCTCGGACAGTGTCATGCGGAAGGAACGGCTTCACAAGGCCTGCCGCCCAGGAGACCGAATCAGGTTCTGTCGATGATGGCAAGGGGGCCTCCGCCGGGCTCGCCGGTGTTCCGCACTCGCCCGCCGGGAAGGCGGCCGGAGCCGTACCCTCGTGTCATGCCGTGACGCGTCCTCGACCGGCGAAAGGCCGCCTCCTTGCCCTGGTCTGACGGCATGTCCGGAAATTTTGTCCAAATCTCGCAAACTGGTAGACAGTCCATCAAAGGTGTATGAGTTCCACGGTTCCGGTGGCGGGCGTGAAGATCGTCTTCTATAGTTTCGCTCGGTCCGCAAGGTGCTCTGGAGGTGAGCGAAGCGTGCGACCGAGCCGCCCGGCGGTGCTGGGTGTCCTGCTCGCGGCGCTCCTGCTGACCCCCGCGATGGCAGGGGCGAGCGCCGGGTACGCCACCAGACCCGACCCGGAGGCCCAGCTGAAGAAGCTGACGGCCGAGGCGGGCAAGCTCAACAAGCTCTACCGCGGCCAGGTGCAGACCCTGGAGGACGCCCGGGTCAAGGCCAAGAAGGCCACCGAGACCGCCAGGAGCCTCAAGCGCGCCCTGGCCACCGCGCAGACCGACGTGGTCCGCTTCGCCCAGACCACCTACATGGGCGGCCCGCTGGACAGCGGCAGCCTGCTGGGCTTCGAGGGCGACGCCGGAACCGTCCTCGACCAGGCCGCGGCCATGTCCTACCTCGCCAGCCGGCGCGCCACCCAGCTCATCCGGGTCAAGGAGCTGATCGCGGAGGCCAGGAAGGCCGAGAAGAGGGCCGCCGCCGAGATCACCAGGCTCCAGCGGGACATCGCCCGGCTCAAGAAGGACCGCGTCCGGATCGAGACGCTCCTGGCCAAGTACGGTTTCCAGCAGCCGTCGGGGAGCGCCGGCCTGACCGCCCGCACGGTCACCATGCGCAACCTGGTGCTGCAGAACTTCCCCATGCCCTACAGCTACGGCTGCCTGCGCCCCGGAGACCCCGGCGACCACGGCAGCGGCCGGGCCTGCGACTTCATGATGAGCTCCGGCGGCCGGGTCCCCACCCCCGACGCCAAGGCCCGCGGCGACCGCCTGGCCCAGTGGGCGATCGACAACGGGCAGCGGCTCGGCGTGATGTACATCATCTGGCAGCAGCGGTACTACGACGTGCGGACCGGCGCGGGCTGGCGGATGATGTCCGACCGCGGCGGCAACACCGCCAACCACATCGACCACGTGCACATCTCGATGTTCTGACCGGGCGGGCCGGGAGAGGGAGGACCGGCCCCCTCACGCGTCCGGCGGGCCGGAGCGGTCGAGGTCGAGGGCGGCGGCCAGGTCGCGCAGGCATTCGTCGAAGACGGGCGCCATGTCGGTGTAGGCGAAGTCCAGCTGGTGCAGGACCTCCATGCACAGCAGGCCGTACAGCCGGATCCAGCACGACAGGAAGACGTGGGCGGCCTCGGGCGGCAGCCGTCCCCCGATGGCGGCGGAGTAGGCGGCCAGCTGCTCGCGCAGGGACGCGGGCAGGCCGGCCGGGTCGGGGACGGGGAACGGCCGCGTCCGCCACAGCTCGACCACGAGGTCCAGCAGGATCCGCTCGAACCGCAGGGCGGCCTGGTGGCGCGCCGAGTCCGGCCGCCGGTCGGGCGGGGCGACCGGGCTGGCGAAGATCCAGCCGAACTCGGCGGGGTGGGCGGTGGCCCAGGCGCGCATGGCGCGGCAGGCGGCCAGTATGCGGTCGCCGAGCGGCGCGTCGTCACGGGCGTCGCGGGCCTGTTCCATCGCGGCGGCCAGTTCGCGGAAGAAGTCGGCGGTCACCGCGCCGACCAGCTCGTCGTGGCCGGCGTAGTAGTGGTAGAGGGCCGGACCGCTCATGCCGACCTGCCGGGCGACCGCGTTGACGGTCACCGCGGCCGATCCCTGCTCGACCAGCAGTTTGCGCGCCGCCGCGTGGATCTCCTCCAGCGTGGCCTGGCGCAGCCTCTGCCGTCTGCTGGTGCTCGCGGTCATCGTCACTCCTCTTGTCGCTTCCTCGGCCGCCGTTGACATCCTAGGGCATCTATGTTTCCTTAATGGCTCTAAAGAATCTAGAGCCATTAAGGAGAGAGTGTGGAATCTCATCCGTGGTGCATCGGCCTCGCGGCCGTGGTGCTCGTCACGGCCGTGTGGTGGGGGCTGTCCAGAGCGGCCCGCGTCCGGCGGCGCAAGGACTCCTGACATGGCCCGCACGATGCGCGACCGCCTGTTCGGCAAGTACGCCATGGAGGCGACCGTCACCGTCGCCGAGCAGGTCACCCCCGCCATGCGCCGGATCCGGCTGGAGACCGACCGGCCCGTCGCCTTCCCCTACACCCCCGGCCAGCACATCAGGATCCAGCTGAAGGACCCGCTGTCGGTCTCGGGCATCCTGCGCCCGGCCGAGACCTTGCGCACCTACACGATCTGGGAGCTCGGCCCCGACCGGAAGGCGATCGAGTTGCGCGTCCACCTGTACGCGGGCGACGGCATCGGCCTGACGTGGGCGCGGGCGGCCCGGCCCGGTGACCGGACGGCCTTCTGGTGGCCGCAGGGCGACTTCTTCACCCGCGAGGCCGACTTCCACGTGTTCATCGGGGAGGAGACCGCCGGTGCCGCCTTCGGGCCGATGATCCGGGCGCTGGAGGACTCGGCCGAGGTGTACGGGGTCCTGGAGGGCGAGTCCCCTGAACACGACCTGCCCATGCCCGGGGCGCGGCCGCTGCGCCGCGTCCACCGCCACGGCGCCCCCGCCGTCTCCTCCCGGGTGCTGCTCGACGCCGTGGCCGGGCTCGACCTGCCGGGCAACGCGGGGGCCGCCTACGTGGCCGGGGAGGCCAGGACCTGCCAGATGGTGCGCGACTTCCTGGTGCGCGAGCGCAACTGGCCGCGGGCCTCGATCACCACCAAGCCGTTCTGGGCCCCGGGCAAGCGGGGCCTGCACTGACCGTCAAGGAGACACGCACGTGAAAGCGATCATCGTGGGAGGCGGCATCGGCGGACTCGCCGCGGCCGTCGCCCTTCACCGGCGCGGCTGGCAGGTGGACGTCCTCGAACGCGCCGCGGAGTTCACCGAGGTGGGCGCGGGTCTGACCGTCCAGCCCAACGGCCTGCGCGCGCTGGACGTCCTCGGCCTGGGCGACCGCCTGCGCGCCGGCGGGCCGGCCGACCCGCCGGCGGGCATTCGCAGCAGGAAGGGGGACTGGCTGATCCGCAACGACATCGACGGCCTCAGACGGCGCTTCGGCCCGTGGGCGACCGTGCACCGGGCCGACCTGGTCGACCTGCTGAGAGCGGCCGTGCCGCCCGAGGCCCTGCGGCCCGGCATCGAGGTCCACCACGTGAAGCCCGACGGCACGGTCCACCACAGCGGCGGCGCCTCCACCGCGGATCTTGTGGTGGGCGCCGACGGCGTGCACAGCGTGACCCGGCGCTCCCTGTGGCCGCACGCGGCCGGGCCGCGCTACGTCGGCTACACCGCCTGGCGCTTCATCGCCCCGCCTCAGCCCGTCGAGGGAAGCGCGGAGACCTGGGGCAGGGGGGAACGGTTCGGGTACGTGCCGATGCCCGACGGCCGGGTCTACTGCTATGCGATGGCCAACGCGCCGGCGGGCTCCCGTCTCGGTCCGGCCTCGCTGCGCCGGCGCTTCGCGGGCTGGCACCACCCCGTCCCCGCGCTGCTCGACTCCGCGCAAGCGGAGGCGGTGCTGCAGCACGACGTCTGCGAGCTGCCGGCACTGCCGACGTACGTCTCCGGGAACGCCGCCGTTCTCGGAGACGCCGCCCACGCCATGACCCCCAACCTGGGACAGGGCGCCTGCCAGGCGCTCGAGGACGCGGTCACGCTCGCGCACGCGGTGGACGCCCTCGGCGTGCGCAGGGGACTTCAGGCGTACGACCGCGCCCGCAGGCCGCGCACCCAGCTGATCGTTCGCCGCTCCCGTCAGGCCGGCGCCGCCGCGCACTGGACCTCCGCCCCGCTGACCACTCTGCGGGACGCCGTCCTCCCCCTCCTGCCGGACGCGCTCCTCGGCCGCTCGCTCGCCCCCGCCTACACCTGGACCCCCGGGGAGAAAGGCCTCCCATGCGCCTCCCACGCCTCCTGATCGTCCTCGTCGGAGTGATCACGGCGGTCAGCGCCGTCCTCGCCGACCTCGTCATCCCCGACCTGGCGGCGCAGCATGCCTTCAACCCGGCCTGGCCGCCCCACGCCAAGTTCCACGACGCCCAGTACATGGTGATGACCGTGCTCCTCGGCCTCATCGGCCTGGTCCTCGCGCTGCGGCGGGGCCGGGACGCGCGCGCCGGGCTGCTGTGCGCGGCCGCGGTGCTGGCCGTCCCCTGGCTCGGCATGGCCGGCGCGCTCCTCTTCCCCGGCACCGCCACCTACGACCCGGAGTTCGCCGAGCGGACCGTCTTCGTCCTCGGCCTGCACGGGCAGGTGTTCATGGCGATCGTCCTGCTGCTGATCCTGTCGGGCGCGGCAGCGGCGATAGGGCGCATGCCCGCAGGCCCCGCCGTCCCGAGGAGGCGGTGATCGCCTAGCGGGGCCCGCAGCGCATCGACCACGTGTCGGGCCGGAGGGGGCGGGGACGAGGCTTCGCCTGGTGGCCGATGGGCGGGGACCGTCCGTCCGGAGAGGCGCCGCGGTCATCTGTACGGCACGGGCGATCCGTGCGAGTCTGTCCGCACCCAGAAGGCGATCAAGGACGGATGCGACATATGACGGCGGCACTCCTCGTCCCATCGATGTGGCCGCAGGGCGCCGGCCCGGTCGGTCTCGCGGCGTCGGCGCGGCCGGCCGCGCCCGCGCCGGGGGTGGGCTGGGTCGAGCTGCTCATGATCGCCTGCGCGATCGTGCCCGCGCTGTTCTTCGCCCTGGTCAAGGGCGAGTCCGGCGGCCGGTCCAGGACGGGGTGCCTGGGATGGCCGCTGAAGCTGTGGACCCTGTGGGCGGGGGCGAACGTGATGGCGTATCCGGCCGGGGTGCTGATGTACTCGGGCACCGCGGAGCTGGACCGGCACCCCGAGGTCTGGCTGGTGGCCGCCGCGTCGCCGTTCGCCGCGCTGGCGGTCGCCTGGTGGTTCCGTCCCGTCCTGCCGCCGCTGCACTGGCCGTACCTGGTGCTGCGGGCCGCGCTGCTGCTGGCGGCGTGCGTCACGGCGGTGCTCGCGGCCGAGCGGAGCGGGCTGCCGGTCACGTCGGTCTCCGGGATCTGGGGCGGCGCCTCGCTGGCGGCGGCCCTCGTCTGCGTCGCGGCGTGGCGGATGGCGGACGGGCTCGCGCCGCTGCCGCAGCTGGCGGGGGCGGCGGCGGTGCTCGGCGGGTGCGTCGCGGTCGGCGCGACGACCGGGATCGACGGCCTGGCGGTGCTGACCGGGGAACCGGCGGGGTCGGGCGCGGCGCTGTGGGCGGCCTTCCTGGTGGCGGTCCTCCTGGTGGCCGCCGTCGGCCTGCTGGGATCGGCCGTCTGGCGGCTCGTCCGCCAGGCGCGCACCGGGACGCTGAACCGGGCGGCCGACCGCTCCGGCGGTCTCTGGCCGCCCCGGCCCGGTCAGGTCTGGTACGCCACCGTGCCCTTCCGGGAGGACGGCAACGAGTCGAAGGACCGGCCCGTCCTGGTGCTGCGCGCCTCCGCCGGGCACGCGGACGTCCTGAAGATCACCAGCCAGGACAAGACCGGGATGCCGAGCCACCTCCACCTCCCCCTGGCCGCCTGGCACCGGGTGCTGAACAAGGAGAGCTGGCTGGAGCTGAGGGTGACCCCGCTGGCGTACGCGAACTTCCACGACGTGCAGGGGCTGTGCCGGCCCGACGTCTGGCGGGAGCTCGGCAGGCGGGGCCTGCGGTCCGGTGGCCGGGCGGACGTCCCGGCGCCGCGCCGGGGATCGAGGAGGAGAGCGCCGGGAAGGCGGTGAACGGCGGCGTACGGACCTCCGGCCCGCGACCGGCTCATCGGCCCCGACCGCCGGTCCGAGGCGCCGTCGGCTCCTCGGACGCGGAAGAACCGGGCGTGCGGCCCGCCGTCGCCGGCCCGGCGGTCCGGGCCGCGCGTCGGCGGATCAACCGGATGCCCGGAGGGCAGTATCACCGGCTTCACCAGGCGTGTCAACCATAAATAAACCTTAAATAAACTTTTATATTGACATGGGTTGTGGCGTGCGGTTACATCTTCGTGACTTCAGCCGTAACGGTCATCTCAGACGGACGCCGCGTCGCGACGGCGTCCTCCGTACGGCGGGCGGGCCGCAGGCCGCGCCCTGCAACGACCACAGAGCGGAACCACCCATGCGCAGACGCCGTCCTCTTCTCACGACCCTGGCCGCGGCCCTCTCCCTGGCCGCCGCCCTGGTCACCACCGCGGGCAACGACCCGGCGGAGGCCACCGTCGCCCCCGTCACCTGGTCCGACGAGTTCAACGGCGCCGCCGGGACCTCCGTCGACGCCTCCAAGTGGAAGTTCGACATCGGAGGCGGCGGCTGGGGCAACAACGAGCTGCAGTACTACACGAACTCGGCCCGGAACGTGTACCACGACGGGCAGGGCCACCTCGCCATCACCGCCCGCAAGGAGAACCCGTCCGGCTACCGGTGCCACTACGGGTCCTGCCAGTACACCTCGGGCCGGATCCTGACCGCGGGAAAGTTCAGCCAGGCGTACGGCCGGTTCGAGGCCCGCATCAAGATCCCCAAGGGGCAGGGCATCTGGCCGGCGTTCTGGATGCTCGGCGGCAACGACTGGCCGAACACCGGTGAGATCGACATCATGGAGAACGTCGGCAAGGCGCCGAACACGGTGCACGGCACCGTGCACGGTCCCGGCTACTCCGGCGGCGGCGGCATCGGCGGGAGCCGCACGGTCGGCGCCCCGCTCGGCGACGCCTTCCACACCTACCGGGTCGACTGGTCGCCCAACCTGATCGTCTGGTACCTGGACGGGTCGGAGTACTTCCGCCTCACGCCGTCGGGTGTCCGCGGGAACAAGTGGGTCTTCGACCACCCGTTCTTCATGATCCTCAACGTGGCGGTCGGCGGCAACTGGCCGGGCAGCCCCGACGGCGGCACCGCGTTCCCGCAGACCATGCTGATCGACTACGTCCGCGTCTCCGCGACCGACGAGAAGCCCGGCAACCCCGGGACCCCCGGCACCCCCGGGGCCGGGAGCGTGCTGAAGTCGAAGCTGAACGGCCGCTGCGTGGACATCCCCGGCGGGAAGGCCGCCGACGGCGTCCGGCTGCAGATGTACGACTGCAACGGCAGCGCCGCCCAGAAGTGGTCCCTCAACGGCGACGGCACCGTGAGCGCGATGGGCATGTGCATGGACGCCGCGGGGGCGGGGACCGCCAACGGCACGCCGATCCAGCTCCACCCGTGCAAGGGCAACGCCGCCCAGCAGTTCCGGCTCAACCCGGCCGGTGACCTGGTCAACCCGGTCTCCAACCGGTGCGTGGACGTGGTGGACCTCAACCCCGCCAACGGCGCGCGGCTCCAGCTGTGGGACTGCGCCGGCACGGCCAACCAGAAGTGGACGCGCGGCTGACCTCCGACCGGTGCGCAGGCCGGCGGCGGATGCCGCCGGCCTGCCGTCAGCCGGCGGGGAAGGCGCCGCCCACGGAGTAGGTGACCAGGGAGGTCAGCACCTCCTTGACCGAGTCGCGTTCGCGCACGTCGCACAGGAGGATCGGGGCGACCCCGTCCAGGCCCAGCGCCCGCCGTACCGTGACCGGGTCGTGGCGGCGGGCGCCGTCGAAGCAGTTGACGGCGACCACGAAAGGCAGGCCCAGCTGCTCGAAGTAGTCCACGGCGGGGAAGCAGTCCTGCAGGCGGCGGGTGTCGGCGAGCACCACGGCGCCGAGCGCGCCCTGGGCCAGCTCGTCCCACATGAACCAGAACCGGTCCTGGCCGGGCGTGCCGAACAGGTAGAGCCAGAGGCCCTCGCGGATGGTGATGCGGCCGAAGTCGAGCGCCACGGTCGTGGTGGTCTTGGCCTCCACGCCTGAGACGTCGTCCACGCCGACGCCGCGCTCGCTCAGCACCTCCTCGGTGTGCAGCGGCCGGATCTCGCTGATGGTGCCGACCATGGTCGTCTTGCCGACGCCGAAGCCGCCCGCGACGAGGATCTTGATCGCCATCGCCGGATCGGCGACCGCCGCCGACGCCGGCTCAGAGCCTGCGTAGTCCATGCAGCACCTCCCTGTAGATGCCCTCGTCGATCGTCTGCGCGGCCGGACGCGGCCGGTCGATGGTCACCAGGCCCTCCCGCCGCAGGTCGCCCAGGAGCACGCGGGTGACGTTGAGCGGCAGCCCGAGGTACGCCGCGACGTCCGCCACCGGGGTGGGCCGGCGGCACAGCGCGAGCGCGGCCAGGTGCTCGGGGACCAGCCCCGCCGGTTCGGCCGGTGCGCCGGCGGCGGTGACGACGGCGGTGACGATGGCCACCAGGTCGAAGGACTCGCCCGCCGGGCGGGCCCGGCCGCCGGTCAGCCCGTAGAGCCGGATCAGCGGGCCCGGATCGTCTCCCGTCACGGCCGCGCGCCGTTCCAGGCGGGCGCCGGAGCCGCCGTCCTCGGCTGCGCGGACAGGTGGTCGCCGACGCGCTTGACCAGCAGGGCCATCTCGTAGGTGACCATGCCGAGATCGGCGTCGTGGGCGGCGAGTACGGCGAGCCGGGCGCCCTGCCCGGCCGCGGTGACGAACAGGAAGCCGCCCTCCAGTTCGATGATGGTCTGCCGCACGCCGCCGAGGCCGAAGTGCCGTCCCGCCCCCTGGGCGAGGCTGTGGCTGCCCGCGGAGATGGCGGACAGGTGCTCGGTGTCCTCCCGGGTCAGGCCCTGGGACCCGCCCATGGCCAGGCCGTCGGAGGAGAGCACGATGGCGTGCCGGATCCCGGGGACGCGCCGGGTGAGGTCGTCCAGCAGCCAGCTGAGCTCAGTTCTGGGGTCGGCCATCGGGGTGGCCCTCCTTTCCGTTCCGCGGGTCGTTCCACGGCTCGCCGCGCCGCTCGGCCTGACTGCGGCCCCGCTGCCAGCCGCGCTGCATGGACGACATGCGGTCGAGGATCTCCTCGGGTGATCGGTGGACGGGGGGGTCGGGCGGCGGCGCCGGACGCGACCGGCGCAGCTGGGGGGCCAGGCTGGCCTGCCGTACCCGTACGGGCAGCCCGTCGAGGTCGTCGGGGACGTCGAGGTCGTCGGGGTCGTCGGGGGCGTCGGGGGCGCCGGGGGCGCCGGGGGCGCCGCCGCCGGGTTCGCGCCGCGGCGGGAGGGAGCGCCCGGTCTCCGCCACGGGGCGGGACGGGAGGGGCGGGGCCGGCGGCGGAGGCGCCGCCGCCGGCGTGAAGAGCGACCGGGGCGCCGCGGCCGGTACGGCGCTCAGCGCCCGGCGGGCGCCGGCGCCGTCGCCGTCGCCGTCGCCGTCGACCGGGTGGCCGGTGCGGGCGGTGAGCTCGCCGCGCGGCACGGCGGACGGCGGCTCGGGGCCGGCGAGGACGGCGTTGGGGAGCATCACGATCGCGGTGGCGCCGTCGTAGGGGGAGGGCCGCAGCACGACCCTGATCCCGTGCCGGGCCGCGAGCCGGGAGACGACGAACAGGCCCAGCCGGTCGCTGTCGGCCGGGTCGAACTCCGGCGGGTCGGCGAGCCGGTCGTTGAGCGCGTCGACGCAGACCTGCCCCAGGCCCAGGCCGCGGTCCTCGATCTCGATCGAGAATCCGTTGGCCGCCGGCATGCCGCGGACGTGGATCGCGGTGCCCGGCGGGGAGAAGGCGGTGGCGTTCTCGACCAGCTCGGCGACCAGGTGGATCACGTCGGTCACCGCGCCGCCGACGAGCAGCGGCGCGTCGGGCATCGGCAGCACCGTGACGCGGGTGTAGTCCTCGACCTCCAGTACGGCGCTGCGCACCACGTCGACGACCGGCACCGGGTCGCGCCACCGGCGGCCGGGCGCCGCGCCGGACAGCACGATCAGGTTCTCCGCGTGGCGGCGCATGCGGGTGGTCAGGTGGTCGACCTTGAACAGGTCCTCCAGCGTCTCGGGATCCTCGGTCCTGCGCTCCATCGCGTCCAGCATCGCGAGCTGGCGGTGGAGCAGGGCCTGGTTGCGCCGGGCCAGGTTGAGGAAGACCTGGCCGACGCCCTTGCGGAGCACGGCCTGGCCGACCGCGGCCTCCACCGCGGTCCGCCGGACGGCCGAGAAGGCGCGCACGACGCCGTCCACCTCGGCCGTCTGCGAGGGCGCCGGTTCGGGGGCCTCGGCGGCCGGGTCGACGTCCTCGCCCCTGCGCAGCCGCTCGACCAGCCGGGGCAGCCGCTCCTCGGCCAGTTCCGCGGCAGAGGCCCGCAGCCGCGTCAGCTCTCTGACCAGGGAGCGGCCGAACCGGTAGGACAGCAGGATCGAGGCGACGACGGCGAGCAGGCTCAGGCCCAGGACCAGCCCGATCCGCCACAGCGCCGCGGCCTTGAGCGTGTCCCCCTTGGCCCCGGCGCGGGCCAGTTCCCGCTGCACGTTGGAGTCGAAGGCGGCGAGGACGGACTCGGAGTCGCGGTTCCACACGGCGCCGTCCACCGGCGGCGCCGCGCCCTCCAGGCCCCCGAGGCTCCCGGACCAGGCGGCGATCTCGTCCTCGGCCGCCTGGAAGCGCCGGTAGGCGGTGGCGGCGGCGAGTTCCCGGTGCATCGCCCGCAGTTCGGGGCCCATGTCGCGCTCGGCGGTGGCGAGCACGAGCCTGCGGCCGGTCATCGCCGCGACGAAGGCGGTGTGCTCGGCCGGGGTCATCTCGCCGCGCGCGAGCGCGACGGTGAGGACGGCGCGTTCCCTGGCGATGTACTCGGGGGCGCCGGAGTAGGAGGAGAGCCCGCGGATGATGCGGTAGGAGGGCACGTCGGTGAGCGTCTCGGCGGTGGTGAACTGCCGCTGGGCCAGGCTGACGAGGCCGTTGTAGCCCTCGGTCACCTGGAGCGGGGGCACCTGGCCGCCGTCGGCGGAGGAGCGCAGCGCGCCGAGCCCGTTCAGGGCCTTCAGCAGCGAGCGCATGCCGTCGGCGGTCTCGTCCGCCGCGCCCTGCAGGCCGATGGAGGCGACCAGCTCACGCAGACGCGCCGCCGAGCCGTCGGTGGCCCGCCGCTGCTCGTGGAGGACGGCCCGGCTCCCGGGGCGCGCGGCGGCCTCGGCGGACAGCTGCCGCTCCCGGCGCAGCTGCCCGACCAGCGCCTGCACCGGAGCGCCGACCTCCTGCCACCGGCTCTGGCTCTGGGCGATGCCGGAGATCTGGGCGACGGTGGAGTAGGCGTTGTAGCCCCACAGGACGACCAGGGAGATCAGCGGGATCAGGAGGATTGCGAGGATCTTCGTGCGGATCGGCCGGGGGGTGCTCATTCATCGTGTCCAATTCCGCGCGGTCCTGCGCGGGGGCGGCCGCGGGCAGCGGTCGGCCCCCCGAGGATCGCGGCCGCGACGGGGGTGCGCTGTGATCTGCCCCACTATGCCGTCGGGGTGGAATGGGCTCAAGGTGTCGATTGCGAAGATTGCATATCGATGGGGTCACCGTGGATGACGACGCCGTCACCCCGGGCGGTCCCGGGACGCCCCTCAGCGCCGGGCCCGGAGCGGTCCCGGGACGCCCCTCAGCGCCGGGCCCGGTGCCGGGCGATGCGCTCCCGGAACCAGTGGTAGGACGCCTTGGGCGTGCGCCGCTGGGTGGCGAAGTCGACGTGGACCAGACCGAACCGCTGGTGGTAGCCCTCCGCCCACTCGAAGTTGTCCAGCAGCGACCAGACGTAGTAGCCGCGGACGTCCACCCCCTCGGCCGCGGCCCGCTCCAGCGCCGCGAGGTGCCCGTCGAGGTAGGCGATCCGCTCGCGGTCGTCGACCGTGCCGTCCGGGCCGGGCTCGTCGTGCTGCGAGCAGCCGTTCTCGGTGACGTAGACCGGGGGCAGGGCGTCGCCGTACCTCGCCTTCAGGCCGGTCAGGAGCTCGTGCAGGCCGTCGGGGACGACGGGCCAGCCGAAGGCGGTGACGGGGTGGCCGGTGATCCCGGCGTCGGTGAACGGCAGGCCGAGCGCGGCGGCCCCGGCGTCGGGGGCGGCGATCCGGGTGGGATTGTAGTAGTTGACGCCGAGCCCGTCGAGCGGGGCGGAGACGAGCTCCAGGTCGCCGTCGCGGACGCAGTCCAGCGCCGCGCCGTACGCGTCGAGGTCCGGATAGGTCCCCAGCAGGACCGGGTCGGTGAACAGCCGGTTGTGCAGGACGTCGTAGGCCTCGGCGGCGGCCAGGTCGGCGGGGTCGGCCGAGGCGGGCCGGACCGGGGTGCAGTTGTTGGTGATCAGCACGCGCCCGGCGCCGCGCGCCCGGAGCGCCGCCGTGGCCAGGCCGTGGCCGAGGAGCTGGTGGTGGGCGGCGGGCAGGGCGCCGGTGAGCAGGACCTGGCCGGGGGCGTGCACCCCGGTGGCGTAACCGAAGGCCATGTGGACGAAGGGCTCGTTCAGGGTGATCCACATCGGGATCCGGTCGGCGAGCCGGTCGGCCACCAGGGCGGCGTAGTCGGCGAAGCGGTGGGCGGTGTCGCGGGAGAGCCAGCCGCCCGCGTCCTGGAGGGGCTGGGGCAGGTCCCAGTGGAACAGGGTGGCGGCCGGGACGATGCCCTCCGCGAGCAGGGCGTCGGTCAGCCGGTCGTAGAAGTCGAGGCCCGCGGGGTTGGCCGGTCCGCTGCCGCCGGGCTGGACCCGGGGCCAGGCGATGGAGAAGCGGTAGGAGTCCACGCCCAGGCCGGCCAGGAGGGCGACGTCCTCGGGCCAGCGGTGGTAGTGGTCGCAGGCGGTGTCGCCGGTGTGGCCGTCGCGGACCCGGCCGGGCTCGTGGGAGAAGGTGTCCCAGACGGACGGTCCCCGGCCGTCCGCGGAGACGGCGCCCTCGATCTGGTAGGCGGCGGTGGCGGCACCCCAGAGGAACATCCTCACCTCCTGGTTGTATGAGTACTGCTCATGTTAGCTCGCGGTACGGCCTCATGGGAGATGATGAGGCAATGACGAACGTCCCCGGGGGAACGCTGCGCCGTCGCCCCGCCCAGCGGCGGAGCGTGGAACGGGTCGAGCGCATGCTGGACGAGTGCGCCAGGCTGCTGGACGAGGTGGGCTACGAGGCGCTGACCACCAAGGAGGTCGCGCGCCGCGCGGAGGTGCCGATCGGGACCTTCTACCAGTTCTTCTCCGACAAGCAGGGGCTGGTGCGCGCGCTCGCCGTGCGCAACCTGGAGGCGTTCCTCGACCGGATCACCACCCGGCTCACCGGTGCCGCGCTGTCCGACTGGACCGACATGGTGGACCTGGCGATCGACGAGTTCGTCGCCATGAAGCGCTCCACCCCGGGCTTCGGCGTCGTGGACTTCGGCGAGGTGCTGCACGCGCCGGGCGGTCCGGCGCTGCGGGGGACCGAGCGCATGCTCGACACCGCGCTGGAGAACAACGTCGTGGTGGCCGACCGCCTCCGGGGGATCAGCATCGAGGTGCTCGGCGCCCCGGCGGGGGCGGAGCTGGACCGGGCGCTGGTCGTCGCGGTGGAGGCGGCCGACGCCGTGCTCAAGCTCGCCTTCCGGACCCGGCCGGAGGGCGACCCCGAACTGGTCGACGAGTGCAAGCTCATGGTCCGCCGCTACCTCTCCGCCCGCCTGCCGTAGTGCCCGCCCGCCGTGGCGCCCGCCTGCCGTAGCGCCCGCCCGCGGTGGCGCCGAAGGGCCGCCCGTCGTAGTGCCCGCCGGGGAGGTGCGTCAGGAGACGGCGTCCAGCCGGGCGCGGAGCTCGTCGTCGAGTTCGACGTCCAGCGCGCCGAGGGCCTCGTCGAGCTGCTCGACGCTGCTCGCGCCGACGATCGGGACGGCGGCCGGGGAGCCGCCGATCAGCCAGGCCAGGACCACCTGGTTCACGGTGGCGCCCAGCTCGGCCGCGACCTCCCGCAGCACGGCCAGGCGCCGGGTGGTGCCCGGGTGGTCGAAGGCCGGGTCGAAGGGGCGGTCGGCGCGGGTGTACCCGCCGCTCATCAGCGTGCTGTACGCCCACAGGGTCACGCCGGGCTCCTCGCGCAGGTAGTCCAGGGTGTCGTCGTTGACCACCGTGTGCCCGGAGGACTGCAGCGGGGCGCCGGGCCGGGGGCGGACGTAGGAGTGGCGCAGCTGCAGGTGGGAGTAGGCGGTCCAGCCGTTCTCCCGGGCGACGTTGCGGGCGCGCTCGAACCGCCAGGCGGGGATGTTGCTGGCGCCGGTCTCCCGCACCTTGCCCGCCCGGACCAGCCCGTCGAAGGCGGCGAGGGTCTCGGCCGGCGGGACCGACCGGTCCTCGATGTGCGCCCAGTGGACGTCCACGCGGTCGGTCCCGAGCCGTCGGAGGCTGCCCTCGATCGCGGCCTCGACGGCCCGCGCGGACAGGCCCTCGGCGGAGTCGAGCGTGCGGTCGCCGGGGACGGTCGGCCGGGCGCCGCACTTGGTGCTGATCACGACCCGGTCGCGGTTCCCCCGTGCGGCCAGCCAGCGGCCGATGGCCAGCTCGCTCTCGTCGCCGGTCGCCCCCTCGTACCAGAAGGGGTAGTTGTTGGAGGTGTCCAGCAGCGCGCCGCCCGCCTCGGCGAAGCGGTCCATGATCGCGAAAGCCGTGGCGTCGTCGACGGTGGTGCCGAACGGGATGGTGCCCAGGGCGAGGGGGATGTGCGTCATACGGCCCAGGGTGGAAGCTGGAGCGCGCTCCATGTCAAGCCGCCCGCGGCGGCGGCCGGAGAGCTTGACCTGGAGCCCGCTCCAGGTGCCATGCTTCCGGGCATGAGCGTGTACACACCGGGACAGGTCGCCGAGGAGACCGGGTTCAGCCTCGACACCCTGCGGTACTACGAGCGGATCGGGCTGCTGGAGCCGATCGGCCGCAACGCCGCCGGTCAGCGCCGCTTCACGCAGAAGGACATCGGCTGGCTGGGCATGATCAGGTGCCTGCGGGACACCGGCATGCCGATCGCGGAGATGCTCCGTTTCGCGGAGCTGACCCGGCAGGGCGAGCACACGATCCGCGACCGGATCGCGCTGCTGGAGGCCCACGACCGCCGGGTGGAGGCCCAGGTGGACAACCTGCGGGAGAAGCAGACCGCGATCCGCAACAAGATCGGTTACTACCGCGGGGTGGTCGGGGCGGGCCGCGGGCGGCGGTGACGCGGTCTCCCCGCGGTACGGCGGGCTGCGCGCACGGGGGACGCGGGCGGTCGTGACGCGGGCGGTCGTGACGCGGGCCGTACGGGGCTTTTGCCGTGCGGCGGGGGGCCCTTTCCGGGCCGGCTGTTAGACCGGAAGCCGGACCTCGGGGAGGGGACCCGCCATGGCCGCACCGCGCGCGCGACGGATGGACATCCCGCTGAGGCACGTCGCCGCGGCGTGCGGGGTGATGCTGTTCGCGCTGCTCGGGAAGGCGACCTGGATCCAGGTGTTCGACGCCGCCGGGCTGCGGGAGAGCCCGTACAACCAGCGGACGCTGACCGCGCGGTTCGAACGGCCCCGGGGGGAGATCCGGCTGCGCGACGGCACCGTCGTCGCGACCAGCCGCCTGGAGCGCGGGGACGGGGGCCGCCCCCGGTACCGGCGGTTCTATCCCGGCGGCTCCGTCTACGCGCCGGTCACCGGGCACCTGTCGTTCTACGCCGCCACCGGGATCGAGCGGGCCGAGGACGCGCTGCTCTCCGGGACCGACTCCCGGGTGAGGATCCGCTCGATCGTGGACGGGACCGCGGCGGTGGGCGCGGCGGTCGGGCTCACGATCGACGGGCGGGCGCAGCGGGCCGCCTACGAGGGACTGCGCGCCACCGGCCGGCCCGGGGCGGCCGTCGCGATCGACCCGGCCACCGGCGCGATCCTGGCGATGGCCTCCTACCCGTCCTACGACCCGAACCTCTACACCACGTCCGACCTCGCCGTACTCGACCGGACCGACCGGCGGCTGCAGGCCGATCCGGGCCGCCCGCTGCTGAACCGGGCGATCCGGCAGACCTACCCGCCCGGCTCCGCCTTCAAGATCGTGACAGCCGCGGCCGCGCTCGCCTCGGGCGACTACCGGCCGGGAACGCGCGTCGCCGCCCCCGCCGTGTTCCGCCTCCCCGGCGCCTCCGTCCGCCTGCGCAACTACCGGGGGACGGCCTGCGGCGACGGCCTCCCGTCCCTGGCCCACGCGTTCAAGGTGTCCTGCAACACCCCGTTCGCGAGGATCGGGGTCGGTCTCGGTCAGGACGTGCTGCGCGAGCGGGCCGAGGCGTTCGGGTTCAACGACGGCGGCCTCGCGGTGCCGCTGCCCGCGGCCCGGAGCGTCTACCCGGCCGGGATGGACCGGGCGCAGACCGCGATGTCCGCGCTGGGCCAGTTCGACGACCGCGCCACCCCGCTCGTGCTCGCCATGCTCTCGGCGGCGGTCGCGGGCGACGGCTCGCTCATGCGCCCCCACCTGGTGCGGGAGGCGCGGCTCGGGGACGGGACGGTGATCGCCGAGGCGGAGCCGTCCCGCTACCGCCGCGCGCTGAGCATCCGCGACGCCCGGCGGCTCACCGCCATGATGACCGGGGTCACCCGGCAGGGCGGCACCGGCAGCGCCGCCGCCCTGCCGGGTGTCGAGGTGGCGGCCAAGACCGGGACGGCCGAGAACGCCGGCCGGGACCACGCCGTCTTCACCGGCTTCGCCCCGGCGGACTCCCCCCGGGTGGCCGTGGGGGTCGTCGTCGAGGGGGGCGGCTCCGGCGGCCGGGTGGCCGGTCCCGTCGCGAGGGCGATCATGCGGGCCGTACTGCGGTGACCCCCGCCGGCCGGCGCGGGCAAAGGGCGGTTCACGGATCGTCGACGGAACCGCGTATCCGATGGGGCGGCGCGGCGGGGGGAGCCAGGATTCATCCGTGGCGGGCCTGATCGGGTGACGGGGTGAATCGTGGATGCGACGGAGATGCGCCGGGCGGTCCTGCCCGACGACGGGGACCGGGCGGTCCTGCCCGACGACCGGGACCGGTGGGACGACGGGCGGGCGGCGCGGGGTCTCACCTCCGTGGAGATCGTCATCCCCGTCCTGAACGAGGAGCGCGCCCTGCCCGGGTGCATCCGGACCGTGCACCGCTTCCTGACGGACTTCTTCCCGCCGGCCTGGACGGTCACCATCGTCGACAACGGCAGCACCGACGCCACCTGGGAGACGGCCCAGCGGCTCTCCCGGACGATGACGGGGGTGCGGGCCCGCAGGCTGGAGCGGCGCGGCAAGGGGATCGCCGTCAAGGAGGCCTGGAGGGACAGCGGCGCCGACATCGTCGCGTTCATGGACGTCGACCTGTCCACCGGCCTGCACGCTCTGCTCCCCCTGGTCAGCGCGGTCGCCTCGGGGCACTGCGAGATCGCCATCGGCACGCGGCTGGCCGGGGGGTCGCGCATCGAGCGGGGGGTGCGGCGGGAACTGATATCCCGCCTGTACAACGGGATGCTCCGGATCGGCTTCGCGGCGGACTTCACCGACGCGACCTGCGGGTTCAAGGCCGCCCGGACGGACGTCGTCCGGCCGATCCTGGACCGGGTCGAAGACGACGGGTGGTTCTTCGACACGGAGCTGCTGCTGGTCGCCCAGTACAACGGGGCCCGCATCGTGGAGATCCCGGTCGACTGGGTGGAGGACGCCGATTCGCGGGTCGACGTGTGGAGGACGGCCGCGGCCGACTTCCGGGGGCTCGCCCGGGTGTCGCGCGCGATCTCGCGCGGCCGGGCCCGGGTGGAGATCCCGCCGGTCCCCGCGCTGCGCCCGGCGCATCCGGACGCGGTGCTCCGCGCGCCCCGCATGGAGAGGTCCTGGGACGTCCTGCTGTTCTCCGCGGTCGGGCTGGTCTCCACCGCGCTGCACGTGCTCCTCTACCGGGCGCTGCGCGACGTCTTCTCGCCCGAGGCGGCGAACCTGGTCGCGCTGTCGGTCACCTCGCTGGCGAACACCGAGGCGAACCGGCGGTGGACCTTCAACCGGGCCTGCGGGCCGGATCTGCGGACGCACGCGCGGGCCGGGACGCTCTTCGTCCTCACCTACCTGGTGACGACCGCGGCGATCCGCCTCTCCGCGGTCCTGCATCCGGATCTCCACCGCGGCGGGGAGAGCCTCGTCCTGGTGGCGGCGGCCATGACGGTGGTGTTCCTCCGGTTCACGCTGCTGAAGAGGTGGGTGTTCGGGACGGCCCGCGACGGCCGCGACGGAGGGCGGCGGGCGGGATGAGGGGCCCGGACCCGGAAGCGGCCGGCGGCTCCGGCGCACCCGGCCCCCGACCGCCCCGGCCCTGCGCGCCGCCGCTCGCCGTCCGGTCCGTACGGCGGGCGCGGGCCGTCGCCCGGTGGTCCATGCGGCGGGCGCGGGCCGCCGTCCGGCCCGTACAGCGGGCGCGGACGGCCGCCCGGCCCGTAGGGCAGGCGTGGGCCGTCATCCTGCCGATGCTCGGACTGGGCGGCGCGATCGCGTTCCTCGGCTCCCGCGTACGGCCGGCGTCGGACGACTACCGTCTGATCGTCTTCACCCGTGAAGGCGGGATCCCGGGCATCGTGGCCGAGTTCCGCGACCGCCTCACCGGGCGGGTGGGGAACGCGTTCCTGGCCGGGATCGCCTACACCGACCCCGGCCTCGGGATGCGCGTCTGCGGGGCGGCGACCTACGTCCTGCTCTCCGCGGCCGTGGCCCTGGCCTGCCACGGGGCGCTGAGGCGGCTGGGGTTCGCCCCGACGCGGACGGTCCTGCTCCTGACGGGCCCCGGTCTGGCGGGGATCGCCCTGCTGACCCAGCCCCGCGCCTACCAGACGCTCTTCTGGATCCCGGGCGTCGTCTCGCACGTGGTGCCCCCCGCGGTGATCACGGCGCTGGCCGGGATCGCCGTGCGGGCGCGGAGGCGGGGTCAGCGGGTCGCGGTCTGTGCCGCCGCGCTGCCCGTCGGCTGCTTCCTGGGCACGACGAGCGAGGCGGTCACCCTGGTGTGGCTGGCCCTGACCGGTCTCGCCCTGGTGACCGCCGCGGTCCTGCGCGGGAGGGCGGGCTCGGGCCAGGCGGTCTCCTTCGCGCTGGCGCTGGCGGCGGGGCTGCTCGGCGGCCTGGCTCTGCTGGCGCTGTCTCCCGGCGGGAGCCGGCGGCGTCCCCCGGGCGTCGGCGTCCTGGACCCGCGGCTCCTCCAGGACGCCCTCGCGATGTCCGGGGCGGCGCTGTACCGGGCGTTCCTCGGCGCCGCGCCGTTCGCGGCCCTGGCGATCGGGGTGCTGGCGGCCCTGCTGACCGGCGGCGGGCGGCGGTGGGCCCGGCGGCCGCGGTGGTCGTCCCGGTCCCGCGCGGAGCGGGCCTGGATCCTGGCGCTCCCCGCCGCGGCGGCCCTGTCGTCCGTCTTCGCCGTGCAGTACGCGCTCAGGTACGGCTACGGCCCGCCCGGCGCCTGGGTGGCCTACCGGGCCTGGTTCAACGCCAACCTCGTGCTCGTCCTCGCGGCGGCCTGCTACGGGTTCCTCGCCGCCGGACCGCTCTCCGCGGCCCTGCGGCGCCGCGGCCCGCTGCCGCCGGGCGTCCTGGGCACCGGTGCGTGCCTCGTCGCGCTGGCGGTCGTCGCGGCGTGCGCGGCCGACCTCGGGCACCTCGGCCGGCGGATGGCCGAGCGGGCGGTCGCCTGGGACGTGCGGGCCGCGGCGGTCGAGGAGGCGCGGGCACGGGGCGAGACGGTGATCCCCTACCGGCGCCTGCGCATCGCGGGGCTCCGGGAGGTCTCCCGGCATCCGGGCAGCTGGATCAACGTCTCGATCGCCCGCTTCCACCGGGTGGGCGGGGTCGTCGTCCGGCGGGCGGCCGGTCAGCGGGAGTAGGCGCGGGCCTGCAGGCCGTACAGCTCGGCGTAGAGGCCGCCGAGCTCCATCAGCTCGGCGTGGGTGCCCTCCTCGGTGACCTTGCCGTGGTCGAGGACGTAGATCCGGTCGGCGTAGCGGACGCTGGCCAGCCGGTGGGTGATCAGCAGGACGGTACGGCCGTCGGCGTGCTCGCGGACGCGTTCGAAGAGCGCGTGCTCGGCCCGGGCGTCGAGGGCGGCGGTGGGCTCGTCGCAGATCAGCAGCGGGGCGTCCCGGTGGAAGCCCCGGGCGACCGCGATCCGCTGCCACTGCCCGCCCGACAGCTCCTGGCCGTCCTTGAACCGCCGGTCCAGCAGCGTGTCGTAACCGTGCGGCAGGTCGGCCACGACCTGGTCGGCCCCGGCCACCTCGGCCGCCGCGACCAGCGCGGCCTCCCCCTTGTCCGTGCCCATCGTGATGTTCTGCCGGGCGGTCAGCGGCCAGCGGGTGTGGTCCTGGGCGATGACCGCGATGCGCCGCCGGAGCCCGTCGGGGTCCACCTCGGACAGGTCGGTGCCGTCCCAGCGGACGCGCCCGCCGTCGGGCTCGTAGAGACCGGACAGGATCTTCGCCAGGGTGGTCTTGCCGGAGCCGTTCTCGCCCACCAGCGCGACCACCTCGCCCCGGTCGAGGCGGACCGAGACCCCCTGCAGGGCGGGAGAGTCCGACCCCGGGTAGGTGAAGACGACGTCCTCGGCGGTGATCCGCTCGAAGCCCTCCGGGACGGGCCCGGAGGTCCGGGAGGTCAGCCGCGCCTCGGCGTCGGCGCAGAAGCCGAGGAAGTCGGTGAAGTAGAGCCCCTCCTCGTACAGGCGGTTGGTGGCGTACATCAGGTTGGCGAGGTAGGTCTGCCCGGAGCGGATCGCCAGCACGGCGGTGCCCGCCACGGCCAGCGGGACCGCCCCGGCGGCCAGCAGCAGGCCGAGGGCGACGTAGACCAGGGCGGTGCCCACGCCGCTCAGTCCCTCGCCGAGCACCCGCGTGACCGTCTGCCGCCGCGCCAGGTCCAGCAGGACGGCCTGCTCGGCCCGGGAGACCGCGTCGTACATCCGCATCAGGAAGCCGCGCATCGTGAACGAGCGCACCTCGGCCGCCGGCTCGCGGTCCGCCAGGAGCTGGGCGGTGATCCACTTGCGCCGGGCGGCGGGGATCAGCCGGTACATCGTGGTGTAGCGCATGCGGGCCGCCCGGACGGCGGCCCAGGCGTCGGGCAGCACCGCGAGCACCAGCAGCGGCAGCAGCACGGGGTGCAGGACGCCCAGCACGCCCGCGGCCGCGACGATGCCGATCGCCGCGGTCAGCACGTCGATGGCCGTGCGGACCACCTCGTCGGCCATGGACACGCCCCGCGCCCTGGCGCGCTGCAGTGCGTCGTGGAAGTCGGGGTCGTCGAAGGCGGCCAGGCCGACCCGGCTGGTCAGCCCGTAGAGGCGCTCCTCGGCGATCCGGCTGACCTGGGGGTCCAGCCGGGACTGCGCCCAGCCCGCGCCCGCCTGGGCGAGCGTGCGGAAGGTGGCGGCCACGCCCACCAGGACCAGGCCGGGCAGGGCCGCCCTGACCCGCTCCGGGGTGGGGCCCGCCTCGAACAGGGCCGTCAGCACCCCGGTGGTGGCGAGCAGGCCGAACGCGGTGAAGACGCCGCTGAGCAGGCTCAGCGCGATCGTGACGGCGGTGTCGCGGGGGCTGGCCAGCCAGGCCAGCCGTACGGCCTGGGCCACCAGGGCGGGCAGCCGCCGGGCGACGGTCAGGAACCCGACGCCGACCAGCTCGTCCGCGTGGGCGTACCACTCGGTGAGGTTGATCTCACCGAGCTCCGGGGCGCCGGGGCCGGTGCCGTCGGTCTCCTCGGTGCCGTCTCCGGGGGCGTCAGGCTCTGGAGCAGGGGATTCCGGGAGAGGGTCCTGAGAGGTGTCCGCCATGTCCGCAGTCTGAATCGTCGCGAGCGGGGCCGCCATGGTTCGGGGCTGTCCATCATGGGACAGCTCCGGCGGACCGGGGAGAAGATCCGGCGGCCGGGGCGGGCGGATCCGGCGGCCGGGGTGGGCGAGGCCGTCATCCGCTCTCCCGCCGGGGCCCGCCGTGCTCGCCCCGATCCCCGCGGCGGCGGCTTACGTCCTGCCCGCCCGGTCCCGCACGTCCTGCCCGGCCAGCGCGTCACCGAGTGCGGTCCGGTGGTAGAGCACGCTGCGGCCGGTGCGGGCCCGGGCGACCAGCCCGGCCTCGCGCAACGCCGCGAGGTGGCCGCCGACGGTACCCGGTCCCAGGCCGAGCAGGACGGCCAGTCGGCTGGTGGTCGCCGGTACGGCCAGCTCCAGCAGGATGCGGGTCCGGCTCCGGCCGATCAGCCCGGCCAGCCCGGCCGCGCCGCCCCCGGGTTCGGGCGGGATCCCGGTGCCGCGCGCCGGGTAGGAGAGCGCGTACGGCCAGGCGTGCTCGAAGTAGGAGCCGATCCCGACGGGGAAGACCGACGGCAGGAAGAGCACGCCCCGGCCGTCCAGCCGTAGCGTCTCGCCGGAGCCGGAGCCGGAGCCGGAGCCGGAGCCGGAGCCGGAGCCGGATTGGACCTCGATGACGCCGTCCGGCAGCCAGCGGGCCTTGGGCGCCAGGTCGTCGAGGGCCGCGGCCCAGCCGTACGTCGCCAGGCGGCCCGCCCGCTGGACCACGTCCCGCTCCAGGATGGCGTGGAAGCGCGGCCAGACGGGGGCGACGATCTCCTCCCAGGCGTGCCGGAGCGCGTCGGCGAACAGCGTCACCACGTCCGGCGAGAACAGGACCCGGAGGACCTCCTCCGGCGGGCGCGCCATGCCCTCCAGGTTGCGGGCGATCTCCTCGTGCGCCTGGGCGACGGGCGTGGCGCGCACGACCGCGAGCTCCTCCTCGACGGGCGTGTTCACGCCGACCGGCGGAGGGGCGGGGAAGTCGGCGTTGTAGGCGTGGTCGCGAAAGAGCGCGGTCATCGGTCCCAGCCCCGGCTCTGCGGCCAGCAGCCGGCCGTACGGCTCCCGCATCCGGTCGGTCCAGGCCCGCCACGGACCGGCGTCCTTCTTGCCGGACAGGACCCAGAGCGCCTGCTTGGTCGTGACGAGCGGGGAGATCGCGAACCGGCTCGCCACCAGGTCACCGGGGCTGACCTCGATCCGGTAGACCACGGGTGCGCCTCCTGCCGCCGCCCCGGGACACGTCCCGTCGCGGCCTTTCGGGGATATCCGAAACATTAGCCTCCCGGTGGCGCTCCCCCCGATCATCGGGCGCATGACGAGCACACGAGAGCGCGGCGCGACCTACGGCGAGGTCTTCGCCGCGGACGGATTCCGGGTGCTGTTCGGGGGCTTCGCGCTCCTGGTCGTCGGCGACCAGGTCAAGATGCTGGCCCTGGCGGCGCTGGTGCACGCGCGGACCGGTTCCGCGGGGCTGTCGGCGGCGGCGTACATGCTCGGCTTCCTGCCCTACATCGTGGGCGGCACCCTCCTGATCTCGCTGGCCGACCGGATCCGGCCGCGCCCGCTGATGATCGCCGGAGAACTGGTCAGGGCGGCGACCTGCCTGCTGCTGGCCCTCGCCGGGATGCCCGTCTGGGCGATGCTCGCGCTGGTCCTGGCCACCGGCGTGCTCTCCCCGGTGTTCGGGGCGGCCCGCACCGCGCTCCTGCCCGACCTGCTGGTGGGGGACGCGTTCGTGCTCGCCAGGTCGGTGCTGAGCATGACGGCGGCCGGGGCCCAGATCGGCGGGCTCGCCCTGGGCGGCGGGCTGCTCGCCGCCACCGGGTCGGAGGGGGCCCTGCTGGTCACCGCCGGGCTCTCCGCCGTCGCGGCGGTCGTCCTGCGGGCGGGGCTGCCGGACCTGCCCGGCCGGGACCGGGACGGGGGCCGGGGCGGCCGGGGCCGGGGCGGCGCCGTACGGGAGACGCTGCGGGTCAACCGGGCTCTGCTGGCCGACGCGCGGGTGCGCGGACTGCTGCTGGCGCAGTGGCTCCCGGTCTCGTTCGTGACGGGCGCCGAGGCCGTGTTCGTCCCCTACCTGGGCGGCACGGCCGGGATCGGGCTCACCGCCGCGTCCGCGGGCCTGGCGCTCGGCAGCTTCGCCGTCGGCCGGTTCGCCTCCCCGGAGGACCGGGAGCGGCTGGCCCTGCCCCTCGCGGCGGCGGCGGGCGTGCCCCTGCTCGGGTTCGCCCTCGGGCCGGGGCTCGCCGGGACCGCGCTGCTCGCCCTGCTCGCCACGGCGGCCGCCGGCTCCTACGCGCTGGGGCTGCAGCGGCGGTTCGTGGACGCGACGCCGGAGCCGGTCAGGGGCCAGGCCTTCGGCCTGCTCAGCGCGGGTGCGATGACCGGCCAGGCGGCGGGCGCCGCACTGGTGGGTCTGGCCGCGGAGTGGACCGCCCCCCACCTGGCGATCGCCCTCGCCGGAGCCGCGACCATCGCCTGCTCGGCGGCCCTGCACCGGTCCCTGCGGCCGGAGGCCATGGGCGGATGATCGATGCCGTCTGGAATTTTCTCTCATATATGAGATAAAGTCTCTCATGTGAGATACGTGGACCCGCGGCCCGCCCAGGAGGCCGCCCCGGAGACCGGGACGGAGCGGATGGAGGCCCGGCTCGCGGCCCGGCTGGCCGGGCTCCGGACGGAGCGCGGCTGGTCGCTGGAGGAGCTCGCGGGCCGGACCGGGGTGAGCCGCTCGACCCTGTCGCGGCTGGAGCGCGGGGAGATCAGCCCGACGGCGGCCCTGCTCGGCAGGCTGTGCACCGCCTACGAGCGGACGATGTCCAGGCTCCTGGCCGAGGTGGAGTCCGAGCCGCCGCAGCTGGTGCGCGCCGCGGAGCAGCCGGTGTGGCGGGACGAGGCGTCGGGCTTCACCCGCCGGTCGGTCTCCCCGCCCCACGCCGGCCTGCGCGGCGAGGTCGTCGAGGGCGTGCTGCGCCCCGGAGCGGACATCTCCTACGACGGGTCGCCCGTGCCGGGGCTGGAGCAGCACATCTGGGTGCTGGAGGGAGAGCTGGAGGTCACCGCCGACGGTCACGCGCACGAGATCCGGGCGGGGGACTGCCTGCGGTTCCGGCTCTGGGGCCGCTCGCGCTTCCGCTGCACCGGTTCCGGACCGGTCCGCTACGCCCTGATGCTCGTCCTGCCCTGAACCCGTACGGACCGGTCGTACGCCGGACCCGACAGGAGGCCCGCATGACGCACACGATCACGCGCCTGTCCGCCGAGGAGTTCCGCGACAGCGTGCGGGAGCTCGCCGGACTACTCGCCGACGCCGTCGACGGCGGCTCCTCCCTGGGCTTCCTCGCCCCCCTCGACCGGGACGCGGCGGCGGTCTGGTGGCGGGACCGGGAGCCCGCCGTGGCCGACGGCAGCCTCGCCGTCTGGGTCTCCCGCGGCGCCGGAGGCGTCGACGGCACGGTCGGCCTCGCCTTCGAGGGCAGGGCCAACGGCAGGAACCGGGCCGAGGTCGTCAAGCTGATGGTCCACCGCCGCGCCCGGGGCCGAGGGCTGGGCCGCGGGCTGCTCGCCGCCGCCGAGCGGGCCGCCGCCGAGGCGGGAGCCACCCTCCTGCTCCTGGACACCGAGACCGGCAGCGCCGCGGACCACCTGTACGGCGCCGCCGGCTGGACCCGCTACGGCGTCGTCCCCGACTACGCCGCCGACCCGGCCGGCTCCCTGCGGGACTGCAGTTTCTACTACAAGCGGATCGGCTGATCCGGCTCCGGGACCCCGGATCGCCCGGCCGGTGCCCGCCGCGGTCCCCGGGAAGTCTCCTCCTCCGGAGACGGGACCGCCGCGAAGACTGGGTAGGACCGTTGGATGACCGGGAATCCGCGAGAGAGGGGCGGGCCCGGCCGGGGACGGGGGAGTGAGGGGACGGCCCCCGAGAATCGGCGAGCGGTGGAGCGATGACCGGGGAACGGTGGAGCGATGGCCGGGGTTTTGGTCGTGGACGACGATCCGGACGTGAAGTTCGTGGTGAGTCTCGTGCTCAAGCGGTCCGGGCACGACGTCGTGACGGCCGGCACCGGGCAGGCGGCCCTGGAGATCGCCGCCCGGGAGATGCCCGACGCCGTGATCCTGGACTGGGTGATGCCGGGGCTGTTCGGTCCCGAGGTGTGCCGCAGGCTGCGGGCGATGCCCGGAGGCGACCGGGTGGCGGTGATGATGCTGACGGTCCGGGTGGGAGAGGGGGACATGGAGGCCGCCTTCCGGGCCGGGGCCGACGACTACATGATCAAGCCGTTCGGCCACGAGGAGTTCGTGGCGCGGGTCGAGGGCATGCTCGCCCGGGCGGCGCGGCCCGGCTCCGACCCGGACCGATGGCCCTGACCGGTGCGGCTCCGGGGACCGATGGCCCTGACCGGTGCGGCTCCGGGAACCGGCGGCCCTGACCGGTGCGGGTCAGGGCCGCCGCTCCCCGGAGCCACGTGGGACGAGCCGGGCCGGCAGCTCGATGCGCTCGGCGGGACCGGTGTCGCCGGCCAGGCGGCGGAAGAGCAGCTCGGCGGCCGTCCGGCCCAGGTCGGCGGGGTCCTGGGCGACCACGCTCACCCCGGGCGTCAGCAGGTCGGCCAGCTCGAAGTCGTCGAAGCCGACCAGCGGCGGGCGGTGGCCGGAACGCAGCAGCGCCACGGTGATCCGGCCGTTGCCGGTGAACACGGCCGTGGGCGGGTCCGGCTCGGCCAGCATCCGCTCCAGCGCGGCCCCGGCCCGCCCCGGCGGGCCCGTCGCGATCAGCGCCCCGTCGGCGGGCAGGCCCGCGTCGCCGAGCGCCCGGCGGTAGCCGCGCAGGCGCTCGGCGGCGGTGAAGATGGTGGTGCGGTCGCCGAGGAAGGCGATCCGGCGGTGGCCGTGGCGGATCAGATGGGTGACCCCGGCGTGCGCGCCGCCGGCGTTGTCGCAGAGCACGGTGTCGACGTCCAGCCCGCCGGGGCGGTCGGCGAAGACGGCGGCGACGTCCGCGGCCAGCTCGGGCCGCAGGTAGTCGTGATCGGTCCCGGCGGGCACGATGACCAGCCCGTCCACCCGGCGGGCGCAGAAGGCGAGCACGAGTTCCCGCTCGCGCCGCGGATCCTCCCCGGAGGAACCACTGAGCACCAGTGAGCCGTGGCGCAGCGCCACGTCCTCGACCGCCCGGCTGATCTCCGAGTAGAACGGGTCGGCGACGTCCTCGATCACCAGCCCGATGGTCGCGGTCCGGCCCCGCCGGAGCACCCGGGCGCTCTCGTTGCGCCGGTAGCCGAGCCGTTCGATGGCCGCGGCGACCCTCTCGGCGGTGGCGGGGCTGACCCCGGGCTCCGCGTTGACGACCCGGGAGACCGTCTTGAGCGCCACGCCGGCCGTCGCCGCGACGTCCTTCATCGTGGGCCGCCCCCGGATGCTCTCCGTCACGCTCCGATCATCGCCCGGGCCGCACCGGTGGACGACGTCGTCACGGCGTTCCGGTCCCGGGGCCGCCTCCGGCACCTCCCGGCGCCCGTGCTCCCTCTCCCCGCTCTCCACGTCCGGCGTCGCGGTCGGCCGGGCCGCGTCCGTCACCTCGGCGGCGGCCCCGCCCCGTGCGGACATCCCGGAGAGCAGCCCGTCCGGCCCGGACGGACCCGGCGCCCCTGCCGACATCGCGGCCACCTTCCCTCGCCTCCCTCCAGCGTGTCACGGAGCCTGCCGGGCTTCGGGGCCGGGCTTCGGGGCCGGGCGCCGGGCTCCTCGTCGCCGTCCGCGCGGGAGGGGTCCGGCGCAGGCCGCCTCCCGCAGGTGTGCGAAAGTAGAGCGATGTCCGAACGCCGGGTCCGTCTGTCATGGTTCCTGCTGGTCGCCGGGTTCGTGCTCGCCTCGTTCAACCTCCGGCCGGCCCTGGCCGGGATCTCGCCGGTGCTCGACGAGATCATGGAGGATCTCGGGCTGAGCCCGGCCGAGGGCGGCGCGATCACCACCGTGATGGTGGTCTGCCTGGGGGTGCTGGCGCCGCTCGCCCCTCCGCTGGCCCGCCGCTTCGGCCTGGACCGCACGCTGCTGGCCGGGCTGCTGGTGCTGGCCGCCGGACTGCTGCTGCGCAGCGCCGGAAGCGTCCCCGCGCTGTACGCGGGCGCGGCCGTGGCCGGCACCGCCATAGCGATCATGAACGTGGTGATGCCGGGCATCGTCAAGCAGCACTTCCCCGCGCGGGTCGGCCTGTTCACCGGCGTCTACGTCTCCGGCCTGGTCCTCGGCGCCGCCGCGGCCTCCGGGCTGACGGTCCCGCTCGAACGCGTCACCGGCTACGACTGGCGCGGGGCCACCGCACTGGCCGCGCTCCCCGCCGTGGCGGCCGCCCTGCTCTGGCTGCCCCAGGCACTGCGCCGTCCGGCGGGCGGACCGGTGGAGCCCGTACCGTTCCGCGCGCTGCTGCGCTCCCCGGTGACCTGGTCCGTCACGGCGTTCATGGGGGTGCAGTCGCTGACCTTCTACGTCACGCTCGCCTGGCTGCCGACGATCTTCCAGGAGGCCGGGCTCCCCGCCGACCAGGCCGGCTACCTGCTGGGTCTGTCCAACCTCGTCCAGGTGGCGGTCACGCTCGTGGTGCCCGTGCACGCCGGGAGGGCGCGCTCGCAGGCGCCGCACGTGACGGTGGCGACCCTGCTCACCGCCGCCGGGTACGCCGGGGTGCTGGCGGCCCCCGCCACCGTGCCCTGGCTCTGGATGCTCGTCCTCGGAATCGGCCAGGGCGCCGCGATCGCGCTGGCGATGCTGATCATCACCCTGCGCGCCCCCGACCCGGCGGCGGTGACCGCGCTGTCGGCCGTCGCCCAGTCGGCGGGGTACGTCATGGCGGCGCTCGGCCCGTTCCTGTTCGGGCTGCTGAGGGAGGTCTCCGGCGGCTGGACGGTGCCGCTGCTGGCCGGACTCGGCGCGTGCGGGCTCCAACTCGTCGCGGGCCTCCCCGCCGGGCGCCCCGCCCGCGCCGGGTGACGGTCCGGGTGCCGGACCCGTACCGGGTGACGGTCCGGGTGCCGGACCCGTACCGGGTGACGGCCCGGGGTCCGGCCCGCGCCGGATGCCGTTCCCGGCGCCGGGGCGTGGCGCGGCCGTCGTGTCCCGGGCACCCGGCGGCCATCCGGCGGCCATCCGGGATCCCTACGGTCCTTCCATGATCCGTAGGTTCCTCGCCGTGGCGCTGACCGTCCTCGCGACCGGTACCGTCACCGTTGTGCTGCACCGACCCGAACCCGCCGCCGCCGAGCGCCGCGGCGACGAGCCCATCGTCATCGGCCACCGGGGCGCGAGCGCCCACCGGCCCGAGCACACCCTGCTCTCCTACGAGGCCGCGATCGCGCTGGGCGCCGACTACATCGAGCCCGACCTGGTCTCCACCAGGGACGGCGTCCTCGTGGCGCGCCACGAGAACGAGATCTCCGGCACCACGGACGTGGCGGACCACCCGGAGTTCGCGGCCCGCCGTACCACGAAGACCATCGACGGCCGGCCGGTCACCGGCTGGTTCACCGAGGACTTCACGCTCGCCGAGCTGAAGACCCTCCGGGCGGTGGAGCGCGTGCCCGACCTGCGGCCGGGCAACACCGTCTTCAACGGGCTGGCGGAGATCCCGACCTTCGAGGAGGTCCTGCGGCTGGCCGGTGACCACGGGGTCGGCGTCTACCCCGAGACCAAGCACCCGACCTACTTCGACTCCGTCGGCCTCTCCCTGGAGGAGCCGCTGCTGGAGACCCTCCGCAGGAACGGCTGGGACGGGAGGCGCTCCCCCGTCTTCATCCAGTCCTTCGAGACCGCCAACCTGCGCGAGCTGCGGAAGAGGACCCGGCTCCCGCTGATCCAGCTGATCGGCGCGAGCGGCGCGCCGTACGACTGGACCGCCGCGGGGGACGCGCGCACCTACGACGCGATGGTCACCCCCGAGGGCCTGCGCGAGGTCGCGCGGTACGCCGACGGCATCGGCGTGGACACCCGGCGGATCGTGCCGACCGGACCCGACGGCCGCCTGCTCGCGCCCACCGCGCTGATCGGCGACGCGCACCGGGCCCGGCTGAAGGTCCACACCTGGACGGTGCGGAACGAGAACTCCCAGCTCCCGGTGGACTTCCGGCGCGGTGACCCGGCCAACCCGGCCTTCCCGCGGGCCACCGGCGACGTGATGGGCTGGCTGGAGAAGCTCTACCGGCTCGGCCTGGACGGCGTCTTCGCCGACGACCCGGGCATCGCGCGCGCCGTCAGGGAACGGGTCCTCTGAGCCGCGAGCGGTCGCCGGGCGGTGACGCTGCTCCTCCCGCGGTCCCCGTGGTCCCGCGGTCCTACGGCCCCGTGGTCCGCCGGACGACGGGCCGGGCGTCACCGGGAGGCGTTCGCCTGCATCCTCACCGTCGGACGACGTCGTCCAGCGGGCGCAGCTCGTCGGCGTAGCTCACCGAGACGCGGCGCATCACGCCGGTCCCGCTGATGGAGTACTGGCCCAGCCGCCACAGCGGCGGCGAGTAGGCGTGGATCGACACGCTGCCGTGCACCGCGCCGGTCAGCCGGTGGATGTGGTCCGGGCCGAAGGAGAACGACTCACCCGCCGAGACGACGGTCTCCAGGTGTTCGCCGCCGATGCGGGGATTGCACTCCAGGAGCGCCCCGGCCACCACCCGGACGGCTCCGGAGGAGACGTCGTGGTCGTGCCAGCCGGTGTCGTCCTCGGGCCGCCAGCACAGCAGCCAGACGTCGACGTGGGAGTCCCGGTAGAGGGAGGCGTAGTGCCGTCCGCCCTCTTCCGGGAAGAGGACGTGCTCCTGCCACCGGACCGGGTCGGCGGCCAGTCCGTCGACCAGCTCGCGCAGCTCGCGCCGGTCGAGGTCGCGGGCGGGCAGGCTCGCGAAGTCCGCCTCGGGGGACGCCGCCGGGGGCGCTTCCGGGTGGGCCGCCGGGGACGCCGAGGCCATTGCGGGAGGCACCGCGGGAGACGCCGCGGGAGACGCCGCGGGAGGCGCGGTCAGGGCCGCCGAGGTCATGGACGGCCTCCCGCGGGTGTCCGGCGCGCACGGCCCTGGGGCTGGTTCATGGACGAGGCTCCTTCCGGTGGAGCAGACGGGCGGGGTTGGCGACGGAGACCGCGTGCCAGGCGGCGGCGCCGAGGGCGGGGGAGAGGTCCGGGGCGGTGGCGTAGGGCAGGTCGGAACCGCTGACCACGACGTCGACGCCGAGCTCGCGGACGACCGCGTCGACGGCCCGGGGGCCGTAGGAGGAGGTCTCCACGAACATTCCGGTGTCCACCACCCCTCTGGCCCCGCCGCCCCGCCGGGCCAGCCGCTCGGAGTGGAGCGGCGCCAGCCCGGCCAGCAGGGCGAAGCAGACCCGGAGCCGGGGATGTCGGGGGCGGCCGAACGCGGCGAACGCGAACCAGGCGGCGTGCATCTGCTGCACGTACGGCACGACGGCGGACCACCAGCCGGGACCGTCGCCGGAGCCGCTCCCCGATCCGCCGCCCGGTCCTCCGGCGGGCCCGCCCCCGGCGCCTGCGGTGGAGCGGTCACCGGGTCCTCCGACGGGACCGGGGTGGATGAAGAGCGGGAGGCCCCGTTCCGACAGCACGTCCAGCAGCGGGGCCACCGCGCGCAGGCCGTCCGCGGTCCGTACGGCCGTCGCCGGGAGCTGGAGCCCGGCGAGACCGCGGTCGAGGACCGCCGTCAGGCGTACCGGGTCGGGGTCGGTGAGGCAGGTCGCGGCCCAGGCGCCGAAGGGGGCCGGGAGCGCGAGCGCGTCCTCGTGGTAGGCGTCGATGACCGGCCAGGACTCGTCGGGCGGTAGCGACTCGACGCCGAGCGGGCTCGAGAGCGAGACCAGGGCCAGGTCGAGGCCGGCGTTCAGCGCGAGGCGGCCGGCGAGGTCGTGGTCGCGCGGATCCACCTCGTAGGGGGGTTCGCCGTCCAGGTGGAGGGTCCAGCCGTCCAGGAACGGCGGGGCCGTCCGGGACCGGAGGGCGGCGAGGAACGCGGGCGTCCACAGATGCTGGTGCACGTCGACGGCCATCACCCCTCCATTCTTGTATTACCTACCTAGAATACATGCAATAGGCGGCGTGTCGTCACGGGAGGCGTGCGGGTGCGCGCGGACGCCTCCCGTTCGGGCGGTCGGGAGGGTGCCGGTCCGCTGGGGCCGGTCAGGTCGGGGGGTGCCCGGTCCGCTGGGGCCGGTCAGGTCGGGAGGGTGCCGGTCGGCCGGTCGGCCGGTCAGGTCGGGAGGGTGCCGGTCGGCCGGTCGGATCGGCCCGCCGGGTCGAGGGGTGTCGGGTCGGACGGCCTGTCGGCCGCCGCGTCAGTCGTCGCGGCCCAGGACCAGGTCGAGCAGCCAGCTCACCACGCCGATGATGATCGCGCCCCAGAGGGCGGCCCAGAAGCCCGTCACGTTGAACGACAGGTCGAGCCGGTTGGAGATCCAGCTCGTGAGCAGGAGCAGCCCGGCGTTCACGATGAGGGCGAACAGCCCGAGGGTCAGGACGTAGAAGGCGCAGCCGACGGTCTTGATGATCGGCTTGAGGACCGCGTTGACGAGACCGAAGACGAAGGCGACCGCGATCAGCGTGCCGATCTTCTTCGGTGTCGTCTCGCCGGAGACGGTGATCCCGTCCACGAGGAGCTCGGCCACCCACAGGGAGGCCGCCACGATGAGGACCTTGATGATTATCTTCACGTTCGGGGATCCTCGCACGGTCGAACGGACGGCCGGTAGGCCCGAAGGTCGTAGATCTTTGCGCCGACCGGTATACCCCGGCACCGGCCGCTCCGGTGCCGCCCATGACGTGGACCTGGCCCGATCTCCCGGAGCGGGACCCGCGGTGAGGCGCCGTTGACCGGGGTCGGACCGTCCGCTGACCGTTCGATCGACGACGGGCGCGCATGGTCGCCCACATCTGGGGGCAGATGGGGCATAAGGGGGTGGGATCGTTGGAAACGGATGAGCTGGATGCGTTGTCGGCCCGGGAGCTCCACGACCGGGCAGTGGGGTACGCGGTGCACCACGGAGACTTCGGCTTCCTCTGGGAACTGCTCAAGATGATCCCGCCGGCCGAGGCCGCGAGCGGGAACGGCGACGAGACGGCCAACGACCTCACCCGGGTCTCGGCTCTGCTCAGCGACGCCATGGTGGCGGGTGAGGGCGAGCTCGGTGAGGCGCTGCGGCCGTTCTACATCGCCTACCTGTCCAAGCACCCGGACGCCATGGCGGCGCCCGAACCCTGATCCCCGCTCCGCGGTGGAACACGGCCGCCGGGTGCGGCCCGGCGCCTCCGCCCGGCCGCACCGCACCCTTGGATAGGGTGATCGGCAGGCGACCGGGGAGGACGGATCATGGCATCGGTGCATGTGGAGCGGACCGAGGACGGATACATCGCGCGCAACGAGCGCGGAGCCGAGGTGTCCATGGGCGGCGGTGACGAGCCGGGCGTCTTCACCCCGGTCGAGCTGCTGCTGGCCGCCCTCGGCGGCTGCAACATCGTCACGGTGGAGCCGCTCACCGCCAAGCGCGGCCACCGGCTGGTCCGCCTGGCGATGACCGTCGACAGCGAGAAGGTCGAGCCGACCCGGCTCGGACCGATCACCGTGACCTACGACGTCGAACTGCCCGAAGGCGATGAGAAGGCGGCCGAGGTCTTCCGCGCGGTCGCGCACCGCGTCGAGGAGAACCACTGCACGGTGAGCAACGCCCTGCGCAACCGCACCGAGGTCGTCCTCGAACTGCCGGTGTGACGGCCCTCCCGGGATCCGGGGCGTCGGCCCGGGGCAATACCGGGTCACTCTGGGTGTAGAGGCAAAACCAACCTGTGTATGACGTTCCCGTTGCCTTCGCCTCGCTAGTGTGGAAGCAGGTCAAGGAGGTCCGCACAGGCCACCGGGGCCGAACGGAGACTTTTACCGGAAAAGGACGCGGGGGGATCGCGTCCACGAGCGGAGCCGCCGTCGTCTTGGGGGAGGCGACGGCAGAGCCCGCCAGGTGAAGACGGGGCCGGACGGTTGGGGGAACCGTCCGGCCCCGCATCTGTGCGCCGGAGTGCTCCGGGTGGATGCGTGCTCTGTACGGGTGTCTCTGTACGGGTGTGCGTTGTCCTCCGCCGGGCTGCTAGAGTTGGGCCATCGCAAGCGCCGCTAGCTCAGTTGGTTAGAGCAGCTGACTCTTAATCAGCGGGTCCGGGGTTCGAGTCCCTGGCGGCGCACCGAGGTGAAAACCCGGGCCGGTCTCACCGGCCCGGGTTTTCTCGTCCCGGCCCCGCCCCGGCCCTCAGCCCCGGTCGCCCCGGCCTCGCCCCGTTCCGGTCGCCCGGTCGTCTCAGCCCGTGGTCGTCTCAGCCCATGGTCTTCGCGCCGTCGAGCGCCTCGCGGATGATGTCGGCGTGGCCGGCGTGCTGGGAGGTCTCGGCGATGACGTGCAGCAGCACCCGCCGCACCGACCAGGAGGCGCCCTGCTCGAACCACGGCGCCTGCGGGAGCGGGTGGGCGGCGTCCAGGTCGGGCAGGGTCGCCACCAGCTCGTCCGTCCGGCGGGCCACCTGCTCGTAGGCGTCGAGCAGCCCGGCCAGCGTCTCGCCCTCCAGCATGCGGAACTGGCCCTCCCAGTCGACCGGCACGCTCTGCATCGCCTCGGCCCCGCCGACCGCGAACCGCATCCACCCCTCCTCGACCCCGGCCACGTGCTTGATCAGGCCGCCCAGGCAGAGCTCGCTCACCGTGGTGCGCCGCGCGGCCTGCTCGTCGCTCAGCCCCTCGACGGTCTGGTGCAGGAAGCCCCGGTGCCTGGCCAGCGTCTGCAGCAGATCGGCCCGCTCGCCGGTGATGGGCTTCTCGCCGGTGATGGTCTTCTCCTGGGTGGTCATGGGACCTGCCTTCCGTGGCCTTCGCGCGATCCGACGGGTTCACGTTACCGATCGGCACCGACACTTTCCGGGTGCGGAGCCGCCGGTGCGGTCGCCGCGGGAGGGGCGGGTTCGATGGGAGGCAGGGCCGTGCGGATCGGGAGGGCCGCGGCGAGTGCGGGCCGCGGCGAGTGCGGGCCGCGGCGAGTGCGGGCCGTTGTCAGACCATGCGAGATCTTGTAGCTTGCTGGTCGATCCGCTCGTGTCCGTCGACCCGGGGAGCGACCCCATGGGTGTTGCGCCCAGTGATGTGATCACCTCGGTTCCGAGCGTCTGGGGGGCGGCGAACGCCTCCAGCGCCGCGGTCGTCTTCCCGCCCGCCGTCCCCGTCGCGCTCGCGCTGGGCACGCTCGTCTCCGACCCGGCCCAGATCTGGCACGCCGGAGACCGGTACGGGAGCGTCGCCGAGCGCGTCCGGTCCGCGAACGCCCTGGTCGGGGAGGCGGTGAACGGCCGCGCGGACGCCGACCGGTGGACGGAAGGCGGCCGGGACGCCTTCATGGCCGCCCGGGTCCGGCCCTACCAGGAGACCCTCACCCAGGCCGCCGACATGTACGACGGCATGGACGCCGCGTTGAAGGCGACCGCGCTGGCCTACACGTTCGTCGGGCTGTCGTCCGCGGTCGTCGGGGCGGCGCTCGTGCGCTACGTGGCGCCGCTCCTGGCCGCCGCGGTGGTGCCCCCGCTGAAGGCTCAGGCGACCTACGTGGCCAACGCCAGGATGGTGGAGGCGAGGGCGGCCGTGCGGACGCTCATCGCGGGCCTGGCCAAGACGAACGGCTCGGCGGCGGCGCTGCTGTCCGCGGCCGCGGTCCGGCTCGGCGCCTCCCGCGACGTGCTGGCGGGCCTGGGCGTGCTCGGTACGGCCGGGCTGGCCGGTCTGGGCGGCTACCACATCGGGGGGCGCGCCGCCCCGGCGTTGGGTGCGGCCGCGACGCCGCTGGCGTGGCCGAGGCGGATCGAGGGAGGCGCGGCGCCTGACGGGTTCGGGGTGCCCACGGCGGCCCAGCGCGCCGGGATGAGGAGCATCCATCCGGACTCCGTCAAGGCCCTGGGCGAGGACCTCGACACCGGCCCCGGCCGGATCCTCGACGCCGCCTACGAGGACGCGCGCGGCGTCGAGGTGGGGTTCCCCGGGTTCGGGGTGGCCGGGATCCACCTCTTCCACGCCCACGGCGAGATGCGGGACGGCGCGGTCCGGCAGCTCGCCGCCGGGCGCGACGTGCCCGGCGCGTGGCTGCCCGGGCTGAGGACGACCGCCGACAACTGGGCCTTCGCCGAGCGGGCGAACACCGAGGGGAACGGGCGCGGGCCCCGCCGGTGAGACGGCGGGGCCGCGGGAGGGCGCGCGTCCCGCGACCGGAGCCGGGGAGTGCGGGGTCGGTCAGCCCGCGAGGGCCTTGACCAGGTCGTCCAGGACGACCTGGGCGGCGAGCGGCGCGCCGCGGGTGCTCCAGACCGAGCCGTCGACGGACACGACATGGTCGGCCTTGACGGCTTTGAGCTCCTTGAAGGCGGGGGTCTCCTTGACCTCGGCGAGGGCCTTCTCCCCGTCGGAGGTGAGGGTGGACAGGAACAGCCAGTCGCCGTCGATGTCGGACAGCGCCTCCAGGCTCAGCGGCATGGAGTGGGCGGTGCCGTCCTTGTCCTGCGCCTTGGGCCGGGTGAGGCCGAGGTCGGTGGCGACGAAGCCGGCGAACTGCCGCTTCTCCATCCAGCTCGGGCCCTGCGGGTTCCACCGGACGATGCTCACCTCGGCGGGCTTGACCCTGGTCTTCGCCTCGGCGACCTTGGCGTCGTAGTCGGCGAGGACCTTCTTGGCCGCGTCGAGCCTGTTCAGGGTGTTGCCGATGCCCATGAACGACAGTTTCCAGTCGTCGGTGGGGGCCATCGTGACCACCGTCGCAGGGGTGATCTTGCGGAGCTGGTCGAGTATCTGCTGGTCCTGCATGTCCCCGGCGAGGATCAGGTCGGGCTGGACCTCGACGACCTTGTCGATCACCGGCTGGAGCAGGTTCCCGACGACGGGGATGCCCTGGACCTTGTCGGCGAGGTACGCCGGGGGCTTGTCGATGCCCTGGCCGTTGGTGATGCCGACCGGGGTGACGCCGAGGGCGAGGGCGGCGTCGAGGTCCTCCTGGGTGAGGGTGACCACGCGCTTCGGCTCCGCGGGGACCTTGATCAGGGTGCCGGTGGCGTCCTTCACCTCGCGGGTGGCGGCCGAGGCCGGTGCGGCGGCGGAGGCCGAGGCCGCGGGCGCCGCTGACGTGTCCGGGGAGGACGTGCCGCACGCCGCGACGGCCAGGACGGCGAGAGCGGCGGCGAACAGGCCGCCGGCCCTACGGAGGGGGGTCATGCGAACTCCAGACCAGATGAGGTAAGACTTACCTACTTTAGGTTAGCCTTACCTTATGTTTACGCAACCCCGGGCCCCCCTCCCGGTGTTCACCCTCTGCCTGACGGCACTGCTGGGGCTCGCCGCGGCCTCCGTGCTGACCGGCGCCGGCCGGGTCGCGCCGGAACAGGTCCTCGACTACCTGATGGGCGCCCGCGGCGACCACCACCTGGAGATGGTCGTCACCACGCTCCGGCTGCCCCGCACCCTGGCCGCCCTCGTCGTGGGCGCCGCCCTCGGCGTCTCCGGCATGCTGCTGCAGGCGGTCACCCGCAACCCGCTCGCCGAGACCGGCCTGCTCGGGGTCAACTCGGGCGCGGCCCTCGGCGTGGTCGTCGGGATCGTGTACGCGGGCGCGCAGACCGGCGGGGCCTACCTGGTCTGGGCGCTCGGCGGCGCGCTGCTGGCCACCGGGGTCGTGCTGCTGATCGGCTCCCGCTTCTCCCCGCTCAAACTCGTCCTGGCGGGTGCGGCGCTGTCGGCCACGCTCACCGGCATCACCTCGGCCCTGCTGGTCGCCGACCCCGTCACCTTCGACCAGTACCGGTTCTGGGTGCTCGGCTCGCTCGCGGGCGTCCCGCTGGAGCGGGTCCTGTCGGTCTCCCCGGCGATCCTGGCCGGGCTCGGCCTGGCCGCGCTGGCGGCCCGGCCGCTGGCCGCGCTCTCCCTCGGCGACGACATGGCCGTGGCCCTCGGCCACCGGCCCGGCCGTACCCGGGTCGCGGTGACCGTGGCGGTGACGCTGCTCAGCGCCGCCGCGGTCGCGGTCGCCGGGCCGATCGGCTTCCTCGGGCTGCTGGCCGGCTACCTGGCCAGGACCCTGCTCGGCGGCCGGGTCGGCCCGCAGATCGTGCTGTCGGGCCTGGCCGGCGCCCTGGTGCTGCTCGGCGCGGACGTGCTCGCCCGGGTGGTCATGCGGCCGTACGAGGCGCCGGTCTCCCTGCTGATCGCCGTCCTCGGCGGACCCGTGCTGATCGTGGTGGCGCGCTCCCGCGCGGTGGCCGCCGGGGCCGGGGACCTGATCTCGGGCGGGGCCGCGCGCCGCGGGGCCGGTCTCCTCCGGCCTCCGCTGGAGGGGGTCCGCCGGATCCTGCGGCGGCGGGCCGGAGCGGACCGCGCGGGCGGGACGCGGCCGGACGGAGCCCGCGCGGCCGGCCTCTCCGCGCCCGCCGTACGGCGCCGCGCCGCAGGGTCCGGGCCGGGGCGGGGACCGCTGCCGTCCGACACGCTGCCGGTACGGCTCGGCGCCCTGTCGGTCCTGCTCCCCGTGCGCTCCTCCTTCGCCGCCGTGGCGCTGGCCGCGCTCGCGGTGGCGGCGGGGGTGGCCGCGCTGGTGGCCGGGCAGTCCGCGATGTCCGCCGGCCAGGCGCTGGACGCGCTGCGCGGGACCGGGACGGGCGGGCAGATCCTGCTCGTCCAGGAGATCCGGCTGCCCCGGATCGTCGCCGGGCTGGTGGCGGGGGCCGCGCTCGGCCTGTCCGGCTGCCTGACCCAGGCGCTGGCCCGCAACCGGCTGGCCACCCCCGACATGCTCGGCATCAACCAGGGCGCCGTCATCGCCATCATGCTGGCCGGGCTGGTGTCGTCCGCGGAGATGCTCTTCGAGCACTGGTGGACCGGCCCGCTCGGCGCGCTCGCCGCCACCGCCGTGGTCTTCGCGATCTCCGGCGGCGTCGGCACCCAGGGCTACCGGTTCATCGTCACGGGTCTGGCGGTCACCACCCTGGGCGGGGCGCTGACCCAGTCGGCCCTGGCCTGGAACGGGCTCAGCTCGGCCACGGCCATCCACTCCTGGAGCGTCGGCAGCCTCGCCGGACGCGGCTACCCGGTGGCGCTCCCGGTGGCCGCCGGGCTGGCCCTGCTGCTGCCCGCCGCGCTGGCCGTCTCCCGGAGGCTGGACGTGATGCGGTTCAGCGAGGACGTCGGCGCCGGGCTCGGGGCGGACCCCCGCAGGACCCGGTCGGCCGTCCTGGCCCTGGCCGTGGCCCTGGCCGGGCTGGCGATCGGCATCGGCGGGCCCATCGCCTTCGTCGCGCTGGCCGCCCCCGTCATCGCCGCCCGCCTGTCCGGGCCCGCCCGGCTCCCGCTCGTCGGCGCGCCCCTCACCGGGGCCGCGCTCGTCGTGGCCGCCGACACGATCGGCCGCGTCGTCGCCTCCGGGGCGGAGATCCCCGCGGGCGTCGTGACGAGCATCCTGGGCGGCCCCTTCCTGCTGTGGACCCTGCTCTCCGACCGGAGGTCGTGACATGCCGCCGTACTCCCCCGAATCCGGTTCCCCGGGCGTGGCCGCGCCGGACGGCCGGGCCACCCCGCTGGTCGAGCCGTCCGGGACGCCGGGCCGGTACCGGGTGACCTTCCTGTGGCGGGCCCGGTCGGCGGACGAGCGGGCGGTCGTCCTGATCAACACGCTGACCGACCGGGACCGGCACGCGGGCGACATCGGCGGTCACGTGATGACCCGGGAACCGGGCGGCGACCGGCTCCGCCTGACCTACGAGCTCGACGGGGACCTGCGGGCGAGCTACCAGATCCTGCCGTGTACGGAGGTCCCCGGCACCGACCGGGACTCCTGGCTGCGCGTCATGATGACGGCCCTCCCCGACCCGGGCAATCCCCTCCGGATCCCCGGCGGCCACGGCCGCAACGCCTCCTCCCTGCTGGAACTGCCGGAGGCCCCCGCGCAGCCGTACCGGGACCGGCGTCCGGGCGTGCCCGCCGGGCGGGTGCACGAGAGCGCGGTCGCCGGACGGCGGGTCTGGGTCTACACGCCGCCGGGGCACGAGGCCTCCATCGCGGAGGGCTCTGCGCCGGGTTCGCCGGGGGTCTCAGCGCATCCGGCGGCTCCGGAGGCCCCCGCGGCGGAGCGGGACGGCGGGGCGGCGGGGCGCGGGGGCGGCGGGCCGTACCCGGTGCTGGTCCTGCTCGACGGGGACGTGTGGGCCGGGCGGATCGCGCCGACGATGGACAACCTGATCGCCGAGGGCCGGATCCCGCCGACGGTCGTGCTGCTGCCCGACGCGGTGGACCGGCCGACCCGGCTGCGCGAGATGGCCTGCCACGAGCCGTTCGTCCGGCACCTGGCCGGCGAGGTGCTGCCGTGGGCGGAGCGGGCGTGGGGGGTCACCGGCGACCCCGGGCTGACCGTGGTCGCGGGCCAGAGCTTCGGCGGGCTCACCGCCTCCTACGCGGCGTTCACCGCACCCGAACGCTTCGGCAACGTGCTCTCGCAGTCCGGCTCCTACTGGTGGAGCGACGACGACCCCGAATGGCTGACCCGGCGCTACGAGCGGGCGCCCCGGCTCCCGGTCCGCTTCCACGTGGAGGCCGGACGGCTGGAGTGGATGCTGCTGGCCGAGAACCGGCGGTTCGCCGAGGTCCTGGCGGCCAAGGGGTACGAGGTGACGCTCACCGAGTACAACGGCGGCCACGACCCGGCCTGCTGGCTGGGCGGACTCGCCTCCGGGCTCTCCGGCCTGGCCGCGGGGTGGCTGTGACGGGCGCGGAGGACGGAGCGGACGTGATGGGCGCGGAGGGGACGGGAGCGGACGTGATGGGCGCGGAGGGGACGGGTGCGGACGGAGCGGGGGGCGACCCGGTGAAGGCCGCGATCCGGGAACGGGTGCTGGCGCACGCCGAGGCGCTGGTCGGACTGAGCCACCGCATCCACGCGCACCCCGAGACCGCTTTCGCCGAGCACCGGGCGGCGGAGTGGACGGCGCGGGAGCTGCGGGCGGCCGGGTTCGAGGTGACCGCCGGGGCGGGCGGCCTGCCGACCGCCTTCTCCGCGTCGTACGGCTCCGGCCCCGTGACGGTGGCGTTCTGCGCCGAGTACGACGCGCTGCCCGGCCTCGGCCACGCCTGCGGGCACAACGTGATCGCCGCCGCGGCCGTCGGCGCGGGCCTGGCGCTCGCCCCGGCCGCCGCGGCGCTCGGCCTGACCGTGAAGGTGGTGGGCACCCCCGCCGAGGAGCGCGGCGGGGGCAAGGCGCTGCTGCTGGAGGCGGGCGTCTTCGACGGCGTGGACGCGGCCATGATGGTGCATCCGGGGCCGTTCGAGACCGTCAGGTTCCGCTCGTTCGCGCTCGGCACCCTCGACGCCGAGTACCTCGGCCGCCCGGCCCACGCCACCCTGGCCCCGCACGAGGCCCGCAACGCCGCCGACGCGATGACCCTGGCCCAGGTCGCGATCGGGCTGCTGCGCCAGCAGCTCCCGCGCGACTGGCACGTGCACGGCGTGGTGACGGCCGCGGGGGAGGCGCCCAACGTCATCCCGGCCCGCGCCACGGCGAGTTACGAGATCAGGACCGCCAGGGCCGAGGACCTCGCGGCGCTCCGCGCCCGGGTGGAGGACTGCTTCCGGGGAGCCGCCACGGCGGCCGGCTGCGAGCTGCACCTGACCCGCCCGGAACCGGACTACCTGGACTTCCGCGACGACGCGGGCCTGGCGGAGCTGTACGCGGCCAACGCCGCCGCGCTCGGGCGGCCCGCCCCGGTCGAGCGGGAGCCGTTCGCGATGACCGACATGGCCAACGTCTCGCACGCGGTCCGCGCCATCCACCCGATGCTCGACATCGGCGCCGGCGGGGCCGTGCCGCACGACGCCGCCTTCGCCGCCGCCGCCGCGGCCCCGGCCGCCGACCGCGCGCTGCTCGACGCCGCCGTGCTGCTCGCCTGGACGGCGGCCGACCTGGCGCGGCGGTGACGGCCGACGGCGCGGTCGTGACGGGCGGCCGGGTGCTCGGGCTCGGCGGTGGCGGCCGGTCGGGTGCGGTGGCGGCCGTCCGGCGCGGCGGGGGCGGGGGCGGTCCGGCCGTGACGGGCGGCCGGGTGCGGCCTCCGGTCCCGGAACGCCACCCCCGTTCGCTCTTCAGGAAACGTTCAGGCTATGGTAAGCCGGTCCTAAGTTAGGTAAGGCTTACGAGTGGAGGCCACCGTGCTCGCGAGTTACCTCATCGGCCTCCGTGAAGGTCTGGAGGCGGCGCTCGTCGTCTCCATCCTGGTGGCCTTCCTCGTCAAGAGCGACCGCCGCGACCGGCTGCCGCTGGTCTGGGCGGGCGTCGGGGCCGCGGCCGTGCTCTCGATGGTGTTCGGCGCGCTGCTCACCTTCACCGCCGCCCACCTCGACCTGCAGCAGCAGGAGCTGTTCGAGGCGGTCGTCTCGATAGCGGCGACCGTGTTCGTCACGTCCATGATCTTCTGGATGCGGACGGCCGCCCGGCGGATGTCCGGCGAGCTGCGGGAGAAGCTCGGCGAGGCGCTGCGGCTGGGCCCCGTGGCCGTCGTCGTGGTGGCGTTCCTCGCGGTGGCGCGCGAGGGGCTGGAGACCACGCTGCTGTGGTTCGCCGCCGTGCAGGGCGCCACCACCACCGCCAGCCCGCTGATCGGCATCTCCCTCGGCCTGCTGACCGCGGTCGCGCTCGGCTGGGGGCTGTACCGCAGCGCCCTGCGGATCAACCTCACCACGTTCTTCACCTGGACCGGCCTGCTGCTGATCCTCGTCGCCGCCGGCATCCTCAAGTACGGCGTGCACGACCTGCAGGAGGCCGGGTTCCTGCCGGGGCTGAACACCCACGCCTTCGACATCAGCGGCGTCCTCGACCCCGGAGCCTGGTACTCGATGGTGCTGGGCGGCATGTTCAACGTCACCGCCCAGCCGAGCGTCCTGGAGACCGTCGCCTGGGTCGCCTACGCGGTCCCCGTCCTCGTCCTCTTCCTGTGGCCCGGCGGCAGGACGCCCGCGGGTCCCGCCCCCCAGCCGGCCCAGACCGCTTCCTGACCGGAGTCAACGCAATGCGCACCCCCACCGCCCTGCCCGCCGCCGTACCCGCCGTGGCGGCCGCCGTCCTCGCCCTCGCCGGTCTCGCCGGCTGCTCGTCGGCCGATCCCGGCTCCGGCACGGGGGCCACGGCCGCCGCCGGGGCGAAGGACGGCCCGATCGCCGTCGCCGCCACCGACACCGAGTGCAGGGTCGCCGCCGCCGAGGTGGCCGCGGGCACCTCGACGTTCTCCGTGACCAACGGCGGCGCCAAGGTGACGGAGTTCTACGTCTTCGCCGCGGGCGACCGGGTGATGGGCGAGGTGGAGAACATCGTCCCCGGCCTGACCCGCGAGCTCGTCGTGGAGCTTCCGGCGGGCACCTACGAGACGGCCTGCAAGCCCGGGATGACCGGCAAGGGCATCCGCAACGCCCTCAAGGTCACCGGGGAGCACAAGCCGCTGACGGACGACGCGAAGCTCGCCGAGGCCGTCGCCGGCTACAAGCGGTACGTCAAGTCCCAGTCGGACACCCTGCTGGTCAAGACCAAGGAGTTCGTGGACGCCGTCAAGGCCGAGGACATCGACAAGGCCAAGGAGCTGTTCCCCGTCTCCCGCACCTACTGGGAGCGCATCGAGCCGGTGGCGGAGATCTTCGGCGACCTCGACCCGGCGATCGACGCCCGGGAGAACGACGTGGCCGAGGGCGAGGAGTGGACCGGCTTCCACAAGATCGAGAAGGATCTGTGGGTCGCCGAGGACGTCTCGGGCGACGACGAGCTGGCCGACAAGCTGATGACCGACGTCACCACGATCGTGGAGAAGGCCAACGCGGCCGAGCTCTCCCCCGTGCAGCTCGCCAACGGCGCCAAGGAGCTGCTCGACGAGGTGGCCACCGGGAAGATCACTGGCGAGGAGGACCGCTACTCCCACACGGACCTGTGGGACTTCGCCGCCAACCTCCAGGGCTCCAGGGCCGCGGTCCAGGCGCTCCGCCCGGTCCTGGAGGAGCGCGACCCGGCGCTGGTGAAGACCCTGGACGAGAGGTTCGCCGCCGCCGAGGCCGCGCTGGAGGCGCACCGCAGCGGCGACGGCTGGAAGCTGCACACCGAGCTGTCGAAGGAGGACCTGCGCGTGCTGTCGGACGCCATCAACAGCCTCTCCGAGCCGATCAGCAAGGTCGCGGCGGTGGTGGTCCGGTGAGCGGGCTCAGCCGCCGGTCGCTGTTCGGGCTGGGCGCCGCGGGCGTCGCCGCCGTCGGGGCCGGCGCGGTCACCGCCCGGGTGCTCGCGGACGAGCCGCCCGCCGCCCGCACGGTGTCGTCGTCCTCGGCGGCCGACGCGGTGCCGTTCTACGGCGAGCACCAGGCGGGGATCACGACCCCCGCCCAGGACCGGCTGCACTTCGTCGCCTTCGACGTGACCACCACCGAGCGGGCCGAGCTGGTCGACCTGCTGCAGGAGTGGACGGCCGCCGCCGCGCGGATGACCCAGGGCAAGGAGGCCGGCGCGCTCGGCGCGGTCGGCGGGGCCCCGGAGGCCCCGCCGGACGACACCGGCGAGGCCCTCGGCCTGCCCGCCTCCGGCCTCACGCTGACGGTCGGCTTCGGGCCGTCGCTGTTCGACGGGCGGTTCGGGCTGGCCGGCCGGAGGCCGCCCGCGCTCGCCGACCTGCCCGCCTTCCCCGGCGACGGGCTGCTGCCCGAGATCTCCGGGGGGGACGTCTGCGTCCAGGCGTGCGCGCACGACCCGCAGGTGGCCGTGCACGCGATCCGCAACCTCGCGCGGCTCGGGTTCGGCAGGGTGAGCGTGCGCTACTCGCAGCTGGGCTTCGGCCGTACGTCGTCCACCTCCCGGGCGCAGGCCACCCCGCGCAACCTGATGGGCTTCAAGGACGGCACGAACAACCTCAAGCTCGAGGACACCGCGATGCTCCGCGACCACCTGTGGGCGGCCCCGGGCGACGGCCCTGCCTGGATGGACGGCGGCGCCTACCTGGTCACCCGCAAGATCCGGATGCACATCGAGACCTGGGACCGCGCCCCGCTGGCCGAGCAGGAGGCGATCTTCGGCCGGGACAAGGGCGAGGGCGCCCCGCTGTCCGGGAAGGCGGAGTTCGACGAGCCGGACTTCGCCGCGACCGGTTCCGGCGGCGAGCCGGTGATCCCCCGGGACGCCCACATCCGGCTCGCGCACCCCACCGCGCACGGCGGGGCACGCCTGCTGCGCCGCGGCTACAACTACGTCGACGGCTCCGACGGCCTGGGCCGGCTCGACGCGGGCCTGTTCTTCATGGCCTACCAGCGCGACCCGCGCAAGCAGTTCGTCCCGGTGCAGAAGGCGCTGGCCGCCACCGACCCGCTCAACGAGTACATCAAGCACGTCTCCAGCGGCCTGTTCGCCTGCCCGCCCGGCGTGGTGGACGCGGGCGACCACTGGGGCAGGGCGCTCTTCGCCTGAGGGGCCGCGGCCCGGCCGGAGCTGGCGGCCTTGGCGGTCATGGTGCACGGCCGCGAGCGCAAGGTCGTCGAGGCGTTCGCCGCGGCGCTCGCGGAACTGCCCGACGATCACGCTCCGAAGTACTATGAACACGCTTACAGCATGTCCGCACCCGAGGTGCGGCGCCTTCTGGAGGAGATCATGACGTCCACCACCTGGCCGGTCTACAGCCCCTTCGCCCGTGAGCACTACGGCCGCGGCCTGGAAGAGGGCAAGCTCGAAGGCAAGGCGGAGGGCAAGGCGGAGGGCAAGGCGGAGGGCAAGGCGGAGGGCAAGGCGGAAGGCAGAGCCGAGGAGGCGGCCCGGCTGGTGCTGCTGGTGCTGGCCGCCCGCGGTCTGCAGGTGCCGGACGACGTCCGGGCCCGGATCGCCGCCTGCGCCGACCTCGCCCGGCTAGAGTCCTGGGCGACCCGCGCGGTGACCGTCCCGACCGTGCACGACCTGTTCGGCGAGACGGACGAAGCGGACCGCTGACGGGCATCCGTCACATGGCTCCGGTGAGCCGTCTCCGGCCTGCGACCGGCCTGCGACCGGAACGTTCGGGTCCGCCGGTCCACCCCGCCGCGCGAGGACGAGCCTGCGGTGCCGGCGCCGAAGGGGCGGGCGCGGGGCGACGCCCGCCGGTGCCCGGGGGCTCCGGCGGGCGCCTGGACGGCGTCGGCCGTTACGGGGCGTCGTAGCCGAGGGTGTAGTTACCGCTGCCGCTGTAGGAGTGGACGCGGTAGCGGTAGGTGCCGGCGGTGCCGTTGTAGGTCAGGCTCTCATCGGGGCCGTCGGAGGTGCTGCGGGCCACGGTGCTCCAGCCCAGGGAGCCCCGCTTCTGCAGGTACAGGTCGAAGTCGGCGCCGTCGGGGCCGTCGAGGCAGGCGCGGTGCGTCCCGGTGGCGGTGGTCGGGAAGGAGCCGCCGTCGGGCTGGTACTGGCTGGCGCCGGAGCTCAGGGTCCCGGTCCTGGTGGTCTCGAAGCCCTGGCAGGCGCCGCCGCCCGGACCGCCCACGGTCAGCGTGAAGGCGGCGGTGCGGGTGGCGGTGGCGCCGGTGCCGGTGACGGTGACGGGGTAGGTGCCCGCGGGGGTGGTGGCGGAGGTGGCCACGGTCAGTCTCGCGGTGCCGCCGGCCTGTACGGAGGCGGGGGTGAAGGAGGCGGTGGCGCCCGCGGGCAGGCCGGAGGCGGACAGGGCCACGGTCTGCGCGGAGCCACCGGTGACCTGGGTGGAGACGGTCGCCTCGACGGAGCCGCCGGGGTCGGTGGAGGCCGAGGCCGGGGCGACCGCGACCGAGAAGTCGTTCCCGGACGAGCACGGGGCGTCGTTGCCCGCCACGTTGACCGCGGTCCAGGCCGCCTGGACGGTCCGGTACTCGGCCGAGCAGCTGCCGTACAGGTCGGTGGCGGCGCGGAGCGTGTAGGCGCGGGCGGTGTTGGCCGGGTTGCCGCTGTTGACGTAGCGGGTGCTGGAGGTGAAGTAGGAGTCCAGCGCCCGGAACCAGATCTTCTCCGCCTTCGCCCGGCCGATGCCGGTCACCGCCGGGGCCGAGCCGCACACCGGCGAGGTGCCGTACGGGGTCGCCCCGGTCCCCTCGGCGAGGTCGAAGAAGAAGTGGTTGCCGACGCCGGAGGAGTAGTGGACGTCGACGCTCGCGGTGGAGGTCGACCAGCAGGAGTGCGAGCTGCCGTCCAGCGCGGGGTTGTACATGTAGCGGAGCGGGGCGCCGTTGCCCCTGATGTCGATCTTCTCGCCGACCTGGTAGTCGCCGGGGTCGGCGCTGTTGCCGGCGTAGAACTCGACCATGTTCCCGAAGATGTCGCTGGTGGCCTCGTTCAGGCCGCCGGACTCGCCGGAGTAGGTCAGGCCGGCGGTGTTCTCGGTCACGCCGTGGGACATCTCGTGCCCGGCCACGTCGATGGCGACCAGCGGCTTGGCGTTGCCCGAACCGTCGCCGTAGGTCATCTGGGAGCCGTCCCAGAAGGCGTTGACGTAGTTGCTGCCGTAGTGGACCCGGCTCGGCACGCCGCTGCCGTTGCCGAAGATGCCGTTGCGGCCGTGCACGTTCTTGAAGTAGTCGAACGTCGTGGCGGCGCCGTGGTGGGCGTCCACTCCGGCCGACTGGCGGTTGCCGTTGGAACCGGTGCCCCAGGCGTTGTCGGGGTCGCTGAACGTCGTGCACGTGCCGCTGGTGCGGTTGTTCATGTCACACGTTCTGCCGTTGCCGCGGTCCGGGTCGACCATGGTGTACGAGCTCCCGGACTGCGTCGTGGAGATCGTGACGGTGCCGGAGTAGATCGAGTTCCCGGTCCCGTCGACCAGGGTGTTCGCGCTGCCCCCGGTGTGCGCCGGGACGCCCTCGACGGCCGACCGGATCTCGTCGTAGGAGTCGGTGACCTCCCCGGAGGAGGCGTCGACGATCACGTGCAGCCGCGAGGGCGTCTGCCCGTCGGCGGCCCAGCCGCCGACCACGGTCTCCCAGGCCAGGCGCCCCTGTCCGGAGGAGGCGTCGACGAACAGCTCTGGATCGCCGACCTCGGTGATCTTCCCGGTGAACGCGGCCTTGGCCTTCCCCGCGGCGGTGGCGGCCGACGCCTTCGGGGTGGTGCCGAGCGTCAGCGCCTCGGTGAGTCCGACCGAGGCGTCGGTGAAGGCGCCGTCGGACCCGAGGTGGACGACGAAGTCGCCGCCGCGGACCCGCAGGCCCCGGTAGGTGCGGTGGTAGCGGACGTGCGACGCGCCGTCGGCGTCCACCCGGACGTTCTGGACCTTGTAGTCGTCCTGGCCGGCCCCGCGGATCGCGTCGCGGTGCCGCTCGATGGCCTGTTCGGCCCTGGCCACGGCGGCCGCGTCGGCGGGCGCGGGGGGCGGATCCGCCCAGGCGGGTACGGCGAGCACGGTGGCCGCCGTCAGGGCGGTGGCGATACCGACCGGAGTCAGTACCCGGAGGAACCCTCTCATGCTGTTCTCGCTCTCTGGCGATGTGGGGGGACCGCGGTGGCGGCGTACGGCCGCCGCCGCGGACATCGACGCGAGACCTGCCATGGCGGGCGGGGCCCGTCAGGATCTGCCGGCAGGGATCGCCGCGAACAACGCGGACGAACGGTCCCACTCCGGACGGAAATGGGTCAATATTTTCAACTCCTGCTGCAAACTTCTGTCGATCGACTGCCGGGGTGATCGCTCAGTGCGCCGGGTTCTGCACGGAGAGCGAGGGAAGGCGCTTGCTGCGCCGGGAACCGGCAAGCGGATCGGCAAGTGCGTCGTCGGGCGGGATCGCGGGTGGCCGGTGGGCGGGGAGCGCCCATGGGCCGATGGGTCGCTGGGCGGAGGGGCCTGGCTCCGCCGGAAGGCGCTCGGTGGGCGGGAGCGCCCATGGGCCGATGGGTCGCTGGGCGGAGGGCGGCGGGCGGGCGGAGGGGCCTGGCTCCGCCGGAAGGCGCCCGGTGGGGGACCGGGCGGTCCGCTCGCGGTCAGGGGAGGTCGCGGCCGAACCGGTCGGTGAAATCGCGCACATCCGGCCGGCCGCTCCAGCGGGCCGCCAGCCTGCCGCGCAGCCCGCGCAGTTCCCTGCCGATCAGCGCACTCGGTACGGAGACCGCCTCCGCCAGCACCGGGGCGGCGACGGCCAGCGCCGCTTCCGGATCCCCGGCGCACGCGTGGCAGTCGGCCAGCCGCAGCGTGAGCAGCAGCCGGGCGGGACGCATCCGCTCCGCGAGACCGCCCAGCGACCGCTCCATCGCCTCGGCCGCCAGGCAGGCCACCGACCGGTCCGCCGTCAGGGCGGCGATGTCGCGCAGGGCACCACCCGTCCCCGACTCCAGATGGACCTCTCCGGAGGCCCCGCACAGCCACGGTGCCTCGGTCAGATCGCGTTCCCCCAGGCGGGACAGGCCCGTCCGGGCCCGCACCAGGTGCCGCCGGGACTCCAGCGCGTCACCGCCGAGGGCGTGCGCCCGCGCCTCGCAGAGATCGGCCGCGACGGCCGTCCAGCGCAGGCCGGGATCGGCGGTTCTGATCGCGCGTGCGTATGCCAGGGCCGAGGGAGCGTCGTTCTCCAGGCGGGCGACCGTGCTCATGTCGTAGAGGATGGTGGCGCACGCCCCGATGTCGTCGGATGCGGCGGCCCAGCCCAGCCCTTTGTGGAGCCAGGCCATCGCCATCCCGTTCTGGCCGCGCTGCATCCGCAGCTCGCCGGCGAGCTGCGCGTAACCGGTGGCGAGCCGCCAGAGCACCCGCCGGGCCGGCCCCGCGAGCCCCTCCACGCGTCGCGCGATCGCGTGGAGCGCCTGTTCGACCACCGTGATCGTCTCCGGCGACGTCCGCTCGGTGCCGGCGCGCCAGCAGGCCACCAGGAGCCCGGAGAGCACGTGGACGGTGTCGGAACCGGTATCCGCCGGGAGATCGGAGGCGCAGAACGCGAGATACGCCGGGAGCGCGTCCACCGGCGCGGGAACCGTACAGCCCGCGTCGTCGTGGAGGGGGCACTCGAAGCCGCGGCCGGGCAGGCGGCACGGCCAGCCGAACACGTCCGGGAAGACCAGGCCGGCGGCTCCGGCGTCCCTGCCGTCTCCGCTGCCCGCGCCGTCCCCGCCGTCGCCGGGCAGTGGGCCGAATCTGCTTCCGGCGGCCCCGGGCGGTGGGCCGAGTCCGCTTCTGCCGATGGCCCCGGGCGCACCTTCCGTCTCCTCGTGCCGGGATGCCGTATAGACCGCCAGCAGCTCCCCGCCGGCTCCGAGGACCTCGTCGAGGCGGCGGGCCAACTGCGGCGACGGCTCGCGCCTGCCGCCCTCCAGCTTGCTGATGGCGCTGTGATCGTAACCGACCCTGGTACCGACCTGTGCCTGGGTGAGACCGGCCCGCTGCCGCCAACGGCGGAGCTGACGGCCGAACTCGGCCCAAGGCGTCAGCGCTCCGGGTGCGTCCGCCCGAGTGTCGACGACGTCCACCAGACCTCCCGCGCGCACGGAGCACACCGCGTGGCGCGATATGTCACCACTCGGTCACCGAGGTGCCGGGATCGTAACACCCGCCGTCCGCCACTGATATAAGCCTTCCGCGCAGACCGGCCATCCGGCTTTGAGGGAATGTGATCCCCTCAAGCTCCTGGCTCATGTCCGGTGTCCAGTGAATGATCTGGTTCTGTGGGAAGTTCTGGGAAGTCCGCGGTTCGGCAGCGGATCGTCGGTCCATCACCGATGTGATTACTCAATGTGATTCATGTGTGACAATAAGCGACGTGCCATCTCCCCGACATGACTCTCTGATCAACCTCTTCCGCGACCGCCCCGAGCTGGCCGTGGAGATCCTGCGCGACCTGCTGGGGCAGGACCTGCCCGTCACCCCGCTGGTCCGGCTGGAGAACACGACGTTCAACACCCGGCCCTCCGACGACATCGAGGCCGACCTGGTCCTCGCCCTGGGGCCGCCGGCCGCTCCGGCGCACGCGATCATCGTCGAGATCCAGCAGGACAAATCCAAGAATCCCCGGCAGCTCGCCCGCTACGCCGCCGCGCTCTGGCTGCTGCTGGGCTGCGACGTCACGGTCCTGGTGGTCTGCCCCGACGCCAGGACCGCCGAGTACTACGCCCGGCCGATCGATTCGGGCCTGTCCGGTTACCGGCTGCAGGCCTGCGTGCTGGGGCCGGACGGCATCCCCGCCATCACCGACCCGCAGCAGGCCGCGGCCCGGCCGGAGCTGGCGGCGATGGCGGTCATGGTGCACGGCCGCCAGCGCAAGGTCGTCGAGGCGTTCGCCGCGGCGCTCGCGGAACTGCCCGACGATCACGCTCCGAAGTACTATGAACACGCATACAGCATGTCCGCACCCGAGGTGCGGCGCCTCCTGGAGGAGATCATGACGTCCACCACCTGGCCGGTCTACAGCCCCTTCGCCCGTGAGCACTACAGCCGCGGCCTGGAGGAAGGGAAGGCCAAGGGCAGAGCGGAAGGGAAAGCGGAGGGCAAGGCGGAGGGCAAGGCGGAGGGTAAGGCGGAGGGCAAGGCGGAGGGCAAGGCGGAGGGCAAGGCGGAGGAGGCGGCCCGGCTGGTGCTGCTGGTGCTGGCCGCCCGCGGTCTGGAAGTGCCGGACGACGTCCGCGCCCGGATCGCCTCCTGCGCCGACCTCGGTCGGCTGGAATCCTGGGCGACCCGCGCGGTGACCGTCCCGACCGTGCACGACCTGTTCGGCGAGACGGACGAAGCGGACCGCTGACGGGCATCCGTCACATGGCTCCGGTGAGCCGTCTCCGCCTTCGGCGTGGCCGGGGGCGGAGACGGACCGGTCATCCGGCTCGGGCCACGACCGCCGCCGGTGTCAGGAGCACCGCGGCCAGGAACGCCGCCGCGAGGAAGGCGGCGGAGACCAGCAGCGCGGCCGGGTAGCCGGCGGCGACCGCGAGGGCGCAGACGCCCACGCCCAGCGCGCCGCCGAGCATGCGCAGCGACTGGAACAGGGTCATGGCCCGGCCCATCACCTCCGGGCCGACGCCGTCGAACGCCGAGATCTGGACCGCCGTCACCGCGTGCCCGAGCACCAGGCCCACCGAGAACATGATCGCTCTCAGGGCCCAGGGGCCGGGGGCGGCCAGGGCGAGCACCGTGAACAGCGCCGCACCGCCGAGCAGGCCGAGCGCCGTCACCCGCCGTTCGCCCCACCGGGCGCAGACCCGGTCGACGGCGAACCCGGCGGCCATCAGTCCCAGCGCCTCGGGGAAGACCACCAGCCCGGCCTCCGAGGCCGAGGCGCCCAGCGCGTCCTGGTACATCAGCGGGAAGACGAAGAGCATGCCCATCAGGCCCGCCGCCGCCAGGGACGCCGCCGCGGCGCCGCGCAGGAAGCCGCGGTCGGCGAGCGGCCGCAGGTCCAGCAGCGGAGAGGCGGCCGTCCGCTCGGCCGGGACCAGCAGGGCGGTGAGCACCGCCCCGGCCGCCAGCGCCGCGATCACCCACGGGGATGCCCAGCCGCCCGCGGCGGCCTCGCCCAGCCCGTACATCAGCAGGCCGAAGCCGGAGGCGGCCAGCAGCAGGCCGCGCAGGTCGAACCGGCCCGCCGCCCCCGCTCCGGGGGAGGGGACACGGACGGCCGCGAGTCCGAGGAGCACCGCGGCGACGCCGAAGGGCACGTTGAGATGGAACGCCCACCGCCAGGAGAGGTGGTCGGCCAGCAGCCCGCCGAGGACCGGGCCCAGCGCGGGGGCCAGCGCCGTCGGCACGACGATGTACCGCGACAGCCGCATCCGCTCCTCGGGGGCGTAGGCGGTGAACAGCATCGTCATGCCGGCCGGGGTCAGCACCCCGCCGCCGACGCCCTGCAGCACCCGGAAGCCCACCAGGGAGTCCAGGTTCCAGGCCAGCCCGCACAGCGCCGACGCCGCGGTGAACAGCGCCAGCGCGGCGAGGAACACCCGCGCCGCGCCGTACCGGTCGCACAGCCACCCGGCGACCGGCATGGACACCGCCAGGCTGGCCAGGAAGGAGCCCTCCACCAGGTTCGCGGCGGCCGGGCCCACGCCGAGGTCGGCGGCGATGGAGAACAGCGCCGGGTTGACGATCGTCGCGTCCAGGCCGTTCATGCACATGGCCGTCACGTAGACGGTCAGTACGGCCCCGCGCGCGGCCCGGCCCGCCTCCGCCGGACGGTCCCGCGCCGGGGTGGACGATCCACTCACCGGGTCAGGCTCCGGGGACGCAGGTCGGTCCAGTGCGCGGCGACGTAGGCCAGGCAGGCGGCGCGCGCCTCGGGGCCGAAGCGGACCGCCCAGCCGTCGGGGACGGCGGCGAAGGACGGCCAGATGGAGTGCTGCTCCTCGCCGTTGGCCAGGACGAGGAACTCGCCGTCGGGGTCGTCGAAGGGGTTCATCGGTTCCGCTCCCGGAGTCGGGCCGCGACGATCGCGCCGATCTCGGCGATCGGTCCCGGCCGGGTCATGTCCTTGTGGCTGCAGGCCACGTCGTGGGCGTCGATCATGCCGCTGACGTGGGGCCGCCAGGTGTTCGGGGTGAGGGTGTCGTCGATGGTGTCGACGGTGGCGCGGAAGAACAGCACGTCGCCGTCGAACACCCGGGTGTCGAGCCCCCGCACCAGGCGGTTGGTGTTCAGGTAGAGGTCCCGCAGCGAGCGGAGCGTCTCCACCGGCAGGCCCGCCAGCGGACTGCCCTCCCGGCGCAGCACCGCGATCGCGCCCTCCAGGGTGGACGCGGCGTCCGGCGCGAAGCCGCCCATGGTGAGCAGCGCCTCCAGCGCCTCGGCCTCGTCGGAGGGCGGCAGGTCCCGCATGCCCTCGGCCGGGTAGGCGTCCAGGATCGCCAGCGGCGCGACGCCGTGGCCGGCCAGCCGGAGCTGCACGGCCATCTCCTGGGCGATGATGCCGCCGGTGGACCAGCCCAGCAGGTGGTAGGGCCCCTCCGGCTGGACCGTGCGGATCTGCGCCACGTAGTCGGCCGCGAGGTCCCGCAGCGAACCGGGCAGCGGGTCCCGGCGGGCCTGCAGGCCGTAGATCGGCCGGTCCGGCAGGTGCCGGATCAGACCGCTGTAGCACCAGCTCAGCCCGCCCGCCGGATGGACGCAGAACAGCGGCGGGGCCGAGCCCGTCTCGCGCAGCGGCAGCAGCACCGCCAGCGGGTCGACGCCGCCGTCCCCTCCGCCCTGGACGAGGGCGGCGAGCCCGGCCGGGGTGGGCGCCTCGAAGAGCGCGCCGATGGTCACCTCGGTGCCGAGGACCTCCCGGATCCGGGAGACCAGCCGTACGGCGAGCAGCGAGTGCCCGCCCAGCTCGAAGAAGCCGTCGTCGGCGCCCGCCCGGGGCAGGTCGAGCACCTCGGCGAAGAGCCCGCAGAGCGTCTCCTCCAGGGGCGTGGCCGGAGGCCGTCCCCCGGCGGCGGGCGCGGCGGGCGCGGGCAGCGCCCGGCGGTCGAGCTTGCCGTTGACGGTGAGCGGGAGCGCGGGGATCTCCACGACCGCCGAGGGCACCATGTAGTCCGGCAGCGCCTGCGCCGCGAACCTGCGCAGCTCGGCGGTGTCGAGCACCGTGCCGTGGGCTGTGTCGTGCGCTGTGTCGGGTTCGGTGCCGTGGGCTGTGTCGTGCGCTGTGTCGTGCGGTGTGCCGGGTTCTGTGCCGTGCGGTGTGCCGGGTTCTGTGCCGGGTGCTGTGCCGTGCGCTGTGTCCGGTACGGCGTAGGCGACCAGGCGGCGATCGCCCGGCCGGTCCTCGCGGACGATCACCGCGGCCTGTCCGACCGCGGGGTGGCGCAGCAGCGCCGCCTCGATCTCACCGAGCTCGATCCGGAAACCGCGCACCTTGACCTGCTGGTCGGCGCGGCCGACGTAGTCGAGGGTGCCGTCCGGCTTCCAGCGGGCCAGGTCGCCCGAGCGGTACATGCGCGAGCCGGGCGCGCCGTACGGGTCGGCGACGAACCGTTCGGCGGTCAGCCCCGGTCGGCCGAGGTAGCCGCGGGCCAGGCCGTCGCCGGCCACGTACATCTCGCCCACCACGCCCGGCGGCACCGGCTGCAGCCGGTCGTCCAGCAGGTAGACCCGCAGGTCGGGGATGCCCCGGCCGATGAGGCTGCCCTCCCGGTGGTCCGGGGAGAGCGGCATGTGCGTGACGTGCACGGTCGTCTCGGTGATGCCGTACATGTTGACCAGGAGCGGGCCGCCGCCGGCCGGGCCCGGCTCGTCCCGCGGGCCGGACGGGCCGGGTCTGCGGGCGTACCAGTCGGACAGCCGGGCCAGTTCCAGCGCCTCCCCGCCGAACACCACGTACCGCAGCGCCAGCTCGCGCCCGTCGTCGGCCGCGACGAGCTGGTAGAACGCCGACGGGGTCTGGTTGAGCACGGTGACCCGCTCGCGCTCCAGCAGGGCGAGGAAGTCCTCGGGGGACCGGCTCACCTCGTAGGGGACCACGACCAGGCGCCCGCCGTACAGCAGCGCGCCCCACAGCTCCCACACCGAGAAGTCGAAGGCGTAGGAGTGGAAGAGCGTCCACACGTCGTCGGGGCCGAAGCCGAACCAGTGGTCGGTGGCCGACATCAGCCGGACCACGTTGTGGTGGGTGACGAGCACGCCCTTGGGCCGGCCGGTCGAGCCGGAGGTGTAGATCACGTACGCGGCGCCGCCCGGCGACAGGGACCGCTCGGGGTCGTGGTCGAGCCAGTCGTCCAGGTCCTCCAGCCAGCCGGGGTCGACCACGCAGACCGGTGCGGCGTCGGAGATCATGTAGTCGAGCCGGTCGACCGGGTAGGTCGGGTCCAGCGGCAGGTAGGCGGCCCCGGTCTTCACGACCGCGAGCAGCGCGACGACCAGGTCCGCCGACCGGGGCAGCGCGAGCGCGACGATGCGCTCCGGCCCCGCGCCGTGCGCGGCGAGCTTGTGCGCCAGCCGGTTGGCCCGCGCGTTCAGCTCGGCGTAGGTGAGCTCCGTCCCGGCGGCGGTGACGGCCACGGCGTCCGGGGTGCGGCGGGCCTGCGCCTCGAACAGCTCGGGCAGGGTGGCGCCCGGTTCGCTGACCCGGTCGCCGTTCCAGTCCTCGATCACCGCCCGCCGCTCGGCCCCGCTGAGGATGCCGAGCCCGCTGACGGGCCGCTCCGGGTCGGCGACGGCCGCCTCCAGCAGGCGCACCAGCCGGTCGGCGACGGAACGGGCCGTTCCGGCGTCGAACAGGTCGGCGCTGTACTCCAGGAAGCCGGAGCCGGACCGGTCGAGGTTGAGGGTCAGGTCGAACTTGGCGGTGCCGGTGTGCACCACCTCCACACCCGGGGCCGGGGCGTCCTGGTGCACCAGCATCACCTGGAACAGCGGGTGCCGGTTGCGGGCCCGGGGCGGGTTGAGGACCTCGACCAGCCGGTCGAACGGCGTCTCGGCGTGGTCGAAGGCGGCCAGGTCGGCCTCCTTCACCCGCCGGAGCAGTTCGGTGAAGGTCGGGTCGCCGGAGGTGTCGGTGCGCAGCACGAGCGTGTTGACGAAGAAGCCGACGGCGTCGTCCAGCGCGCTGTCGCCCCGGCCCGCCACCGGCGTGCCGATCGGGATGTCCGTGCCGGCGCCGAGCCGGGTGAGCAGGGCCGCGAGGGCGGCGTGCAGCACCATGAAGACGCTCGCGCGGTTCGCCCGGGCGAGCGCCTCGATCCCGGCGGTCAGGCCGGGGCCGAACCGGACGGGGACCGTGCCGCCCGCGCCGCTGGAGACGGCCGGGCGGGGCCGGTCGGCGGGCAGCTCCAGCCGGTCGGGCAGGCCCGCGAGGGCACCGGTCCAGTAGGACAGGTCGGTGTCGGGCAGGTCGCGCTGCCAGAGCGCGTAGTCGGCGTACTGCACCGGCAGCGGCGCGAAGGCGGGCGCGGTGCGCGCCTTGCGGGCCTCGTAGGCGGCCAGCAGGTCGCGGACCAGCGGCTCCGTCGACCAGCCGTCGCCGGCGATGTGGTGCAGGACCAGCACCAGCACGTGCTCCGTGCCGTCCCCGTCGCCGCCTCGGCCGCCGTCGCCGCCCCGGAGCAGGTGGGCCCGGAACGGGGGCTCGACCGCCAGGTCGAACCCGCGGCGCGCGACGGTCCGGACGGCCTCGGCCAGGTGCTCGCCGGGCTGCCAGACGGGCAGCGGCACCGGGCCGGGCTCCAGGATCCGCTGGCAGGGCACGCCGTCGCGCTCGGGGAAGACCGTGCGCAGCACCTCGTGGCGGGCGACCAGGTCGCCGAGCGCGGCCTCCAGCGCGGTACGGTCCACCGGGCCGGGCAGGCTCAGCGCGATGGGGATGTTGTAGGTCGGGTTCGGCCCCTCGATCCGGTACAGGAACCAGAGCCTGGCCTGCGCGGACGAGAGCGGGACCGGGTCGGGCCGGTGCCGGGGCCGCAGCGGCGGCCGGGCGGCGTGGCCGGCGGGCAGCCGGGTGACGAGCTCGGCGGCGGTGGGCGCCTCGAAGATCGTCGCGATCGGCGTCCGGACGCCGAAGGTCTCCCGGATCCGCACGGCCAGCCGCGCGGCGAGCAGCGAATGGCCGCCGAGCTCGAAGAAGCCGTCCTCCACCCCGGCCCCGGGCACGCCCAGGACCTCGCGGAAGAGGTCGCGCATGGCGTGCTCGGAGGCGTTCTCCGGCTCCCGGCTCCGCCGCGTCGCGGCGTCGACGTCGGGCAGTGCCGCCCGGTCCAGCTTCCCGCTGGGGCTGCGGGGCAGCGCGTCCAGCCAGGCGAAGGCCGAGGGCACCATCCCGGCCGGGAGCCGGGCGGCGGCGAACGCGCGCAGCCCGTCGGCGTCCAGGGCGGTGTCGGTGGCCGGGGCGTCCGGCGATCCGGCGGCGTCCGGGAGGACCGGTGCGTCCGGGGCGGCGGGCTCTCCGGCGGGCTCTCCGGCGGGCACCGCGTAGGCGACCAGCCTGCCGCCGCGGACGGCCACGGCGGCGGCGGAGACCCCGGGGTGCTCCTCCAGCACGGCCTCGATCTCGCCGGGCTCGATCCGGACGCCGCGCACCTTGATCTGGTCGTCGGTGCGGCCGAGCAGTTCGAGTCGCCCGTCGGCGGTCCAGCGGGCCCGGTCGCCGGTCCGGTACAGGCGCGAGCCGCCCGGCCCGGCCACGAACCGCTCGGCGGTCAGCTCCGGGCGGCGGAGGTAGCCGCGGGCCAGGCCGTCTCCGGACAGGTACAGCTCGCCCGCGACCCCGGCGGGAGCCGGCTGCAGCGCGTGGTCGAGCACGTGGGCGCGGGTGCCGAGGGTGGGGCCCTCGGTGCCGTCGCCGAGCCGGGTGTAGGCGTCGACGGTCGCCTCGGTGGGACCGTAGTGGTCGACCGCGAGCGTCCCGCTCTCCCGCAGCCGCCGCCAGAGCGGTTCGGGCACGGCCTCGCCGCCGACCACGACGATCCGCGGCGGCGCCGCCAGCAGCGCGGGCATCTCCTTCAGATGGGACGGGGTCAGGTCGAGGTAGTCGATCGCGTGCTCGCGGACGTGGGCGGTCAGCGCCTCGGGGTCCCGGTAGGTGTCGTCGTCGAGCAGGTGCAGCTCGTGTCCGCCGACCATCCACAGGACGGGGTCGAGGGAGGCGTCGAACGAGAACGACGCGGTGTGCGCCACCCGGAGCCGCTCGCCGGAGGGGAACAGCCGCTCGCGGTGGCTGGCGAACAGGGCCGCCAGGCCCCGGTGGGTCGCGACCACGCCCTTGGGCCGTCCGGTCGACCCCGACGTGTAGATCACGTACGCGGCGTCGTCGGGCCGGGGGAGGGGGAGCCCGGCGCCGGACGGGGGCTCCGCGGGTTCCGGGGAGGCCGGGAAACCCAGGGTCTCCGGGGAGGCCGGGGAGGCCGGGGAGTTCGGGAAGGCCGGGGGACTCAGGGTCTCCGGGGACTCGGGGGGCTCGGAGGACTCGGGGGACGCGGCCAGCCAGTCCGGGGTGACCACGATCGACGGCCGCGCGTCGGCGAGCATGAACTCCCGCCGGTCGGCCGGGTAGGACGGGTCGACCGGGAGGAACGCGGCGCCGCTCTTCAGTACGGCGAGCAGCGCCACCACCAGGTCGGCCGAGCGCGGCAGCGCCAGCGCCACGATCCGCTCGGGCCCGGCCCCTTCCCGGACCAGTCGCCGGGCCAGCCGGTCGGCCCGCGCACCCAGTTCGCCGAAGGTCAGCTCCTCGCCCGAGCAGACGAGCGCCCGCTCGCCGGGCGTCAGCCGTACCCGCTCGTCGAAGACCTCGACGACGCCGCGCGGCGCGGCGGACCCGGCGGAAGACCCGGGGGACCCGGGGGACGATCCGACGGCGGACCCCGGGACGGACCCGGACGGTCCGGTGGAGGACGCGGCGGACCCGGACGGTCCGGCGGGGGACGCGGCGGGCAGGAGCGCGGCGGCGGGCAGGGCCGCCTCGTCCTCCGCGGTGAGCAGCGGCAGGCGGCCGACCGGGGTGCCGGGCGGGACGTCGGCCAGGGCCGACAGGAGCCGGGCCAGCCGCCGGGCGTGGACGGCGAGGTCCCGCTCCGTGTACAGGGCGGCGTTCCCGTCGAGTTCGAGGGTGAGGCGGTCGCCGTCGAGCAGGAGCGCCACCGCCAGGTCGTCGACGGGTCCGGCGGCGAGGTTGCGCACGGTGGCGGGGAACGGACCGAACTTCACGTCGGAGGCGAACGGCTTGATGTTGAGCAGCGGGCCGAACAGCGCGCGCGAGGAGCCGGACAGGCCGAGGTCGCGGCGGAGCTCCTCGATCCGGTAGCGGGAGTGGCGGCGGGCCTCGGCCATCCGCCGGGCCGTCTGGCGGACCAGGTCGCCGAGCGGGACGCCGGGGCGCACGTCGAGCCGGAGCGGGAGCACGTTGACGGTCAGGCACGGCACCCGCAGGGCGGCGCCGGACCGGTTCATCAGCGGCAGGCCGACCAGGACGTCGGTGCTCCCGGTGAGCCGCCCGAGGTAGACGGCGACCCCGGCGGCGGTCACCTCGGCCCAGGTCGTCCGGGTCTCGCGGGCCAGCGCCTCCCAGTGCCCGGTGGCGGGCAGCTCCTCGCGGTGCCGGACGACCTCGCGGGCCGAGAGCGCGGGCGCGCCCGCCAGGCCCGCGGGCTCGGGGGCGCCGTCCAGCAGGCCGAGCCAGTAGGCGCGGTCCTTGGCGTGGCGCTCGGAGCCGAGGTAGGCGGCCTCCTCCTCCAGCACGGGCGCCAGCCCGCCGAACGGGCTCGGGCCGCTCGGCAGGCCGTCGGCCAGCGCGCCGTAGATCTCCGCGACCCGGCCGACGAGCATCGCCATCGCGTAGGCGTCGATCAGCAGGTGGTGCACGCGCAGGTACCAGGTGAACCGGTCGTCGGCCAGGCGGAGCAGGGCGTGGCGGGACAGGGAGCCGTCGGCGCCGCCGTCCACCGGGTCCACCGGGGTGCGCACGTCGGCGCGCATCCACGCCTCGGCGGCGGCCTCCGGGTCGTCCTCGCCGCGCAGGTCGAGGACGGTGATGGAGTCGCGCAGCGAGTCGCACTCCGGCAGGTACTGGGCGGGCTCCTCGGTGAAGCGCAGGCGCAGCGGCTCGGCCTCGGCCAGGCCGCGCCGGAGCGCCCGCTCGAACAGCGCCGGGTCGAGCGCGCCGTGGACGTCGACCCGGTCGGCGGTGTTGTAGACGGGGTTGCCGGGGTCCAGCCGCTGGGCGAACCAGATGCCCGCCTGCGCCCCGGTGAGCGGGAAGGTCTCGGCGCCCGGTCCGAGAGCGCCCGGTCCGAGAGCGCCCGGTCCGAGAGCGCCCGGCCCGGCGGTGTTCAGTCCGGCGGTGTTCGACGCGGAAGCGCTCAACTCAGCAGCTCCGCCCAGGCCGCGACGGTGGGCTTCTCCGCCAGGTCGGCGAAGGTCAGCTCGACGCCCTCGCGGCGCCACCGCTCGATCAGGGTCATCACCCGGATGGAGTCCAGCCCGGCGTCCATGAGGTTCTCGTCGAACTCCAGCTCCTCGGGGTCCACGTAGAGCAGCTCGGCGATCTCGGCGCGGAGCCGTACGGCGGTCTCAGACACCGGCCACCTCCCGGGTGAGGGCGCGGCTGAGCTGACGGGTGGTGACGGTGACGGCGCAGCGCTGGGCGGCGTAGTCGAGGGCCATCCGGTGGTGCTCGGCGGAGAAGTCGGCGACCGCGTCGGCCACCACGAACGGCTGCACGTCCCGCATGAACGCCTCGCAGGCGGTCATCAGCACGCCGATGTGCGCGTAGATCCCGCAGACGATGAGCTGGTCGCGGCCGAGGGAGTCCATCAGCTCGGCCAGGCCGGTCCGCTGGTAGGCGCTGTAGCGCCACTTGGTGAGCAGCACGTCGCCCTCGCGCGGCGCCAGCTCCTCGACGATCCGGGCGTCGTGCGGGTCGGGGCCGATGCCGTCGCCCCAGAAGTCGAGGAGCAGGCCGCGCTGCTCGGCGCTCTGGCCGCCGGGCTGCGCCGAGTAGACGACGGGCACGCCCAGCGCCGCGCAGTGCTCGCGCAGCGCCAGGACGTTGGACATCAGCTCGACCAGCGGCGACCGCCCGGGGGTGAAGGCGCGCACGAAGTGGTTCTGCATGTCGTGGACGAGCAGGACGGCGCGGCGGGCGTCGGGCCGCCACGCGACCCGGTTGGCGGGCAGGGTGTCCGGCATCGGGTACGGCTGGATCGGGGGGATCGCCATGGTCTGTCAGGTCCTTTCGCGGAGGTGGCGCTTGCTGACCTTGCCCACCGCGGTCTGCGGGAAGGCGTCGACGAACTCGAACCGGTCGGGGATCTTGAAGGCGGCGATGCCGCGGTCCCGCAGGAAGGCCCGGAGCTCGGCCTTCTTCGGCGCCTCGCCGCGGCAGATCAGGTAGGCGCAGGTGCGCTCGCCCAGGTAGGGGTCGGGGACGGCGACCACGCTGGCGTCGCGGACCGCCGGGTGGGCCAGGAGGTGGTTCTCGACCTCCTCCGCGGCGATCTTCTCGCCGCCCCGGTTGATCTGGTCCTTGGCCCGGCCCTCGACGACGAGGTACCCGCCGGGGGTGCGCCGGACGATGTCGCCGGTCCGGTAGAAGCCGTCCTCGGTGAACGCCGTCCTGTTGTGCTCGTCGGCGCGCCAGTAGCCGCGGATCGTGTACGGCCCGCGGGTCAGCAGGTGGCCGTGGTCGCTCTCGTTCCCCTCGTCGTCCAGGATGAGGATCTCGTCGTCCGGAGAGATGGGGCGGCCCTGGGTGGAGACGATCACGTCCTCGGGGTCGTCGAGCCGGGTGTAGTTGACCAGCCCCTCGGCCATGCCGAAGACCTGCTGGAGGGTGCAGCCCAGTTCGGGCCCGACCCGCTTGGCGGCCTCCTCGCTGAACTTGGCCCCGCCGACCTGGAGCACCTCCAGGCTCGACAGGTCGTGCGCGGTGGTCGCGGCGGCGTCCATCCAGACCAGCGCGAGCGGCGGGACCAGCGCGGCGATGGTGACCCTCTCCCGCTCGACGAGCGGGAAGCAGGTGCCGGGGCTCGGGTCGGGCGCCAGCACGCTGGCCGCTCCGGCGCTGAGCGCGCCGAAGACGCCCGGGGAGCTCATCGGGAAGTTGTGCGCGGCCGGCAGCGCGCACAGGTAGACGCTGTCGGGGGTCAGCCCGCAGATCTCCGCGCTGGCCCGGAAGCTGTAGACGTAGTCGTCGTGGGTCCGCGGGATCAGCTTGGGCAGGCCGGTGCTGCCGCCGGACAGCTGGAGGAACGCCACGTCCCCGGGGTCGGCGTCGGGCAGGTCGAGGGGGCCGGTCCCCGAGGGCGCCTCCAGCCCGGCCAGGTCGGCCAGGGTGAACGCGCGGGTGCCGGGGGCGTACGCCTTGTGCTCCTCGTCCGGGCAGACGTAGGCGGCGGCCTCGGTGAACGCGCAGAAGTAGGAGATCTCCGCGGAGCGGTGCGCGGGCAGCGCGAACACCGGCCAGGCGCCGATCCGGAAGAGCGCGAAGCAGACCTGGTGGAACTCGGGCACGTTCGGCAGCTGCAGGACGACCCGGTCGCCGCGCCGGATCCCGGCGGCGTGCAGCCCGGCGGCGAGCCGGTCGGCCCGCTCGTCCAGGTCCCGGAAGGTCCACCGGGCGGCGGGTGCGCCCGGGGAGCCGGGGGAGATCAGCGCGGGGCGGTCGCCGTACCGGGCCGCCAGGTCGCGCAGCAGGCCGCCGAAGGTCTCACCCCGCCAGTATCCGGCGGCGCGGTAGCGGGCGGCGGTGTCGTCAGGCCAGTGCATCGGTGCTCACTCCCAGGGCGCGCAGCATGGTCCGGAACTTGGCGGAGGTCTCGGCGAGCTCCCGCTCGGGGTCGGAGCCGGGGACGATCCCGGCGCCGGCGAAGAGCCGCAGGGTCCGCTCCGCCACCTCGGCGCAGCGGATGGTCACCGCCCACTCGCCGTCGCCGGCCGCGTCGGTCCAGCCGACCAGGCCGGTGTAGGCGCCGCGGTCGAACGGCTCCAGCTCCCCGATCACCCGCCGGGCCTCGGCGCGCGGCGTCCCGCACACGGCCGGGGTGGGGTGCAGGGCGGCGGCGAGCGCGAGGACGGGGGTGCCGGGGTCGCGCAGCACGCCGGTGACCCGCGTGGACAGGTGCCACATCGTCTCGGTGGAGGTCAGCTCGGGGGACTGCGGCACCTCCAGGCGCGCGCAGTACGGCTGGAGCGCGTCGGCGACCGCCTCCACCACCAGGCGGTGCTCGTACAGGTCCTTGGCGGAGGCGGTCAGGGCCTCGGCGCGGCGGCGGTCCTCGGCGGGGTCGGCGCTGCGGGCCGCGGAGCCGGCGAGGGGGTTGGAGAGCACGGCCCGGCCGCGGCGCGAGACGAGTAGCTCGGGGCTGGCGCCGATGAGGGTGCGTCCGCCGGGCAGCGGCGCGGCGAAGGACAGGTCCCGCCCGGCCAGGGGGCGCAGCAGGTCGCGCAGGTCGAGGGGGCCGTCGCCGTCGAGTTCCAGGGTCCGGGCCAGGACCACCTTGCGCAGGCCGTCCGGGTCGTCCGCGGCGCTCTCCATGATCTCCACCGCGCGCCGTACGGCCTTGCGGTAGTCGGCGGGACCGGGGACCGGCCGGACCCGCCAGCCGCCGCGCGGGGCCGCCGCGACCGGCGCCAGCGGACCCGACCAGGTCGCGGCATCCGGGACGATCAGGTGCGCCGCGCCGTCGAACCCGATCGCCCCGGCCGCCACCCCGCTCGCGGCCCCGTCCGTCACCTCGGCGGTGATCCCGTTCGCGCTTCCGTTCGCGCTTGTGTTCGCGGTTCCGTTCGCCGTACCGCTCGCCGCGCCGTCCGCGCCGAGCACGGCCGCCACCCGTTCGGGCAGGGAGCCGAGCCCACCGCCGACGACGGTGCGCACGCCGCGGGTGAGCAGCGTGCCGCCCGGCGAGGAGAAGAGCACCGACGCGCCGGGTGCGTATCCCGCCAGCGGATCCGCGGCGGTTGTCAGCGAATGCATCGAGGTCCAATCTGGTCGGGCGCGGAAGGCCGCGCCGCCGTCGGCGAGGGGGTCCCGTCCGGTCGGGCGCGGAGGCCGCGCCGTCGCCGGAGAGGGGTGCTGTCCGGTCACGTGCGGAGGGTCGCGCCGCCGTCGACGAGGAGGTCGTGCATGGTGATGTGCCGGGCCCGGTCGGAGGCGAGGAAGAGGACGGCGTCGGCGACGTCCGCGGGCTCGGCGACGCGGCCGAGCGGGATGCCGACCCGGAAGGCGGCGGGGTCGCCGTCGAGCACGGCGCTGCGCGCGTCCTCGGGCTCCCGGTCCCCGGCGAGCGCGCGCAGCATGGCGGTGTCGGTCGAGCCGGGGGAGACGACGTTGCAGCGGATGCCGTGCCGGGCCAGCTCCAGGCCCAGGCAGCGGGTGAACATGGCGGCGGCGGCCTTGGAGGCGGCGTAGGCGGCCATGCCGATCCGCGGCACCGAGGCGGCGTTGGAGCCGACGGTGACGATCACGCCGCGCCGCCGGGGGGTCATCCGGGCGGCGACCGCGCGGGAGGCGTGGAAGACGCCGTCGGCGTTGACGGCGAAGGTCCGCCGCCACCGCTCGTCGTCGGTCTCCGCGGCCTGGCCGGGCAGGAGCACGCCCGCGACGTTGACCAGGATGTCGATCGGGCCCAGGTCCCGCTCGACGGCCGCGACGGTCTCCTCGACCGCGCGCGGGTCGCACACGTCCAGCCGGTACGGCGTCGCGCCCTTGAGCTCCTCCGCCGGGGCGGCGTCCGGACCGCCCGCGGCCCCCGCCGCGGGCACGGCGTCCAGGTCGGCCGCGGCGACCCGCGCTCCCGCCCCGGCCAGGGCGGTGCAGACGGCCCTGCCGATGCCGCCGGCCGCCCCGGTCACCAAGGCGACCCGGTTCCCGATCCCGTCCACTCCACGACCTTCCGCTTAGGTTAGGCATGCCTTATTAAGGCAAGCCTTGCCTAATTTGATACTTTCGTGGTGATCTGTCAAGTCGCGTCGGATCCTGCGATGGTCGGGCGGCATCGGGTCGACCTGACCGCATCGTCGGAGTCCGGAGTCGCGCGCGAGTCGTAAGGCTCTCGTCCTGCTGTCCCGCTCCGATCCCTGTGGCAACTCCGGAGCGTCGCGCTGCCGTCGCTGTGGGGTGGTGCAGTCGGTTGCGGTGGACCGATATGCGTGATGTGGGTGTAAATCCACCACCCTGCCTAGATCATTATCGGTCGATCTTGATATACGTGATCGCCTTTATCCCCTCTTTATACGAATGGAGTCTTGGTGGGTTCTCCGCCTAGGGCGTGTATTTGGTTGTGATCAAGAGGTGGTCCGGGCGAGGTCTTTGACCTAGATCATCGCGGCGCGAAGGTGGAGGCCGGCGAGGTAGCTCGCAGGGGTCTTGTCATAGCGGGTGGCGATGCCTCGCCAGGCCTTCAGCTTGTTGATCAACAAGACGCCCGCGTCCCTCCACTGCCGGAAGCGGTTGTGGACGGTCGGCCAGGCACCGAACTCCTTCGGCATCTCCCGCCACTGCCCACCCGTCCGAAACCGCCAGATCACGCCCTCGAACTGCTGTCGCAGCCGCTCGGGGTACGGGCCGTACCTGCCGATCGGCAGGTACGGCTCGATGAACTCCCACTCCTCGTCCGTCAGTTGCGCGCGTGTCACGTCCGACGGTCTACCGGATCAGGCCTCGGCATGAGGACGAATCCCCGCAATTGATCACAACCCGATACGCGCCCTAGGGTCGTCCAGCATGATTCTCCGAGCAGTCTTTCTTGCCTTTGGCGCCACAACCCTGTTTCTAGGGGGTTTGGTCAGCTTCTTCTCTACCGGCGTCCCTCGCGAGGGAGGCATCGGGTTAGCGATCGTTGGGGTCGGGTTCATGATCGGAGCACATGCTCAAGCTGTCGCGGCCTTGAAGGCGAATAAATGAGTGTTTGATCCTGGAAGTTCTGCCTGATTCGGTTTCAGGCACTGCGCCAGATCGGAATGGTTTCGCCAATTAGGTGGCAGCTCATGAGATCGATCATCGTGATGTGGATCATGACTTTAGAGCTGGCCGGCAGGGTCTCGTAGTCGCGGGCCATGTCAATCGACGTTGATCTGCTTTAGAAGACCAGTCGTCGTACCTCTTCGGTGAAGCCGCTCACTCCGGCCCGATCCAGCCGGGTGAGCAGTCCCCCGAGATCCGTCGGCGGTCGGCGATAGGCGGTCGCACGTTCGCGGAGGATGTTCACGACCAGGCCGGGAAAGGCGTCAAGGAGGTCCATGAGGAAGGTGTCGGGATGGATCGCCTGAACATCGTAGAAATTTACGGTCTTGTCGGGGAAGTCGTCCAGATTGGCGGTGACGATCACCTGGGCTGAACTCGCCAGCGCTGCTGCCAGAACGTGCCGGTCATCCGGATCGGGAAGCGTCAGGGCGTCGACGTACTCCTCCCATCCTTCTACCTCGGCCCCCTCGAATGCCATGGACATGAGCCGTAGGGTGCGGTCGAAAGCGGCGGGGGCGACCCGCCGCTTGGCGAGGACGTTGCGGCGGACCTCCTCCAGGATCGCCGACGACCAGACGGGCCGGTACAGCTCGTTCTCCGCGAGAGTGAGCAGGACGTCGCGCAGCGTGTTGGGGAAAAGGACTGAGCTGTCAAGGACTACGACGAGCACGGGGAGGATCCTTCAGGTGGGGAGGTCCTCATCCTCGTACAGGCCGAGGTCCTCTGTCCGGCGGATCATCTCGTTCAGGAGTTCCCGGCGTTCGCTGCGGCGGCGCCGCTGGTAGTCGAGCACGTCTTCCAGGCGTATCCGGCGATGCCTGCCCGGTTGCTCGAAAGGTATCTCGCCCTCCTCCAGCAGTCTGACCAAGGTCGGCCGGCTGATCCCGAGCAGATCGGCGGCCTCCTGGGTGGTCAGTCGCTGTGCGGACGGCACGATCGTGATGGCGCGGCCTGCCGCCATGGCCTCCACAACCTGGACCAGCACTTCGTAGACCTGGTGCGGAAGCTGGACCTGCTCACCGCCGGGGCCTACCAGCACCGCATCCTCCGCAGAGTGCTCGACCAGTGCCGCGAGCATCGCGACCCGCCCCTGATCGAGCGGATCGCTCGGTGGCAGCACCGTCCGATCGGCCAGCACCGTCATGTGACCTCCCTGTCTCGCCTCTCTCCTCAGCATGACCAGAAAACGAAAAATTCGCAAGCGGGGGATCTCGGGAAGCCTTCATGCGGACGGCCCCGGGGGAGAAGGTCAGGGGCGCGAAGCTCCGTGCTGGTCGCCAATGCCGTACGGCATAGCGGCCGGGCGCGTGGTCTGGTTCCAGCTCACGGAGGACGCCGACCTCCCCGGCTCCCGGCCGGGGCACTCGGTCGGTGAAGCGCACCGATGGCATCAGCCTTCGGATTCCACCTGCTGACTCTGATCATGTTCGAAGCGGGCGACAAAAGAGGCGCTGAACCGTTTCGTCACCCGGCGTCCGAAGACGGCATGCCGTAGAGGCCCGTGTCAACGGCGTCGGCGGTCATCTCGTCCAGCAGGGCCTTGCGCCGGCGACTGCGTCGTTCCTTGTAGTCGAGCACCTCGTGCAGGGGAATGCGCCGGCTGTCGTTCGGGCGGGTGAAGCCGATCTCGCCGTCGTCGAGGAGCTTGATCAGCGTCGGCCGCGAGACACCGAGCAGGTCTGCGGCCTCTCTGGTGGTCAGCTCCCGGTCCATGGGCACGATGGCCACGCCACGGCCCGCGGACATCAACTCTGCGATCCGGATCAGAGCCGAGGCGAGAGAAGGAGGGAGCTCGGTTTCGGCGTCTCCTCGGACGAGCCGGAGCCGCGGGTTTCCCTGCCGGTGCAATGTGCGTTTCACTTTCTCAAGGGCACCGGACTCCTCCGGGTCGGGCATCAGGGCATCAGCTGTGACTGTCATGCCGCGCTTCTCCTTCCCGGGGCTCCTCGCCAGGATCGCAGGCCGAGTGCAAAAAGTGCAAGCATGGTGTCGCGCTCCCCGGCAGGGCCGCGCCGCCCCCGGGACCGCCGGGCCAGGGCGCGTCGCCCGCCGATTCCCACGGCGGGGGCGCCGGGTCCGGGCCGGGCATCGCTAGCGGACCCCGTTCCGCTGGAAGGACTCGAGAACCGCCTCGGTGACCGGGACGAGGCTCGCGATCACCTCCTTCTGCGGCATGAGGACGGACTTCGGATCGTTGATCTCGGCGCCCTTCGGGCGGTCGGAGCCGCCGAAGGAGACCTCGACCACGGCCGGGCCGGAGAGCACGACGGCCTCGGCGACCCCGACGTGCGCGCTCGGGGTCCGGTTCTTGCGGTACTGGTGGAACGCCCGCTCGCCCCAGTCCTCGGGCTCGGTCACCTCGTACCAGAACGACTCCTGGAAGCCGCTGCCCTCCCACTCCTTCGCGTCGGCCCGCCGGTCGATGTAGTACTGCTCGGCCGCCCAGGGATCGGGTTTCCCGACGCGGTCGACGAAGGCGGTGAAGGTGACGAAGACGCTGCGCAGGCGGTGCTTGTCCCCGGCCGGGATCTCCCGGTTGTTCCAGCGGCAGGTGACGGTCGTCCGGTCGCCGCTCTGCGCGCGCTCCGACTTGAGCGCCGCGCCGGGGACCAGCGGCTCCGCGACCGGCGTCACCTCGGCGCAGACCCCGGGGAAGGCGATCGCCGTCGGCGTCGGCGTCGGCGTCGGTGACGGCGACGGGGAGGACGTCGGCCCGGGCGTCGAGCGGGCGTACGGCCGGCCCTGCCGCCAGGCCGCGACGGCCTCGGAGACCTGCCGGAGCACGAGCCCGGCCTCGCGCAGCGCGTTCTCCTCGGTGACGGACTGCCTGCCCTCGGCGGAGAAGAGGGGGGCGTCCTTGCGCTGCTGGTCGGCCTGGTACTGCACCTCGACGGTCACGTCGCCGACCCGGCTGAACCCCGCCCCGAAGGCGTACCTCGTCTTCCCCTTGGCCCAGGTGTACTGGAGGTGCGCCTCGTCGCCCACGCCCTCCGCCTTGCGGACGGGGGAGCGGTAGTAGTCCTTCTGGGGGTGGCTCTCGGCGAACCGGGCCGCCTCCAGGTCGTAGCCGTAGTCCCGCCGGGCGATGGTGTCGGCGGTCTCCGTCTTCTGCCCCTCGTGCCGGGTGACCTTGACGCTGATCTGGCGGCTCCGGCGGTACTCGCCGTGCGAGAAGTCGAGGTTCTGCCAGGAGCAGCCCCAGGTCACGTAGGCCGGCGAGGAGTCCCGGCGGTCGTCGGTGGAGTCGCTCACCTTCGCCTGGGGGACGAGGCGGCCGACGTCGACCGGGTCGAGCATGGTGCAGACGTCCGGCGGAGCGGCGGGTCCCTGGGAGACGGGGACCGCCGGGGACGCGGCGGGGGCCGGGGGATCGGCGGCGTTCAACCGGCTCACCAGCAGGTAGGAGCCTCCGCCCGCGGCCACGGCGAGCGCGGTCACGCCCGCCACGGGCGGCAGCCACCGCAGGGGTCCCCGCGCCGGGAGCGGGGAGGGTGCGGTCGGCCCCGACCCGGCCGGTGCGGTGGCCGGTGCGGTGGGGCGCTCGGGATTGCCGGAACTCACGGGAACCTCCTGCGGGGACGGGGTGCGGCTCAACCGCCGGACGAGCCGGACGAGCCGGACGGCCCGGACGAGCCGGACGCGCGGAGTCCGGCCGCCACCCGCTCGGCGGCGCGCAGAGCGGTCCGCTGGTCGGCCGGGCGGACCCCGCCGTCCTCGGCGCGGGTCCACTCCACCCTGACGATCAGGTTGCTGACGCGGAGCCAGACGGTGCAGACGGTGCGGGAGATGTTCGCGCCCTCCCTCGCGTAGTCCCGGGCGAACGCCTCCTCGCCGATGCCGGGCAGCGCGCGGATCGGGGACCGGGTCTGGCGGCCGAACAGGGTGTCACCGCCCGCCTCCTCCCCGGTCTCCCGCCGCATGCGGTCGAAGAGCAGCCGCGCGGCCTCGGGCGCGGGGGTCTCCCCCTGCGGGGGTACGGCCTGCGTCCGCACGCTCACCCAGCGGTAGGGGACGCCGCCCTTCAGGTAGTTCCATGTGCACTCGTCCACCTTGGTCATCCTCGGATCGGTGACCTGGCCGACCAGCACGCGGACCTGTTCGACGGTGAGCAGGTCGCAGGCCTCGGGAGCGGCGGCGAACCGCCCCCGGTCCGGCCCGTCGCCCGGTGACGCGACCAGGGTCCAGGCGACCGCCGCACCGGCGAGCGCGGCGGCCGGCACCGCGACGGCGGCGGCCCGGAACCGGCGCCGCCCCGGCCGCGCGGGAGCGGGCCGGACGGACGGCGCGCCCGGCGTGCCCGGTGCTCCCGGCGTGCCCGGTGCTCCCGGCGCGGCCGACACGACCGGTGTTCCCGAGACGGCCGACACGCCCGGCGCGACCGGCACCGTGGGGACCGAGCGGTAGGAGGTCGTGCCGGCGATCCGGTCGAGGACCTCCCGGACCGCCGCGGGCGCCGGGCGCCGGGCCGGGTCCTTGGCGAGCACGGCGAGCAGGAGCCCGCCGAGCTCGGGCCCGGCCAGGACCGGGGCGGGCGGCTCGTGCATCAGCACCGCGGCGGCGACGGCGGCGGGGTGGTCGCGGCGGAAGGGGGCGCGCCCCTCCACCGCCGTGTACAGCGTCGCCCCCAGCGCCCACAGGTCGGACTCCGGTCCCGCGGGCTCCTCCCGGAGGCGTTCGGGGGCCGTGTACCCGGCGGAGCCGGCCCGGTCGGCCAGGCTCTGCTCACCGGTCATCGGGGCCGCGATGCCGAAGTCGGCGAGCACCGCCGTACCGTCCCGCTCGACCAGCACGTTGCCCGGTTTGACGTCGCGGTGCAGCATGCCGTGCGCGTGCGCGGCCTGCAGCGCGTCCAGGATCCGCAGGCCGATCGCGGCGACCCGGGGCTCGGGGAGCGGCCCCCGCTCGATCAGCCGGTCCAGGGAGACGCCGTCGATCAGGTCCATCACGATCCACGGCAGGCCGCCGTCGGTCACCACGTCGTGGACCATGACGATGGCCGGGTGGTTCACCCGGGCGGCGGCCCGTGCCTCGGCGATCGCGCGCTCGGCGAACCCGGCGCCGCCGCGCAGCTCCTTGACCGCGACGTCGCGGCGGAGCGTCTCGTCGTGCGCCCGCCAGACCGTGCCCGCGCCCCCCTCGCCGAGCCGCTCCAGCAGCCGGTACCGGCCGGCCAGGGTGCGTCCGGTCATCTCAGGCTCCGCAGGGCCGCCTCGCCCTGCCGCGCCACCGCCAGCGCGCCGTTCCTGATGTCGGCGTCGGTGGGCCGGGAGGAGAGCGAAGAGTACCGGGCCTCGACGACCAGGTCGAGGAGCCGGAAGGTCACCACGCCGGTGTGCGTCCGGCCGCTGGGGGAGTTCACGTCGTGGGCGAAGGCCTCCTCGCCCAGGCCCGGCACCGTACGGCGGGCGGTCCGGTCGGCGGGCACCCCGTCGACGCCGAGCTCCTTCCACGCCCAGGTGACCCGGGCGGCCTCGGCGTGCTCCCGGCCCAGGGCGGCGAAGAGCTTGCGCGCCGACTCCCCGGTCAGCCCCCACGGCTGCGGGGTGTCGCTGTCGGTGACGGGGACCAGGGCGATCCCGCTCTTGTCCGCGGTCCAGGCGCAGCCGTCGCCGACCGGCCGCCCGGCCGGAGGCGTGGCGAGGCCCATGATCCGGCGGACCTGCTCGGCGGTGAGCAGCGCGCAGAAGTCCACCGGCTCGTCGAACGAGGTCCGCTCGCCGGGCCCGGAGGCGAACGCCAGCGCCGCTCCCGCCGCCGCTCCCGCGACGCAGGCGACGGCCGCCACGGCCGCCCAACGGCGGAGCCCGCCCCGGCGCCCCGTCGGAGCCGCCCCGGGCCCGTCCGGCCCGGCGCCGGGGTCGCGGGGGGAGCCGGCGGCTCCGTGCGGGACGTGCGGGCCGTACTCCTGCGGGGCCGCGGCGGCTCCGTGCGGGACGTGCGGGCCGTACCCGTGGGGGGGCGGCGGGCCGGGGGGCGACGGGGTGGGCGGGCCGTACCCGGGGAAGGGACGCGGGCCCGGTGCGGGGGCGTGCGGCACCGGGAGGCCGTGCACCTGCTCGTGCGGGCGCGGCGGCGGGGGGAGGACGGGCGGCGGGGGCGGGACCTCGGGGGCGTGCCCGGCGGCGACCTGGGCGAGCAGCCCGCGCAGGGCCGGCGCGTCCGGGCGCTGCGCGGGGTGGCGGGCCATCATCGCGGTCAGGACCGGGCCGAGCGCCCCGGCCCGCCGCGGCGGCCTGATCCGGCCGGCGAGCGTCGCGCTCAGCCGCGCCAGGGGCTCGCCCTCGATGGCCGGGACGCCCTCGACCCCGAGGTACAGGGTGGCGCCGAGCGACCACAGGTCGGAGGCGGGCCCGCCCGGCTCGCCGTCGAGCCGCTCCGGGGCGATGAACCCGGGCGACCCGATGAGCAGGTCCGCCTGGGTCAGCGTCGCGTCGCCGGCGAGCCGGGCGATGCCGAAGTCGGTCAGGACGACCCGTCCCGCGTCGGTCAGGAAGACGTTGCCGGGTTTGACGTCGCGGTGCTGGATGCCGCGGGCGTGCGCGGCGTCCAGTCCGTCGAGGAGCTGCGCGCCGAGTGCGGCCGCCTGCTCGGGCGGGAGCGGGCCCCGCTCCGCGACGAACTCGGCGAGGGTACGGCCGCGCAGCAGTTCCATGACGATCCACGGCCTGCCGTCGTGCACCGCCACGTCGTGCACGGCGACGACCGCCGGATGGCGCAGCCGCGCGGTGGCCTGCGCCTCCCGTACGGCGCGCGCGACCGCCTCGGCGCGCTGGGCCTCGCTCAGCCCGGGGGGCGGCGTCAGCTCCTTGACCGCCACCTCGCGGTCGAGCATCTCGTCCTTGGCCAGCCAGACGGTGCCCATCCCGCCGCTGCCCAGTCGGCGCAGCAGTCGGTAGCGCGTCGTGAAATCGTCCCCGTCCGGCATAGCCGGAGGATACCGGACGTACTTCTTGTGTCACTTTGATCACTCCATGTGGGCCGCCGGGACCGTGAACATCGTGGGCCGCCGGGACCGTGAACGCCCGGAATTGACCTCGACCATGGTCGAGGTCGCAGAGTGGGAGCGACACGGGCGAGACGTGAGGAGTCTGGGATGAAGGTTGCGGCGTTCTCCGAGTTCGGCGGCCCCGAGGTGCTGCGGATCATGGAGGTGGAGACCCCCGAGGCGGGCCGCGGCCAGGTGCGGGTCCGGGTGCGGACCGCGGGCGTGCAGCCCTTCGACGTGGCGGTGCGGCAGGGCTGGACCCCGCCGGGGGTCTCCGGCGGCCTGCCCCGGGTGCCGGGGAACGAGTTCGCCGGGGTGGTCGACCAGGTGGGCGCCGGGGTGGTCGGGATCGCGCCGGGCGACGAGGTGCTCGGCTTCGACCTGCTGGGCTGCTACGCCGAGTACGTCGTGGTCCCGGCGGAGCACGTCGCCCCCAAGCCCGCGGGCATGTCGTGGGAGGTGGCGGGCGGCTTCACCGCCGGGACCCAGACCGCGCACATCGCGCTGGAGCAGCTGGACCCGGGCGAGGGCGACACGCTCCTGGTCCACGCCGCCGCCGGCGCGGTGGGCACCGCCGCGGTGCAGCTCGCCCGGTCGCGCGGCGCCGTGGTCATCGGCACCGCGCGCGAGGAGAACCACGACTACCTGCGCTCCCTCGGCGCCGTCCCGGTGGCGTACGGCGCGGGCCTGGAGGAGCGGGTCCGCGCGGCGGCCCCCGGCGGGGTGGACGCGGTCCTGGACGGGGCGGGCGGCGAGGCGCTCGACGTCTCGCTGCGCCTGGTGGAGCCCGACCGGATCGTCACCCTGGTCGAGCACGGCAGGGCCGCGGAGCTGGGCGTGCAGACGACCCGGGGCGTGCGCCTGGCCTCGCGGCTGGCCGGGCTCGCCGAACTGCACGTCCGGGGCGGCCTGGCCTGGCACGTCCGCCGGGTCCACCCGCTGGAGCGGGCCGCCGACGCCCACCGCGAGGTCGAGGCCCGCCACGGGCGGGGCAAGGTGGTCCTGTCCGCGGACTGACGGGAGGCTGGTCCCCGGGAGGAATTCTTAGTAAGGTTTCTTGTTAATAACGTGCTATCCGTCGGCCGTTGGACACGCCTTACCTCCATTCCCCCCAATCAGGAGGCGTCCACGTGTACGTGCGACCCAAGGCGGCCACCGGGGCCGCCGCCCTCATGCTCGGATCCCTGCTGGCCGTGGTCCCCACCACCCCCGCGCAGGCCCACGGATCCATGTCGAACCCGCCCAGCCGCGCCTACGTCTGCAAGACCGAGGGCCCGGACAACCCCAGGTCCGCCGCGTGCAAGGCCGCCGTCGCGGCCGGCGGGACCCAGGCGTTCTACGACTGGCACGAGGTGTCCCGGCTCGACGCCGGCGGACGGCACCGCCAGATCATCCCGGACGGCCGGCTCTGCGGCGCCGGGCGGGACAAGTACCGCGGGCTGGACCTCGCCCGCGCCGACTGGCCCGCCACCCGGGTCGCCCCCGGGCCGCTGACGATCACCTACCACGCGACCGCGCCGCACGCGAACAGCGACTTCGAGTTCTACATCACCAAGCCGGGCTGGAACCCGACCCAGCCGCTGCGCTGGTCGGACCTGGAGCACATCAGGACCTTCACCAACCAGAACCCCACCACCTACACCAACTGGACGATCAACCTCCCGCAGCGGAGCGGCCGGGCCCTGATCTACTCGATCTGGCAGCGGGTGGTGGGCAGCGAGGAGGCCTTCTACACCTGCAGCGACGTCGACTTCGGCGGCGGCACGAACCCCTCCCCGACGCCCACCCCGACCGCGACCCCCACCCCGACCCCCACGGTCACGCCCACCCCCACGCCGACGCCCACCCCGACCTCGCAGCCGGGCGGCTCCTGGGCCCCGAACACCGCCTACGCGGTGGGCGCGCGGGTGACCTATGGCGGGGCGGCCTACCAGTGCCGCCAGGCGCACACCTCGCTGACGGGCTGGGAACCGCCGAACGTCCCGGCCCTCTGGCAGCGCCTCTGACCCGGCCGCCATGACGCGACGCCGTGCGGAGCACGGAGCGCGGCGCGTCCCGCCGGCCCTCCCGGTGGTCCCGCTCGCCCTCGCGGTCCTCGTGGCCGCGGTGGGCTGCGGCACCCCCGAGGGCCGGTGGGCGCGGGAGGCGGCGGCCGAGCGGGCGGCGGCGGCCGGCGCCGCCCGGGGCTTCAACCCCGCCGACGTGATGTTCCTGCAGATGATGGTGGTCCACAACGGACAGGGCGTCGAGCTGGCCCGGCTGGCACGCGGTCGCGGGGTCCGCGAGGAGGTCGGGACCCTGGCGGCGGCGATCGCCGCGACGCAGGAGGCCGAGACGGCCGCCATGGCGGGCAGGCTGCGCGACTGGGGCCAGCCGCCGACCGCCCCGCCCGACGGGCACGCCGCGCACGGCGGGATGCCGGAGACGGCCGACCGGGAGATCGCCTCGGTCGCGGACGCCGCCCCCGCCGACTTCGAGCGGGCGTTCCTCAACATGATGATCGCCCACCAGGACGACGCGGCGCAGCTGGCCAGGGGGGAGGCCGCCATGGGGCTGCATCCCGAGGTCAGGGCGCTGGCCGGGCGGATCGAGGCCTCCCGCGCGGCGCAGATCGAGCGGATGCTGACGCTGCTCGGCGGCTGACGCCGTACGGCCGGCGGTCCCGGCCGCGGGTGCGGAGGATCCACGGGAAGGCGGATCCGCGGGGAAGGCGGCGGCTCGCCGACGGCGGCGGTCACCGGCGGGCGGGGCGGCGGTCACCGGCGGGCGGGCGGGGCGGCGGTCACCGGTCGGCGAGCGACGCGAGCACCGAGGCGGCCACCTCCCGGGGCCCGGTCGCCGACACGTCGAAGGTCAGGTCCGCCACCTCGGCGAAGAACGGCCCCCTGCGGGCGCGCTGCTTGGTGAGCATCGCGTCGAGGTCGGGTTCGAAGTGCGGGCGGTGCCCGCCGGAGAGCATCCGCTCGGCGAGGACCTCCGCGGGGGCGTCCAGCCAGACCACCACGGCGGAGGCCAGCGCCGCCCGGCAGTCCGGGTCCTCCACCGTGCTCGCCGCCGCGGCGATCACCGGGGGCGGCTGCTCGGCGAGGGCCGCGCGCAGGTGCTCGGCCTCCCGGCGGTGCAGCTCCTCCACGCCCTCGCGCTCGGCGACCTGGGCCGCGGTGGCGCCGCCGTACCGGGCGGAGAGGTCGGGGTCGCTGTCGCGCAGCCCGCGTCCCAGCTCGGCGGCCAGGATGCGGGCCACGGAGGACTTCCCGGAGCCCATCAGGCCCGTCACGACGATCGGACGGTCGAATTTCACGGCTGCCTCCGAGGTCAACGTTTGAGATCCGTGTGGGGGATAGGTGAAGGGGCGTTGGCACGAAGGAGGGACATCCCATGACCATCGCAGGCGGCATCATCCTCATCATGCTCGGCGCCATCTTCACATGGGCGGTCGAATTCGATCTCGCGGGGTTCGACATCAACATCCTCGGCGTCATCCTGATGCTGGGCGGCCTGGTCTGGCTGCTGATCGCCATCTACCGGATGAACGTCGCCCGCAGGGCCATCGCGCCCACCACGGTGGTCGTCGAGGAGGACCCGGTGACCCACCGGCGCGTCTACGAGGAGCGCCGCTACGACGACCCGCCGGTCGTGTGAGATTCCCGCAACGTGAGACGGAGGACGGACAGTGAGCACGCTCGTATCCCGAGGCGTGGGAACCGCAGGCGGAATGCTCGGCGGTCTCGTCGCCGGAGCCATCTTCAAGCAGGTCTGGAAACTGGCCGCGGGCAAGGAGGACGCGCCGCAGGCCACGTCGGAGGAGTACGGCTGGGGCGAGATCCTCGTCGCGGCGGCCGTGCAGGGCGCGATCTACGGCATGGTCAAGGCGGCGATCGACCGCTCCACGTCCCGGAGCCTGCACCAGGCCACCGGCGCGTAGGGCCGCCGAGGCGACCCGCGCGAGGACCCCGGTCCCCCGGAAGGGCCGGGGCCTTCGCGTGTCCGGGACCGGCCCGGTGCGGTCTGCGGTCGGTCTCCGGTCCCGTTTGCCCTCCGGCATCGCGGGAAGGCGATCTGTTCTGAGGGCGAAAGGAGTTCGATCATGGAGGCTCCGCAGTACGTCGCCGCACGGGTGCAACAGGCGCTGGCGGAGGACGAACGCACCACCGAACTCGGCATCCGGGTGGACGTCCGGGGAGAGCAGCTCTTCCTGCGCGGAGAGGTGACCTCCGAGGAGCGCCGCGATCTGATCGCCGGCGTGGCGGAGGAGGCGGCTCCCGGACTGGCGGTCCGCAACGAGCTCACCGTGGCGGACATCCGGGAACCGGGAGGGGAGGAGAAGCTGTGAGCAAGCTGCGCATCGCGGCGGTCGGTGACGTGCACCTGGGCGAGGACGTCCGGGGCCGCTACCGCGAGCATCTCGCCGGCATCGAGGAGAAGGCCGACGTGCTGCTCCTGGCCGGGGACCTGACCCGGCACGGCACGCTGGAGGAGGGGCAGGTGGTGGCGGACGAGTTCCGCGACCTGCCCGTCCCGGTGGTCGCCGTGCTCGGCAACCACGACCACCACTCCGACCGGCCCGCGGAGATCGCGGCTCTGCTGCGCGACGCCGGGATCATGGTGCTCCACGACGACGCGGTCGTCCTCGACATCGACGGGACACGGCTCGGCGTGGTCGGGGGCAAGGGGTTCGGCGGCGGTTTCGCCGGCAAGTGCGCCAGCGAGTTCGGCGAGCCGGAGATCAAGGCGTTCGTGAACCACACCAAGCGGATCGCGGACCGCTGGCGCCGCGCGCTCAAGGAGACCGAGGCCGACGTGCGCGTCGTCCTGTCGCACTACTCGCCGGTCAACGACACGCTGCAAGGCGAGCCGCTGGAGATCTACCCGTTCCTGGGCAGCTACCTGCTGGCCGAGGCCGCGGACGCCGAGGGCGCCGACCTGATCGTGCACGGCCACGCGCACAAGGGGACCGAGAAGGGCATGACGCCCGGCGGGATCCGCGTGCGCAACGTGGCGCTGCCGGTGCTGGGCCGGGCGTATGCGGTCTACTGCCACGACGGTGACGGCCACTGCTGAGGCCGTCCCGCCGCCGCGACCGTCCGTCGGCGGCCGGCCCCCCGCCGGGGCCGGCCGCCGAACGCGCTTTCGGGACCGTAGGGCAGGGCGGGATCCGCGGTGCGGGGACCTGTGGTGTGGCGACGGCACCGGGGATCTCCGTGGCGGGCGGGAGGCGGACATGCGAGCGGGCCGGGTGGGAACCCGGCCCGCTAGGTCGTGTGAGCGGAATTTTCCGACGGGACTTCGACGTGGCGGTCTCGGCGGGCCATGGCCCGCGTCAGACGTTGAAGATGCTCACACCCCCCGGACCCACCAGGAAGCCGAGCACGATGAGGACGATCCCCCAGAGGAGGTCGCGACGGGCCAGGATCACATAGATCCCGGAGATGACCAGTACGACTGCGATGATCCAGAGCAAGGTAGCCATGTAGGGCGACTGCCCCAAGGAATCGTCATTTAACGCCCTTCTCCCGGTAAAGGTCGATCAATGGCTGGACGAGCCACAGCCAGGCGCTGAGCAGCCCCACCGCCCCGCCGAAGACCGCCGCCGGCCAGCCGGGGATCACCGTCTCCGTGACGAGTGCGACCGCGCTGGTCATCGCCACGGCGAGCGCGATCGCGCCGATGATGCCGAGTTCGTTGGCGCGGTGCAGCATCTTCTCCTTCAGTCCCGTGCGGAACAGCAGGCGGTGCTGGGCCGCCGGCGTGATGAAGCAGACGGAGGCGAAGGCCGAACTGAGCAGCGAGATGAAGAACAGCCAGCGGCCGAGGGTGTCCACCTTGCCGAAGCCGGCGGAGAACGGCAGCGTCAGCAGGAAGGCGAAGAGGACCTGCACCCCGGTGACCGCGACGCGCAGGCCCTGGAGCAGCTCCGTCAACTCGCGGTCAACGCGTTCCTTGTGACTCTCACCCGGCGCGGGGGGTTCTGTCCGGACTTCTTCAGGTTGAATCATCAAAGTCCATTACCCTGGCTTGCCCAGGTCATACCTGGGGACTACGGGCCGGTCCAGGGGGTAGCCCCTCGTCTATGGGAAGCCACAGCCACGAGGTCACCGACGCGATCCTGGAGACGTTGAAGCGGTCGAGCAGCGCGCTCAAAGACGCCGGCGTCCGCTTCGCGCTCGCGGGCGGATGCGCCGCCTATGCACGCGGGGCCGCCCCCTCGCTGCACGACGTCGACTTCGTCCTGCCGCAGGAGGACGTGCCGTCCGCCCTGGAGGCGCTGCGCGAACTGGGCTTCACCACGGCCAAACCGCCGGAGGACTGGCTGGTCAAGGCCTACGACGAGGGCCGCCTGGTGGACCTGATCTTCCGGATCGCCGACAACGCGGTCACGCCCGCGCTGCTGGAGCGGGCCGAGCCGCTGAAGGCCTCCGCGGTGATCGTGCCCGTCCTGGAGGCGACCGATCTGGTCATCTCGTGGCTGCTGCCGCTCTCGGAGCACGCCTGCGACTACGGATCCCTGCTTCCCCAGGTCCGGGCACTGCGCGAGCAGGTCGACTGGGACCGGGTGGCGGCGGTCGTCCGCGACTCGCCGTACGCGTCCACGTTCCTGATCCTGCTGGAGCGGCTGGGCGTGATATCCGACCCCGTGGACGCGGCGGGCGATGCGGCCTGGCCCTGAACGGCGGGAGCGCCCGGACCGCCGGGCGCCCGGACTGCCGGGCGCCCGGACCGCCGAGCGGCGGGAACATCTGGAGCGGCGGCAGTGCCGTACTCCGTACATGTCAGGCGATGTACGGACCACCGGGCGGAGTCCTGTATGATGTTCCAGGTCAGGCGCCGCTAGCTCAGTTGGTTAGAGCAGCTGACTCTTAATCAGCGGGTCCGGGGTTCGAGTCCCTGGCGGCGCACCGGCGAAGGGCCCGGGTCACCTGTGACCCGGGCCCTTCTTCGTGCGCCGCGGACCGCCCGGTTCCCCCGGGCGGCTCGCGGGCGCCCTCGATCAGGCGTTGACGTCGTCCTCGTCCCACTGCAGATCGTCGACCACGCCGACCACGCCGTTGACCCGGAGCACCGCGCCGGGCAGGATCCGCGTGTCGCTGCGCTGCCGCATCCGGCCGCTCAGCCTCACGACCCCCTGGTGCACCGTGACCTCCACGGCGGAGGTGTCCACCCAGGCGGAGTGGTCCAGGACGTCCTTGCGGATCTCGCGGGCGATCTCCTCGTCGCTGCGCAGGAAGACCTTCAGCAGGTCCTGGCGGCTGACGATCCCCTCGATCCGGCCGTCCCCGTCCACGACGGGCAGGCGCTTGACGCCGTGCTCGTCCATCAGCCGCATCGCGTACACCACCGCCGCCTGCGGCCTGATGGTGACGGCGGGGGAGGTCATCAGCTCGGCGGCCGTGTCGCCCCGCACCTTGGTCCCGACGCCTCCGGAGCCCCCGGCCCCGCCCCCCGCCCGGCCGAGCCGGTGGCGGAGCCGGACGCGCAGCGGCGGCCGGTAGCCCTCGCGGTGGTACTGCTCCTTGAACTCCTCCTTCAGCAGCAGGTCCGCCTCCGATACGACGCCGATGACGCGGTTCTCGGCGTCGACGACCGGAACCGCGCTCACACCGCGGGCGAGGAGCACCTCGGCGACCTCCTTGAACGGTGTCGCGGCGGCGACCGACACCACCTCGCTGGTCATGACTTCGCCGACCTGGACGCGCATCGTCTCCTCCTCGGGAGCGCGGGGGCTTGCCTTCCTCCCTCATCCCACCCCACGGCCGCCCTCGGATGGAGGGTCGCAAGTCCTTCGTCACCAGGTCATTGCGCCTCTTCTCCCGGTTTCCGGCTACCTGGGCAATGCGCGGAGTTTTCCGGGATGAGACCTGGCTCGGGTTACTCTGGGCCGGGGGTCGCGATATGAGAGCGTTCGTCTGTGTGCTGGCGTTGACCGCGGCGGCAGCCGGCTGCGGTTCCGGGCCCGAGAGGACCCCGGCTCAGGCGCCGCCGGTCCCGGCGGCGGGGACGGCGGTGAACCCGGCGCGGCCGGACGAGGCGCGGCCGGACGAGACCGGCGCGGCTCCCGGCGGGTCCACCCCGTCCGGGTCCCCCGCGGGCCGGACCGAGGTGAGCCCGGACCAGCACCGCGTCCTGACCGGCCAGTGCCGCTACGCCGACTCGGCCGGGCTGCGGGAGAAGTGCCTCGCGGAGGTCCGGCGCGGATACCGGGTGGGGCGGGAGAACCGCGACCTGGACTGCCGGACGTACTCCGGCGTCACCGTGTGCGGCCGGCTCCTGCTCAGCGACCGGGAGCGCCGGTGCGTCGAGAAGTGGGTGACGGGCGGGCTGACGCGGCGCAGAGCCGAGGTGGAGTGCTACGTCTTCTCCTGACCGGGCCGCCGGAACGTGCCGTCCCGGCGGGGACCCGGACGGTGGCCGCGATTCCGATAGGAAGGGCCGCTGCGGGGCAGTTGACCGTGAACGCTGATCGCCCACCCCGGAGGGATCACGATATGACGATCAATCCACTGCCCCTGTGCCGGACCTGCGGGGCCATGGTGGAACACCCCGGCCGCCACCGGGAGTGGCACGAGGCCCTCGAACGCCTGGTTCCCGGACTGGAGGCCGAGCTGTCGCACGGGGCCGAGGACCCGGGCCACGGCCACACCTTCTGACGCCCCCTTCCCCTGACTCCTTCAGCCGGGACGGCTGCGACGGCTGCGGAAGCCGGGACGGCCGCGACGTCCGCCGCGGCTTCCGCGGCCGTGCTCAGACCCCGGCCCAGCCGGTCGAGACGGACACCGTGTCGTCGGTCCGCCAGGAGAGCTCGTCGACCACGTCGACGACCCCGTCGAGGTTGCGGGTCACGCGGACGGCCGCGACGGCCTGGCTGCGCGTCTCCAGCTCGCCGGAGAGCGTCACGACCCCCTCCCGCGCGGTGATCCGTACGGTCTCCGGATCGGCCCAGAGGTTCCGCACGATGACGTCGTCGCGGACGCGCCGCTCGATCTCGGCGTCGCTGCGCACGAACACGCGGATCACGTCGCGGCGGCTGACGATGCCGACCAGGGTCCCGTCGGAGGTGACCACGGGGAGCCGCTTGACGCCGTGCCGGTCCATCATGCGGGCGACCAGCACGATGGAGGAGTCGGGGGTGGTGACGACGGCGGGGGAGGTCATCAGCTCCTCGGCCGTGTCCCCGGCCGCCCGGCGCTCGACGTCGCCGTCCTCGGTCAGGCGGTGGCGGAGCCGGGTGCGCAGCGGCGGACGGTACGCCTCGCCGTAGTAGCGCTCCTTGAACTCCTCCTTGCGGAGCAGGTCGGCCTCGGACACGACGCCGACCACCCGCTGCTCGGCGTCCACGACCGGGACGCCGCTCACGCCCCTGTCGATGAGGAGCTCGGCGATCGCGTAGAAGGGCGCGTTCGCCCGTACGGCCGCGACCTCGGCGGTCATGACGTCCTTGACGGTCAGCTTCATGGTGAACCTCCGGTTGGGGGGCGTTGAGGGAAACGGGGTGGTGCCGGTCTCCCACCGGGGGCAGGAGGGGCCGGGGCGCGTGCGCCGGGCGGAGATCCCGGGGAAGGGGCCGGGCGCACGTGCCGGTCGGGGGTCCGGTCAGGGACCGGAGTGCGTGACCCGGACGATCCCGGGGACGGTGCGGGCCAGCAGGTCGGCGATCCGGTCGGCCGGATCGCCCGCGTGCCCCCGCAGTTCGGCGACGCCGTCGCGGACGGAGACCTCCCAGTGCGGGCCGGCGGGGTACTGCTCGCGCAGCGCGGCGCGCACGTCGGCGCGCAGGTCCTCGTCGGTCCGGGCCAGGACGGCCAGCAGGTCGCGGCGGCTGACGATGCCGGCGAGGCGGCCGTCCGCGACCACCGGCAGGCTCTTGATCCGCTTGCCGACCATGAGGTCGACCAGCTCCACCACGTCGGTCGTCGGGGTCACGGACACCACCTCGGGCGTCATGACCTCCTCGACCAGCAGCGGCAGTCGCGCGCCGTGCCCGAGCACGGTGCGGGCGCTCGCCCGGGGGTCGCGCTCGAACTCCCCGCGCAGCAGGTCCATCTCACTGACGATGCCGATCAGCCCTCCGTCCTCGCCGAGGACGGGGGCGGCGGTGATGTCGGCGGCGTGCAGCACCCGGACGGCCCGCCGTACCGGGTCCGTGGAGCGGACCGTGACGACCGCTTCGGTCATGACCTCGCGGACCAGCATGACTGCGACCCCTTCCTCAGGCGGTGCCGTCGCCCCGGCCGGATTCGCCTCCCTGCCGGGGATCTCCCACTCCCCCATTCCACCGCCCGGCGGGGCCGGAGCGGAGGGGGCGGAGGTCCCCGGTGGCAGGGCCTTTCGGCCACGGTCCGGCGGAGGCCGCAGAGATAGGGGAGGTCGCAGGGGGAGAGGAGGCCGCAGAGGTCAGAGCGCGAAGACGGGACGGCGCATTCCAGGGGGCGGGCCCGCGGAAGGACGCCTCGGCCCGCCGCGGCGGGCGCGGTCTCAGAACGGCGTCGGAGCGGTCCTCGCGTGGGCGGCCGTCTCGCCCTCCCAGTCGACGGCCACCTTCTCCGGGTCCTCCGCGGCGATCCGGACGGGCAGCCGGGTGCCGGGCACCGTACGGTGCAGGTGCGCCGGGGGCACGCGGTGGCCGAGCCGCACCTGGTACGGCGCGCGCCCGTCGCCGGGGGCCACCTGCAGCACGAACCCCACGATCGGATCGCCGTTGTCGGCGGTCATGCCGTTCAGGTCGAAGGTGCCCGTCACCGTGGCGGTGCCGGGCAGGCCCCGGGCCAGCAGGTCGGCCGCGGACAGGTGCTCGGCGACCACCGGCTCCTGCCGGCCGGGCGGGCGGCTCCAGTCGACGGCCAGCCGCCGCGGGTCCGCCGGGTCGATCCGCACGGACAGCGCGGAGCCGGGCAGCACCGCGCCGACGAGCAGCCGGGGCAGGGTCTCGCGGTGCGCGACCCGGTAGGGGGCCGCGCCCTCGGGGCGGACCTCCAGCTCGAAGCCGACCAGGGGCTGGTCGTTCACGGTCATGCCGGTGTCCCGCATGGAGAGCACGACGGCGGCGGCGGGCACCCCGCCGGCGAGCAGGTCGTCGTTGCCCCGGGTCATGTCCCGGATCATCTCGAAGAGCCCGCCGGCCTTCTCCGCGCCGAGCCGATCCTCGAACACCGACATCCCCCGGCGGAAGGCCGCCGTGTGGAACGACCAGGCCGCGGTGAAGACCCCGGCGAAGGTCGTCATCATCCCGGCGACGAAGGCGGGGGCCGCCCAGGCGGGCGTCGGCCACATGGCCATCCCGGTGACCCCCACCGCGAGGAGGACGCCCCCGCAGATCCCGACTCCCGCACCCAGCTTTCCCATGCCTGCCATCGACGTTCCCTCGTCCTCTCCGAGATGCCGCTGCGGGACACCGCTCCGGAACACCGCTCCGGGCCGTCGTTCCGCGCCGTCGTTCCGGGACGACCGTCCCGGAACGCCGCGTCCGTGCTGCCGCCGTGAGGTAACCGCGTGCCGCTTACACGCCGGTTGCAGGGGGATTGCCGTGCTCCGTCCATGCCACGCCTGAAGCGGTGACGGTCCGTGCGCGACGGGGTATGGGCCCCGCCATGGAACATGTGGTGGTGGGGGTCGACGGATCGGCGAGCAGCCTCCGCGCGGTGGAGTGGGCGGTGCGGGAGGCGGGACGCCGCCGTCTTCCCGTCCGGGTGGTGCACGTGGTGCACGAGTGGCTGCACTCCCGGGCGGAGGGCGAGATCGAGGAGGTGCGGCAGTGGATGTGGCACAACGGCCGCGAGATCGTCGACCAGGCGGTGGCCCACGCGCACGCGTCCGCTCCGGGAGTGGAGGTCGCCGACGTGATGGCCTTCGGCGAGCCCGCGCACGCCCTGGCCGCCGAGGCGGGGTCGGGGGACCTGCTCGTGGTCGCCTCGCGCGGGGAGGGCCGGATCTCCAGCCTGCTGCTCGGGTCCGTCGCGCTGAAGGTCGTCTCCCAGGCGTCCTGCCCGGTGGCGGTCGTCCGCGGCCCGGTGGAGCCGGGGCGGGAGTTCGGCGAGGTCGTCGTCGGCGTGGACGGGTCCCCCGCCGGAGCCGAGGCGCTCCGGTTCGCGGCGCAGGAGGCGTCGGTCCGCGGGGTGCGCCTGCGGGCGCTCCTGGCGTGGAACCTTCCCGTCGCGGCGTCCACCCTGCTCCCGCCGTCGCTCTTCGACCTCACCGAGATCGAGGGCGTCTGGGCGCGCGTCCTGCAGGAGACGGTGCGGCCGGTCGCGGAGGCCCATCCGGAGCTCGAGATCGTGCACGAGCAGGTGATGGGCCATCCGGTCCAGGCGCTCGTCGACGCCTCGGAGGCGGCCGACCTGCTCGTCATGGGATCGCACGGCAAGGGGGCGCTCGCCGGGCTCTTCCTGGGGTCGGTGAGCCACGGCGTACTGCACCACGCCTGCTGTCCGGTGACGGTGATCGGCCCCCGGGCGGTCGCCGCCCGCGCGGGCGACCCCGTCGGCGAGGGGACCGGTTAGCGGGGCGGTACGGCGGGGCGCGGCGGGGGACGGGGGACGGGGGACGGGGGAGCATCGCCCGGGGCGGTCTGGAGTGCCGCCGACTGGGTAGCCGTGGAGACCATGACGACCTACGGCTTCCACTCATCACACGAGCAGATCCACCCGGCCGAGCTGCTGAAGGCGGTGACCCGGGCCGAGCAGGCGGGTTTCACGGCGGCGATGTCGTCGGACCACTTCTCGCCGTGGAGCGGGCGGCAGGGCCAGTCCGGCTTCGCCTGGTCCTGGCTGGGCGCGGCGCTCCAGGCCACCGGCCTGCCGTTCGGCGTGGTCAACGCACCGGGGCAGCGCTACCATCCGGCGATCATCGCCCAGGCGATCGGCACTCTCGGCGCGATGTTCCCGGGCCGGTTCTGGGCCGCGCTGGGCACCGGGGAGGCGAGCAACGAGCACATCACCGGGGAGCGCTGGCCGCGCAAGGCGGTGCGCACCGCGCGGCTGCGCGAGTGCGTCGACGTCATCCGGGCGCTGCTGGCGGGCGAGGAGGTGAGCCACGACGGGCTGGTGACCGTGGACCGGGCCCGGCTGTGGACCCGGCCGGAGACCCCGCCGAAGCTGGTGGGGGCCGCGGTGAGCGCGGAGACCGCCCGGTGGTGCGCCGAGTGGGCCGACGGGCTGATCACCGTGAACGCCCCGCTGGAGACGCTGCGCGAGCTCGCGGCGGCCTACCGGGACGCGGGGGGCCGCGGGAAACTGGCCCTCCAGGTCCACCTGAGCTGGGCGGAGAGCCGGGAGGAGGCCGAGGCGATCGCCCACGAGCAGTGGCGCAGCAACGTCTTCCGTCCCCCCGTCTGCTGGGACCTCGACACGGCCGAGCTGTTCGACGTGGTGGCGGAGGAGGTCACGCCGGCCCGGGTCGCCGAGGTGGTCAACGTCTCGTCCGACCTGGGATGGCACGCGGCCCGCATCAACGAGTACGCCGAACTGGGCTTCGAGGAGGTCTACCTGCACCACGTCGGCCAGGAGCAGGCGGCGTTCATCGACGCCTTCGGCGCCGAGGTGCTCCCGCAGCTCAGGTGACATGTCGACATATTGCCGAAACGAGAGTGTCGCGATCGGTTCACATGGACGGGGTGGATGTCCTACATTGAGATGGGAGCGCTCCCATAGGTGAGGAGAAGCCAGTGTCCCCCCTGAACGGCTCGCTCATGGCGCCATCGGACCGCGCCCACACCGTCGAAGGCCTCCTGGCCGCGGCCCCCACGAGCGTGCGCGAGGCCCGCTCCCTGGTCCGCCGCGCGCTTCCCGGCTGGGGCGCCGAGGACCTGGTGGACGACTGCATGCTCATCGTGAGCGAGCTGGTCACCAACGCCGTCCGCCACGGGGGCGCGGCCTGCGCGCTGCGCCTCGGCGGCGACGGGATCCGCGTGTACGGCGAGCTCTTCGACCCGGGCGCGGGCGCGCCGCGGATGTGCGAGGCGGACATGGAGGCCACCGGGGGCAGGGGCCTGCAGATCGTCGACGCCCTCGCCGCCGGCTGGGGCGTGTCCTGGCCGGAGTCCGGCGGGAAGATCGTCTGGTTCGTGCTCGGCGGCGGAGGCGCGCCGTACGGGGCGTTCGGCGCCCTCGCCTGATCCGCTTCCCCGTCCGGTCCGCGCCCTCGGGTGGAAGCGGAACCGGGCTGTAAGAAAGCCTTCCTTCGGGCCACATGCTCTACGACCGACGTGTCCCGACCGAAGGAACCGGCTTGCTCAACCCACACGAGCGCTTCACCGCGCTCTACACCACCTACCAGGCGCGGGTGTACGGCTACGCGGTGAGCCGCGCCGGACACCGGCTCGCAGAGGACGTGGTCAGCGAGACCTTCCTGGTGGCCTGGCGGCGGCTGGACGACATCCCCGACCACGCGCAGCTGCCCTGGCTCCTCCGCGTCGCCCGCAACCTCCTGCGCGACGGCTTCCGGCAGGCCGCCCGGCGCGAATCCCTGGAAGCCGAACTGAGGACCTGGCTGGAGGAGGCCGCCGACGCGGGCGAACACGCCACCGAGCGCGTCACCGTACTCCGCGCGCTGGCCGCCCTGTCCGAAGCCGACAAAGAGATCCTGACCCTGACCACCTGGCACGGGCTGTCCACCGCGGAAGCGGCCGAGGTGCTCGGCTGCACCAGGGCCGCCTTCTTCGTCCGGCTGCACCGAGCGCGCCGACGGCTGCAGGCGGCGATCGACACCACCGAGACCGGCACGTCCCGAAAGTCCGTGACCGTTTCAGGAAGGAAACCCCGATGAGCCGTAAGCCCGACGCGATGGACCGGCTCGCCATGGCCCGTCCGGCTTCGCTGGATCGCGGATCGCGCGTCTCCGCCGCCGACATGCTGGTCACGGCCACCACCGGGAGCGCGGGAGAACCGTCGCCCGGCCCGTCGCGCCCGGGACGGCTCCGCCCGGCCGCCGCCCCGGCCCGGTCCCGCCGGTGGACGCCGCTGTGGGCGCCGCTGGCCACGACCGCGATCGTGGTCCTGGTCTTCACGCTGGTGACGAACCTGGCACCGGCCCCCGCCGTGCTCACGCCGCCGAGGGCCAACCAGGAGCTGTTCGACCTGGCCGACAGGATCGAGAGACTCCCCGCGGGCGGCGGCGCCTACTGGCGCGAGGTGGCGGTCGACGGCGGTCACCTGTTCAGCGGCGGCTACACGCTCCTGGTGGTCGACCGGAGGGAGACCTGGCAGCCGCGCGACCCCGCCGATCCGGTGCTCACGCAGCGATGGCGGGGCAGCGCCCGACCGGCCACCGCCGCGGACGAGCGCCGCTGGCGGGCGGCGGGATCCCCCGCCCGGGTCAAGGGGCACTGCGAGACGGGGGAGTCGTGCGGTTCGGTGCCGGTCGCCGCCGCGCCGGAGGACTGCAGGTACACCCTGCGGACGGACCCCGCGGGGATCTATCCCGACAGGACGGTCGGCGAATTCACCATGGCGGATCTGGCGGCGCTGCCCACCGAGCCGGCCGAGCTCAGGAAGCGGCTCCGTGCCTACCACGCGATCTGGTACAGCCGCGGTTTCACCCGGTCTTTCGAGGAGTTCCTCCCCTCCACCGTGAATCTCCTGGGCATGCCGCTCAGTCCCGCCCAGCGCGCCGCGATCATCCGGGTCCTGGCCGGTCTGCCGACCACCAAGGTCGTGGGCGCGGTGACGGACCCCTTGGGAAGAAGGGGCATCTCCGTGGACTTCGGCGGGCCGGAGGGCTTCGTGGTGTACTCCGAGAAGCCACGCGAGGAGTTGCCGGTCCGTTACCGGCAGATCCTCGACCCGGAGACCGGGGAGAAGCTCTCCTCCGTCTCCTACGCGGCCCGCACGGCGCTGGGAGCGACCGAGGGCCAGATCATGGCCTACCAGGCCCGCGGTTCCGAATCGGGCTGGACCGGGCCGCCGGCTTCCCCCGTGAAGGGGTGCGAGAAGGGCCGGTGAAAGGGCTCCTCGTCCTCCGGCGAGCCGTACGCGCATCCCTGGGAGGACGACGGGCCGCGAGGTGCCCCGGGGCCGGCGGTCACCGGGCCCGGAGGAGCTCCTGACGGCGGCGCTGCAGGAAGGCGCGTTCGGCCGCGTTCTGCGTGCGGGCCGCCGCGGCCTCGTAGGCCCGGGCCGCCTCGGCGTCGCGGCCCAGGCGGCGCAGCAGGTCGGCGCGGACGGCGTGGTAGACGTGGTAGCGGTCCATCACCCGGTTCGGCGCGCGGTCCCCGCCCAGCGCGTCCACGAGGGACAGCGCCGCCTGCGGCCCGTCGACCTCGGCGACGGCGACCGCGCGGTTGAGCGCCACGACCGGGCTCGGGTCCAGAGCCAGGAGCAGGTCGTACAGCTGCAGGATCTGCCGCCAGTCGGTGCCGGCGGCGTCCGGCGCGTCACCGTGCACGGCGTTGATCGCCGCCTGGACCTGGTACGGCCCCGGCCGTCCGCGCCGCAGGCACCTGCGCACCAGGTCCTGGCCCTCGGCGACCAGGCCGCGGTCCCAGTGAGTGCGGTCCTGGTCGGCGAGCGGGACCGGGCCGCCGTCCGGGCCGGTCCGGGCGGCCCGCCGGGACTCGGTGAGCAGCAGGAGCGCCAGCAGCCCCAGGACCTCCGGCTCGTCGGGCATCAGCCCGACCAGCAGGCGGGCCAGGCGGATCGCCTCGGCGCACAGGTCCTCGCGGCCCAGCCGGTCGCCCGAACTGGCCGTGTGGCCCTCGGTGAAGATCAGATAGACCACCGCCAGCACCGAGCGCAGGCGGTCCGGCAGGTCGGCCTCGCGCGGGACCCGGTAGGGGATCCGGGCGTCGCGGATCTTGTTCTTGGCCCGGACCAGCCGCTGGGCCATCGTCGGCTCGGGTACCAGGAACGCGCGCGCGATCTGCGCGGTGGTCAGCCCGCCCAGCAGCCGCAGCGTCAGCGCGACGCGGGCGGCGGGGGCCAGCGCGGGGTGGCAGCAGGTGAACAGCAGGCGCAACCGGTCGTCGCGCACGGGACCCTCCTCGGCGGGTTCGTCGCGGGTGTGCAGCAGGGCGGCCCGGGCGTGCCGGTCGTCGCGCGAGGACTCCCGGCGGTGGCGGTCGACGGCCCGGTTGACGGCCGTGGTGATGATCCAGCCCGCCGGGCCGGGCGGCGGCCCCTCGACCGGCCAGCGCCGCAGCGCCGCGGTGAACGCCTCCTGGACCGCCTCCTCGGCGGCGTCGATGTCGCCGAAGCGGCGGACCAGGACGGCGACCGCGCGGCCGTACTCCTCACGGAAGACGCGCTCGATCTCCGCGCGGGCGTTCACGGGGCGTCCTACGACAGGTGGTCGCCGGGCTCGCCCTGGAACGGGCGCACCTCGACCGGGAGCGTGGTCGCCCGGGCGAGCTTGCGCCCCCACTCCAGCGCGGCGTCCAGATCGGGCGCGGCGATGATCGACAGGCCGCCGACGTGCTCCTTGCCCTCGGCGTACGGGCCGTCGGTGACGAGCACCTCGTCGCCGCGGACCCGCACCACGGTGGCCGAGGCGGGGTCGTGCAGCCCGCCGGCGAAGACCCACGCCCCGGCGGCGCGGAGCTCGTCGTTGAAGGCCTCCACATCCCGCATGATCGGCTCCAGGACCTCGGGCGCGGCCGGGCCGCCGCCGGGCTGCTGGATGCTGAGCAGGTAGTGCTTCATCTTCGCGGTCTCCTCGACGTGTCGGGCGTCGCCGCCGGTGTTCCCGGCCGCTCACTTCCTACACGAACGGCCCGCCGCCGGATCGACACGACGCCCACCGGTTCTCCCCGCGGCGGCCGGCGGCCTTCCGGGCCGGGCTCCCCGCTCAGGCCGACGGCCGTCCGGACGGGCCCCTCGGTCCGGACGGCCGTCTTCCGGTCCGGGCCGGATGACGGGCGGGACGGGTCGTCGGGCGGATGCGGGTCCGGGCCGGACGGCCCGCGTGATCGGTGCGACGGTATGACCTGCGGATACTGGAGATGCCTGAAATTTCTATCATTAACATCATTAAGTATTAGTGTCGATACCTTGACGGACGATATCCGTAATCCATATCTTCGGCACGTGGGAGCGTTCCCACGGGTGGTGGGAGCGCTCCCACGACGTGTGCCGGTCGCCACCCCGACCGCGCGGTCGGTGGAGTCCACGGGTTTCCGACGACCTCGGAGTCCTGCTGCGACTTCCACGGGAGATCCCGGAAAACGAGGTCCGGGCGCTCCGGTGTCCTGGTCCGATGCTCGTTGAGCTGGTTGTTTTCGATGTCCTCCGGCGCCGCGTCCGCAAAGCCGCGGACCGGGGACTCCGCGTGCCGGGAGTCCGCAGGAGCGCCGCGCCGTCGCGGCGCGGCCCGCGAACCGCCGGACGGGATTTCCCTCTACCGGGAGAGTGTCGTGACGTACGCCTTTAATTCGCTAAATGACCGTTTCTGGATCGATGTCCGTATTAAACGTTTTTCTGTCCGGTGGTCGCCGCCTGGCGGCGGACGGGCACGGGCGGCGGGCGGCGGGACGGGAGACGGGCGCGGGCGGGAGTCCGGGGCGGGCGGCCCGAGACGCCGAGGGCGTCCGGCGGAGGCCCCCGGAGCCGCGGCATGACCCCGTACCGCTGGCACGACGAATCGGTGGAGACCAGATGACGGACGACGATCTTTCCCGACCCGCGCCGCACGGGAGCACCGGGTCCGGACCGGCAGGGCCGCGCGCCGCGATCGTGGGCGCGGGGCTGTCCGGGTCCCTGCTCGCCCTGTTCCTGGCCCGGCGGGGCTACCGGGTGGAGGTCTACGAGCACCGCGACGACCCGCGCCTGAGCAAGGACGAGGGCGACGGGCGCTCCATCAACCTGGGGCTGTCCGCGCGCGGCATCCGGGCCCTGCGCCGGGCGGGGCTGCTGGAGGAGCTGTGGCCGCACACCGTGCCGATGCGGGGCCGCATGATCCACGCCCCGTCGGGCGAGCCGACGTTCCAGCCGTACGGCACGGCCGACCACGAGATCCTCTACTCGATCCGCCGCGGCGTGCTCAACGCGCTGCTCATCGAGCACGCCGAGGCCTGCGACGGGGTGGCATTCAACTACGGGCTGCGCTGCGTCGACCTCGACGCGGACACCGGCACGCTGACGCTGTCCGACACGATCTCGGGAGAGACGCGGAAGGTGGAGGCCGACCTCGTGGTCGGCGCGGACGGGGCCTTCTCCGCCGTGCGCCGGTTCATGCAGCGCGGCAGATCCGCCGACCTGCACCAGGAGTTCCTCGAATGGGGGTACAAGGAGCTCACGATCCCGCCGGCGCCGGACGGCGGCCCGCGGACCCCGATCGAGGCCCTGCACCTCTGGCCGGCCCACCGCGCGCTGATCGTCGCGCACCCCAACACCGACAACTCGCTGACCTGCACGCTCTTCCTGCCGCACGAGGGCGGGTCGAGCTTCGCCTCGATCCGTTCGGGCGCCGAGGCCGAACGGTTCTTCCGCAGCAGGTTCCCCGACGCCCTGGAGCTCATCCCGGACCTGGCCGGGGAGTTCGAGGCCAACCCGGTCGGGCGCCTGGTCAGCGTGCGGACCTCGGCCTGGCACGCGGGGGAGCGGGTGGTGCTCGTCGGAGACGCCTGCCACGCCGTCTACCCCTTCTACGGCCAGGGCATGAACGCCTCCTTCGAGGACTGCCTCGTGCTCGACGAGTGCCTGGCCCGGCACCCCGCGGACCGGGGCGCCGCGCTGCGGGAGTACCAGGACCGGAGACGGCCGCACACCGACGTCCTGGCGGAGCTGTCGAAGGAGAACTTCCTGGAGCTGCGCGACGGCCTGCGCTCCCCCGCGCGCCTGCTCCGGGCGCGCGCCGACCTGACGCTCAACCGGATCTTCCCCCGAGGATGGCAGCCGTTGTACACCATGATCTCGCACACCTCGATGCCGTACGGCGAGGCGCTGCACCGCGCCCGCCGGCAGAACGCGCTGCTCGGCGCGGCCGCGGCGGTGCTGTCCGCGGGAACCGCCCTGGGGGCGGCCGCGGCCGTACGGCACCTGCGGCGGCGGGCCGGATCCCCCGCGAGGAGGACCGGATGATCCGCCACCCCGACCGCGACGACCTGGTCCTCTTCGAGATGGGCGACCTCGACCTGGTCCCGCCGCCGCCGGGCGTCGCCGAGCACCTGACCGCCCTGCGCACCGTGCGGGAGTGGATGGGCGACTACCTGTGCCGGCCGCTGCCCGAACTGGGCCGCAGGGGAGCCGTGTGCCCGTACACGTCGACGTCGCTGGACAAGGGCCGGGCCTTCCTCGCGGTGCAGCCGGGCCGCCCGGACGACGCGGCGGAGGTGGCGCGCTCCGTCGGGCCGTACCGCGAATGGTTCATGCGGCTGGCCCCGGCCGGGGAGACCCTCTCCACCTACACCACCCTGATGATCCTCTTCCCGGACGCGCGCAGGGAGGACCTGCCGGTCATCGACGCGGTCCAGGCGGCGCTGAAGGCGGCGTACGTCGCGGAGGGGCTCATGATCGGCGAGTTCCACGAGGGGCCGCCCGACAAGCCGGGCCTGTGGAACCCCGACCTGCGCCCGCTGTCCAGCCCGGTGCCGATGCTGGTGATCAGGCGGATGGTGGCGACCGACTTCCCCTTCCTGCGGGACGACGACGACCAGGTGCGCGCCTACCTGTCGTGGTTCGGGGACGAGGTGCCCGCGCACCTGAGGGCGTCGGTGCGCGCCGCCGCCGAGAGCCTGGGCTGACGGGGCCGCCGGGTCCCCGGGCCGATGGAACCGCCGGGAGCCCGGGAGCCCGGAACCGCCGGGGCCGCCGGGGACCCGGGGCACGGACTGACGAGACCGCCGGGGACCCGGACCGCCGGGACCCGGGCCGACGAACCGACCGAGGAGCGACGTGCCACTCGACCTGCCGCCCGACGAGGCCGCGACCCTGCGCCGAGGAGAGGGACCGGCCGTCCAGATCGACCTGGTCCAGACGATGATCTTCCATGCCGCGGTGGCCGCGCTGCGGCTCGGCGTGTTCGGCGCCCTGGAACGGGGGCCGCGTGAGCTCGGCGCCCTCGCCCGCGAGCTGGCCGTGGACGAGGCGAACCTCCGCGCGCTGCTGCGCCTGCTGGTCACCGGCGGCTACCTCGCCGAGGGCGGGGACGGCTACGAGCGGACCCCGGCCGGGGCCTGGCTGGCCGGGCCGGACGACGGGTTCGGGGCCGTGCTGGACTTCTGGCACTCCCTGATCGGCGGGCTCTGGCAGGGACTGGAGGAGACCGTGCGCACCGGCAAGCCGCAGCGGGACTTCTACGCCTGGCTCCAGGAGCGTCCCGACGTGCTCACCCGGTTCCAGGGGATCCAGCTCCGCATCGCCGAATGGGTGAAGGAGGAGGTGCTGGAGCTCGCCGGGCTGCCCGGTGAGCCGGTCCGCCTGCTCGACCTCGGCGGAGGGCACGCCACGTACAGCATCGCCTACTGCCGCCGCCATCCGGGGCTGTCGGCGACCGTCCTCGACCTGCCCGGGGCCCTGGAGCCGGGACGCGCGACGGTGGAGGCCGAGGGGATGACCGGCCGCTTCACCTTCCTGCCCGGGGACCTGCGCACGGCGGAACCGCCCGGAGGACAGGACGTCGTGCTGCTCTTCAACGTGCTGCACGGGTTCCCCGCCGACACCGCCCGGACCCTGGTGGACCGGGCGGTGGGGGCGCTGCGCCCCGGGGGGAGGCTGATCGTGATGGAGACCCTCGCCGACCCGGTCGGCAGCGTCCGCGAGGAGGCGTTCACCCGCGGCTTCGACCTCAACCTGATCCACACCCAGGGCGGACGGCTCCATCCGGTGGAGGAGATCGCCGCGTGGACGACGGCGGCGGGCTGCGCCCCGCCCGCGCGCCGCGACCTCGTCCGGGCGGCCGGGTTCTCCCTACTCGTCGCCGACCGCCAGGGCTGAGGCGCCGCCTCCTCGCCGCGCCCCGGGCCCTCGCGCGCCGTCCTCCGGGCCCTCCGCGTCCCCGCCGGCCCCGCCGGCCCCGCCGTCCCCGGCCGCACCGCCGGCCCCGCCGGCCCCGCCGTCCCCGGCCGCACCGCCGGCCGGGGCGGCGTCGGGGAGGGCATCGGGGACGTCGTGCTCCAGCCGCCGGAGTGCGGGGACCAGCATCACGACGGCCGCCAGCAGGACCAGCAGGATCCCGTCCGCCAGCACCACCGCGGCGAGGCCGCGGTCCTCGCCGACCCCGACGACCGCCCCCAGCGAGCCCGCGAGCGGTCCGCCGGGCCGCAGGGCCGGGCCCACGACGTCCTCGGCCAGCGGGGCCGCCAGCAGGTAGGCGGCGGGCATCGCGAGCTGGCCGAGGGTGTGCGAGGTGCCCATGACCCGGCCCAGCGCGGCCGGCCCGACCTTGCTCTGCAGGACCGTGACGACGGTGCCCTGGACCACCGGCAGGGTGAACAGGAACACGGCCGCGGCGGCCCCGACGACCACCGCCGACGTCCAGGGCGCGTGCAGGACCAGGGCCGCCCCGCCGAGCGCGGTGAACACCGCGATCCCGGGCACCCGCCGCTTCGGCCCGCCCCACGCGCCCATGAGCAGGCCGCCCGCGAAGAGGCCGGACCCGCCCGCGAACATCAGCACGCCGAGGACGGCCGCCGAGGAGAAGGAGAGGATGAGCGGCTGGACCAGCACTCCGGCGACCCCGAAGAGGAAGTTGTAGGCGGTCAGCGTGAGGACGAACGCGAGCAGCGGGGGCCGGGCCCGCAGGTACCGCAGGCCGAAGGAGAGGTCCGCGCCGAGGGAGGGCCGCTCGGCCCGCTCCGCCGGGTGCAGGACCGGCGCGGGCAGGCTCACCACCACCAGCGTGCCCATCGCGACGGCGAACGACGCCAGGTCGATGACGAGCACGCCGACCATCCCCACGGCCCCGAGCAGCGACGCGGCCAGGAGCGGAGCGGCGATCTGGACCGCCGAGGCGGTCTGCATGAGCCCGTTGGCCCGGCCCAGGTGCCGCTTGGGGATCAGCAGGGGCGTCATCGCCTGGTAGGCGGTCAGGTGGAAGACCCCGCAGGCGGAGCTCACCATCGCGCCGACGTACACGTGCCACACCGCGAGCGCGTCCAGGTGCAGCAGGACCGCGATCGCGGCGGTGGACAGCGCCGCCAGGCTGTCGGTGACCACCATGACCGTCCGCCGGTTGAAGCGGTCGATCGCCACCCCGGCGAACGGCCCGGCGATCAGCCCGGGAAGCATGGAGCTCAGCATCACGAAGGCGAACAGGGTGGCCGACCCGGTCGTCTGGAACACCCACACGCCCAGGACGAAGGAGGTGATGCTGGACCCCACCCCGGACACCAGCGAGGCCAGCCACACCCCGCCGAACCTGACCAGGTCCCCCCGCGCGGTCACGACCGGCTCCCGGCGGCCGGCGGCAGGCCCGAGGCGGCGAGCGCGTCCAGGTAGCGGCCGAGCAGCCGCGGCGCGTCGGGCGCGTCCGGCACCCCCGCCCCGCTCAGCCACTTCTCGGTCCGCGTGCAGTCGAACAGCGGCCGGTCGAAGCGCGGCTCGGCCTCGGCCAGCCCGGCGGCGAACGGTTCGAACGCGACCGGCTCCCCGGCGGCCAGCCGGTCCAGTACGGCGGCGCGCCACCGGGACCAGGGCACCGGGTCGGCGGGATGCCCGCGTTCGGTCAGGGCCGCGGCGATCTGCCGGTAGCCGACCGTCGCCGGGTTGAAGTAGTGCAGGTCGTGCGGGGGAGACTCGGCCGAGGCGACCGCCGCGGCCACCCCGCCGGCCACCTGGTCCACCGGGGACAGGTCCTCCTCGTAGCCCAGGTCGGGCACCATGCCGACCTGCGCGCAGGTGATCAGCAGCCGGCCGAAGTAGTCGTCGGGGGCCCCGATCCCGGTGCGGCTGTCGCCGCCGACCCGGGCGGGCCGGTGCACGGTCACCGGGATGCCGCGCCGCCGCGCGGGCTCGGCCAGCCGGTCGGCCACCCACTTGCTCTGGTTGTACCCGCCGCCCAGCCCGCCGGGGTCCTCCGGCGGATCGAGCTCGGTCACCGGCCGCCCCCGGTAGGCGTCGCCGAGGTACACCCCCAGGGTCGAGAGCAGGTGCACCGGCACCCCGCCGCCCGCCGCCGCGAGCCGCAGCACCTCCACCGTGCCCGCCACGTTCGGCGGGCGCAGCAGGGCGTACGGCTGGGCGAAGTTGACCAGCCCGCCGCTGTGGCAGACGGCGTCCACCTCCAGGGCCAGGTCGCCGAACGCCCCGGCGCCCAGCCCGAGGCGCGGCGCGGCCAGGTCGCCGGGCAGCCCCACCAGCCGGGGGCCGCCGGACGCCCGGTCGAGCCCGTACCGGGCCAGGTTCTCCCGCACCCGCCGCAGGGCGTGCTCCGGGGAGTCGGCGCGCACCAGGCAGACCACCCGGGCCGTCGTGCGCGCCAGCAGCTCGGCCACGAGATGCGCGCCGAGGAAGCCGGTGGCGCCGGTCAGCAGGATCGTTTCGGGACGGCGCCGGACGGAGGCCGGGGCGGCCACCGCGATCTCGTCCGGCAGCCGCACCTCGGCCCGCAGGTCGGGTGCGTCGTCGCCGGCGTCGCCGCGGGAGCCGTCGGCGCGGGCGGTGACCAGCGCGGCGAACTCGGCCAGGTCGGCGGCCTCGAACAGGTCGCGGACGGAGGGGCGCACGCCGAGCTCGTCGTGCACCCGGGTCACCACCTCGGCGATCCGCAGGGAGTGCCCGCCGAGGGCGAAGAAGCCGTCGTGGCGGCCCACCCGCTCCATGTCGAGCACGCGGGCCCAGACCCGGGCGACCGCCTCCTCCACGGGGCCGCGCGGCGGGACGAACTCGTCCGCGCCCGAGCCGCCGGGATCGGGCACGGGCAGCGCCGCGTAATCGGTCTTGCCGTGCGCGGTGCGGGGGAGGGCGTCCAGCCGGACGAAGCGCGCGGGCACGAGGTAGTCCGGCAGCCGGTCCCGCAGGTGGCGCCGGAGGTCGCCGGGCTCGCCGCCGGTCACGTAGGCGACCAGCCGGTGGTGGCCGGCCGGGTCGGGCACGGCCGCGACCGCCGCCTCGCCGACCGCCGGGTGCGTCACCAGCGCGGCCTCCACCTCGGCGGGTTCGACGAGGTGACCGTGGATCTTCACCTGCCGGTCGACCCGGCCGAGGAACTCCAGGGACCCGTCGGCCAGCCGCCGGACCAGGTCGCCGGTGCGGTACATGCGGGAGCCCGGCACGGCGGCGAACGGATCGGGCACGAACCGGTCCGCGGTCAGCGCCGGGTTCCCGAGGTATCCGCGGGCCAGGCAGTCGCCGCCCAGGTACAGCTCGCCGGGCGTGCCCACCGGGGCCCGCCCGCCGTACCGGTCGCAGACGTACGCGCGGACGTGCGGGAGGGGGCGGCCGATCGGCAGGTGGACGGCGCCCGCGGCCACCGCGCCGGCCGCGCCGTTCCCCGCCGTGTCTCCCGCCGTGTCTCCCGCCGTGCCGTCCGCCGTGTCTCCCGCCGTGTCTCCCGCCGTGCCCCTTGCTGGGACCTCCGCCGTGCCGTCCACCGTGACGTGGACGGTGGCGCAGACCGTGGCCTCGGTCGGGCCGTAGTGGTTGACGAGCCGCACCCGGCCGCCGGTGGCCCGCGCCCAGGCGCGCACCGCGTCCATGGGCACGCGCTCCCCGCCGATCATCATGATCTCCACCGGCCAGTCGCCGGGCACGCCCGTCCCGTCCAGCTCTCCGGCCCAGCGCCGCCACAGGGCGGCGGCGGTGTCCACGGCGGTCACCCCCCGTGCGGCGCAGAACCGCACGAGCTCCGCCCCGTCGAGCAGGGCGGGTTCGGGATGGAACACCAGGGCCGCCCCCGAGGTCAGCGCGGGGAACACGTCGCCCACCGACGCGTCGAAGGTCAGCGGCGGGAGTACGAGCAGCCGCTGCCCCGGGCCGAACCCGTGGACGCGGGTGAAGGACTCCGTCAGCCGGGAGAGCGTCGCGTGCGTGACCATGACGCCCTTCGGGCGGCCGGTGGAGCCCGAGGTGTAGATCACGTACGCCAGGTCGCCCGGACCGGGGCGGCCGGAGGGGGCCTCGGGCGCCGTGCCGTCGCCGTGCGTCGTGCCGTTGCTGTGCGCCGCGCCGCCGTCGGCCGCCGGGGCGGAGACCTCGATGCCGCCGCCGCCCGCCGACAGGGTCACGCGGGCTCCGGACTCCCGCAGGATGTCCCGCAGGCGGGCCGGCGGGTGGGAGGGATCGAGCGGCAGGTACGCGCCGCCCGCCTTGAGCACGCCGAGGATCGCCACCACGGCCTCCGGGCCGGGGGGCAGGACCACGCCGGCGAGCGCCCCCGGGCCCACGCCCGCGTCGGCCAGCTCGCGGGCCAGATCGTCGGTGCGCCGGTCCAGCTCCCGGTAGGACAGGACGCGCCCGTCCCCCGCGACGACGGCCGGCGCCTCGGGCGTCTCCGCGGCCCGCAGCGCGACCAGCTCGTGCACCCGCCGCTCCGCGTCGCGTACGACGGCCGGGTCGCGCAGGGCCGGGTCGCGCAGGGCCGGGTCGTGTACGGCTGCGTCGTGTAGGGTCGCGTCGCCTGCGGCGCCCGCCTGCGGGTGGAGCCGCCGGTAGGGACCGTCGAGGACAGCGAGGCCGTCGAGGACCGCGGGGCCGTCGGGTTCGTCGCCGGTGAGGTCGACGTCCCACACCCGGGTCTCCGGCCGCGTCGCCAGCTCGGTGAGCATCCGCACGACGTGATCCCTCATGCGCTCGGCGGTCCCGGCGTCGAAGAGGGCGGTGGAGTAGTCGATGCTGACGTCGATGTCGGGGCCCACGACGGCGTACATGGTGAGGTCGAACCGGGCGCTCGGGGACGGCGTCTCCCACTCGCGCATGGACCAGCCGGGCACCCCGTGGTCGGACGGGTCGGCCCCCTGGACGACCAGCATGACCTGGAAGACGGGGTTGTGGGCGAGGTCCCGGGGCGCGTTCACCAGCTCGACCACCTGGTCGAACGGGAACCTCTGGTGCTTGAAGGCGCCGAGGAACGCCGCGCGCGTGCGCCGGAGCAGCTCGGTGAGCGGGGGATTGCCGCGCACGTCGGCGCGCATCGCCAGGGTGTTGACGTACATGCCCACCGACCGGGCCAGCGAAGGCCGGTCGCGGTTGGCCACCGGCGTCCCGATGACCAGGTCCTCCACGTCGCACACCCGGGCCAGCGCCGCCGCGAAGGCGGTCTGCAGCACGATGTACGGCGTGCACCTCTCGCGCCGCAGCAGCGCGCGCAACCCCTGGGCGACCTCGTCGGGCAACCGCGCGGAGCAGCGTCCGGAGTCCGTCTCCTGCGCGGCGGTGCGCGGCCGGTCGGTGGGCAGCGGCAGCAGGGGCGGGGCGCCGTCGAGCCGGTCGCGCCAGTAGTCGCGGTCGGCGCGGAGCGATTCGGGATCCTGGCCGGCCAGCCAGACCGCGTAGTCGGGGAACTGCGCGACCCCGTCGGGGGAGCCGCCGAGGGAGCCGTCGGGGGCGGCGGCCTCCGGCTCGCCGATCGCGGCGGCGGCGACGGCGGCGCGGTAGCCGGCGAACAGCTCGTCCGAGACGACCCCCAGGGAGGGGCCGTCGGCGACGATGTGGTGCACGCTCATCAGGAGCACGTGCTCGTCCTCGGCCAGGCGCAGCAGCGCGACCCGCAGCAGCGGCGGGCGGCCGAGGTCGAACGGCGCGGTCAGGATCTCCCGGGTGCGCCGCCGCGCGAGCGCCTCCCGCTCTCCGATCGCCGAGCCCGGTGCGGGGAGCGCGCTGAGATCCTCGACGTGCAGCAGCCCGGCGAGGTCGTCCTCGGACAGGTCGTGGACGACCTGCCGCGGCCCGGCCTCCGTCTCCACGACGGCGGTGCGCAGCGCCTCGTGCCGCCGGACCAGCGCGCCCAGGGACCCGCGCAGCGCCGCCAGGTCGATCGTCCCGGTGATCCGGAGCCCCATCCACAGCAGGTAGGCGGCGCCGTCGAACCCGACGCGGTCCAGGAACCACAGGCGCTGCTGGGCCGGGGTGAGCGGGATGTCACCGGAGGGATCGCGGCGCGGGATCTCCGAGTCCGGCCCGGACCCGGTCGCGGACCGCCGCGCGTCCTCGCGGGGGAGCCCGGCCTTCGGGGCCATGTCACTCGGCATGTGTTTCGACTCCTCCGACGGACCGGCTGGGGGCATGCGGCGTCTACGGGATGTTCGATCTTTGGGAGCGCTCCCAAAGCTAGCGACGCCCTCCGCCGGGCGTCAAGGAAACCGCAGCCGGGCTCTCTTCCGAAGAGGGTGCCGAGGCGGCCCCGGCGACGGCGGGAGCGGCTCCCGCTGACCCGGCAGATCGCCGCCGCACGCGCCGCGTACCCGCAGGGCGCGATCGGGGCGGTACGGCCCGCGGCCGAGCCCGGCGCGACCACCCGGGTCCTGCTGGACGTGGACGGCCTGCCGGAGTCCACCCGGCTGGCGGTCTTCGTCGACCCGTACACGGGCGAGGTACGGGGCGCGCTGGAGAGCTACGGCAGTTCGGGCGCGCTCCCGGTGCGCGCCTGGATCTCCACCCTCCACCGCCACCTGCACCTGGGGGAGGCGGGCCGCCTCTACAGCGAGCTGGCCGCCGGCTGGCTCTGGGCGGTCGCGCTCGGCGGCGTCGTGCTCTGGCTGAGCCACCGCCGCCGCGCGCTGAAGCCCGACCTCACGGCCGTGGGCCTGCGGCGGACCCTGTCCTGGCACGGCTCGGTCGGCCTGTGGATCACCGTCGGCCTGCTCTTCCTGTCGGCCACCGGGCTGACCTGGTCGGCGTACGCGGGCGCGAACGTCGACAAGCCGCAGGCCGCCCTGGGCTGGACGACCCCGGCGGTGCTCCTGCCGGTCGGGGCGGCGGCGGTCGCGGTGGGCGTGTTCGTCCCGCTGCTCGGGATCTCCCTGCTCGCCTTCCTGGTCGTCGACGCGGTGCTCGGCAGGGGCGGGACGGCCCGCTGACCCGCACCGGCGCCGTCCGGACGGTGATCGATCGCGGCCTTCGCCGTAGTCCGAAGAGCATGATCGATCACCGTCCGGGCGGAGCCCGCTAGAGGACGTACCCGGCGATCATGTGGCTGAGGCGGATGATGTCGGAGCTGCCCTTGAACTCGAAGCGGACCTTGCCCAGGCCGCTGAACCAGAGTTCCAGCTCGGCGTCGAGGTCGAAGGTCCCGGCGGTCTCGACCGACCACGCCTGGACCTTGGCGTAGGGCAGGGAGGAGAAGTCGCGCTTCTTGCCGGTGAGTCCCTGGACGTTGACCGCGATGATGCGCTTGTCGGTGAAGACGACGAAGTCCCGGACGGTTTTGTAGCAGGAGACGATCTGCTCGCCGTGGAGCATGAGAGGGGCCACGGCCGGGCCGACCTCCTCCGGTCGGCACGGATTCAGTTTGAAGAAGGAACCGCTGCTGAAGTCAATCACTTCGCCGAGGTTACCTGCGGGAAGAGGGTCGGCGGCCCTCACCGCTTCCGGGCCCTGCACCGCGTGACGGGAGCGGTCGTCCTCTCGGGGTCCTGCGCGCCGTTCAGTCCGGCTCGCGGGCCCGCCGCGGGTCGAGCGCCTCCGCGCCGGACTTCTGCTACGACTCGGCCAGCCGGGTCCATCCGGGCCGGCGTACCGCGTTGATCGACTCCGGAGGGGGTTCCGGCTAGGGTTGGGCGCTCTCTTCGGTTGATCCTTCTCTGTTCCAGGGGATACGAGTGCGTCTTCCTCGTCTCGGCCGCCGGTACCGCCTCGGGTGGCCGGCGGCACTGATCGCGGGCGGTTACACGGCCGCGGTCGCCGTGTCCGGCGTCGTCGCGGCGGCGGGCGGTGACGGGGCCCTCTCCGGGGTGCTGTTCCTCGGCGCCTGGTGGGGACAGGATGCGGAGGACCTGACGGGGTGGTCCCTGCTTCCGCTGCTCCTGGCCGGAGCGGTGCAGGGATGGGCGCTCTGGCAGATCCTCCGCGGCCCGGTGGTCGGCGACCGCACCGGGCCTTCCGGGTCGTCTGCAGGGCCTTCCGGGTCGTCTGCAGGGCCTGCCGGGTCGTCTGCAGGGCCTGCCGGGTCGTCTGCAGGGCCTGCCGGGTCGGCGGGGTCGACCGTGCGCTGGTTGCGCCGGGCGCTCTACGCGGACCTGGGCCTGCACCTGGTCTTCCACCGGTTCACCGGGCTCTCGTCCCCGTGGTGGGCGGACATCGGCTGGGGCCTGGTGGAGGCGGCCCTCGTGCTGCTGTTCCACCGGGTGCTGACCGGCGCGTCCCGGGGGGTGAGGCTCACCGCGCTCGCGGCCGGGACGCTGTCCGCGGCGGCGCTGACCGGCGCGAGGGTGTGCGACGCCCTCGACCTGCGCGCCGCCGGGGAGGTCTTCCAACTCGGGAGCCTGAACGGGATGTCCTGGACGGTGTGGACGGTGCTGGTCCTCGTGATGCAGGCGCGAGACGGCCGGTGGGGCAGGACCACGGTGTGGGTGGGGATCGCGGACCTGGCGATGTCACTCGTCATCGGGCCCGTCCTCCTCACCCTCCGTCTCCCGGGGGAGGGCTTCGAGGCTACGGGGCTGACCGGTTTCATCCTCGTGTCCCACACCCTCGTCCCGATCTGGCTGGCCCGGTCCGCGCACGACCTCGGCGGCCCGCGGGCGGAGGCCGTACCGGGCGGGGATCGGCCGGTTCCGGATCGGGCGCCGCTCGGGTGGTGGCCGCTGCCGGCGGCGGCGGTCGTGCTGCCGCTGCTGCCCGTGCTCGCCGGCCTCGCCCGCGGCGTCCCCTTCTGGCTCGGACCGGAGGGACCGATCGGCGGGACCCTCACCGGCGACCTCCACCCCCGGCTCGCCCTGCTCTGGTTCCACACCGACCTCCTCGTCGGGGTCGGCGGCCTGGCCCTCCTGGCCCTGGTCGCGGTGGTGCGCCGGACCCGCCGCCAGGTGCGGACGGCCGCGGGCGTCCTGCTCCTGGCCGCCGCGGCCGGGGCGGTCACCGCGGTCGCCACCGTGTCCGACCCCTGGAACGAGCCGGGGCACATCGGCGAGGGCGGCGGCCCGGCCTTCAGCCAGGTGTCGTTCGGGTACGGAGGCCCGGAGCTCTACCCCGACTGGGTGTTCGCCTCGGGAGAGGGCGGCGAGGCGGTCTTCCTCGGCGTCCCGCCGCTCTGGCACGCCACCGCCTGCGCCGCGTCCGCGCTGATCCTGCTGCTGCGGTACGGCCGGCGCCCGGCCCGGCGCTCGCCGTACCGGACGGCCGCGGTGTGCGCGGTCTCGGCGGCGGCGCTCTGCCTGCTGCCGTCGGCGGACCTCGCGCGCGGCCCGTTCACCACGGAGGGCGACTGCGGGCGGCTCGGCCCCGCGACCGACGGGTACGGGCGGCCCCTGGTCGTGGCCGACGGGTACGGGCGGCGCGCAGAGGCGCCTCCGCCGAGCGACGAGCTGGCCTTCGTGTGCGCGGTGCGCGCCGCCGGGAGGGCGCTGCCGTCCTGGCAGGACCTGTCCGATCCGGAGCTGGTGGCCTACGGCCGCCGGCTGTGCGGTGTCTACACGCGGAACGACCCCGGGGAGATCGCGCGCGTCCGCGCGGTGAGCGGTGTGGACGTGCGCGAGTTCACGTACGTCATCGACGAGATCTGCCCGTCCGCCGACGCGGTGGTCAGGGCGGAGGCGGCGGCGGAGGAGCGGGAGATGCGGGAGTGGGCGGCGGAGCGGCAGCGCATGTGCGATGAGGCGCCCCGCCACCGCCCTCTGATCAGACCGGCCTCGGTGACGAGGGTCAGGGAACCGGTGATGACGGACTACGGGGTGCTGGAGGCGTACGAGGAGACCGCCGAGAGCGACCCCTTCGAGGACGGCCTGCTCGACCGCGCGCAGAAGAACGGGCTGGTGGCCGCGCTCCCCGGTCATCTGATGGTCCGGATCCACTCCGACGCGCCGACCTGCCTCACGCTCGAGACCTACCCGCGCCGCCCTCCCGTGGAGACCAGGGGCTGGCAGCACGTCGTCGAGGTGGGCTACCGCAGTCCGGGCGGGAGGATCGAGCTCGGCGACCCGATGAGCGGTCCCGAGTATCCGGACCTCGCCCTGCGCGGCAGGAGCGGCCACTACCGGATCCGGGTGCACTACGCCTGGCTCCCGTGGAAGGGCGAGGAGCGCGCCGGTCCGCAGCGGCTGCTGATCATGGCCTATCCCGGTCGCGGGGACAACGTCGTCGTCCACCGGAAGCGCACCGGGCACTGACCGCGGTGTCCCCGCCGCGGTGTCCCCGGACCGGCGGACGCTCCCGGAGAGGGCGCGCCATCGGAAGGAGGGGAGGTCAGCCGCGGAGGGCGCGCCCGCCCTCGGGATCACCGGGTGCGGGGGCCGTGCCGGCCGGGACTTCCCCGTCCAGCAGGGTGTCGATCATCCCCTGGAGCTCGGCGCGCCCGGTGGCGCCGAGCGCTCCGGTCAACGCCAGGGCGAGCTTGTCGAAGGGGTCGTCCATCGGCAGCTCCTTGATCTTCCCGGCCAGCTCCTCGACGCTCCACCGCCCGTCTTTGCGGATGTGGCCGCCGAGGGACCAGCCCTGCCCGACCGCGACCGTGCCGCCCCGCACCGACAGCACCTGCCCGGTGAACGGGCAGGACGGACCGGCCAGGTAGGCGGCGACGGGCGCGACGGCGGCCGGGTGGAGGGGGTCGAAGCGGTCCGCGGGCGGTTCTGCGCCCATGCCGGGGACGGCGAGGGTGAGCCGGGTGCGGGCCATCGAGGGCGAGACGCAGTTGACCCGCACGCCGTAGCGGCCCAGTTCGAGGGCGGCCACGGCGGTCAGCGCGGCGACCCCGGCGTTGCCCGCCGCGTAGGAGGCCTGTGCGGGCAGCGGGTTGAGCAGCCCGGAGCCGGAGGAGGTGGTGACGACGGCGCGGTCGGTGCGGACCCCCGCCCGGAACCGGTCGCGCCAGTGGCGGGCGGCCCAGCGGGTCACCGCGAAGGTGCCCTTCAGCTTGACGGCCAGGACGTCGTCGAAGTCCTCCTCCGACAGGTCGGTCAGACCCGCGTTCCGCTCGATGGTCGCGTTGTTGACCACGGCGTGCAGGTCGCCGAAGGCCCGCAGGGCGGTCTCCACCATGCGGCGGGCGCCGTCCCAGTCGGCGACGCTGTCGGTGCTGGCCACGGCCCGCCCGCCGCGTGCGGTGATCTCCTCGACGACCTCCGCCGCCACCTCCGCGTCGCCGCCCGTGCCGTCGACGGCGACGCCGGGGTCGTTGACGACGACCGCGGCGCCCTCGGCGGCGAAGAACAGCGCCTCCTCCCGCCCGATGCCGCGCCCCGCGCCGGTGATGAGGACGACGCGCCCGTCCAGGCTTCCCATGGCGACCACCTTCCAATCGGTGCAGTCTCTGTATTAGTGCAGTCTATGCACCAATACAGAGGATGCAATAGGCTGGCCCGCATGGTGGAGAGACCCGGACTCCGGGAACTCAAGAAGCGGCGGACCCGGCAGGCGCTGATCGAGGCGGCGGTGCGCCTGTTCGAGGACAGGGGCTACGACGACGTGACCGTGGCCGAGATCGCCGACGCCGCGGAGGTGTCCCCCCGCACCTTCTTCCTGCACTTCCCGGCCAAGGAGGACGTGCTCCTGGCCGGCGCCGACGTGCGCGTCGATCTGGCGCTGCAGGCGATCGCCGGGCGCCGCGCCGGGGAAGGGCTGCCCGAGGTGCTCGTCCGGGCGATGGAGCAGATGGTCGCCGACGCGGGGGACCGCGATCTGCCCAGCGGGCTCGCGGCGCTCCGGGCCCGGCTGGCGGCCTCGGTGCCTGCGCTGCAGGCCCGGCTGCTGCAGCGGTATCTCGCCGCGCAGGCCGAGCTGGCCCGGGCGCTGCAGCGGGAGTTCCCCGACCGGCTCGACGCGGTCGCCGCCTCCGCCCTGGTCGGCGCGATGGTCGGCGCGGTCGGCGCGTCCGCGCTGACGGCGCTGCAGCGCGGCGACGGGCCCGACGGGGTACGGGACGCCATGCGGCGGGCCGTGGCCCTGGTGGCGCGGTCCGTCGCCTGACCGGCGGTCGCCTCACGGGCGCCACCGGCACCGTGTGAAGCGATCCCGCGAGAGCGCCCCGCACTGTGTGAAGACGGCGGGATGCCGTTCCAGGTGGCCACAGCCGGCGGGCGGCGGGCGGCGGAGGGGGGTCCGAGCCCCGCCGTGGCTCACCGCTTCAGCTTGAGCTTCTTCCTCGACGCGCCCGGGAACACGACGACCAGGTGCTCCTCCCCCGCGCCGCCGACCCGCACGTACACCCGGACCCGGTAGCGGCCCTCGCCCGCGATCGCCAGGTTCGGCATCGGGGCGCCCGCGCCCACGTCTCCGCCGTCCTTCTCCGGCACGGTGAGCAGGCCGCTGCGGCTGACGACCGGCACCTCGGTGACCTGGTCCCACCCGGCCGTCCGCGGTGGCGGCGCGGTGCGGAAGGCCTTCACGGTGAGGCACAGCTCGATGACGTCCTCGACGTGCCCGACGAGGACGGTGCTGCCGACCGCCCCGATGAGGGAGCCGTCCTCGTAGAGCTCGTCGACCGCCTGCTCCGCCGCCTCGCCGCCCGTCTCGTCGTCGGGGTCGTGGACCAGATAGCCGTGGTCGCCGTCGGCGAACAGGAAGTAGTTGGCCGTGGCCTGGACGACGCCCCTCGTCCGGGGCCACGGGTCGCGGCACCTGGCGTTCGCCTCGGCGATGAAGGCGGTGTTCGCCGCCTTCCGCTGCGCGGCCGACCACAGCAGCTCGGGATGGGTCGCGCCGACGACCTCCGGGCAGACGTAGACGAGGTCCCACGGGTCCGCGCCCCAGCCGGGCCGCGTGCTCCCCGCCCGCTTCAGGAGCGCCTCCTGCTCGGTGCGGTCCTTGGCCCGGCACAGCGCCCGCCCGTAGGCGAGGATCTGCTGGTCCGACAGGTCGTCGGGGAACATGGGCGGGACTCCGCCGTCCGTGCCCCGCGCCCGGCACAGGAACGCGGCGTCGCGTTCCGCGGGTTTCAGATCGCCGAAGTCGGGCCGGTCGTAGCAGTCCATCGACCAGCCGGTATAGGTGAGGTGCGGGGTCTGCTCCGGGTGGATCAGCGCGATGACCGGCAGTACGGCCGCGGCCGCCACCGCGACGCGGACCACGCGCCGCCGCGCGGGCGAAGGGTCCGCCGGGCGGTCCTCGGCGATCAGCTCGCGGGCGGTCGCCGCGATCCACACGGTGTTGACGAGCCCCGCCGCGTCCATCGCGACGAGTACCGCCAGATCGCCGCTGAAGATCCTCTCGAAGAGGAGGGGAAGCGGGATCGTCAGCGCGCAGACGCCCGCCGACAACCATCCGGCGGCCTGCGTGCCGCGGCTCCAGCGGCCGTCGCGCCGCTGGCCGACGACCGTGATGACGATCGCCGCCACCGCGCCCAGCGTCAGGACCAGCTCGGCGACGTCGCCCGATCCGAGCTCGGGGAGGTCGAGTTCGTCGAGCAGCTCGTCGGCGATCGCGGCCAGCTCGACCGCGAACGCCGCTCCGGCCGCCGCGCGCAGCAGGCGGGACCGCCAGCGGATGACGAGCAGGTACAGGACGTCGATCGCGGTCCACAGCGCGAGCGAGATCGCCGCGCCGACCGCGTCGGGGAGCAGCGCGATCGGATACCAGAGCACCAGGGCGTAGGCCGCCGCCAGATACAGCAACCACCGCAGCGCCCTGGCCCGGCGGTCCAGCGGTCCCGGCGCGGGGGTGCGCAGGATCAGCCACAGGAGCGCGGCCTTCACCGGGGCGGCCACGAGCAGCGCCACGGTCGTCGGGGTGTCGAACCCGTCGTCCGGGTGGAACCAGGCCGGCGGAGACCACTCGACGGCCGCCCAGAGCCAGACGTCGCCGAGCGCCAGGCCCGCGGCCGTCGCCGCGAGGACCAGACCTACCGATCCGATCCTGATGATCCGCCACAAGCCATCCGAAAGCACGGGATGTGATCTTAGTGCGGCGCCGCCGTACGGCCGGGCACGGCGGTCCGGCTCCCCGCCGCCGCACCCGCGGTGGGGACGCGGTTCCCGCCGGCCGCCGGTCACAATGGGGCGATGGGAACAGGACCCGTAACGGAGACGGCCGGCGACGAGATCGGCTGCTGGCTCGATCGGATCCACGACACGTACGACGAGTTCGCCTACCGGTACGTCTACGCCGCCTATCTGGCCGTGCGGCCGCCCCGCCGGGACGGGCGGAGTGGCGAGGTCACCCTGACCGCCGAACCGGGCGGCGGGCTCCTGCTGCGCGCCGGGAGCGGGGATCCGGGCCTGCGCCTGCGCGACGACGCCGCGTGCGAGGCGTTCCTGGCGCATCTGGTCGGCCGGTACTGCCGCGGAAGGCACTCCTCCATGGAGGAGTGGGAGGCCGCGGCGCATGACCGCTACGTGGCGGACCTGCGTGGATGGGAGTAGGCGCGGGACCGGCGCCCCGCCCCCGGCGCCCTCGGCGCGCTGAAGGCCTCCACGAGCCGGATCGAGGCCCACCGCAAGACCTCGGGGAAGACGGGGAAGCGAGAGGACGCGGTCCGGAGCCCGCGCCCTCGGGGACGGCTTCCCCGGTCAAGCCTGTGCCCGCTTTCGCGGCTCCCCGACCGGACCATCCCCGCGTGCGCGGGGAGCACCACGTGGCACCAGAAGGGTTGCCTCCCGAGTGGGGACCATCCCCGCGTGCGCGGGGAGCACGGGCGCGGCTCGTAGTCCTTGACGCCGTCCGCGGGACCATCCCCGCGCGGGGATGGTCCCGTCTGCAAGACCTCCGGCTCGACGCTCTTGGCGTGCTCCCCGCGCACGCGGGGATGGTCCCCGCTGCGGCATCAGATCCGGCCGCCGAGGCTGACCGGGCGGTGCGCTCCAGTGTGCGGAGGCCTCGTCCGGAGCCGTCCGCACACCGGGCTGCGAACTCGTGGCGCCTCCGGGCCGTCCGGCGCATTGGGCTCGTGCGCAGATCTGTCGGTGGACTGTGGCAGGATGCGGCGGAATCACTGCAAGATCATTGGAGGTCGGTCATGTCGTCAGGTACGTCCGCGCCGCTGCACTTCGTGGAGCACGGGACCGGCACTCCGGTGCTGGCGCTGCACGGCTGGACGCCGGACCACCGGCTGATGCTCGGCTGCCTGGAGCCGGTCTTCGCCCGGCGTGACGGATACCGGCGGCTCTATCCCGACCTGCCGGGCATGGGCAAGTCGGAGGCCCCGCCGTCCGTGACGAGCGCCGGCGACCTGCTCGACGCCGTGCTGGCCTTCGTGGACGACGTCCTCGGCGACGAGCCGTTCCTGCTGGCCGGCGAGTCCTATGGCGGTTACCTGGCCCGTGCCCTGGTGGGGCTGCGGCCGGAGCGGGTGCTGGGGCTGGCGCTGATCTGCCCGGTCGCCGACCGGCTGGGCGCCACCGAGCGCACGCTCCCGGAGCGCCGGGTGCTGCGGCCCGACCCCGGACTGCTCGCCTCGGCGGACCCGCGGCTCGCCGCGGAGTTCGCGGAGATGGCGGTGGTGCAGACCCCGGAGACCCTGCGCCGGTTCCGCGACGAGATCATGGTCGGCCTCGACTGCGCCGACGCCGCGGCGCTGGAGCGCATCGGGTCCAACCGGTGGCTGGACCCGGAGCCGTCGGAGAGCCGGAGCTTCGACCGGCCGACCGTGGTCATCGCCGGCAGGCAGGACCACGTGGTCGGCTACGAGGACGCGTTCGCGCTGCTCGCCCACTATCCGCGGGCGAGCTACGCGGTGCTCGACGTGGCCGGGCACAACGCCCAGTTCGAGCAGCCGGAGCTCTTCGACGCGCTGATGCTGGAGTGGCTCGACCGGGTCGCCGCCGAGCCGTTTCGCTGACCATGGCCCTGACGGCACAGTCTGTTACCCGACCGGCGATCGCCGCGAAGGCGCCGCGGCGCCGTGTGAAGATGGCGGGATGTCGTTCCAGGTAGCCATGGCCGCCGCGACGGCCGCCGTCGCGTTCACGGCCGGTCTTTCCGCCGCGGCCCCGGTCGGCACCCTCGCCGGGACCGCGCCGGCCACACCGGTGATCCGCCACGCCGGCCTCGGCGTCTGCCGGAACGGCGCCGGCCGGCGCCCGTGCGGTCCGTGGAGGCTCTGGCTGAGCGACGGCCGCGTCCGCGCGCTCCCCGACGCGCACCGGCCTGACGGCGACCACCCGGCCATGGGGGTCATGGCGGTCGCCCCGGACGGCGGCCGGGCCGCGTACTTCCGCAAGAGCGACGGCGTGCTCATGATCTGGGAGGCCGCCACCGGGAAGGCGCGCCGGACCGCGGTGAGGCGGCCGGACTCCGTCGCCGTGACCGAGCTGACCCTCTCCCCGCGTGGGCGGTTCGCCGCCATCGAGGGAGAAGGCCTCTCGGGAAGGCCGGTCGACCGGATCGTGGACACGGCCACCGGGAAGGCCTTCGACCTGCCCAGAGGGTACGACTCCGCGCGGTTCAGCCCGGACGAGAAGCACCTGATGGCCACCCACGTGCGCGGGGCGGTGGTCTACTCGACCGGGACGTGGTCGGTGCGGCTGCGGCGGTCGGCCTACATGATGGGTGACCTCGGCCCCGACGGCGTCACCGTGGCCAAGGCCCGGTGGAACGACGCCCGTCCCGCCGAGAACGCGGTCACCGTCCGCAACCTGGCCACCGGCAAGAAGCGTACGTACCCGGTCCGGCTCCGCCGGGGCGAGGCCCCCTACCGGGCGCGCTGGGACAGGGCGGGCCGCCTCGACCTCCTGACCGACTCCTACCGCGGACCGAGCGGCGAGGAGTACCACGTCTACACCTGGTACCGGCTGGACCGCACGACGGGCCGGCTGCGGCGGCTCGACTCCTTCACCGTCACCTCCGCCGTGGGTGACGTCATCCTCGCCGGCTGACGGCGCGACTCCGCCTTCGGCGACCCTCCGTACTCTGTCCGGGGGTGCGCCGCCGGAAGGCGCGAGTCCGGACGCGGGCGCCGCCGCGGCGGTGGTCGTGCACCTCGTCTCTCTCGTACGGCGGGCGAAGACCTGAGGAGGCTCCGGACCGGCGGCGGGGTGCACCGCCCGTGACGCGCCTCAGAGCACGAAGACCGCCAGGAGGGTGAGGCCGATGCTCAGCGCCGTGAAGGGGAGCGTTCTGGGCCGCCGGGCCGCCTCCCGCCGGGAGGAGAGCACCAGCGCCGCTCCCACGGCCAGAGCCAACAGCAGGTGCAGGCCGTACCAGAGGGGGATGGGCACCCGGCCCAGGGCGGTCCCGGACAGCAGGTCGTCGGCGGCTCCGTGGCCGGCGATCCCGCCGGCGATGATCAGGCCCAGCATCGCGAACGCGTACCGGAACCGGCCGAGCAGCGCCCAGAAGGCGGTGCCCACGCCGAGCAGGAGCGAGGCGCTGTGGTGCAGCCGCCGCACGAACAGCCCGGTGCCCTCTTCGAAGCTCATGTCCAGGACCGAGTGGTAGGCGGCGCTCATGGGGACGCCCCGGAGCGGCTCGTAGGCTCCGCTGTAGGGAATGATCTCGCCGCTGGGCGTGTAGAAGAACGCCAGGAAGCCGCCGCTGATCAGGACGATCACGAAGCAGCAGACCAGCATCTCGCCCAGCAGCTGCCTCGCCCGCGCCTGATCCACCGGATCATTCCACCACAGAGATCGACTCGCCCGTACGGCGTGCGGGTCCGGCCCGACCGCGGCGGCCGCGGTCCGCGCGTTCCCGTAGGTCCGCGCGTTCCCGTAGGTCCGCGCGTTCCTGTAGGCCCATGCGTTCCCGTAGGCCCGCGCGGCGGCGCACCACCGGGATCCGATGGACCTTCGCCCCTGACCGGTCCGCGCGGCCGGGCGTAGCGTGGGTTCGGCGGGGATTCCGACCGGACCTCTGGAGGCCGCCATGAGAGCCACCGCACCGGTGATCGCGCCCGTCGCCGCCGCGCGCCGATTCGGCTACAGCGTCGCCGTCGTCGTCGACACGGTGCTGCTGTACATGATCAACGTCGCGCCGGGCTGGCAGACCGTGCCGTTCCTCACCGAGGAGACCTGGCAGGTGCTGCCGATGGTCAACCTCTCGCTGGCGGCAGGGGCCGTCGCGAACCTGGTCTACATGATCTGCGACCCGAGGTGGCTGAGGTCCCTCGGCGACCTGGTGACCACGGCGATCAGCCTGATCGCGCTCGTCGGGATCCTGCGGGTCTTCCCGTTCGCCTTCGGCGACCCCTCCGTCGACTGGGCGCTCGTCGCGCGCTCGGTGCTGGTCGTGTCCGTCGCGGGCACCGCCGTGGCGGTGGTCGTGCACCTCGTGTCGTTCGTACGGCGAGCGGCCGGCGGGCGGTACCGATCGGACCCGCACCGGTGACTCCGGCCCGGCAGGGGCGACGGGCGGCACATCCAGGAGCGGATCGCCGGTTCACGGGGACACGTCGATGTCTTTCGGGGTTTGATGTCACTGTCAGTCGAGGTTGTTCTGCCGACGGACAAGGTTGGCGATCGCCAGGATCTTCGGGCGGCCCGTGGCCTTGAACGAGAGGCCGTGCCGGAAGATCTCGGGAATCCAGTACTGGTCCTCCTCCCGGAAGACGACCCCGTTACCGGCGAGGACCTCCAACTCCTGGCTTGACAGACCGACGGTCTCAGGGCTGAACGGAATCCTCTTCTTGTCCGCGGGGAGGCTGCCGAGGCGCCTGAGAAGTTCTCCGACCTGCGGGCTCTCCTCGGTGATGGCACGGATCTTGCCCAAGCTGCACTGCACGAGCGCTTTCCTCATCGCGGCGGGCGTGAGCAGCCGGGTCGGCCAGTTCCTGTCCTCCACGGACAGAGCGGCGGACTCCTTGAGGAAGGTCACGATGTCACGGGCCTGGATCTGCTCGTTGAAGTCGGACAGAGCGGCGAGGAACCAGCCGTCCGAACGAGCCTCCCGGGATTTGGAAGATCCCATCTTCTCGCCCCAGAGCGGGTGGAGCGCCGTGCTGAGATGCTGGCTCAGCACCGAGGCCGCCGCTCCGGACGCGTCCTGGGGGAGGGCTCCGGAGCGCTGCGCGACCCACAGGGCGAGTCGCAGCGCCTCAGAGTGGTTCCACTTGAGCTCGTAGTCGCTGTAGCGGGCCAGGAACTGCCCGTGGTTCTGCCGGATGGCCGACTGCACGAGGTCGCGCCTGACGAAGATCACCAGCCCGAGCGGCCGACCGCGGAGGCTGCGCAGCCAGTCGAGACAGTCGACCAGGAGGACCCGGAGCGCCTGCCGTTGGACCTCGCTGTCGAGGAGGTCCTGAAGAAGGTCCTCAAGCCCGTCGAACAGGAAGATCCGCATATTCGCGGAGGCGAATTCGGCGAGTTCCCGTTCGACGTTCTCCGGGGAGGCGTTGAGGCCCAGTGCTCTGGCCATGCAGGTGAGCCAGACCCGGCGCCACTGCATGTCGGTCAGCTGCGAACGCAGAGCCTCGTCGATCAGATCGCGCAGTTCGAGTTGGGTCGCGGGCTCGACGCCCGCGGGGGTGGCGGCGTTCCGCTGGATCTCACCGACCCGTTCGAGGGCGGACTCGCTGAGGTTCTTGGAGACGAGCACCGGCGCCAGCGGGGCGTCCAGGGCCACGCTCTCAACGCCGACGGCGTGCGCGTAGTCCCGCCAGGTCCCCCGGAAGCACATCTGGAGCTGGGTGAAGGTCTTCCCCGAGCCCTTGGCCCCGGTGACCACGCACAGGGGCGGTTCGGTCCGGTGGGAGGCGAGCATGTTCCGGAGCGACTCGGTCGGAAGGAAGTCCGTGTCATCCGCGGTCTCGGCGTACGCGAGCCGTCCGGCGAACTCGCTCAGGACTCCCCGGAGGTGGGTCACGTCGCCTCCGTCCACTGTGACGTGGAGCGGCCCCGCGGCCGATCCCCGGCCGGGGAGAGCCGGCTCCTCCGGAATCGCGAGCCCCTCGACGAGCGGGACGAGCGGTTCGGCGAGGCGCTGACGCCGTACCAGGTCCACCACGGCGTCCCAGGAGGCGGGCAGCGCCAGCAGCCGATCCTGGAACACGCTGAAGATCGGTTCCAGTGCGACGTCGCGGTCGACGGTGCGGTCCTCGCCTTCGTGGTCGTTCGGCTCCAAGGTCCCGGAGATCGCATCGCGGAGCCGGGTCGCGGCGGAGACGGCCAGTTCCCGGTGCCCGTCCTCGCGGAACTGTGTGATCACAGCCACGCTCGCCGGGTCGTCGGTACGGCTCGGCGCGCGGCGGGCGAGTTCCTGGATGGTCCGGAGCGTGCCGTACAGCGACTGGTCGCTGACGGTGGTGACGAAGATCCGCTGGACACGGGGGTCGAGCAGGACGGGGGCGGCGAGCTCGCTGCTGCCCGCCCGCAGGTCGATCAGGACCGTCCGTGCGCCGAGCCGGTCGGCGAGTGCGGCGAGGGACTCGGTCAGGTAGTAGATCGACCGGTCGGGAGTGAGCAGATCGGTGGGTTCGAGCCGCGGCGGGGCGATGTCGAGCAGGGAGCGCCGGGTAGGCATGACGATCACATTGCCGATCAGCTGGTTCGGCAGGTAGGCCGCTCCCAGCCGCACCGCGTCGTCGGGGCGGCCGTCGTCGGAGGAGTGGAGCAGCGCGAGGAAGTCCTCGTAGCCGAAGTCGACACGCCTGCCCTGGGCGCTGAACATCCAGGTGATGCCGGGTGCTTCGAGGTCGGCGTCGACCAGGAGCACCCGGTCGCCGCGCTGGGCGACGGCGTCGGCGAGCGCCACCCCGTGGAGAGTGCGTCCCACACCGCCCTTGAAGGAGTGCAGGGCGGCGATCCGCACACCGCCCGGGAACGAGGACTCCGGACAGGGGAGCGGCTCGCCGAGGCTGCGGACGATGCGCCGCTCCCGCCACCGCGGTTCGCGCCGGGGCGTCTCGGGCTCCCGCTGTCGTACCGAGACCGGCAGCAGCCTGGCGGACGGACGGCCGGGGACATCGTCGAGCCGGAGGACGGTCTCCCCGTCGTGGGAAGCCGTCGAGCTCACCCCGAAGACCTTCTCCAGCCAGGCCAGGGCTTCCTCGGGCGAAGCCTGAGGGCTGATCGTCATCTCGAGGCCGTCCCAGAAGGCGTCGCACTCCTGCAGCCAGCTCGGCCACCGGTTGTCCGCCGCGAGGGCCGCCAGGTACGCGTCCACATCGACCCAGGTGTAGATGTGCTCGGGAACCCTGATCTCCTGATCCGGCATGATCATGCCCTCAATTCTCGCTGACACCAGGCCAGAAGCTCGCGCAACACGGCAAGGGCCGCCTTCTCGTGATCTTTTTTGAGAGTGTGGCCGTACCTCCAGGCCTGGTGGAGGTCGGCGAAGGCCACTTTCTCGTTCTCCTGCTTGTGGCTCGCGCACGGCTGCATCCGGCCGCAAAGCTGCGGGGGGAGCCGCAGTTCCTTGGCGAGACGGTGCAGATCGTGACTCCTGAACTGCGGTGGTAGCTGAGCGGTGGATTTCAGCGCCTGGCGGTCGAGGAGGGCCGCCTTCAGGCCGCACTCCACGCCGTAGAAGAGGAGCAACGCCGCCGGCGCCCCCTCGTCCATGGCCTGTACGGCTTCTTGCTGGGAGAGGAAACCGGCGCGGAGTTGGTTTCTACCGACATCTACGGGCACGCTGGGTGACTTTACCATCACTTTATGATTCTTCGATGGTTGCTCGGGCTCCCGGAAAGGGAGGGGGCGGGGCCCGAAGACGGTGGCGGAACGGCGGGATCACCGGTTGGGGGTTCGGGTTTTCGGGGTCCGATGGCGATTGGGACGGCGTCGCCGCCAGCGCGAGCGCCCAGGGGACCCTCAACTTCGGCGGCGGGGAAGGACTCCGGCGGGCGGGTGGCCGACGCCCTGCCGTACCCCGACAGCGAGCACGGCCGCAGGATCCGCGGCCGGTAGCGCGGTCATCGCGAGACGGCCGGATCGCACCCATCGCGGTACGGCCCGGCGGCTCTACCCGACCTGCCGGGTACGGGGAAGTCGGTGGCTCCGCCGTCCATGTTCGAGCAGCCGAGGCTCTTCGACGCGCCGATACTGGCATGGTTCGACTGGGTCGCTGCCGAGGCGTCCGGGCCGTCAGAGGTCGTCGGGCAGCAGTCTGAAACACTCGTGGCCGGTCAGGGGGCGAAGCGCCCGGAAGTGCTGACGATTCAGGGTGAACACGGTGTCCGTACGGAACTCGGCAGCGAGGGCGGCGTTCATGGCGTCCGTCAGACCGATGTCCATCGTCCGGTAGCGAGCCATCAGGGCTCGGGCGGTGCGCAGGTGCGGTGAGACCTCGGGCACCTCGTACCGCTTCACATCGATCCGGTCCATGATGTGGTCGAGGACGGCGAAGGCGGCGTGCTGCCCGATCCTGCTGGTGATGAGGTAGTCGAGTTCGGCCAGCACCAATGGAGAGATGACCAGGTGACCGATCTGGGCGCGAGCCTTGGCGCATGCCGCGTGCTCGGTGTCCTGACGGTTGAACAGTGCCAGAAGCGCCGAGGTGTCCGCGATGGCCACCGGTGCGCTCACAGGCCGAACCCCTCGGCCAGGAGCGTGTCGGCGCGGGCTGAGAGATCGGGCGGACCGTCGAACAGAGGAAGATCGTCCTCGTCTCCCATGGGATCGGTGGGGAAGGGAGACGGCGGCTCCGCTCGATGGGCGGGTACCAGCGTGGCGATGTGACGGCCGTTCTTCGTCACCGCAATGGTCTCGCCCCCCTCTGCCGCGGCGAGGATGCGGGCGGACTGCTGGTTGAACTCACGTGCGGTGGTCTCCATATCGCGATTGTACTACTTATGTACTACACGGTGAAGGCGGTTCCGGCGGTGTATGCGTCGACTTCGGCGACCTGGCCGGATACCGGCGGTGGATCACGCCACCGGCTCGCCGCCGGTCACCGGGACCGTCCACACCGTGCCGAGTACGGAGCCGGTGATGCACAGCCGGTCGGTGCGCTCGTCCAGCGCCGGCCCGTCAGCGTGGACGGCGCCCGTGCGTGGTCATCGGGTGAGGACGGTCGGTTTCAGGGGAGACCCGCGTCTTCCCGCCGCCGCGGGGCGGCCGGCCCTGGACGGGCGGGGGCCGCCCACGGAGGCCGAAGAGGACTCTCCGCGGACGGCGGGGGTACGGCATGCCGTACCCCCGCCGTGAAAGGGCCCGCCCGCGCAGGGTCGGCCGGCGATGCAGGCCGTGCCGTTGAGGGTGAAGGAGGCCGGCTTGCCGGTGTTCCCGGTGTGGTCGGCCTGGAAGCCGAACTCGGCCGAGCCGCCCGGCGCGATGGTTCCGTTGTAGGAGACGTTCCTCGCGGTCACCTGGCCGCCGTTCGGCGAGACGGCGGCGCTCCAGGCGTTGGTGACCGCCTGCCCGCCCGGCAGGGCGAAGGCCAGGGACCAGCCGCTGACCGCGGCGGAGCCGGAATCGGTGATCTTCGCCGCGGCGGTGAACCCGGTGTTCCAGGAGGAGCCGTCGGTGGTGGCGAAGCAGCCGTCGCGCCACAGGGCCTGGGGCGAGGAGACGCCGAAGCAGGAGCCGCTCCTCGTCGCGGACGGGTGGACGACGATGAAGCCGTACCGGTCGGCGAGGGAGGCGAACGAGGGCGGGCGCGGAGAGGATGAAACCTTCCTGTGCGGACGTCCCCGCGGACGTCTCAGGGCCGGGGGAGGCGCTCGGTGATCCAGTCCGTCACGAGGGAGAGGAGACCGGGGTCGGTGGGCCTGCGGATCTGCTGCTTGTAGGTGCGCAGGCCGCCGCCGTCCGGGTCGCGGCGGAGCAGGTGGCTCAGCTCGGGCACGCGCACGGTCGTCACGTCGCGGCCCGCCGCGTCGCCGCCGGTTCCGGTCCCGTTGTCCGTTCCGGCGTCCGTTCCGGCGTCCGTTCGGGCGCCGCCCGCCGCGGCGGCGATGGCGTCGAGGTCGGCGGGGTCCACCTGGACGTCGGCGGCGCCGGTGACGGCGAGGACCGGGGCGCGCAGCGCGCGCAGCGCCGGTCCGGGGTCGAAGGCGATGAACTCGCGGTGCCAGCGCGCGTTCGTCTTCCGGCCCTGGACCCGGGCGACGTCGGTCGTCGTGGCCTTGAGCCGGGCGACGGCCTCGGCCTGCTTGGCGACCACGTCGGTGCGGAGCAGGCGCAGGATCACCCGGACCGGCGCGGGCAGGTCCCCGGCGACCTGCCGCGTCTGCCAGGTCAGGGTCTCCTCGCCCGTCTTCGCCATGGGGGACAGCAGCACGATCCCGGCCAGGTCCGCCGCACCCCCGGTGTCCGCCGCACCCCCGGCGCTCCCGGCCGGCTCGGCGCTCCCGGCGTTCCCGGCCGGCTCGGCGCTCCCGGCGTTCCCGGCCGGCTCGACGCCCCCAGCCGGCTCGGCTCCCAGGGCGGTGGCGATGACGGCGCCCTCGCTGTGGCCGATGACGAACACCGCCGCCGGGTCGATCTCCGGGCGGGCCCGGAGCCAGGCCAGCGCGGCGCGCGCGTCGTCGATGTTGTCGGTCAGGCCCGCGGCGAGGAAGGAGCCCTGCGACTCCCCGGCGCCGCGCTTGTCGTAGCGGAAGGACGCGATCCCGGCCCGGGCCAGCGCGTGCGCCAGGTCGCGGCTGATCCGCAGGGGCATCCGCGGGTGGTTCGCGTCCCGGTCCAGCGGGCCCGACCCGGTGATGATCAGCGCCGCCGGGTACGGCCTCCGCCTGCCGGGAACCGTACCCGCGGAGGCCGCATCCACGGAGGCCGTACCCGTGGAGCCGGGGGCGGCGGGGACCGTACCGGCAGGAGCCGTGCCCGGGGAGGCCGGGTCGGCGGGCGGGAGGGCGAGCGTGCCGCCGAGGGTGAGGCCGCCGGAGGAGAACGTGGCGCGCTCCTCGGCGACCGGCGCGGGCAGTCCGGCCGACTCGCGGATGCGCGCGGCGAGCTCCGCCGCGGCCGTGTGGCTGACCAGCAGCTCGTCGTAGCGGGCGCCGCTCAGCGCCACCCGCACGGCGGGCACGTCCCGGCGGGCGACCACGAACGACCGTCCGCCCGCCCTCCGCCAGGTCCCGATCTTCGTCCGCCCGGGGACGGCCAGGCCGGGGGCGCGCAGGCCGCGGACCTCCGCCACCGGGTTCCGCACGACGGCGACCTCGCGGACCGCGGAGAGCGGCACCCGGACGTCCCCGTGCAGTCCCGCGGTCCGCTCGCCCCGGCCGAGCGCCAGCACCAGCTCGCCACCGACCACCGTCATCGTCGCCATCATGCATCCTTTCCGCCATGTCCATTCATGAGTATTCTCATCTTTGAGATTGATGTCAACTATGAGAGTGTTCACCCATGAAGACGACGGCCGATCTCCTTCTCCACCCGATCCGCCTGCGCATCGTCCAGACGCTGCTCGGCGACCGCCGCATGACCACCGCCGCCCTCGCCGCGGAGCTCTCCGACGTCTCGACCGCCACGCTGTACCGCCACGTCGCGCTGCTGGCCGACGCGGGCGTGCTGGAGGTCGTCGGCGAGCAGCGGGTGCGCGGCGCGGTGGAGCGCACCTACGCGCTGCGCCTGGCGGCGGCGCAGGTCTCCGAGGAGGACCTGGCGGCGATGTCCCCCGAAGACCACCGGCGGGCGTTCATGGCCTTCGCCGCGGGGCTGCTGGCCGACTACGACCGCTACCTCGACCGGGGCGACGTCGACCTGCGCCGTGACGGCGTCGGCTACCGGCAGGCCGCCCTGTGGCTCTCCGACGACGAGTTCGCCGCGTTCACGGCCGACCTGCGGGCCGTGTTCCAGGCCAGGGCGGGCAACGGGCCGGGGGAGGGGCGGACGAGGCGGACGGTCACCACCGTCCTGATGCCGTCCGCGCCCTGACGGCCCGGCCCCGCCCGCCCTCGGCGGTCACCGCCCCCCGTCCTGTCGCACCGCGTAGCGGCGCAGGTCGTCCAGGTATCCCTCGGCCGCCAGGGAGCGGGGGGCGGCCACGGCGAGCAGGAACGACCTGAGCTCGGATCCCTCGACGTCCTTCGGCACCAGGGAGTGCGTGGCGTCGGGGTAGTGCCGTACCTGCAGCTGGCCGGGCCGGCGCAGCAGCCGGCGATAGACGTCCTCGGTCTCGGCGACGTCGACGTTGACGTCGTGGCCGCCGAGCATCAGCAGGACGGGGGTCCGCATCCTCTCCAGGTCCGCGGTCGCGTCGGAGGTGTGGTTGGCCAGGACGAAACGCCAGCGGTCGGGGGTCATCCCCTGCGCGCCGCCGAGCGCCGCCCGGTACCGCTCGAAGGACGCGCCCGCGGCCAGCAGCTCCCGGGTCCTGTCGCTGCGGGCCACCGCGGCCCGGACCTCCCGCGGCGAGGCGCCGGCCTCCTCCAGCTCGGCCAGCAGGTTGTAGCGTCCCTGCCGCAGCCAGTTGACCGCAGGCGAGACGGCGATGACGAACCTGAGCTCGGGCATGCGCACGGCGACCTTGGGCATCACCCAGCCGGCCTGGCTGGCGCCCCACAGCCCGATCCGCGCGGGATCGACGTCCGGCCGGGTCTTGGCCCAGGCGATGGCGTCGAGGGTCTCCCGGGCGCGGTCGTCCATGCTCTGGTGCAGCCATTGGCCCGGGGCGCCCCCCACGCCCGGCTTGTTCCACGACAGGGAGGCGTATCCGGCCTCGGCGAGCGCCTCCCAGGCCGGGCGGTAGAAGGTTTCGTGCGTGGCGTCGATCGGGCCGTCGCCGTGCACGAAGACCACCAGCCCGAACGGCCCGCGGCCGGTGGGGGGCAGGGCGAGCACGCCCTTCAGGGGGTGCTCGCCGCCGGTGATGGTCACCTGCTCCTCCCTGAGGTCGTAGGTGTGCTGGTACACCACCCAGCCTCCGCACGCGAGGATCAGCGCGATCACGCCGGCCGTGAACGACAGCAGCCGGCGCCGCCACCGGCGGCCCCCGCCGGCGGCAGGGGAGGCGGCCGGGGAGACGGCCGGAGTGGATGAGGATGGGGATGGGTCGGGGCTCATCGCGGTCTCTGTTCTCTCAAATGCAAAACTATCGATTACTGTACGAACGTATCAGCAATGATAGATAGGAGATGTGAGGAGATGTCGGACGACCGCGAGCAGGAGGGCGGGGGAGCGGGCGCGGAGGTCCCCACCCGGGTCCTGGTGGAGGGCATGGTCCGCGAGGACGGGACCATCGACGCCGGCGAGCTCTACGCCGTCGCCACCGCGCTGGGCATGTCCGACCAGCAGGTGAGGCTGTGCGTGAAGCGGCTCGTCGCCGAGGGGCGGCTCACGCAGGAGGGGCGGGGCCGCCGGGCGCTGCTGCGGGCGACCGACGAAACCCGCAGGTCGATGGCTCCGCACGCCGAGTTCATGCGCCACATGTACCGCCAGGACCGCGGGCAGGCCCCGTGGGACGGCACCTGGCGCCTGGTGGCGTTCGCGGTGCCGGAGACGGCCCGTCCCGCCCGCGACGCGCTGCGCGAGGCCATCGTCGGACTCGGCGGCGCACCCGTGCACGGCGGCCTGTACGTCTCGCCGAACGACTGGGAGGAACTGGTCGAGGCCGAGGCCGCCCGGCTGGGTCTCGCCGAGCACGTCGCCTTCCTCACCAGCGGTGACCTGCGCCTGGGCGGCGAGCGCGATCCGCGCGCACTGGCGGCCCGGCTCTGGCCGCTGGAACGCTTCGCCCGGGCGCACGAGCGGCTCGCGGGCATCGCCGGGACGCGCCTGGCCCGGCTGCGCGGTACGGCTCCGCTGACGCGGGAGGAGGTCGTCGGCATCGCGATCGAGCTCGCCGCCGAGTTCACCCGCGCCGTCGAGCCCGACCCGCTGCTCCCGCCCGAGCTGCTGCCCCGGCCCTGGCCGGGCGTACGGGCCCGCGACCTGGTCGCCCGGTGCTGGGCGGAACTGCTGCGGCGGGAGGAGGGCGCCCCGGGGCCCCGGCTGTTCCGCCTCTACGGCGACGCGGTCCGGGAGATCGTGGGAGCGGGAACCGGGCGGACGGGCTGAAGGGCCGGCGGGTGCTCCGGCCGCCGGTCCCGGTGTCCTCGTGCGGCGGGGTCGGGGCGGTGCGTCCGGCGGCGCCGTCGAAATCCGTCAGGGCCTGCCCCGGTCGCGCTCCACCGAATCCGTCAGGGCCTGCCCCAGCCGCGCTCCACCGACCGGCGGCAGGCGTCGGGGCCGTCCCCCGCGCCGATGAAGAGCGCGGTCAGCAGGGGAACGGCGTGGGCGAGCGCCTCGTGCGGCAGGGGGCCCGTGGCGACGAGCGAGGCGAGCCCGTGGCCGACCGTCCAGCTCTGCGTCGCCAGCTCCAGCGGGGAGACGTCGTCGCGGAAGCGGCCGGCCGCCTTGGCCCGGTCGACGGCCCGGACGAGGTGGTCCAGGGTCGCGTCCGCCGCCTCGGCGTCTTCGAGCTCGAAGTCCGCGTCGAACATGACGCGGTAGAGGTCGGGGTTCTCCAGGGCGTTGGCCAGGTAGGCGGCGGCCAGGGCGGTGAGGTCCCGCACCGGGTCCGCGGAGACCGGGACGGCTGCGAGTTTGGCCGCCAGCCGGGTGAAGCCCTCCTGGCGCAGTGACCGCCACAGCCCGTCCATGCCGCCGAAGTAGGTGTAGACGGCCATCGTCGAGACGCCGGTCCCGGCGACCAGCGTGCGCAGCGTGACCGGCCGCCGGGCCCGGAGCATCTGTGCGGCCCGCTCCAGCAGCAGGGAGCGGACCGTCGGATCTTTCGTCCTCGCCATGACTCAAGAATACATAGCATAGCTATGCTATGTTTCGAGGAAACGCCGATCCGCCCCTGACATGAAGGAGAAGCCATGGCCGTCACATTGATCAACCCCGAAGGACTGCCGAAGCCCGAGGCCTACCGGCAGTTGTCGATCGCCACCGGGTCGAAGCTGGTGTTCGTCGCGGGCCAGGTCGCCCGGGACGCCGACGGCGGACGGGTCGGCGAAGGAGATCTCGCCGCGCAGGTCGAGCAGGCCTATCTCAACATCGGCACCGCTCTGGCCGAGGCCGGCGGCTCCTTCGACGACGTCGCGAAGCTCACCGCCTACGTCGTCGATTGGAGCCCCGAGAAGATGCCGCTGCTGGGCGAGGGGGTGAGCCGGGCGGCGGCGAAGCTGGGCGTCGACCCGGTCAAGCCGATCACGCTGCTGGGCGTCGCGGCGCTGGCGGAGCCGGACCTCCTGGTCGAGGTCGAGGCCATCGCGGTGATCGACTAGTCCTCCCGGGCGGGTCCTCCCGGACGCCGCTCGGCGGCGGCGCCGTACCGGGTGCGGGCCGTATCGGGTGCGGGGCCGTACCCGGTGCGGCGCTAGTCGGGGTGGTGCTGGTGCTGCAGGTAGGCGGCGGTCTCGGGGTTGGCCGGGAAGTAGGCCTCGATGGCCAGCTCGGCCACGGTGATGTCGAGCGGCGTGCCGAAGGTCGTCATCGTGCTGAAGAAGACCAGCTCGCGGTAGCCGCGGCGGAGCCGGAGCGGGATCACCAGCTGCCCGGGACCGGTGCCGAGCTCGGGCTCCGGCTGGTCGCAGGGGTAGTCGACGAGCTCCCGCCAGAGCTCGGTCAGCTCGGGGTCGGCGGTCAGGCTGATCTGGCGGCGCAGCCGGTGCAGCAGGTGGGCGCGCCACTCGCCCAGGTTGAGGATCCGGTGCGCGATGCCCCTCGGGTGCAGGCTCAGCCGCAGCACGTTGACCGGCGGTTCGAGCAGCTCCGGGGCGACGCCGCGCAGCAGCAGCCCGGTGGCGGGGTTGCGGTCCACCAGGTTCCAGCGCTGGTCCACGACCACCGCCGGGTACGGCTGGTGCCCGCTCAGCACCTGCCCCAGCGCCTCGCGGACCGAGGCCATCTCGGGGGAGTTCAGCGGGGTCTCGGCGAAGACCGGGGCGAAGCCGCCGGCGAGCAGCAGGTGGTTGCGCTCGCGCAGCGGCAGGTCCAGCTCCTCGGCGAGGTGGAGGATCATGTCCCGGCTGGGCTTGGAGCGGCCGGTCTCCACGAAGCTCAGGTGCCGGGTGGAGATGTCGGCCTGGATGGCCAGGTCCAGCTGGCTCATCCTCCGGCGCTCCCGCCACTGGCGCAGCAGCTCGCCGACCGGCCGGTTCGCGCTGGTGGTGGTCACGAACCACACGATATCCAGCAATGATCTGCCAGACCATTACCGGTGGTGTAACGGTGATCGCGACATCCCGGAGACGGGCGCGGGCGCGGCGTGTGCCAGGATCAGGCGGCGTGGGCCATCGAAATCTCCGGGCGACGGCACTGGCCGTGCTGGCGCTCCTGGCCGGCTCCGCCGGGTGCTCCTCCTCCGAGGGCGCGGAGCGGACCGTCACCGTGTTCGCCGCCGCCTCGCTGACCGAGGTGTTCACCGGGCTCGGAGCGGACTTCGAGGCGGCGAATCCCGGGACGGACGTCAGGTTCAACTTCGGCTCCAGCGCCACGCTGGCGCAGCAGATCGTCCAGGGCGCGCCCGCCGACGTGTTCGCCGCCGCCAGCCCGGCCACCATGAAGACCGTCACCGACGCGTCCCTGGCGGACGCGCCCGCGGTCTTCGCCCGCAACCGGCTGCAGATCGCGGTCCCGGCGGGCGACCCCGGGCGGATCGGCGGTCTGGCGGACCTCGCCGACCCCCGCACGAAGGTCGCCCTCTGCGCGCCCCAGGTGCCCTGCGGGGCGGCGGCGGCCAAGGCCCTGGCCGCCGCCGGGGTGAAGGTCACCCCGGTCACCCTGGAGCAGGACGTCAAGGCCACCCTGACCAAGCTCGTCCTCGGCGAGGTCGACGCCGCGCTGGTCTACCGGACCGACGTGCGGGCCGCGAAGGGCCGTTCGGGGAGGCCGTCCGGGAGCCCCGCCGCGGATTCCTCGGCGGGCCCGTCGGCGGGCGGGGTCGAGGGCGTCGACTTCCCCGAGGCGGGACAGGCGGTCAACGACTACCCGATCGCGGTCCTGCGGCCGGCGCCCGCCGGAGACCTCGCCCGGCGCTTCACCGACCTCGTCCTCTCCCGCCGGGGCCGGGACGCGCTGGCCGCGGCGGGCTTCGAGGTCCCGTAGGCGCGGGGAGACCGGTCCGGGAGGAACGCCGCGCCTCCCGCGGGCGCGGGCGGAGGGAACGGGAGAGGAGGGGACGGCCGGATGCGAGGACGGATGCCGTGGCCGCTGGTGGTCCCGGCGGTCGCGGGGCTGGTCTTCCTGGTCCTGCCCCTGCTCGGCCTGCTGGTCAGAGCCCCCTGGGCGGGGATGGGCGAACGGCTGGCCGAACCGCTGGTGCTGGAGGCGCTGCGCCTGTCGCTGGTCACCGCCACCCTCGCCACCGCGATCTGCCTGCTGCTCGGGGTCCCGCTGGCCTGGCTGCTGGCCCGGGGGGACCTCCGCGGGCGGCGGCTGATCCGGGCCCTGGTGACGGTCCCGCTGGTGCTGCCGCCCGTGGTCGGCGGCGTCGCGCTGCTGCTCGTCCTCGGCCGGAACGGGCTGGCCGGGCGGTGGCTGTACGAGGCGTTCGGGATCTCGTTCCCGTTCACCACGGCCGGGGTGGTGCTCGCCGAGGCGTTCGTGGCCATGCCGTTCCTGGTGATCAGTGTGGAGGGCGCGCTCAGGGCGGCGGACCCGCGCTACGAGGAGGCCGCGGCCACCCTCGGGGCGTCCCGGTGGCGGGTGTTCACCCGGGTCACGCTGCCGCTCGTCGCGCCCGGCGTCTCGGCGGGAGCGGTGCTGTGCTGGGCGCGGGCGCTGGGGGAGTTCGGGGCCACCATCACCTTCGCCGGGAACTTCCCGGGGCGGACGCAGACCATGCCGCTCGCGGTGTACCTCGCGCTGGAGACCGATCCCGAGGCCGCGATCGTGCTGAGCCTGGTCCTGCTCGCGGTCTCCGTGCTCGTGCTGGCCAGCCTCCGCGACCGGTGGGCGGGGACGCCGTGAGCGCCGCGGACGTGACGGAGACCGCGAGTGCCGGGAGCGCGACGGAGACCGTGCCGGGGACGGAGACCGTGCCGGGGACGGAGACCGTGCCGGGGACGGAGACCGTGTCCGGGACGGGGGCCGTGAGCGCGGTACCGGCTCCCCGGGGGAGGGCGGGAAGACCATGATCGGTGCCAGGCTGATGGTGGAGCGGCCGAGGTTCCGCCTCGACCTGGAGCTGGAGGTGGCCGCCGGGGAGGTGGTCGCCCTGCTCGGCCCCAACGGCGCGGGCAAGACCACGGTCCTGCGGGCGCTGGCCGGGCTGCTGCCCCTGTCCGCCGGGCACATCCGCCTCGACGGCGAGCCGCTGCACACGATCCCCGCCGAGCGGCGCCCGGTCGGCATGGTCTTCCAGGACTACCTGCTCTTCCCGCACCTGTCCGCACTGGACAACGTCGCCTTCGGCCCGCGCTGCCACGGCGTGCCGAAGCGGCGGGCCCGCGCGCTCGCGGCCGAGTGGCTGGAGCGCGTCGGCCTGGCCGGGCACGCCGGGGCCAGGCCCCGCGAGCTGTCCGGCGGGCAGGCCCAGCGGGTCGCGCTCGCCCGCGCGCTGGCCGTACGGCCCCGCCTGCTCCTCCTCGACGAACCGCTCGCCGCCCTCGACGCGCACACCCGCCTGGACGTCCGCGCGGCCCTCCACCGCCACCTCGGCGACTTCGACGGGGCCGCCGTGCTGGTCACCCACGATCCGCTCGACGCGATGGTGCTGGCCGACCGGCTCGTCGTGGTGGAGGACGGCGCGGTCGTCCAGGAAGGCGCCCCCTCGACCGTGGCGCGCCATCCCCGTACGGACTACGTCGCCCGGCTGGTCGGGCTCAACCTCTACCGGGGCGTCGCCGACGGGCACGCCGTACGGCTGGACGGCGTCACGCTGAACGCGGCCGAGTCCCAGACCGGCCCGGTGTTCGTGGCCTTCCCGCCCACGGCGGTCGCCCTCTACCGCACCCGCCCGGACGGCACGCCCCGCAACCTCTGGGAGGCGGTGATCGGCGGGGTGGAGCGGCACGGCGACCACGTCCGGGTGCTGCTCACCGGGCCGATCGAGGCGTCGGCCGACGTCACCGCCGCCGCGGTCGCCGAGCTCGGCCTCCGGCCCGGCGCACGGGTCTGGGCCGCCCTCAAGGCCACCGAGACCCACGCCTACCCGGCCTGACCGGCCACACGGGAGCCTTCGGCCGGGACCGGGATCGGACGGCCGTCCCGGGGCCGGATAACCGTTCGCGGCGGCGGGGCGCGGACGTCCAGACTGGTCCGATGGGACGGGAACGGGGCCGTACGGCCGGTGCGGTGGTGACGTCGGAGGGCGAGTGCCTGGGGAGCCTCGGGCCGTTCCCGGTGGCGACCCCCTGGTGGGCCGACGTCGGACCGGTCGCCGACCATCTGACGGCGGTGCTCGGCGTGCCCGTCATGGTGCTGCGGCTGGTGGACGTCCGGGGCGGCGGCGGAGCCAGGGACGGGCACGTGACCTACCACGCCGAGGCCTTCGGCCGCCCCCGCGAGGGTCTGCTCGGCGCGGCGCCCGCCGACGCGGCGGAGCTGCTCCGGCCCGCCGCCCGCCGGGCCGGATGGGCCACCGCGTCCGGTCTCCGGGAGTCCCTGGAGTGGGCCCGGGAGGCGCTGCGGGCGGCGGGCCGCCCGGCGAGCGGAGCCGTACGGCAGGTGAAGACCTGGAACCTGTCGGGGCTGTTCCGCATCCCCACCGCGCAGGGCCCGGTCTGGCTGAAGGAGACGCCCGCCTTCGCGACGTGGGAGGCGGACGCGATGGAGGCACTCGCGGCGGTGGATCCGGAGCTCGTCCCCGCCGTCGTGGCGTCCGACGCCGGCCGCCGCCGGGTGGTCCTCGACCACCTGCCCGGCGAGGACTGCTGGGAGGCCCCGGCGGAGACCGTCCGCGCGATGACCGGCCGCTGGGCCGCGGCGCAGGCGGCGCTCGCGCGGCGCCGGGACGGGATCCCGGACGGCCTGCCGGACCGCACCCCGCGTGTCCTGGCGGAGCCGGTGCACGGGCTCCTCGACGGCGAGGCCGCGACCGGACTGACCGCCGCCGAGCTGTCGGCGGCGCATCGGCTGGCCGAGAGGCTGCCCGCCCTGGCCACCGCGCTGGAGGAGTGCGGCCTGCCCTACTCCCTGGTGCACGCCGACTTCCATCCCGGCAACTGGCGGTCGGACGGGCGGCGCACGGCCGCGGTCGACTTCGCCGACTGCCATTTCGGCCATCCCGCGCTGGACGCGCTGCGGACGTGCGCGTTCCTGCCCGCCGACCGCCGCCACGAGGTGACCGGCGCCTGGACCGCCGCCTGGTCGGCGCTGGTCCCCGGCTCCGACCCGGCCAGGTCGCTGGCCCTGGCCGGGCCCTTCGCGCGACTGGCGTACGCGGTGCGCTACCAGGAGTTCCTGGACGGCATCGAGGCGAGCGAGCGCGTCTACCACGAAGGCGATCCGGCGGCCGAGATCCGCGCGGCCCTGGCGGCAGGGGAACGGCTCGGCCGCGGCGAATCGCTCGGCGGCGGGTGACCCGGAGGCGGGTGACCCGCCGGCGGAACGGCTCGGCGGCGGATCGGTCAGCGGCGCTTGACTCTGCGGGCCAGTCGGCTGGTGATGCGCTCCAGTTCGGTGCCGAAGGGGTTGTCCTGGACGAGGTAGGTCCAGGTGGCGGTGGGGCGCTTGAGACCCGCGCCCTCCAGGTCGAGGCCGTCGGCGGTGATCTCCGCGGCCTCGAATGCGGCGACCGAGCGGGCCTCCACCTCGGCCAGCATCCGCCGGTAGGCGTCGACGGCCTCCTTGTGGAACTCGTCGATCGGGTTGGCCCGGCCGAGGACGCGCAGGTGGACGCCCTCCCGGACCTCTCCGAGATAGGCCAGGTGCTCGGCCCAGCAGCGGTCGAGATGGAACAGCACGATCTGCCGGGCGGCCTCGTGCAGCACGTCCGCCGCCCCTCCGGCGCCGGATCCGGCCTGGGTCCCGTCGGTTTCAGCGGGTGCGGTCCCGTCGGCCCGGGTCCCGTCGGTTTCAGCGGGTGCGGTCCCGTCGGTTCCGGTGCCGGCCGCGTTCCCGCCCGTCAGGCTCTCCCGCACCTCGGCCCAGCGCTCGGGGGCGGCCGCGGCGAGGGCCTCGGAGGCCGTACGCCCGCGCAGGACCTTGTCCCGCCGTGCCAGCACCTCCTCACGCTGCCGCTCCAGCAGGCGCGTGTAGCGCCAGGTGTTGCGGTGGATCTCCATGTCGACGCCCTCGGCGACGCGCTGGGCGTGCGCGACGAGCCGCCGGGACGGCACCCCGCCGTGGTACTCGTCGGCGACGTAGTGGCTGATCAGGTCGTCCTCGCCGCTGACGAAGAAGACCGAGCCGCCGGGGTCGCCCTGCCGGCCGGCGCGACCGCGGAGCTGGTCGTCCAGGCGGCTGGCGGCGTGCCGCCCCGAGCCGATGACGTACAGCCCGCCCAGGGCGTCGACCCCCTCGCCGAGGCGGATGTCGGTGCCGCGCCCGGCCATCTGGGTGGAGACCGTGATCGCGCCGCGTTCCCCGGCCGCCGCGATGATCGAGGCCTCCTCGGCGTCGTTCTTGGCGTTGAGGAGCACGCACTCCAGGCCGCGCCCGGCCAGGGTCAGGGCGAGCCGCTCGGACTCCGCCACGTCGAGGGTCCCGATGAGGACCGGCCTGCCGGTCGCGTGCGCCTCGGCGATCTCGTCGGCCAGCGCCCGGTCCCGCTCCATGGCGTGCTCGAACAGGCGGTCCGGTTCGTCGGTGCGGACCAGCGGCCGGTTGGGCGGGACGACGGCCACCGTGAGGCCGTAGAACTCGCGGAGCTGGTCGCCGACGGCCACGGCCGTGCCGGTCATCCCGCACTTGACGGGATAGCGGGTGATCAGCCCCTGGACGGTGATCGAGTCGAGGATCTCGCCGGTCTCGGAGGCGGGCAGCGCCTCCTTGGCCTCGACCGCGGCCTGCAGGCCGTCCGGCCAGCGCTGCAGCAGCGCCACCCGGCCCCGCGACGGGTTGACCAGGTGGACCCGGCCGTCGCGGACGATGTAGTCGACGTCCTTGGTGAGCAGGGCGTGGGCGTGCAGGGCGAGGCTGACCTCGGCCAGGGTCCCGGGGGTGTCGTAGAGCTCGACGCCCAGGGCGCTCTCGACCGTGTCGATGCCCTTGGGGGTCAGGTGGACGTTGCGGGCCTGGTCGTCGGTCTCGTAGTGGTAGCCCTTGACGAGCCGCCGGACCAGCGCGGCCATCTCCGGCACCGCGTCGCCCGGGTCGGCGGCCCCGGCCAGTACGAGCGGCACCCGCGCCTCGTCCACCAGCACCGAGTCGGCCTCGTCCACCAGGGCGACCTCCGGCTCGGGCACGACGAGCTCGGCGACGTCGGTGCGGAGCCGGTCGCGCAGCACGTCGAAGCCGATCTCACTGACCGAGCCGTAGGTCACGTCCCGGGCGTAGGCCGCGCGGCGCTCGTCCGGCGTGGAGTTCTGGCCGATCCAGCCGACCGTGACGCCCAGCGCGGCGTACAGCGGGCCCATCCACTCGGCGTCGCGCCGGGCCAGGTAGTCGTTGACCGAGATGACATGGACCCGCCTGCCCTGCAGGGCGTATCCGGCGGCGGCCATCGCGCCGGAGAGGGTCTTGCCCTCGCCGGTGGCCATCTCCGCGACGTTGCCGGAGAGCATGGCCAGCGTGCCGACGAGCTGCACGTCGTACGGGCGCAGCCCCAGCGACCGGTCGGCGGCCTCCCGGAGCAGGGCGCAGAAGGCGGCCAGGTCGTCGACCCGGGGCTCCGGCAGCTCCTCCGCGGCCCGCAGACGCTCCTCGTGGGACCGGGAGGCCGCCACCGTCCGCTCGAAGGGCGCCAGGTCGATCGAACCGGGACGCTCCAGGAACCGCCTGACGAACTGCTTTATCGACGCCACGTTCCCTCCAACGCCCGTTTCGCGGATCCCGTTCCCTGCGGTGGGTGCGGTGCGGCGGGACCGGAGCGGATCCGGAGCCCGTGCCGGTATCTTGTCCCGCTGTGAGTCCCGCTCCCCGCGGGGCAGTGGCCCCGGGCCCCGGCCCCCGCGGGGCCGCGCCGCCGGAAGGTAGAAGGTACGAGGACGATGACCGCTGAGGAGAAGGCCGCACCGCCCCCCGCGCAGAGGGCCCGGGTGGGCCGCTGGAGCGCGCAGGGGTGGGTCAACGTCGTGCTCCTGGCCATGGCCTTCCTGCTCGCCGTGGCCGCGGTGACCGGCGCCGCGGCCCTGCGCCACACCGCGCAGGTGTCCAACCGGCTGGTGGACCAGATCTCCCCGGCCCGGGTCGAGTCGGAGCGGCTGCAGACCGCCCTGCTGGACCAGGAGACCGGCGTCCGGGGCTTCGTCCTCACCGGACGGGAGGAGTTCCTCGAGCCCTACACCGCCGGCCGGGAGGCCGAGCGGCGGTCGGTGGACGAGATCAGGCGGCTCATCTCGCACGGGCGGACGCTGCGCGAGCTGGACGAGGTGGAGCGCCTGATCGGGCTGTGGCGGGACCGGCACGCCGAGCCGATGATCCAGCTGACCCGTGACGAGGGCGTGGGGAAGGTGGGCACGGCGCAGGCGGAGGCGGGCCGGAAGGCCTTCGAGGCCGTCCGCGCCGCGCTGGACGCGCAGAACGCCGCCTGGACGCGGGCGCGGGACGACGCGCGCGCCGACCTGGGCGACGCGCGGCTGGTCCGCGACGCCGCCTTCCTCGGCATCCTCACGGTCCTGCTGTTCGCGATCATCGCGGTGGCGGTGCTGCTGCGCGTGGTGGTCTTCCGCCCGCTGGACCTGCTGGGCTCCGCCTCGCGCCGGGTCACCGGCGGGGACTTCGACCACCACATCGACATCGGCGGCCCGGCCGACATCGCGGCCCTGTCCCGCGACATGGAGGCGATGCGCGAGCGGATCGTGGCCGAGCTGGAGGAGAGCCACCGGGCCCGGCACCTGCTGGAGGAGCAGACCACCGAGCTGCGGCGCTCGAACGCCGAACTGGAGCAGTTCGCCTACGTGGCCAGCCACGACCTGCAGGAGCCGCTGCGCAAGGTGGCCAGCTTCACCCAGATGCTGGAGCAGCGGTACGGCGGGCAGCTGGACGACCGGGCCAAGCAGTACATCGCCTTCGCGGTGGACGGCGCCAAGCGCATGCAGGTGCTCATCAACGAACTGCTCACCTTCTCCCGGGTGGGCCGGATCACCCGCGAGCCGGTGACGTTCGGCCTGGCGGAGACGATCACCGCGGCGCTGCGCAACCTCACCGCGGCGGTGGAGGAGTCCGGGGGCGAGATCGAGGTCGGCCCCCTGCCCGAGGTGACCGGCGACCGGGCCCAGTTCGTGATGCTCTGGCAGAACCTGATCGGCAACGCGCTGAAGTTCCGCCACCCCGACCGCGCGCCCGTGGTCCGGATCGAGGCGCGGCGCGAGGACGGGGAGTGGCTGATCACCGTCACGGACAACGGCATCGGCATCGACGCCCGGTTCGCCGACAAGATCTTCGTCATCTTCCAGCGGCTGCACAACCGGGACGCCTACGAGGGGACGGGCATCGGCCTGGCGATCTGCCGGAAGGTCGTGGAGTACCACCGGGGGAGGATCTGGCTCGACACCGGCCACACGGACGGGACGCGCTTCGTCATCGCCCTGCCCGCGACCGGCGACGCCGGGGAGGAGACCGGGCCGTCCGGTGCGGACCAGGCGTCGCCGGGCCCCCGGGAGGAGCCGGCGGCCGAGGGGGACTCCGTACCGGACCTCGTCCGGGAGTCCGGCTGAGGGGGAGCCTGTGACGCGCTTTTCCGGTAGAAGGTTGTTCCTTTCCGGCATGGGATGAATCACGGGGTCACCGCCTCTGCGCGGGAGGTCTGCCGTGCCAGGATGGGCCCGGTCCCGAGATCGGAGAGAACGTGGACAAGACCTCGACCGGCACGGCCCTCGCCGCCGCCGCCCTCCTGCTCGTCTGCGCGGCGCCCGCCCTGGCCGCCGCACCCGCCTCGGCTCCGGCGGTGTCCGCGCCGGCCACCGCGCCGGCCACCGCACCGGCCACCGCGCCGACCACTGGGCAGGAGTCCGGCCTGAAGACGGTGTACGGCTGGGCGAAGAGGTCCGGGAACTCCGCGATGATCGTCACCCCGCACCGGGTCAGCCGCTACGGCCACGGCGAGGGCGAGAACGGCGGCTGGAACATCGGCAGGCGCAAGGGCGCCCCCATCAGGATCGACTACACCGAGGGGCTCGACTTCCGCCAGGTGAACAAGAAGTGCGGCAAGCCTCCGGCGGGCCACCCGTACGACACCCGCAGCGCCTACGAGCTGGGCACCAAGCGCTGCGACCCGATCGACCTGTACGACCGGCTCCGCAAGGGCCGGATCCCGGTGAAGGTCGTCTACGACCCGGCCGGTCCGATGGCGGTCAGGGTCCACGAGCTGGTCCTGCCGTAGTGGGGGCCTGCGAGCCGTCTCTGTCCCATGGCGGAGGGCCATGGGCGGGCCCCTCCGCACGACGGTGAAAGCCCCGGCCGTACCTGACACGATCTGACAGGTACGGCGGTCACGATGGTCCCATGACCACGAAAGCCACGTTCCTCGCCGTGACCCTCGACTGCGCCGAGCCCAAGCGGCTCGCGGACTTCTACGCCACCGTGTTCGGCTACGAGGTCCAGTACGCCGAGGACGAGTACGCCGGCATCGGCGACGGCACCATGACGATCTACTTCCAGAAGAACGCCGAGCGCAGGCCCGCCGCCTGGCCCGGCCCCGACAAGCAGTTCCACCTCGACGTGCGGGTCCCGGACGTGGACCGGGCGGTGGCGGAGTACGTGGAGCTCGGCGCGACCAAGCCGGACTTCCAGCCCGGCGGGGAGAACTGGACCGTGCTCGCCGACCCCGAGGGCCACCTGTTCTGCGTCTGCCCGGTCCGCGACTGACCCGGCCGCGCCCGGCGGGACGGTGCCATCCGGATGGCACCGTCCCGCCGGTCATGAACCGGGCGGGTCACGAACCCGGCCCGGATCTTTTCGCCGTCCTCTGCCGGAACGCCGTCCTCTGCCGGAACGCCGAGCCCTCGTGGGTGAGCCGTCGTCGTCTTCTGCGGTCGTGATCAGATGGTGCGTGCCGCCGGCGGGCGGCCCCGCGATCGGCGGGCCTCACGCGGTCCTGCCCCTGGCGCGGAAGGCCGCGGTCTTGACGCGGTTCTGGCACGCGGTGCCGCAGAAGCGGCGGGTGCCGTTGCGGGAGACGTCCACGTACACCCGGTCGCAGTGCGGCGCCGTGCACACGCCGAGGCGGTCGTGGAACTCGCCGCCCAGCACGATCGCGAGCCCGGTGGCGCAGCTCGCCGCCCAGTCCTCGGCGGCGGTGCCGCCGGTGCCGTGGAAGTGCAGGTGCCAGGGCTCCCCGTCGTGCCGCTGGAGCATCGGCCGGGCGCGGGTCTCCTCGAGCAGGGCGTTGACCCGCTCCGCCGCCGCGTCCAGGTCCTCCGCCGCGACGGCGTCGAAGACGGCGCGCAGGCGCGCCGCGACCCCGGCGAGCTCGCGGGCCTCCTCCTCGGTGACCTCCCGGTGCTCCGGGTAGCCGGTCCGCAGGCCCTCGGCGGCGGCGGCGGCGAGGTCGCGCGGCGGTGGGAGATCGCGACCGCGCCTCTCGCCGGGGGTCAGCTCGTTGACCAGGCCCACCGCCACCCGGACGATCGCATCGGCGTGACTGTTGAAATCCACTTGACCAGTTACCTCTCCGCGTCTAGGTTGTAACTGTCATAAGATTAAACGATAGTTACATGGAGGCGATGGTGCTCACCCGTGACGCCGCCCGCGAATGGATCTCGCGCTGGGACCGTCAGCAGGAGGGCTACGTGCCCGAACGCGAGGAGCGCTTCACCGCGTTGATCGACGCCGTCGAGGCGCTGGGCCGTCCCGACCCGCTGGTCGTCGACCTCGGCTGCGGGCCGGGCTCGCTCTCGATCCGGCTGCTGGAGCGGCTGCCCCGGGCGACGGTGGTCGCGGTCGACGCCGACCCGCTGCTGCTCGGCCTCGGCCGGGCCGCCCACCCCGGTCTCAGGTTCGTCTCCGCCGATCTGCGCACACCCGGCTGGAGCGGCTCGCTGGGCCTGGACCGGCCCGCCGACGCCGTGGTGAGCACCACGGCGCTGCACTGGATCTCCGCGGCGGACCTGCCGAAGACGTACGCCGAGCTGGCGGCCGTACTGCGTCCGGGCGGGCTGCTGCTCAACGGCGACAACCTGGAGACCGACGACGCCACCCCGGCCCTCGCCCGTCTCGAACGCGCCCTGCACGAGCGGGAGGCCGGACGCAGGTTCGCCGGCCGGCGCCCCGAGAACTGGCGCCAGTGGTGGGACGCGGTCGCCGCCGACCCCGCCTTCGACGATCTCCACGCGGCCCGCGCCACGGCGGGCGCCGACCACCACGGCTCGGAGTCCCCGCTGCTCTCCCAGCACGTCGGCGCCCTCCGCGACGCGGGCTTCACCGAGATCGGCCCCCTGTGGCAGCGCGGCCACGACCGGCTCCTGTGCGCCGTCCGCGGCTGACCCGGCCGGTCCCCGCCGGTTCCGGCAGCGCGGCCGGGACCGGCGGGAAGACCGCCGGAAACGGGGCGGAGAGGGTCGATCGTCCTTGGGGAGGCCCTTAACAGGCCGTCGGGAGCCCTAAGCTGGATGGATGACCCGAGTATCGCTTTTTTACCCATGCGCGGCTTCTCCCGAGGGCGGGTGGCGATGACCTGGGTCGGGATCTCGATCGCTCTCGTCGGCGCGCTCGGTTACGCCCTGGGCGCCGCGCTCCAGCAGTTCGAGGCGGTCGCGGAGGGCGCCTCGCTCAAGCTGATGAGACGCCCCCGCTGGTGGCTGGGAGGCGTCATCGGTTTCACCGGTGCGTCCCTGCACGCGGTGGCACTGAGCTTCGCGCCGCTGGTCGCGGTGCAGCCGATCAGTGTGGCGACGCTGGTGTTCGCGGTGCCGCTCGCGGCGATGCTGCACGGCAGGACGGCCCACCGGGCGGAGGTCGTCGGTTCGGCCGCGGTGGCCGTCGGGCTGCTGGGCCTGCTGCTGCTGGTCCCCTCGCACGCGGTGACGCCGCACATGACGGGGCGGGAGGCGTTCGGCTTCCTCGGCTGCGTCGGGCTGGTCGTGCTGGTGGCCCACCTGGCCGGGCGCAGGGCCCGCGGCCCGGCCAAGGCGCTGGTGCTCTCGGTCGCCGCCGGCGCGGTGACGGCCAGCGTCTCCACCTTCGTCCGGGTGGTGGGCGGGAACTTCGGCGGCGACTGGGCCAACCTGGTCAGCTGGTTCACCCTCGCGGTCCCGGTGCTGCTCGTCTGCGCGGTCGTGCTGCTGCAGAAGTCCTACGAGGTGGGCTACTTCGGCATCGCCTACGCGGGCGTGCAGGTGGTCGACCCGATCACCTCCATCCTCGCCGGAGCGCTCCTGCTGGACGAGGCGATGCCCTCGGGCTGGTCGAACGCGCTCCCCGCGCTCCTGGCCGGTGCGCTCATGGTCTGGGGGACGCTCACCCTCGGGCGGCTCGCCCCCGACCACAAGGCCCCCGCGTCCGCCCCGGTCGCGGTCCCCGGCCTCTCCCCGGAGCCCGCGCCGGAGTCCTCTCCGGAGTCGTCCACGGAGCCCGCTCCGGCCCGCGAGCCCGCTCCCGTCCCAGGTCCCTCCTCCTCGGCCTCGGCTGCCTCTTCTTCCTCCGAGGGCGTTTCGATCACGCCGTAGGGGGACGCCAGCCGAAGACGTCGTCCGCCGCGCCGGCGGCCCGTCCCGGGGCGAGCCGTGCGGCGAGCAGCATCATCGTGTCGCGCAGCCGTACGGCGAGCGGGTTGCGGATCTTCGTGGCGCGGCAGACCGCGGCGGAGCGGGCGACGATCTTCGAGGTCCGCTCCAGGCGGGCGGCGGTGTAGGCCCCCAGCCGGGAGGCGAGGTCGGGGACGTCGCCGTCCCCGGGTCCGGCGACGTGGGCCAGCACGACCGCGTCCTCGATCGCCTGGCAGGCCCCCTGGCCCAGGTTGGGCGTCATGGCGTGCGCCGCGTCGCCCAGCAGCGCCACCCGGCCCCGGTGCATCGCCGGCAGCGGGGACGCCAGGTAGTGGACGTCGTTGCGGAGCACGTCCTGCGGCGAGGCCGCGGCGAGCAGCTCCGGGATCGGGGCGTGCCAGCCGCCGAACAGCCGCCGCAGCTCCGCGAGCCGGTCGCGGTCCGCGCCGTCCGCGCTGCTGCCGCCGCTCCCGCCGTCCGCGCCACGGAGACCGCTCCCGCCGTCCGCGTCACCGGGGCCGCTTCCGCCGTCCGCGGCGCTCGCGGGCACGGTGTCGGTGGCGTAGCAGTAGGTCGTGCCGCCGGCCAGCGGCATGATCCCGAAGATCTTGCCCGCGCCCCAGCTCTCCGAGGCCTGGCCGGGCACGCCCTCGGCGGGGACGAGCACCCGCCAGCTCGTGGTCCCGGAGTGGCGCGGACCGGGGTGGCCGGGGAACAGCGCCGCCCTGACGGAGGAGCGGACGCCGTCGGCGGCCACCACCAGCTCGGCCTCCAGGACGGTCTGCGTCCCGGGGCCCGGGGCTTCGGTCCCGGGACGGGTCGCGGCGGCGGCGCGGCCGGCGCGTGGGCCGGACCCCGCCGTCACGGCCGTCACCGCGCCGGTCTCCGGGTCCACGCCCGTGACCGCGGTGTCCAGCCGCACGGTGCCGGGGGCCAGCCGCGCGACGAGCGCGTCGACCAGCTGCGCGCGGCGCAGCAGGACCACCGAGTCGCCGTACCGGGCGGTCACCGTCTCCGCGCTGGTCCGCACCAGCCACCGCCCGTCCGCGCTCCGCACCCCGCCGTCGCCCTGGACGGCGGAGAGTCCGCGGATCTCGTCACCGACGCCGATCGTGTCGAGCGCCCTGAGTGCGTTGGCCGCGACGGCGAGCCCGGAGCCGACCGGCTCCAGGGAGGCCGCCCGCTCCAGCACCGTGACGTCCCAGCCGCGCCGCTGGAGCGCCACCGCCGCGGTCAGCCCGCCGATCCCCGCTCCGACCACCACTGCGCGCGCCATGTCCATCTCCTTCACTACGAATGTAGTGAACGGTACTACTCCTGTAGTTCAACTACAAATGTAGTATCCCGGGGTGAAGTCCCAACGTGCGGAACTGGTCGCGGAGACCGCGATCACCCTGCTGGCCGAGCGCGGGATGCGCGGGCTGACCCACCGGGCGGTCGACGAGGCGGCCGGTCTGCCGCCCGGCTCGACGTCCAACCTCGCGCGCACCCGCTCGGCCCTGCTGGAGCTGGCCCTCGCCCGGCTCACCGAGCTGGAGGTGGAGCTCTTCTCGTCGTTCACGGCCGGCGGCGTGGGCGGGGACGCGTCCGAGGGTGCGGCAGGGGGCGCGGCCGGAGCCACGGGCGGGCCGCCGGTCGCGGAGGGAGCGGGGGATCGGGGCGGCGGCGAGCCAGGAAGGGGCCGGGCCGCGCTGGACGCGCTCGCCGAGATGATGGCCCGCGCGCTGTGGGCGCAGCTCACCGTCGACCGCCATCGCACGGTCGCCCGCTACGAGCTGGCCTTGGAGGCGACCCGCCGCCCCGAGCTCCGGGCGGTCTACGACCGGGCGGGGGACCGGTTCCGCGAGCCGGCCGTCGCCCTGCTCGCCGCCGCGGGCTCCCCCGATCCGGTACGGCACGGCCGCCAGCTGGTCGCTTTCGGGGAGGGCGTGATGTTCGACGCCATCGTCGGAGCCGGGACCGAGCCCACTCTGGACGAGCTCCGCCTCGGCGCGCGGGAACTGCTCGCCGGGATGCTGTCCGGCGGCTCCGTCCCGGGAGTCCGGAGCTGATCCGGATCCCGAGCGGTCACCGGCGGTCCGGCCCCGCCCGCCGACGGCGGAAAGGCCGGGGAGGCGACACCCGTGCCCTTCGGCGCGGCCGCCTCGGCCCGTTCCCCGCCGTTCCCCGCCGTTCCCCGCCGTTCCCCGCCGGGCCGAGACGGGCCGAGACGGCCGCGCCGGCGAGGAGCGGCCGGCGAGGAGCGGGGTGCGGGCGGTCAGCCCTCGAACGACACGGTGGCGAACCGGTACCAGGTCTTGCCGTTCTCGTCCCCGTAGTGGACGCGACCGGTCATGACCTTGCCGGGCGCCGCCTGCCAGGTGTGGCTGCTCTCCTTGTACTCGCGGCTGGTGTCCCCGTCGATCAGCCGCACCTGCTGCCCCCGCCAGTACATCGCACCGGTGCGGTACCTCGTGTCGCCGTTCTCGTCGCCTTCGTGCCACCTGCCGACGACCACCTGGTGGTCGGGGGCGCTGTAGTCGGCCCGGCTCTCCCGCTGCGCGGGGGTCCAGTCTCCGGCGTGCACCTGGACCTGCTCGCCGTCGATCAGGATCCGGCTGCAGTGGTAGGTGGTCTTCGCGTTCTCGTCGCCGTAGTGCGAGCGGCCGGTGAGCACCTGGTTCGGCGGGCAGGTGAACTGGACGCCCCACCACTCCGACACGGTCTCGCTGTAGATGCGCTCCATCTTGATCGTCGCCGCCGAGGCGGGGACGGTCATGGCGGTGGCCGACAGGGCGGCGACCGCGGCGGCGACGGACAGGGCCTTGCCGTACGTTCTCATTGTCTTCGGTTCCTTTCGAGGAGTTCGATCACGCGCGGGGCGGCGGGGTCAGCCCGCGACGGTCACGGTGGCGAACCGGTAGTAGGTCGTGCCGTTCTCGTCCCCGTTGTGCAGCCGGCCGGTCATGACCTTGTTCCGGTCCGCGTGCCAGGTGTGGGAGCTCTCCCGGTACGCGCCGCTGATGTCCCCGTCGGCCAGCAGCACCTGCCGGCCCTGCCAGTGGACGGTGGCGGGACGGTACCTCGTGTAGCCGTTCTCGTCGCCTTCGTGCCACCTGCCGACGACCACCTGGTGGTCGAGGGCGCTGTAGTCGGACCGGCTCTCCTTCTTGCGGGAGGTCCACTCGCCGATGTGGACCTGGGCCTGTTCCCCGTTGATGAGGATGAAGCTGCAGTAGTAGGTGGTGGCGGCGTTCTCGTCGCCGTGGTGCGAGCGGCCGGTGAGCACCATGTTCGTCGGGCAGACGAACGGGTCGATCCACTCCCGTACCGTTCCGGCGTAGGAGCGCTCGACCTCGATCACCACGGCCGCGGCGGACGCGGGCGCGGGAGTCGCCACGGTCATGGCCGCCAGGGCGGTCAGGGCGGCCGCCGCGGTGGACAACGCCTTCTTCTTCCCCATGGGGGTGCCTCCTGCGACGCGGTTTCGCTTACGTCGCGGAGCTTCCCAAGGACCACTGGTGATCCGCTTGTGCCTCGGTTGTGACGGGGTGGGCGGCGGCGGAGACGGGGTGGACGGCGGCGGCCGAGGCCGGCCGGGCAGTGGAGGCGGTGGAGGCGGTGGAGGCGGGGCGGGCGGTGAGGCGGGCGCGGTGGGCGGGCCATTCGTGGTCGAGCACGCTGAAGTAGACCGTGTCGCGCCAGGTGCCGTCGGGACGGCGGCGGTGGCGGCGCAGGGTGCCCTCGTAGGCGCAGCCGAGACGCCGGATGGCGGCCTGGGACCGGGTGTTGAGGTGGTCGGTCTTGAGCTGGACCCGGTTGAACCCGAGCGGGCCGAGGGCGTGGTCGATCAGGAGGACCTTGCACTCCGTGTTCACCGCGGTGCGCCAGACGGCCCTGCCGTACCAGGTCCAGCCGATCTCGACGCTGTCGTCGAACCCCGGCACGTCGATGTAGGCCGTCCAGCCGGTCGCCCGGCCGGTCTCCCGGAGGACCACCGCGAACGGCGTGTGCCGGTCGTCCTCGATGAGAGGGCGGGCGATCGCCGCCAGTTCCGCCTCGGTCTCCGGTACGGGGACCCCCAGCCAGCGCCAGACCTCCGGGTCGCCGCCCCCCGCGGCGAGGAGATCGGGGAGGTGGGCGGGGGCCAGGGGCTCCAGCCGTACGGCGGCGCCTTCGAGGATGACGGGGGAGGGCATGCGTGCGGTCATGCGGACGACCCTAGAAGGGGGATCCGGCCGGTCCCCAGGTCCACTTGGCGTGTTTTCCCGGAAGGCCACCCGGATTCAGGCCGGACGGTCGACAGTCATACCGTCCGGTCGGTACGCTCCCGGAGACGGAATAGAGGAGGACCCATGGACTTCGGGTTCGACGCCAGGACCGAGGAGCTGAGGCAGCGGCTGCTCGCGTTCATGGACGAATGCGTTTACCCGGCGGAGGAGGCCTTCGAGGCCCAGGCCGCCGAGAGCGGCTGGACGATCCCGCCGCTGCTGGACGGGCTCAAGGCGGAGGCCCGCGAGCGCGGCCTGTGGAACCTGTTCCTCCCCGGCGAGCACGGCGCCGGGCTGACGAACCTGCAGTACGCGCCGCTGGCCGAGATCATGGGCCGGTCGCCGCGGATCGCGCCCCCCGCCACCAACTGCGCCGCCCCGGACACCGGCAACATGGAGGTCCTGGCGCAGTTCGGCGACGAGCGGCAGCGCAAGGAGTGGCTGGAGCCGCTGCTGCGCGGGGAGATCCGCTCGGCGTTCGCGATGACCGAGCCGGCCGTCGCCTCCTCCGACGCCTCGAACATCGCGCTGTCGATCACACGCGACGGCGGCGAGTACGTGGTCGACGGCCGCAAGTGGTTCGCCTCCGGCGCGATGAACCCGGACTGCCGGATCCTCATCGTGATGGGCAAGACCGACCCCGGGGCGCCGGCGCACCGGCAGCAGTCGATGGTCCTGGTCCCCACCGACACCCCGGGCGTGCACGTCCGGCGCGGCATGCACGTGTTCGGCTACACCGACGCCGACCACGGCGGACACGCCGAGATCGACTTCACCGGCGTGCGGGTGCCGGCGGCCAACCTGATCGGCGAGGAGGGCGGCGGCTTCGCCATCGCCCAGGCCCGCCTCGGGCCGGGCCGGATCCACCACTGCATGCGGCTGATCGGGATGGCCGAGCGGGCCGTCGAGCTGATGTGCGCCCGATCCCTGGCCCGGACCGCGTTCGGCAAGCCGATCGCCCGGCAGGGCGTCGTGCAGGACTGGATCGCCGAGTCGCGGGTGAAGATCGAGCAGCTCCGGCTGCTGGTGCTGAAGACCGCCTGGCTGATGGACACCGTGGGCAACCGGGGAGCCCACACCGAGATCCAGGCCATCAAGATCGCCACTCCCCGCGAGGTGGAGTGGATCGTCGACAAGGCCATCCAGGTGCACGGGGCCGGCGGCGTGAGCCAGGACTTCCCGCTGGCCGGCCTGTGGGCGGCGGCCAGGTCGCTGCGCCTGGCCGACGGCCCCGACGAGGTGCACAAGCGTTCCCTCGCCCACCGCGAACTGAAGAAGCACACGGGAGACCGCCGATGACGGCTGAAGAGGTCGAGTCACTGGCCAGGGGGTTCCTGGCGGAGCACGATCCGGGCGGCGACCGCCTGGAGTTCCTGCGGGCCCGGTTCGACGCCGGGCTCGCCTGGGTGCACTTCCCCGCGGGGCTGGGCGGCCTGGGCGTCCACCGGGAGCTGCAGCAGGTGGTGGAGCAGGTGCTCGCCGGGACGCCGCAGCTCGACACCGGCGTCCAGGCGATCGGCCTCGGCATGGCCGCGCCGACGATCCTGGCGTTCGGCACCGAGGAGCAGAAGAGGCGCTTCCTGCGACCGCTGTGGACGGGCGAGGAGATCTGGTGCCAGCTCTTCAGCGAGCCCGGCGCCGGCTCGGACCTGGCGACCCTCGCCACGCGCGCGGTCCGCGACGGTGACGAGTGGATCGTCGACGGGCAGAAGGTGTGGACCTCCGGGGCGCACCACGCCCGGTGGGCGATCCTGGTGGCCCGGACCGACGCGGACGTGCCCAAGCACCGGGGCCTGACGTACTTCGTCTGCGACATGCACGCGCCCGGCGTCGACGTCCGGCCGCTGCGGCAGATCACCGGCGAGGCCGAGTTCAACGAGGTCTTCCTGACGGGCGTGCGGCTCGGCGACGACCTGCGCCTCGGCGAGGTCGGCGACGGCTGGCGGGTCGCGCAGACGACCCTGATGAACGAGCGGGTCGCCATCGGCGGCGCCCCGGTACGGCGCGGCGGCGGCATGATCGGCGTGGTGGCCGAGACCTGGCGGTCCCGGCCCGAGCTGCGCACCCACGACCTGCACCAGCGGCTGCTGAAGCTCTGGGTGGAGGCCGAGGTGACCCGGCTGGCCGGGGCCCGGCTGCGCGAGCAGCTCGCGGCCGGGCAACCCGGTCCCGAGGGGTCGGGCATGAAGCTCTCCTTCGCCGCGCTCAACCAGGCGCTGTCCGGGCTGGACGTCGAGCTGCGCGGCGAGGAGGGGCTGGAGTACGACGACTGGACGTTCCGCCGCTCCGACAGCGTGGACTTCTTCGGTCGCGGCGCCGGATACCGCTACCTGCGCGCCAAGGGGAACTCGATCGAGGGCGGGACCTCGGAGATCCTGCGCAACATCGTCGCCGAGCGCGTGCTCGGCCTGCCGTCGGAGCCCCGCGTCGACAAGGACGTGCCGTGGAAGGACCTGCCCCGGTGACCCCGGTGACCCCGGTGACCCCGCTGACGACGGCGGTCCCGGTGACGGCGGTGGTCCCGGTGACCGCGGTCGCCCCGGCGGCACGGAGCGGGCCCGGCGCGGTGGGCGGAGCGGTCCGCGAGGTACGAGCGGCCCGCGCAGCGAACGAGGAGTGGTGAGCGACATGACACTGCTGTACACCGAGGTCGAGGAGGAGCTCCGGGCCTCCGTGCGGGATCTGCTCGCCGACCGCTGCGGCCCGGACGCCGTGCTGGCGCGGATCGAGTCGGCCGCGCCGTACGACATGGAGCTGTGGAAGACGCTCTCCCGGGACATCGGGGTGGCGGGCCTGCTGGTGCCGGAGGCGCTCGGCGGGGCGGGGGCGACGGCGCGCGAGGTCGCGGTGGTGCTGGAGGAGCTGGGCCGGGCGGTCGCGCCGGTGCCGTTCCTGACCAGCGCCGTGCTGGCGACCAGGGCGCTGCTGGAGATCGGCGAGGAGGACCTGATCCAGGAGCTCGCCTCCGGGGACGTCACGGCGGCGCTGGTGGTCCCGCTGGCCGCCTCGCCGTACCGGTCGCCGGCGGAGGCCGTCACCGTCGGCGCGGACGGCACGCTGAGCGGACGGGTGCGCGCGGTCGCGGGGGCGGACGTCGCCGACGTGCTGCTCGTCCCGGCCGGTCCGGGCGCGCTCTACCGGGTGACGGCGGAGCACGCCCGCATCGAGGTGGCGCCCTCGCTGGACCTGACCCGGCCGGTCGCGACGGTGACCTTCGACGGCGCCCCCGGAGAGGCGCTCGGGCACGTCGAGCGGCGGAAGGTGCTGTCGTTCGGCGCCGGGCTGCTCGCCTCCGAGCAGCTGGGGACGGCGCAGTGGTGCCTGGACGCGACGCTGGCCCACATCAGGGAGCGCCACCAGTTCGCCCGGCCGATCGGCTCGTTCCAGGCGATCAAGCACCGGATGGCCGACCTCTGGCTGGACGTGGTGCGCGCCCGCGCGGCCGCCCGCAACGCCGCCGACCTGCTGGCCGAGCCCGCCGGGGACTCGCCGGAGCTGGCCGTGGCGGTGGCCAAGGCGTGGTGCTCGGAGGTGGCGCTGCGTGTCGCCGAGGAGAGCGTGCAGCTGCACGGGGGCATCGGCATGACCTGGGAGCACCCCGTGCACCTGTATCTCAAGCGGGCCAAGGCGGGGCAGATCGCGCTGGGCTCGCCCGGCGCCCACCGCGAGGCCCTGGCCAGGCTGGCGGACCTGCCCGGCCCCCTCTGACGGACCCGCGGGCCGGACCGGCCCTGCCGGATGGACCCGCGGACCTGCCCGGCCCTGCCGGATGGTCCCGCGGGCCGGACCGGCCCTGCCGGATGGTCCCGCCGGGCGGGCCGGGCCGTTCCCCTCTGGCGGCCGTGCCCGGCCTCCGCGGCCGGGTCCGCCCGATCACGCCCGATCACGCCCGATCACGCCCGATCGCGGGACCGGGCGGCGGGGTCAGTCCCGGGGCCGCAGCGAGGTGAGCAGGAGGTCGGCGTAGTAGGCGCCCAGGGCGGCGCCGGAGATCGGCCCCTCCGGGCTGTACCAGGTGTTGAGGTGGTGGACCGAGCCGAAGAAGAAGTCGACGACGATGTCGGCGGGGGTGTCGGTGCGGAAGACGCCCTCGCGCTGGCCCTCCAGGATCAGGTCCCGGAAGCGCTCGTGGTAGACGCGGCGCTCGGCCCGCACGCTCTTGCGGGTGTCGGGCGCGAGCAGGTGCATCGAGCGGAAGAAGATCTTGGAGTCGTCGAGGTTCTCGACGGAGGTCCGCACGACGTCGGCGGCGGCGCCGTAGAGGCGCTCGGTCACGGTCCCGGGGCCGTCGGCGAACTGGACGAGCCGCTCCATCTGCATGCGCAGGACGCGGCCGTAGATCTCGCGGAGCAGGTCGTCCTTCGAGTCGAAGTAGTGGTACATGGCGCCTTTGGTGACGCCCGCGGCGGAGACGATCTCCTGCACCGAGGTGCTCTCGAAGCCCTGCTCGGCGAAGAGGCGGGTGGCCTCGCTGAGCAACCGCTGCCGTACCGGCTCCTGGTCCTGGGCCATGTGGTCCCCCTATCCGTGATGGGAAAAGCATACCGACTGGTCGGTCAGAGCACCCACCGGATGGCGAAGCCGTGTTATTTGCGTCACTTCGCAGGCCTGGAGCTCCCGCTTGGGTATCCCATTATCCGAGGATCTTCAGCGTGGCAGATCCCTGCCCTTCCCATTCACTCGGACTGTGGGGGTTCGTTGTGCCTGGTGGATCGATCTACGTCCCGCCCGATGACCAGCTTCACGGGCTGTCACCGCAGGTGATGTACGAGAAGAACTGGCGCGACGAGGCCAGGGACCGCTGGAAGACGCGCGGTCTCAAGGCGGCCGGAGGGCTGGCCGCCGGCGTCGCGCTGGCCTACCGGTTCGGCCTGTCGCCGGTCGTGCTCGGACCGGTGCTCGGCGTGCTGGTCGGCGCCGCCGACCTGGCCTGGGACTGGTGGTCCTTCCGGTCGACCGCGGTCTGGCGGGGCAGGCGGCGCGGCGAGGCCGTCACCGCCCGGCTGCTCCGCCGCCGGCTCCGCAGGCACGGCTACCGGGTCCTCGACGGCCGGGCCGTGCCCGGACAGGCCTCGATCGACCACCTGGTCATCGGCCCCGGCGGCGTCTGGGTCGTGGACAACGAGGCGTGGGATCCCGACACCGAGATCGCCACGTACGGCGAGCGGCTGTTCTTCGGCGAGAAGTACGGGTCGAAGACGGCCCGGGCGCTCGTCGAGGCGTCGGAGGCGCTGGCCGGGGTGCTCAGCCGCGAGTCGGGCCTCCCCGTCACGATCGAGCCGCTGCTGGCCGTGCACGGCGGGCAGCTCGTGCACGGCACCGAGCGCAGGCGCACGGTCACCGCGGAGGGCGTCACGCTGCTCAAGCCCCGGCACGCGGCCTCCTGGATCCTCGGCGCCCCCCGCCAGGAGCTCGACGAGAGCCAGGTGGAGGTGCTCACCCGCACGGCGGCGCGGGTGCTGCGCCGCATGGGCTGACGGGCCGCGGGCCCGTAGGCGCCGCGCCGTGCGGCGTGGGCTGACGGGCCCGCGGGCGTCGCGTGCGGTGTGGTACCTCGCGTGCGGGGTGGTGGTGCGGCTCCGCGGGTGCCGCGGTGCGGGTCCGCGGGTGTCGTCGCGTGCGACGTGGTGGAGAAGGCTCAGGTGGCGGTCCGGGCCGCCGATGGGGATGGACGCTCTCCGCCGTCGCCGCCCTCCGCGGCCACGGCCCCCCTGGAAAGGACTCCACCGTGCCCGACTTCCCCACCGAAACCGTACGGCCCGCGGTGACCGTGCACCGCAACCCGGTGCTGGGGTGGTTCGCCGACCGCCGCATCAATGCCAAGATCATGGTCACCGTGTTCGTCGTGGCGCTCATGGGCGCCGGCGTCACCGCCGTGGCGCTGGCCCGCATGGGTCACCTGAGCGACGACCTGCAGGACATCCGGCAGGGCAACGTCCAGCGCCTCTCCTACCTCGGTGAGGCGCGCGGCCACATGACCGATGTGCTCCTGTCCTCCGGGGCCCTGGCCACCGCCGAGGACAAGGCGGCCGTGACGCGGCTGCTGCAGGAGGCGGGTGAGGGACTGCAGGAGGTCGGCAAGGCGTTCGAGGCGTACAAGGCCGTCGCGCCCGACGACCCCGAGGTGCGCAAGCACGTCTCCGCCTTCGAGGAGGCGTGGAACGCCTACGGCGCCTCCATGTCCGCCGCGGGGCCCGTGGACGGGCTGGAGGACTTCACGCCGGAGATGAACGCCAAGTCCGAGGCCGTCATGCAGGCCTTCATCACCTCGATGAACGAACTGACGACGTTCGAGACGGAGAACGCCGAGGCGGTCGCCGCCGAGGCCGTCGACGAGTACGAGAGCTCCCGGACGCTGATCGCGGTGCTGACGGCGGCGGGCCTGCTGCTCGCCCTGGCCCTGTCCCGGATGACGGCCAAGCAGATCGTCCGCGCGCTGGACGCCGTCTCCCGGGTGCTGGACGCCACGGCCAAGGGCGACCTCACCCAGAAGGCGGAAGTCACCTCGCGTGACGAGGCCGGCGCGATGGCGGCCGCGGTCAACCAGGCCAACGACGCCATCCGGCGGACCATCAAGGAGCTGGCGGGCAACGCCGACGCCCTGTCCACCAGCTCCGGCGAGCTGGCGTCGGTCAGCGACCGCATCGCCGCCTCGGCCGACGAGGCCTCCGCGCAGGCGGGCAACGTCGCCGCCGCCGCGGGGCAGGTCTCGCAGAACGTGCAGACCGTCTCGGCCGGCAGCGAGGAGATGGGCGCCTCCATCCGGGAGATCGCGCACAACGCCGGCGAGGGCGCCAAGGTGGCCGCGCAGGCGGTGGCGGTGGCGGAGTCGACCAACGAGACGGTCGCCAAGCTGGGCGCCTCGTCGGCGGAGATCGGCTCGGTCATCAAGACGATCACCTCGATCGCCGAGCAGACCAACCTGCTGGCCCTCAACGCCACCATCGAGGCGGCCCGCGCCGGGGACGCCGGCAAGGGCTTCGCGGTCGTGGCCGGGGAGGTCAAGGACCTGGCCCAGGAGACGGCCAAGGCCACCGAGGACATCTCCAAGCGGGTCGAGGCCATCCAGGCCGACACCGAGAGCGCGGTCGCCGCGATCGCCGAGATCAGCGAGATCATCAGCAGGATCAACGACTACCAGCTGACGATCACCTCCGCGGTGGAGGAGCAGACCGCCACCACCAACGAGATGAACCGGAACGTGACCGACGCGGCGCAGGCCAGCACGGACATCGCGGCCAACATCGCGGTGCTGGCCGACGCGACGAAGGTGACGGCCGAGGGTGTGGGCGAGAGCCGCCGGGCCGCGGCCGACCTGGCCGGAATGTCGGAACGGCTGCACCGGCTGGTGGCGGACTTCCGCTACTGAGCCGGCGGCCGGCGCTCGGCGCCCCGGGCCCGCCCGTGGAGAGCGTCTCCGCGGGCGGGCCCGGGGCGCCGTCAGGCGAGTTCCTCGATGAAGGCCGAGAGCTGGACGACGTTGCGGCACTCGTGCATCGGGACGATCCCGCCGTAGGCCGTCGCCGAGGAGTCCCCGGTGTCCCACTGGGCGACCGGCTCCGGGTTGAGCCAGTAGGCGTGCCGGGCGCCGGAGCTCAGCCGCCGGAGGGTCTCCAGCGCGGGCGGCTGGTAGTTGGACCGGGCGTCGCCCAGGATCAGCAGCGAGGTCTTCGGCCCGACGGCGTCGCCGTACCGCTCGGCGAAGCGCTCGAACGCGCGGCCGTAGTCGGTGCGGCCGAACCGCACCATGTCGGCCTCGCGCGCCAGCCGGGTCATCGCCTCGGCCACGTCGGCGCCCGGGACGAAGAAGCGGGTGATCTCGTCCACGGTGTCCACGAAGCCGAAGGCGCGGACCTTGGTGAACTGCTCGCGCAGCGCGTAGGTCAGCAGCAGCGTGAAGTGGGCGAAGGAGGCGACCGAGTCGCTGACGTCGCAGAGCACGACCAGCTCGGGCCTGTGCGGGCGGCGGGGCCTCAGGTGGGTGGTCAGCGGGACGCCGCCGGTGGAGAGCGAGGCCCGGACCGTGCGGCGGAAGTCCAGCCGGCCGCGGTGCCCCAGCCGGTGCTTGACGGTCAGCCGGGCCGCCAGGCGGCGGGCGAGCGGGTGCACCTCCCGGCGCAGCCGGGCCAGGTCCGCCTTGGTGGTCCGCAGGAAGTCCACCCGCTCCAGCGGAGGCCGTACGGCGGAGCGTGCGATCCGCTCGATCCCGGACTCCTCGGCGATGCGGCGCCGCACGTCGGTGGAGACGGCCTCCTCGAACCGCCGGATGCCGCGGGTGATCCGCTCCCGGGCGACCTTCTCGGCCAGGCCGCCGCGCTCGGCCCCGGCCAGGACCTCGGCGAGCAGGCGGGCCATCAGGGTCTCGGGGGACAGGGCCCGCAGCACCGGGTAGGAGAACCAGTTCTGCCGCCCCGGGCTCGCGGGCTGCCGGCCGAACCGCTCGACCATCTCCCGGGCGAACGCGTCCAGCTCTCCGGGCCGCTCACCGGCCTCCAGCAGCAGCTCGGCCAGCCGGTCCCGCAGCTCGGGGACGCCGGCGGTCCGCGGATCGGGGCCGGCGGCCGGGCGGGGGCCGTGCAGGCCGGTGGTGGAGGCGGGGAACCACAGGTCGAAGAGGGTGTCGAAGCCGGGCCGGTGCGAGGGCCGCTTGACCAGCGTCGCCGCGTAGGCGGCGCGCAGCGACTCGCGCTCCGCCAGGTCGATCACCTGCAGCGCCCGCGCCGCGTCCAGCCCCTCGGCCGGCGACACGGGCAGCCCCGCCTCGCGCAGCGCGTGCACGAAACCGACGTGCCGGTCCAGCAGGCTCACGGCGCGGCCTCCCCCGGCCGCGGGGCCGCCGCGCGGGAGGCCGCCGATGCGCAGGAGGGCGCGGGCCGACCGGCCCGGCCCGCGGCCCGGCTCACAGGCCCAGCTCCTTGCGGGCCCGCTCCTGGTCGGAGGCGTGCTTGAGCACCACGCCGAGGGTCGCGGCGGTGGTCTCCTCGTCCAGCTCGGTCCGGCCCAGCGCGAGCAGGGTGCCGGCCCAGTCGATCGTCTCGGCGATCGAGGGGGACTTCTTCAGTTCCAGGGCGCGCAGCGTGGCGACCGTGCGGGCGAGCCGCTCGGCCAGGCCCGCCTCGATCGCGGGCACCTGGGCCAGCACGATGTCGCGCTCGCGCTCCGGCGAGGGGTACTCCAGGTGCAGGTAGAGGCAGCGCCGCTTGAGCGCCTCCGACAGCTCGCGGGTCGCGTTGGAGGTCAGCACCACGTACGGCCGGCGCACGGCGGTGATCGTGCCCAGCTCGGGGATGGTGACCTGGAAGTCGGAGAGGATCTCCAGCAGCAGCCCCTCGACCTCGACGTCGGCCTTGTCGGTCTCGTCGATCAGCAGGACCGTGGGGGTCTCGGAGCGGATGGCCGCCAGCAGCGGCCGCTCCAGCAGGAACTCCTCGGTGAAGATGTCGTCGTGGGTGGCGTCCCAGTCCTGGCCGCCCGCGGCCTGGATGCGCAGGAGCTGCTTCTTGTAGTTCCACTCGTACAGGGCCCGGGCCTCGTCCAGGCCCTCGTAGCACTGGAGGCGGACGAGCCGCGCCCCGGTGACCGCGGCGACGGCCTTGGCGAGCTGGGTCTTGCCCACGCCCGCGGGACCTTCGGCGAGCAGGGGCTTGCCGAGTGCGGCGGCGAGGAAGACCGAGGTGGCGATGGCGTCGTCGGGGAGGTAGTCCACGGCGGCGAGGCGCTCACGGACGTCGGCGGGCGAGGCGAACCACATGTGTGCTCCCGGGCAGAACCGAATGTTGTTCTAGCCTAGCGGGTCGAACCCGTCGATTTCGAAGCACGCCCGCGGATGCGCTACTCTTCAAGTGCTTCACGCGCCGCTAGCTCAGTTGGTTAGAGCAGCTGACTCTTAATCAGCGGGTCCGGGGTTCGAGTCCCTGGCGGCGCACCATCCCGCCGGTCCTCCGGCGGACTCGAATCGGCCCGCCGTATCGGCGGGCCGATTTCGTCTGCGCGGGCCTCTCTCCCCCTGCGCGGGTCGGTCGGGCGCTTCCGGTGCGTCGTCCGGGTGTCACGGGGACTCATGCGTCTGGACCTTCCGGGGACTCATGCGTCCTGGGCGGGGTGGAGGCACGCCGGCGTGCGGGCCTCCTTCGTCGTCGGTGGGCCCGTCAGCGGGCCCGTCGGCGGGTCGGTCGGGCTCAGAGCCGGGTCATCTTGGCGAACGGCGTGGTGATCCGCCGCTGCTCGGGGCCGAAGTCGACGAGCACGGCGAGGTCGTCCTCGACTCCGATGACCACGCCGAGGCCGTACTTGTCGTGGCTCACGCGGTCGTTCAGGGCGTACTGCTCGATGGGGGGCGGGGGGACGATGGTGCGGTTGAAGGGACTGCCGGGAAGGATGCGCCGGGTCGCGGCGTGGGATGATTTCATTGTTCCCAGTATGCGCCCATTGAGGGCGAGCATGGGACGTTTCCCCCGGTGAATCGCGTCCGACTCCCTGTTCGTGGTGCTCCCGGCCGGGAAAGATCCGGTGAGGCCCCGGTCGCGGAGGGCGGGAACCGTCCCGCCGGGGGCGACGGTGGCGGCGTTCCCGGTCCGGCGGGGGCGACGGTGGCGGCGTTCCCGGTCCGGCAGGGGTCCAACTGCTCCCCTTCCCCGGGCCCGGGGTCCCTGGTACGGGGACCGAAAGAAGAGCAGGTTGGAGATATGCAGAATTCCCCTGGGGTGAGTGAGTGGCGGACGCCGCCGGCGGTCTCCGGCGAGGGCGCCCGGGACGCGGGCACGGCGCTGGACGACGTCTTCGCGCAGGCGGCCCGGTGGCCGGACCGCGCCGCGGTGAGCCGCAAGGTGGCGGGGGTCTGGACGCCGCTCACCTGGCGGGAGCTCGCCGACGAGGTCGTGTCCCTGGCCCGGGGGCTGATCGCCGCGGGGATCCGGCCCGGGGACCGGGTGGCGCTGATGTCGGCGACCCGGCTGGAGTGGGCGCTGTGCGACTTCGCCATCTGGGCGGCGGGGGCGGTGACCGTGCCGATCTACGAGACCGCGTCGGTGGACCAGGTCTCCTGGATCTTCGCCGACTCGGGCGCCGTGGCGGCGTTCGCCGGCGACGACGGCTGTGAGGACGTGGTACGGCAGGCCGAGCCCTCCGCCGTGCGGCAGGTGTGGCACCTGGACCGGCTCGGGGAGGTGACCGAGCGGGGGACCGGGGTCCCGGCCGCCGAGGTCGAGTCGCGCCGCCGGGAGCTGGCCGCCGAGGACCTCGCCACGATCGTCTACACCTCGGGCACCACCGGTCCCGCGAAGGGCTGCATGGTCACCCACGCGAACCTGGTGGCGGAGGTGCGGAACGTGACCCGCGTCGAGGGCGTCGGCGAACGGGTCCTGCACGAGAACGCCTCGGTCCTGCTGTTCCTGCCGCTGGCCCACATCTTCGCGCGCGCCGTCCAGCTGGCCGCCATGCACCGGGGCACGCTCGTCGGGTACAGCTCCGACATGAAGGACATCCCGGGCGAACTCCGGTCATTCCGGCCCACGCTCATGCTCATCGTGCCCCGGGTGCTGGAGAAGGCCTACAACGCGGCGCTGCTCAAGGCCGAGGGCGAGGGGCACGGGAGGCTGTTCGCGATGGCCGCCGACACCGCCGTGGCCTACGGCGAAGCGCTCGACCGCGGCCGTCCGGGCCCGCTCCTGCGGCTCCGGCGGGCGGTCTTCGACCGGTTGGTGTACGGCAGGCTGCGCGCCGCCATGGGCGGCCGGGCGCGGTACGCCGTCAGCGGCGCCGCCCCCCTCGGCGTCCGGCTGGGCCATTTCATGCGCGGCGCCGGGATCACCGTGGTGGAGGGCTGGGGGCTGACCGAGAGCACGTCCGGGCACACGCTCAACCCGCCCACCCGGCCGCGCATGGGCACCGTGGGCCCGCCGCTGCCCGGCTACGCCGTGCGGGTGGCGCCGGACGGGGAGCTCCTGCTCAAGGGGCCGAACGTGTTCCAGGGGTACTGGCGCAACCCGGAGGCCACCGCCGAGGCCTTCGACGCCGACGGCTGGCTGCGCACCGGCGACCTCGGCGCGCTGGACGCCGACGGGTTCGTGCGGATCACCGGCCGGAAGAAGGAGATCATCGTCACCGCCTCCGGCAAGAACGTCGCCCCGGCGGTCATCGAGGACCGCCTGCGCGCGCACTGGCTCATCGACCAGTGCGTCGTCGTGGGGGAGGGCCGGCCGTACGTGGGCGCTCTGATCACGCTGGACCCGGAGGTCTTCCCGCGCTGGAAGCACGACCACGGCAAGCCGCCGGAGGCGGAGCCCTCCGACCTGCGCGACGACCCCGACCTGCTGCGCACGATCCAGGAGGCCGTCGACGCGGCCAACCGGGCGGTCTCGCGGGCCGAGGCGGTCAAGCGCTTCCGCCTCCTGGACGGCGTCTTCGCCGTCGGACGGGAGCTCACCCCCACGCAGAAGGTGCGGCGCCACTACGTGCTGGACCGGTACGCCCACGAGGTCGACGCCCTCTACGGCACGGCCTGACACGCCGAGGAGAGGCGCCGGCGTTCACCCGTGAACGGCCTCACCGCCGCCCGATCCCTCCACGCGGTGAGCCTGGTGAGCACGGAAGGTCCGGGAACGGCGGGGCAGGAAGCCGACGCCTTCCAGGACGGACTGTTCCCGCCGGACGGGGCTCTCTTCTGAGGGTTCGGGTCAGGCGGTGATCGTCCAGTCGTGTTGATCGTCGATCTTTCCTGGCATTCTGGAGGCCACGTCGTAACGGTGTTCCCAGGAGGCGGTCTGTCCAAATACGCGATCGGTTTTGTCTATGTCCTGAGTAACGGGGCGATGCCGGGGATCGTCAAGGTAGGGATGACCACTGATCTCGCGGAGGATCGTGCGAAACAGCTCCATGCCACCGGTGTCCCGCTCCCGTTCGATGTCGAGTTCCGCACCCTGACATCCCGTCCGCACGAGGTCGAGAAATATGCCCATGAGCTGCTGGAACCCTTTCGGGTCTCCCCGAACCGGAAGTTCTTCGAGGTCTCCCCGGACATGGCGATCGACACGGTCAGGGACGCCCTGCTGGAGGTCGCGGGCATCGACGCGTGGGACGCGGACGAACCGCATCACGTCAGGAGCGGAGACCGGATCGCCTTGACCGCGTCGGCCGGTGACCTCTTCGTCGTCATGGCACTGCCGCACCTGACGGCGCGGAGGGTCGAGCCGATCGACTTCTGGCAGGCCCACAGCGACGGTGACCTGCTCGAACTGATGGGCACCCGGGACGAGGAGGCCGTCGCGGGGTTCAGCGACGGTGACCCGGACGGCGTCGTCGACCCCGTCCCCCATCTCGACCGGGGTCGCAATTCGCCGAACGGCGTCATCAACGGGCGAGAGCGTCTGGTGCCCGGTGATCGCCTGCTCTGGCTCACCCCCATGGCCGGCGGCGAGGTCTGCAAGATCGCCATGTTCGAGATGCGGGACCACTGCCAGGCGGTCAGCCGGACCTGGGACGGAAAGCTCGACCCCGACGGTCATCCGCTCCTGCTGAACACCCCGACCTATGAGAAGCCGCCACCGGGTGTCGTCCGCGTGACCCAACTGGTGATGCGAATGCCGCCTCCTCGATCATGGGCGCCCCGACCGCGGACCTCGTCCTGAGAGGAGCGTAGCCGTGCGGCAGGCGGCGTCCAGGATCCGGCCACGGAGCACGCGGTGAACATCTCCGGCACGTCCTGAGGGGATCACACCCGAAGCGGTCGTCATGGTGTGACCTGGACCATCGAGTGGTCAGGCGGGGGAGTCGAACTCGCCGGCCTTGACGCCGCCGACGAAGGCCCGCCACTCGGCGGGGGTGAAGAGCAGCTTGGGGCCGTCCGGGTCCTTGCTGTCACGGACCGCGACCACCCCGGGCAGATTGTCGGCGACCTCCACGCACTGGCCGCCGTTTGATCCGGAACGTGATGACTTCCGCCACACGGCGGCGCTCAGATCCATTCCTGCTTCACATCCTCGATCATTTTGAGGGACATGTGATCAGGATAAGCCCATCGTCGTATCGCCTCATATCGATTCCATATCGAGGCTACAAGTTCCAGATCGGCAGAAATTTGTCCCTCTGCCGGAGAGTCCGCATGGATGACGTCCGATTCACCGTTCGGAAGCTCGGCGATCATGAACGCGCCCAGTAGTCCCGACAGGCACCGCTGGTCCACGAGCTGGATGGAAACGTTGGGATGCTGCGCCATCTCCAGCAGGTAGTCAAGCTGTTCGCGCATCACCACGGAGTCTCCCACCGGGCGGCGCAACACACTGGCGTCGATGAGGAGCAAGTACAGCGGAGGATCGACCCGGTTGAGGATCCGCCGACGCTGCACACGGGCCTGGACGCGTTCTTCCACCTCCTCGGAGGTGATCCGGGGTTCCTGGCCGAGCACATGGCGAGCGTAGGACTCCGTCTGGAGGAGGCCGGGCACCAGGAGCGGGTCCCAGGAGCGCAGGACGCGGGCGGTGGGTTCGATCTCCTCCGCCCAGTTCCGGAACCAGGCCGGGCCGCCCGGTTGGGCGACGATGCGCTGGTGGAGCCGGGTGAAGGAGACGCCGTCGACCGCCCCGAAGAGCCGGTCCAGTTTCTCCGCGTCGGACCTCGACGGGGTACGGGTGGCCTTCTCCAGGCGGCTCACCTGGGTCTGGGTGCAGCCGAGGCGGGCGGCCACGGCGGCCTGCGAGAGCTGCGCGGTCTCGCGCAGGCGGCGCAGCTCGGCTCCGAACCGCACGCGCGGGGAGCCGGGGTCGAGAGACGGCACGGCATCCATTGCACTTCCTCCCAAATAAGGAAAAACGGACCTGTTGCCCGGACGGTGATACCGAATTCAGTCCACGGCAGACCGGAGACCGTCATCATCCGCTCTGCTCCGGATTGCCGAACCGGCCGCCGATCCGATGCCAGGAAGGCAGTCTAAACACAGAGCCGTCCTTCGGGGCGGTACGGAAAAGAAAGCAGGTCGTCACCTTTCCGGTCGGGAGGGAATCGGGTCGCTCATGAATATGAGGATTCCATTTCAGGTCGCGGTCGCGTGTCTCGGAAAGCACTCTGGAGGTCGGGCCATGACGGCGGACGGACGATACGAGAGGTCCGGCTGCGGCGGCCCGCCGCAGGGGGCGGTCGTGGACGCGCGGCAGGACACCTGGTGGCGGGAGTTCCCGGGGGAGGAGGTCTCCGTTCCGGTGGCCCGGGAATGGGCGCGCGGGCTGCTGGCCGGACGGATCGCGGCCCCGGTCCTCGACGACGCCCTGCTGCTGCTGAGCGAGGTGGTCACCAACGCGATCACGCACTCGGACTCGGGCCGTACGGCGGGCGGACGGGTGGTGGTGCGGATGGCCTGTACCTCCGAGGGTGTGCACGTGGAGGTCGCCGACGACGGATCGGCCACCTGCACGCCGGCCGTCCGGGTGCCGGAGGCCGACGACGACGGAGGACGGGGCCTGTGGCTGGTGGACCTGCTCGCGGCGGCGTGGGGCTCGAAGCGCGGCGAGGCCGGCGGGTCGGTCTGGTTCCGGGTGGTCGAAGGATGACGACCGAATGCGGAAAGACTGTGGCGGTGACGGTTCGATTGGGTGAAGATCGGCATATCTCGGCGTCGATCACCCCGGAGGATCGCATGCGTGTCAGTCGGTTCCTGGTGCTCGTTCTGGCGGCGGTGCTGGTGACGGCGGGATGCACCCGCGAGCCCGAACTCTCCTTGGACAAAGCGGTGGCGGAGCTGCGAAAGGATGCTCAGCGGTTTGAGGCCGATGACGTCTTCAAGAACCCGCTCGTGAAACTAAAAATTCTTCAGCGTCCGGACAAGGACATTCCTTGTGGCGAGGGAAAGTTCAAGCGGGTGTTGCGATTGACGGCTGATGATGAGCGCAAGGACGCTGACGTTGATGGGCATCTCGATTTGGCGGAGAGGCTTATGCAGACCACTCTTGACCAAGTTATGGGATATGAAGTCGAATACGATTTCGACCAGTTGGACGCCCTTGAGGGTAGATTCATTCATGGTAACAAGAAGATAGGGGTAACCGTGGATGTTCACGTGGCCCCGGAGTCACCGACCTGGCGGCTGCGTGCGGAGACCGCCTGTCTGGCGCGCTGAGGAGAACCATGTTTTCAGTTTTAGGATTTATCTTGCTTCTTCAATAACTCCTCGGCCAACTTACTGGTCTGAAAACGAGAGGAGCCTTCGATCTTCTTGTCGATCGCACTGTTGCTGTCCATCCAGCCCTCGTAGACGGCCAGTTTCTCCTGGAGTACCTGCTCCCACTTCTTGCCGCCGGTGGCCTCACGCTTGGCCTCGGCGAGGAGTTCGTCATAGGTCTTGAGGCCGCCGGTGGCCTGGCTGACGAGTTCCTTGGGGGGTTCACTCGCCGGGTAGCCGCCGCTGTGGAGGAGATGTGCCGTGTCGTACTTCAGGCGAGTGGCGAGTTCCGAGCGCTCCTTGTTGACCGCTTCGACCTGCGTCTCGAAGCTGTCGGCCCAGTCGTCCGAGAGACCACTGAAGACGTATGCCTGGAAGGCGTCCCATCCGAGTTCGGCGGCCTGGTTCGCGATGGGGATCTCACCGAGGAGGAACCCGGCGGTGTTCTTGACGAAGTCGCGGGCGGTGTCGGCGGCGGCGTCCTCCTCGCCGAGCACGTCGACCGCGCTTTTGAACGCGACACCGCCGAAGTCGCCGAACATCGCCGAGATCTTCTCGAAACGCTGGGCATCGTGCTTCGCGTCCAGGCGAGCTGCGTTGATCAGGGTGTCGTGGCGGAATCGGGCCACTGCCGAATCGAACGTGTCGGCGGCCTCGTACTCGCCGATGAAGGTCTTCAGGAACCGCGAGGTGTCGATGAGACTGAGGTAGAACGCGGGGGTCACCCCAGGAAAGGGTTCCCAGTGCTCGGGGACCTCCACGCCGGAGGCACGGCCGATGGCCTTGTCCACACGGGCGCCCGAGACCAGTTCGTGGACGTACGAGCCGGCGATCACGCCCATGGAGTCCTTGGCCGAGGCCGGCAGGTTCGCGCCGAAGGAGCCCGCGACCTTCATCAGGTCCAGGGTGAAGGCGGCGGCCTCCGGACTGTGCTTCCCGGGCTGCTCGGTCCTCGCCTCGGTGCCCGACTCCATCGCCCGGCCGAAGGCGTCGGCCACGTCCTCCCCGGTGGCCGACCGCTCGGCGTGGTCGAGGAAGAGCTTCATCTTCTCGGGCCGGGTCAGCTTCACCTCGGGCCCACCCAGCTTCGAGAACGCGTCCCGCACCGCCGCGCCGTCCCCGGCGAGCACCTCCAGGCCCAGCGCGACCAGGTCGGACGGGAGGCCGTACGCGGTGGACTCGGTGGACCCGGCGCGCCAGTCCTGGCGGGGCTTCCTGGCGAAGTCGTCCAGAACCAGGGTGCGGGCCGCCGCGCTGCGGACGTTCGACGGGGCGTTCGCGCCCGCGAGCAGGGCGAGCCGGTTCCAGGCGGCGGCCTTGCTCCCGGCCGGCCGGGTCAGGTCGCTTCTGACCTTGGCGAACGCGGGGACGAGGGCGGGGGCGCGCAGGGCCGCGCCGAGGGCCTTGCCGAAGGCGGCCAGGTCCTGCTTGGCGGTCCTGCTGCCGGTGCCGGCGATGAGGTTCGGCAGGGCGTCGCGGACCTTCGGGGAGAGCAGGGCGTAGAAGGCGGCGGCGGCCTGGGGGTCGTCGGCGAGCTTCGCGACCTCGTCGGCGTGGTCGTGGACGAGCTTCGCCTGCCGTTCGGCGTCTTTTTCGGTGAAGACGCCGTCGCCGTACACCCGGGCGAGCTTCTGGGCGAGCTCGAAGTCCTCCAGCTCGCCGGGGAGGCGGACGAGCCCCCGGGCGCCGCCGCCCGGCGACGCCAGGTCGCCGCCCTCGTTCAGCTTCCGGATCAGCTCCGCCCGCTCACGGAGCTTGGAGACCTCGATCCTGCCCCAGTCGGCGATGCGGATGATCTCCCGTGGCGCGGCGGTGCCGATGCCGTACCGGTGGAGCTTCCCGCCGAGCTCCTCGCCGAGCGCGCTCAGCCGGTCGGCCCCGGCGCGCAGGTCGGCGGCGGCCTGCTCCAACCGGTCGGGGTCGATCCCGTGGAACCCGGCCGACGTCACGGACCCTCCCCGGTCGCGAGCCGCGTCCCTCCGGGCGGACCGGTCACGGTTGCGATCCCCGTCTCCTCCGGCCGGTCGGCTGCGGCCGCGGATCCCGTCCCTCCGGGCGGACCGGTCACGGCCACGGGCCCCGTCCTCCCCGGAAGAAGGGCGAGCGCTCATCCACCCTGCCGGCGCTGATGGCGTGCGCCTCGGCCTCGGTCACCATCGCCGGGTGGCGGCGCAGCTCCTCCTCGATCGCGCTCACCACCTGCCGGGCCAGCTGCGCCAGCCGGTGGTGCCGCTCCTCCAGCTCGTCGATCCACGTGTCGGCGGTCGGCCCCGTCCAGACCGTCCCCGTCCGCATCGTCCCCACCGGGCGCTCGTAGGCCCGCCGGATCTCCCGGCCGCGCTCCTCGGCCTCCGCGAGGAGCTCCGTCAACCTGACGTGCAACGGGTTCGGCACCATGCGGTCCGTCACGCCGTCCCCGTCCTCTCCAAAACCCCGAGTCGCAAGAAAAGGTGAATATCACCCTAGATGTCCATGATTCAGGCCGACAAGACTCCGTTTCTCGTCACCGGATGCCCGAGATTACCGCTGCCGCCCTCACCTTTCGTGTGATTCCCATTCGGCATGGGCCGACCGAGTCTTTCGGGTGCGGTCCGGGGCGGCCGGGCACGACACCGGCGCATCCGACCTTCGACCCTCGGCGGAGGGCGTGGCATGGCACACCGGCATACGGGGTTCCAGACTGAGGACGTGCAGGAGAACCCGACCGTGTCCGAGCTCGCTGTTACCGCCGGCTGGAGCGCGGCGAACGGCGTGCCCATCCAGCACGTCAACCAGTTCGTCGGGCAACCCGGTCCGCCGACGTTGAACAGGACGCCGGATGATGTCTTCCTGCTGTTCGGCAGTGTCCCTCCCCCGTTCGTCCCCGGTGACCCCGAAGGGCGGCGGCGTGCCGTCGAAGCCCTGAAGGACGGCCTGCCGGTGACCGTTCATGCCCGGTTCCATCTGAGCCGTGAGCGCCTCGAAGAGCTCATCGACGTTCTCCAGCAGACCGCGGCCAACCATGACGCCACGGTCGAGCAGGCCAGGACTGAGATCAAGCCTTCCGAGGAGGACCGAGGGTGAGCTTCCCTCTCGTTCCCTCTCGTCACCGCGGCGGGTACGGAGCAGGCATTCCGCTACCGCACGACCACCGACCAGGGTGTGCGCCCCCGAAAGCGCCGGGAGCCTCGACCGGCTCCGGCATCCGTGTCGGCCGCCCAGGTCATCCGCGGGCCGTGGGCCCTCGTCGCCGGTAATTCCGAGAGCCCGCGCGGCGGTGAGCTGCCGGCTCCTCGCGGCGAGGCGTATGACCGGGAGTACGTCTCCCCCCTGTGGGCCGATGACTGGGACCGCCCAGAGGATGCGGTTTACGACGACCGGTGAAATCCGGTGACGTGGGACTCCTCTGGTTCCCTTCGGTGGGAACGAGCCGCAGCCGTACAAGAAGCGGCCATGCCTGATCTTGGCCGTGACAGGTGTCGTGCCCGATCGGGCGATCCTGGTGGCCATGATCATCGGTAACCCGTCCCGCGCGCAGACACCGGGTCCAGGTGATGTGGCGATCCGGAACCGGAAGATCCGGAACCGGCAGATCCGGAACCGGCAAGGGGCGGGACCGCTCGAACCGTCGACGGTCCGGAGCCGACGGCTCTGGACGGCCGAGGACCGGGACATCATCAGGATTCTCGGTTCCGTGGACCAGCCGGTCCTCGAAGACACCATGAAGCACGTCCGCGCGCTCGTGGGAGCGGTGAGACCGGGCGCCGCCCGTCGGCACCGTCGGTGACCGCGGACCCGGCACCGTCGGTGACCGCGGACCCGGACCCGCCGCCGGGAGGGGTGAGGGCCGCCGGGTCCGGTTGCTCGCGTCAGCCCACCTGGAGGAGGCCGTGCAGCCGGTTGCGGGGCTTCTCGGGCAGGGTCTGCAGCCGCTCGCCGGAGGAGGAGAGGACGACCAGCGTGTTGGCGGTCCGGCCCGCGACCCGGACGACCAGGCGGCCGTCGCGCAGGTAGAGGGCGCCGATGAGCCTGCCCTTGACCGGGAGGGCGACCTTCTTCCCGGTCCGCGTGTCGTACACCGACGGGATGAAGGCCGTCGGCCACGAGCCGTCTCCGGCGGGGGCGTTCGCGCCGATCGCGTTCACCACGACGCGGCGGCCGTCGGGGGACAGGCCCGCCACGTGGTTGGCCGTCCTGACGCCGGGGACCCGCCGGGAGGTGCGGGAGACGGTGTCCAGGAGGTGGACGCCCTCGGTGGTCCCGGCGTATCCGGCGAGGGTGCGGCCGTCGGCCGACCAGGTCAGGTGGCAGGGGCCGGGGGTCGTCCCCGCCTTGGCCCGGCCGCTGCCGTCCGCGCCGACCACGGCGACGGCGGTCCGCTCGGACGCGCCCGCCAGGGGGAAGGCGACCCGGGCGGAGTCGGCGGACCAGGCGGGGGTCAGGCAGGGGGCGCCGTAGGCGGCTCCCCTGGCGACGACCTTGTCGGTGGTTCCGCCGGCGGCGGGGACGGAGACGTGCAGACGTCCTCTGCCGTCGATCCAGGCGATCTTCCCGCCGTCGGGGGAGACGGAGAACTGCCCGGAACCGGAGCGGTCGGTCCAGACGGCCCGCCCGCTCTCCGTCGCCAGGCGGACGCCGCTGCTGTAGCGGAGGTAGACGCCCTTGCCGGTCAGCGGGACCGGCGCGGTCTGCGCGGGTGCGCTCTGAGCCGGTACGGCCGGCGCGGTCTGCGCGGGTACGGTCTGAGCCGGTACGGCCGGCGCGAGGAACGCCTGTGCGGGTCCGGCGAGTGCGGCGGACGCCGCGGTGGACACGGTGAGGGCGGTGAGTACGGCGCCTGTGGTGAGGGCCCAGCGCTTCACGATGCTCTTCTCCCAGAGGTTCGGTACCCGTCAGAGGAGCGGGTCGGTAGAGGTCTTCCTGTTCCCGGTGATCCGCCCGAGTCGACATCCGAGAGCTTCGCCGTCCGGAGCCGGATGATCGCCGGGACGTCGTCGTGAATCCTCGCACACCGTCCCGGGGAGCCCTCTCCCGGAGGGCGTTCCCCCTCTCCACCCCGGGCGGCGTCCGATCACTCAGGTTCGACCCGTGAAGTCCACGCACCGATCGCAGCGGCCTGTCCGCCGCGGATGACGAGTTCATGGGGTGACGGGGCCCGTGAGCGGCTCCGGAGCATCCGTCGGGACCGAGCCGTGTCGCCGCGGTCAACGGGCGCGGAGGTCGCCCAGGAGGCGGGTGATCTCTTGGACGATCAGTTCGGGTGCGCCGTACATCGCCTGCTTGGTGTAGCGGCGCAGCCGCCAGCCCTCGGCGAAGATCTGGTTCTGGCGCAGGACGTCCTTCATCCACCGCCCGTTGTGGTTGTCGCCGTCGTACTCGATGGCGAGTTTCGCGTCGGGGTAGGCCAGGTCGACGCGGGCCAGGCGCAGGCCGGTCTCCTCGCAGATCTCGAACTGGGAGACGGGCCGGGGCAGGCCCGCGCGGACGAGCAGCAGCCGCAGGCGGGTCTCCATGGGGGACTCGGCCAGCGGGTCGCTCAGCTCGACGACCTCGGGCAGCCGCCGTACGCCGCGCTGCCGCGGATGACGGGCGGCCGTCTCCAGCAGGGCGGCGGGGGCGAAATGGCGGCGTCTGCGGGTGCGGGCCAGCGCGTCGACGGCCACGACCGCCTCGGTCAGGTCGGGTCCGGTCCGGGCCAGGTCGAAGGCGAGCCGCAGCGGGGTGAGGACAGGGACGCCGCGGATCGCGGTGATCTCGCCGGGGGCCAGGGCGGCGTGCCGTACGGACACTCCGGCGCGGGGGCGCATGGTCGTGCCTGGCGGGACGACCACCTCGATGACCGCGTGGTCCTTCCGGCCGGGACGGGCCGTCGTGCGGTCCTGACCCGGGAGGGACGCCGCCGTGCCGGTGCGGGGTGAAGCGGCGCCATCCGGGCTGGGCGTGTTCGGCAGGAGATCGACGCCGTGCAGCCACGCGCCCGCGTGCCCGCTGACCGCGCCGCCCTCGGGAAGGAGCAGGGCGATGGCGGTGATGCGCAGATCGAGGGTGATCTCCTCGGAGTGATGGACGTAGACGTCGGGAAACATGCGTTTCCAGCAGGCGTTGCGCAACTCTCCGCGGGTGAGCAGACCGTCGCGTACGGCCTGCGATCCCTGGAACGGGCCGCTGCGAAGCTCTTCGGGGAGGCGGGGGCGTCGCGGCACCATCGAAGTCTCACACGAGGACGGCCTCGCGGCCCCGCATTCCGGAGGGCAACGCGTTGATGTTGTCGATATGGCTGGAAAACGAGGGTGGATCACGCCATATCGACAACATCAACGGTGGCGGGCCGGGGATCTGCGGGTTGGGGGAGGGGCGTACGGTGCTGAACGGGTGGGTGAGGCGGAGAAAGCCAGGGACGGAAGGGCGGTGAGTGATGCCAAGTCATCGTTTGCTGCTCTTGTCGACATATGGGTTTCGTCCGGCGGTCGGCAGGGCCTGTGAGCATAGGCTGGGTGGGAGAAGCGGCCCTCAGCCCGGGGTGTCGACCGTGTCCGGTCCCAGAGGCTGATCACGCGGCGTCCCTTCGGGTGATCTGTGTCGATCACCGGTCACGGGCCGTGGAGGGGGCAACCATCATGATCACGACAATGCGGCGTGCCGCGGTGGTCGCGGGTGCCATCGCGGCCCTCGGGCTCACCGGGCAGGGCGGTGTCCTGGCCGGCAGCGCCGACGGCGGCCACCCGTACCCGTACGGAAACTGCCAGTACGGCGGATACGGAGGCCATGGCGGATACGGAGGCGGATACAGGGACTGCGATCACGGATACGGATACGGGAACTACGGGTACGGCGGATACGGCAATCACGGCCACGGCGGGTACGGCAAGCCCGGGTACGGCGGGTACGGCGGGTACGGCGATCACGGCCACGGCGGGTACGGCGATCACGGCCACGGTGGGTACGGCGATCACGGCCACGGCGGGTACGGCGATCACGGCCACGGCGGGTACGGCAAGCCCGGGTACGGCGGGTACGGCCAGGGTAAGCACAAGCACCACCGTTGAGTCGGTCCGGGCCGGATCAGGCGCCGACACACAGGTGGGCCGACATGAAGGTGGGGAGGCGGTCCTTCACCTGAAGCGGACTCCGGGCCGCACGCTGTTCGGCGGACCGTTCGCCGAGGTGGCCGCCGCGGGGGGTGTCCCGCCGCAGCAGGTCTGCCTCGCCTGGGAACTGGCCAGGAGCCCCGTGATGATCCCGATCCCCGGAGCCGGCCGCCCGGAGAGCATCCTCGGCCCGGTGCGCGCCGCCGGGTTCGAGCCGAGCCAGGAGGAACCGTCCGGGCCGGGGTGAGCCGGCGATCGGGCGGCGGGGCCGGGGTTCCGGTTCCGCCGCCCGGGGGATCAGCGCTGCGGCGAGCGGGTCAGCGGCCGGAGCAGGGCCTGGACCAGGGTCCGGGTCTGCTGACGGTGGTCCCGGGCGACGAACGCGAGTACGGCGCCGAACGCGACCGGGAGCAGGGCCCAGGCGGGCTCGATCACCAGGATCTGGGTCAGGGCGGCACCGGCCATCAGACCGATGAGCCCGGTCGCGGCGACGCCGGCCAGCGGCGGGACCAGCAGACCGATCCCGCCCGCGAGTTCGACGGCACCGGTCACGTACCGGAACCACTGGCCCCAGCCGATCAGTTCGAAGGTCTCCACCGCGTTCTGCTCGCCGGCGAGCTTGGGCAGGGCGGAGGCGATGACCAGGAAGAGCGCGATGAGGATCTGGAGGGTCCGCAGCACCGTGCGGAGGGTGCTGCGGGGAGCGCCGTGAGGGACGGCGTTGCGGGAAGTGCCGTGAGAGGCGGCGCTGCGGGAGGCGGCGGTGCCGACGGCGTCCGCGGCGGCGGCGGTACCGGCGGCGGTGCCCGTGGCGGTGGTACGGGTGGCGGGGGTCTGCGGGGCGGCCATGGCGGCTGTCCTTCCGGAGGCTGGTCTGCTTGTTCTCTGACCACGCGTCGAACGGGTGACGGCCCGATCGACACGGCTCCGGACTTTTCTCAGAATTTTTTCCCGGCGGCCCGACGTCGCCCGCATGGAACGGCGTCGACGCAGGTCAAGAGGGCGTGCATGCGGCGGCGCGGGCCAGCAGAGCGGCACGTGCGGGGAGGTTACGGGTGAGGGACGCCGCGCGTTCGAACTCCGCGCGGGCCTCGTCCAGGCGGCCCAGCCGGGCGAGCAGGTCCCCGCGTACGGACGGCAGCAGGTGGTAGTCCTTCAGCGCGGGTTCCGAGCCGAGGGCGTCGACGAGCTCCAGCCCGCGCGCCGGGCCGTACGCCATCCCGAGCGCGACCGCGCGGTTGAGCTCGACCACCGGTGAGGGGGTGAGCCGGACGAGCAGCTCGTAGAGGGCGGCGATGCGCGGCCAGTCGGTCTCCTCGGCGGTGCCGGCCTGTGCGTGGCAGGCGGCGATCGCGGCCTGCAGGACGTACGGGCCGGGTGGTGCGCCGATCCTCTCCGCCCGCAGCAGCGCCGCGAAACCGCGCCGGATCAGCAGCCGGTCCCACAGGCCGCGGTTCTGGTCGAGGATCCGCACGGGCTCGCCGGACGGGCCGGTACGCGCCCGGGTGCGCGAGGCCTGGATCTCCATCAGCGCGACGAGGCCGTGGACCTCGGCCTCCTGCGGGGCGAGCCCGGCCAGGACGCGGCCGAGGCGCAGCGCCTCCTGGCAGAGGTCCACGCGCACCCACGAGGTGCCGCCGCTCGCGGTGTAGCCCTCGTTGAAGATCAGGTAGATGACCTCCAGGACCGAGGCCAGCCGACCGGCGCGCTCGGCGCCCTCGGGCACCTCGAACGGCACGCCCGCCTCGGCGAGCGTGCGCTTGGCGCGGACGATCCGCTGCGCGACGGTCGCCTCGGAGACCAGGAAGGCACGGGCGATCTCCTCGGTCGTCAGGCCGCCGAGCAGGCGGAGCGTGAGCGCGGCGCGCGCCTGGGCGGACAGGACGGGATGGCAGGCGGTGAACACCAGCCGGAGGAGATCGTCCTCGATGGGCTCGGCGTCCAGGACCGCGTCGAACTCCGGGGCCGGATCCGCATCCTCCAGTCCGTGCCCGATCTCCTCCAGCTTGCGCTCCAGCCGCTGCTGCCGGCGGATCCGGTCGACGGCCCGGCGCTTGGCGACGGCCATGAGCCAGGCGCCCGGGTTGTCCGGGACACCTGACTCCGGCCACTGTTCGAGCGCCGCGACCAGGGCGTCCTGCGCCAGTTCCTCGGCCAGGCCGATGTCGTGCACCATCCGCGCGAGGCCGGCGATGATGCGGGCCGACTCGATCCGCCAGACCGCGTCGATCGTCCGCTGGATGTCCCGCTGGGGGTCGGAGGCCGTCACGCCGACGATGAGAGCACCCGGAGCCCACCCGCGCAAGTCCGGACGAGAGCTCCCGGAGTCCACCCGTGCAAGTCCGGACGAGAGCTCCCGGAGTCCACCCGTGCAAGTCCAGACGAGAGCTCCCGGGCAGGCTCGGACGAGGAGGTCGCATCGGTCCGCCGCCGGCCCGGTCCGGTCGGGTGGGGACCCGTGTGCCGGTCGGGTGGGGACCCGTGTGCCGGGAGGCGACGGGCCGGGCTCACTGCCCGGGCTCACTGCCCGGGCATCGGGTCCTCGGGGCCGAACACCTGCTGGATCACGCCCGCGCCGTCACCGGCGATCCTCCAGAAGCGCTTGGACAGCTCGACCGCCTCCTCCTTGGTGCGCGTCTCGATGAGCGCGAACCCGACGACGGCCTCCTTGGCCTCGGTGTAGGGGCCGTCGGTCACGGTGACCGTACCGCCGGAGGACGTGATGCGGGTGGCCCGGGGGTCCAGCCCGCCGGTGGCCAGCAGCACCCCGGCCCGGCTCATCTCCTCGATGAACCGGCCCATCTCGGTCATCAGCTGCTCGTCCGGGACGGTCCGGGTCTCGGTGGTCATCATGAGGAACCGCATCGTGGTGCTCCTTGTCGTTCCGGCCGGGTCCGTTCCCGGCCTCTCGGTGACGCGTCGAGCGGGCGGTGGCCCGATCGACACGGCTCCGGGAATTCTTCCGAGATTTCTTCCCGGGAGTCCACGACGCGGGGACGGGATCGGGGCGGGCGATGCGGGGACGGGATCGGGGCGGGCGGGGCGATGCGGGGACGGGACCAGGACGGGGCGGGGCGCCTCCGGACGGTCCCGGACGCGGGACGGTCCCGTCCGGCCGGGAGGCTGGACGGGACCGGTGAGAACGGGAGCGCGTGCCCGTCACTTCCCGTAGTAGGCGGCCTTCATGAGCTCCTGCATGTCCGTCAGCATCGGCATGCGCGGGTTGGCCGGAGCGCACTGGTCCTCGTAGGCGTTCATGGCCTGCTGCGGCAGCGCCGCGATGAACGCCGCCTCGTCGACGCCGACCTTCTGGAACGAGGGCTCGATGCCGACCGCGTCGCGCAGCCGCTCCACCGCCGCCGCGAGCGACTCCACCCCTTCGGCCGCGGTCCGCGCGGGCAGGCCCAGCGTCTGGGCGATCTCCTGGAAGCGCTCCGGAGCCCGGTAGTCCTCGTACTTCGGCCAGCCCGACAGCTTCGACGGGACGGTGCCGTTGTAGCGGATCACGTGCGGGAGCAGGATCGCGTTGGTGCGGCCGTGCGCCACGTGGAAGGTGGCGCCCAGGGTGTGCGCCATGGCGTGCACGATGCCCAGGAAGGCGTTGCCGAAGGCCATGCCGGCGATGGTGCCGGCGTTGTGCATCTTCTCCCGGGCCTCGGGGTCGGACACGCCGTTCTTCACCGCCCGCTCCAGGTACCTGAAGATGAGCTTGACGGCCTGCAGGCCCAGTCCGTCGGTGAAGTCGTTGGCGTAGACCGACACGTAGGACTCGATGGCGTGGGTCAGCGCGTCGAAGCCGCTGTCGGCGGTGACCACCCGGGGCAGGTTCGCCGGGAGCACGGGGTCGATGATCGCCACGGTCGGGGTGAGCGCGTAGTCGGCCAGCGGGTACTTCTTGCCGGTGGCGGTGTCGGTGATGACCGCGAACGGCGTCACCTCCGCGCCGGTGCCCGAGGTGGTGGGGATGCAGACCAGGCTGGCCTTCTCACCGAGTGTCGGGAAGCGGAAGGCGCGCTTGCGGATGTCGAAGAACTTCTCCTTCATGTCCGCGAACACCACCTCGGGGTGCTCGTAGCGCAGCCACATCACCTTGGCCGCGTCCATCGCCGAGCCGCCGCCCAGCGCGATGATCGTGTCGGGCTGGAAGCCGCGCATCAGCTCGGCGCCCCGGTCCACCGTCGCGACGCTCGGCTCCGGCTCCACGTCGTCGATGATCTGCAGGGCGACCCGCTCGCCGCGGCGGTTCAGCACGTCCAGGACCCGGTCCACGAAGCCCAGCTTGGTCATGACGGAGTCGGTGACGATCGTCACGCGCTTGACGTCCGGCATGTCCGCGAGGTAGCGGATCGCGTTCGGCTCGAAGTAGATCTTGGCGGGGACCTTGAACCACTGCATGTTGTTGTTGCGCCGTCCGATGCGCTTGATGTTGATGAGGTTGACCGCGGTGACGTTGTTGGAGACCGAGTTGTGGCCGTAGCTGCCGCAGCCCAGGGTGAGCGAGGGCAGGAAGGCGTTGTACATGTCGCCGATGCCGCCCTGCGAGGACGGGGCGTTCCAGATCACCCGGACGGCCTTGACGCGGCGGCCGAAGCTCTCGGCCAGCTCGGTGTCCTCGGTGTGGATGACCGCGCTGTGCCCGAGGCCGTGGAACTCCACCATCTGCGCGGCGTAGTCCAGACCCTGCTCGCGGGAGCCGGCGCGCAGCACCGCGAGGACCGGGCAGAGCTTCTCGCGGGTCAGCGGCTCGGCCGGGCCCACCTCGGACACCGGGACGAGGATCACGGAGGTGTCGGCGGGAACGGTGAAGCCGGCCTGCTCGGCGATCCACTGCGGGGACTTGCCGACCACATTGGGGTTGAGCTTGGCGCCCGCGCAGTTCTCACCGCCGGCGGTCGTGCCGAAGATGAACTGCTCCAGCTTCTCCTTCTCGGCGGTCGTGGCCACGTGGGCGTGCAGCCGGCGGAACTCGGTGATCGCGGCGTCGTAGACGCCGTGGTCGATGATGACCGCCTGCTCCGAGGCGCAGATCATGCCGTTGTCGAACGTCTTGGACAGCACGATGTCGTTCACGGCGCGGCGCAGCTTCGCGCTCCGCTCGATGTAGGCCGGGACGTTGCCGGCGCCGACGCCCAGGGCCGGCTTGCCTGCCGAGTAGGCGGCCTTGACCATCGCGTTCCCGCCGGTGGCCAGGATGGTCGAGACGCCCTCGTGGTGCATGAGCGCGGAGGTCGCCTCCAGCGACGGCTCGGTGATCCACTGGATGCAGTTCTCGGGCGCGCCGGCCTCGACGGCGGCGTCGCGGACGATCTGCGCGGCCCGGGAGCTGCAGCGCTGCGCCGAGGGGTGGAAGGCGAACACGATCGGGTTGCGCGTCTTGAGCGCCAGCAGCGCCTTGAAAATGGTCGTCGAGGTCGGGTTGGTGACCGGGGTGATGCCGCAGACGACGCCGACCGGGTCGGCGATCTCGACGATGCCGTTGATCTCGTCGCGGGAGATGACGCCCACGGTCTTGAGGTCGGCCATGCTGTGCGTGACGTGCTCGCAGGCGAAGATGTTCTTCACCGCCTTGTCCTCGAACACGCCGCGGCCGGTCTCCTCGACCGCCAGGACCGCGAGGGCCCCGTGCTGGCTCAGCGCGGCGACGGACGCCTTCTTGACGATGTGGTCGACCTGCTCCTGGGTGAAGGAGTCGTACGCGGCCAGAGCCTTGAGCGCGTCCGCGACCAGCGCGTCCACGGCGGCGTGGACGTCTACGGTGGCGGGGACTTCGGCGGGCGGTGCGGCTTTCGCGCGGGAGTCGGTCATCGGTGGGTCACCTCGTTGGCTTGTGGCTGCCGTCTCTCTTCTCTTCAAGAGTGCAGGACGGGACCCGCCCGGGGCTGCGGCGCAAAGGCCCCCCCGGGCGGGACCAATGTCACCGCCTCAACCGGGGAACGGCCCATCGGGGAACGGCCCATCGGGGAACCGGGGCGAGATCCGGCCGGGGTCCCGGAGCCGGCGCTCCCGGGTGGCCTCCCAGTCCCGGGCGGTCCGGTCCAGGCGCACCCGCAGGCGGTCGGTGAGCAGGGCGATGGCGTCGTGCACGGTCCTGGCCTCGGCGTGGGCCCTGACCGGACGGCCGTTGACCTCCAGGAGGGCCTGGGCGCTGGCGGGCCGGGCCAGGGCGGGGTCGCAGGCCAGGCCGAGCCGGACCCGGGCGAACAGGACGGGCTCGCCGCAGTGCCGCGCGAGCGCGATGACCTTCTCCTGAACCCGTTCGACCTCGGCGGGGAGCACCCGGCCCCGCGTCAGCACCAGCACGTCCTCGGCGGCGAGCGTGTCATGCACCGTTCTCGTCATCTCCGGTCCTTCCCTCACCCGGTCCAAGCCGGTTCGTGAGGTCAGCCTCCTCGCCGGTGCCCGGCGGGATCCAGGGACCTTCGTCCCACGCGGCCGGTGCCGTACGGCACCGTCGGGACGGGGCCCCGGGACGGCGCGCGGGGGCGCGGACGCGGGCTGTCGGGGACGGCCGGGCGCGTCGGCGGCGGGTCCGGGGACCCGCCGCCCGTCCGGCGCCTTCCGGCCGCTACCTGTCGGCCGGCTCCCCCGCGGGGGCATCGGTCTCGGAGCGGTCCTGCGCACGGTCGTCGTCGGAGCCGAGCTCCTCACGCAGCCGCTCGAGATCGATGTGGTGACTGCTGTACTTCAGCTGGCGAGCGACCTTCGTCTGCTTCGCCTTGGCGCGACCCCGTCCCATTGGCTGCACTCCCTCACGTAGACCGTGCCCGGCCTCTCGTCATTGTCGCATCGCGGGCCAGCGCGGCCCGGTATCCCGGGCCGGTCCTCGCTCGCCGGTGACCGTACCCGGTGAGCCCCGCCCGGTCCTGACCTGATCCGGATCGGGACCTGGGCCGGCGGGGAGACCTTCGGGAGCGGACCACCGCCGTCATCTTACCCAAGCCCCTTACGACTTGAAGAATTACGCAATTGGCAAGTTTATAAGTAGCCTGTATCCGTTGCCCGGACGCCGAGGCGCCGGGGCCGGTCCACGGGAAGTCCACCGGAAGACCACGGAAGCCCACGGGAAGCAGGGTGCATGAGCGAGTTCAGAGCGGAGTTGCTGGCGCGCATCGACGAGGTCGACGCGCAGGTGCGGCTCGCACACGAGACGCACGACGACCACGCGGTCGAGGCCCTGTCCGGCCGGCTGGACAACCTGCTGCGCATCGCCGGGCAGCACGGCATCGAGGTGCGGCGCGGGGTCGGTGCGCCCGCCGACGGAACGGCGTGATCATGACGGTGCCGCTCAACCAGGCCAAGGCGGAGTTCTTCCGCACGCTCGGGCACCCGGTCCGCATCCGGGTGCTGGAGCTGCTCCAGGCCGGTCCGCTGCCGGTCCGGGACCTCCTCGCCGAAGTCGACATCGAGGCGTCCAACCTCTCCCAGCAGCTGGCGGTGCTGCGCCGGGCCGGGATCGTGAGCGCCACCCGGGAGGGCGCCACCGTCGTCTACGCCCTGTCCACCCCGGACGTGGCGGAGCTGCTGGTCGCGGCGCGGCGGATCCTGGCCGACCTGCTGGCCGGCCAGGGGGAGCTCCTGGCCGAGCTGCGTGCGGAGGCCCGCAGATGAGCACCGCCCCCGACACGACCCCCGACACGACCCCCGACACCGCCCCCGGCCCGGGTCCGGCCGCAGGCCCGGTCCCGCCCCCGGGTCCGGCCGTCGGCCCGCCCTCCGGTACGGCCTCCGCCGGCCCGTCCTCCGGTACGGCCTCCGCCGGCGCGTCCTCCGGTACGGCCTCCACCGGCGCGCTGCTGCTCGATCGCCTCACCGGCCTGCTGCCCCGCCGCGCGGACTGGGCGCCGGCCCGCCGGAACCCGCGCCGGGACCTGCTGGCCGGACTGACCGTGGCGGTCGTGGCGCTGCCCCTCGCCCTGGCCTTCGGGGTCAGCTCCGGCCTGGGGGCCTCGGCCGGGCTGGCGACCGCCGTCGTGGCGGGGGTGCTCGCCGCGGTCTTCGGCGGGAGCAACCTGCAGGTCTCCGGTCCCACCGGGGCGATGACCGTGGTGCTGGTGCCGATCGTGCACCGGTTCGGCGCGGGCGGCGTGCTGACGGTCGGGCTGCTGGCCGGTGCGATCCTCATCGTGCTCGCCGTGGCCGGGGTCGGCCGGTACATCCAGTTCATGCCCACCTCGGTCATCGAGGGCTTCACCGCCGGGATCGCCGTGGTGATCGCGCTGCAGCAGGTCCCCGCGGCGCTCGGGGTGGCCGGGATCGACGGCGAGCGGGTCTGGCAGGTGGCGGCCGGGGCCGTCGCCGCGTACGCCGCGGCCCCGGACCCCGTCCCCCTGCTCATGGCCCTGGCCGTGGCCGCGCTCATGCTGGCCGGCGCCCGTCGGCGGCCCGGCGTGCCGTTCTCCCTCGTCGGCGTGGTGCTGGCCACGCTGGTGGCCGAACTCGCCGGGCTCGACACCGCCCGCATCGGGGCGCTGCCCGCCGGGCTGCCCGCGCCCTCCCTGGACTTCCTGGACCTCGGATCGATCACCGCGCTGGTCCCGCCCGCGCTGGCCGTGGCCGCGCTGGCCGCGCTGGAGAGCCTGCTGTGCGCCTCGGTCGCCGACGCGATGAGCGTCAACGAGAAGCACGACCCGGACCGGGAGCTCTTCGGCCAGGGCGTCGCGAACCTGGTCGCGCCGCTGTTCGGCGGGGTCCCGGCCACCGCCGCGATCGCCAGGACCGCGGTCAACGTGCGCTCCGGCGCCCGCTCGCGCCTGGCCTCGCTCACCCACGCGATCGTGCTGGCGGTGATCGTGCTGGCCGCCTCCGGGCTCGTCGGGCGCATCCCGCTGGCGGCGCTCGCCGGGGTGCTGCTGGCCACGACCGTGCGGATGGTGGAGGTCGGCTCCCTACGGGCGATCGCCCGGGCGACGCGCGGCGACGCGATCGTCATGATCCTCACGTTCACCGTCACGGTCGTGCTCGACCTGGTGACGGCCGTCGCCGTCGGCATCGGCGTGGCGGTCGTCCTGGCGCTGCGCGCGATCGCGCGGACCGCCCAGGTGGAGCAGGTGCCGCTGGAGACCGGCGACCACGGCGAGGAGGAGCGGCGGCTGCTCGAGGAGCACATCGTCGCCTACCGGTTCGACGGGCCCCTGTTCTTCGCCGCCGCGCACCGCTTCCTGCTGGAGCTGTCGGAGATCTCCGACGTGCGCGTGGTGATCCTGCGGATGTCGCGCGTCTCGACCCTCGACGCCACCGGCGCACAGGTCCTCGGGGACGCGATCACCCGCCTGGAGGGCCGCGGCATCACCGTGCTGCTGTCGGGCATCCGGCCCGGCCACGACCAGGTCCTGGCCGCGCTCGGCGTCGCCGAGCACCTGCGCCGCGACGGGCTGGTCTTCCCCGACACCCCGGCGGCCATCGCCCGTGCCCGGGACCTGCTCACCCCCGCTTAGGAGCGGAGGCCCGCAGATCCTCCAGAAGCTCCGCCTGCCCGGAGAGCACACCGGTGAGGATGGACCGGGCCACGGCGAGGAGGTCGGCCAGGCCGGGGTGGGTCAGCGCGTAGCGGACGGTGGAGCCCTCCTTGCGGGAGGCGACGAGGTTGGCCCGCCGGAGCACCGCCAGCTGCTGCGACAGGTGCGCCGGCTCGATGCCGACCTCGGGGAGCAGCTCCGCGACGGAGTGCTCGCGCTCGCTGAGGAGCTCCAGCACCCGGATGCGCGACGGGTGCCCGAGCGTCTTGAAGAACTCCGCCTTCAGCTGGTACAGCGGTGTGCTCACCGCGGCGCCCTCCCTCTCCAGGCCCTCCCGCGGCCTCCCGCGCACCCCGGAACTCCAGGCGATTGCCGATTTTAGCAACGCCGCACCCCGGGAAGGCGCCTCCGCGGGACGGCATTCCGCCGGTAGATGGAATTATGGCGAGTTGTCCCTGACCGGGCATCGGTGGCCTCCGCCCTGCGCGTGGCGGCCGGCGGGCAGAATTGGGGCGTGGGCGGGATCGGGACGGTAGAGATGGGTGACTGCGAGCGTGAGCGGCTTCCGCCGTTGCTGGGGCAGCTGTTCGCCGACGGCGGCGAGGGGCGCACCCTCGCGGTCGAGCTGCCGACCGGAGACCTGGTCTGGCCCGACCCCGGATACACGTCGCTGCTGACGACGTCGTACCACCGCCCGGCGTTCTGGCTCAGCGACGCGGTCGTCCCCGCCGAGCTGTGGACCAGGCTGCGGGCCGAGCATCCGTACTCCGGCCTGTGGCCGGTGCTGCTGGAGGACACCGTCCAGCCGTGGACGGCGGGCCAGATCGCGCCGGACGCCCCCGCCGAGATCGACAACTACAACACCGCCGCGTTCATGGCCGAGGTGTGGGCGGACTGGATCGAGAAGGCCCACCCCGGCCAGGTGGAGATCCTCGACCCGTTCGGCCCGCGGTGCCCCGGTCCGGCCGGGCCGGGGACGCCGATGGCGGACCCCGACGTGGTCGCCGACTGGTACGCCGGGCTCGTGGCCGAGCGCCGCACCCCCCTCGGGCTGGTGGCCGTGGAGCGGGGGGCCGACGCGCTGGCGGCCATGGGCTGGCAGGGCGCGCTGAACCACAACGAGTGGATGGTCCCGCTGGCGGCCGTGGTGCGCAGCTGGGAGGACCGGTTCGGCGCCCGGGTGGTCGGCATGGGCTTCAACACCCTGGACCTGAGCGTGGCGGCGCCGCCCGTCACCCGGGAGCACGCCCTGCACGTGGCCGCCGAGCACTGGACGTTCTGCCCCGACAGCATCGTGCAGGGGGCCGGGACGCTGATCGACTACGCCGAGCAGATCACGGGCAGGAACGCCTGGTCGTTCTGGTGGGACTGAGCCCGCCCGCTCCCGCCGGGCACGACCCTTGTCGCCGCGCTTCCAGAATGAGATTCTGTTGCGACGGACCCGCACGGTAGGAGTGACATGGCTCTGCGCGCCTCGGCGAACGGCATTGAGATCGCCTACGACACCTTCGGCTCCCCCGGGGGCCGTCCGCTGCTCCTGATCATGGGGCTGGGCTCCCAGATGATCCACTGGGACGAGGAGTTCTGCGCGCTGCTGGCGGACGGGGGCCACCACGTCATCCGGTTCGACAACCGGGACGTGGGCGAGTCCACCCACTTCCACGACGCGGGCACGCCCGCCTTCGGCTCCGCCGGCGGAGACGCGCCGTACCTGCTCGGCGACATGGCCGACGACGCCGCCGGGCTGCTGGACGCGCTCGGCCTGGAGTCGGCGCACGTGGCCGGCGCCTCCATGGGCGGGATGATCGCCCAGGCGATGGCCATCCGCCACCCGGACCGGGTGCGCAGCCTGACCTCGATCATGTCCACGCCGAGCCCGCAGGCCGCCCCGCCCACCGCGGCCGCGATGGCGGTGCTGATGTCGCCGCCCGCGCCCGACCGGGAGACCGTGATCGCGCGGGCCCTGGAGACCTGGAAGGTCATCGGCTCGCCGGACCACCCCCTCGACACCGACCGGGTCGCCCGGCTCGCGGGCCTGAGCTACGACCGGGCCTACGACCCGGCGGGAGTGGCCCGGCAGCTCGCCGCGATCACGGCCTCGGGCGACCGCGCGCCGCAGCTCAAGGAGCTGTCGGTGCCGACCCTGGTCCTGCACGGGGAGCAGGACCCGCTCGTGCCGCTGTCCGGCGGGATCGCCACGGCGGACGCGGTGCCCGGAGCCCGGCTGGTCACCTACCCGGGCATGGGGCACGACCTGCCGCGCCCGCTCTGGCCGGAGTTCGCCGCCGAGATCGGCGGCCTGACCGCCGCCGCGGAGCGCTAGGCTCCGCGGCTCCGGCCGCGGCCCCCGCCTCCCGGCGGCGCGGACCGCGGCCGGAGGTTCACACTTCGAGCTTCTCCTCGATGCCGCGCAGGTTGTGCCGGGCCAGCGCCAGATTGGCGCGGCCCCGATCGAGCGCCAGGTAGAGGAAGAGGCCCTTGCCGCCCCGGCCGGTGATCGGCCGGATGATGTGGTACTGGTCGGTGAGGGTGATGAGGATGTCCTCGATGGTGGCCTTGAGGCCCAGTGACTCCATCGTCCGCAGCTTGGCCTTGACGACCTCGGTGTTGCCCGCCGCCGCGACCTGGAGGTCGAGGTCCTTGGAACCCCCGAGCGCGCCCAGGGCCATCCCGCTGTTGTAGTCCACGACCACCGCGCCCATGGCGCCGTCGATCGCCATCATCTCCTTGAGGGACACGTCCATGCTGGCCATTGGTCTCTCCGATCACTGGGTTGCCGAATGTTTCGGTGTTGCCGACATGCGTTCGCCGATGGCGGCCAGGCTCGCCGCCGTCTTGCGGCCCTCCAGTCGCAGCAGCCCGAGGTTGGTGCCCGGGCGGGCCGTGACCGCGAGGACGATCTTGGGGCCGGCGGCGTAGAAGGCCGCGTAGCCGTTGGTGCCGGAGATCAGGGTCTCCTCCAGGGCGCCCTTGCCGATGAGGCCGGTCATCCGGCGGCTGAGGGCCAGCAGGGCGGAGGAGAGCGCGCCGGTCTGCTCGACGCTGCCGGCCATGTCCGCGGCGATCACCAGGCCGTCCACGCTGCACGCGACGCTGCCGTCCACGTCGGGCATGCGCCGCCGCAGCAGGACCATCTCCCGGTACACCTCGTCACGCAGTTCCACGGGCATCCTCCTTCCGATCCGCTTCAGCGTCCGCAGTCTCAGGGTCAGCGGCACGAGACCGACCTCATGCGAGCGCCTCCAATGCGTTCCTCAGCCGGATGAGCAGGTTCACGTCGGTGGGGTCCGCCGTGGCGGCGGGGAGCCACTCCGGGGACGACCGCGGCCGGAGCGGTTCGGCCGCGCCCTCCGGGACGCCGGCCGGGACGGGGACCCGGGCGGCGGCGCCCGCCCGCCGGGGGAGCGCCCCGGACGGGCCGGGTCCCTCGGCGGACGGGACCCCGGGCGCGATTCCGGCCGGGGCGGCGGCGCCGGCCGGGACGGGGGCCCGGGTCTCCGGAGGCGCCCCGGCCGGCGCCTCCGGAGACGTGTGCGGAGGCGCCCCGGCGGGAGGGTCCGGCGCCGGCTCCGGGCGGCGCAGCAGCCCCGCCGCGCCGAGCTGCCGTACGGCCAGCAGCACCGAGTAGGCGGGGCGGCCCAGCTTGCGGGCCAGATCGGCGGGGGTCGCCGAGGAGTCCGCGCCGACCAGGACCTCCCACTGCAGGGAGGTGAGCATGACCTGCTGGGCGGGGATGCGCGCCAGCGGGACGACCGGAAGGGTGTCCAACTCGGCGGACGGCCAGGCCTGGTCCAACTGTGCCCTCCTTCGCCCGTGCTCCCGGAGCAGTCCGGTCACGTCGAAATACCACTGGGGTCCGAGCCAGTGCCGGTCCTCCGGGCGGAACCGCATCCGGACGCCGGTGGCCTCGAACAGGAAGAACGCGGCGTCGAGCACCGCGCCCAGGACGCAGAACTCCAGCTCGCCCCGGGTGAGCAGGCCCCGGTCGACCAGCAGGTCGCCGCCGGGCCGCTCCTGCGACGCGGCCTGCCGGGCCTGCCGTACGGCGTGCGCGGAGATCCGGCCGCCGGCGACGAGCAGGTCCTCGACCCGGGGGCAGCAGGCGCTCTCGGCGTAGGTGACCCTGCCGCCGGTCAGGTGGAACACCCCGGCCTTGCCCAGGCGCAGGGCGCCGGTCGCCCGGTCGTCGGCGAGTCCGCGCAGGACGCTCTCGGCGGTCGGCATGGCTCACGTCGTGATGAGCCGGCCGGAAAGCGCCTGCAACCGGTGGCGGGCCAGGGCCAGATTCGAACGCACGGGATCGAGTCGGACATATATCACTAATGGCCCATCGAAAACCGTTTCCACGGGCTTCAGTAAATGATGTCCGTCGTCCGCACTAATGATCATTTCGCTGACGCGGACCGTGCCGGTGGCGGAGGTCACGGCGAGCCCGTCCAGGGTCGCCTGGAGGGTTCCGCTGAGGCCGGCCGCGGACTTCTCCGCGTCCAGGTGGCGGCTGCCGCCGCCGATCGCCACGGCCATCCCGCTGGTCTGGTCGATCAGGATCGCGTCCAGCGCGCCGGGGATGGCCATCACCTCGGTCAGGCACTCTTCGATTCCGAGCACTCGAACTCCCTTGCCGACGACTGCGGAAAACGTCGCCCGGCCAGAGTAGGGAATTCCCGAGGGGGTTATGTGTCCTATTAAAAAAGGAGATGTGGGGAGGGGGAAGTTTCATCCACCGGGTAGAAGGAAGTGCACTCCGTGTACAACACCCGCTACGAGCTTTCGGAGATAAGTGCCTTCTCGTCCGGCTTGAAAACAAGAACATTCTTCACGTAGGACTGCACGGCGGCGTGCAGCCCGACGTCGCCCCCCGCCTCCTGGGACATGTACCAGCGGTGGTCGAGCACCTCGTGGAAGAGCTGGGCGGGCTCCAGCTTGCGCCGCAGCTCCTCCGGGACGGCCTCCACCGTCGGCTGGAACACCTCGGCCAGCCAGCGGTGGGCCACGATCGCCTCGTCCTCGTGGCGCAGGCCGTAGGAGACGCGGAAGGAGTCGAGGTCGTTGAGCAGCCGCCGGGCCTGGTTCTCCTCCACGTCCAGGCCGGTGAGGCGGAGCAGCCGGCGCTGGTGGTGGCCGGCGTCCACGACCTTGGGCCGGACGATCAGCCGGCCGGTGCCGGCCTTGCGGCGGACCATCATCTCGGCGACGTCGAAGCCCAGGGTGTTCAGCCGGCGGATCCGCTGGTCGATCATGTGCCAGTCGACCTCCTCGATGATCTCGTCGGAGGTGAGCTCGCCCCAGAGCGCGTGGTAGCGCGAGCAGACCGAGTCGGCCACCTGCTCCGGGTCGATGGAGGGGTGCAGCAGGCCGCCGGCCTCCAGGTCGAGCATCTCGCCGTAGAGGTTGGTGTGCGCGACGTCGATGTCGTGCCGGCGCTGCCCCTCGCTGATCATCGGGTGCAGCTCGCCGGTCTCGGCGTCGACCAGGTAGGCGGCGAAGGAGCCCGCGTCCCTGCGGAACAGCACGTTCGACAGCGAGCAGTCGCCCCAGTAGAAGCCGTTCAGGTGGAGCCGGACGAACAGCACCGCCAGGGCGTCGAGCAGCCGGTTGAGGGTGTCCGGCCGGATGGTCCCCGACATGACGGCCCGGTAGGGCAGGGAGAACTGCAGGTGCCGCGTGATCAGCGCGGAGTCCAGCGGCTCGCCGTCCGCGCCCGTCCGGCCGGTGACGTACGCCACCGGCTCCACCGCGGGGGTGTCCAGCCGGTGCAGGTCCCACAGCAGGCGGTACTCCCGCCGGGCGTAGTGCTCGCTGATCTCCTTGATCGCGTAGACCCGGCCGGAGAGCCGGGCGAAGCGCACCACGTGCCGGGAGATGCCGCGCGGCAGCGCGACCAGGCGGTGCTCCGGCCACTTCTCCAGGGGCACGTCCCAGGGCAGGCGGAGCAGGTCCGGGTCGCTCGGGGCGCCGGTCAGCTGGAGGGGCATCGTCAGTCCTCGCGGGTGGGGAACGTCGGGGGGGTGAAGGCCCGGTGGGCCACGGCCGCGAGCTCCTCGTCGGTGAGCACCCGGGGCTCGCCGACCGCGCGGGCGCGGACGTAGACCTCGCAGAGCCACTCCAGCAGCCGGGTCGCCTCGAAGGCGCCGTCCAGGTCGGCGCCGAGGGTGACCCCGCCGTGCGAGGCCAGCAGGGCGGCCCTCCTGCCGCCCTCCAGGGCGGCGCGGACGTTCGCGGCCAGCTCGGGGGTGCCGTAGGTGGCGTACTCGGCGACCCGGACCGGGCCGCCGAGCAGGAGCACGGTGTAGTGGATGGCCGGCAGCTCCGTCATGGTGGCGGCCACCACGGCGCCGAAGACGGAGTGGGTGTGCACCACGGCCCCGGCGTCGCCGCTCGCGTAGACCGCCAGGTGCATCGGCGTCTCGGAGGAGGGCTGCAGCGCGCCCTCGACCAGGTGGCCCGCCACGTCGACGACCGGGCAGGCCTCGGGTTCCAGCCGGTCCAGGGGGACCCCGCTCGGCGTGACCGCGACCAGGTCGCCGGCGCGCACGCTCAGGTTCCCGGCGGTCCCGACGACCAGTCCGGTCTCGGCGGCCCGGCGGCCGTACTCGCAGAGCAGACGGCGTTGGTCGGCCAGCAGCATGGCCATAAACGTACGGCTTTCTGGCAATAAGGGGCAAACCGCAATTTGTCGGGTGGTGCCGGAGGCGGGGCCGCCCGGCGCCCGGCCTGGGCGCCGGGCGGCCCGGCCCGCGGTCCTGCTCCCCCGCCCGGCGTCCCCGCGCCGCCGGACGGGGCCGTCAGCGGATCACCGGAAGCGGAACTGCGCGACCAGCGTGCTGAGCTCCTCCGACATCCGCGCCAGCGACGCGGTGGCGTCCTGGGCCTGGCCGATCGCCTGCGCGGTGGAGTGCGCCGCGTCGGCGACCCCGGTGATGTTGACGGCGATCTCCTCCGAGGAGGAGGCGGCCGCGGTGACGTTGCGGTTCATCTCGTCGGTGGTGGCGGTCTGCTCCTCGACGGCCGAGGCGATGGTCGTCTGGAAGTCGTTGATCCGCCCGATCACCGCGGCGATCTCGGCGATGGCCGCGACGGCCCCGCCGGTGCCGTTCTGGATGGCCTCCACCCGGCGGGCGATGTCCTCGGTGGCCTTGGCCGTCTCCTGCGCCAGGTCCTTGACCTCGCCGGCCACCACGGCGAAGCCCTTGCCGGCGTCGCCGGCGCGGGCGGCCTCGATGGTCGCGTTGAGGGCGAGCAGGTTGGTCTGCTCGGCGATCGAGGTGATCGTCTTGACCACCGCGCCGATCTCCCGGGACGACTCGCCCAGCGTGGTGACGGACCGGTTGGTCGCCTCGGCCACCGCGACGGCCTGCGCCGCGACCCGGGCCGCCTCGGCGGCGTTGCCCGCGATCTCCGCGATGGAGGCGCCCATCTGCTCCGATCCGGAGGCGACGGTCTGCACGTTGGAGGAGACCTGATCGGCGGCGGCCGAGACCACCGCGGCCTGCGCCGAGGTCTCCTCGGCGCCCGCGGCCACCTGGGTGGAGACCGACGAGACCTGCTGGGCGGTGGCCGAGACGCCGGCGGCGGCGCCGTCGATGGTGCGCACCAGGGTGTTCAGCCGCTCCACCGCGGTGTCCAGCGCCTGCCCGGTACGGCCCACCTCGTCCCGGCCGGTCAGCCCGGTGGCGCGGGTCAGGTCCCCGTCCTTGAGCGCCTCGCTCACCGCCTGCACCCGGCGCAGCCCTGCCACGATGCCCTGGGCGGTGGCCCAGCCCAGCGCCAGCGCGGCCAGCATGCCGATGCCGAGCGCGGCCAGCACGGTGGTGCGGTTGTCCTGGTAGGTCGCGGCGGTCTGCTCGGCCGCGGCGGCGGCGGCGGTCTTCTCCGAGTCGATCAGCTTCCGCAGGGAGGCGAGCATCTTGTCGATGACGGGACCGGCCTCCTTGCGCGCCGCCACCCAGCCGGCCATGTCGTCGGCCTCGCTCAGCGGTATGAACCTGTTCTCCCGCACGGTGTTGTAGGCGTCGAAGGCCGCGCTGAACTCGCCCAGGATGGCGACCTGCTCGGGGGTCGGGTTGCGCTCGCCGTACGCGGCCAGGACCGCGCGCAGCTCGCTCTCGGTCTTCTCGGCCGCGCTCTTGTACTCGGCCTTGGCCGCCGGGGTGACGGCGACGGCGTGGTTGACGGTGTCCAGGCGCAGTTGCAGGTTGAGCGTCTGCAGCAGGGCCGTGGTGTCCATGCCGACGAAGTTGTCGGAGTACATCGCCTGGGCGTTGTCGTTGGACGAGCTCAGCGCGTTGATGCCGAGCGCTCCCACGACCGCCCCCACCAGCGCCGCGATGACGACCGAGACGATGATCTTCGTGCGGACGCTCAGATCCGCTGCGCGGGACCGCGCCGTCCGGACCGGCTGTTCGGTCGTAGGGGTGTTCATGGCGGACTCTTTCCGGGACTTCCGTGGACCCGCCGGGGCGGGGTCGCACGCAGGGGGTGCGGACACCCCCTCATCGGTGGCGACCGCGGCGAGTTGAGGAGTCCCGGGTGCCGGGCGGCCGCAGGGCGGGCGTGGCGCTGTCCGGCGTCCCCCGTCCGATGTGATCTCCTGGGGAGATGGACCTGCTTGACGATTCCGCCGTGCAGCGACGGCTGGCCGAGGTGCCCGAGTGGCGGCGCGAGGGCGACGAGATCCGCCGGAAGGTGGCCGCTCCCGACTTCCCGACCGCGATCCGCATCGTGGACGAGATCGCGGTCGAGGCGGAGAAGATGAACCACCATCCCGACATCGACATCCGCTGGCGCACCCTGCACCTGGCCCTGACCACCCACGACGCCGGCGGCCTGACCGAGAACGACTTCGCCCTGGCCGCCCGCATCGACGGGATCGCCGCCGCCCATGGGGCCTGACGCCCGCCTGCCGCCTGCCCGCCTGCCCGCCTGCCGCCTGCCGTTCGCACGCCTTCCCGCCGTGCGGGCGGTGGGCGGGGCGGCGAACGGGGACTCCATCGGCCGAACACCCTGCGTACCCGGACGGTCACTGACTAGAGTGGGGCGTCCTTCCCTTCGGGCCGAGGAGATGCCGATGCGCCGCCTCCCGCGGATTCTCGCCGCCGCCGTCCTGTCCGCCGCCCTGCCGGCCGCGGCGTGCGGCGGACAGGAGGACCACGCCCGCCCGGCCGTGCACGACGTGGCCCCGGAGGGGATCGTGCTCTCCGGCGGCGGCACGTTCGGCGCCCCCGCCCCGCGGGCCGCCGTGATCGCCTACGACAGGGCGCTGGTGCCGCCCGGGGCGTGGGCCCGCGTGACGGCGGAGTCCGGCGCGGTGCTCTCCACGGCGAAGGTCGAGGCCGGCGGCTTCCTGCCCGGCCGGACGTACGGCGTGCACCTGCACGTGAACCCGTGCGGGGCCGATCCCGACGACGCCGGGCCGCACTACCGCGACGGCCGCCACTCCCACGCCGGCGCGGCCGGGGAGGTCTGGCTCGACTTCACCACCGACCGGCGGGGCGCGGCCACCGCGACGGCGAAGCAGGACTGGGCGTTCGCTCCGGGCCGGCCGCCCCGCTCGCTGGTCGTCCACGCCGAACCGACCACGACGGCCGGGGCCGACGCGGGCTCCGCCGGGCCCCGGGTCGCCTGCGTCACGCTCACCGCGCGCTGAGGCGCGCACCGGGACGGGCGCCGGTTCGTGCCCTCCTCGGGGGAGGGCGCGAACCGGCGCCGCAGCACCTCGTCGCGGGTTCCGGCCGACCGTAGAGGTCCTCACGCGCCCCGGTCGGCCGTCAGCCGAAGACGGCGGGCGGGGGGACGGGGACGACCACGGGGTCGCCGTCGTTGAGCGGCGGAGCCCCGGCGACGAAGCGGGTCAGCTCCTCCCCGTGCAGGCAGCGCGCCTGGGTGAGACCGCCCGCGGCCCGGCGGGTCAGGCCGGCCAGGGGGAGGCCGGCGGGTGAGGCGGCGACGATGAGGTTGCCGAACCGGCGGCCGCGCAGCACGCCGGGCTCGGCCAGCATCGCCACGTGGCGGAAGGTCCCGCCGATCGTCGCGAGCACCCGCCGGGCGAAGGCCAGCCCCTTGCCGTCGGCGACGTTGACCAGCAGCGTCCCGGACGGGCGCAGCACACGGGCCACCTCGCCCATGTACTGGGAGGTGGCCAGGTCGAGCGGCATCGCGGCACCGCTGAAGGCGTCCAGCACGAGCAGGTCGGCCGAGCCGTCGGCGAGGCCGGCGGTGGCGCTGCGGCCGTCGAGGATCTTCACCTTGAGCCGGGGCACGGACTTCAGGCGGAGCTGGTCGCGGACGAGCTGGACCAGGCCGCCGTCGGGCTCGGCGACGATCTGCCGGGACCCCGGGCGGGTCGCCGCGACGTAGCGGGGCAGGGTGCAGGCGCAGCCGCCGACGTGCACGGCGTCCAGCGGTCCCTCGTCCAGCAGGTCGATCACCAGGGCCATCAGCTGGACGTACTCGAAGTCGAGGTAGGTGGGGTCGTCCAGGTCGACGTAGGACTGGGGCACGCCGCCGGAGGAGACGACCCAGCCCGAGGGCCGGTCGAGGTCGCGCAGCAGGTCGACCTCCCCGAAGGTCACCGGGTAACGGCCCGGCATCGGCCCCTGTGCTTCCCGCCTGGACATCCCTGTGCTCCTCTTTCCTCTGATACGCCGCCGGTGGAGACTCTTCCGGGAGAAACCGTATGCGCACCCGGCCGCTCCTCGCGCGCGTCGCCGAAGGGCCGCGCACGGCGAGGCGGGCGGTGGTGGCGGCGAAGATGTAGGGGAGATCACAACCTACGCGGACGTAAGTTACGTTACCGTAGGTTCATGACCACGACCGCTTCTGAGAAGACGTCGCTCCCGGAGTCGATCAAGCCCCGGCTCCGCGGATGGCTGCACGCCGGGGCGCTGCCCGTCACGCTCGTCGCGGGTTTCCTCCTGGTGGCCCTGGGCCCGACCCTGCAGGCGCGACTCGCCGCCGTGATCTACGCGATCACCTCGGGCCTGCTGTTCGGCATCTCGGCGACGTACCACCGCGGCACGCTCTCACCGCGGCTGGAGGAGGTGCTGCGCCGGCTCGACCACGCCAACATCTATCTGATCATCGCGGGCACCTACACCCCGTTCGCGCTGCTCGCCCTGGACGGCTCCGCCCGCGTGGTGGTGCTGTCCGTGGTCTGGACCGGCGCGGTCGCGGGCGTGCTGTTCCGGGTGCTGTGGACCCGGGCGCCCCGCTGGCTGTCCACGGCCCTCTACATCGCCCTCGGCTGGACGGCCGTGTTCGTGCTGCCCCAGCTCGCGGAGGGCGCGGGCGTGGCCGCGGTGGCGCTGATCTTCGTCGGCGGGGTGCTCTACACCGTCGGCGGCGTGGTGTACGGCCTGCGCCGCCCGGACCCCTCGCCCCGCTGGTTCGGCTTCCACGAGGTCTTCCACGCCTTCACCCTCGCCGCCTACCTGGTGCAGTACGTCGCGGTCTCCCTGGTGGTCTACGGGGCGTCCTGACCGTCTCCGGCGGGGTTCCGGGGCGGGCGTCCTGACCGTCTCCGGCGGGGTTCCGGGGCGGGCGGGGTCCGGGATCCGGCGGGGCCCCGACGGGCGCCTCCGCGCGGCGGGGCGTGTCCGCGGGGCGGGACGGCGCCGCCGCCGCCTAGGATTCCGGCCATGACGAGCATCCGGGAGCTGGCGGCCGAGCCGTACGTCTCCGTGACGACCTACCGCAGGAACGGAGCGGCGGTCGCCACGCCGGTCTGGGCGGCTCCCGACGGCGAGGCCCTGGTGATCTGGACGCCGGTCTCGGCGGGCAAGGTCAAGCGGATCCGCAACAACCCGCAGGTCGCGGTCAGAGCGTGCGACGTGCGGGGGAACGCGCGGGGCGAGCAGGTCGAGGGCCGGGCGGAGATCATGTCCGCCGAGGAGACCGAGCGGGCGCGGGGCCTGCTGACGCGGAAGTACGGCCTGCAGGCCCGGCTGGTCATCCTCGGCAGCAGGCTCCGCCGGGGGAGCGCCGGAACCGTGGGCATCCGCATCACCCCCGCCGGCTGAGCCGCCGCCCGTCCGGCCCGGCGGGCCGTGTCCCGCCCGGCCCCGGGCGCGCCGGGCCTCCTCCAGAGCGGGTCCCGCCCCGGCCGGCCCGCCGGCGGTCAGCTCGCGGCCAGGCCGAGGCGGCGTACGGCGAGTTCGGCGTAGAGGGCGGCGCCGTCGGTCAGGACCCCGTCGTCGAAGCGGGCCTCGGGGGAGTGGTTGTAGGCGGCCCCGCGCGGGTCGAGGTCCGGCGGGCACGCGCCGAGGGCCACGAACGCCGAAGGGATCCGGTCGCACACGTAGGAGAAGTCCTCCGCTCCGGTGAACGGCTGCGGCGACCGGGCGAACCGCTCCTCGCCGTAGACCTCGCGGACGGTCGCGCCGACGAAGTCGGCCTCGGCGCCGTCGTTGACCGTGACCGGGTAGCCCATCTCGAAGTCGGCCTCCGCCTCGAGCCCGTGCGCCGCGGCGATGCCCCCGACGAGGGCGACCGCCCGCTCCCGGACCCGCTCGTGGGAGGCGGCGGAGAACGACCGGATCGTCGCCTCGAACCGGGCCTCCTCGGGGATGACGTTGTCGACCGTGCCCGCGTGGAAGGAGCCGACGGTGACCACCACCGGGTCGAACACGTCGAAGCCGCGCGTGACCATCGACTGCAGCGCCAGGACCATCTCGCACGCGGCCGGGATCGGGTCCTTGGCCAGATGCGGGGCCGAGCCGTGCCCTCCGGCGCCGCGCACGGTCACGACGAGCCGGTCGGCCGCCGCCATGATCGGTCCGCTCCTGGTGAGGAAGAGGCCGTTCGGGAGCACCGAGCTGATCACGTGCAGGGCGTAGGCGGCGACCGGCCACGCGCCGGAGGCGTCGAGCACGCCCTCGTCGATCATGATCTTCGCGCCCCGGTGTCCCTCCTCGCCCGGCTGGAACATGAAGACCACGTTCCCGGCGAGCCGGTCGCGCCGGGCCGCGAGCAGGTGGGCGGCCCCGGCGAGCATGGTGGTGTGCAGGTCGTGGCCGCAGGCGTGCATCCGCCCGTCCAGCCGGGAGACCGCCTCCGCACCGCCGCGCTCGGAGACCGGCAGGGCGTCCATGTCGCCGCGGAGCAGCACGGTGGGACCGGGACGGTCGCCCCGCAGGACCGCGGTGACCGAGCTCAGCCCCTCGCCGAGCCGTACCTCCAGAGGGAGGCCCGACAGCGCGGTCAGCACCTTCTCCTGGGTCCGGGGCAGGTCGAGGCCGAGTTCGGGCTCGCGGTGCAGCGCGTGGCGGAGACGGACCAGCTCGTCGCGCATGTCGGCGGCGGATTCGCGAAGGGACACCGGGCACTCCTCCTGGACGGACGGGCTTTCGAGGGCACGATAACCCGGAGCCGGGCGTTCCGGCCGGAGGGGCCTCTCCGGCGAGGGCACTTCCCGAGGACGAGGCCCTTCCCGGGGGCGAGGCCCTTCCCGGGGAAGCGGGGGACGGCGGGCCGCAGGGGGGGAAGGCGCGGAGCCGCCGGGATCACCGGTCGGCGGCTGCATAATCTTCACAAATACCAGGGGTGTTGCTTAATATTTCCAGCTTAAAGCATCAATGCGGGGGAATCATCTGTCCAGCTCACCGTGGAGGGGACATGGACGTGCACGGCCGCCTCGCTCGCCACCTGCTCGTGGACGGTTACCGGCTGGTTCTCGATCTCGGACGGAGCCGCGGCTCCCGGCTCGTCGACGCCCGGACCGGCCGCTCCTACCTGGACTTCTACACGTTCTTCGCGTCCGCGCCGCTCGGCGTGAACCCGTTCGACGACGATCCGGAGTTCCTCGCGCTGCTCGGCCGGGTCGCCGCGAACAAACCCGCCAACTCCGACCTCTACACCGCCCACCTCGCCGACTTCGCCGAGACCTTCACCCGGGTGCTCGGCGATCCCGAGCTGCCCCGCCTGTTCTTCGTCGAGGGCGGTGCGCTGGCCGTGGAGAACGCGCTGAAGTGCGCCTTCGACTGGAAGTCGCGCCGCAACGAGGCGGCCGGCCGTCCCCGGGAGCTCGGCACGAAGGTGCTCCACCTCACCCGGGCCTTCCACGGCCGCAGCGGCTACACCCTCTCGCTGACCAACACCGACCCGGTCAAGACCGACCGGTTCCCGACGTTCGGCTGGCCCCGCATCGACGTGCCCGCCGTCCACTTCGGCGACGTCGAGGCGGCCGAGGAGCGGGCGCTGGCGCAGGCGCGGGCCGCGTTCGAACGGCACCCGCACGACATCGCCTGCTTCATCGCCGAGCCGATCCAGGGGGAGGGCGGCGACAACCACATGCGCGCGGAGTTCCTCCAGGCGATGGAGCGGCTCTGCCACACCTACGACGCCCTGTTCGTCCTGGACGAGGTGCAGACCGGGGGCGGCACCACCGGCACCCCCTGGGCCTACCAGCAGCTCGGCCTCCGCCCCGACGTGGTCGCCTTCGCCAAGAAGGTCCAGGTCGGCGGGGTGATGGCGGGCCGCAGGGTGGACCTGGTGCCGGACAACGTGTTCCGGGTCAGCGGCCGGATCAACTCCACCTGGGGCGGCGGGCTGGTGGACATGGTCCGCTCCCGCCGCATCCTGGAGATCGTCGAGCGCGACGGCCTGATCCCGCGGGCGGGCGAGCTGGGGGAGGAGCTCCTCGCGATGCTCCTGAAGATCCAGGCGAAGTTCCCCGCGCAGGTCGCGAACGCCCGGGGGCGGGGCCTGATGTGCGCCTTCGACCTGCCCTCCGGGGCGGACCGGGACCGGGTGGTGGCCCGTCTGCGGGAGGAGGAGGGCGTGCTCGTCCTGCCCTGCGGAGAGCGGTCGGTACGGCTCCGCCCCGCCCTCTCGGTGACCAGGGAGGAACTCCAGGAGGGCGCGGCCGCCGTCGCCCGGGTCCTGGACCCGGTCCGCTAGTCCCGTCCGTCCTCCGCCCCGCGGGGGTCCTCCCGCCCCCGCCAGAGGCCGATCGCGGTCACCCGCGAGTCCGCGCCGAGCTTGGCGTAGATCCGGTTCACGTGGTTCTTGACGGTCTTCTCGCTGAGGAACAGGTGCCGGGCGATCTGGCCGTTGGAGTGACCGTCCGCGATCAGCTCCATGACCTCGGCCTCGCGTCTGCTCAAGCCCGTCACGACCCCGGGTTCGGCGTCGGCCCTTGCATCGTCGACTCTCATCCCGCCTCCGCGGAAGCAACACGGTCAGGTCGCCGAGGCCCCCGGTCGTACGGCGGTAGCAGCGAGCATAACCCGTGATGTCCCTCTTTGGTGGGGAAGTTGAATGTCTGGGGGAAATGCACAACGGCCGGTCCCGAAGGACCGGCCGTTCGCCTGGGGTGAGCGAGGGGACTTGAACCCCCGGCATCCAGGACCACAACCTGGCGCTCTGCCAACTGAGCTACGCCCACCATGTCCGTCGCCTCGCGGCGGCAGCACATGAAAAGTGTAGCGGTCTTTGGGAGTCGTCACGCACTCTGTTTTACGGCGACGCTGCGCGCCGCGGCTCGGGGGCCGGTAACCGCCGTCTTCCCTCGTCACGTGCTCGCTCCGCTGCGCGCGCTCCTCAGTCCAGACGACGGAGCCCCCTCGCGGGTTTCACGGCGACGCTGCGCGCCGCGGCTCAGGCGGGGGCGGAGGGCGGGGTGGAGACGCTCTCGGCGAGTCCGCGGGCGGTGGCGGAGTCGGGGCCGGGCTGGGGCACGAAGACCGCCGCGCGGTAGTAGCGGAGCTCGCGGATGCTCTCGACGATGTCGGCCAGCGCCCGGTGGCCGCCCTGCTTCTCCGGAGAGGCGAAGTAGACCCGCGGGTACCACCGCCGGGCGAGCTCCTTCACCGAGGAGACGTCGATCATCCGGTAGTGCAGGAAGGCGTCCACCAGGGGCATGTCCCGCGCGATGAAGGACCGGTCCGTGGCGATGGAGTTGCCGCACAGCGGGGCCTTCTTCGGCTCCGGCACATGGCTCTTGATGTAGTCGAGGACGAGCGCCTCGGCCTCGGCCAGGGTGACACCTCCGCCCAGCACGTCCAGCAGGCCCGAGGCGGTGTGCATCTCCCGCACCACCTCCGACATCTGCTCCAGCGACTCGGGCGGGGGCTTGATGACCACGTCGACGCCCTCGTCCACCTGGTTGAGCTCGCCGTCGGTGACCACGCAGGCCACCTCGACGAGGGCGTCACGGCCGAGGTCGAGCCCGGTCATCTCACAGTCGATCCAGACCAGCAGGTCACTCATAGCCCTCAGCGTAGTGCCCCCTGTTCAGGAGAGTTCGAGCGACGTGAGCACGCGGTCGGTCACCGAGGAGTCGAGGTTGTCCGGGATGGACATGTACAGCAGCGCCGGGCGCTTGCCCTCCCCCCGGTCCACGAGCACGAAGGTGACCCGCTCCTTCTTCCACTTCCACCCGTTCTTCTCCGAGAGCTCGGTGAAGTCCAGCTCGAACGAGACCAGCCAGGCGTCCTTGCCGCTGACCCGGACGGCCTTGCGCTCCAGGGGCTCACGCCGGTGCTCGGGGCTGTAGAAGACCGGCTCCAGTCCCAGCATGATCTGCGCCGTCACGGAGTCCATGCTCTTCGGCCCGTCGTAGGCGTACCGGGCGGGCAGCTCCGCGCTGTAGATGGTGCCGAGCCAGCTGCGGCCCTGACCGTCGTAGTTCTGGTGGGACATGGCCTCCACCGCGCTGGACCAGACGAAGCCGAGCGCCCCCTCGCGGTTTCCGGTGGGCACCTGCCAGGTGTCGCCGGGGAACTCGTAGGACAGGCCGGTCACGGGGTCGGTGATGCGCCCGTTCTCCGGCTGGGGCAGGGTGCTGCCGGAAGGGTCCTCCCGGGTCGGCGAGGGCTCGGGCGTCGACTCGGGGGTGGGCTGCTGCGTCACGGTCGGCACGGGCGGGAGCGTGGTGGCGCCTCCCGCGGTCGGCCGGCCGCTCGGGTCGATCAGGTACATGGCGGCGACCACGATCCCGACGATCAGGATGACCGCCCCGGCGCCGCCCAGGATCCACGGCCAGGGGCTCTTCCCGCCCGGCCGCGGTCCGGGAGGCGTGCCGTACGGTGCCGCGGGCCCGCCGTAGGGTCCGGCCGCCGGAGCGCCGGGTCCTGCGCCGTACGGCGCCGCGGGTCCGCCGTACGGCCCGCCGGCCGCGGGTCCGCCGTACGGCCCGCCGGCCGCGGGTCCGCCGTACGGCCCGGCGGGCGCCGGTTCGCCGTACGGTGCCGCGGGTCCGCCGTACGGTCCGCCGGCCGCGGGCGCGGCGTACGGCGGGGAGGCCGCCGGTCCGCCGTACGGCCCCGAGGGCGCCGTGCCCCCCTGGTCCGCGGGGGGCATCCGGAGGGTGTCATGGGGAGCGGCGCTCCACTGGGGCTGCTCCATCTGGACCGTCATGCCGCTCTGCGCCGCCGCGTCGGGGGCCGGGGACGACGGATGTCCCTGGCCTTCCGGCCGTCCGTGCGCCGAGGGGTCCTGCGGCCCCTGCCGTGCCGAGGGGTCCTGCGGCCCCTGCGGCGCCGAAGGTCCGGCCTGCCCGGCCGGCGGCGCGTCGAGCGGATGCGTGGCGTCGGTCCACTGGCCGCCGTCCCACCACCGCAGCTGCGGTGAACCGTAGGGGTCGGGGTACCAGCCGGCGGGGGTCTGCGTGGTCATAGTGGTCAGAGTAGTAAGAATCCGGTATGCAGTGCATTGTGGACCTTGCGATGCTTCGTCAGCATCTGTAGGTGATGCTGGCCCTGTCGGAGATCTTCGCGCCGTCCGGCACCGGCGAGACCACCTCCAGGGTGGCCGTTCCCCTGAAGCTCCCCTCGCCCTTCACCCGCCAGCGCAGCGACACCACGTGCTCGGTCTTTCCGGCGGCCGGCCGGAGGACGTGCTCGATCGGCTCCTCCTTGTCGCTCTGCCTCCACCGGTAGCGGACCTCTCCCGGGGAGCCGTTGGTGGTGAGCACGCCCCGGATCGTGACGGTCTCGCCGCACTGCTGCGTCCGCTTCGGCGCCAGCACCTCCACGCCGGTCACGGCCAGCGGAGCGGACGGAGCCCGCAGCAGCCAGACCAGCACCGCTGCCGCGGCCATCAGGGCGAGGATCACGGCGGAGGCCGCCGTACGGTACCGCCGGGCGGGAGGCCGGGACGGCCGGGACGCCCGCTGCGCACCGGCGCCGAGCACGGTGGCCTGCCCGCTCCGCCCCTCCCGCCAGATCTGCGCCGCGACCGTCTCCACCGGCACGCCGGGGCCGAACCGCACGGAGCCGGCCCGGCCCCCGCCGCCCTCCGGGACCTGGAGCAGCGTGACGGCCTCCTCCGCGTCCCGGTCGGCCGGGACCGGGGCCGGATGCGTCACCGGGGCGGGCTCGTCCTGGAGGGACCACCGGTGCGCGGTCTCCGCCAGGCGGTCGCAGGCGGGAAACCCCGGTGGGAGCAGGTCGCGCCCGGCGAGCAGGGCGTCACGGGCCGCCGCGAGGCCGTGGGTGACGGCGGTCGCCGCGACCCGTTCGAACAGCTCGGCCGTCCGGGGGGCGGACGCGGCCCAGTTCGCCGCCAGACCGCGCGTGAGCGAGGCCCAGGCCGCGACGTCCCTGTCCGGGGCGGCGGGCCGGCCGTGCAGGGCGTCGGACAGGCCGCGCTCGGCCAGCAGCACCGACCCGTCCGGAGCGATCACCACGGTGCCCGGATGCACCGCGCCGTGCGCGAGCCCCGCGGCGTGCACGGACAGCAGCGTCTGCGCGGTCTCCGCCAGTACGGTGGCCGCCTCGTCCGCACCGGGCCGGAGGCCGCCCGGAGGCCGGGCCAGCAGGTCGGTCACGGTCGGGTCGGCCGGTTCCCCGGTGAGCAGCCAGACCTCGCCCCCGGCCGTGATCAGGTCGGCGACCGGTACCAGCCCCGTCAGGCCGCCCTGGAGGAGTCCGCGGTCCGCGAGCACGGCCGCGACCAGCCGGTCCCGCGCCGCGGGGTCGGCGAACGGCCGGGCGTCGAACCTGAGCGCGCTCGCCGGCCGGCCGCCGGGGGCCACCGCCGAGTACCACGTGCCCAACTCGCCGAGCCATGTCCGGCCGGTCAGCCGGTGTCCGCCGAGGTCTCCCTGACCGTCGTTCACGATCGTTCCCGTTCCGCCGTCGTCTCCGATGCCGTCCCGCTCTTCCGCCGCCCCCCACCAGTGTGGACGGAACGCCGCCCTCCGTCACCGGTTCCAGGACGGACGCCGCGCGACGGGGGCGGAGACGGTCAGCGCGGCACCGGGTCCGGGGAGGCCGGAGTGGTGGCGGGGGTGGAGCCGCCGTCCCCGCCGGGCGTCGTGTCCGGGGAGGCCGGGGGCGCGGTGGAGGGCGCGGTGGAGGGCGCGGTGGTCTGGGCCGGTGCGGTCGGCGGTGCGGACGTGGTCCTGGCCGGTCCGTCGGAGACCGACTCCGGGCCGTCCGACTCGGAGCCCTCGTCCTCTTCCCCGTCCTGTTCGGAGGCGGCCGGATCCGTCGTCGCCGGAGCGGTCCTTCTGGTGGGCGCCGCGGACGGGGTGCGGCTGGGCGGGGCCGAAGAGGGGGCGGCGGGCGCGGAGGTCGCGGTGGTGGGGGCGACCGGCGGGGGAGTGGCGGTCCCGGTCGGGGTGGGGGCCGGCGTCGTCGCGGTCCCATCCGGCGCCGGCTCGGCGGGCTCCTCGGTCTCCGCGGGCTCCTCGGGTTCCGGGGACCCGACGGAGTCGGACGGGGGGTCGCTCGGGGCGGTGACCGAGCTGTGCGACTGCAGCACGGGGTCGTCTCCGGAGCCGACCAGCACGACGGCCACCCCGGTGATCACCGCGATGCACGCGACGCCGATCGCGATCTTGACGCCCAGCCTGCCGAGCAGGGACTCGTCCCCGTCGCCGAGGTCGGTCTCCGCCAGGGAGGTGTCGGTCTCCGGAGTCTCCGGCTGATGCGGGAACAGGCTCGCCAGCAGCGCGGCGAGACCGGACAGGCGGCGGCGTCCGCGCTCCTGCCAGTCCGGTCCGTAGGCGTCGGCGGCGACCGCCTCCAGCTCGGTGAGGAAGGCGGTGGCGGTCGGCGGCCGGTCGGCGGGGTTCTTGGCCAGGCCGCGCTCCACCAGCCCCTGCAGGGCGGGCGGGACCTCCTCGACGGGGGGGTCGAGGGTCTGGTGCTGCCGGGCCAGCGCGGCGACGGTCTGCGCGCGGAAGGGCCGGGCGCCCGTCAGGCACTCGAAGAACACCACGGTGGCGGCGTAGACGTCGGTGGCGGGCGAGGCGGGCGCGCCGGTCCACTGCTCGGGTGCCATGTACGGCGGCGTGCCCGCGGGGGCGCCGCCGTCCCCGGAGGGGAGCGCGATGCCGAAGTCGACCAGCTTGCTCGTGCCGTCGCCGTCGACCATGACGTTCTCGGGCTTGAAGTCGCGGTGCACGATCCCGGCCCGGTGCGCGGCGGCGAGGCCCAGCAGCGACCCCTTGAGCACCACGAGCGCGGCCTCGGGGCCGGTCGGCCCCTCCGAGCGGAGGATGGCGCGCAGGGACACGCCGTCCACGAGCTCCATGACGATGGCCGCGCCCTCGCTGGTCTCCACGTAGTCGTAGAGCCGGACGGCGTTCGAGCCGTTCAACCGGTGGAGCAGCCGCGCCTCGTGCCGGAAGCGGGCGGCGAAGACCGCGTCGCCGCGGAGCTCGTCGGACAGGTACTTGATCGCGACCAGCGCGCCCTCGGCGTCGTGCCGGGCCATCACCACGCGCCCGGCGGCGCCGGCGCCCAGTTCGCGGATCTCCGTGTAACCGGGGACGCGCCAGGCCGATGGCATGCCGTACATAACGGTCTCCTCCGTTGCCTGGGCCCCACCCGTGAAAGAACGGACCGTAGCTTAGCCATGAAACGGCGCATTGCGTTGATAAATCACGAATTCATCTCATAAGGGTGGGATGGCCAGCGGTCGTCCGCGTCAGTCCGGTCCCGTCCCCGGCACCGCCCCCGTCCCCGTGGACGGCGCGGCGCCCCCCGTGCGGGCCGGAACCGTCCGGACCGGTGCGGGCGGTTCCGCCGACGGCTTCCGGGGCACGGGCGCCTTGACCGTCGGCCGCGCCGTGATCCGGGGCGTGATCCGCGCCGTGATCCGCGCCGTGATCCGCGCCGTGATCCGGGGCGTGGGCGTCTGGGCGGACGTCTTCGTGGGCCCGGCCGTCTGCTGCCGCGTGCTCCCGGGTGCCGTACGACCGGGCGCGGGCCGCTGCGTCGAGGTGGGTGCGGCGGTCGGGGTGGGATCGGCGCACGGGGCGGTCCTGCCGCTCGCGCTGTCGGAGCGCCCTGACGGCAGCCCGGTCGCCACGACGCTCCAGCCCGATCCGCAGGACGCCTCCGGGAAGGAGAACCTGACCGTCCGCGTGTAGCTCGTCGCCCCGGCCAGGGCCACGGTCGTCTGCCGGATGCTCCGGCCCACCCGGAAGACGACGCGCAGCCGCACCTGCCGGGTGTCGGCGGCGCTCACGGTGACCGAGGCGACGGCCGCCCCCCTGGCGCCGAGCGCGGCCCGCACCACGTCCACCCGCCGGACCAGCGGTGTCGGTGTGGGTGTCGGCGTCGGCGTCGGTGTCGGTGTGGGTGTCGGGGTGGGGACCGGGGTGGCCGTGGTGGGGGGACCGGGGTCCGGTACGGCGGTGGCGGTGGGCGCGGTCGTGGGGCCGCCGGCGGAACCGGTGGTGGGCGCGGCGGTGGCGGGCGGGCTCGCCGGCCCGCCGGCGGGCGGCTCCCCGGTCCCGGGCGACGCCGTCGGACCGGACGGTGACGCGGGCCCTCCGGACGGTGACGCGGGCCCTCCGGACGGGGTCCCGGGACCGGGGGAGGAACCGGAGGAGGAGGCGGGGGACGGATCCGCCGGACCGGGTGAGCCCGGAGCGCCGGACGGCGGCGCGGCGGCCACGACGTCGATCCGCTGCGGTTCCGGAGCCCGGCCGGCGGCCAGCACGTAGACGCTGACGCCGCCGGCGGCCAGCACCAGCCCGGCACCGACCGCGACCCCCGCCGACCTGCTGCGCAACGTGCCCAGCACGGTGCGGAACAGCGTCGTCTGGAACAGGGCGGTCCCGGTCTCCGAGCCGGGCGTGCGGAGCCGGAACAGCAGCGGGAGCAGCGCCGCCAGCGCGGCCAGCCGGGAGCGCCCCCGCTCCTCCCAGTCCGGTCCGTACGCCGTCGTCGCCACGGCCTCCAGTTCGGCCACGAACCCCGCGGAGGAGGCCGGCCGCTCCCGGGGGTCCTTGGCCAGGCCCCGGGCGACCAGGTCCCGGACGGGGCCGGGCACCTCCTCCACCGGGATCGGCGCGTGCGCGTGCTGGTGCATCAGCACGCTCCGATCGCCCGCCCGGTACGGCCGGCGCCCGGTCAGGCACTCGAAGAACACCACGGTGGCGGCGTAGACGTCGGTGGCGGGCGAGGCGGGCGCGCCGGTCCACTGCTCGGGCGCCATGTACGGCGGCGTGCCCGCCGGCCCGTCCACCTGCCCGGCGCGCACGGCGATGCCGAAGTCGACGAGCTTGCTGGCCCCGTCCGCCTGGACGAGGACGTTCTCCGGTTTGTAGTCCCGGTGCACCAGGCCGGTCCCGTGCGCCGCGGCCAGGCCCAGCAGCGAGCCCTTGAGCACGACGAGCGCGGCCTCGGGGCCGGTCGCGCCGTGCTCGCGCAGCAGCTCGCGCAGGGAGACGGCGTCGACGGCCTCCATCACGATCGCGGCGTGCCCGGCCTCCTCGACGTACTCGTAGAGCCGGGTCACGTTGGGGTCGGCCAGCTCCACCAGGAGCCGCGCCTCGTCGCGGAACCGGGCGAGGAAGCCGGGGTCGTCCCGGAGGGACTCCGACAGGTACTTGATCGCGACCGGCACGCCCGACGCGTCGTGCCGGGCGAGCACCACCCGGCCCCCGCCGCCCGCGCCGAGCTCGCGCAGCTCGGTGTAGCCGGGCACGCTCCATCCGCCGGCGGTCATGGCGCTCTCCAGTCGGTTCGGGGCGGGGACCCTTCGATGATCCTCTGATGAGACGTCTGCGCGCGGTATCCGGTTTGCCGGAAGAGCCTTACCCGATGGGTATGTTTCGCGAGGCGACGTGTCCGGGCACCGGCAGGTCCGCCGTCATGGCGGGATCCGGCTCGGGCTCGCCCCACGCGGTGCGGAGCGGCAGGACCCCGGCCCAGATCGGCAGCGCGTAGTCCTCCTCGTCGTCGACCGGAGGCCCCTGCCGGATCTTCACCGAGGCCTCGGCGAGGGAGAGGGCGAGCACGGCGGTCGCGGCGAGCTCCTTGCGGGTCGGCGGGCGCACGGCGTCCCACTGGCCGGGGGCGAGCTGCTCGGTGATCGCGCGCAGCCCGGCCAGGCGCTCATCGGGATCGGTCACCAGGCGCGGGGTGCCGTAGACCATGGCCGAGCGGTAGTTGACCGAGTGGTGGAAGGCCGAGCGGGCCAGCACGATGCCGTCCAGGTGGGTGACGGTGACGCAGACCTCGCTCCCCGCGCCGCCGGCCCGCAGGGAGGTGGCGCCGGTGGAGCCGTGCAGGTAGAGGGTGTCGCCGATGCGGCCGTAGCCGGTGGGCACCACCATCGGGACGCCGCGGGCCACCACGCCGAGGTGGCAGATGAGCCCGGCGTCCAGCACGGCGTACAGGTCGGCGCGCTCGGTGCGGGCCCGCTCGCTCGAACGGCCGAGGACGGTCCGCGGGGTCGCCGAGAGCGGCGGATCGGACGGGACGGACGGATCAGACGGGACGGACGGATCAGACGGGACGGACGGATCAGACGGGACGGACGGATCAGACGGATCCGACGGGACGGACGGGACGGAGCGGGTGGACAGGACGGACGGGGCGGACGGCGAGGGAGGTGAGGACATGGTCCTAACCTAGACAGGGAGTGGACCCAGGGAACACGTCCACTTCCCGCCGGATCCGGGAGACCACTTTGCCCCCCATCCCCGTCGACCTGCCCCTCGCGGTGGACCGCGCCGCCCCGGTCTCCCTCACCGTCCAGCTCGGCGACCGGTTGCGCGCCGCCATCCGCGGCGGGACCCTCACGTCCGGCGAGCGGCTGCCCTCGACCCGTGCGCTGGCCCGCGCGCTCGCCGTCAGCCGCACCGTCGTCACCGAGGCCTACCAGCAGCTCTACGCCGAGGGTTGGATCGAGGGCCGCCACGGCTCCGGCACCTACGTGGCCGACCTGGACCTCTCCGCGCACGGTCCGGGCTCCGCGCACGGTCCGGGCTCCGCGCACGGTCCGGGCTCCACGAGGGGGCAGGGCTCCACGGGTGGTCGGGGCTCCACGGGTGGGCCGGATCCCGCGCACGGCTCCGGTTCCGGGACGGCCCGCGGAGCCGTACCCGCCTCCGCCGCGGGGCCCGGCGGCCCCCTGATCGACCTGAGGCCGGGGCGGCCGTGGGTGCGGGACTACGACGAGGCGGCGTGGCGGCGGGCGTGGCGGCGGGCCGCCGACCTGCCGCCGGGGGACGCCTCCGACCCCTACGGCCTGCCGCGGCTGCGGGAGGCGCTGGCCGCGCACCTGCGCAGGACCAGGGGCGTCCCGGCGGGCCCGGAGAACGTCATGGTCACCCGCGGGACCGGCAACGGCCTCGACCTGCTCGCGGCCACCGTCCTGCGCCCCGGCGGCCGGGCGGGCGTCGAGGACCCCGGCTGGCGCAGGGCGCGCACCATCCTCGGGGCGCGCGGCGCCGAGATCGTCCCCTGCCCGGTGGACGCCGACGGGGTGCTCGTCGACGGGCTGCCCGAGGACCTCGGCCTGCTGTACACCACGCCCGCCCACCAGTACCCGCTCGGCGGACGCCTGCCCATCGCGCGCCGGGAGCGCCTGCTGGCCTGGGCCCGCCGCAGCGGCGCGCTGCTCGTGGAGGACGACTACGACGCCGAGTTCCGCTACGACGTCGCCCCGCTGCCCGCCCTGTACGGCCTCGACCCCGAACGGGTGGTGCTGCTCGGCACCCTGTCGAAGTCCCTGTCCCCGGACATCGGCGTCGGCTGGCTGGTCGCCTCCCCCGACCTGCTCGACGCGGTCGCCCGGACCCGCGAGGACCTGACCGACCGGACCGGGGGCCCGGCCCAGCAGGCGGTGGCCGTGCTGCTGGAGCGGGGCGACCTGGACCGGCACCTGCGCCGCATGCGGCTGGAGTACGCCCGGCGGCGGGCCGCGCTCGTGGCGGCGCTCGGCTCCCGGGTGACGGGGGACACCGCGGGACTGCACGTCATGGTCCCGCTCCCGGAGCACCGGGTCGGCCCCCTCGTCGAGGCCGCCCGGGGCCGGGGCGTCCTGCTCGACACCACCGACCGCCACCACCACGGACGGCCCGGCCGGCACGGCCTGGTGATCGGGTACGGCTCCGCCTCGCTGGCCCAGGTGCGGGCCGGGGCCGCGATCCTGGCCCGGCTGCTGGGACCGGGACTGGCGGACGAGGCAGAATAACGTTCTAATAGTGGGCCATGAGCATCCCTGGCATCGACCGGACCCGACTGGTCGCGTGGATGGCCCGCCACGTCCCCGACGCGGGGGAGCCCACCGAGATCACCCTGATCTCGGGGGGCCGGTCCAACCTGACCTACCGGGTCGAGACGCCGGGCCGCCGGCTGGTCCTGCGCCGCCCGCCCCTCGGCCACGTCCTGCCCACGGCCCACGACATGCGCAGGGAGTGGCGGGTCGTCTCCGCGCTCGCGCCGACCCCCGTGCCGGTGCCCGAACCGGTCGCCCTCTGCGCCGACGAGGACGTGATCGGAGCACCCTTCTACCTGATGGGCCACGTCGAGGGGGAGGCGCTGCGCGCCCGCGGCCAGGCCGACCTGACCCCGGCGCAGGCCAGGGCGCTGTCGGAGCGGCTCGCCGAGGTGCTCGCCGCGATCCACGCCGTCGACTACGAGGCGGTCGGACTGGGCGGCTTCGGCCGTCCGGAGGGCTACCTGGCGCGCCAGCTGGAGCGCTGGGGGCAGCAGTGGGAGCGCTCGAAGACCCGCGAGCTCCCCGCGTACGACGACCTCGTCGCCCGGCTGCGCGACCGCCTCCCCGACCGGCCCTCCGCCGCTCTCGTGCACGGCGACTACCGCCTGGACAACACGCTGGTACGGCTGGCGCCCGGCGCGGTTCCGGAGATCCGGGCCGTGGTCGACTGGGAGATGTCCACGCTGGGCGATCCCGTCGCCGACCTCGGCCTCACCCTGACCTACTGGCACGACCCGGGGGACGCCGCCCGCGCCTCCGTCCCGGTGGCGGGCGACGTCACGCTCACCCCCGGCTTCCTGGACGCGAAGGGGTTCGCCGCCCACTACGCCAAGGCGTCCGGGGCCGACCTGGGCGACCTGGACTTCTACGTGGCCTTCGGCAACTTCAAGCTCGCCGTGATCCTGGAGGGCATCCACGCGCGCTTCGTGCAGGGCAAGACGGTCGGCGAGGGCTTCGACACCCTGGGGGCCTCCGTGCCCGTCCTCGTCGCGCGGGCCCACCGGGCCCTGGACGAGCGTCCGGCCTGACGCGCCGTCCGCGTTCCGTACGGAGTCCGGGGCGGGCCCGTCCGCGTTCCGTACGGAGTCCGGGGCGGGCCCGCCCGGGACGCGCGCCGGACGGCCGCCGCGGCCTTCCGCGGGACGGTCTCCCCGCAGGGACGGCCGCCGCGGCCTTCCGCGGGACGGCTCAGGCGGTCTCCGGTGAGCGCGCCGCGCGCCGCCGGGCCCGGTAGGCGGTGAGCGGCACGCCCAGGGCGGCGAGCGAGGTGATGGTGGCCAGCGCCGTCAGCGCCCGGTGCACGGTGAACGTGCCCGTCATGAAGAACGCCTCGCTGACCAGGATGCCCAGGGCGACGCTGAGCGCCACCGTGAGCGCGATGCTCTCCATGGCGTCCCCGGTGTGGTCGCGCGGAGCGAGCAGCGGCCGGAACAGCGCCAGCACGGCGGCGCCCGGACCGGTGAGCAGGAAGACCACCGTGACGGTGACGCGCAGCGGAGCCCCGCCGGGGGACTCCGTCGCGAGCAGGGCCAGCCAGCCGGAGGAGGCGAGCAGCAGCAGCGGCCAGCGCAGGGTGTTCATCGGTTGCCTCCAGCGCGGAGCCCCGCCGTCACGGGGTCCCCGCCGTGCTCTTCGGGATGAGTTCGTAGACGGCGCCCCCGGAGTTGCGGAGGAGCACCCGGAAGCGGCCGGAGGCCTCGACCCCCCGGCGCAGCCGGTCGACCGTGCCCTTGGGGAAGATGCCCGCCGTCTCGATGGCGGCCTTCTGCGCCCGGTTGAGCACCAGGTAGGCCCTGCCGCCCGGCGGAACGCTCGACATGAGGCCGACGAGCGACGGCACCGGGTTCTGCACCAGCTCCACCCGGGTGGGCACGTACTTCGGCATCCCGGGGGCGGCGGCGCGGGAGCGGGGCAGCTCGTCCAGCCAGCTGTGCTGGTAGCGCTCGTAGTAGTCGTAGGCGGCGGGCAGGAAGAACGTGGGCGCCACGATGAGCGACCCCTCCGGCGCCACCCGGTGCACCGCGCGCACGAGCCGGACCTCGTCCTGGGTGAAGTAGTTGGCCTGCTCCTTGCCGTAGTTCCCGAAGAAGAAGCCGGTGACCATGAGCATGAGGACCAGGGGCAGGATCAGGACGCGGACGAAGGCCCGGCGGGCGGGCAGGAACAGCGCCGCGGCCAGGAACGCGCTGAGCGGCAGCGCGAACAGGTAGATGCGGAACATGATCTCCCCGCCGTAGCTCCCCGCGGCGAGGAACAGCAGCGGGCTGAGCCCGATCACCAGCAGGGGCAGGCCCGGCCGCCGCAGCCAGCGGCGGCGCAGGAAGGCGCCGCCGGCGGCGAGCAGCCACAGCCCCGCGGAGAGCGCGCGGTCGGCGTAGGCGACGATCACCTGCCCGGGGGCGGCCGTGCCGAGGGAGAGGAAGCCGTCGTCCAGGTTGCCGCCGGCGTCGCCGAGCGACTCCACGATGTCGCTGAACCGGGCCTCCAGGAGCTGCCAGGCGGCCACGGCGTCCCAGATCAGCACGGCGGACCCGGTGAACAGCAGGATGCCCAGGTTGCGGTGGCGCCGCAGGACGAACAGGGCGGCCAGCCCGGCCACCAGCATGAGCGGCGTCAGCTGGTGCGACGAGGCGATCGCCACGATGGGCAGGGCCAGCAGGAGCGTCCAGACCAGGCGGCGGCGCGTGCCGGAGACGGGCGGGGGCTCGGCGCCCAGCCGCTCGGGGTCGTCGCCCGCCCTGATCGGCCCGCGCCGGAACCGCCGCACCACGACGACCAGCACGGTCAGGTAGAGGACCAGGGTGGTGGCCTGCGGCGAGAAGTAGTCCTGCCCCACCCAGGAGCAGGAGAAGTAGACCCAGACGGCGCCCCACACCAGTTGCCGGTTGCGGGTGACCGTGCGGAACAGCAGCAGCAGCGGGAGCAGCATCGCGGTGTTGAAGACGGCGGGCCCCCACGCGGCGATGCCGAGGGTGTCCGGCAGGCCGGCGGCCTCGGTCATCATCGCGAAGAACGAGAAGAACCCCGGCCACTGGTGGTAGGCGGCCAGCGGGCTGAGCTCCGGATCCGTCGCGCCGTGCCGGATCAGGTAGTCGATGACGGAGACGTGCTTCCACGCCCATGAGTAGCGCAGCGAGGGGTAGAGCAGCGCGGGGGTGGCGTGCAGGACCGCGATCAGCACCAGGGTGTAGCCCGCGTGCCAGAGCTCCAGGGCCCTGCGGTCGCCGAGCAGCGCGACGAACCCGATGATCATGACCGCGACCGCGATCCAGAACAGTGCGGGCAGGACCGTGATCAGTCCCAGGTCGGTCATCCCGTCGAGGTGGACCTCGCGCAGGGAGAGTCCCCAGAGCACCGTGGCGACCGGCAGCGCCGTCCGGGACAGGAACCACGTCCACCGGCCCGTCTCCCGGGGCGTCCCGTCGGCCCGGGTGGTGCGCAGCCGCCCGCCCACGTAGCCGACGTTGGCCGCCGCCATGCCCAGGAGCATCACCAGCAGGGCCTTCCACCCCTTGATGTCCGCCGGTCCGGTGAAGGTGACCGCGCGGAACACCGCCCGCGGCAGGCCGTTCCTGACCGGCGCCAGGTGGGCCATGAGCCCTTCCCAGCCGTTGGTGCGGCGGGTCACGTCCGCCTGCGACCGGCCCTCCGCGGCGCACCGGGCCATGAAGTAGGCCAGACGGGAGCGCCGCTCGGGCACGTCCAGCCGCACCACCGCCGACGGCTCGTGGAGCAGCTTCGCGCCGGGCCGCAGGTCGAGCAGGCGGGAGCGGAGCTCCGTCTTCACCCCGCCCGACGGCTCGGTGGCGACCTCCTCGGGGCGGTGGTCCGGCTCCTCCGGGAACCCTCCGGCCTCGGCCAGCGCCTCCCGGCGGAACGACAGGGCGCCGCCGTACAGGTCGTCGACGCGGTCCGGCCGGATGCGGGAACCCGTGAACGGCACCCCCAGCACCCAGGCCAGCTCGGCGGGGAACCAGTCAGGCCTGCCCGAGCTCCAGCGCAGCGCCACCCGGCCGCGGACCGCGGCCACGTCGGGGTCGGCGTACGACTCCAGCAGCGCCGCCGACCAGCCCGGTTCGGGAGCGGAGTCGCCGTCGAGGAAGGCGACGACGTCCCCCCGGACGCGGGCCAGTCCCAGGTTGCGGGCGGAGGCCGCGCCGGCGGCCTCCTGCTCCCGCACGACGGTGATCCCCCCGGCTCCGCCGAGTTCGGCCTCGGCCCAGTCGGCCAGCTCGGGAGAGCGGTCCACGACCAGCACGATCTCCTCGGGGGCCGGATCCTGCGCCCGCAGCGCCTTGACGGTCACGGCCAGGCGGAACCGCGACTGCGCGGCGCCCGCGACGACGACGACCGACAACGACGGGACGACCGTCTCGCCGGGCGGGACCTCCTCCCGCTCCGGAGGAGCCTTCTCCGGCTCCGGCTCCTCGCGGGCGGCCGGGACCTTCGGGGTCGGCACGCGCCAGGCGACGGTGGGTGCGCTGTCGCCCACACCGCTCCGCCCGATCGGCACGACGACGATCGTCTCGGCGGCGATCCCGTCCCCGGACCCGTCCGTCCGGTCCCCGCCGGCGGTCCTATCCGCGGTCGTTCCCGGCGCGGTGCCGTCCACCGCGGTCGTTCCTCCGGTGTCGTCAGCCGTCGTTCCCGGCCCGGTCTCCTCCGCGGTCGTTCCTCCGGTGTCGTCAGCCGTCGTTCCCGGCCCGGTCTCCTCCGCGGTCGTTCCTCCGGTGTCGTCAGCCGTCGTTCCCGGCGCGGTGCCGTCCACCGCGGTCTCCGGCGCGGTCTCCTCACCGGGACCGCCGGACCGGCCGGGCTCGCCGGGTGCATCATGCTCGCCGGGCTCGGCGCGTTCGTCGGATCGGCCGGGCCCGGACCCGCCGTCGCGGGTCCTCGCGCCCGGTGCGCCCGCGGACTCCTCCCCGCCGGGCCCGGATCCGGGTTCGGAGGGATCGACGGCCTCGGAGGGCACGGAGGGGGCGACCGCGGTGGAGGCGGTGCGCCTCATCGGCCGGGTGACCGCCTCGTCGATCACCTCTCCAGACTGCTTGCCCTCCACACGCACCCTTCCCTGGGTAGTCGACGCGGGTAGTCGTTGCCGACATTACTCCGCATGGCTTCGCTTTCGCCGGATCACCACGGGGGGCCGTGACCCGGTCCGCTCCGTGCCGTCATGCTCCGTGCCGCCGCGCATCGTCCGCCGGGCGCGGCCCCGGCTGCGCGGCCCTCCGTCAGGGGAGCGGCTGCTGGAAGTAGGGGTCCTTGCCCGCCTCGGCGAACGCCTCCACGACGCCGGGACCGGTGAGGGAGAAATCGCAGTCGTCGGCGTCGGTGTTGTTCCACTGGATGATCGCCTTGAGGTTGGGCATCCGCTTCATCGCCGCCGGGATGTCGCGGTACCAGTCGGCCCGTGCGGAGGGCTCGGCGGGATCGCTCTCCGTCCCGTACTCGGCGAGCATCAGCGGCTTGTGGGCGAAGCCGTTCTCCTGGAACCACCGGTAGGTGGGCTGCACGGTCTCCTCGAAGCTCTGCCACTTCGCGCCGCGGCAGGTGGCGAAGTTGTAGGGGTCGTAGCTGATCCAGTCGACGTAGTCGTCGCCCGGGTAGTACGGCTTCCAGCGGTCGCGGAACGGGTAGTAGCCGGTGACGCCCCAGACCCACAGCGCGTTGTCCGCGCCCGCCTGCCGGAAGCGGTCGACGATGCGCTTGTAGGCCGCGATGTACTCCGCCGGGGTCTGGCCGCTCTCCTCGCGGTCCTTCTCCCCGTCGAAGCCGATCAGGACGGGCTTGCCGTGCTCCTTGACCCGCGCGGCCTGGGCGTCGATGACCCGGTCGAGCTCGCCGCGCGCGATGGCGTGCCAGGGGATGTCGACGTTCCCGGCCCAGATCGTCGACTCCCAGCCGAGGAACAGGACGCGCTCCTCGCCGAGGTCGCTCTCGTCGTCCCGGAAGAACCGGCCCGCGTCGGTCTCGGACATGTCGTGGTAGCTGATGGTGATGTCCAGCTTGCGGCCGATCCGCGTCTCCATCGCCGTCACGTCGGCCACCAGCCCGCGCTCCCGGTCCGGCGGGACGTGCATCCCCCACCACGCCCCGCACGGCGGTACCAGGTCGGAGGTCGGCACGCACGAGGCGGGGGCGGTCTGGTTCCCCGGCACCGTCGGCGCGGGCGGCGCCGCGCTGCGCTCGACGGGGGAGGCGTACATGTAGACCACGGCGGTGATCGCCAGGGCGGCCACCAGGGCCGCCACCAGCGAGATCGGAATCCACCTCGACGGAGGCAGCCCCCGGTCGCGGCGGGCGTGCCTCCCCCTGCCGGGCATGGTCATGTGGTCCTCCGAACGCGTGGGTCCGGCGGACCGGCTACAGCCGACATGGGGTGATCACTCTCCGGGCGCTCTGCTTGACTCATCAGCTCTCATGGATCATGAAGGGGGTGGGCTATGGTGAGCGTAAGGTCACGCTGCGCTGCCTCCGGCGGGCCTCAGACCCGGGAACCGGTTCCCTCCGCCGCGGGCGCGGACGGAGCCGGAGGCGGGAGCGGGGCACCCGGAGGGGGAGGGGCGGCCGGCCGCACTCCCATCCGGTCCAGCAGTACGGCGACGCGCCGTGCGCGCAGCGGGTCCACCGGGAGCACGTGCCGGGTCCACCACCGCGCGGCCTCCGGGGTCGGCCCGGCGGGCACCAGGCCGAGGTAGTCGTCCAGCGGCGGGTCGTAGACGAAGCCGGGGACCACGCCGTGCCTCTCCAGCGCGGCGACGACCCCGTCGCGGTCCTCGACCGCCAGCGGCACCCGCAGCAGCGGCACCGGCGGCGCCCCGGCCACGCCCCGCGCCGCCCACGGCAGCCCGCGCAGCAGCTCCACCCCGGCCAGCCGGCGGTCGCGCTCCCGGTCGACCACCCGGAAGCGGGAGCGCTGGTAGGCCCGGAGCAGCCCGCCCTGCCGCATCCGCCAGTCGTCCAGGTCGATCCGGAGCCAGTGGCCGAGCCCGTCGAGCCCGGCCGGCGCCTCGCGGGATCCCGGCGCCCCCAGGGCCGCGACCAGCTCCTCCTCGCGGGGGTCGCAGCGGTGGCCCGTCCACTCGATCACGCCGAGCGCCTTCAGCGCCCGCCACATCGGGCGGACGAGCCCGGTCCGGTAGATCGTCTCGCGCAGCATCGGGCGGAGCGTGCCGAGGACCTGCGCCCGCAGGCCCCCGTCGAGCAGGAGCCCGTCGCGCATGCGGACCAGGGCGGGCAGTTCGCCGGGGTCCTCCACCGTGAGGAACCCGCCGGACATGGCCCTGCCGTGCTTGGCCAGACTGAACACCCCGGCGGCGCCGAACGTGCCGGCCGGGCGGCCGTCCACCGTGGTGAGCATGGCGTGCGCGGCGTCGTCGATCAGGACCAGGCCGCGGCGGTCGCACTCGGCGCGCAGCCGCACCACCCGGTCGGGCTGGCCGTACAGGTGGGTGGTGAGCACGCCCGCCAGGCTGGTCCAGTCGATCCGGTCGGGGTCGATGTTGCCGTCGTCGGGAGAGACGGGCGCCATGACCGGCCGCAGGCCCGCGGCCAGCGCGATGAACAGCACGGTCTCGCAGTTCGTCGGGGCGATCAGCACCCGGTCGCCGGCGTCGAAGAAGTGGCGCAGGGCCAGGTAGAGGCCGAACCGGGCCGAGGGCACGTGCAGGCACGCGGTCCCGGCCCGCTCACTCATGATCGATTCGAGGGTGCGGCTCATCGCGTCTTCAACCGTGCCCGCAGGTTCCCGTACCGCTTCATGGCCCGGTCGGCCGCGCCGTACAGGGCGGGGCTGTCCAGGATGAACTGCCGGGCCCGGCGCACCGGCGTGCGGCGCAGCCAGTACGCCGCCGCGCCGGCCGAGCGGCGGCGCACGCAGCCCTCGCTCACCGGCTCGCCCCGGCTGCGCAGCGCGTCCTTGTACTCCGAGCCGGTCCCGATCCCCAGGTCCATCGAGCGCAGCCCGGCGGCGGCGGCGGCCTCGGCCATCCGAAGGTGCTGGATCAGGCCGGGGGAGTACTTGGCGAACTCCGGGTCGTAGGCCGGGAACCAGCCGATCAGGATCGTGTCCGAGCGCAGCCCGAAGTGGCCCGCGACCGGCTTGCCGTCGCAGTAGAGCATGGACAGCGGTCCGGCGAAGTCGGGGGTGTCGATCGCGTGCAGCCGCTCGGCGAGCTCCACGACCCAGGCCTTGCCGAACCGGTCGGGGCGGCCCATCCGCTGGTACTGCGCGGACTTCCAGCTCCGCAGCAGCCGGAACTGCTCCTCGTCGCGGACCGCGAAGTCGAAGGTGAGCTCGCCCGCGTCGCGGCCGAGCTTGCGCTCCTTGTAGAGGGTGGACTTGAGGAACTTGGGGGAGCGCTCGCGCAGCCCGTCGAGGTAGGCGGCGTAGCCGTCCGCGAAGTCGAGGATCACGGCCTCCTGGCGCAGCACCTCGAACGGCTGGAACCACGTCTGCCCGTCGACCATGCAGCCGAACTCCCACACGTGCAGCCCGCAGGCGCGCAGCAGGGCCTCGGCGTCGAACGCGGCCCCCGGGGCGTGGACCACGCCCTGGCAGAGCGAGACCCAGGCGCCCAGCGCGGTGCCCACGCCGCCGGGGTGCCGCTCGAACGGGAAGAAGCCGACCGGCCCGTCCTGCTCGGAGACGACCGCGACCCGGGCCTCGGCGCAGACCTCGCCCATCGCGACGGTGAACTCCGGGCTGAGGAAGGGGTTGCCCAGGCGCGGCGTGGCGTGCTGCATCTCGCGCCACGCGTCGATCTCGGTCTTGCCCAGCTCTCCGGGGCGGATGACGTCGATCTTCATATGCCGCGCCCCATCCGGTGCAGGCGGCCCACGATCGCCGGGGCGGGCATGCCCGCCGTGACGGCCAGCGCCAGGTAGGCGCGGGGCTCCCAGGGGCGCCGCCGCACGGTCCTGCCGATCCAGCGCAGCGCCTGCGACGGGCGGCCCAGCGCCGCCTCGGCGAAGGCGATCTTCCCGGCGAGCTGGGCGTAGCCGCCCGGAGCCCCGGAGAACTCCGGATAGCGCTCCAGCATCCAGCGCAGCGCGGTGGAGATCGTCTCGCTGGACTCGACGACGGAGAAGTGCGAGGCCGTGTGCAGCCTGACCCTGACCCCCGTCTCCGGCACGTTGACGATCGGCCCGAACCGGGCGGCCCGCAGCAGCAGCTCGTAGTCCTCGCCGTAGCCGCCGGGCAGCTCCTCGCTGACCAGGCCGAAGCCGTCCACGAGCGCGTCGCGGCGCATCAGGTAGGTCGAGGGGTGCATCGAGGGCAGCTGCTTGCGCAGCAGGTCCCGCAGGGTCACCGTCGGCATGGGCACCGAGCGGGCGAAGGCCACCTCGTCGTTGAAGAGCTCGATCCCGCAGGTCGCGAAGTGACCGTCGCCGAGCGCCGTCACCTGGGACCGGAGCCGGTGCGGCAGCCACAGGTCGGTGTCGTCGCAGAAGGCGACCAGCTCGCCGTCGCCGAGCAGCACACCGGTGTTGCGGGCGCCGGCGATCCCCGGCTGCCGCGTGTTGGGCGTCACCACGACCCGCCGCCCGGGACGGGAGGCCGCGAAGGACTCGTCCGGAGGGCTCTGGTCGAAGACGGCGACGCAGGTGATGTCGCCCGGATAGTCCTGGCCGAGGATCGAGTCGATCGTCTCCTGGAGGAGTCCGGTGCGATTGCGGGTCGGGATCACCACGGTGATCGCCGGCCAGTCGTTCACGGCAGGTCCTTTCCTAGAACTCGGGAAAACTCAGAATCGGGAGGTCGTGGGGGCCGGGGCGGACCGGCGGGGTGTGCGGGCCGGCACCAGGGCCAGCGCGCACAGGCAGAGCAGGAAGGCGGTGGAGGCCGTGACCGACTCGGCGGGCGCCAGCCAGAGCGCCGTCGTCGCCGCGAGCGCCAGCGCCCAGCGGACGCGCTCGTCGCGGTGGAGGAGGCGGGCGGCGAGCAGCGCGGGAGGAAGGCTCGCCACGGCCAGGGCGACCGGCGCCCACACCAGCAGCGGGGTGGGGTCGGTCAGGGCCATCGCGCGGGCCAGGAACGCGGGCAGGGCCAGCGGCCACTCCCCGGCGCCGGCCTCACCGGTCGCCATCACCCGCACGACCGCCTCGACGGCGGCGGCGCGGCCGGGCGAGCCGGACAGCGCCTCGGTCCCGTGCAGGCACAGCGCCACGGCGAGCAGCTGGGCCCACAGCAGCCAGACCCGGCGGCGCATCACGAGCTCGGCCAGGAGGGCGACCGCCACCAGTCCGGCGCCGGCCAGGGGCGCCACGGGCACCGGCACGGCGGGCGAGCGTCCGCCCGCCGTCACGGTGAGCACGACGATCACGAGGCCCTCGACGGTGATCAGCGGCGGGAGCAGGGTGCGCGTCCGCTCCCACCACGGCACCGCGGGTACGGCGGACCGTGCCGGAGGACCCGACGCCGGGCGGCGCGCACCCGGATCCGGCACGGCGCGTCGCGTGTGCCGGGGCCGGGGCCGGGGCCGGGGCACGGGCACGGGACCGACGGCGTCGGCGGCGGCGGAGGGCGATCCGCTCGAGAGCCGGGTGACGGTGGGCTGGGCGTCGACCGTCATCATCACGAGCGTCGGGACGTTGTCCGGGGAGAGCCCGGCGTCCGGCGGCAGGCCGGCGCCGGACGCCCCGCCCCTGCGCAGCACCCGCACCAGCCCCGGGGCGATGACGGCGGCGACGACCACCTGGGCGGTGAGCGTGCCCAGCCCCACACCGGTGATGCCGTAGGCGAGGAAGAAGAGGAACGACAACCCCACCACCAGGACGCAGAGCAGCGCCTGGAGCACCAGCAGCGCCCGCACGCGGCTGCGGGCGCGCAGCACGCCCAGGTAGATCTCGATGAGGGCGTGCGGGATCGAGGCGAGTGCGAGCAACCGGAGCACGTCCGATCCGTGCTCGGCGTAGGACTCCCCCCAGCCGAGCCCGAGGATGAGCGGAGCGGCCAGCGTCGTCACGGCCACCGCGGGGACCAGGAGCATCATGGTCCGCCGGAGGGCGAGCCTGCACTTGCCCGCGAGCGCGGCCGGGTCGCCGGCCCCCTCGATGGTCAGGGAGATGGCCATGTTGAGGGCGAGCATGTCGAAGACGCCGACGAGGGTCACCGCCGCGCCGTAGTATCCCGCCATGCGCGCGTTCACGCCCCCCGACACCAGGGCGGGCACGAGGTAGACGCTGGCCAGGATGAGCAGCGTGCCGGGGAAGTCGCCGGCCAGGAAGCCGCCGATCCTGCGCAGCGGGGGCGGCGGACGGTGACCGCTGCGGGCGGCGGCCCGCGGCGCCAGCCTGGTGAAGATCGCGATGCTGATCGGCACCACGGTGAAGGCCACCGGGATCGTCCAGGCCAGGAAGATCCCGGAACCGGGGAAGGACGGGGCCAGCACGATCAGCAGCCCGAGCTTCGCCACCCCGACGGCGACCCCGATCAGCGGTACCCAGGGCGCCTTGCCCAGGGCGGTGAGCACCACGTCCTGGAGCGTGAACACGCACCACAGCACGACGGCCAGCAGGAACCAGGCCGCGGGCGCGAGCCCGGCCAGCCCGCCGAAGTTGGCCCCCCAGAACGGGAGCGTGGTCAGGAAGAGCCCCGTCGCGGCCGCCGCCGCGCCACCGCCCACCAGGTAGGTGGAGCCGACCAGGCGGCCCGTCGCCCGGCCGCCCTCGGGCAGGAACCGGGTGAGCGCGCCGACGAAACCGAAGGCGGTGAGCGCCGCGAGCAGGCGCATGGCGGCGATCAGCGCGAAGCCGCGGCCGTAGTCGGCGTCGCTGTAGAAGCGGGCGGCGACCGTCCAGTAGGCCAGCCCGAGGGCGCCGGCCGCACCGGCGTTGACGATCAGTGAGTAGGCGTTGCGGAGCAGGGGATCGTTCAGGTCCTTGGGGAGGCGGTCCCGCAGGGTGTTCCGCGGCCCTCGCCGCCGCTCCGCCCCTTCCGTCCTCTCCGTCGGCAGGCTCGTGTCAGTCACCGCCCATTACCCGTCCCGACCCGCAGCAGGGCGCCGGTCCGGTGCAACCCGTAGCGGGTGCGCCGCACGAGCGCGTATCCCTTGGTGAGCGCCCGCTCGCGCAGGTAGAGCAGGGGCAGGCCCTGCCCGGCGAGCACCTTGGCGAACTTCGCCGGCGAGGTCTGCTCGGTGACGGTGAGCCGCGGCAGCGCCAGCGGCTCGTCGCCTTCGCGGAGGGCGTCGTTGGCCACGGCGCACGCCGTCCGGTAGCCGGCCCCGCGGACCTCCCGGCGCACCCGTGCGCTGGAGTAGCCGTAGGGGTAGGCCATGGCGGCGACCGGGCGGTCGAGCCGGTCCTCCAGCAGGTCCTTGTTCCTGCGCAGCTCGTCGCGGAGCTCCCGGCCGGGGAGCTGGTCGAGCTGCGGATGGCTGTGGCTGTGCCCGCCGATCTCGACGCCGCAGGAGACCGCCTCCCGGATCTGGTTCCAGGCCAGGGTGGGGCCCAGCGGCCGTCCGGCGGACTCCCGTCCGGCGTCCCGGATCCAGCCGGTGGTGACGAAGACCGTCGCGGGGTAGCCGTACCGGGCCAGCAGCGGCAGCGCCTCGTCGTGGAAGTCGGCGTAGCCGTCGTCGAAGGTGATCGCCACCGGCCTGTCCGGCAGCGGGCCGGTCCGGTTCACCCCGGCGATCAGGTCGGACACGGTCATCGGGGTGAAACCCCGCTCGCGGAGCGTCTCCAGCTGCTCGGCGAAGCGCCGCGGCGAGACCGCGAGCGGCCGGGTCTCCTCGGTCGGCCGCTCGCTCACCGCGTGGTACATCAGGATCGGAACGCGTGTCATGATCGCCTCGACTTCAGACGTGCCGTGCCCACCACGTAGCCCCAGCCGGTCCAGGCCAGGCCGACGACGATGGCGAAGGCCCGGGCCAGGCCCGCCGGATCGCCCCGCAGCGCCGCGCCGATCCCGCGCAGCACGCCGGCGGGCAGGGTCCTGGTCGCGTACGCCCGCTCGCTGGACAGGCCGTCCTGGGTGCCGACGCTGGAGGCGACCAGGGCCTTGGACAGGCCCTCGGCGTAGCAGCGGGACCGGAAGTAGGCGAACCGCTCCCGCTGCGCCGAGACCTTGTGCCCGATCACCGCCGCCGGCTCGAACAGCATGACCGCTCCCGGGAACCGCTGGGAGAGGCGGATGCAGAACTCCGTCTCCTCGCAGCCGAGCGGGCGGCTCCTGCGGCCCTGCACGCTGCGGCCGATGCCGGTGTGGAAACCGCCCGCCGCGCCCACGACCTCGCGGCGGAAGGCCGCGTTGCCGCCCATGACGTTGCGGATCGGCGCGCGGACCGCGGGCATGCCCACGTAGGTGCAGCCCACGGTCCAGTCGAACTCCGGCGGGAACCAGCGGGGGCGACGGCCCGTCGCCCACAGCGGCCTCGTCAACCCGCCCACCCCCACGACGGTCGGGTCCTGGAAGCCCTCCTCCAAAGCCTCCAGCCAGCCGGGCTCCGCCACCGCGTCATCGTCCAGGTACGCCACGACGTCGCCCGAGGCGGTCGCCGCACCGGTGTTCTTGCCACCGGACAGCCCCTGCTCGTGGGCGTTCTCGACCACGATCGCGCCGGGGTACTCCTGCTTCAGCCGCAGGTGCAGGTCCGGGTTGTGGTCGACGACCAGGATGACCTCGTACGGCGTGCGCCGCTGCCGTTCGACCGATTCGACGGCCGCCCGGATGTCCTCCCAACGGTCTTCCGTGTAGACGCAGATGACGACGCTGATCTTCATGGCTAGGCGGCGCCCTGGTCCGCGGCGGGGGTGGCGGTCCGCGGCTCGGGCAGTCTGGCGGTGGAGCCGCCGCGCCACTCCCTGATGATCGTCCTGAGCACCCGGAGCCCGTCGCGGACGGCGCGCAGGTTGCTCTCCCCGTGGATGCGGCAGCGCTCGTGGCTGGGCACCTCGTGGATCTTCAACCCGGCCTTGGCCGCCCTGATGTTCATCAGGGTCTCCACCTCGAAACCGTCGCAGTCCACGTTGAGGGCGCCGAGGTGGCGGGCCCAGAAGGCGTTGTAGCCGTAGCACAGGTCGCTGTACTGGGTCCCGTAGATCTTGTTCACCAGGCCGGTCAGCGCCTTGTTGCCGAGCGTGCGGGTGAAGGTGAGGTCGTCGCTGCCGCCGCCGGAGGCGTAACGCGAGCCCTTGACGAAGTCGGCGCCGGCCACCAGCGCGCTCACGAACTGGATGATCTCCCGGCCGTCGGTGGACCCGTCGGCGTCGATCATCACGATGATGTCGCCGGTGCAGGCGGCGAAGCCCGCGGCCAGCGCGTCGCCCTTGCCCTTGCCGGTCTGGGTGACCACGCGGACGTTGGGTCGCAGCCGCTTGGCGACGGCGACGGTGTCGTCCACCGAGTTGCCGTCCACCAGGATGATCTCGTCGATCCACTGCGGCAGCGTGGCGAAGACGTGCGGGAGGTTCTCCGCCTCGTTCATCGCCGGCACGACGACGCTCACGGTGGGCGAGATGGCCATGTGCGGGGTGAGCGGGGTGAACCGCTCGAGGGGCGGGATGGAGCGGAGTGCGCCGCTCGGCTTGCCGTTGGCCCTGATCGTTTCGTGGTTCATGATGACGGATGGTCCTTCCGCGCGCTCGGTTCCCGGCACGAGACGAGGACGAGCGCGACTGAGAGCGAGAGAGGTGTCACATCGGGAATCGAATGGCCGTGAAGGGAATGGTTACCGTGTCCGCGTTGACTGGTGCGAGCGGAAACGCGGTCGGAGGCGTGATTTTGCCTGTCCGTAGGCCTTGAGCAGGCGGTCGGCGGCCTTGAAGAGACGCGGGTCGTCCACCACGGTGGTGCGGAGCCGGCTCAGCGGGACCCGGCCCACCCACTGCACGGCGGTGGTGGGGGACGGGCGCGCGACGCGGGCCTCGGCGACCATCAGGACGCCGGTCTTCAGCCAGTCCTTGTACTCGCGGTCGCCCTTGCCCATGTCGACCTGGTGCAGGCCGGCGCCCGCGGCGTGCTCGGCCAGGTGCAGGTGGTGCATGATGCCGGGCGAGTACGGCGCGTAGGCGGTGTCGTAGGCGGGGAACCAGCCGACGAGCGTCTGCGCGGTGCGCAGGCCGAAGTGGCCGGCGACCGGGGTGTCCCCGGCGTAGACCATGGTCAGGACGCCGGCGAAGTCGTCGGACCGGGTGGCGTGCATCTCCTCGACGAGCCGGATGATCCACGGCTGGGCGAAGCGGTCGACCCGGCCGGTCCGCTGGTACTGGTCGGACTTCCAGCGCAGGAGCGTGTGCAGCGCGCCGAGGTCCGCGGAGTCCCAGTCGAACCGGACCTCGCCGTGCTCGCGGCCGAGTTTGCGTTCCTTGTACCGGACGGTCTTGTAGTTCTTCGGCGAGGCGGTGCGGATGTGCTCGACGTAGGCGTCGAACCCGGAGCCGAGGTCCATGACGGGGGCGGGCCGCACGTCCGTCTCGTACGGGGAGAACGTCGGCTGGCCGGCGACCAGGTAGTCGAAGTCGATGACCGAGAGGCGGCAGGCCCGGAGCAGCTCGCGCGCGTCGATCTTGAACTCGGGGGTCGCGATCACCCCGTGGCAGGTGACGAGGAAGCCGCCCAGCGGCCTGCCGACGCCGAAGGGGTGCCGCTCGTAGGGGAAGAAGCCCGCGATCGCGCCGCCGTCCTCGATGACGGCGACCCTGACGCGGTCGCGCAGCCGGCCCATCGCCAGGGTGAAGTCCACGGACAGGAACGGATTGTCGAGCGCGGGGGAGGCCTTCTGGATCTCACGCCACCGGTTGATCTCCGGCTCGCCGAGCTCCCCCGGACATACAACAGTGATCTTCACCCTGACCTCGCCCCCTGTTCGGCCCGCAGGCCTCCGTCGCCCCGATACAGCGTGCGCAGCACCCACAAGAACGCTCCCACAACCGCGATCGTCGCCACTCCGGCACGTGGCGACCATGCGTCAAAAGAGAGCATGGCTATGGCAAGGAGCGTATTAATAGCGACACTTGCCGCAATCCCAGTCGTTATCACCCTGAGGGGGTCACGATTGCGCAACACTCCAATTAACGCAACTCCGGGAGTCAACAGAAGAAACAGAAGAACTAGGACAGAACGGAAGAAACCATTGGTTCCGGTGAGCGCCAGGGCCGCTCCCGCCGCACATGCGAACGCGAGCGCCCCTCGGAGCGCTCTGCGGATGATCCGCATCTCCCGACTCCCGGACTGGTAGGGCGTGGCTGACCGCCACCCCATGTGACCAACCATCCCTCAGGACCGTCAATGCCGACGTTTGCCGTAGGCCCATGGTTTACCCAATTGCCAAGAGATGTCGCGAAGTCGTTCAGCCACCGGCCAGGAAATCAGGCGTCCTCCTGCTCGGGGCCGGTGGAGGGCGTAGGAGCCGGTTCGGGGGCCTCGGTGGGATCGGGGGCGGGCTCGGAGTCCTCGGGCGCGGGGCCGTCCCAGGAGACGGCGCAGACGGCGGCGCCCCCGGACGACCGGAACGCGACCCGTCCGGACCCGCTCTCCCCGGGGTCGGCGGCGGTCACCCAGATCACCGCCGAGGCGCCGGGCCGGAGCCGCCCGCCGCCGGGGTGCACGACCAGTCCCCCCGAGGTGGTCGCCGACCACTCGACCGCGGCGCCCCGCGCCGCCAGCCGGATCCGCCCCGCGCCCGCGCCGAGGTCCGACGGGCACGAGACGGTCAGCCGGGGGGACGGCCGGCCGGACGGCCGGGGAGCGGGCGGGCGGGTGGCACGCGGCCGGTCGGCCGCCGGGCGGGGTACGGCGGGGCGGGACGCGGCGGGGCGGCCGGTGCCGGGCGCGCCGTTCCGGGCGCTCTGCGTCGGATCGGACCCGGACTCCTCGGCCGGCGGTTCCTCCGTCCCGGACTCCTCGGCCGGCGGTTCCTCCGTCCCGGACTCCTCGGCCGGCGGTTCCTCCGTCCCGGGCTCGGGCTCCTCGGGCCCCGGCGCGGTGTCCGGCGCGGTGTCCGGCGCCGTCGGGGCGACGGCCACCGCGGGTTCCGGGGCCGGTGCGGCCTCCGCCCGGCCCGCCGGGCCGCGGACGAGGTCCTGACCGGTGAGCGCGATCACGCCCGCGGTCGCGGCCAGCACGCACAGGGCCGCCGCGACCGCCGGGGCCGACCGCCCGGCCCGCTTCCGGCGGCGTGCGGCGCGCGGTACGGCGCGCCGCTCCCCGGCGACCGGGAAGCCGGTCCGGTCGAAGCGGTCTCCGGCGGCGACGACGGCGGAGCGGGCTTCGCTCAGTCCGGGGTCCGCACAGGTGCCGATCGTCCGGCGGCGCAGGGAGAGCGGCGGGAGGGCGGCCGGGAGCAGGTCCAGCAGCCGTCCGGCCGGGACGTGCCGGTCGCGCAGTCCGGCGCAGACCTCGCAGCGGGCGATGTGGGCCGAGAGCCGCCGGCGCAGCGCCGGGGTGAGCGGCCCCTCCCACGAGTCGACCATGGCCGACAGGTCCGGGCAGTGCGCCCGGCCGATCCGGGCCAGCACGACCGCGGCGGCGGCGTTCTCCAGGTGGTCGCGGGCCCGGCCGAGGCGGGCCGCGGCCTGCCGGGAGGTCAGGCCGAGCACCGCGCCGACCTCGCCGGCGCTCAGGCCGTGCCGGAGGGAGAGCTCCAGCGCCTCCCGCTCCTGCCCGCCCAGTTCCCCCAGCGTCTCCCGGACCAGCCCGGCCAGTTCGCGCTCTCCGGGGTCGTCGGGTTCGTCGACGGCCGGCGCGGGACCCGCGCCCCGCGCACTCCGGGATCCGGCGGCGCACCGGGACCGGACGAGCGCGTACAGCCAGGGGCGCAGCCGCCCGGCGTCCCGCAGCCGGTCCGCGCACCCGTGCGCGACGACCAGGGCGTCGTGTACGGCGTCGGCCGCGTCGTCGAGGTCGGCCAGCAGCGAGAAGGCGTAGTCGTTGAGCCGCTCGGCGTAGGCGTCGAACAGGCGTGCGGGCGCCTGGGCGTCGGCGCGCCGGAGCGCCTCCGCGAGTCGTTGGTCGTCGGTCCGGCCGACGGTAGGCCATCCGGGCACGGACATTTCCTCCCCGACGCAGACAGGCTCGTTCACGGGACACGCCCGAGACCCCACGCGAGTGGGACGCCGACTGTTCGAGAGGGGTTGTCCTGGTATGCCGACCCGGCATGACCTGGGAGAACCGGGAAGAACGGGACGGCCGGTGCCCGTGGGACACCGGCCGTCCGGAGAGGAGGAGGATCAGCAGTGGGGCGAGCAGAGGCGGCGCTTCATGCCCTCCAGGAAGACCTTGCGGATCTCCAGGATGTCCTTGACGATGTAGGCGTCGCCGTTGGTCGCCTTGGCGATGGCGTCCATCTGCCGCTTGCCCTTGGGGGCGTCGGGGCCGAAGGCGATGATGAGGATGCTGACCGGCTTCTCCGGGTCGAACTCCTCCTGGAGGAGCTTCAGGAGCTCCTGGTTGCTCATTCCGCCGTCGGGGTCGTCGTTCCCGGCGCCGTCCGTCATGATGAGGATCGTGTTGATCTTGTCGCTCTTGTAGCCGTCCTTCATCATCCGGTAGGCGGCGGCGAGGGTGTCGTTGAGCCCGGTGTCCCCGGTGGCCTTGGCCCGGACCCCGGCCAGCTTCTGGTTGATCAGGTTCCGGCGCAGCACGCCGTCCACGGTCTCGGTCAGCGGGCCGACCGGGACCGACTCCCGGTAGTCGACCCCCTGGCCGTCGAGGTGGGTGGAGAACTCCCACAGGCCCATCTCGCTGCTGTTCGGGAACGGCTTCATGCCCTCGATGGCGATCCTGCTGATCGCCTGCATCCGGGTGAGCCCGGTGCCGGGGATCGGCAGCGCCATGGTGCCGGAGACGTCCAGGAGGGTGACCAGCCGGGTGCCGAGGTTGATCCGCGACCACGACTGGGACATGCTCGCCACGGTCTTGGGGTCGGGGGTCGGCAGTGCCTGCGGCGCCTCGGCCTGGAAGCCGTCCGCGTCGGAGATGGCCTTGCCGCCCTCGCCTTCCGGGGTGCGGAAGCCCTGGTCCTGGAGGGTCTTCTGGGCGGCGGGGGTGCCGAGCTCCTTGACGAACGCCTCGGCCGCCTTGCGGACGTCGGCGTCCCCGGTGGTGACCACCGCCGGGTAGTCGAGGTTGAAGGTGCCCTCCGCCGGATAGAGGGGGACGGCCGGGACCTCGGGCTTCTTGGTGGTGTTGAAGGCCCAGACGCCCTGCTCGGAGGAGACGCCCAGCGGGACGCGGCGGCCCTTGACGCCCAGGCTGGACAGGAGCGCGTTCTGGTCCTTGACGGTCGAGGTGGACAGCGTCTTCATCGCCCCGACCAGCTGCTCGTCGCCGGTGCCCGAGGCCGTCGCCACCCCGGCGGCGGCCAGCAGCGCGCCGAGCCCGGCGGAGTTGAGCGCGGGGTCCAGGGCGAGCACGCGGACCTTGCGGCCGGGGCCGTCCACGTTGGCCGCGTTCGTGGCGTTGATCATCCCGGCCCAGCTGGCGTCGCCGAAGCTCTTCTTCAGGTTCGGCACCACCGACCCGGAGGCCACCATGACGACGGGGGACTGGGCGATGGACACGGCGGGCTCGGGGACGGCCGGGTTCTTCGCCCGCACACCGGTCACCCAGAGGCTGGAGTCGGGGATCCACAGGTCCATCGCACCGACCTTGCCGCCGCTCCCGCTCAGTCCGGAGGCCACGGTCGCCGAGGCGGCCTTGGCCACCGTGACGGAGGCGCACCCGCCGCCGTCCCCCCGGTCCGCCTTGTTGAAGCGCTCCGCGATCTGGGAGACCGCGGGGTGGATGTCGGGCGAGGCGGTGACCCGCAGGCCGGTCCCCTCCTCCGCGCATCCCCTGTCGCGGTTGATGATCACGAAGGCGGCGACCCCGAGCAGCACGGCGAGGGCCACCGATCCCGCGAGCGGGACCAGGACCTTTCCCCGCCCGCCCCGCCGTCGCCGGGACGGCTCGCGGGGGGAGGTGTAGCCGTCGTCGAGTTCATCCGTCCGGTGGCGTCCGCCCACGATGTCCTCTTCGGTGTCGATGTCCTGAAGCCAGCGGTCACCTTATCGGGAGGTAAACCGCAATATTCACGGAACTGTACTGGGAACACTTACTACGGCAAAACGCCCATTTTGGTGGGGTTATCACCGTGTGTTCCCTGGTGGAAGCCCTCGGTGGCGACGGTCGCGCGGTGTCCGGCCGCGGGCACGGACCGTCGCCGCCCGGCGCCGGGCGAGGCGGAGACCCCAGGGCCCGGCGGTGGGGCGTATGCGGGTCGGGCCGCAGGTCGGCGGTGGGGCGTATGCGGGGCGGTGGCGGGGCGTATGCGGGTCGGGTGGCGGGGCGGTGGCGGCGGGGCGGGTCAGTGGCAGCAGGAGGAGTGCCCGCGCCAGGTCCGCAGGCCCTCCCGCACCGCCACCGCGGCCAGGCCCACGGCCATCAGCGGGTCCGCCCACCACCAGCCGGCGCCGTTCAGCACGAGCCCGGCCAGCACGCCCGCGGCGAGCAGCCCGCACATCAGGTTCTGGGTGCCCTCGCCCGCCGTGGCCGCCGAGTGCAGCCGCGCGCCGAGCCGTCGTTTCGCCAGCCCCAGCAGCGGCATGCTCACCAGGCTGACCGCCGTCACCGCGATCCCGAGCGGGCTGGGCTCCGCCCGGTGCCCCGCGTCCAGGTCGTGCGCCACGTGTACCAGGAGGTAGGGGGCCAGCAGCCAGAAGCTGACCGCCACCGCCCTGCGCGCCCGGTCCTCGGCGTCCGCCGAGTGCGTCCGGGGCCCGGTGAACCGCCAGACCACGATGAGGCTGGCGAGCGCCTCCACCAGGGACCAGACCCCCCAGCCGATCAGCGCGACCGAGTGGGCCCGCAGCCCTGCGGCGATGCCGAGCGCGCTTTCTGCGCCCAGCCAGGCGAGAGTGGCCAGGGAGAGCGTGCGCGCCCGGCCGGCGTCGCGCAGCCAGTCGCGGTCGTGCGCCGGCCGTACCGGACCCGCCGCGGTCCGTTCCGCGCTCTGCTCGGCCACGGGGTCCCCCTGGTCTCCTCGGTCACGGACGGTCCGTTGGTCACGGAATGTTACATCAAGGCGACTATCGGTTGCGGTTCTGCGGTGCGGGGCGCGGTCCGCAGGATCCCGGCCGCCGGCGGGTCCTCCTGACAGACGCGACCGCGGTCCGTGGCAGGATTCGAAGGTGCACCGTGCCCCGGATCCCCGCCTGGCCGACTTCGCCGACCTGCGCGACGTCGAGCTCCGCAAGAGCCTGGAGGCCGAGCACGGCCTGTTCATCGCCGAGGGGGAGAAGGTCATCCGCCGCGCCGTGGCCGCCGGCTATCCGGTGCGCTCGGTCCTGCTGACCCGCCGCTGGGTCGACTCCCTCGCCGACGTCCTGGCCGGCCTCGGCGACCGGGTCCACGTGGTGGACGACGACGTGATGGAGGAGATCACGGGCTTTCCCGTGCACCGGGGCGCGCTCGCCTCGATGGAGCGGCGGGTCCTGCCCTCCGTGACGGAGATCCTCGCCGGGCCGCCCCGCGGAGGCGGCCGGATCGCGGAGGCGGGGACGGTCCGCGCGCAGGCCCCGGCGAGGCAGGGCCGCGAGGGCGGGAGGCGCACGGCGGCGGAGCGGAGCGCCCCCGGCCGGGTCCTGGTCCTGGAGGACCTCGTGGACCACGGCAACGTCGGCGCCATCTTCCGGTGCGCCGCGGCCCTGGGCGTCGAGGCGGTGGTGCTCTCGCCGCGCTGCGCGGACCCGCTCTACCGCAGGTCGGTGAAGGTCTCGATGGGCGCGGTCTTCGCGATCCCGTACGCGCGGATGACCGACTGGTACGACGGCCTGGCGGAGCTGCGCGCGGCGGGCTTCCTGACCCTGGCGCTCACCCCGGACCAGGCCGCCGCGCCCCTGGACGAGGTGGAGATGCCGGAGCGGGTGGCGCTGCTGCTGGGATCGGAGGGCGACGGGCTCTCCTCCCGGTGGCTGCGCGAGGCCGACCTGCCGGTCTGCATCCCGATGAGCCCGGCCGCGATGGGGCTGGGCGTCGACTCCCTCAACGTGGTGGCCGCCGCGGCCATCGCCTGCCACGGCCTGATGCGCCGGGACCGCCCGGCCGGTTAGCCCGGCCGGTTGGCCCGCCCGGTTGGCCCGCCCGGTCCCGGCGTGCGGACGGCGTGCGGACGGCGTGCGGCGGGAGCGGCGGCTCGGCGCGCGGCTGCACCCGGCGGCCGGGACGGGCGGTGCCGGGACGGCGTCGGGGGAGGACGGCCTCGGGGGAGGACGGCGTCGGAGGAGGACGGCCTCGGGGGAGGACGGCGTCGGAGGAGGACGGCCTCGGGGGAGGACGGCGTCGGGGGAGGACGGCGTCAAAAGACGGTGGAGCCGAGGTCCGGCAGTTCCGGGAGGCCGGGCGGCGGACCCGGTTGCGCCGGAACCCCGCCGCCCGGCGGCGGACCGTCCGGGCTGCGGGCCTCCTCGATGAGCCCTCCGGCCCAGTCGAGCAGCCGCCCGGCGGTCTGGAAACGCCGCTTGGAGCGGGTCTCGCCGAGGAGCACGCCGACCAGCCGGTGGCCGCCGCGGTCGGCGGCGAAGGCCAGGCAGTAGCCGGCGGCGCCGGTGTAGCCGGTCTTGACGCCCAGGACGCCGGGCGCGCCCAGCAGTTCGTTGGTGTTGGTCCAGACGTGCCGGCGGTGCGCGGCGGTCCTGCGCACGACGTACCTCTCGGTGGAGGCGATGGCCGACAGCACCGGGTGGCGGAGCGCGAGGTCGGCCAGCCTCGCCTGGTCGGCCGCGGTGGAGTGGCCGCCGCGCGGCCGGGGCAGCCCGTCGGCGTTGGTGTAGACGGTGTCGGCCAGGCCCAGGGAGCGGGCCGTGGCGTTCATCTTGGCCGTGAACCGCTTCTGGCCCGGACCGTAGACGCGGGCCAGCGCGTGGGTGGCGTCCGCCCCGGAGGGGAGCATCGCGCCGTGCAGCAGGTCCTTGACGGTCAGCCGCTCCCCGGCGCGCAGCGAGGCGTCGGTGGCGTCGTTGCGCCGGGCGTGCGTCACGTCCGCGGCCCTGACCGTCACGAGATCGGTCAGCCGGGCCTCGCGGAGCACGACGTAGGCCGTCATGACCTTGGCCAGGCTGGCCACCGGCATCCGCCGGGTCGCCTGCTTGCCGATGTGGACGGTTCCGGTGGTGGTGTCGACCAGGTAGGCGGCGCGGGCGGAGACGGCGGGGGCCGCGGGAACGGCCGGTCCGGCCGGACCCGCCAGGGCTGCGAGGTCCGCCGGGGCTGCGAGGTCCGCCGGGGTCGCCGGGCCCGTCAGGGTCACCGGGCCGGCGAAGGCGGGCGGGCCGGTCACCCCGGTCAGGACGGTCAGGGCGGCCACCCCGGTCAGGGCGGCGCAGGCGGTCAGGCGGATTCCTCCGTCAGGCATGCGAGTCATCGTGGCAGAGCTCTTCGGAACTCCGCGAGAGCCGCGCCTCCTCGGCGCGCCGGGCGGCCCGGCGGCGGCGCCACCGGACGAGGAGGACGACCGCGACGACCGCGGCGGCGGCGACGGCGCCCGCCGCGAGGGGCGACCGCCCGGCCAGCCCCACCCACCCCCAGAGCACCGAGTACAGGCCGAAGGAGGTGACCGGCACCCAGGTCAGGCAGCCGAGCGCGCTGGCCACCACGTACCAGGGGTAGGAGACGCGCAGCACGCCCGCCACCCACGGCAGCGTGTGCCGCAGCACCGGGACCCAGAAGCAGCCGTAGACGGCCAGCGCGCCCCAGCGGCGCACCGCGTTCTCGGCCGCCCGCACATGCTCCGGCCTGATCCTGCGGCCGACCCGGGAGGCGTACAGCCGGGGCCCGAGCGCGTGGCCGATCCAGTAGTAGGCCTGGAACGCGCCGAAGAGGGCCACCCCGCCCAGCACGACCCAGAGCCAGAGCGGCAGGCCGAAGACGGAGGCGGACGTGGGGTCGGGAATGGCCGCCGGGAGGGGTCGCATCTGTGAACGTCACCGCCATGATCGTGATGCCTGACCTTTTTGGAGCATTAGGTCAGCCTTACCTCACTTTAGACCGTGCGGGCCACTGCAAGCAGTCCGCAAGCAAGGATCAACTGCTCCGCCGTACACCTGAGGTGGAACGAAGGAGAGGTGCCTGTCATGAGCCCGCGGAGCAGCGTCGTACCGGTGGTGGCCAGTGGAACCGCGACGGTCCTGAGACTGCTCGCGGCCACGCTCGTCTTCGCCGCGCTCTACGCGGGAGCGGAGACGCTGGGCGGCTCCGGCCGGGCCGAGGCCGCCGGACCCGAGCGGACCCGGACGGTGACCCTCTCGGCGCAGGCGGGCGGGTCCGCCGAGGAGCGGGCCCCGGAGCCCGGCACGGTGGCCGTCGACGAGATCCCCTCGGGCGGGCGCTGCGACCGGACCTACCGGGCGCGCGGCGCGGTCGGCAACCCCGACCCCCAGGACACCGTCTCGTACGGCTGGCGCCTGGAGCGCTGGAGCCCGGCCACCCGGACCTGGCGGACCTACCTCACCGAGGGGGCGGGCTTCACCGGCGCGAGCCGGACCGCCGAATGGGAGCCCCGGATCGTCGGCAACCCCGGCCTGTACCGGGTGAGGCTCTCGATCGACGGCGGCGCCACCCTGCGCAGCGAGAAGTTCATGGTCAGCTGCTGACCCCGCGGGACCGGAGCGACCGCCGCACCGTCCCTCCGGCCGCGCTCAGCCGTTCAGGGAGCGCTGGGCCGCCTCGACCCAGCGGGGCACGCCGACCCGCTCGGCCACCTCCAGCGCCTTGGCGTAGTGGGAGCGCGCCGCGTCGGTGAAGCCCAGCCGGAGCGCGAGGTCGCCGAGCGTCAGCGCGACCGGCCAGAGCGCGACCACGCCGGTGCCGGCCCCCGCGATCCGCTCGGAGAACGGCTTCAGCGTGTCGTAGGCCTCGACCATCCGCTCGCGGTCGTCGAGCAGCATGCCCGCCAGCGCCCGCCAGATCAGCGCCAGCTCGTAGAGGAAGTCCGGCCGCACCGGCGTCTTCACCGCGATGACCGCCCGCGCGTCGCGCTCGTGCCCGGCCGAGGCGAGCGCCACCGCGTAGGCGTCCAACGTCCACTTGGCGCCGCGCTGGTGCGCCTCGGCCAGCGGCTCCACCATCTCCGCGGCCCGGCCGTTGACCAGCCGCAGGCAGAAGGTGGTGATCAGCGGCAGGTCCTGGCGGCCCTCCAGCATCCCGGCCCGGGCGGTCAGCCGCGCGGCGTCGCGGTAGGCCCGCTCCGCGCCGGTGAAGTCACCGGCGATCATCAGGCGCTGCCCGGCGTACCACGCGCCGACGGCGACCGGCGCGGGCAGGCCGTACTGCCGGGCCAGCCGCTCGGCCGCCGCGACGTGCGCGTCGGCCTCGGCGAACGCACCCGAGGCGGCCGAGCACTCCATCAGCACCAGGTGGGCCAGGGCCTGCACCGCGACCTGCCCGCTGGCCTCGCCGACCTGGAGCAGCTCGCGCCCGATGACCTCCCGCTCGCCGACCGGCGCGATGCCGTACGACTGGCGCAGGCGTCCGCTCAGCGCGGTCGCCAGCAGCGCCGGGTCGCCGGTCCGGCGGGCCAGCTCCTCGGCCTCCAGCGAGGCCTGCTCGCCCCGGGAGGTGGCCGAGCCCTCCAGCTCCAGCGCGACCGTGGCCAGCAGGCTCGCCCGCAGCGACTGCTCGGCGGCGGGCAGCTCGACCAGCGCCCGCTCGGCGACGTCCACGATCTCCCAGGCGGTCCGGGTGAAGTCGCGGGCCATGCCCTTGTGCGGCACGGCCAGCGAGGCGGCGACCCGGGCGGTGAGCTCCAGGTCGCCCAGCGGGCGGGCCGCCTCCATCGCCTCGCGCCGGTGGCGGCGGGCCGCCGCCATGTCCCCGCACAGGGCCAGCGCCCTGATCAGCCGCAGCGTCAGCAGCAGCCGCTCGCGGGCGGTCTCCGGGGTCTGGGTCACGCCGGAGCGGTCGAAGGCGGCGACGGCCTGCTCCCAGAGGGTGGCCGCCTCCCGGTGGGCGAAGCGGCGCTCGGCCTGCTCGGCCGCGAGCCCGGCGTAGTGCACCGCCTTGACCGCGGTCTCGGTGGTCCCGGCCGCGTCGTAGTGGTGCGCCAGCGCGGCCACGTCCCCGGGGTTCCTGCGCTCGATCACCGCGGCCACCGCGGCGTGCAGCCGGGAACGGCGCAGCCGCGAGGCGTCGGAGTACAGCGTGTCGCGCATCAGGTCGTGGTCGAAGCGGAGCCGGCCGGGGCCCGGCTCGGTGACCAGGCCCGCCAGCAGCGCGGCCTCCACGGCCTCGACCACCGCGTCCTCGTCGCCGGCCACGTCCACCAGCACGTCCACGTCGACGTCGCGGCCGATCACCGCGGCCTGCAGCAGGATCTGCTGGGCGGCGGCGGGCAGCCGGGAGATGCGCCGCCGCAGCACGTCGCGGACGCCGGACGGCACCCCGGAGATCACCTCGGCGGCCGTGGCGCGGTCGCTGACCGCCTCGGCGTCGAGCAGGCGCACGGTCTCGCGGACGAAGAAGGGGTTGCCGCGGGTCCGCTCGACGATGCTCTCGACGGCCTCCTCGTCGACCTCGCGCACGCAGGTCGCCCGGACCAGCTCGGCCACCGCCTTGGGGTCCAGCCCGGACAGGGCGACCCGGACCGGGCCGAGGCGGGCCAGCGCGGCCAGCACCTCGGCCTGCCGGTCGGTCAGCTCGCTGTCGCGGCAGGTGACCACGAGCAGCACCCGGCTGCCGGCCAGCAGGCTCGGCAGCGCGCGCAGCAGTGCCAGCGTCTGGTCGTCGGCCCAGTGCAGGTCCTCCAGGGTGAGCAGGATCGGGGTGTCGCGCGCGATCGCGGCGATGTAGCCGCCGACCGCCCGGTGCAGCCGGAAGCCGCCGGAGGCCTGGTCGTCGTCGGGGTCGGGGGCCGTGTCGTCCAGCAGCGGGGCGAGCAGCGGGGCGTACTCGCCGGGACCGGCCATGCCCACCAGGGTGCGCAGGATCTCCACCCAGGCCCAGCCGGGCGGGGTGGCGCTGCTGTCCGGGCAGGCGCCGGAGGCGGTGCCCCAGCCGTCGGCCGACAGGCGCAGGGTGAGCTGGCGGACCAGCGTGCTCTTGCCCGCGCCCGCGTCGCCGCTGATCACCGCGACGGTGAAGCGGCCGGTCCGGGCCGCGGCCGTGGTCAGCCGTTCCAGTTCGGCGTCGCGGCCGACGAAGGGCTCCGGCTCCAGCGGCGGCGGCTCGACCGGGGCCAGCGCGGCGGGCCGGGGCGGCCAGGTGTCGGCCGGGACCACCGGGCGCTGCCTGCCCTGCGGGGCGGGCAGCTCCAGGCCGGGGTCCTGGGACAGGATGTCGGACTCCAGCTTGCGCAGCGCCGGACCGGGATCGATGCCCAGCTCGTCGGCGAGGATCGTGCGGGCCCGGCGCAGCGCGGCCAGCGCGTCGCCCTGGCGCCCGCACCGGTACAGGCCCAGGGCGAGCAGCCGCCAGCCCTCCTCGCGCAGGGGGTGCTCGGTGGTCAGCGCCTCCAGGTCGGGCACCACCTCCGACGGCATGCCCAGGCGCAGGCCGCTGTCGGCGTGCCGCTCGCGGGCGACCAGCCGCAGCTCGGTCAGCCGGTTCACCTCGGCCTCGGCCCACGGCTGGTCGGCGAACTCGGAGTACGGCGTGCCGCGCCACATGCCCAGGGCCTTCTCCAGGCGGACCCGGGCGGAGGCGGGGTCGTCGGCCTCCAGCTGCTCCCCGGCGGCGCGGACCAGCGACTCGAAGCGGAGCGCGTCCACCTGGTCGGGGGCCACCCGCAGCGCGTAGCCGGAGGCGACGGTCACCAGCAGCCGGTTGGGGCCGCCGCGCGGGCGGCCGGGCTCCAGGACCCGGCGCAGGCGGGAGATGTAGACCTGCAGGCCCGACTGCGCGCCCTTGGCGGCGTCGTCGTCCCACAGGTCGTACAGCAGGGTGTCGACCGGGACGACCTGGCCCCGGGCGACGAGCAGCCGGGCGAGCACGGCACGCTGCCGCAGCCCGCCGAGGTCGAGCCCGTCGTCACCCCCGCCGTCGCCGGGGTGCGCCTCGACCGGACCGAGAACCCGGAACGCCACCATGTCAGCCGCCACGCTACGCGGGCCTTCGAATCGCGTACAAGGTTCTTTCCCCATCTGGCAGGTACGGGTCCCCGGGGACCGCCCGCCGGAGCGGAGGCCACAGGCGCCCCCTAACGGCCGGCCGGCTCCTTGGCGGGCGCCGCCTGAGCGCCCTCGCGCCGGCGCAGGAGCGCCCACGCGCCCAGGGCCAGGCCGCCGAAGGGGATTTCGACAGTGTAGGTCCAGAACCCGAAAAGCAGTGCGGCGGCGGTCGCCGAATCCGCGGGCATCCCGAAGAAGACCAGCGCGCCGATGGTCCCGGCCTCCATGATCCCGGTTCCGCTCGGGGTGACCAGGGCGGTGGTCAGGACCCGCGACAGCGCGAAGGCGGCGATCGACTGGGCCAGGCCCGGGTAGGCGCCGGTGGCGTGCAGGCAGCAGACCAGGACCAGCCACTGGAAGCCGAGGAAGGCGACCATGCCCAGCGTCAGCCCGCGCCAGCGGGTCCGCACGACGGCGGAGGTGTCGGCGCGCAGCCGCTCCAGGGCGGCCGAGGCGGCGTGCTCGGCGGGGCGGACCGCCGGGGGCGCGAGCCGGACGAGGGCGTCGAGGGCGCGGCCGAGCAGGGCGGCGGCGCGGTCCCAGTAGAGCGCGGCGCCCGCCACGGAGACCAGCACCAGGATGGACAGGGCGCCGGCCCAGCCCGCCTGGACGACGGCGGGGCTGAGCTCCTTGCCGCTGGCCAGCAGCGCCAGGATGCCCACGGCGGGCAGCACGAACCGGAACAGCGTGTTCCAGATGCCGCTGGAGAGCGTGGAGACGGCGACGGCGCGGACGGGGAAGCCCCACCCCTTGGTCATGGCGAAGGTCAGCGCGACCCCGGCGGCGCCGCCGAAGGGCAGCAGGTTGCTCACCGCGCTGCCGGCCGCGTTCAGGGTCAGGGCCTGCGGATGGGTCAGGCCGGGCAGGGAGGCGGTCAGCACGAACGTGTAGGCGAGCAGGCTCGCCAGCCAGAGCGCGGTCATCAGCGCCACCGCCTGCCAGCTCAGCGCGGCGAAGCGGGCGCCGATCTCCGTCCAGGAGACGGTCTTGCCCGTCATCGCCTGCACGATCTGCGGCAGGAAGACCACCAGCGCGGCGGCCAGGCCCAGCGACGCGACCGACAGGCCGATCTGGACCCATCTGTTCTTCATATGCCCTCCCGGACCAAGTGTGCCGGTACGGGCCTCATGCTTGGGGAGGAGTTTCGAAGGGGTGCCTCAGCCTCGCGCCGGCCGGCAGGTCCCGCCGGACGTACCACTCGGTGCCGAAGACCAGCCGGTACAGCGGGCCGGGGACCTTGAGCATCACGCCCAGGGTCCGGGTGTCGGCCCCGGTGGCCTGGGTGGCGTGGGCGGCCATGCTGGCCCGCTTCTGCCGGGCGAACCGGCGCACGTTCACCCGGTGGGTGATCTCCGCGCCGGGGGAGTAGGCCCGCTCGAAGGCCCGGACGTCCAGCTGCGGGTAGAACCGGCGGACCAGCTTCAGGCCCCGCAGCAGCGGGTCGCGGTTGACCGTCGCCTCCAGCACGACCGGGGTGCCCGCGATCTCCGCGGCCCGGCCGCCCACCCGGTGCACCTGCACGTGGTCGGGGTGGCCGTAGCCGCCGGCCGGGTCGTAGGTGGTCAGCAGGTCGGCCCCCTCCTCGGTGAGGACCGCGGCCAGCCGCCGGGCGGCCTCCTCGCCGTCGGCGTCGATGAACGCGTTCGGCGGCCGGTCCTCGGCGACCCCGCCGCCGGGGGCCAGCCCGGAGTCGCCGTAGCCGAGGTTCACCACGCGGGCGCAGCCGAGCGCGGCGGCCGACCTGTACAGCTCCGCCCTGCGGGCCTCGCCGAGCGCCTCACCGGGCGCGAGGTCGGCCTGGCCGCGTTCGCCGGAGGTCGCCACGACGAGGACCACCCGGTGGCCCTCGGCGGCGAGCATGGCCATGGTGCCCGCGGTCAGCAGGGCCTCGTCGTCGGGGTGGGCGTGGAAGAACACGGCGGTGCGGGGGGCGGACGGCCGGGTGGTGGAAGCGCGCACTCGGCCATGATCTCACGCGGGGCTACGCTGGCAGCGTGAGGATCATCCACGTCAGTGACTGCTACCTGCCGCGCCTCGGAGGGATCGAGGTGCAGGTCGCCGATCTGGTCCGGACACAGCGCGCGGCGGGTCACGACGCCGAGGTGGTGACCGCGACCCCGGGGGAGCCCCTGCCGGGCGTGCACCGGATCGTCGCGAACCTCCCCTTCGACCTGCCGGTCCACCCCACCGGGACGGGGCACCTGCTCCGGCTGATGGCGGCGCGGCGGCCGGACGTGGTGCACGTGCACACCGGCGCGGTCTCGCCGTTCGCCTGGATGGGCGTGCGCGCCGCGGCGCGCGCCGGGCTGCCGACGGTGGTGACCGTGCACAGCATGTGGGACCCGGTCACCCGCGGGATCTACCGGAGCCTGCGGGCGCTGTACGGCTGGCAGCGCTGGGGGCTGGTGGGCACCGCGGTGAGCGAGGCCGCGGCCCGGCCGATCCGCGCGGTGGCCGGACCGGGCGTGCCGGTGCACGTGGTCTCCAACGGCCTGGACCTGTCGGCCTGGCGCCCGGAGGCGCCCGCCGTACGGCCCGCGCCGAGCGGCTCTTCGGAGAGCGCTCCGGCGAGCGTCTCGGAGGGCGGACCGGCGAGCGTCTCGGAGGGCGGACCGGAGGGCGGGCAGGGCGGGGGAGCCGGTGCGCGGTCCGCGGGCGGGGCGGTGCACGTGGTCGCGGTGGGGCGGCTGGCCCCGCGCAAGCAGCCGGTCCGGCTGCTCCGGCTGCTGAAGCAGGCGCGGGCGCAGGTCCCGGCGGGGGTGCCGCTGCGGGCCACCATCGTCGGGGACGGCCCGGCGCGCGCGCAGATGGAGCGCTACCTGCGGTCCAACGGGATGACCGGCTGGGTGGCGCTGCCCGGCCGCTACAGCCGCGAGCGGATCCGGGAGCTGCTCGCCTCGGCGGACGTGTTCGTGGCCCCGGCGCCCCGCGAGTCGTTCGGGCTGGCGGCGCTGGAGGCGCGGGCGGCGGGGGTCCCGGTGGTGGCGCGGACGGAGAGCGGGGTGGCCGACTTCGTCCGGCCGGGCAAGGAGGGGCTGCTCGGCGGGAGCTTCGAGGAGCTGGTGTCGGCGGTGGCCCGGCTGGCCCGCGACCGGGAGCTGCGCGAGTCGATCGCCGCGCACAACCGGGGGACCGAGCCGGTCCGCAGCTCGTGGCCGGCCGTGCTGGAGGGCTTCGACCGCTGCTACGAGCAGGCCCGCGAACTGCGGGGCTGACCCGGTCGGGCCCTGCGCCGGGGGTGCGTGCCGTACGGCGGCGGTCCCCGGTCGTGCGGCGACCCCGGCCCGTGGTGGCGGGCCGGGGTCGCCGGTCGGACGTGGTCGGGCGCGACCGCCGCGCCGTCCTGCCCCCCGCAGGCGGAACGGCGGCCGCGCCCCGGCTGCGCCCCTCCCCGCGGGGGCGCAGGGGCCCGGTTAGGAGCAGGCCTTGTTGAGCTCGGTGGCGAACGTCTGGCTCTTCGAGGAGAGCTCCTGGATCGACGTGGCGAGCCCGGCGGGGTTGGCCGTGTCGATCTTGATGCTCGCCCAGACGTCGGCGAACCCGGTGAGCGCGGTGGAGAGGTCGCCGTCGGTCTTGCCGGCCAGGGCCTTGAGGTCGTCGGCCGTCTTCTGGGTCGCCGCGTTGAACTTCGCCGGGTCGGTGCCCACGGTGGACATCGAGGTCGTGACGTCGGTCAGGATGTTCTTCGCCTCGGTGCAGGCTTCGGCGTTGGCGGCGCCGCCGCAGGCGGCGGTCATGGAGAGGAGTGCGGCTCCCGCGACGGCGGCGGCGATGCGGCGGGAGGAGAGGAGGGAGAACATTGTTTGCCTTTCACTGCAATCTGGGATGAGTGGAACTCTAGGGACTCTCCTTGCGGGCCGCTTACACGCCGCTTACACGGACGCCTCCCCGTCGGACGTGACCCCGGTCCGGACGCGGCCAGGGGGAGCGCATGGCCGAGACGACCGCCGACCCCGCCCTCCCTGAAGCGGGTGATCGGGCGCCGGACGCTGCTGCTCTTCGTGGCGGGCGACATCCTCGGCGCGGGGATCTACGCGCTGGCGGGGAAGGCGGCCTGGCCGACACCGCGGTGCTCCTGCTGCCGTGCGTGTTCGCGATGGTCAACGTGGCGGTGCTGGTCCCGCGAAGGGACCCGGTGGCGCGCGGCCGCTTCCGGGCGCCGGGCCGGATGCCGGCGCTGGGCGCGGTGGTCTGCCTCGTGCTGGCGCTGCCCGTCACGGGCCGCGGCGCCGACGTCTACGCCCGCGCGGGCCTGCTGCCGGCGATCGGCGCGCTGTTGCGGCTGGTGAACCGGCTCGTGCCGGGCGGCGGGGGCGGCCTCCGGCCCGGGTCGGAACGGCAGCCGTCGCCTCGGGGTCAGAACGGCAGCCGTCGCCTCGGGGTCAGAACGGCAGCCGTCGCCCTGAGGGCGTGCGGAGGTCGAGCGGGTCGGGGCGCCGAGGCGGTCGAGGCTTCTGGGTGATTTGCACCTTTCTCATGTTCTTCTCCCTTTTGTCAGAGTAGGGAGGCTATGCCAGCTTACTGAGTGTTTCGTCCATCCCTTGGGATTTTTTGTCTCGAAAAAGACGGTCTGTGAACTTCCGCGACGGCTCTGCGGTGCGGCGGCCGCGGACGCACCGAAGGTGGCCGCGGGAAAGGACCGGGCGCAGGCGGGTCAGGCGGAGGCGGTGTCGGTGAGGGCGGCGTCGACGAGGGCGGCGAGCTCCTGCGGGGGCATCGAGGCGGGGGGCCGGCGCTCGCGGGCGAAGCGGTCGGCCTCGCGCTGCAGGACCGCGTTGGCCGGGGTCGGGACGCCGAGCTCGCGGCCGAGCAGCACGATCTCGCCGTTGAGGTAGTCGGTCTCGATCGAGCCGCTGGACCGGGCCAGGCTCTGCCAGGACGAGCCGCCGCCGCGTTCGGCCCCGCCGACGGGCCGGGGCTCGACCTGGTCGCCGCGCCGGGCGCGCTCCTCCTCCGGGGAGGCGTAGGCGATCCCGGCCGCGTCGAGCACGGCCCTGCCCTCGGCGAACACCCGGTCCATCACCGGGTCGGAACCGGTCCAGTCCCCGCAGAGCGCGTCGTAGGCGTTGCCCAGGTTGCCCAGCAGCTTGGCGTACTTCCACCGCATCACGTCGGGGACGGCCCGGCCGAGGAAGCCACTCGCGGACAGGTCCGCGGCGATCTCCTCCGACAGTCCGTCGGCGCCCGAGGGGTAGCGGCCGACCTGGAGCAGGCCGGACTTCGGGGCGCCGTAGGCGGCCACGGCGCCGGGTTCCAGGTGGAGGGCGGGCAGCCACACGCACATGCCGTACACCCGGGCGAAGCGCCGCAGCGCCGTACGCTCGTTGGCCACCCCGTTCTGCGCGCACACCACCGGCGCGTGCCGCGGCCAGGGCTCCAGCGCGGCGACCGTGTCCTGGGACTTGACGGCCAGGACGAGCACGTCGTCGTCGCGGAGCCGTACCGGGCCGTCGGCGACCGGGACGTCGAGCCGGTGCTCGGCCTCGGGGGTGAGCAGGCGCAGGCCGTCGCGGGCGAGTGCGTCGCGGTGCGCGCCGCGGGCGACCAGGAGCACCTCGCGGCCGGCCTGGAAGAGCCGTCCCCCGATGGTGCCGCCGACCGCTCCCGCCCCGATCACGATGTACCGCATGATCGTGATCATGCCACACCGCTACGGCCGGTCGGCCCCGGGGCCCGCCAGGCCGTGCAGGAGCAGGTCGGTGAGGGTGTCGACCACCTGGTCGTCGGTGACCTGCGGGCCCTTCCCGCCGGAGGTGAGCACCGCGTAGGCCAGCATGGAGAGCATCGCGCCCATCGCCGCCCCGACCAGGGCGGGGTCGCCGGGGAGCCGGTGCCCGCGCTCGTGGAGGTACTCCAGGTGGTCGCGGAGGACGGCGGTGTCCTCGGCGAGGCTCTCCCAGGCCCGGCCGGAACCGAGGTTCTCGGTCATCGCCGACTGGAAGAGGGCGACCGCCACCGGCAGGTGGTCGCGGAAGACCGTCCAGGCGACGGCGAGGTGGTCGCGGAGCTGGCCGCGGTCGGTCAGGTCGTGGTCGCGGGGGTGGCCGCGGGCGGCGATCTCGGCGTCGGCCTGGTCGTTCATGTCCCGCAGGAGAGCCTGGAGCAGCTCCTCCTTGCCCGCGAAGTGGTCGTAGAAGGAGCCGGTGGCCCGGCCGGCGGCGGCGGTGATGTCGGTGATCTTCGTGTTCACGTACCCCCGCTCCGCGAACAGGCGGCGGGCCGCGTCCTTCAGCGCGGCCTCGGTCTCGGCCGCCCTCGCCTTGCGCACTCCCACAGGTCCCCTCCTCGCCCCTCGTTGACCTCCGACCGTAGCAACCCCCATACTGAATCTCAGTTCGGTGAATCTAAATTCAGGGAGATGGCGTGAAGGCGGTCGTGGTGGGTGCGGGTGTGGCCGGGGCGGCGAGTGCGATCGCGCTGCGGCGGGCGGGGGCCGAGGTGACGGTCGTCGAGGCGTACGAGGACCCCGCGGGGGAGGTCGGCTCGTTCCTGAGCCTCGCCTCCAACGGGCTGCGCGCGCTCGACGCGCTGGGCTGCGCGCAGGCCGTGGCCGGGCGCGGGTTCGAGGTGCCGCGCCAGCGGATGTGGGGGGCCTCCGGCCGGCTGCTCGGCGAGGTGCCCCGCGGGCGCCGGGCGGACGACCCGCGCAACAGCGTGACGCTGATGCGGGGCCATCTGGTCGAGGAACTGCGCGCCGCGGCGCTGCGGGCGGGAGCGGAGATCGTCACGGGCCGCCGGTTCGACCCGGAGGCGGTCCCGGAGGGGACCGACCTGGTGGTCGGGGCGGACGGGATCCGGTCGGCCGTCCGCCGGGCGCTGGACCCGGCGGCCCCGGCGCCGCGCTACGCCGGTCTCTACAGCGTCTCGGGGGTCTCGGAGGGGGTGCCGCGGAGCGCCGCGGCCGAGCCGGGGACGTTCAACATGACCTTCGCCCGCAACGGGGCCTTCGTCCACGTCGTCCGCCCGGACGGGGCGGTCTGGTGGTCGGCCCAGGTCGCCGACGCCCGCGAACCTTCGGACACCGGCCTGGAGCGGCTGGCGGAGCTCTACCGGTCGGAGCGGGTCCCCGTGGAGGTCATGCGGGCGACGACCGCGCTCCACCGGCCCGCGCTCCACCACGTGCTGGCCGAGGTGCCGCGCTGGCAGGACGGCCGGACGGTGCTGGTGGGCGACGCCGCGCACCCCGTGGGTGCCGGCCAGGGCGCGTCCATGGCGATCGAGGACGCCGTCGTCCTCGGCCGGGCGCTGCGGGAGGAGACGCGTGCGGGCCGTGGGGATCGTGGGGGCGGGAGCGCGGGCGGGGACGGCGAGGGGGCCGTGGCCGCCGCACTGGCCCGCTACGACCGCGAGCGGCGCGCCCGCCTGACGAAGATGGCCAGGGTCGCGAGCGCCAACCGCGACGCCAAGACGGCGGGCCCCGTCGGCCGCCGGATGAACGAGCTGATCATGCCGATCGTCTTCCGGCACTTCTACGAGAGGGCGACCGGCTGGCTCTACGCCGACGACCTCTCCCGGGCGTTGGGCTGACGGGCGCCGGAGTGACCGGAGTGACGGGTTGACGGGTGCAGGGTTGACGGGTGCAGGGTCGAGAGGCGCCGGGGTGACGGGGTGACGGGGTGACGGGGTGACGGGCGCCGGGGTGACGGGCCGCGCCGGGCCGGACCGGAGCGCCCTCAGAAGGGGAGCACCCGGCCGGACGGCGTCCGGAGGTCGAGCGACACCGGCTTGCGCGGCGGACGCGGGCGCTGGATGATCTGGGTCCTTTTCACGTGCCGCTCCTTTCTGCTCTTGATCACGGGTGTTACCCATGTGCCACCCAAGAAACACCTATCTCCGGATCACCTGCAGCACGCTCACGACCCGCTCGGCCGCCGTGGCGACGTCCTCGGCGTGCCCGATGCGCCCCGCCCAGGAGAGCCAGAACCACCACTCGCCGTCCTCCTCGTGGGCGGCGAGCACGTCCTCGGTCCTGGCCGGGACCATCGGATTGATCACGTGCAGGTGCGGGGCGGGTCCCTCGCGCGTCCGCAGGCGCGTGCGGAAGGACTGCGCCTCCAGATAGGCGGCGAGCCGCCGCAAATGGTCGACCGCCTCGCCCTGGTCAGTCGTCATCCGGATCACCCCCGACAGGCGCTGGTGGCTGTCTTTCCCGCAGGGTGCGGCCTCAGGGGCAGAACGGCAATCGGTTTCCTTCTCCGGAAGGCGGGGCGATCCGTGGATTACCCGGGGAACCCGCCGGTATTCCGTGGGTAATCCACGGGTAAAGGAACTGTGGTGCACAGGTCTGATTACTCTGCGGTGCGCCCTGGTTAATCTTGTGCGAACAGCGACCGGGAGGGGCGCCGTGGCCCGAGGGGAACATTCGCCCGCCTGCGCCAGGCGATGGCGGGAGCAGGCGGAGTCCCGCCAGTGGACCCTGTGGCAGACCGCGCAGGCGATCAACGGCTGCTGCGGGGTGAGCCTGCTCAAGGCGCACCGGCTGGCCCGCGGGTGGTCGGCCAGGGAGGCGGTGCGCGAGCTGGCCGAGCTGTGCGAGCGGCAGAGCCTCGGCGAGGCCAGGGCCAGCATCGACCTGCTCAACGCCTGGGAGAACCACCGCGCCCGCCCCCGGCCGCAGACCATCGAGCTGCTGGCCCGGCTCTACCGCGCCAACGCCGTACGGCTCGGCCTGGCCGGCGACTACGCCGAGGACGGTGCGGGCGCGGCCAAGGTGGTGGTGGTCGCCGGCGGCGAGGCCCGCACGCTGCCCGAGACCGGGGAGCGCGGCGACGACGACACCGGGCGGCGCGCCCTGTTCCACCACGCGCTGCTCGGCTCGCGCTTCGCGATGAGCGGCCGGTTGATGGCCGAGGTCGAGCGGGCCCGCCAGGACCTGGACCGCACGCTGGCGGCGGCGAGCGTGACCGAGGAGCAGCTCGACCGGCTCGACGAGCAGGTGGTCCGCTACCGGCGCGAGTACATCACCAGCGCGCCGCTGCCGATGCTCTACCGGCTGATGCTGGAGCTGTCGGACGTGCGGACGCTGGTCGCCGCCCGGCAGCCCGCGATGTCCCAGCGCCGTCTGCTCAACGCCACCGTGATGCTCGCGCTGCTCTCCGCGGACGCGCTGATGAAGCTCGGCGACACCCGCCAGGCCCACGCCTGGTACGGCACCGCCCGCACCGCCTCCGACGACATGGGGGACCTGCGGCTGCGCGCCCTGGTCCGGGCCCAGGAGGCGATGCTGCCGTACTACTACGGCGATCTGACCGAGACGGTCCGGCTGGCGCGCGAGGCCAGGATGCTGGCGGGGAGCGCGCCCAGCTCCCCGGCGGCGCTCGGCGCGGCGGCCGAGGCGCGGGCGCTGGCCAGGATGGGCGAGCACAAGGCGGCCCGGGTCGCGCTGGCCGAGGCCGAGCAGATCTTCGCCAGGATGCCCCCGGAGGGCCACGACCACCTGGCGTTCCGCTTCTCCGAGCGCAGGCTGCAGTTCTACCGGATCGGCACGCTGATCGAGCTCGGCGAGGAGGTCGACTGGGCGCCCGGTCCCGCCGGCCCGTACACCATCGACCCGGTGCTGATCCTGCTCGACCAGGCCGCCCACCGGCTGCGCGCCGGCCAGGAGGAGGAGGGCTGCCGGCTGGCCGAGAAGGCCCTGCTCCAGGTGCCGCCGGAGCACCGCACCTCGATCGTGGTGGACCGGGCACGGGCGCTGCTGCGGGCGGTCCGGCCGGGGCTGCGCAGGGCGCCGGCGGTGCGCCGCCTGGCGGACCTGCTCGCCGGCGCCTCCCCGGCGGGCTCATGAGCGCACTCGCCGCGGAGGCGTTCGCGGTCCTGCGGGAGGTCTGCGACGGGATGGGGATCGACCACCGCGGTGCGCGGCTGCTGCGTGTGCGCAGCAACGCGGTCTTCAAACTGCGCAGCGAGATCGTGGTGCGGATCGCCACCGCGCCCAGCGCGCGGGCCCGGCTGCCGGTGGTGCTCGCGGTGGCCCGGTGGCTGGCCGGCCAGGGGTTCCCGGCGGTGCGCCCGGCCGACGAGATCTCCGAGCAGCCGGTGGAGCACGGCGGCCGGGTCGTCACGTTCTGGCACTACGTCCCGGCCAGCGGCCGGCCCACCACCACGGAGCTGGGCGAGATCCTGCGCAGCCTGCACCGGCTGCCGGTGCCGCCGCACCCGCTGAAGCGGTTCGCCGACCCGCTGGCCGAGGTGCGCGGGGCGGTGAGCCGTTCGGCGGTGCTCACCTCCGGGCAGCGCGTCTGGCTGAGCGCGCGCATCGCGGAGCTGACCGACCGCTGGACCGACCTCGACGCCGGACTGGACGCCGCCCGGCCGCCGGTGCTGCTGCACGGCGACGCCTGGATCGACAACCTGCTCCGCCGTACCGACGGCCACGTCGTCCTGTGCGACTGGGACGGCGTGGCGGTCGGGCCGCGGGAGTGGGACCTGGTCCACACCTACCACGGCCAGCGCCGCTTCGGGCTGACCTCGGCGGACGTGGACGCCTTCGCCGACGCCTACGGCAGCGACCTGCGGTCGTGGCCGGGCTACTCCACGCTGATGGAGGTGCGGGACATGTACGCCGTGGGCATCCACATCCGCAACGCCGCCGCCGACCCCTTCTCCCGCAGGGAACTGCCCCGCCGCCTCGACTCGCTCGCCCGAGGTGAGAAGAACGCCCGGTGGTACATGGCCGAACCCGTTACTGTCTCCCCGTAAAGATCTACAACTGGGGGCAGATCGGTGCCAAAGGCAATTTTGCGACATACCTTTCATGTACGGAACACTCCGGCCGCGCTCCGGGCGCACCTGAGCCAGCCGCAGAGCTACGTGGGGCTCTCGCCGCTGGTCGTCGCGGTCCGCGACGTCGAGCAGGGGGAGGACGAGGCGCGCTACGTCGCGGTGGAGCGGTTCAAGGTCCTCGGCCTCACCTACGAGAACCCGATCAGGGTGACGCTGCGGAGCGCGCCCGCGGCGGTGGAGGGGAAGGTCGCCAGTCCCGGCGGGGTGCGGATGGACTACCGGTTCCGGCTGGCGGAGTCCGGGGAGGGGACCGAGGTCGAGGACACGCTCGTCGTGCACGCCTGGGCCCGGCCGCTGCTGAACTTCGCCGCCCGCAAGGCCCGGGAGGTCCAGCTCGCCCGCGCCGAGGTGCTCACCGCCCGGCTGGGCTGATCCCGGCCGGACGCGGCCGCAGGTCCGCGTCGCACCCGATCCGGAGGCGGCCGGTCCGGCTGCATTCGTGATCTCATGCCCGGATACTGGTCCGGCTGCGGAAAGCGGACAGCCGAGGAGGAACAGGTGGAAGCCAAGGGGCGCACGGCCGAGATCATGATCGACGAGGCGCGGAAGGCGTTCTGGGTCATGGTCGGCTTCCTGGCCCTCATCTGGGCGCTGCACATCCCCAACGCGCTCTCGGGTTACGCGCTGGCGTACGAGCACGGGAGGGTGGCCCGTGACCTCTCCAGCCTGCCCGACATCGTCTCCGCGCCCTTCCTCCACTGGAGCTGGGAGCACCTGCAGGGCAACTCCGGGCCGCTGTTCATCTTCGGGTTCCTGGCCGCCTACCGGGGCGTCGCCAAGTTCCTCGGCGTGACGGGGTTCATCATCGCGGTCAGCGGTCTCGGCGCCTGGCTCACGGTGGAGGGGGGCACCACGAGCGCGGGGGCGAGCAGCGTCCTTTTCGGCTACTTCGGCTATGTCCTGGTGCGCGGCCTGTTCGACCGGAACACGGTCGACATCGTGGTGGGCGTGGTCATGGCGCTCTGCTTCGCCCATCACTTCGCCGGGCTGCTGCCGCAGGAGGGCATCGGCTGGCAGAGCCACCTGTTCGGCTTCCTGGCCGGGCTCGTGGGCGGCTGGATCTTCCGTGAGCGCCGCCGCGCGAAGGCCCCCGCCGCGCCGCGGGACTCCCGGTCCGCGCTGCTGAAGGAACTCGACGACCTGGGACTGGGCCAGGACGGCCCCGCCCGCTGAGCGGAGCCGGACCGGTGATCCGCCGATCGGCTGGGGCGGTGACGTCGCCGCCCACGCGTCCGTTCGCTCCGGCGAGCCGACGGCTTCATGCGGAAAGCCCGACGGAGCCCGCCCTCACTCGGCGGCCCGATGCAGACCTGCCAGAAGATCTGCATTGAAGTCCTGCCACGACGGGACCTCGCGGATCACTCCGGACGGGTCGATGCGGTCGAGCAGTTGGCGGCGATGTTCAGGGAAGCGCTTCTTGAACTTCTCCAGCTTCCTGCCGGACAGGCCCGAAGCGATGGCCAGCGTCTCGGCCAGTATCGCTTTCGGGTCCGGTATCGATGATCACCGTTCGGGCACGACCTGGGGGCTGGTCGGGCGGACCCCGATCATCCTGATCGCCGACGGCTCCTCCATCCACACCGCCCGAGCGGTGCGCGATTTCGTCGCGCGGACCGGCGGTCGGCTGCGGCTGTTCTTCCTGCCGGCGTACGCGCCGGATCTCAACCCCGATGAGTGGGTCAATCAGAACGTCAAGGCCCGGGCGGCTCGTGAGGCGGTGGCCGATGAGCATGAACTGGCCGCGGCTATGCATTCCAGCCTGCGCCGACTGCAAAAGTGCCCGGGCATCGTCCGGGCCTTCTTCGCCGACCCGCATCTGTCCTACACCAGGCCGTAGCGCTGATAGTCCCAGAACTTACGATCAGCTCAGTATGCGATCACTCTGCGGCGAGCCGTATCCGTCGCTTCGCTGAGCGTCGGCCGAATGTCCGGCCCGCAGGGGAGCCGACCGGTCCGACTCCATCAGATCGCTTCCGGGTCCCGATGCTCCCATCGGCCGGCAGATCGGAAACGGGCGGCCACCCGCCGTCGCGCGGGGCTCTCCGCCCTCCCGCGCGGCGGGCTCACGCGCCGTCCGCGGGAGGCCGGAGATCGCGGGGGCGGACGAGGCCGTGCTCGTAGGCGCGGCGGACGGCCTCGGCGCGGTCGCGCAGGCCGACGTCGGCGAGCAGCCGGTCGACGTGGGTGCCGACCGCGGAAGGGCTGACGACCAGGGCGGCGGCGATCCCGGCGTTGTTCAGGCCGCGGCGGATCATCGCCTGGTCGTCGGCGAGCAGGATGGAGACGGTCACGACACCACCGTCACCCGCTCGGTCAGCGGCAGGGAGGCCCGCACGCCGTACCCGCCCTCCGGCAGGGGGCCGGCGGACAGCCGGCCGTGGAACAGGGCGACGCGCTCGCGCATGCCGATCAGCCCGTGGCCCGTCCCGGCGGAGGCCGGGGCGGGGGTACGGCCGTCGCGCGGGCCCTCGTCGACGATGTCCAGGCAGAGCGCCCGGGGCCGGTAGGCGACCGTCACCTCCGACCTGGTCGGGCCGGCGTGGCGCAGGGTGTTGGTGAGCGCCTCCTGGACGATCCGGTAGGCCGACAGGTCCAGGCCCGTCGGGAGCGGGGCCGGCACGCCCTCGATGCTCAGATCGACCTCCAGCCCGGCCGCGCGGACCTGCTCCACCAGGTCGTCCAGCCGGGCCAGGCCGGGCTGGGGGGCGAGGCCCTCGCCCTCCGGTCCGGTGCGCAGCAGCCCGACCACGCGGCGCAGCTCCTCCACCGCCTCGCGTCCCGTCTCCTCCACCACGGTCAGCGCCTCGCGCTGGGCGGTCTGGCCGGGGTCGAGCATCAGCCGGGCCGCCCCCGCCTGCATGACCATCACGCTGACGCTGTGCGCGACGACGTCGTGCAGCTCCCGGGCGATGCGGACCCGCTCCTCGGTCACCGCCTCCCGGGCGAGCAGCTCGCCGCGCTCCCCGGCCTGGAGCGCGAGCTCCTGCGCGCGCACCGCGAGCCGCCGGTAGCGGCGCACGGCGACGCCCGCACCGCCCGAGGCGACGGACATCACCAGCGCGACCGCCACGTCGCCGACCCCCGGCGTCCCGGTGTTCGCCACCATCGCGGTGACGAACACGGCCGTGCCCGCCACGCCCGCAGCGGCCCGCCGATCCCGCAGCGGGAGCTCGCTGAGCAGCGTGAACAGCAGGAGGAGCTGGACGTAGAACTGCCAGGCGGACGCCATCTCACCGAAGTGGGCGAGCAGGGCGAGGGTGATCGCGGTGTGCGCGGCCAGCACCGTGAACGGTGCGCGCCGGCGCACCAGCACCAGAACGGCGGCGCACAGGACCGCGCCGACCAGCCGGCCGGGGTGCGGTCCGGCCGGAGTGAGAGTGCGCCCGCCGACCTCCTCGGCGATCCCGAACAGCGCGACGGCCACCGCGACCGTCCAGTCGACCACGGTGGGAAGCGGACGGTGACTCATGGGAACAGAGCGTAGAGGGACCTTTCATCCCTGGAATCCACCTTCAGGTGGATAAGGGACTGAAACGGGCCTTGACGGCACACGGCACGGGCGGACGGCACACGGTGCGGCCGCTCACCGGCGTCTCCGCCGTCCCGGCGCGAGGCCGCCGCGCCGGGACGGCGTGATCACTTCTCGACGGAGGACATGTCGGGGTAGCGGTCGCCGAGCACGGCGTCGGCGGGCACCGCGGCCTCCAGGGCGGCGACCTGGTCGGCGGTCAGCTCGATGTCGGCCGCCGCGGCGTTCTCCTCCAGGTAGCGCAGCCGCTTGGTGCCGGGGATCGGGACGACGTCCTCGCCCCGGGTCAGCAGCCAGGCCAGCGCGAGCTGGGCCGGGGTGCAGCCCGCCTCGTCGGCGATCTTCCGGACCTCCGCGACGAGCGCCTCGTTGCGCGCCCCGCTCTCCCCGGTGAAGCGGGGGAGGTGCTTGCGGAAGTCGTCGTCGGGCAGCTCCGCGGCGGGCGGCAGGGTTCCGCCGAGCAGGCCCCGGCTGATCGGAGAGTAGGCCACCAGCGCGACGCCCAGCTCCCGGGCGGTCGGCAGGATCTCCTCCTCGATACCCCGGGTGAACAGGGAGTACTCGCTCTGCAACGCGGCGATCGGGTGGACCGCGTGCGCCCTGCGCAGGGTCTCGGCGCTCACCTCGGACAGACCGAGATGGCCGACCTTGCCGGCGGCGACGAGTTCGGCCATCGCGCCGACGGTCTCCTCGATCGGCACCCGGGTGTCCCGGCGGTGCAGGTAGTACAGGTCGATGCGGTCGACGCCGAGCCTGCGCAGGGAGGCGTCGCAGGCCTTCCCGACGTAGGCGGGGCTGCCGTCGATGGTGCGGGAGGCGGGGTTCTCGCCCCTGACGATGCCGAACTTGGTGGCCAGCACCACCTCGTCGCGGCGGCCGGCGATCGCCCGGCCGACCAGCTCCTCGTTGCGGCCCATGCCGTACATGTCCGCGGTGTCGAGGAAGCCGACGCCGAGATCCAGCGCCCGGTGGATGACGGCGACCGACGCGGACTCGTCGGTCGCGCCGTAGAACTCCGACATCCCCATGCAGCCGAGTCCGAGCGCGGACACCTCCGGGCCGCCGGCGCCAAGACGTCGCTTGTTCATGAGCTCTCCATCTCGTGATACATGTCGATCTTTCGGTCGAGGACCGCGAGGTCCCCGTTGAGCTGGGCGATCCGCTCCAGGACCCGTTCCCGGTGCTCCTGGAGGATCCGCCGCCGCTCGGCGGCGGTCTCCGGTCCCCGGCGGAGGAGTTCGGCGTAGCGGCACATGTCGGCGATCGGCATCCCGGTTCTGCGCAGCTTCGTCAGGAACTCCAGCCAGGCGAGGTCGGCGCCGGTGTAGCTGCGGTGCCCCGCCGCGTCGCGTCCCACCTCGGGGACGAGCCCGATCCGCTCGTAGTAGCGCAGCGTGTGGGCGCTCAGCCCCGACGTCCGGGAGGCCTCCTGGATGGTGATGCCCGTCATGCCCATGGGCACCACCGTGCACCTTCGAGCGCACTCGAAGTCAAGCCGGCCCGGCCCGGCGCGCCGATCCCCGGCCCGGCGCGCCGATCCCCGGTCCCGGCGCACCCGGTCGACCGAACCGGGCCCGTCCTGCGGGCCGTGAGGGCCGCCCCCCTCAGCGCCTGCCGACCCTGAGGGGGACGGCCCTACCGGCGGAGGTCTTCGCGCAGTTCGCGGGCCTTCCCCGGAGGGCGTCCCCCTGATGGCAGCCCTACCCCGCCCCGGGGTTCCTCCGGGGGCGCTCAGGGACGCCTGGGGATCATCTCGGATGGCCCGTGACCTGGCCCGCCGCGATCGTTGAGGCATGGCAGGAACGGCGGGAACAGCAGGCACGAAGAGGTCCGGGACGACCTCCGGGACGCGGACGATGCTCATCGGCTACGCGGCGATCGGCGCCGGGGCCGCGTCCATGATCGGGCTGCACGTGGCGACGGGGCTCGACCCGCTGCACACCGTGATCAGCGAGTACGCGTTCGAGCCGGACGGCTGGCTGCTGCCCACCTCGCTGACGCTCTTCGCGGTGGGCGCGACGGCCTTCGCCGTGCTGCTGGCCCGCCGCGGCGAGGACCGCAAGGCGGCGCTGCTGGTCGGCGTCTGGGGCCTGTGCATGCTGCTGGTCGGGGCCTTCCCCACCGACCGGCCCGGGGTGCCGCTCTCGATGTCCGGCGGCATCCACCGCTACGCCGCCTTCGCGGCCTTCCTGGCGATGCCGGTCGCCGGTCTGATCCTGGCCCGGCGGCACGAGGGCCGGCCGTACGCCAGGGCGGTGAAGGCGTTCAGCCTGGTCTCGATGGGCGTGCTGGTCCTGGTGGTGGTGCCGTACGCGGTGCGGATGCTCGGCGTCGAGCCCGTGGGCGTGCCGGCCGGGGCGATCCAGCGGCTGGTGGTCGTCTCCGAGGTGGTGGTGCTGGCGATGCTCGGTCTGGTGCTGGGGAGCGGTCCCGTGCGGGGCGGGGCCGCCTTCGGCGGGCGGGAGCGGCTCCGGGGGCAGCGCCGTCCCCGGATCGGAGGGGCCGCGGGCGCGGCCGGTGCGCACGGGGACGCGGTGGCGGACGCGCGGCTCGACCGGTTGCCGGTGGACGACCCGCGACGGTGCTTCTCCTGACTTTTATGGATTTGTCGCCCGCCTGCCGTACGCTCCGCCGAAAGTCGAACGAGGAAAGAGGCGTGACATGGCGGCGCGGAGCACCTACCTGGAGCTGTCCGAGGACGGCGGCGGTTCGCACAAGTTCTACGAGGTGGTGCTCGACGGGACGCAGGTGACGATCAGCTACGGCCGGATCGGGGAGGGCGGGCAGACCAAGGTGTCGGCCTTCGCCACCGCGGAGAAGGCCGAGGCCGCCGCGGCGAAGAAGATCGGCGAGAAGGTCCGCAAGGGCTACGCCCCGGCGGTCCGCGGGGTCCGCCAGGCCCGGGCGGTCACCCGGCGCAGCGTGGCCAGCTCCCGCTCCACCGCCAAGCAGGCGCCGGTGCTGTGGCGCTTCGCCAGCGGCGACTCGGCCTTCGGCATCTTCGTGGACGCCGAGCGCTGCTGGGTCGGCAACCAGCGGGGCGACGTCTACACCGTCACCCACGGCGGCGCCGTCACCGGCCGCTTCCGGCTGCCCGACGGCGTCAAGTGCATCGTCGCCGACGACTTCTGGATCTACGCGGGCGCCGACGACGGCAAGGTCTACGACCTCAGCGGCAAGGTGCCCCGGGTGGCCTACGAGATCGCCGCGGACGTCGACATCTACTGGCTCGACATCCACGACGGCGTGCTCGGCGTCTCCGACCGGGCCGGGCGGATCACCACCATCGACCACGAGGACGAGTTCCAGTGGGAGCGCACCGGCAACGGCGGCTACGGCTGGATGGTCCGCTGCGACGGCGACGCCGTCTACCACGGCACGTCCACGGGCGTGGCCCGCTACGGCGCCGCCGACGGCGCCCCCGTCTGGCAGACCAAGGTCCAGGGCTCGGTGCTGTTCGGCTGGCAGGAGGCCGCCTCGGTCTACGCCGGCACCTCGAACGGCACCGTGCACCGGCTCCGCAAGTCCGACGGCGCGGCCGAGGCGGTCTACCGCTGCGACGCCTCCGTGTTCTCCTGCGCCACCGCCCCCGGCGGCCGCTACGTCTTCGCCGGGGACAGCCACTCGTCGGTCTACTGCTTCGACGCCGACGGCACGCGCCTGTGGAAGCTGGGCACCGGCTGCGGTTCGGCCCTGTCGATGCAGTACCTCGACGACCGCCTCTACATCGTCACCACCGACGGCACCCTGGCCTGCATCGACGCCACCGAGGCGGCGATCAGGGCGGCGCAGTCGGGCACCGTCCCCGAGCCGGTGGACGTCAAGGCCGCGGCCGGGCTGGCCGCGGTGGAGCCGGAGACGGCGCTGGAGACGGTCTCGGTGGAGAGCGTCTCGGCGGGTACGGCGGGAGCGGACGGCGGCGTGGTCGTGGAGTGCTTCCGGGAGGGGGAACGGCTCCGGGTCCGGGTGGTCAGCGAGGGCTACGACTCGGGGTGGAACGTGCAGTTCCCCAAGAACGTGCGCGAGGCGGGGGCCCGCTACCTCGTCGAGGGCGTCCGCTCCTCCGGGCGCGGCGGGTTCTACCGCGCCTACGGCGACATCCGCCGGCTGCTCTGACCTCCCTCACCCGCGGCTCCGTCGCACGGGGACCGCGCGGCGGATGCCGGGACCCGCGCGGCCGGTAGGCGAGTCCCCGCAGGCGAGGACCGGCCGCCGCCGGGCGGGGCGGCGGCCGTACGGCCTCAGCGGTCGCGGGTGCCGCCGTCGAGGCCGGCGCGGCGCAGGGCCTCGGCCATGGCGCCGCCCGGCGCGTTGCGCGGCTGACCGCCCCGCTGCCGGTCCCCCTGCTGCTGACCGCCCCGGGCCTGGCCGCCGCGCTGCTGCCCGTTGCGCTGCTGCCCGCCCCCCTGCCGTCCCCCGTCGCCCTCCGGCCGGCGGTTCCCCTGCCGTCCGTCGCGCTGCCCGCCGTTCTGACGGCCGCCGTCGCGCCGGCCGCCCTGTCCGGCGCCCGGCTCGGACCGGGTGTCGACCTCGTCCTCCAGGCGGAGGGTGAGCGAGATGCGCTTGCGCGGGATGTCGACGTCGAGCACCTTCACCCGGACCACGTCACCGGACTTGACCACCTCGCGCGGGTCCTTGACGAACGTGCGCGACATCGCCGAGACGTGCACCAGGCCGTCCTGGTGCACGCCGACGTCGACGAACGCGCCGAAGGCCGCGACGTTGGTCACCACGCCCTCCAGCAGCATGCCGGGCGCGAGGTCGGAGATCTTCTCCACGCCCTCCTTGAACGTCGCGGTCGTGAAGGCCGGGCGGGGGTCGCGCCCGGGCTTCTCCAGCTCGGCGAGGATGTCGGTGACGGTCGGCAGGCCGAAGGTGTCGTCCACGAAGTCCTGCGGCTTGAGGGAGCGCAGCACCGCGGTGTCGCCGATCACCCGGGTGATCTCGCCGCCGGTCGCCGACAGGATGCGCCGCACCACCGGGTAGGCCTCGGGGTGCACGCTGGAGGCGTCGAGCGGGTCGTCGCCGCCGGGGATGCGCAGGAAGCCCGCGCACTGCTCGAAGGCCTTGGGGCCGAGCCGGGGGACGTCCCTGAGCGCCCGGCGGGAGCGGAACGGGCCGCACGCGTCGCGGTGGGCGACGATGTTCTCCGCGAGGCCGGAGGTGATGCCCGACACCCGGGTCAGCAGCGGCGCCGAGGCGGTGTTGACGTCCACGCCCACCGCGTTCACGCAGTCCTCGACGACCGCGTCGAGCGAGCGGGAGAGCTTGCTCTCGGCCAGGTCGTGCTGGTACTGGCCGACGCCGATCGACTTGGGGTCGATCTTGACGAGCTCGGCCAGCGGGTCCTGCAGGCGGCGGGCGATGGACACCGCGCCGCGCAGCGAGACGTCCAGACCGGGCAGCTCCTGCGAGGCGTAGGCGGAGGCGGAGTAGACCGACGCGCCGGCCTCCGAGACCACGATCTTGGTCAGTCCGGGGACCAGCTTCAGCAGGTCGGCCGCGAGCCGGTCGGTCTCCCGGGAGGCGGTGCCGTTGCCGATCGCGACCAGCTCCACGCCGTGGTCCTTGGCCAGCCTCGCCAGCGTGGCCAGGGACTGGTCCCACTGGCGGCGCGGCTCGTGCGGGTAGATCGTGTCGGTCGCCACGACCTTGCCGGTGCCGTCCACCACCGCGACCTTCACGCCGGTGCGCAGGCCGGGGTCCAGCCCCATCGTCGGCCGGGTCCCCGCCGGGGCGGCCAGCAGCAGGTCGCGCAGGTTGGCGGCGAACACCCGGACCGCCTCGTCCTCGGCCGCCTGCCACATCCGCATGCGCAGGTCGATGCCGAGGTGGACGAGGATGCGGGTGCGCCAGGCCCAGCGCACGGTGTCGGCCAGCCACCGGTCGGCGGGCCGCCCCCGGTCGGCGATGCCGAACCGGTGGGCGATGGCCGCCTCGTAGGAGCCGGTGGGCTCCTCCTCCGGCTCCAGGGTGAGGGTGAGGACCTCCTCCTTCTCGCCCCGGAACATCGCCAGGATCCGGTGCGAGGGCAGCTTGGTGAAGGGCTCGGCGAAGTCGAAGTAGTCGGAGAACTTCGCGCCCGCCTCCTCCTTGCCCTCGCGCACCGCCGCGACCAGCCGGCCCCTGCTCCACATCCGCTCGCGCAGCTCGCCGACCAGGTCGGCGTCCTCGCCGAAGCGCTCGACCAGGATGGCGCGGGCCCCGTCCAGCGCGGCGGCCGCGTCGGGCACCCCCTCGCCGGTGAAGGCCGCGGCGGCGGCCTGCGGGTCGACCGACGGGTCGGCGAGCAGGCCGTCGGCGAGCGGTTCGAGCCCGGCCTCCCGGGCGATCTGCGCCTTGGTCCGCCGCTTGGGCTTGTAGGGCAGGTAGACGTCCTCCAGGCGGGCCTTGGAGTCGGCCGCCATGATCTGCGCCTCGAGGGCGTCGTCGAGCCTGCCCTGGCCGCGCACCGACTCCAGGATCGCGGTGCGCCGCTCCTCCAGCTCGCGCAGGTAGCGCAGCCGCTCCTCGAGCGTGCGCAGCTGGGCGTCGTCGAGCAGGCCGGTGGCCTCCTTGCGGTAGCGGGCGATGAACGGCACCGTGGCCCCGCCGTCGAGCAGTTCCACCGCGGCCTGCACCTGCCGCTCGCGCACGCCCAGCTCTTCGGCGATCCGCTGATGAATAGACGTCGTCACGATCTTCTTCCCCTTGTGATGGACGCCCCCAAGCTACCGCGCGGCCCGCCCGCCCGGAGGCCCGACGCCGTACGGCGGGCGGTCCGGTCCGTCCGCCGTACGGGAGCGTCCGTCACACCTGCGGCGTCGCCGGGGTCAGGCGGGTCCACTCGACGGTGGCCGCGGCGGCGTTGCCCCCGGGCGTGCCGGTGACCCAGTGCGTGAGCTGAGGCCGCTCCCGGCTGTCCTGGACCACCCAGCGGGCCCCCGTGTCGGCGCCGTCGCGCGCCAGACGGGCGGTCCCCGAGCCGTCCACGGTCACCCGCCAGGTGGAGAGCCGCCCGGCGCCGCCCAGCTCCCACCCCGCGGCCAGCAGGTCGCCACCGGGCGGCTCCCGGGTGATGTCGAGCGCGGCCACCCTGATGTTGGTCTGGTTGTGCTCCCAGACGACGAAGAACCTGCCCGGCGCGTACTCGTCGGCGCTCGGGTAGACGTCCCAGCCCCGCGCCGCGCCCCTGGTCAGCCGCCTGCCGTCGGCGAACAGCCGCCCCGGCCCCCACGGCTCGCCGGGCCGCCTGACCTTGTAGTGCAGGACCTCCCGGTACTGCTCGGGCCTGCTCTCCGAGGGCCCGGTGAACGGCCCGGCGAACGTGTTGTAGATCGCCAGGTGGCGGCCCTCGGAGTCGCCGGTGAAGAACGTCTTGACGTAGTGGTTCGGCAGGTCCTCGTCCAGCGTCATCGGCGACCAGGTCAGCCCGGCGTCGGCGCTGGTCGCGGTGGCGCAGTGGGCCGCGTGGGTCCGGTAGCGGGCGTCGCGCTCGGCCGGCGACGCGCCGCCGCGCAGGTCCAGCGTGCGGGTGACCATGACCAGGGTGCCGGGGTCGTGCTGGGAGACGGCGATCTGCGGTTCCTCGACCGCCACGCCGGGCGGGTTGTCCGCCAGCGCCCCCGAGGTCCAGGTCACCAGGTCCGCCGAGCGCAGCACCCCCGCGCGCGTGGTCCCGCCCGCGTGCCGCCAGTACGGCACCAGCCAGAGCCCGCCGTGCCGCAGCGGCCTGCCGGCGACCACCACGCCCCGGCCGTTGTCCGGCACGTCCACGGTGACCGGGAAGTCGGTCCAGGTGCGGCCCGCGTCGGTGCTCCGCCGGGCCGTCAGCGCGGTGGGGAAGCCGTCGACGTTCCCGGTCCGGTCCCGGTCCTGCTCCACGCGGATCAGCCCGAGCAGCGCGTAGAGCGTGCCGCCGTCGTTGAGGAAGATCACGTAGTGGTAGCGGCGGGTGGCGGTCGCCGCCGCCAGGACGCCCGTCGTCCAGGTCCGGCCGCCGTCCTCCGAGCGGCCGTACATGATCGTGCCCTGGTCGGTCGGGGTGGGGTCGTGCTCGTCGGGCACCCCCGCGCGCCAGCCGACGACCAGCCGCCGGGCGTCCAGGGCGGCGATGTCGGGGACCCGGTTCCCCTCGTGGGCGAGCTCGCCGCCGGGGCCTCGGGCGGCCTTCCCGTAGACGGTGACGGGACTGCCGACATGGGGTCCGACGACGTCGATCTCCGGCCAGGTCATGGATCCCAGCCAACCGGCGGTGGATGGCCGGGAGGGTGCCGGGAGATGTCGGGAGGGTGCCGGGAGAACCCGATGGACACAGGATTTCGCGGCGAGAAAAGTCCTTTTAAGGGGTATGTGCCCGTTTGGGGTGAGGGAATGAGCACGGACGATCGCGTTCAGGACCCGGATCGGATACGGGCGCTCCACGCCACCGGCCTGCTGGAGGGAGCCGGGGCGCCGTCGCTGGACCGGGTGACGCGGCTGGCGGTCCGGTGGCTGCCGGTGCCGATCGCGATGGTGTCGCTGGTCGACGCCGACCGGCAGGTCGTCGTCAGCTCGGCGGGACCGGCGGGCCCGTGGTGTGAAGGGCCGGTGCCGCTCTCTCAGTCGCTGTGCCGGCACATCGTCGCCACCGGTGCGGCGCTGACCGTGCCGGACGTTCCGGCCGACGACCGCTGGCACGCCGTACGGGCTGCAGGAGACGGGCTGCTGAAGGCCTACGCCGGGGTGCCGCTGCACGCCGGCCGCCACGTCCTGGGCGCGCTGTGCGCGATCGACACCGCGGCCCGGACGTGGAGCGCGGAGCAACTGGCGGCGCTGGACGACCTGGCCGCGGTGGCCGAGAGCGAGATCGACCACGGACGCTGCCGGACCGAGGCGCGCCGGTTGGCCGTGCTGCTCGACAGCCTGGACGAGGGCGTGATCGCCTGCGACGCCGACGGGCGCCTGGTCCAGATCAACCAGCCCATGCGCGAGATCCTGCAGTCGGAGCAGCGCCCGGACGACCCGCGCGCCTGGGCGTCGGCCTACGGCCTGTTCGACCCCGACGGGCGCCGGCCGCTGGAACCCGGCGAGGTGCCGCTGGCCCGGGCCCTGGACGGAGAGCACACGCACGGGCAGGAGGTGATGGTGTGCCCGCCCGGCCGCCCCGCCCGCCGGATCGCGGTCAACGCCCGGCCGATCGACGCACCCGACGGGCGGCGGCTGGGCGCGGTGGCCACCGGACACGACGTCACCGACTCCCACCGCACCGCGCTGCTGCGCGCCGCCCAGCACGCCGTGATCCGCGCGCTGGCCGAGGACGGGGGGACCGAGGAGGCCGCGACCAGGGTGATCGCCGCGCTCGGCGGCGCGCTCGGCTGGTGCTGCGGGGAGTACTGGCAGGTCGACGACGACCAGGCCTCGATCACCCGCATCGCCTCCTGGAGCAAGCCGGGCCGGGACCTGACCGCGTTCGCTGGCCTGCAGCCGCTCGCCCTCATCCGCGGAGAGGGACTGCCCGGCCGGGTCTGGGCCGCCGGGAGGCGGATATGGACGCCCGATCCGCAGGCCGACCCCCATGCCTCCGCCCGTCCCCGGCAGGCCCGCGGGACGGAGCTGCGGGCCGCGATCGGCCTGCCGGTCCACGGCGGGCAGCGCATGCTGGGCGTGCTGACGCTCTTCAGCGACTCCGCCACCGAGCCGGACGAGGAACTGGCCGACCTGCTGGACGGCGTCTGCGCCTACCTGGGCCGCTATGTGGAGCGGCGCCGCGCCGACGACCTCACCCGCACCCTGGAGATCGCCCGCTACCGCTTCGACAGGGTGATCGCGCAGATCGACGACTACGTCTGGACGTCGGAGGCTCTGCCCGACGGCCGCTTCCGGCTGCTGTACCGCAGCCCGAACACCGTGGGCGTGCTCGGCAGCCAGCTCCCCGACATCGACATCGTCGCGGTGCTGGCCCGTTACGTCCACCCCGACGACCAGGAGGCGTTCGAGGCCTTCAACGCGGCCCTGGCCGCCGGCCGGGCCGTCCAGGCCGAGTACCGCCTCACCGGCATCGACGGCGTCACCCGGTGGGTCTGGAGCCGGGCCGCCCCCCGCCGCGACGGCGGGCGCCTGCTGGTCGACGGCATCACCACCGACGTCACCGAGCGCCGCGAGCTGGCCGACGAACGCGAGCGCCTGCTGGCCCGCGAACAGGAGCAGGTGCACCGGCTGCAGGAGCTGGACCGGCTCAAGGACGAGCTGATGGCGATGGTCAGCCACGAGCTGCGCTCTCCGATCGGTGTCATCCGCGCCTACGCCGAGATGCTGTGCGGGGCGCCGGACCTGCCGGAGGAGCACTCCGCGTTCCTGGAGGTGATCGACCGCAAGAGCGAGCACCTGCAGCGCCTGGTCGACGACCTGCTGGACCTGGCCCGCCTGGAGGACGGCCGGCTGTCGGTCGAGGCCCGCACGGTGTGGCTGACCCGGCTGATCCGCCAGGCCGTCGACGACCACCGGGCGGCGGCGGCGGCCAAGGACGTCACCCTGACGGCCGAGCTGCCCCATCACCTCCAGGTGCGAGCCGACCCGGTGCGGTTGCGCCAGGTGATGGACAACCTGCTCTCGAACGCGATCAAGTACACGCCCGGCGGCGGGACCGTCGCCGTCACCGCGGTCCCGCCGCACGGCGGCGACGGCGGTTCCCCGCGCATGGTCGCCGTCACCGTCGCCGACAGCGGCATCGGCATCCCCGCCGAACAGTACGAGCACCTGTTCTCCCGGTTCTTCCGGGCCTCCAGCGCCCGCGCGGCCGGGATCAAGGGCACCGGGCTGGGCCTGGCCATCACCAGGGCCATCGTGAACGCGCACGGCGGCACCATCACCGCCGCGCCCCGCGAGGGCGGCGGCACCGCCTTCACCGTGCGCCTGCCCGTCGGATGACCGGTGACCGGTGCGCCACGGGGGCCGGGTGCCGTGTGGCGGGTGTGGGAATCGAACCCACCTGGAGCGGCTTATGAAACCGCCGGGCACGCCAGCGCCCCCACCCGCCGGGAACGCGAAAAAGCCGCCCCGGTCCGAATGCCCGGGACGGCTCGCAGCTGACATCGCCGATCGTCACATGCGCGCCCGCCCGGGCGTTTCCATTCGACGTCGGAGATGCATTCCGGTTTCCTTTCCGTATCGCGCGGACCGGGTCCGTACTGCGCGGACCGGGTCCGTACTGCGCGGACCGGGTCCGTACTGCGCGGACCGGGTCCGTACTGCGCGGACCGGGTCCATATCGCGCGGACCGAGCATGCCACGCCGGAACGGCCCGGCGCGACGCGTTTTCCCGGCGGTACGGACGTCAGCCGGTCAGCTCGCCCTCCAGGAGGGTCATGATGAGGTGGTCGTGCCACCGGCCGTCGCGGCGGAAGGAATGGCGCCGCCTGCCATCGACGGAGAAACCGGCCTTCTCGTAGACCCGGACCGCCGCCGCGTTCTCGGCGACGACCCAGAGGGCGATCGAGTGCAGCCGCATCCGGTCGAAGCCGTACCGGCAGACCACCCGGGTGGCGTCGGTGCCGTAGCCCCTGCCCCAGCAGTCCTTCTCGCCGATGTAGAGGTCGAGTTCGGCGCTGCCGGTCTCCGGTTCGGTGTCGCCGAGCCGGGTGATCCCGATCAGCCGCCCCTCGTCGAGGGTCTCGATCACGAGGAGCACGCCGTCGTAGGAGTTGGCCTCCCTCTCCTCGCACCGGGCGGCGACCTGGGCCAGCGATTTCGGATAGCCGTCGTCCATCCAGCGCATGACCTCCGGGTCGCTGTTCCAGCGCCACAGGGCCTCGGCGTCCGACGGTTCCATGGCGCGCAGCCGTACGAGATCTCCGGTCAGCAAGGAATCCGCTCCGTTCGGTGGGGAAAGGCGGAACGGGGAATTCCTGGCATTCGTCCGAGGGGCCGATCAATCGGTTATCCGGGCGGCCGGGCTGGTGACGGAACCGGTCAGCCTGATGCCGTCCGGTCCACCCGGTGAGTCCGGTCCGTCGGGTCCGCCCGGAGGTCAGCCGCAGGTGATCTCGGTGAAGGTCGGGGGCGACTGGGCCGCGCCGACGAAGCCGATGTCGGTGGCGGTGGCGCCGGGGGCCAGGACGGATCCGCCGTCTCCGGGCGCGTGGATCATCGCGATGGGGCCGCTCTGCATGTGGGTGCCGTTCCAGGCCTGGGTGATGGTCGCCCCCTTGGGGAGGACCCACTGGATGTACCAGCCGCCCAGCGGCGTGTCGGCCGTGTTGGTGATCGTCGCGGTGGCGCGGTACCCGCCTGGCCAGGTCTCGACGAGCTTGAGCGCGGCCTTGCAACTGCGGGCCGGAGGTGCGGGCAGGGCCGCGGGGTCGGCGGGGAGCGAGGAGGGGGCCGTACCCGCCGGAGCGGGAGGGGAGGGGGCGCCGCCCGGCGGAGCCACCGGATGCGCGGCGGTGTGCCGGACCGCGGGGCCGTCGCCGCCGACGCAGGCCGCCGCGAGCAGGGCCACCGCGGCCCCCAGGGAGAGGGCGCCCAGGATCGTGGTGGTCTTCCCCTGCGTCACGGCTGTCCTCCCGGGGAGGGACGGCGGGGGCCCGGCCGGGCGGGCCGGTGGGCCCCCGGGAGTCGGTCAGGGACTGGTGCAGGTCAGGGACGGGGAGCCGGGGGAGCCGTTGCCGGTGAACCCGAAGGTGGTCGAGCCGCCCGCGGGGACCGCCCGGTTCCAGGCGGCGTTCTTGGCGGTGACGGAGGATCCGGAGACGGTATGGGTGGCGTTCCACAGGCTGTTGATGCCGCTGCCGCCGGGCAGCGTCCAGGTGACGGTCCAGCCGTTGAGGCCGGAGGAGCCGGGGTTGCTCACGGTGACCTCACCCTGGAAGCCGCCCGGCCAGGTGCTGACGGTCGTGAAGGAGGCGGTGCAGGAGGCCGGGTCGCCGGTGGGGGTCGACGTCGGGGTGGCCGTGGGCGTGGCGGTCGGGTCCGGGTCGGGGTTGCCCCCGCGGCCGACGCCGGTCACCTCGCCGTCGCCGCCGTCGAAGACGACGTCGGAGCAGTTGTAGAAGGTCTCGGCGCTGTCGGAGCGCTTCCACACCGAGTAGATGACGTGGCGGCCGGACTTGCCGGAGGGCAGGGTGGCGTTCCAGTAGTAGTGCGCGTCGTTGGTGCCCGGCGAGCCGACGCTGTCGGGGTGGTCGGCCGTGTCGAAGGGCTGCTCCTCCAGGTCGTCCCAGGTGAGCGGCTTGGTGGGGTCGTAGCCGTCCTTGGTGACGTACAGGTAGAACCAGCCCGGGTGGGCGGCCCACTTGTTGTACTTGACCTGGATCTGCCGCCCGGCGGTCAGGTGGGTCACCGGCCAGTCGCTGCGGGCGAGGTCGAACCCGGTGAAGTTGGGGTTGCCGCCGCTGCACAGCTGCCCGTCGGGCACGAAGCCGCGGGTCCGCCCGGCTCCGTCGGAGCGGAGCACGCTGAACCAGTTGTAGAGGGAGTTGTCGCCGCTCCGGGCGACGGCCGCCGCACAGGCCGGGTTGATGGGGACGATGTTCCCCTGCGGGCTGAGGCCGTCCTGCCAGCAGAAGTAGGTCCGGCTGCCGGGCACCATCATGGCGCCGTGAGCCGAGGCCGAGCTCGGAACGAGGACGACCGCGAGAAGCGCGGACATGAACGTGACCGCGCAGGCGACAGCGATCCTTCGCCAATTGCGCACTGAACTGACCGACCTTTCGGGATGGCGGGCTTACCGGTCGACTGCAGCGAAGCGCTTACGCGAAACGGACTCTAAGTCGCCATTGCAAAGGTGTAAACGAAAGGGGCCCCCGCGAGGCCGTTCCGGGGGAGAAAGGCCAGTTGACGGCGTATCCGAGTGGTGCGGGGCAGATGAAAGATTCATGCCGCCCGGGAGGCGGCGGGGGAATTCCGGGACATCGGGGACGCGGCTGGACGGCCATTCCGGTGTCGTCCGGATATGCCCCCGGGAAGCGCCCGCCGGCGGGTGGCCGGGGGCGGGCGGGCGCGCCGCCGAAGGGGTTCCGGCGGGTGGCCGGGGGCGGGCGGGCGCGCCGCCGAAGGGGTTCCGGCGGGTGGACGGGGTCAGGCGGGCGCGCCGCCGAAGACGTCGCGGTGGGCGATCGACAGGGCGGTGAAGACGGCGCCGTGCAGGACCGCGTTGCCCTCCACGGTGCTCGCCAGGACCAGGGTGGGGGCGGGGGAGAGCGCGGCGAGGTGCCCGCCGACCCGTTCGGCCAGGTCCTCCCCGCCGGAGCGCCCGGTCCTGCCGCCGAGGACGACGAGCCCGGGGTCCAGGACGGCGACCGCGGCCAGGACGCCCTCGGCGATCCGGGCGGAGAAGGCGTCCGGGTCGAGTCCGCGGACGGCCTCGGCGCCCACCAGCTCGCAGAACGGCGTGCCGGACGGCTTGAGCCAGCCGATCTCCCCGGCGCCCCCCGACGCGCCGTGCCGCAGCCGCCCGCCGAGGACGACCGCGGCGCCCACCCCGTCGTCCAGCCAGAGCAGGACGAAGTCCTCGCGGCCGCGGGCGGACCCGGCGCGGTGCTCGGCGACGGCGGCGAGGTTGACCTCGTTCTCCAGGGTCACCGGGGCGCCCAGGCTCGCGCCGAGGACGCGCGGCAGGTCGGGCCGCCACCCGGGCACGCCGTTGTCGGCCAGCAGGCTCCCGGTGGCCGGGTGGAACAGGCCGGGGGCGCCGAGCACGGCCGCGTGCACGGGCCGGGTGCCCGCCGCCTCCGCGACCGCGCCGGTGACGGCCGCGGCCAGGTCGTCGCCCGCCCGCAGGGGCCGGGCGGCCGAGCCGACGGTGCGGCCGGTGATGTCGGCGACGGCGACGTTGACCGCGTCGCGGCGCACGTCCACGCCGGCCACGTGGGCGCGGTCGGCGATGAGGCCGTACAGGCGCGCGTTCGGCCCCCGGCGGTCCCCTCCGGTCTCCCCGGTGACCGCGATCAGGCCGTTCGCCTGCAACCGCTCGATCAGGTCGGACACGGTCGGGCGGGACAGGCCGGTGAGCTCGCGGAGCCGGGGGGCGGTCAGCGGCCCGTGCTCGAGCAGGAGGTCGAGGGCGAGGCGGTCGTTGATCACTCGGGCCAGCTGCGGGGTGGCGGTCCTCATGCCGCCATTGTCCACGACCGGAAAAAGAGGGTTTTAATCAGGTAGCCTGCCTGTTAATTTTGAGCCCATGCCTACCGACACACGACGCGCCCGGATCGCCGTCGCCGCGGTGTTCGCCGTGCACGGCGCGGTCGCCGGAACCTGGGCGACCCGCATCCCGTGGCTGTAGGACCACCTCGGGCTGGACTCCGCCGCGCTGGGGATCGCCCTGTTCTTCCCGGCCCTCGGCGCCTTCGTGGCCATGCCGATGTCCGGCCGCCTGATCCACCGGTACGGCGGGCGGACGGCGACGCGGGTCCTGCTCGCCCTGTGGTGCGCAGCGCTGGCGCTCCCCGCCCTGGCCCCCGGCCTCCCCTGGCTCTGCGCCGCGCTCTTCCTGTACGGCGCCGCCGCCGGCACGTGCGACGTCGCGATGAACGCGCAGGGGGTGGTCGTCGAGCAGCGGCTGGGACGCTCCGTCATGTCGGGGCTGCACGGCATGTGGAGCGTCGGCGGTCTGGTCGGCGCGGGCGCGGGCGCGCTCGCCGCCGAGTTCGCCGTCGACGCGCGCCTGCACCACGCGGTGGCGGCGCTGGTGCTGCTGGCCGTCGGCGCCGTGGTGAGCCGGACGCTGCTCGACACCCGGCCCGAGCCCGGGGAGCAGGCCCCGCCCCGGTTCGCCGTGCCGCCGCGGGCGATCCTCGTGATCGGCGTCGTCGGGTTCTGCGCCACCTTCGCCGAGGGCGCCGGCCGGAACTGGGCCGCCGTCTACATCGAGGACGTCACCGGCGCGGGAGCCGGGCTCGCGGCGGCCTCCTTCGCCGTCTTCTCCCTGGCCATGTCGGTCACCCGGCTGGCCGGGGACCTGGTCGTCGACCGGTTGGGGCCGGTCCTGACCGTCCGCGCCGGAGGACTGCTCGCCGCGGCGGGCTGCCTCCTGGTCGCCGCCGCCCGCACCCCGTGGCCGGGCGTCGCCGGGTTCGTCCTGCTGGGCCTGGGCGTCGCCGTGACCGTGCCGCTGGTCTTCGCCGCCGGAGGCAACGCCGCCCCGACACCCGGCCAGGGCGTGGCGGGGATCGCGACGATCACCTACCTGTCGGGCCTGGTGGCTCCGGCGGTGATCGGCTGGGTGGCCGACGCGACCTCGCTGCCCGCCGCGTTCGCCCTGATCGCGGCCGTCTGCCTGGCGGGAACCGGGCTGGCCGGCGCGCTGCGGCCCCGCCCCGCCGTACCCGTGGTCCCGGTGAAGGAGCCCGCGGGCCGCTGACGGCGGGGGAGGAGCCGGCGGGCCGCCGGGGCGAAGGAGCCCGCAGGCCGTCGGCGGGGCGGGGGAGCCGACGGCGCGGGTGGTGACTGAGGGGTGGCCGAGGGTAGGAGAAGGGTCCGGGACCGTTCGGCTCCGTGTTCCCGCCTGCCGTGCACCGGGGTCGCGGAACGCTCCGAGGGACCCCGGACGGGTCCGGGACGTCGCGCGCGGGGGAGGAGACGGCGCCATGGATGTCTCCGCAGGGCGGGTGCGGATGCTGGAGGGGCTGGTCCAGGGCAGCCACCTGTCGGGGATGGAGCGGCTGCCGTCCCTGGTCGAGGAGTGCGCCGCCCACGCCGGGCTGCACGAGGTGCTGATCTACGTGGCCGACCTGCGCCAGGAGGTGCTCCGGCTGATGACCGGGCACGGGGTCCACTCCTACGAGGAACCCGAGCTGGAGAGGGACGAACTGCGGATCGAGGGGACCCTCGCCGGCCGGGCCTTCCAGGAGATGCGGATGATCGCCCGGCCGGGCGGGGACGGCGGCGCGGGCTGGTGGGTGCCGCTGCTGGACGGCACCGAGCGCCTGGGGGTGCTGCGGATCGGCGCCGACGGCATCGACGGCGCGGACGGGCGGGTGCAGGAGGACATGCGGGCCCTGGCGTCGCTGGTGGCGCTGCTGATGGTGAGCAAGCGCCCGCAGAGCGACTCCTACGCCCGGCTGGTGCGGACCCGCTCGATGAGCGTCGCCGCGGAGATGCAGTGGAACCTCATGCCGCCGCTGACCTTCGCCAACGAGGAGGTGGTGGTCGGCGCGGTCCTGGAGCCCGCCTACGAGATCGGCGGTGACGCCTTCGACTACGCCCTCGCCGGGGACCTGGTGAACCTGGCGGTCTTCGACGCGATGGGCCACGACGCCTCCGCCGGCCTGACCGCGAGCCTGGCCGTCGCCGCCTGCCGGAACAGCCGCCGCCAGGGGGCGGACCTGATCGCCACGAGCGTGGCGATCGAGCGCGTCCTGATCGAGGAGTTCGGCCGGGGCAGCCGCTTCGCCACCGCGATCCTGGCCCAGCTGGACCTGCGCAGCGGCGTCTTCTCCTGGGTCAACCGCGGGCACCACCCGCCGATCGTGATCCGGGGCGGGCGCTGGGTCGCCACCCTGGAGTGCGACCCCGCCCACCCCGTCGGCCTCGACCTGGGCCTTCCCGTCTCGCTCTGCCAGGAGCAGCTCGAACCCGGCGACCGCGTCCTGCTCTACACCGACGGCATCACCGAGGCCCGCAACCGCGACGGCGAGGAGTTCGGCCTCAGCCGCCTCGCGGACTTCGTCATCCGCCGCAACGCCGACGGGCTGCCGGTGCCGGAGACCCTGCGCCGTCTCGTCCGCAGCGTCCTGGACTACCACCACGAGCAGCTCCAGGACGACGCGACGGTGCTGCTGCTGGAGTGGCACGGTGCCGGTCAGCGCAAGCCGTACTCGTGACGGGGCGGAGCGCAAGCCGTACCCGTGACGGGGCGCAAGCCGTACCCGTGACGGCCCGGCGGCCCGCCCGGCGGGCCTACGCCCGCACCTGCTCGGCCAGCCGCTCCAGGCTCTTCTCCAGGGCGTGGTCGACCTCGTCGCCCGGGGGCGCGGTCTCCTCGTCGAAGAACGACAGGTGCACGGTCACCTCACTGGACCGGTCGCTGATGCCCGCGACCTGCAGCCAGCCCGCGTAGCGGCTGTCGTCGCGCGTCCCCCACTCGACCCGGAGCTGGTCGCGCCGCGCCCGGAAGAGCGCGCGCTCGTCCCGGCCGCTGCCGTCCTCGTGCACGGTCACCGCGGGCGGCTCCTCGGCCCGCACGTGCAGGTCCTGAGGGAGCCAGGAGTCGAGCAGGTCCAGGTCGCCGGCCTTGTCGAACACCGCTTGCGGCGACGCGGTCATCGTGCGGGAACGCTCGTATTCGCTCATCGGACGATCACTCCTCGGTTCGGGAACGTCGGACGGGGACGTACCCGGCCCGGCCCGGTCCATCCGCCGCCGCCCGGAGCCCGCGGGGCGGGGGCGCGGATCGCCTGCCGCAAGGCCGGTGGGGCGGGGGCGCGGAGCATCTGCGGCAAGGCCGGTGGGGCGGGGGCGCGGAGCGCCTACCGTAAGGCCATGCGTCTGACCGCTTTCACCGACATCTCGCTGCGCATCGTGATGCGGCTGGCCGTGGCGGCGGAAGGGGAGCTGCTGACCACCCGGGCGGTCGCGGACATGCTCGCCGTGCCGTACACCCACGCGGCCAAGGCCGTGGCGCGCCTGAGCGAGCTGGGGCTGGTGGAGGCCCGGCGCGGGCGCGGCGGCGGGATGCGGCTGTCGGCGGCCGGGCACCGGGCCTCGGTCGGCGGCATCGTCCGCGCGCTGGAGGGCGCGGACGACGTGGTGGGGTGCGAGGACGACCCGCCGTGCCCGCTGCGGACGGCCTGCCGTCTGCGGGCGGCGCTGCGCCGGGCGCAGGAGGCCTTCTACGCCTCCCTCGACACGGTCACGGTCGACTCCCTGGTGGCGGCCCCCACGGGACCGGCCTTGCTCTCCCTGACCTCCGCGCCGGAGCGGCCGGTCCGGCGTCCGGACGACCCTCGGTGCGAGGGCGGCGGACCCGCCTCTTAATATGTATTTCAGATTCCAATTTCAGGGGGATCTCCGCTCCGCCGTCCCTGGAGGTCGACATGCTGTCCGCCGAGTCCGCCGCGATCGTCCGCGCCACGCTCCCCGTGGTGGGCGCGTCCCTCGACGCGATCACCACGCGGTTCTACGAGACGATGTTCGCCGAGCGCCCGGAGCTGCTCGACGGCATGTTCAACCGGGGCAACCAGCGCAACGGCGAGCAGCGCAGGGCGCTGGCGGGCTCCATCGCGGCGTTCGCGACCGCGTTGCTCGACAACCCCGACGAGCGCCCCGACCGGCTGCTCTCGCGCATCGCGCACAAGCACGCCGCGGTCGGCGTGACCGACGACCAGTACGTGATCGTCCACAAGTACCTCTTCGCCGCGATCGCCGGGGTGCTCGGCGACGCCGTCACCCCGCAGGTCGCCGCGGCCTGGGACGAGGTCTACTGGCTGATGGCCGGGGGGCTGATCGCGATGGAGGCCAGGATCTACGCCGAGGCCGGGGCGCGGGCCGGGCGCACCTGGCGGCGGTGGCGGGTCGTCGAGCGGCGGGAGGAGACGGCGGACACGGTCTCCTTCGTGCTGGCCCCGACCGGTGACGAGCCCGTCCCGCCCGCCGGTCCGGGCCAGTACGTCAGCGTGCGGGTGGAACTGCCCGACGGCGTGCACCAGCTCCGCCAGTACACGCTCTCCGGGCACGGCGAGGACGGCCTGCGCCGCATCACCGTCAAGCGCGTGCGGCAGGAGGGCTCCCCGGACGGGGAGGTGTCCGCCCTGCTCCACGACACCGTCGCCGAGGGGGACGAGCTGACCCTGTCCGCCCCGTTCGGCGACGTGGTGCTGGAGGACGGCGACGCGCCGCTCGTCCTGGTCTCCGCGGGCATCGGCTGCACGCCCGTCACGGCGATGCTGCAGCACCTGGCCCTGACCGGCTCCACCCGCCGCGTCCTGGTCCTGCACGCCGACCGCTCCAAGGCCGAGCACGCCCTGCGCGAGGACATGAAGCGGCTCGCCGGGGCGCTGCCCGGCGGCGAGCGGGTCTTCTGGTACGAGGAGGGGCCCTGCGGCTGCGCCCGCCCCGGTCGGATGGACCTGTCCGACGTGGCGATCCCCGAGGGCGCGGTCGTCTACATGTGCGGCCCGCTGCCGTTCATGCGGGACGTGCGCGCCCAGCTCCTGCGGGCCGGGGTCGCGGCCCGCGACGTCCACTACGAGGTGTTCGGCCCCGACCTGTGGCTGGGCGCCGCCTGACGCGCTCCGCTCCGCGGGGAGGGACCGGCCCAGGGGCCGAAGGTCCTTCCCCGCGGGGACTTCGGGACGATCACCGCGAGCCGTACGGCTCTGCGGGGAAGGGGGTGCGAACCGGTGTACTGGATGACGTAACCGAGAGACGAACACCCCCCAAGGAGCCCACCATGGCGATCATCGAAGGCCGCGCCCAGGCCAACGGCCGCACCACCGCCACCCTCGTCGCGGCGGCCCCCGCCGCGCTCACCCCCCGCACCCCCGCCGCCTACGCCTTCGGGGTCGCCCGCATCGCGCTGGGCTGGGTCTTCCTGTGGGCCTTCGTCGACAAGATGTTCGGCCTCGGCTTCGCCACCCCCGCCGCCAAGGCGGTCGTCAACGGCGGCAGCCCCACCACCGGCTTCCTCAAGGGCACCGGCGAGAACGCCCTCGGCGGCTTCTTCGGCACCCTGGCCGGCCAGGCCTGGGTCGACTGGCTGTTCATGACCGGCCTGCTGGGCATCGGCCTGGCCCTCATCGCCGGCGCCGGCCTGCGCATCGCCGCCGCCAGCGGCACCGCGATGATGCTCCTGATGTGGGCCGCCGAACTGCCCCTGACCACCAACCCCTTCATGGACGACCACATCGTCTACGCCATCGTCATGATCGCCCTGGCCCTGGCGAGCGCCGGCGACACCCTCGGCCTCGGCGCCTGGTGGGGCAAGACCGCCCTGGTCAAGCGGCTCCCCATCCTGAAGTGACCGCCTGTCGCACCCGACCGGCCGTGATCCGGCGCCCGCCTCCTCAGAACCCGGGAGGCGGGCGCTCACGCGTTCCCGGCCGGACCTTCGTTCCCGGCCGGATGCTCCGGCTCCGGCCGGGGACGGGCGTCGCGCTCGGCGAGCAGCCGGGCGGTCTCGCCGGACACCTCGGTGGCCAGCACCGCCGAGACGACGTCGACCAGATGGCTGGTGAAGAGCCGGTCGTCCCTCCCCTCCGGACCCTCGGCGCGGCGGGCCAGCTCCACATAGGTCACCCGGATGGCCATGAACCGCTGGTGCAGCCGGCGCACGGCGACCTCGGAGAGCAGCGGGGCCACCAGTTCGCGCCAGCGGTTGATGCTCTGGGCGGGGTCGTCCTGCGCCCCGCGGAGCGCCGGCAGACGGCTGCGGTGCACGAGCTGCTCCATGATCCGCAGGTAGGACCGGCCGCCGTCGGAGTCGGCCAGTTTGGCGGCCATCGGCCGTACCAGCGCGGCCGCGAGCGTGCGGCGCGCCTCGGGCGCGAGCAGGCCGCCCCGCGCCTCGTACTCGTCGAGCAACTGGTGGCGGCGGGCCTCGACCTCGGGCTGGTGCTTGGCCAGCACCGCGGCCAGCAGTCCGGCCCGGTCCCCGAAGTGGTACTGCAGCGCGGTCGCGTTGCGCTGGCCCGCCGCGGTGTTGATCTCCCGCAGCGAGACCCCGTCGATCCCCCTCTCGGCGAACAGGCGCTCGGCGGCCGTCACCAGCCGCCTGCACGTGGCCTCGGGATTGGGCGGCATCGGCGCTCCTCCTCCCGGATCCCCGGGTCCCCGGCTCCCCTTGATGGCGGGAGGGCCGCTCGTTACAGTAATCATGCACGTGACTGAAAACGTCATGCAGTCGCATCAAATCATGGCGGTGCCGAAGAGGACATCGCACCGGACATCCCCCGGGGCGGCTCCCAGGACAGCTCCCAGGACAGAGGGGTCGCACGCATGGCCATCGACTTCACACTCGCTCCCGAGCACGAGGAGATCCGCCGCCGGGTGCGGACCTTCGTGCAGGAGACCATCATCCCGGCGGTCGAGGGCTTCGACGACGAGGAGACCGTCACCACGCGCGACGCGTACATCCGGACGGTCTTCGGGCTGCGCGAGAAGGCGAGGGCCGAAGGGCTCTGGCTGCCGCACATGCCGAAGGAGTGGGGCGGCATGGGCCTGGGCCACGTCGAGCTGGCCATGGTGCAGGCCGAGGCGGCCAAGACCCGGCTGGGTCCGTGGGTGTTCAACTGCCAGGCGCCCGACGAGGGCAACATGCACACGCTGCTGCACTGGGCGAGCGACGAGCAGCAGGAGAAGTACCTCAAGCCGCTGCTCAAGGGCCATGTGATGTCGTGCTTCGCGATGACCGAGCCCGAGGTGGCCGGCTCCGACCCGACGCTGATCCGCACCCACGCCGTCAAGGACGGCGACGAGTGGGTGATCAACGGCCACAAGTGGTTCATCTCCAACGCCCGCCGGGCGGGCTTCGCGATCCTCATCGCCCGCACCGAGCCCGACCTGCCCGAAGGCGCCCGCGGCGCCAACACCGCGTTCCTCGTCGACCTGCCCCAGGAGGGCTGGAACGACGTCCGCGAGGTCGAGACGATGCACGGCTCGACCGGCCACAGCGAGATCGTCATCACCGACCTGCGGGTCCCCGACGGCCAGATCCTCGGCGGGCGCGGCAACGGCCACAAGCTCGGCCAGTACCGCCTCGGCCCGGCCCGGCTGGCCCACTGCATGCGCTGGATCGCGCAGGCCGAGACCGCGCTCGACATGATGGTCGACCGGGCGCTCAACCGCTACAGCCACGGCTCGCTGCTCGCCGAGAAGCAGGGCGTCCAGTGGCTGATCGCCGACTCGGCCATGGAGCTCTACCAGTGCAAGCTCATGGTCCTGCACGCCGCCTCGAAGATCGACAAGGGTGAGGACTTCCGCACCGAGGTCTCGATGGCCAAGCACTTCGTGGCGAACAGCCTCAACCGGATCGTGGACCGGGCGATCCAGGTGCACGGCGCGCTGGGCTACTCGACCGACACCCCGCTAGCCCGCATGTTCCAGCACGCCCGCTGGGCCCGCTTCGCCGACGGGGCCGACGAGATCCACCAGATGCGCATCGCCGAGCGTACGATCGCGGCGTACCGGGCCACCGGTTCGACCAACGCCGCCACGGGAGGGCTGCCGCTGTGAGCGAGACCACGGAGAACCGGTTCGGCGCGGGCGGCGGGCTGCTCAGCGGGATGGGCGGGCCTGCCGGCAGGCGGCCGGCGGAGGGCGTCAACGAGGTCCGCGGCGACCGGCTCGGCGGCAAGGTCGCCCTCGTCACCGGCGGCGGCAACGGGATCGGCGCCGCGGTGGCCCGGCGGCTCGCCGCGGGTGGCGCCCGGGTCGTGCTCGCCGACGTCGACGACGCGGCGGGCAAGGAGGTCGCCGACGCGATCGGCGGGGTCTTCACGCACTGCGACGTGACCCGGCTGGAGGACAACGAGGCGGCGGTGGCCGTCGCCGTCGAGCGGTACGGCGGGCTCGACCTCGCCTTCCTCAACGCCGGCATCTCCTCCGGCTGCGGGCTGGGCGAGGACTTCGACGTCCGGCGCTACCGCCTGGCGATGGGCGTCAACCTCGACGGCGTCGTGTTCGGGGTGCACGCCGCGCTCCCCGCGCTGCGGGCCGCCGGCGGCGGGACGATCGTGGCCACCGCGAGCATGGCCGGGATCGTCGGAATCCCGAACGATCCCATCTACGCCGCCAACAAGCACGCCGTCGTGGGCCTCGTCCGCTCCCTCGGACAGGACCTGCGGTCCTCCGGGATCAAGGTGCAGGGCCTGTGCCCGTCGTTCGCCGACACGGCCATCCTGGGCGAAGGCAAGGCGCTGCTGGAGGAGATGGGCTTCCCGATCCTGGAGGTCTCCGCGGTGGTGGACGCGTTCTTCCGGCTGCTGGACAGCGACGGCACGGGGGAGTGCTGGTTCGTGGTCCCGGGCCGCGAGAGCCAGCCCTTCGCCTTCCGCCGCGCCCCCGGCCCCCGGGCCTGACGTCCGCGCCCCCGGCCCCCGGGCCTGACGTCCGCCCGGTGGAAGGCCGGAACGGAATCGCGGCCGGTGATCCGGCGGCGCTAGTCTTCCGGCATGGTCGCCGCGCTGGAGCTCTACCTCGATCCGGCCGCCGAGAAGCGGATCAGGACGCTGTGGAGGGCGCTGGCCCAGGTCGGCGTCCAGTCGATGAGCGAGCTGCTGAAGGGCCGGCACCGCCCGCACGTCTCGCTGCTCAGCGCCGCGGAGCTGGACGGTCCAGGGGTGGCCGCGGCGCTGGCGGACATGGACGCCGCGCCGCCGCTGGAGCTGCGGTTCGACTTCGTCGGTCAGTTCCTGGGCCGGGTGCTCTGGCTCGGGCCGGTTCCCACGACGGAGCTGCTGGCCCACCACGCGGCGGTGCACGAGCGGCTCGACGCCGCGGGGATCGCCGGTTTCGACGTCTACCGGCCGGGCGGCTGGGTGCCGCACTGCACGCTCTCGATGCGGGTGCCGCACGCGGTGCTGCCCGGTGCGATCCGGCTCTGCATGGACTTCCTGCCGATCCGGGCGACCGTGACCGGCGCCGCCGTGGCCGACCACGCGAGGGACCTCTTTACCCCCCTGTGAGGAGGATGAAGTTCACGGGACGAGACCGCCTGTCTACGTTGGATCTGAGATGGGGGAAATGTCATGCATATCGTGGTGAACGCTGAGGCAGGGGGACCGGACCGCGTCCGGGAACTGTCGTCGTGGCTGCAGGAGGAGACGGACCTGCGCGGCCGGATCCGGCCGGCCGGGAGTCCTCCCGGCGGCGGGACGCCGGGGCCGGTCACCGGGGCGCTGGAGATCACGCTCGGCTCGGGGGGCGAGCTCGCCACGGTCGCGGCGGTGGTGGTCGCCTGGCTGCGCACCCGGACGGGAGAGGTGAGCGTCCGGCTCGCCGACGGCGACAGGGAGATCGAGGTCAACGCCCCGGGGCTGCGGAACCTGGACCACGCCCAGGTCGACGGCGTCACCGAGAGGGTCGTCCAGACCTTCCAGCGGGTCGGCGCCCGGTGACGATCGGGGACGGCGGCCCGTAGAGGGCGGCTCTCATGGGCGGCGGCGCTCAGCGGACGACGGTGAGCACGCCGTCCTCACAGGAGAGGACGACCAGGTCGAAGGGGGCGCCCCGGCCTTCGGGGAAGGTGATCCGGACGCGGCCGGCCCCCCGGTCCCGCCACCGGCCGAGCGTCTGCCGCGGGCGGTCGTCCGGACCGGGGCGGAGTTCGGCGAACGTCCCGTCCGGCCGGAACTCCAGCCCGTCGCGCACCCGCCGGGAGGGCCGGAACGGGTGCTCGGCGGGACGGTACACCGCCGTGCTCCCGGTGTCCTCCTCGTAGGAGTGGAGCCAGACGCCGGTGATGTCCGGCGTCCGGCTCGCCGCTCCGTCGTTCGTGGGGTCCTCGCGGTGACCGGCCATCCGATCACGCTTCGGGACGGTCGCCGCCGACCATGTCGATCACGGTACGGATCTCCTTCAGGACCTCGGTGGCCAGCCGTTCGCTGTCGCGCAGCAGCCGTCGCACCTCGCCGTCCGGCCCGGCGTGCCCGTCGGGTCCGGGCTGCGCGGGCACCGTCGCCCCCGCCGTGGCGGTCGTGCCCATCGCGCCCGTGGCGGTCGTGCCCATCGCGCCCGTGGCGGTCGTGCCCATCGCGCCCGTGCCCGTCACGCCCGGAGCGGCGGCGGGCGCGGGCCAGTGCGAAGGGCCGGGCATCGCGGCCCGCGGAACGGCCGTGCCCGGGGCGGTCCCGTTCCTGGCGGACGGCTCGCCCGCGGTGGGCCGGGACGGGCCGCTCAACGCGCCCGGAGCGACCAGGAAGGAGGCCCGGACCCCCTCCAGGCAGGCGTCCATCCGGTTGGCCTGGCCGCGGGTGAACATGAACATGGCGTCGTCGTCGACGTAGTCCATGTAGTTCATGAACATGTCCCCGTGCGGGCCGTTGCCGCAGGAGACGTGCGGGAAGGCGGGGGAGCCGGTGTTCGCGTCGGCCTGGTTCGGCGTGTCGGCGACCTTGTCGTCGCTGCTGCAGGCCCCGTCGTCGTCGCCCCAGATGTGGTAGAGGTCCAGCCAGTGGCCGATCTCGTGCGTGGCGGTCCGGCCGCCGTCGAACGGGGGCGCCGCCGTACCGGTGGTGCCGAACGCGCTGTGCAGGATCACGACGCCGTCGGTCTGCGGCGGGCCGCCGGGGAACTGCGCGTAGCCGAGCAGCCCTCCGCCCAGCTGGCAGACCCAGATGTTGAGGTACTGGTCGGTGGGCCACGGGTCGGCGCCGCCGGTCGCGGACGCCTTGACGGCGTCGTCGAAGCCGAACGACGTCCGGTCGGTCGGCACCCGGACGATCCCGTCCGTGGGCTCGCCGTCCGGGTCCAGCGACGCCATCCGGAACTCGATCCCGGCGTCCGCCACCAGCGGCCTCCACACCTCGGGCACCTTGTCCCGGTCGGGGTTGGCCGCCCGGAAGTCCCGGTTGAGCACCTCGATCTGGCTGCGGATCTGGTCGTCGGGGATGTTCTGCGCCGGGACGGCGGGGTTGTGCACCACGTGGACGACGACCGGGATGGTGACCACGCCGGTGCGGGACGGGGAGCGCCGCCCTCGTTCGTACTGGAGCGCCCGGTTCTCGATCGCCGCGCGCCGGGACCGGTAGGTCGTGCTCTCGTTGAGCAGCCGGCGGTGCACGAGCATGGTGCCGCACAGATCGCGGGTCGGCGGGTGAGGGAGGTCGGATTCGGTCACGGCACGTCCTTCTTCCGGCTTCCGGATGTGAACCGGGGTCTGCTCAGGTCGTACCGCATCCGGCGCGACTTCACGCGCGGTGAGGCCGCAGATCTTCCCCGGACGCGGGTTCTCTCCCGAGGGACTCCGTCTCCCGAAGGGACGCCCTCCCACACCGGCGGAGCAGGCCGCGGCGGAGCCCGGCCGGACCCCGCCGGCCTCCTCCGCACGAAGGCCGATCCGGGGTTTCCCGGCTTCTCCCGCCGGGTAAATGGCCGTTTGCGACCGTCTCACGCCGGAGGAACACCTTCGGTGGGAATCCTGCCGGGCGGCTGCGCACGGCAGGTCGGTCGCGCCAACGCCGTGCCGTCCCCGTCCCGGGAACCGAGCGCGGCGGCTGCCGGAGACCGCTCCGCGTCCCTCGTCCGTCCCTCCCGCCTGCGCTGCTCGTCCGCGTCGTCCTCTGTGCCCGGTCTCTGTGCCCGGTCTCCGGGGCCCTCGTCCGGGGCCCCGCCCGGTCGGAATGCGGAGTGAAGCTACGATCGGACACGTGGAACAGCGCATTCTGGGAAAAACCGGTAGAAACATCGGAGTCGTCGGACTCGGCGCCTGGCAGCTGGGCGCCGACTGGGGTGAGGTGGGCGAGGACGAGGCGCTGGCCACCCTGGAGGCCGCGGTGGACTCCGGAGTGACCTTCATCGACACCGCCGACGTCTACGGCGACGGCCGCAGCGAGCAGATCGTCGGCCGCCTGCTCAAGGACCGGCCCGGGCTGACCGTGGCCACCAAGATGGGACGGCGCGTCGCGCAGGAGCCGTCGGCCTACACCCTGGACAACTTCCGCGCCTGGACCGACCGGTCCCGTGCCAACCTCGGCGTGGACACCCTCGACCTGGTGCAGCTGCACTGCCCGCCCACGCCGGTCTACTCTTCCGACGCCGTCTTCGACGCCCTGGACACCCTGGTGGACGAGGGGCGCACCGCCGCCTACGGGGTGAGCGTGGAGACCTGCGAGGAGGCGCTGACCGCGATGGCGCGGCCGGGCGTGGCCACCGTGCAGATCATCCTCAACGCCTTCCGGCTCAAGCCGCTGGAGCGGGTGCTCCCGGCCGCGGCGGAGGCCGGGGTCGGCATCATCGCCCGGGTCCCGCTCGCCAGCGGTCTGCTGTCGGGCAAGTACGACGAGTCCACCGTCTTCGCCCCGGACGACCACCGCACCTACAACCGGCACGGCGAGGCGTTCGACGTCGGCGAGACCTTCTCCGGTGTCGACTACGCCACCGGCCTGGAGGCGGTGCGCCGCCTGACCCCGCTGGTGCCGGAGCAGATGACCACGGCGCAGTTCGCGCTGCGCTGGATCATCGACCAGCCCGGAGTCTCCGTGGTCATCCCCGGCGCCCGCACCCCCGGGCAGGCCCGCGCCAACGCGGCCGCGGCCGAGGCGCCTCCGCTGTCCGCGGACACCCTCCGCGGGGTGCGGGAGATCTACGACGAGCTGATCCGGCCCCAGGTCCACCACCGCTGGTGACCCGGCGGCTCGCGGGGCGGTGCTTCACCTCGCGAAGCCGGTTCCGCGCGGGGCCGCACTTCACTGGGCCGGTTCGCTGGGCCGGTTCATTGGGCCGGTTCGCTGGGCCGGTTCATTGGGCCGGTTCACTGGGCCGGTTCACTGGGCCGAGGGGAACGTCTCGGGCTCCCCTTCGCCGGACGGCTCGTCGTGCAGCGGGTGCAGGGCGCTCGTCCGGTCCAGCCAGAGGAACGCGTCGTAGCGGCGGCCGGGCGCCGTGCGGACGTAGTTGCGCAGGTGGTCGCGCTCGGGATGGTAGACCACGCCGATGGCACGGTGGCCCACCGGCCGGTCGTACCACCCGGGCCGGTCCCCGGGCGGCGGCACGACGAACAGCGCGCCCTCCGGCGCGGCCTCGTGCAGCAGTGACTCCAGCGACGTCGGCCGGGCGGGCGGGACCGGCATGATCTCGGCCGGCGCACCCCATCCGTCGCCCGCGACCACCGTGCCCCGATGCGTCCCGAAACCGACGAGGACGACCGCTCCGTCGCTTCCGGAAGCGGCGTCGGAAGCGGCGTCGGAAGCGCCGCCGGACTCATCGGCCCTGTCGGCCCTGTCGGTGGTGCCGCCGGTGCCGCCGGTGCCGCCGGTGGTCCTGCCGGCGGCACCGCCGCCGTGCCGCTCCCGGACCAGCTGCCCGAGGGTGGTCATCCCGGCCGCCGCCATGTCGGTGGCGCGGGCGTCGCCGATGTGGGTGTTGTGCGCCCAGACGACCGCCTTCGCGTCGTCTCCGTAGAACCCGGTCAGCCGGTCGAGGGTGTCGGCCATGTGGGTGTCCCGGACGTTCCACGACTCGGGCCCGCCCCGCAGCACGGCGCGGTAGTACTCCTCGGCCCCGGCCACCACCTCGGCGTTCTGCCGGACCGAGAAGCCCGCCTCATCGTCCGTCGCGGTCCGGCGGACCGTCGTCAGCAGGTCGACGGCCTCCTCCTCGCAGGACTCCGGGAGCAGGGGTGTCGCCAGGCCGTACTGCTGCGGGTCGTGCCCGCGCGCCTCGAAGCAGTGCAACGCGCGCAGCACCGCGTCGGCCTGCTCGGGCAGGTGGCGCAGGGCGTAGCCGCGCACGGCCCGCAGCGAGTCCCAGAGGCTGTAGACGTCCAGGCCGTGGAAACCGCAGCGCGCCCACGTCGGCACGGAGTCGTTCCAGCCGCGCAGCCACCGGCAGAACTCCGCGACCTCCTCGTTGGCCCACATGAACGAGGGCCAGCGGGCGAAGCCGTACACGGCCTCGCGGGGGGATTCGCCGTCGGTGCCGGTGACCGCCCGGTGGATCCGGTGGCAGTCCGGCCAGTCGCCCTCGACGCCGACGAACCGGAAGTCCTTCTCGGTGATCAGCCGCCGGGTGAGCGCGGCCCGCCAGGCGTAGAAGTCGTGCGTGCCGTGGCTCGCCTCGCCGATCAGGACGTACCGGGCGTCGCCGATGCGTTCCAGCAGCGGGTCGAGGTCCTCGGGTACGGCCAGCGGCAGGGCCGACCGCCTGATCTCGTCCTGGTCGTTTCGCTGAACCATGGCGGAGCCGTACCCGCGATGCACCGGCCCGATTCTGTATACAAACAGAAAAAGTCCTATATATCCGCATTGTCATAGTCTGGGGTGGAAAGGTGGTTCATGGTCCTTGTTCCGGCCGCAGGGGTGAACCGATCGGAGGCAGGGACGTGAGGGCGTGAGGGGGACGAGGCGGTGGAGGCAGCACAGCACGGTGACGATGCACGGCCGTCGCGGGCCGCGGGCCCGCCCGGTGCGCCCCCCGTGCCCGGTGCCGTCCTGCTGGACCGCCTGACCCGGCTGACCGCCCGGCTGCTGCGGGCTCCGGCCGCGCTGGTCGCCCTCGCCGACCACGATCGCCAGGTGGTGGTCAGCGCGGCCGGACCGGCCGGGCGGCGGGCGGGCCTGCGGTCGCCCCTTCCGGCCGCGCTGCGCGAGCGCGTCGAGGCCGCCGACGGGCCGCTGGTGGTGACCGATACGGGAGCCGACGAGCGGCTGCGCCGCGACCGGACCATCGGCGGGCTGGAGGCCGTCGCCTGCGCCGCGTTCCCGCTGCACGGACCCGATGGCGAGACGCTCGGCGCGCTGTGCGCGATCGACGTCGAGCCCCGCCGGTGGGACCGGGCGCAGCTGGAACTGGGCGGCGACCTCGCCCGGACGGTGGAGGAGGGGATCGCGCTCCGGCGGCCGGGCGGGGAGCGGCCGGGCGGGGAGCGGCCGGAGGAGGAGCGGACCTTCCTGCAGGCGCTGCTGGACAGCCTGGACACGGGGGTGGCGGCCTGCGACCGCGACGGCAGGGTGGTCCTGGTCAACAGGGTGCTGCGGGAGAGCCGACCGCCCCTGCTGGGGGTGCACGTCGGTGACCTGGCCGGGATCTACGGCATCTTCGCCGCGGACGGGCGGACTCCGCTGCCGCCGGAGGAGGTGCCGCTGGCGCGGGCGTTCGCCGGCGAGCTGGTGGACGGGCAGGAGGTGGTGGTGCGGACGGACGACCGCCACCCGTGCCGGATCATCGTCAACGGCCGCCCGATCGAGGCCGCGGACGGGCGGCGGCTCGGAGCGGTGGTCGCCGTCCGCGACGTCACCGACCAGCACCGCGCCCAGGCGCTGCACCGGGCCCAGCACGCCGTGGCCGGGGCGCTGATCGACGCCTCCTCCCGGGAGGAGGCCGCCACCGGCGTGGTCGCCGCGGTCACCGACGCCCTCGGCTGGGTCTGCGGAGAGTACTGGCAGGTGGACCCCGGAGAGACCGGGCTGACCCGCATCGGCCTGTGGACCCGTCCGGAATGCGACCTGTCGGCCTTCGTCGGCGAGCCGCGGATGGCGCTCCGGCCCGTGCGGGGGATGCTCGGGCGGGTGTGGGAGAGCGGCCGCGAGCTGTGGATCTGCGACCTGCCCCACGACCCCCGCGACTTCACCCGCAGGGAGCAGGCCCTGCGGGCCGGACTGCGCGCCGCCATCGCGCTGCCGGTGCGCAGCGGCCGGCAGGTGCTGGGCGTGCTGGTCTTCTACAGCGACACCGTCCAGGAGCGGGACGACGGGCTGACCGCGCTGCTCGACGGGGTCTGCGCGCACGTCGGCCGGTACATGGAGCGCCGCCGGGCCGAGGAGCTGACCCTGGCCCTGGCCGCCAGCCGCCGCCGGTTCGAGCAGATCGTCACCCACGTCAACGACGACGTGTGGACCGCCGAGATCACCCCGGACGGCAGGGCCCGCCCGCTGTACGTCAGCACCTCCGGAGCCGGGATCCTCGGCGAGCGGGTGCCGCCCGAGGAGAGGTCCGGCGGCGGGGACATGATCGCCATCGTCGGGCGCTACGTCCATCCCGACGACCGGCCGGTCTTCGTCGCCTTCTGCGAGAGGCTCGTCTCCGGCCACCCGGCCGAGGCCGAGTTCCGTCTCGCCGGGCTGGACGGGGCGACCCACTGGGCCTGGATCCGGGCGCTGCCCCGCCGCGAGGGCGGCCGGCTGTTCGTCGACGGCATCTCCACCGACGTGACCGAGCGCCACCGGATGGCCGAGGAGCGCGAGCGGCTGCTGGCGGAGGAGCAGCGGCAGGTGCGCCGCCTGCGCGAACTGGACCGGATGAAGGACGAACTGGTGGCGCTGGTCAGCCATGAGCTGCGCAGTCCCATCGGCACCATCCGCGGCTACGTCGAGATGCTGCTGGACGATCCGGAGCTGGGCGGCGAGCACCGCGCCTTCGCCGACGTGATCGACCGCAAGAGCGCCGACCTGCAGCGGCTGGTCGACGATCTGCTGGACCTGGCCCGCCTGGACGCCGGGCGCATCGCCATCGATCCGCGCCCCGTCTCGCTGACCCGGCTGCTGAACCAGAGCGTCGAGGACCACCGGCCGGAGGCCGCGGCCAAACGGCTGACCGTCCAGGTCGACCTGGGCCGCCACCTGCGGGTGCACGCCGATCCGGCCCGGCTCCGCCAGGTGGTGGACAACCTGCTGTCCAACGCGGTCAAGTACACCCCCGCCGGAGGCGCCGTCGACGTCGCCGCCCGCCGGGACGGCGACGAGGTGGCCGTCACGGTGGCGGACACCGGCATCGGCGTCCCCGCCGAGCAGTACCCGCAGCTGTTCGGCCGGTTCTTCCGCGCCACCACCGCGAAGGAGGCCGGGATCAAGGGCACCGGCCTGGGCCTGGCCATCATCCGGGCGATCGTCGAGGCGCACGGCGGGACCGTGACCGCCGCGCCCCGGGAGGACGGCGGAACCGTCTTCACCGTCCGCCTGCCCGCGGAGCCGCCGCAGGAGGACTGACTCCGCCCGCCCCCGGCGGTTCCCGGCGCCGCGGGACGCGGTACATGCGATCATGGAATGTGTCTGATTTCGATCGCGTGCGCGACCTCGCCCTGGAGCTGCCCGAGGTCGAGGAGTCCGTGTCCTGGGGCACGCCCTCGCTGAAGGTCCGGGGCAGGCTCTTCCTGCGCCGCCACGAGGACCCCGGGCTCACGGTGGTCAAGATCTCTCCGCAGGAGCGGGCGGCGCTCACCGCGGCGCGCCCCGAGGTCTTCATCGTCACCCCGCACTACGAGAACCACCGGTACGTGCTGGTGCGGGCGGCGGAGTTGACGGAGGAGGAACTGCGGGAACTGGTCACCGAGGCCTGGCGGCTGAGCGCCCCGCAGCGGCTGGTGAAGGAGTTCGACCGGGACGCGGGCTGACGGGCGGCCCCGCCCGGCCGGATCCGCCGGTTCAGCGGATCCGCCGGTTCAGCGGGACCGGCGGGACGGGCGGGACCTGAGGTCGTACCGGCGGGGGGCGGCCTTCCGCGGCCCCGTCTTGACCTCGGGGATCGCCGGGGCCTCGACGACCTCCGTGCGCGGCTCGCCGACGCGCCGCCGGGTGGTCAGGTCGAAGGCCGTGCCGTGGCGGCCGGTCGCGGCGTGCGAGGCGGCGAAGAGGATGAGCATGTTGAGCAGCTTCAGGAACAGCAGCATGCCCACCGCGCCCGCGACGACCTGGTACGCCGGGTTGGCCGAGCTGATGTTGAGGTAGACCTGCCCGATCGTCTTCAGCAGCTCCAGCCCGACCGTGATGATCAGAGCCGGGACGGCGACCCGGCGGGGTGACAGGTGCAGGCGGGGCGTCAGCGTCAGCAGCGCCGTCGACAGCAGCAGGTTCACGCCGATGCCGAGGACGAAGGCGGCCGCCGACAGCGTCCAGCGCGCCGGCACCGCCTCGGTCCCGACCGTCGCCTCGATCAGCCAGGCCAGCGCCGCCTGGGCGCCGAACGACAGGGCCAGCGAGATCGAGAGCAGCAGTCCCAGGGCGACCAGCACGCCCAGGTCGATGAGCCAGCGCAGGAAGAAGTTGCCGGGGTACTGCTCCAGGCCCCAGACCGCCCGGATGGAGGAGCGCATGGAGTCGATCCAGAACAGGCCGGTCAGGGGGAGGCCGAACGAGGCGATCACCCCGGCCGTGTCGCGGGCGTCGCGCAGCGCCTGCACGTCGAGCCGGGGGAAGGTGTCGCTCAGGTAGCGCTCCACCTCGCCGATCGCGGCGGGCGTGTCCAGCACGTGGCCCATGATCACGAAGCCCAGCAGGGCCAGGGCGAAGGTGGCGTAGAACGCGTAGTAGGTCATCCCCGCCGAGAGGCGGCCCGCGTCGGTGCGGTCGAAGTGGACGCCGGCCCGGACGAGGTGGTCGAGCCAGCCGCACCGGCGCCGGGCCGCGGCCCATCCCCGGGTGAACCCGCCGGTCCACCGGCCCGTCTTCGCGCTGGCCGTCATGGGGGCGCACTCTACCCGCGAAAGCGGGTTTCACCGCTCTGTCAGAGCCGTCCGTCGATCATCGATTCGGCCTCCTCCTCGGAGAGCCGGTCGATCTCCGCGGCCAGGTGCTCCTCCACGACGGCCGCCAGCCGGCGGATGGAGCGGGCGGTGAACAGGATGTTCAGCGGCAGGTCGATGCCGACCTCGGAGCAGATCCTGGCGACGATCCGGGTGGCGAGCAGCGAGTGGCCGCCGACGTCGAAGAAGTCGTCGTCGACGCCGAGGTCCCCCCGGCCCAGGACCTCGCACCAGATCTCGTGCACGAGCTCCTCTCCGGCGGTGGACGGCCGGACCGGGGGCGCCGTGGCCGTGCCCCCGGTCGCGTTCCCGTCCGTGCTCCCGTCCGTGCTCCCGTCCGTGCTCCCGGCCGCGCCGCCGGGGGCCGGCAGCGCGGCCCGGTCCAGCTTCCCGTTGGGCAGCCGGGGGAAACCGGAGACCGGCACGTACAGGCTCGGGACCATGGCGGCCGGCAGGCGGGTCCGCAGGAACGCCCGCAGCTCCCCCACGGGGACCCGCGTGTCGACGTAGGCGACCAGGGCCCGCCCGCCGGGGGCGTCGTCCCGCACCGCGGCGACCGCCCGGCGCACGCCCGGGTGGGCCGCCAGCGCCGCCTCGACCTCGCCGAGTTCGATCCGCACGCCCCGGACCTTGACCTGGGCGTCGGCGCGGCCGAGGAACTCCAGTGCGCCGCCGGGCGCCCGCCGTACCAGGTCGCCGGTCCGGTAGAGCCGGCCGCCGCCGCCGAAGGGGTCGGCGACGAACCGCTCCGCGGTGAGGCCGGGACGGCCGTGGTACCCGCGGGCCAGGCCGTCGCCGCCCAGGTACAGCTCGCCGACCGCCCCCGGCGGGACCGGCCGCAGCGCCCCGTCCAGCACGTGGGCGACCGTGTTGGCCACGGGCAGGCCGATGGACATCGCCGCGGCGTCCCGCGGCACGCGGTGCGCCAGCGACCAGATCGTCGTCTCCGTGGGCCCGTAGAGGTTCCACAGCTCCCGGTCGCCCCGGCCGGCCGCGTGGATCCGGCCGGCCAGGGCGACCGGGAGCGGCTCGCCGCCGCTGAACACCCGGGGCAGCCCGGCCGGCAGCCGGTCCAGGATCTCCTCCAGCACCGAGGGCGGCGCCTGGACCGTCGTCACCCCGGCGTCGGCGACGAGCGCGCCGAGGTCGCCCGTCCCGTACGGCGGCGCGACCACCACGGTCCCGCCGGCGAGCAGCGGCCCGAAGACCTCCAGCGCGGCGATGTCGAAGGACAGGGAGGTGAGCAGGAGCATCCGCTCCGCCGCGGTGAAGCCCAGCGCGGTGACGAGGTTGACCACGCCCCGGTGCGGGACCATCACCCCCTTGGGCCGCCCCGTCGAACCGGAGGTGTAGATCACGTAGGCGAGGGCGTCGGGGGAGACGCGCCCGGCGGGCGGGGGAGGACAGGGCAGGGGCGGGAGGGCGTCCAGCAGGATCGCCGGCGGGTGGTCGGCGGGCAGCCGCGCGACCAGTGCCGAGCGGGTGAGCAGCAGCCCGGCGCCCGAGTCGGAGAGCATGAACCCCAGCCGCTCGGCCGGGTAGTCCGGATCCAGCGGCACGTAGCAGCCGCCGGCCTTCAGCACGGCCAGCAGCGCGACGACGAGCTCGGCGTCCCGCGGCAGGCACACCGCCACCGGCTGCTCCGCGCGGACCCCGTGCTGCCGCAACCGCCCGGCCAGGGCCTCCGCCCGCTCCTCCAGCCGCGCGTAGGTCAGCGTGCCCGCGTGCGCGACGACGGCCGGGGCGTCCGGCGTCCGCGCCGCCTGCTCGGCGACGAGCTCGTGCAGCGCGCGCTCCGGGTACGGCGACGCCGGGCCCTGCCAGGCGCCGAGCAGCCGGCGGTGCTCGTCGCCGCCGGTCAGCGGGAGCCGGGAGACCGGCCGCCCGGGGGCGTCCACGGCCGCCTCCAGCAGGGTCAGGAAGGCGGAGAGCAGCCGGCGGACCGTGTCCTCCTCGAACAGGTCGGTGCTGTACTCGATCCAGCCGCCCAGCCGGCCGCTCGGGTTCTGCACCTCCAGGGTGAGGTCGGTCTTGGCGGTCCCGGTGCCGAGCTGCATGCCGTGCCCCTCGATCGGGAGCTGGTTGAACCCGACCTGGTACAGGGGGGTCCGGGCCGGGTCGCGCGGCGGGCGCAGCGCCTCCACCAGCGTGGCGAACGGCACGCCCTGGTGGTCGAGCGCCTCCAGCACGGTGGTGCGCGCCCGGTCCAGCGCCTCGGTGAACGTCGGATCGCCGCCCAGGTCGACGCGGAGCGGCACCGTGTTGACGAACATGCCGATCAGCGGGTTGAGCTCGGGCAGCTCGCGACCGGCCACCGGGGAGCCCACGACGACGTCCGTCCGGCCCGTCCAGCGGGCCAGCAGCGTCGCGAAGGCGGCGAGCAGCACCATGAACGGCGTGCATCCCGTCCGCCGGGCGAGGCGGGCCAGCCCTTCGGCCGTCCCGTCCGGTACGGAGAACGCCACGTTCGCCCCGGCGTACCCGAACTCGGCCGGCCGCGGCCGGTCCGGCGGCAGCTCCAGCGGGACGCTCCCGGCGAGCTTGCCGCGCCAGTAGTCCAGGTCGGCGTCGAGCGCGCCGTCGGCGAGCCTGCCGCGCTGCCAGACGGCGTAGTCGGCGTACTGGACCGCCGGCTCCGGCAGGCGCGGCGGGCGCCCCTCCCGCAGCGCCGCGCACAGCTCGGCCAGCTCCGTGCTGAGGATCTCCGCCGACCAGGCGTCGTAGACGGTGTGGTGGGCGACGAACAGCAGCCGCCACTCCTCCCGGCCCGCCTCGTCCCGGTCTGTCCCGTCCTGGCCTGCTCCGTTCCGGCCTGCTCCGTTCCGGCCTGCTCCGTTCCGGCCCAGCGACACCAGCCGGGCCCGCCAGAGCGGCGCCCGGTCGAGGGAGAACGGCGCCGACGCCTCCGCGGCGGCCAGGCGGTCGAACTCCGCGTGCGGGTCCGCCGCGCCCGACAGGTCGTCCCGCGCCAGGACGACCGGGACGTCGGCGGCGATCGTCTGGACGACCTGCTCGTCGCGGAAGGCGAACGCGGTGCGCAGCGGCTCGTGCCGGCGCACCAGCAGGCCGAGCGCGCGCTCCAGCACCTCGGGGTCCACCGGGTGCATCCAGGGCAGGGTGGAGCAGGTGGCGATGTTGTACACCGCCGATCCGGGCTGCAGCCGGCTGAGGAACCAGATCCGCTCCTGGGCGAACGAGGCGGGGAAGACGTCCTGGGTCACTGGGGAACCCTCTTTCTCGCAGGCGTCACTACGGTCTGCTCTCGCAGGCGGCACTACGGTGCCCGGTGAAGGGACCCGGCGGGACCGGGGGTCACCGGGGCGGCCCCTCCGGCGGGGCGGGCGGGCCGCCGCGACCGGCGACGGCCCGGTCCCCGCCGGTCAACGGCCCTCCCGCAGGCAGCCGCGGATCTCTTCGGTGATGGGGGCCAGCGCGTCGGTCTCACCGATGGTGGCCAGCCAGCCCCACTGGTCGAGGGCGTGGCAGAGCCGGTAGAGGGCGACCCGCTCGGCCCCGTCCGCGGGCAGCCCGCCGTACCCGGCCAGCAGCTCCCGGCGGCGCACCGGGTCGCCCCGGACCGCGAAGTAGTCGGTCTTCGCCAGGTCCATGAGCGGGTCCCCGCCGACGGCGTTCTCCATGTCGATGACGCCGGTGAGGCGCCAGGCCCCGTCGCGCTCGGCCACCATCACATTGCGCTCGTGGAAGTCGTGGTGGCACAGCACGGGCGTCCGGCAGCGCGCGAGCAGGTGCCGCCGGGCCGCGATGTACCCGGTGATCTTTGCGTGCAGGGCCGGGTCGCCGCCGAACGCGGCGAACTGGTCCGCGCGCAGGTCGAGCAGGCCGCCGACGTAGGCCTCGTTGGACGGCTCGCCGGCCCCGTCCACCGGGCCGAAGTCCCGCAGCGCGACACCGTGCAGGGCCCGCAGCGCCGCTCCCATCTCCCGGTAGAGACCCGCGATCACCGGCTCAGGCAGCGCACCGGACACCTCCGAGAGCGGGCGGCCCTCCACCTTGGTCATCACCAGGTAGGCCTGGGGCAGGTCGCGCCGGGACTCGTCCCACGTCACGACGGCCGGGGCCGGGACGCCGCTGTCCGCCAGCAGACCGTAGACGAGCCTCTCCTTGTGGAGCCGCGCGGTGAACAGCTCGGGGTAGAGCTTCACGATCACGTCCGGGTGGGGCAGGTCCCGGTCGGCGCAGCGGACCTCGTACACCGCGCTGATCTCGCCGCCGGTGCGCAGGACGACCCGCTCGACCTCGGTCCCCAGGACGGCGGCCGCCTTCTCCGCGGTCAGCGGCATGGTGAGCGCCTTGGCGAAGGCCGGCGCGCTCCAGGCCAGGCTGACCCGGTTGCCCGCCCGCTCGCGCAGGGCCTGGGCGCCGACGAGGTCGTCGGGCGGCGCCTCGGGCATCTCCGCGTCGAACCGGGCCAGCACCGGGACGCGCAGGCAGACGAGCACGTGCACGGCGATGCCGAGGCCGAGCACGATGTACATCAGGCCGATGCCGCGGCCCTCGCCCACGCCGATCACCGCGCCCACGGTCGGGGCGAGCGCGCCGCCGGGGGCCAGCAGCGGTTCGAGCAGGCGCTCGCTCAGCGGTGCGACGACGGCCATGCCGAGCGGCAGCGTCGACCACGAGATCATCTGGTTGACCGCCGTGACGCGCCCGTGGAAGCGCTGCGGAACCTTCACGTGGACGATCGTCATGAAGATCCCGTTGACGATCGAGAGGCTGCCCCAGAGCCCGAAGGCGCCGACGCCGACGACCAGGGGGGAGGCGTGCAGGCCGGTGACCACCGCGAACAGGCTCAGCAGCAGGGTGGACAGCATCACCCCGCGCATCCGGCGGCGGCGCGGCCCGCCCCACAGCGCGACGGTCAGGCCGCCCAGGGTCGCGCCCAGGCCGCCGGCGAAGGAGATCTGCCCGGCGGTGGACAGCGGGGCGAAGGACAGGACCAGCGGGGAGATCGACAGCAGCAGCGCCGCCAGCATCACGTTCAGGACCGCGAAGTACAGCAGCGCGGCCCGCAGGTGGCGGTTGCCGAACGACATCCGGAACCCGGCGGCGATCTCGGCCGCCAGCGTCTCCCGGCGCACGTGGGCCATCGTGTCCGGGAACCGGACGAGCGCCAGCACGCCCAGCAGCAGCGCGAACCCGGCCAGGTCGACGGCGAGGATGCCGCCCAGGCCGATCGAGGAGAGCAGCGCCACGGCGGCGAGCGGTGCGACGAACTGGGAGGTGCCCGTCACCATCTGCACGACGCCGGCCGCGTGGCCGAGGTACTGCTTGGGGACCAGCTGGGGCAGCGCGGTGGTGAAGGCGAGGCGCTGGAAGATGAGCGCGACCGACAGGCACGCGGTCAGCGGGTAGAAGTGCCAGATCTCCACGTTCCCCGACCACAGCAGCCAGCCCAGGACGAGCTGGACGCCTCCGGCCAGGCAGCCGCCCACGGCCATCATCCGCCGCTTGCCCGCCCGGTCCACCAGCGCGCCGACCAGCGGCGCGGCCACCACCCCCGGCATGATCGACAGGGCGGTGAACAGCGCGAAGTCCAGCAGGGACCCGGTGGTCAGGTAGATCCAGGCGGGGATCGCGAAGTCGGCGATCGCGGTCCCGGTCATGGAGACCAGCTGGGCGACGGCGACGGCCATGAACCGCCGCATGCCCGGTTCGGGCGCCGGGCGTCCCCGCGGACCGGGCCGCCGCGGGCGCGTCCCCGCGTCCGGCGGCGCCGTACGGCCGTCCGTCCGCGTCCGTGTGCGTGCCCGCGTCCGGATCGCGGATCCGCCGTTCCCGTCGCCGTTCCCGGTCCCGTCGCCGTTCCCGGTCCCGTCGGCGGCGCCGTCTCCGCCGGGACCGGTGGCCGCCGGGTCCGGGGCGGGGCGGACGGAGGTCTCCTCGATCCACCAGCCCGCCGCCGGTCCCCGGGAGGCCCGGTCGAGGGTGCCGGCCGCGCCGTACCCCATCGCGACGTGGGTGTTGGTCAGGATCTCGGCCAGGTCCTCGGCCCGGTACTTCAGGAAGTAGTGACCGGCCTCGTCGAGGACGACCAGCGCCGCCACGGGGCTGAGGAAGTGCCATTCCCGGTAGCGCTCGCGGTAGTAGTCGGTCGTGGGGTCCTGCTCGCCGACGACCGAGACGACCGGGGCGCGCAGGGGGGTGATCCGCTCCGAGAGCAGCCGGGTGAAGGTCTCCTCGGCGATCAGGGTGTCCCTGCGCTGGTTGCGGACCATGAACCTGATCTGCTCGTCGTCGAGGCCGGAGACGTCGTTGCCCATCGACTTCATGCGGTTCTCGTAGGCGCGGTCGCCCCGGATCCGGTCGAGCCGGGTCAGCCGCCCCAGCGGGCCCGCGATCCGGCCCGTGGGCCGGGCGAACGGGAAGATCGCGCCGATGTAGACGGCCTCCGGCACCCGGCCCCGCTCCTCCAGCCGCCGGGCCACCTCCACGGCGAGGGCGCCCCCGATGCCGCAGTGCCCGTAGAGCGCCACCGGGCCCTCGATGCCGGTCAGGATCTCCGTGACGCACCGGTCGGCGATCTCGTCGAGGGGCTGCGGCTCCTCGTCGGGCAGGCCGGGGTCGTGCCCGGGGAAGGCCATGGCGTACAGCGCGCACTCCTCGGGCAGCGCGTCCGCCAGCGGCTGGAAGACCATCGCCTGGCCTCCGCCGTACGGGATGCAGACGTAGGTGATGCTGCGGCGCGGTCCCGGCCGGGTCAGCTCGTACAGCAGCGAGCGGGAGTCGCGGGCGGTGTCGGGCCGCTCCACCAGCGACGCCAGGGCGCGCACCGTCGGGTGCTTGAACAGGTCCATGACGCCGACCGCGCGTCCTCCCCGGGCCTCGGGCGGCAGCACCTTGCGCAGCCGGGCGACCGCCTGGATGGCGAGCAGGGAGTGCCCGCCGAGGTCGAAGAAGTCGTCGTCCACGCCGACGGTCTCCGCCTCCAGCAGCTCTCGCCAGAGCCCGGCGATGGCGCGCTCGGCGGGGGTGGCCGGCTCGGCCCCCCGGCCGCCCGCCTCGCCGTGCCGTTCCGGGGCGGGCAGGGCCCGGCGGTCCAGTTTGCCGTTGGGGCCGAGCGGCAGCGCGTCCAGCACGACGATCGCCGAGGGGACCATGGCCTCGGGCAGGACCGACCGGAGCGCCGCACGCAGCGCGGCCGTGTCCGGCACGGGGCCGGACGCGGTGCCGGACACGGTCCGGGGCACGGGGCCGGACGCGGCGCCGGGGACGACGTAGGCGACCAGCCGCTTGTCGCCGGGGGCGCCGTCCTCCCGGACCGCCACCACCGCCTCGCCCACGCCCGGCTGCCCGCGCAGGACCGCCTCGACCTCGCCGGGCTCGATGCGCTGGCCCCGGATCTTGACCTGGTCGTCGATCCGGCCGAGGAAGACGAGCGTCCCGTCGCGGCGGAGCCGTACCAGGTCGCCCGTGGCGTACAGGCGCGCGCCCGCGGGACCGAACGGGTCGGGGACGAACCGGTCGGCGGTCAGGGCGGGGCGGCCGTGGTAGCCGGTGGCGAGCTGGACGCCGCCGATGTGCAGCTCGCCCGGCACCCCGAAGGGCACCGGTCGCATGCGCGGGTCCAGGACGTACAGCCCGGTGTTCTGCACGGGGCGCCCGATGGGCACGACCGGGTCGCCGGGGACGCACCGCCACAGGGTGACGTCCACGGCCGCCTCCGTCGGGCCGTACAGGTTGTACAGCTCCACCTCCGGCAGCCGCGCGAAGAACCGGTCGGCGAGGTGCGGGGCCAGCTCCTCGCCGCTGCACACGACCCGGCGCAGTGCCGCCGCGCAGCGCTCGACGCCCTCCTCGGCGAGGAACGCCGCCAGCATCGACGGCACGAAGTGCACCGTCGTGACCCGCCGCGTGACGATGAGGTCGCGCAGGTAGGCGGCGTCGCGGTGGCCGCCGGGGCGGGCCAGCAGCAGCCTGGCGCCGGTGACGAGGGGCCAGAAGAACTCCCACACCGACACGTCGAAGCCGGCCGAGGTCTTCTGCAGCACCACGTCGCCGGAGGTCAGCCCGTGGGCCCGCTGCATCCAGTCCAGCCGGTTGCCGATGCCCGCGTGCGTGTTGGGCACGCCCTTGGGACGGCCCGTGGAGCCCGACGTGTAGATCACGTAGGCCAGGTCGGAGGGGGTCGCGGCGGGAGGCGGCGGCGTCCCGGGGAAGGCGTCGAGCGGGTCGTCCAGCGGAACCGTGACCACGCGGCCGGCATCGCGGGTGTCGGTGTCGGTGTCGGTGACGGCGGGCGGGAGGCGGTCCGCGAGGTCTTCTTGGAGGAGCAGGACGGTCGCCCCCGCGTCGGAGAGCGTGAACGCCAGCCGCTCGGCGGGGTGGTCCGGGTCCAGCGGGACGTAGGCCCCGCCCGCCTTCAGCACGCCCAGCAGGCCCGCCACGAGTCCGGGCGAGCGCTCGGCGCAGACCGCGACCTGCGAGCCGGGGCCGACGCCCAGCCCGCGCAGCCGGTGCGCGAGCCGGTTGGCGCGCGTGTCGAGCTCGGCGTAGGTCAGCCGCGCGTCCTCGGACTCCACGGCCACCGCGTCGGGGGTGCGCGCCGCCTGCGCCTCGAAGAGCGAACCGAGCGTGGCCCCGTCGTCGTACGGCTCGCGCGGTCCCGCGGCGCAGGCGAGGATCCGCTCCCGCTCGCCCGGCGGGAGGACGTCCAGGTCCGCGATCCGGGCGTCCGGCGCGGCCGTCGCCGCGCGCAGCAGCGTCTCGAAGCCGGCGGCCAGGGCCGCGACCGTCTCCGGGGAGAACAGGTCGCGGTTGTAGACGAAGGCCCCCCGCAACCCCGCGGGGTCCTCTTCCAGGAAGAGCTCCAGCTCGAAGCGGGTGGTGCGGGCCTCGACGCCGAACGGCTCGGTGGACGGCCCCGGCCAGGGCGCCCGCCGGTCGCCGCGGTAGCTCTGCAGGGCGAGCACGGCCTGGAAGACCGGGGGGCGGGACACGTCCCTGGGGATCCCGAGTTCTCCGACCAGCTGCTCGAAGGGGAGCTCCTGGTGGGCGTAGGCCTCCGTGGCGTGCCGCCTGACCCGGCCGAGCAGCTCCCGGAAGGTCGGGTCGCCGCCCAGGTCGGCCCGCATCGCCAGGACGTTGACGAACAACCCGATCACGCCCTCCAGCTCGGGCCGAGGGCGCCCGCCCACCGGTGAGCCGACGGCGAAGTCCTGCTGCCCCGCGTGGCGGCCGAGCAGTGTCTGGTAGGCCGCGAGCAGCGCCATGTGGAGGGTCGCGCCGCACTCCCGGGCCAGCGCGGCGAGGGCGTCCACCAGGAAGCGGTCCAGACGGAAGCCGTACGAGGCGCCGGCGAAGGTCTGCTCGGCGGGGCGGCCGGCGTCGGTGGGCAGCTCCAGCGGGGGCACGCCGGCGAGCCGTTCCCGCCAGTAGGCCAGGTCCGCCGGGTCGGCCGGCCGGTCGCGCCGCCAGAGGGCGTAGTCGCCGTATCCGACCTGCGGGTCCGGCAGGTCGGCGCCGCCGTAGAGCGCGCGCAGCTCGTCGGCGAGGATCTCCATCGACCAGCCGTCGGCGGCGATGTGGTGGACGGTGACCAGCAGGACGTGGTCGTCCTCGGCCAGCCGGACGAGGGTCGAGCGGATCGGCGGGCCCGCCGCCAGGTCGAAGGGGCGGGCCGTCTCGGCGCTCAGGATCTCCATGGCCGCGGTCTCGTCGCGGGCGGCGGCGCGGCGGGTCTCGACCTCCGCCGTCTCCGCGACGACGACGGACGGGCGGCCGTCCTCGTCGGAGGGGAAGCGCATCCGCAGGCTCTCGTGGCGGGCCGCGACGGCGCGCAGGGCCAGTTCCAGCCGGTCGGGGTCGAGCGGGCCGCGGAACCGCAGGGAGAGCGGGATCGTGTAGGCGGCGCTGCCCGGCGCGAACTGCTCCATGAACCAGAGCCGTTCCTGCCCGAAGGACAGGGGGACGGGTGTGCCCGGAGGGCGCCGGGGCACGGTCCGCGCGCCCGCCGTCCCCCGGCGGCGCAGCCGCTGCTCCAGGAGGGCGCGCTTGGCGTCGGAGAGCTGGACATCGCCGGTGGAGAGCCCGGACGAGGACGTCACACCTGCCTCGCTTTCGGGTGGGCGGCGCATCACATCTGCTGAAGGACATTCATACATATCGGTGCGAATCGAGTCGAGACATCGGCTCCGACATAAATGAATGAGCCATGAACTCGGTCGACCGAAAAATGATTTATCGCCATGAAAAAATGAGGAGAGCGCTTCGCCGTATATCGCCCGCCCCGCCCGCCCTGCCTCGCCCCGCCGGGCTCGTCGCGCCTCGTCCCGCCGGAGGGGTCGGCAGGACCGCCGAAGGGCGGGGGCGCGGGCCGCTCCCGGGTACGGCGGGGCCGTGAGGATCGTTAGGATAGCCTCACCTAATGAGTCGGCCGATCCCCTGTCCGGGGATCACGGCCGGCCGCTCCGCTCAGGGGCGCCGGGGCCCGCGCCGGAGACCGTACTCGGCGGAGGACCGCCGGGCGGGCGGGCCGGCTCTTCCGAAGGGACCGCGAGAACCATGACCCCACCGTCGTCCACCATCGTCCGCCACCCCCTCGCCTACCGGCTGCTGGAGGTCAGGCGCGTCGTCCGGATCACCCCCGGGACCGTGCGCGTCACCCTGGGGGGCCCCGAGCTGGCGGGCTTCCGCGAGCAGGCGCCGACCGACCACGTGAAGCTCTGCTTCCCCGGGCCCGGCGCCGAGCTGCCGACGGCGCCCGTCATCGAGAACGACATGTGGGTGGACGCCCCCGTCAAGCCGATCACCCGCGACTACACCGTCCGCCACCACCGGCCCGAGGCCCTGGAGCTGGACGTGGACATGGTCGTGCACGGCGACGGCGTGGGCTCCGCCTGGGCGGATCGCGCCGAGCCCGGCATGCGGCTCGGGGTCCTCGGCCCGCGCGGTTCGGAGGTCGTGCCGCTGGTGCACGACTGGTACCTGCTGGCCGCGGACGAGACGGCGCTGCCCGCGCTGGGCCGCTGGCTGGAGGCGCTGCCCGCCGGGGTGGAGGTCATCGCGTTCGCGGAGGTCTCCGGCCCGCAGGAGGAACAGCGCTTCGCCGCCCGCGCCGAGACGTCCCTGACCTGGCTGCACCGCGGCGACGCCGCTCCCGGCACGACCGACCTGCTGGAGCGGGCCGTGCGCGCCGCCGTCCTTCCGCCGGGGACGGGCTACGCCTGGGTCGCGGGCGAGGCGAACACGCTCAGGCCGATCCGCCGCCACCTGCGCCGGGAGCGCGGGCTGGCCAAGGAGCAGGTCGACGTCGACGGTTACTGGAAGCGCGGGGAGACCGACCACGACCACCACGCCCCGGACGACGAGGCGGCGTGACCCGGCCCGCCGAGCCGCCGGCGGGTGTTCCCGCCCGGCGCCCGGATTCCGGACGGGCCGGATTCCGGGCGGGCCGGGTGCCGGCGGCTCGGCGACGAGCGTGCGCAGATCCGTCCGCTGCCTCTGCGGGAGCGGTGGGAGCGCCTAGCCGGCGTAGGTCTCGTACTCGGCGACCTTCGGGGTGCCGGTCGAGCCGGTGATGGTGAAGGTGATCTTGCGCAGCGAGGTCCGGGGGAAGGAGATGACGCCGGCCTTGCCGCCGGAGGCCAGGACGGCTCCGGTGTCGGCGTTGACGACCTTCCACGCGGTGATGGCGCCCGTGGAGCCCGCCGCCTCCCGGATGTTGATCCTGGAAACCGCGGTGGCGGAGCCCCACTTGATCGAGATGGAGCCGGTCGAGCCGGCCGGCGACCAGTAGGTGCTCAGGTCGCCGTCCCGCACGTTGCCGTAGCCCGTCCCGGCGGCCTTGCCGGAGCCGTCGGAACCGGCCCCGATGCTGAGGTTGGTCCCGCTGGGCTGCGTCGGCGTCGGCGTGGCGGTGGTGGTGGGCTTCGGGGTGGCGGTGGCGGTGGTGGTGGGCTTCGGCGTGGAGGTGGTCGGCGTCGGCGTCGGGGTCTGCGCCGAGCAGCCGCCGTTCGACACCTTCAGGCCCTTGCCGGCGCCCGCCGTCTGGCTCACGATGGCCGGCACGCAGCCGGCCGCGTCGGGGCTGTAGGCGTAGGGGATGCTGACGGTGGTGTTGGACTGCGGGTCGGGGCCGGCGGGCTTGTTCTCGCTGCCGGGGCTGGACCAGGTCACGTTGTCGAAGACGTTGCCGCTGACCTGCCAGTAGCCGGCCGCGGAGGTGTAGAAGGTGCCCAGGACGTCCTTGGAGTTCTTGAAGTAGTTGTTCTCCACCTTGGCGCGGGCACCGGCCCGGGCGTTGATGCCGGACTCGTTGAGCTTCACGTAGTGGTTGTTGTAGATGTGGGCGATGCCGCCGCGCAGCAGCGGCGTACGGGAGTCGATGTTCTCGTACAGGTTGTGGTGGTAGGTGATGAAGCTGTTCCCGGTGTCGCTCTCGCTGGACCCGACGAGGCCGCCGCGGCCGGAGTTGCGCAGGGTGCTGTAGGACAGCGTCACGTACCGGACGTCGTCCTTCATGTCGAAGAGGCCGTCGAAGCCCGCCGACTCCCCGCCCGAGGCCTCCAGGCTGACGTGGTCGACCCAGACGTTGCGGACCGTGCTCTCCATGCCGATGGCGTCGCCGCCGTTGGAGGTGGGCGAGCCCGACTTCTTGACGTTCCGGACGGTCACGTTCTGGATGATGATGTTGCTGGAGTCGCGGATGTGGATGCCCAGCTGGTCGAAGACGGCTCCGCTGCCGACCCCGACGATCGTGACGTTGCTGATCTGCTTGAGCTCGATCAGGCCGGCGGCGGTGTTGCAGCTGGATCCCGACACCTTGGCGGTGTTGGCGTGGTTGATGGTCCCCTCGACCTCGATGATGATCGGGGTGCTGCTGCTGGCCCGGTTGCACAGGGCCGCGTGGATCGCGGTCCCCGTGGTGGCCCGCACCGTCTGCCCGCCCGCGCCGCCGGTGGTCCCGCCGTTCTGGGTCGCGTAGCCGGTGGCGCCGCCGGCCGCGGCCGACGCCGCGGGCGCCGACAGGACCGCGCCGGTCGTGGCCGCGACGGCCGTCGTGGCCAGGGCCGCGTAGAGCCGCAGTGCGACTGGTCGTCTCATGCTTGCCTTCTTTCGTCTTCGGATGCCGGACGCCGGTGCCGCTGCCGGGCGCCGGGAGCCGGGACCGGGGGCGTTCCACCGGGCCGCGGGGGTCTCCTGCCCGCGCCGCCGGGTCGGGGGCGGCGGGGCCGCCACCTGCGCAGAGACCGCCGGAGTCGGTGACGTGACCGGCCGCCCGGTCTTGGAAAGCGTTTTCCGTCCGTGAGGATAGGGGGTGTCCATCCGGTTGGCAAGGCCGTGCGCGCGGCCGGTCCCCCCGCTGGACCCTCCCCCCGTGGGAGACCGCATGCTGGTGCCGGCGGCCCCCGCGGCCGGTCCTGAAAGTTTCAGGGACGGGGAGGCCGCGACCGTTCGCCGCGTCAGCGTGAGGAGGGCGACACATGGCCGTCGTGGAGGGCGTCGAGGCCCGCGGCATGCACCACTGCGAGACGACGACGCTGGGGGTGCTGCTGCGGCACGAGGGACTCGACCTGTCCGAGCCCATGCTGTTCGGGCTGGGCTCGGGCCTGTCCTTCGTCTACTGGGACGGCGGGGGCATGGCCGTCCCCTTCCTCGGCGGCCGTGTCAAGCCCTTCGCCCTCACCCGGAACCTGGCCGCCAGACTGGAACTGACGCTGACGGTCGAGGAGACCGCCTCACCGCGCAAGGCGTGGCGGAACGCGGCCGACCCCGTCGACGCCGGCCGGCCGGTCGGCCTCCAGCTCGACTGCTACCACCTGGACTACTTCCGCACCAAGGTGCACTTCGGCGGCCACGTCGTCGCCATGTACGGCTACGACGAGCACGACGCCCACCTCGTGGACACCGGCGGGCAGGGGGGAGCGGTGCGCACCAGCCGGGCGAGCCTCGCCCTGGCGCGGGCCGAACGCGGCCCGATGACGGCCAGGAACCGGTCCTTCACCCTCGCCCTGCCGGCGCACCCGATCTGCTGGCAGGAGCAGATCGTCCCCGCCGTCAGGGACTGCGCCGAGGCCTTCCTCGCCGCGCCCATCGCGAACCTGGGCCACCGCGGCATCGAGAAGGCCGGCAGGCAGGTGCCCGGCTGGCTGCTCCGCGCCGGCGACCCGCGGCGGGACCTGCCGCAGACCGCCCTCCTCATGGAGCGGGGCGGCACCGGCGGCGCCCTGTTCCGGGCCCTCTACCGCGACTTCCTCGCCGAGTGCGCCGAGCTGATCGACGACGGCGGCCTGCGCACCGGCCACCGGCTGTACGCCGAGGCCGCCGTCCTGTGGACGGAGGTGTCCGCCCTGATCGCGAAGGCCGGGGAGAGCGGTGACGCGGGGCACCTGGAGCGGGCCGGCGCCGTGCTCGGCGAGCTCTCCCGGATCGAGGAGGAGGCCATGCGGGTGCTGCGCCGGCTGTAGCCCGCGGGGAGGACGCGAGGCGGACCCGCCAGGACCCGGGCGAGGCGGACCCGTCGGCGCTCCGGCTCACGTGCGGGCGCAGACGTCCCGGTAGGGGGCGGTTCCCACGAAGAGCCGCCACTCCTCCGGCGAGAGCGTCCGGCCCGCCCTCCCGCAGACCGCGGAGACCACCGGTTCGGGGGCGACGGGATGCTCGCTCAGGGTGCCCGCGTCGTCGACGGTGACCAGCCGGGACCCGTCGGCGGTGAACGCCAGGTCCAGAAGGTTCCCGATCCCCGTCGTGACCGGGGCGCCGAGGCGCCGCCCGGTGGCGGTGTCCCACAACGCCACCGATCGTGAACCGGCCATGGTGGCGATCGTCTCGCCGCGCGGGGAGAACACCGCCCTGAGATCCCACGTGGTCCGGGTCTCAGGACCCACCGGCTGCCCCCCGCCGATCCTCCGGACCGAGAGCCTCCCCTTCGTGTCGACGGTGGCGAAGCGCCAACCGCCCTCGCCGGCGGCCGGCGGATCGATCGACCGCCCGGCGTGCGCAGGCACGTACGAGGCGTCGAACGGCTTGCCCGTCGACGCGTCCAGCAGTCGCTGCTCGTCACCGGTGATCGCGATGGCCGCGCCGTCGGGCGTGAACATCAGGTCCGTGGACATCGGGTCGGCGTTCTCCTGGACCCGTGACCACCGCAGGCGCCCGCCGGGCACCTGCCAGAGCCGTAGTTCCTGCCGGCCGTACGGCTCCTCGCCCACCAGCGCCGTCAGTGCGGTTCCGTCCGCGTTCACCGCCGTGGCGGACACCGCGTCCGCGTCGATCACGACGGTGGTGACGCGCTCGAAGGTCGAGGTGTCCCAGACCACGGCCTTCGGATCCGTCGCGGAATCCGAGGGCAGGGACGCCCCATCCGGGTACGGGGGCGCCCACACGGCCGCCAGGCGCCTGCCGTCGCCGCTGAAGTCCAGGAAGATCTGAGCACCCGTCGTCCCGCGCCCCATGCGCAGGGTGGTGAGGAGCTCACGCCGCCGCACGTCCCACAGGGTGACGGCGCCGGTGCCCTCCCCCTCCCGGACGAACGCGATCAGGCGCCCGTCGGGGCTGAGCTCCGCGTCGTACGCGGTGGTGCGGCCGACCGTGACGGGCCGGGTCACGTCGGTGATGTCCACGGTGGTCACCCTCTCCTCCGTGAGGTAGCGCAGGACGCCGCCGTCCGGGTCGAAGGCCAGGGCGGGGTCCGTTGCGTCGATCCGGTGGGACAGCAGCAGCCGGCCGTCCCGCACCCGCCAGATCCGGATGTTCTCGGAGGTCGCGGCGGCGAGGAGGTCTCCGCGGGGACTGAACACCGGCTCGCCGCCGTTGCCGTGGGCCAGACGCCGCAGCACGCGGCCGGTGGAGGCGTCGTACACCTCGACGGTCTTGTCTCCGCTGAGCGCGACGGTCCGGCCGCCGGGACCGAAGGCCGCGGACGGGCCGCACTCGCAGTCGAGGCCGAACCGGGTCGCCCGCATCGCGGCGAGGTCCACGAGCGCCGGACGCGCCTCGAACCCGCCGCTGACGAGGGTGCGCCCGTCCGGGGTGATGTCGAGCCCGCCGAACAGGTCGGGCGGCAGGTCCTTCATCGCACCGGTCGTGAGGTCCCACAGCCTCTGGCCCTGCCCCACGGTGACCAGGAGCCGGTCCTCGGCCTGGCCGAAACGGACGACGAAGTCGGTGTCGGCCGCTCCGGTGAAGTCCCGGGCCCGGCCCACCGGCTTGCCGGTGGCCACGTCCCAGACCCGCACCCGCGCCGGGCCGGCCAGGGCCAGCAGCGCGCCGCTCGGGCTCAACGCCGCCGAGCGCAGCCCGTCACCGACTCCGGCGAAGCCGCCGAGCTGCTTGCCGGTGCGCACGTCCCAGAGCCGGACCCGGCCCTCACCGGCGCTGGCGAGCAGGCGCCCGTCGCGGCTGAGGGCCCGCACCGTCCGCGCCGAGGCGTCCGGGTCCCGGAAGGCCGCCGTCTCCCGCCGCGCCAGGGAACCCATCAGCGCGGCCCGTGCCTCGACCAGGGGCGCGTGCCGCCAGGCGGCCACGCTCAGCAGCATCGCCCGCTGCGGATCCGTGGTCCGCAGCGACTCGGCGGCTGCCGCCAGGCGGCGAGCCTGGTCCTGGTCGCGCTGGAACGCGATGGTGGCGTTGCGTTCCCGCGCCAGAGCGGCCTGCTCGGCGGCCAGCCCGCTCTGCCGTACGGCGAGGGTCCCCGCCACCAGGGCGGCGACCAGCAGCACGGCCACCGTCACGGCGACCAGGCGGCGGCGCCGGACCCGGCGCCGGTGGAGGGCGGCGCTCGCCTCCAGGAACTCGCGTTCGACCGAGCTGAGCGTGATGGCGCGGCGGCCGGAGACCGCCCAGTTCGCCGCGCTGTCCAGCGTGGCGCCCTGGAACAGGTGACCGTTCGGCCGGCCCTCGGCGTGCCAGCGCCAGGAGGCCGACAGGATCTCCTGGTGCGCCACCAGGTCGTCCCGGTTGGCCTCGATCCACTGGCGCAGCCGGGGCCAGGCGATCGGCAGGGCAGGCCGCGACAGCCACACCCGCTGCTCGTCCTGGGCGAGCAGATGGTCGAACGCCTCCAGCACCCTCCGGACGGCGGCCCTCTCATCGTCCGGCCGGCCGTCCAGCAGCTCGGCCCACCGTGCCCGCCGCGGGATCTGCTGACCGTCGCCGGTCACCGTCACCAACCGCAGGAACAGCTCGGGCGCCAGCTCCCGCTCGACCGGGCCCAGCGCCGCGTAGCACTCCTCGGCCAGGACGCCCAGCGCCGGATCGGCCGCGTCGGTGCGGACCAGGGCACCGACGCCGCTGCCGGCCGTGAGCAGACGCGCGGTGTCGAGCGTGCCGTCCTTGCTGGTCAGCGCGAGCAGCACCTGCCGGGCCGACGGCCGGGAACCGGGATCCTTGGACAGCGCGGCGGCCACCAGCGGACGCAGATGACCGGGCAGCGCCTCCAGCGACGGCTCGACCGACAGCACCCGGTGCATCACCGCGCCCAGCGTCTCGCCCTGGAACGGATCCGCCCCCGTCGCGGCGAACAACACGACCCCGCCCCAGGCGAACACGTCGGCCGCACTCCCGGCCCGCTCCCCCATGAACACCTCCGGCGCCATGTAGGTCGGAGTGCCCGCCACCACCCCGGTCGCGGTCAGCGACATGTCCGCCGTCCGCGCCACCCCGAAATCGATCACCCGCGGACCGTCCGGCCCCAGCAGCACGTTGTCCGGCTTCAGATCCCGGTGCACCACCCCCGCGTCGTGGATCGCCGTCAGCGCCGTGGCGACCGCCGTCGCCAGCCGGTGCAGATCACCTCCGCCGAACCGCCGCCCCCCGCCCACGGCGCTGCGCAGACTCGGGCCCTCCACGTACTCCGAGACGATGTACGGCCGGGCCCCGTCCAGATCGACGTCGATCACGGCGGCCGTGCAGAAGGAGGCCACCTTCCGCGCGGCCGCCGCCTCCCGGCCGAACCGGCTCCGCAGCTCCGGATCGACACCCGCGTCTCCGTGCAGCACCTTGACGGCCACGCGCCGGCCCCCGGCGTCGTAGGCCTCGTAGACCACCCCCTGACCACCGGCGCCCAGCCGCCCGGCCAGCCAGTAGCCGCCCAGCCGCTGCGGATCCCCGTCGATCAGCTCCGTGCTCATGCCCGTCCTCCGTCGGCGGCCAGGGCGCCGCCCGCCCCGCCCGCGACCGTCAGCAGCGCGGTGAGAACGATGATCGAAGGATGCACACCGGTTTTGATGATCCGCGAGGCGGAAAGGTTCGGAGTCATTCGGAGGTATTTCCGCCAATACCGCCGTGCGGCGGGAAGGGCGCACGGGCCGCCGCGGGCACGGCGACCGGCGGCGGGGCGCGGCCCGCGGACCTCGCCCCGCGGACCTCACCCCGCTGGGCGCGCCCCGTCGGACGCCAGGGCGCTCCGCGCCTCCCGGTGGGCGGCGGTCGCGGCCCTGGTCCACTCGGGGCGGGGCAGCGCCGCGCGGTCGAGCTTGCCGTTCGGCGTGAGCGGCAGGGACTCCAGCACGGTCAGGTGGGCGGGGACCATGTACAGGGGCAGGCGCCTGCGCAGCCCCCGGCGGAGCTCGGTCCAGAGCCCGCCGGGCACGGGGAGCGTCTCGGGGACGATGTGGGCCACCAGCCGGGGCACCCCGTCCGGGCCGTCGCACGCGCTGACGGCGGCCTGCCGTACGCCGGGCAGGGAGCGCAGGACGGTCTCGATCTCGCCGAGCTCGATCCGGAACCCCCGGATCTTCACCTGCTGGTCGGCGCGGCCGAGGTACTCCAGGCGGCCGGCGGGCGTGAGCCGGACGAGGTCGCCGGTGGCGTACATGCGGGCACCGGGCCGGTCGGCGAAGGGATCGGGGAGGAAGCGGTCGGCGGTCAGCGCGGGCATGCCGCGGTAGCCCCGGGCCACCCCCGCCCCGCCGATGTGCAGTTCGCCCACCTGGCCGGGGGAGACCGGCAGGCCGTCGGGGCCCAGGACGTGCAGCCGGGTCCGCGCGATGGGCTCGCCCAGGTCGACGGCCGAGGGCGACGGCGCGACGAGGCCCGCCGAGGACCACACGGTCGTCTCCGTCGGGCCGTAGACGTTCCACAGCCGGACTCCGTCTCCGCGCGCTCCGTCTCCCGCCCCGGTCCCGTGCGGTCCGTCTCCCGCCCCGGTCCCGTGCGGTCCGTCTCCCGCCCCGGTCCCGTGCGGTCCGGTCTCCGCCCTGGTCCCGTGCGGTCCGGTGCCGTGCGGTCCGTCTCCCGTTCCGGTCCGGTGCGGTCCGCGGCCGAGCAGGGCGTCGGCGAGGTCGCGGGGGAGCGCCTCGCCGCCGCACAGACGGGTGCGGATCCCCTCCGGGACCCCGCCGGACTCCACCAGGATCCGCCAGCTCGCCGGGGTGGCCTGCATGACCGTGACGCCCTCGGCGATCGCGCGCTCCCGCAGGGCCCGGCCGTCCGCGGTCCCCGCGGCGACGACCACGCGCGCGCCGCAGGTCAGGGGGAGCAGCAGCTCCAGAACCGAGATGTCGAAGGACAGGGTGGTCACCGCGAGCCAGACGTCCTCGGGGGTCGGCTCCAGGCGGGCCGCGAAGGACTCCAGCAGGTTGACCACCGCGCCGTGCGGGACCGCCACGCCCTTGGGCCGGCCGGTGGAGCCCGAGGTGTACATCAGGTAGGCCAGGCCGCCCGCGGAGGAGGCGGCGGGGGAGACCGGGGCCGCGCCGGCGGCGGAGGCCGTACCGGCCGGGAGGGAGGCGACGCCGCCGGGGGAGATCTCGATCACCTCGGCCACGCCCTCCAGCAGGGCGCGGTCCACCCCGGGCTGGGTCAGCACCAGACCGACCCCCGCGTCCTCGCGCGTCAGCGCGAGCCGTTCGGCGGGGAAGGCGGGGTCGAGCGGGACGTACGCGCCGCCCGCGGCCCAGACGGCCAGCACTGCGACGAGGATCCCGCTGGTGCGCTCCAGGCAGAGCCCGACGGGGGTCTCGGGCCGCACGCCCCGCTCCCGCAGCACCGCCGCCAGGTCCTCCGCCCGCCGCCACAGGGCGCCGTAGGTCAGCTCGCCGTCGGGCGCGCGTACGGCGACCGCCTCGGGCGTGCGCTCGCACCACCGCCGGATCAGGTCCGGTGTCGTCATCATGCGGTCATTCACCTCTCAGCCCGGTCGCCCGGTCAGTGCGGAAAGCGGTGGGCCCGGCCGGACCGTCCGTCATCTCGTCCCCCCGGGGCAGGGCGTCGGCGAGGCCGCAGATCTCGGCGACCCGGCCGAGCGGCACCTCCTCGGTCACGCAGCGCACCAGCAGCGTCTCCACCCCCCGTAGCAGCGCGTAGGCGGTGGAGCGCGGCAGGTAGGCGGTGTCGGTCAGCAGGTAGAGCTGGCAGGTGTGGGTGGCGGGCCCGGTGGCGAAGAACACCTTCGCGTCCACCTCGGCCCAGGCGCCCACGAAGAAGGTCTTCGTCCGCCCGGTGAGCGCGGCCGGGTCCCGGGTGGCCTGGGCGGACAGGTTCGGCCAGGCGGGGACGGTGCGCACGTCGTTGAAGTAGGCCGACAGGTCGGCGGTCCCGGCCTCCTCGCGCAGCGCCATCATCGCGTACGGCTCGTACTGCGCGTGCCGGTAGGTGACCAGCGCCTGCCGGTGCCCGGCCCGGGCGGCGTCGGCGAACGTGCCCTCGGGCAGGTCGAGCACGAACAATCCGTCCTGTACGGCGGTGCCCACCATGTCGCGCAGCCGCGGGTCGTGCCGGTTGCCCACGATGAACTGCATGACCGCCGTGCCGCGGCCGGTCAGCGCGGTCAGCAGCACGGCGCTGGCCGTCAGCAGCACGCTGGTGGTGCTGATCGACCAGCGCTCCGCCAGCGTCCGGGCGGCGGCGGCGACGGCGGCCGACTCCATGCCGACCCTGACGAACCGCGGGTCCTCCGGCGTGCCCGGCGGGTGGTCGAACAGGGTCCCGGGCGCCTGCTCCAGCACCGACCGCCAGTGGCGCAGGGCCCGCTCACCGCGCTCGGCGCCCTTGTCCGACCGTTCGAAGGCGGCCTGGTCCATCGGCTGCCACGCGGGCGGCGGCAGTTCCTCCCCGGCCAGCAGCCGCCGCCACTCGGCGGCGAGCAGGTCGAGCGCCCAGGCGTCGACGGCCAGGTGGGACAGGGCCAGGGCCAGCGCCCGCGGACGCCCGTCCGTCGTGACGACGGCGCACCGCAGCGGCAGCTCGCCGGCGTAGTCGAAGCCCGTGGCGGCGAGCTCGTCGGCGAGCTCCGCGGCGACCTGCCGGGGCACCGCGTCCCCCGCGTCGACCAGCTCGACGGTCAGCCGCCCGTCGGACGCGATCCGCTGGACGGGCCCCTCCGGAGTCTGGTGGCAGGTGCTCCTGAGGGACTCGTGCCGCCCGATGAGCGTTCCCAGCGCCCGCAGCACGGTGTCGAGGTCCGGCCTGCCGAGGACGGGGAGCACCCACGGCGTGTTGAAGTAGGGGTCGCCGTCCTCCAGCCACCGGGTGATGCGCCAGATCGACCGCTGCCCCCAGGTGAGCGGGGCCTCGCCGCCGCGCTCACCGGCGAACTCCACCGTCACCGGCTGCAGCCGGGCGAAGGAGGGGGACCCGGTCACCGCGGCACCGCCCGCGGGCCGGCGAGGCGGGCGGCCGGGCGCCGCCTCAGCACGGCTCCCCCCGCAGGCGTTCGACGTCGGCGGCGACACCGGCGGCGGTGGGGGTGTCGAGGAAGACCTCGAAGGAGACCTCCACGCCCATCCGGTCGCGCACCCGGGCGATGATCTGCGTGATGGACAACGAGTGGCCGCCGAGGTCGAACAGGTCGTCGTCGGCGGTGATGTCGTCGAAACCGAGGACCTCGCGCCAGATCTCCAGGACCTCGTCCACCACCGGGGCCGCACCTGGGGAGGCGGGCCCGGCGGAGGCGGGTCCGGCGGCCGGTCCGGCGGCCGGTCCGGCGGTGGGGACGGGGCCGGCCCCGACGCCTGGTGCCGTGGGGGCTTCGGCTGCGGAGCCCGGTGCCGCGGCCGTTCCGGACGCGGCGCCCGGCGCCGTGGCGGCCTGCTGCCGGGGCGGGAGCGGCAGCTCGGCGATCGGCGTGTCGGGGTGGGCCGCGACGGCGCGCAGCAGGGCCGTCAGGTGCCCGGCCACGGCCTCGCAGGAGGCGCGGTCCAGGCAGCCGGGGTCGAACCGCAGGTGGGCGGTGATCCCGTCCGGGGCCTCGACGGCCTGAAGGTGCAGCGTCCCCCGGACCGCGCCGTTGGACATCGTCCACTCGACCCGGGAGTCGAGGCCGGGGAAGAGGGGGTCCTCGCCGCGCCTGCGGTAGCTCAGCGAGACCGGGGTGAGCGAGGCGCGGGGCGAGACGCCGCCCAGGGCCCGCACGACCGGCACCCCTCTGAACCGGTACGCCGCGCGCAGCTCGTCGCGGACCGACCGGGCGAAGGCGGCGAACGTCCCGTCCGGGGGGAGCGTCCCGTCGGGGGAGGGGGTCCCGTCCGGCGAGGCGGTCACCGGGAGCTCGTTGACGAACATCCCCACGTGGTCCCGCGTCCGCGCGGTCCGGGTCGAGACGTCCACGGACACGGTGGCCGGGGCGTTGCCGTAGCCGTACAGCAGGGTGTGCAGCGCGGCCAGCAGCAGCTCGAAGCGGGTGACGCCGATGCGCTCGGCGGCCGGGCCGAGCGCGGATCCCAGACCGGGCTCCCGACTGGGCTCCCGACCGGGCTCCCGACCGGGCTCCCGACCGGGCTCCGGGCCGGACTCCGGGCCGGAGCCGAGGGCGAGGTCCACCGTGTCGCCGGGGGCGGTGCGCAGCGACACGCGCCGCAGGCCGGGGAGGCGCAGTTCGCCCCCGTCGTTCCAGCGGGGCCGCCAGAACTCCGCCGCGGCCTCCAGGTCCGCCGCCACGCGCTCGTGCTCGTCGGCCGCGGCCTCGCCGTGGGAGGTCGCCGGCGGGGCCGGAGGGGAACCGCCGTAGGCGGCCGCCAGATCGTGCAGGAGGAGGTCCTTGGACATCCCGTCGAAGGCGGCGTGGTGGGCGACGACCAGCAGGATGTGGCGCTTGGGCTCCAGCCGGAACAGGGTGAACCGGGCGAGCGGCCCCGCGGCCAGGTCGAAGGGGCGGGCCACCTCGCCGTCGAGGGCGGCGGGCACGTCGTCGTCGGCCACGTCCTCGACCCTGAAGGGCGGTTCGGCCGCGCCGGGGACGAGCAGCAGCTCGCCGTCCTCCTCCCGCAGCGCGGCGGCCAGGACGGGGTGCCGGGTGGCGACGGCGGCGCAGGCGGCCCGCAGCGCCGCCTCGTCCAGCGGCCCCTCCAGATGGACGGCGAGCGGCAGGTGGTGGGCGGCGCCCCCGCCCGCCCCCGTCCGCTCGGTGAGCCACAACCCGTGCTGGGCGAGGGAGGCCCGGCTCCGGGTCACCGATGATCGCATGGCGTCACGCACCTTCCGTTCGTGTGTCACCTGAACCGCTGCCGCCTGAACCGCCGCCGTCCGCGCGGCCGTCCCCTGAACCGCCGCCGCCCGCGCGGCCGTGCGCCAGGCCCCGGCGCATCAGGTCGGCGGACCCGAGCACGTCGTCGGGGACGGAGTCCACCGTCTCCCGGTCGAAGCGGGCCAGCGGGCGCAGGCGCAGCGCCGTGCCGGCGATCACGATGATCATCGCGGCGCAGACCACGTACATCAGCCCGATGCCCCGCCCGGGACCGGTGCCCAGGACCGTCCCCAGGGTCGGGGCGAGCGGTCCGTCCGGGGTCATCAGCGGCTCCAGCACGGCCGAGGCGTACGGCGCGACCAGGCCGAGGCCGATCGGCGTGGTGGACCACGCGATCATCGTGTTGAGCGCGAACACCCGGCCGTGGAACCGCTGCGCGACCTTGACCTGGACGATCGTGGCGTAGATCCCGTTCACCAGGGTGAGCGCCATGCTCATGCCGAAGGCCCCCGCCCCGATGACGAGCAGGTCCGCCCGCACCCCCGTGACCAGGCAGCACAGGCCGAGGGCGAGCGTGAACAGCAGCATGCCGCGCACCCGCAGCCGCTGCGGCCCGCCCCACACGCTCATCACCAGACCGCCGACGAACACGCCCATCCCCGAGGCGAACGAGACCCGCCCCACGTCGCCGAGCGTCCCGAACGACAACACCAGCGGAGAGATCATCAGGAACAGCGGGGAGAGGAAGACGTTGAGGGCGGCGAAGAAGAGCAGCATGCTCCGGAAGCCGCGGTTCCCCCACGAGTAGCGGAAGCCCTCGACGATCTCGGCGGTCACCGTCTCCCTGCGCCGGTGGGCCATGGTGCGGGGGAAGCGCACGATCACCAGCACGCCGACGGCGAACAGGTAGCTCACCACGTCCAGGAGGAGGATGCCCTCCAGGCCGATGCCCGCGACCAGTCCGGCGGCGGCCAGCGGCACGAGCAGCTGGGAGACGCCGGTGACCATCTGGTTGACCCCGTTGGCGTGGCCTAGGTACCGCTTGGGCACCAGTTGCGGGATGGCCGAGCCGTAGGCCAGGCGCTGGAAGGTGAGTGCGACGGACAGGCAGACCAGGAGCGGATAGATGTGCCAGATCTGCAGGTTCCCCGTCCAGAGCAGGACGCCGAGGGCGAGCTGGGTGCACAGGGCCGCGATGTCCCCGCAGAGCATGACCTTCCTGCGGCTGACCCGGTCGACCACCGCCCCCGCGAGCGGCGCGACCAGCAGGCCGGGGACCAGGCCGAGCACCGCGAACAGGGCGAAGTCGGCGACGGAGCCGGTCGTCAGGTAGATCCAGATCGGGACGGCGAACTCGGTGAGCGCGGAGCCGGTGATCGAGACGAGCTGACCGGAGGCGACCGCGAGGAACCGCCTCATGCTGGGCTCGGGTCCCGGTGGCTGCGCGGCCTCTGCGGCCTCTGCGGCCTCCGGGGCCTCTGCGGCCTCCGCCGACCGGGCGGCCCCGGGTGAACGCGAGACGCCGCCCAGCCACCAGGTCCCGCCGTCCCCTTCACGCGGCAGCGCAGGTCCGGCGACCGATTCACCGGCGGGTGCGACCGGTCCTCCGGCGGGTGCGGCGGGTCCTCCTGCCGGTCCCTCCGCCGGCGCGGCGGCCGGTCCCGCCGCGGCGAGGTGCGCGGTGGTGACGATCTCGGCCAGCTCCCCCGCGCGGTAGCGGACGAAGAAGTGGCCCGCCTCCTCCAGCACCACCAGGACGCTGGTCGCGGACAGGAAGTGCCACTCGCGGTAGCGCTCCTGGTAGTACTCGGTGGCCGGGTCGCGCTCTCCGGCGATCGTGACCAGCGGGGCCCGCAGCCGTGCGGTCCCGCCGTCGAGCAGGCCGGTGAAGTACCGCTCGGCGTGCTCGGCCTCGGCGCGCATCGTGCGCACGATGTGGAGGGCCTGCTCGGGGGTGAGCTCGCTGAGGTCCACGCCCATGGAGGCCAGCCAGTTGCCGTAGGCCCGGTCGGAGGCGACGGCGGAGGCGCGGGCCAGGCGGGACAGCGCGTTCATCACCCGGCCGCGGGGCCGCGCGAACGGGAAGGCCGCCCCGATGTAGACGGCCTCCGGCGCCCGCCCGGCCGCCTCCAGCCGCCGGGCGACCTCCACGGCGAGGGCCGAGCCCACGCTGCTGTGGCCGTAGACCGCCACGGGACCCGTCACCTGCTCCAGGACCTCGGCCGCGCAGCGGGCGGCGAGCTCGTCGAAGGGCAGCGGGTCCTCGGCCAGGCCCACGTCGTGCCCCGGTACGGCCAGCGAGAGCAGCCGGTACCCCTCCGGCAGGGCGTCGGCCAGCGGCTGGTAGACCACCGCGCTGCCGCCGCCGTACGGAACGCAGACGTAGGTGAGCACGCACCGGTCCTGCGGAAGCGGCGGGGTGAGCTCGTGCAGCAGGCGGCGGGGCCGCCGGGCGTCGGCGGGGGTGTCGGCCAGGGCGGCGAGCCCGCGGACGGTGGGGTGCCGGAACAGGTCCATCAGGGAGACGCCCGCGCCGAGCGCGCGCCGCATCCTGGCGATGACCTGGGTGGCCAGCAGGGAGTGGCCGCCCAGCGCGAAGAAGTCGTCCTCGGCGCCGACGCGCTCGATCCCGAGCACCTGCGCCCAGATGTCGGCGATCGCCTGCTCGGTGGGCGTCGCGGGGGCGACGTGGCCGCTGCCGCCGCGGAACTCGGGGGCGGGCAGCGCGGCCCGGTCCAGCTTGCCGTTGGGCGTCAGCGGCAGCCGGTCCACGACGGTCACGGCGGCGGGCACCATGTGGGCGGGGAGGGCCCGCGCCACGTGCTCGCGCAGCTCCGGCCCCATCGCGGCGCCGGCCATCGGGGTGCCGGCCATCGGGGTGCCGACCGTGGGGGTGCCGGCCGTGGGGGAGTCGGCCGTCGGCACCACGTAGGCCAGCAGGTTGCCCCGTTCGGCGAGGACCACGGCCTGGGCGACCGCGGGGTGCGCCAGCAGGCAGGACTCGACCTCGCCGGGCTCGATCCGGTAGCCGCGCACCTTGACCTGGTCGTCGGCGCGGCCGAGGAACTCCAGCTCCCCGTCCGGCCGCCAGCGGGCGCGGTCGCCGCTGCGGTAGAGGCGGCCGCCGCCGTAGGGGTCGGGGACGAAGCGCTCGGCGGTGAGACCGGGCCGGCCGAGGTAGCCGCGGGCCAGCCCGGCGCCGCCGATGTACAGCTCGCCGGGGACCCCGACCGGGGCGAGCCGCCGCCGCTCGTCCAGCACGTACAGGGAGGTGGCCGCGATGGGCCTGCCGATCGGCGGGCGCCGGTCCCCCTCGCGCAGCTCGGCGGCGCTGGCGATGACCGTGGCCTCGGTGGGGCCGTAGGTGTTCATCAGGCGCACCCGGCCGCCGAAGTGCCGGTGCCAGGCCGTCACGGCCGCCGCCTGCGCCTGGTCGGCGCCGAGGATCGTCAGCCGCAGGCCGGGCGGCCAGTCCACGGTGTCCAGGTCGGTGACCAGCTCGTGCCAGTAGGGGGTGGGCAGGTCCAGCACGGTCAGGTCCCTGGCGTACGGCGTGGCCAGGAAGTCCGGCAGGAACTCCCCGCCCCCGGGCAGCAGCACGAGCGTCGCCCCGGCGGCCAGGCAGGGATAGATCTCCTCGGCGTGGGTGTCGAAGCTGACCGTGGCGAACTGGAGCACCCGGTCGGCCGGGGTGAGGCGGTAGGCCTCCCGCATCCAGCCCACGCGGGCCGCCAGCGCCCCGTGCTCGACCACGACGCCCTTGGGCCGTCCCGTGGAGCCGGAGGTGTAGATCACGTAGGCGGCGCGCCCGGGGTCGGGAGCGGGCAGCGGGCCCGGGTCCGGGTCGCCGGGGGCCGCCGGGAGCCCGCCGTCCGCGCAGAGCACGCGGTGCGGCCCGTCCGGCAGGCGCCCGCTCAGCGCCGCGGTGGTGAGCACCACCCGCGCGCCGCTGTCGCCGAGCATGGCGGCCTGGCGCGACGGCGGGTAGGCCGGGTCGAGCGGCAGGTAGGCGCCGCCGGCCTTCCAGACGGCCAGCAGCGCCGCGAGCAGGTCGGGAGAGCGGTCCATCGCCACGGCGACCACCGACTCCGGACCCGCTCCCGCCCCGCGCAGCGCCCGCGCCAGGGCGTCGGCGCGCGCGTCCAGCTCGGCGTAGGTGAGCGTCCGGCCGGCGCAGGTCACCGCCGGGGCGTCGGGGCGGGCCGCCACCGCGGCGGCGAACAGCTCGGGAACCGTCTGCGCGGCGGGCGGCGCGGTGTTGACGCTCCACTCCAGGATCGTCCGGCGGTCGTCGCCGGAGAGCAGGTCGATCTCCGACAGCCGCAGGCCGGGGTCGGCGGCGACGGCGGTGAGCAGCCGGGTGAAGCGGTCGGCGAGGGCGGCGACGGTATCGCGGTCGAACAGGTCGGCGGCGTAGCCGAACACCAGGCTCAGCCCGTCCGGGGTCCGCCAGGCGTCGAGGGACAGGTCGAACTTGGCCGCGGTGTACCCGGTGTCGAACCCGGTGATCTCCTCGATCCCCCGGCCGGTCGGGGGATCGGGGGTCTCCGGCGGCGGGCGGAGGCCCGGGGGCGCGGCCCGCCGGTCGTTCTGGGTGTGCAGGACGAACATCGTCTGGAACAGCGCGGAGCGGCTGAGGTCGCGCTCGATGCGCAGCTCGCCCATCACCTGCTCGAAGGGGATGTCCTGGTGGTCGAAGGCGTCGAGCACCGCGGTGCGGGTGCGGTCGAGGAGCTCGCCGAACGCCGGGTCGCCCGACAGGTCGCCGCGGAGCACCAGCGTGTTGAGGAAGAAGCCGATGAGCGGCTCCAGCTCCACCCGGTCCCGGCCGGCGATGGGGGACCCGACGCAGACGTCCTCCTGCCCGGTGTGCCGGGCGAGCAGCGCCTGGTAGGCCGCGAGCAGGGTCATGAACGGCGTCGCGCCGTGCCGGGCGGCGAGCCCTTCCAGGGCCGCGGTCGGCTCCGCGCCGAGCGTGACGGTGACGACGCCGCCGCGGGAGGAGTGCACGGCCGGCCGGGGGCGGTCGGCGGGCAGCTCCAGCACGGGCGGGTCGGCCAGGCGGGCGGTCCAGTACGCCAGGGACCGCCCGGCCGCCTCCTCCGTGAGCCGCTCCCGCTGCCAGACGGCGAAGTCGGCGTACTGCACGGGCAGCGGAGGCGGTTCGTACGCCGGGCCGGCGCCGTACCGGGCGGCCAGCTCCTCGGCGAAGATGTTCAGCGACACCCCGTCGGCCACGATGTGGTGGCAGACCACGCAGACCACGTGGTCGTCGGTGCCCAGGCGCAGCACGCTGACCCGCAGCAGCGGGGCCTCGGCCAGGCTGAACGGGGTGTTGGTCCGCCGGGCGACGGCCGCGCGCGCCCACTCCTCGGGCGGGGGCGCGCCCGGTCCGGCCTCGGCGTGGTCGAGGAACTCCACCGCGACGGCGGCGTCCGGGACGACCTCCTGCACCGGTGTGCCGTCCTCGGCCCGGAAGCGGGTGCGCAGGCTCTCGTGCCGCGCGACGACGGCCGCCACCGCGTCCCGCAGCGCGTCCAGGTCCAGCCGGCCCCGCCACCGCTGCGCCAGGCACATGGTGAACGCCGCGTCACCGGGGTCGAGCTGGTCGAGGAACCAGACCCGCTCCTGGCTGAACGTGAGCGGCGCGGGCGTGCCGGCGGGACGGCGCGGGATCGGAGAGGCCGCCGCGCCCGCGTCGCCGCGCAACCGCCGGAGCAGCAGGGCGCGCTTGGCGGGGCTCAGCGTGGCGACGCGCGAGTCCTGCTCATCGAGCATGGTCTTCTCCCTCACGTGGGGATGAACCCGCGGGGACGAGGCGGCCGAGGTGGCGGTCATCTCTCTGCCGAGGGGCCGTCGGAAAAGCGTGGGAACGCTCCCACTGCGGAGCAGGGTAGGGAGGCGTGATCGAAGACGTCAAGGAGTCATTTCGGTATCGTCGGCATGACCCAGTCTGGCCTGGTGTTTCTCCGAGGTTACGGCGAAGGCGGCGACGGGGGTGGCGACGAGAACGTCCGGCTTTCTTGACACCCTTCCGACGTCTCTCTATTTTTAAGGGCGTTTTCTGAGGCTATGGGAGCGCTCCCGCAAACATTCATGCCATATTCAATGGCTTTGTCTGTTTTGTGGCAATTATCCAATAATGGGGCATTGCTTCCTTCCTGTGGCCAGGAGGAGGCCCGTTCCGCGGGCGCCGTCCCGGGCTCCCGCCGGGCGCTTGCCGATCTCTCTGCGTTTCCGGCTTGTCACGATTCGGTATCTCCGGTTGTGCGGACCCTTGACGTCCGATGCCCGGGGGAGAACAGTCGGGTCACACCGTTGAACCGGTTCGCTCGCTCCGGTGGCCGAACCCGCCGCCGATGCGAGCCGGTCCCGCGTGTTACCGCATGAGAAGGGGCATCCGGGCAGCGATGCAGGGAAGCGGCGTACCGCGATCATCGAACCGGTTCGACAATCAGGAGGTGAGAATGGCGACGATCGGCGACGTGGCCCAGGAGGCCGGGGTGAGCCGCAGCACGGCGTCGTACGCGCTGTCGGGCAAGCGGCCCATCTCGGAGGACGTGCGCCGTCGCGTGCTGGAGGCCGCCGAGGCGCTCGCCTACACGCCGAACGCCGGCGCCCGCGCGCTCGCCACCGCCCAGACCAAGGTCCTCGGGCTGCTCGCCCGGTTCCACGAGGACGAGTTCGCGCCCGCGATGATGCAGTACATCCTGGGCGTCACGAACACCGCCCGCGACCTGGGCTACGACACGCTGCTGGTCACCGAGGCCGACGGGGTGCGGGCGCTGCGGCGCATCACCGACTCGCGGATGGTGGACGGCGTCGTGCTGATGAACGTCGCCCAGGACGACGCCCGGCTGCCGGTCCTGCGCGCCGCGCCGCAGCCGGGGGCCCTGGTCGGGCTGCCGGACGACTGCTCCGGGCTCGACGTGTTCGACCTGGACTTCGAGGAGGCCGGGCGGGTGATGGTGGACCACCTCCACCGGCTCGGCCACCGCGAGCTCATCCTCGTCTCGCAACCCGAGCACGTGGTCGAGCGGGGCGGCGCCTACGTGTGGCGGCTGCGCGACGCGGCGCTCGAACGCGCCCGCCAGCTCGGCGTCACCTTGCACGCCGTGTACGGCGAGTCCCGGCAACCGGCCGCGGGCCGCCTGCTCAACGAGTCGCTCGACGCCCACCCGGCGGCGACCGGCCTGCTGATCAACAACGAGGCGGCCGTGGCGGCGCTGCCCACGGTCGCCCACGCGCGGGGGCTGCGGGTGCCCGAGGACCTGTCGGTCATCGGACGCCACTCCGCCGACTTCGCCGCGACCTTCTCCCTGCCCTATTCGTTCGTCGAGAGCGCACCCGACCGCCTCGGCTCCATGGCCGTACGCCAGCTCGTGCGCCGCGTGGAGTCCCCGGCGGCCAGGAAGGAGCCGTACGTGGTGCGCTTCATCTCACCCGAACTGGTCTCCCTGGGGAGCACCGCGCATCCGCGACCGCGCTCCAGCTAGCACCGGGCCCTACCCCCCACTTCCGTCGCGCTCTCAATGTGAGCGTTAACAAGGAGGAATCGATGAACCGTCCGTCGGTGTCCACGAAGATGACGGTCTTCGGAACCGCCGTCCTGGCGCTGTCCACCCTCACCGCCTGCGCGTCCACCCCCCAGGGCGCGTCCGGATCCGGCGCCGGATCCGGTACGGCCCCCGCCGCGGGCGCGTACACCTGGTGGGACCCGTACCCGCAGCACGACGCGGGCTCCGCGTGGGCCCGGCGGGTCGGCTCCTGCGGCGAGCAGGCCGGCGTCACCATCCAGCGCACCGCCTACGACACGACGGCGCTGACGAACCAGGCCCTGCTGGCCGGCCAGGAGGGCAACGCACCCGACGTCATCCTCCTGGACAACCCGGCCGTCTCCACGCTGGCCGACGCCGGGATGCTCAGCGCGATGTCCGACTTCGGGCTTGATGCGAACCGGTTCGACAAGAACCTGATCGCCGCCGGCGAGCTGGACGGCAAGACCTACGGCATCCCCATCGGCGCCAACACCCTGGCCCTCTACTACAACAAGAAGATCCTGGACGAGGCCGGCGTCGACCCCGCCTCCGTCAAGGACTGGGCCTCGCTCACCGCGGCGCTGAAGAAGGTCAAGGCCGCGGGCAAGAAGCCGATCACGTTCGCCGGAATCGGCACCGAGGAGGGCTCGTTCCAGTTCCTTCCGTGGCTCTGGGGCGCCGGCGCGCAGCTCACGCGGCTCGACTCACCGCAGGCCGTCGAGGCGCTGGAGCTGTGGAGCTCCTGGCTCAAGGACGGGCTGGCGCCGAACTCGGTCATCGGCAACTCCCAGAACACCAGCTGGGAGGAGTTCCTGACCGGTGAGTTCGCCTTCGGCGAGAACGGCACCTGGCAGATCGACAGCGCCGCGAAGGCGGGCTTCCCGACCGGCATCGTGCAGATCCCCGCCAAGGACGGCGGAGCCGCGCCCACGCCCACCGGCGGGGAGTTCATCACGGTCCCGGTGCAGAAGGACGCCAAGCGCTACGACGTCACCAAGAAGATCCTCGAGTGCATGACCACACCCGAGGGCCTGGTGGAGACCGGCACCGCGTTCGCGTACTACATCCCCTCCACGGCCGAGGGACAGGCGGCCATCCTCGCCAAGGAGCCCTCGCTCAAGCCGTGGGTGGAGGCCGTGCGCACCGCCAAGGGCCGGACCAGCGACAACCTCGGCACGGACTACCCGAAGATCTCCGAGGCGATGTGGACCGGCGTGCAGAAGGCGCTGAGCGGCGCGGCGAGCCCCGCCGACGCGCTCAAGGAGGCGCAGGCCCAGGCGCAGCAGGCCGTCGGCGACTGATCCCATGACGTCGCTGCGCACCGAGACGGCCCCGGCGGGGGGAGCCGCGCCCGCGGCCCCCCCGCCGGGGCGGGCCCGGCGGTGGACGGCCTCCGCCTTCCTGGCCCCGCTGATCGTCTACCTGCTCGCCTTCTACGCCTATCCGCTGTACCGCAACATCGACCTCAGCGTGCACGACTACACGCCGCGCGCCTTCGTCCAGGGCGACCCGGAGTTCACCGGGCTGGACAACCACCTGGACATCCTCTCCGACGAGGCGTTCCTCGGCGCGCTGGGCAACACGGCGCTGTTCACCCTGGGGTCGATCACCGTCCAGTACGCCCTCGGCCTGGCCCTGGCGGTCTTCTTCCACCGGAACTTCCGCCTGTCGGCCGTGCTGCGGGCGATGTTCCTCGTGCCGTGGCTGCTGCCGCTGATCGTGTCCGCGTCCACCTGGTCGTGGATGCTCAACAGTGAGAACGGCATCGTCAACGCGGCGCTCCAGGCGTTCGGGATCGGCCAGATCAACTGGCTGACGTCCCCGGACACCTCGCTGCTGGCGGTGACCATCGCCAACATCTGGCTCGGCATCCCGTTCAACCTGGTGATCCTGTACGCCGGGTTGCAGAACATCCCGGCCGAGCTGTACGAGGCCGCCGGACTGGACGGCGCGAACGCCTGGCAGCGGTTCCGGCGCATCACCTTCCCGCTGCTGCGGCCGGTGTCGGCGATCACGCTGCTGCTCGGGCTGATCTACACGCTCAAGGTCGTCGACATCATCTGGATCATGACGCGGGGCGGCCCGGCGGACGCCTCGACGACGCTGGCCGTCTGGTCCTACCGGGAGGCGTTCGGCACCGGGCAGCCCGACTTCTCCCCGGCGGCGGCGGTCGGCAACCTGCTCATCCTCATCGCCTTCGTCGCCGGGCTGGTGCACGTGCGTCTGCAGCGCCGAGAGGAGCGGGCATGAGAGCCTGGTGGAAGACCGCGGCGGGCGTCGTCCTGGTGGGCGTGATGCTCTTCCCGGTCTACTGGATGTTCAACGTCTCGCTCACCAAGACGAGCGACATGCGGGCCGACCCGCCGCACTGGTTCCCGTGGGACCCGACGTTCGAGGGCTACGGCGCGGCGCTCGGCCAGCAGCTCCCGGCCCTGGCCACCAGCCTGCTCATCGGGCTCGGCACGGTCGCGCTCACCCTCGCGGTGTCCCTGCCGGCCGGGTTCGCGCTGGCCAAGCTGCGCCCGCGCGGGGGACGGGTGATCGACTTCCTGCTGCTGGTCGCGCAGATGATCCCCGGCGTCGTCATGGCCATGGGCTTCTACGCGATCTACATCAGGCTCGGGCTGCTCAACACCGTCGCCGGCCTGATCGTGGCCGACTCGACGCTGGCCGTGCCGTTCGGGGTGCTGCTCTTCCGGGCGTTCATGGCGGGCATCCCCGCCGAGATCATGTCCGCGGCGCAGATCGACGGGGCGGGCACCTGGCGGACGTTCCGGTCGATCGTGCTGCCGCTCAGCCGCAACTCCGTGATCACCGTGTCGCTGTTCACCTTCCTGTGGGCGTGGTCGGACTTCGTCTTCGCCTCGACCCTCAACCGCAACAGCGACGTCATCCCCGTCACGCTCGGCATCTTCCGCTACATCGGCAACAACACCACGCAATGGAACTCGATCATGGCGACCGCCGTGATCGCCTCACTTCCGGCGGCGTTCCTCCTCGTCCTGGCGCAGCGCTACATCGCCGCCGGGGTGACCGCGGGCGCCGTCAAGGACTGACAGGAAGGCTTCGACACATGACCGGCCCCGTGCTGCCGTCCCACGGCCGGGTACGCCCCCTCGGGCTCGCTCAGGTCTCGCTCACCGGCGGGTTCTGGGGCGACCGGCAGGCCGTGAACGCCACGGCGACGCTCGCCCACTGCGAATCGTGGATGGAGCGCCTCGGCTGGCTGGCCAACTTCGACCGGGTCGCCGACGGGGCCACCGGACCCGACCGCCCCGGCTGGTCGTTCTCCGACTCGGAGGTCTACAAGCTGCTGGAGGCCCTGGCCTGGGAGACCGCGAGGACCGGCGATCCGGAGGCGGAGGCGGCGATCAAGCGGCTCACCGTGCGCGTCGCCCGCGCCCAGGACCCGGACGGGTACCTCAACACCTGCTTCGGCCACGGCGACCAGCCGCCGCGCTACAGCGACCTGGAGATGGGCCACGAGCTCTACAACACCGGCCACCTGCTCCAGGCCGCCGTCGCCCGGCTGCGCACCTCCGGCGAGGACGACCTGGTGCGCGTCGCGCGCCGCGCCGCCGACCACGTGTGCCGCACGTTCGGCCCCGGCGGGTCCGCCGGGATCTGCGGTCATCCGGAGATCGAGGTCGGCCTGGCCGAGTTCGGCCGCGCCCTGGGCGAGGAGCGGTACGTCGAGCAGGCCCGCCTGTTCCTCGACCGCCGCGGCCACGGGACGCTGCGCGACATCCCGCTGGGGCGCGCGTACTTCCAGGACGACGTCCCCGTCAGGGAGGCGGACGTGTGGCGCGGCCACGCCGTCCGGGCGCTCTACCTCACCGCGGCGGCCGTGGACGTGGCGGTCGAACGCGGCGACGGCGAGCTGCTGGACGCGGTGCGGCGGCAGTGGGAGCGCTCGGTGGCGCGCCGCACGTACATCACCGGCGGCATGGGCTCACGCCACCAGGACGAGGGCTTCGGCGAGGACTGGGAGCTGCCGCCGGACCGCGCCTACTGCGAGACCTGCGCCGGCGTCGCCTCGATCATGGTGTCCTGGCGCCTGCTGCTGGCCACCGGCGACCCGCGCTACGCCGACCTCATCGAGCGGACCCTGTACAACGTCATCGCGACCTCGCCGAGCTCCGACGGCAGGGCGTTCTTCTACGCCAACCCGCTGCACCAGCGCACGCCGGGCAAGGCCGCGGACCCGGACGAGGTGAGCCCGCGCGCCGAGGGCGGCACCCGGGCCGCCTGGTTCGACGTCTCCTGCTGCCCCACCAACGTCGCCCGCACGCTCGCCAGCCTGCACGGCTACCTCGCCACCACCGACGACGACGGCCTGCAGATCCACCAGTACGCCCCCTGCGCGATCCGCGCCGAGCTGCCCGGCGGGAGGACGGCCGCCGTGGACGTCGAGACCGGATACCCGGAATCCGGCGTCGTCCGCCTCCGCGTCGCGGCCGACACCCCCGGCCCCTGGACGCTCACCCTGCGCGTCCCCGCCTGGGCGACGGGCGCCACCCTCACCGAGGACGGCCGTACGCGGCGGGCCGCCCCCGGCCTCGTCCGCGTCCACCGGACCTTCCGCGCGGGCGAGGTCATCACCCTCGACCTGCCGGTCGAACCCCGCTTCACCTGGCCCGACCCCCGCATCGACGCGGTGCGCGGCTGCGTCGCCGTCGAGCGCGGCCCCGAGGTGCTGTGCGCCGAGTCCCGCGACCTGCCGGACCCCGCCGCGCTCGACGCCCTCGTGATCGACCCCCGCTCCGCGCCCCGGGCCGGAGGCGGCGCCGTCCTGGTCCGCGCCCTGCTGCCCGGCCACCCCGGAAGGAGCTGGCCCTACCTCCCCCGTCCGGCGCCCGCCGCGGGGGACGCCGGATGGATCGACCTCCCGCTGCGTCCCTACCACTCCTGGGCCCGGCGGGGCCCGGCGGGCATGCGCGTCTGGCTGCCCGTTCCCGCCGCGGAGGCCGTTCCCGCTGCGGAGGCCGGTTCCGTGACGGGCGCCGTTCCCGCCGCGGCCGCCGCCGGAGACCGGGAAGGGAGTCCCGCCCGATGACCGCCGCCTCCTCCTCCGGACCGGTGTTCTCCCTGGAGGAGATACCGTTCAGCCACTGCGGTTCCTGGTTCGGATTCTCGCCCGTGGTGGCGGAGCGGACCCACGCCCCGGACGTGCACCTGGTCTCGCACCAGACCGGCATGCACCCGGTCCTGAAGCTGGTCCCCGACGCCGAGGCCGTGATCACGGCCACCCCGCACCGGCTCACCTGGAGCCGCGACGACGGCCGGATCGACCTCGCCTACGAGAACGCCGACACCGTACGCGTGCGCGGTCGCGGCCTCGGGCTCCGCCTGCTGGCCGCCGACCCGGTCCTGACGCCGTTCAGCGGCCCGTACTTCTACCGGGACCCCGTCGACGGATCGTACGTCCTCACCGTCTACCAGACCGGCCGGCGCTACCGGATCACCCTCCTGCGCGGGGAGGCCGGGGATCCGGGCACGCGGGCGCTGGGCGAGCAGGCGCTGGGCACCGCCGAGCGCGGCGTCGCCCTGCGCGGCGAGTGGGAGATCGCGGTCGAGGAGTACGAGGCCGCCCGCGCCCCGTACACGAGCGCCGTCCCCTTCGAGCAGGTCGTCGAGGCGGCGCGGGCGGAGTTCGCCGCGTTCGCCGCGGCGGTCGCGCCCTGGCGCAGCGACCGGACGCCCGCCGCCGAACTGGCCGCCTACGTGCTGTGGTCGGCCACCGTCCGCCCCGCCGGGTTCGTCACCCGGCCCGCCGTGCTCATGTCCAAGCACTGGATGGACAAGGTGTGGAGCTGGGACCACTGCTTCAACGCCATCGCCCTGGCCCGCGGCCTGCCGGGGCCCGCCTGGGACCAGTTCCGGCTGCCCTTCGACCACCAGGACGCCTCCGGCGCGCTGCCCGACTCCGTCGCCCACTCCGAGGTCCTCTACAACTTCGTCAAACCGCCCGTCCACGGCTGGGCCCTGCGCCGGCTCCCTCCCGCACCCGATCCGTCCGGCGTCTACCGGTCGCTGGAGCGCTGGACCGCGTTCTGGCTCGACGCCCGCCGCGCCCCCGGCCGCGAGCTGCCGCACTACCAGCACGGCAACGACAGCGGCTGGGACAACGCCACCACCTTCGACCCCGAGCGGGTCGTCGAGACCGCCGACCTGGCGGCCTTCCTCGTGCTGCAGATGCGCGAACTGGCCCGCCTGGCACCGGATCCCGCCGCGTCCGCCCGATGGACGCGACAGGCCGACCGGATGCGCGACGCCCTCCTCGCCGAGCTGTGGGACGGCGAACGGTTCGTCGCCCGCGGCGTGCACTCGGGGCGCACCTGGGCCGGCTCCAGCCTGCTCGACCTCGTTCCGATCGTGCTGGGGGAGGAACTGCCGCGACCCGTCCGCGCGGCGCTGGCCTCCCGGATCGAGCGGCACCTGACCGCGTTCGGGCCGGCCACCGAGCCGCCCGCCTCGGAGCACTACCGGGACGACGGCTACTGGCGCGGCCCCATCTGGGCGCCGTCCACCGTCCTGGTCGAGGACGGCCTGCGCCGGTCCGGATACCCGGACCTGGCCGACGAGATCAGCGCGCGCTTCCGCACCCTGTGCGAGAAGTCGGGGTTCGCCGAGAACTTCGACGCCCGCACCGGGCAGGGACTGCGCGACCGCGCCTACACGTGGACGGCGAGCGCCTACCTCATCCTCGCCGAGGCCCACGAGCGGCGGAGCAGGAGGTGATCCGGCCCCGGCGCCCCGCCCGGCTCGTCTTGTCGGTTCCGCCTGATATCGGTTGCCTCGTACTCTTCCGCTGACGTGTGGAGCTGTGAGATGGCGACGGTCACCTTCCGAGACGAGACGGCAACCGGGAAACCGCTGGCCGAGTTCGCGCTGCCCGATCTGCCGGAGAGCATCTCGGCGCGGGAGCTGGTGCGGTCGCGCGTCCGGGAGGAGGTCGCCCGCCACAACGCCGATCCCTCGGCCCGGTTCACCGGCCTGGTCCGCCCCGCGGACGCCGAGGCGGAGCTGAACGGCTACCGGACGGGCGAGCGGCGGCGGATCGACTGGGAGAAGCAGGCGGACGCCGCCGAGCGGGCCTTCCGGCGCAACGGGTTCGTGCTGCTGGTCGGGGACCGCCAGGTCGAGGACCTGTCGGAGGTGATCGACCTGACCGCCGACCCGGTGGTGTCGTTCGTCAAGCTCGTCCCGCTGGTCGGGGGCTGAGGTGTCGGCCTCCCGCGTGTTCACCGCGGTCCGTCCGGAGGCCGCCGCCGGCCGGCCTTCCTCTCACCTGTGAGTGCCTTACGCACTGTGAAGTGCCTTCTTCCTATCAGGAAGCTGCTTCCCGATGATGATGCAAGGTGCCATCGGGCGCCGCTCTCTGGTTCAACACGAAAGGCACAGTGATGAGCACGTCCCCCGCCTCGCTTCCCGGCGGCACCTGGACCCTGGGCGACCTGACGGTCACCCGGTTCGGCTACGGAGCCATGCAGCTCGCCGGTCCCGGGGTCATGGGTCCGCCCGCCGATCACGACGGCGCACTCGCCGTCCTGCGCGAGGCCGCCGGCCTCGGCATCACCCACATCGACACCGCCGACGCCTACGGGCCGCACATCACCAACCGGCTGATCCGCGAAGCGCTGCACCCGTACTCCGACTCGCTGCACATCGTGACCAAGGTCGGCGCGGTCCGGGACGAGCAGGGGGGCTGGCCCCCGGCCCGCACGCCCGAAGACCTGCGCCGGGCCGTCCGGCACAACCTGGAGAACCTCGGCCTCGAGACGCTGGACGTGGTCAACCTGCGGCTCGGCGACGCTCGGGGGCCCCAGCCCGGCTCGCTCGCCGAGGCGTTCGGGACGCTCGCCGAACTCCAGCGGCAGGGGCTGATCCGGCATCTCGGCGTGAGCAACGCGACGGCGGAGCAGGTCGCCGAGGCACGCTCGATCGCTCCGGTCGTGTGCGTGCAGAACATGTACAACCTCGCCCACCGCCAGGACGACGAGCTGATCGACGAACTCGCCGGACAGGGCATCGCCTACGTGCCCTTCTTCCCGCTCGGCGGCTTCAGCCCGCTGCAGTCCTCGGCGCTCACGGCCGTGGCCTCCCGGCTGGCCGCGACGCCGATGTCGGTCGCCCTGGCCTGGCTGCTGCAGAGGTCGCCGAACATCCTGCTGATCCCCGGCACCTCGTCGGCGGCGCACCTCCGCGAGAACGTCGCAGGCGCCGGACTCACCCTCTCCGGCGAGGATCTCGCCGAACTGGACGAGATCGGCCGCTGAGGGCGGGCTCCGCGGGGCTTCAGAGGGGGGCGGAGGGCTCCGCGGGGACCCGGGGGGCTTCTCCTCGCGACGGGGGCGGGTCCTCGGACGTCCGCGGTCGAGTGCGGGACTCGACCGCGGACGACACCGCCGCACAGGCCCCGCGGAGCGCGGTCTCAGGCGAGGCGGGTGTCGTAGGCCTCGCGATGGGCGAGCACGTCGTCCATGTGCGCCTCGGCCCAGGCCTTGAGGCCCCGCATCATCCCGTACAGCGACAGGCCGAGATCGGTCAGCTCGTAGGAGACGGTGACGGGCACGGTCGGCACCACGGTCCGGGTCACCAGGCCGTCGCGCTCCAGCGAGCGCAGCGTCTGGGTGAGCATCTTCTGGCTGACACCGGCCAGCAGGCGGGCCAACTCCGAGTAGCGCATCGCCCGGGGCCCGCCGGCGCAGGCGGAGTCCGGCTGATGCGCATCGTCACTGCCGAGCGCGGCGAGGATCAGCGCGACCCATTTGTTGGAGATCCGGTCGAGCAGCTTGCGGCTGGGGCAGGCCTCCACGAAGGCGTTGTACCCCGCCCCGGCGTCCTGCTCCCTCCGCTGGGCCGCCGTCACCCGCGCCATCTGCCGCTCCTCTCATCGGTGAGCGCCTCACGCACTCCGCAGCGCCTTCTTCCCATTAGAAAGCTACACGTCTGCGATGGTGCAAGGCACTGCCAGGAACACCCTCCGACCCACCACGGCATCGCCTCCCCCCGTCACCCCGCTGTCACGCCCCGGTGGCCCCTTCCTGTCGCGGCACTCAGGTGGCGACAAGCTGGCGGGTGATCGACGCGTCGGTGATGGCCGTGTCGTCGGCGAGCAGGAACGCCTTGGACAGGATGACCGAGAGCATGCCGCCGTCCTCCTCGAAGGGCAGGAAGACCTGGTCGCCGCCGCCGCGGGGGACGATGCACAGGTAGGCGTCGTTGGGCTCCATCAGGATGTTGCCCGACCCCAGGTGGATCCGGTAGGTGCGCAGGTCGCCGCGGACGCGCAGGAACCGGTCGGTCAGCTCGGCCCGGTCGGCGATCGTCAGCCGGGGCAGCAGCCGGGCCAGCGCGTCGCGCCGGGTGCGGGCGGTCTCGGTCAGCTCGCCGAACCCGTACGGCTGCCGGTGGCCGTCGTGCCCGGCCGCCTGCTGGTCGAGCCCCAGGGAGCCGACCCCTACGGCGAGGTCGGCGTCGCGCAGCAGTTCCGAGAAGACCAGCGGCGGCACCTCGGTGAGCGGCGCGTCACCGGGAAGACCCGCGCGCCGGAACCGGATCGCGTCGGTGGCGGCGCAGGAGGCCGTGCCCCAGTCGTCCTGCCGGGGGTCGGAGGCGACCTGCATGCCCCAGCTCGCCTGCCAGCCGGCGAGCGTCTTGACGGCCGCCCCCACGTCGCCGTCGCACTCGTAGTCCCAGTGCCCGATCGACAGCCCGGTCCAGCCGCGTTGCTCCAGCAGCGCCTTGGCCTGCCCGTAGCGCACGAGGTGGCCCGTGAAACGGTCGGAGTGGGTGCGGGTGCGCTCCTCGGCCGGGGTCAGCAGGTAGACCTCGCGGAACACCTGCTTGAACGGCTGCCTGATCCGCCGCTCCAGCAGGTGGTCGCGCCAGCCGCGCACCCCCTCGGCGCCCTCCTGGACGGGGTGCCACAACCGGACGGGCGTGTCGGCCTCCGGACGCACTGATCCGCCGCTCGCGTCGGCCAGCGCCCAGCCGCCGCCGTCCCGGACCGGCAGCCCGGCGAACCCGTCGGGCAGCCGCCAGACGAGGGCGCGGGTGTAGGGGCCGGTGACCGGATGGTCGAAGAAGTACCGCTCGGCCTCCTGCCAGGACAGCGCGCGTTGGACGATGAGCATCTGCTCCAGGCGCAGCCGCTCGGCGGCCTGGGTGCGCTTGAGGTCCTTCAGCGTGGCCTTGAGATCGGCGAGCACCGGGTCCTCGCGGATGGACCGGGGCGCCGATTTGACGACGCGCCCGGACGCGTTGACGAACCGCAGCACCGGCCCGTCGACGTCGAGCCGGACGACGCAGTCGCCGGCCCGCTCCTCCCGGACCCCGTCGGGGCCGAGGCCGAAGGCCGGAACCGTCCGGTCGACGAGCTGCTCGTGGCTCAGCCCCTCCTGTACGGCCACCGCGTCGAGGGCGTCGGACGCCTTCGCCAGCAGGGCCGGTCTGCGCAGCCTGGCCCGCACGCGCGCGAGCACGCCCACCGTGTCGAGGCCGCCCCTCTTGGCCAGCACGTTCAACGCGGCGTTGGCCAGCCTCTCGTTGCGGCAGACGGCGGCGCCGCCGGTGCCGTTGCGCCCGATGCCGCAGTTCACGGCGATGTCGCCGAGCAGCGTGGACACCCAGGGCGCGTCGATCACCTCGCAGGTCCACAGCATGCCGCGCAGCGGCAGGGCGGTGCGGCGGGCGAGGAAGACCCTGCCGCCGGGCTCGCGGCTCTCGCGGTGGGTGGCCACGCGCGAGAGGATCTCGCGCAGCACCGCCACGCCGTCGTCGGTGAGCAGCGTGCGGACCTTGGCGAGCCAGGCTTCGCTGGGCCTGCCGGCCTTGGCCCGGCACCAGTGCTTCAGCAGGGGCAGCACGGCGGGCTGAGTCAGCCGGTCGGCGTACCGCCCCGCCATGGCACGGGCGACGGGGTCGCCGTCCCAGACCAGGCTGCGCACGACCCCGGCCGCCCCGTGCTCCGGGGGCTCGGTCAGGACGCGCTCCAGCTCCTTGCGCAGCGCGGCCCGGCCCGGGTTGCGGTGGGCCGGGTGCCAGGGCGGCGCGTCATCGAGGATCCGGCGGCGCTCGGAGTATCCGAGCGTCGCGATGGCGGCCAGCGGAATCCGGTACAGCTCGGCGTGCGCGGTGTGACCGCAACCCGACAGCGCGTCGGCGATCTCCCACAGGACGCGCGTGTCCTCGAACGTCCAGGGGATGTCGCCGCCGGCCGCCTCGCGCACCAGCCGGAGCACCTCCTCGGGGTACGCGTGGCCGCCCTCGTCGCCCAGGCTGAGCCGCAGTTGCGCCCACAGACCGAACGCCGTGCGCCCGGCCTCGTCGGCGCCGGGCCGCCCGCCCGCGTCGTACAGGGCGAACAGCTCGCGCGGCAGCCCCGTGAGGTGGTATTTGAGCAGGTAGCCCTGGGACGCGGGAAAGTCGTCGAGGACGCCCATGTCAGCCTCCGACCCGCTGCACGAGGCGGACGGGCCCGCGCGCCGGGCTCGCGCCGGGCCGAGCGGGAAGGGGGGTCTCGACGGAGCGCCCGGCGGTGGCGTTCCCGTCGCTGAAGGTGGCCGTGGCCATGGGGGGCTCCATCATCGGTCGGTCAACGTGACCGGTCATGGCTATCAACGGGCACCGACAATCCGGAGGCGGCCACCGGCCGGCCGAGCGGCGGCGCGGTCCCGGTGCGGCGGCTGCTGGCCCGCCGCCCCCTGGAGCGAATCCCCGCTCCAGGGCTCTCCCCGGGTGACGCGATCCGGGAGGTGCTCTCCCCGGGTGATGCGCCCCGCACCGGAAGCACGTATCCGATCAACGCCGGTCGGGAAACGAGGCTAGCCTGAGCGCATGCGGCGGTGGAAGATCTTCGTGCTGGCGGGTTTGGCGGGTGCCGCGGCGACCGGGGCGGTGATGATTCTCGGAGAGCGGCGGCGCCGCGTCTCCGCCGTGGAAAGGGCCGTGGAAGGGGCCGTGGAGATGGCCGGAGACGGGCAGCGGACCCGCCCGGAGGCAGCAGGGGCGGTGGCCGGCGCCGGAAGGCGGACCTCCGCCCCGTTTCCCGGAGGCTGACAGGGTGTCCGGCGGTGTGCGAACCCTGGATGCGGAGGCCCTGGCGCAGGCCTGTGCGGGAGGACGGGCCGTCCGGGCGCAGGACGGCGAGGAACTCGTCGTGGGGGCACACCTCGTACGGGAGCTGTGCCGACGCGATCGGGACGAGATCGACCCGCGCGGGCTGGCCATCGAAGGGGCGCAGATCAAGGGCGACCTCGACCTGAGCGGGATGGAGGTCCCTTTCCCGCTGCGCTTCACCGACTGCGTGTTCGACCGTCCCGTCGACGCGGACGGCGCCGACCTGTATCTGCTGGCGTTCGACGGCTGCACCGTACCCGGCATCCTCGCCAACGGGCTGCGGGTCCGCCGCGACCTGGACCTGTCCAGGTCGCGCATCACCGGTGACCTGCGGACCTCGGCCAGCACCTCCTGCGGCGCGGCCGTGTGGCTGTGCGAGTCGGAGATCGGCGGGCGCCTGCTCTGCCAGGGCACGGTCATCAGCTCCACGAGGCGGGCGATCCAAGCCGACCGGATGCGGGTCGGCGGGACGATCCGGTTGCTGGACGGGTTCGAGGCGAGCGGTGGGCTCCGGCTGATCGGGGCGCGGCTGGAGGGATCGCTGGATCTGACCGGTGCCCGGCTGACCCGTCCCGACCGGGGACTGGCCCTGGACCTGAGTGACGCGCAGATCGGCGGCAGCCTGTTCCTCATCGACGACCAGCGGGGCCGCCCTCCGCTGGTCCGCGGCTGCATCGACCTGAGCAACGCCCGGATCTCCGGGCAGTTCCTGATCCGCGCGGCCGTCTTCGAACCGGCCGAGACGGTCAGGGGCACCGGATACTCCAGCCGGCGCAGCAGCGGGACCGCGATCAGCGCCCCGGGCCTCTTCGTCGGCGGGGACCTCAGCGTCGAGGGTGAGTGCCGGATCGGCGGCGGCGCGGACTTCGCCATGGGATCCTTCAGCACCATCCGCATCCACCGGGAGTGCGCGTTCACCGTCGGTGGTGGCCGCGCCCTCGACCTGACCAACGCCGAGCTGCGCTCCAGCCTCCTCATCGAGGAAGGCGTGGCGGTCGAGGGCACACTGCGGCTGGCGGGAGCCCACATCAGAGGCGACCTCCGGCTCAGCGGCACACGGTGGAGCCGGCCCGAGAAGGAATCGCTCATCGCCGCGCAGGGCGTCGTCGTCGACAGCGTGGTGAACCTGCGGGGACTGGAGGCGACCGGCGGCAGGCTGAGGTTCCGCTCGGCATCGGTCGGCGGCGTCCTGGACGCCCGCGGCGCCCGGCTGTGCAACCCGGGCGGGGACGCGCTCTCCCTGCAGCAGGCGCTGGTGCGCGGACCGCTGCTGCTCACCGAGGGATTCACCGCCCAGGGCAGGGTGCTGTTGAACCGGTGCGGCGTGGAGGGGCGACTCGATATGGAGGGCGGCACCTTCAGCGAGGGGATCGAAGCGGTGTCGGCCACCGCGAGCGGCGGCATGGGCCTGCGCTGGGCCGAGGTCCCGCCGCGGGTGGACCTGACCGGCGCCTCCACCACCGTGCTCGCCGACGACGCGGCCCGCTGGCCGCAGGACACGGCGATCTCCGGATTCGTCTACGACCGGTTCGACGACGCCTGGGACTGGAGGGCCCGCCGTGACTGGCTGCGGGCGATGACCCCCTTCGACGCCGGCCCCTACGAGCAGGCGGCCAGGGTGTTCCGCCAGCACGGTCACCCGGCGGAGGCCGAACACCTGCTCATCGAGCAGCGCCGGCAGGCCAGGAGGGCACCGGCGCCGGGCGGGCGCTCACCGCGCCGCCGTATCAGGGACGCACGGGACCTGCTCTACGGGCTCACCGTCGGCTACGGGTACCGGCCCGGCAGGGTGCTGTGGCTGCTCGGCGCCCTGCTCGTCCTCGTGGGCGCGATGATGCTGACCCCCTGGGCACAGGAGACGCTGCGGGCCACCGACCCGCGCGGGAACGTGTACGCCGTCGACGGCCGGCTGGTCACCGTCGACGACGTGGCGGCACCGAAGGACGGCACCGCCACCGGGGCACGCCGCGGCACCCGTCCAGGGCCGTGCGGGGACGGACAGGTGCGCTGTTTCGACCCGCTGTTCTACACCGTGGACACCGTCGTCCCGCTGCTCTCACTGGGCCAGCGGGCGACCTGGTATCCCGAGACGCGCAGCCCGCACGGATCACTGGTGTCAACGCTTCTGAACACGGCCGGCCTGCTGGGCTGGCTGCTGTCGACAGTGGTCGTGCTCTCCTTCGCCCGGCTCGCCCGACCGGTATGAGATCGCCGGCGCCGCGTCGCCGCACCCGCCGGCGCAGACCCCGGCCATGATCTCAAAGCGTCACGGAGTACTAGGCTGTTCCCCCGGATGTTCGGGGGTACGGATTTGCCACAGATGCAGGCGCCCCACCTGGCCCGGGGGATCACCGTCGCCGCTCTGGGCGCGTTCGCGAGCGTGTACCTGCTGGCCGGGGCGCCGATCGCGATCGTCGTGTTCGCACTGCAGCTCGTCCACGTCCTGCCGGTGCTCAGGCGGTTCCGGGGGCCGGTGCTGCTCGCCGTGCAGGCCGCAGCCGGGTTCTGGGGCGTTCTCGCCGGCGCGTCCGTCGGCATGCTCGGCTTCCTGGCCGGGTCACTGCTGCTGCTGTCGCCGCTGTGGCCGCTCGCTCCGGCGGTCGCCGTGGCGGCGGCGGTGATCGGCTCCGCCCGGTACGGCGCAGCGTCCGCCACGGCCGACGCCACGATCACGATGGTCCTGATCGCGCTGGTGGTCTACGGCCTGACCCGGCTCACCGAGCGGGTCGACCAGCTGCACTCGGCCCGGCTCGCCCTCGCCGTGGCCGCCGTCGCCGAGGAGCGGCTGCGGATCGCCGCCGAACTGAGCGACGGTCTCGGGCGCGGCCTCACCGCGATCGCCGCAGGCGCCAGGCGCGCCCTGACCGAGCCGGAGCGCACGGCCGAGATCCTCGGACAGGTCGCGGGCACGGCACGGCGCGCCCTGGCCGAGGCGCGGGCCGCCGCCTCCGGGTACCGCGCCATGTCCCTGGCGCCCGAGATCACCGCCGCCCGCGCGATGCTGGCGGCCGCGGGCGTGACCCCGCAGGTGCGCGTCGGCCACGCCGAACCGCTGGGGCCCGCGGGCGCGCTGCTCGCGGCCGTGCTCCGGGAGGCGGTGACCGAGGTCGTACGGCGCGGCACGGCGACGACGTGCGCGATCGAGACCGACGCGTCCGAGGGCGGAGTCCGGCTCCGCGTCTCCAACGACGGAGCCAGGACCGCGGAGGACGAGAGCCTGGGCGACCTTCCCGGCCGGGTGGCCGCGGCGGGCGGATCGCTCACGACGGGCCTGTCCTCCACCGGCCGTTTCACCGTCTCCGCCGTGCTCCCCGGCGCCGGATCCGCGCCATCGCTCCCGCCGGACGACCGGTACGCCTCCGTTCTCTCCCTCACCCTGCTGGCCGTCGTCCTGGCCGGGTTCAGCGCCAAGACGCTGCTCCGGCTCCCGGCGGGCTCGCTGCTCCCGGCGGCCGCCTGCCTCGGGTCGATCATCCTCCTGCAGCTCCACCTGGTGTCCGGCCGTCACCTGCGGTCACTGACGGTCATGGCCCTGCTCACCTATCTTCCGATCCCCGCCTTCGGCGAGGTCTGGCTGGGCGTCGCCGGTTTCCTCTCCGGTCCGCTCCTGCTCGCCTTCCCGGCCGTCCTGGCCTGGCCGCTCGTCGCCTCCGTGACGGTGAGCGCCGCGGTCATCGGCGTCGTCCTCGGGCTGGAGCCCGCCGTGACGGTGAACCACACCGTGAGCACGCTGGTGACCGGCCTGGTCGTCCACGGGCTCCTCCGCCTGGCCCTGCTGGCGAAGGAGGTCCAGGCGGTCAAGGAGGAGCTGGCCCGCTCGGCGGTGGTCGAGGAGCGCCTGCGCGCCGCCCGGGACCTGCACGACCTGCTCGGCCACAGCATGGCGGCGATCCTCCTCAGGTGCGAACTGGCCAGGAGGCTCGACCCCGTCCGGGCCCGCGCCGAGATCGAGGACGTGCTCGCGATGGTGGAGAAGGCCGAGGCCGACATGCGCTCCGCCTCCGGGGAGCGGTACGAGATGTCGCTGGCCGCCGAGGCGGACGCGGCGCGGTCGCTCCTGGGCGCCGCGGGCATCGAGGTCACGGTCGAGCTGCGCCACGGCCGGGTCGCCGCCGAGGTCGAGACCGTGCTGAGCACGGTGCTGCGCGAGGCGGTGACCAACGTGCTCCGGCACAGCGCCGCACGCCGCTGCACGATCGCGACGGACCGCGAGCGGGAGGCGGTACGGCTCCGCGTGCGCAACGACGGCGTGCGCCCCGCGGTCCGGTCCGGCGCGGCTCCCCCCGGGGGCCCCGCGCCGGACCGGACCGGAGACCGGACCGGAGACCGGACCGGAGACCGGACCGGAGACCGGACCGGAGACCGGACCGGAGACCGGACCGCAGACCGGGCCGCAGACCGGGCCGCAGACCGGGCCGCAGACCGGACCGCAGACCGGACCGCAGACCGCCCCGCGGGGCGCCGCGGCTCGGCGGGAGTCGGCAACCTGACCACGCGGCTGGCCGCCCTCGGCGGCGGTCTCGTCACCACCCGCGACGGCGAGCGGTTCGAGATCGAGGCCCGTGTCCCCACCCCGTCCCCCGCGACGTCCGCACCCGCCGGCTGAGGCTCCCCGCCCCGCCCCGCGCCGCGCCGCGCCTCGGACGGCACGGCGCCGCGGCCCCTCCCCGGGCGGCCCGCTCCCCGCCTCCGGTCCCGGCCGTGCGGGTTCGGCGCGCTCAGATCCAGCCGGCCTCTCCGGCGATGCGCACGGCGTCGACCCGGTTGCGGGCGTTGAGCTTGGTGACGATCGCGGTGATGTAGTTGCGCACGGTCCCCGCGCTCAGGAAGAGGCGCCCGGCGATCTCGGCGGCGTCGATCCCCTCGGCCACCAGCCGGAGCACGTCGGCCTCGCGGGGGGTGAGCGGGTTGTCGGCCAGGTCCCAGGCCGTCACCGCCAGCGAGGGGTCGAGCACCCGCTCGCCGTCGGCCACCGCGCGGATGGCGGCCACCAGTTCCTCCGGCGGTGCGGTCTTCAGCAGGAACCCGTCCACCCGCGCACCGAGCGCCCGGCGGAGATGGCCCGGCTTGCCGTACGCGGTGAGCATGAGCGTCCGGCAGGCGGGCACCCGCGAGCGGAGCTCTCCCGCGGCGGCGAGGCCGTCGAGCGCGCCGGGCATGTCGATGTCGAGCACCGCGACATCGGGCCGGTGCAGGAGCGCGGCGGGCACCACGGCCTCGCCCGACTCGACGGCGGCGACGACCTCCAGGTCCGCCTCCAGGCCCAGCAGCGCCACCAGGGCGCCCCGGACGACGTACTGGTCCTCGGCCAACAGCACACGGATCACGGGACATGTCTACCAGTGCCCGGATCATGACGATGTCACGGTCCGCCGGTGATCACGTCTCTGGCCCGGCGGACCGCGGGCCAGCAGGCTTGCAGGCATGACGGACGTGGTGCGTTTGGACGCGGTGAGCAAGGTGTACGGCACAGGCCAGGGCGCGGTGGCGGCCCTGCGCGAGGTGACGGTGGGCATCCCGCAGGGGAGCTTCACCGCGGTGATGGGACCGTCGGGGTCGGGGAAGAGCACGTTCCTGCACTGCGCGGCCGGGCTGGACGCACCGTCCTCGGGCTCGGTACGGCTGGGCGGCACCGAGCTGACCGGGATGGACGAGACGCGGCTGACGAAGCTGCGCCGGGGGCGGATCGGATTCGTGTTCCAGGCGTTCAACCTGGTGCCCTCGCTGACCGTGGCCGAGAACATCACGCTGCCGCTCCGGCTCTCGGGCAGCCGGGTGGATCGGGCCTGGCTCCGCGAGATCGTCTCGCGGGTCGGCCTGGACGGGCGGACCGGGCACCGGCCCGCCCAGCTCTCCGGCGGGCAGCAGCAGCGGGTGGCCATCGCCCGGGCGCTGGTGATCCGGCCCGAGGTGGTCTTCGGCGACGAGCCCACCGGCGCGCTCGACACGATGACCGCCCGTGACGTGCTGAGGCTGCTCCGCGAGGTGGTGGACGGCATGGGCCAGACCGTGGTGATGGTCACCCACGACCCGGTGGCGGCCTCCTACGCCGACACCGTCCTGTTCCTGGCCGACGGCCGGATCGTGGACACGATGACCGCGCCGACCTCCGACCGGGTGGCCGAGCGGATGACCCGACTGGGAGCGTGGGTGTAATGATCTTCTTCGCGTTGCGGGCGATCCGGCACCGCAAGGCCGGCTTCGCGGGCGCCTTCCTCGCCCTGATGTGCGCGGCGGCCCTGGTCTGCGCCTGCGGGATGCTGCTGGAGACCGGGCTGCGCGGCGGCGTCGCCCCCGAGCGCTACGCGGGCGCCCCGGTGCTCGTCGCGGGCGACCGGTACGTCCGCGAGACGGTCCGGAAGTCGGAGGAGAAGACCAAGACGAAGGCCAAGGCCCTGTCGGAGCGCCGGTGGATCCCCGCCTCCCTCGCCGGGGAGCTGGGCCGGCTCCCGGGGGTCGGGCGGGTGGTCACCGAGGTGACGTTCCCCGTCCTGGTCGCGGGCCGGTCCTTCTGGGGGCACGGCTGGGAGTCGGCCCCGCTCACCCCGTTCACCCTGCGCGCCGGACGCGCGCCCAGGGACGGGGACGAACTGGTGGCGGACGCGCGGGCGGGACTGGACGTGGGCGCCGAGGTGACCGTGGAGTCACCGGCGGGATCACGGGTCTACCGGGTGACGGGCGTCACCGCCGAGGCCCTGCCCAGCCAGGACACGCTGTTCTTCGCCCCCGCCGAGGCCCGCCGCCTGGCCGGCCGTCCCGGCCTGGTCAGCGCGATCGGCGTCTTCCCCCGGCCCGGCGCGCCTCGGGCCGACCTGGCCCCGGTGCTCGGCGGTGCGGTCGCGCACACCGGCGACGAGCGCGGCACGGCCGAGTTCCTCGACGGGGAGCAGGCACGGCTGAAGCTGGTCAGCATGGGCGGCGCCCTCGGCGGCACCGCGCTGCTGGTCGCGGTCCTCGTCGTGGTCGGCACGTTCGCGCTCTCCGTCCAGCAGCGCCAGCGGGAGATCGCCCTGCTGAGAGCGGTCGCGGCGACACCCCGGCAGGTGCGCCGGCTGCTCGGCGGCGAGGCGCTCGTGCTCGGCGCCGTGGCCGGGACCCTGGGGGCCGCCCTGGGAATCGGCCTGGGGTTCTGGCTGCGCTCCCGGTTCGTCGCGCTGGGGGTGATGCCGGAGAACCTGCGGCTCGTGGTGAGCCCGTTCCCGGTACTCGCCGCGCTCGCGGCGACCGTCCTGGCGGCCTGGACCGCCGCGCGCGTCTCCGCCCGCCGTACCGCCCGCATCCGCCCGGTCGAGGCCCTCGGCGAGGCGGCGCTGCCGGCCGCGCGCCTGCCTCGGGGACGGCTGATCGCCGGGCTGGGGTGCGCCGCGGGCGGTGCCGTGCTGACGGCGGTGCTGTCGGGGCTGTCCACCGAGGCGGCGTCCGGCCCGGTGACGATGCTGACCCCGCTGGTGTGGACGGTCGCGGTCGCCCTGCTCGGCCCGGTGATCGCCCGGGTGGCCGTCACGCTGCTCGGAGCGGTGCTGCGCGGCTCCCGGGTGAGCGGGTACCTCGCCGCCGCGAACCTGCGGATCGGGTCGCACCGGCTGGCCTCGGTGATCACTCCGCTCAGCCTCATGGTCGCGATGACGTGCACGATCCTGTTCGTGCAGACCACGATGGGACACGCCGCCCAGCAGGAGGCGGCGGCGGGCGACCGCGCCGACCACGTGCTCGGCCCGCGGGTCTCCTCCGCCGCGGCCGACGCCGTACGCGGGGTGCCGGGCGTGGAGGCGGTCACCGAGGTGCTGCGCACCTCGGTCCGGGTCGGCCTGGAGAGGTACGGCGCGCAGGCCGTCACGCCCGCGGGACTCTCGTCGACGCTCGACCCCGGGGTGGTCGCCGGATCGCTGCGCGGGCTCGGCCCGCAGACGGTCGCCGTCAGCCGGACCGCCGCGTCCCGCCTCGGCGTGTCGGTCGGCTCGCCGCTCCGGCTCGCCCTCGGCGACGGCACCCACGCGACGCTCCGCGTCGTCGCCCTCTACGAGCGGGGCCTCGGGTACGGCGAGCTCCTCCTGGCGCACGAACTGGTGCGCCCGCACGTCGACGATCCGTTCTCCACCGTCCTGGTCGCGGCGCCGTCGGTCCCCCGCGCGGCCCTGGAGCGGGCCGCACCCGGCGTCACGGTGCTCGACAGGGTCCAGGCCGCCGAGGCGGGAGCGCCGAACGCCGCGGTCAACCACGTGGCGATGGGCCTGATCATCGCGTTCACCGCGATCGCCGCGGTCAACACGCTGGCGATGTCCGCCTCGGACCGCTCCCGCGAGTTCGCCCTGCTCCGCCTCGTCGGCACCACGCGCCGGCAGGTGCTGCGGATGGCCCGTCTGGAGACGCTGACCGCGGTGCTGGTCGCGGTGGCCCTCGGCACGGCGATCTCGCTGGTCACGCTCACGGCCTTCAGCCTGGGCATGACCGGTTCGGCGCGGCCGCACGTGCCGCCGCCGGCCTACCTGGCCCTGGTCGCCGCGGTGACCGTCCTGGCCCTGGCCGCCACCGCCCTTCCCGCACGGCTCGTCCTGCGCGCCCGTCCCGCCGAGGCGATCTCCTGATCCGCGGGTCCGGCCGGACAGAGCGGCCGGGACCTGCGGCGTGCCGCGCCGTCGGCCCCGGGCCGACAAGCCACCGGCTAGCCTGCGAGGATCCTGTCCCAGTCCACCGTCTTGGCCCACTCGGCGTAGCCGTGCCAGCGCACGGCGGGGTACCTGGCATGCAGAGCCTCGATGTCGAGGAAGTCGGTGGTGCTCTCGAAGTTCTCGAACATCGTGGCCACCTCCTCGCCGGCCCACTGCCGCACCATGTCCAGCGGCATCTGCCGGTAGGGGATCTCCCGGCCGATCACCTCGCTCAGGATCCGGGCCGCCTCCTGGCCGGTGACGCGATCGGACGCGATGTCGATCCGCTCGCCGACGAACTCATCCGGGTTCTCCACGGCGTGTACGGCCATGCCGGCGATGTCCAGAACGCTCACCTGGTCGAGCGGCTTGCCCGGAGTCAGCGGATGGGAGAGGATCCCGTCACCGAGCCGGCTGAAGCCGAGGTCGAGCACGTTCTCCATGAAGTACACCGGGCCGAGCACCGTCGCGCGCACCGGCCGCTCGCGCAGATACGCCTCGACGAGCTGCTTGCCGTCGGCGTGGTCGACGCCGGTGGCCGCCGACCGGTCGCCGCCCCGCACGGAGGAGTACACCAGGTGGACGTCGAGGCGGGCGACGGTGTCGACGAGCAGGCGTCCCTGCGCGACCTCCCCGTCCTTGCCGCCCTCGCCGAACGGCACCGACAGGCCGAAGACCGCGTCGGCGCCCGCGCAGGCCCGCCGGAGCGCGTCGGCGTCGGCGAGGTCGCCGACGGCGAGCCGTGCGCCCCGGGCCGACAGCGCCTCCGCGGCCGGCGACTCCTTCGAGCGCACGTACGCCACGACCTCGTGGCCGCGCTGCAGGAGCAGGTCGGCGACCGCCCCGCCCTGCTTGCCGGTGGCACCGATGACGACGACTCTGGTCATGATGAACGTCTCCATGTCCGGGAGGGATGCGATCCGAGGCGGGCGGAGTCGTTCCGGCCGGCGCACCCGGCCCTGCCACCCGCCGTCAGCGATTCTGGGACCTCGACCACAGTTGAGGTCAAGCGGCGGGCGGCCTGGACTCCGCCTTTCCTGGCGGGGTCCTCGAAGACGGGCGAGGGGCAAGGACTGTCGGATCCGGGTGATATCGATGGAGCGGACGCGCCCGTTCCTGACCTCTCGGAATCCCGGCTGCCGGAGGGACGGGGCACGGAGGCGCGATCAGCAGGCTCGGCCCTGGAGAACTTCGGAGGAGAACACGGTGAGAAAGATCATCTTTGCGATGTCGGTGTCCCTCGACGGCTTCTTCGAAGGGCCGGACCACGAGCTGGACTGGCACCTGGTCGACGACGAGCTGCACGACCACTTCAACGAGTGGCTGGGCGCGATGGGCGCCTTCCTGGACGGACGCCGCAGCTACGAGCTGATGGCCGAGTTCTGGCCGACGGCCGACGCCGACCCCGCGAGCCCCCGGCCCGTGGTCGAGTTCGCCCGCATCTGGCGGGACATGCCGAAGATCGTCTTCTCCCGGACCCTGGAGAAGGCCGACTGGAACACCACCGTGCTCCGGGACGTCGTCGCCGAGGAGATCCTGGAACTCAAGGCGCGGCCCGGCGGAGACCTGGCGCTCGGCGGAGCCGAACTCGCCGCGACCTTCATGCGGCTCGGTCTGATCGACGAGTACCGGCTGTACGTCCACCCGGTCGTCCTCGGGCGCGGCAAGCCGCTGTTCCAGCCGTCGGACGCCGGACGTGGTCTCCGGCTCGCCGAGACCCGGGTCTTCGGCAACGGCGTCGTCCTGCTCCGCTACCAGGACCCCGCCGTGCTCGGCGGGGCGGGCGGGGAGTCCCGCTGATCACCACTGACCGGAGCACTTGACCGGTCCGGCGCCGGGCCGGACGACCGGCTCTTCCGCACCCGCACGGGTGGCCTGATCTCCGGTTCGGCCTACGCGAAGGTCTGGAAGGAGGCCCGGACCTACGCGTTCACGCCCGAGCAGGTCGCCTCGCCGCTGGCGGCCCGGCCGTACGACCTGCGCCACGCTGCGGTGTCGCTGTGGCTGAACGCCGGAGTGCACGCCCCCGAGGCGGCCGGACGAGCGGGCCGCGGGGCGGACGTGATGCTCAAGGTCTACGCCAAGTGCGTCGACGGCCGGCGCGAGGTGGCCGACCAGCGCATTCTGGAGGCTCTCGTCATGTGAGGCGGCGTGAGGACGCCATGCAGACGAAGGGTCCCGGTTCGGGCCGGGACCCTTCGCCGTGCATGGATCGATCACCGTTCGTAGAGGCGGTGGTACCACCATCCGTTGAAGGCTCCCGGCCACCGGCATGGTCGAGGGTCGGGGAGAGTACGGCGGTAGAACTCCTCGTCCAGTCTCGTCACGAGCCGCGAGAGCTCCGCCCCGGCCGAGTGCCGGAGCCGCCGCAGCGCGTATTCCAGGGTGTCGCGGGCCTCTGCCGGATCGCAGCAGGGGCAGTCGGGTTCGGGCAGGTAGAGGTAGCGGCCGGGCCGGCGGAGGAACCGTCGATACTCGACGAAGGCCGCCGTGACGGATCCGGGTTCCAGATAGCGGTTCTGGAGTTCGATGCGGGCGATGGCCGCACTGGTCCGGCTGGACAGGCCAGGGATCCGGGAAGCCGGGCGGTACCTTCGGCGGTCCGCCCACGGGTGTACGCGCAGGGCGCCGGGCCGTCTACGCGGCATCGGCCTTTCTGATCGTCATGGTCTGCATGGTGCCATACCGGGATGCCACGGACCATCCTGCTGCGTGCCTGCGAAGGCGCGGAACCGTTCCGCGAAGCGCTGCACTCCCGGTGCCACCTGGGAGAACGGGGCCACGGGCATTCCGCGTATGTTCCGCGACCGGTGGCATACGGCTGCGTCCGGCTGCCTGCGGCGGCAGGGGAGAGGAGGAGTGATCACATGCAAAAGACCAGGTCAGATGGCAGGGCCCCGGCGTTCCTTGGTTCTGATGCGGTATGACGATGTTGAGTGTTTGGTCAGGCGAAACACGAAAGAGCGCGACTTCTGGTGACCTTCCGGGTGTCGAAGACCGGTGACGATCACAGGAGTCGCGCTCGTGCCCACATCCTCCCCTACCAGCCCCTGCCCCCGCTCGCCTCTTGACCAGCTCGCCGACGTGGCATTGTGGGAAGCGGAGCTGACGGCCGACCCGATCGCGCGGGAATCGGCGCTGATGGACCGATTGGCGGCGGTGCCCGACCGGCGCTCGGCCTGCGACCGCCGCCACCGGTTGGTGGTCATCTTGGCCCTGACCGCGTGTGCGACCCTGGTCATCGGCGGTGACAGCGTGACCGCGATCCGGCAGTGGGCCTCCCGGACCCCCCAAGAGACGCTGCGCCGCATGGGCGCCTATCGTGATCCGCTCACCGGGCGCTATCTCGTCCCCAGCGAGCGGACCTTCCGCCGGGTCCTGGCGGATCTGGACGCCGACGCCCTGGATGCGGCGATCGCGGCCTATGCGGCCGACGTCGTCGGCGGCGCCGTCCCTGTCCCGCGGATCCCCCAGGCTCCCGGACCCGTCGAACGCGAACAGCGCCGCGCGGTCCGGCGGCACCTGGCTCATCCCGCTCCGGACGGCCTGCTGCCCGGCGCCGCGCTGGACGGCAAGTCCTGCCGCGGCGCCCGTACCGCAGACGGCGGGCGTGTCTTCCTGGTCGGGGCGATCAGCCACGAGCACGGCGTGATCCTGGGCCAATGCCAGGTCGCCGGTAAGAAAGGCGAGGGAGGCGCCGCTCGCGCGCTGCTGGGCCGGATGCCGGTGACCGGGGTGGTGCCGACCATGGACGCGCTGCACACCACCAAGGCCACCGCCCGCCTGATCACCGAGCGGTTGGACGCCCACTACGTGCTCATCCTCAAGGGCAACCAGCCGCTGGCCCGCGCCGCCGCGCATGCTCTGCTGTCCGGGCCGGACAGCGATTGGACGCAGACCACCGTGACCGACGACGATCGCGGGCACGGCCGCCGCGAGCGCCGCACCCTGCGCACCGCTCCGGCCGACGATGCGCTCTTCCCCGGCGCACGGCAGGCATTCCGGCTCCGCCGCGACGTCGGCGACCTGGACGGCACATGGACCGGCAAAGAGATCGTGTTCGGTATCACCAGCCTGCCCGCCGACCTGGCCGGACCAGCTCACCTCAACCACTACGAACGCGCGCACTGGGGTGTGGAAAACCGGCTCAACTGGGTCAGAGACGTCACGTTCAGAGAGGATCATTCCCAGCTCAGGACCGGTAGTGCACCCAGGGCCCTGGCCGGCTTCCGGAATCTGGCGATCAGCACCATCCGTCTGGCCGGTCGGGCCAACATCGCCCATGCCCGCCGCGACCTCCTCGACCACGATGCCGCCTTCGCCGTCTACAACATCTGACCAACAGGACGGAGTTGGACATAGCGAATCAACGCCGGGGCCCTGGAGTCGGCGGGAGGGGCCTTCGTGGGAAGGAAGGCGGCGAAGGCTGGACTCAAGGGTGTAAGTATAGGCGCAACCGATGTTCACATAATAAAATACTAGGCACGGTGGGCTGTCGATGGTCATGTTGATCAAAAAAGAAATGCATTATGCAATGAAAGAGTCGCTGAAGGCCGCAGGGTTCTCGGCGACCCGCTCCAGGGGCATTTTCATTCAGAATCGCGATTCCGGGGAGAGCGGGTGGCTTGGTCTCAATGAGAATGATAGTGAAATGCCTCGCTCTCTGTTGATCAATCCGGTGATAGGGATTCGGCATGATAAAATGCAGGAGGCCTGGGCGGAACTGGATGAGAATCCCGACATTCTGAAAAGCCCCACCCTGTTCAGTCCTTTGGGATATCTGATGCCCGAGCCGACGTATCGGGAATGGCGCTTCTCTCGGGACGGTGATCATCGGTCTACGGCGCAGGAGATCACCGCTGCGGTGATGCAATATGGAGGACCGTTCATCGAGCGATGGGCCGACTGGAGGAGTTTCTCTGAAGGGATCCATGAAACCGATCTCCTGTTGGATGTGAACCGATTTATAATCATCCCCATCGTCCGGGCCTTCGATGGAGATGTGCCGGGGGCCAAGGATATGGTGGATCAAGAAGTCGCCCGTTTGAACTCGATGAGCTCGGAAGACGTGTATGCGAAGCGCTACCGGGCTTTCGCGGAGAGATTCACCGTGCGGTTTTCTGTCCGGTGAACGCCAATGCCGTTCGAATGGAATTTGGGGCTGGCGGTCTCTCTTGACAACGGAACGGATCAATAAATGCTTGCCGATCTGAAACCGTAGGTCGCTGGCATGTCTGTACCGCTTCAAAATCCATTTCAGGGAACCCGTTTCATCCTCGGCGCATTGAGCGACGCGGTGGTTCTGGAGGACGGCAGTGGCCTTGATGAGGTGGTCGGCCTCGCTGGGTCTGCAGCGCAGATTCCGCAGGATTCCCTATGACTTGAGCTGCGCGTTCGCATGCTCGCCGGACTCGAAGAGCTTGGCACATGAGCGGTTGCCTGAACCGATCCGGGTTTCGTGGAGGCCCTGCGGAAAATGAACGGCAGATTTCGGATTTTCGTCGGTTCTTGTCCTGGCCATGTCTTCTGCCGTCGCGCACTGTGAGGGTGCGGAGGTGGGTGGATGACGAAGGAGCACATGAAGGTCAGCAGGCGATGCGGCTGTGTCGATCCCCGCACCGGACGCCAGCGCGGGGCGAATTGTCCACGTCTGCTGCAGGATGACGATCACGGCAGCTGGTACTTCGCGGTTCGGATACGGGGCTTGGACGGAGAGCGGCAGCGGGTCCGCCAGGGCGGGCATGCGGTACCTGTCAAACCGGTTGGAACATCAAGCTACGTGCGGTGTTTGTGGTGAGGCCTCGGCTTCGGGAGCCGTTGACGGCTTGTTGATCCACACCCGGGAGGGCAGCGGCGGCGGACAGGGCCGCCGGCCGCGGAACCGTTCGGGGTGGGCCAAGAAGGCCGCGTCCAAGGTCGCGACCCGCCGGGCGTGAATCTCGACCGCGGAGCCGTCGTGCACCGACGCCGGAGTGTGCATGCCGATCCCAGAATGGCGATGCTCGTTATTGTAATACTGGAAGAACTGCCCGCAGAAGACGTTGGCATCTTCAATGGAACCGAATTCCCCGGGAAATGCCGGACAATATTTGAGTGTTTTAAACTGCGCTTCGGAATACGGGTTGTCGTTGGACACGCGCGGACGGGAATGAGACTGATCGATTCCCAGCAGTGCGAGCAGGCCGGAAACGGTGTTCGACGTCATCGAGGTACCCCGGTCGGCATGAATCGCCTCCGGGGCGATCCCGCCGTTGGCCTCGATCGCGTGCTCGATGAACTCCTTGGCGAGGATCCCGGTCTCCGTCGGCCAGATCTCCCACCAGACGGTTTTCCGCGAGAAGATGTCGATGATGACGTACAGCAGATAGTACGTACCGCGCGAGGGGCCTTTCAGCTTCGTGATGTCCCACGACCACACCTGGTTCGGGCCGTCGGCCTCCAGCTCGGGTTTCTTCTTGGCCGGGTGGACGGCCTGGGCCCGGCGCTCACCGGCCGTGCCGCGCATCCGCAGCAGCCGGTACATGGTGGCCTGCGAGCACAGGTAGACGCCCTCGTCCAGCAGCATCGCCCACGCCTGGCCCGGAGACTTGTCGGCGAAGCGGGGCGAGTCCAGCACCGCCAGCACCTGCGCCCGCTCGTCCTCGGACAGTTCGGCCGGATGGTGAAACGGGCGGCGCGGTCCCAGCCGGGGCGGGACGGGATTGCGGTGCCGGTGCAGCGTGGCCCGGGATCTCCCCAGGACCGCACATGCCCTGACCGTGCCGATCGTTTCCTCCATCGCGGGGAAATGCTCGTCGAGGATCCGGTTCAGCTCTTGTCGGAGTCCGCGCTGCTTGAGATGTCCTGCAGCAGCGCGAATGCTTTTCCCGCGATGTCCAGGGCGGTCCTGGTCTTCCCCAGCTCGCCGGCGAGTCTTTCATTGCGGGCTTCGAGTTTGGCCGCGTCGGCCTTGAGCTTCTTGTTCTCGGCGCGCAGCCGGGCCATTTCCTCGGACTCGGCGCTGCGCGCGGGCTTTCCCGTCGAGGCGGCCAGGGTGCCGCCTTCAGCCTGCTTGCGCCAGTGCTCGATGTGGGAGTGGTACAGCCGTTCCCTGCGCAGCAGGGCGCCGCGCTCGGGGCTGCCTTCGGGCAGGGCGTCGAAGGCCGCCAGGATCCGCGCCTTGTAGGCCTTGGTGAAGGTGCGCCGCTTGGGCCGGCCCGGCTGCTGGGAGGTCACGCGACCATCCTGCCCGGTCATGGCGGTCTGGTCGGCGAGTGTCATCGTCACTGTCGTGGTGGTCCTGTCTCGCCCTGCTTCATATCAGAGGGAATCGTACGTCCCATGTCTCACAGCAGTCTGACAGAGAGGGCGGTGAGGAGCCACTGGCGCAGACCAACGGTCCGGTGATCCACACAGACGAGAGCTTCTCCGCCGCTGCCTGGCTGCGGTGGGGTGACGTTGATGGGGACTACAGCGTCATCGAACAGAAGGGCACCCATCAGTCGCCCTTCCGGCTCGGCAGTGACCCCCAACGCGGGCTGGTGTTCACCTTCACCAGTGCCGATACCGCCGAAGCGGCGGTAGAGGGTGTGCGCTCCGACGTCAAGCCACCGGTCAACGAATGGTTCCATCTGGCCGGTGTGTACGACGCGGAAACCAAGACTGTCTCGCTCTATCTCAACGGAACCTTGATTAAGTCCGAGCCGATTAGCTTCAAAAGTTGGGACGCCAATAGCAAGAGCACGCTAGGCAGTATAATGCGCGGCGATCTTGACGACGTACGCGTTTATCAGACTCCGTTGACGGCTGAGCAGCTCGGTAACATTATGAAGCCGCAGAGCTTCGACATAGGCGCGAGGGCTCAGACCAAATCTAGAGTGTCCGCAGCGCAGAATGTGGGTCAGTTCAAGTACGATCACATGTCGCTTGAGCAGTGTGAATCCGAGCGCGACAAGCGGATCGGGACATCGAACTCATGGGACTCCGGCGGCGGCTGGGACTGGCTCGTTCCGTACGCGGGCTGCTGGAGCAGACATCAACAATTCGCCATATATAAAGAGATTAAGGAATACGATAAGTCCTGCGGGTGCTACAAGCGAAAAGCAGAAGACATCGAAGAATGGCTCAACTTCGATACGACGGTCGTCATGCATTCCTATCTCGGCAACGGGAACGGAACCGGGATCACTGGCGGAACCGGTAGAAATTCTCGCGATATCAAAGTGTGGACCAGAGTCGATAACTTTAAAACTCAGGACACGGGATTCTGGGGCCTCCTTCTCGGTGCCGGAGGAACTGATCCAGAGGACCTAAAGAACACGTTGAAGCTCAAGATCGAAGTCAAGGGCGGGACGACACCGTGTTCGGTCATCGAATCGACGGTCGGCAATGCCAGAGACACCCGAACAGGTTCCATGCGGATGTGGCTGGACCGCAGCGACGATGACTTCATCGTCCGCTCTCAGGCAAGTAAAGTGAGCCATTGCACGATCATGCCATGGGTCATTTACAATAACCCCACCACCCCGGGTCATGGCGACCAGCAGGTGGCTGCCGCCTGGGGTGACGCCAACAGGGTTCCCGAGAATAAGCTAAGAGAAACCGCGCCCAGAGTGCGCTGCGACAGCATCGGAATGGGAGGCGCAGTAAATTACTACATCGGTGGCTGCGTTTTCAATGGGGCAAGCCGCGTGTACACCATGAACACATTCAACCTCAGCAATGGCGCCGTCGCCCGACACATTCAAAAAGCGCTCACCAATCCTCAAGACACCGTCCCCTTTAAGGCCGACGGGCCCAAACATATTCCAGGAAACTGGAACGCCAGTAGATCAAGCCCCGAGGGGAAGCCTCTAGAGCGGATCTATACGAACACAAACGCATACAAGAATAATGTCGACGCGAAGGATAAGGTCTGCGAGGAGTTCTTCGATGATCGCCCACGAAAGAAGACAGGAGAAATCGACAAGTCTAGATGGGAACATTGCGACGAATACCCATTCGCATCCACCAGGCAAGGAGGGGGGTTCGACCATCCGGAATATGGGAAGAACAACTTCTCGGTCTACGCTCTGACAGGAAGCCAGAACACGAGCGCCGGAACAGATCTCAATATATTCTACGGCCGGTATCGCGTTCTGAACGGCAACCAATTCTGGGTTGCGATTAAGTGACAGCCGCCGCGGGCGCCACATGCGTGGCGTCCGCGGCTTACAGGGAAGCATAAAATGAGGACTTCAGAACGACTATGGCATCTCGTTCACCGCTACGGCCTGGGATCATCATTCACCGGTGTGTGGGTTGAGAACCGGGAAATCTCGGAGAGTGTCCGTATACTGGGTGTCGATACCACCACTGGAGTGGATTGCACCTGGGCTGATATAAACAAGGAACGGGAGGCTGGCAATGAGCAGGGGTTCATCTGGGCCGGGCGGATAAACAGTCACTGGATACAGCTCATCTACATCGGCGTGGAGGCCCCCGATGCGTTGCCGAAGCTGACAGAAGGAGATAGAAGGGTGCTTCTCATAAGTTGGCACGTGAACAGCGCCGGAAAACTTATCTATGCCAGAAACGGGGATTACGCAACTATTTTCGACATCACGCGACCAGATCGACAGAGAGGCGCCGATCCACACGCTCTTGACCAATACGCCGAGGGGCTGATGTTCGATGCCCACGACACGTCATGGGAAAATGACCCAGAGCTTCTCCCGGGATGGCTGGAATATTCCCGCTGGGAAGAGTTGCGTTTGGAGACTGAGGCATCTGATGATGATTACGACAACATGCCTACCGAGTGGATGAGCTTCCTTGAACTTGCGGCCAACGGATACAGTCCTCAGCTGGCCACTTGCATAACCTCCGCGTTCATCCTCGTGGGACGCATCGTGGGACAAGAGCTGGATGAGGCCTGGATGGAAGGGGTGCACACCCGTTTCGCCTTCACCGGGGTCGAGGAGGAGCAGCGCAGGATTGAACGGTAAGGCAAGTGATTGATAAGCGACTGTGAGTAGCGCCTGTGTGATCGGTGGCGATGCCGGTGCTGCGTTCCTCAATGGGTAGTGGGATTGTCACCGCTCAGTCGCCCCGCCCAGGGGAATCCTTCCTGACGGGAGGGTTCTGTCATGCCGAAACTGCTGCGCGCCCGAGCGCCGCGCGATGACCAGGAAGAACGCCAGATTCGCAAGCTCGCCGGAGCCCGTCACGCTCCGGCCGACTGGATCCAGCGCGCCAGGATCGTGATGCTGAGCTGGGGCGGAATGCGCGGCCCGGCCATCGTGGCGTTCCCCCCAGGTCGGCTGCCATCCCGAAACGGTGCGGCGCCGGCTGCGCCGTTTCAACGCCGAGGGCCTGGACGGGCTCGGCGACCGGCCCGGCTCCGGCCGCAAGCCGCGCCTCACCCAGGCCGAGCGCTCGCAGATCATCGCGCTGGCCAAGAGCACCCCGCCCGGGCGGCTGCGCTGGCGCACCTGGGGTGAGCTGGAGGCCGAGGACGAGGCCGGTCCGGCGGTGTGGACCCTGGACGCGCTCACCGCCGCAGCCCGCGGGCAGGGCATCACCGTCGGCCGCTCCCAGGTCCGCCGGATCCTGCTGGCCGAGGGGGTGAGATGGCGCCGCACCCGGTCCTGGAGCACCAGCAAAGATCCCGGGTTCGCCGTAAAAGAACGATGATCGTCGGCCTGTACACCGACCCGCCTGAAGGCGCGGTCGTGCCCCGGGCATTTCCGCCGGCACCGGCCTGGACACCTGATGGACACCGGGTCAAGGTCGCCCTGGAGTACCGGCGTGGATCGGAGAAAACCTGGGTCTACGGTGCGCTGCGCGTGGCCGACGGCACCGCGGTGACGATGACGTCGCCCTCGCGCAACAGCGTGTCCTATCAGGAGTTCCTGCGACGGGTCGAAGACGCCAACCCGGGCACCGGTGACGTCGTCGTGATCGCCGACAACCTGTCCAGCCACAACAGTCTCGCCACCCGCACCTGGCTGGCCGATCACCTGCGGATCCGGCACGCGTTCATCCCGGTCGGCGCATGCTGGCTCAACCTGCAGGAAGCGTGGTGGAGGATCTTCCGCCGGCATGCCCTGGCCGGGTATCCTTCGCCGGTCCGGCCGACATCGACCACGCCACCCGGATCGTGACCGCCCAGCTCAACCAGCAGGCCAAACCCTGGGTCTGGGGCCGGCCGCCACCGGTTCCCCGGCGTCTGCGCCGCCGGTTCGTCTACATGCTTTGAGGAACGCAGCATCTGTACTACATTCGTAGATCCTGATTCATTTGGCCCCGCTGCGGGATGTAGTTAGGTCATCGTCAGTGCGTGACGTGTGCTCTGACCTACGATCTCGTCGTGTCCTGGGATGCGGAACTGACCGCGCTGACCACGTGCATCGCCGGCCCCCTGTTCACCCGGCCCGAGCCGCGCCAGGCCTTCGCCGACCTGGTGCGCGCTCTGCTGGCCGATGTGCCTCGCAAGAACTCCTGGCAGCTGGCCGACCACATCGGCCACACCACCGCCCATCGGTTCGAGCACCTGCTGGACCGCGCGAAATGGGACGTCAACGCCTTGCGCGACGAGGTCCGCTCCTACGTGATCGCACATCTGGGCCGCGCCGACGGCGTGCTCATCGCCGACGACACCAGCGCGATCAAGAAGGGTCAGATGTCCGTCGGCGTGGCCGACCAGTACTGCGGCCTGACCGGCCAGGTGGAGAACTGCCAGGTCATGCCCATGCTCACCTACGCCTCCGAGGCCGGGCAGGCCTTCGTCAACCGGCGCCTGTACCTGCCCGAAGCCGGGGCCGGTGATCCGCAGCGGCGGGCACGGGCCGGGGTGCCCGAACACGTCGCCTTTCGCACCAAGCCGCAGCTGGTGATCGACATGCTCGCCGAGGAGCTCGCGGCCGGCACCCCGTTCCGCTACCTATGCGCCGATACGGGCTACGGCCGAGACCCGCACCTGCGCGCGTTCTGCCATGAACGCGCCCTCGGCTACGTCCTGGCGGTTCCGGTCGACCTGCCCCTGGTCGCCGTCCGAGGTGGCGTCGAGCCAGCCGGGCACGTGCTGGACCGGCTGCTGGCTCTCGGCCGGGCCGGGATCGGGGAGCGCCGCTCATGCGGGACCGGCACCAAGGGCCTGCGCGTCTACGACTGGACCGCCCTGGCCGTCACCGTGGCCGGACAGGCACCCGCGCCCGGATATGTGCACACGCTGCTGATCCGCCGCTCCGTCAGCGCCCCGACAGAGGTGGAGTTCTTCCTGGCCCACGTCCCGGCCGGCACCCCGGTCCCCGGGCTGATCGACGCGGCCGGGATGCGCTGGAAGATCGAGGAGAACAACGAGCACGGCAAGGATCTGCTCGGCCTGACCTCCTATCAGGTGCGCAAGTGGACCCCGTGGCACCGGCACGTCACCATCGCCATGCTCGCCCTGGCGTTCCTGGCCGTCATGCGTGCCGCCCTGTCCGCCGACGCCGATGAGGCCGCTGGCGAGGGAAAAGACCGCTCGCTCCTGGAGACGCCAGCGGGCTGAGGCTCGTGCGGCTCTCGCTCGCCGAGATCCGCCATGTCCTGGCCCGGCTGCTCATCCCGGCGGCCAACGCCATCGATCACGTCCTGGCCTGGTCGAACTTCCGACGGCTCCACCAGACACGCGCTCTGATCAGCCACTACCGACGACGCGGCGACCCACTCCCAGCGGAGTTACGAATGTAGTACCAGCAGGTGGATGGTGGTGCCGTCGCTCAGGCGGGCGCCCCGCAGCGCCTTGCCGTCCACCGCGATCGCCCGGCGTCGGGGCAGGGCGACCGGCTGCGGGCGGGTGGTCAGCCAGGCGGTGAGGACCGCGTCCAGAGTGTCGGCATCGACGCTCTGCAGGATCCGGCGGATCGTCGCCTCGTGCGGCGGCCGGCGGCCGTTGTCGCAGATGTCGCGCCGGACCTCCAGCGCGGCCTGGACCTGGGCTGGAGCATCGGCGATCCATTCGCCGATCGCGGTGCAGGATCGTGCTCCGGCCAGCACCGCCGCTGCGGCGACCGCCAGTACGGAAGCGAGGGTGTGCCGGATCCCACGGCGGTCGCGCGGGTCGGGAAGCTGTCGTAGCTGCTCCAGCAGGCTGGTGCATTCGGTGACGGTCACGGGTGAGGAGTCACCGGTCACCGTGGCCAGGTGGTCCAGGGCGCGGTTGATCGGCGATGATGTGGGGGCAGGCAGGGTCTTCTCTGATCATTTGGCGTCGAGAACCTCATGATCTCGAAGGTCGTCCTGTTCGTTACTCCGGTGGTCGCCGTGCCGCGCCGGGTGCGAGCTCATGCTCTGAACCGGACACCATGGTTGTCAACGCCACTTTGCCGAAGCCCTGCCGGCCGGAGCGGTCCGACTCCTGTCGTTGGCTATGGAAGGTCTGAAATGCGGGGAGAAGGGATCATTTGGGGTCAAGGAGACGTCATGACTGGTGGAAGCGGCACGGCGAGCTGATTTCGATCACGACGTGTGCACGGTCCGTGCACGCGAGCGCGCCACGAGCACGCGGGGACCGGAACTTCATTCCAAAAGAGGCCTGTCCTCCAAGCTTCCGCAGGTCAGGCCATGATCAAAAGCGCGCCCTGCAGGATTCGAACCTGCGACCGTCGGATTAGAAGTCCGGTGCTCTATCCAGCTGAGCTAAGGGCGCTCCTGCCTAATTGTGCATGATCCGGCGAGTGTCCACGCATCGGTTTCCCCACCGTGTCAGGAAGATCACTCCGTGGATGCGCCGGAGCGCCGTCCCGACGGAGGATCGGAACCGGAGAAACGTCAGGTCGGACGGGGCTGGGAAGGCGGTCCGGGGGCGGCGCGGGACACCGAGTGCTCTTTCCAACGGACGGGTACCGGTCCGGCCGGAACGGGCCCGACCACCGGACGGGCCGGTCTAGGCTCAAGTGCCATGTTCGTCGCCACGTCCCACGAGGAGATTCCTCTGCTGGGCGGCGATGTGACGGAGGGCGTGGTGCGCGTCGGGGAGACCGTGCGCAGGCCCACCCGGCCGTCCACGCCGTCCGTGCACGCGCTGCTGCGGCACCTGGAGGCCGCGGGCTTCGACGGGGCGCCCCGCGTGATGGGCGTCGACGAGCGGGGCCGGGAGATCCTCACCTATCTCGACGGCGAGTCCGGTCTCCGCCCGCTGCCGCCGTACGCGGTCACCGACGGGGCTCTGGCGGCCCTGGCCGGGCTGCTGCGGCGCTTCCACGACGCCGCCGCGACCTTCCGGCCGCCCCCCGACGCGATCTGGGAGGACGGATCCAACGACGACCGGGCTCCGGAACTGGTCGGTCACTGCGACGTCAATCTCGACAATGTGCTCTTCCGGGACGGCTTGCCGTACGCGTTCATCGACTTCGACCTGGCCCGGCCGACCACCCGGCTGTTCGACGTGGTGACCACCCTGCGCCACTGGGCGCCCCTCGCGGATCCCCTCGACCTGGATCCCGCCCAGCGGGATCTGGCGGTCGGCCCGCGCCTGCGCCTGTTCTGCGACGCGTACGGCCTGCCGCCGCGCGATCGCAGGCGCCTGCTCGACCTCGCCCGCCTCCGCTTCAGCCGCTCCTACGCCATCATGCGGACCAGGGCCGCCGCGGGCGGCGGCTGGGCCCGCCTGTGGGCCGAGGGGGCCGGGGCGCGCATCCGCAGGGCCGGAGCGTGGCTCGACGCACACCAGGATGAGCTTCATGTCCACCTCGTCTAGGAAGACCGGATCCACGAGATCCACCAGACCCGCGAGATCCACCGGATCCGCGAGCTCCGCGGGAGCGGGCGTGAGAGCCCACGCCCTCGGGATGCTCGCCGGGGTCGCGCTCGACATGCTCCTCGCCGACCCGCGCCGCGGACACCCGGTCGCGCTGTTCGGCACGGCCGCCGCGGCGCTGGAGAAGAGGACGTACCGCGACGCCCGGGCCGCCGGCGTCGTCCACGTCGCCCTCTGCGTCGGCTCCGCGGCTCTGCTCGGCACGGCCGCGTCCCGGGTGCGCGATCCGCTGGCCCGGGCCGCCGTGAGCGCCGCGGCCACCTGGTCGGTGCTGGGCGGGACCACGCTGGGACGTGAGGGCGCGGCCATGGCGTCCTTCCTGGAGTCCGGCGACCTCGCCGGTGCCCGCGGACGGCTGTCGCACCTGTGCGGACGCGACCCCTCCCGGCTGGAGCCGCCCGAACTGGCCCGCGCCACGGTCGAGTCGATCGCCGAGAACACCGCCGACGCCGTGGTCGCGCCGCTGCTGTGGGGAGCGGTGGCGGGGGTCCCCGGCCTGCTCGTCTACCGTGCGGTCAACACCCTGGACGCCATGATCGGCCACCGCAGCGCCCGCTACGAGCGCTTCGGCTGGGCCGCCGCCCGGCTCGACGACGTGGCCAACGCCGTGCCGGCCCGGATCACCGGGCTGCTCGCGGCTCTCGGCGCCCCCCTCGTGGGCGGTTCGACCGGCCGGGCGCTGGCCGTCCTGCGCAGGGACGGCCACCGTCACCCGAGCCCCAACTCGGGCCGGTGCGAGGCGGCGTTCGCCGGTGCGCTCGGCGTCACGCTCGGCGGTGTGAACGTCTACGGGAACCGGGTCGAGCACCGGCCGGAGATGGGCGACGGGCCGAAACCGTCGGTCCCGGACATCCGCCGCTCGGTACGGCTGGCGCGCGCGGTAGGGTTCGCCGCTGCGGGACTCGCCGTCCTCGCCGCGCTGCGCGGCTGACCGCCGCTCAGGACGAGGGCGGCCGTCCGCCGTGCCGGACGGGTACGGCCGTCCGCCGTGCCGGACGGGAGCGGTCGCTCGCCGAAGCCGGACGAGGGCGCCCGCCCGCCGTGCCGGGCGGGTGCGGCGGAGCCGGCGCCGACGGGCGGCGACCGGCGAGAGGGAAGGGCGGGCATCGGGATGAGGGGCGCGCTGTTGGTCGCCGGGACGACCTCCGACGCGGGCAAGAGCGTCGTCACCGCCGGGATCTGCCGGTGGCTGGCGCGGCAGGGGGTGAAGGTCGCGCCGTACAAGGCGCAGAACATGTCCCTCAACTCCTTCGTCACCGCCGACGGCGCGGAGATCGGCCGGGCGCAGGCGATGCAGGCCGCCGCGTGCGGCCTGGAGCCGAGCGCCGACATGAACCCGATCCTGCTCAAGCCGGGCAGCGACCGGCGCAGCCAGGTCGTGGTCATGGGCCGGCCGCTCGCCGACGTCGACGCGCTGGAGTACTGGCAGGTCAAGGACCGCCTCCGGGAGACCGCCGTCGAGGCGCTGCGGCGGCTGCGGGAGCGCTACGACGTGGTGGTCTGCGAGGGGGCGGGCAGCCCGGCGGAGATCAACCTGCGCCGGGGCGACATCGCCAACATGGGCCTGGCCCGCGCCGCGGACCTGCCGGTCGTCGTGGTCGGCGACATCGACCGGGGCGGGGTCTTCGCCTCGCTCTACGGCACGGTGGGGCTGCTGGACCCCGCCGACCAGGCGCTGATCGCCGGATTCGTGATCAACAAGTTCCGGGGCGCGCCCGAGCTCCTCGAACCGGGGCTGGACATGCTCAGGAAGCTGACCGGCCGCGAGGTGTACGGCGTGCTGCCGTGGCTGGACGGCCTCTGGCTGGACGTCGAGGACTCCCTGGCCCTGGACGGCCGGCCCGCCGCCGCGGCGCGCACGCCGTACGGCCGGCAGACGCTGCGGGTGGCGGTGGTCCGGCTGCCGCGCATCTCCAACTTCACCGACGTCGACGCGCTGGCCTGCGAGCCGGGCGTGGTCGTGCGCTTCGTGACCTCCCCGGCGGAGCTGGACGACGCCGACCTGGTGGTCCTGCCCGGTTCCCGCGCCACGGTCTCCGACCTGGCCTGGCTGCGGGCCGCCGGCCTGGCCGAGGCGCTGCGCGGCCGGGTCGTGCTGGGCATCTGCGGCGGCTACCAGATGCTCGCCCGGACCATCCGCGACGACGTCGAGTCGGGAGCCGGGCGGGTCGACGGGCTCGGCCTGCTGCCCGCGACCGTCGAGTTCGCCGCGGACAAGACCCTGGGCCGCCCGGTCGGGAGCGCGTACGGCCACCGGGTGGCCGCCTACGAGATCCACCACGGGACGGTGACCCCCGACGACGGGGCGGAGCCGTTCCTGGACGGCTGCCGGGCCGGGACGGTCTGGGGGACCACCTGGCACGGGGCGCTGGAGAACGACGGCTTCCGCCGGGCGTTCCTGCGCGAGGTCGCCGCCGCCTCGGGCCGGGACTTCACCCCCGCGCCGGGGACCTCCTTCGCCGCGCTGCGCGAGGAGCGCCTGGACGCCCTCGGCGACCTGATCGAGCGGAACACCGACACCGGCGCGCTCCTGCGGCTGCTGGAGGGCGGCGCGCCGGCGGGCCTGCCGACGCTGCCCCCCGGCGGGGCCCTCCACGAGGCGCCGGATTTCTCGCGGAATAACGGCGGCTCCGGATCGCGGAGATGACGTGGTTCAACCGTGGCCGATGAGGTCGTCGGCCCAGCGGGTCAGGCGCCGGACGAGTTCCGCCGCCTCGCCGGGCGGCATGCCGTACGGCTCGAAGGAGCTGCGAGGGAGGCGCTCGACGGCGCGGAGGGCCTGGGAGAACCAATCACGGTCGAAGCCGGGATCATGACCGGCCGCCAGTGTGAGGAGCTGTTCGCCGGTGTAGCGGCCGCTGGCCAGGATGGCGTGCACGTCGATGTAGTCGCGGACCTCGCCCCGGCCGAACAGCGCGCAGACCTTGTTGGCGACCGCGTCGTCGGAGTGCAGCACCGGGCCGATCTCGAAGAACGTCGGCGGGTGCGCCCGCCGGTCCAGGCCGAGCTCGACCTTCCCGTCCGGGCCCTGTCCGTCGGCGACGAGCAATCGCGCGAAGGTCGCCGATCGCCGGTCGACCGTGACCGTCAGCCCGTCCGCCAGGTAAGCGGCCACCACCGCCTCCACCGCTTCGGCGAAGCCGGACTCGTCCGGGGAGGCGGTGAACAGGTCGACATCGTCCGACAGTCGGGTCAGGAAGCCGTGGGCCTGCACGGCGTAGCCACCCGCGAGGGCGAAGCCGTAGCGGGCGATCACGGCCAGCCCGACGCGGGCCAGCCGCCGATGACGGGGGTCCACGTCATGCGGCGCTCCTCAGCTGGGGGAAGCGCTCCTCCCACAGCGTTCTGACCCGGCGGGGGAGGAAGATCCGATGCCAGACGCGGAGGAGCGTACGGCCGTCAAGATAGCGCCGCAGGTCCTCTGCGCGCATGGATTCCCGAATGACCCGTTCGTACATGAGCCCCAGTTCGGCGGGGTCGTCCAGGTTGTAGCGGCGCTGCTCCGACCAGTCGAGACGGGTGGGTAGTTCGACCGTGCCGTCCGCCGGGCCGGTCAGCTCCTCCAGAGTCTCCGGGACGGTGTACGGCCGGCGGTCGCCGTAGGAGATCCGGGGTACGTCCATGCTTCCAGTGTGCCCGGTGGTGTGCGGAAAACCAGAGCGGGACGGCCCTGGACGCGAAATGTTCCGGAACCGGGCAACGAACGCGGGCGCACGTGTCAAGAACCGGTCATGGTCCGGCGGGCCGGGCGCAGGGCACGATCGGGAGCATGACAGCGGTAGTGCGGACCGAGGGCCTGACCAAGTTCTACGGCAGGCGGCGAGGGCTGGAGGATCTCGACCTGGAGATCCGGCCCGGGGAGGTGTTCGGGTACCTCGGCCCGAACGGCGCGGGCAAGACGACCACCATCAGGCTCCTGCTCGACGTCATCCGGCCCACCCGCGGCCGGATGAGCGTGCTGGGCAGCGACCCGCGTGATCCGGCCGTGCGGGGCCGGATCGGGTACCTGCCCGGGGAGCTCGCCCTGGAGGGGCGGGAGAAGGCCGGTGAGTACCTCGCCTTCCTGGCCGGGGTGCGCGGCGGCGTGTCCCGGGACCGGATCGCGGCGCTGGCCGAGCGGCTGGAGGCCGACCTCTCGGTGCCCATGGGCAAGCTCTCCAAGGGCAACAAGCAGAAGGTCGGGCTGATCCAGGCGTTCATGCACGAACCGGAGTTCCTGATCCTGGACGAGCCGACCGGCGGCCTGGACCCGCTGGTCCAGCACGAGTTCCTCGCCATGGTGCGCGAGGTGCGGGCGGCCGGCCGGACCGTGCTGATGTCCTCGCACGTGCTCGCCGAGGTGGAGGACGTCGCCGACCGGGTCGGCATCGTCCGCCAGGGGCGGCTGGTGGCCGTCGAGGACGTCGCGGCCCTGCGGGAGAAGGCGGTGCGCCGGGTGGAGTTCCACTTCGACGCCCCCGTGCCCCGCGAGGAGTTCGAGGACCTCCCCGGCGTGCGCGACCTGCGGGTCGAGGGGGCGAACCTGAGCTGCACCATCGACGGCCGCCCCGACGCGCTGATCAAGGCGGCGGCCCGGTTCACCGTGGTGCACCTGGTCAGCGCCGAACCCGACCTGGAAGAGATCTTCCTGACCTACTACAGCGAAGAGAACGAAGAGGAGGCGCGCCATGCCCGCGCTGGTGTCCAAGAGCCTGCGTGACCACCGCAGGTCGCTGATCCGCTGGACGATCGGCATCGGCGCGTTCTTCACGCTGTACCTGTCGTTCTACCCCAACATCTCCCAGAACCAGGAGCTGTACGGCGAGGCGGCCCTGAAGAAGTTCCCCGGGGCGATGCGCGACCTGATGGGCGGGCTGGAGGGCTTCACCACCGGGGTCGGATACCTGCACGGCGTGGTCTACCAGCTGTTCGGGCCGATGCTGTTCGTCGTGTGCGCGGCGGTCCTGGGGAACCAGGCGATCGCCCGCCCCGAGGAGTCCGGCACGCTGGAGCTGACCGTCACGCTCCCGATCGACCGCAGGCGGCTGGTCGCCGAGCGGTTCGCCGCGCTCGCCCTCGGACTGCTCGGCGTCGCGGTGGCGACGTTCCTGCTCGCCTGGGGCCTGTCGGCCGCCGTCGGCACGGGCGTCGCCGTCGACCGGATCCTGGCCGCGCACACCGGGGTCTTCCTGCTCGGCCTGTTCTTCGGCGCGCTGTCCCTGGCGGTCGGCGCGGCCGCCGGCCGCAGGGGTCCGGCGATGGCGGTCGTCGGCGTGGTCGCGGTCGGCGGCTACATCGTGGAGACCATGGGCAGGAACGTGGACGCGGTCTCCTGGCTCCGCTGGGTCTCGCCGTTCCACTACTACCTGGACGGCAGGCCGCTCTACCAGGGCTTCCCCGTCGGGGACTACGTCGTCCTGGCGGGCGCCGCCGTCGTGCTGCTCGTCGTGGCGATCCTCGCCTTCGACCGGCGCGACATAGGGGTGTGATGGACGAGGCCGCCAAGGTGCCCGCCGACCTGCTCGGCGGGCACCTTCGGATGCTGAGCGAGGCCGCCGCCACCGGGCGGCTGCCCGGCAGGGACGCGCTCGACGGCTACCGGGCGGCGGGAGCGCGGGCCGCCGAGCGGGGCCTGCCGCTGCGGGAGCTGGTCGACGCCGCCCTGGCCATGGCCGAGGCGGTCGTCTCCGGACCGTCCGGCCCTGAGCCGGCCGCTTCCGGACCGTCCGGCCCTGAGCCGGCCGCTTCCGGACCGTCCGGCCCTGAGCCGGCCGCTTCCGGATCGGCCCGGCCGGGACCGTCCGGGCCGGGACAGGCCGCTTCCGGATCGGCCCGGCCGGGACCGTCCGGGCCGGGACAGGCCGCTTCCGGATCGGCCCGGCCGGGACAGGCGGGAAGGGCCGTCCCGGCGGTGCTCTCCGCGCTGAGGCGGGCGGTCTCCGCACTGATGGAGGGATATGAGAACGCCCAGCGGCTGGCGATCCGCCAGGAGGAGGCCGCCCGCCGGAAGTTCGTCGACGACCTGCTGCACGGGCGGGCCGACCGGCTCGCCGAACGCGCCGAGCACTTCGGCCTCCGGCTCGCGGAGTCCTACGTGGTGGCGGTCGCCCGCCCGGCCGGGCCCGCGAGGGCCGGTGGGACGGGGACGCACGGGGAGGCGGCCGGTGGGACGGGGACGCGTGAGGCGACCGCGGAGGCGGCCGGCGGAGGGACGGCCGCACCCGGTACGGCGGGGACTCCCGCGCTGCGGGACGGCGATCCGGTGGCGCGGCGGATCGAGGAGGCGCTGGTCGCCCGCTTCGGGTCGCACAACGTGCTGGTGGCGGTCCGCGACGGGCTGCTGGTGTGCGTGGCGCCGGGCAGCCTCGCCGCCGCGACCGGGGAGTTCACCCACCACGTGCGGCAGGCCTTCGCACCCGGCTGGCGCGTCGGGGTGGGCCGGGCGCACCGGGGACCCGGCGGGGTGGTCGCGTCCTACCGGGAGGCGGGCAACGCGATCGAGCTGGGAGACCGGCTCGGACTGCGGGCGTCCGTCCTCAAGGCGGCCGACCTGCTGGTCTTCCCCGTGCTGCTGCGGGATCGGGAGGCCATCGACGACCTGGTCACGACCGTGCTGAGCCCGCTGCTGGAGGCCCGGGGCGGGCCCGGGCCGCTGCTCGACACGCTGGAGGCCGTCTTCGCCGTCCAGGGCAACCAGACCGCGGCGGCGCGGCGGCTCGGCGTCAGCACCCGCGCCGTGACCTACCGGCTGGAGCGGATCCGCCGTCTCACCGGCTTCTCGCCCGACGACCCCACCCAGCGCTTCACCCTGGAGACGGCCGTGCTGGGCGCCCGCCTCCTCGACTGGCCGGCCCAGCCCCTCGGGCCGGCGGCGCGGGGCTGAGGTCCGCAGGCGGGACCGGAACCGGCGGATGAGCTCTTTCATCGGGGTCCTCCTGGGAAGGGCGGGGCATCGGCGTATTCGACGGCGGGCTCGACGGTGAGCGGGTCACCGGTCCGGGCGTCGGCGCAGAAGGCCCCACGTGTCTCGGCGCCGCTCAGGGGCCGGAGTTCGCCGTCCCGGATGGACCAGCCGCGGATCACCTCGACGGGGAGGCCGGTGGCGGGATCGGTCCTCCGCGTGCGGAAGCGCAAGATCAGGCCGCCGCGACCCCTCACCGCGCGGGCGAGGACGAGCATCTGGGCGAGCACCAGCGGGGCCTCTCCGCGCAGCAGCGTCTTGCTCGGGCGGACCTCGACTTCGGCGGCCACCTCCAGCGGATCGCCTCTGCCCGCCTCCACTCGGCAGGTCAGGACGTGCAGACCCGGCCCCTCTCTGCTCAGCAGCCACAGGAGCACGTCGGCCGTGTGCCTCTGCGCCGCCATGACCTGCGCGGCCGGGACGCGGGCGAGGTGCCCGTCGATCCTGGAGGACAGCCTGCGGAGCCTCTCCCGGCAGGAGAGCACGGCGACGAACTCCTCGATGGGCTCGCCTCGGTAGGGGAGGGGATCACCCTCCTCGCACACCAGCGCGGCGTATCGGGCCCGGCTGACGGCGTCACCGGAGTCCAGCCCCGCGTCCCGGCAGAAGGCGAGGTACTCCCCGAGGTCGAACGCCTCGGCCACCACCGTGCCGGACGCGCCCATGGAGCGCATGTCCCGCTCGCAGGCGGCGAGATAGGCGGCGTAGTCCCCGGGAGCGAGAGAGCCGCGTTCGCGGAGCGCGGAGAGGTCGCGCTCGTCGGTCAGCAGTGCGACCCCCAGCACGGCCCGCCTGCCCGGCAGCCTGCCGGTCCGATGCCGCGACGACCGTCTGTGCCTGTTTCCCATCTCCGCCCCTTCCACCCGGACGGCCAAAGTAGCCATGCTCGGGGAGGCGGTTCCGGGGCGGGAGACCTCCTGTGGGAAACACGGTCGTCTGCGGCTGCCGCTGTGGACAGGCGGCCACAGGGCCGGCCGGTCACAGGGCCGGCCGGTCACCGGCCGCTTCGGGCCGGCCTGGCGAAGGGCTGGATGCCCGTGCTGGTGCCGGCGGCGACCGACCGGGGCGTGACCGACCGGGGCGTGACCGACCGGGAGACGACGATGACGGCGGGGACGCACGGGACGGCGGCGGCGCAGAGCACGGTCGGCAGCCCGGCCGCCGCGTAGAGCAGGGCGGGAGCTCCGAGGAGGAACCCGCCGATCTCGTCCGGGAGGTCTCCCCGGCCATCGACGCCCGTCATGTGACGGCGGAGGTCAGGGGACGAGCAGGAGCTTGCCGGTGGTTCGGCGGGCCTCCAGGTCCGCGTGGGCCTGCGCGGCCTCGGCCAGGGGGTAGCGGCGGGAGACGTGCACCTGGAGCCTGCCGGAGGCCAGCCAGCCGTACAGGTCGGAGGCGCGCCAGGCGAGCTCGTCCTTGGTGGCGATGTAGGCGCCGAGGCTGGGGCGGGTCAGGAACAGGGACCCCTCCTTGGCCAGCAGCTGCGGGTCGATCGGCGGGACGGGGCCGCTGGCCTGGCCGTACAGGGCCATCATGCCGCGCGGGCGCAGGGCGGCGAGGCTCTCGGCGAAGGTGGTCGCCCCCACGCCGTCGTAGACGACGTGCACGCCGGAGCCGGTCAGGTCGCGGACCGCGTCGGCGAAGCCCTTGTAGCGCAGGACCTCGTCGGCGCCGGCCTGCCGGGCCAGCTCCTCCTTCTCCTCGGTGGAGACCGTGCCGATCACCCGGGCGCCGCGGAGCTTGGCGATCTGCGTGAGCAGCAGGCCCATGCCGCCGGCCGCGGCGTGCACCAGCACGTCGTCGCCGGGCTTGACCTCGTGCACCGAGTGGGTCAGGTAGTGCGCGGTGAGGCCCTGGAGCGTGACGGCCGCCGCGAGCTCGGGCGCCACCCCCCCGGGCACCAGGAGCAGGTGGGAGACCGGCACGACGGCCTTCTCGGCGTAGCTGCCCATGACGTTCGCCCAGGCCACCACGTCGCCGACGGCGACCCCCTCGACGTCCTCGCCGACCGCCGCGACGGTGCCCGCGCCCTCGTTGCCGGGCACGAAGGGCAGCGAGAGGGGGTAGCGGCCCATCCGGTGGTAGACGTCGATGAAGTTCACGCCGCTGGCCGCGACGTCGACCAGCACCTCGCCGGGGTTCAGCGCGGGGTCCGGGTAGTCCTCGTAGGAGAGGACCTCGGGGCCGCCGGTGGCGGAGACGACTATGGCGCGCATCGTGCGGGCTCCTTCGCTCAGGTCGGTGTCCCGATCATCCCCAACCACGAGTCGGCCATTCGCTGTTCCCTCTCAGGACTTCTTCTCCGGGGCCGCACCGCGCATCGTGAAGTTGTCGAAGCCCGTCTTCAGCGTGGCGCCGCCGTCCTCCCCGACCCGGGCGATCATGCCGAGCTCGCCGGGCGGCAGCGGATTGGGGTCGATGACCGACTGCACCCGCGTGCCGTCCACCCACATGGTGAGCTGCACGCCCTCCGCGCCGGCCGAGCACTCGGCCTGGAGCCGGACGGGCTTGCCCTTGGCCACCTCCACCGGGGCGGGTTCGGTCAGGTCGCCCCCGGCGCTCTTGACCGCCCTGCGGATGCGGGCCCTGCCCGAGGTGTCGATCAGGAACTCGTAGCGGGTCGCCTCCGTGGCGTCCGCGCCCCGGCAGAACAAGCCGTACTCGCCGGCGCCCGCGCTGCCGGTGCGGACCGTGACGTCGGCTCCGAGGAGCAGCCGGCCCGGGATGGTCGGGGTGGGGCTGGCGGTGGGGTCCGGGGTCGCGGGCGGGGCGGTCGCGAAGGGCACCGGCGCGGTGACGCGCTGGACGGGGTTCTCGCCGTCGACGTCGACGGCGTAGTAGCCCTCGGGCGCGTAGCCGTACCTGCCGCTGTTCGCGGGGTCGTAGACGCCGGTCCAGTCGCTCTTCTGGGTGAAGTCGTCCTGGTAGAGCAGCGTCAGGTCGTCGGGGGGCCCGCTCGGGGAGAGGGCGATGTAGAGCCCGACGCCGCCGCCCGCCGCGAGGAGGGCCGCGACCGCCGCGCCGGCGATCAGCTTCTTGCGCCGGACCGCTTCGGCGGCGGGACCGGCCGCGTGCCCGGGCCGCCGCCCGCCGCCGTCGGCGGGGACGCGCGTGTCGCCCTGCGCCCAGGGATCGCCCGCTCCGGCCGGCAGGGCGTGCGCGCCGGCCCCCGCCGGCGCGGTGGGGGCGCTCGGCCCGCCGGACGCGCCGTGCGCCCCGGGCCCGGCCGGTACGGTGTGCGGTCCCGGCCCGCCGGGGACGGCGTGCGTTCCGGAGACGCCGGAGACGCCGGAGACGCCGGGTCCGCCGGGTCCGCCGGGGGCACCGGGTCCGCCGGGGACGGCCGGCACGCCCGGTCCGGCTCCCGCCCACGCGGCGGGCTCGGCCAGGGTGGGCGGGCTCTGCTGCCAGACCGCCTGGACCGAGTGCGCGGTCTGCTCGGGCGCGGCCGAACGGCCGACCAGGTGGTCGAGGAGCTGCTGGGAGGTGGGCCGGCGGGCCGGGTCCTTGTCCATCGCGTGGGTCACCAGCTCGCGCAGGGCGGACTCCATGCCCTCCAGCACGGGCTCGGTGTTGAGCACCTGGTAGAGCACCGCGTGCAGGGCCTCGCCGCCGAACGGCGCCCGGCCGCTGGCCGCGAAGGCGACCAGGCAGCCCCAGGAGAACACGTCGCAGGCCGGGGAGACCGGTTCGCCGCGCAGCACCTCCGGCGCCATGTAGCGGGGGGTGCCGATGATCTCGCCGGTCCCGGTGACGCCGCTGAGCGTGTCCAGGGCCCGGGCGATGCCGAAGTCGATCACCCGGGGGCCGACCGGGGAGAGCAGCACGTTGGACGGCTTCAGATCGCGGTGCACGACCCCGGCCCCGTGGATCGCGGTCAGCGCGGTGGCCACGCCGACCGCGAGCGCGTCGAGGCTGGAGCCCCGGAGCGGACCGCCCGAGCGCACGGCCTCCTCCAGGTTGGGACCCGGGACGAACTCGGTGACCACGTAGAGCTGGTCGCCGTCGAGCGCGGCCTCCAGCACCGCGGCCGTGCAGAACCGCCGCACCCGCTGGGCCGCGTCGGCCTCCCGCCGGAAGCGCATCCGGAACTGCTCGTGCTGGCTGTACTCGGAGTTGATCACCTTGAGGGCGACCTGCTGGCCGTCGTGGGCCTGCCCGAGGTAGACGGTCCCCATGCCGCCCCGGCCCAGCCGGCTGAGCACGCGGTAGCGCCCGATCTGCAGGGGGTCGCCCGGACTGAGGTTGTTCACCGTGATACCTAACCGCAAAAATGCCGTCGTATGGGGAGCTCAGCGTACCGAGGTCCCACGCGGGCATCAGCCGGAGGCGGAAGCGGCCAGCGCCGGGCGGCCGGCCGGGCCGACGGCGGCGGTGAGAGGGGACCGCCGCGCCGGGTGCGTCAGAAGCCCTGGTAGGCCAGTCCCGGGGCCTGCGCGTCGGCCGGTGCGGTCGATGCGGCCGTCGGCCGGACGCGGTGCAGGACGCTCTCCGTCTGGATCCTGGTGATCCGCCGGACCACCGCCCCGCACAGCAGGGCGGAGACGGTCACGGCCGCCAGTTCGACCGGGCCGATGCCGGTCAGGTCCGCCACGCCGGGGGCGGGGGAGACGAAGAGCCGCAGGAGGAGGGCGAGGGCGGCCAGCCAGCTCAGCCACCAGGCGGCCAGCAGCGCCAGCCAGGAGGCGCGGTGGTCGGCCGGCGTGCGGGAGGACCGCCAGAGGCGGTCCACCAGGACCGGCGGGGCGATCAGGTTGAGCCCCGGCGTGAACCAGCCCGCCAGGACCGCCGCCGCCGAGGCGCCGGGAAGGGGCCGGGGAGAGGCGTCGGGAAGGGGGCCGCCGGGGACGCCGGAGGAGGGGCGGGGCCCGGAGGCGCCGGTGGCCTGCGCGGCGTACCGCCCGGCCCGCACCAGCCAGACCAGGTGGGCGGCGCCCGCGGCGACCGTGGTGGCGGCCACCAGGATGACCAGGACGGCGAAGGCGGTGACCGGGCCGACGAGGGCCTGCGCGCCGGGGGCGTGCGGGTCGCCGCCGAGCATCGCGATCTCCCGCGCCAGCCGCTCGCCGCGGACCTGCTCGAACACGGTGAGGGCGGTGAGCGCGCAGACCTGCAGGACGAGGGCCGCCTGGACGGCCGAGGCCGGCCACGTGCGGGGCGGCGGGACAGCGCGCATGTGAATCTCCCCCCGGCATGCGCTGAAGGACGTGCCCTTCTTCTATCCCCCCGTCGCCCGCGCCAATCAACTCACCACGCCGGACTCCCACGCCCACGCGGCGATCTCCACACGGTTTCTCGCCCCGAGCTTGCCCTGGATGCTGCCCAGGTGCGTCTTGACCGTGGACAGCGAGACGAACAGCTCGGCGGCGACCTCCTGGTTGGTCCGGCCCCGGGCCACCAGCCGGACGACGTCCAGTTCCCGCCCCGTCAGCGGCTCCGCCGGCGGCCGGGAACGTCCGCCCCGGGGACGGGCCAGGTGCTCCAGCAGGCGCACGGTCACCGAGGGGGAGACCAGCGCGTCCCCGGCGGCGGCGGCGCGGATCGCCTCGATCAGCAGTGTCGGCCCGCTGTCCTTGAGCAGGAACCCGGTCGCGCCCGCCCGCAGCGCCCCGTAGACGTACTCGTCCAGGTCGAAGGTGGTGACGATGACCACCCGCATCGGGTCGGGGACGCCGGGGCCGGCCAGCAGCCGGGTGGCCTCCAGCCCGTCCAGCCGGGGCATCCGGATGTCGAGCAGGCACACGTCGGGCCGGAGCCGCCGGGCGTGCTCGACCGCCTCGGCGCCGTCCGCGGCGGTCGCCACGACCTCCATGTCGGCCTGGGCGTCCAGGATCATCTGGAAGCCGGTCCGCACCAGCTCCTGGTCGTCGGCGATGAGCACCCGAATCGTCACCCGGTCGATTCTGCCAGCCGCGCGCGGCGGGTCGTTCCGGTCCATCCGACTTTCGGCCGATCGCCCACCTCGGAGGATCGCACCCCCGGCCGATCCGCCGCGACCCCCGCAGGGGCGAGGGTGCTCCCATGACTTCTGTCGTTCTCGAGGGATACGGCCTGACCAAGCGGTTCGGTCCGGCGACGGCGCTGGCGGGCGTGGGACTGGCGATCGGCCGCGGCGAGGCCGTGGCCATCATGGGGCCGAGCGGATCGGGCAAGTCGACCCTGCTGCACTGCCTGGCCGGGATCATGAAACCGGACGAGGGGGAGGTGCGCCTGCTCGGGCAGCGCGTCGACACCATGGGGGAGCGGGAGCGCAGCGCGCTGCGCCGGACGCGGTTCGGGTTCGTCTTCCAGTTCGGCCAGCTCCTGCCCGAGCTCCCGGCCGACGAGAACGTCGCGCTGCCGCTGATGCTCGGCGGCGTCTCCCGGCGCGACGCCGTACGGCGGGCGCGGGAGTGGTTCGGCCCGCTCGGCCTGGGCGGCATGGAGGAGCGGCGGCCCGGCGAGCTGTCCGGCGGGCAGGCCCAGCGGGTGGCGATCGCCCGCGCCCTGGTCACCCGGCCCGCGGTGGTCTTCGCCGACGAGCCGACCGGAGCGCTCGACCAGACCACCGGGCACGACACGATGCGCCTGCTGGTGGAGGCGACCCGGGGCGGCGACGCCTCACTGGTGGTGGTCACCCACGACCCGCAGGTGGCCCGCTGGTGCGACCGCACCGTCGAGGTCCGCGACGGCCGGATCATGGCCGGGGTGGACGCGTGAGGGCGGCGCTGGGACTCGGCGGGCGGCTGCTGCGCGCCGGCGGCCGCCGGGGCCTGCTGAGCGCGGGCCTGACCGCGGTGGCGGTGACGGTCTGCACCGCGCTGCTGCTCTTCGCGGTCTCCGCGAACGTCGCCTTCGCGGGGCGGGGCGACCGGGAGGCGTGGCGCAACCCGGTCCCGGCGAAGGGGCGGGCGGTGGCGGTCCAGGCCGTGCACGTGGACTACGTGCGCGACCGGCGGATCACGGTCGTGGAGCTGGCCGCGCTGGAGCCGGGAGCGCCGCCTCCTCCGGGGCTGGACCGCTTCCCCGCGCCGGGCGAGGTCTGGCTCTCCCCCGCCCTGGCCGAACTCGCCGACGAGCTCCCGGCCGACCAGCTGGCCGACCGGTTCGCGGGCCGGCGCGGCGGGACGGTCGGGGACGAGGCGCTGGTCCATCCCGGCGAGCTGGTCGCCGTGCGGGGCTGGGCGCCGGACTCCCCGGTGCCGGCCGGAAAGGGGGCCGACGAGCCGCGGGGCGAGGTCGCGTCCACCCGGATCTCGGACTTCGCCGGGGAGCCGACGCCCGACGCGCAGGGCTACCGGATCCTCGCCCTGATCGCGAGCGTGCTGATGGCCGTGCCGCTGCTGGTGTTCGGGGGCGCGGCGGCCCGGCTCACGGTGGCCCGGCGCGACCAGCGGCTGGCCGCGCTCCGGCTGGTCGGCGCCACCCCCGGCCAGGTGGTGGCGATGACCGCCGCCGAGGCGGTGATCACCGCGTTCGCCGGGGCGGTGGCCGGGACGCTGCTGTACGTCCTGCTGATCCCGGCGCTCACCGGGATCGAGATCGCCGGGGGCTCGTGGTTCGCCGCGGACCTGTGGCCGGGCGTGCCGTACACGCTCGCCGTGCTGGCGGCCGTGCCGCTGCTCGTGGGCCTGTCCGCGGTGATCGGCCTGCGCCGGGTCGTGGTCGGCCCGCTGGGCGTGGCCAAGCGGGAGACCCCGCCGGGGATGCGCTTCGTCCGGGTCGCGGTGCTGCTGGCCGTGCTGGCCGTGGTGCCCACGCTGAGCGTCGGCAGCGGCGGCGGGGTGATCGCGGTGGTGCTGGGGCTGGCCTTCCTCTCGATCAACCTGGCCGGCCCGTGGGTGGTCGGCCTGATCGGCAGGATCACCGCGGGGACGGCGCGCGGGCCCGTCCGGCTGCTGGCCGGGCGGCGGCTGGTGGACGACCCCCGGGCGGCCTGGCGGACCGTGAGCGGGGTGGCGCTGACCGGGTTCGTGGCGGGTTTCGTGGTCCTGCTGAACCCGTCGGCCGACCTGCTGGGCGAGGCGGACGCCTCGCGGCTGCGCGTCTCGATCCCCGCGGCGCGGGCGGACGCGGTCGCCGCCGAGGCCCGCGAGCGGCTGGCCGCGGCGGGCGTGCGCGCCGGGACCGAGGTCACCGGCGGGGGCGGGGAGGGCGGGGGGAAGGTGCTCGTCGTCGCGCTCGGCGTCCGGGAGGCGGGGGCACCGGGGAAGGCAGAGGCGGGGGAGAAGGCGGGGCAGGGGGAGAAGACGGACGCCCGGGTGGACGCCCCGGTGGACGCCCCGGTGGACGCCCCGGTGGACGCTGCGCTGGTCGACCGGGCCCGCACCGCGCTCGACGGCCTGGTGCCCGGCCGGCGCGCCACCTCCACCGCCGACGACGACCGGTTCGGCCGCCTGCTGATCGGCGACATCGGCACCGGGACGATCGTGGTGCTCACCGTCTCGTTCCTGGTCGCGGTGGTCAGCGCCGGGATCACCGCGGTCTCCTCCGTCCTGGACCGGCGGCAGACCTACGCGCTGCTCCGCCTGGCGGGCACCCCGCTGAAGGTCCTGGACCGGGCCCGCCGGGCCGAGACGCTCATCCCGCTGGCCGTCATGGGCGGCGGCTCCATCGCGGTCGGGCTGTTCTGCGCGCTCCCCTTCGCGATCACCGGGCTGGACGCCGGCGGGCTGGCCACCCTGCTCGCCTGCGTGCTCCTCGGTTTCGCCGGGGTGGTCGGCGCCGGGGCCGTGAGCGCCCCGGTGCTCCGCTCGGTCACCGAGAACCCCGCGCCGCGCCCGGACTGACCGCCGGGCCGGTCACCGAGAACCCCGCGCCGCGCCCGGACTGACCGCCGGGCCGGTCACCGAGAACCCCGCGCCGCGCCCGGACTGACCGCCGGGCCGGTCACCGAGAACCCCGCGCCGCGCCCGGACTGACCGCCGGGCCGGTCACCGAGAACCCCGCGCCGCGCCCGGACTGACCGCCGGGCCGGTCACCGAGGACCCCGCGCCCGGACTGACCGCAGGGCCGGTCGGCCCGGGACCGGCTCTCAGCCCAGGACCAGGTCGCGGACGGTCCGCAGGGAGGGCTCGTCGCCGAGTCCCATGACCAGGAGGCTGGTCACCGGACTCTTGCGCCACGCCTCCAGGCGCTCGCGGATGCGTCCGGCCGGGCCGACCAGGGAGATGCCGTCGGCCAGCTCGTCCGGGACGGCCGCGAACGCCGCGTCCCGCCGCCCGGACAGGTAGAGCTCCTGGACCTCGGCGGCGGCGCCGGCGTAGCCCATCCGGCCGATGATGTCGGCGTGGAAGTTGCGGTCGCGCGCGCCCATGCCCCCGATGTACAGGGTGAGCATCGTCTTGACCCCGTCGAGGGCCGCCCGGACGTCGTCGGTGACCAGGGTCAGGACCATGGCGGCGATGTCGAAGTCCGGCCCGGCGGCGGCCAGCGACGGCCCGTACATCTGCTCGATCTTCTCGGGGAAGGCGAACAGCGGGAGCCAGCCGTCGGCGATCTCCGCGGCGAGGGCGACGTTCCTCGGGCCCTCGGCGCCGAGGTAGAGGGGGATCTCCGGGCGCAGGGGGCGGGTGATGAGCTTCAGCGGCTTGCCCAGGCCGGTGGCCCCCGGGCGGCCCTGCGCGGGCAGCGGGAGCGGGTAGTGCCCGCCGTCCGCGGTCACCGGCCCCTCCCGGCGCCAGATCCGGCGCATGATCTCGGCGTACTCGCGGGTGCGGGCCAGCGGGCGGGCGAACGGTACGCCGTACCAGCCCTCGACGACCTGGGGGCCGGACGCGCCGATGCCGAGCAGCAGCCGGCCGCCGGTGAGGTGGTCCAGCGTCATCGCGGTCATCGCGGTGGCCGCGGGGGTCCGGGCGGAGATCTGGGCGACCGAGGTGCCCAGCTTGATGCGCGAGGTGCGCGCGCCGTACCAGGCCAGTGGGGTGAAGGCGTCGCTGCCGTAGGCCTCGGCGGTCCACACGGAGTCGTAGCCCAGCCGTTCGGCGGCCTGGACGAGTCCGGTGGCGTCGACGGGGTCGCGCTGCCAGTAGCCGAGGTTCAGGCCGAGCTTCAGGTCGGTGCTCATGGTCGGGCCTCTCGTCCGGGTGCGCCGTCATAGTGAAACACGTTCTATTTGACTTTGCGGAAGGCCCGGTGTCGAGGTCGGGGCTTTGGGGAAACGTGACACTGTGCTGAACGCTGCCCGTAAGGTTTTATACCTTCTTCCCCTGTTCATCCTGGTCTCGGCCACGATTCCGGCTGTGGCCGAGACGCCCCGGCGTCCCAATGTCGTGGTCATCCTGGTCGATGATCTCGGAATGGGCGACCTGGAGAAATTTCCGAACATCTGGAACGAGTTCGTCCGGTCGGGTGCCGGTTTCAGCCGGTTCTTCGTCCCCAACTCCTGGTGCTGCCCGTCCCGCGCGTCCATCCTCCGCTCCCAGTACGTGCACAGCCACGGCGTCCTGACCAACACCACCCCCAAGGGGGGGTTCGGGAGGTTCTACCGGAAAGATCTGGAACGTTCCACGGTGGGCGTCTGGATGAAGCAGGCCGGCTACCGGACCGGCCTGATGGGCAAGTACCTCAACCACTATCCGGGCCCCGCCCCCGCCACCCACGTGCCCCGGGGCTGGGACGACTGGCAGGTGCCGGTGCGCGGGCTGTACAACGAGTACGGCTACACGCTGAACGAGAACGGCAGGCTCAGGGCGTACGGCTCCGCGCCCGAGGACTACCTGACCGACGTGCTCAGCGCGAAGGCGAACGCGTTCGTCTCCCGGGGGGACGACCCCTTCTTCCTCTACCTCGCACCGGTCGCCCCGCACCTGCCGGCCAACCACGCGCTCCGCCACCGCGACGCCTTCACCGGCCACACGGCCCCGCGCCCGCCCTCCTTCGACCAGGAGAACGTCGCCGCCGAGCCTCTGTGGCTGCGCTCGCGCAAGCGGCTGACCCCGGAGCGGATCGAGCGGACCGACGAGATCTACCGCGACCGGCTGCGGGCCATGCTCGGCGTGGACGACATGGTCGGATCCCTGGTCCGGAGCCTGCGCGCCGCCGGGAAGCTGGACGACACCTACCTGTTCTTCGGCTCCGACAACGGATTCCACCTGGGGCAGCACCGGCTCGGGCAGGGCAAGACGACCCCGTTCGACGAGAGCATCAAGGTGCCGATGTTCGTCCGGGGACCGGGGATCCAGTCCGGCCGCACGGTCACCGAGGTCGCCTCCACCGTGGACCTCGCCCCGACCGTCGCCGCGCTCGCCGGCGCCCGGCTGCCCCGCTTCGTCGAGGGCCGCTCTCTGCTCCCCCTCCTGCACGGCCGGACCCCGGCCGGCTGGCGCCGGAACGTGCTGGTCGAGTTCCACCGGCCGGGCAGGGCGAAGCCCTCGGCTCCGGCCCGCATTCCGTCCTACCAGGCGATGCGCACCGCCCGGCACACCTTCGTCCGCTACGCGACCGGCGAGTACCAGCTCTACGACCTCGCCTCCGACCCCTACCAGCTGCGCAACCTGGCCGGGCGGGTGCCCCGTTCGGTGATCACCGGTTTCGAGCGCCGGCTCGACGCCCTGGTCGCCTGCGCCGGCGCCGCCTGCCGCGCCGCCGACGCCGTCTCCCCGCCGGCGTTCTCCGTCCCGCCCCTGGAGATCACGGGCTCCGTGCTCCCGCGCGCCGCCCTGCGGACCGTCCCGTGAGACGGGCGGGGATCCGGGCTCGTCCCGGCCGGGACCGGGCCGGGACCGGCCGGGGTCAGCCGGTCGGGCCCTGCGGGTCCGGGTAGGCGCGGGTGAGGTGGTCGGCGATCGCGGCGGCCGCCTCCTCGGAGTCGCCGGACGCGACCGCCTCGTAGATCCGCCGGTGGTCGGCCATGAGCGGGTCGGTGACCCCGAGCCGCTCGACCGCTTCGACGGCGTGGCGCTGCACCGTGGCGCGCAGGGCGTGCATCGTGGCGGTGAGCAGGCGGTTGCCGGACAGCTCGGCGATCGTGAGGTGGAACTCGGCGTCGTGCAGGACGAACTCGTCGGCGCTCCCGGCCCGCTCCATCCGTGCCAGCGCCGCCCGGAGCCGGTCCAGGCGGTCGGGGGTGGCGTGCCCGGCCGCGTGCCGTACCGCCCACTGCTCGATCATCATCCGGGTCTCCGCGACCTCCCGCATGGAGAGGCTGGACAGGCCCACGTGCAGCCGGAGCAGATCGGCCAGGGCCCCCGCGGGGCGGGCGGTGAGCACCGCGCCCGCGTCGGGGCCCCGGCCGGCGTGCGACGCGACCACCCCCAGCGTCTCCAGCACCCGCATCGCCTCGCGCACCGACGAGCGGCCGACCCGGAGCTGCTCGGCGAGCTGCCGCTCGCCCGGCAGCCGGTCGCCGACCGTGAGGCCGTCCTCCGCGATACGCCGCTCGATCTGGGCGATCACGTCCTCGAAGGCCCGGGTGCGCCGGACCGGCTCCCATCCCATGCCGTCTCCCTCGCCGTGTGGGGGTCCTTGTCGGGACATATGGTCAGACCATACTGTGGTCAGACCATAGTCGGAAGGAGCGCCGTGCGCGTCGCCCTGTTCATCACCTGCGTCAACGACACCCTCTTCCCCGGCACGGGCCGGGCGGTCGTGACGCTGCTGCGCCGGCTGGGGTGCGAGGTCGACTTCCCGCAGGCCCAGACCTGCTGCGGCCAGATGCACGTCAACACCGGGTACCCGCAGGAGGGGACCCGGCTGGCGCGGCACTTCACGGACGTCTTCGCCGGGTACGACGCGGTGGTCGCGCCCTCCGGATCGTGCGCCGCGATGGTCCGTGAGCAGTACCCCCGCCTGGCCCGCGCCGCCGACGCGGCGGCCGGGCGCCCCGCCTCCGCCGCGTCCGCTGCGCCCCCTGTATCCGCCGTGTCCTCTGCGGAGGCCGGGACCGCCGGGACCGCCGGGACCGTCCGGGGGGGCGGCGGGAGGACCGCCGGACGGACGGCGGCCCCCTCCTTCGCCGAGGAGGTGGCCGCGCTCGTGCCGAAGGTCCACGACCTCTCGGAGTTCCTGGTCGACGTCCTGGGGGTCACCGACGTCGGCGCCTCCTTCCCGCACCGGGTGACCTACCACCCGACCTGCCACTCCCTGCGCGGGCTCCGGCTGGGCGACCGTCCCACCCGGCTGCTGGAGCAGGTCAGGGGGCTGGAACTGGTCCCGCTCCCCGGTGCGGAGGAGTGCTGCGGGTTCGGCGGCACCTTCGCCGTCAAGAACCCGGCGGTCTCCGCGGCCATGTGCGCGGACAAGGCGCACAACGTCATGGCGACCGGCGCGGAGGTGCTCTGCGCCGCGGACAACTCCTGCCTGATGCACGTCGGCGGCGCCCTGGGCCGCCAGCGCGCCGGGATCCGGGTCATGCACCTGGCGGAGATCCTCGCCGCGACCTCGGAGCCCACGGCGGGCGGGCGGACCGCGGGCGGGCGGACGGGGGAGGGGTGATGAGCGCCGCCTTCCTCGGCATGCCCGCCTTCCCCCGCAACGCCGCGCGGGCCGTGGGGGACTCGCAGCTGCGCTTCAACCTCCGCAAGGCCACGCGCACGATCCGCGGCAGGCGCGCCGCGGTGGTGGGCGAACTGCCGGACTGGGAGGAACTGCGGGCGGCGGGCAAGGAGATCAAGGACCACACCCTGCGCCATCTGGACCGCTACCTGCTCCAGATGGAGGAGGCGGTCACCCGGGCCGGCGGGCGGGTGCACTGGGCCGCCGACGCCGACGAGGCCAACCGGATCGTCGCCGGCCTCGTCGAGGCCACCGGCGAGACCGGCGTGGTCAAGGTCAAGTCGATGGCCACCCAGGAGATCGGCCTCAACGAGGCGCTCGCCGCCCGGGGGATCACCGCCTACGAGACCGACCTCGCCGAGCTGATCGTGCAACTCGGCGACGACCTGCCCTCGCACATCCTCGTCCCCGCCATCCACCGCAACCGCTCGGAGATCCGCGAGATCTTCCGGGAGAAGATGGGGGAGTGGGGACGGGCGGCACCCGAGGACCTCACCGACGAGCCCCGGGCCCTGGCCGAGGCCGCCCGGCTGCACCTGCGCGAGCGCTTCCTGTCGACGAAGGTCGCGGTCTCCGGCGCCAACTTCATGATCGCCGAGACCGGCACCCTGGTGGTGCTGGAGTCCGAGGGCAACGGCCGCATGTGCCTGACCCTGCCCGACACCCTGATCAGTGTGGTCGGTATCGAGAAGCTCCTGCCGACCTGGCAGGACCTGGAGGTCTTCCTCCAGGTGCTCCCGCGTTCCTCCACCGGCGAGCGGATGAACCCCTACACCTCGACCTGGACCGGTGCGTCCGAAGGGCAGGAGTTCCACCTCGTCCTGCTCGACAACGGCCGTACCACGGTGCTCGCCGACGAGGTCGGACGCCAGGCGCTGCGCTGCATCCGCTGCTCGGCCTGCCTGAACGTCTGCCCCGTCTACGAGCGCGCGGGCGGCCACGCCTACGGCTCGGTCTACCCCGGCCCGATCGGCGCCATCCTCACCCCGCAACTGCGCGGCGCGGGCCCCGCGCCGTCCTCCCCGCCCGGTGGCGGCGCTCCTGCTCCTGCGATCCCGGCGCCGAGCGGTCGCCCGGCTTCTGCGACCGCTGTGCCCGGCGGTCGCCCGGCTTCTGCGATCCCGGCGCCGAGCGGTCGCATGCCGGCTTCTGCGACCGCTGTGCCCGGCGGTCGCATGCCGGCTTCTGCGACCGCTGAGCTGGACGCCTCGCTGCCGTACGCGTCGTCCCTGTGCGGCGCCTGCTACGAGGTCTGCCCGGTCGCCATCGACATCCCCGAGGTGCTCGTCCACCTGCGGGCCAAGGCGCCCCACCCGCGGGCCGAACGCCTGGCCATGCGCGCCGCCGGCTGGGTGCTCGACCGCCCCGTACGGCTGGCCCGCGCCCAGCGGCTGTCCGGACGGCTCCGCCGGTTCGTCCCCCGGCGCCTGCCCGGCCCGGCGGCGGCCTGGACCGACACCCGCGACATCCCCGACATCCCCGCCGAGTCCTTCCGCGACTGGTGGAACCGTACCGACGGAGGCACCCGATGAGCTCCCGCGACCTCATCCTGTCGCGCGTCCGCACGGCCGTCGCCGGAGCGCCCGACGCCCCGCGCACCCGGCCCCGCGCGGTGCCGGCCGCGACGGGAGGGCAGACGGCGGAGCGGACGGTGGAACTGTTCGCCGAACGGGTCGCCGACTACCGGGCCGTCGTCCACGTGGCGGCCCCCGGAGAGGCGGCCGGAGTGATCACGGCGGCGCTCGCCCGCCGGGCGGCCGAACGCGTCGTCGTGCCCGAGGGCCTGCCGAAGGAATGGGCGCACGCCGTACGCGCGCACCTGGGCGGCGGCGCGGTGGGGGACGACCCGCCGCTGTCGGCCGCCGACCTGGACGCCGTCTGCGGAGTGGTCACGGGCTGCGCCGTGGGAATCGCGGAGACCGGAACGATCGTGCTCGACACCGGTCCGGGACAGGGCCGCAGGGCGCTGACCCTGGTGCCCGACTACCACCTGTGCCTCGTGCGAGCCGGGCAGATCGTGCCGGGGGTGCCCGAGGCGGTGGCCGCCCTCGACCCGGTCAGACCGCTGACCTGGATCAGCGGTCCCTCGGCGACCAGCGACATCGAACTCAACCGGGTGGAGGGCGTGCACGGCCCGCGCACGCTGGAGGTCGTCGTCGTCCGCTGACGGCCGTCCGCCACGACCCGGACCGGCCGGAGGGGCCGGCGGCTCCTCCGGCCGGACGACCTGGGAGGAGGACCGCAGGTCAGCCCTGGTTCCGGTCCTCCGTGCCGTACCCCAGCGCCTGGGCCACGTCCGCCATGTTGGCGAAGGTCGCGTTCGGCAGCGACCGGACGACGGCGATCACCGCGTCCGGGGCGCCCTGGTCCCGGGCGCGGGCCAGCAGGGCGTCGCGGTCGGCGGGGAACACCCCGGTGCCGCTGATCCACTTGGCCAGGTCGCCGCGACGCTCCACGTCCGCGGGGCTCATGCCGCGCGGGGCGCCCGGTTCGCGGTCGGCGGGCCGGGACGCCGACCGGGACGGGCCACCCTCTCCGGACGCCGGCATGGGCTCGGGCTCCTTCCACTCCTCGGCGTGGGTGGTGCCTCCGCCGCGGGTCATCCCCTCGGTCTCGTGCTTCTGCTGCTCGTCCAGTCGCGGACCGTGCTTGGCGCTTCCGCGTTCCATCTGGAGCCACCCCTTTCAGCTGCGGAATAATCCGCATCCCTACCCGGCGGCTCCGGGGCAAACATCCGGTCGGCTTCCGCGGCCACCGGCTTTGACCGGTTCATTCCGTGGGAAGAGGAGCCCGTGACCGCCGTCGGCGGATCGTCGCCGCGCGGGAACCGCATCTGGCCCGATCGCCGCGGGACCGTCACTCTGGAGGGCGAGGGCGGTGAGCATCGGTGATCACAGTTGTCGGGGTCGACGGACGGGCGCTGTCCCCGCTCGCACGGGCCAGGCTGGCGGAGGCCACTGTGCTGGCCGGGTCCGACCGGCTCCTGGAGCGCGTCCGCCCGCTGCCGGGCGGGGCCCGGGTGGTCGGCGGTCCGCTCGGCAGGGCCGTGGCGGCCCACCGGGAGTACGGCGGGCGGCTGGTCGTGCTCGCCGGGGGAGATCCCGGGTTCTTCGGCGCGGTCGCGGAACTGCGCGGGCACGGAGTCGTCCCCGAGGTGATCCCCGCCCCCTCCCTCGTCTCGCAGGCCTTCGCCAGGGCCGGGCTGGCCTGGGAGGACGCCCTGGTCGTGACCGGTGGGCGGCTCGACCGGGTGGCCAACGCCTGCCGCGCCCACCACAAGGTCGCCGTGCTCGTCGCACCCGGCGTCGGCCCCGCGGAGATCGCCAGAGAGCTCGCCCCCACCACCCCCCGCACCCTGATCGTCTACGAGGACCTCGGCGGCCCGGACGAGCGGATCACCCACAGCCGGATGGGCGAGGCCACCACGCGGCCGTGGAAGAACCCCGAGGTGGTGCTCGTCCTGGACCCGCTGCACCGGGGGCCGGACGGACCCGCGTGGGTGGCCGGGGCCCGGACCGGTCCTGCGGGGTGGGCGCGGGACTTCGCCGGCTCCGGCCTCGATCCGGTGGTCCGGGCGTTCGTGCTGGCCAGGCTCGGGCCCCGGCTCGGGGACCTGGTCTGGGACGTCGGCGCGGGCGGCGGGGAGATCGCGGTGGAATGCGCCCTGCTCGGTGCGGCCGTGGTGGCGGTGGAGCCCGAGGAGGAGGCCTGCGCCCGGCTGCGCCGCACCGTGATCGCCCACGGGGTGAAGGTCGCGCTGGCCCGGGGCCGGGCGCCCGCCGCCCTGGAGCCCCTGGCCGACCCGGACGCCGTCTTCGTCGCCGGGGGAGGGCCCGAGGTGGTGGCGGCGTGCGCGGCCCGGAGTCCCCGGTCCCTGGTCTGCGCGCTCAGGACGGCCGAGCAGGCCGACAGGGTGCTGGAGGTCCTGCGCGAGCACGGCTACCGGGCCGAGAGCGTGCGGATCGCGACGTCCTGGACGACGGGTGGGGAGACCGGAGGGGGAGGGACCGGAGACGACCGCGGGGAGATGGGCGGAAGCGGGGAAGAGGAGACCGGCGGGCGGGGCGGAGGCCGTCGCCCTCCCGGTCCCGGACCGGTCTTCGTCGTGTGCGCCACCGGCCGCGGCCTGGAGAAGATCATCGATCCGTGACCTGTCCGGGGCGAACCATCATCGGATATCCTCGCCAGTCGCCGTTGCGTCATCCCAGGTCAAGGTCATTGGAGTCCTGTTCACATGAAGCCGCCGCTGCTGCTCATCGGGCAGGGCTCACTCGATGACGGCGGATCCGCCGAGTTCGGCAGGTTCGTCCACCGGCTCCGATGCCGCCTCGACAAGACCGCCGCCGACGTCTCCGGCGGTTACCTCGCCAAGGCCAGACCGCGTCTCAGCGATTCGATCGCCTCACTGGTCGCGCGCGGGCACCACCGGATGGTGGCGCTCCCGCTGAGTCTCGCCGGAGACCTGCGGACCGGCACCGAGATCGCCGCCGCGATGGCCCGGGAGCAGGAGCTCCACCCGACGCTCGCCTACGACTACGGTCGCCCCCTGGGGTGCGACCCCCGCCTGCTGGCGCTGCTCGCCGAGCGGCTGGCCGACGCCGCCGCGGAGGTGCCCCGGCTCCGCCTCGTCGCGGCCGGGGGCGGGCTCCTCGACGAGGGCCCCGAGGAGATCGGGCTGGGCGAGACCGCCGTGGTGCTGGTCGGCGACGGCTCGGGCGATCCGATGGTCAACGCCGACGTGCACGGGGTCTCGCGCCTGTTCTGGGAGACCCACGCCCACGCGTACATGACGGTGGAGACCGCCTTCGCCTCGCTGGCCCGGCCGGGCGTCCCGGGCGGGATCGAGCGCTGCCGCCGTCTCGGGGCCCGGCGGGTGATCGTGCTGCCCTACCTGCTGTTCGCCGGAGGGCTGCTGGAGAGGGTCTGGGGTCAGGCCATGGCCTACGCCGCGGGCCACCCCGATCTGGACGTGCGCTGCGCGGAGGCGATCGGCGACTGCGAGGGCCTGGCCGACGTGGTCGTCGAGCGCTACGAGGAGGCGCTCGAACGGGCCGCCCGCTGATCTCCGCGAGAGGACTCCGCGGGGGCTTTGCGCGGCTTCGCGGGAGTTCGCGGAGACCGCACGGAGACTTTTCCGGGACACTGAGGGCATGACCATCCTTGAGCAGACCCTCGCAGCGATCCGGCCCGCCGACCCGGAGGCCGTCGCCGAGGCGCGCGCACACCAGGACCGGCTGACCAAGCCCCGAGGTGCGCTGGGCGCGCTGGAGGAGGTGGCGGTACGGCTCGCCGGCGCCGCCGCCGCCAGCCCGCCGCCGATCCCGGCCCCCGCGGCGCTGGCCATCTTCGCCGCCGACCACGGCGTCCACGCCCAGGGCGTGAGCCCCTGGCCGCAGGAGGTCACCCAGCAGATGGTGGGCAACTTCCTGGCCGGCGGAGCCGTGGCCAACGCCTTCGCCGCCCAGGTCGGCGCCACCGTGACGGTCGTGGACGTCGGCGTCGCCGCCGACCTGCCCCCCGCCCCGAACCTGATCGTCGACAAGGTCGCGTACGGCACGGCGGACCTGTCCGAGGGCCCGGCGATGACCCCGGCGCAGGCCGTGTCCGCGCTGGAGGCCGGCATCGCGGTGGCCCGCCGCCTGGTGGACCAGGGAGCCCGCTGCCTGGTCACCGGGGACATGGGCATCGCCAACACCACCGCCTCCGCCGCCCTGATCTGCGCGTTCACCGGCCGGGACGCGGCCGAGGCGACCGGCCGGGGGACCGGGGTCGACGACGCGACCCTCGCCAGGAAGGTGGAGGTCGTCCGCCGGGCGCTGCTGGTCAACGGACTGGCCGGCCCGGCGGGCGGCGCGGTCCGGACGGACGGGCGGTCCGGGGAGGCGGGGGACGGGCGGGCCCCGGCCGCCGACGCGGCCACCGCGTCGTCACCGGCCGGCGGACCTCCCGCCGGTGACGTGCTCACCGGGCCGGCGCTGAGGACGCTCGCGGCGGTCGGCGGCCTGGAGCACGCGGCGATCGCCGGGTTCGTCCTGGGAGCCGCGTCGCTGCGGGTGCCGGTCATCCTGGACGGGGTGATCGCGGGATCGGCCGCCCTGGCCGCCGCGGCGCTCGCCCCCGCCGCGGTGGACCACTGCGTGGCCGGGCACCGCTCGGCCGAGCCCGGCCACGCCCTCGCCCTCGCCCATCTCGGTCTGCGTCCCCTGGTCGAGCTGGAACTCCGCCTCGGCGAGGGAACCGGCGGGCTGCTGGCCCACCCCCTCGTGTGCGCGGCGGTCCGGGTGATGCACGAGGTGGCGACCTTCGACTCGGCGGGGGTCACCGAGAAGGACGCCTGACCTGCGGAAGCCGCCGGGTGAACGCCGGTCGGCGGCGGTCGCGCGTCTGCTTCACTCTTGTTAACACGGGTGAAGCAAACGACGCGCCGTGAGCCGGTAGGTTTACCTCCTAACGCACGCGCGTCACCATTCGTCGTGAACGGGAGATCTGTCGTCATGTCGTCGCCCTATCTGCTCGGCCTGCGTCTCTCCGGGCGGCGGGTGCTCGTCGTGGGCGGAGGTCGCGTCGCCCAGCGGCGGGTGCCGGCTCTGCTCGACGCCGGCGCCCTGGTCACCATCGTCTCCACGAGCGTCACGCACGCCCTCGACGATCTCATCGCGACCGGCCGCGTGACCTGGGAGGCCAGGCCGTACCAGGTCGGCGACCTGGACGGCGCCTGGCTGGTGCACGCCTGCACCGACGACCGGGCGGTGAACGCGGCGGTGGCCGCCGAGGCCGAGGCCAAGCGGATCTGGTGCGTGCGCGCCGACGACAAGGAGGCGTCGGCCGCGTGGACCCCGGCCAGCGGACGGGTGGACGAGATCGGGGTGGCGATCACCGCGGGCGGTGACCCGCGGCGGGCGGCGGGGATCCGGGACGCCGTGGTGGAAGCGCTCCGCGACGGCACCGTCGACGCCCGGCGCAACCGGACCAAGCCGGTCGGGGTGGCGCTGGTCGGAGGGGGCCCGGGCGACCCGGGTCTGATCACGGTCCGCGGGCGGCAGCTGCTCGCCCAGGCCGACGTGGTCGTGGCCGACCGGCTGGCCCCGCAGGCCCTGCTCGACGAACTCTCGCCGGACGTCGAGCTGATCGACGCGGCGAAGATCCCCTACGGCCGCTACCTGGCCCAGGAGAAGATCAACGAACTGCTGGTCGAGCACGCCCGGCAGGGCAGGTTCGTCGTCCGGCTCAAGGGCGGCGACCCGTTCGTCTTCGGCCGCGGTGGCGAGGAGATGCTCGCCTGCGCCCGCGAGGGGATCCCGGTCGTCGTCGTCCCGGGGATCACCAGCCCGGTGGCGGTGCCCGCCGCGGCGGGCGTGCCGGTCACGCACCGCGGGGTGAGCCAGGAGTTCCACGTCGTCTCGGTGCACGTCCCGCCGGGTGACGAGCGGTCCACGGTCGACTGGCCGAACCTGGCCCGATCGGCGGGAACGCTGGTGCTCATGATGGCCGTCGAGCGGATCGCGGTGATCGCCGAAACACTGGTCCGCGAGGGACGTTCGCCGGAAACTCCCGTAATGGTGGTACAGGACGGTACTCTTCCCACCCAGCGTGCCGTTCGCGCCACGCTGTCCACCGTGGCGGAGCGGGTGACCGCGGCGGGGATCCGGCCACCGGCGATCGTGGTCGTCGGCGACGTCGTGAAAGTCGGCCAGGAGGTCGAGATGGTTCGAGCGGAGCGGGTGCCGTGAAGTCGGCTGCCGACAGGCCCGTGCACCCGGCGGAGGGCGGCCGCAGGTTCGACGCCGTCCGCCCGGAGGGACCGGAGGGCGCCTTCCCGGACCACGCGGAGACCCTCGGGGAGCAGACGCTGACCTTCCAGGCGATCCGCGCCGGCGAGGACGGCGAGGACGACGCGTCCCCCGGCGCCGCGGCGACGGAGACCGCCGGAGCGCCGTCCGCCGATCCCGCGGCGGGCGACGGTGAGGCCGCCGAGGCCGCCCCCGCCGGAGAGCGTTCCGCGGCGACGGCTCCCGCGGACGGGCACTCCGGCGGTGAGCGTTCCGATGGGGCCGGAGTTCCGAACGGGCGCCCCGAGGACGAGGATCCCGGGGAGGCGGCCTCCGGGCATGCGGACGGCTCCGCGGACGCGAACGGTCCGGACATCTCGAACGACTCGAAGGGGCCGGACGGTCCGGATTTCCCGGACGATCCGGATGACGCGGACGGCTCGGACGTCCCGGGTGACGCCGATGGCGCGGACGACGACCCGGATGGTGGGGACGATCCGGATGTCCCGGACGGCTCCGCGGACACGGACGGCGACCCGGATGGTGGGGACGATCCGGATGTCCCGGACGGCTCCGCGGACACGGACGGCGACCCGGATGGTGGGGACGATCCGGATGTCCCGGACGGCTCCGCGGACACGGACGGCGACGCGGTGGTGGTGGTCGCGGACGAGGACGGGTCCGAGGAGGAGAGCGGTGCGGCCCCCGAGAAGCGGGTGCAGGAGAAGCCGCTGCCCGACGAGGTCTCCGAGGCGCTGACCGAGGCGCTCGCGGCACTGCGCGGCAGCGTCACCGATCTCGTCTTCGGCCTGGACCTGCCCGGGGTGGAGGAGGCCAGGAAGGCCAGAGCGGAGATCCTGGCCCAGCTCGACGACTACGTGATCCCCCGGATCCACATGAGCACCGCGCCGGCGCTCATCGTCGTCGCGGGATCCACCGGGGCCGGCAAGTCCACCCTGCTCAACACCCTGGCCAACGCCAACGTCAGTCCCACCGGCGTGCGCCGGCCGACCACCGGCACCCCCGTCCTGGCCTGCCACCCCGACGACCGCGAGTGGTTCGCCGAGGGCGGTCCGCTGGGCAGCCTGGAGCGGAGGGAGGCCGCCGAGCCCGGGACGGCACCGGACGGGCTGGTGCTCGTCTCCACCGAGCGGCTGCCTCCGGGCGTGGCGCTGCTCGACACCCCCGACATCGACTCGGTGGTGGAGGCGCACCACGAGATCGCCCACCGCATGCTCGACGCGGCCGACCTGTGGATCTTCGTCACCACCGCGGCCCGGTACGCCGACGCCCCGGCCTGGCGGCTGCTCCGGCTGGCCAAGGAGCGCGGCGCCCGGCTGGCGATCGTGCTCTCCCGGGTCCCGGCCAGGTCGCGCGAGGTGGTCACCAAGCACTTCGTGCGCATGCTCACCGAGTACGGCCTCGGCCAGGTCGACCGCTTCGTCATCAACGAGAGCACGGCCGCCGACGGGATGCTGCCCGACCACGAGGTCACCGAGCTCAGGCTCTGGCTGACCGAGCTGTCGGTGGACGACCGGCGGCGGGCGCAGGCCGTACAGGCGACGCTGGCCGGGGTGCTCGACAGCTTCCGGGCCCGCGTCCCCGCCCTGGCCAGGCAGCTGGAGGTCCAGCTGGCCCTGCGCGCCGACCTGCGGGGCGACGTGGACGCCGCGTACGGCGGGGCGATGGCCGAGATCGACGAGGCGACGCGGAACGGTTCCCTGCTCCGCGGCGAGGTGCTGGCCCGGTGGCAGGACTTCATCGGGTCGGGCGACCTCATGCGGACCCTGCACCTGCGCAAGCCCGGCAGGTTCGCCGGGAAGGCGAGCCGGCAGGGTCCCGAGCGGCTCAGCGCGCTGAAGACCGCGCTCCGGGCCGGCCTGGAGGCGGTCGTGGTCTCCGCCGCCCAGCGCGCCGCCGAGGAGACCGTGTCGCGCTGGCTGAACCGGCCCGGGGCGGGGGAGGCCCTGGCCGTCGCGCCGGGCCTCGGCGAGCCCTCCGACGACCTGCCGCGCCGGGCCGGGCGGGCCGTGGCGGCCTGGCAGGACCACCTCGTCGGACTGATCCGCACGGAGGGCGTGACCAAGCGGTCGGTGGCCCGAGTGGTCTCGTTCGACGCCGAGTCCCTGGCGCTGATCCTCACGATCGGGATGTTCGGCTACGGCACCGCCGAGATCGAGGTCGCGGGCAAGAGCGCCCTGCCGCAGCGGCTGCTGCACGCGCTGCTCGGCGCGGAGTCCCTGCGCAGCATCAGCGCCAAGGCCCGCAGCGATCTGCGCACCCGGATCGGCACGCTGTTCGACGACGAGGTCTGGCGCTACGTCCAGGTCCTCGACGGCGCGGGCATCCCCGACGAAGCCGCCGCCACCCGTCTCTACCAGGCCATGTACAACCTTGAGGTCGCCCGATGAGGAGTGAGCCCCGTGCCGCGCGCGCCGGAACCGCCGTGCGCGCATCCGTCATGACGGCCCGCCGGGCGCGCGGGACCCGGACCGTCCGGCCGGCGGCTCCCCCGCGGGCCGCGGGCCGTACCGCGAACGAGGGACGATAGCGACGATGACCAGCACCATCGGCACCGCCCAGACGCGCCAGGGACTCGGCGGCCGGCTCGCCGCGGTCGCCCGGATCGTGGAGCTGGGACCGGGCAGAGTCGACTCCAAGGTCCTCACGGAGGCGGGCCAGCTGCTGCTGCGCGCCGGCGACCGTCTCAAGCTCTCCCCCGACCACACGGTGGTCGCCCTCGCCGGAGGCACCGGCAGCGGAAAGTCGTCGCTGTTCAACGCCGTCTCCGGGCTGGAGCTGTCGCCCACCGGCGTGCGCCGGCCCACCACGGCGCGCACCCACGCGTGCGTCTGGGGGCTGGAGGGCGCCGGACCGCTGCTCGACTGGCTGCAGATCCAGTGGCGGCACCGCTTCGCGCGGGCCAGCGCCCTCGACAAGGGCGAGAGCGGGCTGCACGGCCTGGTCCTGCTCGACCTGCCCGACCACGACTCCATCCGGGCGCTCACCGACACCGAGGCCGACCGGCTGATCCAGGTCGCCGACCTCGTCGTCTGGGTGCTGGACCCGCAGAAGTACGCCGACGCGTCCACCCACCGCCGCTACGTGACCGAGCTGGCCGGGCACGACGCGGTGACGGTCTTCGTGCTCAACCAGGTCGACCGGCTGAGCCCCGAGGACCTGGCCGAGTGCGTCGCCGACCTGGAGGGCCTGCTCCGCCGCGAGGGGATCGAGCACCCCGTCATCGTGACGACCTCCGCGACCATGGGCCGGGGCGTCGGCAACCTCAAGGCCGTGCTCTCCGACGCCGTGGTCCGGCGCCGGGCCGCGATCCAGCGGCTGGAGGCCGATCTCGACCGGCTGGTCCGGCGCCTGTCGGAGGCGATGCCCGCCGAGGGCGCTCCGTCCTCGCCGGCCGCCGTCGACGACGCGCGCCGGATCGGGCTGACCGACGCCCTCTGCGACGCGGTCGGCGTGCCGGCCGTCGGCGAGGCGATGGAGAACGTGTACGGCGTGCGGTCGATCGAATGGGTCGGCTGGCCGTACGCCCGCTGGATCGCGAAGCTCCGGCCCGATCCGCTCGACAGCCTGCGCCTGGGCGACCTGCGGGACGAGATCCGGGGCCTGAGCGGGGGTGCGGTGAGCGCACAGCCCGCGGAGGTGGACAACGCGGTCCAGGCCCTGTCGGACGGTCTGACCACGGGCATGCACGAGGCCTGGCGGAACGCGGTCCGGGACGCCGCGCGCTCTCGTTCGGCGCAGTTGCCGAAGGTGCTGTCGGAGGAGCTGACGGAGATCGCGCCCCGTCTCGACCGGGTGCCCGCCTGGTGGCGGGTCCTGCTCGCCTGGCAGTACACGCTGGTCCTGCTCTTCGTCGCGGGCCTCGCCTGGGCCGGTACGGCGCTGGCCTACGGGGTCTTCGAGGCGGGGGAGATCCCGGAGGGACTGGCGTTCTTCGGTGACGCCGCCGCGCTGCCGTGGGTCGTCCTGATGCTGCTCTCCGTTCTCGGGCTGGGCCTGCTCACGGCCGTGGCCAGCCGGAATCTCGTGGTGCTGGGCGCCGCGGGCGAGCGGGAGAGGCTGGAGCGGGAGATGCGCCGCAGGGTCGCGGCGCTGGCCGAGAGCATGGTGATCGAGCCGGTGGAGCGCGAACTGGCCCGGTACAACGAGTTCTACGCGGCCCTGCGCACCGTACGCGGCTGATCACCGCCGGTCGTCCACAGCCCCGGCGGTTCCGAGCCCGGTCGTCCACAGGACGTTCGAGGGCGGCTCGCGGCCCCGGGGGCGCAGGCCATCGTGTCTTCCATGCCGCGGGCAGTCCGCCGGCTCTCATGGGAGGCACGATGAACGACATCCACGTCACGCTCACCGGCAACGTCGCGGCCCCGCCGCGTCAGCACACCTTCCCGGACGGATCGCGGGTCACCTCGCTCAAGGTGGCCTCGACGAACCGTTACTTCGACAGGGAGAACCAGCAGTGGCGCAACGGTGAGACGACCTATTTCGGGGTCCGGTGCTTCCGGGGGCTGGCCGACAACGTCGCCCAGTCGGTCCAGGTGGGCCAGCCGATCGTCGTCCACGGGCGGTTGCGCATCCGGGAGTTCGTCCACGAGGGGGAGCGCCGCTTCATGGCGGAGGTCGAGGCCGGCTCCCTCGGACACGACCTCCGCTGGGGCTTGGGGAGCTTCAGCAAGCCGCAGCGAGGTGGGACGGCCCCGTCCCTGGGCGCGGAGGAGCGCAGCGAGCTCGACCGCGGGACCCACGACTGGGCCCTGGGCGGAGCGGTCTCGCCGGAGGGGAACGGGACCCCGGGGGAGGAGTCCGCGCGGGCGTCCTCGCGGAGGGAACCGCGACAGGCCGTGGAGGGGGTGGGCGGGGAGACGGCGGCCGGGCCCGCCTGGGAGGCCGCGGCCCGTTCCGTCGGGGAGACGGCGGCCGGGACGACCGGGCCGGTCGAGCTCACCGGGTCGGTCGAGCTCACCGGGTCGGTCGAGCCCACCGGGGGCGGCGGAGTGGGCGGTCCGGAGCCGGACGGAGCCGTGGGCGGGGAGGACGCGGGCGGCGGAGAGCCCGTCCCGGAGACGAGGAGCGGCAGGCTGCGGCGTGTCGGAGCGCGGATGGCGGCCTGAGAGCGTTCCGCCGGGCCGCGGGGTCTTCCCGGTTCCGGACCGGGAAGTCCTCCCGGTGCCCTGGGCGCACGTCGACGGCAGAGGAGGCGGAGCGGAGGCCCCTGGAAGGGCGGGCGGAGGGGGCGGGGCGGAGGGGGCATCGGCCGGGCGCGGTCGGTGCCTCGCCCTGCGGGTACGGATCACTGGGATCACTGGGATCACTGGTGGGAAACGGCTGATGGTCGGGTTCGTCTCAGACGCCGAGGCACCTGTTCAGGTCCAGGTCACGCCCCGCAGCATGGCTGCTCCTTTCCCACACGTTCCGGTCGCGGAGAGAGCGATGTCCATCGCAAGCCACCCGATATGTCGGCTCACTCCGCCCAAGGTAGCGGTTCCCGTCGCGCGGCGCACACTCCGCAACTATTGTGTTACACATCGTTAGCCAAAGAGGGGGACTGCATGGTGGCGCCCAGTCATACCTCGGTCAAGCCACGTGACGGCGTGACGACCTTGGCCGGGCGGTGGCCTCTGCTGGGGCAGCGCCGCGCGCTGGTCGTCTACCTCTGCGGGGTCGTGGCCCTGGCTCTGGCCGCGATCGCATTCTCCGCCACGACCAGCGTGCTCCGCTGGTCCGACACGCTGACCTTCGCCGCGCTGATGGCGTGCGGAGCGGTCTGCATCGAGGCGACCCGCAGGCTCGGGATGCCCGCCGGGGTCGCCCGCGACCTGCTCTCCGCCTGGTGGCTGCCCGTCGCGATGCTCCTGCCTCCGGTCTACGCGCTCGTCGCGCCGATCCCGCTCCAGATCCTGCTGCAGAAACGGGTGCGTGAGACGGTCGTCTACCGGAGGGTGTTCAGCTCGGCGGCGATCGGGTTGTCCGGGTGCGCGGCCTCGGTGCTGTTCCACGCGGCCGTCGGCGACCCGTCCGCGCTGAGCACGGGCCGCGGGTGGCCGATCCTCGTCGCGATCGCCTGCGCCGTCCTGTTCACGGTGCTCAACACCGGGCTGATCGCCGTGGCCGCGCACACCGCGAACCCCGACAGCCGCTGGCGCGAGGTGCTGTGGGACCGGGAGAGCCTGACGCTGGACGCCGTCGAGCTCTGTCTCGGCGTGATCGTGGCCATCACCTGCGGGATCAACCTGACGCTGTTGGTGCTGGCGCTGCCGCCGGTGGTGCTGCTGCAGCGGAGCCTGCTGCACGCCCAGCTCCAGGCCGCGGCCCGCACCGACGCGAAGACCGGCCTGCTCAACGCCGCCGCCTGGCAGCGCGAGGCGGACACCGAGATCGTCAGGGCCAGGCGGACCGGAGACCCCCTGGCCGTGCTGATCATCGACATCGACCACTTCAAGCGGGTCAACGACAGCTACGGCCACCTGATCGGGGACCAGGTCCTGGTCGGGGTGGCCACGACGCTCCGCAGCCAGCTCCGCGAGTACGACGTCGTGGGCCGGTTCGGCGGGGAGGAGTTCGTCGTCCTGCTGCCCGGAGCCGACACGACCGAGGCGCGGCGGGTGGCCGAGCGGCTGCGATCGCGCATCGGACGGATGGCGGTCCCGGTCGAGGGAAGCATGATCAGCGTGACGATCTCGGCCGGCGTCGCGGTCATGAGCGTGCACGGCAACGACTTGATCGAACTGCTCGCGGTGGCCGATCTGGCCCTCTACCACGCCAAGGAGCTCGGCCGGGACCGGATCCACCTGCCGACCACGTCCTCCGCGCCGCCCGGGCCGCCGCCCGGCCCGCAGGACGCCCCTAGCTGAGCCCCGCAGGGCCTAAGCTAGAAGGCATGCCGGAGTACATCTACACACTGCAGCGCGTGCGCAAGGCGCACGGTGACAAGGTCGTCCTCGATGACGTGACGCTGTCGTTCCTGCCGGGCGCCAAGATCGGCGTGCTGGGTCCCAACGGCACCGGAAAGTCGACGCTGCTGAAGATGATGGCGGGCCTGGAGCAGCCGTCCAACGGCGACGCCCGGCTCATGCCCGGCTTCACCGTCGGCATGCTGCAGCAGGAGCCCCCCCTCAACGAGTCCAAGACCGTGCTCGGCAACGTCGAGGAAGGCGTCGCCGAGACCAAGGCCATGCTCGACCGGTTCAACGAGATCGCCGAGCTGATGGCCACCGACTACAGCGACGAACTGCTGGAGGAGATGGGCAAGCTCCAGGACGCCCTGGACCACCGCAACGGGTGGGACCTCGACAGCCAGCTGGAGCAGGCGATGGACGCGCTCCGCTGCCCGCCCCCGGACGCCGAGGTCACCCAGCTGTCGGGTGGCGAGCGCCGCCGGGTCGCGCTCTGCAAGCTGCTGCTGGAGCAGCCCGACCTGCTCCTGCTCGACGAGCCCACCAACCACCTCGACGCCGAGAGCGTGCAGTGGCTGGAGTCCCACCTGGAGAAGTACCCCGGCACCGTCCTGGCCGTCACCCACGACCGCTACTTCCTGGACAACGTGGCGACCTGGATCCTGGAGCTCGACCGCGGGCGGTGCCACCCCTACGAGGGCAACTACTCCACCTACCTGGAGGCCAAGGCCGCCCGGCTGAAGCTCGAGGGGCAGAAGGACGCCAAGCGCAAGAAGCGCCTGGAGGACGAGCTGGAGTGGGTGCGCTCCAACCCGAAGGCGCGCCAGACCAAGAGCAAGGCCCGTCTCCAGCGCTACGAGGAGATGGCCGCCGAGGCGGACAAGCACCGCAAGCTCGACTTCGAGGAGATCCAGATCCCGCCGGGCCCGCGCCTGGGCACCACGGTCATCCGTGCCGAGAAGCTCACCAAGGGCTTCGAGGACCGGGTCCTGATGGACGGCCTCACCTTCGACCTGCCCCGCAACGGCATCGTCGGCGTGATCGGCCCGAACGGCGTCGGCAAGACCACGCTCTTCCGGATGATCACCGGCGGTGAGACGCCGGACGGCGGCGAGATCGTCATCGGCGACACCGTCAAGATCTCCTACGCCGACCAGAGCCGCGGCGGCATCGACCCGAAGAAGAACGTCTGGGAGGTCGTCTCCGACGGGCTGGACCACATCAAGGTCGGCCAGGTCGAGATGCCGTCCCGGGCCTACATCGCCGCGTTCGGCTTCAAGGGCCCGGACCAGCAGAAGAAGGCCGCGGTCCTGTCCGGCGGCGAGCGCAACCGCCTCAACCTGGCGCTGACCCTCAAGCAGGGCGGCAATGTCCTCCTGCTCGACGAGCCCACCAACGACCTGGACACCGAGACGCTCTCCAGCCTGGAGAACGCGCTGCTCGACTTTCCCGGCTGCGCGGTCATCACCTCGCACGACCGGTGGTTCCTCGACCGCATCGCGACCCACATCCTGGCCTGGGAAGAGGGCTCGAACTGGTTCTGGTTCGAGGGCAACTTCGCCGACTACGAGAAGAACAAGATCGAGCGGCTGGGCGCCGACGCGGCCCGCCCGCACCGGGTGACCTACCGCAAGCTCACCCGCGACTGATCCGGCCGTAGCGGTCCCCGCCACCCCGCCGCCCGGCGGAGGCGACGGGGACCGCTACGGTTCTCGGTGTGCTCGAACCCACCACGAACGACACGGGCCGCGCCCGCCGGCACGTCTTCCCCCGGGCCGTCCGGTTCGCCGACATCGACGCGCTGGGCCACGTCAACAACGTGCGGTTCCTCGACTACCTGGAGGACGCCCGCCTCGGCCTGTTCCACGTCGACCCCCACCGGGAGGGCATCGCTCCGTTCCAGGGGCTCGTCGTGGCCCGGCATGAGATCGACTACCGGCGGCCCCTCACCTTCCGGCCCGACCCGGTCCGGGTGGAGACCTGGGTGACCGAGATCCGCCCGGTGCGCTTCACCCTCGCCTACGAGATCCGCGACGACGACGAGGTCTTCGTCCGGGCCCGTTCGATCCTGGTCGCCTACGACGTGGCCGGGGCCGCCCCCCGCCGGCTGAACCGGGATGAGATCGCCTATCTCAACAGGTTCGCCGCCGAAGGTCCGCCGGAAGCCGCAACCGGATGATCGAATGACATCTCCGAAACGACGGGAACGGCCATGATGGAGGACATGACGGAGAACACTCCCGCCTCCGAGTGGGGCGTCGAACACCTCGACCTGACCTCCTACCTCCGCCGGATCGGCCACCGGGGCCCGCTCGACCCCACCGCGGAGACGCTGCGCACCCTGCACCGCGCCCACGTGACGGCGATCCCGTTCGAGAACCTCGACGTGATCCTGGGCAGGGGGGTCCGGCTCGACGTCGCCAGCCTCCAGGGCAAACTGGTGAACTCCCGGCGCGGCGGCTACTGCTACGAGCAGAACCTGCTCTTCGCCGCCGTGCTGGAGCGGCTCGGCTACCCGGTGACCCGGCTGCTGGCCAGGGTCAGGATGGGCGAGGACCGGCGGAGGCCGCGCTCGCACGCCATGCTCCTGGTCGAGGCCGACGGCGTGACCCACCTGGCCGACGTGGGATTCGGTGGAGACGGGCTGCTGGAGCCGGTGCCGCTCGCCGACGGCGCGCTCTCCTCGGTGGACGGCTGGAGCTGGCGGCTCGGCAGGGACGGCGACGAGTGGGTGCTGCACGGCCTGCGCCCGGACGGCTGGATCGGGCTGTACTCCTTCCGCGTCGAGACGCACTACCCGGCGGACTTCGAGGTGGCCAACCACTTCACCTCCACCGTCCCCACCTCGCCGTTCGTCAGGCACCCGATCATCCAGCAGACGGCGGCCGGCGTCCGCCGCCGGCTGCAGGGCCTCGACCTCGACGGGGAGCGGCTGGAGCCGGGGAAGCTGCATGCCGTACTGGAGGAGGTCTTCGGCATCGGCCTGGAGAGCGGTGAGGCGGAGCGCCTGGCCGAGCGGGCCCTGGCCGTTCAGGACGCGGAGTAGGCCGTCCGGGGACGGGACGCCGGAAAGGGAGCCCTGCCCCCGGACGGAGCGCCTGCCTACGGGGTGTGCAGCCAGGCCGCCGTGTCCGGGAGCAGCAGGTGGCCCTCCACCGGGGCGCTGCCGATCAGGACCCGGTCGTGCGGCGGGAGCGGCACGGGCTCGGAACCGCAGTTGACGACGCACGTCAGCGGGCCGCGGGCGAAGAAGAGCGCGTCCTCGGGGGAGTCCATCCAGGTGACGAGGTCGGGGAGCGCGCCGCGCAGCGACCGCCGGGCCCGCAGCGCCTGCCGGTAGAAGGCGAGCGTCGACCCGGGGTCGTTCGCCTGGCGCTCGGCCGTCAGCGCGGCCCACTCCGCCGGCTGGGGGAGCCACGGCGCCACGCCCTCGGGAGAGAAGCCGTACGGCGCGGCGACACCGGACCACGGGAGGGGGACGCGGCAGCCGTCCCGGCCGGGCAGCGTGCCCTCCGAGCGGATGAAGATGGGGTCCTGCCGGGCCTCCGGAGGAAGGTCCGTCACCTCCGGGAGGCCGAGTTCCTCTCCCTGGTAGAGATACGCCGACCCGGGCAGCGCGAGCATGGCCAGCAGCGCCGCCCGGCCCCGGGCGAGCCCGGTGGTCGAGGCGGGCAGCCCTTCGCCGTAGCGGGTGACGTGGCGGACCACGTCGTGGTTGGAGAGCACCCAGGTGTGGGCCTCCCCCGTGGCCAGGGTGTCGTCGATGACCTTGCGGAACGCCGTGGCCGACCAGGGCGCCTGCAGCCAGGCGAAGTTGAAGCTCTGGTGCAGCTCGTCCGGGCGGACGTAGAGCGCGAGGTCCTCGGCGGAGTCGGTCCACACCTCCCCGACGGCCATCCGCTCGCCGTCGTAGGAGTCGAGCACCTTGCGCCACTCCCGGTAGACGCCGTGGACCTCCGGGCGGCTCCAGATGGGCGACTCGGCCGTGAACGCCTGGCCCTCGGGCGGGGTGTCGGGCAGTCCCTCGGCCTTGTACAGGCCCATCGCCACGTCGATCCTGAACCCGTCCACGCCCCGGTCGAGCCAGAAGCGCAGCACGTCGAGGAACTCGGCGTGCACCTCGGGGTTGCGCCAGTCGAAGTCCGGCTGGGAGGAGTCGAACAGGTGGAGGTACCACTGCCCGTCGGGGAGCCGGGTCCAGGCCGGGCCGCTGAAGGTCGACTGCCAGTTGTTGGGCGGCCGTTCCCCGCCGTCCCGGAAGATGTAGCGGTCGCGGCCCTCGCCCCGCAGCGCCGCCTGGAACCACGGGTGTTGCGCGGAGCTGTGGTTGGGCACGATGTCCACGAGCACCCGCAGACCGAGCCGGTGGGCCTCGGCCACCATCGCGTCGAAGTCGTCCAGGGTGCCGAACAGCGGGTCCACGTCCCTGTGGTCGGCCACGTCGTAGCCGCCGTCGGCCATGGGGGAGCGGTAGAAGGGGGTCAGCCAGATCGCGTCCACGCCGAGCTCGGCGAGGTACGGCAGGCGCTGCCGGACACCGGCCAGGTCGCCGACGCCGTCTCCCGAGGCGTCGGCGAAACTGCGAACGTAGATCTCATAGACGACGGCATCACGCCACCAGGGGATTTCCATGTGTGGGGGTTGCCCCGGCCCGGCGGCCTTTATGCGTCGGGGGCGTTGACCATGCTGTGCGCCGCGTAGACGAGGTAGTCCCACAGGCGCTTCTCCAGCTCCTCGGGGAGCTCCAGGGAGAGCACGGCGTCGTGCATGTGCCGCAGCCACGCGTCCCGCTCGGCGCCGCCGATCACGAACGGGTTGTGCCGCATCCTCAGCCGGGGGTGGCCGCGCCGCTCGCTGTAGGTGCCCGGACCGCCCCAGTACTGCATCAGGAACAGGCTCAGGCGCTCCTCGGCCCCCGCCAGGTCCTCCGCGGGGTACATCGGCCACAGCAGGGGGTCGTCCACGACCCCCTCGTAGAAGCGGCGGACGAGGCGGCGGAAGGTCTCCTCACCGCCGACGGCGTCGTAGAACGACTGGGATTCCTCGGTGGTACCTGACACGGTTTCAGCCTAAGGGGTCCGGGCCCGGGCGCGGTCCGTCCCGGGCGCCGCCGGGAGGCGCCCGCGCCCGCCGCCGTCAGCCGGCGATCGTGATGGAGGCCCGGTCCAGGGCCGCCTTCACCCGCAGCCGGATCTCCCGGGCGACCTCCGCCTGCCGGGACGGGATCGTCTTGACGCTGATCCGGAAGACCACGGCGGTGTCGGAGATCTGCTCGATCCCCCAGACCTGCGGCTCCTCGACGATGACGGAGTCGCGGAAGGCGGGGTCGTTCCACATCTCCCCGGTCACCTGGGTGAGGAGCTCGCGGACGGCGGGGATCTCGGCGCTGTAGGCGACCGGGACGTCCACGGTCGCGCGGGACCAGCCCTGGGACTCGTTGCCGACCCGGGTGATGGTGCCGTTGCGGACGTACCAGACACGGCCGTCGGCGTCGCGCAGGCGGGTGATGCGCAGGGTGACGGCCTCGACGGTGCCGGTGGTGGAGGCGCCGACGGCGGCGCCCACGTCGATCACGTCGCCCACGCCGTACTGGTCCTCCAGGAGCATGAACATGCCCGCGATGAAGTCCTTGACGAGCTCCTGGGCGCCGAAGCCCAGGGCCACGCCGATGATGCCGACGCTGGTCAGCAGGGGGGCGATCGGGACGGAGAGCCGCTCCAGGACGGTCAGGAACGCGGTGCCGATGATGACGATCGAGGAGACCGAGCGCAGCACCGAGCCGATGGTCTCCGAGCGCTGCCTGCGCCGTTCGGCGGCGACCGCGTCGAGGCCTTCCGGCTGCACCGTCTGCCGTCCCCGCAGCCGTCCGGCGAGCGAGGCGTTGCCCGAGGAGGCGCGCCGTACCACCCGGGTGATCAGGCGGTGGGCGACGTTCCGCAGGACGAAGGCGACCACCAGGATGAGCACGATGGAGATCAGGCCCGCGATCACCGGAGCCCAGGTCGCGGGCAGGACGGAGTACACGATGTCGCAGAGTACGTCACTTTCGACGCCGCTCTTGCACGCGTTGCTCAGTCCCTGGGTCATCTGGAGCGGGAGGTCCAGGACCGAGGTGGGTGTCGATGAGGGGACCGGGGTCGGAGACGGGGCCAGGGAAGGACTGGGGGAAGGACTGGGGGACAGCAGGAACACGGAGAGGATCCCTCCCGGATCGGGTCGGTCGGCAATGGGGAAGTCATCGACGTTCTCCATATTGCCGACAGAACCGGCCGCCGTCACATCACGCCGGGGAAGACGGGGGCGCCCGGTCCGGGGCCGCGGGGGGCGGATCCGGACGCTCCGGTGGCGTACGGCACGGACGGGGCGCGCACCCGGAAGCGCGCCCCGCACCGCTGTGCGGGAGGGATCTCCCCGATCACCGTCCGGGGCCCGGACGGTGGCTCTGTGTTCCGAAGCCGGCGGGGTGCCCAGCGTCCGAGGACGCTCCGCACCGGTCACCCCGCCGGCCCGGCCGGGCCGCGGTGGGCGCGGTGGACCGGTACGGCTGCGCTCCGTGCCGGTCCACCGCCGTGGTCACTCCCCCACCGCGGCGAGTACGCGTGCGACCTTGGTCGCGGCACCGGCGGGATCCTCCGCCGTGTGCATCCGCTCGCCCCAGGACCAGCAGTAGTACCAGTCGGGACGGCTGGGCGCGGCCTGGGCGCGGCAGGTGACGTTCTCCGCCAGGCTGGTCGCGTTCGGGTTGATCACGCGGGCGAACACGCGACCCGTCCGGCTCCGCACCACGCGGGCGTGCAGCCCTCGAGCATCCAGTTCCGACACCAATCGCTCCAGATGCTCGAAATCGTCTCCCTGCACCTCGTCCCTCCTCCTTGGGGTCGGCCGACACCGAATCGCATTCTTGTGATCGGGCGAATCGGCGCTGGTCGGCCAAAGATGTCTCACACCGGCGCGGTGGTCAACGTCACGAAACCCGAGATCAGGGTGGCCGTTCTCCCAAGTAGGTTGAAAGAAGCAGTCCGGGGGGAGACGATCCTTAGCCGATGGCTCTATTCGCTGGTTCCGGATGAGCCAAAGGTGGTCCATCATTCTCAGTAGGCGCAGTGCGACGCCATCGTCACACTGCGTCAGCAGGAGAGGACCGGTCAGGACATGTAAGTGTGCCAGCCCGCCCAGCTGGTCACGAGAGAGGGGCCGGTATGTCCGGCAGGCAGCACAGAGAGACAGAGCTGGCGCGGCGGATCCGAGCCCGCGGTCTGGCCGCGGGACGGGGCTCGGCGCAGATAGCCGAGGAGATCCACGAGAAGTGCGGTCCGCAGTTCGGGACCACGCGGATCAAGGGTCATCGTCTCGCGCACGGCATCGCGCTCGCCGACGTGATCGAACAGGTCAGGGCGCTGTTCGAGCGCGACGGGAAGCCGGCGCCCGGCATCGGGGAGACGCTTCTGTCCGCCTACGAGAGCGGGCTGAAGCGGCCCGGTCCCGAATACCTCCACTATCTGTGCACCGTCTACCGGGTAGAACCGGTCGCCCTCGGGTACGAGGGCCCGTGCATCTGCGGTCACGGCCACAAGATGCCCGGTGTCGTCCGAGGCGATCTCCAGGATGAGAAACCCGAAGCTTCCCCTGGGCCGCGCGAGCGGTGGCTCCCACCTCAGGTCGGCGGCGACCCTTCGGTGGACGGGGGCGAGGAGGACGAGAACGTGCTACGGAGAACGCTTCTGGGCCTTCTGGCCGGCGGCAGTGTCGCCTTGGACGGCCAGGTGCTCGGATCGGTGGACAACATACGCAGGAGGATGGACGGCACCCTGGTGTCGGCCACGGTCTCCCCGGCGATGCTCGATCAGTGGGAGGAGGCCGCGGTCGGGTTCGGGCGGCAGTACATGAACACGCCGCCGCTCCGCCTGCTGTGCGACGTGCTGCTGGAGTTCAGCGCCGTGCGCAAGGCGATGGAACGCCGGCAGCCCGTGGACCTGCAGGAACGGCTCTGCCGGATGGCGGCGCAGCTGGCCGGGCTCAGCGGCATGATCATGATCAATCTGGGTGACCACCGGATGGCCCGGTCCTTCTTCAGGACCGGCCGTATGGCGGCGGACGAGACCGGGGACCGGGCGCTGCGGGCCTGGGTCACGGCCCGCGAGGCGCTGGTCCCGCTGTATTACGGCGACCCGCGCGAGGCGCTCAACCTCGCCAAGAAGAGCGGTGACCTGGCCGGTCAGACCCCGTGCGCGGCGCAGGCCATGGCGCCGGTGGTCGAGGCCCGGGCGCTCGCGATGCTCTCGGGCTCGGGGAAGAAGGATGTGGTCGACCAGGCCAAGCGGGCGCTGTCGCGGGCCAGGGCGGCGTTCTCCCAGATGACCGCGGACCAGAAGGAGGACGCGGCCTTCGGCTACACCGAGCGCCAGCTCTACTTCCACCAGGGTGACGCCCTGGTCAGGCTGGGGCAGGCGATGGAGGCCGACCTCATCCTCGAGCAGGCCCTCACCAAGTACGGTCCCTCCGACTGGCTCGACCCCACACTGATCAGGCTTGACCGGGCCAGGTGCAAGCTGATGGAGGGTGACGTCGAGGAGGCGCTCACGATCGCCCAGGCGACGATCGAGGGGCTGGGCGACGGGTGCAGGCCGGACATCCTCATGCAGCGTGCTCAGGAGGTGGCGCGGGCGGTCGAGGCCAAGGCCCCCGGTCATCCCCGACTCAAGGCCTACCTGGAGACGCTGCGCACCGCCTCGGTGACCGAGCTCGAAGTGCCGACTGCATGAGTCTCAGGATCAGGCGCTACCGCTGGTCCGACCTCGAAGCCGTCTGCGCGCTGCACCAGATCTGCCTCGCGCAGGTCGGGCTCGCCCCGGGAGACGGCGTCTGGTACGACGACGACTTCCCGCGGATCAACGAGGTCTATCTCGCCGACCGGGGAGAGTTCCTGGTGGGGGAGGCCGGCGGCCGCGTCGTGGCGATGGGCGGGCTGCGCCGGATCGACGACGAGGTCGCCGAGATGTGCCGCCTGCGGGTGCATCCGGAGTTCCAGCGGCAGGGGTACGGCGCCCGGACGGTCCTCTCCCTGGAGGCGCGGGCGGTCGAGCTGGGCTATGGGCGACTCCTCTGTGACACCACGCTGAATCAGTGCGCGGCGATCGGGCTCTATCGCAAGTACGGCTGGCGTGAGATCCGCAGGGAGGAGCGAGGGGGATACGTCGTGCTGTACTGGGAGAAAGATCTGACGAGCACGATGTCCGTCTTGCCTCAGTGACGCGCATATCGCATTGATCTCGCTCCGTCATCGCCGGTCACAGGAATGACGGGCCGTTCATTCCCCGTATCCGTTCATTATCCGTACCCGTGCCGATTCCTTCGGCGGGTGCATCGCCGGCGGATTCGCGCGGAGGCCGGAACGTCCCGATGCGCCCCACGGCCGGCCCGGGGAAGAGGACCCTCCCTGAGGGGTGGAGAGAACCACTCCTGAGGGAGTTGTCCTCTCCCTCCAGAAGGAATGTCTCCACGGCCGCTGATGAAGTGGACGCCGGACGACGCCCCTTCAGACTGAGGATCTTCTCCCGTGGGAGTGGTCTTCTGTGCTCCAGGGTGGAATCTTTCCTCCGCTCGTCCGGATCGCGCCGGGCCGACGGCCGGACGCCGCGACGGGGGCGCGGCTCGTCGCGGAACCGTCCCTGCGGCGAGGGCTTGTCGCTTGCTTTGCGCTGAACGATCGTTTAACTTGCTGAACGTGTGTTCAGCACGAGACGACCGTACCGCCAGGGCCGTCATCCGGGACCGGGCGCTGGAGCTGTTCGCGGCCCGGGGATCCGCGTCGGTGACGGTCCGCCAGATCGCCGCGGCCGCCGAGGTCTCGCCCGGCCTCGTCATCCATCACTTCGGTTCGAAGGACGGGCTCCGCGCGGCGGTGGACGACCACGTGGCGTCGGTGTTCGACGTCCTGTTCGCCGAAGCGGCCGGAGGGGGACTCGACGTGTCCGACGGGGTCTCCATGGCGGAGACGCTCCTGGCGGAGCTCCCCCCGGATTCACCGGTCCCCGCCTACCTGCGCCGCCTGCTGCTGTCCGGCGATCCCGCCGGGACCGCGGTGTTCCGCCGGTGGTTCGCGGCCGGCAGGGCGATGACCGAGACGCTCACCGCGCGCGGGGTGCTCTCCCCGGGCCGGGACCCGGAGGTCCGTACGGCCTTCCTGATGGCCAACGATCTGGTGCTGCTGCTCCTGCGGGACCAGCTCGCCGATGTGCTCGGCGTCGACCCGCTCGCTCCCGAGGGGGCGGGCAGATGGGCGGAGGAGGTGCTGAGCGTCTACCGGGACGGTCTGTTCGGCAGGGAAGGGGAGAGGCCGTGAACGTCCTGATCTGCGGCGCCGGAATCGCCGGGCTCACGCTGGGCTGGTGGTTGCGGCGGGCCGGAGCGGAGGTGACGCTCGTCGAGAGGGCGGCCGGCCCGCGCAGCGACGGTTACATGATCGACTTCTTCGGCGCCGGCTACGACGTGGCCGAGCGGATGGGCATCCTCGCGCGGTTGCACGACGCCTCCGCCGACATCGCCGAGATCGTCTACCTCGACGGGCGCGGCAGGCGGGCCGGCGGCTTGCGCTACGACGCGGCCCGGGCGGCGGCCGGCGGGCGCGTGCTCAGCGTGATGCGCGGTGAGCTGGAGAGGATCCTGCGGTCGTCGCTGGACGCCGGTGCCGAGATCCGGTACGGCGCCGGCGTCACCGCGATCCGGGAGGCCCCCGGCGGGGTGGACGTCGAGCTGACCGACGGGAGCGTCCGCCGCGTCGACCTCCTGGTGGGCGCCGACGGTCTGCACTCCGCGGTCCGGAGGCTGGTCTTCGGTCCGGAGGAGCGCTACCTGCGACCGCTCGGCTACCACACGGCCTCCTACTTGATCCGGGACGCCGGACTGGCCGGGGAAGCGGGCCGGAGGGCCCTCCTGGTGAGCGTGCCGGACCGGCAGGCGGGGATCTACCCGACGCGGGACGGGGATCTCGCCGCCTGGCTGGTCCATGCCGTGCCCGGGACGGCCCTGCCCGCCGACGCCCGGGCGGAGATCGCATCCCGCTACCGGGGGATGGGCCGCCTGGTGGACCGGGTGCTGGCCCACTGCCCGGAGGATCCCTACTACGACCAGGTCGCCCAGATCCAGATGCCCGGATGGAGCCGGGGGCGGGTCACCCTGCTCGGTGACGCCGCCCACGCGGTCTCGCTCATGGCGGGTCAGGGGTCGTCGATGGCGATGGCGGGGGCGCACGTGCTCTCCACCGAGCTGCTCGGCGCCGGCGTCGAGGCGGCCCTGGAGCGCTACGAGCGCCGGATGCGCCCGTTCGCCCTGGGCAAGCAGAGGGGCGGCCGCGGGGCCGCCCGCTGGATGGTCCCGCACCAGCACTGGCGGATCACGCTGCGCAACCGCCTGTTCGGCTTCGCGGACCTGCCCGGCGGCACCGCCGTCATGAGCCGCGCCTTCCGGCGGCTGAGCGCCGGCGTGTGAGGCCGGCTGGTGGGGCCGGGATGGTGGGACCGGGTCATTCCGGCAGCGTGAGGCGGGAGACGATCTCCGGCAGGCCGGGCGGGTCCACCACGTCCGGCAGCCCGGCCAGCTCCTCGGTGAGGAACCAGCCCGACCCGAGATAGGCGCCGTCCTCCTCGGCGGTGAGCCGGTCGGGACGCACCTGCGGGGTGCGGCCGAACCTGGCCAGGTAGAACCGCTCGGTCTTGACGTAGCGGACACCGAGCCAGGTGAAGTCCCGGTGCACCGGCAGCCACCGGTCCAGCACCGCCTCGCCGGGCAGGCCCGTCTCCTCGGCCAGTTCCCTGCGGGCGGCCTCCAGCGGGGTCTCACCCGGGTCGATCCCGCCGCCCGGCGGCTCCCACAGGGCCTGCCCGCTCACCGCGTCGCGCCAGTGCATCAGCAGCACCCGGCCGGAGCCGTCCACGCAGACCACCCGCGCCGCGGGCCGATCGTTCGCCTCCGTCACCGCTCGCCTCCGTCACCGCTCGCCTCCGTGATCGCTCATCGTTTCATCGCGCCGTCGGCGATGGCGTCGGCGGCGTCACCGATGGCGCTGGCGACGACCTCCAGGCGGCGTGCCAGCTCGCGCTCCTTCATGGTCTCGGAGGTGATCTCCCCGGAGAAGATCTGGGCGATCTCGTACTGGTACATGCGCTGGAGGGTGCCGCTGGCCTTCTTCACCTCCAGCGCGTCGCCGATGACCGCCGAGGGCCGGGAGGCCAGGTCGTAGATCGCGGTCTCCAGCGCCTCGATCCCGGCGATCACCTGGTCCAGCATGGGGGCGAAGCGCCGCTGCCCGCGCACCCGGTAGAGATGCGACTCGCGGACGAAGTCCCGCAGGGAGTCCAGGACGTCGTCGATCGAGCGGGACAGCCGGAACATGTCCTCCCGGTCGATCGGGGTGATCAGGGCCCCGGAGAGCTCCTCCACCAGGCGGGCGCGCTCGGTGTCGCCCCGGTGCTCGATCTCCCGCATCATCTCGTGCGCGTCGGCCCTGCGCGTGTCACCGCCGATCATGGCGACGGCCAGCCAGGCGCCCTGCTTGGTGGCCTCCAGCTGCCCGATCAGCGCGTCGGTGAGCGCGTTGTCCATGCGACCGGTCATCAGGTCCCGGATGCGGCGTAACCGTTTCAAGCGACCACTCCTCTGACGACGAGCGCCACCGCCGCGGCGAGCAGACCGCTCACCGGCAGCGTCAGCATCCAGGCTAGAACGATCTTCAATGCGGCGTGCCAGCGCACCCTGCCGGCGCTCTCGGTCAGCCCGGCCCCGATCAGGGCGCCGGCGATGGTCTGGGTCATGCTCACCGGCGCGCCGAGCGCGGCACAGCCGAGTACGGCGGTGCCGCTGGACAGCTCGGCGGTCACCCCGTGCAGCGGCCGAGAGGCGATGATCTCCCGGCTGAGTGTGCGGCCGGCGCGCGGCAGGCCGTACACGGCGCCGGCGCCGAACATCCCGGCCATCGCGACGCAGGTGGGCAGCGGTGCTCCCGAGAAGCCCTGGGCCAGCATGAAGACGGCCAGCATCTTCTGGCCGTCGTTGGCCGCGTACGCCAGGCACTGCAGGGTGAACCCGACCCGGTGCCACCGCCGCAGCAGGCGGGTGTGCCCCAGCAGCGACAGTGCGCGGCGCGCCGGGACCGCCAGCAGCGCGCCGACGAAGGGCGCCGCCAGCGCGACGGCGAGGACGAACAGCACGGTCCGGAGGGAGACCGGCACCCCCCAGCCCAGACCGGCTCCGGTGAGGGCGCCGACGATGGCGAGGGTCAGGCTGGTGGGTCGCCCCCGGTTGCTCAGGACCATGACGACGACCAGCGCGGACAGGACCGCGACGGACATGACGACCTGCCCGGCGGGCCCGCCCACGGCCGTCAGGCTGGTGGCGAAGGTGGTCGCGACCCTGTGCGTCACCATGGGGACCAGCGCGACCGCGGTCATCATCATGAGCACGCCGGTCACCGGCCGGATGCTGGGGATCTTGAGTCCGGTCGCGAGCAGCGCGCCGCCGTCGTTGACCCCCGTGACGACCGCGAACAGCGCCGCGAGCGCCGTCAGCGCGGCGAGGCTCACGGTCGCCACCTCACGCCGGCCGTCTGCGCCTCAGGCTTTCCCCGCCTGGGGCCCGTGCGCGGTCTTCGCGTCTGCGTCCGTACCGTCTCCGTCCGCGCCTCGGGGGTGATCCGTCACCGGACATAGATACCCGGAGCGGTGCGGAACCTAGCATCACAATGTGAGACGGCGGTTCCGGCCTCGCCGGAGGGCCGCGGGAGGACCGCCCCGACGGCGGACGCGGGTAACCTCGTTCCCGCGACCGCCGGGACGGACCGGCGCCGGCCGGACGCGGAGAACGCGGCGGCCGGCCGGGCCCGGTCCCACGGCGCCCGAACGATCCGACCCGCGCGAAGGTGAAGGCCATGAGTCCTGCCGAGTACGTCCTGACGCTGTCCTGCCCGGACCGGCCCGGTGTCGTCGCCGCGGTCTCCGGGATGCTCGCCGGGTACGGGTGCAACATCACCGAGAGCCAGCAGTTCGGCGACCGGGACAGCGAGCGGTTCTTCATGCGGGTGCAGTTCTCCGCTCCGGTGCCCGAGGACGAACTGCGCACCGCGCTGGCCGCGCTGGCCCCCGAGTTCGGCATGGAGGTCAACCTGCGCGCCGCGGCGGTCAGGCCGCGCGTGCTCATCATGGTCAGCAGGTTCGACCACTGCCTGAACGACCTGCTCCACCGGGTCCGCTCCGGCCTGCTCGACATCGAGATCGTCGCGGTCGTCTCCAACCACCCCGACCTGCGTCCGCTCACCCAGTCGCACGGCGTCGACTACCACCACCTGCCGGTCACCCCGGACACCAAGGCCCGGCAGGAGGCGGAGGTCCTGACGCTGGTCGAGCACTACCAGGCGGACCTGGTGGTGCTCGCCCGCTACATGCAGGTGCTCTCGCAGGACCTCTGCGAGAAGCTGGCCGGACGGGCGATCAACATCCACCACTCGTTCCTGCCGTCGTTCAAGGGCGCCAAGCCGTACCACCAGGCGCACGCCCGCGGGGTGAAGCTGATCGGGGCCACCGCCCACTACGTGACGTCGGACCTGGACGAGGGGCCGATCATCGAGCAGGAGGTGGCCCGGGTCAACCACAGCCACTCCCCGGAGGACCTGGTCGCCATCGGCCGGGACGTGGAGTGCCTGGTGCTGGCCAGGGCGGTCAAGTGGCACGCCGAGCAGCGGGTACTGCTCGACGGCCACAAGACGATCGTCTTCCCCCGGTAGGCCGTCCCGCCGACGGGACCTCCGCGCCGGCGGTCTCCCACCGGGAACCGCGGGCGGCTTTCCGCCCCGCCGGAGCGGCTCCCGCCGGAGCGGCTCCGCGGCGGACGGGGAGCGGCCTCAGGCGGTCAGGCCGGTGTGGTGGGCCAGGAAGGCGAGCTGGTCGGCGGCGAGCTCGACGGTCTTGCTGACCGCGCGGGCGCCGTGACCGGTCTCGGCCTCGTTGCGCAGCAGGACCGGCCGGTCGGCCGCCTGGGCGTGCTGCAGGGCCGCGCACATCTTCCAGGCGTGCAGCGGGTGGACGCGGGTGTCGGACTGGAAGACGGTGAACAGCGTCGCCGGGTAGGAGACGCCCTCGCGGACGCGGTGGTACGGGGAGTAGGACCAGAGCCAGGCGAACTCGTCGGGCTTGTCGGCCGAGCCGTACTCCACGTTCCAGGTCGCGCCGAGGCCGAAGAGCTCGTAGCGGACCATGTCGAGCAGCGGGGCCGAGCAGGCCACCGCGGCGTACAGGTCGGGGCGCTGGGTGAGGGCGGCGCCGACCAGCAGGCCGCCGTTGGACCCGCCGGAGATGGCCAGCCGGTCGGAGGTCGTGACACCGGAGGAGATCAGGTGCTCGGCCGCCGCGTGCAGGTCGTCGAAGACGTTCTGCTTGCAGGCGAGCATCCCGGCGCGGTGCCAGTCCTCGCCCTGCTCGCCTCCGCCGCGCAGCTGGGCGATGGCATAGGTGCCGCCCGCCTCCACCCAGGTCAGGATCGAGGCCGAGTAGCCCGGGGTCATCGAGATGCCGAAGCCGCCGTAGCCGTACAGGATCGTGGGGCGGGGCCCCTCGGCGCCGGGCGGGGAGATCACCAGCATGTGGACCTCGGTGCCGTCGGCCGAGCGGTAGACGACCTGCTCGGTGCGGACCGCGGGCACCTCGACGGCGCCGGGGGAGGCGGCCCACAGGGTGGTCTCGCCGGTGCGGGCGTCGTAGCGCTGGACGGTCGGCGGCGTGGTGTTGTCGGTGTAGCCGAACCAGGCCTCGTGGCCGCCCTCCGGCCGCTCGCCGATGCCGCCGATCGTGCCCAGGCCGGGCGTGGGCACCGTGCCGGTCCGCTCGCCGGTGGCCAGGTCGTGCACGGAGATCTCACTGATCGCGTGCCGGGTCCAGCCGGCCAGCATGACCGGCCGGTCCAGGTCGTCGAGGATCGCGAAGTCGGAGAGGACGGCCTCGGCGTCCTGCGGGATCAGGTCGCGCCAGTGCTCGGCCTGCGGGGTGGCGGGATCGGTCACGCAGATCCGCCCGCGCGGGGCGTCGCGGTCGGTGAAGACGTAGAGCAGGCCGTCGCGGCCGAAGTGCAGGCCGGTCTGGGCGTCGACGCCCTCCTGGACGACGACGAGCTCCGGGGCCTCGGGGGAGGAGGCCTCCAGGTCCGCGGTCCACAGGTCGTTGCGGGGAGCGGTGCCCCGGGAGGCGGAGATCTGCAGCCACCGGCCGTCGCGCGACACCCCCACGCCGTAGTAGTTGGTCTTCTCCATGCCGTGGCCGAAGACCAGCACGTCCTCCTCGGTGGAGGTGCCGACCCGGTGCAGGTAGACGCGGCGGTGGTACTGCTCCTCGCCCGCGGGCACCTCCGTGGCGGGCAGCCGGCGCACGTAGTAGAACGCCTCGCCGCCGGGCAGCCAGGCGACGGGGGAGTAGCGGCACCGGTCGATCGGACCCTCGATCCGGGTCCCGGTCGCGACGTCCATCAGGTAGAGGCTGGACTCCTCGTCGCCGCCCACCGAGATCTGGTAGGCGAGCAGGCGGCCCTCCTTGTCGGGCTGCCAGGCGTCCAGCGTGGTCAGCCCGGTCGGGTCCAGCGCCATCGGGTCCAGCAGCGCCCGCTCGGCGCCGGAGGGGTCTGCGGTGTACAGCACGGCGTGCTCCTGCTCCGGGGTGCGCCGCATGAAGAAGCGCCGCTCGCCCCGCCAGACCGGGGCGCCCACCGAACCGGACCTCAGCAGCTCGGCGACCCGGGCCTTGAACCGCTCGCGTCCGGCGAGCTCCCCCATCTCGGCGGTGAAGAGCTTCTCCTGGGCGGCCAGCCACTCGGCGGTGGCGGAATCGTCGGGATCCTCCAGCCAGCGGTAGGGATCGGGCACGGGGGTGCCGTGCAGGTCCTCGACGACGTCGTCACGGCGGGCGGGCGGGTACGGCTGTCGGGTCATGGCTGGAACCCTACGACCTCCGGCGGACAACGGGACACCGCGTGCGCGCCCGGCGTACCGAACGGGCTTCGGAGGAGTGAAGAACAGGTAATGGGGGCATAAAAGCACCAGGAGTCCCTCCAGTCATTTATGAGTGGCGGGCACGCCGATCGAGAAGTCAAACTTGGTCCAGGACGGTGCCGTGGTGACCATCCGCTGGGCCGTCCGGCGGAGGTCCTCGTGACGGAAGCGCCCGGGCCCCAAGAGGGGCCGCCAGCCGGGGCACGCGACGGTGTGCCCCCCGAGATGACGCGACGTGCGGCGGGGGAGGCTCGCTGATGCGCCAGGTCCTGCTGCTCAACGCCACTTTCGAGCCCCTGACCACCCTCTCCATGCACCGCGCCGTGGTGCTGGTGCTGAGGGAGAAGGCGGACGTCGTGCACCGCGACGGGCGGGGCGCCGTGCTCCGCTCGGCGAGCCGCACGGTCGACGTGCCCTCGGTGATCAAGCTTCGCCGCTACGTCCGCATCCCCTACCGATCGCGGATCCCCCTGACCAGGACCGCGCTGATGCGCCGGGACGACTACCGGTGCGCCTACTGCGGTCAGCGGGCCGACACCATCGACCACGTGATCCCCCGCTCGCGCGGCGGCCCCCACACGTGGGAGAACTGCGTGGCCTCGTGCACGACGTGCAACCACCGCAAGGCGGACAGGCTGCTGGAGGAGCTGGGCTGGACGCTGAACGTCGCCCCGGTGGTGCCGCGCGGCGTGCACTGGCGGCTGATCGGCGCACACGTCGCCGGCGACCCCCAGTGGGCTCCGTACCTCGCGGAGAACGCGGCCTGAAGCCGCGGCCCGAGGTCGCGGCCGTATCCGCTCGCCCCGGCGAGGTCCGTGTCGGCACAATCGGGTGCATGGCATGGATGTTCACCTCCGACGTCGAGGTGTTCGCCGGGGCGGCGGAGCCGTGGCTGCTCCGCGACCCGGTCCGCAACACCGCCCCGCTCACCGTCCTGCGCGGGATCCGCGCCGGCGTCCACGGTGAGGACGTGCTGCTGGCCTGGCGGGAGGAGGACGGCGAGACCGTCGCCGCGGCGATCCACACGCCGCCGCGCGGGCTGCTGCTGCCCGATCTCCCCGCCGGTTCCGTGCCGTCCCTGGCCGCCGCGCTGATCGAGGCCGAGCGGGAGATCCCCGAGGTCCAGGGACCGCTGGCGCAGGCCGAGGCGTTCGCGGCCTGCTGGTGGCGGCCGGAGGCGCGGCGGGTGTCCGAGCGCCTCCACCGGCTCGACTCCCTGACCCCGCTGCGCCGCCCCGTCCCCGGAGCCGCGCGGACGGCGGGCGCCGGCGACCGCGAGCTGCTCGTGCGGTGGTTCGCCGACTTCCAGGCCGAGGCGTGGGGCCGTCTCCCGGCGGACGCGACCCCGCTGGTCTCCAGCAGGATCGGCCGGGAGGAACTGGTCCTGTGGGAGGACGGCGGCCGTCCCGTCGCGTTCGCCGGCCTGTCCGCGCCGATCGCCGCGATGTCCCGGATCGGTCCGGTCTACACGCCGCCCGAGCTGCGCGGGCGGGGGTACGGCGAGGCGGTCACGCGCGCGGCGACCCGGGCGGCGCTGGAGGCGGGAGCCACCGGGGTGGTGCTCTTCACCGACCTGTCCAATCCCGCCTCCAACTCGGTCTACCGGGCGGTCGGCTACCGCCCCGTCGCCGACTACGCCTCCATCGCGTTCCGGTGAACCGGCGACGGCGGGAAGGGGCCGTCCCGCAGGTTCCGCTGAGTACCCTGATGGCATGCCTCGCTACGATTTCCGCTGCCGCGCCTGCGGGTCCACCTTCGAGCTCTCGCGCCCGATGGCCCGCTCCGACGAGCCCGCACCCTGCCCCGCCGGACACGAGGACACCGTCCGGCTGCTGTCCACGGTCGCCGTGACCGGCGGCGCCGCCGCCCCCCGGCCCGCCGGTGGCGGGGGCTGCTGCGGCGGGGGCTGCTGCGGCTGACCCGCGAGAGCCGGCCCGTCCCGGACCGGCTCCGCGCCGTCACGCCGTCCTTCCGCCCGGCTCACCGGGACGGGAGGACGGCGTCGTGCCGTCCGCTAGGCCGCGCGCCTGCCCTGGAAGGGCAGGAAGCGCTCGGCCGGATGCGGCCGGGCGGGGATGAAGGTGGGCTCCGTGGCGATGATCCGGTCGAACCGGAAGGCCCGGATCGCGCCGCGCATGCGGCACATGCCCACGAGGTACCAGTGCTCGCGGTGGACCATGCAGGTCACGGGGTCGACGTCGCGGACGGTGACCCGGCCGGAGACGTCCCGGTAGTGCAGGCGGATCACGAGCCGGGACGTGATCGCGCTCGCGATGGTCCTGGCCCGGTCGGCGACGGCGGAGGGGAGCGGCTCGGTCAGGGTGGCGAGGGTGGCGGCGGTGACGTCGTCGTCGAGCTCCAGGTGCTCGAAGGCGTGTCGGAGGCCGTGCCGGGCGGCGGCGGCCTGCGGGCCCGACCCCAGGTGTGCCAGGGACAGGGCGAGGGCGGCGATCTCGGCGGTCGTCAGCGGGCTGGCGGGGGGCTTCATGACGGTAGCCATACCCAGAGAATACGGGCCGGCACTGACATTTTTCGAACAGAGATACCGACTTCAGGACTGTAACCTCGGGGAAAGTCCGGGATGGCGAGCCGGATTCGCTGTTCCCGGAACCCGTCCGGACGGGGCGGGCGGGCCGCTTCCCCGGCGCGCGCAGGACCGATCAGGACGGCCCTGCGCGCGTGCGGCGCCTACCGGGAGAGCTGGGACAGGTCGCGCGAGGCGCCGGTGGAGGCCGAGGTGGTCAGCGCGGCGTAGGCCTGCAGCGCGGCCGTCACCGGGCGGTGGCGGTCGCGCGGCCGGTAGCCGCCCAGGTCGGCCAGGAGCCGTTCGCGGCGGGCGGCCAGCTCCTGCTCCGGCACCTTCAGCTCGATCGAGCGGCCCGGGATGTCGATCTCGACGAGGTCGCCGTCCTCGACCAGGGCGATGGTCCCGCCCTCGGCCGCCTCCGGGGAGGCGTGACCGATGGACAGGCCGCTGGTGCCGCCGGAGAAGCGGCCGTCGGTGATCAGCGCGCAGGCCTTGCCCAGTCCCTTGCCCTTCAGGAACGAGGTCGGGTAGAGCATCTCCTGCATGCCCGGCCCGCCCTTGGGGCCCTCGTAGCGGATGACGACGACGTCGCCCTCCGTGACGCGGTTGTTCAGGATGCCCTCGACCGCGTCCTCCTGGGACTCGAAGACCACCGCGGGTCCGGAGAACCGCCAGATCGACTCGTCGACCCCGGCGGTCTTGACGATGCAGCCCTCGGTGGCGATGTTGCCGTAGAGCACGGCGAGGCCGCCGTCACGGGTGTAGGCGTGCTCGACGTCGCGCACGCAGCCGCCCTCGCGGTCGAGGTCGAGGGAGTCCCAGCGGGCCTCCTGGGAGTACGGCTTGACGGTCCGGACGTTGCCGGGGGCCGCGTGCCACAGCTCCCGCGCCTCGGGCGACGCGCCGGCCGACTTCGGGTCCCAGGCGTCGAGGTAGTCGCCCAGCGTGCCGCCGTTGACGGTGGGCACGTCGCGGTGGAGCAGCCCGCCCCGGTCGAGCTCGCCCAGGATGGCGGGGATGCCGCCGGCCCGGTGCACGTCCTCGATGTGGTACTTGTCCGTGGCGGGGGCGACCTTGCACAGGCACGGCACCCGCAGCGAGATCTCGTTGATCTCCTTCAGCCCGAAGTCGACCCGGGCCTCGCGGGCTGCGGCGAGGATGTGCAGGATCGTGTTGGTCGAGCCGCCCATCGCCACGTCCAGCGTCATGGCGTTCTCGAACGCCTCCTTGGTGGCGATGCTGCGCGGCAGCACGCTGGAGTCGTCCTGCTCGTAGTAGCGGCGGGTGATCTCCACCAGCTGCCGCCCGGCGTCCTGGAACAGCTTCTTGCGGGCCTTGTGCGTGGCCAGGATCGTGCCGTTGCCGGGCAGGGCCAGGCCGATGGCCTCGGCGAGGCAGTTCATCGAGTTGGCGGTGAACATCCCGCTGCACGAGCCGCAGGTCGGGCAGGCGTTCTCCTCCATCTCCAGCAGTTCGGCGTCGGAGACGTCCTCGTTCGCGGCGGCGATCATCGGGTCGATCAGGTCGAGCTTGCGGCCCGGCGTCTTGCCGGCCTCCATCGGCCCGCCGGAGACGAAGACCGTGGGGATGTTGAGCCGGAACGCGGCCAGCAGCATACCCGGGGTGATCTTGTCGCAGTTGGAGACGCAGATCAGCGCGTCCGCGCAGTGGGCGTTGACCATGTACTCGACCGCGTCGGCGATGAGCTCGCGGCTGGGCAGCGAGTAGAGCATGCCGCCGTGGCCCATGGCGATGCCGTCGTCGACCGCGATCGTGTTGAACTCGCGCGGGATCGCCCCGGCCTCGCGGATCGCCCCGGCGACGACGTCGCCGACCTCGCGCAGGTGGACGTGCCCGGGGACGAACTGGGTGAAGCTGTTGGCCACGGCGATGATCGGTTTACCGAAGTCGCCGCCGTCCACGCCCGTCGCCCGGAGCAGCGCCCGGGCTCCGGCCATGTTCCTGCCGTGAGTGACCGTACGAGACCTGAGGGCCGGCATGATGCTTCTCCCATCATCGGGGCTGAGTCTTCAAATGGTACGGCCCGCGCCCGCCTGATGAGACCCGTGGTCCATGGGGCGGACATCCTCCGGTCGTTCCCCGGATGTCCGGGGCGGATGCCCGGGACGGGCGCGCGGGCGCGGCGGACGCCGCGCCCGCGGCACGCGGAACGCCCGGCGGCGGGGCCACCGGGCGTCCGGGACGGGAACGGCTCGGTTCCCGGGATGAACGGCTCAGCTCTCCGGATAGCGGGGCGGCAGGACCCGCTCGGCGATCTCGTAGATCTTCTGAATCTCGGTGTCGGTGAGCGAGCGCTCCCGCTTGGCGATCCACTTGCGGACCCGCGAGCCGTCGAAGACGTCGACGTCGCGGACGGTGAGGACCTTCCACGGGACGGGCGGGCCGTAGATCGCCAGAGAGGGGATGATGACGACCTCGCGGCCGAGCGCCTCGCCGATCAGCTCGGCGGCCCGGCGCGCCTCCCAGCGGGCCTCGTCCAGGCGCTTCTTCTGGTCGAACGGGCCGTGGAAGAGCTTGCGGTGCGACTGCACGCGCACCGGGAGCCGTTTGTCCCACTTTTCGGAGTCGACGGCGTAGACCCCCGTGGGGCCGACGACCAGATGGTCGATCTGGGCCTCGCTGTCCGGGATCGCGCGGGCGTGCAGGGTGCGGTAGCCGCTGCGCTCCAGTCGTTTCAGCTGGGCCTCGGTACGCCGCTCGGCGACCGAGGCGCGCCGCCAGGCGGGCACGGTCGAGTGCGAGCGGGCGCGCACCACCGTGTCGGCGATCGCGGCCAGCACGGCGGCGGTGACCCCCCAGCGCCAGCCGGCCAGCAGGACGCCTCCCGCCACTCCCGCGACGGCCGCGATCAGCAGCCGGCGGCGGAGCGGACGGTACCGGGGATGGCCGAGCAGGCCGCGCAGGGAGATCCGCTCGGCGGTCGGCGCGTACGTAGACGCGGGCGCGCCGGGCCGAGCCGCCGGCTTGTCTTCGGTCCGGCGATCACCGACCCGGAGCGGTGACGTGCTGTCACCGTTTTCTGGCACATGACCGGAGTCCACGTGACTCACGGTAGCCGAAGTTCAAAGAGGGTGCCTAGTAGTCCCTAACTCACACTTTTGTGACCACGGTCACCCGCATGAGAGTGCACCGCCGCGGGTATCGATACAGCTCTTCTCTAGAGAACATCCGACCGCGCCGGGGTCCGGTCTCCGCCGGATCTCAGCAGTCCGACGAGGTGGGCGGCGATGTCCTCCAGCAGCGCCGAGACGGTCACCGGGGCGGCGGCGACGGCGGAGAAGAGACTGGGCAGGCCCGGCAGCGGGAACCCGTCCTCCTGCCCGGCCGCCCCGCCCACCTCGTTCTTGGCCAGCAGGACCCGGCTGCGTTCCCAGGCCTCCAGGACCTCCTCCGCCGAGGGCACGCCGAACCCGTGGCCCACCGGAGCCGCGTGGCGGAGCCGTACCAGCGGGGTCTCGGCGAAGGCCAGCGCCACCCGCGCGCGCAGGGAGAGATCCTCGCGCAGGTCCTGGGCCACCCAGTCCATCGCGGTGCAGGGGGCGCGGCAGTCCGACACGCAGGTGGCCAGCGCGCCGGCCACCTGGCTGTGCTGGCGGTCGAAATAGGCCCGCCAGCCCTCGGCGGGCTCCACGGCCACCCGCAGGGTCCGGTTGGCGGCCGACTGCTCGGACTTGGTGTGGTCGCACCCGCGGTCGCCGATCACGCCGAACCTGCTGCCCGGCGCGCTCAGCCCGGCGGGCCAGCGGACCGGGTCGCCCGCGTGGCCGAGCACCGACTCGAAGGCGAGCATCGGCAGGTACTCGCTGGCGATGTGCAGGGCGGCCACCATGGGACTGAGCTCGCTCCGCTCCCACCGGATGGCGATCACCTCCAGCAGCAGCCCGTAGGCCGGGCGCAGCGACTCCAGCGCGCCGCGCGGCTGCTCCCTGGGGGTCTGCGGCATGGTGCACGCCCGTGCGCGCCGCCGCAGGGAGGGGGGCACCTGCCGCGCCTCGACGGCGAAGTCCTCGGCGTCGAGGGAGAGCAGCCGGTGCCCGAACTCGCACACCGCGGCGACCTCGGGATCGTCGGTGAGGGCCTCGAGGTCGGCGAACGCGTGCCGCCTGGCGAGCGCGACGAGCACGTCCTGTACCGAATCCATCAGCGGGCGGTCTCACTTTCCCCGGCGCCGGCGGTTCGCGGAACCTCCGGCGCCGTCTCGGGGAGCGCGGCGGGCGCCCCCGCGGGTGTTCCCGCGAGGGCGCCCGCCGGTCCGGTGTCTCAGGCCGACGCGTCCCTGGCCTGGGCCCGAAGGGCGCGGCGGACGCCGTCGGCGCCCTCCAGCAGCAGGCGCCTGAGCGCGTGCGGCGGGTTGCTCTCCTCGATCAGCCGCTCGGTCCTGGCGACGGTCTCCGGGGAGACGGCCAGGGCCGGGTAGCAGCCATTGGCGAAGTTCTGCGCGCTGTCGAAGGTCCAGGACTTCCAGATCCGGCCGATCTCCGCGAAGTAGCGGTCGGCGTACGGCTCCAGCAGCTCGGGGTGGCGCGGGTCCATGAAACCGCCGATCGTCGAGCGGAGCAGCGCGCCGCTCAGCTCGCCCCCGGTGATCGCCGCCCAGGCGCCGGCCTTGCCCTCGGCCGTCGGGAGGGCGGCGCGGGCCAGCGCCGCGGCGCGCTCGCCGGTCGCGGTGGGGTCGCGCAGCAGTTCCTCGGCGATGTCGGCGTCACCGAGCACGCCGCCGGAGACCAGCGCCTGCGTGAGGGTCCAGCGCAGGTCGGTGTCGACGGTCAGGCCCTCAAGGACGGCCGTGCCGTCCAGCAGGCCCGAAAGGAACGCCAGGTCGTCGGGGGAGACGGCGGTGGCGGCCAGGGCGTTGACGTAGGCGAGCTGGTGGTCCGAGCCGGGCTCCGCCGCGGCGACGAGGGAGCGCAGCGCCGAGGCCAGCAGGCTCAGGCCCTCGGCGCGCCAGGCGGGGTCGGCGTACTGCTGGACGGCCAGGCGGGCCTGGCGGAGCACGGTCTGGGCGACGGTGATGTCCTCGACCGAGGCGATGCCGGAGGCGACCAGCGCCACGTAGTCGCGGGTGGCCATCTCGGCGTCGCGGGTCATGTCCCAGGCCGCCGACCAGCACAGGGCCCGGGGCAGCGACCCCGAGGGCCCGGAGAACTTCGCGATGCCGCCGGAGACCAGCGTGCGCAGCGACCGCTCGTCCAGCCGGACCTTGGCGTAGGTCAGGTCGTCGTCGTTGATCAGCACCAGGTCCGGCTGGACCTCGCCGACCAGCTCGGCCACGGCCGTACGGGCGCCGACCACGTCGAGCTCGACCCGCTTGACCCGGACCAGGGCGTCGCCGGAGAGGGAGTACAGGCCGATGGCGACGCGGTGCGAGCGCAGCGTCGGGTGGTCGGCCGGGGCCTCCTGCAGCACCTCGAAGGAGGTGAAGCGTCCCGCCTCGTCCACCTCGAAGGCCGGGCGCAGGGTGTTGACCCAGGAGGTCTCCAGCCACTCCTTGGACCACTCCGACAGGTCGCGGCCGCTGGTGCGCTCCAGCGCGCGCAGCAGGTCGGACAGCTCGGTGTTGCCCCAGGCGTGCTCGGTGAAGTAGTCGCGCACGCCCGCCAGGAAGTTGTCCAGGCCGACGTAGGCGACGAGCTGCTTGAGGACCGAGGCGCCCTTGGCGTAGGTGATGCCGTCGAAGTTGACCTCGACCGCGTGCATGTCGACGATGTCGGCGGCGATCGGGTGGGTGGAGGGCAGCTGGTCCTGCCGGTAGGCCCAGGCCTTCTCCACGTTGGCGAAGGTCGTCCAGGCGCCCTGCCCCCAGCGGGTGGCCTCGGCCTGGCAGAGCACCGAGGCGTAGGTGGCGAACGACTCGTTCAGCCACAGGTCGTCCCACCAGCGCATGGTGACCAGGTCGCCGAACCACATGTGCGCCATCTCGTGCAGGATCGTCTCGGCGCGGCGCTCGATGACGGCGTCGGTGACGCGGGAGCGGAAGACGTAGTCCTCCAGGAACGTCACGCAGCCGGCGTTCTCCATCGCGCCGGCGTTGAACTCCGGCACGAACAGCTGGTCGTACTTGCCGAAGGGGTAGCGGATGCCGAACACCTTGTGGAAGAAGTCGAAGCCCTGCCGGGTGACCTCGAAGATGTCGTCGGCGTCGAGGTGCTCGGCGAGCGAGGCCCGGCAGTACAGGCCCAGCGGGATGCCGTCGTGCTCGGAGGTCACCTTGTGGTACGGCCCGGCGCACAGCGCGGTGATGTAGGTGCTCATCACCGGGGTGGGCGGGAAGTGCCAGCGCTTGGCGGCCTGCAGGGCCCCGTGCCTGCCGCGGTGCTCGGGGAGGTCCTCGGCCTGGTCGGGCGCCGCGTTGGAGATGACCTCCCAGTGGGAGGGCGCCAGCACGGTCAGCTCGAAGGTCGCCTTCAGGTCGGGCTGGTCGAAGCAGGCGTACATCCGGTGGGCGTCGGCCGTCTCGAACTGGCTGTGCAGGTAGACGCTCTTGTCGACCGGGTCGACGAAACGGTGCAGGCCCTCGCCGGTGCGCATGTAGGAGCAGTCGGCGTCGATCCGCAGTTCGTTGCTCTCGGCCAGGCCCGGCAGCGGGAGCCGGCCGGTCTCCGGGTCGTAGGTGCTCACGTCCAGCTCGGCGCCGTTCAGCACGGCCCTGCGCACCTTGGCCCCGGCCAGGTCGATGAACGTCTCAGCGCCGGCCCGGGTGCTGGTGAAGCGGACCGTGGTGACGCTCTCGAAGCGCTCCTCACCCTCGGTCAGGTCGAGCTCCACCGCGTACGACTGCACGCTGAGCAGCCGTGCGCGCTCGCGGGCCTCGTCACGGGTCAGATTGCCTGCCACTACCGCTCCCTCGTCGCAACTTCCTCCGCTCCGTTGCTGGAGGACTGTCTGAATCCTGCCACGCGGGGCGGGGAACCGTCGCCTGGAAGATCGGACGGCCGTCCGGTCCCGTGTCCCCGGAGGGCGGGGAGATCCCCGCGAAGATCGCCGGCGGGCGGAATACGCGCTCTCGCGTGACGGGTTGTGCCCTGGAGGAACATCCTTCCCAGGAGAGAGCTGACCGATGACCGAGCGCACACCGGTGGACCTCTGGTTCGACCCCTTCTGCCCCTTCGCGTGGATGACCTCGCGCTGGCTGCTGGAGGTGGAGAAGGTGCGGCCGATCGAGCCGCGCTGGCACATCATGAGCCTGTACGTCCTCAACGAGGACAAGGACGTCCCCGACGAGTACCGCGAGATGATCGGCAGGGCCCTCGGCCCGGTCCGGGTGGTCACCGCGGTGCAGGACAAGCACGACTCCGAGACGGTCGGCCGCCTCTACACCGAGTTGGGCGTCCGCCTCCACAACGAGGGCAGGGTCAAGCAGCTCGACACCCTCCGCGAGACCGTCGAGGAGGCGCTCGAGGCGGCGGGCCTGGACCGCGCGTTCGCCGACGCGATGGACTCCGACGCCTACGACGAGGTGCTGCGCGCCTCGCACGCCGACGGCATCGACCGGGTCGGCCAGGAGGTCGGCACCCCGGTGATCGCGATCGGCGACGTCGCGTTCTTCGGCCCGGTCATCTCGCCCGCGCCCAAGGGCGAGGAGGCGGGCCGGCTCTGGGACGGCGTCCGGCTGGTCGCCGGCTTCGACGGCTTCTTCGAGCTGAAGCGCTCCCGCACCCGGCCGCCGATCTTCGACTGAGCCGGCGGGCCGCGCGGCGGGAGAACCGTCCGCGCGACCGGGGCGGTACGGCCCCCGCACGCGGTGACAGGGCGTGCGGGGCCCGGCGGGACACGGCGGGATGCGGCGGGACACGGGGCGGGAGCCGCCCCGCTCGCATGCGCGGCGAGACACCACGAGATATGGCGAACATGCGAGATCTCGGCTATTCACCCCCGAACGGGGCGCTCCTCCGTATTCTTGGCTGACGAGGCGGCGGGCCGCGTCCAGCCATGCGGTGAGCGGCGAGTGATGGAGCGGACACGTCGCGCGGTGACCGGGGCTCTCGCCTTGCCCCCGGCCCGCGCGCGAGGATGAGGGAATGCGTCACCTGTATCTGAACGGAGCGTGGCGGCCGTCGGCGTCGGGCGAGAGCATCGACGTCGTCAACCCCGCGACCGAGGAGCTGATCGACCGGGTCCCGGCGGGATCGCCCGCCGACGTCGAGGCCGCCGTGGCCGCCGCCCGCGCGGCCCTGCCCCGGTGGTCGGCCACGGCGCCCGCCGAGCGGGGCAAGGTCCTCGCCGCGGCGGCCGCGCTCATCCGGGAGCGCTCCGACCAGATCGCCAGGATCATCTCCACCGACATGGGCGCCCCGTACGGCATGGCCCTGAAGGTGCAGACCCTGATGCCCGCCGAGGTACTGGAGTCCTACGCCCGGCTGGCCGAGGCCTACGAGTTCGACACCCGCAGGATCGGCACCTCCTGGATCCTGCGGGAGCCGGTCGGCGTGGTCGGCGCCGTCACGCCGTGGAACTACCCGCTCCACCAGATCGTGTGCAAGGTCGGTCCGGCGCTCGCCGCCGGCTGCACGGTCGTGCTGAAGCCCAGCGAGGTGGCGCCGCTGGCGGCCTTCGCGCTGGCCGGGGTCTTCGACGAGGTGGGGCTGCCCGCCGGGGTGTTCAACATGGTGAGCGGCCGCGGTCCGGTCATCGGCGAGGCCGTCGCCGCCCATCCCGGCGTGGACATGGTCTCCTTCACCGGCTCCACCGCGGCCGGGCGCCGGGTCGCCGCGCTCGCCGCCGAGACGGTCAAGAGGGTCGCGCTGGAGCTCGGCGGCAAGTCGGCGAGCGTGATCCTGCCGGACGCCGACCTGCCGACGGCGGTCAAGGTGACGGTGGCCAACGCCTTCCTCAACTCCGGCCAGACCTGCTCCGCCTGGACCCGCATGATCGTCCACCGCGACCAGTACGACGAGGCCGTGGGACTCGCCGTGGCGGCCGCCGGACGGTACACCGTGGGCGACCCCTTCGACGAGGCCACCCGGCTCGGCCCGCTGGTCTCCGCCGCGCAGCGCGCCCGGGTCGTCCGCTACATCAACCGGGGGCAGGAGGAGGGCGCCCGGCTGGTCGCCGGAGGCACCGACCGGCCTCTGGACCGGGGCTTCTACGTGGAGCCCACGGTCTTCGCGGGGGTGGCGCCCGGCATGGCCATCGAGCAGGAGGAGATCTTCGGGCCCGTCCTGGCGGTCATCCCCTACAGCCGGGGGGAGGACGAGGCCGTCGCCATCGCCGACGGCACGCCGTACGGCCTGGCGGGCGCGGTGTGGGCGGGCAGCGAGAACCGGGCCGTCTCCCTGGCGCGGCGCCTGCGCACCGGCCAGGTGGCGATCAACGGCGGCCGGTTCAACCCGCTGGCCCCCTTCGGCGGCTACAAGCAGTCCGGCCTCGGGCGCGAGCTGGGGGAGTTCGGCCTGGAGGAGTATCTGGAGACCAAGTCGCTCCAGCTCTGAGGCCCTGCCCGGCGGACCCCGGCCCGCGGGCGTGCGGGCCATCCGCGCGGGGGAGCCCGCGGTCCGGCGCGTGCCCCGCCTGGACCGGGTCAGGGGGTCTGGAGCAGCACCTTGCGGGCGGCGTCCCTGGCCAGCCGGTCGACGTAGAGCATGCCGTCCAGGTGGTCGGTCTCGTGCTGGAAGCAGCGGGCGAGCAGCCCGCGGGCCCGGACCCGCACCGGGCGGCCGAGGCGGTCGACCCCGGTGACGGTGACCCCCGAGGCGCGCGGGGTCCTGGCGTAGAGCGGTCTGCCCGTCTCACGGCTCGGCACCGACAGGCAGCCCTCCTCGTCGACGACCTCGGCGTCGTCGTCGACCGTCAGCTCAGGATTGATCACATGGCCCTTGCGGTTGCTGCAGTCGTAGACGAAGATCCGCTTCGACACGCCGATCTGCGGACCGGCCAGGCCGACGCCCTGCGCGGAGTACATCGCGGTGAACATCTCGTCGACCAGGCGGCGCAGCTCGCGGTCGAAGTCCGCGACCGGCTCGGCGGGCGTGCGCAGGACCGGATCCCCGATCACTCGGATGTCACGCATGGAGGGCTCCCGGATGTAAGGGTTCGTATGGCGGGACGGTCGTTACTCTAGCGGGGGGTGGAGGTCCGGCCGGACATCTCCACCTGCCACACTGGGCACGTGCGTGTCTACATCGGTGCCGACCATGCCGGCTATGAGCTCAAGAACCACCTCGTCTCCTGGCTGAAGGAGCACGGCCACGAGGTCGTCGACTGCGGGCCGCCCGCCTACGACGCCGAGGACGACTATCCGCCGTTCGTCCTGCGCGCGGCCGAGGGCGTCGCGGGGGACCCCGGCAGTCTCGGGGTCGTCATCGGCGGCTCGGGCAACGGCGAGCAGATCGCGGCCAACAAGGTGCGCGGCATCCGCGCGGCCCTGGCCTGGAACGAGGACACCGCCAAGCTGGCCCGCGAGCACAACGACGCCAACGTGATCAGCATCGGCGGGCGCATGCACCCGCACGAGGAGTCGACGAGGTTCGTCGAGATCTTCCTGTCGACCCCCTACTCGGGCGCCGAGCGGCACAGCCGCCGCATCGGGCAGCTCGCCGCCTACGAGACGACCGGCGAGCTCCCGCCGCTGCCGTAACCGGCGGCCCCTACCTGTCCCGGCCCCGGCGCGCGGGCTCCCTGCGGGGGGTCTCGTCGCGCAGGGGCCTCCGGTCGGCGGCCTCCTGCTGCTCCTTGGAGGGCCGGGAGACGTCCCGGGCCCGCATCGCGGTGATCGCCGTGATCTGCAAGCTCTGCAGTGCCATGCCGCCACGATAACCCGGCGCGGCGCCGTACGGCCGCCGGCGACCGGGCCTGTGGGTGCGCGGGCTCGGAGGAGCGGGCCTGTGGGTGCGCGGGCTCGGAGGAGCGGACCCGGAAGGCCGCGGCCTCAGAAGACGCCTCAGAAGACCAGGCCCGCCCAGGGCGCGGGCTCCCACGACAGCGCGGTGGACAGCTCCCGTACGGCTCCCGGCCGCGCCTCGCGCACCACGCCGGCCGCCTGCAGCGCCGTGAGCGACCGGCCGCCCAGGTAGGCGGCGCCCAGCGCGGTGACCGGCAGCGCCAGGTCGGCGGCCTCCCCGGTGGGCGCGCACCGGGCCGCCCCGGTGCCGGCGGTCAGCCGCCAGCGGCCGGCGTTCCACGGGCAGACGGCGTCCTCGACCTCGACCACCACGTCCGCCGGCGCGGCGTACCGGCGCGCGGGAAGGGCCCGCTCGACGTCCACGATCCGGATCCACAGGTCGTCGAACCACCCCGCGCGCAGCCGGCGCGGCTCGGCCAGCAGGTGGATCAGCGGATCGTCGGCGGGACGGTTCCAGGCCCGCACGCGGGAGACGAGGTCGCGCTCGAGCAGGTGCCGCCAGAGCAGCGCGTAGGCGGCCGGATCCAGGCCGAAGAGCTCCTTCAACCGCAGTTCGCCATCCGGTTCGTCGTGCTCGGTGAAGCCCGCCTTGATCCGGAACAGCGCGTACCCGCGCGGGCCGCCGTCGTCCTCGGCGACGACCGCCCGCAGCGGTCCCGCCCCGTTCCGGTCGGCCTCGTGGTCGGACAGGACCGCGTCCCAGCGGGCGGGTGTGCGGGCGTAGAGACCGGGACGGCTGCCGAGCGCGGCCGCGAAGACCTTCTCGAAGACCTCCCGGGCCTCGGCGGGCCTGACGATCCGCAGCCGCAGCGCGGGATCGGCCGGGGCATGGCGGGCCAGGGCCGTGCCGCGGGTGGGGATGTCGAAGAACAGGGTGTCGGCGGCCCTGCCGTACCCGAACCGCCCGTAGATCGCCGCCTCGGAGGCGTAGAGCGCGGCGACGGCCTCGCCCCGCTCGCGAAGGTCCGCCAACTGGCGGGTCATCAGGGCGGTCAGCACGCCCCGGCGGTGGTGCGAGGGGAGCACGCCGACGGCGGTGACCCCGCCGACCGGGATCGGGCCGCCGGGAACCGTCATGGTGAAGCTGCACACCGCGGTGACGCCCACCAGCAGGCCGTCGTCGAAGGCGCCGAGCGAACGGTCGAACTCGGTGTTGTTCCGGAACAGGTCGGCGCGGTGCGGAGGGAAGGCGTTGCCGAACGCCTCCTCGTCGACGGCGATCCATTCGGACCAGTCGGACTCCGTCATCGGCCGCAAGGTGAGACTCATTCCTCCCACGGTATGCAGAACGGCCGTTTCCAGCCATCGAATATCCGTGCTTAATGATCAAGGTATTGGTCAAGTGGGCTGCCCAAAAGGCGGGCGGAGCGCTACAGTCGAGCCCATCATGAGTTCCCGACCGGCGCCGTTGATCCCCGCAGGGCTCCGCGCGTTCCTGGTGCGGGTCCCCTTCCTGGTGTCCGTCGTGCGGTTCCTCCGCCGGGGACCGCTGGCCCGCGACCGCAACCTGCTCGTCACGCTGATCGTGCTGACGCTGGTGGTCGGCGGCCTGGCCGCCCGCGTCTCGGTCGAGTGGTTCTCCCCGGCGCTCGTGATCCCCGTCATCCTGGTCGGCGGGCTGCAGCTGCGGCTGCGGAGCCTGGCCAAGCTGCTCTGCGCGGCCGTGGTCGCGCTGGCCTACGTCGGCTTCGCCGCCGGTCCGGCGCACATCGGTCCCGGGCTGCTGGCGGCCTTCGGCTTCACCGCCGTGCTGGCCGCCCTCATGTCCCGCACCCGGGGCCAGCTCGGCGTGCAGGGACTGCGCGGCGACGTGATGCTGCTGGAGCTGCGCGACCGGCTCAAGAAGCAGAGCGAGCTGCCCCCGCTGCCCAAGGACTGGGGTTCCAAGGTGGTGCTCAAGCAGGCCGGGGGCTCGTCCTTCGGCGGCGACTTCCTGGTCTCCGCGCGCGACGGCGACACGCTGGAGCTGGCGCTGGTCGACGTGTCGGGCAAGGGCGTCGACGCGGGCACCCGGGCCCTGATGCTGTCGGGGACCTTCGGCGGACTCCTCGGCTCGGTCACCGACTTCCTGCCCGCCTGCAACGCCTACCTGCACCGCCAGCGGGAGGCCGAGGGCTTCGTCACCGCCGTCCACGTCCGGATCGACCTGGCCACGAGCGAGTACGAGATCACGTCGGCCGGGCACCCGCCGGTGGTCACGTTCGAGGCGGGGACGGGCACCTGGCGGGTCTCCTCCGCCAAGGGAGTGGTCCTGGGCGTGGTCCCGGACCTGCACTGCGAGCCCGACCGGGGGGTCCTCCGCAAGGGCGACGCGCTCATGCTCTACACCGACGGGCTGATCGAGCAGCCGGGCCGCGACATCGACGCCGGCCTCGACCGGCTGCTGGGCGAGGCCGAGCGCCTGCTGCCCTCGGGTTTCGCGGGTGGGGCGCGCAGCCTGGTCACCTCCATGTCGTCGGGGCACAACGACGACTGCGCGCTGATCCTCATCTGGCGGCCCTGACCCGCCCACGGTTCCGGCCGCCGTCCCGGAGCGCCGTCCCGGAGCACGGTCCCGGCAGCGGCCGCTTCGGCTAGTCTCTTATGGGGCATTGCTGGTAAATCCACGACCAGGGGGAACCTCTGTGGACCTGCTTTTCCTGATCGGCATCGTCCTCTTCCTTCTGGGGCTGATGATCTCGATCGGACTGCACGAGATCGGCCACCTCGTCCCGGCGAAGCTGTTCGGCGTCAGGGTCACGCAGTACATGGTCGGGTTCGGGCCGACGATGTGGTCGCGCCGCCGCGGCGAGACCGAGTACGGCGTCAAGTGGATCCCCCTCGGCGGCTACATCCGCATGATCGGCATGCTGCCGCCCCGCGCCGGCGACGATCCGGGCAAGGTGCGCTCGGTCTCCACCGGCCCGTGGCAGGGCCTGATCGAGAACGCCCGCGAGGTCGCGCTGGAGGAGGTCCGCCCGGGAGACGAGGACCGCGTCTTCTACCGCAAGCCCTGGTGGCAGAAGGTCATCATCATGGCGGGCGGCCCGGCGATGAACTTCGTGCTGGCCTTCATCCTGTTCGCCGTCGTGCTCATGGGCTTCGGCATCACGGTGCAGAAGACGGAGATCGCCGCGGTCCCGGAGTGCGTGAAGACCGCCGCCGCCTACGCCGCCAACCCCGAGTGCACCGCCGCCGACGCGGCCAGCCCCGCCGCCGCGGCGGGACTGCGCCCCGGCGACGTCATCGTCTCGGTGGCCGGCAGGCCCGCCACCACCTGGGACGCGGCGACCCGCGCCATCCGCGGCAGCGGCGCCGGGCCGGTGCAGATCGGCATCACCCGGGGCGGGCGGCCGATGACCCTCACGGCCACCCTCATCGCCCAGGACCGCGAGTCCCTCGACGAGCCCGGGAAGACGGAGCGGGTCGGCTACCTGGGGGTCAGTCCCAGGCAGGTCGTCGAGAAGCAGGACTTCGGCGCCGTGGTCGTGCACATGGGGGACCTCACCTCCCGGACCGCCACCGCGCTGCTCCGCTTCCCGGAGAAGATGGTCGGCGTCTGGAACGCCGCCTTCTCCGGTGAGGAGCGCGACAAGGACGGTCCGATCGGCGTCGTCGGGGTCAGCCGCATCGGCGGTGAGATCGCGGCCTCCGACGCCCCCCTGGAGAACAAGGCGGCCGTCTTCGTCAGCCTGCTGGCCAGCTTCAACCTGGCGATCGGCCTGTTCAACCTGATCCCGCTGCTCCCGCTGGACGGCGGCCACATCGCCGGCGGCCTCTGGGAGGGGGTCAAGCGCGGATTCGCCCGGGTCACCCGCAGGCCCGAGCCGGCGCACGTGGACATCGCCAAGGTGCTCCCGCTGACCTACGCGCTGGCCTTCGTGATGATCGCCATGGCCGGTCTGCTGGTCTACGCCGACCTGGTCAACCCGATCCGCCTGGCGGGCTGACCCGTTGGCGGGCTCGGCGGGCTCGGCGGGCCGGGGCCGCCGCCGATAGGGTGGGGCCGTGGAGGACGGGACGCCCGGAGCGGTGATCGACGTGGCCCTGTTCCGGCTGCGCCGGATATGGTCGCGGCCGCTGCGCGCGCGCAAGGCCGCCGATCCGCAGCGGCCGGTGCAGCTGTCCAACGTGATGGTCGTGCACGCCGTGCACAAGCTGAGCCTGGACGTCGCCGAGGTGACCGTGGGGGCCGTCGCCGAGCAGCTCGACGTCGACCCCTCCACGGCGAGCAGGCTCGTCAACGACGCGATCGGTGCGGGTCTGGTGACCCGTGAGGAGTCCGAGGTCGACGCCAGGCGGGCCCGGCTGGTGCTGAGCACGCCTGGCCGCAGGGTCCTGGAGGCGGTGGTCCGCTCCCGGCGGTCCTATCTCGACGGCCTGATGGCCGACTGGGACCGGGCGGACCGGGAGGCCTTCGCCCGGTTGCTCACCCGGTTCGCGGAGGCGGCCATGGCCCGTCCGGCGGACGCGGCCGCTCTCGACCGGCTGATCGCCGGCGCGCTGGAGGGCGGCGGGACCGGAGGACCGGCGGGACCCGGCGCGGCCCCGCGGCCCGGAGGGCCGGTGGAGCCGGGCCCGGCGCCGCCGGCGGATCCGGTCGCGGACGGCGGCGGGACCTCGGGCTCCGCCCGGAGGGCGCCTACTCGCCCGTGACGCCGTCGATGTGCTCGCGGATGATGTCGGCGTGGCCGTTGTGCCGGGCGTACTCCTCGATCATGTGAACCATGATCCAGCGGAGCGAGACCTCCTCGCCCCTGCGCAGCGTCCTGCCCACGGTCTCCAGCGGCAGCCCGGCGGACAGGCGCCGGGCGTCCTCGACCGCGGTCCGCCAATGGGCGAACGCCTCCTCGGCCGAGGCGGTCTCGACGTTGTCGAAGTCGCCGTCGGGGTCCTCCCGGCTGCAGAAGAGGTCGGGGACGTCCTCGCCCGCCAGGATCTCGCGGAACCAGAAGCGCTCCACCTCGGCCAGGTGCCGGACCAGGCCCAGCAGGGAGAGCGTGGACGGCGCGGCGGCGCGCAGGCGCAGCTGCTCCTCGGTCAGGCCCGCGCACTTGACGGCGAGGGTCTCGCGGTGCCAGTCCAGCCAGGTGTGCAGCATGGACGTCTCATCGGCGATGAAAGGGGGGTTGACCCGGTTGTCACTCATGGGGCTCCATCCTGCCCGTACGCCCGGCCACTGTCATACCGTTTTGTCCCCGTAGGCACTCCCTGCCCGGCTTTCACCTCCGGGAGAACCCCTGTCCGGCCGGCCCTGCGGATCGTTGCGGCTCAGAGCATCGAGATGTGCACGTGGTCGTAGTGGTTCGCGGTGTTGCCGCCGCGGTCGGACATGAAGCGCCAGCCGGAGCCGTGGTTGATGCGCTGGCGCCAGATCACGTACTTGACGCCGAGCTTGCCCCTGTTCTTCAGGATCCAGGCGGAGATCTCGTCGCCGAGCTTGAGATTGGCGGCCGAGGGCATCGCCCCGCCGGTGCTCATCATGAAGTCGCAGGCGCGGCCCAGGGGATGCTCGCCCCCGTCGTTCAGGCTCCGGTAGCAGCCGATCGTGTGGGTCAGCTCGAAGCGCCGCCTGACGACGTCGCGCATGTTCCGCGTGCGGTCGGTGATGTTGTCGGGGCCGTTGGGCAACTGGGGGACCCAACTGCCGTCGGCGCGGCGGCCGGAGCCGAGGGGGACCAGCTGGTCCAGCTTCCGCTTGATGTCGCGGATCACCTTCTCGGCCTCCTTCCGCCGGTCCTCGACCTCCTCGGCCTCCTGGCGGAGGTCCTCGGTGAGCCGGGCGGCCCGCTCCGCGGCCTGCTTCCTGCGCTCCCTGCTGGTGGCGAAGCCCTCCAGGTGGGCGGCCTGCTGGGCGATGAGCTGTTCCATCACGGCGGCGGCGCCCAGGTCGCCGCCGCCGGAGAACAGCAGGACGGGCAGGTCGCCGGAGTTGCTCTGGTAGTGGAGCTGGGCGATCGAGTCGACCTCCCGCCTGGCCTCCTGGTAGGTCTTCTCCGCCTTGCGGAGGTTCTCCTTGGCGACGCCCTCCGCCTTCTCCGCCTTGCGCACGGACTCCCGCTTGGCGGCGTAGGCCTCGATGAGCCCGTCGATCTTCTTGTTCAACCCCTTCAGCTCCTTGCGGAGCTCCGCCTCGGTGGGCTTGGGCTCGGCGAGGCCCGCGGCGGGGACGGCGAAGGCGAGGCCGAGCGCCGAGACCAGGCAGACGGCCGCGGCCACGCGGCGGCGGAACATCGGGGACACGGGGGGCACCGGGGGGACAGGGGGCAGGGGGGACACAGGTGGTGCGGGCGACGCAGGCGACGCGGGCGACGCAGTCGCCACGAACGCTCCTCTCCTTCAGCCGGCCGGGTTAGCTGACGGGTTCGGGCTGGAGGAAGCCCTTCCACGGACGTGGTTCACCCCAGGTGCACGGTGGTTCCCCGGCTCCCGGGCGGGGCGCCCGGGATTAGGCATATCTGCTGTTGAAGCCGACGATTGAAGGATAGTAGTGGTAATGGGATGGTCATGCGACTTCAAGCCGAGGCCAAGCGGTGATCAATCCGTGACCGCGTTCCGCAGGAGACGAGCCGCCTCCTCGGGCAGGACGTCGTTCACGAAGGCCCCCATCGCGGACTCCGATCCGGCGAGGTACTTCAGCTTGTCCGCGGCGCGCCGGATGCTGAACAGCTCCAGGTGCGCGTACGACAGATCCCGCCCGGTGGTGACCGGCGCCTGGTGCCAGGCCGCGACGTACGGCATGGGCACGCCGAACAGCCCGTCCAGCCGGCGCAGCACGTCGGTGTAGAGCGGTCCGAACGCCGCACGCTCGGCCTGCTCCAGCCCGCCCAGGTCGGGGACCTGCCGGTGGGGGTAGACGTGCACCTCGAAGGGCCAGCGGGCGGCGGCCGGGACGAACGCCGTCCAGTGCTCGTTGGCGGCGACCACCCGCACCCCGGCCTCCCGCTCGGCGGCCAGGATGTCGGCGAACAGGTTCCCGCCGGTCCGCTCCCGGTGGCGGTCGGCGGCCCGCAGGGTCAGCTTCGTGCGCGGGGTCACGTAGGGGTAGGCGTAGATCTGGCCGTGCGGGTGGGCCAGGGTGATGCCGATCTCCGCTCCCCGGTTCTCGAAGCAGAACACCTGCTCCACGCCGGGGATCGCCGCCAGCTCCGCCGTGCGGTCGATCCAGGCCTCCATGACCAGCTCCACCTGCTCCGGGGAGAGCGCGGAGAAGGACGAGTCGTGGTCGGAGGTGAAGCAGACCACCTCGCAGCGGCCCCGCCCCGGCCGGGTCGCGCCGATCGCGCCCTCCGCGGCGTGGCCGCCGGGGCCGCCGGGGCCGCCGAGGTCACCGGCGGGAGTGGAGAACGAGGGGAACCGGTTCTCGAAGACGACGACGTCGTAGGAGGAGGCGGGGATCTCGGAGAGACGCCCGGGAGCCGACGGGCAGAGCGGGCACTGGTCGGCGGGGGGCAGGAAGGTCCGGGTCTGCCGGTGCCCCGCGATCGCGATCCACTCCTCGGTCAGCGGGTCGTAGCGCAGTTCCGAGGGGGCCGGGCGGGGCGACAGCTCGCGCTCGTCGGCGGCGCCGCGGTCCGCGTCGTCGTGCCGGTCGAAGTAGAACAGCTCCCGGCCGTCGGCCAGATGCGTGAGGGTGCGCTTCATCGGTCCGCCACCTGCCTGTCCTGCTCCGGTTCGGCGATGATGAGCTCGCCCGCCTGGGTGGAGAGCTCCTCGCGGGCCTCCTCCGGCAGTCCGGGGTCGCTGATGACGACGTGCGCCTCGGACAGGCGGGCGATGGTGCTGATCCCGACCGTCTCCCACTTGGTGTGGTCGGCGGGCACGACCAGACGGTGTGCGGAGGCGACCAGCTCGCGGTCGGTCTCGGCCTCCAGGAGGTTGGGTGTGGTGAACCCTGCGCGGGCGCTCATCCCGTGCACCCCGAGGAAGAGGGTGTCCACGTGCAGTCTGCGGATGGCGGCCGCCGCGACCGGGCCGACCAGCGCGTCGGAGGGCGTGCGCACGCCGCCGGTCAGCACGACCGTGCGGTCGGCGCGGGGCGAGCGGTGGAAGACGTCGGCGATCCGGATCGAGTTGGTGATGACCGTCAGCTCGGGGACGTCGGTGACGAAGTGGGCCAGCGTCCAGGTCGTGGTGCCCGCCGAGAGCGCGATGGCCGTGCCGGGCCGGACGAACCGGGCCGCCTGCCGGGCGATCGCCTCCTTCTCCGCCTGCTGGCGCGCCGACTTGGCGGCGAACCCGGGCTCCTCGGTCGAGCCGGGGCCGGCGGCGGTGGCGCCGCCGTGGACCTTCTCCAGCAGGCCGCGTTCGGCGAGGACCTCCAGGTCCCGGCGGATCGTCATGTCGGACACGCCGAGCTCCCGGACGAGATCGGCGACGCGGACGCCGCCGTTGCCGCGGACCCGTTCCAGAATCGCCTGCTGCCGTTGTTGGGCGAGCATTGACCCACTCCTTAATCAAACAACTTCCATCAAATTACCACATCACGACGGGTGGAAGATGTTCGTTTGTGCTGATTAATCCCTCATAAATGGTCAAGTTCTCCCCGCATGTTCTCCCGGGCGGGCTCCTCCCACCCTGAGGCGCCGGCGCTGTGGAAGAGCACTGGAAGGTCCAGCAGCGAACGCAGCACGGCCGCCCGCCCGGTCCGGAACGCCTCGTCCGGGACGAAGGCGTACTCCTCGCGCACGGCCGCCGCGTAGGCGGCGTAGATCTCCGGGGGCGCCGCCAGAATCGCCAGGTCGGCGTCGCACAGCACGGCCCCGTCCGCGTCGCCGGTCTCGGGGGCGTGGGTGACGGTCAGCCTGACCAGGCGGGCCACCGCGGCCACCGCCGAGGACGGCAGGCCCAGTTCGGGCAGGGCGCGCTCGGCCATCCGGGCGCTGCGCTCCTCGTTGTCGCCGCGCCGCGGGTCGTAGACGGCGTCGTGGAACCAGGCCGCGAGCCGTACCAGGTCGGCATCGTCGGCGTACCCGGCCAGCGTGTCGACGTGGTCGAGCACCGCCTCCAGATGGGCGGCCGTGTGGTACCTGCGGTGCGGCTCGCCGTACCGGGCGATCAGGTCCGCGCCGAGACGGTCGGCTCCGGGGCCGGTCAGGACGCGCCAGCGGTCCATCAGTTGAGAGCTCATGCCCGGACTCTAGGGGCGCCCGCCGGGCGGTCCGCCGGCCGGGGCCGCGCCGGGTACGGTGCTCTCAGCCGGTGCGGCCCCAGGCGGCGAGCAGCCTGGCCTGCAGGCCGGTGCCCGCGGGCACCGGGTGCGGATCGCCCATGACGCCCGCCTGCCGGTAGTCGTCCCCGGCGTCGGCGAACCAGGCCGCGCAGGTCTCGACCAGTTCGGGGTCGAGCCGCTCGTCCGCGCCGATCGCCCGGGCCAGGTCCCAGGTGTGGATGAGAGCGTCGGCGAACAACTCGGTGATGTACTCCGCGCCGGGAACGTCGCCGAACGAGAGCCGGACCACGGCCGTCAGGGCGCCGTCGTCACCCGCCGCCTGGACGGCGTCGGCGGCCGAGGTGTCGAACGCCTTCAGCGGGTCGTCGCCGAGCACGTCACCGTCGAAGGCGCCGCCGATCTCCGCGGCGCTCCGCCCGGCGAACAGCGCGGGGACGCACAGGCTCTCACTCACCACATGGTTGACCAGAGTACGGACGTCCCAGCCCGCGCACGGGGTCGGGTCCTCCCACTGCCCGGGTGCGATCCGGTGGACGAGGGCGCCGAAGTCGTCCAGCGCCCGCCGGTAGGCCTCCCGGATGTCGATGGTCATGTTCTGCCCTCCCGAATCATCGGTTCGACCGTAACCCGTGGCGCGCCGGTAGTCAGCGCACCTGTCGGGCATGACCGGGCGGGACGCTCCCGCCTGGGGCAGAGGTTCGTACGGAGGCCGTCATGCGACCGGTGCCCGGCGACGGACGTCCCGGAGCGGTTCTACAGGAGCTTCTGCTCCACCCAGACGATCTTCCCTTGGGGCGTCGGGCGGGTGCCCCAGCGGTGGGCCACCCAGTTGATGAGCTGCAGACCCCGGCCGCTGTCGTCGGTGCCCGTCGCCTCCCGCATGACCGGCATCGCGAGTGAGCGGTCGGCCACCTCGCACACCAGGCTCGGGCCGCGCAGCAGACGGAGCCCGACGGGCCCCTCACCGTGCCGGACCGCGTTGGTGACCAGCTCGCTCACCATGAGCTCGGCGCCGTCGGCGACGGACTCCAGTCCCCACTCGGCGAGCGTGGCGCGGACGAAGGTCCGGGCCTTGGCGGCCGAACGGGTGTCCGGGGGGAGCGCGAGCACGGCGACCTCGTTCTCGGACAGCTCGTGCACCCGGGCCAGCAGGAGCGCGATGTCGTCGCGTTCGTGCCCCAGCCGCTGGGCGCCGACCGTGAGGTCGCAGACCTCCTCCAGGTCCTTGCCCAGTTCCTCGATCCGGTCGGAGAGCAGGTGCCGCAGCGCGCCGATGCCCTCGTCGATGTCGCGGTCGCGGCTCTCCACCAGGCCGTCGGTGTAGAGGGCGAGCACGGAACCGTGCGGCAGGGTGAGCGAGGCGGTCTCGACCGGATCGTTGCCGATGCCGAGCGGGAGGCCGGCGGGCACCTCGACGATCTCCGTCGCGCCGTCCGGGTGCACCAGGACCGGGGGCACGTGCCCGGCGCGGGCGATGGTGCAGAGCCGGGTGACCGGGTCGTAGGTGGCGTAGACGCACGTCGCGATCTGGCTGCCGTCCAGGTCCTGGCTCATCCGGTTGAGCCGGAACAGCACCTCGCCGGGGCTCAGGTCGAGGCTGGCCAGCGTGCGGGCCGCCACCCGGAGCTGGCCCATCGTGGCGGCGGCCCGGGTGCCGTGCCCCATCACGTCGCCGACCACCAGCGCGACCCGGCACCCCGGCAGCGGGATCACGTCGTACCAGTCGCCGCCGACGCTCGCCAGGTCGCTCGCCGGCAGGTACCGGGAGGCGATCGACAGGCCGAGGGGCTGGTAGAGGTCGGACGGGAGCAGGCTGCTCTGCAGGGTCAGCGCGGTCCGGCGCTCGTGGCCGTAGAGCCGGGCGTTGTCCAGGCAGATCGCGGTCCGGGCCGCGAGCTCCTCGCCGAGCGCCAGGTCCTGCTCGTCGAAGGGGGCGCTGTCCGGTCGGCGGGTGAAGACGACGAAGCCCAGCACCCGGCCGCGCGCCTTCAACGGCACCACCAGGAAGGAACTGTCCTCCAGCACCCGGGTCACCGCGTCGCGCTTCCACGCGCGGCCGATCTCGCGCGCGGTGCGGGCGCCCAGCCGGGGGTACAGGATCGGGTTCCCGGTGGCCATCACCTTGGCGTACGGCGTCCAGGCGTCGTAGACGACGACCTCGTCCACCGGGAAGGCCTGGGCGTACTCTCCGGGGGCGGCGGAGGCCACGCCGACCGCGATGCGCCGCACCGGTGCCGAGCCGTCGGTGCTGCGGTGCGGGAACTCGCCGTCGGTGACGAGCCGGTCCTGCACCAGGATGCCGGCCGCGTCGGCGAAGCGCGGCACGGCCACCTCCATCAGCTCCCGGCCCGTCTCGAACACGTCCAGGGTGGTGCCGATCCGCTTGCTGGCGGCGTTGAGCAGGGAGAAGCGCTCGTGCACGGAGGCCGGGCTGCCCATCCGCGCCTCGCCCGTCGCGGTGCTCTTGGTCACGAAGCGGTGGTCGGCGTGCTGCTCCGGGGCGTCGGTGCTCATCCGTCCCACCGCGGTTCGGGGACAGGGGTCCGCCGCGGGGCGCGGCGGCGCGGGCTCCGCGACCGGCGGGTCGCGTCTTGGCGGGCCGTTGCGCCCCGGCCCGGGACGCCCGCTCCCGCGGGCTCCGGAGCGGTGAGCCGAGGAAGCGTCCGCCGGTGGGTCCGCCCTCGCGCATCGGACGTGGCCGTCACTTCGCACCTCCATTCGCTGGTGACTGAGAGGCTGGTCGACCCGGGCGTGAGTCGGCCCTCAAGCCCGGCCTTCCCGCGGGATCCTCGACGTCTCCCTCCCGTGCGCTTGACTCCGGCTGGGATCAAGCGTAAAGAATGATCTACGATGGAGTCTCATGTCTACCGGAGAAACCGCTGGATGTCTCGTCCGGGCGCGGAGACGCGCCGGAACGCGCGCCCGGTCCCGGCTCTCAGGTGACGGGTAGCTCCTCCAGCGCGGTGTCGATGCGCTCCTGGGGCAGCGCGAAATCCTCCATCTCGCCCGACAGATGGCGGTCGTAGGCGGCCAGGTCGAAGTGGCCGTGCCCGCACAGCGCGGTGAGGATGACCTTCGGCTCGCCGGTCTCCCGGCAGCGCAGCGCCTCGGCGACGGTCTCGGCCAGCGCGTGCGTCGGCTCCGGCGCGGGGACGATCCCCTCGGTCCTGGCGAAGCGCAGCCCGGCCTCGAAGCACTCGGTCTGTCCCTTGGCGACCGCCTCGAACAGGCCCAGCTCGTGCAGGTGGGAGACGAGCGGGGACATGCCGTGGTAGCGCAGGCCGCCCGCGTGGATCGGGTCGGGAACGAAGCCGTGGCCGAGCGTGTGCATCTTCAGCAGCGGGGTGAGCCCCGCGGCGTCGCCGAAGTCGTAGGTGTAGACGCCCCGGGTCAGCGACGGGCAGGCTTCGGGCTCCACCGCCCGGATCACCGGGTCCATCCGCCCGGCCAGTTTCTCCCTCAGGAACGGGAAGGCGAGCCCGGCGAAGTTGGACCCGCCGCCCGTGCAGCCGACGATCAGGTCCGGCGCCTCGCCGAACGCCGCCAGCTGCTCGATCGCCTCCTCACCGATGACCGTCTGGTGCAGCAGCACGTGGTTGAGCACGCTGCCCAGCGCGTACCGGGTGTCGGGGGCGGCCGCGGCCACCTCCACGGCCTCGCTGATCGCGATGCCCAGGCTGCCGGGACAGTCCGGGTCCTCGGCCAGGATCTTGCTGCCCGAGACGGTCTCCGGAGACGGGCTCGGGTGCACGGTCGCGCCGTACACGCGCATGAGGGACCGGCGGTGCGGCTTCTGGTCGTAGGAGGCGCGGACCATCCAGACCTCGCAGTCGAGGCCGTACTGCGCGCAGGCGAACGCCAGGGACGAGCCCCACTGACCGGCGCCGGTCTCGGTGGTGAGCCGGCGGACCCCCTCGCGGGCGTTGTAGTACGCCTGGGGGACGGCGGTGTTGGGCTTGTGGGAGCCGGACGGGGAGCCGCCCTCGTACTTGTAGTAGATCCGGGCGGGGGTGCCGAGCGAGCGCTCGAGCCGCCGGGCGCGGATCAGCGGCGTCGGCCGCCAGAGCCGGTAGACGTCGCGGACGCCGTCCGGGATGGGGACGAAGCGGTCGGTGCAGACCTCCTGGCCGATCAGCTCCGCCGGGAAGAGCGGCGCCAGGTCGTCGGGGCCGACCGGCTGCAGCGTGCCGGGGTGCAGGGGCGGCGGGGGAGGAGCCGGGAGGTCGGCCAGGACGTTGTACCAGTGGCGCGGGATGCGGGACTCGTCGAGCAGCACTCGGGTGGCCTCGGACACGGTTCGCCTCCAGGGGTCGCTGCTCTCAGTGTCCTTCACCTCACCCCTCGTGGTCTACGCGTTTCCCCTTTGTCCCGTGCGGACACCCTCTCTTCCTCCGTCCCGTCCCGGTACGGCGCCCGCCTGCGGACGTACGCTGACCCCATGGAGAAGAAGGAGAGGGACTGGCGGCGGCTCCCGGAAAGGGTCCTGCCGGAGGAGACGACCGAGGGCCACCCGGCGGAGGAGGTCCCCGACACCGCGTTCGTGGAGGACCTCCGCTTCAAGCAGTGGCTGAGCGGCCCCGCGAGCGGCTGAGCGGGCGGATCCGGTGAAGAGGTCGGCGGATCCGCCGGAAAAGCCGGAGGGCCGGGCCCCGGATCTCCGGTGACCTGGCCCTCCTTCGACGGAGCGGACGACGGGAATCGAACCCGCGTAGCCAGTTTGGAAGACTGGGGCTCTACCATTGAGCTACGTCCGCGCGATCCGGTGTTGGTCTGGTCTAGACTTCATCCGGTCGTCAGGGCGTAATCGTACCGGAGATCCGGACCGTGCGCGTACCCGACGCCGGGGTGTGGCGCAGCTTGGTAGCGCACCTGCTTTGGGAGCAGGGGGCCGCAGGTTCAAATCCTGTCACCCCGACATCGACCGGGCACCGGGCTCCGTCCGGTGCCCGGTTCTTCGTTCTTCTCCGCCGGGCCGGTCCCGCGCGCCGGGCGCCGCGGAGCCCAGGCGGTGCGGCAGCTCAGGCGGTGCGGCTGAAGAGCGCCCAGACGGCCTTGCCGCCGCGGTCGAGGTGGTCCCAGCCCCAGTAGCGGCTGTAGGTCTCCACGATGTAGAGCCCCCGGCCGTTCTCGGAGACGAAGTCCGGCTCCTTCGGAGTGGGCGGGGTGTCGCTGGGATCGGCCACGGCGAGGAGCACGTGGGGAGAGAGCCGCAGCAGCATCAGGGTGATCGGCGCATCCGACCGACCGGACGGGCACAGAGCGTAGCGAACGGCGTTGGTGACGAGTTCCGAAACCACTAACGCCGCGTCGTCGCCGAGCTCGGACAACCCCCAGTCGTCCAGTGTGGAGCGCGTCACGTCCCGGGCGGTCTTCACCGAGTCGGCCCTGCGGGGGAGCGGGCAGGCGGCCGCGTCCGAGCGGTCGGCCGCGAGCAGCTCGTCGAAGCCGATCGCACGAGTCGCCTGCAGGTAGGCGGCGGCCGATCGCGGATCCCCCACCATCCCGCCGGTACCTCCCGCTGTCATTGTGAGCTCTCCGTGCCGGTTGAGAGTTTTCAAAGCTTGTGCACTATAAGCCCAATATGCACCAAGCCATCATGGGTCACGCGGACGGCTCCTGCAAGACCCAAATGCACGTGCAGTTGCAGCGTGCAGCAGCATGTGCGTTTAAGGTGCGAGGTCGGTCGATAAGGCGGGTGTGCAAGGCCTTGTCATAACGGCCGGAAGTGGTGACACTGTGTGCGCTGGCCTAAGTGAATAGGGAGGCGAAGTGACGCAGATCCAGCAGGGATCGGGTCCCACAGCTCTGCGCATCCTCCTGGGTTCCCAGCTGCGCCGTCTGCGCGAGGCCAGAGGTCTCACGCGGGAGGAGGCCGGCAGCCTGATCCGAGGCTCCGAATCCAAGATCAGCCGCATGGAGCTCGGGCGGGTCGGGCTGCGGGAGCGCGACGTCGCGGACCTGCTCACCTTCTACGGGGTGGAGGACGAAAAGGCGCGCTCGGCCGTGATGGACCTCCTGTCCAGGGCGAACGAGCCCGGGTGGTGGCACCGCTTCAACGACCTGCTGCCCAACTGGTTCCAGACGTACGTCGGCCTGGAGGAGGCGGCGGCCCGCATCCGCACCTACGAGGTGCAGTTCGTGCCCGGCCTGCTCCAGACCAAGGAGTACGCCAGAGCGGTCATCACCGCCGGAGGCGCCGGGATCGCGCCGGAGGAGATCGCACGCCGGGTGGATCTCCGCCTCGAGCGCCAGCGGGTGCTGGAGCGGTCCGACGGTCCCTTCTTCTGGGCGGTCATCGACGAGGCGGCGCTGCGGCGCCCCATCGGCGGCGCCGAGGTGATGCGGGCTCAACTGGAGCACCTGATGGACCTGATGCGCCAGCCGAACATCACGATTCAGGTGATGCCGTTCAGCTTCGGCGGGCACAGCGCGGAGGGCGGCGCCTTCAGTGTGCTGCGCTTCCACGACAGCGAGCTTCCCGACGTCGTCTACGTCGAGCAGCTCGCCAGCGCGCTCTACCTCGACAAACCCGAGGAGGTGGACCGCTACAGCGAGGTCATGGAGCGCCTGTGCGCGGTGAGCACCACCCCGGGTGAGACCGTCGAGCTCCTCCGGCGCATCATCAAGGAGATCTGACCCGCGCCGTTCGCTGCGGGGCACGGGTCTGCCCTAGACTGGCCTGTGGCGCTGGACACCCGCCGCAGTGGAGCATGCCCCGATCCGCATCTCTGGAGGCAGTGCCCTGCGCCGCTCATGTGGGCGCGGCGCGCGAGCTTGCCGCGATAGCCGTACGAATTGGCGCGCGCCCGCGATCACTCGAAGCTTGATCAAGGAGACCACCCCGTGAAGACCGCTGTCGAGGAGCTCAGCCCGACCCGGGTCAAGCTCACTGTCGAGGTGCCGTTCGAGGAGCTCGGCGAGAGCATGCAGGCGGCTTACAAGAAGGTCGCGCAGCAGGTGCGCGTTCCCGGCTTCCGCCCCGGCAAGGTTCCGGCCCGCATCATCGAGCAGCGCTTCGGCCGCGCGGTGGTGCTGGAGGAGACCCTCAACGACGCGGTGCCCAAGCTGTACGGCCAGGCCGTCGACGAGAGCGACATCTTCCCGGTCAGCCAGCCGGAGATCGAGGTCACCAAGATCGAGGACGGCGAGCAGGTCGAGTTCACCGCCGAGGTGGACATCCGCCCGAACTTCGAGGTGCCCGACTACCAGGGCATCGAGGTCACGGTCCCGGTCGCCGAGGTGTCCGACGAGGACGTCGACACCCAGCTGGACGGCCTGCGGCAGCGCTTCGCCACGCTGACCGGCGTCGAGCGCCCCGCCGCGAACGGCGACTTCGTCGTCATGGACCTCGCCGCCGCGATCGACGGGGTGAACATCGAGGAGCAGCAGGCCAACGACGTCTCCTACGAGGTCGGCGCCGGCTCGGTGCTGCAGGGCCTGGACGACGCCCTGGTCGGCATGTCCGCCGGTGACGTCAAGGAGTTCACCACGAACCTGGTCGGCGGCGAGAACGCCGGCGAGGAGGCCGTGGTGACCATCACCGTCAAGAGCGTCAAGGAGAAGGTCCTCCCCGAGCTCGACGACGAGTTCGCCCAGCTGGCGAGCGAGTTCGACACCCTCGACGAGCTCAAGGACAGCCTCCGCGAGCAGATCCGCCGCAACAAGCTCATCGACCAGGTCGTGCAGGCGCGGGAGAACGCCCTCGACGCCCTCCTCGACAAGGTCGACATCCCGCTTCCGGAGAGCGCGCTCAAGGCCGAGCTCGACAACCGCAAGCACAACCTCGAGCACCAGATCGCCGAGAGCGGCCTGAGCAAGGACGCCTACTTCCGCCTCTACCAGACCACCGAGGAGGAGCGCCACGCCGAGTTCGAGGCGAGCTCCGCCAAGGCGCTCAAGACCGGCTTCGTCCTGGACAAGATCGTAAAGGCCGAGGACCTCGGCGTCAGCGAGCAGGAGCTGACCAACTTCGTGGTGCGGCGCGCCATGCAGATGAACGTCGCCCCGAACGTGCTGGCCCAGCACCTGGCCGACAACGACCAGCTCACCCTGGCCATGGTCGAGATCGTCCGCGACAAGGCCAAGAGCGTCGTCGGCGACGCCGCCAAGGTCGTCGACGAGGCCGGCAACGAGGTGGACCTCAAGGCCATCTACACCGAGATCAACGGCGAGGAGCCCGTCGAGGAGCCCGCCGAGGAGAAGACCGAGGAGTGACTCCTCGCTCCGCCGGAACACCCGCGGCGCCCCCACCGTGTTCGCACGGTGGGGGCGCCGCGGGCGTTCTGCGGAGGCACCAGGTCCCCGGAAGCGCGGCAGGCGCCGCCCTGGGAGGCCTTCCGCCGCCGCCTGCGGCCTCCTCCGACGCGGCGGAGCCGCCGGGGAGGCACCGGGCGGGTCCGCCCTCATCATGCGCTGTCGGCGAACAGCACGTGGAGGGGGCATGTCCGGTAGGCGCCGCGCGTTAAGGTCACAAGCAAAGCCAATCGATTACGACGCATCGGAAGGTGACGCTGTGACCAGCCCGCCGACCTTCTACCAGCCGACCGGCTCCGGGCCCGAGTCGATGAGCCAGCCGACCGGCTCGTTCAGGCTCGAAGACCAGCTCTACCAGCGGCTGCTGCGTGAGCGCATCATCGTGCTGGGCACCCAGGTCAACGACGAGATCGCCAACCGAATCTGTGCCGAGCTGCTTCTCCTGGCAGCGGATGACTCCGAGCGGGACATCTGGCTCTACATCAACTCGCCTGGCGGGTCGGTGACGGCCGGTATGGCGATTTACGACATGATGGAATACGTGCCGAACGACGTGTGCACCGTCGCGATGGGTCTGGCCGCCTCCATGGGCCAGTTCCTCCTCTGCGCCGGCGCGCGGGGCAAGCGCTACGCCCTGCCGCACGCACGCATCATGATGCACCAGCCTTCGGGCGGCATCGGCGGCACCGCCGCCGACATCGCCATCCAGGCGGAGCAGATGCTCTACGTCAAGAAGACCCTCGCGGAGCGCATCGCGTTCCACACGGGCCAGGACCTGGCGCAGATCGAGGCCGACTCCGACCGCGACCGCTGGTTCACGGCCGAGGAGGCCAAGGACTACGGCTTCATCGACAACGTCGTTCGGAGCGCCCGCCAGGTGCCCTCCGAGGGCGCCGTCTCCTGAAGGGACACAACGTGAGTGAGTTGATCCGGCCGGGAGACATCAACGGCCGCTACGTTCTCCCCTCCTTCGTCGAGCGCACGTCGTACGGGGTGAAGGAGATGAACCCGTACAATAAGCTGTTCGAGGATCGCATCATCTTCCTCGGCGTGCAGATCGACGACGCGTCGGCCAACGACGTCATGGCGCAGTTGCTGACGCTGGAGTCGCTCGACCCCGACCGTGACATCAGCATCTACATCAATTCGCCGGGCGGGTCGTTCACCGCCATGACGGCGATCTACGACACGATGCAGTTCGTCCGGCCGGACATCCAGACGGTCTGTCTGGGCCAGGCGGCCTCGGCCGCCGCGGTCCTGCTGGCCGGCGGTACGGCGGGCAAGCGGTTCGCCCTGCCGAACGCCCGGATGCTCATCCACCAGCCCTCCACCGAGGGCGGCGGGCAGGGGAGCGACATCGAGATCCAGGCGCGCGAGATCCTGCGGATGCGGGCGCTCCTGGAGACCCTGGTGGCGCGCCACTCGGGCAAGGGCGCCGAGGAGATCCGCAAGGACATCGAGCGCGACAAGATCCTGAACGCGGAGGAGGCCAAGGCGTACGGGCTGATCGACGACATCATCCCGTCGCGCAAGAAGCTCGCCAAGGCTGTCGCCTCCTGAGGAGGTAGATTGCATCGGAACGGTGCCCAATTGGGCACCTTCCGGTGCGACTCGCCGTCAGAGGGCTCACCGAGGGCTCAGAAGGCGGTAACGTCGAAACCTGAGCGGGATGACTTTTCGTACCGGGTTCCGACCGGTCTCGAAAGAACCGGACCGCGGCAGCCAGGCGGTCCCACGCAAAGGAGTATCTGGGGTGGCACGCATCGGCGACGGGGGAGACCTGCTGAAGTGCTCTTTCTGCGGGAAGAGCCAGAAGCAAGTCAAGAAGCTCATCGCCGGGCCCGGCGTATACATCTGCGATGAGTGCATCGATCTCTGCAACGAGATCATCGAAGAGGAGCTCAGCGAGTCCTCCGAGCTCAAGTGGGACAGCCTGCCCAAGCCGAGAGAGATCTACGAGTTCCTCGACGCCTACGTCATCGGTCAGGACAAGGCGAAGAAGGCCCTCTCGGTGGCGGTCTACAACCACTACAAGCGGGTGCAGTCCGGCGAGCACGGTCGTGACGACGGTCTCGAGTTGGCCAAGTCGAACATCCTGCTCCTGGGCCCGACCGGTTCCGGCAAGACACTGCTCGCCCAGACGCTGGCGAAGATGCTGAACGTCCCGTTCGCCATCGCCGACGCCACCGCGCTGACCGAGGCGGGCTACGTGGGCGAGGACGTCGAGAACATCCTGCTCAAGCTCATCCAGGCCGCCGACTACGACGTCAAGAAGGCCGAGACCGGCATCATCTACATCGACGAGGTCGACAAGATCGCCCGAAAGAGCGAGAACCCGTCGATCACCCGCGACGTCTCCGGCGAGGGTGTGCAGCAGGCGCTGCTGAAGATCCTGGAGGGCACCACCGCGAGCGTGCCGCCGCAGGGCGGACGCAAGCACCCGCACCAGGAGTTCATCCAGATCGACACCACCAACGTGCTGTTCATCTGCGGCGGGGCCTTCGCCGGCCTGGAGCAGATCATCGAGTCCCGGGTCGGCAAGAAGGGCATCGGCTTCAACGCCGTCATCCGCTCGAAGGAGGACGTCGACTCCTCCGACATCTTCGGTGACGTGATGCCCGAGGACCTGCTGAAGTTCGGCATGATCCCCGAGTTCGTGGGCCGCCTCCCGGTCATCACCAGCGTGCACAACCTCGACCGCGCGGCGCTCATCCAGATCCTCACCGAGCCGCGCAACGCCCTCGTCAAGCAGTACCGCCGCCTCTTCGAGCTCGACAACGTCGAGCTCGAGTTCAGCCAGGACGCGCTGGAGGCCATCGCCGACCAGGCGATCCTGCGCGGGACCGGTGCGCGCGGCCTGCGGGCCATCCTGGAGGAGGTCCTGCTCTCGGTGATGTACGAGGTGCCGTCCCGCGAGGACGTGGCCCGTGTCGTCATCACCCGCGAGTCGGTGCTCGAGCACGTCAACCCGACGCTCGTCCCGCGCGACCAGCTCAGCAAGCAGCGGGCCCCGCGCGAGAAGTCGGCCTGAAACCGGCACCCGCCCGACCCGGTACGGCGGCGCCCCCCCCCCGGCGGCCCCGGGGGGCGCCCCGCGCGGGGGGGCGGGGGGCCGGGGGCCGGGGGCCGGGGGCCGGGCGACCATGGGCAGGGGCCCGGACGGACGGGCGAGAGCCGTCCGGAGGATCCGCGACTCACCGGGCGATGGGACGACGGCCGCTCGGACGTCCTTAGAATTGGGCACCGTGACGACTCCAGAGCTGCCCACCCAGTACACACCCGCCGATGTGGAGACCCGGAGCTACGAGCGCTGGGTAGCGGAGGGATACTTCACCGCGGATCCGAGCAGTGAGCGCGAGCCGTACACCATCGTCCTTCCGCCGCCGAACGTGACCGGCGTCCTGCACATGGGGCACGCGCTGGACCACTCGATCCAGGACGCGCTGACCCGCCGTGCCCGCATGGAGGGCAGGGAGACGCTCTGGATGCCGGGCATGGACCACGCCGGCATCGCGACCCAGAACGTCGTCGAGCGAGAGATCGCCAAGGACGGCCTGTCCCGGCACGACCTCGGCCGCGAGGCCTTCACCGAGCGGGTCTGGCAGTGGAAGGAGGAGTCCGGCGGCCGGATCCTCGGCCAGATGAAGAAGCTCGGGGACGGCGTCGACTGGTCCCGTGAGCGCTTCACCATGGACCCCGGACTCTCCCGCGCGGTCCAGACGATCTTCAAGAGGCTCTTCGACGACGGGCTCGTCTACCGCGCCGAGCGCATCATCAACTGGTGCCCGCGCTGCCTCACCGCCCTGTCGGACATCGAGGTCGAGCACAGCGAGGACGAGGGGGAGCTCGTCTCGATCCGGTACGGCGAGGGCGACGACTCCATCGTGGTCGCCACCACGCGGGCCGAGACGCTGCTCGGCGACACCGCCGTGGCCGTCCACCCGTCCGACGAGCGCTACGCCCACCTGATCGGCCGCGAGGTGGAACTCCCGCTGACCGGCCGCCGCATCCCGGTCGTGGCGGACGAGCACGTCGACCCCGCCTTCGGCACCGGCGCGGTCAAGGTCACCCCGGCCCACGACCCGAACGACTTCGAGATCGGCCGCCGACACGCGCTGCCGTCGATGACGATCATGGATGAGCGCGGAGTGATCACCGCGCACGGTCCGTTCGAGGGCCTCGACCGCTTCGAGGCGCGGCCGGCCGTGGTCGCCGCCCTGCGGGAGCAGGGCCGGATCGTCGCCGAGAAGCGGCCCTACCTGCACTCGGTCGGCCACTGCTCGCGCTGCAAGACGGTGGTCGAGCCCCGCCTCTCGCTGCAGTGGTTCGTCGACGTCTCGCCGCTGGCCAGGGCCGCCGGCGACGCGGTCCGGGACGGCCGGACGAAGATCCACCCGCCGGAGCTCGCCAAGCGCTACTTCGACTGGGTCGACGACATGCACGACTGGTGCATCTCGCGGCAGTTGTGGTGGGGCCACCGCATCCCGGTCTGGTACGGCCCGGCGGGGGAGGTCGTCTGCGTGGGCCCGGACGAGGAGGCGCCGGAGGGCTACGTCCAGGACCCCGACGTCCTGGACACCTGGTTCTCCTCGGGGCTCTGGCCGTTCTCGACCCTGGGCTGGCCCGACCGCACGCCTGAACTGGAGAAGTTCTACCCGACCTCGGTGCTGGTGACGGGCTACGACATCCTGTTCTTCTGGGTCGCCCGGATGATGATGTTCGGCCTGTACGCGATGGACGGCCGCCCGCCGTTCCGGACCGTCGCGCTGCACGGCATGGTCCGCGACCAGTTCGGCAAGAAGATGTCCAAGTCGTTCGGGAACGTCGTGGACCCGATGGACTGGGTGGAGCGCTTCGGCGCCGATGCGACCCGCTTCACGCTGCTGCGCGGCGCGAACCCGGGCTCCGATGTGGCGATCAGCGAGGAGTGGGCCGGTGGGTCCCGCAACTTCTGCAACAAGATCTGGAATGCCACCCGGTTCGCCCTGATGAACGGCGCCGCGGTCGGTGAGCTTCCCGTGGCGGAGCTCACCGCGGCCGACCGCTGGATCCTCTCCCGTCTCCAGGAGATCACGGCGTCCGTGGACGCCGCATTCAAGGAGTTCGAGTTCGCCAAGATCTCGGACCTGCTCTACCACTTCGCCTGGGACGAGGTCTGCGACTGGTACGTGGAGCTCGCCAAGATCCAGATCGCGGCGGGCCAGGAGCACACCCGGCTGGTCCTGGGGCACGTCTTCGACGCGTTGCTGCGGTTGCTCCATCCGCTCGTGCCGTTCGTCACCGAGGAGTTGTGGAGGGCGCTGACCGGAGGACCGTCCATCGTGGTGGCGCCCTGGCCCGCGGTTCAGGAGTCCCTGCGCGATCCGTCGGCGGAGGAGGAGATCCTCGCGGTCCAGAACCTGGTCACCGAGGTCCGCAGGTTCCGCTCGGACCAGGGGCTCAAGCCCGGTCAGCGGGTGGCGGCGCGGCTCTCCCTCGCGGGTACGGCGCTGGCCCCGCACGAGAGTGCGATCCGCTCGCTGCTCCGGCTGGACGAGCCGTCGGAGTCCTTCGCGGCGACCGCGCGTCTCGACGTGAGCGGTATCGCGGTGGAGATCGACACGGCGGGCACCATCGATGTGGCCGCGGAGCGCAAGCGCCTGGAGAAGGATCTCGCGGTGGCGCGCAAGGAGGCGGCGCAGGTGGCCGCCAAGCTGGGGAACGAGCAGTTCATGTCGAAGGCACCCGATGACGTGGTGAGCAAGGTCCGGGACCGTGCGGCTCAGGCCGACCAGGACATCGCTCGGCTGACGGCCCAGTTGGCGGCACTGCCCGCCGGCTGAGCCCGGGGCAGAGCTGTGAGCGGGGTGCTGAGCCCGGGGGCAGAGCTGAGCGGCTGTCGTGCCCGAGGCTGAACCGAGATGAGATGAGGACGCGGGGGGCTGTTGACCCCGCGTCCTTGTGTTTGGAGTCTTCTAGCTCCGGGAAGACCTACCTGTTACCGGGAAGTTGGTCATGGTGGCCGCAGAGGCTGCTAAGGTTTCTTCTTGCAGGGAGTCCCCTGCAGCCCCTCTTGTGCGAACTCGGCAAATCGGGCGTGACCACACGAGTGGACACGAACGGGATGTGGAGGTAAGTTAGAGGGGTTGCCCCGGAGACGGGGTGGTTCCGGTCGAACCGGGATCGGACGAATCGGGTCGGATTGACACGAAACGGACGATACGGTAAGATAGGAACGCAACGAAGTGGAACGCCCCGCGAGATGCGGCCTCCGGGCCCGTCGGACGGTGAACGCGTCCGTTTCTTGAGAACTCAACAGTGTGCTAAAAGCCAGTGCATGATGCACAACCCCGTCCCACCCGGACCTGTCATGGTCGGGGAGGACGGATTCCTTTGGTTGGATCATCCATCATGGATGCTTTCAGCCGGGATGCAACTGTTCAGACATTGTTTGGAGAGTTTGATCCTGGCTCAGGACGAACGCTGGCGGCGTGCTTAACACATGCAAGTCGAGCGGAAAGGCCCTTCGGGGTACTCGAGCGGCGAACGGGTGAGTAACACGTGAGTAACCTGCCCCTGACTCTGGGATAAGCCCGGGAAACTGGGTCTAATACCGGATACGACCCGCGGTCGCATGGCCTGCGGGTGGAAAGTTTTTTCGGTCGGGGATGGACTCGCGGCCTATCAGCTTGTTGGTGAGGTAGTGGCTCACCAAGGCGACGACGGGTAGCCGGCCTGAGAGGGCGACCGGCCACACTGGGACTGAGACACGGCCCAGACTCCTACGGGAGGCAGCAGTGGGGAATATTGCGCAATGGGCGGAAGCCTGACGCAGCGACGCCGCGTGGGGGATGACGGCCTTCGGGTTGTAAACCTCTTTCAGCAGGGACGAAGGTGACGTGTACCTGCAGAAGAAGCGCCGGCTAACTACGTGCCAGCAGCCGCGGTAATACGTAGGGCGCAAGCGTTGTCCGGAATTATTGGGCGTAAAGAGCTCGTAGGTGGCTTGTCGCGTCGGATGTGAAAGCTTGGGGCTTAACTCCAGGTCTGCATTCGATACGGGCTGGCTAGAGGTAGGTAGGGGCAAGCGGAATTCCTGGTGTAGCGGTGAAATGCGCAGATATCAGGAGGAACACCGGTGGCGAAGGCGGCTTGCTGGGCCTTACCTGACGCTGAGGAGCGAAAGCGTGGGGAGCGAACAGGATTAGATACCCTGGTAGTCCACGCTGTAAACGTTGGGCGCTAGGTGTGGGGGCCTTCCACGGTTTCCGCGCCGTAGCTAACGCATTAAGCGCCCCGCCTGGGGAGTACGGCCGCAAGGCTAAAACTCAAAGGAATTGACGGGGGCCCGCACAAGCGGCGGAGCATGTTGCTTAATTCGACGCAACGCCAAGAACCTTACCAAGGCTTGACATCGCCCGGAAACCCTCAGAGATGGGGGCCTCTTCGGACTGGGTGACAGGTGGTGCATGGCTGTCGTCAGCTCGTGTCGTGAGATGTTGGGTTAAGTCCCGCAACGAGCGCAACCCTTGTTCCATGTTGCCAGCGGCGTCCTTCGGGGCGGCCGGGGACTCATGGGAGACTGCCGGGGTCAACTCGGAGGAAGGTGGGGATGACGTCAAGTCATCATGCCCCTTATGTCTTGGGCTGCAAACATGCTACAATGGCCGGTACAGAGGGTTGCGATACCGTGAGGTGGAGCGAATCCCTAAAAGCCGGTCTCAGTTCGGATTGGGGTCTGCAACTCGACCCCATGAAGTCGGAGTCGCTAGTAATCGCAGATCAGCAACGCTGCGGTGAATACGTTCCCGGGCCTTGTACACACCGCCCGTCACGTCACGAAAGTCGGCAACACCCGAAGCCCGTGGCCCAACCCACTTGTGGGGGGGAGCGGTCGAAGGTGGGGCTGGCGATTGGGACGAAGTCGTAACAAGGTAGCCGTACCGGAAGGTGCGGCTGGATCACCTCCTTTCTAAGGAGCACCGGCCGGAAGTCCGGGTGGGGGTGACCTCGCCGGGTTCTGGTCCATGTCGCGGTCATCGGCGAGTGTCCGGTGCGCGGCGCGCTCATTAGTGGAGCACTGGTTATTCGGTTCGGCGTGGTCGCCGGCCGGCTAGTACCGCCCAGCCCTCTCGAGGGGTGGGAGTGGGAACGGCGGTCCGGGGGGCGTGCGGTTCCGGGCACACTGTTGGGTCCTGAGGGAACGGACCATGTGGGGCGCGGCTCCCGCCGATGGCGGGTAGGTCGCGTTCCGGCTCGCCTCGACGTGGTCGGGGTGGGAGGGTTCGTGGTGTTCCTCGGACGGGGCCGATCTTCTGTCATACCGGTTCGCCGGGTGGAGGCTTGTGAAGTCTTCGCCGGTGCGGGTGTCTGGTGGCGGGTGGGGTCGGTGGCTGTTTGTTGTTTGAGATTTGCATAGTGGACGCGAGCATCTTTGTGGCCAAGTTTTTTAGGGCACACGGTGGATGCCTTGGCATCAGGAGCCGATGAAGGACGTGGGAGGCTGCGTTAAGCCTCGGGGAGTCGCCAACCAGACGTTGATCCGGGGATGTCCGAATGGGGAAACCTAGCACCCGTCATGGGGTGTTGCCTCCGCCTGAATGTATAGGGCGGTTGGTGGTAACGCGGGGAAGTGAAACATCTCAGTACCCGTAGGAAGAGAAAACAACATGTGATTCCGTGAGTAGTGGTGAGCGAAAGCGGATGAGGCTAAACCGTATGCGTGTGATAGCCGGCAGGCGTTGCGTGTGCGGGGTCGTGGGACCTTCTGGCGGTTTCTGCCGAGACCGCGAGCAGTGAGAAATCCAGTGGGTAGTCGAAGTCTCTGGGAAGGGACGCCGTAGACCGTGAGAGCCGGGTAGGCGAAACCTGTTGGACTGCTGGAGGGGATCCCAAGTAGCACGGGGCCCGAGAAATCCTGTGTGAATCTGCCAGGACCACCTGGTAAGCCTAAATACTCCCTGATGACCGATAGTGCACTAGTACCGTGAGGGAAAGGTGAAAAGCACCCCGGTGAGGGGTCGTGAAATAGTACCTGAAACCGTGTGCCTACAAGCCGTAGGAGCGTGCACAGCTTGCTGTGCGTGATGTGACTGCGTGCCTTTTGAAGAATGAGCCTGCGAGTTATGGTGTGTGGCGAGGTTAACCCGTGTGGGGGAGCCGTAGGGAAACCGAGTCTGAAGAGGGCGTTTGAGTCGCATGCTGTAGACCCGAAGCGGAGTGATCTAGGCATGGGCAGGTTGAAGCGTGGGTAAGACTGCGTGGAGGACCGAACCCACCAGGGTTGAAAACCTGGGGGATGACCTGTGTTTAGGGGTGAAAGGCCAATCAAACTCCGTGATAGCTGGTTCTCCCCGAAATGCATTTAGGTGCAGCGTTGCGTGTTTCTTGCCGGAGGTAGAGCACTGGATGGCCGATGGGCCCGACAAGGTTACTGACGTCAGCCAAACTCCGAATGCCGGTAAGTGAGAGCGTGGCAGTGAGACTGCGGGGGATAAGCTCCGTAGTCGAGAGGGAAACAGCCCAGACCACCGACTAAGGCCCCTAAGCGTGTGCTAAGTGGGAAAGGATGTGGAGTCGCAGTGACAACCAGGAGGTTGGCTTAGAAGCAGCCATCCTTGAAAGAGTGCGTAATAGCTCACTGGTCAAGTGATTCCGCGCCGACAATGTAGCGGGGCTCAAGTGCACCGCCGAAGTCGTGGCATTCACACGTTGAGCCTGGCAGCGCGAGCTGTCTGGGTGTGTGGATGGGTAGGGGAGCGTCGTGCGGCCGGCGAAGCAGCCGAGTGATCGAGTTGTGGAGGCCGTGCGAGTGAGAATGCAGGCATGAGTAGCGAATCAGAAGTGAGAAACTTCTGCGCCGGATGACCAAGGGTTCCTGGGCCAGGCTAATCCGCCCAGGGTAAGTCGGGACCTAAGGCGAGGCCGACAGGCGTAGTCGATGGACAACGGGTTGATATTCCCGTACCCGTGGTGATGCGCCCATATCGAATCCAGTGATACTAAGGGTCCTTAAGCCCTTCTGCCCTTCGGGGTGGGGGTGAGGCTGAACGCCTGGCCTGATCTGGTAGTAGGTAAGCGATGGGGTGACGCAGGAAGGTAGCCCATCCCAGGCGATGGTAGTCCTGGGGTAAGCGTGTAGGGAGAGAGGTAGGCAAATCCGCCTCTCATGTATCTTGAGACGTGATGCCGAGCCGATTGTGGCGAAGTGGGTGATCCTATGCTGCCGAGAAAAGCCTCTAGCGAGCATCGTTGCGGCCCGTACCCGAAACCGACTCAGGTGGTCAGGTAGAGAATACCAAGGCGATCGGGTGAACTGTGGTTAAGGAACTCGGCAAATTGCCCCCGTAACTTCGGGAGAAGGGGGGCCTTCGCTGGTGACGAGTCTTGCGCTCTGAGCTGGTGGGGGCCGCAGTGGCCAGGGGGAAGCGACTGTTTACTAAAAACACAGGTCCGTGCGAAGTCGTAAGACGATGTATACGGACTGACGCCTGCCCGGTGCTGGAACGTTAAGGGGACCGGTTAGCGGGTGCAAGCCTGCGACGCTGAGAACTTAAGCGCCAGTAAACGGCGGTGGTAACTATAACCATCCTAAGGTAGCGAAATTCCTTGTCGGGTAAGTTCCGACCTGCACGAATGGCGTAACGACTTCCCCGCTGTCTCAACCGCAGACCCGGCGAAATTGCACTACGAGTAAAGATGCTCGTTACGCGCAGCAGGACGGAAAGACCCCGGGACCTTCACTACAGCTTGACATTGGCGTTTGGAGCGTCTTGTGTAGGATAGGTGGGAGACGGTGAAGCTCGGACGCTAGTTCGGGTGGAGTCATTGGTGAAATACCACTCTGGTCGTTTTGAACGTCTAACTTCGGTCCGTGATCCGGATCAGGGACAGTGTCTGGTGGGTAGTTTAACTGGGGCGGTTGCCTCCTAAAGGGTAACGGAGGCGCCCAAAGGTTCCCTCAGCCTGGTTGGCAATCAGGTGTCGAGTGTAAGTGCACAAGGGAGCTTGACTGTGAGACCGACGGGTCGAGCAGGAGCGAAAGCTGGGACTAGTGATCCGGCGGTGGCATGTGGAAGCGCCGTCGCTCAACGGCTAAAAGGTACCCCGGGGATAACAGGCTGATCTTCCCCAAGAGTCCATATCGACGGGATGGTTTGGCACCTCGATGTCGGCTCGTCGCATCCTGGGGCTGGAGTAGGTCCCAAGGGTTGGGCTGTTCGCCCATTAAAGCGGTACGCGAGCTGGGTTTAGAACGTCGCGAGACAGTTCGGTCCCTATCCGCTGCGCGCGCAGGAGACTTGAAAGGGGCTGTCCCTAGTACGAGAGGACCGGGACGGACGAACCTCTGGTGTGCCAGTTGTTCCGCCAGGAGCACGGCTGGTTGGCTACGTTCGGAAGGGATAACCGCTGAAAGCATCTAAGCGGGAAGCTCGCCTTGAGATGAGGTCTCCCACCCTGTGAGGGGGTAAGGCTCCCGGTAGACGACCGGGTTGATAGGCCGGAGGTGGAAGCGCAGTAATGTGTGGAGCTGACCGGTACTAATAGGCCGAGGACTTGACCTCAAAGTTCATGCTTGGTTTCTGCAGCGCTCTGTATCCTTCGCCGGGTCCGGAGCAGCGCGAAACCGAGGTTCTTGCTCGCGTCCACTAGGCAATTCTGAGACAACAGGCATCTGCTTGTGTGTTTCATGGGGTTACGGCGGTTATGGCGAAGGGGAAACACCCGGTTACATTCCGAACCCGGAAGTTAAGCTCTTCAGCGCCGATGGTACTGCACTCGGGAGGGTGTGGGAGAGTAGGTCGCCGCCGGACATTTTTTGTGGAGAGGGCCGTCCCTGTGGGGCGGCCCTTTCTGTGTTTTCGGGGGGGTTTCCCGGGGGTTCGGGGTGTCATCCGTTTTCCCGGGGTGTCGTGGGGTGTGCGGGGTCTGCTGGTCCGGGGTGCCGTGCCGGCCTCCGGACTGCTTCGGATCATCCATGCGGAAGGTCCGTCATCCAGGCTCTTCGAACTTAGCCGGGGTCTGAACACTCACCGGGCCGTTCGGGGCTGAGATCGCCTCTTGAGGGAGCCCGCGGCTCTCCTTGATCATTCCTGTTGTCTAGGCAAGAACGACAACAGAAGAGCCGCGAGCATGGTCAACGATACGACCCGGCTGCTGGGCCTGGAGGGCCTGGCCGTCGTCGACGTCATCACAGCAGGTCAGGACGGGAACGAGTGCGGACAGGGGCCGATCGTGCATCTGGTCACCGCCGACGAGACCGCCCGGGCCTGCCCCGAGTGCGGGACGCCGGCGGCCCGGGTCAAGGAGTGGGTGACCACCCGCCCACGTGATCTGCCGGTCGCGGGCCGCCGCTGTGACCTGCGCTGGCGTAAACGCCGCTGGTACTGCGACGAGTCGGCCTGCCCGCGAGGGACGTTCACCGAGCACGTCGCCCAGGTCCCGGCCCGGGCCCGGCTGACGGCGCGATTACGCCAGGCCACCGGGGCGGCGGTCGCCGACGGAGGGAGGACGATCGTGCAGTCGGCTCGCGACCATGGCGTGTCCTGGCCGGTGGCCTGGGCGGCGTTCACCGCGCACGCCGCCCGCGTCCTGCCCGATCAGCCTGCCCCCGTCACGGTGCTGGGGATCGACGAGATCCGCCGTGGCCGGCCCCGCTGGAGCTGGGAGGAGACCACCGGCACCTGGCAGACCGTCGTGGACCGCTGGCATGTCGGCTTCGTCGACATCTCCGGCGGGCAAGGGCTGCTGGGCCAGGTCGAAGGCCGTACCAGCGCCGCCGTCACCGGCTGGCTCGGCGAGCGTAGCCAGGCCTGGCGCGATGGCGTGGCCTTCGTCGCGATCGACATGTGCACCATCTTCAAGTCCGCGGTCCGGGCGGTGTTACCGCAGGCCAGGCTGGTGATCGATCACTTTCATATCGTGCAGCTGGCCAACGCCGCGGTCACCGAGGTCCGCCGCCGCGTCACCGTTCAGGTGCGGGGCCGGCGCGGGCGCAAGGGCAACCGGGAATGGGAGCTGCGCAACCGGCTGACCCGCTCGGCCGCCCGGATGCACGGCTCGCAGCTTGATCCGATGGTCGATGACCTGATGGCGCTGCCGAAGCGGATCGGTGTGCCGATCCTGGCCGCGTGGAACGCCAAGGAAGACCTGCTCGACCTGCTCGCGCTGGCCCGCACGCACCCCGATCGCGCGGTCATCGCCGAGCGGCTGTTTCGCTTCTACGACCGATGCGCGGCCTCCGGCCTGTCCGAGCTCCACCGCTTGGCGAGCACGGTCGAGACCTGGTGGCCCGAGATCCTCGCGTTCATCCAGACCGGCGTCACCAACGCCGGCTCCGAGGGCACCAACCGAGTGATCAAGACGGTCGCCCGAGACGCCTACGGTTTCCGCAATCCCGAAAACCAGCGTCTACGCACCCGCTGCGCCACTACCCGACGAGGTCGCGGATGCCTCAACCCCGCTTAACTTCGAAGAGCCGTCATCCATGCGGAAGGTCCGTCATCCACGCGGAAGGGTCCCGCCCCGGAGGGCGGGACCCGGGAACCGATCGGTCAGGGCGTGATGAACAGCGCGTCTCCGATGGTCCGTTCCCGGCCGTCGGAAGGCCGGTTGACGACCTTGTGGCCGACGACCATCGCCGTCGAACCGCCGCCGTCGAAGTTGATGGCCTGCTTGGCCCCGAGCCAGCGCATGATCTGTGCGGCCTCCACCATCGAGGCGCCGACGGAGACGCCCGGATTGCGGCCGTCGACCGTGACCAGGATCAGCCCGCCCGACTTGTTGACGCCGAGGATCGTGCGGGGATGGCGGCGGAGCATCATGTTGACCGAGGCGTGTCCATCGGCCGCCGCGCTGATCCGCACCCGGCCGTTCCTGAGCAGGCCGACGCCGCCGCCCATCACGTACGTCTGAGGGGTGAGCCGTACGGCCCTTCCCGTCCGCAGGTCGATGACCTTGGTGTCGAGCTTCATGGTCCAGGTCTCCGCGGCGTGCTCGTACAGCCAGTCGGCCATGACGCCGGTGCCGTGGAGGACGTAGTGCCCCCGGGGGACGACGCCGCCGGCGGCGCGAGCCGTCACGATCCTGCCCTGGGCGTCGACGACGACCTCGGAGCCGCCGTCCGCGGCGGTCTTGGCGCCGAACTCCTCGGTGTAGAGGACGAGCTCGTCCGTCCCGGCGGCCCTGTTGACCCCCTTGACCTCGACCTTCGTCCCGTCGGAGGAGATCGCGGTGACCACCGAGCGCAGCTCGGTGATCCAGGCCTTCCGGCCGGTGATGACGAGCCCGCTCCGGCCGGGCGTGCCCTCGCTGAGGAGCCTGCCGCCCACCACCGAGACGCCCACGGGGTCGCCCTGGAGCGCCTTGGCCGTGTGGATGTTGAAGAACCCGCCGTTGACGCCCGCGATGGCGTTGTTGAGCTTGGACATCGAGGAGGTGGTCTCCCGCTTGGCCACGCTGGTGCCGACGCTGGTCCGGTAGGAGCCCTTGAAGAGTTTCGGATCGACCATCACCACCCGCATGTCCCACGGGCCGGTGGTCTGGTCGCCGTCGTCGCCGAGGAAGTCGGTCTTGGCGCGGATCCCGGCCGCCTTGAGCTCCTTGACCGTCTTGTCGGCCTCGGCCCGCTGCTTGAACGTCCACAGTCCGATCCGGACCATGTACCGCTCGACGGGCGGAGCGTCCGCGGCGGCGGGCTGCACGATCCTCAGGACGCTCGGGGTGAACCCCGCAGCCTCGGCCTCGGCGGCCTTCGTCTGAGCGGTGGCCAGTGGGCCGTTGTCGTGCCCGTTGGGCATCAGCAGAGAGACGGTCCACCCCTGGGTGGGCGTGCCGTGCGTCACGCTGAAGAGGTCGACTCCCGGAGCCACCGCACGCTGGTTCTTGGCCGGCGCCCCGGGCTCGCCGAGCGGGAAGGCCGAGGAGGGGAAGGAGGCCCCCACCTGATCGGCCTCCGCCGGTATCGCCGTGGCCGTGATCGCCACGGCCGCGAGCCCGACGATGAGACGTCGTGACATGTGCATCTCTCCCCGTAGGTGACCTGACTTCGGTGCACCATGGTGCCGAGATCCACTTGTCACCGGCGGCGAAACGCGGGAAACAGACCGAGAAAGTGATGTTATCGGTATGAGATCGGCTGTATTCGTGCCATCAATGGTCGATGTGGGGCTAACGCGGGGATATCAGGGGCGCGGGACGTCCCTGCGGAAGGACTCCAGCGCCAACAGCGCGACGTGCAGGGAGAGGCAGGTCTCGACGTCGTCCAGATCGGCGTCGAGGATGCGCTCCAGGCGGCGCAGCCGGTCGTAGAAGGCGGGCCGCGACAGGTGGGCCTTCTGCGCGGCGACCGCCTTGTTGCGCCCGGAGTCCAGGTAGACGCGGAGGATCCGGGCCAGATCCCCGCCCCGCTGGGCGTCGTGGGCCAGCAGCGGGCCGAGCTCGCGCTCGGCGAAGGTCTGCAGCCGGGCGTCGTCGCGCAGCAGGTGGAGCAGGCCGCGCAGGTGCAGGTCGGGCAGGCGGTAGAAGGCCCGCCCGTCGGGCTGCCGGACGGCGACGTCGGCGACCTGCTCGGCCTCGAGGAAGCTGCGCCGTACGTCGCGGACGGTCTCGACGACCGAGCCGGCGGCGAGCACGAACGGCGTGGCGAAGGCGGCGCGCAGGCGCTCGGAGAGCACGGTCAGCGTGGGCTCGGGCAGGGCGCGCGGGGGCAGGGGCAGCAGGACGCCGACGCGGTTCTGGTCCAGGGCGCCGACCAGCGCGGGGAAGCGGGCGGTACGGCAGGCCGCCGCGGCGGCGTCGGCGAGTTCGGCGAGCCGGGCGAGCTGCTCCGGGCCGTCCGGGGAGCTCTCGGGCGACTCGGCGAGGCGGAGCACCACGCTGATCAGCTTGCGGCCGGTGAGCGGCACGCCGACCGCGCGGGCGCGGGCCGCGGCCTCGTCGGGATCGGCGTAGGCGTGGCTGAGGATGCCGGAGATGATCGTGCCGTGGGCCTGCCGCTCCAGGGACTCCTGGTGCCGCTCCAGCAGGCGGCCCAGGGCCAGCGTGGTCGCGGCGCGCTCGGCGAGCACGATGTCGCGGGGGCCCGGTTCGGCCTCGCAGAGCAGCATCAGCCGGCCCCAGTCCTGGCCGCGGGCGCCGACCATGGTGACCAGCCAGCCGGAGGCGGTGTCGTAGGAGGTGCGCCGGTCGGAGACGACGGCGCGGGAGCGGCTCTCCCAGCTGGACAGCAGCGTGCGGGTGTCCTGCCCGGCGGACTCGCAGGCGAGCACCTGGTGGGCGAGGTTCTCCAGCAGGACCGGGCGGCCGGAGAGCCGCGAGACCTGGGCGAGGATCTCCGTGGGGGAGGCGCCCTCGACGGAGAGGGCGGTGAAGACCTCGTGGAGTTGCTCCGAGGCGCGCAGCTCCTCCAGCTGCCGATCGATGATCCGGGCGTGCACGGACTCGGTGATCTGCACGAACGGGGTCTCACGGGCCAGTGTGACCAGGGGCAGGCCGTGCTCCTCGGCGGCGGCGACCACGGAGCCGGGGAGTTCCCCGATGAACTTGCGGCCCAGCTCCACGATCAGCCCGGCCGCGCCGACGGCCGCCAGGCCGGTGATGTAGCCGGTGAGCTTGTCGGGGTCGTCGGGCAGGGCGACGCCGGTGGTGAGCACCAGCTCGCCGCCGTGCAGCAGGTGGGCGATGTCGCTGACCTCGCCGACGTGCACCCAGCGCACCCGCGTGTCCAGCCGGTCGGCTCCTGCGACGACCCGGGGGATGCCCCGGCGGACGGTGTCCAGGGCGAGCACGTCGGCGATGGTGGGCAGCACGCACCGAGAATAACCGATCAATGTGTAAATATGGTCACTCGTCGTTTTACGTTGTGTTCACTGCTCTCTGTCGGCGTCGGTGAAAGGCGCGGCGTCGTGGGCCTCGGTGAAAGGCGCGGCGTCGCGCGCCAGCCGGGCCTTCATCCCGCCGATCAGGCAGGTGAGGCCGAAGTCGAAGCTGATCGCGCGGGTGACGTCCATGTCGAGGTCGCGGTACTGCTCGTGGCGGCTGACGAGGCCGGGGTGGTCGCGGGCCGCCCGGCGCACCGTCTCGTGCACCGCGGTCACCAGTTCCTCGCCGTCGAGCCCCGAGCGGTCGATCACGGCCTGCCAGGCGATCTCGGGCGCGGTCGCGCCGAGGACGTAGGAGAGCAGGGCGGCGCTCGCGTAGTCCAGTTCCAGGCCGGTGAAGCCGGCCTGTTCGAAGGCGGTCGTCATGCGGGCGAGCAGGCGCATCGCGTTGGGGCCGAGGGACGGCCGGGTGCTGAGGAGGGAGGCGGCCCAGGGGTGCTTGCGGAGGGCGTCGCGCAGGCCGTACGCGAAGACCGTGACGGCGTCCTGCCAGCCGACGACCGCGGGGTCGGGCAGCGTGATCTCGCCGTAGACCTCATCCATGACGAGTTCGAGCAGCTCGTCCTTGTGGGCCACGTGCCAGTAGATGCTGGTGGCCCCCGAGCCGAGCTTCGCGCCCAGGCGGCGCATGCTCAGCGCGTCCACGCCCTCGGCGTCGAGCAGTTCCACGGCGGTGCGGACGATCTGCTCGCGGCTGAGCGTCGAACTCCTGGAGGCCCGGGGTTCGCGGGTCCAGACCGAGTCGAAGGGCTGCTGCATCCCTCCAGCATAAACGGACTCGCACGCCGTACGAGTCTCGTCGTACAGTGTGCGAGTGAAATCGCACACTGTACGAGAAGAACGTGATCCGCGGCGCTGGTGGATCCTCGGGGTCCTGTGCCTGAGCCTGCTGGTCCTGGTCGTGGACAACACCGTCCTGAACCTGGCGATCCCGTCCCTGATGACCGACCTCGGCGCGGGACCGGCGGACGTCCAGTGGATCCTGGACGCCTACATCCTGGTCTTCGCCGGCCTGCTGCTCACCGCGGGCAGCCTGTCCGACCGGTACGGCCGCAAACGCTTCCTGATCATCGGCCTGATCCTGTTCGGCGGGGCCTCGCTGGCCGCCGTGGCGGTCACCGAGCCCTGGCAGCTCATCGCCGCCCGCGCGCTGATGGGCGTCGGCGGCTCCATCCTGATGCCGAGCACGCTGTCGATCCTGATCACCGTCTTCGACGAGGGAGAGCGCCGCACGGCCATCGCGGCGTGGAGCGCGGTGGCGATGGTCGGCGTGATCGCGGGTCCCACGCTGGGCGGCTTCCTGCTGGAGCACTACTGGTGGGGGTCGGTCTTCCTGCTCAACGTGCCCGTCGCGGTGGTGGCCGTCGCGGCGGCGGTCGTGCTGATGCCCGAGTCGCGCGGCCCGGCGCGGCGGCTCGACCCGGCCGGGGTGGTGCTGTCCACCGCGGGCATGAGCGCGCTGGTCTTCGTGGTCATCTCCCTGCCGTCCGAGGGGCCGACCGGCGGTCCGGTGCCGGCCGCCGCGGCGCTGGCCGTGCTGGCGCTCGGCGCCTTCGTGCTCTGGGAGCGCCGCTCCGACCACCCCATGCTGCCGCTGGAGCTCTTCCGCGACCGGAACTTCAGCGGGGCGTCGTTCTCGATCGTGCTGATGTCGTTCGGCACGGGCGCGCTGCTGCTGATGCTCACCCAGTACCTGCAGTTCGTGCTGGACTACGACCCGATGAAGGCGGGCCTGGCGCTGCTGCCGTACGCGGTGGCCGCGGCGCTGTTCAACGCGGTCGGCGCCGGGCTGGGGCAGAAGGTCGGCAACCGGACGCTCATCGCGGCGGGCCTGGGCGTCATGGGCCTCGGCTTCGGCGTGCTCGCCTTCCTGACCGCCGACGGCGGGTACGGCATGCTGATCACCGGCCTGATGGTCATGGGGATCGGCGGCGGCCTCGCGGGACCGGCGGCCTACGCGACGCTGATGGGCGCGGTGCCGCCCGCCCACGCGGGGGTCGGCTCGGCGCTGAACGACACCGTCCAGCAGGTCGGGATGGCGCTGAGCGTCGCCGTGCTCGGCAGCGTGCTCGCCGGGGTCTACACCTCGTCGATGCCCGCCGGGGCGCCGGCGGTCGCGCGCGAGTCCATCGCGGGCGCCGACCTGCTGGGAGACCCGGCGCTGATGGGGACCGCGCGGGAGGCGTTCGTCGCGGCCATGTCCTTCGGCTCCTGGGTGGGCGTCGGCTTCTGCGTCGCGGCGGCGGTCCTGGCCCTGGCGGTGATCCGTTCCGCGCCGCGGCCGACCGCCGGAGCGGAAGAGGCGGAGGAAGCGGATACGACGCAGAGGACGACAGAGAGCGCGGAGAACGCGGAGAACGCGGAGAACACGGCGGGAACCCGGTGAAGAGGAGCGGAGAGGGGTTTACATCCTGACGGGCCGGCGGTGATTTCCCCGACAGTCTGCCGGTAGGAGCGGCGGCCCGGGCCCGGGATACTCGATGCATGTCGGACCTTCTCGCGCGTCACCGGGCGGTCATGCCCAACTGGCTGGCCCTCTACTACAACGAGCCCATCGAGATCGTCGGCGGCAAGGGCAACCGGGTCGTCGACGCCTCGGGGAAGACCTACCTGGACTTCTTCGCGGGCATCCTGACCAACATGATCGGCTACGACGTGCCCGAGGTGCGCGAGGCCGTCGAGCGGCAGCTCGCCACCGGCGTGGTGCACACCTCCACCGTCTACCTGCTCCGCGGCCAGGTCGAGCTGGCCGAGAAGATCGCCCGGCTCTCCGGCATCGAGAACGCGAAGGTCTTCTTCACCAACTCCGGCACCGAGGCCAACGAGACGGCGCTGCTGCTGGCCACCTACGCGCGCCGGTCCGACCAGGTGCTCGCCATGCGCCAGAGCTACCACGGCCGCAGCTTCGGCACGATCGGCGTGACGGGCAACCGGGCGTGGAAGAACAACTCCCTCTCGCCGCTGAACGTGCACTTCCTGCACGGCACGGACCGGCACCTCGCCCGGTTCCGCGGCATGGCGGACGCCGACTACATCGCCGCCTGCGTCGAGGACCTGCGCCACGTGCTCGCCACCGCCGCCGCCGGCGACGTCGCGGCGCTGATCGCCGAGCCGATCCAGGGGGTGGGCGGGTTCACCATGGCGCCCGACGGGTTGTTCGCGGCCTACAAGGAGGTGCTGGACGCCGAGGGGATCCTGTTCATCTCCGACGAGGTGCAGACCGGCTGGGGCCGTACCGGCTCGGCGTTCTTCGGCATCCAGGACCACGGCGTCACGCCGGACATGATGACCTTCGCCAAGGGCCTCGGCAACGGCTTCGCGGTGGGCGGCGTCGTGGCCCGCGGCGAGCTGATGGACGCCCTGCACGCGACCGGCCTGGCCACCTTCGGCGGCAACCCGATCTCGATGGCCGCGGCCAACGCCACCCTCGACTACGTGCTCGACCACGACCTGCAGGCGAACGCGGCCCGGACCGGCACGCTGATCATCGACGGCCTGCGCGCGGCCGCGACCCGCCTGCCGATCGTCGGGGACGTGCGCGGCAAGGGCCTGATGTTCGCCGTCGAGCTGGTCGACCCGTCCACCGGCGCGCCTGCTCCGGAGCTCGCGGCCCGGTTCATGGAGGAGACCAGGAAGGCGGGCCTGCTCGCGGGCAAGGGCGGTCTGTACGGCAACGTGCTGCGCATGGCCCCGCCGCTCACCCTGACGGCGGAGGAGGCCGCCGAAGGGCTCGGGATCATCGTCGCCGCGCTCGAGACCGTCGGCGCGGAGGCCGCGGAGGCCGCGGAGCGCGCAGGAGGCACGGGATCGTGAAGAACGTCACCCACTGGATCAACGGAACCGCCGTCGAGGGCGCCGGCCGTACGGCGGAGATCTTCGACCCGGTCGGGGGCGGGGTGGCCGGGCGGGTACGGCTCGCCTCGGCCGCCGAGGTCGACGCGGCCGTGGCCGCCGCCGCGGCGGCCCACCCCGGCTGGCGGGACACCTCGCCGGTCAAGCGGGCGCAGGTGCTGTTCCGCTTCCGGGAACGGGTCAGCGCGCACGCGGACGAGCTCGCGGCGCTCATCAGCGCCGAGCACGGCAAGGTCCGCTCCGACGCGCTGGGCGAGGTCGCCCGGGGGCTGGAGGTCGTGGAGTTCGCCTGCGGCGTCCCGCACCTGCTCAAGGGCGGGTTCTCCGAGGGCGTCTCCACGCGGGTCGACTCCTACTCGATCCGCCAGCCGCTGGGCGTGGTCGCCGGGATCACCCCGTTCAACTTCCCGGCCATGGTCCCGATGTGGATGTTCCCCGTCGCGATCGCCTGCGGCAACACGTTCGTGCTCAAGCCTTCGGAGCGGGATCCGTCGGCCGCGCTGCTGCTGGCCCGGCTCTGGGCGGAGGCGGGGCTGCCGGACGGGGTCTTCAACGTGGTCCAGGGCGACAAGGAGGCGGTGGACCGGCTGCTGGAGCACCCGGACGTCAAGGCCGTCTCGTTCGTCGGCTCGACCCCGGTCGCCCGCCACGTCTACGCGACCGGGACCGCGGCCGGCAAGCGGGTCCAGGCGCTCGGCGGGGCCAAGAACCACATGCTGGTCCTGCCCGACGCCGACCTCGACCTCGTCGCGGACTCCGCGGTCTCGGCGGGCTTCGGCTCGGCGGGGGAGCGCTGCATGGCGATCTCCGTCGTGCTGGCGGTGGACCCGGTCGGCGACGAGCTCGTGGAGAAGATCGTCTCCCGGGTGGAGAAGCTGACCGTCGGCCCCGGCGACGACCCCCGCTCGGAGATGGGCCCCCTGATCACCGCCGCCCACCGCGACACGGTGGTCTCCTACCTGGAGACGGGGGTCGCCGAGGGGGCGGAACTGGTGGTGGACGGCAGGCTGACCCCGGTCCTCGGCGGCGGCGCAGCGGCCGAGACCCCCGGGTTCTGGCTCGGGCCCACCGTGTTCGACCGCGTCCCGCCGGGCTCCCGGGTGCACACCGAGGAGATCTTCGGCCCGGTCCTGGCGGTGGTGCGGGTCTCCTCCTACGAGGAGGGCCTGGCGCTGATCAACGGTGGCGAGTACGGCAACGGCACCGCGATCTTCACCAACGACGGCGGCGCCGCCCGGCGCTTCCAGAACGAGGTGGAGGTCGGGATGGTCGGCATCAACGTGCCGATCCCGGTGCCGATGGCGTTCTACAGCTTCGGCGGCTGGAAGGCATCGCTCTTCGGGGACACGCACGTCCACGGCACCGAGGGGGTGCACTTCTACACCCGGGGCAAGGTCGTCACCTCGCGCTGGCTCGACCCGAGCCACGGCGGGGTCGACCTCGGCTTCCCGACCTCCGCGTAGTCCCCGGAGCGCCGCTGTCACCGCCGCTGTCACGGCCGTGGCCGTGGTGGTGGCCGCGGTGGCGGCCGCCCCGCCGCCGGTCCCCGCCTCCGCGTCCGGCCGCGGGGCGGGCCGTACGGTCGCCGGGCCCCGCGGGGAGCGTCGCGGCCGGTAGGCTCCGAGCAGGTCGGCAGTGGTGCGTTCAAGGGGCGTTCAAGGGGGCAGCGTGGGTAGGGACCGGCTCCGCCGTACGAGGCTGGCGGGCGTGGCGGGCACGGGTGTCCTGGTGCTCGCGGCCTGCGCCGGCACGGGGTCGCCGGCCGTCCGGCTCGCGGCGGGACCGGCGCCGGCCACGGTGGACGTCCCAGCGGGCCTCCCCGTAGGCGCGGTGTCCACGGCGACGGCCACTGCGGCGTCCACGGCGACGGCCACCGGCTCACCGGCCACGCGTCCCTCCTCCTCTCCCTCCTCCTCTCCCTCGGCCTCGATCGGAGCGTCGGAGGGGACCCTGCGCGTGCTGGCGCTGCAGGGCCGCGTCGAGTACGGCGGGACGAGCACGAAGGTCGACTGGGTCACGCCGTACGAGGAGCGGACCGGATGCCGGGTCGTGGCGCTGGACCGGGTGCGGACGGGCGAGGAGATGGCCGCCCGGTTCGAGGGCGGCTCCTACGACGTCGTCTCGCCTCCGCCGGAGCTGGCCGGGACGCTGATGGCCGCGGGCGGCGTCGCGCCGGTGGACACCTCCCTGATCAAGGCGTACGACGACATCCCCGGGTGGCTGCGCGAGCTGCCCGCGTTGCGGTGGAAGGACGCGGTCTACGGCGTCCCCTACCTGTGGGGGGTCAACCGGGTCGTCCACGGCGGTTCCCGCGACGGCGCCCGGGACGGCGGCTACGGCGGCCCCGGCGACCTCTACACGGCCGGTCCCGTGGCGATCAGGAACGATCCGCTGAGCATCGCCGACGCCGCGCTGGCGCTCGCCGGGACCGGACGCGATCTGGGCGTGTCCGATCCGTTCCGGCTCACCCCGGCCCAGCTCGACGCGGCGGCCGGGCTGCTCGCCGAGCGGGACGGACCGGACCGGGTCTACTGGAACGACCCGGTCGAGGTGGTGCGGGCGATGGCGAGCGGATCGGTGCGCCTGGCCCAGGCGTGGCCGTACCACGCCGACCTCTTCGAGCGCGCGGGCAGACCGCTGGAGACCTTCGGCACGGCGCCGGCGACCGGCTGGGCCGACTCCTGGATGATCTCCGCCACCGCCGCGAGCCCGAACTGCGCCTACAGGTGGCTCGACTGGGTCGCCTCGGCCGAGGCGCAGCGGTGGGCCGCCGCCTGGACCGGGCTGGCCCCGGCCAACCCCGGAGCCTGCACGGGCCGCGCCCGCCGCGTCTGCGAGGTGTACGGGGCCCGGGACGGGAAGCGGCCGGAAGGGGTCTTCTTTGCCGTTCGCCCATCGCGGGATTGCGGTGGCGCGGGCGGGGAATGCACCGACTACGCCGATTGGGCGAGCCGGTGGAAGGCCCTGGTGAAGTAGGCGGAGGCCTCCCCACCGGCGGTCGACGAGCCGCGGGCGCCGTCCGGTCCCCCGTCGGGCGCGCCTGCTCCAGGGGCGCTCCGGTGCTTCCCCCGGCACCGGGGCGCCCCGTTCCCCGTTCCGGACCGCGACGGTTTTCGCGGTGATCACCGTTTTCGGCCGTGGATCCGGTGGGGAAACTCCGTCTCCGCTATCGACTGGTCGACCAGTCAGTGGATAGAGTCCCGCCATGAGGATCCTTCTTGTGGGGGCCGGCGGCGTCGGCTCCGCCGTCGTCCCGATCGCCGCGCGCCGAGATTTCTTCGAACACATCGTGGTGGCGGACTCTAAACAGAGCCGGGCCACCGAGGCCGTGGCCAAGATCGGAGACCCGCGTTTCAGCGCCATCGCGCTGGACGCCTCCGACCAGGGGGCGGTCGAGGCCGCCCTCACCGAGCACCGCTGCGACGTGCTCTTCAACGCGGTGGACCCGCGTTTCACCATGCCGCTGTTCCGGGCCGCGCTGAACACCGGCGCCCACTACCTGGACATGGCGATGTCGCTGTCGCGTCCCCATCCGCTCCGGCCGTACGAACTGCCGGGCGTGAAGCTGGGCGACGAGCAGTTCGCCCTCGACGGCGCGTGGCGGGCCAAGGGCTCCCTGGCGCTGGTGGGCATGGGGGTGGAGCCGGGCCTGGCCGACGTCTTCGCCCGCTACGCCGCTGACCACCTGTTCTCCGGCATCGACGAGATCGGCGTCCGCGACGGGTCGAACCTGGTGGTGGACGGCTACGACTTCGCGCCGACCTTCTCCATCTGGACGACCATCGAGGAGTGCCTCAACCCGCCGGTGGTCTGGGAGGACGGCGGCTGGCGCACCACCGAGCCGTTCAGCGAACCGGAGGTGTTCGACTTCCCGGAGGGCATCGGCCCCGTCGAGTGCGTGAACGTCGAGCACGAGGAGGTCCTGCTCGTGCCGCGCTGGATCGACGCCCGGCGGGTGACGTTCAAGTACGGCCTCGGCGAAGAGTTCATCGGCGTGCTGAAGACCCTGCGCAAGCTCGGCCTGGACAGCGCCGACAAGATCAAGGTCGGCGGGGTCGAGGCCTCGCCGCGCGACGTGGTCGCGGCCCGGCTGCCCGACCCGGCCACCCTCGGCGACCGGATGCGCGGCAAGACCTGCGCCGGCACCTGGGTGAAGGGCGTCGGCAAGGACGGCGAGCCGCGCGAGGTCTACCTGTACCACGTGGTCGACAACGCGTGGTCCATGAGCGAGTACGGCTGCCAGGCCGTGGTCTGGCAGACGGCCGTGCACCCCGTGGTCGCGCTGGAGCTGCTGGCCACCGGCGTGTGGTCGGGGGCCGGCGTGCTGGGACCGGAGGCGTTCGACGCGGTGCCGTTCCTGGAGCTGCTCAACGCCTACGGCTCGCCGTGGGGGATGCGCGACCAGACCGGGGTCGAGCGGCTCCGCGAGCCCGACGAGGACCGCGAGGTGCTGCTCTCCGCCTGACCGCGGCCCGCCCCGACCGACACCTGACCCCGTCCCGTCCGACTGGCGAGAGGGCGGCTCCCGGATTCCGGGAGCCGCCCTCTCGTCATGCCGGGGGAGGAGCGGCCGGGCCGCCGCCGACGGCGGCGCTCGCCGTTCGCGTCTCTCCCTTTGACAGCGCTTATGTCACAAAATCAAGACATATGTTACAAGAAGTGGACATACCTATTTCCTATCGTTATCCGGGTAGCTCAACCCGTTATCTATGTACCGGTATCGTTTCGCTTATCTCGGCCTAAATCTCTTAAACCGGGATTAAGTGTGCGTTAACGGGAATTTCGGCATGCCTGGACACGGCTCCGCCATGGCGCCCTTCGCACTCGCGCGACATCCGAGGGGAGGACGATGGGCGTCTACCTGTTCAGACGGCTGATCAGCAATGTCCTGCTGGTGGCGATCGCCGCGAGCATGGCGTACTTCCTGGCCGCGACGAGCCTGAACCCGAGATTCAAGTACGAGGGCCGCCAACCGCCGGTGGCGGAGGCCGTCGTCGACGCCACGCTGGAGCAGTACAACCTCAACGACAAGACGCCGGTCTTCCAGCGCTACGTCACCTGGGTCTCCGGAGTCGCCACCGGCGACCTGGGCAGGACCTGGGACGGCAAGCCCGTCAACGCGGAACTGGGCCGCCGGGTCGGAGTGAGCCTGCGGCTGCTGTTCATCGGCACGCTCGTCGGAGCGGCCGTCGGGGTGAGCGTCGGCGCCTACGCCGCGGTCAAGCAGTACAGGATCAGCGACCGGCTGATCGGGGTGGGCGCCTTCGTCATCATGGCGATCCCCGTCTTCGTGCTCGCCACCCTCCTCACCATCGCCGCCGCCGGGCTCAACGACGCGCTGGGCTTCAGCCTCCTGGAGTACACCGGCGAGTACAACCCGGCGCTGAGCGGCTGGGACCAGGTCACCAGCCGGCTCAACCACCTGATCCTGCCGACGATCTCGCTGAGCCTCGGACAGATCGCCTACTACAGCCGGATCCAGCGGAACATGATGCTCGACGTGCTGGGCCAGGACTTCATCCGCACCGCCCGCGCCAAGGGGCTCAGCCGCAGGGACGCGCTGTTCAAGCACGCGCTGCGGACCTCGCTGGTCCCGGTCGCGACCTACTTCGCCTTCTCGTTCGGCACGATGCTGACCGGCGCGGTCTTCACCGAGAAGATCTTCGGCTGGCACGGCATGGGCGCCTGGCTGGTCGAGTCGATCCAGAGCCACGACGTCAACTCGGTCGCCGCGGTGAGCCTGTTCGCCGCGGTCTGCGTCCTGTTCGCCGGCTTCCTGTCGGACCTGATCGTGTCGGCCATCGACCCCCGGGTGCGGGTGAGCTAGAGATGCGTTCCAAACTCGTACTCAAGCGCATGCTGCGCAACCCGCAGGCCCGCTACGGCCTGCTGGCGCTGGCCCTGCTCCTGCTGCTCGCCTACATCGGCCCGCTGTTCGGCCCGCACGACTGGACCGAGAAGGACTTCCTGGCCTTCATGGAGCCGCCCTCGGGCGACCACTGGTGGGGCACCACCCAGATCGGCCAGGACGTCTACGCGGTCACGCTGCGCGGCATGCAGAAGTCGATCATCATCGGCTTCCTCGTCGCCCTCGTCTCCACCGGCCTGGCCGCCCTGGTCGGCGCGACCGCCGGCTACCTCGGCGGCTGGGCGGACCGGGCCCTGATGTGGGTGACGGACCTGCTGCTCGTGCTGCCGAGCTTCCTGATCATCGCGATCATCTCGCCCCGGCTCAAGGGCGGCTCCTGGCTCTGGTTCGTGGTCCTGCTCGCGGTCTTCTCCTGGATGATCACCTCCCGGATGGTGCGGAGCATGACGCTCTCCCTGCGGGAGCGCGAGTTCGTGCTGGCCGCGCGGTACATGGGGATCCCGGCCTGGAAGATCATCCTTCGGCACGTCGTGCCGAACATCTCCTCACTTCTGATCATCGACGCCACGCTCAACGTCAGCGCGGCGATCATCGGCGAGGCGGCGCTGTCGTTCTTCGGCTTCGGCATCCAGCCGCCCGACGTCTCGCTCGGCACGCTCATCGCGGACGGCAGCGCCAAGGCCATCGGGTACCCGTGGCTCTTCGCCTTCCCCGCGGGCCTGCTCGTACTGCTCGTCCTCAGCGTCAACCTCGTCGGCGACGGCCTGCGCGACGCCCTCGACCCGGGGAGCAACCAGTGAACGAGCCGACCACCGGGCGCGGGGCGCCCGTCCTCGAGGTCAGCGACCTCAACGTCACCTTCCGCGGCGGCGTCAAGGCCGTGCGCGGCGTGAGCTACCGGCTCGACCGGGGCGAGATCCTCGGCATCGTCGGCGAGTCCGGCTCGGGCAAGTCGGTGACCTCGCTCGCGGTGATGGGCCTGCTCCCGGAGGGGGCCGAGATCAGCGGCTCGGTGAAGCTGCACGGCCGGGAGCTGATCGGCGCGCCGGAGGGGGAGCTGACCCGGCTCCGCGGCAAGAGCATCGGCATGATCTTCCAGGACCCGCTCTCGGCGTTCACCCCGGTCTACACGATCGGCGACCAGATCGCCGAGGCCGTGCGCGTGCACCAGAAGGTCGGCAGGGACGTCGCGGCCGAGCGGGCCGTGGAACTGCTCGACCTGGTCGGCATCCCGCACCCGGACGAGCGGGCCAAGGCGTTCCCGCACCAGTTCTCCGGGGGCATGCGCCAGCGCGCGATGATCGCGATGGCCATCGCCAACGACCCCGACGTGCTGATCTGCGACGAGCCGACCACCGCGCTGGACGTGACCATCCAGGCCCAGGTGCTGGAGGTGCTCAAGACCGCGCAGCGGGAGACCGGCGCGTCGATCATCATGATCACCCACGACCTGGGCGTGGTCGCCGGGCTGGCCGACCGGGTGCTGGTGATGTACGCCGGCAAGCCGGTCGAGCTGGGCACCGTGGACGAGATCTACTACCGGCCGCGGCAGCCGTACACGATGGGCCTGCTGGCCTCGATCCCGCGGATGGACCGCCCGACCGAGCGGCTGATCCCGATCGAGGGCAACCCGCCCTCGCCCGCGGCGCTCCCGCCGGGCTGCCCGTTTGCGCCGCGCTGCCCGCTCAAGGCCGACGCGTGCGACGACGCCGAGCCGGAGCTGGAGCGGATCGGCACGGGCGGCCGGATGGCGGCCTGCATCCGCGCCCACGAGATCGACCTCAAGGACCTGCGCGGCGCGGACGTCTACCCGGTGCCGGAGCCCCCGGCCGGGGCGGTCGAGCGCGGGCCCCGCGAGGAGCGGGAGACCGTGCTCGCACTGGACGGCCTCGTGCGGCACTACCCCCTGATGAAGGGGGCGGTCTTCAAGCGGCAGGTCGGAACCGTGCACGCGGTGGACGGGATCAGCTTCGACGTCCGCGAGGGCGAGACGCTGGCCCTGGTGGGGGAGTCGGGCTGCGGCAAGACCACCACGCTCCAGCAGATCATGCAGCTCCAGGCTCCGCAGGGCGGCACGGTCGTGGTGCTCGGCAAGGACAGCGCGAAACTCGCCAAGGCCGAGCGCAAGGCGCTCCGCCGGGACCTGCAGATCGTCTTCCAGGACCCGATGGCCGCGCTCGACTCCCGCATGCCGGTCGGCGACATCCTCGCCGAGCCGCTGCGCGCGCACGGCCACCGGGACGGCAAGGCCGTCAGGAGCAGGGTGGCCGAACTGCTCACCCTGGTGGGACTGGCGCCCGAGCACGCCGAACGCTACCCGCAGCACTTCTCCGGCGGTCAGCGCCAGCGCATCGGCATCGCCCGCGCGCTGGCGCTGGAGCCGAAGCTGATCGTGCTGGACGAGCCGGTCTCGGCGCTGGACGTCTCCATCCAGGCAGGTGTGATCAACCTGCTGGAGGACCTCAAGGACCGGCTCGGCCTGTCCTACCTGTTCGTCGCGCACGACCTGTCGGTGGTCCGGCACATCGCCGACCGGGTCGCGGTCATGTACCTGGGGAAGATCGCCGAGATCGGCGAGGTCGACGAGGTGTACGGCCGGCCGGCCCACCCCTACACGCGGGCGCTGCTCTCGGCGATCCCGCTGCCCGACCCCGAGCTGGAGCGCTCCCGCACCCGCATCCTGCTCGAAGGCGACCTGCCCAGCCCCGCCGACCCGCCCTCGGGCTGTCGCTTCCGCACCCGCTGCCCCAAGCGCGCCCGGCTGGGCGCGGAGGAGGCGCGCAGGTGCGCGGAGGAGGAGCCCGCCGTCATCCGGCTCGCGCCGGCCGCCGACCACGGCGCCGCCTGCCACTACCCCGAGGACCCCGAAGACCCCGAGGGCGCCGGAGGGCCTGAGGACCCCGAGGACACCGAGGCCGTCGCGGCCCCGCGTCCGTGACATCCCTGCGTTGGAGGAACACATGAAGGTTGGTCACAAGGCCGTCGCCGGAGCCGCGCTCCTGGCCATGGCCCTCACCGCCTGCGGCGGCGGCGCCGACAAGCCCAAGGCCGGCTCGACCGAGGCCGCCAAGGAGGCCCAGCAGGCCGCCGCGCAGCTTCCGGGCAGCACCATCAACCCGGTCGCCTACGAGCAGGTCGCCGACGGCGGCACCGTGACGCTGGCCAGCGACTCGTGGCAGGCCAACTGGAACTACAACCAGGTCAACGGCACCCACGACAACACCGACCAGGTGATGGAGGCGCTCATGCCGAGCGCCTTCCGCGCCGACGACAAGGCCGAGATCGTCAACCACCCGGACTACGTCACCGAGTGGAAGATGGAGCTGCAGGACGGGACCCAGGTCGTCACCTACAAGATCCACGAGAAGGCGACCTGGTCGGACGGGACGCCGATCACCTACAAGGACTTCCAGGCGCAGTGGAAGGCCCTGAACGGCAAGGAGAAGAAGTACCAGGTCTCCACGACCGACGGCTACGACCGGATGAAGTCGGTGGAGAAGGGCGCCACCGACAAGGACGTCGTGGTGACCTACGCCAAGCAGTACCCGGACTGGCAGAACATGTTCGCGCCGCTGTATCCGGCCTCCACCAACGACGACCCCGAGGTCTTCAACAAGGGCTGGGTCGGCAAGATCCCGGTCACCGCGGGCCCGTTCAAGGTCGAGTCCCTCAACGAGACCACCAAGACCGTCACCCTGGTCCGCGACGACAAGTGGTGGGGCCGCAAGGCCAAGCTCGACAAGGTGATCTTCCGCGCCATGGAGACCGGTGCGACGATCAACGCCTTCGTCAACGGCGAGCTCGACGCGGTCGAGATCGTCTCGGGCGACGCCGCCGGCCTCAAGCGGGTCAAGGAGGTGGCGAACACCGACGTGCGCAAGGCGGCGGCCCCGAACTGGCGCCACATCACCGTCAACGGCTCCAGCGAGCTGCTGAAGGACAAGTCGGTCCGCCAGGCCGTGGCGATGGGGATCAACCGCGAGACGATCGCCGCCTCCGACCTCAAGGACATGGACTGGCCGATCCAGACGCTCGGCAACCACCTGTACATGAACACCCACAAGGGATACGTGGACAACTCCGGCGAGGTCGGCAAGTACAACCCCGAGAAGGCCAAGCAGCTGCTGGAGGCCGCCGGCTGGAAGCAGGAGGGCGAGTACCGCAAGAAGGACGGCAAGGAGTTCGCGCTCCGCTTCACCGTCCCGGCCTCGCTGCCCGTGGCCAAGCAGGAGGGCGAGCTCACCCAGGCGATGCTGAAGGAGATCGGCGTCAAGGTCACCGTCGACCCGGTCCCGGACGACAAGTTCTTCGACGACTACATCATCCCCGGCAACTTCGACCTCGTGCCGTTCTCCTGGCTGGGCACGCCGTTCCCGAACAACTCCCTGCCGCAGGTCTACAAGACCCCGACGGGACCGGACAACTACGGCAGCAACTTCCCGCGCATCGGCACCCCCGAGCTCGACGCCCTGATCGAGCGGGCCAGCAGCGAGATGGACCCGCAGAAGGCGATCGAGCTGGGCAACCAGGCCGACAAGCTGATCTGGGACCTGGTCCACACCATCCCGCTCTACCAGCGACCGAGCATCTACGGGACGAAGAAGAACCTGGCCAACTACGGCGCCTTCGGCTTCGCCGACCCGAAGGACTGGACGGCCGTGGGCTTCACCAAGTAAGCCCGGCCCGGCGCCTCCCCGTGCCCTTCCCCGCTCCGGCGGGGGAGGGCGCCGCCCTTGTCCGGCCTTGTCCGGGGTCTCCGGCCGCCGCGGCGCTCCGGCGGCTCCCCCTCCGGAGCGGCGGCTTCGCGCGGCGGCTCTTCTCGGCAACGGCGGCTTCGGGCGGCGGCTCCCCCTCAGGAGAAGGCCACGCTGCGCGACAGCGGGTAGACGTTGCCCGCCCGCTGGGGGAGCAGCGCCTCCGCGCAGTCCGGGCAGGCGAACAGGATCGCGTCGTCGGGGAGGCGGCCGATCCGGACCCTGGGGCGGGGCCACCTCTTGTGGCAGGCCACGCAGGCGTCCCCCTCGCACTGAGCGGGGGTCAGGCCCTCGGGGTCGAACATAATGAGCCGTGCCGTCGCGGTCGGCCTCCAGTGCATCGCGCTTCCCGTCCTGATCACGCAGTCTCCCGTCGCAACCGTTATAGCCCCGCCACCCTCAGTGATCGCTTTGCTCAGTCCCAAGCCGCGGTTAAATCGCCGCCTCGGCGGGGGTGGCGCAACGACAAAAGGGGCACACGGCGTCAAGCCGGATGCCCCTTCTGGACCGTGGTAAACGGTCAGACCTCGCAGACCGCCTTCTCCAGGATCTCCAGCGCCTCCTGGAGCAGGTGCTCGGGCATGACCAGCGGCGGCAGGAAGCGCAGCACGTTGCCGTAGGTGCCCGCGGTCAGCACGAGCAGGCCCTCGGCGTGGCAGCGCCGGGCGATCTCGGCCGCGGCGGTGGGGTGCGGCTCCTTCGTGCCCGGGACGACCAGCTCGATGGCGGTCATGGCGCCCCGGCCGCGCACGTCGCCGACGATCGGGGCGCGCCCGGCGAGGGCCCGCAGACGGGGCAGCATGACCTCGCCGATCCGGCGGGCCTTCCCGACCAGGTCCTCGGCCTCGATGGTCTCCAGCACGCCGAGCGCCGCCTCGCAGGCCAGCGGGTTGCCGCCGTAGGTGCCGCCCAGGCCGCCGACGTGCACCCGGTCGAGGAGCTCGGCCCGCCCGGTGACGGCGGCCAGCGGCAGGCCGCCCGCGATGCCCTTGGCGGTGACGATGATGTCGGGCACGATGCCCTCGTCCTCGCAGGCGAACAGGTGGCCGGTGCGGGCGAAGCCGGTCTGCACCTCGTCGGCGATGAGGACGATGCCTTCTGACCGGCAGTACTCGGCGATCCGCGGCAGGAAGCCCTTGGCCGGCTCGATGAAGCCGCCCTCGCCGGCGATCGGCTCGATCAGCACGGCCGCCACGTTCTCCGCGCCGATCTGCGTGCCGATCTGGTCGATCACCTGGGCCGCGGCCTCCTCGGCGCAGTGCTCCGGACCCGTGGGCCAGCGGAACGGGTAGGCCAGCGGCACCCGGTACACCTCGGGGGCGAACGGGCCGAAGCGGTGCTTGTACGGCATGTTCTTGGCCGTCAGGGACATCGTCAGCAGGGTCCGGCCGTGGTAGCCGTGGTCGAACACGACGACCGCCGGGCGGCCGGTGGCGTGCCGGGCGACCTTGACCGCGTTCTCCACGGCCTCGGCGCCGCTGTTGAGCAGGAAGGTGCGCTTGGCGTGGTCGCCGGGGGTGATCGCGTTGAGCCTCTCGGCCACCTGCACGTACGACTCGTACGGCGTGACCATGAAGCAGGTGTGCGTGAAGTCCGCGGCCTGCCGCCGCACCCGCTCCACCACGCGCGGCGCGGCGTTGCCGACGCTCGTCACCGCGATGCCCGAGCCGAAGTCGATCAGGGAGTTGCCGTCGGCGTCGACGACGACGCCGCCGCCCGCGCGGGTCACGAAGACCGGCAGCGTCGTGCCGATGCCCGGCGGGACGGCCGACTGCTTGCGCGCGAACAGCTCGCGGGACCTCGGGCCGGGGATCTCGGTGACGACGCGGCGCTCCTGGGGGAGGGACGGGCCGCCCTGGGTGACGGTGCTCATGCTGCGACGGTATGCGGGCCGGGCCGGTGTGCCGATGATGCACTATGGCAAAATCACCGGGATCCGTATGGCCGTGACGTACAAAACCAGGAGGCGGCCGTGGCCCCGACGCTCCGCACCGTCGTGCAGCGGCCGTCGCTCGGCCTGTCCGTGCGCACCGGCGGCGACGCGCTCGACCGGCCGGTGCGCTGGGTGGCGGTCAGCGAGCTGGAGGACCCCACCCCGTTCCTGGAGGGCGGGGAGCTCGTCCTGACCACGGGCATGCCGCTGGACGCCGCGGGCGCCGGGCCGTACGTCGGCCGGCTGGTCGCCCGCGGGGTCAGCGGGCTGGGGTTCGGCGTCGGCCTGGGGCACGGGACGGTCCCCGCCGGGCTGCTGGCCGCCGCCGACCGGGCGGGGCTGCCGCTGCTGGAGGTGCCGCGCGAGACCCCGTTCGTCGCCGTCGGCAAGGCGGTCAGCGACCTGCTCGCCGCCGAGCAGTACGAGGAGATCACCCGGGCCTTCGCCGCGCAGGGCCGGCTGACCCGCGCGGCGCTGCGGCCCGAGGGGGCGCGGGCCGTGGTCGACCGGCTCGCCCGGGAGCTGGGCGGCTGGGCGGTCCTGCTCGACGAGGCGGGAGCCGTACGGCACGCGGCGGGGCGGGGGGCGGCCGCCGTCGGCGCGGTCCTGCCCGAGCTCGGCCGCCTGCGGGGACGTGCGCGGGAGGGCGGGAGGGCGGCCAGCCTCGCCTTGTCCACCCCGGGTGAGCACGTCGTCGTCCAACCGGTCGGCGCGCGCCGGGCCGGGGGGTTCTTCGCCGTCGGCCTCGGCAGGCCGTTCACGCCGGTCGAGCACACCGTGGTCAACGCGGCGGGCTCCCTGCTCACCCTCGCGCTGGAGCACGGCCGCGAGCACCTGGCCGCCGAACGCCGGGTGCGCGCCGCGGCGCTCCGGTTGCTGCTGGCCGGCCAGACGGCGGCCGGCCGGGAGACGCTGGAGCGGCTGGGCGACCGGTTCCCCGACGGGCCGCTGGTGGTGCTGGCCGCCGGGGGCGACCGCGAGGCGGTGCTGGAGGCGGTGCTGGAGACGGTGCCGGAGCTGGTGGGGGAGACGGCGGGGCAGGGGTTCGCGGTCGCCGAGGGCGACCGGGTGCTCGTCCTGGTCCCCGCGGCCGGGGCGGACGAGGCGGTCGCCGCCCTCGCCGGCCGGGCCGGGGCCTGCCCGCTCGGGGTCGGTGCGCCGGTGGGCCCGGAGGACCTGCGGACCGGGATCGAGCAGGCCGACCGGGCGCTCGCCTCCGCCCGGGGCCCCGCCGGCCCGGTCGTGCGCTTCGCCGACCTGGCGGGCCGGGGGCTGCTGGCGCTGCTGGACGCCGGCGCGGCCGCGGCGTTCTCCGCGGCGCTGCTCGCCCCGCTGCGGGAGTACGGCTCCCGCGCCGACCTGGTGGAGTCGCTCCGCGCCTACCTGGCGTGCAACGGGCACTGGGACGCGGCGGCCCAGCGGCTGGGGGTGCACCGGCACACCCTGCGCTACCGCATGCGGCGGGTCGCCGAACTGCTCGGCCGCGACCTGGACGACCCGGCGGTCCGCGCCGAGCTGTGGGTGGCGCTGAGCGTCTAGCGGGCCGGGTGACGCGGGCGTTCCGGCGGCTGACCGGCGTGCGGCGGGTCCGGCCGTCCGGCGCCGGTCACCAGGTAGCGGTGGATGACGGCCCGGGTGGCGGTGTCGAAGGCGGAGCCGTCGCGCAGGTGCCCGGCACGTTCCAGGCTGATCGCCCCCTGGGCCGCGGACCAGAGCACGTCGGCGATCCTGCGGGGCTGGGTGGGGACGAGCCGGCCCTCCGCGATGCAGTCGGCGATCACCCGGTCGAAGATGTTGAGCGCCGCCCGGGCCAGGGTCCTGGCCCGTTCACTGGGGATGAAGCCGGGGATGGCCCGCTCGAACATCAGGCTGTAGTACCCCGGCTCGGCCAGCGCGGCCTCCCGGTAGACGGTGCCGAGCGCGGTGAGGCGCTCCAGGGAGTCGAGGTGCGCGGGCACGGCCTCCAGGCGGCGCCGGAAGCGCTCGAAGCCCTCCAGGTAGAGCGCCTCGGCCAGGCCCTCCTTGCTGCCGAACATGGTGTAGATGACGGTCGTGGAGCATCCGGCCTCGGCGGCGATGCGCCGCATCGACAGGCTCTCCGGGCCGACGGTGAGCAGGAGGTGGTTGGCCACGTCGAGGAGCTTGGCGCGCAGTCCGTCCTGCGCGGCGCGGTCGCCGGAGAGGTAGGCGCCCTGGAGTCCGAGCGGGGCCGAGGAGGTCAATGGGGCCACGCCTTTCCGCTCGGGGGACTCGCATCGGATGACTTAGCCACAGTGGAGGTCATCCAAACCGCCAGTCAGGCAGAAATATCGTCAATAAACCTGTTTTAAGGCTAGAATCCGGACGAGTTATTTTATCCGGATCGGCGCGCCCGCGGAGGGGCGTTGTGCGGAGTGGAGCGACGCCGGACCCGGCCGGGTGGCATAGCGTCGGGGGCATGGACGTGCGCCCCTTCTGGCTCGCCGGCCGCCCCGCGACCGGGGACGGCGAGCTCACCGTGACCAACTCGCATGACGGCCGCGTCGTCGGCGTCTGCTCCGTGCCGACCCCGGAGCAGGTCGAGGAGGCCGTCGCCGCGGCGGAGGCCGTGCGCAGGCAGGCCGCGGCCCTACCCGTGCACGTGCGGGCCGAGGCCCTGGCCCATGTCTCGCGCCGCCTGGCCGAGCGCGCCGACGAGATCGCCCGCCTGATCACCGAGGAGAACGGCAAGCCGGTCTTCTGGGCCCGGGGCGAGGTCGGCCGCGCGGTCTCGACCTTCCGCTTCGCCGCGGAGGAGACCCGCCGCTCCGGCGGCGAGGCGATGCGCCTGGACACCGAGCCCGCCGCGGCCGGCCGCCTCGCCTACGTCTCCCGCGTCCCGCGCGGGCCGATCCTGGCGATCACGCCGTTCAACTTCCCGCTCAACCTGGTCGCCCACAAGGTCGCCCCGGCCATCGCCGTCGGCGCCCCGGTCGTCGTCAAGCCCGCTCCCGCGACGCCGCTCTCGGCGCTGCTGCTCGGGGAGATCCTCGCCGAGACGGACCTGCCCGCGGGCATGTTCTCCGTGCTCCCGGTGCCCAACGAGCGCGCCGCCGCGCTGGTCGAGGACCCGCGCCTGCCGGTGGTCTCCTTCACCGGCTCCGGCCCGGTCGGCTACGCGATCATGGACAGGGTGCCGCGCAAGCACGTCACGCTGGAGCTCGGCGGGAACGCCGCCGCGGTCGTCCTGGCCGACGCCGACCTCGACTGGGCCGCCTCCCGGGTGGCGCTGTTCTCCAACTACCAGGCCGGGCAGAGCTGCATCGCGGTCCAGCGGGTGATCGTCGAGGAGTCCGTGCGGGACGACTTCCTGGCCCGGCTGGTCCCGGCCGTCGAGGCCCTGGTGACGGGGGACCCGGCCGACGAGAAGACCCAGGTCGGGCCGCTGGTCTCCGTCGAGGCCGCCGAGCGGGTCGAGCGGTGGGTCGCCGAGGCCGTCGCCGGCGGGGCCCGCGTGCTCACCGGGGGCACCCGTGACGGCGCCACCGTCGCCCCCACCGTCCTGGTCGACGCGCCCGCCGACGCCGCGGTCTCCTGCGAGGAGGTCTTCGGCCCGGTGATGGTCGTGCGGAGCGTCTCCGGCGCCGACGAGGCCTTCGCCGCGGTCAACGACTCGACGTACGGCCTGCAGGCCGGCGTGTTCACCCGGAGCCTCGACCTCGCCTTCCGGGCCAACCGGGAGCTGGAGGTCGGCGGCGTGGTCGTCGGGGACGTGCCGTCCTACCGCGCCGACCAGATGCCCTACGGCGGCGTCAAGGACTCCGGGGTCGGCCGCGAGGGCGTCCGCTCCGCGATGACCGACTACACCTACGAGAAGGTCATGGTCCTGACCGGGCTGAGCCTGTAGCCCGCGGGACGCGCGGTACGACCCCGCGCTCCGGAGCGCGGGGCCGTGCGGTGCGGGGCCGTGCCGTGCGGCCGGAGCGCGGGGACGGCGGAGGGACGGCGGTGTCAGGACCGCTGGGCGGTGAGGTAGAGCTCCTTGGCGGTGTCGCCGAAGTAGGGGCCGTACATCGTGCCGTGGTCGTCGCTGTACTTGAAGCTGCTCACCGAGGTGATGGTGCCGCGGCCGGTGGCGGGGTCGAAGGAGCTGAACCAGGGGCCGCCGCTGGACCCGGCCGTCATGTTGCAGCGCAGACCCTGGTCGCGGGTCTGGCCGTACGGGTCCTCGCGGACCGGGCCGGCGCAGTAGATCATGTGCTCGCCGTCGTAGGGCGGGTCGACGGGGAAGCCGAAGCCGTAGGCGTGGCGGCCGCGGGCCGCGCCGAAGGCGATCTCCTGGGCGCCCACCACGTCGGCGAGGTGCCGGCCGTTCCTGGTGTTGAGCGCGACCATGGCGAGGTCGTGGCTGTCGTCCGCGCTGCGCGACCACGGCCCCGCGACGAACATGCGGCGGGCGGTGAAGCGCCCGTACGGCTGGCTGCCCTGATCGTAGCCGGGGACGAAGGTCCAGTTCTCCGCCCACGCGCCGGCGCCGTCCTTGACGCAGTGCCCGGCCGTGACGACGAGGTCGCGGTTCCCGCTCCGCACCGAGCTCGCCGAGCAGACGAAGTCGACCCCGCCGAGGGTGAGGAACACGCGTCCGGTGGTGCTGCGCACCGCGCCGCCCGCGGTCCAGCGGGCTCCGCTGGTCACGGCGGTGGCGGGGGCGGAGGCCCGGCGGCGGGCGGGGGAGGTCAGGCCCGGCGCGCCCGGTCTTCCGGTGAGCGCGGTGACCGGGCCCAGGGCCGGGGTGCCCGGTCTTCCGGTGAGCGCGGTGACCGGGCCCAGGGCGCCGGCGAGCGTGTCGAGCAGGCCGAGCGGGACGGCCCTCGCCATCCGGCGGGGGGTCCAGTAGCCGAGCACGCGGCGCTGCTCCGCCGCGCTGCGGGCGGCCGCGTGCTCGACGATGTCGGGGCCGCCCGCGCCCCCGCTGCCCCGGAAGGCCTTCCCGGCGGTGTGCACCGTGCTCCGGGGGGTCGTCCCCGCGGGGCGCGCGGGGGTCCGGGGCAGGGCCGCGGCCACCACGCCGGCGCCGACGAGGCCCCGTCCGTGCTCGGGGGCGGTCGTCGCGGAGGTGAGGGGGGCGCCCGTCAGCCCGATGGCGAGGGGGACGGCCGCAAGCAGGGCGAGGCTCGGGGTCATGAGCCCGAGTGTGCACTACCCCGGGTTTCCTTGTGGCTACTTTGCGTGAAGCTACGGGGCCTCGGCGCCCTGGGCGGCCTGGTAGACGGCCTGGGCCTCCACCCCGAAGTAGGGGCCGAGCATCCAGCCGCTCGCGAAGCCGTACTTGAAGCTGTTCACCGAGTTCAGCGTGCCCAGCCCGGTGGCCTCGTCGAAGTCGAGGAACCACGGCCCGCCGCTCGACCCGCCCGTCATGTCGCAGTTCAGCCCGAGGTCGCGGGACATCAGGAAGTCGTCGAAGGCCCGGCCGCTGCAGTAGACCAGCGTCGAGCCGTCGTAGGGGGCGGCGGCCGGGTAGCCGAAGGCGTGCATCTGCCGCCTGCGCGCCTGGTTGAAGGCGACCCCCTGGCCGCCGACCACGTCGGTCAGGTGCCGCCCGTCCAGCGGGGCCACCACGGCGGCGGCCACGTCGTGGTCGATGTCCTCGGCGTTGTTCCACTGCGGGGTGGTGTAGAGCGCGGTGGCGACCCAGGTGCCGTGCGGCCGCTCGCCGCGGTCGTACCCCGGCACGAACACCCAGTTGGTGTGGAAGGCGCCGCCCATCTTCACGCAGTGCCCGGCGGTGATCACCGTGCTCCTGTTCTCGCTGGTCACCGCGTTGCCGGAGCAGGAGGCGTTCCGTCCCCGGTAGGTGAAGAAGACCCGTCCGGCGGTCCCGGTGACGGCTCCGCCGCGGGTCCAGGGGGAGCCGTCGACGGCGCGGGCGGTCCGGGCGGGGGCGGACGGCGCGCCCGTGCGGCCGGCCGCGGCGCTTCCGCCGCCCCCGCCGTCCGCGCCGTCCGGGGCGGTCGCGGGGACGGAGGACGGGGCGGCCGCGGCCTGCGCGGCGGACGCGGAGCCGGTGAGCCGGACGCCGTCCTTGCGGGGGGCCAGGGCGTCGAGCGGCCGGGCCGCCTCCATCCGCGCCTCGGTCCAGTAGCGGCGCACGACGCGCTGCTCGGTCCCGGTGCCGGCGGCCTCCCGCTCCACGGGGGCGGGGGTCGCGGGTGCGGCGGGGCCCCCGGCGGCCCCGGCCGCGGCCGGGGAGAGCAGCGTCCCCCCCGCGGCGAGGGCGAGAAGGGGGACAAGGGGGACAAGGCGTGCCGTGCGGTGCATGTGGACCTCCCGAGACCTGGATGCTGACTCGGGAAGCTAGTGCGCCGGATATCCGCATTTCTCAAGATTTACGACTATTGATATGACGGGATTCGGGCGTAAATCGCGATTTTCATCGGGTGTTTCTCGGGTCACGGATTCCGGCGGTCCACCGCACGCCGGACGCCCGCGAGAATGGGACGATGCAGCCAGACACCACCCGCTCCGTCGCCCTGCTCGGCTCGACCGGCTCCATCGGGACCCAGTCCCTCGACGTCATCGCCCGCAACCCCGGCAGGTTCCGGGTGGCGGCGCTCGCCGCCGGAGGCGGCCGGATCGACCTGCTGGCCCGCCAGGCGGCCGAGTTCCGGCCCGAGGCGGTGGCGGTGGCCGACCCGGCGGCCGTGCCCGCGCTGAAGGAGGCGCTGGCCGCCCGCGGCGTGACCGCGACGGTCCTGGCCGGACCCGAGGGGGTCGCCGAGGCGGCGGCCTGGCCGTGCGACACCGTGCTCAACGGCATCACCGGCGCGCTCGGGCTGACCTCGACGCTGGCCGCGCTGGAGGCCGGCCGGACGCTCGCGCTGGCCAACAAGGAGTCGCTGATCGTCGGCGGGCCGCTGGTCAAGCGCCTGGCCAAGCCCGGGCAGCTGATCCCGGTCGACTCCGAGCACGCCGCGCTCGCCCAGTGTCTGTGGGCGGCCGGGCCCACCGGCCCCGACGCCTCCGCGGTGCGCAGGCTGGTCGTCACCGCCAGCGGCGGGCCGTTCCGCGGCCGGTCCCGCGCGGAGCTCGTCGGGGTGACGCCGGAGCAGGCCCTGGCCCACCCGACCTGGTCGATGGGGCCGGTCATCACGGTGAATTCGGCCACACTCGTGAACAAGGGCCTGGAGGTCATCGAGGCCCACCTGCTCTTCGACGTCGGGTTCGACCGGATCGACGTCGTGGTGCACCCGCAGTCGGTCGTGCACTCCATGGTGGAGTTCACCGACGGCTCGGTCATCGCCCAGGCCAGCCCGCCGGACATGCGGCTGCCCATCGCGCTCGCCCTCGGCTGGCCCGAGCGGGTCACCGGCGCCGCCCTCCCCGTCGACTGGACCCGGGCCCACACCTGGACCTTCGAGCCGCTCGACGACGAGGCGTTCCCCGCGGTCGCGCTCGCCCGCCACGTCGGTTCCGCGGGCGGCACGGCCCCGGCCGTCTACAACGCGGCCAACGAGGTCTGCGTGGAGGCGTTCCTGGGCGGGCGGCTGCCGTTCCCCGGCATCCTGGACACCGTGGCCGCGGTCGTCGCCGAGCACACCCCCGGCGAGGCCGGTTCGGCGGAGGAGGTGCTCGCCGCCGACGGGTGGGCGCGGATCCGGGCCCGGGAGCTCACCGCCACCTCGTAGCACTGCCTAGACTGGAGCGGTCGCCGACATTCGTAAGGTTGAAAATGACTTCTGTTGCTCTCGGTATCCCCTCGGTGAGGACCAAGCCGATCGCCGAGCGACGCCGTTCCCGTCAGATCATGGTCGGTTCCGTGCCGGTGGGCGGTGACGCGCCGGTCTCGGTGCAGTCGATGACCACCACGGTCACCGCCGACGTCAACGCCACCCTCCAGCAGATCGCCGCGCTGACCGCCGCGGGCTGCCAGATCGTCCGGGTCGCCGTGCCGTCCCAGGACGACGCCGAGGCGCTGCCGATCATCGCGAGGAAGTCGCAGATCCCGGTGATCGCCGACATCCACTTCCAGCCGAAGTACGTCTTCGCCGCGATCGAGGCGGGCTGCGCGGCGGTCCGGGTCAACCCGGGCAACATCAAGAAGTTCGACGACAAGGTCGGCGAGATCGCGCGCGCCGCCGCCGACCACGGGGTGCCGATCCGGATCGGCGTCAACGCCGGCTCGCTCGACCCGCGCCTGCTGCAGAAGTACGGCAAGGCCACCCCCGAGGCGCTGGTGGAGTCGGCGCTGTGGGAGTGCTCGCTCTTCGAGGAGCACGGCTTCCGGGACATCAAGATCTCGGTCAAGCACAACGACCCGGTCGTGATGATCCAGGCCTACCGGCTGCTCGCGGCCCGGTGCGACTACCCGCTCCACCTGGGCGTCACCGAGGCGGGCCCGGCGTTCCAGGGCACGATCAAGTCGGCCGTGGCGTTCGGCGCCCTGCTGGCGGAGGGCATCGGCGACACCATCCGGGTCTCGCTGTCGGCCCCTCCGGTGGAGGAGATCAAGGTCGGCATCGGGATCCTGGAGTCGCTGAACCTGCGCGAGCGCGGCCTGGAGATCGTCTCCTGTCCGTCCTGCGGCCGGGCCCAGGTCGACGTCTACACCCTGGCCGAGCAGGTCCAGGCCGGGCTGGAGGGGCTGAAGGTCCCGCTGCGCGTGGCGGTCATGGGCTGCGTCGTCAACGGCCCCGGCGAGGCCCGCGAGGCCGACCTGGGCGTGGCCTCCGGCAACGGCAAGGGCCAGATCTTCGTCAAGGGCGAGGTCATCAAGACCGTCCCCGAGTCGCAGATCGTGGAGACCCTGATCGAGGAGGCCCTGCGCCTGGCCGAGGAGATGGGCGTCGAGGTCGACCTCGACGACGACGCCCCCGGCCCCGAGGTCGTCGTGCGCTGACCCTTCCGGAGACGCGGCGGGCCGGGCGGGCGGCTGCGGGCCGCAATCACTCGATCACGCAATGGTAAGCATCCGGCCTGGTGGCCGGTGGTCCGGCGCCTCTCCGAGGGACGATCTCCCTGCCGACCGAGGAGGGGAGTCCCAGTGAAGAGGGTCGTCGGGGTTGTCGCGGGCATCGGGATGCTCGTCGTCGCCGTCGGGGCACCGCCTCGGGCGATGGCGCAGATCAGGCAGGACCTCGTGTGGGGGGCCTGCGACCGGACGGGCGAGGGACGCACGAGCGCCCCGGCCGCCCCGGGGGTGGAGTGCGCCACGCTCAGGGTGCCGCTCGACTACCGCCGGCCGTACCGGACGATCGGCATCGCGCTGAACCGGATCAAGGGCAGGACCCCGCGGGCCGGGAACCACCTGGGCGTCCTGCTGGTCAACCCCGGGGGGCCGGGCGCCTCCGGCCGCGACCTGGCCAGGTACGTCGCGGCGGCGCTCCCCGGCGGGCTGGCGGACCGCTTCGACGTGATCGGCTTCGACCCGCGCGGGGTGGGGCGGAGCACGCCCGCGCTGCAGTGCGTGGACCCGGGCGACTACTACGCGCCGCCGCGTCCGGACCACGTCCCGAAGACCGCGCAGGAGGAGTCCGCGCTGGTCGGCCGGGCCCGCGAGTACGCCGAGGCGTGCCAGGCGCGGTGGAGCTGGTTCCTGCCCCACCTGACCACGGAGAACTCCGCCCGGGACATGGACATGATCAGGGCGGCGCTGGGCGAGTCCCGGATCAGCTACCTGGGCTACTCCTACGGCACCTACCTCGGCGCGGTCTACGCGACGCTCTTCCCCCGGCGGGTCAAGCGGCTGGTCCTGGACAGCGTGGTCGACCCCCGCGGGATCTGGTACGCCTCCAACCTCAAGCAGAACGCCTACTTCGACCGGCGGCACCGCGACTTCCTGGCCTGGACGGCCCGCAACAACCGCGTCTACCGGCTCGGCGCGACGGTCGCGTCCGTCTCCTTCGCCTGGTACGCCACCCGGGAGCGGCTGCGCACCCGCCCGGCGGGCGGCGTGGTCGGCCCGAGCGAGTTCGACGACGTCTACACCGCCGGCGGCTACTCCGACGCGCTCTGGCCGGAGCTCGCCCGCGCCTTCTCCGCCTACGTCAGGCGCGGCGACACCGAGCCCCTGCTGGCCGCCTACCGCAGGCACGCCGAGAACGACGCCGCGACCGAGAACGGCTACGCGGTCTACCTCGCCACGGAGTGCGCGGACGCGCCCTGGCCCCGCGACTGGAACAGGTGGCGGGCCGACACGGCCGCGGTCCACGCCAGGGCGCCCTTCATGGCCTGGCAGAACGCCTGGTACAACGCGCCGTGCGCGTTCTGGCCCGGGCGGGGCGGCGTCCCGGTGCGGATCCGGCAGGACCGCGCCCTGCCGGGCGCGCTGCTGATCCAGTCGCGGCGCGACGCCGCCACGCCGTACCCGGGCGCGCTGGAGATGCGCCGGATCCTCACCCGCTCCCGGCTGGTGGTCGAGGGCGGCGGCGACCACGGCGTCGCCCTCTTCGAGGGCAACCGCTGCGTGGACGGGCACCTGGCCGCCTACCTGCGGGACGGGACGCTGCCCGGACGCACCGGGCGGGCGGGGGCGGGGGTCGACGCGCGCTGCGCGGCCGGTCCCGGGCCGAAACCCGCGGCCCGGGCCGCGCGGGTACCGCTGACGGCGGATCCGGGCAGGTAGATACCGATCTGCGAGCCAATCCTGTCAAACCCGGCGGTCTCGCGTAGGCTGGGCCCGTGATGCTGCGCACAACGGCGTCGCGCGTGCTCGACGACAACGATCGCGACGAGGTCCTGGCGCTGCTCGACGCCGACCCCGTCGCCAATGTCTTCGTCGCCTCCCGGGTCCGGTCCGTCGGGCTCAATCCGGCCCGGCTGGGCGGCCAGATGTGGGGGTTCGGGCCGCGCGGCGGCCTGACCTCGCTCTGCTACGCCGGAGCCAACCTCGTCCCGGTGAACGCCGGCGCCGAGGCCGTGCACGCCTTCGCCGACCGGGCCAGGAGGCAGGGCCGCCGCTGTTCCTCCATCGTCGGCCCGGCCGACGCGGTCGAGCCGCTCTGGGAACGGCTGGAGCCCCACTGGGGTCCCGCCCGCGCGGTCCGCTGGGCCCAGCCGCTGATGGCCACCGCCAGGCCCTCCCCGGTCCCGCCCGACCCGCTGGTGCGACGCGTGCGGCCGGAGGAGTTCGAGACCGTGCTCCCCGCCTGCGTGGCGATGTTCACCGAGGAGGTGGGCATCTCGCCCGAGGCGGGCGACGGCGGCGCGCTCTACCGGTCGCGGGTGGCGGAGCTGATCCGGATCGGCCGGTCCTACGCCAGGATCGAGGACGGCACGGTCGTCTTCAAGGCCGAGATCGGCGCGGTCACCCCGCAGGCCTGCCAGATCCAGGGGGTCTGGGTCGACCCCGCCTGGCGCGGCCGGGGCCACGCGGTGACCGGGATGGCCGCGGTGGTCGAGCAGGCCCTCGCCTGCTTCGCCCCGGTGGTCTCGCTGTACGTCAACGACTACAACGCCCCCGCCCGGGCCGCCTACCGCAAGGCGGGCTTCCGGGAGGTCGGCACCTTCATGTCGGTGCTGTTCTAGCCGTCCCGCGCCGTCGCGCCGGTGTCTCAGGCCGTGCGGACCAGGCGGGACATCAGGTGCTCCAGCTCGGCCTCGGGGTCGGCGGTGAGGCCCGCGTGGACCGGGCCGGTCTGCACGACGGTGCTGCGCGGCGCGGTCAGCCAGCGGAACCGGCTGCCGGGCGACTCGGCGGCCAGCGGACCCGCGTCCTCGGTGCAGGAGAGCCGGTAGGCGTCGAGCGCGTGCCGTACCGCCGCGACGTCGGTGCGGGCGTCCAGGGCGCGCAGCCGCGGCTCGTCCAGCTCCACGCGGGCGCACAGGTAGCCGCGCGGCTGGCAGTACAGCAGCACGCCCGCGTTGATCAGCTCGCCGCGCTCGACGCGCGGGACGACCCGGATGACGGCGTACTCGTAGACGTCTCTCACCGGGCGCCCTTCCAGAACGTGCCGATCGAGCCGGTCTTCCGCTCCCGCCGGTCCGGCGGCGGCCCGGCGGCGGGCTCGGGCAGCCAGGCCCTCGGGCCGTGCGCGCGGGCCAGCAGGTGCTCGGCGTAGGCCCGCCGTACGGCCTGCGCGTCGCCGGTGCCCGGCTCGTCCTCCACCAGCCACTCGGCGGGCACCTCGCCCGTCACGGCGTCGAGCAGGTCCGGCGTGATCCGGGCGCTCAGCTCGGCGTCGGCGGCGGCCATCTCGGTGGCGAAGGGGGCCAGGACGTGGTCGGCGGCGTCGAAACCGCGCTGGGGGTCGGCGGTGCGCCAGTTGTGGTGGAACCACAGGGCCGCGCCGTGGTCGATCAGCCAGACGTCGCCGTGCCACAGCAGCAGGTTGGGGTTGCGCCAGCTCCGGTCGACGTTGTGGACCAGCGCGTCGAACCAGAGCAGCCGGGAGGCGAGGACGGGGTCCGGCGGCCAGGTGAGCGGCTCGAAACCGAGGGAGCCCGGCAGGAAGTCGACGGCGAGGTTGCGCCCGGCGCTGGCCTTGAGCAGGTCCTGGATCTCCTCGTCGGGCTCGCGGGCGCCGAGCTGCGGATCCACGTCGATCACCTTCAGGTCGGGGGTGCGGAAACCGAGCCGCCTGGCCAGCTCGGCGCAGATGACCTCCGCGACGAGCACCCGGCGGCCCTGCCCGGCGCCCCGGAACTTCACGGCGTAGGTGCCGAGGTCGTCGGCCTCCATCACGCCGGGCAGCGACCCGCCCTCCCGCAGCGGCGTCACGTAGCGGGTCGCCGCGATCTCTTCCAGCACCTCGCCAGGCTATCGGCTCGCGGGGCGGCTCCCCGCCCGCCGGTCCGGGGCGCAGGTCATCCGGCGGTCACCCCGCGACGGCGCGGCCGGCCTCGCGTTCGAGGTTGTCGAGGAGCCGCTCCAGCACCGCGTCGTGCTGCCGGCGGATGAGCACCGGCCACAGGAGCCGGAACAGGCCGGTGGTCCGGCCGGTGATCTCGTGCCGGACGAGGGTGCCGCCCTCGGCGGGGTGGAGGGTGAAGCCGTGCCCGCCGGTCATCTCCCGGGTGTCGAACCACAGCCGGCGGCAGGGCTCGACGGCGCCGACGCGGTAGCGCATCGGGCCGTGCTCGACGGGGGCGCCGGGGCGGGCGCCCTCGGGCAGGCGGAAGCCGCCCTTCTCCTGCGGCCAGAGCCGGTCGCCCTCGCCGCCGAGCCCCATGAGCAGGTCCCAGACGCGCTCGGGCGAGGCGGGGATGAGGCGTTCGTGCATGTTGTACACCATGGGACTCCTCCATACGGTTGCGTACGGCCCGACTGTACGCCTCCGTATGGAAGACTGTGCGGGTGGGTCGGCTGAACGCGGGGGACTGGGCGAGAGCGGCGCTGGAGGCGCTGGCCGAGGGCGGCCTGGCGGCGGTGGCGGTGGAGCCGGTGGCCGTACGGCTCGGCGCCACCAAGGGCAGCTTCTACTGGCACTTCGCCAACCGCCGGGCGCTGGTCGAGGCGGCGCTGGCGCTCTGGGAGTCCGGCACCGAGGAGATCATCGCCGGGCTGCTGGAGATCCCCGACCCGGCACTGCGCATGCGCACCCTGCTGGAGTTCGCCTTCGGCGACCCGGTGGACTCGAAGATCGCCTTCCAGCTCGTCAGCGCGGCCGACGATCCACTCGTCGCCGAGACGGCCCGGCGGGTGAGCGCGCGCCGGCTGGAGTTCATGGGGGCCACGCTGGAGGAGGCCGGGCAGCCGCCGGGCCTGGCCCGGGGGCGCGCCGTGGCCGGCTACAGCGTCTACCTCGGGATGGCCGCCCTGCACCGGGTCGGCGCGGTGGACGAGCCGATCGGCGCCTTCATGGACCTGGCCCTGTCGGAGATGGGCCTGGCCGGCTCCTGACGCGGTGACGGGCCGGCCGGGGCGGACGGCGCCCCGGCCGGTCGACGGAACGCCGCGCGCCATCCCGCCACGCCGGACCCGTCCCCGGCCGGCCGGGCCCTACCGGCCGTCGGTGAGGCCCTCGGCGACCCTCCTCAGCTCGCGGTCGACGGCCGCGTCGCCCAGTTCCTCGGCGTAGACGGGGCTGAACGCGATCAGGGCCCGCCGCCGCTCGCCCATGGTGAGGTAGAGGACGGGGGTGCCCTTCATGCCGTCCTCGCCGACGCCCATGAGGGCCCGGTAGCCCTTCCGGCCGCCGACGGTCACCTCTCCGCCCTCCCCCTCGCCGCGATGCGCCTGGACGATGTCGTCGAACTCCTGGACGGCCCGGTCCTCGAACACCGTGATCTGGACGCAGTAAGGGCCCTCGGCGTCCCCGTCGCGGTTCCACGAGGTCCAGTAGGTGTCGCCGTTGTCGACGGACCAGTGCGACCACCGCAGACCGGGCGGCAGGTAGCCCGCCTCGACGCGCCCGAACGCCTTGCCGTCGCCCAGGTCCCCGAGGTCCGGGGGAGCGGACTGCGGGAGAGGGGTGTCGTCGACGGCGGGCGGAGCCGGCGTCTCGGTGACGGCGGGCGTCGACAGGGCGCCGGGGGCCGCCGTCAGGTAGGCGGGCGGCGCCACGGCGACGGCCAGCGAGGCGGCCAGGGCCGCGATCCTGTTCTGCTTCCGCCTGCGCCGCGCGGACCGGACGATCCGCTCCGTGAGGTCGGGCGCGGCGTGCAGCCCCGCCGTCGCGTCCGCCATGATCCGGTGGAGCCGGTCCTCAAATGCGGGCATTGCCGATCACTCCTTCCACGGATGTCTCTCCGAGTGCGGTACGCAGCTTGGCCAGCGCCTTCGACGCCTGGCTCTTCACCGTGCCGACCGCGCAGCCGAGCGCCTCCGCGGTCTGGGCCTCGGTGAGGTCCTCCCAGTACCGCAGGACGACCACCGCACGCTGCCGGGGAGGCAGGCCGCGCAGCGCGTCCATGAGGACGTGGCGCAGGTCGACGTCGGCCGGGCGCGTCGGCCGCTCGGGCAGGGCGCGCGCCGGGACGATGCGCAGGATCGCCCGGCGGCGGGCCCGGCTGATGGCGGTGTTGACGATGGTGCGGCGCACATAGGCCTCGACGGTGTCGTGCCGTACCCGCTCCCAGTTCCGGTAGGTGCGCTCCAGCGCGCTCTGCAGCAGGTCCTCCGCCTCCGCCCGGTCCCCGCAGGCGAGATAGGCGACCCGGAGCAGGCTCGTGGCCCGGGCGGCCACGAAGTCGCCGAAGTCGTGGTCGGCGCGGCTCACGATTGTCTGTCCGATTTCACGCCTCCTGATACGCCTCGGCGGCTCGGGAGGTTGCCCCTGCGGCGCGGGCAACCTTCCGGGGCGCCCGGTCGTATCAGAGGGCGTCACCTGGCGAGTCTGGAGGAATCATATGAAGCTCGGGACCGTGCGGATCCGTCCGCTGATCGCGACGGGCGCCGTTCTGGCGGCGTTGGCCGCCGCCGTTCCGTCCGCGCAACCCGGCCCGGGGAGGACGCCGGAGCTGCGGCTCGCGAGCGCCGCGTGGGCTCCCCCCGAAGGCGCCTACTGGCACACGCGGGTGCTGTGGACGACCACCCACCCCCGGCGGTTCGGCGGAGGGCCGCACAAATACCGGTTGACGGTGCGGGAACTGAGCGAGGACTGGTCCGCCCCGGACGGCAGATCCTGGACAGGATGGCGTGAGCCGGGCGTGTACCCCGCGGGCGCGGCGGACCGGCAGGCGTGGCGCCGCGACGGCTCGCCGAAGAAGTGGACCCGTACGGCCGACGGGCAGGTCGTGTCGCTGTCCACCCGGCCCGACAAGGGCCACGTCGGGCCCGTCCCGGGAGACGACACGTTCCTGCTGTCGGAGCAGCGGCTGACGTACGACGAGATCCAGCGGCTGCCCGCGGACCCGGGCGGGCTGACGTCCTGGCTCGCCCGGGTCGCGCGGGTCGAGGGGGGCGAGAAGACGGACGTGGACGACTTCGTCACCGGGACGCTGACGGAGCTGCTCTTCCGGTTCCCCGCGCCGAAGGAGGTCCGCGCCGCGGCCTACCGGGCGTTGCGGACGATGCCCGGTGTCCGGGTGAAGGGAACGGCGAAGGACGGCGCCGGCCGGACCGGCACGCTCCTGTCCATCAGGCGGGGAACCGGGGGCACGGTCGTGCGCGGCGATCTGATCGTCGACACCGCGACGATGCTCCTGCTGGCCGAGGAGCTGGAGACCACGGACGACGGCAAGCCGTTACCGGAGCAGACCGGCACCCGGACCGTGCTCCAGGCCGGCTGGACCGACGCCGGGCCGGCCGTGCCCGCCCTGCCGTGGCGCGGCGCGGCACGGGACCGGAGCGGCGAGGCCGGGCGGCGTGAGCGCCCGCCCGGACGCGCCAGCCGCGGGGGCCGGGCGCGTGCGGGCGGGGCCGGCGGGCCTGGCCTGAGCATCACATGAGTGTCACGGTCATGGGCACAGGGGATTGACTCCCGTTGACTGCGGGGGATGCCTTCTCTTGAGTGGAGGAGTGGCGGCGAGGGGAGGCCCGGGTGCCGTATGCGCAGCCGCTCAGACCGGGGGATCCCGAAAGACTGGGCGCGTACGAGATCGTCGGCCGTCTGGGCGAGGGCGGGCAGGGGACGGTGTACCTCGGGATGCGTCCCGACACCGCTCCCGAGCCGTACGCGGTCAAGGTGCTGCACGGCCGGATCACCGACGAGCGGGAGGCGTTCCTGCGGGAGGTGGGCCTGGCCAAGCAGGTGGCCCGGTTCTGCACCGCGCAGGTGATCGACGCGGGACTGGCCGACGACCGCCCCTACATCGTCAGCGAGTTCGTCGACGGCCCGTCCCTGCACCGCGAGGTCGCCGTCGGCGGGCCGAGGAGGGACGGCGCGCTGGAGCGGCTGGCCATCGGCACGGCCACCGCGCTCACCGCGATCCACCGGGCGGGGATCGTCCACCGGGACTTCAAGCCGCAGAACGTGCTGCTCGGTCCCGACGGGCCCCGGGTCATCGACTTCGGGCTGGCCCGGGCGCTGGACGCGGCGGCCACCCAGAGCGGACGCGGTGCGGGCACCCCCGCCTACATGGCGCCGGAGCAGGTGGAGGGGGCCGAGATCGACCCGGCCGCCGACGTCTTCTCCTGGGGCGCGACCATGTGCTTCGCGGCCAACGCCCAGGCGCCGTTCGGGCAGGACTCGATCGCGGCCGTGCTGCACCGCATCCTCACCGCGGAGCCGGAGCTGGGCGACCTCGACGGGTGGCTCGCCGCGCTGGTCGCCGTCTGCTTGGACAAGGACCCCCGCAACCGGCCCACGAGCCGCGAGCTCCTGCTCACGCTGCTCGGCGACGGCGACGGCGCCGAGCCCGGTGAGAGCGGGGCCGGGCTCACCGCGGAGCCCGGCGGCGGGAGGCCCGCCGCCGGTGCGGACGGGAGCGGGCCCGCCGCCGGTGCGGACGGGAGCGGGCCCGCCGCCGGTGCGGACGGCGGTGTCGCCGCGGGTCCCGGCGGGAGCGGGGAGCGGGGGGAGGAGCGGTCGCTCCGCGCCGGTGCGGCCTCCGTCCGGCCCGTGTCCGGTCCCGTCTCCATCCGCTCGGTCTCCGCTCGGCCGTTTCCCGCCGCTGCGATCCCCGCGGGCGCGCTCCCCGCGCCCTGGGAGGCCGGTGCCGTACGGAGCCTCTCCGAGGAGGAGCCCGCCGGGACGCGCACGCACCCCGGCCGGGCGGCGACCAGGGCGTCGATGGCGGTCTCCGGATCGCTCCTGGTCAGCGCCGCGGTGCTGGTGGGGGTGCTGGTCCCGGCCCTGAGCGGGAACGGGGGACCGATCGGGGGAGGGCGGACGCCCGTGCCGCCGACGGAGTCCGGCCCGTCGTCGGTCCTCGCCGAGCGGGTGGAGACCAGCGCGGAGTCCGGCCCGCTGGTCCCCCGCCGGGAGCACCGCACCGTGCCGGCCAGGAACGTCTCCGGTGCGGGCGGGCCGGCCACGGTCCCGGCCGGAGGGGTCGCGGTGCCGCCGGTGGCGGGACTGGAGCGTTCCGAGGCGCGCCGCGTCCTCGAAGACGCCGGGCTGGCGGCGGGGAGCGTCGTGCGGGCCGACTCCGCCGAGCCGATCGGCCGGGTGCTGGGGAGCGTGCCGGAGGCGCGGACCGTGGTGGCCAGGGGCACCCGGGTCCGGCTGCGGATCTCGGCGGGCGTGCCCGTCCCCGACCTGACGGGGCTGCGCAGGAAGGCGGCCGGGGACGCGCTCCGGGCGGCGGGGCTGGGGGTCGGGGCGGTGACGGCGCTCTGCTCGGACCGCCCCTCCGGGCAGGTGCTCGCGACCAGCCCCGGGGCGGGCGAGCGGATCTCCTCGGGCGGCGCGGTCGCGATGACGGTGGCACGGCGCGGGGCGGCGGTGCCCTCGGTGGTCGGCGCGGCCGAGGCGGACGCGCGCGGCGCGCTGACCGCGGCGGGCTTCGCCGTGCGGACGCGGGCGCGGCCGGTGGACGGGGCGCGGGCCGGGACGGTGCTGGCGCAGAGCGCGGGCCCGGGCGGATGCGTCCGGCCGGGGGTCACGGTGGTGATCACCGTCGGGGTCGGGATGCAGAGCGGGCCCGGCCCGGGGGAGGAGCCGACCCCCGCACCGGATCCCGGGGGACCGGCCGAGCCGACGAGCACGGCGGGCGCGGCGATCCCGGGATCGGTGGAGGTCTCCTGATCGGGAGGCCGTCATTCCTGCCGCGATGTGGTCATCGTCTCATTTCCCGGTCACGGAGGACGTTCCGGAAGGTTCGCCCCTAGGCTTTCGGTAAGCACTGCCGTACAGACCGGTGCCGGGCGGTGTCCCGCGTGTACGACTGAGATCTCAATAGGGCGGTCCCGATGTCTGGGTTGCTGGGGCGACTGGGTGGATGGTGCGCACGGCGCGGGGCGATCGTGCTGACACTCTGGATCCTGCTGGCGGCGGCGCTGACCGCGGGATCGCTGCTGTTCCCCGGACCGGTCAACAACAACGTCGCCATCCCCGGCACGGACGCGCAGCGCGCCCACGACCTGATGCGCGACGGTTTCGGCCCCGGCTACGCCGCGGGCGGCACCGTCCAGATCGTGCTCTACTCCCCCGACGGCCCGCTGATCGACGAGCGGCGCAAGAGCGCCGTGCAGCGCGCCGTGGACGGGATCCGGCGGGTCCCGCACGTCACCGAGGTGCTGACGCCCTACCGGGTCGGCGGCCTGGCGCCCAGCCTGCAGATCGGCCTGATCACGGTCAAGCTGGAGGGCCACGACACCTCCCGGCTGGCCGAGACCGCCAGGACGCTGTCCGCCGCGGCCGAGCCCGTCCGGCGGATCGGCGTCGAGGCGGTGCCCGCCGACTCGGGCACCCCGGCCGACAAGGAGATCAAGACCGGCGTCAGCGAGGTCATCGGCGTCGCCTGCGCGCTGCTCGTCCTGCTGTTCGCCTTCGGCACGCTGGTCGCCGCGATGATCCCGATCTTCGCCGCCCTGGTCAGCATCGCGACCGGTCTGGGCGTGATCAGCCTGCTCGGCCACGTCGTGGACGTGCCCAAGCAGGCCTCGATCATGGCGACGATGATCGGGCTCGGCGTCGGCATCGACTACGCGCTCTTCCTGCTGAGCCGGCACCGCAAGCTGCTGGACGACGGGCTGGCCGTGCACGACGCGGTCCGCCGGACGGCCGCGAGCTCGGGCGGCGCCGTGGTCTTCGCCGGCGGCACGGTGATCATCGCGCTCAGCGCACTGCTGCTCGGCGGGTTCCCGATGCTGCAGACGCTCGGCTGGATCACCGGCATCTCGGTCGTCTGCGCGGTGCTCACCTCGATCACCCTGGTCCCGGCCCTGCTCGGCCTGCTCGGTCACCGGATCGACGCGCTGCGGCTGCCGCTGGCGGGCCGCCGCCGGTCCGCGGACGGCTCCTCGGGCTGGGCGGGACTGGGCCGGTGGGTCTCCCGGCGGCCGTGGCGCGTGCTCGCGCTGAGCGTCGCGGTGCTGGCCGCGCTCACCGCACCGGCCCTCGCGCTCAAGATGGGCCCGCTCGACGACGGCTACGGCGACCGGGGCACCGACGCCCGCCGCTCCTACGAGCTCATGCAGGCCGGGTTCGGGCCGGGCGCCAACGGGCCGCTGATCGTGGTCGCCGAGCTGGCGGAGCCGGTGGCCGACCGGGAGCCCGCCCCCGCCGTCGTGCAGACGCTCAAGGAGCGGGTCGCCGCGGTCGAGGGCGTGGCGCACGCGGGCGAGCCGGTGCTCAACTCCGCGGGGACCGCCGTGATGCTGCAGGCCGTCCCCGCGTTCGCGCCCAGCGACCCCCGGGCCCTGGACGTGGTCGAGGCGGTGCGCGGGCTCCGCATCGCGGGGGCGAGCGTGCACGTGGGCGGCGAGGTGGCGGGGATGGCCGACGCCGGCGCCAGGATCGCCGAGCGCACCCCGATGGTCGTCGGCGTCGTGGTGCTGCTCAGCGCGCTGCTGCTGCTCCTGGCGTTCCGCTCCCCGGTGGTGGCGATCAAGGCCGCGCTGATGAACCTGGTCTCGCTCGGCGCCGCCTTCGGCGCGCTCTCCCTGGTCTTCTCCCTCGGCCTGGGCAGCGGGCTGGTCGGCATGGACCCGCCGGTCAGCGCGGACATGTCCTACCTGACCACGCTGTTCTTCTCGGTGCCGATCGACAGCTACATCCCGCTGATGCTCTTCGCGGTGCTGTTCGGGCTGTCGATGGACTACGAGGTGTTCCTGCTGACCGCCGTGCGCCAGGCCTACCTGCGGCACGGCGACAACCGCAGGGCCGTGGCCGAGGGGCTGGGCTCGACCGGCCGGGTGATCACCTCCGCGGCCCTGATCATGGTCGCCGTGTTCGTCGCCTTCATCGCCTACCCCGATCCCATGGTCAAGATCTTCGGTGTCGGCCTGGCGGTGGCGGTCGCGGTGGACGCCACGATCATCCGGGGCTTCCTGGTCCCGGCGACCATGGTCCTGCTCGGCCGCTTCAACTGGTGGTGCCCGGCCTGGCTGGACCGGATCCTGCCCAACCTCTCCATCGAGGGGCACGAGGAGGAGGAGCCCGGCGAGGACCGGGAGCGGGACCTCGTCGGCGCGGGCCGCGCCTGAGCGGCGGACGGCCGGGCCGCGCCTGAGCGGCGGACGGCCGGGCCGCGCCTGAGCGGCGGACGGCCGGGCCTCCTGCTGAGCGACCACGCCGAACGCGCGCGGGGCGGGCCGCTCAGACCGGTACGGCCTCCCGGCGGCGGCGTCCCCGGTACCCGCCCGAGGGCGGGGCGTCGAGGAGGTCCCGGCCGGCGGGGGCCAGGAGGTCGCCGTGCTCGACGGGGAGGGCGGCCGGGATGGTCGTGCTGACGGCCGGTTCGGTCCGGCGGTGGCGGCGGCCCCGCAGCGGTGCGTCCTGGACGAAGGTCGAGGACGTCGAGGAGACCGCCCGGTGGCGGCGGCCCCGCAGCGGTGCGTCCTGGACGAAGGTCGAGGACTCCACCACCGGGCGTTCCCGCAGGCGGCGCCTGCCCTGGTAGGGGAGGCGGGGCCGCTCGGCGGAGACCGTCTCCTCGATCCGGGCCACGGGGGTCGTGACCGAGGGGAACTCGGAGGTCGGGACCGGTCCGAGCCCGGCTGCCGCGGTGCTCTCGGGTGCGGAGGGCGGCACGGGGAGCCCGCCGGCGGCAGGCGCCTCCCGGGTGAGGGAGAACCCCTGGGTCGCGAAGGACCTCCGGGTGAGCGGAGCGTCCGCGGTGAGCGGGGCGCCCGCGGTGAGCCTGCGGCGACCGGGGGCGCGGCGGCGGCCTCCGGCGCGGTGGGAGCCGGTGGCGCGGTGGGACGGGCGCTCGGCGCCTCCACCGGAGAAGGCCAGGCGCAGCCCCGACTGCTTCAGCCTGGCGTGGGCGATGATCGCGGCGGCGGCGAGCAGGACCGGGGCCAGCACGGTGGGGCTCGACAGATCGGGGGTGGCGGGGGTCAGTCCGCCGCTCGCGGCGGCCGGAGCCGTGGCGATCGCCTGGGTGTCGGCGGCGGCGGGCTTGGCGTGCTTGCCCGGGGCGGTGCGGCCGGCGGCGGCCGGAGCCGGGGCGGAGGCCGGGGTGGAGGCCTGGGTGGTCCCGCCGGAGGCGACGGTCTTCTCCGGGGCGCCGGCCTTCGCGGGCGTCTTCTCCGAACCGGTCCCCGCGCGGCTCGCCGTGCCGCGCTCGGGGGCGGTCTTCGCGGCGGGCGGGGCGGCCTGCGCCTTCGCGGACTCGGCCGCGGCCTGGACGGACTTCTCGGGCGGAGGGGCCCCCTGGTCGGAGGGGAGGGGTACCGGAGCGGGGATGACGGAGAACAGGCTGGTCGGGGGCGCCAGGAAGACGGAGTTGCCCCCCGAGACGTCGGCGGAGGTGTTGACCTCCTGCTTCTCGGCGGCCTGCCTGTCCAGCCGGGCCTTGATCTTCTCCGGGTAGCCGTAGCCGACGACCTTGCCGGTGTCGCGCTCCTTGCGCTTGGCGACGCCGCCGTCGATGTTGCCCTCGATGGTGTGGATGGTCCCGCCGTCCACCCGGGTGACGATCCCGACGTGGTCGATATGACTGATCTTGTTCGTGCCGGTCCAGTCGAAGAAGACGATGGCGCCGGGCTTGGGGGTGGTGCCCCAGGCGTCCTGCTCCTTGAACCACTGGGCGTGGTACACGGTGTAGGCGAACTGGCCGATCCAGTCCTCGTAGCCGAGCTTCTTGGCCGCCCACGACAGGTACATGTCGCACCAGGGGGCATTGGCGAAGTCCTCGTCGATGTCGACGGTGCTGCCGTACCAGTCGCCGAACTTGGTGTAGCCGCTGCTCTTCTCGGTGTAGCCGAGCTGGCTCTCGAGCAGCTCGATGAACTTTTCGATCTCAGGTGTCATATGGAAGTGGGGGACCCTCCGCAAGCCGTGGGGGCATGGTCGCGCCGCCCCGCGACCGGGCTTACGGGAGGTCAGGTCGGACGATGGTGCGGTCACGCGCGCACCTCAGGGGAGAGGAGCGGGGTGCGTGTGGCGGCACCATTGGTCGGTGGTCTTCCGTGACGAGGGAGGTTACCCGCACACAGGGACAGGTCAAGACCGTCCCAAGCGGGCATCAAGCCCCTGGAGGCGCCCGGCGCGATGAAAAGGCCGATGTCAGAGGGTTTCGAGGGATTTCTTGAGGTAAATCGGTCCAACGAAAAAATCTACGGAACCCGGGCGTGGCGTGGCCCGGCCATGATCCGAATGAGATTCTATAGAACGTGTTCTAGTATGCTGCCATGACGATCGACGTCGCCCACACGGAGGACGCCGAGGCCCGCCTCGCCGCCCTGATCGAACTCAGCGGCCGGGCCCGCGCCCTGGCCGACGCGGTCGTGCTGACGGACGTCCCGGGAAGTGAGCTCACCGCCGTCGCCGCAGAGCTGGCCGCCCTCACCGAGCGCCTCGGTGCGCTGCGGCGCGACGCGCCCCGGTCGTTCGAGCTCGGCCCCGGAGGCGTGCCCAGGAACGTGGGCAACGCGGTCACCGGCTCGGCCAACCCGCACGCCCTGCCGCTGGTCGTCCGGGCCACCCCGGAGCGCACGGTCCGCGCCGAGCTGGACTTCCGGCCGGTCCACGAGGGCCCGCCCGCCTCGGTGCACGGCGGCGTCAGCGCGATGGTCCTCGACCACCTGCTGGGCGAGGCCGCGGCGGTGGCCGGTTTCCCCGGGGTCACCGGGACGCTGACCCTGCGCTACCGCCGGCCGGTGCCGTACGGCGAGCCGCTGGTCGCCACCGCGGAGTGCACCGGGTCGCACGGGCGCAAGACCTGGGTCGAGGGCCGCATCGCCCTTGCGGACGGCACCCCGCTGGTCGAGGCGAGCGGGCTGTTCGTCACCCCCGCGGAGTGGCTCGGCCGCGGACCGGGTGCCGCGGCCGGGTCAAGGCCCGGTCAAGCGCCGGCAGGGGAGCGGTAGGGCGCGCGATCGGTCCGCGGGGTCCCGGCCGCGTCCCGCCGCGGGTCCTCCGGCACATTCCGCCGCGGGTCCTCTGACACGTCCCGCCGCGGGTCCTCTGACACGTCCCGCGGCCGGTCCTCTGACACGTCCCCGGGCACGTCTTCCGGCGCGTCCTCGGGCGGTCCGGTGGTCTCCGGGCACGGCGCGCCGGTGACCGCGACCGTACGGCTCCGCACGCCGCCGGGGGACTGCGGCAGGGTCTCGGCGGTGACCCGCCACAGGACGGTCCGGCCGCAGGCCGGGGCGGTGAAGGCGTGCGGGACGGCGGGGAGGTAGGCGGTGGAGCCGCCGAGCAGGAGGGTGCGCGCCGGGGCCTCCGCCGGCCGTTCCCCGGCCGGGCCCTCGGCGAACCGGACCGTCAGCACGACACCGGCCGTGGTGGACGCGCGGACGCTGATCGTCGCCCCGCCGGCGTCGATCCCGGTGACGGCCAGCGCGCCGACCGCGTGCGGCGTGGGCGGGGTCTGCGCACCGCTCTGGCCCGGCGCCGGATCGCCGGGGGAGACCGGGGTCGGACCGGGCTCCGGACTCCGGGACGGAGGTGCGGACGGAGACGAGGACGGGGACGGGGACGAGGACGGGGACGGAGGCGGGGACGGGGACGAGGAGGAGGGCGCGCTGCCGGACGGCGCCGGGGGCCGGGAGGTCGCCGCGGCCGAGGGCGACGGCGCCGTGGAGGGCCGGCGCGTGGGCTGCGGGAGGCCGGCCTCGGGGGGACCGGCGGAGGCGGGAGCGGAGACGCGCGGGGAGGGCGCGCTCCGGCCGCCGGTGGTGTTCCGCGCGGGGGCCGGAGCGCCGGAGGACGCGGGCCCGCCGGTGCGCGCGGCCGGTTCGCGGCCGTGCGCGGGCGCCTCCGGCGGTGGGGTGAAGACCCTGTCCGAGGCGAGCGGGCCGGCCGGACGGCCCGCGGCGACCAGCGCGGCGGTGACTGCGAAGGCCGCCGCCCCCGCCCCCGCCAGGAACCGGGCGCGCAGCCGCGGACGGCGCGGCCCGCCCGACCGGCCGATCGCCTCGCGGCGGGCGCCGCCCCCGGGAGCGGCGCCCGGTCCGCTCCCCCGCGCCGTCCGGGCCAGCGGGAAGGCCAGCGCGAGCAGGGTGGCCGACTCGGCCAGGCGCCGCCGCCCGCGCCGCTCCCACTCCGGGCCGTAGGCCGCCCGCGCCGCCACCTCCAGTTCCGCGGCGAACGCCCGGGCCGTCGGCGGCCGGTCTCCGGGGTCGTCGGCCATGCCGTGCGCGACCAGCCCCCGTACCGGGGCCGGCACCTCCTCCGCCGGCGCGCTCCCGCGCGGATGCGGCCGGCGCCCGGTGAGGCATTCGAGGAACACGCAGGCGGCCGCGTAGAGATCGGCCGCCGCGCTCGGCGGCCCCCCGGCCCGCCGCTCGGGCGCGGTGTAGCCGGGAACGCCCGCCGTACCGGGGGCGACCACGCCGAAGTCCGTGAGTTTGCCCGTCCCGTCGGCCTGGACCAGCACGTTCTCCGGCCGCAGGTCGCGGTGGAGGACGCCCGCCGAGTGGAGCCCGGCCAGGCCCAGCAGGGCGCCCTTGAGCACGGCCAGCGCCGCCTCGGGGCCCATCGCACCGTGGTCGCGGAGGATCCCGCGGAGCGGGACGCCGTCGACCAGTTCCATGACGATCGCCGCTTCGAGCACGTCCTCGTAGTACTCGTAGACCCGGACGAGGTTCGGGTCGTCGAGCTCGACCAGGACGCGCGCCTCCTCGCGGAAACGCGTCACGAACCGGCCGTCGTCCCGCAGCGCGGCGTCCAGGTACTTGACGGCCACGTAGGCGCCGGTACCGGAGTAGGTGGCCAGCACCACCCGTCCGCCGCTCCCGGTGCCGAGCTCTCGAACCTCGCGGTATCCCGGAACCATGCAGTCCCCCTCCGAGCGCCGTCACCCTGTTCGACGGTCTCACCCAGGGGGCCGGTTGTCACGGTTCGCCGTCTTTGACGGAGGGTGGCGGCGGTGTCGCCCTGGGTGATCGCACCGGGCCGGACGCCTGCGGACGGCCCGGCCGGGGCCGGGCGCGCGGTGACCCCGGTCCGTTTTCTTTCCGGTCAGGTGACCGGCGGCGCTGCCGATGAGAGGGACGCTCCTGTCGGAGCAGCGTGCTTCCGGAGCGGCGTGCTTCCGGAGCGGCGTGCTTCCGGAGCCGAGGACCGCATGTGCCCCCGCGCACCGCCGTCACCGCGGACGAGCCGCGGGGCGGGGAGCGCACCCGACCGCTTCTTTCCGCGCGTGCGCGGCGAAGGAAGGATCCGATCATGACCGAGGACCGTTCCACCCGGTGGATCCTCTGGCAGCGCGACCCCAAGCCGGAGGCCCGGGACGATCGTCCCACGGGCGTGCTCTGGGAGAGGCCGGACCCGGTGGCCGGAGAGGGCCCCGGCGCGCTCGCCCCGTCCGCGCCCGGCCGGGTCCGGCCCGCGCCGGGCTCCGGCCCGGCGCGGGCCGCGTACGAGCAGCCCGCGGGGATCACCCAGCACTCCGGCCTGATCGCTGAGATCATCGACAGGCGCCTGGTCGAGGTGGAGTTCCAGCCGGTGGTGGACGTGGTCCACGACCAGGTGGTGGGATTCGAGGCGCTCAGCCGCGGGCCGCGGGACTCGCCGCTGCGCGCCCCGGACCGGATGTTCGCCGCGGCGCGCGCGGTGGGCCGCGCCGGTGAGCTGGACTGGATCTGCCGGGCCGAGGCGTTCCGGCAGATGCTCGCCCGCAAGATGCCGAGCTCGGTCTCGCTGTTCGTCAACGTGGCCGCCGACTCGCTGATCGTGGAGTGCCCCGAGGACCTGCTCCCGGTGGTGTGGGAGGCGACCCGGAAGCTGCGGGTGCTCATCGAGATCACCGGAGAGGCGATGAGCCGCCATCCCCGGCAGGTGCTGGAGACCGTACGGCGCGCCCGGGCCGCACGGTGGGGGGTGGCGATCGGCGAGATCGAGTTCAGCCCGGCGGGGCTGGGGATGCTCCCCGCCCTGGAACCCGACGTGGTCAAGCTCGACCACCACCTGCTCACCTACGGCCGCGCCTACGCGGGCCAGGCGATGACGGCGGTGCTGAGCGAGGTCCAGCACTCCCGGGCCACGCTCCTGGTGGAGAACGTCGAGGACCAGTCGGGCCACCTGACGGGCCGCAGCCTGGGCGGCACCTACCAGCGCGGCTACTTCCACGGCCACCCCGGCGAGCTGCCGGCCTCCGTGCCCCCGCCCAAGGCGCCCATCCGGCTGCGCGAGGTGGCGGAGGAGCCGGAGCTCTCCCCGTGGGACCGGGCCGTGCAGGCGGGGGCGCACGTCTCCAGCGGGCTCAGCTGGGAGGAGGTCAACGGCCTCACCCCGACGCTGGCCGGCCCCGTCGCCCAGGCGAACCTCTCCCCGGTCGTGGCCTTCCTGCTGCCCGACAACCACGGCTGGAACACCGAGATGGCCCTGCTCTACCGCGTCCTGCTGGCCCGCTGCCCGCTGGTGCTGGTGCTGGGCTCCGACGTGGCCAAGTACAGCAGCTGGCGGGTCCTCGGCGCCGACCTGCCGGACGGCCACCCGCTGCTGGACCACGGCTTCCTGGTGGCGCTCTCGCCCTCCTCGGCCCTGGTGGTCATGGCCCGCCGCCAGGACGCGGTCAGGGACCTGTGGGAGGTGGCCATCAGCGAGAACGCCGAACTGGCCCGCGGGCTGCTGCGCCACACCATGGACGTCATCGACGTCCTCGAAGGGGGAGTGCGCCACGGTGCCCGCGCGGCGTGACCCCTGCGCGGTGTGACCCCTGCGCGGTGTGACCCCGCCCCGGCGGGTCCGCCGGTTCTCCGGTGGCGTAGCATCGCGGCCGACTGCCGGTGAGGGCGCGCGGGCGCGCGCTCCGACGGACGCGGGGGAGGCGAGCGGGCCGTGAGCGGATCTGACGGGCCGGGCGACGGGGAAGGACCGGCCGAGCGCCCCTACGTGCTGCTCAGCTGTGCGATGTCCGTCGACGGGTACATCGACGACGGCACGTCCGAGCGGCTGCTGCTCTCCGGGGACGAGGACTTCGACCGGGTCGACGAGGTCCGGGCCGGCTGTGACGCGATCATGGTCGGGGCGGGCACCGTGCGCCGGGACGACCCCCGCCTGCTGGTCCGCTCGCCGGCCCGGCGGCGGGAGCGGGTGGCGCGCGGCCTGCCGGCCTGTCCCGCCAAGGTGACGCTGACCGCCACCGGGGACCTCGACCCGGCGAGCCGGTTCTTCACCGCGGGGGACGCGGAGAAGATCGTGTACGCGGCGTCGGGGGCGGTGGACGGCCTCGTCTCCCGGCTCGGCGCGACCGCCGCGGTGGTCGACGCGGGCGAACCCGCGGACCTCCGCCGGGTCCTGCGCGACCTGGCCGGACGCGGAATCCGGCGGCTCATGGTCGAGGGCGGGGGCGCGGTGCACACCTGGTTCCTCCTGGAGGACCTCGCCGACGAGATCCGGCTCGCCGTCGCGCCGTTCTTCGTCGGCGATCCCGCCGCGCCGCGGTTCGTCGGCGCCGGACGCTTCCCCCAGGGCCCCCTGCGGCGGATGGACCTCGCGGAGGTCCGCGCGCTCGGCGACGTCGTCGTGCTGCGCTACCTGGTCGGCCGGGAGAGGTCTCCGGAGCGGGGGGACCGGTGAGCGGCCGCGACGCCGGCCGGGGGAGGGCCGCGGGACCGGTGGGCGACCGCGACGCCGGCCGGGGGAGGGCTCCGGGACCGGTGGGCGACCGCGACTGGCTCCGGCTGGCCTGCGAGCTGGCCCGGCTCTGCCCGCCCTCGCCGGCGGCCTTCTCCGTCGGGGCCGTCGTGGTCGCCGCCGACGGCACCGAGCTGGCGCGCGGCCACTCCCGGGAGGGCGGCGACCCCCACGTGCACGCCGAGGAGTCCGCGCTCGCCAAGATCCCGGCCGGCGACCCCCGGCTGCCCGGCGCCACCGTCTACAGCAGCCTGGAGCCGTGCAGCGTGCGCCGCTCCCGCCCCCGGACCTGCACCCGGCTGATCATCGGCAGCGGGGTCCGGCGGGTCGTGCTGGCCTGGCGGGAGCCCGTGCTGCTGGCCGACTGCCACGGCGTCGAGGAGCTCGCGGACGCGGGCGTCACCGTGGTGGAGCTGCCCGAGCTGGCCGATCTCGCCCGCCGGCCCAACGCCCACCTGCCGGCCCCGGACTCCTGACGGCCCGGTCCGGGGCGTCCCGGGCGTCCGGCTGCTCGGCGGCCGGGAGGCGGACCTGGAAGCGGGTGTCGCCGGGCGCCGACTCCACCCGCAGGTCGCCGCCATGCCGCCCGGCGACGATCCGGAAGGAGATGTCCAGGCCCAGGCCGGTGCCCTCACCGGCGGGCTTGGTGGTGAAGAACGGCTCGAAGATCCGCTCACGCAGCTCCTCCGGGACGCCGGGACCGGTGTCGCAGATCTCGACCAGCGCGGTGGCCCCGTGCTCCAGCCGGGTGCGGACGGTCAGCGTGCCCTCGCCCGCCATCGCGTCCAGCGCGTTGTGGATCAGGTTGGTCCACACCTGGTTGAGCTCCCCGGCGTAGGCGGGGATCGGCGGCAGGGCGGGGTCGTAGTCGACGGCCACGCCGATCCCGGGCGGGATCTTGCCGCGGAACATGGTGAGCGTGCTGTCCAGCAGCTCCCGCACGTCCACCGTCCGGTACGGCGCGCGGTCCATCTGGGAGTACTGCCTGGCCGAGGCCAGCAGCGAGGAGATCCGCCCGGTCGCGTCGGTGACCTCGTCCAGCATCTGGGAGATCTCGACCGCCTCCGCCAGCCAGTGCACCGCCGCCGCCAGGTGCTCCGGCCCGGCCGCGCCCCGGACCTTCTCCAGCCCCTCCGGCCCGAAACCGGCGGCGACCAGCGGCGGCGCGAGCTCCCAGCCGCCGTCGACCCCCGCCTCCTCCAGCGCGTCGCCCAGCTCGTCCTCGGCGTCGGAGACCTCCAGAGGGGAGCGCGGGGGCAGGGCCGCCGCGCCGGTGGAGCACCGCTCCTCCATGTCGATCAGGGCGCGCAGCCGGTCCGGCGGGATGCCCGCCTCGGCCAGCTCGGCCAGGCGCCGCCGCGAGGACGCGACCTTCTCGCGGAGCTCGCCCACGGCGCGCACGGCCGCCGCCGCCGGGTTGTTGAGCTCGTGCGTGAGCCCGGCGGTGATCGTGCCCAGGGCCGTCAGCCGCTGCCGCCGGTCGATGAACTCCCGCTGCGCCAGCCCGCCCAGGCGCACGCCGTCCAGCAGGTGCACCGCCATCGGGAACCACTCGGTCATCATCCGGGCGAACTCCCCGGCGGGCAGCTCGACGAACCGGGAGGGCCTGGTGGCGCGGAGCGAGTGGGTGTAGGAGGCGGGGGCGCGCTCGCCGAGGTAGGCGGAGGTGGCCCCGGCGTAGACCCCGGGCTGGGAGGTGGGGGTGAGCGAGACCGGCCCGGCGGGGGTCTCGGTGACCATGACCACCTCGCCCTCGACGAGCACGATGAAGCAGTCGGCCGGGTCGCCCTGCCGTACGACCAGCTCGCCCGCGGCGGCCTCGCGCTCGAAGGCGTGGGCGGCCAGCCACGCGAGCCGGTCCTCCTCCAGCCCCTCGAAGAGGAACAGGCCGCGGAGCACGCCGGGGTCGATCACGTCTTCTCCAGGTAGCGGTGGACGAGCGCCACGGCCATCGCCCCCTCGCCGACCGCCGAGGCGACCCGCTTGATCGATCCGGCGCGCACGTCGCCGGCGGCGAAGACACCCGGCACGTTGGTCTCCAGGTGGTACGGCTCCCGCCGGAGCGGCCAGTCGCGGGGCCGGTTCCCGCCCGCGGTCAGGTCGGGGCCGGTCAGCACGAAGCCCCGCTCGTCGCGCTCGACCGCGTCGCCGAGCCAGTCGGTGTGCGGCGCGGCGCCGATGAAGACGAACAGCCACTCGGCGTCGACCGTGCGCTCGCCGTCCGGGCCCTTGAGCGTGAGCCGCTCCAGGTGCTCCGCGCCCTCGGCGGCGACCACCTCGGTGCCGGTGTGCACCTCGATGTTCGGGGTCTGCGCGATCTGCTCGATCAGGTAGTGCGACATGGAGCTCTCCAGCCCGTCGCCCCGGACGATCAGGTGCACCCGGTCGGCGTACCCCGACAGGTGCACGGCGCCCTGCCCGGCCGAGTTGGCCGCGCCGACGATGTAGACGTCGCAGCCGCGGCACTCGGGCGCCTCGGTCACCGCCGCGCCGTAGTAGACGCCCGCGCCGATGAAGTCGTCCAGGCCGGGGGCGGTCAGCCGCCGGTAGGAGACGCCGGTCGCCAGGATCACCGTGTGCGCGGCGATGCCGCCGCCGTCGGCGAAGCCGACCACCCGGGCCCGGCCCCGGACCTCCAGGCTGGTGGCCGTGCGGGCGGTGAGCAGCTCGGCGCCGAACTTCAGCGCCTGGCGGCGGGCCCGGTCGGCGAGCTGGGCGCCGGAGACGCCGTCGGGGAAGCCCAGGTAGTTCTCGATGCGGGAGCTCTGGCCGGCCTGCCCACCGGAGGCGTGCTTCTCCACCAGTACGGTGCGCAGTCCCTCCGAGGCGCCGTAGACCGCCGCGCCCAGGCCGCCGGGACCGCCGCCGATGACGACCAGGTCGTAGAAGTCGGTGGCGGGGTCGGTGGACAGGCCCACGGCCGAGGCGAGCTCGGCGGTGGTCGGCGCGGTGAGCGTCGCGCCCTGCGCGGTGACGACCAGCGGCAGGGCGGCCGGACCCGCGCCCTCCCCGGCGGCGGCCAGCAGCTGCGCGCCCTCGGGCTCGTCGGCCAGCAGCCAGCGGTAGGGGACCTGGTTGCGGGCCAGGAAGTCGCGGACCCGGTAGGAGGGGGCCGACCAGCGCGCCCCCACCACCCGCAGCTCGTCGGCGGCGCGCCGGTCGGTCCGCTGCCAGGCGTCGAGCTGGGCGTCCAGCACCGGGTAGAACTTCTCCTCCGGCGGGTCCCAGGGCTTGAGCAGGTAGTGGTCGAGGTCCACCACGTTGATCGCCTGGATCGCCGCCTCGGTGTCGGCGTAGGCGGTGAGCAGCACCCGGCGGGCGTGGGGGTACAGGTCCATGGCCTGCTCCAGGAACTCCACGCCGTTCATCTGGGGCATCCGGTAGTCGGCCAGGATCGCCGCGACGTCGTCGCCGCGCAGCCGCATCTCGCGGACGCTCTCGATGCCCTGCGCCGCGCTGTCGGCCCTGACGACCCGGTAGGCGTGGCCGTACCGGCGGCGCAGGTCGCGGGCCACGGAGCGCGAGACCCCCGGGTCGTCGTCGACCGTCACGATGACCGGCTTGTTCATTCCCGCCCTTCCCCCGAGAACCGGACGGTTCTCCCGAAGCATGTCACATCCGGATCAAGCGATCACTCTGCTCTGCCCGCCGTCCACCAGGACGGAGACGCCGGTCATGAAGGAGGCCCGCTCGCTCGCCAGGAACGCCACCACGTCGCCGACCTCCTCGGGGCGGCCCAGCCGGCCCACGGGCACGCGCTCGGCCCGCTCGGCCAGGCCCTCCGGGGTGGGCGTCGCCTCCTTGAGCCGGTCGGTGAGGATCGGCCCCGGCAGCACGTTGTTGACCAGTACGCCGTCCCGGCCGACCTCGCGGGCGAGCGTGCGGACCACCCCGGCGACCGCCGGGCGGGTGGCGTTGGACAGCGCCAGCCCGTCGAGCGCCTCGCGCGCCGAGCTGCTGGAGATCGTGACGATCCGTCCCCAGCCGCGCGAGCGCATGTCCGGGAGCACGGCCCGGATCAGCCGGACGGTGCCCAGCAGGTTGCGGTTGACCGCCGTCTCCCAGTCGTCCTGGTCCACCTGCAGGAAGTCCCCCCGCGGGGGTCCGCCCGCGTTCGCGACCAGGATGTCGACCGGTCCCAGCACCTCGCGCGTCTCGGCGACGACCCGCGCGGCCGCCTCCGGGTCCTCCACGTCGGCGAGCACCGCGTGCACCGTCCCGCCGAACTCCTGCAGCTCCACCACGGCGTCGGCGAGCCGCTCGGGGGAGCGGGCGCTCACGCAGACCGCGCAGCCCTCCCGGGCGAGACTCCTGGCCGATGCGAGGCCGAGCCCCGCGCTGCCGCCCGTGATCAGGGCGACCCTGCCTTCGATTCCGAGATCCACGACTCGACGCTACCGCAGGCCGTCCCGGAGCCCGGCGGCGAGGCCGGGCGCGGGCCGGGCGGTACGGCGGGCACGGGCGGAGCGGGCCGGGCGGTACGGCGGGCACGGGCGGAGCGCGGAGGCCGCGGACACCCCCGGCAGGGTGTCCGCGGCCTCCGCGCTCCGGATCGCCCGCGGGATCAGACCTGGCCGGCCTTCTCCAGCGCGGAGCAGCAGGTGTCCACGATCAGGCGGGTCACCACGTACGGGTCGACGTTCGCGTTGGGGCGGCGGTCCTCGATGTAGCCCTTCTTGTCGATCTCGACCTGCCACGGGATGCGGACCGAGGCGCCGCGGTCGGAGACGCCGTAGCTGTACTTGTTCCACGGAGCGGTCTCGTGGTGGCCGGTGAGGCGGTCCTCGATGCCGTGACCGTAGTTCTTGACGTGCTCCAGGGGCTTGTCGCCCTCGCCCAGCGCCTCGCAGGCGGTGATGATCGGGTCGAAGCCCTCGCGCATCGCCTTGGTGGAGAAGTTGGTGTGCGCGCCGGCGCCGTTCCAGTCGCCCTTCACCGGCTTGGCGTCCAGCGTGGCGGCGATGTCGAACTCCTCCGCGGTGCGGTAGAGCAGCCAGCGGGCGACCCACATGTGGTCGGCGACCTCCACCGGGCCCGCCGGGCCCACCTGGAACTCCCACTGGCCGGGCATGACCTCGGCGTTGATGCCGGAGATCGCCAGACCGGCCTCCAGGCAGCGGTCGAGGTGCTTCTCCACGACGTCGCGGCCGAAGACCTCGTCGGCGCCGACGCCGCAGTAGTAGCCGCCCTGCGGGGCCGGGAAGCCGCCCAGCGGGAAGCCGAGCGGGCGGCCCTCCTTGAAGAAGGTGTACTCCTGCTCGATGCCGAACCAGGACTCCTGGTCGGCGTACTTCTCGGCGACCTCGGTGAGGAGCGCGCGGGTGTTGCTGGAGTGCGGGGTCATGTCGGGGTTGAGGACCTCGCACAGGACGAGCACGTCGGCGCCGCCGCGGATCGGGTCCGGGCAGGTGAAGACCGGCTTGAGCACGCGGTCGGAGGAGTGGCCGTCGGCCTGGTTGGTGCTGGACCCGTCGAAGCCCCAGATCGGGAGCTCTGCGCCGTCCGCGAGGACTCGCGTCTTCGAGCGGAGCTTGGCGGTCGGCTCGGTGCCGTCGATCCAGATGTATTCAGCCTTGAAGGTCATCGGCGGAGTCCTTGGGGAGGGAGTGGTCTGCTGCCTCTGAAGAGTCGCAAGTCGCGATTTCGCATCTGTTGCCCATATGTGAACGTGGTGTTACTTGAGTCCGTTTGGCCAGGCAGCGGTGCCGGAGAATCCTCACGGGGCGGTCCGGCGCCTGTGAGCTGGGCGTATCCGGCCGTCACGGCCGGGGTCGCGGCCGGCCGGGCCGTGCGGACTCCTCGACGGCTCCGGCGCGGGGTGGCCGCGGTCGCCCCGGCCGCCCGCGTGCGATCCCGGCCGCCCGGCTATTGAGTGTTGCTATGTACCGGTAGTCGGTGCTACTTTGTACCGGTAGTCAGCGACACCGAGTAGCTGGAGAGGGTGTCCTCGCGGGCGGGCGGATGACCGGGCCGCCCGACGGGACGCCGGAGGGCCTGGAGCCTCCTCGCCGGACGACTCCAGCAGCCCCGCCGAGGAGGAAGGCATCCATGACCGCAGAGTCGAACGAGACGAAGAGCCGCTATCTGCAGTACCTGGAGATGGTCACCGGGCCGTTCGAGGACAAGCGGCGCTACCGGCGGTACAAGGCGCGCGTCAAGGGGCTCCCCGCGGGTCACCGCACGGCGGTCGACGCGCTGGAGCGGTACATGCAGTTCTTCGGGCCGGGGAAGGCGGACAGCCTGCTGGCGATGCTGGACGACCTCGCCGACCTCTTCGAGCAGAGCGCGGCGGACGGAATCCCGGTCCGCGAGATCGTCGGCGAGGACCCGGTGGGGTTCGCCGAGGCGTTCCTCCGCAACTACCCGGAGGGCCAGTGGATCCACCGGGAGCGGGAACTGCTGGCCGACGCCATCGACCGCGCCGCCGACGGCACCGCCGACCGAACTGCAGAAGGCACAGATCATGCCGCGGGCGACGAGACGTGACGCGACAGAGAACGGACATGCGGAGGACATACGGATGACAGTCGATCAGCTCCGGGAACCGGCGATCCGCGTGCAGGGCCTGGAGAAGTCGTACAAAGGGCTGCGGGTGCTGCGCGGCGTGGACTTCGAGGTGGCGCGGGGCGCCATCTTCGCCCTGCTCGGTTCGAACGGGGCGGGCAAGACCACGATCGTGAGGATCCTGTCCACGCTGCTCAGGGCCGACGCGGGCACGGCGGGCGTCAACGGCTTCGACGTCGCCGGGCGACCGGCGGACGTGCGGGAGTCGATCAGCCTGACGGGGCAGTTCGCCGCGGTCGACGAGATCCTCAGCGGGCGGGAGAACCTCGTGCTGATCGCCCGGCTGCGGCACCTGCGGGATCCCGGCGGGGTCGCCGACGACCTGCTCGCGCGTTTCTCGCTCACCGAGGCGGGCGGGCGGAAGGTGTCGACGTACTCGGGCGGCATGCGCCGCCGCCTCGACATCGCGATGAGCCTCATCGGCGATCCGCCGGTCATCTTCCTCGACGAGCCGACGACCGGGCTCGACCCCCAGGCGCGCATCGAGGTGTGGCAGGCCGTCAGGGAACTCGCCGGCCGGGGGACGACGGTGCTGCTCACCACGCAGTACCTGGACGAGGCCGAACAGCTCGCCGACCGGATCGCGATCCTGCACGAGGGCCGGATCCTCGTCGACGGCACCCTGGACGAACTCAGGCGGCTGCTGCCGCCCGCCGAGGTCGAGTACGTCGAGAAGCAGCCGACCCTCGAGGACGTCTTCCTGGCCCTCACCGGCGGCGGAGGCCGGGACGGCCATGACCGCGACGCCGCCACGGACGCGTAAGGAACGATGATGACCAAGCATTTCCTCGGCGACACCGTCACCCTGCTGGGACGCTCCCTGCGCCACATCGCGCGCAGCCCGGACACCGTCATCACCACCGCGGTCATGCCGATCGCGATGATGCTGATGTTCGTCTACGTCTTCGGCGGCGCGATCGACACGGGGCCGACCTCGTACGTGGACTACCAGTTGCCCGGCATCCTGCTCATCACGGTCGCCTCGGGCATCGCCTACACCGCGTTCCGGCTGTTCACGGACATGAAGAGCGGCGTCTTCGAACGCTTCCAGTCCATGCCGATCGCACGCTCGTCCGTCCTGTGGGCGCACGTGCTGACCTCGCTGGTCGCCAATGCGATCTCGCTCGTGGTCGTCGTGCTCGTCGCTCTGCTGATGGGCTTCCGCTCGGCGGCGGGAGCACCGGCGTGGCTCGCGGTCGCCGGCATCCTCGTCCTGTTCACCCTGGCGCTGACCTGGCTGGCCGTCATCCCCGGCCTGACCGCCACGACCATGGAGGGCGCGAGCGCGTTCTCCTACCCGCTCATCTTCCTGCCCTTCCTCAGCTCGGCCTTCGTGCCCACCGACACCATGCCCGGCCCGCTGCGCGCCTTCGCCGAGCACCAGCCGGTGACCTCCATCGTCAACACCATCCGCGGCCTGTTCGCCCGGCAGCCGATCGGCACGGACCTGTGGATCGCCCTGGCCTGGTGCGTCGGCATCCTCGTCGTCGCGTTCGCCCTGGCGATGAACACCTACCGCCGGAAGATCTCCTAGGGCCCGCGAGGCGCGGGCGGCGCCGCCGGACCACCGGGAGCGCGGCGGCGACCGGCGGGCCGGTGCCGCCGGGCCGCCGCGGGATCCGCGGCGGCGGCCTCAGCTCCGCGGGGCCGCCCCGAAGGTCCGGGCCGAGACGGACTCCTGGGCCAGCCGGCGCATCACGTCGAGGACGCGGCCCTTCACGACGGTGCCGACCACCAGCGCCTCGACCGCCTCCTCGCGGGTCCGGTCGGCGGGGATGGTGCGGATCTCGTGCTCGGAGACGAGCCGCATGGCCGCCTCGGCATAGGGGCGCAGGGCGTCGCCGGTGGCCGGCAGGCCGAGCCGGTCGAGGGTGAGGACGGCCTGGGCGAGCTCGTCGCGGGCGGGGGCGGCGGCGTCGACCTGCCAGCCGAGGTCGGCGACGAGGCGGTCGGCCTCGGCCCGGGCGCGCCGCCACTCCGCGTCGTCGGGATGGGCCTCGACCGGCGGGGAGATGGCGTAGTGGGCGGTGCCGAGCACGAGGTGCAGGTCCATGCCCTCGTCCTCCACCGCGGCGACCACCTTGCGGATGGCCGCGATGGACAGGTGGCCGACCTCCAGCAGCGCGCGGATCAGGCGGAGCCGCCGCAGGTGGCGCTCGCCGTACTCGGCCCGGGTGGCGGAGGTCTGCTCCCCGGCGGGCAGCAGGCCCTCGCGCAGGTAGTACTTGATCGTCGGGATGGGGACGCCCGAGGCGGCGCTGAGCTGCGAGATCCTCATCAGTGGATAGTACAGCTAGCCAACGGGTGCGGTGCTCTCGCCGCCGGGGACCGCGTCCCGCAGGGCCGGGCGGACGTCGATGACCTCCATCCCGGCGGCCAGCGCGGCGGCCACCCCCTCGTCGGTGTCCTCGTAGGCGACGCAGGCGTGCGGGAGGACCTCCAGCCGCCGGGCCGCGAGCAGGTAGACGTCGGGGGCGGGCTTGCCCTCCCGGACGTCGTCGCGGGTGACGACCGCGTCGAAGAGCGGGAGCAGGCCGGTGGTGCGCAGGGTCTCGCGCACCCGTCCGCGCGACCCGCCGGAGGCCACCGCCATGGGCACCCGGCCCCGGTGCGCCTCGGCGACCGCGGCCACCTGCGGGTACGGCGCGACGGTGTCCACCAGCCACCGGTAGGCGTCGGCCGCGGCGGCGGACACCGCCCGGTGGTCCAGCTCCGCGCCGGTCTCGGCCTCCAGCTCGGCCAGGAGGCGGTCGGCGGACAGGCCGGTCCGGGCGCGGTACCAGGCGGGGTCGAGCTCGACCTGCCAGGACTCCAGGGCCGCCCGCCACGCGGTCTCGTTGGCGGCGGCGGTGTTCACGAGGGTCCCGTCGCAGTCGAAGATCAGGGCGGCGTACGGCCGCGCCGGCTGGAGTCGTCGGTCGAGCATGGCCGCCTAACGCGCGTGACGTCTGGATCACGGCAACCCTACCGGTGGACGCGGCCGGGCGGGGCGTCCCGTACCACCTGCTATAAGGTAAGCCTTGCCTAAATCAGGGAGGTTCGATGCGCTGGACGGGGCTCGCCGTCTCCTTCGCGGTGCTCGCGGCGGTGGTCGCGCTCAGCATCGCGGTCGGCGCGCAGGCGATCCCGCCCGGGGAGGTCTGGCAGCAGCTCTGGCACCCCGACGGCGGGGAGACCGCCGCGGTCGTGCACGACCTGCGCATCCCGCGGACGCTGCTGGGCGTCCTCGTCGGCGCCGCGCTGGGCCTGTCCGGGGCGCTCATGCAGGCGCTCACCCGCAACCCGCTGGCCGACCCCGGCATGCTCGGGGTCAACGCCGGGGCCTCGCTGGCCGTCGTCTGCGCCATCCTCTTCTTCGGGATCACCGACCTGCGGATCTGGGTCTGGTTCTCCCTCCTCGGGGCGGCGCTGGTCACCGTCGCCGTCCACGCGCTCGGCGCGACGGGGCGCGGCGCTGCCAACCCGGCCCGCCTGGTGCTCGCCGGCGCGGCCGTCAGCGCCTCCCTGCTCGCCGCCATCAACGCGGCGCTCACTCTCGACGCCGGCGTGTTCAACCAGTGGCGGTTCTGGGACGTGGGCGCGCTCGCCGGACGCGACGCGGAGGTCGTCCGGCAGGTCGCGCCGTTCGTCGCGGCCGGCGTGGTCCTCGCCCTCGCCCTCGGCCGGGGTCTCAACGCCATGGCGCTGGGCGAGCAGACGGGGCGGGGCCTCGGGGTGAACCCGGGGCGCGTGCGGCTGGCCGGAGCGGCGGCGATCATGCTGCTCTGCGGGGCGGCGACGGCCGCGGCCGGGCCCATCGGCTTCATCGGGCTCATGGCCCCGCACGCCGTGCGCGCCCTCACCGGCCCCGACCACCGCTGGATCCTGGCGCACTCGGCGCTGCTGGCCCCGGCCCTGCTGCTCACCGCCGACGTCGTGGGCCGGGTCGTCGTCCGGCCCGGCGAGCTGCAGAGCGGCATCGTCACCGCGTTCGTCGGGGCCCCGGTCTTCATCTACCTGCTCCGCCGTCGAAGGATCGCCAGCCTGTGAGCGCCTACCGCATCGTCCGCACCCCGTCGCGCCGCGTCTCCTTCCGGATCCACCTGCGGGCCTCGGCGGTCCTCCTGGGCCTGCTCGGGGCCGCCGCCGCGGTCGGACTGCTCGCCCTGGGGACCGGGTCGGCGATCTCGGTCGGGGACGTCGTCCGGACCCTGGCGGGCCGGGGCGACGCCATGAGCGCGATGGTGGTCTACGAGCTGCGCGCCCCGCGGGTGCTGCTCGCCCTGCTGGTCGGGGCGGCGCTCGGGACCGGCGGCGCCGTCGTGCAGAGCCTGTCGCGCAATCCGCTCGGCAGCCCGGACATCATCGGGGTGAACGCGGGTGCGGCCGTGGGAGCCGTGCTGATGCTCCTGGTCGTCGGCACCGTGACCCCCCTGGCCGTCACCGCGGGCGCGCTGGCCTGCGGCCTGGGCGCGGGACTGCTGGTGTACGTCCTGTCCTTCAAACGGGGCGTGCAGGGCACCCGGCTGGTGCTCGTCGGCATCGGGGTGACCGCCATGCTCCACTCGGTCATCGCCTACCTGCTCACCCGGGCCGACCTGTACGAGTCGCAGGGGGCGAAGGTGTGGCTCGTCGGGAGCCTGGCGGGGACCGGCTGGACGCAGGTGGGGCCGATGGCGGCGGCGCTGGCGGTGCTGCTGCCGTCGGCGCTGGCGCTGAGCCGCTCGCTGAGCGCGATGGAGATGGGCGACGAGACCGCCTCGGCGCTCGGCCTGCCGGTCGAGCGGCTCCGCCTGGCGCTGCTGCTCGTCGCCGTGCTGCTGTCCGGCGCGGCGGTCTCCGTGGCCGGCCCCATCGTCTTCGTGGCGCTCGCCGCGCCGCAGCTCTCCCGGCGGCTGACCGGGGCCCCGGGTGCGGGGGTCGCCACCGCGGCGGCGACCGGCGCCCTGCTGCTGGCCGCCGCCGACGTGGCGGTCCAGCGGCTGCCGACGTCCGGCCAACTGCCGGTGGGGGTGCTGACGGGCGGGCTCGGCGGCCTCTACCTGGCCTGGCTGCTCCACCGGGAGTGGCGTGCGGGCCGTTCCTGAGCGCACGCGGCCTCCCGGGCCGTCCCGCCCGGGAGGCCCGCGGCCGGCGCGGCGACGCGCCGTCCGGTGAGGACCTCGGGCGGGCGGGGGCAGGGGAGCCGGGGCGGGACGTTCCTCATCAGCCGGCGAACTGCTGCTCGATGCGGTCGATGACGTTGGACGCGCTGTAGTAGTCGATGCGGAACGAGTCGAGGCCGAGGTCGTGGACGCGCTTGTCGCCGACGGCGGGCAGGTCCTTCCAGAGCGGCTTGGCCGTGGTGGCGGCGATCTCGTCCGCGGTGTGGCTGACGAAGAACAGCGAGCTGTCCCCGAACCCCTTGACGATGTTCTCCTGCGAGATGGTCAGGATGTCCAGGCGCTTGCCGCCCTCGCGGTTGTCGGCGGAGGCCAGGGAGGAGTCGACGGTGTGCAGCCGGAAGCCGAGGGAGGACAGCAGCGCGCCCTGGGCGGAGGCCTGGGTGAAGACGGGGATGTCGGTGTTGTTGTCGCGCAGCAGCACGACGTCCTGCTCGGGGAGCTTGATCTTCCCCTTCACCTCGGCCACCCGCTGGTCGTAGGCGGCGATGACCTTCTGCGCGTTCGCCTCCAGGCCCAGCGCGCCGCCCAGCTTGGTCATGAGCTCCTGCCAGGAGAGGTCGTCGTGGCGGAAGAGCACGGTCGGCGCGACGGCCTTGAGCCGGTCGTAGACCTTGGCGGTGCTGTCCGCGCCGGACGCCGAGCCGATGATGAGGTCGGGCTTGGCCGCGATGACCTTCTCGATGTCCGCCTCGAAGCCCTGGTAGGCCACCTGGACGCCGCGCTGCTCGGCGACGTCCGCCCACTGGGAGAAGAACCCGTTCGCGTCGGTGATCGGTCCGGGCGGGGTGGCCTGCGAGGCGATCAGGGGGGCCTCCAGCGCGAGCAGGTGGCCGGTCAGGGTGACGCTCACCGAGACGATGCGCTTGGGCGCGGCGGGGACGTCGGTGGTGCCGAGCTCGTGCGTGACGCTGCGCGTCGCGGCGGCGCCCCCGGTCGTGGCGCTCCCGGCCGCGGCGGGCGCGGCGGCCGTGGAGCCGCCGGAGCCGGAACCGCAGGCGGTCAGGCCCAGGACGGCCGTGATCGCGGCGGCCGCGGTCACGGCCCAGCGGCGGCGGATCGGAGTCCTCATGTGCACCTCAGAAGAGTAGATACGTCTTGTCTAAGAAGATATTAGGGCAGGCTAACCTAAATTGATCGCGCGGGGTCGGCGCACGGCGCCGAGGGACGGGCGGGCCGTACCGGGAAGAGGTGGGCGGGCCGTACCGGGGGGTTCAGCGGGAGGGGAGGTTCTTCAGGGCCTCGCGCCGGCTCAGGCCGGTGATGCCCTTGTGGTCGACGTAGCGCACGACCTCGCGCGGGTCGGTCCTGGCGTACTCGCGCAGGGCCCAGCCGATCGCCTTGCGGGCGAAGAAGTCGGTGTCCGACAGGCTCGGCTCGATGCAGGCGTAGAGCAGGCCGGCGTCGGTGGCGGCCCGGAACCTGTTCTGGCAGATGATCGACGTGCGTCGCTTCCACAGGTCGTCGCTGTGCGCCCATTCGAGCATCAGCGGGCGCATGGTGTCGGGGAACTGCCGCAGCAGCGGGCCGATCCGGTGGACGGCCACCTCGTCGACGAAGTCCCACCAGGCCCCGGTGACGATCATCTCCTCGTAGATCGGCAGGGTGTACAGCGTCCGGCCCCAGCGGGGCGGGGACCCGGTGAGGGTGATCGCCGCGTAGCGCTCCTCGCGGTACTCCGCCTCCCGCCACAGGGTCAGCGCCGCCCGGCGCCACTCGGGCGCGGCCTCGAACGGGTGCTCGGCGAAGACCTTCCGCAGCGCCGTGCGGCGCGGTACGGCCTGCACCCCGAGGAACGGCATGGCCGACTTCATGTAGGCCTGCATCGCCGGGGCCTTGGCGGGGTCGGCGGCCTCGGCGAGCGCCAGCCGCACGGCCTTCTGCAGTGCTTCGGCGCTCATCCCCGCTGGCTCGTCCGCTCTCCGGTGGCCAGGCCGTCGAACAGGACGGTGACGTAGTGCTCGGCGATGCCGCCGGTGTCGAGGCGGCCGCCCGGACGGAACCAGCGGACGGCGACCCAGATGCTGTCGCGGATCATGCGGTAGGTGAGCTTGGGGTCCACGTCCGGGCGGAACTGCCCGACGGCCTGCCCACGCTTGATCTGCTCGACCCACATGCGCTCGACCTCGTCCTCGGCCCTGACCAGGTAGTCGAAGCGGTCGCCGGGCAGGGAGCGCAGGTAGTTCCAGTCGTTCTGCATGACGGTGATCGCCGCGCGGTGCGGTTCGAGGGTGCTGAAGCCGATCCGCACCATCTCCGACAGGACCGAGCGGGGGTCGCCGCCCTGCTCCAGCACGGCCCGGTAGCGTCCGACGAGGTCGTCGAGGAAGGTGCTGAGCACCTCGTCGACGATCGTCTCCTTGGAGTCGAAGTGGTGGTAGAGGCTCCCGGACAGGATGCCCGCCTCCTCCGCGATCTCGCGGACGGTGGTCGCCTGGAAGCCCTTGCGCGCGAAGAGGTCCGCGGCGAGCCTGACGAGGTGGTCGCGGCGCTCCGAGGCGGAGCCGGCCGAGGCCGCGCGCTTCGTCGTGCGCTGGCGCTTGACCGGGGTGGTGGTCGCGCCTCCGGAGTTCTTTCGCGTGTTCACGCCTCCCATTATGAGCCCTTGCGCAATCGCTTGTTCGCGTGAACGGCCCGGTCCGTCCCCGGGCGACGGGACGAGTGAATCGGACATACTTCGTAAAGGCCATCCCTGTGGAGAAGAGGTGCGAAGCGGCCTGTGTAGTGTCCCCTCCGGTGTGACGATCCTGAAGTGAAGGGTGTGCCCGTGAACGCTGCCGTGGCGTACGTGACCTACGCGGACCCGGAGGGGCTCGACGACGAGAAGGAGACCGCCCTCGCCGCCTGGGCGCAGGCGGGGATCGCGGGGACCGCCGTGCGCTGGGACGATCCGGCCGTCGACTGGGCGGCCTTCGACCTCGTGGTGGTCCGCTCGGCCTGGGACTACGTGGGCCGGCGCGCGGAGTTCCTGGCCTGGGCGCGCCGGGTCGAGGCGGTGACCCGGCTGGCCAACCCGGCGGCCGTGCTGGAGCGCAACACCGACAAGACCTACCTGCGGGACCTGACGGCGCCGACCATCCCCACCTTCTGGGTCGCGCCCGGCGAGAGCCCGGACCTGCCCGTCCTCGGCGAGTACGTGGTCAAGCCCGCGATCTCGGCGGGCGCCCGCGACACCGTCAGGACCACCGACCGGGACAAGGCGGCGGCCCACGCGGCCCGGCTGGCGGACGCGGGCCGGACCGCGATGGTCCAGCCCTACCTGGACATGGTCGAGGCCGAGGGGGAGACCTCCCTGCTCTACTTCGGCGGCCGGTTCAGCCACGCCGTACGGCGCAACCCGATGCTGGCCGGGGGCGGCGCGGCCCCGGACGCCGACAACGCCCGGGCGGAGCTCCGCATCCCGGACCCCGACCAGGTCGCCCTCGCCGAACGGGTGCTCGCGGAGGCGGCCGGGTCCCCCGGCGTGCTCTACGCCCGGGTGGACCTGGTCCGCCTCCCCGGCGGGGAGCCCGCCCTCATCGAACTGGAGCTCGCCGAGCCGTACCTCTTCCTGCGCTACGCCCCCGGCGCCGCCGGCGACCTGGCCCGGGCCGTCGCCGGGATGCTCTGACCGGCGCACCGCGGGCTTCGCCGCGCGGGCCGCCGGGCCGTACGGCCCGGGAGTACGGCCCGGGAGTACGGCCCGGGAGTACGGCCCGGGAGTACGGCCCGGGAGTACGGCCCGCGCGGGGCGGCTCTCCGGCGGCGGACCCCGGAAAGTACTCATGCGCCTCCGCCCCGCGACGATGGAAGAGGACGTCAGCGTCTGTCGCGCTCATCGTGTCCAGGACGGACCGCGCGCCGGGCATTCACGGCTCATGGAGGAGCTTTCCTTGACCACGTCCATCTCGCCGTCGTCCGGCGCGCCCGCCCGGCGCCGCATGACCGCGCTGCTCACCGCCGCCGCGCTCACCTCCGGGGCGCTGGCCGCGACCGCGGCGCCCGCCTCCGCCGTGACCGCCGGTGCGACCTGCTCGGCGATCACGTTCTCACCGGCCGTCGCGTACCCGACGACGAACTCCGCGTACGTCGCGACCACGGCGGACCTCAACGACGACGGCCGGGCCGACATCGTCACGGCCGGGCTCGCCGGCACCGTCGACGTGCTGCTCGGCAAGGGTGACGGGACCTTCCACCCCTCGGTCGCCACCGCCTCCGGAACGAGTTCGCCCGGCCGCCTCTCCCCGGGGGACTTCGACGGCGACGGCCACACCGATCTGCTGATGGTCGGCCTCGGGACGAACACCGTCGTCGTCCTCCCCGGCAACGGCGACGGCACCTTCGACACGCCCGTCATCAGCCCCACCATCGCCGGTCCCATCGACGCCTTCTCCGCGGACTTCGACGAGGACGGCGATCTCGACGTGGTGGTGACCAACCTCGGCGGCACCTCCCTCCAGATGATGCCCGGCAACGGCGACGGCGGCTTCGGCACGCCCGTCGACCTCGGCATCGCGGCGTCCACCGGCTACACCATCGCGGGCGACTTCGACGGTGACGGCCACGCCGACCTGGCGTTCGGCTCCAACGGCATGGGCAGCAGCGACAGCGGCAGCGGCGGCAGCGGCGGCACCGTCGAGGTCGTGCTCGGCGACGGCGACGGCACCTTCCAGCCGCCCGTCTCCTACCACGTGGACTCGCAGCCCTGGATGGTCGTCAGCGGAGACTACAACGCCGACGGCAAGACCGACCTCGCCGCCAGCGGTTCGCTGGGCGGGTCGGTGCTGCTGGGCAAGGGCGACGGCACCTTCCAGACGCCCGTCGGCTTCGCCGCGGGCACGATGACGGGCTGGCTCCTCAACGGCGACTTCAACCGCGACGGCAAAACCGACCTGTCCACGGTCACCTCCTTCGGCCTCCTGGTGCTGCTGGGCAAGGGCGACGGCACCTTCCACGCCCCCGTGAGCTTCGCCGGCGGCAGCATGATGGGCGGGATGGGGGGCGCCGACTTCAACCGCGACGGCAGGACCGACGTGGTGCTGCCGGACCACGTCGGCAGCAACGTCGTGGTGAGGCTGGCCGGCTGCGCGAGCACCGCCGCGCCCGCGCCCGTGGTCACGCCCAAGCCGAAGCCCGCCGTCACGCCCGTCACCAAGGTGAAGGCCAAGGAGAAGCCGGCGGACACGGCCAAGGCCGCGGCCAAGGCCAAGAAGGCGAAGGCCAAGGCGAAGGCCGTGAAGAAGCTGAAGAGGCTGAAGAAGGCGCGCCGCGGCAACGTCGGGTGAGCCCGCGCCCGTGCACCGGGGCGCCGGGGGCCCGTGCCGGGGCCGCGGTGCCCCGCCGCGGCCCCGGTACGGGGGGCCGTGCCCGGCCGGCCGGGGCGTCGCTCGACCGTGCCCGGTCGGCCGGGGCGTCGCTACCGTGCCCGGTCGGCCGGGGCGTCGCTCAACCGTGCGCGGTCATGCCGCCGTCGACGGGGATCACCACGCCGGTGAGGTAGGCGCCCGCGCGCGACGCGAGGTAGATCGCGGTCCCGGCCATGTCCTCCGGGGTGCCGATCCGGCCCATCGGCACGCTGGAGGCGACCGCCCGCCGCATGTCGGGGTCGTCGAGGGCGAAGGCCATCATCTTGGACTCGAAGGGGCCGGGCGCGATCGCGTTGACGGTGATCGCGTCGCGCACGAGCCGGTGGGCCAGGTGGCGGGTGAGCATGTGCACGGCGGCCTTGGTCGTGGAGTAGGCGTAGGTCTCCAGCGCGGGCACCCGGATGCCGTCGACCGAGCCGATGTTGATCACCCGCGCCGGGTCCTCGGCGGAGGCCCCGGCGCGCAGCAGCGGCAGGAAGCGCTGGGTCAGGTAGAACACGCCCTTGACGTTGATGTCCCAGAGCTTGTCGAAGGCGTGCTCCGGGTACTCCTCCAGCGGCGCTCCCCAGGTCGCGCCGGCGTTGTTGACCAGCACGTCCAGCCGCTCCTCGCGCGCGGAGACCGCCTCCACGAGCGCGGCGACGCCGTCGGGGGTGGACAGGTCGGCCGGTACGGCGACGCAGCCGATCTCGGCCGCGGTCTTCTCCACCTCGGCGGCCTTGCGGGAGGAGATGTAGACCGTGGCCCCCGCCGCGGCGAAGCCTTCGGCGATCATCCGGCCGATGCCCCGCGAACCGCCGGTGACCACCACTTTCTTACCCTGAACCGAGAACAGACTCATGTTCGGTAAGCATGCCGTACGGCCGCCGCCGCGTCCATACCGACTGGTCGGTCCCCGTGGGGGCCGCTCCGGAGGACGAGGTCAGAGCCCCGGGAGGCGGCCGTTGCGGAACAGGTCCACGAAGAGCTGGTGGTCGGCCCTGGCCTGGGCGCCGTAGGCGTGGGCGAAGCCGACGAGCATCTCGGTGAAGCCGTCCCCGTCGCCGCCGATCACGGCCGTGATGGCGTCCTCGGTGGAGAAGTCGACCACGTCGTGACTGGACTCGTCGTCGGCCACCGAGTGCATGCGCGCCACGGCCCGGCCCAGGTCGCCGATGACCGAGGCGAGATCCTCCGGCTCGTTGACGTCGCCCCAGTCGAGGTCGGCGGAGTACGGCGAGACCTCGGCGACCAGCTGGCCGACGCCGTCCAGCGTGGTGTAGCCGAGCCACGGGTCGGCGTAGGCCTGCAAGGCCCGCTGCGACTCGGCGGTGCGGTGCCCCTGGTGCAGGAAGTGGCCGCGCACCCTCTCGTCGGCGATGTGCCGGGCCACGGCCGGGACCTGCGCCTGCTTCATGTAGAGGATGACGTCGTTCTCCAGGGCCTCGGTGTGGCCCTCCAGCAGCAGGTTGTAGGAGGGGAGCCCGGCCGAGCCGATGCCGACGCCGGTGCGCAGCGCGAAGTCCTTGATCCGGTGCTCCACCTCGGAGACGGCGGGAAGGGTGGTCAGGTAGTCGGCGAAGGCGGCCTCGACCGCGCGCCGGGTCTCCTCGCCGACCGGGAAGCGGTCCTCCATGAAGGCGAAGCGGCGGTCGTAGTTCTCGACCGTGGTCTCCCGGTCGAGCAGGGCCACCCGGGTGTGCAGCCGGGCGAGCTGCAGCACCCGGTGGAGCACGCCGGTGGTGGTCGCCAGCGTCAGCGAGCCGATCGCGTCGTCGCCGCCGTGCGCGATGCCGTGCAGCTCGGCCAGGTAGGCGCGGGCGAACCCGGCGACCAGCTCGGAGATCGTCCCGTCGGAGAGCGCCTTGGCGTAGCCGATGAGCGCGACGCTGGCCGCGAACCGCTTGAGGTCCCAGACGTAGGGGCCGACGTAGGCCTCGTCGAAGTCGTTGACGTTGAAGACCAGGACGCCGGAGGCGTTCATGTAGGTGCCGAAGTTCTCGGCGTGCAGGTCGCCGTGGATCCACACCCGGCTGGTCCGCGCGTCCAGGAAGGCCTCGTCGGCGAAGGCGCCGGTCATGTCCGCGTAGAACAGGCAGGCGCTGCCCCGGTAGAACGCGAACGGGGAGGCGGCCATCTTGCGGAACTTGCGCCGGAAGGCGGCGGGGTCGCGCCGGATGGAGTCGCCGAACTCGGTGACGAGGACGTCGAGGATGTGGGCCGAACGCCCCGAGGTGGTCATGGCGGGCACGGTACGTCCGGGAACGGGTCCCTTGCCAGACGTGGCAGATTGCATCTTCGGAACGTATCAATGACATACCGGACGGCCGCCGCCGAGGTCCGGCGGGCGGGGGCCTGCCGGTTCCCCGGCCACCGGGGGCACGGGGCCCTCCCGGAACGCGTGCGGCGACCGTCGGCGCCGACGTGGGTGGCGCGGGCGAGGGGAAAGGCGGCAATCGGCCGCGGGGCTCCGCCGCGGTTCCTCGCCGGAGCCGCCTCCGCACGTTATCGTCATCGATGCGACACGGAGAGTGACATTTCTCTGTGTGATCTCACTGTCCGCAGCGGACGCCGCGGGGTGGAAGGCCGGAGACGGCCGGGATCCGACTCGGAGCGTTCCCGGGAAGGACGGTGCCGTCAGAGAGGGGCGCGGCCGATGGGGGTCGGAAACCGGACCGCGGCCGTCGCGGTCGCGCTGGTGAGCGCGGTGGCCGGGTTCGGGGACGGCGCGGTCGTGGCGGCGCAGGTCCCGCCCCCGGCGGTCCACGACCCCGGGCGCTCCCGGAGCCGGGACTCCGGGAACGCCCGGCTCCACGACCCCGGGCGCTTCCGGGGCCGGGACTCCGGGAACGCCCGGCTCCACGACCCCGGGCGCTCCCGGGGCCGCGAGCCCGGCCCCGCGGAGGGCCGCCGCCTCCGGTCCTTTGCGGCCCGCGGCTTCGAGGACGAGTTCTCCGGTCCCGCGGGGAGCCCTCCGGACCCGTCCCGGTGGGAGCAGCTGACCGGATGCCTGTGGGGGTACCGGGCCGAGCGGCAGTGCTACACCTCCGGCGGGCGCAACGCGCGGCTCGACGGCGACGGGCATCTCGTGATCAACGCCCGCCGCGAGGGCTACACCGGCGACCACGGCGTGCGGCGCAGGTACACCTCGGCGCGCCTGGTCTCCACGTTCGCGAGCGGGGGCGGGAGCGTGCGGGTGCGGGCGAAGGTCTCCGGCCGGCAGCGCGGCGCGTGGCCGGCGATCTGGCTGCACGCCGACCCCCTGCGCAGGCGGCGGCACTACGGCGAGATCGACCTGATGGAGAACGGCCTCAACGGCTCGCGGTGGAGGCCCGAGTACCACGTCCACACCGACCGCTTCAGCGGCGGCGGCGCGTACGACGTCGACGCCACCCGGTGGCACGTCTACGAGGTCTCCTGGACCACGGGCCCGTCCGGCCGGGCCCGGTTCTCCGTCGACGGCCGCGTCGTGCGCTCCTTCCCCTACCGGGTGCCGTCCAGGTCGTCCGCCCGGCTGATCCTCAACGTCGCGGTCGGCTCGCAGGCCGGACGCCCGGCCGCCGACCTCGACAGCACCATGACCGTGGACTACGTGCGGATGGACGGCTGAGCGGGTCCCGGTGGTTCACCGGGTCCCGGGGCCGTCCCCGGGCGCGTCCCGGCCCTGGAGCCCTTCTCCCCCGGGAGCCCGGAGGGCGCCACCGGAGGCCGGGGAACCGAACGAGAGGAGCCCTGTCCTCGGTTTCCGTCGGTTCGCCGGGCGTGGATGCCATGATCAGATGATCCCGGTCCGTCATCGGAAGCGGAAGCCGAACAACCCTCCATCCGGTTGGTCGGTCAGGTGGGGCCCGATGATGTGGGGGTCTGCCTCGAATCCCACGGATGGGACCGTTCGTGAGGCCCCCGCGCTGGAGCTCAGCCCTTGGGCAGGCCCAGGGTGCGCTCGGCGATGATGGTGCGCTGGATCTCGCTGGAGCCCGCGTAGATGGTGTCCGCGCGGCTGAACAGGTAGAGCCGCTGCAGGTCGTTCAGCTCGTACGGCGGGCCGTCGGCGACCAGCCCCGCGCGGCCCTGCACGGCCTGCGCCAGCTCGCCCAGCCGCCGGTGCCACTCCGACCAGTAGAGCTTGGCGATCGAGGCCTCCGGCCCCGGGGTCCCGGCCGACAGCGAGGTCATCGTGCGCAGCGCGTTCAGGCGCATGATCCGCAGCTCCAGCCACGACCGGACCAGCCGGTCGCGCAGCACCGGGTCCCCGGCCGCGCCGGTGCGCCGGGCGGTCTCCACGACGCGGTCGAACTCCCGCTGGAAGCCGATCTGCTGGCCGAGGGTCGAGGCGCCGCGCTCGTATCCCAACGTGGCCATCGCGACCCGCCAGCCCTCGCCGGGGGCGCCCAGGACGTTGCCGGCGGCCGTGCGCGCTCCGTCGAAGAAGACCTCGTTGAACTCGCTGGTCCCGGTGAGCTGGACGATGGGCCGGACCTCGACGCCGGGCTGGTCCATCGGGACCAGCAGGTAGGACAGGCCCGCGTGCCGCCGCGAGCCGGGCTCGGTCCGGGCCAGGACGAAGCACCAGTCGGCGACGTGCGCGAGCGAGGTCCAGGTCTTCTGGCCGGTGAGGACCCACGCGCCGCCCTCCCGCCGGGCCCGGGTCCGCACGCCGGCCAGGTCGGAGCCGGCCTCGGGCTCGGAGTAGCCCTGGCACCACAGCTCGCGGCCCCGCCGGATCGGCGGCAGGAAGCGGCGCCGCTGCTCCTCGGTGCCGAAGTCGATGATCGTGGGGCCGATGAGTCCCTCGCCGATGTGCCCGACCCGGGCCGGGGCGTCGGCCCGCGCGTACTCCTCGTGGAAGGCGACCTGGTCGGCCAGGGACGCGTCCCGCCCGCCGTGCTCCCGGGGCCAGCCCAGGCAGGTCCACCCGGCCTCGCCGAGCCGCCGCTCCCACGCCAGCCGTACCTCGTGGCCCTCGTGCTCGCGGCCCGGCCCGCCCAGCCCGCGGGCGTGGGCGAACTCGCCTTCCAGCTGCTCCCGCAGCCAGGCGCGGATCTCCTCGCGCAAGCCCGTCACGGTCGTCCCGCCTCCTCCGCGCGGTCCGGCCGGCCCTCGGAGAAGGGGCGCCGGTCCCGCGTCCGCCTGTCCGGAAACCTACGGGAGGGCGGCCGGGGAGGGGCGGTGCCGTCCCGGTCTCCGGGAGCGCGCCGTCCCGGGACGGGAAGACGCGCCCTGGCGGGCGTGGGGGACCCGCCAGGACGCGCTTCTCCCCGGTGCGCTGGCGCGAGGACCCCGGCGAGGGATGGGGTCCTCACGCGGTCAGCGGCGTGGGGGGTCGGTGGGGTGGAGCCTTTCAATGGATTTGTACCAACGATTGGATGATGCGGCTCCTGGGAGGCTAGGTCAAGGGGCGGTTCCCCACTAGAACCAAATCGTCTAGTTTTATTGGCACAAAGGGGACTAAATGGCTCGGTCGACGCTGTATCAGCAGGTGGCCTCCGACCTCCGGAGGACCATCTACTCCGGTGCGCTCAAGCCGGGTGATCAGCTGCCGACCGAGGCCGAGCTCATGCTCACCCACCAGGTGAGCCGCAACACCGTGCGGCTCGCCCTCGGCGAACTGGTCAACGAGGGCCTGATCACCCGGACGCCCCGCCGGGGGACCGTGGTCAGGGAGCGCCGCCCCCTGCTGATGCATCCCCAGCGCGAACTCCAGCCGCAGCCCGGGGAGACCCGGGAGGCCTTCTCCTGGGCGGTCTCCCAGGAGGGGCGCGAACCGAGCCAGGAGATCGAGGTGTCGATCGTGAACCCGGCCGAGGAGATCGCCAGCAGGCTGGAGCTGCCCGACGACGGGCTCGCCGTGGTCCGCCGCAGGCTGCGGTTCGTGGACGCGCAGCCGTACAACACCAACGACTCCTACTTCCCGCTCCGGCTGGTCTCCGGATCCGAGATCGCCCGTCCCGGCGACATCGCGCGCGGGGCCAACCGGGTGCTGGAGGAGCTCGGCCACGCCCAGGTGAGGGTCGTGGACGACATCTGGGCGCGGATGCCCACCAGCTCGGAGACCGAACGGCTCCGGCTCCAGTCCGGCACGCCGGTCGTCGTCTACGTCCGCGTCGGATACGACGAGGAGGACGTCCCCGTGCGGGTCGCGGTCTCGGTGCTCCCCGCCGACAAGCACCTGATCCGGTACGAGCTGAAAAGCCGTTGACCTCCCCCTGGCCGCCCTGATGGGACGGCCTCCGCCCCGCCCGCGCGGCGGGCGGCTCCCGGGCCCGGCCCGCCGCACGGGCGGGCGCGCCCCCTTCTCCCAGCTCGCCGCGGACCCCTAGCGCGGGGGTCGCGCGGTCCGGCGCGGATGCCGTGCGTCACCGGACGGACACTTTCCGTGTCATCTCACTCACCCGGCGCAACGAAGGGATCGACCATGCACTCCAGCACCATCACCCCTGCCTCCGCCCCTCTCTCCGCCCCGCCGCGGCGTCCCGCGCCGCGCCGGGCGGGCGCCGCGGACCTGCCGGGGGTGCTCGCGCTCCTGGCGCGGACCGCCGCCTGGCTGAACGGCCGGGGCGTGCGGCAGTGGCCCGCCGGGGGGTTCCCGGCCGAGCGCATCGCCCCGCTGATCGAAAGAGGGGACATGTACCTGCTGGACGGGGAGGACGGGCCGGTCGCCACCGTGGCGCTGGACGGCCACGCCGACCCCGAGTTCTGGACCGCCCAGGACGACCCCGGCTCGGCGCTGTACGTCCACAAGCTCGCGGTGGCGCGCGGCCACTCCGGCCGGGGGCTGGGCGAGGCGCTGCTCGACTGGGCGGGCCTGCGCGCGGTCGCGGCGGGCCGGCGCTGGCTCCGGCTGGACTGCGCCAAGGAGAACCGGCGGTTGCAGGACTACTACCGGCGGCAGCGCTTCACCCACCTGCGCACGGTCGACCTGCCGCACCGTGCCTCGGGCGCGCTGTTCCAGCGGCCCGGCGGCCTGCGCGGCGCCGTTCCGGCCGTCCCGGGATCCGTTCCCGTGGCCGTTCCGGGATCCGTTCCCGCGGGCGTCGCCGTGCAGGCCGCCGGGGCCGCCGGGGCCGTGGCCTCCTCCCCGGGCCGGGGCCCGGTCCCGCCGGAGCGTCCGTGAACCGCGGCGATCCTCGGACAAAGCCATCCGATAGCCTCACTTCATGACCGGATCCCTGCTTGAGGTGATCGCGCTCGACGTGCGCGACGCCGTCGCCGCCGAAGAGGGCGGCGCCGACCGCCTGGAGATCGTCGCCGACATGGCGGCGGGCGGGCTCACCCCGGCGGTGGACACGGTCGCGGCGATCGCCAAGGAGTGCAGGCTGCCGCAGATGGTCATGCTGCGGGGCGAGGCGTCGTTCCTGGCCTCGCCCGAGCGGCTGGAGGGCCTGCGGCGTGACGCGCGGGCCCTCTCCGAGGCGGGCGCGGCCGGGTTCGTGTTCGGCTTCCTCGACTCCACCGGCGCGGTCGACCTGGTCGCCACCGAGGCGCTGATCCACGCGGTGGCCCCGCTGCCCTGGACCTTCCACCGGGCGGTGGACCACGCGGCCGACGTCCAGGCGGGCTGGCGGGCCGTACGGCTGCTGCCCAACCTCGCCACCGTGCTCACCGCGGGCGCGCCCGGCGGGGTCGGGGACGGGATGTCCGCCCTGCGGACCCGCTGCGAGGCCGGCGACGGCCCGCTCATCCTGGCCGGCGGCGGCCTGCGCCCCGGTCACGTCCCGGCCCTGCTGGAGTACGGCGTGCGCGCCTTCCACGTCGGGAGCGCGGTGCGCGCGTCGTGGTCGGACCCGGTCGAGGCGCACCTGGTCCGCCGCTGGCGCGAACTGGTCGACTGACCGGCGGGGCCGGTGCGGGTCCGGCGGGGCCCGCCGGAACCCGCCCGGCGCCCGTCATCCCGCGCCGGGACGCTCCCGTCCGGGTTGTCCCGCGCCGGGCTGCGCCGTACCGGCCCCCGCCGCCCCGGCCGCCTCCGAGCGGGTGCCGGCGTCACGGTGGCGGCGCCGCTCGCCCAGGGGGGCGCTGGAGGTGGCGCAGACGCGGTTGCGGCCCTTGTTCTTGGCCGTGTAGAGGTTCGCGTCGGCCAGGGCGATGAGCTCGGCCTGCGTGCTGTGCGGCTGGGAGGCGGTGACGCCGATGCTCACGGTGACGGGCAGCTCTCCGGTGAGCGCCTGCCAGGGGCGGGACGCGATGGCGGCCCGCAGTTCTTCCAGCCGGGCCACGGCCGCGGCGGGGCTGATCCCGGTCAGCACGACCAGGAACTCCTCGCCGCCCATCCGCGCGGCGAAGCCCAGGCCGGCGCAGGCGGGGTCCGGTACGGCGTCGAGCATCTTGGCGACGGCGACCAGGACCTGGTCGCCCGCGTCGTGGGAGCAGGTGTCGTTGATCCGCTTGAAGTGGTCGAGGTCGACGAGCGCGACCGTCACCGCGTCGTCCGTGAGGGCGGCGGCGGCGAGGAGCTCGGGCAGGTGCTCGTCGACGTAGCGGCGGTTGCGCAGCCCGGTGAGGGGGTCGCGGCGGGCCTGCTCGCGGAAGAGCTCGGCCTCCTGGCGCGCCTCGCTGGCCTCGAACATGACCTGCCGGGTGCGGGCCCGGGCCTCCTGCTGCTGGGAGACCAGGTCCTTCTCCGCGGCATGGTAGGCCTTGTACGCCTCGAAGGCCCGGCGGTGGTCGCCGGTGGCGGCGTGCAGCTCGGCCTGCTCCTGCTGCAGCGGGACGAGGATCCTGCGGTAGCCGTGCTCCTCGCAGATCGACCGGCTGCGGTCCAGGTTCGCCTGGGCCTCCTGCAGGGCGCCCAGATGGCGCTGGGCGATGGCCAGGGTGAGCAGGACCTCGGGGAGCGCGGCCGCCTGCTTCAGCTCCTGGTCCTCGTACATCCGGATGCCCGTCTCGGCCGCCATCACGGCTTCGGCGTGGTGGCCGAGCGGGATCTGGAGGCGGGCGATGGTGTCCAGGTGGGAGACGTCGAGCTCGTAGCCGTGGGCCGAGCTGATCTCCAGCATGCGCTCGACGGACTGCCAGGCGACGTCGTACCGGCCGGCCTCGTACTCGGCGTAGGCGAGGTTGTTGAGGACCGTGACGTGCCGCTCCACGTCGATCGTGGCGGCGAGGCGCTCGGCCTGCCGGTAGCGCTCGCGGGAGGCCTCGATGGAGCCGGTCTCGTCGAGCGCGTCCGCCAGCCGCATCAGGTGGGTCAGCCGGATGCGGGGGTGCGTGCTCTCGTCCAGCGCCTCCACGGAGGTGACGGTGTGCTCCAGCGAGGCGGCCGGATCGCCCAGATCCCGGTAGGCCCGCGCCATCAGCAGGTGGGTGCGGGCCAGCAGCGGACGGCACTCGTTGTCGACCGCCCACCGGTTGACCTGCCACATCACCGGTATCACCGAGGTCAGATCGCCCCAGCGGGTCTGCACGTCGACCTGGACCAGTTTCGCGCGCAGGGCCAGCACGACGTCACCGAGCTCCTCGGCCGCCCGTTCCAGCTCCACCGCGCGGTCGAACGCCGTCTCGATGTTGTAGCCGCTGGTGATCTCCAGTGCCTCCAGCTCCGCCGACAGCTCCGTCGCGGTGAGCGTCCCGGCCGCCTCGCAGGGCGCGGCGGGGGCGGCGTGCACGGGGGGCGCGGCGGGTGCCCCGGAGGCGTCCGGCGGGCCGGCCCCGGCGCCGGAGGAGGCCGGGTCCGCGACGGGGGCCTTCGGCGCCGACGTCGAGGCAGGGTCGGTCCACGGTCCGTTCACGGAGTCCTCATCGGTAGCCGAATCCAGTTCTGTAGAGATTCGGCCCGATGTCGGGTAGATCATTGTTTACCGCGCCGCCAGCCCCTCGGCGTCCTGGGCGCCGGCAGCGCCGGCAGCGCCCGCTGTGCCCGCAGCGCCCGCTGTGCCCGCAGCGCCCGCGGCGCCCGCTGTGCCCGCAGCGCTCGCGGCGCCCGCAGCGCTCGCGGCGCCCGCTGTGCCCTCGGGGTGCTCCGTCCCGTCCGGGAGGCCGTCCTCCCGCCGGCCCCGGTCCTCCAGCACGGCGGCCATCGCGGCGCCGGCCAGCTTCACCCGCTCGCCGCGGCCGAGGGACCGGGCCAGGGCGGCCTCGGCCGCCTCGACGGCCCGCCAGCCGTCGTAGGTCACGGGGGCGAGCCCGCGCCGGGCGAGGAGCGGCTCCAGGTCCGCGTGCCGCGCCGGTGCGCGGCCGGACAGGTCGGCCAGCAGGGTGCGGACGGTCTCGGCGGCGTCGGACTTGTTGGTGCCGATCACCCCGCTGGGCCCGCGCTTGAGCCAGCCGGCGACGTACTCGCGGTCGGCCACCCGCCCCGCCTCGTTCGGCACGGTCATGGTGGCCTCGGAGAACGGGACGCCCGGCAGCGGGACGCTGCGGTACCCGACCGAGCGCAGGACCATGCCGACGGGCAGGACCTCGAACGCGCCGGTGCCGACGACACGGCCGTCGGCCAGGCGGGTCCGCTCCAGGCGGAGGGCCTCCACCCGGTCGCGCCCCAGGATCTCCACCGGCCGCATCCAGAAGCGCACCTCCAGGCGCCGGGGGCGGCCCGCCGGGATGCGGGCGGCCCAGGACTGCAGCACCTCGACGTTCCCCCGGACCTGCCGCGGCAGGTCCTCCACCGAGGCCGCCGCCTCCTCCGGCCGCACGCGCACGTCGGCGTTGGCCAGCTCACCGAGCTCCCGCAGCTCCTTCAGGGTGAACTTGGCGTGCTCCGGGCCCCGGCGGCCGACCATGTGGACGGTCTTCACCCGGCTGGCGGCCAGCCGGGCCAGGACCTCCTCCGGCACGTCGGTGTCGCGCAGCTCCTCGGCGGTCTTGGCCAGGATCCGCACGACGTCCACCGCCACGTTGCCCACGCCGATCACCGCGATCTCGGGGCTGTCCAGCAGGAAGCGGTCGGCGGGCACGTCCGGGTGCCCGCAGTACCAGTTGACGAAGTCGGTGGCCGCCACGCTGCCGGGCAGGTCCTCGCCGGGGACGCCCATCCGCCGGTCCACCATCGCGCCCGTGCAGTAGACCACGGCGTCGTAGCAGGCCAGCAGGTCCTCGCGGCTCACGTCCCGGCCGAACTCGACGCCGCCGAGGAAGCGGACCCCGGGCTGCTCCAGCACCCGGCGCAGGTAGCCGGCTATCGACTTGATCGAGGTGTGGTCGGGGGCCACGCCGTACCGCACCAGTCCGTAGGGGGTGGGCAGCCGTTCCAGCACGTCCACCTCGACGGGGCCGGTGGCCTGCCTCGTCAAGGCCTCGGCGGTGTAGACGCCGGCGGGGCCGGACCCGACGACCGCGACTCGCAGTGACACGTCGCCTCCCAGGGGTTGTGCCGGTGGCCGCGCATCGGCAGGGGCGCGCTTCCTCCAACGTACTCCCGTGACCGCCCGCACGGGACGCATCCGGCGGCATCCGCGCAGGAACGGACGGCGTCGGCGGCGGCCGGGAGCGGTCCGCCGGCAGGCTCCGGCCGGAGGAAGGGAAAGGGGAGGGATGGTTCCCGTGCGGAGCGCGTGAGGAGGAGGCGAAGGAGCGGCAAAGCGCGGCCGGGCCCGGGCGTGGGGCTGGCACGCTCCGACGCATGAGGGGACCGGGCGGGGGCGGGCGCTCCGCGAGTGCGGCCGATGAGATGCAGCCGGTGGGCGTCCACCGGTTCGAGGCGTTCGGCCGGGTGATGGCGGCGCTCGGCGGCGACGCCGGACTGATGGAGTCGTGCCGCGACCTGACCTGGTGGAGGGGGACCGGCGACAGCTGGCACATCGAGTGGCGCGAGGGGCCCTATGCCGCCGAGGTGGCCGAGGCGCTGGCCGAGCGGGTCCGCGAGCGCGGGACCCCGGCGGACCCCGTCGGACGGGCCACCGCGCTGTCCGCCGTCCTCGACGTGGTCGGCGTCCGCTTCGTGCTGCGGGCCGTCGACCCGGTCGGCCGGGACCGCCCCCACCCCCGCCTCGATCCCTGGCACCTGGCCGAGGCCCTCGACACCACCCGCCGCGGCCCTTCCCCGCAGCCCTGGGAGCGGCTCCTCGGCGGTTGACCCGCCACGTTTCCGGCCCGCCGTACGGGGCCGGCCCGGCGCGCCGCGGCCCGCGAGGGCCGGTCCGGCGGTCACCGGCGGCGCGGCCGGGGACCGTCAGAGACCGGCGGCCGCGGCGAGGCGGGCCCGGTGGGCGTGCGGCGGGCCGAAGAGCTGGGCGTCGGCGGCGGCGCGCTTGAGGTGGCGGTGGGCTGAATGCTCCCAGGTGACACCGGTGCCCCCGTGGACCTGGATGTTCTCGCCCGCGGCGGTCAGGTAGGCCTCGGTGCAGTAGGAGCCCGCGATCGCGGCGGCGACCGGGAGCTCGCCGGGCCGGGCGCGGGCGGCGGCCAGCGCGGCCGAGCGGGCGGACTCGACGAGCAGGAGCAGGTCGGCGAGCTTGTGCTTGACGGCCTGGAAGGAGCCGATGGGGCGGCCGAACTGGTGGCGTCCGAGGGCGTGCCGCACGGCGGCCTCCAGGCAGGCGGCGGCCCCTCCGGCCTGCTCGGCCGCCAGGCAGGCGACCCCGGCGTCCCGGACCCGGTCGCGGACCGCGCCGTCGCCGGCGGGCCGTACGGGGACGGCGTCGAAGGACAGGGCGACGAGCGGGCGGGTCTGGTCGAGCGTCGTCAGCGGGGTGCGGGACGAGGGCGCGGCCTCGACCAGTTCGTCGCCGGCGAAGGCCAGGACCACCTCGCCGTCCAGCGCGCAGGGCGCGGTGCCGGTGAGCCGGCCCCGGGACAGGGTCAGGTCGGCGTCGCCGGGCAGCAGGACGGTCGCGGTGCGCGAGCCGTCCGCGATGGCGGGCAGCAGCCGGGCCATCGCGTCGGGGTCGCCCGCGGCCCTGAGCGCCTCGACGGCGAGCACGGCGGTGGCCAGGTAGGGGTGGGGGGACAGGACCCGGCCGAGCTCCTCGCAGACGACCGCCTGCTCGGCCGTGCCGCAGCCCGCCCCGCCGTACTCCTCGGGGACGGCCAGGCCCGCCACGCCGAGCTCCCGGGCGAAGCGGTCCCAGGGAGCGCCGGGACGCCCGGCGAGGAAGGCGCGGACGGCGTCGCGGAGGTCGGCCTGGTCGGCGGTGAGGCCCATGTCGGCGGGCTCGACGGGCTCGACGGGCTCGGCGGGGGCCCCGGATCCCGGGGGCACGGCGCGTCCGGCGGCCGCTGCGGCGGCGGTGTCGTCAGGAGGCACAGGCGCAGCATAAACAAGCGACCGGTTGTTTAGTAGGGCTTGACCGTTTTTGTGTGTTCTTGCAGGTCATATATGCTGCGCGTGGCCACCGGCAGGAGCGGATCGGGGGATCAGCGGCTTTGGTTGGGCAACACGGCACGTACGACTTCACCGCAGGGGACCGCCGGGAGCGGGCGATCCTCTGGCACATGATGCTCTCGCTCGTCGGAGGGCTGCTGCTCGGCGCCTTCGGCGAGATGCTCGCCCCCGGGCCGGGCCCGCTGGTCGCGGCCTACGACCCCTACGCCTACCTGCTGCTCGCCCTCGCCGTCGGCAGGACGGCCACGGGGCTCGGCTGGGCGGCGCTGGCCGGGACGCTCGCCGCCCTCGGGCCGGTCGTCCCGATCCTGGCCGCCGGGGCCTTCCCGTCGGGCTACCACCCCTTCCACGTCGGGGCCGAGGGCACGGTGCCGGGGGTGACGCTCCTGGCCTTCGCCGTCTGCGCCCTGCTGGCCTACGCGACCAGGCGGAAGGGCCCGGGGGGAGACCTCGCCGCGGCGCTGCCCGCCGGGGTCCTGATGATCGAGGCCGTCGAGGCGGCGCAGTCCGGGGCGTGGAGCGTCCAGGCCGCCGCGGTCCTGGTGCTGGCCGTGGTCCTGTCGCTGCGCCGGGGGGCCGGGGCGGTGCGCTCCGCCCTGGCGGGCGCGGTCCTGGCGGCCGCCCACCTGTTCCTCGTCGCCGGTCCGTGACGGGCGGCGGGCCCCGATGGCAGGCGCGGGCCCCGCCGGGCTCGATACCCTGGAGGACACCGATTCCCTGCCAATCTAGGAGTAGCCGTGCTGCTGCGCATGTCGTCGCTGTTTCTTCGAACGCTGAGGGACGACCCGGCAGACGCGGAAGTCCCGAGCCATAAGCTGCTCGTCCGCGCCGGCTACGTCCGCCGGGTCGCCCCCGGCGTCTACTCCTGGCTGCCGCTCGGCAAGATGGTCCTGGAGAACGTCACCCGCGTCGTGCGCGAGGAGATGGACCGCATGGGCGGTCAGGAGGTGCTCTTCCCGGCCCTGCTGCCCCGGGAGTACTACGAGGCCACCGGCCGCTGGACGGAGTACGGCGACACGCTCTTCCGGCTCAAGGACCGCAAGGGCGCCGACTACCTGCTCGGCCCCACCCACGAGGAGATGTTCACCGACATGGTCAAGGGGGAGTACTCCTCCTACAAGGACTACCCGGTGACGCTGTACCAGATCCAGACGAAGTACCGCGACGAGGCCCGGCCCCGGGCCGGCATCCTGCGCGGGCGCGAGTTCGTCATGAAGGACTCCTACTCCTTCGACCTCGACGACGACGGTCTCAAGCGCTCCTACGAGCGGCACCGCGAGACCTACGTCCGCACCTTCGACCGGCTCGGCATCACCTACAAGATCTGCTTCGCCACCTCGGGGGCGATGGGCGGCTCGGCCTCGGAGGAGTTCCTGGCGCCGGCCGAGACCGGTGAGGACACCTTCGTCGCCTGCCACCACTGCGGCTACGCCGCCAACGCCGAGGCGGTCACCACCCCCGCCCCCGCCGCGCCCACCGGTGAGCGGCCGGCCCTGCGGGTGCTGGACACGCCGAACACCCCCACCATCGAGTCGCTGGTCGCCCACCTCAACGAGCACCACGGCCTGGACGTCACCGCCGCCGACACGCTCAAGAACGTGGTGGTCAAGGTGACCGCCCCGGGCTCGGGCAAGACCGAGGTCCTGGTCGTCGGCGTCCCCGGCGACCGCGAGGTGGACTTCAAGCGCCTGGAGGCCGCCCTGGCCCCCGGCGAGCCCGCCATCTTCGAGGCCGAGGACTTCCACCGGCACCCCGGCCTGGTGCGCGGCTACATCGGCCCGCAGGTCCTCAAGGACCTCGGCATCCGCTATCTCGTCGACCCCCGCGTGGTCGACGGCAGCGCCTGGGTGACCGGCGCCAACGAGCCGAACAAGCACGCCGTGGGCGTGGTCGCCGGCCGCGACTTCACCGCCGACGGCACCATCGAGGCCGCCGAGGTCCGCGCCGGGGACGCCTGCCCGGCCTGCGGCTCGGCGCTGTCCATCGACCGCGGCATCGAGATCGGCCACATCTTCCAGCTCGGCCGCAAGTACGCCGACGCCGCCAGGCTCGACGCCCTGGGCCCCGACGGCAAGCCGGTCCGCATCACCATGGGCTCCTACGGCATCGGCGTCTCCCGCGCGGTGGCGGTGCTCGTCGAGCAGCGGCACGACGAGCTCGGGCTCCTGTGGCCGCGCGAGGTGGCCCCCGCCGACGTGCACATCGTGGGCACCGGCAAGGAGAACCAGATCGAGGTCGCCACCCGGCTCGCCGAGGAGCTCCACGCGCGGGGCCTGCGCGTGCTGGTGGACGACCGCGCCGGGGTCTCGCCGGGGGTGAAGTTCAAGGACGCGGAGCTGCTCGGCATGCCCACCATCGTGGTGGTCGGCCGCGGTCTGGCCCAGGGGGTGGCGGAGCTGCGCGACCGGGCCACGGGCGTCAAGGAGGAGATCCCGATCGCCGAGGCCGCCGACCGCGTCGAGGCCGCCTGCCGGGCCTGACCCCGCTCGGGGCGCCGGGCGCGCGCCCGAACCGGACGCGCGCCCGCGGCCGGGCCCCGCTCCGGGGCCCGGCGCGGGATGCGCGCGTTCAGGGGGAGAGCCTTCTTTCTGATCATCCGAGTGGTAGCTTTTACGGACGATCGGCACCCACGAGGCATATGGGGTGGGGTTGCATGAAGGGGTTCGACCTCCATTTCGACGCGCTGGAAGAGTGCGCGAACAAGGCCAGAAGCGTCGCGAACCAGTTCCGGAGCACGGCCGACGAGCGGCCCGCCGGCGTCGGCTCCTCCTGCTTCGGCAAGCTCGGAGACGCGTCCGGCGAACTCGCCGAGGCCGTCCGCAAGCTCGAAGGGAAGATCGGGGCGGAGACCCGGCACGCCCAGCAGAACCTCGACAAGGTCGAGGCGGCGCTGCACACCGTGATCGCCAACGTCCGCAGGTCCGATCGGGTGGACGTCCCGGTGGAGAGCGTGTGACGGGCGGCGGGGGCGGTGAGTTCGGCGCCCTGCTGCGCGTCGTCGACGAGCTGACCGGCGACCAGGCGGAGATCTCCGGCATCGCCCAGCGCTGGCGGGCGCTGGCCTCCGGCGTCGGCACGCACACCGGCGCGCTCAAGCGCGCGGCCGGCACCGTGGACGACGCCTGGAACGGCGGCGCCGCTGAGAGCTTCACCGGGTACATGGCCCGGTACCCGCGGGCCGGCACGTCCTTCAGCGGCGCGCTCAGGAGCTGCGCCGCCGCGCTGGAGGACGCCGGGGGCGCACTGGAGGCCGCCAGGAGCGAGGTCCAGGCGATCTACGAGGAGAAACAGACCTGGCTGGCCGGGCAACGCGAACAGACCGGCGGCGCCGTACCGGCGGAGAGCGTCCAGTCCCAGGCGGCCGACGCCCTGAGGCGGGCCGAAGCCTCGCGGCGCCGGGCCGTCGCGGCGGTCGAGGCGGCCGCCGGCGCGATCGGCGGGCACCTGGGCACCGCGTTCTTCAGCGCCATCCCCGCGCCCGGGGACCAGGACTTCGTCCCCCGCAACAATCCCTCGATGCGCTGGGTGCCCGACCCGGGCTTCCGGCAGGGGAGATCGACGCAGCTGGCCGGGTACGACGGCGCCACCCCGGTGAACGGCGGGAGCGGTCCCGGCGGGAACGGCGGCTCCGGAGGGTACGGCGGGAGCGCCGGGTACGGGCCGGGCGGCGGATCCGGCGGGGCCGGCCACCAGGGAGGGGGCGCGGGCGCCCCGCCCACGGTCCCCAACCTGGGGGCGAACCCCAGCGCCAAGGCGGTCGTGGGGTACGCGCTCAAGCAGCTCGGCGACCCCTACGTCTGGGGAAGGGAAGGCCCGAACGCCTTCGACTGCTCCGGCCTGACGCTCCGGTCGTACGAGGCGGCCGGGATCTCCATCCCCCGGGTCGCCGCGGACCAGTGGCGGCACGGGCCGCGGGTGCCCGACGGCGAGGTGCAGGCCGGAGACCTGATCTTCTTCGACAGCACCGGGGACGGCAAGGCCGACCACGTGGGCATCGTGGTCGACCCCGAGAAGCAGACCATGGTCCACGCGCCCAACTCGCGCTCGGTGGTGCGTCTCGAGAGCTACGGCGACTATCCGACGCACCGCCTGGGCTTCACCCGGCCGGGGGCGGGCTGAGCCCGCCCCCGGCCGGGTGGGGCGGTCCTAGAAGTGGCGGCGGCGCGGCTGGCCGCCGATCGTCTTGCCCAGGTGGAACCCGCCCGGCAGGGTCACGCTCACGTACCTGCGGCCGTCCGGCGTCCGGGTGAGGTGGAACCGGCGACCGCCGAAGCTGTGCCCGACCCCGTGCCGGGACAGGTTGACGCGGAACGGACCCAGCTTGATCGACTTGTGGTAGTTCCAGCCCATGTCTCTCCCCGTCTCCTCTGGAACCCGGATGCCTGCAGGGGGGACAACGCCCGGCGCCCGCCCGGGGTTCCGGATCAGCGGCGGGACGACCCGCTGAGGGTCTTGCGCCAGTGGAGGCCACCGGGCAGGTTGACGCTCAGCGTGCGGCGGCCGTCGGCCGTCCGGGTCACCCGGAACGCGCGGTTGCCCCAGCTGTGGCCGACCCCGGTCCGGGACAGGTTGAGACGGAACGGACCGACCTTCATCGACTTCCTGAATCCCCAGCCCATCGCTTTCCTCCTTGTCGATTCCGTGGAGGTCGGCTACCCGCCACCGGCGCGGCAAACCTGTGCGAAACGGGCTGTGGCGTCCGTGGAGGCCGCCGGAGGCCCGCCGGGCGGGACGGGGGCCGGAGCGCCGTCCTCCCGGATCCTGGAGGCCGTCAGGAGGGGGGAGCGCCGTCCTCGTCGGGGTCCGGGGCCGCGGACGGTGAGGTCGGCGGCGGCGATGCCGATGCCGATGGCGATGCCGAGGGCGCCGGGGGCACCGCGCCGGGCGGCATGCCGGGGAAGGCCTCGATCTCCGGGCGCAGGCCGTACGCGCGCTTGACGCACTCCTGCATGGCCAGCGCGGCCATGCGGCGCAGCGCCGCGTCGTCGTCGGCGGCCAGCTCCAGGTAGGCGGTGGTCACCCCCCTCTCGACCAGCACCGCCAGCTCCACGGCCTGGGCGGCGGTGGACGGGGTGACCGGGAGCGCGTAGGCCGCGTCGGCCTCGGCGGGGACGCCGCCGCGCTCGGTGATCAGGACCCGGAGCCGGTCGCGGCGGACGCGGTGGGACCTGAAGGCCGCCGTCGCGGTGGCGCGCAGGTCGCCCGTGGTCCTGGCGGCGATGACCCCGTAGGCGTAGACGGCCGCGTGCTCGGCGGCCAGGGCCGTGGAGAGCCCGCCGGTCCCCGTGCTCACAGCGACCTCGGCAGGGCCACGGCGTGCGCGGCCTCGCAGGCGCCGATGCACGCGATCAGCTGCGCGAGCGCGGGGGAGACCCCCTCGGTCTGCCGGGGGCGGCGCGCGGCGGCCTCCCGCTCCAGGTCGCGCAGCCTGCGCAGGGACGGCGCCGGGCTGGGCGAGGGGGTCGCCGCGGCGGACGGGGAAGGCGCAGGAGAGATCGCGGCGGACCCCGGAGCGTTCCCGCCGGGCAGTCTCCGGCGCAGCTCGGCCAGGTGCGCCTCGTGCCGCTGCCGGAAGGGGGCGAGCCGCCGCGAGGACAGCGCGGCGTACAGCGCGACGGTCCGCTCCTTCTCCTCGATCAGTCGCCTGAGCAGCACGGTCTCCGGATCGGGCGGCGGCGCGGGAGCCGGCCCGGGCTCCTCGCCGGCGCATCCCGCGACCGTCGCGGCGGCCGCCCCGAGGGCACCGCTCCGCAGCAGCGCGCGCCGGGTGAGGGAACGCACGGACGACCTCCGGTCTCGGGTGGGGTGCTGACGCCTCTAGCATCGTACGGGCTCGCCACCGCGGCCACCCCGTGTCCGGGGACGTCCCGGACGGCTCGGCCACACCGAGTGACGCTCTTTCCGCGCTCCGGTGTGGATAGGCTGGGGAGTCACATGGGCGAGGTGCGCCCGGACGAGATCGTGACAATAGGAGGTCGACATGGGCAGCGTCACATCCCGCGACCGCCTGGTGAAGCTTCTCGAACCCGTCGTCGAAGCCGAGGGGTTCGATCTGGAGGACGTCACGGTCACACCGGCGGGCAGGCGCCGGCTGCTCCGTGTCGTCGTCGACCGCGACGGCGGCGTGAGCCTGGACGGGGTGGCGCAGGTCAGCCACGCCGTCTCCGCCGCGCTGGACGCGGGCGACGCGATGGGCTCCGCCCCCTACGTGCTGGAGGTCTCCTCTCCCGGAGTCGACCGCCCGCTCACCGAGCCGCGCCACTGGCGCCGGGCGGTGGGGCGGCTGGTCAAGGCCGAGCTGAGGGACGGCACCTGCGTGGAGGGCCGGATCGTCGCCACCGACGAGACCGGCGTGGAGCTGGACGTCGAGGGCGCGGCGCACCGCGTCGACCATCAGGACCTGGCCCGAGGACGGGTGCAGGTGGAATTCCGCCGGCTCGATGAGAGCGACGACGCCGAAGACGACGGCGAAGACGGCGACGAGGGCTAAGGGGGAGCCTCGTGGACATCGACATGAGCGTCCTGCGCAGCCTGGAGCGGGAGAAGGACATCTCCTTCGACCTGGTCGTCAAGGCGATCGAGGACGCGCTGCTGATCGCGTATTTCCGGACCGAGGGCGCGGCCGCCAAGGCCCGTGCCGAGCTGGACCGGAGCACCGGTCACGTGGCCATCTACGCCGCGGAGACCGGCGAGGACGGGGAGGTGCTCCGGGAGTACGACGACACCCCGGGCAACTTCAGCCGCATCGCCGCGACCACCGCCAAGCAGATCATCCTGCAGCAGCTCCGGGACGCCGAGGACGAGATCAACTTCGGTGAGTTCGCCAGCCGTGAGGGCGAGCTCGTGGCCGGGGTCGTCCAGCAGGGCAAGGACCCGCGGGTCGTCCTGGTGGACCTGGGCAAGATCGAGGCGGTGCTCCCGCACAACGAGCAGGTCCCCGGTGAGGAGTACGTCCACGGAGAGCGGATCCGCTGCTACGTGGTGCAGGTCAAGAAGGGGCACAAGGGCCCGTCGGTGACGTTGTCGCGGACCCATCCGGGCCTGGTGAAGAAGCTCTTCGCGCTGGAGGTCCCGGAGATCGCCGACGGCACCGTCGAGATCGCCGCGATCGCCCGCGAGGCGGGCCACCGTACCAAGATCGCGGTCCGTTCCCGGCGGCCGGGCGTCAACGCCAAGGGCGCCTGCATCGGCCCGATGGGTTCGCGGGTGCGCAACGTGATGACCGAGCTGCACGGCGAGAAGATCGACATCATCGACTGGTCGGAGGATCCGGCGGAGTTCGTCGGGAATGCCCTGTCCCCCGCCCGTGTTTCGCATGTCGAGGTGATCGACGCCGCCGGCCGTGCGGCGCGGGTGACCGTGCCGGACTACCAGCTCTCCCTCGCCATCGGCAAGGAGGGGCAGAACGCCCGGCTGGCCAACCGCCTGACCGGTTGGCGCATCGACATCCGGCCGGACACCCACGTGGAGGGTGCGGCCGGTTCCGCAGATGCGTCCACACGGTAAGCTGGAATATGGTGGCCGGGCCGCCCCACTGAGAACGTGTGTGGGTTGCCGGGTTCGCACGGTCTCCTCCGAGCTGCTCCGCTTGGTGGCGGTCGAGGGCGTCATCGTCCCCGACCTGCGACGACGGCTCCCGGGGCGTGGTGCTTCACTGCATCCGACCCCGAGATGCCTCGAGCTCGCCGAGCGCAGGCGGGCGTTCCCGCGCGCTTTCCGCGCCGGGGAAACGCTCGACCTGTCGCTCGTGCGCAGCCACCTGGAGGAGCTGCAGGCGGAGAGGACCGGGTGACATGGTTGCCAACTGTCATGTAGGACGCCGAGTTGATGGGCTGGTCAGATAGCTATGAGCGCCTGATGAGCATGCGGCGATGAGTACGTCTACGTAACGACGGTCCGGCGGCACAGCCTCCCGGGCCGAGTAAGGGAGTGCAGTGGCGAAGGTCCGGGTATACGAGCTCGCCAAGGAGTTCGGTGTGGAGAGCAAGGTCGTCATGGCTAAGCTCCAGGAGATGGGCGAGTTCGTTCGTTCGGCGTCCTCGACCATCGAGGCACCGGTGGTCCGCAGGCTCACGGAAGCTTTGGGCGTGCCTACGAAGGGTTCGTCCGACAAGGGTGCCGGAAGGGCGCCCAGGCCGCCCCAGGCGGCCCCCCGGCCGGCGGAGGGCCAGGCCGGAGGCGCTGCGGCGCCCACCGCGGTGCCCAGGCCGGGACCGGCTCCCAAGCCGGGCCCGCGTCCGGGTCCGCGTCCTGTGGCCCCCGCGCCGCAGGCTCCGCAGCCCCAGGTTCAGCAGCCCCCGATCCAGCAGCAGCCGCCGGTGCAGCAGCAGCCGTCGCCGGTCCAGCCGCCGCGGTTCGAGGCCCCCCGCACGGAGGCCCCGCGCCCCGCGGCCCCCGGCGGTCCCGGCGCCAAGCCGGGCCCGCGTCCGGGCCCGCGCCCGGCGCCGCGTCCCGAGGCGGCCGGCCCGCAGGCCCGTCCCGCCGGCGGTCCCGGCGCCCCCTCGGGCCCGCGTCCCGCCGCCGGGGCCCCCGGCGGTCCCGGGGCCAAGCCGGGTCCGCGTCCGGGCCCGCGCGGCCCGCGGCCGGGCAACAACCCGTTCTCCTCGAACGCCAGCGGCATGGGCCAGACCCGTCCGCCGCGCCCGGGCGGCCCCGGCGGTCCCGGTGACCGCGGTCCCCGTCCCGGCGGCGGTCCCCGTGAGGACCGCGGCCCGCGCGACGGTGCGGCTCCGCGTCCTCCGGGCGCCCGTCCCGGCCCGCCCGGTGCGGCCGGTCCCCGTCCGGGGCCCGGCGCGGGCGGTCCGCGTCCGGGCGGCGGTGCCGGCGCGGCCGGTCCGCGCCCCGGCGGCGGCGCGGGTGCCGGCGGTCCGCGTCCCGGCGGTCCGCGTCCCAGCCCGATGATGATGCCCCAGGGCCGTCCGGCGGGTCCGGGCGGCGGCGGTGCCGGTCGTCCCGGCGGCGGCGGTCGTCCGGGCGGCGGTGCCGGTCGTCCGGGCGGCGGTGCCGGTCGTCCCGGCGGCGGCGGCGGTTTCGCCGGTCGTCCCGGCGGCGGTGCCGGTCGTCCCGGAACCGGGACCGGCGCTCCGGGCGGCGGCGGCGGTTTCGCCGGTCGTCCCGGCGGCGGCGGCCGTGGCCGCGGCGGCGGTACGGCCGGCGCCTTCGGCCGTCCGGGCGGACGCCCGGCCCGCGGCCGCAAGTCCAAGCGCCAGAGGCGCCAGGAGTTCGACAACATGCAGGCGCCGGCGATCGGCGGCGTGCAGGCCCCCCGCGGCGGCGGTCAGACGATCCGCCTGTCGCGCGGCGCGTCCCTGGCGGACTTCGCGGACAAGATCGGCGCGAACCCCGCGTCGCTGGTGCAGATCATGCTGCACCTCGGCGAGATGGTGACCGCGACGCAGTCGGTCAACGAGGAGACGCTCCAGCTCCTGGCCGCCGAGCTGGACTACAACCTGCTCGTCGTGAGCCCGGAGGAGGAGGACCGCGAGCTTCTCGAGTCCTTCGACATCGAGTTCGGCGAGGACGAGGGCGACGACGCCGACCTGGTCGCCCGTCCGCCGGTCGTGACCGTCATGGGTCACGTCGACCACGGTAAGACCAGGCTGCTCGACGCCATCCGCAAGACCAACGTGGTGGCGCGCGAGGCCGGCGGCATCACCCAGCACATCGGCGCCTACCAGATCGGCACCGAGCACGAGGGCGAGCAGCGGCGGATCACCTTCATCGACACCCCGGGTCACGAGGCGTTCACCGCCATGCGTGCCCGTGGTGCCAAGGTCACCGACATCGCCATCCTGGTGGTCGCGGCCGACGACGGTGTGAAGCCGCAGACCATCGAGGCGCTGAACCACGCCCAGGCGGCCGACGTGCCGATCGTGGTCGCGGTCAACAAGATCGACAAGGAGGGCGCGGACCCGAGCAAGGTGCGTGCCCAGCTCACCGAGTACGGCCTCGTCGCCGAGGAGTACGGCGGCACCACGATGTTCGTGGACATCTCCGCCAAGAACGACATCGGCATCGAGAGCCTGCTCGAGGCGGTCCTGCTCACCGCGGACGCCGAGCTCGACCTGCGGGCGAACCCGACGATGGACGCCCAGGGCGTCGCCATCGAGGCCCACCTCGACAAGGGCCGCGGTCCGGTCGCGACCGTGCTGGTCCAGCGCGGCACGCTCCGCGTCGGCGACTCGATCGTCTGCGGTGAGGCCTTCGGCCGCGTCCGGGCGATGCTGGACGACAACGGCGAGTCGATCGAAGAGGCCGACCCGTCGCGTCCGGTGCTGGTCCTCGGTCTGACCGCGGTGCCCGGCGCCGGTGACAACTTCATCGTGGTCACCGACGACCGGATGGCGCGCCAGATCGCCCAGCAGCGGGCGGCGCGCAAGCGCATCGCGGACATGGCCAAGTCCGGCCGCCGCCGCACCCTCGAAGAGCTCTTCAGCGAGATGGAGAAGGGCCAGGTCGACGAGCTCAAGCTCATCATCAAGGGTGACGTCTCCGGTTCGGTCGAGGCCCTCGAGGACGCCCTGCTCAAGATCGACGTCGGCGAGGAGGTGCGCCTGCGGGTGCTCCACCGCGCGGTCGGCGCCATCACCGAGTACGACGTCAACCTGGCCGTGGCCGACGACAACGCCGTCATCATCGGTTTCAACGTGCGTCCCGAGGTCCGGGCGCGCGACCTGGCCGAGCGCGAGGGCGTCGACATCCGCTACTACTCGGTCATCTACCAGGCGATCGAGGAGATCGAGGCGGCCCTCAAGGGCATGCTCAAGCCCGAGTTCGAAGAGGTCCAGATGGGCACCGCCGAAGTCCGCGAGGTCTTCAAGGTGCCGAAGATCGGCAACATCGCCGGTGCGCTGGTCCGTTCGGGCACGATCGTCCGCAACAGCAAGGCGCGGATCATCCGCGGTGGTGTCGTCATCTCCGACAACCTCACCGTCTCCTCGCTGCGCCGGTTCAAGGACGACGCGACCGAGGTCCGCGACGGCTACGAGTGCGGTATCGGTGTCGGCTACAGCGACATCAAGATCGACGACGTCATCGAGACGTTCGAGATGCGGGAGAAGCCGCGCGTCTGACGCCTCGTTCCCTCCCCGCGCCGGTGCGCACCGCCGCACCGGCGCGGGCCGGGAGTGAGCATGCGCGGTGAACTGACATGTACGTAGGTGCCCTGACGTTGGACATCCTGCTCGGCGACGTTCACTCGCTGAAGCAGAAGCGCTCCGTGGTGCGTCCCATCATCGCCGAGGTGCAGAAGAGGTTCCCGGGGGTGGCGGTCGCCGAGACCGGCCACCTGGACCTGCACCGCCGTACGGAGATCGGGATCGCGGTCGTCTCCGCCACCGCCGCCAACTGCGGCGCGGTGCTGGACGACTGCGAGCGCCTGGTCGCCGGCCGCCCGGAGATCGAGCTGCTGTCCGCGCGGCAGCGGCTCTACAACGAGGACGAGGACTAGCAGACGCAGAGGACCGGTCGCGAAGACGCCTTCGTGCCCGGTCCTCTCTGTGAGAAGAGGGGAGCGACGATGGACGCCGCACGCGCGCGCAAGATCGCTGACCGTATCCAGCAGGTGGTGGCGGAGATGCTGGAGCGCCGGATCAAGGACCCGCGACTCGGCTTCGTGACCGTGACCGACGCCCGGATCACCGCCGACCTCGGGGAGGCGACGGTGTTCTACACCGTGTTCGGCTCCGAGGCCGAGCGGGCCGACTCCGCGACGGCGCTGGAGAGCGCCAAGGGGCTCATCCGCTCGGAGGTGGGCCGCCAGACCGGTCTGCGCCACACGCCGACGCTGACGTTCACCCACGACCCGCTCCCGGACAGCGCCCGCCACCTGGACGACCTCTTCGCCGAGGCCAGGGCCAGGGACGAGGAGATCGCCAGGAAGCGGGAGAAGGCCCGGCACGCCGGGGAAGCCGACCCGTACCGGCGGCCCAGGGACGAGGACGCCGAGGACGCCGGGGACACCGAGGACGCCGGGGACACCGGGGACGGGGAGTCGGGCCGAAGCACGGACGGAGCACCGGACCGCGCCGGACGTCCGGCGACGTGACGTCCGGCGAGATGGCGTCCGGTGAGATGGGGTCCGGTGGTGCGACGACCGGCGTGCGCGGCGGCGGTCGCGGGGGAGCGGTTCCGGACGCGGACTGGGACCGGGCCGTCGAGCTGATCTCGTCCGCGGGCGAGGTCGCGCTGGCCTGCCACGTGTCGCCGGACGGCGACGCCCTCGGCTCGATGCTGGCGGCCGGTGCGGCGCTGCGCGCGGCGGGCAAGCGGGTGGCGGCCTCCTTCGGCGACCGCCGCTTCGCGGTCCCCCGGCTGCTGGGCTTCCTGCCGGGCCAGGATCTCCTGGTCGAGCCCTCCGGGTATCCCGAGGCCCCGGAGCTGATGATCACCTTCGACGCCTCCACCCTGGACCGGCTGGGCACGCTGGCGGGGAACGCGGGCCGGGCCCGGGAGCTGATCGTGGTGGACCACCACCCGTCCAACCCCGGTTTCGGCACCCTCAACCTGATCGACCCCGCCGCCGCGTCCACCACCGCGCTCGTCGAGCGGCTGCTCCACCGGCTCGGCCTGCCGATCGACGAGGCCATCGCCACCTGCCTGTACGTCGGCCTGGTCACCGACACCGGCTCCTTCCGGCACTCCTCGACCACCCCGGCGGCCCACGAGATGGCCGCCAGACTGGTGGCCGCCGGGGTGGACACCGAGGAGATCGCCCGGCGGCTGTGGGACAGCTCGCCGGTCGGCTACCTGCGGGTGCTGGGGACCGTCCTCGGCCGGGTGAGGCTGGAGCCGGAGGTGGGCGGAGGCCTGGCGTGGACGTTCGTCACCCGCGCCGACCGGGCCTCGTACGGCCTGCCGTACGAGGAGGTGGAGGGGATCATCGACGTCGTCCGGCGCGCCGAGGGGGCGGAGGTGGCCGTCGTCCTCAAGGAGGACGACGACGGCGCCTGGCAGGTCTCCACCCGCTCCCGGGGCGGGGTGGACGTCGCCCGCGTCTGCTCCGCGCTGGGCGGCGGCGGGCACGCCAGGGCCGCGGGCTTCACCTCGCGCCTGCCCGTCGAGGAGACCATGGCCGGTCTGCGCGCGCTGCTGTAGGGCGGCGCACCCTGGACAACCGTGCGGACGTCCCCGCGCCGGGGACGCGTCGCCGGCCTCTCCCCGCTCCGGGGCGGAGGCCCCCGTGATCGAGGAGTTGTGATGAGTACGGCCCGCGTCAAGCGAACCCCGCCGCCGAGCGGACTGATCATCGTGGACAAGCCCGCCGACTGGACCTCGCACGACGTCGTCGGCAAGCTCCGCGGCATCGCGGGCACCCGCCGGGTCGGCCACGCCGGGACCCTGGACCCGATGGCCACCGGCGTGCTGGTGGTGGGCGTGGAGAAGGCGACCCGCCTGCTCGGCCACCTGGCGCTGACCGAGAAGGGCTACGACGGCACGATCCGGCTGGGCCGGTCGACCAACACCGACGACGCCGAGGGGGAGGTCATCGCGACGGCGTCGGCCGCAGGCGTGGCCGAGGAGGACGTCCGCAAGGGGATCGCGGCGCTGACCGGCCGGATCATGCAGGTCCCGCCGCAGGTGAGCGCCATCAAGGTGAACGGGCAGCGGGCCTACAAGATGGCCAGGGCGGGGGAGGCGGTCGAGCTCGCGGCGCGCCCGGTGACGGTGTCCGGGTTCGAGGTCACCGCCGTCCGCCGCGAGGGCGACCTGCTCGACGTCGACGTCTCGGTGACCTGCTCCAGCGGCACCTACATCCGGGCCCTGGCCCGGGACCTCGGCGCGGCCCTGGGCACCGGCGGCCACCTGACCTCCCTGCGCCGCACCCGGGTCGGGCCGTACGACCTGTCGATGGCGCACACGATCGAGGAACTCGGCCGGGAGTGCGTGATCCTGCCGATGGCCGACGCCGTCGCGGCGGCCTTCCCCCGGCGCGACGTGACCGCCGAGGAGGCCCGCACGGTCGCGCACGGCGGCCGGCTGCCCGCCGCGGGGCTGGGCCCGGGACCGGTCGGGGTGTTCGGACCGGACGGCGCCCTCGTCGCCCTCGTCGAGGAGCACGGCAAGGTCGCCACGTCCCTGGCCGTCTTCGCGGGCTGACCCGGACCGGACGCGGGCCGGACGCGGGCCGGGCCGACCTGGGCCGACCCGCCGGGACCGGTCGGGACCGCAGCGACCTCGCCCGACCTCGCCCGACCAGGACCGGACGGACCCGGATCCGCTGCGGATCGGGCGGGGTCCCCCGCGCCGTAGGGCCTCCCCGATGCGGTGGGAGCGCCCCGCGCATGGCACGCTTGAGACGTCGATCCGTCACCGGATACTCAGGGCGGAGGACCTGCCCCTCGGGTCAGGGCGGAACCCCCGATCCCCGGCGGTTCACGCAGGGGAGACGTCGAGAAGGAAGAGGCTGCGGTGCGAAGCTGGCACGGACTGGACGATGTTCCCGGCGACTGGGGCAGGTCCGTCATCACGATCGGCGTCTTCGACGGAGTGCACACCGGCCACCAGCAGATGGTGGCCCGCGCCGTCGCGATGGCCGGGAGGCTCGGGCTCCCCTCGGTGGTCGTGACCTTCGATCCGCACCCGGAGGAGGTGGTCCGCCCCGGCACGCACCCGCCCCGGCTGACGACGGCCAGGCACCGCACCGAGCTGCTCGGCGCGCTCGGCGTGGACGCGGTCTGCGTGCTCCCCTTCACCCTGGAGTTCTCCCGGATGAGCCCGGACGAGTTCGTGCAGACCGTGCTGGTGGACCGGCTGCACGCCGCGGGGGTCGTGGTGGGGGAGAACTTCCGCTTCGGCCACAAGGCCGCGGGCGACGTCGAGACGCTGCGGACGCTCGGCGAGAAGTACGACTTCGAGGCCGAGGGCGTCCCTCTGGTCGCCGACGGCGAGACCATCTCCTCCACCATGATCCGCGAGCGGCTCGCCGCGGGGGACGTGGAGACGGTCACCGCGGCGCTGGGCCGCCCGCACCGGGTGGAGGGCGTGGTGGTCCGCGGCTACCAGCGCGGCCGGCAGCTCGGCTTCCCCACCGCCAACGTCGAGTCGCCCGAGTTCACCGCGATCCCGCCGGACGGGGTCTACGCGGGCTGGCTCCAGGGCATCGCGGTGGGCAACCTGCCCGCCGCCTACGGCGGCGAGCGCTGGCCCGCGGCGATCTCCGTGGGCACCAACCCGACGTTCGAGGGGGTGGCCCGCACCGTCGAGGCCTACGCGCTCGACCGCGACGACCTGGAGCTGTACGGCGCGCACGTGGCGGTGGAGTTCGGCCGCCGGCTCCGCGACAACCAGCGGTTCGACTCGATCGAGGCGCTGATCGAGCAGATGCACGCCGACGTCGACGAGGCCCGCCGCTTCACCTCCTGAACGTCCGACCAGGCCCGGCCCGCGCCGGGCCGGGCCGGGAGGCCGGGCGCCGCGGGGCGTGCGAGCGGGCGACGGCCGGTGGTAGCCTGGCATGTCAGCTCTGTAACCGGTGGTGTCGTAACCCCCGGCCTCTGATCCGCCACGGCGACTGTAGGCACGCACGGTCGCTCGGGCTCCCGAGATCGCGCGTGCCCGTAGACGTTCAAGGAGAGATGTGTCGCTCGACACCGGCGCCAAGAAGCAGATCATCAGTGAGTACGCCAAGAGCGAGACCGACACCGGTTCGCCCGAGGTGCAGATCGCGCTGCTCAGCAAGCGCATCAGCGAGCTCACCGAGCACATGAAGCGCAACAAGCACGACTTCCACAGCCAGCGCGGTCTGCTGCTGCTGGTCGGCCGTCGTCGTCGTCTGCTCAAGTACCTGCAGAGCAAGGACATCCAGCGTTACCGCTCGCTCATCGAGCGGCTCGGCCTGCGCCGATAGCATGACGGGGGAGCGGCGTCCGCGCCGCTCCCCGCCTCATGGCCCGGTCTCCGGCGCGTCGCGTCGCGTGAACGCCGGTTCCGCGGGCACACTGATCAACCGAACTGAATAGCCGAGAAAGTGCCCCGCGTCCGAGAGCAAGTGCGCCCCACGGCGTCGAAGGGCCGGTCCTCGGTAGTGGCCCCCGGTCATCGCGGCTCGTGCCGCACGCGAACCGGGCGCTTCGATCGAAGACCGGCGCTGCACCTACGGGGCGGCGAAAAGAGGCCCAGGCGCGACACGCGTGCCTGGGGGACGCGGGCGACCGACCAAAGGAGGTCCCCCGTGGAGGGTGTCCACAGCAGCGAAGCCGTCATCGACAACGGCTCTTTCGGCACGCGTACCGTCCGGTTCGAGACCGGCCGCCTCGCGCGCCAGGCGGCGGGTTCCGCCGTCGTCTACCTGGACGACGAGACGATGGTCCTGTCCGCGACCACCGCGTCCAAGAACCCCAAGGAGAACCTCGACTTCTTCCCCCTCACGGTGGACGTCGAGGAGCGCATGTACGCCGCGGGCCGCATCCCCGGATCGTTCTTCCGGCGTGAGGGCCGCCCGTCCGAGGACGCCATCCTCACCTGCCGCCTGATCGACCGGCCGCTGCGCCCGTCCTTCGTCAAGGGCCTGCGCAACGAGATCCAGGTCGTCGCCACCATCATGGCGCTGCACCCCGAGCACCTCTACGACGTGGTCGCGATCAACGCCGCCTCCCTGTCCACGCAGCTCGCCGGCCTGCCGTTCTCCGGCCCGATCGGCGGCGTGCGCGTCGCGCTGATCGAGGGCCAGTGGGTGGCCTTCCCGACCAACACGGAGCTGGAGAGCGCCACCTTCGACATGGTGGTCGCCGGCCGGGTCCTGGACGACGGCGACGTCGCGATCATGATGGTCGAGGCCGAGTCCACCCGCGGCACGCTCAAGCTCATCGCCGAGGGCGCCGCCGCGCCCACCGAGGAGACCGTGGCGCAGGGTCTGGAGGCCTCCAAGCGGTTCATCAAGGTCCTGTGCGACGCGCAGGCCAAGGTGGCGCAGGTCGCCGCCAAGGAGACCCGCGAGTACCCCCTCTTCCTCGACTACCAGGACGACGTCCTGGAGGCCGTGACCGCCGCGGTGAAGAGCGAGCTCGCCTCCGCGCTGACCATCGCCGGCAAGCAGGAGCGCGAGGCCGAGCTGGACCGGCTCAAGGCCCTGGCCGCCGAGAAGGTCGCCCCGGACTTCGAGGGCCGCGAGAAGGAGATCGGCGCCGCCTTCCGGTCGCTGACCAAGTCGCTCATGCGCGCGCGGGTCATCGCCGAGGGCGTCCGCATCGACGGCCGCGGCGTGAAGGACATCCGCCAGCTCAACGCCGAGGTCCACGTCGTGCCCCGGGTGCACGGCTCGGCCCTGTTCGAGCGCGGCGAGACCCAGATCCTGGGCATCACCACGCTGAACATGCTCCGCATGGAGCAGATGATCGACACGCTCAACCCCGAGCGCACCAAGCGCTACATGCACAACTACAACTTCCCGCCGTACTCCACCGGCGAGACCGGCCGGGTGGGCTCGCCCAAGCGCCGCGAGATCGGCCACGGCGCGCTCGCCGAGCGGGCGCTGCTGCCGGTGCTGCCGACCCGCGAGGAGTTCCCCTACGCGATCCGGCAGGTGTCCGAGGCCCTCGGCTCCAACGGCTCCACCTCGATGGGCTCGGTCTGCGCCAGCACGATGTCCCTGCTGGACGCGGGCGTCCCGCTGAAGGGCATCGTCGCGGGCATCGCGATGGGCCTGATCAACGAGGGCGACCAGTACGTCACGCTGACCGACATCCTCGGCGCCGAGGACGCGATGGGCGACATGGACTTCAAGGTCGCCGGCACCAAGGACGTCATCACCGCCCTGCAGCTCGACACCAAGCTCGACGGCATCCCCGCCTCGGTCCTGGCCGCCGCGCTGAAGCAGGCCAAGGGCGCCCGCCTGGCCATCATCGACGTGATGCAGGAGGCCATCGACTCCCCGGCGGAGATGAACGTCACCGCCCCGCGCATCATCACGATCAAGGTCCCGGTCGACAAGATCGGCGAGGTCATCGGCCCCAAGGGCAAGATGATCAACCAGATCCAGGACGACACCGGCGCCGAGATCACGATCGAGGACGACGGCACCATCTACATCGGCGCCACCGACGGCACCTCCGCCGAGGCGGCCCGGTCGGCGATCAACGCCATCGCCAACCCGCACATGCCGGAGGTCGGCGAGCGCTACCTGGGCACGGTCGTCAAGATCGCGGCCTTCGGCGCGTTCATCTCCCTCATGCCGGGCAAGGACGGCCTGCTGCACGTCTCCCAGATCCGCAAGCTGCACGGCGGCAAGCGCATCGAGAACGTCGAGGACGTCATGAACGTGGGCGAGAAGATCCAGGTGGAGATCGCCGAGATCGACTCCCGCGGCAAGCTCTCCCTCGTCCCCGTCGAGGTCGTCGAGAAGGAGGCCGAGACGGGCGGCGAGGCCGGTACGCCCGAGTCGGGCGCGACGGACGCCGCCCCCGCCGCGGAGCGGCCCGCCGCCGCGCCCGTGGAGGACAAGCCCCGCCGCACCCGCACCCGCACCCGTACGAACGGCGGCGGGAGCCGCGGGGAAGAAGACCGCAACTCGTGATCACCACCACTCTGCACCCCGGCTCCGGCGGGGCCGGGGTCGTGCGGCGCACCGTCCTGCCCGGTGGGCTCCGGGTGGTGACCGAGACCATGCCGACCGTGCGGTCCGTCGCGGTCGGCATGTGGGTCGGCATCGGGTCGAGGGACGAGGACCCCGAGCACATGGGGGCGTCCCACTTCCTCGAACACCTGCTGTTCAAGGGGACTCCCACACGGGACGCGCTGGAGATCTCCGCGGCGATCGAGGGCATCGGCGGTGAGATCAACGCCTTCACCGCCAAGGAGTACACCTGCTACTACGCGCGGGTCCTCGATGAGGACCTGCGGGTGGCGATCGACGTGCTCGCCGACGTGGTGACCTCCTCGCTGATCACCGCCGACGACGTCGAGGCCGAGCGGGGCGTGATCCTGGAGGAGATCGCCATGCACGACGACGACCCGTCGGACGTGGTGCACGAGCAGTTCTCCGCCGAGATGTACGGCGACACGCCCATCGGACGGCCGATCCTCGGCACGGTCGAGACGATCAACGCGATCGGCCGCGACCGGATCGACGAGTACTACCGGAGCCGGTACCTCCCCGCGTGCACCGTCGTGTCGGTGGCGGGCAACGTCACCCACGAGCAGGTCGTGGAGCTGGTCGCCGCCGCCTACGAGCGGGCGGGGGCGCTGGGCGGCGACGCCGAGCCGGTCCCGCCGCGCGTGTCCGGCGAGGCCGTCCCGGCCCGCTCCGGCGTCCGGGTGCTGCACCGCCCGACGGAGCAGGCCAACCTGGTGCTCGGCACGATCGGCCTGACCCGCACCGACGAGCGGCGCTTCGCGCTCGGCGTGCTCAACGCGGCGCTCGGCGGCGGCATGTCGTCCCGGCTCTTCCAGGAGATCCGGGAGAAGCGCGGCCTGGCCTACTCGGCGTACAGCTACACCTCGCAGTACGCCGACACCGGCCAGTTCGGCGTCTACGTCGGCTGCCTGCCGTCCAAGGCGGACGAGGTGCTGAAGATCTGCCGGGAGGAGCTCCTGCGGGTGGTCGCCGACGGCTTCTCCGAGGAGGAGATCGCCCGCGGCAAGGGGCAGATGCGCGGCGGCCTCGTGCTCGGCCTGGAGGACACCGGCTCCCGGATGTCCCGGATCGGCAAGGGCGAGCTCGTCTACGACGAACTGCTCTCCGTCGACGAGGTGCTGGCGAGGATCGAGGCCGTGACCCCGGAGGAGATCTCCGCGGTCGCCGCCGACGTCCTCACCCGGCCGAGGACCCTCGCGGTCATCGGGCCCTACCAGGACAAGGACTTCGGCTGGGCCGTCTCGGCCTGAAGGAGGCCGGCCGGGCCGTCCCGGACCGGCGTGATTTGCGCGGACGGCCCCGGCACCGAGTGCCGGGGCCGTCCGCCGTTCCGCGGCGGTATACCCTTGGGGCCGTGATCAGGGTAGGAGTTCTGGGCGCCCGCGGGCGCGTCGGTGTCGAAGTGTGCAGGGCCGTCGAGGCGGCGGACGACCTGGAGCTGGTCGCGGCCGTCGACAAGGGCGATCCGATCGAGGCCCTGGAGGGCGCCGAGGTCGTGGTCGACTTCACCCACCCCGACACGGTCATGGACAACATGCGCTGGTGCATCGAGCACGGGATCCACCCGGTGGTCGGCACCACCGGGTTCGACGCCGACCGGCTGGCGCGGGTCCGCGGCTGGCTGGAGGCCAACCCCGGCGTCAACGCGCTGATCGCGCCGAACTTCGGCATCGCCGCCGTGCTGATGATGCACTTCGCGCAGCAGGCCGCCCGCTACTTCGACTCCGTCGAGATCGTCGAGCTGCACCACCCCAACAAGGCGGACGCCCCCTCGGGCACCGCCCGCCGTACGGCCGAGCTGGTCGCCGAGGCGCGGCGCAAGGCCGGGACGGCCCCGATGCCCGACGCGACCAGCTCCGAGCTGGACGGCGCCCGGGGCGCCGACGTGGACGGCGTCCACGTGCACGCCGTACGGCTGGCGGGCCTGATCGCCCACCAGGAGGTGCTGCTGGGCGGCGACGGGGAGATCCTCACGATCCGCCACGACACCATGAACCGGGCGTCGTTCACCCCCGGGGTGCTGCTCGGCGTCCGCCGGGTCCGGGAGATCCCGGGTCTGACCGTGGGACTGGAGCACCTGCTCGACCTGTGAGGGACGGCCGGCGGAGCCGTCTCCGGGGACGTCGCGCGGTGCCGCGGCCGGAACTCCGGCCGCGGCACCGTTCGTCGTACCGGTATGACGCGACCTTCGCTCGCCTGTCCGCTCTGCGGCAACTCGGAGTTCCAGCAGGAAGAGGGGCGGCTGGACGGCCGGTGGGGGATGACCTCCCACCGGTTGACTCTGATGATCTGCACGCGCTGCCGCTATATCCTCCATTTCTATGACAAGCACTCCATCTTCGACTTCGACTGAGGTCCGCTGGGCCACGGCGGGCGAGCTGCCGGGGCTGGCGGCGGTGGAGGTCGCGGCCGACGGGGTGTTCGCCCAGGTCGGGATCACCTTCCCGGCCGGGACGACGATGGTCGAGGAGGCCGGTGACCCGTCCCGGGTACTGGTGGCCGGTGACCCGCCGGTCGGGTTCGCCATGTTCGGCTGGATCGACGGGAACGTCCACCTCGACCAGCTCGCGGTCCACCCCGACCACGGGCGGCGGGGCATCGGCGGTCGCCTGGTGGAGGCCGTCTGCGCCCACGCGGCGTCGATCGGCTCGGCGGCCGTCACCCTCACCACGTTCCGGGACGTCCCGTGGAACGGGCCCTGGTACGGCCGCCGCGGCTTCGCCGTGCTGGACGCGGCCGAGTGGGGGCCCGAGCTGGCCGCCCTGGTGGCCCGCGAGCGGGAGCTGGGCATCGAGCTCGCCCCCCGCGTCGTGATGCGCCGCCTCCTCTCCCCCTGGAGTGCCGGGCCGAGGTCCTCCTAGAGTGCCAGGCCGAGGGTGAACAGCACGCCGAAGGCGAGCTGGAAGCGGCCGGTCTGCTGGAGGGTCGCGATCAGCGCCGGGCCGGCGGCGCCCGCGCGGACCGCCCTGACCGGACCGATCGCCAGCGGGGCGGCGAGCACGCCCAGCGCCGCGAACGGGTGCCAGGGGGCCAGCGCCGACGAGATGACGAGCGGCAGGACCAGGCAGAGGACGTAGAGGGTGCGGGTGCGGGCGTCGCCCAGGACGACCGCCATCGTGCGCTTGCCCGCGGGGCCGTCGGTGACGATGTCGCGCAGGTTGTTGACCACCAGCATCGCGCAGGACAGCAGCCCGACGGGGACCGCGGCGGCCAGGGCGGTCCAGGGCAGCCACTCCAGCTGGACGAACGTGGTGCCCGCCACGGCGACCAGGCCGAAGAAGACGAAGACCGAGATCTCGCCGAGCGCGCGGTAGCCGTACGGGCGGGAGCCGCCGGTGTAGAACCAGGCCGCCGCGATCGACGCCGCGCCGACCGCCAGCAGCCACCAGGCGCCGGTGGCCACGACCAGCGCCAGCCCGGCCGCGGCGGCGGCCAGGAAGCAGGCCAGGGCGGCCGTCAGGACCTCGCGCGGGGACGCGGCGCGCGACCCGACCAGGCGCATCGGGCCGACCCGCTCGTCGTCGGTGCCGCGCACGCCGTCGCTGTAGTCGTTGGCGTAGTTCACGCCCACCTGGAGGGCGAGGGCCACGAACAGGGCCAGCAGGGCGCGCCACCACACCGCCCCGCCGTACCCGACGGCGACGCCGGTGCCGACGGCGACGGGGACGACGGCGGCGGGAAGGGTGCGCGGACGGGCTCCGGCGATCCACTGGCGCGGGGTGGCCATGGCGGTGGCGGGTTTCCTCTCGGACGTGTGGGGGCGCTTCGCGGGCCCGTCGGTGCGGCGGAAGCAGGGTGGGACGCCTCCGGGCGGTGCTCCGCGGACCTTCCGCCGCGGCGGGGCCGCACCGCTTCCCGGACGATGCCGGTGGTCGCGCGGATCACCGGCCGACGCGCCGGTGACCGGACGGACGGTCAGCTGATGTCGGTGGCCAGGCGGACCATCCGCACGGGGCGGCCCATGTCCAGGACCCGCTCGGCGCCGTCCTCGCCCCAGCCGGCCGACTCCAGGAACCCGAGCAGGGCGTGGTTGTCGGCGAACACCCAGGTGACGACGGTGCGGTAGCCGTCCTCGCGCAGGTGGTCGACCGTGGCGTTGAGCAGGCGGCTGCCGTGGCCGCGCCGGACGTGGTCGGGGTCCACCAGGAAGGAGAGCATCTCGGCCGTGACGGTGGGGTCGAGGTCGGGGTCCTCGGCCGGGGCGTGGGAGGCCAGGCCCACCACGCGCTCGGCGCCCTGCATCGCGGCCATGGCCTCGATCCCGCCGGGGCCGAGCGCGGGGAACGCGTCGGTGTCGAGGACGACCTGCTCCACCGCGACGAGCACGCGGTGCAGGGAGGTGGGCGGGGTGACGATCGCCTCGTCCCACTGCCGGCGCCACATCTTCTCGGCGGCCGGGCCGGTCATCTGCTCCAGCGGCCCCTCGGGCAGGAACTCCCTGTAGCCGTATCGCCAGGCGCGGATCTGGGTCCTCGTCACCGCGTCGACATCATCGTGCCGAGCCGCCCGCACGCCTACGTCTGCCATCTCGGCCCGCTCCTTATCTGCCGTACGCCGCCAGGGACGCGCTGCCTCGCAGGTCTCGTGCCACGCGAGCGGGCATCAGGCGGGTGGACCCGGGAGACAGGCAGTTACACCGTATCGGGGAATCTGGCTCACAGATGACGCGAACCTGTCCCGCTCTGGCGGCGTGCCCGATATGCCCTGGTCTTGGTGCGATTTCCACACACCTTCATCGAGCACCATGATCGGGAACGGTTCTTGGAGGAGTCGACGAACGCCCACTGGCAGGTGCTCTCGGTGCACACCTTGAGCCGCGGCCAGAGGCCTTCGACGCGGACCTCCACCATCGCCGCCGCGATCCTCGCGAGCCCGGCCAGGACGCCGGTTCCGGTCGGCTCCAGCACGGGCCCGCCGGGGGTGAGGACGACCGCGACCGGCAGCCGGTCGAACGGGCGGGGGAGTGGTGAAACGCGCTCCGGGGTGCGGTCGGGGCCGGGGGCGTGGTTGGCGCGCAACGCCGCGCGCAGGGTCTCGCGGAGGTCGACGGCGGCGGCCAACTCCTCGTCACCCGCGGGGTCGCCGGTCCCGGCCAGGCCGCGTCGGGCGAGCCAGGCGACGAGCGCCGCCGGGGAGGAGAGCGCGTCGGTGTCGCTCTCGACGTCGTAGCTGTTGACGAACTCGCACACCAGGACGGCGGACTCGGGCATGGACGGATCACCCCTTCGTCACCACTGTATGGCAGTAGATGGTTCTCCTCGCCTCCGATACCTCCGGAAGGCCGCCGGCGGCGTGTCCGGCGGGCCGGCCGTGGCGCTGCCCCGGGGACGGCAAGGCGGCCTGACGAGCCGTGCGGCGCTCCCCGGGCCGCGAGAGGGCCTGATGAGCCGTACGGCCCTGCCTCGGGGGCCGCGAGGAGGTCCGGGACCGGATCATGAGGCCACCCGCTCCACCGCCAGGGCCAGCCGCCGGACCCCCTCGGCCAGTTCGGAGAGGTGGGCCGCGGCCGTGTGGGTGAGGCGGAGCCGGGGCCCCGGCGGCTCGGCGGGGTAGTGGACGCGGCCCGGGCCGACCAGGACCCCTTCCCTCCGGGCCGCCTCCACCACGGCGTCCTCGTCGAGGTCCTGCGGAAGCCGTACCCACAGGTGCAGGCCGCCCCGGGGCACGAGGTGGGGCTCGGCTGCAGGCAGCCTGGCGGCGAGGGCCGCGAGGAGCGCGTCCCTGCGGGCGGCCAGCTCGCCGGTGAGAGCGGACAGGTGGCGCGGCCAGGCGGGGGAGCCGACGAACTCCAGCACCGTCTCCTGCAGCGGCCTGGCCACGAAGAAGGAGTCCACCACCTGACTCGCCCTGAGCCGGTGGGCGGCCGGGCCCCGGGCGACGACCCCCGCCACGCGCACGCTCGGGGACAGGACCTTCGTCAGGGAGTTGACGTGGACCACGGTGCCGTGGGTGTCGAGCGCCACCAGCGGCGGAGGGACGGGCGCGGTCGTGAAGTAGCGGGCGTAGTCGTCCTCCACCACGAACGCGCCCGCAGCCCGGGCCACCGCCAGGACCTGCTCGCGGCGCTCCAGGCCGAGCGTCGCGCCGGTGGGGTTGTGCAGGGTCGGCTGGCAGCAGAAGACCCGCGCGCCGGTGACGGCGAACGCCTCGGCCAGGAGCTCGGGCCGCACCCCGTCGCGGTCCGTCGGCACGGCGGTCGCCCGCAGCCCGGCGGCCCGCGCGGCGGCGAGCGCGCCGGGATAGGCGGGGGTCTCGACGAGCACCGGGGAGCCGGGGGCGGCCAGGGCCCGGAAGGCGTGGGCGAGGGCCGACTGCCCCCCGCCGGCCACGAGGACGTCGGCGGGGGCGACGTCCCCCCCGGCCTCCTGGGCGAACCACCGGCGCAGCTCCGCCAGCCCGGTGACCGGCGGGACCGCCCAGGCGTCGGGACGGCGCAGGGCGCGGGCGGCGGCGGTGCCGAGCGCCCTGGACGGGCAGAGTGCGGGATTGAGGTAGCCGCCGGTCATCGGGACGGTCCCCTCGGGCGGCGGCGTGAGCAGCCCAACCACCCGGGTGTCGTCCACCACCCGATCGCCCAGGGCGACCGTCTGCCACGAGAGGTCGGCGGGCTCGCTCTTCACGCGGGCGGTCCGGGGCGCGACGTAGGTGCCGCTGCCCGGCCGGGTCACCACCCGTCCCTCGGCCGCCAGCCGGCCGAGCGCCCGCGAGACGGTCACCGGGCTGACGCCGTGGCGGCGCATCAGCTCCCGGCTCGACGGCAGTCTGTCCCCCGGCCGGAGCCGTTCCGTCTCCTCGCGGAGGATGGCGGCCAATCGGAGGATACTGCTATCTTCATTCATGAGAAATAAGAGTAGCGCTATCACTCCCGCGCGGATAGCGGATGCGGTCGGCCCCTTCGTCCAGAGCGGGTCCACCGGTCCCGAGGTCTTGGGAGTCCCCGGCCTCTCCGTGCCGCCCTCCTCCCGCCCGAAGTCCTCCGTCCCGGGCTCCCCCAGCCGGACCCCCTCCGTCCCGAGTGCTCCGGCAGGAGCCTGGCAGGGGACGCTGCTGGCCGGGCTCGGGGTGCTCGCGTTCTCCGGCTCGTTCCCCGCGACGGTGTTCGCGATGGAGGGCTTCGACCCCTACCTGGTGGCGATCGGCCGGGCCGTGGTCGGGGCGGTGGCGGCGCTGGCGTTCCTCCTGGCGGCCCGGGTGCCGCTGCTGCCTCCCCGCTCCCAGCTGAGGTCCTACCTCGTCATCGTGGCCGGCGTGGTCTTCGGCTTCCCGCTGCTCAGCGGGCTCGCGCTCGACGCCGGGACGAGCGCGGGGCATGCCGCCGTGGTCATCGGGCTACTACCCGCCGCCACGGCCGCCTGCGCCGTACTGCGGGCCGGAGAACGGCCCCGGCCGCTGTTCTGGCTCGCCTGCGGCCTGGGGGCGGTTTCGATCACGGTCTTCAGCCTCAGCCGGGGCGGCGGCCGCGTCAGCGGGGCCGACCTGCTCCTGGTCGGGGCGCTGCTGGCGGCCGCCGCCGGCTACACCGAGGGCGCGCGGCTGACCCGCGAGACCCCCGGCTGGCAGGTGATCTCCCGCGCCCTGGTGGTGGCCGCGCCGCTCACCGTCCCCGCGACCGCCGTCCTGGCGCTGACCACCGAGGTCCGGCCGGGGGCCCTCCCGCTGGCCGGATTCGCCTACGCCGGGCTGGTCGCGATGTTCCTCGGCTTCATCCCGTGGTACGCGGGCCTGGCGCGGGGAGGCATCGCCCGCGCCGGGCAGACCCAGCTCGCCCAGCCGCTGCTGACGCTGGTGTGGTCCTGGCTCCTGCTCGGCGAGGAGGTGGGGGCGGCGACGGTGGGGGCGGCGCTGGCCGTACTGGCGTGCGTCGCGCTGACCCAGCGCGCCCGCTCCTGAGCGTCGCGCAGACCTCTTCCTGCGGCGTCCGAAAGGTGTGATGGCCGGAGCGTCACCGCGCCCGGTCCTGTGTGACGGGCTCATCGCCGGTTCCCGCGGCCCGCAGCCGGGCCGACAGCGTGCGGACGAACTCCCCGGGGTCGTCGGCGTGCAGGCGGACGAGCGAGGCCGCGCCGGTACGGCCCAGCGGCAGGGTGACGGGGACGGGCTCGGCCAGTTCGACGGTGACCGACGTCCGCGCCGAGACGACCACCTCCAGCCGGTCCCCGTCCAGCCGGACGGTGCCGCCGTCGTGGACGCGCCGGTCCAGCCGGACCCCGGTGATCAGGTGGAGCGGGATCCGCAGGTCGAAGGCGGCGCCGTACCGGACGCGCAGTTCCCCGGCCGAGACCACGTGCGGGCGGGTGATCCCGGCCGCGACGGAGCCCAGGACCTGCGCGACCAGGCCGACGTGCAGTACCAGCGCGGCCAGGTGCACGACGGGCCAGGGGATGAGGAACGCCATGGCCGCGCCTTCGAGGACAAGGACGAGGAGCATCGCCAGCATCACCGGGACCTCGCCGCGCAGGTAGCCGAACGCACGGTCGCCCTCGCGCACGCCGTGCCTCCCGCCGGTTGGCCAGAGCAGCAGACTCGTGATCGTCCGCCTCTGGTGGTGGACCAGCCCGCCCGCGGCGGTCAGGACGGCCTGCCGCGTCCACCGGTGGGTCATGTGGCGCTCCTGTCCGCCAGCAGGGCCATGACCTGGCGGACCACCTCGGCCTGGGCGGGCGGCAGGTCGGCGAGGAACGCCCGCGCGAACGCCTCCTGCTCCCCGGCCGGAGCCTCTCCGTCCGCGCCGCCGTCGCCGTCGCCGTCGGCGTCCGCGGGCCGCAGGGCCGGGCCCAACAGACCGGAGCGGAGCATCTCCGGAGGTACGGCGTCGGCCAGCCGCTCGGCCAGTCCGAGGACCCGCGGATCACCGGGGTCGGCGTCGGCGAGCGCGTCCAGTTCCCGGTACAGATCCTCCACCTCGCCCATGCGGCCGGCGTCGGGGGCCGTCTCCAGCAGCAGGCGGTGCGTGTCCGGTCCGGCGGCGGTGTCCAGCAGGGCGAGCAGTTCGCGTTCCCTGGCCAGCATGCCCGTCTCCGCCTGCGGCAGGCAGCTCAGCAGGCCGGCCATCCCGGGGGAGATCGGGTCGTCGGGGTGGAGACTGTCCCGGGTGAGCAGCTCGGCCAGGCGGGCGCGCCTGCGCCGGATCCCCTGCTCCTGGCGGGCCAGGTCGGCGTCCAACTCCGTGAGGATCTCCCGCAGGTCGCGGCCCCGGTCGTCGGCCAGCGCGTCGCCGACCTCGGCCAGGCTGAGCCCCAGCTCGGTCAGGCGCCTGATCCTGGCCAGCGTGACCGCGGCGCGCAGGCCGTACACGCGGTAGCCGTTGGCCCGCCGTTCCGGCTCGGGCAGCAGGCCCAGCCGGTGGTAGTGGCGCACGGTCCTGGTCGACACGCCCGCCAGGGCGGCCAGCTCTCCGATTCGCATGCGCCCATTAGAGACGTTGACGCTACGGCAAGGTCAACGTCCACGGGTGATCATGACCCGGCATGCGGCGTTCACGTTGGCAACGGTGAGTCACCGCCGCACGGGGCGGGGACATCGTCACACCGGGGTGAAGCCGAGTGCCGCGGCCGCCTCGGACTGGGCGGTGTCACGGCTGGCGAAACCGAGCTTGTCTCCCGGACTCTCCAGCAGCGGGACGGCGGCCAGCTCGGCGGTCGCGAGATGGAGCGCGTCGAGGGCCCTCAGCCCGTGGGCGTACACGATCTGGGTGGCTCTGCGCTCCACGGTGTCGCGGGGTGCGGCGATCAGAGTGACCGGACCGTCCTCTCCGAGGTCCGACGCGAGGGCGGCGAGCGTCATGTCCAGCTCCAGCAGCCGATGGCAGCGGGAGGCGCGGACGAGCACTCCGGTCACCTCCACAACGGTCAAGGTGCCGGTGACGAGGAGGTGATCGGAGCTCTGGAGCAGGGTGCGCGCCCTGTCGTGCCCGGGTTCGTCGAAGAGGTACGCGCAGGCCAGGACGGAAGAGTCGACGTAGGTGAGCATCCGGTTCAGCGGCCTTCGGCCCAGAGGGTGTCGAGGATGGGGCCGAGACCTTTGGAGCTGGAGAGCGCACGCTCACGCTCGGCCTCGGTGATCGGAGCGGAGGGGAGGGGGTCGGCGAGGACGCCGAGCCGTCGGGCGCGTGCGCGAAGCTCCGCCCGGGCGTCCAGCACTTCGTCGGACACGCCGCGGGCGAGGATCTCCCCGGCGGTGGCGTTGATGGAACGGCCGGTCCGCTGGGCCCGTCGGGTGATGCGCTGGTGGAGATCGTCGTCGATGCGAAGGAGCAACTGCTTCATGAAGGGATGATATCAATAAAAGGAAATAAATGATATCACTTTCTTGGTGGTGACCCGTGTCCGCTCTTCCCGGGAGACCCTGCGGTCGGCGGGACGGACGAGAGGTCCGGGACGCCTTGTCAACCGGCGGCCCGGCGTACCGTCACGTCCCGGCGCGCGGTGTAGGGGGGTGACGGCGCGACCGCGGCATGGGCGTGGGCGGGACGAGGACCGGCCGCAGGAGTCGGCCGGTCCGGGGCCGGGCCCGGGTGTTCTCTCCGGGCCCGGCTCCTCCGTCTCACTCCCGCAGGAACCCCCTCAGCGCGGGGGCCAGGACCTCCCAGTCCACGTCGTGGCTCTGGCCCGCCAGGACGTGGCAGCGCGCGTCGGGCAGGGCGGCGGTGAGCGCCCGCGCCATCTCGCCGGTCCAGGACCCGGTCTCGGAGCCGTGCAGGACGAGCACCGGAGCCTTGACGGAGGAGATCAGGCCGGGCGGGAGCGTGCCGTCGCCCATGACGGCGGCGTCGTAGGCGAGCGTGTGGGCCAGCGCCTCCAGCTCCGGCCACATCGGCGCCCGGCGCATCGCCTCGACCATCTCCCCGGGCAGGCCCACGGTCGCCATGAACAGCGCCATGGCGTCGCCGCGACGGCCCGCGCCGAGGAGCTCGGCGAGCCGGGCGGCGTACTCCCGCTGCCGGCGCGGGGCGTCCGGGTCGAGCATGAACGGCGGCTCCCAGAGCGCCAGCCGGGTGACGGGCAGACCGGCCGCCGCCGCGCGCAGGGCGAGGACCGCGCCGGAGGAGTTGCCGAAGAGCGCCGCCGACCCGCCGGCCGCGCCGATCAGCGCGTCGAGATCCTCGATCTCCCGCTCGACCGCGTACGGCGCGGTGTCACCGCTCCCGCCCCGCCCCCGGCGGTCGTGGTTCAGCACCGTGAACTCCGCCGCCAGCAGCCCGGCCAGGGGCGCGTGGACCGTCCGGGTGCAGGAGGCGCCGCTCACCAGGACGACCGGCGGCCCGTCTCCCCGCCGGTCGAACGCGATCTCGGTGCCGTCGGCGGAACGTACCTTCTCCATGGGAATCCTCTTCCCTCGTATGCGGGTGTGTCCGACCTGGCGACGAACGGGCCGGGTCCGGACGGACAGGTCCGCGGGAGGAATCCTCGGAAATCTCAGAGAGCCCGCGGCCCCGTCGCCTCGGTGAGCCGCCGGGCGAGGTAGCGGCGTTCGGCGCCGGTGGGCGCCAGGCCGATCGCCGCGCGGTAGGCGGCCGCCGCCTCGTCCGCGCGGCCCAGGCGGCGCAGCAGGTCGGCGCGGGTGGCGGGCAGCAGGTGGTAGCCGCCCAGTTCTCCGGCCGCCTCCAGCCGCTCCACCAGTGCCAGCCCGGCGGCCGGGCCTTCTGCCATGCCCACGGCGACCGCCCGGTTCAGGCCCACCACCGCGGAGGGGACCAGCCGCGACAGCACGCCGTACAGCGCGGCGATCTGGGCCCAGTCGGTCTCGGCGGCGGTGGCCGCGGTGGCGTGGCACGCGGCGATGGCGGCCTGGACCTGGTAGGGCCCGGGCCGCCGCCGCAGCAGCGCGTCCTCCAGCACCCGCACGCCCTCGGCGATCGCGGCCGCGTCCCACCGCGTGCGGTCCTGCTCCTCCAGGGGCACCGGCTCGCCCGCCGCGTCGAGGCGTGCGGTACGGCGGGCGTCGTGCAGCAGCATCAGCGCGAGCAGGCCGCCGGCCTCGGGCTCGTCCGGCATCAGCCGGGCGAGGAGCCGGGCCAGCCGCACGGCCTCGGCGGTCAGGTCCCGGCGGAGCAGATCGGCGCCGGAACCGGCCGCGTAACCCTCGTTGAACAGCAGGTACAGCACGCCCAGGACGGAGGCGGTCCGCTCCGGGAGCAGGCGGGCGGGCGGCACCCGGTACGGCACGCCCGCGTTGCGGATCTTGTTCTTGGCCCGGGTCAGCCGCTTGGACATGGTCTCCTCGGAGACCAGGAACGCCCGGGCGATCTCGGCGGTGGTCAGGCCCGCCAGGGTGCGCAGGGTGAGCGCGACCCTGGCCTCGAACGCCAGCGCCGGATGGCAGCAGGTGAACATCAACCGGAGCCGGTCGTCCGGCACGCCGGCGTCCGCCTCCCGGCCCTCCTCGCCGTCGCCGTCGCCGTGTCCGCCGGCCCCGGAGCCCCGCCCGGCCGCGGCCTCCAGCAGGGCCGCCTCGCGCAGCTTGGCCGCGCCCACGGCCTTCCGGCGGAGCAGGTCGACGGCCCGGTTGCGGGCGGTGACGGTCAGCCAGGCCCCGGGGTTGCGCGGCACGCCGTCGTACGGCCAGCGCTGGAGAGCCCGCGCGAAGGCGTCCTGCGCGCACTCCTCGGCCAGGTCCCAGTCACCGGTCAGCCCGATGAGGGTCGCGACGATCCGCCCCCACTCCTCCCGGAAGACCCCGGCGACGACCGCCTCGACCTCGCCGGAACCTCCTCCGGCCGTCACGGGGGACCGCCGGGTCGCGGGGATCGGCCGGCCGGATAGGGGAGCGCGCTCATGCCGGCAGGAGCGGACGGACCTCGATCGTGCCGTGCCGGGCCACCGGGTGCCGGGCGGCCGCCTCCAGGGCCTCGTCGAGGTCGGCGCACTCGATCAGGGAGAAACCCGCGACGACCTCCTTGGTCTCGGCGAACGGCCCGTCGGTCAGCAGCACCTCGCCGCCGCGCACCCGGACCGTCGTGGCGTCGTCGGGCGGCCGCAGCCCTCCGGTCTCCACCAGCGCGCCGCGCCGCCGCATCTCGTCGGCCCAGGCGTCGCAGTCCGGCAGGAAGGACCCGTCGGCCTGCATCGCCTCGTACGCCGGAAGATCACCGCAGACCAGCAGCATGTAACGCATGCCCCTCCTCCAGGACGACCGGACGCCGACCCTACTCGGAACCGGGGACAGAAGAAACGGCGCGGACCGCTCGTCCCCCTTCCCGCCATCGTCGGCATGCCTCTCCCGCTACAGGTCGCCGTTCTCCTCCGGCCACTCGCCGGGCGGGTTCACGTAGGTGCCGCGTTGAGGGACGGTGTAGACCCAGCCCTGCTCTCGCAGGAGTCCGACGGCACGCCGTACCGTTTCCCTGGCCACGCCGTGCCGCTGGACCAGCGCCGTCTCACTCGGGATGGGACGGCGTGGTTTGAGATCACCGCGTGTGATGCGAGTGATCAGATCGTCGGCGATCTCCCGATACAGAGGAGTCGCGCGGTTCGCACGTCGAGGACCGTCCGGCAGGCCGACGAACGTCCCCTCTCCCGGGACCGCGTGGACGAGACCTTCGTCGCGGAGCATCCGGACGGCTCTCCGGGCTGTGGTGCGGGCGATGCCGAACTCGTTCCGGAGTTCCGACTCGCTGGGTACGGCGGAGCCGGGGCGGATCACACCGTCGGAGATGCGCCGCCGGATGATCTCGGCCACCTGCAGATAGAGATGGGTGTCGCCTTCGTGGTCCAGCATGAGGTCACTGTAGTGACAGGACCGGATAAAAGCATCCGTCTACTTGACCCATGAATACGTGCCTGGACTAGCAGATACCTGTTTATGATGATTGATCATTCTTTTGGCCAATCCTCACGAGGTGAGACATATGTCCCTCGATAGGGCACGGTGAAGACCCATCCCTGGTCGCGGAGGAACGCCATGGCCTGGCGCACGGTGGCCTTGGCGACGCCGTACTGCTTGATCAGCTCTTTCTCTCCGGGAATCCGCCGGTTCGGAACCAGTTCGCCACGCACGATGCGCTCCCGGACCTCCGCCGCGATCCGCTGGTAGACCGGAATGCGGTCGTCGGGGCGGGGCGTGCCCGGCTCGCCGACGAAGGTGCCCTCTCCCTGGACCGTATAGACGAGCCCCTGCTCACGGAGCTCCCTCGCCACTCGGCGCGCCGTCGTGCGGGCGATGTCATATTCGACCTCGAGTTCGGCCTCGCTCGGCACCGGCTCGCCGGGACCGAGATCACCGGCCAGGATGCGTCCGCGAATCTCCTCGGCGATCTGTTTGTAGACCGGAACCGGCCCTTCACGGTCAAGCATGTCCGAATGATAGACCAAAAGGCACATGGAGGAATAAATGGTACATCCAATGAACCATTGGATAGGTGTAGTAGACCAGTAGGGGTGGAGTGGCCTATTGTCGGTGCGTGGAGGGCGCGGGAACGGCAGGGGTCATGGTGCTGGGAGAGGAGCTTCACGGTCGTCATGTGGGGGCGCTGCGGGAGAGACATCAGCGGATCGACTGGCGGCCGGAGGTGCCGCGGGCCGATCGGATCCGGGTGAAGGAGCACACGTGCTGCTGCAAGGCGACGTTCTACGAACTCTGCCAGGCGGGCGGGCTGATGTTCGTCCGGCGTACGCACCGCTTGGGAGACGCGGTGGTGGTACACGAGTCGCCGTGGGTGCGGGTGAAGGAGGCGGAGGAACTGTGGTTCCTGCTGTTGATGGGAAGCGCCCGCTGACGGGTTCGGCCGGGCCGTCCGCACCGAGGTCCGGCCGGCCGGTCGGCCGGGCCGACCGCGTCGACGGGCCGGGCCGAGGACCCCGGTCTGAAGACCATCGGGGCTTCCGCGCTGGAGGCGGCCGATGAGAGGTCCGCACCGATGGGCCGGTAGGCGCGTCCGGTGGCGTCGAGGGCGCCGCCGGCATCGGAGAGCTCCCGGTCCTTCCGCGTGCCAGGGGTCACCGGAAGGACCGGGCGGTGGTCCCGCGACCTTGAGGGGGGACGCGGGGCCACCGATCGAGAACCCCCGGCAGCAGTCCCTCACATCCCACCTGCTGCCGGGCTCAGGCCTGTCACGTCCCCTTTCGCTCGGTGCAGAGGAGGGCGCCCTTTCCTCGCAGAGGAAAGGGAAACCGGTGGCAGGTCCTCGGACACCCGTCGGTGGAGCACCGGCCCGGCGGGTCCGGTGGCCCGGCCCTGGAGGGGGAGTCGGGCCACCGCCATGGATTCCCGGCCGTCGCCGCATTCCGGGTGCGGCGGCGGCCGGTGGGCGGCGGGGTCACCCGGCGATGCGGCGCCAGGCCGTGTCGGTGACGATCACGTGGTCGAGGAAGCGCAGGCCGACGGTCTCGGCGGCCTCGCGGAGGCGGGCGGTGACGTCGAGGTCGGCGGGGCTGGGGTCGAGGGAGCCGCCGGGATGGTTGTGGGCGAGGCCGAAGGAGGAGCCGCCGGAGGTGAGGACGAGCGTGATGATCTCTCGGACGGGCGCCGGGGCGTGGTCGGCGCCGCCCTCGCTGACGATCGCCCGGCGGGTGACCGCGCCGGCGGAGTCGCAGACCACGGCGACCACCCGCTCGTGGCCGAGGTGCCGCAGGAGCGGCGAGGCGACGGCCGCCAGGTCGGCCGAGCCGGTGACGCGGCGGCGCTCCGGCTCCGCGTGCGCCTGCCGTACGAGGTGGAAGGCGGCGATGATCCGGGCGGCCTTGGCCGGGCCGACGCCGCGGACGGTCATCAGGCGGTGCGCGTCGGAGCGGCCGAGGCCGCGCAGGTCGCCGCAGTGGGCGATCAGCTCGGAGGCCAGCTCGACCGCGTTGGTGCCCCGGCCGCCCGAGCCGAGCAGCAGGGCGAGGAGCTCCCGGTCGGCCAGGGCGGTGGCGCCGAGGGCGAGAAGCCGCTCGCGCGGCTGGTCGGTCGGGGGCATGTCCTTGACGCGCAATCGGCACCTCCGGCTCGGGAACCCGGGTCGGTTGTACCAGGCGGCACCGACATCCGTCCTGATCGCGGAGCCTGCGGCCGTGCCTCCCGGAGGCTCCGCGATCAGGGCCGTGTGTGAACGGCGCCGTACGGCGCACCCCTGTCGTCCTGCGGCCGGGGACGCGCCCTACGGGTGGAGCGGGTGCGAGTAGACCAGGCGGAAGCGGTCGGCGGGGATGACGATGTCGCTGGTCTCGACCGGACGGTCGCCGGCCCAGTGGGTGCGCTCGACGTGCAGGACGTGCACACCGGCGGGCAGCGCCAGGGTGTCGATCTCGGCGGGCTCGGGGACGCGGGAGGAGACCTGCTCGACGATCTCGGTGACCTTCACGCCGGAGGAGGACAGCCGGGCGATCAGGCCGCGCGGGGGATCCTCGGGGATCGTCTCGGCGAACTCGGCGGGCTCGTGGGAGACGGCGAGCTGGACGGGCCTGCCGTCGCTGCGGACGACGTAGCGGGTGCGGGTGAGCGGGGCCGACTCGGCCAGATGGAGGCGGTGGGCGATGTCGGCGGTGGCCTCGACCTGCTCGGCGCGCCGGTCCCAGGTGAGGGGGGAGCCCTGCGACCGCAGGTCGGCGCCGAAGGGGGCGGCGTGATCCGGGAGGCGCCAGCGGTGCAGAGGGGTGAGCGCCGGTCTGGCGCGGACGTAGTGGCCGGAGCCGACGCGGCCGACGATGAGGCCTTCGGCGGCGAGCACGCGCAGCGCGTGCCGGGCGGCGGTCTCCCCGATGTTGTACTTCCGGGTCAGTTGGGCCCGGGAGGGGATCGGGGCGTCGGGGGGCAGCGAGCCGTCGACGATCTGGCGGCGGATGTCGGCGACGACGCGCAGGTAGACAGGATCGGAACTTGCCACGTGTCCATCCCTGAGGAGGCGAGGTGACGGTCCATCCTGCCGTATTCGCCGGACAACTCAGGGTAATGACGGCAATTTGGAGCTCCAACTTTGGGAGACGCGCAAGATCTTTTGAGAAGGGCGGAAAATATCTTGGTGAATCCTGTAACGCCCCTGGGGGTGGCCCCGATTGAACGGTAGAGGTCGTCGATGTGTGTACCCCCGAGCACATATCGGCGGCCTCTTTTTCGTGCCCTCTTCGTGACGTGGACCCCGGCTGTACCGGCAAAGCGGACATAAATATTATTACGCCCCGTGTGTGGATATTTAGTGCGATCTTTAACGGCCGTGTTCGTGGCCGTCCTCGTCGTCGCGACGGCGGCGGTGCCGGCCGGGGCCGGAGCCCGGCAGGACTCCCTCCCGGCCGTGGTGCCCGCGCCGACCGGATGGACGGGCGGCGAGGGATCGTTCCGGCCGGTCCGGGGCTCGCGGGTGCTGGCGGGGGAGGAGGCGAAGGAGGAGGCCGAGCGGCTCGCCGCGGACCTGCGCGAGGTGACGGGCCTGCCCGTGCCCGTGGTCGTCGGCGGGACTCCGGAGCCGGCGGCCGGTGACGTGCTCCTGACCGGGGAGAATGGTGCCGGTGTCAGCGGCGCCGAGGGCGGCGGCGGCGTCGAGGGCGGCGGGGAGAAGGCCGCGGAAGGCGGGGCCCCGCAGGCGGTCGAGGATCCGCAGCGCGCCGGGGAACCGGGGGTGACCGGGGAGCCGGAGACGGCCGGGGAGCCGGGGGCCGCCGGAACGCCGGAGGGCTACCGCATGGAGGTCGGCGCGCACGTCGAGATCGCCGCGTCCGCACCGGCCGGGCTCTTCTACGGCGGGCGCACGCTGCTCCAGCTGCTCAGGGCCGGAGGCGCGGCGCCGTACGGCACGGTCGAGGACCGGCCCGAGGCGGGCAGCCGCATGGTCGTCCTCGACGTGCAGGGCGGGTTCTGGCCCGTCGGGCGGATCGAGGACCTCGTCCGCCGGATGTCCTGGCTGAAGCTGAACACGCTCTACCTGCGGCTCTCCGGGGACGCCGCGCTCCGGTTGCACGATCCCGCCTTCGCCGAGGCGGTCCCCGGGCTGAGGTACACCCGCTCCGACGTCGAGACGCTCCGGGCCACGGCCCGCCGCCACCACGTCACCGTGGTGCCGGAGATCGACGTGCTGGGGGACGCGGCGGCGCTGACCCCCTCCCGGCGCTGCGCCGCCGAGCGCGTGCCCGATCTGGCGGATCCCGGGGTGAGGCGGCGGCTCACCGCCGTGCTCGACGCCTTCGCGGGCTGGTTCGACGCGCCGCTCGTCGGCCTCGGCCGGATCGACGCCTGCGACGAGCCGGCGTGGCGGGAGGGGGCGGCCGAGCTGGTCGCGCACGTCGAGGCCGCGGACCGGCGGCCGGTCCTGCGGGTCCGCGACCGCGTTCCGGCGCTGGACGGCCGCCCGGTGATCCTCAACGAGGGCTCGCCGGAGACCGGGGCGATCGTGCGGAACGGGGGGTACGACGTCATCGACGCCTTCCCGGCCGCGGGCTCGTCCGGCGGGGACCTGCTGGCGTGGACTCCGGACGCCGGGGGCCTCGGCCGGGCGCTGATCGCCGACACCGCGGTCTTCGGCGACCCGGGAGCCGCCGAGGCGGTCCTGGCGGGTCCCCGCGCGGAGTTCGCCGAGCGGGCGTGGAACCGGCTCTCGCCCGCGGAGGGGTTCGCGGACAGGGTGCGCGCGGTCGGCGACGCGCCGGGCGTCTCCCGGGAGAAGCCGCCCGTCCGGGCGGAGCACCGCTACGACTTCGACGCGCCGCACGTGCCCGGGGGCGACACCCACGTCCCGGCCGCGTGGCGGGACGGGTCGCTGGTCACGGCGGCCGACCGGGCGGGCGGCGCGCACGCGACCGCCGCCGCGGGCGGCGCGCCGCTGTTCCCGGTGCCCGGCCGGGTCGGCGGCGCGGCCCGGTTCACCGACGGCCGCCGGTTCGCGCTCGGCGCCGCGTCCAAGAGCCCGCCGTGGACGGTCTCCCTGTGGGTGCGGACGGAGGACCGGGCGCGCGGCGTCCTGCTCGGCCGTCTCGACCAGGCCGTCGTCGTCGACGGCGGCGAGGTCGCCGTCTCGGGCGCCAGGGAGTTCTCCTTCGGCCGCCGCCTCCCGCTGGACCGCTGGACCCACCTCGTCCTGGTCGCCGAGCCCCGCGGCACCACCCTGTACGTGAACGGCCGACGGGCGGGCCGGGTGCCGGAGGTGATCGACCTGCCCACGGGGGTGATGGGCCCCTTCGGGGGGTCCCTGGACGAGGTCGTCATGTCGGGCCGGGCGCTGACGCCCGCCCAGGTCGCGGCGGCCTACGCGGCCCGTCCGGCGGTCCCCGCCCCGGTGCCGGACCGCGGGACGGCCTCCGGGTCCGCACCGGACCGCGGGACGGCCTCCGGGTCCGCACCGGAGCGCGGGGCCGCGCCCGACCTGGCGCTGGGCCGCCCGGTGACCGCCTCGGGCGTCGAGGGCGCGGGCCTCGGCCCGGAGAAGGCCGTGGACGGGGACCCGGAGACCCGCTGGGCCTCGGCGCTGAAGGCCGACCCCCAGTGGATCGCGGTCGATCTCGGCGTGCCCCGTGACGTCGCGCGGGTGGTGCTCCGCTGGGAGCGGGCCTACGGCTCCCGCTACCGGATCGAGGGCTCCGCCGACGGCGTCTCGTGGACGCCGATCCGCGAGGTCGCCGACGGGAACGGGGGCGTGGACGAGGTGAAGGGCCTGTCCGCCACCGCCCGGTACATCCGTGTGTACGGTGTGAAACGGGGCACCACATGGGGATATTCGCTCAGAGACCTGGCGGTGTACGGGAGGTGAGAGGGGTGGCGGGGTCCACCGCCTCTCCGGATCCGGGTACCGTTCGGTTTATGGCAGCGCCGACGACAACCTCCGACGCCCCCTTTGGCCGCATGCTGACCGCCATGGTCACGCCGTTCACCGACGACGGCGCGGTCGACTACGCGGGGGCGCAGCGACTGGCCACCTACCTGGTGGACGAGCAGCGCAATGACGGGCTCGTGGTGAGCGGTACGACGGGCGAGTCCCCGACCACCACCGACGAGGAGAAGGAGCGCCTGCTGCGCGCCGTCCTGGAGGCGGTCGGCGACCGCGCCGTCGTGGTGGCCGGAGTCGGCACCAACGACACCCGCCACAGCGTCGGGCTGGCCCGCGCCGCCGAGCGCGCCGGGGCCCACGGCCTGCTCGTGGTGACGCCGTACTACAGCAAGCCGACGCAGGAGGGGCTCTACCGGCACTTCGCCGCGGTGGCGGACGCCACCGGCCTGCCGGTGATGCTCTACGACATCCCCGGCCGCAGCGGGGTGCCGATCCAGATCGAGACCCTGGTCCGGCTGGCGCACCACGAGCGCATCGTCGCGGTGAAGGACGCCACGGCGGACCTGTTCGCCGGTTCGCAGGTCATGGCCTTCACCGATCTGGTCTTCTACTCGGGTGACGACACGCTGAACCTGCCGTGGCTCTCGGTCGGGGCCGCCGGGTGCGTGAGCGTCGTGGGGCACGTCGTGGGCGCCGAGCTCGCCGAGATGATCCGGCTGCACCGCCGCGGTGACGTGGCGGGTGCGCTGGAGATCCACCGCAGGCTGCTCCCGGTGGTCTCGGGCATCATGATGCAGGCCGGTGGCGCGATCATGGCCAAGGCGGCGCTGGCGCTGGTGGGGCGCCCCGCGGGCCCCCTGCGCCTGCCCCTGGTGGAGGCCACCGAGCAGCAGGTGGCGAACCTGCGCGCGGAACTCGTCGCGGGCGGCGTGAAGCTGTCCGACACGGATGCGGCATGAGAAGGAACGTCGCGACCGGAAGCGGTCGCAGCATGGTCGCGACCGGAAGCGGTCGCAGCTTGGAGGAAAAGCGGTTTGAAGCAGAGAAGACACCACGGCCCGCCGCGGTCCGGAGCGTTCGGCGAGGGAGCGGTCCCGGCGGCCCGCGGGGCGGACGACACATGTGAGAGAGGTGTGGCCGGATGAGTCACCCCCATCCCGAACTCGGGCCGCCTCCGCCGCTGCCCGACGGCGCGCTGCGCATCGTGGCGCTGGGCGGTCTCGGCGAGATCGGCCGCAACATGGCGGTGTTCGAGTTCGAAGGGCGGCTGCTGATCGTCGACTGCGGGGTGCTCTTCCCCGAGGCCGAGCAGCCGGGGATCGACCTGATCCTGCCCGACTTCGACTACATCCGGGACCGCCTGGACGACGTCGAGGCGGTCATCCTGACGCACGGTCACGAGGACCACATCGGCGCCGTGCCGTACCTGCTGCGCGAGCGCCGCACCATTCCGGTGGTCGGCTCGAAGCTGACGCTGGCGCTGCTGGAGGCCAAGCTGACCGAGCACCGGATCCAGCCGGTCAAGGTCGAGGTGGCCGAAGAGGAGCGGCGCTCCTTCGGTCCGTTCGACTGCGAGTTCCTCGCGGTCAACCACTCGATCCCGGACGCGCTGGCGGTGGCGGTCCGCACGCCCGCGGGCATCGTCCTGCACACCGGCGACTTCCGGATGGACCAGCTGCCCAGCGACGGGCGCCTGACCGACCTGGGCGGCTTCGCCCGGCTCGGCCGCGAGGGCGTCGACCTGCTGATGTCGGACTCCACCAACGCCGAGGTGCCGGGCTTCGTCACCAGCGAGCGGGAGATCGGCCCGGTCATCGACGAGGTGGTCCGCACCTCGGCCAAGCGGGTGATCGTGGCGAGCTTCGCCTCCCACATCCACCGGGTGCAGCAGGTCATCGACGCCGCCGAGCGGCACGGTCGCAAGGTCGCCCTCATCGGCCGCTCCATGGTGCGCAACATGGGCGTGGCGCGCGACCTGGGCTACCTGCGGATCCCGCCGGGGCTGGTCGTCGACTCCAAGGAGATCGAGGGGTGGCCGCCGGAGGAGGTGGTGCTGATCTGCACCGGTTCCCAGGGCGAGCCGATGGCGGCGCTGTCGCGCATGGCCAACCGCGACCACCCGATCCGGGTCGCCGAGGGCGACACCGTGCTGCTGGCCTCGTCGCTGGTGCCCGGCAACGAGACCGCGGTCACCCGGGTGATCAACGGGCTGACCCGCTGGGGCGCCCGGGTGGTGCACAAGGGCAACGCCAAGGTGCACGTCTCCGGCCACGCCGCCGCGGGCGAGCTGCTGTACGTGCTCAACCTGACCCGGCCGTCGAACTTCATGCCCGTGCACGGCGAGTGGCGGCACCTGCGGGCGCACGCCAAGCTCGCCGCGCTGACCGGCGTGCCCGACGACCACATCGTGATCGCCGAGGACGGCGTCGTGGTGGACCTGGTCGACGGGCGCGCGCGGATCACCGGCGCGGTCCAGGCCGGCTACGTCTACGTGGACGGCACCTCGGTGGGCGACGTCACCGAGTTCGCCCTCAAGGACCGGCGGATCCTGGGCGAGGAGGGCTTCATCTCGGTCGTCATCGTGGTCGACTCCACCACCGGCAAGGTGACCGCGGGCCCGGAGATCCACGCGCGCGGCTCCGGCATCGACCCCGACCGGTTCGGCGAGGTCCTGCCGCAGCTGGAGAAGGTCCTGCAGGAGAACGCCGCCGACGGGGTGGTCGACATCCAGCAGATCCGCCGTGTGGTCCGCAGGACCGTCGGGAGCTGGGTGAGCACCACCTACCGCCGCCGTCCGATGATCATCCCGGTGGTCGTCGAGGTCTGACCGGCCATGGCGGCCCGCCGGTCGCCTCCGCTTTTCGACGACGCCCATCCTGACGACGCCGCCTCCCGGTCGATGTACCGGGGGGCGGCGTCGTTGTATGCTCAAGGTGTTCCATATAGCGAATTTTAATTTCATGTAACAGAACAAGGAGGGCCGATGGAGGTACGGCACGCCACGGCGCCCGACCAGATCCCGGGCGCCACCACGGACTGGCTGCGCTCACGGTTCCTGGTGGAGGACCTGTTCGCTCCCGGACAGGTGCGCCTGGTCTACTCGCACGAGGACCGGATCGTGGTGGGCGGGGCCCTGGGGCGGGCGGCGCTGCCCAACCCGGATCCGCTGCGCGCCGGGCACTTCCTGGAGCGCCGGGAGCTGGGCGCGGTCAACGTGGGGGACGGGCCGGGCACGGTGACCGTGGACGGCGTGCCGTACGAGCTGGGGCCGAAGGAGTGCCTCTACGTCGGCCGGGGGAGCCGCGAGGTGGACTTCGACGGGGCCTTCTACCTCGTCTCGACCCCCGCGCACGCCGACCATCCGACGGCGCGCAGCACCCTGGCCGACGCCGAGCCCGTACGGCTGGGCGGCCCCGAGGGCTCCAACGACCGCACCATCTACAAGCACGTCCACGCCAAGGGGCTGCAGAGCTGCCAGCTGGTGCTCGGCGTGACCGTGCTGGAGCCCGGCAGCATGTGGAACACCATGCCCTGCCACACCCACGAGCGCCGGACCGAGGTCTACTTCTACTTCGGCCTGCCGGAGGGCCAGCGGGTGATCCACCTGATGGGCCGCCCCGACGAGACCCGCAACCTGGTGGTCGCCGACCGGCAGGCGGTCGTCTCGCCGCCCTGGTCGGTGCACTGCGGCTTCGGCACGCACGCCTACTCCTTCGTCTGGGCCATGGGCGGAGAGAACCAGGCGTACGACGACATGGAGTCGGTCGCGATCGGCGAACTGCGCTGATGGGGGCGGAGGAGGAGGGGATGTTCTCGCTGGCGGGCCGGACCGCGCTCGTCACCGGGGCGCGGACCGGCATCGGCCGGGCGGTGGCGCTGGCCCTGGCCGCGGCCGGGGCCGACCTGGTGCTGCACAACCGCGACGACGACCTCGACGAGGTCGAGGCCGAGGTGCGCGAGACCGGCCGGCAGGCCTCCCGGTGGATCCTCGACCTGTCGGACCCCGCCCGGATCCCCGAGGCGGCGGAGCGGCTGGGCCCGATCGACGTGCTCGTCAACAACGCCGGGATCATCCACCGCGCACCCGCGGCCGAGCACCCCTACGCCGCCTTCCGCGAGGTGCTCGACGTCAACCTCGACGCCGTCTTCCTGCTCAGCCAGACGGTCGGGGCGGGCATGCTGGCCCGGGGCTCGGGGAAGATCATCATGATCGCCTCCATGCTCTCGTTCCAGGGCGGGATCAACGTGCCCGGCTATACCGCGGCCAAGCACGGGGTCGCCGGGCTCACCCGGGCGCTGGCGTCCGAGTGGGCGGCCAGGGGGGTGCAGGTCAACGCGATCGCGCCGGGGTACATCGCGACCGCCAACACCGAGCGGCTGCGGGCGGACCCGGTGCGCGAGGCCGAGATCTCCGGGCGCATCCCCGCGGGCCGCTGGGGGAGGCCGGAGGACCTGGCGGGGGCGGCCGTCTTCCTGGCCTCCCGGGCCTCCGACTACGTCAACGGGCACGTGCTGGCGGTCGACGGAGGCTGGTTGGCGCGCTGACCATTAGGATCGCCACGTGGCCAGGGAAGGAAGTTCCATCGACAAGGCGCTGACGGTGCTGGAGGCGATCGCCGAGCACCACCGCGTCACCGACATCGCCGCCGAGACGGGGGTGTCGAAGTCGACCGTCCACCGGATCCTCCAGTCGCTGGTCGAGTGGGGGTTCGCGCGGACGGACGGGAACGGCGGGTACGAGCCCGGCCCCCGCATCCTCACCCTGGCGGGCCGGGTCATGAACCGGTTCGATCCGGCCCGCCAGGCCTCCGGCGCGCTGAGCGCCCTGCACGAGCGGATCGGCTACACCACGCACTTCGCCGTCCGCAGCGGCGACGAGGCGGTCTACGTCGCCAAGCTGGAGGGCCGCCGGCCGTACCAGATGCCCTCGCGCGTCGGGATGAGCCTGCGCCTGCACTGCACCGCCATCGGCAAGGCCGTCCTGGCCTGGCTCCCCGCGGAGGAGGTCCGCGGGATCTGCGCCCGGACCGGCCTGCCCCGGATGACCCCGGGCACGCTGACCGAGGCGGACGACCTCCTGGCCCACCTCGCCGGGGTGCGCGCCCGGGGCTACGCGCTGGACGACGCGGAGAACCATCCGGAGATCCTCTGCGTGGGCGCCCCGGTCTTCGACCACACCGGGCAGGTCCTGGGCGGCATCTCCATCTCCGCCCTCGCGATGGACATGGACCGCGAGGGCCTGGAGCGGCTGGCCCCCGAGGTCGTCGCCACCGCGCGGGAGGTCTCGCTCGCGCTCGGCGCCCCCCGCTCCGCCGTCCGCGACTGATCCCGGGACATCCGGGCCCCCCTGGAGCGTTCCGCTATGGGCAAGCGCTTTCCGTCGCAGCCGGGATGGCCTATTGTTTCATGTAGCGGGACTTAGTCTTATGTCATGCAACATGGAGGCCGACATGCCCAACATCACCGTCGAACTGCTCTCCGGACGGACCCTCGACCAGCGCCGCGAGTTCGCGGCGGCGGTGACCGAGGCCGCGGTGAACGTCCTCAAGGCCCGCCGCGAGGCGGTGCGCATCCTCTTCACGGAGATCGAGAAGTCCGACGTGGCCAACGGCGGCGTCCTGGAGTCCGACAAGTAGCCGCAGGGGGCGAACGCCGAGGAGGGGGCCGGACGGATGTCCGGCCCCCTCCTCCGTGTGGTGGGGCGTCCCCGCGGGCTCAGGGTTTCCGCGGGCGCCTCCCGCCGCGCGCTCAGGCGCCGGCGGCGGCCCGCTCGGGCTCCGGGTCGGTGTCGAGCGAGTCGACGAGCGCGTCCCGCTCCGGGGTCGCCTCCGGCTTCAGCAGCCCGATCGCCACGTAGAGGACCAGCGAGGTGACCAGCGGGACGCCGACCACCATCGCGGTGTCCTTGGACTCGAGGATCCACTTGACGTAGGCCCAGACGCCCAGCCCGGCGGCCCACGAGGCGATCGCGGCGGTCGGCCCGCTCCGCTTGAACCAGGGGAGCATGCCCAGCATCAGCGGGATGGAGATCGGTCCCATGGTGGCCGCGACCAGGTCGACGACGATCTTCAGCACGACGCCCTGGCCCTCGGTGGAGATCGCGATCACCATGCTGATCAGCACGAAGGTGAACGTGGTCACCCGGGCGAAGGTCAGCTCCGCGTGCGCGGACAGCTCGCGCACCCGGCGGACGATCACCGGGGCGATGTCCCGGGTGATGACCGAGGAGATCACGTTGGCGTCGGAGGCGACCATGGCCATGGTGTGCGAGAAGAAGCCCGCGAGCACCAGCCCGATCAGACCCTGCGGCAGCAGGGTCTGCGCCAGCTTGACGTAGGCCTCCTCGGCGTTGGCCAGGCCCGGGACGATCAGCGGGGCGGCGAACATCGGGATGAACAGGATCAGCGGCCAGACCAGCCAGAGCACGCTGGACAGCAGTGCCGAGCGCTTGGCCGCCGAGCCCGAGGGGGAGGCCATGTAACGCTGGGCGAGGTTCCACATGCCGCCGTTGTACTCGAAGGTCTTGATGAACAGCATGGCCAGGAAGAACGTCGTGGTGTACGGCCCGGCGAAGGGGTCGCCGTGGCCCTCGGGGAGCTTGTCCCACATCGTCCAGAGCGTCGCGACGCCGTCCAGGTGGGACATGATCGCGACGAACATGGCGATGCCCGCGACGCCCTGGATGACGAACTGCCCGAAGTCGGTGAGCACGTCCGCCCAGAGGCCGCCGGCGGTGATGTAGACCAGCGTGACGGCCCCGGTGATCAGGATCCCCCACAGGATGGGGATGCCGGCGAAGCCCTTGAGCAGCACCGCGATCGCCACCCACTTGGCGGCGATGTCCACCACCTTCAGCAGTGCGCCGCTGTAGGCGAGCACCTGCTGGGTGGGGAGGTTGTAGCGGCGGGCGAGGTACTCCAGCGGGGAGGCCACCCCGTGCTTGGAGCGCAGCCGGTTCCACCGGGCGGCCCAGACGAAGGCGCCGATCCCGACGCCGAGGCCGATGGTCAGCGCCCACCAGACGTACATGGCCAGGCCGTAGTTGTAGGCGACCGCCGCGAAGGCCACGAACATGATCGCGCTGTAGCCCGACATGTGATGGGAGATGCCGGACAGCCACCAGGGGATCCGGCCTCCCGCGGTGAAGAAGTCGATCACGTTCCTGATCCGGCTCTTGGACCACACGCCGATGGCGACCATCACAAGGAAGTACGCGCCCAGCACGGACCAGTCGAGTGCGGACATGGTCTCTCCTCCCAACGTCCTGTTTGGTGAGGAGGTTCTACTACATAGAACGTCATGTCAATACATAGAACGGAAGGCGCTTTCCTTTGCGGGTGATTCCGTTATGCGACGGCTGCGGAGAACGGGAGGCGGAGGTGATGCGGGGGAGAGGACGTCCGTCTCGTCCGGTTGCGGCGAGTCTCCGGGCGATCCGTCCGTGCGATCGTTAACCTCCCTAGCATGGCCACCCGTACGTCCAAAGGCGCCTCAGGCAAAACTCCGGCCAAGGGAGCCTCCAGCCGGTCGAGGCCCACCCCTGCCCGTACGGCTTCCGCCCGGCGGCCCGCCGCCCGCCCGAAGGCCGCGGCGCGCCGGCCGTCCTCCGCCCAGCCCGACCCGCTCGGCTGGCTCCTCACCATGGTCGCCAAGCTGCTCGTGGGGATCTGGATGCTGCTCGCGGGCGCCGTCGGCAGCGCGGCGCGCGCCCTGGGACGGAACGCGCGGGAGCTGGACCCGGTGCACCGCCGCGACGGCCTGGGGCTCGCGGTGTTCTCCGGGGCGATCGTGCTGGCCGCCATGACGTGGCGGGCTCCCACGGGCGCGGTCACCGAGGTGGTCGACGCCGTCATGCGCGGCGTCTTCGGCTCGCTGACCTGGCTGATCCCCGTCATGCTGGCGCTGCTGGCCTGGCGGATCCTGCGCCACCCCGACCAGAACCCCGACACCGGCCGGATGATGATCGGGTGGTCCGCCCTCGTGATCGGGGTGCTCGGCATCGTGCACGTCGCGCACGGCACGCCGTACCCCTCGGGCGGGCCCGCCGACGGCATGGACAAGGTGTCGGCCGCCGGCGGCATGATCGGATTCGTCATCTCCGCGCCCCCCGCGAGCATCCTGCCCGCGTTCATCACGATCCCGCTGCTGCTGATCCTGTCCGGCTTCGGCGTCCTGGTGATCACGGCGACCCCGGTGCACCGCGTCCCCGAGCGGCTGGGCGAGATCCGGCACATGCTCTTCAACCGGGAGGCCGCCCTGGCCGCCCGGACGGCCGGGGCGCCCCGGACGGCGGCGAAGCGGCCCGCGGGCAAGCGGCCGGGGCGCAGGGCGGACGGCGCGGAACCGGGCGCCGCCGAGCCGGGCGACGGCGTCAAGCCGTACGACACGCCGGTGATCGCCGAGACGCCGGGCAGGCTCGCCGGGCACTCCCCGGAGATCGTCCCCGGGCTGGTGGACGACGACGAGGGGGCCGCGGACCCCGCCGGGGCCCCGGCGGCCCCGGTGACGGCCCTGCTGGAGCCGCCCGCCCCGACCCCGGCGCCGCGCAAGGTGGAGCAGCTGGTGCTCTCCCCGCAGGCCGGGCCGTACACCCTGCCCGACGCGCAGCTCCTGCACCCGGGAACCGCGCCCAAGCCGCAGACCAAGGCCAACACGGTCGTGGTCAACGCGCTGACCAGCGTGCTGGAGCAGTTCGGGATCGACGCCCAGGTGATCGGCTTCACCCGGGGGCCGACGGTGACGCGCTACGAGATCGAGCTCGGCCCGGCGGTCAAGGTCGAGAAGGTCACCGCGCTCACCAAGAACATCGCCTACGCGGTCAAGTCGGCCGACGTCCGGATCCTGTCGCCGATCCCCGGCAAGTCGGCGATCGGCGTGGAGATCCCGAACACCGACAAGGACCTCGTCTCGCTCGGCGACATCCTGCGCTCGCAGGTGGCCCAGGCCGACCACCACCCGATGATCGTCGGTCTCGGCAAGGACGTCGAGGGCCGCACCATCGTCGCCAACCTGGCCAAGATGCCGCACCTGCTCATCGCGGGCGCCACCGGCGCCGGTAAGTCGGTCTGCGTCAACGGCCTGATCTCCTCGATCCTGATGCGCGCCACCCCCGACGAGGTCCGGATGGTCCTGGTCGACCCCAAGCGGGTGGAGCTGTCGGTCTACGAGGGCATCCCGCACCTCATCACGCCGATCATCACCAACCCCAAGAAGGCCGCCGAGGCCCTGGAGTGGGTGGTGGGCGAGATGGACCGCCGCTACGACGACCTGGCCGCCAGCGGCTTCCGGCACGTGGACGACTTCAACAAGGCGGTGCGCGCGGGCAAGCTCGTGCCGCCGCCCGGCAGCGAGCGGGTCTACCAGCCCTACCCCTACCTGCTGGTGATCGTCGACGAGCTCGCCGACCTGATGATGGTCGCCCCGCGCGACGTCGAGGACTCCATCGTCCGCATCACCCAGCTCGCCCGCGCGGCCGGCATCCACCTGGTCATCGCGACCCAGCGCCCCTCGGTGGACGTCGTCACCGGCCTGATCAAGGCCAACGTGCCCTCCCGCCTGGCCTTCGCCACCTCCTCCCTCGCCGACAGCCGGGTCATCCTCGACCAGCCCGGCGCGGAGAAGCTGGTCGGCCAGGGCGACGCGCTCTTCCTGCCGATGGGCGCGAGCAAGCCCATGCGGCTGCAGAACGCCTTCGTCTCCGAGAAGGAGATCGCCGAGGTCGTCGCGCACTGCAAGGCCCAGATGCAGGCCGAGTACCGTCCGGACGTGCTGGCCGCCGCCGCCGTCAAGAAGGAGATCGACGAGGACATCGGCGACGACCTCGACCTGCTGGTGCAGGCGGCCGAGCTGATCGTGACCACCCAGTTCGGCTCCACCTCGATGCTCCAGCGCAAGCTGCGGGTGGGCTTCGCCAAGGCGGGACGCCTGATGGACCTGCTGGAGAGCCGGAACGTCGTCGGCCCGAGCGAGGGGTCGAAGGCGCGGGAGGTCATGGTCAAGCCGGACGAGCTGCCCGGCCTCCTGGCCGACCTGCGGGGCGGGTGAGCCGCGGGGCGGCCGGCCCGCAGGGCGCCGGTGACCGGGGCGGTCCGTGCGGGTGCAGGGCGGACCAGGACCCCCCTGCATGACATCCCTCTCATCACTGCTTGAATAGGACTCGCTACTCAACGTCAGAAGCGGAGGAGCGTGGACCAGTGAACGAGGGGAACGAGGGGGCCGCCCGGCGGGGCGCGGTCGCGCGGACGGGCGCCGGAGCGCGGAGCGGGGTGTCGCCATGAGCATCGGGGAGGTCCTGGCCCAGGCCCGCCAGTCCGCGGGCCTGACCGTCGAGCAGCTGAGCGCGCGCGCCTGCATCCGTGCGACGCTGATCCACGCCGTCGAGCGTGACGACTTCTCGCTGTGCGGGGGCGACTTCTACGCGCGGGGCCATGTCCGCAACCTCGCCCGGATCCTGGGCCTGGACGCCGAGGCCCTGGTCTGCGAGTTCGACGAACTGCACGGCGGCGTACCGCTGCCGGTGCGCGCGGCCAGCGTGTTCCAGGCGGACCGGCCCATCCGGATCCGCGAGCGCCGCTCGCTCAACTGGACGCTGGCCATGGCCGTCGCGCTGGCCGTCGTCGTGGTGTTCGGCGTGGTGCGGACGATGGGCGGGGCCGGGGACACCCCGACGGATCCCCGGCCGGTGGCGGCGCCCTCGCTGCCCACCCTCCCGCCGCCCTCGGCGCCTCCCGGGCCCGGCGCGTCCTCCGCCCCCGGCGTGCGGGGGGCGCCCGCCGTACCGGGAGCGCCCGCGGCCCCCTCGGCGTCCGCCGCGGCCGTCGACCCGGCGCGCGGGGCGGCCTCGGCCCGGCGCGGGGAGGAGGTCGTGCTCAGGGTCCGGGCGGAGCGCTCGTCGCGGATCAGCGTCAGGGACGCGAAGGGGCGGCGGCTTTTCTCCGGCCTGCTCAAGGCCGGCAAGAGCGCGCAGTGGAAGGCCAAGGGCGGGATGAAGGTCGTCTTCGACGACGCGGGAGCCGTCCTGCTGCAGGTGAACGGCGAGGACCTGGGGGCGCCCGGCCGTTCCGGGCAGAGCGTCGAGCGCTCCTACCGCGCTCCCGAGGCCAACCGGCGGTAGATCACCGGGGGCCGGGAATGGGGGAGGTGCATCGGGTAGTGGCCAACTCCCGATACCGTAGTGTTCACCATGTCATCCCGCCGAACCGCATCGCTGATCACACTGGGCTGCGCGCGCAACGAGGTCGACTCCGAGGAGCTCGCCGCGCGGCTTGAGGCTGCCGGCTGGCAGCTGGGCGACGACGACCCCGACGTCATCGTCGTCAACACCTGTGGCTTCATCGACTCAGCGAAAAAGGACTCCATCGACACGCTGCTCGCCGCGGCCGACTCCGGGGCCAAGGTGGTCGCTGCGGGCTGCATGGCCGAGCGGTACGGCGACCAGCTCGCCGACGCCCTGCCCGAAGCGGCGGCCGTCATCTCCTTCGACGACTACAGCGAGATCGGCACCCGCCTGGACGACGTGCTGGCGGGCCGTCCGCTGGTCCCGCACAGCCCGCGCGACCGCAGGACGCTGCTGCCCATCTCGCCGGTCGAGCGCGCCGCCGCCCCCAAGACGGGCATCCCCGGCCACGGCGAGCTGCCCGACGGCCTGGCCCCGGCCAGCGGCCCGCGGCCGCTGCGCAAGCGCCTGGGCGACGGGCCGGTGGCCTCGCTGAAGCTCGCCTCCGGCTGCGACCGGCGCTGCACGTTCTGCGCCATCCCCGCCTTCCGCGGCTCCTACGTCTCGCGCTCCCCCGAGGAGCTCCTCGGCGAGGCGGCCTGGCTGGCCGGGCAGGGGGTCAAGGAGCTCGTGCTGGTCAGCGAGAACTCCACCTCCTACGGCAAGGACCTGGGCGACCTGCGGGCGCTGGAGAAGCTGCTGCCGCGGCTCGCCGGGGTCGAGGGGATCGAGCGGGTCCGGGTCAGCTACCTGCAGCCCGCCGAGCTCCGCCCCGGCCTGCTGGAGGCGATCGCCGGGACCGACGGCGTCGCGCCCTACTTCGACCTGTCCTTCCAGCACGCATCCGGCCCCGTGCTGCGCCGGATGCGGCGCTTCGGCGACCCCCGGCGCTTCCTCGACCTGCTGGAGGGCGTCCGGGCCGCCGCTCCGGAGGCGGGCGTGCGCTCCAACTTCATCGTGGGCTTCCCCGGCGAGACCGAGGAGGAGTTCGGCGAGCTGGTCGACTTCCTGCAGGAGGCCAGGCTCGACGTGATCGGCGTCTTCGGCTACTCCGACGAGGAGGGCACCGAGGCGGCGGACCTGCCGGGCAAGCTGGACCAGGAGACCGTCGACGCGCGCGTGTCGGCCCTCACCGAGCTGGCCGAGGAGCTCATGGCCCAGCGGGCCGAGGAGCGGATCGGCACCGAGGTGGACGTCCTCATCGAGGAGGACCTCGGCGACGGCGGCTACGAGGGCCGGGCCGCGCACCAGGGCCCCGAGGTCGACGGCTGCGTCACGGTCCAGGGCATCGGCCTGGTCCCGGGGCAGATCGTCCGGGCCGTGGTGGTCGACTCCGAGGGGGTCGACCTGATCGCCCGCATCAAGGCCGCCCCGTGAGCGCGCCGCCGGGCCGGGAGAGCGTATGACCAACACGCCAGAGACCGGTACCGAAGCGACGCCGGCACCCGCGGTCCCCAGGAAGGTCAGCCTGTGGAACATCGCCAACGTCGTGACGGTGCTACGACTGGCGATGGTGCCGTTCTTCGTGGTCTGCCTCTTCCTGAACGGCACCGGCTGGCGGATCGCCGCGCTGGTGGTCTTCCTGGTGGCCTCGCTCACCGACCTGCTCGACGGCGAGCTGGCCCGCCGCTACGGGCTGGTCACCGACTTCGGGAAGATCGCCGATCCCATCGCCGACAAGGCGCTGACCGGGGCCGCGCTGGTCAGCCTCTCGATCCTGGGCGAGCTGCCCTGGTGGACCACCGCGGTGATCCTGGGGCGGGAGGCCGGGGTCACCCTGCTGCGCTTCGCGGTCCTCAGACACGGCGTCATCCCCGCCAGTTACGGCGGCAAGGTGAAGACGGCCCTGCAGATGCTCGCGATCACCTGCTACATCCTGCCGGGCGTGCCGGAGACGGCCCGCTGGATCGTCATGGGCGCGGCGGTCGTGGTGACCGTCGGGACCGGCCTGGACTACGTGATCAGGGCGGTCAAGCTCCGGCAGGTGGCCAAGCGGGCGCGGGCCTCGTCGTGACGGCCCCGGTGACGCCTCCCGGGGCGGTTCCCGACGCCGCGTCCGCACGGTCCGCGGCGGAGCCCGCACGGTCCGCGGCGGAGCCCGCTGCGACGCGGTCGTCCGCGCCCTCCGGAACGGCGGAGCCGGCGCCCGCGGCACGGGTGATCACCCTGCTCGCCGGCCGCGGGGAGACGGTCGCGGTGGCCGAGTCCCTGACGGCGGGGCTGATCGGCGCCGCCCTGACCACGCCGCCCGGGGCCTCCGCCGCCTTCACCGGCGGAGTCCTGTCCTACGCCACCGAACTCAAGCGGCGCCTGCTGGGCGTCCCCTCCGACCTGCTGGAACGCGAGGGGGCCGTGCATCCCGAGGTCGCGGCCGCCATGGCCGCCGGGGTGCGCGAGCTCACCGGCGCCACGTACGGCCTGGCCGCCACCGGCGTGGCCGGTCCCGACCCGCAGGACGGAAAGCCGGTCGGCACCGTCCACCTGGCTGTTAGCGGTCCCGCTGGGCGGGTATGGCTCCGGGACCTGCACCTGAGCGGTACGCGTGAGGAGATCCGGCGATGCACCGTGAACGAGGCCGTGGACCTGCTCAGGGGCGTGCTGGAGCCGATTCCGGAGGAACAATCCGGATGATTACCGCGTTACGTCCCCAGCGAACATGCTCACCGTGGTCTGCCGCGATGTCGGCGGATGCGGGTACGGTGGAGCTGTGACTGAGGGCAGCGTCAAGCGATGATGACGGCGAGGCGAATGTACGAAGGGTCGCGTTCGAAGAACGAGCGGCCCGAACCGATCGCGCGGAGCGTCGTGAAGACGTCCGCGCCGGGGAGGGAGCGACAGATGGTCCTGCTGCGTCAGCTGCTCGGTGACGTGCTGCGGCGGCTGCGGGTGCGGCAGGGGCGCACCTTGCGTGAGGTCTCCACGTTGGCCCGGGTCTCCCTCGGTTACCTGTCCGAGGTGGAGCGCGGCCAGAAGGAGGCGTCCTCCGAGCTGCTCGCGTCGATCTGCGGCGCGCTCGGCGTGCCGCTCTCCCAGGTGCTCCGCGAGGTCTCCGACCAGTTCGCCCTGGCCGAACTCCAGCACGCCCCGGTGCTCGCCGACGTTCCCGAGCGGGAGCGGCTGCCGATCCCCGAGACCGTGCCGGCCTCCCTGCCGGAGGACGCCTTCGAAGGCTTCCGTGCGGTCGTCCCGCCCATCGAGCACACTCCCGACGTCAAGGACATGGTCGCCGCCTGAACGCCGTCCGCAGGCCGGTTCAGTCCGGCTGGCAGCGCAGGCACCAGTAGACCAGCCGTTCCTGCGGCTGCGTCCCCAGCTCTCCCCGGCTGACCCGGGTCCCGCAGCGCAGGCACGCCCGGCCCGCCCTGCCGTAGACCCACATGCCCCGCCCCGGACGGAGATCCCCGGTGGTCACCCGGTCCGTCCGGTCCCTGTTCGCGTCCATCAGCCCGCGCGCGATCTCCACGACTCCCCGCAGGTCGTCGAGCGCGCCCACCGGCCGCCACGGTGAGACCCCGGCGAGGAAGAGCGTCTCCGCCCGGTAGATGGTGCCGATCCCGGCCAGGTTCCGCTGGTCGAGGAGGGCCTCGCCGACGCTTCTGCCCGGCTGCGCGGCCAGCCGCCGCGCCGCCTCCTGCGGATCCCAGTCCGGGCCGAGCAGGTCCGGGCCGAGGTGCCCGACCACCCGGTGCTCGGCCTCGGTCCTCAGCAGCTCCACCACGCCGAGCCGTACGCCCACGGCCTGCCAGCCGGCGTTGGCGAGCACCAGGCGGACCCGGTCGCCCGGGGGCGTCCGGCGGCCGGCGGGGGAGACGAGCCACTCGCCGTCCATCCGCAGGTGGGTGTGGACGGTCAGGCCGCCCTCGACGCGGGTGAGCAGGTGCTTGCCCCGGGCGGCGGTCTCCAGCACGGTCCTGCCGGTGAGGTCGGCCGTGGCGTACCGGGGCACGCGGAAGTCGGAGCGGGTCAGGACCCGGCCGTCGAGGGCCCGGCCGAGCCGCCCCGCGGTCCGGTGGACGACGTCACCCTCGGGCATGCGCCCAGGGTATCCGCGCGGAGGGAGGCGGCGGGGCGGGGCGGGGCGGACGCGCGACGGCGGTCCGCGGCCGGGGTCAGCCCCAGGCGGCGGGGTCGGCGACGAGCTTGCGGACCCGCTCGGGGAGGGCGCCCGTGGCCACGTTCTCCAGGGTGACCTCCTCCAGGATGGCCCGCTCGCTGGCCCGCAGCGCGATCCAGACCTGCTGCAGCGACTCGGCGGGCCCGCGGTAGTCGACGTGCTCGGGACGCTCGCCCCGCACGTTGGCCAGCGGGCCGTCCACCGCGCGGATCACGTCGGCGAGGGTGATCTCGGAGGCCGGGCGGGCCAGCACGTAACCGCCCTCGGGACCGCGCTGGCCGCGGACCAGTCCGGCCCGGCGCATCTGCAGGAGGATGTTCTCCAGGTACTTGGGCGGCATGTCCTGCTCCTTGGCGAGCTCGCCCACGGTGGTTGGCCCCTCACCGGCGGCGGCGAGTTCGGCGGCGGCACGCAGGGCATAGTCGACACGAGCGGAAAGGCGCATGCGATCGATTATCCCGCCTGCGGACGACCACTCAGGCGTGAGGTCCCGCGGTACGGGCGCCCGCGGCGGCCGGGGAGCGCTCCCGGCCGCCGCCCTCGGAGATCGGCCCGCGCGCTAAACTCTCCGGAAGTCTCATCGACGACCGACATCCCCCTTCTCTCCCGTCCCGGACAGCGATGGGAAAAGCCGAAAAGAAAGCATGCGTATGGAGCGACGTCCTGGCGTGCCCAGGCTGCTGAGGGAGATCAACGACCGGGCCGCCCTGGAACTGCTGCTCACCTCCGGCCCGCTGACGCGCGGGCAGATCGGAGAGCTCACCGGGCTCTCCAAGGTGACGGCGTCGCAGACGCTCGCCCGCCTGGAGGAGCGCGGGCTGGTCGAGGTGGCCGGGGAGCAGGCCGGCGGGCGGGGGCCGAACGCGACGCTCTACGGGATCGTGCCCTCCTCCGCCTACGTCGCGGGCCTGGACGTCGGGCCGGAGTTCGTCACCACCGCCGTCGCCGACATCCGGGGCAGGATCGTCGGCGAGGTGACGGTGGCCCCCGACGGGCACGACGACCCGGTCGCGCTGGTGCACGAGGCGGTGGTCAAGGCGTGCCGCTCGGCGAAGGTGGCGCTCTCCCGGCTGCGGGCGGTGGTGATCGGCACCCCGGGCGTCGTCGACCCGCGCACCGGCGACGTGCGCTTCTCCTTCGACCTGCCGGGCTGGCACGAGGGCATCCATGAGGCGATCGCCCGCGACCTGCGCCGCGAGGTGAGGATAGAGAACGACGTGAACCTCGTGGCCGTCGCCGAGCGCACCCTGGGCGCCGCCCGCGGCGTCGACGACTTCGTGCTGCTGTGGGTGGGCCGCGGGATCGGCCTGGGCGTCGTGCTCAACGGGCGGCTGCACCGGGGCCGTTCCGGCAGCGCGGGCGAGATCGGCTACCTGCCGGTGCCGGGCGTGCCGCTGGCCGCCGACGTGCGGGCGGTGCCCGGACGGCCGCCGTCGCTCGCGGGGGGCCTGCAGTCGCTGGTGAGCGCCGAGACGGTGGTCGGGCTGGCCGCCTCGTACGGCTTCGCCGGGCGGAACGCGGCCGAGTGCGTGGCGGCGGCCGTCGCGGCGGGCCCGGGCGGGGAGGCCCTGCTCGACGACGTCGCCGGGCGGCTGGCGCTGGGGGTGGCGTCGGTCTGCGTGGTGCTCGATCCGGGTCTGGTGGTGCTCGCGGGCGAGGTCGGCCGGGCCGGAGGGGACGCGCTCACCGCGCGGATCGAGGAGGCCGTGGCCCGCATCTGCCCGGTCCGCCCCCGGGTGGCGGCCAGTGAGGTGGAGGGGAACCCGGTGCTGCGCGGAGCCGTACTGGAGGCTCTGGAGCAGGCCCGGGAGGAGATCTTCAGCGTCTGACGGGACGGCGCGGGGTCCCGGGACGGGGGAAGGCGCGGGGCGCGCCCGGGGAAGGCGCGGGGCGGGGGTGCGCGGGCCGTGCCCGGGGCCCGCCGGGCGCGGGCCGCACGCGCGGAGGTCCCGGGCGGGGCGGTCCTGTGCCGACCGGCGCGGGGCGGGCGAGGGTCGGGCGGTCAGACCCCGAGCAGTTCGGCGGCGGCCTGCGCGTTGGCCCGGGCGGCCCCGTAGGTGGCCAGGTAGGTGACGCCCTCGGGCCGCCAGATCGGCAGGCCCATCTCCACCACGGTGGCGTCGGGCCGGGCGGCCAGCAGGGCGGAGACCACCGACCGGCTGGCCGCGTAGCGGTGCGCGTCCTTGACGACGACGATCAGCGAGCGCCCGGCGGCGTCCGCCAGGAGGGCGGGGACGTCCGCGCCCTCCGGCGTGACCCGCACCACCTCGGCCTGCGACAGCCAGGGCTGGAAGCCCCAGGGGACCTCGCCGACCGCGATGGTGGGCGGGGTGTCGACCTCGACCACCAGCGGGTCGACCAGCTGCGGGGCGGGACCGGTCAGCCGGACCGCGCGCCGGGCGGCGGTCAGGCCGATGCCGTCCGCCCCGGCCGCGATCTGCCGGGGGCCGCCGGACCAGGCGCGCAGCCGGGCCACCCGCTCGGCGGCCTCCTCCAGCCGGGAGACGGGCAGCCGGCCGTCCCCGGTCGCGGCGACGATCTCGGAGATGATCTTCCGGATGTCCGGCTCGGTGGGGATGGGGCCGAGGCAGAGCAGGTCGGAACCGGCGGCCAGGGAGAGCACCGCGCCGCCGGCCAGGCCGTAGGCGTCGGTGATGGCCTTCATGTCGAGGGCGTCGGAGATCACCACGCCGTCGTAGCCCAGCTCGCCGCGGAGCAGCCCGGTCAGCGCGGCGGGGGAGATCGTCGCGGGCAGTCCGCCGGTGAGCGCGGGGACCCGCACGTGCGCGGTCATGACGGCCTTCGTCCCGGCCTCGATGGCGGCGCGGAAGGGGACCAGCTCGCGCTCGTGCAGCAGTTCCAGGGAGGCGTCGACCAGCGGGATCTCCAGGTGGGAGTCCTGGCGGGTGGCCCCGTGGCCGGGGAAGTGCTTGACGCAGGCGGCCACGCCCGCGGACTGCAGGCCGCGCACGGCGGCGACGGTGTGCCGGGCGACGAGCGCGGCGTCCGAGCCGAACGCGCGGGTGCCGATCACCGGGTTGTCGTCGGCGGTGTTGACGTCGGCGTCCGGGGCCATGTCCAGGGTGACGCCGCAGCGGGCCAGGTCGTCGCCGATGGCGCGGTAGACGCTCCGGGTCAGCTCGGTGTCGTCGACGACGCCGAGCGCGGCGTTGCCGGGGTAGGGGCTGCCCACGTGGTAGGCGAGCCGGGTGACGTCGCCGCCCTCCTCGTCCAGGGAGATGACGGGGTCGCCGGCCGCGCGCAGGCTCGCGCTCAGCTCGGCCAGCCGGTCGGGGTCGGAGACGTTGAAGCCGAAGAGGGTCACGCCGCCGAGGCCGTTCTCCAGCTCCCGGAGCACCCACTCCGGAGCGGTGGTCCCCTGGAAGGCGACGAGCAGGGTGCCGGCCGCGAGGCGGTACAGCCCCTGGTCTCGGGGACCCGCGATGAAGTCGGACATGGCGGTGGAGGACTCCTTGCCTGAGGTGGGGAGGTCGCGTGGGGGCCGGTACGGCGCGGGCCCTGTCGTCGGCCGCGGGCCGTACCGGCGCTGTGCTGGGTGCGGGCCGGGACGGTCAGCCCTTGACGGCGCCCGCGACGAGGCCGGAGACCATCCGCCGCTGCACCAGGAGGAAGAAGACGACCACCGGGATGGTCATCATCGTGGAGCCGGCCATGATCGCTCCCCAGTCGGTGCCGCGCTGCCCGAAGAAGAACTGCAGGGCGACGGGCATGGTGTAGCCGGAGGAGTCCGACATGAGGATGAGCGCGAAGATCAGCTCGTTCCAGGCGGTGATGAACGAGAAGATGCTCGTCGCCACCAGGCCGGGGGCCACCAGCGGGAACAGGACCTTCCAGAAGGTGGTGAACCGGCTCGCGCCGTCGATCCAGGCGGCCTCCTCCAGGGACTTGGGCACCGCGGCGACGAACGTGCGCAGCATCCAGATGCCGAAGGGGAGGGTCAGCCCGACGTTGATCACGATCAGGCCGAGCAGCTGGTCGTAGAGGCCGAGCCGCTTGACGTTGAGGAAGAGCGGGATGAGCAGCGCCTCGGCCGGGATCATCTGGACGATGAGCAGCAGGACCAGGAAGGAGGTGCGGCCCCGGAAGCGGAACCGGGAGATGGCGGTGGCCGCCAGCAGGGCCAGCACGGCGCCGATCAGCACCGTGCCCAGGGCCACGATCGTGCTGTTGCGCATGTAGACCCAGATGGAGTTCCCGGCCACGCCCTCGGTGAGGATCCGGTCCACGTGGTCGAAGGTGATCTCCGTGGGGATCGGGATGAAGTCCGTGGTGAAGATCTGGTCGTTCGTCTTGAGGGCGGTGGAGACCATCCAGTAGACGGGGAAGACCGCGAACAGGAAGACCAGCACGCCGACGGTGTTGAGCCCCGCCCGGCCGAGCCGCCTGCGCCGCTTGAGCCTTCTGGCCTGTGCGGTCCGCCCGTCCAGGGGGGCGGGCGTCTTCAGCGCGGTCATCACATCTCCTCCGTCTTGACGATCTGCCGGACGTAGAGGGACGTGACGACGAGCAGGAGCAGCGTCAGCACGACGGCGATGGCCGCGCCGGTGCCCATCTTCGGCGGGCTGCGGAACGCCTCGGCGAAGGAGAACATCGACAGGTTGAAGGCCTCGCGGTTGGTCGGTCCGTTCATGAGCACGTAGAGCTGACTGAAGACCTTGAAGTTCCAAATGATCGACAGGATCGTCAGCACCGCGAAGACGGGCTTGAGCAGCGGGAACGTGATCTTCCTGAAGGTCCGCCAGGCGCTGGAGCCGTCGACCCGGGCCGCCTCGTACAGCTCGGAGGGGATGCCCTTGAGCCCGGCGAGCACCGAGACGGCGATGAACGGGAAGGACGCCCAGACGACGGTGATGACCAGCACCAGGTAGGTGGAGAGCGCGTCGTTCAGCCAGGGCTCCCCGGTCCAGTCGGCCCGGCCGAACAGCAGCCGGGAGAACCAGTCGGGCAGCAGGTTGAGCCCCCAGTTGATCATTCCGGCGTCGGCGTCGAAGAGCCAGCGCCAGATGACGCCCTGCGCGACCGGCGGCACCGCCCAGGCGGACATGATGCCGACGACCACGAAGGTGGACATCCGCGTGCTGAGCCGGTTGAGCAGGGTGCCCACCGCGGTGCCCAGGACCAGGGTGAGGCTCACCGTGACGACGGCGAACCCGACGGTGTTGCGCAGGGAGGACCAGAAGATCTCGTTGCCGAAGACCTGGGTGTAGTTGTCCCAGCCCACCCATTCGGCGGGCACGCCGCGGATCTGGCGCAGCCCCACCTTCTGGAAGGACATGACGATCATCTGGAACAGCGGATAGAGCAGCAGCGCGGCGATGACCAGCAGGCCCGGGACGAGCAGGACGTACGGCACGACCCAGGCGGGCAGCCCGCTGGCCTTGGCCGGGCGCGGGGGACTCTGGCGGCGCCGCCCCGGGGCGGGGGATGCCCCCCCGCCCCGGGCGACCGTGGACGTGTTCGTCATGGTTACTGCTGGTTCAGGATCGATTCGAGCTCGCCGTTGGCCTTGGCGAGGGCCTCGTCGATGCTCGCCTTGCCCTCGATGACGGACCGGGCGGCGTTCTGCAGCACGGCCTTGGTCTCACCGGCCTCGGTCCAGTTGGGGTCGGCCGGCAGGGCCTTGGCCTTGGCGAAGGCCTCGGCGAACGGTGCCTGGGCCGGGTCCTCGCTCAGCTTGGCCAGCGCGTCGGGGTAGACCGGCAGCAGGCCGCCCTCGGTGGCGTACCGGGTGGCCCACTCCTTGCTGGTGGCCAGCTTCACGAACTCGGTCGCCAGCTCCTTGTTCTTGGCGTCGTTCCAGACGGCGATGTCGTTGCCGCCGAAGAAGGACGGGGTGGCGCCGCCCGCCTTGGCGGGCAGCGCGAAGAACCCGAGCTTGTCGCCCTTGAGCTTGCCCTTGCTGTCCTCCTCGATCCCGGGGAGGTCCCAGCCGGCGGTCAGGTACATGCCGACCTTGTCGTTGGCGAAGCGCCGGCGGATGTCGACCGTGTTCTGGGTGAGGCGGGACTTGCCGGACAGGCCCTCGGTGACCAGGCCGGTGTAGGTGGTGAAGCCGTTCTTGAAGGCCGGGTCGGTCAGCTTGCCGACCCACTTGTCGCCTTCCTTGACGGCGTACTCGCCGCCCTCGGACCAGGCGAGCGCCGCCAGCAGGTGGTTGGCGTCGGAACCGCCGTTGAAGGCGAAGCCGTCGACGTCCTTGCCCTTCTCCGCCTGGATCTTCTTGGCGGCGGCGACGACCTCGTCCCAGGTCTTCGGGATCTCGATGCCCAGGTCGGCGAACCAGTCCTTGCGGTAGAGCACCGCCCGGGAGCCGGCGCCCCACGGCACGGCGTAGACCTCGTTGTCGATGGTCTCCAGGCCGAAGAGGTTCTTGGGGATCTGCGCCTGGTCGCCGGCGCCGACGATCGGGGTGATCGGGTGCAGGGCGTCCTGGCTCTGCCAGAGCGGCACCTGGTCGTTGCCGATCTCGGTGACGTCCGGGCCGGCGCCGCCCGCGGCGGCGGCGGTGAACTTGTCGTTCACCTGGGGCCACGGGATCCACTCGACCTTGACCTTGGCGCCGGTCTGCTGCTCGAAGGCGGCGACCAGCGCGTCGGTGTACTTCTGAGCGGCCGGGTTGCTGTCCCCGAGGCGCCACATGGTGAGCGTCTCGCCCGCGAACTTGGGCCCCGCGGCGGAGGAGTCCGCCTTCGGCGTCGCGGTCTCGGCGGGCTCGCTGGAGCCGCATGCGGCAAGGCCCAGGGCCAGGGCGGCGGTGGTGGCCGTCGTAACGGCGATCTTCATGATCTTCACTTGGGGGTTCTCCCTTCCCGGCTTCGCGTCGGGGTCGCGCTTCGGGCGGCGGCGCGGTCCCCATGCCGTGCCGTACCTGGTCGAAGACGCCCTCCATACGGTCGGCGCTCTGGCATCCCGAGGCGTTCTCCTGCACTTGCCTGCGGGCTGACTGCGGCTAAACTAACAAGAAACTTTCTTAAAAGAAACGATCGTTAGCGGATCGTGACGGGGGAGGCAGACCGTGCCCAGACCTCCGGGGACACCCCGGTTGCTGCGCCAGCTCAACGACCGGGCGGCGCTCGAACTCCTGCTGTCCGGTGGTCCGCTCACCCGGGCCGAACTGGGGGAGCGGACCGGCCTGTCCAAGGTGACCGCGGGCCAGCTCCTGTCCAGGCTCCAGGAGCGGGAACTGGTCTCGGTGGTCGGCGAGCAGGCCGGGGGACGCGGCCCCAACGCCGCACTGTACGGGGTGGTCCCCTCGTGCGCCTACGTGGCCGGCCTGGACGTGCTGCCCGACCGGATCAGCGCGGGGATCGCCGACATCACCGGGGAACTCGTCGCCGAGGTGACCGTGGACATCCCCGCGGGCGTCTCCGCGGACCGCTCCGGGGCACCCGGCGGGGAGCAGGACCCGGTGCGGCTGGTGCGCGGCGCCGTCCGCAGGGCCTGCGCGGCGGCGGGCGTCGCCCGCTCCCGGCTGCGCGCCTTCGTGATCGGGACCAGGGGCGTCGTCGACCCCCGCAGCGGCGACGTGAGCTTCTCCCTCGACCTGCCGTCCTGGCACGGGGGCGTGCTCACCGAGCTCCGCCGGGGGCTGGGCATCCCGGTGGCGATCGAGAACGACGTGAACCTGGCCGCGCTCGCCGAGCGCGAGTACGGCGCGGCCTTCGGGGCGGACGACTTCGTGCTGGTCTGGGCCGGGGTCGGCCAGGGCCTGGGCGTCATGCTCGGCGGGCGGCTGCACCGCGGCTTCACCGGGGGCGCCGGCGAGATCGGCTGGCTCCCGGTCCCCGGCGAGCCGCTCCCGACCGACGTGAGCGAGCCCCAGTCGGGCTCCTTCCAGCGTTTGGTCGGCGGGGACGCCATCACCGGTCTGGCGGGCGCGTACGGCCTCGACGACGGCCTCGGCGGCGGGGGCGACGGTGACGGCTCGGTCGGCGGGTACGTCCGCACGGCCGTCGCCGAGGGGGCGGAGGGCTTCCTCGACGAGCTGGCGGGCCGGCTCGCGGTCGGCGTGGCGGCGGTGGCGGTGGTCCTGGACCCCGGCCTGATCGTGCTCGGCGGCGACGTCGGCCGGGCGGGCGGGCCGGCGCTGGCCTCGCGGGTGGAGGAGGCCGTGGCCCGGGTCTGCCCGACCCGGCCCAGCGTCGCGGTGACGGAGGTCGAGGGCAACCCGGTGCTCCGCGGCGCCCTGGTCTCCGCCCTGCACCAGGCCCGCGAGGAGGTGTTCTCCGGCACCGTCTGAGCCCGGTCCCCGGCCGGTGCGCCGTTCGGCGGGGAGCCCCGGTGCGACGTCCGCACCGGGGCACGGCGGAGGCCGCCCCTTTCAGCCGGAGACGGGGAAGTTGCCGCGGAAGACGCCGTGCGGGTCGTGGCGGCGTTTGACCTCGCGCAGGCGGTCCAGCGCGGCCGGGGCGAAGGCGTCGGCCGCGGTCTCGCCGGGGGCGAGGAAGGTGAGGGGCTTGCGTCCGCTCACCGGGAGGCTGTCGGCGAACGCGCGCTGCCTGGCGGTGACGGCCCCGGCCGTCGCCGGGTCGGCCGGCACCCCGAACAGGTAGAGCGCGTAGGGCTCGGTCAGCGGGCCGTGCGGGCTGTCGGACGCGCGGGCCAGCGCGCCGCCCAGATGGCGTATCTGCACGCTCATCAGCGGGGCGATGGGGTCGGCGAGCAGCGCCTCGGCCGTCGCGTCGTCCAGGCCGGTGAGCAGTTCGCCGCGGGAGGAGCCCGCACCCGGGTCGGTGGGCTCGGCGGTGATGGAGCCGAGTTCGGCGACGGTCATCGTCCGCCTGCCGTCGGCGAGCGGGCGGGGGAGGCGGTCCAGCGGGCTCAGCAGGTCGCGGGCCTCGGCGGCCTCACCGAGGTGGGTGGCGTCCACCGCGATCACCGGGTCGGCGCCGGGGAAGTGCAGCAGGTCCAGCCAGAGGGTCAGCGCGTCGGGCGCGGTGGCGGTGATCCGCCGGTAGGCCTCCAGCACGGCCGCGCCGTGCTCGATCGGCCACACCGTCCGCCCGCCGTACAGGGACGGCGCGCGGTGCAGGGAGAGCTCCGCGGCGGTGACGATCGCGAAGTCGCCGCCGCCGCCCCGCATCGCCCAGAACAGATCGGGATCGGCATCGGCGGTGACCCGCCGCCGCCGTCCCTCGGCGTCCACGACGTCGAACGCGGTGACGCTGTCGGCGACCCAGCCGTGGGCGCGGCCGAACCAGCTCAGCCCGCCGCCGAGGGCGACGCCGGTGACGCTGACGACCGGCGAGCTGCCGGGCAGGCCGGTCAGGCCGTACGGCGCGGCGGCCGCTTGCAGGCGGCCCGAGGGCAGCCCCGCGCCGACGCGGGCGCGCCGGGCGTCCGGGTCGATCTCCAGGGCGTCCAGCCGGCGGGTGCGCAGCAGGATCGCGCCGTTCAGGGCCGGGGTGGCGCCGTGGCCGTTGGGCTGGGCCGAGACGGTCAGCCCGCGCGCCCGGGCGAAACGGACCAGGGCCGCGACGTCGGCGGCGTCGGCGGCCTCGACCACCGCGGGGACGGACTGCTCGACGGCCAGGTTCCAGGGCCGCCGGGCCTGGTCGAAGCCGTCGTCTCCGGGCAGCAGGACCCGTCCGCGGACGTGGGTGCGCAGGTCGCGCAGGTCGTCGATCATCTCTCTCCGATCAGGGGGACGGGTTCGAGGCGGCGGGCAGGAGCGGGACGGTGATCGTCGATCACCGAAGACCGCGGGGGCGCCGGCGCACTTCGAGTGGCTTCCACCCTCTTGCGGGGCGGTCGGCCGATCAATGGGGCCCTGTGCAAGGATCGTGAAGCCTGAGTTAACGATGGGGAGGAGCGCCATGCTGGAGCGGCACGAGGTGGAGGCGTTCCTGACCCTCGCCGAGGAACTGCACTTCGGCCGCACCGCCGACCGCCTGCGCGTGTCCACCGCCCGGATCAGCCAGACCATCGCCAAGCTGGAGCGCCGTGTCGGGATCCCGCTGTTCAACCGCACCAGCCGCCGGGTGGAGCTGACCGCGGTGGGACGGCGGCTGCAGGAGGAGGTCCGCCCGGCCTGGGAGCAGATCACCGCCGCGTTCGAGCACGCCGTCGAGACCGGCCGCGGCCTGACCGGTACGCTCCGGGTCGCCTTCGTCGGCGCGGCCGGCGGGCAGCTGCTGGCGGGGGCGGCGGAGCTGTTCCGCCGGCGCCGTCCCGACTGCGACGTCCTGCTCCGCGAGGCGCAGATGGTCGACCTCATGCCCTGGCTGCGCGACGGGCGCGTCGACCTGGCCCTCGGCACCTTCCCCGTCGACGAGCCGGACATCGCCACCGGCGCGGTCCTGGTCTCCGAGCCCCGCATGCTCGCCGTGCCCGCCCCGCACCCCTTCGCCCGCCGTACGTCGGTCTCCCTCGAAGACCTGGCCGCGGTGAAACTGCTCCAGCTGCCGGACACCCTGCCCGGTTCCCTGCGCGAGGACCGCACCCCGCGCACCACCCCCGGCGGGCGGCCGATCGCGGCCGGTCCCTCGGCCTCGACGTTCACCGAGATGCTCACCCTCATCGGCGCCGGCCGCGGCGTCTTCCCCGTCGGCGCGCACGCCAGGCGCTACTACGCCCGGCCCGACGTCGCCTACGTGCCCATCGGGGACGCCCCGCCGCTGCGCTGGGGGCTGCTGTGGCGGGCCGACGGAGCCACCGCCCGCGTCCGCGCCTTCGCGCGGGCCGCGCAGGACCTGGTCGGCGAGGGCGCGGCCGTGATCTGAGGGGCGGTCGCGAGCTTCTCGAACGGCCCTGCGGCGGCGCACGGATCGAAGGAAGGGGCGGGTGGGAGAATCGCGGCTATGCGCGACATCGTTCTGATCTCCGACTCCCGCGTCGCCGCGATCCCGGTCGAGGAGAACGGCGAGCCGCTGGTCGACGTGCGGGGGCGGCTGCGGGTCGACGGGCGGTCCGCCGATCCGGACGGGGCCTTCGCCCATCTCCGGGAGGGGCTGCTGCTCCGGCTGGAGGAGGCGCAGGCGCGGCTTCCCGCGGGGCACCGCCTGCTGGTGGTGGAGGGGTACCGGCCGATCGCGGAGCAGCGGCGGATCTTCGAGGACTACGCGGCATTCCTTGAGATGAAATTCCCGGACATGTCGCCTGGATGGATCCGGTCCGCGGCGAGCCGCTACGTCTCGCCGGTGGAGGTCGCCCCGCACACCGCGGGTGCGGCGGTGGACCTGACCCTGTGCACCGGGGACGGCGTCGAGCTCGACCTGGGCACGCCGCTCAACGCCACCCCCGAGCAGAGCGACGGGGCGTGCTACACCGGGGCCCCCGGCCTGTCCGCCGAGGCCCGCCACCACCGCAGGCTGCTCGGCGCCGCGCTGGAGTCGGCGGGGCTGGTCAACTACCCCACCGAGTGGTGGCACTGGTCCTACGGCGACCGCTACTGGGCGATGGCGACCGGCGCCCGCGCCGCCCGCTACGGCCCCCGCTTGCTCTGAACCGTCCGCTACGGTCCCCGCCTGCTCTGAACCGTCCGCGCTGATCCGCTCCTCCGGGCACCGGCCGGTCCGCCCCGCCCGTCCCGGGCCGCTCGGCGGGGGATCCGCGGCCCGGCCGGGGATCTGCGGCTCAGCCGGGGAGCGCGGCGCGCCAGCGGAGGGGGGCGTCGGGGGCGGCGGCGATCAGCCGTCCGGCGTGGGCCGCCAGCGCGGCGGCCCCGCCGGAGCCGCACAGGCCGGTCCACCCGGCCGGGGCGGGGACCGGCAGGCGGGTGCGGATCCGGCCGTCCGCGCAGGCGGCGTAGAGGCGGCCGTTCATGCCGGTGAGGGCGACGACGCCGGGAGCGGGGCCGACGGGCCGCCAGGAGCCGCCGTCGGCCGGGCCCGAGTGCCACAGGAGGTCGGCGGCGGCCGCGAACAGGGCGCCGTTCACCATGGCCAGGCCGACCGCGCCGGCAGGCGCCTGGCCGAGCGCGGTCCACGTGCCGTCGTCCTCGCGCCGGACGAGGCGGTCGCCCGAGGCCAGGCCGTACAGGGCGACGGGGTGGGCGGCGGTCGCCTCGCGGGGGACGGCCAGGGCGGTCACGCCGGGTGCCGGGCCGGCCTCGCGCCAGCGGAGGTTCTGGCCGCAGACGTCCCGGGTGAGCAGGGAGCCGTCCGGCGTGACGCCGTACAGCGCCGGGCCGCCGTACGGCGCCAGGCCGCCGCCGTGCACCGGGCCGCCGCCGTGCACCGGCGAGCCGGCGGCGGTCAGCGCGCGCAGCGGGCGGGCCGGGCCGATCGCCTCCCAGCCGCCCGCCGGCGCCGACAACCGGTCCAGCACGTTGCGGGTGATGCGGTCCACGGCGGGGTCGTGCAGGGTGTTGCCCCAGTTCACGGTGGCGGCGGTGAACACCGTCCCCGCGCCCAGGTGCATGGCGCCCATGGTGGCCATGCCGCCCTGGCCGTACCGGGCCCAGTGGCGCAGGTCCGCGGTGGCGAGGACGACGAAGGAGGGCGGCGTGCCGTCGCGGCCGGTCGCCAGCGGCACGCCGTCGACCTCGGTGAAGTCGCACGCGTCGGTCTCGTAGCCGATCGCGCCCCGGCCGAACGCGTCGCCCTCGCCCAGGCCCGTGCCCTCGAACGCCCAGTGCTCGGGGAACCGGACGGTGTAGGACTCGTCGTGCATCCGCTGCATGTACGGCCCCCAGGTCCCGGCGCCGCGCCGGAAGCTGACGCCGATCAGGGCGTTCTCCGGCCGGTCGACCGGGGCGGCGGACCACTCGACCGTGGTCAGCGCGGGGTCCGTCGCGGCCAGGGGGTCGGCGACGGCGTCGCGGTGGCAGACCATGGTCCGCCCGCCGTCCTCCAGCCGGAACTGCCACCAGCAGGTGTTGCCGGAGAAGACCGCGAGGTTGCCGCCGCGCCGGACGAACGCCTCGACGCTGTCGCGCATGCCCGCCGACCAGTACTCGTCGTGGCCGCTGACCACCAGCAGGCGGTAGCCGGCCAGCAGATCGGCGCCGTCGTGCAGGTCGAGCGCCGAGCAGTAGTCCACGTCGTACCCGGCGGGCCCGAGCCAGCGGATCATGCCCTCCTCCCAGCGCTCCGGCGGCGGGCCGCCGCCCGGCCGGTCGAAGGAGACGCGCGCGGCGCGGGCCGGCTCCTCGGACCAGTAGAGCGACTCCCCGGGGATCCCGGCCCGGTTGTAGGCCTGCCAGGTCGGGAACGGGATCGACAGCAGGATCGGCGAGCGCGGCCGGGCGGCCCGGACCGCGAAGTACACCTCGGACTCGCCCTCGCCGGTGGTGAAGACGGCCCGGTACAGCGAGCTCGCCCAGCCGGCCGGCACGTCGAGGCTCCAGTGCGGGCCGTCGAACGCCCCGTCGAGCACGCCGCGGCCGGAGGCGGTGTCCTCGACGGCCACCGAACCGCGCAGCGGCGCCCGTGAGGCGTGGGACAGGTGGAAGCGGAGTCGCTCGCCCTGGGCGCGGGAGGTGGACTCGGCGTAGGCGCGGATCGTCATCCGACGGGTGCCGGGACGTCGTGGAAGGCCGCCTCCACCAGCAGCGACTCCAGACCGAGCAGGTAACGCTCCATCGCCGGGCGCGGCAGGAAGCGGGTGTCGGCGGTGAGCGAGACGCTCAGCCCGCCGGGCTCGTCGGTCACGTGCAGGCAGAACCGGCAGTTGAGCCGCTCCTGGCGCAGCGGCCAGGACAGCGTGGTCTCGGCCAGCGCCCGCCGTACCTCCGCCTCGCCCGGGGAGGCGTCCGGCCGGTCGGCGGCGCGCAGGTCGTTGAAGCAGCAGTAGGGGTGGACCTGCGTGCCGCGCTCCCGGCTCGCCTCGGCGGTCAGGCGCTCGCGGTCGCGCGGGTCGTGGTAGGCGGAGCGGTAGGCGCGCAGCGCGGCGGGCCCGGCCGCCCTCAGCAGCTCGGTGAAGGGGCCCCGGTCCAGGTCGAGCACGAACAGCCCTTCCTGGGCGAGCGTGCTGACCGTGTTCGCGGTGTCGCCGCGGAAGCGGTTGCCCACGAGCGGCAGCATCGCGCAGACGCCGTGCCCGGTCACCGTGCCGACCATCGCGGAGGCGGCGGCCAGCAGCGCGGTCGAGACGCTCGTGGAGTGGACGGCGGCGATCCGCGAGACGGCCAGGTCCATCGCCCGGGAGACGATCTGCGCCCGCCAGATCGGCGGGTCCGCCGCGCCGGAGGCGTCGGGGCGGCCGAACATGGTCGGCGGGACGCGCCGGTACTCCCGCTCCCAGTGCCCGGCCGCGATCCCGGCGACCCGCCGCCCGGCCTCGGACTCCTGCCAGCGGGCCAGGTCCATCGGCTGCGGCGGGGGAGGCCCGGGAACCGCGCCGCGCAGCAGCAGCAGCCGCAGGTCGCGCAGGACCACCTCGGAGCCGAGCCCGTCGGCGGCCAGATGGCAGAAGACCAGCACGATGTGGGTCACCTCGCCGCCGTCGACGACGAGCCCGGCCCGCAGCGGCCACTCGGCGGCGTAGTCGAACGCGGTGGCCTCCAGCTCGCCGAGGAGCCGCTCGGGGTCACCGGCGGCGACCGCGACCGGGATCGCACCCGCCGCCTCCAGCACCTGGTACGGCTCGGCCGCCGGGTACGGCGCGGCGCGTCCTCCCTCCCCGGCGGGGTACGGCGCGGCCGGGGCGGCCGGGTCCGTCCGGGACCCGTCCCCGTCCCCGCCCGCGTTCCGCGGCGGCCACGGCCCGTCCCCGCCCAGGCGGGTCCGGAGCGACTCGTGGCGGGCCACCAGCGCGCCGAGCGCCTCGGCCGCCCGCGCCGGGGTGAGCGGCCGGGCCTTCCCGGGGACCGCGAGCACCCGGCCGAAGTTGAAGTAGCGGTCGTCCGGCGCGGTCCTCACGATCGCGTCCCAGATGGCCCGCTGGCCCCAGGCGAGCGGGCCGGTCCCCGCCCGGCCGCCCGCGAACCGGAGTTCCATCAGCGGGTCCCGGCCAGGTGGCGCTCGAGCGCGTCCAGGTCGTTCAGCGCGCTGATCCCGGCGGAGGACAGGTCGAACTCGATGCCGAACTCGCTCTCCACCGCGTCGATGAGCCGCATCTGCGCCAGGGAGGTGAAACCGAGGGCGGTCAGCGGCACCTCGGCGGCCAGCGCCTCCTCGGCGGTGATCTCCCCGTCGGAGGCCTCGGCCACCATCTCGGCCAGGCGCCGCCGGGTCGCACCGGCCGCGGGCCGCGCCGCCGGGCCGTCACCCGTCACGGCCTCACCCGCCGCACCGTCACCCGTCACGGCCTCAGCCGCACCGTCCCCGGCCGTCTCCCGGGTCGCCTCTCCGGGCATGGTCGCCTCCTCAGGCATGGTCGCCTCCTCTCACGCTGAGCGGTCGCAGGTCCGTCCAGACCCGCTCGATGTGGGCCAGGCACTCCTCCCGGTCGCCGGAGAAGCCCTCCGCGCGCCAGCCGTCCGGCAGTTCCCGGCCGGCCGGCCAGATCGAATGCTGTTCCTCGTGGTTGACCACGACCAGATGACTCATTCCTGCTTCCCCGCTTCCATGAGGCGTCGAGCCTCCTCTTCCGGCAGCGCGGCCAGCTCGGCGACCAGCAGCTCCTCCACCTCGGCGGCGAGCCCGGCCACCGTACTGCGCGCGAACAGCGTCCGGATCGGCACGTCCACCTCGGCGAGCGCGCGGATCCTGGAGACGACCCGGGCGGCGCTCAGCGAGTGGCCGCCCAGGGCGAAGAAATCGTCGAAGGCGCCGATCCCGGTGACGCCCAGGACCTCGGCGAAGACCTCGGCCACCAGCTCCTCGGCGTCGCCGCGCGGGGCGACGTGCGCGCGGACCGCGGCAGGCGGCTCGGGCAGCGCGGAGCGGTCGACCTTCCCGTTGGGCGTCAGCGGGAGCGCGTCCACCACCGTGAGCACGCCGGGCACCATGTACCCGGGCAGCTCCCGGGTCAGGCGCTCGCGCAGGCGGTCCAGCAGGTCCCGGTGCGCGTCCGCGGCGTCCGCGGCGTCCAGGGCGTCTGCGGGGGCCCCGCTGCCCGCCGCGCTCCCGGCGCCTGCAGCGTTCCCGGCGGTTCCGGTGTTCCCGGTGTTCCCGGTGTTCCCGGTGGCCGGGGCGGTCCCGGTGGCCGGGGCCGGGACCACGTACGCGACCAGGAGATCGTCGCGGACGGCCGCGACGGACTGCCGGACCTCCGGGCAGGCGTCCAGCACGGCCTCGATCTCGCCCGGCTCGATCCGGTGGCCGCGCAGCTTGACCTGGTGGTCGGTGCGCCCGAGGAACTCCAGGGTCCCGTCGCGGAGCAGCCGGACCCGGTCGCCGGTCCGGTAGCGGCGGGAGCCGCCCGGACCGGGCACGAACCGCTCGGCGGTCAGCGCGGGCCGGCCCAGGTAGCCGGTCGCGACCCCGGCGCCGCCGATGAGCAGCTCGCCCGGCGATCCGATCGGGACCGTCTCCCCGGCCGCGTCCACGACGTGGACCGTGGTGTTGGCGATCGGCCGGCCGATCACGATCCCGCCGGGATCGGCGGGCACCTCCCAGGCCGTGGACCAGACCGTCGTCTCCGTCGGACCGTACACGTTGAGCAGGCGCTCCACGCGCGGGCGCAGCTCGCGGGCGAGCCGGGGCGGCAGCGGCTCGCCGCCGGTGAGCGCCGTCACCCGGGGCAGGTCGCCGGTCAGCAGCACCCGCCAGCCCGACGGCGTCGCCTGCACGTGGGTGACCCCGGTCTCGCGGACCAGCCGGGCGACCGCGCCGCCGTCGACGGCGGCGCCGGCGTCGGCGATCACCACCCGGCCGCCGGTGACCAGCGGCAGGTACAGCTCCAGGGCGGAGATGTCGAACGAGAGCGAGGTCAGCGCCAGCCACACGTCGCGCGGGGTGGAGCCGACCAGGGAGCGCATCGCCAGCAGGAAGTTCACCAGCGCCCGGTGCGGGACCGCCACCCCCTTCGGCCGCCCGGTGGACCCCGAGGTGTACAGCACGTACGCGGTGTCGCCGGGGCGGGGCGCCATCGGGGAGGCCGGCGCGGACGGCACCGGGGAGGCCGGTGCGGGCGGCAGGTCGTCGAGCGAGGTCAGCACCAGGGCGGCGGCCGAGTCCTGGAGCACGTACGCGATGCGGGCCTCGGGGTAGCCGGGGTCGACCGGCAGGTAGGCCGCGCCGCTCATCGCCGTGCCCAGCAGGGCGGCGAGCAGGTCCGCGCCGCGCTCCATCCGGATCGCGACCAGGCAGCCGCGGCCGACGCCCGCGGCGGCCAGCCGGGCGGCGACCTGCGCCGCCCGCCCGGCCAGCTCCGCGTAGGTCAGCGTCTGCGCGCCGCAGACGACCGCCACCGCGCCGGGGGTGGCCTCGGCCTGCGCCAGCACCAGGTCGGCCAGGGTCGCCCCGGGCAGGTCCGCGCCGGTCGCGTTCCAGTCGTCCAGCAGGGCCAGCTCCGCCTGCGGCAGCATGCGCAGCGCGCCCACCGGCAGGTCGGGATCGGCGACGGCCGAGGCGAGCAGCTCCTGGAACCGCTCGATGAGCATGACCGCGCTCTCGCGGTCGAACAGTTCGGTGCTGTAGATGACGGTGCCGTCGAAGGCGCCGTCGGGGGCGGGGGCGATGTCCACCGACAGGTCGTGGCGGGCCGGGTGCCAGCCGTTCGGGAACGGGGCCGCCGACAGGCCGGGCAGCGGTTCGGAGTCGTCGCCGCGGGTGTGCAGGGCGAACATCGTCTGGAAGACCGGGGTGCGGCCGAGGTCGCGCGGCAGGTCCAGCTCGGTCACCAGGCGCTCGAACGGCACGTCCTGGCGGGCGAGCGCGTCCAGCACCGCGCGCCGGGTGCGCCGGAGCAGCTCGCTGAAGGAGGGGTCGCCGGCCAGGTCGCAGCGGACCGGCAGCGTGCTCGACAGGAAACCGATCATGGATTCCAGCTCGACGCGGTCGCGGCCGGCCGACGGGGTGCCCACGCAGAAGTCGTGCTGACCGGTGTGCCGGGCCAGGAGCACCTGGTAGGCGGCGAACAGCACCATGTACGGCGTGCAGCGCGCCCGCCGGGCGAGCGCGGCGATCCCGGCGGCCCGCTCCGGGGCGATCCGGAAGTCGAGCGCCTCCCCCGCCCAGGAGCGCCGGGCCGGACGCGGCCGGTCGGCCGGCAGGTCGAGCGGGGGGACCCCGGCCAGGCGGTCGGCCCACCAGCGCAGGTCGTCGTCCGTCCAGCGCCGCTCGCGGGCGTGCTCGCCGTACTGCAGGGGGAGGTCCGGCAGGGGTGCGGCGCCGCGGCTGCCGTAGTGGGCGGCGACCTCGTCGCGCAGCACGTTGAGCGACCAGCCGTCGCTGTTGATGTGGTGCACGACCACGCAGAGCACGTGGTCGTCCGGGCCCAGCTCGATCAGCGCGACCAGGAACGGCGGCGCGGCGGTCAGGTCGAAGGCGGTATTGGTCAGCGCGGCCACCAGGTCGCGGGCCTCCTGCTCGCCGCGGGCGGCCAGGCGGCGGACCGCCACGGGGGCGGGCGGGTCGACGACCGCCACGGCCTCCCCGTCCACCTCGCGGAAGCGGGTGCGCAGGCTCTCGTGCCGGGCCGCGACCGCGGTGAACGCGGTAGCCAGGGCGGCCGTGTCAAGAGGACCTTTCACCCGGTAAACATAGGAGGTGTTGTAACTCGGATCGGTGGGATCGAACCGGTGGAGGAACCAGAGCCGCTGCTGACCGTGGGAGAGCGGGTGCTCCGCGGCTCCTCCGGCGGAAGGGCCGCCGGAGGAGCCGACGGAAAGGTCTGCCGCAGGCTGGGACACGGGGGCTCCTTCGGCGGAGTCGGGCTCACGTTCGCTGGGATGGCAGGGAGGGGTGGAACACCGACTCCCCATCCGAGGTCGTTTTCCCAGTTCCTTAGGGTTACTGAAGAGTAAACTTCTGGAAAGAAACTTTCCAGTTAGAGGTGGCTCGCCAGTTTTGCACCTCCGCTCCGGGCGCGCAAGCCCCGACGGGGCAAGGGTTTCCGACCCTGCCGGGGCTTTTTGAGACGGGCCTTGTGCGGCCCAACCGATCATGTAAGACTGTCGCCCGCATTGAAATGGCATAAAGGCCTTTTTCTGGTGTGATCCTGGCGTTCGCCCATTCTCGGGGCCGCATACATCCGATCTTTATTGGGAGGTTCACCCGGTGAACCTGACCGTCACCCACCTGCTCGGAGAGCGGGCGCTGGCCGACCCCGACGGGGTCGCGCTGATCGTCCAGGGCTCGGCTCCGCTGACCTACGGCCAGTGGCACGAACGGTCCACCGCCGTCGCGAACGGCCTGGTGGAGCGCGGCGTGACCCGCGGCGACCGGGTGGGGCTGGTCTTCGGGAACGCCGACTGGGCCGACTACGCCGTGGCGTTCTTCGGCGTGCTCAAGGCGGGGGCCGCGGCCGTGCCGCTGTCCGACCGGCTCTCCGCGGCCGACCTGCGCTTCATGCTCGGGCACTGCGGCGCGGCGGGAGTGGTCCACGCGGAGGGGGCCAAGGTCCCCGGCGACGGCCGCTGGACCGTGACACCCGGCGGCCTGCACGCGCAGACGTCCCACGGGTCGGCCGCCCCGGCGCCCGGCGGCCCCGTCCCGGCGCCGCGCGAGCTCCCCGAGCCCGCGCCCGGCGACCTCGCGCAGATCCTCTACACCTCGGGCACCACCGGCCGGCCCAAGGGCGTCTCGGCCACCCACGCCAACCTGGCGCACGGCTGCGGCGCGCGGCGCCGCCCGTTCGCGCACTCCCGCCACCTGGTGCACGCCTTCCCGATCGGCACCAACGCCGGCCAGACCATGCTGGTCAACGCGCTGGACGCCTGCCCGGCCGTGGTGAGCCCGCCCCGCTTCACGCCCGGCCGCTTCGCCGCGCTGATCGAGGAGTACCGGGCCGGGACGGTCTTCCTCGTCCCGGCGATGGCGATCGAGCTGCTCAACGCGGGCGTCGCGGAGCGGCACGACCTGTCCAGCGTGCTGCTGCTCGGCTCCGCCGCCGCGCCGCTGCCCGCGGCGGTCGCCGAGGCGCTGACCCGGGCCTTCCCCAACGCGGCGATCGCCAACTACTACACCTCCACCGAGGCGGCCCCCGCCCAGACGATCATGATGTACGACCCGGAGCGGCCCGGCAGCGTGGGCCGGGCGGTGGCCGGGGGGCGGGTCCGGATCGCGTCCCCGGGCGGGGAGCCGCTCCCGCAGGGCGAGACCGGCGAGGTGTGGATGCGCTCCCCGGCGGCCCCGCGCTCCTACTACGGGGATTCGGGCGGCGGGACCTTCCGCGACGGCTGGATCCGGATGGGCGACCTCGGCCGCCTGGACGCCGACGGCTACCTCTACCTCGTCGACCGGGAGGGCGACGTGGTGAAGTCCGGCGCCTACAAGGTCTCCACGATCCGCGTCGAGGAGGCCGTGTTCGAGCACCCGGCGGTGGTCGAGGCGGCCGCGTTCGGGGTGCCGCACCCGGTCCTGGGAACCGCGGTCGCCGTCGCCGTGGTCGTCCGCGCGCCCCTGACCGCCGCGGAGCTGCGGCTCTTCCTCGCCGACCGGCTCGCGCCGCAGGAACTGCCCGCCCACGTGGCCGAGGTCGCCGTGCTGCCCCGCAACGCGGGCGGCAAGGTCGACAAGCGGGCGCTGCGCGGGAGCCTGGGCTTCGGCGGGGCCGGGAGCCCGGTGCCCGCGGGGTCCGCGGCCTCGCCCGGCTCCGCGGAACGGGCCCCCGCGTGAGCACCGCCCGGCCGGGCCCGCCGCCCGGCGCCGCCCTCCCGCGGGGAGCCGAGGCCACCTTCCTCCAGCAGGGCATGTGGGTGACCGAGCAGACCGCGGGAGCGGGCACGGCCTACCACATGCCGCTCCTCGTCCACCTCCGCGGCGACCTCGACGAGGACGCCCTCGCGGCGGCCTGCGCCGCGGCCGTGGAGCGGCATCCGGTGCTGGGCTGCGTCGTGGCCGAGGCGGACGGCGGGCTCCGGCTCGTCCCCGGCGCGCCGGTGCCGGTACGGCGCCGGGCCGCCGGGGGGCCGGTCGAGGGGGACCCGGACGACTGGCCCGCGGCCGTGCGCGAGGAGGTCTTCGCCCCGTTCGACGTGGACGGCGGGCCGCTGGCCCGCTTCACCCTGTACCGGACCGGCCCCGGACGGCACACCCTGGCGTTCACCGCCCACCACCTGGTCTTCGACGGGCACTCCAAGGACGTCCTGGCGGCCGATCTCGCCGCGCTGTACAACGGCGGGCGCCCCGCTGCGCCGCCCGCGCTCGACCACGGCCGGGCCGAACGCGAGCGGGTCGCCGCGGAGCTCCCGGCAGCACGGGAGTTCTGGGCGGAGCGCTGGCGCGAGCCCGGTGAGACCGCGGTGCGCGGCCGGGTGCTGCGCTCCCGGCGGGCGGCCGCGGGCCGTACGCTCCGGTTCCGCGCGGACCTCGCGCCCGTCGCCGGGCTGACCCGGTTCGAGACGCTGCTCGCCGCGCTGCACGCGCTGCTGGCCGCCGGGTACGGGAACGCCGCCGTCACCACGGCGGTGGACCTGTCCACCCGGACGCCCGAGGCCGCCGGGCACGTCGGCGTCTTCGTCAACGAACTGCCCGTCGCCTCGCGCCCGGATCCCGAGGAGACCTTCGGCGGGTTCGCCGCGCGGCTGCGCGCCGGACTGCGGGAGGTCTACCGGTTCCGCCGGGTCCCGCTGAGCCGGGCGCTGCCCCGCCTGCGACCGCACGCCGCGCTGGCGCCCGTCTCGGTCAGCTACCGCGCCCGGACGCTCCCGGACCCGGTCTTCACCGGGCTGGAGTGCGCGGTGGACCGGACGGTCCCCAACGGCTCGGTCCGGGGCGCGCTCCACCTGCAGTGCGCGGACGGGCCGGACGGCCTGGCCGTCGCCCTGCGCCACGACCCCGAGGCGCTGCCGGACGTCCGCCCGGTCGCCGACGACCTGCGCCTGCTGCTGGACCGGGTCGGCCGCGACCCCGGTCTGCGCCTGCGCGACCTGGCGGCCCCTCGCTGAACGCCCGCCGCCGACCCCCGCGGCCCGCCGGACCGACGGCGGCCCGCCGTACGACCACCTGGAGAACGCGATGGCTTCCGTCACCACCCTCACCGAGCAGATCAGGGAGATCTGGGAGGAGGTCCTGAACATCTCGCCGATCGACGACCACGACGACGTCTTCGACCTCGGCGGCCACTCCCTGACCATCACGCAGATCATCGTCCGGATGCGCAAGCGCCTCGGCGTCGACGTCGAGCTGGACGACTTCTTCGACAACCCCACCATCGCCGGGATCGTCGCGATCCTCGGCGGCGACCGATGACCGCGGACCGATGACCGAGACCCTCACCCCGGCCCCGGCCCCGGCGACGCGCCCGGCGCGGCTCTCCCGGCTGGCCGACGACGACCTCGCGCTGCTCCTGCTGATCCGGCACTTCGAGCGGGAACTGCTCCGGCTGTACGGCGCCGGCGAGCTCAACGGCACCACCCACACCTGCCTGGGCCAGGAGCACGTGCCGGTGGCGCTGCGCCCCCTGCTGGGGCCCGGCGACTTCGTGTTCAGCAACCACCGCGGCCACGGCCACTACCTGGCCCGGTTCGGCGACGCGCACGGGCTGCTGGCGGAGATCATGGGCCGGGAGGGCGCGGTCTGCGCCGGGGTGGGCGGCAGCCAGCACCTCCACCGCGACCGCTACCTGTCCACGGGCGTGCAGGGCGAGAGCCTGCCGGTGGCCGCCGGGGTCGCCCTGCACCTGCGGCGCACCGAGCCGGGAGCGCTGGCCTGCGTGTACATCGGCGACGGCACCTGGGGAGAGGGCGCGGTCTACGAGGCGCTGAACCTGGCCGCGCTCTGGGACCTGCCGCTGCTGGTGGTGGTGGAGAACAACGGCATCGCCCAGTCCACGCCCACCGGCGCGCAGCTCGCCGGGACCGTCGCCGGGCGGGCGGCGGCGTTCGGGATCGGCCACCACCTGGTCGCCTCCGCCGACGTCAACGAGATCCGTCCCGCCCTGGAGCCGCTGGTCGCCCGGGTACGGCGGGGCCGGCCGATGGTGGTGGAGTTCCGCGTCCACCGGCTCGGCCCGCACAGCAAGGGCGACGACACCCGCCCGCCCGAGGCGGTCCGCGCGGCCCGGGAGCACGACTGGTACGCCCGCTACGCCCACGACCACCCCGACCACTTCCAGCCGCTCGACGCCCGCGCCCGGGCGCTGGTCGAGGACGTCGTCGCGGAGGTCTCCGCCCGGCCGCCGTCGAGGTGGTCGCCGTGCGCGTAGTACAGGACCCCGGAGCCGAGGGATGGTCGCCGTGCGCGTAGCCGAGAACCTCAACGCCGCCCTGCACGGGCTGCTCGACGACGATCCCACGGCGTACGTGCTGGGCGAGGACGTCCTCGACCCGTACGGCGGCGCCTTCAAGATCACCAAAGGGCTGTCGACCCGCTTCCCCGACCGGGTGATCACCACCCCGATCAGCGAGGGCGCCCTCACCGGCGTCGCGGCGGGGCTCGCACTGACCGGCAACACCGCGGTGGCCGAGATCATGTTCGGCGACTTCGCCGCGCTCGCCTTCGACCAGCTGTGCAACTTCGCCGCCAAGTCGGTGTCGATGTACGGCTCGCGCCTGCCGCTGCGGATGGTGGTGCGCTGCCCCACCGGCGGCGGCCGGGGCTACGGCCCCACGCACAGCCAGAGCCTGCAGAAGCACTTCGTCGGCATGCCCGGCCTGGCGCTGTACGAGATGTCGCCCTTCCACGACAACCGCGAGGTGCTCGCGGCCATGGTGGACCGGGGCGAGCCGTGCCTGTTCTTCGAGGACAAGATCCTCTACACCCGGCCGACGGGCCTGTCCGACCCGCTGTTCCGGGTGCGCCGCGACGGCGACCTGGCCGTGGTGGACCCGGACGTGCCGGAGCTCGCCGCCCGCCCCGACTGCGTGATCGTCGCGCCGGGCGGGACGGCGCACCGGGCGCTGGGCGCGATGCGGTCGCTGCTGCTGGAGGAGGAGGTCTCCTGCCGGCTGCTGGTGCCGTCCCGGCTGTACCCGCTGGACGTCGAGGCGCTGCTGCCGTACCTCGGCGGGGTCGTGCTGGTCGCCGAGGAGGGCACCGCCGGGGGCACCTGGGGGAGCGAGGTCGCCCACCTGGTCCACCAGCGCGTCTGGGACCGGCTGCGCGGGCCCGTCCGCCTGGTCTGCTCCCGGGCGTCGGTGATCCCCACCGCCGCCCACCTGGAGCGGGAGGTCCTGATCGATGAGTCCGCGATCCACCGCGCCGTACGGGAGGCCCTGCGTGGCTGACGTCCTCGTCCCCAAGCTGAACAACCAGGACACCGAGTACCTGGTCGTGGAGTGGCTCGTCGGCGACGGCGAGCCGGTGCGCGCCGGCGAGGCGGTGGCGGTCCTGGAGACCTCCAAGGCCGCCGACGAGATCGAGGCGGCCGCCTCCGGGCGGCTGGTCCACGTCGCGGCCAAGGACGCCTGGATCGCCCCGGGCGCCGTGCTGGCCCGCGTCGTCTCCGCGGACCCGGCCGACCCCGCCGGTCCTGCCGGTCCTGCCGACCCCGCCGGTCCTGCCGACCCCGCCGGTCCCGCCGCGGACGCGGCGCAGGAGCCCGCGGCCTCCCTGATCACCGGCCCGGCCCGGTCCGCGATGGAGGAGCTGGACGTTTCCGAGGAGCAGGTGCTGGCGCTGGGACTGCCCCTGGTCCGCCGGGTGGACGTCGAGCGCCTCGCCGCCGCACGGGCCCCGGCCGAGAGCCGGGGCGAGGCCGGGCGGTACGAGCTGCCGCGGGTGCAGCGGGCCGTGGCCCGCGCCGTCGCCCTGTCCCACAGGACCGTTCCGGCCGCGTACGCCGTGATGCGCTTCGACGTCGGGCAGGCGCTGGAGCGGGCCCGCGCGCTCACCCGCGAGGTGCGCCGGCCGGTCGGGCTGCCGGAGCTGTTCGTGCAGGCCGTGGCCGGGCTGCACGGGAGCTTCCCGCTGCTGTTCGCCTCGGTGGAGGACCCGGCCGGGGACGCGCCTGGGGACACCGCCGGGAACGCGACCGGGCGTACGCCCGGATGGGCGGGGCCGGTGGTCCGGCTCTCCGCCGCCCCTCTCGTCGGGGTCACCTTCGACCTGGGCGAGGGCCTGTACGTGCCGGTCGTCCGCGAGACCGGCTCGCTGCGCGAGATCGCCGCCACGCTGATGCGCCACCGGCTGGCCGCCGCGTCCGGCGGTTTCCGGGAGCAGGACCTGGCCGGGGCGAACATCACGGTCACCCTGCACACCGACGCCGACGTGATCCTGGCCGTCCCGATCGTCCTGCCCGGCACGTCCGCCGCCCTCGCGGTGACCTCCCCGCGGCCGGAGACCGTCCTGGCGGCCGACGGCTCGGTGACGGTGCGGACCGTCGCCGACATCGGCCTGGCCTACGACCACCGCCTCGTCAACGGCCGGGACGCCGCACTGTTCCTGGCCGCCCTCCGCCGGGAGATCGAATGACCGAGACCGCCCCGACCGCCCCGACCGCGTCGGCCGCACCGCTCACGCCTGCCGTACCGGTGCCGCCGTCGTCCGCGCCGCCTGCCGCGTCTGCCGCGTCCGCGCCGCCGGAGCTGTCGGACGCCAAGCGGGCGCTGCTCGCCCGGCGGCTGCGGCGGCGGGAGGAGACCCGCGCCGTCACCCCGCGCCCGCCCGGCACGCTCCCGCCGCTCTCCCACGCCCAGGAGCGCCTGTGGTTCCTGGAGCAGTACCGGCCGGGCCTGACCGTCTACACCGTCCCCGCCGTGGTGCGGCTGCGCTGCCCGCTGGACGAGGGCGCCCTGCGCCGCGCCCTGGACGCGGTCGCCGCCCGCCACGAGGCGCTGCGGATGCGCTTCCCCACCACCGGGGACGGCATCCCCGAACTGGTGATCGACGACCCCGGCCCGGTCCCGCTGGAGGTCGCCGAGGTCGCGGACCAGGACGCGGCGCTGGAGCTGTTCGACGCCGCGCTGGCCGTCCCGTTCGACCTGGAGCGCGGCCCGCTGCTGCGCGCCGTCCTGGCCAGGATCGCCCCGGACGACCACGTGCTGCTGGTGGCCGCCCACCACGCGGTCGTGGACGGCTGGTCCTACGACATCGTCTTCCGGGAACTGCTCGCCCTGTACGACGGCGAGACCCTCCCGCCGCCGCCGGTCGGCTACGGCGACTACGCCCTCTGGGAGCGCGGGCGGGACCTGAGCCGCGAGATCGGCCACTGGCGCGACCGGCTGGCCGGGCTGCCCGCGCTCGACCTGCCGACCGACCGGCCGCGCCCGGCCGAGCAGGGCCACGAGGGCGCGGCGCTCGCCGTCCGGATCGACGCCGACCTCACCCGCCGCCTCGCCGACGTGGGCCGGAGCGTGAACGCGACGCCGTACATGACGCTGCTGGCGGCCTTCCAGGTGCTGCTGGCCCGCTACTCGGGGCAGACGGACTTCGGGATCGGCTCCCCGGTGGCCGGGCGCGTCCTGCCCGAGCTGGAGAACGTCATCGGCATGTTCGTCAACACGCTGGTGCTCCGCGCGGACCTGGACGGCGATCCGCCGTTCACCGCGTTCCTGGACCGGGTCAGGGAGCGCACGCTGGACGCGCTCGCCCACGCCGAGCTGCCGTTCGACCGCCTGGTCAGCGAGCTGAACGTGGTGCGCGACGTCAGCCGCGCGCCGCTGGCCCAGGTCGCCTTCGCCCTGCAGAACTACGCCGACGGCGGGGACGACCCGCGACTGGCCCACCTGCCCGCACCGGTCAGGACCACCCGCCACGACCTGGCGCTGTACCTGTTCGAGACCCCGGAAGGACTGGTCGGGCACGTCACCTACAACACCGAGCTGTTCGACGCGGAGACCGTGGAACGGCTGGTCGCCCGGTTCGAGACGCTGCTGCGCTCCGTCGTCGCGGCCCCGGACACCCCGGTGGGGGAGCTGTCGCTGCTCTCGGACGACGAGCGGGACCTCGTGCTGCGCTTCGGGTCGGCCGCGGACCCGGAGCCGACCGGCCACCGCCTGCTCGGCGACATCCTGGCCGCCCAGGCCGCGCTGACCCCGGACGCCACCGCCGTGGTCTGCGCGCCGGCCGCCGGGGGCGTCCCGGACGGTTCCCCGGGCGGTTCCCCGGGCGCGGCCTTGAACGGTTCCCCGGGCGCGGCCTCGGACGGTTCCCCGGACGCGATCCCGCCGGGCGGCGTTCCCGCCTCCCTCACCTACGCCGAACTGGACCGCCGGTCGCGGGCGATCGCGGCGCTGCTGCGCCGGCGGTACGGCGTCGGCCCCGACGTCCGGGTGGGCGTCCTGCTCGACCGCTCCACCGACCTGGCCGCCGCCGTCCTCGGCGTGCTGGTCGCCGGCGGCGCCTACGTCCCGCTCGACCCCAAGCAGCCGCGCGACCGGCTGGCCCACATGCTCGCCGACTCCGGGGCGGTCGCCGTGCTGACCTCCTCCGCCGGCCGCGCGCTGGTCCCGGACGGCCACCCCGTGGTCTGCCTGGACGCCGAGGAGCTGACGGAGACCGCGTTCGACGACCCCGGCACCACCCCTGACCACCTGGCCTACGTGATCTACACCTCCGGCACGACCGGGCGGCCCAAGGGCGTCGGGGTGCAGCACCGGCAGGTGCTGAACTACCTGGCCGGGGTCCGGGAGCGCTTCGCCGTCGAGCCGGGATCGGTCTTCACCCTGCTCCAGTCGCTCTCCTTCGACTTCGGCGTGACGGTCTTCTACCTGTCGCTGCTCACCGGAGGAGAGCTGCACCTCCTCGACCCCCAGGCCCCGGTCGAGGAGCTCGCCGGGACGCTGGGCCGCACCGACTACCTGAAGATGACCCCCTCGCACCTCGCCTCGCTGCTCGCCGGAGCCGATCCCCGCGACCTGCTCCCGCGCCGGCTGCTCATCCTCGGCGGCGAGGCCTCCGCCTGGTCGTGGGCCAGGGAGCTGGCCGGGCACACGCCGGTGGCCAACCACTACGGGCCCACCGAGGCCACCGTCGGCGTGGCGACCCACGCCGTCACCGCCGCCCCCGAGACCGCGTCCGCCCTGCCGGTCGGCGGGCCGCTGCCCGGCGTCCGGCTCTACGTGCTGGACGAGCACCTGCGGCCGGTCCCGCCCGGCATGACCGGGGAGATCCACATCGGCGGCGACCGCCTGGCCCGCGGCTACCTCGGGCAGCCCGGCCTGACCGCCGACCGCTTCCTGCCCGACCCGTACGGCGCGCCCGGCGCCCGCATGTACCGCACCGGCGACCTCGGCCGCTGGCTGCCCACCGGGGAGCTGTGCTTCCTGGGCCGCCGCGACCTGCAGGTCAAGGTCCGCGGCTACCGCGTGGAGCTGTCGGAGATCGAGTCCGTCCTCACCGACCTGGAGGGGATCGAGCAGGCCGTCGTGGAGCTGCGCGGCGACCGGCTGGTCGGCTACCTCGTCGGGGAGCCGATCCCCGTCCGGGAGCTGCGCGCCCGGCTCGCCGACCGCCTCCCCGAGTACATGATCCCGGGGCGCTTCGTCCGGCTGGACGAGCTGCCGCTGAAGTCGCACGGCAAGGTCGACCGCGCCCGGCTCCCCGAGCCCGGCGACGAGCGCCCGGACCACGAGGCCGGGTTCGCGCCGCCGCAGACCCCGCTGGAGGAGGGCATCGCGCAGGTGTGGGCCGAGGTCCTGGGACTGGCCCGGGTCGGCGCGCTGGACGACTTCTTCGAGCTGGGCGGGCACTCGCTGCTCGCCGCCCAGGTGGTCGCCCGGCTGCGCCGGGTCCTGCCCCCCGGCGGGCGTCAGATCGGCATCCTGGACCTGTTCAAGCACCGGACCGTCCGCGGGCTCGCCGAGCTCGCCGAGACCGACGCGGGCGGGCCCCGCGCCCTCCTGCACCGCCTCACCCCGGCCCGGAGCGCCGCCGCGACGCTGGTCTGCGTGCCGTACAACGGCGGGAGCGCGGCCGTCTACCAGCCGCTGGCCGACGCGCTGCCGCACGACTGGGCGCTGCACGCGGTGGCCGTCCCCGGCCAGGAGCTGGGGCTCGCCGAGGAGACCCGGCCGGTGGCCGAGGTCGCCGAGGGCTGCGCGGCGGAGATCCTCGCCGGGATCCGGGGCCCGGTCGTGCTGTACGGCCACTGCGGGCTCGGCGTCATGCTCACCGTGGAGATCGCCCGGCGGCTGGAGGCGGCCGGGCGGCCCGTCGAGGCCGTCTACCTGGGCGGGATCTTCCCCTTCGCCCGGCCCTCGTCCCTGCTGGGCCGGATCGCCGACCTGGTCGACCGGTTCCGCGGCGACCAGGCGTGGGCCAACGCGCTGCGGGCCGCCGGGCTCGACGTCGACGAGCTCAGCCGCGAGGAGCTCAAACTGATCATCGACAACCGGCGGGAGGGCACCCGGGAGACCGAGCGCTACTTCACCCGGCTGCTGGCCGAGGGCGTCGAACCGCTCCGGGCGCCGATCGTCTCCGTCGTGGGCGAGCGCGACCCGGCGACGGAGTTCTACCAGGAGCGCTACCCCGAGTGGCACCTGCTGTCCGGCTGCGCCGCGCTGGTCGTCCTCGACGAGGCGGGGCACTTCTACCTGAAGTACCGGGCGGAGGAGCTGGCCGCCGTCGTCACCGCCGTCCACCCGGCCGTCGCCTCCGGTGACACGGCGGGCCTGGAGCGCACCGATCGGGCGACCTGGTGGCTGGAGGGCGTCTCCCGGCGGCCCCCGGTCGCTTCGGACGGTCCGGCCGCTTCGGGTGCCCCGGGTGCCCTGGACGGCACGGACCGGACGGACCCGACGGACCCGACGGACCCGACGGGCGCGTCGATCCGGAGGGGAGCGGAGCCCCCGCCGGACGCGGGCCGGCGCGGAGCCGGGACGCCCGCCGGACCGGCGCCGAGCATGAAGCGGTTCGGCGCGGTGGCCGCCGGGCAGCTCGTGTCGATCGTCGGCTCGTCGCTGACCGAGTTCGCGGTCCCGCTGTGGATCTACATCACCACCGGGTCGCTGGTGGACTTCGCGCTCTTCTCGGTCCTGGCGCTGCTGCCCGGCATGCTGGTCTCCCCGCTCGCCGGCGCGCTCGTCGACCGCCACGACCGGCGGCGCGTCATGCTCGCGGGGGACGTCGGCGCGTTCGGCACGCAGCTCGCCCTCGGCGTGCTGCTGTGGACCGGGAACCTGCAGATCTGGCACGTCTACCCGCTGCTGGCGGTGCTCTCCGTCGCGCTCGCCTTCCAGCGCCTGGCCTACGCCTCCGCCATCCCGCAGCTCGTCCCCAAGCGCTTCCTCGGCCACGCCAACGGCGTGGTCCAGATGGTCACCGGTACGGCGCAGCTCGTCGTCCCGCTGGTCGCGGTCGGGCTGATGGCGGGGATCGGGCTGGAGGGCATCCTCGTCGTGGACGTCGTCTCCTACGCGTTCGCGATCACGGTGCTGCTCCTGGTCCGCTTCCCGAAGACGATGGCGTGGCGGCGGCGGGAGTCGCTGACCGCCGAGATGGTCGAGGGCTGGCGCTTCTCCTGGGGCAACCCGTGGTTCCGCGGCATGCTCGTCTTCTTCGTGGTGCTGAACGTCTTCCTGTCCCCGCTGTTCCTGCTCGTCTCACCGCTCGTGCTGGGCTTCGCCACCCTCGACGACGTGGGCCGCGTCGCGTTCTGCGGCGGGCTGGGCGTGCTCCTCGGCGGTCTGGTGATGACGGTGTGGGGCGGCCCGCGCCGCCTGCGGATGCGCGGCGTGCTGCTCGCCACGCTCGCCCTCGGCGTCTTCTGCCTGGTCACCGGCGTTCGGCAGGATCTGGTGGTCATCGCGGCGGGCGCGTTCGGCATGTCGTTCTGGCTGACCGTGCTCAACGGCGTCTACGCCACGATCGTCCAGGTCAAGGTGCCGCAGCGCTTCCACGGCCGGGTCATGGCGCTCAACCAGCTCGTCGCCTGGTCCACGCTGCCGATCGGCTTCGGCCTGGTCGCGCCGTACGGCACCGCCCTGTTCGAACCGCTGCTGCTGCCCGGAGGCCCGCTGGCCGGCACCGTCGGCGTCGTCATCGGCACCGGCGAGGGCCGCGGCATCGGCCTGATGTACGTGCTGTTCGCGGTCGCGATCGCGGTCACCGCGCTGGTCGCCATGCGGACCCGGACGCTGTCCCGGTTCGACGCCGACATGCCGGACGCGCTCCCGGACGACCTGGTCGGCCTGCGGGCGGTCCAGGGGCGCGCGGAGCCGGTCGGCGCGGTGCGGCCGGCGGAGCCCGCCGGGGAGGAGGCCGTGCTCCGGGGGTGAGGACCGTGCTCCGGGGCGGGGACGGGGCCGCCCCCGGGAACGCGTGCGGTCAGCCGGGTGTGCCGAGGACCCCGTCCGCCAGCCGGGTCAGGCCGGCCGTGATCTGCTCGGCGGTCAGGCCGCGGTCGTCGCGCTGGAAGCCGTACACCTCGGGGGCGAGCGGGGCCAGGAGGGGCTCCACCAGCGCGTCGGGGTCCGGCACGTCCGCGGCGACGAGCAGGGACCGCACGTGCGCCCGCCAGAACCCGTACGCCCCCGTCGTGAACCGCGACCGGCCGGTCTCGGCGCCGAGGACCAGGTGGGCGTGGTCGTCGAGCAGTCGCACCATGGCGGCGTAGAAGGCCGCCAGGCGGGCCGCGGGGGGCGCGCCGGGTCCCAGCGGGGGAGCGCCGCGCAGCAACTCCTCCTGCAGCGCGCGCTCGTGTTCGTCGAGGAGGGCCAGGGCGATCGCGGCCCGGTCCGGATAGCGCCGGTAGAGGGTCCCGCGGCCCACCCCCGCGGCGCGCGCGATGTCGTCCATGGTGACGTTCGGCGCGCCCTCGGCGGCGAACAGGCGCTCGGCCGCCTCCAGGATCCTGGCGCGGTTGCGTGCGGCGTCGGCTCTCTCCATGGGACGGAGCATATATGGACACGGCGTCCGCTTCCTTGCTACGGTCAAGTGGACGCAGTGTCCACTTAATGGAGTGATCATGAGCCATCTGCTGCACCTGGACGCCAGCGCCCGGCGTCGTTCGATCTCCCGGGAGCTCTCCGCGGCGTTCGCCCGGGCCTGGCGTACGGCACATCCGGACGGCGGTTACACCTACCGCGATCTGGCGGCCGACCCCGTACCGCACATCGGCGAGGCGTGGACCGAGCTGTGCGATCACGTGCTGGCGCACGGCATCACCGACGTCGGCCGCTACCGGGAGGCCGTGCGGACTCCCGGGCAGGAGGAGGCCTGGGCCGTCCTCGCCCCGCTCCTGGACGAGCTGGTGGCCGCCGACGTGGTGCTCATCGGCACGCCGATGTACAACTACTCGGTCCCCTCGGCGCTCAAGGCCTGGCTCGACCAGGTGACCTTCCCGAAGATGTCGCTGTCCGGGCGCCGGTTCGTGGTGGCCGGCGCCCGCGGCGGCGCCTACGGGCCCGGCACCCCGCGCGAACCGTTCGACCACCAGGAGCGCTACCTGCGGGACTTCTTCAAGGGGCACTTCGGCGTCGAGGACGTCGCGTTCGTCCACGCCGAGCTGGCCAACGCCCTGATCGACCCGGCCCTGGCGCACCTGCGCGACGCGCAGGACGCCTCGCGGGCCGAGGCCCGGGTGCGGATCCTCGCGGAGGCCCGGAGATGAGCTGGGCCCTGCTGCTGCTCGCCGGGCTGGTGGAGATCGCCTGGTCGCAGAGCATCAAGCCGACGGAGAACTTCACCCGGCCGGTGCCGACCCTGGTCTGCTTCGCGCTGGCCGCCGGCGCGGTCTGGCTGCTCTCCAAGGCGATGGACGACATCCCGGTCGGCACCGCCTACGCCGTCTTCACCGGCATCGGAGCCGTCGGGGCGATCACCTTCGGCGTCGTGCTGAACGGCGACCCCCTCGGCGCGGGCCGCCTCGCCGCCCTCGCGCTGATCGTCGGCGGCATCGTCCTCGCCAGGCTCGCCTGACGCGTCGCCGTCACCGGCGGACCGGCGGACCGGCGGTGCTCCGGAGGCGGAGCGGTGCTTCGGTGCTGGGGCGTTCTACCGGCCGCGGTCACGCAGGAACCGGACGCCCAGCACGCCGTACCAGAGCATGACGGGCAACTGGAGGCCGTAGCCGAGCTGCTCCAGTTCCGGCGACGGGCCGCCGGTCCCGGTCGTCCACGGCAACGCGACCGCGGCCAGCCCGCAGAGCACCGCGACCGCGCCGGCGAGGCGGAGTCGGCGGGGCAGCGGCAGGCACGCCGCGGCGGCGGCCGTGGCGGCGGCCCACAGCAGGCCCGTCAGGTTGACGGCCCACTTTGCGGTGAGCAGCACCGCCGCGGCCACGGCGGCGGCGGTCGGATCGGCGGGATCGGCGGCCAGCTGCGTGACCGCCAGGTTCCCGGCGTCGTGCAGCAGGCCCGCCAGCCCGGTGGCGGCGAGCAGCCCGCCCGGCAGCGCGCCCGGCAGCCCGCCCGACGGCCCGCCCGACGGCCCGCCGGGCCGTCCGCTCGGTGGTCCGCCGGGCATCGCGGCCGGGTACGGCCCGCCCGCCGCGGCCGGACCGGCGGCCAGCACGAGCCCGGCCGCGGTCAGCGCCAGCCAGGCCAGCACGTCGAGGGCCAGCTCGGCCAGGTGCAGGCCGGTGTGCCCGTTCACCGCCGCCAGCGCGCCGGCCGGGTCGGCGGGGTTCAGGGTCAGTCCTGCCGGGACCACGATCGCCACCGCGGCGATCATCGTGATCAGTGAGGCCAGCAGCAGTGCGCCGGTGAGCCGGATGCCCGCATCGCGGGTGATGGTGGACGTCATGGGCGGTTACGGTAGAACCCTGCCGCAGGGGGAAGGTCAACGCGCACGGGAAAGAGGGCCGTCATGTGGCGGATCGGACAACTGGCGCGGATGTCCGGCGTGTCGGAGCGCACGCTGCGCCACTACGACGCGATCGGGCTGCTCGCCCCCGCCGCCGTCGACCACGTCACCGGCTACCGCTGGTACGGCGCGGCCGAGCTCTCCCGGCTCGAACGCATCCGCGGTCTGCAGCGCCTGGGCCTGCCGCTGCGCCGGATCGCCGAGCTGATCGACGCCCCCGAGACCCACCTGCGCCAGGCGCTGACGGACACCGTGGCCGCCATCCGGCGTGACATCGCCGAGCTGGAGGCCGCGGCGGCCCGCGCCGAGGACCGGCTGAGGCGGCCGATGTCGATCCTGCCCCAGCAGGCCGCCGTGCGGGCCCGCCGCCTGCGGGTGCGCCGTCTGCGCGTCGAGCACCCGTCCGAGCTGGCCGCCGTGTGCGGGGATGCGCCGGAGACCCTGCTGACCTGGTTGCACGGGCACCCGGCCGGTGGCTTCGCCGCGGCCGTGGCCGCCGGGCGGGACGGCGAGCCGCTCACCCTGCCCGCCCGCACGGTCGTGCGCGCCGTCGTCCCGCCCGCGGTCGGCGTGGTCCGGGCGGGGCAGGACCTGTTCGGCTGGCTGGACCGCCACGGGCTGGCCGTCGCCGGTCCCACCCTGGAGGAGCACCTCGTCGACGCCGAGGGCGTCGGGGTCACCGTCCTGGAGGTGCCGACGCGACCCGGCGCGCGGTGATCCGCCGCGCGCGGCGTCCAGAAACGGTGCGGGGTCCCGGTTCGGGAGCGGTCCCGGGTCCGGGAACGGCGCCAGGCCCGGGTCCGGGAACGGCGCCGGATCTAGGAACGCAGGCGCAGTCCGCGGGGGGTCGGGTGGAACCCGGCGGACTCCAGCGCGGCGGCCAGCGGGGAGTCGCCGATCGCCGCCCCGTCGGCGCGTTCCACCGTGAGCCTGCCGAGTGCGCCGTCCCGCACCGCCAGCGCCAGGGCGTCGACGGCGGGCCGGACGCGGTCGTCGTCGGCGAACGACAGCAGGGTCTTGCCGCCGCGCTCGACGTAGAGCACCAGCTGCCCGTCGACCAGCACCACCAGGGCGCCCGCCTTCCGCCCCGGCTTGTGGGACACGTCCCCCGGATGCGCGGGCCACGGCAGCGCCGCGCCGTACGGGTTGGCCGGGTCGGCGGCGGCGAGCACCACGGCCCGCCGCCCGTCGCCGCCGTCATGGCGGGCGGGGGCGCCCCACGGGCCGGCCGGCGCCCGTCCGGGGCCGGAGGCGCTCCGCGGGTCGGCGGACGCGGGCGGGGCAGGGATGCTCCACGGGTCGGCGGCCTCCGGCGGCGCGGACGCGTCCCAGGGGGCCGGAGCCGGCGGCGAGGCGGCCGCGCGCATGCGGTCGACGGCCCCCGGCAGGGCGAACTGGGCGCCGCCCAGGCCCTCGACGAAGTAGCCGCGGCGGCACCGGCCGCTCTCCTCGAACGCGCGCAGCACCTGGTAGACGGCGGCGAACCCGCCCGGCAGCCGCTCGGCCGCGACCGCACCCCGGGTCACCACGCCGTGCCGCTCCAGCAGCACCTCCGCCTGGGCGTGCGCCCGCTGGGCGGCGTCCTCGGCCGGGGCGGGCAGCGGCCACCAGCGCCCGCCCACGGTCGGCGGGCCGCTCCGGGTGGGCAGCACCGCCCGCCGCCTGCGGGTGGCCGCCGGGCGGTGCGCGGGCCGCCCGGTGCCGAGCACCGCCCGCAGCGGGGCCAGGGTGTCGCCGGTGATCCGCCCCGCCCACACCAGGTCCCACACCGCCGCCACCAGCGCCCTGTCGTCGGGGACCTCCCCGAGCAGGGCGCCGGCCCGGCCCGTCAGCTCGCGGAAGAACAGCGCGCCCCCGCCGGCGAGGACCTCCAGGACCGCCTCGTGCAGCGGGGTCGTGGTGATCTCCAGGGGGGCGGGGATCAGCAGCGGGGCGGTGTCGGCGAAGTACAGGGAGATCCAGCCGTCCCCGCCGGGCAGCGACCCCTGCCCCGCCCAGACCACCTCGCCGGAGGAGGTCAGCTCGTCCAGCAGGGACGGGTCGTAACCCGGCACCCGGGACGGCAGGACCAGCGTCTCCAGCGCCGAGGCGGGCACCGCCGCGCCCTGGAGCCGCTCGACGGCGTCCACCAGCGCGTCGACCGGCGGCCTGCCCCGGCGCGCGGCGCCGGTGACGCCGTGCCAGGCGGGGGAGAACGCGGCCAGCACCTCCGGCGGGACCGGTTCGACCTCCTTGCGGAGCCGTGCCAGCGACCGGCGGCGCAGCATGCGCAGCACGCCCGCGTCGCACCACTCCTCGCCCCGGCCGCCGGGCCGGAACTCCCCGCCCACCACGCGGCCGGCGGCCGCCAGGCGGCGCAGCGCGTCGGCGACGACGGCCGGGCCCAGCCCGAACCTGGCCGCGGCGGAGGAGGCGGTGAAGGGCGTGCGCGTGCGGGCGTGCCGCGACAGCAGGTCGCCGAGCGGATCGTCCACCGGCTCCAGGAAGGCGTGCGGCAGGCCCACCGGGAGCGGTGCGCCGAGCGCGTCGCGCAGCCGGGCGGCGTCCTCGACCGCGGCCCACCGCTCCTGCCCGGCCACCCGCACCCGGATCGCTCGCCGGGCCGCCTCCAGGCCGTCCAGCCAGGCCGGGTCGCCTCCGCGCAGGCTCACGTCGGCGGAGACCAGGGGCCCGTGGGAGCGGAGCAGGTCGGCGAGGTCCTCGGCGTCGCGGAGCGGCCGGTCCAGCCGGGCCAGCTCGCGCTCGGCGTCGGCCATCACGTCGGGGTCGAGCAGCTCGCGCAGGTCGGCCTGGCCGAGCAGCTCGGCCAGCAGGCTCGTGTCGAGCGCGAGCGCCTGCGCGCGGCGCTCGGCCAGCGGGGCGTCCCCCTCGTACATGAACGCGCCGACGTAGTCGAAGAGCAGGGACGCGGCGAACGGCGACGCCTGGGAGGTCTCCACCTCGACCAGCCGCACCCGCCGCGCCGCGACGTCCCGCATGAGGCCGACCAGCCCCGGCACGTCGAACACGTCCTGCAGGCACTCGCGCATCGTCTCCAGCACGACGGGGAACGAGCCGTAGCGCCCGGCCACGCCCAGCAGGTGGGAGGCGCGCTGCCGCTGCTGCCAGAGCGGGGTCCGCCTGCCCGGACTGCGGCGCGGCAGCAGCAGGGACCGTCCGGCGCACTCGCGGAACCGGGAGGCGAACAGCGCCGAGCCGCCCAGCTCCTCGGTGATGATCCGCTCGATCTCCTCGGCGTCGAAGACCGCGACGTCCGAGGGCGGGTCGGAGAGCGTGTCGGGGATGCGCAGCACGATCCCGTCGTCGGAGTGCACGGCCTGCACGTCGACGCCGTAGCGCTCGCGCAGCCGCCGCCCGATCGCCAGCGCCCACGGGGCGTGCACCCGCGCGCCGTACGGCGAGTGCACCACCACGCGCCAGTCGCCCAGCTCGTCGTGGAAGCGCTCGACCACGAGGGTGCGGTCGTCCGGCACGTATCCGGTGGCCTCGCGCTGCTCGGCCAGGTAGGCCAGCAGGTTGGCGGTGGCGAAGCCGTCCAGGCCCGCCGCCCGGACCCGGGCCGGCGCGGCCTCGGGACCGGCCGCGGCCAGCTCGCGCAGGAAGGCGCCGATCGCCCGGCCCAGCTCGGCCGGGCGGCCCGGGGTGTCGCCGTGCCAGAAGGGCAGCTTGCCCGGTTGCCCGGGGGCGGGGGAGACCAGCACCCGGTCGGCTGTGATGTCCTCGATCCGCCAGGAGGTCGCCCCGAGCACGAAGACGTCCCCCGCCCGGGACTCGTAGACCATCTCCTCGTCCAGCTCGCCCACCCGGGAGGCCTTCTCCCCGACGAGGAACACGCCGTACAGGCCCCGGTCGGGGATCGTGCCGCCGCTGGTGACGGCCAGCCGCTGGGAGCCCGGCCGCCCCTGCAGGACGCCGGTGACCCGGTCCCAGACGATGCGCGGGCGCAGCTCGGCGAACTCCTCGCTCGGGTAGCGCCCGGCGAGCATGTCGAGCGTCGCCTCCAGCGCGCTGCGCGGCAGCGTCCGGTACGGCGCGGCGCGGCGGACGAGCGTCTCCAGCTCGTCGACGGTCCACTCCTCCAGCGCGGTCATCGCGACGATCTGCTGGGCGAGCACGTCGAGCGGGTTGCGCGGGTAGCGCAGCTCCTCGATCCGGCCGCTCTTCATCCGCTCGGCCACCACGGCGGTCTGGACCAGGTCCCCCCGGTACTTGGGGAAGATCACGCCGCGGGAGACCGCGCCCACCTGGTGCCCGGCCCGGCCGATGCGCTGCAGGCCGCTGGCCACGCTCGGCGGCGCCGCCACGCACGCGACCAGGTCGACCGAGCCCATGTCGATGCCGAGCTCCAGGCTGGAGGTGGCCACCACGGCGGGCAGCCGCCCGGACTTGAGCGCCTCCTCGATCTGGGAGCGCTCTTCCTTCGACACCGAGCCGTGGTGGGCCCGCACGATCTCCGGCGGCGCCCCCGCGCCCGTCCCGGCCTGGGCCATCATCTCGGCCGGAGCGGAGATCGCGGCGGGGGGCCGGGGGAAGCCCCCGGCCCAGTGGACCGGCTCCGGGCCGTGCCCCGCGGAGCGTCCGCCGGGCCCGTCCGCGGAACCGTTCAGGGGATCGGCGGCGGAACCGGCGGCGGACCGCTCGGCGGCCAGCTCGTTGAGGCGGGCGCAGAGTCGTTCGGCGAGCCGCCGGGAGTTGGCGAACACGATCGTCGAGCGGTGCCCGCCGATCAGGTCGAGGAGCCGCTCCTCGACGTGCGGCCAGATCGTCCGCCGGGTCGGCCGCTGCTGCGGCCACGCGTCGTCGCCGGCGTCCGGCCGGGGCGCCGTGTCGAGCTCGGTCATGTCCTCGACCGGGACGACGACCTCGACCTCGACGACCTTCTCCGACGGCGGCTGCACCACGGTCGCGGGGCGGGGGCCGCCGAGGAACGCGGCCACCTCGCTCACCGGGCGCACGGTCGCCGACAGGCCGATGCGCTGTGCGGGGCGCGGGAGCAGCGCGTCGAGCCGCTCCAGGCTGAGGGCCAGGTGCGCGCCGCGCTTGGTGGCCGCCACCGCGTGGACCTCGTCGACGATGACGGTCTCCACGCCGCGCAGCGCCTCGCGGGCCTGGCTCGTCAGCAGCAGGAACAGCGACTCCGGGGTGGTGATGAGGATGTCGGAGGGCCGGGCCGCGAACCTGCGGCGCTCCTCGGCGGCGGTGTCGCCGGACCGGATCGCCACCGAGATCTCCGGAACCGGGAGGCCGAGCCGCCGGGCGGTCTGCCTGAGGCCGGCCAGCGGCGCGCGCAGGTTGCGCTCGACGTCCACGGCCAGGGCCTTGAGCGGCGAGACGTAGAGCACCCGGCAGCGCGGGGGAGCGGCGCCGTCCCCTGCGCCGCCGTCCGCTGGGCCGTCGTCCTTCGTGCGGGAGCGCCGCCGTCCGGCCGGGGCCTGCGGTCGCGGGTCCGTCATGCGCTCGGCGGCCAGGCGGTCGAGGGACCACAGGAACGCGGCCAGGGTCTTGCCGGAGCCGGTCGGCGCGACCACCAGCGTGTTGTCGCCGCGGGCGACCGCCTCCCACGCTCCCTGCTGGGCGGCGGTCGGCGCGGCGAAGGCCCCGGCGAACCATTCCCTGGTCACCCGGGTGAAGTGGTCGAGCGCTGATCCGGTCACGGTTCCATACTGCCGGGCGGCACCGACAGAACCGGTGCCGCCCGGCGACCGTGCGAACGGGAGCACGGGGCCGACCGGGCACCGGCCGGGAGGGTGACGGCCGGGCACCGACCGGGAGGGTGACGGCCGGGCACCGACCGGGAGGGTGACGGCCGGGCACCGACCGGGAGGAAGGTCGTGAAGTGACGGATGGGGGCCGGCGGGGCGGAAGGGCCGGAAGCGACGGACGGGGGTGACGGTGGCATGACGGTCCGGTCAGGTTGGGCCGCTCCCGCCACGGAGAGATAGCTCAGACACGGCACGGCGAGCAACCGGCACACGGGATGATGGGTCAGGCGATGAGCATCGACTATCCGGCCATCGAGACGGCACGCGAACGGATCAGGGCCGAGCACCTGCGGGCGCACCGCCCGCCCAGCAGTGCCAGAGGGCTGCACCACTTCGCCCTGATCTGCTCCGACGTCGAGAGGACGATCGCCTTCTACCAGGACCTCCTGGAGTTCCCCCTCACCGAGATATTCGAGAACCGCGACTACCGGGGGTCCAACCACTTCTTCTTCGACGTCGGCAACGGCAACCTGCTGGCCTTCTTCGACTTCCCCGGCCTCGACCTCGCCCCCTACGCCGAGGTCCTCGGCGGCCTCCACCACATCGCGATCTCGGTGGACCCGTCGACCTGGGAGCGGCTGCGCGGCAGGCTGGAGGCCGCGGGCGTGCCGCACCGGATCGAGAGCGGCGCCTCGATCTACTTCCGCGACCCCGACGGGACGCGCCTGGAACTGCTCGCCGACCCCCTCGGCGAGATGTACGGCTCGCACGTCATCTGATCCCCCGCCATCCGCGGCGGAGCGGCCGAGGGCGGGGCCCGCCGCAGCCCGGTCACGTCCCGTCGGGACCCATACTGGGGGGATGCGCCTGTCGGAGTTCTGGAAGCGGATGAAGCTGCACTTCGGTGACCCCTATGCCGAGTCATGGGCCCGCGACTACGTCATCGCGGAGCTGGGCGGCCGGACGGTGACCCAGGCGCTGGCCGACGGCATCGCGGCCAAGGAGGTCTGGCACGCGGTGTGCGGTGTGGTGAGCGTCGACTCGCGACTGCGGTAGGGCCGCGAGCCGGGGAGGCCGCCCCCGCGCGGGCCGGGTTCAGGGGAACCGGCCGTCGCCCTTGAGCGCCGCCCCCAAGGCCGCCCCCGCGCGGGCCGGGTTCAGGGATCGGAGGCGTCCTCCAGCGACGTGCCGATCAGTTCGGCCGCGCGGGCCGGATCGCCGGCGCCCCCCTGACCGCCGGGGGACCACAGGAAGAGCCAGCCGTCCCGGGCGGGGGCGGCGAAGACGATCGTCTGCCTCCCGGTGCCGGGGTTCCACACCCACAGCACGGGATCGCCGTCTCCGAGCAGGCGGCCGACCAGCCCCCGGCCGGGAAGCTCCGCGGACAGGGAGCCGAGGTGGGCCAGGCGCTGCTGGGTGAACGTATCCGTCAAGCGACGCACCTTCTGGTTCGTTTTCGCTCCAGGATTCCCCCAGGTCGGCGGGGTCACAACAGGTCTGACGGAATGCCCGGGAATGTCGTCGGGGAGTGGAGACCGGCGGTGCGCCGGGGGCCGCGTTCCGGTGACACGGGTGGTGCGGCAGAGCCGCGATCGAACAGCCGTTCGGCTATATTGGACGGGTCAGCCCTAGTGGCGTGCTCTCCGGAAAATGTCGGTGGCACCCCGTAGCTTTCTGGCAACACCGATCCGACCCACAACCCTCCAGGGGGCTCCCAGTGGCAGCTAACGACCGCGAGAAGGCGCTCGAGACCGCGCTCGCTCAGATCGAGCGGCAGTTCGGCAAGGGCTCCGTCATGCGTCTCGGCGACGAGACCCGCGCACCCATCGAAGTGATCCCGACCGGGTCCATCTCCCTCGACGTCGCGCTCGGCATCGGCGGGCTCCCGCGCGGTCGCATCGTCGAGATCTACGGCCCGGAGTCCTCCGGCAAGACCACCGTCGCGCTGCACGCGGTGGCCAACGCCCAGCGCGCGGGCGGCATCGCCGCGTTCATCGACGCCGAGCACGCCCTCGACCCGGATTACGCCAAGAAGCTGGGCGTCGACACCGACGCGCTGCTCGTCTCCCAGCCCGACACCGGCGAGCAGGCGCTGGAGATCGCCGACATGCTGATCCGGTCGGGCGCCGTCGACCTGCTGGTCATCGACTCGGTCGCGGCCCTGGTGCCGAAGGCCGAGATCGAGGGCGAGATGGGCGACAGCCACGTCGGCCTCCAGGCCCGCCTGATGTCGCAGGCCCTGCGCAAGGTCGCCGGCGCGCTCAACAGCACCGGCACCACCGCGATCTTCATCAACCAGCTCCGCGAGAAGATCGGCGTCATGTTCGGCTCGCCCGAGACCACGACCGGTGGAAAGGCGCTGAAGTTCTACGCCTCGGTCCGTCTCGACATCCGCCGCATCGAGACGCTGAAGGACGGCACCGAGGCGGTCGGCAACCGCACCCGGGTGAAGGTCGTCAAGAACAAGATGGCGCCCCCCTTCCGGGTGGCCGACTTCGACATCCTGTACGGCGTCGGCATTTCCCGTGAGGGCGGTCTGATCGACATGGGCGTCGAGCACGGTTTCGTCCGCAAGTCCGGCGCCTGGTACACCTACGAGGGCGACCAGCTCGGCCAGGGCAAGGAGAACGCCCGCAACTTCCTGCGCAACCACCCCGACACGGCGAACGAGATCGAGAAGAAGATCAAGGAGAAGCTCGGCGTCGGCCCGCGGGTGGACGCTCCCGCCACCCCGCCGCCGGCCGCCCCCGCGGCTCCCGCCGCCTCCGGTCGGGGCGCCAAGGCGGCCGCCGCGCCCAAGCCCGGTGACGCCTGATCCGGACCTGAGCGATGATGACGGGACCCGACGCCGGTCCGGCCGGGGCGACCGGACCGGGAGACTGGGGGGCCTGGCCCGATCTGCCCGCCTCCGGTCCGGCCGGGACGGGTCGGCGCGGCGGCCGGAGGCGGCGCGGCGCGCAGGGGAGCGGCCGGGAGAGAGACGCCCGGGACGGCCGCGGGGAGAGAGGCCTCCGAGACGGGGACGGCGGCGGAGGGCTCGTCCCTGACGGCCCCGTCGAGGGATCGGCGGCGAGTCAGGGACCTCCGGCGGATCCGCAGGCGGTGGCGCGGGCGATCTGCCTGCGCCTGCTGACCATGGCGCCGCGCACCCGGGCGCAGCTCGCGGAGGCCCTGCGCAAGCGCGAGGTGCCCGACGACGCGGCCGAGGCCGTGCTGGAGCGGTTCTCCGAGGTCGGCCTCATCGACGACGAGGCGTTCGCGGCGGCCTGGGTGAGCTCGCGCCACACCGGGCGGGGGCTGGCCCGGCGCGCGCTGGCGTCGGAGCTCCGGCACCGGGGCGTGGACGAGGACACCGTCAAGGAGGCGGTCGAGCAGCTCGACCCCGAGCAGGAGGTCGAGACCGCCCGCCGCCTCGTGGCGCGCAAGCTCCGCGCGACCCGGGGGCTGGAGCCCGCCGTCCGGACGCGGCGGCTCGCGGGCATGCTCGCCCGCAAGGGGTACGGCCCGAGTCTGGCCTTCCGCGTCATCCGGGAGGCGCTGGAGAACGAGGGGGCGGAAGATCCGGTCGTTCCCGTCGATCCGGATGATCCATTCGCTTGAAAGAACACGCGGGCCAGTGGGTCTTTGCTTGCTCGTTACCTCTTCGACGCTTAATCTCGACTCCAGTGAGGAGTTACTCCGCGCAGTGCGGATTGTCATAACGGTGAACTACGGACGTGTGAGCTTGCGGCGCGGGCGGGCGAGGTGTCGGCGAGGAGAGCCGGCATGGTGCCGGTCCTGGGTTGATACCTGTCCTGGTGGCTGTACCGCTGGGCTTTCCGTGCCGTGCGTGTGACCCCTCGTGTGCTTGGCTGAAGCGAGGAGGGCGGGGCGCGCATGGAGCCAGTTGTGGTCGTCGTGTTGGCAGGGGCGCTCGTGGTTCTTGCCGGGGCGACGATAACCGTGCTGGTCCTGCTGCTCCGCCGTACCGGGGCCGGGTTCGGCAAGCCGGCCGGTCCCTCCCCCGAGCAGATGGAAGAGGTCCACGCCGAGCTGGAGGAGGTCCGGCGCGAGGCGGAGGAGCTCCGCGGCCGGGCCGAGCGGGAGGCCGGAGAGATCCTGCGCCGCTCCGAGGCCGCCGCCGAGAGCGCCGCCCAGATGCGCAAGGAGGTCGAGGCCGAGGCCAAGGTGCTCAAGTTCGAGCTCAAGGAGCTCCGCGCCGACCTGGAGCGCCGGGAGAACCGGCTGGCGGAGCGGGAGCAGCGGCTCGACGAGGAGGCCAGGCGCCAGGCCGAGCGGGCCCGCAAGCTCGCCGAGACGGAGACCGAGCTGGCCGACCGCCGGGCGGAGCTCGACCGGGTCGCCGAGGAGCGCAGGGCGGTCCTGGAGCGGGTGGCCGGGCTGACCGGCGCGCAGGCCAAGGCCGAGCTGGTCATGGAGATCGAGAACCAGGCCAAGCGCGAGGCTGCGCTGATCGTCCGGGAGATCGAGAGCGAGGCGCGCAAGGAGGGCGAGAAGCGCGCCACCAAGATCGTGACTCTGGCGGTCCAGCGGGTGGCCACCGAGCAGACCGCCGAGTCCGTGGTGAGCGTGCTGCACCTGCCCGGCGACGAGATGAAGGGCCGCATCATCGGCCGCGAGGGCCGCAACATCCGCGCCTTCGAGTCGACCACCGGCGTCAACCTGATCATCGACGACACGCCCGAGGCGGTGCTGCTGTCCTGCTTCGACCCGGTCCGGCGGGAGACGGCCCGGCTCACGCTGGAGAAGCTGGTGCTGGACGGGCGCATCCACCCCCAGCGCATCGAGGACGCCTACGAGCGCAGCCGGGCGGAGGTGCAGGAGCTGTGCGTGCGCGCGGGCGAGGACGCCCTGGTGGAGCTCGGCATCACCGACATGCACCCGGAGCTGGTCACCCTGCTCGGCCAGCTGCGCTACCGCACCTCCTACGGGCAGAACGTCCTCGGCCACCTCGTCGAGTCCGCGCACATCGCCGGGATCATGGCCGCCGAGCTCAAACTGGACCAGATGCTGCTCAAGCGCTGCACGGTGCTGCACGACATCGGCAAGGCCCTCACCCACGAGGTCGAGGGCAGCCACGCACTGATCGGCGCGGAGATCGCCCGCCGGTACGGCGAGCACGAGGACGTCGTGCACGCCATCGAGGCGCACCACAACGAGGTCGAGGTCCGCACGGTCGAGGCGGTGCTGACGCAGGCCGCCGACGCGATCAGCGGCGGCCGGCCGGGCGCGCGGCGCGAGTCGCTGGAGGCCTACGTCAAGCGGCTGGAGCGGCTGGAGGAGATCGCCCAGTCCTACGAGGGCGTGGAGAAGGTCTTCGCCATGCAGGCGGGACGGGAGATCCGGGTCATGGTCAAGCCGGACGCGGTGGACGACATCCAGGCGTCGGTCATCGCCCGGGACGTGGCCAAGCAGATCGAGGAGGAGCTGACCTACCCGGGACAGATCCGCATCACCGTGGTCCGCGAGTCCCGCGCCACCGAGTTCGCGCGTTAGCGCCCCGCGCCACCGGGTGCGCCCGTCACCCGGTGGCGCGGAGTGCGCCCGTCGGCGTCCGGGGCGCCGGGCCGGTCCCCGGGAGGCGTGCCCGCCGGCGCCGGCGGTTTCCGCGCCGCCGGACGCCGGCGGCCGGGACCCGCCGCGGGGAGGGAGGCTCCGGGCCCTTCCCCGTCAGCGGTTGCGCAGCGGCGCGTTGCGGATGATCACCCAGGTCAGCGCGAGGCCGAACACGAAGATGCCCAGGCCCACGCCGAGCGCCAGGCCCGCCGACTGGGGCAGGTCGGGGGAGAGGGCGGAGAGGCGGTCCCCGATGAGCGGCAGCCGGAGCTCCTTGCCGATCGCTCCCTCGACGAGGATCCACAGGCCGATGCCGACCGGGATCAGGGGCAGTCCGCCGCCCTGCCACCGGTAGAAGCCGGCCATGATGAAGGCGCCCACGACGATCCAGGCGACGAACTCGACCAGGTACTCGGCGAAGACCAGCGGCACCTGGGTCGGCTCGGTGAACAGGTGGACCCGGTCGATCACCTGCGGCCGGCCGACCAGGCCGTAGACCGCGCGCTCCAGCAGGTAGCCGACCGTGATCAGGGCGGACAGGAACGGGGCGAACAGGGCGACGGTGACGGCGGCCTGCACGCCGAACTGGCGGCGTGTCTGCCCGTGCGCGATGTAGAGCGGCAGGTACTCCCGGACCAGGGACACCCCGACGAACAGGGCGTACCACCGGGGCAGCTGGACGGCGGCCTCCCACGCGCTCCGGTTGAGCGTGCCGAAGACGTCGACGCCGACCGCGATCACGACGACGACCGCGACATAGGCGGCGAACAGCAGCAGGGCGAAGTAGGAGTGGGCGGCGAGGAGCCGGGTGGGGAATCTCATCGGGTCTCTCCGGTGTGGAGCTCTGCGGTGGGGCGCGCTTCGGTTCCGGAGGCCGCGGGTCCTCCGGTCAGGTGGATGAACAGGTCCTGCATGTCGATCGGGCCGAGTTGGAGTCCGGCGGCGGCGGCCTCCTCGCGCCGGGCGTCGTCGAGGTCCCCGTAGAGCATCGCCGACATGGTCGGCCCGAGCCGCCGGGTGCCGAGCACGGTCAGTCCGGCGGTGAAGGCGTCGACCTGCGCGGCGGGCCCGGTCACGGCCGTGCCCCGGGAGAGCAGCGCCTGGCTCTCCTCGTGCACGACCAGCCGGCCCCGGTCGATGATCACGACCTCCTCGAAGAGGGAGCTGACCTCCTCGATGAGGTGGGTGGAGAGCACGATCGTGCGGGGGTGCGCCATGTAGTCGGCGAGCAGGGCGTCGTAGAAGGCCTGGCGGGACGGGGCGTCCATGCCGAGGTAGGACTCGTCGAACATGGTCAGCGGCGCCCGGCCGGCCAGGCCGATCACCACGCCCACCGCCGAGCGCTGCCCCTTGGACATCTCCTTGACGTTCTTCTTCGGATCGATCCCGAACAGGTCCAGCAGCGAGCGGGCGTAGTCCCCGTCCCAGTTCGGGCGGAGCCACTCGGCGAAGAAGATCGCGTCTTCGGCGGTGCCGATGTCGACGGTCTCGCCGGTGTCCCGGATCAGGCTGATCCGGCTGGTGACGGACCCGTTCTCGAACACCGGCCGCCCGTCGACCCGCACGCCGCCCGCCGTCTGCCTGCGGAAGCCCGCCAGCACCGAGAGCAGGCTCGTCTTGCCCGATCCGTTGCGGCCGAGCAGCCCGTAGATCTTCCCGGGTTCCAGGCTGAGCGTCAGCCCGTCCAGCGCCGTGACGTCGCCGTAGCGCAGCACCAGGTCCTCGACGTCGATCCTCATCGCCCCTCCAACTGCTTGATGCGCTCGATCACGTCGCCGAGCGGGATCCCGACGGTCTTGGCCTGGGCGACCATCGGGTCGACCACCTCGGTGAAGAAGTTCTTCCTGCGCTCGGTCCTGAGCGCGTCCCGGGCGTCCGGGCTGACGAACATGCCGATACCTCGCTTCTTGTAGAGGACGCCTTCCTCCACCAGTTGCTGGAACGCCTTGGCCGCCGTGGCCGGGTTGATCCGGTAGAAGGCGGCGTACTGGTTGGTGGACATGACCTGCTCGTCGCCCTTGAGCGCCTCGCTGAGCACGTCCGTCTTGATGCGGTCGGCTATCTGCCGATAGATCGGGCTCCGGTCATCGAACATGGCACCTGCTTCTATGGTTCATTACTCTACTAATGAACCATAGAAGGTGTGCGGGCATGGGTCAACCGTCCCGGGACCGGGGGCCGTTCAGCGGGATGGCGAGACCGGGGCGCGGGAAAGGCGGCGGGGTGCGGGGATGGCGAGGCCGGAGGGCGGGGGAAGGCGGAGGGCGACCGTCAGCCGGAGAAGATCTGCTGGTAGAACGCGAGTTCGGCGGCCAGCGCCGCACTGCGGGTCTCGGCCCGGCGGAAGCCGTGGGACTCGCCCTCGAAGGTGAGGTACGTGCACGGCACCCCGCGTTCGGCGAGGGCGTCGGCGAACACCTCCGACTGGGCCGGTGGGACCACGGGGTCGGCCAGGCCCTGCAGCAGCAGCATGGGGCAGCTCACCCCGGCGACCTGCCCCAGGGGCTCGCGGGAGCCGTACAGGACGGGGTCGGCGGGGCCGACCAGCCACTCGATGTAGCGGGACTCGAAGTCGTGGGTGGTCTCGGTGAACGGGCCCAGGGCGCTCACCCCGTAGTAGGAGACGCCGCCGGCGAAGGCGTCGGAGCGCGCGCACGCCGCCATGACGGTCCAGCCGCCCGCGCTGCCGCCCCGGATCGCGATCCGCGCCGGGTCCGCCAGGCCCTCCTGGGCCAGCCACTCGGCCGCCGCGATCGCGTCCTCCACGTCGACCACGCCCCACTGGCCGCGCAGCCGCTCGCGGTAGGCGCGGCCGTAGCCGGTGGAGCCGCCGTAGTTGACGTCGATGACGCCGATGCCGCGGCTGGTGAAGAACGCCTTCTTCAGGTCGAGCGCCGTCGGGCTGTACCCGGTGGGGCCGCCGTGGACGAACACGACGTACGGCGGCGGGCCGTCGCCGCGGGCCTCCGGGTTGGACGGCGGGTAGACGTGGGCGTGCACCCGGCGGCCGAACCGCCCCTCGATCCGCACGGTGCGCGGGACCGGCAGGTAGGCGATGTCGGGCAGCTCGTCGATCTCGCGCCGGAGCCCCTCCACCCGCCCGGTGACGGTGTCCACCCGGACGACCGACGGGGGCACCGCCGGGCCGTACCCGATCCCGGCGAGCGTGCGCCCGTCGGCGGACAGGGCCGGCAGCCAGCCGTCGTAGGGCACGTCGAGGTCGGTCAGCGTGCCGTCGGCCGGGTCCAGGAGGCCCAGCCGCAGCTCCCCCTGACCGTGCAGGACCGCGAGCCGCCCGTCGTCCAGCACGGCGTACGGCGAGCCGCCCAGCTGCCACAGCGGCCCGGCGAACTCCTCCTCGGCGGGGTGGAGCGCCTGCGGGGAGGTGCCGTGGATGCCGACCTGGTAGAGGTTCCACCAGCCCGACCAGTCGGAGACCAGGTACAGGTTCCGGTCGTCGCGCCACTGCGGGGCGAGCACGGACTCGGTGACGCCGCCCTTGACGGTCCAGGAGGCGCCGTCGGCGAGCCGGGTGACCCGCAGCTCGGTGCCGTTCCACGGCATGAGCGGGTGGTTCCAGCAGACGTAGGCCAGGTGCTCCCCGTCGGGGGACGGCACCGGGGAGGCGTAGAAGTCGCTCCCGCAGACCCGCTCGCGGGGCTCGGCGCCGCCGTGCAGGGGGATGGAGACGATCGACCGGCCGACCTTGCCGTCATCGCCGTCGTGCCGCTCGCGGACGCACCACACCTGCCCGTCGCGGACGGTCAGGTCGGCGTAGCGCAGCCCGGTCTCCCGCTCGGGCTCCGGCGTGATCGGCCGCGGCTCGGCGCCGGGGTCCAGCAGGTAGAGGCGCTGGTCGGCCAGGTTCACGAAGACGACGCGGTGACCGGCGCCCGCACGCGGGCCCTCACCGGGCACGATCGCGTAGGACCGCCCGCCGTACTCGTGGACGCGGGTCCTGGCGCTCCACGGCGCGGGCAGCAGCTCCCGGCGGACGCCGCCGGCGTCCCGGTGCATGATCGTGGTCCGCCCGCCCTCGGCGGGGCGGTCCTCGGTCCACCACACCTCGTCGCCCAGCACGGTGGGGAAGGCGAGCTGCAGCCCGGAGCGGGCGACGTCGGCGGTGGAGACGGGGGAGGGCCAGGCGGCGTACGGCAAGGCATCACGCTCTGCGGGCATGCCGTCATCCTGCCCGATAACACGCCGCGTGTCGCCGGTATGACGTTCGGACGTTCCCGGTTCGCCGTCCCGCCCCGGTGGGGTCCGCGAGGACACGGGGACCGGGAGGGATGGAGGGGGCGGGCCCGGGCGGGGAGACGACGAGGGGCGGGCCCGGGCGGGGAGACGACGAGGGGCGGGCGCCGGATCCGGCGCCCGCCCCTGCGTCCGGGTCGGTCGCCCGGCCTCCGCCCCTGCGTCCGGGTCAGTCGCCCGCGGGGACGCCGCCTCCGGGCCCGCCCGCCGCCTCCGACGGGGCGACGGGGGTGGCGGCCGTCCTCCTGCTCCGGCGGCTGCGCCGCTCCAGCCAGGTGGCGACGGCGCCGACGGCCAGGTTGATGATGATGTAGATGACGGCGATGACGATCACCGAGGGGATGATGTTGCTGAAGTTGGAGGGCAGCACCCGCGCCCCCGCGTTCAGCAGGTCCTCGAACGCGACGATGAACCCCAGCGCCGTGTCCTTCAGCAGCACCACGAGCTGCGCGACGATCGCCGGCATCATGGCGGTGACGGCCTGCGGGAGCAGGACCATCCGCATGACCTGGCCCTTGCGCAGGCCGATGGCCAGCGCCGCCTCGCTCTGGCCGCGGGGCAGGGACAGGATGCCCGCCCGCACGATCTCGGCCAGGACCGAGCCGTTGTAGAGCACCAGGCCGACCACCACCGCGCTGAAGGGCGTCACCGTGAGGCCGAAGAGGAGGCTCGCGCCGAACATGACCGTGAAGATCATGATGAGCAGCGGGATCGCCCGGAAGAACTCCACCACCGCCCCCGCCGGGACGCGGATCCAGGCGTGGTCGGAGAGCCGGGCGATGCCGAAGACGAAGCCGAACGGCACCGCGATCACCGCGGCGACCACGGCGGCGCTGAGCGTGTTGACCAGGCCGGGCAGGATCAGGTTGGCCCACACGTCGGCCCGCAGGAACGGCGTCCACAGGTCGGCGTCGAGCTGGTTCTTCTCGCCCAGCTTGGCGACCATCACGTACAGCGCGAACGCCACGATCAGGACGGTCAGCACGGTGTATACGGCGTTGCGTGCGCGCGCCCGGGGCCCGGGGGCGTCGTAGAGGACCGTGGCGCGGTCGGCGGTCGCGACCGGCCGGTGCCGGTTCTTGACCGGGGCCGGGGCCGGACCGGGGGCCGGGGCCGCCGTCATCGGGCCACCGCCATCCGCTTGGCCAGCCAGCCGAACAGCAGGCCGATGGGCAGGGTCAGCACCAGGAATCCGAGGGCGAACCCGAAGAAGATCGGCACGACGGCGTCACCGTGCGCCTCGAAGAGGGTCTTCATCGTCAGGGAGGCCTCTCCCACGCCGATGGCGGCGGCGATCGTAGTGTTCTTGGTCAGCGCGATCAGGATGCTGCCCAGCGGGGCGATCACCGCGCGGAACGCCTGGGGCAGCACGATCAGCCGCAGGTTCTGGGCGAAGGTGAGCCCGATGGCGCGGGCGGCCTCCGCCTGCCCCATCGGCACAGTGTTGATCCCGGCCCGGATCGACTCGCAGACGAAGGCCGCGGTGTAGGCGGACAGGCCGATGATCGACAGCCACATCGAATTGGTGGACAGGCTGTCGGAGAAGGAGACGTTCAGGACCACGCCGAGTCCCAGCCCGCAGAACACGATCACCAGCGTGAGCGGGATGTTCCGGATGGCGTTGACGTACACGGTGCCGATCCCGCGCAGGATCGGCAGCGGGCTGACCCGCATGGCGGCGAGCAGGGTTCCCAGGATCAGCGCCGCCAGGCCGCTGGCCAGCGTGAGCCGTATGGTCAGCCAGAAGGCGTCCCGGATGACCGGGAACTCCTCGATGAGTGCCTCCACTCATTTCCTCCCATGGCTGTCGGCCGGGGCGCGTCGGGCGCCCCGGCCGGTCGGTGGCCGGATCAGTAGCGTTCGACGGTCGGCGGGGTGGTGAAGAACTTGCCGAACTCGCCGAAGTTGGCGTCGACGGCCTTCTTCCAGCTGCCGTCCTGGAACATCTTCTCCAGCGCCTTGTTGATCTTCTCGCGGGTGTCCTTGTCCTCCAGCTTCACGCCCACGCCGTACTTCTCCTCGGAGAAGGGCTGGCCGACCAGGCGGAACTTGCCGGCCTTCTGGGTGGCGAACCCGGCGAGGATCGTGGCGTCCGTGGAGATCGCGTCGACCTGCTTGTTCTCCAGCAGCGGCAGGCAGGCGCCGTAGCCCTGCTGCTCGGTGAGGTACTGGGCCTTCCACTCGGCGCCGAACTTGTCGGCCAGGCGCTTGGGCGAGGAGGAGCCCTGGGCGCCGCAGACCTTCTTGTCCTTCAGGGACTCGACGCCGGTGATCGTCGTGTCGTCCGCGCGGGTCAGGATGTCCTGGCCGGTGACCAGGTACGGCCCGGCGAACCCGACCTTCTTCTTGCGGTCGTCGGTGATCGAGTACGTCGCGATCACGATGTCGACCTGGCCCTGCTGGATGAACGACTCGCGGTTGGCCGACTGGGCCTCCTTGAACTCGATCTTGTCGTCCGGGTAGCCGAGCTCCTTGGCGATGTAGCGGGCCACGTCGACGTCGAAGCCCTTGAAGGACCCGTCGGGCTGCTTCTGCCCCAGGCCGGGCTGGTCGATCTTGATGCCCACGACGAACTTGTCGTCGCCCCCGCTGCCGCTGCTTCCGCACGCGGTCAGGCCGGCCACCGCGGCCACGGCTGCGACGGCCAGGGCACCGATACGGCGTACACGCATTCTGCTACCTCGTCTTTCGTCGGGGTTCCATCGGGACCGGGCGGACCGTCAGGGGTGTGCTGCGGATCTTCGCTGCGGAGGGGATCCGCCGGGACGGTTCTCAGTGCGTCAGGATCTTGGAGAGGAAGTCCTTGGCGCGGTCGGTGCGGGGGGCGGTGAAGAACGCGTCGGGGGTGTTCTCCTCGACGATCTGCCCCTCGGCCATGAAGACCACGCGGTTGGCCGCGCGCCGGGCGAAGCCCATCTCGTGGGTGACGACCATCATCGTCATGCCGTCACGGGCGAGGCCGACCATGACGTCGAGCACCTCCTGGACCATCTCCGGGTCCAGCGCCGAGGTCGGCTCGTCGAACAGGATCATCTTGGGGTCCATGGCCAGCGCGCGGGCGATGGCCACCCGCTGCTGCTGGCCGCCGGACAGCTGGGCCGGGTACTTCGACGCCTGGCTGCCGATGCCCACCCGCTCCAGCAGCTCCATGCCGCGCTGCTCGGCCTGCGCCCGGGCGACGCCCCTGACCTTGACCGGCCCGAGCGTGACGTTCTCCAGGATCGTCTTGTGGGCGAACAGGTTGAAGGACTGGAACACCATGCCGACCTCGGAGCGGAGCCTGGCCAGCGCCTTGCCCTCGGCGGGCAGCGGCCGCCCGTCGAACGTGATCGTCCCGCCGTCGACGGTCTCCAGCCGGTTGATCGCCCGGCACAGCGTGGACTTTCCTCCACCGGAGGGGCCGATGACGACCAGCACCTCACCGCGTGAGATCGTGAGGTCGATGTCACGCAGCACGTGGAGGCTGCCGAAGTGCTTGTTGACCCCTTCGAGCACGACAAGAGGAGTCGTGTCCCCGTTCTCCGTCATGGGGGACAACGTAATTCGGTAAAGGGCACCTGGGGCTAACCCTGGGGTACCGATCCGATCACGGCCTGCCCAAACCCCGCCGTTCCCGGAGGGGGCCGCGCGGGATCGGGGGCTCCGCGAGGTCGGAGAAGCGCCTACCCTTGTCTGTTGAGATGACTGCCACCGTGGAGAGCGCCCGCACGTACGAGGTTCGTACCTACGGGTGCCAGATGAACGTGCACGACTCCGAGCGCCTGTCGGGCCTGCTGGAGGACGCGGGCTACGTCCCCGCGGCCGAGGGGGAGACGGCCGACGTGGTCGTGTTCAACACCTGCGCCGTCCGGGAGAACGCCGACAACCGCCTCTACGGCAACCTCGGCCACCTGCGCCCGGCCAAGACCGGCAACCCCGGCATGCAGATCGCCGTGGGCGGCTGCCTGGCGCAGAAGGACCAGGGCGAGATCGTCCGCCGCGCCCCCTGGGTCGACGTGGTGTTCGGCACGCACAACATCGGCGCGCTGCCGGTCCTCCTGGAGCGCGCGCGGATCGCGCAGGAGGCCCAGGTCGAGATCAAGGAGTCCCTGGAGACCTTCCCGAGCACGCTGCCGACCAAGCGCGAGTCCGCCTACGCCGCCTGGGTCTCGGTCTCGGTCGGGTGCAACAACACCTGCACGTTCTGCATCGTGCCGTCGCTGCGCGGCAAGGAGAAGGACCGCCGTCCCGGCGACGTCCTGGCCGAGGTCAGGACCCTGGTCGGCCAGGGCGTCCTGGAGATCACCCTGCTGGGGCAGAACGTCAACACCTACGGCGTCGAGTTCGGCGACCGGCTCGCCTTCGGCAAGCTCCTGCGGGCCTGCGGCGACGTCGAGGGCCTGGAGCGGGTCCGCTTCACCAGCCCGCACCCGGCGGCCTTCACCGACGACGTCATCGCGGCCATGGCCGAGACGCCCAACGTGATGCACCAGCTGCACATGCCGCTGCAGTCCGGCTCCGACCGGGTCCTGAAGGCGATGCGCCGCTCCTACCGGGCCGAGCGCTACCTCGGCATCATCGAGCGGGTCCGCGCGGCCATGCCGGACGCGGCGATCTCCACCGACATCATCGTGGGCTTCCCCGGCGAGACCGAGGAGGACTTCCAGGCCACGCTGGACGTGGTGCGGGAGTCGCGCTTCGCGAACGCCTTCACCTTCCAGTACTCCATCCGGCCGGGCACGCCCGCCGCCACGATGGACGGCCAGGTCCCCAAGGAGGTCGTGCAGGAGCGCTACGACCGGCTGGTCGAGCTGCAGAACGCGATCTCCTGGGAGGAGAACAAGAAGCAGGTCGGCCGGACGCTCGAGGTGCTGGTGGCCGAGGGCGAGGGCCGCAAGGACGAGGCGACCCGCCGGCTGTCCGGCCGCGCCCCCGACAACCGCCTGGTCCACTTCGTCCCGGGGGACGAGGTCCCGCGCCCGGGCGACATGGTCGGCGTCGAGATCACCTACGCCGCGCCGCACCACCTGGTGGCCGACGGGCCCGCGCTGAGCCTCCGCCGGACCCGGGCGGGAGACGCCTGGGAGGCCCGCCGGGCCGCTCCGGCGGGCGCCGCCTCCGGGGTCATGCTGGGCATGCCGTCGGTCGGCCGCCCCGCGCCCGCCGCGCCGGAGGCCCCGGGCTGCTCCGCCGGCTCCTGAGGCCGTACGGGCCCCCGCGCGGGTCCGCGGCCGGGTCCGGCGAAAGATGGCAAATTGTGATCATCATGTGATTGCGGCGCGAGCATTTCTCTCCTGTGGCTAATGTGATTCGGCACCCTCGGAAGCCGTGGAGGTTTCCCCGAGAACCGCAGGGAGTTGTTCCGCATGCACGTCCCCTCCAGCCCCGACCAGCCCGGACGGCACGGGGAGCCGGAGATCCTCACCGGATCCGGCCGCGGGTCCCGGCGCGGATCCGGGCGCGGGCGGGACACCGCCCTCCGCGGGCGGCGCGGCCTGGCCGTCGCCGTCGCCGCCGCGGCCGTGCTCCTGGCGGGCGGCGTCGCCGGCTACACCTTCGCCTCCTCCGGCGACGGGAGCGGCTCCGTCTCGGAGCCGCGGACACCGGGGGCCGGACAGGAGGGGCAGGAGCCCGCCGGCGAGGACGGCGCACCGCCGGCCGGCGAGGACCGGGAGGACCAGGACGCCTCCGGCGGATCGCAGGAGGACGCCTCCGGTGACCCGTCCGGCGACCCCTCCGGTGATTCCTCCGCCGGATCGGGCGGGTCGGGCTCCGGCGGGTCCACCGCGAGCACGCCGGGAGGGGACTCCGGCGGCTCGCGCGCCGAGCCCTCCGCCTCCACCCCGGCCAAGACCCCGGCCAAGGAGAAGCAGAGCGGCACGCCGTCCCGGCAGGGCGAGGAGGGCCACACCGACCCGCGCTCCGACGGCGCCCCCGGGTTCGTCGCTCCGAAGGGTCCCGCGGGCTGAGTCCTCAGCGAAGGGTCCCGCGGGCTGGGTCCTCAGCGAAGGGTCCCGCGGGCTGGGTCCTCAGCGAAGGGTCCCGCGGGCTGGGTCCTCAGCGAAGGGTCCCGCGGGCTGGGTCCTCAGCGAAGGGTCCCGCGGGCTGGGTCCTCAGCGAAGGGTCCCGCGGGCTGGATCCTCAGGGGTCCGTCACCTGCGCCTCCGCCGGGGCCCGCCGGTCGGGCCCCGGCCGGGACCCGCCCGGCCGAACCGCCGCGGGTCCCGCCGGACGGGCCGCTCTGGGCTAGTCTGGCGGCGTGCTCGTCGCCGCCGCCGTCTGCCCGCATCCTCCGCTGCTGGTCCCCGAACTGGCCGGGACCGCCGCCGGTGAGCTCGACGGGCTCCGGGCGGCCTGCGCGTCCGCCGTGGACGGCCTGCGGGAGGCGCGGCCCGACGTCCTCATGGTGGTCGGCGGAGCCGACGGGGCCGGGACCTACGGGCCCGGCGCCGCGGGGAGTCTCGCCCCCTGGGGGGCGGACGTCCGGGCCGGCGCGGGCGCGCCGGTCCTGCCGCTCTCGCTGACGATCGGCCGCCGGTTGCTGGAGGAGGGCGGCCTGTCGGCCTCCGCGTTCCACGCGGTGCCCTTCGACGCCTCCCGGCAGGAGTGCGCGGCCCTGGGCGCGGCTCTGGCGGACCGGGCCGATCGGGTGGCGATGCTGGTCATGGGCGACGGCTCGGCCCGCCTGACGGAGAAGTCACCGGGCTATCTCGACGCCCGCGCCCGGCCGTACGACGAGGAGATCGCCCGCACGCTCGCCCGGGGCGAGGTCCCGGACCTCGACCCCGCCGAGGCCGCGGAGCTCTGGGTCGCGGGCCGGGCGGCCTTCCACGTCCTCGCCGCAGCCGCAGCCGGAATCGGGAGCGGGAGCGGGAGCGGGAGGGGGAGCGCGCCGGGGGGCTCCTTCGACGGGGAGGTCCTCTACCACGACGCCCCCTACGGTGTCGGATACGTCGTGGCGCTGCTCCGGTCGCGGAGCGCCTGACGCCCGGGGCCGGACGGGTCAGGCCCGGCGGGGCACGGGCACGCGCAGCAGGTCGTGGGCCAGGACGACGTCGCCGCCGAAGGCCGCGCGGGCCTCGTCCAGGAAACGGGGTTCGTCGTGCGTGCCGTAGCGCTCGGAGACATGGGTCAGGAGCAGGCGGCGGACCCCGCACTCGGCCGCCACCCGGCCGGCCTGGGCGGCGGTGAGGTGGCCGTAGCGCGCGGCCGGCTCCGCCTCCGCCGACAGGAACGTCGACTCGATCACCAGCAGGTCCGCCCCGTCGGCGAGCGCGAACACCCCGTCGCACAGGCGGGTGTCCATGACGAACGCGGCGCTCTGCCCGCGGCGGATCTCGCTGCACTCCTCCAGCCGCACGGTGGAGCCGTCCGGCGCGGTCACCGTCCCGGTCCTCTGGAGCTCGCCGACGAGCGGCCCCCGGACGCCGCGCTCCCGCAGCCGCTCGGGGAGCATCCGGCGGCCGTCCGGCTCGTCGACGCGGTAGCCGTAGGACTCGACGGGGTGGGAGAGCGGGCGCGCGGTGAGGGTCACCGGGCCCGCGTCGAAGGAGGCGGCCGGCCCGGAGACGGGGCGTTCGGCGATCACGGAGGTGTCGGCGAAGACCGAGGCGTTGCGGAGGCGGCGCCAGTAGGTCTCCCCGCTCGCCGGGTAGGCGGCCCGGACGGGGTGGGCGACGCCGTCCCTGGCGATGCGCTGGACGACGCCGGGCACGCCCAGGCAGTGGTCGCCGTGGAAGTGGGTGACGCAGATCCAGGTGATGTCGTGGGCGCCGACGCCCGCGTGGAGCATCTGGCGCTGGGTGCCCTCCCCGGGGTCGAACAGGAAGCCCTGGCCGTCCCAGCGCAGCAGGTAGCCGTTGTGGTTACGGTGGCGGGTGGGGACCGCGCTGGAGGTGCCGAGGACGACGAGTTCGCGAAGGGACACGATCTCAATGCTAGGAAGCGTGGCCTTCGGAGGCGTGCCGACCCCGCTGGGGGAGATGTCCGTCGCCGTCACCGAGGACGGCGTGGCCGCCGTGTGCTGGGGCGACGACGCCCGGCTCCGGGCGCGGCTGGCGGACCGGTCCGGCCTGGTCGAGGTGGACGAGCCGGAGCGGACGGCCCCCGTGCTCGGTGAGCTGGCCGCCTACTACGCGGGGGAGCTGCGGGTCTTCGCCGCCCGGGTGGACTGGCGGCTGACCACGCCCGTGCAGCGCGCGGTCCTCGGCACGCTGCACGCGACGGTGCCGTACGGCAAGGCCGTGACCTACGGGGAACTGGCCGCGCGCAGCGGGACGGGCGTGCCGGCCCGGGCCATCGGCTCGATCATGGGCGCCAACCCGGTCCCGGTGATCGTGCCCTGCCACCGGGTGGTGGCGGGAAGCGGCCTGGGCGGGTTCAGCGGGGGAGAGGGCGTGGAGTCCAAGCGGTGGCTGCTGACGCTGGAGGGCTACCTGCAGCCGACGCTCGACTGGGACTGACCGGGTGCGGGGCCGTCCGGCTCGCCGAGCGGCCCCGCCGGAGGTCAGCCGTCCTGCCCGGCCTGCGGGGCGTCCTCAGCGCCCGGGGCCGGGTCGGTCCGGCCGTCGATGCCCTCGGCCATCTCCCTGGCCTTGTCGGCGGCCATGCCGACGTGCTCCTCGTGCCCGGCGAACCTCTGCCCGGCGGCCTCCTCCCCTCGGTCGATGCCCTGCTCGACGAGCTCCTCGATCTTGTCCGAGTGCTCGCCCATCAGGTCCTTCCCCTTGTCGAAGACGGACATGGCGATCCCCCTGGTGACTGATCCGGAGGCGGCGGCGCGTCGTCCGTGCCGCCGCCATCCGCAGTCCCTTCCCGGTGTTGGGACACTTATCCCGTGCCTCAGCTACCCGTCATCGCCGTCGTCGGCCCCACGGCGGCCGGAAAGTCCGACCTCGCCGTCGATCTCGCCCTGGAACTGGGGGGTGAGGTGATCAACGCCGACTCCATGCAGCTCTACCGGGGCATGGACGTCGGCACGGCGAAACTGACCGTGGAGGAGCGGCGCGGGGTCCCGCACCACCTGCTGGACGTCTGGGACGTGCGGCGGACGGCGAGCGTGGCGGAGTACCAGGAGCGGGTGCGGCCGCTGATGGACGACCTGCTGGCCCGGGGGGTCGTGCCGATCCTGGTCGGCGGGTCCGGGCTCTACGTCCGGGCCGCCCTCGACGACCTGGAGTTCCCCGGCACCGATCCGGCGATCCGGGCCCGGCTGGAGGCCGAGCTGGCGGCGTACGGCCCGGCTCCGCTGCACCAGCGGCTCGGCGGGCTGGACCCGGAGGCGGCCGGGGCGATCCTGCCGAGCAACGGCCGCAGGATCGTCCGCGCGCTGGAGGTCGTCGAACTGACCGGCCGGCCGTTCTCCGCCTCGATGCCCTCCTACGACGCGGTCTACGACAGCGTGCAGCTCGGCGTCGAGGTGCCCAGAGCGGTGCTGGACGAGCGGGTGGCGCTCCGGGTGGACCGCATGTGGGAGGCCGGGCTGGTGGAGGAGGTCCGGGCGCTGGCGCGGCGGGGCCTGGCCGAGGGGCGGACCGCCGGCCGCGCGCTCGGCTACGCCCAGGTGCTGCGCTTCCTGGCCGGGGAGTGGACCGAGGAGCAGGCCAGGCAGGAGACGGTCCGGGCGACGCGCAGGTTCGTCCGGCGGCAGGAGTCGTGGTTCCGCCGCGATCCCCGGGTGGTCTGGCTCCCCCAGCAGGACCCCGGCCTCCTGGACCGGGCCCTGGAGGAGGTGCGCCGCCCTGCCGCCTCCGCGCCCGGAGGCGCCGCGGGCCGCCCGGGACTTGCCGAAGGTTGTTCTGGTGAGTCATGCTGAGTTCCTTTAATGGACTTAGGAGGAGCGGCATGGCCGAGGCACAGGCGACGGCGGCGGCGGTCAAGGGACCGATCGGGAGGCTCGGCGGAGGGTTCATGATCTCGCGCGAGGCCAAGGCGGTGAGCGAGCGGGCGGGACTGGCCGGGCGGGCCATGTACTTCCGCGGCCGGTGCGGGGTGCTCGGCGAGGTGGACGCGGACGTGGTCCGCTCCGCGGTGGCCTTCTTCCCCGCCGGGCACGTCCGGGCCAACTGGGAGGCCGGGCGGGCGCTGCCGGTGGAGGCGGCGGTGGAGCTCTACGCGGAGGCCTGCCACGCCTGGGGCCGCCGCCGGCTCGGTTCCTTCGACGGGGCCGCCCGCCTGGCGGAGCTGCTGGAACCGGTGGCCGCCGGGGCCGAGGTGACGGGCGCCCCGCTGTTCGCCGGGTGGCGGGCCGTACCGCTGCCGGACGACGCCCCGGCGCGGGCGACCCAGCTCATGCACGTGCTCCGCGAGCTGCGCGGCGGACTGCACGCGGTGGCGGTGCTCGCCGAGGGGCTGACCCCGCTGCAGGCCATGCTGCTCGAGTCGCACGGGTCCCCGCTGGGCGACATGCCGGGTGAGGCCATGGCGCGCTTCTTCGAGTGGCCGGAGCCGTACCCGGCGCCCGACCCGCGGCTCGCCGCGGCGCGGACGCGGGCCGAGGAGCTCACCGACCGGCTGATGACGCCCGCGTTCGCGGTGCTGGACGAGGCGGAGGCGGCGGAGCTGGCCGATCTGCTCGCCGCGGCCGGGGCCGCCGCCGGATAGCCGCCGGGCGGCCGGTTCGTTTGGGGCATCCCCCCCGAGCTGGCAGACTGACGTTCCATGGACGTGGACATCTGGGCCTGGGTGGGCGACACCCAGCGGCAACTGCACGAAGCCGGTAACACCGGTCTGGCCATGGCGATCGGCACCGTGCCCGCGCAGGCGCTGGAGGGCCGCTACGGGCAGCTCGACGTGCTGGCGCCGGCCATCGCGCAGGAGGCGGAGAAGCTGGGGCTGCCCTGGCTCGAGTTCTACGCCCGCTACTGGCACCTGGTCGGCCGCGTCGGGGACCGCGCGCAGGGCGTGGTCGCGCTCGACGACGCGCGGACCCTGGCGGAGTTCGCCCGGCGCGAGGACGTCCGCGACTGCCCGGCGGCCCCCGGCGCGGTCGAGGCGCTGGCGATCGCGCAGGCCAACACCGACGGCGCCGGCCACGCGGCCGAGCGGCTGGAGGCCCTGACCGCGGCCGAGGTCGAGCCCGGCTCGCTCGCCTTCGCCGCCCTGGCCGAGCAGTACGTCACCGCCCTGGTCGACGACGGGCGCGCGGTGGAGGCGGTGGCCCACGCGGAGGCGGCGGTGGAGCGGCTCGGCGGCGCCGGCCGCGAGGCGAGCTGGGAGCTGGGGGCCGCCTCCGTGCGGGCGCTGCTCGCCGCCGGCCGTCCGCAGGACGCGCTGACCGCCCTGGACGCCGCGGCCGGCTTCAAGCCCGACGACCCGGTGGCCAAGGCGCACCGCGAGGGCGTGCTGCGCGCGCTGGTGCTCGCCACGCTGGGCCGGGAGGCGGAGGCCGTGCAGGCCCTGCCCGACCTCGACGTGGTCGGCGACCACCCGCGGGTCTGGGTCGAGTGGGCGCGGACCGTGCTCCTGCTCGCGGGCTCCGCGCAGATCACCAACACCTGGCAGCTCGGCCGGGTCCTCAAGCAGTGGATCGACTACTTCGCGGTGATGGGCGCCTACCGGGCCCGGGTCGAGCTGGCCCTGATCGCCGGCGACCTGGCCGTGGCCCGGCAGGGCGTCTGGCAGGCCCGGATGCTCGCCGACCTGGCCGAGTCCGGCGCCGCCGAGCTGAAGGACCCCTCGGCCGTCGCCGACCGGATCGCGGCGCTGCGCGCGGCGGCCGACGCGGTGACGCCGCTGCCGGCCCCGGGCCCGCAGGACGAGCTCGTCGGCTACTTCGACGCCGCCGACGGCTTCAACGCCGACCCCGAGCGCTGGGTGGGCTGGCTGGCCCCGCTCTCCGGCCGGGACCTGGAGGCCACCCGCCGGCACACCACCACCCTCGGCTTCCTCGGCTACCCGGCCAGGGGCGCCGACATCTACTGGGACATGCTGGTCGAGTCCGGCGACATCGAGACCGCCGACGAGCAGGACGTCTCCTTCATCACCGGCCTGCTGGTCGAGGCCCGCCAGGACGAGCGCCTGGAGCAGATGGCCGAGCGGCTCCCGGCCGCCCGGCGCCACCTGGCCCTGGCCCGGCTGCACCGCGGGCGGGAGCGCTGGGAGCAGGCGGCGGCCGAGGGCGAGGCGGCCGTGGCGGCCGGCGCGGGCATCGAGGCGCGCCGCCTGTGGGCCTCCGCCGTCCAGCAGCTCGACGACAACGCCAAGGGCGCCCGGATCCTGCGGGAGGTCCTCGACTCCGAGGAGATCGAGGCCGAGGACGTCTGGCGCATGATCACCATGGCGACCGCCGCCGAGGACTGGGAGACCGTCCGCGTCGGCGCCGCGAAGATCGGCATGCCGCTGAAGTCCGCCGAGGGGCCGATCGAGGAGGAGATGGGCCTGGTGCGGATCGTCCTGCCCGCCCCCGACGGCAGCCAGCGCGCGGTCGTCAGCGTGCGCACCGGGCCCGCGACGGCCCGCCTGGCGATGCCCCAGCCCCCGGGGCTGGAGTACAACGCCGGCGACCTGGTCGTCTTCGATCCGGCGCTGCTGGAGCCCGTCCCGGAGAGCCCGGAGGAGCAGGAGGGCTTCATCCCGCCGTTCGCGGCGGTCGGCATGCTCCGCCCCGGCGGCTACACCAGCTGGTTCTTCGACGGCGCGGCCCCCACCGAGGCCGAGTGGACCGAGTTCAACGAGGTCATGGCCGAGCGCGGCTGGCCGATGTGGGTCTACAGCGACGAGGACTACACGGTGACCCACCCGAGCACGGGCGAGCCCCTGCCCGGCCTGTTCGGCTGGATCGCGATCCCGCCGGACGTCACCCCGGTGGAGCTGGACGCGGTGCTCGACGACGCCACCGAGCGCTGGACGCACCCCCTGGCCTGGCTGGACCTCGCCAAGGAGGTCGGCGTCGAGGCCGAGCGGCACGAGCGCATCACCCGGGAGTACGGCCTGTAGGCGTTCTGCGGGAAAGACGGTGTCCGCCCGCGAGGGGCTCCCTCGCGGGCGGTATGCTGCTCCAACTCCAGAACATCATTCGGTGCGTGTCCCGCAGGTCAGGAGGAACGAATGCTCGACCGATTCCGGTTGGACGGCAGGGTGGCCGTCGTCACGGGGGCCTCCTCCGGGCTGGGCGTCGCGTTCGCGCGCGGCCTGGCCGAGGCGGGGGCCGACATCGCGATCGGCGCGCGCCGCAAGGACCGCCTGGAGGAGACCCGGCGCCTGGTCGAGGAGACCGGCCGCCGGTGCGTGGCGGTCGCCACCGACGTGACCAGGCCGGAGGACTGCCGGGCCCTGGTGGAGGCGGCCGTCGCCGAGCTGGGCGCGGTGGACATCCTGATCAACAACGCCGGCGTCGGCACGGCGGTGCCCGCGCTCAAGGAGACGCCCGAGCAGTTCCGCCAGGTCGTGGAGATCAACCTGCACGGGACCTACTGGATGGCCCAGGCCTGCGCCCGGGTGATGCGGCCGGGGTCCTCGATCGTCAACATCGGCAGCATCCTCGGGGAGACCACGGCCGGCCTGCCGCAGGCCGCCTACAGCGCCTCCAAGGCCGCGGTCGTCGGGCTCACCCGGGACCTGGCCCAGCAGTGGACCTCGCGGCGCGGGATCCGCGTCAACTGCCTGGAGCCGGGGTTCTTCGCCTCGGAGATGACCGAGCAGTACGCCGAGGGCTACATGGCCTGGCAGCTGGAGCACCGCGTCCTGATGAAGCGCGCGGGGGACCCCGCCGAGCTGGTGGCGGCGGCGGTCTTCCTGGCGAGCGACGCCGGATCCTACGTCACTGGAGCGGTGATCCCCGTGGACGGCGGGATCCTCACCACCTGAGCCGGGCCGCGGGCCGTCCCGGCGGCCGGGACGGAGATCCTCCGGGTGGCGGTCCGCCCGGCAGGACGGAGATCTTCCCGGTGGCGGTCCGCCTGAACGGGAGATCTCTTCGGGGGGAACGCCCCCACTCTTAATCATCCGGTTGTGTGAACACCGCTCATCCGTCACGGACGCGTGCGAGAGTGCTCGTGACGAGACGGAGCGGATGGAGGACATCGTGCTGGAAGTCGACAGGCTCGGAGCCGTCGTGCGGGACGAGCGCCCGTGGGGCGGGTTCGAGCGCTACACGCTCAACGAGCCGACCACGGTGAAGATCATCGATGTCGCGCCCGGCCAGCGGCTCAGCCTGCAGCGGCACGAGCACCGGGACGAGCTCTGGGTCGCCCTGGACCCGGGCGCGGTCTTCGAGATCGACGGGGAGCGGATCACGCCAGCGGTCGGCGACCGCGTGCTCATCCGGGCCGGTCAGACCCACCGCCTCAGCTCCTCGGGACCGGCCGTCCGGATCCTGGAGATCGCCTTCGGCCACTTCGACGAGGACGACATCGAGCGGCTCGAGGACTCCTACGGCCGAGCCTGAGCGGACATCGCGCACGGGCGGCGCACGTCGGGGGGCGGCAGGGCGACGCCGACCGGCAGGCGCGTGCGCGGACGGCCCGGGCTCCGGTTCCGGGCCGTCCGGTCGTGTGCGGAACCGGAGGCCGAGACCGAGCAAGGCTTTTGCGGCTGCATTGAGTAGATTTGCCACTTCGGGGTAGCCGGACCCCGTGAGAGGTGGCGGCGGGATGCGGGCAGGACTGGGCCGGAGCGCGGCGGTCGCGGCGGTCGTGTTGGCGCTGGCGGGCTGCGGGCCCGCCGGGGAGACCCTCGGCGACCCGGCCCCGGCCGGAGGCGGGAAGCCGGCCTCCGAGGCCCTGGCGGACCTGAAGAAGCTCGAGGTCAAGGGCCGCGCCCCGATGACCGGCTTCGACCGGGGGGAGTTCGGACCCGCGTGGGCGGACGTCGACCACAACGGGTGCGACACCCGCAACGACATCCTCAAGCGCGACCTCGAAGGGGAGACCTTCAAGAAGGGCACCCAGGACTGCATCGTGCTCACCGGCACCCTCCGCGACCCCTACAGCGGGAAGACCATCGCGTTCGAGCGCGGGCAGAAGACCAGCATGGCGGTGCAGATCGACCACGTGGTCGCGCTCGCCGACGCCTGGCAGAAGGGGGCGCGGCAGCTGAGCAAGGAGGAGCGCCGGCAGCTGGCCAACGACCCGCTGAACCTGCTGGCGGTGGACGGCCCGTTGAACGGCCAGAAGAGCGCGGCGGACGCGGCGACCTGGTTGCCGCCGCGCCGCGCCTACCGGTGCCCCTACGTCACCCGCCAGATCCAGGTGAAGGCCAAGTACGGCCTCTGGGTGACCACCGCGGAGAAGGAGGCGATGGAGCGGGTGCTGAAGTCCTGCTGACCTCCGGCACCCGCCGGCCCGCCGTCAGTCGTCCCACTCCCGCTTGAACTTGACGATCTTCCCGGTCCGCAGGGAGACGTAGACGTCGTACTCCCAGCGGCCCTTCTCCAGCTCCACCTTGCAGACGCGGTGGCCGTGCTCCCGCTCCCGCTCCACCTCGCTGACGCGGGCGCCGGGGACGCGCTTCTTCGCGATCTCGACGGCCTTGGCGCACGAGACGGGCGCGGCGGGGGCGGTGGACGTGGCCGTCCCGGCGGCGGGGGCGGCGCCTCCGCCCGAGGCGAGGGCGGCGGTTCCGCCGGCGCCCATCAGGGCGGCGGTTCCGGCGACGGCGAGTGCGATCTTGACGATCAGGTGTGTCTTCTTCATGGCTCCAGGTTTCCGCGGTCTCGGATAGGGCCGCGTTAAGAACCGGCTAAGGGTCCGCCTCCGGTTGAGAACGCCGGACCCGCCGGACCCGGCGGACCCGGCGTTCCCTGCGGACCCGCCGGATCCGCAGGGAACGCCGGGGACGCCAGGAACAGGGTGACGCTCGCGCCGCCCGCGGGGGACGCGCCGAGGGTGAGCGCGCCGCCGGACGACTCGGCGGTGCGGCGCGCGATGTCCAGCCCCAGGCCGGTCGACCCGGCCCCGCTCCGGCCGCGGCCCAGGGGGTCGGCCGTGCCGAACCCCGGTCCGGCGTCGTCGACGGTCAGCAGGGCGCCGCCCGGGACCGGCGCCAGCCGTACGCCGAAGGGGGCCTCCTCGTCGGTGTGCGCGAACACGTTGCCGAGCAGGGCGTCCACGCAGGCGGCCAGGTCGCCGGGGGAGACCGCGACGGGGAGCGGGCCGGGACACAGATCCAGGTCCACGGCCCGGCCCTGGTCCTCGGCGAGCACCGACCAGAACGCCACCCGGTCCCCGACCACCGCGACCGCGTCGCACTCCGCGCGGTCGCGCGACCGCCGCCGGGCCTCGTCGATCACCGCGGTGACCGCCCGTTCCAGCGCGTCCACCCGGGCCTCGATCCTGGCCGCCTCGTCCGGGTCGGCGAGGGACTCGGCCTCCAGCCGCAGGCCGGTGAGCGGCGTGCGCAGCCGGTGGGACAGGTCGGCCGCGTTCTCCCGCTCCTCGGCCAGCAGGCCGGTGATGCGCTCGGCGAGGTGGTTGAGCGCGCGGCCGACCGCACGGACCTCGGGAGGGCCGCCGGGGACGGTCCGGGCGGCGAGGTCGCCGGCGGCGAGCCGGTGGGACACCCCCGCCAGCGACGAGACCGGCCGGGTCATCGCGCGGGCCAGCCGGTCGGCGACCAGCATGCCCAGGCCGACCAGCGCCAGTCCGAGCACCAGCAGCCCCGCCTGCACCCGGGCGACGCCCGCGGTCAGCTCGTCGTCGCTGAGGAGGACCCGGACCACCGCCGTGCCGCCCGGCGCCCCCTGGACCGCGACCAGGATCTCCCGGCCGCCCGGGACCGAGGCGGTGACGCTGCGCCCCCGGGCGGCCAGCGCGACGGCGGCGGACCTCTCCGCGGGGGCGCCGAGGACCCGGCCGTCGCCGAGGAAGACCGTGGTCGGGTGCGCGGCCCGTTCCGCGGTCAGATGCAGGGTCTCCGCGTCCACCGTGTCCACCGTGTCCAGCGCGCCCTGTGCGCCCCCTGCGTCCCCTGGGCCCCCTGCTCGTGCGGCGCCCGCCGTGCCGACGGCGACGGCCATCGACTCGGCCTCGCCGCTCGCGCGGGCCACGGCGGCGCTCTCGGCGGCCGTCCGCACCAGCAGCAGGAGCGGGACCAGCAGGGCGATGAGGACGAGCGAGGTGGTCGCGGCCACCAGCAGCGCCAGCCAGCGCCTCACGACGGCGCGGCCAGCCGTACGCCCACGCCGCGCACGGTCTGCAGGTAGCGGGGCTCGGCCGACGTCTCGCCCAGTTTGCGGCGGAGCCACGACAGGTGGACGTCGACGGTCTTGTCCGCCCCGCCGTACGGGACCTGCCAGACGTGGGTGAGCAGCTCGCGCTTGGTGACCACCTCACCCGGACGGGCCGCGAGGTAGTGGAGCAGGTCGAACTCCCGGGGGCTGAGGTCCAGCGGTGCGCCGTCCAGGGTCGCCTCGCGGGTGCGCGGATCCATCCGCAGCCCGCCGACCGTCACCGAGCCGTCCGCACGGCTCTCGCCCGACCGCCGGAGCACCGCCCGGATCCGGGCGTCCAGCTGGGTCGCGGTGAACGGCTTGACCACGTAGTCGTCGGCGCCCGCGTCCAGCAGCCTGACCATCTCCGCGTCGCCGTCCCGGGCGGTGGCGACGATCACCGGGACGCGGCTGACCGCGCGCAGCATGCGCAGCAGGTCCAGGCCGTCGAGGTCGGGAAGGCCCAGGTCGAGCACGATGAGGTCGGGACGCTCCTCGACGGCCAGGCGGAGGCCGTCCAGGGCGGCGGGGGCGGACAGCACGGCGTGGCCGCGATCCCGCAACCCCCGGGTGAGGGAGGTGCGGATCTGGGCGTCGTCCTCGATGAGCAGTACGTTCGGCATCGGCCGTCACGTTAGCCGGGCCGGAGCAGTGCCGGAACCGCGTTATCGGTCCCTTAACCATGCCTTAGCGCCGGAGGCCGCACGAGGATGGGAAGGTGGGGGAATGCGTAGAAGGCTCCCACTCGTCCTGGCCGGATGGCTGGTCACCGGCGTCCTCGCGACCGGGACGGGGGTGGCGGCGATCACCTTTCTCGGCGAGCCGCTGACCGCCTCCGCGCACCGTCCGCTCTCCTCCGCCGAGGTCGAGGAGGCGCTCGCCCGCGCCCTCCCGCCGGAGGCGGTGCCGTCGGCCGCGGCCGGCCCGGCCGATCCCGCGCCTTCGGCCACAGGGCGGGCGGAGGGCCGGAGCCGGACGATCACCACGGCGGGCGGGAACGTGATCGCCCGGTGCGACGGGGGCGTCGCGGTGCTGCGGACGTGGAGCCCTGCCCAGGGCTTCCGGGTGGACGATGTGGAGCGCGGCCCCGCCGCCCGGGCGCGTGTCGAGTTCGAGTCGGACGAGGCCGACGTCAAGGTCGAGGTGCGCTGCGGGGCCGACGGCCTGCCGGTCCATCGCGTGCACGACTGACGGCGGTCAGCGGCCGTAGTCGATTTTCAATCTGACGACCCTGCCGCTCCTGACCGAGACGAAGAGGTCGTACCTCCACGGGGCCTTCACCAGTTCGACCCGCCAGTTCCAGATGCCCTGGTCCCACACGTGCCTGACCCGGGTGACCCGGGCGCCGGGGACCTTCCTCCTGGCGATCTCCGCGGCCTGCCGTGAGGAGACGCCCGCCGCGGCGGGCGAGGCGGCACCGGTCGCGGCCGTGACGGCTGTGCCGTTCGTGACGGCTGTGGCGCTCGTAGCGGCTGCGCCGCTCGTGACGGCTGTGCCGCTCGTGGCGCTCGTCGCGGAGGCGCCACCGCCGGAGGAGAGGAGGGCGGCGGTCCCGGCGGCGGTGAGGGCGATCCTGGTGAACATGCTGCGCTGTCTCATGGATCGTGCCTTCCCGGCCGGCGGTGCGGGGCCTCGGGGTCTTCGTTAAAACTTCGGCGGAGACGCCGGACCGCCTCCGTCGGGTTCCGCGGTCCCGCCCGCCGGAGGGTCCGGCGGGCGGGACCGCGATCACCCGGCGCGATGATGGCCTCCGTACGCGCCGGGCGAGTCCCGGATCAGCCGCAGCCGGCGGTCTCCTCCTCGACCCGGGGTGCCTCGTCGACCACCGTGACCGAGAGCTGCGCGGTGGAGGCGACGAGACTGCCCGCGGGGGACCGGGCCCGCTTCCCGTCCACGACGATGCCGCGCTCGCCCAGGAACTCGAAGGTCTCCGGGTGGAAGACGAGGTCCTCGCGGACGCCGTCCGGGCCGACCCGGCCCACCCCGACGCCCTTGCGGCCCGCGGCGTCCTCGGCGTCGCCGACGGCGTCCACCCCGGGGATCGTCGCCGCCGCCTCGAACAGCGCGGCCCGCTGCGCGGCGGGCACGTAGTTCTCGCGGAGCAGGTCGCCCACCCGCGTCCACGCGGCCGCGTCCCGGGAGTCGCCGCCCCGGTCCCCGGTGTAGAGGTGGGCGCGCATCCCCTCGGCGTCGGCCGGCAGTCGCCTGACCGCCGCGTGGTCGGTGCGCAGGTGGCCGGGGACCGGTCCGCAGACCGGGAGCCGGTGCAGGTCGACGGTGCCGGCCTCCCGGTAGGCGCTCTCCGGGATCGGCCAGCCGGGGTAGGCCTTCGGCTCCAGGTGCTCGATCCGGAGCGAGCCCTCCCTGGTCCCGTCGGCGGACTGCCAGATCACCCGCCTGGTCCGGTAGAGGTGGCGCGACTCCTCACCCTCACCCTCACCGGCGACGGTGAACGCGCCGTACATGGTCTCCGACTCGACCTTGACGAACTGGTCGTCGCGCGGGTCCAGATCGGTCCGGGAGGCGGCCCGCGCGGCCCTGCCCAGCACCTCGCTCGCCGACATGGGAGCGAGCCGCGGCAGCGCCACCACGACCTCCTGCGCGGGGCCGCGCTCCGGGCCCGTACCGCCGGTCAGCACGGTGGCGCCCACCGCCACCGCCACCGCCAGCGCTCCGGCCGGCAGCATCACCCAGGGCCTGCGCCACAGCGAGCGCCCGGGTGGGCGTCCGGCGGACGCCGCGGCCAGCCCCCGCCGGGCCGCGGCCTTCGCCTCCGGGTCGTACGGCGCCGCGTCCGGCCGGATGCGGGCCACCAGTCGGATCTCGTCCTCGTTCATGCGTGCGACTCCAGGGAATCCAGGGAATCCGGTGAATCCAGGGAACGGCGGATCTTGGCCCGGGTGCGGGAGAGCCGTGAGCGCACGGTCCCGACCGGGATGCCGAGGGCCTCGGCGGCCTCCTCGTAGGTCAGATCGGCCCAGGCCACCAGCAGCAGCAGGTCGCGTTCGGCGGAGCTCAGCCGGGCCAGCGCGGCGGCCAGGACGGGCCGGAGCCGGTCGGCGGTCACCCGTTCCGCGCTGCGCTCCTCGAAACCGGCCGCCCGGTCCGGGGCGTGCCGGAAGGAGCGGGCGAGCGCCTTGAGCCTGCGGGTCTCGGCCCTGCGGTGGCCGGAGATCAGGTTCGAGGCGATGCCGTACAGCCAGGGCCGGGCGTCGGCCCTGGACAGGTCGTACCGGGCGCGTTTGCGGAAGGCCACCAGGAACGTCTCCGCGGTCACGTCGTCGGCCATGGAGACGTCGTCCAGCCGCCGGGCGGCGTACCGGTGGATCTCGTCGGAATGCCGGTCGAAGAGCCCGGCGAACCCGTCGGGGTCGGTCAGCGACCCCTCGATCAGCGCCGCGTCGGAAGCGGGGCCGCCGGGCCCGCCGGATCCGGAGCCGCCGGAGAGAGGGACGGGTGTTCCGGCCCGCTGGAAGAGCGCCAGCGCCATCACCCGTTTCGTCCAGTCATCGTGAAGGGGTCCTTTCCCGGGGCGCGTCTGCGCCCTCACCCCCTACTCCGCCACCGGACGCTATCCGGTTCCCGGAATGTCACCGCCGCCCGGAGGACGGGAGCAATAGGATCCGATGCAGGTAAAGCAGGCATAAAGGAAATGCTGATGGGCGCGGGGAAGGCCGGCGGGGGACGGCGGGCCACGGTGGACGCACGCCCGAGGACCCCGGGAGCGGAGCGGAGGAACCCGCGGACGGGCCGCTCCTCGACAGGCGGAGGATCGAGGAGATGATGATGAGAGACAGGACACGGGGCGGGTCCGGCGGGCGCCGACTGCTGCTGAAGGGCTCCCTGCTGGCCGTCGGCGCGCTGGTGGTGTTCGGCGTCGTGCTCAGCGGCTGCTCCCGGGTGAGCACCCAGCCCGACGAGATCGTCCTGCACTACGCGGGCGGGACCTTCGAGGCGATCAAGTTCGAGCGGTGCATCCCCCCCTCCAGCGGCGCCACCCTGCTCGGTCCCGGCGACACGGCCTACTCCTACCCGTTCGGCCAGCGGACCTTCGACTTCTCCGGGGCCGAGGACGCCGAGTCCCAGCCGCTCTCGGTGGTCAGCAAGGACAACGTGGAGATGAAGGTCGCGGGAGTGGCCACCTTCACTCTCAACACCGACTGCACGACCCTGCAGCGGTTCCACGAGAAGATCGGCCTGAAGTTCCGCGCCTACTTCGAGGAGGGGGAGTCGTCCGACGGCTGGCGGCGGATGCTCGGCATCTACATGCGGGTGCCGCTGGACCGGGCGCTGGACGCCGCCTCGCAGGAGTTCGAGTGGCGGGGCCTGTTCAACGACCCGAAGGTCAAGCAGCAGTGGGAGGCCCGGGTCGGGCAGCTCGCCCGGGAGTTCATCAAGGAGGCGGCGGGCGCGGGCTACTTCTGCGGCCAGAACTACGCCGGCACCGGTGAGTGCGGCGACATCTCGCTCACCATCCAGAAGCCCGAGCCGCCGGACAACCTGGTCGCCGCGCTCTCGGCGGAGCAGGCCGCCAAGGCGGAGAACGCCGCGCAGGCCCAGCGCAACGCCAAGGTCCGCACCGAGATCGAGTCCATCAAGGACCTGGTCAAGGTCCTCGGGCCGGACGGCGCCGTGCTCTGGCAGGCCATCCAGAAGGGCCAGGTCACCGTGGTACCGGTCCCGCAGGGCAGCGACCTGAACCTCACCCCGTCGGCCGGGAACCGCTGAGGGGGCGCCGCCCCGGGAGGGCCCGCGGATGACGCGTCACCCGCGGGCCCTCCCGCCCGTCCCGGCCTCCGTCCCCGCAGGGCCGCCGGAGGGCGGCGCTACAGAGGGCCGCCGAGTTCGGCGCCGAAGTCGCCCGCGATCCGCCGCAGGCCCTCGGCGAGCTCCTCCCGGTCGAGGATCTCGATGCGCTCGGCCGGACCGGAGACCGACATCGCGGCGACCGTCCGGGAGCCGTCGTGCACCCCCACCGCCAGGCAGTGCACGCCCAGCTCCTCCTCGCCCAGGTCCATCGCGTACCCCCGGGCGCGGACCCGCTCCAGCTCGGCGAGCATGCCGGGCAGGTCGGTGATCGTGTTCGCGGTCCGCCGGGGCATGCCGGTCCGCTCGACGAGCGCGGCCACCTCGGCGGCCGGCCGGTCGGCCAGCAGCACCTTGCCCACCGCCGTGCTGTGCGGCAGCACCCGCCGCCCCACCTCGGCGAACATCCGCAGCCGCCGGGGGGAGGGCACCTGCGCGACGTAGACGATGAAGTCGCCCTCCAGCACCGCCAGGTTCGCCGTCTCACCGGACAGCGCGACCATCTTCTCCAGGTACGGCTGCGCCCAGGCGCCGACCATGCGCTCGGCCACCCCGCCGAGCCGTACCAGCGCCCCGCCCAGCGCGTAGCGCCGGTCGGACTCCTGCCGCACGTACCCCCGGGCCAGCAGCGTGCGCAGCAGCCGGTGGACGGTCCCGTACGGCAGGCCGGTCGCGGCGGACAGCTCGGAGATCCCGGCCTCCCCGCCCCTCCCGGCGAGCGCCTCCAGCAGGTCCAGCGCCCGGTCGACGGACTGCACCGTGCCCATGGCGCCGCCCGTTCCGTTCGCGCGGCCGGCGCCGTGCCCGTCGGTCCGCTCGCTCACGTCATCATCTCCTCCGCGGGCCGTGAGCCCGCCGGTCTCACCGGTTCGCCCGCTCACCCGACCTCCCGCAGGGCCCGCAGGGAGGCGTCCAGGACCTGGGCGGTGTGGGCCACCGGGATCGGGGCCGCGCCGGTGCGGCGGATCGCCGCGGTGATCTGCAGGGTGCAGCCGGGGTTGGCCGAGACCAGCAGGTCGGCGCCGGTGGCGAGCACCCGCTCGGCCGTGCGGTCGCCGAGCTCGCGGGCGGCCTCGGGCCGGAGGATGTTGTAGGTCCCGGCGGAGCCGCAGCAGAGCGCCGGCTCGGCGATCTCCCTCAGCTCCAGGCCGGGCACGGCGGCCAGCAGCTCGCGCGGCTGGGACCGGATGCCCTGGGCGTGGGCCAGGTGGCAGGCGTCGTGGTAGGCCACCGTCAGCGGGAGCGGGTGCCGCGGGGCGACCGGCCCCAGCTCGACGAGGTACTCGGCCAGGTCCGCGGTCCTGATCGCGGCGGCCCGGTCGGCCCACGCGCCGTCGAGGAGGCCGGCGTACTCCTTCATGGTCGAGCCGCACCCGGCCGCGTTGACGACGACCGTGTCCACGCCCGCCCGCTCGAAGGCGGCGACGATGCGCCGGGCGAACCTCGCGGCCTCCTCCGGTCGGCCGGAGTGCAGCGACAGGGCGCCGCAGCAGCCCTGGGAGGGCGGGATCACCACCTCGCAGCCCTCCATCGCCAGCACTCGGGCCGTGGCCGCGTTGACCTGCGGGAAGAACTCCCCCTGCACGCATCCGGTGAGCAGGCCGACCGTGGCCCGGCGCCTGCCGACCGCCCGGACGCGGCGCGGCGGCCGCCGGTGCCGTACCGGGTCGGGGGCGAGCTCGGCCAGCGCGGCCAGGGACGGGCTGACCCGCTCCAGCGCCGGTGCGATCCGCCGCCGCAGGTCGGCGCCCAGCCGCAGCGGCAGCCGCAGGGCCCGCAGCCGCCGGGGACGGGGGAGGAGCCGGAAGACCAGCTCCCGCACCGCCCGGTCGACGGGCGCGCGGACGTGCTCGCGCTCCACCACGGCCCGGGTCTGCTCGATCAGCCGGTCGTAGCGCACCCCGGACGGGCAGGCCGTCACGCACGCCATGCAGCCCAGGCAGGCGTCGAAGTGCCCGGCCATCGCGCCGGTCACCGGGGTGCCCGCCACGTGCTGGCCCATCAGGTGGATCCGGCCGCGGGGCGAGTCCATCTCCTCGCCCCACAGGACGTAGGTGGGGCAGGCCGGCAGGCAGAACCCGCAGTGCACGCAGTCGCCGATCAGCCCGGGGTCGATGCCGGAGCCGATGCCGGAGCTCGCGCCGGGATCCGTGCCGGAATCCACGTCACAGGCCTTCCGCCAGCCGGCCGGGGGACATCCTCCGGCCGGGGTCGAACCGTTCCTTGACCCGCCGCATCAGCGGGAGCGCCCCCACCGGGCCCCAGGGATCCACCCGCCGGGCGAGCTCCCGCGGCGCGGCGAGCACGGTCAGCCTGCCGCCGAGCGGGCGGACGTCGTCGCGCACCCCGGACACGAACGCCGCGAACTCCGGCCCGCCGGTCCGCGCGGGCAGCGCGACGTGCAGGACCGCCGAGGCCAGCGACCCCCGGACCCGGGCGGGCAGCCCCCGCGCGGCGACCGCCCGCAGCGCGCGGTCGGCGGACGCGGGCGGGACGCGCAGCTCCAGCAGCACCTCATCCGGGGCCCCGCCGCCCGGTATCGCCCCCCACCATGAGGGCGCCTCCCCGGTGACCTCCCCCGGTCCGTGCCCGCCGGTCAGGTCCTGTACGGCCCGCGCCCGCCCGTCCGCCGCGGGCCCCTCGAACAGCGCGCAGACCGTGACCGCCCCGGAGGGCGCGGACCAGTCGAGTTCGACCGCGCTCGGTTCGGTCTGCGAGGCGGCGAGCGCGGTCGCGAGCGCGGCCGGGCCGACCACGCCGGCCGGATCCGCCCAGGACTCCGGGCCGGGGAGGCGGACGGTGGTCCAGCAGCGGGCCGGGGCGGCCGGGTGGAGGCGGAAGGCGGCCTCGGTGATGATCCCGAGCGTGCCGTACGAACCGGTGAAGAGCTTGCCGAGGTCGTAGCCGGCGACGTTCTTGACGACCTTCCCGCCGGACCGGGCGACCGTGCCGTCCGCGAGCACGACCGTGATCCCGATCAGCAGGTCGCGGGCGGTGCCGTAGCGGAGCCTGCGCGGTCCGGCGGCGGCCGTGGCGAGCACGCCTCCGACGGTGCGGCCGCCGGAGGGGACGTCGAGGGCGAGCTCCTGGCCGGCGGCGGCGAGGACCCCGGCCAGGTCCTCCACGGCCGTGCCCGCCTGCACCCGCACGACGAGGTCCCCGGAGGCGTGCTCCAGGATCCGGTTCAGGCGGCGGGTGCCGACCAGCAGGTCGCAGCGCTCCGGTGGGCGTCCCCAGTGCAGCCGGGTGCCGCCGCCGGTGGGGACGGCGGCCAGGTCGAGGGAGGCGCAGACGCGCATCAGCGCCGCGACCTGCTCGGTGTCGCCCGGCAGGGCCACCCAGCGGGGCGACACCCCGGCGACCGCGTCACCGGGACCGGCGTCCCGGATCTCGGCGCCGGTCCCGCGCAGCGCCTCCAGCGCCGCCGGCGCATCCGCGGCCCCCGGCGCACCGGCCCCGCGGGGACCGCCTCCGTGCGGCGCGCCCATCAGAACTGCTCCGCCCGGCCGGACTCCACCAGCGGGTGGGCCCCCCTGCGGACGCCCGGCACCTCGCCGCACAGGCGCGGGGTCGGGAAGACCTTGCCCGGGTTGGACAGGCCACGGGGGTCGAAGGCGCAGCGGAGCAGTTGCATGGTGTCCAGATCGTCGTCGGTGAACATTCTCGGCATATATCGTGCCTTGTCCACGCCGACCCCGTGCTCCCCGGTGATGGATCCGCCGTGCTCGACGCACAGGTCGAGGATCCTGCCCGAGACGGTCTCGGCCCGCTCGGCCGCGCCGGGCTCGCGGTCGTCGAAGAGCACCAGCGGGTGCAGGTTGCCGTCTCCGGCGTGGAAGACGTTGGCCACCCGGATGCCGTGCTCGGCCGAGAGCCGGTCGATGTCCGCCAGGACGCCGGGCAGCGCGGTGCGGGGGACCACGCCGTCCTGCACGATGTAGGCGGGGCTGATCCGGCCGACCGCGGCGAAGGCGGACCTGCGGCCCTTCCAGATCGCGTCCCGCTCCGCGGGACCGGCGGCGGTCCGCAGTTCGAACGCGCCGCTCTCGCGGCAGATCCGCTCCGCCTCGGCGGACCGCAGCGCCGTCTCGGCGGCCGGCCCGTCCAGCTCCACGATGAGGACCGCGCCCGCGCCGGCCGGGTAGGCGCAGTCCACGGCCGCCTCGGCGGCCTCGATCGCCAGCGCGTCCATCATCTCGATCGCCGCCGGGACGATGCCGCCGCCGATGATCGCCGAGACGGCCCGCCCGCCCTGCTCGATGCTCTCGAACGCCGCCAGCAGCGTGGTCACGGCCTCCGGCGCGCGCAGCAGCCGTACGGTGACCCTGGTGGTGATCCCGAGCGTGCCCTCCGAGCCGACGAACGCGCCCAGCAGGTCGTATCCGGGGTCGTCGGCGTCCAGTGTGACGACGTCGCCGTCCGGAGTGACGATCTCCAGGGCCAGCACGTGGTTGACCGTGAAGCCGTACTTCAGGCAGTGGGCGCCGCCGGAGTTCTCCGCCACGTTCCCGCCGATCGTGCAGACCTGCCGGCTGGAGGGGTCGGGCGCGTAGTAGCGGCCGTGCGCGCGGACCGCCTCGGTGATCTCCAGGTTGGTCACCCCCGGCTCGACCACGGCCCGCCGGTTGGGCAGGTCGACCTCCAGGACGCGGCGCATCCTGGAGGTGACGACCAGCACGCCGTCGGTCCGCGGCAGCGCGCCGCCGGACAGGCCGGTTCCCGCGCCCCGCGCCACGAACGGCACGCCGTACTCGTTGCAGATCCGCACGACGGCGGCGGTCTGCCCGGTGGTCTCCGGGAGCACGACGATCCCGGGGACGGCCCGGTGGTGGGTCAGCCCGTCGCACTCGTAGGTGCGCAGCCGCACCGGATCGGTGATCACCGCCCCCGGCGGCAGGACCGCCGCCAGCCGCCGGGCGGCCCTGTCGAGTACGGGGCCGGGCGCGGGCGTCGCGCCTGTCGTGTCCGTCATCGCGGCTCCTCCGGCGGTCGGGGGACCGGGGCCGGACCCTCCCCGGGCGGGGAGGGCCCGGCCGCCGGGTCCCTCGTGTCAGGGCATGCGGGCATAGGCGGGCAGGGTGAGGAACTCGGCGAAGTCGTCGTCGAGGGCGACCTCCTTGAACAACGCGGTGGCCTGGGCGTAGAGGGCCTCGTCGTAGCCGGGCTCGGCCTCGATCTTGGCGAGCTCCTCGTCGATGATCCGCTCGACGAGCTCCTTGGTGACCACGGCCCCGGTGTCGGCGAGCTCGATGCCGTTGTGGATCCACTGCCAGATCTGGGAGCGGGAGATCTCGGCGGTGGCGGCGTCCTCCATCAGGTTGTGGATGGCCACCGCGCCCAGGCCGCCCATCCAGGCGGCGAGGTAGCGCAGCGCCACGTCCACGTTGTTGCGCAGGCCGGCCTCGGTGATGTCGCCCGGGGTCTCGGAGACCGCGAGCAGGTCGGCGGCGGAGACGGAGACGTCCTCGCGGAGCCGGGCGAGCTGGTGGGGCTCGTCGCCGAGCACGCCGTCGAAGATCTCGCGGCAGATCGGGACCAGATCGGGGTGGGCGACCCAGGAGCCGTCGAAGCCGTCGCCGGACTCGCGGGTCTTGTCGGCGGTGACCTTCTCCAGGGCGACCCGGTTGACCTCGGGGTCGCGGCGGGAGGGGATGAAGGCGGCCATGCCGCCGATGGCGTGCGCGCCGCGCTTGTGGCAGGTGCGGACCAGCAGCTCGGTGTAGGCGCGCATGAACGGCGCGGTCATGGTCACCGCGTTCCGCTCGGGCAGCAGGAACTCCCGGCCCCGGGTCCGGAACTTCTTGATGACGCTGAACAGGTAGTCCCAGCGGCCCGCGTTGAGCCCGGCCGAGTGGTCGCGGAGCTCGTAGAGGATCTCCTCCATCTCGAACGCGGCCGGGTAGGTCTCGATCAGCACCGTCGCGCGGATCGTGCCCTGCGGGACGCCGAGCAGCTCCTGCGCCCGGACGAAGACGTCGTTCCAGAGGCGGGCCTCCAGGTGCGACTCCATCTTCGGCAGGTAGAAGTAGGGGCCCTTGCCCTTGGCGAGCTGCCGCTCGGCGCAGTGGAAGAAGTAGAGGCCGAAGTCGACGAGCGAACCGGAGAACGGGGCGCCGTCGCAGGTGAGGTGCTTCTCCTCCAGGTGCCAGCCGCGCGGCCGGACCACGATGGTGGCCAGCTCCTCGTCGTGCTTGAGCGCGTAGCGCTTGCCGCCGGTCTCGAAGTCGATGGTCCGGTCCAGCGCGTCGCGCAGGTTGAGCTGGCCGTTGACGGTGTTCTCCCAGGTGGGGGCGTTGGCGTCCTCGAAGTCGGCCAGCCAGACCTTGGCGCCGGAGTTCAGCGCGTTGATCGTCATCTTCCGGTCGACCGGGCCGGTGATCTCCACTCGGCGGTCCACCAGGCCGGGCGCGGGCGGGGCGACCTTCCACTCGGACTCGCGCACGTGCTTCGTCTCGGGAAGGAAGTCGAGGGTGCCTCCGGCCGACAGCTCCTCCTGCCGCGCCCGGCGGGCGGCCAGCAGGTCCAGGCGCCGGGCGCCGAACTCGCGCTGGAGGGCGGCGACGAAGGCCAGCGCCTCCGGCGTGAGGATCTGGTCGAACCGGTCCAGCAGGGGGCCGGTGATCTCAACGCCGTCCATGGGCTTCCTTTCCGTATGATGGAAAATAGCTTCTGAATTGTGGAATAGACGCTACTGGACGGTCACTTAGGGGTCAAAGGCCGGGGTCCTCTCAGGGCGCCCTCCGGGGTCTCCCGGATGGGATCACGCGGGCGGCCGGGCCATAGTCGGATCAGTTCCCCCGGCGGCGGGGAGCGGAACCGGTCGTGAAAGGGGAGGCGGAACGCCTCCCGGAAGTCGAGGATCAGTCTCATGAAGAAGAACATTCCGGTCGCGGGGGCGCTCCTGGGGACGGTGCTCGTGCTCTCCGCATGCGGGATCGCCACGCAGCAGACCGCCGTCTCCTACGACGTGACCGACGAGGTGCTGGTCCTCTCCGTGGACGCGCAGGCCGGGGACATCGTGGTCAACGAGTCCGCCCGGAGCGGGATCAGGGTCACCGAGACCCTCCACTGGAACAACGACAAGCCCAAGACCGAGCACTCCGTCGACGGCGGCACCCTCACGCTGAAGTACGACTGTCCGTCCGGGTTCGGCGTGGTGAGCTGCAGCGTCGACTACAAGGTCGAGATCCCCAAGGGGCTGCGGGTCCAGATCGAGACCGGCGCGGGCGACATCACGCTGCGCTCCCTGACCGGCGAGGTCGAGGCGGGCAGCGGAGCGGGGGACATCGAGGCCAGCGGCCTGGCGGGCAAGGCGTTCGTCGCCGACACGGGGGCCGGCGACATCGAGGCGGGGTTCACCGCCGCACCCGACCGGGTCGACGTGGAGACCGGCGCGGGCGACGCCACGGTACGGCTGCCGAAGGGCCCCTACCGGGTGGACGTCAGCAGCGGCGCCGGGGACGAGACGGTCAAGGTCGACAAGGACCCGTCCGCGGCCCGCACCGTGAAGGTGTCGAGCGGCGCCGGAGACGCGAAGGTGCTGCCGGCCTGAACCCCGGCCGGCCCTCCGGTTCCGCCCGGCCGGCCCTCCGTCCGCCCGGCCCTCCGGTTCCGCCCGGCCGGCCCTCCGTCCGAGCGGGCGGCGGGGATAACCAGGTGAGGTCCGGCCGTTCGCGTGGCACCATCGGCGGGAAGACATCCGAGGCGTCCGGGCGTTGTCATAGGTGTCACGCCATGGGCGTCGCAGGACGACGCACACGGAGAACCGAGCATCCGAACAGGAGCAACGACATAGACACTCGTGAGTCGCTGGACTTTGACCAGTTCGACGATCTGCCCGAGATCGGTGAGATGGACCTGGCCGAGCGCCAGGCGCTGCGCCGGGTGGCAGGCCTCTCCACCGAGCTCGAGGACGTCACCGAGGTCGAATACCGTCAGCTGCGGCTCGAGAGGGTCGTCCTGGTCGGTGTCTGGACCTCGGGTACGGTGACCGACGCCGAGAACTCCCTCCTGGAGCTCAAGCTCCTCGCCGAGACGGCGGGCTCGGAGGTGCTGGAAGGTGTGATCCAGCGCCGCCAGAAGCCCGACACGGCGACCTACATCGGCTCCGGCAAGGCGCAGGAGCTGGCGGACATCGTGGCGGCCACCGGCGCCGACACCGTGGTCTGCGACGGTGAGCTGAGCCCCGGCCAGCTGCGGCAGCTGGAGGAGGTCGTCAAGGTCAAGGTCATCGACCGGACCATGCTGATCCTCGACATCTTCGCCCAGCACGCCAAGAGCAGGGAGGGCAAGGCCCAGGTCGAGCTCGCCCAGCTCAACTACCTCCTGCCGCGCCTGCGCGGCTGGGGCGGCAACCTGTCGCGCCAGGTCGGCGGCCGGGCCGCGGGCGGCGTCGGCATCGGCGGCCGCGGTCCCGGTGAGACCAAGATCGAGCTGGACCGCCGCCGCATCCGCGAGCGGATGGCCAAGCTCCGCCGCCAGATCGGCGAGATGACCACCGCGCGGGAGACCAAGCGCGCGCGCCGGGTGCAGCGCGAGGTCCCGGCCGTGGCCATCGCCGGTTACACCAACGCGGGCAAGTCCTCGCTGCTGAACCGGCTGACCGGTGCGGGCGTCCTGGTGGAGAACGCGCTCTTCGCCACCCTCGACCCGACCGTCCGCAGGGCGTACACCCCCGAGGGGCGGCTGTTCACGCTGGCCGACACCGTCGGATTCGTCCGGCACCTGCCGCACCAGCTGGTCGAGGCCTTCCGCTCCACGCTGGAGGAGGTCGGCGACGCCGACCTGATCCTGCACGTGGTCGACGGTTCGCACCCCGACCCGGAGTCGCAGCTCGCCGCCGTGCGGGAGGTCTTCTCCGAGATCGAGGGCGCGGGGGACATCCCGGAGATCGTGGTCGTCAACAAGGCCGACGCCGCCGACCCGGTGGTGCTGGCCCGGCTGACCGCGCGGGAGAAGCACACCGTCGTCGTCTCGGCCCGCACCGGCGCCGGGATCGACGAGCTGAGGGCCGTGATCGAGCGCGAACTGCCGCGCTTCGACCAGGAGGTCCGCATGCTCGTGCCGTACCAGCGCGGCGACCTGGTCTCCCGGGTCCACCAGGAGGGCGAGGTCATCGACGTCGAGCACACCGAGGAGGGCACGATCCTGCACGCCAGGGTCCTGCCGGGTCTGTTCGCCGAGCTGGAGAGGACCGCCAAGCCGGTCGAGACCGTCTGAGGCGGGCGTGTGCGGCGCGGCCGCGCATGACCGGGAACCGGCGCGGGAGCCGGGCGGGGGGCCGGAGACCGGTCCCCGGTCCGGCTCCCGCGGCGTTTCGGCGGCGTGTGGCCCGTTCTGCGAGGCTAGAAGGATTTCCGCTCCGAGGGCAACGGCACCTCTTGTCTCGCCTTGGCGAGTTGAGAAGAACTGTCATTCCAAAAACCTCATATATAGCCATGAATCGGACACTGGCCGGTCAAGGTTGAGATTGCTACCATGGGGCAAACCTAACGAGATGTTAGGGCGCAGGTCTGTTTGTCGCCCGGTGTTACAGGTGGGGAACAAGTGATCTGAACTGCGGAAACAGGCTCCCTCTCGGCCGCGGGCCCGCGTCGGCGGACCGGTGGCGGTCACGGCGGGTCGGCGTTCTTCCCCATTAGCCTGTACAGCGGGCCAAGCTGTGAAATAACGTAACTGAACCGAAACCGCCGGATCATGGCTCCGGCGCTACTGTCGCCGCACACCCATGAGCGGATGAGAGCAGGAGACCCCCCAATGTCGTCCGGACACGGAGCGGACCCGGCGGGCACCACGCCCGGCACCGGCCGGGCCCCCTTGTCGTCTCCGGAGGAGCCCCCCGCTCCGGTGCCCTTCCCTGCGCACAAGGCGGTGATGCGATGACGGTCCGCCTGCTGACCAACATCGGCCGGCTCTGGACCGGCAACGACGTCTGCAGCAACGCCGCGATCCTCGTGCACAACGACCGCATCGCCTGGGTCGGCCGTGCCGCGGACCTGCCGCAGAGCGTCCCCGGAGTGGTGGACGACATCGTCGACGTCGACCACGTCGAGAACCTGGGCGGCGCGCTCGTCACGCCCGGCCTGATCGACGCCCACACCCATCCCGTCTACGCGGGCAACCGCTACGCGGAGATGGCCATGCGCTCGGGCGGCTCCACCCCGTCCGCGATCACCGCCGCCGGCGGCGGCATCGGCTCCACCGTCACGGTCACCCGCGGGACCGACCCGTGGACCCTGTGCAACGGCGTCCGCGAGCGCCTGCGCGAGTGGCTGCTCAGCGGCACCACCACGGTCGAGGCGAAGACCGGCTACCACCTCACCCGCGACGGCGAGCTCGCCGACGTGCGGCTCCTGCGCGAGCTGGAGAAGGAGCCGATGATGCCGCGCGTGCACGTCACGTTCCTGGCCGCGCACGTCGTCCCGCCGGAGTACTTCGGGCGCCAGCGCGACTACGTCGAGGCCGTGGGCGCCTGGTGCGCCGACGCCGCCGCGGCCGGCGCCGACAGCGTGGACGTCTACTGCGACGAAGGCCACTTCACCACCGACGAGGCCCGCTGGGTGCTCGCCTCGGGGCGCAACGTCGGCCTGCTCCCCCGGGTCCACGCCGGCGCCTACAGCCGCCGCGGCGCGGTCCAGCTCGCCGCCGAACTCGGGTGCGCCTCGGCGGACCTGCTCCACCACACCTCCGACGAGGACATCGCGATCCTGTCCCGCTACGGCGTCCCCGCCGTGCTCTGCCCCGGCACCGCGCTCCAGCGGGGCAGCCTGCCGCCCGTGCGCCGGATGCTGGCCCAGGGCGTCACGGTGGCCCTGGGCAGCGACCACAACCCCGGCCACTGCGGCATCACCTCGATGTCCCTGGTCGTCAGCCTCGCGGTGGCGGCCTTCGGCATGAGCGTGGGCGACGCCCTGCGCGCCGCGACCCTGGGCGGCGCCACCGTCCTCGGAGCCCCCGACCGGGGCGTCCTGGCCCCCGGCCGCCTGGCGGACATCGTCCAGTGGGACGCGGACCACGAGGGCGCCTTCGCCTGGGCCTTCGGGCTCAAGCCCCGGCGGGTCTGGCGCGGCGGCACCCCCGTCCAGTGACACCCGGTGCGGACCCCGCGGTCCGGAACGCCGGCCCGCGGGGCGGCGTTCCGGTACGGCGCACCGCCCGCTCCCTCCCCGATCATGTGATCTCCTGCGGATAACCTCTGGACATGCCAGCATCGGTCGCCGTCGTCACCGACTCCACCGCGTGCCTCCCCGCGGCGGAGGCCGCCGCGCTGGGGATCGTCGTGGTCCCGCTCCAGGTGATCGTCGGAGGCCGGGCCTTCGATGACGCGATGCGGGTGGACGGCACGGGGCCGGGCGGCGCAGGCACGGCCGACACGGACGCCGCGATGGCGGGCGGCGCGGTGGCCGACACGGCCGGGGCGGCCGGAGGCGGAACGCGCAGGGGCGAGACGGCCAGGGGCGAGACGGCCAGGGGCGAGACGGCCAGGGGCGAGACGGTCCGGATCGGAGCAGGGAGGGCGTTCTGGACGCGGGCTCAGGTCACGACCTCCCGGCCCGCGCCCCGGCGTTTCACGGAGGCCTACGCCGAGGCCGCCGCCGCCGGCGCCGAGGCCGTGGTCTCCGTCCACCTGTCCGGGAAGATGTCGGGCACCGCCGAGGCGGCCAGGGCCGGCGCCGCCGACTCCCCGATCCCGGTGGAGGTCGTCGACAGCGGATCCGTCGCGATGGGACTCGGCTTCCCCGTCCTCGCCGCGGCGGAGGCCGCCGCGCGGGGGGCGGCCCGTGCCGACGTGGCCGGAGCCGCCCGCCGCCGCATGGAGGGGACCCGCAGCTTCTTCTACCTCGACACCCTGGAGTACCTCCGCAGGGGAGGTCGTATCGGCACGGCGGCGACCATGCTCGGATCCGCTCTGATGATCAAACCGTTGCTCCACATCTCCGACGGAGTGATCGCCCCCCTGGAGAAGGTGCGGACGGCCGGTCGGGCCATCGCCCGTCTGGAGGATCTCGCGGTCCGGGCCGCCGCGGACGCCGGACCGGTCGAGGCGGCCGTCCAGCACGTCTCCTCCCGCTCCCGGGCCGAGATGCTGGCCGTACGGCTTGCCGAACGCCTGCCCGACCTCGTCAGGGTGGTCGTGGTCGAGGTCGGCGAGGTCCTCGGCGCCCACGCGGGACCGGGAATGCTGGGGGTGACGGTCTCACCGGTCGCCCCGTGACGCCCGTCCACAGGGATCCCGGGATCCGGCCGGTCGTCCACAGAATCGGATTCGGCCATCGGTCGCGCGAAGGCGGCGGCCTAGCGTTCCGCACGTGGGCACAGATCAGGACAGCGAGCGGTTCCGCGCGGCGTCGCGGCTGCGGACGCTGACGGCGTTCCGCGGCTCGGCCGCCCCCGGGCCGGCCGCGGGGCCCGGGGCGGACCCCGGTCCCGCGGGCCGCACCGGCGGCGGCACCGGTGACGCCGACGGCGTCATCTCCACCGGAACCGGCGTCGACGGCGGTTCCGGTGGTCGGGCGCGTTCCGCGCCGGTCCCCCCTTCCTTCGCCGCACTCCGGGCGGCCGTCGCCGCCCAGCGTCCCGCGGTCGATCCCGGCCGCCCGGGACTGAAAGCGCTGCTCCTGGTCGCCCTGGTGGCGGTCGTCGCCGGCGGCGTCTACGCCTGGCGGTCCCAACCGGAGCCGGAACCCCTCGCCCCGTCCGCGCCGGTGTCCGGTCCCGCCCTGCCGGAGGCCGCCGTTCCCCGGCCGATGCCCTCGGCGACCGCCGAGGTCACCGTCCACGTCACGGGGAAGGTCCGGCGTCCCGGTGTCGTCGCCCTGCCCGGCGGCTCGCGGGTCGCCGATGCGGTCAGGGCCGCCGGAGGCGCGCGCGCAGGGACCTCCTCGGGCTCCCTGAACCTCGCGCGCAAGCTCGTCGACGGGGAGCAGATCGTCGTCGGCGACCCGCGCCGGGGCGCGCCTGGAGCGGCCGTTCCCGTCCCCCCTGCCGATCCCGCCGCGATGATCCTCGACCTCAACACCGCCACACCGGAGCAACTGGAGGAGCTGCCGGGCGTCGGAGAGGTGCTCGCCCGCCGCATCGCCGAATACCGCGACGGCCGCGGCGGATTCCAGAGCGTCGAGCAGCTTCGGGAGGTCAGCGGCATCGGCGACAGGAAGTACGCCGAAATGAAAGACAAGGTCCGCGTATGACGGCGCCCGCTCTCTCCCTTCAGCTCGTGCCGCCCGCTCTGGTCTCGTGGGCGGTCGCGCTCGTCCTCCTGGGCTGCCCGGCACCGGTCGGCGCCGTGGTGGGCGCCGTCGCCGCGGTCGGCGCGCTGCTGGTCGCCGCGCCGGTCCGCCGCGCCGGTGTGCGCCCGCTCCGGGGAACACCCGGCCGTGCGCCCGCGGGCAGGAACGCGCTGATCGCGGTGCTCGGCTGTGCGGCGGCGACGGCCGCGACCGTGGCCTTCCGGGTCCACGCGGCCGACACGGGACCGGTGGCCGACCTGGTGCGGAAGGGGGGGTCGGCGACGGCGGAAGCGGTGCTGACGGACGACCCCCGGGAGATCCGGGGGCGGGCGCCGGCCTTCCGCGGGGAGAGCTTCGTCGTGCCCGCCAGGATCGAGGCGGTGACCACGGCCGCGGGCAGGACGCGGGTGCGGGCCGCGGTGGTGCTGCTCACCGCGGGGAAGGAGTGGCGGCCCCTGCTGCCGAGTCAGCGGATCGCGATCCGGGGGCGGTTCGGCCCGGCCGAGTCGGGAGAGCTGCTCGCCGCGGTGGTTCTCGTCCGTGACCCGCCGAAGGTGCTGAGCGGGCCGTCGGGGCTGCAGAACGCGGCGGGCGTGTTGCGGGCCGGTCTCCGAACCGCCGCCGACGTGCTTCCGCCGGACCGGCGCGGCCTGCTGCCGGGCCTGGTCGTCGGGGACGTGTCCCGGATGGACGAGGGGGTGAAGGCCGACTTCAAGGCGGCCGGGCTCAGCCACCTGACGGCGGTCAGCGGCGCGAACCTGGCGATCGTCGCCGGAGCCGCGGTGGCGCTGGCCCGGATGGCGGGCCTGCCGCTCGCCGCCAGAGCGCTGCTCGCCGTTCTGGCGATGCTGGCCTTCGCGGTCATCGCCCGGCCGTCGCCCAGCGTGCTCCGCGCGCTCCTCATGGGGTCCGTCGTCGCCTTGGCGCTCGGCACGGGCCGGTCCCGTGACGGCGTCGCGGCCCTGTCGGCGACCGTTCTCCTGCTGATCCTGTTCGACCCCGCGCTCGCCCGTTCGTACGGCTTCGCCCTGTCCGTGTGCGCCACCGGCGGCATCCTGGTGCTCGCTCCGCGCTGGCGTGACCGGATCCGCGCACGGATGCCCCGGATCCCCGGCTGGGCCGCCGAGGCGATCTCCGTACCCGCCGCCGCGCAGGCCGCCGTCACCCCCGTGCTCGTGCTCATGTCGGGGCAGCTCGCCCCCGTCGCGATCCCCGCCAACCTCCTCGCGGGCCCGGCCGTCGCTCCGGCGACCCTGCTCGGGTTCGCCGCGGCGCTGGTCGCGCCCGTGCTGATGCCGGTGGCCCGGACGCTGGTCCACCCGGCGGGGCTGGCGACCGGGTGGATCATCGCGGTGGCGGAGCGCGCGGCGGGCTTCCCGCTGGCGGTGGTGCCGTGGCCGGCCGGTCTCCCCGGACTGCTCCTGCTGGCCGCCGCCGCGCCGGCGGCCGTCCTGGTGCTGCGGCACCGGCGGACGCGGTGGATCGCCGCCGCCCTGGCGGCCGGAGCGCTGGCGGCGGTCGTCTCCGTGGGACCGGTGGTGGCCCGCTGGCCGCCGCGGGACTGGCTGCTGGTGGTCTGCGACGTCGGCCAGGGGGACGCGCTGCTGGTCGCCGCGGGAGGCGGCCGGGCGGTGGTCGTGGATGCGGGGCCGGATCCGGCGCAGGTGGACCGCTGCCTACGCGCCATGGGGGTCGAGGAGGTCCCGTTGATCATCCTGACCCACCCGCACGCCGACCACGTCGGCGGCCTGGACGGGGTGTTCCGCGGGCGCAGGGTGGGAGCCGTGCTGCTCGGCTCCGCAGCGCAGGGGAGCGAGAGTGCCGGGGCGCACGGTGACCTCGACCGCCGCAGGGTGACCCGGTGGACGGCCCGGCCGGGCATGCGCTGGCGTTTCGGGCCGTCCGAGCTCACGGTCGTCGGTCCGGCGGGAGACCCGCCGGGAGGAGGGGCCGCGCACGGCGGAGGGGAGGGGACGGAGGTCAACAACGCCAGCGTCGTGGTGCACGTGCGCTGGGCCGCCGGGACGGCGCTGCTCACCGGGGACATCGAGACCGAGGCCCAGGAGGATCTGCTCCGGCGGGGCCTCCCGTCCGCCGACATCATCAAGATCCCCCATCACGGGTCCGCCGGCCATCATCCGGCCTTCTTCGCGGCCTCCGGCGCCCGTGCGGCGCTGATCAGCGCCGGGGCGGACAACGGCTACGGCCACCCCGCCCCCGTGACCCTGGCTCGGCTGAACCGGCTCGGGGTGCGGACCTACCGGACCGACCTGTCGGGTGATCTGGCGGTGGTGCTCCGTGACGGAGGCCTGGCGGTCCTCCCCCGGGGGCGCTGATCCGCCCGCGCACGCCTCCCCGCCTCCTCCACGCGGTCCCTCCTGCTCCGAGGCCTGCTCGGAGGCCTGCTCCGGGGCCTGCTCCGAGGCCTGCTCTGGGGCGCGCGGGCCCCGCCCGGAGGTCGCTCCGGGACGTCCGGCCGGAAGGGAACCGGGGAGGGGCCGAGGGGCCGAGGGTGGGGAAGGGGAAGGGAACGGGGAAGGCCGGTGCCGCGCGTCGTGAGGGGAGGCCCTGGGGGGAGGTGCAGGACCTCCGCCGGGGACGGCGTCCGGAGAGGAGGCGCGGGGCCTCCCGGGGACGGCGTCCAGGGGACGGGTCTCGCTAGGCCGGTGTCCTGGCCGGACGGCGGAACTCGGTGTTCACGTCGGCGGCGTAGACCGAGCGCTTGCACCGCGCACAGCGGTACATGATGGGGCCCTCGTCGAGGACCGTTCCGCAGCGCGGGCAGGTGTGACGGCGAACGGTGGACGTCATCATGGTTTTCACCTCCTCTGTCCTCATCTGATAGTGCCCCGGAGCACCTGCGTTCCGATGGCGAATGGCTTGCTGATTGCGATTCGGTCGCCGTCACGTGGCATGCTGCTCGGCATGGCGGCAACCGATCCAGCACCCGTGACCCTGGTGACCGGCGACGAGGAACTGCTGGCCGACCGCGCGGTGGGCGAGGTGATAGCGGCGGTCCGGGCGGCGGACCCCGGCGCCGAGGTCGTCGATCTGGCGGGCGGGAAGGTGGAATCAGGCGAGGTGACCCGGTTGACCTCGCCGTCGCTGTTCGGTGACCGGTCCGTGGTGGTCATCCGCTCGGCGCAGGACCTGGCGAAGGACGTCGCCTCCGAGATCGTCTCCTATGCCGCGAACCCCGCTGACGACGCCGTGCTGGTCCTCGTCCATCCCGGGGGGGTGAAGGGCAAGGCCCTGGTCGACGGGGTGAAGAAGGCCGGAGCCCGGGTGGTCACCGTCAGCAGGCTGACCAAGCCCGCCGAACGGCTGGCCTTCGTCAAGGCCGAGCTGAAGCGCGCCGGGCGGACCGTCGGCGCAGACGCGGCCGGAGCCCTGCTCGACGCGGTCGGCAACGACCTGCGGGAGCTCGCGGCGGCCTGCAGCCAGCTCGCCTTCGACACCCCGGGCAAGGTCATCGACGAGGCCGCCGTGGCCCGGTACCACCGGGGCCGGGCCGAGGTCAGCGGGTTCACCGTGGCCGACTCCGCCATCGCGGGCAGGCTGGGCGACGCGCTCGAACAGGTGCGGTGGGCCCTGGCCACGGGGACGGCCCCGGTGCTGCTGGTGAGCGCGCTCGCCAGGGGCCTGCGCTCGCTGGCCAAGGTGGGCGGGGCCCCGCGCAACCTGCGGGGCGGGCAGCTCGCCGCCCACCTCGGCATGCCGCCCTGGCAGGTCGGCCGGGTCCAGGAGCAGCTGAACGGCTGGGGACCCGAGGGCATCGCGCGTGCGCTCCAGGCGGTGGCCGCAGCCGACGAGCAGGTCAAGGGCGGTGGCGCGGACCCGGCCTACGCGCTGGAGCGGGCCGTCCAGACCATCGTGGCGAGCCGCGACGGTCGCTGACGGCGCCGACCGGCCGTGATGCGCGACGCGGCCGGGCGTGGGAACGAGGATCCGATCGGAACGAGGGATCCGCAAGGCGCGGGGCCGCGGAGTGCGGGGCATGGAACGCCGAAGCGCCGCACCCCGGGGAGGGGCGCGGCGCTTCGGTGAAGAACCGGGACTACTTGGCGGCCGTCAGGGTGGCGGCGCGCTGGGCGATCGCCGACTTGCGGTTGGCGGCCTGGTTCTTGTGGATGACGCCCTTGCTGGCGGCCTTGTCCAGCTGGCGGGAGGCGGCGCGCTGGAGCGCGATGGCCTCGTCGACGTTGCCCTGCTCGGCGGCCTCGCGGAACTTGCGGATCGCCGTCTTGAGGGACGACTTGACAGCCTTGTTGCGCAGCCGGGCCTTCTCGTTCTGCCGGTTGCGCTTGATCTGGGACTTGATGTTCGCCACGAAGAAGCCTCGGTGATGTCGTCGGATGGGGCGCGCGGGCAGAGAGGGCGCGCCACACGCAATTGAACAAGCTACCAACTGCCCTGGCGGTCGCTCAAATCGACGGCCGGGGCAGAAGGATGCATGGACAGCCTACCGCGTCGATCTCAGGGCCGGTACCAGGAGCCGGTGTATTCGGCCCAGTCCTCGTCGGTGGCGGCGAAGTCCACGTAGAGCGCCAGCCCGAACCGCTCGCGCGGCGTCCCCCGGTGGGTCAGCGCCAGCCGGGCGCCCTCGGCCGCCGCGGCGACGCTCTCGGCCGCGTCGCCCCAGGCGAAACCGTGGTCGTGGTAGGCGGGTGCGCCCAGCAGCAGGGTCGTGTTCTCGGGCACGAGCCCCAGGGCGATCTCGCCCTGCTGCACGACGTGGCCGCCGTAGAGCGAGTCGAGCGGCAGGTAGGAGTCGTAGGTCATGATCGCGACCTGGTCGGTGCGGGACGCGACCTCGCGGAAGTAGTCCCGCAACCAGTACTTGTCGTGGCCGATGGCGGCGCGGGAGGCCGGACGGAGACCGGGGAGGGGCTCGATCTGCGGGGTCGAGGTGGACAGGACGCCGTCGCCGACCAGGGGGCGGGTCCGGTCCAGCAGGTCGAGGAAGTCCGCGTCGCCGCTGGTGACCGGTTCGAAGTTGTAGTGCACGCCGTCGAATCCGGCGGCCATGACGTCCCGCGCCCCGTCGAGCACGCGCTGCCGGGCGGCCGGGTCTCCGAGGTCGAGCAGGCCGGCGCCGACCTTCTGCCCGAGCCAGGCGGAGACGCGGACGCCCGGCAGTTCGGCCCGCCACCACGTGAGGAGATCCCGCGCGCCGGGATACCGGGTGGCGGGGAGGGCTCCGTCGAACCCGAACGGGCCGGCGTGGACGTAGACGTCGCGGATCCCGGTGCCGCGCAGCCGTACGGCCAGGGCCTTGACGTCGGCCTCGGTCCTGCGGCCGTCCACCCAGGCGTGCCCCATCCACAGGGCGTCGTGGCCGGTGCTCCGGGCCCAGGAGGCGGGCGCGCCGGAGAACTGGAGCCAGAAGAAGGCCGCGGCCATCGAGGGGAGCGCCAGGAGAACGGCCGCCGTCGCGGCGAGCGCGCGCAGGCAGCGCCGTAGCGTGATCCGTTTCGCTGGTCGGGATGTCGTCATCCGGACATGTCACCCTGGCCCGCCCGTTCCGTCAACGGGAGGGCCGTGGCCCTCCCGCGCCGAGGCGGGGCGGACGGCGGGCCCGTGAGGACGGGTGCTGCGGCAGGGACCGCGGCGGGCAGCGTAGCGGCCACTGCGGTGAGGGGCCGGGCGGCCACTGCGGTGAAGGGTCGGGCGGGCGGTGCGGTGAGCGGTGAGGGAAGCGTGGCGGCGGAGCGGTTCGCCCGGCGGCGTGAAGCCATCGGCCTTCTCGCTAAACTTGCTGGGAAGATAGCTGGATTTGCCAGCCCTTTGATCCACTCAATCCCGTCGAAACGGACACCGGTGCGTAATCAGCCTGGCCAGACCGATCCCGCGGTGATCCGCAACTTCTGCATCATCGCGCACATCGACCACGGCAAGTCGACGCTTGCCGACCGCATGCTGCAGATCACCGGCGTGGTCGACGACCGCTCCATGCGCGCCCAGTACCTCGACCGGATGGACATCGAGCGCGAGCGCGGCATCACCATCAAGTCCCAGGCGGTCCGGCTGCCGTGGAAGGTCGGCGAGACCGACCACGTCCTCAACATGATCGACACCCCGGGGCACGTGGACTTCACCTACGAGGTCTCCCGGTCGCTGCAGGCCTGCGAGGGCGCGATCCTGCTGGTCGACGCCGCGCAGGGGATCGAGGCGCAGACGCTGGCCAACCTCTACCTGGCCATGAACGCCGACATGACGATCATCCCGGTGCTCAACAAGATCGATCTTCCCGCCGCCCAGCCGGAGAAGTACGCCGCGGAGATCGCGCACCTCATCGGCTGCGAGCCGGAGGACGTGCTGAAGGTCTCCGGCAAGACCGGCGTCGGCGTCCGCGAGCTCCTGGACCACGTGGTCGAGCGCGTCCCGGCCCCGGTCGGCGCGGCCGAGGCGCCCGCCCGCGCGCTGATCTTCGACTCGGTCTACGACACCTACCGCGGCGTCATCACCTACGTCCGGGTCATGGACGGCCACCTGGGCAAGCGCGAGCGCATCCTGATGATGTCCACCGCCGCGACCCACGAGACGCTGGAGATCGGCGTCATCTCGCCGGAGCCGAAGATCGCCGACCAGGGTCTGGGCGTCGGCGAGGTGGGCTACCTGATCACCGGGGTGAAGGACGTCCGCCAGTCGCGCGTCGGCGACACCGTGACCTCCGTGACGCGTCCCGCCGCAGAGGCGCTCGGCGGCTACGAGCACCCCAAGCCGATGGTCTTCTCCGGCCTCTACCCGGTCGACGGCGACGACTACCCGGAGCTGCGCGAGGCCCTGGACAAGCTCCAGCTCAACGACGCCGCCCTGGTCTACGAGCCCGAGACCTCGGCGGCGCTGGGCTTCGGCTTCCGCTGCGGCTTCCTCGGCCTGCTCCACATGGAGATCGTCCGCGAGCGCCTGGAGCGGGAGTTCAACCTCTCGCTCATCTCCACCGCGCCGAACGTCGTCTACCGGGTGATCATGGAGGACGGCAAGGAGGTCGTCGTCACCAACCCGTCGGAGTTCCCCACCGGCAAGGTGGACAAGGTCTTCGAGCCGATGGTGAAGTCGACCGTGCTGGTCCCCTCGGAGTTCATCGGCGCGATCATGGAGCTCTGCCAGAACCGGCGCGGCAACCTGCAGGGCATGGACTACCTGTCGGAGGACCGCGTCGAGATCCGCTACACCATGCCGCTCGGCGAGATCATCTTCGACTTCTTCGACCAGCTCAAGTCGCGCACGCGCGGCTACGCCTCGCTCGACTACGAGCCCTCCGGCGAGCAGGAGTCGGAGCTGGTCAAGGTCGACATCCTGCTGCAGGGCGAGGCCGTCGACGCCTTCAGCGCCATCGTGCACAAGGACAAGGCGTACGGCTACGGCGTCGAGATGGCCAAGAAGCTCCGCGAGCTGATCCCCCGGCAGCAGTTCGAGGTGCCGATCCAGGCCGCCATCGGGGCCCGGGTCATCGCCCGGGAGAACATCCGCGCCATCCGCAAGGACGTCCTCGCCAAGTGCTACGGCGGCGACATCTCCCGTAAGCGCAAGCTGCTGGAGAAGCAGAAGGAGGGCAAGAAGCGGATGAAGATGGTCGGCCGGGTGGAGGTCCCCCAGGAGGCCTTCGTCGCCGCGCTGTCCACCGAGTCCTCCACCGACAAGCCCAAGAAGTAGCCCCGGAAGGGGAACCGGAGGGGCGGGCGCCGGTCCGGCGCCCGCCCCTCCGGCCTCTTCTCCCGCGGCCGTTCAGGCCGCGGTCGATCGCCGGCGGGACCCGCGCGTTCGTGGGCGCGGGCCCCGCGGAGCCGTCAGCGCAGGACCGCGTGGAGCGCCGAGGTCAGCGATCCCGCGGCGTCGTCCTGGTCCAGCGACCACATCATCGAGCCGCCGAGGCCCTTCAGGCGGATGTAGAGGGCCTTCTGCGTCACCGCCGCCGGATCGTCGTAGGACCAGAACTCGTTGCCGTCGTAGAGCCACATGGCGCCCGTGCGCAGGTCGCGGTGGCGCTTGCCGGGCTTGTCCACCAGGTCCTTGTAGTCCTCGGTGCCCGCGGCCCACCTGCCCGGGGCGGGACCGGTGGCGGTGCCGTACAGGCCGTTCCTGCCGCCGGTCACGCCGGTCCAGCCCTGTCCGTAGGCGGGCACGCCGACCACGATCTTCCTGGCCGGGGCGCCGCGCGACAGGTAGTCGCGCACGGTCGCATCGACGCTGTAGCGCACCTCGTTCGGGTCGCGCCGGTCGGTGAGCAGGTTGCCGTTGTGACCGGTGCGGGTCTCCCAGGAGCCGTGCAGGTCGTAGCCCTGGACGGTGGCGAAGGTCAGGTTCCGGAAGACCTCGCGGACCTCGAAGCCCGCGTCGATCTTCGTCGCGGCGGCGGGGAGGAAGGCGGTGAGCTCGCTGCGCCGGTCGAAGGCGTTCATCTGACGGCGGAGTTCGGCGACGAAGAGGGTGAAGTTCCGCCGGTCCTCGGGCCGGATCACGTTGCCCTCGGCGCCGGAGGAGCCGGGCCACTCCCAGTCGAGGTCGATGCCGTCGAAGACGCCGGCCCCCGTACCGGGCGCGGTCCCCGGCAGGTCGCCGCGCAGCCACAGGTCGATGCAGGAGGAGGCCAGTGCGGCGCGGCCCTCGGGGGTGAGGACGGCGTCGGAGAAGTACCTCGAACCGGTCCAGCCGCCGAGCGAGATCAGCACCTTGAGCCCGGGGTGCCTGGCCTTGAGCTTCCTGAGCTGGTTGAGGTTGCCGGCCAGGGCCTGGCCTGCGGCGTCGGCGACGCCGTCCACGCTCTGCTCGGCGGGGACCGGGCGCTGCCAGTCGGCCCAGGGGTCGGAGGAGGAGCACGCGCCCTGCTCGCTGACGGAGCCGAAGGCGTAGTTGATGTGGGTCAGCTTGGCGGCCGAGCCGCTGGTGTCGAGGTCCTTGACGTGGAAGTCGCGCCCGTAGACGCCCCATTGGATGAAGTAGCCGACCCGCTTGAAGCGGTCGCCGTGGCCGGCGGTCTCGGCCTGGGCGGGTGCGGGGGCGGCGGCCACGGCGAGGCCGGTGGCGAGCGCGGCCGTGAGCATGCGCCGGAGGAGTCTCTGCACGGGATTCTCCACAATGGAATCGGGTCAACTTATAGGAAACTTTCCTTTAAGTTTTCCCGGATCGTAGGCGCGGCCGATCGACGCGTCAACGGCTTCCTGAGAAGCCCGCCGATTTGCTGCACGATGACCGGTCTGCTCGCTACGGTCATGCCTCATGGAGCAGCCGGTCTTCTGCAACCGATGCAGCACGCGGATCGACGCGCTGCCGCGGTGTCCCCGATGCGGTTCTCCGGCCCCGCCGCCCCCGGACCCCCGGATCCCGTCCCCTCACCCGGCTCCCGGTCCCGGTCCCGGTCCCGGTCCTCAGGATCCGTTCGTCCCGCCGGCTCCGGGCCCCCGGGCCCCGTTCGTCGCTCCGCAGACCGGCTCGTCGTGGCCCGGCAGGGGGCGCCGGACGTGGCCGGCGGTCGCGGTCGTGCTGGCGCTCGTCCTCTCCGGAGGCGTGTGGCTGGCCGTACGGGACGGCGGTGCGGAGGTCCGGGCGATCGGTGCGGACAGACCGGCGGAGCAGGGCACCGTGACGCCGACGGAGGCCGCGTCCCCGCGGGAGGACGGGACCGGTGCGGAGAGCGCGTCCCCGCGGGAGGACGCGGGGCGGGAGCAGGCGGAGGCACTGGACTCCCTGCTCGCGGAGAGCGGCGGAACCCGCTCCGGTCTCGGCCCCGCCCTCGAACGGCTGCGCGCCTGCACCGGAACCTCCGCCGCGCTCGCCACGGTCCGACAGGTCACCGACACCCGGCGCGACCAGGTCTCCCGGCTCGACGGTCTGCCCGTCGACGCACTCGACGGCGGCGCCGCGCTCAAGGAGCGGCTCGCCGAGGCGCTCGGCGCGTCCCTCTCCGCGGACGAGAGGTTCCTGGCCTGGGCGACCGGGCAGGACGGTGACTGCCGTGAGGGGTCGACGGAGGGCGCCGACTACCGCGACGGTCTCTCCTTCTCGGAGCAGGCGACCGCCGCGAAGAAACGGTTCCTCACGCTGTGGAACCCGCTGGCCGCCCGGTACGGCCTGCCGGAACGCGCGGAGCACGAGATCTGAGACCGCCGGGCGGCCTGCCCGGGCGGGCCGTTAACCGGGGGCGCACCGGCAGGCGCGCGCCCCGGCGAGCGGAGGGTCAGGCGATCAGGGCCGCCAGCGCCGCGACGGCCTCGGCGATGGCCGCCACCGAGGCGACCCGGGTGGAGATCCTCGTCAGGGCGTCGCCCAGGTAGCGCCGGTCGGGTTCCTGCTCGGCGAGCTCGGTCTCGACCTGGTCGACGTCCCTGAGCACGGGCCGGGTGTCGCCGAGCTCCGCGGAGTGCCGCCCCACCAGCTCCCGCACGAGGGCGATCAGCTCGGCGGCGTCACCGCCGGCCCCGGCACCGAGGCCGGAGTTCTGGACGGCCCGCGCCCCCGCTCCCGCGGCCATGGGCCCGTTGAAGGTGCCTCCGGTGATCTGGAAGCCGCTGTTGCCTCCGGTCATCTTCCCTCCCCGTGCTGGGTGGCGCTGGCTCCGGTCCCCGCGGCGACGGGGCCGTTGAAGGTGCCTCCGGTGATCAGAGCCCCGAAATTGGTGAGATTCGCGGCCTGGGCGCGGTAACCGCTGGTGTCGACGTGCCGGGCGTCGAGGTAGTCGAGGACCGCGTCGGTCAGCCGCCGTTCGATGAGCTTGGTGTACTTGTCGGTGTCCAGGACCTGGGTGAACCGGTCGGCGCCGGCCTCGGCGCCCATCTCGCGGACGCTGCGGCGGGCCCCGAACGGGTAGACGGGATGGTCCGCCGGGTTCTGCGCGGCGCGGTTCGCCCTGACCATCCGGACGACGGTGCGCATCAGCCGCGCGGGGGCGAACAGCGTGTCGGCGACCAGCTCCTTGCGGGCGGCGGTGAGGGCCCGCCAGACGGTCTCGGCCTTGCCGAGGACCGGAAGCTCGTCCACGACGTGGTACTCGTCGCGGATCGGCGGCAGGGTGGTCACCACGAACCGCGTGTACAGCATCCTGCCTTCGACGGCGAGGTGGATGAACGCCGAGACCACGATCTCCTGGTCCTCGCCGGGGGCCAGCAGGTGCCCGGCCGGAGAGCGGACCTCGGGAGCCTCGGCGCCCACGGTGACCCGCTGGTAGTACCTGAGCCCGCTCTGGGGGTGGCGGATGGCCGCCGCGACGGTCTCCGCCGGCGCGGCGAAGTGCGGCAGGCCGCTGGAGGGGTCGATCAGCGGGTGGCTCTGGCCTCCCCAGCTCCGGGAGGCGGCGGAGCGCTCCCAGTCGAGCCGGGTGAACGTCCCGCGCACGGCCAGGTGGTCGCTGATGTGCAGGCGCCCGAGACGCTCGGAGGGCGACGGTACGGCGTCGCGCATCTCCAGCAGCCGCTGTCGGACGAAGGCGTGCAGGTCCACGGGATCGATCCGGACGTGCTCACGGGGCGCGGGCGAGGGGGCGTTGGAGCCGTCCTTCGTCCGGTCCATCTCCACGACGATCGACCAGGAACGGCGTACCCGGCCCGCCCCGACGAAGGGGTTCTCCGCGCCGTAGAGCGCGATGTTGCCCCACTGCGCCCGCGACAGGTAGGCCATCCGGGCGGAGTGCCCGTCGTTCTCCTTCGGCCGGCCGCCGTCCGCTCCCGGCGCGAGGTCCACCGCCAGCGCGAGGTAGCACCGGACGCGGTGGGCGAGGGAGACGGCCAGGGGGGCGAGGGCGAACAGCAGGGTCAGCAGGAGCCAGCTCTCCATCAGCTCCCCCAGCGCGCTCCTCCGCACGAGCCGGCCGGTCGCGTAGTCGAAGGAGTCGTAGGAGGAGGTCTCGGCGACGAACGCGACGGCCGTGCTCAGGGCGGTCAGGAGGACGAACAGCACCGACGCGGCGGCCCAGCACATCGTCAGGACGCGCACCAGCGGTGAGCCGTACCGGATCCGGGGGAGGGTGAGCAGGGCGAAGGGCAGCAGGGTCAGCAGCCACGGCACGAACAGCCACGGCAGCACGAGGCAGCCGATGGCCGCCAGCACGGTGATCAGCCCGTCGCGGACCAGTGCCATCCGCTCGGCGCGCAGGGCGTGCGCGATCATGGGGACCAGGTCCGTCCCGCCGTAGGAGGGGGCGACCGCGCGGTGGCGGTCGCCGAGGAGCTCGTCGAGCACACGGGCGCGGAAGCGACTGTCGATGTAGGCGCCGGTGCACAGGTACCGGGTGGCGTTCTGCATGGGGGGCGCTGCGGAGCGGTCGCCGGCGTGGACGGCGGCGGTCTGGTTCATGGACTCTCCAAGGGCGCACGGGGGGCATGCCGGAAAGATCGACCTGAGAGAAGCGTGCCCCACTCCCGTCCCCGCGGTCCACGGAATCACGGATCACGTCGGTATCCGGCCCCTCCGTGCCGTCCCGGGCACCGCGGCGGGGGCGGCAGACTTGGGAGGTGCCATCCACACTTCCCGACGGCGACCCCGTACCGGCCTCCGGAGAGCTGCCCGACAGCGCGCTCGCCGGCCTCGGCACGCGGCCCTTCGGCTTCTACGTCCACGTGCCCTTCTGCGTGACCCGGTGCGGTTACTGCGACTTCAACACCTACACGGCGTCCGAGCTCGGCCCCGGCGCCTCGCACGCGGACTACGCCGACACCGCGATCGAGGAGGTGCGGCGGGCGCGCGCGATCCTCGGGGAGGCCGCGCCGAGGGTCGAGACGGTGTTCTTCGGCGGCGGCACCCCGACCCTGCTGCCCGCCCGCGACCTGGTGCGGATCCTCGGCGCGATCGACGCGGAGTTCGGCCTGGCCCCGGGCGCGGAGGTGACCACCGAGGCCAACCCCGAGTCCGTCGGCCCGGCCTCCCTGGCCGAGCTGCGGCGCGGCGGGTTCACCCGGATGAGCTTCGGCATGCAGAGCGCCCGCGAGCACGTGCTCGCGGTGCTGGACCGGCGGCACACACCCGGCCGGGCGGCCCGCGCCGTACGGGAGGCCGCGGCGGAGGGGTTCGAGCACGTCAGCCTGGACCTGATCTACGGCACGCCGGGGGAGAGCGACGACGACTGGCGGGCCTCGCTGGCCGCCGCGATCGAGGCCGGGCCCGACCACGTGTCGGCGTACTCGCTGATCGTGGAGGAGGGCACCCGGCTCGCCGCCCGGATCCGGCGCGGAGAGCTGCCGATGCCCGACGACGACGTGGCCGCCGACCGCTACCTCATCGCCGAGGAGATGCTCACCGGGGCGGGGTTCGGCTGGTACGAGGTGTCGAACTGGGCGACCTCGCCGCAGGCGCGCTGCCGTCACAACCTGCTCTACTGGACCGGCGGCGACTGGTGGGGCGTGGGCCCCGGCGCGCACAGCCACGTCGGCGGGACCCGGTGGTGGAACGTCAAGCACCCGGCGGCCTACGCCGGGCGCCTGGCCGCGGGGGTCTCGCCCGCGCACGCGCGGGAGGTGCTGGGGCCGGAGGACCGCGCGGTGGAGCGGCTGATGCTGGAGCTGCGGCTGGCCGACGGCTTCCCGCTGGCGGAGCTCGACCACCCGGTCGTGGTGGCCAGGGCGCTGGGCGGCGGCCTGCTGGAGACCGAGCCGTTCAAGCGGGGCCGCGCGGTGCTGACGCTCCGCGGCCGCCTGCTGGCCGACGCGCTGGTGCGCGACCTGGTCAGCTGACCCGGGGCCGGTCGGCCGCACGGATCGCGGGGATCAGCCGTCCGCGTCGGGGGCCGTCACGAAGTCGATCAGCTCCTCGACCGGGCCGAGCAGCTCCGGTTCGAGGTCGGCGTACGTCCTGACCGCCGCGAGGATCCGGCGCCAGGCGTCGCCGGGTTCCAGGTCCCAGCCCAGGGCGGCGACGACGCCCTCCTTCCACGGCAGGCCGCGGGGCACGGACGGCCAGGCGGGGATGCCGAGCGCCGACGGCTTGACCGCCTGCCAGACGTCCACGAAGGGGTGGCCGACGACCAGCACGTGCGGGGAGGCGACCCGCTCGGCGATCCGGTTCTCCTTCGACCCGGCGACCAGGTGGTCGACGAGCACGCCCAGCCGGCGGCCCGGGCCGGGCCGGAACTCCTCGACGATCGCGGGCAGGTGGTCGACGCCTTCCAGGTACTCCACGACCACGCCCTCCACCCGCAGATCGTGACCCCAGACCCGCTCGACGAGCGCGGCGTCGTGCACGCCCTCGACGTAGATCCGGCTCTCCCGGGCGACCCGGGCGCGCAGCCCCTCCACCGCGATGGAGCCGGAGGCGCTGCGCCGGGGCGCCTTCGGCGCGGAGGCCGGCCGCACCAGGGTGACGACCCGGCCCTCCAGCAGGAACGCGGCGGGCTCCAGCGGGAACACCCGCCGCCGCCCGAACCGGTCCTCCAGCGTGACGGCCTCCTTGTCGCAGGCCACCACCGCGCCGCAGAAGCCGCCCTCGGCGTCCTCCACGACCAGGTCGTGCTCCGCGGGGACCTGGGGGATCGTCCCCCTGCCCGGCCGCCGCCAGTCGCCCGCCAGCACGTCACGCTCGTACATCGCCCCTCCTGCGTCCGTGTCGACGCATGGGACGCTAGCAGCGCACGGGGCGGGGCCGCGATCACCCGCGGTAGGGACCGCCCGGCCCCCACGCGCCCGCCGGGGCGGCGGCCTCGAGCTTGCGGGCCCGGCTCCGCTTCACCAGCACCACGATGGTCACGACGATGGCCAGCAGGACGCCGAAGCCCGGGATCAGGAAGAACGCCGCGACGCCGCCCACGAGGGCGTCGGCGGCCACTTCGCGGCCCACACCGAAGCGCGCCTGGCCCCCCTCCTCGACGGAGCAGCCGAGCTTGTACTCGCCCGCCTGGTCGACGCCGATCCGGAAGGCCAGTTCCCAGGGGATCCCGTCGCTGCCGGCGACGGTCGTCCGCACGGACGAGTTCTCCAGCCGGCCCTGGGAGCCCTCCTGGAAACCGCACTGGAACTTGGTCCCCTGAGCCGCGGAGACGTAGAGGGCGGGGCTCTCGGCCGGGTCCAGTTCGACGGTGAAGACCTCGCCCGGACCGTGGGAGGCCGAGGGCGCGGCGTCGCTGACCGTGCTGAGGATGCCGCCGGCGAATACCGCGATGCCGGCGATCACGGAGACCACCGCGAGCAGCCAGGCGCCCACGATCCAGCCGATGCTCGGGCCCGCCTTCGCCTTCGGCGGCGGCCCCTGCGGGGCGCCGTAGCCGGGCGGGGCGTAGCCGTAGGAGGGGGCGCCGCCGTACGGCTGGGGGGCCGGCTGCCGGCCGGAGTGCTGCGGGGTGCCGGAGGGGGAGGCGAAACCGCCGGAAGGGGGGGTGAAACCACCGGAGGGGTTCCCGAAATCGTGTGACATGAGACCAGTGTGGAGCTTGTCGCTTGTATCCGGATAGCAGTTGACTTGACGACCATGCGGACCTCCGTTACGGGTCGCGTCATCCCACCCCGCGGGCGGGAGCCGTACACTGGCACTCGGGAACACCGAGTGCCAGATCCGGTGTTCACCGTTCGGGCGCGCAGGTGCAGGCAGGGAGGTGAGCACGTTGGTCGACGACCGCAAGCTCGCGGTGCTTCGCGCCATCGTGGAGGACTACGTGTCCACCAACGAGCCGGTGGGCTCCAAGGCCCTCGTCGAGCGGCACAACCTCGGGGTGTCGCCGGCGACGATCCGCAACGACATGGCGGTGCTGGAGGAGCAGGGGTACATCGCCCAGCCGCACACCAGCGCCGGCCGGGTGCCCACGGACAAGGGCTACCGGCTGTTCGTCGACCGGCTCTCCCAGGTCAAGCCGCTGTCGGGGGCCGAGCGCCGGGCCATCGAGACGTTCCTGGCGGGCGCGGTGGACATCGACGACGTCGTGACGCGTACCGTGCGGCTGCTGGCGCAGCTCACCCGGCAGGTCGCCGTGGTGCAGTACCCGTCGCTGACCAGCTCCACGGTCCGGCACGTCGAGCTGGTCCCGCTGAGCGAGCGCCGGCTGATGTTCGTGCTCATCACCAACACCGGCCGGGTCGAGCAGCGCGTGGTCGAGCTGCCCGACGTGGTGGACGAGGGCCGGGTCGCCCACCTGCGCGCGGTGCTCAACGCCAGCCTGGACGGCTGCGGGCTCACCGGCGTCCCGGACAAGGTCGCCGACCTGCCCGAGCGGTTGCCGGCCGAGGACCGGCCGCTGGCGGCCACGGTCCTGTCGGTGCTCCTGGAGTCCCTCGTGGAGCGCCAGGAGGAGAAGATCGTATTCGCCGGGGCCGCCAACCTCGCGGGCGCCGACTTCACCGTCGGGCTGCGCGACGTGCTGGAGGCGCTGGAGGAGCAGGTCGTGCTCATGCGCCTGCTCGGTGAGACCTCCGACCCGTCCACACTGACCGTGCGGATCGGTTCGGAGAACCCCTACACCGGACTGCGGGGGACGTCGATCGTCGCCGCCGGATACGGTTCGGGGGACAAGCAACTGGCCCGGCTCGGTGTGCTGGGGCCGACACGAATGGACTACCCGGTCACGATGGGCGCGGTGCGCGCGGTGGCACGCTACGTCAGCCAGATCCTGGCTGCATCCTAAGAGGTCGACTAAGTGGCTAAGAGTGACTACTACGGCACCCTCGGGGTGCGCCGTGACGCCAGTGCGGAAGAGATCAAGAAGGCCTACCGCCGGCTGGCCCGTGAGCTGCACCCCGACGTGAACCCCGACCCCGCGACCCAGGAGCGGTTCAAGGAGATCACCCAGGCCTACGAGGTGCTGTCCGACCCGGGCAAGCGGCAGATGTACGACCTGGGCGGCGACCCGTTCGGCGGGGCCGGCGGCGGTGCGGGCGCCGGCGGGTTCGGCGCGGGCTTCCCGTTCAGCGACATCATGGACGCCTTCTTCGGCACGGCCGCCGGGGGCGGCGGGCGCGGTCCCCGCTCCCGGGCCCGCCGGGGGCGCAACGCCACCATCCGGGTCGAGCTCGACCTGCGCGAGTCGGCCTTCGGCACCACCCGCGAGCTGGTCGTCGACACCGCCGTGCTCTGCGAGGTCTGCACCGGTTCGGGGGCCGCGGCCGGCACCCACCCCGACGCCTGCGACATGTGCAACGGCCGCGGCGAGGTCTCCCAGGTGACCCGCTCCTTCCTGGGCCAGGTCATGACCTCCCGCCCCTGCCCCCAGTGCGGCGGGTTCGGCTCGATCATCCGCCACCCCTGCCAGGAGTGCTCCGGCGACGGCCGGGTCCGCACCCGGCGCACCATCAAGGTCCGCATCCCGGCCGGGGTGGAGGACGGCACCCACATCCAGCTCGCCGGCGAGGGCGAGATCGGCCCCGGCGGCGGCCCGCCCGGCGACCTGTTCCTGGAGATCGTCGAGCGCCCGCACGAGATCTTCGAACGGCGCGGCGACGACCTGCACTGCACCGTGCAGATCCCGATGGCCGCCGCCGCGCTCGGCACGGTCCTGACCGTCGAGACCCTCGACGGCGCCGAGGAGATCGACGTCCGGCCCGGCACCCAGTCCGGGCAGACCATCTCCCTGTACGGCAGGGGCGTCCAGCGCCTCAACGAGACCGGCCGCGGCGACCTGCTCATCCACGTCAACGTCGAGACCCCCACCCGGCTCGACGCGGCGCAGGAGGAGCTGCTGAAGGAGCTGGCCAGGCTCCGCGGCGAGGAGCGGCCGCCCGGCAAGTTCGCCCCCGGCCAGCAAGGCTTCTTCTCGCGCCTGCGGGACGCGTTCAACGGCCGATGACCGCTCCCGTCTTCCTGGCGGACCCGGCGGACCTGGCCTCGGCCGAGTTCACGTTCGGCGGGCCGGAGGGGCGCCACGCCGCGGCCGTACGGCGGTTGCGGGAGGGCGAGCGGCTCGACCTGACCGACGGGGCGGGCGCCGTGGCCGAGTGCGTGGTCCTGGCCTCGGGCAAGGACTCCCTGCGGGTGGAGGTGCTGCGCCGCTACACGGTGCCCGCGCCCCGGCCGCGCCTGGTCGTGGTCCAGGGGCTGCCCAAGGGCGAGCGCGGAGAGCTGGCCGTGGAGATGATGACGGAGGCCGGGGTCGACGTCATCGTGCCCTGGGCCGCGCTGCGCTGCGTCACCCGGTGGAAGGGCGAGCGGGAGGCCAAGGCGCTGGCGCGGTGGCGCTCCACCGCGCGGGAGGCGGGCAAGCAGTCGCGCCGGTTCCGGCTGCCCGAGGTGGCCGCGCCGGCCGGCACGGCCGAGGTGGCCGCGCTGCTGTCGGCCGCGGCGCTGGGGATCGTGCTGCACGAGGAGGCCGACGCGCCGCTCTCGGCGCTGCAGGTGCCGGACGACGGCGACATCGTGGTGGTGGTCGGACCCGAGGGCGGGATCGCCGACGAGGAGCTGGCCGCCTTCCGGGCGGCGGGGGCCGCGACGGCGCTGCTCGGCCCGACGGTCCTGCGGACCTCGACCGCCGGGGTCGCCGCCGCGGCGGTGCTCCAGTCCCGCACCGGCCGCTGGTGACCCCGGCCCGTCCGGCCTACCCCCCGATGGGGGTCGGCGTGACGTGCTCCGACGGGAGCGGCGGCTCCGGCTGGGGCTCCTCCACCTGCTGGCAGCCGTCGGCGGGGCAGGGGTTCACCGAGGGCGTCGCGGACTCCGAGGGCGTCGGCGTCGGCGTCGCCGTCCGCTCGCACGTCGCCGGGGCGTCCGCCGGGGCCGCCTCGGCGGACGCCGTCGGGCAGGTGGGCGTGGGAGCGGGCGTGGCCTCCGGCGTCAGATCCGGGCTCGGCTGCGGGGGCGGGCTCGGAGTCGTGCGCCTGTTCTCCTGGGGGGCGGGTGAGGGCGGCGCGCCGGACCTGGTGACGGCGGGCGGGACCTGCCCGTTCTTCGACGGCAGCGGCCGGGAGGTCCCGGACAGGTCGGTGTGGGTCGGGACGACGGGCTTGACGTCTCCGGAGAAGGTGATCTGCGCCACCTGCTCGCGCAGGCCGGGGACCACCATGACGACGGAGGCCGCGACGAGCACGGCTCCCGCGGCCGAGGCTCCGGCGCGCCACCAGGTCAGCCGCCGGAGCCCGCGCCGTTCGACGCGGGCGCGGATGATCTCCAGTCCGTCCGGGGAGGGAACGACCGAGTCCGCCTCCGCGCTGAGGGCACGGCGGAGCAGCTCGCCGTACTCGTCGGGGGAGTCGGTCATGACAGTTGCTCCAGTGAGGTTCGTAGGGCGGCCATGCCGCGAGCCGTGTGACTCTTGACCGCGCCTTTGCTGATGCCCATCGCGTCGGCGATCTGCGCCTCGGACAGGTCTCCGTAGTAGCGCAGGACGAGTGCCTCCCGCTGGCGTGCGGGCAGCCCGCGCAGCGCCTCGATGACGGCCGACCGCTCCAGCTCGCCGATCGCGCCGTTCTCGGCGCTCGGCGCGTCGGGCAGGCCCTTGGGCGCGTACTTCTCGACGACCGCGCGGTGCCGGAGCACCGAACGTGATCGGTTGACGACCGACTGGCGCAGGTAGGCCAGTGCCTTGTCGGGATCGCGCAGTCTGCGCCAGGCGCCGTGAATGGCGACGAACGCGTCCTGCACGACCTCCTCCGCGGTTGCCATGTCGCGGACGAGCAGCACGGCGAGACGCACAAGGGACCGGTAGTGCGCGCTGTAGAGCGCGGTAACGGCCATGTCGGCATCCCACCCGACGGGCACCGCCCCGAGCGACCTGTCGGCCACGAGGGTCTCGGTGGTCACATCAGTGGGACGCTCGGCCTTCCCAGGGGGTTTACGCTCTTCCGGTTCATTAGGGGGCATGACCCTGTCGTGTCCTCGCCAGGCGGCCTCGGGGGCGGCTCGCAAACGTCTTCCGCCGCAAGTTTCGCACACCCGCCCCGTTCAGGTGGATCTTTCCCCGCCGCGGGGGGCGCGGGGCCGCCGGGGGCGTAGGGCCGCGCGGGGGCCGGCGGGGCATCGCCGAGACGCGGCGGGCGGGAGGGCGGCGCATGGGCGGCGCGAGGAGGGGGCGGCGATAGGGTGCCGACATGGTGAGTGAAGCCGACTGCCTGTTCTGCGGGATCGTCGCCGGGAGGATCCCCGCCCAGGTCGTCCACGAGACCGAGCGCACGCTGGCCTTCCGGGACGTCAACCCGCAGGCGCCGACCCACGTCCTGGTGATCCCCAAGGACCACCACCCGACCGCGGCGGCGCTGGCCGCCGCTGACCACGGGCTGGCCGACGACGTGCTCAAGGCCGCGCACGCGGTCGCCGAGCAGGAGGGCGTCGCCGAGTCGGGCTACCGGCTGGTCTTCAACACCGGGCCCGGCGCCGGCCAGACCGTCTTCCACGTGCACGGGCACGTGCTCGGCGGCCGGGATCTGACCTGGCCGCCCGGATAGGGGCGGGACGAAACGGGAAGGCGTGATCGCCTCCATCGCGGATACGATGACGGGGAGGGCGTCCCACGGGACACTCCCGCACATCCGCCGTCGACGTCTGGAGGCGAACAGGCCGCTAGGCCCGCCCATGTCCGAGTCAAACGATTCCAGCAGAACACCATCTCCACGCTCGAAGGGTCCGAGCCGGGTGCAGGCGAAGGTGGTGATTCCGGACGACCACTCGATGCTGAGCATCCTGGGTTCCAGCGACGAACTGCTGCGGGTCGTGGAGAACGCCTTCCGCGCCGACATCCACGTCCGGGGCAACGAGATCACCATCACCGGCAGCCCGGAGGAGAGCAGCATCGTGGTGCGGCTCTTCGAGGAGCTGACCGAGCTGGCCGGCGGAGGCGCCGAGCTGACGGCGGACGCGGTCGAGCGGAGCATCGCCATGCTGCGGATGACCTCCGACCGCCCGGCGGAGGTGCTCTCCCTCGACATCATCTCCTCGCGGGGCCGGACCATCCGGCCGAAGACCGTGAACCAGAAGCGCTACGTCGACGCGATCGACCGGCACACCATCGTCTTCGGCATCGGCCCGGCCGGCACCGGCAAGACGTACCTCGCGATGGCCAAGGCCGTTCGGGCGCTGCAGGAGAAGAAGGTCAACCGGATCATCCTCACCCGCCCGGCGGTCGAGGCGGGCGAGCGGCTGGGCTTCCTGCCCGGCACGCTCTACGAGAAGATCGACCCCTATCTGCGCCCGCTCTACGACGCGCTGCACGACATGCTCGACCCGGACTCGATCCCCCGGCTGATGGCCGCGGGCACGATCGAGGTCGCGCCCCTGGCGTACATGCGCGGGCGCACGCTCAACGACGCCTTCATCATCCTGGACGAGGCGCAGAACACCTCGCCGGAGCAGATGAAGATGTTCCTGACGCGACTGGGCTTCAACTCGAAGATCGTCGTGACCGGTGACGTGACCCAGGTCGACCTGCCGGGCGGCACGCAGAGCGGCCTGAGGGTGGTGCAGGACATCCTCGACGGCATCTCCGACATCCACTTCTCCAAGCTGACCAGCGCCGACGTGGTCCGCCACAAGCTGGTGAGCGACATCGTGGACGCCTACGGGCGCTACGACGAGACCCTGCGGCAGAGCGCGCCGCAGGCGATCAAGGGTGCGGTCAAGCGCCCGAGGGGGAGACAGTGAGAGAGCGGAGCGGACGATCCGATGGGGTGCTCCGATGAGCATTGAGGTCAACAACGAGTCCGGCGTCGAGGTCGACGAGGGCCTGCTCGTGGCGCTGGCCGGGCACGTGCTGGAGAAGATGGGCGTCAACCCGCTCGCCGAGCTGTCCATCCTGGTCGTGGACGAGGGCGCCATGTCCGAGCTGCACGAGCGGTGGATGGGGGAGCCCGGCCCGACCGACGTGCTGGCCTTCCCCATGGACGAGCTGCGTCCCGGCGGCGGCACCGGAGCCCGGCAGGAGGGCGACGCCCCCGCCGATCCGGCGCTCCTCGGCGACGTGGTGCTCTGCCCGCAGGTGGCCGCCAAGCAGGGGGCCGAGGCCGGGCACGGCACCGAGGCGGAGCTGGAGCTGCTGTGCACGCACGGCATCCTCCACCTGCTCGGCTACGACCACGCCGAGCCCGAGGAGCACAAGGAGATGTTCGGGCTGCAGGGCGGGCTCCTCGAGTCGTGGCAGGAGGTGCGCCCCCAGCGGTGAACCTCGCCAACGGGTGGTTGCCCGCGGCCGTCGTCCTCGTCGCGGCCGGCGGCCTGATCGCCAGCGCGGAGACCGCGCTCACCCGCATCTCGCGGGTGCGCGCGGAGGAGTTCGTCCGGGAGGAGCGCCGGGGCGCGGTGCGCCTGCAGGCGATCGTCGCCGACCCGCCGCGCTACCTCAATCTCCTACTGCTGCTCCGGCTGAGCTGCGAGCTGGTCGCCACGGTGATCGCCACGCTGCTCTTCATCGACTGGCTCGGCGACCAGGGCTGGGCCTACACCGCCGCGGCCGCCGTCATGGTCGTGATCAGCTACGTGATCGTCGGAGTCTCGCCGCGCACGCTGGGCCGCCAGCACGCCGAGCCGATCGCGCTCGCCAGCGCCCCGCTGGTGTACGGCCTCACGCGGATCTTCGGTCCCCTCCCCACACTGCTCATCCTGCTGGGCAACGCGGTGACGCCCGGCAAGGGGTTCAGGGAGGGGCCGTTCACCTCCGAGGCCGAACTGCGCGACCTGGTCGACCTGGCCGAGCAGCGCAGGGTCATCGAACCGGACGAGCGGGAGATGATCCACTCGGTCTTCGAGCTCGGCGACACCCTGGTGCGCGAGGTCATGGTGCCGCGCACCGACATGGTGTTCATCGAGCGCGGCAAGACGCTGAACCAGACCCTCTCGCTCGCGTTGCGCAGCGGTTTCTCCCGCATCCCGGTGGTCGGCGAGAACGAGGACGACGTCATCGGCATCGTCTACCTCAAGGACGTCGTCCGCCGGGTGCAGGACACCGGGGACGCGGGCCGCGCCGAGCCGGTGGAGTCGATCATGCGCCAGGCCACCTACGTGCCGGAGAGCAAGCCGATCGACCAGCTCCTCCGCGAGATGCAGGCCCGCCAGATCCACCAGGCCATCGTCATCGACGAGTACGGCGGGACGGCCGGCCTGGTCACCATCGAGGACGTCCTGGAGGAGATCGTCGGTGAGATCACCGACGAGTACGACCAGGAGACCCCTCCCGTGGAGCCGCTGGCGGACGGCTCGGTCCGGGTGACGGCCCGCCTCCCCGTCGGGGACCTGGCCGAGCTGTTCGACGTCGAGCTGGACGTGGAGGACGTCGAGACGGTCGGCGGCCTGCTGGCGCACGCGCTGGGCCGCGTCCCGATCGCGGGCTCGGAGGCCGTGGTGGCAGGGCTCAGCCTGACCGCGGAGAGCCTCGCCGGGCGGCGCAACCGGATCGGCACGGTCGTCGTCCGGCGGCTGGCGGAGACCGGCCAGGACGCGGTGGCGGCCTCCTCCGACCACGGCTGAGGCACGGTCCAGGGAACCCGGCTCCGCCGGCGGCACGGCTCCGCCGGCGCCGCCGGACGACGTGGTTCCGAGCCGTGCCGTGCCGTACAGGTCTGTTCCGGGTGGTTCCGGACGGGTCCGGGCGGATCCGTCAAGCTCGTCGCAAGCACCCTGCAAGCGTGCCGCGCGATCGTTTCCCCACGGCTCCCCTCACCGGGAACCGGAGAGGAGGCCCGGGCGCCGGGGAGGGGTTCGCGGCGCGGAGGGCGGACTCTCGGGGGGAAGGGCGCGCACGGCCGCCGTCCGGCCGCGCACCGCCCGATCTGAGGGTGTCCTCGTCCGCGTTACGCGGACGAGGACACCCTTAGGTGTTTCCAGGTGATTGTCGTTTTTGTCGAACGGGAAGGAAGCGGTTCGGCGGGGCGATCACCCCGCGTGACGTTCGGGGGAAGCCATGGGGCGGGGGATTCGGGCTGCCGCGGTGATCGCCGTATGGGGGGTCCTGGCCGGACTCTCAGGGGGGTGCGGCATGGGATCGGCGATCGGCGGGGGCGCGCAGGGGAGGACCGGTGCAGGTGCGGGGGCGGAAACCGGTGCGCCGCCGGAGGCGGGCGCAGGGACGGGCCCGGGGACGGAGGCCGGGACGGGTTCCGCGTCCGGCGGGGGCGCCGGGACGGGCGCGGAGGCGGTGCTCCACTCGGGGACGGGGGCCGGGGCCGACCGGGCCCGGCTGAGAGGACTGCTCCTCCAGACGCGGGACCTGCCCGACGGGTTCTCCGCCCGGTTCCGTGAGGGCTGGCGGCTCCCGTTCCGCCCGGCCGCCGACGACTGCCGCCGCGTGCTGGAGGTCGCCGGGCACAGACCCTCCGCAGCGGCCCCGGACGTACGGGTGACCGCGACCTACCCCGGGGATCGGCTGGGCGAGCTGGCGGGGGTCGGCCTGGAGAGCCATCCCGGCCCGGGCGCCGAGCGTCGCTTCACCGCCCTGGCCGCGGCGCTGGACCGCTGCCGGGTCGCGGCGGCCCCCGCGACGGGCGCCGCGGCGGACCGGGAGACCCTGCTGGCGGGGTCGGCCCTGGCTCTGGACGCGGTCGGGGACGACGTGCGGGCCAGGCGGCTGTCCGGCAGGGTGAACGGCTACCCGTACGAGATGCACGTGGTGCTCATCCGTTCCGGGCGGATCCTGGTATCCCTGGTGCACACGGGGATCGGGGAGGTCGACGCCGGGCGCACCCAGCGGCTCGCGGGGTTCCTCGCCGGCCGGGCGGACGATCTGGCGGACGACGGGGACGCGACCTGACCGGGTGCGCGGGAGCGGAGCGGAGCTGAATACCCTTGTGCCGTGAGTGAAGCGACCCTCGACCCCGAGGACAACAAGATCATCGTCCTGGCCCGTTCGGCCCGTGCCCGCAACGGCGCCGCCGAGGGCGCGGCCGTACGCGACGAGACCGGCCGGACCTACTCCTCGACCAACGTCGACCTGCCCTCGCTGACCCTGTCCGCACTGCAGGTCGCGGTGGCCATGGCGGTGTCCAGCGGGGCCCGCTCCCTGGAGGCGGCGGCGCTCGTCACCGCGGGCGACGGGCCGAGCGAGGCGGACGCCCGGACGGTACGCGACCTGGGCGGCGAGACCCTGCTGGTGGCCGCTCCGGACGGCACCCTGCGCCGGAGCTGAGCGCGGCCCCGGAGGGCGGCCGGGGGCGGTCCCGTCAGAGCGGGCCTCCGCATCGGGGACAATGGACGACGTGAGTTCCTCAGCTGCTGATTTCCGCGCGGGTTTCGCCTGCTTCGTCGGCCGGCCCAACGTCGGCAAGTCCACGCTGATGAACGCGTTGGTCGGCACCAAGGTGGCGATCACCTCGTCCAAGCCGCAGACCACCCGGCGCGTCATCCGCGGCATCGTGCACCGCCCGGACGCCCAGCTCGTCATCGTCGACACCCCCGGCCTGCACCGGCCGCGCACGCTGCTCGGCGAGCGGCTGGACAGCCTGGTGCTGTCCACCCTCACCGAGGTCGACGTGATCGGGTTCTGCCTCCCCGCCAACGAGCCGATCGGCAAGGGCGACCGCTTCATCGCCGAGAAACTCGCGGCGGTGCGGAAGACCCCGGTGCTCGCCGTGGTCACCAAGTGCGATCTGGCCACCCGCGAGCAGATCGCCGAGCAGTTGCTCGCGGTCTCCCGGCTCGCCGAGTTCGCGGAGATCGTCCCGGTCTCCGCGCAGTCGGGCGACCAGCTCGACGTGCTGAGCGACCTGCTGATCCGGCGGCTCCCTCCGAGCCCTCCGCTGTACGAGGGGGGACGGCTCACCGACGAGCCGGAGCAGGTCCTGGTCGGCGAGCTCATCCGGGAGGCCGCGCTGGAGGGCGTGCGGGACGAGCTGCCGCACTCGATCGCCGTCGTCGTCGACGAGATGCTGCCCCGCGAGGGCCGTGACGACCTGCTCGACATCTACGCGCACATGTTCGTCGAGCGCCCCTCCCAGAAGGCCATCGTCATCGGGCACAAGGGCACGCGGCTGAAGGACGTCGGCAGCCGCGCCCGCAAGCAGATCGAGGCGCTGCTCGGCACCCGGGTCTACCTCGACCTGCGGATCAGCGTCGCCAAGGACTGGCAGCGCGACCCCAAGCAGCTGCGCCGCCTGGGTTTCTACGACTGACGGCGGCGGCCGGAGGTGCTCCGACCGACGGGGCGGCCGGGGGGTCGACCGCCGACGGCGGGGCCGGAGGTTCTACGGCCGGCGGAGGCGGCGGCCGGAGGCCAGGGCGGTGGCCGCGAAGCCGGTGACCGCCAGCGCCGCGGCCAGGGCGACGAACCAGCCGTACTCCACGGTCGGCTCGACCCTCACCAGGTCGCCGACGGTGAACGAGGCGTTCCGTCCCCTGCCCTGCGGATCGCTGAGGAAGACCAGCAGGACCGCGGTCGTGACCGCGCCGGGCAGGGCGGCCAGGGCGGTGAAGGGCCGGTCGCCGCCCGCGACCCCGATGACCGCCGCCATGGTCCCGCCGATCAGCGCGAGGATCCCGGACCAGTCGTCCACGCCCCGGACGTTCTGGCTCAGTGAGCCCAGGACGGCGATGTCGGCCCGGACCCCCGCCCACGGCAGGAACGCGGCCACCACCAGCAGGGCGCCTCCGGCGATCACCCCGACCGGCGCGATCCGGTTGGGGGAGGCGGGGGTCGTGAGATCGGCCATCGGCCAAGGGTAGTTTCACCGGGACGTCTCCGGGCAGACGCATCCCGCACATTCCCGCCGCGGTTCTTGTCCGCCTGCGCGTGTCCGTCCGCCTGTGCGTGTCCGTGCGCCTGTGCGTGCCCGTGCGGTCTGCCCTGTCGTGCTCCGGCGCGGCCGGAGGGGCCTGCGGGAGGAGACAGGCCGGTTTGATCACTTCTTGGTGACTGTTGCCGGTGGCGCACGCGCCGTCGCCGGCGACTGACGTACTCTTCCCCCAGATTTTCATGGAATCGGGGGGATCCGGATCCGGGGGGCGTCATGCGCATCAGAAGGACGAAACCGGAGCCCGACCCCGGAGCGGGCCGGCCGGGTGAACCGCTTCCGTCCGCGGAGCCGCCGGACCGGGTGGAGCCGACGGAACCCGCGGGGCGGACGGACTCCGTGGGGCCCGGGGACCACACGGCGCGGGCGGGATCCGGTGACGTCCTGCCGGGCGGGCGCGGCCTGCGGCTCGCCGGGTGGCTCGCCGCCGTCGTGGCGGCGCTGGTCGTCGCGGGCTGGGCGGTCTGGGAGACAGGACCGCCCACCGAGGCGGAACTGCTGGAGCAGGCGGGCCTGAACGGCAGGCGGAGCCTGCTGGTCGGGGTGAAGGACGACACCCCGGGCATCGCGCTCCGCAAGCCGGACGGCACCTACGAGGGGTTCGACATCCAGATCGCCCTCATGATCGCCGCCGACCTCGGCTTCCGCGCGAGCGAGGTCGAGTTCCTGTCCATCGAGACCGAGGACCGGGCCCGGATGACGGCCAGGAACGCCTCCGGCCAGCATGTGAAGGTCGACCTGGTGGTGGCGACGTTCAGCGTGACGCCGGCCCGCAGCGCCAACCGCGCGATCGGGTTCTCCGCGCCCTACCTGGAGACCCAGCAGTCCGTCATCACCCTGAAGGGGCATTCTGACATCACCTCGCTGACACAGCTCCGGGGCGAGAAGGTCTGCACGCTCGCCGCCTCGACCTCCGAGACCGAGATCGACAGGGCCGGGGCGGAGGTCACCCGGAAGAACCGCATCAGCGACTGCGTCGCCGGGCTCAAGGCGAAGGAGTACGAGGCGGTCACGACCGACACCGCGATCCTCGCCGGGTTCGTGGCGGGGGAGCCCGACCTGCTCGAACACCACGACATCGGCCTGGAGGCCTCCGAGCAGTGGGCCGTCAACGCCGGAGCCAACGAGGCGCTGCGCACGCTCGTGGACCTCTCCCTGCACCGCTCGGTGACCGACCCGCAGGACATGCGCTGGGAGGAGGCCTACGAGCGGTTCATCACCCCGTTGCAGGCGCACAACCCGAGGGAGCAGATCGCCGGCCGTACCCAGCCGGCCGTGCCGGAGCCCGACGTGCGGCGCTGGCCCTGGGAGCGGGGGATCCCCCAGCGGGAGGCCGGATGAGCGGGACCGGGGAGCCTCCGGCCGCCGACGGAGAGGGGACGTCTCCGCCGGAGGGCGAGCGGAGGGCCGCCCCGGAGGAGGGGCCGCCGTACGGCGGGCTCCGGGGGCGCGTGCCCTCCGGCGGACTCCCGGAGCGCCCGGCGCCCGGCGGGTTCCGGGGGCGCGGATCCGCGCGATGGGCCGGGGGAGCGCGGGGCGGCAACCAGCAGTGGATGCTTGCGGCGCTTCCGGCGTTCCCGCTGGTGCTGCTCGTCGTGCGGCTGTGGTACGCCAGCCGCCAGGACACCCAGACGCTGCTCCTGCTGGTCCAGCACGTCAGCGCGCTGGGGCTGCTCACCGCCGTGCTGCTGACCATCCTGTGGGTGCTGCCCGCGCTCGTGCTGACCGCCCGCGTGCTCGGCGTGCTCCACCGGGTCAGCGCCGGCCGGTCGTCCTGGCTCTCGGTGGTGGCCGACCGGATCCCCGACTGGGTCGTGGTGATCTCCGTCCTGGTCAGCCTGGTGAGCTGGCAGCTCAGATTCCTGCCCACCCTCGCCATGCTCGCGCTGGCGGTGCTCGGGTTGAGCGTCCACGACCGCAGGCCCGGCCGGCGGGACCTGATCGTCCTGCTCACGCTGGTGCTGCCCGTCGTGGTGGGCGTGGGGCTGTACGCGTGGCTCGCTCCGGCCATCGGCCAGGCGTTCGCCGAGGGGGACGTGGTCACCGCCGTGCTGCTCACGCTGCCGCCGGGACTGTCGGTCCTGCTGACCGGCCCGATCCCGGCCCGTGCCGCGGCCGCGCTGACGTCCACCCTGGCCGTCGCCGTACTCGCGCTGACGCCGCTGTTCACCGCGGCCGTCGTCGTGCAGGCGCCGGTCCTGCCGCTGATGGGGGTGGAGGTCGCGGCGGAGGGCGCCGACGAGGAGATCGCCGGGAAGGTGCTGCTCGGATACGTCATCGCGACCGATGACCGGGTCTCCACCTTCCTCGACCGCGACGGCACCGTGCGGTTCATCGCCAACGGGGCGGTGGTCTCCCAGTTCCTCTGCCCGGATCTCGGCCAGATCCCCCGCAGCCGCGTCGCGCTGCACCGCTGGTACGTCGAGCACAGCGTGCTCGCGTGGTTCGCCCCCGACCCGCTGGAGAAGCCCAGCGACTCCCGCTGCCCGGGCCGCCCGACGGGACGGAGCGACCGGGAGCGTCCGGGGCCGTCCGGCGGGGCGGGGTGACCGAAAGCGTCCGGGGCCGTCCGGCGGGGCGGGGTGACCGAAAGCGTCCGGGGCCGTCCGGCGGGGCGGGGTGACCGAAAGCGTTCGGGGCCGTCCGGTGGGACGGGGTGCGGCCCGGCGGCGGTCCTCCCCCTACTGGCGGTACTCCTCGACCTCGTCGACCGGGCGCGGCTCCGCCGCGTTGGGGTCCTCCCCGAACTCCCGGTGGGCCCGGCGCTGCCTGAGCAGGTCCCACGCCTGGTCGAGGGCCTCCTCGATGGATCTGATCCGGTGGTTCTCCTCGTGGGAGGAGATGGAACCGGACGCCAGCAGCGTGCGGAGGTCGCGTTCCTCGGCGATGAGACGGTTGATGTGGGCGAGAATGTCGACGTCCTTCATTGCGGACCCTCCCTTTCTGCGCTCCCTTTCGGACTGTATCCGACGGGCGCCGCCGTACTCGGCGGCAGGCGGGGGCGGGCACCGGTCCCGCGGGGCCCGGGTGCCGCGGGGCCCGGGTGTTCGGGTGCCCGGGTGTCCGGGTGTTCGGGATGTGAGATCGGCGTCCGGGGATTTGGAAGCGTCTGTTACCGTGTTACGCATGCTGCGCGGGCTGCTTCTTAGCTGCCGCGACGAGGGCCTGTAACAGGCCGGCTCCCTCGTCGCGGAGCGAGCCATGCGTGTCGGCCGTGATCGTCTTTCCCGTCGAGGAGCCGAAGCGAATGTATCCGCAGCAGTCCAGTCCCATGCCGTTCCAGCGCTACCAGCCCTTTGCGCCGGTGCGCCTGCCCGACCGCACCTGGCCCGACAAGGTCATCGACAAGGCGCCCCGGTGGTGCGCGGTGGACCTGCGGGACGGCAACCAGGCGCTGATCGACCCGATGGACGCCCACCGCAAGCTCAAGATGTTCGAGCTGCTGGTACGGATGGGCTACAAGGAGATCGAGGTGGGCTTCCCGGCCGCCTCGCAGACCGACTTCGACTTCGTCCGGCAGATCATCGAAGAGGGCCGGATCCCCGAGGACGTGGTGATCCAGGTCCTGACCCAGGCCCGGCCCGAGCTGATCGAGCGGACCTTCGAGGCGATCGAGGGCGCGAGGTCGGCCATCGTCCACCTGTACAACTCCACGTCCACGCTGCAGCGCCGGGTCGTCTTCGGCGCCGACCGCGAGGGCATCACCGCCATCGCCGTCGAGGGCGCCAAGCTCTGCAGGAAGCTGGCCGACGCCTCCGACGTGGACGTGTACTTCCAGTACTCCCCGGAGTCCTTCACCGGGACCGAGCTGGAGTACGCCGTGGAGGTGTGCGACGCCGTCAACGAGGTCTGGCAGCCCACCCCGGAGCGCAAGGTCATCGTCAACCTGCCCGCCACGGTCGAGATGGCCACGCCGAACGTCTACGCCGACCAGATCGAGTGGATGCACCGCAACCTGGCCCACCGCGACTCGATCATCCTGTCCCTGCACCCGCACAACGACCGGGGTACGGCCGTCGCCGCCGCCGAGCTGGGCTACCAGGCCGGGGCCGACCGGATCGAGGGCTGCCTGTTCGGCAACGGCGAGCGCACCGGCAACGTCTGCCTGGTCACCCTGGGCATGAACCTGTTCTCCCAGGGGATCGACCCGGAGGTCGACATCTCCGACATCGACGAGATCCGCCGCGTCGTGGAGTACTGCAACCAGCTGCCCGTCCACCCGCGCCACCCGTGGGGCGGCGAGCTGGTCTACACGGCCTTCTCCGGCTCCCACCAGGACGCCATCAAGAAGGGCTTCGAGCACCTGGAGCGCGACGCCGCCGCGGCGGGCGTGCCGGTGGACGAGTACACCTGGGCGGTGCCGTACCTGCCGATCGACCCCAAGGACATCGGCCGCAGCTACGAGGCCGTGATCCGGGTCAACAGCCAGTCCGGCAAGGGCGGCGTCGCCTACATCATGAAGGCCGACCACCACCTGGACCTGCCGCGCCGGCTGCAGATCGAGTTCTCCCGGGTCGTGCAGGCCCGCACCGACGCCGAGGGCGGGGAGGTCACCCCGGCGGCGATGTGGGAGGCCTTCGCCGACGAGTACCTGCCGAACCAGGCCCGGCCGTGGGGCCGGTTCGGCCTGCTGGCCCACCGCAACGCCTCCGGGGCCGACGGCAAGGACGTCATCGGCGCCGACCTGCGGGTGGCCGGGGAGATCCGCGAGGTCGAAGGCGTGGGGAACGGCCCCATCTCCGCCTTCTGCGACGCGCTGTCCGGCATCGGGGTGAAGGTCCGCGTGCTCGACTACGCCGAGCACGCGATGAGCGCCGGGAGCGACGCCAAGGCCGCCTCCTACGTCGAGTGCGAGGTCGGCGACCAGATCCTGTGGGGCGTCGGCATCGACGCCAACACCACCACCGCCTCCCTGAAGGCGATCGTCTCCGCGGTCAACCGCGCCACCCGCTGACCCCTGCGGCTTTCCACCGGTGGGCCCGTACGGCTCCCGCCGGCGGAGCTCCGCGGTTCCCGTCCGGACCCGGCACGACCTGCCGGGTCCGGCTCCCGGGCTGAGCTCACGAGGCCCGGCCACCTGAGTCCCGGGTTCTCTTCTCGACCGCGCCGCCGCGACATCCACACGGGGCGCGGTCGAGCCGTTCCCACCCGGCGCGGCCGGGCCGAGGTACGGCACCTGCTACGTGCCCGGAGTGCAGCCGTACAGCTCGCCATAACGCTTCTGGGCGATGCGCATCAGCTCGATCATGTCCTTGATCGCGTCCCGGCCCTCGGCGAACTCGGCGAAGTTGAGGATGAGCATGCGCTTCTTGTCGCCGCAGCGGAACTTCGCGATCACCTCGTACGGCTGACCGGTGAACGGCCCGTACGGCAGATGCACGGCCATACCTTCGCCGAGGTGGGCGGGAAGCGTCACCGCGTTGTACTTGGTGAAGACCTTTCGCCGATCCTCCAGGATGTGATCGAGATTCTTCTCGGTCCACTTCCCGTGCTCCTGCGACCAGGAGACTCCCAATGGGTTGGGGTAGGCGTCCGGAGTTTGGCATTCACCGTCTCGCTTGGTGCCGCCTGCCTCCTCGGTAAGGGCTTTTGCGACTCCGCTGACTAACCGAAGCGCCTGTTCGGGCACGAAGGTGCAGAGGTAGGGAGCCGCATCCACGATCGGGCCGGTACTGGCCGGTGACGGCTTGGGGGAAGCCCTTCCCTGAGTGCAGGCCGCACTGGAGATCGCGATGACAGCGAGCGCGGCCAGCAGTCGATGGGTTCTCACTTGCTCCCTCCGGAAGGGGGAGGGATCTGGACACCGAGATGGCTCTCAACATCCTTGGCGTAAGCGGAAGCGCCACGGAAGCGCTCAAGTAGGTCGTGACTGCCGCCTTTGCTCTGGACCCACCTGAGGAAGAGGTTGTATTCCTTCGGGGTCATCGTGGCGAAGGGTTTGATCTTCGGTGGGTCCCCGGCCGTGAACGTCCGGTCCTCTAGATCGACCTCGTCGAGCATGCCCTTGCTCAGCATGGCTGTGGCGATCATCTGCTCGGCGAGCCTTTCCACAGCGAGCCGGTCGTCGGCCAGCGTCTTGTAGGTCTCGTCCATGGTCCGCCCCTGCTCCGCCGCCCGCTGGCCGATCTGCTTGGAGAGCTCGTCGTATCCGAGCCCGGTCAGCTTGTCGTAGGCGCCGGTGACCAGTCCGCTGAAGGCCTGGCCGACCTGTTCGCCGACCTGCCTGGAGCCCGGCACGGGGAACATCCCGATGCCCTCGCGCACTATGGCCTTCAGGGCGTCACCCGCCTTGCTCTCGCTCTTCTCCTGAGCGATCAGCACCTGCTGCCGGGTCTCCAGGAGGCTGCTGAACGGCCGTGCCTCCGCCGCGACCGCGTCGGTCAGGAACTGCTGGACGTCGTCCGCGTCGACCAGCCTGCTCCGGTTGCGGTCGAACTCCTTGAACTGGGCTTCGGTGAAACCCAGCTCGCCGGCGTTCGAGGCGCTGAGACCGACCGGGGGAACGGATTCGAGTTTCTGCCGCATGTGCTCGGTCTGCGCCCGTACCAGAGCCTCGAATCCGGCGTCGTCACTGGTGGCCAGTGCCAGGGCGTGCAGCATGTCCGTGGCCGAGACCTTGTGTCGCGCCCCCGAGTCCTCGGGCGGGAACGTTCCGCCGCTGTGCAGGAGCTGCGACAGCTGGTCGATGTTGGCGGCGATCGCCCGGGCCAGGGGATACCGCAGAGGTGCGAGCCGTTCGAACGGGGCCGGATCCTTGAACGCGAGGTTGCCGTCGTCGCCCTTGGTGAAGGCGGGGCGGACCTCGTCGGCGAGGAGCTTGGTCAGTTCGGCGGCCAGCTTCCTGGAGGTCGGGTCCTGGCCGGTCGTCGCGGTGGTCAGCAGGTCGCTGAACGACCGGTATTCGCCCAGGTAGCGGAAGGCGTCCCAGCGGGTGGTCAGCAGGTGGTCCAGCACGGACTCCTTCCAGCCCGCCGGCGTGTGGTCCAGGAGCGCGTGGGCCGCCTCCCGGTTCGATCCGGCCGCCTGGAAGAGGCCGTCCACGATCGAGGACCTGGCCGTGTCGCCGAGGAGAGGAGGGCCCTTCTTGCCCGGGTCGCTCGCCGTACCCGGTCCGGTCCTCAGCAGGGTGCCCAGGCCGAGCGCGCCCGCCAGGTCGAAGACGGGGACCTGAGCGCCGCCGACGGCCCGGCCCAGCAGGTCCTTGCCCGCGGCCCACTCCTCCGCGCGGTCGTCCTTCTCGTAGGCGATCACGTCGCGGCCGACGACCTCCATGAACTTCTCCGAGAACGGTGGCTTGCCGTCGTGGGCCCGCCAGATCAGAGCCTGGGCCTGGTAGCCCGAGTACTTCACGTCTCCGGACCGGTGCTCCGCCCGGCCCTGCTTGGTGAGGTTCTTCAGGAAACCGCCGCCCAGGTAGGCCGGGCTCTTCGGGTCGGTCCCCTTCGCCAGGGCCGCGCCCAGCATGCTCAAGGTCTTCTTCCCCTGCGTGGAGAGCTGCGCCACCCGGCCTGCGTCCCCGTGGTGCGCGGCGTCACGTAGTTGAGCGGCGAGCGAGCCGGGCAGGCGCGTCACGCCTCCCGCGCCCAGGGTCGTCAGGAACGCCTTGATGAACTCCGCGTCCCCGGTCCGTGAGGCGTACTTCTCCAGTTGCGCGAGCGCCTTGGAGTTCCCGTCCACGGCGTCCAGGGCCGCGCGGCCCGCCACGGTCCCGTCCAGCAGTCCCCGGGCGGCGTCCAGGCTGTCGGGCATCGTGAAAACCGTCCCGGAAGGCGTGTTCATGCCGAGACCGACCTTCTGCTGCTCCATCTTCCGGATCAGGTCCTGACGCCGCCGCAGGTCCTCGGCCTGCGTGGCGACCCGGCGGGACAGCTCGCGCAGGCGCACGGCGGGGGAGGTGTCGAGCCCGGCACCCCGCAGCTCGCCGTACAGCGCCTGGGCCAGCCGTTCGAGCCGCTCGGCGGCCTGGGCGTGCCTGCCCGTCATCGTGTCGAACTCGGGTTGCCGGACACCGGTGAACTGCGGGCTCGTCATGGCGTCTCCGGCATCGAGGCCAGCTTCCGGTTGGCGCTGTCCACCGCCTTCGCGAGCAGGTCGCGCAGCTCTCGCTGGTCCGCGTGGATCTGAGTGCCGAAGCGGGAGCCGGTGGGACCCACCCAGGCGTCGCCCTCCATCAGCCGGCAGGACGGATCGAGCGCCCACCAGTGCTCGTCCGACAACCGCTGGATCCGCTCTACCACCGCCCGCATCGCCTCACGATCGAGCTCGGCCAAGATGATCCCCTCGTACGGCTCGCTGCATCAGGAACAGGACAGGAGGCGGCGTCCCCCACGCTTTTCACACGGTAATCAACAGCATGTCAACAGAACAACCCCGAATCCCGTGAAAAGAAAAGCCCCTCCAGAACTCTACTCGATAGTAGATGTCCTAAATTTGGGTTATATGTCGGAAAGATCCGATGATCAACATCACGGTCTGATGGAGATGTGATCTTCCGTTGCCCTCGTCAGGTAAGAATCAGTTGTGACGAATGGACATCTCTCCCCGAACGAGAACGAAACCCGGCGGACGCTCGTCGAGCGTCAACTGAAACAGTCGGGGTGGGACCGGGAGCAGATGGTCGATGAGTACACCATCACGGACGGAAAGATCCTCGCCGCCGGAGGGAGGCCAACGCGAGAGGCGAAACTGCGCGCCGACTATGCGCTCGAATACCGTCCGGGGCTGCCCATCGCGGTCGTGGAGGTCAAGCGGACCTCCCGGAAGGCCGACGACGGCATCAATCAGGCGAGACGGTACGCGAAGAAGCTCCAGGTGCCCTTCGCCTATGCCACGAACGGGCAGAAGATCCAGGAGATCGACCTCGACACGGGCCTCATCACGGAGATCGGTGCCTACCCGTCACCGGACGAGCTGTGGGCCCGTTACCGCCGCTCCAAAGGGCTCGACGCCCAACTCGCCGCCGACCTCGTGCTCACCCCGTTCGACCGGTCGCTGAAGAACTGGGACAACACGCCGAAGGTCCCCCGCTACTACCAGCGGCTCGCGGTCAACAAGGCGGTCGAGGCCATCGGCCGGGGCCGGGACCGCCTCCTGCTCGTCCTCGCCACCGGCACCGGCAAGACGCTGATCGCCTACCAGATCGCCAAGAAGCTCACGCATGCGAAGTGGCCGAAGGGGCACCCGCCCCGGGTGCTCTACCTCGCCGACCGGAACATCCTGGTGGACCAGCCCAAGGACGACTACTTCGTCCGGGGCTTCGGCGAGGCCGTGCACAAGCTGGGCGGCGGGGTGGCCAAGCTGGGACGGCACATCTACTTTGCGCTCTACCAGTCCCTCGACCAGCAGGGCAAGGAGACGGACGGCGATCGGAAGGCGCTGTTCGAGCAGTTCGACAGGGACTACTTCGACCTGGTCATCGTCGATGAGTGCCACCGGGGGAGCGCCAAGGAGGACTCGAACTGGCGGCGCATCCTGGAGCACTTCGACTCCGCCGTGCAGATCGGCCTTACCGCCACACCTGTCAGAGAGCGCCGCGCCGACACCTACGAGTACTTCGGCGACCCCGTCTACGAGTATTCCCTCAGGGACGGCATCGAGGACGGTTTCCTCGCCCCCTACCGCCTCCGCCGGACGAACATGAACATCGACGTGTACGGCTGGCGACCCGAGCCGGGCCAGGTCGACCGGTACGGCACGCCGATCCCCGAGCGGGACTACACGGTACCCGACTTCGAGAAGGTGCTGGAGATCAAGGAACGGACCGAGGTCGCGGCCCGCTACCTGACGGACCTGCTGCGCTCAGGCGACTCCCGGGGAATGGACAAGACCATCGTCTTCTGCGTGGACTCCGACCACGCCGCCCGTATGTGCATCGCGCTGAACAACCTCAACCAGGACCTGGTACGGCAGTGCGGTGGCGGCTACGTCGTCCGGATCACCGCCAAGGACGGGGACGCGGGACTCGCGCATCTCGACGAGTTCAAGAAGCCCGAGTCCGAGACACCGGTGATCGCGGTGACGTCCCGACTGCTCTCCACGGGGGTGGACATGCCGACGGTCCGCAACATCGTGATCTTCCGTCCGGTCGGCTCCATGACCGAGTTCAAGCAGATCGTGGGGCGCGGTACGAGGCTGTTCGGGGAGCGGGACAAGTTCAGCTTCGACATCATCGACTTCGTCTACGCGACGCGGAAGTTCAACGATCCGGAGTTCGACGGGCCGCCCGTCCAGCGCTACGAGGACAAGCTCGACGACGAGGGACACCTGGTCGGGAGCGTTGCGGACGACCTCTCGGCGGAGGCAGTGCAGGTCGCCGAGCCCGGAGTCGGCTACAGCGAGCAGGAGAGCGGATCCTTCGACCCCGGTGCGGGGATGAGTGACGACGAGCTGATCTCGGAGCTGACCACACGGGCGCAGCGGTACTACGTGGACGGCCAGGACGTGTTCGTCTGGAACGACACCCTCTACGTGATGGACCCTGAGAGCGGCCGGCCCAAGATGATCGAGTACCGGGTGTTCGTCGGGGAACGGGTCCGCGCGCTGGACCTCAGCCCGGCGGAGCTGCGCGGCCGGTGGGCACGGGCCGGGTCGAGGGCGGACATCCTCCAGGAGCTGGAGAGGTGGGGGATCGACTTCGCGATGCTGGCCGAGCAGCTGGACGACCAAGAGGCCGATCCGCTGGATCTGCTGCTCGCGGCGGCCTGGGAGTTCCCTGCCATGAGCCGGAGGGAGCGGGCCCGCCGGGTCCGCCGGGAGCACCGGGACTTCCTCGACTCCTTCGCCGCGGAGGCCCGGGAGATCCTGGAGCTGGTCCTGGACAAGTATGTCGAGCACGGCCCGGTCGAGCTGCGGCCGAAGGTGCTGACCCTGCCTCCGCTCCGGGAGCTGGGCAGTCCTTCGGAGCTGACGGCCCGCTTCGGAGGGAGTGAGCAGCTGCGGCAGGCCCTCGACCGGCTGGGCCAGTACGTCTACGATGCCGCATGATCATGAGTGATTTCCGGTTCCGCGTGTGGTCGTGTGCGGAACCGGAATCGGCGTGTCGCCAGGGTTGGCTAGGATGAACGACCGTCTGTGACGACGGAAGGAAACCTTGATGGCGGCGGCCGGCAAGACCGTGGAGAAGACCTCTCGCGCACGACTGAGCGCGGTCATCAAGTCCGCGCGCGACATCATGCGCAAGGACGCCGGGCTCAACGGCGACCTCGACCGGCTGCCACAGCTCTCCTGGCTGCTGTTCCTGCGGGCCTTCGACGCTTTGGAGGCCGACCGGAAGTCGATGGAGGACGACTACCGTCCCGCGATCGAGGCGCCCTACCGCTGGCGTGACTGGGCGGAGGACCCCGAGCTGTACGGCGACGCGCTCCGGGATTTCGTCAACGGCGAGCTGCTGCCGTACCTCAAGGGAGAGTTGGAAGGCAAGGCCCCCCGTGACGCGGTGCTGGTGGACCTGTTCAAGGACATCCACAACCGCATGCTCTCCGGTTATCTCCTCGGCGACCTCATCCGCCAGCTCAACGAGATCAACTTCGCCTCCAGCGACGACATCCACACGATGGCCCACTTGTACGAGACGATCCTGCGGGAGGTGCGTGACGCCGCAGGAGACTCGGGCGAGTTCTACACGCCGAGACCGGTGATCCGGTTCATGGTCCGGCAGTCGTTCCTGTCGCTGGGGGAGAGCATCCTCGACCCGGCCTGCGGGACGGGCGGCTTCCTGGTCGAGAGCCTTGAGGAGTTGGGGGACAAAGCCACCAGCACCGAGGCGTGGACGCGGCTCCAGAAGGACTTGCGGGGCATCGAGAAGAAGCCGCTGCCGTACCTGCTCTGCCTGATGAACCTCATCCTGCACGGGATCGAGGCGCCGACCGTCGTACGGAACAACGCCCTGGTCCAGATGACCGGGGAGATCGGGCCCGCGAGCAAGGTCGACGTGGTCCTCACCAACCCGCCGTTCGGCGGGGAAGAGGAGACCTCGGTCTCCGAGCGCTTCGCCAAGGGAGTCCGGACGAAGGAGACGGCCTGGCTCTTCCTCGTCGCGATCCTCGACAAGCTCAAGCCCGGCGGCCGGTGCGCGATCGTTCTGCCTCACAACGTGCTCTTCGGCGAGGGCGCGGGCACCCGGATCAAGGAGCGGCTGCTGCGCGAGTGTGACCTCCACACGGTCGTACGACTTCCGGAAGGGGTCTTCGCGCCCTACACCCAGATCCCGGCCAACCTGCTCTTCTTCGAGAAGACCGGGCCGACGAAAGAAACTTGGTTCTATGAGATCCTCCCGCCAGATGGGCGAAAGAAATACACCAAGACCAAACCCATGCGGGACGAGGGGTTTGGCGAGTGTGTCTCCTGGTGGGGTGGGCGGAAGCGTGAAGGGCGCGTGGAGAACGGGCGCGCCTGGCGCGTTCCTGTCGCAGACATCGAAAATAGAGGATTCAACCTTAATTTAACCAACCCGCGCGATGGAGATGGTCTGGAGCGTCGCTCTCCTAAGGAGATTGTTGCTGACTTGATTGCCAGCAAGCGTGATACCCTGATTCTTCTTGAAAAGATACTGCTCGATATCGATGCTTCCGAGAGATTGTTTTCGAGGATATCCGGAGATGGGACTTCTAGGGTACGCATATCAGAGGTATTGAAAGCTGACCGCAGGCCGATCGATATCGATCCCGAAAAGAATTATCGGGCGCTGGGTCTTCGCTCCTTTGGTAAGGGGACGATTCGATATCCCCCTGCACCTGGTGCCGAGTTGAGCAAATTACGTTACTTCACCTTCCCTCAGGACGCCCTTGTGCTCAGTAATATCAAGGCGTGGGAAGGTGCGGTAGGGGTCACGGCGGCCAAAGACGTCGAATGTGTCGCATCGAATCGCTTTCTTTTCTATGTGCCCATAGACTCTCGGGTTAATATTGGCTTCGTTCGCTACTACTTCCTTACTAGGGCAGGGTTGGCTGCTATCGGATCCTGCTCCCCGGGCATGGCAGACCGCAATCGCACCCTGGGAGTCAAGGCATTCGAGCAGCTGTTCATCCCTCTACCCGAGCGTGATGTCCAAGACCATGTCGTGAAAATTCTCGACGAAGTCACGGGGGGCCTTGAAAAGACGATCATTGCGGACGAGCAGGCGACAGCATTGAGAGTGTCGTTGCTGGACGCCCTGTTTGCTGGCTGAATTATTCGATGAATGTCGTTTTGTGGCCGCGAGAATTACTGAATTCTTCTCTGTTGGACGCTGATTCCAGTGGTTGATTCTTGTTCTAACGAACTGACGTCGCGGAATGATTGGCTGTGGAGAGGCTCCATGAATTGATAGCCTCTCCACAGAGGAATCCCTAGTGTGGCTAGTCGAACTCACCGGCCTTCGCGCCGTCGATGAAGGCGTTCCACTCGCCTGAGGTGAAGACCAGCGCGGGACCGGTGGGGTTCTTGCTGTCGCGGACGCCTCGACGTCCACTGGACAGTTCGGCGACCTCGACGCAGTTCCCGCCGTCAGGGCCTGACAGGCTGGACTTGCGCCATGTGGCGGCCTTGAGCTCCTGGGTCAGCTTGTCCATCGTTTCAACGCCTCCTCGATCATTTTCAGGGACTCGCGCTGGGACAGTGCTTCGGAGCGAATCCCCTCGTATCTGTATGTTAGGAGGCTTACGTCCTCCGGTCGCTCGGTTACTCGGCTCATGACCCCAGCGGACTCGACGTACGCCGTGTCGGAAACCCCATGTGCACTTGCGATGGCAAAACCGCCGGCGAGGCCGCTGGTGCAGTAGGCGCTGAAGGGGAGGATCTGAATGGTGATCCGGGGCGTCTGGCCGACTTCGAGAAGATGGGCGAGCTGCGCTGCCATGGTGTTGGGACTGCCGATCGGGCGGTGAAGAACCCCTTCGTCGATCACGGTCCAGAAAAGGGGCGGCTTGGAGCGCCTGAGGATCGATTGGCGTTCCAAGCGGGCGGTGACCTGTTCGTCGACCTGCTCGGGAGTGGCGCCGATCTCGCCGCCCAGAACGGCCCTGGCGTAGTCCTCGATCTGAAGTAGGCCGGGCATGACGATGGGCTCCCAGGAGCGGAGCGCTTCCGCAGTCGCCTCCACGTCGAGCCAGGGGCGGAACCACGGCGGGGCCGAGGCGTGGTTGACCATCGGCCAGAGGCGCATCAGCGCGCCTTCGGCCTCCAGGACCTCGTCGCAGTGGCGGGCGAAATCCTCCGTGGGTGACCGTCTCGCCGTCTCGATCATGCTGATCGTGCCGACGGAGTAGGAGACGGCTCGCGACAGCCGCATCTGGGACCAGCCCCGCGCCTTGCGGTGCCGCCGCAACTCGAAGCCGAAGAGAGCGGTCGGGGATTCGGAGGGCAGGAGAGTGCTTTCCTTTGGCATCGGTCCTCCCGGTCGTTTTCACCAACGTTTCAATGAAACTGCGATTGAAGCCGTTGATGACTGGTGGAAGTCAATTCGCTACCGAATGTAGCCGAGGGTTGGGATGGTGGGAAGGGCGATCGGGAACCAACTCTTCGGTCAGGTGAATTGATGAAATCAGTGCGGGAGGAGTCTTCGATCCTCGGTGAGATCAGTCTGCCGAGTGTCCGCGAATCCGTGGCGCGCGCACGCTCCGAGGTACGCGGATGGCTTGGGGAGGGGCATCCCGCGATCGACGATGTCGTGCTGGCCGTGTCCGAGCTCACGACGAATGCCATCGTGCATTCGAACTCGCGGCCCGGCGACCTTATCCGTCTCACTCTTGCCGCTACGGAGGAAATTGTTTATTTGGAGGTGAGTGATCCGGGATCGATGTTTTCTGGACCTCATGTTCGGAAAGAGCCGGATGCGGAAGACGGTCGAGGGCTGCTGATCGTCCGCGAGATCTCCGCGGAACGGGGGACCCGCGAGCACGGCCGGGGCCGAGGCCGTACGGTCTGGTGCGTCATCCGGGCGGACCTCGGAGACTCCGGCCCGCCCATCCTCGACCCGCACTCCGGGAGGGAGGGCGGATACAGTCCTCGCTGATCGTGCCTCCAGCGAGGGCCTCCTCTCCGAGAGGAGAAGTCGTCTCCCCGACGTCCGGCCGGAGGCTTCCCCGTGGCTCCAGGCCGGACACGGCTCCCGATGAGGCCCGTCCCTTCATCGGGAGCCGTTTCCTCTCGTGAAGCGGGACGGCGATTGCCCGCCGTACGGGCCCGGCGGGTCAGACGGAGTCGTCCAGCCCGGCGAGTTCCAGGGCGCGGCGGTGCAGGGTCTCGGAGCGGACGCGTAGGAACTCCTGGTAGTCGTTGCGCATCGCCGCCTCGAAGGCGTCCTTGGTCACCAAGCAGCCGACCAGATGGTCGAGGATCTTCTGCTCGCCGCTCTCGTCGACGAAGTCCTTCAGGTAGCCGGCGGGCGCCTGGTTGGATATGGCGATGTTGGTGGCCGAGCTGAGCATGACGATGTTGGCGGGGACGTTCGCCTGGTCGTGGTCGAGGCGCTGCTGCCGCTTCAGGTAGTCCTTCGGGAAGAAGTGGTGCCACTCCTTGTCGTTGGCCCAGGACAGGGCCTTCCCGGTGTCCAGTTTCGCGCCGGTGCGGATGTCGAGGGGAGTGGCGTCGGCGAGTATGAGGGCGACCATCTTGGAGACGGCGTTCTCGACCCGGAACTTGTTCTTCCGCCAGATCTCACTGCGCGGCACCGAGATGGGCGCCTCGATCTCGGGAGTCTTCCCGGTGACGAAGTCGGTGACCGCCGCGTGGTCCGCCGTCATCTGGCTCAGCCCCCAGTTCTGGAACCTGCCACCGAGGGTGGTCCGCCAGAACCAGCGGCGGATGGCGGCGTGCTGCGCGGCGGTGGGCCGGTTCAGCCGCGCGAAGACGTCCACCAGGATGGCGAACTGGGTGTCGTAGGGCAGTGTCTTGGAGGAGGGGGTCCCGATCTCCGTCACCAGGAAGTCGACGGCGCGCCTGGCGGCCTCCGCCGTCCTGCCGATCGCCTCTCTCAGCTCGGGCCTGGGTAGCTTCCGGATCTGTTCGATGTCCGTCTTGGAGTAGCCGAACCCGGCGGTGGCGGCCACGGCGCGGAGCAGCACCTTGGGGTCGAGATCGCCGTAGCGCTTCCGGTGGAGGACTTCCTTGATCTCGTCGATCGAGTCCAGCAGGTCGAAGTCGGGGGCCCAGGTGGCGGCCCGCATGAACTCCACCAGGCTCAGGGGTGTCCCCGTGGTGTTGATGCGTTCGAAGACCAGACCGACTTCGTCGATCGGCATGTCCCGGAGCGTCACCACCGCGATCTGGTAGTCCGTGAACCGGTTGTGGAGCAGCCGTGCCCGCTGTTTGAGCTCCTCGTCGGCGATCCGCTCCAGCCGTACGACGAACTCCGCGCTGTCGAGGAGGAACCGGAGCGGAAGTTGTGTCGGCGGGGGCTCCTCGAAGTCCTCCCGATGGAGGAAAGCGGCCTCGGCGAGGTCGTAGACGATGTTCCACGGACTTCTGGGGTCACCGTCGGGCTCCCAGTGCAGAGCACCGCAGATCGTGGAGAGCCGTTGCTGGCCGTCCAGCAGATAGTTGACGTGACGACCGCTCGGCAACGATTCGACCTCCAGGCCCGCGATCGTCCGCTCGCTCGCCAGCTCCTGGTCGCTCTCCCAGAGCAGGACGCTGCCGACCGGGTAGTTCTTCGCCACGGAGTCGAGCAGGTTCAGGATCTGCCGGCGCGTCCAGACGAAGTCCCGCTGGAACTTGGGCAGCACGACGCGGCCGTCGAGGATGTCGTCGGCGACCTTGACGAGCCGTGGAGTCGAGGGCTCGGGGTCGCGAGGAAGCCGCCTGCGCGAGGGTGACCGCTGCACTGGTTCTCCAGGGGACGAGATCGAGAAGGAGGCTGTGTCGAAGAGGTGCCGTCCTGATCGCACCGTCCAAGGTAGAGCTCCTGGCGATGCTCGATCTTTTTCACGCCGAAGATCAGGCAGGGACGGAACGCCTCTGGTGACGTCAGGCAGTCGTGGCCCAGTCTTCACCCCGGAACGGCAGATAGCCGCATGGAACGGAGCCGTGGAGTCGAACCCTGAGCCGCAGGTTGGGCGGAACGTCAGATCCGTTCACCTGAGCGACTCGGATGGTCATCGCACCGGCATCGCGAACGTGATGAACGTAGTCGAGGAGAAGGTCCGGGACCCAGCCCAACTCGGTGCCTTCGCGGGTGACCAGCAGTGCCCTCTGATTGACCGGGTTCGACGGGTCATCGCGCAGGTCGAGCAGTTCGCCTTCGTGGAGGACGGAGATGCAGGACTCGGCTCCTGGCCTGTGCCGCGATCCGTGTACGAAGAAGGCAGCGGACGTCCGGCCGTCCTCCTCAACGCATGGCTCGGGTACCAGGAAGATCGAGTCTCCGGCCCGGCGTCCTCCCGAACGGCCGAGCACCGTCATGGGGGATGCGCCGCCGGACAGGCCGAGCACTGTCAAGTATCGGCGGTAGTCGGGCCGTCGGGAATCCATCAGACGCTGGTTGAACAATGGGAACAGAGCCGAGGATCGGTAACGGCGCTCCAGGTCCCCGAAGCCGAGCAGCGGCCTGAAACCCGGGATGTCCATCACTTTCCGCAGGTAAGCGAACGAGAAACCATCGCTGGTCTTCTCCAGGACGCCGATGGGAGCGATGGCGCGAGTGCGTGGATCCTGCCACGCGACCAGCAGACGAGAGGTGCCTGCCGTGCCGCTTGTGCGCAACGACGAGGACTGGGACGAACTAGCCATCGAGCAGCCTCCTCCTGTTAGCGTCCACCAGTTCAACTGCGAACGTACGCGCTACCTCCGACATTTCTGGAACCAGCGCGGCCAGGTCCTCGATCTGATCTTTCGCGCATGCTTCCAGCCGGTCAAGCCAGTATCCACGAACCTCCGGGCTGACGAGGTTCAGCGCGTTCTTGGCGAAGTCGGTGAGTGGCACCTTGCGGCACCCCTCGAATCGCCAAGCGGTGCCCTTATGCAGGAAGGCCTTCCACTCCATCGTGTCACGCAACTTCCGCTCACGATCCGCATCGGTGAGGCTGAACCCCAGACTGGTGGCGTGATCGTATGACGGCGCCAGCCTCTGGTCGCCCTTGTCCGGGCCGAGGAGCACGGCCCAGTTCGCAGGATGCCGATCACGGTTGGCGATCAGCGCGTCGAAGACCGTATAGCCCGCGAACGTGTCAAAGGCATTGAAGCTCCCGGGTCCCGTGAAACCAGGCGGGTGGTCATACTCCTGCAAAACGATACGAACGTTCTGCAGAGTGTGCCCTTCGTGTCTCTTGTCCATGGGATCGTGCTGCCCGAGCAACTCGGCCAGCAGAACGTATCCGGGCTGCAACTGCCAGTAGGCAGGCTTCACGTCGTACGACAGGCAGCCTCGGCGGCCATCCCGGGTCGCGAGATCGATCAGAGCTCTGGGTGCGCCCAGAAGACCGGCCACTTCCGACGCGAGTTTTTCGGGCCAGTGATCCGCCTGTTCCGCGTTGTCGTGGCGGACGTTCGGCTTGAACAGGGCGCGCCTACGGGTAACCGGTTCTATCAGCCAGATCTTCTCCTCTGAACCGTCCGCTTCGTAGAGATCCACAGCCCAGTCGGTCGCGTCCGCCACGGGGAAGGTCTCAGCCATCCGGGCACGGTACCAACCATCACCACTTACTGTGATGTTCTTCTCGCCCATCGCGATGCTCGTACTCTTCTCCCGCTCCGGCTTCACCGATGACCTCAAGGCCGCGGCGGTCTCCCGGAGCCTTCTGGTCGATCTCCCCGGGTTGTACGGGACGGCCTCCTGAGGGACGGTGCCCGCCGACTCCGGTACGCCGGGGACCGGGGGTACGGCCTGCCGTACCCGGGCCGGGTCCATGTCCTGGCCTCCCGCCGGGGTGCGCTCATCCGCGGCCGGCGGCCGGCCGGAGGCGTTCGATCTCGTCGGCGGCGTTGAGCGCCGCCGCGTGGAAGTTCGCGTCCGCGGCGGCGCCGAGCCACAGGCGGTCGACTGTCCGCGGAGCCTCGGAGAGCCGGCCTCGGTGGTCCTCCCCCTGGTGGCGCGGAACGAGGCGGCCGTGCGGGCCGGATACCTGGCCTACCTGGCGTACTCGCTGCTCTTCCTCCCGGTGATCGCCGCTCTCGTCACGGCCGTCACCGGCGGTGGGGCGGGTAGGGTGCACTCCCTCGCCAGGATCGCCGTCGTCCTCGCCGGGCTGTCCGCCCTGGCCCGGGCGATCGGCATCCTGCGCTGGCTCACCGCGATGCCCGCCCTCGCCGCCGCCTGGGGCGACGCCGACGACGCGCTGAAGCAGGTCATCGCCGTGCAATTCCAGGCGCTGAACGACTTCGGCGGCGGAATCGGCGAGATCCTCGGGGTCTCGGCCCTCGACGCGGCGGCCGTCGCGTGCGCCTCGCTAGCCGTCCGCGCGCACGTGTCGCGCTGGCTGACCTGGCTGGGCCTGCTGGCGGCGGCGGCCGCGCTGACCCCCATGGTCGAACTGGCCGGCCAGGACGCGGGCCCGCTGACCAGCTTCGCCGTCACCGCGGTCCAGGTGTGGTTCCTCGCCGCCGCCGCAGCCCTCATCACCCGGTCGTCGGGCCGGTGGGGTCCGCCCGGGTCAGACGGGCAGTCCCAGCAGGGCGGCGTGGCAGCGCACGGCGTGGTCGAAGGCCGGGGCGGGATCGAGGATGGCGTTGTTGAACTGGCCGAACAGCTCGAATCCGACCCAGCCGAACAGCCCGGTCCAGGCGGTCACCGCCCGGGCGACCACCTCGTCGGGGACGCCGGGCATGAGTTCCCGCACCCGCGCCGCGTCCCGGCCGAACGAGGCGGGGACGGGCGGGCAGAGGTCCGGCGGGTTCAGCACCCCGGCCCGGTGGGCGTCGGAGACGATCCGGCCGTAGACGACGGTGTCGCGGATCGCCGCGGCGACGGTGTCGACCGGGGCCTTGTAGCCGGGCACGGGGGAGCCGTACAGCAGGGCGTACTCGTGCGGGTGCGCCAGCGCCCAGTCCCGTACGGCATGGCAGACCGCGAGCCACCGACCGGTGTGGTCGCCGGGGGGGCAGGCCGCGTCGGCGTTCTCCACGGCCTCGCCGAGGGCGTTGTAACCGTCGATGATCAGCGCCGTGAGCAGGTCGTCCCGCGAGGGGAAGTAGCGGTAGATCGCCGAGGAGACCATGCCCATCTCGCGGGCCACCGCGCGCAGCGAGAGTCCCGCCGCGCCATCGAGGGCCAGCTGCCTGCGGGCGATGTCGGTGATCTCGCGGGTCAGCTCGGCCCGGACCCGCTCACGTGCTGTACGGCCTGCGCTCATGGATCGACCGTACCAGAGCGTTGGAAAGAAACGAGAGCACCGCTCTTGACGATCTGCGCTCCAATGAGAGAGCATCGCTCTCAGAACAGAACGGCAATCCGAGTCATTGGGCCGGACGGACCGCCCCGGTGATCGCCTCAGCCGTGGTCTGCGCCGCCGGCGCCGTTCTCCGGCTCGTCCGGCGGCGGTGCGAGCCGGTCCGGAAACCAGGGGAAGGAACGATCGATATGGCCAAGCACGTCGTCGTGGGAGCGGGGCAGGTCGGCTCCGAGGTGGCCCGGGTGCTGGCGGGGCGCGGAGACGAGGTCGTCCTCGTCAGCCGCTCGGGTTCGGGCCCGGACCTGCCGGGCATCCGCAAGGAGGCGGCCGACGCGGCCGACCGCGAGCGGCTGACCCGGCTGGCCGCGGGCGCCGAGGCGTTGTACAACTGCGTCAACCCGCCCTACCCGAGGTGGGCGCAGGACTGGCCGCCGATGGCCGGATCGCTGCTGGCCGCCGCCGAGGCCACCGGCGCCGGATACGTCATCCTCGGAAACCTCTACGTCTACGCGGCCCCCGACCGGCCGATGAAGGAGAACGATCCGCTCACCCCGCCCAGCGCCAAGGGCGCCGTCCGGGTCCGCATGTGGCAGGACGCGCTGGCCGCGCACGAGGCGGGCCGGGTCCGGGTCACGGAGATCCGCGGCTCGGACTACTTCGGCCCCGGCTGCCGGGACCAGTCGCACCTGGGGGACCGGTTCGTCCCCCCGCTGCTGGCGGGCCGGACCGTGCGCCACATCGGCGACCCCGACCAGCCGCACAGCTGGACCTACGTGCCCGACGTGGCCCGGGCCCTGGTGGCCGCCGCGACCGGCGACCGGTCCTGGGGCCGCGCCTGGCACGTCCCCACCGGTCCGGCGATGACCTACCGGGCCGTGGCGGAGCGGCTGTGCGAGCTGGCGGGCGCCCCCCGCCCGGCGGTCAAGGCCATGCCCCACTGGCTCGTCCGGACGGCGGGGGTCTTCTCGCCCCTGCTCGGTGAACTGGAGGAGCTGCGCTACCAGTTCGTCCGGCCCTTCGTGCTCGACTCCACCGACTTCCAGTCCGCCTTCGGCATGGCGCCCACCCCGGTGGACGAGGCGCTGACCGCGACGATCGCCTGGTGGCGCGAGCGCCTGGCCGCCGCGGCGTGACGGACGGCGACGCGGGCCGGGCCGTCAGGGGTACAGGCCCCGCATCCGGTGGGCCTCGGCGACCCGGCCGACGCCGATGACGTGGGCCGCCTGGCGCAGGGTCACGCCGTGCTCGGCGGACGTCGCCGCGACCGCGTCGAACGAGGACTCCATCAGGTCGCGGAGCCGCACCTCGACCTCGCCGGCGTTCCAGGAGCAGGCCTGCAGGTTCTGCACCCACTCCAGGTAGGAGACGATCACACCGCCCGCGTTGGCCAGGATGTCCGGGACCACCGTGACCCCGGCGTCGGCCAGGATCCGGTCCGCCTCCGGGGTGGTGGGCCCGTTGGCGCCCTCCACGATCAGGCGGGCCCTGACCCGCGGGGCGTTCTCCTCGGTGATCACGCCTTCCAGCGCCGCGGGGACGAGGACGTCGACGTCCAGCTCCAGCAGGTCGGCGTGGGAGAGGGCGTCGGCGCGGCGGTAGCCGTACACGCCGCCGGTCTCGGCGACCCAGGCCCGCAGGTCGTCGACGTCGAGGCCGGAGCGGTCGACCACCGCGCCCGTGACGTCGGAGACGGCCACCACCCGGCAGCCGGCGTCGGCGAGGTAGCGGGCGGCGAGCGCGCCGACCTTGCCGAAGCCCTGGACCGCGACGGTGCGGCCCTCGGGGGCGCCCGGCAGGGCCTTCAGCGTGGCGATCTGCACTCCGCGCGAGGTGGCCCCGGCCCGGCCGAGGGACCCGCCGAGGGTCATCGGCTTGCCGGTCACCACGCCGGGCACGGGGTAGCCGGTGCTCACCGAGTAGGTGTCCATGATCCAGGCCATGGTCTGCTCGTCGGTGCCGACGTCGGGCGCCGGGATGTCCCGCTCCGGGCCGATGATCGGCAGGATCTCGTTGACGTAGCGGCGGGTGACCCGCTCCAGCTCGCGGGTGGTCAGCGAGGCCGGGTCCACGGAGACGCCGCCCTTGGCGCCGCCGTACGGGATGCCGACCAGCGCGCACTTCCAGGTCATCCACATGGCCAGCGCGGTGACCTCGTGGATGTCGGTGGAGGGGTGGAAGCGGACGCCGCCCTTGGCCGGGCCGCGGGTGACGTTGTGCTGGACCCGGAAGCCCTGCACGACGTCCATCCGGCCGTCCTCGCGGCGGACGGGCACCGCGACGGTGAGCGAGCGGCGCGGGGTGGCCAGCATGGTGCGCAGGCCGTCGTCCAGGCCGAGCCGGTCGGCCGCCTGGTCGAGCTGGAAGAGCGCGGAGTCGAGGGCCTGCCGGCCCGGGCTGAGCAGCGAGGTGGTCGCCGGCGTCGTCGACGGCACCGTGATCGACATGAAGGAGGCCCTCCATACGGTGGGCGGGGCGCCGTTGCCCCGCCCGAGGCGGTTGTTCGTGATGAGCGTAACCACGATGCGTCACCGGGTGGGGGCGGCGGTGTTGCGTTCTCGTGGCCGGTCCTTGTCGGGTTCCGCACGTGTCGGCTGATCCGTTGTTACCGATCAAACCGGCTGGGCATTGGGAGGGGAACACGCCGATATGGCAGGCTCGTGATGATGAGTCCGCCATTCCGTAGTGGCTGATCCGTAGGCTGAGGAGACGAACGACGTGCCGGAACTTGTGGTCGGGCCGCTGCTGCGCTATGTCGACGCGACGAGCGCCTCCATCTGGGTGGAGACCAGCGAGCCGTGCGAGGTGACGGTCGAGGCGGGGCGGGCGCGGGGGAGCGCACGGACGTTCACCGTGCACGGCCACCATTACGCCATCGTGGACGTGGACGGCGGCGGGGCCTACGAGGTCCGGCTCGACGGGGAGACGGTCTGGCCGCTGCCGGACCACCCGCCCAGCCGGATCCGGCTGCTCGGCTCCGACGGTCCCCGGAAGGTGATGTTCGGCTCCTGCCGGACCAGCGTGCCGCACGACACGCTGCACACCATCTCGCACGGGGTGGACGTCCTGCGCGCGTACGGCTGCCACCTGATGGAGTCCGCCGGGACGCTCGCGGCCGACGGCTGGCCGGACCTGCTGCTCCTCCTCGGCGACCAGGTCTACGCCGACGAGCCGTCCGCCGAGATGCTGGAGTTCATCGCCGGACGCAGGGACACCGAGCCGAAGAAGGAGATCGCCGACTTCGAGGAGTACGCCGAGCTGTACCGGGTGGCCTGGACCGACCCGGAGATCCGCTGGATGCTCTCGACCGTGCCCACCGCGATGATCTTCGACGACCACGACCTGCGCGACGACTGGAACACCTCGGCCGACTGGCGCGAGAAGATGTCCACGGTGGAGTGGTGGCCGCGCCGGGTGATCTCGGGGCTCGGCGCCTACTGGGTCTACCAGCACCTGGGAAACCTGTCGCCCGCCGAGCGCGAGGCCGACGGCCTGCTCGGCAAGCTGTGCGCCGCGGAGGGCGACGGGGCGGAGATCCTCGACGCGTTCGCCGCGCACGCCGACGCGGTCCCCGCAGGCAGCAGGTGGAGCTACGCCCGCGACCTGGGCTCGACCCGGCTGATCATGCTCGACACCCGCTGCGCCCGGCAGCTCACCCCGGGGGACCGGCGCATGATCGACCCGGTCGAGTGGGAGTGGCTCACCGGGCAGCTGGAGCGGGAGGGCGCCGAGCGCTTCGTGATCGGCTCGTCGGTGCCGTTCCTGCTCCCGGCCGGCATCCACCACATCCAGAACTGGAACGAGGCCCTGGCGCAGGGGGCGTGGGGCAGGCGGGTGGCCCGGCTGTCGGAGATGCTGCGCCAGGCCATCGACCTGGAGCACTGGTCGGCCTTCCGCCGCTCCTTCGAGGACCTGGCGCGGCTGCTGGTCGAAACGGGCAAGCCGGTGGTCATCCTCTCCGGCGACGTGCACTACTCCTACGTCGCCAAGGCCCGGCGCCACCCGATCCACCAGCTGGTCTGCTCGCCCATCCGCAACCCGCTCAGCCGGACGCTCCGCCTGGCCAACATCGTCGCCCAGTTCGGCGTCGCGACCCTGATCGGCGGCGCGCTCTCCCGCCTGGCGAAGATCCCCCGACCGCCCATCCGGTGGCGGATCACCGAGGGCCCGTGGTTCTCCAACGCCATCGCCACGCTCGACCTGGAGGGGCCGCTCTCGGCCCGCTGGGACACCGCCACCAGCACGGGCGTCACCGAGGTCGCCACGGTGGACCTCAGGGCCTGAGGGGGTCCGCCGCGGGCCTCATGCCTCAGGGTCTGAGGCCTGAGGCCTGAGGCCTGAGGTCTGAGGCCTGAGGCCCGGCCGGCCGCCCGTGGCCGGCGGGGACCACGGGCGGCGGGGCTACCGGGAGAGGTCCCCGAGCGCGTCGGCCAGCTGGTCGACGGCCCAGAGGAGGTCCTCCTCGGCGATGACGATCGGCGGGGCGAGGCGGATGGTGGAGCCGTGGGTGTCCTTGGCCAGGACGCCCCGGCGCATGAGCGCCTCGGAGATCTCCCGGCCGCTCCCGATCGAGGGGTCGATGTCCACGCCCGCCCACAGGCCCCGCCCGCGCACGGCCACCGCGCCCCGGCCGACCAGCGTGTTCAGCCGCTCGTGCAGGACGGCGCCCAGCTGCTTGGAGCGGGCCTGGTACTCCCCGGTGTTGAGCAGGTCGATCACCGCGCACGCCACCGCGCAGGCGAGCGGGTTGCCGCCGAAGGTCGAGCCGTGCTGCCCCGGCCGGATCACGCCGAGGACGTCGGCGTTCGCCGCGATGGCCGAGACCGGGACGACGCCGCCGCCCAGCGCCTTGCCCAGCACGTAGACGTCGGGGACGACGCCCTCGTGGTCGCAGGCGAAGGTCTCGCCGGTACGGCCCAGGCCGGACTGGATCTCGTCGGCGATCATCAGCACGTTCTGCTCGGTGCACAGCTCGCGGACCTGCCGCAGGTAGCCGTCCGGCGGCACGAGCACGCCGGCCTCGCCCTGGATGGGCTCCAGCAGCACCGCGACCGTGTCGGCGTCGATGGCCTCGCGGATCGCCTCCACCGAGCCGTACTTAACGATCTTGAAGCCCGGCGTGTAGGGGCCGTAGCCGCCGTGGGCGTCGGGGTCGGTGGAGAAGCTCACGATCGTCGTGGTGCGGCCGTGGAAGTTGTCCTCCATGACGATGATGTTCGCCCGGTCGCGGGCGACGCCCTTGACCTCGTACCCCCACTTGCGGGCCGTCTTGATCGCCGTCTCCACGGCCTCGGCGCCGGTGTTCATCGGCAGGACCATGTCCTTGCCGGTGAGGTCGCCCAGCCCGGCGGCGAAGGCCGCGAACTGGTCGTGGAAGAAGGCGCGGCTGGTCAGGGTGAGTCTGTCGAGCTGCTCCCGCGCCGCTTCGATGATCTTGGCGTTCCCGTGCCCGAAGTTCAGCGCCGAGTAGCCGGACAGGCAGTCCAGGAACCGGCGCCCCTCGACGTCGGTGACCCAGGCGCCCTGCGCCTCGCGGATCACGATGGGGAGGGGGTGGTAGTTGTGCGCGCTGCGGCGCTCGCTGAGCTCGATGAGCTCGGCCGTGGTGGTCATCGGTACGTCACCGTCTTCTCTGATGCGCGGCGTCTGCCGCTCGGCGTTCATCCCCGGATCTCCAGCGTGCAGCACTTCGGTCCGCCGCCGGCCTTGCGGAGCTCGGAGAACTCGATCGGGACGACCTCGAAGCCTCCGCGTTCGAGCGCGCTCCGCAGTCCCGCCGCCTCTTCGTTGATCACTACATGGGTGCCGTCGCTGACCGCGTTGAGGCCCAGTACGGCTGCGTCGTCCTCGCCGGCGATGACGGCGTGGGGGAAGAGGCGGCGCAGTACCTCCTGGCTCCCCGGAGAGAAGGCACCCGGGAAGTATGCCACGTTATGTCCGTTTAATGGGAAAAGGGCCGTGTCCAGGTGGTAGAAGCGCGGGTCCACCAGGCGCAGGGTCACCACCGGGCGGCCGAGGAACTCCTGCACCTCGGAGTGGGCGGCGACGTCGGTGCGGAACCCGGTCCCGGCCAGGACGACGTGGTCGAGGGTGAGGAAGTCGCCCTCGCCCTCGTTGGTGAAGTCCGCCTCGCGCACCCGCTCGTAGCCGTTGCGGACGAACCAGTCCAGGTAGGCCGGGCCCTCGGCGGCCCGTTCGGCGTGGGTGAACCGCGCGCCGTACACCCGGCCGTCGACGACCAGCGCGCCGTTGGCCGCGAAGACCATGTCCGGCAGGCCCTCCACCGGGTCGATCAGGCTGACCCGGTGCCCCAGGGCCTCATAGGCGCTCCTGAGCCCCTCCCACTGCCGGATCGCCACCTCGCGGTCGGCGCCCGCGACCGGATCCATCCATGGATTGATCCGGTACTCGACCGCGAAGTGCTCGGGCGGGCACATGAGGAAGTGCCGCGCCGCGGTGCTCCCGCCCGCCGCGGGGAGCGGGACCCCGGCCGCCGCGGGCGCGGGCCGGACGCCGGGCGCCGCGGAGGGGCCGGGACGGGCTCTCTCCCGGCCCAGCACCCCGGTGACTTCGCTGGCTGTGATGGCACACCTCCACGAGGGGACGTCGCGTCAGGGACGGCAACAGCCTAGGAACGGGGTTCACGCAGGCCAAGGGGTCTGTCGTGCGTGTCGGCGCGGCTTTCGCGCGTCCTTCAGGCCAGGAACGGCGATTCGTTGCGCGGGGTGATCGGCGGGGCGTCGATCAGCCGGGAGAGCACGATGGAGCTCTTGGTCCGCACCACGAACGGCTCGGCGGAGATGCGCTCGATCACCCGCTCCACGTGGCGCACGTCCGTCGCCCGGATGTGCAGCAGCGCGTCGGCCTCCCCGGTGATCGTGCACGCCGAGACCACCTCCGGGTTGCGGGCCACGGCCATCCCGATCTCCGCCGGCGAGGTCTTGCCCGCGCAGAACAGCTCGACGTACGCCTCGGTGGTCCAGCCGAGCGCCGCGGGTTCCACCCGCGCGGTGAACCCGGTGATCGCCCCCGCCCCGCGCAGCCGGTCCACCCGCCGTTTCACCGCCGACGCCGACAGGCCCACGCGCTGCCCGATCTCCGCGTAGGTGGCGCGGGCGTCCTCGACGAGCGCCCCGATGATGTCGCGATCCAGCCGGTCCAACTCCACGCTGCTTTGTAACACAGCCGCGCGACCGGGCGGTGCGCGGCCGTCCCCAGGCACCCCGTCCCGCACACGGCGAGGGCCGCGGCGGGTGCGCCGCGGCCCTCGAGGTCGGGTCGTACGGCGGGCGCCGGCGGGCGCCCGGTACGAGGGTCGTCAAGCGGGCTCGGCCTCGCCGGTCGCCTGCTCCATGGCCTCCTCGGGGGAGGTCTCCAGGTCGTCGCTCTCCTGGGCCTTGGACGCCGAGGCCTTGTCCAGCCGGACCCAGCTCGTCACGCTTTCGACGGCGAACAGCACGCCCAGGTAGAGCGTGAGCGCGGCCAGCACCCAGGTCAGCACGCCCAGCGCGGCGCCCGCTCCGAGCAGCAGGAGGCGGATCTCCCAGCCCAGCCCGGCGCGGAACACCCAGTCGGGCGGCCAGATGCCCTGCCGGGTCCGGTAGACGGTGTCGTAGGTGTGGTAGCCGACGACGTACAGCAGGACGAACAGCAGCCACTTGGGCGCGTCCGCGGCCAGGCCGACCAGGATGACGATCAGGAACTCGGTCGCCCGGATCAGCGGCGGCACCAGCCAGTCGAGCTTGCCCAGGTGGTCGCGGGCCGCGGTGGGCAGCACCAGCGCCACCATGGCCAGCACGGGGACGATCAGCACGGGGCCGTCGTCCAGGACCCCGGCCACCGCCATCACGACCACCGCGAGCAGCGCGGCGAGGGAGGCCGGAACCGGGGGCAGGCCCGGGCCGACCGCGCGGCGCAGCGCGGTGACCAGCGGGCCGTCGTCGCGGTAGGCGAGCAGGCGCGCGGTCTGGATGCGCAGGCGCTCCTCGTAGGGGTCGGGAGCGGGGGTGGCCTGCGGCTGGGTGATCATGCGAGCGACCTCATCAGACGTCCGGTGAGCGAGTAGGTGGCCCCGATGCCGCCCCAGATGATCAACGCGAGGAAGGTGATCCGGGCGTCGAAGAGGGCTCCGGTGACGGCGATGACGGCGAAGCGCTCACCGATCGGGAACACGATCATCTTGCGGGCCCAGTGCACGGCCCGGTACCTGCCGGCCTTGGTCCACATCTTCAGCAGGTTGCGGATCCCGCTGCTGCGGGCGGCCTTGCGCTGCTCCAGCGCGTCCCGGAGCGGGGTGTCGGAGACGATCGAGAGCGGGATGGAGGGCAGCGGCGACGGCGGCCGGCGCCGGTTGGCCGCGCCGAAGGAGAAGTCCAGCAGGTGCTTGATGGACTGCAGGCCGAGCGCGGCGAGCGCCAGGGTCCACACGTCGCCGACCCCGGAGACGGCCGCGCCGACCGCCAGGCCAGCGAAGACCACGTACTCCTTGAAGCGGTCGAAGGTGGCGTCCAGCCAGGCGCCGAGCACGCCGAACTTGCGGGCGTACCGGGCGACCTGGCCGTCCACGCAGTCGAAGACGAAGGCGAAGTAGATCAGGAGCCCGCCGGCCACCATCCCGGGGCGCTGGCCGGTGGCGAAGCAGGCCGCCGAGGCCACGCCCAGGGCGATCGAGATCAGCGTGACCTGGTTGGGCGTGAGCCCGCGCCGGGCCGCCCAGCGGGCGATGTAGCGCGAGTAGGTGCTGACGAAGAAGGTGGTGAAGAAGCCGTCGGCGCCCTTGACCGCGTTGTTCAGCCGGGCCTTGTCCTCGTCGAAGGCGGCCATGTCCGCCACGGCCGGGTCGGCGTCGGCCTGCCCGGTGATCCGGCGGTAGAACAGGTCGCGGCGACCGCGGATGCCGACCGAGACGCCGCGCCGTACCAGGCCCAGCACCAGCAGCTGGACCAGGTCGTCCTCGGGCCCGAGCAGGTGCGCCATGTCGGCGAGCTCGCGGGCGGCCTCGGCCAGCGTCGGGGCGTGCTTGACGTGCACGTGCAGCGGGCCGAGCAGGACGGCGTTGGGCCGGGTCACCGCGTGGTAGGCCGAGCCGACCGAGATCACGCGGGACTTGGCCGCGCGGACCCGGACCGGCAGGCCCTCCAGGACCCGGTCGCCGATCTCGGGCAGGGCCTCGTCGATGGGGACGTTCGGGACGACGGCGTCGCCGTTCTCGTCCTCCTCGCGGGGCTCCTTGACGATCAGCGCGAGCGCGCCGCGCTTCGACTTGGTGATCTGATAGATCAACTCGTCGTGGATCAGCGAGTTGGCGGGGAGGATGAGCAGGTTCTCCGTGGCGTGCTCGACCGCCTCGGCGACGGCGCGCAGGTCGCCGGCGAGGTCGGAGGTCTCGACGAGCGTGCCCGGGAGACCCCGGTAGGCCGTGGCGTCGCCCGAGCGGGCGATCGTCACCGGCGCGGAGTCGAGCGAGGCGAGCTGGCCGTGCAGCTTGCCGATCACCGTGGGGCAGCCGGGAAGCGCGGGCAGAGTCAGCGCGGCGGGCGGCGTCGACTGGCCGGGGGCGGCATCGGGGCCGGGCGATGAGCCCAGCAGGACCACGCGGGGCATGGCACCCTTTCGTGCGGGGGTGAGGTGGAACCGGGTCGAACGTGGCGGGAAAGTTCGCCAGAGGCCGAAGTTTAGTGAGTTCCGGGTGAACAACACGAACGCGCGGCCCGTCCGCCCCACATGATCACCGCTGAAGCCCCGCCGGGCGGGGCCTCCCCTAGACTGGGCGGGTGAGCCTGTACCGTGACGAGGGCGTCGTGCTGCGCACCCACAAGCTGGGCGAGGCCGACCGCATCATCACGGTCCTGACCAAGCGGACCGGAAAGATCCGGGGCGTGGCCAAGGGCGTCCGGCGCACCATGTCCCGCTTCGGCGCCCGGCTGGAGCCGTTCACCCACATCGACCTCCAGCTGCACACCGGCCGCACGCTGGACGTGGTCACCCAGGTCGAGACCATCCGGCCGTACGGCGAGGCGCTCATCGCCGACTACCCGCGCTACACGGCCGGCAGCGCGATGCTGGAGACGGCCGACCGGCTGATCATGGGGGAGAAGGAGCCCGCGCTCCGCCAGTTCCTGCTGCTCGTCGGCGGCCTGCGGGCGCTGTCGGCGGGGGAGCACGAGGCCCGGCTGGTGCTCGACGCCTACTTCCTGCGCTCGCTGGCGGTGGCCGGGTACGCCCCCGCCCTGGTGGAGTGCGCCCGGTGCGAGGGCCCCGCCGTACGGGCGTTCGCCATCGTGGCGGGCGGCGCGGTGTGCGGGAACTGCCGGCCGGCCGGGGCCGCGGTGCCCGCCGGGGAGACCCTCGCCCTGATGAACGCCCTCCTCAAGGGCGACTGGCCCGCCGCGGACGCCTCCGAGGCCCGGCACCGGGCCGAGTGCAGCGGCCTGGTCGCCGCCTACCTCCAGTGGCACCTCGAACACGGCATACGCTCTCTGCGACACGTAGAAAGGGAGCCCGCAACGTGAACGTCCGTCCCCCCGCCCCGCACCCCTCCGGCGCCGTCCCGCCGCCGATCCCGCGCGACCTCGTCCCCCGGCACGTCGCGATCGTGATGGACGGCAACGGCCGGTGGGCCAAGCAGCGCGGCCTGCCGCGCACCGAGGGGCACAAGGCGGGCGAGGCCTCGCTCTTCGACGTGATCGAGGGCGCGATCGAGCTGGGCGTCCCCTACCTGTCGGCCTACGCCTTCTCCACCGAGAACTGGAAGCGCTCGCCCGACGAGGTGCGCTTCCTGATGGGGTTCAACCGCGACGTCATCCGCCGCCGCCGCGACCAGCTGCACGCCATGGGCGTGCGGGTCCGCTGGGCGGGCCGGCCCGGGCGGCTGTGGAAGAGCGTCATCTCCGAGCTGCAGGACGCCGAGGAGATGACCGAGCGCAACTCCACGCTGACCCTGCAGTTCTGCGTCAACTACGGCGGCCGGGCCGAGATCGTGGACGCCGCGCTCAAGCTGGCCGAGGACATCGCCGCCGGGCGGGTCAGGCCGGGCCGGGTGAAGGAGGAGACCTTCGCCCGCTACCTGGACGAGCCGCAGATCCCCGACGTGGACCTGTTCGTGCGCTCCTCCGGAGAGCAGCGCACCTCCAACTTCCTGCTCTGGCAGTCGGCCTACGCCGAGATGGTCTTCCTCAACCGGCTCTGGCCGGACTTCGACCGCCGCGACCTGTGGGAGGCGTGCGAGACCTACGCCAAGCGCGACCGCAGGTACGGCGGAGCCGTGCCCAACGAGGTGCGCTGACCTCCCGCACAGGGCCCCGCCGACCTTCCGGGCCGACCTCCCGCACAGGGCGTCGCCCGGGCCCGCCCGCGCGGCCGGCGGCCTTGTGGGCCCCTCCTCGCGGTGTGAGACTGGAACTGACGAAAGGGGGACGTCATGATCGAGGTGAAGAGCGTCGGCAAGCCGGACGAGCGCCGTGACTTCCCGATGGGGCATCTGGACGTCTGCGGCCTGGAAGGGCTGACCTTCGGCGTCGCCACGTTCGAACCCGGATGGCGCTGGTCGGAGTCCGTCAAGCCGATCGCCGGGACCGACTCGTGCCAGGTCAGGCACAGCGGGTTCGTCCTCAGGGGCCGGCTGTGCATCCGGATGGACGACGGCGCGGAGGCCGAGCTGGAGTCCGGCGACGTCTTCGTCTGCGACCCCGGGCACGACGCCTGGGTCGTCGGCGACGAGCAGACCGTGGTGTTCGACTTCGCCGGCGGAGCCGCGGAGTACGCCAGGTCGGCGACCTAGCCGCCGACCGAGCCGCCCGGCGGTTCAGGCCCGGCGGCGGGCCCGGTAGGCGGCCACGTGCATGCGGTTGCCGCAGGTACGGCTGTCGCAGTAGACCCTGGAGCGGTTGCGGGACTCGTCGACGAAGACGCGTTCGCAGTCGGGGGCCGAGCAGGTGCGCAGGCGCTCCCACTCGCCCTCGACGAGCAGGTGCGCCAGGGCCACGCCGAGGTCGGCCGAGAGGTGCTCGCCGAGGGAGGCGCCCGGCGCGAAGTAGTGGACGTGCAGGGAGTGGCCGTCGTGCTCGGTCAGGCGCGGGGTGATGCGGGTCCCGCTCAGCAGGGTGTTCAGCCGGATGACGGCGGTGGCCTGGTCGGGAGCGGTGAAGACCTTGTGGAAGGCCTCGCGCAGGGCCCGGACCTGGCTCAGGTCGGCCGCGCCGAGCTCCCCGACACCGCTGATCTGCCAGCGGTCCACGAACGCGCCGAGGCTGTCCAGGCTGTTCAGCCGGTCCTCGCCCCCGGTGGCGGGGGAGGTGTTGACCAGGTCGACGGCGGTGGCGAGCGAGTGCACCATGTCATGTCCGAATGGCATGTCGACTCCTGTTGGGTGCGGGTTCGGCGCGGTCGCACGTACGGCTGCTCGCCGTTCCGGAAGCGTATCTCTCCGGGACGGCCTCGCGGCCGTCCGTCACCGCACATCACCGCATCGGTTTCGCCGCGTCGGACCGGAGCGGCGGGGGCCGGACCCGTCACGGGCCGGCCGCCTCCGGCTCCGCGGCGGCTCCGGCGGCGGCTGCACGCCGCGCCCCGACGCTCCGCGGGCCGGGCCGCCGGGTCGTTCAGGAGTGTGCGGCGGCGGCGGTGGAGGGCGCGGTGGAGCAGGACGAGCAGGTGCCGAAGACCTCGACCGTGTGCGTGATCTCGGTGAAACCGTGCTCGCTGCCGACCGCCTCGGCCCAGCGCTCCACGGCGGGCCCGGCGACCTCGACCGTCCGCCCGCAGCGGCGGCAGACGAGGTGGTGGTGGTGGTCGCCGCTGGCGCACGCCCGGTAGACCGACTCCCCGTCGTCGGTGCGCAGGACGTCCACGTGGCCCTTGTCGGCCAGCGCCTGCAGCGCCCGGTAGACCGTGGTCAGTCCGATCTTGGCGCCCTCCGCGCGCATCTCGGCGTAGACGTCCTGCGCACTGCGGAAGCCCTCGCTCCGGCGGAGGATCTCGTGTACGGCATCGCGTCTGTTGCTCATGGGCGGGACTCCTGAGGTCGGCTTCGGCGTACGAATCTACCGAGCCCGAGGGCCAGGACGAACCCCCCCAGTGCGACGAGCACGATCAGGGCGCCCGGCGGCGCCTCGACGTAGAAGGAGGTGGTGAGGCCGCCGACGGTGGCGAGCACCCCGAAGACCACGGCCAGCAGCATCGTGCTGCGGAATCCGCGGGTGAGCTGCTGGCCGGTCGCCACCGGGACCACCATCAGGGCGCTCACCAGCAGCAACCCGACCACCCGCATGGCGATGACCACGGTCAGCGCCGCGGTGACGGCGATCAGCAGGCTGAGGAGGCGGACCGGCAGACCGCTGGCCTTGGCGACCTCCTCGTCCTGGCAGAGGACGAACAGCTCCCGGCCGAAGACCGCGACCACGCCGAGCACCGCGACCGCGAGCGCCCCGATCACCCACACGTCCTGGGCGGTGACGGTGCTGATCGAGCCGAACAGGTAGGACATGAGGGTGGAGTTGCTCCCGCCGGGGGCGAGCGAGATGAGCAGCACGCCTCCGGCGATCCCGCCGTAGAACAGCAGGGCCAGCGCCACGTCGCCGCTGGTCCTGCCGCGCGCGCGGACCAGTTCGATGGCGACGGCGCCGAGCACCGAGACGAGGACGGCGGTCAGCACCGGGGCGGTGCCGGTGAGGAAGCCGAGCGCCACGCCGGTCAGGGCGACGTGCCCGATGCCGTCGCCCAGCAGGGCCAGGCGGCGCTGCACGATGAAGGTGCCGACGGCGGGGGCGGTCAGGCCGATGAGGAGCGCCGCGAGCAGGGCCCGCTGCATGAAGTCGTACTGGAGCAGGTCGATCACGACGCCGCCCCCCGGCGGGCCGGAACGGGGGCGGACGGGCCCGCGGTGCGGTCGTTCACGAGGTGGGTCTCCACTCCAGGGGGCTCGCCGGGGACTCCTCGGCGTGCGGGTGCACGTGGTCGTGTCCGGGCAGCGCGTGCGTGCCGACCGCGCGCGGCGGCGGGCCGTCGTGGCAGACGCAGCCGTCGCGCAGGACCACCGCGCGGGTGATCAGGGGCTCCATCGGGCCCAGTTCGTGGGCGACCAGCACGACCGTCCTGCCCTGGGCCACGAGCCCGGCGAGGGTGTCGGCCAGCAGCCGCTGACTGGCCGCGTCCACGCCGGCCGTGGGCTCGTCCATGACGAAGGCGTCGGGCTCTCCGGCCAGGGCGCGGGCGATCAGCACCCGCTGCTGCTGCCCGCCGGACAGCGCCTGCACCGGGTCCCCCGCCCGGTCGGCCAGGCCGACGGTCTCCAGCGCCCGGGAGGTCGCCGCGGCGTCGGCGGCGCTCGTCCGCCGGAACCGGCGCTGCCGTGCGATGCGCCCGGAGGCGACGACCTCGCGGATCGTGGACGGCACACCGCCGCCCACCGAGAGCCGCTGGGGCACGTAGCCGATCCGCCACCAGTCGCGGAACCGGGCGGGCGGCGTGCCGTACAGGAGGGTGGAGCCCCCGGACAGGGGGATGAGGCCGAGCAGGGCACGGATGAGGGTGGACTTGCCCGACCCGTTCGCACCGAGGACGGCCACCACCTCCCCGGACCGGACGGTCAGGTCGATCCCGCGCAGCACCGGGCGGCGGTCCAGGCTGACCTGGCCGCCGCGCATGGTGAACGCTTCTTCTCTCTCTGTCACCTGGTGCCTTTACGAGCAGCTGAGCGCCGTCTTGAGGGTGGCGAGGTTGCGGCGCATGGCGGACAGGTAGTCGCCTTCCGCCGGACGGCTCTCGATCGGGTCGAGGACGGCGGTGGTGGCGCCGACCTCCTGGGCGAGAACCTCGGCGACCTTCGGGCTGACGAGGGTCTCGGTGAAAATGGTAGTCACCTTTTCCCGCTTGGCGACCTCGGCCACCTCGGCCAGGCGGGCGGGGGAGGGCTCGGCGTCGGGGTCGACGCTGATCCCGACCTGCTGGAGCCGGTAGCGGTCGGCGAGGTAGCCGAAGGCCTCATGGCCGGTGACGATGGAGCGCGAGGCGCAGTTCGCCAGGCCCCGGGTGAGCTCGCCGTCGAGGGCGGTGAGGTCGGCGGCGGTCTTCGCGGCGCGCTCGCGGTAGCCCGCGGCGTGAGCCGGGTCGGCGGCGGCCAGCTTCTCGCCCAGCCGGGTGGCGACGGTGGCGAACCGGCTCGGGTCGAGCCAGAGGTGCGGATCGTAGGAGACCTCGTGCCCGTGCTCGTCCCCGTGGCCCTCCTCCGCGTGCCCCTCCTCGGCGTGGCCTTCTTCCCCGTGCCCCTCCTCCGCGTGCCCCTCTCCGGCGGCGAGGGTCGTGACCAGGGTGGCGGCGTCGAAGCCCCGGTCGGCGGCGTGCTGCTCGACCGCCTCGTCCACGGCGGGCTGCACGCCCTTGACGTAGGCCACGAGGGAGGTCTTCTCCAGTCCCGCCACCTGGGCGGGCGTCAGCTCCAGGTCGTGCGGTTCGACGCCGGGCTCGGTCAGTCCGACGACGGCGACGTCGCCTCCCCCCACCCGCTCGGCCAGCCACTGCAGGGGGTACAGGGCGGCGGTGACCTCGGGGCGGCCTCCCGCGGAGCCGCCGGTCGAGTCGGCGGCTCCGGAACCGCAGGCGGCGGTGGCGGCGAGGAGGGCGGTCCCGGTGAGCAGGCCGGCTGCGCGCATGCGGATACGTCGGGAGGAGTCGGACATCATGTCCACCAGTATGCGCGTAAATGAAAACGGTTGTCAAAATCGCGATCAGCGGGCCGCCGGACCGGCCGCCGCGATGGGACCGGATGCGTCGGAGGGCGCGGCAGGAGAGGCTCGGGAGGCGCGGAGGGCCCGGGTTCAGAAGGCTCCGAACCGGTCGGCGGCCAGCAGCAGCAGGAAGGCCAGCAGGGCGATCCGCAGGATCCGGCCCTTGGCGCCCAGGGACGGCCAGGACATGTAGGCCAGCCAGCCGACGAACGCGATCACCGGGAGGACGGCGAGGCCGCCCCAGAAGGACGGCACCGCGAACCCGGCCAGCAGGAGGACGACCAGCACCACCGGCGGGATCCAGCGGGGCAGCCGGAACAGGAACACCAGGGGCGCGGCGCTGAGCCGTTCGATCGTCTGCCGCGTCCCGGCGGCACCGGGGGTGAAGAACCGCTCCCCGGGCGGGAGCGGGCGTCCGGGGGCCGCGCGCCCGGATCCGGTCGTACGGCGGCCGGCCGCGGCGGGCCGGGCGAGGGGGTGCGCGGGACGCCCGGAGCCGGGACGCCCGGAGCCGGGGCGGTCGGAGCTGCTCTTGTCGGCCACGGCCAGAGCCTAACGCCGCGCCGTCCGGCATGGCACGCGCGGTGAAGGGCGTTCCTCCGGGTCACCCCGCTTGTGGCCGGGGCGGGCCGTACGTAGACTCGGCGGCGGCGGACTTCCACGCCGAACCTCCTCGATCGGGCACCCACGCCGCCCGCGCTCCACGGAGGCAAAGGGGACCCACGTGCCTCGGGAGGCTGCAGGTCTCGTGCGCCGACCGACGTCGCGGCGGGCCGACCGGCAGGCGTGGGCTGCGGGCGGCCGTCCGCCGCGAGCGGAGTCAGCATGACCGGCAAGAAGCAGCTCAAGATCCGCATCCGGGCCCGGATGGCGAAGACCGGTGAGAGTTACACCGCCGCCCGCCGCCATGTCGTCGCCCGGCCCGAGCCCGCGACCGACGGCGACTGGACCTTCCGCGGCGGGCGTCACCCGGGCAGCGCGGCCGTCGCGGCGGTCCTCGCCGACCAGGGGGCCGCCGTCAGCGAGCCGATGGTCTTCCTGGCCGGAGGCGGCATCGGCGCCGGGTACATCCTGTGGGAGTTCGCGCACGACGGCAGCCGCCACCTCACGCTCGGCTTCCGCAACCAGTGGCAGTACCACGACCGCTGGACGGCCAAGACGCTGGACCGGCTCGGCGTCGGCTTCGCCGTGCACACCACCTCGGGAGCCAAGGGCGCGGCCGCCCGGCTCGCCGCGGAACTGGACGCCGGACGGCCCTGCATCGTGCTGCCCGACCGCTACCACGTCGGCTACTGGGGCCTTCCCGAGAGCCTGGACGGCTACGGCGGGCACCCGGTGGTCGTCTACCGGGGCGACGGCGCCGACGTGCTCGTCGACGACCGGGGGACGGCCCCGATCAGGGTGCCGCGGGCGCGGATGAACGCCGCCCGGGCCCGGGTGCCGTCCTACCGGAACATCCTGCACGTCCTGGACCCCGCCGGTTCCGCCGGGATCGACGCCGAGCGGCTGGCCCGGGCGGCGCTGGAGGGGTTGCGCGACGCCGCCGAGCACCTGAGCGCGGCCTCCGAGTCGTTCTCGCTCCCCGCCTGGCGCAAGTGGTCGCGGATGACGGTCGACCGCCGCAACGCCAAGGGCTGGCCGAAGGTCTTCGCCGACGGGCGCGGGCTGGCCGGGGCCCTGCTGTCGATGTGGGAGGGGGTGGAGCCCGTCGGCGTGGACGGCGGCAACCTCCGCGACCTGTTCGCCGACGGGCTGCAGGAGGCCGGCGCACTGCTGGACCTCCCGCTCGCGGACCTGGCCGAGGAGTTCCGCCGGATCCACGGCCTCTGGCACGACCTGGCCGAGGCGGCCTTCCCGCTCGCCGTCCCGGAGTTCGCCCGCATGCGCGCGCTCACCGCCCGGATCCGCGAATCGCTGCTGGCGGAGGGCGCGGCGGGCGGCGGAGCGGACGCGGGGACGGCCGCCGGGGAGGCGGGGGCGGCGGCGCAGGACGCGGTGGACGGGGCCGCGGAGCTGTGGGAGCTGCGGGCCGCGGTGGACCGCGTCTCGCCGGTCGAGGACCACGGGGCCCTCTTCGCCGAGCTGAGCACGCGCCTCGCGGAGATCCACCGGTCGGAGAGCGAGGCGATCGCGGCCCTGCGCGACCTGGTGCGACAGGGGTTGTTAGCTGATAGCGAAATCATCAGTGTTCATCAGCTTTAATCTGAGATCATCAAGGCGTGAAGCTTTCGGAATGGGCGCGGCGGAACGGCGTGCACTACCAGACCGCCTGGCAGTGGGCGCGAGACGGAAAGATGCCCGTCCCGGTCGTCAAAACCGCCACCGGCCGATACCTCGTACTCGAACAGCACACCACCACCGCCGAAGGACGGACGGTGGCGTACTGCCGGGTCTCCAGCGCCGACCAGAAGACCGACCTGGAGCGACAGGCCGGACGAGTCGTCGCCGCAGCCACCGGCATGGGACTGGCCATCGCCGACGTGGTGAGCGAGGTCGGCTCCGGCCTGAACAGCAGACGGCCGAAACTGGCCCGGCTGCTGCGCGACCCGCAGGTCACCACGATCGTGGTCGAGCACCGTGACCGGCTGACCCGGTTCGGGATCGAGCACCTGACCGCCGCGCTGGAAGCGACCGGGCGGCGCATCGTCGTCATCGACGACACCGAAGTCGACGACGACCTCGTGCGGGACATGACCGAGATCCTCACCTCGTTCTGCGCCCGCCTGTACGGCCGCCGCTCGGCTTCCCGCCGGGCCAAGGCCGCACTCCGAGCCGCAGGCGAGACCGCGTGAGCGACCGTCAGGGCTTCCGGATCGAGCTGGATCCCACCCCCGCCCAGCGTGCCCGCCTGGGGCGGCACGCCGGGCTGTCGCGGGTGGTGGAGAACTTCTGCCTGGAAAAGGTCCGCGCCGCTCTCGACCAGCGGGAAGCGGAGAAGACCTACGGCGTGGACGAAAAAGACCTGACCCCGGTGCCGTGGTCGGCTCCCGCGCTGGAGCGGGCCTGGCGTGCCGAACACTGGCGGTGCTTCCCCTGGTTCACCGCTGACGGCCTGTCCTCGCGGATACCAAAGGAGGCGTGCCGGGTCCGGGCCGCCGCCTTCAAGAACTTCTTCGACTCCCGCGCAGGCAGGCGCAAAGGCCGCAAGGTCGGATTCCCCGCGTGGCGCAAGCGCAAGCACGGATCGAGGTTCCGCTACGACGCCGACCGCGCCCGCCCGGCCGGGCAACGGGCGGTGAAGCTGCCGGGTATCGGCACCGTGCGTACCCGCGAGGCCATGACGTGGCTGACCGACCGGCTCGACGACGAGCGGGCGCGCGTCATCGGGGCCACGATCCGTGAGATCGCGGGCCGGTGGTGGATCTCCTTCCAGGTGGAGATCGACCGCACCGACGTCAACGCCCGCCGTACCGTTGCCGCCGACGCGCCCGCGTGCGGCATCGACGTCGGTGTCAAAACCTTCGCCACCATCGTGGACGACGACGGTACCGTCACCGAGATCCACGCTCCCAAGCCACTCAAGAACGCGCTGCGCAAGCTCCGCAGGGCGAACAAGGCGCTGGCCCGCACGCAGAAAGGCTCGAAGAACCGGGCCAAGGCCGCCCGCCGCGTCGGGCGGATCCACCTGGACGTCGCTCACCAGCGGGCGGACTTCCTGCACAAGACCACGACGATGCTCGCGAGATCCAAGCAGGCCATCGCCGTGGAAACCCTGAACGTCGCCGGGATGGTCACCAACCGGCGGCTGTCGCGGGCGATCTCCGATCTCGGATTCGGGGAGTTCTTCCGCCAGCTCGCCTACAAGACGGACTGGTACGGCTCGACCGTGTGGGCGGCCGGTCGCTGGTTCCCCTCGTCGAAACTGTGCGGCGGGTGCGGGGCGGTCAACGCCGGGCTGACCTTGGCTGACCGGGTGTGGACGTGCGAGTGCGGCACCGTTCACGATCGGGACGTCAACGCGGCACGCAATCTGCTCGTCGCGATGGCGCTGGAGCAACAGGCCGCGTAAGCCTGTGTCGCCGGGCAGTTCCCCGGAGACGCTAAACGCCTGTGGAGGCGACGTAAGACCAGGTTCCGGCCTGGCAGACGCCAGCGAATCAGGAATGAGAATCACTGAGATTCTCCGAACGGGGACGCGGCTGACCGTCCCGCGGCGAGGGGGCATGGCCGACCGTCCCGCGGCGGCGCCGGGTCCCTCTGGCATGCTGGGCGGATGCTCGCTCTCATCCGCTACTCGGTGCCGCCCGCGCGGACCGGGGACTTCCTGACCCAGGCGCACGACATCATCGACACGCTGGCCGCGCAGCCGGGCTACGTGCGCGGCCGCGTGGCGCGGTCGGTGGACGAGCCCGACCTGTGGGCGCTGGTCAGCGAGTGGGAGGGGGCGGGCTTCTACCGCCGGGCCCTCGGCGCGGCGCGGATGGCGATGTACCCGCTGATGACGCTGATGATCAACGAGCCGAGCGCCTTCGAGGACGTCGGGCGCGGGTAGTCCGTCCGTGGCTCCCCTAAGCTGGGAGCCCAGTCGATTCCTCGCCGACCTCCAGCCGGATGGAGATTTTCCCTTATGTCACGCCGTACGGACATCATGGACACCATCGTCAGCCTCTCGAAGAGACGCGGGCTCGTCTACCCCTCCAGCGAGATCTACGGAGGCCTGCGCGCGTCGTGGGACTACGGCCCGCTGGGCGTGGAGCTCAAGAACAACGTCAAGCGGCAGTGGTGGAAGTCCATGGTCCAGGCCCGCGAGGACGTCGTCGGCCTCGACTCGTGCGTCATCCTCGCCCGCGAGGTGTGGCAGGCCAGCGGCCACGTGGAGACCTTCACCGACCCGCTGACCGAGTGCCAGTCCTGCCACAAGCGCTACCGCGCCGACCACCTCGAAGAGGCGTACACCGAAAAACACGGCAAGAGCCCGGCGGGCGGCCTGGCCGACATCACCTGCCCGAACTGCGGCAACAAGGGCGCGTTCACCGCGCCCAAGCAGTTCAGCGGCCTGCTGAAGACCTACCTCGGCGCGGTCGAGGACGAGTCGGGCCTGGCCTACCTGCGCCCGGAGACCGCGCAGGGCATCTTCATCAACTACCTCAACGTGCAGCAGTCGGCGCGCCGGAAGATCCCGTTCGGCATCGGCCAGATCGGCAAGTCGTTCCGGAACGAGATCACCCCCGGCAACTTCATCTTCCGCACGCGCGAGTTCGAGCAGATGGAGATGGAGTTCTTCGTCAAGCCCGGCACCGACGAGGAGTGGCACCAGTACTGGATCGACGAGCGCTTCCGCTGGTACGTCGACCTGGGCATCGGCAAGGACAACCTGCGGCTCTACGAGCACCCGCAGGAGAAGCTGTCCCATTACTCCAAGCGCACCGTCGACGTGGAGTACCGCTTCAACTTCACCGGAAGCGAGTGGGGCGAGCTGGAGGGCATCGCCAACCGCACGGACTTCGACCTGACCGCGCACGGCAAGGCCTCCGGCACCGACCTGAGCTTCTTCGAGCAGGACACCGGCGAGCGCTACGTGCCGTACGTGATCGAGCCCGCCGCCGGCGTCGACCGGGCGACGCTCACCTTCCTCATCGACGCCTACACCGAGGACGAGGCGCCCAACGCCAAGGGCGTCATGGAGAAGCGCACGGTCATGCGCCTCGACCACCGGCTCGCGCCGGTCAAGGTCGCGGTGCTCCCGCTCTCGCGCAACGCCGACCTGTCGCCGAAGGCCAAGGACCTGGCCGCGCAGCTGCGCAGGCGCTGGAACGTCGAGTTCGACGACGCGGGCGCCATCGGCCGCCGCTACCGCCGCCAGGACGAGATCGGCACGCCGTTCTGCGTCACCGTCGACTTCGACACCCTGGACGACCACGCGGTGACCATCCGCGAGCGGGACTCGATGGCCCAGGAGCGGGTCGCCCTCGACCAGGTCGACTCCTACCTCCGCCGGCACCTCAACGACTGACCCCGCGGCTCGCCGCGTACGGCTCCCGCCCCCTCCGGGGCGGGAGCCGTACGCGCCTGGCGGGGTGTCCCCCTCACCCGACAAGGAGCTGACGATGTTCGTCGACATGCCGCTGGACCAGCTGCGCGGCTACCTGCCCGAGCGGCCGGAGCCCGCCGACTTCGACGCGTTCTGGGACCGCACGCTGACCGAGGCCCGCAAGCACGACCTCGGCGCGGTGTTCACCCCGCACCCGAGCGCGCTGACGGTGGCCGACGTGTACGACGTGACCTACGCCGGGTACGGCGGGCACCCGGTCAAGGGCTGGCTGCTCGTGCCGCGCGGAGCGCAGGGCCCGGTGCCGTGCGTGGTGGAGTACATCGGCTACGGGGGAGGCCGGGGGCTGCCGATCGACTGGCTGCTGTGGCCGTCGTTCGGCCGGGCGGTGTTCGTGATGGACTCGCGCGGCCAGGGGGCGGGCGGCTGGCGGCGCGGCGACACCGCCGACCCGGAGCCCGGCACGGGCCCGCAGACCCCCGGGGTGATGACCAAGGGGATCGGCGACCCGGACGACTACTACTACCGGCGGCTCTACACCGACGCCGTCCGGGCGGTGGAGGCGGCCCGGGCCCATCCGGCGGTGGATCCGGGCAAGGTCGCGGTGTCCGGCGGCAGCCAGGGCGGCGCCATCGCGCTGGCGGCCGCCGCGCTGGTGCCGGACCTCGCCTGCGCGCTGGTCAGCGTGCCGTTCATGTGCCACATCCGGCACGCCGTGCAGATCACGGACGAGAACCCCTACGCCGAGCTCGCCGTCTACTGCCGGGTCTTCAAGGACCGGGTGGAGGAGGTCTTCACGACCCTGTCGTACTTCGACGGGCTCAACTTCGCGGCCCGCTCGACCGCCCCGGCGCTGTTCTCGGTGGGCCTGCGCGACGGCGTCACCCCGCCTTCCACGGTCTTCGCCGCCCACAACCACTACGCGGGGCCCAAGGAGATGCGGGTGTACCCGTACAACGGCCACGAGGGCGGCGAGTCCGCCCACGCCATGGAGCAGGTCGCGTTCCTGCGGGCGGCCCTCGGCGCGTGAGGCCCGGCCGGTCCGGCCGGAGGTGAGGAGTGCGGGGTACGGCGTGCGCGCCGTGCCCCGCACGCGTCGTGCGCGCCGCCCGGCCGGGGCCTGCCCGGCAGGGCCCGGCCGGGGCCGGGGGACCGGGCCGCAGGGCGGGGGCGGGGCCGGGGGACCGGGCCGCAGGGCGGGGGCGGGCGGCCTTCCGCGACCGGCCGGGAATTGGTTTACACCAATTGGTGTAAACCAATTCTCCGGGTGACCGATATCACGTTGAAAACGTTGCCGATTTTAATTGGATTAGACCGCGATAAGGGCTTTGAACTGCATGGACATGCTCCACGGCTAAGGGTGGCGTTTCATTCGCGTCTTCATCGGTAGAGTCCCGACTAAGGCGAAGAGCGCGTCATTTGAAGCCGCAGAAGGAGCAGCCATGCCCAAGTACGTATACGACTTCACCGAGGGCAACAAGGATCTCAAGGATCTGCTCGGCGGTAAGGGGGCCAACCTGGCCGAGATGACCAATCTCGGGCTCCCGGTCCCGCCCGGCTTCACGATCACCACCGAGGCGTGCCGCAGCTTCCTCGCCGAGGGCGCGCTCCCCGAGGGCCTGGAAGAGCAGCTCTCCCGCCACCTGGCCGCGCTGGAGAGGCGGATGGGCCGCCGCCTGGGCCAGTCCGACGATCCCCTCCTGGTCAGCGTGCGCTCCGGCGCCAAGTTCTCCATGCCCGGCATGATGGAGACCGTCCTCAACATCGGGCTGAACGACGAGTCGGTACGCGGCCTGGCCAAGCAGGCCGGCGGGAACGAGCGCTTCGCCTGGGACTCCTACCGCCGCCTGATCCAGATGTTCGGCAAGACCGTCCAGGGCATCGACAGCGAGCTGTTCGACGAGGCCCTGGAGCGGCTCAAGGCCGGCCGCAGCGACCTGGACCTGCAGGCCGCGGACTTCCAGGGCCTGGTCGAGACCTACAAGGAGATCATCCGCGCCGAGACCGGCGAGGACTTCCCCGCCGACCCCTACCGGCAGCTGCGGATGGCCGTCGAGGCCGTCTTCGCGTCGTGGAACGCCCCGCGCGCGGTGCTCTACCGCCGCCAGGAGCGCATCCCGGCCGACCTGGGCACCGCCGTCAACGTCTGCTCGATGGTCTTCGGCAACTGCGGCATGGACTCGGGCACCGGCGTGGCCTTCACCCGCGACCCCGGCAGCGGCCAGCAGGGCGTCTACGGCGACTACCTGCAGAACGCCCAGGGTGAGGACGTGGTGGCCGGCATCCGCAACACCATGCCCCTGCAGGAGCTGGAGCACCTCGACAAGCACTCCTACGACGAGCTCATGCGGATCATGGAGAAGCTGGAGAACCACTACCGCGACCTGTGCGACATCGAGTTCACGGTCGAGCGCGGCAGGCTGTGGATGCTCCAGACCCGGGTGGGCAAGCGGACGGCGGCGGCCGCGTTCCGCATCGCCGTGCAGCTGGTCGACCAGGGCCTGATCGACCTCGACGAGGCGGTCACCCGCGTCACCGGCGACCAGCTGGCCCAGCTCATGTTCCCCCGCTTCGACGGCGGCGCGGAGAAGAAGCGGATCGCCACGGGGATGAACGCCTCCCCGGGCGCGGCCGTCGGCAGGGCCGTCTTCTGCTCCGAACGGGCCGTCGAGCTCGCCGCGGCGGGCGAGGCCGTCATCCTGGTCCGCCGGGAGACCAACCCCGACGACCTGGCCGGGATGATCGCCGCCCACGGCGTGCTCACCTCGCGCGGGGGCAAGACCTCCCACGCCGCCGTGGTCGCGCGCGGCATGGGCAAGACCTGCGTCTGCGGAGCCGAGGAGCTGGAGGTCTCCGCCGAGGAGCGCCGCTTCACCGCCCCCGGCGGCGTCGTGGTCGCCGAAGGCGACCTCATCTCCATCGACGGCTCCAGCGGCGAGGTCTTCCTGGGCGAGGTGCCCGTGGTCCCCTCCCCGGTCGTGGAGTACTTCGAGGGCGCCCCCGTCGGCGGCGACGAGCTGGTCGCGGCCGTGCACCGGATCATGTCCCACGCCGACGCCGTCCGCCGCCTGGACGTGCGGGCCAACGCCGACACCGGCGAGGACGCCGCCCGCGCCCGGCGGTTCGGCGCCCGGGGCATCGGGCTGTGCCGTACCGAGCACATGTTCCTCGGCGACCGCCGGCGGCTGGTCGAGGACCTCGTCCTGGCCGGCGGCGACGAGGAGCGCGAGCGGGCGCTGGCCGCGCTGGAGCCGCTGCAGCGGGCGGACTTCACCGAGATCTTCCGGGCGATGGACGGCCTGCCCGTCACGGTCCGCCTGATCGACCCGCCGCTCCACGAGTTCCTGCCCGACTACACCGAGCTCTCGGTCAAGGTCGCCCTGGCCGGTGACCGGGCCTCCGACGGGGACCGCCGGCTGCTCGCCGCGGTCAAGCGCCTGCACGAGCAGAACCCCATGCTGGGCCTGCGCGGCGTACGGCTCGGCCTGGTCGTGCCCGGTCTGTTCGCCATGCAGGTCCGGGCGATCGCCGCGGCGGCCAAGGCGGTGCCCGGCACCCGCGCGGAGATCATGATCCCGCTCGTCGGCGCCGTCCAGGAACTGGAGTGCGTCAGGGAGGAGGCGGCCGGGATCCTGGCGGAGGCGGGGGTCGAGGCCGCGGTCGGCACGATGATCGAGGTGCCGCGCGCCGCGCTCACCGCGGGCCGGATCGCCGAGGCCGCCGAGTTCTTCTCCTTCGGCACCAACGACCTCACCCAGATGGCCTGGGGTTTCTCCCGTGACGACGTCGAGGCGGCGTTCTTCTCCCGCTATCTGGAGCTGGGCGTCTTCGGCGTCTCCCCGTTCGAGACCCTGGACCGCGACGGCGTCGGCCGGCTCGTGCGGATCGCCGTCGAGGAGGGCCGCAGGACCCGCCCGGACCTCGGACTCGGCATCTGCGGCGAGCACGGCGGAGACCCCGACTCGATCCACTTCTGCCACGAGGTCGGCCTGGACTACGTGTCCTGCTCGCCGTTCCGGGTGCCGGTCGCCCGGCTGGAGGCCGGTCGGGCGGCCCTGACCTGCGCCGGTTCCGACACCCGCTGACGGCCCGCGGCGGGTGCGCGGCGGGTCCGCTGCGGGTCTGCGGGGCCGGCGACCGTCGAGGGGGACGGCCGCCGGCCCCGGATCCTTCCACACGGAGGGGAGTCCTCGGCATCCCGTAGCGTCCCCGAGTGTTTACCGAGGGCCGGGCATGGACCGGTCCTACCGGGGATAAAATCACTGCACTCATGCACCGCTATGACGAGTCCGATCAGGCCCGATGGGTGCCGGAACCTCCCGGCAACCCCGAGCGAGGGCCGTTCGCCCGGGACCGCGCGCGCGTGCTGCACAGTGCGGGCCTGCGGCGGCTGGCGGCCAAGACGCAGGTGGTCGGGCCGGGAGAGACCCTGGGCAGCGGGCAGCACATCCCGCGCACCCGGCTGACCCACTCCCTGGAGTGCGCGCAGATCGGCCGCGAGATGGGCGAGGCGCTCGGCCGCGACCCCGACCTGGTGGAGACCGCCTGCCTGGCCCACGACCTGGGGCACCCTCCGTTCGGGCACAACGGCGAGACCGCGCTCAACGAGGTCGCCGCCCCCTGCGGCGGTTTCGAGGGCAACGCGCAGAACCTGCGCCTGCTGACCCGGCTGGAGGCCAAGGTCCTCACCGAGGACGGCCGCAGCGCCGGGCTGAACCTGACCCGGGCCACCCTCGACGCGGCCTGCAAGTACCCCTGGCGCCGCCCGGAGCCGGTCGAGGGGGCCACCGGACGGCGGCCGTACGGCGCCTACGACGACGACCTGCCGGTCTTCGAGTGGATCCGGCGGGGCGCCCCGGCCGGACGGGTGAGCTTCGAGGCGCAGATCATGGACTGGGCCGACGACGTCGCCTACTCGGTGCACGACCTGGAGGACGCCCTGCACGCCGGGGAGGTCACCCTGGAGATGCTGCGCGACGGGACCGAGCGCCGCGAGGTGTGCGCCACCACCCGCGCCTGGTACGCGCCGGAGGCCGATCCGGCCGAGCTGGAGGACGTCTTCACCCGTCTGGTCGCCGCACCGCTCTGGCCCCGCGAGGTCGACGGCTCCATGTCCGGCCTCTCCGCGCTCAAGGGCCTCACCAGCGCGCTCATCGGCCGCTTCTGCAGGTCCGCCGAGGTGGCCACCCGGGAGGCGTACGGCCCGGCCCCCGGCCGCTACGGCGCGGAACTGGTCGTGCCGAGGTCCACCCGCCTGGAGTGCGCGGTGCTCAAGGGGGTCACCGTCCACTACGTGATCACCCGGGAGGACCACAGCGCCAACCGGGCGCGGCAGCGGGAGCTGATCCACGACCTGGCCCGCCTGATCGCCCGGGGCGCCCCGGACTCCCTGGAACCCGCGCTCCGGCCGGCCTTCGCCAGGGCGGGCGACGACGCCGCCCGGCTGCGCGTGGTCGTCGACCAGATCGCCTCGCTGACCGACACCTCGGCGGTCACCTGGCACCGCCGGCTGGGCGGGCGCTGACAGGACGTTTCGGGCGGGCCGTGCGGGGCCGGGCGGGAGCCCTCCGGGCGGTCCCGAGAGGGGAGGGGCGCTGACGGGTCCGTCACCCGTTCAGCGTGGTGACCGGCCTGTTCTCCTCCACCGGCTTCTTGCGCGGCTTCCTGGTGGGGGTGGGGGTGGGCTCCGGCCGGGACGCGCACAGGACGGCGCACGCGGGCGTCGGGCCGGTGCGCTTCATAAGGGCCCGCGTCTCATCCGCGGGGGACAGGGTGCGGTTCCCCTTCAGCCAGGCGTCCAGGTAGTTCCAGGGCTTGACCATGCCCCGCCGCACCCACCACCGGGAGGGCTCGGTCTTCCAGGAGATGGCGAAGTAGAGGTTGCTGGCGGTGTCGCGGGCGTTGCCGGAGTTGCCGATCCGCCCGAGGGCCTGCCCGGCCTTGACCGGGGTGCCCGGTGCGATCCCCGGCGCGACCGAGTCCAGGTGGCCGCCCAGGTAGAGCACGCCGTCCTTCCCGGCGACCGTGACGAACCGGCCCTCGCGGTCCTGCCCCCGGTCGGTGGAGGGCTTCCACCGGTTCTTGATGTTGACCTCGTGGATCACGCCGTCGACCGGGGAGACGAACGAGCAGCCCTTGCCCGCCCAGATCGTGGTCTTGGGTAGGACCAGCAGCTTGCGCTGGTAGGTGGCCTCGCAGCCCTGCACGGGGAAGACGTAGGTGAACTCCGAGACCTTCGGCGGGGGCACCGGGACGGGCTCCTCGGCCTCGGGGGGCCGTACGGCCATCGGCGAGGACGAGGGCGAGGGCGAGGGGGTCCCGGAGCCGGTCTCGGCCGTCGGCGCCGGGATCGTCGCGGTCACCGAGTCCGGGGCCGCGACCAGTTCGGCGGAGGCCGGAGGCACCGTGCTGACACCCGCCACCCCGGCGGGAGAGGCGCACGCTCCGGTGACGAGGACGGCGCCCGCCACGGCGGCCAGTCGTGTTATGTGCCCCGATCTCATGATGTCCACCCGCATAAGTTATCCAGAATCGGCCGTTACCTTTGTAACGGACCTCATCATCGACCACGACCCGTTCGCGAAAGTCGCTTTGAGGTCGCTTCCCGTCGATCTCCGGCGCCGCTCCGGCCCGGTCCGCGGGCCGTCCGGACGCGGCCCGGCGTCGCCGGAGCTGTCGGGGCGCCGGACTAGACTCGCGGCGTGGCAGGCCGGATCAGTGACGAGGACATCGCGCTCGTGCGGGAGCGCTCACCGATCGCCGACGTCGTGGGCGAGCACATCCAGCTCCGCAACGCCGGCGGCGGCAACCTGAAGGGGCTCTGCCCCTTCCACGAGGAGAAGAGCCCCTCCTTCAACGTCACCCCCGCCCGCGGCTACTACTACTGCTTCGGCTGCTCCGAGGGCGGCGACGTCATCACCTTCGTGCGCCGGATGGAGCACCTGTCGTTCGGCGAGGCCGTGGAGCGGCTGGCGCAGCGGGCCGGCGTCCAGCTCCGCTACGAGCAGGGCGGCTACGTCCCCGGACGGGAGCAGGGCGAGCGCAGCAGGCTGATCGAGGCGCACCGGGCCGCCGCGGAGTTCTACGCCGCGCAGCTGGCCGACCCGGAGGCCGCGCCGGGCCGGAGGTTCCTGTCGGAGCGCGGTTTCGAGCGGGCCGACGCCGAGCACTTCGGGGTCGGATACGCCCCCGCGGGCTGGGAGGCGCTGACCCGGCACCTGCTGGCCCGCGGGTTCACCGCCGCCGAGCTGGTCAAGGGCGGGCTGGCCAAGGAGGGGCGGCGGGGGCCGATCGACCGCTTCCGGGGCCGGCTGGTCTGGCCGATCCGCGACATCACGGGTGACGTGATCGGCTTCGGCGCGCGCAAGCTGAACGACGCCGAGGACGGCCCCAAGTACCTCAACACGCCGGAGAGCCCGCTCTACCGCAAGAGCGAGGTGCTCTACGGCGTCGACCTGGCCAAACGGGAGATCTCCAAGCAGTCCCGGGCGGTGATCGTCGAGGGCTACACCGACGTGATGGCCTGCCACCTGGCGGGTGTGACGACGGCCGTGGCCACCTGCGGCACCGCGTTCGGCGCCGAGCACATCAAGGTGCTGCGGCGGCTGCTGCTGGACCACACCGGCTCCCAGGGGGAGGTGGTCTTCACCTTCGACGGCGACTCGGCCGGGCAGAAGGCGGCGCTGCGCGCGTTCGCCGACGAGCAGAAGTTCGCCACCCAGACCTACGTGGCGGTGCAGCCCGACGGGCTCGACCCGTGCGACCTGCGGGTCACCAAGGGCGACGCGGCGGTCCGCGACCTGGTGGCGAGCCGCCAGCCGCTGTTCGCGTTCGCCATCCGCAGTGTGATCTCCCGCCACGACATGAGCACCAACGAGGGGCGGCTGGCCGCGCTGGACGCCGCCGCGCCGATCGTGGCGGGCATCAGGGACCGGGCGCTGCGCCAGCTCTACGGGGTGGACCTGGACCGCTGGCTCGGTTTCAACAACGAGCGGTTCGTGATGGACCGGATCGCCGAGGTGGCCGGGGCCGCCAAGGACCTCAGGGACCCCCGGGGAGCCAGGGGCCCCAGGGGGGGCGCCCCGGGCAGGCCGGGTGAGGGAGGGCCGGGCGGCCCGCGGCCGAGACGGGTCGCCGACCTGACCGACCCGGGGGTGCGGATCGAGGCCGAGGTGCTGAAGCTGGCCGTGCAGCGCCCGTCGCTGCTGGGCGACCGGTTCGACGCGATGGGCGCGCAGGCCTTCACCCGGCCCGAGCACGCCGCGCTGTACGAGCTGGTCATGGCGGCCGGGGGCGCCGCGGCCGGCGGCGCGGGCGGGCGCGAGTGGGTGGACCGCCTGCTCGCCCTCGCGGGCGAGGACCTGCGCGGGACGGTCACCCGGCTGGCGGTGGAGGAGCTCCGCGCGGACCTGGCGAACGAGCAGCGGTACGCCGCGGACCTGATGGCCGCGCTGGAGGGCATCACGGTGTCGCGGGCGATCGAGCGGGTGAAGTCGGCGCTGGAGCGGACCGACCCGGCCGGCGGGGCGGAGGAGTACCGCCGGCTGTTCGCGGAGCTGAACGAACTGGAGCGCAGGCGGCGCGTGCTGCGGGAGCAGGCGGCCGGAAGCTGATCACGTAATCAGCTTTAATTTCCTGGCCCTCATTCGGCCAAACCCGAATGAGGTCTCGATCCGATAATGATTGCGACCTTACCTCCGGTGACAAAAATAGGCCTGCCGTTTCGGGTGACTAATACAGCAGACTGTGTCCCGTGGGTGCATCGGTGCTGCCAAGCGGGCCGCCTTCGGTAGACCAGGTGGCCGACCTCGTCGCGAAAGGAAGAGAGCGCGGAAGCGTCACGGTCGATGACGTCGCCGCGGCCCTCGACAAATCCGAGCTGCCGTCCGACGCGCTGGAGCGCGTCGTGCGGATGCTCGCCGAGAACGGAGTGGAGGTCCTCGAGCCCCAGAGCGAGGAGGAGACCCCCAAGTCCGATGAGGAGGATGTCGGAAAACGAGCGCCGACCAGCGACCTGGTCCGCATCTACCTGCGGGAGATCGGGCGGGTGCCGCTGCTCACGGCGGAGGAGGAGGTGGAGCTCGCCAAGTCCATCGAGGCGGGGCTGTTCGCCGAGGAGAAGCTGGCCGGCGTCGTCTCCCGGCTGGCCTTCCCCGAGCTGGGGGACCTCGTCTGGGAGGGCACGCGGGCCAAGCAGCGTCTGATCGAGGCCAATCTGCGGCTGGTCGTGTCGATCGCCAAGCGTTATGTGGGGCGCGGAATGCTGTTCCTGGATCTGATCCAGGAGGGCAACCTGGGGCTCATCCGGGCGGTCGAGAAATTCGACTACACCAAAGGCTACAAGTTCTCCACATATGCCACGTGGTGGATTCGCCAGGCGATCACCAGGGCCATCGCCGACCAGGCGCGCACGATTCGCATTCCGGTGCACATGGTCGAGACGATCAACAAACTGGTCCGGGTCCAGCGCCAGCTCCACCAGGATCTCGGCCGCGAGCCCGCGCCGGAGGAGATCGCGCTGGAGATGGACCTCCCGATCGACCGGGTGATCGAGATCCAGCGCATCGCCCAGGAGCCGGTCTCGCTGCAGTCGCCGATCGGCGAGGAGGACTCCGACCTCGGCGACTTCATCGAGGACGCCGACGCCGTGGTGCCGATGGAGGCCGCGGCCTTCATCATGCTGCAGGACCAGCTCGAGGAGATCCTCGCGACGCTGTCGGACCGCGAGCAGCGCATCATCCAGCTGCGCTTCGGCCTCGCCGACGGACATCCCCGGACCCTGGAGGAGGTCGGCAGGGAGTTCGGGGTGACCCGTGAGCGCATCCGCCAGATCGAGTCCAAGACCCTGGCGAAGCTGCGCCACCCGACGCGGGCGCAGATCCTGCGCGACTACCTCGACTGACCGGCGGGACGCGGGAGGAGGGTCCCCCGGTCGAGGAGACCGGGCCGAGAGGCCGGAACGAGGACCCCGGAGCGGTGGCTCCGGGGTCCTCGTCGTGCGCGGACGCGCGGGGCCCGCCCCCGCCGGACGCGCGGCCCCCGCCGGGCGCGCCGGGTCGGCCGGGCCGGTGCCCCCGCCCCCGCCGTACGCGCGGCCCCCGCCGTACGCGCAGCTCCCGCCGGACGCGCCGGGTCGGCCGGGCCGGTGCCCCCGCCGCCGCCGGGGGGTTGTCCCTGGCGCAGGTCAAGGAACCCGCTGACGCGGTTAACACCCCCGCCGAGCCTCCCGCGGACCCGGCCCGGGGTGAAGCAGGCTGATCTCCACACCCAGAACGCCCGATCTTCTCTTTGAGAAGGAGTGGAGGAACATATGACCGACCTCAGCCGTCGCAGGCTTCTCGCCGGTACGGGACTGGCGATGGGCGCCGGCGCCGTGGCCGGGACCGGGCTGGTACAGCTCGGAACGCCGGAGTCTGCCTCGGCCGCCGCGTCCGGCGGATCGATCCCCTTCCACGGAGTCCACCAGGCGGGGATCGCCACGCCCATCCAGGAGCGCCTGCACTTCGCCTCCTTCGACCTCGCCACCCGGTCGCCGGCGGCGGCGGTGGCGCTGATGAAGGCGTGGACGGCGGCGGCGGTGCGGATGACCGCGGCGCAGGAGGTCGGACGCGGGGCGACCGGCAGGGCGCAGGCCGCGCCGGACGACACCGGCGAGACCCTGGAGATGCACGCCTCGCGGCTCACGCTGACGGTCGGCTTCGGCCCCTCCTTCTTCACCCGGCTGAACCTGCCGGCACCCGACCGGCTGAAGGAGCTCCCGCCCTTCCGGGGCGACCGGCTCGACCCGGCCCGCAGCGGCGGCGACGTCTGCGTGCAGGCGTGCGCGGACGACCCGCAGGTGGCCGTGCACGCCGTACGGAACCTGGCGCGGATCGCCGCCGGCCGGGCGGCGATCCGCTGGTCGCAGCTCGGGTTCGGCAGGACCGCCTCCAGCACGCCGGAGGAGAAGACCCCGCGCAACCTGATGGGGTTCAAGGACGGCACCAACAACATCTCCATGGACGACCGGGCCAAGCTGAACCGGCACGTCTGGGTGGGGGAGGAGGGGCCCGACTGGATGGAGGGCGGGTCCTACATGGTCACCCGGCGGATCCGGATGCACCTCGACATCTGGGACCGGACCCCGCTGAAGCGGCAGGAGGACGTCATCGGCCGGTACAAGCGGACGGGCGCCCCCTACGGCGGCACCCGCGAGTTCGACCCGGTGCGGATCCACGCCCTCCCGCCCGCCTCCCACGTGCGGCTGGCCCACCCCGACTCGAACGGCGGGTCCAGGATCCTGCGCCGGGGCTACTCCTACACCGACGGCACCGACGGCCAGGGGCGGCTGGACGCGGGCCTGTTCTTCATCTCCTACCAGCGCGACCCGGAGGAGGGGTTCGTCAAGGTCCAGCGGTCGCTGGCGGCGCGGGACACCCTCAACGCGTTCATCCAGCACGTCGGATCGGGCATCTGGGCCTGCCCCGGCGGGGTGCGGCCCGGGTCGTTCTGGGGCGAGGCACTGTTCTCCTAGGGGATGCGGGCGCAGACTGGGCAGATGGAAGCGCGGCCGGCCATCGACGACGCCGCGCTCGAGCGCGAGGCGTGGTCCGTGCTCGAGGCGAACCGGACGGGCGCGGCCACCGTGCCCACGCCCGGTCTGTACCCGCACCAGTGGAACTGGGACTCCACCTTCGTCGCGTTCGGACTGGCCCGGCGGGACCCCCGCCGGGCCGGGGAGGAACTGCTCAGCCTGCTGGCCGGCCAGTGGGACACCGGCATGGTGCCGCACATCGTCTTCCACCCGGCCCTCGCCGACTCCTTCTTCCCCGGCCCGTCCGTCTGGCGGTCCGCGGGCCACCCGGCGGCCCCGAACGGGGTGGCCACCTCGGGGCTGACCCAGCCGCCGATGCAGGCGCTCGCCGCATGGCGGGTGTGGCGCCACACCCGCGACACGGCCGACCGGGAGGAGGCCGACGCGCTCGTCCGGCGGCTCCACCCGATGCTGGCGGCCCAGCACGCCTACCTGGCCGCCTACCGGGACCTGGGCGGGGGAGGGCTGGCCGCGATCGTCCACCCCTGGGAGTCGGGGATGGACGACAGCCCCGCCTGGGACGCCCCGCTGGAGGCGCTCGCGGACGCCCGCGCCGCCCACCGGCGGGACGGACCGCCCCGGCCCTCCGGCGACCACCACGACCGCTACGTCTGGCTGGCCCTGCGCTACCGCGACTCCGGATACGACGGGGCCTACCTGCGCCAGGACCACCCCTTCGCGGTCGAGGACCCGATGTTCAACGGCATCTGGCTGGCCTCCTGCCACGCGCTCGCCGAACTGGCGCCGGTGGCCGGGGCGGACCCCCGGCCGTACGGCGAGGCGGCCGAGCGGATCCGGGCGGCGCTGCTGGAACGCCTGTGGGACGACGGCGTGTTCCACGCCCGCGATCTGCGCGGCGGACGGCTGATCCCCGTCTGCACGGTCGGCGGCTTCGGCCCGCTGCTCGACCCCGGGATGCCCGGCGACCGGGTGACGGCACTGGTGGACGCGCTGGAGTCGGCGCGCTTCATGGGCGCCGCCGGATACCCGGTGCCCAGCTGCGAGATCCGGGCGCCCCAGTTCGACCGCTCCTGCTACTGGCGGGGGCCGTCCTGGGTGAACACCAACTGGCTGCTGCGGCGGGCGGCGGTGCTGCACGGCAGGGAGGAACTGGCCCGGCGGCTGGGCGCGGCGACCCTCCGCCTGGTACGGCAGTCGGGCTTCCGCGAGTGCTTCGACCCCTTCGACGGCAGCGGACGGGGCGGCCGGGACTTCTCCTGGTCGGCCGCGCTCACCCTCGACCTGCTCGCCGATAGCGTGGAGGCATGAGGCTCTTCAACCGCACGCCCGCAGAGGTCCGCGCCGCCGTCGTCCCCCCCGACCGGGTCCTGGCCCACGCCCAGGGGCCGGACGGCTACGTGATCGCCACGGACCGGGCGCTCTACCTCGGGGAGACGCGGCTGCCGTGGTCGCGGATCGACCGGGGGCTCTGGGACGAGGAGGGGCTGACGGTCGTCACCACGGACGGCCGGGAGCACCGGGTGCCGCTGCCGGAGCCGGGACGGGTTCCGGAGACGGTGCGGGAACGGGTGGTCTCCTCGATCCTGGTCAGCCAGTACGTGCCGCTGGACGCGCGCGGGGGGGTGCGGCTCGTGGCCCGGCGCGGAGAGGACGGGGCGGCGGTCTGGGACCTCGTGTTCGACGCGGACCTCGACGGGGACGACCCGGGTCTGCGGGCCCTGGCGGAGCAGGCGCTGGAGGGAGCCCGCCGGAGCTTCGGGATCTGACCGGGGTCGGCGGCTCCGGGAGCCGGCCGGGCGGCCGCGCGCCGTCCCCGGTGCGCGGCCGGCGGCGCGGTCAGTAGGGCGAGCCGGTCGTGGCCTCCTCCGGCCAGCCGGTCCCCCTCCCGTCGTGCGCCTCGTCCCCGCCGGAGTGGGGAAGGCGGCCGGCGACCTGCTCCTTGGCCATGGTGGTCACCTTGGAGACCTGGGCGCCGACCAGGCCGGCGGCCTCCTGCACGGACGGGTTGTCGGTCACCCGCTGGGCCATCCGCTTGATCTGCTCGTAACGGTCCCGGCCGGCCCGGCTACCCAGGACGTAGCCCACCGCCAGACCCGCGCAGAACATCATCCGATAACGCATCTCCACCTCCACAGGCGTGCTCAGCCGGACCCTACCCACGGATCGCGATTCCTCCCGCACCTACCCCGAGCCGTCGATGCGACACGCACTGCCGGAGTGCGCTAATCTATTCATGCGCCGCAGGGAGCAGGGGGAAAACCCCCGGTCACACGGCGCGAAGCGCGATCCCGTGTAGCTCAATCGGCAGAGCAGCCGGCTGTTAACCGGCAGGTTATAGGTTCGAGTCCTATCGCGGGAGCCACCCTGAGAGGCCCCGGGAGCACCGCTCCCGGGGCCTCTCGCCGTTTCTTCGGTTTCTTCGGCCCCGCTCTTCCCGTTCGGGGGACAAATCACGGTGAATCACAGAAAATGATGGACGCTGCACTCTGCGTCGCCGTGGCCGGCTCGGTGACCGCTCCAGTGAAAATGATCACTGTCGCGTTCGGCGGCCGTGTCCGTGCTCGCGTCCGGCGAGACGGGCACCGCGACGGCGCGGGGTGCGGTCGCCGCGGACCACAGCGGTCGCAGTGGGGAAGGGCCACTGCGCGCAGGGCACAGGGCCGCCCGGAAACGGCCGTCGTGCCCGTGACTCACACATGGGTGGTTGGTTCAGTGCTGACCTGGCGGAGGTCCCGGCGGCGTGCGCCGGAGCCGGTGCACGACGTCCGAGTTCCCCACGAGCGCGTGCCCGAGCGCGCGGTGCCGCACACCGACGTTGCGGCGGCGGAGGAGTACCTGAGACTGTTCCACGCGGAGAACCCCGCGGCGGGGCCGGTGGAGCCGCGCCTGCGCGAGGTGCGGGCCGAGATCGCGAGAACGGGGGCCTACACGCACACGCCCGGCGAGCTGGTCTTCGGGGCCAGGGTGGCCTGGCGCAACAGCGGAAAGTGCATCGGGCGGCTCTACTGGCGGTCGTTGCGGGTCCGCGACCGCCGGCACGTGAGCACGCCGGAGGGCGTGGCGGTGGAGTGCGTGGAGCACCTGCGGGACGCGGCGCCCGGCCGCCGGATCCGCCCGACCGTCACGGTCTTCGCCCCCGACCGCCCCGGCGCGCCGGGACCGAGGATCTGGAACGAGCAGCTGATCCGGTACGCCGGATACGAACGGGACGACGGCTCGGTCGTCGGCGACCCCCGCTACGCCGCCTTCACCACGATGCTCCGCAAGCTCGGCTGGCCGGGCGGCGCGGGCACGCCGTTCGACGTGCTCCCGCTGGTGGTCTCGGCGGGCGGGGGAGCGCCGCTGCTGTCGGAGATCCCCGGCGACGCGGTGCTGGAGGTGCCCCTGTCCCATCCGTCCTACCCGTGGTTCGAGGAGTTCGGGCTGCGCTGGCACGCCGTACCGGCGATCTCGAACATGTGCCTGGAGATCGGCGGGATCTGCTACCGGGCGGCGCCGTTCAACGGGTGGTACATGGGGACCGAGATCGGCGCGCGGAACCTGGCCGACGAGGACCGCTACGGCATGCTGCCGGCCATGGCCCGGCGGATGGGCCTGGACACCGGCAACGACCGCTCGCTCTGGCGCGACCACGCGCTGGTGGAGCTGAACGTCGCGGTCCTGCACTCCTTCGAGCGGGCGGGGGTGACGATGACCGACCACCACACCGAGGCGCGGCGCTTCCTGATCCACCTGGAGCGGGAGGAGAGGGCGGGCCGGACCTGCCCGGCGGACTGGAGCTGGATCGTGCCGCCGATCTCGGGCTCGGCCACCCCGGTCTTCCACCGCTACTACACCGACCTGCGGCTGTCCCCGGCGTTCGTGTACCACCCCGACTCGCTGGAGCGGGGGCTGGGCCGCGGCGCCGTACCGGGCTGGTGAGAGGGCCGGTGAGCGGGCCGGTGACCTGCTCGGATCCCCGAAGGAGGGGGGCGCCGCTGTCCCCGGAGCGGGAAACGGTGTAGAACGTTATTCGGTAGTTCGGAGGAGAAGAGGGCGGAGAATGCTGGATCTGGTGCTGTCGTCGATCGACCGGGGCGTGCTGACCCTGACCTTCAACCGGCCGGACCGGCTCAACGCCTGGACCGACGCGATGGGCCGGCGCTACTTCGACCTGCTGGCCGAGGCCGAGAAGGACCCCGAGGTCCGGGTGATCGTCGTCACCGGGGCGGGGAAGGGGTTCTGCGCCGGAGCCGACTTCCAGACGCTCAACGCCATCCAGGACGGCTCCTACGCCGAGGAGCCGGACCCGCGCCCCCACACCTTCCCGACCACCGTCGGCAAGCCCGTCATCGCCGCGGTCAACGGCGCCTGCGCCGGGCTCGGCATGGTCCACGCCCTGGTCTGCGACCTGGTCTTCACCGCCGCGGAGGCCAAGTGGACCACCGCCTTCGCGCGCCGCGGGCTGATCGCGGAGTACGGCCTGTCCTGGATCCTGCCCCGGCTGATCGGCCAGGGCAGGGCCATGGACCTGCTGCTGTCGGGCCGGACCTTCACCGGGGCGGAGGCCGCCGAGCTCGGCCTGGCGGCCCGGTCGGTGCCCGGGGAGAACCTGCTGGAGGAGGCCGCCGCGTACGCCCGCGAGCTGGCGGTGCACAGTTCGCCGGCCTCGATGTCGGTGATGAAGCGCCAGATCTGGGGGGACTGGAACACCACCCTGGAGTCGGCCGAGACCGCGGCCCGGCGGCTGATGGCCGACTCCTTCGGCCGCCCGGACTTCGCCGAGGGCGTCGCCAGCTTCCTGGAGCGCCGCGAGCCCCGCTTCCCGCCGCTGTAGCGGCGGGCCGTACGGCGCCGGGGCCGCGGGCGGCGCGCTCAGGAGGGCGGCCGGGGCCGCGGGTGGCGCGGTTCAGGCGGCCTCGACCGCGGGCGGTGCGTCGAACTGGGTCCGGTACAGCTCCGCGTAGCGGCCTCCGGCGGCGAGCAGCTCGGCATGCGTGCCGCGCTCCACGATCCGCCCGTCCTCGACCACCAGGATGAGGTCGGCGGCCATGACCGTGGAGAGCCGGTGCGCGATCACCAGCGCCGTCCGCCCGGCCAGCGCCTCGCCCAGCGCCGCCTGCACCGCCGCCTCCGAGGTGGCGTCCAGGTGCGCGGTGGCCTCGTCGAGGATGACCACCCGGGGCCGCGCCAGCAGCAGCCGCGCGATCGTCAGCCGCTGCCGCTCCCCGCCGGAGAGCCGGTAGCCGCGCTCGCCGACCACGGTGTCCAGCCCGTCGGGCAGCGCGGCGACGAGTCCGTCGAGCCGGGCGCGGCGCAGCGCCTCCCACAGCTCCTCCTCGCCCGCCTCCGGCCGCGCCAGCAGCAGGTTCTCCCGGATCGACTCGTGGAACAGGTGCCCGTCCTGGGTCACCATCCCGACCGTCTCGCGGATCGAGTCGGCCGACAGCTCCCGCACGTCCACGCCCGCCAGCCGTACGGCGCCGCCGTCGACGTCGTACAGGCGCGGCAGCAGTTGCGCGATGGTCGACTTGCCCGCGCCGGACGAGCCCACCAGGGCGACCAGCCGTCCTGGTTCGGCGCGGAAGGAGATCCCGTGCAGCACCTCGGGGGCGTCGCGGCCGTCGAGGACCGCCACCTCCTCCAGGGAGGCGAGCGAGACCCGGTCCGCCGACGGGTAGCCGAAGCGCACCCCGTCGAACTCCACCGAGACGGGTCCGTCGGGCACCCGCCGGGCGTCCGGCCGGTCGGTGATCAGAGGCGTGAGGTCCAGCACCTCGAAGACCCGCTCGAAGCTCACCAGCGCGCTCATCACCTCGACCCGGGCCCCGGCCAGTGCGGTCAGCGGCGCGTACAGGCGGGTGATCAGCAGCGCGAGCGCGACGACCGAGCCCGCGTCCAGCCGCCCGCGCAGCGCGTAGAAGCCGCCGAGGCCGTAGACGAGCGCCAGCGCCAGCGCGGAGACCAGCGTCAGCGCGGTGACGAACGCCGACTGCACCATCGCCGTGCGCACCCCGATGTCGCGTACCCGCCGGGCCCGCGCGGCGAACTCGGCCGACTCCCGTGCCGGGCGGCCGAAGAGTTTGACGAGCGTCGCACCGGGCGCGGAGAACCGCTCCACCATCTGCGTGCCCATCGCCGCGTTGTGCCCGGCCGCCTCCAGCCGGAGCCGGGCCAGCCGGGCGCCCATCCGCCGCGCGGGCAGGACGAACGCCGGGAGCAGGACCAGCGCGAGCAGGGTGATCTGCCAGGAGAGCCGGATCATCACGGCCAGTGTGAGAACGAGCGTCACCAGATTCCCGGCCACCGTGGACAGGGTGTCGGTGAACGCCCGCTGCGCGCCGATGACGTCGTTGTTCAACCGGCTGACCAGCGCGCCGGTCCGGGTCCGGGTGAAGAAGGCGATCGGCATGCGCTGCACGTGGTCGAAGACGGCGGTGCGCAGGTCGAGGATCAGTCCCTCGCCGATGCCCGCCGACAGCCACCGGGTCACCAGCCCGAGTCCGGCCTCCGCCACCGCGATGGCGGCGATGAGTGCGGCGAGCCCGACGACGACGTCCAGCGGCTCGCCGGCGACGATCGCGCCGACGGCGTCACCGGCGAGCACCGGGGCGGCCACCGTCAGGACGGCCGTCACCACGCTGAGCAGCAGGAAGACGGTCAGACGGCGGCGGTGCGGCCGGGCGAACGCGCCGATCCGCCGCAGCGTGGCCCACGAGAACGGCCGCCGGTCGTCCTGGGCGTTCATCGTCCGGTAGAGCATGTTCCACGCGGTCACCTCCATGCTCATCGAGGACCACCGTCGTCCGTGCCCGTGCCGCGTTCCCTCATGACCGTCCCTCGTCCGTAGCAGTCGTGGGCTCTCCTGGAGCCATGAGGCGACCCTAAAACCTCAACTAAAGTTGATATCAAGTCCGTCCGATGGCCGCCGCGGTCGATGTCACGTCCGTCCGGCGGCCACCGCCCGGCCGACGCCCCGGACGTCGGGCAGGACCAGCACGCCCAGGCAGGAGAGCGCGATCAGGGCCGCGGCGCCGTACAGGGTGGGAGCGGTGCCCACCGCGGCGGACAGCGGCCCGGCCAGGGCCATGCCGAGCGGGGTCAGTCCCAACGACAGCAGCCAGTCGTAGGCGGACACCCGGGAGAGCGCCTCGGCCGGGATGTGCTCCTGCACGGCCGTCTCCCACAGGGGCGCCATGAACGCCAGCCCGCCGACCATCAGCCCGTAGGCCGCCGCGACGACCGGCGCGGGCGCTCCGGCGGCGAGCAGCACGAACGGCGGCGCGCCGAGGGCGAGGGCCAGGTTGGCGGCCACCAGCGGCCTGCGCGGCCTGATCCGCAGCGCCAGCAGGGCGCCGCAGAGCGCGCCGACGGTGCCGCCCTGCGCGATCATCCCCCAGGCCGGCGCGCCGCCCAGGCGGGTGACGGCGATCGCCGGGCCGATGGTGATCAGCGCGCAGCGGCCGAGGTTCCACAGGGCGTGGCCGACCAGGTTCGTCCAGTACCAGCGGTGCCGGCGCAGCTCCGCCCAGCCGTCGGCGAGCTGCCGGCCGAAGGACTCCCGGGGGGCGGACGGGAGCGGCGCGGGCCGGAGGCGGGACAGCAGGGCCGCGCTGACCGCGAACGTCCCGGCGTCGAGCAGGAGCGCCCAGCCCGGTCCCGCGGTCAGCGTCAGCGCGGTCGCGATCCCCGGGCCGAGCAGCATGGAGCCGCGGCCGGCGATCGCCATCAGCGCGTTGGCGCGGGGCAGGTGCTCGGGGGCGACGGTCGCGGGCAGCAGGCCGGTGGTGGCGGGCAGGAAGAAGGCCGAGGCCGCCCCGGAGACGGCGGCCAGCGCCGCCAGGCGGGCGACGTCGACGGTGCCGGCGATCAGTTCGGCGCCCATGAGGGTGTGGGACAGGGCGCGGACGAGGTCGGCGGCCAGCATCACCCGCCGGCGGGGGAGGCGGTCGGCCCAGACGCCGCCGGGCAGCATCAGCGCCACCGCGGCGACGGACTGGGCGGCCAGGACCAGGCCGAGGTCGGTGGCCGAACCGGTCGCGGTGACGATCGCCAGGGCGAGGGCCACGGGGGTGACCGCGTCACCGAGGTGGGACAGGGCCTGGCCGGTCCAGAGCAGGCGGAAGCGGGGGTCGCGGAGGGGAGTCACGGCGGGGATATTACTACGAAATCAAAATATATCCATTCGTATTAACTGGGGCGGTCACTAGGGTGGGGGCATGCAGGAACCGGACTCCATCGATCGGCACATCGCGCACTGGTCGCGTGAACTGCCCGACCTCGATCCCCGGAGCGAGGGGATCATCACCCGCATGCAGGCGCTCGTGCGGTGGATGAAGCGGGAGAAGGAGGCCGGTCTCGGGACGGGGCTCAAGTACTGGGAGTTCGAGGTGCTCCACCGGCTGGTCGCCTCGGGCGCGCCGTACCGGGTGACGCCGACGGCGCTGGCCGAGTGGCTGGACACCCATCCCGCCACGATGACCAGCCGCCTCGACCGGCTGGAACGGGCGGGGTACGTCACCCGGGAGCACGATCCGGGCGACCGGCGCCGCCTGCTCGTCGCCCTCACCGGCCTCGGCCGGGAGCGCTGGGAGGCGGTGATGAGCCGCAGGGGGGAGACGGAGGACGGGCTGCTGGCCGTGCTCGACGAGGGTGAGCGGGAGGCGCTGGCGGCGCTGCTCGGGAAACTGGTGGCCGGGATCGAGGCGGCCGGGCCGCCGCTGATGCCCGACTGGCCGGGCGGGCGCTGAGCCGGGCCGCCGCGCGTGCCCGACCGGCCGGGCGGGCGCTGAGCCGGACCGCCGGCCGTGTGCCGCCCGTCGGCGGTACGGCGTCGGCGGGACGGGCGGCGCGGGGGGGTCAGACGACGTGGGACAGCCAGTGCGGCGGGGAGGCGAAGGGGGCGGCGCCGCCGGCGACGGCCTCCATCAGGTGGTCGGCGGCGGCGCGGGCGCCGGCGATGACGTCCGGGGGATAGGCGTAGCGGACCTGGTGCTCGGCGAACTCGTCCTCGTCGTCGAGGAAGGTCCGGCCGCCGCGCTCGCGGATCACGTCGAGGTCCAGGTCGACCATGGTGACCTCGCCGTCGCGCCACTCGGGCACCGTGGTGATGTCGCAGTAGATCTCGGTCCTGTTCGGTTCGGCGTTGAACAGGGCCGTCCACCAGGCGTCGCGGGGGAAGAGGATCACGAACGGGTGCTCCCACGTGATCGGGGGAGCGGAGCCCTTGCGGCCGAGGGTGCCCGCGACGCAGCCGGTCCAGACCCCGTGCTCGTCCTCGCCGAGGAGCAGGGCGGGGTGGTGCCAGTGCAGGGAGCCGTCGTACTTGCGGTAGGTGACGTTCACGCTTTCGAAGGACATGCTCCGACAGTAGAAGATCATCCGCTGTGTTGTCCGCCGCCCTCGTCACCCGGTCCCCACCGGGCCGGCGAGGGCCCGGCGGCCGGGCCTGAGGGGACGGCGGGACACCGGCTCTCCGGTGCGGTGGCGGGCTCCGGCGGCGGGGTGTGGTCAGGCGAGGCGGCGGGCTCCGGCGGCGGGGGTCGCGGGGTAGACCTCCGGCGGGACCCAGCCGCGCTCGGCGTAGGCCAGGAGCACCGCGTCCCGCACGGCCTCCACCCGGTCGTCGGCGACCAGCGCGATCGCCGACCCGCCGAACCCGCCGCCGGTCATCCGCGCGCCCCGCGCCCCGCCCCGGATCGCGGACTCCACGGCCACGTCCAGCTCCGGGCACGACACCTCGAACTGGTCGCGCAGCGACAGGTGGGAGGCGTTCAGCAGCGCCCCGATCTCCCCCACCGCTCCGGCGCGCAGCAGCCCGACGACCGCCTCCACCCGGTGGTTCTCGGTCACCACGTGCTGGACGCGCCGGCGCTCGTCGCCGGAGAGCCGCGCCAGCGCCTCCGCCAGGTCGGTGACGTCGCGCAGCGCGTCCACGCCCAGCCGGGCGGCGGCGCTCTCGCAGTCCCGGCGCCGCCGGGCGTACTGGCCGTCGGCGAGCTCGTGGTGGACCCCGGTGTTGACGATGAGAAGCTGGAGGCCGTGGGCGGCCAGGTCGAACGGGATGGTCCGGGTCCCCAGGGTCCGGCAGTCCAGGAAGAGGGCCTTGCCCTCCTCGCCGAGCGCCGACGCGGCCTGGTCCATGATCCCGCACGGCATGCCGACGAAGTCGTTCTCGGCCCGCTGCGCGGCCAGCGCGGTCTCCATCCGGGACAGGCCGAGGCCGTACAGCTCGTCGAGCGCGAGGCCGACCGCCACCTCCAGGGCGGCGCTCGACGACAGCCCCGCGCCCCGGGGCACGTCCCCGTCGATCACGATGTCCGCGCCCCGCACCGGGTGTCCGGCCTCCCGCAGCGCCCAGAGCACTCCGATGACGTACCGGGTCCAGCCCTCGGCCTGCGCCGGGTCCTCGACGGTGACGGCGGGGCCGGGCGCCTGGAGGGAGCGGAGCCGGACGAGGTCGTCCTCGCGGGAGGAGACCGCCGCGGTGACCCCCCACGGCACGGCGAACGGCAGCACGAACCCGTCGTTGTAGTCGGTGTGCTCGCCGATCAGGTTGACCCGTCCCGGAGCGTGCCACACCCCCTGCGGCTCGGCGCCGAAGGACTCCTGAAAAGCCTCAACAACCCTCATGTTCCAACACTCCTCAACAGGGTCTCACCGTACCTTAGCGACCTCCGTGGGTGCTTCCGCCGGATCGAGGTCACATCTTGGATCCGTCCGTCCGGTGGATGTGCGAACGGGGCGGACCTTTGGTTGAATGCGTCGGTACGGCTTGCGCGAGGGGCGGTAGCTCAGCCGGTTAGAGCAGGGGACTCATAATCCCTGGGTCGCGGGTTCGAGTCCCGCCCGCCCTACCCTCCGTGACCTGCGGCGATGCCGTTTCGTTGCTCGTTTTCCTGTCCGCTTTGTCGCCTGGTGGGCACATGCTGATCCGTTGCCGGCCCATCGGATGGTGCCCCGTTCCTTCCCTGCGGTCACTTCCCGAGCGCGGAGCGGGGCACGATCGCCGCCACGGCCTCGGCGGCGGCCTCGGCCGCTGAGGAGAAGCCATGTCCGAGTCGGAGCGGACCTTCATCCGTGGCGATGACCGCCTGGACCGGATCCTGGCCGATCCGGACATCGCGGCCGGGGTCGCTCAGGCACACGAGGCGGCCGAGGAGACGGATCGTGCTTACGCGATGAACCTCGCGATGATCCGCAAGGCCGGGCGGACGGTCCCGGCGGGATGACCACGGTGCCTCGCCCTGCCCTCCCGGGTGCCACGGATGTTCCGCGGGAGGGCGGGGCGACGACTCACGACGTCATGGCACGGGAGTCGCATCCGGCTCGCCGTTGAGGATCGCGATGATCGCGCTGGTGCCGATGATCATTTGAGGAGGCCGGCCTCCGGATCGTCGAGGGGGGCGGTGGACGGTTCCGTCGGTTCGAGCCGGGAACGGACTTTCGAGGCGAGGGCGAGGAGGTCGTCGGCCATCGTGGCGTCCCGGCTCGCCTGGCGGTCGGCGGCGTTATCGAGTTCCTCATCACGTTGAGCGAGCACCTCAAGGGCGAGTTGCCAGATGGTGCCCTCTCCGGGGACCGTCCAGCGGGACGGTCCCTGGACGGCGACCGGTCGCGTCTCGGGATCCCATCCCGCCTCGTCCCAGATGTGAGTGACGAGACCGGTCGGGGAGTATCGATTCCCGTCGACGGCCCACACGAGGGGCTTGGAACGGTTGTTCGTCCATGCGGCCTGGCCACGGCGGGGATCGGCGGTCAGCCATGCGGAGAGCGCATCGTGCTCGTTCTGAGTGGCGTACGCGAATGTGAGGGGGGTGCCATCGGCGAGCCGTCCGGCGTCCACCAGGGTGGGGACCGCGTTCGGTCGCCGGGTACGGCGCCCCCTGGCCGGCGGTTGATACTCCGTCGGCAGATCGGGTGCGGTCTTTCCTCCGCCCAGTTCGGACAGGACACGCCTCACGAGCGTCCGGCAGCGGTCAGGGTTGGCGAACGTGCTGCTGATGAACGACGTCGGCCCGAACTCCGCGTCCAGATGGTGGATCAACCAGGTGAGTCCCTCGATGACGAGGCCTGGAATCCGCTCCCTGGCGGCATCGAGATCATAGGTGGAACTGTCGATGTCTTCGGTGCCGATGCGCTGGAAGATGATGTGGGTGAGGAGCAGGTCGGCGTTCTCCGCGACGGCTCGGGCTCGGCCTTCCCGCTGGCCCTTGCTCTCCTCCAGTGCGGCTCCCACGGCCCTCATGATCAACACGGAGTGCCAGATCTGGTAGGCGTTCGGGGCCGGGTCGAACAGCAGGGTGTAGGCGCCGGACGGGCCGGTCTCCCAGAGCAGGTCGGTGCTCCGCTTGGCGCGGACGGCCAGGTCGGGGTTGCGGTGCGCGCAGGCGAGGGCGGTGGCCGCGTGGACGACGGAGCACCCGGCGTCGGGCAGGGGGTCGAGCTCTCCCCGCCGGAAGGTGTAGCTCTTGTCCAGCGAAAGGGCGAAATCCTCCCGGACGGCGGACTGGACGGGGTCGAGTGCGACGACGATGTCCCGTCGCTCGACCTGGTTCTGGGTGTTCGTCGTGCGGGTGACCGTCGTCCCGAATCCGTCGGGGCAGTGCCGGGTGGTGATGACCTTGACCCCGACGTAGGCCTGGGACGCCATGTCGGCCGCGCGGCGCATGGCCTCCGCGGTCGCGGTGACGGTCTGCGCGCCGTTGACGACGCTGGCTCCGTGCATGCGCAGCCTGACCGGGGCCTGGCTGGCCCGGCTCCAGGCCTGTCGCTCGGCGTGGTCGCACAGGATCGTGATCCCGTTGTTGAGGTACCAGAAGTCCTCGGGGTTCTCGGTCAGAGTCTCGACGAGCCCGTGGTTGACCTCGGTGAGCCCGAGTGAACGCCGGATGTTCTGGGAGAACAGCCGGTCTCCGTGCTCCTCGTACCACTGTGCGATCTCGGCGGCGGGGACCCGGCCCTGATATGCCTCGTACGGATCGGCGAGGGGGATCCACTTGTCCATCGGAGCGGTGAGGCTGATCGGCGGCTCGGCCAGGTCGTCGCGGACGGCCTCCCAGACGCGCTGCGCGGACCAGACCTCGTAGCCCAGCTTCCTGTCGTAGTCGGTGTTGAACTCGCGCTGCACATCATGGAAGCAGTCCAGGACCTCGTTCGAGAGGGTGCCGTCCCCGACGAGCACCGTCACCAGGGTGATCCGTCCCCGCGGGTCCTTGAGGACGGCTTTCACCTGCTCGGCGTGGCGCTGGAACTGGTCGTTGAACCGGCCGAATCTCTGCTGGTCGATGATCCGCAGCCCCTGGACGAACTTGAGGGCTTCGGCGACTCCGAAACCGGCCGTCCCCTTGTCGCTCCACTTGGACTGGATGAGGAGGAGGTGGAGACCGCCGTCGGTGAAGGCGACACCGTCGACTCCCAGGTCGTTGCGGCCGTCGATGAGGGTGCCGGCCGCCGCCGCGCTGTCGCATCCGGTCAGTTTCCGGGCGACGAACGCCGCGAGCGCCCGGCTGAGGAACTTCCTCTCGAACTCTTCCGGCCCCGTCCTCAGGGCATCGCTCATGCTGATCAGATCGTCGAACTCGCGGTGCAGTGCCTCGGCGATCTGATGCACCCGCAACGGCATGCCGCTCTGCTTGCCCATGTGCCTCCAGTCCCCTCCGGTGGTCCGACACAAATGATCACTCATCGGCGGCGGCCACGGTGCCGAATGCCGATATCCCGAGGGATTCCCGGAGCGCATCGGCCTCCGGCCGCCTGTCAGGCCGCGCAGGCCGCGGGCGGTTCGAGGGCGACGACGTCGGGCACTGCGGCGTGCAGCCTCCGGCTGAGGGCGTCGCGGAGGGAGACGGCGGTCACGTGCACGCCCCGGCCGGCGAGCCAGACGGCCAGCTCGGTGAAGTAACCGTCACCGGAGCCGATGACGACCTGGTCGAAGCGCCGGTCGATCCGGCCGTCGAGGGCCGCCTCGACGAGTGCCCGGTCCGCGCCGTCGGGACCGGAGCGGGCCAGCAGCTGCACCCCTCGTAGCGCGATCCCCACCGCGACGAGGGCGTTGTGGTTGACCGCGACGATGAACTGGTCCATCGGCCCGACCGGGACGATCGTCCGGTAGAGCCCCATGACCGCGGTGACCTCCGGGGTGCTGGGGCGGGTGGAGGCCGTCAGGTTCTCGATGTCCAGCAGATGCACGGCACGCCCGCAGCGGAGGGTCCGCCCGGAGCGTCGCCTGCCGTGGTGCCTGCTGTGGTGCCTGCCGCCGGTCGGCTCGGAGATCTGGAATCGGTCGACGCGCGTGGTGGGGGTGATCACGTGCCATCGGTCCTTCCGTGGGGATGGTCCTCGTGTTCTGCGACGTTCATTAGATCATGTGTTGATGGAATCGACCAACATTTTTTTCGACGTTGCGTCACACCTTTGCCTGGAGTACGGTCCTGTCGACACAGGGAGCTTGGAGAAGAAAGGGTGCGAGGTGGAGCGGAACGTCCAGGTGACGGCTGCCGACATCGCCCGCCTGGCCGATGTCGGCCGGGCCGCGGTGAGCAACTGGCGCCGCCGCTACGAGGATTTCCCCGAGCCTGCCGGAGGAACCGCCACCAGCCCTTCCTTCGCCCTCGTCGAGGTCAAGCGGTGGCTGCGCTCTCATGTCGACGACAGGCCGCTCCCCCAGCGGGAGTGGTTCTGGCAGGAACTGCGCGGAGAGGTGCACGAGGACGGGCTCGCCGAGCTGCTCGCCGACCTCGGGGCCTTCCTCGTCTACCTCGACCGGGAGAGCGAGGGCTGGGCGGCGCTCTCCGCCGAAGACGACGAGGCCGTCGCGGAGACGCTCCCCGAACGGGTGCGGGCGGCGTGTGCCGTACCTCTGGAGGATCCGCCGCCGCCGAGGTTCCTGGTGCGGGAGCGGATCCCCCTGCTCCGCCGGCTGGCGGGGCTCGCCGCCGAGGGCGGAGTCCGGGAGACGTTCGAGTTCCTGCGGGAACGCTACTTCGAGCTCCATACGAAACGGACGTACGCCACACCCGAGCCCGTCGCCCGCCTCATGGCCGAGATCGGCGGCTCCTCCGCCGCGACCGTCCTCGACCCGGCCTGCGGATCGGGAGTGCTGCTGAAGGCACTCCACGACATGCCGGGGAGCGGTGTCGCGCTTCTTCTCGGGCAGGATGCGGACGAGGCGACGGCCAGGCTCACGGCGGTGCACCTCGCGCTCCACGCCGACAACGTGGAGGTCTCCTGCGGTGACTCCCTCCGGCAGGACGCGTTCCCCGGCACGCTGGTGGACGCCGTCGTGTGCAATCCGCCCTTCAACGACCGGAGCTGGGGATACGAGGAACTGACCGCCGACCCCCGCTGGGAGTACGGCCTGCCCCCGAGGACGGAGCCGGAGCTCGCCTGGGTCCAGCACGCCCTGGCCCATCTGAAGCCCGGCGGCACGGCCGTCATGCTCATGCCGCCCGCCGCGGCGAACCGCAGGTCCGGCCGGCGCATCCGTGCCCAGCTGATCCGGCGCGGAGCGCTCAGGGCGGTGATCACGCTCCCGCTCGGGAGCGTCCCCAACACGGCGGTCGCCCTGACCCTGTGGGTGCTCCGCAAGCCGCACGACTCGCGCACGCCGAGCCACGTCCTGATGGTCGACACCTCCACCTCGCCGGAGGACTTCGCCCGGGTCGCCGCGGACGCCTGGGGCCGCTTCGACCGCGGCGACGAGGCGGACGAGCCGGCCGTCGGCCGGGCCGTCCCGGTCATCGAGCTGCTCGACGACGAGGTCGACCTCACTCCGGCACGGCATCTGTCGGTGTCGTCGGAGGACCTCTCACCCGAACGCGTCACGGGACGGCGGAACCGGATGACGGAACTGCTGGAACTCGCGGCCGGTCTGGTGCCGGACGTCGGGTCGGCTCCGGAGGAAGCGGACTTCCAGCCGGTCCCGCTCACGGAGCTCGTACGGCGCGGCATGGTGACGATCCACCACCAGGGTCCGGCGAAGCCCGATGAGGAGTCCGAGGTGCCGGACGGGACGGCCGTCCTCACCCCGGACGACGTCGTCGACGACCGGCCGCCGAGCGGCCTCACCCCGAGCGTTCCCGTGCAACACGAGATCATCACGCGGCCCGGCGACGTGGTCGTCCCGCACCTGGTGAACCGGCCGGTGGCCCGGGTGGTCAAGGAGGGCGGCGCGGTCCTCGGCCCGCGCGTCTCGCTGCTCCGCACCGACCCGGACCGGCTCGACCCGCACTTCCTGGCCGGCTTCGTGGCCGGCTCCGGCAACGCCCGCAACTACGTCACGGCCGGCCGGTCCCAGGTGGACGTGCGCCGCGCGGACATCCCGCTCCTCCCGATCGAGGAGCAGCGCAGGTACGGCGAGGCGTTCCGGAGGCTGGCGGACTTCGAGGCTTCGCTGCGGCAGATCGCCGATCTCGGCGAGGATCTGATCCGGCTGATATCCGACGGCCTGACGCACGGCAGCGTCCGGCCGGCCACTGAGAAGGGTGAGCGGTGAGCGACAACCACCAGAAGTACGCGGACTTCATCTGGTCGGTGGCCGACCTGCTGCGCGGCGACTACCGCCAGTCGGAGTACGGCAAGGTCATCCTTCCCTTCACCGTGCTGCGCCGTCTCGACTGCGTGCTGGCGTCCGCCAAGGGAGCGGTGCTCGCCAAGGCGAAGGAGCTCAAGGGCAGCGGGCTGCCCGAGGGCGCCAAGGACCGGATGCTGCGGAACGCCTCGGGGGTGAGCTTCTACAACACCAGCGGGTTCGACTTCGGGAAACTCACTGGAGATGCCGACAACGTCGCGGTCAACCTGCGCTCCTACATCGGCGGGTTCTCGCCGGGCGCGGTCGAGGTGCTGGAGAAGTACCGCTTCGACGAGCAGATCACCCGGCTGGACGAGGCCGGGCTGCTCTGGCTGGTGCTCGGCAAGTTCGCCGAGATCGACCTGCACCCGAAGAGGGTCGACAACCACCAGATGGGCTACGTCTTCGAGGAGCTGATCCGGAAGTTCTCGGAGATCTCCAACGAGACCGCCGGTGAGCACTTCACCCCGCGCGAGGTCATCCGGCTGATGGTCAACCTGCTGATGGCCCCGGACGACGAGGACGTGATGACGCCCGGCATCGTCCGGACCGTCTACGACCCGGCGTGCGGGACGGGCGGCATCCTCAGCGCGGCCGAGGAGTACATCACCCGCTACAACGCCAAGGCCACGGTCAAGGTCTTCGGCCAGGAGCTCAACCCCGAGTCGTGGGCGATCTGCCGCTCCGACATGATGCTCAAGGGCCAGGACCCGTCCCAGATCATCCTGGGCAACTCCTTCACCCTCCGGGGCCACGAGGGCAGGAGGTTCGACTACCTGATGGCCAACCCGCCGTTCGGCGTGGAGTGGAAGAAGGTGCAGAAGCAGGTCGAGGACGAGCGCGACGACCTCGGCTGGGCCGGCCGCTTCGGCGCGGGAACGCCCCGGATCAACGACGGCTCGTTCCTCTTCCTCCAGCACATGATCTCCCACATGAAGCCGGTCGAGCAGGGCGGCTCCCGCCTCGCGATCGTCTTCAACGGCTCGCCGCTCTTCACCGGCGCCGCCGGGTCGGGGGAGTCGGAGATCCGCCGCTGGATCCTGGAGAACGACTGGCTGGAGGCGATCGTCGCCCTGCCCGACCAGCTCTTCTACAACACCGGCATCTCCACCTACTTCTGGATCCTGTCCAACCGCAAGGCGCCGGCGCTGAAGGACAAGGTGATCCTGCTCGACGCACGGGAGTGCTGGACCAGGATGCGCAAGTCCCTCGGAGACAAGCGCAAGATCGTCCCAGACGATCAGATCACCGAGCTGACCGCGGTCTACAAGGACGCCCTCGCCGTCGCGGCCGATCCGGAGCACGAGCACCATGCGAAGGTGAAGGTCTTCCCGCGCCATGCCTTCGGCTACCAGCGGATCACGGTCGAGCGCCCGCTCCGGCAGCGGTTCGAGGTGACCGGGGAGACGGCGGACGCGGTGGCCGAGGCCAAGGCCGTCGCCAGGTTCGGGCAGCGGGACGCGCTGCTCGCCGCGCTGCGCTCGCTGTCCGGTACGGTGTGCGGCACGAAGCTGGAGTTCGCCGGGAGGCTGGACGCGGCCCTGGCCGAGCAGGGCCTGAGCAAGTTGCCCGCGCCGGTGGAGAAGGCGGTCTGGGCGGAGGTCGCGGTCAGCGATCCCGAGGGCCAGCTCCAGACCGACAAGAAGAACAGACCGCTGCCGGACCCGGACCTGCGGGACAACGAGAACGTGCCGCTGACCTCGATGCACTCGACCCCGGCGGAGCTGGAGGCCGAGATCGAGGACTACCTGAAGCGCGAGGTCCTGCCGCACGTCCCGGACGCCTGGGTGGACCACTCCAAGACCAAGGTCGGCTTCGAGATCCCCCTCACCCGGCACTTCTACGTCTACACGCCGCCCCGGCCGCTGGAGGAGATCGACGCTGAGCTCAAGGCGCTGGAGGCCGAGATCCAGAAGCTCCTGGGGGAGGTGACCCGGTGAGCGGGAAGACCTCTCAGGGATGGACACACACGGCGATTAAGCGTGTCGCTCACGTGCGATATGGGCTTGGTCAGCCTCCGCCGTCGAGCCCTGACGGTGTTCCGATTCTTCGGGCGACCAATATCTATCGGGGAAAGATAGTTCCCGAAGGGTTGATCTATGCCGACCTTAAAGATCTCCCACTCACTCGTGCTCCTCTCCTGAAAGCTGGCGAGATCTTGGTGGTGCGCAGTGGTGCGTACACCGGTGACTCTGCGCTGGTGACATCTGAATGGGAAGGGTCCGCGCCTGGGTATGATCTGCGTCTGACCCCGGAGCGAGTAGAGCCTAGATTTCTCGCCTATTCACTTCTTGGTATCGAAGCGACGCATCAAATCGACATCGCAAGGAGTCGGGCCGCTCAGCCGCACTTGAATGCGGAAGAATTAGGTGAGATTGAAATTGTTCTTCCGCAAATTGAGGAGCAATGGCGCATTGCCGACTTCCTTGATATCGAAACATTGCGCATTCAGAGGATGGAGTCCATTCAGCGGGCTGTTCTATCCAAGCTGGACGAGCGGGATCGTGCGTTCCTGGATCTGGAGATCGACCGGCTGGAAGTTCGCCATGGTGTGAAATCCTTCCGCCGTTCGATCCGTCGCATCGAGCAGGGGGCGAGCCCGCAGTGTGACAACGTGCCGGCCGATGAGGACGAGTGGGGTGTCCTCAAGGTCAGCAGCGTCAAGCACGGCTGGTTCTGGCCTGAGGAGAACAAGCGGCTTCCCGACGATTTGGCTCCCGAACGTCGCTACGAAGTGCGGGCTGGTGACCTTTTGGTGACACGCGCTAATACCCCGGCGCTGGTCGGTGCCGCTGCCGTTGTCCCAGAGGTTCGGAGAAAGCTTCTGCTATGCGACAAAATTTTCCGGATCGAAGTCGACTCTGAACTCGACCGCCAATTCGTGGTCCTTGTTTCCCGAGGTACGAAGGTCCGGGATCTCTGCGGCGCTGCCTCGCACGGCACCTCTCAGTCCATGGCGAACCTGAAGGCTGAGGAGATCAAGGAGTGGCCGATCCCGGATGCCGGTCTTGCCGAGCAGCGGGAGATGGTCCGCAGGGTGACGGAGCAGCACGCGGTGACAGGGGCTCTCCGGGAGAAGGTGAGTCGCCAACTGGAGCTTCTCGCCGAGCGGCGCCAGGCCCTGATCACGGCGGCGGTCACCGGGCGGATCGATGTGACGACGGCGCGCGGAGCCGGGGTGTGAGGTCCGTGCGCGCGGGCGCCGCATCCGGGGGCCGTACTCCGCCGGGGTGACGGGGCCGGGCGGAGGGCCGGGGCCGGTCTCTTCCGAGGTCAGGGCCAGGCGAGGACCTGGAACCAGACGGACTTGCCGTACGGGGTGAGGGTCCAGCCCCAGTCGTGGGAGAAGGTCTGGACGATGGCCAGGCCCCGGCCGGAGGGGGACAGGTCGTCCACCTCGCGCATCCGGGGGAGCGTCAGGCAGGGGTCGTGGACGGTCACGGTCAGCAGCGTGTCCTGGCGGCAGACCGTGACGCGCAGGACGTCCGCCGGAGAGTTCCCCGCGCGTCCGAAAGCGCCGACAACGTCGTGAGCGCTGTAGGCGCCGGGGGTGCCGGGGGCGCCGGAAGTACCGTGAGCGCCGTGACGGGGGCCCACCGGGCGGTCGCCGGGGAGTCCGTGGACGAGGGCGTTGGTGGTCAGCTCCGAGGCGAGGAGTTCGGCGACCTCGGGGACGTCCTCGGCGGCGTCCCAGTCGGCGGCCGTGTCGCGGACGAACCGCCGGACCGAGGCCACGCACCTGCCGTCCCGGGGGATCCACCGTTCACCCAGGACCGCGAGGACGGGTCCCAGTGGAGAGCGGCGACCGGCCGGCGCCGTGATCGCAGTGACGACCTCTTCCATCGGATTCCCCTTCCGCCGCGGATCTCGTAGGGTCAGCGTGCCGAGGCATCACTACGGCCGGTAGCCGAACGGTTACCAGACCCGAGCGCTGGAGTTCGTCCCCCCGAGATTGAACTCCGGCAAGGAGGACATCATGGGCGACCTCTACTCCCCGCAGGCGATCTGGGGCCGGGAGCTGCGCCACTACCGGAAGGCGGCGGGCCTGACCCAGGCCGAGCTCGCCTTGAAGATCCACTTCAGCGAGTCGCTGATCAGCGGGGTGGAGACCGGGCAGCTCCCGGCCAGTCCCGAGTTCGCCGAGGTCTGCGACCGGGTTCTGACCACCGGCGGCGCGCTGTACCGCCTGCTCGACTGGCGCAAGGGCCAGGCGTTCCCCTCGTGGTTCGGCCGGTGGCGCGACAAGGAGCAGGTCGCTACCACGATCAGGAGCTACGAGCCGCTGGTGGTGCCGGGCCTGCTCCAGACCGAGGCGTACGCGCACGCCCTGCTCGGCGACGAGGCGGCGGTCGCGGGCCGCCTGGCCCGGCAGGCCGTCCTGACCCGGGAGGACCCGCCGCCCCCGGTCCTGCGGTGCGTGATCGCCGAGCCGGTCCTGCACCTGCTGGTGGGCGGCCCCGAGGTCATGCGTGCGCAGTTGCACCACCTGGCGGCCGTCGCCGGCCCCCAGGTGAGCGTGCAGGTCGTGCCGCAGGGCCGGGTCCGCGCCGGGCTGCTGGCGGGCTTCGCGATCGCGACCCTGGAAGGGGGGAGCGAGGTAGCGTATCTGGAGACGGCCGTCCGGGGCCTGACCACCGGCGACCACGACGAGGTCGCCGAGGTGGTGACGCAGTTCGAGGCCATCCGCATCGAGGCGCTCCCCCTGAGCATGTCGATCGACCTGATCAAGAGAATCGCGGAGGAACGATGGACCTGAGCAACGCCCGCTGGCGCAAGTCCAGCCTGAGCGGGAACAACGGTGGAAATTGCGTCGAGGTCGCCGAGCTGACCGGGGTCACCGGCGGTCCCGCGCACACGGCCGGGCATCCCGACCTGATCGCCGTCCGCGACTCCAAGGACCCCGACGGCCCCGCGCTCTTCTTCACCCCCGCCGAGTGGCACGCCTTCGTCCAGGGCGTCAAGGCCGACGAGTTCGACCTCGGCTGACACCCTCCCGGCCGAGCACCCGTCCTCCGCCGGTCGCCGGTCGCCGGTCGGCGGACGGCGGTCGGCGGACGGTGACCGGTGGAGCCGTTCCCGTTCCGCCTCCGCCGGTCGGTGGGACGTCCGGAAGAACGGCTTCGGCTGGATGGTCTGACTACGGTTCGACGCGGGACAGGTCCTATCGTTCAACGGACAGGACAGCACGATCATGGACAGGAGTCGGCGATGTACATCTCGGAGGTGAAGATCTCCGGCATCCGCGGCTTCTCCGGTTCCCGCAGTGTCGACCTGAAGCTGACCCGCCCGGACGGCAGCCACGCGGGTTGGACGGTCCTGGCAGGCCGGAACGGCTCCGGCAAGACGACGCTCCTTCGCGCGCTCGCCCTGGTGATGGCAGGACCTTCCACAGCACGCGGTCTCGTCCCCGACTTCGAGGGCTGGGTCTCCGACGGACTCGCACACGGATTCGTGAAGGCGATGATCGTCTTCGACGCGGACAAGGATCGCTTCGTCGATTCTCAGCTTGCTGGAAAGTTCGCAGGACATCGGCATCCCAAGAACCGGGTGGCCTGGTTTTCCGCTCAGTTGAACTGGTCGCGTAGGGTGAGCGGCGATTCGGAGCGACATGTGACTCGATCCTCCATGGGAAGCCGCGGTGAAACCGCCTCCCGGGGGCCGTGGGCAGATGATGCAATGGGTTGGTTTTTTGCTGGATATGGTCCTTTCCGGCGAATTATCGGAGGTTCTGCCGAGGCTCAACGGTTGATGCTGAGTGCCGGTCCCGTGCAGCGTCTGGCCACGCTCTTCCACGAGGACGCTTCTCTCGCCGAGAGCGTCGGTTGGCTGATCGACCTCCACCTTCAACGGTTGGAGCAACGGCCGGGAGCCGAAGAGAAGCTGGCCTTCGTCATCGACCTCCTCAACGACGGATTGCTTCCCGATGGTTTCCGCGTCGAGAAGGTCGACCGTGAGGGGCTGTGGGCGGAGAGGAGCGGGCAGGTGATCCCGCTTCGTGAGTTGAGTGACGGATATCGGACCGTCACCGCCCTGGTTCTTGATCTGGTTCGTCAGCTCATCAACACATATGAGTCTTCGCTTGAAGCCCTCGACCGCCTTATTGCCGGAGAGGCACCCATTCCTGTGTTCATCGAGGAGTCGGGAGACCGGCCGGTGGTCCGTACGCCGGGGGTCGTCCTCATCGACGAGATCGACGCGCATCTCCACGTGAGCTGGCAGAAGAAGATCGGCCCGTGGCTCACGAGCCACTTCCCGGCGATGCAGTTCATCGTGACCTCGCACAGCCCCTACATCTGCCAGAGCGCCGATCCCGGTGGCCTGATCCGGCTCCCGGGGATCGACGAAGACGTGCCGCCCCGGGTCGTGGACGAGGAACTGTACGAGCGGGTGGTCTACGGCAGCGGCGACGACGCCCTGCTCACCGACTTGTTCGGCGTCGACTCACCGTACTCCGGCCGGGCCGAGGAGATGCGGCGCCGGCTCACCGTCCTGGAGCGCGCGGTGCTGCGCGGGCGGGCGAGTGCGGAAGAGCAGCGGGAGTACGAGCGCCTGCGGGAGACGCTCACCAGTTCCCTGGCGGCGCGGGTGGACGAGGTGGCAGCGAGGATCTTCGACATCCCGTGATCCGCATCCGCCGTACGGCTCTCCCCCCGGATCTGGCCGACCGCCTTCGCGAGCGTACCGGCAGGCTGCGCGCGGCCGGGGCCGACTGCGCGGGGGCGCGGGCCGAGTGGAAGTCCGCCAGGGCCGTGCGTGTCCGGCTGACGGACCACCTCACCGCGATGGCGACCGGGATCAGGCGCTGCATGTACTGCGGTGACGGGCTCGGGACGGACATCGACCACTTCGAGCCGCTCGCCGCGGCCCCGCTGCGCGCCTTCGACTGGCCCAACCACCTGCTGGCCTGCTCGCACTGTAACAGCCACGAGAAACGGGAGCTCTTCCCCCGGGCCGCGGACGGCACGCCACTGCTCGTCGACCCGTCCGCCGAGGACCCGTACGATCACCTGGAGCTCGTGCTGAGCACGGGGGTCTACGAGGCGCTCACCGTCCGGGGTGAGGCCACGATCGAGGTCTTCGGCCTGAACCGGCCGGATCTGGTCCGCGGCCGGGCGGCGGCCTTCATCCGGACGGTGTGCATGCTCCGCGACCGCGCTCGCCTGGTGCGGCCCGTGGGCCTGGCAGAGGACGCGGACGCGGAGACGGAGGCCGCGGAGATCGCCGTATCCCTGCTCGACCAGCCCTTCGCCGACGTGCTCTACGCGATGCTCCGTTACCGTGACCTGCCCGGCGCCGAGCACGTCCTGAGAGGCAAGGAGGTCGTCGAGGCCCTTGCCGACCCGGCGCTCCACTTCTGGTCATGAATCCATCTCGACGTGCCCATATTTGTGTGTACTCTATTCACTGAGATCTGATTCCAGCAGTAAGGGCCGCCCGTCCGAAGGGAACGTGATCGTGACCCCCGTGCACCACGAGAAGGTCTTCGAAGACGCCATCGAATCAGCCCTTCTCGCGCGCGGCTGGGTGCGGGGCGCGGGCGAGCTCTACGACCACGCCCTGGGCCTCAACCCCACCGAGCTGCTGCACTTCGTGCAGGCGACGCAGCCCACGGAGTGGGACCGCCTGGTCACCGCGGAGGCCGGGAACGAGGCGGGCGCCGCACGGCGGCTGGCGAACGTCGTGGCCAGGGCGATCGACGCCGACGGCGCCCTGGAGGTGCTCCGGCACGGGGTGAAGGACCGGGGCATCGCCTTCCGGCTCGCCTACTTCCGCCCCGCGCACACCATCGCCGCCGACGCGCTGGAGCCGTACCGCAAGAACATCCTCAGCATCGTCCGCCAGTTCCGCTACTCGGCCGCCTCGGCCGACGCCCTCGACCTGGCGCTGTTCGTCAACGGCGTCCCGGTCGCCACGGCCGAGCTGAAGAACACCCTCACCGGCCAGACCGTGGAGGACGCCAAGGAGCAGTACCGCAAGAGCCGCGACCCCAAGGAGCCGCTGTTCGCCCGGAGGGCCCTGGTGCACTTCGCGGTCGACCAGGACCTGGTCTTCCTCACCACGCGGCCGGCGAGGGAGAAGACCCGGTTCCTGCCGTTCAACACGGGCACCGGCGGGCCGGGCGACAAGGGCGGCGCGGGCAACCCGCCGGTCTCCGGGGACGGCGCCTACCGGACCGCCTACCTGTGGGAGCGGATCTGGCATCCCGACACCTGGATGGACCTGCTCAAGCGGTTCCTGCACGTCGACGACGAGGACGTGAAGAAGGGCCGGGGGCGCAGGCCGTACCCCGGCAAGGCCCACAAGCTGCCACTGATCTTCCCGCGCTACCACCAGTGGGACGCGGTGCAGAAGCTGACCGCGCACGCCAAGCGGTACGGCTCCGGCCACAACTACCTGGTGGAGCACTCGGCGGGATCGGGCAAGTCGAACACGATCGCCTGGCTCGCGCACGCGCTGTCGAACCTGCACACCTCGGGCAGCCCGGCGGAGATCGACGAGTCGGCGCTGGCCAAGGGCTACCGGCCGAACCAGCCGGTGTTCGACAAGGTCATCGTGATCACCGACCGGGTGGTGCTGGACCGGCAGCTGCAGGAGACGATCTACCAGTTCGAGCACACGCCGGGCGTGGTCAAGCGGATCGACCAGAGCTCCGCCCAGCTCGCCGAGGCCCTCCAGGGCGAGACCGCCCGGGTCGTCATCACCACGCTGCAGAAGTTCCCGCACATCCTGCAGCAGGTCGAGGGCCTGCGCGGCAAGCGGTTCGCGGTGATCGTGGACGAGGCGCACTCGTCCCAGTCGGGGGAGGGGGCCGCGGCCCTCAAGCGGGTGCTGCGCCGGCTCGGCGGCAAAAGCAGCGACACGGTGCCCGACTTCGCGGCTGACGCCGCGGGTGACGAGGACGGCGAGGACGGCGACCTGCTGACCGCGAGCGCGCTGGCCCGGGGCAGGCACGACACCCTGTCGTACTTCGCGTTCACCGCGACGCCGAAGAACAAGACGCTCACCCTGTTCGGCACGCCGGGGAAGGACGGCAGGCCGCGGGCCTTCCACATCTACTCGATGCGCCAGGCGATCGAGGAGGGCTTCATCCTCGACGTGCTGAAGAACTACGTCACCTACAAGACGCTCTGGCGGCTGATGAGCCAGGAGCCCGACGACCGCGAGGTGGAGCGGCGCAAGGGACAGGCGCTGCTGGCCCGGTTCGCCGAACTGCACCCCACCAGCGTGAGCCAGCGGGCCCAGATCATCGTCGAGCACTTCCGCCGGCACACCGCGTCCCGGATGGGCGGGCGGGCCAAGGCGATGGTCGTCACCGGCTCGCGCGAGCACGCCGTACGGCTCGGCCAGGCGATCCGCGACTACGTCGAGCTCAACGGTTACACCGGCTGCGGCACGCTCATCGCGTTCTCCCAGACGTTGAGGCTCGCCGACGGGCACGGCGTGGAGGTGGAGTACACCGAGGCGGGGCTGAACGGGTTCGGGGAGAAGGAGCTGCCGGACCGGTTCGCCTACTGCCGCGCCGACGACCGCGCGCCGAACGCCGCCGAGAAGGCCGAGTACCGGATCCTGGTCGTGGCCGACAAGTACCAGACCGGGTTCGACCAGCCGCTGCTGACCACGATGTACGTGGCCAAGAAGCTGAAGGGCGTGGCCGCGGTCCAGACGCTGTCGCGGCTGAACCGCACGCACCGGCTCAAGTCGCAGGGCGACATCTTCGTGCTCGACTTCGCCAACGAGGCCGCCGACGTCCAGGCGGAGTTCCAGCCGTACTACGAGGGCACCGCCACCGAGGAGATCGACCCCAACCTGCTCCACCGGCGGGCGGCGGCCGTACTGGGGCACGCCCTGCTGGTGGCGTCGGAGATGCAGGCCCTCGCCGAGGCGTACCTGGCGGCGGAGCGGACCTCCGCGACGCAGCGCGACTGGGAGAAGGCGCACGCGGCGCTCTACCGCCACACCGAGCCCGCCGTGCGGCGCTTCGAGGAGCGGCAGAAGGAGGACGCGGAGAACGACAGCGACTCGGCCGAGCGGTTCCGGGCCGACCTGCGCGGCTATGTGCGGTTGTACGGCTTCCTGTCGCAGGTCGTGCCGTACACCGACGACGAGCTGGAGCGGCTGTACCTGTTCGGCAGGTTCCTGCTCAACCGGCTGCCGCGCAGGGAGGACCCGGCGGTGGACATCGGTGAGGTCGACCTCACGCACCTGCGGATCAGCAGGACCGGGGAGCACGACGTCAGCCTGGCCCCGGTTCCCGGAGGAGAGGTGACGCTCCCCGCCCCCTCGGGTGAGGGCGGGGCCGCGGCCGAGCCCGAGATGACGTCGCTGCACGCCCTCATCGCGGCCGTCAACGACAAGTACGGCCTGGGCCTGTCGGAGGCCGACCAGATCTGGGTGGAGCAGCAGTTCGAGGAGGCGGTCGGCAACGAGTCGCTGAAGGAGGCCGCGCTGGTCAACGACGAGGCCAACTTCGGGGAGGTCTTCGCCGACCACCTGGAGAAGGTCGTCGTCGACCGGCACACCGGCAACACCGGCCTGGTGCAGCGCTTCTTCGACGACTCGCTCTTCCGCTCCCGGATCACCGAGCTGGGCCGGAAGCAGGTCTACCGGATGATCAGGGAGAGCGGCGGCGTCGAGTGATATAAGCATGATCATGGATGCGAGGACGGTCGTCGGCGATCGGTACGAGCTCGTCATGCGTCTGGGGGAGGGCGGCTACGGCGAGGTCTGGAAGGGCTTCGACCAGTCGCTGGACCGGCACGTGGCCGTCAAGGTCATCCGTCCCGAGAGGTTCCCCACGCCGGAGGAGCGCGCGGAGGCCGAGCGGCGGTTCCGCCGGGAGGCCCGGGTCACGGCCCGGCTCCGGCATCCGGGCGTGCCCGTCGTCTACGACGCCGGGGTCTCCGGGGAGTCGCTCTTCCTGGTGATGGAGCTGGTCGAGGGCTACCGCATCGACCACCTGATCGACGCGCACGATCCCCTGCCCGTGGCCTGGGCCGCGGCGATCGCCGCCCAGGTCTGCGCCGTGCTGGCCGTCGCCCACGCCCGGTCGCTGATCCACCGCGACCTGAAGCCGGTGAACCTCATGCTGTGCGCCGACGGCACGGTCAAGGTGCTCGACTTCGGCATCGTCGCGATGCTCGACGCGCCGAACGCCACGAAGATCACCCAGATGGGGCAGGGGGTGGGCACCTACTGCTACATGCCGTCCGAGCAGGCCATCACCGGGAAGGCCGACGCGCGAAGCGACCTGTACGCGCTCGGCTGCGTGCTCCACGAGCTGCTGGCGGGCAGGCGGGTCTTCGAGTCGGCGATCGTGCAGGCGGAGATGGCCCGCCACTACTCCGAACCGCCTCCGCCGCTGCGGTCGCTCCGCCCGGATGTGCCCGAAGAGATCGAGCGACTCGTCCTGTCGCTGCTGGCCAAGAACCCCGCCGACCGGCCGGCCTCCGCCGCGGAGGTCTACGAGCGGCTGCTGCCCCATGTCGTCGCGCTGCCGCCGCTGCCCGGCACGACGGCGGCGGCGCCGTCGCCGGACCCGGGCCGCATGTACGCGGCGGTGGTCGAGCGGATCGCGGAGACCGCCCTGGTGGGGCCCCGGGTTCCGGCCTCGCCCGCGGCGCCTGCGCGTCGTCTGTCGAAGGGAGACCTGGTCGCGGCGAGGGGGCGTGCCGAGGAGCTCGCGCTGGCCGGGCGGGTCAGCCAGGCGGTCGAGATCCTCGAAGAGGCCGTCAGGGCCGGTGCGGCGCTCGCGGGGGAGCGGCACCTGATGATCGCGTTGCGCATGGATCTGGTGAACGCCCGGTTCGCGGCCCGCGACTACGGGACGGCCCTGGACGACTTCGACGAGCTTCTGCCCGCACTCACCGAGATGCTCGGAGCGGATCACCGGGCGGTCCTCGAGTGCCGCTACAACCAGACGCTCAGCCTGGCCGCGCTGGGGCGGGACGAGGCCGCACGGGACGAGATGACCGCCCTTCTCGCGGATGTACGGGCCGCGGTGGGCGAACATGACGCCCTCGCCTTGGAGCTCCGCCGTGAGATCGCCGAGCTGCTGGCGAGGATGGGCGACCATCGGGGAGCTCACGACCGCTTGAGCGCCCTGCTTCCCGACATGACCGCAGTCCTGGGCGCGGACGATCCGGAGGTCGGGCACGTATGCGTGCTGCTGGAGAACCTGGACCGGCTCGGCGGCTAACCCGTGGAAAAGCGGATGACGTCCCGGACCCCGTACGTCGATCATCGCTGTGTCGACTCACCGAGGAGGAAAACGATGATCCACCGGATGACCGCCGCGGGCCTGTTCCCGCCGCCGGACTACGCGCACGCGGCCGTGGTCGAAGCGGGCCGGCGCCTGGCGTTCATGGCCGGAGCCGTCCCCCTGGACGGGGAGGGCGGTCTCGTCGGAGCCGGGGACCCCGTGGCCCAGACCCGGCAGGTCCTCGTCAATCTGCGGATCGCGCTGGAGGAGGTCGGCAGCGACCTGAGCCAGGTGCTGTCCAGCACCGTCTACGTGGTCGCGGACGTCCCCGGAGACCTCGCCCGGGTGTGGGAGGTCGTACGCCGCTCCGAGCTCGCCGCGGGGCCGCACACGTCGACCCTGCTGGGTGTCTCCTGCCTGGGCTACACCGGCCAGCTCGTCGAGATCACCGCCGTTGCGGCCGTTCCGGACGAGGGGTCTCTCCCGCCGGGCGCGGAGAACGGCGACGGGGCGGGTACTTCCTGAACCTGGGAGGGGCCGCCGGCGGTGGGTGACCCCGGCGCGGGGAGGCGGCGGACATCGCGGCCCTCATGACCGGCACCCGTGGCTTCGCCGTGCCCGGCCGGTGGCGAGGAAAGCTCGGGAGCTGGATGAACCAGTAGGCCCATGGGGCCTACCTGGAGTCGAACCAGGTGAGAAGGAAGCCCCTGAATGGCCCCGCCACCGGACGCGAGGAGAGCGGGAGAGCTGGAGTGTCAATTGGGAAGATTGAGAAGGAAGCCCTCCCATGGCCTCGCGGCGCCAACGGTATCAGGCCGGGATCAGCTCGTGCAGTGTCGCGGCGGTGTACACCCGCGAGCCCGGCGGGAGACCGGCCGGAGCGGCCAGCCCGATGTAGGTGATCCGCCCGGTGCCGGTGCCGGTGCCGGTGCCGGTACCGGTTGCGGTGCCGGTGCCGGGGGTCCGCCCGGCGGCGGCGGTCGCGGCCTTCGCGCGCAGCAGGTCGACGAGGTGGCGGACCCGGAGGTGGTCGCGTTCCACGATCGAGCGCACCAGCAGCGACGCGGTCACCCGGTTGCCCTCGACCTGGTTGAACCGGGGGTGGCCCTTCAGGTAGAGGTGCAGCCACTTCACCCGCCAGACCCCGTCGTCGCCGCGCAGGAAGACCAGCGGCAGGGCGACCCGGCCGGAGCCGCGCAGGTCCGACTTCATGCGCACGGTACGCGGCTCGAAGGGGCGGCCCTCCTGCGCGGCGTCCCTGGTCATGAAACCGAAGAACGCCTCGGCGGCCTCGTCGAACGGCTCCCCGGAGTAGATGTTCACCTGGGGGATGACGATCGGCCGGGTCGCCTCGGCGAGGCGGACGTCGATGAACTCCGACGCGCCGTCGGAGGCGTCGGTGAGGTCGCCCGAGTACCGCGCGAAGTCGCTCGTGTAGTTCGTCCAGGAGACCTGCTCCGGGTCGCCGTAGGACGCGTCGAGGATGAGCGCCGACAGGTCGTAGTCGGTGCGCCGCTCGGCCTGGCGCCAGTGGACGAAGAACCGGAGCAGTTCCCCGTCCACCCGGGACAGCGACCCGCGGGGGAGCATGCCGAGCCCGGGCGCGACCGCCTTTCCCGACAGGGGCAGGGCCACGTCGAGCACGTCGGGGTCGACGACGAGCTCGCCGGGGTCGGGGAGCCGGCGAGTGATCTCCTCGTCCAGGACGGCGAGCAGCCGCTCCAGCACCTCCCCGCCGAGCGGCGCGCGGCCGTCCGGGGTCGTCCACGCCCTGCCGTACCGGTTGACGAAGACGCGGCCGGCGGCGGGCTCGATCCGGTTCTGCAGGTGCTCGCGCAGGGAGAGCAGCACGCGGCCGGACGCCCGCCCGGCGGACCGTTCTGCGGCGTCCAGGACGGCCGACGCGGACGAGCCGGTCCGCAGCAGGTGGTCGAGGCGGCGCAGCAGCGCTCCGGGAGCGTGCTCCAGCAGCCGGACGGCGTCGGCGGTACGGCCGGCCGACAGGGCGGCCTCCACCCGGCTGTCGAAGCCGGGGACCCTCCGCGCGCCCCTGGCCGTCTCGAAGACCTGGGCGGCCCGCGGGAACCGCGGGAACTCGTGCGGGTGCAGCCGCTCGCCGAGTCGCTTCCACTGCTCCCGGTGGCGCGCGACGTCGCCGTGCTTGGCCGGGGGCAGGCCGTCCAGCGCGGCCAGCAGGGCGCGGCGCTCGGCACGGCGGAAGGAACGGAACCGGGTGGGCGCGGTGAGCGTGACGTCGCCGCCGGAGGCGCCGCAGGCCAGTCGGAGCACGTCGGTCACCGTGTCGACGAGCAGGGGCAGGCCGGCGGCCAGCCGTACCTCGTTGACGACGGCGCGGTTCTCGCGCACGGGGACGTGCTCCGGCTGCTCGGCGCAGAACGAGGCCAGCGAGCGCAGGGCCGCCAGGTCCTCGGCGGCGAGCGGCGCCTCCGAGCCCGCCAGCGAGAGGTAGAGGTCGCGCGCCTCGGCCTGTAGGCTCCCGCCCGGCTCCAGTACGGTCACCCGGTCCCCGGCCAGCGGGACCAGCTCCGCGTGCGCGGCCAGCAGTTCGGCGTAGGTGTGCCGGTAGCGGCCGTATCCGGGCAGGCTCAGCAGGTCGAGCGTCGAGGTCCGGACCCGCGCGGCGGCCGGGTCGAGCGCGGTGACGGGATCGAGCAGCGCCTCGCGCAGCAGGCCGGCCCAGAACTCCACGGTGTCGGGCACGTTGGCGGGGAAGTCGATGAAGTAGGCGTTGTGCCGCACGTGGTCGCCGACCAGCCGGCGGACCGCGGTCAGGACGCGCACGCCGAGGTCGACCACCGCCGCACCGGGCAGCTCGGCCAGGCGGGCGAGCAGGGCCGGGGAGCACGTGAACCCCACGCTCAGCAGCGCGGCGTCGAGCTGCCGGGCGGCCGTCGCCCCCCAGTCCGGTGCGGCGTCCGCGGGAGTGTCGAGGGGGACGCGCAGACGCCTGGTGATGACGAGGCTTTCCAGAGCGGGATTTCCCAGAGCGTCCACGGAAGCACCTTATCGGCGGATGGGTGTGGCGCGCCTTCGTCCTGGGCGCCGGGACCGCTGAGTCCAGCCCCGGCTGACGCACTACGACCGAGCGTCCACCCTCACCCCGGTCGGTTGCCGAACGACGCCGGCGACCGGCTGTCGTCTCCTCTCACGGCATCCTGTGCGCCGATCCCGCCAGATCATCGCCGGGGACCGGGAAAGATGGGCACGGCACAGGGCTTCGGAGCGGCTCGCCGTACGGTTCGTATGGAGACTGGCGAAAGAGGGGTGGGCCGACGGACGAGCGGTTGGTCGAGCTGAAGGTGGAGAACTTCCGCAGTCTCAAAGAGGTGACGCTGCCACTGGGACCGGTCAACGTCCTGGTCGGTCCGAACGGTGCGGGCAAGACGAACGTCCTGAAGGTATTCGACTTCCTCGCCGACATCGCCCGGACCGATCTACGGCCGGCCCTTGAGAGGCGGGGAGGTTTCGAGGAACTGGTCTTCCGGGGCGGCGCCGCGGCCCCCCGGTACATCCAGATCGAGCTGAAAGGGCACTGGCCCGGCGCTGCGATTGCTGAGGCTCCGCTCGACACCTACCGCTTGAAGATCGATGAGGATCCCGCAGCGCGGGAAGAACTCTTCCGGTTCAGTGATGCCGACGGCCGGTGGAACCGGATCGAGGTGTCCGGCGAGCGGGTCGTGAATGCTCAGTACGGATCCGGTGAAGCGATCCCGGAGGACGGGACCGGCCACCGAGCGGGAGTGAGGAAGATAGGAATCCAGCCGTTCAGCGCCGGTCTCTCCGCTCTGTCCCGCCTGTCGGATGACGTTGGAGGGGGGAAGGTCGCGGGACTCGCTGATCTCCTCACGGAGGACTTCCGCATCTTCGACGTCGACGTTCCCCGCGCGTGCATGCCGTCGCGCGTCTCCGGCGGCGTGTACCAGCCCATCGCGACCGACGCCTCCAACCTGTCGCAGTTCCTGCACGGGCTCCGCGAGTCGGACGAGGACATCTGGGAGCGGCTCCAAGCCGACGCGGGGGAGGGACCCGCGTCCGGCCGACGAAGAAGCCGGTCGTGGTCGTCGCGGGAGAGGACAGGAACGACCGGATCGCCCTCAGGGTGCTGCTGGAGGAGTTCTGCCCGGACATGCGGGGCAGGATCGTGGAGATCAGCGACCCGGTCAGGCTGCACCAGGCGACCGGGGCCACTCTCGCCGCCCGTGCCGAGGCCCTGGCGGGCAAGGTGCGGGCGCGGGCCACCCGGGACGACACCGGTGTCGCGTGCGTCTTCGTCCACGAGGACCTCGACCGGGCTGACGGCGACGACTACCCGGTCATCCGGGAGCGGGTCGGGAAGGCACTGGAGGCGGCTCTCGGCACGGCTCACTACGTGCTGGCCGTGGCGGAGATCGAAGCCTGGCTGCTGCTCTGCGCGGAGCACATGGAGAGGTGAAATCATCGCCGAGTTCGGCGTACGGTCGGCCGCCTCGGCCGTCTCGGCCGTCTCGGCCGGCGTTCCGGGCGGCGTCCTCACGGTTTGCGGGCGACCCCGCAGAACTGGGACACCTCTTCGGGCTCGCCCCAGGGCTCGGCCTCGACACGCCACCGCGAGCAGGACACCACGCCGGGTTCCAGGAGTTCCAGCCCGTCGAAGAAGGTCGCGAGATGACTGCGGGAGCGGGCCACGATCGGGGTGCCGCCCCGCTCCATGAACCGCCGCATCGCCTCGTGCATGGCCTCGCCGTGGACCTCGGCCGTGGCATGCGCGATCACCAGGTGGCTGCCGGAGGGCAGGGCGTCGACCAGCTCCCGTACGATCTTCCCCGCTTCGGCGTCGTCGACGATGTGGTGCAGGATGCCCAGCAGCATCAGCGCGACGGGTTCGGCGAGGTCGAGCGTCTGCGCGGCGGCCCGCAGGATGTGCCGCGGGTCGCGCAGGTCGGCCTCGATGTACTGGGTGCGGCCTTCGGGCGTGCCGGCGAGCAGGGCGCGGGCGTGCGTCAGGACGATCGGGTCGTTGTCGACGTAGACGATCCGGGCCTCCGGCGCGATCCGCTGCGCGACCTCGTGGGTGTTGTCGGCCGTGGGCAGGCCCGTGCCGATGTCGAGGAACTGGCGGATGCCCGCCTCTCCCGCCAGGTGCCGTACGGCCCGGCCCAGGAACGCCCGATCGGCGCGGGCCGCTTCCACGATGCCCGGGATGAGCTCCTTGACCATCTCCCCGGCCTCGCGGTCGGCCGGGTGGTTGTCCTTGCCGCCCAGCCAGTAGTTCCAGATGCGGGCCGAATGCGGCCGGTCGAGGCCGAGGTCGCGCGGGGCGCCGGATTCGCGGGGGGTGTCCATGGGGCAGGTCCGTTCATTCGGGGGGTCACGCCGAAAACGACCGTCCTAGTCGATCATGTCCGTCCGGGCCGCGGCAAGCCTTTCCCGGGCCCGCGGCAGGCCTTTCCCGGGCCGCGTCACCACCGTTCGTGCCGGACCGCCGCGCTCAGCGGGACGCGGTGGCGCCAGCCCTGCCGCTCCAGGTCGGGCGCCGGTTCGACGTGGGTGACCGGTCCCAGGCAGAGCCAGGCCACCGGGCGGATCCCGGACGGGATGCCGAGCAGGCGCCGCACGAACGGCTCGCGGTAGAACGAGACCCAGCCGACGCCCAGCTCCTCGGCGGTGGCCGCCAGCCACAGGTTCTGGATGGCCAGGCAGACCGAGTACAGACCGGTGTCGGCGATGGCGTGCCGGCCCAGGACCGCGGGGCCGGCGCGCTCGGCGTCGTAGGTGACGACCACCGAGAGGCTCGACTCCAGGACGCCGTCGACCTTGATCCGGGCGAACCGCTCGGCCTCGTCCCCGCTGAGGGAGGCCGCGAAGACGGCCCGTTCCCGCTGGACGTGGTCGTGGAAGGCGCGGCGGGTGCCGAGGTCCCGCACGACGACGAAGTCCCAGGGCTGGGAGAGCCCGACGCTGGGCGCCGCGTGCGCGGCGCCCAGCACGCGGTCGAGGACGTCGCCGGGGACGGGTCCGCCGTTGAACTGGGACCGCACGTCGCGGCGGCGGTGGATGACGTCGTAGACGCCGGTGTTCGCAGAGACGCCGTCGTTCACAGGGCAGGCTCCCGCTGCTCGTGCCGCCCTCGGGGCGGCGGGTGGAGCGAGGCCGGTCTTCGGACTCTCGGATCAACGCCTGCACCGTCCGCCTTCCCGGCCCGCAGGCCAGTGGCCGCACCTCCGTGCGTGGACGGCAGCTCCCCGATCACCGCGGCGGGCCCGTGCCGGAGTCGCACCGGCTTCCCGATTCTCCTCCCCGCGGGGAGGCACCTCGCGTCAGTTCGTGCCGGACGCGACTGTAGCGCAGCCCGCGGACGCGGGCACGGGAGGGCCCGGAGCCGGCCGGTCAGCCGTCCGCCCGCGCCCGTGAGCGCCACAGCAGCCAGACGAAGTACGGCGTGCCGAGCAGCGCGGTGACGAGCCCGGCGGGCACCTGAGCCGGGGCGATGACGGTGCGCCCGAGCGTGTCGGCCAGGCTCACCAGCAGGGCGCCCAGGAGCACGGCCACGGGCAGGACCCGGGTGTGGCCGGAGCCGACCAGGGCGCGGGCGGCGTGCGGGGCGATCAGGCCGACGAAGCCGATCACGCCCACGGCGGAGACCGCGGTGGCGGTCAGCAGCACCGAGCCGCCCAGGGCGGCCAGCCGTACCGGTTCCAGGGGGACGCCGAGGATGCGCGGGGTGTCCTCGTCCAGGGAGAGCAGGTCCAGGTCGCGGCGGAGCCAGACGATCAGCGGGACCACCAGGACCAGGGCCAGCGCGACCGGGACGAGCTGGACGGGGACGCGGCCGTAGGTGGAACCGGACAGCCAGGTCAGCGCCATGGCGGTGTTCCAGGGGTCCGCCTTGACGATGATCAGCACGGTGACGGCGGTGCAGGCCGACTGCATGCCGACGCCGATCAGCACCAGGCGGTCGGAGCTCAGCCCGCCGCGCCACGACAGCAGGTAGACCGCGGCGGAGGCGGCCAGCGCGCCTGCCATGGCCGCCGCGGACATCGGCCAGATCCCGGCGAGCGGGGTGAGGGCCAGCAGGGAGATCGCGCCCACCCCCGCACCGGCGGTGACGCCGAGCATGCCGGGCTCGGCCAGCGGGTTGCGGCACACGGCCTGGACGGCCGTGCCCGCGGCGGCCAGCGCGGCGCCGGCGAGCACCGCGGCCAGCACCCGGGGATAGCGCTGGTCGAGCACGAAGGTGAGGCCGCGGCCGGTCCGCCCGCTGAGCCAGTTGACCAGGTCGCCGCCCAGGATCCAGGTGTCGCCGCCGAGCATGCCGAGGAAGACCGCACCGGCGAGCAGGAGCGCGCAGGCCGTCACCACGATCAGGAAGGCGGCGCGGGAGCGGGCCGCGACGCGCACGATCGGCGGCCGGCGGGTCGGTCCGGCGTCCCGGTAGCGGCGGGCCAGCCACACCATCACGGCGGCGCCGAACAGCGAGGTCACCACGCCGGGCGGCACGTCGACGCCCGCCTGCCCGCCGAAGACGGCGCGCAGCGCGATGTCGGAGCCGAGGACGACGAGCACGCCGACGAGGCCCGCCAGCGGCAGCGTCGTCCGGTGGCGGTGCACGCCCGGCAGCAGCCTGACGATCACCGGCGCGCACAGGCCCACGAACCCGACGGGGCCCGCGACGGTCACCGCGGCGGCGGCCAGCAGGACGGCCAGGAGCGTGAGCACCAGGCGCAGCCGCCCGACGTTGACGCCGAGCACGGTGGCGGTGTCGTCGCCCAGGGCCAGGATGTCGAGCCGCGGCCCGGCCAGCACGGCGGCGGCCAGGACCAGCAGGATCAGCGGGCCCATCTGGGCGACGGCGTCGAGGTCGCTCTGCACGAGTGAGCCGCTGCCCCAGGCGAACAGCCCGGTGGTCTCCTCCTCGAACAGGATCATCAGCAGGTTGGTGAGCGAGTGGAGCGCCAGCGCGGTCGCCGAGCCCGCCAGGATCAGCCGGGTCGTCCCGGTCCGGCCGCCCGCGGCGAGCGCCATCACCAGGGCGGCCGCGGCCAGTCCGCCCAGCAGGGCGAGCAGGCCCGACAGGGCCGGCGGCAGGGTCAGGCCGAAGACCGCGGCGGCGGCGATCGCGAGGTAGGCGCCGGCGCTGACCGCCAGCGTGTCGGGCGAGGCCATGGGGTTGCGGGAGACGGCCTGCAGCAGCGCACCCGCCACGCCGAGGGCGACGCCGACGGTGACGCCGGCCAGCAGTCGGGGCAGCCGGGAGGCCAGCAGGATCCGGGCGGCCTCGCCGTCGGCGTCCCCGAACGGCAGCCGGAGCAGGTCGAGCGCGCCGATCGACGAGGTGCCCTGTGTCACGTGGACCGCGGCGGCCACGACGACCGCCGCCAGCGTCAGGAGGACCACGCCGGCGCCGCCCAGCCGCCGCAGCGGGGTGGGAGGCGCCGGCGGGGCCTGGACCATGGTGCTCAACCGGTGTAGGCCTTCACGAGGGCCTCGGCGTACTGCTTGGACGACAGCGGCCCGCCGAAGGTCCAGATGCCGTCGGGCAGCTTGGTGACCTGCTTCTTCTCGACGAACGGCAGCTTCTTCCAGATGGCGTTGGAGGCCAGGCCGTCGGCGAAGACGTCGGTGCCGTCGGAGGCGTTGTAGAAGAAGCGGGTGTCGGGGTCCTTCAGCGCGGTCAGGCCCTCGACGTCGGTGGCGCCCAGGCCCCACACCGGGTCGACTTCGCCCTTCCAGGCGTTGACCAGGCCGAGCCGGGCGGCGACGTCGGAGACCAGGGCGCCCTTGCCGAACATGCGGATGGAGATCTTGCTGCCGTCCTTCCAGCCGTCGGCCATGGCGAACGGCTTGCCGGCGAAGCCCGCGGCGGCGAGCTCGGCCTTGCCGTCGGCCAGCGTGGCGTCCAGGTCGGCCAGGAGCCTGTCCGCCTCGGCGGTCTTGCCCAGCGCGGTGGCGATCAGCTTGAGGTCGTCGCTCATCCGGCCCAGGTTGTCGCTCGCGTCGCTGCCCTTGAAGGTGATGACGGGGACGAACTTCTCCAGCTGCGGAACCAGCGCGGAGTCGCGCTCGGCCTCCATGACGACCAGGTCGGGCTGGAGGGCGGCGATGGAGTCGACGCTCGGCTCCTGGCGGGTGCCGACGTCCTTGACCGAGGGGTCGAGCTCGGCCGCGGTGACCCAGGTGGCGTAGCCCTTGGTGTCGGCCACCCCGATCGGCATGACGCCGAGGCTGACCGCCATCTCGGCCTCGCCCCACTCCAGGGCGACCACCTTGGTGGCGGGACGGTCGAGGGTGACCTGCTTGCCGCGGCTGTCGGTCACGGTGATGGGGGAGGCGGAGGCGGAGGCCGTGCCACCGGAGGAGGCGGCCGGCTCGGGGGCGGCGGTCTCGGTGGTGCCGCAGGCGGCGAGCACGGTGGTGGCGGCCACGGCCACGAGGGCGGTGCGCAGGGGGTTCATGGTGTTCCTGTCAGGTTGTGGCGGGGACGCTTCGGGTGTGCCGGCCGATCGGCCGGGTGGTCACCGTCTTCGTCCTCGGGTCGTGCGTGACCTCGATGCGGATGCCGTACACCTCGGTGAGCAGGTCCTCGGTGAGGACCTCGGCGGGCGGCCCGTCGGCCCGGACGCGGCCTCCGTGCAGCAGGACGACGTGGTCGGCCAGCTCGGCGGCCTGGTTCAGGTCGTGCAGGACGACGCCGACGGCCACGTCGTGGTCGTCGGCCAGGTCGCGCACCAGCTCCAGCAGCTCGATCTGGTAGCGCAGGTCCAGGAAGGTGGTGGGCTCGTCCAAAAGCAGGACGCCGGTGTCCTGCGCCAGGCAGGTGGCCAGCCACACGCGCTGCAGCTCGCCGCCGGACAGCTCGTCCGCCGGGCGGTCGGCCATCCCGGCGACGCCGGTGAGCTCCATCGCCCTGGCGACCGCGCCGTCCCCTCCGGGATCTCCGGCCCGCCACCGGCCCCGGTAGGGGTGCCTGCCGTACCCGACGACGTCCCGGACCCGCACGCCGGAAGGCGTGGTGTGGCTCTGCGCCAGCAGCGTGACCCGCTTGGCGAAGTCCCGGGCCGACATGTCCAGGGCGGACACGTCACCGGTCAGCGTCACCGTGCCCGCCTCCGGCCGGTGGAGCCGGGCCAGCGCCCGCAGCAAGGTGGACTTGCCGCTGCCGTTCGGCCCCACCAGGGCCGTCACGCGCCCCCGCCGCAGGGCGATACGGCCGTTCTCCACGACGGTGGCGCCGTGGTAGCCCAGACGCAGGTCGGTTCCACGTAGCGAGATCTCCTCGGTCACGGAGATTAGGTTAGGCTTACCTGTATAAATGTCAACTTTCAACTATTGGATCATGAGGCGGCGGTCCGAGGGATCGCCGTCCGCGCCCGTCGCGTCGGCGTGCCTGTCACATCGGTGCATCCGTCTCCGCCGGGAGGGGATCCGGCGGCGGGGAGGGGAGCCGCAGGCTGAACCAGACGGTTTTGCCGGTGGCGGTGGGGTGGGCGCCCCACGCGTCGGCCAGTGCCTGCAGGATGGCCAGGCCGCGCCCCGCCTCGTCGGTGCTCCGGGCCCGGCGGGGGCGGGGCAGGTCGGCGCTGTGGTCGGTCACCTCGACGGTGAGCCCGTCGCGGGTGCGCAGCAGGCGCAGGGTGGCGGGTCCCCTGGTGTGGCGGACGGTGTTGGTGAGGAGTTCCGAGGCCAGCAGGCAGGCGGTGTCGGTGAGCTGGGCGCAGTGCCAGGACCGCAGGGTGGCGGTGAGGAAGCGCCGTGCGGCGCCGACCGCGGCCGGGTGGCCGTCCAGGCGGGTCTGGGCGGTCGGCGGAGGGGCCGTCGGGATGCGGGCCAGCAGCAGGGTGACGTCGTCGGCGTGCGCGGTGGTGTCGGGGAGCAGCGCGGACAGCACCTGGTCGGCGGCCTGCTGGAGGTCGGAGGTGGTGCGGAAGGCGGTCCGGAGCCGGTCGGCCAGGGCCGCGAGCTGGACCTCGATGTCGCTCCGGGGCGTCTCCACCAGGCCGTCGGTGTAGAGCACCAGGGTCGATTCGGGGACGATCTCCAGGCGGACCTGCCGGTGGTCGACGCCGCCGACGCCGAGCGGGACGCTGATGGGGGCGGGCAGCCGGTGCACCCGGTCGTCGGGGTCGACCAGCAGGATGGGCAGGTGGCCCGCCGAGCAGACGGTCACGGTGCGGGCGGTGGGGTCGACCACCAGATAGCAGCACGTGACCAGCTGGTCGGGCAGATCGGTGACGAAGGCGTCCAGGGCCTGCATGACCTGCTGGGGCGACATCGCGGTCATGGCCAGGGCGCGGGCGGCCGAGCGCAGCTGCCCCATGACCGCGGCGGCCTCCAGGCCCCGCCCCATCACGTCGCCGATCAGGATGCCGACCTGGCCGCCGGTCAGCGGGATCAGGTCGAACCAGTCGCCGCCGACCCCGGCGCCGGCCCCGGCGGGCAGGTAGCGGCTGGCGGTGTCGATCCCCGACGGCTCGGACGGGGTGCCCATCAGGCTGCGCTGAAGGGTCAGCGCGACGTGCCGCTGCTGCTCGTACAGGCGGGTGAGCTCCTCCTGGGCGCGCCTGCGGTCGGTGACGTCGCGGACGGCCGCGGAGACGAGGAGGCCGTCGGCGGTCTCCAGGGGGCTGAGGCTGATCTCGACGGGGAACTCGCGCCCGTCCTTGCGCAGGCCGTACAGTTCGAGCCCGGCGCCCATGGGGCGGACCTGCTGGTTGGCGGCGTAGTCGTCGCGGTGCACCGCGTGGAGGTCGCGGAAGCGCGCGGGGACCAGCATCTCCACGGGACGGCCGAGGAGTTCGCCGCGGTCGTAGCCGAACACCTGCTCGGTCTGGGCGTTGACCAGGGTGATGGTCCCGGCGCCGTCGACGATGACCATGGCGTCGGGCGCGGACTCCAGCAGGCTGCGGAAGCGCTGCTCGGCGGCCTCGCGGTCGGTCAGGTCGCGGACGGCGGCCGAGGTGAGCGGGCACTCCCGGAGGCAGTGCGGGGCGTCGTCGACGACGCGGCTGCTGATGGCCATGCCGGTTCCTTCGTTCTTCGGGGAGATGTGCTGCAAGTCGGACCAACGGCCTATAAGTGGCCATATCCACTTTAAGTATCTTTGTAATCACGTTTAGTAGTTGCTTATCATGCGTCATTTCAGCACCCCCCGGCACGCCGTGTCAGGGGAACCGCGGGGAATCACCGCTCGCATCCCGGCTCGGGAGCCGCCGACCGGCCGGCCGGGTCTCGGCCGCGGGCTCTCCGGTCGGCCGGGTCTCGGCCGCGGACTCTCCGGTCGGCCGGGTCTCGGCCGCGGACTCTCCGGCCGACCGGGATCCCGCCGGCGGTCCGCCGGGGCGGGGGCGGTGCGTTGGGCGGGGCGGGCCGCTAGGGCGGGGGCGGGCCGCCCATGAAGCGCTCGCCCGCCGCCTCGATGCGCCGGATCTCGGCGCGGAAGAAGCGGGCGAGCTCGGCGCAGGCGGCGGGGTCGACCGGGCCGCCCTCGCGGGCGGGCAGGTCCGGGTACGGGCTGCCGATGACGAAGATGTTCTCGTCGTTGTAGTCGTTGGCGGGCGCGGTGTAGTTGAAGGACCCGGCGACGACGACGGCCTCGTCGATGACCATGAGCTTGTGGTGGAGCTTGCCGAAGGCGGGCCCGCGTCTCGGGAAGTACAGCTCGATGCGGGCGCGGTCCAGGTCGTGGGTGGCCGCCCAGGTCTGCGCGCCCTGGCCGGGGTCCATCGCGCCGGTGACGGTGCGGCCGGCCGCCGCCAGAGCGATCATGGCGTCGTCGATGCCGGACGAGCCGGAGAAGGTGAAGACGGCGAAGTCGACGCGCGCGGTGGCCTTGAGCATCTGCTTCATGATCTCCAGCTCGGGCGCGTGGTCGGGGGCGAACAGCACCTTCACCGGCACCCCGTTGAGGTTGTAGGCGCCGGGGACCTTGCCGTGGGCGCCCCGGCCGAACCGCCCCTCGCGCAGCTGGTCGAACTCGGCGGTGTACACCCGGCAGATCCGCGGGTCGTGGAAGACCACGACGTGGTTGAGGTTGCGGTGGCAGTCGGTGCGGGTGAAGTTCGCCGACCCCGACAGGATCGCCGACGTGGGCAGCGCGCGTTCGCGGTGGTCGCGGATGACGAACTTCTGGTGGAAGATCGCCGGGTTGTAGTCCGCCTTCACATCGACGTTGCAGCGCAGCAGCGCGGCCAGGATCCTCCGGTTCGGCTCCAGGCTCCGCGCCCCGCCCTCCCCGTCGTCCCCGCCCCACTGGACCCGGCGGCGGGCCGCGGACTCGTCCTCGCCGGGCCGTACGGTGACGGCCGGCGGCCTGGCGGAGACCAGGTAGTCCTGCTCCAGCACCATGCGGACGTCCACCCCGCGGAAGCGGGCGTCCAGGACGGCCTGGGCGATGGGCTCGGAGTCGAGCTCCTGCACGGCGATGTCCAGGGAGCGTCGGGCGCCGCCGATGAAATCGATGATCACGCGTTCGAGGTCGTCGGCCGCGCCCAGCTCGACCGGGCCGACGAAGGCTTCGATGGCGCCCCCGGCGAACGTCGTCATACGGCGAGCGTTTCACCGCTGATGCGGACATACAAGATTAATCACTCGAAGTGCACCGCATCATGACCTATCTGATCCGTCCGGCGTCATGGTCCGCGACGGGGCCGGGGGTGGGGGCGGCAGGGGAGGAACTCCGGGCGGGCCGCGGGGGAGGGGGCGGTCGGGATCCGACGCGGCCCGCCGTACCGGCTCGGGCGGCGGGCGGGCCGCGCGGCGGCGGTCCCGCCTCAGGAGAGGATCTCAGGGACGCCGGGGGTGAGCCAGTGCAGGCGGTCGGCGAGTCCCGCGGCTGCGAAGGCCGCGGTGACCTGCCCGGGGTCCTCGGTGAAGTGCTCCCAGGAGGCGTAGTGGATCGGGCAGACCCTGCGGGCCCCCAGCGAGCGGGTGAGCGCCGCGCCCTGCGCGCCGTCCATGCAGATCAGCTCGCCGCCGCCGAAGCCCTGGATGCGCGGGGCCCCCAGGTGCAGCAGCGCGGTGCCGACGGTGAAGCGGCGGCCGACCTCGTCGAGCTCGTCGACGTAGACGGTGTCGCCGGAGATGTAGAGCGCCTCGTCCTCGCCCGGCGCTTCGACGACGAAACCGGTGACGTCCCCGAAGGGGCCGTGCACGCCGGGGGTGCCGGTGACCCGCAGGGTCCTGCCGCCGACGGTCAGCTCACGGGTCGACCAGGGTTCCAGGCCGACGGCTCCGCCGCCGAGGCGGCCGGCGCCGCTGACGGTGGTCAGCACCGGCCGCCCGTCGAGCAGCGCGCGGCCGGCGGTGTCCAGGTTGTCGTAGTGCTCGTCGTGGCTGAGCAGGACGGCGTCCACCGGCGGCAGGTCGGCGGCCCGGATCACCGGGCCCTCGGTGCTGCGCAGGACGACGGGACCGTAGTCGAACGCGGCCGGGGCCGGGTCGAAGACCGGGTCGGTGAGCAGGCGCAGCCCGCCGATCTCCAGCAGGACGGTGGCGGTGCCGATGTGGGTGGCGGTGATCTGCATGTCGGGTGCTCTCTTCGGCGGGCGCGCCCCGTCGGGGCGTGCGGGGTCGGCCGGGCCGCGGGTGCGGGTCCGGCGGGGGCGGGGCGTGCGGCGGAAGGGCGGGGATGCGGGTGCGGGTCCGGCGGGGGCGGGGCGTGCGGCGGAAGGGCGGGGATGCGGTCGGGTCAGGCGGGGGCGGCGGTGCGGAACCTGTTCCGGTACTCGCCCGGCGTGGTGCCGAGCCGGTCGCGGAAGACCCGGTGCAGGGTCTCCACCGAGCGGAACCCGCAGGCCCTGGCGATGTCGGACGGTGGGCGGGGCGTGCGCTCCAGCAGCCGCCGGGCGGCCTCCAGCCGCATGCCCTCGACGAACGCGCCCGGCGTGCTGCCGGTCTCGGCGCGGAAGACCCGGGCGAAGTTCCGCTCGCTCATCGCCATCCGTGCGGCCAGTGCGGGCACCGACAGGTCGGCGTCCAGGTGCTCGCCGATCCACAGCCGCAGGCCGCGGACGTCCTGCCGGCCGCCGGGACGCTGCGCCAGGGGCACGCTGAACTGGCTCTGGCCGCCCGGCCGCTGCAGGTACATGACCATGGCGCGGGCCACGTCGAGCGCGAGTTCGTCGCCGTGGTCCTCGGCGACCAGCGCCAGGGCCAGGTCCATCGAAGAGGTGATGCCCGCGCTGGTCCACATCCGCCCCGAGCGGACGAAGATCGGATCGGGCTCGACCCGGATCCCGGGGTGGTCGGCGGCGAGCCGTCCGGCCGTGGCCCAGTGCGTGGTGGCGCGGTGCCCGTCCAGCAGGCCGGCGGCGGCGGTGACGTGCGCGCCCGCGCACACCGACGCCACCCGGCCGGCCCGCGGACCGGCCTCCCGCAGCCACGCCACCACGCCCGCGTCGACCTGCGGGACCGGCCCCTCCGGGCCGATGAGCATCCGGCCCGGCACCAGCAGGGTGTCGATCGTCCCGCGCTGTCCGGCGAAGGTCTCCTCCACGCACAGCCGCACGCCGGAGAAGGTCGGCACGGGACCGCGCCGCTCGCCGGCCAGCCGTACCTCGTAACCGGGGCGTCCGGCCAGGAACCGGCCGGCCATCGCGAAGACCTCGGCGGGACCGGTGACGTCCAGCGCGTCGACTCCGGGGAACATCGCGACCACGACCAGGTGGGGGACGACGGGGGAGGTGCTCATGCCGTCAACTATCGGGGCGGGCGCCGGCCGTCCGCAATGACAGGTCATTGCAGGATTCCGCCATGATCGGCGGCGCGGCGCCCGATGGCCACCTGTCCGGACCTCGCCACCGCGGTGGCGCCTCCCCGGGTGACGCCGCGATGACGCCGCGATGACACCCGGTGACGCCCGGTGACGCCGCGGTGACGTCGAAGCGGTGCGGAGCGGTGCGGAGCGCGGACACCCGCGGCTCCACCACCGGATCCCTCCCGGGCACCGGTGCGGACGGCCTCCGGGCCGGGAGCGCGTCAGACCTCCAGGGAGTCGAGCAGGTCGAAGGCGGGCCGGTCCACCGACCGCTGCGTGTTGCTCAGTACGGCCACGGCCGTCCCCCGCTCCGGGTCGAAGCCCAGGAAGGAGGAGAACCCGCCGGTCATGCCGTTGTGCCAGATCGCCAGGCGGGCGCCCTGGCGGGGGTGCAGCCGCCGGCCCATCCAGCCGAGGTGGATCCAGGAGAAGGGGGTGATCCGGTGCTCGGTCTGCCGGGTGAGCCGGACCGCCTCGGCCGTCTCGCCGGTGCCGTCGTCCAGCTGGGCGCGGAGGAAGGCGGCCAGGTCGCACGCCGTCGACCGGAGGCCGCCCGCGCCGGCGAGGTCCGCGAGGTGCCACGCCTGGGCGGGCCGGCGGCGCCGGTCGTGCCCGTGCGCGAGGCGTGCGGCCCGGTCGCCGTCGGCGGTGATGACGGTGTCGGACAGGCCCAGGGGCGCGCAGACCTCCCGGGCGATCAGCGTCTCGTAGTCGGTGCCGGCCCGGTGGGCGAGCGCCAGCCCCAGCAGGCCCGCGCCGAGGTTGGAGTAGCGGAACCGGCGTCCGGGCACGGCGCCCAGGCGGGTTCGCGCCAGTCCCCGCAGCAGGGACGCGGCGGTGCACCCGGCGTAGGGATCCGGCGCGGACGGGCGCAGGAGCGCCCTCAGCAGCATGCCCTTGGGCAGTCGCGGCAGGCCGGAGGTGTGGGTGGCCAGGTGCCGGAGGGTGATCTCCGTGCCGTTCCGCGACGGTACCTCCGCCCCCTCGGGCAGCAGCGCGGCCAGCGGCTCGTCGAGGCCGGCGGTCTCCGCCGCGACCATCCGGGCCAGGGCCAGTGAGGTGAACACCTTCGTGACCGAGCCGATCTCGAAGATCGTGCCGGCGTCGGGCTCGCCGTCGCGGTCGCCGCCCGTCCGGCCGGCTCCCCGGATCTCCACCGCATCCCCGGCCAGCGCGACGACGACCACGCCCACGTGCCGTACCGCCAGCCGGTCGGCGGTCTCCTGCACGCGCTCTCCTATGTCTGTCATAACCGACAAACTACAGACGGGGCAATTTAGGTTCCCCTGTCCGCTGCGGGAACCGGGGGGCAGGGGTCGCCCCGCCGGGCCCGCTCCCCGGACGGGGTCAGGAGACCTTCGAGGACGGGGCCTTCCAGGTGTTGCACGCCTTCGGACCGCCCGCCCGGTAGCCCTGCTCGAACCAGTGGACGCGGTTGGCGGGCTTGCCGTACCAGTCGAACCGGTCGTACTCCTCCGGCGTCTCGGCGTCGAGGAGTGGCTTCCAGTTCCCGGCCGTGCGGCCGAGGACCTTCATCGACACACCGGTCAGGCAGTCGGACTGGAGGAAGTAGCGGTACGTCTGCTCGTCCATCTCGGCCTCGATTCCGCTGCTCGGCAGCGCCCACCAGGCGCTGCTGATGCCGGTCTGCGCCTGGATGATCTTGGCGTACGCCCGCGTGATCTCGATGAGGACGGCCGTCTCGGACGTGGCCTTGATCCAGTCGGGGCCGAGCTGCACGTCGATGGTGCTGTAGCAGGGGTTGGCGAAGGAGCCGGAGATCTCCATGCCGGAGAGGCAGACGCCCCTTCTGGCCTTGGCCTTGACCTCCACCCGCACCGGGGAGAAGTCCTTGACGCTCTTGGCCCAGGCGGAGTTCAGGCAGCCGACGACCGTGGTGATCCACTTGGTCGTCGACGCCTTGGATGCGCCTTTGACCGCCTTGCAGGGGACCGAGGGAAGCCTGCCGTGCTCGTAGAGGGGATTGTGGGTCAGCTCGGAAGCGCCCTGGATGGGATAGGAGGACGCGGCGGCCGTACCGGAGAACAACAGGACGGCGGCTCCGGCGGCGGTCGCCGCGGTGCGGATCATCATGGATCATGAGCGTAGAGGGTCGTCCCGCATCTCCGCATTCGCGCGCGGCCGTCTCCTGCGGGGCACCGCCCGGCCCGTGCACGCGGACCGCTCCGTCCGCCCAGTCCGCCCAGTCCGCTCAGTCCGCTCAGTCTGCTCCGTCCGCCGTCCGGGCCGGGGTCCGCCCGGACGGCGGACCCCGCCGGGCCTTCCGGACGCGTGGCCGTACCCGGTGCGCGGCCCACCGGGGAGGGCGGCCTCCTCGGTGCGAACCCGCTGCCGGATTTGGGTCAGCTCGCGGGCCGGGATGTCGATTTGCCTCATAGGGCGGCGGCTGCCGTTCCTCGACGCCAGAGGGCGCCCTCCGGCAGATGGACCCCTGAACGACCCGATGGAGGAGGAGCGTGCCTATCATGATCACGCGAATCGTCGCGCTGGGAACGGCGCTGGTGCTGATGACGGCGGGCTGCTCCGCCGATCCCGGGGCGGAGGCCGCCGGACCCGCCGGTCCGGGGACCATCGGGCTCGCGATGCCGACGGAGACCTCGGCGCGCTGGGTCAGTGACGGCGGCAACATGAAGAAGCAGTTCGAGCTGCTCGGCTACACGACCGATCTGAAGTACGCCGACGACGACATCGCCACGCAGGTCTCCCAGATCGGTGAGATGGTGGACGGCGACGTCAAGGCGCTGGTCGTCGGCGCGATCGACGGCAGCGCCCTCACGTCCGTCCTGGAGAAGGCGGCCGCCGCCGACATCCCGGTGATCTCCTACGACCGGTTGATCCGCGACACACCGAACATCGACTACTACGCCACCTTCGACAACTTCAAGGTCGGCGTGCTGCAGGGCAAGGCCATCGTCGACCGGCTCAAGCCCGCCACGGCCAAGGGCCCCTTCACCATCGAACTGTTCGCCGGATCCCCCGACGACAACAACGCCACGTTCTTCTTCAACGGCGCGATGAGCGTGCTGCGGCCCCACATCTCCTCCGGGAAGCTGGTGGTGCGCAGCGGCCAGCATGAGTTCGCCGACATCGCCACCCTGCGCTGGGACGGAGAGGTGGCCAAGGCCCGGATGGCCTCGATCCTGTCGAAGTCCTACGCCTCCGCACGGCTGGACGCGGTGCTGTCGCCCTACGACGGCATCTCCCGGGGGATCCTCGCGGCTCTCCAGGCGGGCGGGTACGGCACCGCCGCCAAGCCCCTGCCCGTCATCACCGGGCAGGACGCCGAGGCGGACTCGGTGAAGCTGATCGCCGCCGGCCGGCAGAGCCAGACCGTCTACAAGGACACCCGTGAGCTGGCCAAGGTCGCGGTCCGGATGACCGACATGCTGCTGCGGGGCGAGACGCCCCCGGTCAACGACACCGAGCAGTACCACAACGGGGTGAAGGCCGTGTCCACCTTCCTGCTGCAGCCGGTGGACGTCGACAAGTCGAACTACCGGCGGATCCTCGTCGACGGCGGCTACTACACCGCCGAGCAGCTCAGCGGCTGACCGCCTCTCGGGCCGCCCCCTGCCCCGTGACCGTGCAGTACCACCGGTGCCCGACGCCCGACGCCCGACGCTTGTCGCCTAAGGAGCCCTCTTCCATGAACACCCCGCCCCACCCCGCCCCCCGACGCCGAGGCCGGCTGGCCACCGGCTTCCTCAACCGGCCCATCGCCGTCAAACTCATGACCCTGGTCGGCGCCAGCCTCCTGGCCCTGACCGCCTGCTTCGCCGTCACCGTCGTCAACAACCGCGCCGTCGACACCGCCAACGAACGCCTCGGCCGCCTCAACGAGGCCAACGCCGTCGTCCTGCAACTCGACCGCCTGGCCGCCGACCTGAAGGTCAACGGCCTGGAAGCCGTCATCCGCGACACCCCCGCCCAGCAGCGCCAGACCCTGCAGGCCCAGACCACGGCCACCCAGGAGACGCTGAGGCGCCTGCAGGCCATCGACGTGCCCGCCGACCAGCGCGCCTCCATCACCCGCATCACCACCGCCTTCACCGACTACACCGACGTGATCGGCCGCTTCGTCGACAGCGCCGCCGCCGACCAGGACCAGGCCCGGCGCAGCTGGGAGCAGATCGGCGTCGACAACTACCTCACCAGCGCCGTCACCCGCAACGAGCGCGCCTTCTTCGCCCGCAGCATCGAGCAGGCCACCGCCGACGCCGCCGCCAGCCGCGAGCAGGCCACCCGGCTGATCCTCATCACCGTGCTCGTCACCGCCGTCATCCTGGCCGGCCTGGCCCGCGTCGTGGTCATCTCCATCACCCGCCCGCTGCTGCGGGTGCGCCGCTCCCTGGCCGCCATGGCCGACGGCGACATGACCGTCACCAGCGATGTGACCACCACCGACGAGGTCGGCCAGATGGCCCGCGCCATGGACCAGGCCCAGGCCAGCGTCCGCAACGTGGTGGCCTCGGTGTCGGCCTCGGCACGGGCGGTGGCCGCCGCGGCCCAGGAGATGGCCTCGGCCACCGACGCGGTGGCCGCCTCGGCCCGCCGCGCCGCCACCGAGGCCCAGGCCGTCTCCGACACCGCCGCGTCGGTCTCGCAGAACGTCGAGATGGTCGCCACCGGGTCGGAGGAGATGGGCGCCTCGATCCAGGAGATCGCCGGCAGCGCGCTGGGCGCCGCCCGGGTGGCCGGGCAGGCCGTCGAGGTCGCCGGCCAGACGACCGTGCAGATCGGCAAGCTGGGCGAGTCCTCCCGGGAGATCGCCACCGTGGTCGCGCTGATCACCTCGATCGCCGAGCAGACCAACCTGCTGGCGCTCAACGCCACCATCGAGGCGGCGCGGGCCGGGGAGTCGGGCAAGGGCTTCGCGGTGGTGGCCAGCGAGGTCAAGGAACTGGCGCAGGAGACCGCGCGGGCCACCGAGGACATCTCCCGGCGGGTGCAGGCGATCCAGGACGACACGGCCGGGGCGGTGACCGCGATCGGCCGGATCAGCTCGGTGATCGGGCAGATCAACGATTCCCAGGGGGTCATCGCCAGCGCGGTGGAGGAGCAGACCGCCACGACCAACGAGATGAGCCGCAGTGTCACCGCGGTGGCCGAGGGCTCGCGCGACATCGCCGAGAACATCGCCGAGATCGCGCGGGCGTCGCAGACGACCACCGAGAGCGTGGCCCGTTCCCAGCAGGCGGTGGGCGAGCTGAACGTGATGGCGGGCGAGCTGCGCGACCTGGTGGCGCATTTCCGCTGCTGACCCGCCCGCATCCCCGGCGCCCGGACCCCGGCGGTCCGGGCGCCTGTCCGGCGTCGGCGCGCCCGCTGCGCCGCCGTCCGAGAACGCCGGGAGCGGCTCGCCGCCTGCTACCAGGAGCGCTGGGAGGCCGAAACCGGATTCGCTCAACTGAAGATCCACCTGCGCGGTCCCGGCAGGGTCCTGCGGTCGCGGACCCCGGACCTGGTCCGCCAGGAGATCTGGGCCTGCCTCCTCACCCACTGGGCCCTGGCCACCCTGATCTGCACCGCGGCCACCGCGGCCGGGGTCGACCCAGACCGGATCAAGTTCCCGGCCACCCTCCGGATCGTGCGCCGCTCGGTCACCGACCGAGTGGCCTTTCCCCCCTGAACCCCCACATGATCTCTGGGCCCACACCGTTCACCAGGTCGGCCGCCCCCGCAACCGCAATCCCGAACGCCGCCACCGGACCTACCCTCGCTCCGTCAAGCGCACCCGGCGCAGCAGCTACCGCGAACGACGCCCCCGTGACAAGGGCACCCGCCACGCCGGACCGCCCACCGTCCAGCTCCTGCTCGACCTCCGCACCACCAGACCCGAATGATCTATCTAAACGGCATTGGGGGGCATCGGCGAGGGAAAAGACCGCTTGTTCCTGGAGGCCTCGCCGCGCTGAGGATGCTGCGACTCTCGCTCGCCGAGATCCGCCGGGTTCCGGCCCGGCTGTTCATCCCCGCGGCCGATGCCATCGATCATGTCCTGGCTTGGTAGGACTTCCGGCGACGTCATCAGACACATGCCCTGATCAGCCACTACCGGAGACACGGTAATCCACTCCCCGTGAACCTACGAATGTAGTCCCTGGCTCCCCCGGGAGCGCAACGATGTGGCGTAGGCGAGACCGGCGGCGACGAGGGCCGCCAGCAGCAGCCCTTCTCCGAGAGTGTGGATGAGGTAGCGGGTCACGTTTCGGTCGAGCATCCACCGGGCGTCGACGGCGGAGTAGACGAGCTGGGCGACACCGATGGCGGCGACCCAGCGGACATGAGAAGTGGCTGCGGCGGTGAAGTAGGCGGCTGAGACGGGCCAGATCCAGCCTGCGGGAGACCAGGACACGAAGTGATAGGCGAAGACCGCGGCCACTGAGAGCAACAGCACGGCTATCGGCAGGCGGCGCCTGAGGAGCAGGATCGCGCCGAGGAACAGGGCGCAGGGGATCACCGCCGACCAGGGCGACCGCACCCCGGTGGCGAGGGCGACGGCGACGAACACCACCACGGTGACGGCGGCGAGGGAGAGATCAACGATCCTGGCGAAACGGCGGATGGCGGTCTGCGGACGCGGCGGCGATGCGGGCATCTGAGGTCCTTTCCGAGAGGTGATGGTGTAACACGCTAGAACGATTTGCACTGACGTGGAAAGAGTCAGGGCGGTCGATCACGGTCAATGACGGGGCAACCAGCGGCAGTAAGGTTCCAGTCTGGGAGGGCCCTGCAGCCATACACGTTCGAATTATCTCGTGATTCGCACTTCAGGCCCGGGCTCGGGGGACGGTGGCCCCTTCGAAGAAGGAGATCTGAATCATACGGAACGGAATGGCGACGGCACATTGAGTCATGCGGACCGTCCAAGAAAGACGGAGCCGCCCGGAGGGGGCGGAGGTGGACGGTGCTGTCCCTGTATCGACTGCCGCTCCATGCCGAGGAACGCCTCCATCCACTCCCCGCCCGCAGGCGCACGTATGCCCGAAAAAGTGGATGCCCGCACACTTGCGCAGCTCATGGAGGCCGCTGTGGAGTACGTACGCGCCAGGACCGTCAGCATATGAGCCGCCGCCGGACGCGTTCGCTCAACCACCGTCGAGATGAGAAAGGATCGAGCGGGCGCCTCGGAGCGCACGACGTGATCGACTTGGAACATATTCGGCTTCCCCGATCACTTGACGAGCATCAAGGGAATCAATATATTTCAACCGTCGCACCAGGGAATATGTGGAGAAGATTTCGTGGAAAAAAATCAAAGCCATCTCTGGATTCTTGCCTTCGATGCATCCTGCGGCCAATGCCGAGGATTGGCGGCCGAGATCAAGAAGTTTGCCGGAAATCGGCTCGACGTTGCCCCAATAAATCGCCCGGATGTCATCGCCTGGAGAAGGAGGGCGCTAGGCGAGAACGCGCCTCACAGGCCCACTCTCATCAGAGTGGGAAGTGTCGATGTGCGCGCGTGGACGGGGGCGGGTATGGCGGTTCGACTCGCCGCGCGGATGGGGATCAGCGGAACCTATCGACTTCTGTCTGTCCTCGGTGAAAGTCGGGGAGCGAGCACCGACCACGACGGTTCCGGCACCGAGAGCACCGCAGGACGTCGCCAGTTCCTTCGGTTCGCCGGCATCGGCGTCGCCGTATCGGTGATCGCCGGAAGAACATCCCTTGCCCAAGCCGCTGTCGCGCCTTCACCTGCCGATAGGTGGGTGCAGGAAAATAGGGCGAATCTGCCTCGCACGTACAATGCCTTCAGCGCATACAGCCTGGAATATCGTCGGGCCATCTTCGCTGAACTCTCCCCCGAGGAGTGCAGCACCCTCTGGACCGCCCATGTCAAGGAGTACCGCGATGCCCATCCGGGCATGACGCCGGAGCAGAACAAGGTGATTGAGTTCGCCGTGGAGCTGTTCGGCGATGCGACCACCTTTACGGTCCCGGTGGCTGAGGGGACATATCAGAAGGTTCAGTCGCTGGGCGAATCGGCGATCGCCTCTTTCGGGAAGGACGAGGCGCGCGCCTTGGTAGCCAACCTCGGCCCTCAGCCGGTTCGCACGAAGCCTGCAAGTGTGCGTCCGGACGGTCTGGCCTTGGACAGTGCATGCACCTGCAAGGTCAGTGACGATTGGTGCGGGCAATATGAAAGGTGTCGGGGCGGGGCATACGGCTGCGGTCAGCACCGCGGCTGCGGCACGGGGTGGATATTCATATGCGATGGAATGTGTTGCGCGAACACGACCGCGGGGTGGCTCTGTTCCTGAAGCCCGGTCGGTCCGATCTTGTGATCTCCGTGTAGTCGGCTGGGTCGTTCGACTGCGGCGTGTTTTCACGACCTGACTAGTGCCGAATCAGGCAACGTTCGCCCTGTCCACGACCTCGCGGAGCCGTTCGTCGGCGGCATGCTTGTTCCGCCAGATGATGTACCGGCGGATCATGCTGCCCTGCTCCTTATGGCTGGCGTGGTCGGTGCCGTCCAGGGCGAAGTAGCGCAGCGCGGTGAACTGGGCCTCGATGCGATTCAGCCACGAGGAGTTCGTCGGGGTGTGGGCGAGCTCGACGTTGCTGGCCGCGGCCCAGTCGCCGACCCGGGCGTCCCTCTTCGTGGTCAGGTGCGGGGAGAAGTTGTCGCACACGATGGCGATGCGGGTCTCCGGCGGGTAGAGGCTGCGCAGGTAGCGGCAGAACTCCAGGAACCTCGTGCGGGTCTTGACCGGCTTGACGTGCCCGTACAGCTTGTCCTTGCCCAGGTCGTAGGCGGCGAACAGATGCCGGACCCCGTGCGGGCGGGTGTAGGTGGCCCGCCGTCGGGGCCGGGGTTCGCGGTCGGGGTCCTTGTGCCGTCCGCCGCGTTCGGCCCATTGGCGCCCGGGGTGGGGCTGGAGGTTGAGCGGGCCGAACTCGTCCACGCAGACGACGACGTCGGGTTCGTCGTCCTCGGGTGCGACCTCGCCGTCGGCGATCGCGTACAGGTGTCTTTCCACCGATCACGACGATGTCGCCGGTGCCGGGGTCGGCGTCCTCGGTCTTCTGCAGGAGCTCCCGGTAGGACGCGCTGCTACGGGACGGGGAGGTCATGGTGACCGCGGTGCCGTCGGCCACGCGCAGTGCGCCGTGCACCCAGGGCTTGGTCGGCCCGCGCCGGTAGTCCAGTGGCGCCTTGATCCGGTGGCCGTCTCCCGACCAGGCCGGTGCGGGCGGGAAGGTGCGCGGGGCGACGGGCCCCAGCTCATCGGCGCACACCACGACCACGCCCTCGGGCGGGTCGGTGTACAGGCCGACGATCATCGTTCTTTTACGGCGAACCCGGGATCTTTGCTGGTGCTCCAGGATCGGGTACGCCGCCATCTCACCCCCTCGGCCAGACAGGATCCGGCGGACCTGGCTGCGGCCGACGGTGATGCCGCTCTTGTGGGCGGCGGCGGTGAGCGCGTCCGGTCCACACCGCGGGCCCGGTCTCGTCGTCGGCTTCCAGCTCACCCCAGGGTCGCCAGCGCAACCTGCCGGGCGGGGTGCTCTTGGCCAGGGCGATGATCTGCGAGCGTTCGGCCTGGGTGAGGCGCGGCTTGCGGCCGGAGCCGGGCCGGTCACCGAGGCCGTCCAGACCTTCTGCGTTGAAGCGGTGCAGTCGGCGGCGCACCGTTTCCGGATGGCAGCCGACCTGCTCGGCGATGGCCGGGCCGCGCATCCCCGCCCAGCTCAGCATCACGATCCTGACGCGCTGGATCCAGTCGGCGGGGGCGTGCCGGGCTCCGGCGGCTTGCGGATCTGACGCTCTTCCTGGTCGTCGCGCGGCGCTCGGGCGCGCAGCGGTTTCGGCCTGGCAGGACCCTCCTGCCAGGAAGGATCCCCCTGGGCGGGGCGACTGAGCGGCGACAATCTCCATACCCATTGAAGAACGCAGCACCGGGCGACTGGTCCGCGGGGGACGCCGTGTCCGGTTGAGCCTCGACGTGCGTTGGCCCTGGGCTGATCAGATCACCACCGCTGTCGCCCGCCTGCAGGCCTTGCCTGCGCCGACCTGACCAGCGGAAACCCGTGTCCACGACGAGAAGGAGGAATCCAACGGGCCAGCGGAACCCCGCCCACCCGGCGCGACAGCCGGGTGATTGCGCTGGTCAGGTCGCGAAAACACACCGTAGCCGAACACTTCAGCCGACCACGCGAAGATCGTGAAAGATCAAGGCTAGTCACTGATCTCCCATATTTCTCCGTAACAGATCGGCGGGCCGTACGAGTAGCTCCTCCCGCTGGCCGAGCGAGCGATCAGCGTGTCGTCGGCGGGCGGGTGGTTGCATCGCTCGGCCGGGACGGAAATATCGATTCCCTCTCCCGGTGCGAATGTGGCAAAGGGATTCGTGTCACGCTTCCACTGCACGGTGACGGTGTCCTGAGTGCCGTTGACGATGTGGAACATCTCTTCGTCGCGGGAAGTGCTGCAGGCGGTCAGGAGGGCGACGAGCGTCAGCGCTGCGACCCTCAGCATGGAGCCAGGAGAGATGAAGAGTGCAGTATGCCGTGTGTTCATATAGCTTTCCGAAAGCCACTGTGGAGAGCTTCTGGTCCGAAGGCTCCTAGACGGTGGTTCGATGACGGCCTCCAACCGCCTGATTCCTGAGCGAGAGCAAGATGGCCTGTCCATCTGGAAGTTGACCGGACTGAAGGCGGTAAGGGCTGGTCCTGCGAGCCTTACCGCCCTCGAGTCGCGGATCTATCTATGAGGTTTCTTTTACACCACTAACGCTGGCCTTGCAGGCAGTGGCAGTCTCCGGGGTTCTGCGGCGGGACGCCGAACGCCGAATCCGGAAGCCGGTTGAAGAGGTAGCCGGCCTCCTTGGACTCCTTGCGGAGCTTCGCCAGTTCCTTGTCGGTCAGTGCCCGGGAAGCGGTGAGGTTCTGCTGACGGACCTTGACCGGAGCAGAGGCCGCGGCTTCCAGAGCGCCGTTGGCGGCGACGATCCGGAAACTGTAGTTCGTGGGCCCGCTGAACAGGTAGCCCGCACTGAACCCGGGATTGAGGTTTGTGGCCTCCAGGGGATACGGCATACGGCTCCAGGCAGGATTGGCCTGGGTGTGATCGAGGTACTCGATCCAGTAGCCGACCGCACCGAAAGAGGGGTTCCAGTTGATGCGGGCCTCGGCCGGACCTATCTGCCAACTGTCGACTCCGGTCACCACGGGTGGCGTGCCGCGACCGGTGTGGGCGGGCAGGCCCGCTGCGCGCACTCCGACGCCGACGGCGTTGACGCCGGCGACGGCGACGTTGTACCGGTGGTCGGTGGCCAGTCCTGTGTAGGTGTAGCTGGTTCCGGTGACCGTAACCGTGGGCAGCCAGGCCCCGGTGGTCTGGTCCTGCCCGTAGACCTCGTACGTCGTCACCCCCGGTATCGCCTTCCACGTCACCTCGACGCTGGTCTGGCCGGGGATCGCCTTCACCCCCTCGGGCTGGGGCGGGGTCTGCGGGTTCGCCAACGCGGAGGCAACTGGCGAGGCGCCACTCTGCCGGTCGCCGCGGGTCGCCGTGATCTTGTATTCGTAGGTGTGCCCCTTGAGCAGGCCGCCGGACAGCCACTTGTCGTCGGCGATGGGGTAGGGCAACTGGTGGAACGGTTCGCCCGCTGTCACGTCACGTACATGGATGTAGTATCCGCCAGCTCCATAGACCCTGCCCCACCTGAGTTGGATGCCCTCCGGGACGGCTTGGGCGGTTAGCCGTGCGGGGGCCGTCAAGGAGATCTCGGGCACGGTGGACGGGACGGATCCGAAGGCTGAGCCGATTGAGAAGCGGGTGGCGAAGGCGTCGGCGAACGCCTTGGCAATCTTGTACTCGCCGACTCCGTTGGGGTGGAGACCGTCGTAAGCGTCACTGGTGTGGTTGAACACGCTGTTGACGTCCACCAGATGAATCGGCGACTGGGGCGTGGTGAGGGACGCCGCCACGCCGGGGAGTTTGGTCTTGTACTCAGAGATCGCGGGATTCAGCCATGACCAGCCGTCCAGTTCGGAGCGGTTGATCACGTTAGAGATAAGGATCTTGAGGTTGGGGTTGGCGGCCCGCGCCTCGGCGATGAACGCCCTCATCGAGGTGATGGTGTTGTCAGCCCCGCCGTACCAAGCGATGTCGTTGAACCCGAGTGCCACAACAAGGTAGTCGGGTTTGTGGGTCTGCGCCATCGCTCGAATCTTGTTCTTGGCGTCTGCGTAGTGCCAGCCCCACAGCGAGAAGTGGTCGCTGTCGAAGTTCCCGTCGCGGTAGGTGGCGGAGGTGTCCTTGGCGTACATGTTGAAGGTGCCCCGGTTGGGGCCCACGAAGTCGGCTTCGACGCCCTTGGCGGCAAAATGCTTGGCCAGGCGGTACCTCCAGGTGTAGTCCCCCTCATGGCCGTTGGTGATCGAGTCGCCGACCACCATGACTTTCCCTCCGTTCTGTAGGAGAGAAGCGGTCCACTGAACTCGTTGTCCGGCTCCGCTGGGCAGAGCGGTGACGTCAGCCCACAGATCTGTACGGGTTGCGATCAGGGTGACGGTTTCGCCCGCCTGGACTGAGAGGGAGAGATCGTGCTGCAATTTGTCTCCCTTAGCCTGAGCGCTGACCCAGCGCTTGGGCGTCCTAGAGAACAGATCGTCCCATGCGATGAGGAGGTAGGTGAATTCCACCTCGCTGTCGGCCCCGCCTTGATCTGGGGCTCTCACCTGGACCGTTACTCGGCCCTGTCCGGTGGCGGGGAGAGAAAGCTCCACGTAGGAAGTTCCGCCAGGCCAGATCGTGGTGTATCCACTGCTTGATCCGCCACCCCAAGCCAGGGCCTTCTCCGCGGCCCGTGCGGGACGGCCGTTGTATCCGGCGTTGGTGAGCAGGTTACGCCAGGTGGTGGATGCATCCGGGTCGAGGTAGCCGTCGGCTGCGCGAAGGAAGGTGCTCAGATTCACCGTTGTGCCGGTCAGCCGGTAGTTGGCTACGGCGAAGCCCTGCAGCTCTGTCTTCAGGTCGCGGCCGTAGCCGGCTAGCACCTGGTCGATCGCCTCGATCGGCAGTTTGTTGCCCATCGCCTGCCAGGTCTGCCGCACGAAGTCGAAGCCCGTTCGCTCGGTCAGGTAGCCGGCGAAGATGAACGCCCCGTACTGCCGCTTGGGACTGGTGCTCCAAGGGCTCAACGCTGAGTTGAGTGCGAGCTCGGGCTGGCCGAGGAAAAGCGGAAGGTCCCCGGCATAGGCGTCCGGTTTCGGTCCGGAGGAGTTGATGTTCCTGTACAGCGTGTGCGTGGCCCACTCGGCGGTGGCCTCCATCCACCAGTTGATCGCGGTCAGGTTCGCACCTAGGTGCGTGTTGGACAGGTAGTGGTACTGCACCGCGTGGAACATCTCGTGGTAGGGCAGGTAGGTGTACTTCCAGTCGCGTCGAGTCGAGCGGCCCGGTAGCGGGTCCCCGGGGTCGGCGGGCAGCAGGATCACCGGACCGGCGACGGCATCGCCGGGACCGCCGGTGGGGATGGTGACGCCTGGATGGTTGGGATTGACGCCACCGAAGTCGAACCCGACGTATATCTGAACGCCCTGGCCGGTGAGACCGTACCCCCAAGCCTTGTACTGTCCCCAGGCTTTGGTGTGGTTGGTGGCCATGAGGTCGATGGCGTCGGGAACTCCGTTCGCCGGGTTGGTGTCCACTGCGACGACACCGTCCACCCGCGCCCAGACTCCGCCACCGCTACCGTCGGATGCCCAGGCCTCGGACAAACCGTCGATGTTGTAGTAGATGTTGAATCGGATGGTGGTGGTGACGGTGTGCACGCAGTCGAAGTAGTTACCCGCAAAGGTCACATGGGTTCGGTGATCGCCGCACTCGGTCCATGGTGAAGGCGCTGCAACCGAGGGCGTCCGTGCCGCTTCGGTCGTCGAGCGGGCTACGGCGGGGTCGGGCTGCTTGAAAGTCTCGGCCAGCCATGCTTTGGTCTCCGGTGAGGCCTGCTGCTCGGCCAATTGCAACGCGTAGTACAGCGCCAGGCCCGCCTCATGTGGAATGCCCTCCGCGGAGCGATATTCTTTCGGTATGTTCTCCGGCTGCGCCAGACGTTCGACCGAGTGCCGCACATACTCATCAACGCTGATCTCCCCGCGTTTCCACGCCTGGGACAGCGGGTCCTCATCGCCGAAGTCCGGCTTCTCGGCCACGAGTTTCTTGTGCAGCTCGCTCTCCGGTCGCTCAACCGGTTGATACGGCCGGGGAGAGTCATTGAGCGGGGGTGAACCGGTTGACTCGGATGCCGACGGGATCGGGGCGGGAGAAAGTTCTGCGGCGGCGCCGGGCGCCACGGACAGCTGTAGGGCGCCCGCGAGCAAACCGACCACCGTCAATACGGCGATCCGCCCCTGGAGGCGGCCCCTATGGAGCAATGACAAATTCCCCCCTGCTGCAAGGGATGATAGGACTGACGAAAGGTAACAGGATACTGATCATGAAGATAGATCTTGACTTCGGTCGGTCAGGCCCCAAAATAATTATCTGCTAGTTATTTGATGTCGCTATGCGTAGCAAACCCATTCCAGTCTGGTGTGGAAGCCGCAGGTTGCTCCTATCCGTTCGGATAGATCATTCGGGCAGGGTGTCTCCGCTGGTCAGGAGCTGGACGGTGGGCGGTCCGGGGTCCAATGCCGTTTAAATAGGCGTTTGTGCTGGTAGTGTCCGCCGGATGGCGGAGTGGATCAAGCTCGGAGGGTCGGGTCGACTGACGGATCCGGTGGGGCTGGGGGCGTTGACGTCGCTGGTGCCCCGGCAGGTCCTGGACGAGGCGATCGAGCGGCACGGATGCCGCCAGGAGCGGGTGCGGAAGCTCCCCGCGCATGTGTGGCTGGGGCGGTGGCGGCTGATGGCGGGCGGATGTGCGCCCGAGAGACTGCTGACCGCCGACCGCGGCTTCTCCGACTTCCGCGCCTGGCAGTACGCGTCCTCGACCGGCGCGGCCCTTCTCTGGCGCCTCCAGGCCGGCCTGCACCCGTACCGGCTGGAAGACCTGGACGACGGGTCCTCCTCTCGCCGTCATCACCAAGCCCGCCAAGCTGCGCCGATCGCAGAAGGAACGGCTGCGAGCCGACGCCCGCCGTGGCGGTGAACCGGATCCGGACCTGGCGGTGATCGTGGAAGGTGGTCGACTTCACGGTGCCCGACCGCAGGGGCGAGCACATCCGGCTCATCACCACCATCCTCGATCCGGGCGAGGCGACCGCCGAGCAGCCGGCGGCCTGCCACCACGAGCGGTGGGAGGCGGAAACCGGGTTCGCGCAGCTGAAGACCCACCTGTGCGGTGCCGGCCGGATTCTCCGCTCCCGTACCCCCGACCCGGTCCGCCAGGAGGTCTGGGCCTGCCTCCTCACCCGCCGTGCCCTGTCCACTCTGATCTGCACCACGGCCACCACCGCCGGAGTCGACCCCGACCGGATCACATTCCTCGCCACGCTTCGCATCGTGCGCCGCTCGGTCACCGACCGAGTGGCCTTTCCCCCTGAACCCGATCACGACCTGCGGGTCCAGGCCGTCCGTCACGTTGGACGGCCTCACCGCAACCCCGAACGACGTCACCGGACCTACCCTCGCGCCGTCGAACGCCCCCGACGCAGCAGCTACCGCGAACGCCGCCCTTCCGACAAGGCCATCCGCCACCTCGGACCTCCCGCCGTCCGGCTCCTCACATTGACAGGCCCACAACCAGCACGATGATCTATCTAAACGGCATTGGGGGCCGGTGGGGACGGGGAAATGAAAGGAGATATCGCGTGGGAATGGTCCGGCCGCCGCCCCGATGGTCCTTCACCCGCCCGAGAAGGCGGTTCGGGCGCTGCTGGTAGACTCGGGGCGGAATCCCTCCGAGGCGGGCGCCGTTCGGGTGGGCGCGGATAAGCGGTCGAAGGAAAAATGAGAGACGTCGAAGTCCTGAAGACTCATGGCTCCAAGAACGACATCTTCATAATCGAGACGGATTATGAAGGAGCCGAAGAGGCCGAGCTGGTGCGGCTGGTTCGCGCCGTCTGCGACAGGAGCGGGCCGCTCGGCGGCGACGGGGTCTATTTCGTGGACCGGGTGGAGGACACCCCCCGGGCCGCGTTCTTCAACCCGGACGGTTCACGGGCGGACCTGTGCGGGAACGGCATGAGGTGCCTCGGCCGGTACGTCCTCGAGCGCAGGGGCGAGACGTCGACGCAGATCCGCTCCGGCCGCCACCGGTTCACCGTCCGGGACCGCGGCACCACGGACGGGGTCCGCCAGGTCTCCGTGGATCTCCCCCCCGTCTCCTTCCGGGCCGACGACCCCATCGTCGCCGGCTCCGAGGTGTGGATCGACCGGCCTCTTCCCGTCCTCGACGCCGAGCTGAGGTTCTCGGCGCTGGCCGTACCGAACTCGCACCTGGTCGCGATCGTCGACCGCTACGAGGAGGAGGAGCTCGTCCGCGTCGGCGGCACGGTGGCGGCGCGCCCCGATGCGTTCCCCATCGGGGCGAACGTGTCGTTCGTGCGGTCCCTCGGCCCGGACGAGATATTCGTCAGGACGTACGAGCGGGGGGTCGGCCTGACGCCGTCGTGCGGCTCTGCGACGGTGGCCTCGTCCGCGGTCTACTCCCGGCTCGCCGGGAACGCGGGCACGGGGCGGCTCACGGTCAGGAACCTGGGCGGGAGCGCGAAGGTGGTCCTGCGCGAGGAGGACGGCCGCCTGCGGCCGACTCTCGAAGGAAACGCGACATTCGTCCACCGGGCGAACGTGCGCCTCGGCGACGCCCCGGACGCGGGATCGGACGCGTTCGTGCTGGGCGAGTCGTTCGCCGCGGAGATCGCGGCCTACGAGAACGTGGAGGCGGAGAACGTGATCCGGTTGAAGGAGAAGGGGATCGCCGTCTGACGCGCTCCCCGGCCCGGAGGCCGGGGACGCGGCCGTGCGCCTACCGGGCGGGCTCCCCGAACGTGCGGGTGGCCGCGGCGAGGTCGCGCAGCACCTCGCCGTCGAGCCGCATGACCTCGATCTCGCCGAGCGCCCGGGCCCGCAGACCGCGGTAGAAGCGCAGGGCGGGGTCATTGGTGCGCAGCACCCACCATTCCAGGCGGCCGCAGCCGCGCTCCACCGCGAGCTGCGCGAGGTGGCCGAGCAGCGCCCGGCCCAGTCCGCTTCCCCGGTGCTCGGCGCGGACGTACAGGTCGTCGAGGTGGATGCCGGGCCGGCCGACGATGGTGCTGTAGGTGGAGTAGAACAGGGCGAAGCCGGCGGGTGCCCCGTCGACCACCGCGACGACGGCCTCGGCGGCCGGACGCGGTCCGAACAGGGCCGCCGCCAGGTCCTGCGGCCGGGCGGTGACCTCTCCGGGGAACTCCTCCACCTCGGCGAGCTCGACGACGAAGCGGTGGAGCACGTCGACGTCCTCGGGCTGCGCCGGTCGGATGAACGGCTTCGTGCGGATCGCGGGGGATTTGAGATCGTCCACCCGGGCATTCTGCCGCATTCCGCCCGGAACGGAGCCGCCCATGGACGGGGCCGCCCATGGACGGGGCCGCCCATGGACGGGGCCGCCCGGAACGGAGCCGCCCGCGGACGGGTCGGCCGCGGATGAGGTCAGCCGCGGGTGCAGGGCGGCCAACCGTGGCCCCAGCCGCCCTGCACCATGGTCTGGAACGCCCACCCGTCGGCGGTGCGCACCAGCAGGTCGGCGTAGCGGGTCGACCGCTGGTCTCCCGACTCGGTGGTCATCGTCGCCTCCGTCTCGACGAGCACGAGGTTGGCGGTCAGGAAGCGTGGGGTCCGGACGGACTCCATCGCCAGGCCGGCCGTGCCGTCGCCCATGACCTCGGTCATCACCGCGATGAACTCCTCGCGGCTCCACTGCCGGACGGCCGCGGTCCCGCCGGGCACGTCGGTGGCCAGGTTGAGCGGGAAGACCGCCAGGTCGGCGATCTCTCCGACGGCGCCCCGCTCGGCCAGCGCGTCGTACGCGGCGAACCACGCCTCGACGCCCGCCAGATCGTCGGCGCTTGGTGTGTACACCCCGTGCCCGGCCCCGCTGTCGGCCTCGCTGCCGGTACGGTCCCCGGCGCCGCTCTTCATGTCGTCCTGCCGCACGGTGGTCCGCTCCATGGTTGCTCCCTCCGCAGAAACTTTTCCGTATACCGTACCGTACGTCGTACGGAAAGAGAATCCGGAAAGGCTCCGCCGTGCTCGCGTTCCCCGGCGTCGCAGGCCCTCCGGGACGATCGCGATCGCCGCCATGCTGAACACCGCGAGTGTGATCGGCCGCATCACCCGGTGCCCGAAGACCACGCGCACCCCCTCGGCCGACGGCGGCGCGGAGCCGGTGTCGCGGAAGACCGGGTGGGCGACCGCCATCCGGGCGAGGCGGTCGCCGATCCAGGACAGGACCGCCGCGGCGAACAGGTGCCGGTACTCGGCGACGCCGAAGACCTCCGTGTGCGCCGGTGACCGGTGCGCACCCCGTCGTGCTGCGGACGCGGCGCCCGCACCCGTCCGCGCGGATGCGCGCTCAGGACGGGGCCTCGCTCGCCGGCCGTCTGCGGGTCGCGGCGATGACGCTGTCCAGGAGCCCGGGGAAGAGCGCGTCGAGGTCGTCGCGGCGCAGCGAGTTCAGTTTCGCGGTGCCGTGGTAGACCTGCCGGATGACCCCGGCTTCGCGCAGGACGCGGTAGTGGTGGGTGCCGGTGGACTTGCTGACGGCGAGTTCGATCTCCGAGCACGGGACGCCCCTGCCGGAGTCGGCGAGGAAGCGCACGATCTCCAGGCGCACGGGCTCGGCGAGGGCGTGCAGCACCGCCTCCAGCCGGATCTCCCCGACGCTCGGATGGTCCAGGATCCGCGTGGACATCGGCTACCCCTCCTCGGCCCGGCATGATCGTATGACATCCATCGTAGTTTGACATTCGTCGTAGTACGACGTCTATCGTATGAGTGCCGGCCCCGGACGAGTGGCCCCCGAACGAGTGAGACGAGGTCCCCGTGCTGTTCGATCCCATCACCCTGCGGTCCCTGACGATCCCCAACCGGGTCTGGATGGCGCCGATGTGCCAGTACTCCGCCGCGGCGGACGGTCCGGAGACGGGAGTGCCGAACGACTGGCACCTCTCCCACCTCGCCGCCCGGGCGGCGGGCGGCACCGGGCTGATCCTCACCGAGGCGACGGCGGTCTCCCCGGAGGGCCGGATCTCCCCGGCCGACCTCGGACTGTGGAACGAGCGGCAGGAGGAGGCGTTCGCCCGGATCACCCGGTTCCTCACCGAGTACGGCACCGTGCCCGGCATCCAGCTCGCGCACGCCGGGCGCAAGGCCTCCACCGACCTGACCTGGCGCGGCGGGCGGCCGGTCGGCGAGGCCGACGGCGGCTGGCGGCCGGTCGGGCCGAGCCCGCTCCCGTTCGCGCCCGGCCACCCGGTCCCGCACGAGCTGACGGCGGACGAGATCCAGCGGGTCGTCGGCGACTTCGCCCGGGCGGCGGAGCGCGCGCTGCGGGCGGGCTTCCAGGTGGCGGAGGTGCACGGCGCGCACGGTTACCTGATCGGCGAGTTCCTCTCCCCGCACAGCAACCACCGCACCGACGGCTACGGCGGCTCGTTCGACGGCCGCATCCGCCTGGCCCTGGAGGTCGTCGACGCCGTGCGGGCCGTCTGGCCCGAGGACCTGCCGGTGTTCTTCCGCGTCTCGGCCACCGACTGGCTCACCGAGAACCCCGAGGACGAGCGGGAGGGCTGGACCGTCGACGACACCGTCCGGCTGGCCAAGGAACTGCTCACCCGCGGCGTGGACCTGCTCGACGTCTCCAGCGGCGGCAACGCCCCCGGCGCGCGGATCCCCACCGGCCCCGGCTACCAGGTGCCGTTCGCGGCCCGGGTCCGCGCCGAGACCGACCTGCCGGTCGCCGCCGTCGGCGAGATCACCGAGCCGCGCCAGGCCGAGGAGATCGTCGCCTCCGGGCAGGCCGACGCCGTCCTGCTCGGCCGCGAGCTCCTGCGCACCCCCTACTGGCCGAACCTGGCCGCCCGCGAGCTGGGCGCGGAGCCCCGCTGGCCCGACCAGTACCACCGCGCCGTCTGAATCCTGCGGACTCCGGCCGTGCTCCGGCCGGGGCGCGCCGGACTCCGGCCGTGCTCCGGCCGGGCCGGGCCGGGCCGTGCCGGGTCGCGCCGGGCCGTGCCGTACCGTACCGGCGGCGGCGGCCCGGCGGACCCGCTCCGGTCAGACCGCCGGGACCGGGGCGGGCGCCGCCGCGGAACCGGTCGCGGCGCGGATCCGCCGGATCTCGTCGGCCGGATACGGGACGGTCCTGCGCTCGTCGATCAGCGTGCCGTAGAACGCGTTCACGGCGGCGGCGACCGGCGCGTACCGCCGGATGACCGCCGCGGCCTCCGCCGGGACGCCGGGGAGCACGGCGCCCCGGGCGCACTCCCGGACGAGGTCGAGGAGCTCCTCCCGGCCGGAGGGCCGCCCCAGGACGATCACCAGCCGGTTGACCAGGGCCCTCTCGGCGTAGGCCGCGTCGTGGTCGGCGTTCAGCCGCAGGAAGTCCCGCTCGGTCGCGGAGAGCTCGAACCGGGGAGAGGCGGCGAGGCCGAAGTCCGTGAAGTAGAGGCGGCGGCCGTCGGTGAGGATGTTGCAGAAGTGCGTGTCGAAGTGGAGCAGCCCGCCGGCGTTCATGAAGGAGACCCCGGCCGCCAGCTCGCGCTCCATCATGGCGCACGCCGCCGCGACGGCGTCGTCCCCGAGGGCGACCTGCGCGTTCAGCCAGTCGTACAGGTTCTGCGGGAGGTACTCCAGGAAGAGCACGACGCTCGCCGAGGCCCGCGCGGACGCCTCCATCCGCTCGCGCACCGCGGGGGACCCCTCCCAGTACGCCACCGCGGCCTCGATCTCCGCGCGCTGCCCGGCCGTCGGCGCCCGGGGCGGTTCCGGCAGCACCCGCCAGTGGTGCAGCAGGGGGAAGCCCGCGTGCCGCCCGCCGAGCACCCAGCCGGTCGTCATGGCGTGCGCGGCCAGCTCGCGCCAGACGCCGAACCCGGCCCCCGGGCCGAGGCCGTACTGGCAGAAGGGGGGGACCCCGAACAGGTTCGCCGTGGAACGGACGTTCTCCGGGCGGCGCTCCAGATCGGTGAGGGGGATGCGCTTGACGAAGACCGGCGTGCCCTCGACCTCCAGCAGCGCCGTCGTGCCGCCGACCCCGGAGCCGAGACGCGGGGCCCCGGCCACGAGCTCGCCCAGCCGCCGGTCGCCGAGGAGCTCCAGGGCGGTGGAGACGGCACAGTGGCGGGCGAGCCGCGCGGCGTGGGACATGTCCGGCGGGCCGGGCGGCGGGCTGCTCGTCATGGCGTTCCCCATTTCTTGATCTTGCCGGTGGGGCTACCGTACGCTCAACGGGACCATCCGAACAGATCAGGACGGTGCGGAGAGATCCGGCCGGAGCGGCCCCGGGCCCCAGGAGCCACATGATGCCGACGTCCCCGGACCGGCGGGCCGCCGGGTTCCCGGCCGTGCCGTCGTCCGCCGCCGACGCGGCGATCACCGGTGCGGTGGCCGCGGCGACCCTGTGGGCCGCGCTGAGGTGGGGCCAGGGCGGGCCGTGGGCGGCGGCGCTGGGACTCGGCGCCTCGGCGCCGCTGTTCTGGAGGCGCAGGGCGCCCGTCGGCACCGGCGCGGTGGTGGGCGCCGCGACGACCGGGCTCGCGCTGGCCCACGCGCTGCCGCCGCTGCCGTACGGCGCGCTGGTGTCGCTGTACACGGTGGCGGCGCTGAGCCCGCCGCGGCGGCGGCTGCTGAGCGTGGCGGGCGGCGGGGTGCTGCTGGTGGCGTCCCTGGCGGTGCCGGGGGAGTCGCCGGACGCCTTCGGCTACGTCGGCATGGCGTTCGCCGTCGCCTACGCGCTGGGCACCGGTGCGCGGGCGCGCCGGGCGGAGATCGCGGTGCTGGCCGAGCGCACCCGCCGGCTGGAGGAGGAGCGCGCGGCGGTCGCCGCAGGCGAGCGGACCCGCATCGCGCGCGACATGCACGACGTCCTGACGCACTCGGTCGGCATCATGGTCGTCCAGGCGGACGCCGGTTTCCTGGTGACGCGCACCGACCCCGGCCGGGCGGAGGCCGCGTTCGAGGCGATAGCGGAGACCGGGCGCGAGGCGATCGTCCAGCTCCGCCGCGTCCTCGGGGCGTTGCGGTCGGACGGCGATGGACGGGCCGGTGGACGGGTCGGCGGGTCGGACGGCGGCGGACGGGCCGGTGGACGGGCCGGCGGGACCGCTCCGGTCCCGCCGCCGGGGCTCGCCTCCCTGGACCGCCTGGCCGGGCAGTTCGGGAAGGCGGGACTGGAGGTGACCGTCGAGTCCCGCGGCGAGGCCGGGCCGGTGCCCGCCGACGTCGACATCGCGGCCTACCGGATCGTCCAGGAGTCGCTGGCGAACACCCTCCGGCACGCGGGAGCCTCGACCGCACGGGTACGGCTGCGGTGGTCCCCCGCCGAGCTGCGGATCGAGGTGACCGACGACGGCCGCGGGACCGCCCCGGCCGGAACCCCGGGACACGGCCTGATCGGCATGCGGGAACGGGTCGTGGCGTGCGGAGGCACGCTGCGGGCGGGTCCCCGGGAAGGAGGGGACGGCGGGTTCGCCGTCACCGCGACGCTGCCGGTCGGGGAGAGGCCCGTCGACGCCGCGGACGGGGAGCCCGGCATCGCCGCAGGCGGAGAAGGCGGCGTCGCCGCGGGAGAGGAGGCCGCCGGTGCTGCGCGTGCTCGTCGTCGATGACCAGGACCTGTTCCGCGCCGGGTTCGCCCTGATCCTGGACTCCCAGCCGGGCATCACCGTGGTCGGCGAGGCCGCCGACGGCGCCGAGGCGGTCGGGCGCGCGGTCGGGCTCCGGCCCGACGTGGTGGTGATGGACATCCGGATGCCCGGCGTCGACGGGGTCGAGGCGACCGCCCGGATCTGCGCGCGCACCGACGCCAGGGTCCTGGTGCTCACGATGTTCGACCTCGACGAGTACGTCTACGCCGCGCTGCGGGCCGGGGCCAGCGGGTTCCTGCTCAAGGACGTCCACCGGGACGGCCTGGTCGAGGCCGTGCGGGCGGTGGCCGCGGGCGACGTGCTGCTGTCTCCGGCCGTCACCCGGCGGCTGGTCGCCGACGTGGTGGGGCGGGGCGGCGCCGTACCGCGGCTGAGGGCCCGGCTCGGTGAGCTGACCGCACGGGAGCGGGAGACCCTGGAGCAGGTGGCACGGGGGCTGTCCAACGCCGAGATCGCCGCGGCGCTGACCGTGAGCGAGCACACGGTCAAGACCCACGTCAGCAACCTGCTGGCCAAGCTCGGCCTGCGGGACCGGGCGCAGGCGGTGGTCTTCGCCTACGAATCGGGCCTCGTCACGGCGGGGACTCACTCCTGGGAATGACGGCGGGTTCACTCCTGGCGGCGATCCGCCCGGGTCCTCGCGGCGGGCAGCATCGGAGCCCCGTCCTTCGTCGAGGAGACCGCTCCGATGCGCCCGTTCCCGTTCCCCGCCGCGGCACCGCCGCCGCTCCCCGGGGCGGCCCTGCCTCCGTTCCCCGCCGCGGTCCTGGCCGCGGCCGTCTCCGGGGCCCTGCTCTTCTTCGGCACCGGGCTCGCCCCGGTTCCCTGGCTCACCTGGTCGGCACCCCTCCCGGTCCTGCTGCTCGCGCCGAGGGTGCCCGCGCCCGCGGCGTGCGCCGCGGCGTTCACGGCGTGGGCCGCCGGCGGGCTGAACATGTGGAGCTTCCACCGGGAGCAGCTGGAGGCGCCGGTCCCGGCCGCGCTCGCCGTCGTGGCCGTCCCCGCGCTGCTCGCGGCGGCGGCCGTGCTCGCGTTCCGGACCCTGCTGCGGCGGGGCGGACCGGCACCGGCCGCGCTGTCCGTGCCCGCGATCTGGGTGGGCGGGGAGTACCTGGTGTCGGTGCTCGGGCCCGACGGGGCGCTGTGGAGCCTGGCCTACACCCAGACCGACGTGCGCCCGGTGGTCCAGCTCGCCTCGCTCACCGGGGTGTGGGGGATCTCGTTCCTGCTGACGGGGATCCCGGCGGCCGTCGCCGCGGTCTGCGCGCCGGGCCCGGCGGGGCGGGCCCGGTGGGGCGTCGGGCTGGCCGCGCTGCTCCTGCTCGCCGCCTCGGCGGGCTACGGGGCCGTACGGCTCGCCGGCCCGGCCGGGGAGCGGCGGACGGTGGCGCTGCTGGCCGCCGGCCAGCGCGGCGACTGGGCGCCGGTGGACACGCCGCGGGGCGCCGAGAAGCTCGGCGCCGTGCTGGCGCGCCTGCGCGCCCTGCCCCCGGGCACCGACGTCGCGGTGCTGCCGGAGGGGGGCTTCGTCACCGAGGAGGCGGACCTCCCGCGGATCACCGGCCCGCTGGCGGCGCTGGCCCGCGACCGGCGCATGGACGTCGTGGCCGGTGTGATCGTCACCGACGCCCGCCGGAACACGGCCGTGCTCTTCTCCGGAGCGGGAGGCGAACCGCAGGTGTACCGCAAGCGGCACCTGGTGCCCGGCGTCGAACCGTACGAGGCGGGGGACCGGATCCTGCTGGCCGGCGACTCGGGTGTGGCGATCTGCCGGGACCTGGACTTCCCCGCCCTGGCGCGCGCGTACCGTCGCAGCGGCGCCGCGGTCATGCTCGTGCCGGCCTGGGACTTCGTCCGCGACGCCTGGCAGCACTCCCGCCCGGCGGTGATGCGCGGGGTGGAGAACGGTTTCTCGGTCGTGCGCAGCGCCGCGGACGGCAACCTGACGGTGAGCGACCCGTACGGGCGCGTGCTCGCCGAGCGGGGGGCCCGGACCCGCTCGATCACGACCGTCGTCACGGCCGTCCCGGTGGGCGGCGCCGGCACCCTCTACACACGCTGGGGGGACTGGTTCGCCTGGTTCTGCCTCGCGTCGGCCGCCGCCGTCGCCGGGTGGCCGGCCGTGCGGCGGCGGGTGCGGCCGGAGCGGCGGTCAGCCGGCGGCCGGAGCCGGGACGGCGGGGCCTGAGCCGGCGGGCGCCGTGGGAGTCATGGGAGCCGCGGGAGCCGCGGACAGCCGGTACGAGGGCAGCCCGCGCCGCCTGATCAGCCATTCGGCGACGACGAGGTTCGGCAGCCAGCACAGGAACGGCACCGCGTGGTAGGCGTTGGCGAACAGTGCGTCGGCGTCGGCCGCCGCGCCCGCGAACGGCGTCTGCACCGTGATGAGGACGCCGGTCCAGGTCCGCAGGGTCACCGCGGCGTAGGTGAGCGCGTAGTTGCGGATCATCCAGGCCTGGTGGCCGGCGAGGTCGCCGCGGCGGATCGCCCGGTAGCCGCGCAGGGCGGTGTACCCCCACAGCAGGGCCAGCGCGCCGAACCCGAAGAGCCCGACCAGCCCGGCCGAGTTGAAGGGGGTCATGACCAGCGAGGAGGCGGCGCCCACGGCGATCGCGCCGAGATAGGTCCGGCCGATGACGCGGTGCGCGGTGCGGAACCGGCCGCGCAGCCGCCGGGAGAACTGCCAGGGTCCCAGCGCGAGGGCGACCGAGGCGCTGACCACGTGGACGTAGAAGGCCGCCTGGATCGCGGGCGGAGCGTCGGCGTAGGCGCTCGCCAGGCCCGCGTCGTCGGCGGCCAGGGCCCGCAGGCTGCTCTGCGCGTAGAGGGCGAGCGAGGAGCCGGCGATCGCCAGCGCGGACAGCAGGACCACGGTCCAGCCGATGCGGGACTGCGGGCGGGTTCGCGGTCGCGGCGCCGGGCCGGGTACCGCGGTGGTGACGCCGGGCATGCGTTCTCCCCATCAATGTTTAAATCATTCACAATGTGAGCGCCTTCAACATAAGGGGCGATGTTAGAGTCGTCAACATGTCCGACGGCGATCGCATCCGAACCTCGTACCATCACGGGGCGCTCCGGCAGGCGCTGATCGAGGGCGCCCGCGCCCTGCTCGCCGAGCGGGGCGCCGCGGCGTTCAGCCTCAGCGAGCTGGCCCGCCGGGTGGGGGTGAGCACCGCCGCGCCGTACCGGCACTTCGCCGACAAGGACGCGCTGCTCGACGCGCTGGCGGACGAGGGCTACGTGGCCTTCCACGCCGGACTGGAGGAGGCCGCCCGCGCGGCCTCCGACCCCGGCGACCGCATCGTGCGGCTGGGCGAGGTCTATCTGCGCTTCGCGGAGGAGGCCCCCGCGCTCTTCGAGATCATGTTCCGGGACCGGCCGGGCCGCCCGTCCGGTCCCGTGGCCTTCGAGTCGCTGGTCACCGCGGTGGAGCAGGCGCAGCGGGCCGGTGCGCTGCCGTCCGCGCAGCCGCCCGCGATCCTGGCCCGGACGGTCTGGGCGACGCTGCACGGGCTCGCGGTGCTGGCCGGGCAGGGCGGGTTCGCCAAGCTGGGCCTCGGCGCGCCCCGGGACCTGCTCGCCGCGGAGAGCCTGGCGGCGTTCCTGCGGGAGCGGCCGGCGCAGGAGGGCCCGGACGCGAATCGCCGCACCGCCGGAGGATGATCCCGGTGGTGCGGCGAGTCCGACGAGGCGGACGGGGTGCGGGGCGGTGGACGGCGGTGCGTCCGCTCAGCCGCCCGCTCCCGCCCGGCGCTTGGCCCAGACGTCGAAGGCGACGGCGACGAGCAGCACCAGGCCCTTGAAGAGCATCACCTGCTCGCTCGGCGCGCCGATGAGGGACATGCCGTTGTTGATCACGGCCATGATGAGGCCGCCGGTGATGGCGCCCACCACCTTGCCGACGCCGCCCTGTACGGCGGCGCCGCCGATGAACGCCGCCGCGATGGCGTCCAGCTCGAAGCTGTTGCCCGCGGTGGGACCGGCCTGGTTGAGGCGTCCGGCGAAGATGATGCCGGCCACGGCCGAGAGCACGCCCATGTTGACGAAGAGCCAGAACGTGACGGACTTGACCTTGATGCCGGACAGGCTCGCCGCGTGCAGGTTGCCGCCGATGGCGTAGATGTGGCGGCCGAAGACGGTGCGCGTGGTCAGCAGGGTGTACCCCAGCACGAGGGCCGCGAGCAGCACCAGGACCCAGGGCAGGTTCTTGAACCGGGCCAGCTGCACGATGACCGTCAGCACCACCGCGGCGGCGACGACCATCTTGAGCGCGAACAGCGGCAGCGCGTCGACCTGCTGCCGGTAGCCGAGGCGCGCCTGGCGGGCCCGCCACTGGGTGACGACGATCCCCGCCACGATGGACAGGCCGATGATCAGGGTGACCAGGTCGGCGCCGCCGAGCGGGCCGAGGCCGACGTTGCCGAGGAAGCCGGGCAGGAAGCCGTTGGCCAGGGTCCGGACCTCGTCGGGGAAGGGGCCGATGCCCTGGTTGCCGAGCACGGTGAGGGTCAGCGCCCGGAAGATCAGCATTCCGGCCAGGGTGACGATGAACGCCGGGATGCCGAAGTAGGCGATCCAGTACCCCTGCCAGGCCCCGATCAGGGCGCCGACCAGGAGCGTGATGAGGAGCGCCGGTGGCCAGGGCATGCCCATGTCCACCATCAGCACCGCCGAGACGGCGCCGCTGACCGCCACCACCGAGCCCACCGACAGGTCGATGTGGCCGGCGATGATGATCAGGATCATGCCGATCGCGAGGATCAGGATGTAGGAGTTCTGCACCATGATGTTCGAGATGTTCTGCGGGCTCAGCAGACCACCGTCGGTCAGGATGGAGAAGAGAACGATGATCGCCGCGAAGGCGATGTAGATGCCGCTCTCACGCAGGTTGAAGGAGAACCGGCCCCCCGGTGTCTTCGCGGGCGGTGGACCGCCGCTCATGACCTCGGCACCGGCCTCGCGTGCCGGAGCCTTGCCGCTGCTCGTGTGTGCCATTACTCCTTCTCCTTGGTCATGAACTGCATGAGACGCTCGGGGGTGGCGTCGGCGCGCGGCACCTCGCCGGTGATCCGCCCGGCCGACATCGCGTAGATGCGGTCGCAGAGGCCGAGCAGCTCGGGAAGCTCCGAGGAGATCACGAGGACGGCCCTGCCCTGGTCGGCGAGCTGGTTGATGATGGTGTAGATCTCGTACTTGGCGCCCACGTCGATGCCGCGGGTGGGCTCGTCCAGGATCAGCACGTCGGGGTCAGTGAAGATCCACTTCGAGAGCACGACCTTCTGCTGGTTGCCGCCGCTGAGCTTCCCGGTGACCGCCAGCACGCTGGGGGCCTTGATGTTCATGTCGGCCCGGAAGCCGTCGGCGACCTTGTACTCCTCGTTGCCGTCGATCCAGCCGCCCTTGGAGAGCTTGCCCAGCGCGGCGGCCGAGACGTTGCGCTGGATGTCCTGGATCAGGTTGAGGCCGTAGCGCTTGCGGTCCTCGGTGGCGTAGGCGATCTTGTGATCGATGGCCTCGCTGACCGAGCGGAGGTGGATCTCCTTGCCGTCCTTGTAGATGCGCCCGGAGATGCCGACCCCGTAACTGCGGCCGAACACGCTCATCGCCAGCTCGGTGCGGCCGGCGCCCATCAGCCCGGCCAGGCCGACGATCTCGCCGCGGCGCAGCGTCAGGTTGGCGCCGGAGACGACCGCGCGCTCGGGCTGGGCGGGGCTGTGCACGGTCCAGTCCTCGATCCGCAGCACCTCCTCGCCGACCGTGGACTCGTGCGGCGGGAACCGGTGCTCCAGGTCGCGGCCGACCATGCCGGAGATGATCCGGTCCTCGCTGACCTCGCCGCCCGCCATGTCCAGCGTCTCGATCGTCCGGCCGTCGCGGATGATCGTCGTGGAGTCGGCGATGGCCTTGATCTCGTTCAGCTTGTGAGAAATGATCACCGAGGTGATCCCCTCGTCGCGCAGCTCGCGCAGCAGGCCGAGCAGGTGCGCGGAGTCCTCGTCGTTGAGCGCGGCGGTCGGCTCGTCGAGGATGAGCAGCCGGACCTGCTTCGACAGCGCCTTGGCGATCTCGACGAGCTGCTGCTTGCCCACGCCGATGTCCATCGCCCGGGTCACCGGGTTCTCCCGGAGCCCGACCCGTTCGAGCAGCGCGCCGGCCTCGGCGTTCGTCCGGTTCCAGTCGATCAGACCGCGCCGGGTCCGCTCGTTGCCGAGGAAGATGTTCTCGGCGATCGACAGGTACGGGCTGAGCGCGAGCTCCTGGTGGATGATGACGATGCCGCGCCGCTCGCTGTCCCTGATGCCGGAGAACCGGCAGGGTTCCCCCTCGAAGACGATCTCGCCGTCGTAGGAGCCGTGCGGGTAGACCCCGGACAGGACCTTCATCAGCGTCGACTTGCCGGCGCCGTTCTCGCCGCAGATGGCGTGGATCTCGCCGCGCCGTACTGCCAGGTTGACGTCCTGGAGCGCCTTGACGCCCGGGAAAGTCTTGGTGATGCCTCGCATCTGAAGTATGTGGTCGGTCATGCCGTCCATCTCCCCCCCTCGCGGCCGGTGCCGGGCCGGCCTCCGCGAAGGGGGCCGGCCCGGCGCCGCGCCGGCTACTTGAGCTGGTCCTCGGTGTAGTAACCGGAGTCGACGAGGATCTGCTTGTAGTTGTCCTTGTAGACCACGACGGGCTCGAGCAGGTAGGACGGAACGACCTTGTTGCCGTTGTCGTAGTCGGTGGTGTTGTTCACCTCGGGCTTGCCGCCCTTGAGCACCGCGTCGGCCATCTTGACGGTGATCTCGGCCAGGTTGCGGGTGTCCTTGTAGATCGTCGCGTACTGCTCGCCCGCGATGATCGACTTGACCGAGGCGACCTCGGCGTCCTGGCCGGTGACGACCGGGTAGGGCTGGTCGGCGGTGCCGTAGCCGCTGCTCTTCAGCGCCGACAGGATGCCGATGGACAGGCCGTCGTACGGCGAGAGCACGCCCTGGACCTTGGCGCCGGAGTAGGCCTTGGTGATCAGGTCCTCCATGCGCTTCTGCGCGGTGGCCGGGTCCCAGCGCAGGATGGCGACGGTCTTGAAGTCCGTCTCACCGCTCTTGACGACCAGGGTGCCCTTGTCGATGTACGGCTTGAGCACCTCCATCGCGCCGTTGTAGAAGAAGGTGGCGTTGTTGTCGTCGGGCGAGCCGGCGAAGATCTCGATGTTGAACGGGCCCTTGGCGTCGCCGTCGGAGCCGTCGGCCTTCTTCAGCCCGAGGCCCACCAGCAGCGAGGTCGCCTGCTGCACGCCGACCTTGTGGTTGTCGAAGGTGGCGTAGTAGTCGACGTTCGGGGTGTTGCGGATGAGCCGGTCGTAGGCGATCACCGGGATCTTGGCGTCGGCGGCCTGCTGGAGCTGCGTGGTGATCGCGGTGCCGTCGATCGAGGCGATGATCAGGACCTTGGCGCCCTTGGTGATCTGGTTCTCGATCTGGTTGACCTGGGTGGGGATGTCGTTCTCCGCGTACTGCAGGTCGACCTTGTACCCCAGCTTCTCCAGCGAACCCTTGACGTTGTCACCGTCGTGGATCCAGCGCTCGGAGGACTTGGTGGGCATGGTGACGCCGACGAGGGCGCCCGAGGCGGACGCGCCCGCGCTGGGCGCGGCCTCCTGGTCGACGGTCTTGGTGGCGGAGCCGCAGGCGGTCATCGCCAGGGCCATCGCCAGCCCCACCGGTATGGTGGCCAGCTTCGTGAGCTTCATTTTCTCTCCTTGAGGTGACGCGGATGTGATCCGCAGCCGTTGCGATCGGCCCCTCCGCCGCGTCGCCCCGGTCGTCGATTCCAATCGACGGTGTTAGCGTTCACATTAGGTGGCGGCGAACACTGCGATGAATGTTTCAGGGGTGTGAACAGTTATCAAATGTCCAGGCAGGCCTCCAGTCAAGGTTTGTGACAGCACCGTGACATCACGGTCGAGTGCCGTACTCACCAGGTTCTGCCCAAGGTCCTGCCGAGGGTTCCCGAAGGTCCCGCGGAGGGCTTCCGAAGGTCCCGCGGAGGCCGTCCGGAGGAGTGCCGAAGGTCCCGCGGAGGGTTCCCGAAGGTCCTGCGGGGCGTCCGGCGCGGGGCATCCGGCCCGCCGCACCGGGTAGGGAGCGGCCATGAGAACGCGATGGCTCTTTGCGGACGGCGAGTGGCGGACGGGCGCGAGCACCGGCACGATCGCCGTGGACGACCCGGCGACCGGTGAGCGCGTGGGCGAGTGCCCGCGCGGCTGCGCCGAGGACGTCGAGACCGCCGTGCGGTCGGCGCGCGCCGCCGCCCCCGGCTGGGCGCGCACCGCCCCGGCCGGACGCGGCGCGCTGCTGCGCCGCGCCGCCGCCCGGGTCCGGGAGCACGCCGGCGAGCTGGCCCGCCTGGTGACGGCGGAGATGGGCAAGCCGCTGGCGGACGCGCGGGGCGGGGTGGAGGCCGGCGCCGGCACCCTGGAGCAGTACGCCGAGCTGGGCCCGCTGCACGGCGCGCGCAGCCTCCAGGGCGGCTGGGGCGCGACCGACCTGATGGTCCGCGAGCCGCGCGGCGTCGTCGGCGTCATCACCCCCTGGAACGACCCGGCGGCGATCGCCTGCGGGCTGATCGGCGCCGCGCTGGCCACCGGGAACACGGTGGTGCACAAGCCCTCCGAGCGCACCCCGCACACCGGGGCCCGCCTGGTCGAGCTGCTCGCCGAGGACCTGCCGCCGGGCGTGCTCACCATGGTCGCGGGGGACCGGAGCGCCGGTGCGCCGCTCGCCGCCCACCCCGGCCTGCACCTGCTCGCCCACGTCGGCTCCACCGCGGCCGGGCGCGAGATCGCCGCCGCCGCCCGCTGCCGGGTGCTGCGGGAGAACGGCGGCAAGGACCCGCTGATCGTGGACGCGGGGACCGACCCGAAGCAGGCCGCCGAGCAGGCCGCCCTCGGCTGCTTCGCCAACGCGGGCCAGATCTGCGTCTCCGTGGAGCGGATCTACGTGCACCGCTCCGTCGCCGAGCCGTTCACCACCTGTCTCGTCGCCGCGGCCGAGGCGCTGCGCATGGGCCCCGGCCTGGACGAGGCGACCACGCTGGGCCCGCTCGTCGACCGGCGGCAGCGCGAGACCGTGCACGGGCACGTGCGCGCCGCGGTCGCCGCGGGGGCGCGCCTGCTGACCGGCGGCCGGATCCCCGGCGGGCCGGGCGCCTTCTACCCGGCGACCGTGCTGGCCGACTGCACCGACGACATGGCCGTGCTGCGCGAGGAGACGTTCGGACCGGTCGCGGCGGTCCGCGTCGTCGAGAGCTTCGACGAGGCGCTGGCCCTGGCCAACACCGGAGAGTACGGCCTGGCCGCCACGGTGCTCACCCCCTCGCTCGCCCACGCGCAGCGGGCCTGGCGCGAGCTGCGCGCGGGCACGGTGAAGGTCAACGCGGTCTTCGGCGGGGCCCCGGGCGGCGCGGCGCAGCCCCTCGGGGCGAGCGGGGAGGGCTTCGGGTACGGCCCCGAGCTGCTCGACGAGATGACCCACACCAAGGTCGTGCACCTCGCGGCACTCTGAGGGGAGGCGCCCGGCGCGGGCCCGGCCGGGGCCGGCCGCGAATCGGGGGATTCCACTGGCCGGAGCGTAGTCGCGGGCGTACGGTGAGTGCGCGAATCCACGCCTCACTCCCCACAGGAGTCGCCCATGGGCACTTCGGACGGCCGGGTCCTCATCATCATCGTGATCGCGATGGTCGCGTTCTTCGTCGGCAGGCGCTTCCAGCGGACGCGGGACACGTGGGCGGGCTGGGGAGGTGCGATCAAGGACGCGAAGACGGCGGCGGACAAGATCCCCAAGGCCAAGGCGGACGCCTGGGCCGCGGTCCGGGGCATGCTCGTGGTGGGCGTGGTCGTGCTGATCTTCTTCGCGGTGGTCGTGAACGCGCTCCGGTACGGCTGAGCGCCCCGGCCGGGAACGGGCCGGGGCGGCGCGTGTCACGGCTGTCCGGCGATCCCGTTCCGCCGGATCACGTCGCGGTACCACAGGGCGCTGTCCTTGAGGGTCCGCCGCTGGGTGGCGAAGTCGACGTGCACGATCCCGAACCTCGGGCGGTAGCCCTCGGCCCACTCGAAGTTGTCCAGCAGCGACCACACGAGATAGCCGCGCAGGTCCGCGCCGCCCTCGATCGCGGCGTGCACGGCGCGCAGGTGGCCGTCCAGGTAGGCGGTCCGGCGGGTGTCGCGGACCCGGCCGTCCTCCTCCACGGTGTCGTCGAAGGCCGCGCCGTTCTCGGTGACGATCAGGCCGACCTCGGGGTAGTCCGCCGCGAGCCGGAGCAGGAGCCGGGAGAGCCCGGTCGGCACGATCGGCCAGCCCATCGCGGTCAGCGGCCCCTCGGCCGGGCAGAACCGCACGTCCTCGGTGCCCGGCCAGGCCGGGTTCGCCGGCTCGCCGGGGCCCGACTCCACCACGCAGGGGTTGTAGTAGTTGATCCCGACCAGGTCGATCGGCTGGCGGATGGTCTCCAGGTCGCCGTCGGCGAGGTGCGCGAGCCCGCCGTGCCGTTCGGCGATCCGGAGCACCTCGGCGGGGTACTCCCCGCGCAGCACCGGGTCGAGGAACTGCCGGGTGAGCAGCGTGTCCACCCGGTGCACCGCCTCGGCGTCCGCCTCGGTGACCGGGGCCGAGGGGTCGTCCACCTGCGCGGGTGTCAGGACCGGCGCGGAGTTGATCACCAGGGCGATCTCCCGGGCCCCGGCCGCGCGCAGCGCCCGCGCCGCCAGGCCGTGGCCGAGCAGCAGGTGGTGGGCGGCGCGGAAGGCGGCGGCCGGGTCCTGCTCGCCGGGTGCGTGCACGCCGGAGGCGTAGCCGAGGAAGGCCGAGACCCACGGCTCGTTCAGCGTGGTCCAGTGCGCGACGCGGTCGCCCAGCCGGGCGTGCACGAGCTCGGCGTACTCGGCGAACCGGTACGCGGTGTCGCGGTCGGCCCAGCCGCCGCGCTCCTGCAGCGCCTGCGGCAGGTCCCAGTGGTAGAGCGTGGTGTACGGCGTGATCCCGGCCGCGAGCAGATCGTCGACGAGCCGGTCGTAGAAGGCGAGTCCCCGCGGGTCGGCCGGGCCCGTGCCGTCGGCCTGGATCCGGGGCCAGGCCACCGAGAAGCGGTAGGCGTGCAGCCCCAGGTCGGCCATGAGCCGCACGTCCTCGGCATGGCGGTGGTAGTGGTCGCAGGCGACGTCGCCGGTGTCGCCGCCGGCCACCTTGCCGGGCGTGTGGGAGAAGACGTCCCAGATGGACGGCCCGCGGCCGTCCTCGGCCACCGCGCCCTCGATCTGGTAGGAGGCCGTCGCGGCGCCCCAGACGAAGCCCGCGGGGAAGTCCGCCCGCCCTTCGGTGAGGTGGGACGGCGCGGTCCCCCGCGCGTTGACGATGGTCATCCCTTGACGGCTCCTTGCATGATTCCTCCGATGATCTGTTTGCCGAGCAGGCTGAAGACCACGACCAGCGGCAGCGTGCCGAGCGCGGTGCCGGCCAGGCCGAGCACGTAGTCGTTGACGTAGCCGGCGGCCAGCGTGGACAGGGCCACCTGGACCGTCGGGTTCTCCGGGGTCAGGACGACCAGCGGCCAGAAGTAGTCGTTCCAGGCCGACATGAAGGTGAGCATGCCGAGGACGGCCGCGGCGGGGCGGGCGACGGGGATCACCACGTGCCAGAACAGGCCCCAGGTGGTGCAGCCGTCGACCCGGCCGGCCTCCAGCAGCTCGGTCGGCAGGGCCCGCGACAGGTACTGCGTCATGAAGAAGACGCCGAACGCGCTGACCAGCGCGGGCACGATCAGCGCGTACAGCGTGCCGGTCCACTCCAGCTTCACCATGAGCATGTAGAGCGGGATGATGCCGAGCTGGGTCGGGACCGTCATGGTCGCCACGGTGAGCAGCAGCAGCGCGTTCCTGCCGCGGAAGCGCAGCTTGGCGAAGGCGAACCCGGCCAGGGTGGAGAAGAACATCACCGCCAGGGCGATGGACCCGGCCACGATGACGGAGTTGGTGATCGCCAGGGCGAAGGGCACGGTGTCGAAGACGCGGGCGACGTTGGCGAAGAAGTTCCCGCCCGGCAGCAGCGGGGGCGGGACCTCCGCCAGCGCCGCGTTGTCGCGGGAGGCCACCACGACGCTGTAGTAGAGCGGGAGCGCGGAGAAGAACGCCACCGCCAGCAGCGTGAGGTAGGTGAGCCGGCGGGCGCCGTCGAGGCGGCGCCGGCCCGTGCCGGCTCGGGTGGGCGCCCCGGGCGCCGGGGGTGCGGCGGACATCGGCCGGGCGGTCACGTGAGGCTTCCCTTCGCGCGGCGGGTGAGCAGGTAGTTGACGCCGGCGATCACGATGATGAAGAGGAACATCATCCAGGAGATGGCCGAGGCGTAACCGAAGTCGAGCCGGGTGAAGTTCTCGTAGATGAACAGCGCGAGCGTCTGGTACTGCCGGTCCACGCCGCCGGTGACCATGTAGGAGCCGAACAGCAGCGGCTCGGCCATGACCTGCATGGCGCCGATGGTCGAGGTGATGACGACGAAGACGATCGTCGGCCGGATCATCGGGATGGTGATCTTCCGGAGCTGGGTGAGCCCGCTCGCGCCGTCGAGGGTGGCCGCCTCGTACAGCTCGCGCGGCACGGCCTGCATCGCGGCCAGGAAGATCAGCGCGTTGTACCCCGTCCACCGCCACATGATCATGATGGAGATGGCGGCGTGCGAGCTGGCCACGCCCTCGTTCCAGGCGACGCCTCCCACGCCGAACCAGGAGAGCATCCAGTTGATCATGCCGAAGTCCCGGCCGAACAGCTGGCTGAAGATGACCACCACCGCGACCACGCTGGTCACGTTGGGCAGCAGCAGCGTGACGCGCAGGAAGGTCTGCGCCCGCAGCGGCCGGTTGAGCAGGTGGGCCAGCCAGATGGCCAGCAGCAGCTGCGGGACCGTGGACAGCACCCCGATGGACAGGGTGTTGAAGGCGGCGTTCCAGAAGTAGTCGTCGGCGAGCAGCGTCCTGAAGTTCTCCAGGCCGATGAAGGCGTGCTCGTCCTCCAGCAGCGTCCACTCGTGCAGGCTCACCCAGGCGGTGTAGGCCAGGGGGAAGAGCCCGAAGGCGGAGAACAGCAGGAAGAAGGGGGCCACGTAGGCGTAGGGCGAGGCCTTGGTGTCGAGCTGGTGGACCAGGTGGCGGCGGACGCCGCGGCGGGCCCGCACCGGTCTGCCCGGTGGGGCGGCCGCCGGGCGGTCCGGTGCGCGCGTGGCCATGAGGGCTCCTCTCGGAGGCTCGGGTAGGGGTTACTTGATCTTCTCGACGTCCTTGAGCGCCTGGGCCCAGGCCTCGTCGGGCTTCTGCTTGCCCTGCTCGACGCGCTGGAGGCCGTCGCCGAACGCCTTGAGGATGTCGCCGGCCTTGGGGCCGACCTTCTGCGGCTTGAGCGCCTTGGCCGCGTCGGTGAAGATCTTGCCGATGGGGGCGTTGCCGAAGTACGGGTTGACGAACTCGGCGACGGCGGGGTCGTCGTACAGCTCGGGCAGCGAGGGCAGCGCGCTGGCCTCCTTGAAGAGCGTGATCTGGCTCTCCTTGTTCGTCAGCAGGTCGATCAGCTCGGCGGCCTCCTTGGGGTGCTTGCCCTGCTTGGGCAGCATCAGGTGGGTGCCGCCCTGGTTGCCGCCGCCGCCGGGCACCGCGGCGATGTCCCAGGCGCCCTCACCGGGCTTCTGGTCCTTGATCGTGCCGGTCTTCCAGGCCGGGCAGACCATGGTGGCGAAGCTGCCCTTGACGATGCCGGTGTTCCACGGCGGGGTGAAGGCGGCGAGCTTGGCGGACAGGCCCGCGTCGATCATCTTGACGGACAGGTCGAAGGCCTTCTTCACCTCCGGGTTGGTCCCGGCGATGACGTTGTACTGCTCGTCGTAGTAGCCGGTCGGGGCCTGGTCGACGATGGCGCGGAAGTGCTCGCCGGGACCGTCGGTGAACTTGGCGCCGGGCACGTTCGCGGCGGCGAACTTCTTGCCCGCCTCGATGTACTGCTCCCAGGTCGGCCAGAGCGCCGAGACCTCCTCGCGCTCGGTGGGCAGGCCGGCCTTCTTGAACAGGTCGGGGCGGTAGCACATGGCCAGGCCGCCGACGTCGGTGCCCAGGCCCATGAGGGCGGAGCCGTCGTTGGAGACGCCCTGCTGCCACTTCCAGTCGAGGTACTCGCCCTGCCGCTTGTCGAGGCCGAACTGCTTGAGGTCGTGGAACTTGCCGGGGTTGGGGGTGAAGGCGCCGATGTAGCCGCCCTCGACGGCGACGACGTCCGCCGCCCCGGCGCCGGTGGCCAGCTGGGTGATGAGGTTGGTGTGGTGGTCGTTGAACTGCGCGCGCCGCTCCACGATCTCCACGTTGGGGTGGGTCTTCTTGAACTCCTCGTACAGCGGCGCGTAGTGGAAGTCGCTGAACAGCGCGACGGTCAGCTTGATCTTCTCGGCCGGCGCGCCGGAGCCGCCCGCGGAGGTGGTGCCGGCGTCGGTGCCACCGCTGCCGCAGGCGGCCGCGCTCACGGTCAGGGCGATCGCGGCGAGCATCGGTGCGAGGGGGCGGAGCTTGCCCATGGAACCCTCCCAGGGTCCTTATAAATGATCATGAAGAGAGCGCTCCCTGGAGAGGGTGTTCTCTTATGGGCCCGCTGTCAACGGTTCGGCGTATAACGATCGTCGTTACAGGGGGTGCCGGAGATTTCTGGTTGAGAGAGCGCTCCCTGAACTGTTTTCCGTATAAGACCAGGCAGGCCGCCGCATGGGGGAACGTCGAGGCCTCGCGGGAGCGCTCCCACGGCCACGCGGATCACTTTCGGAAGAGCGCGGACCGTCGGGAGGGCTGATCGCCGACCTTGACAGTGCCTCGGAAAAGGGGGGACGCTCTGCTGTGAGAGCGCTCCCCGATTCGTTGTCCCCGACCGGGAGGGGTCGTGCGCCCGCCCTGACCGGGGGCGCCGTTCCGCGCCGGTGCCCGGGGGTATCACCGTTGGCATGACCAGAGAAACGGACGAATTAGCTCATTTCAACCCATTCGATCTGTTCGACGCCGAGGCGGAGCGGCTGGACCTCCACTTCTCCCGTCTCGGAGCCGAGGCCTGGGACCGGGCCTCCCGGTGCCGGGGCTGGTCGGTGCGCGACGTCCTGGCCCACCTGGCGGGGGAGGAGCTCTACAACCACGCCTGCCTGGACGACGACGTCGGAGGGTTCTTCGCGATGCTCGCCCGCGAGGACGTCGAAGGCGGCCTGGAGGGCTTCAACGACTGGTGCGTGCGCCGCCGCCGCGGCCTGCCGGTGGAGGACGTGCTCGCCGAGTGGCGGCACCGCAACGGGGAGACGCGCCGCCGCATGCGCGCGCTCGGTCGCGACGCGGTGCTGCCGACCGCGGCCGGGCCGTACCCGGTGGGGCTGCAGGCCTTCCACTGCGCCTCCGAGTACGCCACCCACGCCGACGACGTGCGGGCGCCCGTGGGGGAGGACGAGGCCGACCGCCGGATCTGGTGGCGGGCCGAGGTGGGCGTGTTCGCGCTCGCCGAGCGGGACCCTGCGGTCCAGGTCGAGGTGACCGCCGAACGGATCTGGGTGTGCGCCCACGGGGTGAGCGCCCAGGTGCCGGCACGGGTCTTCGTCGAGGCGACGGTCGGCCGGCTGCCGGACGACCATCCGCTCGACCGGGTGCTGGAGGACGCGCTCGACCGCGAGCTCCGCTCCGAGCTGCGTTGCCTGGCGTGAGTCGGGGTGCGTTGCCTGGCGTGGGTCCGGGGCGCTTTGTCGAGTCTTGTCCCGCTTCGGTGGGTGGCCGGGAGGCCAGCGGGAACGAGAACGATTCCGACGACCGATCACGCGCCGGGGGATCCCGGCGGCGAGGAGGCATCCCATGGCACTCGTCGAACGAGAATGCGTCCGGCAGTTGCTGGAGTCGCCCGACCCCGACGCGGTCCTGGTCTTCGTCCGCGGGGACTGCATGGTCGTGTCCGAGGAGCGGATCGACGACGAGCACCGCAGGCTGGTCGTCGCCCGCCGCCGCGACCTGGACCGCTTCCTCGGCGGCGGCACGATCACCGAGCAGCAGGTGGACCTGCTGGCCGAGCGGCTCGACAACGCCGTCCGGGACCTCGGCGCCTGAGGACGGCGGGGGCCCGGGGGACGACCACCCCGGGGCGGGCGGGGGTGCCGACGGGGGTCCCGAAGCGCGGCGCCCGAGGGCCGGGGCGGCGGGGGAACCCGGGGGCGGCCGGCTCAGCCCGCCGTGGGCGGGGAGGCCGCCGGGGCGATCCGGCCGAGCAGGAACTCCTCCACCACGAGGGTGGCCGCGCCGAGCGCCACCGCGTCGGGGCCGAGGCGGCCCAGCACGATGGAGGCGGTCTCGTACGGCTGCGCGAGGGAGTTCTCGGCCGCGGCCCGCCTGATCCTGGTGAGCCGGTGGCGGCCCAGCAGGAGCCCGGCCCAGCCGCCGATGACGATGCGCTCGGGATTGAACAGGTTGATCAGGTTGGCCAGGCCCGCCCCGAGGTAGTCGGCGGTCTCGTCGATGACGGGGTGGTCCGAGGCGATGAGCCCGGCCAGGGCCGCCTGCTCGTCGACGGTCCCGGCGGGCAGCCCGGCGCGTGCCAGGACGCCTTCGGCCCCGATGTAGGCCTCCAGGCAGCCGCGCCCTCCGCAGCGGCAGGCCCGCCCCCGGAACTCGATCTTGGTGTGCCCCCACTCGCCGGCGCTGCTGTTGGCGCCGCGGTAGGTGATGCCGTCGGTGATGATGCCGGCCCCGGCTCCGGAGCCGACCAGCGCGACGATGGTGTGCCGGGTCCCGCGCCCGGCGCCGAACCAGAGCTCGGCCTGGCCCATCGTCTTGGCGCCGTTGTCGACGTAGAGGGGCAGGGAGGTGCCCGCGCGCAGGAGCGTGCCCAGGGGGACCGCCTCCCAGCCGAAGGTCTGCGCGTGGATGAGCGCCTCCGGCCCGCTCTGCACGATGCCGGGCACGCCGATGCCCACGCCGAGGACCCGGCCGGGGTCGACGCCGCTGCCGGCCAGGACGGCGTCGATGCCGGACAGGATGCACCCGGCGACCAGCCCGGCGTCGTGCCGGGCCGGGTGCAGGGGGTGGTCGGCCTTGGCCCGCTCGTTCATGTCCAGGTCGAACAGCTCGACCCGCACGTGGGTCTCACCGACGTCCACCCCGATGGCGTAGCCGAACTCCGGGTCGACGCGGAGCAGCACCCGGGGGCGTCCGCCGTCGGACTCGACCAGGCCGGCCTCGACGACGACGCCGTCGGCGATGAGGTCGCCGGTCACGTTGCTGACCGAGGCGGCGCTCAGGCCGGTCAGGGCGGTGAGCTCGTGGCGGCTGGTCGGCCCGGCGAAGTAGAGCGTCCGCAGCAGCACCGCCCGGTTCCCCCTGCGGAGGTCGCGTACCGTCCTGCGTTCGGGCCTGACCATGGTCTTCCTTCCCCCGGAGCTGCGGCCATGGTAGATCAGGCCGTGCGGCGATCCGCCCGGCGCACCCGGCAAAGGAGCCCGCCGACCTGGTGCGGATCGGGGGAGCCGTGATCACCCAACCGTGTCACCTCTCCCCTCCCGGGTAGGTAACCGGCGTTCCCCGCCGTGTCACGCGGATCCGGACCCGGGACGGCAGGACACGGCGGGCGTCGGGCCCGTCCCGGGCGGGGAGATTCGGGGGATCGATCCATGAGCCACGACACCAGAACCGGCCGGGAGCGGCCGGGAACCGGTACGGCGGGCGCGCCGGGCCGGGTGACGGCCTCGGACTACTCGGGTCCGGGCGTGGAGGCCGAGCTCGACCCGCGCCGCACGGCGGCCGGGGCCGGGCACGGCGGGCCCGCGCCCGGTCCGGACGGCCACGGGGAGCACACCACCCTCTACACCGCGCGGGCGTCGTCCGCGGGCGGCCGGGGCGGGCGGGTGACGACGGACGACGGGCTGCTCGACCTCGAGATGCGGGCCCCCCGCGAGCTCGGCGGTCCCGGCGGCGCCCCCAACCCCGAGCAGCTCCTGGCCGCGGCGTACGCGACCTGCTTCCACAGCTCCCTCGAACTGGTCGCCGGCCGGGGCGGCGCGGACACCGGCGGCGCCAGCGTCGACGCGGCCGTGGCGCTGCGCAAGCGCGGCAAGAGCGACGACTACGTGATCGGCGTCGAGGTGACGGTCCGGATGCCGCGGGTCGACCGGGAGACCGCCGGGCGCCTCGCCGCGCAGGCGCACCGGCACTGCCCGTATTCCAAGGCGCTGCTGGGCTCGGCGGAGGTCGCGGTGCGCGTCGCCTGACCCCGGTCCGGCCCCGGGCGGCCCCGCGCCAATCTTGTCCCAGGAAACGCCCCGGGAACGGGGCGGGCGGAGAGCTCGCGGCCGGATCCGGGTAGTCAACCCCCGGCACGGCGACGTCCCCGGCGGTGCCCGCCGGGGACGTCGCCGCAGTCCACATCCACGGCAGGATCGACGGCGGGGGAGAAGCCCATGCGGCAACGCAACACGGTCGTGCGCGCCGTGCACGACATCGGCACGGCCATCTGGTTCGGGGGCGCGCTGATGGGCGCCATCGGTTTGAACGGCGCCGCCTCCGAGGTGAGCGACAGGCGCGAGCGCACGAGGGTGGCGAACGCCGGCTGGAACCGGTGGACGCCGGTCAACGCCGCGGGCGTCGTGATGAACCTCGTCGGTTCGGCCGGTCTGCTGGCGGCCAACAGGGGCCGGGTGGCGGCCCAGCGGGGAGTGGCCGCCAACTCGCTGGCCAAGGCGGTCGTGACCGGCGCGGCGCTGGCCGCGACGGTCTACAGCAGGAGGCTCGGCGCCGAGCTCGACCGGGCCGGCGACGTGCCCGCGGAGGGCGCGGTGAAGCCGGACGAGGACACCCCCGTCGAGATCGCCCGGGTGCAGCGGCGGCTGCGCGTCATGCAGTGGGTGGTCCCCGGCCTCACCGGCGCGCTGGTCGTCCTGACCTCCCTGCACGGCGAGCAGCAGCGGCCCGCCGAGGTGCTCCGGGGCGTGGTGCGCGGCGCCTTCTCCCACTGAGCGGCGCCTTCCCACTGAGCGGCGCCTTCCCACTGAGCGGCGCCTTCCCCTGGGCGGGGGCGGGGCAGGTCGGCGAGCCGGGCGCGCGCCGCGGCGCCGTTCGCGCCGTAGGACGCGGCGAACGGGGCGGGGACGTCGATGCCGGAGGTCGGCCGTCCCCGCGCTCTCCCGGCGACGGAGAACGCCCGCCGGCCGCTCAGGGGCGGCAGACCGGCTTGCGGACCTCGGCGGGCAGTTCGGAGGAGGGCAGCCCGGAGGCGGGCAGCCCGGAGACGGTGGTGACGGGCCCGGAGGAGGCGGGGGAACGCGGCGTGCAGGGACGGTCGGGAAGCGCGAGGGTGAGGATCACCAGGACGGCCGTCAGGATGAACGTGGCGGCGACGACGCAGACGAACTCCCGGCGACTGGTGGTGTAGCCGAAGCGGTGACACACGCCCCTGGCGGGCCGCGACGCGTTCAGGGCGTCCATCCGGCAGGCGAAGGCCCGGTCCTGACTGCGGAGCGACTGCTCGATCCCCGCCAGGATCTGGCTCTCCCGCCGGGACAGGCTCACGATGCGCCGCCGGTGCGCGGGAGGCCGGCCCGGCGGGGCGCCGGGACGATCGGGTTGACGTTGCTCAGAGGTGACATGGCCGTCCAAGAGAGGAGGGGGAGCACCTACTGGCTGTTTCCTCCAGCCACTCAGGACGGATTCCCCGCCATGCCGTGATCACGCGGTACCCCTGCGGAGATCGCAGAACTTTGGCACCCGAACGCCAACGAAGACCGGAATCTCACCTTTTCGTGGCTTTTATCTTGATACATCCCGCTTACACGGGGCCGTCCGTCACGGGGCCGTCCGTCACGGGGCCGTCCGTCACGGGGCCGTCCGTCACGGGGCCGTCCGTCCGTCACGGGGCCGTCCGTCACGGGGCCGTCCGCGTCGCTCCCCGTGGAGCCGGGGAACGGCGCGGGCGGCGCGGGCCGTACTCACTCGGGCTCCACCCGCATGGCGGCCTCCTCGGCGGTGTAGCCGCCGCCGTCCGGGCCGACCTCCTCGCCGATCAGGTCGGCCTCGATGTCGGAGCGCCCGCCCTGGTCCGGGTCGACCAGCCGACCCGCGGGCCGGGGTTCGTCCCACACGGCGCCCGACGGCTCCTCCGGCTGCGCCGGGTGGCCGGGATCGAGGCCGGCGTCCGGCGCGTACCCGGTGTCGAGGTCGGCGCCCGGCCCCAGGCCGCTCTCGGCGCCCACCCCGCCGTCGAGGTCGTCCGGGACCTCCGGATCCATGGGCCGTCCTCCGGCGCCCTCGGACGGGTCGGCCCCGAACGCCGCCTGCTCCTCGGGCTCCTCGCGGGCCAGGCGGCCCTCCAGCGGCTCGCCCCGGACCTGCTCCTCGAACGTGGTCCCGAAGTCGTCGACCGCGACGGGGCGGTCGCCGGGAAGCGGCGCCTCCTGCGGATCCACCGCCCACTGCTGCTGCGGAGTGCCGTCCTGCAGGTCCGGGATGCCCTCGTCCTCGAACCGCGACCGCGGGTCGTGCTCCGGAATGTGCTCGCTCACCGCGACTCCTTCCTGCTGTTTCCCCTGCCGTCTCCCGCTGCCCCGCCCGTCCCGGCGGTAACGGGCGGGTGGCGTCAGATCTCCTCGGCGGGCTCGGTCGGGTCCAGCTGGCGCGGTTGGGACTCGGCGGCCACCTTGGGGTGGTGCAGGTCGAAGGCGGGCCGCTCGGACCGGATGGTGGGGATGGAGGTGAAGTTGTGCCGCGGCGGCGGGCAGGAGGTGGCCCACTCCAGTGAGTTGCCGTAGCCCCAGGGATCGTCCACGGTCACCCGTGGCGCGTATGTGGCGGTGTGCCAGACGTTGTAGACGAACGGGAGGGTGGACAGGCCCAGGAGGAGGGCGCCGACGGAGGAGACGACGTTCAGTTCGGTGAAGCCGTCGACGGTGCTGTAGTCGGCGTAGCGGCGCGGGAAGCCCTCCACCCCCAGCCAGTGCTGGACCAGGAAGGTGGAGTGGAAACCGATGAACAGCGTCCAGAAGTGCCACTTGCCGAGCGCGTCGTTGAGCATGCGCCCGGTCATCTTCGGCCACCAGAAGTAGAAGCCGGCGAACATCGCGAAGACCACGGTGCCGAAGACGACGTAGTGGAAGTGCGCCACCACGAAGTAGGAGTCGTGGACGTGGAAGTCCAGCGGCGGGGAGGCCAGGATGACGCCGGTCAGGCCGCCGAACAGGAAGGTGACCAGGAAGCCGATCGCGAACAGCATCGGCGACCGCAGCACGATGTGCCCCCGCCACATGGTGCCGACCCAGTTGAAGAACTTCACGCCGGTCGGGACCGCGATGAGGAACGTCATGAACGAGAAGAACGGCAGCAGCACCTGGCCGGTGGGGAACATGTGGTGGGCCCAGACGGCCATGGACAGGCCGCCGATGGCGATCGTCGCACCGACCAGGCCGACGTAACCGAAGATCGGCTTGCGGCTGAAGACCGGGATGACCTCGGTGATGATCCCGAAGAACGGCAGCGCGATGACGTACACCTCGGGGTGACCGAAGAACCAGAACAGGTGCTGCCACAGGATCGGCCCGCCCGACACCGGGTCGAAGACGTGGGTGCCGAGCTTGCGGTCGGCGAACAGGGCGAGCAGGGTGGCGGCCAGCACCGGGAAGACCATCAGCACCAGCATCGAGGTGAGCAGCGTGTTCCAGGTGAAGATCGCCATCCGGAACATCGTCAGCCCCGGCGCGCGCATGCAGATGATCGTGGTGATGAAGTTGACCGAGCCGAGGATCGTGCCCAGGCCGGCCATGGTGAGACCGGCGATCCACAGGTCGGCTCCGACCTGCGGAGTGAAGGTGCTGGTCGACAGCGTCGTGTAGGCCGTCCAGCCGAAGTCGGCGGCCCCGCCGGTGGTGAAGAAGCCGCTGACCGCGATGAGCCCGCCGAGCAGGAACAGCCAGTAGCTGACCATGTTCAGCCGGGGGAAGGCCACGTCGGGTGAGCCGATCTGCAGCGGCATGACCACGTTGGCGAACCCGGCGAACAGCGGGGTGGCGAACAGCAGCAGCATGACCGCGCCGTGCATGGTGAACAGCTGGTTGTACAGCTGCTGGTGCACGATCTGCATGCCCGGCTGGGCGAGCTCGGCACGGATGACGAGCGCCATGACCCCGCCGATCAGGAAGAACGCGAACGAGGTGATCAGATAGAGGTAGCCGATCACCTTGTGGTCGGTGGAGGTCAGCCAGTGCACGACGACGGCGCCCCTGCCGCGCTTGGCCGGGGCCGGCGGCGAGGTGAGCGGCTCTCCGGAGGGCTGTCTGTAGGTCGTCATCACTCGTCTCCACGTGGTCGGTGCCTCACCGGGGACCGGGGGAACACCGCCCCTCCGTCGCTCAGTGTGATCAACTAATTACCCCATGGAGTCACACCGAATCTCATCCCCCCTCATTCGGGACGGTCTGGACGGGTTCGGCGGGCCGCTCCGGGGCACACCTCCCGCGTCGAGGAGACCGACCGGGAGGGACCATGCCGCGACCTGATGAGGACAAGCCGCTCGCCGACCGCAGGGAGCACCCCGAGGTGCACGACGAGCCGGACATCGCCGGGGAGGCCGCGCCGTCCGCGACGGACCCGGCCAACCAGCCCGAGGATGACCCGGACCGCCGGGTCTACGGGCAGGACGAGGGATACGAGAAGCCGACCGAGGTGTGACGCCCGCCTTCCCGGCGGGACCGGGAAGGTGGGCGCAAAGGCCTCTCGGAGGTGGATCTCCCACTTACGGGACCGAGGTAATCAAACGGGCATCATGCGGAAAAGCCTTGTTCGGTGCGGTCGCGCCGCCCGTGCGCGTACCGCTCCGTTTGCGACCTTGTCGGTGGGAGAGTCCCGCCGCGGCGCCGGCCGGGGGCCACCGCGTCCGGCGACCCGTCGCCGGACGGGCCTCCGACGCCGGTCCGCGGGTGCAGAGAGGAAACCGCCGATGAGCACCGTCCAGGAGACCGATGTCGTCGCCGTGCTGACGCACGACCACCGCGAGGTCGAGCAGATGTTCACCGAGCTGGAGCGGCTGAGCCCGAGCGACACGGAGCGGCGCCGCCAGCTGACCGAGAAGGTCATCATCGAGCTGGTCCGCCACTCGGTCGCCGAGGAGGCGTACCTGTACCCGGCCGTCCGCAGGGCCGTGCCCGGCGGCGACCAGCTCGCCGACCGGGAGCTGGCCGAGCACGCCGAGGCCGAGAAGACCATGAAGAGGCTGGAGCAGACCGACGTCGCCGACCCCGGCCACGCGACCCTGCTGAAGCAGCTGATGACGGAGATCCGGACCCACATCCGGGAGGAGGAGGACGAGCTCTTCCCCCGGCTGCGCGCGCACAGCGATGTCTCCCAGCTCGCCGAGCTGGGGCGGAAGGTCCAGGCGATCAAGAAGATCGCCCCCACCCGCCCGCACCCGGGCGCGCCGGACAGGCCCCCGGCCAACATGATGGTGGGGCCGCTGACCGGGCTGGTCGACCGGATGCGCGACGCGATCACCGGCCGCGGGAAGGACTAGCGTCTCCGGCCGGGCGCGGCCTGCGCACCGCGCCCGGCCGCCGCGTCCGGCCGAACCGCGACGGGCGCGGCCGAACCGCGACGGGCGGGTCCGGTGGCCCTTCCGGCGCTCAGTCGTCGGAGGGCTCCTCCACGTCGTCGGGCGAGTCCGCCCCCGGCGCGTGCGGATCCACCCACACCCCGCCCTCGGGATCTCCCTCGGGCTGGGCGTCCGGCGACTGGGAGAGCGGGCTCTGCAGGTCACGGCTGCCGCCGGCGGACAGGGTCTCGGCGTTCTCCGTGGTGTCCCGGTCGGACATTCTCAGCTCCGGCATGGCGTCCCCCGTACGAGTCGATCGGTACGGCCGGGCGGACCCGGCCGCTGTCATTCCCCAGATCGGGATGTCAAATTCGGACATACCCCACCAATTCGGGACCATGCGCCGCTCTGGGGGGCGATCGAAGCGTGCGGTTCCGCCGAGGGCCGGGCGGCCCCGGCCGGACACCGCCCCGGCCCCGCCGAGGTGTGGATCACGGTGCCCCGGCGGAGCGCCCCGGGCCGGTTGGTACAGTGGACGGCGGTGCGCCGGGAAGTCTGGTCGGCAACGTCCGACCCGTCCCCGAAGAAACCGGAGCGCCCCATGACCGACCCCGCCCCTTCGCGTCCGTCCGCCTTGCTGGGCCGGGGATCGTGGGGCGAGGCCCGCCGCATCGCGGACATCCTGCGCAAGGAGACCGTCGGCGGCGCGCTGCTGCTGGCCGGCGCGACGGCGGCGATGATCTGGGCCAACTCCCCGTGGGCGGACGCCTACGAGACGCTGCGCGACGTCCGCGTCGGACCGGAGGCGCTGCACCTGAACCTGAGCCTGGCCGCCTGGGCGGGCGACGGCCTGCTGGCCGTCTTCTTCTTCGTGGCCGGGCTGGAGCTCAAACGCGAGTTCGTCGCCGGTGACCTGCGCGACGTGCGGCGGGCCGCGGTCCCGATCGCGGCCGCGCTCGGCGGGGTGATCGTCCCGGCCCTGCTGTACCTGCTCATCACCCGGGGCGTCGAGGGCGCGGGCCCGGGGTGGGCGATCCCCACCGCCACCGACATCGCCTTCGCGCTGGCGGTGCTGGCGGTCGTCGGCCGGTTCCTGCCGGCGGCGCTGCGCACCTTCCTGCTCACCCTGGCGGTGGTCGACGACCTGGTGGCCATCGTCATCATCGCGCTGTTCTACACCGAGCGACTGGCGCCGGTCCCGCTGCTGGCGGCGCTGGTGCCGCTGGGTCTCTTCACCGCGCTGGTGCAGCGCCGGGTGCGCTCGTGGTGGCTGCTGCTGCCGCTGGCCGTGACCGCCTGGGCGCTGGTGCACGCCTCGGGGGTGCACGCCACCGTCGCCGGGGTGCTGCTGGGCTTCGCCGTCCCGGTCCTGCGCAGCGACGAGGCCGGCGGTCCGGAGGCCGGGCCGGGCCTGGCCGAGCACTTCGAGCACCGGTTCCGCCCGCTCTCGGCCGGGGTGGCGGTCCCGGTGTTCGCGTTCCTGTCGGCGGGGGTGCCGCTGGGCGGGCTGGACGGCCTGCGGAGCGCCTTCGGCGACCCGGTCGTGCTGGGGGTCGCGGCGGGCCTGGTGGCGGGCAAGCCGATCGGGATCATGGCCGCGACGTGGGCGACGGCCCGCTTCGCCCGCGCGGACCTGGACGAGGGCCTGGCCTGGGTGGACATGGCGGGGTTGTCGGTGCTGGCGGGGATCGGCTTCACCGTCTCGCTGCTGATCGGCGAGCTGGCCTTCGGCGCCGGCGGCGACGAGCACGTCAAGGTGGCGGTGCTGGCCGGTTCGGTGACCGCGGCGCTCCTGGCGACGGTGATCCTGCGCCTGCGCAACCGCGTCTACCGGCGCATCCACGAGATCGAGACGGCCGACCTCGACCACGACGGCGTGCCGGACGTCTACGAGACCGGTCGACCCGGATGAGACCGGCCGGTCCGGCGCGGTCGGCGGTCGGCTCGGATGAGACCGGCCGGTCCGGCGCGGTCGGCGGTCGGCTCGGACGGGACCGGGCAGCCCGGCGCGGTCGGCCCGGTGCGGTCGGAGCGGCGGCCCCCGGCCTGACCGGTCAGCCCCCGGTGGCCGGCCGGTCGACGGCGCCGGGGGACAGGACGTGGTCGACGACCATGACGGCCGCGCCGATCACCCCCGCCCGGTCGCCCAGCTCGCTGGCGGTGATGGTCAGGTGCTGGGTCGCCAGGGGGAGCGACCTGCTGTAGATGACCTCGCGGAGCCCCGCCAGGACCTGCTCCCCGGCCTCGGCGAGGTCGCCGCCGATCACGATGACCGAGGGGTTGAAGAAGTTCACGATCGAGGCGAGGACGTCGCCGATCTCGCGTCCCGCCTGGCGGATGAGCTGGACGGCCTGGGTGTTGCCGCCCCGCACCAGGCGGACCACGTCACGGCTGTCGGCGGCCTGCACGCCCTCGGCGCGCAGGCGGGCGGCCATCGCCGCGCCCCCGGCGACGGCCTCCAGGCAGCCGGCGTTGCCGCACCGGCAGACGGTGTCGAGGGCCGAGGCGACCCGGATGTGGCCGATGTCCCCGGCGGCGCCCTGAGCGCCGCGGTGCAGGCGGCGGTCGCTGATGATGCCGCAGCCGATGCCCGTGCCGATCTTGACGAAGATGAGGTGATCGGCCTCAGGGCGGGCGGCCCAGTGCTCGCCGAGGGCCATGATGTTCACGTCGTTGTCGGCGAGCACGGGCACGCCCAGCCGCCCGCCGAGCCACTCGGGCACGGGGAAACCGTCCCAGCCCGGCATTATCGGAGGGTTGACCGGCCGGCCCGAGCCGTGCTCGACCGGGCCGGGCAGCCCGACGCCGATGCCGCAGACCTCGGCCGTCGAGTGCCCGGTCTCGGCGAGCATCTCCTCGAAGGTCCGCTGGAGCCAGGCGAGCGTCGGCTCGGGTCCCCGGTCGACCGGCAGCTCGGCCGCCCGCTCGGTCAGCACCTCGGTCGCCAGGTCGGTGACCGCCACCCGGGCGTGCGTGGCGCCCAGATCGGCGGCCAGGACGACGCGGGCGGAGCGGTTGAAGGTGAAGGCGACGGCGGGGCGCCCGCCCGAGGAGACCGCCTCCTCGGTGGGGACGATCCACTGCTGGCCGACGAGCGCGTCGAGGCGCTGCGCCAGGGTGGACCGGGCCAGGCCGGTGAGCTGGACCAGCTCGGCCCGCGTGCGGGCCCGCCCGTCGCGCAGGATGCTCAGGAGCGCCCCCGCGCCGGGGATCGGGCCGCCCTCCTCGCTGGGCACGCGCACAGCCAACCCCCTCGATCCCGCCCTGCCGGAGCGACTTGCGTCCGTGGCACCCCCTCATTATGCCCACATCCCGACTACCTTCGGCCGACCTCCGCCATAAGGGGGCGGGTGACACCGCGCCACCGGATCGGTTGAACGGCCCGATCACTCGTCCCGGCCCCGGCCGTGCGCCCTGCCGGGCCGTGCGCCCTGCCGGGTCTCCGGCCGCGGCACCGGCGGGGGCGCCCGGTCACGGGAGCGCGGGAGCCTCCTCCTCGGCCAGTACGGAGGACGGGATCAGGGCGATCGCGCTGATCCCGCCGTAGGGGGAGGGCCGCAGGGTGACCTGGACGCCGTGCCGGGAGGCGAGCATCGCGACCACGAACAGGCCGAGCCGGTCGCTGTCGGCCAGGTCGAACTCCGGCCGCTCGGCCAGGCGGCGGTTGAGCCCGGCCAGCTCCGCGTCCGGGATGCCCAGGCCGCGGTCCTCCACCTCGACGGCCAGCCCGGCCGCCGCCCACTCGGTCCGCACGATCACCCGGGTCTGCGGCGGGGAGAACACCGTCGCGTTCTCCACCAGCTCCGCGATCAGGTGGGTGAGGTCGGCCACGGCCGCGCCGGTCAGCGCGGCCCGGGGCGCGGGCAGCACCCGCACCCGGGCGTAGTCCTCGACCTCCGCCACGGCCGCGCGCAGCACGTCCACCACCGGGACCGGCTTGCGCCAGCCCCGGCCCGGCGCCGCGCCGGACAGGATGATCAGGTTCTCCGCGTGGCGGCGCATCCTCGTGGTCAGGTGGTCCAGGCGGTAGAGGTCGGCGAGCGTCTCCGGCTGCTCCTCCCTGCGCTGCATCGCCTCCAGCTGGGTGAGCTGGCGGTGCAGCAGCGACTGGTTGCGCCGGGCCAGGCTGACGAAGACCTGGCTGACGCCCTTGCGGAGCCCGGCCTGGTCCGCCGCCGCCTCGTAGGCGGTGTGCCGGACGGTGTCGAGCGCCTGCCCGATGTCGCGGATCTCCGGCGTGCCGCCGAGCGGGGGCAGCGGCTCCTCGGGGACGTCCTGGCCCCGCCGGAGCCGCTCCACGAGCTGCGGCATCCGCACCTCCGCCAACTGGACGGCCATCTGGCGCAGCTCGCCCAGCTCGGCGGCGAGCCGCGCGGCGAACCGGTGCGCCAGCACCACCGACAGGACCAGCAGGATCAGGCCGAGCCCGCCCGCGACCGCGATCTGGACCAGGACGGCGACCGCGGCGGGGACGACCCGGGCCGTCAGCAGCGCGACCACCTCGGTCTGCTGGCGCTCCACCTTGACCCAGAGCTGCTCCACCGGCGACAGGTCCGCCGGCAGGGTGCGGGAGGTCAGCGTCCGCGACTCCAGGTCGAGGAACGCCTGGTAGGACGGGGAGGCCCCGAGCGCGTCGTACGGCCCGCGCAGCTCGGCGTCGAGCCGGGCCAGGGCCTGCCGGTACACCAGCCGGCGCCGCGCCGCCATCTCGGCGAACGCGGCGTGCTCGGCGTCGGTCAGCCGCTCCCCGGCTCCGACGGCCGACAGCAGCGCCCGCTCCCTGGCCAGGATCTCCTTGGCCTCGCCGAGCCCGGTGACCGAGCGGGCCTGCTGGTAGATCGAGATGTCGGGGACCAGGATCATCCGGTCGTACATGCGGAACATCGCGTCGATGACGGCGTCGTACTCGCGGATCACCCGGGTGGCGTCCGCGCCGCGGGAGTCGACCAGGGTGCGGGTGGCGGGCAGCCGGTCCAGCGTGGCGAAGAGCGAGACGAGCCGGATGCGCATGTCGTCGCCGACCGCGTCCCGGGTGTCCGCCGACAGGGCGGTCCTGCGGAAGGCGGCGATGGCCCGGTCGGACTCCAGCCGCTGCTGGACGACCGTCTCCAGGTCGGACCTGTCGTGCAGGTAGCGGGCGGAGTGCAGCCGCTCGTTCTGCAGCTCGATGACCGCCTTCTCCGAAGGCGTGGCCACGCTCTCGACCAGCGTGTTGATCTCCAGGAGCCGTATCCCGTCCCCGGTGGTCAGAGCCGCGGCGAAGCCCCAGAGCAGGACGAGGGAGACGATCGGCACCAGCAGGAGGGCGGTGATCCGGAAGCGGATCGGCCGACCGGGATTGTCCATACGTCGCCTCGGGGGGGATTTCGTGATGAAATGCGCGATCAGAGATCGCTGCTGAGGCTACACCTCCTGCGGCCGGTCGGTCAGATCCCACCCGCGTTCCCCACCTTCGGAGGCACCCCGTGCGGCTACCGCGCACCCCGTCCGGCTGGTCCATCGCCGTCTTCGGCCTGCTGGCCTTCCTGCTCGGCCTGCTCGGGCTCGTCTCGCCCGGCACGACGCTGGAGATGCTCGGCTTCGAGGTGCTCCGGACGCGCGCGCCCGGCGACTACACCCTCGTCTACATGGCCGCCTCGTCGATGGCGGCGGTGAACATGGGCGTCTACTACATGCTCGCCTCGGCGGTGGACTTCCGCCCCTTCTTCTTCTGGACGGTCCCGTTCCGCCTGGTCACCTTCACCGTCTTCACCGCCCTGGTGGTCACCGGCGAGGCCCCGGCGAAGTTCCTCGGCGTGGGCCTGTGGGAGGGCGCGGGCGCGCTGATCACCGGGGCGGCACTGTGGTGGGAGAGCCGCCGGACGCCGGCGGCGCAGGCCGCCTGAAGAAGGCCGCGATCGCGACGGGGTCCACCGGACCGGCGAGCAGGGCGAGCATCTCGTCCCTGCGCGCCGGATCCACCTTGAACGGGTGGCCGAACACGCGCGGGCCGGTCCCGTCGTGCAGCAGCCGGGTCAGCATCAGGTCGCCGGGCAGGGCCTGCGCGGGAAGGAGCTCGTCGGTCAGGGTCACCTCGCCGGTGCCGTCGGTCAGGGTGATCTCCCGCCCGGCGACGCCGAGGACCTCCCAGAGCCGCAGCGGGGTCCGCCGCCACGACTCCAGCAGCGCGACCTCGTCCTCGCGCAGCCACTCGCCCCGCGCGTCCAGGAACTCGCCGACCACGTCGCGCTCGAACAGCGCCAGGTCGGCCAGGGCGTGCTCGGCCACCCGCACGCTCCGGGCCACCAGCTCGCCGACCAGGTGGCGGCGGGCCGGCCGGTAGAGGTAGACGGTCAGTTGCCGGAACAGGTGCGCGGCCCGTGCGGGCAGCCCCTGCCCGGGGTCGGTGCGGCAGGCGGCGTACTCCTCGGCGTCCCGTCTGGCCGGTTCGAGCCCGGGGTCGAGGGAGAGGGCCTCCTCGACGAGGCCGGCCGCCTCGAACGAGCGGCCCTCGCCCTCCGCGGACCGGGCGGCCAGCAGCAGCGCGGCCGGCTCGGTCCGGGGCAGGGCCTTGAGGAGGCCGGGAGGCAGGGGTTCCCGCTCCACCTCGTCGGCGACCCGGGCCAGGACCTCCGCCGACCGCGACAGGGAGGCGATCACCTCGGACAGGTCCGCGCCCTCGCTCAGGGATGGGAACTCGCTCATCCCTCCATTCTCGTACGCCCGCCGTACGGCTCCGCCCGTCCGCCCGCCACCGCCCGCGAGGCCGGCCGTGGCGGGCCGCGCCCCGCCGTGACCCGCCGTACGGCTCCGCCCGTCCGCCGCGGCCTCGCACGTGAAGCGGCGCCGCCGCCCCCCAGGACAGGAGGGGGACGGCGGCGCCGTTCGGGGGGGTGCCGCGCCGGGCGGCGCGGGGCCGCGGCGGTGCCGGTGAGCCGCCCGTGAGCGGCCCGTGAGCGGTCCGGGCACCGCCGCGTTCGCGCTACGGCGTCGTCAGGCCGACGGTGAAGGCGCCGGTGCCGCTGTAGGCGTGGATCCGGACCCGGTAGGTGCCCGAGGTGCCGTTGTAGGTGAAGGACTCGTCAGGGCCGGAGCCGGTCCCGCTGGCCACGTTCACCCAGGAGGAACCGCTCTGCTTCTGCAGGTAGAGGTCGAAGTCGGTGCCGTTCGGGCCGTCCAGGCAGAGCCGGTGGGTGCCCGAGGCGGCGGTGAAGGAGGCGCTGTAGAGGTTCTGGCCGGAGGTGGTGGCCGAGCCGCTGAGGGTCCGGGTGTAGCCGGTGCAGCCGGTGGGCGGCGGGGGCTCGGTGCCGCCGCCGGTGGCCAGGGTCAGGCCGTAGGCCGAGAGGATCTCGTTGACCGGCTGGTGGTAGGTGGTGCCGCCGGAGGTGCAGTTGCCGGAGCCGCCGGAGGTGACGCCCTGGGCCTGGTCGCCGGAGATGTACGAGCCGCCGGAGTCGCCGGGCTCGGCGCACACGCTGGTGCGGGTCACCCCGGAGATGGTGCCCTCGGGGTAGGTGACGCTGGTGTTGTGCTGGCCGATGGTGCCGCAGTGGTACCCGGTGGTGGAGCCGGCGCGGCAGATGGAGGAGCCGACCGCCCGCTGCGTGGAGCCGCGGACCGGCAGGATGCCGGAGTTGTAGGCGTTCACGACGCCGGTCGGGGTCCACTGGCTGTTGACCTCGACCCAGGCGTAGTCGTTGCCCGGGAAGGACGAGCCGCGGAAGGTGCCCTGCGCGACCCGGTTGTGGCCCTGGGTGGCGGTGCCGACGTCGCCGCAGTGGCCGGCGGTGACGAAACCGCCCTGGCTGCCGGCCTTGGTCACCGAGAAGCCGACCGAGCAGCGGCCGCCCATGTAGTAGGCGTCGCCGCCGCGCACGTCGTAGAGCGGCTGGGGCTGCTCGGCGGTCCGCTCGACGCGGACCAGCGAGGCGTCGACGCCGCTGGCGTCCACGAAGGCCTGCGCCTCGGCGGTGTCGCGGGCCAGGACCACGACGCTGTTGTCCTGGACGTCGACGTACCAGGAGGCGATCGACTTGGGCGAGCCCTCGGCCTTGGCGTCGAGCCCGGCCTTGGCGGCGTCGAGCGTCGCGAGCGAGTGCCGGACCAGCTTGGCCTGCGCACCCGTCGTGAGGATGGCGGAGATCTGGGCGGAGTCGCTGGTCGCCACGACGAACTCGGCGGTGGGCCCGGTCACCCACGCTCCGCCGAACTTCTCGCCGAGCCGGGCGGCGAGCACCGGCTCGACCTTGGCCGCGGCGGCCTCGTTGACCAGCCGGGTCCTGGCCTGGTCGGCGTTGATGCCGAGGTCGCGGGCCAGGGCGTCGACCAGGCCGGGTGCGGGCGCGGGGGCCTTGGCGGCCATCGCCTTGGCGTCGGTGTACAGGGCGGTGGAGGCGTCGCCGGGCCCGGCCTTGCCCGGGGTGAAGGCGTCGTCCGGTCCGGCGTGGGCGAGGGCGGGGGTGGCCACCAGCGCGAGGGCGAGCGCGAAGCCCGCCGTCACGGCACTTCGTCGGAGCATGTGATCTCTCCTCATGTTCGGGGGGTGCGCCGTCAACGTAACGGCGGGCGCATGAGGCGCGGATCTACCAGTTCGCCCCTACCGCCGCGTTATGGGCGGGGGGAGGGCGGAGGAGAGGGGGCGGGCGTCGAGGTCCTGCGGCGCGGTGCCGAAGCGCGGGTCGCCCGCCAGCCAGGACGCGTACCGCGTGCTCCGCCGTACGGCGTCGGCGTGGGCCGACCGCGCGTGCTCGGTGATCACCGGGGCGACCCGGGCGACGGGCGACTCCGGGTGCCAGCCGAGCAGCTGCCGCCAGCGCAGCGGGGCGCCCGCGAGCGGGAGCAGTCCCAGCCCGGCGGCGGGCTGGAAGGTCGCCTGGCACAGCGCGACGGCGCGGCCGACCGTGGCCAGGTGCATGCACGTGGCCACATCGGTCTCGTAGACGGTCTTCGGGGTGAAACCCGCGCGGGCGCAGGCCGCCGCGAAGCAGTCGCCGAAGCAGCCGTCGCCGGGCGTGGCCGTCCACTGCTCGTCGGCCAGCTCGCCCAGCTCGGCCTCCTTCCTGCCCATCAGCCGGTGCTCCTCGCTGAGCAGCACGAAGACCGGATCCACGGCGATGGTCGTCCAGACGACGGGCCCGTCCACCGGCGGCGGGCTCTCCCCGCAGGCGCCGATGATCGCGAAGTCCAGCCGCCCGGTGGTGAGCATCGTGTTCAGCTCCCTGGCCGACCAGGAGGTGTGGGTCGTCACCGGTGTCGACGGCCACGCCGTCGTGAGCCGGTCGACCAGCCCTCCGAGGATCGGCCCGTTGGTGGCGCCGAGCCGGTAGCGGGGGATCTCCCCGCAGGCGTTGGCGAAGCGCACGGCCTCTTCCTGGAGCTCCCTGGCGGCGGGCAGCAGCACCCGCGCCCGGGCCAGCACCAGCTCTCCGAGGGGCGTGGGCCTGGCGCCGTTGTGGTCGCGGTCGAAGAGAGATCCTCCCAGCACCCGCTCTATCCGTTTGAGCTGCGCGGTCAGCGCGGGCTGGGCCAGCCCGAGATGGGTGGCCGCCTTGGTGACGCTCCCGGCCTCGGCGACCGCGCGCACGATCCTGAGGTGTCGGAGCTCGAGATCCATACCGGGAAGGTAAGGCCCCGACGGTATGGCTGCAATGCGAACAAGTCATGAAATCTGACTCAATTTCGTGGAATCGTTCCAATGGCGTATGCCGTACCGGAGGTGAGGACGGGCCTGGACGGGGTAAGCGGATGCCATGACGATGGGAATCGATCCTAAGGACCTGTCAGAGGACGACCTGATCCGCGAGCTGCGCCGGCTGCACGCCACCCGGACGGACACGTTCCTGCACGGTTCGGCCGACGCGCTCGCCAACCACAGCACCCGGACCGAGGAGCTGGAGGAGGAGTACCTGCGCCGCCACCCCGAGCGCCAGGTCGACCCCGAACGGCTGCGCGAGGGCGCCCGGCAGCGCTGAGACCGGCCCGGCCGGGAGACCGGCGGGCCCCACCGAGCCCCACCGAGGAGGTACGGCCGTGCGAGACGATCCCCATGACGTGCAGACCCTGTCGACCGACGACATGACCGTCTACGAGGCGGTGGCCTACCTCGCCGTGGACGACCGCGTCGCCGAGACCGCGGACGTCGCCCGGGTGGCGGCCCTGCCCGAGGAGGCCGTACGGCGCAGCCTCGCCGTCCTGGCCGAGAAGGGCTGGATCGAGCCCCGGGGCGGGGCCCACGTCCTCGGTCCCCACGACTGGTCGGTGGAACGCTGAGCTCCGGCGGGCGCCACATGACCGCCCCGCCGGTTCCGCGGCCCCGTCCGCCCGTCTCAGATCCTGGACAGGATGCGGTCGCTGACGAAGCACAGCATGGTGAACTCCCTGGCCCGCCGGTAGGCGAAGTCGGACAGCCCGTCGCTGTCGGCGGCGTACAGGTCGAGGTCGAACTCCAGCAGCCGCTCGGCCACCGACGCGTGCACCTCCAGCACGTCGTCCGGCCAGGCCGCGTACGTCTCGCCGTCGACCCAGCGGGCCGAGAACGACTCGAACAGGATGCCGTCGACCAGGCCCGCGAGCTGCGGGAGCAGGGCGAAACCGCGATCGGCCGGCCTGACCGGCCTGGAGAACACGCCGATCCTCCACCGGGAGGCGACGAGGCTCCACGAGGAGCGTCCGGCCGTGATCGGCGACTGCGGTTCGTGCCGACCGCATCAGGGCCGACCGCATCAGGGCCGACCGCATCAGGGCCGACCGCATCAGGGCCGACCGCGTCAGGGTCGGCGCCGAAACGCCCGGGGCGGCCGTCGCCGTGAGCGGCGACCGGCTCCGACCGGCTCCGGCGCGGACCCTAGGCGCCCCGCCGGACGAGTCGCCCGGCCTGCTCGCCGACGGGGGCGGCGCCGGGGCGGTTGTCGATCTCGGCGTGCGGGACGACCGGCGGATCGTCCACCCGGATCGCCCGCAGGTACTCCTCGAACCGGGCCAGTTTGCCGGCGTCCCTGGCCAGGCCGCGCCGCTCCAGGCGGGCGCGGAGGGTGGGGCCGTCGGAGCGCACCCAGACCAGGTGGACCGGGGACCCGCCCAGCTCGTCCACCCACCGGGACCACAGGTGCGCGTCGTGGACCTGCGAGGTGAAGGGGCCGTCGAGCATGACCGGGCAGCCGTGCGAGCGGATCTGCCGGGCGAGCGCGGTCAGCCCGGCGTACTCGTGGCGCTTGACGTGCTCGTCGTACCAGGGGCCCTCGCGCTCCCCGGCGTCGCGGCCGTGGGCGCTCAGCGTGGCCGCGACGAAACCGCCGTAGGCGGTGTCCTTGTCGAGCAGCGCGGGCACCGGGTCCAGCCGGGCCAGCAGGGCCGCCGCCACCGTCGACTTGCCGGCGCCGGGCGGACCGCTGACGATCCACAGCGTCCCCGGCGTGCCCGGCGTCCCCGGCGTGCCCGGCGTCCCCGGGGACCTCTGCGGGCCCGGGGGACGCGGCGGGGTCAGCGCCACACCTTCCGCACGGCCTCGGCGACGGCCGGGGCCTGGGCGAGGCCGGCGTCGAAGGCCGGGCGCCACAGGGACGGGTCGAGGACGTTGGAGCCGAAGACGGCGACGGCCGTCTCGTCGGGGACGATGTGGGCGATCTCCGCGTCGCCGAGCCGGGCGAGCTCGGCCGTGAAGCGGGCCCTCGGGGCGAGGTGCGCCATCGGCTCCACGACCACCACGGCCGAGCAGCCCTCCGCCAGGTCGGCGTTGGTCGCCGAGCGGACCCCGCCGTCCATGTAGCGGCGGCCGTCGATCTCCACCGGCGGGAAGACGCACGGCACGGCGCAGCTGGAGGCGACCGCCGCGACCAGGGGCACTCCGGAGGCGCGCTCCCAGACGACGAACTCGCCGGTCTCCGCGTCGACCGCGGTGATCAGCAGCCGCCGCTCCGGCCATTCCTTGACCGGCAGGCGCTCGCCGACGGTCTCGATCCTGGCCCCGGTGTCCCTGACCGAGAGCGCCAGCGCGCCCACCCGCCGCCGGGCCTCCCGCGGATCGAGGGACGGGTCGTACAGGATGCCGAAGGCGGCCATCACCGGTTCCATGTCGACCGCCGGGACGGTCGCCCTGGTCTCCGAACCCGCCTGGGAGGCGACCGCGCCCTCCAGGTCGGCGCCGGTGGAGACGAGCGCCCCCACCACCGATCCGGCGGACGTGCCGACCACCAGGTCGGCCTCTCCCAGGTCCACCCCCGCCCGGCGCAGGCCGGTGACGACCCCCGCCTCCCAGGCGATCCCCGCGACGCCTCCGCCGCCCAGCACCAGTGCTCTCGTCATGCGCCCATTCTTACCTGATTGCCCCGTGGGATCCCGATGGTTCCGCGATGCCCTCACCGTCCGCGACGCCCTCACCGTCCGCGATGCCCTCACCGTCTGTACGGCCCGGTCCGTCGCGGTCGTCGTGCGCCCGGAGGCGGACCTCAAGCTTCCTTGAGGTCGGCGTAGGATGGGGCGGTGTCCCAGACCACGGAGCTCACCGTCGGCCAGCTCTCCGCGCGCAGCGGGGTCGCGATCTCGGCCCTGCACTTCTACGAGGCCAAGGGGCTGATCCGCAGCCGCCGTACGGCGGGCAACCAGCGCCGCTACACCCGCGACACGCTGCGCAGGATCGCCTTCATCCGGGTCTCCCAGCGGGTCGGCATCCCGCTGAAGACGATCCAGCGCGCGCTCTCCGCGCTGCCGGACGGACGCACCCCGAACCGCGAGGACTGGGCCCGGCTCTCCGCGCTGTGGCAGGGCGAGCTGGACGACCGGATCCGGCAGCTCCAGCGGTTGCGGGACGGCCTGACCGACTGCATCGGCTGCGGCTGCCTGTCCCTCGACCGCTGCGCGCTGGCCAACCCGGACGACGTGCTGGGCACCCGGGGGCCGGGATCGCGGCTGATGGTCGCCCCCGCCGCGGGCTGCGCCGCGCCCGGGGCGGGCGCAGGGGCGGAGGCCGCCGGGGCGGGCGCCGGGGCGCAGGCCGGGACGGGCCCCGGGGTGTGCGGGATCCCGGGCGGGGGAGCGATCGCCGGGACGGTGTGAAAATTACATCGGCCCCGCGGCCCCACCTCCCCTTTGTTGGTTTGATGCTCAAACTAATTGACGGTGCCCCGACGGCCGTGTGACCCTCTGGGCGCTCATGCACGCGCATCACGGGCGGTCGGAGGTCAGGTTCCCGCTCTCTGATCGTGCATGGCGGTTCGTCCATCGCTCCGTGGAGGGAAGCCGTACATGCGAAGAAGACTGGTCGGCGTGCTCGCCGCCTCGGCGCTGGCGTGCGCCGTGGCGGGCGCGGCCGCCACGGGCGCGGCGGCGCAGACCGCCCCGGCCGGCGCCGCGGCGAGCGCCGCCCCGGCCGCCGAGGCCAACGACTGGAAGAACGTCCGGATCGACGGCGGCGGGTTCGTCCCGGGCATCGTCTTCAACCAGAAGGAGAAGAACCTCGTCTACGCCCGCACCGACATCGGCGGGGCGTACCGGTGGGAGCAGTCCGGCAAGCGCTGGACCCCGCTGCTCGACTGGGTCGGCTGGGACAAGTGGGGCTACAACGGCGTGGTCAGCCTCGCCACCGACCCCGTGGAGACGAACCGCGTCTACGTCGCGGCCGGGATGTACACCAACGACTGGGACCCCAACAAGGGCGCGATCCTGCGCTCGGCCGACAAGGGCGAGACCTGGCAGGCCACCGAGCTGCCGTTCAAGCTCGGCGGCAACATGCCGGGCCGGGGGATGGGCGAGCGGCTGGCCGTCGACCCCAACGACAACAGGATCCTCTACCTCGGCGCGCCCGACGGCAACGGCCTGTGGCGCAGCACCGACAAGGGCGTCACCTGGGCCAAGGTCGCGAGCTTCCCCAACCCGGGGAACTACGCCGCCGACCCCGGCGACCCCAACGGCTACCTGAGCCACCGGCCCGGCGTGGTCTGGGTGACCTTCGACCCGACCTCGGCGACGGCGGGGAAGGCCACCCAGAAGATCTACGTCGGCGTGGCCGACAAGGAGAACACGGTCTACGGCTCCTCCGACGGCGGCGCCACCTGGACCCGCCTCGCCGGGCAGCCGACCGGCCACATCGCCCACAAAGGCGTGCTCGACCACACCAGCGGCACCCTGTACATCGCCACCAGCGACACCGGCGGGCCGTACGACGGGGCCAAGGGCGACGTGTGGAAGCTGGACACCAAGACCGGCGCGTGGACGCGGATCAGCCCGATCCCGTCCAGCTCCGCCGACGACTACTTCGGCTACAGCGGCCTCACCATCGACCGCCGGAACCCCGGCACGATCATGGTCGCCACCCAGGTCTCCTGGTGGCCCGACGCGATCTTCTTCCGCTCGACCGACGCCGGCGCGACCTGGACCCGGATCTGGGACTGGAGCTCCTACCCCAACCGGACCAAGCGCTACACCATGGACATCTCCTCCGCGCCGTGGCTGACCTTCGGGGCCAACCCGCAGCCGCCGGAGGAGGCGCCCAAGCTCGGCTGGATGAACGAGTCGGTGGAGATCGACCCGTTCGACTCCGACCGGATGATGTACGGCACCGGCGCCACGATCTACGGCACCGAGGACCTGACGAAGTGGGACACCGGCGGCACGTTCACCATCAAGCCGATGGTCGAGGGGCTGGAGGAGACCGCGGTCCTCGACCTGATCAGTCCGCCCAGCGGCGCGCCCCTGGTCAGCGCGCTCGGCGACATCGGCGGCTTCCGCCACACCGACCTGGCCAAGGTCCCGGCGATGATGTTCACCGCCCCGACCTTCACCTCGACCACCGGCCTCGACTACGCCGAGACCAGCCCGAACATCATGGTCCGGGCGGGCAACTTCACCGACGCCGACCGGCCCAATGACAGCCACGTGGCCTTCTCCACCGACGGCGGCGCCAACTGGTTCCAGGGCACCGAGCCCGGCGGGATCAACGAGGGCGGCACCGTCGCCGCGGCCGCCGACGGCTCCCGGTTCGTCTGGGCGCCCAAGGGCGTGGCCGTCCACCACGCGGTCGGCTACGGCAACAACTGGACCGCCTCCGCCGGCATCCCGACCGGGGCCGTGGTCGAGTCCGACCGGGTCAACGCCAGGAGGTTCTACGGCTTCAGCGCCGGGAAGTTCTACGCCAGCACCGACGGCGGCGCCACCTTCACCGCCACCGCCGCGACCGGCCTGCCCGCCGAGGGCAACGTCAAGTTCAAGGCCGTGCCCGGCAGGGAGGGCCACCTCTGGCTCGCCGGCGGCGACGCCGCCAAGGGTGCGTCCGGCATCTGGCGCTCCACCGACGGCGGCGCCTCCTTCACCAGGCTTCCCGGGATCACCTCCGCGGTGAACGTCGGCTTCGGCAAGGCCGCCGAGGGCCGCGGCTACCAGGCGCTCTACGCGGTCGCCACGATCGGCGGCGTGACCGGCGTCTTCCGCTCCGACGACACCGGCGCCACCTGGGTCCGGGTCAACGACGACCGCCACCAGTACGGCAACATGGGCGAGGCCCTGACCGGCGACCCCCGGATCTACGGCCGCGTCTACCTGGGCACCAACGGCCGCGGCATCGTCTACGCCGACACCGGCGGCGGCACCACGCCCCCGGACGACGACACCACCGACCCGTCCAAGCCGGGCAGGCCGACCGCCTCGGCGATCACCTCGACCGGCGCCACGCTCACCTGGACGCCCTCGACGGACGACGTCGGGGTCGAGGGCTACGACGTCTACCGGGAGGCCGGAGCGACGGACGTCAAGGTCGGCTCGTCCTCCTCGGCGTCGTTCGCGCTGACCGGGCTGACGGCCGACACCTCCTCCACCTACTACGTGGTGGCCCGTGACGCCGCCGGCAACACCTCGGCGGCCTCCGACCCGGTGACCTTCACGACCGCCCCCGGCGGCTCCACCGACGGCGGCTGCACCGCGGCCTACAAGGTCGCCCATTCCTGGCCCGGCGGCTTCCAGGGCGAGGTGACGGTCAAGAACACCGGCACCACCGCGATCACCGGCTGGACGGTGAAGTGGACCTTCCCCGACGGACAGAAGATCACCCAGCTCTGGAGCGGCGTGCACACCCAGACCGGGGCGGACGTCACCGTCGAGAACGCGGGCTGGAACGGCGGCCTGAACGCGGGCGCCTCCACCGCGTTCGGCTTCGGCGGCAGCTGGACCGGCGCCAACGGCGTCCCGGCCGCCGTCACCTGCACCGCGGGCTGACCTCCGCGGGCTGACCCCCGCGGGGGTCACCCCCGTGAGGCGACCCCGCGAGGGGAGATCCCGGCCGTACGGCGTGCCCGCCGTACGGCCGGTTCCGCTCGGTGGGACGATCTTCCGGCCCCGCGCCCTCCGGGGGCACGAGGCCGGACTCGTCCGCGGGGATGAGCGCAGCCCGGGCGCGCGGACCTATCCTGGAACGAAACCGACTGTCCGGGAGAGCGTGTGGCCATCTCAGACGGGGTGCGGGGCACCCAGGACGGCACCGGGCGACCGTCCGGGGCCGGTGACGCGGCAACGGCGGGGGCGGAGGATGCGACCATGCCCGAGACCGGGAGCGCCGGACCGGCGGGGAGCGGGCGGCGGCCGTCCGGGGCCGGCGGCGGATCCGCAGGGGCGGGACGCCCCTCCGGGCCGGGCGACGGCGGGCCCGCGCAGGCCGCGCAGGCGTCCGAGGCGGGCGACGCCGAGGCGCTGAAGGCCGAGGCGGCCGGGCGCTCGCCCATCCGCTCGGGCCTGCACGGCCGGCTGGACGCCGTCAGGGCCACCCGCGCCGGCCGCCTCACCCTGAAGATCGTCATCGGCACGCTCGGCGGCGTGCTGGTCGTCGCCGGGCTCGTCATGGTCCCGTTCCCCGGCCCCGGCTGGGCGGTCGTCTTCGCCGGCCTGGCGGTGCTGGCCCTGGAGTTCCACTGGGCCCACCGGCTGCTGGAGTTCGGCAAGCGGACCCTGGCGGCCTGGATGGTCTGGCTCGGCCGGCAGAACGTCGCGGTCAAGGGCCTGGTGATCCTGGCCGCCGCCGCGACGGCCACCGCCATCGTCTACTTCGGCGTCAAGCTCAGCTTCGGGGTCGACCTGGTCCTGGAGGCCCAGAAGCTCCTCATCCGCTGACCGGCGGGTCAGGGCGGCCGGCGGGCCCGGCCGCCTCGGCCGCTCCGCCGGATCCCGCGGCCCGTTTCCGGGGGACGGATCAGGCCGGCGGGGCGAGCGTGTGCAGGTGCGCCTCGACGAGACCGTCCCCTCCGTCCTCCGACGGCAGGGTGACCAGCCGGACCAGGGCGAACCCGTTCCCCCTGGCGACCGCGCAGGAGGCGGGGTTGGCCGCGGCGTGCCGCAGGTCCAGACGGGACAGCCCCACGCAGCCGAACGACCACCGGGCGACCGCGCCGAGCGCGTGGCCGGCCACGCCGCGCCCGCGGGACTCGGGCAGCACCCAGTAGCCGACCTCGCCGGTCCCGTCGCCGCGGGTCCGCACCCTGATGTGGCCGAGCACCTCGCCGGTGGTCGAGTCCGCGACGGCGAAGGAGGCCGCCGAGCCGTCGGCCCAGCCCTCGATCCGGTCGGCGAGCCAGGTCCTCGCGTCGGGGGCGCCGCGGGCGGCGGTCGCCCAGCGGCGGATCCCGGGGTCGCGCAGGGCCCGGTCCACCACGTCGGCGTCGTCGAGGCGCCACGGTCGCAGGTGGAGCATGCCCGCGGTGATCTCCATGGGTTCCACGCCGGGTGAGCCTACCCGGTGGGCGGTCCCCGGTCCGCGCGGCGGCCCGCGTGGAGCGGACGGTACGGCGGGGCGCCCGGCGCCGGGGTCCCCGCGGAGGGCGGCGGACGCGCCCTTGTCGGGCCAACCGATTCGTTATAGATCTCGAACCATGAGGATCTCCCGGCCTAGGCTGCGGCCGTGCCCCTGACTCACGGGATTCACCGCCTGCTCCGCGGCGCCGTCATCGCGGCCGCGCTGACCGCGCCGGCTCCGCTCGTCGCGCACGCGCACACGGCCGCGCCGGTGGACATCAAGCTGCCCGGCACCTCGGCGACCGTGCGGGAGGACTCCGCCGACCCCGCGCGGGTGACCTCCTACACGCTCAAGGGCGCCGCCTACCTGCGCCGGGGCGCGGGGTTCACCCGCAGGACGGGCGACGCGGAGGTCACCGTCGCGCCGAAGGGCGCCAGGGCGCTGGCGGTCGCGGCGGCCTACGGCTCCGGATACGACTCGGTGGTCCTCCTCGACGTCGCGTCGGGCAGGGGCACCCGGATCCGGACCGTGCGCAAGCCCCTGGTCGCGAACTCCGCGCGCTGGTCCCGCGACGCGGGCAAGGCCGTCCTGACCGTCCGGAAGAGGTCCGGGTCGGCCTGGGCGACGACGGGGTTCGTGATCGTCGACGCGGGCGCCGGATCGGCGCGGGCGGTGACCGTGCCCGGGGTGGACGCGGCGGCGACCTTCCGGTGGAGCCCCGACGGCACCGAGCTCGTGGCGGGTCACCGGGGCGGCACCCGCTTCTACGGGCAGGACGGATCGACCCGGCGCACGCTGACCGGGACGGGCACGCCGGTCGGCGGGGAGGACGCCTTCTCGCCGTCGGGCCGCGCTCTGGCGACCTGGTGCCCGGCCTCCTACACCGAGCACGTCTGCGTCTGGAACCGGAGCACGGGCAAGGTCGCCGCCCGGGTGGCCATCCGGCCGCAGAGCGTCTGGGGCTGGTGGGACGAGAGGCACCTCATCGCGGTCCTGGCCTCCGGCGGGACCCGCCGCGTGGTGCTGAGCGACCTGACGGGCAGGACCGTCCGGACGCTGGCCGTCTTCTCCGCCGCCGACTGGAACAAGAGGATCTATCTCGGCTACACCCGCAAGTGAGCCGCGCCCGGCGGCCCGGCGGGGCGCCGCTCAGAGGTAGAGGCCGGTCCCGTTGTCGGTCTGCGGGGTGGCGATGGCGTGCAGGTCGCGCTCGCGCATGACCAGGTAGGTCTGACCGTGGACCTCGACCTCGTACTGGTCCTCGGGGTTGAACAGGACCTTGTCGCCGACCTTCACCGCGCGGGCATTCGCGCCGACGCCGCAGACCTCGCCCCAGACGAGGCGGTTGGCGATCTTCACGGTCGCCGGGATCACGATGCCCGCGGTGCTGCGCCGCTCCTCGGACTCCTGCTCGACCTTGACCATGACGCGGTCGTGGAGCATCTGGATCTCGAACTTCGGGTCAGCCACAGCAGCAGTTTATGGGACGGGCGGAGCCGCACCGGCTGATCGCCGCCGCCACCGGACGCCGGGGGCCGCGCCGCGGGCCGCCACGGGGCCGGTCCGACGGCCGCGACGGGCCGCCACGGGCCGGTTCCGACGGCCGCGCCGTGGGGAGCCCCGGGGAGGGGACGCCGGGTAGGCTCATCGCGCATGACGGACCTTTCCCCCGATTCCGCCCGGCTGGTCGACGACTTCCTCGACTGGTACCTCGACGCGCACCCCGTCCGCGCCGCCCTCGCGGGTGCGCCCGGGTACGACCGCACCCTCGGCGACTTCACCGAGGCCGGCATCACCGCCCGGGACGCGCAGGCGCGGCGCCGGCTGGAGCGGCTGGAGGCCGTGGCGGGTACGGCGGGCGGCGGGTTCGAGGACCGGATCGACCGGGAGCTGGTCGTCTCCGTCCTGCGCGGGTCGGTCGCCCAGGAGGCCTGGCCGGCCTGGCGGCGCGACCCCTCCTTCTACGTCGGGCCGGTCTTCGCCTCGATGTTCAGCCCCTTCCTGCACCGGCTGGCCTCCGAGGCCGAGCTGGTGGACGCCGCGGTGGCGCGGCTGGCCGAGGTGCCGGGCGTGCTGGCGGCCTGCCGTACGAACCTGGACCGGGGGCTGGCGGCGCCGCTGCTGGTCGAGCGGGGACTCGGCCAGGCGCGGACCGGCCGGCACTTCCTCACCGTGACCGTGCCCGGCCTGGTCGGCGACGAGCGGCTGCGCGCCCGGCTGGCCGAGGCGGCCGAGCCCGCGGCGGCGGCCTTCGACGCGCTGGCGGAGTTCCTCGGCGGCTTCGCGGCGGAGGGCGACTGGCGGATGGGCGAGGAGCTCTACTCCCGGCTGCTGCGCGAGCGGGAGATGCTCGGCTACGGCGCGGCCGAGCTGCGCGAGCGCGGGCGGGCCGCCTACGACGAGCTCGACGCGGAGATGCGCGAGGTCGCCGGGCGGCTGCCGGGCGGCTCCGGCGACTGGCACGCGGCGATCACCGCGCTCCAGGACGACCACGCGCCGACGCTGGAGGACATGCGGGCCGAGTACGAGGCCGAGACCGAGCGGGCCCGCCGGTTCGTGCGCGAGCGCGGCCTGGTGACCTTCGCCGAGGGCGAGGAGTGCCGGGTGGTGCCGTCGCCGGAGTTCCAGCGGCCGGTCCTGTCCGTCGCCTCCTACCTGTCGCCGCCGCCGCTGTCGGCCTCCCGGACCGGGCACTTCTTCGTGCCGTTCACGCCGGACTCCTTCACCGCCGAGCAGGTCCGCCAGCGGCTGCGCACCAACGCCCGCGCCCAGATGCCCTCCATCGCGGTGCACGAGGCCTACCCGGGCCACCACTGGCACCTGTCGTGGGCGGCGGGCAACCCGCGCCGGGTCCGCAAGCTCTTCGGCACGCCGTACTTCACCGAGGGCTGGGCCCTGTACGCGGAGAAGGCCATGCGCGAGCAGGGCTACTTCGCCGAGCCCGCCCAGGAACTCGCCCACCTGGAGTTCCGGCTCTTCCGGGCGGCCCGCATCATCGTCGACACCTCGCTGCACTGCGGTGACATGAGCATCGAGGAGGCCGAGCTCTTCATGACCACGAAGTCCTCGCTCACCCCGGGCACCGCCAAGGGCGAGGTCGACCGCTACTGCGCCTGGCCCACGCAGGCGCCGTCCTACCTGACGGGGGCGCTGGAGATCGACCGGATCCGCGCCGACCACCTGGCCGCGGGCCGCGGCGACCTGCGCTCCTTCCACGACACCCTGGCCCGCTCCGGCAGCCTCCCTCTGGGCCTGGCCCGCCGGGTGGCCCTGGAAGGCGAGGACCGGGACGGGTCCCGCGGTCCGGTGTGAGCCGCGCGGCGGCGCCGCCTACCGGGACGGGCGGACCGCGGGGACCGGGGCGCGGTGGGCGGCGTGGGAGGCCGAGCTCGCCAGCAGCCCCGCCGCGACCAGGGCCGTGACCACGGCGGACCAGACCACCGCGCGGCCCATGCGCAGGCCGTACCCGGTGAGGGCCCAGGCCAGGCCGAGCAGCCAGCGCCGGGCCGGGCCGCTGGTGATCCGGCGCATCTCCAGGGCCGCGAAGTGGAAGTCGGCCGCGGTCGCCCGATCGTCCACGGCGGTGCGCAGGCGCGAGTACAGCACCGCCAGCCGGTGCGGGGTCGGCGGCGGTCCGTCTCCGGCGTGCGCCCAGCCCCGCCAGGCGTGCTCGTCGGCCAGCGCGCGGCGCGGGGCCCACCAGCGCAGCGGCGGCCACCGCCAGGCGAACTGCACCCCGTGCGGGGTCCGGGCGAACGTGCAGCCGGTCAGGCGCAGCCCCTCCGGGCGGCGCACGTCGGCCAGGCGGCAGGCGCTGAGGTCCACCCCGTCCAGGTGCAGCGAGGCGGCGTCGACGCCGGACAGGGAGGTCACCCGGGACGAGCCCCGCCCGGTGAGCGTGGCCGGGCCGCGCAGCGACGCACCCTCCACGGAGGCGTGGGCGTTCCTCAGGCGGACGGTCAGCGGGCCGGCCACGGAGATCCGGCGCAGGTCCACCGCGCAGCCCTCGGCCGACAGCACCAGGCGGGCGCCCGCCCGGGCGTCGGTGAGGGCGAGCCGCCGGCGTGTCGCGGCCGGCGTCAGGTAGGCCGCGGCGGCGAACCGCACCGCCTCGAACCCGGCCCGCCCGGTGAAATCCGTCCGGCGGAAGGAGACGGCCCGGCCGAACCGGCAGCCGCGGAAGGCGGCGTCCCCGCCGAAGCGGGTGTCGTCGAAGGTGGTGAATCCCTGCAGGTCGGCGCTCTCGAAGGACGCGGTCCCGCGGAAACCGGCGGAGCTGAGCAGGGCGTCGCTGCCGACGGTCATCCGGTCGAAGGCGGCGTGCCCGCCCACGGCGGCCCGGTGCAGGGAGAGCTCCCGGACGAACCGGGCCTCCCGGAAGGAGGCGTTGCCGGCGAAGCGCGCGCCGAGGAACGAGGCCAGGTGGTGGAAGACGGAGCGGTCGAAGGTCGCGTCCCCGAGGAAGACGACGTCGTTGAAGACGGCGGGGGCGTCGAAGACGGCCCGGTCGAAGCGGGCCCGGCCCGGTCTGCGGCCGGTGGCCGTCAGGATCCGCTCCAGCAGCGGGCCCCCGACGACGGTGCCCCGCAGGTCCACCGCCGAACCCGGGCGCAGGGCGCGGACGACCTCGTCGAGTTCGCCGGGGTCGAGGTGGGCGAGGCAGCGTCCGCGAGGCCGCCGCGCCACTCCTGCACAGTCCGGGAAAGCGCAGGTGACCCAGCCCATGTCCAGAGTTCTCATAATCGAGTGATACGCCTTTTCCCCCGCGCGGGCGAGGGCCGTTGCGCGAACGGGGCGATACGGGCGGATCGTCCCCCGAGGGGTGAGCGACCGGCGGACGGCCGTCAGGCGTCCGGAACGGCCGGTGACCGGCGCGAGGCGGGCGGGCGGGCGCGAGGGCGGACGGCGGGCGGGTGGCGGACGGCGGACCGCGGCGGACCGCGGCGGCGGGCAGGCGGCGGCGGGCGGCGGGTGGGTGGCGGACGGCGGACCGCGGCGGACCGCGGCGGCGGGCGGGCGGCGGCGGGCGGCGGCGGGCAGGGTCCGAGTCCGAAAAGCTACCTGGAGGTAACCGAAGTCACACGAGGACATTTCACAATCGGTGACGCGTCACCTGTGCGATGAAAGGTCGTCCTCCGTGCGGATCGCTCCGTTCGCCCGCCTGTCCCGCCCGCTCCGCTGTGCGGCCCGGTTCCTGTCCGTGCTCGTCGCCGTGGCGCTCCTCCTCGCCGGGGCGGCGACCTGGACGGTCCGCCGGTCGTTCCCGCAGCTGTCCGGCGAGGTGCGGCTCCCCGGCCTGGTCGCCGCGGTGACCGTGCACCGCGACGGGTACGGCATCCCGCACATCTACGCCGACACCGCCGCCGACCTGCTGAAGGCGCAGGGCTACGTGCACGCCCAGGACCGCTTCTGGGAGATGGACTTCCGCCGTAAGACCACCGCGGGCCGCCTGTCGGAGGTGTTCGGCGCCTCGACCCTGGAGGTCGACAAGGTGGTCCGCACCCTCGGCTGGCGGCGCACCGCCGAGGCGGAGCTCCCCCTGCTGCTCCCGGAGACCCGCCGGGCCCTGGCGGACTACGCGGCCGGGGTGAACGCCTGGATGGCCCGGCACGACGGCTTCGCCGCCAGGAGCCTGGAGTACGGCGTGCTCAAGCTCACCAACGGCGGCTACGAGCCCGAGCCCTGGACCCCGGCCGACTCCCTGGCCTGGCTCAAGGCCATGGCCTGGGACCTGCGCTCCAACATGGAGTCCGAGATCGACCGGGCGCTGGTGGCGGCCCGGCTCCCCGCCGAGCGGGCCGAGCGGCTCCACCCCGGCTACCCCTTCGACCGGCACCGGCCGATCGTGACCGCCGCCGCGCCCGCCGAGGGGCCTGCCGAGAGGTCCGCCGAGGAACCGGCCGGGGAGCCCGCAGGCGGCCGGCCGGTCGCGGCGGCCGCCGCGGCCGAGGCGCTGGAGCAGGCCGCGGCGCTGGTGGACGCCGCGCCCTCCCTCTTCGGCACCGCCGGCGGCGACCCCGCCGGGATCGGCTCCAACTCCTGGGTGGTGGGCGGGGCGCACACCGCGACCGGCAAGCCGCTGCTCGCCAACGACCCGCACCTCGGCCCCCGGATGCCGTCGATCTGGTACCAGGCCGGGCTGCACTGCCGTACCACGAGCGCGGCCTGTCCCTACGACGTGGCCGGGTACACCTTCGCGGGCCTGCCCGGCGTCGTCATCGGCCACAACGACAAGATCGCCTGGGGCTTCACCAACCTCGGCCCCGACGCCACCGACCTGTACCTGGAGCGCGTCAAGGGCGACACCGTCGAGGTGGCGGGTGAATGGAAGCCGGTCCAGACGCGCACCGAGCAGATCAAGGTGGCCGGAGGCGAGACGGTCGAGCTGCAGGTCCGCACCACCGGGCACGGCCCGATCGTCTCCGGCGTGCTCGGTGACGCCCGCGAGGCCGTGCCCGGGGCCGCGGCCCGCCTGGGCGAGAAGGCCGAGGGCCTGGAGGTGGCGCTGCGCTGGACCGCGCTCGACCCCGGCCGGACCGCCGACGCCATCCTGCTGCTGAACCGGGCGCAGGACTTCGCGGAGTTCCGCCGGGGCGCGTCCTTCTTCGAGGCCCCCGCGCAGAACCTGATCTACGCCGACACCGCCGGGAACATCGGCTACCAGGCCCCCGGGAAGATCCCGGTCCGCTCACAGGGCGACGGGACGATGCCCGTGCCCGGCTGGACCGGAGAGCACGAGTGGACCGGGTTCATCCCGTTCGAGAAGCTCCCGTCCGTCTACAACCCGCCCGAGGGCTCCATCGTCACCGCCAACAACGCGGTCGTGCGCCCGAGCGAGGAGCTGTTCCTGACCTCCGACTGGTCGTACGGCTACCGCTCCCAGCGGATCGCAGAGCGGATCGAACAGGAGAAGGCCAAGGGAAAGATCACCGCGGGGGCGATGCGCGCCCTGCTGATGGACGACCGCAACAACCTCGCGCCGGTCCTCGTCCCGCACCTGCTCCGCCTCGGCGCCCCCAACGGCACGCTCACCGGCTGGGACTTCGGCCAGGGCCGGGACTCGGCCGGGGCCGCCTACTTCAACGCCGTCTGGAAGCACCTGCTCGCCCGGGTCTTCGAGGACGAGCTGTCCGGCCCGGTACGGCCCGGCGGCGGCGACCGGTGGTACGAGGTGGTCCGCGACCTGCTGGACGAGCCCGATGACCCCTTCTGGGACGACGTGCGCACCTCCGGGACCACCGAGCGCCGCGACGACATGCTCAGGGCGGCCATGGCCGACGCCGACGCCGAGCTGCGCGAGCGGCTGGGCGGAGACCCGGCGGAGTGGGCCTGGGGCGACCTGCACACCCTGGACCTGACCCACGAGACCTTCGGCACGAGCGGCATCGCGCCGGTCGAGTGGCTGTTCAACCGGGGACCGCTGCGCACGTCCGGCGGCAAGGACACGGTGAACGCCACCGGCTGGGACGCCACCGCCGGTTACCAGGTCGACTGGGTGCCGTCGATGCGCATGGTCGTGGACCTGGCCGACCTGGACCGCTCGGAGTGGATCAACCTGACCGGTGCGTCCGGCCACGCCTTCCACGCCAACTACGACGACCAGGCCGAGCTCTGGGCCGACGGGAGGTTCACCCCGATGCGCTTCACCGAGCCCGCCGTACGGCAGGCCGCCGCCGACACCCTCACGCTCGTCCCCTGACCGGCGCCCGGCCGCACCCGGGGCCCGGAGACCGGGCCCCGGGCGCGGCGATCCGGGAGCGGTTCGGGCCGCCGTCCGGCGGGCGCGGCGATCCGGGACCAGGCTGTGGCGGCCGGTGCGGGGGATCAGGCCGTGGCGCCGGTGCGGGCGCGGCGGCGGGCCTCCGGGACGATCATCGGGGTGCCGCTCTGCGGGTCGGCGATGATCTCGCAGCGCAGGTCGAAGACGTCGTGGACCAGCTGGGCGGTGACGATCTCGGTGGGATCGCCCTCGGCCACGATCCGGCCCGCGCGCATCACGATCAGGTGGGTGGCGTAGCGGCAGGCCTGGTTCAGGTCGTGCAGCACCGCGACCAGGGTGCGGCCCTGCTCGTGCAGGTCGGCGCAGAGGTCGAGGACCTCGACCTGGTGGGCGATGTCGAGGAAGGTCGTCGGCTCGTCCAGCAGCAGGATCGAGGTCTCCTGGGCCAGCGCCATGGCCAGCCAGACGCGCTGGCGCTGGCCGCCGGAGAGCTCGTCCACGCACCGGTCGGCCAGGTCGGCCACGCCGGTGGCCTCCATGGCCGAGCCGACCGCGGTCTCGTCCTGCCTCGACCACTGCCGCATCAGCCGCTGGTGCGGGTAGCGGCCCCGGCCGACCAGGTCGGCGACGGTGATGCCGTCGGGCACGATCGAGCTCTGCGGCAGCAGGCCGAGCCGGCGGGCGACCTCCTTGGACGGCAGCGAGGTGATCAGGGAGCCGTCGAGGTGGACCGTCCCGGCGCGGGGCCTGAGCATGCGGGCCAGCGCCCGCAGCGTCGTGGACTTGCCGCACGCGTTCGGCCCGATGATCACGGTGAAGGAGCCGTCCGGGATCGCCACGTCCAGGCCGTCGGCGACCACGCGGTCGTCGTAGGAGAGCGTCAGTCCGGTGCCCTGCAGTCTCAACGTCGTTCCTTCCGGAGCATGTACACCAGGTACGTGCCGCCGATCGCGGCGGTCATGATCCCCACGGGGAGCTGGACCGGGGCCAGCAGGCGCTGCGCGGCGAGGTCGGCCGTCACCAGCAGGACCGCGCCCGTCAGCGCGGAGGCGAGCATGGTGACCCCGGGGGAGCGGGTGAGTCGCCGGGCGAGCTGCGGGGCCGCCATGGCGACGAAGACCACCGGGCCGGTGGCGGCGGTGGCCACCCCGCACAGCAGCACGCCCGCGGTGACCGCGGCGGCGCGCACCGGCTCGACCCGGATGCCGACGGCCTTGGCCGCGTCGTCGCCCATCTCCATCATCCGCAGCGGGCGGGAGACCAGGGCGCAGACCGGCAGCAGCAGCGCCAGCGCGCAGGCGACGGGGAGCGCGTGCTCCCAGCCGCGCCCGCCCAGGCTGCCGGTGAGCCAGGCCCCCGCGGTGGCGGCGTCGTTGATGTTGGCCCGGGTCAGCAGGTACCAGTCGGCGGAGGTGAGCAGCGCGCTGATCCCGATGCCGACGAGGATCAGCCGGTGGGCCTGCACGCCGTTGCGGAAGGAGAGCGCGTAGACCAGCAGCGCACAGGCCACGCAGCCGAGCAGCGAGCCGCCCGCGATCTGCCAGGCGGAGCCGCCCAGGACGACCGCGACGATGCCGCCGGTCGCCGCGCCCGCGGTGAACCCGATGAAGTCGGGGCTGCCGAGCGGGTTGCGGGTGATGCTCTGGAAGATCGCCCCGCTCAGCCCGAACGCCGCGCCGACCAGCAGGCCGGTCACGACCCGGGGGGCGCGCAGCTTCCAGACGATGAGCTCGGCGGCCGGGGTGCCCCGGCCGAAGACCGAGCCCACGATGTCGGGGACGGGCACGGTGAACTCGCCGGTCGACAGGGCGACCAGGCTGACGGCGACGCCCACGGCGGCGAGCGCGAGGCAGACGGCCGGGCCGCGCGGGGACAGCCGCAGCGACCAGGAGGCGAGGCGCAGGACGGTCATGGCGCGGCGGGCTCCGAGAGAGGGGGAGATGGTCGTCATAGGGCGGCGAGCCTCCTGCGCCGGGCGAGGACGATGAACACCGGAACCCCGACGACGGCCCACATGAGGCCGACCTGGATCTCGGCCGGGGACACGACGATCCGGCCGAGGACGTCGGCGCCGAGCAGGAGCACCGGGGTGAACACGGCGGTGTACGGCAGCAGCCAGCGCTGGTCGGAGCCGGTGAGCAGGCGCACGCCGTGCGGCACGACCAGCCCGACGAACCAGATCGGCCCGGCGGCGGCGGTCGCCGAGCCGCAGAGCAGGGTGACGGCGACGGCGGTCAGCGCGCGGGTGCGGCCGACGCCCACGCCCAGGGCGCGGCCCGCGTCGTCACCGAGCGCCAGGGCGTTGAGCGGCCCGGCCAGCGCCAGGCCCAGGGCCAGCCCGGCGGCCAGGAACGGCGCGAGCCGCACGGCGACGTCGGGGGTCGGCCCGGCCAGGGAGCCGGTCAGCCAGAACCGCATCCGGTCGAAGGTCGCGCTGTCGATCCGCAGGATCGCCGAGGACGCGGCGTTGAAGACCATGCCCAGGGCCACGCCCGCCAGCGCCAGCCGTACCGGGGTGGAGCCGGCGCGGCCCGCCGAGCCCAGCGCGTAGACCAGCACGGCGGCCCCGGCGGCCCCGGCGAAGGCGAACCAGACGTAGAGGGCGGGGTCGGAGATCCCCAGCAGGCCGAGGGCGGCGGCGACGCCGAGCGCGGCGCCGCTGTTGACGCCGAGCAGGCCGGGGTCGGCGAGGGGGTTGCGGGTCAGGCTCTGCATGAGCGCCCCGGCCAGGCCGAGGGCGGCGCCGACGCCGAGCCCGAGGACGGTGCGCGGCACGCGCAGCTCCCGGATCACGGTGTGGTCGGCCGAGCCGTCCGGAGCGGTCAGCGCGTCGAGGACCGTGGAGAGCGGGACGGAGCGGGATCCCACCGCGATGCTGACCGCCGCCAGCAGCGCCAGCACCCCGGCCCCGGACAGCAGCCCCGCGGCCAGCAGGACGGAGCGCCGCGCCTGCCCGGCCCGTGCGTCGCCCGCGGCGACCGTGACCCCATCGGCCGTGCTCACCCGACCCCCTTTTCGCGCTCTTGCTTAGGCAAGGCTAATCTCAACCGGAAGTAATAAGGTGAGCCTATCCTTTGGAGAGGGAAAAATGTCCCTGCCTGTCCTGTCCCGGCGAGGCGTCCTGGCCGTCGGCCTCGGTGCAGCCCTGTTCGCCCTCGCCGCCTGCGGAGGCCAGGCGGAGACCACGGCCCCCGCCGCGGGCGCCGCCTCCCCCGCCGCGACGGAGGCCGGTCCGTGGACCTTCACCGACGACCGCGGCAAGAAGATCGAAGCGCCCAGGCGCCCGACCCGGATCGTCGCCCAGGTGGGCGCCGCCGCCGCGCTCTGGGACTTCGGCGTCCGGCCCATCGCGGTCTTCGGCCCGCACAAGCTGAAGGACGGCAGCAAGGACCCCCAGGTCGGCCCGGTCGACATCACCAAGGTCGAGTCGCTCGGCAACGTCTGGGACGAGTTCAACGTCGAGAAGTACATCTCGCTCCAGCCCGAACTGCTCGTCAGCGGCATGTACACCTCCGACAAGGACACGCTCTGGTACGTCCCGGAGAAGTCCGCCGCCACCATCGAGCAGGCCGCCCCCACGCTCGGCGTGCGGCTGGTCGGCAAGACCCTGCCCGAGGTGATCGGCCGGTACGGCGAGGTGGCCGCCGCGCTCGGCGCCGACCTGAACGCCCCCGACGTGACGGCGGCCAAGGCGAAGTTCGAGGCGGCGGGCGCGGCGCTGCCCACGCCCGAGGCGAAGAAGCTGAAGATCATGGTCATGGCGGGCGGCCCCGACTCGCTGTGGATCGCCAACCCCGCCGACCACGTGGACGTGCGCCACTTCAAGGAGCTGGGCCTGGACGTCGTCGTGCCGGAGAAGGTCGACGAGACGGGCTTCTGGCAGACGCTGAGCTGGGAGAACGCCGACACCTACGCGGCGGACGTGATCCTCGTCGACTCCCGCACCCAGTCGATGAAGGTCGAGGAGATGATGAAGAAGCCGACCTTCGCCGAGCTGCCCGCGGTCAAGGCCGGCCAGGTCTACCCGTGGCGCGCCGAGGAGCGCTACAGCTACCAGGGCTACGCGTCGGTGCTGGAGGAGCTCGCCGCGAACCTCGCCAAGGCGAAGGAGCTCTGACGCCGAACCCCGCCAGGGCGAAGGAGCTCTGACGCCGGCCGGGGCGCCTACGCGTAGGAGCCCCGGACCTCGATGATGTCGGACAGCGGGAACTCCAGGTAGTCCCCGGCCTCCTCGCACCACGCGTCGAGCACGCCGCTGCGCAGCTCGCCGTGGCTGATGGTGGCGGTCAGCCCGTCGGCCAGCGTGATCGCCGCCCGTACGCCCCGGTCCACCACGAAGCCGAGCAGGGACTGCTGGGCGGTCGGCAGCCGGGAGGCCATGCGGCCGATGACCGCCCAGGTGCGGCCCGGCGGCTGACCGCCCTCGCCGCCGGTGGCCAGCAGCCGCCGGGCGTGCTCCCGGGGGTCGGGCGCGGGTTCCGTCAGCGGGGGGACCTGCTGTTCCAGCTCGGCCACCTGCCCGCCGGGCAGCAGGATCAGCCGGCCGCCGTCCCGCGGCTCCTCGATCCGGGTCCGGCGCACGGTGATCTCCCCGGTGTCCTCGACCGGCACCGGGGCGTAGCCGTTCTCGCGCAGCGCGGCCAGGGTCCGTTCGGCCGGCGCCGCGCTGGCCAGCACGGTGGGCGCGAGCAGGCGCAGGCCGAGCCGGGACAGCCGCCGGTGGGCGGCGATCTCGGCCAGCAGCGCCGGGTCGGCGGCCTGCACGATGCACGCCACCGTGGTCACGGTGACCTCCCCGTGCCGCCTGGCCACGTCGCGCACGAGGTAGTCCAGGGGCTGCGGGACCACCCCCACCTCGGCGAGGTCGGCCAGCAGGCCGTCGGCGGTGTGGCCGGCGTCCAGCGCGCCGCGCACGCTCGCCGGGGTGAACCGCCAGACCGAGGCCGTGCCGCGCGACTCGCGCTCGGCGGCCCGGTCCAGCAGCGCCGCCAGCTCCGTCGAGGGCGGCCCGGTCACCACCGCCGTCAGGTCCGCACCGAACAGGGCGCTGCGCCGCACGCTGGCCATGGCGCGGGTGGAGCACTCCACCAACCCCGGATCGTGCTCCACGGCCGGGCGGAACCCGTCTCCCTCGTCGCCCGCGTCGGCGTCCAGCACGGCCAGCGCGCGGCCCAGGTCGGTGACGGCGTCGTGGGCGGCGTCGCGGACGGTGAGCCCGAGCAACCGGGCCTCCTCCAGCACCGCCGGGGCGCACTCGGCCAGCAGCGCCGGGTCCAGGAGCGGGGCGTGCCAGTGGACGAGGCGGACCAGGCCGCCGGTGTCGGCGCAGGCCGTACTCGCCGGGAGGCGGGCCAGCACGCCGAGCACCGCCCGGCGGATCCGGGCCACCGCGGCCCCGGCGGGGTCGTCGCCGAGCACCGTGCCGTACTTGCCGCGGGTCCGGCGCAGCGACGAGCGCTCCATCCGCCACCACGCCGCCAGCAGCACCCGGAGCCGGGCCGGGGCGTCGTCCAGCCGCCAGCGGTCGAACCGGTCGGTGGGCACCAGCCCGCCGGCCGGCTCGTCCCAGGCCAGCAGGCGGGCCACCGCGCACACCTCCAGCAGCAGCCGGGTCTCGTCCTCGTCGCAGCCGGTCTCCCTGGCCACCCGGCGGACCTCCCGCACGCCGACCCCGCCGGCCTTGAGCAGCGGCAGCGGGGCCTTGGCGGTGTTCTCCAGCATCGCGGCGCAGCGTTCGACCACGTGCGGGGCCGCCAGGGTCATCAGGTGGTCGACGGTCTCGGGATCGACCGGCAGCGTGGCGAGGTCGGGGGGCTCGGGGGTGAAGGGCGGCCGGTAGTCGGGACCGCGCAGCGCGAGCGCCACCTCCCGGGGCATCTCGGCCACGTTCCAGCTGGTCCGGAAGAGCAGGCCGTGGTCGGCGGCCCACTTCTCCGGCGAGCCGGGCACCACGAACCGGCCGCCGTCGACGTCGCGGACCGGCCCGTCCCAGGCGAAGCCCTCCAGCAGCCGGGCGGCGCCCTCCGGCGCGCGGGCGAGGAGGGCGGTGACCCGCCCGGCGTCGGACAGCACCCCGGCGATGGCGGCGGCCGTGCGCCGCTTGGAACCGGAGGGCAGGCCGAGCGAGCGCGCCAGCGAGCGCAGGGCGTCCGCGCTGACCGTCCAGGAGTCGAGGTAGTGGGCGAGCGGCTCGCCGAGCCCGCAGGGGGCCGTCCACCAGCGGGCGAGCGCGCCGACGATCCGGATCCGGCCCTCGCCGTCCGGCCAGGCCAGGGCGTGGTCGGCCAGCAGGTCGAGCCAGGGGGCCGGGGCCTCCTCGGGCACCCGCAGGAAGCGGGCCAGCTCCGCGGCGTCGACCCGGTCGCCGAGGGCCAGGGCGGCCTCCACGACCTCCAGCGCGGGCAGCGGCAGGGTGCGCAGCGCCTCCATCACGGCGAAGCCGTTGCCCAGCCGCTGGGCCAGCGTGCCCAGGCGGCGCGGCCACGGAGGAGCGATGGCGTCCGGCCGGTTGGCCAGGATCCGGGCGAGCCGCTCCTCGTCGAGGGTTTTCAACCAGCCGAGCAGGTGATCGTCCATCTCGCAGCTCTCTTATGGAATCGTGCGTGGGGGACTCTCCGGGAGCCGTCGGGGAGGGCGGGAGGCCGCTCCCGTCAGGGAGTGCAGGAGGCACCAACGGTAATGCAGAGGGCATTCCCGTAGGGGCTGCACCACGCAGAATGCGACAAGCTTGGCCGAACGAACGCGGTGCGGCGGGGCGGGGGAGGGGCCGGTCCCGGGGCCGGCGGCGGGGGAAGCGCCGGGCCCGGGACCGGCGGGCGCCAGGTGAGGGGAAGAGGCGGCGCCTTTTCCGGGGAAGGCTTCGGGGCGTCCGGCGGGACGCGGTGCGGGGACGGGCGGGGGCAGGGGTCGTCGGGGGCCGGGGTCGTGCGGGCCGTCCGGAGCCGTCAGGCCCGCAGGACCGCCCAGACGATTTTGCCGTACGGAGCGAGCGGTGCCCAGCCCCAGCGGACGCTCAGTGACTCGACGATGTGCAGCCCCAGCCCGCCGACGTCGAGCGGGGAGGGGTCGCGGAGGGTGGGGGACCCGGCGCCCGGGTCGTTGAGCGCGCACACGACCATGCGGTCCCGGCGGATCAGTGAGAGCCGGACCGGTTCCCTGGTGCGGTCCGCGGCCAGCCGGAGGCCGTGCCTGATGGCGTTGGTGGCCAGCTCGGAGACGACGATCCCCATGTTCTCGCCGAGGTCCTCCAGCCGCCAGCCGGAGAGCGTCCCGGCGGCGAAGCACCGCGCGGCGTGCACGGACTCGGGGTGCGGGGGCAGCACGAAGGTGGCGTCGGCCGCCGGAGGCGCGGACGGCGACGGGGGAGCCGTCAGGAGGTCGCGCGCCGGATCGGGCCACCAGCCGACGGGGGGCCACCAGTCGAGCGCCGTCCAGGCGGGGCGCGGAGGCGCGATGTGGGCGGACTGCACGCAGATCATGATGGCCTGAACTCCCGTGCATGTGCAAGAGCGGATGCACGTGCACCAGGTGATTGCAACCGCTACGGTTACCCCTGTTTCGGTAGTCCGGAAGGAAAGGGGATCTTGTCTGCGGCCGGGGACTCCCGGGCCGCGAAGTGACACACTGTCGATCAGGAAGCGAGCAAGGAGCACCACGTGTCCATCGATCCGCCGGGTACCGGTTCCACTGTTCGGCGCATCATGCTCGGCGCGAGCCTGCGCCGGCTGCGGGAGGAGAAGGGGCTCACCCGCGAGGTGGCGGGATTCCACATCCGCGCCTCCGAGTCCAAGATCAGCCGCATGGAGCTGGGGCGCGTCGGATTCAAGACGCGCGACGTGGAGGACCTGCTCACCCTGTACGGCGTGCTCGACAACGCGGAGCGGCGCGGCCTGCTGGAGATGGTCCGCGAGGCGAACACCCCCGGATGGTGGCACAAGTACGGCGACCTGCTGCCGAACTGGTTCGCCACCTACGTGGGGCTGGAGGAGGCGGCGAACGTGATCCGCACCTACGAGGTGCAGTTCGTTCCCGGGCTCCTGCAGACGTCGGCCTACGCGCGCACCGTGATCCGGCTGGGCTACCCGGACGTTCCGGACGCCGAGATCGAGCGCCGCGTGCACATGCGCATGCAGCGGCAGGAGCGCCTGACGAAGAAGGACGGGCCCCGGCTGTGGGCCGTCATCGACGAGGCGGCGCTGAAACGGCCGATCGGAGGCCGGGAGGTCATGGGCGAGCAGCTCCGGCACCTGCTGGAGGTGGCCACGCTCCCCACCATCACCATCCAGGTGATGCCCTTCCGGTTCGGCATGCACGCGGCCGAGGGCGGCGCGTTCAGCATCCTGCGATTCCCCCAGTCCGACCTGTCGGACGTCGTCTATGTCGAGCAGCTCTGGGGTGCCCTCTACCTGGACAAACGTGAGGACGTCGACCCCTACCTCACGGCCATGGAGCAGCTGTGCGTGGAGAGCACCACGCCCGGGGGCACCGCCGAGATCCTCGGCGACCTTCTCAGAGAGATGTAAATGGAGCAGACCTACAACGGCATGCCGGCCACGGACCTGGCCGGGGCGCGCTGGCGGAAGAGCCGCCACAGCAACTCGACGGGCAACTGCGTCGAGCTCGCCGAACTGCCGGACGGCAGCGTCGCGGTCCGCAACTCCCGGTTCCCCGACGGTCCCGCCCTGATCTACACCCGCGACGAGATCCGCGCGCTGGTGCTCGGCGTCAAGGACGGAGAGTTCGACGGCCTGCTGGTGTAACGCCGTTTTTACCTCCGGGCGCGCGGGTTAACCTGCGCGCGCCGGTGGTGTAACACCGGGAGCCGGGCGCCTGGGCAGAGTTCGAGCCACACTGAACCTTGGGGGCTCGAACATGATCGACCAGATGACCCTGTACCCCGTGGCCGACGACGTGCTGTTCGCACCGGGCGGCCGCGTCGTGATCCGCACCTACGGCGTCGCCCCGGCGGCCGAGCGGGACGGCGCGCGCACCCCGGTGGCCTACCGCACCTGGGTCACCGGAGTGCGCGACCAGCCGCGCTTCTGGCACTGGGGTCACTTCGAGGACGCCTGCCACGGCCACCGGAAGGTCGTGGAGTGGCTGACCGGCCGCGGTCCGCTGCCCGCCGCCGCGGCGGCCTGAGCGGCGCGCCGTACGGCGGGCGTCCTGCCGGCCGGACCGTTACGGCGGGCGTCCCGCCGGCCGGACCGGTGGTGCCCGGCCGGATCCGGGGGCGGCGGCCCGCGACGGGGCGCCGGATCCGGGGGCGGCGGCCCGCGACGGGGCGCCGGATCCGGGGGCGGCGGCCCGCGACGGGGCGCGCCCCGGTCAGGCGGAGGGCCCGACCGGGGCGTTCCAGGTGAGGACCACCGGCCGGCCGTGCTCGAAGCCGAGACGGGAGTAGGTGCCGGTGTCCAGGCGCAGGAAGCGGCCCTCCGCGGGGTCCTGGTCGAGCCAGCGGGCGGCCAGGATCCGCAGGTAGTGGCCGTGGGCGACCAGCACCACGGCGCCCTCGGCCCGCCGGGCGCGGGCGATGACCCGGTCGGCGCGGGCGCCGACCTGGGCGATGCTCTCACCCGGGTGCGCGGCGTCGCCGGGGATCACCCCGTCGCGCCACAGGTACCAGTCGGGGCGGGTCTCGCGGACCGACACGGTGGTGACGCCCTCGTAGCCGCCGTAGTCCCACTCCCACATGTCCGGGTCGGTCTCGTAGCGCTCCAGCCCGGCGAGCTCGGCCGTCCGCCGCGCCCGCAGGGCCGGGCTGACCAGCACCAGGCCGAAGCCCCCGCCGGCGACCAGCGGGGCGAGCGCCCGCGCCTGCTCCTCGCCCCTGGCGGTGAGGGGGATGTCGGTGCGCCCGGTGTGCCGCCTGTCCCGGCTCCACTCGGTCTCGCCGTGCCGCAGCAGAATCATCTCGTCCATGATGGGATCCATCATGCCGGTACGGCCCGCGCCCGCCCGCCGCCGCCCCGCCGCCGCGCCCGGGGCGGGCGCGCACCCCGCGGCGCGGGATCGTGTGGGGGGATTGATACCGTTCGTCCGACGCGCAGTGTGGAGCGAAGTCCGGTGCGAGTCCGGCGCTGTCCCGCAACTGTCATGGCCCCACGGGGCCGAGCCAGGTCGCCTCCCGCCGCGCCGACGCCGTCGACCCCCGTGGAAAGGGGTGATCCGTCGCAGTTCTCGCGGGTCCTCGTTTCCCGCAAGTGAAAGGACCCCCCGTGAGGCCCGTACGTACCGCCTTGGCGGGCGCCCTGCTGAGCGCACTGGCCCTGGCCGGCTGCGGCCAGAGCCCGGCCGCGCCCGCCGCCGGCGCCTCCCCGGCGGAGTCCGCCCCCGCCCCCTCCGCGAAGGCCTTCCCCGCCACGATCGAGGCGGGCAACGGCTCCGTCACCGTCACCGCCCGGCCCGAGCGGATCGTCTCCCTGTCGCCCACCGCGACCGAGACCCTGTTCGCCGTCGGCGCCGGTCCCCAGGTGGTCGCGGTGGACGACCAGTCCACCCACCCGGCCGAGGCGCCCAAGACCGATCTGTCCGGCTTCAAGCCGAACGCCGAGGCGATCGTCGCGCAGAAGCCCGACCTGGTCGTGCTCGCCACCGACACCGACGGCATCGTCGCCAAGCTGGGCAAGGTCGGCGTCCCGGTGCTGCTGGAGCCCGCCGCCGCCACGCTCGACGAGGCCTACGACCAGATCACCGACCTCGGCGCGGCCACCGGCAACGCGGCCGGGGCCGAGAAGGTCGTGGCCGGGATGAAGAAGAGGATCGACGAGGTCGTGGCCGCGGCCCCCAAGGACAAGAAGCTCACCTATTACCACGAGCTGGACACCACGCCCTACTCGGTGACCTCCACCACCTTCGTCGGCCAGGTCTACGCCCTGTTCGGTCTGACCAACATCGCCGACAAGGCCCCCGACCTGGCCGGCGGCTACCCCAAGCTCTCGGCGGAGTTCGTCGCCCAGGCCGACCCCGACCTGATCTTCCTCGCCGACACCAAGTGCTGCGGCCAGTCCGCCGCGACCCTGGCCAAGCGGCCCGGCTGGGCCGGGCTCTCCGCCGTCACCGGCGACCGGGTCGTCGCCCTCGACGACGACGTCGCCTCCCGCTGGGGCCCGCGCGTCGCCGACCTCGTCCAGCGGGTCGGCGAGGCCGTGAGCAAGGCCGCGTCCGAGTAGGTGACCGGCCCCTCCCGCCTGGACCCCGGCTCCTTGCGTCCGGGTCTCAGCCCCTCCGGCACGAGGTCCGGTCTCTCCCGCCGGGGTCCCGGCCCCTCCCGCCTGAGGCCCGGCGCGCTCGCCCTCGCGCTCGGCGCCCTGCTCGCGAGCATGGTCGCCGGGCTGCTGGCCGGGGCCGCGGACATCGCCCCCGGCGGGATCGCGCTGCAACTGCTCGACTGGCTGCCGCTCGTCTCCGCCGACTCCGGCCTGACCCCCGTCGAACGGAACCTGCTGCTGGAGCTGCGGCTGCCCCGGGTCCTGCTCGGGGCGCTCGTCGGCGGCCTGCTCGCCGTCGCCGGGGCCGCTTACCAGGGCGCATTCCGCAACCCGCTCGCCGACCCCTACCTGCTGGGCGCCGCCGCGGGCGCCGGGCTCACCACCACCGCGGCGATCGTGTTCCTGAAGGGGGACGGTGACGCCCTCGTCATCCCGGTCGCGGCCTTCACCGGGGCCGTCGGCGGCGTCCTGCTCGCCTACGCCCTGGGCAACGTCGCCGGCCGGGGCGGCGGGACCGCCACCCTGGTGCTGGCCGGGGTCGCCGTCTCGTCCTTCCTGACCGCCGTCCAGACGTTCGTCCAGCAGATCGGCGTCGACGAGCTGGAGCGCATCTACGCCTGGATCCTCGGCGACGTCGGCGGCGGCTGGGAGCGGATCACCCTGGTCGTCCCCTACGCCGCGGTCTCGGTGGGGGTCCTGCTGCTGCACGGGCGGCTGCTCGACGTGCTCTCGGTCGGCGACGACGAGGCCGCCGGCCTCGGCCTGCACGCCGCCCGGGTACGGCTCGCCGTCCTGCTCGCCGCCTCCCTGGCCACCGCCGCGGCCGTCGCGGTCAGCGGGCTGATCGGCTTCGTCGGCATCGTCGTCCCGCACGTCGTCCGCCGCCTGGCCGGAGGGTCCTACCGGATCGTGCTCCCGCTCTCCCTGCTCGGCGGCGGGGCCTTCCTCGTCCTGGCCGACGTGCTCGCCCGGACCGTCCTGGCCCCGGCGGAACTGCCCATCGGCGTGGTCACCGCCTTCGTCGGCGCGCCGTTCTTCGTCGCCGTGCTGCGCATGACCCGGCAGGTGGGCACATGAGCCGGATCCTGGCCCGCGACCTGGAGGTGGCCCTCGACGGCAGGACCGTGCTGTCCGGCGTCGGCCTGGCGGTGGGCCGCGGCGGCTGGCTCGCCGTGATCGGCGCCAACGGCGCGGGCAAGTCCACCCTGCTCAAGGCCCTGGCCGGGGTGCTGCCCTGCTCGGGCGAGGTGCTCGTCGACGACGTCCCCCTCCGGCGGCTCAAGCCCCGGGAGCGGGCCCGGCTGATCGCCTACGCCCCCCAGTCCCCGGTCCTCCCCGCCGACATGACCGTGTTCGACTACGCCCTGCTGGGCCGCACGCCGTACATCCCCCACCTGGGCCGGGAGAGCCGCGCCGACCGGGAGGCGACGGCGTCGGTGCTGGAGCGGCTCGGCCTGGAGCCGTTCGCCTCCCGGCGGCTCGGCCGGCTGTCCGGCGGCGAGCGCCAGCGGGTGGTGCTGGCCAGGGCGCTGGTCCAGCAGGCGCCGGTCCTGCTGCTCGACGAGCCCACCACCGCCCTCGACCTGGGCCGCCAGCAGCAGGTCCTGGAACTGGTGGACCGGCTCCGGCGGGCCGACGGGCTGACCGTGGTCACGACCCTGCACGACCTGGGCGTGGCCGGGCAGTACGCCGACACGATGACGCTGCTCTCCCACGGTAGGGTGGCGGCCTCGGGAGCCCCCGCGGACGTGCTCACCGAGAAGCTGATCGACGAGCACTTCGGCGCCCGCGTCCGGATCGAGACCGGTCCCGGCGGCAGGCCCGGAGTCCACCTGGAGCGCCCCCATGACATCGAGCCCCCCGCTTCCGGGCCGTGAACCGGTCCTGCCCGCGCCGCGGTCTCCGCGACCGGGCGACGCCGGACCCGCAGAGGGCGGCGCCGGACCGGGAGGCGTCGGACCGGGGGGCGTCGGACCGGGGGGCGTCGGACCGGGGGGCGTCGGACCGGGGGGCGTCGGACCGGGCGGTGCGGGGCCGGGCGTCGGACCGCTGGCTCCGGGACGGGGCCGCCTGGCGCGGGGGTCCTTCGAACTGAGCCGCCGCCGCGAGGACGGGGTCCTGCTGGCCTCCCTGCTGTGGCGGCCCGGCCCCGGCTGGCGGGCGATCTCCTCGGCCATGGTCGGCGGCGGCATCGGGCCGGTCGAGTGGGTGCTGAACGCCCAGGTGCCCGGCGGCTACGCGCGCATGGACCCGGTGGACCACCTGCGGGAGATGGCCCCGCCCGGCCCCGGCGTCGGCATGCTCACCGCCGCCGCGGTGGACCGCTTCACCCGGGCCGCCGACGGAGGAGCGGAGGCCGTGGCCACGGTGGGCCTGCGCATCCCCACCTGGGCCGCCGCCCCCGAGGGGGTCCCCGACCCCGAGCTCGCCCCCCCGCACCGGCCGGGGACGATCAACATCCTCGTCGCCGTCCCGGTCCCGGTGAGCGACGCCGCCCTGGTCAACCTGGTCATGACGGTGACCGAGGCCAAGACCCAGGCCCTCATCGAGGAGGGCTTCGGCTGCACCGGCACCGCCTCCGACGCGGTCTGCGTCGCCGTACCCGAGACCGGGCCGGGCGGCGACGGTCCCGGGGAGCCGTTCGGCGGCCCCCGCTCCGTCTGGGGCGCCCGCGCCGCCCGCGCCGTGCACCGGGCCGTACGGCGGGGCGCCCGCGACTGGGCGGGGCGTGACGGGACGCGTACATGAAGTGAGGAAATTCCGGGAAGTAGCATGTCGGCGCAGGCGGGACTCTCCATACGCGGACGGGTGACGATGATGGCAACGACGGAGCCGGTGACGGAGCCGAAGGGCGAGCGGACGGTTCTCCAGGGAAGGCCGCCGTTCACGGTCGACGACCTGCTGCAGTTCCCCGACGACGGGAACCGCTACGAGCTCTTCAACGGGAGTCTGCTGGTGAGTCCCTCACCCATTCCTCTGCACCAGCGTGTGATCGCACGCCTTCTGCGGATCCTGGAGGACGCCGCACCGCTGGAATTCGAGCCGCTGCCGGAGGTCAACCTCCGGGTGGGGCCCCGCGACTTCTTCATTCCCGACCTCGTCGTGGTGCCGGCGGAGGCCGCTGACAATACGGAGCTGATGTTCCGGCCGGAGGACGTCCTGCTGGCGGTCGAGGTGGTCAGTCCCAGCACCCAGGGCAGGGACCGGCAGCTGAAGCGGTCCGCCTACGCGGACGCGGGCATCCCCGTCTACTGGCGGATCGAGCTCGACGAGGGGCCGTCCCTGCACGTCCACGAGCTCGCGGGCGACGAGTACAAGCCCGCCGAGAAGCACGAGGCGGGGGAGACCGCCGCCCTGGTCGCCCCGTTCGAGGTCTCCTTCGACCCCGCCGCACTGCTCCGCCGCCGCGGCTGACCGGCGGGGCGGGCCGCGGATCGTTTCCCGATCGATCCGCCGCCGGCGCAGCGCTCTATTGACTTCCGGCGATAGGTTGCCACCCTGGTCCTATCCCCTTAATGGAGTGGTGATGCGGCGGCTCGGAACGGCACTGGCACTCCTCGGCGGCCTGGCGCTCGCGGTCGCCGCGATGCCCGCCGCCCTGGCGCACGAACACCCCAGCGGGATCACCGATCTGGTGACCCCCGCGGTGGTGCGCGTCGAGGCGACGGCGAAGGCGGACATCACCCTGCTCGACCACCTCGGCGAGCTGGTCCACGTCGAGCGGAGCTACGAGGTGCCGATCGGCAGCGGCACCGGGACCGTGGTCAACCCCGAGGGCGCGGTCGTCACCCTGACCCGCGTGGTGAAGACCGACAAGGACATCGCGGTGTACGCCGCCAACCGGATCTTCGCCGAGCACCACAAGGTGAAGATCCCCGGCGATTTCGAGCGGCACAAGCTCTCCGACGACAAGCTCGACCACCACCTGCAGGAGTGCTACCCGCCGAAGAGCGCCACGGCGACCTGCATCGTCGACGTCACCACCGAGATCCGGATCTTCCCCAACATCGCCCCCGCCGACGCCGAGGGGTTCCGGGCCGAGGTCGCCCGCGCCGGGGACGAACCCGACGGCCCGGCGGTGCTGGTGCCGACCGGGCGCGCCGACGGCGGGGCGGGACTGCCCACCGCGCCGCTGGCCGCCAAGGTGCCCGACAAGGAGGGCTCACCGGTCGCGGTCGCCGGGTTCACCGGGCGGCCCGCGGCGGACCGGCCGGAGACCGTGGAGATCGCGCACCTGCAGGCCGGCGGCGGCGGAGGGTCCGGGGACGGCGGCCGGCGGTTCAAGGACCCGGAGGGCAAGGCCGACGAACCGGTGAAGCTGGGCGCCCTCGTCGACAAGGGGCTGCTCGGCGGCCCGGTGATCGAGGACAAGAAGGGCGAGGTCGTCGGACTGCTCGTGGGCGGCGGCAAGGAGGCCCGGATGATCGGCGTCCGGGAGATCGCCACGGCGCTGGCCGAGGCGAAGGTGCCGGCCCGGCGCGGCCCGATCGACGCGGCGTTCGAGCAGGCGCTGACCCGCTTCCACACCAGGTACTACGGCGACGCCGTCCCGGCCTTCCAGCGCGTCCTGGAGCTGTATCCCGGCCACGTCGTGGCCGCCGCGCACCTGAAGACCTCGCAGGCCAAGCGCGGCACCGCCGAGGACGAGGGCACGAAGCGGGCCGCCGCCGGCGAGCGCGCGGGCACGGGCGCGGGGATGCCGCTCTGGCCGTTCGTGGCCGGCGGCGCCGTGCTGGTGGCCGCGGTGGCGGCCGGGGCGCTGCTGCTGTGGCGGCGCGGGGCCGCGCAGGCCCCGGACCCGGCGGAGGCCGGGACCGTCGAGACGGGCGCGCCGGTCCCCGAGCCGCCCATCGCCATCCCGCGCAGGCCCCCGGTCGACGAGGGGGCCAACCCCACGGTCGTGGTCGGGCGGTCCTTCCCGGCCCTGCCGAAGATCGTTCCCGGGGACGCGCCCACCGGGTCCGGCGGGCCGTCCACCGGTTCCGGCGGGCCCGTGCTGGTCGCCCGCGGCCCCGGACGGCCGGACGGGACCGCGCCGAACGGCGGTGACACCGGCCCGGGGACGGCGGGAACCGGGACGAACCCGGGCGCGGCCGTCCAGAAGTACTGCACCGCCTGCGGGATGCGGCTGGGCCACGCCCACCGGTTCTGCGGCTTCTGCGGCCACCCGGCCGAGGCGTGACGGCGCCGGTGAACGAGAGAGCGCTCATCGGCCAGGAGGTGGCCGGCTACCACGTCGAGGACGTCATCGGCAAGGGCGGCATGGCCGTGGTCTACCTCGCGGTGGACTCGCGGCTCAACCGCCGGGTCGCCCTGAAGGTCCTCAACCCGCTGCTCGGCGAGGACGACCGGTTCCGCCAGCGCTTCATCCTGGAGTCGCGGACGGTCGCCAGCATCGACCACCCCAACATCATCCCGATCTACGAGGCGGACGCCGCCGCCGACGGCACCCTCTACATCGCGATGCGCTACGTCGACGGCCCCGACCTGCGCCGCCTGTTCTACGACCGGGGGCCGCTCCCGGTCAGCCAGGTCAACCGGATCTTCGCACAGGTCGCCGCCGCGCTGGACACCTCGCACGCGCACGACCTGATCCACCGCGACGTCAAACCCGCCAACATCCTGGTCGCCGGGCACACCGAGGGCGAGCACGTCTACCTCACCGACTTCGGCATCACCAAGCACCGCACCTCCATCTCCGGGCTGACCCAGACCGACCAGTTCATCGGCACCCCCCGCTACATGTCGCCCGAGCAGATCAACAAGGAGACCATCGACGGGCGGTGCGACCAGTACGGCCTGGCCTGCGTGGTCTACGAGGCGCTGGCGGGGCGGCTGCCGTTCCAGCGCGACAACGAGATCGCGCTGCTCTGGGCGCACCTGGCCGAGCCGCCGACGCCGCTGTCCACGCTCCGGCCCGAGCTGCCGCCGGAGGTCGACGGGGTGATGGCGCGGGCGCTGGCCAAGGCCCCGGAGCAGCGCTACGACAGCTGCACCGCGTTCGTCACCGCGCTGCGCGACGCGATCAGCGGCCAGTCCTACCAGCTGCAGCAGACCCGGCCGGCCGCCAGGCGGCAGGGGAGACCGCGCGCCCGCTCCGGCGGACGGCGCATCCTCCTGGGGGCCGGGGCGGCGATCGCCGTGATCATCGCGCTGGTCGCGGCGCTCGCCGTGCTCCTGCGGGGCGAGGACGCGTGGGCCGCCTACCGGGGCTCGGCCGCGGTGCCGGTCGCGTTCGAGCACCCGGCCGACTGGACGACGATCCAGCACGCGGACGTGTTCGCGGTCTCCGCCCCCCGGGCCGAGGAGTTCCGGACCCTGTTCAGCACCCCGGTCACCGCCGACTGGGCGGCCGTCAACGAGATCATCAAGACCGAGCCGGAAGAGGCCACCGGCGTCTACGCGCAGACGCTGGACACGCTCGACCCGCGCGGCGGCGCCCAGCAGCTCCAGGAGACGCTGCAGTCCTCGCTGCCCGGCACGGTGAGCGTCTTCTCCGAGGTGGTGCAGGTCCGGGTCGGCGGGCGGCCCGCCGTACGGCTGGAGGGATCGATCGCCGACCCGCAGCAGGGCGGCCGGCTCGACTTCGTCGGGTACGCCGTGGAACGGCCGGACGAGCCCGCCCTGATGATCTACTTCTGCGCGGCGGGCCGCTGCGATGACACGCTGGCGGGCCGGCTCGTGCGGAGCGTGACCTTCCCCGAGTCGTGAGGACGGCCGGAGCCGTGCGGCCGGGAGGCGGCGGGGGACCGCGCGGCGGGGGCGGGGGACCGCGCCGGCCGGGAGGCGGAGAGCGGTCCGGGCCGCCGGCCGCATACCCGACATCACGGGACAGAACGGCTAGCCGACCGCCGCGCCCGGCCGCACCACCCCGGACTCGTAGGCGAACACCACCGCCTGGGCGCGGTCGCGCAGGTGCAGCTTCATGAGCACCCGCGCCACGTGCGTCTTGACCGTGGCCTCGCCGACGAAGAGCTCCCGGGCGATCTCGGCGTTGGTCAGGCCGCGGGCCAGGAACCGCAGCACCTCCAGCTCCCGCGGGGTCAGCTCGCCGAGCCGGGGCGGGGGCGCGGGCTCGTGGCGGCCGGCGAAGGAGGCGATGACCCGCGTGGTCACCGCCGGGTCCAGCAGGGCGTCGCCGCCCACCACGACGCGGACGGCCTCCACGAGCTGCTCGGGCGGGGAGACCTTGAGCAGGAAGCCGCTGGTCCCCGCCCGCAGCGCGGCGTAGAGGTTCTCGTCGGTGTCGAAGGTGGTGAGCATGACGACCCGGGGCGGGTCGGGCTGGTCGAGCAGCCGCCGGGTGGCGGTGAGGCCGTCCATGCGGGGCATGGAGATGTCCATCAGGACGACGTCCGGCCGGGTGCGGCGGGCCACCGCGACGGCCTCCAGGCCGTCGGCGGCCTCTCCGACGACCTCCATGCCCGGCTCGCTCTCCACCACGAGCTTCAGGCCCGCGCGGACCATCGCCTGGTCGTCGGCGATCACGATGCGGATGACGTCGCTCATGCGGATACCTCCTCAGGAGAGCGGGAGCGGTGCGCGGACCCGGAGTCCTCCCAGGAGCCGGCCCGGCGCCCTCCGGCTTCCGGCGCCGGAGGGAGGCGTCGGGGAGAAGGGAGGAGGAGTGCCATGCCGGGAGACTAAACCTTCACGTCGCTATTGCATATAGGACAAAACACCCACCCAACTGGCTTGCAAGTGGGCTACAAGTGCCTCCCGGAACCTCAGACGCCCGCGCCCGCCCTACCGCGATCGGTGTAGTACCGGGTCTCCGGAACGCGCGCGGAAATCAATCCGGGGGTGTACGACTTCGCCCGCGTCGTCGCCTACCGTCATACGGACCGACCGCCGGCCCCGGTCCGCCGGACCCCGCAGCGGGCGGCCGAGGCGGGCCCGCGGGGACGACGACCGCTCCCGCGCGGTCGTTCCCGCCGGAGGCCCGCGCGCCGGGGAGACGCGAACCGGTGACGCCCCTCCGCGCTCCGGGCCGTCCGCGGCGGGCTGAGACGACGGGATGAGGACCATGAGAGCGAAGAGCGCGGTCACCGCGGCGGCACTGGCCCTGACGGTCGCGGGGTGCGGGTTCGGACCGGACCCCGCGGACGTCCCGAAGGAGCGGGTGGAACTCGCCTCCTCCGCCGGGAACGCCCCCGCGGAGGAGGCGACCGCGCCGCCGGACAAGGTCCTGGCCGCGCGGGAGAGCAGCCTCGACCAGCACCGCTTCCGGGTGGAGGTCGTGCAGTTCGCCCGCCGCGACCGGTTCGTGAACCTCACCTTCACGGCCACCGTGACGGAAGGCGACTCGGCGCTGGGCTGGCAGGTGAACAACGCCTTCTCGGCGGTGCCCAAGCAGAACGCCGACGTCGACGGCGTGTTCCTGATCGACGTGAAGAACGCCAAGAAGCACCTCGTCGCCCAGGACAGCGCGGGCGGCTGCGTCTGCAGCAGGATCACCGGGTCCCTGTTCCTCAAGAAGGGCGACGGCGCGGTGTTCTCGGCCACCTTCGCCGCCCCGCCGGCCGACGTGACCTCCATGGATGTGCACATCCCCAACGTCGGGACGCTGGCCGATGTACCGCTCGGCTAGCGCGCTGGCCGTGGCCGCGGTCCTGCTCACCCCCGCGCCGGGCCCGCCCACGCCGCTCCCCGTGCAGGCGGGCCCCCCGGTCACCGCGCCCGTCCTCGACCTGGACGCCCCGTCGTCGGACGTCCGGGGCGAGACGCTGGACATCAGCCAGCGCATCGCCACCTCCGACGGGTCCGTCACGGACGAGACCAGCGGCACGGAACGCAAGATCGTCGTCGCGGCCGACGTGCTGTTCGCCTTCGACCGGGCGACCCTGACCGCCAAGGCCGAGAAGCGCCTGGCGCAGGTCGCCGAGCGGCTCGCCGCCGAGGCGGCCGGCGAGCGGGTGCGCATCGACGGCCACACCGACGCCAAGGGCGACGACGCCTACAACCTCGCCCTCTCGCTCCGGCGGGCGCAGGCCGTGCGGCGGGTCCTGGAGCGGCTGCTGCGCGGCCGGGGCGTCACCTTCGCCGTCGAGGGCCACGGCGCCGCCGACCCCGTCGCGCCCAACGTCGCCCCCGACGGCGGGGACAACCCGGAGGGCCGCGCCAGGAACCGCCGGGTGGAGATCGGCTTTCCGAAGTGAGGTCCGCGGCGGGAGGCCCGCCACGCCCCCGCGCGGCTCCCCGCTGCCGCTGAAGATAGAGGTTTCCTTACCCGTTCCGGGTGCTTGACCTGGTGCTCCGTGCTGGACGATGGTCCCGGCCATTCCTTCCGTCCGCCGCCCGGGGTCCGGAACCCCGCCCCGGCGGACGGGTCGCGCATGGCTTCCAGGGCCGGTAAACGGCGTGTTACGGGCTTCTCATAAGGTCTAGACCAAAGCTGTGAGATCCGACGATCGGGAAGACAAGTCATGTTGCACGAGAAACTGGCGTCCATCTACGACAGCGTCCTGCGCCGGAACCCCGGCGAGACCGAGTTCCACCAGGCCGTCCGGGAAGTGCTGGAGAGCATCGGGCCGGTCCTCGGGAAGCATCCCGAGTACGCCGAGTCGAAGATCATCGAACGGATCTGCGAGCCCGAGCGGCAGATCATCTTCCGGGTGCCGTGGGAGGACGACCAGGGCGAGGTGCACATCAACCGGGGCTTCCGGGTCGAGTTCAACAGCGCGCTGGGCCCGTACAAGGGCGGCCTGCGCTTCCACCCCTCGGTCTACCTCGGCATCGTGAAGTTCCTCGGCTTCGAGCAGATCTTCAAGAACAGCCTCACCGGCCTGCCCATCGGCGGCGGCAAGGGCGGCTCGGACTTCGACCCCAAGGGCCGCTCCCAGCGCGAGATCATGCGCTTCTGCCAGAGCTTCATGACCGAGCTCTACCGCCACATCGGCGAGTACACCGACGTGCCCGCCGGCGACATCGGCGTCGGCGGGCGCGAGGTCGGCTACCTGTTCGGCCAGTACAAGCGCATCACCAACCGCTACGAGTCCGGCGTGATCACCGGCAAGGGGCTCAGCTACGGCGGCGCCCAGGTCCGCACCGAGGCCACCGGGTACGGCTGCGCGTTCTTCGTCGAGGAGATGCTCAAGGCCCGCGGCACGTCCTTCGACGGCAAGCGCGTGGTGGTCTCCGGCTCCGGCAACGTCGCGATCTACACCACCGAGAAGGTCCGGCAGCTCGGCGGAACGGTCATCGCCTGCTCCGACTCCTCCGGCTACGTCGTCGACGAGAAGGGCATCGACCTCGACCTGCTCAAGCAGGTCAAGGAGGTCGAGCGGCTGCGCGTGGACGTCTACGCCAAGCGCCGCGGCGGCGACGCCGTCTTCGTGGCGGGGCGGAGCATCTGGGAGGTGCCGTGCGACGTGGCGATGCCGTCCGCCACCCAGAACGAGCTCACCGGCCGCGACGCCGAGACACTGGTGCGGGGCGGCTGCATCGCGGTCGGCGAGGGCGCCAACATGCCCACCATGCCGGAGGGCATCCGGGTCTTCCGGGAGGCCGGCGTGTCCTTCGGGCCGGGCAAGGCCGCCAACGCGGGCGGCGTGGCCACCAGCGCGCTGGAGATGCAGCAGAACGCCAGCCGCGACTCGTGGACCTTCGAGTTCTCCGAGCGCCGCCTCCAGGAGATCATGCGCGACATCCACGGCCGCTGCCTGCAGACCGCCGACGAGTACGGCATGCCGGGCGACTACGTGGCCGGGGCCAACATCGACGGCTTCAAGCGGGTCGCCGACGCCATGCTCTCGCTCGGCCTGATCTGACCCCCTGCGGTCCGGCGGGTGACGGCGCGCCGGACCGGTCCGGTGGGCGACGAGTACGGGCGCCCGGGTCAGCGGGCGACGGCGCGGCGGAGGCCGGCGAGGGAGGCGGCCAGCAGCCGGGCGCGGCCGGTGGACGCGGCGTAGTCGGCGAGCACCGCGCACAGGCACACCGCCAGCACGCGCGCCGCCAGCTCGCGCCCGGGACCGACCGGACGGCCGTAGGCCGTGAGCAGGGCCGTACGGGCGGCCCCGTCGAAACCGGCGTAGGCCAGGGAGAGGTCGACCGCCGGATCGGCCCGGCACAGGTCGCCCCAGTCGATGACGCCGGTCGCCCGCCCGTCCTCGCCCACCAGCAGGTGCCGCAGGTGCAGGTCGCCGTGGGAGACGACGGCGGGGCCGGGCGGCGGGCCCGCCCGCTCGCCCTCGGCGAGGAGCCGGTCCACGGCCGGGTCCGGGCTCCACACGCCGCGCCGTACCAGCCGGTCCAGCCGCTCCCGGGACATGGACGCCCGGACCGCCGGATCGGCCCGGCGCATCGGGTCGACGGGCAGGCCGCCGCCCACCTCGGCGGCCAGCTCCGGATCGTGCAGGGCGCGCAGGAACGCGCCGAGGCCGGCGGCGGCCCGCACCCGCCCGTCCGCGGAGAGGTCGACCTCGGCCAGCTCCCGGCCGGGGATCAGCTCCGCGCCCCAGAACGGCCACGGGTAGGCGCCGGACGGCCGCCCGACCCGGACCGGCACCGGCAGGGCCAGCGGCAGCCGCGCCGCCAGGGCGGGCAGCGTCGCGATCTCCCGCTGGACGCCGGGCAGCGCGACGGCCCGGCGGGGGAACCGGAACGCCCAGCGCTCGCCGACGAGGTGGACGGTGTTGTCCCAGCCGGTGGCCAGCAGCCGGACCGGCGCCCCGCGCAGGTCGGGGAACTGCCGTCCCACCAGCGCCGCCGCGTCGGCCTCCTGGACGTCCTGCTCGGCCGCCCACTCCGGCGCCGCCGTCCTCCCCGCCGGGCCGTCACTCGTCTCGGGCGCGTTCGCCGGATCACCGTCGGTCACGGCCGCCACGTTACCGCCGCCGGCCCGGCTCGTCGCCTCCGTTCATCGCATTCTCCTATCGCGGTACGGGTGCACGGGGCACCGCGATAGGGGCGAAGGCGGTGACGGCCCTTCCGCTTCCGGAGGCGCGTTCCTTTCCCGGGGCGCGGGACCGGCGTTTCCCGGTTCCCGGTTTCCGGTTCCCGGTTTCCGGTTTCCGGGAGGTCCTCTCCGCGGATCGCCCCGTCGTGGAGGCCTCCGTCCGCCGGTCCGCCGGCGGGCAGGTCGAAAAGGCCTTTCTCGGCGGCGGTGAGAAAGGCCCGCCAGGCGTCGAAGCCGAAGAGGACGCCCTGCTGCTCGGGATCGCGGATCCGGACGCCGCCGGGGACGAAGGACACGATCACCCGCACGGCCGCACCGGAGGGCCGGGGCGGGCGCCGAGGACGCACCACACGGTACGGCCCGCACCCGCGTGGTGGCGGACGCCCCAGCGCCCTCCGGACAGCTCGCGCACGATCACCAGGCCCCGGCCCCGCTCCCGGTCGTCCGGTACGGCCTCGCGCACACGGGGCTCTGAACCCTCGCCGCCCGGATCGGTGACCTCGACGCAGAGCAGGCCGCCCGTCCGGGTGAGGGTCAGCAGGGCCAGGCCGTCCGGCCGGCCGCGACCGGCGTGCAGGGCCGCGTTGGCGACCAGTTCGGAGGCCGCCAGCCGTACGTCCTCGTAGTGCGGGTGGTCCGCGCCGAGCCATTCCCTTATCCGGGACCTGGCCCGTGAGGCGGATTCGAGGTCGAGTTTCAGATAGGTCTCCCCGAGGAATTCCGATTCGAGGTCCCGGGGCGCCGCCGCTGGATTCACATTCACCTGCCGTCGTTTTCCGGATCGCTCCGCCGAGCGTCGCATCCGGTGGCTACAGTCGGTGCCGGAACGACCGCGCCACCTGTTCATCGGTTCTTGTGAAATCCCCGTTGAAAATCCCGGGAGGCTCCCGTGCCGAGACCCCGCCCGCTCGACCCGAGCACGTCGCCGACCGCCCTGTTCGGCTACGAGCTGCGCAGGCACCGGCAGGAGGCGGGGCTCTCGCAGGCGAAGCTGGCCGGCCGGGCGGGGTACGCCCTGGGCACGATCTCCATGGCGGAGACCGGACGGCGGCCCCCGACGGAGGACTTCGCCCGGCGCTGCGACGAGGTGCTGGGCGCGGACGGCGCGCTGATCCGGATCAAGGAGATGATCGACAACCTGGCCTCCCGGCTCCCGGCCTGGTTCCGGCCGTGGGTGGAGATCGAACAGGCCGCCGAGAGCCTCCGCACATGGGAACCGCTCATCGTTCCGGGTCTGCTCCAGACCGCCGACTACGCCCGGGCGCTCTTCACCGGAGAACCGCGTTCCTCGGCGGAAGGTGTGGAGAAGGACGTGGCCGCCCGGCTGGAGCGCCAGCGCATCCTGGAGCGTGAGGAGCCGCCCATGCTCTGGGCGGTCATCGACGAGGGGGTGATCCACCGCCGTATCGGCGACGAGACGGTCATGGCGGCGCAGCTCGACCACCTGCTGGAGACGGCCCGCCTGCCGCACGTCACCGTCCAAGTGCTGCCCTCCGACGCGGGCAGCACCGTCGGGCTGAGGGGTGCCTTCGTCGTTGCGCAGGTCCGGGGCCTCGCCAATACTGTCTACCTGGAGACGGCCGGTCAGGGGCAGGTCACCGACCGGCCGGACGACGTGGCCGACATCGTGATCACATACGAGGCGATCCGGACCGAGGCGCTTCCGCAGCGGGCGTCGCTGAAGCTGATCGAGGAGATGAGGGACCGGTGGACCAGGAGCTGAACGAGGCCGTCTGGGTGAAGTCGCCGTTCTCCGGCGGCAACGGCGGCAACTGCGTGGAGATCGCCAAGCTCTCCGGCGGCCGGGTCGGCGTCCGCGACAGCAAGGACCCGTCCGGCCCGTCGCTGGTGTTCACCCCGGGGGAGTGGGCCGCCTTCACCCGCTGGCTCCGCACCGACGACACGGTCTGACCCGGGCAGGGCGACCTCTCGCGGGGGACTCACCCGCCGCTCTGGTCAAGCCGGCCGATGACGGTGTCGACGTCCCAGCTCCACGCCCCCAGGTGTGCACCGCTCGCATACCCGGTCCGTCGCCTCAAGCGCCCGGTCCAGGTCACCGCTTCGGCCAGGGCCGCGTCCAGGCCCGCCGTACCGGCCGACCGCAGCCAGGCCTCCGGATCGGGGATGCCGCGCCGGTCCAGCAGGTCCTCCAGGCGGTCGCGGACGTCGTGGAAGCGGGCCTCGCCTCCGCGCAGCAGCGCGTCCAGGTACTCCAGAGTCCGGGGATGGCCGCCGACGTCCGTCCAGGCCCGCTGCCGGTCGGCGAGCCGGCGGGCCCAGCCGGCGTCCTGCGGGGCGTGGGAGACGAACGCGTCGCCCGCCGGCCGCCCCGCGCCGCTCACGACGCCCGCCGTACGGCCTCGGCGATCTCGTCCACCCGCTCGTCGAAGACCTCGTCGGTCGCGTCCCGCAGGTCGCTGTGGAACCGGATCTTCATGAACTCCGGGATTTCTCCGTCGTCGATGTCCGAAATGAGGACGGGGATGAGGAGCCGTCCATCGCTCATGCTCCGCTGGAGCAGGGCGTGGTACTCGTTCAGCACCGGCCCGCTGGCCATCGAGGCCGGGCTCATCACGAGCAGGCCGTGCGCGGAGCCGCGGATGGCCTGGTCGATCTCGTGGAAGATGATCGACCCCGGCCGGACGACCACCTTGTCGTAGGCCACCCGCAGGCCGCGCGCCTCCAGTCGTCCGGCGAGGTTCGCGACCAGCTCGGCATCCGTGTGGGAGTAGGAGACGAAGACGTCGTAGTCCGTGCTCACCGGGAGGTCACCTCCGGAGGGGGTCGGTCCCGGCGGAGGGAGGGGCGGCGTCCCCGGGTCTTGCGGACGACGGCCGGCCGGGCGCAGCGGACGCCCGTAACGGCGACGAGAAGGCCGGCGACGGCGACGGCCGGCTCCGCGAGGTCCATGAAGGTCAGATTACGTCGCCGACCGTTTCCATGGCTTTCCGTACCGGGAAATGGTGAACTTCCCGGTACGGACGGGAGGGCGGATGACCGCAGTGATCAATGACATTTACGATGTATTCGTAGTTCATGCCCGAAATGATTTGGAATGGGCTAAACGGCTGCAGGCGCGGCTGGAGACGGACGGATTCCGGGCGGCACTGGAGGATTACCTGCCCGGCGACATCATGGTGCACAGGATCGAGGAGCTGATCCGCGCCTCCAAGCACTGCCTCTTCGTCCACAGCCGCGCGATCGAGAACGACCCGGCGAGCGCCGACAAGTACGCGGCGCTGCTCACCCGGCGCCGGTTCGTCCCGGTCCTGCTCGACGACGTCGAGCTGGGCCCCTTCGCGGCGTCGCGGCACCCGCTGGACTTCCGGGGCGAGGACCAGGACACGCCGTACGGCGAGCTGCTCCGCCTCCTGAACGGGGGCGGCCCCGGCGCCGAACCGCTCGCCCCCTACCGGACGCACCGGCTCGAAGGCCCCCGGGAGGCGCTGCTCCGCATCGGCAGGGACGCCGTCGTCTTCGAACCGGACGGCCCGTCCCGGCGGCCGGGACCGCACGGCGGGGGCACCGATGCCGGGACGCGCCACCGGCCGCACCCGATCACCCCCACGCTGGAGGAGCGGCTCTGGCGGCTCGACCGCGCCCGGGAACGGCGCGGGGGGACGCTCACCAAGGACGGCGCCGCGACCGGGCGGCGGGGCGCGGCGCTGGAGGCCCGGCTCCATGACGTCGGGACGGCTCTGGGGGAGATCTTCCTCGACGGCGCCGCCGGGCAGGCGCTGACCCGGGCGCTGGCGGAGGCCGAGGCGGAGAACCGCACGCTCCGCCTCGGCCTCCAGGTGGACGACGACCTCGCCGGGCTGCCGTGGGAGACGCTGGTCCCGCCCGGGCGGGAGCCGCTGGCGCTCCACCCGCACGTGGAGCTGTTCCGGCACCTCCCGGCGTCAGGACGGCCGACCGCGATGGACATCCGCGCCCCGCTGCGGATCCTGGCCGTGGTCGCGGCGCCCGGAGCCCCGCCCGGCGCGGAGACGGCGCAGGCGAGCCCGCTGCTCGACCTGGAGGCGGAGCTGCGGGTCATCCTCGACTCGGTGGAGGAGGCCCGGCGGCACGCGGCGGCCCACGTGCGGATCCTCAACGAGGGCACGCTCCAGGCGGTCGAGGACGCCCTGAAGCAGGAGCGCTTCCACGTCCTGCACATCTCCTGCCACGCCGGGCCGGACGCGCTCCTGCTGGAGGACGAGCGGGGCGGGCCCGACCGGGTGACGGCCGCCCGGCTGGCCGCGGCGATCCCCCGGGACCGCGGTGTGCCGCTGGTCGTGCTCTCCGGCTGCTCCACCGCCCTGGACGGGCCGGACGCGGAGGGCGGGGCCCGCGCCGGGCTGGCACGGGGGCTCTCCGCGGCCGGGGTCCCGGCGGTGCTGGCGATGACCGCGCCGGTCACCGACCGGTACGCGACCCTGCTCAGCGGCGCCCTCTACCGGGAGCTGGCCGTACGGTCCCGGCCCGAGGCGCCGACCGCGCTCGCGGAGGCCCGCCGGAAGGTGGAGGAGCGGCGCCGCCGGGCGGACGGCCGGGAGGCGGAGCTGGTGGAGTGGGCCACCCCGGCGCTCTTCCTGCGCGGGCCGTCGATCCCGCTCTACGACGTCACCGCCGGAGTGGACCCGCACGTCAGGCCCGCGAAGGCCGCCTCCCTCGCCCCCGGCGTGGCGGTCAGGGCCGTCGGCGACTTCGTCGGCCGCCGCGCCGAGCTGCGCGTCCTGCGCGCCGGACTCCGGAAGCGGCCCGGCGTGGTGCTGCACGGCATCGGCGGGGTCGGCAAGAGCAGCCTGGCCGCCGAGCTGCTCGGCCGCCTCGGCCCCGAAGCCGGTCTCGTGGTCTCGATCGTCGGCCGGACCGGCCCCGATCAGATCCTGGCCGCCGTGGCCGACCGGATCCTGGCCGTCACGCTCCGGGCGGGCGCGGAGGCCGATGACCTCCGCCAGGTGGCCTTGGGGCTGCGGGAGCCGCGATATCCCTGGTCCCTGCGGCTGGAGGCCCTGGCCGGGGTGCTCGCCGACGCGTCCGCGGCCTTGGCCCGGAAACTCGGGCTCTCCCGGGTGACCTTGTTACTGGACAACTTCGAGGACAACCTCGACCGTGCGGCGGACCTGCCCTTCGTTGACCAGGAGCTGCCGGGCTTCCTCGCCGCCTGGCTCCGGGCAGGACGGCTCCTCGTCACCAGTCGTCACCCCTTCACCCTGCCCGGCGGCGCGGACGACCTGCTCCACGTCCACCACCTCGGCCCCCTCTCCCTGGCCGAGGCCCGGAAGCTGATGTGGCGCCTGCCCGGACTGAACGGGCTCCCGGTGGCGGACCGGCAGCGGGCCTGGACGGACGTCGGCGGCCATCCCCGGACTCTGGAGTACCTGGACGCGCTGCTCCGCGGCGGCCGGGCCCGCTTCCACGACGTCCGCGACCGCCTGGAGGACCTGCTGGACCGGCGCGGCATCCCCGATCCGGAGGCCTGGCTGCGGTCGGCCGGTACGGCGGGCCTGGACGCGGCCCTGGCCGAAGCGGTGACCCTGGCGGTCGACGACACGCTCCTGCTGGAGCTGCTCGGCCTGCTGGACGACTCCGCCCGGCAGGTGCTGGTCGGGGCGTCGGTGTACCGGGTCCCGGTGGACCGGACCGGCCTCGTCTGGCAGTCCGGCACCCCGCTCCCGCCGGACCCGCGGCAGGGGGAGCGGGTGGCCCGGCTGACCGCGCTGGTGGAGCGGGCCGACCGGGCCGACCTCGCCGCGGAGCCGGAGGGCGGGGGACCGCGGCCGGAGGGCGGAGGCCTGCGGCCGGAGGAGTGGCTGCGGATGCTCGCAGACGTGCTGGCTCTGGCGGCTCCGCCGGTGGCCGACCCCCCGGAGCTGGACGGCGCGATCGACGCGTTGACCCGGCTGGGACTGCTGGCCCCCGGCCGGGACGGGGAGGGGGACCGGGTGTTCTCGGTGCACCGGTGGACGGCCGTGGCGCTGGCCCGCCCGCAGATCACCGCCCCGGACCGGCTCGCCGCCGCGCACGCCGCCGCGGCGCGCTGGTGGCTCCGGCCGCGCACCAGGCCGCGAAGCCCGCAGCAGGAGGTGGCGGAGCTGATCGAGGCGCGCTTCCACTACCAGGCCGCCGGCGACCTGGAGCAGGCGCTGGGGGCGACGGACCGGGTGTGCCGGCTGCTGCACACCCGGGGGGCGTGGGGCTGGGAGGAGCAGCTGCACCGGGAGGCGCTGGAGTGGACGGCGGTCGGCGGCCCGGACCGGGCCGCGGTCCTCCAGCGGATCGGCACCGTCGCCCACAAGCGCGGGGAGTACGACCGGGCGCGGGAGTACTACCGGCGGGCGCTGGAGACGTACCGGGAACTGGACGACCGCTCCGGAACGGCCGGCGTCTACCAGCAGTTCGGCGCCCTCGCCCAGGACCGGGAGGAGTACGCCGAGGCGCTGCGGTGGTTCATGGAGTCCCGGGCGCTGCACGAAGAGTGCGGCGATCTGGCCGGGGTGGCCCAGGTCAGCCACAACATCGGCGTCATCGCCTACCGGCAGGGGGACTACGACGAGGCTCTGCGCTGGTGCGAGAGGGCGCTGGACCTCAAGAAGGAGATCGGCGACCGTCCGGGCACGGCCACCGGCTACGTGCAGCTCGGCGGCATCGCCCACGAGCAGGGCAGGGACGACGACGCCCGGCGGTGGTACGAGCGGGCGCTGGGGATTCTGGAGGATCTCGGCGACCGCTCCGTCACGGCCAAGGTCCGCCACAATCTCGGCGTCATCGCGCACCGGCGGGGCGAGCACGACGAGGCTCTGCGGTGGTATCGGGAATCGCTGCGCACCAACGAGGAGATCGGCGACCGGGCCGGCGAGGCGGAGGACTGCCGCGGCATCAGCGTGCTGTTCAGCGAGGCCGGCAGGGTGGCCGACGCCGTCCCCTACAGCGTCCGGAGCCTGCTCCTCTACGGCGGGCTCCGGTCTCCCGAGGCCGGGGCGAGCCTGCGCTGGCTCGGCGCGCAGAGGGCCTTCCTGGGCGCGGAGGGGTTCCGCGAGGTCCTGGCCGGATGCGTCGGCGCCGAGATCCTCCAGCAGATCATCGAGGCCCTCGACGGCGAGCCGGGGGAGCCGGCGTACGGGGATCGGTGAGCCGGTGCCGGCGTCCGGCAGGCTCCGCCCGGGGGGCCGCCGAGTCCGGGGGCCGGGGTCCGCAGGCCGGGGATCCGCGGACGCCGGCCCGCGCCGTCAGAGCACCTCCGCGAACTCCCTCGGCAGTCCGGAGAGCACGTCGTCGAGCTCGCCGGGCGCGGTGGCCAGGCGCAGCGCGGAGAAGACCGCGTGCACGTCCTCCCTGACCTCGGAGACGTCCGCGCCCGAGCGGTCGCTGACCCGCCGGACGAATTCGTCGAGCCCGAAGTCGTCGGGGGTCTCGCGGTCCGAGAGCAGCAGATCCTGCATCGGTTCGGGAAGCTGGGACGCCAGGTCGTCGGCCTCCTCGGGGGTCAGGCGCTCGGCCAGCGTCTCCAGCGTGGCCTGGGTCAGGATCTCCGCCTGGTCCTGGGTCAGCCCCGACTCGTTGCAGACCACCCTGATGAATTCGCCCTCGTTCATGGTGTTTTCTCCCCTCCTGTTCGGTTCGGAGGCGTGCCCGGTCCCCGCGGGGCCAAACGATCCTTGACCAAGCCCTGAACCGGTCCCGCGATCCGGACCTCAGGGGGCGGCGGGCAGGAAGGGGCTCGGCTCGCCGGTGCAGGAGACGTACAGGCGGTCGCGGGCCCGGGTGCAGGCGACGAAGAGCAGGCTGCGCTCGCGCTGCAGGTCCAGCGCGCGGGTGAGCGGGTCCTCGTCCTCGGCGGTCAGCACGGACGGGTGCGGGAGCAGCCCGGCCGAGGCGCCGATGACCGCGACGCAGCGGAACTCCAGGCCCTTGGCCTTGTGCATCAGGCCGACCTGCACGATGTCGCGCTCGTCGCCGCCGCCCAGGAACGCCGTGGGCACGCCCGCGGCGGTCAGCGTCTCGCGCGCCGCCCGGGCCATGCCGAAGAACCGGGTGATCACCGCGATCGCGGAGGGCTCCACGCCGGCGTCCAGCCAGGCGCGGACCTGACCGGTGAGCGCGGCGAGTTCGGCGGCGGCGTCGGCGGCCCGCAGCACCGTCGGCCGTTCCCCCCGGACGGGGGAGCGGTAGCCGTCCAGGTCGTCGTCGATCCCGTCGAGGCCCGCCGCGGGCGCGCCGCCCAGGATCGGCACGGCCCAGTCGAGGATCTCCTGCGTGGTCCGGTAGCCGATCCGCACCCGGTGGCTGCGCCCCCGCACCTCGACGCCCAGCGACGACAGCGAGACCCGGTGGTCGTGGATCCGCTGGTGCGGGTCGCCGGTCAGGAACAGGTCGTCGGGACCGGGCGCCACCGCCGCGCGCAGCAGCCGCCACTGCGCCGGGTGCAGGTCCTGCGCCTCGTCGACCACCACGTGCCGGTACGGCGCCGCCGCCTGCTCCCGCAGCAGCCGGGCCGCCTCGCCGGCCAGCTGCAGATAGGTCCAGCGACCCGCCGCCCGCAGCCGGCCGGCCTCCTCGGCGATCGCCCGCCAGACGGCCGCCCGCCGCCCGCGGGGCAGCCGGGTCCCCCGGCCGGGGCGCGCGCAGGCGAGGTAGCCCTCCTCGTCGCGGATGTCCTGCGCCAGGACGACCTGCTCCCACTCGCGCAGCAGGAAGCCGCCGCCGTACGGGAGGTCCGAGCGCCGCGCCGCCGCGTCCCAGGCCCGTTCGAGGTCGTGCCGGGCGACCGTCTGGGGGTAGAGGCCGAGCGCGCCGCGGACGGTCCGGATGGCCAGCCGGTCGATCCCGGAGACCTCGACGCGCCGGTAGGCCCGCTCGTCGCCGATGAGCACGGCGAGCTGGCGGTCGAGCGCCTCGGCGAGGTTGCGGGCGTAGGTGGTCAGCAGCACCGTCCCGCCGGTCTCGCCGGCGGCGAGGCGGTGCGCGAGGTGGGCGGCCCGGTGCAGGGCGATGGTCGTCTTGCCGGTTCCGGGACCGCCCGAGACCTGGGCCGGTCCCGAGTAGGACGGGCGGTAGGCGATCCGGTGCTGGTCGGGGTGGAGGAAGGTGCGCCAGACCACGAACGGGTGGGAGCGTGCGCCGCGCAGGTCGTCCGGCCCGGCCGTCGTGGAGGTGCTCACGCGCGGGTGCACCCCTCCGTGTCGCCGGCCTGTGTCACCGGCCCGTGTCGCCGGGCGGGTCCCACCGGGTCCGCATCCCCGTAGATCCTCTGCAGAGGATAGGGGACATGTCGATATTCGGGCAAGATGTGTATATTTTCCTCGAATATGACCGGGCGACAGGAGGATTTTCCGTGAGGGCATTCCCGCGGGTGCTGTTCGACGAGGCACACAGCGAGTCGTGGACCATCCGGCGGGAGGTGGCCGAGGCGATGAACCCGGGCCATCCGGACGACAACGGCTACGCCCGCGCCGCCGACCTGCTCCGCCGCCTGGGCCACACCGTCACCGCGCACACCGGGAGCGCCACCGGGAGCGCGGACGGGGGCGCCGCCGGAAGCGCGGACGGGGGCACGCCCGGGAACCCCGCGGGGAACACGGGCGGGAACACGGGCGGGGACGCCGGGGCGATCACCCCGGCCGTCCTCGCCGACACCGACGTGCTCGTGATCGCCCACCCCTCGGCCGACCGCTGGGAGCGCACCACCGGCCTGGGCAGCCCGGTCTTCCGCGCCGAGGAGATCGACGCGATCGCGACCCACGTCGCCTCGGGCGGCGGCCTCGTCGTGCTGGCCGAGTGCGAGCAGGACAAGTACGGCAGCAACCTCGCCGACCTCCTCGACGTCTTCGGCGTCCGGGTCGAGCACACCACCGTGCAGGACCCCCGCAACGCCCACAACGGCGTGGCCTCCTGGGTGATGGGCGTGCCCGGCGCGACCGGCGGGGAGGACCTGCTGGCCGGGGCCCGCCGCGCCTGCTTCTACCGCGCCGGCGTGCTGACCCCGAGCCCCGAGCTCGCCCCCGCCGACGTCACCGTGCTCTTCTCGACCTCCCCGACCGCCGACCCCGCCGGCCGCCCGCTCGCGCTGGCCGTACGGCACGGCAGGGGGCGCGTCGTCGTGGTCGCCGACTCCGACCTGTTCGGTGACGACTCGATCGGCGAGTACGACCACGCCGCGCTCTGGGGCAACCTCGTCACCTGGGCCGCCCGCGCCCCCGAGCGCGCCGAGCGGGCCGAGCGCGCCGAGCGGGCCGAGCGGGCCGACGGCGGGGCCCGGACCGCCTTCGCCGCCCTCAAGGCCGCCGTCGAGCGGCTCCAGCCGCTGCAGGCGAAGGACGGCTCGATCGAGGGGGACCGCGACCTGGCCGTCGCCCTGATCTCCGAGATCGTCGACCGCGTCGCCGAGCTGGCGCCGCGCTTCCCGCACGACGCGGCCTACCTCGACGCGGTCGTCGCGGACTTCCGCAAATGGGTCGCGCAGGGCCTCGGCGTCCCCGACTTCCTCGACTCGCTCGACGCCTTCCACCCCGACGCCCAGCGGATCGACGGCCTGGAGCACCTCGTCGTCTTCCCGATGTACACGCAGAACGGCAGCGCCCGCCGGCACGTCGAGGCCGTCTGGATCCGCACCGTCTGGCCGGGATGGCTCGCCGAGCTGGAGTCCTCCCGCTACGACAACCCGATGTTCGTGCCGGTCGCCTTCGAGGACTTCACCTCTGGCTACGACACCGACTCCGCGGTGCTCTTCCCGGAGTCCGTCGCGGTCCGCGCGACCCCGGCCCGCTTCACCTGGGGCGCGATCTTCTGCGACCGCGAGGCCGCCCGCTTCCGCCGGGTGGGCCGGGCCGCCGCCGACACGCTCAAGCTGGCCCTGCCGCCGGACGCGGCCCGGCTGCTGGAGTCGCAGGAACTGGCCCAGGACACCTTCGTGCTCTGGGACCTGATCCACGACCGCACGCACAGCCACGGCGACCTGCCGTTCGACCCGTTCATGATCAAGCAGCGCATGCCGTACTGGCTCTACTCCCTGGAGGAGCTGCGCTGCGACCTGACCGCGTTCGGCGAGGCGGTGCGGCTGGAGGCCGAGGGCGTGCCGCACGCCCGCTACGTCCAGTACGCCATCCTGTTCGACCGGCTGTTCCGCTTCCCGATCACCGGTGACCGGGTCCGCAACTACGACGGCCTCGGCGGTCAGCTGCTCTTCGCCTACCTGCACCGCACCGACGTCGTGCGGTGGACCGACAACCGGCTCAGCGTCGACTGGTCCCGGCTCGCCGGCGGCGTCGCCGACCTGCGCGGCGAGGTGGAGAAGCTCTACCGCGACGGCATCGACCGCGCCAAGCTCGCCCACTGGCTGGCCGCGCACGAACTGGTGGCGGCCTACGTCGAGCCGCACCCGGCCTCGGTCTGGGCCAAGGGCGTCGAAGCGCTGCCCACCGAGGGCTTCCCCAAGGCCGTGGTGGACGCGGTGCTGCCCGACGAGTTCCCGCTGAGCATGTTCTACGAGGCCCTGCGCCGTAAGCTCGGCGAGGTCGTCGACTCCACGAAGGGGATCCGAGCATGATCATCGTCATCGCGGGCGCGGCGGGCCCCGCGGGCCAGGCCGCCGTCCGCCGCTTCACCGCCCAGGGCCACACCGTCATCGGCGTCGACAAGTCCGGCGCCGACGGCACGCTCCCCGTCGACCTCCTCGACTTCGACGCGGTCACGAAGCTGGCCGCGGACGTCCGGGCCGAGCACGGCCGCGTCGACGGCCTTCTCCACCTGGTCGGCGGCTGGCGCGGGTCGACGACCTTCGCCGAGACGCGGCTGGAGGACTGGGCGCTCCTGCACGACCTGCTGGTGCGCACCCTCCAGCACGTCACCCTGGCCTTCGAGCCGCTGCTCAAGGAGAGCGGGCGGGGCCGGTTCGCGATCGTCTCCGCCAAGGCCGCCGAGAAGCCCACCCAGGGCAACGCGGCGTACGGCGCCGCCAAGGCCGCCGCCGAGGCGTGGACGCTCGCCTTCGCCGACGCACTGGAGGGGACCGGCGCGACCGCGAACGTCCTGGTCGTCAAGGCGCTCGTGCACGAGGGCATGCGCGCGGCGAGCCCGGAGAAGACGTTCCCCGGGTTCACCGACGTCGACGACCTCGCCGCGGCGATCGCGGGTCTGTGGGACACCGAGGCCAACGGCACCCGAATGGACCTGACGACGTGACGGACGCAGCGACCGGAAGCCCGTACACCGCGGACGCCGTGAGCGCCGTGGACGCGGTGGGCGCGGTGGGCGCGGTGGGCGCCGCGGGCAGGGCGCACGCGGCGTCCGCCGCCGGAACCGCGCCGGCCGGCGGGCGGACCGCGCCGACCGCCGCCGTGCGCCGGCACGACCCGGCGGTGAAGGGCTTCGCCAGCGACAACTACGCCGGCGTCCACCCGGAGATCCTCGCCGCGATCGCGCTCGCCAACGGCGGGCACCAGACCGCCTACGGCGACGACGTCTACACCGAGGCGCTGCAGGAGGTCTTCCGCGCCCACTTCGGCCCGGCCGCCCAGGCCTGGCCGGTGTTCAACGGCACCGGCGCCAACGTGGTCGCGCTGCGCGCGATGACCGCGCACTGGGAGGCCGTGGTCTGCGCCGAGTCGGCGCACATCCACACCGACGAGGGCGGCGCGCCGGAGCGTACGGCCGGGCTCAAGCTGCTGCCCGTGGCCGCCCCGGACGGCAAGCTCACCCCCGAGCTGGTCGACCGGCAGGCCTGGGGCTTCGGCGACGAGCACCGCGCCCAGCCGAAGGTCGTCTCGATCACGCAGACGACCGAGCTGGGCACGCTCTACACGCCGGAGGAGATCAGGGCGGTCTGCGAGCACGCCCACGGGCTCGGCATGCTCGTCCACCTCGACGGCGCCCGGATCACCAACGCCGCCGCCGCGCTGGACGTGCCGCTGCGCGCGTTCACCGCGGACGCCGGGGTGGACGTGCTCTCCTTCGGCGGGACCAAGGCCGGGATGATGTTCGGCGAGGCCGTCGTGGTGCTGAACCCGGACGCCGTGCGCGGCCTGCGCTACCTGCGCAAGAGCGCGATGCAGCTGGCCTCCAAGATGCGGTTCGTCTCGGTGCAGTTCGAGGCGCTGCTCGCCGGGGACCTGTGGCTGCGCAACGCCCGCACCGCCAACGCGATGGCCCGGCGGCTCGCCGACGCCGTCCGGGACCTGCCCGGGGTGGAGATCCCCCGCCCGGTCGAGGCCAACGCGGTCTTCGCGATCCTGCCGCGGGACGCCACCGAGCGGCTGCAGAAGCGCTTCCGCTTCTACACCTGGAACGAGGCCGTCGGCGAGGTCCGCTGGATGACCGCGTTCGACACCACCGAGGCCGACGTCGACGCCTTCGCCGCCGCCGTCGCCGAGGAGGTAGGGTTTCCGGCATGAGCCACCGCAGCCTGGGTCTGTGGCGGGCCGCCCTCCGGCGGACCCGCTAGCCAGCCCCGACTGCGCACGCGAAAACGGCCGCCGTTCACCGGCGGCCGTTTCCTTCTCCCCGCGGCCGGTGGTCCGGCGGCCCCTCACCGAGAAGGGGACCCACCATGACCAAGCGCGTCTTCTCCGCGTTCAAGCCGACCGGCCGGCTGACGCTCGGCAACTACCTCGGCGCGATCCTGCCCGCCGTACGCCTGCAGGACGAGGCCGACTGCGTCTACGCCGTCGCCGACCTGCACGCCCTGACGATCAGACACGACCCCGGGCGGCTGCGGGCCCGCACCCGGGAGGCGGCGACCCTGCTGCTCGCCTGCGGCCTGGACCGCTCCGGGGTCTACGTCCAGTCGCGGGTGCCGGCCCACACGGAGCTGGCCTACCTGCTGGAGAGCACCGCCCACTACGGCGAGATGCACCGGATGATCCAGTTCAAGGAGAAGTCGGCGGGCCGGGAGGAGGTGCGCCTGTCCCTGCTGACCTACCCCGCGCTGATGGCCGCCGACATCCTGCTGCACCGGGCGGACCTCGTCCCGGTGGGGGAGGACCAGCGCCAGCACGTCGAGCTCACCCGGGACCTGGCCCTGCGCTTCAACCACCTGTACGGCGAGACCTTCACCGTCCCCGAGGCCGTGCACCCGCGCCTGGCCGCCCGCGTCATGGACCTGGCCGAGCCGACCGCCAAGATGGGCAAGTCCGAGGGCTCCGACGCGGGGACGGTCCACCTGCTGGACGAGCCGGCCGACGTCCGGCGCAAGATCATGCGGGCGGTCACCGACTCGGGGACGGAGGTCCGCCACGACCCGGCGGCCAAGCCGGGGGTGTCGAACCTGCTCACCCTGCTCGCCGCCTGCACCGGGCGTCCGGTCGAGTCGTTCTCGTACGCGTCGTACGGCGCGCTCAAGAAGGACGCGGCCGAGGCGGTCACCGAGACGCTGGCCCCGGTCCGGCGGCGGTTCGACGCGCTCTCGGCCGATCCGGCGGAACTCGACCGGCTCCTGGAGCGGCACGCCGCCCGGGCTGCCGAGCGCGCCGGAGAGGTCATGACGGCCGCCCGCCGGGCGATCGGCCTGACCTGAGGCCGCGTCCCCGCGCCCGGCCTGACCTGAGGCGGCGCCCCCGCGCCCGGCCCGGGCCGTCCCCGGCGCCGGGCGATCGGTCCGGCCTGAGGCCGCGCCCCCGCGCCCGGCCCCGGGTCGTCCCCCGGGCGCGGGTCGTTGCGGGTGCGGGCGGGCCGCGCGGTCAGTGCTTGTGGCCCGTCTCCTGCTCGTACTGGGTGAGCTGCTGCTCCAGGGCCTTCATCAGCTCGAACACCTGGCTCGGGGGGATGCGGATCCGGCTGACGATCCGGGTCGGCACGCTGACGAAGTGCTGGCCCGACGAAGGGTCGTTGGCCAGCTGGGGCGGTCGGGTGATCACCGCGAAGTCCAGGACGAAGCCATCCTGGGTGTGCCACACCGAGGCGAAGTTGGCGTACTGCCCCATCTCGACCTCGGCGGAGATGCTCACCTCCAGGCGGTTCTCCGGCTCGTCGTTCACCACTTAAGTCTCCTCCGGCCAGATCGGTTCCGCCATGCCGCCCCGGCCGGGGACCGGCCGCGCGGGGAACGCGCTGACGCTGTTCACCTGTGTGTCTGACTCATTGCCGTATGGACGGCAGCGGCTGGGCACCCCGCTGCTTCAGCATGTCCGTCATCAGTTTGATCTCTCCGGCCTGCGTGTTCACGATGTGCCGCGCCATCGTGACCACCTCGTCACGATCGGAGAGCTTCAGCAGGGCCTCCGCCATCTGCACGCCGCCCTCGTGGTGGCGGATCATGAGCTGGAGGAACAGGACCTCCTGCTCCCGGCCGGTCGTCTTGCGGAGCCGGTCGAGCTCCGCCGCGCTCGCCATGCCGGGCATGGCGGCCGGGGCTCCGGGCGTGCCGCCGTGGCCGTGGCCGGCCATCCAGGCCATCGACGGCCGCTCGGTCGCCTGGCCGAGCTCCCACTGCTGCAGCCAGCCCATGAACATGCCGCGCTGGGCGGTCTGCGTGACGATGATGTCGTAGGCGAGCAGGCGGAGCGCGTCGTCGGAGCCGCCGTCCCTGGCGATGAACGACATCTCCACCGCCTGGGCGTGGTGGGAGGCCATGTCGCGGGCGAACCCGGCCTCGGCGGAGGCGTCGGTCGGCTCGCCCGTCCGGCCCAGGACGATCACCGCCACCGCGAGCGCGGCCAGGCAGGCCAGGGCCGCGGCGACCACCAGGCGCCGCCGGGAGTGCGGAGTGCTGTCGACGGGGTTTTCCATTGTCCGCCAAGCCTACTCACCCCGGCTGACTCCGCGTTGTCACGTCCTTCGCATTCCTTATTCTCCACATACGCCACTAGGGCATAAGGTGACCCGGAGCCGGTTGGCGGGTGGAGGATCGATGTCGAAGGACAAGGCGCAGGCGCGGCGGGACACCCTCGCCAGGATGCGCGCGGAGCAGAAGGCCAAGGAGCGCAGGACCGCTCTGATGATGTGGGGCGGCGGAGGACTCGTCATCGTCCTGCTCGTCGGAGTGGTCGGCTTCTACCTGGTCGACCGGGCGGCCAAGACCTCGCTGGACGCGGTCACCAGCGCCAAGTACCCCGGCAGCCTCCACGTCCCGACCAAGGTGGCCTACAAGGAGAACCCGCCGATGGGCGGGGAGCACCACACGGCCTGGCAGAACTGCGGCATCTACGACGCGCCGATCAACAACGAGAACGCCGTGCACTCGATGGAGCACGGCGCCGTGTGGATCACCTACCGGCCGGACCTGCCCAAGGACCAGGTGGACATCCTCAAGGAGCTGGCCTCCAAGGACTACATGCTGCTGAGCCCGTACCCCGGGCTGCCCGCCGAGGTCGTGGTCAGCTCCTGGAACCGGCAGCTCAAGCTGGACGGCGCGGACGACCCGCGGCTGCCCAAGTTCATCGCCAAGTTCAAGCAGGGGCCTGAGACGCCCGAGCTGGGCGCCTCCTGCGACAGCCCGGTGACCACCACCACGGCCGAGCAGCCGATCCCGACGGCCGCCCCGAGCTCCTCGGCGACGCCGCAGGGGGAGCCGGCCGCGACCCCGTCGCCGAGCGCCACGCCCACCTCCTAATGGGAACTACCGGGTCCGCCTCACTGGCAGACTCGATGCCTGGTAGCCGCTGGTGAGTGAGCACTCTCGCCTCCTGGACCGTGAGTCCTAGGGTCAGATCGTGCCCTCGCCGGTGGTCAGGGGTCTTGATCGCTGATGGGATGTCGTGCCCCCCGCGGGTTGGGGTGAGCACTGGTCCATTAGGTCGCCGACCGGCTCCTGCGGGCTGCTGAAACCGGTGTCGATCACGGAGGTTCGAATGCTGTTCGTCGGAGATGACTGGGCTGAGGATCACCACGATGTGGAGGTCCAGGACGAGCAGGGCCGGGTGTTGAAGCGGGTCCGGTTGCCCGAGGGGATGGCCGGGATGTCCCGCTTCCACGAGCTGGTGGGCCGGTTCGTGCCGGAGGACGGCGAGCCGGCGCAGGTGCTGGTGTGCATCGAGGTCGATCGGGGCCCGTGGGTGCGGGCGCTGCGGGCGGCGGGATACCGGGTGTTCGGGGTGGACCCCAAGCAGGCCGCCCGGCACCGGGAGATCCTCGGCTCGTCGGGGGCCAAGAGCGACAAGGGCGACGCGCACGCGCTGGCCGACATGATCCGTACCCGCCGTAACCAGCTGCGGGAGGTCGCCGGCGACTCCGAGGTCGCCGAGGCGGTCAAGGTCGTCACCCGCGCCCATCAGACGCTGTTGTGGGAACGCACCCGCCACATGCTCCGGCTGCGGGTGGCGTTGCGGGACTACTTCCCCGCCGCTCTGGAGGCCTACAAGCCCCTCGGCCTGACCTCGGATGCTGCGCTGAAACTCCTGGTCAAGGCCCCCACTCCGGCGACAGCGGCGAAGCTCACCGCCGTCCAGATCGCTGCCGCGCTGAAGGGGCGGCGGGATATCCCGGCCAAGGCCGAGACGATCAAGCAGGTGCTGCGGTCCGAGCAACTGGGCCAGGCCGATCTGGTCACCGCTGCCTACGCCTCGACCGTGCGGGCACTGGCCGCGGTCATCGCCACCCTCAACACGGAGATCAAGACCCTGGAAGACGAGGTCGAGGCGCATTTTGGCCGGCACCCGGACGCTGAGGTCATCCTCAGTCAGCCCGGCATCGGCGTCGTTCTCGGCGCCCGGGTGCTCGCCGAGTTCGGAGACGCTCCCGGGCGTTATGCCAGCGCGAAGGCACGCAAGAACTATGCCGGTACCTCGCCGGTCACCCGGCAGTCCGGTAAGACGCGGACCGTTCACGCCCGGTTCGTCCACAACGATCGGCTCGTCGACGCCCTGCACCTGCAAGCCTCCTGCGCCCTCCTGCACGACGTGGACGCCCGCGCCTACTACGACCAGATCAGAGCCCGCGACGTCAGCCACAACGCCGCCCTGCGCCAGGTCGGCAACCGCCTCGTCGGCATCCTCCACGGCTGCCTCAAGAACCACACCCTCTACGACCGGGCGACCGCCTGGTCACACCGCAACCACGACCTCGCCGCTTGACATCCAAGCTCCAGGGATGTCTGACCCCGGGCGGTCCCGGGGGCCCGCTGACCCCGGGGGCCCGCTGACCCCGGGCGGTCCCGGGGGCCCGGCCCTCTGCCCGGGCGGCCCAGCTCCCGACCGGGACCGCCGCCGGACGACCGGCCCCCGCGTTGACAACCCTCCGGCGTGCTTTAGCCTGGTGGGCGAGGGGAGTACTTCCCAAGCGCCGGTCCGGTCAGTACGGATGCCCCAGAGCATCCTCGGACGGCCGCCCGCCCCAGGCGGGTGAAGGAGACCTCGAACGATTCCGCACGTTCGAGGAGACTCCATGCCCGCTGAGGCAGGCCTGCTCGCAGCCGATCTTCAGACGATCGGCTCGCCGGGGATGTGGACGATCAGTGTCGTCGTCCTGCTGTTGCTGCTCGCTCTCGACTCCCTGCTGACCCGGCGCCCGCACGAGGTGCGGATGCGCGAGGCGGTGGGCTGGTCGCTCTTCTACCTGGCGCTGCCCCTCGTCTTCGGCGTCTACCTCTGGCTCAGCCACGGCTCCACCGTGTCGGTGGAGTTCTTCACCGGCTACGTGGTGGAGAAGTCGCTGTCGGTGGACAACCTGTTCGTCTTCATGCTGCTGCTGGCCGCCTTCGCGGTCCCGACCGCCCTGGCCCAGCGGGTCCTGCTCTACGGCATCATCGGGGCGCTGGTGCTGCGCGTGATCTTCATCGCGCTCGGGGCGGCCGTCCTGCAGAGCGGCACCTGGGCGTTCCTGCTCTTCGGCGGGGTGCTGATCGTCACCGCGGTGAAGATCCTCAGGGACGCGCTGGGCGGGCACGAGCAGGAGGTCGACATCTCCTCCATGCGCACGGTCCGGCTGCTGCGGCGCTTCATGCCGGTCACCAACGACTACCGGGGCTTCCGCATGGTGGTCCGCGAGGGAGGCCGCCGCGCCCTCACCCCGCTCGCGCTGGCGGTCGTGGCCGTCTTCGCCACCGACATCGTCTTCGCCGTCGACTCGGTGCCCGCGGTGTACGGCGTGACGGAGGACCCGTACATCGTCTTCGCCACGAACGCCTTCGCCCTGCTGGGGTTGCGGGCGCTCTACTTCGTCCTGCAGGGCGTCCTGACGAAGCTGCGGCACCTCAACCACGGGCTGAGCGTCATCCTGGCCTTCATCGGGGTCAAGCTCGTCCTGCACTGGGCGCACGGCATCTGGACGTGGCTCCCGGAGATCCCCACCCCGGTCTCGCTGGCGGTCATCATCGGCGTCCTGGCCACGGTCACGGCCACGAGCGTGTACGCCAACCGCCGCGACGAGCGCCGCGACCCGGACGCGCTGTCCGCACCCGCCGGACGCTGACCCCGCCCGCGGGCCGTACGGAGGCCCGCTCCGGGTCCGGGGTCCGGTTCCCGGCCCCGCCCCGCGGGAACCGCCGCCTCGGCGGACCCGCCGGAGCCGCCGGAGCCGCCGGAGCCGCCGGACCCGCCGGAGCCGCCGGACCCGCAGGAGCCCGTCAGGAGAGGACCCGCTCCAGGGGGGCCGCCTCCAGCCCGTGCGCCTCGGCCACGGGCCGGTTGGTCAGATGGCCTTCGTGCGTGTTCAGGCCCAGGGCCAGCGACGGGTCGCGGCGCAGCGCCTCCCGCCAGCCCAGCTCCGCGATGGACAGGGCGTAGGGCAGGGTCACGTTGGTCAGCGCGTAGGTCGAGGTGTGCGGGACCGCGCCCGGCATGTTGGCCACGCAGTAGAACACCGAGTCGTGCACGCGGTAGGTGGGGTCGGCGTGGGTGGTCGGCCGGGAGTCCTCGAAGCAGCCGCCCTGGTCGATGGAGATGTCCACCAGGACCGAGCCGGGCCGCATCCGGCTGACGAGGTCGTTGCCGACCAGGGTGGGGGCCTTCGCGCCGGGCACCAGCACGGCGCCGATGACCAGGTCGGCCTCCAGGACGGCGCGCTCGATCTCGTACATGTTCGAGGCGACCGTACGGCAGTGCCCCCGGTAGACGGCGTCGGCCTGGCGGAGCCGGTCGATGCTCCGGTCCAGCAGCACCACCTCGGCGTGCATGCCCAGCGCGATGACGGCGGCGTTCATGCCGGACACGCCCGCGCCGATCACCACCACCCTGGCCGCGTGCACGCCCGCGACCCCGCCCATGAGCACGCCGCGCCCGCCGCCCTGCCGCATCAGGTGGTACGCCCCGACCTGGGGGGCGAGCCGTCCGGCCACCTCCGACATCGGGGCCAGCAGGGGCAGGCGGCCGTCGGGGGTCTGCACGGTCTCGTAGGCGATGCCCGTGACCCCGGCGTCCAGCATGGCGCGGGTGCAGCCCTCGGAGGCGGCCAGGTGCAGGTAGGTGAACAGGACCTGGCCCTTGCGCATCCGGTGGTACTCCTCGGGGACGGGCTCCTTCACCTTCAGGACGAGCTCGCCCTCGGCCCACACCTCGTCGGCCGAGTCCAGGATGGTCGCGCCGGCGCTCTCGAAGGAGGAGTCGGGGATGGACGACCCGTCTCCGGCGTTCCTCTCCACGAAGACCCGGTGCCCCTGCCGGACGAGCTCGTGGACTCCGGCCGGGGTGAGCGCCACCCGGTACTCGTGGTTCTTGACCTCTCGGGGAACTGCGATCCTCACGACTCCTCCAGGGGGTTCGCCGCCTGCCGTCCTCCTTCACTCTGCGTTCCCGAGGAAGGGGCCACCATGCCCAGGGTGGAAGGAATCGGCCGCCGTTGACGACGATCTGTCAACGGCCGCGGTCCGCCGCGCTCCCCGACATGGCCTTTACCGGCGGATTACGCACTCTCTGCGGAGATCGGTAGGCTCACGCCAGCACACGGGGAGAACGCGGAGACATGACGATGGGGAAGCACTCGGGACCCGGCGGACCGCCGGAGCCGCAGGGACCTCCACCGGCTCCGCCCGGCCCGCCGGGTCCTGGAACCGTGCCGGTCACCGGTCCGCCGGGTCCCGAGGGGCTTCCCGGCGGAGTCCGGACCCCCGGCCCGGACTCGGATGCCGCCCCGCCGCGGCCGGGCACGGCTCCCGGGCGGGCGGCCGGAGTGACGGCCCACGGCGGTGCCGGGTCCGGAGCGGTTCCCGGCCGGGTCCCCGGAGCGCCGGGCGAGCCGAGGGCCAGCCGGGCCACCACCGTCGTCCTCGTCGTCGCGCTGGTCCTCGTGGTGCTGACCACCGGCGTGCTCGCCACCATCGCGGTGCTCATGACCCGCAACCCCGGCGTGCCGCTGGGCGCCCCGCCGCCCCAGCGGCTGCCGGCGCCCATCCACTTCGCCCCGGTCACCGCCGACCAGCCGGGGGCGTGCACGACCCCCGAAGGCGTCCCCGACGAGGCCGGGCAGGTCTGCTACGAGGTCGCCGCGGGGGTCGACGTCACCGCGGTCCGGGGGATCGACGCGGTCCGGGGAAGCGACGGCTCCTACGCGGTCCGGATCACCTTCGCGCCCGCGTTCCAGGACCGGATCAACAGCCTGACCGAGGAGGCGGTCGAGCAGCAGATCGCCATCGTCGTCGGCGGGCGGGTCCTGGCGGCCCCCCGGGTCCGCGAGGTGATCACCGAGGACAGCATGCAGATCGCCGGCTCCTTCACCCGGGAGCAGGCGGAGGCGATGGTGGCCCGGCTGCGCGGCGCCCCGGCGGGCACGTCCCCGCCGCCCACCACCCCGCCGACGGCCGCCCCGACCGGCGCGCCGGCCACCACCCCGCCCCCGATCGCACCGACCGGCACCAATCCGACCGGCACCAATCCGACCGGCACCAATCCGACCGGCACCAATCCGACCGGCACCAATCCGACCGGCACCAATCCGACCGGCACCAATCCGACCGGGACGAACCCGACCGGCACCAATCCGACCGGGACGAACCCGACCGGGACGAACCCGACCGGATTCGGACCGACCGGCCCCTGACCGCCGTCAGCCGACGAACTGCTCGACGGCGCCGATGCCGAAGTACACCGTGAAGACCAGCGCGACCACCCAGAGCAGCCACGGGATGTCCCTGCCCCGGCCGAGCGCCGCCTGGATCACCGTGTAGGTGACCACGCCCGCGCCGACGCCGTTGGTGATGCCGTAGGTGAACGGCATGATCGCAATCGTCAGGAAGGCCGGGATCGCCAGGGACAGGTCGTCCCACGGCACGTTCTTGGCCTGGGTCATCATCAGCGCCCCCACCAGCACGAGCGCGGGCGCCGCCGCGGCGGCCGGGACGACCGTCGCGAGCGGGGTGAACAGCAGCGCCAGCGTGAACAGGCCACCGGTGGCCAGGGCGGCCAGACCGGTCCTGGCGCCCTCGCCGACCCCGGCCGCCGACTCGACGAAGACCGTGCCCGCCGAGGCCCCGGCCAGCCCGCCGATCGCGCCGGACACGCCGTCCACCGTCAGGATGGCCCCCAGCCGGGGGACGCGCCCCCGCTCGTCCACCAGCCCGGCCTCGTCGCTGACGCCGATGATGGTCCCCATCGCGTCGAAGAAACCGGACAGCACGAGCGTGAACAGCACGACCGTGGCGGTCACCGCCCCGGCCCGGGCGAATCCGCCGAACAGGTCCACCCGGCCGAGGAGCCCGAAGTCCGGGGCCGCCACCACCGCCTCCGGCAACCGGGGCACCACGACGCCCCAGCTCGCCGGGTCGACCTCCGCCGCGGCGTTCACCGCGACCGCGGCCAGCGCGGTGACCACGATGGCGATCAGGATGGCCGCCGGGACCCGGCGCACGTAGAGCACGATCATCAGCAGCAGCCCCAGGCAGAAGAGCGCCACCGGCCAGCCCGACAGGTGCCCGGCCGTGCCCAGCTGCACGGGCGCGCCCGTGCCCCGGGCCACGAACCCGGCGTCGACCAGGCCGATCAGCGCGATGAACATGCCGATGCCCACGCTGATGGCGTGCTTGAGCGCGAGCGGGATGGCGTTCATGATGAGCTGCCGGAGCCCCGAGACGGCCAGCAGCACGATCACCAGGCCCTCCAGCACGACCAGCCCCATGGCCTGCGCCCAGGTCATGTGCGGCGCGGCCTGGTAGGCGACCACCGCGTTCAGCCCCAGGCCCGTCGCCAGGCCGAACGGCGCGTTGCCCACCACGGCCATCAGCAGGGTGCTCACCGCCGCGGTCAGGATGGTGGCCGTGGTGAGCTGCGGGAGCGACAGCCGCGCCCCGGTCACGTCGGCGGCGCCGCCCAGGATGATCGGGTTGAGCAGGACGATGTAGGCCATCGCCATGAACGTGGTGACGCCGCCCCGGACCTCCCTGCCGACGGTCGTCCCGCGCGCCGACAGCTCGAAGAAGCGATCCACGCCGTCCCCCTCTCACCTGCGGGGGACGCCCGCTTCCTACCCGCTCAGCGCGATGTCATGGGGGCGGATCGGCACCCGGCCCACGTCCTGCACGGCCGCCAGCTCGACCACCTTGACCAGGCCGAGCTCGGTGTCGACGTCGACGACCGCCCGGTGCACGCACAGTGCGAGCTGCGTGTGGGAGTCGCCCTGCCCGGTGACCGGGTCCATCGGGAACGTCGGCCGGTGGCGGTACTCGCGCGTCTCCTCCACCGGGCCGTGCTGCTCCAGCGCCTCGGCGAGCGGGACCCCGCCGGCGCACAGCCCCTCCAGCCGCTCCCGTACGGCCCGGCAGGCCGCCCTGACCGCGCCCCCGGTCACGTAGGACTGCCGGGAGGCCGACGACGACCTCGCGGAGCCGACCGAGGTGTCGGCCCCGGCGACCGTCACCCGGCCGACGCCCAGACCGCCCAGCTCGGTGCGGGCGACCTGCTCCTGGACCATGACCAGCCCCTGGCCGACCTCCGCCGCCGCGGTGTGCACCAGCGCGTGCGGCTCGCCGCCGAGCAGCTCCACCCGGACCCGGGCGGTGGAGTGGTCGTCGAAGCCCTCGGAGAAGCAGATGTTCTTGTGGACCTTCGGGCAGTCCGGGTCGAAGGCGGCCCGGCGCGGGTCGGCGAGGATAGCGGACCGTTCCTTCGCCGCCAGTTCCTCCAGCACATGGTCCTCCGCCGTCCGGGAGACATCGAGGGAGCGGGTCGCGTACAGCTCCGCCTGGTCGAGCTCTCCGAGGTGACGGCAGGAACGGGCGAGGCCGAGCAGGTGGTACGGCTCGATAATGGTCATCTTCGCGGTGCGTGAGAGGGCGAGGCCGGCCTCGTAGTTGTCCTTCGCCGTCAAGGGATCGCCGAGATCGAGATGGAGGTCCCCCAGCTTCCGAGTATGCCCGCCTCATAGCGGAGGTGACCGATGATCCGGCTCTGCTCCAGGGCTCTGCCGAGGGCCGACAGCGCCTGATCGCTCCGGTCGGCCCGATGGAGTGCCTCACCGAACAAGGTCCTGGAAGACGAGGAGGTCGAGGTCGTCCGGCTCGAGGGCGATGAGGTATCCCGTTCCGTGCGTCTTGATCGGTGCCGAGCGGGGGTCGTCGGGGGAGAGCAGTTTGCGCAGCGTGTGGACGTAGGTCTTGAGGTTCTGCTCGGCCGACGGGGGTGGGGCCGCCTCCCACGGGGACTCCATCAGGTGGTCGGTGGAGACGGACGCGTTGCTCTTGAGCAGGAGCGTCACCAAGAGCTGCCGATGCTTGCGGCGCTGGAGGGGGGGGCGAGCCCTCCAGCGGTGCGGCGCACCGACAGGACGCCGAGCATGGAAAATCTCACCTGACGAGTCCCCATCCCAATGGTGTGCGGGTCGTCCCGTACGTTCCTATGAGCTTTAAGCGATCGATGATATTTGATTGTCCGCTTAAGTCGCCAGATTATCTAATTGTGTCGGTTTGTAATGTGCCGGTGGTGTATCGGAAACCCGTTGAGTGGTCGTCCGGCTTGCGGCCGGCCGTAAGGCGCGGCCTTGTCGCAGCACGTGTGGAAACAGTGAGCGTCCGTGTCGGCCACGCAATTCACCTGGCGTTCCGGATCCCGTGTCGCAGACAGGCGGGGAGGAGGCCCGGCGAAAGCGGTGCCGGAGATTCCCATAAGGATGCGCGCGGTTCGCGGAGGATACCTCGGCGATGGATTGTCCACGCGATGCGGCCGGAAGACGCCGGTCGCCGGAGGAACCGCCGACGGAATGGCGTCTCGCTCTTGTGCTGAACGGCGAAGTGTGATTTTCTCGCGCCAAGCCGCTGTTGTCGCGGGGTAGTGACGGTCGGTGCGGCGATGGGGATGGATCTTCGGTGTGGGTGGACGCTCGGCGCATCCCGGACCAGGGGAGCGTGCAAGATATATGCCGAGCGTCCTGGAGACACGTTGACGGGTTGCGTCGTGTGTCGTGGCGGCGGCTCTACTCGGCGTTGTTGAGAGGGCCGAGCTGGATCCGGATCTCTCCCTGACGGGAGGGGGACGAATCGGCGCCTGCGGCCGTAGCATTAACCGAAACGGCGAATACGGCCGTGACGAAGGCGGCGAGGGCAGAGATGGCGAGACGTCGACGCACGGGGGGACTCCTGTCGTAGGTTCTGCTGCTCGACCAACATCTTTCAAGGAGCAACGTGACTGGTCAAGACTTGGTCGGACAGCGTATCAAGACCATGCGCCGTCAACGCGGCCTCTCCCAGGCGCAGCTCGCGCACCCGGAGTTGTCCGACAGCTATGTCTCCCTCATCGAGAGCGGCAAGCGCACGCCGACTCCGGCCGTGCTGGAGTTGCTGGCGCAGAAACTCGACTGCTCGCTGACCTACCTGATCAACGGCGTGACGACCGAGCAGATGCGGGAGATCGAGCTCGGGCTGGGCTATGCCAAGATCGCCATGGAGAACGGCGAGGTCGTCGAGGCGCGTACCCGCTACGCCGAGCTGCTCGCCGACGAAGGGCTCGCCGGGCTGCCGCAGCTGCGCCAAGAGGCCGAGTACGGCCTGGCACTCGCCTCTCGGGCCTGCGGCGACCTCGATGCGGCGATCGCCCTGCTGATCGGATTGCGTGAGCGCGAGGCATCAGAGATCTCCCCCGACCGGCACATCGACATCGTGACCCAGTTGTCCATCTGCTACCGCGAGCAGGGCAGGCTCGCCCAGGCGGTGCAGGTCGTGGAGGAGATCCTGGGCGGAGCGGTGCGTCCCGTCTGGACCGACGGATTGATCAGGCTGGGGGTGCAGGCGCTCGCCGCCTACATCGAACGAGGCGACCTGCTGCGCGCTCGCCACTTCTCCGCCGAGCTCGTCGCCGCGGCCGAGCGGCTCGACACCCCTCTGGCACGTACTCTCACGCACTGGCAAGCGGCGATCCTTGCATCCGAAATCGGGAGTGAGGACGAGGCCACCGCGCATTTCGAAAAGGCCGTGGCCATTCAGTCCGAGTACGGCGACCCACGTCGCTACGCGCGGCTTCGGGGTGACTATGCGGTGATCATGTCGAAACTCCGTCCGCAGGAGGCGGAGAGCTGGCGTGATCTGCTGGTGAAAGTGGCGAAGGAACTCGAGGAAAGTTCCGCCAGTTCGATGGACAAGATGCGCTGCGCGATGGGCCTGGCCCGCGCCGAGCTCCTGCTGGGTTCTCCGCAGAAGGCCGAACTGCACATCCGGTCGGTCCTGTCCATGCTCGACGGCATGCCGGAGGACCTGCAGGCGGACGCCCACCTGGTGGCCGGTCAGATCTTCGCTGAGCTCGGCAGGACGGAGGAGACCACCCGAGAGCTCGCGGCGGCGGCCGGACTGCTGGAGCCGCTGCCCGTCACGCGCTACACCTCCCACTCCTGGCTCACCGCCGCGCGGATCCTGGAGCGGATCGACGAGACCGACCGGAGCGTGGACGCCTACCAGCGGGCGCTGGCCTGCGCGGGCCTGTAACCGGGCACGGAGGTGGGGACCGCGCGTCGGCGTCGGTAGCCTTGGGGATGCCATGAAGACTTCCCCTTTCGCGGCCGCCCTCGCACTCCTCGCGGTCCTCGTCCTCGGTACGGCCCTCGCCTCGCCGGCCCTCGCCCACGACGCGCTCAAGAGCAGCGACCCTGCCGAGAACGCGAAGGTGGAGAGCCTGGAGGAGGTGAAGCTGACGTTCACCGCCCGGGTGCGCTTCCCCACCGTCGTCGTGCGCGACGGGGACGACACGCCCCGCCAGGACGGCAAGGCCGTCGTGGACGGCACGGTGGTGACGCAGAAGGTCGAGGCCGGGCTCCCCCCGGGCAGGTACGTCATCGCCTACCGGGTGGTCTCCTCCGACGGCCACCCGATCGAGGGGGAGATCCCGTTCACCCTGACCGGGTCCCCGGACGCCTCCCCGGCGGAGAGCGACTCCCCGGCCGCGAGCGCGCCCCCCGCCGCGACCGGCTCCGCGCAGAGCGCGGCCCCGGCTCCGGCCGGGAGCGCCGCCCCGACCGCGCCCGCGGCGGCCGCCACCCCGGCCGCCGGCGCGGCGGACTCCGGGGGAGTGCCCGGCTGGGCCTGGCTCGTCTTCGGCGGGATGACCGGCATCGGCATCGGCCTGTTCCTCAGCATGCGCAACAGGAAGCGGCCGTGAGCGGGCGGGCCCTGGCCCCGGCTGCCCCGGCGGCCCCGACGGTGCCGCTCCCGCGGCCGGCGGAGGAGACCGCATGAGCACCGCGGAGCGGGCCGGGACCGGTCGGAACGGCGATCCCGTACGGCGGGCCGGGAACGACGGCGCCGGTGCGCCCGCACCGGCCGGGAACGCCCGGACGGCGAGGCTCGCGCTGGCCGGGGCGGGCGCGGCCGTCGCCGCCCTGGTGACCGCCATGGTCGCGGGCGGCGCCGCGGCCCCCCGGATCATCCCGGGCCTGCCCGACCAGGGCATGCTCACCCGCTGGGGGCTGCCGCTGGCCAAGCTGGCGATGGACGTGACGGGCGTGCTCACCGTGGGCGCGCTGCTGGCCGCCGCGATCCTCCTGCCCAGCGACAAGGGCCTGCTCGGCAGGCCCGCCCTCGGCTACGTCAGGGCCGCCTCGTGGCTCGGCCTCGTCTGGGCCGCCGCCGCGGCGGCGACGATGGTCTTCAGCCTGTCCGACGCGCTCGGCATGCCCGTCGCCGACGTGCTCGGCGGCGACGAGCTGACCAGCTACGCCAGCCAGGTCTCCCAGGGCATCGCGCTCACCCTGGTCGTGCTCTTCGCGGTGGCCATCGCCCTGTTCGCCCGCGGGGCGATCACCGTCGGCTCGGCCGGCGGCCTGCTCGCGCTCGCCCTGGCCACCCTGCTCCCGCCCGCGCTGACCGGTCACTCCGCCTCCTCGCCCAACCACGACCTGGCCACCACCGGCGTCGCCGTGCACCTGGTGGTCCTCGCACTCTGGGTGGGCGGGCTCGGCGTGCTCTGCGCCCACGCGGTGCGCCGGCAGCCGCACCTGGAGGTCGCCGCCGCCCGCTTCTCCGCGCTGGCGCTGTGGTGCTTCCTCGGCACCGGGCTGTCGGGCCTGTTCAGCGTGCTGGCCCGGCTCACCTCGGTCTCGGAGCTGTTCACCTCCGCCTACGGAGCGCTGCTGCTGGCCAAGACGGCGGCGTTCGCGCTGCTGGGCGCGGCCGGCTGGTGGCACCGCAGGCGCACCCTGCCGGGTCTGGCCTCGGGCGGGAGCCGTACGTTCGTCCGGTTCGCCACCGGGGAGATCGTGGTGATGTTCGCGGCGGTCGGGCTGGCCGTGGCGCTGTCCCGCACCGCGCCGCCCCCGGCGATCCTCCCGGTCGACCGGGCCTTCGAGCTCCTCGGCTACACCATGCCGCCGGAGATCTCCCCGGCGAACCTGGCCTCGCTGTGGTGGTTCGACCTGTTCTCCGGCACGCTGGCCGCCCTGCTCGGCGGACTCTACCTCGCCGGGGTCGTACGGCTCGCCCGGCGCGGCGACGCCTGGCCGTGGGGCCGCACCGCCGCGTGGTTCACCGGGGTGCTGATCCTGGTGCTCGCCACCCAGAGCGGAGTGGCCCGCTACGCCAAGGTGCTGTTCAGCGTGCACATGGCCGAGCACATGACGCTCTCCATGCTGATCCCGATCTTCCTGGTCCTCGGCGCCCCGGTCACCCTGGCGCTGCGGGCGCTCAAGCCCGCCGTGCGCCGCGGCGACCGGGGGCCCCGCGAGTGGCTGACCACGATCCTGCACAGCAGGTTCGTCCGCTTCGTCGGCCATCCCGCGATCGCGACCGCGATCTTCATCGTCTCCACCTACGCGCTGTACTTCACCCCGCTGTTCGCCGAGGCGATGGAGGAGCACCTCGGCCACATCGCGATGACGGTGCACTTCCTGGTCAGCGGCTGCCTGTTCTTCTGGGTGATCATCGGCGTGGATCCGGCGCCGCACAAGCTGCCGCACGTCGCCCGGCTGATCGTGCTGTTCGTCACGATGCCCTTCCACGCGTTCTTCGGCATCGCGCTGATGAGCATGGGCACCGTCCTGGCGCAGGGCTGGTACGACCAGCTCGGCCGGACCTGGGGCGTCTCCGCGCTCGCCGACCAGCGGACCGGCGGCGCCATCGCCTGGGGCTTCGGCGAGATCCCGACGCTGATCGTGCTGCTCGCGCTGGCCGTCCAGTGGTGGCGTGACGACGACCGCAGGGCCCGCCGCGCCGACCGCCGGGCGGACGCCGCCGCGGCCCGCACGGGCGGCAGCGGAGACGCCGAGCTCGACGCCTACAACGATTTTCTGGCAAAACTCGACAGGCGTGATCGCGGCGAGTGACCCCGCGGTTACGGCCCCCTATCCCCTCACCGCTGCCTTACGCACCGCCGGGTAGCCTTTCGAGCAGGGAGAATGGGTATTGATCCCGGCGGGTGCAGCGTCCGACTGTCGCGCACCACGCTCATTCACGTTCCCGGTCGGGGGGCCGGCGGGTGCCGCGCGCGCAGGAGGGGGTGGCGTATGTCCGAGGAACTTCGCATGCGCGAGGGACGGAGCCTCGCGCAGGCGTTGGAGGAGCGCCTCGCCGACTGGTCGGCGCGCACGGGGATCACCGTGGAGATCTGGGCGCTCCCGTCCCGCGGGGCCTCCCCCCTGGTCGTCCGGGCCGTCCTGGCCGCGCTGGCCGAGGCCCTGTCGAACGTCGAGCGGCACAGTCTGGCCAGGACCGTCTCGGTCGCGGTGACCCTGGGTGACAGCGGGCTGCGGATGACGGTGAGCGACCACGGGATCGGGTTCGGCGGCGCGGCCCTCGGGCGGGGCATCACCGCCATGCGGGCCCACCTGACGGAGGTCGGCGGCGCGCTCACCGTCAACGGGGTGCCCGGCGGCGGCACCACGGTCACCGCGACGGTGCCGCGCGGGCGGGTCTGAGCGGCTCCGGGACGGCTACGGCAGTGTCAGGATCTCGCGGCCGGTGTCGGTGACGAGGACGGTGTGCTCGAACTGGGCGGTCCGCTTGCGGTCCCGGGTCACGGCGGTCCAGCCGTCGGGCCAGATGTCGTAGTCGATGGTGCCGAGCGTCAGCATGGGCTCGATGGTGAACGTCATGCCGGGCTCCAGGGTGACCGCCAGCGACGGGTCGTCGTAGTGCGGGACGATCAGGCCGGAGTGGAAGGTCGTGCCGATGCCGTGGCCGGTGAAGTCGCGCACGACGCCGTAGCCGAACCGCTTGGCGTAGGCCTCGATGACCCGGCCGACCACGTTGAGCTGGCGGCCCGGCGCGACGGCCTTGATGGCCCGCTCGGTGGCCTCCAGCGTGCGCTCGACCAGCAGGCGCGACTCCTCGTCCACGTCGCCGACCAGGAAGGTGGCGTCGGTGTCGCCGTGCACGCCGCCGATGAAGGCCGTGATGTCGACGTTGACGATGTCGCCGTCGCGCAGCACCGTGTCGTCCGGGATGCCGTGGCAGATGACCTCGTTGATCGAGGTGCACAGCGACTTGGGGTAGCCCCGGTAGCCGAGGGTGCTGGGGTAGGCGCCGTGGTCGAGCAGGAACTCGTGGCCGATCCGGTCGAGCTCGTCGGTGGTCACCCCCGGCGCCACGTGCCGCCCGACCTCCTGGAGCGCCTGGGCGGCGATCCGGCCGGCGACCCGCATCCGCTCGATGACCTCCGGCGTCTTGACGTCGGATTCGCCGGTCTTCGGGGTTTTCTTCCCGACGTACTCCGGCCGCTGGATGTGGGCGGGAACCTTGCGCAGGGGCGAGACCCGCCCGGGCTGGAGCACTGTCGTCATGGTTGCACAGTCTAATTGCCGTTCGCACCGGGCAGGATGGCCGCTATGAGCGATCAGTGGTGGTTCTGCCTGAAGCACATGGCGGTCGAGCCCGAGCAGGGCTGCCCGAACAAGGACCGCATGGGCCCGTACGAGACCCGCCAGGCCGCGGCCGGCGCCCTGGCGACCGCGGCCGACCGCAACGAGAGGTGGAAGGACGAGGACGAGGCCTGGGAGGACGACTGACCGGCCGGGCGGCGGGCGGTCAGGGCCGGTCCCCGACCACCGCGTACGCCCGTACGGGGAAGGTGCCCATGCCCGCGACCATCGGCGGGGCGGCGTGGAAGCGGAACCCCGTGTCGGGCAGCGCGGCCAGGCCGGTCAGGTGCTCCACGACGGGGATCCCCGCGCCCAGCAGCAGCGTGTGCGCGGGGCGTTCCCCGCGCGGCGGGGTGTCGTCGATGTTCAGGGAGTCGATGCCGACGAGCGCCGGGCCCCGGTCCGCGAGCCACTTCGCCGCCTCCGGTTCGAGGTAGGGGTGGTCGCGGAGGTAGGCCTCGGTGCCGAAGTGGCGGTCCCAGCCGGTCTGCAGGAGAACGGCCCTGCCCCGTACGTCGAGGTCCTTCAGCAGGCCGACGCCGACCGAGCGCAGCCCCTCGGCCCGCACGACCAGGCCGGGCAGGTCGGCGAGCGCCTCCAGCGGCACCCCCGACAGGTCCGGGCCGTCGGGGTAGCGGTGGTGCGGGGTGTCGAGGTAGGTGCCGGTGTTGGCGACCAGCTCGATGCTGCCGATGTGGAACTCGGTGCCCGGCGCGTAGACCTCGCGGGAGGCCTCCCGGCTCAGGTGCACGCCGAGCCGGGGCCCGGGGACGCCCGGGTAGGTGACCATGCCCTCGGTGATCCGGTGGCTCAGCTCGACGAGTCGCCTCACGGGGCGCTCACCGCCTTCCTGGGAAACGGGACACCCCGGGTGTACCGGGCACGTCGGTGCATGCGAACACGGACGACACATGATTCACAGGTGGGGCGTCGAACGGCAAATCCGCAGGCCGGACCGGGCGCGGGGACCGGCGGCCGGGCCGCGGGGCCGGGCGGGGCCGGTCCGGGACGTGCGGGCCGCTGAGCCGGGCGGGGCCGGGCGGTGTCAGTCCGGGACGTGCGGGCCGCTGAGCCGCTCCAGCAGCCGGGCGAGGCGGGAGCGGAGTCCGGCCCGCGGCCCGGCGGGGCGGGGCTCCTCGCCCGCGGCCATGCTCACCAGGTGCTGGGCCCCGTCGAAGGAGAGCGGGGCGCGGGCGGGGACCGCCAGCGCGTCGTGGGCCAGGCCTTCGAGCTCGGGGTCGCCGCCGTCCAGCGCGAGGATGGTCGCCCCGGTGCGGCGGGCGTCGCTGACCCGTTCCAGCAGCGGGTCGGGCGCCCGCTCCTCCGCGACCACGAACAGCGTCTCGCCCCGCCGGGCCTTCTCGATCCGCTCCAGGCCGATCCGCAGGTGGGCGGGGGCGTCCGGGGGAGGGGACCAGCGGACCAGCGTCGGGGCGAGCTGGGGCAGGCCGGAGAGCCGGGCCTCGTCGCCGAGGTGCGCGGTCAGGTGCCAGGGCTCGTCGGCCGGGGTGCCGACCACCAGCAGGCCGCCGGGGGAGCGCGTCGTGCGCAGGGCGCGACCCAGCTCGCGGGTGCGCTCCACCCACCCGGTCGACTCCAGGACCTCGCGCAGCAGTGCCACCGATCCACCGTCCATGGACCCCATCGTGCCCCAGGCGCCCCGGAGCCGTCCGCGGAACACGGGCCTGGCATGATCTGGCGTGAAGGCGGACCGGACCCCGCGGCGGGCCGGTCACCCCAGGAGAGGCCCGGCCGCGCGCACCGCGCCGGTGAGCCGGTCCGCGGCGGCCGAGAACGACGAGGAGCGACGAATGAGCACTGACCTTCCGGACGTGAGCGGGCTGTCCATCGGGATCCTGGGCGGCACCGGTGACCAGGGCAAGGGACTGGCCAGGCGGTTCGCCCTCGCCGGGCACACCGTGCTGATCGGGTCGCGCAGCGAGGAGCGGGCCCGGGAGGCGGCCGAGGCCGTCGGCGCGCGGGCGCGCGGGGCGGACAACGCGACCGTGGCGGCCGAGGCCGACATCGTGATCGTGGCGGTGCCGTGGGACGGCCACAAGGCCACCCTGGAGTCGCTCCGCGCCGAGCTGGACGGGAAGATCGTCGTCGACTGCGTGAACCCGCTGGGCTTCGACAAGCAGGGCGCCCACGCCCTGGCCGTGGAGGAGGGCAGCGCCGCCCAGCAGGCCGCCGCGGTCCTGCCCGGCAGCCGGGTGGTCGCCGCCTTCCACCACGTCTCGGCCGTCCTGCTGCTGGACCCCGAGGTCGACGAGATCGAGCTGGACGTGCTCGTCCTGGGCGACGACCGCGAGGCCACCGACACCGTCCAGGCGCTGGCCGGGCGGATCGCCGGCGTCCGCGGGGTGTACGGCGGGCGCCTGCGCAACGCCCACCAGGTCGAGGCGCTGACCGCCAACCTGATCTCGATCAACCGCCGCTACAAGGCCCACGCCGGCCTCCGCCTCACCGACGTCTGACCGGACCCGCCGGACCCGGTCGCGGGCGTCGTCCGCCGGGCGGCGCGCGGCCGGGCTCACAGGACCAGGGGCCGCAGCGCCGCGGAGCGGCCGGTCCCGTCGTAGTCGTGCCAGGCGGCGGCGAGCCGGTCGACGGCGTCGGTCAGCTCCCGCTCGGGGAGGACGAACGGCAGCCGCAGGCAGTCGCCGTGGCCCCCGGAGGGGTCGAAGGACCGTCCCGAGGGGACCGCCACCCGGTGGCGGAGGGCGACCTGGGCGAAGGCGTCGGCGTCGCCGTGCGGGAGCCGTACCCAGACGGTCTGGCCGCCGAGCGCCGGCGCGACGGTCCAGGAGGGCAGGGCGCGGGCCAGCTCGGCGAGGAGGTGGTCGTGGCGGCGGCGCAGTACGGCGGCGCGGTCGCGGCGCAGCTCGTCGAGGCGGGTGAGCAGGTGGGCGGCGGCGAGCTGGGAGAGCACGTCGCCGCCGAGGTCGCCGATGGCCCGCAGCCGCGCGAGGCGGACGACCAGCGGTGCGGCGGCGCGGATCCAGCCGACCCGCAGCCCGCCCCAGACGATCTTGCTGAGTGAGCCGATCGTGATGAGCCGCTCGCCGGGGTGGAAGGCGCAGAGCGGGGGCGGCGTCTCCCCCGAGAAGCAGAGCTCGGCCGGGACCTCGTCGTCGACGACCGGCACGTCGTGCTCGGCGGCGAGCGCGGCCAGGCGGCGCCGGACGAGCGGGGGCATGACCGAACCGGTCGGATTGTGCCCGGTCGGGATGAGGTAGCCCAGTGCGGGCCGGTCGGCCAGCGCCGCGCCGAACTCCGCCGCGTCGGCCGCCGTGCGGAACCGGGCCGAGGCCTCGCGGAAGGCCTCCAGCGCGCCGGGGTAGGTGGGGGCCTCGGTCAGCACGGTGTCGCCGGGGGACAGGAACAGGCCCGCCAGCAGGGTCAGCGCCTGCTGGGCGCCGTTGGTGACGATGATCTCCTCCGGGGAGGTGGGCACCCCGCGCGCCCGGTAGCGGGCGGCGAGCGCCTCGCGCAGCACCGGGTGCCCGGCCGGGTGGTAGCCGATGTCGTGCCTGACCGCCGCCAGCTCGGCCAGGGCGCGGCCGTACGCCTCGGTGAGGGCGGGCGGCGGCGCGTCCGGGGCGACGCAGGACAGCGGGGCGACGTCGTCCGGAGCGTCCAGCAGGTGCGCGAGCAGGGGGTTGGCGACCGCGCCGGCGGGGGCGCGCACGGCGGACGGCGCGGCGGGGGCCACCCGGGTGCCGCTGCCCTGCCGGCGGGTGACCCGGCCCTCCTCCTGGAGCCGTTCGTAGGCGGCCACGACGGTGCCCCGCCCGACCGCGAGCCTGCGGGCCAGGGCCCGCTCGGGCGGGAGCGGGCCGCCGGCCGGCAGCTCGCCGTCGTCGATCAGCGTCCGGATCTTCGCGGCCAGCAGCAGGTAGAGCGGCCCCCGGCCGGACGACCACCGTCCGAGCCGGATGGCGAAATCGTCTAAATTGGATCGCATAATGAGCCAATTACGCCCCGATTGGCTCTGAAGGACAACCCCGTGAACGGACATCGTTGACCTATGAGTGAGCTTCGCCCGGAGACCCGCACCGTCCACCTCCCCCAACCGCCGCTGGAGGGCAGCCGCCCGATCGCGGTGCCGCTCTACCAGACCTCCGGCTTCGTCTTCGACGACCCGGCGGTCTTCGCCGACGGGATGAACCGCCCCGACGGGCCGTTCGTCTACGGCCGCCTGTCGAACCCGACGGTCCGCTCCCTGGAGGAGGCCGTCACCGGTCTGGAGGGCGGCGTCGGCGCCGTGGCCACCGGCTCGGGCATGGGCGCGATCAACTCCGTGCTGTTCGGCCTGCTGAAGCCCGGCGACCACGTCATCGCGCAGAAGGCCCTCTACGGCGGCACCGCCGCGGCGCTCAACGACCTGACCGCGCGGTTCGGCGTCGAGGTCTCCTACGTCTCCGAGGACGACCCCGCCGCGCTGCGCGCCGCTGTGCGGCCGTCCACGAAGCTGGTCTACCTGGAGACGATCGCCAACCCGGTGACCCAGGTGGCCGATCTGCCGGGGATGTGCGCCGCGGCGCGCGAGGCCGGGCTGGTCTCGGTGGTGGACAACACCTTCGCCTCGCCGATCCTGTGCCGCCCGATCGAGCACGGCGCCGACATCGTGGTGCACTCCACGACCAAGTACCTGAGCGGCCACACCGACGTGCTCGGCGGCATCGCGGTCTTCGCCGGCGAGGAGCTCTACCGCACGGTGTGGAAGTTCGCCACCGGCCTGGGCGCGACCGCCGACCCGTTCGCCGCCTGGCTGACCCTGCGCGGCATCCAGACCCTGCCGCTGCGCATGGAGCGCCACTGCGCCAACACCCGGGAGCTGGCGCTGCGCCTGGACGCCCACCCGGCGGTCGCGGCCGTGCACTGGCCCGGCCTGGCCTCGCACCCCTCGCACGCGCTGGCCGCCAAGCTGCTGCCGGACTTCGGCGGGGTCTTCTCCTTCGACCTCGTCGGCGGGCGCGCCGCCGGGGAGCGGTTCATGAGCTCGGTACGGCTGGCGCTGCTGGCCCCCTCGCTCGGCGGCGTGGAGACGCTGATCCTGCACCCGGCGACCACCTCCCACAAGTCGCTGACGGCCGAGGAGCTGGCCCGGCACGGGATCGGCGAGGGGACCGTCCGGGTGGCGGTCGGCATCGAGCACGTCGAGGACCTGTGGGCCGACTTCGAGCAGGCGCTCTCCCGGTCCTGAACCGCGCCCGCCGCCGACCGGTGGGCTCACGTGGCGCGCCGTATCCGACGCACCGATCGGTCACCTCCTCGGCCGGGCCCGTACCGGAAGAGGCCGAGGAGGTCCGTCCTCGGGGTCAGCTCGTGCCGCGTGGGATCAGCTGCAATCGCAGCGTCACTTCGCGGGCGGTCCCGGGCTGGTCGAGTCGTTGGATGAGAAGTTCCATCGCGGCATGGCCGGACTCCTCCAGGGGCTGGCGCACGGTGGTGAGATCGAGGGCCTCGGCCAGCTCGCTGTCGTCGAATCCGGCCACCGCCAGATCGCCGGGTACGGCCAGGCCGAGGTCGTGCGCGGCCCTCAGCGCTCCCGCCGCGAGCGTGTCGTCGGCGGCGAAGACGGCGGAAGGGCGGTCCGGTGTCGACAGCAGTCGCTTCGCGGCGGCGCAGGCCGACGCGAGCCCGTGTCCGGTCAGCCGCACATCGCCGTCGGTGAGAACGTGGCCGGCTTCGGCCAGGGCCGTCCGGTAGCCGGTGAGCCGCTGCTGTGACGGCGAGACGTACGCGTCGGATTCCTGCACCTCGCCGAGGAAACCGAATCGGCGGTGCCCGCGGCTGATCAGATGCTCGGCCACGAGCCGGCCGCCGGCGGCGTCGTCGGTGTGCACGGAGTCGAAGCGCGGATGGCGGACGTCCACCAGGACTGTCGGCAGCCGCAGGCCGGTCAGGCGATCGGCCACCGCCTCGTCCAGGGAGAGACTGACGATGATGAGTCCGTCCAGCCGACCGGTGACGGGCAGGCTGGCCAGCAGGGGTGAGGAGCTTTGCGCGGCCGACTCCTGGTCGAACAAGACGACTTCCAGGGACCGGCGGCCGACGGCTCGCAGGATGCCGTTCAAGCGCCGGGCAATCGACGGATACGAGGTGAACGGCGCGATGACGCCGATGCGCCCTACGCCGCGCCGTGCCTTGGCGACCGCGTCCTGCTTGGGGACGAAGCCGAGCGCGTCCGCGGCCTCGAGGACCTTGCTCCTGGTCGCCGGGCTGACCCGGGCCGGGGAGTTGAGGGCCAGTGACACGGTGGAGATGCTGACTCCCGCCGCGGTGGCGACGTCGTAGATGGTCGTCCGTGCCACCACACAACCACCCCTTGCTGGAAGCGCGGTCTTGTCGTCAGCAGGAATCGTATCAAGCGTCCCGGTTATCGAAGTGCTTCGATAGAAGTGCTTGACAGATGTGTCGGTGATCTCGTCCCATGGGATGGGGAGCGGATGGGCACTCGTCGGCGGGCCGAAGGGGGGCATCGGCCCGCGCGATGGCGCGTGCGTTTTCCGGCGAGCGAGAGAACGTCAACGCAAGGAGGAGAGCGTGAGCCGTTCGTACGTGGTGACGGGAGGCGGCCGCGGAATCGGCAAGGCGGTGGCCGAGCGCCTCCTGGCCGACGGCGGCACCGTGGTCGCCGTCGAACGCGACCCGGCGGCGCTGGCGTGGCTGGACGTCCATCCCGCCCGCGCACGTCTGATCGGTGTGGCCGGTGACGCCGCCGACGAGACCGTGGCGGAACGGGCCGCCGATCTCGCCCAGGCCGCAGGCGCCCTCGTCGGCTGGGTCAACAACGCCGCCGTGTTCCGGGACGCCTCCGTCCACTCCTCCACCACCCGGGAGGTGCTGGATCTCATCGCGGCGAATCTCGATTCCGCCGTCGTCGGGTGCGCCACGGCGATCCGCCGTTTCATCGCCGCGGGAACGCGAGGGGCGATCGTCAACCTCTCCTCGCACCAGGCACGCCGGGCGGTCCCCGGCTGCCTGGCGTACGTGACGGCCAAGGCGGCCATCGAGGGAATGACCCGCGCGCTCGCGGTCGAGTACGGCCCGCATGGCATCCGCATCAACACCGTGGCACCGGGCTCGGTGGACACCGAACGCCACGCGGAGTTCCTCGGCTCCCGGGAGCCTGCGGACGCCGCCCGCATCGAACGGGAGATGGCGCTGCTGCACCCGCTGGGCCGGGTGGCGCGGTCCCGGGAAGTCGCGGCGGCGATCGCCTACCTGCTCTCCGGCGACGCCGGCTTCATCACCGGCGCGACCGTGCCCGTCGACGGCGGGCGGTCGGTGCTCGCCCATGACCCCGAGGCATAGGCCCGAGGCATGGGAGGGTACGCCGACGGGTCAACCAGGCATTGCGGAACCGGACCGATCGCCCACCGCGTATGCGGTCGCCGGGACGTCGGCAGGCGACGGCGTCGACCGGCTGTTCCTCGTCACCGGCGGCGGTCCGCGGTTGCGACGGGCGTTGAGGGACACCGGCATCCCTGTCATGACCGACCCGGACGGTCGCCGGCTGCGCGCCGGTCTCCCGCCGTGCCAGGCGCGCGTCACCTACCGCCGCCGGATCCTGCTGGTCGCGACCTCGGACTGGCTCTCGTGACGCACAGGACAGGCCTTAGCATCGGGAAGGGCGGTCCCCTGCGGGCCGCCCTTCTCCGGAAGCGTCCTGCGGAGGGTGGCGCGATGCCGCTGAAGAGCTACGGGGTCCTGGCGGGCCGGGCCGTCGAGCGGCGGCGGGAGGGTTCCACCGGCACCCCCCACTACCAGCTCCACCTGACCGACGACGCGGGGGTTGTTAGCTGATAGCGAAATCATCAGTGTTCATCAGCTTTAATCTGAGATCATCAAGGCGTGAAGCTTTCGGAATGGGCGCGGCGGAACGGCGTGCACTACCAGACCGCCTGGCAGTGGGCGCGAGACGGAAAGATGCCCGTCCCGGTCGTCAAAACCGCCACCGGCCGATACCTCGTACTCGAACAGCACACCACCACCGCCGAAGGACGGACGGTGGCGTACTGCCGGGTCTCCAGCGCCGACCAGAAGACCGACCTGGAGCGACAGGCCGGACGAGTCGTCGCCGCAGCCACCGGCATGGGACTGGCCATCGCCGACGTGGTGAGCGAGGTCGGCTCCGGCCTGAACAGCAGACGGCCGAAACTGGCCCGGCTGCTGCGCGACCCGCAGGTCACCACGATCGTGGTCGAGCACCGTGACCGGCTGACCCGGTTCGGGATCGAGCACCTGACCGCCGCGCTGGAAGCGACCGGGCGGCGCATCGTCGTCATCGACGACACCGAAGTCGACGACGACCTCGTGCGGGACATGACCGAGATCCTCACCTCGTTCTGCGCCCGCCTGTACGGCCGCCGCTCGGCTTCCCGCCGGGCCAAGGCCGCACTCCGAGCCGCAGGCGAGACCGCGTGAGCGACCGTCAGGGCTTCCGGATCGAGCTGGATCCCACCCCCGCCCAGCGTGCCCGCCTGGGGCGGCACGCCGGGCTGTCGCGGGTGGTGGAGAACTTCTGCCTGGAAAAGGTCCGCGCCGCTCTCGACCAGCGGGAAGCGGAGAAGACCTACGGCGTGGACGAAAAAGACCTGACCCCGGTGCCGTGGTCGGCTCCCGCGCTGGAGCGGGCCTGGCGTGCCGAACACTGGCGGCGCTTCCCCTGGTTCACCGCTGACGGCCTGTCCTCGCGGATACCAAAGGAGGCGTGCCGGGTCCGGGCCGCCGCCTTCAAGAACTTCTTCGACTCCCGCGCAGGCAGGCGCAAAGGCCGCAAGGTCGGATTCCCCGCGTGGCGCAAGCGCAAGCACGGATCGAGGTTCCGCTACGACGCCGACCGCGCCCGCCCGGCCGGGCAACGGGCGGTGAAGCTGCCGGGTATCGGCACCGTGCGTACCCGCGAGGCCATGACGTGGCTGACCGACCGGCTCGACGACGAGCGGGCGCGCGTCATCGGGGCCACGATCCGTGAGATCGCGGGCCGGTGGTGGATCTCCTTCCAGGTGGAGATCGACCGCACCGACGTCAACGCCCGCCGTACCGTTGCCGCCGACGCGCCCGCGTGCGGCATCGACGTCGGTGTCAAAACCTTCGCCACCATCGTGGACGACGACGGTACCGTCACCGAGATCCACGCTCCCAAGCCACTCAAGAACGCGCTGCGCAAGCTCCGCAGGGCGAACAAGGCGCTGGCCCGCACGCAGAAAGGCTCGAAGAACCGGGCCAAGGCCGCCCGCCGCGTCGGGCGGATCCACCTGGACGTCGCTCACCAGCGGGCGGACTTCCTGCACAAGACCACGACGATGCTCGCGAGATCCAAGCAGGCCATCGCCGTGGAAACCCTGAACGTCGCCGGGATGGTCACCAACCGGCGGCTGTCGCGGGCGATCTCCGATCTCGGATTCGGGGAGTTCTTCCGCCAGCTCGCCTACAAGACGGACTGGTACGGCTCGACCGTGTGGGCGGCCGGTCGCTGGTTCCCCTCGTCGAAACTGTGCGGCGGGTGCGGGGCGGTCAACGCCGGGCTGACCTTGGCTGACCGGGTGTGGACGTGCGAGTGCGGCACCGTTCACGATCGGGACGTCAACGCGGCACGCAATCTGCTCGTCGCGATGGCGCTGGAGCAACAGGCCGCGTAAGCCTGTGTCGCCGGGCAGTTCCCCGGAGACGCTAAACGCCTGTGGAGGCGACGTAAGACCAGGTTCCGGCCTGGCAGACGCCAGCGAATCAGGAATGAGAATCACTGAGATTCTCCGAACGGTCTCCTACCGGGTCGCGGTCAACGTCCTGTCCCAGCAGGCCCCCTCCGAGCTGCTCTACCACGCCGACGAGGACTTCCGGCACCCGCTGACCGCGCTGCTGCCGCGGACCGCCGGGGGCTGGACCCCGCTGGCGTCCGCCCCCGGCGGGGCCGCCCTGGACTTCGTCCGGGGCAACCTGTTCGACCCGGCTGCGATGCGCGCCCTCCCGCCCGAGGTGCCGGGAGTGGACAACGACCTGGCCGACAAGTTCGACCACTACGTCGAGCGGGCCGTCGCCGACCCCGCCGCGGTCGTCTACGCCTTCGGCGAGCGGTGGGGCCCCGAGCCCCGGACCCGGGACAAGGTCTTCGGGTTCCTGCCCGGCAACGGCGTGCACGACATCCACATGAACCAGGGCAACTCGCGGCGCTTCCGCGGTGACGACGGCGTCTGGCAGGACGGCGGGCTGCTGCTGTCCTTCCCGGCCGAGTCCCGCTGGGTGGCGATCTTCCTGGCCTTCCAGTCCCAGTCCTGGCACACCGACGACGCCACCGGGCACGCCCTGACGGAGGTCCCGGTCCGGCCCGGCCCCGGCGAGACGCCCGTCCGCATCATGGCCGCGCTGGTCAACCCCGCCGGACCCGGGCCGGGCGGCGAGACCGTCACCCTGCTGAACGCCTCGCCCGCCCCGGTGGACCTGACCGGCTGGCGGCTCGCCGACCGGTGGGGGAACGCGTTCCCGTTCCCGGCGGGCGTGCTGGCCCCGGGCGCGGTCCTGGCCGTGCCGGTCGGGGAGCCGTTCGCGCCGGCCGACGGCGGCGGCACGATCACCCTGCTGGACGCGGCCGGACTCAAGGTCCACGGCGTCTCCTACACTGCGGCACAGGGCCGGCGCGAGGGCTGGACGCTGACCTTCTGAGGTGTGATCCGGGATATGGACGAGAGGTGCCGCGGGTGAGCGTGTCGACACAGGACGTGGAACGGGCGGCGGCGCGCATCGCGGGGCATGCCCGCCGTACCCCGGTGCTGGAGGCGGAGCCGGGGCTGCTGCTGAAGCTGGAGACCCTGCAGCACTCCGGGTCGTTCAAGGCCCGGGGCGGTTTCAACCGCACCCTGGCGGCGCGGGAGGCGGGAGACCTGCCCGGGGCCGGGCTGATCGCGGCCAGCGGCGGCAACCACGGCCTGGCGGTGGCGTACGTCGCGCGGGCCCTGGGACTGCGGGCCGAGATCTTCGTGCCGACGGTGTCGAGCCCGGTGAAGGTCGCCGGGCTGCGGGCGCTGGGGGCGGAGGTGACCCAGACCGGCGCGATCTACGCCGAGGCCCACGAGGCGTCCGTCAAGCGGGCCGCGGAGACCGGCGCGCTGGAGATCCACGCCTACGACCAGCCCGACGTGGTCGCCGGGCAGGGCACGGTCGGGCTGGAGGTGCTGGAGCAGAGCGGGGGAGTCGACACGGTGCTCGTCGCCGTCGGCGGCGGCGGGCTGGTCGCCGGGGTGACGGCCGCGCTCGGCGGCCGGGCCCGGGTCGTGGCGGTGGAGCCGGAGCGGATCCCCACCCTGAACCGGGCCCTGGCCGCCGGAGGGCCGGTCCGGGTGGAGGTGAGCGGGGTGGGCGCCGACGCGCTCGGCGCCAGCGTGATCGGGCGGATCGCCTACGACGTCACCAGCGCCGCCGGGGTGGAGAGCGTCCTGGTGCCCGACGAGGCCATCGTGGCGGCCCGCCACGAGCTGTGGCGGTCCTGGCGGATCGCCGCCGAGGACGCCGGGGCCGCGGCCCTGGCGGCCCTGCGCTGCGGCGCCTACCGGCCGGCCCCCGGAGAGCGGGTGGCCGTCATCGTCTGCGGCGCCAACACCGACCCCGCCACACTCGCCTGACGGCGGTCGCCGGGCCGGCATCGGGCAGACCTCGGCGGGCAGGCTCGGCTCCGGGTGGCCGCCGGCGGGTGAGCGCTTCCACGGCCCGGACCCGATGCCCGACGCGGACCGGCGCCGCCCGCCGTACCGGCCTGGTGGTACGGCGGGCGGCCGGTGGGATCAGCGGTAGCTGTGCTCCGCGGTGGGGAAGGCCCCGCTGGTCACCTCGTCGGCGAAGGCGCGGACCGCGCGGTCCATCTCCCCGGCGAGGTCGGAGTACTTCTTGACGAACCTGGCCGGGTGGGCGGTGAGGCCCATCAGGTCCTGCCAGACGAGCACCTGGGCGTCGGTGGCAGGACCGGCGCCGATGCCGATCGTGGGGATCGGCAGGGAGGCCGTGACCCGCTCGGCCAGGTCGGCGGGGACGCACTCCAGGACGACGGAGAAGGCCCCGGCCGCGGCCAGGTCCTTGGCGTCGGCCATCAGCTCGTCGCCGGACTGGCCGCGCCCCTGCACCCGGTAGCCGCCGAAGGCGTTGACCGACTGGGGGGTCAGGCCGAGGTGGGCCATGACCGGGATGCCGGCCGCGACCAGGGCCTCGACCTGGGGGAGGACCCGGCGCCCGCCCTCCAGCTTGACCGCGTGGGCGCCCGCCTCCTTCATGAACCGCACGGCCGTCTCCAGCGCCTGCCGGGGGGAGGCCTGGTAGGAGCCGAACGGCAGGTCGGCGACGACCAGCGCCCGGGACGAGCCGCGCACCACGGCCGCGGTGAGCGGCATCAGGTCGTCGACGGAGACGGGCAGCGTCGAGTCGTGGCCGTAGACGACCATGGCGGCCGAGTCGCCGACGAGCAGCACCGGGATGCCGGCCTCGTCGAAGACCCGGGCGGTCATCGCGTCGTACGCGGTGACCATCGGCCACTTCTCGCCGCGCTCCTTGGCGGCGGCGATGTCGCGCACGGTGATCCTGCGCCCGGACCGCCCGCCGTACAGGGCGGCGGTCTGCGGGACGGCGGCGGAAGAGGGCCCAGGGGAGGGCGCGGCAGAAGATGCGGAAGAGGACACGGAAAGCCTCCTGAGAGTCTCGAGGCGCCCCTGTGGCGTCCCCGGACGATTCCGATGATGACATGCGTCCGACGGGTTCAACACCCCCTGACCCGCCGGTAATCCGGTGGCGGGCTCTCCGGTCGGGTACGGCACAATGCAGGCGGAGGTAAGCAATAAAAATGGCCATGGAACCTTACCGTCGTCTACTGTCCCTGCCCGGGGTGCGGACGCTGCTGCTCGTGGGCCTGCTCGCGCGCATCCCGTCCACCGCGGTGAACATCACCCTCGTCCTGCACGTGGCCGAGGAACTCGGTCTCGGCTACACCTGGGCGGGCGTGGTGACCGCGGCCTGTACGGCGGGCATGGCGGTGGGCTCGCCGCTGGCCGGAAGGTTCGTCGACTCCTACGGCCTGCGCCCCGTCCTGCTGACGACCACCGCCGCCCAGGCGCTCTTCTGGGCCACGGCGTGGGCGATGCCGTTCCCCGTGCTGGTCGTCGCCTCCGCGCTGGCCGGCCTGCTGGCGCTGCCGGTGTTCAGCGTGGTCCGGCAGTGCCTGGCGGCCATGGTCCCCGAGGGGCAGCGCAGGATCGGCTTCTCCGCGGACTCGATCCTGGTGGAGCTGTCCTACATGGCCGGGCCCGCGCTCGGCGTGGCCGGGATGACCGCGCTCGGCGGCACGTGGACGATGTGCGCCATCGCGGTCGGTCTGGTCGGCTCCGGGACGGCGCTGATCCTGCTGAACCCGCCGGTCCGCTCCGCCGAGGAGCTGGCCGCCCCGGCGGAGAAGGTCTCCCGGCGCCGGTGGCTGACGCCGGGACTGGTCACCCTGCTCGGCACCGCCTCGGCGGCCACCTTCGTGCTGACCGCCACCGAGCTGTCGCTGGTCGCGACGATGAACCGGGCGGGCGACACGGCCTGGACGGGGCTGGCGATCGGGATCTGGTGCCTCTACTCGCTGCTGGGCGGCCTCGTCTACGGCGGGCTGCCCCGGGGTTTCTCCCCGCTGGTCCTGATCGGCGCCATGGGCCTGCTCACCGTCCCGGTCGGACTGGTGGGGGACGACTGGCGCTGGGTGCTCATCGCGCTGGTCCCGGCCGGGGTGCTGTGCGCGCCCGGCATCTCCTCCACCGTCGAGGCGGTCAGCCGCAGGGTGCCCGCGGGGGCCCGGGGCGAGGCGATGGGCCTGCACGGCACCGCGCTCCTGCTGGGCGGGGCGGTCTCCGCGCCGGTCGCCGGTGCGGTCATCGACGGGCCCGGCCCGGGCTGGGCCTTCGCGGCCGCCGGTCTGGTGAGCGTGGCGATGGTGCTGGTCGCCCTGCCGTTCCGCCGCGAGGCGCGCACCGGGGAGGGGGCGTCCGGAGCGGTCGCCGCGAAGACGACCGCCTGACCCCGGCAGGGCCGACGGAGACGTGAACGGGAGGTAAATACGAAACGGTGCTGTTGCGTATCGAAATAGATAGCGATACGCTCTCGTTGCGAAACTAGAGCGTATCGAAACAGGGGTTCCCGTGGACCAGAAGCTCGGTCATCCGAGACGGTGGCAGATCCTGGGAGTGCTGGTCTTCAGCCTCCTCGCGGTCGTGCTCGACAACACCATCCTCAACGTCGCATTGAAGACGATCGCCGACCCGGCCGAAGGGCTGGGCGCCACCCAGAGCGAGCTCGAGTGGGCGATCAACTCCTACACCCTCGTCTTCGCCGGGCTGCTGTTCACCTTCGGGGTGATCGGCGACCGGACCGGGCGCAAGCGCATGCTGATGATCGGCATGGTGCTGTTCGGCCTGGCCTCGCTGGCCAGCGCCTACGCCCAGGACCCGATGCAGCTGATCGTGGCCCGGGCCTTCATGGGCATCGGCGGCGCCGCGATCATGCCCGCCACGCTGGCGATCATCTCCAACGTCTTCCCGCCGTCCGAGCGCGGCAAGGCGATCGGCGTCTGGGCCGGCGGCGTCGGCCTGGCCGTGGCGATCGGCCCCATCACCGGCGGCCTGCTCATCGAGCACTTCTGGTGGGGCTCGGTCTTCCTGGTCAACCTGCCGATCGTGCTGGTCAGCATGGTGCTCATCGGGCTGGTGGTGCCCGAGTCGCGCGACCCCAGGCCGTCGAAGCTCGACCCGGTCGGCGTGCTGCTGTCCATCGTGGGCCTCGTCGCCCTCACCTACGGCATCATCCGCGGCGGCGAGCTCGCCACGGTCGCCAGCGCCGAGGTCCTCGTCCCGACGGTCCTGGGCCTGGCCGTCCTGGCCGCCTTCGTCTGGTACGAGCGCCGCATCGACCACCCGGCCTTCGACGTCACCTACTTCCGCGACCCGCGCTTCTCCACCGCGATCGCCATGGTCGGCATCGTGTTCTTCGCGATGATGGGCGCGATGTTCTTCCTGGTCTTCTACCTGCAGATCGTGCTGGGCTTCAGCGCGCTGCAGGCCGGAGCCCTGATGATCCCGTTCGCCGCGGCGCAGCTCATCTTCGCCCCGCTCAGCCAGCGGGTGGCCGGGCGCTTCGGGGCCAAGCCGACCGCGACCGTCAGCATGGTCGTCGTGGCCGCCGCCCTGGCCGCCTACGCGCTGATGGACGCCGACACCCCGATCCTCTTCATGGAGGCCGTCTTCTTCGTCCAGGGCGCGGCGATGGCCAACATCATGCCCCCGGCGACCACCGCCATCATGGAGGCGCTGCCCCGCGAGAAGGCCGGCGTCGGCTCGGCCATGAGCAACACCGTCCGCCAGGTCGCCGGCGCGCTCGGCGTCGCGCTGCTCGGCTCGCTGCTGTCGGCCGCCTACCGCGACGGGATCACCCCGGCCCTGGCCGGCCTGCCGGAGGACCTCCGGCACATCGCCGCCGAGTCCCTGACCGGCACCCACGGCGTCGCCCAGCGGCTCGGCGAGCGCGGCGCCGCGCTGATGGAGCCCGCCTTCCGGGCCTTCCTGGACGGCATGCACCTGACGGCCCTGGTCTCGGCCGGGATCGCCCTGGCCGGAGCGCTGGTGGTGCTGAAGTGGCTGCCCGGCGGCGGGAACGCCCCCGTCACCGCACCGGCCAGGGAGCGCGACAAGGAAGCAGCGGTAGTGTAGGCGCGCTATGACGACCACGGACGAGACCCGGCCCGCCCGCCCCGCGGGCCGCCCCCGCAGCGCCAAGGCGGAGAGGGCGATCATCGAGGCGACCCTCGACCTGATCGGCGAGCGCGCCAGCCTCTCCGAGCTCTCCATCGAGGCCGTCGCCGCCCGCGCGGGCGTCGGCAAGACCACGATCTACCGGCGCTGGTCCAGCAAGGAGGACCTGGTCGTCGATGCGCTGGCCACGCTCAAGGCGCCGCTGCCCCCGCTGGAGGGCCGCAGCGTCCGCGCGGACCTGGCCGCCTACCTGGAGGTCGTCGGGCGCGAGGCCTGCGACGTGCGCGGCCGGTGCGTGATGAACATCGCGATGAACGAGACCGACCGCCACCCCCAGCTGGTGGAGCGGATCCGCCAGGCGGTGATCAGGCCGCGCCAGGAGGCGCTGCGGGCGCTGCTGCTCCGGGGGATCGAGACGGGCGAGCTCCGGCCCGACCTCGACCTCCCGGTCGCGATGGCCGCGGTGGTCGGCAGCATGATCTGGTACGTCAAGTCGACCGGGTCCGGCGAGGGCGGGGAGCCCGCCGAGGACGTCGTCGAGCGCATGGTCGACCACCTCATGGCGGGTCTGGCCCCCCGCTGAGCCCCGCCGCGGGGAGGCCCCGGAAGGCCCGCCGTCAGCGGCGGCGCGGACCGACCAGGACGGCCGGGTCGAAGGCGATCTCGTACGGCTCGGCCAGGGAGAGCGTCTGCCCGGCCCGCGCCGCCGCGACCTTGACGTACTCGCCCTCCTTGGCGGTGAACACCTCCACCAGCGGCATCGCGCCCTCCTCGCCGTGCAGCTCCACCCGCATGAACACCGGGACGCCGGCGGCGGCGTAGGAGGACGGCTTGACCAGGTAGTCGCGCTTCCGGTTGCCGGGGCTGACGATCTCGACGGCCATGAGCAGGTCGCCGGAGTCGAGCCGGACCTCACCGGCGATCATGGGATCCGCCGGTCCGACCACGATGTCGGGGATGAACCCCTCCTCGCGGACCTGGACGTTCGCCGCCTCCACCACCTCGACGTCGTCCGGGGCGGCGTCGAGGAGGATGCGCACCAGACGCTGGGCGCAGAGTGCGTGATCGTAGGCGGGGGCAGGACTCACTACGAAACTCCCGTCGATGAGCTCGATGCGCTCCCGGGTCTCGGGGAGCGCCAGCCAGTCCTCGACGGTGTAGGGCCCGGAGTGCTGGGGGAGCAGGATCAGCGAGCGGCGGTGCTCCCGCGGCTCCGCCTCCGGCCACCCCTCGTCGGGCAGTGCGCTCATGTGCCGTCCCTCGCTTTCCATGCCGCCAGTCTGGCACCGCCCCTGGCGCGGTGCCAGGAGCGGAGCGGTCACGTCGAGATCGTCAGCGGGAGATTACCGGCGTCACCCTGGGTTTGCCCGGCGAATACGGAAAGCGATGAAAGGGAGGGCCGTGCCCGGGTGCGGGTTCCGCCGCCACCCGGGCCGGGCCGCGCTCCGGGAGGACCGGAGACGGGCGTCAGGGGGCGGTCTCGCGCCAGCGGTTGGTGATGGGCAGGCGGCGGTCGCGGCCGAAGTTCTTCGGGGTGATCTTCGGGCCCGGGGGATACTGGCGGCGCTTGTACTCGGCCAGGTCGACCAGGCGGATGACCCGGGCGACCAGGTCGGGGTCGTGCCCGGCGGCGACCAGGGAGGCCGAGCCCATGTCCTTTTCGACGTAGTCGTCCAGGAGCCGGTCCAGCACGTCGTACTCCGGCAGGGAGTCGGTGTCGCGCTGGCCGGGGCGCAGCTCGGCGCTGGGCTCCTTGGTGATGGAGTTCTCCGGGATCGGCGGGACCGCGAAGCCGTGCAGGAACGCGCTCTCGACGCCCGCCTGGGCGTTGCGCCAGCGGGCCAGCTCCCACACCAGGGTCTTGAGCACGTCCTTGATCGGGGCGAAGCCGCCCGCGGAGTCGCCGTAGAGCGTCGAGTAGCCGGTGGCCAGCTCGCTCTTGTTGCCGGTGGTCAGGACCAGGTGGCCGTGCTCGTTGGACAGGCCCATCAGGATCATGCCGCGCACCCGGGCCTGGAGGTTCTCCGCCGACAGGCCGGTCAGCGCGAGCTCCTTCTCGAAGGCGTCCACCATGGCGCCGATCGGCACGATCCGGGAGTTGATCCCCTGCCGGGCGACGAGCTCCTGGGCGTCGTCCAGGGAGTGGTCGGAGGAGTAGCGCGAGGGCATCAGCACCCCGTGGACCCGGTCGGGGCCGATGGCGTCGGAGGCGATGGTGGCCGTCAGCGCCGAGTCGATGCCGCCGGACAGGCCGAGGATGACCGACCGGAAGCCGTTCTTGGCGACGTAGTCGCGCACGGCCAGCACCAGCGCCGAGTAGACCTCGGCGGTGTCGTCGAGGTGCCCGGCGACCGACGCCGGCTCCGGCTCGTACGGCTCCAGCGGGCGGGCCGACAGCTCCAGCCGCTCCACCGTGATGACGGTCCCGTCCCCGGCGTCCACCTCGAAGGAGCCGAGCCCGCCGTACGCGGCCTCGGGCAGGTCCAGGTCGGCGACCAGCAGCTCCTCGGTGAACTGCGCGGCCCGCGCGACCAGCTCGCCCGAGGCGGTCACGACGATCGAGTCGCCGTCGAAGACCAGCTCGTCCTGCCCGCCGACCTGGTTGGCGTAGGCGAGCGCGCAGCCGGCCTCCCGGGCCCGCCGGGAGACGAGCTCCAGGCGCACGTCGTCCTTCTCCCGCTCGTACGGCGAGGCGTTCGGCACGACCAGCAGCCCGGCCCCGGCCTCGGCGGCCACCGCGACCGGCCCGCCGTCCTGCCAGAGGTCCTCGCAGACCGCGATCGCCACGTCGACGCCGTGCAGCCGGAAGATCGGCAACCGGTCGCCGCGCACGAAGTAGCGGTACTCGTCGAAGACGCCGTAGTTCGGCAGGTGGTGCTTGGCCGTCCTGGCGACCACCCCGCCCCGGTACAGCAGCGCCGCCGCGTCCAGCGGGGCGCCCTTGGGCTGCCCCACGCGCGGGGCGCGGTCGGCGCGGTCGACGTAGCCGACGACCACGGGGATCTCGCCGAGCCCCTCCTCGGCCAGGCGCCGGGCCGCGGCCTCGACCGCCGCGACGGACGCCTCCACGAACGAGTTCCGCAGCACCAGGTCCTCGACGGGGTAGCCGGTGAGGAACATCTCGGTGAAGACCGCCAGGTGCGCGCCGCGGTCGGCGGCGCGGCGGGTCCACTCGACGAGTTTGTCGGCGTTGGCGGTCAGGTCGCCGACCGCGGGGTTGGTCTGGGCGAGTGCGATTCGGAGTTGGGCCACGCCCCCACCTTATTCCCGGCCGTTCCCGGGCGGCGTCACCGGGCGGCGGGGGTCCCGCGCCACCGGGCGGCGTCACCGGGCGGCGGAGGGACGGTCCCGCGGCGGAGGGGCGGTCCCGCGGCGGAGGGGCGGTCCCGCGGCGGAGGCCCCGCCGTGGGACCCCCGCCGGCGAGGAATCCCCGCCGGCGGGGGCCGCCACCGCTCCGGGCCGCGGGCGTGGGCGGCCCGGAGGGTCCCGGCGGTCGGCGCCGGGACCTGTCGGCGGAGCCGGTCAGGGCTCAGTTGGCGGCGCTGGTGGTGGAGTTGCTGCTGGCGCCGCCGGGACCGGCCTGGCTGTAGGACTGCTTGAAGAAGACGCCGCTGCCGTGGCCGCCGTGGCCTCCGCCGGTGCCCGACAGGACGCTGCTGTTGAAGGCGCCGAACTTGCCGGCGCTGCTGGAGTTCTGCTCGAAGCTCGTGCCGCCGCCCGCCAGGGCGGCGGTCTGGAAGGCCAGGCCCAGGGCCGAGGCGGCTCCCGCGATCACCAGGGCACGCCGCAACTTCGTCATGGTCATGGTGGATTTCCTCTCTGTTCCGCCGACCTGCGCCGGCGCATGGGATGGAGCACCCGAAAGGGCCCTGTGCGACGGCTCCGGACGGACCGGGAACCGCCGTACGCCAGCTGTGCTTCCCTGGCCTCCTCCGGCCGAAAACACGGAGTGCAACGATCTAACTACTGATGGACATGATCGGTAAACACATGGATCAACCCTTGCGAGCGGTCCGGCGCGTCTTCTCCGGGCGGCGAGGAGGGGCGCGGTGCGGGCGGGCCTCCTCGCCGCCCGGCGGAGCACCCGGGCCCGGCGGTCAGCGGGGCAGGGGGAGGACGGCCTCCACGGCGGTGCCGCCGCCCGGAGCGCCGGCGATCACGCAGCTCCCGCCGAGCTCGGTGGCGCGCTCGCGCATCGAGACCAGGCCGATCCCCGACCGGGAGGACTCGGGCAGACCGCACCCGTCGTCGGTGACCCGGACGGTGAGCGAGGAGCCCTCGTGCCGCAGACGGACCGTCGCGCCGCGCGCCCGGGCGTGCTTGCGCACGTTGGTCAGCGCCTCCTGGGCGATCCGGTACGCCGCCACCTCGACCGCCGCGGGCAGGCCGGACAGGTCGCCCGAGGCCTCCACCGTCACCGGCGGTCCCCCCTCGGCCGCCAGGGCCCGTACGGCGCCGGCCAGGCCGAGCTCGTCCAGGGTCGGCGGACGCAGGCCGTACACCAGCTCCCTGATCTCCTGGCTGACCGCGTCCATCCCGCTGCGCAGGTCGAGCAGGAGCCGGTCGGCGGAGGCGGGGGCGGAGCGCAGGCTGATCCGGGCCATGTTGATCGACATCGCCATGTCGGTCAGCGCGTGGCCCAGGCCGTCGTGCAGGTCCCGGCGGAGGCGGCGGCGCTCCTCCTCCCGGGCGGTCAGGATGCGCTCGCGGGAGCGCTGCAGGTCGGCGGTCATCCGTACGGCGTGCGCCACGTCGGCCACGTACGGCGTCACCGCGGCGATCAGCCGCTCGTTGTGGGCGGCGGCGAACCTGCGCGGCCCCGGCGAGCCGAGCAGCAGGCGGCCGACCGGCTCACCGTGCCAGACCAGCGGCACCGCGCGCGGCGAAGGACCCGGCAGGCCGAGCGTCACCTGCCGGGAACCCGGGCCGCGCACCTCGATCGTGACGCCGGTGACGCAGAGCCCGTCGCGGATCACGGCGGCGACGGCGGCCAGCGCGCCCGCGGGCTCGGCCTCCCCGACCTCGCGGGCCAGGCGGGCGGCCAGGACGGCGGGATCACCCTGCGTGCCGTACATGAGCCGGTCGACCAGGCGCCGGAGCCGGTGGCGGAGGGGGTGGAAGAAGACGCCCGCGGACAGTGCGGCGACCAGGCCGCCGACACGGTCGTAGTCCGACAGGGCCATCCCGGCGAGGGCGCCCGCGCCGAAGTAGACGACGCTGACCGCGGCGATCAGCCCGGCGGCCACGAAGGCCCGGCTGATCACGGTGTCGATGCCGTACAGCCGGTAGCGCAGCACGGAGAAGGCGATGGCCACCGGGATCAGGCCGGTTGAGACCGTGGCGGCCAGCCACCAGCCCGGCCCGGCGATCAGGCAGACGCTGTAGACGGCGAAGGCCGACAGCGGCCACGCGATCTGCCGGCGGCCGGCGGGATCGGCCCGGCGCAGGCGCAGGACCAGGGAGAGCACGGCCGTCACCACGAGGACCGAGACCATGGTGCTGAGCACCGGCAGCACCGTGCGGTGGTGGGGGGCGAGCGCCTCCACGGCGAGCGGGTTGGGGATCACCCGCGGGTAGGGGTAGTCCTCCGGGCGGGGCGTGGGGCGCAGGACCATCACGGTCGTCTGCGCGACCAGCACGGCGACGCCCAGCGCCGCGACCGGCCGCCAGCGCGGCGACGGCAGGCGGCCGTCGGGGGAGTACAGCGGGAGGAGGACGGCGAGCAGCATGCCGCCGGCGCCCCATCCCACGACGCTGAACCAGCGCAGGTAGCCGGCGGTGGTCAGGTCGCCGGAGGAGGCGGCGGAGAGCACGGCCGCGTCCGCGAAGACGTTGACCGCGCAGCCCAGGCCGCCGACGCACATCAGCCAGGCCGTGATCGGCCGGGCGCCGTGCAGCAGCAGGAAGGCGCCCACCACGGGGAAGGTCAGGCCCGCCGAGAGGTCGGGAGTGGCGGGCGCCTCGGGCGACCACTCGGGCGGCAGGCCGAGGATCCCGACGAACCCCGTGACGGTGAGCGCGACGGCCAGCACGGCGACCGCGACGGGGGCGAGCCGCCGCGGCGAGGTCAGCAGCGCGGCCACCGGGCTCCGGCGCGGGACGTCGAGGCTGACGGCGTCCACGACGCGGCGCGGCACGCCCCCGGCGCCGGACGCGACGCCGGTGCGCGCCCCCGCGCCGGGCGCGCCGCCCGCCTCCAGATACATCGCTACCTGCTCACGGCGCCGGGGTTGACCAGGCCCGACTCGTACGCCGCGACGACGAGCTGCGCGCGGTCGAACAGCCCCAGGTGCGCCAGGAGCCTGCCCACCGACTCGGCCACGGACGGCTCGGGGACCGACAGGGTCGCCGCGATCTGCCGGTTGGTGAGCCCGCGGGCGATCAGCTTCATCAGGTCCAGCTCGGCGTCGCCGAGGCCGGCGAGCGCGGCCGGGGCCGCGGGGTCGGAGCGCCCGGCGAAGGCCGCGATCAACCGGGTGGTGACGGCCGGGTCGATCAGCGCGTCCCCGGCCTGCGCGGCGCGCATCGCGGTGATGAGCTGCTCGGGGGCCGAGGTCTTGAGGACGAAGCCGCTCACCCCGGCCCGCAACGCGGAGTAGAGGTTGTCGTCGGTGCCGAACGTGGTCATCATGATCACCTTGGGCGGGTCCTCGTCGGCGAGGATGCGGCGGGCGGCGGTCAGGCCGTCCAGGCGGGGCATCTGGATGTCCATCAGCACCAGGTCGGGACGGGCCTCGCGGACCAGCGCGATCGCCTGCTCGCCGTTCTCGGCCTCCCCGGCGAGCACGAAGCCCGGCTCGCTGTCCAGCACCACCCGCAGGCCGGTGCGGACCAGCGCCTGGTCGTCGGCCACGACGACGCGCAGGGTCTCCGGCTCCGTCCCCCCGGAGGCCTCCTGCCCGGGAGCCTCCCCCCGTCCGGGCGCGGCCGTCTCCGGGAGCGCCTGCGGGGCCGCGGTCCGGACGGCCCGGGGGGCGGGCGGGTCCAGATGGGGGGCCTGGGCGAGCATGTCGGACTCCAGGCGCTGCAGCGTGGCGCCCAGGTCCAGTCCGAGCTCGTCGCGGAGCACGGTCCGGGCGCGCCGGAGCGCGCCGAGGGCGTCCCCCTGCCGGCCGCCGCGGTAGAGGGCCAGGGCGAGCAGCCGCCAGGCCTCCTCGCGGAGGGGGTGGGCCGAGACGTGCGCCTCCAGGTCCGCGACCAGGGCCGCGGAGTGGCCGAGCGTGAGCCCGGCGTCGGCCCGGCGCTCGACCGCGGTCAGCCGGAGCTCCTCCAGCCGCCCCGCCTCGGTCACCGCCCACGGCAGGTCGGAGAACTCGGCCAGCGCCGGTCCCCGCCAGAGCGCGAGCGCCTCCTCCGTCCGGGCCCACACCGCGGCCGGGTCGCCGTCGAGCTTGACGGCGCTCTCGAAACGCCAGGAGTCCACCTGCCCGGGCGCGGCGCGCAGCGCGTACCCCGGCGGAGCCGAGACCAGGACCTCGGCCTCCTCGCGGGGGGCGCGGTCCGGCTCCAGCGCGCGCCGCAGCCGCGACACGTACCCCTGGATGGTGGACAGGGCCTGGGCGGGGGGTTCGCCCGGCCAGAGCTCGTCGATGAGCACGCTCACCGGGACGGCGCGGCCGCCGGCCACGAGCAGCCGGGCGAGCACCGCCATCTGGCGTTGACCGCCGAGGTCGAGCACCACGTCGCCGTGGCGCGCCTGGAACGGTCCGAGGGCACGGAAAGTCAGCATCGCAGTGGTAAGGGTACGACCACCCTGACTATGGCAATACGGCAAGATTCACCATCGTTCGCGTCCTGTAAGGAATCGGTTATCCGACGGGCCCCGTCTCGACGGCCGCGTCCTCGGCCGCCGGGAGCACCGCCTCGACCACGGTGCCGCCCCCCGGGGGAGAGGTGATCATGCAGGTTCCGCCGAGTTCGGCGGCCCTCTCGCGCATCGACGCCAGTCCGACCCCCGAGCGCCGGCCCGCGGGCACGCCCACGCCGTCGTCGCTCACCCGGACGCCCAGCCGCCCGTTCCGCTCCAGCGCGACCCGGACCGTGCGGGCGCGGGCGTGCCGGTGCGCGTTGGTCAGGGCCTCCTGGACGATCCGGTACGCGGCGACCTCGACGGCGGCCGACAGGCCGGTGAGGTCGCCGCGCACCTCGACCGCGACCTGCGGCCCGGCCATCTCCCGGATCGCGCCGACCAGGCCGAGGTCGTCCAGGGCCGGCGGGCGCAGGCCGTACACCAGGTGCCGGATGTCGCTGGTCACGCTGTCCATGCCGGAGCGCAGGCCGTCGAGCAGCCGCTCGGCGCTCTCCGGGGAGGTGCGCAGGGAGAGCCGGGCCGCGTTGATGGACATGGCCATGCCGCTGAGCGACTGGCCGAGCCCGTCGTGCAGGTCGCGGCGGAGGCGGCGGCGCTCCTCCTCGCGGGTGGTGATGATCCGCTCCCGCGAGCGCCGCAGCGTGTCGACCAGCAGGACCGCGTGGGCGGCGTCGGCGATGTACGGCGTGAGCGCGGAGACGACCCGCTCGTTGTGCGCCGCGGGCAGCCGCCGGGCCCCGGGGCGGCCGATGAGCAGGTCGCCGACCGGCTCGCCGTGCCAGGCCAGCCGGACCCGCCGGGCCACCTCGCCGAGCTCGCCCACGACCTCCTCCGCCGGTCCGGCGGTTTCGCCGGGGGGCCGGTCCGCGCCCCTGTCGGCCGGCCGGGGCGAGAAGCGCACGGCCACGCCGGTGACGGAGAGCCCGTCGCGCAGCACCTCCAGGGCGGCCCGCAGCCCTTCGGCCGGGCCGGTCCGCTGCAGCCGGCGCCGCGCCTCCGCGGCGAGCGCGACCGGGTCGCCCCTGCTGCCGTAGAGCAGGCGGTCGGCGCCGCGCTGGAGCACCTTGCGCAGCGGGTGGAAGAACACCCCGGCGAACAGGGCGGCGAGCAGGCCGCCGATCCGGTCCACGTCGGACAGCAGCAGGCTGGAGGCGGTGCCCACCGCCATGTAGACGCCGCCGATGACGCCCACCAGGCCGGCGCCGACCAGCGTGCGGGTGATCAGCGTGTCGATGCCGTAGAGCCGGTGCCGCAGGACGGCGAACGCGATCGCGGCGGGGACGAGCGGGATGGTGAACGACGCCAGCCACCAGACCGGGTCGCCGACCATCCAGGGGACGACCACGGTCGTCGTCGCCACCAGCGGGCAGAGGATCCGCCGCCGGTCGAGCGGGTCCGCCCCGCGCAGGCGCCCGGCGAGCGAGGCGACCGCCAGCGCCATGCACGCGGCCGACAGCCCGTGCAGGACGTCTCTGAGGACCGGCTGCGGGGGCGCCGCCCCGAGGAGGACGGCCGTCGAGAGCAGCCCTTCGGAGGCCGTGGCCGCGCCCCCGGCGAGGACCAGCGGACGCCACCGGCGCGAGGGCAGGCGGCCGGTCGGGTGCACCAGCGGCAGCAGCACGCCCAGCAGGAACGACGCCAGGGCCCAGCTCTGGCCGACGACCACCCACAGGAACGCGGGCGCGCCCGGCGCGGAGGGGGACGGGGCGTGCAGCAGGGCGACGTTGGCCGCCAGGATGTTGGCGGCGCAGGCCAGCCCGCCCACCGCCAGAACCCAGCCGACGAGCAGCCGCGGGCGCTGGAAGACCAGCAGGGCCCCGAAGACCGGGAAGGCGGTCCCCGCCACGTCCTCGGGAGCGAACGGCAGCGGCGTGGAGGGGGACTGCGGCAGCCGGGAGGTCACCCAGATGTCGGCGAGTTCCATGGCGACGGCGACCGCGGCGATCGTCGCCGCAGCGGCCCGCGCCCGCCCGGGGCCCACCACGGCGGACAGTCGGTCCAGCCCGCGCATATGGCCGGTCCTTTCACGAAACACGATGTGAGAGGACCCTAACCGGTGCGAACAGCAATCCGATCAAACCGGATCGCACCGGATCAACGGACGATCAACGCGCCGCTTCCGCCGCTCCCGTCTCCGCCGCCGCTCCCGTCCCCGCCGCGGTGGTCGCCGTGGTCCCGGTGGTCTCCGCGGTCCCGGTGGTCTCCGCGGTCCCGGTGGTCTCCCTGGTCTCCGCCGTCTCCGCCGTCTCCGCCGTCTCCGCCGCCGCGCGGGCCCTGCGGCGCAGCGCCGGGCCGATCGCGAGCAGGCCCGCGGCGGCGGCCAGCCCGATCGCCCCGACGACCGGCCACAGGACGGCGGGACCGGCCGCCAGCAGCCGGGTGCCGAGCAGCGGGGCGAGCATGGTCCCGGCCGACCAGGCGAAGCCGTACATCCCGGAGTAGCGCCCGCGCAGGTGGGCGGGGGCGAGCGCGGCCACGATCGCCCCGGGGACGCCCGCCGTGACGATCTCGCCCAGCGTCCAGACGGCCACCGCGGCGGCGTACCCGGCGACGCCGGAGACGACGGCGTTCAGCGCGAAACCCCCGCCGATGACCGCGCACCCGATCGCCAGCACGGTGCTGTGGTCCCGCCTGCCGATCCAGCCGCCGGTCAGCGGCTGGACCAGCACGATCAGGACGCCGTTGACCGCCATGACCAGGCCGTAGGCGGAGGGGGACAGGCCCGCGCCGGTCATGGCCAGCGGCAGGGTGGTGAACGCCTGGGCGTAGACCAGGGTGGAGAGCACGGTGATCACGGTGTAGGCGAGCATCAGGCGGTCGGCGAGGACCGCCCGGTAGCCGCCGCCCGCCGGGCCGCCCGGCGCCGGACGGGCCTGCGGCCCCGGCCGGGTCTCCGGCACCGCGCGCCACACCAGCAGGCCGAAGAGGACCGAGGTCGTGGCGTTGAAGGCGAACATCCAGCCGTACCCGGCCTCGGCGAACCAGCCGCCCGCGACCATGGCGACCGCGAAGCCGAGGTTCAGCGCCCAGAAGAGCAGGCCGTAGGCGCGGGGCCGGTCCTCCGGCGCGATCAGGTCGGCCACCAGGGCGTTGGACGCGGGCCGGTAGGCGTCGATCGTCACGCCGAGCACGAACATCAGCGCCACGATCGCGGGCAGCGAGGCGGCGGCCCCCAGCGCCCCCATGGTGGCGGCGGTGGCGACCATGCCGCCGGTCAGCGTGACCCGCCGCCCGAACCGGTCGGCCAGCCAGCCTGCGAGCGGCTGCGAGACCAGCGAGCCCGCGCCGAAGAGCGTCATCACCGCGCCCGCGGCGGCCAGGGACATGCCGCGGGCCTGCGTCAGGTACACGCCGATGAACGGCTCCACCATCATGCCCACGCGGTTGACCAGGGTCCCGGTCCACAGCGCCCAGAAGGCCCGGGGGAGCCCGCCGATCTTCGACTGCAGGAACGAAGGGCCGGTGAGGGTCGTGCTCGTCATGAGGACAGGTTTGGACAGCGGGCCGGGCGGGTGCGAATCTTTTAGCCGTGCCTGAACGGTCGTGCGGTCTCCGGCGGACCTCCTGCCGCGTCGAATGGGTCTTCGCCCCCGACGACGTGGCCCGGATCCGCTTCGCCTTCTCACCCATCTGGGAGCTCGTCGCCAGCCTGCGCACGCTCCGCGACCCGGCCCGGCACTCCCTGCACCTGCCCTGGCTGCGCGCCGTACGGCCCCGCCTGGCGGGCCTGGACCTGGACCTGTCGGAGCTGTTCGCGCTGGTCCCCCCGCGCGGCTACCTCGTGGACTTCGTCACCCCCACGCCCGACACGCCGATGCCCGACTTCGCCGCCGAACTGGAGCGGGTACGGCGCACGCCGCCCGACCGGGCCGCGGCCGAGGCCGGCTGGGTGGCCGGGGCCGGCTCCCGCGCCGTCGAGCGGTTCCGGGCGGATCCGGCCGCCGGGGTGGCGCGGGTGGCCGACACCCTGCAGCGCTACTGGGAGACGGCCTTCGCCGATTTCTGGCCCCGGGTCCACGCGCTGCTGGAGGGCGAGGTGCTGCGCCGCTCCCGGCAGCTCGCCGCCGGCGGCGCCCGGGAGCTCTTCGCCGACCTGCACCCGAACGTCAGCTGGCGCGGCGACCGGCTCGCGGTGGTGCGGAACTGGTCCTACTCCGCGCCGCTGGGCGGCGACGGGCTGGTGCTGGTGCCCACCGCCTTCTGGTGGCCGGACACGGCCGTGGTCGTCGAGCCGTACCAGCCGATGCTCGTCTACCCGGCGAACGGGGTCGGCACCCTCTGGACGGCGAGCCCGCCGCCCGCCCCCGGCGCGCTCGCCGCGCTGATCGGCCGGACCCGCGCGCGGATCCTCACCGCCCTCGCCGACCCGGCGACCACCACGGCCCTGGCCCGGCGCATGGAGCTCACGCCGGGCGCGGTCAGCCAGCACCTGACCGTCCTGGCCGGCGGCGGGCTGGTCACCCGCCACCGCCTCGGCCGCGAGGTCGTCTACCGCCGGACGCCGGTGGGGGACTCGCTGGTCTGCGCCTCCTGAGCGGAGGCGGCGGGATCCGCGGCGGCGGGACCGGACTCCCGGAGGTGCTCCAGGTGGGCCCGGGAGACGGTCAGGAACGCGCAGGCCACCCGGGTCACGTCGCGGCCGGCGGCCAGGCCCAGGCCGTGCCGCTCCACGAGCACGGGGACCGTCAGGGCCGCGGTCCACAGCTCCTCCGTCCGGGCCACCAGCCGCTCGACGACCCGCGCGGCCTCGTCCCCGCGCCCGTCGTGGCCCCCGTGTCCGGCCGTACGGTGCCCGGTCGCGGTCGCGGTCCCGTGCCCGTGCCCGTGTCCGGCCGTACGGTGCCCGGTCGCGGTCCCGTGCCCGTGCCCGTGTCCGGCCGTACGGTGCCCGGTCGCGGTCCCGTGCCCGTGTCCGGCCGTACGGTGCCCGGCCGCGAGGTCGTCGCACCAGGTGACGACGTCGCCGCTCGCCTCGACGAGCGCCCGCCACCGGCGGTCGGCGGCCACCGGGGCGGGAACCTCCACTCCCAGGCACGGCTCCGCCAGGTCGAACAGGTAGGGGCCGGAGACGGCCCTGCTCCGCGTGGGCGGGGGTGCGGACGACGCGGCGTCGAGCAGGGCCGCCCGCTGGGCGGTCAGCCCCGCCAGGAACCGCTCCCGCCACTCCCGGCTCATGCCCGCCGCGGACTCGCGCCACAGCCCGGCGAAGGCCCGCTCCACCGGCCGCGGTCCCGGATCGGCACCCTCGGCCGCCATGAGCACCCCGGTGTAGGCGTCGGACTCCTCGCGGAACCGGCGGGCCCAGGCCAGCCAGCGGGCGAACAGGGTGGCCGCGCCGACGTCGCACCGGGCGAACGCCCGCCCGGCCACCCGGTGCAGGGCCGCCGCCCGGTCGACCTCCAGACCGGCCAGGCGGGACCACTCGATGAGCGCGGCCTCGATCCGGTGGACCGACGGATGCATGGGGCACGGCGCCGACAGCGCCGCGAGCCGTTCGGTGAGCGGGGCCAGCAGCGCGGCCGTACGGGGCGGGGTGCGGAGTTCGGTGCGCATCGTCGTCTTCTCCCCGGGTGGAACGTCGGCGTCTTTCCCGGTCGCTCACTGTAGTGAGACGGTCACGCGGGTTCCGCGGAGGCGCGACGGGAAGAACGGAGGGGAATGCCCGGCGGAGGACCGAGGAGCACCGATGAGCACCGATGAGGACGGAGGCGGGCGGAGCGGTGCCGCGGACGGCCCCGATGCCGCACGCCACCGTGATTCCTCGTAACGTGTGCGAAACACGCAGCGGGCAGACTGGTAGGCGACCAGGAGTGTCGCACCACGTCGGCGGTGACTCCTCCGCTCCCTGAAGGGAGCGGCTTCTCGCTCTCCTCTGCCGAGGTGGGCGACGGACAAGCCCTGCCCGTTTCAAGCAAAAAGACTGTAACAGGGAAGCGATTCCCCTGCCGGTTGAACCCGGCAGCCCCCTCGCTAGATCTGATGGAGGAAAAGCATTGGACCGCCAGCAGGAGTTCGTCCTCCGCACTCTCGAGGAGCGCGACATCCGGTTCATCCGGCTGTGGTTCACCGATGTGCTCGGGTTCCTCAAGTCGGTGGCCATCGCCCCGGCCGAGCTCGAAGGGGCCTTCTCCGAGGGCATCGGCTTCGACGGCTCGGCGATCGAGGGGTTCGCCCGGGTCTACGAGTCGGACATGCTGGCCAAGCCCGACCCCTCCACCTTCCAGATCCTGCCGTGGCGCAGTGAGAACCCGGCGGCGGCCCGGATGTTCTGCGACATCCTCATGCCGGACGGCTCCCCCTCGCACGCCGATCCGCGCTGGGTGCTCAAGCGGACCCTGGCCAAGGCCTCCGACATGGGCTTCAGCTTCTACACCCACCCCGAGGTCGAGTTCTTCCTGCTGAAGAACCGGCCCGAGCGCGGCACGCGCCCCGAGCCGATCGACGAGGGCGGCTACTTCGACCACACCCCGCACAGCTCCGGCCACGACTTCCGGCGCAACGCGATCATGATGCTGGAGTCGATGGGCATCTCGGTGGAGTTCAGCCACCACGAGGGCGCCCCCGGCCAGCAGGAGATCGACCTGCGCTACGCCGACGCGCTCACCACCGCCGACAACATCATGACCTTCCGGCTGGTGATGAAGGAGGTCGCGCTGGAGCAGGGCATCTGGGCGAGCTTCATGCCCAAGCCCTTCACCGAGCACCCCGGCTCCGGCATGCACACCCACATGTCGCTGTTCGAGGGCGACCGCAACGCCTTCTACGAGCCCGGCGCCGACTACCAGCTCTCCAAGATCGGCCGCTCCTTCATCGGCGGCCTGCTCACCCACGCCGCGGAGATCACCGCGGTCTGCAACCAGTGGGTCAACTCCTACAAGCGCCTGTGGGGCGGGGCCGAGGCCATCGCCGGGCAGGGCGGCGAGGCCCCCAGCTACATCTCCTGGGGCCACAACAACCGCTCGGCCCTGGTGCGCGTGCCGATGTACAAGCCGCACAAGAGCGGCTCCACCCGCATCGAGTTCCGCTCCCTCGACTCGGCCTGCAATCCCTACCTGGCCTTCGCGCTGATCCTCGCGGCCGGGCTGAAGGGCATCGAGGAGGGCTACGAGATGCCGCCGGGCGCCGAGGACGACGTCTGGGCGCTGACCAGCGCCGAGCGCCGGGCCCTGGGCATCGCGCCGCTCCCGCAGTCGCTGGACGAGGCCATCGCCGTCATGGAGCGCAGCGAGCTGGTCGCCGAGACCCTCGGCGAGCACGTCTTCGACTACTTCCTGCGCAACAAGCGCGCCGAGTGGAACGACTACCGCCGCCAGGTCACCGAGTTCGAGCTGGGCCGCTACCTGCCGGTCCTGTAAAGGGCGCGGGACCGGACGGTGAGGGACCGCCCGGTCCGCATCGGCGCCGCCGCACGCCCCACCGGGGCGTCGGCGGCCACCGGCCCGTTGAAGGCGTGCGCGGCCACGACCGCGGCCTTGTCGCGGGTTCTCGGATGACGAAGAACAGGGCGAGAGCGCCGAGCGGCATGGGCACGAAGCGGCGGAACGCGCGGAGGGCCGCAGCCGTCGCCCCCTGCCGTGCGGTGCGGGCGCCGCTGGGGACGTGCGCCGTCTGCGGCGGCGCCGGAAGCCGCCGAGGGGCGTACGACCGATCTCCTGTGCTGTTGCCGTCCCCCATGCGAGCTACCGGCGATTGTCCACCTGGCGGGGACGATCCCGGCGCGCCGGATGCCTAGCGTTTCCCCGTGGAACGGCGGGGTCCCGCCGTGTGACCCGCACGTGGGGGAGTCGTCATGCGGTTGTTGAAACAGTTCGTGCCGGTCGCGGTGGTCGGCTTCGGCGGTAGTGCGATCATGGGCGCGGTGCGGGGCGGTGCACTTCTCACTCTGCTCTCCGGCGTCGCGGTGGCCGCACTCGCCGTGTTCGTCTACGCGCGGACGGTGCGGTGGTCCGAGCGCCGCGCACCGGTGGAGGTGGCGGCGCAGGGAGCCTCCGGCGCCGTCGCGCGGGGGACGCTGATCGGTGTCGCGCTGTTCGCGGCGGTCATCGTGAGCATCGCTGTCGTGGGCGGCTACCGGATCGGCGGTCCGGGTTCGCCGGCGGCTGCGGTCGGGCTGCTGGGCGTCATGGCCGCCGCCGCGGTGACCGAGGAGCTGGTGTTCCGCGGCATCCTGTTCAGGATCGTCGAGGAACGCGCCGGTACGTGGCCGGCGATGGTGCTGACCAGCCTGCTGTTCGGCCTGGCGCACCTGTTGAACCCGCATGCCGGCCTGTGGGGTGCGATCGCCATCGCGATCGAGGCGGGCGGCATGCTCGCCGCGGCCTACGCCGCCACGCGCACTCTGTGGGTGCCGATCGGTGTGCACTTCGGTTGGAACTTCGCGGCGGCCGGCATCTTCGGCACCGAGGTGTCGGGCAACGGCGTGGCGCAGGGGCTGCTGCACGGTGTGACGTCGGGCCCCGCCGTGCTGACGGGCGGTGAGTTCGGTCCGGAGGCGAGCGTGTTCGCGGTGGTGGCCGGCCTGCTGCTGACGGTCGTGTTCATGCGCCTGGCCCGTCGGCGCGGAAACGTGGTCCCGTTCCGGCGCGGCGCGGACGCTACGCTCGCACGGTGATCGATCTGCGGCGGATCATGGAGCTGTGGCGGCGGTGCGGCGTCGTGGTCCGGGATTCGGTGTTCGGGCTGCTGCTCGCCGTCGCATCGCTGCTGCCGGCCCTGCACGGCAAGGGGACGCAGGTCGGTGATCTGCCGATGAGCCCTTTCGACGCGCCGGCGTTGGTGGCGATCGCTCTGCAGTGCCTTGCGCTCGCCGCGCGCCGGCGGTGGCCCGCGATGTGCCTGGTCCTGGTGTCGCTCGGCTTCGTCCTCGACCAGGTGCGCGCCTACCACGTGTTCGCGAGCAACGCGATGCCCATCGCGCTCATCAGTGCGGGCGCGCACCTGGAGCGGCACCGGCGCGTCACGGTGGTCGTGCTGTCCACGGCGTACGTGGCGCTGGCGCTGGTGCTGGACCGGTTGGGCGGGGCCGAGAGGGCGGAGGGCTATGTGGCGTTCTACCTGGCGCTGGCGCTGGCGTGGGGTACGGGGGCGTGGTTGCGCTCGACCCGCGCGGCCGAGGCCGAACGCCGTCGCCGCGTCGCCGAGGCCACCCGTGCCGCCGAGCGCACGCGGATCGCCCGCGAGCTCCACGACGTGGTGACGCACCATGTGACGGCGATGGTCGTGCAGGCCGAGGCCGCGCGTTATCTGACCGCCGCTCCCGACCGCCTCGACGCGGCGCTGGGCGCCGTCACCGACACCGGTCGGCGGGCCATCTCCGATCTGCGCCACATGCTCGACCTGCTCAAGGCCGATCATGACAGTGAGGCCGGGGTGCCTTCCGCGGGTGAACTGGGCGCGCTCGTGGAGCAGACCCGTCAGGCCGGGCAGCCGGTGGAGTTCACCGAGGAGGGCAGTGCGGCGGAATCGGCGGGCAGCGCCGAGTTCGTGGCCTACAGGGTCGTGCAGGAGGCCCTGACGAACGCGCTCAAATACGCCCACGGCAGCCGTACCGTGGTGGTGGTGTGCTACGGGGAGAAGGAGATCGGCGTGGAGGTGGGCACCGACGGTCCGGGCGCGCGGGCCGGGTCTCCCGGTGGCGGCGGGCGGGGTCTGGCCGGGCTCCGCGAGCGGGTCGACGCCATGGGCGGTGAGTTCAGCGCGGGTCGGCGGGCGGGTGGCGGCTTCGTGGTGCGGGCCCGCATCCCGGCGGGACGCCCGTCGTGACGGCGCCGCTCCGGGTGCTGGTCTGCGACGACCAGGCGCTGATCCGCACCGGTTTCGCGACGATCATCGATGCTCAGCCCGACCTCGTGGTGGTGGGCGAGTGCGGCGACGGCCGTACCGGGGTCGATCTGGCCCGGCGGCTGCGTCCGGACATCGTGGTGATGGACGTGCGGATGCCGGTGCTGGATGGCATCGAGGCGACTCGCAGGTTGGCCGGCGCCGGGGTGGCCGATCCCGTCAAGGTGCTCGTGGTGACGACGTTCAACCTGGACGAGTACGTCTATGAGGCGTTGCGGGCGGGGGCGAGCGGGTTCCTGCTGAAGGACGCCCCGCCGGCGCAGTTGCTGCACGGTATCCGCACCGTCGCGACGGGTGCGGCTCTGCTGGCGCCGGAGGTGACGCGGCAGCTCGTCGGCAGGTATGCGGCGCGCATCCGTCCTGTCGGGGGCACGGAGAACGGCGTCCCGTTGACCCCGCGTGAGCTGGAGGTACTGCGTTTGATCGCCGACGGCCTGTCCAACGGTGAGATCGCCGCCGCGCTGGTGATCAGCCAGGAGACCGTCAAGACGTACGTGTCGCGCATCCTCACCAAGCTCGATCTGCGCGACCGTGTGCAGGCGGTGGTCTACGCCTACCGCCGGGGTCTGGTGACCTGAGAGGCGCCCGCCGCGCCCGCCGCCGCTCTCGAGGGTGCGCGTCGTGGGGAGACCATGGCCCTCTCCGGGGCGAAAGCGGCCGTTGAGCGTGTGCTCCGCGGTGCCCTCAGCGGCGTCATACCCCCGTTACCGATGGCTCACAAAGGTGTTATCGAGCTCTGGTTGGGTGTGCACGCAACCAGTTCGGTGGGTCGGTTGGTCCTTTTCGTATAAGAATCTGAGACTTAGTCGCCGAGCAGGGCGATGAGGAGGTGCGGCATGACGACGGCTACCGGTCTGCAGACCGTGGTGACCGTTCCGGCACGTTTCCGCGGACCCGAGGGCACCGCGAACGGCGGATGGATCGCGGGCACGGTCTCCGAGGCGCTGAACGGCGCCCGGCCCGACTCGGCCGTCGAGGTGACGCTGCACGCGCCCACGCCGCTGGAGACCCCGCTGCACCTGCGCCGGCTCGCCGACACCGCCACCCTCACCCACGGCGACGAGCTCCTGGTGGAGGCGATCGGCGTCACCGAGCCGCTGGAGGCCCCGCCCTTCGTGCCCTTCCCCGACGCGGCCCGCGCCGAGCGCGGCTTCCCGGGCCTGGCCGGGCACGCCTTCCCCGGCTGCTTCGCCTGCGGCCTGCGCGCCCCCGGCGACGGGCTGCGGATCTTCCCCGGTCCGGTGGAGGGCACCGGCCTGGTCGCGGCGGGCTGGCGCGTGCCGATGACCCTCACCGGTGAGGACGGCCTGGTCCCCGGCGCGGTCATCTGGTCGGCGCTCGACTGCGCCACCGGCTGGGCCCACTTCAGGCCCGGCGAGTCCGCCCTGCTCGGCCGCCTGACCGCCCGGGTCCACCGCCGCGTCTACCCCGGCGGCGCCTACTCCGTGGTCGCCCGCGCCACCGGCCGCCAGGGCCGCAAGCTCTTCGGGGAGAGCGCGGTCTACGAGATCGACGGCACGCTGGTGGCCACCGCCAAGACGATCTGGATCACGCCGGCCTGAGCGCCGCCGTACGGGGTCCGGTGCGCAGAGCCCGTCCGCGGGCCGTACGGGGTCCGGTGCGGAGAGCCCGTCCGCGGGCCGTACGGCCGCGGGCGGGGCCCGGGGCGGGCGCCCGGGGACGCGACGTGTGCCTGCGGGCCCGCGATGGGAAGATGAGCAGACGTCAGCTGTGCCCGTGACCGGAGACGAGGGAGGGGCGGTGGGCGCCGTGCCCCGGATCCAGACGACCGCCGGACGACTGGCCCGCCTCGGCTTCGGCGACGGGACCAGGGCCGAGCGGCTCCTCGGCGAGCTGGGCCCCGAGGCGGCCGGGGACCTCGGCCTGCTGGACTCCCTCGTCGCCACCGCCGACCCCGACCTGGCGCTCACCTCGCTCAACCGGCTGGCCGAGCGGGACCCGGGCGTCCTCGGAGCGCTCCGCGACGATCCCGGCCTGCGGGCCAGGCTGCTGCGCGTCCTCGGCGTCAGCGCCGCCCTGGGGGACCACGTCGTCCGGCACCCGGAGCACCGGCGGCTGCTCGCCGGCGAGCGGGCCGCGGCCCGGCCGTCCACCGCCGACCTGCGCGCCGGGCTGCTCTCGGCGGTCGGGGCCGATCCCGAGGCGGCCGAACCGCGCGCCGCGGGGTCCGGCACGGAGGTCCTGTCCGCGCTGCGCGTCGCCTACCGGGGCCGCCTGCTCCACCTGGCCGCGCGCGACCTGGCCGGGGAGACGACGCTCGCCGAGGTCACCGCCGAGCTGTCGGCCCTGGCCGGCGCCGCGCTGGAGGCGGGGCTCGCCGTCGCGCGCTCCCAGCACCCCGAGTGCGCCGGGGTACGGCTGGCCGTCATCGGCATGGGCAAGTGCGGCGCCCGGGAGCTCAACTACATCAGCGACGTCGACGTGATCTTCGTCGCCGAGCCCGGCGAGGGGATGGACGAGACGGAGGCCGTCCGGCTCGCCACCCGGCTGGCGCAGGGGATGATGCGCGCCTGCTCGGCCACCACCCCCGAGGGCTCGCTGTGGGAGGTGGACGCCGCGCTGCGCCCCGAGGGCAAGGCCGGGCCGCTGGTGCGGACCCTCGCCAGCCACCGGGCCTACTACCGGCGCTGGGCCAAGACCTGGGAGTTCCAGGCGCTGCTGAAGGCCCGCCCGGTCGCGGGCGACCCGGAGCTCGGCGGACGCTACGGCGACACCGTCGACGAGCTGGTCTGGCAGGCCGCCGCCCGCGAGGGGTTCGTCGAGGACGTGCAGGCGATGCGCCGGCGGGTGGAGGCCCACGTCCGGGCCGAGGAGGCCGAGCGGCAGCTCAAGCTCGGCCCCGGGGGGCTGCGCGACATCGAGTTCGCCGTCCAGCTCCTGCAGCTCGTGCACGGCCGCTCCGATCCGCTGCTGCGCCGCCGCGCGACGCTCTCCGCGCTGGCGGCCCTGTCCCGGGGCGGCTACGTCGGGCGGGAGGACGCCAGGGCGCTCGCCGAGGCGTACACGTTCCTGCGCCGGATCGAGCACCTGCTCCAGCTCCACCGGCTCCGCCGGACGCACGTGGTGCCCGAGACGGAGGCCGACCTGCGGCGGCTCGGCCGGGCGCTGGGCATGAGCGCCGACCCGGTGGGGGAGTTCACCACCCGGTGGAGGCGGCACGCGAGCCAGGCCCGCCGCCTGCACGAGAAGCTGTTCTACCGGCCGCTGCTGGCGGCCGTGGCCCGGCTGCCGGAGTCGGAGGCGCGCCTGTCCGCCGCCGCCGCGCAGGCCCGGCTGGAGGCGCTCGGCTACACCGACCCCGCCGGGGCGCTGCGCCACATCAGCGCGCTGACCAGCGGGGTCTCCCGGAGGGCGGCGATCCAGCGCACGCTGCTGCCGGTCATGCTCGGCTGGTTCGCCGACGCCCCCGACCCCGACGCGGGCCTGCTCGGCTTCCGCCAGATCTCCGACCGGCTGGGCACCACCCCGTGGTACCTGCGGCTGCTGCGCGACGAGACCGCGGTGGCCGAACGGCTGGCGCGGCTCCTGGGCACCGGGCGGTACGTCACCGGGCTGCTGCTGCACGCCCCCGAGGCCGTCGCGATGCTCGGCTCCGACGGCGAGCTGGACCCCCGGCCCGCGCGGGCGCTGCTGTCGGAGGCCCGGGCCACCGTCGGCCGCTACCCCGGCGACGCCGAGACCGGGGCCGTCGCGGCGCGGGCCCTGCGCCGCCGGGAGCTGCTGCGCACCGCGGTGGCGGACCTGACCGGGCGCCTGGACGTCGAACAGGTCGGGCAGGCCCTGTCCGCGCTCAACGACGTGACGGTCCAGGCCGCGCTGGACGCCGCGATCGGCAAGATCGAGATGGAGCGGCGGACCCCGCTGGGCACCAGGTTCGCGGTGATCGCGATGGGCCGCCTCGGCGGGCTGGAGTGCTCCTACGGCAGCGACGCCGACGTGATGTTCGTGCACGCGCCGCTGCCCGGCACGGCCGAGAAGGCGGCCGCGGACGCCGCCCACGCGGTGGCCAACGAGCTGCGCCGCCTGCTGGCCCTGCCCGCCCCCGACCCGCCGCTGCTCGTCGACGCCGGGCTGCGTCCCGAGGGCAAGGCCGGGCCGCTGGTCCGCACGCTCGCCTCCTACGCCGCCTACTACGGGCGCTGGTCGGCCCCGTGGGAGTCCCAGGCGCTGCTGCGCGCCCGGTTCTGCGCCGGGGACGCGGATCTGGGCCGGGAGTTCCTGGAGCTGGCCGACCCGCTGCGCTACCCGGCCGGAGGCGTGCCGGAGGAGGCCGTGCGGGAGATCCGCAGGCTGAAGGCGCGGATGGAGGCCGAGCGGCTGCCGCGCGGAGCCGACCCCGCGCTGCACACCAAGCTCGGCCGGGGCGGGCTGTCGGACGTGGAGTGGGCGGCCCAGCTCCTCCAGCTCCGCCACGCCGGGCGGCTGCCGCCGCTGCGGACCACCCGCACCCTGGAGGCGCTGCGCGCGGCGGTGGCCGAAGGGCTGCTGCCCGCCGGGGACGAGGCCGTGCTGGCCGAGGCCTGGCGGTTCGCCTCCCGCATCCGCGACGCGATCATGCTGGTCCGGGGCCGCGCCGCCGACTCCATCCCCGCGGACGTGCGCGAGCGCACGCTCCTGTCCCGGGCGCTCGGCTACCCGCCGGAGGCCAGTGAGGACTTCCTGGACGACTACCGCCGCGTCACCCGGCGGGCCCGCCAGGTCGTGGAGCGGGTCTTCTACGGGAACTGACCGCCCCGCGAGGCGGCCGCCCCGCGGGGCGGCCGTCGCGGGGGCGGGCTTTTACCGGAACTGGAGAGTCTCCTTGCGCCGGGCGTGCCGTCCGTGTAGTAACGGTGCGGGTGATCTCTTGTGATATCGGTCTACGTCGACCTGGCCATCGGGCTGGTGCTGGCCTTCCTGCTGCTCTCGCTCGTGGTGAGCGGGATCAACGAGGCCTTCGTCCGCCTGCTCGGGATCCGGAGCAAGTTCCTCTGGGCCTACCTGCGCGACACCATGGACGGAGGCTCCGCCGACGGGACGTCGTGGATCCCGTCCAAGATCGCTGATGTCTTCGCCAAGCTGCCCTTCTCCAGGAACGATCCGCGGCCCGCGCACAGCCCCGACCCCGCTCCGCCCGTGGTCGCGCCGATGCCGGTCGACCCCGCCGCCGTGCTGACGGCCGAGGAGCCCGCCCCCGACGTCGACATGACCGCCCGGCTCTACCGCCGGCTGCAGGAGATCGACCATCCCAAGGGGGCGCGGACCACCATCGCCGACATCCCGCCCGAGCGCTTCTCCGGCGCGGTCATGGAGCTGGTCTCCGCCGAGGAGGGCGGGGTGGAGGGCCTGCTCGTCAAGCTGGAGGCCGTCGGCAGCCCGCTGGCCGGCCACCTCAAGGGCGTCTGGGAGGGCGCCCAGCGCGACCTGGGCAGGTTCCGCAAGGGCGTCGAGAACTGGTTCGACGGGGAGATGCAGCGCCTGTCCACGCTGTACCGCCGCTACGTCACGTGGGTGGTGTTCGCGCTCGGGGTGGCGCTGACCCTGCTGCTGGGCATGGACGCGCTGGAGTACGGCAAGACCCTGCTGCGCGACAACGCCTACCGGGCGGCGGTCACGGCCGTGGCGGAGGGGGGCGAGGAGGCGCTCGCCGGGCTGCGGGAGCGGTGCGACCCCGCCGTCTCGGCCGACGCCCTCGGCTGCGTGACCGAGTCCTTCAGCTCACCGGCGCTGGTCAGGATCTTCGACCACTCCATCGTGAGCGTCTCCCTCCCGCCGGACGGCGGCGACCCCTCCTTCAACTGGAACGGCGCCCTCTGGTGGGACCGCCTCCTCACCCCCGGCCACTGGCCCGGCTACCTCCTCACCGTGATCGCCCTGCTGTTCGGCGCCCCCTTCTGGTGGGACGTGCTGCGCCGCATGACCGGCTTCCGGCACCGCTCGTAGCCGTCCGCGCCGGTCGGGCCGCCCGGGGCTACCGCAGGGCGGCGAGGATCCGGTCGACGTGCTCCAGCGGGTCGGGGCCGACCGGGCGGAGCACCACGGTGTCGGCGCCGGCCTCCCACAGCGACCGCACGACGTCGGCCGCCTGCCCGGCGGTGCCCGCCGCCATCGGGACGTCCTCCGGCGCGACGCCCAGGAACCCCGCCTGCTCCACCGCGGCGGGCCGTACGGCCGCGCGGACCCGGTCCGGGTCGTCGCCGACGTGCAGGTGGACGAAGACCACCAGCTCGTGGTCCTCCTTCCCGCCGCCCGCGGCGATCAGCCCGCGGGCCTCCCGGACCCGCTCGGGGCCGAACCCCTCGGGCAGGATCGTGCCCTGCGCCACCCGGCCGGACAGCTCCAGCGACCGGGGCCGCACCACCCCGGCCAGCACCGGCGGCGGCACGGCGGGCGGGTGCACCAGGCTCACCCCGTCCAGCCGTACGGCCCGGCCCTCGACGGTGACCGTCTCCCCGCGCAGGAGCGCCCGCACCGCCACGAGGGTCTCCTCCAGCAGGGCCAGGGGCGACGGCGCGAGGACCCCGACCCGGCGCATCCAGTCCTGGACGCCGTGGCCGATCCCCGCCGCCAGCCGGTGGGGGTGCACGCGGGCCAGGTTGCCGAGCTCCATGGCCAGCAGGGCCGGGTTGCGCAGCGGGGCGGGGGTGATCCCGATGCCGACGCGGAGCCGCTCGGTGACGGCGAGCGCGGTGGCCGCCGACGAGATCGACCCGGTCCAGCCCAGGTCCTCCACCACCCACAGGTCCTCGACCTCGGTGCCGTCCAGGTCGCGGGCGAAGGGGATGAGGGATTCGGGGGGAAGGTCGCGTTCGAACATCACGCCCAGGCGCATGTCTCTCCTCTGGATCGGCCGGTTGTTACAGGTATCGGAAATATCCGGCGAAATCCTCGATCCAGGTGACGGGATCGGTGCGGACCTCGGTGCCGGTTCTCAACGCACCGATCATCATGCCCCGGCCGGTGCGGATCCCGGCACGGCGGGTCCGCACCCGGCGTTCACCCGTCTCACCGTAGAAGACGAGACGACCGGGGGCGGGCCCGCGCAGCCGGGACCCCGCCGGGCCGTCGGGCCGCCGGACGGCCCGCGGTCCTGCGCGAGTGTCGCCGAGGGGGGCGACGGCGCCGAGGAGGCCGCGGACAACCCGGTGACCGGCGTGCTCAGTCGCAGTCGTCGGCGTCGACGTCGACCTTCTTCGTCTTCTTGGGCTTCGGCTTCTGGTCCGCCGAGAAACCGGTGGAGGTCTGGACGAACCGGACGGTCGCCGTGGTGCCGGCCGAGGCGGCGCACGCCTCGTCGTCCACGCTGCAGGCGACGAGCGAGGACAGGGCGAGGACGATGACGCCGGCGGTGGTGGCGACGGTGCGGAACACGGTTTTCTCCTGAATGTGTAGTTCTGTGCCCTCAATGACTACCGATGACCGCTTGCAGAACGCTGGGACGCCGCTTGCGTCCGGGACGTCCGCGGCTCGGAGGATTCCCGGCCCACGACCTCCGGGGGCTTCAGGCCGGCGGCCAGTTCCGGAGGACGGCGTCGAGGGCGTCCAGGGTCCTGGACCAGGAGGCGTCCACCTCGCGGGGAGTGCGGCGGAACCCGCCCGCCATCTCCAGGCTGACGTACCCGTGGAACGTGCTGTGCAGCATCCGCACCGCGTCCGTCTGGTCGGGCTCCGGAAGGCGGTACCCGCGCAGGATCGCCCTCGTCATCTCCGCGTGCCGGACCGCAGCGCTGGTGTCCAGCTCCGCCGAGTCGAGCTCGACCTGCATCGCCGCGTATCTGCCGGGATGCTCTTTCGCGTAGTCCCGGTAGGCGTCGGCGAAGGCCGTCAGCGCGTCCTTGCCCGCCCGGCCCGCCAGGGCGGCGGCGGCCCTGTCGGCGAGTTCCGCCAGGGCCAGCAGCGCCACCCTGACCCGCAGCTCCCGCGCGTCCTTGACGTGCGAGTACAGCGCCGCGGGCCGGACGCCGAATTCGCGCGCGAGCACCGAGACGGTCACGTTCGCGAAACCGATCTCGTCGGCCAGGTCCGCCGCCGCCCGGGTCAGCCGTTCCGCGGTCAGCCCCGCTCGTGCCATGCACCGCTCCTCTGCTTACATGCTTTAAGTATTTGCCTACTGTTCTTAAGGAAGACTAGCCTTCCCGCTCATGAGGCCGCTCACCGAACACGACATCCGCACCTCGTTCGTCAACTGCTCCAAGGGCGAGGCCAGGCGTCTCGACCTGCCCAGGGATCTCGCCGACCAGCCCTGGGAGCACCTCGACTTCCTCGGCTGGCGGGATCCGGGCGCGCCCGAACGCGCCTACCTGGTCGCCGAGCGCGACGACCGACTCGTCGGAATCGTCCTGCGGGCCACGTCCGGCGGGTCGCGCGGCTTCACCTCGCGCAGCATGTGCTCGCTGTGCCTGACCACGCACCCGGGCGGCGGCGTGGCGCTGATGACCGCGCGCCGGACCGGCGAACCCGGCCGCCAGGGCGACTCCGTCGGGCAGTACCTCTGCACCGATCTGGCCTGCTCGCTCTATGCGCGGGGGAGGAAGCAGGCCACGGGCGGCGGGGTCGTCGCCGTCGAGGAGTCCCTCACCCCGGAGGAGAAGGCCGCCCGGACCCGGGCCAACCTGCACTCTTTCCTGGACAAGGTGACCGGCTGACCGCACGGGGAGCGGGCGGGCGCCGCGCGGCGACCCGGTCGAGGCGTTCTCCGGACGGCTACCGCGCGGGGCCCGTCCGGGTGGGCCGGCCGGGCGGGGCGAGGGCCGCGACCGCCGCGGCGAGCACGGGGAGCCCGACGACCAGAGCGGCGATCAGCGCCCACGGAGTGTCGAAGGGAACCCGCGGGAGCGGCTCCCAATCGGACGAGGTGGTCATGGGCCACGCCAGGAGCAGTCCGATGACGCATCCGGCGCACGCGCCCGTCACCGTCGCGCAGGCCGCGCCGTAGGCCGCCCGGCAGGAGACGAGAAGCCGCAGGGCGGCCCGACCGCCGCCGAGCCGTGGCGGCACGGGCCCCGAGCCGGTCGAGCGGGCCGCGATCAGCGCGCCGGCGAGAGCGATCGGGATCACCACCGCGACGGTGGACGGCCAGCCGGCCGGAGCCTCGAACCCCCGCTCGAGGTAGGTGAGCGCGCCCTCGCCCAGCCGGTGGTCGAGCCGCTCCCGCTCGGCCACCGACGTCCGGTGGAGGGACGGGTCGACGATCAGCCGCTCCGGCTCCAGCCGGAGGCCGAGGTCCCGCACGGCCTCCTCGGGGATGAAGACTCCGCCCGGCCAGGGATCGGCGGGGCTGACGGTGATCGCCGGGACGGTCCTGGAGAGCGACGGGCCGTCGGCGGAGGAGTAGCGGATCTCCGCCGAATCGGCCTCGTCGCCGTCCGCCGCGATCACCACGGCGGTGCCCTCGCCGTAGCGGGGCGAGGGGTCTGCGGTGAGGTAGCGGAGCAGGGCCCGGTCGCCGATGTAGATCGCCGTGCAGTGGTGGGTGGAGGCGTTCGCGCAGACATCCGGATACTCCTCGTACAGGGAGGAGTGTTCGGAGGAGCGGGACGTCTCCACGATGACGGAGCCGGAGCCGCTCGGGCGGTTGTTCTGCACGACGGCGACGCCCGGCAGCTCACGCTGGACGGCCGCCCGCACGGCCGCCGCCCGGTCGGGGGGGAACCCCGCCACGAGGAGCGCGCCGGGCCGGACCGAAGGCCGGTACGCCGCCCTGTCCTGGGCCGTCACGGCGAACCCGATGATCATCACGGCGACGGCGACCGCGGTCGCGGCCGTCGCCGCCGCCACCCCGGGAGCGGTCCGGTACGGCCTGCCGGCCATGTGGCGGGCCGCCGGCCGGAGCACGGCCGGCAGCCGTACGGCGTTGCGCCCGAGCACTCCCAGCAGCCACGGGACGAAGGGGCCCAGACCGAAGATCAGCAGTGCCCCGGCCGCAACACCCGCCAGGCCGGTCATCGCGGCGCCGAAGTCGTCGTAGTGCTCGTCCTCGTGCGTGAGCCACGCGGTGAGCGCCATCACCGCGACGCCGGCCGCCGACAGGGCCGCCCCCCGGAGCAGGTGGTGTCCGGGCACGGGGTCGTGCCGACCGGCGGGGGCCGATCGGGCGGCGAAGACCACGGAACCGCACACGAGTGCCGCAGGCACGCCCAGTGGCACCGCCAGCGCGATGATCTCCTCGATCATGAAGGGATCGTACGCAGTGGTACACGGTGCCGCAAAGGGCCGGATCCTCGCGGATCGGGGAGCGCGGGCTCATCCACCGCCGCCCTGATCGGCCCCGGTGGAGGGACGCATGCGGAAGAGGCCGCCGAGCGCGCCCCGGACGGACGGTCGCTCGACGGCCTCGCGTTCGGCGCCCGCGGTGTCCTGCACGTGCCCCGGCAGGTCACCGGCCGGGGCCGCGCAGGTCACCGCATCGGCCGGTCAGACGTCGTAGTAGAGCTCGAACTCGTGCGGGTGCGGGCGCAGGCGGATCGGGTCGACCTCGTTCTCCCGCTTGTAGGAGATCCAGGTCTCGATCAGGTCCTGGGTGAAGACGCCGCCCTCCAGGAGGTACTCGTGGTCGGCCTCCAGCGCGGCCAGCACCTCCGGCAGCGAACCGGGCACCTGCGGGATGTTGCGGGCCTCCTCCGGCGGGAGCTCGTAGAGGTCCTTGTCGACCGGCTCGACCGGCTCGATCTTGTTGCGGATGCCGTCGATGCCGGCCATCAGCTGGGCGGCGAAGGCGAAGTACGGGTTGCAGGAGGGGTCCGGGACGCGGAACTCGATGCGCTTGGCCTTCGGGTTGGAGCCCGTGATCGGGATGCGGATGCACGCCGAGCGGTTGCGCTGGGAGTAGACCAGGTTGACCGGGGCCTCGTAGCCGGGGACCAGGCGGTGGTAGGAGTTCACCGTCGGGTTGGTGAAGGCCAGCAGCGACGGGGCGTGCTTGAGCAGGCCGCCGATGTAGTAGCGGGCGGTGTCGGACAGGCCCGCGTAGCCGACCTCGTCGTAGAAGAGCGGCTCGCCGTCCTTCCAGAGCGACTGGTGGCAGTGCATGCCCGAGCCGTTGTCCCCGAAGATCGGCTTGGGCATGAAGGTGACCGTGTGGCCGTGCTCCAGGGCCGTGCTCTTGACGATGTACTTGTACAGCATCAGGGTGTCGGCGGCCTTGAGCAGCGTGTTGAAGCGGAAGTCGATCTCGGCCTGGCCGGCGGTGCCCACCTCGTGGTGCTGCATCTCCACGTCGATGCCCGCGTCGATGAGGCGGCGGACCATCTCCGAGCGCAGGTCGGTGAAGTGGTCCATCGGCGGCACCGGGAAGTAGCCGCCCTTGTAGCGCGGCTTGTAGCCGAGGTTGCCGCCCTCCTGGGCCTTGCCGGTGTTCCAGGCGCCCTCGATGGAGTCGATGTGGTAGTAGCTGGCGTGCGCGCTGGTCTCGAAGCGCACGTCGTCGAAGATGTAGAACTCCGCCTCGGGGCCGAAGTAGACGGTGTCGGCGATGCCGGTGCCGCGGAGGTACTCCTCGGCCTTGCGGGCCACGTTGCGCGGGTCGCGGCTGTAGGCCTCGCCCGTCAGCGGGTCGTGCACGAAGAAGTTGAGGTTCAGGGTCTTGTGCTGGCGGAACGGGTCCAGCACCGCCGTCGACGGGTCGGGCAGCAGCAGCATGTCCGACTCGTGGATCGCCTGGAAGCCCCGGATCGACGATCCGTCGAACATCAGGCCGTCGGTGAAGACGCCGGAGCCGAAGTTCTCCGTGGGGAAGGTGAAGTGGTGCGTCGTCCCGGGCAGGTCGGTGAACCTGACATCGACGAACTGCACCCCTTCGTCCTTGATGAACTTCAGGACGTCGTCGGCGGAGTTGAACACGCGAACCTCCCAAGGGGCACGGGCTATCGGACCGAAAGTAGGCCTGCGCCGTTACCGCCCCGTGTCTCGTTTGTTTCACCCGTGTTAAGCGGAACCCCCTCCACGCTAGCCTGGGGGACGGGTGTCATCGAGGGGGAGCAACGCCTCCTTTGCCCGGTTTTCAGATTCCGGGCGCGACGGCGGCCTCCGCCGGAGCGGTCCCGGGCCGGATCCCCGGCGGCCGGGACGGACGCCCCCGCCCCGCCGCGGAGACCGGCCCGGCCGGGTGCGGGAGCGGGCCCCGCGGCGGATACCGTTGAGGACATGAGCAGCAGGCAGCAGCCCCGGTGGACCCAGACCTGGCTCGGCGGCGTCAGGTCGGCCGGCATCGACCTGGGCTACCCCGGAGAGCGGCTCGGGCTGCCCGAGGAGGGCGGCGGCGCGGTCGCCGGGTTCGGTCGGCGGCTGGGCGCCATCGTGATCGACTGGCTGATCTGCACCTGGGCCGTCGCCCAGGGCTTCCTCGGCGTCGACCCCGCCAAGCAGGCATGGGTCCCGCTCGCGATCTTCGCGGGCACGACCCTGATCCTGGTCGGCACCACGGGGATGACCTTCGGCATGCGCCTGCTCGGCATCCGCGTCGCCGTGCTCGACGGCGGCCGGCCCGGCCCGGCGGCCGTCGCGGTCCGCACGCTGCTGCTCTGCCTGGCCGTACCGGCGCTGATCTGGGACCGCGACCAGCGGGGCCTGCACGACCGCGCGGCGAACACGGTGGTCGTGCGGATGTGATCCGCGTGCGGGTCTTTCCGTGCGGGCGGTCGTGATCCGCGTGCGGGTCTTTCCGTGCGGGCGGTCGTGATCCGCGTGCCGGTCCCTCAGCGCGGGCGGACGTGATCCGCGTGCCGGTCCCTCAGCGCGGGCGGACGCAGGTGAAGATCGCGGTTCCGGGCAGGTGGCGGCCGCGCAGCGGGCTCCACCCGCCCCAGACCCGGTCGTGGCCCGGCGGCCACTCCGGCTCCGTCAGCGCCGCCAGGACCAGCCCCGCCGCCGTGACGCACCCGACCCAGTCGGCCATCGTCCGGTGGTGCTCCACGTAGCTCGGCTCCCCGTCGGGGCCGACCTCCACGTACGGCGAGCGGTCGAAGTAGGAGCGGTCGGCGGTCAGCCCGCGGGGACCGGGGTCGTCGGGGAAGGCCCAGCGGACCGGATGGCTGACCGAGAAGACGAAACGGCCGCCGGGCCGCAGCACGCGCCGGGTCTCGGCGAGCACGGCCGTCGCGTCGGCCACGAACGGCAGCGCGCCGTACGCCGAGCAGGCCAGGTCGAACGAGGCGTCGGCGAAGGGCAGCGCCCCGGCGTCGGCCTGCACCACCGGCAGGGGCCGGGCGCCGGGACCGCTGCCGGAGGCCCCGTCGGGACCGTCTCCGGCGGTGTGGTCGAGGTCGATCCGGCGGGAGTGCTGGAGCTGGCGGAAGGACAGGTCGAAGGCGGCCACCCGGGCGCCCTGCCCGGCCAGCCACCTCCCGCACTGGCCCGCACCGCAGCCGATCTCCAGGACGTCCCGGCCCGCCACGTCGCCCAGCAGGCGGGCCTCGGCCTCGTCGAGGCCCTCGGGGCACCAGACGAAGCCGGCGTCCCGCAGGAACGGGCCGTGCTCCGCCTGGTACTCGTCGGCGGCGCCGTCCCACCAGCCGCGGTTGGCCCGCGAGGTGGCGGCGGCGTCCACCGGACGGCGCTCGACCCCTTCCGGGGACATCAGCGCATCTTCGGTCGGGGCATCTTCGCGCCGCGCGGCAGCGGCCCCTTGGGCATCGGCAGCGTCTGGGGCAGCGCCTTGAGCCGGTTGTTGATCTCGTAGACCGCGGGCTTCTTGAGGTTGCGGGGCAGCTTCATCAGGTGCCGCTGGAGCTTGCCGATCGGGATCTGCCCCTCGCCGTCACCGGACTGGATGTCGTAGACCGGCACGTCGAGCGCGACCCGCTGGACCCGCTTCTTCTCGGCGACGAGCATCTTCTGCACCCGGCTGCCCGGTCCCTCGGAGACCAGGATGATGCCCGGGTAACCGACGACGCGGTGCACGATGTCCTGGTCGCGGTTGACCGCGACGGCCGGGGTGACCTCCCAGTTGCCGCGCATGCCCTGCAGGATCGCCGCGGCGGCGCCGGGCTGGCCGTGCAGCATGGAGTACTGCGCCTTCTGGGCGAGCTGGCCGAACACGACCAGGCCGACGGTGAGAGCCAGCATCACGCCGATGACGTAGAGCGGCCACCAGCCCGTGACCAGGCCGATCACCACGCACAGGACGAGCGTGCCGAACGCCGACGCGTAGACGATCGGCATGCCCTTCGGGTCGGCCTGCTTGATGATCTTGGCGATCATGCGGAGCTGCTTGACGCGCCCCGGGGTCTCTGGGACTTCGGGCTTCTTGGCCATGCTCAGAAGGATACAAATCCCGGGGTCAAGAAATGAAAATGTGACCTTCCCGCGCCGCCCCGCGGGGGGCGGCGCGAACCGGCCGTCAGGCGTTCTGGCGGGCCTCGACGGCCTGCTTGTAGAGGCGGCCGGCCCGGTAGGAGGAGCGGACCAGCGGCCCGGACATGACCCCGGCGAAGCCCATGGCCTCGGCGTCCTCGGCGAACCGGACGAACTCCTCGGGCTTGACCCAGCGCTCCACCGGGTGGTGGCGCGGGGTGGGCCGGAGGTACTGGGTGACGGTGAGCAGGTCGCACCCGGCCTCGTGCAGGTCGCGCATGGCCTCCAGCACCTCCTGCGGCTCCTCGCCCATGCCCAGGATCAGGTTGGACTTGGTCACCAGCCCGGCCGCGCGGGCCCTGGAGATGACCTCCAGGGAGCGCTCGTAGCGGAAGCCGGGACGGATGCGCTTGAAGATCCGCGGCACGGTCTCGATGTTGTGCGCGAACACCTCGGGCCGGGCGGAGAAGACCTCCTCCAGCTGCCCCCGGTCGCCGTTGAAGTCGGGGACCAGCAGCTCGACGCCGCAGCCGGGCAGCAGCGCGTGGATCTGCCGGGCGGTCTCGGCGTACAGCCAGGCGCCGCCGTCGGGCAGGTCGTCACGGGCGACACCGGTCACGGTCGCGTAGTTGAGGCCCATCTGGCGGACCGACTCGGCGACGCGGCGCGGCTCGTCGGTGTCGTACGCCTTGGGCTTGCCGGTGTCGATCTGGCAGAAGTCGCACCGCCGGGTGCACTGGTCGCCGCCGATGAGGAAGGTCGCCTCGCGGTCCTCCCAGCACTCCGAGATGTTGGGGCATCCGGCTTCCTGGCAGACGGTGTGCAGACCCTCGCGTTTGACCAGCGCCCGCAGCTCGGTGTGGTTGGGCCCGGTCCGGAACCGGGTCTTGATCCACTCGGGCTTCTTCTCGATGGGGGTCTCGGCGTTGCGAACCTCCAGGCGGAGGAGCTTTCGGCCTTCTGGAGCTACGGTCACGCTCTCACCTTACGTCCCCTCCGGGGAAGGAGCGGACCCGGGTCCGCGGGGGCCGCCCGGCGACCGCCGCGAGGCGCCCCTGCGGAGCGGAGCGCCCGCCACCCGCGCCTACCGCCGGAAGAGGTCTTCTTCGGGCAGGTCGCGGCTCTCCGCGCCGAGCGCCTCGGCCAGGCGCTTCTCGGCGTACGGCATGACGTCGTCGACCACGATCCGGCGGCCCGTCTCGGCCGACAGCGAGGAGACGCCGGCGTCGGCGAACCCGCAGGGGACGATCCGGTTGTACCAGCTCGGGTCGTTGGAGCAGTTGAGCGCGTAGCCGTGCATCGTGACGCCGCCCGCCACCCGGATGCCGACCGCGCCGACCTGCCGGTCGGGCAGGCCGTGGGAGGGGTCGCCGGGCACCCAGACGCCGCTGCGCCCGGCGACCCGACCGGCCTGCACCCCGAAGTCGGCGCAGACCTTGATGAGCGACTCCTCCAGCAGGCCGACGTAGGTGACCACGTCCAGCTGCTCGTGCAGCCCGACGATCGGGTAGCAGACGAGCTGGCCCGGACCGTGCCAGGTGATCCGGCCCCCGCGGTCGACGTCGATGACGGGGGTGCCGTCGCCGGGCCGCTCGTGCGGGGCGGTGCGCCGCCCGGCGGTGTAGACCGGGGCGTGTTCGAGCATCAGGCAGGTGTCGGGCGCCTCCCCGGCCACCCGCCGGGCGTGGATCCGCCGCTGGAGATCCCAGGCCTGCTCATAGGGGACATCGACGCCGAGACGGACGACTGCCAGCTCACTCACGGTTCAAGAGTAGTTGACCCGCCCGGGATCAGGACGTGAGGAGGCGGGGCTCGATGCGGAACTCCTTGACCCCGTCCGCGCCGTCGTGCTCGACCCGGTAGGCGCAGGCGCCCTGCCGTACGCTGACGGCCTGGATGAACTCGGTGCCGACGTAGTGGAGCCCGACGCCCTCGTCGGCGGCGTAGCCGTCGGGCAGCTCGCCGGAGGCCACCGACGCGTGCAGCAGCTCGCGCCGCTGCGGGTCGGAGTCGTAGTGCACGCCGCACGAGTGGGGCAGCAGCGCCAGGCCGTCGGCCCACGGCCGCAGGGCGGGACCGAAGGAGTCGGTGTTGCCGCCGACGTGCCAGCAGAGCGCCCCCGCGCTCTGCCCGGACAGCACCACGCCCGCCCGCCAGGCCTCCTCGAAGGCCTCGTCCAGACCGTGCAGCCGCCACAGCGCCGCCAGGTTGGCCACGCTGCCGCCGCTGACGTAGATCATGTCCTGGCTCAGGATCCACTCGCGGGGGTCGTCGACGTTGGGCATCGGGAACACCGTCAGGTGGCTGAGCTCGACGTCCCACTCGCGGAACGCCCCGTACATCTTCAGCAGCCACTCCGCGTCGTCGCCCGTCGCGGTGGCCAGCAGGCCCAGCCGGGGCCGGTCCTGCCCGGTCAGGTCGAGGCCGTAGCGCAGGAGCCCGCTCGCCTCGATGAAGCCGTAGCGGGCGGAGGGGCGGAACGAGCCGCCGCCGATGGCGAGGATGTGCGACTGGCCGGATCTGCTCATGATGTCGATCTCCCCGGTGACTCCAGTGGGAACAGGGACCCTAGAGTACGGCGGAGAGTGCCTCGTTGAGGTGGATATGCCGGAACGCGTAGCCCGAGTCGAGCAGCCGCCGGGGAAGCACCCGCTGCCCGGTCAGCACCCCCTCCTGCGCGAACCCGCCCAGCGCGGCGCGCAGCACGGGGGCGGGGACGGGCAGCGGCATCGCCGGCCGGTGCACCGCCCGCGCCAGCGCCGAGGTGAACGCGGCGTTGGTCACCGGCTCCGGCGCGGTCAGGTTCACCGGCCCGGCGACCGCCCGCTCGCCCATGAGGTGCCGTACGGCGTGCACCCAGTCGTCCACGGAGATCCACGACCAGTACTGCCGCCCGGAGCCGAGCGGCGCGCCGAGGCCGAGCTTGAAGATCGGCAGGATGCGGCGGAGCATGCCGCCCTCGCCGCTGAGCACCAGGCCGGTCCGGAGCGTCGCCGTCCTGATCCCCGCGGCGGCGGCGGGCTCGGTCTCGGCCTCCCAGGCCCGGACCACCTCGGCGAGGAAGCCCTCGCCGGAGGGGGCCGACTCGTCCACCTCGCGGTCGCCGGTGTCGCCGTAGTAGCCGATCGCCGACCCCGACAGCAGCACCGCGGGCGGGGACGAGAGCCGGGTCAGCGCCGTCACCAGCGTGCGGGTGCCCTCCACCCGGCTGCGCAGGACCTCGCGCTTGTGCTCCTCGGTCCAGCGGCGGTCGCCGATGCCCGCGCCGGCGAGGTGGACCACCGCCTCGGCCCCCTCCAGGGCCGCCGGGTCGACGAGGCCCTTGCCCGGGTTCCAGAACGACTCGTCGGCGCTCTGCGGCACCCGCCGCACCAGCCGGACCACCCGGGTGCCGTCGGCGCGCAGGGACTTGATCAGCGCCGAGCCGAGCAACCCGGAGGAACCCGTCACGATGGTCGTCATACGGCCAATCTAACCGTCCGTTCCCGCGATCTCCCGGAGGCGGGTCCGGAAGGGGCCGCGCGGTACGTGCCCGGGTCACGGCACGGCGGTGCGACGGTGCGGAGACGGCGGGAAAGGGGCCGGGCCGGTCCGCGCGAGGCGGACCGGCCCGGCCGGGGAGAACGGGGGACTAGGCGTTGAGGCCCAGCTGGTTCTCGAAGCGGCCCTCCTCGAGACGGCGCTTGATCGTCGTCAGGAAGCGGGCGGCGTCGGCGCCGTCGACCAGGCGGTGGTCGTAGCTGAGGCCGAGGTAGACCATCGAGCGGACGGCGATGACCTCGCCGTCGGGGGTGTCGACCACGACCGGGCGCTTGACGACCGCGCCGGTGCCCAGCATGCCGACCTGCGGCTGGTTGAGGATCGGCGTGTCGAACAGCGCGCCGCGGCTGCCGGTGTTGGTCAGCGTGAACGTGCCGCCGGTGATCTCGTCCGGGCTCACCTTGTTGCTGCGGGTGCGCTCGGCCAGATCGGCGATCTTGCGGGCCAGACCGGCGATGTTGAGGTCGCCGGCGTTCTTGATCACCGGGACGAGCAGGCCGCGCTCGGTGTCCGTGGCGAAGCCGAGGTGCTCGACGTCGAAGTAGGTGACCTCGTTGGTCTCGCTGTTGATCGTGGCGTTCAGCTTGGGGTGCTGCTTGAGCGCCTCGACGGTCGCCAGGGCGAAGAACGGCATGAAGGAGAGCTTGACGCCCTCGCGCCGCTGGAACTCGCCCTTGGCCTGGTCGCGCAGGCGCGCGATCCTGGTGACGTCGACCTCGACCACCGTGGTGAGCTGCGCCGAGACCTGCAGCGACTCGACCATGCGCTTGGCGATGGTCTGCCGCAGGCGGGACATCTTCTCGGTGCGGCCGCGCAGGGTCGTGTCCACCGCGACCGGCTCGGGGGCCGGAGCGGCGGCCGGGGCCGGGGCGGCGGCCTGCGGGGCGGGCGCGGCGGCGGCCGGGGCCGGGGTCCGCTCGCGCTGGGCGCGCGCGGCCTCCAGGACGTCCTGCTTGCGGATGCGGCCGCCGACGCCGGTGCCGTTCAGGCTGTCGAGGTCCACGTTGTGCTCGCCGGCGAGCTTGCGGACCAGCGGCGTGACGTAGGGGCTCTCGGCGGACGGCTGGGGAGCCGCGGCCGGGGCCTGGGGCGCGGGAGCAGCCTGCGGCGCGGGCGGGGCCTGGGGCGCGGGCGCCGGAGCCGCGGCCTGCGGGGCCGGGGCGGGCGCGGGAGCCGGGGCCGGGGGCGCGGGCGGGGCCGCCGGGGCGGCGGGGGCCTGCGGGGCGGGCTGCGGGATCGAGGAGATCGGCGCCTGCGGGGCGGGCTCCGGCTCCGGCGCGAGGGCCGGGGCCGCCGGAGCCTCCGCGGGGGCGGTGGCGCCCTCGGTGGCGTTCTCGTCGATGAGGGCGAGCTCGGTGCCGACCTCGACGGTCTCGTCCTCGGCAACGATGATCTTGGTGAGGATTCCGGCCGCGGGCGACGGGATCTCGGTGTCCACCTTGTCGGTGGACACCTCCAGGAGCGGCTCGTCGGCCTCGACGCGCTCGCCCTCCTTCTTCAGCCAGCGGGTGACGGTGCCCTCGGTGACGCTCTCGCCGAGCTGGGGCATCTGTACGGACTTCGGCATGGTGTCTTCTCTCGCGTTCCGAGTGAGGGCTTCGACTAGTTGTGGACGTGCAGCGGCTTGCCGGCCAGGGCGAGCATCGCCTCGCCGACGGCCTCCGACTGGGTCGGGTGGGCGTGGATGAGCTGGGCGACCTCGGAGGGCAGGGCCTCCCAGTTGTAGATCAGCTGGCCCTCGGTGACGAGCTCGCCGATGCGGCGGCCCACCATGTGGATGCCGAGGACCGGGCCGTCCTTCTGCGCGATGACCTTCACCGCGCCCTGGGTGCCCAGGATCTGGCTCTTGGGGTTGCCCGCGAGGTCGTAGGTCATCTCCACGATCTCGTGGCCCTTCTCCCGGGCCTGGGCCGAGGTGATGCCGATCGAGGCGACCTCGGGGTCGGAGTAGGTGATGCGGGGCACGCCGTCGTAGTCGATCGCGGGCGGGTTGAGCCCGGCGATGTGCTCGGCCACCATGATGCCCTCGGCGAAGCCGGCGTGGGCGAGCTGCAGGGTCGGGATCAGGTCGCCGACCGCGTAGACGCCCGGCACGCTGGTCTGGCAGTGCTCGTCGACGACCACGGTGCCGCGCTCGATGGCGACGCCGTTCTCCTCGAAGCCCATGCCGGCGGTGACGGCGCCGCGGCCGACGGCCACCAGCAGCAGCTCGGCCTCCAGGGTCTTGCCGTTGGCCAGGCTGACGACCACGCCGGTGTCGGTGGTCTTGACGCCCTCGAAGAAGACGCCCAGCTCCTGCTTGATGCCGCGGCGGCGGAAGGCGCGCTCCAGCAGCTTGGAGCTGGACTCCTCCTCCAGCGGGAGCAGGTGCGGCAGGCCCTCGACGATCGTCACCTCGGCGCCGAAGGAGCGCCAGACGCTGGCGAACTCCACGCCGATGACGCCGCCGCCGAGGACGACCACCGAGGCCGGCACGCGGTCGAGCGTGAGCGCGTGCTCGCTGGTGATGATGCGCTCGCCGTCGATCTCCAGGCCGGGCAGCGACCGGGGCGCCGAGCCCGTGGCCAGCACGATGGTGCGGCCCTCGTAGACGGCGTCGCCCACGGCGATGCGGTTGGGGCCGACCATGCGGCCCTCGCCCTCGACGATCGTGATGCCCTTGCTCTTGAGCAGGCCCTGCACGCCCTTCCAGGCGCGGGTGACGATCTTGTCCTTGAACGCGTGGACGGCGGGGACGTCGATGCCCTCGAAACGGGCCTTGACGCCGTAGCTCTCGCTCTCGCGCGTCTCGTCGGCCACCTCCGCCGAGTGCAGGAGGGCCTTGGTGGGGATGCATCCCCGGTGCAGGCACGTGCCGCCGATCTTGTCCTTCTCGATCAGCACGACCGTCTTGCCCAGCTCGGCCGCCCGCAGAGCGCAGGCATACCCACCGCTACCGCCACCCAGGACGACGATGTCGTAGGGGCCGCTGCCATCAGCCACAGGAATGCTCCTTGTCGGATCGTTATGCCGCCGGGGCCGGCGTCTGACCGGGCCCCGGCAAGCGCATCTTTTCACTTGTCCGCACCGCGGGCGCCCTGCTCGCGCAGGGTTTGACCTCAGCGCGCGTACTGCTCGGCGAGGCCGACGAGGGTCCGGGTGATCGCCCCGGTCCCGCCCTTCGGCGTGTAGCCGTGCGGCTCGCCCTTGTTGAAGGCGGGACCGGCCATGTCGATGTGCGCCCAGCGCACGCCCTCCGGAACGAACTCCCGCAGGAAGATGGCCGCGGTCAGCATGCCCCCGAAGCGCTCGGGGTGCAGGTTGGCGATGTCGGCGACGGGGGAGTCGAGCCCCTTGCGGAGCTCCTCGGGCAGGGGCATGCCCCAGGCGCTCTCGCCCTGCTCGCCGGCGATCCGGACGACCTCCTCGCGGAGCTCGTCGTCGCCCGCCATGACGCCGGCCGTCCGCCAGCCGAGTGCGACGATCTGCGCGCCGGTGAGGGTCGCGACGTCCACGATCAGGTCGGGGGAGTCCTCGCCCGCGCGCGCGATGCCGTCGATCAGGACCAGGCGGCCCTCGGCGTCGGTGTCGAGCACCTCCACGGTCTTGCCCGCGTAGCTGGTGAACACGTCCGACGGGCGCTGGGCGGTGCCGCTCGGCATGTTCTCGGCCAGGCACAGGTAGCCGACGGCGTTGACCTTCAGGCCCAGCCGGGCGATCGCGACGAGTGCGCCGAAGACCGCGCCCGCGCCGCCCATGTCGGACTTCATCCAGTCCATCGAGGCGGTCGGCTTGAGCGACAGGCCGCCGGAGTCGAAGGTGATGCCCTTGCCGACGAACGCGACCGTCTTGGCGGCCTCCGGGTGGCTGTAGGCGAGCCGGACCAGGCGGGGCGGGTTGACCGAGCCCTGGCCGACGGCGACGATGCCGCCGTAGCCGCCCTCCTTGAGGGCCTTCTCGTCCAGGACCTCCACCGACAGGCCGGCCTCGGCGCCGGTCTGCTCGGCGATCTCGGCGAAGCGGGCCGGCCACAGGTCGGACGGCGGGGTGTTGACCAGGTCGCGGACCAGGGAGACGGAGGCGGCGACGGTGGCGGCGCGGTCGACGGCGGCCTCGGCGCCCTCGGCGCGGCTGAGCACGGTGATCTCGCCGACCGGGGCGGTCTGCTCCGCGCCGGTGCGGTACCGGGTGAAGGAGTAGGCGCCGAGCAGCCCGCCCAGGGCCAGCGCGGCGGCCTGCTCGGCCCCCGCGGCGGGCAGGGCCAGGGCGACGCGGCCGGTCCCGGCCAGGGCGCGGGTCGCGGTGCCCGCGGCGCGGCGCAGGACCTCGGCGTCGTAGTCCCCCTCGGGGGCGTCGCCCAGGCCGACGGCGACGAGGAGCGGGGCGGTCAGCGCGCCGAAGGTCGGCACCTTGGCGATCTCGCCCGGCGTGCCCTTGACGCCCATGGCGCCCAGAGTGGCGGCGAGCCTGCCGCCGAGCGCCTCGTCGAGCCCTTCGGCTCCGGGGGCGGCGCGCAGGCCGTCCGGACCGGGGTGGACTCCGACGACCAGCGCTTCGGTATCGAAAGAGACGACGTTGTCACTTGGGTTCAGCCGCACAGTGGTCACGTAGGCCGATGCTAGTCCTGCCGGGGCCGTACGCATAAACGAGGGGTCGTCCTACCAATCGGTAAACTTCAAATGGTGCTATTTCGAGTAGCTTCATCGTATTGATGATGCTATTGTCGATAGCATCATGTTACTCACTCTGGATCTGAACGACCCCCGGCCGCTGCACGAACAGGTCGCCGGGACGATCCGCCGCGCCGTCGCCGACGGGTCCTACGCCCCCGGAGACCGGCTGCCGCCCGCCCGCGACCTGGCGGACGCGCTCGGCGTCAACGCCAACACCGTCCTGCGCGCCCTGCGCGAGCTGCGCGACGAGGGTCTGCTGGAGTTCCGCCGGGGCCGGGGCGTCAGTGTGCTGAGCCGCCCCGACGCCCGCGGGGCGCTGGCCGAGGCCGTGCGCGAGCTGCTCGCCGAGGCCGACCGGTACGGCTACGGCCCCGAAGAAGTCATCCACATCATCAGGGAGCTCTCATGACCGCCTCCGCCTCCCGGCCGTCCACCTCCGCCCCGCCGGGCGGCCGCGCCTCCTCCCGGGGGGCGGCCCTCACCGTCGCCGCGCTCTGGGGCGCGCTCGTCACGGCCGTCCTGGTCGCCGTGCCGCTCGTGCTCCGGGACCGCCTGCCCGAGCCGGTGGCCGTCCACTGGAGCGGCGGCTCCGTCCCGGACCGGAGCATGTCCTTCGTCGGCGACCTCGCCACCGGCCTGGCCCTGTGGGGCGTGGCCTGGGCGTTCCTGGTCGGCGCCGCACTGCACGGCGCGGCCCTGCGCGCCCGGCCGACGCGCGTGCACTGGTGGGGCTTCCTGTTCGGCTGGGCCGTGTTCGCCCTGGGCGTCCAGGGCTCCACGCTCCTGGCCAACCTCGACGCGGGTCACTGGCGGCGGGCCCTGCTGCCCGGCTGGACGGTCCTCGCCGTCCTGGGCGCCGCCGTCGCGGTGGGCGTGCTGGCGGGATGGCTCGGCCGGGGGGAGCCGGACCGGGCCCCGGAGCGCCCGGAGGAGGCGCCGCGCCTGCGGCTCCGTCCCGGGCGGCGCGCGGTCTGGGTGAGCCGCACCTCCAACCCGTGGCTGCTCGCCCTCTCGGCGGTGGCGCTGTCCGCCGCGGCGGGGGCGGCCGTGCTGACCGCCGTGGGAGCCCTGGACGGCTCCGCCGCCTGGATCCCCGTCGTGGTGGCCGCCCTCACCGCGCTGCTCGGGCTCGCCACCGCCACCGTCCAGGTCAGGGTCGACTCCGACGGGCTGCGGATCGGTTTCGGGCCGCTGGCCCGGCCCGCCTACCGGGTGCCCGCGGCGGCGATCGAGTCGGCCCGGGTGGAACGGGCCGTCCCCGGCCGGGTCGGCGGCTGGGGCCTGCGGAGCCTGCCCGGCACCGGCCGGGTGACGCTCATGCTCCGCGGCGGCGAGCACCTGGTGGTCCGCCGCACCACGGGCGGCGAGTTCGCCGTCTCCACCGACGACGCCGAGCGGGGTGCCGCCCTCCTCAACGCCTACGCCGCCGAGAGCGCCGCACTCCGCTCGTGACGGGACACGTCCGCGTCCCGGGCCTTTCCCTTCCCGGGACCGGGCTCACCCCAGGGCGGCGCAGGCCAGCAGGGCGGCCGCCGCGGCGGTCTCGGCGAGCGCGCCGAGCACGTCCCCGGTGATCCCGCCCAGCCGCCGCACCGCCCGGCGCCGCAGCACCCGTGCGGCGAGCAGCCCGGCCGCCACCGCCGCGGCGGGAAGGCCGAGGAACACGATGAACGGCGACCAGCCCGGGGGGAGACCGGCGATGGAGGCGAAGGACACGTCCACCGCGTCCAGGTAGGCCGGGTCCGTCCCGATTCCTTGGAGCGGCGCGTAGGAGCCGTCGTAGAAGACGATGTCCCCCTCCACGGAGGTGTACTCCGCGTAGCGGCGGCCGAAGGCGTCGTCCGGAGGGAGCAGGCGAAGGGCCCCGAGGCAGTAGGCGGACGTCAGCACCGCCAGGCCGGCGAGGGACAGGGCGGTCGCGGCCAGGGCGGGGCCGCGCCGTACGGTGCCCGCGACCGTCGCGCCGAGCCCGCCCTGCCGGGCCGCCGGGACGCCCTCCCGGCAGGCCCGGGTGATCGCCAGCCGCCCGGCGACGCAGGCGGCGACCAGCGCGACGGGCCCGTACCCGGCGGCGGAGGCCTCGGCCAGCGCCGCGACCTGGACGCCCAGCACCAGGACCAGCGTCACCACGCCGAAGGGGCCGATGTCGGAGCGCTTCATGATGTCCAGGGCCTGCTCGGCGGGCCTGCCGCTGCCCAGCCCGTCGGCGAGGTCGGCCAGCCCGTCCAGGTGCAGGGCCCGGGTGAGCAGCGCGAGCGTGCCGACCGCCAGGACCGAGGCGAGCAGCGGCGAGACCCCCAGCCGGAGCGCGGCCGAGAGCACGACCGCGGCGACCCCGCCGAGCAGCGCGCCGACCAGCGGGGCGAGCGCCATCGCCCGCCCGCCCGCCCGGCGGTCCACGGTCCCCGGCCGCACCGGGAACACGCTCAGCGTGCCGACCGCCAGCCGGAGCCCGTCGCCGAACGTGGACGGACGCTCCGAGGCGTCAGGCCCGCCGGGGTTCTCGGGGTCTCCGGGGTCCCCCGGAGGCGGTTCTGCGGACATGACCGACGATCGTAGTGCCGGGCCGCCCGTCCGCCGGAACGGGATGATCCGGCCGGGAGCGGGCCGTCAGACGGGCAGGGGGAGCAGGCGCCCGGCGACGACGAGGGCGACCTCCTCCGACTCGGCGGCCAGCCGCTGGTTCAACCGGCCCAGGACGTCGCGGAACAGCCGTCCTGCGGAGGTGGCGGGGACCACGCCCAGGCCGACCTCGTCGGAGACGGCCACGACGCGCGCCCGCGTCCCGCGCCATGCCGCCACCAGCCCGTCGCAGCGCTCCTGCACCCGGGCGAGCGCCTGCGGGTCCCGGTCCCAGGCGCCGCACTCGTCGAGGACGGCGGTGACCCACGTGCCCAGGCCGTCGACCAGCAGGGGGACGCGCGCCTCCGCCAACAGCCCGGCCAGGTCCGTGGTCTCGGCCGTGCTCCAGTGGGCGGGACGCCGCTCCCGGTGGGCCCGGATCCGCCCGAGCCACTCCGGGTCGCCCTCCCCGGACGGGCCGGTCGCCGCGTAGACGACCTCGGGCTCGGCCAGCAGCCGCAGCTCGGCCTCGGCCGACTTGCCCGACCGCGACCCGCCCAGCAGCAGGGTCCGGCGCGGCGGCTCCGGCCGGGCGGGCGCGGGCCCGCGGGCGTCGAGGAGCGTCCCGTCCGGTACGGCCCGCACCCCCCACAGGGCGAGCCGCCGCTCCAGCTCGGCCTCGCTGGGCACCCGGTGGTCGATCCCGACGGCGACGACGTGGGTGCGCCCGGTCACCAGGCCCAGGCGCCGCAGCAGGCCCAGCAGCTCCGGCCGGTCCAGCACGTCGAGGAGCACGACGTCGTAGGGGCCGTCCCCGGGAGCGGGGGCGAAGTCCGCGGCCGCGTGCAGCAGGCGGCCGCCGTCCGCGGCGGTCACGGTGAACCCGTCCCGCGGGAGCGGGCGGCCGTCGACGAGGACCCGGGTGGGGCGGCGGGGGGCGGGCAGGAGGCCGCAGGAGGCGCAGGGGCAGCCGGGCACGGGCCGGCCGAGCGGCCCCGCCGTACCCTCGAACAGGACGTCCATCCGGAAAGGGTCGCACGGCGCGGCGGTTGTCCGGTGCGCCGCACTTCGCGATCACGTAGGCTCGCGGAGCCGCCGGCGGAGCAGCCGGGGCCGGCGGAGGCACCGGCGAGAAGGAGCGTGTGGCATGGCGTGGCGCTGGCGTTACGAGAACGCGAACGGCGGAGAGGTGACCGAGGGGGTCCCGCCGGTCGAGGCGTTCACCAGTCAGGCCGACGCGGAGTCCTGGCTCGGCGAGAACTGGCGCGAGCTGCTCGCGGCCGGCGTGGAGAGGGTCACCCTCCTGGAGGACGACCGGGTCGAGTACGCCGGGATGTCGCTGCGCGAGGAGTAGCGGAGCGGACGGCGGTCCCGCTCCCCGGATCGGGGGGCGGGACCGCCGTCCGCTGGCGCCGCCGTCGCGGCGGCGGGCGTCCGCCAGGGGGAGCGGGGACGGTCCCGGACGTCCCGCGCGCCGCCGCGGCTACGGGCGCTTGGGCGGGCTGACGGTCTTGGCCGGGTCCCGCTCGACGATCGGGTCCAGCACGTCGTCGATCTTCTTCAGCACCTCGGCGTCCAGCGTCACCCCGGCGGCCTTGACGTTGTCCCGGACCTGCTCGGGCCTGCTCGCGCCGACGATGGCCGAGGAGACGTTCGGGTTCTGCAGCACCCAGGCCACCGCGAGCTGGGCCATGGTCAGGCCGAGGTCGGCGGCGATCGGCTTGAGCTCCTGGACGCGGGTGAGCACGTCGTCGGAGAGCATCCGGGAGATGAAGTTGCCCCCGGTCGGGTCGGTGGCTCGGGAGCCGGAGGGCGGCGGCTGCCCCGGCAGGTACTTGCCGGTGAGCACGCCCTGGGCGATCGGGGACCAGACGACCTGGCCCAGGCCCTCCTTCCGGCACAGCGGCACGACCTCGGCCTCGATGACCCGCCAGAGCATGGAGTACTGCGGCTGGTTGGAGACCAGGCGGTCGAAGCCCATCTCGTCGGCGATCTTCAGCGCCGCGGCGATCTGCTCGGCGTTCCACTCGCTGACGCCCACGTAGAGGACCTTGCCCTGGCGGACCAGGTCGTCGAAGGTCTTGAGGGTCTCCTCCAGGGGCGTCTCGGCGTCGAACCGGTGCGCCTGGTACAGGTCGACGTAGTCGGTCTGCAGACGGCGCAGCGAGCCGTGGATCGACTCGGTGATGTGCTTGCGGGACAGCCCGCGGTCGTTGGGCCCGGGGCCCGTCGGCCAGTAGACCTTGGTGAAGATCTCCAGCGACTCCCGGCGCACGCCCTTGAGCGCGCGGCCGAGCACTTCCTCCGCCCTGGTCCCGGCGTACACGTCGGCGGTGTCGAAGGTGGTGATCCCCTCGTCGAGCGCCGCCTGCACGCATTCCTTGGCGGCGTCCTCCTCGACCTGGGAGCCGTGCGTGATCCAATTGCCGTAGCTGATCTCACTGACCATGAGACCGCTGCGGCCGAGGTGACGGAATTCCATGCTTCGACCCTAATAGGCGCCGACTGAAGATCTGATTCGGGATACTCTGCCCGGCGTGCGGCATTTGATCACTTATAGATGGGTACGGCTCGCGCTCGCGGCGGCGGCGGCCGTCGCGGCGGTCGCCGTGGCCGTGCGTCTGCGCCGCCGCTCGGCCCCCTCCGGCGCACGGCCCGCGCCGGATTCCGCGCGCGGCCTCACGCCGGGTGCCGTGCAGGACCCCCCGCCGGGGCGCGAGAGCGCGGAGCCGTGGCCGCCCGCTCCGATCCTCGGTACTCCGACGGCCGCCGATCTGGCGCGTCTCGCACGCAGGCCGGACGCGCCGGAGCCGTCGCCGCGGAGCACACCGAGAACGCCGAGGCCGCCCCTGGACGAGGCGGTCCGGCGGCGCGTGGTGCGCTGGGGCTCCACGGCGGTCGCCCTGGGCGTGCTGGTCTTCGCCGCCCAGGCGCTGGAGACGGCGGTCTTCTCCGAGGAACCCGCCACCGAGGTCACCTCCGAGGCCGTCGTGAGGCTGTGCGATCCACCGGAGGCGCCCGGAGGGGACGCGGAACCGGGGCCTGTCCACTGCGACGAGGGCGAACGGATCGTGGACGAGGCATGGAGCGACGGGGCGGGCGGGGGCAGGGGCACCGCCTTCGTGGAGTCCGCGCCGCCCTCGCTCCCGCCTCCCGTCTCCAACGACACCGGTGCTCCCGAGAGGGCGGAGCCGTACGGAGCGGCCCCCGACCGGGACTGCACCCCGTCCGCGCGCGCGCCGGTGGTGCGGAGACCTGACCCGAGGGCGGTCCGGGCGGTGAACCGGCAGTGGGCACGGATCGAGCGGTGGCTGAAGGCCAACGCGCCCGCGACCTACCGCACGCTCGCCGGCCCCGCCCGTGCCCGCACGATCGCGGTCGCCGAGGCGCAGATGGGCCTGCGCTTCCCCGACGACCTGAAGGCCTCCCTGCTCCGGCACAACGGGGCCAGGAGCAGCGGGACGAGCGCGGGCTTCCCCTTCTTCCTGCACACGATCGCGGATGTGCGCGGGATCCGCGACGCGTGGCGGAGCCTGTGCGCGATCGACGGCGAGGACGGGACCGACCCCCGCACGGAGTGGTGGGATGGACGGATGATCCCGATCGGCGCGGACGGGCTCGGGAACCATCTGGTGATCGACTCGGTCCGGCGCGACGTCGGGGAGTCGGACCACGAGGGGAGCCTCGGGTTCACCCCCGGGGACGTGCCGATCCGCTCCCACCACGCGCTGCTGCGGATGACCGCCGACGCGCTGGAGAGCGGCGGGTCCATCGGCTACTGGCGGCCGGTGGTGGACGGGGGAGAGCTCTCCTGGGAGGTCGAGGACGCCTGACGGTCCTGCCCTGACGGTCCTGCCCTGACGGTCCTGCGGAGCCCGCGGCCGGTGCCGGCGGGCGTCCGGCCGGACCGCGAGGGCGGGGGAGGGCCGGACCGCGAGGCGGTGAAGGAGGGGCGGGGCGGAACCGGGCCGCAGGCGGGAGCCCCGCCGCTCCTCGCGGAGGGGCGGGGCTCGGCGGCGGTCCTACTTCTTCGGCCCTACTTCTTCGGCGGGACCGGCTGACCGCCGGGCAGGAACTGCGGCGGCGGGAAGCGCAGCTTGCGGATCTGCAGCGCGCGCATCGCCGCGTAGAAGCCGACGCCCCGCAGGCTCTCGCCGGGGAACTTCTCGGCGGCGAGCCTCTTGACCTTCCACGACACCCAGATCGAGGTGAACAGGACGCCGAGCATCATGATCGGCCAGCCGATGCCGATCACGGCCGCGGCGACCTGCCCCTGCATCGCGCCGGGGAAGGGGATCCAGGTCAGCAGCAGGATGGCCAGCGAGAACGGCAGGAAGTACTGGCTGACCAGGCGGCGGGAGTCGACCCAGTCGCGGGCGAACCTGCGGACCGGCCCCCGGTCGCGGGCCGGCAGGTAGCGCTCGTCGCCGCGCATCATGCCCTCGCGGGCCCTGGCGCGCTCGGCGGCCTGGCGGTCGCGGAGGTTCTTGTAGGCCTCCTTGCGGTTCTTGGGGGCGGTCACCGGCTGGCGGCGACGGCCTTCGGCGTCCCGGCGCTTGGGTGTGGGACGCCCCTTGCCCGCAGGCTTAGGATCGGTGGCGGAGACGGGGGAATCGTCCGCGGTGGTCTGGGTACGTCGGAACACAAGGTCAGCCTACCGGGACTGCAACTTAGTGACGCCCCCGTGCGTTATGCGTAGGGTGAACCCTATGTGGCTCCGCCGCTCTTGCCGGGGGCCGGAATCACTGGGGTGGCCCGAAGCGCATTTGAAGAAGGGGACGGCCGACGCGCATGAGCGTGATGAAGAGACTTTCCATGATCTTCAAGTCCAAGGCCAATGAGGCCCTGGACAAGATGGAGGATCCGCGCCAGACCTTGGACTACTCCTATCAGCGGCAGCTGGAGCTGCTGCAGAAGGTGCGCCGGGGCGTGGCCGATGTCGCAACCTCGCGCAAGAGGGTCGAACTGCAGATCAACCAGATCGAGGCGCAGGCGCGCAAGCTGGAGGAGCAGGGCCGCAAGGCGCTCAGCGTGGGCCGCGAGGACCTGGCCCGCGAGGCGCTGACCCGCCGCGGCAGCCTGCAGACGCAGATCGCCGACCTGCGGGTGCAGCACGACAACCTGCAGGCGGAGGAGGAGAAGCTCACCCACGCCTCGCACCGCCTCCAGGCCAAGGTCGACTCCTTCCGCACGCGCAAGGAGACCATCAAGGCCACCTACACCGCGGCCGAGGCGCAGACGCGGATCAACGAGGCCTTCTCCGGCATCTCCGAGGAGATGGGCGACGTCGGCCTGGCGATCCAGCGGGCCGAGGACAAGACCGCGCAGATGCAGGCGCGGGCCGGGGCCATCGACGAGCTGCTCGCCAGCGGTGCGCTGGACGACTTCAGCGGATCCCGCGGCGACGACATCCAGGCGGAGCTCGACCGCATGGGCGGCGGCGCCGACGTGGAGCTGGAGATCGCCCGGATGAAGGCCGAGCTGGGTCAGGCGCCCGCGCCGAAGAGCGCGATCGAGCAGGGCCGGCCGCAGCAGCAGCAGCAGGCCCCCCAGCAGCAGCCGCAGCAGCAGGCCGATCCGTACGGCCAGCCGCAGCAGCCCGATCCGTACGGCCAGCCGCAGCCGACCCAGCAGTACCGCCAGCCGGGGGAGGGGCAGTGATCGTTCGCATCATGGGCGAGGGGCAGGTCGAGATCGCGGCCGACGACCTCGCCGTGCTCAACAAGCTGGACGGCGAGCTGGAGGCGGCCATCCAGGCCGGCGACGAGGAGACGTTCCGGGTCCGGCTGCACGCCCTGCTGGACAAGGTCCGCCATGTGGGCAAGGAGCTTCCCGACGAGAGCCTGGAGCCCTCGGAGCTGATCCTGCCGCCGGCCGACGCCTCGATGGAGGAGGTCCGGGAGATGCTGGGGGACGAGGGCCTGATCCCCGGATAACGCGCCGTCTTCCACGGATGCCCGGAGCGGAGCCGATCCGCCCCGGGCCGGGCCCTCCCGACGCCGGGTGGGCCTTTTCTCCGTCTCACCCCGGGCTGGTGTGCAGGTTAGGGAAGTTTGCCCTCACAATGGGACAGAAAAAGCCCAGAGAGAGGGTGTCGTTATGCCGGACCTTGCGCCCTTGCGCCCCGGGGATCCCGAGCGGGTGCGCGAGTACCGGCTCACCGCGCGCCTCGGCGAGGGGGGCCAGGGGACGGTCTACCTCGGCGAGTCCGAGACGGGAGCGCGCGTCGCGGTCAAGCTGCTCCGCGCCGACCTCGCACAGGACGAGGAGGCGCTGGAACGTTTCGTCCGCGAGGTCAGCACCGCCCAGCGCGTCTCGCCGTTCTGCACCGCCGCGGTGCTGGACACCGGAGTGGACCGGCACCGGCCGTACATCGTCAGCGAGTACATCGACGGGCCGACGCTCGACGCGGTGGTGGCCGCCGAGGGTCCGCGCTCGGGCTCGGCGCTGCACCGGCTGGCGATCGGCACGGTCACCGCGCTCGTCGCGATCCACCAGGCGGGGATCGTGCACCGCGACTTCAAGCCGTCCAACGTGCTGCTCGCGCCCGACGGCCCCCGCGTCATCGACTTCGGCATCGCCAAGGCCCTCGACCGGACCTCGACGCTGACCGCGATGGCGATCGGCACCCCCTCCTACATGACGCCCGAGCAGCTCGCGGGGGAGGCCGCCGGATCGGCCGCCGACATGTTCGCCTGGGGCTGCACGATGGTCTTCGCCGCCACCGGGGCGCCGCCGTTCGGCACCGACAGCCTGCCGGCGATCTTCAACCGCATCATGAACGCCGAGCCGGACCTGTCGGCGATCGCCGACGCGGCCCTGCGCGAACTGGTGGGCGACTGCCTGGCCAAGGACGCGAGACGCCGCCCGACGGCGAGCGAGGCGCTGATGCGCCTGCTCGGCCACAGCGGCGCGGGCACGACGGGCGGCGCGCCGCCGGTCCCGCCCCAGGGCATCCTCGCCGAGGGCTCGGCCGTGGCCGCCCAGCAGACCGGTCCGGGTCCGGACGGCGTTTCCCACCCGACCGGTCCCGGCGGGTTCGCCCATCCGGCGGGGCCGGGTGGTCATCCGCCGCACCAGACCGGTCCCGGCGGGTTCCCGCAGCAGGCCGGACCGGGCGGCTACCCGCCGCACCAGACCGGACCGGGCGGGTTCCCGCAGCAGGCGGGTCCCGGCGGTCATCCGCCGCACCAGACGGGTCCCGGCGGGTTCGCCCACCCGGCCGGTCCGGGCGGCTACCCGCCGCACCAGACGGGTCCCGGCGGGTTCGGGCAGACCGTCTACGGCGTCCCGCCGCAGGGCGCCGCGCCCTACCCCGGTTCCGAGGGGCACCCGGGCGGCGTGTTCGCGCAGCCGCCGGTCCCCGGTCCGCAGGCGCCGTACGCGGACTCCGGCGGGTACGGCCGGCAGTCGCCGTACGGCGTCCCGCCGCAGGGCGCCGCGCCGTACGGAGGGCCCGGCGGGCGGAGCGGTCACCAGGAGCCCGGGGGGCCCGGGGGACAGGGCGCGGGGGCGCAGGGGGCCGGGCGGGTGCGCCGGGCCTGGATCGCGGTCGGAGCGGGACTCGCGGTGGCGCTCGCCGGCGGCGGCGTCACGCTGGCGCTGCAGGGCATCGGCGGGTCCGGGGCGACCCCGTCCTCCTCGCCGGCCGCCGGCGCGTCCGCCACGCCGACCCCGATCGCCGCCCGGGTGCCGCAGGCCGCCCGGGAGATCAGGCTTCCGGGCAGCTCGACCACGATCCACGAGAGCGACGAGGACCCGATCAGGCTGACCTCCTACAGCCTGACCACGGCCGGGAAGTTCCACCTCTACGCCCGCAAGCACGGCGCGAACGACTTCGCCGCCGCCGACCAGTACATCGACTACACGGTGAACCCCCAGGGGACCGGGGCGCTGGCCACCGACCTGCACTACGACAAGGACAACCACGCCCTGGTCTCGATCATCGACCGGGTCGGCGGCGCGGTGGACAAGGTCAGGATCACCAAGGCGCCGGTCTACCCGTCGCTGCCGCAGTGGTCGCCGGACGGGAGGAAGGGCCTGGTCACGCTCTACCAGGCGGACGCCGACGTGACCAAGCCCAGCCACCCGTACGGCTACGCGATCATCGACATCGCCGCCAAGAAGGCGAAGATCGTCAAGGTGAAGGAGAAGGACGCCGGGACGTGGAGCTACTTCTGGCGGGGTGACGGCCGGGCGGTCGGCACCTGGGCGATCGACGGCTCCACCCGCCGCATCCGCTTCTACGACCTGGAGGGCACCGTCCTGCAGACCCTGCTCGACGTGGGCACGCCGCTCACCGTCGAGGGGGAGGACGTCAACCCGTCCGGATCGCTGATCATGACGTACTGCAAGGGGACCGAGAAGGAGATCTGCGTCTGGTCCACCGCGGCCGACGGGGAGCCGCAGGCCAGGATCCCCTTCGCGACCAAGCGGGTCGTCGGCTGGTACGACGACCGGCACATCGCGGTCTGGCGGGCCGCGGGCTCCGGGTTCGAGGCGGTCGTGATCGACCTGGAGGGCCGGGTCGAGCGGGTGCTCGCGGAGACCGCGGACGCCAAGGAGTACGAGAAGCAGTTCATGCGCTACACCCGGGTGCGCTGACCCGCCGCACCCCGGTCCGCCGTACCCGCGGAGGCCGCACCCCGGTCCGCCGCACCCCGGTCCTCCGCGGGTACGGCGAAGGCCCCGGCGCGCGGCCGGGGCCTTCACGGCTCCGCGGGCAGACCCCGCGGCCCGGTCCCGCGACGGGACCGGAGGGTCACGGCAGGGCGAGCATCCGGTCCAGGGCGACCTTGGCCCAGTGGGTGGTGTCGGGGTCGACGGTGATCCGGTTGACGACCTGGCCGGCGGCCAGGGACTCCAGCGCCCACACCAGGTGCGGCAGGTCGATCCGGTTCATCGTCGAGCAGTAGCAGACGGTCCGGTCCAGGAACGACACGTTCTTGTCGGGGAACATGGCCCCGAGCCGCTTGACCAGGTTGAGCTCGGTGCCGATGGCCCAGGAGGAGCCGGCCGGGGCCTCGGTGAGCTTCTTGATGATGTACTCGGTCGAGCCGACGTGGTCGGCCTTGACGACCACCTCGTGCCGGCACTCGGGGTGGACCAGCACGTTGACGCCGGGGATGCGCGCGCGGACGTCGTCCACGCTCTCGGGGGTGAACCGGCCGTGCACCGAGCAGTGCCCCCGCCACAGGATCATCTTGGCGTCGCGCAGCTGCGCCTCGGTCAGGCCGCCGTTCGGCCGGTGCGGGTTGTAGACGACGCAGTCGTCCAGGGACAGGCCCATCTCCAGCACGGCCGTGTTGCGGCCCAGGTGCTGGTCGGGCAGGAACAGCACCTTCTCGCCGCGGGAGAACGCCCAGTCCAGGGCCCGGCGGGCGTTGGAGGAGGTGCACACGACACCGCCGTTGCGCCCGCAGAACGCCTTGATGTCGGCGCTGGAGTTCATGTAGGTCACCGGGACGGTGACGTCGGCGATGCCGGCGTCGGCGAGCGCGTCCCAGCACTCCTCGACCTGGTCGAAGGTGGCCATGTCGGCCATGGAGCACCCGGCGGCCAGGTCCGGGAGCACGACCTTCTGGGAGTCGCCGGTCAGGATGTCGGCCGACTCGGCCATGAAGTGCACACCGCAGAAGACGATGTACTCGGCCTCGGGCCGGGCCGCGGCCTGCCGGGCGAGCTTGAACGAGTCGCCGGTCACGTCGGCGAACCGGATGACCTCGTCGCGCTGGTAGTGGTGGCCGAGCACGAAGACCCGGTCGCCGAGCGCCGCCTTGGCCCGCTGCGCGCGCTCCACGAGCGCCGGGTCGGAGGCCGGCGGCAGTTCGCCCGGGCAGTCCACCCCGCGCTCGCTGTGCGGGTCGGCCTCCCGGCCGAGGACGAAGAGCGGAAGCCCGGTCTCGGTGGTCGTCACGACCACACCCCCTTATCGTCTAAGTGACGACTAATGATGACACACGGTCCGGGCGATTTATTCCGGGGGTGGGGGGATCGGAATGCATGGCATCGCGCGGGTGTTGGTAGCGTCTGAGAAGGACGTCAGAAACAGACAGCCGTTCAGACGGGCGGTTGACGTAGACGCGGGAGTCACCACATGTCGGTTGAGAGCAGCGAGACCACGGCGCAGGGCCTGATCCTGAGCGACGCGGCCGCGGCCAAGGTCAAGAGCCTGCTGGAGCAGCAGGGCGAGGAGGGCCTCCAGCTGCGGGTGGCCGTGCAGCCCGGCGGCTGCTCCGGCCTGCGCTACCAGCTCTTCTTCGACGACCGTTCGATGGACGGCGACGTCGTCACGGACTTCAACGGTGTCAGCGTGGTCACCGACCGGATGAGCGCGCCGTACCTCATCGGCGCCACGGTCGACTTCGTCGACACGATCGAGAAGCAGGGCTTCACGATCGACAACCCGAACGCCACGGGCTCCTGCGCCTGCGGCGACTCGTTCAACTGAGCCGGCCGTCCGGCCGGTACGCCTGAAAAGCCCTGCCAGGTGAGAGGTCCCTCACCGGGCAGGGCTTTCACGTGTCATGAGGTGGCGTATCCTTGCGTGGCTCACCGCCCGAAGATGCTGACAACGAGGAGAAGGATCCCGTGCGCATCGCCGTCACCGGCTCAATCGCGACCGACCATCTGATGACCTTCCCGGGCCGGTTCGGCGATCAGCTGATCGCCGACCAGCTCGACCGGGTCTCCCTGTCGTTCCTCGTGGACGACCTGCAAGTCCGCCGTGGCGGCTGCGCGGCCAACATCGCCTTCGGCATGGGCTGCCTGGGCCTGTCGCCGATCCTGGTCGGCGCGGTCGGGGCCGACTTCGCCGACTACCGCTCCTGGCTGGAGCGCCACGGCGTCGACTGCGGCTCGGTGCACCTGTCCGAGACGTACCACACGGCCCGCTTCCTGTGCACCACCGACACCGAGCACAACCAGATCGCGTCGTTCTACACCGGTGCGATGGCCGACGCCCGGCTGATCGAGCTGCAGCCGATCGCCGACCGCGTGGGCGGGCTCGACCTGGTGCTGGTCAGCCCCAACGACCCCGACGCGATGCTCCGGCACACCGACGAGGCCCGCCAGCGCGGGATCCCGTTCGCCGCCGACCCCTCCCAGCAGCTCGCCCGCATGTCCGGCGAGGACATCCGCCTGCTGATCGACGGCGCCGCCTACCTGTTCAGCAACGACTACGAGAAGGGCCTGATCGAGCAGAAGACGGGCTGGTCCGACGGGGAGATCCTCGACCGGGTCGGCGTCCGCGTCACCACGCTCGGGCCCAAGGGCGCCGTGATCGACCGCAAGGGCGAGCCGTCGCTGCACGTCTCCCCGGCCCCCGAGCTCGGCAAGGCCGACCCCACCGGCGTCGGCGACGCCTTCCGCGCGGGCTTCCTGGCCGGCCTGGCCTGGGACCTGTCCCTGGAGCGCTGCGGGCAGCTCGGCAACCTCACCGCCACGCACGTCCTGGAGCGCGTCGGCTGCCAGGAGTACGAGCTCGGCCAGCAGGTGTTCCTGGAGCGCTTCACCGGCGCCTACGGCGCCGAGGCCGCGGCCGAGGTGGCCGGGTTCGTGCGCTGCCACCACCCCTGACCCTGCCGGGCCCGAGGCCGGTCCCCGCGGACCGGCCCCGGACCTCGCCAGGGACTCAGGCCCTGGCGTAGACGCGGTGGACGAAGTCCGCGAGCTTGTCGTCCGGCAGGTTCTTGGCCAGGTCGGCCTCACTGATCATGCCGACGATCCGGCCGTTCTCGATCACCGGGAGCCGCTTGATCTGGTTCTGCTCCATCTTGGACAGGGCCTCCTCGACGCTGGCCTCGGCCGGCACCCAGACCAGCCCGGTGGCGAGCTCCCCGGCGGTGGTCCGCGCCGGGTCCCTGCCCTCGGCGATGCACTTCACGATGATGTCGCGGTCGGTGATGATCCCCTTGAGCCGGTCGTCGCTGCCGCAGATGGGCAGGGCGCCGACGTTCATCTCCCGCATGAGCTGCGCGGCGCGGTCGAGCGTCTCCTCGGCCTGGATGCACTGGCAGCCGGCGCTCATCAGATCCTTGGCGGTGTCCCCGTTCATGGTGTCTCCCCCGAAAACGTGTGAATGGCACTTCCGGGGGAGCTCTACCCACTTTCCGGACGAATCAGTAGTTGCGCCGCACGTGGATCGCCCAGCCGCCCTCGGGGAGCTCGTGGCTGGCCACGTGGCGGTGGGACTTCAGCCGGCACCAGGCGGGCACGTCGGTGAAGGCCGCGGGGTCGTCGGCGAGGACCGCGACGACCCCGTTCAGCGGGACCTCGTTGATCCGCTCGGCGAGCATGATGATCGGGATCGGGCACTTCTTGCCCAGCGCGTCGATGGTCAGCGCCGGCGGCTGGGCGGCCTCCTCGGCGGCCTGCCTGGACGACGTCACGCTCTCACTCCCCGACTCCTCCTCACGACCTGACCCCGGCCTCCGCGCGGATCCTGCGCACCGTCTCCGGCAGCAGGGCGAGGAAGCGGTCGACGTCCGCTGCGGACGTGCCCCGGGGCAGCGATACCCGGACATTCCCATGCGTAAGCACGCCCATGGCCTCCAGGACGTGCGATGGACGAAGCGTACTCGCCGTGCAGGAGCTTCCGGAGGAGACGGCGAAACCGGCCTTGTCCAGCTCGGTCAGCAGCGCCTCCCCCTCCACGTAGAGGCAGGAGAAGGTGACGAGGTGCGGCAGCCGCGCGACGGGGTCGCCGATCACCTCGACGTCGGGGACGAGCCGGGGCACCTCGGACCGGATCCGGTCGACCAGCGCCGACAGCCGGGCGCCCTCATGGGCCGACTCGGCCGCCGCGGCCCGCAGCGCGGCGGCCGCCGCGACGGCCGCGGGCACGTTCTCGAACCCCGGGACCCGGCGCCGCTCCCGATCGTCCTCCGGCAGCGGGCTGCGCCACCGGACGCCCTTGCGGACCGCCAGCACGCCGACGCCGGCCGGCCCGCCCCACTTGTGCGCGCTGGCGGTCAGCACCGACCACCCGGCGGGCACGGGCAGCCGGCCCGCCGTCTGGGCGGCGTCCACCAGCAGCGGCACCCCCGCCGCGGCGCACGCCTCGGCGGCCTCGGCCACCGGCTGGACGGTGCCGACCTCGTGGTTGGCGCTCTGCAGGCAGGCCAGCGCCGTACCGGAGGCCGCGACCGCCGCGCCGAACTCCGCCGGATCGACCATCCCGGTACGGCCGACGCCCACCGTGACCGCCTCGCCGCCGTCGCGCTCGTGCAGGGCCGCGGCGTGCAGCACGCTGGAGTGCTCCACCGCCGAGACGACCAGGCGGTGGCCCGCCCGGCGCCGCCCCGCCAGGGCGCCCAGCACGCCCAGGTGGACCGCCTGGGCGCCGGAGGAGGTGAAGGAGACCTCGTCGGGCCGGGCGCCGAGCACCTCGGCGACCTCCTCGCGCGCCTGTTCCAGTAACATCCTTGCCCGGCGGGCCGGGCCGTACAGCCGTGCGGGGTCGGCCCAGCCGGCGTCGAGCGCCGCCACCAGCGCCTCGCGTGCCCGGGGGTGCAGCGGCTCGGTGGAGGCCGCGTCGAAGTACGCCACGCCCCAATCGTCGCATCCCGCACGCCACAACCGGGGCCGGGAGGGGGACCGGGGGTGGTCCGCGCTAATGTGTCCCACAGCATAAAGCTGTGAACTGCATGCTGTGAGTCTGAATAAACGACCGCCCAGGAGCGACTCTTGGGCTTCATCTGTGGGGTAGGCGATCCGTGAGTCCGACCCGCCGTTCTGCACGGCGTCCGTTGGCCCGCCGCCGGGTGCCACGCACTGCCGCTCTGGCGCTGCTGCTGGTGTCCGCGACGGCGTGCAGTGCCGAAGACTGGTCCCGAGGCGGCATGCCGGAAGGCGTCACCAAGCAGGCCGAGGCCGTCCAGAGTCTGTGGAACGGATCCTGGATCGCGGCTCTGGCCACCGGCGCGGTCGTGTGGGGCCTGATCCTGTGGTCCGCCGCGTTCCACCGCAAGCGGAAGAACTCCGCGGAGCTGCCGCCGCAGGTGCGGTACAACCTGCCGATCGAGATGCTCTACACGATCGTGCCGCTGATCATGGTCAGCGTGCTGTTCTACTTCACCGCCCGGGACCAGAACTACATCAACGAGATGTCGGCCACCCCGGACGTGAAGGTCAAGGTGGAGGGCTTCCAGTGGAGCTGGCGCTTCACCACCGAGGCGGGCGGCAAGCAGGTCCAGGTGATCGGCCGGCCCGCGGACAGCTACATGGCCGCCGAGGCGCCGGAGCTGATGCTCCCGGTGAACAAGCGGATCGAGTTCGACCTCGTCTCGCCGGACGTCATCCACTCCTTCTGGGTGCCGAACTTCCAGTTCAAGCGCGACGTGATCCCGGGCGTGCAGAACAAGTTCCAGATCGAGACGACCAAGGAGGGGACCTTCGCGGGCCGCTGCGCCGAGCTGTGCGGCGTGGACCACAGCCGGATGCTCTTCCGCGTGAGGGTCGTCTCCCAGAACGACTTCGACAAGTACATCGCTAGCCAGGCGGGTGCCCAGTGACCGCACAGATCCAGGCCGGCGTCTCCGCGCCGGTGCCGACCCGCAAGGGGTCGATCATCGCGAAGTGGGCGTCGTCCACCGACCACAAGGTGATCGGCAACCTCTACTTCATCACCTCGTTCGTGTTCTTCCTGATCGGCGGCGTGATGGCGCTGGTCATGCGGGCGGAGCTGGCCCAGCCGGGCCTGCAGTTCACCAGCAACGAGCAGTTCAACCAGCTGTTCACCATGCACGGCACGGTCATGCTGCTGATGTTCGCCACCCCGCTGTTCGCCGGCTTCGCCAACGCGATCATGCCGCTGCAGATCGGCGCGCCCGACGTGGCGTTCCCGCGGCTGAACATGGTCAGCTACTGGCTCTTCCTGTTCGGCAGCACCATCGCCCTGTCGGGCTTCTTCACCCCGAACGGCGCGGCCAGCTTCGGCTGGTTCGCCTACACCCCGCTGTCGAACGCGATCAGCTCGCCGGGCGTCGGCGGCGACCTGTGGATCGCCGGTCTGACCATCAGCGGCCTGGGCACGATCCTCGGCTCGGTCAACTTCATCACCACGATCATCTGCATGCGCGCGCCGGGCCTGACGATGTTCCGGATGTCGATCTTCACCTGGAACATCCTGCTCACCTCGATCCTGGTGCTGATGGCCTTCCCGGTGCTGGCCGCCGCGCTGCTCGCGCTGTTCGCCGACCGCAAGCTCGGCACGCACATCTTCGACTCGGCCACCGGCGGCGCGCTGCTCTGGCAGCACCTGTTCTGGTTCTTCGGCCACCCCGAGGTGTACATCATCGCGCTGCCGTTCTTCGGCATCGTGACGGAGATCCTGCCGGTCTTCAGCCGCAAGCCGCTCTTCGGCTACATCGGCCTGGTCGGCGCGACCATCGCCATCGCGGGCCTGTCGATCACGGTGTGGGCGCACCACATGTTCCCCACCGGCCAGGTGCTGCTGCCGTTCTTCTCGTTCATGACGTTCCTGATCGCGGTCCCGACCGGGGTGAAGTTCTTCAACTGGATCGGCACCATGTGGCGGGGCCACCTGTCGTTCGAGTCGCCGATGCTGTTCACGGTCGGCTTCCTGGTCACCTTCCTGTTCGGCGGCCTGACCGGCGTCATCCTGGCCTCCCCGCCGCTGGACTTCCAGGTGACGGACTCCTACTTCGTGGTGGCGCACTTCCACTACGTCGTCTTCGGCACCGTGGTGTTCGCGATGTTCGCCGGCTTCTACTTCTGGTGGCCGAAGCTCACCGGCAAGATGCTGAACGACGCGCTCGGCAAGTTCCACTTCTGGACGCTGTTCATCGGCTTCCACTCCACCTTCCTGGTCCAGCACTGGCTGGGCGCGCAGGGCTTCCCGCGCCGCTACGCCGACTACAGCCCGATCGACGGCTTCACCGACCTGAACATGGTCTCCTCGGTCGGCGCGTTCCTGCTGGGCGCCTCCACGCTGCCGTTCCTCTACAACGTGTGGAAGACGGCCAAGACCGCGCCGAAGGTCACCGTGGACGACCCCTGGGGCTACGGCAACTCGCTGGAGTGGGCCACGTCCTGCCCGCCGCCGCGGCACAACTTCACCTCGCTGCCGCGCATCCGGTCCGAGCGCCCCGCGTTCGACCTCAACCACCCGTACGCCCCGGCCCCGCGTGAGCTGGAGGAGGTCCGATGAAGGTTCAGGGCTGGCTGTTCATCCTCGTGGGCGTCTTCTTCGCCGCGGTGGACGTCGTCTACTGGTTCTGGTCCAAGGAACCGGTCGGCACGACGGCGATGGCGATCTCGGTCGGCTTCGCGCTCATGATCGGGTACTACCTGATGTACACCGCCCGGCGGATCGGCGACCAGCCGTCGGACGACAAGCAGGGCGAGATCAGTGACGACGCGGGCGAGCTGGGCTTCTTCAGCCCGCACAGCTGGTGGCCGCTCTTCGTCTGCCTGGCCGTCGCGCTCGCCACGGTGGGCCTGGTCATCGGCTGGTGGCTGTTCATGATCGGCGTCTTCGCGATCATCATGGCCATGATCGGTTTCGTCTTCGAGTACTACCGGGGCAACTTCTCGCACTGAGCGCACTGAGCGCGCCGAATGCGCACTGAGCGCGCCGAATGCGCGGAGAGGCCGCCCGGGCGTCGCCGCGACGCCCTCCGGACCGCGGAAGCGGGCCGTGGAATTCCCTCCACGGCCCGCTTTTTGGATTTATTTGAGGTTTGTTGATCACTCGCGTATCTCTGCGACGTGCTCGCCCGCTTACTCCGGGTAATAACGGAATCTGGAGACAGGCCGGGAAGAGGGAGCTCACGTGCGGCAGGCGATCCGTGGTTCGACCTATGGGCCGGGGCTGCTCGCCCTGGCGCTGGTGGTGTCAGGTCCGGCGGCCGGCGCCGCCGCGGGCACCGGGGGGGCGACGGAGCCGCCCGGGCGGGCCGGTGCGGCCGCACCGCAGGCGGTGCGCGAAGACCCCGCCGTGATGGTGATGCCTCCCGACGGCGGCGAGGGGGTGCCGACCGACACGACCGTTCTGGTCGGCGTCCGGGGAGGGACCCTGAAGAAGGTCGCCGTGCGGGCCGTGCGAGGCTCCGGGGGTGCTTCCGGGGCGGCGCTGCCGGGCGTGCGGAGCGCCGACGGCACCCAGTGGCGGAGCCGGGGGACGGCCGCTCCCGGGACCACCTACGAGGTCACCGTGCTGGCGGCCGATCCCGGAGGCGGCACCACGGAGACCACCAGCACCTTCACCACGGTCCGGGCCCGCGAGGGATTCGCCGTGCAGAGCCTCCTGCCGCACCGGGACCACACCGGGCTCACCGTGGGCGTCGGCATGCCCATCATGATCACTTTCGACCGGGACGTCACCGACCGGCTCTCCATCGAGCGCAACCTGCTGCTGCGCACCTCCAGGCCGGTGCACGGCGCCTGGCACTGGTTCGACGACCGGAACGTGCACTTCCGGCCGAAGCGGTTCTGGCCCGCCCACACCCGGGTCCGCCTGGAGGCGCGGCTGTCGGGCGTGCGCGGCGGCGCGGGCCTGTACGGCAGGCGCGACCACGTCCTGGACTTCAGGATCGGCCGGTCCCAGATCACCTCGGGCAGCGTCCGCGCCCACCGCCTGACGGTCCGGCGCGACGGCGAGGAGATCCGCCAGATCCCGATGAGCGCGGGACAGGGCGGCGTCTGGAAGTACCACACGACCAGCGGCGTCCACCTGGCCATGTCGCGCGAGCCGGTGACCATCATGATCTCTCCCGGCATCGGCCCCGGGCAGCCCGGCTACTACCGCAAGACCGTCTACAACACCGTGCGGATCTCCAACAGCGGCGAGTACGTGCACAGCGCCCCGTGGTCGGTCGGCTCCCAGGGCCGGGCCAACGTGAGCCACGGCTGCGTCAACGTCAGCCCGGCCGACGCGCGCTGGTTCATCGACAACACCCTGATCGGCGATCCGATCGTCATCACCGGCTCGCCCCGCGAGCTCGAACCCACCAACGGCTGGGGTCACTGGCAGGAGGACTGGGCGCAGTGGACCCGGTGGAGCACGCTCAAGGGCTTCACCACCGAGGGGATCGGGTCCTCCGCCGGCCAGTGAGGGCGGGCACGGCGCCCCGCCGGATCGGTTCCGGCCGGAGCGGCACGTCACGATCCCGCCGACCGGCCCTTCCCGCGTCCTCGGAACCGTTCCCGCACCCCGGGAGGGGACGGGAACGCAGGAGGGCCCGGGCGGATGATCCGCCCGGGCCCTCTTCCCGCGTCGTGCCGCGCCGGTCCGTCAGTGGATGGCGGGCTTGTCGTCCTCGCCGGCGCCGACGGCCGCGTGGCCGTGGCCCTCACCGTGGCCGTCGTCCAGCGGGATCTTCTCGCCGCCGTAGGCGGCGCTCATCTTGGCCCGGAGCCTGCCGATGGGGCCGCGCAGGGCCTTCGGCGGGACGTCGCCGGAACCGTTCCCCGAGCCGTTCCCGGTGCCGGGGAGCGTCGGGACCGGCTCCTTGCCGCGCATGTGGGCCTCGATGTCCTGCGACGGGGGCACGTGGACCTCGATGTACTCGCCGTGCGGCAGGCGCTTGATGACGCCCGACTCCACGCCGTGCCCGATGATCGCCGCGTCCTTGCGCTGCAGGCCGAGGCAGATGCGGTAGGTGACGACGTAGGCGATGGCCGGCGCCACGAAGACCAGGACCCGGCCCACGTAGGTCGTCCAGTTCAGCGAGACGTGCAGGACCCAGGAGAGCTCGTCGTTGGCGCCCAGCAGCCACAGCACGCCGTAGAACGTCATCGCGGAGACGCCGATCGAGGTGCGGTGCGGGTTGTTGCGGGGACGGTCCACGACGTGGTGCTCGCGGTTGTCGCCGGTGATCCACCGTTCGACGAACGGGTACAGCGCCAGGCCCGTCATGATGAGGCCCATCGGGACCAGCGCCGGGATCAGCACGCTCAGCGGGATCGTGCCGCCGCCCTGCCCGAACAGGTTGACCTCCCACGAGGGCATCAGGCGCAGCGCGCCCTCCAGGAAGCCCATGTAGAAGTCGGGCTGCGAACCGGCCGAGATGTCCGCCGGCGTGTAGGGGCCGAACAGCCAGATCGGGTTGATCTGGGCGAAGGTCCCCAGCAGCGCGATGACGCCGAAGGTGAACATGAAGTAGGCGCCGGCCTTGGCCATGAAGGCCGGGTAGAACGGCGCGCCCACCACGTTGTTGTTCGTCCGGCCCTTGCCCGGCATCTGGGTGTGCTTCTGCACCCACATGAGGATCATGTGGGCGGAGATGAGGCCCAGCAGGATGCCCGGGATGAGCAGGATGTGCAGCGAGTAGAACCGGGAGATGACGTCCTCGCCCGGATACTCGCCGCCGAACAGGAAGAACGTGATCCAGGTGCCGACCAGCGGCAGCGAGATGGCCACGCCCTCGGTGATCCGCAGACCGGCGCCGGAGAGCAGGTCGTCGGGGAGGGAGTAGCCGGTCAGGCCCTCCAGCAGGGCCAGGGTCAGCAGGAGCACGCCGATCAGCCAGTTGAGCTCGCGCGGCTTGCGGTACGCCCCGGTGAAGAACACGCGGAGCATGTGGACCATCATGCCGGCCACGAACAGCAGGGCCGCCCAGTGGTGCATCTGCCGCATGAGCAGGCCGCCGCGGACGTCGAAGCTGATCTCCAGCGCGGAGGCGTACGCCGCCGACATGCCGATGCCCTGGAGCGGGGCGTAGGAGCCCTCGTAGATCACGTGCTCCATGCTCGGCTTGAAGAAGAACGTCAGGAACGTGCCGGTCAGCAGCAGGATGATGAACGAGTAGAGCGCGATCTCGCCCAGCAGGAACGACCAGTGGTCCGGGAACACCTTGCGGAGGTTGCGCCGCATGAAGTTCCCGGCGCCCAGTCGGTCGTCGAGGAACGAACTGGTGCCGGCGATGGGCTTCGGAACGGTTGCGGTGCTCATGACTGGCGCCCCTTCTCACGAGCTTCGGCCTCGGCGTCGCCGCGCTCCCAGAAGCTCGGCCCCGGCGGGACCGGGAAGTCCGCCGTGGCCACGAGGTAGCCCTCGCCGTCCACCGCGATGGGCAGCTGGGGCAGCGGCCGGGCGGCCGGGCCGAACACGACCTTGGCGCCGTCGGCGGCGTCGAAGGTCGACTGGTGGCACGGACACAGGATGTGGTGCGTGGTCTGTTCGTACAGCGCAGCGGGGCAGCCAACGTGTGTACAGATCTTAGAGTATGCGACGATCCCGTCCGGTGCCCAATTGCGGTTGGTGCCGGACTTGAGCTCCTCGGGACGGAACTTGATCAGGATGAGCGTGGACTTGGCCAGCTCGTTCAGATCGTGCTCGTAGCCCTCGGGGACCACCGACAGGATGCCGCCGGGGGAGTTGAAGTCCGCCGCGCGGATCGGCGCGCCGGTGCCCTCGACGACGAGCCTGCGCGGCTTGCCCTCCTTGGTCTTCTCGCCCCAGACGGTGTGCCGCAGCTTCTTCGGGAAGTCGGCGTACTCGTGCGGGCCGAGGTCCTTCAGCAGCACCAGCGGGGCCAGGCCCAGCGGGGCCGCCGCGGCCAGCAGCGTACGGCGCAGCAGCGGCCGCTTGGTGATGCCGCTCTCGGCCGCGCCCTGCAGGAAGGTCTCGCCGACGTAGGAGCGGGTCTCGCCGTCGGAGGCCATCGCGTGGCGCTCCTGGACGAGCTTGTACTTCGGCATGACCATGCGGACCCAGACCACGATGCCCGAGGCCAGGGCCAGCAGCGCGACCGTGAGCGAGCTGCCCAGGGCCAGGTTCGAGGTCGCCGCGCTGTCCAGGTCGCCGACCTGGAAGGCCACGTAGGAGACGATGAAGGCGATGCCCGCCAGGAAGGCGAGCAGGAAGCAGAAGGCGGCGATCCGCTCGCCCTTCTTCGCCGTCGCCTCGTCCTGCAGGTTCACGCCGGGGACCTCGGCGGAGCCGGCGCGCTCCTCGGCGCCGAGCAGCGACGTGCCGGTGGCGGCGTGCGAAGGAGTGCCGATGACGCGCTTGGGAACGCGCTCGACCGGCTGCTCGATGTCGTGATTGTTGTCTGTCATTGGGCCTGTCGCCTCTTCGCGGTGATCCAGATAGCGGCCAGCGAGAGAAGGCTGAGACCCACGATCCAGGCGACCAGGCCCTCGGTGACAGGGCCGATGCGGCCGAGGTCGGCGCCGCCCGGGTCCTTCTGCTCACGCACGCCCACGATGTAGGCGATCATGTCCCGCTTCTGCTCGGGGGTGATGATGCTGTCGTTGAACACCGGCATGGCCTGCGGGCCGGTGATCATGGCCTCGTAGATCTGCCTCTCACTGGCCGGGTACAGCGGGGGGGCGTACTTGCCCTGGGTCAGCGCGCCGCCCTCGCCGGTGAAGTTGTGGCACTGGATGCAGTTGGCGCGGAAGAGCTCACCGCCCTTGGCCTTGTCGCCCTTGGAGGCGTCGACCTGCTCGGCCGTCGGGATGGTCGGGCCGCCGCCGAGCGACTGGACGTACGCCGCGAGCTGCCGGACGGTGTCCTCGTTCACCCACGGCGCGGGCTGCTTGCGCGGGGCCTGCGCTCCGGGGTTGGCCAGGGGCATGCGGCCACTGCTGACCTGGAAGTCCACGGAGGCGGCGCCCACGCCGACGAGGCTGGGACCGCGGTCCTTGACGCCCTCGGCGTTGAGGCCGTGGCAGCTGGAGCAGCTCAGCTCGAAGAGCTTCTTGCCCTCCGCCACGTCGTCGGCCCTGCCGGAGGCGACGGCCGCGTCGGCCCGCTCACCCGTCGGGGCCGCCAGGGTGTAGGTGAACCCCAGCAGCCCCAAGGCCAGAAGCAGGACGGCGTATCTCGCGAGGGGATGCCGCCGCCCAGCGGTGATCCTATTCACAGAGATCCCCGATTCCTTAATGGATGCCATAGATGGTCACGAAAAGGCCGATCCAGACCACGTCGACGAAGTGCCAGTAGTAGGACACGACGATCGCGCTGGTCGCCTGCTCACGGGTGAAGCGCTTCGCGGCGTACGTGCGTCCCAGCATGAACAGGAACGCGATCAGTCCACCGGTCACGTGCAGGCCGTGGAAGCCCGTGGTCAGGTAGAACACCGAGTCGTACGCGGTGTGCGACGGGGTGTGCCCCTCGTGGACCAGCTGGCTGTACTCGTACAGCTGACCGGCGACGAAGACGGCGCCCATCAGGAAGCTGACGACGTACCAGAAGCGCAGCTTGGCGACCTGGCCCTTCTCGGCGGCCCACACGCCCAGCTGGCAGGTCACACTCGACAGGACCAGGATGATCGTGTTGGCCAACGCGAACGGGACGTTGAGGTGGGCCTCGGGCCAGGGCAGGCCCTGGCCGAGACTCACCGACCGGATGGTGAAGTACATCGCGAACAGCGCCGCGAAGAACATGAGCTCGGAGGACAGCCAGACGATCGTCCCGACGCTGACCAGGTCAGGTCTGTTGGACGAATGTGCTGTCGTCGTCGTTGAGATTGCGGATGCTGTCGCCACGGGCAGCATTATTGCGGCTCCCCTGGTCGGGTCGCCGCACGGCCCCCCGCTAGGAGGGGTAAACGTCCCTTTGATTGGGACGTAAAGGGCAATTCGTAACCTGTCGCCGCCGGTCTGGGTCTCCGGGCGGGCCGACCGGTAGCATCCCAGGTGACCATACATCGACAAGGGATAGTGAGCGCGACCGTGAGCACCGACGACAAGATGAGGGTCCTCGTCTACAGCGACGACGCAAGCACCCGGCAGAGGGTGCGCGAGGCGATCGGCCGCCGCCCCGCCGCCGACGTGCCCCTCGTGGAGATCGTGGAGTGCGCCACCCACGCGAAGGTCGTCCAGCACCTCGACTCGGGCGTGATCGACGTCGCGGTGCTCGACGGCGAGGCCAAGCCGGCCGGCGGCATGGGCGTCGCCCGGCAGGCCAAGGACGAGGTCCACGACTGCCCGCCGATCTGCCTGCTGATCGCCCGCCGCGACGACCGCTGGCTGGCCGAGTGGTCCCGCGCCGAGGCCGTCGTGCCCCAGCCGATCGACCCGGTGGCGCTGGCCGACACCGTCGCCGACCTGATGCGCCGCCGGCTCTCCACCCGCCTGCCCGCGCACTAGGAGACCGCCGGGCGAGGCCCGCGGACGCCCGGGAGACCGGGCGACCGGGTGACGCCCGCAAGACGCCGGGGAGACGCCTGGGAGACGCCTGGGAGACGAGGACGGGCCGCCCGCGGCCGCCCCGGGAGGGCGGCGCAAGCGGCCGACCCGGTTCTCCGCCGGAAACCCCGACCGCCGTTGCACGACCGGTAGACCACTCTGGAGACCCTCATGGACGCGCGCACCACCTGGCCCGCGCTGCTGTCGGCCCTGCTCGCGGGTGAGCACCTGACGGCGGACGAGACCGCCTGGGCGATGAAAGAGATCATGTCCGGTTCGGCGACCCCCGCGCAGATCGCCGGGTTCGCCGTGGCGCTGCGCGCGAAGGGCGAGACGGTCTCGGAGGTGACCGGCATGGCCCGCACGATGCTGGAGCTGGCCACCCCGCTCTCGGTCGAGGGCCCGGTGGTGGACATCGTCGGCACCGGCGGGGACCAGGCGCACACCGTGAACGTCTCCACCATGGCCGCGATCGTGGCCGCCGCGGCCGGCGCGCGGGTGGTCAAGCACGGCAACCGGGCCGCCTCCTCCTCCTGCGGCGCCGCCGACGTGCTGGAACACCTCGGCGTGGTGCTGGACCTGGCCCCGGCGGACACCGCCCGGGTCGCCGCCGAGGCGGGCATCGCCTTCTGCTTCGCGCCGGTCTACCACCCCGCGTTCCGCTTCACCGGCCCGCCGCGCAAGGAGCTCGGCGTGCCGACGATCTTCAACTTCCTCGGTCCGCTGACCAACCCGGCCCGGCCGGCGGCCCAGGCGATCGGGGTCTACGACGCGCGCATGCTCCCGGTCGTGGCCGGGGTCTTCGCCGAGCGGGGCGTCTCCGCCCTCGTCTTCCGGGGGGACGACGGCCTCGACGAGCTCACCATCGCCACCACCTCCACGGTCTGGGTCGTCCGGGACGGCACCGCCACGCAGACCGTCTTCGACCCGGCCGTGCTCGGCATCCCCCGGGCGGGGGGGGACGCGCTGCGCGGCGGGGACGTGGCCTTCAACGCGCAGGCCGTGCACGACCTCCTCGGCGGCAGGACCGGCCCGGTGCGCGACGCGGTGCTGCTCAACGCCGCCGCCGCGCTGGTCGCGCTGGACGGGGCGGGCGACGACCTGGACGCCGCGATGGCCGGGGCCCACGCCCGCGCCGTCGAGGCCGTGGACTCCGGCGCGGCCGCCGCGACCCTCGCCCGCTGGATCGAGGTCAGCGGGCCCCTGCGACCGGCCCGGTGACGGCGGAGCCGCGGCCCTGACGCGCGAACCGGTGGAACCGGTGGAGAAACCGGTGGAACCGGGGAGAACCGCGGGGACGGGGAGTCCTGCGTCCGCGGCGGGGAGGGGGTTGTTAGCTGATAGCGAAATCATCAGTGTTCATCAGCTTTAATCTGAGATCAAAGGCGTGAAGCTTTCGGAATGGGCGCGGCGGAACGGCGTGCACTACCAGACCGCCTGGCAGTGGGCGCGAGACGGAAAGATGCCCGTCCCGGTCGTCAAAACCGCCACCGGCCGATACCTCGTACTCGAACAGCACACCACCACCGCCGAAGGACGGACGGTGGCGTACTGCCGGGTCTCCAGCGCCGACCAGAAGACCGACCTGGAGCGACAGGCCGGACGAGTCGTCGCCGCAGCCACCGGCATGGGACTGGCCATCGCCGACGTGGTGAGCGAGGTCGGCTCCGGCCTGAACAGCAGACGGCCGAAACTGGCCCGGCTGCTGCGCGACCCGCAGGTCACCACGATCGTGGTCGAGCACCGTGACCGGCTGACCCGGTTCGGGATCGAGCACCTGACCGCCGCGCTGGAAGCGACCGGGCGGCGCATCGTCGTCATCGACGACACCGAAGTCGACGACGACCTCGTGCGGGACATGACCGAGATCCTCACCTCGTTCTGCGCCCGCCTGTACGGCCGCCGCTCGGCTTCCCGCCGGGCCAAGGCCGCACTCCGAGCCGCAGGCGAGACCGCGTGAGCGACCGTCAGGGCTTCCGGATCGAGCTGGATCCCACCCCCGCCCAGCGTGCCCGCCTGGGGCGGCACGCCGGGCTGTCGCGGGTGGTGGAGAACTTCTGCCTGGAAAAGGTCCGCGCCGCTCTCGACCAGCGGGAAGCGGAGAAGACCTACGGCGTGGACGAAAAAGACCTGACCCCGGTGCCGTGGTCGGCTCCCGCGCTGGAGCGGGCCTGGCGTGCCGAACACTGGCGGCGCTTCCCCTGGTTCACCGCTGACGGCCTGTCCTCGCGGATACCAAAGGAGGCGTGCCGGGTCCGGGCCGCCGCCTTCAAGAACTTCTTCGACTCCCGCGCAGGCAGGCGCAAAGGCCGCAAGGTCGGATTCCCCGCGTGGCGCAAGCGCAAGCACGGATCGAGGTTCCGCTACGACGCCGACCGCGCCCGCCCGGCCGGGCAACGGGCGGTGAAGCTGCCGGGTATCGGCACCGTGCGTACCCGCGAGGCCATGACGTGGCTGACCGACCGGCTCGACGACGAGCGGGCGCGCGTCATCGGGGCCACGATCCGTGAGATCGCGGGCCGGTGGTGGATCTCCTTCCAGGTGGAGATCGACCGCACCGACGTCAACGCCCGCCGTACCGTTGCCGCCGACGCGCCCGCGTGCGGCATCGACGTCGGTGTCAAAACCTTCGCCACCATCGTGGACGACGACGGTACTGAGCCGATCGTAAGTTCTGGTACTTGGCCGGGGGCGGCGGGAGATCGGATCCCGGCGGGGGCATGCTGGAAGTATGGCCAGGAAAGGTCGCAGAGCGACGTTCGAGGAGAAGGTCTTCGCCCTCCGGCTGTTGAAGCAGGGAATGTCACCGGATCGGGTGGCCGACGCGCTGGACGTGGGTCGCGAATCGGTGTTCCGGTGGAAACGCCAGGCGCGGACGGGCGGCACTGAGGCGCTGCGGATCAAGAAGGCGCCGGGTCGGCCGCGGAAGCTGAGGCCCGGCCAGGAACAGAGCGTCCAGGCGGTGGTGCGCGATGCCACGCCCCGCCAGGTGCTGGGCACGGCGGTGGTGCTGTGGACACGGGCACTGGTGGCGATGGTGATCGCGGCCTGGTTCGGCATCGGGATGTCGGTGGCGGCGGCCGGGCGACTGCTGCACGATCTGGGCCTGTCGGTGCAGCGTCCGGTCTACCGGTCGCCGCGGCGTGATGAGGCGGCCGTCACTTCCTGGGTGAGCACACTCTTCCCGCGGGTCCGCCGCAACGCGCAGCGGCGCGGGGCGGTGGTGCTGTTCGCTGATGAGATGAGCATGCGCGTCGATCACCGTTCGGGCACGACCTGGGGGTTGGTCGGGCGGACCCCGATCGTGCAGGCGGGGGCGGGCCGCCGGTCGGTGAAGATGTTCTCGGCCATCGGCGTCGATGGCACCCTGCGTTATCGGTTGGCGCACGGGTCAATGGATCGGTGGGCGTTCCTGGGTTTCTGCGCGCAGTTGCTGCGCACCATCCGTCGGCCGATCGTCCTGATCGTCGACGGCTCCTCCATCCACACCGCCCGAGCGGTGCGCGATTTCGTCGCGCGGACCGGCGGTCGGCTGCGGCTGTTCTTCCTGCCGGCGTACGCGCCGGATCTCAACCCCGATGAGTGGGTCAATCAGAACGTCAAGGCCCGGGCGGCTCGTGAGGCGGTGGCCGATGAGCATGAACTGGCCGCGGCTATGCATTCCAGCCTGCGCCGGCTGCAAAAGTGCCCGGGCATCGTCCGGGCCTTCTTCGCCGACCCGCATCTGTCCTACATCAGGCCGTAGCGCTGATAGTCCCAGAACTTACGATCAGCTCAGTACCGTCACCGAGATCCACGCTCCCAAGCCACTCAAGAACGCGCTGCGCAAGCTCCGCAGGGCGAACAAGGCGCTGGCCCGCACGCAGAAAGGCTCGAAGAACCGGGCCAAGGCCGCCCGCCGCGTCGGGCGGATCCACCTGGACGTCGCTCACCAGCGGGCGGACTTCCTGCACAAGACCACGACGATGCTCGCGAGATCCAAGCAGGCCATCGCCGTGGAAACCCTGAACGTCGCCGGGATGGTCACCAACCGGCGGCTGTCGCGGGCGATCTCCGATCTCGGATTCGGGGAGTTCTTCCGCCAGCTCGCCTACAAGACGGACTGGTACGGCTCGACCGTGTGGGCGGCCGGTCGCTGGTTCCCCTCGTCGAAACTGTGCGGCGGGTGCGGGGCGGTCAACGCCGGGCTGACCTTGGCTGACCGGGTGTGGACGTGCGAGTGCGGCACCGTTCACGATCGGGACGTCAACGCGGCACGCAATCTGCTCGTCGCGATGGCGCTGGAGCAACAGGCCGCGTAAGCCTGTGTCGCCGGGCAGTTCCCCGGAGACGCTAAACGCCTGTGGAGGCGACGTAAGACCAGGTTCCGGCCTGGCAGACGCCAGCGAATCAGGAATGAGAATCACTGAGATTCTCCGAACGGCTTCGCGTCCGCGGCGGGGACGCGGCGGACGGCGGGGGCGCCGCCGTCCCGGCGGGAGGATCCTCCCCTCGGGGGAGGACGGAGCGTCCGCCTGCGAGGGGACGCGGGCGCTCCGGCGGGAGCCGTACATTGCCCGGCATGCTCCTTGCGGATCTGCCGATCTCCGTCTCCCCGCGGTCCGGGCCCGGGACCCCCGCGTTCCGGGGGGCCCGGTGAACGGGGCCCCGTCGCTGCCCCTGGTGATCGTCCTGGTCGCGGCGGCGGCGTGGCTGGTGCACGACCGGCGGCGCATGGCCGGGCGGCTCCGGGACGCGCAGGCCGAGCGGGCCGGGCAGCGCGACGCGCTGGCCCGCGCCGTCCTGACGCGGGAGCGGGCGCGCATCGCCCGCGAGCTGCACGACGTGGTCGCCCACGGGATCAGCGTGATGACGCTCGGCGTCGGCGCGGGGCGGATGATCATGGACAGGGATCCGGCCCGGGCCCGGGAGACGCTCCGGGCGGCCGAGGAGTCCGGACGCCAGGCGCTCACCGAACTGCAGCGGGTGCTGGGACTGCTGGGCGACGGGGGCCCCGGGGACGGCGGAAGCCCTGGACGCCCCGGGGGCGGGGCGCGGATCCGGGCGCCCCAGCCCCGGCTGGCGGACCTCGCCGACCTGCTGGCCCGGGTGCGCGCCGAGGGGCTCGCGGTGGACGTGGTCCAGGACGGCAGACCCGTCGAGGTGGGCCCGGCCCTGGAGCTGTCGGCCTACCGGATCGTCCAGGAGGCGCTGGGCGACACGCTGCGGCGCACCGGGGTCCGGTCGGCCTGTGTCACGCTGCGCTGGCGACCGGGCTTCCTGGACGTCCTGGTCCGTGACGACGGGCGGGCCGGGCCCGCGGCGGGCGCGGGGCCGGCCACGGGGGATGCGGGAGCGGCCCCGGTCGGGATCAGGGAGCGCGTCACGCTGTTCGGCGGGACGCTGGAGACCGTGTCCCTGCGGGAGGGCGGGTCCGAGCTGCGGGCCCGGCTGCCCACGGCGGACGCCCGGCGGCCCGCCCACTCCGGGCCGCGGTCAGTCCGCCTCGTTGAGGCCGATGGAGAAGGCGGCTTCGAGGTCGTGCCGGGAGTAGGCGCGGAAGGCGATGTGCGTCTCGGTGTGCAGCACCCCGTCCACCTTGTTGATACGGCCGGGAACGACCTCGGCGATCTGCTCGTAGGTCGCGACGCGGACCATGACCAGCAGGTCGTATTCGCCGGTGATGGAGTAGACCTCGCTCACCCCGTCGATCTCGGCGATCGTCTGGGCGACCTCGGGGATCCGGTCCACCTCGGCGTTGATGTGCACGATCGCGGTGACCACGAGCTTCCTCCTCGTTGAGTACGGCTTGTCTGGTGCCGAAGTTATCAGCGCGGCGGTGGGCCCTCACGCCGCCGGTGCGCTTCCCCCGCTCCCGGCTCGGCCCGGTAGGCCCGCTCGATCCGCGCCATCAGGCGGGCCGAGCCCGTGACCGGCAGGCTCCAGCCGATGCCCGCGCCGTCCGCCGTCCCGGCCCCGCGACCGCCCGTCCCGGCCCCGCCCTGCCCGTCCGCCGTCCCGGCCCCGCCCTGCCCGTCCGCCGTCCCGGCCCCGGCGCCTCCCGCGGCGTGCTCCCCGGCCTCCCCGGCCTCCGCCGGGGCTCCGGCCTCGCCGTCGATCCGGACCAGCCGCACGCCCGGCCCCTCCAGCCAGCGCAGCACGCACTCGGTCTCCTCCGCACCGGCCGCGGGGGTGGGCCCGGGGCCGGGCACGACGGTCTCGGCGGTGGCCGTCAGCGCGTCCACGAACGGCGCGGGGTGGGCGCCCGCGGGCATCACCCCGGCCGAGACCAGACGGCCGTACCGGACGACGTGGATCTCCCAGCCGCCGCCCGCGGCGGGGGCGGCCGCGACCAGCTGCGGGATCGAGGTCAGCGACCGGAGCCGCTGCATGCGGGCCGAGACGCGGATGTAGGCGGCGAGCCGGTCGCGGTCGGCGGCGGCCTCCTCGTAGCGCTCCTCCAGGGCCAGCCGGGCCATCCTCGCCTCGACCGCGGCGAAGACGGGGGTGGCGTCCACCTCCATGGCCCGGCGGGCGGCCGCGGCGTGCAGGCCGTACTCCTCGGGGCTCTGGCGGCCCTCGCACGGCGCGCCGCACCTGCCGATCCCGGCCAGCGCGCACGCGGGGCGGCCCTTGCGCGGGGAGATCCGCTCGGTGCACCGGCGCAGCGGCACCGCCTCGTACAGCGCGGCGCGGGCGTCGTCGGCGGCGCGGACGCCGGAGAACGGGCCCAGGTAGGCGGCCCCGTCGTCCTTGACCTCGCGGACGATCGACAGGCGGGGGAAGGGCTCGTCGGTGAGCTTGAGCCAGACGACCTTCTCCGGGAAGCGGGACCTGCGGTTGTAGCGGGGTTTGGCCGCGCCGATCAGCCGCAGCTCCCGCACCTCGGCCTCCAGCGGGGTGGCGCAGACGATCGGCCGGACCCGTGCGGCGATGCCGACCATCTCGCGGATCCGGGGGCGGGTCTCGCTCGCCGTGAAGTAGCTCCGCACCCGGGTGCGCAGGTCGACGCTCTTGCCGACGTAGAGCGCGTCGCCGCGCTCGTCCTCGAAGACGTAGACGCCCGGCGCGGAGGGGACCGCCTCGGCCAGGTGCCGTTTGCGGCGCTGCTCCGGTGTGGGCGCGCGGGTGAAGGCCTTCAGCTCCTCCAGGGTGTGCACGCCGAAGGAGCCCGCCCGCTCGATGAGCGCGTGCAGCACGTCCACCGTGGCGCGGGCGTCGGAGAGGGCGCGGTGGCAGGGTTCGGTCGAGCTGAAGAGCCGGGCCAGGGTGGCCAGCTTGCAGTTGGGCGCCTCGTCGCGGGTCAGCAGCCGGCGGGCGAGGGTGACGGTGTCGACGACGGGATGGACGGGCGGAGGGTATCCGTGGGCGGCGCAGGCGGCCTTGACGAAGCCGACGTCGAAGCCCGCGTTGTGCGCCACGAGGGTGGAGCCCGCGGCGAACTCCAGGAAGGAGGGGAGCACGGACTCGATCCGGGGGGCCTGCGCGACCATGGCGTCGGTGATGCCGGTCAGCACCGCGATGAACGGCGGGATCGGCGTCCCGGGGTCGACCAGGGTGGCGAACTCGCCCAGCACCTGCCCGCCCCGGACCTTGACGGCGCCGATCTCGGTGATCGCGTGCTCGCCCGCCGAGACGCCCGTGGTCTCCAGGTCGAAGACCACGAAGGTGATCTGGCTGAGCGGGGTGCCCAGCTCGTCCAGTGTTCCCTGCACGGCATGTTCCACGGTCCCGACCCTAGGAGCCCCCACCGACATTCGGCACCGGCGGTTCCGGTCGGAGAACGGCTCCGGCCCGGCGCGAAAGCGGTCGGAGAACGGCTCCGGCCCGGCGGGGAAGCGGCCGGAAACGGATATGACATCGACTTTGGTCGATTCCGGAAGACCTCTTTCGGCTCTAATATCACGACATGTGACTGAGCATGCGCTGGCGTACCGGTGGCTGCTGCCCGCGACCCTGCAGGACGTCCCGCGGGGGAGGCGGACGGCGGTCCGGCGCTCGACCCGCGACTGGATCGTGGACATCACGATCTTCCTGCTCTCCGCAGGGCTGGGCCTGATCGCGGCGGAGGAGGTGCACGGCATGGTCGGCGCCGCCGAACCGGTGCGCGCGGTCGACCAGGTGGTGGGCGCGCTCGCGTGCGCCGCGGTGTGGCTGCGCCGGCGCTGGCCGGTGGGGCTCGCCCTCGTGCTCGCCGTCGTCTCGGTCGTCTCCAACATGGCGAGCGTGCCCACGCTGGTGGCGCTGTTCACGGTGGTGGTGCACCGGCCGTTCCGCAGCATGGCGCTGGTGGCGGGGGTGAACCTGCTGACGGTCCCGGTCTACCTGGAGCTGTGGCCCGACCCCACGCTGCCCTACGCGGTGGAGGCGCTGCTGGCGGTGCTGCTCCTGCTGGTCGTGGTGGGGTGGGGGATGTTCGTGCGGGCGCGCCGGCAGCTCGTGCTCTCCCTGCGCGGCCGGGCGGAGCGGGCCGAGGTGGAGGCGGCCTCCCAGGTGGCACGGGCCAGGAGGCTGGAGCGCGAGCGGATCGCCCGGGAGATGCACGACGTGCTCGCCCACCGGCTCTCCCTGCTCAGCGTGCACGCGGGCGCGCTGGAGTACCGGCCGGACATGCCGTCGCAGGACGTGGCCAGGGCGGCGGAGGTGATCCGCTCGGGCGCGCACCAGGCGCTGCAGGACCTGCGCGAGGTCATCGGCGTGCTCCGGCTCGGCTCCGGCGATCCGGAGGACGGCGACGGCGCCGGGAGGGCCGGGGACGCCGCGTCCGACCTGCCGGACCGGCCCCAGCCGACCCTGGCGGATGTGGCGGGCCTGGTGGAGGAGTCCCGGCTGGCGGGTGCGGAGGTGGTGTTCGACCTGCGGGTCGGCGACCCGTCCCGGGCTCCGGCGAGGCTCGGCCGCAACGCCTACCGGATCGTGCAGGAAGGGCTGACCAACGCGCGCAAGCACGCCGCCGCCGCGCCGGTCGAGCTCACCGTGGCGGGCGGGCCGGGCGAGGGGCTCACCGTCGAGGTCGGCAATCCCGTGACGGGGGGCCGGTCCATGCCGGGCAGCGGCACCGGGCTGATCGGGCTCACCGAGCGGGCCGAGCTGATGGGCGGACGCCTGGAGTACGGCATGGCGCCCGGTGACCGCTTCCGGCTCAGCGCGTGGCTGCCGTGGCCGCAGTGAACGGCGCGGGCGGTGCGGGCGCTCCGGAGGGCGGAGCGACCGGGGGGCGGGCGCACCGCCCGGTGATCCGGGTGCTGATCGTGGACGACGACGCCCTCGTCCGGGCGGGGCTCGCGATGATCCTCGGCGGCGCCGGGGACATCGCCGTCGTGGGGGAGGCCGCGGACGGGGACGAGGTGCCGGGCCTGGTGGCCCGCCACCGGCCCGACGTGGTGCTGATGGACATCCGGATGCCCCGGGTGGACGGCCTGGCCGCGACCGAGCGGCTGCGCGCCGCCGCTCCGGCGCCCGAGGTGGTCGTCCTGACCACCTTCCACGCCGACGCCCAGGTGCTGCGGGCGCTGCGGGCCGGGGCGGCCGGGTTCCTGCTCAAGGACATCCCGCCGGCCGACCTGGTGACCGCGATCCGCCGGGTCGCGGCGGGCGAGCCCATCCTCTCGCCCGCGGTGACCCGCCAGCTCATCGCGCACGTCGCCGACGACGGCGCCCGGGCGCGCCGCGAGCGGGCGCGGGGACTGCTGTCCGGGCTCAGCGACCGCGAGCGGGAGGTCGCGCTCGCGGTCGGCCGCGGGAGGTCGAACGCGGAGATCGCCGCCGAGCTGTACATGAGCGTGGCGACGGTCAAGGCCCACGTCTCCCGGATCCTGGCCAAGCTCGGACTGAACAACCGGGTCCAGATCGCGTTGACCGTCCAGGACGCCGGGCACCCCGGTTGACCGGTTCCCGCCGCGCCGGGGGCGGCCGGTTCTCCGGCGCGTCCCCGGCGCGGCGGGGGCGACGGTCGCCGTGTCGGGGACGCGGTGGGAGGGTCGTACCCTTGACGGATAGACCGATCCGAGTAGGGGCCGTTGATGAGTTCAGCCGGAGAGGGCCTGTCTCGTCCGCTGCCCGAGCAGGTCCGTTCACACGTGGTGGATCTGGCGTCCCAGGCTCTGGGCTCCATGCCCGCCGCCGCGGTGCCGCCGCCGCTGCGCAACATCGCCAGGTTCGAGCCGCGCAAGCGGGCCAGGCTGGGCGGCACGCCGATCGCGGCGCAGCTGGAGACGGACAAGGAGTTCCGGGAGGCCGTGGCCGAGGTCCTGGCCGCGGGCCTGCCCGAGCTGGTCGCCGGTCTGGCGGAGGGCACCGTCCCCCCGGCCGCCGAGCCCGTCCTGGTCGCCGCCGCGGCCTACCTGACCCGGCCGCCCGGCTGGGTGGAGATGGTGGAGGCCGCCCGCGCCGACCTGGAGCGGTCGGCGGTCGCGGCGGAGGGCTCCGCGCAGGAGCAGGCGCTCACCCGGCTGCGCGAGCAGCTGGCCGCGCAGAAGACCGCCGCCAGGGAGGAGTCCGAACGGCTGCGCGAGCAGCTCAAGGCCGCCCGCGCGGAGGTCTCCGACCTGCGCCACAGGCTGCACGCCGCCCGTGAGCGGGCCAAGGCGGCCGAGGCGCACGCCGCGGCGATGGAGGAGGCCGCGCAGGAGGCCCGGGCCGCCGCCGCGTCGGCGGGCAGCGCGGGGGAGAGCGAGCTGCGCCGCCTGCGGGAGCGCCTGGCCGACTCCGAGCGGCAGCTGGAGGCCGCACGCCGGGCCGCCCGCGAGGGCCGGAGCGAGGAGGACACCAAGGTCCGCGTGCTGCTCGACGCGCTCGCGGACGCCGCGGCCGGACTGCGCAGGGAGCTGGCGCTGCCCTCGGGCATCAACCGGCCGGCCGACTCCGTCTCCTCGGTCGCCCCCGGCAGGCCGGGGGTCCGGGCGGTGCCCGCCCGGGCGCTGGCCGACGACGATCCCGCCCTGCTCGACCAGTTGCTCGCGCTGCCGCAGATCCATCTGATCGTGGACGGCTACAACGTGACCAAGACCGGCTACGGCACCCTCACCCTGGCCGACCAGCGCAACCGCCTGCTCACCGGGCTCGGCGCGCTGTACGCGCAGACCCGGACCGAGCTGACGTGCGTCTTCGACGGCGCCGAACTGGACGGGCCGGTCCCGGTGTCGGCTCCGCGAGGGGTCCGGGTGCTGTTCAGCGCGCCGGGGCAGATCGCCGACGACCTGATCCGCCAGCTGGTCCGCGCCGAGCCCGTCGGGCGGGCGCTCGCGGTGGTCTCCTCCGACCGCGAGGTGGCCGACTCGGTCCGCCGGATGGGGGCGCGGCCGGTGCCCGCCGCACTGCTGCTGAAGCGCCTCGGACGCGGCTGAGCGCCTCTCCCGCGATCTGCGCGCGGGGCCGCCTCCCGTGAGGGGGAGGCGGAGAAGCAGGGGAAAAGGTGAGCTGGACCTTACTGATTCTGTACTATTCGCCCCAGGTCTTTACGGCGGGAGGGCGTAGTAGTGGCCGTGGCGGGTATGCCGAAGTTTTATGGGCGGTTGCCCGTGGCGGCCGGACTGGCTCTCGCGGCTTTCCTGCTGCCGGCGTTGCCGGCCGGCGACGCGCTGGCCGAGCCGAAACCGACGATCGCCGAGGCCAAGAAGAAGCTGGAGAAGCTGAACGACCAGGCCGACAAGATCGTTGAGAAGTACAACCAGGCCGGCGAGAAGTGGAAGAAGGCCCGCGCCCGCTACCGGACGCTCAACGGCGCTCTGGAGAAGCAGAACGCGAAGGTCGCCGGTCTGCGCCGGGAACTGGTCACGATGGCCGTCAGCAGCTACCAGGTGGGCACGGTGACCGGCTGGGAGGGCCTGGTCACCCAGGCCGACCCGGGCGCCCTGCTGAGCGGCATGGCCGCGGTGGACCAGATGTCGGCCCTGCGCGCCCAGTCCCTCACCGCCTTCGAGGAGGCCACCGAGACGCTGCGGACCGACCGGGACAAGGCCAAGGCCGCGCTGGCCGAAGCCGACGGGTACCGCGACGAACTGGCCAAGGAGAAGGCCAAGGCCGACAAGATGGTCAAGGCCCAGGTCAAGCTCCTGCGCGAGCTCGGCGCCTACCGGGCGGGCAACCCGGACAGCCCCGGCATCACCTACACCGGCCCGGCCTCGGGCAGCGCCCGCGAGGCGCTCGAGTTCGCCTTCGCCCAGGTCGGCAAGCCGTACCAGTACGGTGGCACGGGACCGGGCGGCTGGGACTGCTCCGGTCTGGTCCAGGCCGCCTGGCGGGCCGGCGGCGTCAGCCTGCCCCGGACGACCTGGGAGCAGTGGAGCTGGGGTGCGGGCCGCCGGGTCTCCCTGGACGACCTCCAGCCCGGAGACCTCATCTTCAGCGAGGGGCTGGGGCACGTGAGCCTGTTCGCCGGCGGCGGCCAGATCGTCCACGCGCCGCAGACCGGTGACGTCGTGAAGGTCGTCGACCTGTCGTCGTACGGCCGCCGCCTGGTGGGCGCGGTCCGTCCCTGACGCGGCCTCCTCCCGTACGGCCTCCTCCTGGATCCTCCTCCGGCGGGGGACTCCCGTGCGCCCGCTCCGGCGTCGTCCGGCGCCGGCCCGGACGAGGCGTCGCCAGGAGACGACGCGGGAGACGACGCGGGAGACGACGCGGGGGCGGCGCCTACGGCGTGCCGGGGAGCCGCACGGTGGCGAGGAGGCCCCCGCCGGGGCGGGGGACGAGGTCGAGGGTCCCGTCGTGGGCGCGGACGATGCTGTGCACGATGGCCAGGCCGAGCCCGACGCCGGAGTGCTCGTCGGTGCGCACGCGTTCCGTTCCGCGCCGGAAGGGTTCGGTGAGGGTCGGCACCAGTTCCGGCGGGAGCCGGCGGCCCGTGTTCTCGACCCGCAGCACGCTCGCGCCGTCGTGCGCCTCGGTGTGGACGGTCACGGTGCCGCCGGCGGGGAGGTTGTGGACGATGGCGTTCTGGACGAGGTTCGTCACGATCCGCAGCAGGAGTTCGGGGGAACCGCCGGTCCGGGCCGCCCCGCCGGTGACCTCCAGGACGATCCGGCGCCGTTCGGCGAGGGGGAGCAGCGTTTCGGCGGCCTCTTCGGCGATGAGGGAGAGGTCGACGCTCTCGCGGGGGAAGCCGCCGCGGTCGCCCCGGCTGAGCAGCAGGAGGGCCTCGGTGAGGTCGATCGCGCGCCGGTTGACGGTGCGCAGGCGTTCGATGAGTTCGTCCCGGTCCTGGGCGGGGTCCTGGCGGGCGACGTCGAGGAGCGTCCGCGAGATCGCCAGCGGGGTGCGCAGTTCGTGGGCGGCGTTCGCGGCGAACCTCTGCTGCTCGGCGACGTGGGATTCGAGCCGTTCGAGCATCGAGTCGAACGCGTCGGAGAGTTCCCGGAACTCGTCCCGGCGGCCCTTCATGCGGATCCGGTGGGACAGGGAGCCGTTCTCGGTCATCCGGGCCGCATCCGTGATCCGGGTGAGCGGTGCGAGCATCCGCCCGGCGAGGACCCACCCGCCCAGCAGGCCGAACACCAGCAGAAAGACCAGGGCCTGGGCCGCGCGGGGCAGGAAGGCGCGCTGGAGGTCGGTGCGGTTGGGCATGAACCGCGGGGGCGGCGCCCCGGGCAGGGCGGCCCCCGGCCCGGCCGTGAGCGCACCGTCGGGCACGTAGCGCAGCAGGAACACCCACACCACGGCGAGCAGGAGGGCGCCGGCGAGCAGGAGGAACCCGGCGTAGCTGACGGTGAGTCTCAGCCGGGCGCTGGGACCCGGGCGCCTATCCACGGGCGCCGCCGGAGCGGGCGGTGCCGGCCCTGGTCCCGGTCCCGGTGCCGGGACCGGTGTCGATGCGGTAGCCGACGCCGGGCACCGTGGCGATGAGCCACGGTTCGCCGAGTCGTTTGCGCAGCGCGGAGACGGTGATGCGGACGGCGTTGGTGAAGGGGTCGGCGCCGGCGTCCCAGGCCCGCTCGAGTAGTTCCTCGGCGCTGACGACACCGCCCTCGGCGGCGACGAGGACGTCGAGCACGGCGAACTGCTTGCGGGTGAGCGCGACGTAGCGCCCGTCCCGGAAGACCTCCCGGCGGAAGGGGTCCAGCCGCAGGCCCGCGATCTCGCTGACCGGAGGGCGGGCGTGCGCGCGTCTGCGGTCGAGTGCCCTCAGCCGCAGGACGAGCTCTCGGAGGTCGAACGGTTTGGTGAGGTAGTCGTCGGCGCCGAGCCCGAACCCGGAGGCCTTGTCGTCGATCCGGTCGGCGGCGGTGAGCATGAGGATCGGGATGCCGCTGCCGGAGGCGACGATCCACCGGGCGATCTCGTCGCCGGAGGGACCGGGGACGTCGCGGTCGAGGACCGCGAGGTCGTAGGAGTTGACGCTGAGCAGTTCCAGGGCGGTGTCGCCGTCGCCGGCGATGTCGGCGGCGATCGCCTCCAGCCGCAGACCGTCACGGACGGCTTCGGCCAGGTAGGGCTCGTCCTCCACGATCAGTACGCGCATCTGCTGAAGCCTAGGCGGCGCGGTGTATCGCCGAGGTATGCGAAACCGCGTGCCCACCGGACCCGCGACTCAGTCCGCCGGTGCGGACGCCGGATCCGCGGTTCGGCCCGCCGGTGCCGGTGCGGACGCCGGATCCGCGGTTCGGTCGGCGGGCGTGGGCGTGGGCGTGGGCGCGGGCGCGGGCGCCGGCGTGGGCGCGGGGCGAGGCCGGTCCGACGGCGCCTCCGCCGGGGTACGCCACCAGCGGCGGGACGCCAGCGCGGCCAGCGCCGCGCCGACGGCGTTGACCAGCACGTCGTCCACGGAGGACACCCGGTCCAGCCGCAGGACGTACTGCGCCGTCTCGACCAGGGCCGAGCAGCCTGCCCCGAGCGCCAGGATCCGCGGCAGGGACGCCAGCGCCGCGGACCGCAGCGGAGCGAAGAACCCCAGCGCCGCGAAGATCAGCAGGTTGCCGCCGATGCCGAGCGGCCCCATCGTGAGCAGGTCACGCAGCGGGAGCAGGCTCAGCCGGCCGGGGACGACGCCGGCCCCCGGGCCGGGCATCAGGGTGATCCATACGAACGGGGCCGTCCCGTAGACCATGCCCACCTCGGCCAGCGAGGTCCGCCACGCCGATGCGCCGCCGTCGGCGGCACGCCGCCGGCGCGCCAGAGCCCACGCCACCAGAGCGGCCGCCGGCAGCCCGGCCAGCATCATGAACAGCACGCCGTTCTCCGTGTCGCCGCAGCCGTGCCACCGGCCGGCCATGCAGCTCGGAGCGGCCATCAGGAGCGGCCGCCGCGCGGCGAACACCGCGCCCGCCAGGCCGAGGGCCACGAGGCCGGCGAGCACGATCCCGCGCGTGCGGCGGGACGGCGCCGATGGGGATGCACTCTGATCCATCCCCCCATTGAAGACGGAGGGCCGTTGCGGCGACGTATGCGATTTCGGATACGTCCGCGATACACGGGGTCCCCGGTCCGGCTCCGGCGGGATCCGGGCGTGCCGCCGCCCCGCGTCCCGGGTCCGCCGGTCCCGGGTCGGCGAGGCCCGTTCCCGCGGGCTCTTCCCTGGGCGATCAAGATCATTACCTGTGTGACGGGAGTTACGGAAGTGACAACGTTCAGGCAGCGGATCTCCAAATGTGACGAGGGTCATATCGCGGTGGTGGACGCGCCGTTATCCAGCGGTTATGAAAAGAGGGAAGAAGCTCCCCGATCTTCGAACGGGGCAGCGTCTTTGCCGAAGTTTGGGGATCGGGGTACCTTCTGGCGTCGCGACGAGCAAGCCATGCCGTCGCAGTGCATCGGCCTCTCAGGCTGTGTCCGGAAAAACAATCCAAGCGGTCACGCGAAGCACCGACACCGTTGTGACCTGCCGAATCCATGCAGCCATGAGGCATGGAACCGGGGACCCAAAGGCATGATCCCATTGCCAGGGGTGAATCGGCACGCCGTTGTGCCGTAGGGCGCCTTCCCTGCCCGAATCCGTCAGCTAACCCGGTAGGCATCAGTGGAAGCCCCAAGGAGAAATCCTGTCTACCACCCTGCAGAACTCCTGTTCGTCGCGTTTTTTTCGCCTTTCCGTAGGCGGTTTCGCGCTCACTCTGACCGCGTCGGCCGGCGTGGTCGGAATGGACTCCGCCCCGGCGCGGGCGGCGACGAACGGCGCGACCGCGGTACGGGCCGGATCCGTCACGCTCGCCCAGGCGGGCGCTGCCCCGGCCACCAGGACGACGGCCAAGGCGGCCACCGCGCTGAGCAAGGCCGCGCGGCAGCGGGCGAGGGCGGCGAAGGCCGTCTCGGCGGCCAGGCGGAAGGTCGGCGCCCCCTACCGCTGGGGCGGGACCGGTCCCGGCGCGTTCGACTGCTCCGGCCTCGCGCAGTACTCGTGGCGCAAGGCGGGGGTGCGGCTCCCGCGGATCTCGCACAGTCAGTACCGCGCGGTCCGCAAGAAGGTCTCGTGGCGCGGACTGCGCCCCGGTGACCTGCTCTTCTTCTACGGCAAAGGCCACGTCGGCATCTACGTCGGCAAGGGGAGGATGGTGCACGCGCCGAGCAGCGGCAGGACGGTCCGGGTCGTGAAGCTGAAGGGCTACTACCGGTCCGCCTTCGCCGGAGCGGTCCGCCCCGGCGGCTGACCGGTCCGCCTCGGCGGCTGGCCGGTCGGCCTCGGCGGCTGGCCGGTCGGCCTCGGCGGCTGGCCGGTCGGCCTCGGCGGCTGGCCGGTCGGCCTCGGCGGCTGGCCGGTCGGCCTCGGCGGTGGGCGGGCCGCCGGAGGCGCCGGCGCACGCGGCTCCGCTCGTCCCCGGCGACACGCGGCCCTGCCCGTCCCGGAAGGGCGTCCCGGGACGGGCGGGGCCGCTTCCCCGTCCGGTGGATGCGGATCCGCCGGCGCGGGTCACGTAGCATCGACGGATATGTCCGTCCCCCAGGGGCGCCGCGCCGTACTCGCCGGGATGCTGGCGCTGGCCGGCGGCGGTCTGGCCGCGTCCGCGCCGCTTGCGGCCGTTCCGTGGCCCGGGGCCGTCGTGGTCAGGCGCGAGGGGGCCGTCGTCGTCGGGGACCGCGCCGTGGCCGGGCTGCTGGCGGATCTCGCCGTCCGGGCCGCCCGCGCCCGCCGCCGGATCGCGGCGATCTGGGGCCCCGTCCGCCCGGTGGTCCTGTTCCCGGAGACCGACGCGCGGGCCGCGGCGCTCGCGGGCGCCTCCGGGGTCGCGGCCACGCGCGGGCTGGCGGCGCTGGCCACCGCGGACCGGGTGGTCGTCCTGCCGGGCGGCTACGCGCGGCTCAGCGAGGTCGGCCGGGACGTGGTCCTCACCCACGAACTCGTCCACGTGGCCACCGGCGCGACCCGGGGCGGCCGGGTGCCGATGTGGCTGTCGGAGGGGTTCGCCGACTACGTCGGCTACGCGGGGACGGGCCTGGAGGTCCGCCGGATCGCCGCGGAGCTGGCGCGGGAGGTGCGGGCGGGCGCGCTGCCGGAAGGGCTGCCGGGCCCGGCCGACTTCGCCCCCGGCGGGGCCCGGCTCCCGCAGGCCTACGAGGAGGCCTGGCTCGCCTGCCGCTACGTCGCCGGGCGTTTCGGCGAGCGGGCCCTCGTGAGGCTCTACGGTAGCGATGTCGAGACCACGCTCGGCCTGACCGCGGCGGAGTTCACCGCGGGCTGGCGCGACCACCTCCGGAGGGAACTCGCATGACGTCGAGCACGGCGCGGGCGCCCGGCGCCCGTTCCGGAAGCCCGCGGGCGGCGGGATGGGCGCTGGCCGCCCTCGGCGCGCTCACCCTGGCGGTCGTGGCGCTCAGCACGCCGTGGCGGGTGCTGCCGGCGGAGGCTCCGCGGGTGGAGCCGGACCCGGCCCGTGACTTCACCGCCGGGCAGATCGCCCGGTCCCAGGCGTTCGACGCCGCGGTCGGCCCGCCCGCCCACCTGTCGCTGGGCCTGACCCTGGTGGCGGCCGGGCTGCTGGTGGCCACCCCGCTGGGCGCGCGGCTGCTGGAGCGGCTGCCGGGGGGACGGTGGTGGCTGCGGGTGCTGCTCGGGGTGCTGGCCGTCTCGGCGGTCGTGGAGCTCGCGCGCTGGCCGCTCGGGATGTGGCAGGAGGTCCACCTGCGGGACTTCGGCCTGTCCACCCAGGACTGGCCGTCGTGGACCGCCGACCGGCTCAAGGGCATCGGCGTCAGGACCGCGCTGACGTCGGCGATGGCGCTCGCCGTCGTCGGGCTGGCCCGGCGCTTCGCCCGCTGGTGGATCCCCGCGGCACTGGGCGCCTTCACCCTGACCGTGGCCGTCTCCTTCGCCTATCCGGTGCTGGTGGAGCCGGTCTTCAACGACTTCGCGCCGATGTCCGCCGGGCCGCTCCGCGACGACCTGCTCGCCCTGGCCGAGCGCGACGGCGTGCCGGTCGAGGACGTGCTCGTCGCCGACGCCTCCCGCCGGACCACCGCCCTCAACGCCTACGTCTCCGGGTTCGGCGTGACCCGCAGGATCGTGGTCTACGACACGCTGCTGCGCGCCCCGGCCGACGAGGTCGAGCTGGTCGTGGCGCACGAGCTGGGCCACGCCGCCGCCGACGACGTGCTGTACGGCACGCTGGTCGGTGCCCTGGGCGCGGCCTGCGGGGCGTGCCTGCTGTACCTCGTGGCCGGGTCGGGTCCGGTGCGCCGGCGCACCGGGATCGCCTCGCTCGCCGACCCGCGGGCCGCCGGCCTGGTCATGGGGCTGCTGAGCCTGGCCACCGTGCTCTCCGGGCCCGTGCAGAACCTGGTCAGCCGGCACGTCGAGGCTCGGGCCGACGCGCACGCGCTGAACCTGACGCGGGACCCGGCCACGTTCGCGGCCATGCAGAAGCGGCTGGCCGTAGCCAACATTTCTGATTTATCGCCGGATGTCGTTGAATATGTCATTTATGCTTCTCATCCCGCCATTCCCGAGCGGATCGCCATGGCGCGCTCCTGGGCCGCGCTGAACGGCCTGCCGGAACCGTGAAGCGCACGCTGATCGTCACCAACGACTTCCCGCCCCGCCCCGGCGGCATCCAGTCGTTCGTGCACGGGCTCGCCGCCCGGATGCCCGCGGGCTCGGTGGTCGTCTACGCCCCCCGCTGGGCCGGCTGCGAGGACTTCGACGCAGGCCGGCCGTACCCCGTCGTGCGCCACCCCACCTCGCTGATGCTCCCCGTCCCCCGGATCGCCCGCCGGGCCGCCGACCTGCTCGCCGCGCACAAGTGCGACACGGTGGTGTTCGGGGCCGCGGCCCCGCTCGGGCTGCTCGCGCCGGGACTCCGGGCGGCGGGGGCGGAGCGCGTCGTGATGCTGACCCACGGCCACGAGGCGTCCTGGACCCGCGTCCCGGGGGCCCGGCGGCTGCTGGCCGGGATCGGTGGGCACGCCGACGCGGTGACCTACCTGGGCGGCTACACCCGGCGGCTGCTCGCCGCGGTGATCCCGGAGGAGAAGCTGGTACGGCTCGCGCCGGGGGTGGACACCGGGGTGTTCTCCCCGGGCGCGGAGCCGCCCGCGGGAGGCGCCGCGCTCCGGTCGTGGTGCGCCGCCGGTCCGGTGGTGGTCTGCGTCTCCCGGCTGGTGCCGCGCAAGGGCCAGGACACGCTGCTGCGCGCCTGGCCCCGGGTGCTGCGGGCCGTGCCGGACGCCCGGCTGCTGCTGGTCGGGGGAGGGCCGTACCGGAGGAGCCTGGAGCGGCTGGCCGGCCGCCTGGGCCTGGGCGACGCGGTCCGGCTGACCGGGTCCGTGCCGGCCGAGGACCTGCCCGGGTACTTCGCGCTGGGGGACGTGTTCGCGATGCCGTGCCGGACCCGGCTGGGCGGCATCGACGTCGAGGGGCTCGGGATCGTCTACCTGGAGGCGTCGGCCAGCGGGCTGCCGGTGCTGGCGGGCTCCTCGGGCGGGGCGCCCGAGGCGGTGCTGCACGGGGAGACCGGCCTCGTCGTGGACGGCGGCTCGGCCGGGGCGGTGGCGGACGCGCTGGTGGAGCTGCTCGGCGATCCGGCCGGCGCCCGGGCGATGGGGGAGCGCGGGCGCGCGTGGGTCGGCCGCGAGTGGGGCTGGGAGCTGGTGGCGTCCCGGTTCGCCCGGATCCTGGACCCGGAGCGGGACGCCTGACGAACGCCGCCGGGCCCGGAGGCCCGGAACCGGGCCGGGCGAACCGGGCCGGGGCCGGGGCGCCGGAACCGGGCCCGTTCGGTCCTCCGGCCCCGCCGGGCCGCTCAGCCGTACAACTCCTCGACCTGCTTGGCGAAGTCGCGCATCACGATGTTGCGCTTGATCGACTGCTTCGGCGTGACGTGCCCGGTCTCCTCGCTGAGCTCGATGTCGAGGATCGTGAACTTCTTGATCTGCTCGGCCTTGGAGACCGACCGGTTGGCCTCGTCGACGGCCTTCTGCACCTCGGCGACGACCACCGGGTCGGCGCTGAGCTCGGCCAGCGTGGCCCCCTCCCTGCCGTGGGCGGCCTTCCAGGGCTCCAGCGCCTCGGGGTCGAGGGTGACGAGCGCGGCGACGAACGGCTTGCCGTCGCCGACCACCAGCGCCTGGCTGACCAGGGGGTGGGCGCGGATGCGGTCCTCCATCGGGGCCGGGGCGACGTTCTTGCCCGCGGCGGTGACGAGGATCTCCTTCTTGCGGCCGGTGATGCGCACGTAGCCCTCGGCGTCGAGCTCGCCGATGTCGCCGGTGTGGAACCAGCCGTCGGCGTCGATCGCCTCGGCGGTGGCCTCGTCGTTGTTCCAGTAGCCCTTGAAGACGTGCCGACCCTTGACGAGGATCTCGCCGTCGTCGCCGATGCCGATGGTGACGCCGGGGAACGGCTTGCCGACGGTGCCGATCTTGTTGGCGCCCCTCATGTTGACCGTGGAGGGCGCGGAGGTCTCGGTCAGGCCCCAGCCCTCCAGGACCTCGATGCCCACGCCGCGGAAGAAGTGGCCGAGCCGCTCGCCCAGGGCCGAGCCGCCGGAGATGGCGGCTGACAGGTTGCCGCCGGTGGCCGCGCGCAGCTTGCCGTAGACCAGCCTGTCGAACAGGGCGTGCTTGAGCCGCAGCCCGAGCCCGGCGCCGCCGGCGGACTCCGCCCGGCTCCACGCGATGGCCACGCCCGCCGCGGCGTGGAAGATCCTGGCCTTGCCCTCGGCGGTGGCCTTCTGCCCGGCGCCGTTGTAGACCTTCTCGAACACGCGCGGCACGCCGAGCAGGAACGTGGGCTTGAACGCCTGCAGGTCGGGAGCGACGTTCTTCATGTTCGGGGTGTGCCCCATGACCGTGCCGGTCTCGATGAGCACGAGCTGGATGATGCGGGCGAACACGTGCGCGAGCGGCAGGAAGAGCAGCGCGGAGCGGTCCTCCACGATGAACAGGTGCTCCAGCGGGCCGTGGGCGACGTTGCGCGCGGTGAACAGCAGGTTGTCGTGGGTCAGCCGGCAGCCCTTGGGCAGGCCGGTGGTGCCGGAGGTGTAGACGATCGTGGCCAGGTCGGCGATGCCGCGCCCGCTCCTGCGCTCCTGGACCGTCTCGTCGGAGATCCCGGCGCCGGCCGCGGTCAGCGCGGCGACGGCCCCGCCGCCCTCGCCGTCCCCGTCGCCCTCGATGCGCCAGACGTGCTCGAGCCCGTCGAGCTCGGGCAGGACCTCGCGGACGGTCTCCTCGTGGGACGCGAGCTCCACGAAGACCGCCTTGGCGCCGCTGTCGGAGACGATCCACTTCACCTGGTCGGCGGAGGAGGTCTCGTAGATCGGCACGCTGACCGCCCCGGCGGACCAGATCGCATAGTCGATCACGGTCCACTCGTAGCGGGTGCGCGACATCAGGGCCACCCGGTCGCCCGGCTCGACGCCCGCGGCGATCAGGCCCTTGGCCACGGCGACGACCTGGTCGCGGAACTCCCCGGCGGTGACGGCGATCCAGTCCTCGCCGACCTTCCGGCGCAGGGCGACGACGCCCGGTTCGCGCTCGGCGCGCTGGAACACCGTGTCGGTCAGGTTGGCGGAAGAGGGGACATCCACCAGCACGGGGACGCTGTACTCGCGCACGGGTCACTCCTGAATACGCACGGATCGGGATGGATTAACAGGAAGTTATCGCGATAGGTTACGCGTGGGTAGTTTCGTCACCCAGGCGTTACGAAGGGCGATTTCACGCTATCAGCGTCGTCGTGAGGGATCCGCTGATGCGACCGGCCGTCGAGACGTCGCATCCTATTTGTTACTTATGTCGTAATCGTGGCATCGGGGGCCGATCACGGGCTGGTTAGGATGTCCGGCATGCGGGTTCATGTCGTCAGCGATGTGCACGGAAGAGCCGACGCCCTGGCCCGTGCGGGGGACGGCGCCGACGCGCTGGTCTGCCTGGGGGACCTGATCCTCTTCGTCGACTACGACGACCACTCCCAGGGCATCTTCGCCGAGCTCTTCGGCGCGGAGCGGGCCGCCGAGTTCATCGCCCTGCGCACCGCCAAGCGGTTCGACGAGGCCCGCGCCCTGTCCGCAGGGCTCTGGGCGTCGCTGGACGGCGACCCGCGCGAGCACATCGAGCGCTCCGTGCGCCGCCAGTACGGCGAGATCTTCGCCGCGATGCCCGTTCCGGCCTACCTCACCCCCGGCAACGTGGACCTGCCGCGCTACTGGCCGGAGTACGCCCGTCCGGGCCACCGCGTGCTGGACGGGGAGACCGCCGAGATCGGCGGACTGCGGTTCGGCTTCGTCGGGGGCGGGCTGCGCACGCCGTACCGGACGCCGAACGAGATCGACGACGAGGAGTTCGCCCGCAAGGTCGAGGCGGTCGGCGCGGTGGACGTGCTCTGCTGCCACATCCCTCCGGCGGTCCCCGAGCTCCTCTACGACGTCGTCGCCCGCCGCTTCGAGCGGGGCAGCGAGGCGGTCCTGGAGGCGATCCGGCGGACCCGGCCGCGCTACGCCCTCTTCGGCCACGTGCACCAGCCCCTGGCGAGCCGGGTGCGGATCGGCCGGACCGAGTGCGTCAACGTGGGCCACTTCCGGGGCACCGGGACGCCCTTCGCGCTGGAGTGGTGAGATCGCCGGGCCGAAGCGGGCGCGGGGGAGCGGTAGTACGGTAACCCCATGGCTGATCGCACGACCTCGAGCATCACGATCGGCGCGGACCGGTCGACCATCATGACGGTGATCGCCGACTTCGGCGCCTACCCCGAGTGGGCGGGGCAGGTGAAGTCCGCGCAGGTCCTGTCCACCGGGCCGGACGGCCGCCCGGAGCGGGTCGGGTTCGTCCTGGACGCGGGCGTGATCAGCGACGAGTACTCCCTGGCCTACGCCTGGCACGGCGACGAGTCCGTCGACTGGACCGTCGCCGAGGGCGGGAAGATGGTCTCCGGCCTGACCGGCAGCTACCGCCTGGCCGAGGCGGCGGGCGGCACCGAGGTGACCTACGAGCTCGCCGTGGACCTCAAGGTCCCGATGATCGGCATGATCAAGCGGAAGGCGGAGAAGGTCATCATCGACACCGCCCTGAAGGGGCTGAAGAAGCGCGTCGAGAGCGCATGACGCGCATCCTGCTCTTCACGGGCAAGGGCGGGGTCGGCAAGACGACCGCGGCGGCGGCGACCGCCGTCCGCGCGGCCAGGTCCGGTCTGAAGACGCTGGTGGTCTCCACCGACACCGCGCACTCGCTGGCCGACGCGCTCGGGGTGACCGCCGCCGCCGAGCCCGCCGAGGTCGAGCCCTGCCTCTACCTGCACCAGGTCGACGCGCAGCGGTCGCTGGAGCGCCAGTGGGGCGAGCTGCGCGACTACGCCCGCGGGGTCTTCGCCGAGCTGGGCCTGGACGAGGTCACCGCCGAGGAGATCACCGTGCTGCCCGGCGCGGAGGAGGTCATCGCCCTGCTGGAGCTGCGCGAGCAGGCCGGGACCGGGAGCTGGGACGTGATCGTCGTCGACTGCGCCCCCACCGCCGAGACGCTCCGGCTGCTGGCCCTGCCCGAGGCCCTCGACTGGCACGTCAACCGGCTGCTCCCGGTCGGCCGGAGGCTGCTGCGCACGCTCTCCCCGCTGGTGCGCCGGGTGGCGATGGTCAGCGTCCCCGACGACCGCGTGGTCGGCGCGGGCGAGCGCCTGCACCGGGCGCTGATGGAGGTCCGCGCGCTGCTCACCGGCCCCGACGCCAGCGTCCGGCTGGTGCTCACCCCCGAGGCCGTGGTGCTCGCCGAGGCCCGCCGCACGCTCACCTCCCTCAGTCTGTACGGCTACCGCGTCGACGCGGCGGTCGCCAACCGCGTCTTCCCCTCCGAGGGGGCCGACCCGTGGCGGGAGCGGTGGGTGGCCGCCCAGAGCAGGCACCTGGCCGAGGTGGCGGAGTCCTTCGCGCCGCTGCCCGTGCACACCGTCCCCTATCTGGAGGCCGAGCCCGTCGGCCCGGACGCGCTGGCCCGCGTCGCCGAGGCCATGTACGGCGGGGCCGACCCCTTCGCCCCGCCCGCCGGGGAACCGCCGCTGCGGATCACCGCCGACGGCGAACTCGTCCTGGCCCTGCCGCTCGCCGACAAGGGCGCGGTGGACCTGGCGCGCAAGGGCGACGAACTGATCGTCACCGTGGGCCCCTACCGCAGGGTCCTGGCCCTGCCCGCGGCGCTGGCCCGCAGGAGCGTGCGGGACGCCGCGCTCTCGGACGGCCGTCTGCGGGTACGGTTCCAATCGGGAGGGCCAGATGACTGAGAACACCGGAAACACGAACACCCCGGACGACACGGACGCTCCGACCGGCCGGCACGACCGGAACGGCAGGGGCGGCGGAGGACCGGACCGCGGAACCGCGAGCCCCGGAGGCGCCGGGGGCACCGGGGGCACCGCCGGGGCGGAGCGCTCCGGCGCTCCCCGGAGCGGCGGGGGCGACCCGCTCGGAAGCGCGGCCGAGGAGGCGTTCAAGCTCTTCGACGCGCTCCAGCGCAAGGCCGCGCGGGAACTGCGCAAGAACCTGGTCAAGGGCACGATGACCGGGTTCGGCAGCGCGTTCTCCGGAGGCGGCCGGAGCGGCCGGGGCAGCCGGGACGTGTGGGAGGAGGCGGTCTCCGACCACGACGAGGAGTACGTCTGCCGTGCCTGCCCCGTCTGCCGTGCCATGGCGGCGCAGCGCGAGTCCGGCGGCCAGGTGGCCGACCACCTGGTGCAGGCCGGGTCCGAGCTCTTCGCCGCGTTCAGATCGGCCGTCGACGCGCTGAACAGGCCTTCGGCCTCGCAGCGGGCGCGGGAGCGGGAGGCGTCGCGGGAGGACACCCCCGTGGAGCACATCGACCTGGGGTGAGCCCAGAGGGAAGTGGGGAGAGATGGCGCTGACCATCGGCGTTGACATCGGCGGCACCAAGGTCGCGGCGGGCGCCGTGGACGACGACGGGCGGATCGTCGCGCAGTGCCTGCGCCCCACCCCGGCCGACAGCCCCGAACGCGTCGCGGACACGATCGCCGACGCGGTGGCGGAGCTGGCGAAGGGCCGGGAGATCGAGGCGGTGGGTCTCGGCGCCGCCGGGTTCATCGACGAGACCCGCTCGCTGGTGCGGTTCGCGCCCAACCTCGCCTGGCGTGAGGAGCCGCTGCAGAAGAAGGTCTCCGACCTGGTCGGCCTGCCCGTCGTGGTGGAGAACGACGCCAACGCGATGGCGTGGGCCGAGGCGAGGTTCGGCGCGGGCCGCGGGGAGAGCCACATCGTGTGCGTGACCGTCGGCACCGGCATCGGCGGCGGCCTGGTGCTGAACGGCGCCCTCTACCGGGGCCGCTGGGGCATGGGCGCCGAGTTCGGGCACATGCAGGTGGTCCCCGAGGGGCGCCTGTGCGGCTGCGGCAACCTCGGCTGCTGGGAGCAGTACGCCAGCGGCAGCGCCCTGGTCACCGAGGCCCGGCTGATCGCGGAGGCCGACCCGGGGCGGGCGGCCCGGCTCCTGGAGATCGCCGGGGGCACCCCCGCCGACATCGAGGGCCCGGAGATCACCGACGCCGCCCGCGAGGGCGACCCGGCGGCGCTGGCCGCCTTCTCCTCGATGGCCGAGTGGCTCGGCCAGGGGCTGAGCGACCTCGCCGCGGTGCTCGACCCCGGCTGCTTCATCCTCGGCGGCGGCGTCTCGCGCGCCGCCGACCTCTGGATCGACCAGGTCCGCGACTCCTTCGGGCGCAATCTGACCGGCCGGGAGCACCGCCCGCCGGCCGACATCCGCCTGGCCGAGCTGGGCGCGTCCGCCGGTCTCGTGGGCGCCGCCGACCTCGCCCGGAGGCGCTGACCCCGCCCGGGACGCCGGCCGGACGGCGCCGGCAGGATGACCGGAGGCGCTGGCCGGACGCGCCCGGCGCGGTTACGCTCTCGGCACACGCCGATGGCGGACGGTGACACGGGTCGTCACCGGCGGCGCTCGGCAGTCCGAGGTCACCTGCGAGGTCACCGTGGTGCTCAGGGTCGCCAGCTACAACGTGCGTTCCATGCGCGACGACGTCGCGGCGCTGGGGCGGGTGGTCGCCGCCCTCCGCGCCGACGTGCTCTGCGTGCAGGAGGCGCCCCGCTTCCTGTGCTGGCGCTGCAAGCGGCGGCGGCTGGCCGCCTTCGGCGGCCTGCGGGTCGCCGCCGGGCTGCGGGCGGGCGGCCTGGCCGTACTGACCGGGCCGGGCGTCCGGCTGCTGCACGGCGAGGGCCGGCTGCTGAAGCACTTCCCCGGGCTGGAACGGCGGGCGATCGCGATCGCGGTGGTGGAGGGGGCGGGCGCCCGGGTGGCCGTCGGCTGCGTCCACCTGGATCTCGACCAGGCGGCCCGGCTGCACCACGCCGGCGAGGCGCTGGACCTGGTCGAGGAGTTCGCCGACCGGTTCGGCGCGCTGCCCGTGCTCGCGGGGGACATCAACGAGCAGGCGCACCAGCCGGCCTGGCGGTGCCTCACCGGGCGGCTGGCCGACTGCTACGCCGTCTCGCCGCGCGGTGACGGGCTGACCTTTCCCGCCCGGAACCCGGGCAAGCGCATCGACGCGATCTTCGCGGTGGCGGGCGTCTCCGTGGTCTCCTGCGGCGGGACCGAGGCCGACCCCGCCGACCTGGCCGCCGCCACCGACCATCTGCCGGTGGTCGCCGAGCTGGACTGCGGCCCTCCGGCCGACCCCCGCCGGTGACCGCGCCCGCGGGGCGGCGCGCCGTTCCCGGGCGATGCGCTGTTCGTGGGGGAACGCGCGGTTCGCGGAGGGCGGTCCGGGAGCGCGGCGGGGCCGGGCCTGCGTCGGGCGCGTGCCGGGGGTGCGGCCGGGAGCGGGGCGGAGGATGGGGAGCCGCGCACATGGAGTGGGCATCACCCGTACCATTTGGTGCATGACCCGTCGCCTTCCGCGGCGTGCCCTGGCGCTGTGCGCGGGAGGCCTGCTTCTGCCCTTCCTCCACGCGCCGACCGCGCACGCCGATCCCGTCCGCCCACCCGCGGCGGAGGCCTGGCAGGCGCCGGCCACCGCCCGGCTGAGCAGTGACGGGTCGCTGTCCGACGTCGCCGGGATCTCCGCCGGGAACGTGTGGGCGGTGGGGCAGCAGAGCGTGTGGGACATCTGGCAGAGCCGGGGGGCCATCACCCACTGGAACGGCCGGACCTGGACCGAGGTCCCGATCCGCAACGATCCCACCGGGGCGGGGCTGCTGCGCTCGGTCGCGGCGGCGTCGGCGACCGAGCTGTGGGCCGTGGGAGAGGGCCACGACGGCCTGCCGTACCTGGCGCGGGGGGACGGTTCGGCCTTCGACCGGGTCACCGTCGACACGCTGCACGTGGGCGACTGGCTGGGCGGGGTGGCGGCGGTCCCGGGACGGGCGGTCGCCGTGGGCCGCCGCGCCGGGCAGCCGCTGATCGTCACCGGCGCCGGCGGGAAGTGGACTCTCACCGCCGCCGGAACGCGCGGCACGCTGTACGGCGTCGCGGTGACGGCCAAGGGCGACGGCTGGGCGGTCGGCGACACCGGAGGCGAACCGCTGATCATGAGGTCGTCCGGCGGGCAGTGGAAGTCCTTCCCCGCCCCGGACATCCCCGGCGGCTACCTGCGCGACGTCCATCTCAACGGGTCGAAGCGCGCGCTGGCCGTCGGCGGCGTCCACCGCGACTCGGGGCAGGTCGTCCCCCTGGTCCTGTCCTGGAACGGCAAGAAGTGGTCCAGGGTGGAGGTGTCCGAGCAGGACGTGCGGCTGTACGGCGTGACCGGTGACCGCAGGAACCGCTTCTGGATCTCCGGCGTCGACCTGACGCGTCCGGGGGAGGCGTTCCTGCTCCGTTACGACGGCCGCAGGGTCAAGGCGCTGCGCGGCGCCCCGTCCGAGGCCGCCCGGACGATCAGGCTCCAGTCGGCGGCCTACCTGTCCGGCACGGGCACGGTCTGGACCGTCGGTCACGTGGTGGACGGCAACGGCCGCTACACCGACGTGATCGAGCGCTTCGCGACGAAGAGCCCGGCCGACCAGGGGGGCTCCGCCCGGTCCAGGTCGTGAGACCCGGCGCGGACGGGCCGCGGGCCGTCCGCCGTGGCGCGCCGGCCCGCCGCGGCGCGGGCGGCGGACCGATGCGGAGGCCGGTCAGATGACGGCGCCGTCGTCCCAGCCGGAGCCGCCGGGCGGGCCGTCCCCCATCCGCACCACCAGCGCCACGAAGCCGCCGATGAACGCGGCGACCGCGGTGAACAGCGCCCAGCCGCGCAGCTCCCACCCGGCCGCGGCGGTCACCAGCAGGTAGGCGGGGCCGCCGAACAGGGCCGTCCACGCGATCTTGGTGGTGGCGTCGGTCCTGGGCAGCGGCGGCGGGGGCGGGGGGACGTAGTGCCCCTCGTCGTCGTCCGCCTGAGCGGTCCCGGTGTCGAGGTCGGCGGCGGGGCCGTCCTCCTCCGCCGTCAGGAGGCCGTCGTCCTCCGGGGGCCGGACCACCCGGCGCGGAGGGTCGGCGGGGAGGTTCTCGCTGTCCGGCCACGGCTGATCGGCCGAGTCGCGCTCGGAGGTGTCGTTGAAGGACGCGACGATCTGCCGCCAGACCTCGTCCTCGTCGCTCTGCGGTGTCACCTAGCTGGGCCCGTCGCTCATGGCCTGAGATCACTTCCTTCTTCGGAGACCGCGCATCCCCCGCTGGCGATCAGTCTCTCTGCAAGGGTACAGAGGCGTTCGTCCTGATGAACTCCAGGCTCTCCGCGAAGATCCGGTCGGCGTCGTTGTCGAGCGTCGCGACGTGGTAGCTGTCGGCGAGCTCGACCACGGCCAGATTCCCCCCGGTCAGCCTCTCACGAAGGATACGCACACTGGTCGGTTTGACCACATGGTCCTGCGGGCTGTGGAAGACCAGGACGGGCTGGGTCACCGTGCCCAGCTCGGCCTGGGTCAGCGCCCAGAGCCGGGGGAGGCTCGCCGCGGCCTTGACCGGCGTGCGCGTGTAGCCCACCTCGACCGCCCCCTCCTTCTTGATGTCGCCGGCGACGCCCTGGACCGAGGGGACGAACAGGCGCAACAGCGGCGCGAGCCGGAGCAGCGGGACGTCGTTGGCGATCGAGGGGTTGACGACGACCACGCCCCTGATGCCCTCGCCGTGCACCTCGGCCAGGCGCAGCGCCATGCAGCCGCCGAGCGACAGGCCCGCCACGAAGACCTCGGGGCACCGGCCCCGCAGGTCCGCCAGCGTCTTGTCCAGCTCGGCGTACCAGTCCTCCCAGCGGGTGCGGTTCATCTCCTGCCAGGTGGTGCCGTGGCCGGGGAGCCGGGGCAGCGCCACGGTCAGCCCCGCCTCGGCGAGGTGCTCCGCCCAGGGGCGCAGCGACTGCGGGGAGCCGGTGAACCCGTGGCAGAGCAGCACTCCGACCGGGCCCCCCGCGTGGTGGTACGGTTCCGCGCCGGACATGATTGGCATGGTGACTCCTTGTCAGGCTCGCCTGATCGTCGCATGTTCCGTGCCTGTTGTGCGAGAGGGCGATATGTATGGTTTCGCGGTGTAGGTGACGGAGTCTCGAGGTGGGAAGATAACTCCAGGTCGCTTCCTGTCAACCAAAGGAGCATCGAGTGTTCTACTGGGTGGTGAAGGCCATCCTCGCGCCCCTTCTCCGCGTGGTCTTCCGCCCCTGGGAGGAGGGGGTGGAGAACGTGCCGAGGGAGGGCCCGGTGATCCTGGCCGGCAACCACCTGTCGTTCGCCGACCACTTCTTCGGGGCGTTGTTCCTCCCGCGCAAGGTGATCTCCCTCGGCAAGGCCGAGTACTTCACGGGCAGAGGCCTCAAGGGGATGCTCAGCCGGGCCTTCTTCAGCGGCGTCGGCACCGTGCCGATCGACCGCTCCGGAGGCAAGGCCAGCGAGGCGGCGATCCGCACCGGCCTGCGCGTGCTGCGCGAGGGCAACGTGCTCGGCATCTACCCCGAGGGTACCCGTTCCCACGACGGCCGCCTCTACAAGGGCAAGACCGGTGTGGCGCGGCTGGCGCTGGAGTCCCGCGCGCCGGTCATCCCGTGGGCGATGGTCGGCACCTACGAGATGATGCCCCCCGGCCGCCCGCTCCCGCGCCTGGGCATCCGCCCGGGCGTGAAGTTCGGCAAGCCGCTGGACTTCTCCCGCTACTACGGCATGGAGGAGGACCGGCTGGTCCTGCGTGCCGTCACCGACGAGATCATGTACGCGCTGATGGAGCTCGGCGGCCAGGAGTACGTCGACAAGTACGCCGCGAGCGCCAAGGCGGAGGCGGCTCAGGCGGCGAAGGAGGCGAAGAAGGCCGGGCGGCGTTGAGCGGCGCGCAGGACCGGCCGGGGCGCCGTCCTCCGGCCCGGTCCCGGCTCCGGTCCCGGCTCCCGCCCCGCTCCCGGCCCCGCGCCCCGTCCGGGCGTCCGGCCCGTCCCGGCCCGCCGCGGCTCGTCACGGCCGCGGTCGCCTGCGGCGGCGCGCTCGGCGCGCTGGCCCGCCACGGCCTGGGCGCTGCGCTGCCCACCGCGCCGGGTGCCTTCCCCTGGACCACCCTGGCGGTCAACCTCCTCGGCTGCCTGCTGATCGGGGCGCTCGTCGTGGTGCTCGCGGCGCTGGAGCCCCACCCGCTGGCCGGCCCCTTCCTGTCCACCGGCGTGCTGGGCGGGTTCACCACCTTCTCCTCCTTCGCCGTGGACACGGAGGCACTGATCCGTCTGGGCCGGCCGGCCACGGCGCTCTCCTACCTCCTGGCCACCCCGGTCCTGGCGGTGGCGGCCGCGTTCACCGGGACGGTCCTGGCACGGCGTGCGCGGTGGGTACGGCGGGCTCGGCGGGAGCGCGGGGCGGGATGAGCGCGGTGCTGCTGGTGGCGGTGGGCGGGGCGGCCGGGGCCGTGCTGCGGCACCTGGCGGCCTCGCGCTCCGGCCCCCGCTTCCCGTGGGGGATCCTCGCCGCGAACACGGCCGCCTCGTTCCTGCTCGGCCTGCTGGCGGCCGGGGCGGCCGCGGGCCGGTTCCCGGGCTGGGCGCTCACGCTGGGCGGCGCCGGCTTCTGCGGGGCGCTGAGCACCTACAGCACGCTCGCCTACGACGTGCTGCGCCTGGCCGAGGCCGGGGAGCGGCGCCTGGCCGCGGCGAACCTGGCGTTCACCCTGGCGGCCGGTCTGGCGGCGGCGTTCGCCGGGGCCGCCGTCGGCCGGATGGCCTGATTAGGTATCAATCGGACAAATGGGGCTAGCGGGATGGCGGGGCGTCACGAAGCGCCGCCTCCACCTTCCGCATGACGCGGGTCATCGTCTCCAGCTCGCGCGGCTCCAGCAGGTCGATGAGGAGCGTGCGGACGACGGCGACGTGGCCCGGTGCGGTGCGTTCGAGGCACGCCGCGCCCGCGCCGGTCAGGACGGCCAGCACCCCGCGTTCGTCGGAGGGGCAGGTCTCGCGGGTCACCAGGCCCATCGCCTCGAGTCTGCCGACCTGATAGGTGAGCCCGCTCTTGGAGGCCACCACGCCATGGGCCAGCTCGGTCATCCGGAGCCGCCCGCCGGGGGCGGCGGAGAGCCGCGCCAGGATCTCGTACTGGGCGTGGGTCAGGCCCGCCTCCGCCTTCAGCTGCTCCTCGATGCGCCGTTCCAGCAGGTGGGAGGCGGCCAGGTAGGCCGTCCAGGCGGCCATCTCGTGTTCGTCGAGCCACCGTGTTCCCGTCACCCGCCCAGTCTACTGTTGTTTGAATTTGAACTATCTGCTTAGGTGTAGTTCGAATTCGAACCAAAGGGAGGCGTCATGTTCGACGTGATCGATCGAGTCCGGCCCGTCGCGTTCCTGCTGGGGCGCGTCGTCATCGGCGTGATCTTCTTCGTGCACGGCTGGATGAAGTTCAGCTCGGGGCTGGAGGGGACCACGGCGTTCTTCGAGTCGGTCGGGATCCCCCTGGCCGGTGTCGCGGCGCCGGCGGTGGCCGTCGTGGAGGTCGTGGGCGGCGTCGCCCTGATCGTGGGAGCCGCGCTCCCGCTCTTCGGCACGCTGCTCGCGCTCACCATGCTCGGTGCGATCCTCTTCGTCCACGGGTCGGCCGGATTCGGCGCGGACAAGGGCGGCTACGAGTACGTCCTGGCCCTGGCCGCGGCCAGTCTGATGATCGGCTTCAGCGGTGGCGGGGCCCTGGCCGTGGACTCCCTCTGGCGGCACCGCCGCGACCGGACGGGCGTCACGACCTCGGTCTGACCTCCGTCCGGAGGTCCCGCGGCGGGCGGGGCGCGCCCGCCGCGGGCCTACCGTCCGTAGACGTGCTCGTGGATCTGCCGGATGTGCTCCGGGGTGGTGCGGCAGCAGCCGCCGACGAAGCTCGAACCCGCGGCGTGCCACCCGGCCGCCGCGGCGCCGAACTCGGCCGGGTCGGCCAGGCCGCGCCAGCGGCGGGCGGCGGCGTCCCAGGTCTCGCCGGAGTTCGGGTAGACCATGACCGGTTTGCCGTCGATCTGCTGGATCAGGCTGGGAACGTGGCGCGGCGCGGTGCAGTTGACGCCGACGGCCAGGACCTGGGGATGGCCGGAGAACAGCCCGGCGGCCCGCCGCATCGGGGTGCCGTCGTTGATGCGCTCGCCGTCGCGGCAGGAGAAGCTGATCCACGCCCGCACGCCCGGGGTCTCGTCGAGCAGCCGCCGCAGCGCGCGGGCCTCGGCGTAGGACGGGACGGTCTCGCACGCCAGGAAGTCGGCTCCGCTGCCGGCCAGGATGTGCCAGCGGTCCCGGTGCCAGGCGACCAGGCCGTCCTCGTCGAGGTCGTATTCACCGGTGTATTCGGCGCCGTTGGCGAGGGAGGCGCCGTACGGGCCGACGCTGGCGGCCACCGCGCCCTCGCCGTGGGCGTCGCGGGCCTCGGCGGCCAGGCGGACCGAGAGCAGGATCAGCTCCTCGGCCTCCCCGGCGGACAGACCCCGGCGCACGAACGCCGGGATGCTCGCCTGGTAACTCGCCGTGGTCGCCACCTGCGCCCCCGCGGCGTAGTAGTCGAGGTGCGCCCGCCGGATCAGCGAGGGGTCCTCCACCAGGAGCTTCGCCGACCACAGCTCGTCACCCAGGTCGGCGCCCAGGGACTCCAGATGGGTGGCCAGCCCGCCGTCGAGAATCACCACCCCGCCACTGTACGTCACGGCCGGCGGGGGTCCGCCGGACGATCTCGCGGAGGCCCGCCGGCCCGGACCGGATGCAGACCCGCCGGCCCGGACCGGATGCAGACCCGGTGGCCCGTCCGGGTCCGCGGCCGGTCCACCGGGCCGGCGATCACCGCTTCCAGAAGGGGCGGCGCCGCTTCGGCTCGCTCAGCGTCTCCAGGACCCGTACGGCCTGCCGCCACAGCGCGTCCGCGTCCGCCTCCGGCCCGGCCGAGGTCAGCTCCTCGGCCAGCGCCTCCAGCTCCGCGTGGCCGCCGAGGAAGACGGCCAGAGCGGCCAGGCGGCTGCCCAGGTCGGACAGCAGGCGCAGCCGCTCGGCTGCGGGGAGGGACTCGGCGGCCCGCAGCCGCCGGAGCTCCTCGGCCAGTTGCGCCCGCAGGGCGTCGTCCTGCGCGCCGGAGCCGGCGGGGACACCGGCAGGGGTGCCGGGACGCGGAACGGACCGGGACCGCATCGGCGAGCGCGGGACGGGGGTCCCGCCCGGCGGCACGGGGAACGCGTCGCCACCCGCGTCCGGGAACGCGCCGATTCCCGTGTCGGGGACCGGGCCGCTCTCCGCGTCCGGGAACGCGTCGCCACCCGCGTCCGGGAACGCGCCGGGAACGGCGTCCGGGAACCCGCCGGCGGTTCCGCCCGGCGCGCCCGCCGGCCCCGCCCCGTACCCCGGGGCGGTTCCGCCCGGGCCGTACGCCGGAGAGGGAGGGGGCGGCGCTCCGGGGGCGGCCATCCGCGGGGCGGCCATCCGCGGGGCGGCCATCCGCGGGGCGGCCATCCGCGGGGCGGGCATGGCGGTGGGCATGGCGGCCAGCATCATCGGCGCGGCCGCGGACGGGGGCGTCTCCCAGCCGCTCGGCGGTTCCACCGGCTGGATCACCCGGTGCTCCGGGCCGCCCTCGGCGACCACCCGGCTGTCGACCGCGACGAACGCGGTGAACCGGCAGAGCACGCCGTACTCCAGCGAGGTCGAGACGATCTCCTCCTCCAGCGAGCGGTCCCCGGCGGCGTAGCGGTCCTCCAGGTCACGCAGCCGGGCCCGCGCCCAGATCGAGCGCACCGCGGGGTTCTGCGCGAGGGCCCCGGGGATCCGCCGCTCCCACGGCCGTCCCGCGGCGTCCAGACCGCGCAGGACCACGCCCGCGGAGACCCCGGACGAGGCTCCGGACGAGGTCGCGGACGAGGTCGCGGACGAGGTTGCGGACGAGACCCCGGACGAGGTCGCGGACGGCGCGCCTCGGTAGCGGCCGTGGACGGTCAGCGGCACGCCGGGGTAGACCGAGCCGAGGCGGCCGGTGGAACCGGGGACCGGGTCCAGGCCGTCTCCCGCCAGGGACAGGTCGGTGACCAGCGGCGCGCCGATCCGGCGGTGGATGTGCTCCATGGCCTCGTCCAGCCGGTCCTCCGACTCCACCAGCTCGCACCGGCCCGCGCCGAGCCCGGCCAGCCGGCCCAGGAAACCGGCGTTGACGGCCTGGTCGATGCCGACCGTGTGCACCCGCACCCCGGTCAGCCGCCCGGCGGTCCGCTCCAGGATCTGGTCCTCGTTGCCCACCTGCCCGTCGGTGACCAGCACCAGCACCCGGTCCCGCGAGGAGTCGCCGAGCAACGCGGCGGCGCGCTCCAGCGGTTCCACCATCTCGGTGCCGCCACGCGCCTCCAGCCGGGCGAGGTACTCCACCGCCCGGTAGCGGTTGCGGTCGGTGGCCGGCACCAGCCCGCCGTCCTCGCCGAGCCGCCCGGGATGCTCCACCACGGTGTCGAAGGAGACCACGGCGAACCGGTCGTCGCCGGTCAGCGTGTCGACGATGCGGGCGGCGGCGCGCCGGGCGGCGACCATCTTCCAGCCGGTCATGCTGCCCGAGCGGTCCAGCACCAGCACGACGTCCTTCGGGGCGGGCGCGGACGGCCCGTGCTCCGGGACCACGGACAGCGCGAACGCGCCCCCGTCCCCTGGCCCGTCCGGGTCGGGGACGAGGGTCAGGGAGGTGGAGGCGTCGAAGGACAGGCGCAGGATGAAGTCGCGGTCCAGCCGCTCGCCCGGCGCCAGCCGTACGGTGCGGCCCTCCTGCAGGACCGTGTGCAGGCTGGAGCGGACCTCGCGCAGTTCCAGCCCGGCGGCGTCGACCGTGACCGCGAGCGAGAGCCGCACCGGACGGGGGAAGCCGGGCAGCAGCACCGGCGGGGTGATGCGCGAGGCGTCGGGGACCGCGTCGGTGTCCGGCACCCAGCCGTCGCCGGCCTGCCCGCCGTCGAGCGGGACGCCGGGGACGTAGCGGGGGGCGACGACCAGCGGGAAGCGGAACGTCGCCGCGCCGTCCTCGTAGGGGAGCGGCTGGTCGAGCGCGAGCCGTACGGTGACCCGCTCGCCCGGCACGATGTTGCCGACCCGGATGGTGAAGACGTCGGGCCGGTCCTCCTCGGCGATGGCCGCCCGCCGCCCCTCGGCGACGGCCTGGTCGTAGTCGGCCCTGGCCTGGCCGCGCTCCTTCAGCACGCCCTCGACGACGTGCCCGCCGGCCTCCATCCGGAAGGCCGTCACGGCGGCGCGGTCGGGCAGCGGGAAGACGTAGGTCGCCTCCAGCGCCACGTCGAAGGCGTTGCGGAAGCACTGCGTCACCGTCACCCCGGCGACCAGGCCGCAGACCTCGGCGGTGACGTCCACGCTCTCCAGGGGCAGGTTGCCGCGCTCGGTGACGAGCGCGCCCAGCCCGGCGTCGGGGACCGGCGCGCACTCGTCCGGCCGCAGCGGGGCGATGGAGTCGATCATCATGGCTTTCCTTCCGGAGAGGCGAGCCCACGCTCGCGCAGGACCGCCAGGAGCGCCTCGGCGGCGGTGGCGATCCCGACGAGGTCGTCGTGGGACGGGACACGGCTCGCGCCGTCGAGCAGGAGGGTCACCCCGGCGGCCAGCCGTACGGCGGGCACGGGCGAGGCGGCGGTGGAGGGGATCACCGGGGTCGAGAGGGCCGGAGGGGCCGGGGCCGGAGGGGCCGGGAGCGGAGGGTCGGGGATCGAGGGGGCGGGGGGATCGGGCGCCGGGTTCCGCGCGGGGACGGGTGGGACGGGCGGACCGGTCCAGAAGCGCGGGCGGGGGACGCGGGAGGGCTGCTCCCCGTCCGGGCAGGCGGGCAGGCGGGCGATCGCCTCCAGGGTCTGGTCGGTCGCCCCGGCGAGCTCGGCCTGGATCTCGGCGATGCTCCGGCCCTCCGCCTGGCGCCGCTTGACGGCGATCAGCTGGAGCAGGTGGCGCCTGCCGTACAGCGCGACGCGGCCCCGGCGGGCGGCGGGCGGGTCGACCAGGCCGATCGTGGCGTACCACCGGACGAGACGCTCGTTGGGCACGTCCCTGCCCCGTCCGGCCTGCCGGACGGACGGGGGCGGCAAGGGCGACGAGGGCGGCGGGGACAGAACCGCCGAGGCCCGTTCCACCAGTTCGCCGATCGTCCATTCCATGCCCCCATAGTGACACTGCAATTATTGCAGTGTCAACATAGGTCCGGTATCGATGGGTAGGGGCCGTTCTGGTTTGCACGCAGCAATCGATTCCGACAACGGAGGTACGTCCCATGGCCACCATCACCGGCCCGCTTCAGCCCGGTGACAAGAAGATCGTCGGAGAGGCCCTGCAGGGCGCGCTCATCGATCTCCTTGATCTCTCGCTCCTGGCGAAGCAGGCCCACTGGAACGTGATCGGCCGCAACTTCCGCCAGATCCACCTGCACCTGGACGAGATCGTGGCGTTCGCCCGGGCGCACGCCGACACCGTCGCGGAGAGGGCCGTGGCGCTCGACATCACGCCCGACGGCCGCGCGCCCTCCATCGCGGGCACCACGAAGGTGCCCCAGCTCGACTCCGGCTACCTGGACGTCGACAAGGTCGTCGCGGCGATGACGGACATCCTGGAGTCCATCGGCCGCAGGATGCGCGAGCGGGTCGAGGCCACCGCCGAGGCCGACCCCGTCACCCAGGACATCTTCATCGCCGTCACCCAGGACGTGGAGAAGCACCACTGGATGATGCAGGCGCAGCGCTGACGACCCGCCCCGGCCGCCGAGGCCGCAGGCCTCCGGGGCGGCACCGCGACGGGTGCTCCGGCGGGGCGTCCCGCCGCGGGGCGCGGACGCCCCGGCGCGGAGCCGGGGCGTCTTCACGCACCGGGGCCCGCCGGAGGGGTGCGGCCGAGCGGGAGGGCGGTCGAGCGGGAGATATGTGAGATGCGTGAGATGCGCGCCGATTCGCCGAAACGCCTGCCTTCGGGGTTTCCATCGAGTTTCAATCGACATGGTGACCGTGTTCATCCGGGTTCATCCGGATCCGGTCGACTGGCCGCGTACCGTGAAGGCAACGAGGAGGCGCCATGCTCCGCCGTACGTTGTTGCGCACCGGAGGACTGACCGCAGGCGCGGCGCTGACGGGATCCCTCTGGCAGGGCGCCGTGTCCGCGACCGCGCGGGGACCGGGTCCGTACGGGCCGCTCCGGGCCCCCGACGCGAACGGCCTCGCGCTGCCCGCCGGGTTCACCGGCAGGGTCGTCGCCCGCACCGGCCGCCGGATCGGCGGGACGCACTGGCACGCGGCGCCCGACGGCGGGGCGTGCTTCCCCGACGGCACCGGCTGGATCTACGTGTCCAACTCCGAGATCCCCCTGCTCGGCGGGGCCTCGGCGATCAGGTTCGCGGCCGACGGCCGGATCCTCGGCGCCTACCGGATCCTCTCGGGCACCGACCTCAACTGCGCCGGCGGGCGCACGCCCTGGAACACCTGGCTGTCGTGCGAGGAGATCCTGCGGGGCCGCGTGTTCGAGTGCGACCCCTACGGCGAGCGCGCCGCGATGCCGCGCCTGGCCATGGGCCGGTTCAAGCACGAGGCCGCCGCCTGCGACCCCGACCGGCGGGTGGTCTACCTCACCGAGGACGAGCCGGACGGCTGCTTCTACCGGTTCCGGCCGGAGGTGTGGGGCGACCTGACGGCGGGGCGGCTGGAGGTGCTCTGCGGGGGCGGGGGGAACGGCGGGGGCGCGACCGCCGGGCCGGTGACCTGGGAGCGGGTGCCCAACCCCGCCGCGCCGCTGAAGGCGACCCGGCACCAGGTGGGCGCCGCCCTGCACTTCTCCGGCGGCGAGGGCTGCCACTACGACGGCGGGATCTGCTTCTTCACCACCAAGGGCGACAACCGGGTGTGGGCCTACGACGCGGAGAACGGGCGCCTGGAGATCGCCTACGACGCCGACTCCCCGCTGACCGGAGTGGACAACATCACCGGCACCCCGGCCGGAGTCCTCTACGTGGCCGAGGACGGCGGGAACATGGAGATCAACCTGATCACCCCGGACCGGGTGGTCGCGCCGTTCCTCCGGGTCGACGGCCACGCCCGGTCGGAGATCACCGGCCCGGCCTTCTCCCCGGACGGCCGCCGGCTGTACTTCTCCTCCCAGCGCGGCGCCCGGGGCGACTCCGCCGGGACCGACGGCGTCACCTACGAGGTCACCGGCCCGTTCCGTGGTTGAGCGCCGCGTGCGCGGGCGCCCGGGTGCCTGAGCGCCCGAGTGCGCCGGGTGCCTGAGCGCCCGAGTGCGCGGGCGCGCCGGGTGCCTCGAAGGCGCAGCGCGCCCTGAGCGCCCTGAGCGGCCGGGGCGGCCGGGGCGGGGCTGGTCGGGGCGGATCGCGGGGGAGCGGCGCCGCTCCGGGAGATCCTCGTCCGGGAATCGGTCTGCGGAGCGTCCGGATCCGGGCCGGACGGGTCGCCGGTCACCGGCCGCGGGTAGGTGCCGTAGGGCGGGACGGGACCCGAGCGGTCCGCACCGTCCCGCCTCCGCACGCCTGTCCGCGGCTCGTCCGCCTGACCGGGAGCAGACCCGTGACCGATGTGAGAGTCTCCGTCATCTACTACTCCTCGACCGGCACCGTCCACGCGATGGCCAAGCGGCTGGCGAGCGCCGCGGAGACGGCGGGCGCGCAGGTCCGGCTCCGGCAGGTGCCCGAGCTGGCCCCGGAGGAGGCGATCGCCTCCAACGCGGCGTGGAGCCAGCACTTCGACGACACCAAGAACGAGCCGAAGGCCGTGCCCGACGACCTCGTGGAGGCCGACGCGGTGCTGCTGGGCACGCCGACCCGCTACGGCAACATCTCCAGCCAGCTCAAGCAGTTCATCGACACCCTCGGGCCCCAGTGGTCGCAGGGCCTGCTGGCCGACAAGGTCTACGCCGGATTCACCGCGACCATGACCGCGCACGGCGGCCAGGAGTCCACCCTGCTGGCCCTCTACACCACCATCTACCACTTCGGCGGGCTGGTGGTGGCGCCCGGCTACACCGACCCGTCGAAGTTCGCCGACGGCAACCCCTACGGCGTCTCCCACGTCACCGGCGGCACCAACAGCGACCCGCTGACCGACGTGCAGCACGCGGCCCTGGACCACATGGCCAGGCGGGTGGTGACCATCGCCGGGCGGCTGAAGGCCGGAGCCGCGGCCTGACCGGCGGGCCCCGCCGTACGCGACTGCGCTAAGGTCACGGACCGGTCAAGAGTCGATGACGGCGGGAGAATCATGGCGGAGATCGCATACGTCGGCGGATACACCCCGGACACCGGGGGGTCGGGCGCCGGGATCGTCCTGATGGAGTTGGACGGCCCGACCGTGCGCGGCGCGACGGCGGCCTCAGGGCCGTCGTTCCTCGCCGCCCACCCCCGGCTCCCCGTGCTCTACGCGGTGGGAGAGGCCGAACGGGGCACCGTGGAGGTCTTCGCCCGGGGCGCGGACGGCGCGCTGTCGCCGCTCGGCGGCCGCTCCAGCGGGGGCTCCTTCCCCTGCCACCTGGCCGTGAACCCGGCGGGCACGCTGCTGGCGGTGGCCAACTACGGCGACGGCACGGTGAGCGTGCACGGCATCGACGAGGCGGGGCTGCTCACCACCGTGCAGGCCTTCCCCCACCGCGAGGGCTCCCACGCCCACCAGGCGACCTTCGCCTCCGACGGCGTGCTGTACGTGACCGACCTGGGCGCCGACGAGGTCCGCCGCTTCACGGTCGGGGACGGCCGCGAGGCGGCCCTCCACCCCGACGGCCCGGTACGGCTCGCGGCCGGCATGGGCCCGCGGCACCTGGCCCGCGCGGGGGACCGCTGGTACGTGGCCGGAGAACTGGACGGCACGGTCCGCGCCTACGACTCCGGCTGGCGGGAGACCGCGGTGACCGCGGCCGGCGGTTCCGGGGCCGAGAACCACCCCTCCCACCTGGAGGTGCACGGACCGTTCGTCTACGTCGCCAACCGGGGGCCGGACACGATCGCGGTGCTGTCCGCGCCGGACCTGGAGAGGATCGCCGAGGTGCCCTGCGGGGGCGCCTGGCCGCGCCACTTCGCCGTCGTGCGCGACCGGATGTACGTGGCCAACCAGAACTCCGGCGGCGTCGCCGTACTGCCGCTGAAGGACGGGGTGCCGCAGGAGGCCGAGGCGGTCGTCGAGAGCGGCACGCCGTCCTGCGTGCTCCCGCCGGCGGGGGCGTGAGCGCCGCGACCCGGCGGCGGGGCGTGAGCGCCGCGACCCGGCGGCGGGCGGCGGGCGCCGTGCGGAGGCGGGGACGCGGCGGTTCCGGGCGGGCGGCGGGCGTCCGCCCGGGGTACGGGGGCCGAGGTCCCGGGACGCAGGGGCCGAGGTCCCGGCGTGCGGGGGGCCGAGGTCCCGGGGCGGACGGCACGCGGGCGCCGGTGGTCGTTTGGTCTAGACCACTGGGTCGCTCTGGGGGCAGAATGCCATGCGACGGCGGGGGAGACTCCGCCGATCGTGTGGGCCCGCTTAGTCTGGTCACATCACCTGAGAACGACCATCGGAGGATGTCATGCGTATTGGAGTGCTGACCGGGGGCGGCGACTGCCCCGGTCTGAACGCCGTTATCCGCGCCGTCGTGCGCAAGGGAGCCGGCGTCTACGGCCACGAGTTCGTCGGATTCCGGGACGGCTGGCGCGGCCCGCTGGAGGGCGACACCATGCCGCTGGACATCCAGGCGGTACGGGGCATCCTGCCCCGGGGCGGCACGATCCTCGGTTCCTCGCGCACCAACCCGATCAAGATCGACGGCGGCGTCGAGAAGATCAAGGAGAACCTGGCCCAGACCGGGGTGGACGCCCTGGTCGCCATCGGCGGCGAGGACACCCTCGGGGTCGCCACGCAGCTCTTCGAGCGGGGCGTGAAGGTCGTCGGCGTGCCCAAGACGATCGACAACGACCTCAACGCCACCGACTACACCTTCGGCTTCGACACCGCCGTCAACATCGCCGTCGAGGCGATCGACCGGCTGCACACCACCGCCGAGTCCCACCACCGCGCGCTGATCTGCGAGGTCATGGGCCGCCACGCGGGCTGGATCGCGCTGCACGCCGGCATGGCCGCGGGCGCCAACGTCATCCTCATCCCGGAGAAGCCGTTCGATATCGACCGGGTCTGCGCCTACGTCGAGTCCCGCTTCAAGACCCGCTACGCGCCGATCATCGTGGTCGCCGAGGGCGCCCACCCCGTCGAGGGGCAGATGGCGCTGCAGGCGGGCGAGCTGGACGCGTTCGGCCACGTCCGGCTGGGCGGCATCGGCGAGATGCTCGCCAAGGAGATCGAGAAGCGCACGGGCAAGGAGGCCCGCACCACCGTGCTGGGCCACATCCAGCGGGGCGGCACGCCCACGGCCTTCGACCGGGTGCTCGCCACCCGCTTCGGCCTGCAGGCCATCGACGCGGTGCACGACGGCGAGTTCGGCGTCATGGTCGCGCTGCGGGGCACGGACATCGTCCGCGTCCCCCTGCAGGAGGGCACCAGCGAGCTGAAGACCGTCCCGGCCGGCCGCTACGAGGAGGCCGAGGTCTTCTTCGGCTGATCCCTCCCGGCCGGAGTCCGCTCCGGCGGGGCTCTGGGAACGCGCGGTCCGCGGCGACGCGGGCCGCGCGTCCTGCTTTCCGCCGGCGGGGCGGCGCCGGCCGGTGCGGATAGGGTCGCCCCGTGACGGGAATCGAGGGGTCGTTCTGGCGGACGGTCGCGGTCTTCCGCGTGGCCTCCCTCGCCTACGCGGCGCTCCTGCTCGTCCGCGCCGGCGGCTACGCGCACCCGGCGGCCGGCTGGACGGTGATCGCGGTCATGACCCTGTGGACCGTGGTGACGATCTTCGCCTACTCCGTCGAGGAGCTCCGCGGCCGGCCGCTGCTCGCCGCCGACCTGGCCGTGACCGTCGGCTGCCTGCTGAGCACGCCCGCGGTCCAGGGCCCGCACCAGCAGGGCGGCATGCCGATCACCGCCACCTGGATGGGCGGCGCCGTACTGGCCTGGGGCGTGCACGGCGGGCGCCGGGCCGGAGCCGCGGCCGCGGCGACCGTCTCGCTGGCCGACCTGTGGACGCGCGGCGTGTTCGGCTCCGGCGCCGGGGACCTGCCGGTCAACGGGACGGTGCTGCTCTTCCTGGCGGGCGTGCTGGTCGGGCACGTCGCGCGGCTCGCCCGGCAGGCCGAGGCCCGCATGCAGCGGGCGATCGAGCTGGAGGCGGCCGGCCGGGAGCGGGAGCGGCTCGCCCGCGGGATCCACGACTCCGTGCTCCAGGTCCTCGCGCTGGTCCAGCGGCGCGGCCTGCGGCTCGGCGGGGAGGCGGCGGAGCTGGGCAGGCTCGCCGGGGAGCAGGAGGCCGCCCTGCGGGAACTGGTCAGGCTCCGCCCGGAGCCGCCCGCGGCGGGCGCCGCCGACCTGGGCGCCCTGCTGCGGGCGTACTCCTCGGGCACGGTGACCGTCTCCACCCCCGCCACCCCGCTGACGCTGCCCGTGCGGACCGCCGAGGAGATGGCCGCCGCGGCGGGGGCGGCCCTGGACAACGTGGCGCGGCACTGCGGGGCGCGGGCCCCCGCCTGGGTCTTCGCCGAGGAGGAGGGCGGGACGGTCACCGTGACGGTCCGCGACGAGGGGCCGGGCATCCCCGCCGGCCGCCTGGAGCAGGCCGAGGCCGAGGGGCGGCTCGGCGTCGCCCAGTCGATCCGGGGCCGGATCGCCGACCTGGGCGGGACGGTCACGGTGGCCTCCGGCCCGGGGCGCGGCACCGAGATCGAGATGTCCGTCCCGGTCAGGACGTCGGCGACGGGCTGAGCGGAGCGGTCGGCGACGGGCCGGCCGGAGCGGTGGGCGACGGGCCGGTCGGGGCTCCGGGGGTGGGATTGAGCGGAGAGGTCGGGGACGGGGCCGCCGGAGCCGAGGGCCAGGGGGAGAGCGTGGTCCGCCACTCGGTCGCCGGCATCACCGGAACCTCCAACCGGGCCGTCCCGGCCTGCTGGAAGCGCAGTTCCACGGTGACGAAGCCGCCGCCCGGCAGCCGCCGGCTCGATCCCGTCAGCAGGGCCATGGGCACCGGGCCGGAGCCGACGGGCTGCCGGACCGGCAGGTCGACGCCGCCGCCGGGGATCTCCGCCCCCTGGAAGGCGCCCGGCGCGCCGACCGCGACGAGCCGGTCGGGAGCGGTCCGGTTGTTGATCAGGACCATGTGCAGCGGGGCGCCGGACCCGGCGGCCAGCGGTTCGCCGGCGGAGCCGCCCATGACGATGACGTTCCTGATCACGATGCCGGCCTGGAACCCGTTCCCGCCGTCGTTCGGGGCCATCTCCTCCTGGCCGATCTCCGGCGCGAGCCGTTCGTTGCCGCAGGAACAGGCGGCCAGGGCCAGCGCGGCCACCAGCACCATCCTGAAACGTCGTGTCATGTGTCACTCCTCCCGGCTCGTCCGGATCCATCTCCGGCTTCCGTGGAGGGGTATCCCGCCCGTGGTCCATTTTTTCGCCATCCGTCCGGCTTTCCGGGGCGGCGGCGGACGGACGACGGCGTGGGCGGCCGGGCGGGCGGGCGGCCGGGCGGCCCGGTCCTGCGGGGCGGCGGGTAATAGGCTGGCCGGATGCGGGTGATGGTGGTGGACGACCATCCGATGTGGCGGGACGCGGTGGCGCGGGACCTGGCCGAGGCCGGCTACGAGGTGGTGGCCGTGGTCGGCGAGGGGCGGCAGGCGCTCCGGGTGGCCGCGGCCGTGCGGCCCGAGGTGGTCGTGCTGGACCTGCGGCTGCCCGACCTGTCCGGGGTGGAGGTGGCCAGAGGGCTGGCCGCGGCGGACGCGGCGCCCCGGGTGCTGGTGCTGTCGGCCAGCGGCGAGCAGGACGACGTGCTGGAGGCGGTCAAGGCGGGCGCGTCCGGCTACCTGCTGAAGTCGTCGAGCAGGGAGGAGTTCCTCGACGCCGTCCGGCGCACCGCCGAGGGCGATGCGGTCTTCACCCCCGGCCTGGCCGGCCTGGTCCTGGGGGAGTACCGCCGGCTGGCCGCCCAGCCCGTCCCGGCGCAGGGGCCGCGCCTGACCGAGCGGGAGACCGAGGTGCTGCGCCTGGTGGCCAAGGGACTGTCCTACCGGCAGATCGCCGAGCGGCTCGTGCTCTCCCACCGGACGGTGCAGAACCACGTGCAGAACACGTTGAACAAGCTCCAGCTCCACAACCGCGCCGAACTCGTCCGCTACGCCATCGAGCAGGGCATCGACGGGTCGTAGGCGGGACTAAAGTGGCCCCGGCGCGGCGTTGCCTGTGGGCGGCGGCACGCGACACCCGGCGGTCGCCCCGCGACCCTTCCCCCGACGCTCCACCGGAGGTTCCACCATGGCCGTGTCCGCACTGGGCGAGCCCTGCGTTCTGCTCAAGCTGGGCGAGGTCGTCCTGAAGGGAGACAACCGCGAGGTCTTCGAGCAGCGCTTGCAGGCCAACATCAGGGCGGCCCTGAAGGAGTTCGGCTTCAAGGTGGACGTGCGGCAGCGCCACGGCGTCATCGCGCTGTTCCTGCCCGAGGGGACGGACGTCGAGACCGCCGACGCGGTCGCCGAGCGGGTCTCCTACGTGCCCGGTCTGGTCTGGATCCACCGCGCCTGGCGGGTCGCCAAGGACCCGGACGCGGTGCTCAAGGCCGCGATCGAGCTGCTCGCCGACCGCGAGGACGTCAAGCGCGGCGTCTCCTTCGCGGTGCGCTCCCGCCGCCGCGACAAGCGCTTCCCGCTGACCTCGATGCAGCTCGACCGCACGGTCGGCGGCGAGCTCAACGACATCTACGGCCTCCCGGTGGACCTGAAGAACCCCGAGCTGGTCGTCTCCATCGAGGTGGACCGCGACGAGGTCTTCGTGCACACCGACGGGCTGCCCGGACAGGGCGGCCTGCCGGTCGGCTCCAGCGGGCGGGGCCTGGTCCTGATGTCCGGCGGCATCGACTCCCCGGTCGCCGCCTACCGGATGATGCGCCGCGGCCTGCGGGTGGACTTCCTGCACTTCTCCGGCATCCCCTTCACCACCTCCGAGTCCATCTACAAGGCGTACGCGCTGGTGCGCGCCCTGGACCGGTTCCAGGGCCGGTCCCGCCTGTGGGTGGTGCCGTTCGGCAAGGCGCAGCAGTCCATCAAGGCCTCCGGTCAGGACCGCCTGGCGGTCGTCGCCCAGCGCCGCCTGATGCTGAAGACCGCCGAGGAGGTGGCCCACCGCCTCCGCGCCGGGGCGCTGGTCACCGGCGACTCCCTGGGCCAGGTCTCCTCCCAGACGTTGCAGAACATCACCGCCCAGGACGACGCGGTGGACCTGCCGATCCTGCGCCCGCTGATCGGCCTCGACAAGACCGAGATCATGGCGGAGGCCCGCCGTATCGGCACCCTGGCGATCTCCGAGCTCCCCGACGAGGACTGCTGCACGCTGCTGGCGCCCCGCCGGGCCGAGACGGCCGCCAAGATCGCCGATCTGAAGCAGATCGAGAAGCGCCTCGACGCCGAGGAGCTCGCCGTGCAGCTGGCCGACTCGCTGCAGGAGTACAAGCTGGAGGGATGACGGCCCGGACGGCGGCCCGGACGGCGGCCCGGCGCCGTCAGTCGACCTTGAAGGGGTCGTGTTCGGCCAGGAGCTTCTCCAGCCGGGCCTGGTCGACCCGGGTGGTGACCTCGGAGAGCTCCTGGCGGTCACGCACGCATTTGGCCAGGGTGAAGGTCGAGGTCACCACGTACAGGACGCCGATGGCCAGGAAGGCGCGGACCCAGGCGTCCACCGGCAGGTAGACCAGGCCGATGGCGACGGCGGAGACGGACACGCCGAAGGACAGGACCGCCTGGACGTAGAAGGCGCCGGTGTTCCTGGGCTGGATCGCTTTCGTCATGCCGCCCAGGATCCGGCGCCGGGAGGGGGCGGCGCGTCCGTGCGGATACTCAGCCGTCCGTGAGTACGTACGGTGGTCCGCACCGCGGCGCCGGGCGCGGCCGGACGGCGCCGGGCGGCGGGGCAGGGGCGGGGCGCAGGGCGAGGCCCCGTCCGGTGCGGACGGGGCCTCGCCTGCGTGCCGTACGGAGAACCGCCGGTCTACCACAGGCCGTAGAGGCCACCGCCGCCGGTGCCGGTGCACAGGTTGGTGCTGCCGGCGCCCTGCGGGCCGGCGGCCGCCTGGCTGGCGTTGTAGTAGGAGTTGCCGAAGCCGCCGTAGCCGAAGCCGCCGAAGCCGCCGTAGCCGCCGCAGCCGCCGGTCGGGTAGCCGCCGGCCAGGGCGGCGGAGGCGGCGGAGAGCACCAGCGCGGTCGCGGCGACACCGGTGAGCACGAGGCGAGACAGGGTCTTGCTCATGGAACTGGGTTTCCTTTCTCCGTCCGGCCCACCGTGGACCGGAACTCGATCGTCTCCGGCTCCGCTCCGCCGTGCGGCGGAGCGGAGCCGGTCCCGGAACCTCAATACCCGCGACTCACCTCTTGAACACATATAGTCACTGATCGACTACTAATAGTGAATAAATGTCGTGCGAGGTGAAAAATCACCTCGATTGGTGGAGCGCTCACCGGAGCCGCCCGATGTCCAGGTCGCCGCGCTGGGCGATGTCCTCGGCGGCCGTCGGCCACTCCGCGATGGCGGTGTTTCCGTCGCCCCGCCGCGACCGGAACGAGGTGCGCATCGCCGGGAGTGCCGGTGCACCCGTCCCTCCCGGGCGGCCCCGTCCCATCTGCCGGAACGCCCCGGCCCCCGGCGTGCGGCGCCGGGGCAAAGAGGGAGCCGCCCGCCCGGCGGGAAACGGGCGGTGGCAGGATTGCCCCGTGCCAACCGGGGAAACGGCGAGGGGAGTGGTAGTGGATCAGACCGAGGATCCGCTGGAGGAGGACCGCCTGCCCCCCGGGCAGTACGTCCCCAGAGGGCGACCGGTGATCCACTACGGCAGGGTTCCGACCTTCCGCCCGGAGACGTGGGAGCTGCACGTCATGGGGGCGACCGCGTCCGGTGAGCCGCACCGCTTCTCCTGGGAGCGCTTCTCCGGGCTGCCCCGCACGACGGTCCTGGCGGACCTCCACTGCGTCACCAAGTTCTCGATCATGGGCAACGAGTGGTCGGGGGTGTCCGCGGCCACGCTGCTGGAGATCGCCCCGCCCGCGCCCGGGGCCGGGCACGTGATGATCTGGGGCGAGTACGGCTACAGCGCCAACGTCCGGATGAGCGACTTCGTCAGGGAGCGCACCCTGCTGGCGATGGAACTGGACGGCACGCCCCTCTCCCCGGAGCGCGGCCACCCGGTCCGGGCGGTCGTCCCGCACCTGTACGCGTGGAAGAGCGTCAAGTGGGTGCGCGCCGTGGAGTACCTGCTGGAGGACCGTCGCGGCTTCTGGGAGGAGCGCGGCTACCACAACATCGCCGATCCGTGGCAGGAGCAGCGCTACTCGTACCAGGAGGAACCGGGCGAAGGGCCGCTCTGACCCGGCGGCGGGACATCCAGGGCGCGGCGGCGGCCGGGGGCCGCAGGGGGGTGGCCCGGGCCCCGCTCCCTGCGGGCGGAGAGCGCGGGTCGATGCTCGGCATGTCGCTTGCGGTCCGGGTGCCCAGTGGGCAACGTGTGGGCCATGCTGCGCGTCTTGGCCGTCGACGATGATATCCCCGCCCTGGAGGAGCTGGCCCGCCTGCTCCGTCGGGATCCCCGCATCGAGCGCGTCTCCACCGCCTCCGGCGGCGTCCGTGCGCTCCAGGACATGGTCGCGATGATCGGCACGGGGGAACGGCTGGACGGCGTCTTCCTCGACATCCGGATGGCCGGTCTCGACGGCCTGGACCTGGCCAGGCTCATCACCGGCTTCCCCCATCCGCCCCGCCTGGTCTTCGTCACCGCCCACGGGGAGCGCGCCGTGCAGGCGTTCGAACTGGGGGCGGTGGACTACGTGCTCAAGCCGGTGCGCGCCGACCGGCTGGCGGAGGCCGTGCGGCGGCTGGAGGCCGCGCTGCCGGCGGCGCCCGCGCCCGCGCCGGGCCCGGAGGACGTCATCCCGGTCGAGCTCGGCGGGCGGACCCGCTTCGTCCCCCGCCGGTCGGTGCGGTTCGCCGAGGCCCGGGGGGACTACGTGCGGCTGCACACCGTCGACGGCAGCTATCTCATCCGCATGTCGCTGGCCGCGCTGGAGCGGCGCTGGTCCGGTGCGGGGTTCATCCGCATCCATCGCAGCACGCTGGTCTCGGCGCGGCATGTCGAGGAGATGCGCTTCGACGGGGGCAGGGCCGTGCTCCAGGTCGGTACCGAGACGCTGCCGGTCAGCCGGCGCCACACCCGGCAGGTCCGCGAGCAGCTGATCCGTCAGTTCCAGGACGGGCCGCCGGCCGCCAGGACATGAGCCGATGATGGTGGGTGTGGAGTCTTCCGGCGGTGTGGACGACCGTTCATCGCGGGAGGACGACCGCTCGTCGTGTCGCCACTCTCCGCACATCGATAACTACACACCGTTGGCCGCGCTGCTCGGAAAGCCGGTCTCCCCTGCTCGGACGCGCCCATAGTGTTCCTGCATCGGAGAGCCGACCACCCGGCCAGGGGGGACGGAGCCGCAGGGCTCACAGGATCTGGCGGGTGGAGTTCCGGGTGGGCGGTGGTGAACGGCCGCCCGGCCGCCGGACCCTGAACCCGGGGGGGAGGGTCCGGCGGTCTCCGGTGCGAGGGGGACGCCCGCGACGGCTCGCGGGCCGAGGTGTGATCCGGCCCCACGGGGGCGGCCGGATCACGGGCCCGGCGTCCACCGCATCCCCGGCGGCGGGGTGTCCCGGCGCCGCCGGGGCGGGCGGCAGGACCCCGCGGTGAGGCCGGGCGGCAGGACCCCGCGGTGAGGCCGGGCGGCAGGACCGGGTGGGGGAGCAGGACGGCGGCCACCGGAGCGTGACGGGGCCGCGGCGCATGGGGCGGGAAGAGCGCGGTGCGGGGAGCGCGGGCGGGGAGGGATCAGAGCCCGTCGCGGAGCTTCTTCAGCAACTCGATGTCCTCGCGGTGCTTGTCGGCGCCGCCGGGGGTCTCGATGCAGAGCGGGATCCCGGCGGCGGCCGGGTGGCGCATCAGCTCGGCGAACGCCTCGGCGCCGATGTGGCCCGCACCGATGTTCTCGTGCCGGTCCTTCTTGGAGCCGCACACGTCCTTGGAGTCGTTGGCGTGGATCAGCCGGAGCCGGCCCGGCGCGAGCGCGTGCAGGCGGTCGAGGGTCTCCCGCACGCCGTCCGCCGTCGACAGGTCGTGGCCGGCGGCGAAGGCGTGGCAGGTGTCCAGGCAGACGCCGGCCTTCGGGTGCCAGTCGAGCGCCGCCAGGTAGGGTTCGAGCTCCTGGACGGTCGCGCAGAGCATCCCGCCCTGCCCGGCCATCGGCTCCAGGAGCAGGTCGGGGCCGTCGTCGGGGAGCTCCTCCAGCAGCGGGAGCAGGCGCTCGCGCAGCTGGCGCAGGGCCTCCTCGCGGGTCTGGCTCACCGCCGACCCGGTGTGCACGACCAGCCCCCTGGCGCCGATGGCGGCGCTGCGCAGCAGGCCGTGCCGTACGGTCGCCACCGACTTCTCCAGGGTGTCGGCGCTGGGCGTGCCGAGGTTGACGAGGTAGGGGGCGTGCACGAAGGTCACCGTGCCCGACGCGCGGAGCAGCTCGTCCTGGGCCGGGTCGCCCGCGGCCAGGGCCCAGCCCCGGGGGTTGGTGACGAACACCTGGATCATCTCGGCGCCGATGTCCGCGGCGGACCGCAGTCCGCCCTTGGCGAGGCCTCCGGTGACGGAGACGTGCCCGCCGATGAGGGAGAGAGAAGTCATGATGCCGCTCAGTCTAGGCGCTGACGCCGTCCGGATCTGAGAGGTGCGCCCGGCGGGGGCAGGGGCTCGCACCCGCCGACGAGGTCGGATCCCGGTCAGGACGAATGTGATGATGGTGCTCCACATCACCGGATTCCGGGCGTGCGGCCCTGCCCGCTCGCACCGGGCAGGGCCGCACGCCCTGTGATTCTCCACCAGGGAGCAAGGTTGTCTGAGCCGTCGGGGCACATCGTCATCGCCCCGGACAAGTTCAAGGGATCGCTGACCGGAGCCGAGGTCGCCGCCCGCGTCGCGGCGGGTCTGCGCCGGTCCGAGCCGGATGTCGCCGTGGTCGCGCTACCGGTGGCCGACGGCGGCGACGGGACCGTCGACGCCGTCGTGGCCTGCGGGTTCGAGCGCGTGGAGGTCCAGGTGACCGGACCGGTCGGCGAACCGGTCCGCGCCGCCTACGCCTGGCACCCGTCCGGTGCGCCGGGTCCGTCCGGCCCGGCGGCGGCGGAGGCGCCCGGCGCAGGCGTGCCGACGGCGGTGATCGAGCTGGCCGAGGCCTCCGGGCTGCGGCGCCTGCCGCCCGCGGGGACCCGGGTGGAGACGCCCGCCGAGGTCCCGGCCGCCGGGACGCCCGTCGCGACTCCTGCGGCGGAGGCATCGGCGGAGGCATCGGCTGTGGCGTCGGCTGTGGCGTCGGCGGGTCCGGCGGGTCCGGCCGCGCACGGCGGGGTCAGGCTCGCCCCGCTCACCGCGACCAGCCGCGGCACCGGTGAGCTCATCGCGCACGCCGTACGGCGCGGCGCCCGCCGGATCGTCCTCGGCCTGGGCGGCAGCGCCTGCACCGACGGCGGCACCGGGATGATGGCGGCGCTCGGCGTGCGCTTCCTGGACGCGGACGGCCGCGACCTGCCGCCCGGCGGAGCCGCCCTGCGGGACCTGGCGCGGATCGACACCTCCGGGCTCCTGCCGCTGGACGGCGTGGAGGTCGTGGTGGCCTGCGACGTGGACAACCCGCTGCTCGGTCCGTACGGCGCCGCCGCCGTCTACGCGCCGCAGAAGGGCGCCACCGGCGAGGAGGTGGCGCTGCTGGAGTCCGCGCTGGCCCGTCTGGCCGCCGTCGCCGCGCACACCCACGGCCTGACCGGCGCGATCGAGCACGACGGCGTCGTCCGGCCGATGGGCGTCGCCGCGCAGCCGGGGGCCGGGGCCGCCGGAGGCGTGGGATTCGCCGCGGTGGCCTTCCTGCGGGCCGACATCCGCCCCGGCATCGAGTACCTGCTCGACCTGCTCGGTTTCGAGCGGTGGCTCGGCGGGGCCCGCCTGGTGGTCACCGGGGAGGGCTCGCTGGACGAGCAGACCCTGCGCGGCAAGGCCCCGGCCGGGGTCGCCGCCGCCGCGGGCCGGGCGGGCGTTCCGGTCGTCGCGGTCTGCGGCCGCCGCACCCTCGGCGACGACGAGCTGCGGGCGGCCGGCATCCGGGCGGCCTACGCCCTCACCGACCTCGAACCCGACCCGGAGCGCTGCATGGCCGAGGCGGGTCCCCTGCTCGAACGCCTCACCGCCGGGCTCGCCGCCGACTGGCTCTGACCGCCCGCGCTCCCGCCTCCGAGCGGCTGCGCCGCTCCGCCATCCTCCATTCGGAGGATGGCGGAGGTCGTCCGCCCGCCGGTGAATCGCGCACCGTCGCACGATCCGGCGGCCGGGGCCCTCCTCGCACACTCGATGAGAATCCAACGAGCTGAGGACGAGGAGAGGACATGGTCTCCACCCTGGGACTGCGGCCGGTCGGCGAGGGGGAGCGCACGCTCGCCCCCGACCTCGCCAGAGGGGTCATGCTGGCGCTGATCGCCGTGGCCAACTCCGCCCTCTACCTGTACGGCCGCCCGTACGGCATGCGGCAGCACATCATCGAACACGACCTGCCGGACCGGGTGGCGACGGCGCTGACCATGACGCTCGTGGACGGACGGGCCTACCCGATGTTCGCCGCGCTGTTCGGCTACGGCATGGTGCAGATCTGGAACCGGCGGCGGGACGACGCCGAGGGACGACGGGTCCTGAAGCGGCGGAGCCTGTGGCTGCTGGTGTTCGGGGCGGTCCACGCCGTGCTGCTGTTCTCGGGGGACGTGCTCGGGGTCTACGGGCTGCTCGGGCTCGGGCTGTGCCGGCTGCTGCGGGTGCGCGACCGGACCCTGCTGGTCCTGGCCGGAGTCTGGCTCGTCCCCGTCGCCCTGCTGTCCGCGCTGGCCTACAGCACGCCCCGCGCCACGGCGGAGCGGAGCATCTTCTGGTCGCTCGCGGTCGAGGACCCACTGGCGGCGCTGGCGCTGCGGCCGTTCGAGTGGGTGATGACCCCGGTCGGGATGACGGGCGTGTTCACCGCCGCGCTCGTGGGCGCCTGGGCGGGGCGGCGTGAGCTGCTGGCCGCACCGGGAGCGCTGGTGCGGCGGGCCGCGGTGTGGGGGCCGCTCGCCGGGGCGCTTGGAGGACTGCCCGTGGGCCTGGCCGCGACCGGGTTCCTGGAGGCGGGCGGACCCGCCGCGGTGATGGCGCTCAACGCCGTCCACGCGGTGTCGGGCATCGCCGCCGGTCTGGGATACGCGGCCCTGATCGCCCTGCTCGCGCGGCGGATCGGGACGCGCCGCGGACGGCTGGTGACCGCGCTGTCGGCCTGCGGCCAGCGCTCGATGACGAGTTATCTTCTCCAGTCGGTGGTGTTCACGGCGCTTCTGCCCCCTTATACGATCGGGCTCGGCGGCAGTCTGGGATCGGCCGCCACGGTCGCGCTGGCGGTCGGCACATGGGCCGCGACGGTGGCGGCGGCCGAGTCCATGCGCAGGGCCGGGGTGCGCGGGCCCGCCGAGACGCTGCTGCGGCGCCTGGCCTATCGGCACGGGTGAGGGTGAGGGCGGCATGCTGCGGTTCCAGAACTGGGACGGGGTATGGCGCGCCCTGCCGCTCGCCCTCCTCGGGATGGCGACCCTGATCGTGGTGACCGACCCGTCGGTGCCGTGGCGCGGCAGGGCCGTCACGGTGGCGCTGGCCGCCGCCGTGGCGGTGTGGCACTGGTGGATGGTGCTGGCGCACCCCGGCTGGCCGGAGCGGGTGCTGGCGCCGATGGCGTGCTATTTCGCCGGGCTCCTCGCCCTGACGTGGGTGCTGTCCTTGCGCCACCCGGCGTACGGGCTCCTGGTGCTGGGCTGCTTTCCCACGGCCTTCGCGGTGCTCCCCGGCCGGTACTCCTATCTCGGCGTGGCGGCCACGGGGCTCGTCGTCGTGGGCGGTCCCGCAGCCCTGCTGGACGCCGGAAGCCCCTGGCCGGTCGTGTCGGCGTTCGGCGGGGCGGCGCTGGCGGCGTTCATCGGCTGGAGCATCAGGACGCTGGAGGCCGAGGTCGAACGCCGGCACGCCGCCAACCGGGCGCTGGAGAGCGCGAACCTCAACCTCGCCCGGCTCGGGGAGGAGAACGCCGAGCTGCAGGGCAGGCTGCTGGCCGCGGCCCGCCTGACCGGTGTCGCCGGGGAGCGCGGACGGCTGGCGAGGGAGATACACGACACCGTCGCGCAGGGCCTGGCGGGCATCGTCATGCAGCTCGAGGCCGCGGAGGAGGCCGCCGCCGACGCCGACGCGGTGCGGCGGCGGCTGACCGTCGCCCGGAACCTCGCGAGGGAGAGCCTGACCGAGGTCCGCCGCTCTCTGGACGGCCTGCGGCCCGGGCCGCTGGCGGAGACCCGGCTGCCCGAGGCGTTGTCGGCGCTGGTCTCCGGCTGGAGCGCCGCGCACGAGCTGCCCGCCGCGCTCACCGTCACCGGCACCGTCCGGCTGCTGCACCCTGAGGTCGAGGTGACCCTGTATCGGGCCGTGCAGGAGGCGCTGGCCAACGTGGGCCGGCACGCCGGAGCCCGGAAGACCGGCGTCACCCTGTCGTACATGGAGGATGTGGTGGTGGCCGACATCCGGGATGACGGAGGGGGGTTCGATCCCTCCGGGGTGGCCGGCGGAGGCTTCGGGCTCACCGCCATGCGCCAGCGGGCGGTCCGGCTCGCGGGGAGCGTCGAGGTGGAGTCCGCCCCCGGCCAGGGCACCGCGATCAGCGTGACGGTCCCGGCGATCCCCGCCGAGGCCGGGCGGGAGGCGATGTGAACGGGCGGGCCGGGGACACGATGGCGGACACGGTGGCGCCGCGAACGCGGTCGGCGAGAGAGGAGGACCCGTGCGCGTACGACTCGTGATCGTGGACGATCACCCCGTGGTCCGGGACGGCCTGCGGGGCATGTTCGTGGAGCAGGCCGACCTGGAGGTCGTGGGCGAGGCGGAGGACGGCGAGCGGGGGCTGGCCGTGACCCTGCGGGAGCGCCCCGACGTCGTGCTGACCGACCTGCGCATGCCCGGTCTCGGCGGAGCGGAGTTCATCGCGCTGCTGGCGCAGCGGGTGCCCTCGGCCCGGGTGCTGGTGCTGACCACTTACGACGGCGACGACGACGTACTGCCCGCGCTGACCGCGGGCGCGGTCGGCTACCTGCTCAAGGACTCCCCGCGCGAGGAGGTCTTCCGCGCCGTACGGGCGGCGGCGGTGGGGGAGACGGTGTTGTCCCCGACCGTGGCCGCCCGCGTGCTCAACCGGGTCCGCACGCCCGCTCCCGCCGAGCTGAGCGAACGCGAACGGACCGTGCTCGCCCTGGTCGCCCGCGGCTCCACCAACAAGGAGGCCGCCGCGGCGCTGTTCATCAGCGAGACGACGGTGAAGACCCATCTGGTGCACATCTATACGAAACTGGGCGTCTCCGACCGGGCCGCGGCCGTGGCCACGGCCTACGAACGCGGTCTGCTGCCATGACGGCCCGGCGCGTCCACGACGGCGGCCGGTGCGCCGGGAATCGGCCTCAACCGGCCAGCCAGACGTAGCCGGCGAACCGGCCGGTCGGGCGCCGCCTGCGGTGGGAGAACAGCTCGGGCGACTCGATCGTGCAGCGGGCGTCGTGCCGTACGTCGCCGACCCCGGCCCGGGCGAGCTGCGCGGCGATGCCCGCGCGCAGGTCCACGGCCGGCGTGCCCCGCCGGGTGGTCGCCCAGGCCTCGGGCACCGCCGCGGCCACCTCGTCCCGCATCGCGGCGGGGACCTCGTAGCAGAGCCCGCACGCCGACGGCCCGACCAGGGCGGTCGTCCGCGCCGGCTCGGCGCCGCGCTCCGCCATCGCCGCGACGAGCGCGGGCACCACCCCGGCCACGGTGCCCGGCCGGCCGGAGTGCGCCGCCCCCACGATCCCGGCGACCGGGTCGGCCAGCAGCACCGGGGCGCAGTCGGCCACCAGCACGCACAGCGCCAGTCCGGGGACGTCGGTGAAGGAGGCGTCCAGCGGCGGGGGATCCTCCCCGAACGGCTCGGTGACGTAGCGCACGCCGGCCCCGTGGACCTGCCGCATGACCACCACGCGGGCCGGGTCCACCCCGAGCTCCGCGGCCGTTGCGGCCCGGTTGCGCAGCACCGCTCCGGGATCGTCCCCGACGGCTCCGCCGAGATTGCGGCTGTCGTACGGCTCGGGGCTCACCCCGCCGTGCCGGTCGGTGAATGCGGCCTGGACGCCGGGGGCGAGCTGGATGCGGTTCACCGGGGGAGGCTACCAGGGCCGGCGGGCCGGAGATTCCGGGCGGAGAAGGGCGGTAAGGGCCGGGAGGGGCGGTAAAGGGCCGGGAGGGGCGGTAAAGGGCCGGGAGGGGCGGCCCGGCGGGCTCCGGGTCCGTCCGGGACCGGTGCCTGCGGTGTCCGTCCGGGATCAGTGCCAGAGGGTGACCTGGGTGCCCTGGGGGACCGGCTGCCCGCCCGGCGGGAGCTGGGCCAGGACCCGGCCCCGGTTCAGCCCCTTCTTCACCTTGACCCGGAACCCGGCCGCGCTCAGCTCGTCGCGCGCGGCCCGGACGTCCTTGTAGACCACGTTGGGGATGACGATGACGTTGTCGTCCTCGTTGACGTTCTCGCCGTTGTCCTCCCACGGCCAGTGCCACTCGCCGTTGTTGCACGCCGACAGGGTCATCCGGGCCGTCGTGCCCTTGTCGACCTCCGCACCGGCCCGGGGGTCCTGGGCGATGACCGTGCACGGCTGGGCCGAGTCGGTCTGCTCGACGAACTCGGGAGCGAAGCCGGCGCTCTCCAGGACGGTCCTGGCCTGGTCGCGGTGCATCCCCGTGACGTCGGGCATCAGCAGGCCCGCGCTCACGTAGAGGGCGACCTTGCTGCCCTCCTTGACCCGGTTGCCCACGGCAGGGCTGGTCTTCATCACCTGGCCGCGCGGGACGGTCTCGCTGGCCAGCTTCTTGACGTCGCCGACGGTCAGCCCGGCCGCGGCGATCTTCTCCCGGGCCGCGTTGAGCTCCTGGCCGACCACGTTGGGCACGTTCACCCGCTTGGGACCCGCCGAGGCGATGAGGGTCAGCCTGGTGCCGGGCTTCACCTCGGTGCCCGCGGCGGGCACGGTGCGCAGCACGACGTCCTTGGGCACCTTCTCGTCGTGCTCGGCCGGTCCGATCTCGACGGCGAAGCCCTTCTGGCGGGCCTCGCCCGCGGCGAGCTGGACGTTCTGCTGCGTCAGTTCGGGCACCCGGACCGTGGTGTTCTGGGAGAACAGCCAGCCGGTCACGCCGACCGCGGCGACCATCACCAGGGCCAGCACGGTCAGCAGGATCCAGCTCCCGCGTCCGCGCCGCCCGCGGGGCCCGGGCGCGGGAGGGGCGTCGCCCGCGGTGGGCCCGGTCAGCACCTCGGCGCGGGGCTGGATCAGGGTCGGGTTGGCCGGCGCGGGGTGGGCCGCGACGCCGTACGCCGGGGAGGCCGGGCCGGACGGGAGCGCGACCGGCGCAACGGGGCCCGAGGGGACGGGACCGCTCTCCCGGGGGAGCATGCGGTGCGCGTCCACCGCGGCGACCAGCAGCGCCTTGGCGTCGGCCGGACGGGTCGCGGGGTCGCGGGCCGTGGCCTGGGCCACCAGGGTGTCCAGCAGCGGCGGGGAGCCCGGCAGCAGGGCGGAGGGGACCGGCACGGTGTCGTGGACGTGCCGGTAGGCGATCGACATCGGCGTCTCGCCCTCGTACGGCTGGCGGCCGGTGAGGAGCTCGAACAGCATGATCCCGGCCGCGTAGACGTCGCTGCGCGCGTCGGCGGCGCCGGAGGTCACCTGCTCGGGCGACATGTAGCCGATGGTGCCGATCATGACGCCGGTGCGGGTCTGGTTGGTCGCCTCGACCGCGCGGGCCAGGCCGAAGTCCACGACCTTGACGCGTCCGTCGTCGGCGAGCAGGACGTTCTCCGGCTTGACGTCGCGGTGGACCAGCCCCGCCTGGTGCGCGGCACCCAGGGCGGCGAGCACCGGGATCATGACCTCCAGGGCCTCCCGGGCGGGCAGCCTGCCCCGGTCGCGCAGCACGTCGCGCAGGGTGCGCCCGGGGACGTACTCCATCGACAGGTAGACGACGTCGCCGTCGGTGCCCTGGTCGAAGACCTGCACCACGTTGGGGTGCGACAGGCTCGCCACCGACTTGGCCTCGCCGATGAACCGGCGCACGAAGGCGGGGTCCTCGGCGAGGCCGCGGTGCATCACCTTGACGGCGACCGTGCGGTCGAGCCGGACGTCCAGGGCCAGGTAGACGGTCGCCATGCCGCCCCGGGCGATCCGGGACTCGACGCGGTAACGCCCGTCGAGGAGTCTCCCGACGAGGGGATCGGTTGGCGTCGTGTCCACCCGCCCGAGTTTAGGGGCGTTTTGCGGTCCGCATGGTCGGCCTCTCCCAAACCGATGCGCAGAGCTGCCAGTTTTATCCAGATATTTATGGACTCATTGGGGATGATGCCTCTGCGTACCGCCGCCGGGGGATCCGCCCGGCCAGCCGGGCCGCCCGGCCCGCGTCCACCGCCGCGCGCATGGCCCGCGCCATCAGCTCCGGCCGCTGCGCCCTGGTCACCGCCGTGGCCAGCAGCACCGCGTCGCAGCCCAGCTCCATGGCGAGCGCCGCGTCGCTGGCCGTGCCGATCCCGGCGTCCAGGATCACGGGCACGCCCGCGGCCTCGACGATGAGCTCGATGCTGTGCGGGTTGCGGATGCCCAGCCCGGACCCGATGGGCGCGCCCAGCGGCATCACCGCCGCGCAGCCCGCCTGCTCCAGCCGCCGCGCCAGGGCGGGGTCGTCGCCGATGTACGGCAGGACCGTGAACCCGTCGGCGACCAGCCGCTCGGCCGCGTCGAAGGTCTCGATGGGATCGGGCAGCAGGGTGCGCTCGTCGGAGATGACCTCCAGCTTGACCCAGTCGGTCTCCAGCGCCTCCCGGGCCAGCCGGGCGGTCAGCACGGCCTCGGCGGCGGTGAAGCAGCCCGCGGTGTTCGGCAGCACCTTGATGCCGCGCCGGCGCAGCACGTCCAGCACCGAGCCCCGGGCGGACGGGTCCAGCCGCCGCATCGCGACCGTGGTCAGCTCGGTGCCCGACGCGGCGAGCGCGCCGTCCAGCACCTCGAGCGAGGGCGCGCCCCCGGTGCCCATGATGAGCCGCGAGGAGAACTTCTCCCCGCCGATGACCAGCCCGTCGTCCACGCCGTTCATCCCGTTCACGCCGTCCATCCCGTCCACGCCTCCGAGCCCGTCCCCGTCTCCGCCGCCCCGGCCGCGGTTCGGCCGGCCGCTCTGCTCGCTGCTCTGCTCGCTGATCTGGCCACCGTTCACGTCACCCTCCCTGGACCGCGGTGAGCACCTCGACGCGGTCGCTCTCGGCGAGCGCGGTGGAGTCCCACGCGCCGCGCGGGACGACCTCGTCGTTCACCGCCACGGCCACGCCGCTCCGGGCGCCGGTCAGCCTCCGTACGGCCTGCGCCACGCTGGCCCCCGCGGGCAGCTCGTGCGGGGTGCCGTTGATCGTCACGTTCACGACCGCTCCCGGAAGCGGAGAGGCGAGCACAGGGCCGCCAGCCCTTCGGGATCGCCGGACTCCTCGACGAGGAGGTCGGCGGTGAGCGGGGCGAGCAGGATGCCGCCCCGGTGGTGCCCGGTGGCCGTCAGCAGGCCGGGCAGGGCCGAGGGGCCGACCAGCGGCAGGTTGTCCGGCGTGCCCGGGCGCAGCCCGGCCGTCACGTCGGCCACCTCCAGCTCGGTCACGCCCGGGACCAGCTCCCGCGCGTCGCGCAGCAGCCCCCACAGGCCCCCCGCGGTCACCCGGGTGTCGAAGCCGAGATCCTCCTGGGTGGCGCCGAGGACCACCTCCCCGTCGCCGCGCGGGACCAGGTAGACCCGCGTGCCGTGCACGGCCCCGCGCACGCACCGCGAGAGCACCGGTTCGCGGGAGCGCAGCCGCACGACCTGGCCCTTGACCGGCCGGACCGGCGGGAGCGCCTCGGCGGGCAGTCCTTCCAGCGCGGTTCCCGACCAGGCCCCGGTCGCCAGGACCACCCGGTCGCCGCGGAGCACCCGGCCGTCGCCGGCCGTCCCCCCGTCCTCCGCGGCCTCCGCGCCCGGTCCGGTGCCGGGCGCGAGTCGTACGCCGGTGACCGCGCCGCCGGAGCGCTCCACGGCGGTCGTCCAGGCGCGCAGCACGGGGACGCCGCGGCGCTCCAGCGCGGCCAGCAGCGCCGCGGTGACCCGGCGGGGGTCCACCCAGGCGTCCCCGCGGGCCAGCAGGCCGCCGCGGACGGCGGGGGCGAGCATCGGCTCCAGCCGGCGGCACTCCCGGCCCGTCAGGCGTTCGACCGGCAGCCCCAGCACGCCCATGAACGCCGCCAGCTCGTCCAGGGCCGCCAGGTCGTCGGAGTCGAAGGCGACCTCCAGCGTGCCGTCGGTGCGGTAGTCCAGGGCGTCCGGTCCGAGCCCGCTGTCGGCGGCGAGCTCGGCCGCGAAGGCGGGCCAGCGGGCCAGCGAGGCCAGGCCCAGCCTGAGCAGCGGCTCCTCGGTGTAGGTGACCTCGCTGACCGGCGCCAGCATGCCCGCCGCGACGTGCGAGGCCCCGGAGGCGGGCGCGGGGTCCGACACCGCCACGCGCAGCCCCCGGCGGGCCGCCCGCCAGGCGACGGAGAGTCCGATGATCCCGCCGCCGACGACCACGAGGTCGTAGGAGTCCGCCGGGACGGCCGCGGCCGTCCCGGCGGCGGTCGAGACGCCCGGCCCGGTGGCGGGCACCGGTGGGGCGGTGATCGGTGGGGTGTCCGATGCGGTGATCGGTGGGGTGATCGGTGGGATGTCCGATGCGGTGGACGGTGACACTGCGATCTCATGCGGCATGAATGTCCGCTCCCTTCGCCGGCATGATCCGGATCAGGTTCCTGGCGGTCGAGGGCCCGCCGACGGCCGTGCCGCGGAACCCGCACACCCGGCGGAGCGCTCACCGCGCACCGCGGGCCCACCGGTCCGGCAGGTCCGTCGCCCTCCTCTCAGCCCGGTGCGTGCCGGGCTCCCGCGCGTTTACGCCCCCACCTTAAGGGCTCGCGGATCAGACCTACCGGTGGGGATGTGTGGTAAATGTCGCTTTCGTTACCGCAGACCCGATGGCCGAGGTCGGCGCCGCCGCTTAGGGTCATGAGGTGTGAATCATGTCGTGGTGGTGGGCGCCGGCCTGGCCGGGGTGCGGAGTGTCGAGGCGCTGAGGGCGCACGGGTTCGGCGGTGCGATCACGTTGATCGGAGAGGAGCCGCACCGGCCCTACGACCGCCCGCCGCTGTCCAAGGCGGTGCTGCTCGGCGAGATCGACTCCACCGTCGTCGACTCCGACCTGGGCGCCCTGGCGGTGGACCACCGCCCCGGCGTGGCCGCCAAGGGGCTGCGGGCGGGCGTGCTGGAGACGACCGAGGGCGAGCTGGCCTACGACGCGCTGGTCGTCGCCACCGGCGCGCGCCCGATCCGGCTGCGCGGCGAGGGCCCGCAGCACGTGCTGCGCACCATCGACGACGCGCTCGGACTGCGCGCCCTGCTCCGCGAGGGGCGCAGGGTCGCCGTCGTCGGCGCGGGGTGGATCGGCGCGGAGGTCGCCACTGCCGCGCGCAGGGCCGGGTGCGAGGTGACCGTCGTGGAGGCCGCCGCGTGCCCGCTGGCGGCCGCGCTCGGCCCGGTGGGGGCCCACACCGCCTCCTGGTACGACCGGGCGGGCATCGACCTGCGGACGGGCACGATGGTGGCCTCCGTCGACCCCGGCGGGCTCACCCTCGTCGACGGCTCCACGGTCGAGGCCGACGTCGTCGTCACCGGCGTCGGGGTGCGGCCCGCGGTGGACTGGCTGGCCGGCTCCGGAGTGGAACTGGACGACGGGGTCGTCACCGACGAGCACCTGCGCACGGCGCTGCCCGGCGTGGTCGCCGTGGGCGACTGCGCGGCCTGGTGGTCGCGCAGGTACGGCCGCCGCCTGCGGGTGGAGCACTGGGACACCGCGCTGAACTCTCCCGAGGTGGCCGCGGCCACGCTGCTGGGCGGCGGATCCGGGCAGGGCGCGGTCTACGACCCGGTCCCGTACTTCTGGTCCGAGCAGTTCGGCCACATGGTGCAGTACGCCGGGCACCACGCCGACGCCCGCCTCGTCATGCGCGGAGACCCCGCCGGCACCCGGTGGTCGGCCTGCTGGGTGACCGGCGAGAGCAGGCTCGCCGCGGTCCTGGCGGTGAACCTGCCCCGCGACCTGATGCAGGGGCGCCGCCTCATCGAGGGCGGTCAGCACCTCGACGTCGATCGTCTGGCCGATCCTGCTGTAGCGTTGCGCGACTGTACGGCGGTGTGACCGCACCGTGAAGCGCCGCGAGGTGTTTGGTGAAGGGCTCAATGTGGTAGTGGTGGGTTCGTGACGCTTTCTGTTGCGCAGATCGACCGGGAAACCGACGAACTGGTGGGCGAGTGGCTCACCTTGACCGAGGTCGCCAGGAGACTCGACCTCAGTGCCGGTCGCGCCAAGCAGCTCCTCAAGGACCACAAGATCATCGGAGTCCGGCGGGGCGGTGGTGAGCCCCAGGTGCCCGCCGCGTTCATCGCCGGAGACGACGTCGTCAAGGGCCTGCCGGGCACGCTCACCGTGCTGCTCGACGCCGGATACGACGACGTCGAGGCGCTCCGCTGGCTGTTCACCCCCGACGAGACCCTGCCGGGGTCGCCGGTCGACGCGATCCGCGCCGGCCGCCACACCGAAGTCAAGCGGCGTGCCCAGACCCTCGGTTTCTGACGCGCGCCTCTACCTGTGCACCGACGGCCGCCGGGACCGCGGAGACCTCGCCGAGTTCCTCGACGCCGCCCTCTCGGGCGGCGTCGACATCGTGCAGCTCCGTGAGAAGGGGCTGGAGGCGCGCGAGGAGCTCGCGCTCCTGGAGGTCTTCCGCGACGCCTGCGACCGGCACGGCAGACTCCTGGCGGTCAACGACCGGGCGGACATCGCCCGCGCCGCCCGTCCCGACGTGCTCCACCTCGGCCAGCGCGACCTGCCGGTGCGCGTCGCGCGGGACATCCTCGGCGACGACATCCTCATCGGGCGCTCCACTCACGCCCCCGAGGAGGTCTCCGCCGCGGCCGCCGAGCCGGGGGTCGACTACTTCTGCTGCGGCCCGGTCTGGCCGACGCCCACCAAACCCGGGCGCCACGCGCCCGGACCGCCCCTGCTCGCGCACGCCGCGTCGCTGGGCACGGACCGCCCGTGGTTCGGCATCGGCGGCATCGACCTCGCCACCCTGGACGAGGTCATGTCGTACGGCGTGCGCCGGGTCGTGGTGGTGCGGGCCATCACCGAGGCGGACGATCCGAAGGCGGCCGCCGAGGAGTTCCAGCGGAGGCTCGCAGCGCCGCACTGACACGCCCGGTCCGGCGGTGCCGGACCGGGCCGTGCGGGACATGACGGATCCGGCGGACCGCGCCGCCGGGTCCGGGTACGGCCGCGCCGGGGCGGTCCGGGTCAGGTTCGCCGGGCGGTCGCGGCGACGGCCAGATCCGCCAGGGCCGTCCGGGCCTCCGGCGCGATGGGGGCGTCGTCCAGCGAGCGCAGCGCCTGTGCGAGGTAGTCGTCGATCAGCTTCTCGCAGGCGGCGAGGGCCCCGGTCTCCTCGATCACCCGGCGCAGCCGGTCGACCCCGCCCTTCTCCAGCCCGGGGTCGCCCAGGGTGAGCCGGACCTCCTCGGCCTGCGCCGGCGAGGCCGCGGCGAGCGCGCGGGCGATGAGCATCGTCCGCTTGCCCTCTCGCAGGTCGTCGCCCGCGGGCTTGCCGGTCTCCGCCGGGTCGCCGAACACGCCGAGGATGTCGTCGCGCAGCTGGAAGGCGATGCCGACGTTGCGGCCGTACTCCTCGCAGAGGCGGTCGATCCACGGCTCACGCCCGTGCGCGGCCAGCACCAGGCCGAGCCGGAGGGGCTGCTCCACCGAGTACTTGCCGCTCTTGAACAGCGCGACCCGCAGGGCGCTGTCGAAGGTGCTGGCGCCGCGGACCTGCTCCAGCAGGTCGAGGTACTGCCCGCACATCAGCTCCGTGCGCATGTGGTCGTAGACCGGCTGGGCCGCGGCCAGGGCGGCCGGAGGCAGGCCGCTGGTCCGCCACATCTCGCCGGACCACACCAGCAGCAGGTTCCCCAGCAGGATGGCGGCGTTCTCGCCGAACTGCTCGGCCGAGCCGCTCCAGCCCTCCTTCTCGTGCATCGCCTGGAAGCGGCGGTGCGCCGAGGGCATGCCCCGGCGCAGGTCGCTGGCGTCCATCACGTCGTCGTGGGCCAGTGCGCTGGCCTGCAGCAGCTCCAGAGAGGCGGCGGCGGTGAAGAGCGCGGGGTCGTCACCGCCGCCCGCGCCCCGCCAGCCCCAGTAGCAGAACGCCGGGCGGAGCCGTTTCCCACCGGTGAGGAAGTCCTCGGCCGCGGCGACGAGAGGGGCGATCTCTGGCGCGCTGACCAGTGGACGCTGCCGATTGAGGAAACGTCCCAGTGAGCGGTCCACCTCGGAGCGGATGGTGTCCAGCAGGGCTGCGGAAGCGGGCATAGTCAGAGATTATCGGGCCGGACGCCGATCCCCGATCACACGGGCGCGGCCCAACGCGGGTGCGGCGGCCCGTCAGGCGGCCGGGCCAGTAGGCTAAGGGCATGGCTCTGGGTCGCCCCTCAATCCTTCCCGACCGCGTGCCCACCGTCCGCGAGCTCCTCGCCGCAGGTGGCCGGTCGTTCTCCTTCGAGTTCTTCCCGCCGAAGACCGACGAGGGCGAGCGGCAGCTCTGGCGCGTGATCCGGGAGCTGGAGTCGCTGCGTCCCACGTTCGTCTCCGTCACCTACGGCGCGGGCGGCGGGACCCGGGACCGCACGGTCGAGATCGTGGAGCGGATCGCCCACGAGACCACGCTCACCCCGGTGGCGCACTTCACCGCCGTCGACCACTCGATCCGCGAACTGCGCCACCTGATCGGCCGGTTCGCCGGGGCGGGCGTGCGCAACATCCTCGCGGTCCGGGGCGACCCGCCCGGCGACCCGGCGGGGGAGTGGGTGCGTCATCCCGAGGGCGTGCTCTACGCCGAGGACCTGGTCCGGTTGATCCGCCAGTCCGGTGACTTCTGCGTGGGCGTCGCCGCGTTCCCCTACAAGCACCCGAGGTCGGCGTCGGTCGAGGCCGACACCGAGTACTTCGTGCGCAAGTGCCGGGCCGGCGCCGACTACGCCATCACCCAGATGTTCTTCCGGGCGGAGGACTACCTGCGGCTGCGCGACCGGGTGGCGGCCAGGGGCTGCGACACCCCGATCATCCCCGGCATCATGCCCGTCACCCGGATGAGCACGATCGCCCGTTCCGAACAGCTCTCCGGCGCGCCGTTCCCGCCCGAGGTGGCCGCGCGGTTCGAGGCCGTCGCCGACGACCCCGCCGCCGTGCGAGCCCTCGGCATCGAGCACGCCGCGGAGCTCTGCCGGACCCTGCTCGACGAGGGCGCGCCCGGCATCCACTTCATCACCTTCAACAGCTCCAGCGCGACCCGCGAGGTCTTCCAGAGCCTCGACCACGCGGCCCACGCGCCGCAGACGGCCGCGCTCTCCGGGTGAACCCGTCGTCCCGGCCGCGGGCCGCGACCGGCGCTCCCCGGCCGGGGGCAGGATCCCTCAGGGACGTCCCGGCGGCGCCCCGGCGGGATCCCGGCCGGGGGCCAGCGGGAGCATGGCTCCGGCGATCGCGTAGCGCTCGTAGCCGCCGGGGAAGACGAACGCGGTGAGCAGGTCCACGAAGCCGATGCTCCGGTAGAGGTACCGGGCGGCGGTGGGCAGGTCGCGGGTGGAGAGCACGACCGTGCGCTCCGGCCGTCCCGCGCACGCGTTCAGGACCAGGGCTCTGCCGATGCCCTTGCCCTGGTGGTCGGGGTGGACGTGGACCTCGGCGAGTTCGAGGGCGTCGCCGAGCCAGTCGTGCGCGCCGGTCCGGCCGCGCCGCTCGGTGACGGCCTGGTAGACCACGTCGTGCCACCACTGCCCCGGCGCGCCGTGGAAACCGTAGGCGAGGCCGACCGGGGTGCCGTCGGGGAGTTCGGCGAACAGGCAGGTGAAGCCGGGGTGGGCGGCGTGGTTGCCCATTATCGTCTTCCGGCCGGACAGCTGATCGGCAGGAGGGGCCATCGCCGCCATGTAGATGTCGAGAACGGAATCCAGCCGAGAGACGAACTCCTCGGGGCCGACTCGTCGCAGTCCGATCACCGTCGCACCCTAGCAGGGGCGATCTGACCTGATTCGTGGAAAACGGCTAACGGGACCTCCGGGTTCTTTTACCGGAGGTCCGCCTGCGGTCCCGGCTTTCGAGCCGGGGGACGAACGCGGCCTTCGCCCGAAAAGGCCGCCGGCGGGCGGACGGATCCCGCTCCCGTCACGACCCTCGCCGCCGTCCGGGAGCCCGCGGGAGGAGCGCCTATCCCGCCAGGGGGACGCGGCCCGGGAGGGCCGGCTGGACCGGCACGCCGAGCAGCTCCTCCACCGCCACGACGAACCGCTCCGCCTCCGAGATCAGCTCCTCGGCGTCACGGGCCGAGACGGCATGGGTCATCCCGGCTTCGATCGAGGCCCGCTTGGTCGCGCTCACCTCGAAATAGGGCGCCCAGTCGGCCAGCCTGGGCTCGGCCTCGGGGAGCAGCTCCCAGGCGCTGCGCAACCTGCGCCGGCGGCCGTCCATCGGCTTGGGGCGGGCGGCCAGGACGGCCGCCGCCGCCCGGAGCGCCGCCAGATGCGCCGAGACGTAGCGCACGGCCGAGGTGCGGGCGCTCGCCGCCTCCTCCAGGCAGTCACGCGCGTCGGCCAGGCGCATCCGCGCCGTGGACGACAGCCGGGGCCCGATGGGGCCGTCGAACCGTGGGGTCATGCTTCCCCTCCTTGGTCGCAAGCGGCTCCCGGCGGTCCGGCCGGTGGCACCACGTTCGCAGACCCCACCGACAGTTCCGCCGGGCGGCCGGACGAGGAGCTTCCCCTCTCCCCGTCCGCCCCGACCCGACCCCGCAGCCTCCGGCGGAGGCGGGCCCGGTCGGCCGCCCTCAACGTGAGCCACGAGTCCCACGTCACTCCATCGAACATAAATTCGATCATCGAAGGTGTCAAGTGTGTCGACGAACAAAGGTTCGATCTCTCTGTGAAACGAAAAGCCCCGGGAGATCGAGATCTCCCGGGGCCCGCGCTCCGCGGCCGGTCGCGGCTATCGGGCGAACCTGCCCCGGACGTGGACCGGCACCCCCGTGCCGAGCAGGTCGGGCAGGATCCCGGCGACGTGCATCGGCAGGCGCACGCATCCGTGGGAGGCCGGCGTCAGCGGAACCGAGAGGGCGCCGTGGAAGGCGATGCCGCCGTTGAAGAAGATGGGGTTGTACAGCTGGCCCAGGTAGGACCGGTGCCAGCCGTCCCGGCGCCAGGTCGTCCTGTAGTCGCCCGTCGGCGTGCGGGCGTCACCGCAGAACCTCTGCGTCTTGCCCTGCCAGGTGGCGGTCTCGCAGTAGGGGATCCCGCTGCCCGAGGAGGTGTGGCTGATCAGCCTCACCCGCCCGTCGACGTAGAGCACCATCACCTGGGTGGTGAGGTTCATCTCCACGCGGGTGGGCTTGCCCTTGGGCACCAGGACCCTGGGGGCCCGCGGGGACTCCAGGGCGTTCCAGGTGCGCCGGGTGACGGTGCCGGCCGGCTTCAGGCCGTTGACCTTCTGGAACGCCCACACCGCGGCCTGGGTCGCCCCGCCGTACCGGCCGTCGATCCGGCCCGGGTGGTAGCCGAGCTCCTTCAGCCGGACCTGCAGCGCCTTGACCGCGGTGCCCTTGGCGCCGACCCTGAGCGTCCTGCCCGGCGCGGTGAACGGAGCCGGCTCGGCCGTCGCCGCGGGAGCCGTGAACGCGGCTCCCACCGTGGCGACCGGCACCGCCGGGGCGGCGGGCGCCGCGTGCGCGGCGCCGGAGGACAGGAGCAGCGCTCCCGTCATGAGTGCGGCCACTCCGAGCCGCCGTCCAACCCCCACGTCACTTCATCCCCTCATCGCACTGGATAGTCGGATCAACGGAACATAGCGCACCTCCAGGATGCGCCCTCGGCCGGTTATGAAGAGGTGACCGACCGGTAACGTGTTTAGAGTGGCGGGGTGCCGGAAAAGTTGCATCCGAACATCGAGAAGGTCGCCGCCGCCCTGCGCGAGCACGGCGCCCTCGGGGAGATCGTCGTGTTCTCCCAGGCCACGCCCACCGCGGCGACCGCCGCCGCGCAGCTCGGCTGCGCGGTCGGCGCCATCGCCAACAGCCTCGTCTTCGACGCCGACGGCGAGCCGCTCCTGGTGCTCACCAGCGGGGCCCACCGGGTCGACACCGACCTGGTCGCGGAGACGGTCGGCGCAGCCGCGGTACGGCGGGCCACGCCGGAGCTCGTCCGCGCGGCCACCGGCCAGCCCATCGGCGGCGTCGCCCCGATCGGTCATCCGGCCCCGATCCGGACCCTGGTGGACACCTGGCTGCAGGCGCACGAGGTGGTCTGGGCCGCCGCGGGCCACCCGCACAGCGTCTTTCCCACCTCCTACGACGAACTGCTCCGCATCACGGGCGGCGTCGCGGCGGAGGTCGCGTGATCACCGTCTGGCACAACCCGCGCTGTTCCAAGAGCCGCTGCGCCCTCGACGCGTTCTCCGGCGCGGGCAGGGAGGTGACCGTCCGCCGCTACCTGGACGACCCGCCCACGGTCACGGAGCTCGCCGCCGTCCTCGACCGGCTCGGCCTGCAGCCGTGGGACGTCACCCGGATGGGGGAGGAGCGGGCCCGGGAGCTCGGGTTGGCGGAGCGGCCGCGCGATCGTGACGAGTGGATCGCGCTCCTGGCCGCGAACCCGATCCTGATCCAGCGTCCCATCGTGCTCACCGACGACGGCCGCGCCGTGGTCGCCCGCGACGGGGAAACCCTGGAAGCCCTCCTCCGGGACGGTTTCTAACCCGTTGAACGGCGGGTCCCGTTCGCGCGGTGGTTCGGCCGGGTCCCGTTCGCGCGGTCGCCGGGGTGGGTGTGCGCTGCGGTGGTTCGGCCGGGTCCCGTTCGCGCGGTCGCCGGGGTGGGTGTGCGCTGCGGTGGTTCGGCCGGGTCCCGTTCGCGCGGTCGCCGGGGTGGGTGT